>NZ_BNBY01000074.1 GCF_014656195.1 Kitasatospora xanthocidica | reverse complement strand
TCCGCGCCATCATCCACACCGCCGGCATCACCGACGACGCCACCATCACCACCCTCACCCCCCAACGCCTCGACACCGTCCTCGCCCCCAAAGCCCACGCCGCCCACCACCTCCACGACCTCACCCTCCAACTCGGCCTCGACCTCACCCACTTCATCCTCTTCTCCTCCATCACCGCCACCCTCGGCACCCCCGGCCAAGCCAACTACGCCGCCGCCAACGCCTACCTCGACGCCCTCGCCCACCACCGCCACACCACCGGACTCCCCGCCCAATCCCTCGCCTGGGGACTCTGGGAACAAACCAGCACCATGACCGCCACCCTCCACACCACCGACCACCAACGCCTCACCCGCACCGGCATCACCCCCCTCACCAACCACGACGGCCTCACCGCCTTCGACACCGCCCTCACCACCCCACTCACCAACCCCATCCCCGCCCACCTCAACACCCGCACCCTCCGCACCACCAACCCCACCACCCTCCCCACCGTCCTCCGCCACCTCACCACCCCCACCACCACCCGAACCACCGCCACCACCACAACCACCACCCCCCTCACCAACCTCACCACCCTCACCCCCA
>NZ_BNBY01000073.1 GCF_014656195.1 Kitasatospora xanthocidica | reverse complement strand
CCGCAGGTGGATGGGCGTGGCCGCCCGTGGCGTGATCACCGGCAGGTGGTCAACGGTGTGCTGTGGCGGCTTCGGACCGGGGCCCCGTGGCGCGACCTGCCCGAGCGGTACGGACCGTGGCAGACCGTCTACGAGCGGTTCGCCCGCTGGGAAGCGGACGGCACCTGGGCGAGGCTGCTGGAGCACGTCCAGGTCCGCGACGACGCCGTGGGCCGGGTGGAGTGGACCGTCGCCGTCGACTCCACGGTCAACCGGGCCCACCAGCACGCCGCCGGCGCCCGCAAAAAGGGGACGCGGACGGGGACGAACTGGAAGATCCGGGCCGCTCACAGACGCGCCAGGCCCTCGGCCGGTCCCGAGGCGGGCTGACCACGAAGGTCCACCTCGCCGTCGACGGCCGCGGCCTGCCGCTGTCGATCGTGCTCACCCCGGGCAACGTCAACGACGCCACCACGTTCGCCGAGGTCCTGGACGGGATCCACGTCCCGCGAGCCGCAACAGGCCGCCCGCGCACGACACCGTTGCGGGTGCTGGGCGACAAGGCCTATTCCAGCAGGGCGATCCGGCATCTGCTGCGGCGTCGGGGCATCGCTGCCACGATCCCCG
>NZ_BNBY01000072.1 GCF_014656195.1 Kitasatospora xanthocidica | reverse complement strand
GGGGAGGGGGAGACCCGCGTCGTCGCCCTCGACAACGTCAGCGTCACCTTCCCCCAGGGCGAGTTCACCGCCATCATGGGCCCCTCCGGCTCCGGCAAGTCCACCCTCATGCACTGCATGGCCGGACTCGACACCGTCACCTCGGGCTCCTCCACCATCGGCGACACCGAACTCGTCGGCCTCAAGGACAAGCAGCTCACCCAACTGCGCCGCGACCACATCGGCTTCATCTTCCAGGCCTTCAACCTGCTCCCCACCCTGACCGCCCTGGAGAACATCACCCTCCCGATGGACATCGCCGGCCGCAAGGCCGACAAGCCCTGGCTCGACCGCGTCGTCGACACCGTCGGCCTCTCCGACCGCCTCAGCCACCGCCCCTCCCAGCTCTCCGGCGGCCAGCAGCAGCGCGTCGCCTGCGCCCGCGCCCTCGCCGGCAAGCCCGACATCGTCTTCGCCGACGAACCCACCGGAAACCTCGACTCCCGCTCCGGCGCCGAGATCCTCTCCTTCCTCCGCAACTCCGTCCGCGAACTCGGCCAGACCGTCGTCATGGTCACCCACGACCCCGTCGCCGCCTCCTACGCCGACCGCGTCGTCTTCCTCGCCGACGGCCGCATCGTCGACGAACTCCACGCACCCACCGCCGACACCGTCCTGGAC
>NZ_BNBY01000071.1 GCF_014656195.1 Kitasatospora xanthocidica | reverse complement strand
CGCCGGCGCCGTCCTCACCCCCGCACTTCGCGCGGAACTCCAGGGCAGTCTCCTGCACTGACCGGAGCCCGCACGGATCCACCCACCGTCCCACCTCCCCGCCGGGTCCGACCCGACCGGACCCGGCGTCTCACCCTCAGCTAGCCTCAGGCAGCTGATCCCGCCTCAGCTGGCATCACCCCAGCTGGAACCGGCTGCTCAAGGCTGCAGCACAAGGAGGACCCATGACCCCGCCCTCGACACCCGCCGGCCCGTACGGCAACGGGTACGGCAGCGGCTACGGCGGGCAGCAGTCCGACGGCTACGAGCAGCAGCCGCTGGTCCGCCCGTACGCGATGACCGGTGGCCGGACCCGTCCCCGGTACCAGCTCGCCATCGAGGCCCTGATCTCCACCACCGGCTCCGCCGAGCGCACCGGCGGGCTGCTGCCCGAGCACGCCCGGATCGTCAACCTCTGCCGTGAGGTCAAGTCCATCGCGGAGATCTCCGCGCTGGCCGGTGTGCCGCTCGGTGTCGCCCGCATCCTCGTCGCCGACCTCGCGGAAGCCGGTCTCGTCGCCATCCACCAGCCCGCCGCCGCGGGCGAGTCGGGCGGAACGCCCGATGTCACGCTGCTCGAAAGGGTCCTCAGTGGACTTCGCAAGCTCTAACGGATCCGCCCGTGCCACGACGTCGGCAAAGATCGTCGTGGCGGGCGGTTTCGGTGTCGGCAAGACCACGCTCGTCGGCGCCGTCTCCGAGATCAACCCGCTGCGCACCGA
>NZ_BNBY01000070.1 GCF_014656195.1 Kitasatospora xanthocidica | reverse complement strand
AGAGCGACAAGGGCGACGCCCACGCGCTCGCCGACATGGTCCGCATCGACCGCGACCAGCTGCGGCCCATCGCCGGCGATAGTGACCAGGCCCAGGCCGTCAAGGTCGTCACCCGCGCCCACCAGACCCTGATCTGGGAACGCACCCGCACCTTCCAGCGGCTCCGCAGCACGTTGCGCGAGTACTTCCCCGGGGCGCTGACCGCATACGCGTCCCTGGAGCTGACCAGCGCCGACGCGCTGGAACTGCTGATCAAGGCACCCACGCCGCAGACGGCGGCGAAGCTGACCCGCACCCAGATCGCCGCCGTCCTGGCCCGGGCCCGGCGCCGCGACCGGGACCAGAAGGCCGGCGCGATCCAGGCCACACTGCGCGAGACATACCTGGAGCTGCCCGAGCCGCTCACGGCCGCCTACGCGGCCGCCACCACCGCCCACGCCTGCCTCCTGCTCGCCCTCAACGAGCAGATAGCCGCGATGGAAGAGCAGGTGAGGGCACATTTTCTCGCGCACCCGGACGCTGAGATCTACCTGTCGATGCCTGGCATCGGCGAGATCACCGGCGCCCGGGTGCTCGCCGAGTTCGGGGACGACCCCACCCGCTACAGCTCAGCCAAGGCCCGCAAGAACTACGCCGGGACCAGCCCAGTCACTCGGGCCTCCGGCAAGAGCCACAGCGTCCAGGCCCGCTACGTGCGCAACAACCGGCTCGCCGACGCCCTCCAACGCCAGGCGTTCTCCGCCCTGCGCGCCTCACCGGGCGCCCGCCGCTACTACGACAAGCAACGAGCCCGCGAAGCCGGCTACAACCCCGCCCTCCGCCAGCTCGGCAACCGGCTCGTCGGCATCCTCCACGGATGCCTCAAGACCCGCACCCACTACGACGAAGCGACCG
>NZ_BNBY01000069.1 GCF_014656195.1 Kitasatospora xanthocidica | reverse complement strand
CGCCGGCGCCGTCCTCACCCCCGCACTTCGCGCGGAACTCCAGGGCAGTCTCCTGCACTGACGGTTCGTCGGATACCGTCCAGGTATTCGAAGTACCTCCGCGTCCTTCCCGGGCCCGCTTCGGCGGGCTCGGGTTCGGACGTTGTACGGCCTTCGCACCACCGGCTCCGGACTCGCGCCGAAGCTCGAACCGCACCGCCGCACCCTGTGAGGAGAGGAACCGTGACACCGCCCGACGACCGCAGCGGCCAGTACGGTCTTCCGTACCCTGGCACAGGCCATGACGCCTTCGGAGCACCCGGCGTCGGCCACGGTCAGGAGTACGGCCGGCACCAGTACGGGCAGCCCCAGCACCCGTACGCCAGGCCCGAAGAGCAGTACGGCCAGTACGACCAGTACTCCCGGCAGCAGCCCTCCTACGGTGCCCCGGCGCCCGGCTACCCGGCCCAGTCGCCGGCGCCCGAGCCGACGCCCGGCTACCGGCCCGCCCAGGAGCCCGGCCACGTCGAGGAGTTCGAGGACGAGCCCGACTCGGGCCCGCTGATCCGCCCGTTCGCGATGACCGGTGGCCGCACCCGGCCGCGCTACGAACTCGCGCTGGAGGCCCTGGTCTCCGCCGACGTCGATCCGCAGCGCCTGGCCACCCTGCTCCCCGAGCACCAGCGGATCTGCACCCTGTGCACGGAGGTCAAATCCGTCGCGGAGGTGTCGGCGCTGCTCTCCCTTCCCCTGGGAGTGGCCCGCATTCTCGTGGCCGACCTGGCCGAGGCCGGCCTGGTCGCCATCCACCAGCCCGCTTCCGGCGGCGAATCCGGAAACCAGCCCGACGTCACGCTGCTCGAAAGGGTCCTCAGTGGACTTCGCAAGCTCTAACGCGGCCGCCCCCACCCGCGCCACCACCTCCGCGAAGATCGTCGTCGCGGGCGGCTTCGGTGTCGGCAAGACCACGCTCGTCGGCGCCGTCTCCGAGATCAACCCGCTGCGCACCGA
>NZ_BNBY01000068.1 GCF_014656195.1 Kitasatospora xanthocidica | reverse complement strand
CGGCCAGCCAGAGGATGAGGTCGCGCGCGATCGTGCCGATGCTGGTCTCGGTGATCACGTCGTGTTCGCGGCGGCTCGCGTCGCGGCGGACGATCTCGTATCCGCCCTCGTCGAGGACGGTGACCGAGACGTACCAGACGGGGTCGTCCTCGTCGGGCTGGATGACGACGAACGTGTTGTCGATGTCGTTGAGGTCGTCGACCAGCATGAAGATGGCGTCTTCGGACGGGTCGTCGATGTGGTCGCCGTTCTCGCTGTCGGCGCAGTAGTAGTCAGCGGCCACCGGTCTCTCCCCTCGTGCGACGCCCCGCTCCGGGCTCGCGGCCAGCATGGCACGCGAGCCCGACACGTCGGATCTCACAGCCACTGGTTGATCGCGGCGACGAGGACGGCCGCCTCGAAGCGGACGGCGAGTTTGTCGAACCGGGTGGCCACCGCCCGGTTCTGCTTCAGCCGGCTGATGCCGCACTCCACGGCATGGCGGGCCTTGTAGTCCTCGCGGTCGAAGACGGGCGGACGGCCACCGCCAGCGCCCCGCCGCTTGCGGTTGCGGATCTGGTCGGCCGGTTCCGGAATGGTGCACTGGATGCCGCGTCTGCGCAGGTAGGCCCGGTTGACCCTGGACGAATACGCCTTGTCGCCGCGCACCCGAAGCGGACGGGTGCGCGGTCGCCCCGGGCCGGTCCGGGGCACCCGGATCGCTTCGAGCACCGCCTCGAACTGCGGCGAGTCGCCGCGCTGACCAGCTGTGACGAGCAGGGACATCGGTCTTTGGAGTTGCTCGCACGCCAGATGGATCTTGGTCGTGAAGCCGCCCCGCGAACGACCCAGTCCGTGATCCGCGGGCTCCTCGCCCACGCCACCCGGCGGCTCCTTCTGACTGGCCCCGTCCCGCCGGGCTCCGGCGGCGTGCTGGTGGGCCCGGCAGACCGTCGAGTCGACGTTCACCTCCCAGACGATCAGCCCTGCCGCATCGGCCCTCGCCTGCAGAGCAGTCAGGATTCGCTGCCAGACACCTTGTCGTTGCCAGCGGCGGAACAACCCGTAGATCGTCTGCCAGGGACCGTACTCCGGCGGAACGTCCCGCCACGGAGCGCCAGTCCGCACTCGCCACCGAACCCCGTCGACCAGCCTGCGGCGCGACCTCGCCGGACGCCCCACGCCGGCACCCGGCAACAACGGCTCCAGCACAGCCCACTGGTCATCCGACAG
>NZ_BNBY01000067.1 GCF_014656195.1 Kitasatospora xanthocidica | reverse complement strand
TTGCCGACGTCGTGGCGGGGTGCCGGGTTGCGGTTCTTCGAACCCGGTGGCCGTCCGGGGCCGGGTCGGGAGGGTTTCGGCACGCGGGCCGGAGTGGGGACCTTCACGCGGATGTTGCGGAACCCTCTGCGGACCCGGGCCGGTGTCAACTTTGCTTCTGACAACGGGCGTTCCCAAGGGCGGCGCAGATCGGCAGCGAGTGGGCGGGCCAGGCGGAGCTGGGTGTGGGCGACGATGACCAGCCAGGTCCAAAGGTCGGCGGTGTCCGGTGCGCGGAAGTGCGGCGCCGTCCAGCCGAGGGTGCCCTTGAGTAGGCGGAAGGTGTGCTCAAGGTCGAATCTGCGCAGAAAGGTACGCCAGATCCGGTCCAGATGGACGGTATCGACGCCGGTGGCAGAGGACCATAGCCACAGCGGCTTCGCTTCGCGTTCGCCGGGCAGGTGATCGACCTTGAGGCGGACCAACGTGCCGTGGGTGATGGGGATTTCGCCTTCGTGGTCGAGCCAGGGCCCGCGCTTTTGCAGGCGCTGGTGCATCCGGTCCCACGCCTTCGCCTCAGCCTTGCCGTAGCGGGTGGTTTCGGTGCAGGTGATGGCGTCGGGCTCGTGCCAGGACTCGGGCTTGGCGAAGGTGAAGGCCCTGCCGTGCTTGCGTGGGCGTCCGCCCTTGGGTGTGGAGCGGGGCTCGCCTGCATCCCGGAGCATGACCCGGTCCGAACGCAGTCGGCCTATGAGCTCGACGGGCAGGTCGGACAGGAGATGGGCCAGGCGGGTGACGTCGTAGCCGGCGTCCATGACGAGCAGGATGTCCGGGTCGCCAGACCGCCAGTGCCCGGCGTCGATCAGGCGGCCGGTGACCTCGCGAAGTTGGTCGGCGGTCACCGCGGTGGCGTCGTCGGCCGGTCCCAGCCGGACCGCGTCCAGCAGCGCGGTCCAGGAGGTGCGGCCGGTCTCCAGGGCGGCGACGAAGGAGTAGGGCCAGCCGGGGATCAGCTGGTCCGCGCTCCGGCCGCGCCCGTAGACATGGCAGAACAGGCGGTCATCGCTGGTGGGAGCGTCGGGACGGAGCCACTGCGAGACATCGACGGCCAGAGCGATGCGCCCGTCAGCGAGGCGAGGGATCGGCAGGGCGGCCAGCGCGCGGCGCAGTCGGGCGGGCTCGAGCCAGCCCCGATCCAGCGCGGCGTACATCGCACCGTGCCCACGCCGGTGCTCGGCCGCCAGTGACAAGTCCACCAGCGTCCTGACCGGCCCGTCCGTGCACAGCAGTGCGTCGGTGAGCTCGAAGAGCACGTCCGCGCGCGTGTACAGGCACTCGTAGAAGTCCATCCGAAAGCGGGACAGCACACCCCACTGCTCGACGGCGGGCAACTGCACAGGGAGACTCATCACCAGCGGCCGTTCCTTCAGCTTCGTTACTCGACATCTCGAAGCGTGAGGGGCGGCCGCCT
>NZ_BNBY01000066.1 GCF_014656195.1 Kitasatospora xanthocidica | reverse complement strand
CCACCCAAGGCGTCACCACCCACCTCGAAATAGGCCCCGACGCCGCCCTCACCCCCCTCACCCCCAACACCACCCCCACCACAAGGCGCAACCACCCCGAACCCCGCCAACTCACCACCGCCCTCGCCACCCTCCACCTCACCCCCCTCAACCCCACCGCCCACACCATCCCCCTCCCCACCTACGCCTTCCAGCGCAAGCGCTACTGGATCGACGCGGCCGGCACCGCCGTGAAGGACTTCGGCGCCACCGGGCTCCAGGCCGTCGGCCACCCGCTGCTGACCGCCACGCTCGCTCTGGCGGACGGTGACGGGCTCCTGCTCACCGGTCGGCTCTCGGTGGCCGACCAGCGGTGGGTGACCGATCACCAGGTGGGCGGTGCGATCGTCCTGCCGGGTACCGCCTTCGTGGAGCTGGCCACCCAGGCCGGTGACCGGACCGGCTGCCCGGTGGTCCAGGAGCTGACGCTCCACGCCCCGCTGACCATCCCCGAACAGGGCACGGTCCAGCTCCAGGCTTCGGTCAGCGCGCCCGACGCGACCGGTTGCCGCGCCCTGACCATCCACTCCCGCCTCCCCGACGAGCAGGACTGGACCCGCCACGCCGAAGGCACCCTCGCCCCGGCCGGGAGCCCCGTGGCCGAGCCGGTCACCAGCTGGCCGCCCGCGGGCGCCGAGGCCCTGGATGTCACGGGGGTCTACGACCGCATGGCCGCCGGTGGCCTCGACTACGGTCCGGTGTTCCAGGGCTTGCGGGCTGCCTGGCGTCTCGGCGAGGAGGTCTACGCCGAGATCGCCCTCCCCGAGGACGAGGACCCGACGCCGTACAACCTGCACCCGGCCCTGCTCGACGCCGCCCTGCACGCCATCACGCTGACCTCCGCCGCCTCCGACCGGGGCTCCCTGCCGTTCTCCTGGTCCGGCCTGCACCTGCACGCCACCGCCGCGCGTGCCCTGCGTATCCGGATCACCCCCCGCCGCACCGGCGAGGTCGCGCTCACCGCGGCCGACACCACCGGCCGACCGGTACTGACCCTGGACTCGCTCACCCTGCGCGAGTTCGACCCGGACCAGATCGCCGCCGCCGGCACCGCCCGCAACACGCTGCACCAGCTGGAGTGGCGCGCCCTCGGTGCCGTCGGCGCCACCGACGCGGCCGACGCCTCGACCGGCCCTCGCGCGGTCGTCCTGGGTGAGGCCGACTGGACCGCCGAGCTCGGGCTCCGCCACGTCTCCGACCTGGCCGACCTGAAGCAGCACGACCCCGCGGTGGTCTACCTGCCCTACAACCCGGTGCCCGGCACCCCGCCCGAGCAGGCGCGGACCGTCACCCATCGCTTCCTGGCGGCCGTCCAGCAGTGGCTGGCCGACGACGAACTGACCGACACCCGGCTCGTGGTGCTCACCCGTCACGCCGTCGTGGTCTCCGACGAGGACACCGAGGTCGACCTCGCCGCGGCGGCCCTGTGGGGCCTGTTCCGCAGCGCCCAGAACGAGCAGCCCGACCGCATCACCCTGCTGGACCTGGACAGCGCGGCTTCCCTGCCCGTCGCCGTCCCGCACCTCGCGGGTTCACCTCAGCTCGCCGTCCGCAACGGTGTCGCCCTCGTCCCGCAGTTGGTCCGGGCGGCAGTGGACACCACCCACCAACCCACCCCCTTCGACCCCGACGCCACCGTCCTCATCACCGGCGGCACCGGCACCCTCGGCGCACTGATCGCCCGCCACCTCATCACCCACCACGGCGTCCGCCACCTCCTCCTCACCAGCCGCCGCGGACCCGACGCACCCGGCGCCACCCAACTCACCACCGAACTCACCCAACTCGGCGCCACCGTCCGCATCGCGGCCTGCGACACCACCGACCGCCACACCCTCACCACCCTCCTGCGCGAAGCCACCCCCACCA
>NZ_BNBY01000065.1 GCF_014656195.1 Kitasatospora xanthocidica | reverse complement strand
GTCGCCAACGCGTCCGCACCCGCACCGCCGTACACCTCCGGCACGTGCACCGCATGCAGGTCGTTCCCCTGCAACGCGTCCAACGCCTCCTGCGGGAACCGCCCCTGCTCGTCCACCTCCGCCGCGAACGGAGCGATCTTCGCCTCGGCCAGCGAACGCACCGCCTCACGGAGCATCTCGTGCTCCTCGGAGATACGGAAGAGATCGAAGTCCTGGCTCATGATCGTCACTCCTGTTTCACGACGGTACTCAGTACCCTTCATTATGCATGCGTGCGGCAAAAAGGGAACTCAGTGCCTTCCCTTGGCGGTACTGAGTTCCCTATCCTTTCCGTGCCGAACTTCTGCGGAACTTCTGCCGAACAAGCCGCTCCGAGCGCAGGGAGATGACAGCGTGGTCCCCTCAGCCATCGATGCCGACACCCGCAGCACGACGCTGTACTTCCAGCGCTGCGCGTGGTGCAACAACCCGACCTTCCAGCGGCTGCTCTGCCCCACCTGCGGCTCCACCGACCTCCGGCTGGAGCCCAGCGAGGGCACCGGCGTGGTCCGGCGCTGCGCGGTCGAGCAGGCCCGGACGCCGCTCGTCCGGCAGAAGTCGCTGATCCGCATGGCGGAGGGCTTCGACGTCTGGTGCATCGTGGACGGGCTGCGCAGCACCGTGCCGGTCGGCACCCGGGTGCGGCTGCTCTCCTCCCCCGACTCCGACCAGCCGGAGCTGCGGCTGCTGACGGTGGAGGAACCGCCCGTGGTGCAGGACCAGGAGCCGCGTCCGCTGCCGCCCTCCCAGGGAGGATTCACGCAGCACCTGGCGGCTTTCGCGGAGTGAACGGAGCGGTTCGAGCCGGCGGCCGAACGACGGAGGGCGTGGCACCGAGTACCCGGTGCCACGCCCTCCTGGTGTTCCCGCGGGATCAGCCCTTGCGGGCCGTCACCTCGGCGGTGAGCTGCGGCAGCACCTGGAAGAGGTCGCCGACCACGCCGTAGTCGACCAGCTCGAAGATCGGGGCCTCGGGGTCCTTGTTGACGGCCACGATGGTCTTCGAGGTCTGCATGCCGGCCCGGTGCTGGATGGCGCCCGAGATGCCGTTGGCCACGTACAGCTGCGGGGAGACCTGCTTGCCGGTCTGGCCGACCTGGCTGCTGTGCGGGTACCAGCCGGCGTCGACGGCGGCACGGGAGGCGCCGACGGCCGCGCCGAGCGCGTCCGCGAGCTCCTCGACCACGCCGAAGCCCTCGGCGGCACCGACGCCACGGCCGCCGGAGACCACGATCGCGGCCTCGGTCAGCTCCGGGC
The DNA here is from genome assembly GCF_014656195.1 of Kitasatospora xanthocidica. Classification (GTDB taxonomy): domain Bacteria; phylum Actinomycetota; class Actinomycetes; order Streptomycetales; family Streptomycetaceae; genus Kitasatospora; species Kitasatospora xanthocidica. Next base: position 709 of record NZ_BNBY01000065.1, on the reverse strand, counting down.
GGCCGGTGGACACCCGCGGGGTGCGCGCGGTGACCTTGGCGGCGTTGCCGGTGAACTCCACCGACACGGACTCCACCGCGCCGGCGGCCGGAGCGGCCTCCGGGGCGACGGCGTTCGGCTTGACGGTGATGACCGGCACGCCGTTGCTGACGCGCGACTCGACGGTGTACGAGGCGGCGAACACCGACTGGGTGGCGACCGGGCCCTCGTCGCCGACGCGGAGGTCCACCGCGTCGGTGATGATGCCGGAGCCCAGGCGCAGCGCGACGCGGGCGGCGACCTCCTTGCCCTCGCCGGAGGAGGTCACCAGGACGGCGGCCACGTCGTTGGCCTTGGCGATCTGGGCCAGGGCGTCCACCTTGGGGACGACCAGCTGGTCGGTGAACTCGGCGCCGTCGGCGACGTACACCTTCGCGGCGCCGAACTCGGCGGCCTTGGCGGCGATGTCGCCGGCCGCGGCACCGGCGCCCAGGACGACGGCGGACGGCTCGCCGATGCGGCGGGCCAGGGTCAGCAGCTCCAGGGCCGGCTTGCGGACCGCACCGTCGGCGTGGTCGACCAGGACGAGAATCTCAGCCATTGCTCAATGTCTCCGTGTTTCGCAGGTTCGAGGGGTGGTGGGTGCGGCTCAGCTGGACTTCTGGGTCAGATGAACTTCTGGTCGGCGAGGAAGCCCGCGAGCGCCTTGCCGCCCTCGCCCTCGTCCTTG
>NZ_BNBY01000064.1 GCF_014656195.1 Kitasatospora xanthocidica | reverse complement strand
GGCCTCCCTGATCCTCTGGCTCCGCGAACCGGCCAGATGATCATTTGTCAGACACGCCTTAGTGCCGTAGCCCGCCCGTACACAGCCTCCGTCGGCCGGGCTACCTCGGAGCCGAGGGTCACCGCCCGATGGACTCCTCGACAGCGACGAGTGCGGCCTCCCACGGGTAAGCCTCCGGTCGCCCCTGGCCGGGAGCGTTCGGGACGAAGCCACCTTCGCCGAGCAGCACGCGCACGCCGGCCTCGCGCAGGGTGGCGACGCTGCGGGGGAACTGGGGGTGGCCGGTCAGCGCCGTGTTCGTGCACGGCATCACCGTCAGCGGGATTCCCTTGCCGATCGCCTCGGCGGCGAACCCTACGACCCAGGAGGTCGTGATGCCGAGGGCCAGGCTGTTGATGCTGTTCATCGTCGCGGGCGCGAAGAGGACCGCGTCGGCGGGCGGGAGGACCTCCGGGTCGCCCGGCCGACGATAGGTGGACTTCACCGGATGGCCGGTCAGACGCCTCAGCGTGGGGAGCCCGTCCTGGAGCCAGCCCTCCGCGGTCGGGGTGAGCCCGAGCGCGACCTCCCACCCCCTGAACTGGGCGTGGCGCACGACCTGCGCCACGTTCAGGACCGGCGGGGCGGCGGAGCCGAACAGGTACAGGACCGGACGCGTGGTGGACATGGCGGTCATCGAACCCTGTGGGGACGGTCGGCGGCAATCCCTGTCGAATTCGGTGATGCGCCTGACTACTGCTGTGACCGGGAAGGTCCACCGGGTTGGCGCTCGCAGGTCTTGAGCCGGTTGGATGTCGCGAGACGTTCAACTCGGAGGAGCAAGGCCAGTGGCAGAGCCGGTCAGGGTCCGTAGGCTCACGGACCGGGAGGGCCAGCAGTTACAGCGGATCGTGCGCCGTGGCAGCACGAACACCGTGCGCTGCCGGCGGGCGATGATGCTGCTGGCCTCGGCCGGCGGCAACCGGGTGCCGGTGATCGCCCAGCTGGTCCAGGCGGACGAGCACACCGTGCGCGATGTGATCCACCGATTCAACGAGATCGGGCTGGCCTGCCTGGGCCCTCGGCGGGAGGGAGGCCGTCCCCGCCTACTCGGTCCTGACGACGAGGACTTCGTTGTCCAGACGGCCACCACGCGCCCCAGCAAGCTCGGGCAGCCCTTCACCCGCTGGTCCATCCGCAAACTGCTCGCCTACCTGCGCTGGCGCAATGCCAACGCCCGCCATCCCGACGTTCTCGCGGCCCAGCGCAAGGAACGAGCCCGCATCCGCAGCGAGCAGGGCGTCCGGTGGGGAGGGCGACCCGGAAGCCGAGCGGCGTGAAAGACGCCACGAGCACAGCCCAGTTGCACAGCACGAACCTCACGAGGAGCTCCGCATGGACCACCGGGACGTCGACACAGCCTTGGCAGAGTTGCTGAAGGTACTGGGACCGCATGCCGACGAGGATTGGACGGTGCCGGCAGGTCCGCTGACGTGGAGCTGCTGGGAAACGGCGGTGCACATCGGGCACGACCTGCTGGCCTACGCGGGGCAGGTGGCAGCAAGTCCCGCCGACTCCTACCTCCCTTTCGACCTGAACGTCCGCCCCACTGCCTCCCCGACCGAGGTACTCCAGACGGTCACCGCCTGCGGCCGCCTCCTCAGCTCCGTACTGGCCGCAGCCAGTCCGACCTCGAGGGCCTGGCACTGGGGTCCCTGTGATCCCGAAGGCTTCGCAGCCATGGGCGTCGCTGAAGCCCTGCTGCACACACACGACATCACACAGGGACTGGCCGTGGACTGGCAGCCGCCCGCACCGCTATGCGCGGCCGTGCTCGGTCGGCTGTTCCCCGACGCCCCTCCTGGAGACCCCGTCCAGGTGCTTCTCTGGTGCACCGGCCGCCAGGAACTGGACGGCCTTCCCCGCCGAACCTCGTGGATATGGAAAGCAGCGCGCTCCGACTGATCGCACCCACCCGGCGAACCTTCTCGGTCACAGCACTACTTGGCGCTACCGTCGGATCACCGGGCCGGAACTCCTCAAGGAACGCGCCGTGACTGACCTCAGCTTGACGTTTAACCTCGCGCGGCGAGGTGGGCCTGGAGCGTGGGTTCGCGTTTGACGG
>NZ_BNBY01000063.1 GCF_014656195.1 Kitasatospora xanthocidica | reverse complement strand
CCGAACAGCACAACCACCTCCTCACCCTCGTCCGCACCACCGCCGCCACCGTCCTCGGACACGGCGAGACGAGCGCCATCGGACTCAACCAGGCATTCACCGAGGTCGGGTTCGACTCCCTCACCTCCGTCGAACTCCGCAACCACCTCGGCACCGCCACCGGCCTACGCCTCCCGGTCGGCCTGGTCTTCGAGCACCCCACGCCCAGTACGCTCGCGGGCTACCTCCAGGCCGAACTGGCCGCCGCGCCGGCCGCCCCGCAGGAGGCCGCGGCACCCGCGCTGTCCGCGGAACTCGACGCGCTGGAGCGCGGCCTGCACTCCGCCACCCTGGACCAAGCCGCGGTAGCCGAACTGTCCGCCAGGCTCCAGGACTTGCTGGTCGAGCTGCACACCCTGCAGCAGGACGGGGACGCCCCCGCCACCGACGACCGCACCGGTTCCTCCGGGGCCGACCGCATCCACGCCGCGTCGGACGAAGACCTCTTCGACTTCATCGACAGCGGCCTGAAGAACCTCTGACCGCTGCCTCACGGCTGCCGCCTTCCGAGCGCCGCCTTCCGACTGCTGACTGCTGACCGCTGACTGAACTGCCGACTCGTGCCGAAAAATCGGGGTTGATCGTATGACGACGAATGAGAGCAAGCTGCGCGATTACCTCCGGCGTGTGACCGCCGACCTCCACCAGGCCCAACTGCGCCTGAAGGAGGTCGAGTCGGAGAAGCAGGAGCCGATCGCGATCGTCGGCATGGCCTGCCGCTACCCCGGCGGGGTGCGCTCGCCCGAAGACCTCTGGCACACCGTCGCGAACGGCATCGACGCCGTCGGCGCCTTCCCCGACAACCGGGGCTGGGACCTCGAGTCGATCTACGACCCCGACCCCGCGAAGGGCGGCACCGTCTACACCCGCGAGGGCGGATTCCTCTACGACGCGGTCGAGTTCGACCCGACGCCGTTCGGCATCTCACCGCGCGGCGCCCAGTCGATGGACCCTCAGCAGCGGCTGCTGCTGGAGACCGCCTGGGAGGCGCTGGAGCGTACGGGCATCGCCCCGACCGCGTTGCGCGGCAGCAACACCGGCGTCTTCACCGGCGTCATGTACGTCGACTACTGGCCGCGCCTGAACGAGGGTGACGCCGAGACCGAGGGCTACCTCGCCACGTCGATGACCAGCAGCGTCGCCTCCGGCCGCATCGCGTACACCCTGGGCCTGGAGGGCCCGGCGGTCACCCTCGACACCGCCTGCTCCTCCTCCCTGGTCGCCCTGCACCTCGCCTGCCAGGCCCTGCGCAACGGCGACTCGGACCTCGCGATGGCCGGCGGCGCCACCGTCATGACCACCCCCGTTCCGTTCCTCACCTTCGCCCGCCAGCGCGGCCTGTCGGCCGACGGCCGCTGCAAGTCCTTCGCCGACGCCGCCAACGGCACCGGCTGGGGCGAGGGTTCGGCCATACTGGTCCTGGAACGGCTCTCCGACGCGCGCCGCAACGGCCGCCGGATCCTGGCCGTCGTCCGCGGCACGGCCGTCAACCAGGACGGCGCCTCCAACGGCCTCACCGCCCCGAGCGGCCCCGCCCAGCGCCGGGTGATCCGCCAGGCGCTGGCCAACGCCGGCCTCACGCCCGCCGAGGTCGACGTGGTCGAGGCGCACGGCACCGGCACCGCGCTCGGCGACCCGATAGAGGCCGAGGCACTGCAGGCGACCTACGGCCAGGACCGCGAACAGCCGATCTGGCTCGGCTCGTTGAAGTCGAACCTGGGCCACACCCAGGCCGCCGCCGGCGCCGGCGGCATCATCAAGATGATCCAGGCGATGCACCACGGCCTGATGCCGAAGACCCTGCACGTCGACCAGCCGTCCACCCATGTCGACTGGTCAGCCGGCAAGGTCCAACTCCTCACCGAGGCGCGGCAGTGGCCGGAGACCGGGCGTCCTCGCCGGGCCGGCGTCTCCTCCTTCGGCATCTCCGGCACCAACGCCCACGTCATCATCGAGCAGGCCCCCGAACCGGCAGCCGTCGAACCGGCGGCCGACCGGGACGGCTCCTCGCTCCCGCTGGCCTGGCCGCTCTCCGCGGCGAGCGTCGACGCCCTGCGCGGCCAGGCGGCCCGGCTGCTCGCCCACGTCGAGGCGACGGACGCCGACCCGCGCGACGTCGCCCACTCCCTCACCACCACCCGCGCCCAGCTGGACCAGCGGGCCGTCGTCATCGGCACCGGACGCGACGAACTCCTCGACGCGCTCCGCGCACTGGCCGAAGGGAAGAACCACCCCGGGATCGTCAGCAGCCAGCCCCTCACCGGCCGCCTCGCCTTCCTCTTCACCGGCCAGGGCGCCCAGCGCCTCGGCATGGGGCGCGAGCTGTACGACGCGTTCCCCGTCTTCGCCTCGGCGCTGGACGACGTCCTCGCACGCTTCGACGTCCCCGTGCGGGAGGTGATGTGGGGCGAGGACGCGGACGCCCTCAACCAGACCGGCACCGCCCAACTCGCCCTGTTCGCCTTCGAAACCGCGCTGTACCGACTGCTGGAGTCGCTGGGCGTGCGCCCGGACTACCT
>NZ_BNBY01000062.1 GCF_014656195.1 Kitasatospora xanthocidica | reverse complement strand
CGCCAAGAGCGCCCTCATCACCCTCGTCGAACACGCCCTCCTCGCCCGACTCCGCTGAACCCCCACAGCGGACCGAAGCGAAGGAGCGCTCCGGAGGCGAGCGCGCGAGTGACGGCCGCGCCGAGCCGAAGGAGCGCGCCGGTGCCGAAAGGGAGAAGGGCCAAGCCACCGACGAAGGAGGTGGCGCAGTGCCCGCCGACCGTCGGCACCGGATCCCGAGCGCTCCGGAGGCGAGCGCGCGAGTGACAGCAGGAACCAGTCGGCCCCGTCGGCCCGTCCTAGCAGCGGGTCGGCGGGGCCGTGCCACTGACCGGCCGGTGTCCTCCCGGGGCCCCGCGCAAGACCCGTGTATAAGCAGCGGATAACAGTTCGGTAGGCATTTCGTGATCAACAATGACGCAGAGTGGCGAAACAGCGTCACTCAGCGCCAGATGACCACGGTTTTGCTCCGTCATGTCGGTGATTGTCCGGATTGCGCCGACGCGGGTGCCATACGACGGCTGTTTGTCCCCCATCCCTGCACGTGCTGAAATTCCAGCTACCCCTGAATCTCTCCCGCCGGCCCGCCCGGCGACGGGCCAGGGCCCGGGGGTAGCGCTGGATTGATCCATGGCCGGCAGTCGGCCGAGAGGTAGTTGTCGAGTGAGGCGTAAGCAGCAACCCGCCCCGCAGCGGCGCTCCGAGCCCCGCCAGAGCGAGCCGAACGGTACCCCCGCGGGCCCGGCCGGATTCTCCGCGTTCACTCCCACCGAGGAACGCCCCCAGGCCGCAGCCGCCCCGAAACCCCCGAGCATCCCCTCGGCGCCCCGCAGCGGCGGCGCCACGGGCGAGGACGGCGGCGGTTCCGGCCGGTACGAGTTCCTCCGCCCGCGGAACTGGCGCGTGCCGACCCGCCTGATCGCGATCCTGCTGATCCCCGTGATCATCAGTCTCGTCTTCGGCGGTCTGCGAGTGAACACCTCGGTCGACGGCTTCATCAAGGCGTCCCGCGCCGAGAAGACCGCCGAGCTGGCCAAGGCCGCGACCGAGCTCGCCGAAGCGCTGGAGAACGAGCGTGACAAGACGCTCATACCCCTGCTGACCAAGCAGGACCCGAACAACGAGGTCACCAAGCGCCGCGCCGACACCGACGCCGCGCTGAAGGCGTACAACGCCGCCTACGCGGCCTCGGACAAGTCCGGTGAGCTGCCGCGCCGCCACGACGCCTTCCAGGCCCTGCTCATCGACCTGCCGCACCTGCGGGCCAACGCGTACAGCCCCGAGCTGTTCCTCAGCGCGACCGCCAGCGCCTACTCGGTGATGTTCGCCCCGCTGCTGGCCTACGACAACTCGGTCGGCCTGGGCTCCGCGAACGCCACCAGCAAGGGCCGCGCGATCTACGCGATGTCGCTGGCCAAGGCCTCCGCCTCGACCCAGCGCTCGCTGATGCTGAGCCTGCTCGTCGGCATCGCGCAGAACGGCACCACCCGGTACGAGAACGCCGACGCCACCCAGCAGATCCTGATCGCGGAGAAGCTGGAGCAGGTCTCCCTCAACGAGTTCAACACCGGTAGCGCCCCCGAGGACGTCAGGAAGTACGCGGACGCCCAGGTCGCCCTGGACACCGCCAAGGACCGCTCGGCGTACAAGATGCCGAACGGCTCCGCGCCCACGATGCAGGGCCTGATGGCGCTGGCCGCCAGTTACAGCCAGGCGGCCGCCGAGGGCCAGCTGAAGGGCAAGGCCAACGCCGACGCCTCGTTCGCCGAGGCGAAGAACGCCGGTCTGACCCCGGACAACTGGAACCAGGCCGCCAACACCCACATCCAGGCGCTGCGGAACACCGAAGTCCTCCTGCTGGACGACGTCCTCAACGACTCCCGCAGCCTCAAGGACAACGCGCTCTACGACGCCATCCTCAACACGGTCATCGTCGTCGCCGCACTGATCCTGGCCGGTCTGCTCACCGGCTACGTGGCCCGCTCGATGATCCTCGGCATGCGCACCCTGCGCAGCGCCGCCCTGGAGATCGCCGACCACCGCCTGCCGGACCTGGTCGAGAAGCTCTCCAAGACCGACCCCGACCGGGTCGACACCTCGGTGACCCCGATCCCGCTGCACGGCAAGGACGAGATCGGCGAAGTCGCCCGGGCGTTCGACCAGGTCCACCAGCAGGCCGTGGCGCTCGCCGCCGAGCAGGCCCTGCTCCGAGGGAACGTCAACGCGATCTTCACCAACCTGTCGCGCCGCAGCCAGGGCCTCATCCAGCGCCAGCTGGCGCTGATCACGGACCTGGAGAACAACGAGGCCGACCCGGACCAGCTGGAGAACCTCTTCAAGCTGGACCACCTCGCGACCCGTATGCGCCGCAACGGTGAGAACCTGCTCGTCCTCGCGGGCGAGGAGGCCGGCCGCCGCTGGAACACCCCGGTGCCGCTGGTCGACGTGCTCCGCGCCGCCGCGTCCGAGGTGGAGCAGTACGAGCGCGTCGAGCTCTCCGGCATCCCGGAGGTCGACGTCGTCGGCGCCGCCGTGACCGACCTCGTCCACCTGCTCGCCGAGCTGCTGGAGAACGCCACCTCGTTCTCCAGCCCGCAGACCCGGGTCATGGTCAACGCGACCCGCCTGCCGGACGGCCGCGTGCTGGTCGAGATCCACGACAAGGGCATCGGCCTCACCGCCGAGGACTTCGCGGAGATCAACGAGAAGCTGGCCGAGCCGCCCACGGTCGACGCCACCATCTCCCGTCGCATGGGCCTCTTCGTGGTCGGCCGGCTGTCCCAGCGGCACGACATCCGCGTCCAGCTCCGCCCGTCCGGCGAGTCGGCCGGCACCACCTCGCTGGTCATGCTCCCGCCGTTCGTCACCCAGGGCGGCGCCCCGCCGGAGCCCGAGGAGCAGTTCACCGTCTCCCGGATCTTCGCCGACCAGGAGCCGACCGCGCCGTGGGCGGCCGAGGCCGGCGCCCGCAGCGCCGCCGAGCTCGGCTTCGACGACCACCTCACCGGTGCCGGCAACGCCGGTTCCTCCGGCTTCAGCCCGGCCCTGGAGGCCGTCCAGCGCTCGCAGCGCCTCGACCAGGTCCGCCGCGCGGCCCTGGAGAGCGGCCCGCAGTCGCCGGTGGTGGACGCCGAGGTCGAGGACGACTACCAGCAGGGCTACGACCAGTACGCCCCGCAGGGCTACCAGCAGCAGGACTACGCCGACGACCAGTACGGCTACGACCAGCAGGGCTACCAGCAGGACGGGTACGCCCAGGACGGCTACGCCGACCAGTACGGCCAGCAGGGCTACGACCAGCAGGGCTACGCGGACGACCAGTACGGCTACGACCAGGGCGGCTACCGGCAGGACGGCTACGCCGACCAGTACGGCCAGCAGGCCCAGGAGGCCCCGGCCGGCCACCCGTACGCCCCGGAGCCGCCCGCGCTGCCCGCCCCCGGGCAGGCGCCCGCCACCCTCCCGTCCGGGCTGCCGCAGCGCCGCCCGGGCGAGAAGCTGGCGAACGGCGGCCCCGGCAGCGCGCCGGCCGCCTCCGGCCCGTCCGGCGAGACCCCGAACTGGTTCGCCGGTGCCAAGGACACCTCGATGCCCGCGGAGACCCGCGGCCACGACGTGTCGTCGCTCGGCGGATACGGCCCGACCGGCCCGACCGCCTCCCCCTGGCAGTCGCCGAACGACGGCGACTGGCAGCGGGCCGAGCAGCTGCGCGAACCCTCCTCCGCCGGCACCACCGGCGCCGGCCTGCCGCGGCGCGTGCCCAAGCAGAACCTGGTGCCCGGCAACGCCAAGTCCATCCCGCAGGAAGGGCCGCAGGTCTCCCGCAGCCCCGAGGAGGTCCGTGGCCGCCTCACCAACCTGCGCCGTGGCGTGGAGCAGGGCCGCAGTGCCGGGAACACCGGAAGCTTCCGGATCGACCCCGATCAGGTAGACCAGTCCGGCAACGGACAGAACCGGAGCACCGATCTCTTCGGCGGCTCGAACCACCAGGAGCGTTGAGTTGACTCAGATGAGCCAGGCCGCACAGAACCTGAACTGGCTGATCACCAATTTCGTGGACAACACCCC
>NZ_BNBY01000061.1 GCF_014656195.1 Kitasatospora xanthocidica | reverse complement strand
GACGCCTCGACCAGCTCGGTCGCCGCGTCACCGTCACGACGGCCCCGCACCACACCGCCCTCGACCGAGACCTCCGACAGCAGCGTCACCTGCGGCACACCCAGACGCTCCGCCAGCAGCGCCGGCAGCACACCCATCGTGCCGTCCGTCGACGCCATACCACCGATCACCAGGTCGAACCCGGTCTTCTCCAGCGCCTTCGCCAGCACCGCCGACGTCCCGATCACATCCGAACCGTGGATGTCGTCGTCGTTCACGTGCACGGCCTTGTCCGCACCCATCGACAGCGCCTTGCGCAACGCGTCCTTCGCGTCGTCCGGCCCCACCGTCAGCACCGTGACCTCGGAACCCTCGTTCGCCTCCGCGATCCGCAGCGCCTGCTCCACGCCGTACTCGTCCAGCTCCGACAGGAGGCCGTCCACGCCATCCCGGTCGGTGGTGTGGTCGTCCGCGAAACGACGGTCACCCGTCGCGTCCGGCACGTACTTCACACAGACAACGATCCTCAAGCTCACGGCCTTGTCTCCTGTACTGGTCTCGTCCGGCGGCTGCGGCTTTGCAAGCGGGCGCGAACACGGAACGCACCCGCTCCGGGCAGCGAATTCCCGTGCCGGTCCGGAACTTCCTGGCAGCATACTCGAGTGGCTCAGTGGTCACTACTGGCCAGTAGCTTACGCCCGGTGGCGGCGCCCGCAGCCTGCGCCCATCCTGCCCCAGCGGCGGGCCGACTCCACCTGACGGGGCGGTCCGACCGCGACGGAATCGCTCCCCGGGCAGCCCCCGAACCGTCCCGCCCCCGGACCTGAGCGAGCCCAGCCCCGACCGGCCCCGGCCCCGACCGACCCCGGACCCGACCGGTTCCTCAGACCGCCCGGCCGAGGACCGCCCGGCCGACCGCCGCGATCACGTCCGCCTTGCGCGGCTGCCCCACCGCCCGGCGCACCACCCGGCCGTCCGCGTCCAGCACCAGGACGGTCGGCGTCCGCCGGACCCCCAGCCGGCGGACCAGCTCCAGCCGTTCCTCGGCATCCACCTCGACGTGCTCGACCCCGTCCACCATCCCGGCCACCTCGGCGAGCACCCGCCGGGTCGCCCGGCACGGCTGGCAGAAGACCGTCGAGAACTGCACCAACGTCGCCCGCGCGCCCAGCGGCCCGCCCAGCTCCGCCTCCGACAGCAGTACCGTCCCGTCCTCGGTGCTCACCCTCATCCTTCCGTCTCGGCCGGCTCTCGACAGCCCGAACGTCGTCGCCAGCGCCAGTACGACAACGCACACCACCAGCCCGGTCATCCACCCAGTCTGCGCCAGCCCCCGTGGGCCCCGAAAGGCACGGTCGACCGCCGGGGGCGGGCCGCGTACGATCGGCCGGTGGACTCCGAGCGCTCCTCACCGCCGCCGCCGACCGCCCGCCGCCCCACCCTCCCGGGCCGGGCCGCCGACCCCGGCCGCCGCTGACGCCGCCACCCGTCGCCCGCCGCAACCGCCTGTCGCCACCGTCCGCCGCTGCCGCCCGTCGCGACCCTCCCGGAGCCCCCGTGCAGACCGACCCCCGAGGTCCCCGTTTCGCCGCCGCGCTCACTTCGGCCGTCCTGATCGTCGTCCTCCTCACCGGCAGCAGCGTCCTCCTCGCCGGCCAGACCCTGGTCTTCGCCCTCGCCGCGTTCGGCGGCTTACGGCTCTCCCCGTACGACTGGCTCTTCCGGATCCTCGTCCTGCCCCGCCTGGCCCCGCCCTCGGAGACCGAGGACGAGCGGCCGCTCCGCTTCGGCCAGGGCATCCTCGTGGTGTTCACCGCGGTCGGCGTCCTCGGCCACATCACCGGCGTGACCTGGCTCGGCCTGCTGGCCACCTCCACCGGCCTCGCCGCCGCCTTCCTCAACGCCGTCTTCGGCTACTGCGTCGGCTGCGAGCTCTACCCGGTGGTCCGCCGCGCCCAGGGCCGGCTCACCGCGGGGGCCTGAACCCGCCCGGCCGCGCAAGGGCCCGCCTCCCCCAGCAGCCCCGGCAACCCCCGGCCCGGTGAACGGAAAAGTTCCCGTGAGAATTCATCACGGAGATCACACCGGGAAAATCGGCTTGACTGCACGCCTCAGGTGACAGCAGGCACTCGTTCGGGGGATCATCTCCGTGTATCACCCGTGACCGCCGCGGAGTGCCGTGCTCCGGTCGGCACCGCCCGCGACGTCGCGGGCCCCCGCCGAACCGGGCTCCGGCCCGTGGAAGTCAGGACTGACCGTGGCAGAGTTCGTGTACCCGCCGGTGATCGGCGCCGCACTCACCGCCTTCCGCGCGCTCGACGTGCGGATCAAGATCGTGGGCGCCGAACACATCCCCGCCAGGGGGGGAGCGGTACTGGTCAGCAATCACATCAGCTACCTGGACTTTCTCTTCGCCGGCCTCGGCGCCTTCCGCGGCGGCAAGCGCAAGACCCGCTTCATGGCGAAGGACGACGTCTTCAAGCACGGCATCTCCGGCCCGCTGATGCGCGGCATGAAGCACATCCCGGTGGACCGCACCGACGGCCAGCCCGCGTACGAGGCCGCCGTACGCGCCCTCAAGGCCGGCGAGGTCGTCGGGGTGTTCCCCGAGGCGACGATCAGCCGCTCGTTCATGCTGAAGAAGTTCAAGACCGGCGCCGCCCGGATGGCCGCCGACTCCGGTACCCCGCTGCTGCCCGTCATCCTCTGGGGCACCCAGCAGCTCTGGACCAAGGGCCGGCCGAAGACCCTGACCAAGCGCCACGTCCCGGTCACCATCATGATCGGCGAGCCGATCCACCTCGGGCCGACCGACAAGCCCGTCATGGTCACCAGACGGCTCCGCGCCGCCATGACCGAGATGCTCGACCAGGCCCAGCGCGAGTACCCCGGCAAGCCCTCCGGCCCGGACGACACCTGGTGGCTGCCCACCCACCTCGGCGGCACCGCGCCCACCCTGGAGGTCGCCGAGGCCGAGGACGAGGCGGAGGCCCTCGCCAAGGCCGAGCGCCGCGCCGCCCGGGGCTGACGACTCCCGCCCCACCTGCACCGGCCTCTCCGCCACTCCGGCCCGCCACCGCCCGGCCCTCCACTACTCCGTGCGACCTAGCGAGCGCGATCCGTCGCGTGTCGCCCGGCCGCCGACGCGCCCCGTCTGACACAGTGACAGCTCCTTTCAGGGGCCTTCGTCCTGAACCGGCGACGGGGGCACAGGTCGAGCGGTCGGAAAGGTCGAGGCGGAGATGGCACGGATCACCGGCACACGGCAAACACCCACGAGCAGAGCCCGCACCCGCGCAAGCGCAGGTGCGGGCCTTCTGCTTCTGGGCACCCTGCTCACCGGCTGCGGGGCCGAACCCGGGGAGATCCCGCTCTCGGAGATCCGGCCGGAGTCCCCCTCGGCCGCCCCAGAAACCACGCCCACCGCGACGCCCGGCGTGGTCGGGGCGGCGGCCGGGGCCCCCGTCGCGGTCACCGCGCACAACGGACTGATCGTCAGCCGGGCCTACACCGACACCTCCCGCAGCACCAGCGCCATCGTCACCCTCGCCCCCGACGGCAGCGGCCAGCGCCAGATCACCCAGCCGCCGGACCGCGCCCGCGACGACCGCCCCGACTGGTCCCCCGACGGCACCACCGTCGTCTTCGACCGCACCGATCCGCAGACCGGCGCCGCCCGGCTCTGGTCCGTCGCCGCCTCCGGCGAAGGCGCCCACCAGATCAGCCAGCTCTGCGACAGCTCCGGCGGCGGCGCCGACTGCGCCAACGAGGACGAACGCGCCCCCGCGTACTCCCCGAACGGCAAACAGCTCGCCTTCAGCCGCTCCTGGGGCGCCCTGGACCCGGCCGGCAACAACCAGACCCAGTACTCGGACCTCTACCTGATGAGCCCCGACGGCACCGACGTCCAGCGGCTCACCTTCCTCACCAACGACAAGCCGTACTCCGGCTCGGTCAGCAACCCCAGCTGGTCCCCCGACGGCAAGCAGCTCACCTTCGAGTACCGCACCAGCGCCAGCGGGCAGCCCGCCGCCGGCCGGGCCGTCTACGTTGTCAACGCGGACGGCACCGGGCTCCGCCAGCTCACCCCCTGGGATCTACGCGCCGGCGACCGCGCCGACTGGTCCCCCGACGGCACCCGGATCCTCTTCACCACCTACCCGGCCGGCCCCGACAACGCCCCCGGCGGCGGCATCTACACCGTCCACCCCGACGGCACCGCCATCGGCGCCCTCACCCCCGCCCCCTCGGACGCCTTCTACGGCGCCGCCGCCTACGCGCCCGACGGCCAGTCCATCGTCTTCACCGAGGCCCCCGCGGGCGCCGGCGCCGACCTCTACAGCATGCGGCCGGACGGCACCGGCGTCGCCCGGCTCACCACCACCGACAAGTGGCTCAACCGCCCGTCCTGGGGAACGGCCGACCCCCCGGCCGCGCCGACCCAGACCCCCCAGCCGGAGGCCCAACGACCCGCGCAGGCCCAGGGGCAGGCCCCGACGGAGGAGGCACAGTCCGAGGAGGAGTAAGTCGGTCATCCCGAAGCACCCGGGAAACGCGAAGAACCCCCATCCGGAAACCGGATGGGGGTTCTTCAGCAATAATTGTTCGGCGGCGTCCTACTCTCCCACAGGGTCCCCCCTGCAGTACCATCGGCGCTGTGAGGCTTAGCTTCCGGGTTCGGAATGTAACCGGGCGTTTCCCTCACGCTATGACCACCGAAACACTATGAAACTGTCAACCAGACACCCGAATTCGGGTGGGTCGTTGTTTCAGAACAACACAGTGGACGCGAGCAACTGAGGACAAGCCC
>NZ_BNBY01000060.1 GCF_014656195.1 Kitasatospora xanthocidica | reverse complement strand
TCCCCGTCCGGGCCCACGGCCTCGTCGTGTTGGTCCTCAGACCGCCCGGTTGCGGCGCTGTGCCAGTTCGTCGGCCGGGTCCTGCCCGACCAGGGTCTCGCCGGTGTCGGTGCGCTCCGCGTGCAGCCGGCCGAGCGTCAGCTCCAGCTCCCGCCAGACCGCCCCCACCGCGATGCCGAAGACCCCCTGACCGCCCTTCAGCAGGTCCACCACCTGCTGCGGCGTGGTGCACTCGTACACCGTCGCGCCGTCGCACATCAGCGTCATCCCGGCCAGGTCGCCCTGCTCGGCGGCCTGCAGATGGGCGACGGCCACCCGGATGTTCTGCAGCGAGACGCCCGCGTCGAGCAGCCGCTTCACGATCTTGAGCAGCAGCACGTCGCGGAAGCTGTAGAGCCGCTGACTGGCCGCCGGGTACGCCGTCCGGACGCTGGGCTCCAGCAGCCCGGTGCGGGCCCAGTAGTCCAGCTGGCGGTAGGTGATGCCGGCGGCCGCGCAGGCCGTCGGGCCGCGGTAGCCGATCAGTTCGGAGGTCGGGGGCAGCCGCTCGATGGCCGGCTGGCCCGGCTGTACGGCCGGGAACCTGCCCACCCGGGGCAGGTCCGTGACGCCGCGAGCGGTGCGCGGCACGTGCACGGCGCACAGGCCTCCCACGGCCGCGTCATCGCCGGTGCTGCTCATGCCTGCCTCCGTCCACTTGTGCTGCGGGCAACCCGACTGCGGGCATCGGCCACCCGGACAGCCACTCCTGACGGTAGGCAGTCCCCTATGACCCGTCAACGATCGCCACGCCGGGCCAGACAAACCACATCACTCAGGAGAGTGGTTTTTCGTGCCCCCAGTGTGGGTAGGTCGACGGTTTTTGGCAAAACGCCAAGGCCCGACGCTCGCCGCGTCGGTCAGAGAGCCGGTCCCCGCTACTGCGGGCCGCCGCCCCCGAAGTCCTCGGGCGAGACCTGGTCGAGGAACTCGCGGAACTTCTCGACCTCGTCCTCCTGCTCGTCCGGGATCGCGATGCCCGCCTCGGCGAGCACCTCCTCGCTCCCGTAGATCGGCGTGCCGGTCCGCAGCGCCAGCGCTATCGCGTCGGACGGCCGGGCGCTCACCTCGACCCCGCCGGCGAAGACCAGTTCGGCGTAGAACACGCCCTCCCGCAGATCGGTGATCCGCACCTCGGTGAGCTGCTGGCCGAGCGCCTCCAGGACGTCCTTGAAGAGGTCGTGCGTCAGCGGGCGCACCGGCGTCATGCCCTGCTGGGCGAAGGCGATCGCGGTCGCCTCGCCGGGGCCGATCCAGATCGGCAGGTAGCGATCTCCCCCGACCTCCCGCAGCAGCACGATCGGCTGGTTGGAAGGCATCTCCACCCGGACACCCACGACGTCGAGCTCATTCACACAGGCAACCCTATGGCTCCGGTCCCGGATATGAAAGCGCAGGGCCGACGCCGCTGGTCAGCGCGGTGCACCCGCCGTCCGGCGGCCGCCCGGAACGTTACCCGCGGGTCCGCAGACCGGCCTGGACCATCGCCGCGTGGAGCCGTACGGACAGCGTCGCGAGCTCCCGCGCGGTGGCCTCGGCATGGGCCCTGGTCTGCGGGTTCCGGTGCCGGCGCAGCGGCGCCACCACCTGCTCGACCAGCGTGACCTCGCGGTCCGCCGCCGCCTTCATGGCCCTCAGGTGCCGCGGCTCGAGGCCGTACCGGCCGAGCTCCGCGACCAGCCGGGCCACCTGCAGCGCCTCGCCGTCGTACCCGCCGTCCGGCCCCGGCGCGACCAGCCCGTAGGACTCCCACTCGGCGAGCTCCCGCTCCCCGGCCTCGGCCGCGGCCAGCAGCTCGGCGCGCCCCAGCCGGACCCCGGACGGGACGTCGGAGGAGGCGACCAGCTCGCGGTCCGCCTCCTCCATCGGCCCGGGCCTGGCGTCGGCCGCGGCGGGCAGCGCGGGCGGGCTCTCACCGCGCTCGATGGCGTCCAGGTGCTCGCGGATCACCCGCAACGGAAGGTAGTGGTCCCGCTGCATCCGCAGGACGTAGGCCAGCCGCTCGACGTCGGCCGGGCTGAACTTGCGGTACCCCGAGGGCGTGCGCTGCGGCTCGACCAGTCCCTCCGCCTCCAGGAAGCGGATCTTGGAGATGGTGACCTCGGGGAAGTCGTCGCGCAGGAAGGCCAGCACCGCGCCGATGCTCAGCAGTTCGTCACCGCCGCGCCGCCGCCCGGCGGTCCGCTCCGCGCGGACCGGCTGCCTGGGGCCCGCGACCACCCCGCGCCCGCCGCGGTCCGCCTGCGGACCGGACGGGGCTGGGGTGGCCGCCCCGAGAGAAGAGGAAGGGGTATTCGTATTCACTCGGGCTCCTGCCGACGTTGGTTTCAGTACCCCCGGTTGTGGCCGGCGAAGAACACCAGCCGGTACTTCCCGATCTGGACCTCGTCGCCGTTGTTCAGCGTCACCTCGTCGATCCGCTCCCGGTTGACGTAGGTGCCGTTGAGGCTGCCCACGTCCGCGACGCTGAAGCCGGCCGGGGTGCGGCGGAACTCCACGTGACGGCGCGAGACCGTGACGTCGTCCAGGAAGATGTCCCCCTGCGGGTGGCGCCCCGCCGTGGTGACGTCCGAGTCGAGCAGGAAGCGGCTGCCCGAGTTCGGGCCGCGCTGCACGATCAGCAGGGCCGAGCCCGGCGGCAGCGCGTCGATGGCGGACAGCACCTCGGCCGACAGGGCCGGCGTGGTGCCGGTGCCGGTCGTGGTGGTGGGGTCGTACGACTCCAGGCCGGAGATGGAGATGGTCGACGTGGTCTCCGCCGCCCCCTCCGGCAGCAGGCCTCCGCGCAGCGCCGTACCGCAGTTGGAGCAGAACCGGGCCGCGGCCGGGTTCTGGTTGCCGCACCTGGGGCACGGAGAGGAGCCAGCCATGTTCACAGCCTCCTGGCGCGGCACACCCGACGGGTTGTGCCCGGCGTACGGGTCCGGAGCAAACCCTCCACCAGAGGTTGAGGGTGCTGACGGGAAACCTATGCGCGGGTCGCCGGAGGGGTCAACCGACGCGCCGTAGCCCGCCGGATTCCCCGCGTACTGGGCGGCGCCGCCGTCCCGGAACATCTGCTGGCCGGCGTACGGAGCGGCCTCGGGCGCGGGTCGCATGCCCGGCACGGCGGGCTCGTCCTCGGGCCGGCGGTGCCGCGCGGTCGGCGCCTCCACGGCGGCCGCGTCACGGCCCTTGTTGCGACCGAACAACTTCGAGAAGAAACTCACGGGCGAATCCCCTTGCGTGTGACAGACCCGCCCGCGGGGCAGGGTGAGAACCTCGGACAGGCGCCGAGCCCGGTTGCGGCTCGGTCCCGCTGGAGTGGTACTCCGACAGTTGGTGCTGCGGTTGTTGCTCCGGAGCGTACCGGTGCGAACCAGTCTCGCCCACGTGACGACGGCGCCCCGCAGCGGGTGCCGCCGGCCCGTGACGGGCCGTTCGTCGGGTGCCCCGTCACTTCGAAGCCGGCTTGGCGTACTGCGGCGTCTTCGGATCCACGAGGGCGTCCACGACCACCTTCTGCTGCTGGGTGATCGTCGCCCGCGCCTGGTGACTCTCCAAAGTACGGACGACACCCCCCGGGATGTTCAGCGCGGGGGTCAGGTCCTGCGGGTTCCCCACGACGGTGAATCGATAGGGCTGCGAGGCCTTCTTCCCGTCGATCTGCACCCCGCCGCCCGACAGGTCGGTGAAGTAGGTGTTGACCACCACGCGCACATCGTTGATCTGAATCGCCTCCGCCCCCGCCGCTCGAAGTTCCTGCAGGGTGTCCAGCAGCATATCTGCCTTCACCTGCCCTTGGGGATCATCGACCGTCAGTACGATGCCCGGACCAGTGGCCTTGACGGTACCGGCGAGAACGCCGAGTTCCGTCACCTTCTTCCTGGTCTGTTCCTGGGCCTCCTTGGCCTGGTTGGAGCTGTTCTCCAACTTGGCCAGGGACTGCTCCAACTCCGCCTTCTCCTGCTGGAGACGCTGCTGACGGCTGTCCAGTTCGTCGAGGATCCGGACCAGGTCCTCCTGGCGGGCCCCGCGCAGCTGGCTGTGGTGGTCGTTGGTCGACCGCACCTGGATCGCCAGCCCCAGACCGAGCGAGAACAGCAGCAGCGCCACCACCAGCTGACCGCGCGACAACCGCGGCGGCCACAGCGCCGCCTGCAGGCGCCGCCGCCCGGCGTTGCGGTCCACGGCCGGCGGCTGCTCGACGGGAGCCGCCGCGACGGGCTCGGGTTCAGGTTCGGGCTCCGGCTCGACGGCCGGTACGGGCACGGGCTCGGGCTCGGCCTCGGACGCCGCGGCCTCGGGTGCCACTGGCTCCGGCTCCGGCTCGGACGCCGGCCGGACCGGCTTCAGCAGCCGCAGCGTGGGCTCCGGCCCCGGGCCGGCCTCGACCTCAGCCTCAACCTCGGCGTCGGCCTCAGCCTCGACGTCAGCGTCGGAATCCTGCTCGGCCGCGGCCTCCGCGTCCTCCCCGGAGCCCGTCTCGGCCTCTTCGACGGCTTCCTCGGCACCCCCGGCCCCATCAGGCCCGGACTCCCCGTCAGGCTCGGGCTCGGAGGCCTGCGCGGCCTTCTCGACCGCCTTCTCAACTGCCCCCTCGGCAGCCTTCCCCTCCGGCTCGCGCTCCTCCGCCGCCCGCTCGCGGCCCGACTCAGGCACGGAAGACATGGCGACGGATCGCGGCCGCGTTGGAGAAGATGCGGATGCCGAGGACGACGACCACGCCCGTGGACAGCTGGGAACCGACGCCCAGCTGGTCACCGAGGAAGACGATCAGTGCCGCGACCACCACGTTCGACAGGAACGAGACGATGAACACCTTGTCGTTGAAGATCCCGTCCAGCATCGCCCGGACACCGCCGAACACCGCGTCCAGCGCCGCGACCACCGCGATCGGCAGATAGGGCACAACGGCGTCCGGCACCTCGGGTTGGACGAAGAGGCCGACGACCACCCCGATCACAAGACCCAGTACGGCAATCACGGTCTGGCTGCTCCTGTCCCTGTCGTCGTCTTGGCGGATCCGGTCGACGGACGCCGTTTGGGGGTCGGACCACCGCTGGTCGCGGATGGTGAAGCGCTGGGTGAGGCCGATGGTGAGACGGACGCTCCCGGGCTCTCCGAGGTTCCGGGGCCGGTCGTCGGCGTCCCGCTCGACGTCGGGGCGGTCGTCGGCGTCGCCGTCGGCGAGGGTTCGGGCGTGACCGGCTGCGCGGTCCGCAGCGAGACGCCCACCGCCGCCGGCAGCGTCAGGCTCTTCTGCGTGGAGAGCGTCGACTTGATGCCGTACTTCTCCTGGAGCAGCCGCAGGTACTGCCCGGCCATGTCGTTCTCGAAGGCGGTGAGGAGCTTCGGCCCGTCGCCGATCGCCTGGATGTTGTAGGGCGGGACGAGCGGCCGGTTGTCCACCAGCACCGCCTCGCCCGCGGCCCGGATCGCGGAGAGCGCGGTGAGGCGCTGACCGTTGATCGCGACCGCCTCCGCCCCGGACCCCCACAGGCCGTTCACCACGAGCTGGAGGTCGCGGTCCCGCAGCCGCCCGCTGTTGGAGAAGCCCTGTCCCGCCCGCGGGTCGACGTTGCCGCCCTGGCCCGTCCCGGCGGCGTCCTCCAGGACGAGCTTCACGCCCGGCCCGGTGACCTCGCCCAGGCCGACCGCCCCGCTCAGGCCCCCGGCGTCGGCGTCCCCCGAGGGGAGCGCCTGCTGCTGCGTGCTGTCGACCTTGCGCCGCAGCTCCTGCACCTGCTTCTGCAGCCGGTCGGCCGAGGTGTTGCTGTCGTTGATCCGGTGGATCAGCGCGTCCCGTTCCTTGGCCAGCGTCGGCTCGGCCTTGTGCGCGTTCACCGCGCCCACCGTCACCACCGCTCCGACCAGCGCCAGCCCGGCGCCCAGCGTGAGCAGTCCCCGGAGCGTGCCGGGTATCCGGCTGTCACGGGCACCGCCACGTGCCGCGGCCGCCTCCGCGTAGCCCTCGTCCAGGCTGTGGTCCATCACATTGGTCAGCAGGGACATCGAGGCGTCCGGGCGGTTGTACCGCCCGTTCGGGGCACTCGGCGTCGGCGTCGCTGGCATGGAGACCATCGTCCCATGGCTTCGAGGGGGCCCGTGCACGGCCCCTGAGCTGCACACACGCTGCACACATGGCGGAAGAGACGGACCGTTCCGAATGAGGTGAAAACGGACAGCGGGGCGCACGAACGATGCCGTGCGCCCCGCCGTTCGGGCTACTCCGTCCTCAGGGCCCGGCCGTCACCGACCGGCGCCGTCGACCACCGCCGCCCACTCGTCCAGCAGCGCCTCGGTGGCCTCGTCGTCCGGCCCCTCCGCCCACAGGTGGGTGACCGCCTCGGCCGGGTCGGGCAGCACCAGCGTCCACCGCCCGTCCGCCTCGACCACCCGGACGCCGTCGGTGGTGTCCAGCCGCCGGCTGCCGGCCGCCTCCACCACCGAGCGCATCACCATGCCCTTGGCCGCCCACGGCGTCGCGATGTCCCGGCGCCGGATGTGCGCCTGCGGGATCCGCGCGTCGATCTGGCTCAGCGTGAGCTGGGTCCGCGCCACCAGGCCGACCAGCCGGACGAAGGCCGCGGCCCCGTCCAGCACCCCGCTGAACTCGGGCACCACGAAGCCGCCGCGCCCGTCCCCGCCGAACACCGTGCCCTCGGCGGAGGCCGCCTTCGCGAGGTCGTCCGGCGTCGTCGTGGTCCAGATGACCTGGGTGCCGTGGTACGCCGCGACCTGCTCGGCGATCCTGGTCGTGGTCACCGGCAGCGCCACCTGACCGCTGCGCCGCTCGGCCGCCACCAGGTCCAGCAGCACCAGCAGCGCACGGTCGTCGTCGATCACCCGGCCCAGCTCGTCCACGAAGGCGACGCGCTCGCCGACCGGGTCGAAGCGGACGCCGAAGGCCGCCCGCGAGGAGGCCACCAGCTCGCCCAGCCTGGCCAGCCCGGCCCGCCGGGTCTCCGCGTCCTCGGTCGGCCTCGCCTCGTCGAGCCCGCTGGAGACGGTCAGCGCCTCCACCCCGAGCCGGCCGAGGATGCTCGGCAGGACGAGGCCCGCGCTGCCGTGCGCGGTGTCCACCACCACCTTCAGCCCGGCCTCCCGGACCCCGGTGGTGTCCACCGTCCGCAGCAGGTTGCCGGCGTAGGAGTCGAAGACGCTGGACGGGAAGGTCAGGTCCCCGATCTCACCGGGGAAGGCCCGCCGGTACTCCTGGCGCGCGTAGACGCGGTCGAGCTTGCGCTGCCCGGCCTGCGAGAGGTCCGCACCGCGCTCGTCGAAGAAGAGGATGTCCAGCGAGTCCGGCACCCCCGGCGTGGTCCGCAGGAAGATCCCGCCCGCACTCCCCCGCGCCGTGTGCTGCCGGGCCACCGGCATCGGCACGTTCTCCAGGTCGCGGACGTCGATCGCCGAGGTCTGCAGCCCCGAGATCATCGCCCGTTTGAGCGCACGCGCACCACGCGAGTGGTCACGCGCGATGGTGACGGTGGCGCCCTTCTTCAACGTCGTCGCGTAGGCCCCGGCCAGCCGGACGGCGAGCTCCGGAGTGATCTCGACGTTCAGGATCCCCGAGACGCCGCGGACGCCGAAGAGGTGCTCCTGCCCACGCGACTCCCAGATCACCGAGGTGTTGACGACGGCGCCGGCCTCGATGGTCTTGAACGGGTACACCCGGACGTTCGCCCCGATGATCGACTCCTCGCCGACCAGGCACTCGTCCCCGATCACCGCGCCGTCCTCGATCCGCGCGGCCCGCATCACATCGGTGTTCTTGCCGATCACGCAGCCGCGCAGATTGCTCTGCGGCCCGATGTAGACGTTGTCGTGCACCACCGCCTTGTGCAGGAACGCGCCGCGCTTGACGACCACGTTGCTGCCCAGCACGGTGTGCTCGCGGATCTCCACGCCGGCCTCGACCTTGGCGTAGTCCCCGATGTACAGCGGCCCGCGGAGCACCGCCTCCGGGTCCACCTCGGCCCCCTCGGCGACCCAGACGCCCGGCGAGATCTCGAACCCGTCCAGCTCGACCTCGACCTTGCCCTCCAGGACGTCCGCCTGGGCCTTGCCGTAGCTCTCGTGGGTGCCCACGTCCTCCCAGTAGCCCTCGGCAACGTACCCGTAGACCCGCTTGCCCTCCTTCAACAGCTGCGGGAAGACGTCGCTCGACCAGTCGACGGACTCACCCGCCGCGACGTAGTCGAAGACCTCGGGCTCCATCACGTAGATACCGGTGTTCACCGTGTCGGAGAAGACCTGCCCCCAGGTCGGTTTCTCCAGAAAGCGCTCGACCCTCCCGTCGTCGTCCGTGATGGTGATACCGAACTCCAACGGATTCGGCACCCTGGTGAGACAGACGGTGACCAGAGCGTTCTTGCTCCGGTGAAAGTCGATCAATTCGGAGAGGTTGAAGTCGGTCAGCGCGTCACCGGAGATCACCAGAAAGGAGTCGTCCTTGAGCGCGTCCTCGGCGTTCTTGACACTCCCCGCCGTGCCCAGAGGTGTCTCCTCGTGGGCATAGGTCAGATGCATGCCCAGCTCTTCGCCGTCACCGAAGTAGTTCTTGACCAGTGACGCCAGGAACTGGACCGTGACGACGGTGTCGGAGAGGCCGTGCCGCTTCAGCAGCCGTAGCACGTGCTCCATGATCGGCATATTGGCGACCGGAAGCAGCGGTTTCGGCATGCTGGAGGTCATCGGGCGGAGTCGAGTACCTTCGCCCCCTGCCATTACAACGGCTTTCATTACGGGTGCGTCCTCCTTCGCGGTGTGGACCAGCAGGTCCATCAAACCGTTCCAGAGGGATCTCTACCCGGAAGGCATCGTCCGACGCACCGACGGGGCGTGGGGCTTCTCTCAGATCACGTCTCAGACTGTGGACGCCCGGCCCGCCGCGGCGCCCTTGACGATCTGCCGCACCTGCACCGCGTAGAGAATGGCCGCCCACCAGTAGAGCACCGTCCCCCACCAGATGAAGGCCCAGCTCACCACCTCGGCCGGCCGCGCGATCCAGCTGTCCACGCTGCCGAGCAGCAGGAGCGGAAACGCGTACATCAGGTTGAAGGTCGCGGCCTTCCCCAGGAAACTCACCTGCAGCGGCCCGTAACCGTGCTTGTTCAGAATGGGCAGCAGCGCGGCGATGAACACCTCCCGGGCCAGCAGAATCGCCGTCAGCCACCACGGCAGAATCCCACGCCAGGTCAATCCGACCAGCGTGGACAGCACATAGAGCCGGTCCGCCAGCGGATCCAGCAGCTGACCCACCCGGCTGATCTGCCCCCACCGCCTGGCCAGCTTTCCGTCCAGGTAGTCACTGATTCCGCTGAGCATCAGGATCAGCAGCGCCCAGAGGTCATTGTTCGGCCCGTCGAAGACCGGCCACAGAATGAGCCAGAGAAAGAGCGGAACGCCGACCAGCCGGCCCATGCTCAGCAGGTTGGGGATGGTGAGGACGCGATCGGTCTGGACCCGCGTCTCCTGGACCTCCACCCGGGGGCCTCCTGTCCGTGTGACGACAATGCACGTTGACCCTACAACAGAGAAGCCCCCGTCCGGTTCACCCGGCGGGGGCTTCTCTAGAAGAATTGTTCGGCGGCGTCCTACTCTCCCACAGGGTCCCCCCTGCAGTACCATCGGCGCTGTGAGGCTTAGCTTCCGGGTTCGGAATGTAACCGGGCGTTTCCCTCACGCTATGACCACCGAAACACTATGAAACTGTCAACCGACACCCGACCAAAATTTCGGGTGGGTCGTTGTTTCAGAACAACACAGTGGACGCGAGCAACTGAGGACAAGCCCTCG
>NZ_BNBY01000059.1:5220-11115 GCF_014656195.1 Kitasatospora xanthocidica | reverse complement strand
ACGCCGCGTCCGTCAACTCACCTCGACCTGCCACGAGATCAATTATCAGACAGGCCTTAGCGCCGATGCGAACACGGCGGCCAGGACAGGACACCGTCCAGGTCACCGCCACCCGGCCGTGAAGTCGCCAACACGGGGATTCCCGCCGGAAATCGGGCGGAAGCCGGAGAGGGCCCGCTGTTAGGGTGACCGGATGCCATCGGTCATGCCATCGGTCAAGCCATCGGTCAAGAAGTTCCAGGTCACCTTCGACTGCGCCGACCCCGAACGCGTCGCCCGGTTCTGGTGCGAGGTGCTGGGCTACGTCGCCCCGCAGCCGCCGGAGGGATTCGCCACCTGGGACGCGTACAACCTCTCCCTGCCGCCCGAGAAGCGGGGCGCGTGCTTCGTGGCCAGTGACCCCACCGGCGAGGGCCCGCGGATGTACTTCCAGCGCGTCCCCGAGGGCAAGACCGCCAAGAACCGCGTCCACCTCGACGTCCGGGTCGGCACCGGCCTCGTCGGCGAGGAACGCCTGGCCGTGCTCAAGGCCGAACGCGACCGGCTGGTCGCACTCGGCGCGGTGTGCGAGCGGGTCCTGCTCGCCGATGACGAGAACGAGTCGTGCATCGGGATGCTGGACATCGAGGGCAACGAGTTCTGCCTCGACTGAGCCGCTCAGGTAAATGGTTTGCCGACCCGGCGGGCCCGTGTCACTGTTCGGCCGGGATCGACAGCAGGCCGACGGAATTGGTGACATGGGGAATCAGTACGAGGACGAGTGCCGTCGGTCGCTGGCCGAGGAACAGGCGAAAAGCCTTGCCGAGACCGACAATTGGGCGCACGTCGACAGGCCCCTGGTCCACCGGGACTGGGACGCGCTGTACCGGGAGATCGCGGAGCACCTGGACACCTCCCGGCCCGGGGACCCGCACATCCAGGACCTCGTCCGCCGGCACTTCGCCATCGCCTGCCGCTTCTACACCCCCAGCATGCGCGCCTACGCCGGCATGGCGCTCTTCTACGCCGAGGACGACGCCATGCGGGAATTCCACAACGCCTACCACCCGAAGATGGTGGAATTCCTGGGCGAGGCGATGCGGACCTTCGCCGAACAGGGAGCCGATTCCACTCCCTAGGACCCGCGTGTCGTGCACCGCCTGCGGCTTGCTCCCGGCAGGCACCCGATAGGCTTCCCCGCCCGGGGGTTGACGTGACGACAGGATGAACGCGATGCCTCTTGAGGGCGAGTACGCGCCGAATCCGGTGCCGTGGGTGCGCGAGCAGGTCGAGCTGTACGAGAGTTCGGGCGGCACGCGGGGACTGACGCTCTGGGACACGGGCCTGCCCGTCGTCATCCTCACCACACGCGGCGCGAAGAGCGGCAAGATCCGCAAGAGCCCGCTGATGCGCGTGGAGCACGAGGGCCGGTACGCGGCCGTGGCCTCGAACGGCGGCTTCCCACGCCACCCGCTCTGGTACTTCAACCTCACGTCCGACCCGCACGTCGAGCTCCAGGACGGGCCCGTACGGCAGGACATGACGGCCCGTGAGGTCACCGGGGACGAGAAGGCCCAGTGGTGGGAGCGCGCGGTCGCCGCGTACCCGCCGTACGCCGAGTACCAGGAGAAGACCGAGCGGGTGATCCCCGTCTTCGTCCTGGAGCCCGCCGCCGCTCGGGCAGCGGGAGCGCGAGGCTAGGCCAGTGACCCTCGCCCGTCCTGCGGCCGCCCGTCCCGCAGTCGCTCGGCGAACGCCCGGGCGCCGGCCAGGTCCGCGCCGTTCGGCCGCTGCTTGTTGATGCCGCCCACCAGCTTGAACGGCGCCCAGGTGTCGAACGCCCGGCACAGGAAACTCCCCTCCACCTCGAAGCCCTTGCCCTCCAGGAGCCGGGCCAGCGGGCGGGTGAACGGCGCCAACGGCATCTCCGGGAGCCCACTGGTCGCGAATACGAACGCCCGGCCCCGCCCGGCGGGAAGCGCCCTGACGAAGTCGGTCAGTTGAGGGTGGAGCCTGCCGTAGAAGACACCCGAGCCGAACCCGATGAGGTCGGCGCCGGCCAGCTCCGCCGGGCCGGCCTGCTCGGGGGAGACGACCTTCGCGTCGTCCAGGATGTGGGCCATGGTGTCGGCGATGCGGCGCGTATTGCCGTGCGACACGGACGCGCACACGATGACGGTCTTCATTGCTGCGTTCCCCTTCTCGCGGTTCTGTTTCGAGATGAGGACCGCGTAGCGGCGTCCGACGTGACATCACGCGCGTGTGACGGCGGCCACACCGGGAGGCGGCGGCAGGCCCGAGCTGGCGCGACACGGCATCCGGGAAGGCGCCGCAACCGCGTCGCCGGGTCCGGCCGTTCGAGCCGGGGCGCTTCCGTTCTACGATCCTGGGTGCTTCGGATCAGAAGACGAACGTTCGGGCGGGTGATTGTAGGTTCGCATGAGATCTGTCGGAGTCTCAGCACTTCGTCACTGCCGTGTCGGTGGCGACAGAGCGCTGAGACATCACTCCGGGCGATCAACGGCGTAGAGGGTCGGGTTGTGAAGGTGTCCATCGATAGTCGCGCTGTCGTCACAGGTGGCGTACACGGTGCCGCCGATGACCTCGGCTACCTGCAGGGTCCGTTGCGGGAACCGCACGGGACTGCTCCGTCGGCCGCTTGCCGGATCGATCAGCACCAGATCGGAGTCGGCGTTCCGAGGGGCGAAAGACCATGGGCCGGCCACCGGTATGGCCGCCCATGTCTCGGGCATGACGTCGCGCAGGTCCTCTGCCTCCCACAGGGGGCTGCCGGTGCGGATGTCGATGGCACGGTTGCCGACGCCCTGGGGAAACGTTCTCAGCTGGAGGGCGGTGCCTGCCATTCGCACCACGCGGGCATTCGCCGCGGTCCACAGGCGGCGGCCGTCGGCGAGGCTCCAGGCGGCTACCTCGTCTGCATCGGATGATCTGCCGACGACAAGACCGTGCTCGGGGACGATCTTGCCTTGGGCCTTGAGCGGCGCGAGGACCTTGCCGCCGGCGGCAGTGACGACGTGCAGTTCGTCTTGTCCCTCGAAGTAGATCCGGCCGTCGGCGGAGCCGGCGATCGTCTGGTCTTCGCTGCTGGACGTGGTCGGATATGTCCACAGCTCCTTGCCCGTGTCCGGCGCGACGGCGAACCAAGCGCGCTCAGTGTCGCGTGCCAGCAGCACGCCGGCGGTTGGCTCCAGACCCGTCAAGACGTCCAGGGCCCCAGGGAGCCGGTATGTCCAGACCACCTTGCCGTTGGAGGGATCGAGGCGCCAGAGATGCCGGGCGAACCCGACGTACAGGGCGGTCCCTGCGGCGGCGATGTGTGTACCGTTGCTCACTTCGCCACCCCCGACGTTCAGGGAATGCGACCAACGGATCTGGCCGGTGCGGATGTCGAGGCACCGCACCTCCTCGGAGGACTCGACGACGGCCAGCACGGAGTCCGTGGAGAGGGCGAGCGCATCGCCGCGGATCAGCTTGGTGCGGTCGGGGAACTGCCACAGCGTGGCACCCGACTGCGCGTCCCGGAGAACGGCCCCCTCGGCGGTGCCCGACATGAGGACGGAGCCCACCTGACCGAGCACGTACCGCTCGGGAGAACTCCACCGGGGCCGTGCCTGCTGGACGGTGGCACCGGTGGATTCACCCGACGACGAGCCGCTGCCTTTTCCCCCTCCTCCGTCGTCCAGGACCTTCGGCACGACCACGGCGGTCGCGCCACCCGTGACGACGACACCCGCTCCTATCAGTACCGTCCGCCTGCTCACCTTCCGACCACCGCCCGTGGAGGCGTCGCCGGGCACGCTCTTCGAGACGGGCACGCTCTGCGGGACGGGCACGCTCTGCGGGACGGGCGGGAGCGTGGGGCGTGGGGGCGCGGCCACCGTGGCCTGTGAGCCGAGAAGTTCGCCCATCGCGCCGAGCCTCGCGGCGACCTCCGCCGCCGACGCCGGCCGTTGTTCGGGTAGCTTCGCCAGAAGGTCCGAGACCAGGGCGTCGAGCTCCGGGGGCAGGCCCGGCCGAGTCCGTGAGGGTGGCTCAGGGGTTTCCGAAGCGTGCGCGACCAGCTGGGAAACCAGGTCGCGTTGCCCGAAGGGCGGAGTGCCGGTGAGAAGTTGGTGGAGCAGGCATCCGAGGGAGTACAAGTCTGACGCCGGGCCGATATCGCGGCCACGTGCCTGTTCCGGTGACATCCAGGGCGCGCTTCCCATCACGTTGTCCGTCCGGCTCAACTGCTCGAGCCCGAGGGCGGGGTGGAACCAGGCGATCCCGAAATCGAGAACCTTGACCGTCCCGTCCGGGGTGAGGATCGCGTTCGCGGGCTTGATGTCGCGGTGAACGATTCCGCGTTCATGGGCGAAGGCGAGGGCGGCGCAAACCTGTCGGGCCCAGTGCACGGCACGCGCGGGGGAAGGCACGCCGTCGGCTGCCAGGAGCTGGTCCAGGGGCCGGCCCTGGACCAGCTCCATGACGATGAAGAGCGTGTCGCCGTCCTGGCCGAAGTCGTGCACGGTGACGACGTGCGGACTGTCGGACAGTCCAGCCGCGGCCCGTGCCTCGCGCTGCAGTCGGGCCGCCGACTCCGGCGACACCCCTGGGCCGGCGGCGATCGTCTTGACGGCCACAGGACGGTGCAGCACCAGGTCCTCAGCACGCCAGACCACTCCCATACCGCCAGAACCGATCCGCTCGCTCAGCCGGTAGCGCCCCGCCAGCATACGACCCATCATCCTGCCCCCGAATCCGTCGTATCGGCTCCTAGCGTAGAAGCGCCATCCGCCTCACGCACAGGCCGACCGCCCGCGTGACCCGACTCCAACGCCTGGAGGCCGACATCGGAACCCAGCTGCTTCACCGCAGAGACACGCACACTGGCAGCCGACCCATGACGCCCACCGCCCACGGTGCCGAACTCCTCGCGGTCCTCGCACAGCCCGAATCCAAGCCCTCGCCCCACCGGGCGAGTTCACCATCCACCGGACCACGCCGAAATGGGCGAAGGACCGCAAAACACCCGAACGCGCCGCGAGCACCCAGACCGCACCCCACGTCAACGTCGGCAAGCCCCGGATCACGCGACCACTGCCGGCCGTCCCGCACGTCCTCGCCACCCGCCGGCGCACCCAGCCCCGCAATGCGACAGAACGATGAGACGAATCCGAGGACAGACCGATGAGACACCTTGCTGAATCCCCAGCTCAACCCAACCCACCGCGACAAGAGCAACCGGATCCTGCGGTGATGTCGCGATGACCGCGGAAGCGCTGGCGATCCTGAAGGCGGCGGGAGCCGAGGGAATCGACCACCCCGGCGGAACACTGCTGGCGCACCTGCGGCGAGTCAGCGCCCTCCTCACCTCGTGGGGCGCCCGCCCGGCGCTGGTGTCGGCCGGGCTGTGTCACGCGTTCTACGGGACGGACGGGTTCCCGGTCGCACTGCTGGACCTGGGGCGCCGGGCGGAACTGGTCGAGGCGATCGGCGCCGAGGCCGAAGCACTCGTCTACCTCTACGCCTCCTGCGACCGCGAGTCGTCCTACCGCGGGCTGACCGACACCCGAGGTACATTCGTCGACCGGTTCACCGGCACACCGATCCGTCCAGGCCTCGAAGCGCGCCGGGACTTCGCCGAACTCACCGCCGCCAACGAGCTGGACATCGCCGCAATCAGCCCAGAGGTCCGCCTCCGCCACGGGGCGGACCTCCTCGGCCTGTTCACCCGATGGCAGCCCCTGCTGTCCGAGCCGGCCTGGGCCCACTGCTGCAGCGTGCTGGACCAGGCCCACCACTGACCGTCCGAGGTCATCTCGGCAGGTCCTCCCGGGCAGGCTGTGCGAGCGGAGTGGGAAGTCGGCGGGACCGACCTCCCACTCCCGCACGCCCCGTCGCGGGCCGTCCTCAGCC
>NZ_BNBY01000059.1:0-5125 GCF_014656195.1 Kitasatospora xanthocidica | reverse complement strand
TCGACTTCCCACTCCGGGGTGAAGTAGGCCTACCGGGCGTCGAATTCGCCGGTGCGGACGGCGGTGACGAAGGACTGCCAGGCGCTGAAGGGGAAGAGGAGGGCCGGGCCGCTCGGGTCCTTGGAGTCGCGGACCGGGACGATGCCGGTGAGGCCGTCCGCCACCTCGAGGCACTGGCCTCCGTCGGTGCTGTAGGTGCTCTTGCGCCAGGTGGTGATTCGAGCGGGGTCCATAGGTGTTCCCTCCTGGTCAGGCTGTGCGAGCGGAGTGGGAAGTCGATGGGGTCGACTTCCCACTCCGGGGTGAAGTAGGCCTACCGGGCGTCGAATTCGCCGGTGCGGACGGCGGTGACGAAGGACTTCCAGGCGGTGGGCGAGAAGGTGAGGCGGGGGCCGTCGGGGTCCTTGCTGTCCCGAACTCGGCCGGGGTGCGCGTCGTCCACCTCGACGCAGGCGCCACCGTCGTTGTTGCTGTGGCTGCTCTTGCGCCAAGTGCCGGGGCGGTTGCCGTTCACTGCGGGTGTCTCCTGCTCGGGCGGGTGGAGTGGGAAGTCGGCGGGGCCGACTTCCTGTGCACGGTCGGTGAGGTGGTGGCCGTCGTGGGCGCGGATGTGGGGAGGGCCGGGGCGCAGGGCGTCGAGGATGCGGACGGCGTAGACCTCGCCCATGCGGTCGGTGACCTCGTCGGGGGTGAGCCAGGCGATGGCGGTGGACTCGGGGGAGAGCTGCTCGGTGCCGTCCTCGGGGTGGCAGCGGAAGACGAGGGCGACGATGCCGCGAGCCGTGTTCTTGTAGACGCCGGTCAGTCGCTCCACGCCGACCTTGAGGCCGGTCTCCTCGTGGATCTCGCGGCGAAGGCCGTCCTCGACGGTCTCGGCGAGTTCGAGCACACCGCCCGGGGGCTCCCAGGTCCCGTTGTCGGCCCGTCGGATCGCCAGCACCCGCCCGTCCGCCCGCACGACCGCCCCCGCGACGGACACGGAGTGAAGCGGCGGTGGCGCGGCGCGGCTGCTCATGGCATGAGGGTAGGGAGCCGAGGGGCTGAGAGCCAGAACGCCCCGCCGCCCGGGCCGGGCGGCGGGGCGGCGAAACCCGGTCAGTTGCGGGCGGCCGTTGTTCGGATGTCGCGTCCCCGGGACCAGAGTTCCTCGATGTGCTCGGCGAACCGGTCGAACATGCCGTTCTCCTCGCTGCGCCGCAGGTGCATCAGCGGGGAGTCGTGGCCGACGGTGCGGGCGAGGTGGGGGGTGACGAGCGCGTGCTCGTCGAAGCGGAACACCGAGAGGCCGACGTGGTTCGGCCCGTCCTCGGCGGCACTGAAACGGGCCTCGATGCCCGGGGCGTCGGAGAGCTTGGCGAGGTTCTCCAGGGTGACCCCGATCCGGGTGGACACGGTAAGGGCCACGTCCTCGATCTGCTCACGCCGGCGCGTCGTGTCCGAGTCGGGGTCGCCGAGGAGGAACCGGATGCGACAGCCGCTCTCGGCCTTGCGCCGCAAGGTCTGAAGGAGAGCGGGCTGCTCCAGCCAGACGAAGTAGTTGGTGTACCCGGCGAGGAAGACCTCGGACCGGGCCCCGGCGATCAGCTGCGCCCACACCGACCGAGGGCAGGCCGATCGGTACGGGTAGACGGCCAGGACCTCCCGGTCGTGCCCGGTTTTGATGTTGGACCGGATCACCGTTCAACACCCCCTGAGGTCGCGGCGTGGGCGGCGGGGCAAGGGTGCGACCCGTTACTCACCGGGCGGTGAGCTGTACCGGGTCAGCGTGTCGTCCGTCGTGGACTTGTCGAGCAGCCGCAGATCCCACAGCCCCGTGTTCACATCGAATTCCTTGCCGAAGCCGACCCACTTTCCGGCCATGCGCCGCCCGGTCGGGTCGATCAGCAGCTGGAGGGCTCCGTGGTACCGGGCGCCCTGGTAGTAGCCGTCGGGCGCGGTCTGCTCGCCCCAGGTGCCGGTGACGACGTTCCGGTCGACGGTCAGGTCGAAGGTCAGCGGGGAACCGGGGTTGGACGACGCGTCGGGCAACGAGTGCCCTGAGATGCGGTTCCCGTGCTGCGTGAGGACGACGTGGTGCAGCCCGGTGAACGTGTCGTCGCGGCCGCTGCTGAAGAACTCGTAACGGCTCAGCCAGATCCCGGAGTGGTTCTCGCCCGGCTCGTCATCGGCCATGTCGGGTCCTCCTGGGCGGTGTCGGACGGCCGTGCGCCGCCGCCCCGAGGCGGGGCGGCGGCGCACAGGCGAGGTTCAGTTGGTGCCGAACTCGCCGGTGCGGACGGCGGTGACGAAGGACTGCCAGGCGGAGGAGGGGAAGACGAGGGCCGGGCCGCTCGGGTCCTTGGAGTCGCGGACCGGGACGATGCCGGTGAAGCCGTCTGCCACCTCGACGCACTCGCCGCCGCCGCCGCTGTAGGTGCTCTTGCGCCAGTGAGCGCCCGATAGGTCACGATGCACGCTCAAATTCCCTCCGTACTGCGCGGATCAGCTCAAGCGACGCGGCCAGCGGCAGCGCCTCAACCTGCAGCCGATCGTACTCCCTGGCCCAGCCGGCAAGGGTTTCCGCGTCGCGCTCGAGAAAACCGCGCTGGTGGGTCTCCGAGTAGCCGAGAAGCGAACGATTCGGCATCGTGAGGATCGTCACCGGGTGCGCGAACGGCCGGTTCTCCCCAAGGCTGATGGGGGCCACCTGGACGGTCATGTTCGGCAACGCGGCCAGCTCTTCCAGCCGGGCCAACTGGCCGGCCATGACGGCTGGTCCGCCGATGGGTCGCCGCAGGCACCACTCGTCAAGCACCACGTGGATGTGGGGCGGCGACGGCCGGTTGACCACCTTCTCCTGACGGGCGAGGAGAAAGCGCAGGCGTTCGTCGGCTTGCTGCTGGGTGACGGTGCCTCGCCGGACGAAGGCCTGCTCGTATGCGGCCGCGTACTCCCGGGTCTGCAGAAGCCCTGAGACGACCCCG
This sequence comes from Kitasatospora xanthocidica, assembly GCF_014656195.1. Classification (GTDB taxonomy): domain Bacteria; phylum Actinomycetota; class Actinomycetes; order Streptomycetales; family Streptomycetaceae; genus Kitasatospora; species Kitasatospora xanthocidica. Next base: position 2,162 of record NZ_BNBY01000059.1, on the reverse strand, counting down.
ATCTGGAACAACCGGAGGGCAACGGCTTCGCCTTCCCGCTCGGCGTACTCGGGGAATCCCTCTATCAAGATGCTGTGTTCGAGCTGGTCGAGCATCAGGGAGAGCGTGCCGCCGGTCTTGAGTTCCGTGTCCGTGACGTCGACGAAGCGGCGGCTCGGCCGCCGGACTCCGCGTTCGATGCTGGAGACGTAGGAGCCGGAGTAGGAGATGACTTTCCCGAACTTGACCTGCGTCATCCCGGCCGCGTCGCGGAAGCGGCGGAGCTGCACGCCGAGGGGTGCGTAGGGCGATGACGTGGGGTCAAGATCCTTACGGTTCATGAAGCTTCCCAACTGAACCACGCTGAACTGGCGACTTCAGATGCTTCCCTACGCGGGGATCTCTCCGCAACCCTTTCCCTACAGAAAGTGAATGCTCGATCGCAGAAGGTCATTCCATGGATAATCGCAAAACTCCCCGGCTCCACGGGTACGGGGTGCGGTTCGACCCCGAGGTGCAGCGCTACCGGGTGCGCAACGAGATCACGGGGGAGTGGCTGCGCCAGGACTCCGGTGAGCTCGCCTTGTTCACCTTCTTCGGGGACGCGTACAGCGCCTGGCAGGTGTTCGAGGTGCACCCGAGGCCGGGGGAGGCGTGATGTCCTCGATCCTCTCCCGCATCACCGCCGAGCAGCGCAGGCGGGCTGCCTCCGTGGTCGACGACCTGGTGTCGGTGCTCGCCCTCGGCGGGGTGAAGTTGCCGTCCGTCTCCGTGGATTGGGAGTACGGGCGGCGGACGGGGAACTACCTCGTGCAGCTCGGGTCGGCCCGGCCCCTCGACCTCCTGCGCATCGTCGACCTGCTCCGTAAGGGGCTGCGGTACGAGCGCCTCACGCATGACGACTGAACTCCTCGCCCGTCTGCTCTGGTGGGCGGGCTTCTCCCTCATCCTCCTCGCCGCCCTCAGGAAGTGAGCTCCCCGATGCGCGACCCCCGTCTCCTCGCCAAGCCGCCGGTGTGCCGGCTCGGCTGCCTCGTCCTCGTCCGCAACCGGCGCGGGGACGTCCTGCTCGTCGACCCGGACTACATGGACGGCCTCATCCTCCCCGGCGGCGCCGCCAAGCCCAACGAGCCGCCGCAGCTCGCCGCCGCCCGGCACCTGCACGCCGAGACCGGGCTGCACCTGCGCCTGACCGACATCCTCGCCGTCGACTTCACCCCCGCCGACCGCTACCTGGAGCGCCTGAACCTGGTCTTCGACGGCGGCACCGTCCGCGACGCCACCCGTCTCACCGTCCCGCCGCAGCACAAGTCCGGGCTGCTCGGCGCCCGCTTCGTCCCCGTCCGCGACCTCCCCGCCCACATGGCGCCCGCCCAATTCGCCCGCGTCACCGAGGCGTTGGCCAACCGCACGCTGCCCGCGCTCCTGCACGGCCAGCGCGCTGCCTGATCGACCGTTTCCCTTTGACCCGCGCCGCAGGTGGGGGCTCGGCCCGTAGGTAGCCTGCCGGCGAGCGGGTAGGACACGGTGGGCGTCGACGTGACGATGCTGCCGGGAGGGGGAACTGTGAGGGGTGTGGTGGCTGCCGCGCGGGCGGCGGCCGTGGTCATCGCCACCTGGCTGGCGCTGATCGTGCTGCTGGTGCTGTTGGGACTGCTTCTGCCGGGCCCGCGGCCCCACGGCGCCCTCTGGTCCACGGTCCTCGCGCTGTGGCTGCTCGCGCTGTTCATCGGGCCGCTGGTCGCCTGCCTCGCGTTGCGCCGCTGGATCGCCGGCAGCCGGGCGGGCAGCCGGGCCGGGAGTCCGGATGCACCGCTTCCTCCTGGGCCTGGGCCGTACGCCCATGCCTGGCAGGACAGGCCGCCGTCCGGCGGCCACACGTGGCGGGCGGACGCGTCACCTCCTCCGCGTCCTCCGCAGCCCGACGAGCAGAGGCAGGAGAGGCGATCCGAGGCCCCGCGTGCCGCGGAGGACCCGGACGCGGAGGCTCGTCGGCGACGAGCCCGCGCGGATGCCGAGCGCAAGCGTGCGGCGGCCGAGCGGGCGCGCAAGGAGGAGGACCGACGACGACGGGTGCGCAACCGCCGGCGGCGCGAAGGGGGCGGGCGGTAACCGACGAGTCGCCTAATGGGACTTGCTGAGTCGTAGAGACTCGGTGCCGTAGCCGCCAGCAGGTGAGCACT
>NZ_BNBY01000058.1 GCF_014656195.1 Kitasatospora xanthocidica | reverse complement strand
CCCCCCCCCCCCCCGCCCCCACCCTCCCGAGAGCCCCACCCCCCCGAACCACCCCCGCCTCACAACCACCCCCGCCGAGCGGCCTGAACCCCGGCCTGGAACCGGGTGGTCGCGCCCAGGTGTGCGAGGAGCGTGGAGACGCGGCGCACCACGGTCCGCCGGCCCACGCCCAGCCGGCGGGCGATGGCGTCGTCGGTGGAACCGCCCGCCATCAGGGTGAGGATGCGCCGGTCGCGTTCGTCGATGCGCAGGTCGACGCCGACGACGGTGGCGGGCACCGCCAGGCGCCACAGGGTCTCGAAGACGGCGGTCAGGGCGTTCAGCAGGCCGGAGGGCCGGATCAGCAGGGAGACGACGCCGGGGCGGTCGTCGGCGGGCAGGGTGACGATGGCGAGGTCGTCGTCGCCGATGGCGAGCTTGAGCGGCGGCTCGTCCAGGGTGCGGGCCTGCTCCCCCGCCTCGACCATGCGCGCCATGTTCGGCCCGGCCACCGGGTCCTCGAACGCGCAGCCCTGGTAGATCGCCCGGTAGACGACGCCGGCGGCCATCCGTCGGCGCTGCAGCACTTCCTGGTCGGCGTAGTGGGCGTGGCTGCCGGAGTACGGCGGCACGTCGATGACCCGTACCTGGTGGCGGGCCGCGAGTTGCAGGCGGCGGCTGGCGGCGAGCACCTCGGCGGGGTCCTCGACCACCTCCAGCGCGCCGTAGCTGCCGGCGTCGCGCCGGGCGAAGCGGTAGAGGCGTTCGAGTTCGTCGCCGGCCCGGCGGGCGGTGGCCTGGCGCAGCGCGTCGCGTTGCAGCACCGTCTCGACGACCCGGCCCGGTGGCAGCGCCTCCCAGGCGTGGTCGCGGTCGTCGGCGCTGCCGGCGGTGTCGAAGGCGACCGCGACGCCCTCGTCGGCGAGGTCGCGCAGGACGGCCAGCACGGTGTCCTCGTCCAGGCCGGCGCCGTGCGCCAGGTCGGCGACCCGGGCCCGCGGTCGGGCGACCAGGCCGCGGTAGACGCGGCCGCGTTCGGAGTCCGGATCCAGTACGTCGTGCACGACATCCCCCCGGTCATCGTGGACTGCGCCCGGGTGTGTCGGGCGGCCGCAGGAGCCTACCCGGGCGGGTGGCCCACATGCGCCAGTGGCCCAGGTGCGTCGCCGGAGGCTCTGGCGCCGGGGCGGTCGATGTGACGAAAGTTGTCGATGTTCAGACACGCAGTGTGAGACGGTTCGTCAGGACGCCCCGTCAGCACGCCCTGTCGGAACGCGAGCCCGCCACCACCGGGCCCCCGGACCCACCGACCGTCGAAGGCCGAGGACGACCATGACCCCAGCCCGGCTCCTGCCCGCCCGGCCGCGGCGTGCCCGGACGGCCGTCGCCGCCCTGGCCGCCGGCCTGCTCCTGCTCGCCGCGCCCGCGGCCGCCGCCGTCCCCGCGCCCGCGGCCGCCGCCGTCCCCGCGCCCGCCACCGCCACCGCCACCGCCACCGCCCGAAACGCCGAGCCCGCGCCCGGCCCGCCGCCGCTGGCCGACGGCTTCGGGCTGACCCAGGTCGGCACCGCCACCGGCACCGCCACCAACTTCGTCATCACCGTCACCACGCCGAAGGTCGCCGGGCAGCACACCATCCGGATCCTGCTGCCCGCCGACTACGCGCAGCAGCCGGACAAGCGCTACCCCGTGCTGTACTTCCTGCACGGCGCCTCGGACAACCCGAGCGACCCGGCGCTCGCCTACCCCGCCCTGACCGCCGCCCAGTCGATGATCACCGTCATCCCGGACGGCGGCCTGCGCGGCTGGTACACCGACTGGCTCGACCAGGGCACCGCCGCCGGCGCGCAGAACTGGGAGACCTTCCACCTCACCCAGGTCCTCCCGTTCGTCGACGCCAACCTGCGCACCCGCACCGACCGCGCCCACCGGGCCGTCGGCGGCCTGTCCATGGGCGGCTTCGGCGCCCTGCACTACGCCCAGGACCGCCCCGACCTGTTCGGCCAGGTCCTCACCATGTCCGGCGCCAACGACCTGTCCGCCGACCAGATGGTCCTGCGCGGCGCGATCGTCGCCATGCTGACCAACGCCGGCACCGTGCTGTGCGGCCCCAGCGACGGCCGCCCCTGCGGCTTCGACTACGGGCCCACCGTCTCCAGCGACGCGCTCTTCGGCACCCCGTACCCGGTGTTCAACGCCGACTGGCGCTGGAACGCCGCCGACCCGGTCTCCCGGGCGGCCGCGCTCGCCCACACCGGCATCGCCGTCTACACCGGCAACGGCAAGGGCAACCCCGCCGACATGGAGTTCTGGGCCGAGGGCACCGCCAAGCGCCTCAAGGACCGCCTGGACGCCCTCCAACTGCCGTACCACTACGTCGACTACGGCGACGGCACCGGCTGGGGCGCCGACTGCCAGGGCGGCCACACCGCGGGCTGCTGGGCGCAGGACCTCGTGGACTACGTCCCGCGCCTGGAAGCGGCCTTCGCCGCCGCGCCCTGACGTCCTTCTCCTCTCCCTTCCCGCCTCCCGCTGAAAGGACACCCTCCTTGCCCACCACCACGACCTCCGGCCGTACGGCGCCCTGGCTGCGCCTGCTCGCGGCCTTCCTGGTGACCTGTTGCGCCGCCCTGGGCCTGGCCGCCGCGCCCGCCCACGCCGCCCCGGCCCCGGCGCCCGCCGCCGCTCCGGCCGCCGCGTGCGCGACCCCGCAGCAGTGCCTGACCATCAAGTCGCTCGGCAACGGCCGCCAGCTCGACGTCCAGAACGGCAACACCGGCGACGGCGTCTACGTCGTCACCAACTCCGCGCCCGGCTACCACCAGTCCTGGCGGCTGAACGTCGACACCTCCGACTACACCTTCACCATCGTCAACAACGACACCGGCAAGTGCATCGACCTGGCCTCCTGGTTCGTCCCGGTCCTGCGCCAGCAGACCTGCGCCGGGCAGGCCAGCCAGCGCTGGTTCCTGCAGCCCGCCCCCAGCGGCGGCGACGCGTTCTTCATCCGCCACGCGGGCGACAACACCTGCCTGGACCTCCTCAACGGCGCCCAGTACGACGACGCCTGGACCGACCAGTACGCCTGCAACGGCACCGCCAACCAGCAGTGGGCCACCGGCTTCCCGCAGGCCGCCCGCACCCTGGCCGTCGACCACGCCGCCAAGCAGTGCCAGAAGGACGCCTCCACCTGCTCCTGGGCCGTCCAGAGCGAGGGCCCGGCCGCACCGCTGCCCCGGATCTGCACCTCCGCGGTCTGGTTCAACAACACCAGCGGGACCGTCCAGCAGAACTTCGCGGTGACCGACATGAGCGGCTGGTCGAGCACCCTCGGCAGCACGCTGGGCAGCGACATCTCCGCCGGCACCCCGAACGTGTTCGGAGTGAAGGTCGGTACCTCCATCACCTTCACCAACGTCTGGAACGGCTCGCGCACCGTCAACAACGCCGTCACCGTCACCGTCCCGCCGCAGCAGTACGGCTGGGTGACGCTCGCCGAGGTCGCCCGCAAGGTGACCGGCTCCTGGACGTTCGACGCCCACGGCATCCCGTGGACCGCCGACGACACCATCACCATCCCGGTGACCTCCGACCCCAACGCCGGGCCGACCCTCTACATCGCCAACACCAGCCCGACGTTCACCACCTGCGCCTGACGCATCCTGCTCTCCACGGCCGCCGCCCGCGCTACGGGCGGCGGCCGTCCGCGTCCCCGCTACGGCGTGGCGCCGCCCTCCCGGGCCAGGGCCTCGCGCGCGGCCAGACGTCCGGCCACCCGGAAGGAGTGCTCACGCGAGTCGATCTCGTGCACGAGGGTGAAGTGCACCACCACCGCCAGCGCCACCGCCCGTCCCGGCACCCGCTCGGCCAGCTCCTCGCGCACTCCCTCGGCCAGCGCCGCGTGGAACAGCGCCAGGTACCTCGGGTCGGAGTCGCCGCGCACCGTGGCGTCCGGCGCCACCTCCAGGTGCACGCCCTCCTCCCACGGCTCGAAGTCCACGGTGACGATCGCCACGTCGCAGGGGCAGCCGCTCTGGCGGACGTAGCGGGCCTGCACCCCGCGGATCGGGTGCTGCGGGAAGCTCTGCGCCGGGTCGGGGGTCATCGCCATCAGGACCAGGTGATCTCGACGGACTCGACCACCACGTCCGTCACCGGGCGGTCGTCCTCGGTGGGGGCGGTGGCGATCGCGTCCACCACGGCCTTGGAGGCCGCGTCGGCGACCTGGCCGAAGATGGTGTGCTTGCGGTTGAGGTGCGCGGGCGTGCCCACCGTGACGAAGAACTGCGAACCGTTGGTGCCCGGGCCGGAGTTGGCCATCGCGAGCAGGTACGGCTTGGTGAAGAACAGCTCCGGGTGGAACTCGTCCGCGAAGGCGTAGCCAGGCCCGCCGGTACCGGTGCCGGTCGGGTCGCCGCCCTGGATCATGAAGCCCGCGATCACCCGGTGGAAGACCGTGCCGTCGTAGTACGGGCCGCTGCCCGGCTCACCGGTGCGCGGGTCGGTGTACTCCCGGGTGCCCTCGGCGAGTTCGACGAAGTTGCGGACCGTCTTCGGCGCGTGGAACGGGAACAGCTCCAGGCGGATCGGGCCCGCCGTGGTGTGCAGGGTGGCGAACCGGGCAGTGGCCACGGGTGACTCCTCGGGTGCGGCTGGTGCGGTGACCAGGAAGATCGGCTACGGCATCCTGGCACAGACCCGGGGTTCGCGGCCGAACCGGGTGGAAGGATCCCCACGTGGAACCTGACGTACGGACGAAGGGCGGGTGACCGCGGTGATCGGCGCGGTGCTGATCGGATTGCTGGCGCTGGTCGTCGCCGGATGCGCCTGCGTGGTGTGGGCCGACCGCGGCGGCCCGGCCTGGACCCGCGTGGTCGCGGCCCTCACGGTCCGCAGCGGCGAGGCCCTGCGCAGGTACCGGCGCGACCGTCGCAAGAACTCGGGCGACAGCGGCGGCGGTGACTGAGACATGTGGGAACCGAAGGATCCGGAACAGCTGCGGGCCGTCTTCGAGTCGGTGCTGGCCGGCACCCTGGCCGGGCGGGGCGTGCCGAGCTGCCTGGGCCTGGACACGGACACCGACGAGGCGCTGTGGGCCATCGAGATGGCCCGCCCCGACGTGCCGCCGGCCCTGGTCGAGGCGGCCCGGCGCGCCTTCGCCGGGCAGCTGGACGGCAGCAACGCGGCCCGGTGGCGCGAGCGGATGGAGCGCCGGTTCGCCGACCCCGGCGACTGACGCCCCGTCCGCGGCCCCACCACCCCCGCGTTCCCCCGGCCGCGGCCTGGATAGGGTGGGGCCGGTGAGCTTCCATCTCGTCGTCGGACACGGGCCCGCCGGGGCCGCCACCGCCCGCCTGCTGGCCGAACAGGGCCACCAGGTACGGGTCGTCACCCGCACCGGGGGTCCCGCCGGACAGCAGAGCGTCGAAGGCGTCGACCACCTCGCCCTCGACGCGAGCGACCCCGCCGCACTCGCCCGGGCCGCCCAGGGCGCCGCCGCCATCCACGGCTGCGCCGCACCGCCGCTGCCCCAGTGGGCCGACCGCTGGCCGGCCCTGGCCTCCGCCCTGTGCGCGGCCGCCGAGGACAGCGGCGCAGTCCTGGTCATGCTCGGCAACCTGTACGGCTACGGGCCGCAGGCCGACCCCAGCCGCCCGCTGACCGAGGACCTGCCGCTCGCCGCGACCGGCCCCAAGGGCCGCGTCCGCGCGGCGGCCTGGGAGCAAGCCCGAGCCCTGCACGAGGCCGGGCGGATCCGGGCCGTGGAGGTACGCGCCTCCGACTTCTTCGGCCCGGGCGTCACCGACAGCGGCCACCTGTCCGCCCGCGTCATGCCCAACCTCCTCAAGGGCCGCCCCGTCGCCACCCTCGGCGACCCGGACGCCCCGCACAGCTGGACCTACCTGCCGGACGTGGCACGGGCGTTGGCCGAGGTCGCGGGCGACGAGCGCGCCTGGGGCCGGGCCTGGCACGTCCCCACCGCCCCCGCCGCCTCGGTGCGCACCATGGTCGGCCACCTCGCCGCCGAGGCCGGCACCACCCCGGTGACGGTGCGCCGCCTGTCCCCCGTCCTGCTCGGCGCGGCCGGCCTCTTCTCCCCCCTGCTGCGCGAACTGCGCGAAACCCGCTACCAGTTCGACCAGCCGTTCGTCGTGGACGCCACGGCGTACGAGACCGCGTTCACGGTCCGCGCGACCCCGCTGGACGAGCAGGTCAAGGCCACGGTGGCGTGGTGGCGCGACCGGTTGGGCGCCTGACGGCCTCGGCCTCAGTACTTGAGCGAGTCCGCCCCGCGATAGCCGTCACCCGGCACACCGTCGATCAGGATGATGTCCGCGACCATGTGCCGGGTGCGCAGCGGCAGGATCTCCTGGTACGCGGGCGAGTCCCACCAGGCCCGGGCCCGCTCGAAGTCGGGGAACGCGATGACGATCGTCCCGCCCGTCCCCCAGCGCCCCTCCACCGTCTCGTACGCACCGCCGTGGACGATGAAGCGCCCGCCGAAGGGGTCGAGCGTGGCGTCGATCCGCTCCAGGTACTCGACGATGTCGGGCCCGAACTCCACCGAGTGGACCTGGGCGATGGCGTAGGCGGTCATGGCTGCTGCTCCTGGGGGTTCGTGGGCGCTCCTGCTGACATCCCCGACAGTAGGGCGGGGCCGACGGCGGCCGAATCCGTCACGCATAAGTAGGGGCTACGTACGAGACCGCAGAAGCCCCGCACGGCCACAGCCGTGCGGGGCACCCCCGTTGCTTCAGCCCGCCGGAAAATCCCCACCCTTGACCCCGGCGAGGAACGAGGCCCAAGCATCGGCGGGGAACAGCAGGGCCGACCCGTCCGGATCCTTCGAGTCCCGGACAGCTATCCCGCTCAACACCGACTGCCGGACCTCCACGCACTCGTTCGCCTGAGCGCTGTAGCTGCTCTTCTGCCACTCACCGCCAGCGACCACCGGCGGAAGCTCCGCCGCTTCGATGCAATCGCCCCCCTGCCCGCTGTAGCTGCTCTTACGCCACAGAACGTTGCCGAAATCTGATGCGAGCATCTCTCTCCCCTCTTCGACCGAAGTGAGCGGGCGCGCTTGGAACTGGTCACCGTGGTCCTGCCCCCGGGATTGGCAGGCGTGGAAGCCCCGCACGGCCACAGCCCGTGCGGGGCAACCGGGTGCGCTTCAGCCGGCCGGAAACTCCCCGCCCTTGACCCCCACGAGGAACGATGTCCACGCGTCGGCGGGGAACAGCAGGACCGGCCCGTCCGGATCCTTCGAATCCCGTACCGGCACGGCACCACTCACACCACTGGCCATCTCCACGCATTCGCTCTGCGCGCCGGAGTGGGACGACTTGTGCCAATCGAGCCCGGAGCCATGGACAGGCATAAGGCCGGCCACCTCGACGCAGTTGCTCTGCGCGCCGGAGTAGGAGGACTTCCGCCAGTTGATCCCCGGGCCGGGGACCGGCACGCAGCCGGCGATCTCGACGCAGTTGCCGCCCTGCCCGCTGTAACTGCTCCTGTGTCACAGAACGTTGCCGAAGTCCGATGCGAGCATGCCCACCCTCCGATAGCCGACGGCGGCACAGCTACCGCCGCACCCGAACGTTCCCCGCCGAGACCCGTCTACCCGTCCGAGAGCTCGCCGGCCTTCACGCCGCCGACGAAGGCATCCCAAGCCTCCGCGGTGAACCGAAGGGTCGGACCACTCGGATCCTTCGAGTCCCGGACAGCCATCCCACCCGGCACCGACCGGCCGGTCTCCACACAATCGTTCGCCTGAGCGCTGTAGCTGCTCTTGTACCAGTGCCGAACAGCCGTCTCCGGTACGGTCATTGCGCCCACACCCCTGTCTGGTCCCATGCTCACATCTCCGCCGCGATTGCCGAGATCATATCCAGCGACTTCGCAGGGTTCAGGGCCGACGACCGAAGGTACTCGAATACCAGACCATAGCCGTCCAGCTCCGCCTGTTGCTCCATGTAGTGGCTGCTCGTCAACGTCTCCAGGAAGACCGCCCCGGGGTTCGGCGAGTCAGCGAACCCGAACATCACGAAGGCGCCGCAAGCTCCGGCGGTCGCGCCGACCTCCAAGGGAACAACCTGCAAGGTCACGTTCGGCAGCTGAGCGACGTCGGCCAGGTGATCCAGCTGTGCTCGTTGGACGCCTCTTCCGCCGACGAGGCACCTGAGGGCAGGCTCCCAGATGATCGCCCAGAATCTGGCCGGGTCGGGCCTGGAGAGAACGTCCTTCCGTTCCATCCGGATCTCGACCAGTTGATCGATACGCTCCGGACGGACAGCCGCTGGATTGGCCTCCAGCACTGCACGGGCGTAGCCCTCTGTCTGCAACAGGCCCGGCACGACGACGGATTGCCACGTGCGAATGTATCGGGCATCCCCTTCGAGGCCCAGGAAATCGGCATAGGCCGGAGGGATCGTGTCGCCGTAGTCGTGCCACCATCCGCGCTTCTTACTGTTTCTCGCCAGCTCCTCAAGAGCACTGCGGTCCCTTCCGGTGACCCCGTAGAGGTCCAGCAGGATCCCGAGGTCCAGTCGGCGAACGCCGGACGCGCCGGTCTCTATGCGGCTGATCTTGGCGCGGGAACAGGCAAGGGCCTGCGCCGCATCCTCCGTCCCCTTGTTCACGGCTTCGCGGAGGCGGCGAAGCTCCGATCCGAGTCGGCGGGCACGGACGGTCGGCTTCGGTTCATCGGCCATGCGCAAGTCCTCTCACCTGACGAACCCAGTCTGCCTTGTGACGATTCGTCAATCCAGCGTAGCCATATCTGCATCGTTGCAGAAGCATCGCTTGCAGGTTGCACCAACACCGGTGCATGCTACCTGGAGTAGTGAGCACTGCCACACAGAGTGATCATGGCGGGCTCATCACCCGGGCATTCCCATGCCTTCCTCGGCCGTCTTCACCCCGCACACTCCGGAGGTGGCTCCGCCATGTCTGAAACCGACTCCCCCTCCCCCGCCCCCACCGAATCCACCTGCCGGCTGCCCCGTAGCCGAACCTCCCCCAGCCTCGCCCGGCAGCGGCTCCGCGACTTCCTCTCCCCCTTCCCCGTCGGCGAACTCCTCGTCCCGACCGGCGAGTTGCTCGTCAGCGAGCTGGTCACCAACGCCGTCCAGCACGCCCGCGCCCCGCGCGACCGCCTGATCCACGTCCGCTTCCACCTCGCCCCGGACGGCACCCTCCGCATCGAGGTGCACGACGCCGACAGCGAGAAGCCCGTGCTCCGCGACGCGCCCGTCTGCGCCGAGACCGGCCGGGGCCTGCTCCTCGTCCACGAGTTGGCCCGCAGCTGGGGCTGCTGCCCGCGCGAGGGCGGCATCGGCAAGTTCGTCTGGTGCCACGTCAGCCCCGAGGAGTCCGCCGCGTGACGACCGTCGTCCGGGCCGAGATCACCGGCATCATGGCGCCCGCCCTCTTCCCCGGCCTCGACCACGCCCTGCCCGTTCTCTGGGAGCGGGTGCGCGGACTCCCCATCCGGGAGGCCCACCGGGACTTCATCCGGATCTGCATCGGCCCCGGCGGCGGCCAGGGCGTCGCCCGCTGCCTCGCCCGGGGCGGCAGTTGGAGCACCACCCTCTACGTCGGCGGCATGACCGACTGGACCGCCCACCCGATCACCATCACCACCCACCAGCCCTGATTACCTGTTTCTGAACCCAGAAGCCTCAGGTCAGCCCGCTCTTGGACGTTCGCTGAACGGTCACCGTGACCGTTCAGCTTCGCGCGCCTTCGTGGCCTGCAGCTCGGGCTTTTGCAAGAGCACTGTTCGCTGGTGCACCGATAGACGACCATAGGTCGAAGTCCTCGGAGGGCTGTCCCACCTAGGCGCGGGCGCCGCAATGCCCGCCGCCGAAGACGTTCCGGCCGATAGGTGCCGACGATGCCGTAGTCGTGAAGGGGAGATCATGAACGGTCGAAAGAAGCTTTCAGCCCTGGCACTCACCGCAGGCCTCCTGCTGGGCGGAGTCGCGGTGGCGACCCCGGCCAGCGCCGCCGACTACTACTGCGGGCCGACCACCCAGGTGGTCCCGGGGGGCAGTGTGTACGCGCAGGCCTGCATCTCGACTGCTCCCGGCGCTACCGCCTTCTACTATGCGTTTGCCTACGTGACGAGCAACGGCAACAACACCTTCACCCGCTCCGACGTGTTCATCAACTCCGGTGGGACGTACTACGGCAAAGGGACCGACTGCGGGTTTCCGTCGACCCCCTTCTCCAACCGGCGCTGCAACGGGCCGCTGGTGACGTACACATACAACGGCTACGTTCAAGGCCAGATCGAACTGTGGGTCGACGGGGGCTACTACAAGGCATTCTCGCCCTCCGTGTACGTCGGCTGAGCCGGGCTGGGACGCACGGTCATAGGTTCGGGGCGATGCGGCACTCAGTACGTGCTTCTGAAGGCCAGAGGCCGCGGCTTCGGAAGCTTGTTTCCAAGGTGGGTTCTGGGCCGAGTTGGTGGCCATCACCTTGAGAACGATCAAGACGGAGTGGGTCCGCCGACCGACTCGCTGGCTCCCGGGCCTGTTCTCCATGGAGAACAGGCCCAGCACGTCCCACTTGCCCAGGCGGTTCCGTTCGCCGGACAGTCACGGTGGCCGTTTGGCGAACGCGTCCACGAACTTCGTGTTTCGGACACCGGCAGACTGACCTGCGGCTTCTGGGTTTCAGAATCAGGCACTCGCTCCCAGAGCAACTCCGCCCCGGCCCGGGAGGTCACCCGATTGCCCGCACTGGTAGGCCCTCTGTTGTGCGGGGGCAAGATCGGTGAGTATCACCTCTGCCCGTCCGTCAGTCGGAGCAGGGGAGCTAAAGCCTCCTGCGGCGACGCCGTTCGAAGGAGCCGTCAGTGACTGCTGAACCGCCACCAGGCGGAGTTCCCCGTATTCCTCAGGGCCCGCCGCCAGATGCCGGGAGCGGAGCCGCTCCCGCGCCCAGCCGCCGTCTCGGTGAGATAGCGGCGCTCGTCTCCGCCGGCACTGCCCTCGCTGGCCTCCTCCTTGGCTTCTTCGGGCTTCCCGCAGTGGTGAACTCACCCACCGCCAGGACGGTCACCGAGACCGTACGGGCCACTGCGACGGTGACCGTGACCGCAACCCCGACCAGCTCCTCCACCTCCCTCGCTGCCCCGGCTCCGAGCGACAGCGGCCAGACGGCACCCACCGCACCGGAGCGGGTCTCCCTCGTGGACGACCTGCAGCCCGTCGACAACCACCGCGGCAAATACGACCGCGGACCGCAAAGCGTCAACGGCACGCTCTACCCCACCGTGCTCTCCAGCACCTGTGCCACCTCAACCTGGCAACTGGACCGCCAGTACACCCGCCTGACCGTGTCATACGGTCTGGCCGACAGCTCCTCCTCTGGCAAGACCGTGCAGATGTACATCGAGTTGGACGGCACCCGGAAACTGGAACGAGATGTAGCGGTCGGCTCGACGACACCGGTAGACCTGGATGTCCGGGGAGTCTTCCGCATCACCCTTGCCTCCAACTACTGCTACGCCTTCGGCCTGAACAACGTCGGTGCGTGGATCGATCCCGTCGTCATCAAGGCCCCCTGAGTGCCTGTTTCTGAGCCCTCGGACTCTGCGGGGTCGGTAGCCTGGCACCAGGTGGGTCGAGAGCCAGGTTGCTGCTGGGCAAGTTGAGAACGATCAAGGCTGAGTCGGTTCACCGACCGCGTTCGCCGACTCCGGGTGAAGGTCTCCCCGAAGGCCGCCCCGCGCGTCCCACGCACCCCAGCAGTTCCGTTCGCCGAACGGTCACGGTGACCGTTCAGCGAAC
>NZ_BNBY01000057.1 GCF_014656195.1 Kitasatospora xanthocidica | reverse complement strand
CGGGGCCTCAGGAGGACTGTCGCCCGTGTGAAGCCCCCTGACCGTCCGAAGGCCCGCCGGCCTCCGGACGGTCAGGGGAGCGTGCGGTGCTACAGCGCCGGGTAGGCGTTCTTCAGCAGCTGCTGGAACTGGGCGGAGAACCACTCCCCGGCCAGCGGCGCGTCCGGCAGCGCACCCGACATGCTGTTGTTGTTCCGCGGGTTGCCGGTGTACGTCGGGTCGCACATCCGGTCGAAGCCCTTGCCGTCGTTGTTCGGGATCGCCTTGCTGGCCCCGTCCGACTCACCCGGCGGCTTCATCCAGACGTACGCGTCGATGCCCGCCGCCGGGGCCGCCTGCGGCCGCTCACCGAGGCCCGCGCCGGCCTGGTTGCACCAGTTGCCGGTCTGGAACCGCCGGTCGTTGCGGCCGCCGTCCACGTACGCGTCGACGCTCGTCTTCGGCCCGGGCCCGGACGGCCGGGCGGTGCCGCCCCAGCCGTTGCGCGAGGTGTCGATCAGCATGCCGAGCTTGGGGTCGAAGCCGATCGAGACCAGCTTGGCCCGCATCGCCTGCGCGTAGGACAGCTCGTCGACGTACCGGTTCCAGTCGACCCACTTGGACTGGCGGACGGAGGTGCCGTTGACGCTGTCGTCGATGGTGAAGTTGGTCTCCTTGAGCGCGCTGTAGTTCGCGGTGTTGACGATGAAGCCGTGCACGTTGGCGAGGGTGGAGCCCTCGGACGTCGCGGCCTGCTTGAACAGATCCGCGGACGTGCCGAAGTTGTCGTCCCAGCCGAGCCAGCCGTGGTGCCCGGCGTCGACGTAGTTGTACACGTTGGGGACGGCGCCCAGCTTCTTGAGCGCGTAGCCGACGCCGGTGATGTAGTTGCCGTTGGCCTTCATCACGTCGCACGTGGGGGTCGCGGTGGCGCGCGGCGTGGTGTTGGTGGCCAGGTTCGGCAGCGAGTCGATCTCGACCGCGGTGACGATGCGCAGCCCCGCGTACTTCGGATCGCCGAGGATCGCCGCGATCGGGTCGATGAAGTCGGTCTTGTACCGGCCGATCTCGGTCGGGCCGAGCTCGCCGTTGGAGGCGAGCGCGGAGCAGTCCCGCCCGGGCAGGTCGTAGATCACCAGCTGGACGACGAGCTCGCCGCTGCCCTTCTGGCGCAGCGCCTCGTCGAGGTGGGCGCGCAGGCCCATCTTGCCGTTGGCGCCGGCGATGGCGGCGATCCGGTCGACCCAGATGCCGGTGGGCTGGTTGGCGACCTTGCTGCCGCCGGGCTCGGCGGCGGCGTTCGCGGACCACTCGGGGTTCACGTAGACCTTCGCGCCGGCGTACGGGTTGTCGACGCGGCTGCCGGGCGGGGTGGTGGGGGTGCCCGTGGGGGTGGCGGTGGGCGTGCTCGTGGGCGAGCTCGTGGGGGTGGCGGTGGGCGTGTCCGTGGGGGTGGGCGTCGTGGTGGAGCCGTTGCAGAGCACGCCGTTGAGCTTGAAGGCGGTGGGCACGGGGTTGGCGCCGCTGTACGAGGCGTTGAAGCCGAAGGAGGTGGAACCGCCGGTCGCCAGACTGCCGTTGTACGAGACGTTCCGCGCGGTGACGGCGGCCCCGGACTGGGTGATGGTGGAGTTCCAGCCCTGGGTGACCTGCTGGTCGCCGGCGAAGGTCCACTCCAGGGTCCAGGAGCTCAGCGGGTCACCGGTGTTGGTGACGGCGACGTTGGCGCCGAAGCCGGTGTTCCACTGGTTGGAGACCTGGTAGTCGACCCGGCAGCCGGCCGTGGCGGCGCCCGCCGAGGTGGCCAGGACGGTCGCGGTGGCGCCGGTCGCGGTGACCAGGCCGAGGGCGGCGAGCATGGCCGTTCGGTTGCTGCGCAGTCGGGTGAGGGTGGGGGCGGTGGCGCGCGTGGTGCGCGTGGTGCGGCTCATGGTGTGGGGGGTCCCTTTCGGTGTCTCGGTGTCCTCGGTGTGTCTCGGTGGGCGTTCAGCGTCCGTTCAGGGCGCGGAGGTGGTCGCGCAGTCCGATGCCGAACGCGGTGGGAGTGCCGTCGTAACCGCTGATCAGGGCGGGGCCGGAGGAACAGTCCCAGGTGTTCCAGGTCCAGCCCAGGTAGGAGAGCCCGCGGTCGTCGGACCACTTCATGACGCGGTCGACGAACGCGTGCCCGCAGGTGTTCTCACCGATCTCGCCCGCCACGAGCGGGACACGGGCGGCGACCGGAGCCAGGGTGGAGGTCCAGCAGGTCTCGCCGGCACAGGAGTTGAAGTTGTACACGTGCCAGGCGGCGGCGAGTTCGCCGGACGGGTCCGAGGGGGCGTGGGAGAGCCAGCCGCTCAGGTCGTTCGAGTAGGCGATCCCGGGGACGAGCACGACGTTGCGCGAGCCGGTGGCCCGGACGGCGTCCACCAGGTCCTGCATGCCGGCCACCTCGTAGCCGATGCCCGGGCAGGTGCCGCCGTCGCGCCAGCAGGCCCAGGCCTGTTCGGTGGTGGCCGTGGCCCGGTCCGGGTAGGGCTCGTTGAACAGGTCGAAGACCACCCGGCGGTCGTCCTTGAAGGTGTTCGCCACCGAGGTCCAGAAGGCCGGGGTGTAGCGGGCGTCGGGCATCGGCTTCTGGCAGGAGGCGTGCACGTCCGAGCAGCCCGCCGACGGGCCGGTGTACTGGCCGTACGTCCAGTGGAGCTCGACCACGGGGGTCAATCCGTGCGCGAGGACGCGGGCCACCAGGGCCTTGACGGCGTCGACGTAGGCGGCGCCCCGGTACTCGGGCAGGATGTTGTCCAGGCCGAGCCAGCACTCCTCGTTGAGCGTGATGCGGACGGTGTTGGCCCGCCAGTCCGCGATGGCCTGGACGGCCGCGTCGTCCACCGGGCCGTCGAAGATCCCGTGGCCCTGGACGCACATGAACTCGCCGCCGGAGCGGTTGACGCCGAGCAGGCGACGGGTGGTGCCGCTCGGGTCGGTCAGCCGGTTGCCGCTGACGCTGAGCTCGGGCGCGCCGGCGCTGGGAGTGCCGGTCGGGGTCGCGGTCGGGGTGCCGGTCGGAGTGCCGGTCGGAGTGCCGGTCGGTGTCGGGGTCGGTGTCGGGGTCGGGGTGGTCGTGGGGGTAGGTGTGGGGGTCGAACCGCCGTTGCAGGCAAGCCCGTTGAGGGTGAAGTCGGCCGGCGCGGGGTTGCCGCCGGACCAGGAGGCGATGAGGCCGAGGGTGACGCTTTCGCCGGTCCCGAGCGATCCGTTCCAGCTCTCGTTCGCGGCCGTGACCTTGGTGCCGGACTGGGACCAGGTGCCGCCCCAGCCCTGGGTGAGGTGCTGGCCGCCGGTGAAGTCGAAGCCGAGGCTCCAACCACTGGCGGGCGCACCGTTGTTGGTGACGACGACGGAGGCCTGGAAGCCGCCGTCCCACTGGTTGACCGTGGAGTAGGCCACGGAGCAACCGGGCGGTGCTGCGGTGCCCGAGCCCGCACCCGCTGCGGCGGACACGGCGCTCACCAGGGTGAGGACCGTGCCGCCGAGCAGCGCCGTGAGACGTGGGGGGTGTCGCATGAGCGAGTCCTTGCCGCGAGGACGCGCCGCTCCCGGCGCGTCGACTGACGGAATCGCTCCCACTGGTGGGCACTGACCGTAGCGCCAACTTCCGCCAAGGAAAAGAGGAGTTACCGGGTTTTGTCGCCGAAGGTGTTCGACTCTTCACGCCTCTTGACCGGTCTATGGGCATCCCTCACAGTGGGAGCGCTCCCACTGGTTTTGAAAGTGTCCGTTCACGGCCGCACAGGGACACCCGTTCCTGTTCCGAAGACCGACGACCGAAGACCGAAGACCCAAGGCAACGGGAGGACCGTACGAAGACCTGGCGTCGTGCCCGGAGTCGCTGGTGCTCGCTCGCGGAGGGACGGGAGGTGCGCCCTCCCGTTCCTCCGCGAGCGAGTGGTCCTATTTCACCGAGCCGGCGGTGAGGCCGGAGACCACGTGCCGTTCGATGACGGCGAAGAGCACGACGACGGGCACGATGGCGACGATCGAGGCGGCGAACACGTAGTTCCACTGCACGCTGTACGCGCCGATCATGTTGTTGATGCCGACGGTGAGGGGCTGGCGGTCGGGGGAGGTGGTGAGGGTCAGGCCCATGACGAACTCGTTCCAGGCCGCGATGAAGGTGAAGATCACCGCGGTGACCACGCCCGGCAGCGCGAGCGGCAGGGTGACCCGGAACAGGGCGCCGATCCGGCCGGTCCCGTCGATCCGCGCGGCCTCCTCCAACTCGACCGGGATGGAGCCGATGTAGGCGCTGAGGATCCAGATCGCGAACGCCAGGTTGAACGCGGCGTTGGCGAACACGAGCACCCAGACCGTGTCCAGCAGGCCCAGCGTGTAGAACTCCCGGTAGAGCCCGAGCTGGAGTGCGGTCGGCTGGAACATCTGCGTCACGAGCACCAGCAGCAGGAAGGCCTTGCGGCCGCGGAACCGGACCCGCGCGGTGTAGTACGCGGCCGGCAGCGCGACCAGCAGGACCAGCACCGTGGACCCGGCGGCGACGAGCAGGGTGACCTGGAGGTTCTGCCCGAGCGTGGTGTCGGTCCAGACCTCGGTGAAGGAGGACCAGTCGAAGTGGGTGGGCAGGTAGGCGTCGTCGCGCAGCTGGTCCGCCGGGCGGCCGGCGGTGACCACCATCTCCAGGTACGGGAGCAGGAAGAGCGCGGCCAGCGCCCACGCGGTGGCGGTGAGCAGGACGGTGCGGGCGGGGAAGCGGCGGGCCGTGGCCATCAGTTCTCCTCCTCGTTCCAGCGGCTGACTTTGAGGAAGAGCAGCACCATGACGATGACGACGGCGAAGTTGACGACGGACATGGCGGCGGACTCGGCGACGTCGTAACCGCGCAGCATGTACATGAACACGGTGGTGGTGGCGGTGTCGGCGTTGGGGCCGCCCTGGGTCATGCCCCAGATCACCGGGAAGGAGTTGAAGACGTTGATCAGATTGACCACCAGGGCCACCAGGAACGCCGGGCGCAGCAGCGGCAGGGTGACCTTGCGGTAGGTCTGCCAGCGGGAGGCGCCGTCGACGTTCGCCGCCTCGTACACCTCGGCCGGGACGGTCTGCAGGCCGGCCAGGAGCGTGTAGGTGGTGAACGGCAGCGAGACGAAGACGGCGACGAAGACCAGCCAGGGTTTGGCGTGCCCCGCGTCGCCGGTGAAGGCCCGGGCGTGGTCGATCAGGCCGAGGTCGAGCAGCAACCGGTTGAGGACGCCGGAGACCTGGTCGAGCATCCAGCGGAAGCCGATCGCCGTCATCAGCACGGACGCGGCCCAGGGCGCGATGAGCGCCCAGCGGGTGACCTTCCGTCCCGGGAAGTCCTGGTTGAACAGTTGCGCCATGGCGAGCGAGACCAGCATGGTCAGGCCGACCACGACGACGGTCCACACGGCCGTCCAGGTGAGGACGGCCGGGAGCCGGGGGTCGTCGAACAGCTTGTGGTACTTGACCAGCCCGGCGGGGCCGTGGTCGGTGCCGGAGGTGTCGATCCGCCGCAGCGAGGTACGGACCATCTCGGCGGCGGGCCAGACGACCACGGCGAGGATCAGCAGGACGGCGGGCGCGAGCCAGGGCAGTGGGCCGAGCCGTTGCCACAGGGGCCGGCGGCGGACCGGGCGGGCCCGGCGGCCCGCCCGGACGGTGGTGGTGCGGTTGGACACGGTGTGACGCTTCCTGTCGGACGGGCGAGGACTGCTGGCCGGCCTGCTGGCCGGACTACTGACCGGCCTGCTGGGCGGCCTGCTGCAGGGCGTCGAGGGTCTTCCTGGGGTCGGTGAGGGCGCTGCCGATCTGGGTCTTGATCTGCGCGGAGACGGCGGGCCAGGTGGGGTCGCTGAGCGGGTAGAAGCGGGCGGTGGGCAGGACCTGGAGGAACGGCTGGAGGGCCTTCTCGTCCGGGTCGGCCTGGAGCGCGGTCAGCGCGGACTGGGTGACCGGGAGCAGGTTGTACTCCTTGGCGAACCTCACCGTGTTGTCCTTGCTGTAGGCGAAGTCGAGGAAGGCCCTGATCTGGTCCTTGTGGCCGCCCTTCTTGAAGGCCATCACCCAGTCCCCGACCCCGAGGGTGGTCTTGCCGGCGGTGTCCTTGCCGGGCATCGCGCTCCAGGTGACGTCCATGTCCTTGAGGTCGGCGAGCTGGCCGGGGAACCCGTTGAGCATGCCGACCTTGCCGGAGGCGAAGTCCTTGGTGAGGTCGGTGCGGTTGACGGCGGCCGGGCTCTGTTCGGTCAGGCCCGCGTCGACCCAGCTCTTGAGCTGGGTGAAGGTGTCGACGTTGGCCTGCGAGTTGATGGCGTAGTGACCGTTGGCGTCCTGGTAGCCGCCGTGGTTCTCCAGCATCCAGATGAAGGACTCGCCCTGGGCCTCCTCCTTGCCCAGCGGGACGCCGAGCGGGATCTCCACCCCGGCCTTCTTCAGCGCGGTGGCGGCGGCGGTGACGTCGTCCCAGGTCCTGGGGGGCTTGGCAGGGTCGAGACCGGCCTTCCTGAACAGGGCGTTGTTGATCAGGAACATCCGGGCGCTGGAGACGAACGGGATGCCGTACTGGGTGCCGTCCTGCTCACCGGTCCTGGCCATCGACGGGATGAAGTCGATCGCGGTGGGGCCGGACAGGACGTCCTGGGCGGCGTAGAGCAGGCCGTTCTTGGCGAAGTCGGCGTAGCCGCCGGTCTGCAGGACGTCCGGTTGGTTGCCGTTCTGCACCATGGTCTTGACCTGGGTGTCCAGGTCGTTCCAGTTGATCACCTGCAGGTTGACCTTGATCTTCGGGTTCTGCTGCTCGAACGCCGAGATCACGCCCTGCCAGTACGCCTGGGTGGGGTGCTGTCCGTTGGAGCCGTAGTCCGCCGCGACGAACCTGATCGTCGTGGTGCCGTCGGCCGAGGAGCCGGAACCGCTGCCGCAGGCCGACAGCGCCAGCGCGCCGGCCACGCCGACGGCCGACAGGAGGAGGAAGCGCGGGTTCATCAGGGGTACCGCCATTTCTTGGGCGCCACAGCTTGGTGGGGCGCGGCTTGGTGGGTGCGGCGCTGGGTGGGGCGCGGCGCGGGTGATCTCTGATGCGTGTTCTCTGATGCGCGTTGATGAGTGATACCGAGCGCTTCGCGCATGAATGAACGTCGGCTTGGTGGCAGTGTGCATGCTCGGGTCCGCGAGGACCAGTCGGCGTTATCGAAGCGTTGCGGTCGAGATGTCGGGATGCCGGGTGGCCGACAGAACCCTTGACGGCCGCTGCCGGTGCGCACGAAGCTGTGCCGCACGTGATTGAAGATGCTTGATCAATCGGTGATCAGATCAGATTCAATCAGATGCGGAAGAGACCCCACCATGACCAAACGCATCCTGAACCGGGCCGCGCCCCTGCTGCTCAGCGCCGCGCTGGCCGTCACCGGTTCCGTCCTCACGGCTCCCGCGGCCCGGGCGAACGACGGCGTGAACCAGGCGGCCGCCAACCACTCGTCCGTCGCCTCGCCGAACGGGCCGATCGCCGCCACCCCGCCGATGGGCTTCAACAACTGGGCCCGTACCGAGTGCCGGCCGCAGGCCCCGCTCGACGGCTCCCCGCAGAGCGGCTACTCCTTCCAGCAGTACATGGAGGACAACGCCAAGGGCCTGTCGGACGCCGGCCTGATCGCGGCCGGCTACCAGACCGTCACCGTCGACGACTGCTGGATGTACCGCAACAGCTCCGGCTACCTGCACGGCGGGCTCAACTGGGGCTCCCGGACCGACGTCCGCGACACCACCAAGCAGCCCGGTTTCGACTACGAGCTGACTGCCTACGGCGACTACCTGCACAGCCTGGGCGCCAGGTTCGGCATCTACGAGACCTCCGGCACCCACACCTGCTCGACCGTCGCCCCGACCTCGCCCAACCTCGCCAACGGCAGCGAGTACCACGAGCAAGCCGACGCCGACTCCTTCGTCAGCTGGGGCGTCGACACGCTCAAGTACGACAACTGCGGTACCGCGGAGCCGATCCGGACCCTCGACACCCGGATGTCGAACGCGCTGGACACCGCCGTCACCAACGCCGTCAACGGCGGCAGGCCGACGCCGAACGTCACGTTCAACATCTCCGCCCCGGCCGGTCTGACCAACGGCCCGGGCAAGTTCGCCGCGATGAACTGGGTGCGCCCGCTCGGCCAGCTGTGGCGGGTCGGCCCGGACATCTTCAACGACCGGGACAACGGCGCCACCGATCCGTGGAACCAGCCGCTGGGCGTCCAGTCCTCGTACAACTTCGGCGCGTACCAGAGCTTCGACTCCACCCTGGAGCTCAGCCGCTACCAGGGCCCCGGCAACTGGAACGACGCCGACATGCTGCTGATCGGCGACAACGGCATGACCACCGCCGAGGAGCGCAGCCAGATGTCGCTGTTCTCGGCGCTCGCCGCGCCGCTGGTGATCTCCACGGACGCCCGCAAGTTCGAACCGGCCTACCTCGCCGCGCACCCGGCCGAGGCCGACCACCTGAAGGCCTCCGTCGCGATCCTCGGCAACAACGAGGTCATCGCCGTCGACCAGGACCCGCTGGGCGCCGGCGGTTACCGCGTCTCGGGTGGCGGCGCCAACGCCGACGGCACACCCGCGGTGAGCAGCGGCATCGACGTCGTGGTCAAGCCGCTCGCGGACGGCAGCCGGGCCGTGGTGGTGCTCAACAAGGGTGCCTCCGCCGCGAACTACACGCTCGACCTGAACGCCATCGGCTTCGCCCCGGCGGGCGGCGGCTTCACCGTCCGTGACCTGTGGGCGCACAGCACCAGCAGCTCGGCCGGCACCGTCGCGCTCACCGTCGGTTCGCACGACAGCGCGATGCTCAGGATCACCCCGCCGAGCGGCGGCGGCTTCACCCCGCGCGGCCAGATCACCGTCTCGCGCAACAACTGGGGCAAGGCCTCGCTCTGCCTGGACAACTACCAGTCCCGTACGGTCGACACCGCCGTCGACGTCTACCCCTGTTCCGGCGGCTCCAACCAGCAGTGGCAGCTGAACGCCGACGGTTCGATCCGGCTCCTCCAGACCGGCACCTCCAACCT
The DNA here is from genome assembly GCF_014656195.1 of Kitasatospora xanthocidica. Lineage (GTDB taxonomy): Bacteria > Actinomycetota > Actinomycetes > Streptomycetales > Streptomycetaceae > Kitasatospora > Kitasatospora xanthocidica. The sequence continues at coordinate 4,330 of NZ_BNBY01000057.1, read as the reverse complement.
CTGCCTGACCGCGCGGAGTTCCGCCTCCACCGGTGTCATCAACGGCCAGTCGGGCCAGTGGGTCGGGGTCGCTCCCTGCGGCTCGGCGCCCGGCTACCAGAGCTGGACGTACAACCGGGACGGCAACCTCAAGCTCGCCGGCACCACCCAGTGCCTCGACGTCCACGCCGGCACGACGACGACCAACGGAACCCCGGTCGACCTCTACGGCTGCGGCGCCGCTCCCGACGCGATCCAGACCAACCAGACCTGGGCCGCTCCGTTCAGCGCCCCGCCCGGGGCTTGACCTCGGGCCGACCGGCCTGCCCGGCCCTCCCGGCCTGACCGGCCTTCCCTGCCCGCCCTTCGTGACCTTCCGTTCTCCGGCGGTCACGAAGGGCGGGATTTCTGCGCGTTCTTGCGCAATCTTGCGCGCAAGGACTATAAACGAATCAGCTTCAATCATTTGCGTGCTGCGGGCCGCCGCGAACCGCGCGAACCGCGCGAACCGCCGCGAACGCCTTCAACCCCCCTTGCAGGAGGACACCGTGACCCACGTCGCCGACGAGATCGCCAGCCAGCCGCAGTGCTGGCGCCGTGCGCTGGAACTCGCCCCGCCCGGACTGCCCGAGCCCGGTGAGCGCGTGGCCGTGCTGGGCTGCGGAACGTCGCTGTACATCGCCCAGGCCTACGCCGCGCTGCGCGAGGGTGCGGCCCTGGGGGAGACCGACGCCTTCGCCGCCTCCGAGTTCCCCGTCGACCGCGGCTACGACCGGGTCCTGGCGATCAGCCGCTCCGGCACCACGACCGAGGTGCTCGCCGCGCTCACCCGGGCCGCCGGCACCCCGACGACGGCCCTCACCGGCGCCCCGGCCACACCGATCAGCGCCGCCGCCACCACGGTGGTCGACCTGGGGTTCGCCGACGAGAAGTCCGTCGTGCAGACCCGCTTCGCCACCACGGCCCTCGTCCTGCTGCGCGCCCACCTCGGGGCCGTCCCGGCCGATCTGCCCGAGCAGGCCGAGCGTGCCCTGCTCGACCCGCTGCCCGAAGGCGCCACCGAGGCGCGGCAGTTCACCTTCCTCGGCACCGGCTGGACGGTCGGCCTGGCCAACGAGGCCGCGCTCAAGCTCCGTGAGGCCTCCGGCAGTTGGACCGAGTCCTACCCGGCGATGGAGTACCGGCACGGCCCGATCAGCGTCAGCGGGCCCGGCGGCGTCGTGTGGTTCTTCGGCGAGCCGCCGGCGGGGCTGCTGGAGCAGGTCCTCGCGACCGGAGCCGCCGCCTCGGTCTCGCCGCTGGACCCGCTGGCCGACCTGGTCCGCGCCCAGCGCCTCGCCGTGGACCTCGCCACCGCCCGCGGCCTGGACCCCGACCGGCCGCGCAACCTGACCCGCTCGATCATCCTGACCGCATCGTGACCGGGCTAGGAGACGGCACGAACGGCGGTGTGACATGACGGTCATCGCACTCGACGTCGGCGGCACCCAGATCAAGGCGGGCGTGCTGGCCGAGGACGGCTCCCTGATCCACGGCGAGCGCCGGCTCACCCGCGCCGAACGCGGTCCGGACGCCGTCCTTGACACCGTCCTGGCCTGCGCCGTCGACCTGGCCGGGCGGTACGCGCCGACGGCGGCGGGCATCGCGGTGCCGGGCATCGTCGACGAGGCGTCGGGAACGTCCGTGTTCGCCGCCAACCTCGGCTGGCGGCAGGTGCCCGTGCGCGACTGGCTGGAGGAGGCGCTGGAACTCCCGGTCGCCTTCGGCCACGACGTCCGCGCCGGCGGGCTGGCCGAAGCCCGGCTCGGAGCGGGCCGGGGCTGTGGCTCCTTCCTGTTCGTCCCGGTCGGCACCGGCATCGCCTCGGCGATCGTGCTCGACGGAGAGGTCCTGACCGGCCGGGGCAGCGCCGGAGAGCTCGGCCACCTCACGGTGCGGCCCGGAGGGGAGCGGTGCCCCTGCGGCGGCCGCGGCTGCCTGGAGACCGTCGCCTCGGCCTCGGCCATCGCCCGCCGCTACGGCGCCGCCACCGGGGCGGTCGGCGTCAGCGCCGAGGACGTCCGACGGCGCGCCGAATCCGGTGACGCCGTCGCGGCCGCGGTGTGGCGCGAGGCCGTCGACGCACTCGCCGACGGCCTGAGCGCCGCCGTCACCCTCCTCGACCCCGAGCGCATCGTCGTCGGAGGCGGCCTGGCCCGCGCCGGAGCCCCGTACTTCGACCCGCTGCGGGCCGCCCTGGCCGAACGCTCGACCTTCCGGACGGCGCCGCCGATCGTCCCGGCGGAACTCGGGCACCAGGCCGGATGCCTCGGGGCCGCCCTGCTCGCCCAGGACCTCGACGCGGCCCGGAAGCCCGCGACCAGGGCTCGGCGGAGCCACCCGATACGTCGTCAGACCGGGTACGGGGTCGACGGATGATCCTGACCGTCACGCTGAACGCCGCGCTCGACGTCACCTACCGGCTCGACCGGCTCCGCCCGCACGCGAGCAACCGGGTGCGTGAGACGGCAGCGCGGGCCGGCGGCAAGGGCGTCAACGTCTCCCGGGTCCTGCACACCCTCGGCCACGACACCGTCGTCACCGGCCTGGTCGGCGGACCGACCGGCGCGGCCCTGCGAGCGGAACTCGCCGGGGCCGGGATCGCCGATCGACTGGTCCCGATCGCGGGCGAGAGCCGCCGGACGGTGGCCGTCGTGGACGAGGAACAGGGCGACACCACCGTCCTGCTGGAACCCGGGCCGGTGGTCACCGCGGCCGAATGGGCGCTCTTCCTCGACCGGTACGACGAACTGGTCACCCGGGCCGAGGCCGTCGTGCTCTCCGGCAGCCTCCCCGGTGGCATCCCCACCGATGCCTACGCCGTCCTGATCCGTCTGGCCCGTGCCCGCCGTGTGCCCGCCCTCCTCGACGCCGACGGCGAAGCCCTGCGCGCCGCCCTCGCCGAGGCACCCGCCGTCGTCAAGCCCAACGCCCACGAGCTCGCCGCGGTCAGCGGCACCGACGATCCCCGCGCGGGTGCCGAGACGCTGCGCGCGGCGGGCGCCCGGGCCGTGGTCGCCTCCCTCGGTCCGGCCGGACTCATCGCCTGCACGCCGCAGGGCAGTTGGGCCGCCCGCCCGCCCGAGGCGATCGCCGGCAACCCCACCGGCGCCGGTGACGCGGCGGTCGCCGCCCTCGCCCTGGGCCTGGTCGCCGGAACACCGTGGCCCGAGCGGCTCACCCGGGCCGTGGCCCTGTCCGCCGCCGCCGTCGCCGCGCCCCTGGCCGGCGACTTCGACCCCGCCGTCCACCGCCGTCTGCTCGGCCACGTGGCCGCCGAGCACCTCCCCGCACGCACTGGAGAATCCCCATGCCCCTGACCGGCACCGGGCGGATCGTCACCGCCGCCAGCAAGGACGGACGCGGCGTCGGCGCGTTCAACGTCATCCAGCTCGAACACGCCCAGGCCATCGTCGCGGGCGCCGAGGCCGCCGGGGCACCGGTGATCCTCCAGCTCAGCGAGAACGCCGTCCGCTACCACGGCGGACTCGGCCCGATCGGCGCCGCGGTCCTCGCCGTCGCCGAGTCCGCCCGGGTGCCGGTCGCCGTCCACCTGGACCACGCCACCTCCGCGGAGCTGGTCCACCAGGCCGTCGAACTGGGCTTCTCCTCGGTCATGTTCGACGCCTCCGTGCTCCCCTACGCGGAGAACGTCCGGACCACCGCCGAGGTCGTCGCCCACTGCCACGAGGCCGGGGTGTGGGTGGAGGCCGAACTCGGCGAGGTCGGCGGCAAGGACGGCGTGCACGCCCCCGGCGCCCGCACCGACCCGGCCGAGGCGGCCGCCTTCACCGCCGCGACGGGGGTCGACGCCCTCGCCGTCGCCGTCGGCACCTCACACGCCATGCTCACCCGCGACGCGGCACTCGACTTCGAGCTGATCGGCTCCCTGCGGGCCGCCGTTCCCGTCCCGCTGGTCCTGCACGGCTCCTCCGGCGTCGCCGACGAGGACCTCACCGCCGCCGTGGAGGCCGGCATGACCAAGGTCAACATCGCCACCCACCTCAACCAGGTCCTCACCACCGCCGTGCGCGAGGCGCTCACCGGCGACCCGCGCCTCGTCGACACCCGCCGCTACCTCGGAGCCGGACGCTCGGCCGTCGCCGCCGAGGTCGCCCGGCTCCTCGACGTGCTCAGGGCATCCCGCCGGGGCGGCGCCGTGCACACCTTCTGAGGGCGGTGCCCGGGCCCCGCCGTGTGCCCGGGCCCCGCCGTGCCCGGGCCTCGCCGTGCCCGCGGAGCTTCGCGCCCTAAGGCCTGTCTGATAATTGATCTCGTGGCAGGTCGAGGTGAGTTGACGGACGCGGCGTGG
>NZ_BNBY01000056.1 GCF_014656195.1 Kitasatospora xanthocidica | reverse complement strand
CCGGAACACCGGTGCGGCCGCCCGCCGTTGCCGTGCCGCGCCTCACCGGCCTCCGGCGATCCTCGACCGGACCTTGCCGCGGGCGTCGGCGGCGTCCTCGGCGCGCAGGGCCAGCTCGGCGAGTTCGCGGCACTCCGCGAGGGTGTGCGCGGCCAGGGCCGCCCGGACCTCGGGGAGCGAGGCCGGTGCGGCCGACAGGCTGGTGATGCCGAGGCCGACCAGCACCAGGGCGAGCTCCGGGTCGGCGGCGGCTTCGCCGCACACACCGATCGGACGGCCGTGCCCGGCCGCGGCCCTGGCGGCCGCGGCGACCAGGTCGAGCAGGGCCGGCTGCCACGGGTCGAGCAGTTCGGCGAGGGAGCCGAGCGTGCGGTCGGCCGCGAAGGTGTACTGGGCCAGGTCGTTGGTGCCGACGCTGAAGAAGTCACAGACCTCGGCCAGCCGGTCGGCACGCAGGGCGGCCGCCGGGACCTCGATCATCGCACCGGCCAGCGGCAGGCCGTGGGCGCGGACCCGGGCGGCGAACTCGGCGGCCTCCCGCGGGAGCGACACCATCGGGGCCATCACCCAGACCTGCGCGGTGCCGCCCTCGGCGGCGTCGGCGATCGCGGCGAGCTGGGTCTCCAGGAGCTGGGGGTCGCGGGCGGCCGTGCGCAGACCGCGGACGCCCAGGGCCGGGTTCTCCTCGTCGGCGGCCGTGGCGAAGGGCAGCGGTTTGTCCGCGCCCGCGTCGAGGGTGCGGACGACCACCCGGCGGCCGGCGAAGGCCGCGAAGACCTGCCGGTAGGCGGCGGCCTGTTCGGCGAGGCTCGGTGCCTCGGCGCGGTCCAGGAAGAGGAACTCGGTGCGGAACAGGCCCACGCCCTCGGCGTCGGCGGCGGCCGCGCCGGCCAGCTCGTGCGGCGCACCGAGGTTGACCAGCAGCGCGACCGGGTGGCCGTCCGCCGTCCGGCCGGGCCCCCGGACCCCGGCGAGCAGTTCGCGGCGGCGGCGCTCCCGCTCGGCGGCCCGCTCGACCGCCTCCGGGCTCGGGTCGGGCTCGACCAGGCCGTCCGCGCCGTGCACCAGGACGGACCGGCCGTCCGCCAGCTCCATGGCACCGGCGCAGCCGACCACGGCGGGCACGCCGAGCGCCTTGGCGAGGATGGCGGTGTGGCTGGTCGGGCCGCCGCGGACGGTGACCAGGGCGAGCACCCGGGCGGGGTCGAGCAGCGCGGTGTCCGCGGGCGCCAGGTCGTCGGCGACCAGGACGTACGGGTGCCCGGGGTCGGGCAGGCCGGGCACGGGCAGGCCGAGCAGGTGGGCCACCGCGCGGTCGCGCAGGTCGTCCAGGTCGGCGACGCGCTCCGCGAAGTGACCGCCGGCGGCGACCAGCGCGGCGCGGAAGCCGGCGAAGGCGGCGGTGAGCGCGTGGGCGCCGTCGGTGCCCCGTTCGACCAGGGCGGCCGCCTCGTCGGCGAGGACCGGGTCGGCGGCCATCATGGCCTGGGCGGCGAGCACCTCGGAACCGGCGCCGCTGACGCGCGCGGCGCGCCCGTCCAGGTCGGCGACGACCGCACCGAGGGCGGCGCGGACCGCCGCCGCCTCGGCCGCCTGGTCGGCGACGGGCCTCGGGGCGGGCAGCGCGGGGACGGACGCCATCCGGGCGACCGGGCCTGCCGCGCTGCCCGTACCGACGCCGATCCCGCGGATCGGATCGCTCATGCCGCTGCGTCGAGGTCGGAGGCGAGCAGGTCGCCGAGCGCCGTCAGCGCGTCCTGGGCCTGGTCGCCGACCGCGGTGAGCTCCAGGGTCTCGCCGCAACCGGCCGCGAGGGCGAGGACGGAGAGCAGGCTGCGGGCGTCGACCGGGGTCTGGCCCGGGCGGCCGACGGTGACCTTCGCCGGCTGGCGGGCCGCGGCCTGGACGAACAGCGAGGCCGGGCGGGCGTGCAGGCCGCTCCGGGAGCCGACGGTGACCTGGATCGAGTGCATGGGGAGGTCCTTGGAGGAGGTCGGAGGAGAGAGGGGCCCGTCGAACCGGGTGGGAGCCGGGTCGGCGGGGGAGTGGGCACGGTGGCCCGCGCGGGGGGTGGGCGCGGGCCACCGTGACCGGAACCCGGTCTCCGCGGTACGGGGGCAGTGGCGGAGGACCGGGCATGCTGTGGTTTCACGCCCGTTAGCGCGTTGTTTCGATTGGTTCTACGCCCGATCTCCGAGCGGTGTCAACATGTTCGGGCAAATTCAAAGATGCGGGCAGGAGCCCGTCCGACCTCTTGCTTTTTCGGTCGGAGCGCGTATGGTCGGCCTGAACCAAGCGTGAACAGACATGAAACGGACTCAATCCCACATGTACGCACCCGAGCGGCAGCAAGAGATCCTCCGCCTCGCCCAGGAACAGGGCCGGGTGGACGTGCCGACGCTGGCCGAGGACTTCGGCGTCACGCAGGAGACCATCCGGCGTGACCTGAGCGCCCTCGACCGGGCCGGCCTGCTGCACCGGGTGCACGGCGGCGCGCTGCCCGTCGGCGCACTGCACCTGGAGCCCGGCCTGGCCGAACGCGACTCCACGGCCGCGGCCGAGAAGGAACGCATCGCCAAGGCGGCCCTGGCCCTGCTGCCCAGCGAGGGCAGCGTCATCCTGGACGCCGGGACGACCGTCTCCCGGCTGGCCGGCCTGCTGCCCGCCGACTGCACGCTCACCGTCGTCACCAACGCCCTCCCGGTCGCCGCCCGGCTGGCCGACCACCGCGGGCTCGCCCTCCACCTGGTCGGAGGCCGGTTGCGCCACCGCACCCAGGCCGCCGTCGACACCTGGGCGCTGCGCGACCTGGCGGACATCCACGCGGACGTCGCCGTGGTCGCCACCAACGGCTTCTCCCCGGAGGGCGGCCTCTCCACGCCGGACCTCGCCGAGGCCGCCGTCAAGCGGGCCATGCTCACCGGTGCCCGGCGGGTCGTCCTGGTGGCCGACTCCTCCAAGTACGGCGCCCGCCACTTCGCCCGCTTCGGCTCGCTGGACCAGGTGGACGTGCTGGTCACGGACACCGGGCTGACCGACGAGCAGACCGCCGAGATCGAGAACCACGGACCGGAAGTCATTCGCGCATGATCGTCACCATCACCCCCAACCCCAGCCTCGACCGCACCTACGAACTGGGCACCCTCGTCCCGGGCGAGGTCAACCGGGCCTCGCACGACCGGCTCGACCCGGGCGGCAAGGGCGTCAACGTCTCCCGCGCGCTCACCGCCGCCGGCCACCGCAGCAGCGCCGTCCTCCCCCTCGGCGGCCTCTCCGGCCAGCTGCTCGCCGACCTGCTGCGCCGCCAGGGCATCGAGGTCGCGGCGGTCACGATCGCGGGCGACACCCGGATCAACGTCTCGATCGCCGAGGACGGCGGCAGCCTCACGAAGATCAACGCGGTGGGCCCCGAGCTCAGCGCCGCCGAGTCCGCCGCACTGCTGGCGCTCGTCCGCGACGCCCAGAAGACCGGACAGGGCACCGGGAACGACGTGGCCTGGCTCGCCTGCTGCGGCAGCCTGCCGCGCGGACTGGCACCCGAGTGGTACGCCGAGGTGGTCGCCCAGGTGCACTCGGGCGGCGCCCGGATCGCCCTGGACACCTCCGGCCCCGCGCTGCTGGCCGCCCTCTCGGCCCGCCCCGACGTGGTCAAGCCGAACCGGGAGGAGCTCGCGGAGGCCGTGGGCCGCCCGGTCCGCACCGTCGGCGAGGCCGTGGACGCGGCCGAGGAGCTGCGCGGACGCGGCGCCCAGCAGGTCCTCGCCAGCCTCGGCGCGGACGGGATGCTGCTGATCGCCGAGGACGGCAGCTGGTACGGCAGCGCGCCGGTCGCCGTCGTCCGCAGCGACGTGGGCGCGGGCGACGCCTCGCTCGCGGGCTTCCTCGGAGCCGGTGGGGCCGGCCGCGAGGCGCTCGCGGCGGCCCTGGCGCACGGCGCCGCCGCCGTACAACTGCCGGGGAGCGTCATGCCGACCCCGGCCGACCTGGACCCGGCCGCGGTGGTCGTGACGGCGGACCTCCCGCTCGAACGGCCGCTCCGCGGTTGAGAACGGCCTGCCGAGGGCGCGTCGACGGACCCGAGCCGAACGCGCCACCCGCCCGGCCGCCGCGACCGCGGCGGGCCGGCGGGCACTCCGCAGGCGAACCTCCGGCCTCCAGCGCCGGAGAGAGTACGCCCGACCGTGTGGGACGGAAGGGCGACCGAATTCCCGGGGGCAAGGGAAACTGTCAGGAACCAGTCGAAGGACCGACACGATGAGCGACACCAGCGGACTGATCACACCCGCACTCGTTGACCTCTACCTCGCCCCCGAGGACAAGAGCGAAGCGCTGCGCGCCCTCGCCCAGCGGCTGGTCGCCGAGGGCCGGGTCACCGACCTCGACGGCTTCCTCGCCGACATCGCCGCCCGCGAGGCCCAGGCCCCGACCGGGATGGGCGACGGGATCGGCATCCCGCACTGCAGATCGCCCCACGTCACCCAGCCGAGCCTGGCCTTCGGCCGCAGCGCGAAGGGCGTGGACTTCGACGCCCCGGACGGACGGCCCGCGGACCTGATCTTCATGATCGCGGCACCGGCCGGCGCGGACGACACCCACCTGCAGATCCTCGCCGCGCTGGCCCGCCGACTGATGGACCCCGCCTTCACCGGGGCCCTGCGCGACGCCGAGAGCCCGAGCGCGGTCGCGGCGACGATCAACGGGGAGGAGGCGCCGGCCGCGGCTTCTTCGACGGCCACCGCCCCGGAGCCGAGCGCTGTTCCGGAGACGGCCGTGCCTTCCGGGACGGTCGCCGACGGCGGGCTGCGGCTGGTCGCGGTGACCTCCTGCCCGACCGGCATCGCCCACACCTACATGGCCGCCAAGGCCCTGGAGCTGGCCGCCGCCCGGGCGGGCGCGCGGATCCAGGTCGAGACCCAGGGCTCGGCCGGGACGACCCCGCTCGACCCCGAGGTGATCGCGGCGGCCGACGCGGTGATCTTCGCCCATGACGTCGAGATCCGGGACCGGGCCCGCTTCGCCGGCAAGCCGACCGTGGACGTGGGCGTCAAGGCCGGCGTCAACCGCGCCGACGACCTGATCGCGCAGGCCGCCGGGCTGGTCACCGACGCCGGCGGCGCACGTCCCGCCACCGCCCCGGCCACCGCGTCGGGCACACCGGGCGCATCGGGCGCACCGGCGGGCGAGCACTGGGCCCAGCGGCTGCGCAGGTACCTGATGACGGGCGTCAGCTACATGATCCCGTTCGTCGCGGCCGGCGGTCTGCTGATCGCGCTCGCCTTCGCGATCGGCGGCTACCAGATCGCCTCCGCGCCCTCCGTGCTGGGCCACTTCGACTGGACCTCCTCGCACAGCTGGGCGGCGATGCTGTTCCAGACCGGCAAGGCCTCGTTCGGCTTCCTGGTGCCGGTCCTCTCCGGGTACATCGCCTGGGCGATCGCGGACCGGGCGGCACTGGCCGCCGGCATCGCCGGCGGCGCCATCTCGGTGGCGGTCGGCGCGGGCTTCCTCGGCGGCATCGTCTCGGGCCTGGCCGCGGGCTTCCTGGTGCTGTGGATGATCCGCTGGAACGTGCCCCGGGCGATCAAGGGCATCATGCCGGTCGTGGTGATCCCGCTGCTGTCGGTGGCGGCGGTCGGCTTCCTGATGTTCGTGGTGGTCGGTTCGCCGATCGCCTCGGCGATGAACGGTCTGACCGACTGGCTGAACGGCCTCTCCGGCTCCAACGCGATCCTGCTCGGCGTGCTGCTCGGCGCGATGATGGCCTTCGACATGGGCGGTCCGCTCAACAAGGTCGCCTACACCTTCGCGGCCGGTGCGCTCACCACCGCGGGGACCACCCCGGACGCCGGCAGCCTCAAGGTGATGGCCGCCGTGATGGCCGCCGGCATGACCCCGCCGCTGGGCATGGCCCTGGCGACCGTCGTCCGGCGCCGGCTGTTCACCCCCGACGAGCGGGAGAACGGCAAGGCCGCCTGGGTGCTCGGCGCCTCGTTCATCACCGAGGGCGCGATCCCGTTCGCGGCGGCCGACCCGCTGCGGGTCATCCCGGCGAGCATCGCCGGCAGCATGACCGCCGGCGGCCTGGTGATGGCCTTCGGCTCCACCCTGCGCGCCCCGCACGGCGGGATCTGGGTGCTCCCGCTGATCGGCAGCCCGTTCCTGTACCTGGTCGCGGTCGTGGCGGGTACGGCGGTCACCACGGCGGTCGTGGTGCTGCTCAAGGGGATGCGGAAGCCCGCCGCCCAGGCGGCCGTGGCCGCTCCCGTCGCCGGGAAGCAGCCGGCCGCCGTCTGACCGGAACCCGGTCCGATCCGGACCGAGCCGGGACCCGAACCCGAACCGAACCGGGGCGCCCGCTCGAAGGAGCGGGCGCCCCGTTCGTGTCCGCCCGGAGGATCAGTTCCGGCCGGCCAGCGCGGGTATCAGCCGTACGGCCTCGGGGGCGTTCGCGTTGTGGCGCTCGACCCACGTGGTCAACGCGGTCTGGCAGGCGTGGTCGAGGTGGCGGAGGTCCGTGAGGTCCAGCTCCAGGACCCGGTCGGTCGGCAGGGCCTCCAGGGTGTCCAGGAGCTTGGGCAGCCGCAGGAACGTGGCGTTGCCCGTCAGCCGGACCCGGATGGTGCCGGTGGGCGGCTCCTCCGTCTCCACGTGCAGCCGGGAGGTCTCCCAGGCGGTCTTGACGATCGACAGGCCCAGGCCGATCAGCACGCCCTCGAACATGTTGACGGTGACGATGGCCACGGCGGTGGCCGCGAGGACGAGCGCTTCGGAGCGGTGCTCGCGCCAGAGCGGCCCGAGCTGCTTGAACGGCAGGAGCTTGAACCCGGCGTGCACGAGCACGCCGGCGAGCGCCGCGACCGGGATGACGCCGAGGGCGGCCGGGAGCAGCGCGGCGAAGAGCAGCAGCCACGCGCCGTGCAGCACCCGGGACGCCTTGGTCCTGGCGCCGGCCTGGACGTTGGCGGCGCTGCGGACGATGACGGCGGTCATCGGCAGGGCGCCGAGCGCGCCGCACAGGGCGTTGCCCGCCCCCTGGGCCATGAGCTCCTTGTCGTAGTCGGTGCGCGGCCCGTCGTGCAGCCGGTCGACGGCCGCCGCGCTGAACAGGCTCTCGGCGGAGGCGACCAGGGTGAAGGCCACGATCGTGACGAGCAGGGCGGGGGCGAACTGGTCGAACACGCCGCTGCCCGGCGGCTGGACGGCGTCCAGCAACCCCTTGACCTCGACCTTCTTCACCGGACGGTTCAGCAGCCAGGCCGCGGCGGTGGCGAGGAGGACGGCCACCAGCGCGCCCGGGACGACCTTCACCCGGGCCGGGAGCCGCTGCCACAGCACGATCACGGCGATGGTGCCGGCGCCGATCGCGAAGGAGTACCCGGCGGCGGGCGAGGAGACGAGCCGGGCGGCGAGGCCGGGCAGGCCGAGGAGCTTGTCGATCCCGCTCGCGGGCGCCGGCCGGTCGGCCATCGCGTAGAGCTGGCCGGCGATGATGACCAGGCCGATCCCGGCCAGCATGCCCTCGACCACGGCGACGGAGATCGCGCGGAACCACCGGCCCCAGCGCAGCGCGCCCAGCAGCAGCTGGAGCAGGCCGGTGGCGGCGACCACGACGCCGAGCGCCGGCAGGCCGAACCGCTGCACCGTCTCGGCGACCAGGACGGTCAACCCGGCCGCCGGGCCGCTGACCTGGAGGCTGCTGCCGGGGAGTGCGCCGGTCACCAGGCCGCCGACGATGCCGGTGATCAGGCCGAGTTCGGCGGGTACGCCCGAGGCGACGGCGACGCCGACGCACAGCGGGAGTGCGACGAGGAAGACGACGAGTGAGGCGGTCAGGTCGTACTTGAGTGCGGGAAAACGCATGGGAGCCCTCATCCGGGGAGGTTCAGAGGTGGTGGGCCGCGGGTTCACGGCGGTCCGCGGCGTCACAGCGGCAGGAAGGCGTCGATGCCGGGGCGGTGGGTGAGGACCGCGCCGGTGTGCACCTCGTAGAACCAGGCGTGCAGGCCGAGCCGGCCCTCGTCGGCCCGGCGCGCGACGCTCGGGTGGGTGCGCAGCTTCTGCACCTGGTCCAGGACGTGGCGCTGGACCGGGCGGGCCAGGTCGTGGCTCGCCTCCCGGCCCGGCGTCAGCGCGGTGCCGTCGGCCAGCCAGTCGCGCACGGCGGGCACGCCGGTGAGGTCGTCGCCCCGTACGACGGCGCCGACGGCGCCGCAGTGCGAGTGGCCGCACACCACGATGTCGGCGATCCCCAGGACCTCGACGGCGTACTCGATGGTCGCCGCCTCGGCCGACGGGACGTGCGGGCGGTACGGCGGGACGATGTTGCCCGCGGTCCGCATCTCGAAGAGGTCCCCGGGCCGGGCGCCGGTGACGGCGGAGGGGATGATGCGGGAGTCCGAGCAGGTGATGAACAGCGCCTGCGGGTTCTGACCGGCAGCCAGTCGCCCGAAGGCGTCCGAGTCCTGCGCGGCACGGCGGCGGAAGGTGCGGGCGTGGTCGATGAATGCCTGCATGTCGATGCCTCGGGCCTTTCGGAGTCGTGTCGGAATGAGACCGTGGGGTCGTGCCCGCTCGATGCGTTCGACGCGTTCGACGCGTTCGATGCGGAGGAAGGCAGCACGCAGTGCGACGGCGGTGGCGGGGAATTACCGCCGTGGGCCGTCGTGAAGTGTCGGGCATGCCAACGTCACTGTCCGGACGTCACCGTCCGGGCGTCACCGTCGGGGTGTCGCCGTCGTCGACGGGCGTGCGGGCACGGGCGGTGCCGATCAGCAGCGGAACACCTGGAGGACCGCCGCTCTGGACTGTCTGCGCGCCCCGTACGGCGCCTCGGGGGCACCGGCCGGGGACGCGTGGCTGACGACCGGGGTTTCGTCGATCAGGGACGGCACCAACTCGGGCCGCCGCTGGGCGACTTCGACGGACCGGCTGCGCGTCGCGCACAGGCCGGGTGCGTACTTGGGGAGCGTCGCGTCCTCGACGAGCTTCGCCTCCGCGACCACCCGCGGGCCGTTGCCCACCCGGGTGAGCGCGGACACGGACTGGGACAGGGCCACCATGCCCAACACGGCCACGAGGGCCGCGGCGACGACGCCGACCACCCGCGTGACTGAGGAGGACATTGCCTGCTCCTTTCCCGTCCTTGACGCGTTCTTGGGACTCTCATGAATCCTGACGGATGGTCATGGCGGCTGGTTCCGCAATCCTGTAAACAATGTGTTAACCACCTGCGCGGATCGGTTGACGATCTCCCGATGACGGCTCCGAATGCGGGCGAATGGTGAATTGTTTGCGATGCGACCTTTCCACGGGAAGGGTGCGGCGCCGGGATTTCCGACGAGAACGCCCCGGGGAATCCGTCGCGGATTCCCCGGGGCGTGCAGCGGACGCGGCCGCTCCGGTCACGAGAGGCCGGCTCTTACCGGCCCGGGCCGAACCCTCCCCAGACCGAGGCGGGCCCGCCGGCCGACTGGGCGTCGACGCGGTAGGTGTCGTTCGCGGCGTTGCGCGCGCCGGTGGCGTGGTTGAACTGGGCGGCGAACTCGTACTGTCCGACCGCCACCGTGCGGCCCGGCTTGAGGACCCAGCGGTAGACCAGCACGCCGCCGGACTCCTGGGTGGTGGCGGTGAAGTCGTCGGCCGTCAGGGTGCACCAGTTCCCGGTGGTCCGTACGTCGCCGGTCTGGGCGACCCGCAGCTCGACGGTGAGCGAGGTGAGCGGCTGGGTGGTCTTGAGGGCCACGTTGTCCTGGGCCCAGTAGACCGTGCTGTGCGAGTCGACCGACCCGTCCGACCAGAGCGAGCCGTTCTGCGGGCGGCTGCTCGCCGAGGGGGTCGGGCGCGGACTGGCCGGGGTGGTGGTGGTCGTGGCCGGTGCGGGTGCGGGTGCGGGGGCGGGTGCCGGGGCGACGGTGCCCTGGGCCTCCGACGGCGTCGGGGAAGGGGTGACCGTCGGGGCAGGGGTGGCCGGAGTGGTGACGACCGGCTCCGACGGCGGTGGCGTCCCGATGATGGCGGCGACGGCGAAGCCGCCGGTCGCCAGGATGCCCGCGGTCGCGATGCTCGCGAGGACGGCCCTGGGCCACGACCTCGCGAACGGTGATGTGCGGTGGCGGACGGGAGGGCCGGCCGCGCCGCGTTCGACGCGGGCCAGGATCCGTGCGCGGTCCGGCTGGTGGGCCTCGGCGGCCTCGCGCAGCCGCCAGGTGATGTCCTCGTTCACCGGTTCCTCCTTCCTGCTGTCAGTTCGCCGACCGCTTGCGCGCCGAGGGCGCGCTTGAGTTCGGCCATGCCCTTCGAGGTCTGGCTCTTCACCGTACCGACCGATATGCCGAGCGCCGCGGCGGTGTCCTTCTCCGACAGGTCGAAGGCGTGGCGCATCACCACGCACGCCCGCTTGCGGAACGGCATCTTGTCGAGCGCCGTGCGGACGTCCAGCACGGCGGCCACGTCGGGGCCGTCGGTTCTCTCCGGGGCGCGGGACCAGAACAGCAGGACCCGCCGCCGTTCGCGGATCGCGCTGCGGATCCGGGCCTTGGCCATGTTGGCGACCACCCCGCGGGCGTAGGCGAGCGGGTGGTCGGCCGCGCGGAGCCGGTCCCAGCGTTGCCACAGGGCGATCAGCGCGTCCGCGGCGATGTCGTCGGCTGCGTCCGTCTCGCCGGTCAGGAGGTGGGCGAGACGGGCGAGTTCGGCGTAGTGGCGTTCGAAGAAGTCGTGGAACTCCACGGACGCGTCATCGAGGAGCATGTTCCCCGGTCGCCCTCTCCCTGCAATGTGAGCGTTAACAGGCGTGAGCCTAGCAGTGCCCGTCTCCAGGTCAGGGCGGTGGTCTCCGCTCCGGGGGAGCACCGCCGACCGGCGGGCGAGCGGCGCGCTCAATGCCGGGCGAACTGGACGCGGGTCGGCTGGACGACGTCCGGTTTCACCGCGAGTCCGTCGACGGTCAGTTGCTCCCCGTAGACGTCGGTGACCCTGATCGGCCCGCCGCACCCGCTGCCGTCCGGGGAGAGGAAGTAGTTGTAGTCGGTGCGGGTGAGCTGTCGCCAGCCGCCTCCGGCCTGGACCTCCAGCGCCGCCACCGGGTTCCGGTGGCCGATCACCTGGATCCCGCACCACCACTGGCTCGACCCGGTCTTGTAGCGGACCGACATCGTGTTCGGCGCCGTGCCCGGGCTCAGCACCGTCCAGGTGATCGGGAGCCGGCCCACCGAGAGCTCGGCGAGCTTGCTGAAGGCCTCGTGGCTGAGGTCGAGCTGCCCGGGCGCGCAGGGCAGGGGGCAGTCGTTGACGATCCGCACCGTGATGCTCGCCCCGTTGGCGGCGCGGACGAGCACGGACGCCCCGCAGGCCTTGGACGACTCGTAGTCGGTGTGGTTCATCGCCGCGATCATGAGGTCGCCGGACGGGCCGAACGAGCAGGCGCCGTTGCCGTCGGCGGCGTCGTAGGAGGTCGCGACGCCCTGGTAGTTCGTCCCGGGCTTGATCCGCCCGGCCAGGGAGGCCGTGGCCGGTGCGGCCGCCGCGGCACCGGCACCGCCGGTGGCGGCCGACGCGGACGGGGCCGCGGTGGTGCGGGTGGCGGTGGGGGTCGACGGCCGCGGGGTGGGAGTGGCCGAGGGCGACGGGGTGGCGGTGGCCGAAGGCGTGGGGCCGGTGGCCGACGGCGAGGCCGCGGGGGGCGTGGGGTCGGCCGGGGCGGCGGTCTCCGGTGGGGTGCTCGGCCCGGTGGCCGCGACGGAGGCGGCGGCCGGCACCACGGCGCCGGCGTCGCCCCGGTCCCCGCTCTCCGGGAGGAGCGCGAAGGCCAGGCAGACCAGCACCCCGACCGCCACCAGCGCCAACGGTATGCCCAGGACCAGTCCACGCGCGCGGATCGACCGCGCGGAGGCGTGCTTCGTTGCCCTCATTCCCATCCATTCGGTAGCTCGACCCGGTCGGTCGACTCGACGTTGCACTGACCAGTGGGCGCCGGAGGCGGAAAGGTTGCCGGGCCGGCGCGGATTTTTTTCGGGGGTGGTCCACCCTCGGTGCCACCCGTCAGTTGCCGCCGGTGCGGCGGAGGTTGCCGCTCGCGCGGAATCTCTTCTCGCCGGTGCCGGGCCTTGACGATTGGGCCGGAGCCTGAACAAAATGCCGGTTCACCTGCTCACGGCAGGTCGGCTCACCACCGGTCAGGCGCCGGGTGCCGCGTACTATGCCCGGCATGTCCACAGTTGCCGTGATTGCGGTTGTCGCGCTCGCCCTCCTGCACGTCTACATCCTGGTCCTGGAGATGTTCCTCTGGACCACTCCCCGGGCCCGGGCCTCCTTCGGGACGACCGAGCAGTTCGCGGTCTCGACCAAGGCGATGGCCGCCAACCAGGGCCTGTACAACGGGTTCCTGGCGGCCGGTCTTCTCTGGGGCGCGTTCGCCTCCGACCCGGTCGGCTTCCAGGTGAGGGTCTTCTTCACGTGCTGCGTCGCCGTCGCCGGCCTGTACGGCGCCGTGACGTCCTCCCGCAAGATCCTCTTCGTGCAGACCGTGCCGGCGGTGGTCGTCCTGGTCCTGGTGCTCCTGGCCCGCTGAAACCCCGTACTGACTCCCGAACCGGATCCCGCACGACCGTCCACCGAGGGGTGCCTCTCCCGAGAGGCACCCCTCCGGCTGCTTCAACGGCAACTGGGACGCCTTCCACGACTGTTTCCACGACTGTTTCCACGACGCGGTGCTGAGCGTGCGCCGCGACCAGGAGGCCTCGGCGGAAACCCCCCGAGCAGCGTTGGCGGTCGTCATCCACGAGGCGGACGAGCTCCTCGTCGACGAACCTCCGATCGCCCTGGCCACCTTTCTCACCGTTCTGAGCCAGAGCGCCGGCCAGGACGGCGACAGCCCCCGGCTGGTGCTGCTTCTCGACGCCGCGCCCGACGACCTGCCCGAACTGACCGAACGCCTGGTGGCAGCCGGGTTCCCCCCGCGTCCGGCGGGCGACGCGTAGCAGAGCGCCTCAGCCGCGCAGCTTGTAGCCGAAGCCGCGGACCGTCTCGATGCGGTCGCGGCCGATCTCGGCGCGCAGCCGCATCACCTGGACGTCCATCACGTGGCGAGGATGCGCAGTTCGGGGGCGGCGGCCAGGAGCGTGGTGGCGAGCTCGGCGCAGGGGTCGATGAGGTGTTCGCAGTTGTCGAGGACGAGCAGGGCCCGCCGTTCGGCCAGGTAGTCGGCGAGCCGGTCCAGTGCGGGCAGGGCGCCGAGGTCGGGTACCCGCGGCGCGCTGGGACGCCACGGCCGTCACCGCCGAGGGGCCGTTCACCGGGGCGAGGTCCACCAGCCAGACCCCGTCGGGGAAGGCCGCGCGGGCCGCGGCGGCCACCTCCAGTGCCAGCCGGGTCTTGCCCACTCCGCCCATGCCCGTGATTGTCACCAGCCGCCGGGTGTCCGGCAGGCGCCGGATCTCGTCGATCTCCCGGCGCCTGCCCACGAAGCCGGTGAAGGGGGCGGGCAGATTGCCCTGCTCGGCGGCGGTCACCCTGGTCTGCCTGTCTCCCGCGCGGATGCGGGACCAGTCTGCACCGGCGCCCGGCCTGCCATGTTCCTGCCGCGTTACGGAAACGCGGAAGGACGGGCGCGGTGTGGGAACACCGCGCCCGTCCTCCTGCCTCCGGTCCGGGTCAGGAACCGGCCCGGCGCTTGTTGTAGACGTCGAAGCCGACGGCCGCGAGCAGCACCAGGCCCTTGATCACCTGCTGGTAGTCGGTGCCGACACCGACCAGCGACATGCCGTTGTTGAGCACGCCGAGCACCAGGCCGCCGATGATCGCGCCCATCACGGTGCCGACGCCGCCGCTGGCGGAGGCACCGCCGATGAAGGCGGCCGCGATGGCCTCCAGCTCGAAGTTGATGCCGGCCTGCGGGGTGCCGGCGTTGAGCCGCGCGGCGAAGACCAGCCCGGCCAGCGCCGCGAGGACGCCCATGTTGACGAAGGCGAGGAAGACGACCCGCTTGCTCTTCACGCCGGACAGCTTGGCCGCCGGCTCGTTGCCGCCGATGGCGTAGGTGTGCCGCCCGATGATCGAGTTGCGCATCAGGTAGCCGAAGCCGACCAGCAGCGCGCCGAGGATCAGCAGCACGATCGGCACGCCGTGGTAGCTGGCCAGCAGCATGGTGAAGGCGACCACGGCCGTGGTGATCACGGCGAGCTTGGTCAGGAACAGCGCGATCGGGAGCGGCTCCAGCCCGTACGAGACGGTCTGCCGCCGGCCGCGCACCTCCTGCAGGATCGCGACGGCCAGCACCGCGAGGCCCAGCAGCAGGGTGAGATTGTGGTAGTTGGTGCGCGGTCCGACCTCGGGGAGGAAGCCGCTGCTGATGCTCTGGAAGCCCTTGGGGAACGGCGCCACCGACTGGCCCTGGAGCAGGATCTGGGTGCCGCCGCGGAACAGCAGCATGCCCGCCAGGGTGACGATGAAGGACGGGATGCCGAGGTAGGCGATCCAGAAGCCCTGCCAGGCGCCGGCGAGGGCGCCGATCACCAGCGCGATCACCATCGCGACGGGCCACGGCAGGTGCTGCTTGACCATCATCACCGCGGCGGCGGCGCCGACGAAGGCGGCCAGTGAGCCGACCGAGAGGTCGATGTGCCCGGCGATGATGACGATCATCATCCCGATCGCCAGGATGAGGATGTAGCCGTTCTGCTGGATCAGGTTGGTGATGTTGAGCGGCTGGAGGAGGATGCCGTCCGTCCAGATCTGGAACAGCACCACGATCAGCGCGAGGGCGACCAGCATGCCGTACTGGCGCACGTTGCCGCGCAGCGCGCGGGCCAGCACGCCGCCGAGGGAGGGGCCGGGGTCGGCCTGCGGTGCCATCGGGGACGAATCCGGGGTGGTCTCGGTCTGGGCCATGCCTTACACCTGCTCGTTGCTGGATGCGGCGCTCATGGTCATGAGCCGCATGAGGGATTCCTGGGTGGCGTCGGCACGGGCGACCTCGCCGGTGATCCGGCCTTCGGCCATGGTGTAGATCCGGTCGCACAGGCCCAGGAGTTCGGGGAGTTCGGACGAGATGACGAGCACGGCCTTGCCCTGGGCGGCCAGGTCGGCGATGACGGTGTAGATCTCCGCCTTCGCGCCGATGTCGATGCCCCGGGTGGGTTCGTCGAGGATCAGCACCTCCGGCCCGGCGAAGATCCACTTGCTGAGGACGACCTTCTGCTGGTTGCCGCCGCTGAGCGTGCCGGTCCGGGTGAACACCGTCGGGGCCTTGATGTTCATGGTGCGCCGGAAGGACTCGGCGACCTTGGTCTCCTCGTGCCGGTTGACCCGGCCGAACCTGGCGACCTTGCCGAGCGCGCTCAGCGAGATGTTCCGGCTGATGTCGTCGATGAGGTTGAGGCCGAGCTGCTTGCGGTCCTCGGTGACGTACGCGATGCCGTGCCCGATCGCCTCGGGCACCGTCCGGGTGCGGATCTCCCGGCCGTGCAGCCGGACGGTGCCGGAGGCCCACCGCCCGTACGAGCGGCCGAAGACGCTCATCGCCAGCTCGGTGCGGCCGGCGCCCATCAGGCCGGCGATGCCGACGATCTCACCGCTCCGCACGTTCAGCGAGGCGCCGTCGACCACCATGCGCTGCTGGTCGATGGGGTGCCGGACGCTCCAGTCCTCGACCTCGAAGGCGAGTTCGCCGATTTCAGGGGTGCGCTCGGGGTAGCGGTGCTCCAGGTCGCGGCCGACCATGCCGCGGATGATCCGGTCCTCGGAGATGCCCTCGGGGCCGATCGCGATGGTCTCGATGGTCTGCCCGTCGCGCAGGATGGTCACGGAGTCCGCGACCCGGGCGATCTCGTTCAGCTTGTGCGAGATGATGATGCAGGAGATGCCCTGCGCCTTGAGTTCGAGGATCAGGTCGAGCAGCTTGCGGCTGTCCTCGTCGTTCAGCGCCGCGGTCGGCTCGTCCAGGATGAGCAGCTTGACCTTCTTGGCCAGCGCCTTGGCGATCTCGACCAGCTGCTGCTTGCCCACGCCGAGGTCGGCGATCCGGGTGTGAGGGCTCTCGTCGAGGCCGACCTGGCGCAGCAGTTCGGCGGCGTGGGTGAGTGTCCGGTGCCAGCTGATGATGCCGCGGGAGGCGTGCTCGTTCCCGAGGAAGACGTTCTCGGCGATGGACAGGTACGGCACCAGCGCCAGTTCCTGGTGGATGATGACGATGCCGCGCTGCTCGCTGGCCCGGATGTCCTTGAACTGGCAGGGCTCGCCCTCGAAGAGGATCTCGCCCTCGTAGGAGCCGTGCGGGTAGACGCCGCTGAGCACCTTCATCAGGGTGGACTTGCCGGCGCCGTTCTCGCCGCAGATGGCGTGCACCTCGCCGGCGGCCACGGTCAGGTTGACCTCGGAGAGCGCTTTGACACCGGGGAACGACTTGCTGATCGACCGCATTTCGAGAACGGGTCCAGCCATGGGTGTGCGTCCGTATCGTTCGGGGCGGTGCGGTGGGGGAGGGGCCCCGGGCTCCGGGGAGCCCGGGGCGCGCACCGCCGGTTTCTGCGTGGGGCCCGGTGGACGGGCCCCAGGGGCTACTTGAGCTGGTCCGCGGTGTACTGACCGCTGTCGACCAGGACCTTCTGGTAGTTGTCCTTGTCGACGCTGACCGGCTGGAGCAGCTGCGCCGGGACGGTCTTCACGCCGTTGTTGTACTGGCTGGTGTCGTTGACCTCGGGCTTGCCGCCGGTCAGCAGCGCGTCGCCCATCTGGACGGCGGCCTTGGCCAGCTGGCGGGTGTCCTTGTAGACGGTCTGGGTCTGCTCGCCCGCGATGATCGACTTCACCGAGGCCAGCTCGCCGTCCTGGCCGGTGACGACCGGCAGCGACTTGGCGGTGCCGTAGCCGACGCCCTTGAGGGAGGAGATGATGCCGATCGAGATGCCGTCGTACGGCGAGAGCACGGCGTCGACGTGGGCCGAGGTGTAGGCCTTGCTCAGCAGGTTGTCCATCCGGGACTGGGCGACACCGCCGTCCCAGCGCAGCGTGGCGACCTGGTTGAAGTCGGTCTGGCCGCTCAGCACGACCAGCTTCTTCTGGTCGATGTACGGCTTGAGGACGCTCATCGCGCCGTTGAAGAAGAAGGTGGCGTTGTTGTCGTCCGGCGAACCGGCGAACAGCTCGATGTTGAACGGGCCTTTGCCGTCCTTGAGGCCGAGCTTGTCGGCGATGTACGTGCCCTGGAGGACGCCGACCTTGGTGTTGTCGAAGGTCGCGTAGTAGTCGACGTTCGCCGTGCCGCGGATCAGCCGGTCGTAGGAGATCACCGGGATGTGGGAGTCGGCGGCCTTCTGCAGCACGTTGGTGAGGGAGGAGCCGTCGATGGCGGCGATCACCAGCAGCTTGGCGCCCTTGGTGATCATGTTCTCCACCTGGGAGACCTGGTTCTCCACCACGTTGTCGCCGTACTGCAGGTCGGTCTTGTAGCCCTTGGCCTGGAACTCCTTGACCATGTTGTTGCCGTCGTTGATCCAGCGCTCCGACGCCTTGGTGGGCATCGCGATGCCGACCAGGCCTCCCTTGGCGTCGCCCTTGGCGGGGGCGTCGCCGGCGCCGTTGGCGCTCTGGCCGCAGGCCGCCAGTGAGAGCACCAGGCCTGCGGCCACCAGGCCCGCCGAAATCTTGCGCACAGTTCCTCCAGTGATGTTCCGCGACCGGGCACAGGACGCCCCTGCTGGGCGACTGGGAGCGGTCGAGCGGTGCCGGCCGGAGCGGTCCATCGCGCTGTGGATCGTCGGGGTGGCGACGGCTCTGGCCTGGCGTGTCATGAAGTGTTAACGCTCACAACCATGACGTCAAGAGGCGTCGGATCACCGTTGGATAGCGGTTCGCCGCGGTCCGGTCCGACCGGACGCGCTCAACCGGAACGGGAGGTCCTGGCGGAGTTCTCCCGAGTGAGGGTCCGGTGAAGCATCGGTGAACAGCGGGGCCGGTACGGGCTCCGGATCTCCTCGCCGGCTGCCCGGCGGCGGTCCCGGCGCCCGGCCGCGCGCGGTTCCACGACCCGCTCCGGAGGGTGTGACCCGGCCGCGAAGCGGGAAGGCGTCGGAGGCGTCGGGATCACGGACCTTCGCCAGGCGTGTCCGGCCCGGTCTTTTGGCGGTTGGGGCGAACCCGTGAACGCACACCCGCCGCAATGGCCAGATGTCCGGGGCGTGAAGGGCTGGTAAGAAGAGGACCGTCGTTCGAACCGAGGGTGACGGATTGGCCTGGACCTGGTCGCGTACTGTGGTCACAGCCGAGGAGGGGACTGTTAGTGGGAACCGAGAGTGCCGGGACGGAACAACGCCAGCCCGTGATGGCGGACGTGGCGAAACTGGCGGGTGTGTCCCACCAGACGGTGTCCCGGGTGCTCAACGGCGCCCCGCACGTCCGGCCGGACACCCGGGACCGGGTGCTGGCCGCCATCCGGGAGCTGGACTACCGGCCCAACTCCGCCGCCCGCGCCCTGGTCACCCGTCGCTCGCAGACGCTCGGCGTGGTCAGCTTCGACTCGACGCTCTACGGGCCCGCCTCGATGCTGGACGGCATCGAGCAGGCCGCGCGCAGCGCCGGGTACTTCGTGAGCGTGACGAGCCTGCGCTCGCTGGACGGCCGTTCGGTCCAGGAGGCCGTCGACCGGCTGCGCGACCAGGGGGTGGAGGGCGTCGTGGTGATCGCGCCGCAGACCTCCGCCGTCAGCGCGGTGGCCCGGCTCTCCAGCTCGGCTCCGGTCGTCGCGGTCGGATCGGGCAACCAGACGCAGGTGCCCATGGTGTCGGTGGGCAACCGCTTCGGTGCCGGAGAGGCCACCGGGCACCTGCTCGACCTGGGCCACCGCACCGTGCACCACCTGGCGGGGCCGGCCAACTGGCTGGAGAGCCAGGACCGCGAGGAGGGCTGGCGCCTCGCGCTGCAGGCGGCCGGCGCCCCCGTACCGGACGTGGAGCGCGGCGACTGGAGCGCCCGGTCCGGCTACCAGGCGGGGCTGCGGATCGCCCAACTGCCCGATGTCACCGCCGTCTTCTGCGCCAACGACCACATGGCACTCGGCTTGCTGCGCGCCCTGCACGAGGCCGGGCGGGCGGTCCCGAACGAGATCAGCGTGGTCGGCTTCGACGACATCCCGGAGGCCGCCTACTTCACCCCGCCGCTGACCACCGTGCGGCAGGACTTCGGTGAACTCGGCAGGCGGGCCCTGGAGTTGCTCGTCGGAGAGCTGGAGAGCGCCACGCCCTCCCCGGCCCACGTGCAGATCTCCCCGGAGCTGGTGCTGCGCCGCAGTGCGGGGCCCGCCGTCCGGCGCTGACCGCCGGCGGGGCCGCCAGGGGGGTTCGATGTAACGCCCGTGTGTCCCTGGTCGCGCACGTGGCTGCCGACCAGGGAACTTCCCTTGACATGGATGTTGTTAGCGTTAACAATTCCGGTGAGCGTTAACAACGCCTCCCGAACTCCGCCGGCCCGGGCGCTGATACCCCCGTTTCTGAGCGCCCGGCCGGCGGTCCAAGCGTTCCGCCCTTCATGAGGGAGAGGTAGCGGAACGAAGCCTGTCGCCGGCGCGCTCCCCCCTGCCCCGGTCACGGACCGCGCCGGCGACAGGCGACACCATTTGCTCACGGCGTCAACGCCGTTCCCCCGTACGAAGGATGAGCACGTGACCGTCAATCCCGCCACCCCCGATCCCGACCGCTACGTCGTCGGCGTCGACTACGGCACCCTCTCCGGCCGCGCCGTGGTGGTCCGGGTCCGGGACGGCGAGGAGGTCGGAACCGCCGTCCACGACTACCCGCACGCCGTGATCGAGCGCGAACTGCCCGGCACCGGACGGCTGCTCCCGCCCGACTGGGCGCTGCAGCACCCCGGGGACTGGCGCGAGGTGCTGCGCACCGCCGTCCCGGCCGCGATCGCCGCCGCCGGCGTCGACCCGGCGCACGTCATCGGGATCGCCACCGACTTCACCGCCTGCACCGTCCTGCCGGTACTCGCCGACGGCACCCCGCTCGCCGAGACGCCCGAGTGGACGCCCCGCCCGCACGCCTGGCCCAAGCTCTGGAAGCACCACGCCGCCCAGGGCCAGGCGGACCGGATCAACGACCTGGCCCACGCCCGGGGCGAGAAGTGGATCTCCCGC
This sequence comes from Kitasatospora xanthocidica, assembly GCF_014656195.1. GTDB lineage: Bacteria > Actinomycetota > Actinomycetes > Streptomycetales > Streptomycetaceae > Kitasatospora > Kitasatospora xanthocidica. The sequence goes on along the minus strand of NZ_BNBY01000056.1, from coordinate 3,444 downwards.
TACGGCGGCCGGATCTCCGCCGAGTGGCAGTACGCCAAGGCCCTCCAGGTGCTGGAGGAGGACCCGGCCGTCTACGGCGCGACCGCCCGCTGGATCGAGGCCGCCGACTGGATCGTCTGGCAGCTCACCGGCGCCGAGAGCCGCAACACCTGCACGGCCGGGTACAAGGGCATCCACCAGGACGGGAGTTACCCGAGCGAGGACTACCTCGCCGCGCTCCACCCGGACTTCGCCGACTTCGCCCGCACCCGCCTGGAGCACCCGCTCTCCCCGCTCGGCTCCCGGGTCGGCTCGCTCACCGCACGGGCCGCCGAGTGGACCGGCCTGCCGGAGGGCATCGCGGTCGCCGCCGGAAACGTCGACGCCCACGTCGCCGCCCCGGCCGCCCGCGCGGTCGACAACGGCCGGCTCCTCGCCATCATGGGCACGTCCACCTGCCACGTCGTCAACGGCGCGACACTCGCCGACGTCCCCGGCATGTGCGGCGTGGTCGAGGACGGCATCGTCGCCGGCTCCTACGGCTACGAGGCCGGCCAGAGCGCCGTCGGCGACATCTTCGCCTGGTGGCTGCGCCAGGGCGTGCCCGCCGACTACCTCGCCGAGGCCGAGGCCAACGGCGAGGACCTGCACCGGCTGCTCACCCGCAAGGCGTCCGCCCAACCCGTCGGCGGGCACGGCCTGGTGGCGCTCGACTGGATGAACGGCAACCGCTCCACCCTGGTCGACCACCACCTGTCCGGCGTGATCGTCGGACTCACCCTGGCCACCCGCCCCGAGGAGATCTACCGGGCCCTGCTGGAGGCCACCGCCTTCGGCACCAGGGTCATCGTCGAGGCCCTGGAGCAGGGCGGGGTCCCCGTCACCGAGTTCATCGTCACCGGCGGCCTGAAGAAGAACGCCCTGCTGATGCAGATCTACGCCGACGTGCTGCGCCGCCCGGTCTCGGTGGCCGAGTCGGAGCAGGGCCCGGCCCTCGGCTCGGCGATCCACGCGGCGGTCGCCGCCGGGGCGTACCCGGACGTACGCACCGCCGCCGACGCCATGGGCCGGGTGCAGCAGGGCGCCTACCAGCCGGCCCCGGCCGCCGCCGACGTGTACGACCGGCTCTTCGCCGAGTACCGCGCCCTGCACGACCACTTCGGCCTCGGCGCCGACAAGCTGCTGCACCGACTGCGCGACATCCGGAACGCCGCCCTCACCACCCCGAGCGAGGCATAGTGAACGCGACCATCGACCTCATCCGCCGACAGGTCAGCGACCTGCACCAGGAGCTGGTCCGCTACAACCTGGTGGTCTGGACCGCCGGCAACGTCTCCGCCCGGGTGCCCGGCGAGGACCTGCTCGTGATCAAGCCCAGCGGCGTCTCCTACGACGACCTGGCACCGCAGAACATGATCGTCTGCGACCTGGACGGGAACGTCGTCGAGGGCGACCACGCGCCCTCCTCCGACACCGCCGCGCACGCCTACGTCTACCGCCACCTCCCCGAGGTCGGTGGAGTGGTCCACACCCACTCCACCTACGCCTGCGCCTGGGCGGCCCGCGGCGAGGCCGTCCCCTGCGTGCTCACCGCGATGGCCGACGAGTTCGGCGCCGAGATCCCGGTCGGCCCCTTCGCCCTGATCGGCGACGACTCGATCGGCCGGGGCATCGTGGACACCCTCAAGGGCCACCGCTCGCCCGCCGTCCTGATGCAGAACCACGGTGTGTTCACCATCGGCAAGGACGCCAAGGCGGCGGTCAAGGCCGCCGTGATGTGCGAGGACGTCGCCCGCACCGTCCACCTCTCCCGCCAGCTCGGCGAGCCGCTGCCGATCGCCCAGGCGGACATCGACAGTCTCAACTTCCGGTACCAGAACGTCTACGGCCAGCCCCAGGCCCGGTGAGGAGCCACCCCATGAAGAAGCCCCTGGAGGGTCGCCAGGTCTGGTTCCTGACAGGTAGTCAGGGACTCTACGGCGAGGAGACGCTGCGCCAGGTCGCGGGGCAGTCCCAGCGGATCGCCGAGACCCTGGACGGCGACGCGGCGATGCCGGTCGAGATCGTCTGGAAGCCCGTGCTCACCGACGCCGCGGCGATCCGCCGGGTCTGTCTGGAAGCCAACTCGGCCGACGACTGCATCGGCCTGATCGCCTGGATGCACACCTTCTCCCCGGCGAAGATGTGGATCGCCGGCCTGGACGCCCTGCAGAAGCCGCTGCTCCACCTGCACACCCAGGCCAACGTCGAACTGCCCTGGCAGACCATCGACATGGACTTCATGAACCTGAACCAGGCCGCCCACGGCGACCGCGAGTTCGGCTACATCCAGTCCCGCCTCGGGGTGCCGCGCACGACCGTCGCCGGGCACGTCAGCGACCCGGCCGTGTCCGCCAGGGTCGCCGGCTGGGCCCGCGCCGCCGCCGGCCGCGCCGAACTGCGCGACCTGAAGCTCGCCCGCTTCGGCGACAACATGCGCGACGTCGCCGTCACCGAGGGCGACAAGGTCGAGGCCCAGCTGCGCTTCGGCGTCTCCGTCAACACCTACGGCGTCAACGACCTCGTCGAGGCCGTGGACGCGACGGCGGACGGCGACGTCACCGCGCTGGTCAAGGAGTACGAGGACGTCTACCGCCTCGCGCCCGAGCTGCGGGCCGACGGGGAGCGCCACGAGTCGCTGCGGTACGCCGCGCGGATCGAGCTCGGCCTGCGCGGCTTCCTCCAGCAGGGCGGCTTCAAGGCCTTCACCACCAACTTCGAGGACCTCGGCGGGCTGCGCCAGCTGCCCGGCCTCGCCGTGCAGCGGCTGATGGCCGACGGCTACGGCTTCGGCGGCGAGGGCGACTGGAAGACCGCCACCCTGCTGCGCACCCTCAAGGTGGCCGCCACCGGACTGCCCGGCGGCACCTCCTTCATGGAGGACTACACCTACCACCTGGAGTTCGGCCGGGAGCTGATCCTCGGCGCCCACATGCTGGAGGTCTGCCCGAGCATCACGGCGGCCACCCCCTCGTGCGAGATCCACCCGCTCTCCATCGGCGGGCGCGAGGACCCGGTCCGGCTGGTCTTCGACGCCGAGCCCGGCCCCGCGGTGGTGGTCGGCCTCGCGGACCTCGGCGACCGCTTCCGGCTGGTCGCCAACGAGGTCGACGTGGTCGAGCCGCCGGCGCCGCTGCCCAACCTGCCCGTGGCCCGGGCCGTCTGGCGGCCGCGTCCGGACCTGCACACCTCCACCGAGGCCTGGCTGACGGCCGGCGCGCCGCACCACACCGTGCTCTCCGGCGCGCTCGGGGTCGAGGAGCTGGAGGACCTCGCCGAGATGATCGGCGTGGAGCTGCTGGTGATCGACGACGACACCAACATCCGCCGGTTCACCAAGGAACTGCGCTGGAACCAGGCCTACCACCGGCTGGCCCAGGGGTTCTGACCCCGCCGCGGCCGGCACCGGTGACGCCCGTCCCCCGG
>NZ_BNBY01000055.1 GCF_014656195.1 Kitasatospora xanthocidica | reverse complement strand
GGCCTCCCTGATCCTCTGGCTCCGCGAACCGGCCAGATGATCATTTGTCAGACACGCCTTAGGCGCGCAGGACCTCGACGCCCTGCCCGCCGAGCTGCTCGACCAGCTCGTCCGGGGCGCCCTTGTCGGTGACCAGGACCGCGATCTCGCTGGTGGCGCAGACCTGGGCGAAGGCCCGGTGGCCGAGCTTGGTGGAGTCGGCGACCACGATCACCTTCTCCGCCCGCTCGGCCATCGCCCGGTTTGCGCTGGCCTCGCCCTCGTCGTGGGCGGTGGCGCCGTACTTCGGGTCGAACGCGTTCACCCCGAGGATCGCGTAGTCCAGCGAGAGCCCCTGGAGCAGCGTGGTGGCCAGTGGCCCGGTCAGTTCGTACGAGCTGGGCCGGGCCACGCCGCCGGTGACCACGGTCTTCACATAGGGCCGGACGGCCAGCTCATGGGCGATGTTGATGGCGTTGGTGACCACGGTCAGCGCGGTGCCGTGGGGGTGGTCGGCGAGGTCGGCCCGGGTGGCGAGCTCGCGGGCGACCTCCGACGTCGTCGTGCCGCCGTTCAGGCCGACCACCGCCCCCGGCCGGACCAGGCCCGCCGCGGCCCGGGCGATCCGGTGCTTCTCGTCCGCCTGACGCGCGGTCTTGTAGCGCAGCGGAAGATCGTACGCGACTCCGCTCAGCACCGCGCCACCCCGCGTGCGGGTGAGCAGCTGCTGGCGGGCCAGCTCCTCCATGTCGCGGCGGACCGTGGCCAGGGAGACGCCCAGCAGCTCCGCGGCCTCCGCGACCTCGATCCGGCCCTGCTCGCCCAGGATCTCCAGCAGCCGCGTCCACCGCTCGTGCGTGCTCATCGCCATTCCTCCGTCTCGTGCCGGGGGCGAGCGTATCGCGGCCGGACCTGGGTGATCACGTCCGGACGGTCTGCGCGCTCGGGACCGGATCGGCCCCTTCCGAGCACCGGCGATCAGGACGACGGCTCACGGCTGCGCGGGCGGCCCGCCCTCGCCAGGAGCGGTCGGACCGCCGAGGACCGGCAGCAGCGCGTCGCGGAGCCGGGCGAGGTCGGCGGCCATGTCGATCGAGGGGTCGAGGAGCCACTGGAGTTGCAGGCCGTCCGTGGCGGCGAGCAGGATGCGGGCCGCCCAGTCGGCACGGTCGTCCGGTCCGGCCGGCGCGGGTTCGGTCGCGGCTCGGCCCGCCGTGGACGCGTCGGACGTCATCGCCTCGGAGGCGGACGTCTCGGCCGTGATCGCATCGGACAGGCGTTGCCGCAGGATCCGGTACCGCTCGGTGAAGAACTCGTGCGCCGGGTGCTCCGGCTCGGCGGCCGCCGCCGCCAGGTCCACGAAGAGCTTGACCAGGCCCGGCGTGGCGGCGTTGTCCGTCAGCATCTCCGGGTTCCAGAGCGCCTCACGGTCGCTGCCGTAGCGTTCGGCGGCGGCGATGTCCCGGGCTTCGAGGACGGCGGTGAGCAGGGCCTCGCGGCTGCCGAAGTGGTGCAGCACGCCCGCGTCCGTCAGCCCCGCCCGCTCGGCGATGTCCTTCACCGACACGCCCCGGGTGCCTGCCTCCGCGTAGGCCGCCAGCGCGGCATCGAGGATCAGCTGTCGTTTCGCCGCGCTCTTCGCGTAGGGGCCCCGGCGGCCGCGTGTAGTCACCCGATCACTCTAGGGCCTGTTCTTTGAAAACCTTGCTTCGCTAAGTTTTGGATCGTACGGTGGCAGGACCGGGCGGTGCCCACACCCGCCCCGCACCCCCCATCACCAGTGCAGTGAAGGAGCCTGGCGATGTCCGATCTCCCCCTGTCAGCCCCTACGGTCGTGCTCGAAGCCACGAGGATCACCTCGGAGGCGTCACAGCCCTCGCGGATCCACCGCCTCGGGCCCGTCCTGCTCCTGGCGCACTTCGGCTGGCTGCTGCCGGCCGCCGCCGGCGCGACCCTGATCCAGGCCCTGCTCTCCCGGCTCGACGACCACGCGAAACTCGCCGACTACGCCGCCCTGAGCGGCATCGGAGCCGTGGCCGCGATGCTCGCCAACATCGTGTTCGGCACGCTCTCCGACCGCACCCGCTCCCGCTTCGGCCGTCGGAACCCGTGGATCCTCGGCGGTGGCCTCGTCGCGGCCGCATCGCTCGGCGCGATGTCGCTCGCCCACGGGTTCGCCGCGCTGGTGGCGGAATGGCTGGTGTTCCAGATCGCGCTGAACGCCTTCCTCGGCCCACTGATCGCGATCCTCCCGGACCGGGTCGGCCGGGCCGACCTGGGCAAGGCGTCCTCGTACGTCGGCGCCGGCCAACTCCTCGCGCAGAGCCTCGGCGGTGTGGTGGCCGGCTTCTTCCTCGCCGTCCCCGCCTCCGGGCTGCGCTGGCTGCCGTGGACCCTCGCCGCGGCCGCCGTCCTGGTCTTCGCCCTCGCCCCCGAACGCTCCAACCGGGACCAGCCCCGGGAGCGGTTCTCCCCGGCACGCTTCCTGCGATCCCTCCTGCCACCGGCCGACGCGGACTTCGCCCGGGCCCTGGTCGGCCGTTTCCTCGGCATCCTGAGTCTGGCGATCGTGCTGCTGTACCAGCTCTACACCCTCACCGACTACCTGCACCTGGACACCCCGGCCGCCGGGCGGGCGATCGCCACGGGGGGCCTCGTCACCGCGATCGCCTCCGTCGCCGCCATCGCGGTCTCCGGCCCGCTCTCCGACCGGTGGGGACGGCGCAAGGCCCTCGTGATCGCCGCCTCGCTGATCATGGGCGCTGCGGTGCTGCCCCTGGCCCTCGCCCCGTCGCTGTGGGCGTACTACGCCTTCATGGCCGTCGGCGGTCTCGGCTACGGCGCCTACATCGCCGTCGACCAGGCCCTGATGGCCGAGGTCCTGCCCGACCACGCGCACCGCGCCAAGGACCTCGGCATCCTCAACCTCGCCAACACCGCTCCGCAGATCGCCGCCCCGCTGATCGCCCTCGCCGTCGTGCCCGCCTTCGGCTTCCGCGCGCTCTTCGCCGTCGCGGCTCTGAGCGCGGTCGCCGGAGCCCTGTGCATCGGGCCGATCCGCCGCGTGCGCTGAGCGACGCGCCACGGACCGCACGCCGCTGACCGGGCCCCAACGCCCTCCCTCGCCCCCCGAAAGGCCCTCTCATGTTCGCCAACGCCGCAGGCATGCCGTTCCCGGACGAATTCCTCTTCGGAGCCTCCACCTCCGCCCACCAGACCGAGGGCGGCAACACCAACAGCGACTGGTGGCAGCTGGAACACCGCGACGGCTCACCCGCCGAGCCCAGCGGTGACGCCGCCGACAGCTACCACCGCTGGCCCGTCGACATGGACCTGCTCGCCGAACTCGGCTTCACCGACTACCGGTTCAGCATCGAGTGGGCGCGCATCGAGCCCGCGGCGGGCCACTTCTCCCGGGCTGCCCTCGCCCACTACCGCCGCATGGTCGAGGGGGCGCTGGAACGGGGACTGCGGCCGATGGTCACCCTGCACCACTTCACCTTGCCGCGCTGGTTCGCCGAACGCGGCGGCTGGCTGGCCCCGGACGCCGCCGAGCGCTTCGCCCGCTACGTGGCCGCGACCGCCCCGGTCATCGGCGAGGGCGTGCGGCACGTGTGCACCATCAACGAACCCAACATCCTCGCCGCCCTCGGATCACCCACCGCCACCTGGGGCGAGCATCCGCCGCCCGGGCTGCCGCTGCCCGATCCGGACCTGGTCGCCGCACTCATCGAGGCCCATCGGGCCGCCGTCCTCGCGGTGAAGGCGATCTCGCCGGAGATCCAGGTCGGCTGGTCGGTGGCCAACCAGGTCTACCAAGCCGTTCCGGGGGCGGAGACCGTCGCGGACGCCTACCGCCGACCGCGCGAGGACGTCTTCCTGGAGGCCGCCCGAGCCGACGACTGGATCGGCGTCCAGGCCTACACCCGTACCCGCATCGGCCACGACGGCCCGCTCCCCGTACCCGAGGAGGCAGAACGCACCCTCACCGGTTGGGAGTTCTACCCGGGAGCGCTGGGCGAGGCGCTGCGCCACACCGCCGACGTGGTCGGCGACGTCCCGATCATTGTCACCGAGAACGGCATCGCCACCCGCGACGACGACCGCCGTGTCTCCTACGCCCGCCACGCGCTGGACGACCTGGCGCAGGCGCTCGCCGACGGCCTCGACATCCGTGGCTACCTGCACCGGAGCGCCCTCGACACCTATGAATGGGGCTCCTACCGCCCCACCTTCGGCCTGATCGCCGTCGACCCCACGACCTTCCTCCGCGTCCCCAAGCCCTCCGCCCGCTGGCTCGGCCGCATCGCGCGCCGCGGCGTCCTCCCGTGGGCCGCCCTCTGATCGGCGGCGTCCGGTGCGGTGTCGGCATGGTGTCCGGCGCAGCGTCCGGGGCCGCGGCCCGCACGGCGTCGGCACGGTGCCCGGCGCGGTGTCCGGGAAGGTACGACACGCCTGCCCTCGATGCCGCCTCCCTCCGAGCGGGGAGCGACGATCCGAGAAACCCTGAAGAGGCCCCACGTCAGATGAGGAGAGACCCGATGTCCGACGAATCCGCGGTCCAGGCCGGGGCCCCGCTCCTGCCGCCGCCGTTCCTGCCGCCGCCGGCGCCCGCGGTCGCCGCGAACGGTGTCCGCCGCCACGAAGGCGTCACCTACGCCAGGACCCCCGGCTACCGCCCCCGCCTGCTCGACCTCCACCTGCCCGCCACCGGGGGGCCGTGGCCCGTCGTCGTCTGGATCCACGGCGGCGGCTGGGCCGACGGCGACCGCCGCTACCCGCCGCCCACCCTCCCCGCCGAACTCCTCTTCGGCTCCCTCACCGACGCGGGCCTCGCCGTGGCCACCATCGACTACCGGCACAGCCTCGAAGCCACCTTCCCCGCGCAGCTCCACGACGTCCGCGCCGCGATCCGTTACCTGCGCCACTTCGCCGACGACCTCGGCCTCGACCCGGCTCGCCTCGCCCTCTGGGGAGAGTCGGCCGGCGCCCACCTCGCCGTACTCGCCGCACTCGCCCCGCCCGTGACCACGGACGGCATCGACCTCGACGGCCAGGAGGGCGTCACCGCCGCCGACAGCGGTTCCCTCCGCGCGGTCGTCGACTGGTACGGCCCCGCCGACCTCGTGTCGGCCGCCGCCGCGTTCCCCGCCGTCCTGGCCCTGCCCCCGATCGGCAACCCGATGACCGCCCTGATCGGCGGGGAACCCGACGAACGGCCTGAGCTGGTCCGCGCCGCCAGCCCCAGCACCTACGCGGACCACGCCGGCCCGCCCTTCCTGATCATCCACGGCACGGCGGACCAGGTCGTCCCGCACAGCCAGAGCGAACTCCTCGCGGACCTCCTCCGGCCCCACACCAGCGTCGAACTGGTCACCGTCCCCGGTGCGGACCACATCTTCGTCGGCGCCGACATCGAACCGCTGGTCGCCCGCAGCGTCGCCTTCCTCGCCGACCACCTGGTGGGCTGAGACCCGCCCGGTCCGTCAGCGCGGGGGAACCGGCGAGGTGGGGATCACCCCGGTCATGATGAGCAGGGGGACGAGGATGAAGACCGTGCCGACGAGGGACCCCAGGACCGGCGTCTTCCAGTTCACCATCCCGGCGAACACCCGGACCCGGTCCGGACGGTCCGGCGGGTAGCAGAGCACCACCTCGCTGCCCGGCGGGCAGGGCCGCGCGAGGTACACCTGTGCCTCGCGCCAGTCCCCGCCCTCCGGGTCGTGGAAGCGGACGGCTCCCCGCCAGGCGGACCGGCCCCTGCCCGCGGGCTCCCGGGAGCAGCCGAGCACACGGCCGAGGACCTTCGTACCCTTGCGGGCACGGACGTGCCCGACGGTGCTGCGTGCCGCGGCGACCAACACGCCGACGCCCGCGATCATCATCAGCCACAGTCCGCCGTTCCCGGCCATTCCCCGCCCCTGTCCTCGTTCCACGCGCAGTCGGGTCATGCTACGGCGGGCCCCCGCGGCGGGCGGACCCGCCCACCGCAGACTCAGGCGGTGCCGACTCAGGCGGTGCCGACTCAGGCGGTGCCGAGCGGGTTGAGCAGGGTGAAGCGCCAGCCGCCGTCGGCGCCACGGCGGGCGACGTTGGCGGTGGTGCCGGTCGGAGCGAGCCGGCCCCCGCCGGGTCCGTCGACCTCCAGGGTCCAGTCGGTGACCAGGAGGGCGGTGTCCGCGCCGACCAGGGCGAGCCGAGAGACGTTCGTCAGCCTGCCGCGGGCGGTGACGGTCCCGCCGATCTCCGCGCGCAGCGCCTCGGAGCCGGTGATCTGCTCGCCCGTGACCGTGCGCATGCCCGCGCCGGGGGCGAACAGGGCCAGCACGCCGTCGACGTCCCCGGCGTTCAGGGCGTCCTGGAACAGGACCGGCAGCTCGGCGGGATCGGTGACGACAGGAGAAACAGGAGACACGGGAGACATGTGACGGGTCCTCAATTCACGAGACGGAGGTGACCGGACCGGCCTTCCGGCGCGGCGCCCGGTGCGGGCACCGGCCGTCCGGCCGTGACTCCACGATGGCCCGGCGGCCGTCTGCCGGACGAGGTAAGGTCCGGACCTGACATGGTCGAAAATGGACAGCGGGATGTCATCGACATCGCCTACGACAACCCCGACCGGCACCACGCCGGGATCGAGGTGCTGACCTACAGCGCGCTGAAGCGGCGTCTGAAGAGCTCGGTCGCCCGCCGGCCGAGCCGTCTGGACTTCCACCAACTCCTGCTGGTGCGCGGCGGCGAGGGCACCGCGATGGTCGATTTCGCCGCGCACCCGTGCACGCCCGGCACGCTTCTGCACCTGCGGCCCGGCCAGGTGCAGCGCCTGCCGACCGACGTGAACGGCCACCCCGCCGACCTCGACGCCGTCCTGCTCCTGTTCACCGGGCACTTCCCTCCGCCACTGCCCATGACCCGCGACGTGCTCGACGCCTTCGGCCCCGTCTCACGGCCACTGCCACCCGAGGAGTTCGACGCCTTCGACCGCGCCCTGACCGAACTGGCCACCGAATACCGGACGCTGCGCGACGAACGGACCACCGGTCCGGCCCCGCCCGTCGACGCGGAGCTGACCACGGCCTTGCTGCGCCAGCTCCTCGGCGCACTGCTGATCCGCATGGCGCGCCTTCCGGACCCGTCGGGCCGCCCCGCCCCGGCCACTCCCGGCTCGGCGCTCCACCTCGCCTTCCGGCGCGAGCTGGAGCGCTCCTACACGGCCACCCGCTCCGTCGAGGACTACGCCGCGCTGCTCGGCTACTCCCCGCGAACCCTGACCCGCGCCTGCCTGACCGTCACCGGCCGCACCGCCAAGCAACTCGCCGACGCCCGGGTCGCCCTGCAGGCGCAGCGGCTGCTCGCCCACACGGACCTGCCGGTGGCCGCGATCGGCCGTGCGCTCGGCTTCACCGAGGCCACCAACTTCGGCAAGTTCTTCACGCGTGAGACCGGCCGTACCCCGGGCGACTTCCGCCGCGCCCAGCGCTCGACCGGGTGAACGCGTCCGCCGACGGTTCCGGACGGCCCGGGGCCCGGGCCACGGAGGTGAACAAGCCCGGCGCCCGGGCACCGTCTGCCGGCGACAGGTGCTGCGAGCAGACGGTGAGACGTGCCGTGTTCCAGGAACCATCCAGGTCACTTGGCCGGCCGGCAGCTCTGGCAAGATCGCCGGCATGATATTTCGCCGCCTTCACCTCACCAGGAGCAAGGACCGCGGTCCGCTCGTAGGGCCGCCGTCCGGCTCGCCGGACGAGGGGACCGATGACGCGGCGGCCCCTGGAGCCGAGATCGAACTCGACGCCGACGGGCGGGTCACCCCGGAGTCGTTGGCGGCCGTCCGGGCAGACGCCGAGCGGGGCCTGCCGGTGGCGATGGCCAACTACGGGGCGGCGTTGCACGCGGAGGGTGACCAGGCCGGAGCGCTGCACTGGTACACCAGGTCCTGGGAGGCCGGGAACGTCGTCGCCGGCTTCAACCTCGGCACGCTGCACCAGACGGCCGGGAACCGGCACCAGGCCCGGCTCGTCTGGGAGCAGGTCGCCACCCGCGGCGATGTCGACGCCATGCTGGGCCTGGTCAGGCTGGCCTTCGAGCAGGACGACCGGCCGACGATCGAGCGCTGGGTGCCACGGATCTACGCCCAGGACCAGGCCTTCCCGATCACCGCGGTCGGAGTCGCCTTCGGCGAGCGCGGCTTCACCGCCGAGGCCCTCCGCGCCTTCACCATCGCCGGGGACCTGGGCGACGCGTACGCCATGGAGTACCGGGCGGAGATCCTCGAAGCCCGTGGCGAGCACGAGCAGGCCGCCGCCCTCCGGGCCCGCGCGGCCGAGGCCGAGCGCCTGTACTGACCAGGGCGGGCTCTCCGGGCCCGCCGGGAACGCCGGGAACGTCCGGGCTCTCCGGGAACGTCCGGTCAGACGGGTCAGGCTCAGCGATGGGCGGGGTCTTCTGCTGACCGCCTCCCGCCCGGGTCGGTGGGCCCGGGCGGGACGCGGTCGCCGCGATGTCGGTGAGGGCGGGCGGGTGTCACGTGGTGGTGCGTTCGTTCACGCAGAGGATGTTGCCTTCGCTGTCCTTGAACCAGGCGGCGCGCATGCCGTCGGCCTCGGCGATGCCGTTCACGGTCGTCAGGCCGGGGAAGTCGTAGTCCTCGAACGTGACGCCGCGGCTGCGTAGCGCTTCCATCTCGCTGTCGAGGTCGGCGACCTTGAAGCTGGCGAGCGTGTGGGCGGCCTGGCCGCCGCTGGGTGTCTCATAGACGCCGAACTCAGTGCTGCCGCATTGGAAGGTGAGCTCCTGGGGCTTCTCGTCGGTGAGCTTCAGGCCGAGGGTGTCGGTGTAGAACGCCTTCGCGCGGGCCAGATCGGCAGCTGGGATGATGGCTATCAGGGGTGCGTCTCCAAGCATGTCCATCGCCTCCTACCACCAGGCTAGGTACGTTGGCGCGGAGCTGCCCGGGGAAGCGAGGTGCCGGACCGGGCTGGGTCCCGCGGGGCGTGCGCCCACAGGTGGGACGGTCGGCTCCGCGGTGTGTGCGGCGGGTGGCGGGGTGCTACGCGGGCGCGAGCCGCCAGAGCGAGGTGACCTCGCCGGCGCGGGCGTGGTGGAGGGGGTTCGATAGGTCGGTGGCGGTGGCCCGTGGGTGACGGGGCCTGGTGTCGAGGCGGCCGGTGACGCGCAGGCCGGCCCGGGAGACCGCGCAGAGGAGGTCGGCGCGGGTGCGCAGCCCGAGGTGTTCGGCCAGGTCGGAGAGGATGAGCCAGCCCTCGCCGCCGGGCAGCAAACGGTCGGCCAGGCCGTCGAGGAAGCCGTGGAGCATCCGGTTGTCCCGGTCGTACACGCCCTGGTCGAGGGGGGAGGCGGGCCGGCCGGGGAGCCACGGGGGATTGCAGACGACCAGGGCGGTCCGGTCGGCGCCCGGTGGGTAGAGGGTGGTACCGGCGGTCTCGATGCGGTCGGCGACACCCAGTCGGCGGGCGTTGTCGCGGGCGCAGGCGAGCGCCCTGGGGTTGGTGTCGGTGGCCAGGACCCGGCGGAGGCCGCGCCGGGCGAGGACGGCGGCGAGCACGCCGGTGCCGGTGCCGAGGTCGTGGGCGGTGGGGTGGGTGAGGGCGGCCGGTGGCAGCGGTGCCCTGGCGACGAGGTCGACGTACTCGCCGCGGACCGGGGCGAAGACCCCGTAGTGGGGGTGGATGCGGGCGCCGAGTGCGGGGACCTCGACGCCCCGGACGCGCCACTGGTGGGCGCCGATCACCCCGAGGAGCTCGCGCAGGGACACGATTCTGTTGTCAAGGAGCGGTCCGTAGGCTGCCAGACCGGCCTCGCGGACGTCGGGTGCCCGGTCGAGCCTGACGCGGTGGTCCGTGTCGAGCGGCACCAACAGCATGCCGAGGACACGCGCCTGGCGGGCGCGCTCGCGGCGGTGCCTGCGGAAGGCCTCGGCCGGGGAGTCGGGGACGGATCGGGGTCGGGGCCGCTCGGCGCGGCGGCGCATGGCGTGCAGGAGGCGGAGCGCGTCGGGGTAGGCGCCCTGCCAGAGCAGGGCGGTGCCCTCGCAGGCGAGCCGGTAGGCGGCCTCGGCGCGCAGGGAGTCGTCGGCGGCGATCAGACGGCGTGGTGGGGGCGTGCCGTTCTCGCTGTGCCAGGTGGCGGGCAGGGCGGAGAGAGCGAACGGGGCGGTGGTGATGGGCCGGTGGGTGTCGGACACCGGGGCTCCTCGTGGTCGAACGTGCGGGGGGCACGAAGAGCACTTCGACGAGGAGGTGAGCAGCAGCTGCGCCGAGCAGTGACGTCGCCGGAACAACAGGCCGGGTTACCGGAGGACGTCAGGCCGGGTGCGGCTCACGCGTCGAAGCGCGAGCCGGGGTGTCACCGAGCACGAGGCCCGGCACAGCTGCCGATGGTATGCCGCTGGTCATGGCGGGCCTCCCTTCCTGAACGCGCTGGTCCTGCACGGTTGTTCGTACGCTTTCACAGCGCGTGGTCGGTTCGCAACCGATTTATCACCGGCCCCGCGGCCGTCCGTCCCGCACGCGCTCCAGGACCCCCGCGCCGAACAGTTCGTACAGCGGAAGGGTGTCCGGCTGGACGTAGCCGATGTGGCAGGAACGGACAGGACAGCGCGAGCGCGGCCGGGCGGGCCGGCGGGGGCGGCCCGGTCCCGCAGGACTCAGGGCACGCGGGCGATCAGGACGGGCTGGAAGAACCCGGTGTCGGCGGGCAGCTTCCACTCGGTCCCGGAGAAGCCCGCCTCCACGGCGAAGGCGGTCAACTGGGCCTGGGTGATGGCCCAGTAGGTGGAGCGGTGGACGTCGACCTGCCACTGCCCGGCGTCGTCCGGCCGCATCTGGAACAGCTCCAGGTCGTACCGCTCGCCGTCCTCGTGCCACTGCCAGAGCTGGAAGACGACGGACCGTCGCCCGTCCCGTTCGGTGGTCTGCGGCGGGGTGGCGGACGGCCGGCTGCGGCGCAGCTCGTCGTACGGGCGGGTGGTGAGCAGCAGCAGGCCGCCCGGGCGCAGGACGCGGCGCATTTCGCCGAGGGCGGCCAGTACGTCCTCGGGGGTGAGGAGGTGGGGCAGCGCGTTGTCGGCGCACACGACGACGTCGAAGCGGCCGTCCGGAAAGGGCAGTTGCCGCATGTCGGCGGCCGCGGTGGCGAGGTGGAGCCCGCGCTGGACAGCCTCGACGGCGGCGCGGCCGGCGGCCACGGGGCTGAGGTCGGTACCGGTGACCCGGTGTCCGAGCCCGGCGAGCCCGATCGCCTGGGTGCCGATACCGCAGGCGCAGTCCAGCACCTCGGTGGCGCCGTCGCCGGGGCGGTCGGGGAGCCGGTCACCGGCCCGGTCATCCGTGCGGTCACGGGGCCGGTCACCGAGCCGGTCGCGGATCAGGGTGTCCAGCGCGGCGCCCTGACGGGCGACGGAGGCCTCCCAGTCGGCGTAGAGGAGGTGGTAGCCGGCCGCGAAGTCGTCGTAGAACCGGGCGATCGGGGAGCTCGTCATGCCGCTATCCTCGCGGAGCCCACGGGCGAGGGGGCGGGAATCCACCGGTCGCATCGTCGAGCCGGGCGGCCGGGCAGCCGGAAAGCCGAGAGCCGGCAGCCGGGAACCAGGAGAGCCCAGGGGAGGGCGGACGGGTGGAGCAGCCGGTCGAAATGCCCCAAGGGTCCTGGTGGGACCGGGACGTCGTCTCCTGGTTCCAGGGCGAGCTGCGACGGGCCGCCGGGCCGCCGGGCCGCCGGGAGCACGGAGCTGAGGGCCGGGCTGGTGCTGCGCCACGGGCCCGGCACGGCGCCCGCCGGCCTCCCACGCGGCACGGAATCCGGTGGCCGTACGGTGCCACCGCCGGGATGATGCGGGCATGCGCACCTTCGAAGAGCTGATCGCCGAGGCCGAGGCCGTGTCCGTGGACGGCTGGGACTTCTCCTGGCTGGACGGCCGGGCCACCGAGGAACGCCCGTCCTGGGGCTACCAGCGGTTGCTGTCCGAGCGGCTGGCCACGGTGGCGTCGGCCCTGGACATCCAGACCGGCGGCGGCGAGGTGCTGGCCGGTGCCCTGCGGCTGGCGGAGCCGCGGGGTTGGCTCCCGCCCGTGGTGGCGGCCACCGAGTCCTGGCCGCCGAATCTCGCCCGCGCGACGCGGCTGCTCCACCCGCTGGGCGCACTGGTCGTGGCGGACCAGGACGAGCCGCCGCTGCCGTTCGCCGACGAGGCCTTCGAACTCGTCAGCAGCCGGCACCCGGTACGGGCGTGGTGGACGGAGATCGCCCGGGTGCTGCGGCCCGGCGGCAGCTACTTCGCCCAGCACGTGGGACCGGCCTCCGTGTTCGAGCTGGTCGAGTACTTCCTCGGTCCGCTGCCGGAGGCCCGGGAGGGCCGCCGCCCCGATGTCGAGAGCGCCGAGGCCCGGGAGGCGGGGCTGGAGGTGGTCGACCTTCGCTCCGAGCGGCTGCGGATGGAGTTCCGCGACATCGGCGCGGTGGTGTACTTCCTGCGCAAGGTGATCTGGATGGTCCCGGGCTTCACCGTGACCGCGCACCTCGACCGGCTGCGCGAGCTGGACGCGCGGATCCGTGCCGAGGGGCCGTTCGTGGCCCACTCGGCACGGTTCCTGATCGAGGCGCGGAAGCCGAAGCCGAAGCCGTAGCGGAAGCCGATGCCGTAGCGGAAGCCGTAGCCGGAGCCGTAGCGACTGAACCGTCGAGACCCGGGGGGAGCGCCCCAGGGCACCGCAGCCGAGGCGCCGTCGCGGCCTCAGGCCTCCTGGCGGTCGATCTGGTCCTCCCGGACCAGCCAGAGCGCGAGGGCGGCGCCCACGAGACTGACCACCCCGCCGAGCAGCAGCACGATGTTGAGGCCGTCCAGGAAGCCGGCCCGGGCGGCCGCCTCGGCCGCCGCCCGGGCCGGCTCGGGGAGTGCGGCGAGTGCCTGCGGCAGGCTGCCGGAGGAGGCGGCCTCGATCAGCTCGCGCGGACGGGCCCCCTCCGCGATCGGCGTGCCCGCCGTCAATTCGCGGACCTTGTGGGCGCCCCGGCCGACGAAGATCGCCCCCCAGACGGCGATGCCGACCGCGATGCCTACCTGCCGGAAGGTGTCGTTGATGCCCGCCGCCATGCCGCTCCTCTCCTTGGGCACCACGCTCACCGCGACGTCGGCGATCACCGGGTTGATCAGGCCGACGCCCGCGCCGCCGACCAGGAACCCGGCCAGCAGGCCGGTCCAGGTGTCCCCGGGCTGGACGTCGCCCATCAGGAGCATGCCCGCGCCGACGGCGATCAGGCCGACGCAGAGCATCAGCCGCGCCGGCACCCTGGAGAGCAGGGCCCCGGCCACCGGTGCCACGAAGAAGCTCAGCACCGTGATCGGCAGGTACCGCACGCCGGCCGCGAACGGGGAGAGCCCGAGGTAGTTCTGCAGGTACAGGGTCAGGTAGAGGAAGAGCGCGAACAGGGAACTGGAGACCGCGAACGCGGCCAGCTGCACACCGGTGAACGCGTGCAGGCGGAACAGCCCGAGCGGCAGCATCGGCTCCGGGACACGGAGTTCGACCAGCACGAAGACGATCAGGAGGACGGCGGCGGCGGTGAACAGCCCCACGATCAGCGGGCTTCCCCAGCCCTCGGTGTTGCCCCGTACCAGGGCGAGCACCAGCAGGAACAGGCCGGTGCTGAAGGCCGCGACCCCGGCCCAGTCGATCCGGGTGGCGTTCGGGTCGCGGCTCTCCGCCAGCTTGAGGTAGGTGACGGCCAGGGCGGCGGCCCCGATCGGCACGTTGACGTAGAAGATCCACTCCCAGCCGAGCGAGTCCGTGAGCGCCCCGCCGATCAGTGGTCCTACGGCGACGGCCATCCCGATGGTCGCCCCGTAGATGCCCATCGCGGTGCCGCGCTCGCGGCCGGGCGGGAACTCCTGGGCGACCAGGGCGAGTGAGACCGCGAACATCACCGCGCCGCCCACCCCCTGCACGGCGCGGGAGACGTTGAGGAAGAGCGGGCTCGGCGCCAGTGCGCAGAGCAGCGAGGCGCCGGAGAAGATCACCAGCCCCGCGGCGAAGGCCCGGCGGCGCCCGAGCCGGTCGGCCAGCGAACCGGCCGTCAGCACCAGGGCGGCCAGCGAGAGGGCGTAGGCGTCGAACACCCACTGCAGGTCGGTGAAGCTCGCGCCCAGGTCCTTGCGGATGGACGGGAGGGCGACATTGACCACCGTGATGTCGAGCAGCAGCATGAACGTCGCGACCGAGACCGCGATCAGCGTCCACCACTTGCGTTGCACCGCTGTCGGTCTCCTTCGGGGGATGGCGTACGGTCGCCGGCCGCGGTTCGGCGGCGGTGCGGTCGACCGTACGCAACGCCCTCGCCCGAACCGGGGCCGACACGGCCGGACGCGCCGAGGGAGGCCCTGTCCGGCGCAGGTCCGAGGCCGGACCGGAGAGACGGCGAACCTTGCGCACTCCCTTGACGGATTAAGTTACCTTCCTTAACTTGATCCCCGCTCCCCATCTCCCGTCCTCCCCATCTCCCGTCCTCCCCATCTCCCGTCCTCCCCATCTCCCGTCCTCCCCGCTCCTCCCCGCTCCTCCCCGCTCCGCTCCGCAGTTCTTCGCTCCGCCCCCCACACCCTGGAGCCACCTGTGTCCTCAGGACTCGCCCGGAGAATCGGCCTCTTCCAGGCCACCGCGATCAACATGAGCCAGATGTGCGGCATCGGCCCCTTCGTGACGATCCCGCTGATGGTCGCCGCGTTCGGCGGTCCGCAGGCCGTCGTCGGCTGGATCGCGGGCGCGCTGCTCGCCCTGGTCGACGGCCTGGTCTGGGCCGAACTCGGCGCCTCGCTGCCCGGGGCCGGCGGGACCTACGTCTACCTGCGGGAGGCCTTCCAGTACCGCACCGGGCGGCTGATGCCGTTCCTGTTCGTCTGGACGGCGATGCTCTTCATCCCGCTGATCATGTCCACCGGCGTGCAGGGCCTGGTGCAGTACCTGGCCTACCTGTGGCCGCACATGACGACGGGCCAGGGGGACGTCGTCGGCGTCGCGGTGCTCGCCCTGGTGGTGCTGTTGCTGTGGCGCCGGATCGAGTCCATCGGCGCGATCACGGTCGGCATGTGGGTCGTGATGATCGTCTCGGTCGGTGCGGTGATCCTCGCCTCCTTCACCGACTTCCACCCCTCGCTGGCCTTCACCTGGCCCGCCCACGCCGTCGAGCTCACCCACGGCCGGTTCTGGATCGGCTTCGCCGCCGGTCTGACCATCGGCATCTACGACTACCTCGGGTACAACACCGCCTCCTACCTGGGCGCCGAGATCAGGAACCCGGGCCGGGTCATGCCGCGCGCCATCATCTTCTCGATCACCGCGATCATGGGTATCTACCTGCTGATGCAGATCGGTGTGCTCGGCGTGGTCGACTGGCAGGACATGCTCGACCCGGAGAACGTGGCCTCCAAATCGGTCGCCTCCGCGGTGCTGGAGCGGACCTGGGGCAAGGGCGCGGCCGACGCCGTGACGGTGCTGATCCTGATCACCGCCTTCGCCTCCGTCTTCACCGGTCTGCTCGGCGGCTCCCGGGTGCCGTACGACGCCGCCCGCGACGGGATGTTCTTCCGCTCCTTCGCCAAGCTGCACCCCCGGCACGGCTTCCCGGTCCTCGGCCTGGTCGCCATGGGCGGCATCACCGCCGCGGGGTTCCTGGCCGCACGGCACCTCGGCAGCTCCGCCGAGCACCCGCCGCTGAGCATCCTGATCGCCCTGCTGACCAGCGTCATGGTGATCGTCCAGGCGCTCGCCCAGATCGCGGCCGTCACGGTGCTCCGCAGACGGCAGCCCGGCCTCGCCCGCCCGTACCGGATGGTGCTCTACCCGCTGCCGAGCGTCGTCGCGGCGATCGGCTGGCTGGTCATCTACGGCTACGCGGACAAGGCCAACGAGGGGGTTCACCCGATCGAGTGGTCGCTGGCCTGGGTCGCCCTCGGCGGCCTCGCCTACCTGGTCTGGTCGAAGGCCGAGGGCGCCTGGCCGTTCGGGCCGAAGGAGATCCGCGAGGAGTTCCTCGACGCCCAGCGCGCCGACACCGTGACCGCGGACACCGGGACGAGGTAACCCGGTGGCCGGACGGAGCGACTGCCCGGCCCGGTGAAGGACGGGCAGCCGCGGCCGCCGCCTACGCCTGGGTGACCAGGTCCAGGTAGGAGTCGTGCCAGAGGTCCTCGTCGCCGTCCGGCAGGAGCAGGACGCGGTCCGGGCGGAGGGCCGTGATGGCGTCCGGGTCGTGGGTGACCATCACGATCGCGCCCGGGTAGGTGCCGACCGCGCCGAGGACCTCGGTGCGGGAGGCCGGGTCCAGGTTGTTGGTGGGCTCGTCCAGCAGCAGGACGTTCGCTCCGGAGTGGACCAGGGCGGCCAGCGCGAGACGGGTCTTCTCGCCGCCGGAGAGGACGCCGGCGGGCTTGTCGGCGTCGTCGCCGCGGAAGAGGAACGCGCCCAGCACGTGCCGGAGTTCGCCGTCGTCGAGGCCGGGCGCGGCCTGGGCGAGGTTGTCGCGGACGCTGCGGGCCGGGTCGAGGGTGTCGTGCTCCTGGGCGAAGTATCCGAGCCGCAGCCCCGGACCGGGGACGACCCGGCCGGAGTCCGGGGTCTCGTGCCCGGCCAGGATCCGCAGCAGGGTGGTCTTGCCGGCGCCGTTGAGGCCGAGCACGACCAGTCGGCTGCCCCGGTCCACGGCCAGGTCGAGGCCGGCCAGCACCGGCCGGCCGCCGTAGGACTTGGCGAGGTCGACCGCGCCGAGCGGCATCCGGCCGCAGGGTGCGGGCTCGGGCAGCCGGATCCGGGCGGTGCGTTCGGCCTGCCGGACGGGTTCGAGCCCGGCGAGCATCCGGTCGGCGCGGCGGGCCATGCTGCGTGCGGTGGTCGCGGTGGCGACGTTGGCCCGCATCCGGTCGGCCTGGGCGTGCAGCGAGGCGGCCTTGCGCTCGGCGTTGGCCCGCTCCCGGGTGCGGCGGCGCTCGTCGGCCGCCCGCTGGGTGAGGTAGGCCTGCCAGCCGGTGTTGTGGACGTCGATCGCGGCGCGCTGCGGGTCCAGGTGGAAGACCCGGTTGACGGTCTCCGCCAGCAGTCCGAGGTCGTGGCTGATCAGCACCAGCCCGCCCCGGTGGGTGGAGAGGAAGCCGCGCAGCCAGGCGACGGAGTCGGCGTCGAGGTGGTTGGTGGGCTCGTCCAGCAGCAGGGTGCCGTGGTCGGCGAACAGGATGCGGGCCAGTTCGACGCGGCGGCGCTGACCGCCGGAGAGGGTGCCGACGGGTGCGTCCATGACCCGGGCGGGCAGCCCGAGCCCGGCGGCGACCCGGGCGGCCTCGGCCTCGGCGGCGTAGCCGCCCCGGGCTTGGAAACCGGCCTCGGCCCGCGCGTACGCGGCCATCGCCCGGCGTTCCTCCTCCGCCGAGCCGGCCAGGGCCATCGCCTGCTCGGCGGCGCGCAGCGCGCGCACGGCGGCGTCCAGGCCGCGGGCGGACAGGATGCGGTCGGTGACGGTGGCGGCCGGGTCGGCGGCGCGGGAGTCCTGCGGGAGGTAGCCGACCGCTCCGGTCCGGGTGACCGTACCGGCGGCCGGCGCCAGCTGTCCGGCGAGGGTGGCGAGCAGGGTGGTCTTGCCGGCGCCGTTGCGGCCGACCAGGCCGATCCGGTCGCCGGGGGCGATGTGCAGGGTGACGTCGGACAGCAGCAGACGGGCGCCGACGCGCACGTCGACACCGAGGGTGGTGATCATGGGGTAACGCTCCGAAACGACTGGCGGACACACGGGTGGCGTGGAGGCGGGTCCGTCAGCTAGGAGATTCGGGGCGTGGACATGGGGGCCAGGGTAACGGGCGGCCGGAGCGGGCGCACACGAATTACGGGTGCACCCGCTCCGTCGCCCGGGGTCGGGGGCGGGCCAGGTCGGGCCGGGTCTGCTCGGATCAGCCCCGCAGGACGGCGCCGAGCACCGACGGCCGGAACAGCAGCGAGGGCGGTTCCACCAGGGACAGCACCTCGTGGAACGCCTTCGTGACCACCGGGTTGCGGGTGGCGCCGACCAGCACCTTGTCCAGGAAGCGGTGCTGGAGCGTGAGCAGCGCCCCGGCCGGCGCGCCGGTGGTGGTGGCGAAACGGGCGTCCTCGGCGCAGGACATCACCCACGGGTCCTTGGACGCGGCCGCGATGGCGCGCCGCGCGTCCCGGGCGGCGGCGTGCCCGATGCCGTCGTGCCGCAGCGTGGTGCGGCGCAGCGCCCGGGCGCAGAACAGGGCGACCGTGACCCCCTGGCCGTACACGGGGTTGAAGGTGCTCACGGCGTCGCCGACCACCACCAGGCCGTCCGGGCACTCGCGCTCGTAGTGGCGCCGCACGCCCGGGCCGGGGAGGAAGCCGCGCACCTCGCCCGCCGGCTCGGCGTCCCGCAGCGCCTCGCGGAGCAGCGGGTCGCGCAGCCCGGCCAGGTGCTTGGTGAACCCCTCCTCGCCGGGTTCCGGCTCGGCGCCGCGCATCCCGGCGAGGCTGACGATCCAGCGGTCCCCCTCGACCGGCAGCAGCACGCCCATCCGCGGCGCGTCCGGGGCCTTGGTCTGCAGGTAGACCGCCTGGGCGCCGAGGTCGACGCCGGCCGGGCGGTGGAACAGGCGCGAGGAGTACGCGACGCCCGCGTCCACCCGCTCCTCGGGTGCCGGGCGGCAGCCCAGCTCCGCCAGCCACTTCGGCACCGAGGTCGAGCGGCCCGCCGCGTCGACCACCAACTCGGCCGGGATCTCGCGCACTTCGCCGCGCTCCGGGCCGCGCTCACGCACCTTGACCCCGCGCACCACGCCGGCCGACCCGAGCAGGCCGACCACGTCGGTGCTCTCCAGGAACTCGATCGAGGGGGCGGTGCGGACCCGGTCCAGGACGAGCTTGTCCAGCACCGGCCGGGTGCAGGAGAGGAAGGACATCTCCGCCGCGTACTCGGCCATCCACCCGGCGGAACTGAGCCACCTGACCTCCGAGATGGCCACCTGGCGCGCACCCGCGGACGTCAGCTCCTGCTTGATCCCGGGCATCATCTCCTCCAGCAGCCGGTGCCCGGCCTCCAGCACCAGGTGCGCGTGCCGGCCCTGCGGCACCCCGGCCCGGAACACCGCCTCCGCCGGGTAATGGTCCCGCTCCACCACGATGATCCGGTCGGCGCGGCCTCGCAGCGCCCACGCCGCCGCCAGCCCGGCCAGCCCGCCGCCGATCACCACAGCCGTGCCCCGCCCCAGGGCCTTCTCCGAAGTCGTCATGACACGTAGCGTAGTGGCGCGCGCGGACCTCCGTCACCGCTTCACGTCTCTCCACCTGGCTGAACACCGGTCCGCCCGGCCACTGTTGACGCCCGCTCCGGACCGCCGTGCCGAGCACGCGCACGTACGGGCGCGCCCCGCGACCGGTCCGTGGAGCGATGCCCGCGCTAGGGACGCGTCAAGAACGGTGCTCCGTGGCGTCAAGGAGGCGTCAGGGGCGCCTCGCCGTGGGGGGTGCGGCGCTAGCGTCGCGCGGCGGAAGAAACGGTTCTGCGGTCCGGGGTCGGCGGGTGCGTCCCGGGCCTCGGCGGACCGTGCCACGGGGGAAAGGGACGTACGGTCATGGCGACCTCCACAGAGCACAGGGCGAGCACGTCGACGGAGGACGGCTCACCGGAGACGGCGGAACCCGCCCCGCCGAGCCCGTCGGCCCGCCTGGCGCGGGGAGTCCGCAGGCTCGGCAGCCGGGCGCACCGGACCACCCCGCGGCTGGTGCGCGGCCTCACCGCGCTGAGCCTGGCCGCCCTGCTCGGCCTCGGCGCCACCGCCACCGCCGTGCTCGTCGGGGCCCGCGACGGCACCGACACCATCGGCCACCGGGCGGCCCCGCAGGCCACCCGCGCCGCCGACCTGTACTTCGCGCTCAGCGACATGGACGCCCAGGCCGCCAACCTGCTGCTGGTCGGCGCGGATCCCGACTACACCGCGCTGCGCGAGCAGACCCTGGACACCTACGAACGACGCCGTGCCCAGGCCGACGACGACCTGCAGCAGGCCGCCCAGGCGGCGGCCGACGACCCGGCCGGACAGCGCGCCGTCCAGCTGGTGCTCGGCCGGCTCGGCAGCTACGAGGCCCTGGTGGCCCGGGCGCAGCTGCTGGAGGAACAGGCCGGGTCCCCTGCCGGGCAGCCATCGCAGGCCGCGCTGGAGACCTACCGGCAGGCCACCGACCTGCTGCGCCGGCAACTGCTGCCCGCCGCCGACCAGGTCACCGTCGCCAACGACGCCTCCGTCGAACGCGTCTACCAGCAGCAGCGCGACGACCTGGGCAGCGGCCGGTGGTGGCTGCTCGCCGTCGGCTTGCTCGCCCTCGTCGTGCTGTTCGGGCTCCAGCGCCTCCTCGCCGTGCGCTACCGCCGGGTGGTCAACCCGGCGCTGGCCGCCGTCACGCTGCTCACCGGCGCGGTCCTGGTGACCGGACTGAACCTGGTGGGCCGGGCCGAGGACCACCTGGTCACCGCCAAGCGCAACGCCTACGACTCGGTGATCGCGCTCAGCCGGGCCCGCGCCGTCGCGTACGACATGAACGCCGACGAGAGCCGCTACCTGATCGACCCGGCCCGCGCCGTCGCGTACGAGCAGGCCTTCCTGGAGCAGACCCAGGCGATCGCCCGCATCGACGGCGCCACCCTGGCGGACTACGACGCCCGGCTGGCCGACGCCGCCCGGCGGCACCGCGCCGACCACGCGGCGGTCCCCTTCGGCGGCTACCTCGGCAGCGAGCTGCGCAACGTCACCTTCGCGGGCGAGCGGGAGGCGGCCGAGCGCGTGCTGGACACCTTCCAGCAGTACCAGACCACCGACCGCAGGATCCGCGAGCTGCGCGGCGCGGGGAAGCTCAAGGAGGCGGTCACGCTCAACACCGGGCTCTCGAAGGGGCAGTCCAACTACGACTTCGAACAGCTCGGCGACGCGATCGGGGACACCATCGCGATCAACGCCACGGCGATGGACCGGGCGGTCGCCGCGACCGACGGCGATCTGGACGGCACCACGGCGGCGTTGGCGGCGGGCGCGCTGGCGGTGGCGCTCGGCCTCACGGCGGCCGGGGTGCGGCCGCGGCTGCGCGAGTACCGGTAGCCGGCCGGTCCTCGGGGGCGTCTTCAGGTCCCCGCAGGCGGGGGCTCACCCGGGTGCCGGATTGACAATCGCCCTTGCCGTAGCGGCAAATGGCAGGCATGGCCGACGAAGAGTTCGAGAACGTCCTCACCACGGTGGGCCCCCGGCTGCGGGCCCTGCGCCGGGAGCGTGGCACGACGCTCGCCAAACTGGCCGCCGCGACGGGCATCTCGCTCAGCACCCTGTCCCGGCTGGAGTCCGGGCAGCGCAAGCCGACCCTGGAGCTGCTGCTGCCGCTGGCCCGGGAGTACCGGGTGCCGCTGGACGAGCTGGTCGGCGCCCCGGCCACCGGCGACCCGCGGATCCACCCGCGCCCGGTGACCAGGCACGGCCAGACGATCATCCCGCTCACCCGCCACCTCGGCGGGATGCACGCCTTCAAGCACATCGTGCCGCCGGGCCGGAACACCGAGCCCGAGCCGGAGTTGAAGGTCCACGAGGGCTACGAGTGGCTGTACGTGCTGTCCGGGCGGCTGCGGCTGGTGCTCGGATCGCGCGACCTGGTGCTGACAGCCGGCGAGGCCGCCGAGTTCGACACCCGGACCCCGCACGCCTTCGGCAACGCCGGCCCGCAGCCGGTGGAGTTCCTGAGCCTGTTCGGCCCGCAGGGCGAGCGCATGCACGTCAGGGCGCGGCCGGGAACCTCTGTTCGGTAGGTTCGTTCCTGACAGGGGGTCTTCGTCGAGACTCCCGTCGGGCCGTCGGGAGGGGCCGAGAACATGAGTGTGCAGCAGAGCGCGGAGTCCGGCGAGAGCGACGGAGCCGGGGAACGCGGCGCGGCCGGCGGCGGCCGGGCGGGCGCGGCCACCGGCACGGGAGCGGCCGCGGCGTCGGGACCGGTGACGGCCACGGGTACGGTCCCGCCGGAGGGTACGGGCGGGGCCCCGGGTTCGGCCTCTGCCCCGGGCGCGGGGCGGGAGTCGGACGCGCAGGCGAAGCGTCCTCGGAAGAAGCGCCCGTTCTGGCAGGAGCTGCCGATCCTGCTGGTGATCGCCCTGCTGCTCTCGCTCGGCATCAAGACCTTCTTCGTGCAGGCGTTCTCCATCCCCTCCGGTTCGATGGAGAAGACCCTGGCGATCGGTGACCGGGTGCTGGTCGACAAGCTCACCCCGTGGTTCGGCGCCGAGCCGGAGCGCGGGGAGGTGGTGGTCTTCAAGGATCCGGGCGGCTGGCTGGAGGGCACGCCGGTGGCGGCCGGCGACGACTTCATGGGCACCGTCCAGAAGGCGCTGAGCACCGTCGGCCTGATGCCCTCGGCGGACGAGAAGGACCTGATCAAGCGGGTGATCGCGGTCGGCGGGGACACCGTGCAGTGCGAGGCGGGCGGTCCGGTGAAGGTGAACGGCGTCGCCCTGGACGAGCCGTACCTGTTCCCCGGCTCGACGCCCTGCGACAACGACCCGGTCGGCACCATCACCGTGCCCAAGGGCAAGCTCTGGGTGATGGGCGACCACCGCAACAACTCGCGGGACTCCCGCTGGCACCACAACGAGACCGGCGACGGCTTCGTGCCGGTGGACAACGTGGTCGGCCGGGCGTTCGTGGTGGCGTGGCCGCTGTCGGACTGGTCCACGCTGCCGGTGCCGGACACCTTCGACAAGGTGCCGTCCGGGGCCGCCGGCTCCCCGGCCGAGGCACCGCCCGCCCCGGCGGCGCTGGCGCTGGCCGGGGTCGTGCCGGTGGCGCTGTGGCGGCGTCGGCGCTCGGCCCGCAAGGACGGCCGGGGCTGACCGGCACCGTCGTGCGGGGGCTGACCGGAGAGCGGGGCCGGCCGGAGCCGTCGTACCGGGGCTGACCGACACGTCGTACCGGGCCGGTCTCGAGGATCGGCCCGACCGGCTTCTGTGGAACCCCTCCCACCGTTCTCTACACGCCTGTAGAGTCCAATGGGTGAGCTGCACCCCCGGCCGTTCCGGCCACCCCGCACCGGGTGGCCGGAGCGGCCCGGGCCGGGTCGGGAGGCGGAGCCGTGATGGAGAGTCAGTGCGGTCCCCGGCGTGCCGGGGCACCGGAGAAGGACCCGACGGTCACCATGGTCCCAATGGTTCCCACGGCCCCATCGATTCCCACAGCCCCATCGATTCCCACGGCCCCATCGGTTCCCGTGGTCCCAATGCTCCCCACCGCCCCGGCGGACCCCGCGGAGCGCGACGTCCGGTGGGTCTACCAGCCGGTCGAGGTGGACCTCGGCGACGGCACCTGGGCACTCGGCCGGATCAGCGGCTGGTGGCAGGACGCGGCCGGCCGGCCCTGGTGCCGGCTGCGGGTGGGCCGCAGCGGGCGGCCCGCGTGCTGGGAACGGTTCGACCCCGAGCGGGTGTTGCTGCTCCCGGTCTCCGGGCTCTGAGCGGCGAACCGGGATCTTTCGCCGGAACCGTTCGGCGAATCCCGTCGTCCCTGCGAGCGACCGCCGACATCCCACCTCAGCGACCGGGGACGACGTGACTTCGGAGATCTACTTCAGCAGCAACCACCGCGACCTGTGCGAGCAGCACGGCACCGGCGCGGGCTTCCAGTTCGAGTTCTACTGCTACCGCTGCTCGGACACCTGGCGCTCGCCGTTCGAGGCGTTCCGCACCGGCCAGGTGGCCGGTTGGATCGGCAAGGGCGTCAGCGCGGCCTGGAACCTCATCGGCGGCAGCGCCGGCACCATCAGCAACGCCGCCGACGGCCTGGCCGGCCACACCTGGGGCACCGCACGGGACGCCGCGTTCCAGCGTGCGATCACCAACGCCCAGACGCACTTCAACCGTTGCGCCCGGTGCACCCATTACGTCTGCGGCCGCTGCTTCAACCCGGCGCAGGGCCTCTGCTTCAGCTGCGCCCCGGACACCGCGGCCGAGGCGGTGGCGGCGCAGCACCGCGGCCTCAACGACTCGGTCACCGAGCGCGCCTACAAGGCCGGGCAGGAGTCGGGCGCCGGGTTCGACGTCAACGCGCAGCGCCAGCTGGTCTGTCCGCAGTGCCACACCGAGACGCACGGCACGCCGTTCTGCCCGGGCTGCGGGTTCCGGCTGGCGCAGGCCGTCCAGTGCACCGGCTGTCACCAGGACGTCCCGGACGGCGCCGCGTTCTGCCCGTCCTGCGGGACGAGACGCTGACCCCTCCCGGACACGTACGGCGGCGGGGCGCCCCCGGACCACCGGTCCCGGGGCGCCCCGCCGTTTCGCCGGGGGACGGGCGGTGGCTCAGCCGTACGAGACGTTGGCGCAGGGGTCGTCGTCGGCCGAGCGGGCGGTGCCGCTGACGCTGGTGGGCAGCGGGGCCGGGGTGGCGCCGGCGGCCGGGGCGGCGGCGGTCGTCGGGTTGGCGGCCGCGAAGTCGTGGCCCAGGACGACGCTGACGCCGCGTCCGCCGGGCTGGACGGTCGCCCCGGGGAACAGCTTGGCGACCGCCTCGGCGGAGCCGCGCTCGCCCGCGCCGTACTCGACGACGGTGCTGCCGCGGGACTTCCCGGCCGCGTTGCCGACGGTGGTGACGGTGTAGCCGGCGCCCTTGACGGCCTCCGCGGCCTTGCCGCCGAGCCCGTTCTCGCCGGTTCCGTTGAGCACGGCGACCTTGACCTCGGCGTTCTTGGCGTCGGGGGCCTTGGCGTCGGGGGCCCTGGTCTCCGGGGCCTTGGCGTCCGGGGTCGCGGTCGGGGTGGACGTGGCCCCGGCGGCGGGGGCGCTCGCGTCCTGGCCGTCGATGGTGCGGTCGGCCTTGAGCGCGGCCCAGAGCTGGTCCACGTCGGGGTGGACCAGGGCGACCCGCGGGCCCTCGTAACGCCAGGGGGCGGTGAGGAACTTGACGTCGTGCAGGTCCACGTTCTTGAGGGACATGGCGAAGTCGAGCAGTTTGGCGGCCGAGCCGAGGCCGGGGTCGACGGTCAGCGACTTGGTGGCCGCGTCGGCGAGCGGCAGCAGGGTGGTCGGGTCCATGCCGCGGGACTTGACCTCCTTGATGAGGGAGGACAGGAAGGCCTGCTGGCGCTTGGTGCGGCCGATGTCGGAGCCGTCGCCGATGCCGTGGCGGACCCGGACGTAGTCGAGCGCGGCCTGGCCCTCCACCTTCTGCTTGCCCTTGGCGAAGAGCAGCTTGCCCTTGCGGCCCAGGTTGGGGTTGAGGTCCCCCTCGTGGATGTCGTTCGGCAGGCAGACCTCGACGCCGCCGACGGCCTTGGTCATCGAGGCGAAGCCGTTGAAGTCCACCACGATGGTGTGGTCCACGCGCAGGTTGGTCAGCTTCTCGACGGCGTTCTGGGTGCAGGCCGGGTTGCCCTGGTCGGTGTCGCCGACCGAGAAGGCGCTGTTGAACATCACGTTGTTCTGCGCCTTGGTCCACGTGCCGTTGGGCAGCTTGCACGGCGGGATGGAGACCAGGGTGTCGCGGGGGACGGAGATGCCGACGGCGTGCTTGTGGTCGGCGTAGACGTGCAGCAGGATCGCGGTGTCCGAGCGGGCGCCGCCGTCCCCGCCGCCGCCCAGGTCGTTGTTGCCGTTGCCCCGACTGTCGGAGCCGATCAGCAGGACGTTGACCGGGGTCCGGCCCTGGGCGTCCGGGGCCGCGGCCTCCGGACGGTCCTTGCTGACGGCGTCGCCGTCGAAGGTGCTGATGTTGCTGTCGAAGCGGTAGTAGAGGGCGCCGCCGGCGAGGACCAGGAACGCGGTGCAGCCGGCCGTCGCCCAGAGCACCTTCTGCTTGGTGCTGCGTTTGGGCTTCTTCTTGGCCCGGCTCGACGGGCGGTCGCCGGTCGGGTGGTTGTCGGCCGGACGGTCGTTCGCTATGCGGCCTTCGCCCTGTCCACTCTGTTCGCCCGGTCCGGGGGCTCCCTTTCGGCCTGCCGCCCGGCGTCCGCCCGTCCGGTTCGGTGAAATCTCGGCGTCGGGGGAACCCTTGCGGCCAGACACGTCGTCATCCTCCACAGTTGCCACGGATCCCCCCGCGGGGCGGCGGGTCCGCACGGCCCGGGGCCGGAGCCGATCCGGCCGGGGCCCGTCGCTAAACTTTTACACCGCTGTAGAACTTCAGTGGAGCATACTAGGGCGTGTTTTAGAAGGTCATCCGTCCTGATGTCAGGCTCATCGGATGGGGCGGGGAGAT
>NZ_BNBY01000054.1 GCF_014656195.1 Kitasatospora xanthocidica | reverse complement strand
CTACTGTCTCGCGAAGAACCGCAGATCAGCAGGTCGGGTGACCTCCGAGGTTAAACAACAAGTTCAGAAGCCGTTGCTCAATCGAGCTTGGTGATCGTGAGGAGTCTGCTACCTCGCGATCCTCTGGTCGTCTGGGCATGGAAGTGGAGCCCTCACACAGTTCGGGTGCCAGGACGCTTCGAGGCTGAGCCCTACCGCCTGCGGTGTCACCGCATCCGGATAGCCTCCGGCGGGAACGGGCAACCGATGGGAGTGGGCATGGACATCGAGGAGATGCTGGATCGACTCGGCGTGGTGATCGGGCCGCCGCCCGCGGACGGCGTGACCCCGGTCCCGTGGGAGCTCGTACCAGCGGCGATCGGCTTTCAGCTGCCCGCGGACTACCGGGCGTTCGCCGACCGGTACGGGTCGGTCAGCATCAGCAACGAGCTGCACATTTTCACACCAACGGAAGTCCCCAGTCCCCACGCCGCGGTGCCGTCCGGTTTCGAGGGGTTCCTGTACAACACGACGGAGCCCTACGGATACTGTGCCTGGCTAGCCGAGTGCTACCGGGACGAGGACTACAGGGAGTGCCCGTATCCGCTGTTCCCGGCCGAGGGTGGCCTGCTGAAGTGGGGCAACAACTACAATTCCGACCACTTCTTCTGGCTGATGCGGGGCTCGGATCCGGACCGATGGCCGGTGGCCGCCAAGTTCCACTCGATGTGGGAGTGGGACGTGTTCGAGGGCGGCTTCCTGGAGTTCCTGCTGGCGGCGGTGACCGAGCAGTATCCGTACCACGGGGACGTCGTTCCTGGCGGGACGAAGCAGGTCGGTGACGGCCGTGCCTATCGCTTTCGGGGTGACTGGTCGACGAACCTTCGGGAATGAGCCCGCGGACTCGGTCAACGGCCGGCTCCGAGCGGCTCCGGCTTGGTGACCCGGTCGGCCGTTGTCGTCCCCAGCTTGGTGGGCACGAGTTCGAGTGGACCAGCTCTGTCGGGTGAACTTCGCTGCCCATGAAAGCCCAGCAAGACAGCGCCGGCAGGCCCGGCCCGGCCCAGTAGCCGTTGGCCCCCGCTCAGGAGTTCGGGAAACACACGACATTGTCGCGGGTACCGGACCAATCCCCGATGTCGTTCAGGCGCTCGGTGAGTACGGCACTGGCGAGGGTGAGCCGGGTGATCTGCTGACGGAGTTCGAGGATCTCGGCGTTCTTGTCGGCGACGGTCTGCTTGAGCTTGACGATGGTCTCCCGCAGGCGCTTCTCGGTCCCCGGGATCTGACTGGTCTCGTTGCGGACGCGTTCGTAGAACTCGTTCCTCAGATCGGCGTGGCGCTTCATCAGGGCCATGCGGTGGACGCCGGCTTCGACCGCGAGGGCGGCGGCGGTGAGGCTGCCGTTGGATGCTGTGGCCTGCCCGGTCAAGAGCCGGTCGATGGCCTGCCGGATGCGGGTGCGCTCGTCCTGGTGGATCGGGGTCATCGCAGGGCCTCGGCGGTCTGGGCGGTGGAGTCGTGGGTGGCTGCGGTGGTGCGGAGGCGGTCGGAGCTGGTCCGTAGCCGGCGGCCGACCGGTGATGGCAGGCGGGCGTGGGTGTCAGTGCGGACGGTGTTGGCACAGCCGGGTCGGCAGTCGTACTGGCGGGGTGCGTTGGCGCCGGGGGCCGGTTCGCACAGGGCGCTGTCGCGTTTGAAGGCGCAGATCAACAGCGCGTCGGGGTTGTCGAACAGGACGATGCCGTCGCGGGCGAGGTAGGCGCGGGCCTTGTGGACGAAGGTGCGGGGGGCGATGTGGCCTTCGAAGCGAGGGACATGGGCGGCTGCGGTGAGGGCGCGCCGGGTGGCGGGGCCGGAGATGCGTTCGCTGGCGGCGAGCCTGTCGCGCAGGCGGGCGGCGGTGTCGGCGTCCGACCGGTGAGTGAGTACTTCACGAAGTCAGCAGCCGGCACCTTCACCAGCTCAGCGACGTACTCTACGGCCTGCTGCGGGGTCTCCTCAACGACCTCCGGGAACCGGCCCTCCAGCTCGAAGAACTTCAGCACCAGGCAGAAGCCCAGTCTCGTCGGCCCGGCCTTGTTCGCCACCAGATCCCAGTCGCCGTCCACCAGCGTTCAGCACGTCACCACGTCTTCCGGCGACCACTCCTGCCGCACGTCCCCGTCCTCTCGCCTCAGTCCACGGGACCACCCGACCGGCTCAACGAACCGGCGGGCCCGGGGCAACGGGCGACCTGACGAACCGTGGTCAAGCAGCGCGCTACCTTGCGGCTGGGGTCAGAGGTAGGACTCCGGGCCCCTTAAGGGTTGTTGCGCCTCGCTTTGCCGACGGGCGCCGCCGGGGACCGAGGCTCTGCTCGCCGACCTGTCCGAGCTTGAGCCTTGAGGAGGCCTGCTGTTCGGTCTTCACCGGACGGCGCGACGCCGCTGGCCACAGAGGCGAGGCAGAACCCGCTCTCGCAATCAGTCCGATGCTGCCTTTCCGTGGCGACACGTCAGGGAATGAAGTGCGCCCCGAGTAGACCGCGACCGGCATCTGCTGCAGCGCGCCACACCGGGGACACGCCGTCGAGCAGAGCGGTGATGTCGTCCCGATCACCCTCGCCGTGGAGGGCGGCGGTGAGCCGGAGCTCTGCCTGGCGTCGGCTCTGCGGGGTCCAGTCGTAGGCGCGTTCGACGGCGGGAAGGGTCTGCGCGACCTGCTCGGGGGTGAGGATGAGGTCTCCGAACCAACCGGGCAGTTCGGTGTAGCGCTGGGGGCCGAGGGCGAAGGCCATGCCGGCCGCAGGGTAGGCCTTGCACGTGGCGACCCCGAGGTGTGGCAGGGACTTGTCGTAGCCCCGCTCCCAGGCCTCGTAGACGGTGCAGATCCGCTCGTCCAGCACGGACGGGCCGGCCAGGTCGATGAACCGGTCCATGGCCTCCGGGACGCTGCCCGTGCTCCGCCACCACTCGAGGAGGTCCATGGATGCGGGGCGCGAGGCCTCCGCCGCGATGGCCGGAGCGAGTTCCGGCGCGTACCGCGCGATGGCGTCGGGGTCCATGGGGGCCAGGCACCACATTCCCAGGAAACTCACGGGCGGCTCCGCTCTCCTCGTGGTGCTGTGATGGTGCCACTCCCGTCTGACACCGGGGTGCCGCCTGCTGCCGTCCATTTGCAGGGTTGTCGTGCCTCGCCGTCCTTCGGTCCGAAGTGCTCAGCCGAGCGCGGAGCCTTCACGATCGACATGGCCGGAGCCGAAGGAGAAGCCGCCGCTCGGGCCCGGACTGTCAGAGGGGCCAGCCCGACGGGCGGCTCGCCAGTTACAGGCCGGCCCGGGTCAGCAGGCGCTCCATGTGCTCGGAGGGCAGGAACGGCGAGGCGGCGGCGGCCTGCGCGACCTGCTCCGAGGGGTCGGCCAGGAGCCGGAGCAGGGAGGGGAGCGGGAGGTTGCGGTGGGCTGCGACCGCGCGGCGGACGCGGGTTTCGGGGTCGGCGGCCAGGTGTTCGGCGAGTTCCGGGGGAAGGTCCGGATCGCGGGGTGCGAAGGAGCGCAGCCGGGGTTCGGGGTCGGTGGCGAAGCGGCGCAGGGTTGCCGGCGGGAACGTCAGGACCTCCGCCGTGTCCCACCAGAACGTGAACTTGTCCCGCCGGGGGTGGTAGCGGCGCTCGATGCTCTCGGCCCTCGCGGGATCGACCAGGTGCGGGGCGGCGTGCGCCATGGTGAGGCGGACGATCTCCTCCTCGTCGTCGAGCAGCCGGGCCACCGCTTCGGCGGGGAGGCTCTTGCCGGCGGCCGCTGAGACTCGGAAGCTGACGTACGGCGAGTCGATGTGCGGCAGTGGATCGGCGGTTACCCAGGGAAGGTGCAGGATCCGCAGTTCCGTGGGGGCGAAGGTGTTCTGACACCACTGCAGGACGGCGTCGTCGTCGGCGTCGGGGTCCGGGTCGGCCATCGCACGCGAAAGCTCCTGGACCGAGGCGTGGATCCGTGCCCGCACGTGCTCCGGCGTGTCAGGCCGGGCGAAAACCTTCACCCGCACGCTCAAGGCCGGGTCGACGGCCAGGACCTCACGCACCGACGGCGGCAGGTCGGGATGCCGGGCGAGCTCCGCGCGCACGTCGCTGTCCGGATCCTCGGCGAGCCGCCGGAGGGTGTCCGCGTCGAGAACGGCGTGCATCACCGCGCCCGCCCGGGTCACCGGGTCCGCCAACAGCGCCGGTACCAGGTCCGGGGGCGGTACCGGATGCGGCAGGTGCGCGAAGTAGATGGAGCAGGCCGCGGTGCGGACCTGCGCCTCGGGGTCGGTCAGCAGGATCCGGCGGACCGCCTCCGGCGCCTGTGTCCAGTGCTTCGCCAGCGCGGCGCGGACCGCGGGCTCATGGTCGCCGACGAGGCGGGCTCGGAGGTCGGGCGGTGTGTGGGGGTTCTGGGCCAGGGACTCGCGGACCTGCGGCTCCGGATCGTCGACGAGCTGCTCCAGCATCTCCCTCGGCGCGGTCGCGGCGCGGCTGACGAGCGCGGACCGTATCGCCTTGTCCCGGTGGGCGGCCAGGCGGATGCGAAACCGCTCCGGCAGCCGGTCGTTGAGCGCCAGGGCGTGCAGGAGCCAGTGGTCGTCGACGGCGAC
Source organism: Kitasatospora xanthocidica (assembly GCF_014656195.1). Classification (GTDB taxonomy): domain Bacteria; phylum Actinomycetota; class Actinomycetes; order Streptomycetales; family Streptomycetaceae; genus Kitasatospora; species Kitasatospora xanthocidica. The sequence goes on along the minus strand of NZ_BNBY01000054.1, from coordinate 30,090 downwards.
GATCTCGGCGATCAGGTCCTCGGTGAGGTCCGGACGCCCCGCCACCCGGCCCCAGCCCCGCCGCCACGCGAACAGCCGCCGGACCAGGGGAGCCGGCAGAGCGGGGTTCACGGCCAACCCGTCGACCACGTCGTCGAGATGCACCGGGGGCAGGGCGTCGGCATCCATGCCGTCAGGATGCCAGGCCGGCTTCGAGGCGACGCCGCCGGGCCGGGGCCGGCACCGGTCGAGGGCAAGGGCCGCTCGACGGGGCGGGCCCGCGTGGCTCCCACCACCGCGTCAGCCATGTCCCCACAAACGGCGGTCGGAGAGTTTGGCCGAAGACTCGATCGAGAGCGCCCTCGGGCCGCGCTACCGTCGGGACGAGGACACCAGTACCCAAGACCGGGGCAGGGCCGGACTGGTCGTAACGGCGACACGGGGACACGGGGGTAAGGGGAAATCCCCCTTGTCGCCCGTCGCCAGCGGCACTGGCAAGGCACTTGGAGTTCTGCATGTCCTCGGAGAAGAAGCAGTTCGCGCTCCCCCAGTCGGCCTGGGAGATCATCCAGCGGATTATCACCAGCGTCGCGGTGAAGCTCATGGTGGACGAGATCGAGCAGATCGCCGACGAGAGCGAGCGCGACTGACGCGCGCCGGCGGGGCCCCGGGTCCCGCCGGCACTTCACCAACCGGCCCGCCAGGCCCCCCGCGTTCGAACCGGGTGAACGTTCTGGTGGACTTCCGCCCAGGCCTGACCCCACCCATCTGGGTCGCGGCGGTGTGCGTGACGGGCACGCTGGCCGGCAGCGCCTTGACCGGCTTCCTTACCGCCCGGACCGAACGCCGCAAGGCCGAGGCGGCCGATCGTCAGGCCGAGCGCCAGCAGGCGGCGGCCGAACGCACCCAGGTCCGCGAACTCCGCGTCGAACACCGGCGTTGGCGACGCGACCGTCGACAGGCCGCCTACCTGGCGTTCACCCTCACCGTCGGGGAGGCCCGCCAGCTCGCCGACGACGGCCTCGCGCTCCTCGCCCAGGGCGCCCCGGACCGGAGCCGGGCCGAGGAACTGATGAGCGGCCTCGCCGTCAGCGCGAAGGAGGCCAAGACCGCGCTTGCGACCGTTCGCCTGGAAGGCCCCAGCGCAGTCGGAGAAGCCGCACTCGCCTACCACGACGGCGCGCGGTTCGACGCGACCTACGTCCGGACACGGCTCGCCGACGCCGAGCCCGCCGTGAGCCACGTCCGGGAGTACACCGAGCACACACGCCTGACCACGGACGCGGAGGTCCGGTTCCTGGAGGAAGCCGAGAAGGCGCTCGCGGAACTCACGGACCCGAGCTGACTGGCCAGTCTCCACACCTGGGGCACTGGCCGGAAGAAACGGCTGTCGGTCGGCTTCCGGAGAGCCTCGCTGCATGGAGTGAAGAGCAGTGCGGCGCCGCGTTGATCCCGGGAGGCTCTTGACCGCCCCCCCGGCGGGGCGGGGCGATCGGCTGGGCGCGGTCCGGTTTCAGTCGTGGACGAGTACGGTCGTGTAGTCGGCCAGGGCGGTGTTGATCTCGGCTGCGTCGAACGCGGCGGGCTCGAACTGGTCGGCCGAGTCGAGGCCGAGCCATTCGAGTCGTTCCTCGTGTTCTTCGTGGCCGGGGTCGGCGAGAACCTCGACGAGGTACTCGTATCCCCAGATCCCGCCGCAGTCCTCGGGCGGGCTGGCCCGCCGGCCGGTGAGGCAGTGCGGGTAGGAGACACCGCGTTCGGCGTCTCCTACGGCCTCGACGAGGATGTCGTGTTCCCAGTTGTCGCCGAAGTCGTAGGTGTAGCGGAACCGCGCGCCGACGCCCGGGGCGATCTGGTCGAGGCACATCGCCGTCGCGTCGCGGATCCCCAGTTCCCGATCGGTGACGCCGTACCGTTCCCGCCCGGTCTCGAAGGCCCACATGTGGTAGTCCTCCCAGCCGAACGCGGCCTGGACCAGGTCGTGCAGCCGCCGCAGATCCGTGCCCGACGGCACCTGCAGGCGACGCCAGATCGGGGGCCTGGAACCGGACAGGGTGACCTTGACCGTGTGGACGGACCTTCCCGGGGCGGTCCCGGAGCGGGCGGGCGGCTTCACGCGCCTGGTGTTCGACATGGCCGCCATCCTGCCAGCGGCACCGGCTCCCGTACGGGCCTTGACCGCCGGCCCACCCGCCCGCGTGACAACGACCGGCGCGTGTCGAGTCCAGGGGTGCGGAAATATCGGTGCAAAGCCCGTTCACGGTGATCTGGGAAGAGGACCAGTCGGCGACACCGGAGCAGTTGGCGCATTCGCGCACCCCCGGCCGCCCACGCCGTTACGGGCCCGAAAGGTCCTGACGTCGATGTCGGGGGTCGGCGTCCGGACCGGAGCCAGGATCCCGATTGAGGTCGGCGACGGCGGCACCTTGCCGGCCGCAAGCGCCGCCGCCGGCGGATGTCGCGGTGCCGGAGGTGGCGGGCGAACTCAAGGGCATAGTGCCGTCGGACATCGCGATGTCGCTGATGTCCGGTGCGGACTGGCCGAAGATGGCTCAGCAACTCGTCACGCTCGGGCGGGCGGGCGTGGACCTGGGCGAGTTCCTCCCGCGGGTCGGCGAGATCGCGGTGACCCTCCGGGACGCCGTGGGCGCGAACGCGGAGAAGATCGCTCGGGACGGCAACGAGGAGTGGCCGAAACTGCTGCGCGAGACCATGCCGGGCGGCATGGTGCGCGAAGCGATCCTGTCTTCGCCGGAGTGGCCGCAGATCGCCCAGACGATGCGGCAGCTGCACGGACAGCGCGGGGTCGACGTGCGCCGGCTCCTGGTGACCGCGCACACCGAAGGGCTCGGCGTGGACCAGGCCGTCGTCCGAGTGATGGACGCCGCGAAGACGCCTGCCGTCCCGTCGAGCCGCGACGCCAAGCGCGCCTGGGGCCGCTGACGACGGGGCTCGACATCCCCAAGGACCTCGATCTGACGAACCGCGAGAAGGCACTTGCGCAGGTGGGCGTCAGTGCCACCGAGAACTCCCGATACGTGCGGATGCTGCACGAGGCGATGCCCGGCAAGTCGCACGAGGCCGGGTTGTTGGTCAACACGCGCCAGTGGCCGCTGTTGGCCGCCCGGATGGCCCGGATGGAGGACGAGGGGCGTAAGCCCGGAGACCACCTGGTGCGGCTGTTGCGCGACCAGCAGTGGGCGAAGGGCCCGGCCTCGGAGCCGACCTCTCGGCTCGTGCAGGCCACCAGCGCGGCACTGCTCAAGCCGACCGGGGACGAGGCGGCGGCAAGCGGCGTGCTCCCCGCAGCGGCGAGGGCGGGATCGGTCATGGTGGGACCTACTAAGACCTCGGAGAAGAGCACGGCGCCGGCGGCGCCGGCGGTCGCTCCGCACCGGGCGGCCGGTCCCGCTCCGCGCGCCGGGCGCAAGCGGTAGCGGCGACAGCAGGGTGAGGCGGGGCCCCTTTCGCGCGATGAGCGGAAGGGACTCCCCGTGTCGTTCGGATAGCTTGCCGACAGCCCCGAGCGCACGAGCCGCCCGGGGCCAGCTCGCCCTTCGGGAGGCGGTCATGCCGATACCGGTCCTTGGGCTACGCCTGCTCGTGGGCCTCGGAAAGAATGCCCGTCAAGGCGTGGGCGATCTCCGCCTGCAGCTCCTCGTGCTGCGGACCCAAACGGTGCTGCGGGGCAGTCCGCTCATCTCCGTAACGCCACACCGGGCCGCGGAGAAGGCGCGGCGGCTCCCACCCGTAGCGAGGGTGGATGTGACCGTGGAGGTGCTCCCACGAGTTCCCGAGCACCTCGTAGTTCAGCCTGCGGAAGGCCTGGTCCCGCTTGTCGCACGAGGCCTCGACGGCCTCCCCCAGGAGGGAGAGGTCGAGCAGGAAGCGGGACCGCTCGTCTCGGGGCAGATCCGTTAGGTGGTTCGCAGTGCCCGCGTACAGCAGCAGGCAGTACCCGGGAAGGTGCTGCGTGTCGCCGATCACGGCCCAGCCGGTCCGCATCCGGGCCAGCACCGTGGGGTTCTCGCCACGCTCGGCCGCAGCGATCCGGTCTTTCCATTCGTTCATGTCCCATGGATACCAGGTCAGTTGCCGGGAATGCGGGAGCGATGTCCGACGGCTGGCCTAGGCTCGTTCCATGCTGGAGATCATCGGAAGCATCGGCGATTTGGCAGAAGGACAAGCGGGTCTGGTCACCGAACGACAGGCCGCCGCCGTCGGGGCCACCGACGCCGTCCTGCACGAACTCGTGCGCTCCCGCGTCATCGAGCCCGTTGTGCCCCGTGTGGTCAGGATGCGCGGCGGTGCCCGGCCGGCGTTCCCGCGCCTCTACACCCAGTAGCTGCTGCTGACCCCTGGCCAGCCGGCCTGGGAACGCGCACTGCCGATGACAGGAGTGGTCTCCCACGCGGCCGCCGTCCGGGTCTACGGGGTGGGAAACCTGCCGGGCCCGCGGCCGAGTTCACCGTGCCGCCGAACCACGCCGCAGCCGACAGTGAGGGTGTCCGAATCCATCGGGCCGAGTTGGAGCCGGACGAGTACCGCGAGGTGGAAGGGCTGCCGGTGACCACGCTGGCGCACACCCTGGTAGACGTCGCAGCCGACGGGAGCACCGACCTGGAAGGCCTCGGGCGGGTCGCCACCAACGTCCTGGCCCGCGGACTGGCGACGCGCGGCGAGCTCGCGCGGTCCTTGGAACGAGCGGCGGGGTCGACCGACGGTGCCGAGCGGCTGACCACTCTGCTGGCGAGTGTGGACGGTGCCGAGAGCGCCGTATGCCCGGAAGGGCGGTGACCGACTTCGGAGAGCTGGAGACCGCCGCACATCTCGACGGCACATTCCGCGAGGCATTCCCCCAGTGGCGGGACTTCCGTCAGACGGTGGCGGACCGCGCCCGTTACCCGGAGATCAATGAACAAAGGGCACTACAGCAGATTCTGATGTCGGACCTGGCCCACCGGATCACCGCCGACCAGGACCTGGGCTGGCTGTTGATCGCGTCGCTCACTCTGCCCGTCCGGCCCGCGGACGGTATGTGGCCTGAGGACTTTCGCGTGCCCGGCGTCACCGACATTGCGCAGCAGTACCTCATGCCACGCAGCGCCTTCGACCTCGACCTGTGTGCGAGCGCAGTCACCGACCCGGACCCGGTCCGAGCGGCCCGGTTGTACCGGGACGCAGTCGAAAGCGCGGTCCGCCGCGTCGCGGCTCCCCCGGGGCATGTCGGGACAGAGCACGGTGTGGGGCTCGGCGGCCTGGTACGCTACACGGTCGGCGACCTGAACACCTTCCCCAACGGGCAGGTCATGGGCATCGTGACTGCCCAGCCCGTCGATCTGCGGTTTCGGGCCCCGCTACACGCCTGCGGTCGACGACCCCATTCCCATCGAGATCGACATCAAGCCGCCAGCCAAGGTAACGGTCATCGGGGGCCCTGAAGCTGCTCAGCGTCCGATCACCGCGTTCGAGTTACCCGGCTTCGCCCCGTTCCAACCACCGCTGAACCCTCTCGTCAACCATCTTGCTGACAAGCTCGTACTGCTGACCGGTAAGCCCCGCGGACTGCGGGAGGCTCCAGCAGGACCATGGCACCGCTACAAGGACGTTGTCGACGCCTACTTCATGCTCCAGACCTGCCGGGTTGACGCCGACCACATGCGTGAGGCGGTGGACACCAACTGCAATCTGGGCCCGATGGGCATAGACCGTGTCGCGGTGCCCTACCGCTTCTACGGGCAGGACCCCACAGGCCCCGAACCCGTGGTGCCGTGGAAGGAAGGCCTGGTCGGGCTCCGCGCAACTGCACCAGTACCCCGGTTGGGACCAGATCCGAGAGATCCTCGGCGCGTTCATGGACGGCCTGCCCACAGCCCCCTCAGGCAGCGTATGGACGCCAGGACAGGGCTGGACAGCGCGGCAGTCGCAGTCGACCGCCGAAGGAACTCGGCAAGATCAGGCGCCCGGAATCTCCGCCGGTGCCGCCCGTTCACGGTCCACCACCACATCCGGCGGCCCACGGCGCACGCCGCCGACCGCTCCTGGAACCTCACCCGGCGCTCCGGGAACAACACCGCCACGAAAACAGCGCGGCCGCGGCCGGTGATCGCGCCGGAGGAGCGTGGCTGAGAGGGGGCGCATCGAGTCGGACCCGGGGGCGAGTGGTAGCGGAGCAGCCGTAGGTCGCGGAAGCGAGCAGGGTGTCGCGGTGGGCGCCGCTCGCGCCTCCCGCACCGACGGCCGGAACACCGGCCCCTTCACCTCCCACCAGTTGCGTCCGGCCGTCACCACCACCGAACTCCCCGGCAGCTCCTACACCCTCGCCCTGCCCCTCGTTCACCAGGCCCTCATGCCCCGGGCACCAACACCCTGATGCTGCGCGGCCCTACATCACCACGGCACACGGCGCCGGTGACCCCTACCAGCGCTGACCCGACGGCGCGGCCGGCCCCGCGCAGGGACTCTCGGCCGGAGCAGGCGCCTGGCGAGGAACGTGTCCACCGACGGCCGATGCGCTCAGCCACGGCGACTGTCGTGATCGCCCGCAGCGGACACAGACTCGAACAGGTCAACCACGCCACCCCGCATCACCTGGTTGGTGCAGTTTGAGTGGGCGCCCGGGGCGGGGGCGAGGAGCTTGAGAGCAAGCGGCTGTCGAGAGCGGTTCCTCCGGACCATCGGCTACGCCATCAGATCACACTCAAATCACGTCGGGACGTGAAAATGGGGAATCAGTACACTTCGCAGGAATGCTTTCTTGCGGCAGGTCAGAGCGGTAGCTTCGGATTCAGCCTTGCCGTCTATCCGGGCCCCTATTTCGCTTTGGCCATGCCCAACACCACAAGACCAGGAAAGCACACGCTGTGGACGGAATGGCACGGCGTCTCGCGGGGGGTTGGATCGGAGGAGATTCCTGTCATCAGAGACACATATTGGCTGAGGGTTCAAAACGAGCAGCCGGATCAGAGCGAGACGTTCTTCATCTATGCCTGGATTCCCTAGAGCGGAGGCTGAAGCATGCCCAGGGCAATCGTCATCACCGACAGAGACGGCAATATCAAAGCCGCGACCCGAGTGGGGCCGCCGACCGGTGAAAGCGCATCAGGGACCGAATCCGTCATGGTCGAACTCGCACCGGAACCCGGTGAAGCGGTTCACGACCTGGCTCTTCCTGGAGAACTGCACGAAGCTGGGTCTCTAGGGTCTCTCGGAGACTACCGCGTGGAGGTTTCCGGAGGAGAAGCGCGGCTGGTGAGGCGCGATACCCGGGACTGAGGCTGCTCGAAGTCGGCCGACCATGTCGATCCCCGACGCGACTCCTCTGCACCGCGGTGGCCGGTTCAGGTATCTCACGGACTCACGAAAGGCAGGAAAAAGTGGCATTTGGACTGTCGCCGACAAGCAGCGATCGCTGGCCGGGTGGAATAATTCCATTCGAAATCAATGCCACAGATTTCCCCCCTGGGACAGCCAAGCGGAAATCTGTTACCGATGCCATCAACGCCTGGAACGCGGTGTCTATCGTCCGGCTCATACCGCGAACCACCGAGAGCGTCTTCACCGGGTTCGTCGCCGGTACCGGATGCAGCACCAGCACTGGCCGCGACATTAACCCGACGGGAGAGGATGACATCGCCTGTGACATTGCCTCCGGAAGTTTTAAAGCCGGCAACGTCATGCACGAGATCGGCCACGCGATCGGACTGATCCACGAGCATCAGCGACCCGACCGGGATCGCGTGGTCATCGTCAACGAGTCCAACGTCCAGCCGGGAAGAACCAGCGAGTTCGATATCACCGAAGGGTGCAAGCTCGGCAGCTACGACTGCGGATCGATCATGCATTACTCCCAGACGGCGTTCGGAATCTCGGTCGGCGGTGTCACCCAGCCGACTATCTCCATCAAGTCTCCGGCCGTCTGTCCGGCCATCGGACAGCGGAACAATCCCAGCAAAGGTGACATCGTCGCCGTGCGCGCGCTCTACGAGGAAGTCATCGGCCTGAACCAGAAGATCACAATACCCGAGTCCACCGAATTCTCCCCCGCTATCACCTCCAATGGGAAGTATGTGATCCTGGCCTGGACGGGGGAGAGCAATAAGGATATAAACGTGCGCCTCTCCGACGATGACGGTCTCACTTTCCCGGCAAAGTGCACATCCGTGGAAACCTCGATCGACGGCCCAGCCCTTGCGTCACTGCCAGACCCGGACGGCGGGCGCGCCTGGATAGCCTGGACGGGCGAGGGAGCCAACAAGCTGAACTTTGCACAATTGGACATCCGCGGGAATCCTCTTGCCATTCCCGGCCTGATCAACAAGGAGACGCTGAACGAGGAAAGTGAATACCGCCCCGCCCTGGCGATCCATCAGGGGATGACATGCCTCGCATGGACCGGAGAAGACGACAAGCTGAACATTATGTTCGGTTTGCTCGGTGGGGGATCCTGGACCGGAAAGCACATATTCGACGACGAGACCTCCGACGGAGCCCCCGCCTTGGCCTCCCAGGATGGCCAACTGTTCATCTCCTGGCGAGGTTCCGGTAACAGGAACGTGAATGTGGCGCGTGTGAACCTGGACGGATCCACCGTTCTTGGCCTAGAGGACAAGGTGACGCTCGACGACACCAGCGCGTACTCCCCGTCTCTGGCCGGACAGGATGGACTCGTATTTCTCGGGTGGACCGGAGAAGGAGCCCAGAAGATCAACCTTCGATGGTCGGTCGACAGCGGGCCGTGCAGCCAGAAGTTCGTTTTCGACGACGAGTCATCCGACGACGCGCCGTGCCTGGCCGAGCATAGGAACCTACTGGCGATCTCGTGGCGCGGGAGCGGGAACAGTCGGATCAACGTAGCCAAGATCGCGTTCAAGCCGCGCATCATCCCGCCCGTCGTCACATGATGGGACGCCTGGGCGCGCTCCGCGTCCACGTCGCGGCTCGCGCAGGCACATGCAGGTGCGGGCGCTGGCGCTGGCGCCGGTGATGCTGGCGATGACCGGTCTCGTGGCGGGTTGTTCGTCCGCACCGGCCCCGGGGCCTGCGTCTTCGGCCGGTCCTGACCGTGGTGGCGCCGCGTCCGCGTCGTCTCCACCGGCCCCGGCGTCCCCGTCGGCCTCGTCGGCCGTGCCGTGGAAGCCGCTCGCCCCCCTGTCCCGGGAGCAGCTGGACGCCTCGCTCCTGCGGGCTGCCGACCTTCCGTCGGGCAGCACGACCGAAGCCGCCAAGGCGGCGCCCGGCACACCGGCCGACCTGGCCGGCCGGGTCCAGCGGTACCCGGGGTGCGGGCCGGTGCTCACCGCGGTTTCCGAGCAACTGCCGGACTCCGCCCGTCGCTGGTATGTCACCGGCGACAACGTGCTCGGCAACCGGACCCTGGCGGACCTCGGGAGCCTTGCCGACGGGCGGTCCCGGGAGCGTTTTGACGCGCTGGAGCGTGCGGTGTACGGCGGTGGCTGCACCGGTTTCCGGGCGGGCAGCGGGCCGCAGCTGCGGGTCGAGGCGGTTCCCGTCGAGGGGCTGGAGGTTCCGGCCGTGGGCTTCCGTATCGTCGCACCGACCGGCGCGGTGGCGTCCCAGGGCGGGTTCACGCGTGTCTACCTCTACGCGGCCGTCGGCGACAACCGCGCCCTCCTCCTCACCGCCGACGACACCGTTCGCACACCTGCCCTGCGCAGCGACCTGGTGACCGCCCAGGTCCACCGCCTCGCGACCGTGTCCGGCTGATCCGGCGCGGCGCGGCGCGCCCACGACGGTTGAGTACGCGTACTCAAGCGCCCCTGCGGGTCCCGTGCCTACGGTGACGGGACGGAGCAGGACTGGGGAGGCGATGTGTTCGACAAGGGGCTGGCGAAGGGCTGTCTCGGGGCCGTGGTGGGTCTCGCCGGCCTGGTCGGGGTGATGTTCGCTCTCCAGATCGGTGCGTGGTGGGCCATCGGATCCGTCGACTACTCGTCCAAGCCCGGGCCCGAGACCGTCCGCCACACCCCGGAGCAGTTCCAGGCACTCAGCGACCGGACCGTCCAGGACACACTGGGGAGCCTGAACCCCGGCCTGGTGCTGAGCGACAGGGGCTGTACCGTCAGCCGGTACGAGCCGCGCCCGGACGGCACACCGAGCAAGCTGTCCACCGTCGACCGGCGGTTCACCGCCCGTACCAGGATCAGCGCGTCCCATCGGCAGGAGCTCAAGGACCGAATCGAGGCTGCCTGGCGCCTGCGCGGCTACCAGCAGAAGCCGCCGACCTGGACCCTGAGCAGCCCGGACGAGGGCCCGGACTACCTCAGCGCTGCGACCTCGGAGGGAATCGCCGTTTGGGTCGCGCTCTCCCCGGAACCGGATGGGACGGTCACCCTCACCATGTCCGTCAGCGGCGCTGACGTCGCGTACGCTCCGGACTTCGCCCGACCGCTCTCGCGCCTGACTCCGGACACCGAGGACACCTACTGGTCGCACTGAGCCGGGCGCTCATGATGACCAAAGCCGGAGGCCGCCGGAGGATGCACGACGTCCGTGCTCTGGCTGCTCGGGCGTCTTGACTGCGTGGGTGGGGTGCTGCGGGCGGACGGTGTCGTTCTGGCGGGCGGCGCGGTCCGGGCCGAGCCTCGGCAGGGCGGTGAGCGGCCAGGCCTCGTGGAGGCGGCCACTGCCGCTGGGGTGGGGCTCGCAGTTCGCCGATGATCTTGAGGGCTTGCTCGGTGACCTGTGCGGGGGCGAGGTGCGTGGTGTCGATGACCTCGGCCTGGGCGCCGAGCCACTGCTGGTGGGCCTCGGCGTAGACCGGCGCCTTCTTGCGGCGGAAGACCCGGACCTTCTCGCTGCGCTCCTCGTCGCCCGGGTACTCCATGCTGCCCTCGACGCGAGTGCTGATGGCGCCGGGCTCGGCGTGGAGCAGGAGGTGCACCAGCGGGGCGCCGGCTGAGCGGATGCGGTCGTGGATCTCGGACGCGTACTCGCGGTTCAGGAGGGTCATCGGGACCACGACCGGACGGCCCTCGTTCTCCTCGTGGACACGGATGACGCACTCGGCGACGAGCGGGCGCCAGGCCGGGAAGTCCTGGAAGTCCCGGCGCTTGCCGGGAAAGGTCTCACGCAGGATGCAGCCGACCTTCTCGGGGTCGAACACGACCGAGCCGGGCAGCTCCCGCAGGAGGTTGGTGGCCTGCGTCGTCTTGCCGCCGCCGAAGGGGCCGTTGATCCAGAGGACGGTCACGGGCAGTCTCGCTTTCGTGGGTGGTCGCTCGGCCAAACTTCAGGAAGCCGTCGGCGGTTACGACGACGCAGCGCCGGGGCCAGGGGGACACGCCGTGAGCAGGACAGGCACATGTCGCTGGCAGAGGGCGAGCCGGAAGCCCTCGGCGTGGATGATCCACAGCCGGTCGAGCTCCGGCAGCAGCTGTCCGGGGACCGGAAGGACGACGGTGGCCGGTTCAGTGGTGAGTGTGCCAGCGGGGTGGGCGCAGCTCCCGGTGCGGGCGGCACGGGGCCGCAGGTGGACCGCGGCACGGCCGGCGCCCGCGAGGGCGGCAGCACCACCTACCTGGTGCCGGAACGCCAGGCTGCCGTCGAAGTCCCGGCCGCCCCGCTGCGCCCCGGGGATCTGGTGGCCGTGAAGGCATCGGGGCCACCCGGAGCCGGTACGCCGCTGGTGAGCACTGGCGATGACGGCGCGCTCCGAAAGTGGCTATGACCCTGCCGGTGTGAACGGGGCGGAGCCACACCCCGTCAGGCCGTGGACTGGCCGTTGACGCGGTACTCCGCGGAGGGCAGCGAGTCCCATTCGGTATGCGCGCCGTCACGCGTCACCATGAACAGCGGACGCGATCGGAGTGCCTGCCCGACCAGCTGACCACGCATCACGACCCCGGACTCATCCGGTCCTGCGTAGCCCTCGGGCGTGTAGCGGAAGTGCACGTCCATTGTCTCGGCGTACTCGATCATGTCGTTCTCCAAGTCCGACAGATCCCGCCCGACCAGCGGGATACCGTCGTACGCGACCTGGGGACCGTGCACGGCGTCGGCAGCGATGCAGAACAGTCCCGCGGCCTGGCTCACGTAGGCCGTGACGGCGGGCGGTGAAGGGGCCGCTCCGCGACGGTGGACCTCGACCTTCCAAGCCGGCGAGAAGAGCGCGTGGTCCCGTGCACAATCGCTGACCTTCGTCTGGCCGAGGATCTCGGTTGCCTCGACCACTTCGTCGACGGTCATACCGAACCGGAGCGGTCCGACGCCGACAGCCGGCGTGTAGGACCACTCGTCCCGTTCGGCGACTTCGCAATCGGCTTCGGTCTTGAACGCCATAGTCGCTCCTCAAGAGACACCTGAGACTTGCCGCCGCTCATCATGTCAATCGCCGACCGGCAGACTGGTGGGTACCGCTGAGGCTGCGCAGATCACCGACCGTGAGCCTCAACTCATCGAGAAAGCGGCGCCTCAGGTCGTTGCCGTCACGGTTCCAGCAGCGCGTGCCGGATGGCAGCGAGGTCGGCCTCGCGATGCCTGCGCAGCCGTCCTCTGCCGTTCGCTTGGAGGTCGGCGGGACGGAGGACGATCAGGCGTAACCCGTTCGCCGGGATCTGGACGTCGCGGCGCCGGTCGTAGATCCGTCGTTGTTCGCCCCGGTGGACGCCGCTGACGGTGAGCCGGTCCGGCCTGTCGAAGAACGGCACAGGCTTGTCGTGCTGCAGCTCGCGGTACTCGACGATCAGGCCGTGCTCAGGCCAGTACGCGTCGACCGGCAGCCGCCGTCCCGGTCGGCCGTTGCGGCCTGGGTCGCCCCGGAGCCAGTCGAAGCGGTACTGGCGTTTGCCTGTCTCCTGGAGGACCTCATCGCAGAGGTCCATCACGTACGTCTCATCGTTGTTCGCCCGCCGCATGCCGTGATGCTGTCACGGCACTGTCCCGCGCTGGCCCGCTCGGTCAGGTCCCGTCGTGTGTCCGTCCACCGCGACGGCGGGCGGGCCAGAGTGGCAGGCCGCGCAGCTTCGCCACCAGGCCGCCGTCGCGTTCCGGACCTGCCGTGTCGCCGGGGCGTGGTGTCGGCACTGCGGCCGGGCCAGGAGCCAGTCCTCCCAGGCTTGCGGTCCGGTCAGGGCGCTGGCCGGCACTCCGAGCCGGGCGAGGGCGCAGGGGTAGGCGAGGTTGTAGGCGGTGGCCAGCGCGGGCCCGGTGAGCATCCACGGGGCGGGGCAGTGGTCGATGCGCAGGGTGGCGACCATGGTCTGGCGGTGGATCGAGCCGTGGAGCAGGCCCCGTCGATGAGTCCCTGCCAGTGCGCGGCGGATTCGATGGGGCCGGTGAGCTCCAGTACACCCTCAAACGGCTCGGCTGACTGGCGTCTGGTGCATGATTTCGAACGTGCACGAACCGCAACTGGACCTCCTCTCACGACTGTGGGAGGAGCACATGCACGCGAGGTTCCCGGCCCAGACCCGCGGCGAGATCCGCAGCGCCCTGCGGGTCGATGTGCCCGTAGTCGCGCTGGAAGGACCCGTTCGCCGGGATCGTAGAGTCACTGCTCGACGACGTCCTCCGGCCATCGGAGCGGGGCGATCATGGGATCGGCGCAGAATTAGCCGAGGGGCCGGGTTCGGCCCGACGGCGCGCCATCAGGCCTTTGAGGTCGACGAGCTTCATGGCCTCACCGTAGAGCCTCCGTCCGCCCTGCGGGTCCCCCTATGTGTCTGGTCAAGGGGGTGGGTGACAGCGGGCACCGCGGCCGACCAGTACCACGCCACGTCTGGCCGCCCTGTGGCCAAGGCCGACCTCCAGGTCGGCGACCTGCTGTTCTGGAACAACTCCACCGGTATCTACCATGTCGCGCTCTACGCCGGTGACGGGAAGATCCTGGAGGCTCCCCGTACGGGCGACCACGTCAAGATCGCCGGGATCGACGCGATGCCGGCCGGGGACTACTACGGCGCCACCCGCCCGTAGCCGGAGTGTAGTGACAACTCGTCCGCGCACATACCGTCGCCCCATGGCTATGCTCCCGGTGCATGACCGCTGCTTCGCATGATGTCTCCACACCGCTGCACCCCAGGTGGCGCCCTGGACCTGATGGCGAGGCGGCGAACGACGACGTGCTGATCGAGAAGCTGCGAGCACGTGCGTGGGACCCAGGCCGGCGCTTCGATGAGGCTTATGTCCCAGCCGCGTGGATAGCAGAGCACTTACGGCGCGGACTGGCTGGACCGGTCACAGGACGGTCGACGCGGCTCCTGCAGCGACGGGACGATTGTGTTCGAATCATCGACCGAGGTGGTGGCCGCCTATTTCGCGGACGCCCCGCGCGGGCCGCTCTTTGCTCCGGTCACCGTGGCGCAGGTTGAGGAGGTCGAGCGCAGGTTGGGGCTTCGGCTGCCCGAGTTGCTCCGCCGTGTCTACACCGAGGTCGCGGACGGGGGCTTTGGGCCTGACTGTGGGCTCGTCTCTCTGTGTGACGGGAAACGGGCACCGGGCCATCTGCACGACTGGCCGTCCGCAGCACGTGCTCGCGAACGCAACCGAGCAGAGGGGGTACCGGAGTCGTGGTTCGAGCTGACGGCAGGCGGCTGCTCGATGTACTGGCACGTCTCGTTGCTCGCGGTCGACAACCCAGTGCTGCTCTACGACTCTGGCAGCTGGGTTCCCGAATGGGGCGAGGATCCTCACGACGGACTCTCCTATGCGGCGGAGTCGCTGCGGAAGTGGTTCTGGACATGGGCCGAAGGCGGCAACGTCTGGCGGGAGGTCCTGGACAGATGACGGCGCGGCGAGATCCTGGCTGTACTGGCACGGCCTGGCATCCGGGGGCGGTCCGGGTTGGCGAGCGGGGGTGCTGCCCGGCCCACGGCGGTCGGCGGCTCCAGCATGCTGCCCGTCCTACAGAGGTCGTTACCCGGTGCGTCGGCCTCCGTCAGGCAGCGCCGTGTGGAGGTTCCGGGTGCGGGAGAAGCCAGCCGCTGCTTCGCCGCTCCGTCGTCGTCCGTGTGAGCCTCGGCGCGCCGGCCGCCCTGGTTCAGCCCCGCTGCTCCCCGCGCAGCGCCGGGTAGCGCAGTTCGAGGCCGAGGACGGCGGCTGGCGGCCGCTCGTGGTAGCGGACCCAGAACGGTGCCGCGCCCTGGTCGGCCTGGGGACGGCAGCGGTGGCAGAGCAGGCCGCGGGTGAGGCCCGTGTGGGGGTCGTGGTCCTCGGTGTGGGCGGGGCGGCCGGTCTCGGGCGGGGAGCCGCAGACGGCGCAGCGGCCGTGGTGGTAGGCGAGGAGGCGTTCGGCGGGGCGCTGGCGGTGGTCGTAGGGGGGCAGGGGCCAGGAGAGGTAGGCCGGGTCGGAGGTGTTCCAGCGCTGCTCCCACTGGGCCCAGAGCCGTCGGCGGACGGCGCAGCGCTCGCAGTCGGCCGGGCAGCCGCCGGAGAGCGGCGGGCAGAGCGGGGCGGCGTCGAGGGCGTGGCGCAGGTCGAGGCGCAGGCGTTCGAGGGGCGGGGCATCCGGCGGGGCCCAGCCGTCGGGGGCGGGTGCGGGGAGCGGGTGGTCGAGGAGGACGGCGGGGGCCATGGCGAGGCGGTCGGGGGTGACGGTGTTCGGTTCGAAGACGAGCTCCGGGACCCTCGCCGCGACGGCCTTGACGATGCGTCCGGGCATGGTGTTGGAGTCCAGGCGCCGGCCGTTGCGGCTGGTCAGCAGCGGTCGGCGGCCGGTGTCGGGGTCGCGGCCGTCGACGCGGTGCGGCAGGTAGTCGGCGATGGCCTGCCAGACCTCGCGGGAGGGCTGGTGGGTGATGGCGCCGTCGCCTTTGGGGGCGGGGCAGGCGAGGGTGCGGACGCGGCGGTGCGGGTCCTCCTCGTGCAGGCCCTCCAGGTCGATGCCGACGGCCTGGCGGGGGCGTAGTCCGTCCAGGAGGAGGTGCACGAGGAGGCGGTCGCGGTGCGGGGCGGTGTCGTAGGGGCCGCGGCGGTGGCGGCTGGGCAGGAGGTCGTCGGCCGCGTACAGCATTCCGGCGGCCTGCTCGAGGGTGAGCGGCGCGGTGCGGGGCAGGGCGGTGGGGGCGGGGCGTAGCGCGGCGGCGTTGAACGGGGGTTCGGGGATGTGGCCGGCGCCGGCGGCGTAGGCGTAGAACGCGGCGAGGGCGGCCAGGCGCCGGGCGGGGTTGTGCAGGGAGACGCGCGGCGCCAGCGGGCGGCGCGAGGGGCGCTCGGGGTTGGGGCGGCGCAGGGCGGGGGCGTAGGCCCAGGTGGAGGCCGTCGAGGCGTCGGCGTTCCAGGCGCCGATGCCGGTGGTCTCCTCGGTGAAGTGCAGCCATTCGCGAAGGTCGGCCTCGTAGCGGACGGGCGTGGTGCCCTGCAGGGCGCGGCCGTGCTTGCCGAGGCCGGCGGCGAGCCACTGGGCGAGGACGTCGTACGGGTCGGACCTGGTCACGGGGAAACTGTATGCGCGGGGGGCGGGGAGCCGGTGGGCCCGTCGACGGCGCTGCCGACGTTCCGGCCATGGGTGTAGCGGCCGGCCGGCACACCCCGCTGACCCTCACGGCTTCGACGGTCTCGCGCTCGCACGGCTACGGCGAAGTGACATGTAGCTCAGGGTGATGAATGCAACGCCTTGTGATCCGCCTGGTGGGGCTCTTGGTGAGGTGGCGGGCTCGGTCCGGCCTCGACACGGTCGAGCAGCGGACGGACCTGCGGGTTCTCTGGGGGCTGCCGTCGGTTCGTGAACGGGTGTCCCACTAGGCTGGGTCGGTCGGCCGGGTGGCCGCACATGCCTGGGGGAGGGGTCGGGACGTGACCTTGCTGGAGAACGATCCGCGAGAGATCGGCGGGTACCTCCTGGAGGGCAGGCTCGGCGCGGGCGGGATGGGCGTGGTGTACCGCGCCCGGTCGCTGTCCGGGCGCCAGGTCGCGGTGAAGGTGATCCGGCCCGAGCTGGCCGCGGACGCCGAGTTCCGGGCCCGGTTCCGGCAGGAGGTCACGGCCGCGCGCAAGGTCAGCGGGGCGTTCACCGCGCCCGTGCTCGACGCGGACGCCGACGCGCCGGCGCCCTGGCTGGCGACGCTCTTCATCGCCGGTCCCTCGCTGGGAGAACGGGTCGCCGGCCAGGGCCCGTTGACCCCGCCCGAGGTGCGCAGGCTGGCCGCCGGGCTGGCCGAGGCGCTGCGGGAGATCCACCGGGTCGGGCTGGTGCACCGCGACCTCAAGCCCGGCAACGTGCTGCTCGCCGAGGACGGCCCGCGCGTCATCGACTTCGGCATCGCCAAGGCGGACGGCGAGACCCAGCTGACCAGCACCGGAGTGGCCGTCGGCACCCCGCCGTTCATGGCGCCCGAGCAGTTCCGCAGCGGTACGGCGACGGCGGCCACGGACGTGTTCGCGCTGGGCTCGGTGCTCGCCTTCGCGGCCACCGGGCGCGGGCCGTTCGGCGCGGACTCCTCGCATGCGGTGGGGTTCCGGGTGGTGTACGAGGAGCCGGACCTGACCGGGCTCGCGGCGGAGCTGCGTCCGCTGGTCGTCGCGTGCCTGGCGAAGGATCCGGAGCAACGGCCGACGGTGGAGCTGTTGTTGGGTCTTGCCGCGCGGGGTGAGCGGGAGCGGACGGTTCAGTTTCGGACGGGGCTGGTGGCGCCGGCGGCCGCGGCTGCGGGTCCGGTGCCTCCGACGCCAACGGCCGCGGCTCCCGTGGCGCCGGGTCCGGTGACTCCGAGTCCGCTGGCGCCGACGCCGACCGCCCCGGCGGCTCCGCTCGCGGCGGTGGCTCCTCCGGTTCCCGTGACCGCGGCTCCTCCGGCTCCCGTGACCGCGACGCCGGCCACCCCGCCCGCCGGAACCGCGACGTCGGCGGGCCCCGTACCGCCGGCCGTCCCCTCGTACATGACGGCTCCCTCCACCCGCCCGTCCCTCGCCGACGCCGCCGCGGGCCCGCGGCGGCGCAAGGGCGTGCTGATCGGCTCGGCCCTGTCCGCGGTGGTCGTCGCCACGGCGGGCACCCTGGGCTTCCTCGTCTGGCGGGACCACGCCCCGGACGAGCCGCCGTCCCATGGCCCGAAGCCCGGCCCGTCCTCCTCGGTGACGGCGACGACCGCCACCGCCTGCGGCCCCGACGGCAAGCAGGCGGTCGGCGCGGACGGGCTGCAGGTGGCCCTCGTCAAGCAGTGGCAGGCGGATTACGCCAAGGAGTGCCCGGGCGTCGGGATCACCTTCAACGGCCCCGCGAGCGGCGCCGTGATGGACCAGTACGCGACCTTCAAGTCCGACGGCGTCTCCCTGGACTCCCCGATGACGGCCGATCAGCGGGCCGTCGTCGGCCGCCACTGCCCCAGCGGGTACGCCTCCCAGATCCCGGTCACCGTGCTGCCGATCGCCGTGGTCTACAACGCGCCCGGGCTGAAGGGGCTGGAGTTCGACGCCCCGACGCTCGCCAAGATCTTCACCGGCAAGATCACCAAGTGGAACGACCCGGTGATCAAGGCGCTCAACCCGATCTGGAACCTGCCGGACTCGCCGATCGACGTGCGGATCCCGAGCAACGAGTCGGCGTCCACCGCCATCTTCACCCAGTACCTCGCCAAGGCGGCGCCCGGCGACTTCCCGTACCAGCCGGGCCGGGCGTGGCCCGACAAGTCGCGGCCCGGGTCCGGCACGAACGCGTCCGACCTCCCCGCCTACGTCGCCGGGAGCCAGTGGTCGATGTCCTTCATGCCGCTCCCGGACACCGGCGCCCTCCAGAAGGCCAAGGTGAAGTCCGGCGGCTCCGAGTCGGTGGAGCTCACCCCCCACTCCGCCAGCTTGATGGCCGCCGGGGGCTCGGTGCAGGGCTCGGGCACCAACCTGACGGTCACGATCGACTACGCGAAGCCCGCCTCGGGCAGCTACCCCATCGTCGACGTCGGCTACGTCGGCTTCTGTGACCACGCCGGGGCCGACCGCGCCTTCGCCGGCACCGCCGTCCTGACGAACTTCCTGGCCTACGGGCTGAGCGCGCCGGGCCAGGCGGTCGGCGAGAACCTCATGTACGGCCCGCTGCCGGATGCCCTGGCGAAGCGCGTGCTGGGCTCCCTGGCCCCCCTGCGGGTGAAGCCCGGTAACTGACCAAGGCGCGGCGCCGTGCGGATTGAGGGGTCCAGCCAAGGTGAGCCCAAGAGCCGCCTTGAGACGATCTCGAGCTGAGCTGAACCGAGGTTGGCGTCGGCGGGCGGCCGGGTCCTGGGCGGCGATGTGCCGGGCGACCGCGTCGACGCTGGGGCGGGCGTACCGCTCCAGCGAGCGGACGGAGGCGTGCCGGGACCGAGCCAGCGGCATCGGCGTGGACGTGCCGTTCTCCGCGTCGTGCGTGAGGCTCGAATGGCGCCAGCGGTGCAGCGTCCAGTCCTGCAGGTCTTCCCACTGCTCGGGGCAGGCGAGCGGGTTTGCCAGCAGCCGGGTGGCCTTCTCGAAGATCTCCTCCGCCCGCCGGTAGGACAGGCGGGCACGGCCCATGGCCGGGCAGATGCTGAGGGTCGGGGTGCCGGCGGGCGCGCGGCGCTCGGTGAGGAACAGCGGGCCTTGGGGCGGCCGGCGATCAGGCGGGGCAACAGCTGGGCCGTTCCGGACTGCCAGCGGATCCACTCGGTCGCGCCGCCCTTGGCGGTGACCTTGCCGCGCTTGTCGGCGGGGAACAGGTCCTCGACGTTCAGACCCGGCGGGGCCTGAGCGGGCAGACATTGGAGATCAGGTAAGCACTCCGCATCCGTACGGTGTCAGCGAGTATCGAAAAGGGCGCGCCCTGAGGGCCATCACGTCCACTGACCAGGCAGGTCCCGCGCGCGGCGTCCGACCCACGTGAAAAACTCGCTCCCTGAGCACCACAGCGAAAGAGGAGTGCCGTGACACGACCGGTCCTGACCAAGGTCCACTGGGCATTGATTTCGCTCGTCGCGCTGGGCGCCACGGTTGTTGCCTTGATCGGCCTGGCCGGCTCGTACATGGCGGTTCGCCAGGTGGCCTCCGACGTGGGGATGGGCAGGTTCGCCTACGCCTTCCCGATCGGCGTGGACGCCGGCATCCTCGTCCTCCTCGCCCTGGACCTCGTCCTCACCTGGCTGCGCATCCCCTTCCCCCTGCTGCGCCCCACAGCATGGGGCCTCACGGTGGCGACCATCGCGTTCAACGCCGCGGCTTCCTGGCCCGACCCCCTGGGGGCCGGGATGCATGCCGTGATCCCGGTGCTGTTCATCATCATCAGCGAAGCGGCGAGACACGCGATCTCCCGCCTCGCTCGACTCGGCTCCAACAGGACCATCGAGAAGATCCGGCTGATGCGCTGGTTCCTCGCTCCCCGGCAGACCTGGGCGATGTGGCGGCGGATGCAGCTGTGGGAGATCCGGAGTGTGGACGATGCGGTCCGGCTGGAGCAGGCCCGGCTCGCCTACCTGACCCTGCTGAAGGACGCCCCGATCGGCCCGAAGGAGAAGCTGCCCGCCGCAGCGCACCTGCCGCTGAAGCTGGCGGAACTCGGCGTGCCGATCGAGGTGACCTACGAAGACGGCCTCGCGGCTGCCGGCGTCGCGACCCGCCCGCTGGACCGGATCTTCGCCGCCCGCGCGACAGCCGCCCACCGCCAGCCGGAGCAGCGGGCTCAGGCTCCGGAGGGCTCGGCTCGCCTGCCGACCGTCGCCGGTCCGCGCAAGGAGCTGGCCCCAGCGGACGGAGAGATAGCGTCCGTCCCCGCCGGAGAATGGACGGGGCCGATGCAGGCGCCGCACGAGGGCGTTGCGGCCCCGGTGTCCGGCCGGCCGACCGCTTTGCGGGGGTCGGCCGGACAGGCCTTCGCCCCTGCGGGGCCGGGCGCGGAGGCCTTTGCGAGTGCAGGTCACCGTGTTCCGCAGGGCCCGGTTCCTGAGCAGGCGTTTCCTGAGCCCTCGCAGGTCAGCGCCCCTACGGGGAGCTTCGCAGAGACGGCCTCGGCGCCGCTGCACGCGGTGCGGGTCGAGCCGGAGCCGGACCTGACGGGCGCGTATGAGCCGCCGGACGCCCTGGATTCCCGCACAGCGCTTGCGGGTGCGGGACAGCCCGAGGAGCCGGTGCGGGAGCGCTTCGCGGACCTCGCGGAGACCACCCGCAGCGAAGGGGCCGCGCCCTCTGCCGACCCGGACGAGAACGACCTGCCGTCCATCGCCCCCGCGCTGGCGGACCAGGTGCTCGCCAGGAACATCCCCTTGGAGTGGGCCATCGGCTTCGCCGCCTGGGTCGCCGAGTACGGGCGTCACCCCGGGCCGGAAGAACTCCGTCGCCACCTCTTCCGCCACCCCTACAACCTCCGGGCACGGGGCAAGGGCGATCAGCCGGTGAGCCTGCGCAGCGTCGAGCGCTACTACAACGACCTGAAGGACCTCTTTCCGCCCAGCCAGGAGGACCAGGAGCGGCTCCAGCAGGAGAGCGCCGGGGTCTGATGCGAGCCCCACGACGACGGTCCGGCACCCTCAGGTGCCGGACCGTTTCGCTGCCTCTGGCATGCCAGACGTTCAGCAGTATTTTGCGAGGAGCCCCGGGCGTTTACGCCCGGGAGGAATCGCATCCCTGGCCCGGAGGCGCGGAGTGCCGGAGCCCGAGCCACCGTTCGAAGGAGGGTTCGCTGTCGTCCTCGAAGATGCCCATCTCCTCCAGGACGGTGACGATGTGGCCGACGCTCAGGTCGAGGGCTCTCGAGGGAACGAAGATCTCCGTGTGGCGGACGACGTCGCCTTCGACGTAGCCGGTGAGCACGAAGGCCAGGCCCCGGTTGACGGCGAAGCGGATGTCGCGTCCCCAACCGCGGGCCTCGGCCAGTTGGTGGGCCAGGTGTTTCGCGCAGGCCGGCCACGGGCCGGCCAGATCGGCGTCGGCCGGGCGGGCGACCTGGGAACGTAAGGGCTAGCGTGGAATGACGAACGTAAGTACCTGAAATCTCTCTGCCTGCGGCAACTGTTGATCCGTGCATTGGGGAGGCGTCGCCGTGGCACGCCAGCACAACCACAAGGAGATGGTGGGAATGTCGCACCAGTTCCCAGGTGCGGACAAGGGGTCCCCCGAGCGTGACGTGAGGGACGCGGAGCCCGTTCGGATACCCGACGGATTGGCCGGTGAGTTGTCCGCTCGCCCTGAACACAACGGCCGCAAGCGCGGGCTCTACCCGGACGTTCCGCTTGTTCTCGACGGAGAAGTGGTCGAGGACCTTGAACGCATGAACGCGGAAGTGACGCGGCCCTTGTTCATGACGCGTCTGATCCACAACTCGTCCCTGGCTCTGGGGGCCTTCACCGACCGCGAAGCGATGCTGTCGGAGGCGCACCGTATGTACACAGACGCCGAGAAGGGGGCGCTGGAGGCGGCCCTCGAGGCGACCTGTACGCAGCCACCGGACGCCTTGCCCACACAGGTGTGTTTCTTCGAGGACATCGATGAGCAAGGCGATGTGAAGTGTGTGGGGGCAGGGCTGGGATATCCGGACCTAAGCAAGGTGCACAGAGGTTTTCTGGGCACAGGGGATTGGATTTTCGTCATCTCCTCCTTGAGCAAGTGCCGATTCGATGTATCACTCTTCGATCTCCTCGAATGGCATGGGGACGAGTTCTTCCAACCCAAGGGATGCAATACTCCCGATCTCGGCCGCTTCCGCTGGAACGACCTGGCGGTGTCCATCGCGAATTGGGGGACGTGACCCGCCGCCCGATCCCCAGGGCTTCGGCGTAGTCGGCTGGCGTCCGGTTTGTGATCACCAGAGGGCCGAGGAGTGCAGCTCTGAGAGGGTGTTCTGCGAAGGAGTGGGCGGTTCGTCCGATTGCGTCTAAGTCGACTTCCCTCCAAGGGGGTTGACGTCCTACGGGAAGGCCCTGTTCTCCCGAAGCTACGGCGAAGTGACAAGTAGCTCTCTGTAATCAGAGTGACGCTCGGTCAGGGAGAGCGAGGCGGGGTCCGGGGACTTCGCCGGCCTGGAGGGCGGCGATGTCGGCGTGGGCCTGTTCAACGGCTTCGGGGTACGCCTCGCGCTTGGCGTGTTCGGCGAGCGCCCGGTAGATGCTGGCGACGGAGGGGTTCTGTCCCTTGCGCTTGCCGGTGGGGATGATCAGGTCGGGCTGGATCTGCTCGACGGACTCGCCGCCTGCGCGGCGCCGGAGCATGTCGTCGGTGATGACCGGTGGCCGGCCGCCGTGCTTGCCCTTGCGGGCCGCGGTGTCGAGCCCTTCGAGTGTGGACTCGCGGATGTTCTCACGCTCGGTCTCCGCCATCGCGGCGAAGAATGCGAACAGCAGCTTGCCGGGGCCGGTGGGGTCGTAGATGCCGGGCAGGGGGCCGGCGAGCATCTCAAGGACCAGGCCATGGGCGGTGAGGTGGTCTGCGAGGGCGGTGAGTTCGGCGGCGTCGCGGCCGAGCCGCTTCATCTCGTACACGGTCAAGATGACGCGGCAGTGCGGGGCGTGTGCCTTGACCTCCCGTGCGGTCCGCAGTGCCTCCTCGAACCGGGGGCGGACCCGTACCCGGGTGCTGATCTTCTCGCTGAAGATCTGGTCCCTCGGGATGCCGTGCTTGCTCAGCGCGTCGAGCTGGGAGTCGAGTTCTTGCCCGAGGGTCGAGCAGCGGGCGTAGCCGATGCGGATGTCCGCGCTGGGCAGGTCCGGGTCGATCGGCGCCGGCGGCGGGGTGCCTGGCCGCCACGGCCGGCCCGGGCGGCGGTCGGCCGGGGTGGGCACCCGCAGCGCCTTCTTCAGCCGGGGCACCTGGGTGAAGCGGCGGGTGTGGTAGGCGGAGGCGACCGCGCCGCCGCGCGAGCGGCACGGCGAGCCGGGCTGCGCGTCACACTTCGGACAGGCGTGCTGTTCGACGTCGTCCGCGTCCGACCGGTCGGACGCGGAGGGCTGCTGGGGTCCGTCATGGGTCCGGATTTTCGCACAATGCAAGTCTCAGAAGGGGGTCCGTCCCGCTTTTGAGTGAGAACGGGTTCTGCGAGCGAATCCGGGTTCGGCTGGGGTCCGGCGGCCCATGATTGATCTTGCTCGCGCAAAGGAACGTTTGTGAGAAACCGGAGTGTGGTGAGTTACGAGTTGGGTCCGCTGCCAGCGCCTCCCGCGCATCGGCGAACCTCACGGGCCGCGCGGATCGGTGTCGGGCCCCGGTCTGGCTACGATTCCAGGAACCCAAGCGCCCGTGCGACGAATTCGTCGTGGTACTGGAAGATGCCCCCGTGTCCGGCATCCGGGTAGAGGGGGATGAGTTCGCCCCGGGGTAGCCGCGCGGCCAGGTCGAGTGTGTTCTCGCTCGGCACCATCCGGTCGCTCTCGCCGTTGGCCACCAGGACTGGCTGGCCGATGCGGGTCAGGTCGGCTGGCGACTGGAGGCCCCATCGGCGGATGGCCTTCAGCTGGGCGCGCAACGACCTCGGCGAGATGGCTTTGTCGCGGTCTTCTGTGCGCTCCTTCAGCCGTTCCAGGAAGGCGCGCGCTTCCCTTCGGCCATGCTCGGTGTCGGTGAAGAAGAGGAGCTGCTTGGGGTCCTTGCGGGTCAGGAAGCCCTTCAGGATGTCCTGGAGGGTGAGTGCGGTGACCTTGTCGATGCCGGGGCCTCCGGCGGGGCCTGTGCCCGCGAGGATGACCTTGCGCACCAGCTGCGGTTCCTGAGCCGCCATGACCTGGGCGATGAAGCCGCCCATCGACAGGCCGAGCAGGTCGACCTGCTCGAAGCCCAGCGCGCGGATGAACAGCACCGCGTCGCGGGCCATCGCTTCGATGGTGTCGGGCGTGGAGCCGCCCGACGCACCGACTCCGCGGTTGTCGAAGGTGACGACCCGGCGCCGGGCGGCGAGTCCGTCGATGACGCGGGGGTCCCAGTTGTCCAGGACCGCGGCGAGGTGGTGGAGCAGGATCAGCGGCACGCCGTCTGCTTCCGGACCGAGCTGCCGGTAGACGAAGTCGACGCCGCGCACGGACACCGAACGAGTCGGTGCCTTCTTGTACGACGACGGGGCGGGCGTGGGGAAACTGCGCGGCGCGTTCATGATCGGCTCCTGTGCGGATGGAGGTGGCGGGAGGCGGAATCCTCTCGTTGCCGAGGCGTACCGGTGGTGCGGTGGGGGCTCTCACCTCATCGTGACGACGACCTTGCCGGCTTTGGCGCGGCCCTTCTCGGCGTACTCCATCGCCTCGCGGGTCTGGTCGAAGGAGAAGACGCGGTCGACGACGGGACGGATCTCTCCGGCGTCGACGAGCCGGGTGAGTTCGCGCAGCTGGTCGCCGGCGGCCTTCATGAACAGGAAGGAGTAGGTGACGCCCTGGCGCTTGGCGTGGCGCCGGGTCTTCCAGCTCAGCGCGTTCATCGCCTGCCGCAGGACCAGGTTCGCGCCCAGCTCACGGGCGAAGTCCGCGTCGGGAGGCCCCGCGATACTGATGACCTTCCCACCGGGCTTGAGGACCCGCAGGGACTTCTCCAGGGTCTCGCCGCCGAGGGTGTCCAGGACGACGTCATAGCCGTCCAGGACCTCCTCGAAGTCCTGTGTCCGGTAGTCGACGACGACGTCCGCGCCGAGCTCCTTGACCAGGCCGGCGTTGGCCGCGCTGGCGGTGGTGGCCACGTGCGCGCCCAGATGCCTGGCCAGCTGGAGGGCGATGGTGCCCACTCCGCCGGAGCCCGCGTGGATCAGGACCTTCTGCCCCGGCTGGACCTGTGCCCTCTCGACCAGTGCCTGCCACGATGTCAGGGCGACCAGGGGAAGGGAGGCGGCCTCCTCCATGGTGAGGGTGGCCGGCTTGGGTGCCAGGTCGTTCTGGTGGACGGCGATGAGTTCGGCGAAGGTGCCGATGCGGTCCTTGTCGGGCCGGGCGTAGACCTCGTCGCCCGCGGCGAATTGGGTGACGTCCGCACCCACCTCGACCACCACCCCGGCGAGGTCGTTGCCCAGAGCGAGGGGGAGACGGTACGGCAGGATCGCCTTGAAGTCGCCGTCGCGGATCTTGAAGTCCAGCGGGTTGACGCTCGCCGCGTGGACCCGGACCAGGACGTCCTCGGCGCCCACCTGCGGGTCTGGCGTCTCGGCGATGCGACCGCCGTTCTGGTCGCCGTACCGCTCGATCATGAAGGCCTTCATCGTCGTCTCCGTTTCCCGTCGTCCGCATGGGACGTGGCCACTGTGCGTGCCGGGCTTTTACCAGTACGCCACACTTTGTAATGTTTGTTTCGCGTTCCCGGACCCCCGCCGCCGCGGCGGCCACCACCGGCGCCGTTTCCGTCGCTGGATATCGAGCGCAGGTGGGGCGATGCGCGCCTCAGGCCGCGTTCGGCGATGCGGCCAGGCTCTGCTTCACCTGCCGGGTGATCTCGTCGGCGAGGATCTCGGGCAGTCCCGCCTCGATGCCGTCCAGGGCCTGCGCGGCGACCTCGGCGGGGTCGGCCTTCTGGTCGGCGGGAACGCTCGCGGCCATGCCGGTGTCCATGTATCCGACGTGCAGCGCCGAGACGGCGATGCCGCGGGGTGCCAGCTCCTCCCGGGCCGCGCCGGTCAGCGCCCACGCTGCGGCCTTGGCCGCCGCATAGGCTCCGAGGCCGGCCGGGTGCAGCCAGGACAGGACGGACAAGACGTTGAGCACGGCACCGCCGCCGTTGGACTCGATGACGGGGGCGAAGGCCCGCGTCACGGCGAGCGGGCCGAAGAAGTTCGTGTCCATCTCCAGGCGCACCGCGTCCGGGCCGCCCGCGATCAGCGGAGTTCCGGTGGAGATGCCGGCGTTGTTCACCAGCAGCGTCGCGTCGGACGCGATGCGCGCAGCGGCCCGGATCGACTCCTCGTCCGTCACGTCGAGCCGCAGCGGGGTGACCCCCGGCAGGTCCACCGTCTCGGGGCGCCGGGCCGCCGCGTACACCGTCGCTCCGCGCTCGACGAGCTGGGCGGCCAGATGCCGTCCGAGCCCCCGGTTGGCGCCGGTGACCACCGCGACCGCGTCCTTCAGTTCCATGCCCACTCCCAGCGTTACGGCCGTCGGCGAGCGGCCGGCGGCGCTAAATTAGATTACAGCCACAATCTAAGCACTGGTCTAGGATAGATGCCAGTCGACATCCAATCGGGAGGTGGCCGATGGGCCGCGTATCGCAGGCGCAGGCCGAGGAGAACCGCCGGCGGGTCGTGGAAACCGCGTCTCGCCTGTTCCGGGAACAGGGGACTCACGCCAGCGTTTCCGACATCATGAAGGCGGCCGGACTGACCCACGGCGGCTTCTACAAGCAGTTCGCCTCCAAAGAGGCACTCATCGACGAAGCCACCGCCCACGCCTTCAACGAACTCACCCGACGCCACATGGACGGACTCGAGCAGCACGGCGGGCAGCGCGGCGCCGCCCAGCGGGCACTGATCGACGCCTACCTATCCCCTGGACACCGCGACAGCCCGGCGGACGGGTGTCCTGTCGCCGCACTCGTCACCGACATGGCGCGCGAGGGCGAAGGCCAGGAAGCCCGCCGGATCTACACCGAAGGCGTGGGCGACTTCGCCGAGTGGCTCACCACTGAGGACCAGGACGGCATCACCCGGCTGTGCACCATGCTCGGCGCACTCGTCCTGGCCCGGGCCACCAACGGCACCCCGCTCTCCGAGGAGATCCTCACCACCGCGCGCGCGGCACTGACGGCATCCGGCTGATCTGTGCCGCGCTGCCGGGCAGCCCGCCAAGGGACTTTCGCCGCCATGTGGCCGACAGCGCGGCCGGCCTCTCCCAGTCCGCCCCGCACGACCGGCTGGCGTGGCAATGCACCCCACCGGATCCAGCCCTCCGGGCGACGTCGGGGGTACCGGTTTTCAGGATGCTGACCTGGCCGAGCCGCCCGCCGCCGATCGGGCGGTTCCCGTCTCAGGCGGAGTTCGGGGGCCGGGCACCATCGACGCCGCGGCGGCGAGGTCGAGGTGTGAGTTCATGTCCAGCTCGAACCGGCCGTAGGGGTTCACGTGGGTCCAGAACAGGGGGGACAGGGCCCGCCGGTCGGCGTCGGTGAGCCGCTTCTGCCACTTCTCCTCGCTCAGGATGTCCTGGAGGAGCAGGGTGTTGACGTGCACCAACGCGGATTGGAGCAGGTGTAGAGCGAGCATGGACACCTCCTGGGACTCCTTGTCGGAGCCGGTCAGGTCGCCGTCCTTGCCGTAGAACAGGTCGTGGTTGGCGGAGTTCCAGTTCTCCACGACCTGGAGGCCGTCGTTGATCTCGCGGCGCAGGTCGGCGTCGGCGAGGTAGTCGCAGATGAACGCCGTACGTACTGCCCGCCCGAGTTCCTCGATCGCGCGGTAGGTGGGGTGCTTGGGCCCGCCGCGGGTGAAGCGGCGCAGGACCTGCTCGGCCTCGGCGGTGCCCAGCCGCAGGGCGGTGGTGTACTTCATGATCTGGTCGTACTGCTGGCGGATCAGGTCCCAGTCGATCGTCTTGGTCGACAGCACCGGCGCCAGGTGCGGCCACTTCTCGTCCTGACCGGCCGCCGGCCGGTACAGCCGCGCTGAGCCGACGTTCTTCAGCCTCGGGAGCAGGTTGAAGCCCAGCATGTGGGCGAAGGCGAACCCGACGATGGAGGCGCCGTGCGTGTCGGTGTACTGACGGTCGATCTCCACGTCCGTGCAGTGCCGCAGGACGCCCTCGATCATCGCGGCGACCTCGGAGGCCGAGCAGGATTTGAGCTGGCTGTAGACGCACAGCGACTTCTTCTCGACGTGCCCGTAGATCATCACCCCCGGCCCGCGGTACCGCTGGTGCCACTCGGTCATGAAGTTGCTGGACCAGGAGCCGAACTTCTTGGAGTCGCTTGCGCAGGCGGTGCCGTCGCCCCACCACGCCGCATCGCGGGCGGCGAAGGTGGCGTTGACCAGCCGTACCAGCGCCGCGCGTAGGTTGGTCCGGTTGACGAACAGGCGCCGTACCCGGCGCAGGACGGCCTCGCTTTCGCCGTGCTTGCCGGTGGCCGCGACCCGCTTGATGCCCATGTTGGTGCCCAGCGCGAAGAGCACCAGCAGCAGCCGGCGCCGCAGTACCGCCTTCGGGACCGCCTCCCTGGTGGCGACCGAGGTGAACTCGCCGGTGAAGCCGGTGGCGAACTCGGCCTCCTTGAGGATGTCGATCAGGTCGATGGTGCCCCAGCGGCGTTCGATCTCCGCCTTCAGGGCGACGAGGTTCTCCGGCTCCTCCTGCTTGCCCAGCGGCGAGACCTTGATCCACGGCTCGCCATGCTTTCTGACGATGTCCACCCCGCCCGTGGTGCCCAACTCCAGCGCGTTGTCGAAGCGGGTCAGGGCCTCGCGCAGCCGCTTCTGAAGGGACCCGATGAACTTCTCCGGGTCCTGCGGCTGGCGGATCGCGTCGTAGTGCACATCGCGGTTGTCCTCGAAGTCCGGCGGCAGATCGTCCTCCGGGTTACGCCACCGGTTCGCGCCCGGCACCCAGATCTCCCGCCGCCGCAGCGCGTCCCGCAGTGAGACGAGTACGCACAGCTCGTACGGGATGCGCTCGACCCGGCCGTGCTCATCCACCACCGCCTTGCGCCACTCCTCGCGCACCACCCCCGCGAGCGGGATCTTCTCCGCCTCGTCGAAGAACGCCCCCTCCTTGGCGATGGGCTGATCCAGATACCGCTTGAGCAAGTCGATGGCGTCCATCACCGGCCGGTAGGCGGTGTTGTTGCACCTCAACTCCAGCGCATTCAGCAGCGGCGAGAGCATCCGCCGCCAGTGATTGGAGTACGACGAGCGCAGCACCGTACGCACCCGGGCCCGGTAACGCGCCTCGTTCGCCGCGGCCTCCGCCGCCAACGCCTTCAGCGTGGACTCACCGGCCACCGGATAGATCACCTTTCGGACCGTGCCGCCCGGCTCGGCGACCGCCGCCTCCGCCAGCCGCAGCAGGATGCCCTCCTTGCCACGGACCCGCTTGAGCTCCTTGTTGAACTCGCCCTCGACCTTCTTCTCCGCTCGCGTGTTGATCTTCTGCACGAGCTGGATGAACAACTCCACCAGCGAGTCGGTGATCTCCGTCTCCCGTACGTGGCACAGCGTCGACAGCAGCGTGTACCGAACCGGCCCGGCCGCCGCCCGCAGGTCCGAGGGGTACTCCTTCGCCGCCCGCGCCCGCCAGGCCGCCAGGCCGCCACCAGCTTCTCCGACACGTCCGCGAATAA
>NZ_BNBY01000053.1 GCF_014656195.1 Kitasatospora xanthocidica | reverse complement strand
CCGAACAATCATTGCTGAAAAGCCCCTGATCCACTCGGATCAGGGGCTTTTCGCATTTCCGGCTGGCGTGAATGCGACCTGGACGTTCGAGAGCGGGCCGGCGAGGGTCATGTCTCGCTGAACAGCAGGTCCTCGATGGGCCGGGTCATCCGCACCGTGTTGTTGCCGATGACCTCGACGACGTGCTGCAGGCCGACGGTGGGCGGCTTGCGGAGCTCGGGCAGGGTGAACTCGTCGGCGCCGCCGGCCAGGAAGGCGGGCAGGCAGCCCAGGTCGGGGCCGAACAGCCGGACGTAGTCGACGAGTCGGCGGAACAGCTTCGGCAGGATCACGAGGTCCTTGGTGAGCGAGTCGAGGTTCTCGATCTTCGCGCCGCTGGTGGTCACGTCGTGTTGCCAGACGCTGCCGGGGGCCTTGGTCTTGCGGGCCTGCTTCGCGGTGGCGGTCAGGTCCGCCCGGAGCTTTTCGGGGAGGCTCTCGTAGAAGGTGGGGTAGACCAGCCCCTGCGACAGCAGGTGGTGGTTGGCGGTGGCGCGCAGCATGCCGAGGGTGACGTCCAGGTGGAAGCCGCTGCGTGCGGGCGCCGGGGGATCGCCGACGTCCGGCGGGGCGCCGCGCCCGACCAGCGCGATGCAGCGGCGGAAGGGGTCCGCGCCGCCGGTGAGGATGTAGCCGGGGACGGAGTCCGGCGTGGAGACGACGACCTTCTCCTCGTCGTCCTGCACGACCCTGGTGAAGCCGAGCCACGTCAGCAGTTCGTCGCGGGCGGCGTGCGCGCCGAGCGTCAGCGGCTGATGCGCGAAGTCCGGGCCGACGCCCTTGTAGTGGGTTTCCAGGGCGTCGATGGAGTCCAGCCGCAGCGAGGCGCCGCCGTTCTCGTCGCGTTTGACCGGGTTGAGCCCGGGGACGTCGCCCCAGAAGCCCGGGTCCTGCGGCAGGAAGTGGACGGTGTCGCCGTCGGGCCGGTCATGGAACACCTGGTACGAGCCGGTGATGAGCACCATGGACATGTCTGCCTCCCGGAGCTGACAGGACGCCACCGCCGCGGCACCGGACGGGCGGTCCGGAGGCCCGGCAGGTCCGGCAGGTCCGGAGGTCCGGTGGCCCGGCAGGTCCGGTGCTCCGGAGGTGTGCGACCGAGGGGTCTCCGGATGTGAAGCGTTCGGGCCCGCCCGGGGCCTGGGGCGGCGGGTCCGGTGGCGGTCGTCCGTGTCGTCCTTCCTTCCACCATGCGCCCGTCCGGACGCGATGTCACCCCGGACGGGCCTGGTCACACGCGGTGAGGACCGGGTGCCGGGGGACCGGACCGGCCGTCCGATGGCAGGTTTCGGACAAGGTGGCTCCGTGGGCGAAATTCCGGGAACCTCCACCGAATTCTCACGCGGTCTCCCCGTAAGGTGACTCTCGATTCCGCCGCCGGGCACCCCGGCGGTCGGGACGCCTCCCTCCCCCCGACCCGACTGGAGTGGTACGGCTATGAATGTTCGTCAGTTGTGGAAGCGTGCGGCGACGGCGGTCCTCGGAAGGGGGATCGGAGCCGCGGCGGCGTTCGCGCTGGTCGCGGCCGTCGTCCTGGGCGGTACGGTCTCCGGCATGGCCTCGGCGGAGGCCAAGCCCGCGGGGTGGGGCGGCTCGGGCCGCTGGGCCTGCTCCGGGCAGCCCGTCGACGCCGGGAACGTCATCACCGACCACGACGGCGCGGGTTGCGGCGGCTGGGGCTCCTGGTACCAGCAGCCGGCGAAGGACGGGATCTGGACCTGCTCCGGCTCCCCGGTGGTCGCCGGTTACGTCATCACCGACCACGTGACGTCCGGCTGTCGGGGCATCGGCGCGTGGCGCCACAGCCTCGTCAAGGACGGCATATGGACCTGTGCCGGCTCTCCGGTCGTGCCCGGGTACGTCATCATCAACCACCTGCGGGCCGGCTGCGGCGGCATCGGCGCCTGGCAGCACGGCCTCCCGCACGACGGGATCTGGACCTGCTCGGGCTCCCCGGTGGTCGCCGGGTACGTGATCACCGGCCACATGCAGGCGGGCTGCGACGGCGCCGGCGCCTGGTACCACAACATCGCCCGGGTCGGCCTGTGGACCTGCCCCGGCTCGCCCGTCCCGCCCGGCTTCCGCGCCACCACCTACTCGGCGGGCGGCTGCAACGGCCTCGGCGCCTGGGTGCTCGCCCGCGCCTGACCGTCGCAGCGTGACCGCTCTGGCCTCCTCCCCCCGCGCCCGGTTCCGGGCGCGGGGGTCCGGCGGTTCCGGCGGGTCCCGGGGCCAGAGATGGCTGACGGACCGTCAGCGCGTCGTGTCGTAGGACCAGTTCGGGTCCCGTCCGGTGAGCGCCAGTAGCCGGTCCTGGGCGTCGGCGCCCGGCGCGGTGACGAGTGGCGGGTCGAACAGGCCGGTGCGGGCCAGGTTGCGGTAGCCCTGGAACTCGTCGAGCGCGTACCGGGCGGCGCCCGGCGGCATCCGGCCGGTCTCGCCCAGGGCCCGGGCGAGGTCCCAGCCGTGCACGACGGTCTCGGCGGTCAGCTCGCGGGCGTACCCGCCGGCGTCGCGCACCCCGTACGGCAGGTGCACCAGCAGGTCCGGTACGTCCTGCTGGTGGAGCGCGCGGACCGCCGTGTCGGCGGCCATCGCCCATACCCCGACGGGGTTGCGGCCCAGTACGTCACCCCCGAACCGGTGGCCGATCGCCTCCGGGGTGTAGCCGGCCACCGCCTGGCAGACCCAAAGGTGCTGTGCGGCAAGGTGGTTCATCAGTGTGCGGACGTCCCAGTCCCGACACGGCGTGGGCGCCGTCCAGCCGTCGTCGGGAACGGCCCGCACCAGGCGGGTCACCTCCGCCACGGCGGCGACGTAGCGTTCACGGACCTCGACGTGGAAACCGGGTGGGTGCGGACATTCCATCGGAGGGCCTCCCTCCTGCCCTGCTCACTCTCAGTAAACCGCCACCGGGAGTGACCTGCCAGGTGGGCGGGTGTCCGGACGCGCCGGGTGACCGGCCGACCGCCCGCTGTCAGGCCCGCCCCAGGTCGGCCATGTCAGCCCGCGTCAGCCAGGTCGGCCAGGACGGCCTGGGCCGCGTTGTGCCCCGGGATGCCGCTGACCCCGCCGCCGCGCACGGCCCCGGCGCCGCACAGCAGGACGTTCGGGCGGTCCGTCGCCACGCCCCAGCGGGCGGCGGCGCTGCCCGGCTCGCCGGGGCCGTCCCCGCCGTCCGCGTCCCGGAAGGGGAAGGCGAGGTCCCGGTGGAAGATGTGGCCGCCCGGCAGGCCGAGCTCCCGCTCCAGCTCCGGCGGCGTCCTGGCCTCCAGGCAGGGCCGGCCGTCGGCGTCGGCGGCCAGGCAGTCGGCGATCGGCTCGGCCAGCACCGAGTCCAGCTGCGCCAGGCTCGCGGCCAGCGCGCGCTCCTTGGCCGCCGGGTCGCCGAACAGCCGGGCGGGCATGTGCAGGCCGAACAGGGTGAGCGTCTGGAGCCCCTGCCGGACGGCGTCCGGGCCGAGGATCGACGGGTCGGTGAGGGTGTGGCAGTAGATCTCGGACGGCGGGGCCGAGGGCATCCGGCCGGCCCGCGCCTCGGCGTACGCGGTCGCCAACTGCCGGTAGCCCTCCGCGATGTGGAAGGTCCCGGCGAAGGCCTCGCGCGGGTCGGCGGTGGTGTCGCGCAGCCGCGGCAGCCGGCGCAGCACCATGTTGACCTTCAGCTGGGCGCCCTCGGGTGCGGGCCCCGGATCGTCGCCCAGCAGCCGGGCCAGGGCCGCCGGCGCGGCGTTCACCAGCACCCGCCGGGCCGCCACCGTTCCCTCCGTACCGCCGTCCCGGTCCCGGTAGGACACCTCGGCCTCGCCCCGCCCCCGGCCGTCGCGGTCGGCGGCGACGGCGGTCACCTCGTGGCCGGTGCGGATCTCGGCGCCGGCCGCCAGCGCCGCCCCGGCGAGCGCGCCCGTGACCGCTCCCATCCCGCCGACCGGGACGTCCCAGTCGCCCGTCCCGTTGCCGATCACGTGGTAGAGGAAGCAGCGGTTTTGCCGCAGCGAGGGGTCGTGGGCGTGGGTGAAGGTGCCGATCAGCGCGTCCGTCAGGACCACCCCGCGCACCAGGTCGTCCGCGAAGGTCCGCTCGACCACCGCGCCCAGCGGCTCCTCGAACAGGGAGGTCCAGGCGGCCTCGTCCGCGATCCTGCGGCGCAGCTCCGCCCGGGTGGGCAGCGGCTCGGTGAGCGTGGGGAACACCCGCTCGGCGACCCGGCCGGTCGTCCCGTAGAAGCGCTGCCAGGCCCGCCACTCACGGTCGCCGCCGGTCAGCGCCCGGAACGACTCCCCGGTCCTCGCCGGGTCGGCCGCGTCCACCAGCAGCCCGGTTGGGCTCCCGTCCCGCTCGACGGGCGTGTACGAGGAGATCCGGCGCCGCCGCAGGTCCAGCCGCAGCCCCAGGTCCCGGACGATCGTCCGCGGCAGCAGGCTCACCAGGTAGGAGTAGCGCGACAGCCGGGCGTCCACCCCCGGGAAGGCCCGCGCGGAGACCGCGGCCCCGCCCACCTGCGCCAGCCGCTCCAGCACCAGCACCCGCTGCCCGGCCCGCGCCAGGTACGCCGCCGCCACCAGCCCGTTGTGCCCGCCGCCGACGATCACGACGTCGTACCGCGAGGACGCGTTCGTGTTCATCCGGCCACGCTACGCCACATCCGCGGGCCGCGGAACAGCCGTGCCGCGCCCGCGCGCAGGCCGCGGCACGGGCGGGGCCGGGACGCCGCTGACTGGCGCAAGCAGGCGCGCCTACCGGTCGGCGAGGGTGCGGAGGTAGGTGAGGACGGCGAGGACGCGGCGGTGGCCGGAGTCGGGGGTGGGCATGCCGAGCTTGGTGAAGATGTGGCCGATGTGCTTGTTCACGGAGCTCTCGGCGAGGAAGAGGAGCCGGGCGATGGCGGGGTTGTTGTGGCCCTCCGCCATCAGCGCGAGGACCTCGCGTTCGCGCGGGGTGAGGGCGGCGAGCGGGTCGGGGCCGGTGCGGCGGGCCATCAGGTGGTTGATGACCTCGGGGTCCAAGGCGGTGCCGCCCTCGGCGACGCGGCGGAGGGCCTCCAGGAACTCCTCGGCGCGGCCGACCCGGTCCTTGAGGAGGTAGCCGACCCCGGTGGCGCTCTGGGCCAACAGCTCGGTGGCGTAGGCGTGTTCGACGTACTGGGAGAGGATCAGGACGGGGAGGGCGGGGAGCCGGCGGCGGGCCTCGACGGCGGCGCGCAGGCCCTCGTCGCGGAAGCCGGGCGGCAGCCGGACGTCGACCACGGCGACGTCGGGGCGGTGGTCGAGCAGGGCGGGCAGCAGGTCGTCGCCGTGCTCGACGGCCGCGCAGACCTCGTGGCCCTCGCTGGTCAGCAGGAGGGCCAGGCCCTCGCGGAGCAGGGCGTTGTCCTCGGCGATCAGGACGCGCATGGGATGTCCACTTCCAGTACGGTCGGGCCCCCGGGCGGGCTGGACAGGTCGATGGTCCCGTCGAAGGCGGCGACGCGCCGCCGCAGGCCGGGCAGGCCGCTCCCGGTGCCCTCGGCGGCGCCGCCCCTGCCGTCGTCCTCGACCCGGACGGCGATCGCGTCGGCGGTGATCCGCAGCCGGACCAGGGCGGTGGAGGCGCCGCTGTGCCGGGCGACGTTGGTGAGCGCCTCGGCGACCACGAAGTAGGCCGCGGCCTCGGCGGCGGCCGGTGCGCGGGGCGGCGGGCCGGCCGCCCCGTCGAGATCGGTCCGGGTGGGGACGGCGCAGTGGGCGGCGAGCGAGCGGACGGCCTCGGTGAGCCCGCGGTCGGCGAGCACGGGCGGGTGGATGCCGCGGACGAGCGCCCGCAGGGACTCCAGGGCCTGTTCGGTGACCAGTTGGGTGGAGTCCACCAACTCCGCGACGTGGTCCGGGCGGTGGGCGAGCGCCCGGCGGATCATGCCGAGCCGGAGCGAGACGGCCACCAGGTCGGCCTGCGCGCCGTCGTGCAAGTCCCGTTCGATGCGCCGCAGTTCGGCGGCGTGGGCGTCCAGCGCCGCGGACCGGCTGACCGTCAGTCGGTGCACCCGCTGGGCGAGCGACTCGCGGCCGGGGGCGGTCAGCAGCCGACGGGAGGCACGGGCGTGCAGGTCGGCGAGGAACGGCAGGACGGCGACCGCGAGGGCGGCGTAGCCGACGCCGCCGACCGCCGCGATCGCCGCCACCGGCCAGGAGTCGACGTTCAGCAGGATGACGGCGTCCCGCTCGGCCGGCAGGAGCCGCCACCACAGCGGCGCGGTCAGCCAGTTGACGGCGTGGCTGCAGAGGGTGAGACCGGCCGCGCACAGGGCGGTGCCGACGGTGCCGTGGGCGAGCAGCCAGCGCAGGTCCCGGAACAGGTCCTCGCGGACGGCGGGATCGCGCAGGGGCGACGTACGGCTGCGGAAGGGATCGTCGCGGTACGGCGCGCGGACCTCCGAGCCCAGTCGCCGGCCGACCAGCCGTCGGTGGAACTCCGCGTAGCGGCCCAGCAGGTGAACGGCGCCGGGGAGGAGCAGCAGGCCGAGGCCGACGAGGCAGAGGGCGAGGACGACGAGCAGGAGGGCCGACGCGACCAGCGCGCCCAGCCCGGTGGCGAGGCAGCGGAGCGCGTACCCGGCGGCGGAGGGGAAGCGGCGCAGCGCCGACCTGGCGGTCGCCGTGGCGTCGATTCCGGCTGCCCGCACGATCGTTCAGCGCCTCCGAGTCGACTGTCGATCACCCTAACACCGGCCGGGTGGATCGGCCGGGCGGCCGGCTCGGACGGATGCGTTCGCGGACGCGAGGCCTTTCCCCGGGCGTCCGCCCGACCCCACAATGGGGCGGGCGGATCATGAAGGCGGGGGGCCTGGGGTGGAATGGCTGCTGGGGATCGGCGGAGCGCTGCTGCTCGGCGTGGTGACCAATCTGGTCTACGACTTCGCCAAGTACGGCGGCTCACGCATCGGTTCACGGGTCCCGGCGCCGAGCGTGCGGCGGGCGAGTCTGTCGGCGGCGGCCCGGGCGCACGACGTCCGGGCGGACGGCCTGGCGCCGTTGATCACCTGGTCGGCGGCCCGGCCGCTGTCCCCCGGAACTCTGGTGACCTCGTACGGAGGGCGGGTCGAACGCCCGCACGTGCTGGACGCGGTCGGGTGGGCCGAGGAGGTGGCGCGGCAGCGGGCCGCCGGGGCGGCGGGCCGGACGGCGTACATCTCGCGGCTGACGGTCGATCACGGTGAGCACAGCGCCGCCCGGGTGTGCGAGGTGACCATCGCCGAGAGCGACTACGCGGAGTGCATGGCCACCACCGGGCTGGGCCGCGAGGACCCGGAGGCGGGTCGGCTGCTGCGCGAGGCGCTGGACGAGGGGCTGACGAGCTTCGTGGCCGGCGCGCCGCCCACCATGGTCAGCGCCTGCGTCGCGGTGCGGGACCGCGCCGGCCGGCTGTTGCTGCTCCGGCGCTCACTGGCGGTCAGGACCTTCCCGGCGCAGTGGACGGTCGGGATCAACGAGACGATGAAGTACCGCGACGAGCCGGGCGCCGCCGAGGACTTCTACGGGCTGGTCCACCGGGCGCTGGAGGAGGAGCTGGGGCTGCTGCCCGCCGACGTCGGACCGGCGGTGATCACCTGGCTGGGCTGGAGCGAACCGGCGTCCTGCTACACGCTGGTCGCCACCGTCCGGGCCCGGCTCGACGCGGCGGAGATCGACCGCCGCCGCGACGCCTGCCACAGCACGTTCGAGCACGACATGGCGGTGTGGGTGCCGTTCACCCGCCGTACCGTGTCCGCGCTGGTCGAGGGCGGTGTCTGCCCGGACGGCTCGCACCGCTGGTCGTACCTGGCGCCGCTGGTGGCCTGGGAGGCCTGGCGGGCGGCGCAGCAGAAGCGGGAGGCGTAGCAGGAGCAGGAGCAGGAGCAGGAGCAGGAGCGGGGGCAGCCGGGTCAGCGGACGGCGGACCGCCAGTCGGCCGGGCCGGCGGCGGGGAGGTGGCCGGGCAGGCCGGGCGTCCAGCGCTTGCTGCCGTCCGGGAGGACGGCGAGCGCCTCGACGCCGGGCCGACGGGCGACCCAGGCGAGGGCGCGGTCGGGGCCCATGGCGAAGGCGGCGGTGGCCCAGGCGTCGGTGCGGGCGATGCCGGTGCCCGGGGCGCCGACCAGGGTGAGGGAGGCGAAGCCGAGGGCCGGGCGGCCGGTGTGCGGGTCGAGGACGTGGGCGCCGCGCTCGGCGGTGCCGGAGGTGGCGACGGCGAGGCCGTGGCCGGCGAGCACGGCGGTGAGCAGGCCGGGCCGGCCGGGGTCGGCGACGCCGATCCGCCAGGGCCCGCCGCCGGTCTGCACGTCCCCGCCGCCGCTGACGCAGTACTGCCGGGCGCCGGAGGAGCGCAGCAGGGCGGCGGCCTCCTCGACCGCCCACCCCTTGACCCAGCCGCTGGGGTCGAGCCGGCCGCCGGGGCGCTCGGTGAACCAGCCGTCGGTCTCGGTGGCCACCTCCCGGCAGGCGGCGAGGACGGCGGGGACGTCGGGATCGCAGTCGGCGAGGGCCAGCTCGCCCCGGTCGAGGCGGCTGATGTCGCTGTCGGGCCGGTAGGTGGAGAACACCGCGTCGATCCGGTGCAGCCGTTCGACGATCCGGTCGAGCGCGGCGGCCGTCCCGGGGCCGGGGTCGCGGACGACGACGGAGAAGACGGTGCCCATCACGGGCTCGGCGTGGCGGAGCACGGCGGCTCAGCCCTTGGCCCGGTCGAGGGCGCTCTGCAGCGAGCGGATGTAGCCGTCACTGGTGTACGTCGCGCCGCTGACGACGTCGATCGCGGCGCTCTGCGCGGAGATCGCCTCCTGGTTGAGCAGGGGCAGGGCGGTGGTGTTGATCTCGCGGTCACGGCGTTCGGAGGCGGGGTACTTGAGCACGTCGACGGCGGTGATCCGGCTGCCGGTGAGCGTGACCTGGACCTGCACCGGGCCGTACCGGGTGTTGACGGTGTCGCCGCCGACCTTCCGGGCGGCGCCCGCGGGGGCGGCGGACGCGGACGGCGCGGGGGAGGCGGAGGTGTTCGACGGCTCCGGCGCCTCGGACCCGGAAGCGGCGCCCGAGCCGGCCCCCGACCCGATGACCGGGACCGGCCCGGCCGCCTCGTGCGGTTTGAGCGAGAGCAGCAGCACCACCCCGGCGGCGGTGGCGGCGCTGGTGACGACGGCTCGGCGCATGGAATCGACGCTCCCAAGGGTTCAGAAGGCTCGGACGGTTCAAGTCGGACGGTTCGGAGTCGGACGGTTCAGAGGGAGAAGCTCTCGTGATGGATGCGCCCCGGCCGCACCCCCGCCGCCCGCAGCGCGCGGACGGCCTCCCCGGTCAGCGCCTCAGGGCCGCACAGGTACACCTCGTGCTCGGCGAGGCCGGGGACGAGCCGGGCGAGCGCGGCGCCGAGGTCGCCGACCTCCGCACGTGCGCCGAGCAGTTCGTGCACCACCGCGCCGCGCCGCCGGGCGACCTCGGCCAGCTCCGCGCGGAACAGCAGGTCCTCCGGCCGCCGGGCCCGCTGGACCAGCGTCAGCTCGCCCGGCAGGGTCTCGAACAGCGCGCGCAGCGGGGTGATCCCGACGCCCGCCCCGAGCAGAAGCACCCGGCGCCGCCGCAGCCGCCGCCCGGTGAAGGCGCCGTACGGGCCCTCGGCGCGCACCGGGGTGCCCGGGCGCAGGGCGGCCACCGCGGCGCTGTGCCCGCCGAGGTCCTTGACGGTGAAGCGCAGGAAGCGCGGATGCGGCGGCGCGGACAGCGAGTACGGGTTGGCGGCCCAGCGCAGCCCGGGCGCCTGGAACTGGAGGCGGAAGAACTGGCCGGACTCGGCCCGCAGTTCGTCCAGCCGCCGCCCGGTGAGGAACAGCGACACCACGCCGGGGCTTTCGGGCCGGATCTCCGCGACCCGCAGCCGGTGCCGCCGGTCGAGCAGCCACGGCCGGGCCAGCCGGTACCAGCCGAGCAGCGCGGCCGTCCCGAAGTAGAGCGCGTACCAGGCGGCGCGGCCGGGGCCGTCGCCCAGGTCGGCGCCGGTGGCCAGCTGGTGGGAGAAGGCGAGCGCCACCGCGAGGTACGTCGCCAGGTGCAGGTAGTACCAGGTCTCGTAGGACAGCCGGCGGCGCGCGGCCCGGGCGGAGACCGCGCCGGTGCCGAGCAGCAGCAGGGTGCCCAGCGTGGCCTTGATCATCTCGGGGTAGTGGAGGACGACCTCCACGCCCTCGCCGACCGGGCCGCGCCCGTCGGTCAGCG
Source organism: Kitasatospora xanthocidica (assembly GCF_014656195.1). Lineage (GTDB taxonomy): Bacteria > Actinomycetota > Actinomycetes > Streptomycetales > Streptomycetaceae > Kitasatospora > Kitasatospora xanthocidica. Next base: position 24,782 of record NZ_BNBY01000053.1, on the reverse strand, counting down.
CGTAGCCCCAGACGACCGTCAGCACGTGCACCGAGACGGCGGCCACCAGCCACCGTCCGCCGAAGGCGTGCCAGCGGGCCAGCCGGTCCGCGCCGACCCCGCGCTCCAGCGGCGGCAGCCGGGCCATGAGCAGGAGCAGGACCGGGGCCGCGTAGCCGGCGAGCAGTCCGGTGATCCGGCCGACGCCGGTCAGCCAGCCGGCGGCGCCGACGACCGCCGGGGTGCTCGCCCACCAGAGCGCGAGCACGCCGACCGCGCCGACGGCGATCAGGGCGAGCGCGACCGTCGGCTCCAGGGCGAACGGCGGGCGCGGCCCGGCCCGGTGCCCCCGGCCCGCGGGGGCCGGCCGCGGCCCGGGCCGCGGCTGCGGTGTGGCGGCAGTGGTCATCGGGTACCTCCTCGGCGCCCGGCGGCGGGTGCCGCCGAGGCGGTCCACGATGACACCGCAAGCTCTGAGCCCGCTCTGAGCGGGACCGGCCGCCGGGCCCGCGCCCGACGGCATCGTCGCAGGTCGGAGCGGATCGGCAGGCCGCGAACGGATCCCGGAGGTCTCAGGGCTTTCTCATCGCGGCGGTCCACACTGTCCGCCACCGTCCGCCGCGCAGCACGAGCCCGAGGGAGCAGCATGGACGACAGCGCCGACCGCCCGCAGTGGCGCGTCCTGGTCGTCGACGACGAGCCGGACCTGGTCGAGGTGGTCTGCGGCGCCGTCCGCTACGAGGGCTGGCAGGCGCGCGGCGCGACCACCGGTCTGGCCGCCGTCGAGGCCGCCGCGGCCTGGCAGCCGCACGCCGTGGTGCTCGACGTGATGCTGCCCGACCTCGACGGACTGGAGGTGCTGCGCCGGGTGCACGCCGCGCGGCCCGAGGTGCGGGTGCTCTTCCTCACCGCCCGGGACGCCGTCGAGGAGCGGATCGCGGGCATCGCGGCGGGCGGCGACGACTACGTGACCAAGCCGTTCAGCCTGGCCGAGGTGGTGGTCCGGCTGCGCGGACTGCTGCGCCGGGCGGCCCCGCCGTCCGCGCCGCGGCGGCCGCCCGCACACGCGCTGGTGCTCGGCGACCTCGTCCTGGACGACCGGGCCCGTGAGGTGACCCGCGGCGGCGAGACCGTCGAGCTGAGCCCGACCGAGTACGCGCTGCTCGCCCACCTGATGCGCCACCCCCGGCAGGTGCTCAGCAAGGCGCAGATCCTGGACGCGGTCTGGTCGTACGACTTCGGCGGGCAGGCGCACATCGTCGAGCTGTACATCAGCTACCTGCGGAAGAAGGTGGACGCGGGCCGGAGCCCGATGATCCACACGGTGCGGGGCGCGGGGTACCTGATCAAGGCCGCGACATGAGGCGGGCCCGCCCCCGGCCGCTGTCCCGCCCCCTGTCCCGTATCAGGCCGCTGCCCCGGACCCTGCGCGCCCGGCTGATCGCCGGCCTGCTGGTGCTGCTGGTCGTCACCTGCGCCGCCGTCGGCTTCGCCACCACCGCCGCGCTGCGCCACTTCCTGGTCGACCGCCTCGACCAGCAGCTCGCCGAGTCCGGCGGCCGCTACGCCGCGAGCCTGGAGCACACCGGCCAGGGCGGCGGCCCCGACACCCGGGCGCAGACCCCGGGCACCCTCGGCGTCCGGCTGCTCGACGGCAGGGTCACCGCGGCGGGTGTGGTCGACGGCGACGCCGACGACGCGGACGGCCCCGACGACGAGGACGACCGGATCACCTTCACCCCCGCCCAGCAGCGCTCCCTCGCCGCCCTGCCGGCCGGCGGCCCGGCCCGCACCCTGGACCTCGGCGGGGAGCAGGGCCGCTACCGGGTCCGCGCGGTCGCCGGGCGGGACGGCGACACGCTGGTCAGCGGCCTGCCGCTGCGCCCGGCCGAGGACACCGTCCGGCGGCTGGAGACCCTGGAACTGACGGTCTTCGCGATCGCCGTCGCGGCCGCCGGCACCGCCGGGGCGCTCTGGGTCCGCTGGTCGCTGCGGCCGCTGCGGCGGGTGGTGGGCACGGCCGAGCGGGTCAGCGCGATGCCGCTGGCCAGCGGCGAGGTCCTGCTGGCCGAACGGGTGCCGGACGACGATCCGCGCACCGAGGTCGGCCGGGTCGGCGCGGCGCTCAACCGGATGCTCGGCCACGTCGGCGACGCCCTCGCCCGCCGCCACGCGGTGGAGGAGCGGTTGCGCGCCTTCGCCGCCGACGCCAGCCACGAGCTGCGCACTCCGGTGGCGGCCGTCCGCGGCCACGCCGAACTGGCGCTGCGCCACCCCGGGGCCGTACCGGCGCCGGTACGGCACTCGCTGGAGCGGATCGACGCCGAGGCCGTGCGGATGGGCGCGATCGTCGAGGACCTGCTGCTGCTCGCCCGGCTGGACGCGGGCCGTCCGCTGGCGTGCGAGGAGGTGGACCTGACCCGGATCGCCCTCAACGCCGTGGCCGACGCCCGCGCCGCCGGCCCGGACCACCGCTGGCGGCTCGCCCTCCCCGAGGACCCGGTGCTGGTCCGCGGCGACGAGCACCGGCTGAGCCAGGTGGTGGCCAACCTGCTGGCCAATGCCCGGACCCACACTCCGGCGGGCACCGGGGTCGAGCTGCGGATCGAACGTGAACGGGCCGACGGTCAGGTCGAGTTGAGCGTCACGGACGAGGGGCCGGGGATCGCGCCGGAGCTGCTCGACCGGGTCTTCGAGCGCTTCGTCCGGGGCGACCGCGCCCGCTCCCGCGCCACCGGCTCGACCGGGCTGGGGCTGGCGATCGTCCGGGCCGTCGTCCGGGCGCACGGCGGAGAGGTGGACGCGGCGAGCCGGGCGGGCCGTACGGCGTTCACCGTCCGGCTGCCGTGACGGCCTCACCCGGTCGTCCGGCTGCCGTGACGGCCGTACCCGTCGCCGCCGCGGTGGTCCGGAACCGCTGCCGGTAGTCGGTCGGCGTGGTGCCGAGCCGGCGGCGGAAGGCGCGTACCAGCGTGTCCGTGGTGCCGAACCCGCAGGCGGTGGCGATGCGTTCGAGCGTGGCATCGCCCGATTCCAGCTGGTGGCGGGCGAGTTCGACCCGGGCCGACTCGATGTAGGCGCTCGGCGTGGTACCCAGTTCGGTCTTGAAGATCCGGGTCAACTGCCGTTCGCTGACGTGGGCGTGGGCGGCGAGGTCCGGGACGGTGAGCCGCCCGGAGAGGTTGCGCAGGATGTGGTGGCGCAGCTCCTCGATCCGCCGGGTGGTGGACACCGGCTCCAGCGGGACGCTGAACTGGCTCTGGCCGCTGGGGCGCTTGAGGTACATCACGAGCTGGCGGGCGACCCGCAGGGCCAGTTCCTCGCCGAAGTCCTCGGCGACCAGGGCGAGCGAGAGGTCCAGGCAGGCGCTGATGCCCGCGCCGGTCCAGACCTCGCCCTCGCGGATGAAGATCGGGTCGGCGTCGACCTCGATCTGCGGGTACTCGGCGGCGAGTTGGCCCGCGGTCGACCAGTGGGTGGTGGCGCGCCGGCCGTCCAGCAGCCCGGCGGCGGCCAGCAGGTGCGCGCCGACACAGACGCTGGCCACCCGGCGGGAGCGGGCGGCCAGTATGCGGACCCGCTCGACCACCGCCGGATCGGTGAGCGCGCGGACCCGGCGCCGGTCGTCCACCTCGACCGAGCCGGGCACCAGCAGGGTGTCGATGCCGCCCTCGGCGGCCTGGTCGAAGGTGAGGTCGGGCAGGATCCGCACGCCCGCCGCGGTGGTGACCGGTGCCATGGTCTCGGCGGCGAGGGTGACCCGGTAGCCGGCCGCGTCGTCGGTCTCCCGCCTGACCAGCGAGAACACCTCGGGCGGGCCGGTCACGTCGAGCAGGTCGACACCCTCGAACAGGACGATGACGATCAGCCGCCGCGCGGCCCCGGTGTCCGGCTGCACTGCCCGCACTGGATGCCCCCGATCCCTCGATGTTCCCCGACCCCTGATGTCGGAATCTGCATGTTAGACGACATTGCCGACACGCGGGCGTCGGCCGTAGCGTTTTCGAGGCCGAGCACACCACGTGTGACCTGCGGAAACCTCGCTCCCTCCGAACGTGAAAGGTGGCACCGCCGTGCCCACGACGACCCTGCGCACCCTCAACGGCCTCGACGACAAGCCGGCCTCCCTCGGCGACGCGACCGTCATCCTGATCGACTACCAGAACACCTACGTACGCGGCGTGATGGAGCTGGAGGGCTGGCAGGAGGCGCTCGACGCCGCCGCCGACCTGCTCGCCCGGGCCCGGGCGGCCGGTGCCACCGTCATCCACGTGATCAACGACGGCGGCGAGGGCACCCCGTACGACATCCGCACCGAGATCGGGCGGATCCACCCGAGCGTGGCGCCCGTCGAGGGCGAGCGCGTCGTGGTCAAGCAGGTCCCGGACGCCTTCGTCGGCACCGACCTGGGCGAGCTGGTCGACGCGGCCGGGCACCGGGACGTGGTCGTGGCCGGCTTCATGACCCACATGTGCGTCGCCTTCACCGCGGCCGGCGCCTTCCTGCGCGGCAACCGCCCGACCGTGGTGGCCGCCGCCTCCGCGACCCGGCCGCTGCCGTCGGCGGGCGTCGAGCTGACCGCCGCCCAGGTCCACCGCGGCGCGCTGGCGACGATCGGCGACCTCTACGGGGTCGTCGTGGAGTCCCCGGCGGACCTGGGCTGAGGGCGATCGCGGGCCGTGCGGGAGGGGTGACGGGCGGAGACGGCGGGCGGGGCGGGCCCGAGGGGATCGCGTGGGGACGAGCCCCCGGGCCCGCCCCCACCGGGCGTCCGGTCCGTCACCCGGACGCCCCGGACGCCCCGGCCGCCCCGGCCGCCGCCGGGGCACCCCGCCCGGCCGGCCGCGCCCTCCGGAGGGGAGGCGCGGGAGCCCCAGCCTGGCCTGGGCGGCGGGCGGCGGGCAAACGATTCGGTTCTCGCCGAACGGTCTTGCGGCGCGGCCCGTCCCGGGGCGACGATCGCGGTCGTGCTGAGAATCTTCTTCGGGGCGGACGACCTGGCGCGGGTCCGGGTCGCGGAGCGTCCGGACATGTCGATGGAACTGTCACTCAGCGTGCACGCCCTGGTGAACGGGCTGCGCGATCCGCGCTTCGAGCCCTGGCGGGACCGTCTGCGGGCCTCCTGGAGCCCGCGCACCTCGCTCCTCTTCGACCTCTACACCCCCTCGGCGATCCCGGAGTTCCTCACCGTCCGGCGCGATCCGGGGGCCACCGAGAGCGCCACCGCAGCCACGCCGGAGGCGCCGCTGCGCGAGCACCTGCGCGCGGTCGGCGGAGAGCGGCAGTTGAGCGCCTTCGCGCGCGGCGTGGCGGCGGGCGACCGGCGGGCCCGCGAGGTGCTCGGCCACGTCACCGCCGAGTACCAGACCCGGGCGATCGACCCGTACCGGCGGCAGATCGAGAGCATCGTCACCACCGAGCACGGGCGCCGCCGCTGGATGACCGAGCCGGACCGGATCCTCGGCTCGCTGCACCCGGCGGTGTCCTGGCGCCGCCCGGTGCTCAGCTTCCCGCTGGCGAACGGGTGCCGGCACGACGTGCGGCTGGACGGCCGCGGACTGCTGCTCCAGCCGTGCGTGTTCGGCCCCCGCCGTCCGGTCATCGCCCGGTTCGAGGACCCCTCCCAACAGCCCGTGCTCCTCTACCCGGCCAGGATCGGTGGACCCTTGCACGCCGAGCCCGAACCGGCCCCCAGCCGGACCCTGACCGCCCTGCTCGGCCAGACCAGGGCCGCCGCCCTGGAGTCCATCGCCGTCCACGGCCCCTGCTCCACCAAGGAGTTGGCGGCCCGCCTGGGCATCTCCACCGCCTCGGCGAGCGAGCACGCCACCGTCCTCGCCGACTCCGGGCTCACCGTCAAGGGCCGCACCGGCCGGACGGTCACCCACCGGCTCACCCCGCTCGGCGAGGCGCTGCTGGCCGGCCACCTCCCCGCCCTGGGCGCGGGCCGGGAGTCCGCCTGACCGCCTGACCGCCCGCCCGCCGTGGCTCCTCCCGGGCGGCACGGCTGCGTCGGCACCCCGAGTTGAACGCGTTCAAAGGCGTGCGCCATGATGAGGGCGCGCGGGATCCCCCGGCCGCGACCTGCGGCGGCGGGAGCCCCCGTGCTGCCCCCGCCGCCCACCGGCCCCCGCCGACGCCCCACCGGAGCCGCCCGATGACCGGTCACCAAGCCTCCGGCCCCCACCCCTCCGGCGTGCGCGACGTCGTCCGCTACAACTGGCCGATGTACGCCGCCGGAACCCTCACCGCCGCCACCGGCTGGGCACTGGCCCGCCGCCTGCCCGGCCCCGCCGCCGCGCTGGCCCGGACGGCCGCCGGCGTCGCCGCCGGGTACGTCGTCAGCAGCCTCCTCGCCACCTGGGCCGTCTACGACCGCTCCGAACTCCACGGCTACCACTGGCTGCCCGCCCTCCTGCCGGACGGCCCCGGCGACCACCTGATCGTCGACACCGGCCTCAACGAGATCGGCCGCCCGCTCGCCGCACGCCACCCCGGCGCCCGCGGCCGGGTCGCCGACCTGTACGACCCGGCGACCGCCGGCGCCTCCATCCGGCGCGCCCGCGCACTCGTCCCGTCCGCCCCCGGCGGCATCCCGGCCCGCGCCGACGCCCTGCCCGCCGAAACGGCCGCGCTGGACACGGTGTTCGCCGTCTTCGCCGCCCACGAACTGCGCCGCCCCGCCGACCGCACCGCCCTCTTCGCCGAGGCCGCCCGCGCCCTGCGCCCCGGCGGGACCCTGCTGCTCGTCGAGCACCTGCGCGACACCGCCAACGCCGCCGTCTACGGCCCCGGCGCCTGGCACTTCCACTCCCGGGCTACCTGGCTCCGCCACGCCGCCGAGGCCGGCCTGCACCCGGCCACCGAGCGCCGGATCGCCGGCCTGGTCACCGCCATCGCCTTCCGGAAGCCCGTCTCATGAGCGAACTCCTCACCCTGGAAGCCCAGTTGCGCCTGGTCGGCGCCGCCCTCGTCGCGATGGGACTGGTCCACGCCGTGCTGCCCCGCGCCATCGGCTGGCCCGGGGACCTGTGCGGCACCACCCTGCTGACCCGCCAGGTCTCCTACGCCCACCTCTTCTTCATCGGGCTGGCCTGCGTCCTGCTCGGGCTGCTCCCGCTCTGCCTGGCCCCCGACCTGCTCGCGGCCGGCCGTCTCGGCACCGCCCTGCTGGCCGGCCAGACCCTCTTCTGGGGGCTGCGCTGGCTCTTCGAATTCGCCGTCTTCTCCCCGAAGCTGTGGCGCGGCGACCCCCTGCGAACCGCCGCCCACCTCGGCCTCTCCGCCCTCTGGACCTGGGTCACGGCCGTCTTCGCCACCGCCCTGTGGCACACGCTCTGAGACACGCCCGCTGAATCGGACCCGCCGAGGCACCCCGCGGCCGCCGGTGGTGTCAGGCGTCGGCCGGGTGGGCCGGGGGAAGGCCCGGTGGTTCGGCCGGGGTGTTGTCGCGGGCCCGCTCGTGGGGGTCCGGTGACAGGGGTGCGGGCCATGCTGGTGCCGGAGGTCGGCCGGGAGGCCCGGGTGAGCGGGGCGCCGGTGGTGTCAGGCGTCGGCCGGGACGGCCGGGGTGTGGCGGGGCTGGCGGGGGAGGGGGAGGGTGAGCGCCTCGGGGGAGGCGGGTGGGAGTGCGAGGGCGGAGGCGGCTTCGGCGGGCAGCGGGTGCAGGCCGAGGAGCGCGGTGGTGAGGCGGGTCGTGGCGCGGTGCCAGTCGGGGACGCGCTGGAGCATGGCGTGGCCGCTGCCGGCGACGGTGTAGCCGCAGACGCGGGCCCCGGCGGCGCGGCTGCGGGCCGCGAAGGCGCGGGTGTCGGCGGGCAGCGTGACGGTGTCGCGGTCGCCGTGCAGCAGCAGGACGTCCCGGTCGGCCAGCTGTTCGCACGGGTCCTCGGCCGGGCACCACGGGGCGAGGGCGATCAGTCCGGTGACCGAGGGGTGGCCGCCGGCCCGGAGGGCGGCACGGCCGCCCATGGAGTGGCCGATCAGGACGGTCGGTACGGGCCCGAGCCGCGCGGCCAGTTCGTCGAGCGCGGTGAGCGCGTCCCGGGCGGCGTCGGCGCGTTCGCCGTTCCAGCCGCGGTGGCGGTAGCGGACGGTGGCGACGGCGACCCCGGCGTCCGCGGTCGCCCGGGTGAGGGCGCGCAGGAAGCCGTGCATCCGCAGCAGGGGGAGGTTGAGCCGGCCGGGCCGGGCGAGGTTGTGCTCCTCGCCGCCGTGCAGCACCAGGACGGCGGCCCGGGCCCCGTCCGGGCGGGTCCGCCAGTGCAGCGCCCGGTGCCCCACCGCGCTGTCCGCCGCCGTACCGCTCACTGCCGCACCGTCCTGTTCCGTCCTGGCCCGTCGTCCGTCCCCCGGACCGCCACTGTACGCGGGCGACTCGCCGGGGCGTTCACCCGAGGGAAGCATCCCGGACGCCGGGCGCGCGCGGCCCGGACGGGGGCCTGCTATCCACGAAGGGTGGGGGGCCGTCGCGCCCGCTCGTGGCGCCGTGTCACCGAGTGGAGGACTCCGTGGCTCAGCAGCTCGCACTCTCCGTCGACTTCGGGTCGGGCTTCACCCAGGCCTGGTCCAAGATCGCGAAGGTCATTCCGCAGTTCATCGCCTTCCTGGTGATCCTGGTCATCGGCTGGTTCGTGGCGAAGGCCGTCGCCAAGGTGCTCGACCGGGTGCTGCGCAGGATCGGTTCGGAACGGGTCGCGGAGCGGTCCGGGGTGGCCGCCCGGCTGAGCGGCTCCAAGTACGACATGACCGGCATCGTCTGCAAGGTCGTCTACTACATCGTCCTGCTGATGGCGCTGCAGCTGGCGTTCGGCGTCTTCGGCCCGAACCCGATCAGCGTGATGATCCACAGCATCGTCGCCTGGCTGCCCAGGGCGATCGTCGCCGTCGTGATCGTGGTGGTCGCGATGGCCATCGCCAACGGCGTGCGCGACATCGTGGGCAACTCGCTGTCCGGCGCCTCGTACGGCCGCACGGTCGCCACCATGGCGTGGGGCTTCATCGTCGCGCTCGGTGTGATCGCCGCGCTGGGCCAGGCCGGCATCGCCACCGCGATCACCGGGCCGGTGCTGATCGCCGCGCTCGCCACCGTCGCCGGTGTGGTGGTGGTCGGTGTCGGCGGCGGCCTGATCATGCCGATGCGCCAGCGCTGGGAGCGGTGGCTGGACAGCGCCGAGCAGGAGACGGCCCGGCTGCGCGGCAGCGCCTACCAGGCCGGCCGCTCGGACGCGCTGGCCCACCAGCCGGTGCGGCCGACCACCCAGACCGGCCCGGGCACCCCGCCGGCCCCGGGCATCGAGCCCGGCGAGAACCGGTGAGCGGGCGGGCACCGGGGAACCGGTGAGCGGGCGGCAACCGGAGAACCGGTGAGCGGGCGGGCACCGGAGAACCGGTGACGGCGGGCGTCAGACCTCCAGCAGGCCCTGCTCGCGCACCAGCCAGCAGATCGCGGTCAGCCGGAGCACGGCGTAGTCGTGGCCGACCGGCTCCCGCCAGCCGATCTCGCTGAGCGCGTCCAGGAAGCCCAGCGCGTAGTCCGACAGTTCCTCACGGTCCAGGGGCCGGGGCGCGAGCTCCGGCCCCTGCGCGTACAGCAGCTCCCGCAGCATCGCGGCGTGCTGGTCGACCGCCGCGACGAAGCCGGGCTCGAAGGCGAACTCGGCCAGCCGCGGCGTGAAGGCGGCCACGATGCCGGGCAGCGGGCAGCCGGCCGGCTCGTCGGGGGAGCGCCGGAAGGATTCGTCGGGGGTCGCGAACATCCGTCCACGGTAGGCGAGCCCGGGGGCGGGAACGGCGGCCCGTGACGGTTCCGTGCTGAGACCTTGGCCACCCGTGGCGGGGTCTCGGTACGTTCCGTGGTCTGGCCGGTTCCCTGCGCTCACGACCGGGCGGTCCGTACCAGAATGGTCGGCATGGATCTCCGTGTGTTCACCGAACCGCAGCAGGGTGCGAGCTACGACACCCTCCTGAAGGTCGCCCGCACCGCCGAGGAGCTCGGCGCCTTCAGCGCCTTCTTCCGTTCCGACCACTACCTGAAGATGGGCGACGTCGACGGCCGGCCCGGCCCCACCGACGCCTGGATCACCCTGGCCGGTCTCGCCCGCGACACCAGCACCATCCGCCTCGGCACCCTGATGACCGCCGCCACCTTCCGGCTGCCCGGCGTCACCGCGATCCAGGTCGCCCAGGTCGACGCGATGAGCGGCGGCCGGGTCGAGTTCGGCCTGGGCGCCGGCTGGTACGAGGCCGAGCACACCGCGTACGGCATCCCCTTCCCGAAGGAGAAGTTCGGGCGGCTGGAGGAGCAGCTGGCGATCATCACCGGGTTGTGGAACACCAAGCTCGGCGACACCTTCGACTTCACCGGCGAGTACTACACCCTGACCGACTCGCCCGCGCTGCCCAAGCCCGTCCAGGAGCGCATCCCGGTGCTGATCGGCGGCCACGGCCCCAAGCGGACCCCGGCGCTGGCCGCCCGCTTCGCCGACGAGTTCAACCTGCCGTTCGCCTCGGTGGAGGACTCGGCCGCCCAGTTCGCCCGGGTCCGCGCCGCCGTCGAACAGGCCGGGCGCCCGGCCGACGCCGTGCTCCACTCCAACGCCCTGGTCGCCTGCGTCGGCCGGGACGACGCCGAGGTGGCCCGCCGGGCCGCCGCCATCGGCCGCTCGGTCGAGGAGCTGAAGACCGACGGCCTGGCCGGCACCCCGGACGAGGTGGCCGAGAAGATCGGCCGGTACGCGGCCGTCGGCAGCGAGCGGATCTACCTGCAGATCCTCGACCTGGACGACCTGGACCACCTGGAGCTGATCGCCTCCCGGGTCGCCCCGCAGCTCGGCTGACGGTTCCGGCCGGCCGCCCCGGGCCGCCCCGGAAAGGCTCAGGAAAGGCTCCGGGGTGGTTCCGGTCGGCCGCCGGTCGGTGACGGAACCGTCCCGAAACGGGCCCGGTCCTGCCACAGGACCGGGCCTGACCAGGCACGTCCGCACCCGCCCCGACCTCCGCCCTTTACTCGCCCTTGGGAATGCGACATGCTCCTGAGCAGGGAACGGCGGGGGGAGAACCGGTGAGCGGCACGAGAACGGTGCGGGCGGAGGTGCCGAGGGTGCCGCCGCCGCGCACCGCCGCGGAGCACGTCGTCCTGCCCCCTCCGCACGACCCGCCCGCCCTGCACCACCTGCGCGGACCCGGCCCGGCGGCGCTCCGCTACCCCGCCGGTGACCTGCTGGTCGTCACCGGACTGCCCGGCAGCGGCAAGAGCACCCTGATGCGCCGCTGCGTGCGCGCCCCGCTGATCGACTCCCAGCTGGTCCGCGAGGAGTTCGCGGCCCGGCTGCCCGGCCGCCTCCCGTACGCGCTCTACCGTCCGTTCGCCCGGCTCGCGCACTACCGGCGGCTGCGCCGGGCCGTCCTGGACGGCGGGCCGCTCGCGGTGCACGACTGCGGGACGCTGCCCTGGGTGCGGTCCTGGCTCGTCCGCGCCGCCGCCCGGCAGGGCCGCCGGGTGCACCTGCTGCTGCTCGACGTCGACCCGGCCGACGCGCTGGACGGGCAGCGGCGGCGCGGACGCGGCGTCTCCCGCTACGCCTTCGCCCGGCACCGGACCGGCGTCACCCGGCTGCGCCGGTGGATCCTCGACGCCGGCGGGCTGCCGGCCGGCTGTGCGTCGGCCGTGGTACTCGACCGGGCCGCCGCGCGCGCCCTGCGGGAGATCGACTTCACGGCGTCATAGTCTCGGCGGGTCCGCGCCGGGCACCGGGCCGGCGGGTCCGGCCGGAGCACGCCAGGGTGCGGCCGAGACCCCGTCAGACTCCCCCGTCAGGAGCGCAGATGCGCCGTACTGCCCGGGTGCGCTCGCGTGCCCCCCGCCTGTTCCCCTGTGCCGTCGCGGTGGTCGCCGCCGCCGGTCTGAGCCAGTTCGCGGCGCCCGCCCCGCAGCGGGCCGCCGCCGCGCCGACCACCGTGTGCGCCGGCGGCGCGCAGGAGGCGGGCGACGCCGCCGCCCGCAAGCCGGCCGGAAGCCCGATCGGAAAGGACCCGAACGCGGTCACCCCCGCCCAGGCCCGGGCCATGGACGACGACCTGCGCGCCCGCCTCGCCGAGCGGCGCCACACCCGCGCACCCGGCGGCACCGCCACGACGATCCCGGTGTACGTCCACGTGATCCACAACGGGGACGCCGGCCGCCTCGCCGACACCGCCGTCAACGCCCAGATCGACCACCTCAACGCGACCTACGGCGGCGACGGCGACGGCAACACCCCCACCGGCTTCCAGTTCGCGCTGGCCGGCACCGACTACACCGACAACGCCTCCTGGTACAGCGGCATCACGCCCGGCTCCTCCGCCGAGAGGGCGATGAAGAAGAAGCTGCGCACGGGCGGAGCGGGCACCCTCAACCTCTACACCGCCCACCTCGGCCAGTCCCTGCTCGGCTGGGCGACCTTCCCCGACCAGTACCGCTCGCACCCGGCCGACGACGGCGTGGTCGTGCTCGACACCTCCCTGCCCGGCGGCTCCGCCACCCACTACAACGAGGGCAACACCGCGACCCACGAGACCGGCCACTGGCTCGGCCTCTTCCACACCTTCCAGGGCGGCTGCGCGAGCCCGGGCGACTACGTGGCCGACACCCCGCCCGAGCGCAGCGCCGCCTACGGCTGCCCCGAAGGCCGGGACACCTGCACCAGCCCCGGCAAGGACCCGATCCACAACTTCATGGACTACAGCTACGACGACTGCATGACCCAGTTCACCCCGGGCCAGATCCAGCGGATGGGGGACTCCTGGACGGCCTACCGGAGCTGAGCGGCCCGGGCACCTGGCGGCCCGGGGGCGGTGCGGCCCGGGGACGGGGCCCAACCGGGCCGCGCCGGGCCGTCGCGCGGACCAGAATGGAGGCATGCCAGAAGGTGACTCCGTCTACCGCGTGGCGGCCCGGCTGCACGAGGCCCTGGCCGGCCGACTGCTGACCAGCGCCGACCTCCGGGTGCCCGCCCACGCCACCGCCGACCTCGCCGGCCGCCGGGTGCTGGAGGTCGCCCCGCGCGGCAAACACCTCCTCGCCCGGCTCGAAGGCGGCCTCACCCTCCACACCCACCTGCGGATGGACGGCCGCTGGGAGGTCTACCGCCCCGGCGAACAGTGGACCGGCGGCCCCGCCTGGCAGATCCGGGCCGTCCTCGGCACCGACGGGGGCACCGCCGTCGGCTACCGGCTGCCCGTCGTCGAACTGCTGCGCACCACCGACGAACGGCGCGCCGTCGGCCACCTCGGCCCCGACCTGCTCGGCCCCGACTGGGACCCGGTCGAAGCCGTCCGCCGGCTCCTCGCCCGCCCGTCCCGCCCGGTCGTCGAGGCCCTGCTCGACCAGCGCAACCTGGCCGGGATCGGCAACGTCTACGCCAACGAGCTGTGCTTCGTCGCCGGCGTGACGCCGTGGACCGAGGTCGGTGAACTCCCGCACCCCGACCGGCTGGTGGAGCGCGCCCGGCAGATGCTGGAGGCCAACAAGCTGCGCCCCGGCCACATCACCACCGGCGACACCCGGCCCGGCTACCAGCACTGGGTCTACGGCCGGGCCGGACGGCCCTGCCCGCGCTGCGTCACCCCCGTGGTGAGCGGGCGTCAGGGCGAGCCCCCGCGCGACCGGTCGGTGTACTGGTGCCCGTACTGCCAGCGCGGCCCGGCCCCGGCCCCGACGCAAGCCCGCGCCGGGCGGGGGAGGGCGCCCGGGCGGTGAGACGGGGCGGGGCCCGTCTTCGAACCCCCTCCCGCCGGGCGACGCTCCCCAGCCTCCGGCCGGGAGGTGCCCCCCTCCTCCGCCTTGCGATGCACGCACCCCGACGCCGCCCCGCTCGCCGCTCCGGGTGGACGACGGGGGCTCGAAGACGGGCCCCAGGGGAGAAGGGGAGTCAGGGGGAGAGGGGGAGTCAGGGGGAGAGGGGGAGTCAGGGCCGCTCGACCAGGGCGGGGTGGCGGGGGTCGTCCACCCGGACGGTGAGGTCGGCGAGTTCGGCGGGGTCGGTCTCGGCCTCGTAGCGGGCGAAGGCCGGCAGGGTCCACCGCTGGTCGGCGGGGGTGCGGCGGGCCAGGGCGGCCGGGGTGAGCGCGAGGTGGACGGTCAGGTCCAGCGGCAGCCAGCGGCCGAGCAGCAGCGGACCGTCCAGCAGCAGCACCCCGTTCGGCGGGAGCCGGGTGTACGGGGCGCGGGTGGAACGGTCCGTCACCGGGTCGCGCAGGGTCGGCAGGACACGGCCGCTGCCGCCCGGCTCCAGCGGGTCGAGGACCTCGCGCAGCAGGGCGCCGTCGTCCAGCCAGAGGTCGTGGAAGGCGTCCGCGTCCCGGTGGCCGTACTCCAGCCGGATCGAGGCCGGGCGCAGGAAGTCCGCCGCCGACACCCGCAGCGTGGGGCGGCCGCGCAGCCGCAGCGGCTCCACCAGGGCGTCGGCGAGGGCCTCGGGGCGGGCGGCCGCGGCGCCGTCCACGGCCACCCGCAGCCGGCGTCCGGCGGCGTCGGGCAGGGCGGTGATGCGGTCGACGAGCAGCTCGGCCAGGTTGTCGGGGGAGATCGGGCGCACCCGCATCGGGTCCTCCTGCCGTTTTCGTCGGGGTCGCTCGGGTCGGCGCGGGCGAGGGCCCGGGCTCGTGCTCAGGCTCGTTCAGGCCAGCGGGAGGGCGTACAGGATGTCGTCGTGGCCGGCGTAGAGGTGCTGCCCGTCGGCGGCGACGGTCCAGACGTCCTTGCCCGGGCCGGAGTCGTGGAAAGTCCACGCCGGCTCGCCGGTCGCGGTGTGGATCGCGCAGACCCCGCCGGCCGCCGGACCCGGCACGAACAGCATGTCGCCGACGACCCGCGGACGGCTGCGGCGGTCCAGCAGGAACGGCAGTCGGCAGGACCAGAGCACCGCGCCGGTGGTCGCGTCGTGGCAGGTGACGACGCCGTGGTCGGTCGGGACGTACACCTGGGGGCCGTCCGGGACGGGCGGCAGCGCCCGCCAGGACTCGCCCCGGGCGGGGGAGTAGGTCCAGCCGGGTTCGCCGGCGGGGCTCAGCTTGCGCACGCCACCGTTGCCGTCGGGGACGTAGACCTTCTGCCGGTCGGTGGCGCACCAGCGCAGGTCCTCGTCGCCGGGGGCGGTCCACAGTTCGCGGCCGGTGTCGGAGTCCCGGGCCACCAGCTCGGCGCGGTTGCCGAGGAAGCGGACGCAGGCCAGGAGGTGGCCGCCGACATCGACGGCGGGGGTGACCGGCTGCTCCTCGTGCTCGGTGCGGACGGACCAGAGGACGTAGCGGTCGGTGACCCGCAGGGCGAACAGCCGGTTGTCCGACGGGGTGCCGTCGGCCCGGGGGCGCCCCCAGGAGTAGCCGTAGAGGACACCGCGGTCGTAGCCGGTGAGCCGGGTGTCGCCCTGCAGGTCGTCGGGCAGCGGCAGGCTCCAGTCGGCGGCGGGGTCGGTGAGGTGGCGGGCCTCCAGGTGGCCCTGGTAGGTGGTGGTGAAGAGCTGCTCGGGGCCGAGCACGACCTTGCCGAGCAGGTCGAGGTCGCTGGGCCAGTCGCGGGAGGGCGGCGGGTCGAAGACCAGCAGCCGGGCGGCGGTGCCCCGGACCGGGTCGAGGACCTGCAGGCCGTTCCTGGAGAGGTAGACGGGGCGGCCCGGCGGGTCGGTGAGCCGCTCGGGGGTCATCGCCTCGGGGCCCCGGTAGGTCCAGAGCGGGGTCGGGCCGGAGACGGCGGTCGGCCGGGGCCTGGGCGGCGCCGGAGCGGGCGGCGACCCGTCGGCACCCGAACGGCTCAACGCCCAGACGGCCCCACCCGCCGCGAGCACCCCGGCCCCGAGCAGCATCCGGCGCCGGCTCAGCCACGGCCCGTCCCCGCCCCCGCCGATCACGTCCCCGGGCGCCTCGCCCTCGCCGCCTTCCTCCCCGTCCCACTGCCACGACGTCCCGTGCGAGGGCTCCTCGGACGACGGCGACTGCATATACGCTCTCGCTTCCCCACCGGCGGCCCCGCGCCGCCACTCGCCCGGAGGATATCGAACAGTCCGCGAACTGCCCGGAATCGCCGTAACGCCCGTACTAGGCTGAGGCGCACAGCACCAGGCCCGCTCACCGCCCAGGGGAGGTACGCCGTGACGGCCGAGATGATCGCACCCGAGTGGATGCACCGGCAGATCACCAGCGAGCAGTACGACTCCTGGACCGACGAGCAGTGCGCGGGCATCGAGATCGTCGACGGGATGGTGATCGTGTCCCCGAGCGCTTCCAAGCGGCACAACCGGCTCGCCCGGCTCCTGGCGAACGTGCTGGACGAGGCGGGAGGCGTCGAGTGGAACGCCGACACCGACTTCGACGTGCGGCTGCAGGACGTGCCGCTGAACAACCGCCGACCGGACGTGGTGGTCTACCGCGCGGACACCATCGACGAGTCGCCGACCAGACCCGACCACGTGCTGCTGCTGGTCGAGGTGGTCTCGCCGGGCTCGGAGACCACCGACCGGGTGGTCAAGCTCGACCAGTACGCCAAGGCCGGCATCCCGTTCTACTGGCGGGTCGAACAGGCCGCGGGCCGCGTGCCGGTCGTCCACACCTACGTGCTGGACGCGGCCGCGGGGACGTACCGGGCGGGGGAGCTGTTCACCGGGCTGGTCAAGGCCGTGGTGCCGTACCCGGTGGAGCTGGACCTCTCCGGACTCTGAGGGGCCCGGCGCAACAGGGGACGTGTCCTCAGGGCTTCGCCGGGGGGTGGTCGGCGAGGTCGGCGAGGACGTCGGCGTGGCAGGGGAGCGGGGCGCACCAGCAGCCGAGGCAGTGGCCGCGCAGGGGCGGGACGAGGGCGAGCAGGTCGGGGCGGGCGAGGAGGTAGGCGCGGTACTCGGCGACCATCTCCTCCCGGGTGAGGTCGGGGCCCGGGCGGTAGGGGCAGTTCAGGGGGGATTCCGCGAGGTGCCAGCCGCCGCGGTGCACGGCGCGGCCGACGTAGACGACGTCCTGGTAGCCGGGGTCGTCGCGGTGGCCCTTCAGGTTGACCACGGTGGTGCGGCGGGTGGTGCTCGGCATGCCGTCCATGCTGGTGCAAGCGGGGCGGTCCGGCAGCCCGGGGCGGGGGCCGCTCCGCCTTGACACCGTTCCGGGCCCGGCGTAGCAAAAGAGCATGTGCCATCCGCACGCGACCGGTGGGGCCCCTGGGGCGCGGTCCGGGCCGGACCTGCCGCGGGAGCCGGGCGCCGACGCGGAGGTGCGCCGGGCGGTCCCGGCAGCCGTGCCGGAGAAGGCCCGGCCGGCGGACCTCCGGCGGGACGAGCTGCTCGCCGACGCCGTGCGCGGGGTGCTCGGGCGCACCGGGGCGTACGGGGCGATGGTGTTCCTGCGCTCGCGGGCCGGCCGGTCGCTGGTGCTGCGGACCGTCGCGGGGGTGCCGCTGTCGGTGATGCGACCGTTCCGGCAGATCGCGGAGGCCGGGCCGCTGCCGGTCGCGGTCTGCTTCCGGACGGGGCACCGGATCGTGCTCTCGGACAGCGAGGACACCATGCGGCGCTTCCCGCAGCTCGCGGTGGGCCTGCCGTACGACTTCGCCTCGGCCTGCGTGCCGGTGGGCCTCGGCCCCGACCGGTTCGGGGTGCTGAGCGCGTTGTGGCCCGCCTCGGACGACGGGGTGCCGGCGGCCGACGTCGCGGAGCTCACGGCGGTGGCGGACCGGCTGGGCGCCGGGCTGGCCGGGCTGGCGGCGGACTGGCGGTCGGTGGAGCCGGACGGGGAGGCGACGGTGGTCGAGCTGCCGCCGCCGTCGGTGCCGGCCACCCGGGTCGGGCTGTTCGACTGGAACGTGGCGACCGGGGCGCTCGCCACCGACGAGCGGTTCCTGGAGATCTTCGGCTTCGGCCCGGGCGAGTTCGACGGGACGGTGGCGGCCCTGAACCGCCGGGTCGCGCCGGGCGACCTGTCGGCGTTCCGGACCGCCGCCCGGACCGCGCTGGACCACGGAGAGGTGCTCGCCGCCCGGGTCCGGGTGCTCGGGCCGGACGGCGAGCCGTACCCGGTGGAACTCTGGGCGCGGGTGCCCACCGCGATCTCGGACGGCCGGACCCACCTGGTGGGCGCGGTGCTGGACACCCGGAGGCTGACCGCCGCCGCGGCCGCCGTGGAGCGGCTGCGCGAGGGCGTGTTCTCGCTCGACCTGGACGGCCGGATCACCTACGCCAACCGCGCCACCGAGCCGCTGCTGCTGGCCCGCCGCGAGGACCTGATCGGCCGGCACCCCTGGGAGGTGCTGCCCTGGCTCGCCGACCCCTTCTACGAGAACCGCCACCGCGCGGCGCTGCTCTCCCAGCGGCCCACGGCCTTCCTGGCGTCCCGTCCGCCGGGCGGCTGGCTCGCCTTCTCCCTCTACCCCGACGCGCACGGCGTCACCGGCCGGGTGGTCGCCGCCGAGTCCCCGTCCGGCGAGGCCGAGCCGCCGGCCACCCCGCCGCCCGCCGCCCTGACCGGCCTGGGCGGCACCCACCACCTGCTGCAGCTCGCCAGCGCGCTCACCGAGGCGGTCACCGTGCGGGACGTGTGCCGGGCCGTCGCCGAGGAGATCCTGCCGGCCTTCGGCGGCCAGGAACTCGCCATCTACACGGTGCGCGATCAGCAGCTGCAGCTGGTCTCGCAGTCCGGCTACCCGGACGGCTTCCTGGACACCTTCGAGGGCACCCCGATCGACGCCCGCGTCCCCGGCGCGGAGACGCTCAGCACCGGCACGCCGATCTTCTTCGAGTCGGTGCGCGAACTCGCCACCGCCTACCCCGGCCTGGCCCTGGACGAGATGGGCGCCTGGGCCTTCCTGCCGCTGATCGCCTCCGGCCGCCCGGTCGGCAGCTGCATCCTCGGCTTCGACCGCCCGCGCCCGTTCACCGTCGAGGAGCGCGGGCTGCTCACCGCCCTCGGCGGCTTCATCGCCCAGGCACTGGAGCGCGCCCGGCTGTACGACGCCGAGTTCGCGCTGGCCCGCGGCCTGCAGCAGGCGCTGCTGCCGCACCGGCTGCCCGAGGTGCCCGGCATCCGGATCACCGCCCGCTACCTGCCCGGCACCCAGGGGATGGAGATCGGCGGCGACTGGTACGACGCGATCGTCACCGGCGGCGACGTCACCCTGGTGATCGGGGACGTCGAGGGCCACAACGTCGCCGCCGCCGCCGCGATGGGCCAGCTGCGCAGCGCCGTCCGCGCCTTCGCGACCGGCGACGACCCGCCCGACCAGGTGCTCGCCCGCACCAACCGGCTGCTGCTCGACCTCGACCCCGGACTGCTCGCCAGCTGCTGCCTGGTCCGGCTCACCCCCGCGGACGGCACCGCCCGGATCGCCCGGGCCGGACACCTGCCGCCGGTGCTGCGCCACCCGGACGGACGGGCCGAGGCGCTGTACGTGCCGGGCGGGCCGCTGCTCGGGGTGGACGAGCGGGCCGAGTACCCGGTCAGCGAGGTGCGGCTGCGGCCGGGCTCGCTGCTCGCCCTCTACACGGACGGGCTGGTGGAGGACCCGGCGGTGGCGATCGACCAGGGCGTGGACCGGCTGCGGGCCGCCATGGCCCGGGCGGAGGAGGGGGAGGGGCTGGAGGAGGCGGCGGAACGGCTGCTGCGCGAGGTCGGCTCGACCCGCCGGGTGGACGACGTGGCGCTGCTGCTGACGGCCTTCGGCTGAGGGGCCGGGGGCCGGGGGCCGGGGGGCCGGGGAGGCTGAGGGGCTGAGGGCGCCGGAGCCGGCCGGGTCGGTCGTCCGGGGGAGGCCCGCCCGGATGCCGACCGCGGGGGCCGACCGCTGGTGCCGACCACGGCGGCCGCTCCGACCGGCGACTTTCGTCGGCACCGGCGGCGACGAAGGTGGACGGCGGGGGTGCCGGCCGGACGGTTAGCCTCGACGGGTGGATGCGATCGCGCGGGCCTGGAAGACGGCGGTACGGACGGCGCTGCCGGGGCCCTGGCGGCCCCGGCGGGTGGTGGGCGAGGCCCTGCTCGCCCTGCTGATGGGCACGTTCGCCGCCCTGCTGGAGGTCCTGGCCGGCTCCGGCCTGGCGGTGCCCTTCGGCCTCGGCGTCACCGTGCTCTGGGTGCTGCGGCGCGGGCTGCCGGCCACCGTGCTGCTGGCCGCCTCGGCCGCCACCGGCTGGTCCGGGGGGCCGGTGCTGCTGCTGATCTGCGCCGGCTGGGCGGCCGGGGCGCGGATCCGCCGGGTCTGGACGCTGGTCGGCACCTTCGTCCTGGGCTGGGCGCTGTTCACCGTCACGGGCGTGTGGAAGGACGCCGCCTCCGTCTCGCCGAAGCTGGTGCTCGGGGTGTCGCTCGGCGGTTTCCTGGTGCTCGCCGTGCTGCCCGCGCTCTACGGCCGGTACCGGGCGCAGCGGCGCGCCCTGCTGGACGCGCTGCGCGACCGCAACGACCAGTTGCTGCGCGAGCGGGTCATGGTGGTGCACCAGGCGCGGCTGCGCGAGCGGCACCGGATCGCCCAGGACATGCACGACAGCCTGGGCCACCAGCTGGCGCTGATCTCGGTGCACTCGGGCGCGCTGGAGGTCGACCGGACGCTCACCGACCGGCAGCGGGAGGCGGTCGGGGTGCTGCGGCAGGCGGCGGTCGCGGCGATGCGCGAGCTGCGCGAGGTGGTCGGGGTGCTGCACGACGAGTCGACGGCGGTGCCGCCCGCGCCGGGGGCCGCGGCCGCCGGGCCCGCCCGGGGCGGGGTGGAGGGGATCGACGCGCTGGTGGAGTCCTCCCGGACGGCCGGCGCGGAGGTCGTCCTCAGCCGGGAGGGCGAGCGGCGCCCGCTGCCGGCCGCGGTCGATCACGCGGCGTACCGGATCGTGCAGGAGGCGCTCACCAACGCGCACAAGCACGCCCCCGGCGCGCCGATCGGGGTCGCGCTCCGGTACGAGCCGGACGCGCTGGTGGTGGAGGTGACCAACACGCGCGCGCCGGAGCTGGTGGGCGTGCGCGCCGGGGCGGGCGCCGCCGTGAGCGGCGGTCAGGGGCTGACGGGGTTGCGGGAGCGCGCCCGGCTGGTCGGCGGCATGGTGCACGCCGGGCAGACGCCCGAGCAGGGCTTCCGGCTGGCCGCCGTGCTGCCGTACGAGGCGGCCGAGGGCGGGAAGGAGGACGCGGCGGCCGCGGGCGAGGACGACTGGGTGTTCGAGGGCCTGCCGCCGGCCGAGGACGGCGGCGGGAAGCGCCGGAGCCCGGCCATGGGCTGCGCGGTCGGCGTGGTCGGGGTCGGGGTGGTCCTGCTGGGGCTGCTGGTCTGGGGCGTGGTCGCCTTCACCGACGGCACCCGCGACGCGACGGTGAAGAAGGAGCGGTACGACCGGATCCAGGTCGGTACGGCGGAGTCCGCCGTGCTGCGCGAGCTGCCGCCCGGCAACAACCTCTTCACCTCCGAGTACAAGGGCACCGGGCCGACTCCGCCGGAGGGCGCGGCCTGCCGCTGGTACCTGCTGGACGGAGCGCCCGGCGAGTCCTGGAACGACGAGCACGTGGCGCGGTTCTGCTTCAAGGACGGGGTGCTGGTGGAGAAGCAGGAGTACGTCAGCAAGAACTGACCGCGCACCCGCCCGGACCGGGGACCGGGGGCTGGCGGACCGGGGGGACCGGCGGTCCGGGCGGGTCGGCGGGATGTGAGGATGGTGCCGCAGCCGAAGCACCGTTCGAGGGGAATGACCAGCGTGATCCGAGTCCTCGTCGCCGACGACGAGCCGCTCATCCGGGCCGGGATCAGGATGATCCTCGGCTCCGCCGACGACATCGAGGTGGTCGCCGAGGCCGCCGACGGGCGGGAGGCGCTGGAGCTGGCGCGGGCGCACCGGGTGGACGTGGTGCTGCTGGACATCCAGATGCCGGTGATGGACGGTCTGACGGCGCTCGGGGAGCTGGCGAGGGTCGCCCCCGGCGCGCGGGCGCTGATCCTCACCACCTTCGGGGAGCGCGAGAACGTCCTGCGCGCCGTGACCGAGGGCGGCGCCGGGTTCCTGCTCAAGGACACCGCGCCGAACGAGCTGATCCAGGCCGTCCGGGCGGCGGCCGGCGGGAACGCCTTCCTGTCCCCGGCGGCCACCCGGCACATCGTGGACTCGCTGGCGGCCGGGCACAGCGGCTCGCTGGCCGCCCGCAGCGCCGCGGCCCGGCGCCGGCTGGAGGTGCTCACCGAGCGCGAGCTGGAGGTGCTGGGGCTGCTCGGCGAGGGCCTGTCCAACGCCGACGCGGGAGCCCGGATCCACATGAGCGAGGCGACGGTGAAGACCTACGTGAGCCGGATCCTGGCCAAGCTGGGCTGCGAGAACCGGGTCCAGGCGGCGCTGCTGGCGCGGGACGCGGAGCTCGGCGGACGGAACTGAGCGCGTTCGTCTCGCCACGGAACGTGTCGGGTGTGGTGGATGCCACCCGGCGGCCCCGCGGAACCGGGAACTCCGGGTGCGGTGGTGACGGTCCGTCAGTCATTCGTTGCGATGAGTCGATGGTGTGCCGACTCTGACGAATGGACAGGTGTGAGCGAGGGCACGGAAATTGATCATTCGATCTTGAAAATGCTGACAAACCTGGTCGAACCGGGCGCACTTTCTTGATCGATACCGCCGGTAACAGTCAACTGACCTGCGATGTCGAAGAATTGCTTGCTGCGCCCCGGGGATGCCCCTAGCTTCATTGGCGGCGCAACGAGCGCCACCCGGGTTCACCCCGACGCACCGCCCGCCGACTGACCCACGGCGCGAGGGCGGCGCCCGCCGACCAGGCCGGCTCTGACGAGGCCGACGGCGAGCCGAGGTGACCGGGGCGGCACGACACGTCCGACGCGTGTCCGGCCGCCCGTCGAGTGAGGTGCGCGAAACCACGGCCCGTGTCCCGGGCTTGGTTCCGCCTGCCCGCCCGGGGCTTGTCGAGAGGACCTACATGACTCCCCGTCACGAGACCGCCGCCACCACCGAGACCACCGTCACCAAGCGCAACCGCGTGCGGATGGCGGTCGTCGCGGGCGCCGCAGCCGCGGCCCTGCCGGTGGTCGGCCTCGTCACGGCCACCTCGGCCTCCGCCGCACCCGCCTCCTCCTGGGACTCCGTCGCCCAGTGCGAGAGCGGCGGCAACTGGAGCATCAACACCGGCAACGGGTTCCACGGTGGGCTCCAGTTCTCCCCCAGCACCTGGAAGGCGTACGGCGGCACCGCCTACGCCCCCCAGGCCAACCAGGCGAGCAGGGCGCAGCAGATCGCCGTCGCCGAGAAGGTGCTCGCCTCGCAGGGTCCGGGCGCCTGGCCGGTCTGCTCGAAGAAGGCCGGTCTGAGCAAGGGCGGTGCCCCCGCCGCCCCGGACACGGCCGATGACGCGAAGCCGGCCGCCAAGCCCGCCCCCAAGGCCGCCAAGCCGCCGGTGAAGGCGGCCAAGCCCGCCACCGCGCCGGCCCCGGCGGCCAAGCAGCAGGCCGCCAAGCCCGCCCCCAGGGCCGCCGACCCGGCGCAGGGCCGGCCGTCGGCCAAGCCGGCGCAGTCCGCGCCGGTCACGGAGAAGAACACCGCGGGCGACAGCTACACCGTCCGGAGCGGCGACACCCTCAGCGACATCGCCGCCCGGTTCGGCGTCGACACCGACCGGCTGTACGGAAAGAACGTGCAGGTCATCGGCGGTGACCCGGACCTGATCTTCCCGGGTCAGACGCTGACCGTCTGACGGATCCTCCGCACACCCCTCCGCCGCGGGCCCTGCCTCAGCCTCGGGGCGCGTCTTGCGGAACCACGCGAAACCCGGCCGAGCGGCCGCCCCTGCCCGGGGGCGGCCGCTCGGCTCGCCGCGTTTCGGAGCGGCGCGGTGGCAGCTGCTCGGACCACCGGCGGGCGGCGTGCACGCCGGGGTACGGGGGCGTTCCCTGGTGTAGTTGAACGTTGAACGCAACGTCTGAATACCGCCGGAGGTTTGCGGCGCCCGGGACCAGGATCGAGTCATGTCCGAGATCGGAACGAGGAGTTCTGGAGATATGACGATGAACGGAACCGCGGTGCTCGACGGCAAGGCGGCCCTGGTGACCGGCGGCAGCCGGGGGATCGGCGCGGCGGTCGCGCTGCGGCTGGCCGAGGACGGCGCCGACGTGGTGGTGACCTACCAGGGCGGTGCCGAGCGCGCCGAGGAGGTCGTCGCGAAGATCACCGCGATGGGGCGGACCGGCTGGGCCGTCCGCGCGGACAGCGCCGACCCGCAGGCGGTGGGGGCCGCGGTGGCGGCCGTCGCCGAGCGGTTCGGGCGGCTGGACGTCCTGGTGAACAACGCCGGGGTCGGCGCCCTCGGCCCGATCGGCGAGCTGGCCCTCGACGACGTCGACCGGGTGCTGGAGGTGAACGTCCGGGCGCCCTTCCTGTTCGCGCAGGCCGCCTCCGCACACCTGGCCGAGGGCGGACGGATCGTCACCATCGGCAGCTGCATGGCCAAGCGGGTCGCCTTCCCCGGCGGCACGCTGTACGCGACCAGCAAGGCCGCGCTGATCGGGCTCACCAAGGCGCTCGCCCGCGAGCTCGGTCCGCGCGGGATCACCGCCAACCTGGTCCACCCGGGCCCGATCGACACCGACCTGAACCCGGCCGACGGCCCGTCGGCGGAGTTCCAGGCCGGGCTCACCGCACTCGGCCGCTTCGGCACCGGCGCGGAGGTCGCGGCCGCCGTCGCCTACCTGGTCGGCGAGGACGGCCGGTACGTCACGGGCGCGGAGCTGGCGGTGGACGGCGGCTTCGCGGCCTGAGGCACGCAGCCCCGGTCCCGACCGCCCGGCCCGTGGCGCGCGCCGGCGCGCGCCACGGGCC
>NZ_BNBY01000052.1 GCF_014656195.1 Kitasatospora xanthocidica | reverse complement strand
GCCGCCCGGTGGCTCCGGCCACCGGGCGGCCCCGGGCTGTCACCGCTACAGGCTCACCAGCACGATCCCCGCGGCGACGATCGCCGAGCAGATGACGCGATTGCGCCCGAACGGCTCCTTGAAGACGAGCGTGCCGATGCCCGCCGCCAGCACGACGCTGGTCTCGCGCAGCGCCTCCACCTTGGCCACGCCGCCCAGCGACAGCGCCCAGAGGATCAGGCCGTACGAGGCGAGGGCGTTGACCCCGCCGAACACCCCGGTCTTCCACTGGGTGCGCAGGTAGTCGAGCAGCCGCCGGCGCCGGACGACGGCCGCCAGCGCGGGCATCGGGATGCTCTCCAGGACGAACAGGTAGACCAGGTAGCTGATCATCCGCTCGGTGGAGTGCACCCCGGCCGCGTCCGAGGCGGTGTAGCCGGCCACGCACAGCCCCGCGACGACCGCGTACGCGATCGGCACCGCGCGGATCTCGCCGAGCCGGTTGGACAGCACCAGGCTGATGATGCCGACCGAGATCAGCGCGACCCCGAACCAGCCGGTCGGGCCGAGGGGTTCGTCCATCAGGGCGACCGAGATGACCGCCACGGCCAGCGGCGGCACACCGCGGATGATCGGGTACATCTGGCCGAAGTCGCCCAGCTGGTAGGCCCGGACGAGGAAGAGCCGGAAGGCCGTGTTGAGCACGGTCGAGATCGCGACGAACGTCCAGGCGCCCGGGTCGGGCGGCGCCACGAAGGGCATCGCCAGACCGCAGACGACCAGGGCGACGGCGTCGACCACGCCGACGGCCGTCAGCCGGTCGGTGCCGGACTTGACCGCGGCGTTCCAGGAGGCGTGCATGAGCGCCGAGACGAGCGCCAGCACGATCGCGAGGAGGGGAGTGGACACAGTGGGGGTACCGTCGTTCCTTTGCCGGTGGGCTGCGCGCTGTCGTTTGGGCGGCGCGTCGCCGGTGGGGCGACGCGCCTGGGATCAGGCGCGGTTGGACCAGATCCGGAACATGAACCGGTTGACGTCCTCGGCCCGGTCGGTCGCCGGGTCGACGACCCGCGCGGGGAACCGGTCGTGGAAGGCGGTGCGGGTGTGCAGGAAGCGCTCGTCGGCCTGGACCAGGCTCTGGCCCGGCTCCAGCCGCAGCCGGTACTGCACCGGGGTCTGGTCCAGCAGCGTGTCCAGGAAGTCCAGGGCGCGGACCTGTTCGTCCGTCATCGGCTCCCCGGCCTTGGCGTGCGCGGCCTCCATGTACACCCGGAAGTACTTGATCAGCGGCTTGCCGACGGCGTCGTAGCCGATGATCGGGGCGCGGAAGAGCCGCTGGTCCTCGGCCATGCCGCGGTTCTCGAACCAGAAGTCGCCCTCCAGGACGGCCAGGACGTCCGGGTGGTCGAGCAGCTTGCGGTGCACCGTCGCCGCGTCGATCAGGATGCTCTCGCCGCCGACCAGGGCGTCGCGCACGCAGGACAGCAGCAGGTAGTCGATCGGGTCGGGGTCGGCGGTCGCGTCGTTGTGGACGTAGGCGCCCTGTCTGGTCTGGTGGTAGCGCACCCCGCCCTCGATGGTGCCCACCCCGCGGTCGTAGACCTCGATGACCTTCCAGCCCTCGGAGTTCTGCACCGTCGGCACGCCCAGCAGGTTGCCCAGCACCCAGGCGAGGACGCCCTGTTCGAGGATGGTGGTGACCCCGTCGATCCGCTCGTAGAGCACGAAGTGCGCCCCGGAGTCGATGGTCGCCCGGGTGGCCTCGACCTCGGCGGCGAACAGCGGCACCGCCGCCGGGTCCACCCCGAGGGTGTCGATCCGCCGCCCCGCCAGCCCGTCGGCCAGCCGCTTCACGTACCCGGCCACCTCCGCCTGGGCGGCCGGGGAGAACACCCGGTAGCTCTCGTCGGGAACCGGGATCGTGCTGACGAAAGACATCCGTCCTCCACTTGTAGATACTGCTCGCGCTCGGGGCGGCTGATCGACAAGGGGAAGTGAGACCTGTCTGACGGCATGCCAAATAACCGGCTCAAAACCGGACTTTCCCCCCGTGCTCGACGCTGATGATCACGCCGCGGAGGCGAAGCTAGCACGGCATGTGTGCATCCGGCCAGAACCTGACTATACAAGTGGGCGAGAGCTGGAGACGCCGCTGAGCCTGGGCCGGGAGGTACCCGGGCCCAGGCTCAGCGGTGTGTCTCCGGGGGCGGCTACAGCAGCGCCTCCGAGCCGTGCAGCTCGACGAAGCCGACCACGCGGCGCAGCTGGTCGAAGCTCGTGACGTTGTTGCCGATCAGGTGCACCGAGGCCGGCTGGCCCTGGCGCCAGGCGTGCGCGGCCCGGGAGAGCGCGCCCCACTGGTTCTCCATGTCGCGGTAGTCGACGCTCAGCTGGTTGGCGGTGTAGCGCTCGATGTTGCCGTGGACGCGGTTGAGGATCGGCCCGAACCGGGCGGCCTCGGAGAAGATGGTGATGGCCATCAGCATGCCGCGGTCGACGCGGACCTCGTCCCACTGGGGGACGTTGTAGAGGTCCCGCATCGCGTTGAAGATGTTGTTGGAGCCCAGGTAGAGGTTCTCGCGGGTCGGGCCGCCGTTGATGTTGAGGTAGCTGCCGGTGCGCGGCATGAGGCGCACCTGGACGCCGAGGTCGCTCTGGAACTGCAGCTGCCGGCCGTCCTGGAAGGCCCAGTGCTGGTTGGCCGCGGGGGAGTAGAAGCCCGCGACGTAGAGGTTGTCGGCCCACAGGTAGACGGAGACGAGGTCGGCTCCCGCGTTCCGCACCCGCACCTGGATCAGCCGGTTGGTGTTCCGGGTGGTCTGCTGGACCATCCCACTGTCGGCGCCGGTCGCGTCGCCGTAGCTGTTGCGGTGGATGGCGTCGATCAGGTTCCAGTAGCGGTTGGCGTGCTCGCCGCTGCCGTTGGTAATGCCGGTGATGTCCCAGTCGATGATCGGCCAGCTCTGCTGGGTCGCGGCCCGCTGCGCGGCGGCCGGTTGGGCCTGGTGCACCACTGTCGGGGTCGCGCCGGAGGCGGCGGCGGTGCCGGCCAGGGGGAGGAGCAGGGCGGTGGCGGCGGTCAGGGACAGGAGTGCGGAGTGGGTCCTGGTGAACACGGTTCCTCGTGGATGGCGTGGGATGACCGGAACCCGGTCGGCTCCGATCTGCCGGGCCATCATGTCCGTGCGGGAAGAGTCCACTTGTCCTCGTCGCGCACGCGTTCTGTTCCGTGCGCGAACGCCGCCGCGCCCGTGCCCTGAAGCGGGCGCGTGCGCGGCGGTGCTGCTGGTGTCGGTGGTGGTGCGGGAACCGGGGCGCCGGGGTCAGAAGGCCGAGTGGGCGAACCAGTGGGCCAGCAGGTCCTCGTCGCCGGAGGCCTGGATGCCGGGCGCGGTGCGGTCGAGGCGGCCGTAGAGGAGCAGCAGCAGGTCGGCGGCGCCGGCCCGGAGGGTGGCGTCGGCGGGGGTGTCGTCGGCGTCCCGGTCGAGGGCGAAGCCGTCGGGCCGCAGCCGGACCAGCCAGTCGCCGTCGCCGTCGGTGCGGGTGAAGCGGATGGTGCGGTGCTCGGCGCGCAGTTCGGCGGTGTGCGGGGCGAACAGGGTGGCGAAGGGCAGGTTGGTCAGGAACTCGTCGACGCCGTCCGCGGCGAGGGTGGGCTCCACGTCCGCGGTGCGGCCGAGGGCGAGTTCGGCGTCGACGCGGTGGACGAGGGTCTCGAACAGCATCCGGCGCACCCAGAAGCGGGCGTGCTGGTCGGCGCCCCAGGCCCACATCGGGGCGTCGAGGTCGGTCTCCGCGAAGGCGGCGGCGGCCTGTGCGGCGGAGTCGGCGAGCCAGGCCGGGTAGTCCTCGGGGAGTTCGGGCAGCTTCAGGTCGACGTCGCGGCTGCGCGGGGGCTCCTGGATCCGCTGCCGGAGCAGGACGGTGAACCAGCGCTGGACGCTGCCGGCGTGGCGGACGAGGTCGGCGAGGGTCCAGTCCGGGCAGCTGGGCACCGGCAGCGCGGGGTCGGCCCGGTCCACGGCGGCGACGAAGCGGGCGGTCTCGGCGGCGACGGCCGCGCCGTGGTCGAGGGGGGTCATGGGCGGTGTCTCCAGGGGTGCGGGGCTCGCGGCGGCGCCGGATGTTTCAGCCGGATGTTTCAGTACGTGAAGCAATCGGGGGCGACGCTAGGCCTGAAAGGTTGAGTCTGTCAAGCATCACCCCGGTCCAGCGCCGCCAGCAGCTCCGGGCCCGGCCACCGCCGCGCCGCGCCCGGGCCGGCCCGCTCGGCCTCCCGGACCAGCGCGGCCAGCCGGGTGTTGGCCGGCGCCGGCAGGCCGTACCGGGCGGCGAGCGCGATCACCTCGCCCTGGAGCGAGTCGATCTCGGTCGGACGGCCGCGTTCGAGGTCCTCCCACATCGACGAGCGGGCCTTGGCGTCGATCCGCAGGCTCGCGGCGGCCACCCGGCGGAAGAGCGCGTCGGGCAGCCCGAGCAGCAGGGGCGTCCAGCGCGGCGGCACCGGGCCGAGCCGGGCGGGCGCGATGCCCGCCGCACCGAAGGCGGCGAGCGCCTCCCGCTGGCACCGGGCCAGACAGGCCCGGTACGCCCGGGTGCCGAGCTGCTCGCGCAGCGGCAGGCCGGACAGCGCGTTCACCGCGTTGTTCAGGTTCATCAGCAGCTTCGCGGCCTGCACCGCGGGCATGTCGGCGCGCAGCTCCAGCCGGAGCCCGCCGGCCCGGGCCGCCGCCGCGAACGGCCGGGCCACCGGGGCGGACTCGACCATCAGCGCGCCGCCGCTGCCCTGGTGGACGGCGGCCGGACCGCTGCGCACCACGTTGTACGGGACCATCCCGGCGAGCACCCGGTGGCCCGGCAGCTCGGCCCGCAGCACCTCCGGGTTGTGCAGGCCGTTCTGGAAGCTGATCACGACCGCGCCGGGTGCGAGGTGTCCGGCCAGTTCGCGGGCGGCGGTGCGGGTGTCGGCGGACTTGACCGTCACCAGCACGAAGTCCGCCGCCGCCGCGGCCGCCGCCCCGGTGGCGACGGTCAGCCCCCGCACCTCCCGCCGCGCCGGGCCGGGGCCGGTCAGCGTCAGCCCGTCCCGTTCGACCTCCGCCATCGCCGCCGGCCGTCCGATCAGCGTGACCTCCGCCGCGGCGGCCAGCATGCCGCCGAGGTGGCAGCCGACGCTGCCGGCGCCGAGGACCGCGATCCGTGGTGCTCCGACGGCCGCGTCCCGTGAGGCCGCGACCCGTGGTTCCCGGCGCACCCGATCAGCCGACCAGGTCCGGGTCGCTCGCGGCGATCTGCTCGAACAGCGGCTGCGCCTGGAACCAGCCGGCCAGGTGGCTGCCGACCTGTCCGCGGGTGATCAGGGCGGTCTCCCGGTCGATGTGCTTCGGGGTGCCGGCCGCCATGGCGAGCAGCTGGGCCTGGCAGGAGCGCTCCATCGTGACGAACCACCAGACCGCCTCGGCGACCGACTGCCCGACGGTCAGCAGCCCGTGGTTCTGCAGGATCACCGCCTTGTTGGTGCCGAGCGCGGCCGCGACCCGCTTGCCCTCGTCGACCTCGTTCACCACGCCGCGGTAGTCGCTGTACAGCCCGTGGTCCTCGAAGAACGCGCAGGCGTCCTGGGTGAGCGGGTCGAGGGTGAGGCCGAGGCTGGAGAAGGCCTTGCCGTGCAGCGAGTGCGCGTGGGCGGCGGCGACCGCGTCCGGGCGGGCCGCGTGCACCTGGGAGTGGATCACGAAGGCGGCCCGGTTCACCGGCCGGTCGCCGTGCAGCAGGGTGCCCTCGTGGTCGACCAGGATCAGGTCGGACGCCTTGATCATGCTGAAGGGCATCCCGAACGGGTTCACCCAGAAGCGGTCGGGGTGCTCCGGATCGCGCACGGTGATGTGCCCGGCCACCCCCTCGGAGAAGCCGAACCGTCCGAACAGCCGGAATCCGGCGGCGAGTTGTTCCTTGCGGTACCGGCGTTCGGCGGCCGGCGAGTCGAAGCTCGGCGGCATCGGCAGGGTGACGCCGGACGGCAGCGGTCCGACGGCGGCGGCGAGCGCGGCGGGCAGCGGAGTGCCCGCACCGGAAGGCGGAGGGATGCTCATGGGCCCAGAAGATACAATGCTGTATCCGATACGACAATGGATCCGATACGGCCACACAGCAAGACCGGCCGCCGTCCGAGTGAACCGGGATGCCACCGATGCCCAAGGGTGAGACCAAGCGACGCCCGCGCACCCGCGCGGCCCTGCTCCAGGCGGCGCTGGAGACCTTCGCCGAGTACGGGTTCCGCGCCGCCAGCATCGAGCAGATCTGCGAGCGGGCCGGCTACACCCGGGGCGCGTTCTACTCCAACTTCAGCAGCAAGGAGGAGCTGTTCCTCGCGCTGTTCGACGAGCACAGCGACCGCATCCTGCGGCGGATGACCGAGCTGGTCGACTCGATCGCCACCGAGGACCTCACCGTGCAGGCACTGGTCGACGTCCTCTGCGAGGTCGAACCGGCCGAACGTGACTGGTACCTGGTCAGCACCGAGTTCACCCTGCACGCCATCCGCGATCCGCAGGCCGCCTGGGTGCTCGCCCGGCACGACGCCCGGCTGCGCACCCAGCTGGCCCGCGCCCTCACCGACCACCTCGCCCGGGCCGGCCGCACCCTCACCGCCGACCCGGACGAAGTCGCCCGGCTGCTGATCGCGATCCGCGAGGGCGGGCTGGCCCAGAGCTACGTCGAACCCGAACAGCTGCCGCCGGGCAGGCTCGAACGGCGCTTCCTGGAGCCCCTGCTGACCGCGCTCACCACGGACTCCCACCCGTCCTGAAACGGCCCGCCGGGCCGGCTCGGCCGACCGGGCCCTCCCACCGGTGCCCCCGGCTGCGTTTGCGCAGGTGGGGGCGGGATACTTACCGGCATGGCACGGGTACCGCTGATCGAGGACGACGACTCCGAACGCGAGGCGTCGGCACCAGTCCCGCGCCGACGCGGGCGCGACGTGCGCGCCTGGGCGTCGGGCGCGGCGGACCGCGTCCCGGCCGCGCCCCGCTACGGCCGGTCCGGCCACTCCGGCCGCGCCGGGTCGCTGTGAGCACCCCGCCCCCGTCCGAGCGCCCGGAGCCACGCACTCCCCGGCTGGTCCGGCTGCGCCGCGCCGTCGCCGGGCTGCGCCCGCGGCTGCTGGTGGCCTTCGTCGCCGTCGCCGCCCTGAGTGCGCTCGCCACCGCCGCGCTCACCTACCGGGCCGCGACCAACTCCACCCTCGACCTCACCCAGGACACCACCCTGGACGAGCTGCGCCGCCGCATCGACGTCCGCGCCCCGGCCCTGCCCTTCCCGCCGACCCAGTCCGAACTCGACGTCCTGGCCGCCGAGTTGTCCGGCACCGGCGGCTTCCGCGACTGGCACGTCCTGGCCGCCTACGGCACCGAGCACTCCGCCTGGGCCCAGCCCGTCGACGTCCCGCCGGCGCTGCGGCGCACCGTCGACGGCGGCCGCGCCGCGTTCCAGCGCTTCAGCGCCGACGGCCACCCCTGGCTCGCCGCCGGCGTCCCCGTGACCTACGCCAAGGGCGGCCCGTCCGGCCTGACCGTCTACGCCGTCCTCCCGCTCGACCGCGAGCAGAGCGCCGCCGACGCGCTGCTGGCCGGCGCCGCCGGGGCCGGGGCGTTCGCCGCGGTCCTCGCCGCCGGGCTCGCCCTGCTCGCCGCCCGCCAGGTGCTGCGGCCGGTCCGGGCCCTGGGCGACGCCGCCCACGCCCTCGCCCAGGGCCGGCTCGACACCCGGCTCACCGTCACCGGGCACGACGAACTCGCCCAGCTCTCCAAGACGTTCAACCACACCGCGCGCACCCTCCAGGGCACCATCGAGGAACTGCGCGCCGTCGAGTCCCAGGGCCGGCGGTTCGCCGCCGACGTCTCGCACGAACTGCGCACCCCGCTCGCCGCCATGCTCGCCGTCACCGACATCCTCGACGAGGACGCCGAACACCTCCCGGCCGACACCGCGACCGCCCTGCGCATGATCAGCAACGAGACCGTCCGCCTCACCCGGCTCGTCAACGACCTCATCGA
The DNA here is from genome assembly GCF_014656195.1 of Kitasatospora xanthocidica. Classification (GTDB taxonomy): domain Bacteria; phylum Actinomycetota; class Actinomycetes; order Streptomycetales; family Streptomycetaceae; genus Kitasatospora; species Kitasatospora xanthocidica. Next base: position 27,242 of record NZ_BNBY01000052.1, on the reverse strand, counting down.
GATCTCCCGCCTCGACGCCGGAGCCGCCCCGCTGCGCACCGAGTCCATCGACGCCGCCACCGCCGTCCGGGAGACCGTCGACCTGCGCGGCTGGAGCGACCAGGTCGAACTCGACCTGCCCGCGGCCCTGCCCGTACAACTCGACCCGCGCCGCTTCGACGTCATCGTCGCCAACCTGGCCGGCAACGCCCTGCGGCACGGCCGGCCACCCGTACGGCTGCGACTGCGGGAGGCCGACGGCGAGCTGCTGCTGCTCACCGTCACCGACCGCGGGCCGGGCATCCCGCCGGCCGAACTGCCGCACCTGTTCGACCGGTTCTACAAGGCCGACAAGGCCCGGGCCCGCTCCGAGGGCAGCGGGCTGGGCCTCGCCATCGCCCAGGAGAACGCCCGGCTGCACGGCGGACTCATCGAGGCCGCCAACTCGCCGGGCGGCGGCGCGGTGTTCACCCTCGTCCTGCCCCGCGGCATCCTCCCGGAGGAGATGTGACCGTCCGCCACCGTCTGGTCCCCGTCACCGCGGCGCTGCTGCTCGCCTGCGGCTGCTCGATCGCCACCACCGACCCGGTGAAGAGCGGGCGGGCGGCCACCGGCGTCCAGCCGGGCACCCGGCTCTACTTCCTCGACCAGCACGGCCTGCGGCTGACCATCCGGCCCGGCGCCCAGCGCGACGGCCTCCAGCGGACCCTGGACGCCCTGGTCGCCGGGCCCGACCGGGCCGAGGCGCACACCGGCCTGTACAGCGAGCTGCCCGCGGGCGGCCGGGTCCAGGCCACCGCCGTGCCCGGCACCGTCACCCTCCGGCTGTCCTGGCCCGCCGCCTCGCTGTCCGCCTCCGCCGTCCAGCAGCTGGTCTGCACCGCCGACGACGCCCCGGCCGAGTCCGGCCCGCCGCCGAGGGTCACCATCGTGAGCAGCGACGGCCCCTCGGCCATCCAGCAGCAGTGCGACCTCCACCGGGACGGCTGACCCGGGGCCCGGCCCACGGGCGGCACGACGGGGGCACCCCCTCCCGAGGGCGGCGGGACGTACGCTGGGCAGCGGCTTACTTCACGGCGTGAGACGACGGCTGGGGACCGCCGAGCGCCAAGGGGCCGGAGAGTGGGCCCCGGGCGTGGGTGACGGACCGACGGGAGGGTTGCCCGTGCACGGGCGAGGCGGGAACACGGTGCGCGACCTGCGCACGGGCAGCCGGGCCACCGTGCTGCGCGGGCTGTACTTCGACGGGCCGCTCAGCCGGCAGGAGTTGGGCGCCCGCACCGGGCTCAGCGCCGGGTCGGTCAGCAATGTGACCGGCGAGCTGCTGGCGGACGGCCTGATCGAGGAGTGCGGCTCGGTCGGGTCCGACGGCGGCCGGCCGCGGACCATGCTCCGGGTCGCCGCCGGCCGCGCCCGGCTGGTGGGCGTCGACGTGGGCGAGACCCAGGTCCGGGTGGCCCTGTTCGACCTGGCCCGCACCGAACTGGCCGCCCGCGACCTGCCGCTCTCCGACCGGGGCCGCGACGCCGGCCACGTGGTGGAGCTGATCCTCGCCGGGCTGGCCGACGTGCTCGAACGCACCGGCACCGCGCCGGAGACGGTGCTCGGTGTCGGCGTCGGGGTGCCCGGCATCGTCGACCAGGGCGCCCCCGGCGCGGACGGGCGGGGCATCGTGGTGCACGGTCAGGCCGTCGGCTGGGACGCCGTGCCGCTCGGCCGGCTGCTGCGGGCCGGTACCGCGCTGCCGCTGTTCGTCGACAACGGCGCCAAGACGCTGGGCCAGGCCGAGATGTGGTTCGGGGCCGGCCGCGGGGCCCGGCACGCGGTGGTGGCGCTGGTCGGTTCCGGGGTCGGCGCCTGCGTCATCGCCGACGGCGCGCGCTACCGGGGGGCGAGCAGCAGCGCGGGCGAGTGGGGCCACACCAAGGTGCACGTCGGCGGCCGGCGCTGCCGCTGCGGCGCCCGCGGCTGCCTGGAGGCCTACGTCGGGGCCGAGGCGCTGGTGGAGCGCTGGGGCGCGGCGCCGCCCGGCGACGAGAAGGCGGGACTGGCGGCGCTGCTGGCGGCCGCCGAGGCGGGGGACCCGGCGGCCGTCGGGCTGCTCGACGAGGCCGCCGAGTACCTGGGGGCGGGGATCGCCGACCTGGTCAACCTGTTCAACCCGGAGCGGATCGTGATCGGCGGCTGGGCGGGGCTGCTGCTGGGGCCCAGGCTGCTGCCCGGCATCCGCGCCGCGGCCACCGGGTACGCGCTGCGCTTCCCGTACGAGCACGCGCTGATCGTCCTCGGCAGTCTGGGGCCGGAGGCGGTCGCCCTGGGGGCCGCCACCCTGCCGCTGTCGGACTTCCTGGACTCCGGCGGGCGGCTGCCGGATCGTTCGCATCTCACCGACGCCGGCGCATAGTTCACGGCGTGAGCTAAGCACACGGAACGGGTTGACAAGTACACGGCGGCGGCCTGAGACTCCCGGTCAGGGACGGCCCCGGGCCAGGCGCCCGGGCGGCGTCCCCGAGTCGATCCCGGTGGGCCCCCGACCGCCCGGTGAGGCGATCCCCCCACGGGCCGCCGCCGCGCGCCACCGGCACCCCCACCCACCTCACCTAGGGACCTGCCGATGAGGCGTTCTTCAGCCCGGCCGCGCACGCCGGCCCGCCCGCGCACGTCAGCCTGCCCGCCCACGCCGGCCCGCCCGCGCACGGCACCGGGGGCGGTCCTGGGCCTGCTCCTGTTCCTCGTGTCCGTCCTGGCGGTGCCGGTCCCGGCCGGCGCCGCCGGTCCACGGCCCGCCCCGGCCGGACCGGCCGCCGCGGCCGCCGCCGACTGCGGCACCGACAACGCCGCCAGGGGCCGCCCGGCCACCGCCTCCAGCGCGGAGAGCGCGGGCACGCCGGCCGCCTCGGCCGTGGACGGCGACCCCGGCACCCGCTGGTCCTCCGCCTTCAGCGACCCCCAGTGGCTCCAGGTCGACCTCGGCGCGGTCCGCCAGGTCTGCCGGGCCGTACTCACCTGGGAGACCGCGTACGGGCGTTCGTACCGGATCGAGGTCTCGGACGACGGCGCGGCCTGGCGCACCCTGTACAGCACCGACAGCGGGGCCGGCGGCACCGAGACCGTCCCGCTCGCCGGGAGCGGCCGCTACGTCCGGCTGACCGGGCTCGCCCGGGCCACCGCCTGGGGCTACTCCCTGTGGGAGTTCCAGGTGAACACCTCCGACGTGCCGCCGGTCCAGGGCGGCGGCGACCTCGGGCCCAACGTGCTCGTCTTCGACCCCTCGACGCCCGGCATCCAGGCCACCGTGGACCGGGTGTTCAAGCAGCAGGAGGCCAACCAGTTCGGCCCCGAGCGCTACGCGCTGCTCTTCAAGCCGGGCAGCTACGGCAACCTCAACGTCCAGCTCGGCTTCTACACCTCCGTCGCCGGTCTCGGTCTCAGGCCCGACGACACCACGATCAACGGGGACGTCACCGTCGACGCAGGCTGGTTCAACGGCAACGCGACGCAGAACTTCTGGCGCTCCGCCGAGAACCTCGCCCTCACCCCGGTCAGCGGCACCGACCGCTGGGCGGTCGCCCAGGCGGCCCCGTTCCGCCGGATGCACGTGCGCGGCGGCCTCGAGCTCTCGCCCGCCGGGTACGGCTGGGCCAGCGGCGGCTACATCGCGGACAGCAGGATCGACGGCAGCGTCGGCAACCACTCCCAGCAGCAGTGGTACACCCGGGACAGCGCGATCGGCGGCTTCAGCAACGGCGTCTGGAACCAGGTCTTCTCCGGCGTCCAGGGCGCACCGGCCCAGAGCTTCCCCGACCCGCCCTACACCACCCTGGACACCACGCCGATCTCCCGAGAGAAGCCCTTCCTCTACCTGGACGGCGCCGACTACAAGGTGTTCGTCCCGGTCAAGCGCACCAACGCCCGCGGCGTCTCCTGGGACGGCGCCGCGCAGGGCGAGTCGCGCCCGCTCAGCCGCTTCTACGTGGTGAAGCCCGGCGCCACCGCCGCGACCGTCAACGCGGCGCTGGCCCAGGGGCTCGACCTGCTCTTCACCCCCGGGGTCTACCACCTGGACCGGCCGATCGCGGTCACCCGGCCCGACACCGTGGTGCTCGGCCTCGGCCTGGCGACCCTGGTGCCCGACAACGGGGTGACGGCCGTCCAGGTCGCCGACGTCGACGGGGTACGGCTCGCCGGTCTGCTCGTCGACGCCGGTCCGGTCCGCTCCTCCGCCCTCGTCCAGGTCGGCCCGGACGGCGCCCGGGGCGGCCACGCCGCCGACCCGACCACCCTGCAGGACGTGTTCGTCCGGGTCGGCGGCGCGGGCGGGGGCTCCACCACCGCCGGCATCGTCGTCAACAGCAACGACGTGATCGTCGACCACACCTGGATCTGGCGGGCCGACCACGGCACCGGCGTCGGCTGGGACGTCAACCCCGCCGACTACGGCCTGCTGGTCCGCGGCGCCGACGTGCTCGGCACCGGGCTGTTCGTCGAGCACTTCAAGAAGTACGACGTCGAGTGGTCCGGCGAACGCGGCCGCACGATCTTCTTCCAGAACGAGAAGGCCTACGACGCCCCGAACCAGGCGGCGATCCAGAACGGCCCCACCCTGGGCTACGCCGCCTACAAGGTGGACGACACCGTCACCGCCCACGAGGGCTGGGGCCTCGGCAGCTACTGCTACTTCAACGTGGACCCCACCATCCGGATGGACCACGGCTTCGAGGCACCGACCCGGGCGGGCGTGCGGTTCCACGACCTGCTGGTCGTCTCGCTCGGCGGCAAGGGCCAGTACAACCACGTCGTCGACACCACCGGCGCCGCCACCTCCGGCACCTCGACCACCCCGTCGACGGTGACGGCCTACCCGTAGCCGGACCGGGGCCCGAGGGGCTGCCGCCGCCGGGCGGCAGCCCTACCGGTCGGCCTCTTCCGGGGCGTTGTTAGCCTGTTCCGCATGATCGGGAAGAGCACGGTCTCGGGCTGGGCGGCGCGGGGCGGTCCGCAGCGGGCCCTGATCCTGGCGAGCTTCGTCAGCCGGGTGGGCAACGGGCTGTTCAACACCGCCTCGGTGCTCTACTTCACGCTGGTGGTGCACCTGCCCGCCGCCCGGGTCGGGGTCGGCCTCACGATCGCGGGGCTGGTCGGCCTGCTGGCCGGGGTCCCGGCGGGCAACCTGGCCGACCGGTACGGGCCGCGCACGGTCTGGCTGTGGGCACTCGCGGTGCAGGCCGCGACGATGGCCGGGTTCGTCCTCATCGACGACTGGGCCACCTTCACGCTCGTCGCCACCCTGGACCGGCTGGCGGCGACGGCCGCGGGCGCCGCGGGCGGTGCGCTGATCGCCCGGGCGGGCGGTGAACGCCCGGCCGCGTTCCGGGCGAGGCTCCGTACCTTCGTCAACCTCGGTGTGGTGCTGGGCACCCTCGGTGCCGCCGTCGCCGTCGCGGCCGGCACCCGCCAGGCGTACACCGCGCTGATCCTCGCCAATGCCGCCAGCTTCGCCTGCGCCGGGCTGATCGCCCTGGGCGGCCTCCCGAACTACCGGCCGCTGCCCCGGCCCGCGGAGCACCACCGGGCGGCGGTGCTGTCCGACCGGCCGTTCGTGACCTTCGTCGCGCTCTACGGCGCGATGGGCCTGCAGTACCAGACCGTCTCCCTGCTGCTGCCGATCTGGCTCTCCGCCCACACCGACGCGCCCCGCTGGACGGTGGCGGCGGTCTACGCGGTCAACAGCGGGGTGTGCGTCCTGCTGCAGAGCCGGATCGGCTCCCGGGTGGAGACGCCGCGTCAGGGCGGCCGGGCGTTCCGCCTCGCCGGGCTGTGCTTCCTGGTCAGCTGCCCGCTGATGGCCCTGACCGCGGACGTCCCGGCGTGGACCGCGCCGGTGCTCGCCGTGCTCGCCGTCGTCGTGCACAGCCTCGGCGAGGTGTGGGAGTCCTCCGGCGGCTACGCGCTCGGCTTCGGCCTCGCCCCCGACCACGCCCAGGGCCAGTACCAGGGCTTCTGGGGCGTCGGCTTCAACGCCGGGCAGGCCCTGGCGCCGGTGGTCCTCACGACGGCGGTCCTCGGCCTCGGCCACGCGGGCTGGCTGCTGCTCGGCGCCTTCTTCGCGGCACTGGGCGCGGCCGGCCCGCCGCTGGCCGCCTGGGCGGAGCGCACCCGCCGCCACCCGGACCACGACACGGCCCACCCGACACCCGCCGGTTCACCCGCCGGGCAGGCGTAGCGGATCCCGCTCGACCGCGCCGGGACCCGTTCGTTCGTAACCGTGGGCGCCGGCGCGTCGTTGGTCCTCGTGACGCCAATGTCCGGACGGGGGTGCGCACCGCACCCACCTCGCTCGCAGGGGGACCGGTGAAGATCAACAAGCTGTCGCTGCACGGCGGTGACTTCCACAACCACGAGAACACCTACGAGAAGGTCGACACCGTCAACCACTTCGAGAACGGTGGGATCGTCATCGGCGCGGGGGCGGCGGGCCAGGACGCCCTCCGGGCAGCGCTCGCCGCAGTGGCGGAGGAGATCGGCCGGGCCCGCAGCAGCGGTGCCCTCACCGAGGCCGTCGCCGGCAGCCTGGAAACGCAGCTCCAGGAAGCGGCTGCGGCGGTGACCGGGCCGGACCCCGACGGACAGGCCGCGCAGGGCAAGCTGGCAGCCGCCCGGCAGTTCCTGGTCGGCTCGGGTGGCGCCCCCGCGATCGTCGCGGCCCTGTCCGCGGCGATCAACGCCGCGAACGGGTTTTGACTGCCACCGGGCACTGTCGGCGAGGCGCGGGAGCCGGTGACACAGGTCAACGTCCGGACGGGCGACAGCAGGAACCCGACCATCCTGGTGCTCGGCGCCCTTGCTCTGATCGGGCTCGTGGCCGTCAGCCTGTCCGCCCTGACGGGGCCTCGGCACGGTGGTGACGGCGGGGCGGCGGCAAGCGGCCCCGCCCCCTCGGCGGGCAAGCCCGGTCCGGTCTGCGCGGCGGCGCAGCCCACGCCCGAGGACCCGAACGTCACCGAGGCGGCCTGCTACCTGCGCGACGGCGACGACCTCTATCTGATGGCCTCGGTCAAGGCCGCCACGCCCGCCCCGGCCACCGTCTACCTCTGGCTCACGGCGGGCAGCGTGTACGCCTACCCGGCCGGCGGCCCGTACGCCTTCCCCCGGACCACCTTCACCTCGACCGCGCAGGAGTTCCGCCACCTCGTCGACATGCCGCTGACGCGCGGCGTCACGTACTACGTGCACGTCAGTACAAAACCGCCCGGTGCGGGGGTGCCCAACGCGATCAAGAACCCCACCGTCACCGGCCACTCGATCGAGGTCCGCTGGTAACCGGGTGCGCGTGACGCCCGGTCAGGCCGGGCGGCGGGCGCGGACGGCGTGGTGGCCGGCGGCGTGCAGGCGGGCGGTGTCGGGGGTGGGTGGGAGCAGGGGTTCGAGGGCGTGCCAGGCGTCGGTGCAGAGGCGGTCGGCGTCGTGCTCGCTCGCGGTGGCGGCGCCGCACTCCAGCAGGGCGTGGCGGGCGGCGTTGACCTCGGCCTCGGTGGCCTCGCCGTCGCGGACGGTGGCCCACAGGGCGGCGGGCCGGGGGAGCAGGGTGACTGCGTGGGCCAGCGGCAGGGTGACCTTGCCGCCGCGCAGGTCCTCGGCGACCTGCTTGGTGGGGGTGCCGTCCGGGTCGGTGACGCCGCGCAGGTCGGCGACGTCGTCGGCGATCTGGTAGGCGGTGCCGAGCGCCGTCCCCCAGTGCAGCAGCGCCGTGCCCAGCGCGGCGTCGGCGCCGGCGGCGATCGCGGCGATCTGGCAGCAGGCGCCCACCAGGGCCCCGGACTTCAGCCGGTGGGTGGCGAGGACCAGCTCCAGCAGCGGGCCGTTGTCGCCGGTGGCGAGGGCGTGGTCCATCTCGCGGCGGTGGCCCTGGACGTCGAGGGCCTGTCCGGCGTGGGCCGCGCGCAGGGCCGCGAGCAGGACCTCGCGCATCCGGCCCTGCAGCGCGGGTTCGTCGGGGGCGGACAGGGCGATGGCCCGGTCGAAGGCGAAGTAGGCGCAGGTGCCCGCGGTGAGGGCGACGGGCACGCCGTACACCGCGTGGGCGGCGGGCTTCGCGCGGCGCACGGCCGAGCCGTCCTGGACGTCGTCGACCACCAGTGAGCCGGTGTGGGCGAGTTCGAGGGCGGCCGCGAGGACGCCGAAGCGCTCGCCGTCGCCGCCGAGCAGGTCGACGATGCTCATCAGCAGGGTGGGGCGCCAGCGTCGGCCGCCCGCGTCCACCATGTGCCGGACGGGTTCCGCGAGGGCCCGGTGCAGGCGCCGGTCGAGGGCGTGCGCGGTGCCGGCGGACAGGCCGCGGTCGTGCCCGCCGGGGAGCCAGACGTCCAGTCCGCCGGGGGAGGGCGGGCAGAGCCGGTCCAGGTGGTGCTCGATCCCGGGGGGCCGGGCCCCGGTGTGCGTGCCGTCCCCGAACGGCCCGACGTCCTCGGCGGGTGCCATAACCATGCGCTCAGCGTAGGGGGTGTCTGACGATTCGCGTCGGATCAGCGTGCGGCGTTGGGGTGCGTGCATCGCAAGGCGGAGGAGGGAGTCCATGCGGAGCATCGGCGACCGACGACAACGCGGCGAGGTGCGTGCCCCGGCGTCGCACGCCCGGCGGGAATCGTCAGACACCCCTCGGCTCGCGTGCCGGGAACGCGGTGGACCGAACGGCGGACGGCGCGCGGTCCGGAACCACTGTCATCCGTATGCCGGGTCCGGGGGCGGGGGTGAGCGGCCCGTCCGGTCCGGTCGGCGATATTTCCGAAGAGGCCTGGTCGGGGTCAACTCCCGGCCGGGGTTAGGATGTTAGCTCGTGTACGGCCGACCCGGCGGGTGGCGGGGCGGCGGCGTTGGCAGGATCCTGACATCACATCAGGTTACCCTTGGGTAATCCATTGGTGTCACCCGGGTGAACGTCCCCGGCCTCTCATGAAGGACCCGTACGTGCTCGATCACCAGTCCCGCCGTTCCGGCCGCCGTCTCGCCGGATCGGCGCTGGCCCTCGCCACCGCCGTCTGCGTACTGCCCGTCGTCCCCGCCTTCGCCGACCAGGCCCCCGCGCCGGCCCCGGCCCCGGCCGCGCAGAGCGAGGCCACCCCGCACCTGGACGCGGTGGAACGGACGCTGCGCCAGGTGTCCCCCGGGCTGGAGGGGACGGTCTGGCAGCGCACCGCGGGCAACCGGCTCGACGCTCCGGCCGACGACCCGGGCGGCTGGCTGCTGCAGACCCCCGGCTGCTGGGGCGACCCCTCCTGCACCGAGCGCACCGGCACCCGCCGGCTGCTCGACAAGATGCGCGAGAACATCTCCCGGGCCACCCGCACCGTCGACATATCCACCCTCGCGCCGTTCCCCGAGGGCGCCTTCCAGGACGCGATAGTGGACGGCCTCAAGGCCTCGGTGGCCGCCGGGAACAGCCCGCACGTACGGATCCTCGCCGGAGCCGCGCCGCTGTACAACATCACCGCGCTGCCGTCGAAGTACCGCGACGAGCTGGTCACCAAGCTCGGCCCCGCCGCCGCCCGGGTCACCATCGAGGTCGCCTCGATGACCACTGCCAAGACCGCGTTCTCCTGGAACCACTCCAAGCTGCTGGTCGTCGACGGACAGAGCGTCGTCACCGGCGGCATCAACAACTGGAAGAACGACTACCTCGACACCGCCCACCCGGTGACCGACGTGGACCTCGCGCTGAACGGCCCGGCCGCCGCCTCCGCCGGCGCCTACCTGGACACCCTGTGGGACTGGACCTGCCGCAACACCGGGGTCTTCTCGGCCGCCTGGTTCGCCTCCACCAACGGCGCCGGCTGCACCCCCGACCTGGAGAAGCGGCACAACCCGCCGGCCGACAAGGTGCCCGCCACCGGCGGCCAGCAGGTGATCGCCGTCGGCGGCCTGGGCGTCGGCATCCGCGACAAGGACTCCGCCTCGGCCTACCGCCCCGGCCCGGTCCCCGCCGTCGACGACCTCAAGTGCGGCCCGATCGGCCTGCACGACAACACCAACGCCGACCGCGACTACGAGACCGTCAACCCGGAGGAGAACGCCCTGCGCGCGCTGATCGCCAGCGCCGGCAGCCGGATCGACATCTCCCAGCAGGACGTCACCGGCACCTGCCCGCCGCTGCCCCGCTACGACGTGCGCACCTTCGACCTGCTCGCGGCCAAGATGGCCGAGGGCGTCAAGGTCCGCATCGTGGTCAGCGACCCCGGCAACCGGGGCACCGTCGGCAGCGGCGGCTACTCGCAGATCAAGTCCGTGAACGAGATCAGCGACACCCTCGCCGCCCGCCTCACCGCCCGCCTCGGCGACCCGGCGCAGGCCAAGGCCACGATGTGCCGAAACCTGCAGCTCGCCCCGTTCCGGGCCGCCCCCACCGCGACCTGGGCCGACGGCCACCCCTACGCGCTGCACCACAAGCTGGTCGCGGTCGACGGATCCGCCTTCTTCATCGGCTCCAAGAACCTCTACCCGGCCTGGCTGCAGGACTTCGGCTACGTCGTCGAGAACCGCACCGCCGCGGCCCAGCTGGACGAGCGGCTGCTCGCCCCGCAGTGGCAGTACTCCCAGACCGCCGCGACGTACGACTACACCCGCGGCCTCTGCCAGGGCTGACACCGGTGAACCGGGGCTGACACCCCACCACCCGGCCCGGGGCCGCCGGAAACCTGGGGGCGATCCCCCCATGCGGCCCCGGGCCGGAGTGTGCCACGGCCCGGGGCGCACCGCGGTCGGCGGTGTTCCGGCAGGCCACGGGGGACTCCGGCGGGTCCGGGGCAGGGGCGGCCTCGGGCGTGGGCGGAATGCGGGGGAGCATCCCCCATGCGGCTCGAGCCGGGCTCGACCGATGCTCAAGGCCCAGGAGGACTCACCGCGCGTCGATCGAGGAGCCGCTCTATGGGGAATGCCCTGTCCGTCAGCGTCGTAGCACTGGATCCCGTCCTGGAGGCGGGAGCCGCCAGCACCCTGGGCAACAGTCCGGAGGTCGCCCTGGTGCTCCCGAACGAGCCCGCCCGGGTGGCGGTCGTGATCGTCGACCAGGTGGACCGCCCGGCCCTGGACCTGGTCACCACCACCCGTGAGCAGGAGCAGCGGCCCGAAGTGGTCCTGGTTGCCACCGAACTGGTCGCCGCCGATGCGCGCCAGGCCATCACCGCGGGCGTGGCCGGACTGCTGCGCCGCCGCGAGGTGACCGCCGACCGCCTGGTGCGCACCGTGCTCTCGGCCGCCGGCGGCGACTGCACCATGTCCGCCGACCTGCTCGACGAACTGCTGGAGCACCGGGAGGGCGCGGCGCGGCCGTACGCCGGCGGCCCCGGCCTCAGCGACCGCGAACGCACGGTGCTGCGGCTGGTCGCCGAGGGCCGGGAGACCGAGGAGATCGCCCGGGAGCTGTGCTACTCGGTGCGGACCGTGACGACCGTGCTGCGCGACATCACCCAGCGGTTCCGGCTGCGCAACCGCGCCCACGCGGTCGCCTTCGCGCTGCGCGGAGGGCTGCTGTGAGCGGCGCGGCGGTGGCCGAGGCGCCGGCCGGGACACTGCCCGGGACGCCGACCGGCCCGTCGTCCCCGTCCCCGGCGGCCGACCGGGCGCAGGCCGCCGCGGGCCACCGGCTGCGCGCCTACCTCCGGGCCACCGACCTCGCCGGGTACGAGACCCTCGCCGGCGCGCTGAGACGGGCGGGCGTGGAAGTGCTCGGCAGCCGACCCCTCGACGGACCGCCGGGCGCGGTCACCGTCGCCGTCGGCGGGACGGTCGAGGAGGCCCTCGGGATCTGCCCGCCACCGGGGCCGTCCGGGGCCGAGCCCGGGGTGCTGCTGGTCGCCGAGCGGTTCACCGCGGGCGGGGTGCTGCGCGCCGTGCGCTCCGGCGCGCGGGCCATGCTGCGCGCCACCGACACCGCCCCGCACCGGCTCGCCGCCGCCGTCCGCACCGCGCGGCACGGCGAGGGGATGATCCCGCAGGGCGTGGTGCTGCGGCTGTTCCCCGCCGGGGCGGAGGAGACCGGCACGCCGCGCCCCGGCACGCCGCTGACGGCCCGGCAGTCCCTGGTGCTCGCCCTGGTGGCCGAGGGCCACGACAACGCCGCGATCGCCCGGACGCTGTCCTGCTCCCAGCACACGGTGAAGAACGCCCTCTACGACCTGATGGCGCGGCTGCAGGTCCGCAACCGGGCCCACGCCGTGGCGCACGCCGTCCGGGCCGGGCTGATCTAGAGGCCGCTGACCCGGTGGGGCGCCGTCCCCGGCGCCCCACCGGCCCGCACCCGGCTACTCCCGGGCGTCCGCGGCGATCACCCGCTCGATCACGCCCGCCAGGTCGGACACGTACGGCGGCTTCATCACGCCGAAGTGGTCGCCGCCGATCCGGTGGACCGTCACGCCGCCGGTGGCCAGCTCGCCCCAGCGCCGCACGTAGTCGGCGAACTCCTGGCCGTACGACACCTCGTGGCGCCCCTGGGCCAGTTCGTCGCTGGCGATCAGGTGCAGGTGGAGGGCGAACGGGCGGTGCCGGTAGGCGAGGTCCATCTCCATCACCTCGCGCCAGATCCGCGCCTCGCGCGGCCAGACCTCGCCGATGCCCTCTTCGGGCAGGGTGATCCCGGTCTCCTCGTCGACGTCGTCCACCAGGTGGTCCAGCAGCTCCAGGATCTCCTGGCGCCGGGCCGGGGTGTCGGCCGCGGCGCCGCCCCGCGCCAGCTCGGCGGTCAGCTGCTCCAGCCGCTGGATCAGGGCGAACTCCCGCCAGCCCTCGGCCCGCCGGTGGGCGTCCAGCCCAGGGTCGAGCAGCAGGAAGGTGACCTCCTCGCCGGCGTCCGCCAGCCGGTGGGCCAGCTCCGAGGCGATCCCGCTGCCGCCGCACCAGCTGAACAGCCGGTACGGACCGGCGGGCTGCGCCCGGCGCAGTTCGGCGAGGTAGCGCTCGGCCATCTCCTCGGCACCGGGTGCCGTCGGGCTGTCGTGCGGGCCGGGCCACTCGAAGGCGGCCACCGGGAGGTCGGGGTCCAGGTGCGGGGCCAGCCGCAGGTACCAGTGCGCGCTGCCGCCGCCGGGGTGGACGCAGAACAGCGGGGTCCCGGTGCCTCCCTCGCGGATCCAGACCAGGGCGCCGCCGGTCCCCTCGGCCGTGTCCGTCTCCTCGGCCGCCCGGGCGGACTCCAGCTCGGCGGCGAGCCTGGCCACCGTCCGGTTCTCGATGAAGGAGCGGAAGCGCAGCTCCAGACCGTGCCGGGCCCGCAGGGTGGCGACGATCCGCATCATCGCCAGCGAGTGCCCGCCCAGGTCGAAGAAGTCGTCGTGGACGCCGACCGCGGCCACGCCGAGCGCCTCGCCCCAGGCCTCGCAGAGCGCCCGCTCCAGGTCGGTGGAGGGCGCGGCGTACGCCGAGCCGAGCTGCGGCCGCAGGGCGTCCGGGGCGGGCAGCGCCGCCCGGTCGACCTTGCCGGCCGGGTTGAGCGGGAACTCCTCGACGGCCAGGTAGTGCGTCGGCAGCAGGGCCTGCGGGAGCCGGCCGCGCAGGTGTTCGCGCAGCCCGGCCGGGTCCGCGGTGCGGCCGGGCACGGCCCTGGTGTACGCCACCAGGGTGGCGTCGGGGCCGGCGCCGCGGTGCACGGTGACGGCGGCGGCGGCCACGTCGGGGTGGCCGAGCAGCAGTTCCTCGATCTCGCCCGGTTCGATCCGCAGGCCGCGCACCTTCACCTGGTGGTCGCGGCGGCCGTGGTACTGCAGGGTGCCGTCGGCCGAGCGGGACACCAGGTCGCCGGTGCGGTAGAGCCGGGCGCCGGGCCGGCCGCCGTAGGGGTCGGGGACGAACGCCGCGGCGGTGGCCGCCGGGCGGTTCAGGTAGCCGCGGGCGACGCCGTCGCCGCCGACGTACAGCTCGCCGCGCACCCCGTCCGGCAGCGGCCGCAGGCCGTCGTCGAGGACGTACGCGGACACCCCGGCGATCGGGCCGCCGATCGACGGCGGCCGGTCGTCGCCGGTGGCCGTGACCGGGGCGAGCGTGGCGCAGACGGCGGTCTCGGTCGGTCCGTAGGCGTTGACGAAGGTGGCGTGCCGCGACCAGCGCGAGGCCTGGGCCGCCGAGCAGGCCTCGCCCGCCGAGACCACCACCCGCAGCCGCGGGAAGTCGGCCGGGTCCTGCTGGGAGAGCAGGGACGGCGGCACGGTCATGTGGGTGACCAGGGCGGACTGCTGCCGCAGGTCGCCCGGGTCGGTGTCGGGCGGCGGCAGCACCAGCTCGGCGCCGTGGGTGAGCGTCATCAGCAGCTCCCAGACGTACGCGTCGAAGCTGGGCGAGGCGTACTGGAGCACCCGGTCGCCGGGCCGCACGTCGAGCGGTCCGCACTGGGCCTGGCGCAGGTTGAGGGCGGCCCGGTGCGGGACGCCGACGCCCTTGGGCCGGCCGGTCGACCCCGAGGTGTAGATCAGGTAGGCGAGGGACTCGGGGTCCGTGGGCCCCTCGGGCGCGTAGGGCGGCAGCGCGGCGTACGCCTCCGGGTCGAGCACCTCGACCGTGCCGGGCGCGTCGGGGGGCAGGGTGGGCCGCAGCTCGCGGGTGGTGAGCAGGACGGCCGCGCGGGCGTCGGTCAGCATGTGCCGCAGGCGGTCGGCCGGGTAGGCCGGGTCGAGCGGGAGGAAGGCGCCGCCCGCCTTGAGCACGGCCAGTTGGGCGGTGACCAGGTCCGGGGTGCGCGGCAGGTGCAGCCCGACGACCGTGTCGGGCCCGACGCCGAGGGTCCGCAGCCGGTGGGCGAGCCGGGCGGCCCGGCGCTCCAGCTCCGCGTACCCGACGGTCTCCTCGCCGTGGCGCAGCGCCGTCGCGTGCGGCGTCCGCCGGGCCTGGCGCGCCACCAGCTCGTGCACCGACCCGGCCTCGGGGCTCGGCGCCTGGGGGCCGAGCCCGGCGCGCAGCGCCGCCGCCCGGTCGGCCGGGGGCAGGGTCAGGGCGCGCGGGTCGGCCTCGGGGTCGGCGGCCATCGATTCCAGCACATGGCGGTAGACGCGCCCCAGCAGGGCGAGCTGAGGGCGGCCGACCACGGCGGGCCGGGCGCCGAGGCGCAGCACGCCGGGGAAGGTCCAGACCTCCAGGCCGAGTTCGCTCGGGCTGAAGTCGTCGACCATCCCGATGTCGCCGGACTCCCAGTCGAGCACGTGGAAGTCCAGGTAGCCGAAGGCGGCCTCGACCAGCGGGGCGTCGGCCCCCCACTCGCGCCGCATGGCCGGCATCGGGTAGCGGCGGTGCGGCCACAGCTCGGCCTCGCCGGCGAAGACGTCCGCGACCAGGGCGCGCCAGGTCGGCGCGGACAGGTCGGCCGGGAAGGGCACGGTGTTGAGGTACAGCCCCATCACCTCGTCGCCGCGGGCCCGTTCGGGGCGGCCGTTGGTCACCAGGCCGGTGAAGAACCGGGTGCGTCCGGTGGCGACGCCCAGTGCCGCCAGGTGGGCGGTGTGCAGCACGCTCTTCAGGGAGGCGCCGGCGGTCGCGGCGAGCCGGCGCAGGCCCGGCAGCAGGTCCTCGTGGTCGACGTCGACGATGTGGGCCCGCTCGTCCTGCTCGCTGCCGGCCCAGCCCGGGGGCAGCTCGAACTTCTCGTGCCGGCCGATCCGTTCGGCCCAGAAGGCGCGGTCCTCGGCCGAGTCGAGGGCCGCGAGCTCCAGCGCGACGAAGTCGGCGAAGCGTACGTCCGGCGGGGGCGGCAGGTCGGGGCGCTTTCCCTGGCGCAGGGCCCGGTAGAGGGCGATCAGCTCGGCGACCACGGAGGTGTGGCTCCAGCCGTCCAGGATGGCGTGGCACTCGGTGTGGGTCAGCCACCACTCGTGGTCGTCGATCACGTGGACGGCGTACCGCAGCAGGGGGGCGGTGGCGAGGTCGAACGGCCGGCGCCGCTCGGCGGTCAGGAACCCGTCCACCAGGGCCCGCTGGTCGGCGGCCGGCAGGCCGCGCAGGTCCTCGGTGCGGACGGGGAGTTCGGCGTGCCGGTGGACCAGTTGCAGGACCTGGGAGTAGCCGGAGAGGTCGACGGTGGTGCGCAGGATCTCGTGGCGCTCCACCAGCAGCCGCCCGGCCTCCCGCAGGGTGTCGGGGTCGAAGGGCTCCTCGTCGCGTACCCGGTAGCAGGAGACGTTCTGGTAGACCGCCCGGTCGGTGGCGGCGAGCATCTCGAAGACCATGCCGGCCTGGGTCTGCGCCAGCGGGTAGGCGTCGGCCAGTCCGTCCGGCAGCCGTTCCCGGTCCTCCGCGCCGATCAGGGCGAACGGCTCCACCAGCGGTCCGTCGTCCGGCCCGGCGCCGGGGCCCTGGTCCGGTCCTGCGGCGTCAGCGGCGCGGACCAGGGCGGCGAGCTCGCCGACCCGCTGATGGGTGAACAGGTCGTGCACGGCCAGCCGGATCCCCCGCTCGCGCAGGGCGCCGACCACCCGGATGGCGCGCATCGAGTCGCCGCCGAGCTGGAAGAAGCTGTCCCGGACGCCCACCCGGTCCAGGCCGAGGGCCCCGGCGAACGCCTCGGCGAGGGTCTGCTCCAGGGCGTCCCCGGGTGCCACGTACTCCCCGGCCAGCGCGGAGCGGCTGCCGTCGGGGGCGGGCAGCGCCCGGCGGTCGGTCTTGCCGCTGGGGGTGAGCGGCAGGGCGTCGTGCAGCAGCCAGTGGGCCGGGTGCAGCTGGGCGGGCAGCCGGTGGTGCAGGTGCTCGCGCACCGCGGCCGCGTCCACCGCGCGCGGGGCGAGGTGGGCGACCAGCCGGCCGTCGTGGACGGTGACCGCGGCCGCGGCCACGCCCGGCGCGGAGGCCAGCGCCTCCTCGATCTCGCCGGGTTCGACCCGCTGGCCGCGGATCTTCACCTGGTCGTCGAGCCGGCCGAGGTACTCGATCGCGCCGTCGGGCCGCAGCCGGGCCCGGTCGCCGGTGCGGTAGAGCCGCTCGCCGGGGGCGGTGGCGAACGGGGAGGGGACGAAGCGCTCCGCGGTCAGGCCCGGCCTGGCCAGGTAGCCGCGGGCCAACTGCACGCCGCCGAGCAGCAGTTCACCGGCCACGCCGATCGGGACCGGTCGCAGGTCGGCGTCCACCAGGTAGGTGCGGGTGTTGGCGATCGGCCGGCCGATGGTCACGGTCTCGCCGGGCAGGCAGCGGACGGCGGTGACGTCCACCGCGGCCTCGGTCGGGCCGTAGAGGTTGTGCAGCTCGCAGCCGATCCGCCGGTGCACGGCCTCGGCCAGCTCGCCCGGCAGGGCCTCGCCGCTGCAGACCATCCGGCGCAGCGCGGGCAGCGGGGGCAGCTCCCCGGCGAGGAACTCGCGCAGCATGGACGGCACGAAGTGAAGGGTGGTCACGCCCTCCCCGGCGATCAGCTCGGCCAGGTAGGCCGGGTCGCGGTGGCCGCCGGGCTTGGCGAGCACCATGGTGGCACCGGTGACCAGCGGCCAGAACAGCTCCCACACCGAGACGTCGAAGCCGGTCGGCGTCTTGTGCAGGATCCGGTCGTCGGGGCCCAGCCGGTAGGCCTCCTGCATCCAGTGCAGCCGGTTGGTGATCGCCCGGTGCTCCACCACCACGCCCTTGGGGCGGCCGGTCGAGCCGGAGGTGTAGATCACGTACGCCGGGTGGGCCGGTTCGCAGAGCGGCGCCGGGTCCTCGGTGGGCAGGCCGGACAGGTCCTCGGCGATGTCGACCGGGAGGACCCCGCTGTCGGCCGGGGCCGCCCCGGCACTGCTCTGGCCGCCGTGGCCGATCACGACCCGGGCGCCCGAGTCGGCGAGCATGAAGGCCAGCCGCTCCGCCGGGTACTCCGGGTCGAGCGGCAGGTAGGCGCCGCCCGCCTTGAGCACGCCCAGCAGCGCCACCACCAGTTCGGCGCCCCGGTGCAGCCGGACCCCGACCACGGACTCCGGGCCCACGCCGAGGGCGCGCAGCCGGTGCGCCAGCCGGTTGGCCCGGGTGTTCAGCTCCGCGTACGAGACCGTGACGCCCTGGCCGCGCAGCGCGGGAGCGTCCGGGACGCGGCGGGCCTGGGCCTCGACCAGGGCGGTGAGGGTCCCGGCGGGGTAGCCGCGGGCGGTGTCGTTCCAGGTCTCCAGCAGCAGGGTGCGCTCGGCCGGGGGCAGGACGTCCAGTTCGTGGACGGGCAGCCCGGGCGCGGCGACGGCGCTCTCCAGCAGCCGGGCCAGCTGGGCGGCGAAGCGCTCGACGGTGGCGCGGTCGAACAGGGCGGAGGCGTAGGTGATCCCGCCGGCCAGCGAGCCGTCCGGCTGCTCGGTCAGGCCCAGGGTGAGGTCCACCTTGGCGCTGCTCTCGCCGACCGGCAGCCGGCCGACGGTCAGCCCGCCGGCCGGTACGGCGCCGGCGGTCGCGGCGTCCTCCCACAGCAGCATCGTGGTGAACAGCGGGTTGCGGGACGGGTCGCGCTCCGGGACCAGCTCGTCCACCAGCAGCTCGAACGGGAGCTCCTGGTGGGCGTAGGCGTCCATCGCGCCCTCGCGCACCCGGCGCAGCAGGTCGGTGAAGGACGGGGTGCCGGAGAGGTCCGTCCGCAGGACCAGGGTGTTGAGGAACAGGCCCACCATGGACTGGAGTTCGGCGCGGTCCCGGCCGGCCACCGGGGTGCCGACGGCCAGGTCGCGCTGGCCGCTCCAGCGGCTTAGCAGGACGGCGTAGGCGGCGAGCAGGGCCATGAACGGGGTGGCGCCGTGCTCCCGGGCCAGGGCGGTGAGCCGGCCGGCGGTGTCCGCCGGGACGGCCACCGGCACCTGGTCGCCCGCGGAGTCCCAGACCGGCGGCCGGGGCCGGTCGGTGGGCAGCTCCAGCGGGGGGAGACCGGCCAGGCGGTCGCGCCAGAACGCCAGTTGCCGCTCGGACGGGGCGCCGGCCAGCCGCTCGCGCTGCCAGACGGCGTAGTCGGCGTACTGCAGCTCCGCCGGTGGTGCGGCGGCGGGCTCCCCGGAGCAGGCCGCCGCGTAGCGGGCGGTGAACTCGGTGACCAGCAGGTCCTCCGACCAGCCGTCCGCCGCGATGTGGTGGAAGGTCAGCAGCAGCGCGTGCTCGTCCTCGGCGAGCCTGGCCAGGGTGGCGCGCAGCACCGGGCCGGTCGCGAGGTCGACCGGGCGGCGCTCGGAGCTGGTCAGGGCGTCGATCCTGGCCTCGGCGGCGGGGCGGTCCAGCTCGCGCAGGTCCAGCTCGTCCAGCGGCACCGGGGACGGCTCGTCGACCAGCTGGACGGGTTCGTCGCCGACCACCGGGTAGCGGGTGCGCAGCACCTCGTGGCGGGCCGGCAGGGCGTCCAGCGCGGTGTGCAGCGCCCGGTGGTCCAGCGGGCCGCGCAGGTGCAGGGCGGCGGTCATCAGGTACGCGGTGCCGCCCGGCCGCATCCGGTCCAGGATCCAGAGCCGGCGCTGGGCGGAGGAGAGTGGCAGCGGGCCGGTGCGGGGGGCCCGGCCGATGCCGTCGGCGGGGCGGGGCGCGGCCCCGCCCTCCAGCCGTCGGCGCAGCAGCTCGGCACGCCGGGCGGAGCGGTCAACGGTCTCGCTCATCGCACACCTTTCCGGGACAGGAGGTCCTCGATCTCGTCATCGGTCAGCCGGTCAATGTCGGCCTCGACGGCCTCCCGCACCGCGTCGGCCAGGGCGGCCACCGTGGTGGCCTCGAACAGTCGCCGCAGGGGCAGGTCGACCGCGAAGGCCTCGCGCAGGGCGGCGAGGACCTGGGTGGCGAGCAGGGAGTGCCCGCCGAGGGCGAAGAAGTCGTCCTGGGCGCCGACCCGGGGCAGGCCGAGGATCTCGGACCAGACGGCCGCGATCGCCTCCTGGACCGGGCCCTCGGGGGGCAGGTGGACGGCTGTCTCCTCGGCGCCGGCCGGGGCGGGGTCGGGCAGCGCCTTGCGGTCGACCTTGCCGCTGGAGGTCATCGGGAACTCCGCGAGCGGGGTCCAGCGCGCGGGGATCATGTACTCGGGCAGCAGGTCCCGCAGGTGGGCGCGCAGGTCGGCGACCGGCGGGACCTCCTCGCCGGGCCGGGCGACCAGGTAGGCGACCAGCTGCCGCTCGCCGGGCGCGGTGGGCGCGGCGACGACCACGGCCTCCCGCACCGCGGGGTGCCGGGCCAGCGCCGCCTCGATCTCGCCGAGTTCGATCCGCAGGCCGCGCAGCTTGACCTGGCGGTCGATCCGGCCGAGGAACTCGATGGCGCCGTCCGGGCGGCGGCGGACCAGGTCGCCGGTGCGGTAGAGCCGCTGCCCGGGCGCGGTGGCGAGCGGGTCGGGGACGAAACGGTCGGCGGTCAGGCCGGGGCGGCGGTGGTAGCCGCGGGCGAGCCGGACCCCGCCCAGGCAGAGTTCGCCGGGCACCCCGACCGGGACGGGCCGCAGGTCGGCGTCCAGGACGTGGGCCCGGGTGCCGGCCACCGGCCGTCCGATCGGCAGCGCGGCCGAGGCCTGCCGGCCGGCCTCGCCGGCCGCGTCCACCGGGTGGAGCAGACAGGTGACGGTGGCCTCGGTGGGCCCGTAGTTGCACAGGAAGCGGCCGGGCAGGCCGGTGTCCGCCCAGCGCCGGGCGTCGTCGACGGTGACGACGTCGCTGCCGACGTTCATCAGCTTGAGCGCGGTCAGCCGGGCGAGGTCGGGGGAGTCCAGGACGGCGCGGTAGTAGGCGGGGGTGATCTCCAGGATCGTCACGCCGTACTCGGCCAGCCGGGCGGGGAGTTCGGCCGGGGTCCAGAAGACCGGGTCGCCGACCACGACGGTGGCGCCCGCCACCAGGGTGGCCGCGATCTGGTCCATCGCGACGTCGAAGGTGAGCGCGGACAGCAGCACGACCCGCTCACCCGGGGCGATGCCGTAGGCGTCGGCGATCACCCGGCAGTGGTGGGCGTAGGAGCGGTGCTCGATCATCACGCCCTTGGGGCGGCCGGTCGAGCCCGAGGTGTAGATGACGTAGGCGAGGTCGGCGGGGCCGGCCAGCGGCACCGGGTCGGTGTCGTGAGCCGAGTCGGTCGGCTCGCCGTCCTCCCCGGGCTTGTCGTCGACCAGCACGGTCCGGTACCGGCCGCCGGCCGTCCGGTCGGCGAACTCGGCGGTGGTGAGCACGAGTTCGGCGCCGGCGTCGTCCAGCATGAAGGACAGCCGGTCGGCCGGGTGCCGGGGGTCGAGCGGCACGTACACGCCGCCCGCCTTGAGCACGGCCACCAGGGCGACCACCGCCGCCGCGCTGCGCTCCAGGCAGGAGGCGACCACCGTCTCCGGTCCGACCCCGAGCCCGCGCAGCCGGTGGGCGAGGCGGTTGGCCCGGGCGTTCAGCTCGGCGTAGCCGATGCGTTCCTGCCCGGCGATCACCGCGACCGCCTCCGGGGTGCGGCGGGCCGCCCGCTCGATCAGCTGCGGCACGCAGAGCCCGTGCTCGTCGGCCGGGTCCAGGGCGGCGGTGCGGTGCCCGTCCGGGTCGGGCCACAGGTCGAGCAGCTGGTGCCGCTCCGGCTCGGTGAGCAGGCCGAGGTCGCCGAGCCGGGCGTCCGGGGCGTCGGCGACGGCCCGCAGCAGGGTCAGGTAGTGCCCGGCGAGGCGGTCCATGGTGGCCCGGTCGAACAGGGCGGTGGCGTACTCGAACCAGACCCGCAGCCGGCCGTCCTCGTGCTGGGTGACCGTCACCGTGAGGTCGAACTTGGCCACGGCGGGCCCCGCGTCGACCCACTCGGCGGTGGCCGCGCCGAGGGAGGCGGGGAGGTCGTCCGCGTGCTGCAGCTCGAACATCACCTGGAACAGTGGGTTGCGGGAGAGGTCGCGGTCCGGCCGGAGGGCGTCGACCAGGTGCTCGAACGGCACGTCCTGGTGGGCGAGAGCGTCGGCGGACGCCCGGTGGACCTGGTCCAGGAGCTCGGTGAAGCGCGGATCGCCGGCCAGGTCGGTGCGGATCACCAGGGTGTTGGTGAAGAAGCCGACCAAGTCCTCGGTCTCGGGCCTGGTCCGCCCGGCGACGGGGGTGCCGACCGCGACGTCCTCCCGCCCGGTGTGGCGGCCCAGCAGCACCTGGAAGGCGGCCAGCAGCAGGACGAACGGCGTCACCCCGCTGCGGCGGGCCAACTCCGTCAGCTCGCGGCCGAGTTCCGCCGGTACGGTGGTGTCGAAGGTGGCGCCGCGGGTGTCCCGGACGGCGGCCCGCAGCCGGTCGGTGGGCAGCTCGACGGGCACCAGGCCGGCCAGCCGCTCCCGCCAGTGGTCGAGCTGCCCGGCCAGCCCGCCGGCGTCCTCCCGCTCGCGCTGCCAGACCGCGAAGTCCGCGTAGTGCACGGGCTGCGGGGCCAGGGGCGAGGGCTCGCCCGCCGCGAGCGCCCGGTAGGCCCGGTCCAGGTCGGCCAGCAGCAGGCCGGTCGACCAGCCGTCGCAGACGATGTGGTGCAGGGTCAGGGCGAGCAGGTGGTCGTCGGGGGCGATCCGCACGACGGTGACGCGCACCGGCCACTCGGCCGCCAGGTCGAAGGGGCGGCTGCCGGCCTTGGCCGCCAGCCGGTGCGCCTGTGCCTCGGCGTCGGCGGTCCCGGCGAGGTCGACCAGCCAGAACGGCACCGGGCCGGGCGGGTCGATCACCTGCCGGGGGTCGCCGTCGTTCGGCAGGTAGTGGGTGCGCAGCACCTCGTGCCGGGCGGCGACGGCGTCCACGGCGCCGCGCAGCGCCTCGACGTCCAGCGGGCCGCGCAGGCGCACGGCGAGCGGGACGAGGTACTCGTCGCTGCCGGGCTCCAGCTGGTCCAGGAACCAGAGGCGCTGCTGGCCGAAGGAGAGCGGCAGCTCGCCGGTGCGCGGCACGGGCCGGACGGCGGGTCCGTCCTCGGGGTCGGCGGCGCGGGCCGCGTCGACCCGGGCGGCCAGCGCGGCGACGGTACGGGCGCCGAACAGGTCGCCGACGGTCAGGTCGACGCCGAGGCCGCGGCGCAGCCGCAGGACCATCCGGATCGCCAGCAGCGAGTGGCCGCCGAGGGCGAAGAAGTCGTCCTCGGCGCCGACCCGGTCCACCTCCAGCACCTCGGCCATCGCCTCGGCGACGGACCGTTCGGCGGCGGTGCGCGGGGCGGTCCACGCGCGGCCCGTGCCGCGCTCGCGGCCCTCGGGCGAGGGCAGCAGCTTGCGGTCGACCTTGCCGCTGGGGGTCAGCGGCAGTTCGTCCAGTTCCAGGACGGCCGAGGGGACCATCGCCTCCGGCAGCCGGGCGGCCAGGTGCGCGCGCAGCTCCTCGGGGCCGGCCGCGGTGCCCGGGACGGGCACCACGTAGGCCGTCAGTTCCAGGTCCCCGGCCGCCGAGCGGTGGGTGGCGACCGCGGCGGCCCCGACCGCCGGGTGGGCGGCGAGCACCGCCTCGATCTCCCCGGGCTCGATCCGCACCCCGCGGACCTTGACCTGCTCGTCCAGCCGGGCCAGGAACTCCAGCGCGCCGTCCGCGCGGCGGCGCACCAGGTCCCCGGTGCGGTACCAGCGCTCGCCGGGGGTCCGCGGGTACGGGTTGGGGGCGAAGCGCTCGGCGGTGAGGCCGGGGCGGCCCAGGTAGCCGCGGGCCAGGCCGACGCCGGCCACGCACAGCTCGCCGGGCACGCCGACCGGCACCAGCCGGTCGTGGGCGTCGACCACGTGGACCCGTACCCCGGTGAGCGGGTGGCCGATCGGGACGACGCCGTCCCGCCGGGTGCCGTCGTACGGCCAGGCGGTGGAGTCGATCGCGCACTCGGTCGGGCCGTAGGTGTTGACGACCCGGACGTCGAGCAGGTCGCGCAGCCGCTCGCACAGCTCGGCGGGCAGCGGCTCGCCGGCCGAGCAGACCACGCGCAGCGCGGTGCAGTCGGCCAGGCCCGGCTCGGCGAGCAGCAGCCGCAGCACCGAGGGGACGAGCTGCAGCACGGTGACGCCGTGTTCGGCGGCCCGGGCCATCACGGCCGGGTCGCGGTGGGCGTCGGCCGGGGCCATTACCACGGTGGCGCCGCACACCAGCGGGGAGAGGAACTCCCAGACGGCGGCGTCGAAGCCGATCGTGGTCTTCTGCAGCAGCCGCTCGCCGGGGCCGAGGTCCAGGTGCTCGACCGACCAGAGCACCCGGTTGCGGATGGCCGCGTGCGGCACCACCACGCCCTTGGGGCGGCCGGTGGAGCCGGAGGTGTACATCACATACGCGGCGCCCCGGGGGTCGACAGGCACGGGCGCCGCGAGGGCGTCTGGGGCCGGGTCGTACGCGTCGTCGCCCGGCAGGACCAGCCGGGGCCCGTCCGGCAGCCGGTCGCGCAGCGACTCCTCGGTGATCACCAGGTCCACCCCGGCGTCGGCGACCAGGTACGCCAGCCGGTCGGCGGGGTGGTCGGGGGCGAGCGGCACGTACACCCCGCCCGCGGTGAGCACCGCGAGCAGCGCGGTGACCAGGTCGGCGCCCCGGTGCAGCGCGACCCCGACCGGGGTCTCCGGGGCGACCCCGAGCGCGGTCAGCCGGTGGGCCAGCCGCAGGGTCCGGTCGGCGAGTTCGGCGTAGGTCAGCTCCAGCGGGCCGGCCACCACGGCCACCGCGTCCGGGGTGGCCTCGGCTCGGGCGAGGAAGAGCTCGGGCAGCGACGGACCGGACCACAGCCGGTCGGGGTCGGCGTCGGTGGGGTTCCAGGCGTCGAGCGCCCGTGACTCGGCCTCGGTGAGCAGCTCCAGCCGGTGCACGGGGCTGTCCGGCTGCTCGGCCAGCTGGGTCAGCAGCCGCAGCAGGTGGCCGGCCATTCGCTCGATCCGGGCGTGGTCGAACAGGGCGGTCGGGTAGAGGAAGCGCCCGGTGAGCGAGCCGTCCGGCTCCTCGTCGAGGTGCAGCGAGAGGTCGAAGGCGGAGCTGGTGACGGCGGCCGGGACGAGGCCGACGTCCAGGCCGGCCAGGCGGAACGGCTGCGGGTCGGTGGTGTGCAGCGCGAACGCGGCCTGGAACACCGGGTTGCGGGACCGGTCGCGCTCCGGTGCGAGGTCCGCGACGACCCGGTCGAAGGGCACGTCCTGGTGGTCGTAGGCGTCCAGGACGCTCTCCCGGACCCGGCCGAGCAGGTCGTGGAAGGTCGGTGAGCCGGACAGGTCGGTGCGCAGCACCACGGTGTTGAGGAACATGCCGAGCAGCTGTTCCAGCTCGGGCTGGTCGCGGCGCGAGACCGACACGCCGACGGCCACGTCCTCGCGGCCCGCGTGCCGGGCCAGCAGCAGCTGGTAGGCGGCCAGGTACACCATGAACGGGGTGGCGCCGCGGCCGCGGCCGCGGCCCAGCTCGGTGAGCCGGGCGGCGCACCCGGCGGGCACGGTGAAGGTGACGTCGGCGCCGGCCGGCTCCCAGAGTGCCGGGCGGTGCCGGTCGGCGGGCAGCTCCAGCGGCTCCAGCCCGGCGAGCCGCTCGCGCCAGTAGCCGCGGCGGCGCTCCGTCCGCTCGGCGTCGGCCTCCCAGCGGTCGCGCTCCCACTGGGCGTAGTCCGCGTACTGCAGCGGCGGCGGTTCCAGCGCGGACGGTTGCAGCGGGGACGGCTCGCCGGAGCGGAACGCGCCGTACAGGGCGTCGAGTTCGCGGGCGAGCACGACCCAGGAGCCGGCGTCGAAGGCGATGTGGTGGACGGTCACCAGCAGGGCCGCGTCGGCCTCGCCGAGCCGTACCAGGGTCAGCCGCCAGGGCGCCGCGGTGCGCAGGTCGATCGGGGTCCGCCGTTCGGTGGCGCTCAACTCCCGGAGCCGGTCCAGCTGTTCGGCCTCGGGCAGGGCGCTCAGGTCCACCCGGCGGGGCTCGACCGGCGCCGGGTCGTCGACGATCTGCGAGCCGGCGCCGTCCAGGGCGGCGTAGCGGGTGCGCAGGATCTCGTGCCGGGCGGCGACCTCGGTCAGCGCGGCCGTCAGCGCGGTCTCGTCCAGCGGGCCGCGCAGCCGGATCGCCTCGTGCAGCAGGTACTCGGTCGAGGCGCCGGAGCGCAGCTGGTCGACGAACCAGAGCTGCTCCTGGGCGAAGGAGAGGGGGGAGCCGGTCTCATCGGGTGCCATCGGACGTCTCCCCGGGCGTGTCGGTACGGGCGGCGCGGGCCTGGGCGGCGTCGGCCGCGGACCAGGGCTCGGCCATGGCCACGGCGATCCGCCGCGGTCCGGTGAAGGGCTCGCGGCCGTGCGCCGCCAGCATGTTGTCGACCACCAGCACGTCGTCGGGCCGCCAGTCGAAGCGGCGCTGCTCGGCGCGGTAGCAGTCCCGCAGGTGGGCGACCACCTCGTCGGGCACCGGCTCGCCGTCGCCGTAGTAGGTGTTGGTGGGCAGGCCGGCCTCGCCGTACATCTCCCGCAGGCCGCCGCACACCTCGGGCCCCAGCGTGGTGACGTGGAAGAACGCGAGGTGGTTGAACCAGACCGGCTCGCCGGTCTCCGGGTGCCGGTGCACGGCCTCGCGCCGGGCCCTGGTCCGCAGGCCGGTCGCGGTCCACTCGGCGGTCATGCCGTTGCGGGCGCAGTACCGCTCCACCTCGGCCCGGTCCTCGGTGCCGAAGGCCTGCTGCCAGGCCACCCCGAAGCCCTCGGTGAAGTTGCGCACCACCATCCAGCCGCGGGCCGCGAACTCCTCGCGCACCGCCGGGTCGATCGCCGCGTGGACCCGGCGGACGTCGGCGAGCGGGGTCGAGCCGAGCGTCTCGGGCGCCCGTACGCAGTGGAAGAACAGGGTGCGGGGCCAGACGGCCTGGTAGGAGTTCTCGTTGTGGAGGAAGATCTCCTCGGCCGGCGGGTAGTCGGTGGAGGTGTACACCCGGCCCTTGATGGTACTGCGCGGCGAGGAGCGCTCGGTGTAGGCCAGCGGCTCGCCGGACACCGCCCCGACCACGCCGGCGAACCCGTCGACCCCGCCGACGTCGAAACCGCGCAGCAGGACCGCGCCGTGCTCCAGGAGCCGCCGGCGGAGGAGGGGACGGGCGGCGGGCAGGTACTCGGCCACGGGGGTACCCGGCGCGTCCGCCGACAGGACGAAGGGAAGGGCGGACTCCACGGCGCGCTCTCCCGTGGGATCCGCGGTCGCGGCCGGGCGTGAGGGGTTCGCAGTCATGCGCCTCAGCCTCTCGGGCCGGGCCGGGTGCGGCGAGAGAACAACCAGCAGCCCTGTCGGCAGCGCGTCCTCCGGGCCCGCTGCGTGTCCTTCTCTTCCGGCCCGGGCGGCCGTTCCGCTCTGTGCAGGGGCAGGCCGACGGGCTTCGGCACGCGGGCATGCCGACGGCGGCCGGGACCCCCGTCCGCATCCGTGCGG
>NZ_BNBY01000051.1 GCF_014656195.1 Kitasatospora xanthocidica | reverse complement strand
CGGCCCCGGCCAAAATTGGCCGGGGCCGCCGAAACCAGAAGCGAGATCTACCCTCTTGCTGTCTACACTTCCTGTGCAGAACAAGAAGATACGCTAGCAAGAACGGGCACTGTTGGGATTGATCAATATTCTTTTCGTTGCCCCGTCGGACGCGTCCGACGGGGCAACGAAAAGAACTGGCCGCCATGGGGAATGCCAGCGCGGAAACGTAGGGCTGGCCTTCGAGATGATCTCGAAGGCCAGCCCAATACGGAACGATTCGACCAACGAGGACGAGAGCCGCCGAATTAGATGTCAGAGACGGCGGATCAGGATGCCGCCAAGGCACGTGATCTTGAATGATCCCTCGGCCTCGATCGTGGCGGCAGCGATCTCGGCTGCCCGGCTGACGGTCTCGGGGAAGGGGACGCCGCATTGGTCAGCCCACGCCGCGTAGGAAGCAAGGTAGGCGACGATTGGCGCGGGGTCGTTGATCTCGATGGTGCCGGGCAGTTCCCGGACCCGAATGTCCATGAACGCCGACCCAAGGTAGGCGTGGGCTTTCTCCAGGGAGAAGCGCGAGCCGAGTGAGACCCGCGCCGGTCCCTCGGGAATCCCGAGGACGTCTCCTGCAGCTCTGGCCCAGAGCTGGTCCAGCTCCTGCTTGTCGGTGTTGCTGTTGGTGGAGGCGATGAGTACACCGTCAGGCCGGAGGGCACGGGCCAGCTCCTTTCAGGATTCCGACAAAACGTCGGAATCCGGGTGTGTTCGATACGGGTAGCATCTGGTCAACATCTCGCCAGATACTGGGAGTTGGCGTATGAGAACACTGGTAGTGGGGTCGCGGGCCAGTCACCTGGCGCGGGCCCAGGTCAGGGAGTTTCTGGCGCCGCTGTGGGAGCGCTGCCCCGACGTGGCCTTCCGGCAGCGAGTGATCACGGAAGCCGGTGACCAGGACCGGAGGTCGGCTCTCAGGGATGTGTCGGAGCGCGGCGGCGGCTCAGCGTTCTCCGTGAACCAGGTGAACGCGCTGGTGTCCGGCGAGGTCGACGTGATCGTGCATTCGCTCAAGGACCTGCCGACCGCGAACCCGCCCGGCCTGATCCTGTTGCCCCCGCCTACTCGCGCGGACGTGCACGACGCGCTGTGCGGTTCGACGCTGGCCGGCCTCCCGCTCGGCGGAAGGATCGGCACGTCGGCGTCGCGCCGGATCGCCCAGCTGTTGCACGTTCGCCCGGACCTGGTACCGGTGGAGATCCGGGGGAACGTGCCGACCAGGCTCTGCAAGCTCAAGACACAGCAGTTGGACGCCGTGGTGCTGGCCGCTGCCGGGATCAAGCGGCTCGGCCGCGGCGAGGAGATCAGCGAGATCCTGCCGATCGAGCAGTTCCCCCCATCGCCCGGCCAGGGCGCGCTGGGCATCCAGATCAGGGAGGACAACGAGCTGGCCCGTCGGATCCTGGCCGGAACCGGCGACCCGGTGACGGACGCCGAGGTGCGGGCCGAGCGGGCGATGCTGGCCGAGCTCCACGGCGGGTGCTCGGTGCCGGTCGGTGCGCTCGGCAGGGCCGACGGCGAGATGCTGACGTTGCACGGGCAGGTCACCTCCGTGGACGGCAGGCGGCAAGTGGAGGCCAGCTTCTCCGGCCCGCTGTGCGAGCCGGAGAAGCTGGGCGTGCAGGTGGCCGACCTCCTGCTGGACCAAGGCGCGGAGGGCATCCTGGCGGAGGCCCGGATCGCCGCTTAGGCGCAAAGGCGGGCCAGGTCCAGGGCCGCGTAGGTGATGATCCGCTCGGCCCCGGCTCGCTTGAGCATGGTGAACAACTCCGCCAGCGGGCGGAGATCCCGCTTCCCGGTGGCCGGGTCGAGCGGCGCGAGGCGCGTGTACTCGCCGGAGACGGAGAACGGCATCAGCGGCGCCGAGGTGCGGCGCTTGAGCGCCGTGAGGATGTCCACCGACAGCATCCCGGGCTCCAGCAGCAGCATGTCCGCCCCTTCGCCGAGAAACGCGAGGCCGGTGTCCACGGCGCTCTCCGGGCTGCGGGGGCTGATCTGGAACGGGCGGCGGGCGCCGGAGGCGGGGGCGGCCCGCATGGTGGTGCGGTAGCCCTCGTAGAGGGCGGAGTCGAAGATCAGGTGCGGCATGGTCGCCACGTCGCGGTGACCGGCCTCGTCCAGAGCTTGGCGAACGGTCCAGGTCGTGCCCCGGGTCATCGCCGCAGGGCCGACGATGTCGGCGCCGGCCCTGGCCTGGATGACGGCCTGGGCGGCGGTCAGCGCGGCTGTCGCGCCGAGGTCGATCCGACCGTTCACGGGCAGGTGGCATTCGCCGGTGTCGGTGTGGCCGCACAGGCAGTTCTCGGTCATCACCGCCATGCCAGGCTCGGTGTCCTTGGCAGCGTGGATGGCCCGCACCATAAGGCTGTCCGGCGCGATGGCGCCCCCGGCCTGCTGATCGCGGTGCAGGCTGTTGGCGAACACCTTCACCGAGCGGATGCCGACAGCAGTCAGGTCCCGCACGGTCTGCGGGATCTCGGTGACGGTGACGGTCGGCATCGGCCGGTCGGCGTCCTCCCTGTCCTCGCGGACCAGCAGGACCATGCTCAAGTCGGCCGCCGTCAGCTCGGGGCCCTCCAGGAAGCTGCGGACGGCCGGGCGGCCGTGGAGCCGGGCGGTGGTGGAGTGGGCGGCGGCGTACTGGGTGGTGGTCATCTCGTCCTCTCGGTCCATGGCGCGTGGTGCCGGGCGGGTGTGCTGCACAGGAAGTCGGCGGGGTCGGCTTCTGGTACTTACGGGCGGGCAGCGCGGCTGCGGCAGTGGATGAGGGCGGGTTTGATGCGGGGATCGGGGGTGGGTTCGGCGGCGAGGAGTTCGCCAGCGGTGACGAGGGTGGCCCAGTAGGTGGCCGGGTCGCCGGTGGTGGGTCGGGGGTCGGCGGCGGTGAGGGAAAGGTAGGCGGTGGTGAGGTTGCCGGTGGTGAACCAGCGGGTGAGGCCGTGCTGATGGCCGGCGCGGATGCCGCCCATGGCGTCGATCGCGGCGAGGAAGAGGTCGATGACGGCGAGGTCGGTGGCGGTGAGGGCCTTGGGGACGTCGAAGACGCCGAGGGCTTCGAGGAGTTCGCCGGTGTCGTTCTCGGTACCGGGGCGGGGATCGGCGAGGAGGGCGTCGTAGCAGTCGTTGAGGCGGATGGTGGCCTCGGCAAGGGGGATGTCGAGGGCGAGGCAGACGGCGCGGGCGGCGGGGAGCGGTTCACCGGAGCGGCGGGCCAGGATCGCGTAGGTCTCGGCGGGGGTGTGGCCACGGTCGAGGGCGTGCCGGGCGAGGGTGGGGAGGGAAGGCAGCATCGGCGGGGGCGCTTTCAGGCGGCGAGGAGGGCGGGGGCGGGGGCGACCAGCGCCCAGACGAACTTGCCGATGCCACCGGCCCGGGGGCAGCAACCCCAACGTTCGGCCAGCTCGTTGACGAGGAACAGCCCGCGCCCGCACTCCTCGTCCAGGGAGGTGGAGCGAACGGTGG
Organism: Kitasatospora xanthocidica; assembly: GCF_014656195.1. GTDB lineage: Bacteria > Actinomycetota > Actinomycetes > Streptomycetales > Streptomycetaceae > Kitasatospora > Kitasatospora xanthocidica. Next base: position 34,887 of record NZ_BNBY01000051.1, on the reverse strand, counting down.
GCCGCCCGACCCCGGCGTCGTGGACTTCGAGGCGGAGAAGGTCGCCGCTGACGGCGAACCGGATCTCGATGAGACGGTCGTCGGGGGCGTCGGCGTGCTGGACGGCGTTGGCGAAGAGTTCGCCGAGGAGGAGTTCGGCGACGTCTCGGTAGCGGTCGCCGGTGGGCAGGGCACAGAGGTATGCGCGAATCAAGTACCGGGCCAGGGGCGTGGATTCGACGCAGGAGTCCAGGCGAGCGGCGAACGTGCGGGGGCGGTGGGCAGAGAGCATGGGGTCCTCGAAAGGGAGAGGAGGCAGCTGAAGGGCTGCCGCATCTGTCACGCTCGAATCGTCGGGCACTCTGACGGGACGTCATACCGTGTTTTCGGGACGTTCAGGACGTCTGGCTGCTAGACCTTGAAACGTCCCTAACGTGGAAGGTCGGTCGGTGAACAGCCCGCTCCGTGACGCAATGGCCCGTGCCAACATGACCTCGTCCAGGCTCGCGCGTGCGTGCGGGGTCGATCCCAAGACCGTCGACCGGTGGCTCGCGAACCCCTCGCGCGAGCCCCATGCTCGACATCGCTCAGCCGCCAGCCAGGCCCTTGGCGAGGAGGAAGCCGTGCTCTGGCCATCCGTACGGCAACTGGTGAAGTCAGGGCCAGATCGGGAGCTGGTGCAGATGTACCCGTACCGGTCGGCGGCGCCGGCTTCGCTGTGGCGTCAGTTGATAAGGGGGGCGACTCGGGAGATGACGTTCGCTGGGTACACCAACTACTTCCTGTGGCTGGAGCACGCGAACTTCGGCGGCCTGCTACGGCAGAAAGCGGAGGCTGGCGTCCAGGTTCGCTTCATTCTTGGTGAGCCCGGACATCCGGTCACCCTCCAGCGGGAGCTGGAGGAGGGCGTGCCGCTGAGCCTTTCGACCCGGATCGAGGTCACCCTGTCCGAGCTGGCCAAGCTGCGGGACACGCCGATCGAGGCGCGATACGAGACTGCACACGTCTCACTCAGCGTCTTCCGCTTCGATGACGACATGATCGTCACACCGCTGCTGCCGGGTAGGATCGGCCATGACGCTCCGATGATGCACCTCAGGCGGGCCCAGGACGACGGCGTGTTCGATCGCTTCGCGGGCCACATCGAGGACTTGTGGGCGAAGGGGCGGGATGTATCGGTCCCGGCAGCGGAGGTGGCGGATCGTGCCCAGGCGTGATTACGAGGACGACCCGAACGCCCCCAAGGCGAACTCGTTGGTCCCGGCCGCTTCCGTCGTCGTGGTCGACGGCGCGGGCCGCGTTCTGCTCCAGCGCCGGACCGACAACGGGATGTGGGCCCTGCCCGGCGGCAAGATGGACATCGGTGAGTCGCTCGCCGGCTGCGGTGTCCGCGAGACGCGCGAGGAGACCGGCATCGATATCGAGATCACCGGGATCGTCGGCACCTACACCGACCCCGGCCACGTCTTCGCCTACGACGATGGCGAGGTCCGCCAGGAGTTCTCGATCTGCCTCCTCGGACGCCCGCTTGGTGGGAAGTTGCGGGTGTCCGACGAGTCCCACGAGGTGGCGTGGTTCACCCCGGCCGAGACGGACGGGCTGCCGATGGTGTCGAACATCCGCAAGCGGCTGGCCGACTGGCGCTCCGGGGAAATCCCCGTGGTGCGCTAGCCATCTTCGGCCATACCGCTGGATCGCTTCGGGTGCCGTCAGGCAGACCTCACCGTCGTCTATCCCTCCCAGCTGCGGATTCCCCGAACGCTTGGCACTCCGCGTAGTTGATGTGCTACTTTCCGCATCATCAACAGAACATAGAAGACCCCGGCGGTGTTAGAGCACCCCGGGGTCTGGCACCAGGAGCAGCAACTCCCAATGCAGATTCATCGTAGCGCTCACGCGCGCTGTTTCACCGTACTTCCGAACGGCCTTCTCCAGGACCGTCGCCTCAGCTACACCGCCCGAGGCCTCCTGGCCGATCTCCTCTCCCGCCCCGACGGCTGGCGCGAGGACGGGCGGCACATGGCCGACAGCAGCCCGCAGGGGCGGGGCGCCGTTCGCCGGGCGCTCAACGAGCTCAAGGAAGCCGGGTACTACCGGGTCGAGACGGTCCGGCTGCCCGACGGCACGCTCCGTACCGATGTGCACGTGTACGACACTCCGCAGCGGCCGGAGTCACCGAGTGACCGGCCCTCGGACCCCGGTGAGCCCGAGACCGGTCCTCCTGACAGCCAAGTAGTAAAGAACCCGGGAGAAGTACCCAACCTCCCCGCCCAGTTGACGCGAGCGGACGAGCAGACCCGCAGGGCGGTGGCCGTGCTCTTCCGCGCGGTCCGGCCCGAACCCCGTCTGCGCCTCGGCGAGGCCGAGGCCCTGCAACTGGCGCCGCTCGTCGCCCAGTGGCTGGAACGCGGCAGTACCACGGCCGAGTTGACCGAGGCGCTGATCCCCGGTCTGCCTTCGCCCCTGCACTCGCCGGCCGGGATCCTCCGCGACCGCCTCCAACGCAAGATGCCGCCCGTGCCGTCGGCCCCGCCACCCCGGCCAGCCTCCTCCCCCGAGTGCGCCAGGTGCCACGACCCGGTGCCTCGCCCCGGCATCTGCCGCCCCTGTGCGGGCCTCGGCGCCAGAACCGTCGCGGTCGGCACCGGTGCGGCCGCCACCCCCGGCGGTGTCGCCCGCGCCCGCGCGGGGCTGCGCGGGCGCGGTCCCCTCACCGTGGCGCCCGGCTTCTGAGGCGGCGGATCACGTCGGAGGGCCCCGACGAACGGTGGTTCGTCGGGGCCCTCCACCGGCCGGTCCGTCGGTCAGCCGGTCAGACGCACTTGAGGTCGCGGTTGACCACGGCCATCCCGGCGACCTTGCCGCCGTCCATGGTGAACTCGTACTGCCAGCCCTGCTGACCGTCCACCGGGAACACGTACTTGCCGCTCTTGGCGAGCTGCAGGCCCTTGGCGCCGTAGGCCTGCTGCAGGGCCTCCAGGGTGGTGCCGGCGCCGATGCCCTCGGCCGTCCGCGCCTCGGCCGGGGCGACCAGCTCGCGCAGGCCGGCCGCGGCGAAGGAGACCCGGCCGGTGGCGAGGTACGCCTTCTCCTTGGTCTCCCGGGCCACCATCTGGTCGACCAGCGACTGTGTGGCGTCCGCGATCAGCTTGGCGTTGGCGGCCGAGTTCGCCGCCGCGGCGGCCGAGCCGGCGGCGGCGTCCGCAGCGCCCTTCGCGGAGGTGTTCGGCCCCACCGAGCCCGCCGGGGCGGGCGCCTTGCCGGTGGCCGCGTCCGCCTTGGCGTTGAGGTCCTTGTAGCGGGCCTCGGTGGCCGCCTCGGCCGTCATCCGGGCCTGGTCGGGTGCCGGGCCGCCCTTGTAGACGAAGTCGGTGCAGCCGTCGAGCAGCGAGACCGGCGCGGTCTCCAGCGCGCCGGTGGCCAGGCCCGCGTCCTTCGCCATGCCCGGCTTGAGGCCGCGGTAGCCGGCCGCCGCGAAGGCCTCCGGCCCCTTCGTCGTGGGCGCCGCGGAGGGCGCGCCCGTCTGGGCCGCCGCCGCGGTGTCGCCCTTCGCCGTGTCCTTCTTGTCGTCCGACGTGCAGGCCGCCGCCCCGGCGACCAGCAGTGCCACCGAGATGCCCACGCCCACCGCGCGGACCGAGGCTCGGTTCTTCCCCATGTCCTAAACCCCCACTTGATCGTTCGAGGGTCACCGTAGCGAACGCCCGCTCACGACCCACAATCCATTTCCGGAGCCGGGAACAGCCGGGCACGCGGAAGGGCCCGCGTCCGGCGGGGACGCGGGCCCTTCCGTGCGGCTGTCCGTCAGCGCATCGAGCCGGTGCGCAGCAGCGTGCGGATGACGCGCATCGCGACCGAGAGGCTGGACAGCTCGTAGTTGTCCGAACCCCTTATGTCGTCGAGGGTGCTCTTGGCGCGGTTCAGCAGGGTGCCGTTGAGCTCCGCCCAGGCGGTGTAGCGCTCCTCCGGGGTGGCGCCCTCGGGGCCGCAGGCCAGGATGTCGTTGGTCAGCGCCGCGTGCGCCGCGAAGAGGTCCTCGCGGATCGAGGCCCGGGCCATCGACGACCAGCGGTCGGTGCGGGGCAGTTCGATGATGCGGTCGAGCAGGTGCGAGATCTGGAGCCGGTCGCCCAGGTCGTAGTAGAGCTCGGCGACCTCGGCGACGTCCTTGCCGGAGCGGTCCGCGACCTCGGTGATGTCCAGGGTCGGGAAGACCGAGGAGAGGCCGGCGATCCGGGTGGCCAGCTCTTCCGGCACACCGGCCGAGGCGAGCTCGTTGTACACCGACTCGTACCAGGTCAGGTCCTCGCCGCGGAGCGGCTTGGGCAGCGAGCCCCAGACCTGGTTGACCCGGTCGTGGAAGAACTCGATGGTGCCGGCGATGTCGAGCGGCTGGCGGCGGTTGTTGAGCATCCACCGGGTGGCGCGCTCGACCAGGCGGCGCGAGTGCAGGCGCATCTTGGTCTGCACCCGGGCCGGGACCTGGTTGTCCAGGCCCTCGATCTCGCCCCAGATCGTCTCCAGGCCGAAGACGGCCCGCGCGGCGGTGTGCGTCCGGGCGATCTCCTCGTAGGTCGCGCCGGTCTCCTCCTTCAGGCGGAAGGCGAAGGTGCAGCCACCGCGGTTGATCGTGTCGTTGACGATCAGCGTGGTGATGATCTCGCGGCGCAGCGCGTGGCCGTCGATCGCGTCGGCGAACCGGGCCCGCAGCGCGCTGGGGAAGTAGTCGTGCAGCGCGGCGCGGAAGTACGGGTCGTCGGGGAGGTCGGTGGCGAGCAGCTCGTCGGCCAGGATGATCTTGGTGTAGGCGAGCAGCACGGACATCTCGGGCTGGGAGAGCCCGCGGCCGTTCTGCTGGCGCTCGCGGATCTGGCGGTCGGTGGGCAGGAACTCCAGCGCCCGGTCGAGGCGGCCGGCCGCCTCGAAGCGGTTGATCATCCGGGCGTGGACGTTGACCATGCTGTGCGCCTGGGCGACGGCGTTGGCCAGCACCACGTTCTGCGCGTAGTTGTTGCGCAGCACCAGGTGGCCGACCTCGTCGGTCATCTCGGCCAGCAGGACGTTGCGCTGCTTGACCGTCATGTCGCCCTCGGCGACGACCTGGTTGAGCAGGATCTTGATGTTGACCTCGTGGTCCGAGGTGTCCACACCGGCCGAGTTGTCGATCGCGTCGGTGTTGATCCAGCCGCCGGTGCCCTCCGGGCCGCCGGTGGCCGCGTACTCGATGCGGCCGAGCTGGGTGCAGCCGAGGTTGCCGCCCTCGCCGATGACCCGGGCCCGGACCTGCTCGCCGTTGACGCGGATCGCGTCGTTGGACTTGTCGCCGACCTCGGCGTTGGTCTCGGCGGAGGCCTTGACGTAGGTGCCGATGCCGCCGTTCCAGAACAGGTCGACGGGCGCCTGCAGGATCGCCTTCATCAGCTCGGCCGGGGTGAGCCGGCTCTCCGTGATGCCGAGGGCGGTCCGGACCTGCGAGGTCAGCTGGATCGACTTGGCGCTGCGCGGGAAGACCCCGCCGCCGGCGGAGATCAGCGACTTGTCGTAGTCGTCCCAGGAGCTGCGCGGCAGGTCGAACAGGCGGCGGCGCTCGGCGTACGAGGCGGCCGCCTCCGGGTTCGGGTCGAGGAAGATGTGGCGGTGGTCGAAGGCGGCGACCAGGCGGATGTGCTCGCTGAGCAGCATGCCGTTGCCGAAGACGTCGCCGGACATGTCGCCGATGCCGACGACGGTGAAGTCCTCGGACTGGGTGTCGACGCCGAGCTCGCGGAAGTTGCGCTTGACCGACTCCCAGGCGCCGCGGGCGGTGATGCCCATGCCCTTGTGGTCGTAGCCGGCCGAGCCGCCGGAGGCGAACGCGTCGCCCAGCCAGAAGCCGTACGACTCCGCGACGCCGTTGGCGATGTCGGAGAAGGTCGCGGTGCCCTTGTCGGCGGCGACGACGAGGTAGGTGTCGTCCTCGTCGTGGCGGACCACGTCGGCGGGGTGCACGACCTCGCCGCCGACCAGGTTGTCGGTGATGTCCAGCAGCGCCGAGATGAAGGTCTTGTACGAGGAGACGCCCTCGGCCAGCCAGGCGTCGCGGTCCACCGACGGGTCCGGCAGCTGCTTGGCGACGAAGCCGCCCTTGGCGCCGACCGGCACGATCACGGTGTTCTTGACCATCTGGGCCTTGACCAGGCCGAGGATCTCGGTGCGGAAGTCCTCGCGCCGGTCGGACCAGCGCAGACCGCCGCGGGCGACCTTGCCGAAGCGCAGGTGCACGCCCTCGACCTGCGGCGAGTAGACCCAGATCTCGAACGCCGGGCGCGGGGCCGGCAGGTCCGGGACGGCCTTCGGGTCGAACTTCATCGACACGTAGGAGTGCCACTCGCCGTCACCGGCGTGCTGGAAGAAGTTGGTCCGCAGGGTGGCCTTGATGAGGTTCAGGAAGGAGCGCAGGATGCGGTCCTCGTCCAGCGAGACGACCTCGTCGAGCGCGCCGGACAGCTCCTCCAGGATGCCCTCGGTCAGCTCCAGGGCGCCCGAGCGGTGGCTGGGGCTCAGCCGGGCCTCGAACAGGTTGACCAGCAGCCGGGTGGTGTGGGTGTTGTTGCGGAGCGCGTCCTCCATGTAGTCCTGGGAGAACGTGGAGCCCGCCTGGCGCAGGTACTTGGCGTACGCGCGGAGCATCATCGCCTGGCGCCAGGTCAGCCCGGCGGTCAGCACCAGCTCGTTGAAGCCGTCGTTCTCGGCCTTGCCGGTCCAGGTGGCGGCGAAGGTCTCCTGGAAGCGCTCGCGGGCCTCGTCGTTGAGCTCGGTGGCCTCGCGCAGCTTCAGGCCGAAGTCGTAGACCCACGCGGTGGTGGCGTCGGAGCGGCGCAGCGCGTACGGGTGCTCGTCGAGCACCTCGACGCCCAGGCGCTGGAGCACCGGCAGGACCTCGGTGAGCGAGATCGGGCCGCCGACCCGGTAGATCTTGAAGCGGCGCTCGTCGTCGCCGGCGCCGACCGGCTGGTACAGGTTCAGGCGGAAGTCGCCCTCGCCGTGCAGCGACTCGATCTGCTTGATGTCGGCGACGGCGGTGCGCGGCGGGAAGTCGGCGCGGTAGCCGTCGGGGAAGGCGTTGGCGTACTTGTGGCCGAGTTCGGCGGCCCGCTCCTCGCCCAGTTCGACGTGCAGCTGGTCGTGGAAGCCGTCCATCCAGAACCGGGCGGCCTCGGCCAGCCGGTTCTCGATCCGCTCGATGTCGGAGTCGCTGAGCCGCGGCAGCTCGGTGCCCGGGGCGACCCGGACCACGAAGTGCAGACGGGTCAGCACCGACTCGGTGGCGTACACCGTGTAGTCGATGGTGGCGCCGTTCAGCTCTTCCTTGAGGATGTCGGTGAGCAGCAGCCGGATCCGCGTGGTGTAGCGGTCGCGCGGCAGGTAGATGAACGCGGAGAAGTAGCGCCCGTACTCGTCCTGGCGCAGGAAGAGGCGCAGCTTACGGCGCTCCTGCAGGTAGAGCACGCTGGTGGCGATGGAGAGCAGCTCGGAGGCCGGGGTCTGGAAGATCTCGTCCCGCGGGAAGGTCTCCATGATCTGCAGCAGGTCGCGGCCGTCGTGGCTCTCGCCGGAGAAGCCGGACTCGTCCAGCACCGCCTGGACCTTGCGGCGCACGACCGGGATGCGGGTGACCGACTCGGTGTAGGCGGCGGAGGAGAACAGGCCGAGGAAGCGGCGCTCGCCGATCGGCTCGCCGGCGGCGTTGAACTTCTTCACGCCGACGTAGTCCAGGTAGGCCGGGCGGTGCACGGTGGCACGGCTGTTGGCCTTGGTGAGGACGAGCAGCTTCTTCTCGTGGGCCTTGGCGCGCACCGGGGCGGAGAGCCGGCCGAAGGCCTCGCTGACGGCGTGGTGGCGGTCGTCGTGGCTGTGCGGGTCGGAGCGCAGGATGCCCAGGCCCGTCCCGGCGACGGCCTTGAGGACCTCTTCGCCCTCGTGCTCGACCAGGTCGTACTCGCGGTAGCCGAGGAAGGTGAAGTGGTCGTCGGCGAGCCAGCGCATCAGCTCCCAGGCCTCGCCGACCTCCTGCTCGGGCAGGCCGGCCGGGGGCTGCTCGGCCAGCTCGTCGGCCAGGCGCAGGGCGCTCTCGCGCATCTTGCCCCAGTCCTCGACGACCTCGCGGACGTCGCCGAGCACGCGGCGCAGGTCGGACTCGATGGCGCGCAGGTCGTCGCGGTCGGTCTCGCGGTCGATCTCGATGTGCATCCACGACTCGACGGTCGCGTCGGCCGGCCACTCGGTGCCGGCGGCCTGGCTGCGGGAGCAGGCGTCGACGTCCAGGATCTCCAGCAGCTTGCCGGTGATGTCACGGCGGACGACCAGCTGGGGGTGGATCACGATGTGGATGCCGCGGTCCTGGCGGGACAGCTCGTTGGTGACGGAGTCGACCAGGAAGGACATGTCGTCGGTGACGACCTCGACGACCGTGTGGCCGCAGGACCAGCCGTTCTCCTCCACCGAGGGGGTGTGGACCCGCACCTCGGCGGTGCCCTGCGGGCGCTTGAGGCCCAGCCGGTAGTGGGAGGCCGCCGCCCCGTAGACGTCGACCGGGTCGCGGTCGACCAGGTCCTCGGGAGCGGTGTGGAGGTAGTAGTGGTGCAGGTACGCGGTCAGAGCGCCGTTGCTCAGACCTTCCCCGGGCGCCGCTCCCCCCACCTGGCTGTTCTCAGCGGCTGCGGCTGCCTTCTTGAGCAGTTCGGCCTTGGCTGCGTCCAGCTTGGTCTGCATGACTTCTTGGCTCCTGTCGCGCGCCGTTGCGTGACTCGGTGGTGGTGTGTGGATGTACACCGCCGGGTCAGCCGCAATCCTGCCGCACTATCCGACTGAAAGGGGCTCATGGCGCGCATGAAACGTCCTCCCAGTGGGTAGGACGACACGTTCGTCCTGCAAGCCACCCGACGACGCCAGCCAGCCTAACCGGATCAATCGAAGGTGCACAGGGACGGGGAGGCGCAAAGCTGCAGGATGTCGGGTCCGTCCTGGACAGCATGTCCAAACCGGAGGCTGATGTTCACTCTCAGCCCATGTGCGGGTATCGGTGGTGGATCGGCGGCACGAAGGTCTCCTTGATCGAGCGCGCCGAGGTCCAGCGCAGGAGGTTCTGGGCGGCGCCGGCCTTGTCGTTGGTGCCCGAGGCCCGGCCCCCGCCGAAGGGCTGCTGGCCGACCACGGCACCGGTCGGTTTGTCGTTGATGTAGAAGTTCCCGGCGGTGAAGCGCAGCTCCTCCACGGCCTGGGCGATGGCGTAACGATCCTGCGCGATCACCGCGCCGGTCAGCCCGTACGGGGCGCCGCCGTCGACCCGGCGCAGCACGTCGTCCCAGCGGGAGTCCTCGTAGACGTGGACGGCGAGGATCGGGCCGAAGTACTCGGTCCGGAAGATCTCGCCCCGGTGGTCGGAGGAGACCAGGACGGTGGGCCGGACGAACCAGCCGATCGCGTCGTCGTACTGGCCGCCGGCCGCCAGCTCGATCGTCGGGTCCGCCTTGGCCCGCTCGATGGCGTCCCGGTTCTTCTCGAAGGCGCGCCGGTCGATCAGGGCGCCCATGAAGTTGGACAGGTCGGTCACGTCGCCCACCGCGAGCGCGTCCACCTCGGCCAGGAAGTCGTCCTTGATCCGCTGCCAGAGGCTGCGCGGCAGGTAGGCGCGGGAGAGCGCGGAGCACTTCTGGCCCTGGTACTCGAAGGCGCCGCGGATCAGCGCGGTCCGCAGGATCTCCGGATCGGCGGAGCGGTGCGCCAGCAGGAAGTCCTTGCCGCCGGTCTCACCGACGATCCTCGGGTACGTGCGGTAGCCGCCGATGTTGGCGCCGATGCTCTGCCACAGCGACTGGAAGGTGGCGGTGGAGCCGGTGAAGTGCAGCCCGGCGAGGGCCGGGTCGGCCAGCGCGACCGCGGAGACCTGCAGGCCGTCGCCGGTCACCAGGTTGATCACCCCGGGCGGCAGACCGGCCGCCTCCAGCAGCCGCATCAGGTGGTGGGCGGCCAGGGTCTGGGTCGGCGCGGGCTTCCAGACCACGGTGTTGCCCATCAGCGCGGGGGCGGTGGGCAGGTTGCCCGCGATCGCGGTGAAGTTGAACGGGGTGATCGCGTAGACGAAACCTTCCAGCGGACGGTGGTCGGTGCGGTTCCACACGCCGGGCGAGGAGATCGGCTGATCCGCCAGGATCTGCCGGGCGAACCCGACGTTGAACCGCCAGAAGTCGATCAGCTCGCAGGCCGAGTCGATCTCGGCCTGCTGCGCGGTCTTGGACTGGCCGAGCATGGTGGCCGCGTTGAGCGTCTCCCGCCAGGGCCCGGCCAGCAGGTCGGCGGCGCGCAGGAAGACCGCCGCGCGGTCGTCGAAGGAGAGCGAGCGCCACTGCCGGCCGGCGGCCAGCGCCGCGTCCACCGCCGCGCGGGCGTCCTCCCGGGTGGCGTTGCCGAGCACGCCCAGCTTGGCCGCGTGGTGGTGCGGCTGGACGACCTCGATCCGCTCCCCGCCGCCGAAGCGCTGCTCACCGCCGATGGTCATCGGCAGCGGGACCTGCTCGGCCGCCAGCTCGTCCAGCCGCCGGACCAGCCGGTCCCGCTCCGGGCTGCCCGGCGCGTACGCCCGCACCGGCTCGTTGACCGGGGTCGGCACCTCGGTGACTGCGTCGATGGGCATGGCGGCTCCGTCCGGCTGGCTGATCGGGTGACGGGCCCTACCCGACCCACGGGACGGGCCCTGGTCCAGCCTGACCAGCGGCGGCCCGATCCGCCCGCTCAGACACGCGGACGGCGGACGTGGCGCCCGCCACTGCGGGCCGTCGTCCGGGTCGCCGTTCGGCCCGCTCCGGAAGCTCGCTCAGCCGGTCAGCCGGCCAGCCGGCCCGCCAGCTCGACCGCCTCGGCCAGGCTGTCCACCACCGGGACGCCGACCGGCTCCAGCTTCTCCCGGGTGTGCGAGCCGCCGGTGTACAGCACCGCGTGCGCGCCCACGCTGAGCGCCGCCAGGGCGTCGTCCGCGGCGTCGCCGATCAGGACCGTACGGGCCGGGTCCACCTGCTCGCCGAGCGCGGCCAGGTGGCGGACCAGGTGCTCCGCCTTCTGCCCGCCGGCCGGGCCGCTACGGCCGTCCACCCGCAGGAAGTGGCCGGTCAGACCGAAGGTGTCGACCAGCGGCACCAGCTTCTCGTGCACGTACAGCGACAGCAGCGACTGGCTGTGCCCGGCCGCCCGCCAGCCGTCCATCAGCTCGCGCGCGCCCTCGGTCAGCCCGCAGGCCTCGCTCAGCTCGCGGTAGCGGTCGTGGAAGGCCTCGTCCAGCTTCAGCCACTCCTCCTGGGAGGGCGCGCGGCCCAGCAGCCGCTGGTAGAACCGCGGGATCGGGATCTCGTACTGCTCGCGGTACTCCCGCAGGCTCATCGGCCCGACGCCGATGGTCTCGAAAGCGGCGTTGCTCGCCCCGAGCACCGCTTCCATGTCGTGGAAGAGAGTGCCGTTCCAGTCCCAAACGATGTGAGTGCGCACGGGGGACAACGGTAACGCCGGGCGTCGGCGGACCGGTAGGGCGGAGCTCACGCGGGGGCCCCGCCCGGGGCCGAGCTCGGGCGCCGCGCTCAGGCGCCGCGCTCGGGCGCCGCGCTCAGGCGAGCAGCGAGGGGATCTCCTGGGTCGCGAACCAGAGCAGGTCGTGGTCCTCGGCGCCGTCCACGGTGAACTGGGCGTCCTGGTCGCCCGCGTCGGCCGCGGCCACCGCCGCCACCGCTGCCGCGACGTCCGTGACCACCTCGTCGTCGGCCACGTCGGCGTGCACCGCGGCCGCCTTGGCCAGCCGCACCGGGCCGGCCAGCACCACCCGGCCGAGCGAGGCCTGGTCCTGGTACTCGTCGCCCGGGAAGGGCCGTACGGACGCGTCGGCCACGTCCAGCGCCACCACGACCCGGCGGCGCGGGGCGTCCGGGTCGGCGGCCAGCAGCCGCAGGGAGGACTGGGCGGCCCGGTTCAGCGCCGCGTACTCCAGCTCCTCGAGGTCGTCGCTGACGTACCACTCGCGCAGCGCGGGCGTCACGGCGTACGCCGCGGACTGGTCCAGGGCACCGCCCTCGTGCGCCGCCGCCAGGCCGGACAGGGTGGTGGGCAGGTACACGCGCATCGGTGGCACTCTCCGGTTCGGTCCAGCGGTCCCGGTCCAGCGGAACGGATTCCCCAGCGCCCCAAGAATAAGCGCCGCGGGGCTCCCGTGATCACCTCCGGTCCGGGATCCCGACCGATCACCGGGCGGCCCGCAGCGCCTCCCGGCTGGTGCGCAGGGCGCTCTCCAGGACGGCGCCGCGGCGGGCCGGGTCCATCATGTTCGGGCCCGCCACCGCGAGGTCGGCCAGGGTCGGCGCGAGCAGCCGCACCCGGACGCCCTCGGCCCGCAGCAGCGCGGCCTCGCGCAGCAGCTGCCGGGTGACGGCACGGCGGTAGCGGCTGACCAGCTGGGCCAGCACGCCGCGCGGGCGGTCCCGGGCGCGCCACTCGCGCAGCGCGGCCAGGGTGTCGCGCCCGCGGTCGAGCGGCCCGGAACCCTCGCGCCCGGAACCCTCGGCACGCCCGGCCCCCTCGGCGCGCCCGGGCCGCTCGGGCCTGGGGTCCAGCCGCAGGGCCATCGGGGCCAGCACGTACACCTCGTCCAGGCCGCGGCCGAGCAGCAGGTCGGCGTTGGTGGCCGACCAGCAGCCGCCGTCCACGTACGCCGAGCCGTCCAGGCGCACCGGCGCGAACCAGCCGGGGATCGCGCAGGAGGCCATCACCGCGTCGGCGACCGGGACCGCCGGGGCGTCCGGGTCGCCGAAGACCACCCGGTGGCCGCTGCGGTAGTCCACGGCGGCCACCCGCAGCGCCGCGCCCGGGACCGTACTCGCCGCCGGGCCCACCGCCTCCGAGTCCGCGCCCGGGCCCCCCGCCTCCGAGTCCGCGCCCGGGCCCACCGCGTCCGCGGCCGCGTCCGGGGCCGGCCAGCCGCCCGGGCCGAGCAGGCCGCGCACCAGTTCGCCGACCGGCGCCAGCGAGCCCCGGCCGTGCGGCGCCATCGCCGAGACCATGGTCAGCAGCGGGTACTCGCGCGGGTGCCGGACGGCGTCGCGCAGCAGGCCGGGCGAGCCGATGCCGGCCCGGGGACGGGGCGGCAGCGCGCCGCCGACGGCGGTGTCGTAGTCGAAGACCACCCCGGCCAGCGGGCCTTCGGTGATCGGCAGGCCCCGCTGGTGGTCGCGCAGCTGCTCGGGGCGCACGCCGCCGGACAGCAGCGCGGCGAGGATGGCGCCGGCCGAGGTTCCGAGCAGGAGGTCGGCGTCGCCCGGCGGCTGCCCGGTGGCCTCCTCGACGGCGCACAGCGCACCGACCGTCCAGGCCGCGCCGAGCATCCCGCCGCCGCCCAGCACCAGGCCCCGCCGGGGTGCGCCCCCGGTGGGCGGGGCGGTGCCCGCGGCCACCGGGGCCGGCACCGTTGCTGCTACCCGTGTCGTCATACCGGCCGCCCGTCGTCGTGGGGGCGGCTGTCCCGCTCCCCGCGGTTCCCGGTCAGGCTCCGATGGTGCGCGCCGGTCCGGGGCGTCGCAACGCGGCGGCGCCGCGCCGCCCCCCGGTGCGGCCCGGCCGGAACGTCCCCTTTCGAGCCGTACGGGGCGCTCCGCCACGTCAACCGAGCGCCTCGGGACCGCCTCACCGGCCCTTCGCCGCACTGGCCCGTTCACCCGGATAGGTGACACCGGAGCCCGGCTCGGGGCGCCCCGGAAAGCCGTTGCCGCCGCACCTGGGGCACCACCAGCCTGGACCCGTCCGTACCCGCACCACCCCGTCGAGGAGCCGTCGTGACCGCCCACCTCCCCGCCCGCCTCCCCGCCCGCCTCCCCGCCCGTCCGCACCGCCGCCCGCGCACCGTCGACGGCGGCTGCGACCCGGCCGGACGCCGTCCCCGGCACCCCCGCGCCGCTTGCGCCGGCGACCCCGGGCACGACCCCCGCGCGCTGGCCTCCCGGTTCGCCCACCAGCTGGTCGAGGTGCTCACCGGCGCCCGGCCCTCCGGTCAGCTGATGCGGCACACCAGCCTGGACGGCTACGGGCAGCTCGCCTCGCTGGTGCGGATCGGCGCGCTGCGCCGCGGCGGGGCCGCCGACCGGCCCCGGCTCGGCCCGGTCCACGACCGCTCGCCCTCGCCCGACGCGGTCGAGGCCTGCGTCCGGGTCGACCTCGGCCGGCGGCACCACATGGTCGCCTTCCGGCTGGAGCAGCGCGGCCCGGCCGGGCAGTGGCAGTGCACCGCCGTGGAGGCCCGATGACGGCGCACGGCCGCACGGCGGCCCGGGGAACGGCGGCCCGGGGAACGGCGGCCCGGGGAACGGCGCAGGGCGCCACCCCCGTACGGGAGCGGCGCCCTGCTCGGCGTCCTGCCTGCGGTCCCACGGCCACCGGCCGGGCGGCCGGTCCGGCCCTTGCGACCAGTCCAGCCCTTGCGGCCGGTTCAGGCCCTGCGACCGGTTCAGCCCTTGCGGCGGCGGCCCTTGGCCGACTTGGCGGCCTTGCGGCGCTCGGCGCGGGTCATCCCGTCGCCCTCGTCCTCCGGCGCTAGGTCCTCGAAGTCGCCCTCGACCACACCGCCGCCGACCTCCTCCGAGGGGGCCGTGTAGTGCAGCCGCTGCGGCTTCGGGGCCTCCAGGCCCTTGGCCTTGATCTCGGGGCGGGCGGCGTCCTTCTCCAGCTTGTCGAGCACCACCTGGGCGTCCTCGACCGGGACCTCCTCGACCTGCTGCTCGACCTGGACCTCCAGGTTGAACAGGTAGCCGACGGACTCCTCCTTGATGCCCTCCATCATCGCGGTGAACATGTCGAAGCCCTCGCGCTGGTACTCGACCAGCGGGTCGCGCTGCGCCATGGCCCGCAGGCCGATGCCCTCCTGGAGGTAGTCCATCTCGTAGAGGTGCTCGCGCCAGCGGCGGTCCAGCACCGACAGCACGACCCGGCGCTCAAGCTCGCGCATGATCTCCGCACCGAGCTGGTCCTCGCGGGCGCCGTACTGCGCCTGGATGTCCTCCTGGACGACCTTGACCAGGAACTCGGAGGTCAGGCCGGCCGAACCGCCGGCCTCCTCCTCCAGGTCCTCCAGGTCCAGGGTGACCGGGTAGAGCTGCTTGAGCGCGGTCCAGAGCTTGTCCAGGTCCCAGTCGTCCTCGAAGCCCTCGCCGGTGGCCGCCTTGACGTAGGCCTCGACGGTGTCGTCCATGAAGTGGCCGACCTGCTCCTGCAGGTCCTCGCCCTCCAGCACGCGGCGGCGCTCACCGTAGATGACCTCGCGCTGGCGGTTGAGCACCTCGTCGTACTTGAGGACGTTCTTGCGGATCTCGAAGTTCTGCTGCTCGACCTGGGTCTGCGCGGAGGCGATCGCCCGGGTGACCATCTTGGACTCGATCGGCACGTCCTCGGGCACGTTGGCCATCGAGAGCACGCGCTCGACCATGCCGGCCTTGAACAGGCGCATCAGGTCGTCGCCCAGCGACAGGTAGAAGCGGGACTCGCCCGGGTCGCCCTGACGGCCGGAGCGGCCGCGCAGCTGGTTGTCGATCCGGCGGGACTCGTGCCGCTCGGTGCCGAGGACGTAGAGGCCGCCGGCCTCCTTGACCTCGTCCTGCTCGGCCTTGACCGAGGCCTTGGCCTTCTCCAGCGCGGCCGGGAAGGCGGCCTCGTACTCGTCCGGGGTGTCGGTCGGGGTGATCCCGCGCTGCGCCAGCTCGGCGGCGGCCAGGTGGTCGGCGTTGCCGCCCAGCATGATGTCGGTGCCGCGGCCGGCCATGTTGGTGGCGACGGTGACGGCGCCCTTGCGGCCCGCCTGCGCGACGATCTGCGCCTCGCGCTCGTGGTGCTTGGCGTTCAGCACCTCGTGCGGGATGCCGCGCTTGCGCAGCTCCTGCGACAGGTACTCGGACTTCTCGACCGACACGGTGCCGACCAGCACCGGCTGGCCCTTCTCGTGCTTCTCGGCGATGTCCTCGACCACGGCGGCGAACTTGGCCGGCTCCGACTTGTAGATCAGGTCGGGCTGGTCGATGCGCAGCGGCGACTTGTTGGTCGGGATCGGCACCACGCCGAGCTTGTAGATCTGGTGGAACTCGGCGGCCTCGGTGGTGCCGGTACCGGTCATGCCCGCGAGCTTGTCGTACAGGCGGAAGAAGTTCTGCAGGGTGATGGTGGCCAGGGTCTGGTTCTCGTTCTGGACCTCCACCCCCTCCTTGGCCTCGATCGCCTGGTGCATGCCCTCGTTGTAGCGGCGGCCGGCCAGGATGCGGCCGGTGTGCTCGTCGACGATCATGACTTCGCCGTTCATGACGACGTAGTCCTTGTCCGCCTTGTACAGCTCCTTGGCCTTGATGGCGTTGTTCAGGAAGCCGACCAGCGGGGTGTTCACCGACTCGTAGAGGTTGTCGATGCCCAGGTAGTCCTCGACCCGGGTGACGCCCTCCTCCAGGATGCCGACGGTGCGCTTCTTCTCGTCGACCTCGTAGTCGCGGTCGATCTTCAGGCGCTGCACCAGCTTGGCGAAGTCGGCGTACCACTTGGTCGCCTGGTCGGCCGGGCCGGAGATGATCAGCGGGGTACGGGCCTCGTCGATGAGGATCGAGTCGACCTCGTCGACGACCGCGTAGTTGTGGCCGCGCTGGACGAGCTCGTCCTTCGACCAGGCCATGTTGTCGCGCAGGTAGTCGAAGCCGAACTCGTTGTTGGTGCCGTACGTGATGTCCATCGCGTACTGCTGCTTGCGCTCGGCGGGCGTCATGTTGCCCAGGATCACGCCGACCTCGAGGCCGAGGAAGCGGTGCACCCGGCCCATCCACTCCGAGTCGCGCTCGGCGAGGTAGTCGTTGACGGTGATCAGGTGGACGCCCTTGCCGGTCAGCGCGTTCAGGTACGTCGGCAGGGTGCCGACGAGGGTCTTGCCCTCACCGGTGCGCATCTCGGCGACGTACCCGTAGTGCAGCGCCGCACCGCCCATGAGCTGCACGTCGTAGTGCCGCTGCCCGAGCACCCGCTTGGCGGCCTCACGGACGGTGGCGAACGCCTCGGGGAGGATGTCGTCCAGGCTCTCGCCGTCCGCGAGCCGCTGCTTGTACTCGTCGGTCAGTGCGCGCAGCTCGGCGTCGGTGAGGTTGACGAAGTCCTCTTCGATGGAGTTGACCTGGGCAGCAATCCGCTGCAGCTTGCGAAGGATCTTGCCCTCGCCGGCGCGCAGGATCTTGTCGAAGACGGACACTTGAGCGGGCTCCTTGCCTGTATTGGCACTGGACGACTGCACGGGGGGTCCACCCCACCGCACGGGCCATCGTATGCGAGGAGTCCAATGCCCCGGGAGGTGCGTCAGCACGGTATTCCCGTGTCACCCGCGCGAGCACATGGCCCGATAGCACCGTCCACCGGGACAAAACGGTCGGCGGGCAAGGTAATCGGGCGGATAATCGGATGCCCGCCCTCCTTATCGGGCGGAATAATCCGTGCATGGACGAACCCCGCACCGAACCGGCCACCCTCACCACCGAGCGCCTGGTCCTGCGCGCCCCGCGGGAGTCGGACGTCGACGCCGTGTTCACCGCCTGCCAGGACGCGGAGATCCAGCGCTGGACGGTGGTTCCCTCCCCCTACCGGCGTGAGGACGCGGAGTACTTCGTGCGCGATCTCGCCTTCAACGGCTGGCTCACCGGCGCGAACCGGGTCTGGTGCGTGTTCGAGCGCGAATCCGGCGCCCTGGTGGGCGCCCAGGGACTCGTCCTGCGCGACCACGACCCGCGCTGCGCCGAGATCGGCTGGTGGGCCGTGAAGGAGTTCCGCGGCCGCGGCTACACGACCGAGGCCGCCCGGGCCGTCTCCCACTACGGCCTGCGCGAGCTCGGCCTGCGCCGCCTGGAGTGGCAGGCCTACGTCGGCAACGCGGGCTCCCGTGCGATCGCCGAGAAGGTCGGCTACCGCTTCGAGGGCACCCTGCGCTCCTACGCCGAGCAGCGCGGCGTCTTCCACGACGCCTGGGTCGGCTCCCTGTTGGCCTCCGACCTGGACTGACCCGGACCGACCCGGCCTGGCCCAAACTGACCCGGACCGACCCGGCCTGCCCCGGGCCGCCCCCGGCCTGCCCCGGGCCGCCCCGGCCGCCCGCAGCCTCCGTCGGCGTCCCCGCCCGTTGTCGGTGCCCGGAGTTAGGCTCCCCGGCATGACCGCCGCAGCCCCGCACAGCGCCCCCGTCACCGTCCTGAGCGCCGACGAAGCCCGCCGGATCGCCCTGCGCGCCCAGGGGCTGCTCGGCGCGCCCGACCGCCGGCCCGGGGTGCGCGGGGTGCTGCGGCACCTCGGCGCCGTCCAGCTGGACACCATCTCGGTGCTCGCCCGCTCGCACGAGCTGGTCCCGTACGCCCGCCTCGGCGCGGTCGGCCGCCCGGCCGTCGAGGCGGCCTACTGGGGCGGCGGCACGAGCTTCGAGTACTGGTCGCACGCGGCCTGCGTCCTGCCGGTCGAGGAGTGGCCGCTGTTCGCCTTCCGGCGCCGCCGCTACCGCGACCGCGGGCACCTCTGGGGCCACCAGGTCACGCCCGAGGCCTACCGGCTGGTGCTGGACAAGCTGCGCGCCGAGGGGCCGTTGACCTCCACCGAGCTGGGCGGCGCCAAGAAGACCGCGGAGTGGTGGGACTGGTCCGACACCAAGATCGCGGTCGAGCGGGCGCTGGCCTTCGGCGACGTGGTCTGCACCGAGCGCCGGAGCTGGAAGCGCGTCTACGCGCTGGCCGAACAGGCCATCCCGGACGCGCTGTTCGGGCAGGAGCGGTCGGACGAGGAGTGCGTGCGCACCCTGGTCGCCCAGGCCGGCGCCGCGCTCGGCGTGGCCACCCGGGCCGACCTGCAGGACTACCACCGGCTGCGCGCCGAGCAGTTGGACCGGGCACTGCCGGACAGCGGGCTCGTCCCGGTCGAGGTGGCCGACTGGGGCCCGGACGGCACCGCGGCCCTGGCCTGGGCCGACCCGGCCGCCCTCACCACCGCCCCGCGCGGCCGCCACCGCACCACGCTGCTCTCGCCGTTCGACTCGCTGGTCTGGGACCGCCCGCGCACCGAGCGGATCTTCGGCATGACGCACCGGCTGGAGGCCTACACCCCCAAGCACAAGCGGGTGCACGGCTACTTCGCGATGCCGCTGCTGACCGGCGGCCGGCTGGTCGGCCGGGTCGACCCGGCCCGCGAGGGCCGCACCCTGGTCGCCCGGCAGCTCTCGCTGGACTCCGCGAAGCACGTCGAGGCGCTGGCGACGGCGCTGCGCGAGGCCGCCTCCTGGGTCGGCTGCGACACCGTACGGGTCGAGGCGCTGCACGACGAACGGCTGCGCCCGGCCCTGGAGAAGCTGCTGGCGGACTGAGGCCGCCAAAGGACCGAAGCCGCCCGGCGTGCCGGGCGGCCCGTCCGGCTCAGCCTATTTCGAGGATCTTCTCCCGCATCGCGTACACCACCGCCTCCATCCTGGAATGCAGTTGGAGCTTCTCCAGGATGTTGCGCACGTGGTTCTTCACGGTGTTCTCGCTGATGAACAGCTCCTTGGCGATCTCCCGGTTGTTCATCCCGGTCGCCACCAGCTTGAGCACCTCCAGCTCCCGGTCGGTGAGCCGGGGCGCGGGCACCAGGTCCCGGTCGTCGGAGCGGCGCTGGATCATCGACTTGAACTCGGTGAGCAGCTTGGAGGCCATCGAGGGGCTGATCTGCGACTGCCCGTCGGCGACCGCCCGGATCGCGGTGGCGACCTCGTCGGTGGAGATCTCCTTGAGCAGGTAGCCGGTGGCCCCCGCCTTGATCGCCTCGTAGAGGTCGGCCTCCTCGTCGCTTATCGTCAGCATGATGATCTTGGTACTGGGCGCCACGTCCTTGATCGCCGTGCAGGCCTCGATCCCGCTGCGCCTGGGCATCCGGACGTCCATCAGGATGATGTCGGGCAGCAGGTCGGCGGCCTTCAGCACGGCCTCGGCGCCGTCCCCCGCCTCGCCGACGACCTTGATGTCCGGCTCCTCGGCGAGGACGATCTCCAGCCCCCGCCGGAACAGGGCGTGGTCGTCCACCACCAGCACACGGATCGGCTCACCCCGGTGCGGCGCGTACGCGGGTTCCTCCTCCGGCCCCAACGGCAGCCCGGATCCAGCCGCGGGCCCCAGCCCGAAGTGATCCCCCATCCGCTCCTCCCCCTTCGCGGGTCGTCGTGCGCCAATCATTCCACGCCCGGCCGTCGCCAAGGTCACCCTCCGGCGCCGATTCCCCCGCATCGGGTGACCCCCGCCCCGACAGCGCCCCCACACCGCCCCCACACCGCCCCGGCACGCCCCTGTCACCCGCACCGACAGCCGCGCCGGCACCCGGCCGCGTCCGAACCACCCGGCCCCGGAACGCCGGTGACCCCGGCGGCCGCGGCCACCGGGGTCACCCCTCCATCACTCACTGCTCGGACGGTCAGTCCTCGTCGTCGACCCCGCCGATCGCTCCGCCCGCGCCACTGCCCGACCCGGCCTGCAGGTCTGTCTGCAGGTGGATGACACCGTAGTGGTAGCCGTGTCGGCGGTAGACGACGCTGGGCAGGCCGCTGTCCTTCTCCACGAAGAGGTAGAAGTCGTGGCCGACCAGCTCCATCTCGTAGAGCGCCTGGTCGAGCGCCATCGGGGCGGCCGGGTGCGTCTTCTCCCGGACCACCAGCGGGCCTTCGCCCTCCACTTCCAGGGATCCCATCATGGTCTTGCGGACGGCGCCGTTCGTCCCGGCCTCCGGCGGCGTGGTGGCGGGCAGCGCGGCCAGGGCCGCGGTCGCCTCTGCGACGCTGATGGGGGTGCGGCCGTTCGCGCCGCCCTTGTGCACCCGGCGCCGGTCTGCGGACTTGCGCAGCTGCGCGTCGAGCTTCGCCGAAGCCAGGTCGAGCGCCGCGTACGGGTCGCCGGCGGCGGCTTCGGCCCGGATCACCGGCCCGCGGGTACGGAGAGTGATCTCCACCCGCTCGGACCGGTCGGCCTGCCGCGGGTTGTGCTCCTTGGACACCTCGACGTCGAGGCTGATCACCTTGCCGTCGAACTTCTGGACCTTCTCCAGCTTCTCGGCCACGTGCTCGCGGAACCTCTTGGGCACCTCGGTCTTGCGGCCCTTGACGACGATGTCCACGCAGAACTCCGATCCCTCGTGCTGACGCCGATCCGGGTGCTACCGGACCGGACTGAGACCCAGCTGGACCAGCCCATCCACTGCCGGCCGCCCGCCCCCCGCCACCGGCGGGAAACGACTGGCCCTCACCTCACTTCCTCCCCACCAGGGACGGTTGAAACCCCCTGGAGCCTTATCGAACACCTCACGCGGGGTTTTCGCCTCCCCGGGCGGGAAAGTGGGTATGACCCGATACTGCGAGCGGGCGGTCAAGCTGTTGCACCCTGTCTACCCTCCTGCGAGTGAAGTAACGGTAAATACCTGGACAACGCCCCCCATACGGCGGATCCTTTGCTCACTCCCCGTGCCTGCCGCCGCCAGGAGCAGCCGTGCCGCCGTGTTCCTCCCCCACCCGTCCGCCGTCCGCCCACGGACCGTTCGGCCACGCACTGGCCGGGCTGCTGGACGTCCTGCTCCCCGCGAACTGCGCGGGCTGCGGCGCCGAGCGCACCCAGCTCTGCCCGGCCTGCCGCGAGGTCCTCGCCACCGCCCGGCCCGCCCCCACCCTGCTGCCCTGGGCGCACGCCGCCGCCCCCTACACCGACCCGGTCCGGCAGCTGCTGCTCGCGCACAAGGAGCGCGGCGCGCTGCGGCTGGCCGGGCCGCTCGGCGAGGCCCTCGGCCGGGCGGTGCGCTCCGCCCTGGGGTCACGGGCCGGGGCCGCGCCGCTGCTGCTGGTACCGATGCCCTCGGCCCGCGCGGCCGTCCGCGCCCGCGGCCACGACCCGACACTGCGGCTGGCCGGGGCCGCCGCCCGCTCGCTGCGCCGGGCCGGCCTGGACGCCCGGGCCGCCGCGCTGCTGCGGCACGCCCGTCCGGTCGCCGACCAGACCGGGCTGAACGCGGCGGAGCGCCGCCGCAACCTGCACGGCGCGCTCACCGTACTGCCGCGCGCCGGGGCGGGCCTGGCGGGCCGCCACCCCGTCCTGGTGGACGACCTGGTGACGACCGGGGCCAGCCTCGTCGAGGCCGCCCGGGCGCTGGCCGACGCCGGCCTGCCCGCCCGGGCCGCCGCCACCGTCGCGGCCACGGTCTCCGCCTCCGCGGCGCGCCCGGCGGGCTGAGGCTCCGCCGGAGGCCGGCCGGCCCGCCCGGCCGCGCCGTCAGCGCACGGACGGACCGGAAGCCGACCGGTCGTCAGCGCACAGGCCGACCGCCCGTCAGCGCACGGTCCGACCGGAAGCCGACCGCCCGTCACCCCGCGTAGAAGTACGACCGGGGCTTGTCGATCAGCGGGACTTCCCGCCACTGGTTGTTGACCAGCCGGTAGGCCTTGACCTCGCTCGGCTTGCCGTCCGCCTGCTTGACCTCCGCCATCGCGAGCACCGGCGGCGCCTGGGTCAGGCTGTCCCCCCGGGACTCGGAGGCCGCGACGGTCATCATGCTGTCGGCGCTCTGCAGCTGGGTGTCGGTGCTCCGCGAGCCGTCGGTGCTGATGAAGTACAGCTGCTGGGTCCGGTCGGTCTCCTTGCCGAGCACCAGCAGCTGGTCGGTCTCCGCCCAGGACACCGAGGCGACGTCGGTCAGCGTGGGGGCGGCCCGGCGCAGTCCGGTGATCTTCACGGTCGGCGCCTGCGGGGTGCCGCCGTGCACCACCAGCCCGAACATCAGCGAGCGGATGGCCACGCCCGGGGTCTTGACCACCAGGGCGGCCCGGACGCCGTCCGAGGAGATCTTCAGCGCCTGCACGGTCTGCCCGGCCAGCCCCTCGACCGGCACGGTGTACGGCTTGTTGCCGCGCACCATCACCACCCGCTGGCCCTGCTGGTTGCGGTCCACCACCCAGAGGTCGCCGCGGCCGTCCCAGCTGGGCGAGGCGAAGCCGTCCTCCTTGTCGCCGGACTTCGCCGCCGAGCTGAGCACCGGGTCGCCCAGGTTCACCGTGTTGTCCGTCAGCTGCACCGAGTAGACCTGGTGGCCGTCCTCGCTGATCGCGGCGGCCTGGAAGCCGCCCCGGCTGACCGCGACGGCGCCGAGCGGCGGCTTGGAGTTCGACTGCGGCTTGCCGAGGACGCCGCGGACCGGGTCGCCGGCGCGCCCCTCCTCGGTCGCCACCAGGGCGCCGTCGGCGCGCTGGTAGTACTGGATCGCGGGCGTCGGCCCGGCCAGGGCGCCGGGTCCGGTGGCCGGCTCGTCGGCGCGGCTGGCGGTGCAGGAGCCGCGCTGGCCCTTCAGTTCGAGCCGCTCGACCTGGCCCTTGCCCTGGTCGGCGAGGGTGTAGAAGAGCTGGGTCGCCATCCGCCGGCAGCCCATCGGCTCGCTGAGGTCGGCCGAGCCGAGCTGCACGTGGGCGACCTTGCTGTCGTCGATGGTCACCCGGTCGACCTTGGCACCGTTCGGGAAGGCCGTCCGGACCACGGGCGAGAGCCAGGTCGAGGGCCCGTCGGCGACCGCCTGGGCTGCCGAGGCCAGCGGGTCTATTCGGCGCCGCAGGTAGATCGGGTCGGCGACCAGCACCTCGTGGCCGGAGTTCCCGGCGGCCACCGCGGACGGGTCCGGCGCGGTGTAGAAGAACCGCTCGACCTGCCGGAAGCTGTTCCGGAAGTTGGTCTCGTTCATGATCACGCCGGACGGCAGCTTGTCGATCCGCCACTCGTCCTTCTCCCGGACGAAGGTGAAGTCGGACGAGACGTTGTTGTTCTGCCCGGCCACCAGCAGGTACGAGTGCTTCTCGTCGACGCTGGCGACCAGCTGGCCGCTCACCGTGACCGTCACCGGGGCCTGGGCGTCCGCGTCGGTGACGTCCGCGCCGCCGGGGATGGTCGTGGACGAGAGCACCCGGATCCCGGCCTCCGGCTTCCAGGCCGCGGCGGCGCCCTCGGTGAGGTACTTGCGGGCGGTCTCGTACCCCTCGTCGGCGGTCACCGCGTCCAGGAACCCGGTCAGCAGCTCGTGCGGCTTGGCGCCCTTGCCGGGCGCCATCGGGTAGACCCTGGCCTGCAGGTTCTTGTCCGCCGAGCCCTGGGACAGCTCCACCCTGGTGATGCCGCCGGAGTCCGGCATGGCCGCGCAGCCGCTCGCCGTCAGGGCGAGCAGCACGCCGGCCACCGCGAGGAGCCGCGGCTCAGTCCTCTTGCTCGTCCCTCGCACGCTGCGACCCCTCCACGTCCGTCCCACCCGTCACGTCCGGCTCCGCCGTCCGCTGTGCCACCGACGGCCGTCCGGGCGTCGGGTCCACCATGACCTGGGCGCCGGTCGCCCCGTAACCGGCGCCCGCCGTCCGCACGTCCGAGGGGTCCGCGCGCGGGCCCTCGGGCAGTCGGTTCCGGCCGAGGCCGGGGCCGATGTTCAGTACCCCGCCGAGGCCGCTGCCGAGGCCGCCCATGCCCTCCGGCGCCTCCGTCGGCTCCTCGGCGACGGTCATCGCCGTCGAGCCGACCGGGCTGATCGCCCGCCGGTACGGCGTTCCGTACGCGCCCAGGCCCCGATTGTTGCGGGAGTCCTCGGGCTCCAGCCGGAACGGCGCCCGGGAGATCTCGCCGCCGCGGGTGCGCGGCAGGGTGAGCCGGAAGTGCGAGCCGCCGCCGGGCTCGCCCCAGGCCTGGAGCCAGCCGCCGTGCAGATGGGCGTCCTCGACGGCGATGGACAGGCCGAGGCCGGTGCCGCCGGTGGTCCGCACCCGGGACGGGTCGGCCCGCCAGAACCGGTGGAACACCCGGGACGCCTCGCCCGGCTTGAGGCCGATGCCGTAGTCGCGGACGCCGACGGCGACCGCGCCGTCCGCGGAGCCCAGCCGGACCACCACATCGCGGCCCTCGCCGTGCTCCAGCGCGTTGACCACCAGGTTGCGCAGGATGCGCTCGATCCGGCGGGAGTCCACCTCGGCCAGCACGGGCTCGCCGTCACCGCGGATCACGACGGCGCTGCCCTTGGCCTCGGCCAGCGGTTCGGCGGCCTCCACCACGCGGCCGACGATCTCCCGCAGGTCGACCGGCTCGGCGTCCAGGATCGCGGCGCCGGCGTCGAAGCGGCTGATCTCCAGCAGGTCGGCGAGCAGCGACTCGAAGCGGTCCAGCTGGCCCTGCAGCAGCTCCGCCGAGCGGGCCGCCATCGGGTCGAGGTCCTCACGGCTGTCGTAGATGAGGTCGGCGGCCATCCGGACGGTGGTCAGCGGGGTGCGCAGCTCGTGCGAGACGTCCGAGACGAAGCGCCGCTGCACCCGGGACAGCTCCTCCAGCTGGCGGATCTGCGCCTGCAGGGCGTTGGCCATCCGGTTGAACGATTCCCCGAGGCGGGCGATGTCGTCCGTCCCGGTCACCTTCATCCGCTCTTCCAGGTGCCCGTCGGCGAGCCGCTCGGAGATCCCGGCGGCCATCCGGACCGGGGTGACCACCTGGCGCACCACGACCCAGGCGATGCCGCCCATGAGGATCACCACGAACACGCCGGCGGTCGCCAGGGTGCCGGTGACCAGGTTGAGGGTGTCGGTCTCCTGGCCGAAGGAGAACACGTAGAACATCTGGTAGCTGTTGCCGCCCGCGCCCGGGCCGGCGAACTGCATGCCGAGGGCCAGCCCGGGCTCGGACTTCCCGCCGCTCTCGGGCGAGCGGTGGATCCGGGTCGGCTGGTCGAACATCTGGGCGGGCTCGGCGACGAGCTTGGCCCGCAGGGCGTCCGGGATGCTGCTGGGCTGGATGTCGCCCGAGTAGCGCGGCGCGAAGCCGCCGCCGTCGGGGACGACGGCGTCGCTGCCGGGGGCCATCGCGATCACCGAGTAGACGGTCTGCCCGCTGCCGGCCAGGTCGTTGACCTGCCGCAGCAGCCAGGTGCCGGGGTCGTCGACGGTCGGGTCGGCGGTGCCCCGCAGCTTCTGGTCCTTGGCCTCGTCGATCTTCTTCTGCTCGACCTGGAAGCCGATCCTGGCCTGGGCCCGGGCGGCGTCCATCTTGGTGTCGAGCAGGCCGGTGCGCACCTGCGCCACCACGACCACGCCGAGCACCAGGACCACCGCGATGGAGGCCAGCAGCGACACCGCGACCACGCGCAGCTGGATCGACCGCCGGTACAGCGCGGACGCCCGGTGGGCGGGTCGGCGCAGCTGACGCTTCACCAGCCCGACGATGCCGAAGCGGCCGCGTCGGTGGCGGGTGGTCGAACTCAGCACGTCCCCGCGCACGGCCCCGGCCCCGTCGGTCGCGGTACCCGACGGGGTCTCGTCAGCCCGGTCCGTCACGTCAGCTGGGTCCGGCCTTGTAGCCGACGCCGCGGACGGTCACCACGATCTCGGGACGCTCCGGGTCCTTCTCGATCTTGGAGCGGAGGCGCTGCACATGGACGTTGACCAGCCGGGTGTCCGCCGCGTGGCGGTAGCCCCAGACCTGCTCCAGCAGCACCTCGCGGGTGAACACCTGCCAGGGCTTGCGGGCCAGCGCGACCAGCAGGTCGAACTCCAGCGGAGTCAGCGGGATGCCCCGGCCGTCCCGCTTCACCGAGTGGCCGGCCACGTCGATCACCAGATCGCCTATGGTCAGCTGCTCCGGCGTCGGCTCCTCGGCACGGCGCAGCCGGGCGCGGACCCGGGCCACCAGCTCCTTGGGCTTGAACGGCTTGGTGACGTAGTCGTCGGCACCCGACTCCAGGCCCACCACGACGTCGACCGTGTCGGTCTTCGCGGTCAGCATGACGATCGGGATGCCGGACTCGGCCCGGATCTGCCGGCACACGTCGATGCCGTCCCGGCCGGGCAGCATCAGATCGAGCAGCACCAGATCGGGCTTGGTCTCCCGGAACGCGGCTAGCGCCTTGTCCCCATCCGCGACGAAAAACGGCTCAAAACCCTCACCACGCAACACGATGCCGAGCATCTCGGCCAGTGCGGAGTCGTCATCAACGACGAGGACGCGTCCCTTCATGGCTCCATCTTCTCATTACCGGATTGTGACCTGCCGCACAGCAGTGCCATTGCTCCAGAACGGCCAACTCGCCCGCCGGTGCATTCCGGCCATACCGGGCGAATGACCCCGGCCGGAGCACCTCCGAACCGCCCGCGGCCCGCCGCCCGACCCGCGGTGACCACCCGTTGACGATCAGCGACCGGATCCCCCTGAGGCCGCCCCCGGCCCCATGGCACGATGGGCGCTGCGCGCGGACGGAAGATCGTTCGGAGCCGCACCCACGACGCCCCTCCGAGGAGCAGTGATGACCGACACTCCGGGCTGGGCCTCGCCCGGCTCGTCCGAGCCGTCCCGCGACGGCGCCCGGCCCCCGGCCGACGCGCCCGCCGCCGTGCCCGGGCCGTCGGCACCACCGCAGGCCACCCCCGGCCCGCACACCCGGCCCGGTCGGCCGCAGTGGGGGCAGCAGCCCTCCGGCGGCCACAGCCCGTACGGCTGGGGCGTACCGCAGAGCCCCAAGCCGGGCGTCATCCCGCTGCGCCCGCTCCTCGTCGGCGAGCTCCTCGACGGCGCCGTCGGCACCGTCCGCCGACAGTGGCGGACCGTCCTCGCCCTCTCCCTCGGCATCGCCGTGGTCGCCCAGGGCGGGGCCGTCCTGGTGGACCTGCTGGTCAAGGGCAAGACCGGCGCCGCCACCCAGACCCTGCGGCTGGTCGCCGCCATGCCGCTGCAACTGCTGCTCGACGTGCTCGCCGCCGCGCTGCTCACCATCGTGGTCAGCCGCGCCGTCCTCGGCCGGTCCGCCACCGCGGGCGAGGCCTGGCGGGACGCCCGACCGCGGCTCCTGCAGCTGTTCGGGCTCACCCTGCTCACCGTCCTGATGGGCCCCGGGGTGGCACTGCTCGGCTTCGCGCCGCTGATCGGCTACAGCGTCAGCGGCGCCAACGAGCCCGCGACCACCGGGCTGCTGTTCATCGTCGGCGTGCTGGCCCTGCCGGTCGCCGCCTGGCTGTGGGTCCGCTACAGCCTCGCCGCCCCCGCGCTGATGCTGGAGAAGCAGGGCGTGGCGACGGCGCTGTCGCGCTCGCGGCGGCTGGTCCGCGGCTCCTGGTGGCGGGTCTTCGGCATCACCCTGCTGAGCAAGGTGCTGTCGCTGGTCGTCGCGGTGGTCATCGCCGTCCCGTTCCGCTTCATCGGCCTGCTGCTCGGCATCGACAGCCTCGACGACCGGGGCCTGGGCGGCGCGACCCAGCAGGGCGCCTGGATGGTGGTCGTCATGGCCGTCGCCGGGATCATCGCCGGCACCCTGACCACCCCGTTCATGGCCGCCGTCGGCGTGCTGGTCTACGTCGACCAGCGGATCCGCCGCGAGGCCCTCGACATCGAGCTCGCCCGCGCCGCCGGTCTGCCCGAGTACGGCGGCACCGGCTGGGGCGAGCAGGCCGGCCCGACTCCGGCGAGGCGCTGAACCGGATGTCCGACTGGGGGGACAGACTCCTCGCCGCGGGCGGTGCCCCGGTCACCGTCCCGCGCGATCCCGCGCGCGACGCCGCCCGGGACGAGCTGCTCAACGCCGAGTACCACAAGCACGACCCGTCGCTCCTGCAGCGGGCCACGGACTGGATCTGGGAGCACATCGCCGGCGCGCTCGACAGCATCTCCGGCGACGGCGCGGACGGCACCACCGGCCTGGTGCTGTTCCTGGTCGTCGCGGTGCTGATCGGCGCCGCGCTCTGGTGGCGCCTCGGCGCACCCCGGCGCGCCGCCCGCACCACCGGCGACGTGTACGGCGTCGAGGGCCCGCGCAGCGCCGCGCAGTACCGGGCGGACGCGGCCGGGCACGCCGCCGCCGGACGCTGGGCCGAGGCCGTCCGCGACCAGATGCGCGCCCTCGTCCGGGGCCTGGAGGAGCGGACCCTGCTCGACTCCCGCCCGGGCCGCACCGCCGACGAGGCCGCCGCCGAGGCCGGCCGGGCGCTGCCCGAGCACGCCGCCGCGCTGGCCGCGGCCGCCCGGAGCTTCGACGACATCGCGTACGGCGAGCGCACCGCCGACGAGGCCGCGTACCGGCTGCTGCACGAGCTCGACCGGACGCTGGAACGCGCCCGGCCGGTGCTCGCCCCGGACGGCGCCGCGACCGGCCCGGCCCCGGCCGCAGGCCCGGCCGCCGCTTCGTCCGCCGCTTCGTCCGAGGCTTCAGGAGGAGCGGCATGACCGACACCGTCCTCGCACCCCCGTCCGGGACCGGGACGCCCAGCACCGCCCCGACCAGCCTCGCGCCCACCCCGCGCGGCCTGTGGCGGCGGGCCCGCTGGTACCTGGCCTTCCTCGTCGCCCTGCTGATCGGCGCCGTCGCCGTGACCGCCCTCGGCCAGGACCACAGCTACCCGCCGCTCGACCCCCGCTCGTACGACCGCGACGGCGCCCACGCCGTCGTCGCACTGCTCGAACGCCAGGGCGTCACGGCCGAGTTCACCGCCGACCCGACCGGCAGCCCGGCCGGACCGGACACCCTGGTGCTGCCCGAACCCGACCTGCTCAGCCCCACCCAGCTGCGGGCCGTCGCGGCCGCCCGGCACCGGCGGCTGGTCCTGATCGCCCCGGGCCCGGCCGCGCTCACCGCGCTCGCCCCCGGCATCCGGCTGTCCGACGAGGACGGCGGCCTGCCGTACGCCTCCGTCCACAGCACTCCGGCCGACTGCCCGGTCATCGAGGCGGCCCGGGCCGGCAGCGCCCAGCTGGGCGGCATGCTCTACACCAGCGGCAGCCGCGGCGAGGGCTGCTACCCGCGCGGCCACGGCTACTCGCTGGTCAGCACCCCGGGCGCCGGCGGCGACGTCATCGTCCTCGGCACCGGCGCCTTCCTGCACAACGAGCAGCTGCCCAAGGACGGCGACGCCTCCCTCGCGCTCGGCCTGCTCGGCTCGCAGCCCCGCCTCACCTGGCACCTGCCCGACTACTCCGCCCCGCTCCCCGACGGCGTCCGCGCCCGGAAGACCTTCGGCGACTACATCCCGAACGGCTGGCACTGGGCCTACTACCAGCTGGTCGTCGCCGCCGTGCTCGCCGCCCTGTGGCGCGGCCGCCGGCTCGGCCCGGTGGTCAGCGAGGACCTGCCCGTGGTGGTCCGAGCCTCCGAGACCACCGAGGGCCGCGCCCGCCTCTACCGGCGTGCCAAGGCCCGCGGCCGCGCCGCCGAGGCCCTGCGCCGCGCCGCCGGCCACCGCCTCGCCCCGGCCCTGGGCGTCCCGCTCCAGGCCGGCGTACCCGACCCCGACGCCCTCTGCGCGGCCGCGGCCGCCCGTCTCCCCGACCGGCCCGTCGGGGACGTCCGGGCCCTGCTGTACGGCCCGCCCCCGACCGACGACACCGCGCTGCTGCGGCTCGCCGACGACCTCGACACCCTCGAAAGGCAGGTACGGAACCCGTGACCGACCAGGCAACCGCCCAGCTCCGCGCCGTCCCCGGCCCGGCGACCGCGACCCCGGGCGCCACCACCGACCCGCGGGCGGCGCTGACCGCCCTGCGCGCCGAGATCGGCAAGGCCGTGGTCGGCCAGGACGCCGCCGTCACCGGACTGGTGGTCGCGCTCCTCTGCGGCGGCCACGTGCTGCTGGAGGGCGTCCCCGGCGTCGCCAAGACCCTGCTGGTCCGCACCCTCTCCACCGCGCTCAGCCTGGAGACCAAGCGCATCCAGTTCACCCCCGACCTGATGCCCGGCGACGTCACCGGCTCGCTCGTCTACGACGCCCGTACCGCCGAGTTCTCCTTCCAGCCAGGCCCGGTCTTCACCAACCTGCTGCTCGCCGACGAGATCAACCGCACCCCGCCGAAGACCCAGGCCGCCCTGCTGGAGGCCATGGAGGAGCACCAGGTCACCGTGGACGGCGAGCCGCGTGCGCTGCCCGTCCCGTTCCTGGTCGCCGCAACACAAAATCCGGTCGAGTACGAGGGCACCTACCCGCTGCCCGAGGCCCAGCTGGACCGCTTCCTGCTCAAGCTGGTCCTGCCGCTGCCCGACCGCGACCAGGAGTTCCAGGTCCTCTCCCGGCACGCCGCCGGCTTCGACCCCCGCGACCTCGCCGCGGCCGGCGTCCGCCCGGTCGCCGGGCCCGAGCACGTCGCCGCCGCCCGCGAGCAGATCGCCAAGCTGACCGTCGCCCCCGAGGTCCTCGCCTACATCGTCGACCTCTGCCGGGCCACCCGGCAGTCCCCGTCGCTGTCCATCGGCGTCTCCCCGCGCGGCGCCACCGCCCTGCTCGCCGCCTCGCGCGCCTGGGCCTGGCTGGCCGGCCGCGACTACGTCACCCCGGACGACGTCAAGGCACTCGCCCTGCCCACCCTGCGGCACCGCGTCGCGCTGCGCGCCGAGGCCGAGATGGAGGGCGTCACCGCCGACTCCGTCATCCAGGCCGTCCTCACCCAGACGCCCGCACCCCGCTGACCCACCGCCCGCCGATCCACCGCCTGTTGATCCACCACCCGTCGGCCATCGCCCGCACCCGTCGCGGGCCCCGGACGACGGGTCTCCGAAGGAGCGCACCGCATGGCCCTCACCGGGCGAACCGCCCTGCTCGCCGCACTCGGCGCGCTCGTCGTGGGCCTGCTGCTGCCGTCGGCCGCCGGGATCTGGCTGGTCACCGGCGCGGTCCTGCTCGCCGTCGCGGTCGACCTGGTGCTCGCCGCCCCCGTCCGCGACCTGCGGTTCGGACGGGGCGGCACCACCACCGTCCGGCTCGGCGAGCCCGCCACGGTCGAACTGACCGTCACCAACCCGTCCGGGCGCCCGCTCCGGGCCCTGCTGCGCGACGCCTGGGCCCCGTCCGCCTGGCGGCCCGGCACCGCCGGGACCGCCTCCCGGCACGCCCTGACCGTCCCCGGCGGCGAACGGCGCCGGGCCGTCACCGTGCTCACCCCGAGCCGCCGCGGCGACCACCACGCCCACCGGGTGACGGTCCGCTCCTTCGGCCCGCTCGGCCTGGCCGCCCGCCAGGGCTCGCACCTCGTCCCCTGGACGGTCCGCGCGCTCCCCCCGTTCGCCAGCCGCAAGCACCTGCCCTCCCGGCTCGCCCGGCTGCGCGAACTCGACGGCCGCACCTCGGTGTTGACCCGCGGCCAGGGCACCGAGTTCGACTCCCTGCGCGAGTACCTGCCCGGCGACGACGTCCGCTCCATCGACTGGCGCGCCAGCGCCCGCCGCAACACCGTAGCCGTCCGGACCTGGCGCCCCGAACGCGACCGGCACATCCTCGTCGTCCTCGACACCGGCCGCACCTCCGCCGGGCGAGTCGGCGACGCCCCCCGACTGGACGCCGCCCTCGACGCCGCCCTGCTGCTGACCGCCCTCGCCACCCGCGCCGGCGACCGCGTCGACCTGCTCGCCCACGACCTCCACAAGCGCGCCGCCGTGGCCGGCTGCTCCGCCCACGAGGTCCTGCCCGCCTTCACCAACGCGATGGCCGGCCTGGAGCCCGCGCTGCACGAGACGGACCTGCGCGCACTGGTCTCCACGGCCCTCAAGATGGCCCCCCAGCGGTCGCTGATCGTCCTGCTCACCGGCCTCGACGCGGCGCCCGTCGAGGACGGCCTGCGCCCCCTGCTGCCGCTGCTCACCAAGCGCCACGAGGTCGTCCTGGCCTCCGTCGCCGACCCCCGGCTGGACGTCCTCGCCGCCGGCCGCGGCACCGTCGAAGCCGTCTACGGCGCGGCCGCCGCCGAGCAGACCCGCGCCGACCGCCGCGCCACCGCCGACCGGCTCACCCGTCACGGCGTCACCGTCCTCGACGCCCCGCCGGCCCAGATCGCCCCCGTCCTCGCCGACGCCTACCTGGCACTGAAGGCCGCCGGCCGGCTCTGACCCGCCCGCCCTGCTTCAGCGGGGCCGGCGGTCGTTCAACTCCGCGTTGATCCGGGCCGCCTGACGCGTCAGGTGGTCCCGCTCCGCCAGGTTGGACGCCCGGTGCGCCGCCTCGACGTACAACCGCGCCGCCCTCTCCAGGTCTCCGTCCCGCTCATGCAGGTACGCCGCCACCGCGGTGTACCGGGGCAGCGATTCGTCCAGCTGGGCGAGCGCCGCCAGCCCGGCCCTCGGCCCGTCCGCCTCACCGACGGCCACCGCACGGTTGAGCCGGACCACCGGACTGTCCGTCAGCCGCACCAACTCGTCGTACCACTCGACGATCTGCACCCAGTCGGTCTCCGCCGCGGTCGGCGCGTCGGCGTGCAGGGCCGCGACGGCGGCCTGCGCCTGGAACTCGCCCAGCCGGTCCCGGGCCAGCGCCGCCTGCAGGATCCCCACCCCCTCGGCGATCAACCCGGTGTCCCAGGTGCCGCGGTCCTGCTCCGCCAGCGGCACCAGGCTGCCGTCCGGCGCCGTCCGCCCAGCCCGCCGGGCGTGGTGCAGCAGCATCAGGGCCAGCAGTCCCGCCACTTCGGGGTCGTCGACCGCCGCCGCGAGCTGCCGGGTGAGCCGGATGGCCTCGGCGGCGAGGTCGACGTCCCCGGAGTAGCCCTCGTTGAACACCAGGTACAGGACGCGCAGGACGGTGGACAGGTCACCGGCCCGGTCGAACCGCACATCCGAGACGGTCCGCTTGGCCCGGCTGATGCGCTGGGCCATGGTCGCCTCGGGCACCAGGTAGGCCCGGGCGATCTGCCGGGTGGTCAGACCGCCCACGGCCCGCAGCGTGAGCGCGACCGCCGAAGACGGCGTCAACGACGGGTGGGCGCACAGGAAGTAGAGCCGGAGCGTGTCGTCCGCCTCCGCCGCAGGACCCGGCTCCGGCTCCTGGTCGACCAGCTCCTCACGCCGCCGACGGGCCGTCTCCGACCGGGCCGCGTCGAGGAACTTGCGCCAGGCCACCGTGACCAGCCAGCCCTTCGGATCCCGCGGCCGGTCGGTCGGCCATAGCCGAACCGCCTCGACCAGGGCCTCCTGCACGGCGTCCTCGGCCGCCGCGAAGTCTGCTCCGCGGCGGACGAGGATCCCGAGCACGCTCGGCGTGAGGCTCCGGATCAGGGCCTCGTTCATCGGAGAGGTCACTCCGTGATGGTCGGCGGCTCGGCCAGGAACGGCCGCAGCTCCAGCCACTCGTGGATCGGCTCCCCGCCGGCCCCGGGCGCGGCCGACAGCTCCCCGGCCAGCTCGACCGCCCGCTCGTAACTGTCGACGTCGATCACCATCCAGCCGGCGATCAGGTCCTTGGTCTCCGCGAACGGCCCGTCGGTCACCGGCGGACGGCCCGCACCGTCGGAGCGCACCCACGTCCCCTCGGGTGCGAGCGCCTGACCGTCGACGAACTCGCCGGTCTTCTCCAGCCGGGCCGCGAAGTCCTGCATGTACCGGATGTGCGCGGAGATCTCCTCCGGCGTCCACCGGTCCATCGGCACGCAGTTGACCGCCTCCGGGGCGCCTCGGTAGTGCTTGAGCAGCAGGTACTTGGCCATCGTGCTTCTCCCTCGGTGCTGGTGCGACCCATTGTGGCCGCGTCCACCCCGGGGACGAAGCCGGCCACGGCTTCTCGACACCATCGACCAAGATTTTTTCCAGCACCTTCCGGCTCCGTCCGGCCCGGAAACGCGAAGAACCCCCATCCGGAAACCAGATGGGGGTTCTTCAGCAATGATTGTTCGGCGGCGTCCTACTCTCCCACAGGGTCCCCCCTGCAGTACCATCGGCGCTGTGAGGCTTAGCTTCCGGGTTCGGAATGTAACCGGGCGTTTCCCTCACGCTATGACCACCGAAACACTATGAAACTGTCAACCGACACCCGACAAGTTCGGGCGGGTCGTTGTTTCAGAACAACACAGTGGACGCGAGCAACTGAGGACAAGCCCTCGGCCTATT
>NZ_BNBY01000050.1 GCF_014656195.1 Kitasatospora xanthocidica | reverse complement strand
TGTCGTGCCGGGCGGTCGTCGGCGCCCGTGCTTACGATCGACCGCCCGGCACGACCCGTGCCCCGACCGAGAGGTGTGCCATGACCGCAGCGGACGACCCGATCGGACTGCTCGCCCGGGCCCTCGCGCAGACCGCCGGACTGATCGACGGCACCGGCGTCGAACTGGCCGGCCACCCGACCCCCTGCCACTCCTGGGACGTCGGCGACCTGGTCAGCCACCTGCTCCACGACCTGCGGCAGTTCACCGTACGGGCGAACGGCGGGCAGCCGGACTGGTCGGAGCCCTTCGAGCGGGTCGAGGAGGACTGGCTGCACGCCTTCGAGGCCGGGGCCGAGGACCTGGTCGACGCCTGGCGCGCGGCCGGGGACCTCGACGGGACGGTCGAGGCACCCGGCAGCGGCACCGTGCCGGCCCGCTTCCCGCTCGACCAGCAGACCACCGAATTCGCCGTCCACGGCTGGGACTTGGCCCGGGCCAGCGGCCAGTCCACCGAGGGCCTGGACCACGAGGTCGCGCTGGTCGCGCTCGCCTGGGCGCAGGGCGCGCTCAAACCCGAGTACCGGGGCGTGGAGGAGGAGCGGTACGCCTTCGGCCCCGCCGTCACCGTGCCCGAGGACGCGCCGCCGTACGACCGGCTCGCCGCGTTCTTCGGCCGCGACCCGGCGGCGCCGGTGGTGCTCCCGTGACCCCGGCGGCGCCGGTGGTGCTTCGCTAGGGCCCGTCTTCGAGTCCCGTCCGCGCCGGCGCGCCCGCGTCAGGGCTGCGCCGGCTGCCGGGCCGCGGCCTGCTTGATCGCCTCGCGGATGCGCGGGTAGGTGCCGCAGCGGCAGACGTTCTGGATCTGGTCGATGTCCGCGTCCGTCGGGTTCGAGGTGCGGCGCAGCAGGGCGACCGCCGCCATGATCTGGCCGGGCTGGCAGAAGCCGCACTGGGCGACGTCGCAGGAGAGCCAGGCCTCCTGGACGGGGTGCAGGGTCTCGCCGTCGGCGAGGCCCTCGATGGTGGTGACGGTGTGGCCCGCGCAGTCCTTGACGGACCGGGTGCAGGGCTGGAACTCCTGGCCGTCGAGGTGGCTGGTGCAGGCGCGGCAGACGCCCACCCCGCAGCCGTACTTGGGGCCGGTGACGCCGAGCTTGTCGCGCAGCACCCAGAGCAGCGGCATGTCGTCCGGGGCTTCGACGGTGACGGGCTGCCCGTTGAGGACGAAGGTGTGGGTGGGCATGGGGGCGGGTCCTCAGAAGTTGATCGGGAAGGAGCGGGGGCTGGTGCCGGTCGCCCGGGCGTAGGCGTTGGCGACCGCGGCGGAGGCGGCCGGGACGCCCAACTCGCCCGCGCCGCCCGGCGATCCGCTCGGCGGCAGCAGGTGGATCTCCACCGTCGGCGGGGTGTGCCGCTGCCGGGCGTAGTGGAAGTCGCCGTAACTCCCTTCGCGGAAGGCACCGTTGTCGAGGTGGTTGCCGGCCTGGAGGATCACCGAGATGCCGTCGACCAGCGCGCCGGTCAACTGGGCTTCCAGGCCCTTGGGGTTGATCACCCGGCCGACGTCGGCGGCGATCACGGCCTTGGTGACCCGGGGGTTGGCGCGGTCGGTGGCGTCCAGTTCGACCAGGTAGGCGGCGATGCTGCCGTGCTCGTCGTGGTAGCCGATGCCCTGCGCCTGGCCGGGGGGCAGCGGGCGGCCCCAGTCGCCCTTCGCGGCGACGGTGTCCAGCACGGCCCGGCCGGCGGCGCCGCGCAGCCGGGCGCGGCGGAAGGCGACCTCGTCCTGGCCCATCCGCCGGGCCAGTTCGTCCATCATGATCTCGTCGGCCACCCGGACGCTGCCCGAGTAGACCGAGCGCCAGCTGCCGGTGTGCACGGCCAGCGGCAGTTCGGAGAGCAGCTGGGTGGGAACGCCCACGTTGTACGGGTTCTTCTCGGTGAGCAGGAAGAACGCCTGGGCGAGGCTGAGCCCGGCCACCGAGAGGCTGAACCCGGCGGCGGAGAGCGCCTCCCCGAGGCCGTGTCCGAGGTCCGTCTTGACGGTGGCGGCGCGGTGCTCCCAGCTGAGCACCTGCCCCAGGGCGTAGGTGGCCCGGACCCGGTGGTGGCTGGCCGGGCGCATCCGGCCGTGGCGCATGTCGTCGTTGCGCGTCCACATCAGCTTGACCGGGCGGCCCGCCGCCTTGGAGATCAGGGCCGCCTCCAGCGCCGCGTCGAAGAACAGCCGACGGCCGAAGGAGCCGCCGCCGCGGACCACGTGCACGGTGACGGCGCTCTGCGGCAGGCCGAGTTCGGCGGCGATGGTCTGCTGGGCGACGATCGGGCTCTGCGCCGCGAACCACAGCTCGGCCCGGTTCGGCCGGACGTCGGCGATCGCGGTGAGCACTTCCATCGGGGCGTGGTTCACGAAGGCGAAGTCGAACTCCCCGTCCACGTACTGGGTCAGCAGCGGCGGGATGAGGAAGGGCAGGTGGGCGGAGCGCAGCCGGGCCTTGACGTCGGCGTCGGACAGCCCGGCGACCGGGCCCGGGTTCCAGCTGGTGCGCAGCGCGTCGCGGGCCTTGAGCGCCTGGTCGAAGGTCTCGGCGAGGACGGCGACCCCGCTCGGGATCTGTACCACGCCGAGCACCCCGGGCATGGCGCGGGCGGCCGAGGCGTCCAGGGACTTGAGGGTGCCGTTGACGGTGGTGGGGCGGGCGACCACGGTGGGCACGGCGCCGGGGACCTGGAGGTCGCCGGCGTACTTGGCGCGGCCGGTGACGATGTCGCGGGCGTCGATCCGGCCGGTCGGGGTGCCCACCAGGCGGAGCCGGTCGGCGGGCTTGGGCGTACCGGGGACGGCGGGCAGGACCACCGTCGCGGCGTCGGCGGCGAGTTCGCCGTAGCCGGCCCGGCGACCGTCGGGGGCGAGCACGGCGGAGTCGGCGGTGCGCAGGGAGTCTGCCGGAACGTTCCAGCGCCTGGCGGCGGCGGTCACCAGCCGGGCACGGGCGGCGGCGGCCGCGCCGCGCACCGGGTCGTACAGCGAGCGGACGGAGTTGGAGCCGCCGGTCAGCTGGTTGAAGAGCAGTTCGGGGCGGCCGTCGGAGAGCGGCACGTCCACGTCGGTGAGCTTGGCGTCGAGCTCCTCCGCGACCATCATCGCGATCGCGGTGGTCAGGCCCTGGCCGACCTCCAGCCGGGGCAGGTACAGCACGGCGCGCCCGGCGGGGGTGATCTCCAGGACCAGCAGGTGGGAGGTCGGCAGTCCGGCCAGGATCATCGCGTCGCCGAGGTCGATGACGTCCGGGATGCCGGGCAGGCCGAGCAGTTGCGGGGGTGCGGCGTCCCGGGCGGCGGCCGCGGCGTGGGCGGCTTGTGCGGCCTGTGCCGCGCCCGGCGTGGCCGCCTGCGCGGTGGCGGGGGCGGCGGTGTCGAGGCCGAGGCGGGCACCGATGGTGAGGGTGGGCGCGGCCAGCAGGTAGGTGAGGAACCGGCGGCGGCCGGTGGGCCCGGCGGCCGCCGTGGTGTCCGTCGAGGTGTCCGCGCTCGCGTCCCGGGTGAGGTGGGGGCCGGCTTCCGTCGCGGTGCCCGGACGGTTGAGGGGGTGGGGCTGTCCGGCGTCGCCCGGGCGACCGGTGGAGTCCGAGGGGGCGATGGAGGTGCTGATGGGAGGAACCCTTCGAGCCGGAGAGACGGCACCGGTTCGGGCGGGCACGACGGCCCGGGCCCCGGTGCCGGACCGCGAACGCCGTTGAGCATAAAAGGGCGCTACTGACGGGTCAACACGGTCAAAGTTGGCCCCCGAATTGGCCGATCTCGCTTTTGCAACGTTCTGCGCCCGCGGAGTCGGAACGGGTACGGACGGCGCTTCGGCGGCGCGGGAACGGCCCGGCCAGGACGGCCGCGAAGCGGTCGGGGAGCCCAACGCGCCGCTGTCGCACGGGGGTTCAGCGCTCGGTCGGCGGTGCGGCGGAGCCCGGAAGTGGCCCAAGAAATCCCTTGATCACTGGACCTTCCGGATGGGCCAGTTCCTGCCTAGGGTAGGTGGCGAACCGTCGCCGACGGTTGTGAACTCCCGGCCGCACGCCGCCCGTCCGTGCGTCGGTGCTGTCGTCCGTCCGTGGGTTCACGGCCGGACACCGCAGAACAGTGACCGTCCGTGACCGATCGGCCGCGGACCAGCGAAGGAGCGACGTGCCGACCGACCGATCCGCCCGGTGGAGCACCCTCCTGCCGCCCGCCGGCCCCCAGCGGACCCTGGCCGCAGCCCAGTTGGCGAGCGCGGTGGGCGACGGCGCGTACTACACCTGCTCCGCGCTCTACTTCACCCGCGTCGTCGGGATGTCACCGACCGCCCTCGGGATCGGCCTCGCCGTCGCCTGGGCGCTCGGCTCCGTCGCCGGCGTCCCGCTCGGCCACCTCGCCGACCGGCGCGGCCCGCGCCGCACCGCGGTGGCGCTCGGGCTCGCCGCCGCCGCCGTGGTCGCCGCCTTCCTGGTGATCCGCTCCTACCCGCTGTTCCTGCTCGCGGTCTGCCTCTACGCCACCGCGCAGTCCGGACTGAGCGCCGCCCGGCAGGCGCTGGTCGCCGGACTCGTGCCGCCCGCCGAACGCACCGGCCTGCTCGCCCACCTGCAGTCGACGCTCAACGGCGGCCTGGCCGTCGGCGCCGCCGTCGGCGGCATCGCGCTCAGCGTCGGCACCCGCGACGCCTACCTCGGCGCCTTCGTCCTCACCACCGTCGGCCTGCTGATCGGCGCGCTGGTCCTGCGGCGGCTGCCCGAAGTGCCGCCCGCCCCCGAGGGATCCGGCACCGGACCGCGGCTGGCCGTGCTGCGCGACCGGCGGTACGCCGCCGTCACCCTGGTCAACGCCGTCCTGCTGCTGCGGATGCCGCTGCTCAGCCTGATCATCCCGCTCTGGATCGCCCAGCGCGCCCCCGCGATCGGCTGGCTCGGCTCGGCCCTGTTCGTCCTCAACACCGTGGCCGTGCTGGCCTTCCAGGTCCGGGCCGCGCGCGACGTCACCGGCCTGGACACGGCCGCCCGGGCGGTCCGCTCGGCCGGCGTGCTGCTGCTCGGCTGCTGCGCGGTCTTCGGACTGTCCGCCCTCGACGTGCCCGTCTGGGCGGTCGGCGCGCTGCTGACCGCGGCGTCCGTGCTGCAGGTGGCCGGCGAGATGCGGCAGTCGGCCGGCTCCTGGCAGATCGGCTTCGACCTCGCCCCGCCGGAGCGGATCGGCCAGTACCAGGGCTTCTTCGGCACCGGCGTCGCCGTCGC
Organism: Kitasatospora xanthocidica; assembly: GCF_014656195.1. Taxonomy (GTDB): domain Bacteria; phylum Actinomycetota; class Actinomycetes; order Streptomycetales; family Streptomycetaceae; genus Kitasatospora; species Kitasatospora xanthocidica. The sequence continues at coordinate 37,030 of NZ_BNBY01000050.1, read as the reverse complement.
CCGCACCCTCGGACCGCTGCTGCTCACCACGCTCCTGCTCGACGGGGGCCTGGCCGGGTGGCTGGTCCTGGGCGGGGTCTTCCTCGCGGCCGGGTACGCGATGGGGCCGGTCGCCCGCTGGGCGGCACGGGACCGCGAGCACCTGGCGGCGCCCTCCGCCCGGGTCGTGGCGGACACCGCCGCGAAGGGCGCGTAGCGGAGGGGGACAGAGCCGGACGAAGCGCGACGACGCCGAGCGGGGGCGGGGAGAGCGGAAAACGCTGGCCCCGCCACCCGCGCGCTGGCATGCTGGCCGCGTGGACAGACCCCAGATCTGGCTCGACTTCGCCCCTGAGCTGCACCTCTTCGTCTCCTCGCCCCGGCGGGCCGGCCGCACCGCGCTGCACACCGACGGCGCCTCCACCCTCGGCCACGTCGTCGAGTCCCTGGGCGTGCCGCTCACCGAGGTCGGCGCCCTCGTGGTGGACGGCCGGGCCGTCCCCGACGCCCACGTGCCGGCCGACGGCGAGCACGTCTCCGTCCGGGCCGTGACCAGGCCGCAGCCCTCGCACACCCCGCCGCGCTTCCTGCTGGACGTCCACCTCGGCACCCTCACCCGCCGGCTGCGGCTGCTCGGCGTGGACGCCGCGTACGAGAACCCCGACATCGGCGACGCCGCGCTGGCCGCCCGCTCCGCCGCCGAACAGCGCGTCATGCTCTCCCGCGACCGCGGCCTGCTGCGCCGCCGCGAACTCTGGGCCGGCGCCTACGTCTACAGCCACCGCCCCGCCGAGCAGCTGCGCGACGTGCTCTCCCGCTTCGCCCCGCCGCTCGCGCCCTGGAGCCGCTGCACCACCTGCAACGGCACGCTGCACGCCGCCACCAAGACCTCGGTGCGCGAGCAGCTGCGGGACGGCACCGAGCGCTCCTACGACGCCTTCGCCCAGTGCGACGACTGCGGCCAGGCGTACTGGCGCGGCGCCCACCACGCCCGGCTGGAGGCGATCGTCTCCGAGGCGGTACGCGACTTCGGCAGCGGCAACGGCAACGGTCAGTCAGGGGTGGCGACGGCGTAGGGCCCTCTGGCGCAGGCCGCGTGGCCGTGGTCCCATCGGCGGTGGGGGACGGGACCACGCTACTCGGTCGCACGAGAGAGGCCAGGTCGTCGGATGAGCAATCAGGCAGAGCACCAGCCCTTCGGCACCGCGGACGTCGCGGACGCCCCCGTGGTCACCGCCCCCGACGGGGCCGAGGTGTACCCGCTGCTGGTCCTGGAGGGGCAGGGGAGCCTCGCGGTGTTCGCGCTCGCCCCCGGGCAGGTGACCCACGCGGTCTCCCACGCCACCGTCCAGGAGCTGTGGCAGGTCACCGCGGGCCGCGGCGAACTCTGGCGCCGCCAGGGCGAGCGCGAGGAGATCGTCCGGCTGCTGCCCGGCACCGCGGTGTCGGTACCGCTGGGCACCGCCTTCCAGTTCCGGGCGGACGAGGACTCCGACGGGCCGCTGCGGGTCACCGCCGTCACCATGCCGCCCTGGCCCGGGACGGACACCGAGGCCCGCCCGGAGGAAGGCCCCTGGAAGACGACCGGCTGGTGAGGCGGGGCATGCCGCGCCGCCCGCTGTCGGCGTTGGCCGCGGCCGCGGCGGTGCTCGCGCTCGCGGCCGCCCCGGCTGCCGCCGTACCCGCCGCGGGGCCCGCCGTCGGGCCGGTCCAGCCGCAGCTGGAGTCGCGCTACGTGACCATGCCGGACGGCGTCCGGCTCGCCGTCGACGTCCATCTGCCCGCGGGCACCCGGGCCGGTGCCGGCCTGCCCACCGTCCTGGTCACCCAGCGCTACTGGCGGGCCGCGGTCCGGGTCGGCCAGCCCGGCGGCGCGGGCGAGGAGGCCCGGCGGTGGACCGCCCGCGGCTACGCCTACGTCGTCGCCGACCTGCGCGGCACCGGCGCCTCCTTCGGCACCCTGACCTCCGAACTCGGCGCCGACGCGACCGCCGACAGCGGCCCGCTCAGCGACTGGATCGCCGCCCAGCCCTGGTCCAACGGCCGGGTCGGCACCACCGGCGTCTCCTACGGCGGCGACACCGCGATGCTCGCCACCTCCCTCGGCAACCACCACATCACCGCCGCCGCCCCGGTCTCCTACGACTTCGACCCGTACGAGGACCTGGTCCGGCCCGGCGGCGCGCTCATCGAGCCCCGGCTCGCCCCGTACGCCCTGCTGCTGCGCATCCTCGACCAGGCCGGCGGCACCACCTGCGAGACCGACGAGCGGACCAGGCGGCTCTGCGCGGACACCGGCCTCACCGGCCTCCAGCCCCGACCGGTCGACGGCCCGGACGGGCCGGCCCTGCTCGCCGCCGCGCGCGCCGAGCACGCGGACAACGCCAACCTGGTGGAGATGGCGAACTCCGGTGCGCACCGCGACTACCGGGACGGACCGGAGAGCTGGACGGTCGGCAGTGTCGGCGAGCGGACCGAGGCCGTCGAGGCCGGCCGGGTGCCGGTCCTGACCACGGCCGGCTGGCTGGACGCCGGCACCGCGAACGGCGTGCTCTCCCAGTTCACCGGCCTGTCCAACACCCAGGACGACTGGATCGGCCCCTGGAACCACGGCGCCGCCTCGCTCGCCGACCCGTTCCAGCCGGCCCGCCCGCTCACCGCGGCGGAACGCGGCGAACTCGACCGGCGCACCCTCGCCTTCTTCGACCGCTACGTCCGCGGCGGCGCCCGCCCCGACGGCCGACGGCAGGTGCACTACTACACCTTCAACGAGGGCGTCTGGCGCACCACCACCCGCTGGCCGGTGCCCGGCACCCGCACCCGGCGGCTCCACCTGGGAGCGGACCACATGCTCGGCCGACAGCCGGACGACCACCGCACCGGCTCCGACCTGCTCCGCCTCGACCCGACCGCGGGCACCGGCCCGCTCGACCGCTGGAACACCAACCTCAGCGGGGACGAGGTCAGCTACCCCGACCGCGCCGCCGTCGACGCCAAGCTGCTCGGCTACACCTCCGCCCCGCTGACCGCCGACACCCGGGTCACCGGCAACGGGAAGGTCACCCTCGACGTGACCGGCCTGGAGGGGTCGGCGCGCGGCGCGCTGCACGTCTACCTGGAGGACGTCGCGCCGGACGGCCGGGTGACGTATCTGACGGAAGGTCAACTCGCCCTGACAGAAAGGAAGGTGGCCGACCGGGGCGAGAACCCCGACTGGCGCCGGCTGCGCACGCCGCGCACCTACGCGGCGGAGGACGCCGAGGACTTCCCGCAGGGGGAGGCGCAACGCGTCACCATCGACCTCCAGCCGGTCTCGGTGCTCTTCCGGGCCGGCGAGCGGATCCGGCTCACCGTGGCCGCCGCCAACCCCGACTCCTTCCAGGTGCTCCCGGCCGACGGGCGGGCGAGCTACCGGATCGGGTGGGGCGACGGCCGGGCGTCGGTGCTGGAACTGCCGGTCGTGTCCTGATGGTTGAGGGCGCGGGGTTGCCCGGCCGCAGGACCGCCGCGGCCGGGCACCCCGTCGGCTACGCGTCCACGACCTCCAGGCCGTACGCGACCACGGCCTGGCGCAGACCGCCCGGGTAGCCGGCGAGGGCCGGGGTGAACTCCCAGTCGCCGGAGGCGTCGCGGTCGAAGCGGCCGAGCCGCATCGCGGTGTTGGTCTGCGCGCCGTCGGCCAGGTGCATCACGGCGGCGTCCTGACCGGCACCGGCTTCGAGGATCAGCGCCGGTCCGGCGAAGCCGGCCATGGTGGCGTCCGGGTGGTTCTCGGTGTCGGCGGCGGCGATGACGACCAGCCGGTCGACGTCGGCGGGCAGCGCGTCGAAGTCGACCATCAGGCAGGCGTTGGCGTCCTCGTAGCCGGTCACCAGCCGCACCGAACCGTCCGGCGTGGAGCCGTTGTTGTAGAAGACGAGGTGGTCGTCCGAGACCGCGACGTTGCCGCGGCAGACCAGGGCGGCGATGTCGTACTCCTGCTCGCCGGTCCAGTGCAGGAGCAGCCGGGCGGGCTCGGCCGCGACCTCGATCGCGGGCAGCGCGTCCAGGTCGGCGGCCTCGGCGGCGTCCTCCTGGGCGGCGGCGAACACCTCGTGGAAGCCGTGGTGCTTGAGCAGCCCGACCAGTTCGGCGCCGTTGATCAGGGCGACGGCCTTGCCGGTGACGAACTGGTGCGAACTCGGGCCGAACTTGCTGGTGGTGACGAGGACGGCCTTGGTCGCGGCCGGGTCGGCCCGCAGCGTGCCGTAGAGGTCGCGCACCGCCGACGGCGGCACCGTGTCCCGGTACCGCTTCACCTGCACGATCACGTTCCCGCCGCGGAACGGGTCGGTGTCGATCCCGCGGACGTCCACCCCGCCGTCCCGGGACCGGGCGGTGAGCTCGACCTTCATGCCCATCGCCGCCATCAGCCGGGCGACGAGCTGTTCGAACTCGACCGGGTCCATCGCCACCAGCAGCTGGAGCTCGCGCACCCGCTTGGACATCCGGCCGCGGTTGGCGTTGGTGTCGTCGCGGAGATGGCGGAACAGCACGCGCTGGGCGCGGCGTTCGTCGGTGTCGGGGTTGCCGAGGCGGTGGAGTTTCCGGCTCCGGGACATGGAGTGCCCCCTCTTGCAGATGACGGTTGTCGCAGGCGTCACCGTAGAGGAGTCGTGGGCGAAGCACTGTCGGCCCGTCAGTTCCGCCGCACAATCGAGACCTGGCCGGGAGGCCGCGGTGCCGGGCCTCAGAGCGCGTGCAGGTCGAGGTGCCAGGCGTGGGTGGTGTAGGCGCCCATCCGGGTCGGGTGGCGTTCGACCAGGGTCACGTCGAGGCGGTCGGCGGTACGGCGCAGCGAACCGCTGAACCGGTGCTGCTCGTCGGCGGGCAGCGGGTGCAGCTCGGCGAGGACGGTGTCGTCCAGGTCGCGGCCGACGGCCCGCAGCACGCCCGCGTCGAGCACCAGGAGGGTGCCGTCGGGCAGCACCAGCGGCTCCGGGGCCTGCGGGTCGGTGAGCAGCGGGCCGCGTTCGATCCGTCCGCCCGGCAGCAGCCGCACCACCCGGCTCTCGGTCGGGTGGCGGCGGTCCGTCTCGACCACGCGCAGGCCGCTGCCGACCACGTAGTGGCCGTAGCTGCGCCAGGAGTCGACCAGGGCGCCGTCACGGTCGTACGCCCGGGTGTCGAAGGCGTCGTAGCCGGCCAGGCCGAGCGCGAAGCGGCCGCCGCCGAGGGCCGCCGCGCGGTCCCCGCGCAGTTCGGCGACCGTGCTGCCGTCGGCGAGGTCCAGCAGGAGGGCGGGGCCGAGGTGGCCCCAGGCGGTGTAGTCGAACGAGTCGGTGGTGACCAGGACCCGGCCGGAGGAGAGGTGCGCCGCGTTGGGGCGGCCCGGGCAGGGCTGCTGCCAGCGGACCCGGCCGGTGGCGTCGACGCAGCTGAGCTCGCCGTTCCGGCCGTGCACCTCCAGCCCGTCCCGCCGGGCCAGCGGCCCGTCCGGCCGGCCCTGCGGCCGTTCGCCGCTCCTGCGATCATGGCCCATGACAGTGACCCGCCAGCTCCCCATGGCCCGGATGCTAGCGGACTCCGCCGAACGGCGGTGGCGGTTTCGGAGGGTGTCCGAACGGCCGACAATCTCTCCGGGAGTCCGGCTCCGGGAGTTCGGGCGATCGGACAATCGGAAGTCCGGGAGTGCGGGAGCCCGGGAGCTGTCCCAGGAGCCGAGGAGGAGGCCGCGGTGGAGTTCGAGGTGCTGATCGAGATCCCGCGGGGGTCGCGGAACAAGTACGTGATGGACTTCGTGGCGGGCCGGATCCGCCTGGACCGCACCCTGTTCACGGCCACCCGCTACCCGGCCGACTACGGCTACGTCGAGGGCACCCTCGGCGGGGACGGCGAACCGCTGGACGCCCTGGTGCTCGGCGGCGAACCGGCCGTCCCCGGCTGTGTGCTGACCTGCCGGGCGGTGGGCATGTGGGTGATGCGGGACGAGCGCGGCCCGGACCAGAAGGTGCTGTGCGTCCCGGCCGGGGACCCGCGCTACGCGGACCTGGCGGACATCGGCGACCTGCCGGAGTTCGACCTGCGGGAGATCAGCCACTTCTTCCGGGTGTACAAGGAGCTGGAGCGCGGCAAGTCCGTCGAGGGCTCGCACTGGGCGGACCGGGCGGCCGCGCACGCCGAGATCGCGGCCTCCCGCGCCCGGGCGGTGGGGACCCGCTTCGCCGACCCGGCGTAGCGGGGGCGGGGGCGGACCTGCTCCGAGGCCCGCCCCCGCCCCCGCCCCCGCCGCCGCTCAGAGCCGGGCGCCGCTCAGAGCCGGGCGCTGCTCAGGACGGCCCGGACCTGGTCGGCGATGGCCGCCTCGTTCTGCTCGAACTCCGGGGCGGTGAGCAGGTTCCCGTCCGCCGGCAGGCCGGTGAGGACCGGGGTGTGGAGGTGGCCGCCGGGGAGGCCGGGGGCGAGTTCGAGGCGGAGGCGGTTGGAGCGGTAGGCGACCTCGTTGGAGAGGTAGCCGCCGCCTCCGCCGGCGACCGCGCGGGAGCCCGGGGTGGGCCCGTCGGCGCGCTCCACGGGGTCGGTGGCGCCCGCCGGGATCTCGGTGACGGGCGTGTTGAGCAGCACCGGGTAGGGCTGCTGGACGGCCGTCATGGCGTCGGTCGGCAGCGTGGTGCGGATGAACTGGGGCCCGTCGGCCAGGCCGGGGGCGTCGACCGGGTGGCTGGTCGTGCCGCCGGAGAGCGCGCCGACGTTGTCGGGGTACGGGTCGGCGGAGCGGGCGCGTCCGGCCCAGGCCTCCAGGGTGAACAGGCCGGGGTAGCCCTGGCTGATGCTGGTGATCAGGTCGGCGGACTGCGGGCCGCCGGGCACCAGGTGCGGGCCGAAGGCGCGCTCCACCATGCCCCGGTCGAAGTCGCCGTAGCGGACCGGCAGGACGATGGCCCGCACCTCGGCGGTGCTGCCGTCGGCGAGGGTGATCCGCCGTCCGTTCAGCTGGAGGACGGCCGCGCCGGAGGGGTTGGCGCGGCGCGGCTCGGTGTCCAGGCCGAACGGGTCGAAGCCGCTGACGAAGATCCGCCGGATCCCGCGGGCGGCGCCGAAGCCGTCCGCGAGGCCGCGCGAGGCGTCCTCGAAGCGGGCCCGCAGCCCGGCCCGGTCGACGGTGAACCCGGGCTGCCAGCCGTCCAGTTGGACGGTCATGGCGAGCCTGGTCCAGTACAGCGGGCGGTCGTCGAGGGCGGGCAGTTCGCCGCCGGGGCGCCGGCCCTGGGCGCGGTCGACGCCGGCCTGCCACAGGGCCCGGCCCCAGGCGTCCACCACCCGCTCGGCGCGGTGGGGGGTGCGGGCGGAGCAGAGGGCGGCGGGGAAGCCGCGGAGCAGGTCGCCCAGGCCGGACCGCTCGGTGAAGGCGGCCGTGCGGGTGTCCTGGAGGCGGGCCTGCTCGGCGTCCGGGGCCGCCGTGACGGCGGTGCGGCAGCCGGCCGGGGCGGCCTGGGCGGCGGCCGGGGCCAGCAGCGCGACGAGCGTTCCGGTCAGGGCGGCGGCCAGGCCGGCGGTACGGCGTATAAGTGTCATGTCACCTGACAATAGGTCCGGACCTGACGCCCCGCCAGAGCGCCGTCGCGCGGCCCGTACGCCGAACCCGTGCCCGTACGCTGAGCGGGTGACAGCGCCCGAGCTCTCCCTGACGTCCCTGGTGGCCGACCCGTACGGCGGCTACACCCGGCTGCGCGCCGACGCGCCCGTCCACCGGCTCGTCGGCCCGGACGGCCTGCCGTTCTGGCTGGTGACCCGCTACCCCGACGTGCGCCAGGCCCTCGCCGACCCGCGGCTCGCCCTCGACAAGGCCCACGCCGCCCCCGGCAACTACCGCGGCTTCGCGCTGCCGCCCGCGCTGGACGCCAACCTGCTCAACATGGACCCGCCCGACCACACCCGGATCCGCCGCCTGGTCTCCCGGGCCTTCACCCCGCGCCGGATCGCCGCCCTGCGCGCCCCGGTCGAGAAGGTCGCCGAGCAGCTGCTCGACTCCATGGCCCCGGCCGGCCGCGCCGACCTGCTCGCCGCGTACGCCGCGCCGCTGCCGATCACCGTCATCTGCGACCTGCTCGGCGTCCCCGAGGACGACCGGCACGACTTCCGCGCCTGGACCGACAGCCTGATCACCCCCGACCCCGACCGCCCGGAGGCGGCCCGCGCCGCGGTCAAGGCGATGCTCGGCTTCTTCACCGGGCTGATCGAGCGCAAGCGCACCGCGCCCGGCGACGACCTGCTCTCCGACCTGATCGCCGTCCGGGACGAGCGGGGAGAGGGCGAGCCCGAGGTCCGGGACGTTCGGGAGGGGGAGGGCGGTGACCGGCTCAGCGAGGACGAGCTGACCTCGCTCGCCTTCCTCATCCTCTTCGCCGGCTACGAGAACACCGTCCACCTCATCGCCAACGCCGTCCTCGCCCTGCTCACCCACCCCGAGCAGCTCGCCGCCCTGCGCGCCGAACCGGAGCTGATCGACGGCGCCGTCGAGGAGTTCGCCCGCTTCGACGGCCCCGCCCCGCTGGCCATCCGCCGCTTCGCGCGCGAGCCCGTCACCATCGGCGGCGTCACCGTCCCGGCCGGGGAGACCGTGCTGCTCGCCCTCGGCTCCGCCAACCGCGACCCCGAGCAGTTCGCCGACCCCGACCGGCTCGACCTGCGCCGCCGGGAGAACGGCCACCTCGCCCTCGGCCACGGCATCCACTACTGCCTCGGCGCGCCGCTGGCCCGGATGGAGACCGCCGTCGCGCTGACCGCCCTGCTGCGCCGCTTCCCCCGCCTCGCCCTCGACGCCCCGGTCGAGCGGCTGCGCCACCGTCCCACCCTGCGCGCCCGCGGCCTTCTGGAACTCCCCGTCCGGTACTGATCCGGGCACCGGTCCGCGACCGGCCCGGCACTGACGCGACCTTGACGGCGGGGCCGGGAACCGGCACGAGTTCTACAGCGTTGTCGTACTCGAACAGCGGTACTCGTACGGTGGAGGAAGTCCCATGAGTGTGGCCCTGACGAAGGGCGGCAACGTCTCCCTGGGCAAGCAGGCCCCCGGGCTGGCGGTGATCCGGGTCGGTCTCGGCTGGACGGCCGGGGCCGGGTACGACCTGGACGCCAGCGCGCTGCTCTGCGGGGCGGACGGGAAGGTCGGCTCGGACCAGAACTTCGTCTTCTTCAACAACCTGCGCAGCCCGGACGGCTCGGTCCGCCACCAGGGCGGCTCCGGCGGCGGCGCCGACCGCGAGCAGATCGAGGTCCGGCTCGCGGAGGTCTCCGCCGGTGTGGAGAAGATCGTCTTCGCGGTGGCGATCTACGACGCGGCGCAGCGGCGCCAGAGCTTCGGGCAGGTCCGCAGCGCGTACGTCCGGATCACCGACCCGGACGGCGGCACCGAGGTGGCCCGCTACGACGTGGCGCCGGAGGCGGGCAGCGAGACGGCGATGGTGTTCGGCGAGCTGTACCGGCACGGCGCGGACTGGAAGTTCCGGGCGGTCGGGCAGGGGTACGCCGCGGGGCTCGCGGGCATCGCCGCGGACTTCGGGGTGGACGTCCTGCAGCCGGCTCCGGCTGCGGCATCGGCTCCGGCTCCCGTGAAGCCCGCGCTGCCCTCCGCGCCGCCCGCGCCGGTGGTGCCCGCCGCCGTGCCCGCCGTACCGCAGACCCAGCCTCTGACAGGGAGTTCCCCCGTGACGTGTTTCTTCGACCCCTCGCACGGCGCCGGCACGACGGCCGTGCTCTGGTCGCCGCAGTGGGGCGTGCCGCGCCAGATCGAGACCTGCGTCGCCTGCGCCCAGCGGGTGCAGACCACCGTCCCGCCGTTCTACACCCCGCAGCAGGGCTACCCGCAGCCCGTCCAGCAGCCCGGGTACCCGCAGCAGGGTTACCCCCAGCAGGGCTATCCGCAGCAGGGTTACCCGCAGGCGCCCGACCAGCAGGGTCAGGGCGGCGGCCGGCGCTTCGGCGCCGGTGCGCTGATCGGCGCGGGCGCGGCGGGCCTGGTCGGCGGCGCGCTGCTCAACGAGGCCTTCGACGACGACCCCGAGGTGATCGTCAACAACTACTACGAGTAGGACGGCCGCTGAGCCGTCGTACCGCGGACGCGGACGGGCCGTCGGGGGTGCGCCCCCGGCGGCCCTCGCCGTCGGTGGCGTGCGCTTGAATGGCGCCGGTACACCGTTCCGACCGGGGGAGACGCACCGATGACCACGCCCACCGCCGAGCTGCTCGCCGCCGCCCGCAACCCCGACGCGGCCTGGCTGGAGTCCTGCTTCGGCCCGGGCGCGCTCTGGCGGCCCGAGGCGCTGCCCGAACGCCTGGAGTCGCCCGGCGCCCGGGCCTTCCTGGCCGGGGTCGGCGTCCCGGCCGTCGGGCTCGACCTCCTCGACTACGACTCGACCGGCCTGCCCGGGCGCGGGATGTGGGAGGCGGACCTCGACGAGCTGTTCGGCAACCGCACCCCGGACGACGACACCCCGCCGGCCGCCTGGGGGTACTGCGTCGGGACGGTCGGCGTGCTGCACCTGATGGTCGACGCCGGATCCGGGGCCGTGCGGATCTACAACCCGGACGGCTGGGACCACGGGAGCGGCGAGGGCGGCTGGGCGGCCGACTCGCTGCCCGCGCTGATCGGCGCGCTGGCGCTGCTGACCCGCTTCGAGGAGCGGATCACCGGCGGGGACGCGAAGGCGGCGCTGGACGAATTCGTCGCGCTGCTGGAGGAGTTGAGGCAGGGGCCGGACGAGTCGGACCTCTGGCACGGCGTGGTCGAGAACCTGCGGGAGGAGTACGAGGAGCCCGAGGAGTCCGACGAGAGCTGAGCACCGCTCTGCGCGTCCCGCGTCCCGCGGCCGCACAACGCACCGCCGTTGTGCGGCCGTTCGCGTGTTCAGGCCCGGCCGCTCCGGTACGCCCCGGCGCGCGCGGCGGCCTCGGCGGCGGCCGCGGCGCGGTCGGCGGCGGCTTCGTCCAGCGGTTCGGCGGTGGTCAGCATCCGGTAGTAGAGCGGCGCCGAGACCGCCCGGACGACCTCCGGCGCGTCGGTGTCCGGGGGGAGTTCGCCGCGTTCGACGGCCTCGGTGACGCACGGCGCCCACTCCGCCACCCGGCGCCGGTAGAAGTGCCGCAGCGCCTCGGCGGTGTCCGCGTCGCAGTGCGCCGCGACGATGACCGCGCGGAACAGCGCGCCCTGTCGGGGGTCGGCCAGGGTGCGCTGGACGAGCCGGGCGTTGGCCCGCAGGTCCTCGGCGAGGGAGCCGCTGTGCGTGCGCGGCAGGGACTGCTCCGCCATGTCCGTGAGCAGGTCGGCGACCAGGGCGGTGGTGCTGCCCCAGCGGCGGTAGACGGTGGTGCGGCCGACCTCGGCCCGCTGGGCGATGTCACCGAGGTCGAGGCCGCTGAAGCCGTGCTCGACCAGGGCGTCCTCGGCGGCCCGCAGGACGGCGGCACGCACCCGGGCGGTCCGGCCGCCGGGGCGGACGGTGCCGGGGGTGGAGGGGTCGGCGGGATCGGTGGTCATTAACGGGATTCCTGTTCCATTAGGTCGAGGGAGTCTGCTAGCTTCGATCCCATCCTAACGGAACGGGAGTCCCATTAGGGGCTTCGAGGGGAGAACAGTCATGGGCACCGCCAGCACCGCCAGCACCGCCAGCACCGCCAGCACCGACATGGAATACCGCCGCCTCGGCGCGTCCGGACTCAAGGTCCCCGCGCTCAGCCTCGGCACCGGCACCTTCGGCGGCCGCGGCCCGCTGTTCGGGGCCTGGGGCACCACCGACGTCCAGGAGGCCCGCCGCCTCCTCGACATCGCCGTCGACGCCGGCGTCACCCTCTTCGACACCGCCGACGTGTACTCCGACGGCGCCTCCGAGGAGGTGCTCGGCCAGGCCGTCCGCGGCCGCCGCGACCAGGTGCTCATCTCCACCAAGGCCGGTCTGCCCACCGGCGACGGCCCCCAGGACGCCGGCACCTCCCGCGCCCGCCTCACCCGGTCCGTGGACGACGCGCTGCGCCGCCTCGGCACGGACTACCTGGACCTCTTCCAGCTGCACGCCTACGACGCGGGCACCCCGATCGAGGAGGTGCTCGCCACCCTGGAGGACCTGGTCCGGGCCGGCAAGATCCGCTACACCGGCGTCTCCAACTTCTCCGGCTGGCAGCTGATGAAGTCCCTCGCCCTCGCCGACCGCCACGGCCGCCCCCGCTACGCCGCGCACCAGGTCTACTACTCCCTCGTCGGGCGCGACTACGAGTGGGAGCTGATGCCGCTCGCCGAGGAGGAGGGCGTGGGCGCCCTGGTCTGGAGCCCGCTCGGCTGGGGCCGCCTCACCGGCCGCATTCGGCGCGGGCAGCCCCTCCCGGCCGGCAGCCGGCTGCACGACACCGCCGACTACGGCCCGCCGGTCGAGGAGGAGCTGTTCTACCGGGTGGTCGACGTGCTGGACGGGATCGCCGCCGAGACCGGCCGCACGGTTCCGCAGATCGCCATCAACTGGCTGCTGCGCCGCCCGACCGTCTCCTCGGTCATCATCGGCGCCCGCAACGAGGAGCAGCTGCGCCAGAACCTCGGCGCGGTCGGCTGGTCGCTGACCGACGACCAGGTCGCCCGCCTCGACGCCGCCAGCACCCGCACGGCCCCCTACCCGTACTTCCCGTACCGCCGCCAGGAGGCCTTCGCCCGCCTCAACCCGCCGCTGGCGGGCTGAGGGCGAGCGGACAGGACCTCGGGCCCGTCTGCGAACCCCCGCCCGCCTTCCGAGCGCACGACGGGGGTTCGAGGACGGACCCGAAGGCCCCGGCCCGGGAGATGTCCGGGCCGGGGCCGGCGAGGCGCTGTGGGGCCGGTGGCGCACAGCGGTTCGGGGGAGCGGGGCTCGGCTCCGGTGGGCGTGGCCGAAGGTGGGCGCGGCAGAAGGCGGGCGCGGCCGCCCGGCGCGGGAGCGGCTACCGCCGGTGCCAGGCGGCCAGGAGCTCCGCCTCCCGTCCGGGGGTCAGCGTCTCCGGCAGTGGCTCGAACGCGCCGATGTCCCGGGCGGTGTCGGCCACCGGGCGGAGCACGAGTCCGGTGGCGAGGGCGGCGGCCGGGTCGCCGGTGCTGGTGGCCCGGGTCCGGGGGTCGGTGGGCCACAGCGGCAGCGCGCGCTCCGGGACGCCGGCCGCGCGCAGGAAGTCCTCGGCCACCCAGGTGACGGTGGTCCCGGCCGGGGCGACCGCGGCGGCGACGGCGTCGAGGAGGTCGCCCATGCCGAACGGTGGGGCGGTGGCGGCGTGGTAGGCGCCGGAGGCGTTTCCGGCCAGCAGGGCGAGCATCCAGGCGGCGAGGTCGCGGGCGTCGACCACCTGGATCGGGGCGTCGGGCCGCCCCGGGGCCAGGACCTCGCCGCCGGCGGCCAGGCGCCGCACCCAGTAGTCGAACCGGCGGGTGTAGTCGTGCGGGCCGATCACGTACGTCGGGCGCACCAGCAGCGTGCCGGGGCCGAAGGCCTGCCGGGCGGCGCGCTCGCACTGGACCTTGAGGACGCCGTAGGTCTGGCCGGTGAGCGTGTCGGCCTCCGGGCCGTCGGCGGGCCGCAGTGGGGAGTCCTCGGTGAAGCCCGGGGCGGCCGGGGTGTCGTACACCGCCATGGAGGAGACCAGGAGGTAGCGACCGGCGGCGCCCGGGTCGAGCGCGGCGGCCAAGTCCCGTACCTGGCGCGGGAAGTAGGCGCTGACGTCGACGGTGGCGTCCCAGCGGCGGCCGCGCAGGACGGACAGGTCGCCGTCGCGGTCGGCGATCAGGTGGGTGGCCTCGGGGAGCAGCCCGGCACCGGACTTTCCCCGGTGCAGCACGGTGACCTCGTGACCGGCGGCGAGGGCCGCTTCGGCGAAGTGGAGTCCGACGAACTTGGTACCGCCCATGACCAGTATGCGCATCGGGCCATCGTGCCAGAGCCGGTTTCGGCCGTACCAGGAGCGGTCGTACCGGTACGGAAGTGGTCGGTGGGGTCGGTGAGTTGGGGTAGATTGTGCGCAGTTCCGGCGGGAAGTGTGTCGACCGTCGGCAGGTTCATGCGGAGCCCGGGGGCGGCGAGTGGCGCGGGCGATCGGATTCGCGCAGGTCGGCGGCCCGGAGCCGGGCGGGGAGCGCGATAGTGCGACGGCCCTCGAAACGTCTGACGCCGCGTCAAAGTTCCTTGTTTTCCTGCGAACTTCCGCGAGGCCGTTTTAAGCTCCCGTTAACGATGGCGGCTTTCCGCCACTCTCGCGAACTCCCTCACGAGGTCGGGCGGCAGGCCCCCACCGGACCATGCCCAACGTAACGATGAGAGCAGGGATGACGACGACAAGTGAACGAACAGCCGGTGCCGCGCGCGGCCCGGACCGACGGCGATCCGACCGGTACGGCCGTCGCACCGCGGGCGGCGCGGTGGCGCTCGCCGTCGCGATCGGCGCCTGCTCGTTGGCCGCGGCCCCGTCGGCGTTTCCGCAGACCGGCGACGGCACGGTGACGGTCCGGGTGATCCGGGCCGTGGACACCAGCGGGGCGTGGACCCCCGTGCTGGAACCGGGCATGGCGGGCGTGAAGGTGACGCTCACCGACGACGCCGGAGTCGGCATCGAGGGCACCACGGCGGCCGACGGCACGGTCACGCTGGCCCCGGCCGCGAGCAAGGCCGCCGGCGGCAAGTACCGGGTTCAGGTGGTGAATCCGAAGCCGGGTGTGCTGTTCCCGGCCTTCGCCTCCCGCCAGGGACTGACCGGCGCACCGAACCAGCTCAGCAGCAACGAGGAGTTCGTCGACCTCACCGGCGGCAAGAAGGTGGAACTCACCACGGGCCTGTGGAACCCCGGTGACTACTGCCAGAAGAACGCGCCGCTGGTGTCGACCTGTCAACCCGCCCCCAGGGAAGGCGAATCGGCGCACACGCTGGTCTCCTTCCCGTACAGCGCCCGGGGCGTGGCCGGGACCGACGCGACGGTGACCGACCTGGCCACCGCCGAACAGACCGGCAACATCTACGGCGTCGCCTGGAACAGGACCGACAAGCGGCTCTTCTCCGCGGCCTCGGCCAAGCGCACCACGGCGTACGGGCCCGGCGGCCCGGGGGCGATCTACGTGACCGACCCGGCGACGAAGAAGACCACCCTCTTCGCCACCGTCCCGGACGCCGGCACCACGCCGCACAGCGCCGGCAACGACGACGCGTTCCTGCCCGCGGTGGGCAAGGAGAGCCTCGGCGCCATCAAGGTCGGCGAGGACGGCAAGGACCTCTTCGTCGTCAACCTCCACGACCGCAAGATCTACCGCTACGACGCCACCGCGGCGACGGCGGCGCAGCCGAAGGCCGCGTACCCGATCCCCGACCCGGGCTGCCCGGCGGCCGGGGACTGGCGTCCGTACGGCCTCGGCCTGCAGGACAGCACCGGCTACCTCGGCGGTGTCTGCTCCGGCGAGTCGACCGGCAAGACCTCGGACCTGCGGGCCGTGGTGCTGCCCTTCGACCCGGCCACCGGCGAGTTCAAGCCGGCCGTGCTGAACCAGCCGCTCGACTACCCGCGCGGCAACACGGTCGGCACCGCCTGCCCCGGCGCCGGCTGGTTCCCCTGGCAGGACGACTTCCCGGCCACGCAGAACGGCCGGTCCTGCGGCACCGACTACATGGCCAACCCCGAGCCGGCGGTGGCCGAGATCGCCATCGAGACCGACGGCACGATGCTGCTCGCCTTCCGCGACCGCTTCGGCGACCAGTCGGCCGCCGGGCCGACCGCGGGCACGATGGCCAAGGTCCTGCCCGGCGGCGACCTGAACAAGGCCTGCCTGGTGAACGGCGCCTACGTGCTGGACACCAACAACGGCTGCGGGGCCACCACCCGGGGCACCCGGTTCTTCGACAACAACCGCATCGGCCACAACAACGCCCTGAACGCCGGAATGGCGTTCTCCAAGGTCGAGAGCTCCATCGCGACCTCGGGCTACGACACCAACGGCATGGCCTTCGGCTACGGCCCCGGCTTCGACAAGCGCGACGGCAAGGCCGACGGCGGCCTGCGCCTCAACCCGGTCGGCCCGCTGCCGCCGTTCGGCAAGGGCGCCGCGATGGGCGACCTCGAGGTGCTCTGCGACCAGGCACCGCTGCAGATCGGCAACCGGGTCTGGTACGACCCCGAGCGCAGCGGCCTCCAACTGCCCGGCCAGCGACCGGTACCCGGTGCCACCGTGCACCTGTACGACGAGTCGGGGAAGCTCGTCGGCACGACGAAGACGACGGCGCGGGGCGAGTACTACTTCGACGACAGCAACGTCGACGGAGGCCTCAAGCCGAAGACCAAGTACACCATCAAGCTGGACAACCCGGCCGACTACGCCAAGGACGGCCCGCTGTTCCAGTGGGTGCCGACCGAACACGACGTCGGCGACAACCACTTCATCGACTCCAAGGGAATCGTCCCCACCGGCGGGAAGTACCCGGAACGGGCACTGACCACCGGCGGACCGGGCCAGAACGACCACACCTACGACTTCGGCTTCCGGCAACAGGAAGGCACGCTGCGCCTGGTGAAGAACGACCAGGACGGCAAGCCGCTGGCGGGCGCCAAGTTCCAGCTGTGGCACGAGACGAACGGCACCGACGGGCTGCAGCCGACCGGCGACAAGCCCGACACCAAGGTCGGCGAGCCGTGCACCACACCGGCCGACGGGGTCTGCCAGGGCAAGGGCGTGCCGGGCACGTACTACTGGCAGGAGCTGAGCCCGCCGGACGGGTACGCGGCGCCGGAGGTCACGGTGTTCGGCCCGCTGGTGCTGAACTCCGGAAACCTCGACGACGGGGTCTCGGTGACGGCGGTCAACCGCCTGATCCCGACGCCGACGCCGACACCCACCCCGACACCCACCCCGACACCCACGCCCACGCCGACACCGCCGCCGACCACGTCGACGCCGGTCCCGGCACCGCCGGACCAGCCGGCCCCGCCGGCGCCCGGCCCCGGGCACCTGCCGAACACCGGTGCGAGCTCGGCGATCCCGTTCGCCGTGGCCGGTGCGGCGGCACTGATCACCCTCGGAGCGGCGCTGGTGCTGCTGGTCCGTAGGCGCAGGACCGTCCGACAGGGCTAGCACCCGTCAGGCGGAACGGGCGGGTTCGCGGGACCACCGGTCCCCGGGCCCGCCCGACTGCTGTGACCGGCCCGCCGTTCCGACCCATCGACGAGAACCGACGAGAGAAGGCACCCGGCATGGCCCGGAAGGCGCAGACCGACCCCGACCCCCGGAGGCCGCGTCGCCGCCGCCTGCTCCGGACCCTGGTCGCGATCGTGGTGTGCGGCACCGCGGTCGGCGGCCTCGCCGTCTACCGGGCGGTTTCCGACGAGACCGGGGAACGGCCGGTGACCACGGACGAGGCCTCCCGGCTGGCCCTGTCACGGCTCAACCTCTACCAGGCCGCCCCGGTCGGCGTGACCCTCACCGCCACCGAGGGCGGGGGAGTGAGCATCCGGGTCGAGGGCGTCGTGGACTACCGCACCCACCGGGGCGTGGGCCGCTACCGCACCACCGGGGCGAGCGGCCCGCTGGACCACGGGCTGGTCGTCTGGGACACCGGCGGCCTCGGACTGGCCCCCGAGCCGGCCGGCGTCGACGGCCCGGCCTGGCAGCAGGCCGAACACGTGCCCCGGCAGGCCTGGTCACCGCGCTCCTACACGGCCGACCCCCTGGACGCCGGGCTCAGCCTGATCGTCCAACTCGGCGCCGACCGCCCCGACAACCCGCTGCTGCTCGCCCAGTCCGGCGCCCGCTGGCTCGGCCGCGACCGGATCGACGGCCGCGGCTACGACCGCTTCGCCGGCCCGCGCGCCCAGGGCTCCGCCCCCGACGGCGAACGGTCACCACTGACGTACTGGGTCGACGGCGACGGCGCACTGCGCCGGGTCACGATGCGCATGCCGGGCCTCGGCACACCGGCCACGGCGGACTTCACCGGCCACGACGGCGCCGCCAAACTCCCCGAGGCCCCCTGGCTGACCGGCTGACGCCACCTGTGACCCGATGACGCACGGAAGGAAACGAGACCCGGTGAGTACGGCACGTCACGAGATCATCGAGGGAGTCATCACTCCCGACTCACGGTCATGGGCGCACGAGTCCGCCGCCGAGGTGTAGGACCTAGACCCGGGCGGTGTCCTTCGGGCGGGCGTGGGCCGGGAGGCCGTTGGCGAGGTCCTCGACCAGGAGGCGCCAGGCGATGGCGTCGGCGGCGGTGCGCAGTTGGGGGCTGCGGGGGCGGCCGGCGTCGGCGTCGAGGCGGGCGTTGAGCCAGCCGGACCAGGCGCGGCCGAGGGCCTGGACCTCGCGGGTGCCGGCCTCGGTGTGGACGAGGCGGTCGCCGTCGCGGACCAGGTAGCCCTCGGCGGCCATCCGGTCGAAGACCGGCTCCAGCACCTCGGGCGGGACCCGCTTGCGGGCGGCGATGAGGTCGAGGTCGGCGTGGCCGATGGCCTTGGTGTGCTGGGCGACCTCCATCAGCGCCCAGGCCCCGGCGAGGTCGACCCGGGTGTCGGCGCCGGAGACGATCGTCCGGACGGTGTCGAGGTCCACGCCGCGCACGATCGTGCAGACCGCGTACTCCAGGTGCGGGTCGGAGTCGCCGGTGGTCGGCTGGGCGAAGCCCTCGCCCATGTCGGTCGAGCCCGCCCGGGCGGTGTCGCGCAGCTGGACCTGCTTGAGGAAGAGCGCGACCACGAAGCCGACCGCCGCCACCGGGATCGTCCACAGGTACACGGTGTGCAGGGCGTCGGAGTACGCCCGTACGATCGGCGCGGCCTGCTCGACGGGCAGGCGGTGCAGCCCCTGCGGGCTCTCGGCGGCGCGGGCGAGCACGGCCGGGTCGGCGCCGGTGAGCCGGGCGGCGGTGGCGACGCCCTTGCCGAGTTCGGTCTTGAGGCTGTTGGCGTAGATGGTGCCGAACACGGCGGTGCCGAAGGAGCTGCCGATGGTGCGGAAGAAGGTCACCCCGGAGGTGGCGGTGCCGAGGTCCGCGTAGTCGACGGTGTTCTGGACGGCGATGGTGAGCACCTGCATGCTCAGCCCGATGCCGACGCCGAGCACGAACATGTAAAGCGAGGCCAGTGCGGTGCCGGTGCCGGGTTCGAGCCGGGAGAGCAGGTAGAGGCCGAGGGCCATCACCGCCGTGCCGGCGATCGGGAACATCCGGTACTTCCCGGTCTTGCTGACCACGTTGCCGCTGCCGACCGAGGCGATCAGCAGACCGATCACCATCGGCAGCATGCGGACGCCGGAGACCGTCGCCGAGTCGCCGTCCACGTACTGCAGGAAGGTCGGCAGGAAGGTCAGCGCGCCGAGCATCGCGAAGCCGACGATGAAGCTGAGCACCGAGCAGACCGTGAACACCGGGTTGCGGAACAGCCGCATCGGCAGCATCGGTTCGACCGCCCGGGTCTCCGCCCAGCAGAACAGGCCGAGCGCCAGCGCGCCGCCGACGAACAGGGCGATGATCACCCCGGAGCCCCACGCGTACTGGTTGCCGCCCCAACTGGTCGCCAGGATCAGCGCGCCGGCGCCGACCGAGACCAGGGCGATGCCCAGGTAGTCGACCACCGGCCGGGCCGCCGAGCGCACCGAGGGGATGGTCCGGGCGGCCGCGATCACCACCACGACCGCGATCGGCACGTTGACGTAGAACGCCCAGCGCCAGGACAGGTGGTCGGTGAACAGCCCGCCCAGCAGCGGCCCGATCACCGTGGCCACGCCGAACACCGCGCCGATCGCGCCCTGGTACTTGCCGCGCTCGCGCAGCGGGATGACGTCCGCGATCAGCGCCATCGCGGTGACCATCAGACCGCCCGCGCCGATGCCCTGCACCGCCCGCCAGGCGATCAGCAGCGTCATGTTGGTGGACAGGCCGCACAGGAACGAGCCGCCGACGAAGACGATCGCCGACACCTGGAACACCAGCTTGCGCCCGTACAGGTCGCCGAACTTGCCGGCCAGCACGGTGGCCACCGTCTCGGCCAGCAGGTAGGAGGTCACCACCCAGGACATGTGCGCGGCCCCGCCGAGGTCCGCGACGATGGTGGGCAGCGCGGTGCCGACGATGGTCTGGTCGAGGGCGGCCAGCAGCATGCCGAGCACGATCGTGCCGAAGACGACGTTCCGCTGCCGGACGTCCAGCACCGGTGGGGCGGACGGCGGGTTCTCGGTGGCGACGGTCATGCCGTCAGCCTCTGGCGTGCGGGCGCCGATCGCGATCCGGTTCGGCTGATCGGGTGAGGGCGCGCCGGGAGACCGTACGGGGCCGGGCGCGGGGCCTTGTGCGGTGCCGTGGTCAGGGCCTTGGCCGGTTAAGGCCCGGGTGGCGGCGCCCGGTGGCGCGGGCGACGATGAGCCGAGCGGAGCCGGCCGACGATCGGCCGGGCAGCAGGCCGCCCCGGACTCCGGGAAGAGGCTCCGATGACCGCCCGTACCCCGCGCAGCACCGCGCAGCCAGGCCCGCCCGGCCCGCCGGGCCCGCCCGGCGCCACCGCCGCGGGCGGGCGGGCCGCCGCGCGGCGGTGGCAGGCGCTCGCGGTCTGCCTGGTGGCCGGGTTCATGACCTTGCTGGACGTCAGCATCGTCAACGTCGCCCTGCCGACCGTCCGGGCCGGGCTGCATATGTCGGAGAGCGGCCTGCAGTGGGTGCTCAGCGGCTACGCGCTGGCCTTCGGCCTGGTGCTCGTCCCGGCCGGGCGGCTCGGTGACGCGCGCAGCCGGCGGGCCGTCTTCCTGACCGGGCTCGCCCTGTTCACCGCGGCCAGCGCGCTGGCCGGCGCGGCACGCAACCAGGAGTGGCTGGTGCTGGCCCGGCTGTTCCAGGGCGCGGCGGGCGGCGTGCTGGTGCCGCAGGTGTCCGGCTTCATCCAGACCCTCTTCCAGGGTGCCGAGCGCGGCCGGGCCTTCGGCGCGCTCGGAGCCACCATCGGGCTGTCCACCGCCGTCGGACCGCTGCTCGGCGGCCTGCTGATCCACCTGTTCGGCCCGCAGGACGGCTGGCGCTGGGTGTTCCTGGTCAACCTGCCGATCGGCGTCGCCGCCCTGCCGGTCGCCTACCGGCTGCTCCCGCCGCCCCCGCCCGCCACCGAGCGGGCCGGGCACCGGGACTTCGACCCGGTCGGGGTGGTGCTGCTCGGCGCCGGCACGGTCTCCCTGCTGCTGCCGTTCGTCCAGGAGCAGCAGTGGCACAGCGCGTCCCGCTGGCTGCTGCTGCCGGTGGCGGCGGTGCTGCTGGCCGCCTTCGTCGGCTGGGAGGCGGCCTACGGGCGGCGGCACGAACCGCTGGTGAGCATGGCGCTGTTCAGGGTGCGCCCGTACGCGGCCGGGGTGCTGCTGTCGCTGGTGTACTTCGCCGGGTTCACCGCGATCTTCTTCATCTTCACGCTGTACCTCCAGGCGGGCCTGCACTACTCGGCGCTGACGGCGGGCCTGGCGATCACCCCGTTCGCGGTCGGCTCGGGGGTGGCCGCGGCGGTGGGCGGCCGGCTGGTGAGCCGGCTCGGGCGACGGCTGGTGGTGGCCGGGCTGCTGCTGGTGCTGGGCGGCCTGCTGGCCGCGGCGCTCGCGGTGCAGCTGTGGTCCGGGCCGCGGGTGGGCTGGACGACCGCGCTGCCGCTGCTGGTCGCCGGGGTCGGCAGCGGGCTGGTGATCGCCCCGAACCAGACGCTGACCCTCCAGCGGGTGCCGGTCGCCCGGGCGGGCAGCGCGGGCGGCGTCCTGCAGACCGCGCAGCGGGTCGGCTCGGCGGTCGGCATCGCGGTCGTCGGCTCGGTGTTCTTCGCGCACGCCCGCGGCCGCCACCCGGACTGGGCGACGGCCTTCCAACTGGGCGTGACGGTCGCGGCGGGCCTGGTCCTGGTGGCGCTGCTGGTGGCGGTGACCGACGACTGGGTGGGACGGCGTGCGTAGGGCGGGCCTTCGAGCGGCCCTGGGGCCCGTCTTCGAACTCCCGCCTGTGGACCGGCTTCCGGGCTGGACGGCTGAGGTAGGAGGCGGATCGTGACGGGTGTCCGGGTGGGTTTCCTCGCGGCGGCCGGGGCCGCCGAGCGGTTGCCGCGCCGCCCCGAGGTGGCGGCGGCCTGGCGGTCAGCGTCGGCGTTCCGACCCCCGAACTCCCGCCGGAGGCCGCCGACTTCGTGGTGGGCCTGCCGGCCCGGCCGGCCGTCCGCCGGCACGGGTGGGTGGACGTGGTGCGGGCGCTCAGCCGGGCGGAGCGGGCGCCGGGGCGCGTCGCGGCGTTCTGAGTGCCCGCCGGGCGTGTCGGCTGCCACCGGCCCTCAGTGGTCCCGGCGGTGGATGACCAGCGTCGCGACCGCCACCGAGCCGAGGGCCCAGGCCGCGAAGGTGATCCAGGAGCCGGTGACGGTCGCCGGGTACTCGGTCGGGCGCATGCCCGCCAGGGTGGTCCGGGCCAGGCGTTGAAAGGCGGGCAGCGGCAGGGCGTGCAGCAGGTCGGCGGTCCAGCGGTAGCGCTCGGTGAGGAGCGACGGGAGGAAGAACAGCACCACGACCGTACCGACGACGGCGCCCGCGCTGTGCCGGATCAGGGTGCCGAGTCCGAGCCCGACCAGCGCGCAGACCGGGCCGAACAGTACGGCCGCCGCGACGTACCGGAAGGCGGCGGGGTCGCTGAGGGACTGGCCGATGCCGACGTCGGACAGGATCGCCTGGGTGAGGCCGAAGGAGACGCCGACGGTGAGCAGGCCGTAGCCGAGCATCGCGGCGGCCAGCACGCAGGCCTTGGCCAGCAGGACGGCCCGGCGGTCCGGCACGGCCGCCAGCGTCGTGCGGATCAGTCCGGTCGCGTACTCGCCGGCGATGACGATGGCGCCGAGGCCGCCGGCGACGAGCAGCAGGATGTCGGCGGCTGCCATGTTGAAGGCGTCGTTGAGCGCCAGCTGTGCCATGACCACCGGATCGCCGTCGCCGGGCGTGTAGTGGTCGCGGGTGTACAGGGCGGACTTGAGGCCGGCGGCGATGACGGCCAGCGCGCTGAGGCCGAGCACCCAGGGGATCGAGCGCAGCGAGCGGAACTTGAGCCACTCGGCGGCGAGCAGGTCGGTGAAGCGGGCGCGGGGTTCGGTGTCGAGGGCACGCGGTCCGGTGCGGCGGACGCGGGAATCGGTGGTTGCGGTCCCGGCGGTCATCAGGGTGTTCATCGGGGCTCTCCGGCGAGGTATTCGACGCTGTCGGCGGTCAGGGTCATGAACGCCTCCTCCAGGGAGGCGCCGCGGGTGGTCAGGGCGTAGAGCAACAGGCCGTTCTCCAGCGCGAGTTCGCCGATCCGGCGGTCGTCCAGGCCGGTGACCGTGAGCGTGTCGTCCGGGCCGGCCTCCGTGAGGGAGGCCCCCGCGAGGGCGGCCTCCGGGCCCGGCCGTACGGTGGCGCCCGCGGCCGTCAGCACGGCGGCCAGCCGGTCGGGTTCGGCGGTCCGCACGGTGACGGTGGCGCGGCCCGCGCGGGCGGCGAACTCGGCCAGGCTCTCGTCGGCGATCAGTCGGCCGCGGCCGATCACGACGAGCCGGTCGGCGGTGTGCTCCATCTCGGCCATCATGTGGCTGGAGACGAACACCGTCCGGCCCTCGGCGGCGAGGCGCCGGAACAGGCCGCGCACCCAGAGCACGCCTTCCGGGTCCAGCCCGTTCAGCGGCTCGTCGAAGAGCAGGACGGGCGGGTCGCCGAGCAGGGCGCCCGCGATGCCGAGCCGCTGCTTCATGCCGAGCGAGTAGCCGCGGATCCGGCGCCCGGCGGCCTCGGCGAGCCCGACCTCCGCCAGTACCTCCTCGACCCGGGCGTCCGGGATCCGGTTGCTGCGGGCCAGCGCCCGCAGATGGGCCCGGGCGCTGCGCCCGCCGTGCACGTCGCCGGCGTCCAGCAGCGCGCCGACGTGGCGCAGGCCGCGGGGCCGGCCGCGGAACGGCCGGCCGTCGACGGTGACGGTGCCGGCGGTGGGGTCGTTGAGGCCGAGGACCATCCGCAGGGTGGTGGACTTGCCCGCGCCGTTGGGGCCGAGGAAGCCGGTGACGGTGCCCGGCCGGACGGTGAAGGTGAGGCGGTCGACGGCGGCCCGGACGGTGGTGCCGCGGCCGTAGTGCTTCGTCAGCTCGTTGACTTCGATCATGGGCACCACTTTGCCGGGGGAGTGGACCGCGGGGCATCGGACCGACGTCGACACCGCAGGTCAGCCCCGGTCGTACAACCACGGTTGGATGACGGCGTCCCGGGCTGTCGTTACGATCTTGAACCATGTTGTCGACCCCTTCCCCGCCGCCGTTCCGGCGCGTCCCGCCCGAGGCGTGGGTCGGTCTCGCCTGGTGCGTGGCCGCCGCCTATCCGGCCGTCCGCCTCGGCGCCGGCGCCGGACAGCACCACGGCGCCGCCGCGCACGGCGGCTGGGCGTTCACCCTGGCCGACACGGTGGTCGCCTTCGCGGGTGCCGCGCTGGTGCGCCGGCTGCCGGTGCTCTCGGTCGTCCTGCTGCTGATCGCCACCTGGACCGAGACCGACGGCTGGGCCGGCGGCACCCAGGTGCCGCCCGGCGCGCTGCTCGCCGTGGACGCCGCGCTCTGCCTGATCACCGCCACCCGGTCGCGCCGCACCTCGCGGGCCGCGTTCGCCGTGGTCATGGGCTTCCTGGTGCTGCACATCGGCCTGGTGCGCGGCGACACCGTCGGCATCTTCACCGGGACCCACATCGGCTCCGCCGACGGCGCCGCGCTGCTCGCGCTGGTCGCCTGGCTGGTCGGCCGCTCGGTGCGGCAGAACCGGGAGCACGCGGAGGCGTTGACCAGCCGGGCGGCCGCAGAGGCGGTCACCGCCGAACGGCTGCGGATCGCCCGCGAGATGCACGACACCGTCGCCCACGGCCTCGGCGTCGTCGCGCTGCAGGCCGGCGCCGCCCGCCGGGTCATCGACCGCCGGCCCGAGCGCGCCAAGGAGGCGCTCGGCGAGATCGAGGCCGCCGGACGGGACACCCTGGCCGCGCTGCGCCGGATGCTGGTCGTGCTGCGCCGGGCCGACGGCGAGGCCTCGGCCACCGTTCCGCAGAGCCTGGCCGACCTCGACCGGCTGGCCGGGGTGACCACGGCGGCCGGGGTGCGGGTGGAGGTCCGCCGGCACGGTGACCCACGGCCGTTGCCGCCGGAGGTCGACCTCGCGGCCTTCCGGATCATCCAGGAGTCGGTCACCAACGTGGTCCGGCACGCGGCCGCGGCCGCCTGCGTGGTCTCCGTCGACCACCGGACGGCGGGGGAGCTGTCCGTCGAGGTGACCGACCGGGGCCGGGGGTACGGCAGCGAGCCGGGCAGCGGCTTCGGGCTGGCCGGTCTGCGCGAGCGGGTCGCCCTGCTGGACGGCGAGTTCGACGCGGGGCCGCGCGCCGACGGCGGGTTCCGGGTCGCGGCGACGCTGCCGGTGCCCGCACTCGCGGCCTCGGTGACGGGGGAGGCGGGCGCATGATCCGGGTGGTGCTGGTCGACGACCAACCGCTGGTGCGGGCCGCGCTGGAGATGGTCATCACGGAGACCACGGACGTCGAGGTGGTCGGCGAGGCGGGCACCGGGGCCGACGCCGTCCGGCTGGCCGCCGAACTGCGCCCGGACGTCGTGGTGATGGACATCCGGATGCCCGGCATGGACGGCATCGAGGCCACCCGGCTGGTGACCTCCGCCGGCGGGCCGACCAGGGTGCTGGTGCTCACCACCTTCGACGAGGACGAGCACGTCTACGCGGCGCTGCACGCGGGGGCGTCCGGCTTCGTGGTCAAGGACATGGCGCTGGACGACATCCTCGGCGCGGTGCGGGTGGTCGCCGCCGGGGACGCCCTGATCGCACCGAGCGTCACCCGGCGGCTGATCGGCGCCTTCGTCGGCGGCCGGCCGCCGGGGGCGCCGGCGGGGGCACTGCCGGGGCTGTCGGGTGGGGCGGCGGCGCCGGGTGCGGCCGCGGCGGCCGAGCGGCGGCTGGACGCGATCACCGGGCGCGAGCGGGAGATCCTCACCCTGGTCGGCCGCGGGCTGTCCAACACCGAGATCGCCGCCGAACTGGTGCTCAGCATCGCCACCGTGAAGACCTACATGACCCGGCTGCTCGCCAAGCTCGACGCCCGGGACCGGGTGCAGCTGGTCATCCTGGCCTACGAGGCGGGCCTGGTCACCGTCCCCGGGTGACCGGGGCCGGGTGGTTGGGGCCCGCCTCGCTGCGGCCGCCTGCGCGGGCGGGAACGTTCAGCGCTTGATCGCCACGCCCGCGTACATCGCGATGTCCCGGTCACGGACGGGCGCCGCGTCGGCGTCCGGGTGCCAGTGGTGGACCAGCGTGACGCCCGGGTCGAGCAGCTCGTAGCCGTCGAAGAAGGCCTCCGCCTCGGCCTTGTCACGGACCTGCAGCGGGATGCCGCGCGCGTTGTACTCCCGGCCGACACCGCCCACGCCCACCGGGTCGGTGTCGCCGGTGAACACCGTCAGGGCGAGGAAGCTGCCGGGCGCCAGCGCGTCCATGAAGCGGCGCACGATGCCCTGCGGGTCGTCCTCGTCCAGCACGAAGTGGACGATCGCGATGAGCGACAGCGCCACCGGCTGCGAGAGGTCGAGCACTTCGCGCAGCCGGGGGTCGGTGATGATCGACTCCGGGTCGCGGAAGTCGGCGTCCACGTAACAGGTACGGCCCTCGGGCGTGCTGGACATCAGCGCCCGCGCGTGGGTCAGCACGATCGGGTCGTTGTCCACGTACGCGACCCGGGCCCCGGGCACGATCGCCTGGGCGATCTCGTGCACGTTCGGCGAGGTGGGGATGCCGGTGCCGATGTCCAGGAACTGCCGCACGCCGTACCGCTCGGCGAGGTGGCGCACCGAGCGCTGCATGAAGGAGCGGGTGGTGCGCATCGAGATCGGCAGCGACGGCCAGGCCCGCACCGAGGCGTGCGCGGCGGTGCGGTCCGCCTCGAAGTTGGTCTTGCCGCCGATGAGGTAGTCGTAGACCCGGGCGGAGTGCGGGACGTCCATCCGCAGGTCCACCGACGGGTAGTCCTCGTTCGGACCGCGTTCAGCCCGGACCTCGTTCGCCATGCTCGCCCTCCCGTGGGGGATCCGTCACCGGCCGCCCCGGTGGCGGTCCCTGGAGCGCATGGTAACGGGCTCCGGGGAGGGCGTGATGACGGTCCCTCAGGCTGGCTCCTCGGGTGGGCTCCTCAGGCCTGCGCCTCCGGCTGCACCGGCTCCGCCAGGGCGCCGCCCGGCTGCCGGGGCACGGCGGCCTGGTCGGGGCCGGCCCGGCGGTGCGCGGCGAGTTCGAGCGCGGCGCCGAGCCAGGCCGCACCGAAGGACCACGTCGCCAGCCACTCGCACAGGTAGAGCGGCCGTATCCGCCAGTCGGCGCCGATGCCCGTCGCCCCGGCCGCGATGGAGAGCGCGAGGGCGACCAGGATCAGCACCCCGGCCGCCAGGTAGGCCGCGCCGACCCGGGCCGGCTGGGTCGAGCGCGGATTGCGGAAGGAGTAGAGGCAGAACAGCGCCAGCATGACGAACAGCAGGCTCGCGAAGACCAGGTGAAACACCCCGATGGTGCGCTGCAGGCCGGACGCCCCCTCCGGGGACGTGGGGCACAGCGCGACCCCGACCGCGAAGAACCCGGCCGCCGTGCTCCAGCGGTCGTCCCGGCGGTCGAAGCGGTAGCAGACCAGGAACACCCCGAGCGCGCACAGGGCGCCCACGAAGACGTTCCGGGTGCCGGTGTAGTACGAGGCGCTCATCGAACCGGGCCAGAAGCCGTCCGTGCTGCGCCCCAGCAGCTCGGCGGCCAGCCAGTTGCCGAACGGCAGGGCGACCGGGAGCAGGATGCCGATCAGCCCGACGCCGAGGCGCAGGAACGTGACCGTCCGTCCGTCCTGGACGCCCCGCCGGACGTCCGGTGGGTTCTGCGCGCGTGAGTCGTGAGTCACGGACGCCTCCTTGCATGCGGTGCGGGCGCGCCGGCGCCCGCGGACTTCTCGGGCCGCGAGGGACAGGAGGGGGCGGTGTCGACGGGATCCGCCCCACCTGAGCGGCCATCAACTGGTGTACCCGCATTGGCGTTCGAAGCACCACTGAATCGAGTGGTTTGCGCTCCCGGGCCGCCGCCCGGCATCCCCCGGTGACCAGCGGCGATGACCTGATCCCCTCCGACCGGCGGTCTGTCCCGATAGCCCGGGAAGTCTCCGGCCGCCCGGCGCGGCCGGTCTACGACGGCCGGTCTACGACGGCCGGTCTACGACGGCCGGTCTACGACGGCCGGTCTACGACGGCTGGTCCGCCGCCCGGCCCGTCGGCCGACCGCCGCGTGCGATCACCGCGTTGAGCAGGGCCGCCCCGCGCTCGGCGTCGTCGACGCTGACCGCGAAGTCGGTGCCGCGGCGGGTGCGGACCACCAGGCACTCGCCGCCGCGCAGCATCACCGTGGTGCCGAGCCGGTTGACCCGGTAGCCCCAGCCGCCCGCCTGGGCGGCGGTGCGCGCCTCGGCGCGGGCCGAGACGAGCTCCTCGGGGGACCAGCGGCGGGCGGGTCGGCCGAACGGGCCGAAGCCGACGGTCAGGCCCCGGGCGGTCACCCGGGCCTGCACCGAGGAGCAGACGAGGACGGCCAGGGCGGGGAGCGTGAAGGACAGCGCGACCGACCAGTCCAGTCCGGTCAGCCCGCTCGCCGCCACCAGCACACCGGCCACCGCCACCAGGCCGAGCACGGCGGCGAGCAGTTGCAGCCACGGGTTGACGGCCCGCGAGAGCCAGACGAAACGTTCCCCCTCCGGCACGTCCAGCGCCGGGGTGCCGGCCGTCGGGTGCTCCTCGGGCCGGCCGTCGGCCGCCCGGCCCGTGCCCCGGCCCGCCAGCCAGGCCAGCGCCCCGGCGACGGCCGTGGCCGCCAGCACCAGGACCACCTCGACGCCCATCGGCGCGGCGTCCTGCCACCGGGCGCGGTCCAGGTTGGCGTGCACGACGGCGGTCTGCGCCCCCGTCAGCAGCACCCCGCCGGAGGCCAGTGCCGCCGCCCCGCAACCGGGCGCCTGCTCGGCGCAGTACCGCTGCAGCAGCGCGGCGACCGCCACCAGGACCAGCCAGACCAGCGCCGGGAACAGCGCCGCCCAGGTCAGCGACATCGAGCCGTCCGGGTCCCGGCCGCCCCAGTGGGTGGCCAGCGGGTCCGGCAGCCGGTGGCGCGCCGCCAGCGGCAGCGCGATCAGCAGCGCCAGGACCCCGAGCGACCAGGCCGCAGCGCCCCACCGGGCTCCCCGGCCCGCCGGGCGTCCCTTCCCGCGTGCTTCCTCCGTCACGACATCCCCCTGATCATGTCCACGAGATCATTCCTGCTGTAGCCGGCCCTGGCCGCGTCGGCGACCAACTGCCGTACCCGTTCGGTGAGTTCGGATCGGGTGTCGGCGCCCGTCGCGATCGTGATGCCCCGGCCCCGGCGGAACTCCAGCACCCCCTCGTCGCGCAGCGTCCGCAGCCCGCGCAGCACGGTGTTGGCGTTCACCCCCAGCGCCCGGGACAGCTCCCGGGCCGGCGGCAGCTTGTCCCCGGGGGCGCACTCGCCCTCGGCGACGGCCCGTCTGATCGCCCCGGCGACCTGCTCGTGCAGCGGTCGGGTGTCCCCGACGTCCAGCTTCAGCAACATGGTGCTACTGACGATAGCACCATTCATGTCTCCTGCCAGGTGCGCCCGGGTCCGACGGGCGCCCGGGGCGGGTTCCCGTATGGAGTGCGTCGGGATCGCCGCCCGGCGCGTCAGGGAGGCGTCAAGGAGTGGAGGTGGGCGGCCCGGGCGGCGGTTGGGTGGGAGACGTCGGGACACCACGGAGCGAGGACGGACCATGCACGGCAGCGAGCGGCACGAGAGCGGCGCGGCACCCCAGGTGGTGGCACCCCGGGTGGTGGTCGGGGTCAGCGGGTCGCTGGGAAGCCTGGCGGCGCTGCACCGGGGGGTGACCGAGGCGCGGGAACGGGGCGCGGAGCTGCTGCCCGTCCTGGCCTGGGAGCCGCCCGGCGGGGAGCTCGGCTACCGGCGCTCGCCCTGCCCGCCGCTGCTCGCCGCCGTCCGGGAGAAGGCCGAGCAGCGCCTGCACGCGGCCCTCGACGCGGCCTTCGGCGGCGCCGACCCCGGCGTGCCGCTGCGCCCGGTGGTCATCCGCGGCGAGACCGGCCCGGCGCTGGTCGACGTCGCCGACCGCCCCGGCGACCTGCTGGTCCTCGGCCGGAGCGGCGGCCCGCTGCGCCGCCGGCTGCGGCGCCCGGTGTCCGGCTACTGCGCGCGGCGGGCCGGCTGCCCGGTGCTGACCGTCCCGGTGCCGGCGCTCCTCGGCGAGCTGCACGAACTGGAGGCGCTGCACCGCCGTGCCCGCTGGCACCTGCCGGTCCGGCCGCTGTCCGAACTCCTCCCGGCGAAGGGGTAGTCGGCGGTGCGGATGTACGCGGCCCGCCCGGGCGCCACCCGGTACCACCCCGTTCGCAAACGGCCGACGGCCGGCACCTCGGCCACGGTGGCCCTGCTCGCGGGCGGCGCGACGGCGCTCGGCCTCGGCGCGCTCGGCGAACTGCACTCCGGCCCGCTCGCCCTGACCGCCTACGCGGTGCTCTGCGCCCTGGTCGGCGGCCGCTCCAGGCCGGGCGCCGCACCGCTGGTCGGCCTGGCCGCCTGGCTCTGCTGCAACGCCTTCGCCGAGCACCGGCACGCCGAACTCGGCTGGTCCGGCCCCTGGCCGGAGGCCGCCCACTACGCGGTGTTCACCGCCGCCGCCCTGCTGGCCGCCCTGCCCACCGCCCTGCCGCGCCGCACCATCCGCGTCTCCCTCCTGCACCCCGACCCTCGCTGAGGCCCCCCGAGCGGCCCGCCGCCGGCCACCACGCCGACGGCGGGCCCCACCGAACCCCCCTGGCTCCGGCCGGTACTCCGGAGTCACGGCGAACCGGTGGAATCGGGTGACGGACCGCGCGGAGCGGCCACGGGTTCGGACAACGGGGGCCACCTGGAACCACCGGCCCCCACCGCGACCCGCCCCGCGCGGTCCGCCATCCGGCTGCGTGAAGGTGGCGGTCACGGCCGCGCCGACGGACTCACCCGCCACCCCGCCACCCCGCCACCCCGCCGTCGCGCCGGATGTGAGGAGCGACAGGATGCGCGCATGCGGACAACCGGAACGCCCAGGACGGCGACCCTCGGTGACGCGGCGTCGATCAGCCGCTCGCTGGCCCCCGCCTTCGACGACGACCCGATGATGTGCTGGTTCTTCCCCGACGAGGCCTCGCGTCGGGCCTTGCTGGGCAGGTACTTCGCCACCCTCTTCACCTGCCAGTACGTCCACGCCGCCGTGTGCGAGCGCACCGCGAACGCGGCCGCCTTCTGGGTGCCGCCGGAGGCCCGGGCCAAGGCCGTCCCGGACGCCGCGACCGTACGGGAGCTGACCGAGCTCCTGGGCGACCGCGCCGAGCTGTTCGGCCGCACCGTCGAGGAGGTCGGCCGGCACGCCGCGCGGGAGCCGCACTGGTACCTGGCGCTGATCGGTGCCGACCCCGCCGCGCAGGGCCAGGGGCAGGGTGCCGCGCTGCTGCGCTGCTGCGCTCCGGGCTGGCCCAGGCCGACGCCGCCGGACTGCCCGTCCACCTGGAGTCCTCGAAGGCCGCCAACCTCGGCCTGTACGAGCACTTCGGCTTCACCGTGCGCGAGGAGCTGACGCTCCCGGACGGCGGCCCGACGCTGTGGGCGATGCGGCGCGAGCCGCACCCAGTCCGGGCGAGCCGGATGGACGGTAACGGCTAGTCGTCCGAGCGGAGTTCGGCCGGGACGGCGATGACGTCGACCAGGGCCTGGCCGCGCAGCACCGTGAGGGACAGCGGGCGGCCGATCGCGTCGGCCAGCATCAGGTGCTGCAGGGAGCGGGCGCTGCTCATCGGTTCTCCGGCGGCGGTGAGCAGCAGGTCGCCCTCGTGCAGGCCGGCGCGGTCGGCGGGGGCGCCGGGGACCACCTCGACGATCCGCAGGCCGGTGGGCTGCCCGGTGCGCTCGCGCAGGGCAGGCGGTAGCGGGGCGGGCAGTCCGGCGAGGCCCAGGTAGGCGCGGCGGATGCGGCCGTCGGTGAGCAGGGTGGCGATGATCTGCCGGCTGGTGGCGTCGATCGGGACGGCCAGGCCGAGCCCGTTCCCGGCCACCGCCGTGGTGATGCCGACGACCTCGCCGCTCGCGGTGGTCAGCGCGCCGCCGGAGTTGCCGGGGTTGAGGGCCGCGTCGGTCTGGATGACGTTGTCGATGACGCGCACGGCGCTGCCGGAGTGGGCGGGGAGCGAGCGGCCGAGGGCGCTGACCACGCCCGCCGTGACCGTGCCGGCCAGCCCGAGCGGGTTGCCGACGGCGACGACCAGCTGCCCGACCCGCAGGGCGGTGGCCTCGCCGAGCCGCACCGGGGTGGGGGTCGGGCCGTCGGCGCGCAGCACGGCCAGGTCGGAGAGCGGGTCCGCGCCGATGGTGTGGAAGGGGGAGGTGGTGCCGTCGGCGAAGGCCAGCGTCCCGGCGTCGGCGTGGCCGACGACGTGGGCGTTGGTGAGCAGGAAGCCGTCCTCGGTGAAGACCACCGCCGAGCCGAGCGCGGTGCTGAACCAGCCGCCCCGCCCGCGCCGGGGCACCTGGAGCGCGGCGACGCGCGGGGTCACGGTGGCGGACACGGTCGTGACGATCCGCGAGTAGGCGTCAAGCGCGTCGGCTGCCGTGTCCGCGGCCCCGTCCACGGGGTCGAAGGTGTCGTCGTCCGGGGCGTGTTCGGGCCCGGGGAGGGTGTCGGCCACGGTGCTCACCCCTTTCGCCGGCGCGGGTTCTCCCGGTGCCAACAACGGTCGGGCGCCGAAGCTTCCGCCGCTGGCCGCTGGCCGCTGACGCCGTCTTGACGGACGGGTGACTATAAAGAAATGGCAAAGCAGGCACATTGTGTGAGTAAAGCCACCGAAGTGGGAGGGTCTGATGGAGACCACGCTGGACGCGGACTGGCGCACGCTCGGCACCACGGGCGGCGGTCGGCTCGGGACGGAGCACCTGCTGGCCGCGGTGGTGGGCTCGACCGGCCCGGCCGGTGCGGCCCTCGCCGCCGCCGGGGCCACCGAGAGCCAGCTGCGCGCCCTGCTGCGCGACCGCGACCGCGACCACGGCCGTGAGGGCGACCGCGACGGCGACCGCGACGGCGAGGCTGACTGCAACGGCGACGGCGGCCGCGGTGCGGGCTGGGACGCGGACGACGAGGCCGACGCCGGTGTGCCCGCCCGGGAGGTGCTCGGCTCGACCAGGGCCCCGGACCTCGTGCTGACCGGCGCCTCCGCCCGCGCGCTGTCCGCCGCGGTGGCGGAGGTCCGGCGAGGTGGCGGGCACCGGCTCACCGCGGAGCACGTCCTGCGTGCCCTGCTCGCCGAGGACCGCACCCGGGCCGCCGAACTGCTGCGCGCGGCGGGCGTCGCACCGCAGGCCGTGCGGGAGCGTCTGGACGGCCCGTCCGCCGTGCTGGACCCGCTGCTGATCCCCACCCGGGACGCGCTGCTCGGCCGCCGTTCGCGCCGACTCCCGCGCTGGAGGCGGGTGTTGACGCCGGGCGCGGCCGGACCTGCGGCCCCGGCAGCGGACTGGATCCGGTGGGAGACGGACCAGCAGGCCCAGCGCCTCGGCCGCCGTACGCCCGGCACCGAGCACGTCCTGCTCGCCGTGCTGGCCGTGCACGAGGTGCTGGCCCACCGGCCGCAGCCGGACGTGGACGACACCGGCGGTGAACTCCTGGCCTGGCTCGGCCTCGACTACGTCCGGGTGCACGGGGCCCTCTCGGCCGGGACGGTGGCGCTGCCGGCGGACCCGCGCTCCGTCGAGGCCTACCTGGCCGGCGCGGCCCCCGGCCCGCTGGTGCGGGTGCTGCTCGACGAGCCCACCCGTGCCCGGCGGCTGGTCGAGGCCCTGCGCGCGGAGCAGGACGCTCCGGGGGAGGCGGGAGAGGCGGGGGAGGCAGGAGAAGCAGGACAGACAGGGGAGGCAGGAGAGGGCTGAGGCGTACCACGCCGCGAGCGTGAACATGGGGGCTCGCGGAGCGGAAGATACGTGCTCGTCCCCCATGAACCCCCGGTTCGGCGGCGGCAAGATCGGCGCTGCGGTCGGACGCCGGCCGGCTCCAGCAGTGTCCGGAGAACGGGGGAAGAGCGATGGCGCACGGGTACACGACGGGCCGGGACTCGGCGGATCCGTACGCCGGGTTCTTTCCCGACCTGATCGAGGCGGTGCTCCGCAGGCAGGGTGCGCGGGACTGGTCCGTCACCCCGGAGGACTTCTGGTGCCGCGTCCGCCCGGGCAACGCCGACCCGGTCCGGCGGCAGGGCTGGAAGCTGCACGTGTCGGCGACCCCGCTCTCCGCCCCGAT
The DNA here is from genome assembly GCF_014656195.1 of Kitasatospora xanthocidica. Classification (GTDB taxonomy): domain Bacteria; phylum Actinomycetota; class Actinomycetes; order Streptomycetales; family Streptomycetaceae; genus Kitasatospora; species Kitasatospora xanthocidica. The sequence goes on along the minus strand of NZ_BNBY01000050.1, from coordinate 2,627 downwards.
GGTGCTGACCCGGGCCGCCGAGGTGCTCGTCGCCGCCCGGGCCCCGTTCAAGTGCGCCGGTACGCCCGGCCGCCTGGCGGAGCTGGTCTCGGCCCGCCACGACCGGGGAGGCGGCGGAAAGTTCATCACCGTCTACCCGGACGACGACGACCACTTCCGGCGGCTGGCCGAGGAGTTGCACCGGGCCACCGCGTACCTGCCGGGGCCGGGCATCCTCTCCGACCGTGCGTACCGGCCGGGCAGTCTGGTGCACTACCGCTACGGCGCCTTCCGGGGCTTCCCCCGGCTCACCAACGACGGCTCGCCCGAGCCGATGCTGCGGACACCCGACGGGGGCTTCGTCCGGGACCGGCGGCAGGCCGGATTCAGCCCGCCGCCCTGGGCCGTCTCCCCGCTGCCGCCGCCCGAGGACCCCCCGCCCGCCCCCGGGACGAGCGTCCTGCTGAACGGCCGCTACGTCGTGCACAAGGCCGTCCGGCACGCGTACAAGGGCGGCGTCTTCCTCGGCACCGACCGGCGGACCGGGCAGGAGGTCGTCATCAAGGAGGCCCGCCGACACGTCGGGGCCACCCTGGAGGGCTCCGACGCGGGCGACCGGCTCGGCCACGAGGCGGAGATGCACGCGCTGCTCGCGCCGCTCGGCCTGTGTCCGCAGGTCGTGGGCGTCTTCGGCCAGGGCGGCAACCGGTACCTCGCCGAGGAGCGCATCGCCGGGCAGACGCTGCGCTCCTGGATGTCCGAGCGGCTCCGCCCCGACCGGGCGTCGGTGCTGGACCTGGCCGGGCAGCTGGTGACCGTCGTCGGGGCCGTCCACGGACTCGGCCTGGTCCTGCGGGACCTCAACCCCAACAATCTGATGGTCACTCCGGACGGCGAGGTCCGCCTGATCGACCTCGAAGCCCTCGCCCGCCCCGGCGACCACGTCCTGCGGCTCCACACCCCGGGCTACGGCGCCCCCGAGGTGGTCGACGGCGCCCCGATCGGCCCGGCCCCCGACCTGACGTCCGACCTCTACAGCCTCGGTGCCGTGCTGTTCCACCTGCTGACCGGCACCGACCCCGTGCTCGCCCCGGACCGCGGGACGGTGCGCGGCCGTCACGACCGCCTCGCCGTCCTGCTGGCCGCCGCCCTCGCCGACCGCCCCGAGCTCACCGCCTTCCAGCCGCTCGTGCTGGCGCTCATGGCGGAGGACCGCGACGACCGGTGGAGCCTGCGCACGGTCCGCGAGGCGCTGACCGGGCTCCACGTGGACGTACCCTCCGCCGGCGCCGGGAGCGCCTGGGACGGCGGGAGTGCCCGGGACGGCGGGAGCACCTGGGAAAGCGGGGCCGTCCTCGACAACCCGGCCGTCCTCGACGGCCCGACCGCGGAGCGGCTGCTCTCCGACGGGCTGACCCACCTGATGGACACCATGACCCCGCAGGACCCGGTACGGCTCTGGCCCGCCGACGCCTCCGGCGAGCGGACCGATCCGCTGAACGTGCAGCACGGCGCGGCCGGCGTCCTGTCCGTCCTCACCGCGGCCGCCGCACACCGGACGGACCCGCGGTTGCGCGCCACGGTCGCCGAGGCCGCGGCGTGGATCGCGGCCCGGGCCGAGGTCGGTGGGCAGCAGCTGCCCGGGCTGCACTTCGGGCGCTCCGGCACCGCCTGGGCACTGCTGGACGCCGCCCGGCTGCTCGACGACGACGGCCTCGCCGGGCACGCGGCCCGCCTCGCCCGCGAGGTGCCGGTGCGCTGGCCCAACCCCGACGTGTGCCACGGCGTGGCCGGCGCCGGTCTGACCCAGCTCCACTTCTGGCGGACCACCGGCGAGGAGGGGTTCCGGCAGCGCGCGGTGACCGCCGCCGAACACCTGCTGACCGTCGCCGCGAAGGGCCGGTCCGGCGTGGTGTGGCCCGTCCCGGCCGACTTCGACTCCGAGCTCGCCGGCATCACCCATCTCGGCTTCGCCCACGGCGTCGCCGGTGTCGGCACCTTCCTGCTGCTCGCCGGGCTCGCCGCGGAGCGGGACGACCTCGTCCACGCCGCCCGGGCGGCCGCCGAGACCCTGCTCGCCACCGTACGCGTCCGGGACGGCGGCGCGGGCTGGCCCGTCGAGGACAAGGCGGCCGACACCCCCGTCCACGCGCCCCACTGGTGCAGCGGCGCCTCCGGCATCGGCACCTTCCTGATCCGCCTCTGGCAGGCCACCGGCGATCCCCGCTACCGCGAGAGCGCCGAACAGGCCGGGACCGAGGTGTACCGGTGGCGCTGGCGGAGCTCGCCCACGGCCTGCCACGGCCTCGCGGGCAACGCCGAGTACCTGCTCGACCTCGCCGAGGCCCTGGACGACCCCGCCCACCGGCGCCGCGCCGAGGAACTCCTCGCCTGCGCCCACGCACGTCACGTCGCCCACGACGGACTGCTCCTGATCCCCGACGACACCCTGACCGGGGTGGGCGTCGGTTACAACACCGGACTCGGCGGGTCGCTCGGCCTGCTGGTCCGGCTCCGCCACGGCGGGCCGCGCCTGTGGCTGCCCGCCCCCGACCCGACCGGAAGGAGGTGACCACCGTGACCGAGGACGTCAACGCCCTGCAGCTGCTGGACAGCGAGGAGCAGACCACCACGGACTACGGGTGCTA
>NZ_BNBY01000049.1 GCF_014656195.1 Kitasatospora xanthocidica | reverse complement strand
GCGGCCCGGCACGCTCCCCCGTGGCGTGCCGGGCCGCCGTCGTCCAGGTGGACGATGCCAGTGCGCGGGCCGGCCGTGTTGGCGCTGCGTCGACAGGTCGTTGGCAGTGCGTCGACGGGTCGGTCATCCGTCCGTGCCGCCGGCCAGTGCCAGGCGGCGGTACTCGCCGGGCGGCAGCCCGTACGCGGTGCGGAAGGCGCGGCTGAAGTCGGAGGGGCCGGGGATGCCGCAGCGGGCGGCGACGGCGTGGACCGGCAGGGTGCGCAGCGCGGGGTCGGCCAGGTCGCGGTGCGCCCGCTCCAGCCGCCGGCGGCGGATCCAGGCGGCGACCGTCTCGCCCTCGGAGTGCTGGGTGAACAGGCGGTGCAGGTAGCTGACGGAGATGTGGTGGGCGGCGGCGATCGCGGCGGGTGTCAGCTCGGGGTCGTGGAGGTTGCGCCGGATGAAGGCGTGGACGTTCTCCACGAGGGCGCGCCGGCGGGTGTCGTCGGGTAGCGCGGTCTCGGTGTCGAGCTCCCGGGCCAGCCAGGCGGCGATCAGGTCGACCACGACCGTGCCCAGGCGGGGCGCTTCGGCGGGTCCGAGGAGGGCGGCCTGCCGGTCCAGGCCGACGAGGAAGTCCGCGAGCAGCGCGCCGGTGCCCTCCCGGCCGGAGAACCCCCGGCCCCGGACGGTGCGCAGCCGCTGCGGCGGGATCGGCAGCAGGGCGGTGGGGAAGTCGACGCCGACGGCCTCGACTCGGCGTTCGGCCCGGTCGGGGGCGGAGGAGGGTGCGGAGGCGGGGGAGGCGAAGGCCCGCAGGTCGAAGGGGTCCGAGCCGTCGAGCAGGTGCAGGTCGCCGGGGGCGAAGGCCTCCGTGGGGTGCCGGGTGTCGCGGCTCAGGGCCATGTCGCCGTCGAGCAGCAGCGTCAGGTGGTGCACCCCGGCGTCCGAGCGCCGGGCCATGCGCTCGGTCCGCCAGAACCGCGCGGAGGGGAACGAGGTGCGCAGGAGGGTCACCGGACCGAGCTCCAGGCGCCGCATCTCGGCGCGGAAGTCGTCGGCGTGGGCGCTGGCCACCTCGCTGGCCCGGGTGCGCCCGATCAGTTCCCGCCAGTGGTCGAACCGTTCCCTCGCGGTCGCGTTCACCGCCGCTCCTTCGTGTTCCGCCCCGCCGGCGGCGGGGGAGTCCTGCCGATTTTCCTCTCCCGATCATCAGCTGGTAACTTCTTCCTCGTCGGCGGGACAGGATCGCGGAAGCGGTCGAAGACCCGGCCGGACAGGCGTCGGTGGTGCAGCGGTAGCACGCCCACTTTCAGTGGGAGGGGTTCGTTCGATTCGGGCCCGGCGCTCCAACGGGCAGGGGCGGAAGTCGTTTTCGACTTCCGCCCCTGTTGCTTTTCCGGTGACCCCGCTTTTCGGTCCCGCTGTTTCGCCACTTTCTCGGTGACACTCCCTCAGGGCAGCCGGTCGTAGGTGTAGACCGAGGAGATGTCGAGGACGGAGCCCGGGGTCGTGGTGGCGGCGCGCCGCCGGGCTGCGGGCGCCGTCCGTCTTCCAGCGTCGCGCCGCGCGGAGGCCCGTGCAGCTCGGGCTGCCGGGCGGGTACGCAGCGCGACGGGGAAGGCCGGTGAACGGCGGCGGCGCGTACGCACGGTGGCTCCGGGCCGTTCTCGCCGGTCAGCCGGCTGCGCGCCTTGCCGACCGGTTCCTGAGCGCCGGTTCCTGAGCGGTCCTGGGGTGGTGCTCGTCTCACGAAGCCGGCATCTGGGGAAGCGCCGCCTACGGGCCCGCCAGTACAGAGGTTCACCCGAAGAGATGGTTTGCCCTCTCAAAGGGGTGTCCGGACGGCGCACTGCGCTGGGGTGGATACGGCTTCGCCGCTCGCACAAGCAGCGCCCCCTCATCTCAAGGAGAGCAGATGCCCGACCCGAACCCGCCAGGCGTCTTCGTGAAGGAGCTCCCCAGCGGAGTACGCACGATCACCGGGGCGAGCACCTCGGTCCCGGCCTTCCTCGGCTACACCAAGGCCTCCGCCAACGACCCTCGGGATGCGTCCCCCACGCCGTTCACCGACGCCGAGCGTGCCGTCCCGCAGAAGATCGGCAGCTGGCGGGAGTTCGCCGCCCGCTACAGCATCGAGGGAATCGCCAAGGACCTCGCGGACGCGACCGACCCGGCCACGATCCATACGCTGCAACGGTGCCTGCCCCTGGCCGAAGCGGTCCACGGGTTCTTCGCCAACGGCGGGAGCACCTGCTACGTGGTGGGCTTCACCAGCCCGCAGAGCGCCGTCTCGCCCGAGGCCCTCAAGGGGAACGCCGACGCCCGCACCGGCCTCGCCGCACTGGCGAGCGTTCCCGAGGTCACCATGGTCGCCGTGCCCAGCCTCTGGGACATGACCGCGGACGTCTCCTCCGAGAAGGAGGTGCCCGCGCCCGACGACGCCGCGGGCGTCAGCAGGATGGCCGAGGTCGTGAAGCACTGCACCGAGCAGCGCAACCGGCTGGCGATCCTCGACCCGCCGCCCGGCCTGCCCCCGGGCCAGGCGGGCGCCTTCGCCGACACGCTCGCCTCGCCCGACTCCGACGACGCCGCCTTCACCGCCCTGTACTACCCGTGGATCACGGTCCGAGGGGTCGACGCCGTCGAGCGCACCGTGCCGCCCTGCGGCCACATGGCGGGCGTCTGGGCCCGCACCGACGCCGAACGCGGAGTCTTCAAGGCCCCCGCCAACCAGAACCTCCGCGGCGCCCTCAAGCTCCAAACCCTTGTCACGGACGACGAGCACGGTGAGCTGAACGCGAAGGGCGTCAACTGCCTGCGGGCCTTCCCGGACCGGGGCCTGCTCGTCTGGGGCGCCCGCACCAGGTCCACCACCCGCGACTGGCGCTACCTCAACGTCCGCCGCCTGGTGTCCTACCTCTCCGACTCCATCCGCCAGTCCTCGACCTGGGCGGTGTTCGAGCCCAACGACGAGCGGCTGTGGGCGACATTGCGGCACTCCGTCACCTCGTTCCTCACCGACCAGTGGCGACAGGGCGCCCTCGTGGGGCGCACACCGGACGAGGCGTTCTACGTGATCTGCGACGACACCAACAACACACCCGAGACCATGGACGACGGCAAGGTCATCTGCGACATCGGCGTCGCACCCGTGCGCCCCGCCGAGTTCGTCCACTTCACCATCACCCAGATCGCGGGACAGCCCGGAGAGGCAACCAAGGCCACCTGACGGGCCCGCTGTCTGCCCCGCCCGGGCGGGGCAGACAGCTCCCGACGCGAGAACCGACCACGGCCGCCGCGTACGGCCGTCCGCTCGGGAACACCGCCCCCGCCGGCGCCTCGGGTGACACCGGCCGCGGCCGCCCGTCCACCCACGGGCCGGCGAAGCGGTCGTGGTCGAGGACGAGGCGCCGCGGATCGGCCAGGACGGCGTCGACGGCGCACTCGGTCAGGGCGACGCCGTGCTCGGCGGCGGTGGTCGTCGCGGTCTCCCGGAGCGCGGTGACTGCTGCGACGGGCGGGTGCGGGGACCGACGTACGGGCCGGTCCCGACAGTTGGAGCCCGCAGCCCCGGACCCGGACCCCGGACCCCGGGCCCCGGGCCCCGGGCCCCGGGCCCCCGGCCCCCGGCCTCAGTCGGTCAGCAGCGCGCAGACGAAGTCCTCCTCGACGTCCCGCAGGTGTGCCAGCAGGTCCGGGTTGCCGCGCTGGTTGACCTGCGTGGTGACGGAGACGGTCAGGCTGCGGCGGCCGTCCGGGGTGCCCGCGCCGAGCTGGGTGTAGCCCGCGGTGTTGCCCGTGTGCCCGTACACCACGCCGCACCGGGTGCGGTACTCGAAGATCGCCAGTCCGGCGCGGTTGGCCCCCGGGCCGGCCGGCTCGGAGGCGCCCGCGACGAAGTCCCGTTGCTGGCGGCGGGTCGCGTCGTCGATCAGCGGGCCGCCCGCGTACCCGGCCGCGAACGCGCTGAAGTCCCTCGGGGTGGACACCAGGCCGCCCGACGCCCAGGAGCCCGAGGCGCCGAACCGGGTGCTGACGTCCTCCGGCGGGTCGGGCGGCTGGACGTCGTAGCCGTGCAGGTACGGCGCGGGCAGCTGGTAGCCGGAGGGCAGGCTGGTCCGGGTGAGCCCGAGCGGCCGGTAGACCTGCGAGTCCAGCAGGTCCTCGTAGCGCTGGCCGGTCGCGGCCTCGGCCATCAGGGCGACGGCGATGTTGTCGGAGTTGGAGTACTGGTAGCGGGAGCCGGGGGCGAACTCCAGGTCCCGGTCGGCGACGAAGTCCAGCAGGTGCCGGGAGTCGAACACATGGTGCGGGTCGGCGCGGATCACGTCGAGGAAGTCCGGCGCCGCGCTGTAGTCCGGCAGCCCGCTGGTGTGGTTCAGCAGCTGGCGCAGGGTCACCGCGCCCCAGGCGGCGGGCAGCGCGGGCAGCCGGCCGGCGACCGTGTCGTCCAGCCCGAGCAGCCCGCAGTCGACCAGGCGCAGCGCGACCGCGCCGCTGAACGCCTTCGCCGCGCTGGCCAGGCGCATGTGGTCGTCGGTGCGGGGCGGACGGGTGGTGCCGGCCTCGGCGACCCCGGCCCGGAACACCCGCACCCGCTCGCCCTCGCGCAGCACCGCGATCGCGCCGGGCGGCCCGTCCGGACGGTCGACCAGCTCCTGCAGCCGGGCACGCAGCGCGAGGTCACCGTCGTCGTGGGGCGTGACCGCGGCTGCCGATGCCGCGGCGGGCCCGGCGGGCGCCAGCGCCAGCGCGGCGGCGAGCAGGACGGCGGCCGCGCGGCCGGGGCGGCGGGGGTGCGGGGACGGGCGGGGGTGCAGGGACACGGCGGGGCCTCCGGACGACGGCTCGGGGTGCTCAGGGTGACTCGGCGACGGGCGTCGGACCGCCGCTCCGGCCGCAAGGGATCACCCGCCGGCAGCCCGGGGAAACCGCCGCGGGCCCGCCGTGACCCACCCAGCCGAGCACCCCGCCCCGAGCACCCCGTCCGGGCCGGCCCGCCGCGGGTCCTCAGGCGGGCGGGGCGCCCAGGGCCAGGGTGAAGCTGAAGCGGTCGCCGCGGTACAGGGTGCGGACCTGCTCCAGCGGGCGGCCGTCGGCGTCCAGGCTGCGGCGGTGGAGCAGGAGCATCGGCAGGGCGGGCGGGGTGCCGATGAGCAGGGCCTCGCGCGGGGTGGCGAGCACGGTCTCGATGCGTTCCTCGGCGGCCCCCAGGTGCACGCCGTGGTCGCGCAGGTAGCCGTAGAAGGAGTCCTCGGGGACGAAGTCGTCCGCCAGGTCGGGCACCCGGGCGACGGGCACGTAGGTGGACTCCAGCCCGACCCGCTCCTCGTCGGCGCGCAGCACGCGTTCCAGGTGCCACAGCGGCTCGCCCTCGGCCACGTCCAGGCGCCCGGCCATCGCCGGGTCGGCGGGCAGGCGGTCCAGGCCGATCAGGGTGCGGCCGGGGCGCAGGCCCTGGCGGGTGACGCCCTCGGTGTAGCTGGTGAGGGAGAGCGGCTGCTCGATCTTGGGCCCGGCGACGACCGTGCCCCGGCCCTGGCGGCGAAGCCGGCCCTCCAGGAGCAGCTCGCGCAGCGCCTGGCGGACGGTGGCCCGGGCGACGCCGTGACGCTGGGCCAGGTCGGCCTCGGTGGGCAGGCGCCCGCCCGGGCCCAGGTCGCCGATGAGGTCCTCGAGCCGGGACTTGACCAGGTAGTACTTCGGCACCCGGCCGTGCTCGGGGACGCCGGCGCGGGCGGGCTCGGGGCCGGCCGGGGGGATGGGGTGGATCACCGGGCAAGCCTACCGAGCGGGCCCGGACGGGAAGCGGGCGCGGAGGGAGCGGACCCGGAGGTGTGGGCGGGAAGCGGGCCCGGGGGAGCGGACCCAAAGGTCACGGAACGATAACCGGTCTGGACTGAATTTCGGCGGTTGTTCATACAACCGTGGATTCGCCGAGGGCCCGTCCTCGCCCGGCCGCCCCATCCTCGGTGCCGGTGCAACTGCACCGCGCCGCCGCCCCGTTGGGAGCCCCCCTTGCGTACCTCCCGGTCCGCCCGCACCGTCGCCCTCGCCACCGCGACCGCCGCCGCCGCCGCGCTGATCCCGCTGTCCGCCGCGGCCGCCTCCGCGGCCACCGCCACCGCCACCGCTGACGCCACCGCCACCGCCGACGGCTCGTACCAGGGCCTGCCGAACGGCACCAAGCAGGCCAAGACCCTGGTCATCGGCGTCGACGGCACCCGCTACGACAAGCTGCTCACCGCCGACGCGCCCAACCTCAAGGCCCTGATGGCCGGCGGCCTGACCGCCACCAGCAACCTCTACGCCAACCCGCTGGCACCCACCCTGTCCGGCCCCGGCTGGTCGACCATCGCCACCGGCGCCTGGCCCGACAAGCACCAGGTCAAGGACAACGCCTTCACCGGCGCCCGCTTCGACCTGTTCCCCGACTTCGCCACCCGCCTGGAGAACGCCGACCCCACCAACTCCACGCTGGTCATCGGCTCCTGGAACCCGATCACCGCCAACGTCTTCAACGGCCGCGCCGACCTGCGCATCCCGGAGAGCGAGAACGACACCAAGACCGCCACCGACGCCGCCGACTACCTCGCCCACGGCAACCCGGACACCACCTTCCTGCACTTCGACGAGGTCGACGAGGCCGGCCACGCCCACGGCGGCACCAGCCCCGAGTACGCGGCCGCCATCCACTCCGTCGACGCCCTCGTCGGCCAGGTCGTCCAGGCCGTCAAGTCCCGCCCCACGTACGGCTCCGAGGACTGGCTGATCGTCGTCACCACCGACCACGGCCACACCGACGCCGGCGGCCACGGCGGCAACAGCGCCAACGAGCGGCAGACCTTCCTGATCGCCGACGGCACCGGCTACACCCCCGGCTCGCGCCGCTACGACGTCAAGCCGGTCGACATCGCCCCCACCGTCCTCAAGCACCAGGGCGTCCCCGTCGACCCCGCCTGGAAGCTCGACGGGCAGCCGATCGACGAGATCACCCCCGACGCCTTCGACGCGCTGCGCCCGAGCCTGCAGACCCGCGTCGACGAGACCGGCATCCCCGCCGCCGTGAAGGGCTGGACGCACACCCCGCCGGCCGGCTGGAGCATCGACAACTCCCGGATGCCCAGCGGCGGCGTCACCGAGTGGCGCGGCTGGGCCTTCGCCACCGACGAGTTCTGGACCGCCACCCAGCTCGGCCAGTCCCGCGAGACCAACGTGCGCGCCCGCAACGTCTTCGCCGTCGCCGACTCCGACGAGTGGGACGACAAGGCGCACGGCGCCGGCCAGTTCGACTCCACCCTGGTCAGCCCCGCCTACCCGGTGACCGGCCGCAGCCGCGGCACGCTCTCCTTCGCGACGAACTACAAGATCGACGGCCCGCAGACCGGCGACCTGTACGTGGTCTTCGACAACGGCGCCCCGCAGCTGGTGAAGTCCTACCGCAGCGACCTCAACACCGTCGAGCAACTGCCCGTCACCATCCCGGCGTCCGCCACCACCGCCCGCTTCCAGTTCCGCTACACCGGCACCAACAGCGCCTTCTGGACCGTCGACCAGGTCACCTTCACCACCTCCTGACACCGGTCACCAACCACGGGCACGACGGGGCCCCGCACCGGCGTCCGGTGCGGGGCCCCGTCGTCGAGCGTGTGGTGCGGCGGTCCTACAGCAGGCCGTACTCGACGGTCGTCGCGTCCGTGCCGGCGGTCAGCAGCAGGCCGTACTCCGTCGCGGACGCGTCCTGGCTGACCGCGACGGAGGCGGGCCCGGCCTGCGCCGCGGCAGAGGCGGTGCCGGAGGCGCCGCTCCCGGTGCCGGCGGAGAGCAGGATGGCGACGAGCAGACCGGTGCCGAGCATGGCAGAAGTGCGGAGCTTCATCAGTTCCCCCGTGGACGAGTTGGGCTCAGGCTGCGCGAAGTCTATTTCCTGCCAGGAGAGTTGACCACTCATTACTCGGCAGCGCGCGGCCCCCCGTCCGTATGGCGGTGTGACAGAACCGCGACGGACCTGTGCTTCTGGTCGTTCCGAGGCCGCCCCTACCATGATGCATCGTCAATTCCACTGCGCATCACACGCATTCACGTCGATCATCGATCGGAAGTGGGGACCGTGCCGGGGAGTCGGAGTGTCGAGGAGTCGGAACGGCAGATCGCGTCGTGGGACGACCGGGTGGTCGCCGGGATGTGCATCGTCGCCTGCGGCGCGTCGGCCGTGGCGGGGGTGTTCGGGGTCTCGCTGGCCTGGCAGATGCCGTTCCTGTTCCTCGCGATCTACGTGATCATGCGGGCGCTGGTGCCGCTGCGGAAGTCGAAGGACGAGCTCGCCCGGATGCGCGACGAGCTCCGGTCCCTGCGCGAGAGCGTCGACCGGTCGGCGCCGAGCCGGATCGAGCACTACCCCAACGCCGCCGCCTTCTACGGGGCGGCGACCGCCTACCTGCTCCAGCGCGGGGTGCGCAACCTCGACACCTGGTACGTCCGGACCGGCACCCCGGACGACTTCAGCCAGTCGACCCAGGAGTTCGCCGACTACTTCCGCCGAGTGCTGGACTGGGCCCGCGCCGGCGGCTCGGTGCGGCGGCTGTTCTGCTCCGGCTCGTCCGCCGAGTTCGCCGACTGGACCGCCCGGCACCGGGCCGAGACCCGGGACCTGACCCGCTACGAGATCAGGGACGTGCGCTGGTCGATCCGGGCGGACCTGCTGAGCATGGCCATCATGGACGACCGCGCGGTCTTCCTGGCCTTCACCGTCGGCGCCCGGGTGTCCGGCATGCGCCTGGAGGGCCCGGAGGCGGCGAAGTACTTCAAGGAGTACTTCGACCGCCACTGGGAGAACGCCGACGTCGTGCGCTGACGCCGGCGTCCGTCCCGCTTGCCCGGGGCCGTCAGGCCTGGGGCAGGTGGGCGGCGACCAGGGCGGCGAACTCGTCGGGGGTGAGGATGCGGATGCCGAGGTCTTCGGCCTTGGCGCGCTTGGAGCCGGCCTTCTCTCCGGCGACGAGGAGGGTGGTGCGCTTGGAGACGGAGGAGGAGGCCTTGCCGCCGGCGCGTTCGATGAGCTCGTTCACCTCGTTGCGGGAGAGCGCGGCGAGCGGGCCGGTCATGCTGCCGGTGACGACGACGGCCTCGCCGGCGAGCGGGCCGGTGCCCTCTATGGTCGGCTCCTCGGCGCTGGCGGTGGCGGGTGCCTGCGGGGCGGTGACGGCGGTGCCCACGCCGCGGTCGGCGAGGCGGTCCAACAGGGGTGAGAGGTCGGCGAGTTCGGCGACGATGACGCGGGCCTTCTCGGTGCCGATGCCGTCGACCTGCGCCAGCGTCTCGGCGTCGGCGGCGCGGATCGCGGCCATCGAACCGAAGTGGGCCGCGATCCGGCGGGACATGGTGCGCCCGGTGCCGCGCACGCCGAGCGCGCAGAAGACCCGGTTGAGCGGGCGGCTGCGGGCGGTCTCGATCGCGGCGAGCAGGTTGTCGGTGCTGGTGTCGCCCATCCGCTCCAGGGCGAGCAGCTGCTCACGGGTGAGGGTCCACAGGTCGGCGAGGTCGCTCACCAGGCCGGCTTCGACCAACTGGACGGCGCGGGTGCCGCCCAGGCCCTCGATGTCCAGCTGGTCGCGGCCGACGGCGTAGCTGATGGACGCCACGAGCTGGCAGTCACGGCCCCGGACGCAGCGCCAGCGCTGCTCCTCCCGGTCGATGGCGTCGCCGCAGCGCGGGCAGACCTCGGGGAAGGCGATCGGCCGCTCCTCGCCGGTGCGCTCGTCGACCAGCGGCGCCTCGACGCGCGGGATGACGTCACCGGCCCGGTAGACGAAGACCCGGTCGCCGAGCATCAGGCCTCGCCGGGTGATGTCGGCGGGGTTGTGGAGCGTGGCGTAGGTGACGGTGACCCCGTCGATGACCACCGGCTCCAGGACGGCGCGCGGGGCGATGATGCCGGTGCGCCCGACGTTCCACTCCACGTCGAGGAGCCGGGTGACCTTGTGCTCGGCGGCGAGCTTGCGGGCCACGGCCCAGCGCGGCGCGCGCGAGCCGGAGCCGGCCTCCCGTTGGTCGGCCGCGGAGTCGGCCTTGACCACCACGCCGTCGATGCCGAACGGCAGCTCGGAGCGGAGCGCGGCGATCTCGTCGACCCGCTGCTGGGCCTCCTCCAGCGTCGCGCAGCGCAGCGGGTGGGCGGCCGTGGTGGCGGCGGTGTTGGCCCCCAGGGCGGCCAGGCGCTCCAGCAGGGCGCTGTGGGTGAGGCCTTCGCCTTCGCCGGGCCCGTCGCCGATTCCCCCGTCGGGGCTTTCGTCGAGGCCGACCGCGCCGTAGCCGAAGAAGGTCAGCTCGACCCGGTAGGGGCGGTCCTTGGCGCGCAGAGTGCCGGCCGCGCCGTTGCGGGGGTTGGCGAACGGGACGGCGCCGTGGGCGGTGCGCACCTCGTTGGCGTGCTCGAACTGCTCGCGGGTGAGCAGGACTTCACCGCGCAGCTCGACGTCGACCGGCTCGGCGAGCACGGCGGGCAGGCCCAGGACGGCGTCGGCGGCGTGGCTGATGTCCTCGCCGGCCAGGCCGTCGCCGCGGGTGATCAGCTGGTGCAGCCGCCCGGCGCGGTAGCGGGCGGCCACCGCCAGCCCGTCCAGCTTGGGCTCCACGCACCAGGCGTCCACCGGGCGGCCCAGGCGGCGCTCCAGCCCGGCCGCCCAGTCCGCGAGCTCCTCGGCCGAGAAGACGTTGTCCAGCGACAGCATCGGCACGCTGTGCGGCACGTCGCCCCCGACCGCGCCGCCGGCGACCTTCCCGGTGGGGGAGTCCGGCAGCACCTCCTGCGGGTGCGCCTGCTCGTAGGCCGCGACGGCGCGCAGCAGGGCGTCGTACTCGTCGTCGCCCAGCGGGGTGGCGCCGTCGGTGTAGTAGGCGGCGGCGGCCCGTACGGCGGTGGCAACGGCATCGGCGTAGTCGCCGGGGGTGAGCAGAGCGGCGTCGTTCATAGGCAGCATCATCGCCACTGGCACTGACATTCGACCGGTCGGACCGCGCCGGGGTCACGTCGGGGGCCGCGCCGGTCGGGTCCGCCGGGGCGGGGCGGGCGTACCACCGGCGCGCGGGCGGGCGCGCCCCGCTTCCGTCGGGGTGGCGGTGCGCGCGGTCTGCCCCCGGCCGGGGGCGGGCGGCGTTGACGGCCGGTCACGCCGGGGTGGAGCGTGGCCGGTGACGGGGCGCCGCCCGCCGGGCTGGTCCGGTCCGGCCCGTGACGATCAGCGCCCCGTCCTCGTCCTCTCCCCTCTCTCCTGTTCGCGTCCGTGGTCCCGCCCCGAGCATCGAGGAGTCCCCATGCGCTCCAGCGCGTCCGTCCGAAGAACCCCCGTCCTGGCCGCCTGCGCGCTCGCGGCGGCCGCCCTGCTGTGGCCGGCGGCGACCGCGGGTGCGGCCGCCGCCGCGAACCCGCCGTTCGGGACGCAGACCAAGATCGGCCTGTACGCCCCCGTCCCGGCGGGCTGGGCGGCGATCGCCCAGGACCAGGCGGCCGGTCAGAAGACCATCGAGTACCTCGGCGGAGCGCCCTACCTGGCCCGGGTCGGCGTCCTGGCCAACACCACCGTGCCCGCCGGCTGGGTGCTGGTGGGGGTGTCCCTCGACGCCCGGACCTCCTCCGTCGCCTACCTCGGCGGCGCGCCGCACGGCGCCGTGGTCAGGACCGACGTCGGCTGCACGATGCCCGGCGGCCGGGTCTACGGCTACCCCGTGCCGGCCGGCTGGACGATCGCGGGCAGGGGCACCGACTCCTCCTGCTCGTGGCAGGACCTGCGCTTCCCCTGAGACCCGCCCGGGTTCGGTGTGGCGGTTCCGGCTCAGCGGTCCGGCTCAACGGCCTGGCTCGGCGGTCCGGTGGCGGCACCACCGCCGGACCGCCTCCGCTCAGGGGAGGTAGCGCTCCAGTGCGGCGGCGCCCTTCTGCTCGATCTCCTGGCGCGCCCACTCCAGACGCCCGGGGGTGACGTCGCGGCCCGACGCCATCACGAGGTCCTCGGGGTCGAAGGGGCGCTCGCCCCCGCTGTAGAGCTGCCGCCGCATCCCGGACGCCGACTCCGGCACGCCGCCCTCGGTCATCGGTTCGCGCATGTCCATCACCTCATCGCCTGGTGGCCCGTACGCACGGTCCTTCGATGGTCGTTCCGACGGCCGGACCATGACGGGTGGAGTACGACCAAGTTACTCCGTCCGGGTGAATGTGCCTCCTGTTCGCGATGCGTCGCCCGCCGTGTGTCGTCCGGCCGGGCGGGTTGCCGGGGGCGGCTCCGCCCCGCTTTAATAAATGAACAGGCATTTATTAATGGGAGGTGGCGATGGCCGGACGTCCCCGCGGGGTCGACGACCTGGCGATCCTGCGCGCGACGGCACGGGTCATGGGGCAGGTGGGGCCCGCCGGGCTCACCCTGGCCGTGGTGGCGCGCGAGGCCGGCGTCGTACCGGGCACCCTCGTGCAGCGGTTCGGCTCCAAGCGGGGCCTGCTCCTGGCCCTCGCCGACCGGTCCGTCCAGGACGCCGACGAGCTGATCCGACGGGTGCGCCGCGCCCACGACAGCGCCGTCGAGGCCCTGGCGGCACTGCTGACAGAGACGGTGGCGGTGATGGCCACGCCGGAGGCGTTCGCCAACCACCTGGCCTTCCTGTGCGCGGACCTCGCCGACCCGCAGCTCCACGAGCGCGCCCTGGCCGTCCACCGCGCCCAGGCCCGGGCGGTCGCCGAGCTGCTGGCGCAGGCCGCCGACGCCGGCGAACTGCGTGCCGGGACCGACGTCGCCGCGCTGACCCGCACCGTGCAGGCGGTCACCGTCGGAGCGGGCCTGACCTGGGCCCTGGAGCGCGAAGGCGCCCTCGGCGAGCGGCTGCGCGGCGAACTCGACGCGGTGCTCCGCCCCCACCTCCCGCCCGCCGACACCCCGGAGGAACAGCGATGACTGACGTGACGACCGACGCGACCACTGACGCGACCGCCGACGAGCGCCGCCCGCTGGCCGGGAAGGTGGCCCTGGTCGCCGGCGGCACCCGGGGCGGAGGGCGGGGCATCGCCGTCGCGCTCGGCGCCGCCGGTGCCACGGTGTACGTCACCGGCCGCAGCAGCGCCGGCGGCCGCTCCGAGCTGGACCGCCCGGAGACCATCGAGGGCACCGCCGAGCAGGTCACCGCCGCCGGCGGCCGGGGCATCCCCGTCCGCACCGACCACAGCCGCCCCGAGGAGGTCCGGGACCTGGTGGGCAGGATCGCGGCCGAACAGGACGGACGGCTCGACCTCCTGGTCAACTCCGTCTGGGGCGGGGACCCGCTCACCGACTGGGAACACCCCCTGTGGGAACAGGACCTCGACACCGGCCTGCGGCTGCTGCGGCAGGCGGTGGAGACCCACGTGATCACCAGCCGGTACGCGCTGCCGCTCATGGTCGCCCGCGGGAGCGGCCTGGTCGTGGAGGTCACCGACGGCAACACCGCCCGCTACCGCGGCTCCTTCTTCTACGACCTGGCGAAATCGGCGGTCATCCGCCTCGCCGTCGCCCAGGCCGCCGAACTCCGGCCGCACGGCGTCGCCGCCGTCGCGCTCACGCCCGGATTCCTGCGCTCGGAGGCGTTGCTGGAGCACTTCGGCGTCACCGAGGACGACTGGCGCAAGGGCGCCGAACAGGACCCGAACTTCGCCCACTCCGAGAGCCCCGCCTACCTGGGCCGGGCGGTGGCCGCACTGGCCGCGGACCCGGACGTCATGGCCAAGACCGGGCGGGCACTGGCGACCTGGGGCCTGTACCGGGAGTACGGGTTCACCGACGCCGACGGCACCCAGCCGGATTTCGCCGCGCACTGGGCCGCGAACCTGGAGGAGCAGTACGGTCCCCTGGGCGAACCGCTGTCAACTTGACCCGGCCCTGAAGGACCAGGCTTGGAGGTAGGGCGTGGCTGGCTGCCACGTGGCCTCCTCCGTCCGGACACCCTTATGGGGTGGCTGGGACGCGTGACTCACGCCCCGAGGTCCACGCGGTCTCGCCCCTGCGGGCGATGTTGTGGGACGCGTTGTCGTCCGCGTGCAGCAGGGTGCCGCAGGCGCGGCACGCGAACGTTGCCTGATCGACACGGTTCTTCCGGTCGATGTGGTGGCACTGGGAGCATTCCTGGCTGGTGTACGCCGGATCGACGTACACCAGCGGAACCCCGGCGCGCTTCGCCTTGTACTCCACGAAGGTGGCGAGCTGGTGGAAGCTCCACGAGTGCAGAGTGGTCCGCTGGTCCTTGCGGAGCCGTACCCGGCTGCGGATGCCCGTGAGGTCCTCCAGGGCGATCCCGCGTCCGGTGCGTTCAGCGGTCGTGACGATGGTCTTGGAGACGACGTGGTTGACGTTGGCCGTGTGCCGGGCTTCCTTGCGGGCGCGCTTCTTCAGCAGGCGCTTCGCGGACTTGGTTCCCTTGGCCTGCAACTTCTTCCGCAGGTCGAGCTGCCGCTCGCGGTGCCGGTTCAGGCCGCGCCCGGCCGCCCGGTAGCCGGTGGAGGTGGTGGCGATGTTGGCGATGCCCAGGTCCACACCGACGAACCCGGCAGGCTCGTACACCTGCGGCTCGGGGATGTCGCAGGTGGCGATCAGGTAGAACACGCCGTCACGTTCGATCAGGTCGCTCTCGCCCTTGCGGTCCTCGCGGAGCATCGTGAGCGCGTCCGGCGAGCACGCGAACCGCACACCCTTGAGCCGCCCGGCGACGGTCCAGATCGACACCGTCCGCTGGTCGTACTGCCAGGACAGGCAGCGGTCGTCGTACGGCTGCGCGGCATCCAGCCGGAAGGCGACGGGCCTGGACTCGGCCCTGGCCCGGCGCTTCGAACCCGGCTTGCCCAGATTCCCGGCCTTGAGGTTGCCCTTGAGCGTGGTGTAAGCATCGCGGACCTTCTTGATGACGTGCTGCGCGGCCTGCGCCCCCAGTCCGCGCGCCTTCAACTCGGCGTAGGTGTGCTTGCGCAACTCGTACTCACGCGGAACCCCGCGCTCGAACGCCACCACTGATACCCAGTTCGCCGACTTGTTGACCGTGCGCAGGGTCGCCCGGAGCGCGGCGGCCTGGTCGGCCTCCGGCATCAGCTTCACCTGCGTCACGAGCTTCACACCACCGACGCTACAGCGGGGGTCTGACAACGCACTTGGCTCCGGCGCTCCGCCCCTCCTGGCCAAGGACGCGATTCCTCCCGGGCGTAAACGCCCGGGGCTCCTCGCAAGATCATGCTGACGCCTGCTCGGGCGCCCGGTCTGGCGCCTGGTCGGGGCAGGTGGGCGGGCCCGCCGGGTGGTCAGCGGGGCCGGTGGGCGACGGCCGCGAACATCGTCACCGACAGGTGGAACGCGCCCCGCCCGGCGGCCTCGTCGAGACCGGCCAGGAGCCGGTCGCGCTGCTCCTCGGTGATCAGGTCCTTGGCGCGGGCCGCGGCGGCGATCCCCTGCACGATCGGTCGGCTGACGGTGCGCGGGTCGTGCAGCAGGACGTCGGAGCCGAGCTCGTCGACGCTCAGACCGGCCCCGGCCAGCCAGCCCGTCAGCCGGCGCCCGGCGTCCGGGGTGGCGGCGGCGGCCCGGACGGCGGTGGACAGTGCGGGGCGGATCTCCGGGTCGGCCGGGTGCAGGACGAAGGTGGCCCAGTCGGTGTCGAGCAGGGCGACCCGGCCGCCCGGGCACAGCACCCGGGCGATCTCGGCGACGGCCCGCGCCGGGTCGTCCAGGTGCTGGAGGACGCGCTCGCACCAGACCACGTCGACGCCGGCGTCGGGCAGCGGCAGCGCGAGTGCGTCGCCGTCCAGGAACCGGGCCGGGCTGCCGGCCTCGGCGGCGCGCCGTTCGGCCACGGCGCGCAGCCCCGGGTGGGGTTCGACGCCGGTCGCACTGCCGTCCGGGGCCACCGCGTTGGCGAGCACCCGGGTCTCCGAGCCGGTGCCGCAGCCGACGTCCAGCGCCCGCTCGCCGGGGCGCGCGGCCAGCCGCTCGTGCGCCCACGCGCGCAGCCGCCGCACACCCGGATTGGCGGCCTGGACGTCCAGCGCGGCGGTCAGCCGCTCGGTGGCCGCGAGGTCGACGTTGGCCGTGTGGAAGGCCGAGGTGGGGCGCGGGTCGCTCATGGCGCCCCACTATAGGCAGCGGTTCGGGCACCGCCGGTCACCGGTTGCGGGGCGTGGTGGCCGACTGACCGTCAACTCTGCTGTTTGGTATGGCGGTTGTCGCTCCAGGGCGGGAGGTGACGCAACGTCAGGGTCGGTGGGCGGTCAGGCCGGGACGAAGGTGCGGCGCAGGTGGGCGACCAGGCGGGCCGGGTCGGTGGCGGGCAGGCGGGCGGCGAGGTGGCCGTCGGGGCGGATGAGCAGGGCCTCGCCGTCGCCGGGCCGGTAGGCGGCGCGGAAGGCGGCGCCGGTGTCGCGGAGGACGGGCAGGCGTAGGCCGTCGGTGGCTGTGGGGGAGCCGGCGGATTCCGGGGGGAGGACGGCGTACGCGTCGAGCAGGCCGTGGGCGGCGGCGTGGGCGGCCGCCGCGCAGGCGTGCAGGGTCGGCGCGTCGGTGGCGGGGCCCGCGGCCAGCAGCAGGACGTGGTGGGTGCCGCGCAGCAGCTCGTGCAGGCGCTGCGGGTAGGCGGTCAGGGGCCGGGTGAGGCCGGGGCAGTCGGGGGCGCGGTCGCCGGGGGCCGGGCCGGTGCCCGGGGCGGGCTCGGTCAGCGGGCCGTCGCGGTAGCCGACCAGGAGCTGGGCCTCGCGCAGCAGCGGGGTGGCCGGGTCCGCGGGGTCGGTGCCGAAGCCCGCGCGGGCGTGGCGCACGGTGCGGGAGACGACCTCCTCGCCGACCGGGTGGCGTTCGGCGTGGTAGCTGTCGAGCAGGTCCGCGGTGGCGGCGCCGTGCACGGTGAGGGCGAGCTTCCAGGCGAGGTTCCAGGCGTCCTGGATGCCGGTGTTCATGCCCTGGGCGCCGGTCGGCGGGTGGATGTGGGCGGCGTCGCCGGCCAGCAGCAGCCGGCCGGCGCGGTAGTGCTCGGCGAGGCGGTGGCTGATCCGGAAGACCGAGGACCAGCGCAGCGCGGACGCGGTGACGGGCCGGGGCGACAGCCGGTCCAGGGCCTGCTGGAGGTGCCGCAGTTCGGGGGCGCGGCCGCCCTCCAGGCCGTGCGCGACCCCGCGCACCGGGTCGGCGTCGGTGGCGAGTTCGGGCGGGACGGTCATGGACACCCGGTAGCGGCGCCGCCCCGGCAGCGGCACGCACACCAGCGTCTCCCCGGGGGTGCCGGCGGCCCCGTCGGCGCCGCCGCGGGTTCCGTCGCGGGCTCCGCGGGCCCCGTCGCGCGTTCCGCCGCGGGTGGCCCGCACCGCGTAGCCGGGCGGCAGGTCCCAGTCCAGCTCGACGTCCCCGAGCATGAACTGCTCGGGGAAGGCGGAGCCGCCGAAGCCGATCCCGGCGGCGTGGCGCACCGTGCTGTGGGCGCCGTCGCAGCCCACCACCCAGCGGGCGGACAGCTCGCGCGGACCCCCGGGGGTGGCCAGGGTGACGCGCACGCCGTCCTCGTCCTGCGTCAGGCCGAGCACCTCGGTGCCGCGCTCCACGACGGCGCCGCGGCCGGCCAGGTGCTCGGCGAGCAGCCGTTCGGTGGCGTTCTGGGGCAGCGCGGCGAAGCGGTACGGCACCTCGGCGGGCAGGTCGAGTCCGAGCGTCGGTCCGGGGGCGCCGTCGACGAAGGAGAGCTGGCCGAGCAGGGGCACCGCCTCGTCCAGGACCCGGCGCACCAGCCCCATGGCGTCCCAGATCTCCAGGGTGCGGGGCTGGATCCCGACCGCCTTGGCGTACGGCTGCGGGGCGTCCAGCCGGTCGACGATCCGGCACCGCACGCCGCGGCGGCACAGCTCGGCGGCGGCGGTCAGGCCCACCGGTCCGGCCCCCACGACCAGGACGTCGGTGTCGGTGTCGCCCATGCCCGCTCCTCGGTCGACCGGCACCGGCGGTGCCGCCGTACTCCCAGGCTGCCCTCCGCTGCCCCGTACCGCCCGGCGGGGAATGGCGTACGGTGTCGGCTTCAGAGGGTGGTGTCAACGGTCGGCGTCAAGGGTTCGCGGGCTGGTCCCTCGTCCGGGGCGCTAGTGTTTGCGACCGGCTGACCCCGGGCACGCCTGCTCCATTGATCCGCAGCTTCCACCTCACCACCCGTTAACCCAGCAGCCTTGTGCGGTCCCTACATTCGGGCCACTGCCGGTGGTCGGCCGCCGTCGGTGCGTGCCCGTCCGGTCCGCCCGGTCCGCCCGGCCCGTCCGCACCTGAGCGAAAGGCCCCCGATGGCCCCCCGCCTGTCCGTCGTCGTCCCGATCTACAACGTCGAGCGCTACCTCCGGGAGTGCCTGGACTCGATCGCGGCCCAGACCTTCGAGGACTTCGAATGCGTCCTGGTCGACGACGGCTCGACCGACGACGGCCCCGTCATCGCCAAGGAGTACGCCGCCCGGGACCGGCGCTTCCGGCTGGTCCAGCAGGAGAACAAGGGCCTCGGCGCCGCCCGTAACACCGGCTGGCGCCACCTCACCCCCGGCACCGAGTACCTGGCCTTCGTCGACAGCGACGACACCCTGCCCGCGCACGCCTACCAGCTGATGATCAGCACGCTGGACGAGACCGGATCCGACTTCTGCACCGGCAACGCGCTGCGCCTGCGCACCACCGGCCTCACCCCCTCGCACGGCCACCGCCGCGCCTTCCGCGAGACCCGGCTGCGCACCCACGTCAGCGAACTGCCCGCCCTGGTCACCGACCGCACCGCCTGGAACAAGGTCTACCGGCGCTCCTTCTTCGACACCGCCGGCATCCTCTACCCCGAGGGCATCCTGTACGAGGACGCCCCGGTCAGCGTGCCCCACCACTTCCTCGCCGAACGGGTGGACGTGCTCTCCGAGCCCGTCTACCACTGGCGGGTGCGCGAGGACGGCAACCTGTCCATCACCCAGAAGAAGACCGACCCGCGCGGCCTGGTCGACCGGGTCCGCTCGATGGAGCTCGTCCGGGAATGGCTGCTCGCCCGCCCCGAGCCGGTGTTCGCCGACCACCTGAGCGCCTACGACCGCAACTGCCTGGTCGAAGAGATCCCGATGTTCTTCTGGTCCGTCCCGGACGGCGACCGCGCCTACCGCGAGGCCTACCAGCAGCACGTCAGCCGGCTGCTGACGGCCATCGGCCCCCAGCGGATCGCCGGGCTGAGCAGCCAGCTGCGGCTCAAGTACCGCCTGACACTGGCCGACCGGATGCACCGCTTCGTCGCCGTCCAGCGCCTGCACCGCCTCGCCCGCCGCACCCGCCAGGCCGCCGCCCGCGGCTGAGCCCGGGGCCGGGGAGCGGCGAGGACCCGGGAGACGGGCCGGGGCGGGCGGGGCGGCGCATCATGGAGGCATGACCGACCACGACGACTTCCTGCGCTGGGTCGGGACCGACCTGCGCGCGGCGGAGGTGGCCCTGCACAACGGTGACGCGGGCCCGCGCCGGGCCCTGTGGTCCCGCAGGGAACCGGTGAGCCTGTTCGGGGCGTGGCGCAACGCCACCGGCCGGCAGGAGGTCGACGACCTCTTCACTTTCCTGGAGGAGAGCTTCTCCCACTGCACCTCGTACGCCTTCGACCTGCTGGCGGCCGACGTGGTGGGCGACATGGCCCACACCGTCGCCCTGGAGCACGTCACGGTGTCCGTCGACGGGCGCCCGCGCAGCTACACGCTGCGGGCCACCCAGGTCTACCGCCGCGAGGACGGGCAGTGGCGGGTGGTGCACCGCCACGGGGACACCGTGACGCCCTGAGGCGCTTTGAGGACGGGCCCTAGCGGGAGGCGAGGCCGTCGATCATCAGGCCGAGGGTGAAGTCGAAGCGGTCGTGGCCCTCGCCCGCGGTGAGTTCGGCGGCGAGGCGGGTGGTGTGGGGGAAGGCCGCGGCGGGCAGCGCGGTGACGCGGCGCAGCAGTTCGTCGCGGTCGACGACCCAGGCGGTGTCCTCGTGCGCCGCGCGCTGGTGCGCGATCGACAGTTCGAGGCAGTAGGCGGCCACGTACAGCAGGAGGGCGTCGACGGCCCAGGCGGCGGCCTGCGGGGCGACGCCGCCGGTGAGCAGGATCGCCAGCAGGCCCTCGCCGACGCGCAGGATCTCGACGTCGGTGGGCGCCGCGGCGAGCGTGGCGCGGGAGATGCCGGGATACCGGAGGTACTGGTCGCGCATCCCGGCGCACACGTCGCGCAGCTGTTCGCGCCAGGCCGCCGGGTCGGGTTCGGGCAGGGCGAGTTCGGCGAACAGCCGTCCGATGAGCAGCTCGTCGAGGTCGGCCTTGTTGACCACGTGGGCGTAGAGCGAGGCGGGGCCGGTGTCGAGCTCGCCGGCCAGTCGGCGCATGGTCAGCGCCTCGTAGCCCTCGGTGGCGATGACGCCGAGTGCGGTGTCGACGACCTGTTCCACGGTGATCGGGGCCTTGCGGCGGCGTGGCCTGGGGGCGGTTCCGGCGTCGGGGTTCGGTGGCTGGTGGCGGGCCTCGCGTCGCTCTCTCGGGTTCACCCGGCCATCATAGCTCGATGCGAACGCCGTTCGTTTATGGAACACTGTTCGTTATGGATGTGGACCAGGACGTGGAGCAGGGCGTGGACGTGGCGGAGACGAACGCGGACGTGACGGTGGTCGGGGCCGGACCGGTGGGCCTCGTGCTCGCCGCGGAACTGGCGCTCTGCGGCGTACGGGTGCAGGTGCTCGAACGGCTGACCGAGCCGGAGGCGGGGATGAAGGCGGGCGGGATCAACGTGCCGACGGCCGAGGCGCTCGACCGCCGAGGCCTGCTGCCGGCCGCCGAACGGGTGCAGCGGGACCTGCTGGAGCGGTTCGGGCCCCTCGTCCGCACCCCCGAGGACCGCCAAGGCGACCGGCCGGCGCGCGAATCGCGCTTCACCGGGCACTTCGCCGGGATGGTCCTCGACCCCGCCCTGGTCGACTGGTCCGACCCCGACCTCGCCGCCCACACCGCCGTCGACGGAGCGCGGATGGTGCCGCAGCGCGAACTGGAGGAACTGCTCGCCGCCCACGTCGCGCGGCTCGGCGTACCGGTGCGCCGCGGGGTGGAGGTCACCGGGCTCCGGGACACCGGCGACGGCGTGCTCGTCGACACCACCGCCGGCCCGCTGCGCACCGGCTGGCTGGTCGGCTGCGACGGCGGACGCAGCACCGTGCGCCGCCTCGCGGGCATCGGCTTCCCCGGCACCGACCCCGAACTCACCGGGCGCATGGCCGTCGCCGACATCGCCGAACCGCACAAACTCGCCGACGGATGGACCTGGACGACCGGCGGGGCCTACCGCTGCGGGCCGCAGCCCGGCCGGGTGGTCACCGTCGAGTTCGACGGCGCCCCCGCCGACCGCTCGACACCCGTCACCCTCGACGAGGTGCAGGCCAGCCTGCGCCGGGTCTCGGGCACCGACGTCACCCTGACCGCGCTGCGCGCCCCCGCGAGCCGCTGGAGCGACAACGCCCGCCAGGCCGCGGCCTACCGCGCCGGCCGGGTGCTGCTGGCCGGCGACGCCGCGCACGTGCACTCGCCGTTCGGCGGCCAGGGGCTCAACCTCGGCGTCGGCGACGCGATGAACCTCGGCTGGAAGCTCGGCGCAGTGGTCGCCGGGTGGGCGCCCGAAGGACTGCTCGACACCTACGACGCCGAACGCCGCCCCCTCGGCGCCTGGGTGCTGGACTGGACCCGGGCCCAGACCGGGGTGCTGCGCGGGGACGCCAAGACGGCCGCGCTGCGCGAGGTCCTCGCCGACCTGCTGGCCACCCGGGACGGCGCGACCCACGCGGTCAAGAAGATCTCCGGCGTCACCCAGCGCCTCGACCTGCCCGGCGACCACCCGCTGACCGGCCGCGCCGCCCCCGACCTGCCGCTCGCCGACGGCTCCCGCCTGGCCGACCACGGCCACGACGGCGGCTTCCTGCTCCTCGACCGCACCCCGGACGGCGCCTTCGCCCGCCTCGCCGCGCCCTGGGGCGGGCGGGTGCGCGCCGTGACCGACGCCGGCCGGGCGACCCCGGCGGGGGTGCTGGTCCGCCCGGACGGCGTGGTCGCGTGGGCCTGCGACAGTGCCGACACCGCCGGCCTCGAAGACGCGCTGCGCTGCTGGGCCGGTGCGCCCTCATCCCTGTACCAGCCGGCAGGCTGACCCCCCGGCCCGCCCGTCGGCCTCAGCCCGCCCGTCGGCCTCAGCCGGCCCGTCGGCCTCGGCCCGCCCGTCGGCCTCAGCCGGCGCCCGGCCGGACGGCCTGTGGCCCGGCGCCGTCGAGCGCGGCGAGCAGGCGGGCGCGGACGTCGGCGGCGGCCTCGCGGGTTACCTGGTCCGCGCTCTCCAGCTGCGGGGCGATCAGTTCCACGGCCGCGGCCAGGAGCGGGAGGGGCACCTCCACGGTCCGCAGGTGGAGGAGCTGCGACGCCGCCCGCTCACCGGGTGTGGCGGTGGTGGGGGCGCTGGGAATCAGGGCGGTGATGCCTCGGGGAAGCTGACTGCCGGTCACCCGTCCATTCTCCCGCGTCCGGACCGTGGTGATCACCACGGCTGTCCGTCGGAGGAGGTTTCCCCCGGGCGGCCCGAGGCGGAAGGATGGCCGTCATGAGTGCGATCATCAGCTTGGACCTGGCCGGTTTCGTCCCGCGAGAGGACGAGGACGGCGCCGGGAGCGCGGACCGGGTGTGGGACGACGAGCGGGGAGTCGTCCTGTCCGTCCACGACTTCGCGATCGTCCCGGACCTGGTGGCCCCGCTCGACGCGGGCGAGCGGCTGCTGCGCGAACTGGCCCGCTACACCGCGCGGAGCGGGGCCGCCCTGATCGAGGCCGAGGTGCGCGAACTGGGCGGCGTGCCGGGACTGTGGCAGCTCATCAAGATCCCCAGGCCGTCCGGCCCCGGGCAGATCTTCGTCGGAGCATGGACGGTGCCGCGCGACCGGTGCAGCGTCGTCCTGAAGGTGCAGGCCGCCGAGGGAGCGGTCAGCGGCATGCGGGAGGCGGTCGTCGCCGACCGGGTCGGCTTCGACACCTACTTCCGCCCCCACCCCTACGACCCGCAACTGAGCGCCCCGCACCCGTACCACGTCGCCGACCTCCCCGAATGGGACGCCCACTTCCCCACCCACCCGCTGACCCTGGTACGGCAGACCCTCGCCCGGGTCGGCGCGACCGCCGTCCTGGACGACCGCTTCCGTGCCCTGCCCCCCTTCACCGGCCCCGCACCCGACGGCACGGCCCCGGCCGAGGCACCGCGCCGCCGGTGGTGGCAGAAGCGCTGACCGGACGTCGGCCCCGTCAGCCCTGTCGGCCCCGTCGGCCCCGTGGTGCCCGGCCGGGCCGGGGGCAACAGTCGCACCCGGTTACCGCGTTGGCTGGGCAGTGGGCAGTGGGCAGTGGGCAGTGGGCAGTGGGCAGTGGGCAGTGGGCGGCGGGCCAGTACACGGACGCGCAGGGCCCGGGATCGACGGGGGAGCCGTCGCCGGGCAGCGTGCGCCGGCACCAGCCACACCGGACGGCGGCCGGCACGCCGGCCATGGGCACGCCGTCCACCGGAGGGTCGTCCACGGGCACGCCATCCAGCAGCTGCCGGCTGCGCCACAGGCTCAGCCCGGTGTCGGCGCGGACGGCCTTGAGCGCTTCCGCGCCGCCGGGGGAGGGGGTGGGCAGCAGGACGGTGAACTGCGGGTCCTCCACGGGATCCTCCCCGTCGGGTCGGCGCCGTGTCCGCCGCTCGCCGCCGGTCAAGCCTCCCGGCGGGACGGCGGCCATCGGTTCTCGCGGCCCGTCCCCTGACCGGCCGGGGGCGACGGCACCCGGCCGGGCCGCCGGTCCCACCGCGTCAATCCCGAGCGATCCGAAGGAGCGGACCCATACGCGTCGTCGGCAAGACGGGCGTCCTGGTGGCCACCTACCGCCGCCGCTCCGGCGCCTGACGACCCGCCGGAGCCGCGCGGTCCGCGCAGCCCGCGCAGGGAGTCGGCCCGTCCGACTTTCCGTGCGGCGGCCAGTGGGCCCGGTTACACGGGGGCGGCGTGCGCGCAGTCCGCGCAGCCCGTCCGGTGGGCGGCGAGCACGGCCTCGATCCGGGCCCGCGTCCGCTCCAGCCGGGCGGCTCCGTCGGTCGTCGCGTAGCCGGCCAGGCTGTCCAGGACGATCCGTTCGCCGCCCTCCGTCGTGAGGGCCAGGGTGGTCGAGGGGGCGGCGGACCCGGCGCGGGCCGGCTCGACCGAGGCGATGTCGCACCAGGGGATCCGCCGGGTGCGTTCCAGCGAGCGGTTGGTGATCCCACCGTCGTCGACGACCACCCCCAGCCGCGGCGACCGGTAGATCATCACCACCGAGGGCACCCCGATCGCCACACCGAGGATCCTGGCGCCCCACGCCCCGATGGTGAGCTCGACGACCGCGAGGAGGAGGAAGACCGCCCCGACCACGGTCAGGATGACACGCTGCCAGAAGCCGGTGGGGATGCGGATCACAGAGCCGGGGCCATCAGTCACCTCGCGATGCTGGCACCGGCGCCGCCCGGCCGTCAACCGTCGCACCATCAACCGTCATACCGTCCTACCGTCATGCCGTCATGCCGTCATGCCGTCACATCGTGCGGACGCCGACCGGCCCGTCCCGCGGCGTACGACAGGCGCCGCACGCCTGACGACCCGCCGGGCCCGCGCACAGGAAGTCGGCCCGTCCGACTTCCCGCGCGCGGACCCGGGCGGGCCGGCCGGAACCCGGACCGGGGGAGTGGCGTTCGGGTGGGAGAACGCCGCGTCCCCGGCTCGGGAAGGAACCGTGTGACCACCATGTGCGCAGCCCCGTCCGACCACGCCCCGCAGGGGCTGCTCGGATGAGGCGGGAACCGGTCACCGCCGAGACGGTCGCCCGCTGCCGGGAGGCGGCGCGCACCGACCCGGCCACGGGGCTGCCCGCGCTGGCACGGGCGCTGCGGGGCCTGGCGGTCCGCCCCGGAGTCCGCCCCGGGCGGGCCGTCCGCCTCATGGAGGAGGCCGCCGACATCTACCGCGCCTTGGTCGCCGACGGCGCGGTCGAACACCTGGGCCCCGCCTCCTCCGCCGTGTCCTCCCTCGCCCACGCGTACTCCCGCACCGGCGCCCACGACCTCGCCCTCGCCGCCCGGTACGAGGCGTCCGACCTGGCCCGGCGCGCCGAGGAGGCCCGGCCGGTGGCGGACCTCGGCTGGGCCGCCGTCCTGCGCGCCGAGCTCTCCCACGCCCTCGCCGAGGCAGGACGGTTCGACGAGGCCGTGGACGCCGCCCGCGCGGTGGCCGACCGCTCCCGGGCCGTGACCGGGGAAGGCGGAAGCGACCTGATGTGGCGGCTGCTCGACCTCACGGTGCTGCTCCGCCTCGCCGGCCGCGCCGAGGAAGCCATGGCCGTCGAACACGCGGCCCTCGAAGGCGAGTTCCTTGAAGGCGAGTTCCTCGAACGGGAGGCCTTCGCCCGCCGGCGCGGCGGGCAGGCGCGGCGCGCCCCCAGCCCCGTCACGGCCCTGCGGACGGCCGGTGCCGCGCTGTGGTTCGACGACCTCGGCCACCCCGCGCGGGTCCACCCCCTGCTCGCGGAGGCCGCACGGGCCGCCGAGAACCTGCCCGCCCGGGGGGAGAGCGGCGACTTCGGTTTCCACGAAGCCGTCCGGGCCGCGCTGTTCGCCCGTTCCGGGGGACGGGACGAGCAGGCGGCGGCCGACTCGCCGGAACCGCTCGGCGTCGACCCGGGCCAACGCCTCCAGCCGCTGCTGGGTGTGAGCATCCACCACTGGTCGTTCGGCCCACGCACCTCCTTCGAGGCGGGACTGGGCGCCCTCGTCGGGGCCGTCGAGGCCATCACCGGCAGGTCCGAGCGCACCGCCGCCGCGCGCACGCCGCTGCCGCAGGACCGTGACCTGCTCGCCGCCCTCGGCACCCTCACCCGGCGGTGCGACCTGCGCCGCGCCGTCCTGGGCGAGCGCCCGCACGCCTACACCCGCACCACGATCCCCCGGCTGCGGCGCAGCGTCGACATCGAACGGCGCCTCCACGCGACGGACCCCGCGGCCGGTACCCGTCGCCTGGTCAGGGCCCTCACCGACCTGGCCATGGCAGAGCTCGTCGACAACGACAACGCCGCCGCGGCCGGCACCCTGCACGAGGCCCACGCGCTCTCCGTGACCGCCCCGGACGTCCTCCCGCAGCGGAGTCCGGCGGAGCACGTGGCCGAGGGCCGGGGCCGTCAGACGCCGAGGCTCGACCACGCCGCCCCCGTGTAACCGGGCCCACTGGCCGGCGCACGGAAAGTCGGACGGGCCGACTTCCTGCGCGGGCTGCGCGGACCGCGCGGCTCCGGCGGGTCGTCAGGCGCCGGAGCGGCTGCGCCTCGCCCAGCCGGGCGTCCGCCGCGTCGAGGGTGGGGGAGGGCTCGCCCGCCAACTCCCAGTAGCCGGATGGCGGGCGGGCGGTTCGCGCCGGCGGTGGGAGCGCGAGTGCGCCGCGACGAAGCAGTCGAGCGCCGTTCCCCCCGACGGCGGGCGGTGCCCCGCGGCGAGGGCCGGGGCGGCCGGCGCGTACGCCTCGCGCAGACCGTCGCAGAGCAACTCCGGCCTGGCGATGGCCGGTCGGTGCACGGCCGGGCACCCGGTCGTCCGCCGCACGGGTCAGTTCGTGCTTCCGGTCGGCGCCGGCGCCAGCGGGGGCCGGGTGGACCGGGAGGTCCGGAGGTGGCCGGGGCAGTGGACGGGTTCCTGGCCGCCGCACGGACGCACGGACGCACGGCACGCCGGTGCGGCTGGTCGACATGCCGCAGGGCGTCCACGGCTTCGACCGCGACGAGCCGACCGAGGGGGCCCGTGCCGTCCGCGGGCATGAGGCGATCGCGGCTTCGTCCCGGGTGTTCTGCCCTGCCGATCGGCAGGGCAGAACACCCGGGAGAGCAGGACTTTTATGCCGATCGGCACATGTGCGGGAGGGGGCGCGACGGCCACTCTTGGGGCATCGAGACGGCGGCCGCCCGGGCCGCCGGGAGGAGGGAAGCCCACCATGTTCCGCATCCGTACCAGTGCCCGCGTCAGCGTCCGTGCCGCCCGGGGTGCCGCCGCTGCCGGGCTGGCCCTCGCGGCGCTCACGGCGCTCACGGGGATCGCCCCGGCCTCGGCCACCGACACCTCCGGTACCTCCGGCCCTTCCGCACAGCAGGACGGGCGTCCGGGGCGTCCGGCGAGCGTCAGCGGCACCGCCCGGATCTCGTACGCCTTCTCCCCGAACGATGAGATCTGGTTCACCGTCGACGCCCAGGCGGTCCCGTACACCCACCGCTTCCCGGGCACCAAGGCGGCCGAGGGGCTGCCCACCGACGCCCGGGGCTCGGTCCGCTACTCCCACCGCGACAGCAGCACGGGGAAGACCTACAGCGCCGAGGCGGAGGTGGACTGCCTGAGCACCGGCGGCCCGGTCGCCACGCTGACGGCCGTCGTCACCAGGTCGGACGTGGGCAACGTCGGCGAGCGAATAGGCCTGAGCGTCTACCAGGGCGGTGGGCGCGAAGGCGGCCGGCTCGGGTTCTCCTGGGGCGTGGGCAACCTGGACGTGGGCGCCGACGGCAAGCTGTACCAGCCGGTGGTCGGCACCTGCATGGCGCCGGCCCCGTTCGCCCCGGTCCTGCGGGGCGGCTTCACCGTCCACCACACCGAGCTGGAGGTGCCGAAGACGGCCGGCCAGTAGGGGGCGCGGCCTGCCCCGCCCTGCCGTTCCCCGCCCTGCCCGGCCAGCCTGCTCGGTGCGCCGCCGACGCGCCGTCCGGCACGGTCTCGTCTCGGGCCTGTCCGCTCGGTGCGCCCGGTGCGCCGCCGTGCCGTCGTCGGGGCGCATCCTGGCCCGGGCGCGGCGGGGGCCGCCGTGCGACGGTGAATGCAGGACCGGATGCGGGACCGGACACAGGACCGCGGCTCCGGGCGGGTGTGCCGTCACCGTGTGCCGTCATCGGTGTGACGGGCCCGGTCGGCCGCGAGTCCGCGCGGTCATCGGAGGATGCACCATGCGCGCGAGGGACAGGACACCGGGAGAGCCGGACGATGGGCACGGCGCCGAGCCCGAGCCCGCGGCCGGGCCCGGAGCGGAACGCCCGGAGTCGGCCGGCCGGGCGGGTGGGAGGGCGCCCGGGCGGGCGGGCGGGCGGCGGGCCCGGCGGGCGGCCGAGTGGGGGCAGGCCAGGTACTCCGGCTCCTGGGCCGAGAACCTGTGGCGCCGGCTGGACGCGGTGGACTTCCTCAGCCAGGCCATGGTGCTGGCCGCCACGCTGCTGCTGTGCGCGGTCCCGTTCCTGCTCGTCGTGTCCGCCCTGGCCGGGCGGTCGGCGGTGGCCGGGCTGACGCAGCGGCTGGGGCTGAGCCCGCAGGCGGCCGCCGACATCGGGCACCTGTTCGCCTCCTCCGCGACGACCTCGTCGGCGGTCACCGGCCTGTCGTGGGTCTTCTTCGTCCTGGGCGGCCTGGCCACCGCCGTCTCGATCCAGCAGCTGTACCAGCGGGTGTTCCAGCTGCCCGGGCAGCCCTGGGACCGGCTGCGGGCGCTGGTCTGGCTGGCCCTGGTGGTGGGCTGGATCGCCCTGGGCACCGTCGCGAGGCGCCGGTTCCACGCGAACCTGCCGGTGCTGTGGTGGATCACCACCGTCGTCGCGTGCGTCGGCTTCTGGTGGTTCACCATGTGGTTCCTGCTGGCCGGGCGGGTCGCCTGGCGCCGGCTGGTGCCGTGCGCGGTCGCCACCGCCGCGTTCTGGACCGGCATGCTGGTCGTCTTCCACTTCACCTTCTCCGACATGGTCGTCGGCAACGAGGACGAGTACGGGCCGATCGGGGTGGTCTTCTCCCTGATGTCGTTCTTCATCGCGATCGGCGTGGTGATCATCCTGGGCGCGTCCACGGGCATGATGTGGCGCGACCGAGGCATGTCCTTCAGGGCGGCGCTCCGGAGGCTGAGCCGGCCACGCGGGGCGCGGTAGCCCCCGGCCCTCAGCCCTCAGCCCTCAGCTCACCCCTTGCTCCCGGCTTCCCCTCCCGCCCCTCCCCTCCCCTCCGTCTGCCTCCGGGCGCTTATAGTCGGCCTTTGCATTAGTCTGCGCATGCAAGTACTGTCGTGTGCAAGCAAGGCTGCGCAAAGGCGTGGGGGGAGACGCCGAGCGGCTCACCACACCGCACGAAAGGGAGCTCCTAATGAGCCTCCACCACCTGCTTCCCGGCCGGCTCGGCTTCGGTACCGCTCCGCTCGGCAACATGTTCCGCGCGATCCCCGACGTCGAGGCCCTCGCCACCGTCGAGGCCGCCTGGGACCACGGGATCCGCTACTACGACACCGCCCCCTTCTACGGGGCCGGCCTCGCCGAGGAGCGTCTGGGCGAGGTGCTCTCCGCCAAGCCCCGCGACTCCTACGTGCTGTCCACCAAGGTCGGCCGGGTCGTCCTCGACGAGCACGAGACCGCCGCCCGCGAACTCGGCGAGAAGGGCGGCCTGTTCGAGCACGGCAACCCGAACAGGATGATCCACGAGTGGACCGCCGAGGCCACCGAGCGCTCCGTCGAGGACAGCCTCAAACGGCTGGGCACCGACCGCCTGGACATCGTCTGGGTCCACGACATCGCCCAGGACTTCCACGGCGACGCGTGGCTGCAGAAGTTCGAGGAGGCCCGCACCGGCGCCTTCCGCGTCCTGTCCCGGCTGCGCGAGGAGGGCGTCATCAAGGCCTGGGGCCTGGGCGTCAACAAGACCGAGCCGATCGAGCTGACCCTGGCCCTGGACGAGCCGCGCCCCGACGGCTTCCTGCTCGCCGGCCGCTACACCCTCCTCGACCACGAGCACGCCCTGCAGCGCCTGCTGCCGACGGCCCGGGAGCAGGGCGTCGACATGGTCGTCGGCGGCCCCTACAGCTCCGGCGTCCTCGCCGGCGGCGCCCACTTCGAGTACCAGCAGGCCCCGGCGCACATCGTCGAGCGGGTCGGCAGGATCAAGGCCCTGGCCGCGCGGCACGGCGTCTCCACCAAGGCCGCCGCGCTGCAGTTCTCCCTCGCCCACCCGGCCGCCGTCGCGGTCGTCCCCGGCGCCACCCGTCCGAGCCGGATCGCCGAGGACACCGCCGCGCTGAACGAGGCCGTCCCGGCCGCGTTCTGGCAGGATCTGCGCGCGGCCGGCCTGGTCAGCCCGGCCGCCCCGCTCCCCGACGGCGCCTGAGCACCGCCCCGCCCTCACCCGCGGAAGAACCCGGGAGACCGGGCGCGACTACGGCTACGCCATCCTCCGGGCCCCGTTCCCGGTGGCGGGCTACGTCTCCACCCTGCGGGTCCACACCGTCCCCGGCCGCGGCGGCGTCGCCGAGGTCCAGTGGTCCGGCCGCGTCAACCCCGAGGGCGCCACTGAGCAGGAGGTCGTCGACTTGTTCACCGGCATCTACGCCGACGGCCTCGACGCCCTGCACGAGACGCTGTCCGCCTGACGGCGCGGACTGCGGCCGCAGGGGCCCCGCTACCCGCCTCCCGTGCGGGCGGTGACCAGGCCGGACTCGTAGGCGGCGATGACCGCCTGGGCGCGGTCCCGGACGTCGAGCTTGCCGAAGATGCTGGTGATGTAGTTCTTCACCGTCGACAGGCTGATGTCCAGGGCCTGGGCGATCTCGGTGTTGTCGAGGCCGGTGGCCATCAGCCGCCACACCTCGACCTCCCGGGGCGTCAGCCCGCCGGTGTCGGTGACCGGCGGCGGGGCGCCGAGCGGGGCCCGGACGTAGGTGGAGATCAGCCGGGTGAGCAGGCGCGGGGCGACCACCGCCTCGCCGGCGTGGACGGTGCGGATCGCCGCGCCCAGTTCCTCGGGCGAGACGTCCTTGGGCAGGAACCCGTGGGCGCCGGCGCGCAGCGCGGCCACCACGTACTCGTCCATGTCGAAGGTGCTGAGGGCGAGGACCCGGCAGGAGGGGAGGGCGCGGGCCAGCTCCAGGGTCGCGTCGACCCCGTCGAGCACGGGCATCCGGATGTCCATCACCACGACGTCGGGGCGCAGCAGGCGGGCGGCGGTGACGGCCTGCTCCCCGTTCTCGGCCTCGCCCACCACCTCGATGGACGGGTCGGGGGAGAGGATCAGGGACAGGCCGCGCCGCACCAGCGGCTGGTCGTCCGCGATGAGGACCCGGATGCCCGGTGCCACCCCGCCCGCCGGGCCACCGTCGTTCCGGCTGTACGCGCTCACCGGGCCGCCGCCGTTCCGTGCTGGACGGCCGCGTCGGCCGTCTCCTCCGGGGCCAGCGGCAGGTCGGCCAGGACGGCGAAGCCGCCCTCCGGGCGCGGTCCGGTCCGCAGGGTGCCGCCGTGCAGGGCGACGCGCTCGCGCATGCCGATCAGGCCGTACCCGCTGCGGCCGCCGGCCGGCGCCGCCTCCTGCGGCGCGGTGGCGCCCGTGCCCGCCGTACCCCCGTCGTCGCGCACCTCGACGGTGACCCGGTCCGGACCGTACGTCAGGGTGACGGCCGCGCGGGCGGGCCCGGCGTGCTTGCGGGCGTTGGTGAGGCCCTCCTGGACGATCCGGAACACGGTGAGGCCGACGGTGGGCGGCAGCGGGCGGCGGGGCCCGTGGACGCCGAAGTCGGTCGGCAGGCCGGCCACCCGGGACTCGTCCACCAGCCGCCCGAGGTCCTCGGCCCCGGGCTGGGGCGAGGGCGGGGCGGTGTCCGGTTCGTCGCCGACCCGCAGGACGTCCAGGAGCTGGCGCATCTCCCGCAGGGCCAGTCGCCCGGAGGACTCCAGGGTGACCAGGGCCTCCCGGACCACCTCCGGGTGGGCGAGGTTGGCCCGGGCGCCGCCGGCCATCAGCTGCATGGTGGTGATGTGGTGCGCCACGATGTCGTGCAACTCCCGTGCGATGCGCCGGCGTTCGTCGGCCACCGCGCGGTCGGCCAGCAGTGTGCGGTTGGCCGCCACCTCCCGCTGCCAGCGCGCCACGGCGAGCCCGGCGCCGGCCACGAGCAGGGCGGAGACGGGGGCGCTGACGGCCGCCTGCCAGGCGGGCATCCGCAGGTGGCTCTGGCTCAGCAGGGTCAGCACCGACGTCACCGCCGAGGCCGCCGCCGTCTCCGGGACGGTGCGGGCCCTGGCCACCGAGTACAGGGCGACCACCAGCGCGGCGCCGAAGTGGGGGCTCGCCGGCGCGGACAGGTCGGCCGCCGACTGGAGCGCCAGGACGCCGGCCAGCGTCGCGACCGGGCGGCTGCGCCGGGCGAGCAGCGGCAGGGCCGACAGCGTGACCAGGAGGAAGCCCGTCAGGCTCGCCCCGTGGTCACCGGCCTCCCCGGTGAACACCAGGTAGCCGAGCAGGTCGATGGTGCAGGCGCCGACGGCCAGCAGCGCGTCGGCGCGCGTCCACGGCGCACCCTCGGCGTCCGCCGGGTCCTCCGGGGCCGTCGCCTCCGCCCCGAGTGCCGCGTCCGCCACGGGATGCTGACGCCCGCCCATGTCCGTTCCCCTCTGTGCCCGGCTCCGCGCCGCGCCCCACCGATGAGCCCGGATGAGCCCCGATGAGCCCCGATCAGGCCCCGATCAACCGTCATCGGCCCTGAACAGGCCTGATGACTCCATTCTGGCATCGGCCCGCCCCGCCCCGGCATGGTCCCCGCGGCCGATCGCAGCGGCCCGGACCAGGACCACGGTCCCGGGTCCGGGCCCCGGCCGAGGAGCAGGGGCCCCGGTGCGGATCGTCCGTCGCAGGGACGTCCGCGGCCCACCCCGGGTGATGGTCTGGAACCCGGCCGGGAACCCCCGGTCCGGAACCCGGCCGGGAACCCCCGGAGCCGAGACCGACCTTGCGGACGCTCGCGTCCACCGCCGGAGGAAACGTGATCCGCGCACTGACCGGATACTCCACCAGGAACCCGTGGAAGGTGATCGCCCTCTGGGTGGTCCTGGGGATGTCCCTGGCCGTGCTGAGCCCGATGCTGCTCTCCCGCGTCACCCAGTCCCAGAGCGGGGACTTCCTGCCCAGGAGCTACGACTCGGCCGCCGCGCTGCGGATCGCCGAGGAGAACTTCGGGATGAGGCCCGACGCCACCACGGTCACGGTGCTGGTCGCCAGGACCGACGGCCAGGCGCTCACCGCCGCCGACCAGCAGCGGGTCGAGGCCGAGGCGGCGAAGCTCGCCCAGCGCCGGGTGGCCATGCCCAGGAAGGACGACGCGCCGGCCTTCCTCGTCCCCGACCGGTCCCAGACCCCCCGGGTCGCCCCGGCCATGGTGGCGCCCGACCGGAGCTTCGAACTGCTCTCCGTCGAACTGACCGGCAGCGCCGCGGACGAGGGCGTCCAGGGCGTCTACCGGACGTTCCGGGACGCCACCCGGGTCCAGTTCGCCGAGGCCGGGATGCGCACCGGGTTCACCGGGGGACTGGCCGACGCCGTGGACACCGCCGACTCCCACCACACCGCCGCGACGGTCGGCAACGCGCTCGTCATGGGGCTGATCGTCCTGCTCAACGTGCTGGTGTTCCGCAGCGTGGCGGCGGCCCTGCTGCCGCTGCTCGCCGTCGCCGTGATCGGCGGCGCGGCCGGCGGAGCCGTGGCCGTCGCCGCGACGCTGACCGGCCTCAAGCTCGACGCCGGCACCCCCGGGCTGGTCTCCGTCGTCCTGCTCGGCATCGGCGTCGACTACCTGCTCTTCCTGCTCTTCCGCTTCCGCGAACACCTGCGGGCCCGGCCCGAGCAGCCCGCCCGCGAGGCCGCCGCCCAGGTGACCGCCCGGGTCGGCACCGCGATCACCTCGGCCGCGCTGACCATCGTCGCCGCCTTCGCCACCCTGGGCGTGGCCAGCTTCGGCCAGTTCCGCTCGCTCGGCCCGGCCATCGCCGTCGCCGTCCTGGTCATGCTGCTGGGCAGCCTCACCCTGATGCCCGCCCTGCTCGCCGCCTGCGGCCGCGGCATGTTCTGGCCCTCCCGCAGCCTGCGCCGCCAGCCGCGCGAGGGCTTCGCCGCCCGCTTCGGCGCGCTCGTCGCCCGCCGGCCGCTGCCGATGCTGCTCGCCGCCGTCGCCCTGCTCGGCGCCCTGGCCGCCGGGATGACCGGGATCCGGATGGACTACGGCCGGGGCGGCGCCGACGACCGGACCCCGGCCGCCGCCACCGCCGCCGAGATCTCCCGCACCCTGCCGGCCGGCGTCTCCGACCCGACGAGCGTCTACGTCGTCACCACGGACGGCACCACCCTCACCCCCGGCCGGCTCGACGGCCTCTCCCACGCCCTCGCCCAGGTCGACGGCGTCGGCAAGACGGGCGCCACCGTCCTCGACGGGGACCGGCGCGCCGCCCGGATCGACCTCTACCTGACCGCCGACCCGCAGAGTCAGCGGGCCCGCGACCTGGCCTCCGGCCCGGTCCGTGCCGCAGTCGCCGCCCACACGCCCGCCGGGACCAGCGCCCACGTGGGCGGCACGGCGGCGATCTTCGCCGACATCTCCACCGCCGTCGACCACGACCTGGCGATCGTCTTCCCGGTCGCGGCCGCCCTGATCGCCCTGATCCTGCTGCTGCTCCTGCGCAGCCTGCTCGCCCCGCTGGTCCTGATGCTCTCGGTCGGGCTCGGCTTCGCCGCCACCCTCGGCGCCGCGACCCTGCTGTTCCAGCACGGGCTGGGCGAACCGGGCGTCAGCTTCACCCTCCCGCTGGTGCTGTTCCTGTTCGTCGTGGCACTGGGCACCGACTACAACATCCTGATCACCGACCGGATCCGCGAGGAGATGCACCGCCCCGGCCCGCCCCGCGCCGCCGTCGCCCGCGCCGTGCGGCACACCATGCCCGCCGTCGCCACGGCCGGCCTGGTCCTCGCCGGGTCCTTCGCGACGCTCGCCGCCACCCCGGGCAGCGAACAGGTCGCCTTCGCGCTGACGCTCGGCATCCTGCTCTCCGCCGTCGTCCTGTCCCTGGTCCTGGTGCCCGCCGTCGCCGCCCTGCTCGGCCGCGCCCTCTGGTGGCCGCTCCGCCCGGCCCGCCACCACCACCGGGCCGAACCGACGGCCCCGGAGCCGTACCGCGTCCCGGTGCCCTGACCCGGCGAACGGGGGGCGGGCCCGGCGCCCGCCCCGCCGCCGGGGCGGCCGAACCCGCCCCGGCGGCCTGGCAGTTCAGCCCACGGCCGTTTCAGTCCATGGCCGTTCAGGCGACGGCGCGCTTGACCAGGTCGGCGATGCGCTCCTCCACGTCCGCCGTGATCTCGGCCAGCGCGAAGTAGGTCGGCCACATCGGGCCCTCGTCCAGCCGCGCCTGGTCGCTGAAACCCAGCATGGCGTAGCGGGACTTGAACTTCTCGGCGCTCTGGAAGAAGCAGACGACCTTGCCGTCCAGCGCGTAGGCGGGCATCCCGTACCAGAGCTTGGGTTCGAGAACCGGGGCGGCGGCGGTCACCACGGCGTGCACCCGCTCCGCCGGCACCCGGTCGCCGTCCTGCATCTCGGCGATCTTCGCCAGTACGTCCCGCAGCGCCTCGGCGGCCTTCTCCTCCTTGGAGGCCTTGCGCGCGGCGGCCTTCAACTCCTGCGCGTGGTCCTTCATCGCGGCCCGCTCCTCGGCGGAGAAGCCCTCGTGTCTGGTGCCCGTGCTGCCGGTCATGGTCCGCCCCTGTCGTCCTGAGTCCCGATCGGCCCCGGCCTGCGCGGCCGGCCCCGATCGCCGTGGTCACATCGTGCCCCACCCGCCCCACGCGCCGCTTCCGTATCGACCACGGAAGCACCACGGATCACGGACCCGGGGTCACGAACTCCGCACCCCGCACCCCGGATCACTGACCCCGGATCATGGACCCCGACTCCGGGGCGGATAGCCTCGCCCGATGACAGCCACCCTGAACGACGCCGTCCGCGCCCTGCTCGACGCGCCCATTCCCGCCGTCCTCGCCACCCTCAACCCGGACGGCGGCCCGCAGACCTCGGTGGTCTGGGTCGGCCGCGACGGGGACGACGTGCTCCTGTCCACCGCCGCGGGCCGCCGCAAGGAACGCAACCTGCACCGCGACCCCCGCGCCAGCCTCACCGTGTACGACCCCGCCGACCCGCTGCGCTACGTCGAGATCCGCGGCCTCGCCACCGTCACCGAGGACGCCGGCCGCGCCTTCGCGGCCGCCCTCGCCGAGCAGTACGAGGGCCCCGGCGCCGGCCAGGAGTACCTCGACCTGCCCCCCGAGGTCACCCGCGTCGTCGTCCGGATCACCCCCACCCGCGTGATCGGCACCGCGGCGGCCTGACCCCCCCGCCACCGGAGGCACCGTCACCACCCCGCCCGCCGTGCACCGCCAGCCCCCGGTCAGGCGACCAGGGCGGCGCGGGTGGTGCGGTAGCGGCCCGGGGTGGTGCCGAACTGGCGGGCGAAGGCGTGCGAGAGCGCGTACGGGCTGGCGTAGCCGACCTTGCGGGCGACGGCCTCCAGCGGGTCGGCGGTGCTGCGCAGCAGGCCCGCGGCCCGGGTCATCCGCCACCAGGTGAGGTAGGCCATCGGGGGTCGACCGGTGAGGGCGGTGAAGCGGCGGGTGAGGGTGGCGCGGGAGACTCCGGCGCGGGCGGCCAGGGTCTCGGCCGTCCAGGGGTGGGCCGGGTCCTCGTGGACGGCGGCGAGGGCGGTGGCCACCACCGGGTCGGTCAGGGCGGCGCCCCAGCCGTCGGCGCCGCGCCGGGTGGTCCAGGCCCGGACCAGGTAGACCAGCAGCAGGTCGATCAGTCCGGGTACGGCGAGTTCGCCGCCGGGGCGTTCGGCGGCCAGTTCGGCGCTCAACAGGTCGACGGCGGCGCGCAGTTCGGGATGCTCGCCGGTCCGGGTGGGCAGGTGGACGACCTGGGGCAGCTCGCGCATGAGCGGGTGGCCGAGCCCGTGGTCGAGGCGGTACTTGCCGCACAGCAGGTCGGCCGTGCCCGAGGCGCCCACGTCCACGGCCGCGTCGACGGCGGCGGCCGGGCGCCGGTGCGCGCCGAGCAGGGCGTCGAGGTCGGGCAGGCGCGCCGCCCGGGAGGCCGTCAGCTCCCCGTCGGACAGGGCGTGTCCGCTGCCGTGCGGCAGCAGCACCGCGTCGCCGACCGTCAGGCGCAGCGGTTCGCCGCCGTCGGCGAGCAGCCAGCAGCCGCCGGCGAGCACCACGTGGAAGCCGGCGCCCGCGTAGGAGGGGATCCGGGCGCCCCAACGCCCCGTCACCCGCAGCCGGTTGGAGGAGGGCCGGCCCGCCCGTACGGCGGCGATCGCGTCGCTGACCACGTCCATCCGGCCATCGTAGCCTTCCGGTACGACGACGCCGGAGCGCTGCCGCCGTACCGGGCCCAACGCCGCGGGTGAGCCGTTCGCGTATCCAGACGAGCTGTCGGCGCATTGGACGGCTCACTTCCGCCTCCTACGATCAAGGAGCGGACAGCGAAGCGACGGACGAGCGAGTGGGAGGACGAACCGTGGAGCGGATCGTGCTGGGGGACGTGGAGATCATCCGGGTCGTGGAGTACCAGGGGCCGTTCGTGCCGGCCGAGAGGATCGTGCCCGGCCTGGCGGAGTCGGCCTGGACCGGCGCCGGCGCCGACGGCGCCCCGGCCCTGGCGCCCGAGCACTACGACCCGGACTCCGGCGCCTACATCGGGGCGCTGCAGACCTGGGTGGTGCGCAGCGGCGGCCGGACGGTACTGGTGGACACCGGCGTGGGCAACGGCCGCGAGCGGCCCTCGACCCCGATGTTCCACCGCCGCGAGGGGCGCTTCCCGGAGCTGCTGGCGGCGGCGGGGGTGCGGCCGGAGGAGGTGGACGTGGTGGTCAACACCCACCTGCACGCCGACCACGTGGGGTGGAACACCACGGAGCGGGACGGCGGTTGGGTGCCGATGTTCCCGAACGCGGAGTACCACCTGCCGGCGGCGGACCGGGCCTTCTTCGACCCGGCCGCCGAGCACCCGGCCCGCGACGGCGGCGCGGTGGACCCGCAGCGCTGGGCGGAGTGGGACCTGGTCTTCGAGGACAGCGTGGCCCCGGTGCTGGCGGCCGGGCAGGCGGTGGAGTGGTCGGGCTCGCTGCGCCTGGACTCGGCGCTGGTGCTGGAGGAGGCGCCGGGCCACACCCCGGGCTCGTCGGTGCTGCGGGTCGACTCCGGCGGTGAACGGGC
The DNA here is from genome assembly GCF_014656195.1 of Kitasatospora xanthocidica. Classification (GTDB taxonomy): domain Bacteria; phylum Actinomycetota; class Actinomycetes; order Streptomycetales; family Streptomycetaceae; genus Kitasatospora; species Kitasatospora xanthocidica. The sequence goes on along the minus strand of NZ_BNBY01000049.1, from coordinate 5,582 downwards.
GGTGTTCGTGGGGGACTTGATGCACTCGCCGGTCCAGCTGGCGCACCCCTCGTGCAGCAGCTGCTTCTGCCTGGACCAGGCGCAGGCGGCGGCGAGCCGGCTGCGGATCCTGGAACGGGCGGCGGCGGAGCGGGAGTTGGTGATCCCGGCGCACTTCGCGGGGGCGGGGGCGGCACGGGTCAGCCGGCGGGGCGCGGGGTTCGCCGCCGACTGGGTGCGGTGAGGAAGCTCCGCCCCGCCCCTCCCGCGCCGGGAGGAGGCGGGGCGGGGCGGGGGCCGGCTATGACGACCGGGGGCCGAGTGCGCTCAGTCCAGGCGCAGATAGGAGGCGCTGAACACCGGTGCCACGGTGACCAGGCCGTCGGCGCCCGTCACGCTTCGATCGCGCGGGCCAGCTGCGGTGGGGGGAATCCGGTGACGAGGTGGTTGGCGACGGCGACGGCCAGGGCGCGCAACTCGATGACGTCCACTCCGTCCCGTGCCACTGAAGATTCCGAACTGCATGGTTTCCTCCGGATGACGGGTGGTTCGGTGGCTCTCGATCGGTAGGAGTCCGCCGCGCGGCCGGGATGACGGTGCGTCCACGGGACGTGGTGGTCCCGCGCACCGGGGCCGCGGTTCGGGGCCGCGGCCCGGGCGCGGGCGTGCCTCAGGCGCGGACCAGCGGGGTGTCGACCAGGTGCTCGGCCAGGAACCACGCCTGCCGTTCGCCGGCCCGGATCACCTGGGAGACCAGCAGGTCGTTGGTGCCGTCGTCACCGAGCTCCGCGGTCCGGGCGGCGGCGTCGTGGGCGTCGATGAGGATGGTCTCGTGGGCCGCCAGCAGCCGGGACAGCATGGCGGGCACCTCCTCCACCCCGTCCGGGGGCCGCGGGATCGAGGTGATCTCGGCGACGTGCCGGGGGTCGCCCACCGCCACGCCGCCCAGCGACTGGACGCGTTCGGCGATGGTGTCGATGATCTCGAGCTGTTCGCCCGCGTGCTTGTCCAGGACCAGGTGCAGCTGGTAGAAGGTCGCGCCGCGCATCAGCCAGTGGTGCTTCTTGTAGAGGCCGTAGAGGATCTGGGTGTCCGCGAGGGCCCTGTTCAGGCGCTGGCAGGAGTACATCCGCGCCTCGAAGGACAGGGCGACCGGGAACTGCTTGACGGTCCCGAACTCCTGGATCACCTCGCCCTTCTGGTGCAGCCAGGGCTGGCTGCTGTGGCTGTGGCTGCTGCCGTGGGCGGACGGGGGGTTGGCGGTCATGACGGCCTCCTGGGGTGCCGGGTCGTGCGTACTGCGGCGACGCTAGGCGCCCGGTCGGGGCACCGCTTGACCCGCAGTGCATGCGCCGCTGCCCGCCAGCGCACGGGGGCCGCCGCCCGTACCGGGTGTTCGCTCTCGGTCAAGTCCCCGTGCACGGGCGGACTCGGGCCGCTCCCCGGCAGCCCTAGCGTCGCGGGGACCGGCCGCGCCCCGAGCGCCGGCACAACGGCGCCGGCACCACGAGGAGAGGTATGAGGACCAACGAACGGACGCCCCCGGGCGCCGGGCGCCGCCGCACCATGGTGGGCCGCAACCCCGGCGAGCCGCACCGGTCCGCCACCGCGCTGGAGCTGTTCCTCGACCGCCCCTGAGGATGTGCGGCACCGCGTCGACCGGCCGGCGGCCCGTGGCGACGAGGTGGCCGGCGGCCTCCCGGTGCAGGGCCTTGCGGGCCGACGGCGGGATGTCGACGTAGACGGCCTGGCGCAGCAGGTCGTGCCGGAAGACCAGCTCCTCGCCGTCGTCGTCCAGGAGCCCGGCGCGCACCGCCTCCTCCAGCGCCGGGACCAGCGCGGCGGGCGGCCGGCCGGACAGCGCGGCCGCGTCGTGGAAGCCGAACCTGCGTCCCAGCACGGCCCCCATCTGCAGGAAGCGCAGGGTGTCGGGCCGCAGGGACCCGAGCCTGCCGCGCACGCCCACCACGAGCGTGGCGGGCACCGGGTCGCCCGGGGCCCCGGCGCCGCCCAGTCCGGCGAGCATCTCGACCGCGAGGAACGGGTTCCCCCCGGCGCCGTCGAGCAGCTCCCGCACCCGCTCGTCGACGGCCGGCCCCAGGGTGTCGTCGGCCAGTCGGCCGATGGCGGCGCCGGACAGCGGCCCCAGGGGCACGGTGACCGTCGGGAGCTCGCCGGCCGCGGCCGCGACGATCTCCTCGGCCGGCCCGGCGGGGTCCGGCCGTCCGGCCAGCAGCCACAGGACCGGCGAGGTCCGCAGGCGTACGGGCAGCTGCTGCAGGGCGAACCGGCTCAGCGGGTCGGCCCACTGCACGTCGTCCAGGGCGATCAGCACCGGTGTGCGGCCGGCTCGGTCCTCGATCGCCTCCGCGAGGCGCTCCACCAGCCAGATCCGCTGGTCCTGGTTCCGGGCGAGAGCGGCGAAGGCGTCGCCGGACAGCAGCGGCCGGTCGCCGTGCAGGACGCTGGTCGCCAACGAGGACAGCGGCACGACGTGGTGCAGCTCGTCGGCCTTGCCGAGGCCGACCGAGAATCCCGCCGTCCTGGCCCGGGAGACGGCCTCGGTGAGCAGCGTGGTCTTGCCGATGCCCGGTTCCCCCCGGAGCAGGGCCAGGGCGCCGCTCCCGGTGCGGGCCACCGAGGTGATCAGCGCCCGGAGTCCTTCGAGTTCGGCTTCCCGCCCCCGCAGACCGCAACGGGTCAGCGGTTCGCCAGGCCCCGCCACTTCTGCCCCTTCCCGCAGTGGACCGACGGTGAGCGTACGGTCCCGTCGGCGGGGAACCGCACGGGGCGGGGGCGTGGTCCCACAGGTCGCGGTTCCCGGTGGGAACACCGTGCGTGGCCGCCCCGCCCAGGTCAAGCCTCCCTCTTCGGGCGGTTTCGCACCCCCGCGCGGCGGTGCGCCGGGACGCTTCCCCTCCTGACGCTTCCAGGCAAGAAGCGATGCGCTGGGGGACAACAGGCGGCGGGACGTCCGTCCTAGCGTGACGACATCCAGTGCCGCGCATCCGCCGCGTCAGCCACTCCGGACGAAGGAACGACACCATGCCGTACATCACCGTGGGCCAGGAGAACTCCACCCCCATCGACCTCTACTACGAGGACCACGGCACCGGGCAGCCGGTCGTCCTGATCCACGGTTTCCCGCTGGACGGGCACTCCTGGGAGCGGCAGAGCGCCGTGCTGCTCGACGCCGGCTACCGGGTGATCACCTATGACCGCCGGGGCTTCGGCCAGTCGTCCCAGCCGACGACCGGCTACGACTACGACACCTTCGCGGCCGACCTGAACACGGTGCTGGAGACCCTGGACCTGCGGGACGCGGTGCTGGTCGGCTTCTCGATGGGCACCGGCGAGGTCGCCCGCTACGTGTCCGCCTACGGCTCGGCCCGGATCGCCAAGGTCGCGTTCCTGGCCTCGCTGGAGCCCTGCCTGCTGAAGAGCGACGACAACCCGGACGGGGTCGCGCCGAAGGAGTTCTTCGACGGCATCGTCGCGGCGGTGAAGGCGGACCGCTACGCGTACTACACCGAGTTCTACAAGGACTTCTACAACCTGGACGAGAACCTGGGCACCCGGATCAGCGAGGAGGCCGTCCGCAACAGCTGGAGCGTCGCGGCGGGCGGCGGCTTCTTCGCCGCGGCGGCCGCGCCGTCCACCTGGTACACCGACTTCCGGGCCGACATCCCGGCCGTCGACGTGCCGGCCCTGATCCTGCACGGAACGGGCGACCGCATCCTGCCCGTCGACAACACCGCCCGGCCGTTCCACAAGGCCCTGCCCGCCGCCGACTACGTGGAGATCGAGGGCGCCCCGCACGGCCTGCTGTGGACCCACGCGGAGGAGGTCAACACGGCGCTCCTCGCCTTCCTGGCGAAGTGACCTCCCGGCCGCGGCCCCGCCCGCCGGGCCCGCGGACCGAGGCCCCGGGCGGCCGCTGACCGGCTGCCCGGGGCCTCCCCGCGCCTCAGCCCACTTTTTGCTCGCCCAAGCAAGTTCTTGCTTGGGCGAGCAAAACGCTCTACAGTTTTGCTCAGGCAAGCAAGAAACTGCTTGAGCGAGCAAGGAGGCGTGGGGATGGGGCGGACGTTCACCGAATCGGGGCGCCGGGCGCAGATCGTCCGGGCCGCCATCGAGGTGGTCGCCGAACTGGGGTACGCGAAGGCCTCGTTCAGCCGGATCGCGAAGCAGGCCGGGCTGAGCAGCACCGGGATGATCTCGTACCACTTCGCCGGCAAGGACGACCTGATGCACGAGGTCGTCGCCGAGGTGACCAGGGTGACCGGCGCGTTCATGGCGCCCAGGGTGGGCGCGGCCGAGGGCGCGCGCGCCCGGCTGCGGGTGTTCATCGAGTCCAACATCGAGCTGCTCGCGCTCTGGCCCGGGCACCTGAAGGCGCTGATCGAGGTGCTGCCCAACCTCGGCGGGGACGACCCGGCGACGGTCGGCTACCAGGCCTCCATGCAGGCGCTGATGGAGGGCCAGGAGCAGGCGGTCCGCGCGGCGCAGGAGGCGGGCGAGTTCCGGGAGTTCGACGCCCGGCTGATGCTCGTCGCGCTGCGCGGGGCGATCGACGCCGTGGTGATGCGCTGGGTGGGCGACCCGGACTTCGACGTCGCCGAGGCCGGCCGCGAGCTGGCCGACATCTTCGACCGGGCGACCCGGGCCGAATCGTAGCGGGGCCGCCCGGCGGCGGCGGGGCGCACAGGACAGGGGAGAGGCAGTCATGCGAGGGGCGAGTGTGATGGGGGAGACCATGGGCGAGCAGGCCGGGCGGGTCGCGGGACAGGACACCGGGCGGGAGAGCGGTCAGGAGAACGGTCAGGAGAGCGGTCTCGACACCGGGCCGCAGGGCGGGGCCGCGCCGGGCGAGCGGCAGAAGGCCCGCGCCGCCAAGCGGGCGCTGGTGAAGTCGCTGGTCTTCGAACTGGCGCTGCCGCTCGGCGGGTTCTACCTGCTGCACGGCCTGGGGATGAGCCAGTGGGCGGCGCTGCTGATCAGCGGTCTGCTGCTGGTGCCGTGGCTGGTGCTGGGGATGGTGCGCAGCCGCCGGATCGAGGCGATGCCGGCCTTCACCCTGCTGATGGTCGCCGTCGGCGCGCTGATGTCGATGGTCAGCGGCAGCCCCCGGGTGCTGCTGGTGCGCGACAGCTGGGTGTTCGGCGCGCTCGGGATCTGGGTGCTGGGCACCCTGGCGACGCGGCGCCCGTTCATGCTGACCGCGGCGCGCTCGATCGTCGCCGCCAAGGTCGGTGAGGCGGGAGCCGCGGAGTGGGTGGGGCGCTGGGACCACGACGCGGTCTTCCGCCGCCACCTGCGCCTGCTCACCGCCGTGTGGGGCCTCGGGTTCGCCGTGGACGCCGGGATCCGGGTCACGCTGGCCTGCACCCTGCCGGTGGACCTGGTGCCGCTGGTGAACTCGCTGCAGTGGCTGGCCGTGCTGGGCGGGCTGTTCGGCTTCCACTACTGGTACGTCAGCCGCCACGGCCTGAAGGTCTGACACCACGGCGGCCACGATCGCCACGACCGCCACGGCACCCCCCGCTACGGGGGTACGGGGGGCTGGACGGGGGCGGGGACGGCGGGAGGCGGCGCGCGGATTC
>NZ_BNBY01000048.1:13756-46537 GCF_014656195.1 Kitasatospora xanthocidica | reverse complement strand
TTCTTTCGTGTTTCCAGCTTACCAGATGTTTTCCGCTCCGTTTACCCGGAGTTTCATTCATCCGATTCCCGCTGGGGGGATTTCCTGCAAACTTCGCTACGAAGCTTATCAAAGCTTTGGATGTGCTCAGTTCGCGGGATTTGCTTCGTCGGAGGGCGCGCATTTCGTGAAACGCGCTCGCCTCGATTTCGGCGGTGTCGTAGACACTAACGCCCGGGCCCGACCGTTGTCCAGTCAGTCCCAACCGTTCAAACCTACTAGCCCACCCTCACCACGTCAATGGTTCGGCCGGGGTGAGAAGAAGACTAGCAGGTCAGAGGGAGTGTCGATCACATCGCCTCAGGCCGCGACGGGCTGCAGGTCCGCCCGGTCGGCCGCGTCGACGTCGCCGGACTCGCCGTCCTCCGCCGCCTTCCGGCCGAGCACCAGGGCGTAGAGCAGGAACGCGATCTCGGCCAGCACGCCGATGGCGATCCGGGCCCAGGTCGGCAGGCCGGACGGGGTCACGAAGGCTTCGAGGACACCGGAGACCGCCAGGACGGTCGCGAGCCCCATCGACATTCCGATGATCGAGCGCCCCTCTTCCGCCAGCGCCACCCCGCGCGTCCGCGGGCCGGGGTCGATGACGGTCCAGCCGAGGCGCAGGCCGAGGCCGCCGGCCACGAAGACTGCGGTCAGTTCCAGCAGGCCGTGCGGGATGAGCAGGCCGAGGAAGACGTCGAGCCGTCCGGCGGAGGCCATCAGCCCGACGCCGAGGCCGAGGTTCACCACGTTGGTCCACATCACGTAGATCACCGGGATGCCCAGCGCGATCCCGAACAGCAGGCACTGCACGGCGATCCAGGCGTTGTTCGTCCAGACCTGTGCGGCGAAGGAGCTGGCCGGCCGGTCCGAGTAGTACGCCTCGTACTGTCCGCCGGGGCGGGTCAGCTCCTGGAGGTGTTCGGGGGTGAGGAGGCCGTTGCGGACCTCCGGGTGGGTGGCCATCCACCACGCGATCAGGGCGGTGCCGATCAGCGAGACGACCGCGACCGGCCCCCACCAGCGGCGCGCGCGGTAGAGCGCGGCCGGGAAGCTCACCGTGTAGTAGCGGGCGACGTCCTGCCAGCCGTTGGTGCGGGCGCCGGTGACGGCGCTGCGGGAGCGCGAGACCAGGCTGGTGAGCCGGCTGAGCAGCGCCGGGTCCGGGGCTGCGGCCTGGACCTTGGCGAGGTGGCCGGTGGTGCGCTGGTAGAGGGTGACCAGTTCGTCGGCCTCCTCGCCGCTGAGTCGGCGCCTGCGGGCGAGGGCGTCCAGCCGGGCCCACTCCCCCTGGTGGGTGGCGACGAAGACGTCCAGGTCCATTCGGCGGCTCCATGATCGGCGGTGGGCGCGGACGCGCGTGCGCGGGCGGGCGGGCGGGCAGGTGCGGACAACCGCGGCCCAGCATGCCAGCAGCGGCCCCGGGGACGGCCCTCGGGATCTCACTTCCCGTGCGCCCACCGGGCCCCGTATGTTTGCGGCTGCGGATCAGACTGCGGAGAGCGGGTCGTGGGGGGCCGATCCGGGACGATCCCCTCCCCGGCGCTGCCGCTTCCCGGCGGTCCCGGATCTCCATGGACGAGCCGTACGGGCTCCAAGAGCGTGAACGGACAGGTGTCTTGAGCGACCTGGTGACGGGTGAGGCGGTCGTCCTCGGCCTGCAGACGGCGAAGCTTCCGAGCCGGGCACTGGCGATCGTGCTCGATCTGCTCGTGGAGTTCGCCGCCCTGTTGGTGGTCACCCTGCTGTTGAGCGTCGCCCTGGTCGGCCTCGACGGCGCGGCGCTGGCAGCCACGATGATCGGCCTGACGGTGTTCTTCCTGGTCGCCGTTCCGGTGATGGTCGAGACCCTCACCCACGGCCGCTCGCTCGGCAAGGCCGCGCTCGGGCTGCGGGTGGTGCGCACCGACGGCGGACCGGTGCGGTTCCGGCACTCCCTGGTGCGCGGGCTGGTCGGCTTCTTCGAACTGATCGCGCTGTCCGGCTCCCCGGCCTTGATCACGTCGGCGGTGAGCGTGGAGGGCAAGCGGCTCGGCGACATCTTCGCCGGGACGGTGGTCGTCCGCGAGCGCACCCCGGGTGCGGGCGGCTCCGGCACCCCGCTGCCGCCGGTGCACCCGCACCTGCTGCAGACGATGGGCCATGACCTGGTCGCGATGGACTTCTCCGCCGTTCCGGAGCCGCTCTGGCTCGCCGTCCGCCAGCTGCTGGGCCGGATCGGCCAGTTGGACCCGGCGGTGATGCACCGGATGACGGCCGGGCTGGCCGAGGACCTGTCGGCCCGGATCGGCCGGCCGATACCCGCGGGGCTGCACCCGGCGGCGTACCTGGGTGCGGTGCTCACCGAGCGCCAGCGCCGGGAGTGGACGCGCGTCCAGGAGCAGCTGTGGGCGGCCGGGCGGATGCCCGCGCAGATGTCCGCTCCCGGACCGGCCGCCGGCCCGGCGCCCACCCCGGCCGACGGACGGCCTCTGCGGGTGCTCGGCGTCCCAGCCGCGCCCGCACCGACCACGCCCTTCCCCCAGGCCGCCCCCGTCACCCCGGCGGCACCCACCCCGGTCGCACCGGCGCCCGTCGCATCAGCGGCCCCGGCAGCACCGGCAGCTCCGGCCGCACCGCCGGCCCCGTCCTTCGAGAAGCACGCCGCCGGCACCGGCTTCGCCCCGCCCTCCTGACGGCCCGGGGCCCGGGCGGCCGGCTACTCCTCGCTCCCCACCCGCCAGGCGTTCGGTGCCGACTCCAGCTCCTCCAGCTCGACCCCGTCCGCCGACAGCACCACGTCCCCGGCCAGGTGCACGACCTGCTGCTCCCCCGTCTCCAGGTCCGCGACCTGGTAACGCTCGACCAGCAGCGGCCCCGAGTCCGTCGCGTGGGTGTCGACGCCCTCCAGCAGCCACCCCTGGTCGAGGGTGCGCGGCGCCAGGACCGGCTCGGTGAACGCCACCAGCCGCACCCGCGCGCTCGCCCCCTCCCGCAGGCGCAGCAGCCGGGCGGTGGCGACCAGGAAGCCCGGCGAGCGGCCGGTGAAGGCGTGCGCCCGGTCGTGCCCCTCCACCGTGTGCTCGCCGCCCGGGTCCGCCGCGGCGGTCCGGACCCAGGCGACCCCGTCCACCGCCCCGCCGCGCACCTGCCAGCCCCCAGCCCGCAGTTCCATCCGCAGCGGCCGGGCCCGCGAGTCCAGCGTGAGGTCGACACCGCCGATCACCCGGCCGTCCGGCGCGTAGGTCTTGGAGACGTACCGCCAGCCGGCCGCCCCGGGGGCGCAGCTGAAGCGCTCCTCGCCGAGCAGGACGTGGTCGTGCGTGTCGTGGAGCGAGTACCGGCCATTGGGCATGCCCGAAAGCCTACGTGCGCACTCGCATGCAACATTCGCCGGTGGTGCGCGCATTAGGGGGGTGGACGGCACCGGACGGTTGCCGCCGCCACGACGAGAGGGGGTGCGGATGGCGAAGCAGACGCGCGACGAGGAGTTCACGGAGTACGTGGCCTCCCGGAGCGGCTGGCTGCGGAAGGTCGCCTATCTGCTGTGCGGGGACTGGCACCGGGCCGACGACCTGGTCCAGGAGACGATCACCAAGCTGTACGTGAACTGGGCGAGAGCCGCACGGCTGGAGAACCGGGACGGCTACGCCCGCCGGGTGCTGGTGAACACGTTCCTGGCCGAGCAGCGCACCGCGTGGTGGCGCCGCACGGTCCGTTCCGGGACGGATCCGGACGGGGTGGCCGGCGGTGTCGACCTGGACGCCTCCCTCGACCTGCGCCGGGCCCTCGCCGCCCTGCCGCCCCGTCAGCGGGCCACGGTGGTGCTGCGCTACTACTGCGACCTGTCGATCGAGCAGGCCGCCGAGGCCCTGGGCTGTTCCTCCGGCAACGTCAAGAGCCAGAGTTCCCGGGCGCTGGACACCCTTCGCAGCAGGCTCACCGCCCGTCCCGCCGTCGCCGAGAGGATGTCATGACGACCACCGATCCCCACGACCTGGCCAACCGTCTGGCGGCCCTGGCCGACGAACCGGCACCGCCTCCGGGCTTCGACGCCGGTCGGTCCCTGGCCGAGGGCGCGACGCGGCTTCGCCGGCGCAGGCAAGCCATGATCGGCATCGTCGCGGGCGCGACGGCCGCGGTGGTGGCCGGCGGCGCCCTCCTGCTCCCGGGCAGCGGCACCGCCGCACCCGCGCGGCCGGCCGCGCCCGCTGCGGCCACCACCGCGCCCCCGCCCCCGGCGGTCACGCCGTCCCCGACCGCCGCACCGGACCGGGCCGGGTCCGACCCGCTGACCCCCGGGCTCCGGTTCGGCTGGCTGCCGGACTGGGTCGGCGGTGAGAACGGCGTCGGGTACCAGACCGGGTTCCGGGACGTCGAGTTGCAGGCGAGCGGCCGGGGCGAGAACGCCCCGCGGCTGCGGCTCTCGCAGTTCCCGGCCGGGGCCCGGCCCCCGGTGACCGGGTCGCCCGGCAGCGAGGTCCGCACCGAGGAGGCCGAGCCGGTCGACGGACGGGCGGCGTACTGGGTGGTCTCCGACGCGCCGCCGTACGACCAGCCCACCCTGCGGTGGCTGACGCCCTCGGGCGGCTGGGCGGAGCTCTCGGGCTCCGGCGGCCGACCGGCGGACATCGCGCGGGAGGTCCTGCACAAGGTGGCCGCCGGAGTCCGGTACGGCACATGGGACGTCCCGCTTCCGGTGCGGATCACCGGACTGCCCGCGACGTTCAAGGCCACCAACGTCCAGCTGGCGCGCCCGGACTCGGCCGGCAGGAGCGCCTGGAGCATGTGGCTGATGCTGGAGGCGGAGGGCAAGACCGTCTGGTTCACCGTGAAGCCGTCCGCCCCGGGATCGCAGGCGTCACCGACCGGGAAGGACGGGTCGCCGTACACCGGCCCGAACCCGCCGCAGTGCTCCGCCGACAGCGGGGTGCAGGTGTGCGTCGGAGCCGGGGCCGACCTGCCGCCGTCGCTGGAACAGCTCGGCGGGCTGCCTTGGCTGCTCGCCCACACCAAGGCCCTCGGCCCGGACCCGGGCACCTGGACGACCGACGTCATGCACTGAGGACGACCGGACATGCCGGTGGCCGGCACCCCCGCGCGGGGGTGCCGGCCACCGGCGTTCGTACCTCAGCGGCGCCGCATCAGTAGCGGTACTGCTCCGGCTTGTACGGGCCCTCGACCGGGACGCCGATGTAGTCGGCCTGCTCCTGGCTCAGGGTGGTCAGCTTCACGCCCAGCGCGTCGAGGTGCAGGCGGGCGACCTTCTCGTCCAGGTGCTTCGGCAGCACGTAGACGCCGATCGGGTACTCCTCGGTCTTCGTGAACAGCTCGATCTGGGCGATCGTCTGGTTGGCGAAGGAGTTGGACATCACGAAGGACGGGTGGCCGGTCGCGTTGCCCAGGTTCAGCAGGCGGCCCTCGGACAGCATGATGATGGTGTGGCCGTCGGCGAAGCGCCACTCGTGGACCTGCGGCTTGACCTCGGTCTTCACGATGCCCGGCAGCTTCGCCAGGCCCGCGATGTCGATCTCGTTGTCGAAGTGGCCGATGTTGCCGACGATCGCCTGGTGCTTCATCTTCTCCATGTGCGAGGCAAGGATGATGTCCTTGTTGCCCGTGGTGGTGATGAAGATGTCCGCGATCGAGACGACGTCCTCCAGGGTGGTGACCTGGTAGCCGTCCATCGCCGCCTGCAGCGCGCAGATCGGGTCGATCTCGGTGATGATCACGCGGGCGCCCTGGCCGCGCAGCGACTCGGCGCAGCCCTTGCCCACGTCGCCGTAGCCGGCGACGACGGCGACCTTGCCGCCGATCAGCACGTCAGTGGCGCGGTTGATGCCGTCGATCAGCGAGTGGCGGCAGCCGTACTTGTTGTCGAACTTCGACTTGGTGACGGCGTCGTTGACGTTGATGGCCGGGAACAGCAGCTGGCCGTCACGGTGCATCTCGTACAGGCGGTGGACACCGGTGGTGGTCTCCTCGGTCACGCCCTTGATGGTGGCGGCGACCTCGGTCCACTTGTTCGGGGTGTCCTTGAGGGTGCGGTTGAGCAGCTCCAGGATGATCCGGAACTCGTCGTTGTCCGCGGTGGACGGGTCCGGCGCGGCACCGGCCTTCTCGAACTCGACGCCCTTGTGGATCAGCAGGGTGGCGTCGCCGCCGTCGTCGAGGATCATGTTCGGGGTCTTGCCCTCGGGCCAGGTCAGGGCCTGCTCGGTGCACCACCAGTACTCGTCCAGGGTCTCGCCCTTCCAGGCGAAGACCGGCACGCCCTGCGGGTTCTCCGGGGTGCCCTCCGGGCCGACCGCGATGGCGGCGGCCGCGTGGTCCTGGGTCGAGAAGATGTTGCAGGAGCACCAGCGGACCTCGGCACCGAGCGCCGTCAGGGTCTCGATCAGCACGGCGGTCTGGATCGTCATGTGCAGCGAGCCGGTGATGCGGGCGCCGGCCAGCGGCTTCGACTCGGCGTACTCGGCGCGGATGGCCATCAGGCCGGGCATCTCGTGCTCGGCCAGCTGGATCTCCTTGCGGCCGAACGGCGCCAGGGAAAGGTCGGCGACCTTGAAGTCACCGGTGATGTCGGTCGACATGCGTCTGCTCCTCGCTGATGGGGTGGGGCCAAAGGTCCGGTCGTGTGTCGCGCGCGGCCGGCCGTACGGGTGCACGGCCGCACCGGGGCCACCGGATCCCCGCGGTGGCGGACCGGCTCCCTTGCGCAGCACAAACCGTCGGAGGACCTCTCTCCCTCGACCGGCGCACACCCTACGGGTGCGGACCGCCGATCGACCGCCATCAGCAGCGACGTTCTGGCTCTGGTGACGAATCTACACCGATGGCCCCGCCGGCCGTCCGGCGATGACCGATTTCGGTCCCCGGCCCGACCGGTCCTCAAGCGGTGTCACTCGCCCGCTCGCCTCCGGGGCGCTCCGACCCGGCGCCCGGACCGTCAGTGCGCGGCGTCGGGGCCCGGGCCGCCGGGCGTGGCGGCCGGGTCCTCGCCCGCCGCGGCCTTCTCGGCGCTGTAGACGTCGGGCTCCAGGTAGATCGACCGGGCGATCGGGACCACGGCCCGGACCCGCTCCTCGGCGGCGTCGATGGCCTCCGCCACCCGGGCGGCGCTGTCCTCCGCGTTGACGGCGATCTTGGCGGCCACCAGCAGTTCCTCGGGGCCGAGGTGCATGGTCCGCATGTGGATCACCCCGGTGACGGACCGGCCGTCGACCAGCGCCTCGCGGATCCGCCGCACCGACTCCTTGTTTGCGGACTCGCCGAGCAGCAGCGACTTGGTCTCCAGGGCGAGCACCACGGCGATCACCACCAGCAGGACGCCGATGCTCAGGGTGCCGATGCCGTCCCACACGCCGTCACCGGTGATCACGGTGAGCCCGACGCCGAACAGCGCGAGCACCAGGCCGACCAGCGCGCCGGTGTCCTCCAGCAGGACGACCGGCAGCTCCGGGGCCTTGGCGGTACGGATGAACTGCGTCCAGCTCTGGCCGCCCTTGACCTTCGCCGACTCGCGCACCGCGGTGAGGAAGGACCAGCCCTCCATCGCGATCGCGAAGACCAGCACGCCGACCGCCCAGCCCCAGGAGTCCAGCGCCTCCGGGTGGTTGACCTTGTGCCAGCCCTCGTAGATCGCGAACAGGCCACCGACGCTGAACAGCACGATGGCCACCAGGAAGCCGTACACGTAGCGCTCGCGGCCGTACCCGAACGGGTGCTCCTCGTCCGCCGCCCGGCGGGCCCGCTTGCCGCCGACCAGCAGCAGCACCTGGTTGCCGGAGTCGGCCACCGAGTGCACGCCCTCGGCCAGCATCGAGGAGGAGCCGGTGAAGCCGAAGGCGGTGAACTTGGCCGCCGCGATCGCCAGATTCGCGGACAGCGCCGCCACCAGTGCCTTGGTGCCGCCTTCGGTGCTCATGCCTACAAGTCCTCACGGGTCGGGTCAGCGTCGTCGAGCGCCTACCGTACCGGCCGGGCGGCCGGGTCCGTCCGAAGGTCTCAGGACTGCGCGGCGGCGAGGCCCAGGTAGACGGCGGCGAAGTCGGTCAGCGCGACCAGGTCGGCCAGCGCGTGCAGCGCCTCCGGCCGGGTGCTCGCGTACTCGGTGAGCCGGACGTCGTGCGCGGCGGCCAGCCGGTGCGCCCGGGCGACGCCGAAGCTGCGCGGGCCGGCGTCCTCCTCCGGCACCTCGGCCGGGCCGTCCTGCTCCTCCGTCGCTCCGGCCGGGCCGGGGGCCTGCCTCAGCAGCAGGACCTGCAGGTGCAGCGGGTCGGGCTCCTCGACCCGGTCGCGGAAGAAGTCGTCCGGGTCCGCGCCCGCGCCCAACTGCCCGGTGAACATGCCGCGGTGGGCGGTGAGCACCTGCGGCAGCGCGCCGGCCAGCGCGGGCCGTCCGGCCCGGTCGGCCAGCTGGGCGGCGAAGCGGGCGGCGGCGGCCCCGGCGACCGGGCCCTCGGCCCACAGCAGCGGGACCGTCCCGGCCAGCCGGGCGGCCAGGCTCTTCGCCGGGTTGGTGTACGCGGCGGCGTCGGGGCGGCAGCGCACGGCGGTGGCGTCCAGCAGGTCGGCGACACCGGGCAGCGCGTCGTACGGCAGCTGGGTCAGGCCGATCTTCTGGGCGAGCGCCAGCAGCGGGGTGAGGTGGGACCAGAGCGCCGCCGGGTCCTCGGCCGGCAGGTCCGGCTCGGCGGCCGCGGCGGGCGGGCCGTCCTCGGGCAGCACCGAGGTCACGTACGGCAGCGGCAGCGCGCGCACCTGCAGGGCCGCCGCTGCCAGCGGGCTGCCCTCGGGGGCGGTGACGACGATCGCGCAGCCGCGCGCGTAGGCCTGCTCGGCGAGCGCGACCAGGCCCTGCTCGCCGCCGTCGGCGGAGCTGATCGCCAGCAGGTCGAGCGGTCCGGCCCAGCCGGGCAGCTGCCAGCCGAGCCCGGCGGTGAACGCGGGCGGGGCACCGGCCCGGTCGGCGCGCGGGGCGGCCGCCTCGGTCGGCGGCAGCGGGACGACCAGGCTGGCGGTGCCGGCCAGCGCGGCCAGCATCTCGGCCGCGGTCAGCGCGCTGCCGTGCCCGGCGACCAGGACGGCGCGCGGGCGGCCGTCGGGGCGCAGCCGGTCGAGGCCGGCCGCGTCGGCCTGCCGCAGCGCGGTGCGGACCCGGGCGCCGGCGCCGGCCAGCGCCAGCAGGGCGCGGTCCTGGTCGGCGCGCTGGAGGGCGGCCGGATCGTCGAGCAGGGTGTCGTCGAGCATGCGGCGGGCCTCCGGCTGCGCTCCTGGACGGCTGGCGGGCTGGCGGGGTGGGGCTTCGCGGGACGGGACTCAGCGGGGTGGGGCTCGGCGGTGCGGGCTTCGCCCCCAGGATCAGGCCGGGCGGCGGGCCTCGTCCACCAGGAGGACCGGAATGCCGTCGCGAACCGGGTAGATGAGGCCGCACTCGGCGCCGGTGCAGACCAGCTCGGGCTGCTCCTCGGTGCCGCCCTCGACGAGGCCGGCCCGGCACTGCGGGCAGACCAGGATCTCCAGGAGGAAGGATTCGAGCTTCATGGGGCTCTCCAAAGATCGGTGACGGCACGGAGGTGCCCCGGCCGATAGGCAACCCTACCGGCCGGGGCACCGCCCGCTGAGGTCAGGCGCGTCCGCTCGACGGCGTCCGCTCAGGCGCGTCCGCTCACGTGCGTCCGCTCAGGCTCCGTCGGCTCAGCCGCGGACGACGGCGAGCACGCCGTCACGCAGCTCGGCCATCTTCGCCGGGTCCTTGGCCTCGACGTTCAGGCGCAGCAGCGGCTCGGTGTTGGAGGCGCGCAGGTTGAACCACCAGTCCGGGCCGGCCACGGTGAGGCCGTCCAGCTCGTCGACGCTGGTGCCCTCCAGGCCGGCGTAGGCGGCGCGGACGGCGGCGGTGCTGGCGGCCTGGTCGGCGACGGTGCTGTTGATCTCGCCGGAGGCGGCGTAGCGGTCGTACTCGGCGGTGAGCGCGGACAGCGTGCCCGGCTGCCCGCCGAGCGCGGCCAGCACGTGCAGGGCGGCCAGCATGCCGGTGTCGGCGCGCCAGAAGTCGCGGAAGTAGTAGTGCGCGGAGTGCTCGCCGCCGAAGACGGCGTCGGTGACGGCCATCTCCTGCTTGATGAAGGAGTGGCCGACCCGGGTGCGGACCGGCTTGGCGCCCAGCTCGCGGACCACCTCGGGGACGGTCCAGGAGGTGATCAGGTTGTGGATGACGGTCGGCTCGGCCTCGCCGGCGGCCTGGGCGCGGGCGATCTCGCGGGCGGCGACCAGGGCGGTGATCGCGGACGGGGAGACCGGCTCGCCGCGCTCGTCGACGACGAAGCAGCGATCGGCGTCGCCGTCGAAGGCCAGGCCCACGTCGGCACCGACCTCGCGGACCTTGGCCTGCAGGTCGACCAGGTTCTTCGGGTCGAGCGGGTTGGCCTCGTGGTTCGGGAAGGTGCCGTCCAGCTCGAAGTACATCGGGACGAGCTCGATCGGCAGGCCGTCGAAGACGGTCGGCACGGTGTGGCCGCCCATGCCGTTGCCGGCGTCCACGGCGACCTTGAGCGGGCGGATCTCGGTGAGGTCGACCAGGCCCAGCAGGTGGTCGGCGTAGCCGCGCAGGGTCTCCTGCTCGGAGAGCGCGCCGGGCTTCACGTCCTTGGCCGGGACCGTGACGGTGTCGTCCTCGGCCGTCCAGGACTCGACCAGCTCGCGGATCTCGGACAGGCCGGTGTCCTGGCCGACCGGGGCGGCGCCGGCCCGGCACAGCTTGATGCCGTTGTACTGGGCCGGGTTGTGGCTGGCGGTGAACATCGCGCCGGGCAGGTCGAGCTTGCCGCTGGCGTAGTAGAGCTGGTCGGTCGAGCAGAGCCCGATCCGCACCACGTCGGCGCCGTAGGCCGCGGCGCCCTCGGCGAAGGCCAGGCTGAGTGCCGGGGAGGAGGGGCGCATGTCGTGGCCGACCACGATCGCGGTCGCGCCGGTGACCTGCACGAACGCGGCACCGAAGGCCCGGGACAGGCTCTCGTCCCACTGGTCCGGGACGACGCCTCGGACGTCGTACGCCTTCACGAGCTGCTTGAGGTCGCGCACTGCGGCTCCACCCTGGTCTCTGTACTGGTCGGTCACGGTACGGCCACCGCCCGTCCGGTCGACGGGCGCGGTGGCGGTAGACCGGCAGCGTACCCGGGCCGGACGAACGTCCCGTGCCGGGAGAGTCCTCAGTTGTCGGGCGAGCGCAGCACCCGGAGGTGGCCGCGGCGGCTGCCCTCGGTGGACTCGCCCTCGGGCGCGCGGCCCTGACGGGGGGTCTGCGGGCGGGCGGCCTCGCGCACGGCGTTGGCGAGGGCCTCCAGGTCGTCGCTGCTGCGGCGCAGCGGCCCCGGCGAGAGGGCGAGCCGGACGACCTCCCAGCCGCGCGGGGCGGTGAGGCGCTCGGCGTGCTCGGCGCACAGGTCGTAGCAGTGCGGCTCGGCGTAGGTCGCGAGCGGGCCGAGGACGGCCGTCGAGTCCGCGTAGACGTACGTCAGCGTTGCGACGGCCGGCCGGCCGCACGCGGTCCGCGAACAACGACGTACAGAGCTCACGAGGGTGGACGGTACCGCACTCCCCGCCGGGGAGCGAAGACCGCCTGCCCGGAGGGTGTGCCGTGTCGCCCTCCGAGCGCCGGGGCCGCGTATCGGCCGCCCCGGGCGATTCCCCGCCGGAGTGGTCCACTTCCGACCGTCCAAGGACTACTCTCGGCAGTGATATGGACAGCTCCGCACCGCAGTCATCGACAGGCCCAGCGCGCCGCCCCCGGCACCGCGACCGGCACGGCAGGGGGCTGCGCGGGCCGCTGGCGCCGCCGCAGGTGCCGATCTCGCTCACCCGCTCCGAACTGTTCGACGACTACGTGCGCGAGTCGGTGGAGCGGCTGGAGCGGCGTTGGCCGCAGCTGATCGAGGTGGAGTTCGCCGTCCAGGAGGTGCCGCTGCGCGATCCGGACGGCGCCGACGCCGAGGACGGCGTGCCGCTGGGGCGGGTGTCGCCGGGCAAGCAGGGCCGCAAGAGCCAGATCGTGGTGTACCGGCGGCCGGTGGAGATCCGGGCGAAGACCCGGGAGGACCGCGCGGCCCTGGTGCACGAGATCCTGATCGAGCAGGTCGCCGAGCTGCTGGGGCTCTCGCCGGACGCGATCGACCCGCGCTACGACGAGGAGTGAGCTGACGGAGGGGGGTGGCACCCGCGGGTGCCACCCCCCTCCGTCAGCCGTCCGTCGGCTCAGCGCAGGACGACGCCCGGGTCCTGGGCGGCCTGCGGGACCTTGACGGTGCTGTGGTCGTCGCGCAGCGCCTGGACGGTGAACATCGGCACGTCCTTGGCCGGGATGGAGAGCATCCGGGCCGCGACCACCGGGCCGCCGGAGAGGGTCTCCACGGTGAGCGCGAAGACGCCGTTCAGCCCGGCGGGCTCGGGCGCCGGGAGCGCGACGGTGCCGCCGGCCGGGACCTGGACCTCCTTGGTGGCCGGGGTGCCGCCGCCGCTGCCGGCCGAGGCGGTGACCCGGACGGTGGCGGCGTCGCCGGCGGAGGTCAGGAAGAGCGTCGAGGCGCCGGCCCGGTTGTCGGCGACGGTGGCGCGGGCGCCGACCGGGTTGCTGCCGGTGAGCCAGGCCGCGTCGCTCTTGCCGTTGCCCGCCGCCCGGTCCACCCGCAGCCCGGCCACGATCGGGGTGGGGTGCTTGTCGTCGCTGGGCGACAGCCGCAGCCCGGCGACCTCGTCACGGGTGACCTTGCCGAGGTCGACGGCGGCCACCATGCCCGCCTTGACGTGGATCGACTCGTTGCCGGCGGGGGTGAACCAGCCGTTCTTGCCGGACAGCTGGATCTTCAGGTCGGCGTCGTCCTCCGGCGGAGCCCAGACCACCAGGCGGGCGCTCGAGGTGTCCGCGGGCAGGCCGGGCAGCACCTGGGTGGCGGCCGGGGCGGCCGAGGCCGGGATCCAGTCGGCGCCCTTGTTGCCGTCGGCGGCGTGCAGCGCGGCGCCGATCCGGCCGGAGCGGACCACCACGTGCACGGCGAGGTCGGTGACGGCGCCCTTGCTGAGGGTCGACAGCAGGACGGACTGGGAGCTGCCGGGGGCGACGGTGAGGCCGTTGGCCGCGTCGTTCTCGATCAGGCCCTTGTCGCCGTACAGCTTGATGTCGACGACGGCGGCGGAGGACTCGGTGTTGACCAGGCTGAGGTAGTCGACCCGGTCGCCGGCCGTGCTGGCCCCGGCGAACCAGAAGCCGGTCCCGGCCGGGGTGCAGGTGAGGCCGGACAGGCCGAGGCCGCGCTGCTCGGTGACCACGGTGGTCTGGGTGACGGTGAAGCCCGGGGCGAGGGCGCCGCTGCCGACCGCCCCGGTGCCGGACGCGGTGTCGCCGTTGGCCGCCGGCCCGCTGGCCGGGGTGCCGGGCTTGGCCAGGGTCAGCCGGGCGTCCGCGGGCGCGGCGTTCTTGTCCGGGACCGGCGCGGCCGGGGCGCCCGAGCCGGTCGCGGCCGGGGTGGCGGGCGCGGTGGGCGTCGGGGTGGCCGCCGCCGAGGGGGTGCCGGAGGGCTGCGCGGCGGGTACGGCGGGCGCGGCCGCGTCGGCGAGCCAACCGGCGCCGCCGGTGGCCGGTCCCGTCCCGGGCGGGGTGTACGCGGTGAGCGTGGTCGAGCCGGTCAGGCCCTGCAGCGGCTGCGGGCAGACCGCCGCCGTCCGCTCGACCTGCGCGGTGCTCGGGGCCGCGGCCGCGTCCGCCCGGGCCGGGGCGGCCGGCGGGCGCACCTGGGCGATCCCGAACACCGCCGCGAGCACCACGGCGGCGGCGAGCAGGGACGGGGTGGTCCTCGTCCCGCCGGCCTTCCCGGCGAACCGGCTCGCCCCGGCGGCCGGGGCGGCCTCGGCCGGCTCCGCCGGGCGGGAGCTCCCGACGGGCTCAGGGGCCTCGTCGGGGCCGGACTTCTTCCTGAATGCGGGCTTCTTCATCGCGGGTCAGCTCCCCGATCCGGGCTGGTGCGGGTACCGGCCGGTGCCGTTGGGGTCGTTCGGGTCGTAGTACGGGTCGGCCTGCTGCTGCCCCGGCACCCAGGGCTGCTGGTGCTCCGGCTGCTGGTACGGGTCGTAGCCGTAGGGCTGCTGCTCCGGCTGGTACGGCTGCTCGAAGCCCTGCTGCTCGTAGCCCTGGTCGTAGCCCTGCTGGGGGTGGCCCTGCTCGGGGTAGGCCTGCTGCTGGGGTGCCCCCCAGTCGCCCTGGCCGCCGTACGGCGCGGCCACCGGCTGCTGGGCCGCGTACTGGTCGTAGCTGTACGGGTCGGCCTGCTGGTACGTCTGGTACGGGTCGGTGTACGGCTCGGCCTCCTGGACGGCGGCGGCCGCCTGGACCGCCCCGGTCACCGGTTCGCCGGCCGGCTGCGCCGGGACGGCGCCGGGCCTGCCCTCGTACACCCCGGACTCGTCGGTGCCGGGCTCGCCGCCCTCGCCGCGCTCCGCCATCCGGCGGGCCCGGCGGCTGCCGGGGGCGGGCGCCTGCGCCTGGGCGGCGGCGGCCAGCGCGGCGGCGGCCACCACCTCCTCGGGCAGGTCGTCGTCGTTGTGGTTGCGGCGGCCGGGCAGGGCCAGCACCAGCACGGTCAGGCCGAGCAGCACCTGGGCCCAGATCCAGCCGGTGTGGGCGAGGCCGCCCTCCCGGGTGACGGCGAGCTTGCCGCCGCCGGCCGGGAGCTTGAAGCCCTGCGCCCAGCCGTCGACCGTGGTGGGCTCCAGCGCGGTGCCGTCCAGGGTGGCCTTCCACTCCGGGGCCGCGGACTCGGCGAGCCGCAGCACCCGGCCGTCCGGGCCGGCCGGGACGGTGGCCGCGAGGTCCCGGGTGCCGGACGGGACGACCACCGGCTTGCCGCCCGGGGTGGTGATCACCGCGCGGACCGCGGGGACGCCGCTGACCTGCCAGAGCGCGGCACCGTTGTCCTGGTTGGCCTTGACCAGGCCGGGCGTGGTGTCCAGGACGTCCTTGAAGACGTCGATCACCGGCTGCCGGACCAGCACGTAGGCGATGCCGTAGCCGGCCAGCGCACTGGCCTGGTCGGCGCCGGACCCGGCCAGCAGGCTGCCGACCGTCTTGTTCAGGCCGTCCTGGGTGCCGGTCGCCGGGTCCACCGTGGACTCGGCCTGGCCGAGCGTCAGGCCGGCGCCGCGCAGCACGGTGTAGCGGACGGAGCCGCCGGTCTTCTCCCCGGTGACGACCAGGGTGCGGGCCCGGTCGGTGGTGCCGGCCTCCTCGGCGATGAAGGCGGGCACCTGGCCGGCCTCGCCGCGGTCCAGCGGCTTGCCGGGGCCGGTCAGCGCCCACCACAGGCCGGTGCCCAGCGGGGCCAGCACGGCCGCGGCCACCACCAGGGCGGCCACCGGCTGGCGCCAGCCGAAGGCGATCCCGGCGACGCGGGCGTTGGCGCCGTCGGCGCCGATCGCGGCCGCGGCCAGCAGGGCGATCCCGGCGATCAGGGTGGCCGGGCCGGCCCAGGCGGGCACCGCCGGGCCGCCGGAGGCCGGGGTGACGGAGGTGCCCGCCACCACGACCGAGAAGACCAGGCCGGCGCCGGCCGCGCCCCAGGCGGCGAGCACCGCGCGGCGGCGGTCGGCGCGCAGCAGCGCGGCGAGCGCGGCGAGCACGACGCCCGCCGACAGCCAGACCGGCGGCACGCCGGCGCCGCCCGGGTTGACCAGCAGCAGGCCGGCCGCGCTCGCGCCGGCGCCGTTCAGGCCGGGCAGCCCGGCCTCCAGCAGCAGCCACTGCGGGTGCGACAGCACGCTGAGCGACCACGGGGCCAGCACGCCGACCGGGACCGCGAGGATCACCAGGACGCGCAGGCCGAGCAGCCGCAGCGCCGTACCGCCGGAGCCGAACGCGCCGCCGCGGACCACCGCGACGACCAGCATCGCCAGGCAGAGCGGCACCGCGAGCGCCCAGGTCAGCGGGACGAAGGCGGTGGCCAGGGTGAGCAGCAGGACGGCCATCCAGACCGGCCGCCAGCCCGGGCGGGCGCCCTTGGCGGCGCTCTCGTCCCGGATGCCGAGGCCGGCCGCGATCGCCGCGGCGCGGGCCAGCGGCGGCAGCAGCACGGCGAGGACGGCGGTGCCGATCCGGCCCTGGGCGAGCGCGCCGGTCGCGGCGGGCAGCAGCGCGTAGGTGGCGCTGGCCCAGGCGCGGACGAGCTTGGAGTCCAGCAGCGGCCGGGACACCAGGTAGGCGCTGACCGCGGCCAGCGGGACGGTGAGCACCACGAGCACGGTGAGCGCGAGGTCGGCGTGGCCGAAGAACAGCCAGGAGAGCACCGCGAGCACGCCGAGGTACGGCGGCGCGGCGGAGGTGGAGCCGGTGCCGACCGGGTGCCAGGCGTCCGCGTACATCGACCAGAGGCCGCCGGCGCCGTCGGAGGCGGGCAGCAGCGCGCCGCCGAACAGCGCGCCGCTGCCGAACAGGCCGCGGCAGGCGACCAGGGCGAACACCAGCAGGGCCGCGAACAGCACCGGCGCCGGGCGCCGGGCGAGCTTCTTGACCAGCGCGAACTGCTCGACGACCAGGTCCTCGGAGTCCTCGTCGCCGCCGGCCTCGGCCGAGCCGTGCCGGCCGCCGGTGTCGTCGCCGCCCCCTATCCCGAGCGAGCCGATGACGCCCTCGACGGCGAGCCGGGTGGTGGCGCCGGGCGCCGGGAAGAGCGTGCGGTCGTCCAGGGCGTCCGCCGCCCTGGTCCGGGCGCGCCGCTTGCGGGCGGCCAGCAGCCTCGGCAGCCGGACGAGTTCGTGGCCGAGGCCGGCGAGCTCGTCGAAGGCCTGCCGCGGGTCCTTGCCGAGCAGGTTGGTGACGGCCCGCACCAGCGTGCCGAGCACCAGCCGCAGCAGGACGTAGGGGAACAGCGCTCCCCGGCAGTTGGCGAGCAGGGTGTAGACGGCGCCCGCCTTGTCCACCCGGTGCGGGTGGCCGCCGCCGCAGTCGATGGCGCGGCGCTCGCGGCTGGCCGCCTCGGCGTGCCGCAGCACGGCGTCCGGGGCGATGACGACGCGGTGGCCGGCGGCGTTGACCCGCCAGCAGAAGTCGGTGTCGTCCCGCATCAGCGGGAGGGCCTTGTCGAAGCCGCCGAGCTCCTCGAAGACGTCCCGGCGCACCAGCATGCCGGCGCTGGAGACGGCGAGCACCGGGCGGACCTGGTCGTGCTGGCCCTGGTCCTGCTCCCGGCGGTCGAGGCCGGTCCAGCGCCGCCCGGAGCGGGCGATCGTCACGCCGACCTCCAGGAGCTGGCGGCGGTCGTACCAGCTGCGCAGCTTGGGGCCGACCACCGCGGCGCTGGGGGTGGAGTCAGCGACCTGGAGCAGGCGGCGCAGCGCGTCGGTCTGCGGCTCGCAGTCGTCGTGCAGCAGCCAGAGCCACTCGACCGGCTCGGTCTCGCGCGGGCCGCCGCGGCCGAGGTCGTCCTCCTGGGCGAGCGGGTCGCCGAAGTCGTCCCAGCCGCCGGTGACCGGGTCGTAGCCGGAGGGGTCGAGCCGGTACGGCAGGTCCTCCGGGCGCAGCGGCGGGCTGTTGAAGACGGCCTCGGCGACGGCGGTGCCGTAGCCGGCCCGGCGGCCGAGGACGAGCGGGCCGCTGTCCGGCAGCCAGTCGGCGAGGGTGTCCGCGAGCAGCTGCGGGGAGTTGTCGGTGGAGCCGGTGTCGACCGCGAGGACGCGCTGGACCTGGCGGTCCTGGCCGAGCAGGCCGGCCATCGCCTGCGGGAGCCAGCGGGCTCCGTCGTGCGAGACGATCACCGCGGTGACCAGGTGGCGCGGATAGGCGGGTGGCCTGGAAGCGGTGAAGCCGCTCTGGTGGCTGTAGACGGTCATCGAGTGCGCGGGCCCCAGTTCTCGGTGGACACAGCCGGTGAACGGCAACCGGATGGCGCACCACACTAACGGCTCCCGGTGGACGGTTCGTCCGGGAGCCGGTGCGGGGACGGTGAAGGCGGGGGCCGGGCGGCGGCGGGAGCGGGGGCCGGGAGAGGGCCGGGAGGGGACGGGGGCGGGGCTACCGGGAGCCGGTGGGGCCGGGCCGGGAACACGAAAGCGCCCCACCACCGCGGTGAGGCGCCCGTACGGCTGTGCGGTTGTCCGTCGTTGTCGAGGGATCAGCGGGAGCCGGGGCCCGCCCGCTCAGACCGCGCTCTTCTTGAGCCGCCGGCGCTCGCGCTCGGAGAGGCCGCCCCAGATGCCGAACCGCTCGTCATTGGCGAGGGCGTACTCCAGGCACTCGGACCGGACCTCGCAGGCGAGGCAGACCTTCTTGGCCTCGCGGGTTGAGCCGCCCTTCTCGGGGAAGAAGGACTCCGGGTCGGTCTGGGCGCACAACGCGCGCTCCTGCCAACCGAGTTCCTCTTCCTCCTCCGCGATGCCGTCCCCGATCAACAGCTCAAAGAGCTCGCTCATGTGGCGCGCCTCCTCTGCCCCTACTTGGCGTCCCCGTGGTTGCCGTTGCCTCGTGCGGCTGACGACACGAGTGAAATTACAGTTGCGTCACTCTGGCTCAGTCAAGCCGAGCTCTGGTATTGGAGCCAGGATTCACTCCCCGGCACCAAGCCGTTACGAATAGTGTACATATTCGGACACAACGGACCTTCTGCTTCAAGGTCCTGAACAGCGCCGAACCGTCCGCAACCATTCGCCAGGTGACGCCCGGTCACCACCACAGGCCGGTCATCGGCCTGCCTTCCCGGCGATCTTCCCATCGAAACATAGACAGTGATGAATCACCCCATCAGGGCAAGATCCGGATCGAACCCACTCGAATGCCGCATCGATCGGTTTGACACCGGCCCTGCGGATGCGGTGTCCTTTTCCCTATGTCAGAGTTCGCCAGCCCCCGGAGCGGTTCCACGCTTCGCCGTGCCGTGAACTCTTGTTGTCGCCTCTGTTCCTGCTGTATCTAGGCGCCCGCGTCCCACCGCGCGCCGCCCCCAGGAAGCACAGAGGCCGCCCGCGATTCCCGCCCCAGGACATCCCGGACCCGGCTGATCCCGACGAATCCAGCCGACTCCTCCGAGGACGACTCCCGTGCGCATGATCCGCATCCGCAGGCGGAACCGCGACCGCAACAAGCTCGCCCGCCTTGGCCTCTCCCCCGCCCGCACCGGCCGCCCCGCCGACGGACGCCGCTGGGCGGACGGCCTCAGCGACGTCTCCATCGCCGGCGACCCGCTCGCCTTCCCCCACCTCGCCCGCACCGACCTGCCGGCCCACCCCACCACCGTGGCCGAGTACGCCAGGCTGGTCCGCGAGATCGCCGCCGACCGCGCCCGCTGGGAGCCGCTGGTCCGCTACGACGCGCTGACCCGCTGGTACGCCCGGCTGGAGACCGGCCCCGGCTACGAGGTCTGGCTGCTCAGCTGGCTGCCCGGCCAGAGCAGCGGCTTCCACGACCACGGCGAGTCCTCCGGCGTGATGACCGTCGTCCGGGGCGAGCTCATCGAGCGCTCCCTCACGCACGCCGGCGAGGGCGCCCGCACGCTCAGGCCCGGCGGCCACCGGGTCTTCTCCTCCGGCTACCTGCACGAGGTGGTCAACGGCGCCCTCGAACCCGCCGTCTCCATCCACCTCTACACCCCGGGCCTCACCGAGATGAACCAGTACGGCACCCACGCCGTCCCCGAGCAGCACCCGGAGCCGCTGCGGGCGCCGTCCGAGAGCCACTGAGCCCGCGCTGACGGAGGGTCGGGCCGTGGCAGGATGACCCCATGCGCATCGTGGCACTGGCAGGCGGGATCGGCGGGGCGCGCTTCCTGCGCGGACTCCTCGCGGCGGTCGGACCGCAGGACGAGATCACCGTCATCGGAAACACCGGCGACGACATCCACCTCTACGGGCTCAAGGTCTGCCCCGACCTCGACACCGTGATGTACACCCTCGGCGGCGGCATCCACGAGGAACAGGGCTGGGGCCGGACCGACGAGACCTGGTCGATCAAGGCCGAGATGAAGGAGTACGGCGTCGGCCCCGAGTGGTTCGGGCTCGGCGACCGGGACTTCGCCACCCACCTCGTCCGCAGCCAGATGCTCACCGCCGGGTACAGCCTCAGTCAGGTCACCGAGGCGCTCTGCGTGCGCTGGAAGCCCGGCGTGCGGCTGCTGCCGATGAGCGACGACCGGGTCGAGACCCATGTGCGGATCACCGACGAGCAGGGCACCCGGGCCGTCCACTTCCAGGAGTACTGGGTCCGGCTGCACGCCGCCGTGGACGCCGAGGCGATCGTCCCGGTCGGCGCCGACACCGCCAAGCCCGCACCCGGCGTGCTGGAGGCGATCGCCGCCGCCGACGTCATCCTCTTCCCGCCGTCCAACCCGGTGGTCTCGATCGGCACCATCCTCGCCGTCCCCGGCATCCGGGAGGCCGTCGCCGCCGCCCCGGCGCCGGTCGTCGGCCTCTCCCCGATCATCGGCGGGGCGCCGGTGCGCGGCATGGCCGACAAGGTGCTCGCCGCCGTCGGCGTCGAGGCCACCGCGGAGGCCGTGGCGCTGAACTACGGCTCCGCGCTGATCGACGGCTGGCTGGTCGACACCGCCGACGAGGCCTCGGTGGCCGCGGTCGAGGAGGCCGGGATCGCCTGCCGGGCCGTCCCGCTGCTGATGACCGACGTCGAGGCCACCGCCGAGATGGCCCGGGCCGCGCTGGCGCTGGCCGAGCAGGTCCGCCGGTGACGCTGGAGATCCTGGGCGTCGACGGCATCCCCGAGGTCGACGCGGGGGCCGACCTCGGCGCCCTGATCGCCAAGGCCGGGACCTTCGAGGACGGCGACATCCTGCTCGTCACCTCGAAGGTCGTCAGCAAGGCCGAGGGCCGGCTGCTGCACGCCGCCGACCGCGAGGCCGCGATAGACGCCGAGACCGTCCGGGTCGTCGCCCGGCGCGGACCGGTCCGGATCGTCGAGAACCGCAACGGCTTCGTCATGGCCGCCGCCGGGGTCGACGCCTCCAACACCGCCCCCGGCACCGTGCTGCTGCTCCCCGAGGACCCGGACGCCTCGGCCCGCGCCCTGCGGGCCCGGCTGCAGGGACTCACCGGCCGCCGGCTCGCGGTCGTCGTCACCGACACCTTCGGACGGCCCTGGCGCAACGGGCTCACCGACGTCGCGATCGGCGCCGCCGGGCTCTCCGCCCTGGAGGACCACCGGGGCCGCGTCGACAGCCACGGCAACGAGCTGGCGATGACCGTCACCGCGACCGCCGACGAGCTCGCCGCCGCCGCCGACCTGGTCAAGGGCAAGGCCACCGGCGTCCCGGTGGCGGTCGTGCGCGGGCTCGGGCACCTGGTCACCGCCGAGGACGGCGCCGGCGCCCGGCCGCTGGTCCGGCCCGCCGCGGACGACATGTTCCGCATCGGCACCTCCGAAGCCCTGCGGGAGGCCGTCACCCTGCGGCGCACCGTCCGCTCCTTCACCACCGAACCGGTCGACCCGGCCGCCGTCCGCCGCGCCGTCGCGGCCGCCGTCACCGCGCCCGCCCCGCACCACACCACGCCGTGGCGGTTCGTGCTGCTGGAGTCGCCCGACACCCGCACCCGGCTGCTCGACGCGATGCTCGCCGCCTGGCAGCGGGACCTGCGCGAACTCGACGGCTGGGACGAGGCCAGGATCGCCCGCCGCACCGCCCGCGGCGACGTCCTGCGCGACGCGCCGTACCTGGTGGTGCCCTGCCTGGTGACCGACGGCTCGCACGACTACCCCGACGCCCGGCGCGCCGCCGCCGAACGGGAGATGTTCACCGTCGCCGCCGGCGCCGCCGTGCAGAACCTGCTGGTCGCCCTCACCGGCGAGGGCTACGGCTCCGCCTGGGTCTCCTCCACCATGTTCTGCCGCGACACCGTCCGGGCCGCCCTCGACCTGCCGGACGGCTGGGACCCGATGGGCGCCGTCGCGGTCGGCCGCCCGGCCGAACCCCCGCGCGACCGCCCGGCCCGCGCCGCCGACACCTTCATCGAGGTGCGGTAGCCGCTGCCCCGGGCCCGCACCGCCGCTGCTCAGCGGCGGCGGTGGTCGTTGGGCGTGAGGCGGGGGCCGTAGCGGGGGGCGTGGACGGCGGTGGCCGCCAGCAGGCGGCAGACGCGGTGGCGGTGCGGACGGTAGGGCTCCAGCAGGGCGAGCATCTGGGCGTCGTCGCTGCGGGGGCGGCCGGCCAGCGCCCAGCCGACCAGGTTGGGCAGGTGGAAGTCGCCGACCGAGACCGCGTCCGGGTCCCCGTTGCTGCGCTGCAGGGTCTCGGCCGCCGTCCAGACGCCGATGCCCGGGACGGCGGTGAGGCGGGCGAAGGCCTCCTCGTGGCCCATCGCGGACGCCTCCTCCAGCCGGGGCGCCAGCCGGACCGCGCGCATCACCGTCGCGGACCGCTTCGGGTCCACGCCCGCCCGGTGCCACTCCCAACTCGGGATCAGCGCCCACTCCCGGGCCGACGGCGGCACCCGCATCCCCTCGGCCGGGCCCGGCGCCGGGGTGCCGAAGTCCCGCAGCAGGGTGCGCCAGGCACGGTAGGCCTCGTCGGTGGTGACCTTCTGCTCCAGGACCGCCGGGACCAGCGACTCCAGCACCAGGCCGGTGCGGGTCAGCCGCACCCCGGCGGTACGGCGCTGGGCGTCCCGCAGCGGACCGGGCGGCAGCACCAGCGCCTCCGGTTCGTCCTGCGCGCCCAGCAGGACGGGGAGCCGGTCCAGCAGCCACTCCGCGCCCGGGCCCCAGGCGGTCGCCTCGACCTCGCCCGCGGCGGGGCGCGCCAGCACCCGCAGGGTGCCGATGCCCCCCGGGGTGCGGGAGGCGCGCCAGACGGCGCCGTCGCCGGTGGTGCGGTACGACGGGTCGGCGGGGCCGCGGCGCAGCGGCAGCAGGGTCCGGGCCGCGTCCAGCGGGAAGCCCGGCCGCCAGCGCCGCGCCGCGCCGCCGCCCGTACCGTCCGCCCCGCCCGTCACTGCCGTCGCCTCCTTCGCCGCCGTCGCCGACCATGGGGATATGAACGATACGCGGCTGCCGGAGCTGCCCTCCGGGGACGAGATCGCGGTGCGGGGGCTGTACCGCCGGATGCTGGACGGGTGGAACCGGCGGGACGGCGCGGCCTTCGCCGGGCCGTTCGCGGAGGACGGCGAGGTGATCGGCTACGACGGGAGCGGGCACCGGGGCCGGTCGGCGATCGCCGCCGAGCTGGGGCGGGTCTTCGCGGACCACCCGACGCCCCGTTACGTGGCGGCCGTCCGCCGGGTGCGGGCGCTGGGGGCGGGGGTGGCGCAGCTGGAGGCCGTCGTGGGCATGGTGCCGGCCGGCGCGCGGGAGCTCGACCCGGGGCTCAACGCGGTGCAGACGGTGATCGCGGTGAACGCGGGGGCGGGGTGGCGGATCGCGCTGCTGCAGAACACCCCGGCGCGGTACGACCTCCGGCCGGACCTGGGGACGGTGCTGACGGAGGAGCTGCGGGAGCTGGTGCGGCGGTGGGGCGCCGTGGAGAGCGCCGGCTGAGCGCCGGGGCCGGCACGTTCCCCGCGCCCCCGGACGGGGCGCGGGGAGGGGAGCCCGGGAGCGCCGCGGTCAGGGCGTCGGCGGGACCGGCGGGGTCTGCAGCCGGGCCGCGGCCGTGCGCAGGGCGGGGAGCCGGTCGTACAGGGCGTTGCCGGGGCATTCGGTGTTGAAGGCGTCGCGGTGCCCGGAGACGGCGTCGAAGTCGACGACGGTGCCCTTGGGGTAGCGGCTGGCGTCGGAGGTCGAGGTGAGCGGGGTGCGGCCCTCGGCGGGTTGGCCGGTGAGGCCGAGCTTCCAGGCGGCGACGGCGGCGAGGCCGTCGAGGAGGGGCTGGGTCGGCTGGTCGCCGACGTAGGTGCCGATCGCGGCGACGCCGGAGGAGTCGGTGTTGAAGCCGAGGGTGTGGGCGCCGTGGACGGGCAGCTCGACCCCGCCGGCGCGGCCCTCGTAGACCGTGCCGCAGCGGTCGACCAGGAAGTTGTAGCCGATGTCCCGCCAGCCGCTGGTCTTGACGTGGTACTGGTAGATCGCCCGGATCACCCGGGGGGCGTCGCCGCAGGCGTAGTCGGTCGCGGTGGCGGTGTGGTGGACGAAGACCTCGCGGACCGGGCCGGTGTACTCGAAGGCCTGGTCGCGCAGCGACTCGTCGGCGCCCCAGCCGGCCCGGGTGACGATGGCCGGACGCGGGACCTGGCCGGCGTCGGCGGGCCGGGCGGGCTCGGCGGGCAGGGTCCGGGCGGCCGCCGCGGCAGTGCCCCGGCCGGGGTCGACCAGTTCGAGGCGCAGACCGGGCGGCGGTCCGCCGGGGCCGGGCCGGACGTCGACCTCGACGCCGTCGCTGCGGCCGGTCCACAGGGGAGCGGTGGCTCCGTGCGGCGCGTGGTCCGGGCCGTCCTCGGCGTCGGTCTCCAGCGGGTGCCAGCCGCCCCATTCCCCGCTGTCCGCGTCCCGGGTGCGGACCCGGATCCCGGTGCCGGCCAGCGCGTCCGGCGGGCCGTCCCAGCCGACCCCGAGGAGTTCGAACGGCGGGGTGTCGCGCGCGGCGAGGCCGTGGCCGGCGGGGAGCGGGATCGAGGTGGTCGAGGCGCCGGCGGCGAAGTCGCGGCGCCGGGGGCCCGAGGGGTCGGCGGAGGCGGCGGAGGCGGGCTGGAGGAGCAGGGCGGCGGTGCAGCCGGCGAGCAGAGCGGCCGGCAGTGCGAGGTGCGCGGCCTTGGTCGAGAGAGGCATAAACCGGATCGTCGCCGCAAAACGGACCACTCGCCACGCCGCCCCGCGGCCGTTCGGCCACCCCTCCCGGCCTGCCACTCGAAGGCCTTAGGCTGGGGCGCACCATGACTGCGCCTTTCGCTGCCGATGCCCGCACCCCCGTCGAGCTGCTGCACGCATTCCTGCGCGGCGGCACCCCTTCGGTCGATCCCGCGGCCCCGCTGGTCACCTTCTACGACGACGCCACCGGCGAACGGGTGGAGCTGTCCGCCCGGACCTTCGACAACTGGGTGGCCAAGACCGCCAACCTCCTCCAGGACGAGCTGAACGCCGGCCCGGACGACCGGGCCGCGCTGCTGCTGCCCGCCCACTGGCAGAGCGCCGTCTGGCTGCTCGCCTGCTGGTCGGTCGGGGTGACGGCGGCGCCCGCCGGGGACCCGTCCACCGCCGACCTGGTGGTCAGCGGCCCGGACGGGCTGGAGGCCGCCCACGCCTGCGAGGGCGAGCGGGTCGCGCTCGCCCTGCGCCCGCTCGGCGGCCGCTTCCCGCAGCGCCCGGACGGCTTCCTGGACTACGCCGCCGAGGTGCCCGGCCAGGGCGACCGCTTCGCGCCGTACTCCCCCGTCGCCCCCGAGGGGCAGGCGCTGGAGACCGCGGTGGACGGGCTGCCGCTGAAGCTGACGGGCGAGCAGACCGTCGCGCTGGCCCGGGAGGGCGCCGAGCGCCTCGGCCTGAAGCCCGGGGACCGCGTGCTGTCCACCCTCTCGTACGACGACTGGACGGGCCTGGAGGCCGGCCTGCTGGCGCCGCTGGCGGCCGGTGCCTCGGTGGTGCTCTGCCGCAACTCGGGGTCGCTCAGCGCCGAGCAGTGGGAGAAGCGGATCGAATCCGAACGGGTGACACTGCGCCTCGGGTGACCCCCGGGCCCGGCCCCGGCGGGTAGGGATTCCCGCCATGGCCGAGGACGACACCGAACACCCCCCGACCGACACTCCCCCGACGGACGCCCCCGAGGGCCGGACCGGACGCCCGCGCAAGCGCCGGCGGTGGCTGATGATCACCGCCGGCGCCGTCGCGTTCCTGCTGGTCGCCTGCGGGGTGCTGCTCTGGATCGCCTACCGCAAGCTGGACGGCAACATCCGGACCGACTCGGCCACCGACCGGCTGCTCGCCAAGCTGGAGGCCGAGCGGCCGAGCCGCAGCGCCGGCGCGCGCGGCGCGGAGAACCTCCTGCTGATCGGCAGCGACGACCGCTCCGGCGCGAACGGCTCCTACGGCGCCGACGCGGGCACCCAGCGCTCGGACACCACGATCCTGCTGCACCTGTCGGCCGACCGCCGGCACGCGACGGCGGTCTCCGTCCCGCGCGACGTCATGGTCTCCGTCCCCGCCTGCGAGAAGCCGGACGGCACCCGCAGCAGGCCGGCCCTGATGCAGTTCAACTGGGCGTTCGAGACGGGCGGCCCGGCCTGCTCGATCCGCACCGTCGAGCAGCTGAGCGGGATCCGGATCGACCACTACGTGATCCTCGACTTCAGCGGGTTCAAGACGATCGTGGACGCCATCGGCGGGGTCGACGTGTGCGTGCCGCAGCCGATCCACGACAAGGACGCCAAGCTCGACCTGCCCGCCGGCCGGCAGACCCTGCACGGCGAGCAGGCGCTCGGCTACGTCCGGGCCCGGGAGTCCCTGGGGGACGGCAGCGACACCCAGCGGATGGGCCGTCAGCAGCAGTTCCTCGCCTCACTGATCCGCAAGGTGGAGTCGCAGGGGGTGCTGCTGAACCCGGCCCGGCTGTGGCCGGTGCTGGACGCGGCGACCTCCTCCGTCCGGGCGGACGGCGGGCTGTCCTCGCTCGGGGCGCTGTACGACCTCACCCAGGACCTGCGCTCCGTCCCCACCGCGAACGTCGTCTTCCTGACCGCGCCGCGCCGCCCGTACCGCTACGACTCGGACCGGGACGAGTTCGTGCAGCCGCAGACCGGGCAGCTGTTCGCGGCGCTGCGGGACGACCGGTCGGTCGCCGTGCGGCCGCCCGGGCCGACGCCGTCGGCGGGCGCGGACCCGGGCGCCGGGGCCAGCCCGGGTGCGGGGCCGGGCGCGGACTCCGCCGGGGCGGCGTTCGCGGCGGCGTCACCCTCGGCGGGTGCCTCACCCACGTTCGAGGGACGCACCGCCGACGTGGACGCCTGCGCCCAGCACTGAGCCGAGCGACGGGCGCGGCCGCGCCGCAGGTCGGCGCGGGTGTTCCGGCAATTGCTCGGCGATTAACGGAATTTACCCCTTCTTTGTTCAAACATGATGCAGATCACAGCGGGGACGTTTCCTTCATTTCACTCGTCTAATGTGTCCGGATCGGCTTGTCGGAACGGCGGGCCGCGGCAGTGACCGGTCGAACGTAGGGAACCCCCGTGCACGAGGAGCAACCGGAAAGCGGCCGGTACCGGGTGGACCCGGCTCCCGGTGTCCCCCGGCAGCGCCGCCGCCGGGCCGCCGAAGCGCCCGAGGCTCCGGCCGGGGAGGGCCGCCGGGACAACCGGCGGCGGGCGGCCGCCGCCGCCAAGCGGACCCGGCGCCGGCGGGTGCTCAAGTGGACGGCCGGGACCGGCGCCCTGGTGCTGGTCGCGGGCTGCGGCGGGGCGTACTACCTGTACCGGCACTTCAACGACAACCTGACCTCGGTCAAGGTCGAGCTGGGCGACGAGGCGGAGCGGCCCAAGGCCGCCGGTGAGGCGCTGAACATCCTGGTGATCGGCACCGACAGCCGGGAGGGCCTCGGGCGCGAGTACGGCGACGAGGGCAGCGCCGGGCACGCCGACACCACGCTGCTGTTCCACATCTCCAAGGACCGCTCCAACGCGACGGTGATCAGCCTCCCGCGCGACCTGATGGTGCCGATCCCGGAGTGCCAGAACGCCCAGGGGAAGAAGATCCCGGGCTCGCCGCGGGACGAGTTCAACATCAGCCTCGGCCAGGGCGGACGGGACGCGGGCTGCACCTGGAAGACCGTCGAGAAGAACACCGGGATCCGGGTCGACCACTTCGTGCAGGTCAACTTCCAGGCGGTGAAGACCCTCTCCACCGCCGTCGGCGGGGTCGAGGTCTGCGCGGCCAAGGACATCAACGACTCGGACTCCCACCTGAAGATGACCAAGGGCCGGCACGTGGTCCAGGGCGAGGAGGCGCTGGCCTTCGTCCGCACCCGGCACGCGGTGGGCTTCGGCGGCGACCTCAGCCGGATCCCGCTGCAACAGCAGTTCATCAGCTCGATGATCCGCAAGATCAAGAGCGACGACACCCTGACCAGCCCGACCAAGCTCTTCAAGCTCGCGGACGCCGCCACCAAGGCGCTCACCGTGGACTCCGGCATCGGCAGCGTGGACAAGCTCAAGGACCTCGCGCTGGACATCAGCAAGGTCGACACCAAGAACATCACCTTCGCCACCGTTCCCGTCCTGGAGGACCCCCAGAACAAGAACCGGGTGATCTTCAAGCAGCCGGACGCCAAGCAGCTGTTCGCGATGGTCGCCGGCGACCGCTCGCTGACCGAGACCGCTACCCCGCCCCCGGCCGCGGACCCGGCCGCCACCCCGGCCGCCACCACCCCGGCCGCCGCCCCCGCGGTGGACACCAAGGACGTCCAGCTGACGGTGCGCAACGGCAGCGGCAAGCGCGGACAGTCCGGGCCGACCGTCGACAAGCTCCAGGCGAAGGGCTTCGCCAAGGCCGCGGTCGGCAGCGACGCGCCCGTCACCGCGACCACCACGGTCACCTACCAGGCCGGCCAGGAGGCCGCGGCCAACGCCCTGGCCGCCGCCCTCGGGCTGCCGGGCGACGCCGTGAAGCCGGCCGCGAAGGCGGACCCGAAGGCCGGGCTGCTGCTGGTGCTCGGCAAGGACGCCCTGACCGCGCCGGCCGCCCCGGCGGCGGTGCCGACCGAGGCGCCCGAGGACCTCCAGCGGGTGCAGGCCGACGACACCGACGCCTGCGCCAAGTAGCCGGACGCCGAGCAGCCGGGACGCCACAGAGCCGGGACGCCGAGTGGCTACTCCGGCAGGAGGGTTCCGTCCGCCTCGCGGTAGCGCTCGCCGGTCCGGGGGCACCGCCAGCGGCCGTCCCCCTCGTCCCGCAGCGGCTCGCCGGCGCGGCCGACCCAGCCGATCCGGCGGGCCGGGACACCGGCGACCAGGGCGAAGTCCGGCACGTCCCGGTGCACCACGGCACCGGCCGCGACCAGGGCCCAGCGGCCGACCGTCACTCCGGCGACCAGCACCGCGCGGCCGCCGATCGAGCAGCCCTGACGGAGCGTCACCCCGTCGGCGTGCCAGTCGGGTTGGCCCTTCGGCCGGCCGTCCGGGGTGACCGCGCGCGGGTAGCGGTCATTGGTGAGGACGGCGGCCGGGCCGACGAACACCCCGTCCTCGAGCACAGCCGGTTCGTAGACCAGCGCGTGGTTCTGCAGCTTGACCCGGTCCCCGATCCGCACGCCCGGCCCGACGTACGCGCCGCGGCCGATCACGCAGTCCGCGCCGACCACCGCGTCCTCGCGGACCTGGGCGAGGTGCCAGACCGTCGTCCCGGCGCCGATGGCGGCCCGTTCGTCGACGTCCGCGCTCGGCTCGATCCTCGCCGCACCCTCAACCGTCCCCATGCGGAGCGACGATAGCGGGTGCGGCGGGGCGTCAGCCGGTCTTGGAGAGCACGTCCTCGGCGGTCGGACGGACACTGGCGATCACCCGGCGGGCCAGCGAGCGCGGCGAGGTGAGGAAGCCGAAGCCCCAGCTGAGGTGCATGGTCGCGAAGGCCACCGGCAGCAGCGTCCGCGCCTTGAACGACAGGCCGCGGCCCTCCGTCACGGCCCCGCCGACGATGCCGGCCAGGTACGCGCCGGGCACCGCAAGGAAGGCCGGGTGGACGGCGGCGCCGAGCACCAGCCCGAGGGTGACCGCCAGCAGCGCGGCCGGCGGGGCGAGGTAGCGCAGGTTGACCGAGCCCCGGTGGTAGCGGGTGACCACCCGGCGCCAGCGGCCGTAGTCCTTGTACTGCTTGGCCAGCGCCCGCACCGAGGGCCGGGGCCGGTACGTCACCCTGAGCTGCGGGGTGAACCAGACCAGGCCGCCGTCCTGGCGGATCCGGTAGTTCAGCTCCCAGTCCTGGGCGCGGATGAACTCCTCGTTGTACCCGCCGAGCTTCTCCAGCACCTCGCGCCGGAACACGCCCAGGTAGACGGTGTCCGCCGGGCCGGCCAGGCCGCCGGTGTGGAAGGCCGCGTTGCCGACGCCGAGCTTGGAGGTCATCGCGGCGGCGACCGCGTTCTCCCACTCGGTCTCGCCCTCGGCGTGCATGATGCCGCCGACGTTGGCCGCGTCCATCTCGCCGAGCAGCCGGACCGCGGTCGCGACGTAGCCGGGGGTGAGCAGCCCGTGGCCGTCCACGCGCACCACTATCGGGTGGCGGGAGCCGCGGATCGCGGCGTTCAGCCCGGCGGGTGTCCGACCGGTGGGGTTCGCGACCGTCCGCACCCGCGGATCCTCGGCCACCAGCTCGGCGGCGATCTCGTCGGTGCGGTCACTGGACGGACCGAGGGCGATCACCACCTCCATCGGCCCCGGGTACTCCTGGTCCAGGATGCGCCGGACGGCCGTGCGCAGGTGACGTTCCTCGTTGAGCACCGGCATGATCACGGAAACAGCCGGCAGCTCCTCAGCAGCCTTGGTGTTCATCGGGGCCAACCGTACCGGTGCGGACGCGTCGCCGTCTCGTCCCGGTTCGGGCGAGAGTGGGCACCCGGCGGCGCCACGGCGGCACTGTGATCAAGAACACTGCGCTCCCCGTGGGCGGGCCGCCCCGGCCCGGGTGGGTCCGGTGTGGATCGGGTGCCGATTCAGAGTGCGTAGTGGGCCACGGTGAACACCGCGTAGCCGGCCAGCGCGAGCCGGTTCACCAGGTGCTGCGGGCCGCCCAGCCGGTCCGGGAGGGCCCGGTCCGGGCGCAGGTCCGGGCGGTGCGCGGCGGTGGCCACCGTCCGGGCCAGCGCCACCGGGTCGTACCGGTCGCCGAAGTGGCCGGCCAGCCAGACCGCCGGGCGGCTGGCGAAGGAGAACTCCCCGCCGCCGCGCAGCCGGATGGTGAGCAGGTTGCGGTGCACCGCGGCCGCGCTGATCTCCGCCCAGCGGAAGCTGCGGGTGCGCAGCGCGGTGGCCACCCGCAGGCCGTCGCGGTCGGCCACCACCTGCCAGGAGAGCGTCTGGGCGCAGGCGATGATCGCCGTCGAGCCGATCCAGAGCGGGCGCAACAGGTTCTCCCACCAGCCGTCGTCGTCGAGCAGCACGACGGCCGCGGCGACCACCAGCGCCGCCAGCGGGCCGGCCGCCGCGCGCAGCGGCGTCGGCATCTCCCAGCGGCGGGCGGCCACCGGCTCGGTGCCCGGCCCGGCCTCGGGGGCGGCGGCCAGGGTCTCGGCGGTCAGGACGGCGACGGCGAGTTCGCGCTCGCGGTAGTGCTCGGTGCGGCGGCTGAGCCGCGGGGCCCGGGCGGCGGGCGCGACCACGGCCGCCACCCAGAGCGGGTCGCCGTCCAGCAGGCCGGGGCGGACGAGGACCTGGTGGTCGTCGCCGTCGGGGCCGCGGTAGAGCACGGCGGGCACGCTGCGGCCGGCGTGGGCCAGCCAGGCGACGGCCTCGTCGGGGGTGGCCCGGTCGAGCAGTTCCTCGTGCTCCTCGTACTCCTCGTGCTCCTCGTACTCCTCGTACTCCTCGTCCGAGTCTTCGGGGTCGAGGTGGACCGGCGGGTCCGGGTAGTCGGCTTCGTCGCACTCGATCCTCAGGTGCTCGGGCACCCAGGCCGGGCCCTCCCCGTCCGGGGCGCCGTACCGGGCCCAGCGGTAGCGGTCGCGCTCGACCAGGCGCCAGAGCCCGGGGCCGTCCGGCGGGCCGTCCAGCGGCTGGACCAGCAGGTCGCCGCGGGCGTCGGCGCGGACCCGGACGGCGAGCGCGGGGGCGGAGCCCTCGAAGGCCGGCCGCCCGCGGCGGGCGGTGGCGACGGCGGCCGAGCCGAGCAGCACCAGGCCGGGCAGGGCGATCAGGCCGCCGGCGCTCAGCTGGCCGGAGAGGTCGTAGTCGTCGCCCAGGGCGTGCGCGGAGTCGCCGTCCACCAGCAGCGGGACGGGCTCGCCGGGCTGCGGCCGCCGCTGCCACCAGACGTCCAGGGCGGCGGTGCGCTCGGGGCCGCCGCCGGGCGGCTGGAAGCGGACGGTCAGCACCCCGTCCCGGTCGGCCGTGCCGGCGGTGCCGGTGACCCGGACGGCCCGCTCGTCGGCGGCGTCCGCCCGGGCCTGTGCCCAGAGCCCGTACAGCGGGAAGGCCGCGGCGACGAGGAGCAGCAGTGCGCCGAGGGCGCGGCGCAGCACCGGCGGGCCGTCCCGCAGGACGGGCGAGGGCGCGCCGGCGGCCGTCCACGGGAAGGGGACGGGCGGGGCCATCAGCTCGTCCAGCTGCTGGCGGGCGCGGCGGCGGCCGGCTTCGGCGCCGAGCAGGACCGCGGCGAGCAGGACGTGGACCAGCACCGCCGACCAGCGGGCGAGCGGGGTGACCAGTCCCTCCGGGAGGTACCAGAGCAGGGCCAGGACGACGGGCGGGACGAGCGCCCGGATCCGGACCCGGGCTGCCAGCAGGACCACCTCGGCCAGCACCGACCAGCCGGCCAGGGCCGAGCCCCAGGTGTCCCGGCAGACGCCCTGGGCGTTGCACCGGGCGGCGCTCGGCTCCACGGCGGTGGCCAGCACCGCGAACGCGACCGGCAGCAGCGCGAGCCAGCGGCCGTCCAGCCGCCAGGCGGTACGGGCGGTGCGCCAGCGGTGGGCGGCCGCGACGGTGAGGGGCGCGGCGCTGGGCAGCGGCGGGGCGTCCGAGGGGAACATCGGACGATCATCTCAGCCGCCCGGGGGCCGAACACGCGTCAGGGGAGGGGCCCCGAACGCCCCCTGCCGTGGGCCCGCCGCCACTCTCGTGGCCGCACGGCGAAAGGGCCGGGCGCTGCGCGCACCCGGCCCTTGTCCCCGT
>NZ_BNBY01000048.1:0-13691 GCF_014656195.1 Kitasatospora xanthocidica | reverse complement strand
GGTCCGTCGTCGGTCAGTCCGTCGCGATGGCGGAGAGGACGTTCATCCGGCCGGCCCGGAAGGCCGGGACGAGGGCCGCGACCAGGCCGATCACCACCGAGGAGACCAGCGTGACGGCGATCGTGACGGTCGGGACGGACAGCGTCCCGAGGCCCTGGTCCCGCAGGACCCGCTGGACGGTGACGCCCCAGGCGAGGCCCAGCCCCGAGCCGAGGACCGCGCCGAACACCGCGATCACCACGGACTCCAGCCGGATCATCCGGCGCAGCTGGCGGCGGGACAGCCCGATCGCCCGCAGCAGACCGATCTCCCGGGTCCGCTCGACCACCGACAGCGCCAGGGTGTTGACCACGCCGAGCACCGCGACCGTGATCGACAGCGCGACCAGCCCGTAGATCAGGTAGAGCAGGGTGTTGATCTGGGACTGCACCAGCTCCTTGTAGCCGGCCTGGTCCTTGACGACCAGCTGCGGGTACTCCTTGAGCCCGTCCTGCAGGGCGGTCAGCGTCCTGGCGACGTCGGTGCCGGCCGAGGCCTTGGCGAAGAAGGTCCACACCGGCGGCTGCTCGGCGGCCGGG
The DNA here is from genome assembly GCF_014656195.1 of Kitasatospora xanthocidica. Taxonomy (GTDB): domain Bacteria; phylum Actinomycetota; class Actinomycetes; order Streptomycetales; family Streptomycetaceae; genus Kitasatospora; species Kitasatospora xanthocidica. Next base: position 13,113 of record NZ_BNBY01000048.1, on the reverse strand, counting down.
ACGACCTGGGCCATGGTGTCCATGGCGACGAACGAGCCGTCACCGAACAGCTCCCCCTTGGCGAAGACCGCGCCGACCGGCAGGGTCTGGGTGCGGCCCCTGCCGTAGTCGACGGTCACCCGGTCGCCGACCTTGAGGTTGTGGTCCTTGGCGAAGACCGCGCCGATCCCGAGCGAGCCCTGCTCGATCGACGCCGCCGTGCCGGAGTCGAGGCTCGGGTGGAAGTCGCTGCCGAAGAAGGCCGGCGGCACGGCGGTCAGCTGGTTCTTCGCCGACTGGCCGTCCGGCAGCCCGAGCTTCGCGGGGAAGAACTTCTGGGTGGTGACGTGGTCGATGCCCGGGGTCCGGCGCACGATGTCCAGCATCTCCGGGGTCACCTCGGTGCGGCCGCCCTGGACGATGTAGTCCACGCCCACCGACTTGTCGATCTGCGCGCTGGCCGAGGTGACCGCCGAGGAGCTGAACACCGAGGAGGCGATCACCAGCGCCAGGCCGATCATCAGCGCGGCGGCGGTGGCACCGGTACGGCGCGGGTTGCGCATCGCGTTGCGCTGGGCGAGCTTGCCGGACGGGCCGAACACCGCCGGCAGCACCGCGCCGAGCACCCGGACGACGGCCGAGGCCAGCAGCGGGCCGAGCACCACGAAGCCGACCAGGGTGAGCACCACGCCCAGGCCCAGGTACTGGCCGCCGGTGGCCGCCTTCTCCGACTGCCCGCCGAGCACCAGCAGGGCGCCGCCGCCCGCCGTCAGCAGCAGGCCCACGACCGTACGGACCAGGTTGGCCTTGGCCTCGGCCGGGGTGCCGTGGTCGCGCAGGGCGGCCATCGGCGAGATCCGGCTCGCCCGGCGGGCCGGGACCCAGGCCGCGACCAGGGTGACCACGATGCCGAGCGCGTAGCCGGCGACGAACACGTCCGGCCCGATCTGCAGGTCGGCGGCCTTGAGGTCCATCCCGATCGCGTTCATCAGCTTGATCAGGCCGACCGCGACGCCCAGGCCGGCCGCGACCCCGAGGGTCGAGCCGAGCACGCCCAGGATCAGCGCCTCGACCAGCACCGAGCGGTTGACCTGCCGGCGGCTGCCGCCGATGGCGCGCAGCAGGCCGATCTCCCGGGTGCGCTGGGCGACCAGCATCGAGAAGGTGTTGATGATCAGGAAGCCGCCGACGATCGCCGAGACGAACGCGAAGCCGAGCATCGCGTACTTCATGAAGTCGAGGCCGCTGCCGATCTGCTTGGTGTTCTCCTCCTTCTGCTCGGCCGCGGTCTTGACCTGGTAGCCGCCGCCGACCTTGGCCACCGTGTCGGCCTTCAGCTGGTCGTTGCCGCGGCTGCCGTCGCCGAAGGCCTCGACGGAGGTGTAGGCCGCTTCGCCGAGCAGCACCTGCTGGGCGGTCGGGGTGTCCAGGAAGCCGAGGGCCGCGCCCGGGTTGGTGGTGGTGAAGGTGGCGATGCCGGCGATGGTGAAGTCGTGCTTGCCGCCGGAGTTCTCGACCCGGACCTTGTCGCCGAGGCCGAGCTTGGCCTTCTTCGCGGTGTCCGCGTCCAGCACCAGCTCGCCGGCGCCCTGCGGCGCGTGGCCGGAGGTGATGGTGACCGGGGTGCGCGGGGTCTCGGTCCAGTTGCCGAGCATGGTGGGCGCGCCGCTGGTCGGGCCGACCAGCTTGTTGGTGGCCGGGTTGACCAGGGTGGCGTTCTGGACCATGACCTGGCCGACGGCCTGCTTCACGCCGGGCACCGAGGCGACCTGGCCGGCCACCGCGACCGGGACGGTCGGCGGCCTGACGGCGGCCTGCTGCTCCTCGTCCTCGGCCGGTTTGGGCGGCTGGACGGCGACGTCGGAGGCGGTCGCGGCGAAGAGCTTGTCGAAGGTGCTGGTGGCGGTGTTGGAGAACACCAGGGTGCCGGAGACGAAGGCCACCGACAGCACGACGGCGATGAGCGAGAGCGCCATCCGGCCCTTGTGGGCGAAGAAGCTCCGCAGTGAGGTCTTGAGCAGCATGATCGTGTCGTCCCGTCGCTCAGCTGGTGCGCTTGCCGTCGAAACGGCGCATGCGTTCGAGGACGGAGTCGGCGGTGGGCGCGTGCATCTCGTCGACGATCAGGCCGTCGGCGAGGAAGAGCACGCGGTCCGCGTAGCCGGCGGCGACCGGGTCGTGGGTGACCATCACCATGGTCTGGCCCAGCTCGTCCACCGAGCGGCGCAGGAAGGTCAGCACCTCGGCGCCGGCCCGGGAGTCCAGGTTCCCGGTGGGCTCGTCGCCGAAGATGATCTCGGGGCGGGCGGCCAGCGCCCGGGCCACCGCGACGCGCTGCTGCTGGCCGCCGGAGAGCTGGGTCGGGCGGTGCTTGAGCCGGCCGGCCAGGCCGACGGTCTCCACCACCTGGTCCAGCCAGGCCTGGTCGGGCTTGCGGCCCGCGATGTCCATCGGCAGCGTGATGTTCTCCAGCGCGTTCAGCGTCGGCAGCAGGTTGAACGCCTGGAAGATGAAGCCGATCTTGTCGCGGCGCAGTCTGGTCAGCTGCTTGTCCTTGAGGCCGGTGATCTCGGTGTCGCCGATCCAGATCCGTCCGCCGCTGACCGTGTCGAGCCCGGCCAGGCAGTGCATCAGGGTGGACTTGCCGGAGCCCGAGGGGCCCATGATCGCGGTGAACCGGCCGCGCTGGATGTCGACGTCCACCGCGTCGAGCGCGGTGACCTTGGTCTCGCCCGAACCGTACGCCTTGGTGACCTGACGGGCCGAGGCGGCGACGGCGGAGGCTCCGCCGGGAAGCTGGGGGTCGTACACGGCTGCTGTTGCCGTCGTCACTGGAGTCTCCTATGGAAGATGCGCTCACCCGTCGGCCCCCAGCCTCACGGGCCCGCCCGCTTTCGCGACATGGCGCAAGCGGTAGTCCTCGACCGGGAGTTGTCTCCACCCTCCCGGTGGACCTGGCCACCGGACCCGACCTGATCGGGCCGCTTCCTGGCGGGTGGGGATGTGTGAACCACGTTAGGAGTCGACGGCGGGCCGCTCGTCATCCGACGGAATGAAGCGGTTCAACCAAGGTTCTACGGGGTGCGGCGCGCCGCCCCCTAGGGGTCCTCGCGGCCCGTCTCGGGGACGCCCCGTACGGGCCGCGAGGGCGGTGGCGCCGCCGGTCAGCAGCCGGTCAGCAGCCGGTCAGCGCCGCGGTGGGCAGCCGCTCCAGCGCCGTGGCGAAGCCCTCGACGACCGGGGTCAGCAGGGTCTCGGTCTCGCGCTCCAGCAGGGTCGAGCCGTCCTCCCGGGCGGTGATGTGACGGTCGAGCACGAACCAGCCCTGGGTGATGTGGCCGGCGCCCATCGAGCTGAGCACCGGGCGCAGCGCGTAGTCCACCGCGAGGACGTGGGCGGGCGAGCCGCCGGTGGCCAGCGGCAGGACGGTCTTGCCCGCGAGCGCGTACTGCGGGAGCACGTCCAGCAGGGCCTTCAGCAGGCCCGAGTAGGCGGCCTTGTAGACGGGGGTGCCGATGACGACGCCGTCCGCGCGGGCGAACAGCTCGGTGACGGCGACGATCTCCGGGTGGTCGAAGTCGCCCGACAGCAGCGCGTGCGCGGGCAGTGAACGCGCCTCGAAGGGGACGACGTGGTGGCCGCGGTCCGCCAGCCGCGCGTCGACGTGGCGCAGCAGGCGGGTGGTGCGGGAGGTGGCGGACGGGGAGCCGGAAACGGACAGGACGACGGCCATGGGTTCACCTCTGGCTGGGAGCGGGGCGGCGCTGCGCAGCGGGGGGAGGCGCTGCGGTGGGGTCACCGGAGTGGGGTCCGGTACCGGGGGCGCCACGTCCGTGGACGTTCGGACGAGGTCCGTCTACGTGTGGACGGTGTCCGTGGACGTGCGGACCGGCGGGAATCTGCGGGCGCGCGTCAGCCGCGACAGAGCGAACAGGCCACACCGCGCCGCAGGTCGACGTGCCGCCGACGCGTGAGTGCCCAACGCTGATCCATGCCTCGAATGCAAACACGCGGCGTTCGAGCCGGTCAAGAAACGTTTCAGCCTCTGGAACGCCGGGTGTCCGGACGTTGCGGCGGAACGATCCGGTACGTGCATCAAAACGGCTACAAGAGGCCCGCGGAGCCCCCCGGGGGGAGTCAGCCCGAGCGGGGTCGGGCATCCTCGACGGCATGAACACGTGGCAGGAGGGCCGCCCGGGGGGCGGCGGGAACCCGTACGGCGGCAACGGCGGAGGCGGCGCGGCGGCCGAGCCGCCGCTGCCCGCGTCGCTGAACCCGCGCGGGCCCGGGGCGTCCGCGCCGCGGCCGCCGGAGCAGCCGCCGGGACCGTCCCGGCTCGGCGGCGTCCCCCAGCAGGGGGCCGGCGCGCCCGCCGGCCACCCCGGTGTCCGCCCCGGCGGCCCGGCCGGTCCCGGACGTCCGGGCGGGCCCGGTGGGCCTGGTGGTCCCGGCGGTCCGGGTGGCCCGGGCGGCCCCGGTCCCGGCGGCCCCGGCAGTACCCGGCCGGCCGACGCCCGTCCCACGCGCTGGCCGCGTCGACGGATCGTCAAGTGGTCGGTCTTCGGCCTGCTGATCGCCGTCATGGTGACCTCGGTCTCCACCTGGTTCTGGGCGGACTCCAAGCTCAACCACGAGAACGTGCTCGCCGACTACCCGGGCCGCCCGGCCGCGGGCAAGGGCACCAACTGGCTGATCGTCGGCTCCGACAGCCGCCAGGGCTTGAGTGACTCCGAGCAGGACGACCTGCACACCGGGCACGACACCGAGGGCAAGCGCAGCGACTCGATGATGATCCTGCACGTCGGGGACAGCGGGAACACCCTGATGAGCATCCCGCGCGACTCCTGGGTGCCGATCCCCGAGCACCAGGGCGGCAACGGCAAGCCGGTCAAGGGCACCACCGCGAAGATCAACTCGGCCTTCGGCGCGGGCGGCGGACGCCTGCTCGTCCAGACCGTCGAGCTGAACACCGGCATCCGCATCGACCACTACGCCGAGATCGGCTTCGCCGGCTTCGTCGGCATCGTCGACTCGATCGGCGGCGTCGAGATGAAGATCGACCAGCCGGTCAAGGACAAGGACTCCGGCCTCGACCTCCAGGCCGGCGACCAGACCCTCACCGGCAAGCAGGCCCTGGCCTTCGTCCGCCAGCGCCACCAGATGGCCGACCAGGACCTCGGCCGGATGCGCAACCAGCAGAAGTTCCTCGGCGCCCTCGCCCACCAGGCCGCCTCCCCGGGCAACCTGCTCAACCCGTTCACCTTCTACCCGCTGGTCGACTCCGCGCTCGGCACCCTGATCGTCGACGACGACTGCGGCCTCACCGACCTCGGCTCGATGTTCCTCGCCATGAAGGACGTCAACGGCGGCAGCGGCAAGAGCATGACCGTGCCGATCGGCAACCCGGACTTCCGGACCAAGACCGGCGAGTCCGCGGTGCAGTGGGACGCCAACAAGTCCAAGCAGGTCTTCGACGCCTTCAAGAACGACACCGCCGTGCCCGAGTTCAAGTGATCGGTCACTTCCAGTGACGACAGCACCACAATGAGTGGATGTCACTCGTCACCGCACTGATCTACCGCCGTCGCCACCGCCTCCTGGGCCGCCTGGTCCAGGAGGCGCTCGCGTTCTACGGCATGGAGGTGCCGGCCGCCTGCGAGATCGGGCCCGGACTCACCGTCTTCCACCGCGGCTTCGGCACCGTGCTGCACCCGTACACGACGCTCGGCGCCGACGTGACGCTCTACAACGGCGTCACCATCGGCCGGGCCGACCCGTGGGTGCCGCAGGAGCGCAGCGCGATGCGGCGGGTGGTCGTCGAGGACGGCGCGGTGCTGTGCGCGGGCGCCAAGGTGGTGTGCAAGGACGGCGTGCTGACGGTGGGCGCCGGGACGGTCGTCGGGGCCAACGCCGTGCTCACCCGCTCGACCGGGCCCGGGGAGGTCTGGGCCGGCGTGCCGGCGCGCAAGGTGGGCGTACGGGCGGGCGGCTGGGTGCCGTCACCGGTTCCGACTCATCCCGCCTCGGACTGTCCCGCCGCCCCGGACCATCCTGCCTCGGACTATCCCGCCTCGGCCTGACCGGCGTACGGCAGCAGGCCGGTGCCGCACTCCGGGTGGCGGACCAGCCACTCCCCCTCGCCGCCCTCGGCCTCGGTGGCACCCGAGTAGCCGTAGTGGATCGGCTGCCCGTCCCCGCCCAGCCAGCGGGCGTGCGCCAGCTGCACCGACAGCGCGGCCGGGCGGTGCGGCGCGGCCTGCTCCAGGACCAGCTCGTGCTCGGTCTCGCCGGGCCGGAAGACCACCGCCGTCTCCGTGCTCGGGCGGCGGGAGAAGACCCGCGCCCCGTCCGTCCAGTAGGCGGCGACCGTCACGGCGAGCGTGCCGTCCAGGCTGCCGGAGTCCGGCCGGACGTACTCCTCGTCGGCGACCCAGCGCGCGTGGTGGCGGACCTCCTCGTCCCGGCACTCGTCCCAGCGCACCCAGTAGCCCGCCACCCGCTTGACGGTCATGGCCTCGCGGACGACCCGGACCGCGAACCGCGCCGGGCCGACCGGGGCCGGCCCGCCCAGGGCCGGCCGGTCGGCGGACGGCCGGCCCGGAGACGGCCGGCCCGAGACCGGTTCGCAGGAGGTCAGGGAGACCACCGTCACCTGCTCGTACGTCACCTCGCCGTCGTCGGCGCCCTGCTCGATCATCGGTGAACCACCTTGCCGGGAAGTCGGGTTCGGCCGCGCCGGGGGCGGCCCCGGTGCGGCCCGCGTCCGAGGGGAGCGTAGGGCGGCGGCTCCACCGGCCGGAGTGATTGCCCGGTTCCGGCCCGAACGATCGCGGGCCCGGCTACCCTGCCCCGCCGGCCTCGGCCCGGCCGGGCAGCCGGTCTGGCACACGCTCGGGCAGCCGGTCGAGCGTGATGCCGAAGTGCTCCCGGTAGGCAGCGAGCGCCTCCGGGCCGGTGAGCGTCCGCTCGGTGCGGGTGCCGTCGGGCGCGGTGCGGATCAGCCGGGTGCCGCTGAGCGTGGTCCGGCCGCCGTCCCCGGTGAGCACGGAGCAGGTGGTCGAGCGGGTGAAGTGCGACTCCGGCGAGGTGCTCTGCCACCAGCAGGTCGGCCCGAAGTCGGCGAGCGGGTACGGCCGTGGGTCGAGGCGGTACTGCGGGGCGCCGTCCATCAGGACGTCCAGGTCGCCGTGGGCGCCGTACGGGCGGACGGTGAACGTGCCGTGCGGGTCGGACTGCGGACCGCGCTCGTCCAGGCGCAGCGGGAGCCGGCTGAACCGGCCGAAGCCGACGTCGACCAGCCAGGGCTCGTCCAGGTCGACCCGCAGCGCGAGGTGGTCGAACGGCGGCCCGGGGCGCTCCCCGTCGAAGACCCGGCCGCTCAGCAGGCTCACCCGGTAGCCCAGGGAGCGCAGCAACTCGGCGAAGGCGCCGTTCAGTTCGTAGCAGAACCCGCCGCGCCGGCGGTCCACCAGCTTGGCCACCAGGGCCGCCGGGTCCAGCACGACCGGCTCGCCGAGGTGGATGCTCAGGTTCTCGAAGGGGACGGCCCGGAGGTGGGCGTGCTGCAGCCGGGCCAGCGCCGGGGCCGACGGCTCGCCCGGGTCCGGCACGTCGATGTGGGCCAGGTACGCCGTCCGCTCGGCGGGCGTCAGGCCCTCGTACGCCTTGTCGCGATCCATCGCCTCGTCGCGATCCATCGCCTCGTCGTGATCCATCCGCCCATTCCAGCCGGAGCGGGGGCGCCCGGCCATCGGTCCTTGGGCTTAGGACCTCTCAGCGGACATGCCACCGCCCCGGAGTGGGAAGCCGGCGGAGCCGACTTCTTCCGGGGCGGTACGCGTGTCAGGAATGACGGTGATTACTCGACCACGCCGGACTTGGCGATCTTGATGACGGCCGAGGTGCGGCCGCTCTGCGAGCCGAGCGACTCGATCTTCTTCACCAGGTCCAGGCCCTCGACGACCTCGCCGAAGACGACGTGCTTGCCGTCCAGCCAGTCGGTCACGATGGTGGTGATGAAGAACTGCGAGCCGTTGGTGTTCTTGCCCGCGTTGGCCATGGAGAGCAGGCCCGGGCGGTCGTGCTTCAGCTTGAAGTTCTCGTCCTCGAACTTCGCGCCGTAGATGCTCTTGCCGCCGGTGCCGTTGTGGTTGGTGAAGTCACCGCCCTGCAGCATGAAGGACGGGATCACGCGGTGGAAGCCGGAGCCCTCGTAGCCGAAGCCGTTCTGGCCGGTGGCCAGCTCGCGGAAGTTCTGGGCCGTCTTCGGGACGACCTCGTCGAACAGCTTGAAGACGATGCGGCCGGCCGGCTCGTCGTTGATGGTGATGTCGAAGAAAACGTTGGAACTCATGCAGGGATCATGGCACGAGCGGTCCGCTCCCGCTCGGTACCCCCGGGCGGGAGCGGGTGCGGGGCACCGTGTTATCCGGCCACCAGACCGGCCACCGGACCGTTCAGCGCGGGGTAGTCGGTGTACCCCTCGGCGTCGCCGCGGTACATCAGCCCGTCGCGGACCGGATTGAGCGGAGCGCCGGTGCGCAGGCGCTCCACCAGGTCCGGATTGGCGAGGAAGCCGCGGCCGAAGGAGATCAGGTCCGCGCCCGCCGCCAGCAGCCGCTCGGCCGCGGCCCGGCCGCCGTCCTCGGGCAGCGGCCCGCCCCAGCCCAGCACCGGGTTGGCGATCAGGGTGCCCGGCCAGGTCTCGCGCAGCTCCCGGAAGACGGCGTCCTCCGGGTCGGCGAAGACCACGTGCAGGTAGCCGAGGCCGTCGCCGGCGAGCTCGCCGATGAGCGCGCGGTAGATCTCCGCGGTGTCCCTCTCGTCCATGCCCTGGCCGGTGAAGCCGGGCGAGACCCGCAGACCGACCCGCTCCGGGCCGATCTCCGCCGCCACCGCCCGGACCACCTCCACCACGAAGCGGATCCGGTTCGCCACCGGGCCGCCGTACGCGTCGGTGCGCCGGTTGGTGTTCCGGGCGAGGAACTGGTGCAGCAGGTAGCCGTTGGCGCCGTGCACCTCGACCCCGGCGAAGCCCGCCTCGACGGCGTTGCGGGCGGCCGCCGCGAAGTCGGCCACCGTCTGCCGGATCTCCGCCGCGGTGAGCTCCCTCGGGACGACGGCCTCCCGGGGCCCGCCCGGGGTGTGGACGGGCTCCGGGAACGCGATCGGCGAGGGCGCGACCGGGTGCAGCCCGCTGTTCTCCGGGTGGCCGATCCGGCCGCCGTGCTGGAGCTGCAGGAACATCCGGCCGCCGGCCTCGGCGACCGCCCCGGTCACGGTGCGCCAGCCGGCCACGTGCTCGGGGGCGTGGACGGCCGGGATGTTGGCGTACGTCTGGCCGACCCGGTTCGGGGTGGCGGCCTCGGCGACGATCAGCCCGGCCCCGGCACGCTGCGCGTAGTACTCGGCCATGATCGGCCGCGGAACACCGTCGGCGCCGGCCCGGGTGCGGGTCATCGGGGCCATCACCAGGCGGTTGGGAAGGTGCAGCGGGCCGATCTCGGCGGGCTGGAAGAGGCCGGCGGTTTCCGTGTTCGTCGTCATGCCGGAACCGTAGAAGCTAACATCGATGTCAGGTTCAAGGCCCCGCACGGCTCGACTCTGCACGGCCGGGGGGCGCGAAGCGGACGACGGGGTCGACGACGGGGTGGACGGCATGCGGATCGGCGAACTGGCCCGGCGGACGGGCGTGAGCGAGCGCTCGTTGCGCTACTACGAGCAGCAGGGCCTGCTGGTGGCCCGCCGCACCGACGGCGGCCACCGCGAGTACCCGGAGATGGCGGTCGACCGCGTCGTGCACATCCAGGAGCTCTACGCCGCCGGACTGAACAGCCGCACCATCTACAAGATCCTCCCCTGCATGCGGGACTCCGACGGCGGCCCCAGCGAGAGCGCCACCCCCCAGCTGGTCGAGGAGCTGACCTCGGAGCGCGCGCGGATCGACCGGATGATCACCGACCTGCTGCGCTCGCGCGCCGTGCTGGACGAGGTGATCCTGACCGCCTCCGGGGAGCCTGCGCAGCCGTCCGCCGAGGCCGCTTAGCCGGCCTGGCCCGCCTGGCCGTGGGTGGTCGGCTTGCGGGCCAGCAGATAGGCCTGCGGGACCCGCTCCCCCTCGTCCGGCTCGCGGACCGTACGGGAGGTCATCAGCAGGCCCGCCCCGCGGACCAGCTCCTCGACGCGCTCCGGCCGCAGCCGGCGGAAGTCCAGCGACACCGGGTGGCCGAAGGGCTCCTCCAGGCGCAGCGGCTCGTCGCCGACCTGGAAGGCGACCAGCAGCCGCCCGCCGGGGGCCAGCACCCGGGCGAACTCGGCGAACACCTCCGGGAGGCGCTCCGCCGGGGTGTGGATGATCGAGTACCAGGCCACCGCGCCGGTCAACTCGCCGTCCCGGAAGGGCAGGTCGAACAGCGAGCCGACCTCGAACGGCACCTCCGGGTAGGCCGCCCTGGCCAGCTCGACCATCCGCGGCGAGAGGTCGATCCCGCGGACGTCCAGGCCGAGCCGGTGCAGGTGGTCCGTCACCCGGCCCGGGCCGCAGCCGAGTTCGGCCGTCCTGGGGTCCGGGCGCTCCGCGCGGACCAGGTCGGCGAAGAGCGCCAGCACCGCCCGGTCCACCGGCATGGTGTCCATCGCGTCCCGGAAGCGGTCGGCGTACTCGGTGGCGATGGCGTCGTAGAACGCCCTGGTCGTGGCGAGGAAGTCCGGCTCGGTCATGGACCGGCACCCTACCCGCCACCCCTGGACGTAGCATCGCCTTGGCCAACCAGCCTGAGGGGGACGGAAGATGGGCACCATCGGGGTCTACCTGGCGCATCCGCGACCGGGCAGCTTCAACCACGCGCTGTACGAGGCCGTGGTGGACGAACTACGGGGGCGCGGCTGCGCGGTGCGGGCCCACGACCTCTACGCGGAGGGCTTCGGGCCGCTGCTGACCGCCGAGGAGACCGGAACGGTGGACCCGGCGGCCCCGTCCGCCGACCCCCTGCTGGCCGCGCACCGCGCCGAAGTGGCCGGCCTGGACGCGCTGGTCCTGATCCACCCCAACTGGTGGGGCATGCCGCCCGCCGTCCTGGCCGGCTGGGCGCAGCGGGTGCTGGCCCCCGGCGTCGCCTACAAGCTCGGCACCGCCGACGGCGAACCGGCCGGGCTGCTGCGGGCCGGGCGGGCCCTGGTGCTCAACACCTCGGACACGCCCGAGGAGCGCGAGCGCGACGAGTTCGGCGACCCGCTGGAGCGGATCTGGGCGGCCTGCGTGCTGCCGTACGTCGGCGTCACCGACGTACGGCGGACGGTGTTCCGCACCGTCTCCGACTCGCCCGCCGGCCTCCGCGCCGAGTGGCTGCGGCAGGCGCGCGAACAGGCGGCGGCGCTGCTCGGCTGAGCCGGGCCGGCGGGTGCCGAGGGCGTCAGAGGTCCAGCTCCGCCACCGCCTGGTCGCCGCTCAGCTCGCCGGTCGGGCGGAAGCCCAGGCGGGCGTAGAACTCCGCCGGACCCTCGGGGCCGGGCACGTAGGTGACGGTGGCGCGGGTGCCGCCGCGGCGGCGGATCTCGGCGCACACCTGCTCGACGGCGAAGCGGCCGTAGCCGCCGCGCTGCGCGTCGGCGTCGACCAGCAGGCGCCACAGGCCGGAGCGGGGCCGGTCGTCGGGCTGCTGGAAGCGGACGTCGAAGAAGGCCATCACGAAGCCCACCGGCCGCCCGTCGTCCAGGATCAGCCGGGGCCAGGCGGTCTCCCCGTACGCGTAGGCCTCGGCCAGCGACTTCACCACCGGCGCGACCAGGCCCTCCTGGTCGGGGCGCACCCGCAGGGCGAGGGCGGCGTCGATGGTGTCGGGGGTGATGACGGCCAGGCTGAGCGTGGAGGACATGGCGGGCAGCCTAAGGAGCGGGGCTGCCCGCCGTCACCTGCATTTCCCCTCGTCAGGAGGTCTGCGCGGAGGCGCCGCGGAGCCCCCGGGGACCCACCGCGAAGGCGTCAGGGGCTCACCGGGAGGCGCCGGCGGCTCACTCCCCCGCGGGGAAGTCCGTGGCGCGGCCGACCGCCGCCCAGGCCTCGGCCTCCTGCCGCGCCCCGTCCAGGACGCCGAGGACGCCGTCCACGGCGTCGCTGCCGAGCGCGAGCCGCAGCGGGGTGTGCTCGGCGTCCAGGGCGGCCAGGATCGCCGCGGCCGCCTTCACCGGGTCGCCGGGCTGCTTGCCGTCGGAGTCCGGCAGGCCGTTGCGGACCGGGCCGACCACCGCGTCGTAGGCGGCGATCGGAGCGGCGTGGGCGAGCGCGCCGCCGCCCGCGAAGCCCGTCCGGAACGCGCCCGGCTCGACGACCAGCACCTTGATCCCGAACCCGGCGACCTCCTGGGCCAGCGCCTCGGACAGCCCCTCCAGGGCGAACTTGGTGGCCGAGTAGGCCCCGACGCCCGGGAACGAGAAGCGACCGCCCATGCTGCTCATCTGCACCACCGCGCCCGAGCCCTGGGCCCGCATGTGCGGCAGCACCGCGCGGGTGAGCGCGGCCGGGCCGAAGAAGTGCAGTTCCATCAGGTCCCGCAGTTCGCGGTCGGTGTACTCCTCGACCGCGCCGATCAGGCCGCGTCCGGCGTTGTTCACCAGGACGTCGATCCGCCCGTGGCGCTCGACGGCCTCCGTGACGACGGCGGGGATCCGCTCCGGGTCGGTGACGTCCAGCCGGACCGGGACCAGCCGCTCCGGGTGCGCGGCGGCCAGCTCCGCCAGCGCCTCGGGGCGCCTGGCGGCCGCGACGACGGTGTCGCCGGCCGCCAGGGCGGCCTCGGCGATCGCCTGGCCGAAGCCGGAGTTGGCGCCGGTGATCAGCCAGACCTTGCCGGCGGGGTGCTGCTCGGGGGTGTTGCCCATGATCCGTAATCTCCCGCGATCGTCGTTACGCCGTACGTGAGTTGACGATCATTTATGACATCGGGCAGCTGGATCCGTCCAGGACGGTTCGACGCCGGACGACAACTCGCCGGAACGCGAACGGCCCCCGACCGCGGACGGGCGGTCGGGGGCCGTGCGCCGGACCGTTCAGGTGCGACGGGCTCTGGTTACGGGAGGTTACGGGAGGTTGCGGGCCATCACGATCCGCTGGACCTGGTTGGTGCCCTCGTAGATCTG
>NZ_BNBY01000047.1 GCF_014656195.1 Kitasatospora xanthocidica | reverse complement strand
GTTCCGTTCGGGGCGGGTCCGTTCGGGGCGGTTCCGTTCGGGGCGGGTCCGTTCGGGGCGGGTCCGTTCGGGGCCGGGCCGGTCGGCGGACCGGGCCCGGCCCCGGCGGGCTCACCCGGCGGGCTGCTGCTGGGTGGCGCAGTGGATGCCGCCGCCGCCCGCGGCGATGTGGTTGACGGAGACCTGGGTGACCTTCCGGCCGGGGTGGAGGTCGCCGAGGATGCCCGCAGCCCGGTCGTCGGCGGCCTGGTCGCCGAAGCGCGGCACGATGACGCCGCCGTTGCAGACGTAGTAGTTGATGTACGTGGCGAGGAAGTTCTTGCCCGCGCCCCGGATCCGCTCGACGTCGGGCTCGGGGAGGTCGACCACCTTGAGCGTGCGGCCCTTGGCGTCGGTGGTGGAGCCCAGCACTTCCAGGGCCTGGGCGGAGGCGGTGGTCCAGACGTCCGGCGGGGTGTCGGCGGTGGGGCGGTGCAGGACGACGGTGCCGGGCTCGGCGAAGCGGGCGAGGGCGTCCACGTGGCAGTCGGTGATGTCCTGACCGGCGACGCCCTTGAACCAGATCACCTTCTCCACGCCGAGCAGTTCCTTGAGGTCCGCCTCGATCCGGTCGCGGGACTTCCCGGGGTTGCGGTTGTCGTTGACCCAGGAGCTCTCGGTGGCCATCAGCGTGCCGTCGCCGTCGACCTCGATGCCGCCGCCCTCGCCGGTGATCGGCGCCTGGACGCGGGTGATCCGGTAGTGGTCGAGGAGGTAGCGGGCGACCTTGGCGTCGTTGGCGTGGGTCTGCTTGCCGCCCCAGCCGTTGAAGTCGAAGTCGACCCCGGCGAGCCCCTGCGGCCCGGTGACGAAGGTCGGGCCGGTGTCCCGGGCCCACAGGTCGTCGACCGTCAGCTCCAGCACCTCCACCGAGGTGCCGCAGGCCTGCCGGGCCTGGTCGGCCTGGTCCGGGCGGGCCAGCAGGACCACCGGCTCGAAGCCGGCGACGGCCTGGGCGAGGCCCGCGATGTCCTGCCGGACGCCGGCCAGCTGGTCGCCCCACACCTCCTCCAGCGCCGGCCAGGCCATGAAGGTGCGGGTGTGCGGGGCGGACTCGGCCGGCATCGCCCACCGGCCGGCCGCCGGGCTGCCGGAGGCGGCCGCGCCCGGGGCCGTGGCGCTCGGGCCGGGCGGCTCCTCCCCGCCGCCGTCGGAGGAGCAGCCGCCGGTCAGGGCCAGTGCGGCGAGCGCGGCCCCGGACTGCAGGATCGAACGGCGGGACGGCCGGGGGTGAGCCATGGGGCCTCTTCCGGTAGGTGTCTGGTCCGGCTCCGCAGGCTACTGACTGGAGGGTCAGGGTCCGGCGCGGCACGCCTCCGCCGATCGGGGGAATCCCCTCCTGGGGCCCCGCTTCACACTCCGGCCCACCTCCCGCTCGCGCCGCCGGACCCGGGCCGGCTCACAGTGCGCGGCGCGCGGCGGCGATCCGGTCGGGATCCCAGCCGGGCCGGGGGACGGACTCCAGCAGCAGCCGGGTGTAGGCGTGCCGCGGGGCGTCCAGGACCTCGGTGGTGGGGCCCGCCTCGACGATCCGCCCGTGGCGCATCACGACCACCTCGTCGGTGACGCAGCGGACGACGCCGAGGTCGTGGGTGATGAACAGGTAGCCGACGCCGGTCCGTTCGCGGATGTCGGCGAGCAGGTTGAGCACCTGCGCCTGGACCGAGACGTCCAGGGCGGCGACCGCCTCGTCCAGCACCAGCACCGCCGGTTCGACGGCCAGCGCCCGGGCGATGGCGACGCGTTGGCGCTGGCCGCCGGAGAGTTGACGGGGCAGCGCGTCGGCCGCCCTGGTGCCGAGGCCGACCTGGTCGAGGAGTTCCCGGATCCGGGTCGTGTGGTCGGTGCCGGGGAAGTGCAGCCGCAGGGTCTCCCGCAGGACGGCTTCCACGCTGGTGCGCGGGTCCAGCGAGAGGTACGGGTCCTGGAAGACCATCTGCACCTCGCGGGCGCGGGCCAGCCGTTCGGCCCGGCCCCGGGCCCGCCCGGTCCTGGCCCGGCCGCGGACCAGCACCTCGCCCGCGTCGGCCTGTTCGAGGCCGACGACGATGCGGGCGGTGGTGGTCTTGCCGGAGCCCGACTCGCCGACGATGCCGAGCGAGCCGCCGGCCGGGAGGCTGAACGACACCTCGTGGACGGCCCGTACGCTGCCGAAGGCCCGGCACAGCCCGGTGACCTGCAGGACGGCCTCAGTCATCGGCGGGGTTCCCTTCGAGCGGGTGGTGGCAGGCGACCGGCCACGGCCCGGGGGCCTCCTCGTGGCACAGCCCGGTCGCGTACGGGCAGCGGGCGGCGAACGCGCAGCCGGTCAGGTCCTGTCGCAGGTCCGGCGGTTGGCCGTCGATGGCGGCGAGCCGGCCGGGCCGGGCGTCCAGCCTCGGGGTGGCGGCGAGCAGGGCGGCGGTGTACGGGTGTCGGGGCCGCTCGAACAGCGCCTCGGCGGGGCCGCTCTCGACGATCCGCCCGGCGTACATCACGTGGACCCGGTCGCTGATGGCGGCGGCGAGCCCGAGGTCGTGGGTGACGAACAGCAGGCCGGTGCCGAAGCGTTCGCGCAGCTGGCCGAGGAGCGCGATGACCTCGGCCTGGCTGGTGACGTCGAGCGCGGTGGTGGGCTCGTCGGCGAGCAGCAGGACCGGGTCGCCCATCAGCGCCCCGGCGATCATGACGCGCTGGAGCATGCCGCCGGAGAGCTGGCCGGGGTAGCGGCGCAGCAGTTCCGGGCCGAGGCCGACGGCGTCTAGGAGTTCGGCCGCCCGCCGGTCGGCGTCCGCCTTGCCCAGGACGCCGGTGCGGCGCACGCCCTCGGTGAGGAAGTCGCCGATGCGGCGCAGCGGGTTGACGGCGGCGCGGGGGTCCTGGAAGACCATCGCCGCCCGGCCGGTGCGCAGCGCGCGCAGCCGGTCGGGGCCCATGGTCAGGACGTCCTCACCGTCGACGAGCACGCTGCCGCCGGTGGTGGCGCCGGGCGGCAGCAGGCCGAGGGCGCTGCGCGAGGTGAGGCTCTTGCCGGAGCCGGACTCGCCGACCAGGGCGACGGTCTCGCCGGGGGCGACGGTCAGGTCGACCCCGTCGAGGACGGGCCGGGCGGCACCGGGCAGGTGGAGCCGCAGGCCGCGGATGTCGAGGGCGTTCACGCGCTCCTCCGGGTGGTTCACGGGGTCCTCCGGGCTACGCGGTCGGCCCAGCGCTCGCCGACGACGTTGAAGGCCACGACGGTGAGCACGATGAGGACGCAGGGCAGGACGGCGGAGAGCGGGTAGCCGTGCTGGATCGCGGTCTGGCCGTCGAAGACCATCCGTCCCCAGTCGGGGGTGAGCGCGGGCACGCCCAGTCCGAGGAAGGAGAGGCCGGCCAGGTCCATCAGGGCGTACCCGAAGTTGATGGTGGACTGGGCGAGGACGACGGGTGCGATGTTGGGCAGGACGTGCCGCAGGCAGATCTGCGCGGCGGAGTGGCCCTGCACCCGGTAGGCGCTGACGTAGGGCCGTTCCCGTTCGGCCAGCACCAGGGAGCGGGTCAGCCGCGAGACGTACGGCAGGTAGGCGATCGCCAGGGCGAGGACGGGGGCGAGCAGGCCCTCCCCGTACACCGAGACGATCAGGATGGCGAGCAGCATGCCGGGGAAGGCGAAGACCAGTTCGGTGCTGCGGGACAGGACGGAGTCGAGCCAGCCGCCGCGCCAGCCGGCCACCAGGCCGACCAGGACGCCCGCGACGGTGGAGAAGGCGACCACGCCGAGCGGGCCGAGCAGCGAGGTGCGGGCGCCGAGCAGGAGCCGGGAGAGGGTGTCCCGGCCGGCCGCGTCGACGCCGAGCAGGTGGTCGGGCGAGGGCCCGGCGAGGGCGTTGCCGAGGTCGACGGCGTTCGGGTCGTCCGGTGCCGCCCAGGGGGCGAGCAGGGCGGCGAGCACGACCAGGGCGACGAAGCCGAGGCAGGCCAGGTGGAGCGGGGCGCGGGCGGACCTGAGCCGGCCGAGGCCTGGTCGGCGGGTGAGGACGGCGCTCATGCCTCGGACCTCCTCGCGCCGAGGGTGACCCGGGGGTCGACCAGCGGGTGGAGCAGGTCGACGACCAGGTTCACCGTCATGAACAGGGCGACGATGAGCAGCGAGATGGCCTGGACGGTCGGGAAGTCCTTGGTGCTGGTGGACAGTTCGAGGAGCTGACCGATGCCGCCGATGCTGAACGCGGACTCCACCAGGATCGTGCAGACCAGCAGGGTGGAGACGATCAGGCCGCCGGTGGTCAGCACGGTGCCCAGCGAGTTGCGGAACACGTGGCGGCGGATCACCTCCCGCTCCGGCACGCCGCGGCTGCGGGCGACGGCCACGTGCTCGCCGTCCAGGGCCTCCAGCATCGCGGAGCGGGTGACCCGGGCGAGCATCCCGATCAGGTACAGCGCGAGGGCGACCGCCGGCAGGGTGAGGTGCCACAGCAGGTCGGCGAAGCCGTCGCCGGTGCCGCTGGTCGGGAACCAGCCCAGCTTGACCGCGAACAGGCCCTGCAGCAGGACGGCCGCGACGAAGGAGGGGGTGCCGACCGCGAGCGTGGTGGTCAGCAGGATCGTCGAGTCGGTGGCGCCGCCGCGCACCGCGCCGATCCAGCCGAGCGCCAGGCCGATCATGACGACCACCAGCAGCGCCATGGCCACCAGGGTCAGGGTGGCGGGCAGCCGGTCGGCGAGCAGCGTGGACACGTCGGTGCGGTAGGTGATGGAACGCCCGAAGTCGCCGTGCAGCACCTGGCCGAGCCAGCGGAGGTAGCGGACCAGGAAGGGGTCGTCGAGGTGGTACTGCTCGTTGATCGCCTGCAGGGCGGCCGGCGAGGCCGACCGGCCGGACAGCAGGAAGCTCGCCGGGCTCCCCGGCGCGAGGTACATCGCGCCGAAGACCACGAAGGACGCGCCGAGCAGGGTGGCGGCCATCTCGGCCAGCCGCCGGGCGGCGAATCTCAGGAAGTTCACCGCGCGGCTCCCACGTCGGCGGCCCACGGGTAGTACATGTACGCGATGGTGGTGGGGGCGCCGGTGATGCGCTTGTTGAGGAAGACGGCGGTGGGCCACTCGGCGACCGGGATCCAGAGCAGCTGCTCGGAGGCGGTCCGCTGGAGCTCCGCCTCGATCGCGCCGCGCTCGGCCGGGTCGTACTCGGCGGTGGCCCGGTCGACGAGGTCGTCGTAGCGCTGGTCGCTGTAGCCGGCGAAGTTCTGGTAGGCGCCGGTCTTGAAGTTGGTGAGCAGGTCGAGCGGGTCGGTGACCGAGTCGTAGTAGGTCTCGGGGAACAGGTCCAGGCCCTCGCGGGCCTTGGGGTCGGTGAACAGCGAGGTGAACGCGTTCGGCGCGATCGTCCGCAGCCGGACGTCCAGGCCGATCCTCGCCCCGGCGGCCTGGACGGCGGTGGCAAGCAGGGACACGTCCTGGCCGATGGTGCTGGTGGCGACGGTGATCGTCTTCCCCTCGGCGCCGGCCTCCTTGACCAGGGCCTTGGCCCGGTCGACGTCCTGGGCGGTCGGCGTGAGGTGCTCGAAGGCCGACTTCCGGACGGACTCGGGGGCGCCGGCCCAGGCGGCCCGGGTGGTGAGGGAGCCGGTGACGGTGCCGGCCCCGGCGAGGCCGGTCCTGACGAAGCCGGAGCGGTCGAGCGCGAGGGAGAGCGCCTGGCGGACCCGGAGGTCGCCGAGCGGTCCCCGCATGCTGGTGACGTTGAGGTTGACGGTGCTCAGGCCCTCGCCGAAGTACAGCGTGCCCGCGCCGCTCCCGCGCAGCCGGTCGTAGCTCTCGGTCGGGATCAGGTAGCCGCCGTCGACGTCACCGGTGAGCATCGCGTTGGTGCGCGCGGACGGGTCGGTGAGGAAGCTGAAGACGACCTTCTTCGACTTGGCCTTGGTGCCCCAGTAGCCGTCGAAGCGCCGGAGTTCGATCGACTGGCCCTTGGCCCAGGTACCGAGCTGGTACGGCCCGGTGCAGTCGAGGCTGCCGCCGGTGCCGTAGTCCTTGCCCGCTGCCTCCACCCCGGCCTTGGCCGCGACCACGCCGGCGGCCGTCGCCATGTACTGCGGGAACTGGGAGTCGGGCTGCTTGAGCTTGACGGTGACCTGCAGCGGGCCGGTCCTGGTGACGGCGTCGACGTTCTGGAACACCTGGGCCCAGGCCGCCGCGTTGTCCGGGTTGGTCTGCCTGCCGAGGCTGTACACGACGTCGTCGGCGGTCATCACCGAGCCGTCGTGGAAGTGGACGCCGGAGCGCAGGTCGTAGACCCAGGTGGTCGGGTCGGGGTTGGACGCCTTCTCCGCCAGGCCGGGGGCCAGGGTGAGCTGGGGGGTCCACCGCATCAGGCTCTCGCAGACGTTCGCGAGCACGGTGTTCTGCGGGTAGTCGAAGGCCTGGACGTAGTCGAGCGTGGGCGGCTCGGCGTAGGTGGCCCAGGTGAACGAGTCGAGCTCGCCCTTGGCGGGCGGGGTGTCGGCGGACAGCTGAACCGCCGCCTGGCCGGAGCCGCCGCGGGGCGGCCCGGAGCACGCGGCGACCAGGGCGGCCGTCGAGAGCAGGGCGGTGGCGAGGACGAACCGACCGCGGACGGTGGCGCGTCTCGCGGGCGCGGTGGGAGTCATGAGGGTGTTCTCCGTTCGCTGACGGGGGTGAGGTCAGGCGCGGGCGCGGGCGCGGGTGGGGGCGGGGTCAGGCCGGGCGGGCTCAGGCGCGGGCGGCCGGGATCTGCTGGGTGATGCAGTGGACGCCGCCGCCGCCGTAGGCGATCACCCGGGCCCGGACCCCGACGACCTTCCGGTCCGGGTAGGCGGCGGCGAGCACGGCGAGCGCGCCCTCGTCCTCGGGGTGGTCGGCGACCGGCACGACGACACCGCCGTTGGCCAGGTAGAAGTTGAGGTACCCGACCTCCACCTCGCGGCCGTCGACCTCGACGAAGGCGGCCTGGGGCAGGTCGACGATCTCGAACGGCCGGCCCTGGGCGTCGGTGGAGTGCTCCAGCACGGTGCGGTTGGCCCGCATCCGCACGAAGTCCGGGTGCGCGGGGTCGGCCGGGAGCTGCACCACGACCTTGCCGGGGGCGACGAAGGCGCAGACGCCGTCCACGTGCCCGTCGGTCTCGGTGTCCAGCGCGCCGCCGTACGGCAGCCAGACCACCTTGGTGACGCCGAGGCGCGCCTTCAGCTCCGCCTCGATCTCCTCCCGGGACAGGTCCGGGTTGCGGTTGGGGTGCAGCAGGCACTGCTCGGTGGTGATCAGCGTGCCCTCGCCGTCGACGGTGATCGCCCCGCCCTCCAGGATCATCTCGGAGCGGATCGCCGGGGTGCCGAGGTGCTCCAGCAGCAGGCCGCTGATCCGGTCGTCGGCGTCCCAGGGGCTGTGCTTGCGGCCCCAGGCGTTGAAGCGGAAGTCCACGCCGGCCCGGCGGCCCTCGCCGTCGAGGACGAAGATCGGCGCGGAGTCGCGGAACCAGGAGTCGTCCGTCGGCAGCTCCACGACGGTGACGCCCTCGCCGCAGCGGGCGCTCGCCTCCTCGCCGTGGCCGGGCGGGGCCACCATGGTGACCGGCTCGAACTCGGCGATGGCGCGGGCGACCGCCGCGTACTCGCCCTGCACCTCGTCGAGGGTGTCGCCCCACAGGTCCGGGCGGACGGGCCAGGCCATCAGGCAGCCCTCGTGCTCGGTCCACTCGGCCGGCATGCGGTACGTCACGGGATACCTCTTCTGTTCGGGTCCTGGGGTCCGGCCGGGGACGGTCGGGGACGGTCGGGAGGGAGAGTGGTGGGAACGCGAGTCCCCGGCGGCCCGTCTCCGTGGGGGGTACCGGACGGGCCGCCGGGAAGTCTCAGCGCACTGGCGGGACGGCCGGCTGGGACTGGGTGGCGCAGTGGATGCCGCCACCGCCGGAGGCGATGGTGTCGATGTCCAGCTGGACGACGTCACGGCCGGGGAACTCGGCCTGGAGGATCGTGCAGGCCAGGCCGTCGGCGTAGGCGTCGCCGAACTGGGGGACGAACACCGCACCGTTGGCGACGTAGAAGTTGGTGTAGCTGGACAGGAAGTCCTTGCCGCGCCCGCGGATCCGCGCCCGGTCCGGGCCGGGGAGCTCGATCACGGTCAGCGGGCGGCCCTGGGCGTCGGTGGCGGTCCGCAGCACCTGCTTGGCCTGCTCGTAGACCTGGACCCAGATCCGGTCGGTGCCGGGGCCGGGCTTGTCGAGGATGACCCGACCGGGTGCGGTGAAGCGGGCCAGGCAGTCGATGTGGTCGTCGGTGATGTCCTGGCCGGCGAGCCCGGCCAGCCAGATCACCTTGTCCATCCCGAGGCCGGTCTTCAGGGCCCGTTCGACCTGGTCCTGCGACATGCCGGGGTTGCGGTTGGGGTTCACCAGCGAGCTGACGGTGGCCAGCAGGGTGCCCTGGCCGTCCGTCTCCAGCGCGCCGCCCTCGCCGACGAAGGGGGCCCGGACGCGCTCGACGCCGTACTCGGCGAGGAGGGCGGCCGCGACCGCCGCGTCCTCGGTGTAGCGCTGGTAGTACGGGGTCCCGGACTTGCCCCAGCCGTTGAAGTTGGTGTCGACACCGGCGACGGCGCCCGGCGCGACCACGAAGGTCGGGCCGAAGTCGCGGATCCACAGGTCGTCGTTGGCGATCTCGACGACGGTGATGCTGTAGTACGCGCCGGCTCCGCAGTAGTACCGGGCGTCGGCGGCCTGGCCCGGGCGGGCGACCATGACCACCGGTTCGTAGCGGGAGATCTCGTACGCGACCCGCGCGATGTCGTCGCGGACCGCCGACAGCTGGGTCTGCCAGATCGAGGACAGGGCCGGCCAGGCCATGAAGGTGCGGACGTGCCGGTCGCTCTCGGCGGGCATCCGCAGCCTCGCGGTGGCGCCGGCCGTGGTGGCGGTGCCGGCCGTGGTGGCGCCGGCCGTTGAGGCGTCGGTGGTGCCGGCGGCCGTGGCGGCCCGGGCGGTCGCCGGCAGGACGGCGCCGAGGGCGACCAGGGGGACGGCGGCGGCGCCGAACCGGAGCAGGCCGCGTCGGGAGGGGGTGGGGGATCGCATAGCACTCCCTGGATGAGGGGGGGGAGGTGTGGGGGTTGCCCCGCAGGGTTGCCCCGCATCCTCTACCGTACTGAAAATTCAGTCAAGCTTTTGGCTCAAAGCCAGGGCAACTCCCTGAAACGATCATCAGGAACCTGTCTGACCAGCCAGGAGGCCCGGTAGAGTGAGCGACCATGTCGGACCGTCGGACGGAAATACTCAAAGCAGCGACCCGGGTGATCGCCCGCCGTGGCGTACGCGGACTGCGCGTGGGCGAACTGGCGGCCGAGGCCGGGGTGTCCACCTCGCTGATCTACTACCACTTCACCGACCGGGCCGGCCTGCTGCGCCGGACGCTGGAGTTCATCAGCGACCGCGCCGACCACTACACCGCCGACGAGGACCCCGCGCCGCGCACCGAGGACCCCCGCGCCGACCTCGAACGGGTGCTGCTCCGGGAGCTCCAGGACCACCCCGAAGTCCGCGAGAACTCCACCGCATGGGGCGAGTTGAGAGCCACCGCGGTCTTCGAACCGGACCTCCGCGAGGACCTGGCGAGGACCACCCACACCTGGGTGCACGACATCGCCGAACTCCTCGCACGGGCCGACCCGACCGGCACCGCCCCCGCGCACGCGGCCGCCGCCGAACGGCTCACCACCCTCGTCGAGGGCCTCAGCGTCCGGTGGCTGAGCGGCTCGCTGCCCCTCGACCACGCCCGCCGGCTGCTCCGCAGCGCGGTCGAGACCGAACTGCCGTAGCGCCGGCCGCCGAGGCCCGGAGCAGCGCGTCACCGCTATCCTGACCCTACCTCTAAACTTCGCGATGCCGTCAGCGCTGCCGCCCACGCCGCCCAGCGCCGTGGCCGCCCGGGGGGACGCCGTCGTCGCCATACGGCCCCCACCCTCCCCGTCCGCCAGAGAGGCCACCGCATGTCCGCCGACCGATCCCCCTTCACCCTCCAGCCGGTCTTCCAGGAACTGACCGCGGACGACCCGCGCGAGGTCGGCGGCCACCTGCTGTACGCCCGGCTCGGCGCCGGCGGCATGGGCCGGGTCTACCTCTCCTACACCCCCGGCGGCCGGCCGGTGGCGCTCAAGGTGGTGCGGCCCGAACTCGCCGGGGACCCGGACTTCCGGGCCCGCTTCGCCCAGGAGGTGGCCAGCGCCCGGCGCATCCACGGGCTGTTCACCGCCCAGGTCGTCGACGCGGGCGTGGACGCCGCCACCCCCTGGCTGGCCACCACCTACGTGCCGGGCCCCTCGCTCCAGCAGGTGGTGCAGCGCTTCGGCCCGCTCCCGGAACGGACCGTCCTGCTGCTGATGGCCGGGATCGCCGAAGCCCTCCAGGCGATCCACGCCACCGGCGTGGTCCACCGCGACCTCAAGCCCGGCAACGTGCTGATCGCCCCCGACGGCCCCCGGGTGATCGACTTCGGCATCGCCCGCGCCGCCGACGCCGTCCCGCTCACCGGCACCGGCCTGCGCATCGGCTCCCCCGCCTACATGGCCCCCGAGCAGGCCACCGGCCGGCCCGCGACCGCGGCCACCGACGTGTACGCGCTGGGCGCCCTCGCCGTCCACGTCGCGGGCGGCACCCCGCCCTTCGGGGACGGCCCGGACCTGGGGGCGCTCTACCGCACCGTCCACGAGGAGCCCGACCTCGGCCGGGTCCCGGAGGGCCTGCGCGAGCTGCTGCTGCGCTGCCTCGCCAAGCGGCCCGAGCACCGCCCCACCACCGCCGAGGTGATCGCCGCCGCCCGTAGCCACCCGGCGGTGGGCGGCCACCTCCGCTTCGCCGAGGACTGGCTGCCGCAGTCGCTGACCAGCCAGATCGACCGGCACGCCGACCTGCCCCAGGTGCCCGCCGAGGCCGCCGAGGCCACCGCCCGGCCGGGCCTGGACTCCGCGCTGACCGTCCTCGCCCCGGCGGCCGCGCCGACGCCGACGGTGCTCGCACCCGTGCCCGCGACCACTCAGGCGCCCTCGCCGGGGTCCGCCCAGCCGCCCTCGCCGGGATACGCCCGGGTGCCCGGCCAGGCCGGCGGCGACCCGGTTCCGCGCGGGGGCGCCCACGGCCGGGGCCGCCGCGGACGCTCTCTCGGGCGCACCGCGCTGACCGCCGCCGTCGCCCTGACCGTCGGCGCCGCGGCGGCGGTCCTGCTGCTCGACGACCCGGACGCGGTGGAGGCCGCGGCCGACGAGGCCCCGATCGCCGGCCCGACGACGCCGGGGGCGCCCACCCCGGCGCCGGGCACGCCGACGGCCCCGCCCTCCCCCACCCGCTCCGCCACCGCAGCCCCGACCGCCACGCCGCCGCCCGCACCCGCCGCCGACTACGCCGCCGACTACCGCGGGACCGAGCTGACCTCGGCGGACTCCGGCTACGAGTTCGACCTCGCCACCGGCACCGTCGTCCCGGTCGACAGCGTCACCTGGTACGTCAGCCGCGGCGAGAGCGAGTTCCTGGTACCGGAGACCGCCGACTCCTTCATCGGCCGGGACGCCGGACTGGGCGTCGCCGACTGCCTCAAGGGGCTCGGCAGCCGGCCGGCCGGACGGATCCCGTTCGCGGCCGTCGGGCCGCGCGGGGCCTTCTGCGTCCGGTCCGCGGACGGCCGGGACCTCGCCGTCGTGCGGGTGCTGTCGACCGCGCCCGGCGACGGCCCGGTCCGGGTCTCCGTGGACCACTACCGCCGCAACGGCTGAGAGCCGTCGTCGGCCCCCACCGGTGGTGGGGGCGACGACGGCTCTCCGCAGCACGCCCGGGTGCGGCGCTCAGGCAGGCCGCTTCACCTCCGGGGACGCCGGGGTTGCCTGGGTCGCCGGGTGCGCCGGGGACGGCGCGCCCGCGGGCGGCTGCACCGCCGGGCCCGCCGCCGGCTCGGCCGCCGCTCCGCCCGCCGACTCCTCCCGCATGGCCGCCGTCTCGCTCTTCAGGATGCGCATCGACTTGCCCAGCCCGCGCGCCATCTCGGGCAGCTTCTTGGAGCCGAACAGCAGCACCAGGACGGCCACCATGATCAGTAGGTGCCAGGGCTCCAGACCATTGCGCAGCATCGCCGCTCACCCGGCCTTTCGTCGTCGTGACCGGGGCCGCGCGGTCGGCGGCCCGGGTCGTCTCGGGGTGGTTCGGGTGACTTCACCGTAAAGCTTGACTGATTTTTCAGTCAATGCGAGAGTTCGGTTCCGGCGATACCGGACGAACCGGTCCACGGGCTCCATCCCGATCCACGGATCCACCCCGGTCCCCGCGCCCCAGCCGGCCCACCCCCGCCGTTCCACCCCCAGCCCCACCGGAGGACACCGTGTCCCAGTCCCCCCTCGCCCGCCGCACGGTGCTGCGCTCCCTCGCCGGAGCCGGTGTGCTCGCCCTCGGTCTGACCGCCTGCGCCGCCGAAGGCGACGACCCGGCCGACCCGGCGTCCCCGGCCGCCCCCACCACCGCCCCGGCCGGGGACGCACCCGCGCAGCCCCCGGCCCCCGCGCACGGGCGCCGGCTCGGCGGCGAATGGGAGAAGCACGAGCGGACCTTCATGGCCTGGCCCGCCTCCGAGCACGTCTGGGCCGAGCAGCTCGGCGCCGTCCGCAAGGACATCGCCACCGTCGCCCGGGCCGTCGGCGAGCGCGAACCGGCGGTCCTGCTCGTCCGCCCGGGCCAGGAGTCCTCGGCCCGCAACGCCTGCGGCTCGGACGTCGAGCTGCTCTCCGTCCCGGTGGACGACCTGTGGGCCCGGGACACCGTGCCGGTGTTCGTCGAGGAGGGCGGCAAGGTCAAGGGCGTCGACTTCAACTTCAGCGGCTGGGGCGGAAAGCAGGAGCACACCAACGACGCTCGGATCGCCCGCGCCGTCCTGCAGAAGTACGGGATCGAGCGGCTCGAAACCCCGATCACGGCCGAGGGCGGCTCCTTCGAGACCGACGGCCAGGGCACCCTGATGGTCACCGAGAGCTCCGTCGTCAACGACAACCGCAACCTCGGCCGCAGCCGCGACCAGGTCGAGGCGGAGCTCAGGAAGGCGCTCGGCGTCACCAAGGTGATCTGGCTGGCGGGCGTCAAGGGCAAGGACATCACCGACGCCCATGTCGACTGCCTCGCCCGCTTCGTCGCCCCCGGCGTCGTCTTCCTGGACCGGGCCTTCCCCGGCACCCCGCCGGACGTCTGGTCCCGCTCCGCCGACCAGGCCCGCGCCGTCCTCGCCGAGGCCACCGACGCGACCGGCAGGAAGCTCAAGGTGATCGAGGTCGACCAGCCCGACCCGGACAGGATCACCGGGCGCGGCGACGCCTTCGTCTCCTCGTACATGAACTTCTACATCGGCGACAAGGGCGTCTACCTGCCGAAGTTCGGCGACGCCCGGGCCGACGGCCACGCCCAGGAGCTCTTCGGGGACCAGTTCCCGGGCCGCGAGGTCGTCCCCCTGCAGATCGACACCATCGCCTCCGGCGGTGGCGGCATCCACTGCTCCACCCACGACCAGCCCGCCGGCTGACCCCACCGCCCCGCGCCCCCGGCAACCCCGTGCGGCCGAACCGCCTCTACTTCCTCTGGCGTAGCCCCACTCGTCTCCCGGCCGTCGCCAACTCGTCTTTCTTCGCCAGGACTTGAGCCCGGAGGGGCCCGACGGCATCCTGGGCGCTCGGCAGGGCCGGGCGTTCCTCCAGCGGTGCTGGACGGGCCCTCCAGCCGTCGCCAGCAGGCTGGCGGCGACTGCCGGGAAGTGATCACTGCGGAGGAGGAGGCCAGATGCGGGTTGGCGATGTCTTCATCGAAGGAATCGGGATCTACCTGCCGGAGAAGTACAATGCGGCCAGGGCCGTCGAGGAGGGCGTCTACTCGGCCGAGGACTTCGCCGCGAACGAGATCGACGAGGTGCCCGTCGCCGGGGACATGGCGCCGCCGGACATGGCGGTGCGGGCCGTTCGGCACGCCTTCGACCGGTCCGGGGCGAACCCGGCGGACGTCTCCTTCGTCCTGTACGCGACCGGGTTCCACCAGGGCCCCAACGGCTGGAGCCCGGCCTCGTACATCCAGCAGAACACCATCGGCGGCTCGGCGCCGGCGGTCGAGCTGCGCGCCCACTGCACCGGCATGTTCAGCGCCCTGCAGCTGGCCGTCGGGCAGCTGCGCTCGGCGCCGGAGAACGCCTCGGTGCTGGTGGTGGGCGCGGACAACTTCGCCCAGCCGCTGGTCGACCGCTGGTCCCACCTGAACGGGATGGTCCTGGGCGACGCCGCCGTGGCGGTGCTGCTGACCAAGCGGCCCGGGTTCGCCCGGCTGCGGTCGGTGGGCCTGCAGGCCGTGCCGCAGCTGGAGGAGCTGCACCGCTCCGGCGTGCCGATCTGGCCGCCGACGGCCGTCACCGGCCAGCCGATGGACCTGCGCACCCGCAGCGCCCACTTCGTCCAGAACTCGCCGGTCGCCGGGCAGTTGAAGGACCTGCTGGTCGACGGGCAGCAGGAGCTGAACGACCGCACGGTGGCCGACGCCGGGCTGGCCTCGATGTCGGAGATCTCCTGGATCGGGCACATCAACGCCAGCCGGGCCGTGGTGGCCGACCGGCTCCTGCCGCTGTTCGGCTTCACCGAGGAGCGCTCCACCTACCGGCTCGGCCGCGACCTGGGCCACGTCGGCACCGGCGACCAGATCATCGGCTTCGACCGGCTGATCGAGCAGCAGCTGATCAAGCCGGGCGAGACCTACCTGATGGCGGGGGTCGGCCCGGGCCTGCACTTCGGCACGGCGGTGCTGGAGTACCTGTCGACACCGCCCTGGTCGGCCTGAGTGGCCGGCCCCGGCCGCCCGCCCGCGGCCGACCCGGACGTCGCCCGCTGGCGGGCGGAGCACGGCGCCGCCGTCGGTGACACCGTCACCGACAGCGGCCTGCCGGTCCGGCCGCTGTACGGCCCCGGCGACCTGCCGGCCGACCACGCCGCCGGCCTCGGTGTGCCCGGGGCCCCGCCGTACACCCGCGGGGTGTACCCCACGATGTACTCCGGGCGGCGGTGGAGCATCCGCCCGCTGGCCGGGTTCGGCACCGCCGAGGACACCAACCGCCGGATGCGGATGCTGCTGGCGGAGGGCGCCACCGCCGTCAACACGGTGTTCGACTACCCCACCAACCGCGGCTACGACAGCGACGACGCCTGGGGCAGCGCGGACGCCGGGCTCGGCGGCGTGGCCGTCGACTCGGTGGGCGACATGCTCGCGCTGTACGACGGCGTGCCGCTGGACCGGGTCAGCGTCTCGCTGGTGCTGTCCCACCCGGTCGCGGCGGGCGCGGTGCTGGCGATGTACCTCGCCGCCGCCGAGCAGGCCGGGTACGACCCGGCGTCGCTCTCCGGCACCCTCCAGAACGACTTCATGATGGAGACGGTCGTCCTGACCGCGCCGAACACGCTCGCCCCGCACTTCTCCTTCCGGCTGGCGATGGACGTGGTCGAGTACTGCGCCCGGAACCTGCCGCGCTGGCACCCGGTCAGCTTCACCGGCTACAACTACCGCGAGGCCGGCGCGGACGCGGTGCTGGAGGTCGCCCTGGTCGTCGCGAACGCGGTGGCCACCATCGAGGAGATGCGGGCGCGCGGCCTGGCCGTCGACGAGGTGGCCGGTTCGCTGTCGGCCTTCTTCACCGCGGCCGGGGACTTCTTCGAGGAGGCGGCGAAGTTCCGTTCGGCGCGCCGGGTCTACCACCGGGAGCTGACCGGGCGCTTCGCCCCCGCCGACCCGCGCAGCACCCGGCTGCGGTTCCACGTGCAGACCGCCGGGTCCTCGCTGACCGCGCAGCAGCCGCTCAACAACGTGGCCAGGGCCGCGCTGCAGGGCCTGTCCGCGGTGCTGGGCGGCGCGCAGTCCCTGCACCTGTGCGCCTACGACGAGGCGCTCTGCATCCCGTCCGAGGACGCCGCGCTGACGGCGCTGCGCACCCAGCAGATCCTGCTCGCCGAGACGGGCGCCGCCCGGACGATCGACCCGCTGGCCGGCTCGTACTTCGTGGAGAGCCTGACCGACGAGTTCGACCGCCGGATCGGCGAGACGCTGGGGAAGATCGACGCCCTGGGCGGGATCGTGGCCGCCGTCGAGCAGGGCTGGGTGCACACCGAGATCCTCGACCGGGCCTACCGCGACGTCGGCGACGTCGACAGCGGCAAGCGCGTGGTGGTCGGGGTGAACACCGCGGACACCGGCTCCGCGCAGTCGGTCGGCACCTTCGCGGTGCCGGAGACGTTGCCCCGTCAGCGCGCCCGGCTCGACCGGTGGCGGCGCTCCCGGGACGAGGCCGCCGTGGCCCGCGCCCTGCGGCGGCTCGACGCCTGCGTGGTCTCGGAGGGGAACACCATGCCCGTGCTGATCGACGCGGCCCGGGCGGGCGCCACGCTGGGCGAGTGCTGCCAGGTCTTCCGGGACCGGCACGGGGGCTGGCAGCAGCCGCTGAGCTGAGCGGCAACCGTTGAGCCGAGCGGCACCCGAGCGGCACCGAGCGGCAACCGAACAGCAGTCGACGAACCGAGGGGTCAGTCATGCCGATCAAGGTCGTCATCTTCAAACCGGGCCTCGACTCGCACTACCGGGGCGCGCTGGTCGTCTCCCGCTACCTCACCCAACGCGGGATGGAGGTCGTCTACCTGGGCAACCAGCTGGCGGACGGCGCCGTGCGGGCCGCCGTGCAGGAGGACGCGGACGTGCTCGGGATCTCCAGCCTGTCGGGGAACCACCACGCCATCGTGCCCGCCGTGTTCGAGGCCCTGCGCGCGCAGGGCGCCGAGTCCATCCCGGTCGTCCTCGGCGGGATCATCCCGGACGAGGACCGGCCCGCCATGGAGAAGGCCGGGGTCCGGGCCATCTTCGGCCCGGGCACCCCGCTGGAGCGGATCGCCGAGCAGGTCTCACTGGTCGCCGGCCGCCCGGTCGGCTAGGGCCCGTCTTCAAACCCCCGTCGTCCGCCCGCCAGGGCGGGCGGGGCGGCGTTGGGGTGCGTGCATCGCAAGGCGGAGGAGGGAGTCCATGCGGAGCATCGGCGACCGACGACAACGCGGCGAGGCGCGTGCCCCGGCGTCGCCCCGCAGGCGGGGGTTTGAAGACGCGCCCTAGGGCCTCCTCCGGTACGAGAGCGCCGCCCGCCCGGATCCCGGGCGGGCGGCGCTGTCGTACCCGGTCCGGCCGCGGTCAGACACGCCCCAGGGCGATGCCCTCCAGCAGGTCGCCGAGCAGCCCGGGCGAGGGCATCGCGGCCATCTCCCGGCGGATCCGCTCGGCCCCCTCCCGGAACCGCTCCTCGGTGAGGATCTCGCCGAGCGCCTTGCCGATCGCCGCCGGGTCGTCGCGCTCCCGCTCGTCGACGATGCCCCGCCCGCCGCCACTGGCCTCGACCCGCTCCGCGTTGGGCACCAGCAGCGGCCCGTCCTGGGCGAGGACCAGCTGCGGCACGCCGTAGTAGAACGCGGTGAGCGCCGTGCCGGAGCCGCCGTGGTGGATGATCGCGTCGCCGTACGGGAGGCAGAGGTTGACCGGCAGCGGGTCGGCGACCCGGACCGTCGAGGGCAGCGGCCCGAGCGTCTCGCGGAAGCGCTCCTCCAGGAAGAGCACCGCCTCGACCTCGTCCACCTCGTGGACGGCGGCCGCGATGCTGTCCACGATCGAGTCCAGCTTGCCCTGCTCGGCCAGCCGTCCGGTCCCCCAGGCGCCGAGGCTGACGAACACCCGGCGCTCCGGGCGCGGCCCGAGCACCCAGTCCGGCAGCGGCGCCGTCCCGTTGTACGGCACGAAGCGCACGGGCTCGGCCGGGGTCACGTTCGGGGACTGCACGCTGGGCGGGCAGGGGTCCACCACCAGCACCGGATCGGGCAGGCCGTCCGGCGAGCCCAGCCGGACGCACAGCTCGTGCAGCGCCAGCTTGCCGGGCGCGAGCAGCGAGGAGCTCATGTTGTCCAGGCCCCAGCGGTGCACCACCACCGGGACGCCGAGTGCGCCGCCGACCACCAGCCCGCCCCACTCCAGCGGGTCGGTGATGATCAGGTCGGGCCGCCAGGCCCGCGCGAGCTCCAGGTACTCGTCGATGTAGGTGTCCAGCCGGGCCAGCCAGCGCTGCCCCATCTGCGCCCACGGCGGCTCCTCGCTCGGCCCCTTGCTGCCCGAACCGGCCACGGCGAAGGGGGACTTGGCGACCAGCGGCCGGCTCCAGCGCTCGGCGCCGCCGTCCGCCGGGCCGACCCGGCGGCTGGGCAGTCCGGCCCGGCCCGCCGCCCTGGCCACCTCCGCGTCGCCGACCACCAGCACGTCGTGGCCGGCCAGCCGCAGACCCCAGGCGACCGGCACCATCGGCATCAGATGGGTGAGCACCAGGGCATTCACGATCACACGCACAGCAGCTCCTCGATCGGTACGGTCATTGCTCTCCGGCCCCGGGCACCGGGCTCCGTTCCCCGGCTCGTCAGGCTCCGGCCCGCCCGGGGAGGTCCGGGACGGCCAGCACCGGGCTGCGCCGGGAGGTCACGAACTCCCGTACCGATTCGGCGAGGTAGTCCACCATCTCCGGGGTGAGCCGGGGGTGGACGCCGATCCAGAAGGTGTGCTCGGTGACGGTGTCGCTGTTCTCCAGCGTCCCGGCGACCCGGTAGTTCGCGTGGGCGTAGGCGGGCTGGCGGGTGAGGTTGCCGGCGAAGAAGCGCCGGGTGCCGATCGCCCGCGCCTCCAGGAAGGCCACCAGCTCGGCCCGGGTGTAGGGGGCGTCCGGCAGCACCGTGATGACGAAGCCGAACCAGCTCGGGTCGCTGCCCTCGGTGGGGCGGGGCAGCAGCAGGCCGGGCAGCCCGTCCAGCGCCTCGCGCAGCCGGGCCCAGTTGCGGCGGCGCAGCCGGCCGAACTCGTCCAGCTTGGTCAACTGGGTCTCCCCCAGGGCCGCTTGGAGGTCCGTCGACTTCAGGTTGTACCCGATGTGGGAGAAGATGTACTTGTGGTCGTAGCCGGGCGGCAGCGTCCCCATCTGGTGCTCGAAGCGCTTCAGGCAGGTGTTGTCCTTGCCGGGGAGGCACCAGCAGTCCCGGCCCCAGTCCCGGTAGGACTCCACCAGCCGGGCCAGTTTGACGCTGCGGGTGAGCACGCAGCCGCCCTCGCCGGTGGTGATGTGGTGCGCCGGGTAGAAGCTCACCGTGCTGAGGTCGCCGAAGGTGCCGGTGAGCCGGCCGCGGTAGGTGGAGCCGAGCGCGTCGCAGTTGTCCTCGACGAAGTGCAGCCCGTGCTCGCGGGCGAGTTCGGCCAACTCCTCGGCCTGGTACGGGTTCCCCAGCGGGTGGGCGATCATGATGGCCCGGGTGCGCGGCCCGATCGCCGCGGCGACCCGCTCCGGGGTGGTGTTGTAGGTGCCCAGTTCGATGTCGACGAAGACCGGCACCAGGCCGTTCTGGATGATCGGGTTCACCGTGGTCGGGAAGCCGGCCGCCACCGTGATCACCTCGTCGCCGGGGCGGAGCCGGCGCTCGCCGAGTTCGTGCGCGGTGAGCGCCGAGAGGGCGAGCAGGTTGGCCGAGGAACCGGAGTTGACCATGTGGGCCTTGCGCAGGCCGAGGCGGCGGGCGAGCGCGCGCTCGAAGCGCACCGAGATGTCCCCGGAGGTCATCCGCAGGTCGAGGGCGGCCGAGACCAGCGCGACCCGGTCCTCCTCCGCCAGCACGGCGCCGGCCGGCAGCAGCGGGGTGACCCCCGGCACGAACTCCTGCTCCACGCTGATCTCGCGATGGTACTCCCGGACCTGTTCGATCAGTAGATCGCGGCGATCGTTCACCGTCATTCCTCCAGGCAGTAGGCACGGCCGCGGGTTCGCCCGCCTCGCGGGGCCCGTTTCGCGGTCGATGGTGCGGACGGTCGGTCGAAGCCCGTTGGAGTCCCCCCGGGCCGGGGCTCAGCGGAGGCCGGCGGCCCGCTGGATCCCCTCCACCAATTCGGCCTGGCGGAGGGTCAGTTCGCTGTAGCGATCGAGGTTCCGGGCGCCCCGCGCGGCCTCCGTGAAGACGCGCACCAGCTCGGCCCACTGGTCGTCGGCGGGCAGCGTGATCTCCTCGGACCCGCCCTTGGTCTCCACCCGCAGCACCGGCCGGTGGTCGGCCGGCGGGGTGTACGCCCGGTCCAGGACGATCCGCCCCTCGCTGCCGGCCAGCTCGTACGCCGAGCGGTAGCCGTGCGACATCCCGTACGTCAGCTGGGCGCTGACGCCCTCGGTGGAGACCAGCAGGGCGGCGCCGGCCACGTCCACGCCGGAACCGGGGTCGCGCACGGCGACCGCGCCGGCCACCCGCAGGTCGGGGCCGAGGAAGAGCTGGGCGGTGCGGACCGGGTAGCCGCCGACGTCGAGCAGGCAGCCGCCGCCGAGTTCGGGCCGGTAGCGGATGTCGTCGGGGTGCAGCGCCGGTATGGTGAACACCGCCCGCACGCCGCGCAGTTCACCGATCACACCCTGTTCGAGCAGGTCCCGGACGGCCTGGTGCTGGGCGTGGAACTGGAACATGAAGTTCTCCAGCAGCACCAGCCCGCGGGCGGCGGCGAGCGCGGCGAGCCGGCGGGTGGCCGACGCGTCGACGGTCAGCGGCTTCTCGCAGAGCACGTGCTTGCCGGCCCGCAGCGCCGCCTCCACCCACGGCTCGTGCAGGGCGGCCGGCACCGGGACGTAGAGGCCGTCGACGTCGGCCCGGTCCACCAGGGCGCGGTAGCCGGTGACCGCCTCGCAGCCGAAGCGCTCGGCGAACCGGCGGGCCTTGCCCTCCTCCCGGCTGGCCACCGCGACCAGTTCCACCGAGGGGTCGGCGGCCAGCGCGGGCAGGGCCCGGCGCCACGCGATGTCCGAGCAGCCGAGCACGCCCATCCTCAGGGCGGGCGGCTCGAGTCGGTTCTGGTCCATGGTCGCCTCCGCTGTGACCGGGCCCGCGCCGTCCGGCTTGGCCTGTGTTCGGGCCAGCCTGGGGGCGCCCGCTGGAGGCGCCGTCCAGCCCGGACGCCCGCCGTCGCGAACCACCCGGCTTGAACGGCCCTCGAACGCGAGCCCCAAGCATCGTCCCGCCTGGGGCTGGTGTGCGCTCCACCGGGAGCGCACAGCTGCGGACCCATGCTTTCCGTGTCCAGCCGGGGCAAGAGGCTCCGGAGCCTGCCCGGACTGCGTGCCGCGGCGGTGAGGAGAAGGCAACCGTGAGGGCTCTGTTGTTGTCCGGAGGGACAGGCACCCGCCTGCGCCCGCTCACGTACTCGATACCGAAACAGCTTGTCCCGGTGGGGAACAAGCCCGTGCTCGGACACTGCCTGGAGAACATCCGCGACTGCGGGATCGAGGAGGTCGGCGTCATCGTCGGGCCGCACGCCGAGCAGGTCGCCGCCGTGTTCGGCGACGGCTCGGCGATGGGCCTGCGGCTCACCTACCTCCAGCAGGAGCGGCCGCTCGGCCTGGCGCACTGCGTCACGGTCGCGGCGGACTTCCTCGGCGAGGAGGACTTCCTGATGTACCTCGGCGACAACGTGCTGACCGAGGGGGTGGCCGAGGCCGCCGGGGCGTTCCGGGCGGACCGGCCGGACGCCCAGGTGCTGGTGACCAAGGTGGCGAACCCGTCCGACTACGGGGTCGCCTCGCTCGGCGCGGACGGCCGGGTGAACGCCGTGGTGGAGAAGCCCGAGCGGCCGCCGAGCGACCTGGCGCTGATCGGCGTCTACTTCTTCACCGCGGCGGTGCACCGGGCCGTCCGCGCGATCCGCCCCAGCCGCCGCGGCGAGCTGGAGATCACCGACGCCATCGGGGAGCTGATCGCCACCGGCGGTGACGTCCGGGCCCTGGAGTACACCGGGTTCTGGCGCGACAGCGGCACCGTCGAAGGGCTGCTGGACTGCAACCGCGCCGTCCTGGACACCCTGCGCCGGGACGTCCGCGGCAGCGTCGACCGGCATTCGGTGCTCACCGGCGACGTCGTCCTGGCCGAAGGCGTCGAGGTGGTCCGCTCCCAGCTGACCGGGCCGGTCACGGTGGCCGCGGGCACCGTGGTCCGGGACAGCCGGCTCGGCCCGTACACCTCGGTCGGCCCGGGCTGCACGCTGGACTCCACCGGCATCGAGAACTCGATCGTCCTGGAGGGCACCACCATCACCGGGGTGCGGGGACTGGACGGCTCCCTGATCGGCCGGCGGGCCGAGCTGCACGCCGAACCGGCCGCGGCGAGCCAGCGGCTGATCGTCGGCGACCTGGCGAAGGTGCGGGTGGCCCGATGACCCTCGCCCCGCTCGCCGCCACCGGCTCCCGGCACGGCTCCGACGTCACCTACCGCACCGAGCTGATCCGCCGCTTCACCCGCTCCGCGGCCACCACCGACAGCCCGGTGACCCCCAACCGGGCGATCCTCTCCTGGCTGGAGGAGAACCGGCGGATCTTCCGCCACGAGGTCACCCGGATCCCCTTCGCCGACCTGGCCGGCTGGCGCTTCGACGCCGCGAGCGGCGACCTCGGGCACGACAGCGGACGGTTCTTCACCGTCGAGGGGCTGCGCATCCACACCGACGTGCACGACTGGATGCAGCCCATCATCAACCAGCCCGAGATCGGCATCCTCGGCTTCGTGGCCAAGGAGTTCGACGGCGTCCTGCACTTCCTGATGCAGGCCAAGATGGAGCCGGGGAACATCAACTCGGTGCAGCTCTCGCCGACCGTCCAGGCCACCCGCAGCAACTACACCGGGGTGCACCGCGGCCGGCCCATCACCTTCCTGGAGCACTTCGTCCCGCCCACCGCCGGGCAGGTCCTGGTGGACTCGCTGCAGTCCGAGCAGGGGGCGTGGTTCCTGCGCAAGCGCAACCGCAACATCGTCGTGGAGATCACCGAGGAGCCGCCCGAGCTCCCGGACTTCCGGTGGCTGACCCTCGGCCAGATCCACCGGCTGCTGGGCTTCGACGACGTGGTCAACATGGACGCCCGCACCGTGCTGTCGTCCATCCCGCTCGGCCCCCGGGTCGAGGACCAGGGCGCCTACCAGTCGCTCACCGACGTGCTGAGCTGGCTCACCCGGGTGCGGGCGACCAGCGAGCTCTCCCAGCGGTACCGGCCGCTGCGCGAGGTCGAGGGCTGGCAGCTGACCGAGGACCGGATCGGGCACCGGGACGGGCGCTACTTCCAGGTGATCGCCGCGGCGGTGAGCGCCGCCAACCGCGAGGTCGCCAGCTGGACCCAGCCGCTGTTCGAGCCGATCGGGCTGGGCGTCACCGCCTTCCTGGTCCGGCCGATCGGCGGGGTGCTGCACCTGCTGGCGCACGCGCGGGTGGAGGCCGGGCTGGCGAACGTCGCCGAGATCGCGCCGACCGTGCAGTGCTGCCCGGACAACTACGCCGGCCTGCCACCGGAGCGCCAACCACGCTTCCTCACCGAGGCGTTGACCACCACCGGGAGCCTGGTGCGCTACAACACCGTGCTCTCCGAGGAGGGCGGGCGTTTCTTCGAGGCCCGTTCGCGGTACCGGATCGTCGAGGTCCCGGAGGACTTCCCGCTGGACGTCCCGCCGGACTTCGCCTGGATCAGCGTCCACCAGGCGAGCACCCTGCTGCGCTACGACGGCTACCTCAACGTGCAGGCCCGCACGCTCATCGCGGCCCTGCTCGCGACGCTCTGAACCGCGCTCCCACCACTGACGAGGAGGAACACCCGTGCCGTTCACCGAGAAGGAGACCGCCTACCTGCGGTCCCAGCGCATCGGCCGGCTCGCCACCGTCGGCCCCGACGGCCGCCCGCACAACGTCCCGGTCGGGTTCCGGCTGAACGACGACGGCACCATCGACGTCACCGGCCGCGACCTCGCCCGCAGCCGCAAGTACCGGGACGTGGCGAAGCACCCCGCGGTGTCCTTCGTCGTCGACGACATCGCCGGTACGGACCCGTGGGTGGCGCGCGGGATCGAGATCCGCGGTGAGGCCGTCGCGCTCCCCACCGGCGGGCGGGCCCACAACCCGAACCTCGCCGACGAGCTGATCCGGATCACCCCGGCGCGGGTCATCGCCTGGGGCGTCGACGCGCCGTGGCAGGCCGGCAGCAACGGCCGCGACGTCGGCTGAGCGACGACGGACCGCCGGGCCCGGTCCCCGCCCTCGCGGCGGGGCACCGGGCCCGGCGGTCCAGTCGTGCGTCGGGTTCCTCGTGCTCCGGCCCCCTCGCACTCCGGCTTCGGAGCCGGGCGCCTCAGAGGTGGGCGGCGACCGCCCCCGGGGTCAGCGTCTGCTCGCGCAGCCGCTCCTCGGCGGTCTCCTCGATCCGCGCCATCATCCGGCGCAGCAGCGGCGGCGCCATCAGCGAGGTGACGATGGCGACCAGGATGACCACGGTGTACATCTCCTGGCTGAGCACCCCGAGCTTGAGCCCGACCATGGCGACCACCACTTCGATCACGCCCCGGGCGTTCATGCCGGCGCCGAGCGCCAGGCCCTCCCAGTGGCTCATCCGGCTGAGCCGCGAGCCCAGGTAGGCGCCGCCGAACTTGCCGGCGATCGCGACCGCCAGCACCGCCACCCCGGCGAGCAGCACCGAGGGCCGGCCGAGCGCGGTCAGGTCCATCCGCAGCCCGGCGGTCGCGAAGAACACCGGGGCCAGCACGGAGACCACGACGGTCCGCACCGGGGCGAGCTTCTGCGGGTCGCCGAGCCGGGTGCCGCTGAGCGCCAGTCCGCACAGGAAGGCGCCGAAGACCGCCTCCAGGCCCAGCGCCTGGGTGCCGGCCGCGGCGAGCAGCAGGGCGGTGACCAGGAGGGCCGGGTGGGCCTCGATCCGGGGCCCGGCCGCCTTGCTCGCGCGGCGCAGCACCAGGGCCGCCGCCACGACGACCGCCAGGTTGGCCACCGAGTGCAGGATCTGGCCGCCGGACACGCCGACGGTGGCCATCGCCGAGACGACCGAGAGCAGCAGCCAGCCGGCGATGTCGTCGACGGTGACGGCGCAGAGGATCAGCTGGCCGATGTTGCGGTGCACCAGGCCGAGTTCCATCAGGGTCTTGGCGATCACCGGGATGGCGCTGACGCCCATCGCGACCCCCACGAACAGCGCGAAGGTGGGCCGGTCGGAGACGGTGCCGAGGAGCGAGCCGGGCAGCAGGTAGGCCAGTCCGATGCCCAGGCCGAGCGGCACCAGGATCCCGGGGACGCTGACCCGGACGGCGGTCGCCCCTCGGCGCCGGACCAGGCCGAGGTCCATCTGCAGGCCGGTCACCCCGACCATCAGGATGACGCCGATCTGCCCGAAGGCGTCGAGGAGGTGGAATCTCGCGGGGTCGTGCGGGAGCAGCCAGGCGGAGAACCCGGGTGACAGGTGCCCGAGCAGGGAGGGTCCGAGCAGCACGCCGACGAACAGTTCGCCGACGACGGCGGAGAGCCCGATCCGGGTGAAGAGGCGTCCCAGCGCGACGGCGAGCCCGAGCAGCAGGCCCACTTGGAGGAGGAAGACCATCAGGTCATGGGCGGCGAGCGGCGCGACCGGTCCAGCGGCCAACGGCATGGTGACTCCCTTGCGGGGCGGGGTGGTTGAGGGCACGGCGGATCACCGGAGGCCGGTGGCCCGGCGGATCGCCGAGCCACCGGCCCCGGGTGACGGATCAGGGAGCGGGTCGTGCAGGGGTGGTGCGGGAGGGGCTCAGGAACTGACCGAGAGCCTCTGGTTGATCAGGGCGAGCAGGTCGCGCACGGTGCCGATCTCGCCCAGCTCGTCCTCGGGGAGCTGCACGGCGAACTCGCGCGAGATCCGGCTGGTGGTCTCGATGAGGGCCAGGGAGTCGTACCCCAGCTCCTCGAAGCGGAGGTCCAGGATGTCGCCGTCCAGGTCGACGGACTCCTCCTCTCCCGCGCAGTCGCGCATGATCCGCTTGAGGTCCTCGATGGTGAACGCGCTCACGATAATGAATCCTCTCGTCGCATTTCCAGTGGTCAGGGCTGTGGCTGAAGAGTGTTGACCGGACGTCAGATCTGGCGTACGGCAAGGGCGGTGTTGAATCCCCCGTAGCCCCGCGCGACCACCAGGGCGGTGCGCAGCCGGGCCGGACGGGCCTCGGTCACCAGGTCCAGCCGGTACTCCTCGGCCGGCGCGGTGACGTTGACGGACGGCGGGATCACCCCGTCCCGCAGCGCCAGCAGGGCCAGCGCGACGTCGACCGGCGCGCCGCCGGAGCTGAGCCGGCCGAACATGGTCTTCGGCGCGGTCACCGGCACCCCGCGCGGGCCGAACAGGCCGGTGATCGCCTCGGCCTCGGCCCGGTCCAGCTCGGGCACCCCGGAGGCGTCGGCGAACACCACGTCGACCTCCTCGGGGGTCAGGCCGGCCGAGTCCAGCGCACCGCGCATCGCCGCGGCCAGCCGGGACGGCCGCCCCGAGCCCGGCCGCGGGTCGAAGGTCGCGCAGTAGCCGGCGATCTCGCCGTACAGCTGCGGGGCGCCGCGCTCGCGGGCGGACGCCGCGGGCTCCATCACCAGGATCGCGCCGCCCTCGCCCAGCACCTGGCCGCTCGCCCCGGTGTCGAAGGGCAGGAACGCCCGCTCCGGGTCCGGCTGTTCGCTGAGCAGGCCGGACGGGAGCTGGGCCACCAGGCCCCACGGGCAGAGCGAGGCGTCCATCCCGCCGGTGAGCACCAGCCGTACGCCCTTGGACAGTTGGCGCCGGGCCTGGCCGAGCGCGTCCAGCCCGCCGGCCTGCTCGGCGACGGTGACCCCGGTCGGCCCGGACATGCCGTGCCGGATCGACAGCTGGCCGGTGTTGACCGCGTAGAACCAGGCGAAGGACTGGTAGGCGCTGACGTACTCCGGGCCCTGCGCCCAGAGCTTCTCCAACTCCCGCTGGCCGAACTCGAATCCGCCCGAAGAGTTGGCCGTGACCACGCCCATCTCCAGGTCGTCGAACCGCTGCGGGTCGACCCCGGCGTCCTCCAGGGCCCAGCCCGAGGCGGCCAGCGCCAGCTGGGTCATCCGGTCGGTCTGCGGGACCAGCCGGCTCGGCACGTGCTCCGACACCTCGAAGCCCGGGATCTCACCGGCCAGCCGGACGGGGTAGCCGGAGGCGTCGAACCGGGTGATCGGGCCGATCCCGCTGGTGCCGGCCAGGGTGCTGCGCCAGACCTCCTCGGTGCCCAGGCCGTTGGGGGCGGCGATGCCGAGCCCGGTGATCACCGCACTCATGCGCCCACCTCGCTACGCTCGGCAGGGGCATTCGCCCACACGCACCTCTTGATGATTCGCTCGCTTCGCTCACTCATGCGCGCACCGCCCCGGGGCGGGTGAGCACCATGGCGCTCTGGAAGCCGCCGAACCCGCTGCCCACGGTGAGCACGGCGTCGAGGTCGCGCTCGCGGGCGGTCAGCGGGACGTAGTCGAGGTCCAGCTCCGGGTCCGGTTCGGTCAGGTTGGCGGTCGGCGGGATGGTCCCGTGCTCGATCGCCAGCGCGCAGGCGGCGATCTCGATCGAGCCGATCGCGCCCAGCGAGTGCCCGATCATCGACTTGATCGAGCTGACCGGGGTCCGGTAGGCGTGGTCGCCGAGGGCGCGCTTGAAGGCGTTGGTCTCGTGCCGGTCGTTCTGCCGGGTGCCGGTGCCGTGCGCGTTGACGTAGTCGATCGCCTCCGGGGCGAGCCTGGCCTCGGCCAGGGCCGCGTCGATCGCCGCGGCCATCTCCCGGCCGTCGGCCCGCAGTCCGGTCATGTGGTACGCGTTGCTCCGGGCGGCGAAGCCGGAGATCAGCGCGTAGATCCGGGCGCCGCGCCGGCGGGCCCGCTCGGCCTCCTCCAGGACCAGGACGGCCGCGCCCTCGGCGAGCACGAAGCCGTTGCGGGTGCGGTCGAACGGCCGCATCGCGTGCTCGGGGTCGTCGTTGTGGGTCGAGGTCGCCTTGATCGCGTCGAAGCAGGCGACCGTGATCGGCGAGATCGGGGCGTCCGTCCCGCCGGTGACGACGATGTCCGCGCTGCCCTCCCGGATCAGGTCGCAGGCGTAGCCGACGGCGTCCAGGCCCGAGGTGCAGCCCGCCGACACCATGTTGACCGGCCCCTCCGCGCCGGCCGTCCAGGCCACCTCGGCCGCCAGCGAGCTGGGCACGAAGTAGTCCGGCAGGTGCGGCATCGCGTAGGTGTGGTCCACCTCCCAGCGGCGGCCGCTGTCGCTGACGACCGCGTACTCGGCCTCCAGACTCATGGTGCAGCCGACGGCGCTGCCGAGGCAGACCGCCATCCGCTCGGGCCGTTCCTGGGCGAGTTCGAGTCCGCTGTCGGCCATCGCCTCGCGGGTGGCGACGACCGCCAGCTGCGCGGCGCGGTCCAGCCGGCGCACCTCCTGGAGGCCGAGGCCCGCCTGCAGCGGGTCGAAGACGCACTGGGCGGCGACCCTGGAACGGTAGGGCGACGGGTCGAACCCGGAGATCGTCCGGGTGGCGGTGCGCCCCGAGACGACAAGGTCCCAGAACGCCTTCGTCCCTGGATCTCCCGGCGCCACCACGCCTATTCCGGTAATCGCGACGAGCCGGTCCACCGGCAACCTCCTCATGGCAGTGACCCGCGTCCGGTGCGAACCGCCCCGAGTCCCCGTCGGATCTGTGTCTCCGGACGATGGGCCGTGGAGCTCAACCCGCGATCGAGCGCTGGTGGAGGGAGGTGACTCTCCCGGCTGCTCACGGGAGTCCACCCCTCGCCCATCCGGTCTCGTCCGTCCCTCGAACGGCCGTCGCCAGCATCGGCCGGACCGCGAACGTTGCCGAGAGGTGAGCCGTATGACGACGGATCCGACCAGCCGGCCGCACGCCCCGCTGCTCGTGGTGGGCGCGGGCCCGGTCGGCCTGGCGGTGGCCCATGAACTGACCCGCCGCGGGCTGCGCGTGCGGATCGTGGACGCCCGCGAGGAACCCCCCACGACCAGCCGCGCCATCGCCACGCACCCGCGCACCCTGGAGGTCTACGACCACATGGGCATCGTGGACGAGATGCTGGCCGCCGGCCGCCGGATCACCGCCTTCACGCTGTACCAGCGGGGCCGCCGGATGACCCGGCTGGACGCCGACTACTCGGCCACCCCCACCCGCTACCCGTTCACCCTCGCCGTCGACCAGGCCGACACCGAGCGGGTCCTGCGCGGGGCCCTGGCCCGGCTCGGCGTCGAGGTGGAGTGGGGCACCCGGCTGACCGAACTGGCCCAGGAGGACGGCTTCGTCCGGGCCCGGCTGGAGCTGCCGGGCGGGGCGCAGGAGCACATCGGCACCCCCTGGCTGCTCGGCTGCGACGGCGGCCACAGCCTGGTCCGCAAGACGCTCGGCGTCCCGCTGGAGGGCGAGAGCGCCGAGACCTGGATGCTCGCCGACGCCCAGGTGGAGACCGCGCTGCCGGCCGACAGCATCTACTGGGTGCGCACCGGCGGGGTGACCCTGATGGCGGTGCCGCTCACCGAGCCCGGCCGCTGGCGGATGCTGGACACCTCGCCGCGCGACCGCAGCACCGACCCGCAGACCGTCGCCGACCGGCTGACCCGGATGTTCTCGGCCGGCACCGGCACCGGGTTCCGGGTCGCACCGCCCCGGTGGACCTCGGTCTTCACCTTCCAGCAGCGCATGGTCCAGCGGATGCGGGTCGGGCGCTGCCTGCTGGTCGGCGACGCCGCCCACGTGCACAGCCCGGCCTCCGGCCAGGGCATGAACACCGGCATCCAGGAGGCGTACAACCTGGCCTGGAAGCTCGCCATGGTGGTCCAGGGCCAGGCCTCGGACGGCCTGCTGGACAGCTACACCGCCGAGCGGGTGCCGGTCGGCGCCGCGCTGCTGGCGACCACCAAGCGGGCGACCCGGATGATCCAGTTGAAGAACCCGGTCGCCGACCGGCTGCTCCCGCTGCTCTTCGGCGTGCTGCGCACCGTCCACCCCCTGCGGGCCCGGGTGCAGCGGGGCTTCCTGGGCGGCATCTCCGGCCTCAACCTGCGGTACGGGGAGAGCCCGCTGACCGTGCCGTCCGCCGCCGGCCCGGGGCCGGCGCCCGGCGAGCGGATCACCCAGGTGGACGAGGCGGGGGCCGCGTCGCCCGGCTGGCCGGCGCTGCTCGCCGAACTGCGGGACCTCGGCTGGACGCTGCTGGTCTTCGCCGGCCCCGGCACGGCGCACACCGCCGGGCCCGCGGCCGCCCTGGCCGACCGGCACAAGGACTGGCTGTCCGTGCGCACCGTGCCCTGGTCGGCGCAGGACGGCGAGGGCCACCCCGCCCCGCTGCCGCACGACCCCCGGCTGACCGCCGCCCTGGGGGGCCGCCCGGGCGGCTGGATCCTCGTCCGGCCGGACGCGTACGTGGCCGCCCGCGGCGACCGGCTCGACGAGGGGTCGCTCGCCGAGGCCGCCGGCCGGGCCGGCCTCACCCGCTTCCCCTGATCCCCCGACGGCCCCCGACCGCCCCGCACCCGATGTCAGGAACCCGACCACGAGACTGGAGTCGCCCGTGAAACCCGCCGACCCCGCCGGAACCGCCGGAACCGCCGAACCGTACGACGTGATCATCGTCGGCACCGGGCTCTCCGGCACGATGCTGGGCTCGATCCTCGCGCGGCACGGATTCCGCACCCTGCTGCTGGACGGCGCCCAGCACCCCCGCTT
The DNA here is from genome assembly GCF_014656195.1 of Kitasatospora xanthocidica. Lineage (GTDB taxonomy): Bacteria > Actinomycetota > Actinomycetes > Streptomycetales > Streptomycetaceae > Kitasatospora > Kitasatospora xanthocidica. The sequence continues at coordinate 16,769 of NZ_BNBY01000047.1, read as the reverse complement.
CGCCATCGGCGAGTCGACGATCGGCCAGACCCTGGCCCTGCTGCGGCTGATCGCCCAGCGCTACGACGTCCCGGAGATCGGCTACCTCGCCAGCTTCCCGGACACCATCAAGCACGTCGGCAGCTCGCACGGCCAGAAGACCAACTTCGGCTTCCAGATCCACCAGGACGGCCGGGAGCCGGACCCGTCCCAGAGCAACCAGCTGCGGATCCCCGAGGTCATCGGCTACGCCGCGCACTACTTCCGCCAGGACACCGATGCCTACATGTTCCACACCGCCGTCGGCTACGGCTGCGACGCCCGGCAGAACTTCCGGGTCGAGCGCCTGGACCTGCGCAAGGACGGCGTCTCGGTGGCCGGTGCCGACGGCACCGTCTACGAGGGCCGCTACCTGGTCGACGCGAGCGGCTTCCGCTCCCCGCTGGCCCACCAGGAGGACCTGCGCGAGGTCCCGACCCGGCTCAAGCACCAGGCGCGGTCGATCTTCACCCACTTCATCGGGGTGCAGCCGTACGACGACCACATCGACGTGCCCGTCGGCGAGCGCCCCCCGGTGCGCTGGAACGACGGGACGATGCACCACATCTTCGACCGCGGCTGGATGTGGGTCATCCCCTTCGACAACCACGAGAACGCCACCAACCAGCTGTGCAGCGTCGGCATCCAGATCGACCCGCGGATGTACCCGGAGCGCTCCGACCTCACGCCCGAGGAGGAGTTCTGGCTGCACGTCCGGCGCTTCCCGGCGGTCGAGCGCCACCTCGCCGGCGCCCGCCCGGTGCGCGAGTGGGTGCGCACCGGCCGGATGCAGTACTCCTCCAGCCGCACCGTGGGCGACCGCTGGTGCCTGATGTCGCACGCGGCCGGCTTCCTCGACCCGCTGTTCTCCCGAGGCCTGGCCAACACCTGCGAGATCATCAACACCCTGTCCTGGCGGCTGATGGACGCGCTGCGCGAGGACGACTTCGCCCCCGAGCGCTTCGAGTACGTCGAGCGCCTGGAGCAGGGGCTGCTCGACTACAACGACAAGCTGGTCAACTCCTCGTTCATCGCCTTCGCCGACCACCGGCTGTGGGACTGCGTGTTCCGCCTCTGGGGCAGCGCCAGCATCCTCGGCGGCCGCCGGCTCGCCACCGCGATCGCCCGTACCGTCGCCACCGGCGACGACGCGCACTGCCGCGCCCTGGACGACGACCGCTACCCCGGCCTCTGGTGCCCGACCGACTTCTACCACGAGCTGTTCAGCGAACTGGTCGAGGTCTGCGAGCTGGTGGAGGCCGGCGGGATCAGCAGCGAGGAGGCCGCGCAGCGCATGCAGCGGCGGATCCAGGAGTCCGACTGGATGCTCCCCGCCCTCGGCTTCACCGACCCCGGGACCCGTTTCATCGACCCGACCCCGGCCAAGATGCGCGAGGTCGGCGAATGGGCCCGCACCCACCCCAGCAAGGAGCTGCGGGAGTACCTCGCGATCGGCCACCGGGAACTCGACTGAGCCCCTCCCAGGCCGCTCGCCCGTCCGTCCCAACCCCCTTCAGGAGGAACCATGCTGACCATCGTCAACAAGCTGACCGTGACCGGCGACCGGGCCGAGTTCGAGAAGCTGCTGGGTGAGATCACCGGCTACATGAAGAGCCAGCCCGGCTTCGTCTCGCACACCCTGTACAAGTCGCTGAAGGACGAGAACGTCCTGATCGAGACCGGCACCTGGGAGAGCCGCGAGGCGCACGCGGCGGCCCTCCAGGGCGCCGGCTTCCGGGACCGGGTGGGCCTGCTGATGAAGCTCGCCACCGCCGAGTTCGAGCCCTGCCTGGAGATCCCGGCGTTCCCGGCCGGCCAGTAGCCACCGCCCCCACCGCGGCGGCCGGGAGCCCGCGCGTTCCCGGCCGCCGCGCCCGTACGTCCCCGCCCGTACGTCCGAACACCCAGGACTCCGCCCCGAGTTGAGGAGAGGCAGCACATATGAACGACACCGAGGCCTCCGGCTTCACCGCCGTGATGCGACTTCGCGAACTGGCCATGAGCGGCGCGTACGCGGCGACCGTCCGCGCGGCGGCCCGGCTGCGCGTCGCGGACGGGATCGGCGACACACCGACCACCGCCGAGGAACTCGCGGCCACCGTCGGCGCCGAGCCCGGGACCCTGCTGCGGCTGCTGCGGGCGCTGGTCGCCCACGGCGTCCTGACCGAGGAGGCGGACGGCTTCGCGCACACCGACGCGTCCCGGCTGCTGCGCGAGGACGCCCCGCGCAGCCTGCGCAACATGGTCATGTGGGCCACCGAGCCGTGGACCTGGGCGGTGTGGGGCCTGCTCGACGAGTCGGTGCGCACCGGCAAGGGCGTCTTCCAGGACGTCTTCGGCAAGGAGTTCTTCACCTACCTGCACGAGGACGCGCCCGACTCCGCCGAGATCTTCGACCGGGCCATGACCGAGTCCAGCCGCCTCTCCGCCAAGACCGTCGCCGACGTCCTGGACCTGGGCGGCGCCACCACCTTCGCCGACATCGCGGGCGGCCAGGGCCTGGTCCTGGCCACCCTGCTGGAGCGCCACCCCGGGCTGCGGGGCACCCTGGTCGACCTGCCCGACGTGATCGCCGGCGCGGACGGGCGGCTGCGCCCCGGCGGCGCCCTCGCCGAGCGGGCCACCCTGCTGCCGGGCGACTGCCGCGACAGCATCCCGGTGAAGGCCGACTTCTACCTCCTGAAGAACATCCTGGAGTGGGACGACGAGAGCACCGTGACCACGCTGCGCAACGTCCGGGCCGCGGCGCCGGCCGGCGCCAAGGTCGTGGTGATCGAGAACCTGGTGGACGGCAGCCCGGAGATGCGGTTCACCACCGCGATGGACCTGCTGCTGCTGCTCAACGTGGGCGGCAAGAAGCACACCAGGGCCGGGCTGTCCGCGCTGATCGAGGAGGCCGGGCTGGAGCTCGGCGGGGTGCGGCAGATCGGCCCGTACCTGCACTGCTTCGAGAGCACCGTCCCCGCGTCCTGACCGACCCACGAAGCGAGGGCGTGACCCGGGAACCACGGGTCACGCCCTCGCTTCTGACGTATCGTCAGCCCCGGTCGACCGTGGCCAGCAGGCCCGGCGGGTAGCGCTCGCCGGCCGGGCCGTCCGGGGGCAGCAGCTCGTCCAGGGCCTGCCGGAGGTCCTCGTCCAGCCGCAGCTCGGCGGCGGCGAGGTCGGCCGCCAGGTGGGCCCGGTCCAGGGTGCCGGGGATCGGCAGGACGCCGTCCCGCGCGAGCAGCCAGGCGAGGGCGAGCTGGGCCGGCTCGGCGCCCGCCTTCCGGGCGAGCTCGGCCAGCCCCTCGGCCAGCGCCAGGTTGGCGTCCAGGTTGCCGGGGGCGAACCGGGGGTCGCGGTGGCGGAAGTCACCGGGCGGCAGCGTCCGCGGGTCGGTCCGCCGGCCGGCCAGCAGGCCCGAGCCCAGCGGCCGGTAGGCGACCAGCGTGGCGCCCGTCTCCCGGCAGGCGGGCAGGATCTCCGCCTCGACGTGCCGCTCCCAGAGCGAGTACTCGGTCTGCAGCGCGCTGACCGGGTGGACGGCGTGCGCCCGGCGCAGCGTCGACGGCGCGGCCTCGCACAGGCCGACCCGGCCGACCTTGCCCGCCGCGACCAGCTCCGCCATCGCGCCCATCGACTCCTCGACCGGCACCCGCGGGTCGATCCGGGCCAGGTAGTAGAGGTCGATCCGGTCCGTGCCCAGCTGGCGCAGCGAGTCCTCGCAGGCCCGGCGCAGGTGCTCGGGGCTGCCGTCGAGGCCGGGCGGGCCGCCGTCGCGGTGGAGGATGCCGGTCTTGGTGGCGAGCACCACGCCGTCGCTGCGGTGGGCGAGGGCCCGGCCGAGGACCTGCTCGCCGACGCCGCGGCCGTAGTAGTCGGCGGTGTCGAAGTGGGTCACGCCGAGGTCGAGGGCGTGCCCGACGATCCCGGCGGGGTCGTCCGCCGGTCCGTAGGCGCCGGCCTGCGGCAGCCCGCCGAGGCCGATCGCGGAGACGGCCGGCCCGGTCCGGCCCAGGGTGGTGGTCCGCACGGTTCAGTCCTCCAGCAGCGCGACGGCGCGGGACCAGCCGGCCCCGGCCCGGGCCAGCTTGACCGGGAAGCAGGAGACGGTGAAGCCGTACGGGCGGGGCAGGGTGTCGAGGTTGGCGAGCCGTTCGATCTGGCAGTACTCGCGGTCGCGGCCGGCGAAGTGGGCCGGCCAGAGCACCGAGCGGTCGCCGGTCTCCTGGTAGGTCCGCAGGATGTACGGGAACGGCGCGTCCAGGCTGAAGGCGTCGGTGCCGATGACCCGCACCCCGAGGTCCAGCAGGAAGTGCACCGCGGAGCCGTCGAGGCCGGCGAAGTCGGAGAAGTAGGCGGGGGTGCCGAGGTGGCGGTCCGCGCCGGTGTTGAGCAGGGCGATGTCCATCGGGGCCGGGGCGTAGCCGATCCGGTCGAGCTCCTCGGCCAGCTGGTCGGCGCCGACGGCGCCCGTCCCGGCCTTGGTGAGGTCGAGGACGAAGGCGGGCCGGTGGAACCAGTCGAGCGGGAGCTGGTCGATCGTGCGCGGGCCGCCGTCCCGGTAGGAGGCGCGGCTGCCGTAGTGCGCCGGGGCGTCGATGTGGGTGCCGGTGTGCACGGTGAGGGTGAAGGTGTCGTTGTTGAGGAACTCGCCGTCGGGCAGCACGTCGACGTCGAAGTCGACGCCGAAGTGCTCCCGCATCGATTCGGCCATGTGCAGGGCGCCCTCGCGCGGCGACATGGTGACGTGGGTGACCGGGTCGGGCTCCCAGAAGGTCGCGTCCACCGGTGAGGACAGGTCGATCAGCTGCATCTCTACCCCTGGGCTTCGGAGTTGGCTTCCGAGTTGGCGTTGGCTTTGGCTTTGGCGTCGGCTTCCACGCCGACTTCCGCGCCGGCTTTCGCGGTGGCTTCCGCGCCGGCTTTCGCGGTGGCTCCCGGATCGGCTCCCGGATCGCGGACGACCGCGGACGGCGCCGGTGTGATGGCGCGGTTGCCGAAGGCGAGTTCGGCCAGCACCTTGCGGTAGACCGGCGAGCGGGAGAGCAGCGGCGCGAGGACGGGCCGCAGCGCGCCGGCCACCCGGCCGTTGGAGAGCATGCCGCGGCTCTGCAGGACCTGGATGCGCATGATCCGGGCGATGTCCCGCTGCCGGGCGGTGGCGTACGCGTGGACCGGCGCGCTCTGCCCGTCGGCGGCCAGCGAGGCGAGCAGCGCGGGGTGCAGGGCGACGGCGTCCTGCACCGCGAGGTTGATGCCCTGAGCGCCGATCGGGCTGTGGGTGTGGGCGGCGTCGCCGATCAGCACCAGCCCGTCCCGGACCCATTCCCGGGCGACGCCGGAGAACACGTCCAGCAGGGTGAGGTCGCCGAGCGCGGTGATCCGCGCCCGGACCTGGTCGGCGTACATCGGCATCGCGGCGCAGATCAGTTCGCGGACCTGCTCGGTGCCCCGGGCGGCGAGGGTGCGGTAGCCGCCGTGCGGCAGGGTCCAGCCGACCTGGATGGCGTCCGGCACCGCGGTGTACGCGAGGACGGGGTTGCCGCCGGCGCGGAAGATCCGCACCTCGTTCAACGGCCGTCCGTCGGAGGGCAGTTTGAACCAGAGGACGTCCTGGTCGAAGACGTCGAGGCGGCCGGCCCCGATGTCGGCCAGCCGGCGCACCTTGGAGTAGCGGCCGTCGGCGCCGACCGTCCAGCGGGCCCGGACCACCTGTTCGCCGCCGCGGCCGCCGGCGACCACGCCGCGGACCCGGCCGTCCTCGGTCAGCAGGGCGCCCACCTTGGCGCCCTCCAGGTAGCGGAACCCGGACAGCTCCCGGCACTGGCCGAGCAGTTCCTCCAGCACGTGCCGCTGGGGGATGCTCAGCAGGCAGTTGAACGGGCCGGGCAGCCGCCGGTAGTCGCCGTCGATCAGGGTCCGGCCGCGCTCGGACAGCACGAACCGGTCGTGCTCGTGGCTGCCGCGCTCGCGCGCCCCCGCCAGCACGCCCAGGCGGTCGAGCAGGGTCATCCCGCCGGGCTGGAGGATCTCGCCGCGGAACTGCCGCTCGAACGAGCGGGAGCGCTCGACCACGACGACGTCCACGCCGGAGCGGGCGAGCAGCAGGGCGAGGGTGAGGCCGGCCGGGCCCGCGCCGACGACGCAGACCTCGGCCGTCAGGTCGGTCACCGGCCGGCCCTGGCGCTGCGCTCGACCAGCGCCTTGGCGTGCTCCAGGGTGGTGCGGCTGTTGGCGCCGAGGGCGGCGCGCACCTTGTCGCGGGCCTGCGCCAGGGTGGCGTCCGGTCCGAGCAGGGTGGGGACGGCGTCGGCCCGGAGCACCACGGTGTGGTGGGAGGTGGCCGCGACGCCCTCCGCGGTCTCCTCGAAGGTCCACGCGCCGGTGTGGGCGGCCATGATCGGGGGCAGCACGGTCTGCTTGTAGACGATCCGCTCCGGCAGGCAGACCCGTACCGACTCGGTGGTGTGGGTGGTCCCGTCCGGTGCCCGGGTGTCCATCACCATCTTCTGGACGCCGTCCTCCGGCTCGGTCAGCTCCAGCCGGGCCACGTGCGGCAGCCGCTCGGGCCACAGCTCACAGCGGCGGATGAAGTCGTACGCCTCCTCGCGCGGGCCCCGGACGAGCACGGTGTCGTCGAAGGAGAGCAGCAGTTCGTCGAGGCCGGGGCTGCGTTCGGCGATCTCCTTGAGGCAGCCCAGCTCGGAGCGGGAGTTGCGGTCCACGGCCTGGTCGATCCAGGCGAGGTCCGGCGCGCTGTCCCCCACCGCGGCGAAGGTGTGGCCGAGCACCACCTCGGTGCGGCCGTCGGGGGCGGGGGCCATCGTCCAGCTGCCGGTCATCGAGGCGACCGGCGCCTGGGACACCTCCTGGCGGAACTCCACCCGCCGGGTGTCCGGGTCCAGTTCGCGCAGCGAGGTCCAGCTGCGCACCTCGCCGTTGGCGAAGGCCCAGATCCGGATCCGCTCCCGGCGGTCGTCGCCGTCCACCCGTTCGGCGTGGACGGTGGGGGTGAACAGGTGCGGCCAGCCGCCGACGTCGGCGACGAGCCGGTAGAGCGTCTCGGCGGGCGCGGAGACGAGGATGCGGTGATCGGTGTGCCGGATGTCCTGCGCGGGCACGGTGGCCCTCCTTCCATGGGGTGGACTCGGGTGGTCGGACGCGGTCGGCCCGGGGAGCCGGGGTGCCGGGGTGCCGGGGAGCCGGGATCAGTAGTTGCCGAGCCCGCCGCAGACGTTGATCGCCTGGGCGGTGACCGGGTCGGCGGCCTCGGTCGCCAGGTAGCCGACCATCGCGGCGACCTCCTCCGGGGTGCTGTACCGGCCGAGCGGGATCTTCGCCTCGAACTTCTCCAGCACCTCGGCCTCGGTGACGCCCCAGTGCGCGGCGTAGCCCTGCCGGACCCGGCCGGCCATCGGCGTCTCCACGTATCCGGGGCACACCGCGTTCACCGTGATCCCGGTTTTGGCCAGTTCCAGCCCCAAAGCTTTGGTAAATCCGACGACGCCGTGCTTGGAGGCGGAATACGGCGCTCCGAGGACGACGCCCTGCTTTCCTCCGGTCGAGGCGATATTGATGACCCGCCCCCAGCTCCCCTCGCGCATGCCGCCGCGGGCGAGCACCTCGCGGGTCATTCGGAAAACGCCGTTGAGATTGACGTCGATCACGTCGCACCAGGTCTCGTCCGGAATCTCCGCCGTAATCCCGCCACCGCCCCGGCCCGCGTTGTTCACCAGGATCTCGACCGGCCCGAACCGCTCCACGGCCGCCGCCACGGCCACCGCGACCTGCTCGCCGGAGCGGACGTCACAGCTGACGCCGTCCACGTCCAGACCCTGCTCGCGGAGCCGCTCGACCGTGACCGCCACGTCGTCCTCGGTGCGCGCGCAGACGAACACCCGGTCGCCGCGCCGCCCCAGCTGCTCGGCAACGGCGAGCCCGATGCCGCTCGTCCCGCCGGTCACCAAAGCGACCCGCTTGCTGTGTTCCGCCATGTCTCCGCCTTCCCGCCGGTGTCCCCCGCCGCCGGGTGCGGGCGGGGGCTGGTACGTCGTCACGCTCCGGCGGACTCTCCCGGGAACGGTTCAAGACACCCTCAAGGCGCGGCGGAACGGCCGGCCTCCGGCGGCCCGGCTGGACGGCAGCTCCAAGCGCTCTCCAGGCTCCGCTGCGAGAGTCGGGCGCGCCCCGTTCCCCCGTGCCCGCCGGTCCCGGCCGCTCACCCCCCGGACCGTCCGCGCCCGGCCCCGGCCCCCGCGTGACCAGCCCCGGTGCGCGCCGGTCCGCGCCCTTTCACCACCCCTTCGCGCCTGTGCACGACCGTGCACGCCGCTCTGCCCCGATCTGCCCCGAGAGGAATCCCGATGACCGCTCACGACGCCACCGCGCTCACCGACACCGACACCTACCTGCGCGTCCAGCACTTCTACGCCCGCCAGATGCGGCTGCTGGACACCGGGGCCACCGACGACTGGGCGGCCACCTTCGCCGAGGACGGGGTGTTCGCGGCCAACGGCCTGCCCGCTCCGGTCCGCGGCCGTGGCAACATCGCGGCGGCGGCAAAGGAGGCGTCCCGGCGACTCGCCGAGGCGGGTGTGGTGCACCGGCACTGGGTGGGGATGCTGACCACCGAGCCCGCCGAGGACGGCCTGCTCCGGGCGACCTGCTACGCGCTGGTACTGGAGGTGCCGCGCGGCGGGGAGGCCACCGTGCACCGCTCCACGGTCTGCGTCGACCTGCTGGCGCCGGCCGGCGGCGGCTGGGTGGTGGTGGACCGCCGGGTGACCCGGGACGATCTCGCCTGAGCGGCGACCGGGCCGGACCGGACCCTAACGGACGTTCGGTTTTTGCCAAGCTCATGACGCACGCAGGTTGACAATCAGACAGTCTTCGTATTGTCAGGTAATACGACTTCATGGCAGGGTCAGGCCGACAAGATCGGCGCATCTCGACCCAGAGACCAGAGCGGGGGAGAAGAACCGTCATGTCGACCACAAAATGCGCGGAGGCTCCTCTTATCCGACGAAGCGGATTACCAGCCAACGGCCTTCGACGCGCTCCCGGCCGAACTATTGGAAAGATCGTCAGTAACCCGGCCCGTCCCAACGGCAGAACGGTATCGAGATGAAACCGACTGAGTCCGCCCGGGTACTGCTCATCGACGACCACACCCTGCTGCGGCAGTCGCTGCGGCAGGTCCTCGCGGCCGAACCCGACCTCGCGGTGGTCGGCGACACCGGCGACGTCGACGAGGCCGTCGCCCTCGCCGCCGCCACCGCGCCCGACGTCGTCCTGCTGGGCGGCGAACTGCTCGACGCGGAGGTCGCGGAGGCGGTCCGGCGGATCGCCTCCGTGGCACCCGACGCCCGGGTCATCGTGCTGAGCATGAGCGACCGGCCCGCCGCCGTCCGCGACCTGCTGGACCTCGGCGTACGCGGCTTCATGCTCAAGAGCGTGAGCCGTTACGAACTGCTCGCCGCCATCCGCGGGCTGTACAGCCGGGACCAGTCCACGCTGGCCGTCTCCCAGCACAGCCTCGCCCAGCTCAGCACGCAGACCACGGTCACCCTGTCGGAACGGGAGCTCGAAGTCCTCGTCCTCGCCGCCCAGGCGCTGACGAACTTCCAGATCGGCTCCCGGCTCGGCATCGCCGAGGGCACCGTCAAACGCCACCTGCGCAACGTCTTCGGCAAGTTGGGCGCGGTGTCCCGGATCGACGCGGTCAACAAGGCGGTTGCCGCGTCGCTGATCCCCGTCCCCACCCGCACCCGGGGCGCCCCGCTGACCGCGCTCCGGCAGCCCTGACCGCTCCGGCAGACCCGACCCCTTCCAGACCTGACCCCTCCGACCCCGAGGACGGCCGACGCGCTGCCGGGGCAGCCGGTTGCGAACGGCCGGCGACGAGGTGACCGGCCCGGCGACCAACGGTGGTCGCCGGGCCGGTCCCGCGTCCGCGCTCACACCGGGCGGGCCGCCCCGGTCACCTCCAGCGGCCCCTCCGCGGAGGGCTCCGGCAGCTCGCGGCCGTGCACCGCGTCCCGGATCTCCCGGCGCTGGACCTTGCCGTTCTGCGAGCGCGGGATGCTCTCCACCACCTCCACGTACCGCAGGTGCTGGTAGTACGGCATCAGCGCGTTCGCCCCGCGCACCGCCGCCAGCGCCGCCCCCTCCTCGTCGGCGTACGGCTTGGCCAGCACCACCAGCGCGTACGCCACCGCACCGCTGAACCGGTCCGGGCGGTCGACCACCACGCTGTCCGCGACCTCGGGCCGCCCCCGCAGCACCCCCTCGACCTCGGTCGGCGACACCAGCCAGTTGTCGCACTTGAAGACGTCCTTGATCCGGTCGACGACGAACAGGTAGCCGTCCTCGTCCGTGTAGCCGATGTCGCCGGTCGAGAACCAGCCCTCGGCGTCCAGGTGCGCGGTGGGCTCCGCGCCCAGGTACCCCTTCATCAACTGCGGCCCGCGGACCTGGATCTCGCCACGCTCCCCGACCGGCAGCTCCGCCCGGGTGTCCACGTGGACGATCCGCGACTCGGTGCCGGCCGACGGCGGCCCGCAGGAGCCCGCCCGCGGATCGTCCAGCCGGTCGAAGTGCGTCTGCGGGGACGCCTCGGCCAGCCCGTAGCCCTGGCCCACCGGCACCCCGAAGCGGGCGGTCAGGCCCCGGGTCGCCTCCGGCGCCAGCGCCGACCCCCCGGAGAGGACCGCGCGCAGCGTCGGCACCGTCCCACCCGCCGTCGGATCGGCCGCCAGCCGCGACAGCCGCATCGGCAGGCTGTAGTAGTGCGTGGTGCCGCCCTCGCGCGCCGCGGCCAGCGACCCCGGCACGTCCGGGTCGGTCCACAGCAGCTGGGTCGCGGCGGCCTGCACCGCGGCGTTGAGGTGCATCAGGTGGTACGTGGGCAGGTAGTTGAAGACCACCGACCCGGCGTCCAGGCCGTGCGCGTGGGCGGTCTGCGCCGCGTTGACGGTCAGGTTGCGGTGGGTCAGCTCGACGGCCTTGGGCGCGCCGGTGGTGCCGCTGGTGAACAGCAGGTTGGCGACCGCCTCCGGATCCCCGGCGGCCTCCGGGACGGGCTTCCCGGCCGCGGCCGCCAGCACCTCGGCCAGCACCGGCACCCCCTCGTCCTCCGCGGCGGCGGAGGTCAGCAGCACCGTCTCCAGGCGCGGCAGCCGGTCCCGGACGGTGCGCACCCGCCGGTACACCTCGGGCGTCAGCACCGCGGTCCGCGCGCCGGAGGTGGCCAGCACGTGCACCAGGGCCTCCTCCCGCAGCAGCGGGTTGACCAGGGCGGCGATCCGGCCGGCCCGCGCGGTGCCGTAGTACGCGACCGGGAACGCCGGGGACAGCTCGGCGGCGACCGCCACCACGGCCTCCGGGCCCGGCGTCAGGGCGTGCAGGGCGGCGGCGAAGGCGTCGACCTGCCCGTCGAGCCGGCCGAAGGTCAGGACCGACCCGTCGGGGCTGCGCAGCGCCGCGCGGTCCGGGGCCAGGGCCGCCGCGCGGCTCAGCAGGTGATCCACCCGGGGTCCGCCGAGCCGGTCCGCGATCGTGGCCAGCGGAACGCCGGCCACGGCGCTGCTCCGGCGGGCAGTTGGGCTGGACGTGGTCAAGGGTCTTCCTCCTCCGTCCGGTGGGTGCGACCCGCACCCGGTACGGGGACCGTGGCAGGCCGCCTTGGGGCACGGATCGCGGCCCGTTCGAGCGGGCGGGCTCCCTCGACCGGGCCGCGATCGCGCCGGTCCAGGCTGGCCGGCGCACGTCGACGCAGAACCGACCGATGGGAGTAGCGGATGCGCGTGTTGTTCGTGGCCACCGCAGGGGCGCACCTGCCGTGGATCACCCCGCTGAGCTGGGCCTGCCAAGTCGCCGGGCACGAGGTGCTGGTGGCCTCCCGTCCGGCCGCCACCGCCTTCCTCACCGCGGCCGGGCTCACCGTCGCCCAGGTCGGCGACGAGGACGCCATCCGCGCCGCGCAGGCCACCCACCGGGGCCTCGCCTCCACCGGCGGCCCCCGCCGGCTGGCCTCCGGCTGGGTCAGCAACCCCGAACGGCTCGACCGGGACACCCGGCGGCTGCTCGGCACCCGCCAGATCACCTCCGCCGACGCGATGACCGACGACCTGGTCGCCCTCGCCCGCGCCTGGCGCCCCGACGTGGTCGTGTACGACACCGTCGCGCTGGCCGGGCTGGTCACCGCGGCGGCGCTCAAGGTCCCGGCCTTCGGCCACACCTGGGGCTTCTCCTTCGGCTTCGACTTCGAGCGGGACGAGGACCTCCGGGAGCCCTTCGCCGGGCTCTTCGAACGCTTCGGCGTCGAGCCCCGGTTCGCGCCGGACGCCTGGATCGACCCCTGCCCGCAGACCCTGCGCTCGCCGCACCCGGTGCCCTGGGCGCCGATGCGGCTGGTCCCGTACAACGGGCCGCTGGTGCTGCCGGAGTGGCTGCTGGAGCGGCCGGAGCGCCCCCGGGTCTGCGTCACCGGTGGGGTGACCACCACCGCCCTGACCGGGCTGCTGGGCCGGCTGGCCGAGGGCGTGCTGCGGGCCGGGGCCGAACCGGTCCTGACGGTCGCCGGGCACCACGACGTCTCCCCCGCCGACCTCCCGGACGGCGTCCGGCTGTTGAGCGCCTTCCCGATGAGCACCCTGCTGCCGAGCTGCGACGCGGTGATCCACCACGGCGGCGTCGGCACCGGCATGATCAGCGCGGTCACCGGGCTGCCGCAGCTGGTGGTCCCGCACACCGCGATCCAGGACCACTGGGCGGAGCGGATCACCGAGGTCGGCGCCGGCCTGACCCTGGACGTCCCGGACGGCCCGGACCCCGACGCCGTCGCGGAGGCCGTCACCGCGCTGCTCACCGTGCCCGGGCACCGGACGAGCGCCGCCCGGCTGCGGGACGAGAACGCCGCCATGCCGTCGCCCGCCCGGCTGGTGGGGCTGCTGGAGCGCGCCGTGGCCGAGGGCGGCGTGACCGGCAGCGAGCTGGTCGTCCAGCCGTAGCGTCCGTCCTCCCGATCGGGCCCGGTCCGCTGGTGAGCGGGCCGGGCCCGACCCGGTGTCAGGCCCGGGCCGCCGCCGCGGGTGCGGCCTCGTACCCCTCCGCCCGGAGGAAGCCGGCCGCCGCCAGCACCGCCCGCCGGTCGTCGGCGGGGGCGCCGCGCCGGGCCGGCAGGGTGGGGACGGCCGCGCTGCGGCCGGAGACGACCGCCGGCCGGCGGCGGGCCAGCGCGGTGAGGCCCTGCCCCGGGCCCGCCTCGACCAGCACGTAGCGGCCGGAGTCCAGCAGCGCCCCGAGGGCCGGCCCGAACAGCACCGGCGCGGCCGGCTGCCCGGCCCAGAACGCCGGGTCGGTGGCCTGCCCGGGCGTGAGCGGCCCGGCCGTGTACCCGGAGAACAGGACCGGGTCCGGCGGGGACAGCCGCAGCGCGGCCACCGTCGGGAGCGACTGCGCCGCGGCCGCCGCCAGGCTGGGGCTGTGGAAGCCCTGGACCGCCCGGGTGCGCCGGCAGAGGAACCCGTCCACCCGCAACCGGGCCTCCACCCCGGCCAGTTCGTCCTCCGGCCCGGCCAGCACGCACTGCTTGGCGCCGTTCACCACCCCGACCACCACCTGCTCGCTCAGGTACGGCGCCAGTTCCTCGCGCCGGGCGGCCACCGCGAGCATGCCGCCGGGCGGGGCGGTGCTGATCCGGGCGATCCGGTCCATCTGCAGCCGGACCGCGTCCGGCAGCTCCAGCACCCCGGTCAGGACGGCGGCCACCACCTCGCCGACGCTGTGCCCGAGCACCGCCGCCGGCCGGATCCCCCAGCTGAGCACCAGCCGCGCCAGCGCGTGGTCGACGGCGAACAGCAGGGCCTGGGCCCGGGTCACGTCGTCCAGCGGCACCGCGGGCCGCTCGCTCAACCAGTCCGCGCGCACCCGCCCGCCCTCCGGGCCCATCAGCCCGAAGACCTCGTCCATCGCGGCGGTGAACACCGGCTCGGTGCCGTACAGGCCCACCGCCATCCCCTCGTACTGCGCGCCCTGGCCGGGCAGCAGCAGCACCACCGGGCGGGGGCCGGAGTCCGCTCCGCCGGTGGTCGTGGCGGTGGTCCGGCCGGGGAGTGTCGTCATCGCGGTCCGTCCTTCCAGGGTTCGGTCAGACGCGCCCTGGGACGCGCCCTCGTGGCGCCGATGCTGGCCGGGCCGGGTCGAGGCGGTCTCGACCGCCGTTCGACCGGTGGTCGACCGGCCCGGTCCGGCCTCGAACCTCGCTCCACGTCAGGTCGAGGCGCCCGGCCCAGGATGGAGGTCGACCGACCACGCGGAACCCGCGGGACGGTCGACGGAGGACGACCCCGGGCGCGCGCCACAAGCCGCTGTCCGGCCTCGTCCTGGCCGATCACCACGGCACGGTGCCGGGCCGGCGGGGCCGACAGCGCCCACCGCCCGGTCCGGCACCCCGCCCCACGGACGCCCGTGGGCGCACGGACACACCGACACCGACATACCGACACCGACTCATCGACTCATCGACAACGGATTGACATCCTCCCTGCCCTATTGGACGGGGATTCCTCCCGCGCCCGTGGCACGGGCACCCGTGCGTGGCGGGTCGCCGAGGCGGGTTCCCCGTTCGACGGGCCGTGCCCGGCGTGGGATCGCCACGCCGGGTCTTGCCGGCCCTCCAGGGGCGTTTAACCTGTCCGCCTGCCCGGCGGCCAGGATGTTCCGAGCAGCGTTGAGGTCACGGTCATGCAGCACGCCACACGCACCACACGCCCACTCCCTCACGTGCAGGGGCTTGGGCCCGTCACGGTGTCCGCACTCCGAGCAGATCTGGGAGGGCGGGAACGCACGGGGCACGATGCCGACGTGCCGTCCGTAGCGGGCCGCGTTCTCTTCGAGCAGTCGCCGGAAGGTGGCCCATCCGGCGTCGTGGACGGACTTGGCGAGTCGGCCCTGGGCGAGGCCGCGCACGTTCAGGTCCTCCAGGTAGACGGCTTGGGCTTCGCCGATCAACTTGGTGGTCTGTTTGTGCAGCCAGTCCATGCGGGTGTCCGCCACCTTGGCGTGCGCCTTGGCGACCTTGCGCCGGGCCTTGGCCCGGTTCTTGCTGCCCTTGGCCTTGCGCGAGAGTTCCCGCTGCGCGGCCTTGAGCTTCCTCTCCGCCTTGCGGAGGAAGCGCGGGTTGTCGATCACGCTGCCGTCGGAGAGGACCGCGTAGGTGGTCAGCCCGAGGTCGATGCCGGCCTCGGCATCGACCTCGGGCAGGTGGCCGGGTTCGACGTCCACCACGAAGCTCGCGTGGTAGCGGCCCGCCGCATCCAGCACGACCGTCACCGAGGACGGGTCGGCGGGCAGAGCGCGCGACCACTTCACCCGCACATCGCCGATCTTCGCCAGGTTCAGCTTCCCGTTGCCCCGGAGACGGAACCCGTTACGGGTGAACCGCAGCGACTGCCGGCCATCGCGCTTCGACTTGAACCGGGGAAGCCCGATCGGCCGACCGGCGCGCTTACCGGACACCGAGTCGAAGAAGTTCCGGTAAGTCAGAACCTCCGGAGACCGCTCCGCCGCTACGCGGCTCCGCGTCAAACCCCCATTCCTCCCCGGCCTGAAGGCCGGGGCATCCTGGGAGATCAGAGGTGAGGATGAGGTTCGAGGGCCTGTTCATCGCGGGCGCCGCCTTCCATCTGCCACCGCCCGTGGCCGTACGCGACGCCGTCCGCGCGGGCTGGTGCGAGCCGGAGCTGGAGGCGTCCACCCGGATGCTGTCGGTGCGCGTCTCCGACACGCTCTCGGCGCCCGAGATGGCGGTACGGGCGGCGCGCGCCGCGCTGCGGTCGGCCGGGCGCGATCCGGCCGACCTCGCGCTGCTGCTGCACGCCACCGCGTACTACCAGGGACTGGACGAGTGGCCGGCGCCCTCCTTCGTGCAGCGGGAGGTCGCCGGGGCGAGCCACTGCCCGGCGATGGAGGTGCGGCAGATGTCCAACGGCGGCATGGCCGCGCTGGACCTCGCCTGCCACTACCTGGACGGCGCCCCCGAGGACCGGGCCGCGCTGCTGACCGCCGGGGACCGCTTCTGCCCGCCCGGGTTCGACCGCTGGCGCACCGACCCGGGGACGTTCTACGCGGACGGCGCGGCCGCCGTGGTGGTCACCCGCCGGCCCGGCTTCGCCCGGATCGTCGCGCTGGTGTCGCACTCCGAGCCCGGCCTGGAGGCCATGCACCGGGGTGACGACCTGTTCTCGGACGCGCCGTTCACCCATCGCCGGCCGATCGACATGGGCGTCTGGCAGAAGGCGTTCATCGCCCGGCACGGCATGCCGTACACAGCCACCCGGGTGTCCCGCGGCGGGCGCACCTCGCTGGAGTCGGTGCTGGCCGAGGCCGGGACGGACCTGGCCGACATCGACCACTTCGTGCTGCCCAACCTGGGCATGCACCGGCTGGACTCCGGCTACTTCCGCCGCTACGGGATCCCGGTGGAGCGCTCCACCTGGGAGTGGGGCCGGACGGTCGGGCACCTCGGGCCGGCCGACCAGTTCGCCGGGCTCGCCCGGCTGTGGCGGACCGGCCGGCTGGAGCCGGGCCAGCGGGTGCTGCTGCTGGGCGTGGGCGCCGGCTTCACCTGGTCCGGCGCCGTCCTGGAGGTCCTGGCGCAGGCCGACGGGCAGCCTGTCACACACGGGGACGACTACGACTACGGGGGCGGGGCCTGAGAGAGGCCCTCAGCATGACGGAGGCGGCCGGCCCGGGAGCTCTCCCGG
>NZ_BNBY01000046.1 GCF_014656195.1 Kitasatospora xanthocidica | reverse complement strand
GCCGCCCTGCGCGCCACCGAAGACGAAGTCATCCCGCTGCTCGGCGAGGACGTGACGATCGCGGCCGTCAACTCGGCTGACAGCGTGGTCATTTCGGGCGATGAGGCAGCCGTCGAGGCCGTGCTCGCCCACTTCTCCGACCGCAAGCACACCCGGCTGAAGGTCTCGCACGCCTTCCACTCACCGCTGATGGACCCGATCCTCGAAGACTTCAGGACGGCCGCCAAGAGCATCACCCACCACGCGCCGACCATCCCGGTCATCTCCAACCTCACCGGCCAGCCCCTCACCGACGCCAACGCCGACTACTGGGTCAACCACCTCCGCGGCACCGTCCGCTACCACGACACCGTCACCCACCTCGCCGAACAAGGCATCACCACCCACCTCGAAATAGGCCCCGACGCCGCCCTCACCCCCCTCACCCCCAACACCACCCCCACCACCCGACGCAACCACCCCGAACCCCGTCAGCTGGTCACCGCCCTCGCCACGCTGCACCTCACCCCCCTCAACCCCACCGCCCACACCATCCCCCTCCCCACCTACGCCTTCCAGCGTGAGCAGTTCTGGCTGCCCACCCCGCTGACCACCGCCGACCCGGCGGCTCTCGGCCTCACCCCCCTGGGCCACCCGATCCTCACCACGCACCTCATCGTCCCCGACACCGGCACCACCGTCCTCACCGGGCGCCTGTCCACCACCGCCCAGCCCTGGCTCACCGACCACGTGGTCGCGGGCACCATCGTCTTCCCCGGTACCGGCCTGATCGAGCTGGCCACCCAGGTCGGCGACCACACCGGGTGCCCGACCGTCGAAGAGCTCACCCTCCACACCCCGCTGACCGTCCCCGAGCAGGGCACCGTCCAGCTCCAGGCCGTCGTCACCGCACCGGACGCCACCGGCCGCCGCACCCTCACCATCCACTCCCGCCGCCCCGATGAGCAGGACTGGACCCGCCACGCCGAGGGCACCCTCGCCCCCACCACCGACGCGACACCCGAACCACTCACCACCTGGCCCCCCACCGGCGCCGAGCCGGTGGACGTCAGCGGGCTGTACCCGCGGATGGCCCTGGGTGGTCTGCCGTACGGCCCGGTGTTCCAGGGCGTACGCGCCGCCTGGCGCCTCGGCGAGGACGTCTACGCCGACATCGCCCTCCCCGAGGACGAGGACGCGTCCCCCTTCAACCTGCACCCGGCGCTGCTCGACGCCGCCCTGCACCCGATGGCGCTGACCAGCGCCTCGGAGGACCGCGCCGCCCTGCCGTTCGCCTGGTCCGGCCTGCACCTGCACGCCACCGGCGCCCGCGCCCTGCGCGTGCGGATCACCCCGCTGCGGCACGGCGAGATCCGGCTGACGGCCGCAGACCCGACCGGGCAGCCGGTGCTGGCACTGGACTCGCTCGTCCTGCGGGAGTTCAGCGCCGAGCAGATCGGTGGCGGCCCCGGCCGCAACCCCTTCGAGTCGCTCTACCGGGTGGCCTGGGAGGCCCTGCCCGCGCCCGCGGGCGGCGTGCCCGAGGACGGCCCGGCCGCGTCGTACGGCCGCTGGGGCGAGCCGACGGCCGACGGGGCGGTCCCGGGCCTGGTGTTCCTGGACGCCGCGCCGGCCGAGGGCCTGGACGTTCCGGAGGCGGTGCAGGAGCTGACGGACCGCCTGGTCGGTGCGCTGTCCTCGTGGGCCGCCGACGAGCGCTTCGCCGAGTCCCGGCTGGTCGTCCGCACCCGGGGCGCGGTCGCCCTCGACGGCGAGCGGGTCACCGACCTGGCCGCCGCGTCGGCGTGGGGCCTGGTCCGGGCGGCTCAGGCCGAGGCACCGAACCGCTACCTGCTGGTGGACGCCGACGACGCGACCACCGAGGCCCGGATCGCCGCGCTGCTGGCCTCCGGGGACGAGCCGCAGCTCGTGGTGCGCGCCGGTACGGCCCACCTGGCACGGCTGCGCGCGGTGTCCGCCCGGGACGGGCTGGTGCCGCCGGCCGGGCCCTGGCGGCTGGAGACGACCGGCGGCGGCACCCTGGAGAGCCTCGAACTCGCCCCGGCTCCGGACGCCGCGGCGCCGCTGGAGCCCGGACAGGTCCGGGTCGGGGTCCGGGCGGCCGGCGTCAACTTCCGGGACGTGATGATCGCGCTGGGCATGTACCCCGGCGGAGGGGCGATCGGCGGCGAGGGAGCCGGCGTGGTGCTGGAGTGCGGGCCCGGGGTCACCGGCCTGCGGCCCGGCGACCGGGTGTTCGGCATCTTCGAGAACGCCTTCGGCCCGGTCGCGGTGAGCGACCACCGGCTGCTCGCCCCGATGCCGACCGGCTGGACCTTCCAGCAGGCGTCGACCGTCCCGATCGTCTTCCTCACCGCCTGGTACGGCCTGGTCGACCTGGCCGCGGTCCGTCCCGGCGAGCGGGTCCTGGTGCACGCGGCGACCGGCGGTGTCGGCATGGCCGCCGTACAGGTGGCCCGGCACCTCGGGGCCGAGGTGTTCGGCACCGCCTCCCCCGGCAAGTGGCCCGCCCTGGCCGAACTCGGCCTGGACGAGGCGCACATCGCCAACTCCCGCACCCTGGACTTCGCCGACCGGTTCCGCACCGCCACCGACGGCGCCGGGGTGGACGTGGTCCTCAACTCGCTCGCCCGCGAGTTCGTGGACGCCTCGCTCGGTCTGCTGCCGCGCGGCGGCCGCTTCGTCGAGATGGGCAAGACGGACGTCCGCGACGCCGAACAGATCGGCCTGGACCACCCCGGCGTCACCTACCGGGCGTTCGACATGCTGGACGCCGGGCCCGAGCGGATCCGGCAGATGCTGCACGAGCTGCTGCCGCTCTTCGAGTCCGGCGCGCTGCGCCCGTCACCGGTCACCGCGTGGGACGTCCGCCGGGCCGCCGAGGCCTTCCGGCACATCAGCCAGGCCCGGCACGTCGGCAAGGTGACGCTCACCGTCCCCACCGACCTGGACCCCGAGGGCACGGTCCTCGTCACCGGCGGCACCGGTGGCCTCGGCGCCCTGGTCGCCCGCCACCTGGTCGCCGAGCAGGGCGTCCGCCACCTGCTGCTGCTCAGCCGGCGCGGCGGCGACGCGCCCGGCGCCGCCGAACTCGTCCGCGAACTCACCGGACTCGGCGCGGACGTCCGGATCGCCGCCGGGGACGTCGCCGACCGGGAGCTGCTGGCCGCCGTCATCGACGGCATCCCCGCCGAACACCCGCTGACCGGCGTGGTGCACACCGCGGGCGTCGTCGACGACGGCGTCATCGCCTCGCTCACCCCCGAGCGCGTCACCACCGTCCTGCGCCCCAAGGCCACCGCCGCCTGGCACCTGCACGAGCTCACCCGCCACCTCGACCTGGCGATGTTCGTCCTGTTCTCCTCCGCCTCCGGCATCGTCGGCTCCGGCGGGCAGGGCAACTACGGCGCGGCCAACGCCTTCCTGGACGCCCTCGCCGCCCACCGCCGGGCGACCGGACTGCCCGGTCAGGCACTGGCCTGGGGCCTGTGGGCCGACGGCATGGGCCGGGCGATGAGCGAGACCGACATCCGCCGGGTCGCCCAGTCCGGGATGCGCCCGCTCTCCGCCGAGCAGGGCGTCGGGCTCTTCGCCGCCGCCACCCGGCTCACCGAACCGGTGGTCCTCCCGATGCGGCTCGACCTCCAGGTCGTCCGCACCACCACGCCGCTGCTCTCCGGACTCGTCCGGGTGCCCACCCGCCGCACGGCCGCCGACGGCGCCGCGAACGGCGACACGCTCGCCCTGCGCATCGCCCAGGCCCCGGCCGACGAACGGCTCGAACTCGCGCTGAACGCCGTCCTCACCCAGGCCGCCGCCGTCCTCGGGCACAGCTCGGGCGCCGCCGTCGACCCGCTGCGGGCCTTCAAGGACCTCGGCTTCGACTCGCTCTCCGCGATCGAACTGCGCAACCGCATCAACACCGCCTCCGGCCTGCGCCTGCCGGCCACCCTCGTCTTCGACTACCCGAACGCCGAAGCCCTCGCCCGCCACCTCGCGGCCGAGCTCGCCGCCGACGGACCCGGCACCGCGGCCACCACCGCCACGCCCGGCAGCACCGGACGCACCGCCGGCGCGGGCGACCCCGACGAGCCGATCGCCATCATCGGCATGGCCTGCCGCTACCCCGGCGGGGTCTCCTCACCCGAGGACCTGTGGCGGCTGGTCGCCGACGGCGTCGACGCCGTCTCCGCCTTCCCCACCGACCGCGGCTGGGACCGGACCCACCTCTACGAGGCCGCGGCCGGCGCCGACGGCGGTCACACCCTGGAGGGCGGATTCCTCTACGACGCGGGCCGGTTCGACCCCGCGTTCTTCGGCATCAGCCCGCGCGAGGCGCTCGCCATGGACCCGCAGCAGCGCCTGCTGCTGGAAGCCTCCTGGGAGGCGCTGGAACGGGCCGGGATCGCCCCGGCATCGCTGGCCGCCACGGCGACCGGCGTGTTCGTCGGGGCCTCGCACCAGGAGTACGCGAGCGGCTCGGGCGTCCCCGAGGAGGTCGCCGGGTACACGGGCGCCGGACGGGCGACCAGCGTCGCGTCGGGGCGCATCTCCTACACCTTCGGGTTCGAGGGCCCGGCCGTCACCGTCGACACCGCCTGTTCGTCCTCCCTGGTCGCGCTGCACATGGCCGCCCAGTCACTGCGCACCGGCGAGTCCACACTCGCCCTCGCGGGCGGGGTCTGCGTGATGGCCACCCCCGAACTGTTCGTCGAGTTCAGCCGCCAGCGCGGACTCGCCGCGGACGGGCGCTGCAAGGCCTTCTCCGACGCGGCGGACGGCACCGGCTGGGCCGAGGGCGTCGGCATGCTGCTCGTCGAACGGCTCAGCGACGCCCGACGCAACGGCCACCCGGTGCTCGCCGTCGTCCGCGGCACGGCCGTCAACCAGGACGGCGCCTCCAACGGCCTCACCGCACCCAACGGCCCCGCCCAGCAACGCGTCATCCGCGCCGCGCTGGCCAACGCGCAACTGACGGCGGCCGACGTCGACGCCGTCGAGGCGCACGGGACGGGCACCACGCTCGGCGACCCCATCGAGGCCCAGGCCCTGCTCGCCACCTACGGACAGGACCGCCAAGCCCCGCTCTGGCTCGGCTCGTTGAAGTCCAACATCGGACACGCCCAGGCCGCGGCCGGCGTCGGCGGCATCATCAAAATGGTCGAGGCCATGCGCCACGGCGTCCTGCCGAAGACCCTCCACGTCGACACACCGTCCAGCCATGTCGACTGGGAGACCGGCAAGGTCGAACTCCTCACCCAGGCCCAGGACTGGCCGCAGACCGGGCGCCCGCGCCGGGCCGCCGTCTCCTCCTTCGGCATCTCCGGCACCAACGCCCACGTCATCATCGAACAGGCCCCCGAACCGGCAGCCGTCGAACCGGCCACCCCGGCCACCGAACCCGCCCTGCCGCTGGCCTGGCCCCTGTCCGCCCGCACCCCCGACGCCCTGCGCGACCAGGCCACCCGCCTGCTCGCCCACATCGAGGCGACCGACGCCGACCCGCGCGACATCGCCCACTCCCTCACCACCACCCGCGCCCAGCTGGACCAGCGGGCCGTCGTCATCGGCACCGGACGCGACGAGCTCCTCGACGCGCTCCGCGCACTGGCCGAAGGGAAGAACCACCCCGGGATCGTCAGCAGCCAGCCCCTCACCGGCCGCCTCGCCTTCCTCTTCACCGGCCAGGGCGCCCAACGCCTCGGTATGGGCCGGGAGCTGTACGAGGCGTTCCCCGTCTTCGCCTCGGCGCTGGACGACGTCCTCGCACGCTTCGACGTCCCCGTCCGGGAGGTCATGTGGGGCGAGGACCCGGACGCCCTCAACCAGACCGGCACCGCCCAACTCGCCCTGTTCGCCTTCGAAACCGCGCTGTACCGACTGCTGGAGTCACTGGGCGTCCGCCCGGACTACCTCGCCGGACACTCCCTCGGCGAGATCACCGCCGCCCACGCCTCCGGCATCCTCACCCTCGACGACGCCTGCACCCTCGTCTCCGCCCGCGCCCGCCTCATGCAATCCCTGCCCACCGGCGGCTCGATGGCCGCCCTGCGCGCCACCGAAGACGAAATCCAGCCCCACCTCGGCGAAGACGTGACGATCGCCGCCGTCAACTCCGCCGACAGCGTCGTCATCTCAGGAACCGAAGCCGCCGTGGACGCCGTGCTCGCGCAGTTCGCCGACCGCAAGCACACCCGACTGAAGGTCTCCCACGCCTTCCACTCCCCCCTCATGGACCCGATCCTCGAAGACTTCCGGGCCATCGCCACGAGCATCACCCACCACGCCCCGACCATCCCGGTCATCTCCAACCTCACCGGGACACCCCTCACCGACGCCAACGCCGACTACTGGGTCAACCACCTCCGCGGCACCGTCCGCTACCACCACACCATCACCCACCTCGCCACCCAAGGCGTCACCACCCACCTCGAAATCGGCCCCGACGCCGCCCTCACCCCCCTCACCCCCAACACCACCCCCACCACAAGCCGCAACCACCCCGAACCCCGTCAGCTGGTCACCGCCCTCGCCACCCTCCACCTCACCCCCCTCAACCCCACCGCCCACACCATCCCCCTCCCCACCTACGCCTTCCAACACCGGACGTACTGGCTCGCCACACGGGCCGGATCCAGCAGCCCCGACCATCCGCTGCTCGGCGTCGCCATCGACACCCCCGACGGCGCCACCCACGTCACCAGCAGCCTCACCCCGGACGCCCTCCCCTGGCTGACCAGCACCGCCGTCGTCGAGCTGGCCACCCGGGCCGGCAACCACACCGGCTGCCCGGTCATCGAAGAGCTCACCCTCCACGCCCCGCTGACCGTCCCCGAGCACGGCACCGTCCAGCTCCAGACCACCGTCACCGCACCCGACACCACCGGCCGCCGCACCCTCACCATCCACTCCCGCCACCCCGACCAGCAGGACTGGACCCGCCACGCCGAAGGCACCCTCGCCCCCACCACCGACCCGACACCCGAACCACTCACCACCTGGCCCCCCACCGGCGCCGAACCGATCCCCCTCGACTCCCTCGACGGCCTCCACGACCAGCCCGCCGTGCTCGACACCGCGCTCCGGTGCCTGCGCGCCGTCTGGCGCCTCGGCGAGGACGTCTACGCCGACATCGCCCTCCCCGAGCACGAGACCGAGGTCAAGGCCGAGACCGAGGACGCGACCCCGTACAACCTGCACCCCGCCCTGCTCGACGCCGCCCTGCTCTCCGCCCTGGCCGCGCGGGGCGGTGTCGCCTCACCGGTCGCCTGGCGCGGGGTGAGCGTGTTCGCCGCCGGCCGGCGGGTGCTGCGGGTCCGGCTGACCCGCAGCGACGAGGAGACGGTGTCGCTGGGCATCGCCGACGACGAGGGCCACCCGGTGGCGGTGGTGGACGCCGTGACGCTGCGGGCCGAACGTCACCGGGCCCCGCTGTTCCGGGTGGAGTGGCAGCCGCTGGCACCGGCCGCGCCGAGCCGTTCCGCCGTTCTCGTGGAGCTCGGGGAAGTCCGGCCCACCGATGAGGAGTTGGCGGCCTCTGACGGCGCCGTCTTCCGCTGCCCGTCGAACGCCCGGGCGGCCGCCCGTACGCTGGCGGCGCTCCAGCGGTGGCTCTCGGACGACCGGTGCGCGGACACGCCGCTGGTCGTCGTGACGACCGGGGCCGTCGACGGGCCGGACCCGGCGCAGTCCCAGGTCTGGGGCCTGGTGCGCGCGGCGCAGGCGGAGCACCCGCACCGGTTCGTCCTGGTGGACACCGACGGCGGCCCTGGAGCCGAGCGGGCACCGGCGGTCGCCCTGGCCTCCGGCGAGGCCGAACTGGCCTTCCGGGGCGGCGTACCGCACTCCCCGCGCCTGGTCCGCCGCCGGTCCGTGGAACCCGAGGCCCAGGCCGCGACCGCGAGCCCGTCGTTCGACCCGGACGGCACCGTCCTGGTCACCGGCGGCACCGGCGCCCTCGGCTCCCTCCTCGCCCGCCACCTCGTCACCCACCACGGCGTCCGCCACCTGCTTCTGCTCGGCGCCGGTAGCGACCCCGCCGAACTGGCCGCCCTGGGCGCGGACGTCCGGGTGGCCGACGGGGACGCCGTCGCCGACCGTGACGCGCTCACCGAGCTGATCCGTGGCACCGAGCCGCCGGTCCGCGCGGTGGTCCACGCCGCTCCGGCCGGTGAGGCCGCGACGGTGTCCACGTTCGCCCCGGAGCGGTTCGGCGACCTGCTCGCCGCCGGGGCCGACGACGCCCGCACCCTGCACGAGGTCACCGGCGAACTCGGCCTGGAGCTTTCCCAGTTCGTCGTTCTCACCGGGGCGTCCGCACTGCTCCAGTCGGCCGGTCAGGCGGCCGCCGCAGCGGTCGACGCCGGGCTCGCCGCGCTCGCCGGGCACCGCCGCGGCCTCGGCCTCCCGGGGATCGCTCTCGCCTACGGGCCCTGGGCCGGGGCCAGGACGGAGGGGTCCGAGGACTCCGACCGTCCGTCCCGACGTCGGCCCGGTCTGCGGGAGTTGGCCCCGGCCGACGCCCTCGCGCTGTTCGACGAGGCCCTGTGCCACCCGGAGGCGCTCCTGGTGGCCGCGCGGCTCGACCAGGGCGCGATCCGCGAGCTGGCCTCGGACGGCGTCCTGCCGCCGCTGCTGCACGGCATCGTGCGCCCGGTCGCCCGCTCCGGCTCGGCCGGCCGGGCCGACGGCGCCGCGGCCGCCGAGGACCTGCTCCGCCGGCTGGCCGGCCTGGCCCCGGCGGAGCGGGAACGGACGCTGACCGAGCTGGTGCGCTCGCACGTGGCCGTGGTGCTGGGGTACCCGTCGGCGGCCGCCGTGGACCAGCGGCTGCCCTTCCGCGAGTTGGGCTTCGACTCGCTCAGCGCGGTGGAGCTGCGCAACCGGCTGACCACGGCGACCGGCGCCGTGCTGCCCTCGACGCTGGTCTTCGACCACCCGACCGTGCCCGATGTGGTGGCTCTGGTGGACGAGCTGGTCGGGGAGGCCGAGCGGGCCGGGACGACGGGCGCCGTGCTCGCCGAGGTGGACCGCCTGGAGGCGGCCATGGACGCGGCGTTCGCGGCGGCCGATCCGGCGGGCGGGCCGGCGGCGGGTGACGCCGCCCGGGCCAAGGTGACGGACCGGCTGGAGGCGCTGCTGCGCCGCTGGCGGGTCGACCGGGAGGCGGTGCCGGAGGCCGACCTCAGCGCCGCGACCGACGACGAGCTCTTCGACATCCTCGACCAGGAGTTCGGCCTGCCCGACCAGCCCTGACCGCCACCGCCCGACACGGGCACGACTCCGCACCGCACCACGAAGCACCGCACCACGAAGCACCGCACCGCACCACGACCGCACCGCACCGAGCCCGCCGAGGACAGGGGCGACTAGGGGTGCCCGGCCGAAAAATCCCCGCCCTATCGTGGCGGGCGCCGGGCACCCCGCCCCGGGCCTTGCGCCCCCGGGCATCCGGGCCCGTACGCCGACCCGGGTGACCGCCCGGTGTTCTCCGGCACCATTCCCGTCGCGCGCCGAGGAGTTCCGCGCCACGGGGCCGACCGACACGATCGGAGCCCGTCATGACGACGACCGAACCGACCACCGAACCGGTGACCGACGCCACCCGCGAGGCGGCCAACACCGCGCTGAACCGTCTCGGCACGCCGCCGATGGTCACGGACCCGTACCCGCTGTACGACGAGCTCCGCTCCGCCGGCCGGGTGTTCCCGAGCGCCCAGTACCCCGGCCTCTGGGCGGTGACGGGCTACCGCGAGGTGGCCGAGGTCATGCGGATGCAGAACACCGCCAACGGCCCGGCGGCCGCGGCGAAGTGGCGCGAGGACTGGGCCGACCACGAGTCGATGCGCCTCTACCTGAGCGCCCTCGTCTGCCTGGACGCGCCGGACCACACCCGGGTCCGCGGCGCGGCCGGCCACGTCTTCACCCCGAACGCGATCCAGAAGATGCGCGAGGTCGTGGAGCGGCTGGCCGCCAAGCACCTGGACGACCTGGCCGAGCAGGGCGCGGGCGGTCGGCCGGTGGACCTGATCGACGTGCTGGCCAGCCGCTTCCCGGTGGCCGTCATCGCCGAGATGCTGGGCGTCCCGGACGACCAGGCGATGCTCTTCTACGAGCTGGCGAACGGCTGGACCCGGGTCTGGGCCGGCTACTACACCGAGGAGGACCTCGCCGGGGCCGACCGCGCCGCGACCCAACTGCGCGGCTACTTCAGCGAGTTGCTGGACGAGCGGGCCCGGAACCCGCGCGAGGACCTGCTCTCCGGCCTCGCCGCGCGGCGCGGCCAGGACGGGATGTCCGAGGACGAGCTGCTGGGCCTGGCGAGCTTCCTGTTCGTGGCCGGTTTCGAGACCACGACCAACTTCATCGGCAACGCGGTCCACGCGCTCTGGGAGTTCCCGGACCAGCAGAAGCTGCTGCGCGACGACCCGAGCCTGACCCCGAAGGCGATCGAGGAGCTGCTGCGCCACGGCACGCCGATCGTGGGCGCCAGCCGGGTCGCCACCGAGCCGACCCTGCTGGGCGGCCAGGAGATCCCGCCGGGCCACTTCATGTGGCTGATCCTGGCGGCGGCCAACCGCGACCCGCTGCAGTACCCGGACCCGGCCAAGCTGGACTTCACCCGCGACCAGGGCCCGCACCTGAGCTTCAGCGGCGGCCCGCACTTCTGCATGGGCGCGGCGCTGGCGCGGATGGAGACCCAGGTGCTCTTCCCGGCGCTGCTGGAGCGCTTCAAGACCATCGAGGTGGTCGGCACGCCGGAGAAGCGCACCGGCCTGGGCCTGATCGGTTACGAGCACCTTCCGGTCGTCGTGGGCTGACCGGCCCGCCCGCAGCACGGCGAAGGCCGCGCCCCCTGCCCGGGGCGCGGCCTTCGCCGTCGGTGCGGCCGTGGGTCAGGCGCCCGGGCGGGCTCCGGCGGCGAGCTTGTTGATCATGCCGGCGTCGACCCGCAGCTGGGTGCCGGTGACGAACCGGGACTCCTCCGAGGCCAGGTAGACGATGGCGTGCGAGACGTCGGCGGGCTCCAGGAAGGCCACCGGGAGGCCGTGGACGGCGTGCAGCGCGCCCGCCACGTCGTCCGCGGTGGGGTTCTCCAGGTCCGGGCGGAAGGTCTTGTACATGGTGGTGTTCTGCATCAGCTCGGTGGCGACGGTGGTGGGGTGCACCACGTTGACGCGCTGGTTGTGCGGGGCGAGCTGCACGCCCAGCCAGTCGGCGTACTCGGTGAGCATGGACTTGGTGAAGTTGTAGCCGGCGTTGCCCGGGCCGCCGATGCCCATGCCGTCGAAGCGCGGCATGAGGGCGACCACCGAGCCGATGACGATGATCGAGGCGCCCTCGCCGAGGTGCGGCAGCGCGGCGTGCACGGTGTTGATCGCGCCGACCAGGTTGATGTCGACGGTGTCGGTGAAGGCGGTGACCGGCAGGTCGTTGCCGACCGGGTTGATGCCGGCGTTGGGGATGACGACGTCGAGCCGGCCGAGCTCCTCGACGGCCTCGGCGATGGCCGCGGCGAGCGCGGCGCGGTCGCGCACGTCGGCCTGCTTGGCGACGGCGCGGCGGCCGGTCTTGCGCACCAGCTCGACGGTCTCGTCCAGGTCGGAGACGGTGGAGCCGGCGTAGTGGGCCGCCGAGGGGTCCTTGCAGACGTCGACGGCGATGATGTCGGCGCCCTCCTCGGCCAGGCGCAGCGCGTGGCTGCGGCCGAGTCCGCGAGCGGCGCCGGTGATAAGTACGACCTTGTCCTGCACGCGACCCATCTGGTCCTCCATCGTTGAGCGGTCGGGTTGGGGGCTGCCGCGCCGACGGGCGGCCGCGTGCGGGACGCGGTCGGCCGGTGGCGGGAGCGGTGGTGGTCCGCCCCCTTGTCCTACCGCCTGGCGGGAGGAAAGCTGACCCCTAACCGTGCTCGGTGAGCACTGTTAGGGGTCCTGAAGAGCCCGCCGGGGTACGGCTGTTGGCGGGGCCGGCCCGGCGGGCCGACAGGTCTCAGCGGTGCAGCCAGCCCTGGCGCCGGGCCACGTCGACCAGCCGGTGGCAGAGCGAGGACGCCTGCTGCGGTGTCAGGGCGGCGTCCTCGGTGCTGATGACGGCGGCGACCTCCCGCCGGTACTGCGCCTCGGCGAGCGGGGTCGCCCGTCCGACGGGGCGCCGCGGGGAGGAGAGCCGGGCCGTGGCCTCGGCCTCGCCGATGACCTGGACCGCGTAGGCCTTGAGTCCGCGGTCGCTCGAGAAGATCTCGAACGACACCCTGACCCCGGGACGCAGTTCCCGGTCGGCCGTGACGAGGTCGTTGGCGTGGACGAAGACGTCGGCTCCGCCCTCCATCGGCGTGATGAAGCCGTATCCACGGGCTTCGTCGAAGCGGATGACCCTTCCTACGGTCATGGCTCGTCGCTCCTCTCTCGCGGTTGTGCCGTACGGGGTGGGATGGGCCGGATCAGGCCTCGGGGTCCTCGGGGAACTCGTCGGGGACGCCGCGGAGGGTGTAGATCGAGATCACGGCGAGCACCATCAGCAGGCAGGCGGTGATCAGGGTGGCCTTGTTGAGGCCGTGGGCGAAGGCGGTCTTCGCGGCCTCGATCACCTTGCCGCCGACGTCGGCGGGCAGCTGGCCGGCGGCCTGCATGGCACCGCCGAGCGAGTCCTTGACGGCGTCCGTCGCGGCGCCGGCGGGCACGCCCTTCGGGACGGTGATGTCGCGGTGGAAGACGGCGTTGAGGATGGTGCCCAGGACGGCGGTGCCGAGCGCGCCGCCGAGTTCGGCGCAGGTGGTGGCGATCGCGGAGGCGGCGCCCGAGCGCTCCTTGGGGGCGCTGTTGATGATGATGTCGGCGGTCACGGTGAAGGTGGAGGTCGCGCCGATGGCCTGGATCAGGAGCGGGATCAGCACGGAGACGTAGCCGGAGTCGGCGTCCACCCAGCCGTACATGAACATCGAGACGCCGATCAGGAAGATCCCGGTGCCGATGATCTTGGCGCGGCCCAGCTTGGGGATGAGCATCGCGACGACCGGCCCGAAGAAGATCGCCAGGACGATCGGCGGCAGCATCGACATGCCGGTGCGCAGCGGGGACCACTGGTGGCCGAGCTGGAAGTACTGGCTGAGCAGCAGGGTCACGCCGATGAAGGCGAACAGGCCGCCGGTGTTGGCGGTGACGGCGCCGGCGAAGTAGCGGTTGGTGAACAGCCGCACGTCGATGAGCGGCTCCTCCAGCCGGGTCTGGCGCCAGACGAAGAGGATCAGGGAGAGCACGCCGATCGCGATGGCGGCGATGATGCGCGGCTGGCCGATGCCGTCCCGGACGGACTCCTGGATGGCGTAGACGATGCCGATGATGCCGATGGCCGAGAGCGGGACGCTGACGACGTCGAGCCGGCTGGCGTTGGGGTTGCGGGACTCGGGCACCACGAAGAGGGCGACCAGGACGACCGCGGCCATAACGAAGGGGTTGATCAGGAAGACCGAGCCCCACCACCAGTGGGTGAGCATCGGGCCGGCCAGGATCGGGCCGAGCGCGAGGCCACCGCTGATCAGGCCGGACCAGATGCCGATGGCGGTGGTCCGCTCCTTCGGGTTGGTGAAGATGTTGCGGATGATCGACAGCGTGGTCGGGTAGACCGTGGCGCCGGCGATGCCCTGGATCGCGCGGGCGGCGATGAGCATGCCCGCGCTGTCCGCGTAGGCGGCCATCAGCGAGGCCGCGCCGAAGGCGACGCAGCCGAAGAGCAGGAGCTTCTTGCGGCCGATCCGGTCCCCGAGGCTGCCCATGGTGATGAGCAGGCCGGCGAGGGCGAAGCCGTAGATGTCCGCGATCCAGAGGATCTGCGAGGCGGAGGTGTCCAGGTCGTCGATCAGGTTGGGGATCGCGAGCTGCAGGACGGTGGTGTCGAGGCTGAGGACCAGTGCGGCCATGCAGATGACGACCAGGGCGATCCATCGGCGGGCGGCCCCGACGGCGGGCGGCGCCGAGGCGGCGGGTGCGTGGAGATCAGCGGCCATGGAAGGACGCTCCTTCGGTGACGGATGTGGTGGCACGGCAGCGGGACAGGCTGCGGGACAGGCTTTGCTGATGGGCCAAACTGTATAGCCCTCATACCTGACTGCTTAACTTGTATACTGGTCCCACGTCCGGTGTCAACCGGCCTGCGAACAGGGCCAGTCGGGGTCAACACGAGGCCACCAGCGCATACGTCTCGACATGGCACGACGAGGATGAAGAACCGCAGTCAGATGCCCGGGAGAACACAGATGTCATCGAAGGAAGCCAGCGTCTTCGGCGATCGGGAGCGGAGCGTCAAGCTCCTCTGGCGGCCGCGCCAGAAACCCACCCGGGGGCCGAGACCAGGTCTGTCGGTCGAGATGATCGTGGAACGGGCGATCGCCATCGCCGACGAGGAGGGCTTCCCCGCCTTCTCGATGCAGCGGGTGGCCGGCGACTTCGGCTTCACCACCATGTCGCTCTACCGGTACGTGCCCGGCAAGGCCGAACTGGTCGACCTGATGATCGACACCGCGCTCGGCCCGCCGCCGACCTTCGACCCCGGGCTGACCGGCTGGCGCCCCCGGCTGGAGTTCTGGGCGCGCGCCATGCGGCACGTCTACGACCAGCACCCGTGGGTCTCCCGCGCGGTCACCGACGACCGTCTGATGGGTCCCAACGAGCTCGGCTGGGTCGAGATGGCCATGCAGGCACTCGCCGACAGCGGACTCACCGGCAGCGAGAAGACCGACGCCATCCGGGTGGTCTCCAGCCACGTCCGCAGCTGGGCGCAGTACTCGGTCGACATGGGCAGCGCCAAGCACGCCATGACCGGCGAGCAGTGGGGCATGGCCATCGCGACCCTGATCAACGACCACCAGGACCGCTACCCGGCGCTCCAGGAGGCGCTCGTCTCCGGCGCCTTCGGGCCGGCCGAGGGCTCCGGCCCGGAGTTCGGGCTGCGCTGCGTACTGGACGGCATCAGCGTCCGGGTCGCCGAGCGCGAGGCCAAGCGTTCGGCCTGACCGGGGCACCCGCCCCGGAAACGGCGGCGGGGTGACGGCCGTACGCCGTCACCCCGCCGCCGTTCCGTCCGCTCAGCTCCCGGCGGCCCGCTCGGCCAGCAGCCCCCGGTCCACCTTCCGGTTGGCGTTGAGCGGAAACTCCGCCAGGTGCTCCAGCCGTCGCGGCACCATGCCCGCGGGCAGCCGCTCACGCAGCAGCCTGGCCAGCACCACCGGCGCGGTCCGTTCACCGGTGTAGTACACGGCCAGCTCGGTCGTGCCCCCGGCGGTCACCGGCACCGTGACCGCGTCCGTCACCCCGGGGAGCTCGCGCACCGCCTGGTCCACCTCGGAGAGCTCCACCCTCAGCCCGTGCACCTGGACCTGGGAGTCCGAGCGGCCCAGGTAGGCCAGCTCCCCGCCGGGCAGCAGCCGCACCCGGTCGCCGGTGCGGTACCAGGTGCGGCCGGCCATCTCGACGAACCGCCCCCGGTCCTGCTCCGGGTCCAGGTAGCCCGGCGACATCTGCGCCCCGGTGACGCACAACTCGCCCTCGTCCTCGGCCGGTTCGCCGTCCGGGCCGAGCAGCACCCGGTCGTGGCCCTCGTGCACCCGGCCGATCGGCACCAGCCCGTTGACGGCCAGCTCCCGGGTGCGCGGCGAGTACCGGTGCCCGGTCACCGTGATGGTCAGCTCG
Source organism: Kitasatospora xanthocidica (assembly GCF_014656195.1). Taxonomy (GTDB): domain Bacteria; phylum Actinomycetota; class Actinomycetes; order Streptomycetales; family Streptomycetaceae; genus Kitasatospora; species Kitasatospora xanthocidica. Next base: position 32,978 of record NZ_BNBY01000046.1, on the reverse strand, counting down.
GTCGGCCCGTAGAGGTTCTCCACCACTCCGCCGGTCGCCCGCTGCCACTGCTCGGCGTCCGAGCACAGCAGCGCCTCGCCCGCGAAGTAGCTCAGCCGCAGCCCGGGCAGTGCTCCCGGCCGCAGCCCGCCCATCCGGCGGACCAGGGCGATCGCGCTCGGTGTCGAGAACCAGACCGTCAGGCCGTGCTCGGCCGCGAACCCCGGCAGGTCGCCGAAGGCCTGGCCGGACACCACCTGGACGGCGGAGCCGGCCGCCCAGGCACCGAACATGTCGACCAGGGAGCAGTCGAAGTTGAGCCCCAGGGTCTGCGAGAACACGTCCTCCGGCGCGAAGGCGTAGCGGGCGTCGAAGGTGCGGAAGTACGCCGCCAGGTTGGCGTCGGTCAGCCGCACCCCCTTGGGCCGGCCGGTGGAGCCCGAGGTGAACAGGACGTACGCGCTGTCCCGGGCGGCCGCGGCCGGCTCGGACGGCGCGCCCGCCGCCCCGTCCGACTCCGCCGGGCTGAGCACCGGCACGTCCACCCCGGTCGCCGCCAGCGCGGCCCGGCCCGGCCCGTCCGCCAGGACGGTCTCCACCCGGGCGTCCTCCAGCATCCAGCGGATCCGCGGCGGCGGGAAGGACGGGTCCATCGGCACCACGGTGGCCCCGCTGTACAGGCCGGCCAGGATGCCCGCGTACGCGGTCGTGCCCTTCTCCGCCAGCACGCCGACCACGCCCGGCGGCCGCCGCGCACGGGCGGTGAGCAGCCCCGCCCAGCGCAGCGCGATCTCGTGCAGTTCCTCGTAGCTGAGGGCGCGCCCGCCGAAGCGGACCGCCGGGCGCCGCGGGGCGAGGGCCAGCCCACGGAGGAACCGCTGGTGCAGCAAGGGGGATTCAGTCATCTTCACTCCCGGGATAAGGGGCGGTAAGGGTGGTTGGCGCTCGCCCGTCCGGCCTACCGTCACGGCGGTATTCGTGCTCGTTCGCACTCGGGAGAGGATCGGACCATCGTGTGGGACCAGCAGTTCGAGGAGATCGTGCGCAAGCGGCTGCCGTACCTGACGGCCGCGGACGCCTTCACCGCCGACCTCAGCCTGCGTGACTACGGGCTGGACTCCATGGGCGTCGTGGAGCTGCTCAAGGCCCTGGAGACGGCCTACCGGATCGAACTCGCCGACGACGCCATGGACCTGGCGAACTTCGAGACGCCGGCGGTGCTCTGGAGCACCCTCGCCCGTCAGCTGCCCTGAGGCACGGCCGGCCGGGTCACGGTGCTCCGGCGCCGCGGGCGCAGCGCCAGCTGCGGGGTGAGCGGGACCACCTCGAAGGTGTCGGTGACCACCGGGACCCGGCCCCAGAGCGCGTCCGGGCCCGAGACCACGGCCGTGCCGACCCCGTGCTCGCGCATGGTCCGGACGGCCTGCGGCCAGCGGACCGGGCGGGTGATCGCGTCGAGCAGCAGTTCGCGGACGCCGTCGGCGGTGGTCACCAGGGAGCCGTCGTGGTCGTCGACCAGCGGCAACCGCGGGTCGGCCAGGGTGAGTCCGGCGAAGACCTCGGCCGCGACGGCCTCCCGCAGCGGGGCGAACGCGGCCGAGTGCATCGGCGGGCGCATCGTGTACAGCGGCAGGCCGCCGAGGGCGCGGGCCCGCCGCAGCAGCTGCTCCAGCCGGTCCTCGGTGACCGACACCAGGTGGAAGTCCTCGTCCACGTAGCAGGCGATCTCGTACCAGGCGCGGGCCTCGAACAGCTCGGCCAGGACCTCGGCGAGCCGGTCGGCGGACAGCCGGGCGATCGACTGGGTGACCACGTCACGGTGCTCGCGGGCGAAGTACTCCTCGGTGTGCCGGCCGAGCGCGACGGTCAGCCGGACGGCATCGGGGAACGCCAGCGCCCCGGCGTACACCGCCGCCGGGGTCCCGCCGAAGCTCGGCCCGACGCAGAGCTCCGGCCGCAGGCCCCTCGCCTCGTGGGCCCACTCCGCCAGCGCCAGGCAGTTCACCAGGAAGGCCACCCGGGAGGCCTCGTCGAAGTCCTCCCCGGTCTCCTGGAAGCGCTCCAGCAGCGAGTAGCCGAGGACCTCGTCGGCGACGGCGACCAGGCGCCGCGCGGCCGGGTTCACGACCATGAACCTGGCCACCTCAGGAAACCGCGACGGCGCGATCCCCGGAAATATCAGCCCCTGCTTTTCCCGGATGGCGCCGGCCGCCGCATTCTCGGACAACGCATTGTCGGACACCACCGAAGCCTCATTTCTGCCGTTTTCCCCGCACCGCGCGTTTATCCGCGCGCCGCGCGTCGATCGGCGTCATTCTGTTCGGCGGCCCGGCCGGCACTGTACCCCTAGCACCCCCTAAGCCTCCCGGGCGCACCGCACCGCCGGTCCGCGGACCGTCGACGGAAGTGTGCCGGAATGCCAAGCTGAACCCGCCGATCACTGATCGAGTCCGAAGGTGAATACGTGAATACAAACCAGCTGCCGGCCGCCCGGGTGCACGGTTCGGTGGAAAACCTGCACCGATTTCTGCTGGCCGCCGCGGAAACCGCGCCGGACCGCGTCGCCGTGGTCGAACTCGGACCCGACGGCGCGTTCACCGACGTCAGCTACCGCGAGCTGGCCCGGCGCACCGACGCCTACACCGAGGCGCTGGCCGGGCTCGGCCTGGACGTCGGCGACCGGGTCCTGATCGAGTCCGACACCTCGTCCTGGGCGATCGCGATGCTGCTGGCCTGCGCCCGGCTCGGCCTGCCGTTCGTCCCGGTCAGCCACGAGACGCCCGAGCAGCGGCTGCGCACCATCGTCGAGGCCGCCGAGCCGGCGCTGCTGGTCCAGGCCGCGGGCAACGCGCCGCGCGAGCTGCCCGGGTCGGTCGGCACCGGGTGGTTCGGCCCGGACGGGCTCTCCGTGGAGCGCCGGCCGGCCGCCCGCGCCCGGCACCGGCACGAGGTCACCGAGACCGACCCCGCCTACCTGGTCTTCACCTCCGGCACCACCGGGCGCCCCAAGGGCGTGGTGATGAGCCACCGCGCGGTGGTCACCTTCTTCCGCGGCATCCTCCAGTACGGCGTCATCGGCGCCGAGGACCGGGTCGCCACCACCTCCTCGCTCCAGTTCGACTTCGCCCTCTTCGACATCGGCTTCACCCTGGGCGCCGGCGCGACCCTGGTCGTCGTCGACCGCGACCGGCTGCGCTGGCCCCGGCGGTTCGTCAACCTCCTGCGCGACACCGGGGTCACCCACGTGGACGGCGTGCCGTCGATCTGGCGTCCGATCCTGCAGAACGAACCCGGGGCGCTGGCCGGCCTGGACCGGCTGCGCGGCATCCTGTTCACCGGCGAGGACTTCCCGCTGCCCGAGCTGCGCCGGCTCCAGGAGCTGCTGCCGCACGTGCGCTTCGTCAACGGCTACGGCGCCACCGAGTCGATGGCCTGCTCGGCGGGGCTGCTCGGCAACCCGCTGCCGGAGGGGCTGGAGCGGCTGCCGATCGGCACCGGCCACCCGGGCGCCGAACTGCTGCTGTTCGACCCCGAGGGGCGTCCGGTCGAGTCCACCGGCGTGGTCGGCGAGATCCACCTGCGCAGCCCCGCCCTGTTCACCGGCTACTGGGACGACCCGGAGGCCACCCGCAAGGTCCTGGTGCCCGACCCGCTGAACCCGCGCTCGGGCCAACTGGTGTTCCGCACCGGCGACCTCGCCTACCGCGGCGAGGACGGCCAGCTGTACTTCTGCGGACGCGCCGACTCGCAGGTCCAGATCCGCGGCCACCGGGTGGAACTCGGCGAGGTCGAACGCCGGCTGCGCGAATTCCCGGGCGTTTCCTCGGCGGTCGCCCTGGTCGCCCCCCGGCCCGGCGCGGACCCGGCCCTGCACGCGTTCGTGGTCGCCGACGATTTCGACGCGATCGGAATCCGGAAGTTCTGTCTGGAATCCCTTCCGCATTACATGGCGCCGCAGCTGGTCCACGCCGTGGACGACATCCCGGTGACCGTCAACGGAAAGGTCGACCGGGCCGCGCTGCTCGCCGTCGCGGCCGCCTCCGAGCAGGCGAACAGGGGGATCTAGGGGTTCAGCCCGAACTCCCCCGAATTTACGCTGGCCGGGCCCGGCGTCCGATTTCCGGCGCTTTCCCGGCCTGTCGCCCCGCGCCCGGCGCCGCCGTCCCGGCGCCGGCGGCGACGGCCCCCTTTCCCGGCCCACACCCTGGAGTGCAGATGAGCGAGCCCGGCGATCTCCCCGCACGGCTGGCGGCCGCGACCGCGACTGAACAGCAGGAGATCCTGCGCGACCTCGTCCGCTCCGGCCTGCTGGCCGCCCTGCGCCGCACCAGGCCGGACGCCGACCCCGACCCGGACCTCGACCGGCCGTTCCTGGCCCTCGGCCTGGAGTCGCTCGGCCTGGTCGACCTGCACGCCCGGCTGACCGCGGCGACCGGGCTCGCACTTCCGGTGACCATCGGGTTCGACCACCCCACCGTGGCCGCGCTCGCCGACCACCTGCGCGCCCTGCTGCTCGGCGAGGACGCGGCGCCCGCCGCCGAGCCGCTGCCGGCGCGCCCGGCCGGTGCCGAGGACGAGCCGATCGCCATCGTCGGCATGGGCTGCCGCTTCCCCGGCGGCGTCTCCTCCCCCGAAGAGCTGTGGCGGCTGCTCGACGACGGCACCCACGTCATCACCGGCTTCCCCGCCGACCGCGGCTGGGACCTGGCGACGCTCTACGACCCGGACCCCGACGCGCCCGGCGCCAGCTATGTCCGGCACGGCGGATTCCTGCACGACGCCGGGGAGTTCGACGCCGACTTCTTCGGCATCAGCCCGCGCGAGGCCGTCGCGATGGACCCGCAGCAGCGCCTGGTGCTGGAGACCGCCTGGGAGGCCCTGGAACGCTCCGGCACCGACCCGGCCACCCTGCGCGGCAGCCGCTCCGGTGTCTTCCTCGGCGTCGAGCCGCACGAGTACGGGCCCCGGGTGCACGAGGCCCCCGAGTGGGTCGAGAGCTACCTGATGTCCGGCACGATGCTGAGCGTCGTCTCCGGGCGGGTCGCCTACACCCTCGGACTCGAGGGCCCGACGCTCACCGTCGACACCGCCTGCTCCGGCTCGCTGGTCGCGCTGCACCTGGCCGTCCAGTCGCTGCGCCGCGGCGAGTGCTCGCTCGCGCTGGCCGGCGGCGTCACGGTGATCTCCAGCCCCGGCACCTTCATCGCGTTCAGCCGCCAGCGCGGCCTGGCCGAGGACGGACGCTGCAAGGCCTTCGCGGCGGCCGCCGACGGCACCGGCTTCGCCGAGGGCGCCGGCGTGCTGGTGCTGCGCCGGCTCTCCGACGCGCTCGCCGACGGACAGCAGGTGCTCGCCGTCGTCCGCGGCTCCGCGATCAACCAGGACGGCGCGAGCAACGGGCTCACCGCCCCCAACGGCCTCGCCCAGCAGCGGGTGATCCGCGACGCGCTGGCCGACGCCGGGCTGACCGCCGACGAGGTCGACGCGGTCGAGGCGCACGGCACCGGCACCCGCCTCGGCGACCCGATCGAGGCCCGGGCGGTGATCTCCGCGTACGGGCGGGAGCGCCGCCGGTCGCTCTGGCTCGGCTCGGTGAAGTCCAACCTGGGCCACACCGGGGCCGCGGCCGGCGTCGCCGGGGTGATCAAGATGGTCGAGGCGTTGCGCCACGGCGTCCTGCCCAGGACCCTGCACGTGGACGAGCCGACCCCGCACGTCGACTGGACGGCCGGGGACGTCCGGCTGCTCACCGAACCGGTCGCCTGGCCCGCCGCCGACGGCACCACCCGGCGGGCGGGCGTCTCCTCCTTCGGCGCCAGCGGCACCAACGCCCACGTGATCATCGAGGACGCGCCCGCCCCGGCCGCCGAGCCGCGGCCCCGGACCGCCGCACCCGGTGTCCTGGCCCTGCCGCTCTCCGCCCGCACCGAGGCCGCGCTGCGCGACCAGGCCGCCCGGCTGCACGCGCTGCTCGACACCGAGCCCGCCCCGGCCCTGGCCGACGTCGCCTACTCGGCCGCCACCACCCGCACCGCCTTCCCGTACCGGGCTGCCGTCCTGGGCACCGACCGCGCCGAGGTGCTGCCCGCCCTCGCCGCGCTCGCCGCGGGCGAGCCCGCCACCGCCCTCCGGCTCGGCCGCGCCGGCGGCAAGCTCGCCTACCTGTTCACCGGCCAGGGCAGCCAGCGCCTCGGCATGGGCCGCGAACTGTACGAGCGGTTCCCGGTCTTCGCGCAGGCCCTCGAGGACGCCGCCGACCACCTCGACCTCCAGCTCGAACTCCCGCTGCTCGACGTGCTGTTCGGCACCGAACCGGCCCTGCTGGACGGCACCGGGTACGCCCAGCCCGCGCTCTTCGCCGTCGAGGTCGCGCTGTTCCGGCTGCTGGAGTCCTGGGGGCTGCGGCCCGACCTGCTCTCCGGGCACTCGGTCGGCGAGTTCGCCGCCGCGCACGCCGCCGGGGTGCTCACCCTCCAGGACGCCGCCCTGCTGGTCGCCGCCCGCGGCCGGCTGATGCGGGAACTGCCCGCCGGCGGGGCCATGGCCGCGCTGCCGGTGTCCGCCGAGGACGTGCTGCCGCTGCTCGCCGAGCACGCCGACGCCGTCGGCCTCGCCGCCGTCAACGGGCCGGCCTCGGTCGTGGTCTCCGGGACCACCGAGGCCGTCGCGGCGATCACCGCGCGGTTCCCGCGCAGCCGCACCCTGCGCACCTCGCACGCCTTCCACTCCCCGCTGATGCGGCCGATGCTGGCCGAGTTCCGGCAGATCGCCCGCGCGATGGCCTACGCGCCGCCGAGCATCCCGCTGATCTCCACGGTCACCGGCCGGCCGGTCGCCCCCGACGCCGAGCACTGGGTCCGCCAGGTCTGCGAGCCCGTTCGCTTCCAGGCCGCGCTGGAGCGGCTGGCGGCCGCCGGAGCCACCACCTTCCTCGAACTCGGCCCCGACCCGGTGCTCTGCGGCCTGGGCGGCGCCGTCCTGCCCGACGCCGCCTTCGCCCCGACCCTGCGCGCCGACCGCGGCGAGGAGCAGGAGCTGACCGCCGCCTTCGCGCTGGCCCAGGTCCGAGGTGCCCGCCCGGACTGGGAGGCGTTCTTCGCCGGCCGCGGCGCCCGCCGCACCGGCCTGCCGACCTACGCCTTCCAGCGCGAGCACTACTGGCTCGACCCCGCCGCCGGACGCGACAGCGGCCACCCGCTGCTGGACGGCACCGTCCGGCTGGCCGACGGCGGCGCCGTGCTGACCGGCCGGCTCCCGGCCGAGCGAGAGGCGGCCGACGCGGAGACCGTCCCCGGCGCCTCCTTCCTCGAACTCGCCCTGCACGCGGGGCGGTCCACCGGCGCACCCGTGGTGCACGCGCTCTCCGTCGAACCGCTCCCGCTGGCCGTCGGCACCGCAGCCGAGTACCAGCTCGTGGTCGGCACGGCCGACCTGGCCGGCCGGCGCACCGTCGAACTGCACGGCCGGGCCGTCGGCGGCGACTGGGCCCGCCAGGGCTCCGGCCTGCTGGCGCCCGAGCCGGACGGCACCGAACCGGGCAGCACCGACCCGGACGGCCTCGCAGCCGCGGCGGACGAAGCCTGGCCGCCCGTCGGCGCCGAGGCCACCGAGTGGACCGACCCGGCCGGCACCGGCGGTACCGCCGTCAGCACTGTCAGCGCCGTCTGGCGACGCGGGGACGAGCTGTTCGGCGAACTCGACCTGCCCGAGGCCGTCGCCGAGGACCCGGACACCGAGCGCCACGGTCTCCACCCGACCCTGCTCGCCGCCCTCGCCCGCGCCACCGCACTGATCCTGGACACCCCGCAGGACCACCTCCGGCACGCCGTCGGCTGGGCCGACGTCACCCTGCACGCGGCCGGCGCCACCGCCGTCCGCGCCCACCTCGCGCCCACCGGCGCCCCCGACTCCGTCCGGGTCACCCTCACCGACCCCCGCGGTGAGCAGGTCGCGACCATCGCGGCCCTGGTGACCCGGGCGGTGCCGACCGGCCTCCCGGCCGGGTCGGCCGGCAGCCCGGCGTCCACGCCCACGCACGCCCCCGCGCGTCGCGCTGGACGCCGGGCCACCGTCAAGGCGACCCCGCTCGCCAAGCGGCTCGCCGCACTGCCCGACAACGAGCACCCGCAGGCCGTCCTCGACCTCGTGCTCGACCAGATCGCCGCCGTCCTCGGCCACCGCGGCCCCGGCGCGGTGGACCCGCGCCGGGCCTTCAACGAGCTCGGCTTCGACTCCCTCGCCGCGATCGAGCTGCGCAACGGGCTCAACACGGTGACCGGGCTGAGCCTGCCCTCCTCGCTCGTCTTCGACTACCCGACGCCCACCGCGCTGGCCGAGCACGTCCGCGCCAAGGTCGCACCCGCCGACGCCACCGCGCCGGCCCGCGGGACCGGCGGCACCGCCCGGGTCCTCCCGGACGAGCCGATCGCCATCGTCGGCATGGCCTGCCGCTTCCCCGGCGGCATCACCGGCCCCGACGAGCTCTGGCAGCTGGTCACCGACGGCGTCGACGCGATCTCGCCGTTCCCCGCCGACCGCAACTGGGACACCGCCGCCCTGTACGACCCGGAGCCCGGAACCCCCGGCAAGAGCTACGTCCGCGAGGGCGGATTCGTCGACCGGGCCTCCGAGTTCGACCCCGCCTTCTTCGGCATCAGCCCGCGCGAGGCCCAGGCCATGGACCCGCAGCAGCGCCTGCTGCTGGAGACCACCTGGGAGGCGTTCGAGCACGCGGGCATCGACCCGCACAGCGTCCGCGGCACCCGCACCGGCGTCTTCACCGGCGTCATGCCGTACTTCTGGCCGAGCCGCTCCAACGAGGTCCCCCAGGAGATCGCCGGCTACCTCGGCAACGGCAGCGCGGGCAGCATCGCCTCCGGCCGCATCTCCTACGTCCTCGGGCTGGAGGGCCCGGCCGTCTCCGTCGACACCGCCTGCTCCTCCTCGCTGGTCGCCCTGCACTGGGCGATGCAGGCGCTGCGCTCCGGCGAGTGCACGCTCGCCCTGGCCGGCGGCGTGACCGTCATGGCCGAACCGGACGCCTTCGTCGACTTCAGCCTCCAGCGCGGGCTCGCCACCAACGCCCGCTGCAAGCCCTTCGCCGACGCCGCCGACGGCACCAGCTGGGGCGAGGGCGCCGGCATGCTGATGCTCGAACGGCTCTCCGACGCACGCCGCAACGGACACCGCGTCCTCGCCGTGGTGCGCGGATCCGCCGTCAACCAGGACGGCGCCTCCAACGGCCTCACCGCACCCAACGGGCCCGCCCAGCAGCGGGTGATCCGCGCCGCGCTCGAAAGCGCCCGGCTGTCCACCGCCGACGTCGACGCCGTCGAGGCGCACGGCACCGGCACCCGCCTCGGCGACCCGATCGAGGCCCAGGCACTACTCGCCACCTACGGGCAGGACCGCGAAGCCCCGCTCTGGCTCGGCTCGATCAAGTCCAACATCGGCCACCCGCAGGCCGCCGCCGGCGTGGCCGGGATCATCAAGATGGTCGAGGCCATGCGGCACGGCGTGCTGCCGAAGACCCTCCACGTCGACAAGCCGTCCACGCACGTCGACTGGACCGAGGGCTCGGTCGAACTCCTCACCGAGGCAAGGGAATGGCCTGAGACCGGGCGCCCGCGCCGGGCCGCCGTCTCCTCCTTCGGCGTCAGCGGCACCAACGCCCACGTCATCATCGAACAGGCCCCGGCGCAGCCGGCCGCCGGCGCGCCGACGGCGCCGGCGAAGCCGGATGCGGTGCCGCTGGCCTGGCCGCTCTCCGGGCACACCGAGGCCGCCTTGCAGGCCCAGGCGGCCCGGCTGCTCGCGCACGTCGAGGCGACGGACGCCGACCCGCGCGACATCGCCCACTCCCTCACCACCACCCGGGCCCGACTGGACCAGCGGGCCGTCGTCATCGGCACCGGACGCGACGAACTCCTCGACGGGCTCCGCGCGTTGGCCGAGGGCCAGAGCCACCCGGGGGTGATCCCCGGACGGTCCGCCGACGGGCAGCTGGCCTTCCTGTTCACCGGCCAGGGCGCGCAACGCCTCGGCATGGGACGCGAGTTGTACGAGGCGTTCCCGGTGTTCGCCTCGGCGCTGGATGCCGTGCTGGAGCGGTTCGACGCCCCCGTGCGGGAGGTGATGTGGGGCGAGGACGCGGACGCGCTCAACCAGACCGGCACCGCCCAGCTCGCCCTCTTCGCCTTCGAGACCGCGCTGTACCGGCTGCTGGAGTCGCTGGGGGTACGCCCGGACTACCTCGCCGGGCACTCCCTCGGCGAGATCACCGCCGCGCACGTCTCCGGCATCCTCACGTTGGAGGACGCCTGCACCCTGGTCTCCGCCCGCGCCCGCCTCATGCAGTCCCTGCCCACCGGCGGAGCCATGGCCGCCCTGCGCGCCACCGAAGACGAAATCCAGCCCCACCTCGGCGAGGACGTCACCATCGCCGCCGTCAACTCCGCCGACAGCGTCGTCATCTCAGGAACTGAAGCCGCCGTGGACGCGGTGCTCGCACAGTTCGCGGACCGCAAGCACACCCGGCTGAAGGTCTCCCACGCCTTCCACTCACCGCTGATGGACCCGATCCTCGAAGACTTCAGGACGGCCGCCAAGAGCATCAACCACCACGCGCCGGCCATCCCGGTCATCTCCAACCTCACCGGCCAGCCCCTCACCGACGCCAACGCCGACTACTGGGTCAACCACCTCCGCGGCACCGTCCGCTACCACGACGCCGTCACCCACCTCACCACCCAAGGCATCACCACCCACCTCGAAATCGGCCCCGACGCCGCCCTCACCCCCCTCACCGACAACACCACCCCCACCACAAGGCGCAACCACCCCGAACCCCGTCAGCTGGTCACCGCCCTCGCCACCCTCCACCTCACCCCCCTCAACCCCACCGCCCACACCATCCCCCTCCCCACCTACGCCTTCCAGCGCAAGCGCTACTGGATCGACGTGACGGGCGCCTCCGACCTCGGGTCGGTCGGGCTGGAGCCGGTCGGGCACCCGGTGCTCACCGCCGCGCTGCCCTCTCCCGACCCGGACGGTGGGGTGGTGCTCACCGGCCGTCTCGCCGAGCCCGCCGGACTGGTGCCGAGCGCGGTCCTGGTCGAGCTGGCGATCCGCGCGGGCGACGAGGTCGGCTGCGGTCGCCTGGTGGAGCTGGTCACGGACACGCCACTGGTGCTGACCGGGCCGGGTGGCGTGCGGATCCAGGTGGCCGTCGGAGCGGTGGACGGCTCCGGACGGCGCAGCGTTCGGATCGACTCCCGTGACACCGGGGGCGGCTGGACACGGCACGCGGCCGGCACCCTGGGGACCGCCACCGGCGAGCCGGGCTTCGACGCGGAGGTCTGGCCGCCGGCCGGCGCCGCCGACGACGAGGTCCACACCGAGGTCGCGCTGGAGCCGGGCGAGTCGGCCGCCGGTTACGCCCTGCACCCGGCACTGCTGGACGCCGCCCTCCGGGCCGGCGGGCAGGTCGACGACGCCGTGGTCGCGGTCCGCTGGAGCGGGGTGGAGCTGTTCGCCGAGGGTGCCGAGCTGCTGCGGGTGCACGGCCGGCGGACCGGCGCGGACGGGGTGCTGCTGCACCTGTCGGACGGCGCCGGCCGGCCGGTGGCGGTGGTGGAGGGCGTCGCGCTGGGCCCGGTTCCGGCCGGGACGCTCGGCGCGGTGCGCAACGCCCCGTACCGGATCGAGTGGCGTCCGGTGCGGCTGGGCGCCGAGGACGGGGTCACGGCCGCCCCGGTGGAGCCGGCGGAGGTCGACCGGGCCCGCCCGGCACCGGACACGGTCGTCCTGCGGGTCTCCCCGGCCGACGGCGACCGTCTGGCCGCCGCCCACCGGACCACCGTCGAGACCCTGGCGACGATCCGGACCCACCTGGCCGACCCGTTCTTCGCGGACTCGCGCCTGCTGGTGCTCACCCGCGGCGCCACCGACGGCGGCGATCCGGCGCAGGCCCCGGTCTGGGGTCTGGTGCGCGCCGCCCAGGCGGAGAACCCGCACCGGATCACCCTGCTGGACCTCCCCGCCGGCGGCGACTGCACCGCGGAGCAGCTTCGCGCGGTGGCCGCGGCGGCCGGCCGGGAGCCCGAACTGCGCCTCCGCGAGGGCGTGTTCCTGGTGCCGAGGCTGGTCCGTGCGCTCTCCGGCAGCCGTCGCTTCGACCCGGCCGGCACGGTCCTGATCACCGGCGGCACCGGCGGCCTGGGCGCGCTGGTCGCCCGCCACCTGGTGGCCGAGCACGGGGTGCGCCATCTGGTGCTGCTGAGCCGGCGCGGTCCGGCGGCGCCCGGTGCCGAGGAGCTGGTGGCGGAGCTCGCCGCGGCCGGTGCCGAGGTGACCGTACGGTCCTGTGACGTCGGCGACCGGGCGGCGCTGGCCGCGGCCGTCGACTCCGTTCCGGCGGACCGGCCGCTGCGCGCCGTGGTCCACACGGCCGGCGTGTCCGACAGCGGACTGTTCGCGTCCTTCACGGCCGAGCAGGTCGCGGCCTCCTTCCGCCCGAAGGCGGACGCCGCGTGGCACCTGCACGAGCTGACCCGGGACCACGGACTGACGCACTTCGTCCTGTTCTCCTCGCTCGGCGGCCTGGTGCTGGCGGCCGGGCAGGCCAACTACGCGGCGACCAACGTGTTCCTGGACGGACTCGCGCTGCACCGCCGCTCGCTCGGCCTGCCCGCGACCTCGCTCGCCTTCGGCCTCTGGGCCCTCAACACCGAGATGAACGGCGAGCTGACCGACGGCCAGCTGGACGGGATGGCCCGTCTCGGCCTGCCGCCGCTGACCGCCGAACGCGGCCTGGAGCTGTTCGACGCGGGTGTGGCGGGCGAGGAGGCGCTGGTCCTGGCGACCAACCTCGACCCGGCCGCCGTCCGGGCCCGGACGGACTACCTTCCGGCGCTGCTGCGCGGCTTCGGCGGAGCCCCGGCCCGACGGGCCGCGACCAACGAGCCGGCCGTCGCCGAACTCCCGCTCGCCGAACGCCTGTCGGCCATGGCGCACGAGGAGCGCGAGCGGCTGCTGCTCGACCTGGTGCGCAAGCACGTGGCCGCCGTGCGGCACGACGACGAGCCGGACGCCATCGGGCCGCACCGGCCGTTCAGCGAGCTGGGGCTGGACTCCCTGGCCGGGATCGAGCTGCGCAACGGGCTGGCCGGGGCCACCGACGTCCGGCTGCCCGCGACGCTGATCTTCGACCACCCCACCCCGCTGGACCTGGCCCGCTTCCTGCTCGACGAGCTGGTCCCGGACAGCGCCCCGGAGGCCGAGGACGAGGAGGGCCTGGTCCGCCGGGCGCTCGCCACCGTCCCGCTCGCCCGGCTGCGCCAGGCGGGACTGCTCACCGCCCTGCTGGACCTGTCGGCCGAGGGCGGCGCGCCCGCGGCCGCCGCGACGCCGGAGCCGGCGGCCGACCCGGAGGCGGCGATCGCGAGCATGGGGCTCGACGAACTGCTCCGCGCGGCCCAGCAGAACACCACCGACTGACCGACCGCGACCTGGAGGCACCTAGTGCACACGACAAGCCCGACGGAACCGGACGTCGTCCAGTACCCGGACGACCCGGAGCTCCTGCACCGGGTACTGACGCCCTACCGGGCCAAGAACTGCGAGTACCTCAAGTCGGCCGTGATCCTCCGCGAGGGCCGCACGCCGGAGACGGCCAAGCTGACCGCCCGCTGCACCTTCGAGATCCCGGAGTCGTGCTACATCGACGACACCGGCCACTTCAACTCGGTCGAGTTCAACATCTGCTACAACCAGATGGCCTACTACCTGACCGCGAAGGCGGTGAAGGACAAGCTCGTCGAGCCGCTGTCCCGCTGGGACATGGCGGACTTCTGGGACCGGCAGCTCGGCAACATCCTGATCACCGACTTCCGCAGCGCCTTCCGCACCGAGATGCGCGGGCGGCACTTCCGGGGCGAGATGGAGATCATCGACATCGCCGAGTGGGAGGGCACCGACCTGCGCGAGCCGCTGCTCGTCATGCGGACCAAGTGCCGCTACTGGGACGAGTTCGACGGCGACTCCTTCGGCGAGGTCACGGTGGCCATCACCAACCCGCCCGCGCCGGCCGCGCCCGCGGCCGGGCAGTGACCGGCAGGAGGAGCGCGCGATGAGCATCACCCAGGACTCCGGTCCGGCCGCCGGGAGCGCGTGGCCGCCGCCGGACGCCGAGCCGGTGGACCCCGAGGCCCTGTACGGCCGGCTGGCCGACCGCGGCCTGCGCTACGGGCCCGCGTTCCGCGGCGTCCGGCGGGCCTGGCGCGACGGGGCACGGATGAGCGCCGAGGTCGCCCTGGACGCCGGCGTGCCGACCGGCGACTTCCTGCTCCACCCGGCCCTGCTGGACTCGGCGCTGCACGCGGCCGTCGTCCCGTTCCTGGACGGGGACGACGAGTCGGCCCAACTCCCGTTCGCCTGGCGGGGCGTTCGGGTGCACGGCCCGGCCGGACGGGCGGTCCGGGTGCGGATCACGCCCGGCGACGACCGGACGATCGGGCTGGAGCTGACCGACGGGGAGGGGCGCCCGGTCGCCACCGTCGACTCGCTGGTGGTCCGCTCGGTCAGCCCGGAGCAGCTCGGCGCCCGCGGCGGACGACTGCTGCGGACGGTCTGGCGCCCGGTTCCGCCGGCCACGGGCCGACCCGCGCCGCAGGGCTGGGCCCTGCTGGGCGCCGACCACCTCGGGCTGACCGGAAGCCCCGCCGCCGACCGGGCGCTGGCCGCCGTCCACCCGACCCTGCGCTCCCTCGTCGTCGCGCTGCGCGAGCGCCGGGTGCCGGAGACGGTCCTGGTCTGCGTGGACGGCTCGGCTCCGCTCGCCAACGCGCTGCAGCGCGCCCTCTCGCTGCTCCAGGAGTGGCTGTTCGACGAGCGGCTGGCCGACGGCCGGCTGGTCTTCGTGACCCGCGGCGGGGTCGCCGTCCGCCCGGGCGAGGTGCCCGAGCCCGCGGCCGCGGCCGTCTGGGGCCTGGTGCGCAGCGCCCAGCTGGAGCACCCGGGCCGGTTCGCCCTGGTCGACCTCGACGCCGACGCGCCGTGGCGCGCCGTGGAGGCGGCGGCCGGTTCCGATGCCGCCCAACTGGCCGTCCGCCAAGGCGCGTTGCTGCACCCCCGGCTGGCCGCCGCGGCGAAGGCCGCGCGCCCCGGGTGGGACCCGCGGCGCAGCGTCCTGATCACCGGCGGCACCGGCTCGCTCGGCCGGCTGGTCGCCCGCCACCTGGCCGAGCGCCACGGGGTGCGCCACCTGGTGCTGCTCAGCCGCCGCGGCCCGGACGCCCCGGGCGCCCGCGAACTGGTGGACGAGCTGGCCGGGTTCGGCACCGAGGCGAAGGTCGTGGCCTGCGACGCCGGGGACCTCGCCGCGCTGCGCGCGGTGGTGGCCGCCCTGCCGCCCGAGCACCCGCTGGGTGCCGTGGTGCACTCCGCCGGGGTCACCTCGGACGCCACCGTCGGTTCGCTGACCCCGCGGCTGCTGGACACGGTGCTGGCCGCCAAGGTGGACTCCGCGCTCGCGCTGCACCGGCTCACCGAGGACCTCCCGGACTGCGCGCTGGTGCTGTTCTCCTCCGTCGCCGGTGTGCTCGGCAGCGCCGGCCAGGGCAACTACGCCGCCGCGAACGCCGCGCTGGACGCGCTCGCGCACCGCCGCCGGGCCGCCGGACTGCCCGGCGTCTCACTGGCCTGGGGGCTCTGGGCGGACGAGGACGGCATGGCGAGCGGCCTGGCCGCCGCCGACCTGGCCCGGATGGCCCGCTCCGGCCTGGCGGCGCTCTCGGTCGAGCAGGGCCTGGCCCTGCTCGACGACGCGCTGACCGCCGAGGACCCCGTCCTGGTGCCGCTGCGGCTCCACGAGGACGCGCTGCGCTCCCCCGACGCTCCGCTGCCCGAGCTGCTGCTGGACCTCGCCGCGCCGCGGACCCGCGCCACCGCCCCGGTGGCCGACGCGGACGCGTTCCGGGCCCGGCTGGCCGGGCGGCCCGAGGACGAGCGGGCGCAGGAGGTGCTGGAGCTGGTCCGCGCCCAGGTCGCGGTGGTCCTCGGTTTCACCGGCGGGGAGGAGGTCGAGCCGCACCGGGAGTTCTCGGCGATCGGCTTCGACTCGCTGACCAACCTGGAGCTGATCCGGCGGCTGACCGCGGCCACCGGCGTCCGGCTGCCGAACACGCTGGCCTTCGACCACCCGACTCCGGTCGAACTGGCGAACTCGATGACGAAGTTGCTCGGATGAGCGGGCGCACCGCCCGGCCGGGCGCGATGCGGGCGAGGGTCCGCGAAAGGGGCATGCCATGCATGTGGTGATCGTCGGCGGCGGGGTGATCGGCCTGGCCACCGCCTGGCGCTCGCTGGTCGCGGGCCTGACCGTGACCGTCCTGGACCCGGAGCCGGCCGGCAAGGCCACGGCCGTCGCCGCCGGGATGCTGCCGGCCGGCAACGAGAACCTGTACGACCAGGAGCTGTTGCTGCGGCTGTGCATCGCCTCCCGCGACCGCTACCCGTCCTTCGTCGCCGAACTGGAGGAGACCGCCGGCCTCCCCGCCGGGTACCGTCGCGACGGCGTGCTCGAAGTCGCCTACGGCGAGGCGGACCTGGCCGTGCTGAACGGTCTGCGCAGGTGGCAGGAGAACCTCGGGTTCGCCGTCGAGGCACTGGACGCCGAGGAGTGCCGCCGGCAGGAGCCCCAGCTCGCGGAGCGGGTCAGCGGCGGTCTGCTCAACCCGGACGACGGCTCGGTGGACCCGCGCACCCTGAGCGCCGCGCTGATCGCGGCGATCGGGCGGCTCGGCGGCACCGTGCGAGCCGAGCGGGTCACCGACCTGCTGGTCGAGGGCGACCGGGCCGCCGGCGTCCGGCTGGCCGACGGCGGCGAGGTGCGCGGGGACCGCGTGGTGCTCGCCGCCGGGGTGTGGACCCACCGGCTGGGCGGCCTGCCCACCGGGATCGTCCCGGAGATCAAGCCGCAGAAGGGCCAGACCGTACGGCTGCGCGCCGAGCGGCCCTTCCTGGCCCGCACGACCCGCGGGCTGGTCAACGGCCGGTCGGTCTTCGCGGCGCCCCGGCTGGACGGCGAGGTGATCGTCGGCGCGACGCATGAGAGCCGCGGCTACGACACCACCGTCACCGCCGGCGGGATCGGCGAACTGCTGGACATCACCCGGGAGTTGCTGCCGGGCATCGGCGAGCTGGAGTTCGTCGGCGCCGGCGCCGCCTCCCGGCCCGGGTCGCCGGACGGCCTGCCGGTGCTCGGCCACACCGCGCTGGAGGGCCTGCTGCTGGCCTCCGGGCACGGGCGGATCGGCATCCAGCTGGCGCCGGTCACCGGCGACGTGATGGCCCACGCGCTGATCTCCGGGGAGCTGCCGGAGGTCGCGAAGCCGTTCTCGGCGCAGCGGTTCTGACCCGGCGCACCCGCAGCCCGGCGGCGCACCCGCAGCCCGGCGGCGCACCGGAAAACCGGCGGCGCCCCGGAAACGACCCGCCCCCGCCAGAGCCTCACGCTCTGGCGGGGGCGGCTGTCTTTCCGGCCCGGCCGGCCTCAGCGCCCGGCGCTGCCCCGCCAGCCCCGCGGCGGGGCGTAGCCCTCGCGGGCCCAGGCCGTCGGGGGCGCCGCCCGCGGGACCGGCGGGACCGGCCGCCGCCGGCCGAGGACGACGGCGGTGACCACGGCCAGCTCCTCCGCCGTCGGGCGGCCGGCCAGCACTCGCAGCAGCGGCTCGCCGGTCACGTCGGCGGGTTCCCGTGCTTGCGGGCGGGCAGCCGGGCGTCCTTGCGGCGCAGCGCGTCCAGCGCGCCGATCAGCACCGCCCGGGTCTCGGCCGGGTCGATGACGTCGTCCACGAGGCCGCGCTCGGCCGCGTAGTACGGGTGCATCAGCTCGTCCTTGTAGGCCTTGACGCGCTCGGCCCGCGCGGCCTCCGGGTCGGGAGCGGCGGCGATCTCCTTGCGGAACACCACGTTGGCCGCGCCCTCGGCGCCCATCACCGCGATCTCGTTGGTCGGCCAGGCGTAGCAGAGGTCCGAGCCGATCGACCGGGAGTCCATCACGATGTACGCCCCGCCGTAGGCCTTGCGCAGCACCAGCGAGACCCGCGGCACGGTGGCGTTGCAGTACGCGTACAGCAGCTTGGCGCCGTGCCGGATGATGCCCTCGTGCTCCTGGTCCCGTCCGGGCAGGAAGCCGGGCACGTCCACCAGGGTCACCAGCGGGATGGAGAAGGCGTCGCAGAGCTGCACGAAGCGGGCCGCCTTCTCCGAGGCGTGGATGTCCAGCACCCCGGCCAGCGACTGCGGCTGGTTGGCGACGATGCCGACGGTGTGGCCGTCGAGGCGGGCCAGGCTGCAGACGATGTTGGTCGCCCAGCCGGAGTGCAGCTCGAAGTGCTCGCCGTCGTCGACGATCTCCTCGATCACCTGGCGCATGTCGTACGGGCGGTTGCCGTCGGCGGGCACCAGGTCGAGCAGCCGCTCGGTGCGCCGCTGCGGCGGATCGTCGCTCGGCTGGACGGGCGGCAGCTCGCGGTTGTTGGCCGGCAGCAGGGAGAGCAGGTAGCGCACCTCGGACAGGCAGTCCTCCTCGGTGTCGCAGACCACCTGGGCCGCGCCGGAGACCGCCCCGTGGACGTCCGCGCCGCCGAGTTCGTCGTGGCTGATGGTCTCGCCGGTGACGGCGCGCACCACGTCCGGCCCGGTGATGTACAT
Source organism: Kitasatospora xanthocidica (assembly GCF_014656195.1). Lineage (GTDB taxonomy): Bacteria > Actinomycetota > Actinomycetes > Streptomycetales > Streptomycetaceae > Kitasatospora > Kitasatospora xanthocidica. Next base: position 14,285 of record NZ_BNBY01000046.1, on the reverse strand, counting down.
CTGCGAGATGTCCCGGACCATGAACACCACGTCGGTGAGCGCGGGCGAGTAGGTCGCGCCGCCCGCGCAGGGCCCGAGGATCACGCTGATCTGCGGGATCACCCCGGAGGCCCGGACGTTGCGCAGGAAGATGCCGCCGTACCCGGCCAGCGCGGTGACGCCCTCCTGGATCCGGGCGCCGGCCCCGTCGCAAAGGCTCACCAGGGGCGCCCCGGCGGCCTCGGCGAGGTCCATCACCTTGTGGATCTTCTGCGCGTGGGCCTCGCCCAGCGAGCCGCCGAAGATCCGGAAGTCGTGCGCGTAGACGAAGACGGTCCGGCCGTCCACCTTGCCCCAGCCCGTGACCACGCCGTCGGTGTGGTGGCGGCGGTCCTCCAGCCCGAAGCCGACGGCCCGGTGCCGGCGCAACTGCTCGACCTCCTGGAAGGTGCCCGGGTCGAACAGCAGGTCCAGCCGCTCACGCACCGTCAGTTTCCGGCGCGCGTGCTGCTGTTCGGTCGCCCGTTCGGACGGTCCGGCTGCGGCCGCACGGCGCAGCTCCGCCAGCTCGGCGGCTCTGCTCCTGGTGTCCGAGCCGTGGACACTCGGTTCCGCGACGACGGTCATATGCCACCTCTCCCCGTTCTCCTGTGGTGTCCGATCCACCACGTGGGTTCCGATCCACCACGAACGGCGCGTTCTCCGCGCGCGGAGACGTGTCCTCCGCGCGCGGCGCGCGAGAACGGGGTCCCCCCGGTTCGATGGCTCCCCCCGATTCAATGGCGCCGCGCCGACCGCCGCCAGCGGACCCGGCCCCTACCATGTCCGGCCATCCCCCTATCGCCGGTTAGGGGTTGGGCCCGGCAGGACGCGGTGAAAACATCGCCACCGGAACGGCGTGAGCGCCAGCGCGCCCGCCGTTGCGACCGGAGCAGGACAGAGCGAGGAAGCGGGCCCAAGGTGACCGGATCGACGGTGGAGAACACGGCAGGCGACGTCTGGATCCGGCGGTACCACCCGACCGGGGCCGGAGCCCCGCGCCTGGTGTGCTTCCCGCACGCCGGCGGCGCGGCCAGCTACTTCTTCCCGCTGTCCGCCGCCCTGCGGGACGAGGCCGAGGTCCTCGCGGTGCAGTACCCGGGCCGCCAGGACCGGCGCCACGAGCCGGCCGTGGACGACATCCACCGGCTGGCCGACCTGCTCACGGTGGCGCTGGAGGGCACCGTCGACGACCGCACGGTCTTCTTCGGGCACAGCATGGGCGCCTCGGTCGCGTTCGAGGTCGCCCGGCGGCTCGAACGGGGCGCCGGGCGCGGCCCCGCCCTGCTGATCGCCTCCGGCCGGCGCGCCCCCTCCCGCCACCGCGACGAGCGGATCCACCGGCTCGACGACGCCGGCCTGGTCCGCGAGACCCGGGCGCTCAGCGGCACCGACAGCACGCTGCTGGACGACGAGGAGATCCTGCGGATGATCCTCCCGATCCTGCGCAACGACTACCGCGCCGTCGAGACCTACACCAGCGCGCCGGACGCCGCCATCGACGCGCCGATCACCGCGTTCATCGGCACCGGGGACCCGAAGGTCTCCGTCGACGAGGCGCAGGACTGGTCGCACCACACCCGCGGCGCGTTCCGGCGCGAGGACTTCGCCGGCGGGCACTTCTACCTGACCGAGACCCCGGACGCCCTGCGGCACAAGCTGCTCGCCGAGCTGCGCACCGTCGGCTGAACGGGGCGGGAACCCCCAGGCCCGGGGGACAGCCCCTAGGCGAATCCCCTGGCCACCGTAGGGGTGGGCACGGGTAGCACCACCGGTCCGGACCCGAGGACCATCGAGTAGACACGGCGACCGCCCGTGACAGCGGTGCCCGCGGGGCAACGCCATGAAGGCCCGGTCAGCCGCACGCCTTCATGCCCTTGGCCGGTCCAAGATCGAGGAAGGCGTTCGGCACATGATGGGTGAGACCTCCCCCTCCGCTTCCACCGTCCAGGATGCCCGGGAAGACGCGGTCGCGGTCATCGGCATGGCCTGCCGGCTCCCCCGCGCGGCGACCCCGGACGCCTACTGGCGGCTCCTCAGCGAGGGCACCAGCGCGGTCGGCGGCGTACCGGCCGACCGCTGGGACCTCGACGCCCTCCCCCTCGACGACCTCACCCCCGACGCCCGGCAGGCGCTGCGCCACGGCGCCTTCGTCGACCGGGTGGACGGCTTCGACGCCGGCTTCTTCGGGATCTCCCCGCGCGAGGCCGCCGCGATGGACCCCCAGCAGCGCCTGATGGCCGAACTCGGCTGGGAGGCCCTGGAGGACGCCCGGCTGCTCCCCGACACCCTGCACGGCACCGCCACCGGCGTGTTCGTCGGCGCCATCGCCCACGACTACGCCACCCTCCTCCAGCAGCACGGCCCCCGGCAGCTCGACACCCACAGCCTCACCGGCCTGCAGAACGGCGTCATCGCCAACCGGCTCTCCTACCTGCTCGGCGCGCACGGCCCCAGCCTGACCGTCGACACCGGCCAGTCCTCCTCGCTGGTGGCGGTGCACCTCGCCGTCGAGAGCCTGCGCAAGGGCGAGTCGAGCCTCGCGCTGGCCGGCGGCGTCAGCCTCAACCTGCTGCCGGAGAGCGCCGTCGCGGTCGCCAAGTTCGGCGCCCTCTCGCCGGACGGACGGTGCGCCACCTTCGACGCCCGCGCCAACGGCTACGTCCGCGGCGAGGGCGGTGCCGTCCTCGTCCTCAAGCCGCTCGCCCGCGCCCTCGCCGACGGCGACACCGTGTACGGCGTGATCCGCGGCAGCGCGGTCAACAGCGACGGCGGCACCGACGGCCTGGCCAAGCCCGGCCCCACCACCCAGGCGGCGGTCCTGCGCGCCGCCTGCGACCGGGCCGGGGTCGACCCCGCCGCCGTCCAGTACGTCGAACTGCACGGCACCGGCACCCGGATCGGCGACCCGATCGAGGCCGAGGCGCTCGGCCGGGCGTACGGCACCGAGCGCACCGAACCGCTGCTGGTCGGCTCGGCCAAGACCAACATCGGGCACCTGGAGGGCGCCGCCGGCATCGCCGGCCTGCTGAAGGCCGTCCTCAGCGTCCACCACCGGCGGATCCCCGCCAGCCTGCACTACGAGCACCCCAACCCGCGGATCGACCTGGACGGCTGGAAGCTGCGCGTCCAGACCGAGGCCGGGCCGTGGCCGCACCCGGACCGCCCGCTGCTGGCGGGCGTCAGCTCCTTCGGCATCGGCGGGACCAACTGCCACCTGGTGCTCTCCGGTCCGCCCGCCGACCTCCCGGCGCCCGAGGCCGGCGGGGACGCCGAGGCCCCGCGGGTGCCGATGGTCCCGTGGCTGCTGTCCGGCCGGACCGAGCCGGCGCTGCGCGCCCAGGCCGCCCGGCTTCGCGAACACCTCGACCGGCACCCGGAGCCCGACGACGAGCGGATCGGCTGGTCGCTCGCCACCACCCGCGCCACCTTCGAACACCGCGCCGTCCTCGTCGGCGAGGACCGCGCCCGGCTGCTCGCCGGCCTGGACGCCCTCGCCCTCGGCGAGGACGCCCCCCGTCTCGTCCGCGGCCGGGCCGGCCGCACCGGCGGCACCGTCCTGGTCTTCCCCGGCCAGGGATCCCAGTGGCACGGCATGGCCGTCGGCCTGCTCGACCGCTCCCCGGTCTTCCGGCAGCACCTGGAGGCCTGCGACGCCGCGCTCGCCGAACACCTCGACTGGTCACTGCTCGACGTCCTGCGCCAGGCCCCCGGCGCACCCTCGCTGGACCGCTCCGACGTCGTGCAGCCCGCGCTGTTCGCCGTGATGGTCTCGCTCGCCAGGCTCTGGGAGTCCCTCGGCATCCGCCCCGACGCCGTCGTCGGACACTCCCAGGGCGAGATCGCCGCCGCCCACATCGCCGGCGCCTTCACCCTGCGCGAGGCGGCCCGGATCAGCGCCCTGCGCAGCAAGGTCCTGATGGAACTGCGGCAGAGCGGCAACATGGCCTCCGTGCCGCTGCCGGCCGACGAGGTCGCCGAGCTGATCGCCGAATCCGGCGCCCCGATCGAGATCGGCGCCTACAACAGCCCCAGCAACACCGTCCTGTGCGGCCCCACCGAGGCCGTCACCGCGCTGCTGGAACGGTGCGCCGCCCGCAACGCCCCCGGGCGGCTCGTCAACATCGACTACCCGTCGCACTCCGCCGGCGTCGAGCCGATCGAGCGGCGGCTGCTCGCCGAGCTCGGCACGCTCACCCCGCGCAGCTCCGACATCCCGTTCTACTCCACCGTCACCGGCGCACCCCTGGACACCGCCGAGCTCACCGCCGAGTACTGGTACGCCAACCTGCGCCGACCGGTGCTATTCCGGCAGGCCGTCGAGGCCCTCGCCGCCGACGGCCACGGCGTGTTCGTCGAGAGCAGCCCGCACCCGGTGCTGCTCGGCGGCATCCGGCTGACCCTGGCCGGCGCCGAGCAGCCGCCCGTCGTCATCAGCACCCTGCGCCGCAACGAGGCCGAGTGGCCGCGCGTGCTGACCGGCCTCGCCGAGCTGCACACCCGGGGCGTGGACGTGCCCTGGCGACAGCTGCTCAGCGGCCGGCCGACGGCCACCACGGCCCTGCCGACGTACCCGTTCCAGCGCGAACGCCACTGGGCGGCCGACGAGTCCGCGCCCGGCACGGCGCGGGGCGCCGTCCCGCACCGCCCGGTCGCGGCCACGGCTGCGGCTACGGCTACGGCTACGGCTACGGCTACGGAACCGGAGCCGGCGGGCCGGGAGCTCGGCTGGGCCGAACGACTGGCCCAACTCCCGGACACGGAACGGCTGGACCGCCTGCACGAACTCGTCCGCACCCAGGCCGCCGTCGTCCTCGGCCACGCCACCGCCGACACCCTCGACCCGGACCGCACCTTCAAGGACCTCGGCTTCGACTCCACGCTGACGGTCGAGTTCTGCACCCGCCTCGCCTCCGTCACCGGCCTGCCCGTCCCCAGCACCACCACGTACGACCACCCGACCCCGGGCGACGTCGTCCGCCACCTCCACACCCGGATCACCGGCCCCGCCCCAGCCGGGAACCCCCTCGCCCCGGCACACCCCGGGACCGCCACCGGCCCGCGCCCCGACGAGCCGATCGCCATCATCGGCATGGCCTGCCGCTACCCCGGCGGGGTCTCCTCACCCGAGGACCTGTGGCGGCTGGTCGCCGACGGCGTCGACGCCGTCTCCGCCTTCCCCACCGACCGCGGCTGGGACCTCGGCGAGCTCTACGACCCGGAGCCCGGCCTGCCCGGCCGCACCTACGCCCGCGCCGGCGGCTTCCTCACCGGCGCCGACACCTTCGACGCCGCGTTCTTCGGCATCGGCCCCCGCGAGGCCCAGACGATGGACCCGCAGCAGCGCCTGCTGCTGGAGACCACCTGGGAGGCCCTGGAGCACGCCGGCATCGACCCGGCCACCCTGCGCGGCAGCAACACCGGCGTCTTCACCGGCATCATGTCCCCCGAGTACGGCCCGCGCCTGTACGAGACCGCGGAGAAGCTCAACGGCTACCTCCTCACCGGCACCACGGCGAGCGTCGCCTCCGGCCGGATCGCGTACACCTTCGGGTTCGAGGGCCCGGCCGTCACCGTCGACACCGCCTGCTCGTCCTCCCTGGTCGCGCTGCACATGGCCGCCCAGTCACTGCGCACCGGCGAATCCGACCTGGTGCTCGCGGGCGGCGCCGCGGTCATGTCGACACCCGGCATGCTGGTGGAGTTCAGCCGCCAGCGCGGGCTGTCGGCGGACGGGCGGTGCAAGGCCTTCTCGGACTCCGCGGACGGCACCGGCTGGGCCGAGGGCGTCGGCATGCTGCTCGTCGAACGGCTCAGCGACGCCCGACGCAACGGGCACCGGATCCTGGCCGTGGTGCGCGGCACGGCGATCAACCAGGACGGCGCCTCCAACGGCCTCACCGCCCCCAACGGGCCCGCCCAGCAGCGCGTCATCCGCCAGGCCCTCGCCAACGCCCAGCTCACGGCAGCGGACATCGACGCCGTGGAGGCGCACGGCACCGGCACCGCACTGGGTGACCCGATCGAGGCCCAGGCGCTGCTCGCCACCTACGGACAGGACCGCGAACTTCCTTTCCTCCTTGGATCGTTGAAGTCCAACATCGGGCACGCCCAGGCCGCGGCCGGCGTCGGCGGCATCATCAAGACGGTCGAGGCGATGCGGCACGGCGTCCTGCCGAAGACGTTGCACGTCGATACGCCGTCCACGCACGTCGACTGGACCGAGGGCTCGGTCGAACTCCTCACCGAGGCAAGGGAATGGCCCGAGACCGGGCGTCCTCGCCGGGCCGCCGTCTCCTCCTTCGGCATCTCCGGCACCAACGCCCACGTCATCATCGAACAGGCCCCCGAACCGGCAGCCATCGAACCGGCCACCCCGGCCACCGAACCCGCCCTGCCGCTGGCCTGGCCCCTGTCCGCCCGCACCCCCGACGCCCTGCGCGACCAGGCCACCCGCCTGCTCGCCCACATCGAGGTGACCGACGCCGACCCGCGCGACATCGCCCACTCCCTCACCACCACCCGCGCCCAGCTGGACCAGCGGGCCGTCGTCATCGGCACCGGACGCGACGAACTCCTCGACGCGCTCCGCGCACTGGCCGAAGGGAAGAACCACCCCGGGATCGTCAGCAGCCAGCCCCTCACCGGCCGCCTCGCCTTCCTCTTCACCGGCCAGGGCGCCCAACGCCTCGGCATGGGCCGGGAGCTGTACGAGGCGTTCCCCGTCTTCGCCTCGGCGCTGGACGACGTCCTCGCACGCTTCGACGCCCCCGTCCGGGAGGTCATGTGGGGCGAGGACCCGGACGCCCTCAACCAGACCGGCACCGCCCAACTCGCCCTCTTCGCCTTCGAAACCGCGCTGTACCGACTGCTGGAGTCGCTGGGCGTGCGCCCGGACTACCTCGCCGGACACTCCCTCGGCGAGATCACCGCCGCCCACGCCTCCGGCATCCTCACCCTCGACGACGCCTGCACCCTCGTCTCCGCCCGCGCCCGCCTCATGCAATCCCTCCCCACCGGCGGAGCCATGGCCGCCCTACGCGCCACCGAAGACGAAATCCTCCCGCTGCTCGGCGAGGACGTGACGATCGCGGCCGTCAACTCGGCTGACAGCGTGGTCATTTCGGGCGATGAGGCAGCCGTCGAGGCCGTGCTCGCACAGGTCTCCGACCGCAAGCACACCCGCCTGAAGGTCTCCCACGCCTTCCACTCCCCCCTCATGGACCCGATCCTCGAAGACTTCCGGGCCATCGCCACGAGCATCACCCACCACGCCCCGACCATCCCGGTCATCTCCAACCTCACCGGGACACCCCTCACCGACGCCAACGCCGACTACTGGGTCAACCACCTCCGCGGCACCGTCCGCTACCACCACACCATCACCCACCTCGCCGAACAGGGCGTCACCACCCACCTCGAAATAGGCCCCGACGCCGCCCTCACCCCCCTCACCCCCAACACCACCCCCACCACAAGCCGCAACCACCCCGAACCCCGTCAGCTGGTCACCGCCCTCGCCACCCTCCACCTCACCCCCCTCAACCCCACCGCCCACACCATCCCCCTCCCCACCTACGCCTTCCAGCGCAAGCGCTACTGGATCGCCCCCAGCTCCACCGGTCTCCCCGCCACCGGCCACCCCCTGCTCGGCGCCGTCATCGAAACCCCCGACCGCGTCACGCACCTCACCGGCCGTCTCAGCCTCGACACCCACCCCTGGCTCGCCGACCACCGGATCGCGGGCACCCCGATCCTCCCGGCCAGCGCCTTCGTCGACCTGGTCGTGCACGCCGGCCACCACACCGGCCACCCGTACCTGAGCGAGCTGACCCTGGAGGCCCCGCTGGCGCTGCCCCGCACCGGCGGTGTGCAGCTGCGGATCTCGCTGGCGCCCGAGGACGGTGCGGGGCAGCGTGCGGTCACCGTCCACGCCAGGGTTGCCGAGGACGCCGACTGGGTGCGGCACGCCGAGGGCGTGCTCGCCTCGCAGAGCCCGGCGGGCGCGCCGGCCACCCGGCTCGCCCGCCCCGCCTCGGCCGAGCCGATCGACGTCACCGACCTCTACGACCGGCTCGCCGACCGGGGGTACGAGTACGGCCCGGCGTTCCGGGGTCTTCGCGCGGCGTGGCGAGTCGGCGAGGAGGTGTACGCCGAGATCTCCCTGCCGGGTGCCGACCAGGCCGAGGCGTACGGCCTGCACCCCGCCCTGCTCGACGCCGTGCTGCACGCCGCGCTGATCGACGGCGAGGCGCTGGACATCCCGTTCGCGTGGACGGGCGTCACCCTGTACGCCCAGGCGCCGACCACCCTCCTCGTCCGGGTGACCAGGACGGCTCCCGACGCGGTGGCGCTCGTCATCTCCGATCCGGCGGGGAACCCGGTGGCCGAGGTCGAACGGCTGGTGCTGCGCCCGGTCGCCCGGGAGCGGATCGCCGCAGCCCCGACCGGTTCCGACGCCCTGCTCGACCTGGTGTGGGGTCCTGCCCCGGCTCGTCCCGCCCCGGGCCGTACCGGCTCGGCCGGCCGCCTGGCCGTCCTCGGCACCGCGCCGGACTCCCTCACCGACGCCGCCGCCGACCGGTTCGCCGGGCTCTCCGCACTGATGACCGCCCTGGACGGGGGCACGCCGGCGCCTGACACCGTCGTCGCCCTGGCCCCGCAGCGGGCGACCGACCTCGGCGCCACCGCCCAGGAGGTGCTGTCCCTCCTGCAGGCCTGGCTGGCCGCGGAGCGGCTGGCCGACACCCACCTGATGCTCGTCACCCGCCGCGCGGTCGCGACCAGCGCGGGAGAGCCCGTGGAGGACCTCGCCGCCGCCGCCGTCTGGGGCCTGGTGCGCACCGCGCAGAGCGAGCACCCCGGCCGGTTCACGCTGGTCGACACGGATGGCTCGGAGGCCTCCGACGCCCTGCTGGCCTCCGCCGTGGCCCTCGGCGAGCCGCAGCTCGCGCTGCGCGCCGGCACGAGCCTCGTCCCGCGGGTCGTCCGAGTGACCGGGCGGCCGTCGGACGAGGCCGGCGACCCGGCGCTCGACCGGGACGGCACGGTCCTGATCACCGGCGGCACCGGCAGCCTGGGCGCCCTGGTCGCCCGCCACCTGGTCACCGCACACGGCGTCCGCCACCTCCTCCTCACCAGCCGCCGCGGACCGGACGCCCCCGGCGCCACCGAACTCACCACCGAACTCACCGAACTCGGCGCCACCGTCCGCGTGGTGGCCTGCGACGCCACCGACCGCGACGCCCTCGCCACCGTCCTGCGCGAGGCCACCCCCACCGTCCGCGCGATCGTCCACACCGCCGGCATCACCGACGACGGCACGCTCACCCTGCTCACGCCGGAGCGTCTGGGCTCCGTCCTGGCGCCCAAGTCCGAGGCCGCCCAGCACCTCCACGAGCTCAGCCTCCAACTCGGCCTCGACCTCACCCACTTCGTCCTCTTCTCCTCCGTCTCGGGCGTCCTCGGCACCCCCGGCCAGGCCAACTACGCCGCCGCGAACACCCAGTTGGACGCCCTCGCCGCGCACCGCCACGCCCGGGGACTGCCCGCCACCTCCATCGCGTGGGGGCTCTGGGAGACGACGACCGGCATGGCCGGGCAGCTGGAGGAGGCGGACCTGGCGCGCTGGGCCCGGGCCGGAATCCCGGCCCACGACACGGAGTTCGGCCTGCGCCTGTTCGACATCGCCTTGGCCTCCGGCCGGCCGGCCCCCGTCGCCGTCAGGCTCGACCGCGCCGCGCTGCGCGCCCGCGCCGCCGCCGGCACCCTGCCGGCCGTCCTCGGCTCGCTCGTCCCGGCCGCCCCGGCCCGCGCACAGCGTCCCGACCGCCCGACGCTCGGCGGCACCGGCGTGGGCGACCAGCGCGCCCAAGTACTGGCCCTCGTCCAGAGCACCGCCGGGGCGGTCCTCGGCCACAGCGACAGCGCGTCCGTGCCCGCCGCCCGCTCGTTCAAGGAGCTGGGCTTCGACTCCCTGGCCGCCGTCGAGCTGCGCAACCGGCTCAGCGGCGCCACCGGGATGCGCCTGCCCAGCACCGTCACCTTCGACTACCCCACCCCGACCGCCCTCGCCGACCACCTCCACCAAGCCCTGTTCGGCGGGCGGCCCGAGGCGGACACCCCCGCCCCGACCGCCACGGTCAGCGGCTCCGACGAGCCGATCGCCATCATCGGCATGGCCTGCCGCTACCCCGGCGGGGTCTCCTCACCCGAGGACCTGTGGCGGCTGGTCGCCGACGGCGTCGACGCCGTCTCCGAGTTCCCCGGCGACCGCGGCTGGGACGTCGACTCCATCTACCACGCGGACCCCGAGCACCCCGGCACCTCCTACACCCGCGAAGGCGGGTTCCTGCACGAGGCCGCCGAGTTCGACCCGGCCTTCTTCGGCATCAACCCGCGCGAGGCCGTCGCGATGGACCCGCAGCAGCGCCTGCTGCTGGAGACCACCTGGGAGTCCCTGGAACGCGCCGGACTCGACCCGACCACGCTGCGCGGCAGCAACACCGGCGTCTTCACCGGGATCATGTACGACGACTACGGCGCCCGGCTGCGCCCGCTCCCGGCCGGCTACGAAGGGTACGTGGGCAACGGCAGCCGGCCGAGCGTCGCCTCCGGTCGCGTCTCCTACACCTTCGGGTTCGAGGGCCCGGCGATGACCGTCGACACCGCCTGCTCCTCCTCCCTGGTCGCCCTGCACCTCGCCTGCCAGGCCCTGCGCAACGGCGAATCCGACCTCGCGCTGGCCGGCGGCGCCACCGTCATGGCCACCGCCTCGACCTTCGTCGAGTTCAGCACCCAGGGCGCCCTGTCGGCGGACGGCCGCTGCAAGGCCTTCTCCGACACGGCGGACGGCACCGGCTGGGCCGAGGGCGTCGGCATGCTGCTCGTCGAACGGCTCTCCGACGCCCGACGCAACGGCCACCCGGTGCTCGCCGTCGTCCGCGGCACGGCCGTCAACCAGGACGGCGCCTCCAACGGCCTCACCGCCCCCAACGGCCCCGCCCAGCAGCGCGTCATCCGCCAGGCCCTCGCCAACGCCCAACTGACGGCGGCCGAGGTCGACGCGGTCGAGGCGCACGGGACGGGCACCACGCTCGGCGACCCGATCGAGGCCCAGGCCCTCATGGCCACCTACGGGCAGGACCGTCAAGAGCCGCTGTGGCTGGGCTCGTTGAAGTCCAACATCGGACACTCGCAGGCCGCGGCCGGCGTCGGCGGCATCATCAAGATGGTCGAGGCCATGCGGCACGGCGTGCTGCCGAGGACGCTGCACGTCGACAAGCCGTCCACGCACGTCGACTGGATCGAGGGCTCGGTCGAACTCCTCACCGAGGCGAGGGAATGGCCGGAGACCGGGCGTCCTCGTCGGGCCGCCGTCTCCTCCTTCGGCATCTCCGGCACCAACGCCCACGTCATCATCGAGCAGGGCCCCCGCACGACGGCCGCCACGCCGACGACCGGCCCGAACGACGCCTCCCTTACGCTGGCGTGGCCGCTCTCCGGGCACACCGAAGCCGCGCTGCGCGACCAGGCGGCCCGGCTGCTCGCGCACGTCGAGGCGACCGACGCCGACCCGCGCGACATCGCCCACTCCCTCGCCACCACCCGGGCCCAGCTGGACCAGCGGGCCGTGGTCATCGGCAGCGGACGCGACGAACTCCTCGACGGGCTCCGCGCACTGGCCGAGGGCAAGCGACTCTCCTCCGTCGTCACCGGCACGGCCACCGACGGGCAGCTGGCGTTCCTGTTCACCGGTCAGGGCGCGCAACGCCTCGGCATGGGACAGGAGCTGTACGAGGCGTTCCCCGTCTTCGCCTCGGCACTGGATGCCGTGCTGGAGCGCTTCGACGTCCCCGTGCGGGAGGTGATGTGGGGCGAGGACCCGGACGCGCTCAACCAGACCGGCACCGCCCAACTCGCCCTCTTCGCCTTCGAAACCGCGCTGTACCGGCTGCTGGAGTCGCTGGGAGTTCGCGCCGACTACCTGGCCGGGCACTCCCTCGGCGAGATCACCGCCGCCCACGCCTCCGGCATCCTCACGTTGGAGGACGCCTGCACCCTTGTCTCCGCCCGCGCCCGCCTCATGCAGTCCCTGCCCACCGGCGGCTCGATGGCCGCCCTGCGCGCCACCGAAGACGAAGTCATCTCGCACCTGACCGACGACGTCACCATCGCCGCCGTCAACTCCGCCGACAGCGTCGTCATCTCAGGAACTGAAGCCGCCGTGGACGCAGTGCTCGCACAGTTCGCTGACCGCAAGCACACCCGGCTGAAGGTCTCTCACGCCTTCCACTCCCCCCTCATGGACCCGATCCTCGAAGACTTCAGGACGGCCGCCAAGAGCATCACCCACCACACGCCGACCATCCCGGTCATCTCCAACCTCACCGGCCAGCCCCTCACCGACGCCAACGCCGACTACTGGGTCAACCACCTCCGCGGCACCGTCCGCTACCACGACGCCGTCACCCACCTCACCGAACAGGGCGTCACCACCCACCTCGAAGTGGGCCCCGACGCCGCCCTCACCCCCCTCACCGACAACACCACCCCCACCGGACACCGCAACCACCCCGAGGTCCACCAGCTGGTCATCGCCCTCGCCACCCTCCACACCAAGGGCATCCCTGTGACCCTCACCGCCTCCGGCCGCACCGTCGACCTGCCGACCTACGCCTTCCAGCACCAGCGCTACTGGCTCGCCACCCCGGCCGGATCCAGCAGCCCCGACCACCCGCTGCTCGGCGTCGCCATCGACACCCCCGACGGCGCCACCCACGTCACCGCCCGGCTTTCCCTCGACGCCCTGGCCTGGCTCGCCGACCACCAGGTCGCCGACAGCGTCGTCCTGCCCGGCACGGCTTTCGTCGAGCTGGCCACCCAGGCCGGCGACCGGACCGGCTGCCCGGTCGTCGAAGAGCTGACGCTCCACGCCCCGCTGACCGTCCCCGAGCAGGGCGCCGTCCAGCTCCAGACCACCGTCACCGCACCGGACGCCACCGGCCGCCGCACCCTCACCATCCACTCCCGCCTCCCCGACGAGCAGGACTGGACCCGCCACGCCGAAGGCACCCTCGCCCCCACCACCGACGCGACACCCGAACCACTCACCACCTGGCCCCCCACCGGCGCCGAACCGATCCCCCTCGACGGCCACTACGACCGGCTGGCCACCGACGGCCTCGGCTACGGCCCGGTGTTCCAGGGCGTACGCGCCGCCTGGCGCCTCGGCGAGGACGTCTACGCCGAGATCGCCCTCCCCGAGACCGAGACCGAGGACGCGACGCCGTACAACCTGCACCCCGCGCTGCTCGACGCCGCACTGCACACCATCACGCTGACCAGCGCCGCCTCCGAGCGGACCGCGCTGCCGTTCTCCTGGTCCGGCCTGCACCTGCACGCCACCGGCGCGCGTGCTCTGCGCGTGCGGATCACCCCGCGCCGCACCGGCGAGGTCGCACTCACCGCGGCCGACACCACCGGCCGACCTGTGCTGACCCTGGACTCGCTCACCCTGCGCGAGTTCGACCCGGCCCAGATCGCCGCCGCCGGCACCGCCCGCAACCTCTACCGGGTCGTCTGGAAGCCGCTGACGGCCGCCGTGACCACGGCGGTGCCCGTGGCCTGGGCGGACCTCGCCCCGGATGCCCCGGCTCCCGACCTGCTCCAGCTGAGCCTCACCCCGGAGACCACCGACCTGCACCATCTCCTCGGCCGGCTACAGGAGTTCCTCACCGAGCCGCGGTACGCCGCCGGCCACCTCCTGGTGACCACCCGCCAGGCCGTCGCGGCCCGCCCCGAGGACCTGGTGGACCCGACCGCCGCCGCTGCCTGGGGACTGATCCGCAGCGCCCAGAACGAGCAGCCCGACCGCATCACCCTGCTGGACGTGGAGAGCGCGACCGACCCCAGTGACGTCCCGGTCGGTCAGCCCGAACTCGTGCTCCGTGAAGGCACGTTCCACACTCCGCAGTTGGTCCGGGCGTCGGTGGACACCACCCACCAACCCACCCCCTTCGACCCCGACGCCACCGTCCTCATCACCGGCGGCACCGGCACCCTCGGCGCACTGATCGCCCGCCACCTCATCACCCACCACGGCGTCCGCCACCTCCTCCTCACCAGCCGCCGCGGACCCGACGCACCCGGCGCCACCCAACTCACCACCGAACTCACCCAACTCGGCGCCACCGTCCGCATCGTGGCCTGCGACACCACCGACCGCCACACCCTCACCACCCTCCTGCGCGAAGCCACCCCCACCA
>NZ_BNBY01000045.1 GCF_014656195.1 Kitasatospora xanthocidica | reverse complement strand
GACCGTCAAACGCGAACCCACGCTCCAGGCCCACCTCGCCGCGCGAGGTTAAACGTCAAGCTCAGAGGGGGAAACGCGGCATCCGCCCACGTCAACAGCACACGACAGCACCCCACGCGACAAGGGACGCGACAGCACCGCCGACGAACACGACGGCACAAGGCGCGCAGCAGAGCCGGGCGCCCGCTCGACGGGTACCGAGAACGGCCGGGGCCGCCGGGCAGGCCGGGCTCGTCACCCGCGTTCCAGGACTTCTCGGGTCGTTCGGGTGATGGCCCGGGGCGGTGTCGAGAGGAACGGACTGAAGTGGCACCACCCCTGGCCGACGCCGTCGGCCGGCCTATGGCCCTGGCGGCACGGCCGGAGCGGGCAGGTCGAGAACGCGGGCAAGCGAAACGTTCGGCGACCGGTGACACGGGCTCGTGGCCGAACCCGAGCAGGCCGCCGCCGTCGGCGAACACCTGCCAGTCGCGCCAGTCTTCCAGTCCGTCGCAGCAGCCGGGCAGGAAGGTGACCCCCGTGGCGTGGCCGGTGACGCGACTCATCGCTCGGTGACGCGCAGGTCGCGTCCGGCCTGGTAGATCCTGGACTCGCCCGAGGCGCTGGCGTGCTGCGAGACGGCAGGGGCGGTCGGGGCGGGTGCCGCGTCGGGGGCGAGTTCGTCCAGCAGGCTCCGCAGCGGGACCGCCACCTCCGGGTGGCCGGCCAGCAGGCGTCTGATCCGGCCCTGCCACTCGGCCGCCAGTTCGTCCTCGGTGGCTGGATCCGACGCCAGGTCCTCCCGGGTGTTCTCGAGCTCGGCGGCCACCGCGTCCGCCCGCTCGGGCACGGCCTGCCGCCAGAGGGCGACGACCCCGTCCCTGGCGCGCTCCCAGGCGTCGGTCGCCATCAGCGTGACGAGGGTCAGGCTCGCGCTCTGCGCGAGCGTGGCCAGCTCCGGATCCATGGTGCACGCTCCTCACGCTGCTTCACACCGGTCGACATATCAGGCGCATCAGGTCGTATCAGGCATATTGGTCGTGTCAGCGGACGGCGGGCGGCCCGAGCGGGGCGATCTCCCGCGCGAAGAACCGCCCGAACTCCTCACCCCTGCGGTACAGGGCCTCGAACTCGGTGAGCGTCGTCGCGATCTGCCCGGGATCGAGGAACCGGCGAGCGCCCGCGCCTTTCAGCTCCTCGTCGTAGATCACGGCGTACATCACCGCGTTGCCCAGGACGACGACCTCGGGCAGCCGGCCGTCGCGCTCCAGCTCGGCGACCTCCCGGGCGTCCAGGACCCGGATCTGCTCGCCCAGCTCCGACCGGAGCCGGAAGGAGTTCAGCTCCCACTGGAGGTACGGGGTCACGGGGAGTTCGACGATCCGAAGCCTGCGGAACGCCAGGCCGCGTCTCGCGATGCCCCGGAAGAACGCGTCGACGGAATCCCGCTCGGCCTCGATCAGACGCAACGCGCCCGCCCAGTCCCCCGAGGCGAACGCCTCCCAGCTCGGCGAGCCCTGCTCCCTGAACGTCTGGCCGCGCTCGATTTTGGCGAAGAGGTGGATGCCGCTCCCGAAGAACCGGCCGAAGTCGTCGAGGTAGTCCGCTCTCCCGAGGACCTCGCCCGCGCCGTCGCGGAAGCACTCAAACACCAGGGATGTCCCTCTTCGCCGCGATGAGCATGCTGCGGGGGATGACCACGAGGCGCTCGTCCCGGCCGATGGTGACCCCCGCTCGTGCAGGGAGGAGGGCGGCTTCAGCTTCAGCGACGACTGGCGGGACGGCTGACCCCCGCTCGTGCAGGGAGGAGGCTTTCTGGCCTGCGGCGTAGCGCGACCTTTGCCTTTTCTTGACCATTGCTGGCAGTCGAGCTGTTGTGGTGTCGAAGGCCTGCTTCATCGTGTCACGTCAGCTGGTCAGCGCGGGCGGTGATCTGGACATCGGCTTCCCAAGTCATGCTCACCCTCTCGGGTCTCTATGGCGGCTGTCCTGAGTGGCCGCTGAGGTGACTCCTCTGCGGACGCCTGGCTCGTCCCGCGCATCGGCGTCATCGGTCCGAGGCTTGCGGTCGTGACGGTCGCAGAGGCTCCCCCAAAATCGGTGACTAAGTGTCAAGCGTGAGTGACACACTCCCTGCCGTGACCACGACTGCCCATCGCACCCCAGACGCCAATGTCCCCGGCGCCAGCGCCCGCCGCATGGCTGCGCAGCTTCGCGCAGGCACCTCGGGATTCGATGTGCCGGCACCGGAGGTCGTCTCCCGGACACCTGCCGGGCTGCCGGCCGCGTCGCGGCCTCGGAGTGTCAGGGAGGCCCTCGGCTGGGCGGTGTGCGTGGGCCTGTTCGGCTTCTTCATCCATTACGTGGTCGCGCTGGTTCTGGCGGGTGCCGTGTTCATCGTGGCCAAGATGTCTCGGCGTACGGTGAAGTCGTCCGCTGCCGGGACGGCGGCAGGCCCGTCGCGGGCACGGCTGACGAAGACGCCTCCGACTCCGCAGCAGCTCAAGGCCGCCGACCGCTGGGAGCAGGGCGCCCGTGGTGAGGAGGAGACCGCGAGGATCCTTGCCCCGCTTCTGCGGGACGGCTGGACGATCCTGCACGACCGGGGCCTTGTCGACTCACGCGCGAACCTCGATCACATCGCGGTCGGTCCGGGCGGTCAGATCGTGGTGATCGACTCGAAGAAGTGGACGCCCTACCCCGGTGTCGAACTGAAGGTCCCCTACACCGAGGACGCGCTTGTCTACCGCTACGACCGGACGAAGGACGTCCGCGCACTGCTCAACGAGGTGGACCATATGGTCGACGACATCGACGTCCGGCCGACGGCCCTGATAGTCGTCCACGATGTCGAGTACTGGGGACCGCGGCTGCGGTGTCTCGGTGTGCTGGTGATCCGTCCGGACCGGCTGCTCGACGAGGTCCGGCAAGCCCAACCGGTGTCCCGGCGGTCGGATCTGGCCCGGTTCATGGACCTGACCTTCCCGCCGTACCGGGACAGGTCGGAGCCGACTATCGGGCTCCAGGAGGGCCTTGCCCGCCGCAAGGCGGCCCTGCGGCAGCCCACCCGGGGCGGGAGCCGCCGGCAGGGCCGGTAAGACCGTCGGTCTGCGGCGGTGTTCCCGGGTGCGCCGGAAGACCGCGAGCGGCGCACTGATGACGATCTGCGAAAACGGCTCTGACCGGAGTTCCGTGAAATCCCAGGTCAGCGGCATGCATGCAGGATCGTTTCCCTGCGGGATGACCTGCGCGTGGCTCTCCGCTCGATCGAAGATGTTCTGTTCCCCGAAGCCGATGTTGAACTGGAACGGCTGACCGCCGACCCGGAGGTCGTGCTGGTGGAGGTGGCCGCGTGCGGCCCGCCGGCCCGGTGTCCAGGCTGCGGGAGCCTGGGGAGACGGAGACACTCCTCCTACTGGCGAACGCTGGCCGAATGACCGCTTGTAGGAAGGAAGTTGGCGATACGCCTGCGCGTGCGCCGCTTCTTCTGCGACCGCGCCCGGTGCCAGCGGACGACGTTCGTCGAGCAGGTCTCCGGGCTGAGCGAGCGGCACGTGCGTTCCAGCGTCGGGCTGAAGCAGTGGCTTCGGGCCGTCGCCACCGAGCTGCGGCCGGGCCGGCGAACGGCTGTGCCACAAGCTCAGCATCGCCGCCGGCCGGACCCGCCTGCTCGGGCTGCTGGAGGCGCCCGAGGTGCCGGACCGGGCGCCGCAGGTGCTCGGCGTCGACGAGTTCGCCTTCCGCAAGGGCCGCACCTACGGGACCGTCCTCGTCGACGTCGAGACCGGACGCGTCGTGGACGTGCTCCCGGACCGCACCTCGGAGACTTTCGCCGCCTGGCTCCGCGAGCACCCCGGTGCGGAGATCATCTGTCGTGACCGCGCCACCGCCTACACCCGGGCGATCAAGGAAGCCGCCCCCGACGCGATCGAGGTCGCGGACAGGTGGCATCTGCTCCAGAACCTCTCGGCCGCCGTCGAGAAGACCTGTCACCAGCACCGCTCCTGCCTGCGCAAACACGTCGAACAGGAGGATCCGGCGCCCGAGCCTTCGGTGATCGACCTGCCGGTGCCGGAGCTGCCACGCACGCCTCTCCTCGAGCGCACCCGCGACCGCTACGCGGACGTCCACCGGCTGCTGGAGCAGAGGTGGACGATCAGCGCCATCGCCCGCCACCTCGGTTTGGACCGCAAGACCGTGCGCCGCTTCAGGAACACCCCGCTGGACGAACTCCTCGCGTCCGCGAAGGACTTCGGTGTCCACAAGGCCAGGCTCCTGGAGCCGTTCAAGCCCTACCTGAACAGCCGGTTCACCGCCGGATGCACCAGCGGCACCCGGCTGTTCCACGAGATCCGCGAGCGCGGCTATGCCGGCAGCATCCAGGTCGTGCGCCGCCACCTGGCCAAGCTCCGTGAGGGGACGGCCGAGCCGGTCCGCGCCGACATCCCCAGCCCACGCCGCATCACCTCGTGGATCATGCGTCCACGCGAGACGCTCACGGACCAGGAGGTGGAGAAACTGCTGGATGTCAGGATCGCCTGCCCGGACATCGCCCGGGCCTGTGACCTGGCCAGATGCTTCCGCGACCTGCTGGTCAACCGGCGCGGCGGCATGCTGCCGGACTGGATTCGCCAGGCCGAGCAGGACGCCCCCGCCCCGGTCCGCTCGTTCGCCGGGTTCCTCCGCCAGGACCTCGACGCCGTGACCGCC
Organism: Kitasatospora xanthocidica; assembly: GCF_014656195.1. Classification (GTDB taxonomy): domain Bacteria; phylum Actinomycetota; class Actinomycetes; order Streptomycetales; family Streptomycetaceae; genus Kitasatospora; species Kitasatospora xanthocidica. The sequence continues at coordinate 43,985 of NZ_BNBY01000045.1, read as the reverse complement.
GGCCTCACCCTCGAATGGAGCTCCGGCAGGGTCGAAGGCAACGTGAATCGGGTCAAAACGCTCAAGCGCGCCATGTACGGCCGGGCCTCGTTCCGGCTTCTCCGGATCCGCATCCTCACCCGGCCATGACCTTCACGGAACTCCGGTCAGAGCCCCCTTCCCCGGTGGTGACGCGCCGGAGCCGGCTGGCCCCGGACCGGAGGCATGGGCGGCTGACCCCCGCGGGTGCGGGGAAGACGGCCACCATGCGAAGGCCCGGCTCTCCCAGGCCGGCTGACCCCCTTCGCCCGGTCGCTGTGGCCGCCGTGACTGTCCTCAGCGTGCTGGTGGGAACCGCCATGGTGGTCACCCGGCCTCCCTCCCCCGGCCGTCCCGCAGCCCCTTGATGCTCACGGCGTGGCCACCGGCCGTGCTGCCGTAGCCGAAGGCCGGATGAATCTCAGTGAGGCAGCCGATGGCCGGTGCGCGAAGACGGCTGAGGTTCAGTTCCAGATGAGACAGGAGAGTTGTCCTCCCCGCGCCGACTACCGCGCGGGGAGGACAACTCCAACTGCTCGTGTGCCGACCACTGGCCCTGCCCGTTCCCAGCGCCCTGCAGGCGTGAGCGGATGTCCTGATGGCCGCCGGCCAGCTATCTCCGCATGGCGTTCCCCCGCGGAGGGGTCCGCTGGTACCCGACCCCGGGTCAGCGGGGCGTCGCCGACGCTGCGGGAGGCATCAGGCAGGGGGTGTTGACGCGGAAGAGCAGCAGGCCTCCGGTCGTTGTCTGGACCGTGATCAGGTAGCGGCTCGATGTCTGGGAGGCGTCGAGGACCGCGTCCACCTTGCCGTTGGCGGCCTCCCGGTAGCCGTCGATCTTGAAGCCCTGCTGTTCGAGCATCGCGCGGACCTTGCGGACGACATCGGGGTGCTGGTCGAGCGGAGCGGAGCTGTAGACCGCGTACGACATCTTGTACCGGCCGTCATTGGCGACCTCGTCCTTCTTGCCGACACAGTCGTTGAAGAACGGCTCGGCGCTGCCGGGATCGAGGGCGACTCCGCCGGTCTGCGCCATGTACTCGGTCATGTGCTGGGCCCAGTCCTGGGCGTCCTGGCGGGCCTTGACAGGGAGCGGCTCGTTGGGACCGGGCGTGGACATGCATCCTCCGAGGATCAGGGGCAAGCAGAGCGTTAGGGCGGCAGCGCCCAGGCGTCGGGCTCCGGGACGGCGTGCGGCGAGTCGCGGAAGGAGGAACGGCACAGTGGAATCCTTGCGGCCGAGACAGGGTGAGGACCGGTACAGCCAGGCCATGGACGGCCCGGCTCTAGTGGTCACGGACAGACGGTGCGATGGGGTGCACCTTGGGAACCGTGGTCGGCTGCGCCCCGACGATGAGGCGGCCCTGGTTGGCAAGGCTCTCGCCGCCGTCCCAGTACCCGCTGTGCCCGGATGTGTCGACCAGGAAGTTGTTCCCTCCGAACCGGTCGATCATCGGATCGTCGCCGAGAGTGAGTCCCGTAGCATATTCGATCGGGTCGTCCTTCGCCCTGCCGGTCCAGAAGTGGCTCGGATCGATGTGGAGCTGGTCAGCACGGTCGACGGTCATTCCGGGACTCGCGATGGCGACGATGTCGTCGGCGCCCAGTCCGTTCCCACCTGCGGCAGCCGCACCGACGAGCGTCGTTCCGTAGCTGTGGCTGAAGACCGAGAGATGACTGTGGTGGTCGCCCTGGGCGACCCGGGTGCCCTGGGTGAACTGACGCAGGGCCTCGGCTCCGTCCTCGGCCCTGCCCGTCCAGCCGACGGAGAGGTTCGGCGCTTGCATGACCGGGATCTCGGGGGTGTCGTATCCGAGCCAATAGATCACCGACACCTTCTGATTCGTCCCCTTAGACGCCTGCTTCGCGGCTTCCTGCATGTCGTTGACGCGTGCAAGGTTCCCGTGCGTGCTGTCGATCGTCGTCCCGGTGCCCGGCACCAGGACGGCGGTGTGGTCGGCGGTGTCGGGGTTCCCCATGGCGATGATCGTCTTACCGTCGCCGTCGTAGGCCTTGGCATCGAACCCGAGCAGGAACAACTGTTTGTCCGCGGCCTTGGTGTCGTACGCGTCGAGCTGGTCCTTCAGCTTCATCAGATTTTGCTCGCGGGTGTTGTACTCGTCGGCCGTCATACCGCTTCCGCGCGCGCTGCCGGCCCGCAGCCCGTCCAATTCCTGGTCGAGGGCCAGCCGGTTGGCCTCGTCCCGCACAGTGGCGGGCAGGCCGTCCATGCCCCCGATCCGGTCCGGGTAGAGCGCGAGGTAGCTGCTCTGCTGCTCGGGGGTCAGGGACTTCCACCAGTCGGCGGACTTCTGCGGGTCCTTGTTGTCGGGGACGTACGGATCGGCGAGCCCGAGGTCCTTCGCCACGTCCTTCACGTCGGTGGCGGTCTCGGCGGTGGAGCCGAACACCCGGGGCCGGGTGAGGATGTCGGCGTCGAGGCGGCTGAGGGCGAGGTCGCCCTTGTCGCTCGCCTCCTTCGCGTCGGTCAGCGCCTTGTTGATCCAGTCCTGGACGTTTCCGCGCAGGGTGGCCAGGGCCTTGCGCTCGGGGTCGTCTCTGGCCTCGGGGTCGTTCTGCTCGCCCTTGCCCAGCGGCGGCATGTTCACCGTCCCGTCCGGACCGACGGTCAGACCCCACTCCTCGGCGCGGTGCACGGCGTTCTGCAGGTTGGTCTGCGCCTGGTGGATCCGGTCGGCGACGGTGTCCAGGGTGAGCGCGACGGCGGCGGACTCGACCCGCACGATCTCCAGGATCTGCTCGGTGCGTCCCAGCGCGTAGAACGCGGACTCGGCGTCTCCGCCCTCCCACTTCGCCTGGCGCAGCGGACCGTTCACCTGGCTGCGGTGCCTGTTGTCAGCGGACTGGGCGCCGTTGGACAGGTCGCGCCATGCCTTGGCGGCGTCGTGCATCCCCGCCGGATTGAAAGCGAGCAGCAGCTCGTACATGGTGCTCACTGGCCCGGCTTCTCCCACACGTCGCCTATCCGCTGCTTCTGCCAGACCTCGGCGTTGGCGTTCTCATTGTTCGTGTAGGCCTGCGCCGTGGCGGTGAGGTTGTCGGCCGTCTTCTTCAGCCGGTCGCCGATGCTGGTCAGCACGGGCGCCCAGTTGGTCGCGACCTGGCCGAGCCGTGAGCCCACCGACCAGCCCACCAGTTGGCCGGCGGCCGTCTGTCCGGCCGTGACGGCGGCCTGACACGGCTTCGCGAAGTCCTCGCCGATGGCCCGCGCCACACCTGCGGACATGTGGATCTCATTCGGATCGACCTTGAGATGGCCCACTGCATTCCCCTCCCGACAGTCCCTAGATCAGCGGAAAGCCTATGCGGTGATCAGCCGGGTTCCATCCGTACAGATACTCAGTCGCATCGTGACGATTGTCGGCTTTGTGACCTGACTGCCTTTTTATTCCATAGGGAGTAGCGGTCAAGCGGGTCCCTGCCGCCTCCTTCCCGCGCAGCCGTTCATGGCGGCGGTGTGACGGGATCCTCCGAGGACGGCCGGCACGGCACCGGCGATCCCGGTACGCGTCGTGCCGTGAGGTTCGGGGGGCAGCGAGGCTGAGGCGGGTGAACGCTGCGGTGTTGGCGGGCCGGTCAGAAGGTTGCCCGGCCGGGGTCGGTCGGTGCTGTGCGGCCGGGGCGGGCGTCAGCGCTGGGCGAGGCCGGCGGCCCGGGCGACGTCCGGGTCCTGGGGGCCGCCGAGGAGAAGGATGCGGAGAGCCGCGCCGGTGTAGACGGCGAGGAGCCTGGCGATCCTGCGAGGGGTGGTGGTGCGCATGGTGGGTTTCCTGCCTCTCGGGTGGGGCGCTGACGGTGCTTCGGATATCGGATTGTGGTTCTGCGGCTACCAGAAGGTGGCGTCGTCTATGGACTGCGGCGCGTAGGTGACCTTGAGGGAGTCGTCGACCTAGACGCCCTCGGCGGCCCTGAGCGTGGGGCCGGTCGCCGTCGTGACGTCCCCGCCGTCGTCGCATGCGGTCATCGAGAAGGCGGCGAGCGCCATGCTCGCGGCAGCGGTGACCAGCCGGGTGCGGGAGGTGCGGACGGACATGGGGGCGTGCCCCTTTCGGCATGTGCTCAGGTGGCGCTTCGATCGGACGACCTAAGCCTGCGCGGTGATCCGTCCCGGCCGCCACGCCCGGCGCCACGATGGGGACGGTGGAACGCCGGTACGCCTCTGACCAGCTGAAATGGGCCGAGCCGGGAACGCGGGAACGGGACGCGGGGAACGAGGGGACCGGGCGTCGCAGGCCGACGAGCCGCGGAACGCCGACCGATGCGGTGCACCGGCGGGTGCCGACTTGAGTACGGGTACTCATGTCACCGACCTGGTGGATCGAGCACGATTCAGGCTGAGGCGGAGGGCCCCGGTGGCCCGGGGCGGCCCACCGGCACCGGGTCACCGGGGCCTGGGAACAACGGTCTTGATCGCTCCTGACGGACCGACCGCCGTCCGCACACGAAACCTTGCATCCGACTGACGAATCCACGGGGGTCCTTGTGTCCATCGCCCGAACCAGCGGCAGGCTTCCCCTCGCGGTCGGCGCGGCCGCACTGGCCGCGGCCGCCGTCACCGGGTGTTCCTCCGACCCCGGAACCACCCCCGACATGCCGGCCGTCACCGCGCACGAGAGTGCCGCCTCCCCGGGCGCCGCCCCGACGGCCGTACCGACGTTCAACACCTCGGGAAGCCCGGCGTTCGGCTCCCCCAGCAGCACACCCACCGGCCCGCCGATCCCCACCGGAGCGGCCCTGCGCGCCCTGCTGCCGACCGCCGCCACCCTGCCCGCCGGGTGGACGATCAAGGGCAACGGCAACCAGAACGACACCGGCACCTACGTCGTGGACGATCCGGTCGCGCCGATGCTGTCGAAGGAACCGTGCACCCAGATGCGTCTCGCCGGGACCATCCTCTCCCAGGACTTCAAGGCCTCGGGCACGATGGAGGAGGTCTACGACGGCGAGAACATGGTCCAGGTCTACCTGGCCGCCTACCATCCCGGTGACGCGGCCAAGCTGCTCGGCGAGATCCGGGCGTACACCGAGCGCTGCAAGTCCTTCACGGGCAAGGGGATGGACGGCAAGCCGGTCCCGCTGACCGTGACCCAGCAGCCCGTGTCGGGACTCGGCGACGAGGCCCTCGACATGAGGAAGGTCCCCCAAGGCCCGTACCACAGCGAGGAGATCGTCGTGACCCGGGTCGGCGACCGGCTGCTCTTCCTCAGCGGCGACGACATCCTGGGCCGGCTGCCGAACCTCATGCAGCTGGCGGTGCCGCTCTCGAAGAGCGTCAAGTAGTCACCCCGCTGGGGAAGCCCACCGTCGGGTCTCGTCGCCGGTCCGAACGGACGTTCAATTCGCGGGCGCGCAGAGGCGAGCCCGTCATCTCGGGCCACCACAGCGTCGGCTCCGCGGGTCAGGGGAGGACTTCCGGAGCCGGGCGGCAAGCATGAACGTCCGTGGCTGACCCCCGCCGGTGCGGAAAGAAATCCCGCAGCAATCGTAGCGGCGCCGGCCGTGGTTTCTCGGCCCCCAGTGTCGACAGCGCTCGGAGCCTTCAACGGTGGTTCTGTGCGCGAGAGAACGACAGCACTCATCTGAAGATCAAGATGTCGGACGCCCATGCCAGTATGCTCCCGTGACGACCACACCTGACCAACGACCCGACGAGGCCACACTCGACCTCCTGCGTTCGGCGTTCCCAGCCGAGTGGCGGGAGCCGATCCTGGGTCACGATGGAGTCGCGGCCTGGGAGGTCGAGAATCGGGTGACGCTTCCGGAGCCCTACCGGGCCTTCATCGCGGAGATCGGCAACGGCAGCGGCCTCGGTCCCCCGGGGGATGAGGGCCTTCAGCCGCTGGGATGGCTGCCGGAGTGCTGGCCGGGTACGGGGCCCCGGCACCCGGGAGCGCCGTTCCCCCTGTCTGAGGCGTGGGTGTGGGAGGACGACGAGACGGTCGACGCTCACGATCCACGCGTCGATGCCGTCTTCAACCATGGGTCGGTCGTCCTCGGCGCGGAGGACGGGCCGTGGTTCTGGCTGCTGGTGACGACTGGACCGCGCCGCGGTGAGGTCTGGATGGTGTCCGACGTCGGCGCCGCCCCGGCGCCGGTGGCTGACGCCAGAAGCTTCGACGGGTGGGTGCGGCACTGGCACGCGGGCAACGACTGGCGTGCCTGAGCGCGAGGCAGCGGATCATCGACGGGCACGCGGTTCGATTCCGGCCCTACGGGGGCGCCGGTCGCGGAGGCCTTGGGCAGGGCCTCGAACCCCGGTTGACCCCGCTCGCACCGGAGGAACGGTGGTGGGCCGAACCGGCAGCCCGCCGGTTCGGCCCNCCCCACCACCGCAGGCTCAGAGGCCCGGACCGGTGTTCGTCGACACCGAGACCTCACCCTTCACCTTCTCGACGAGGCGGGCGAGGAAGCGGTGCCCGGCCCACTTGGTGCCGCGCACCGTCAGCTGCAACATCCCGGCGAGGGCCGCGATGATGACCGAGTTCCGAGCGGAGCCGGCGAGCCCGCTCCCCGGCGCGTAGTGCTCGATCACCGCAGCCGCGAGGGCCAGGAGGCAGATGGTGCCGTAGCTGACGGCGACCTGGTTGCGGCGGATCGTCCGGAGGACCTTCACGTTCTGGTGTCTCTTTTCCGTCGGTCTGGAGACGTACCCGGCTGGATGTCGGGCGCGTCGTGTCGGTGACGGCGTCGCCCGGGGCATCGGTCGAACCGTCAGCGCCGACCTTATTGTGGATCTCCGAAGGGAGCGCAAGGGTCTGACGGTGTGCAGAATGTCACGGGAAGCAGACCTAGCGCCGTACCACGGGATTGTGGTAGGCGCTATAGATCTTGAGTTCCGGTCCAGCCGCTGAGACCAATCCGTTTGCCCCGGGCGACCAACAGCCAGACCTGAGTCGCGGGTGACGGAAGAACCCGATTGACTCGTAACGGCGCCTCACTCAAGTACTTGAGTGGCGTCGATGGCTCAAAGCATAGAAGGAGTCTTTCTTTCAAGCAAGGGAGAGTCATCCTGAATCCTCGCCCGACAGCCCTCTGACCAGCGGTTATTTCCCATCGAAGGCAAGTCTTCAGCGCCGGCGAGCCATCGGTTGGCCGCCGACAAGCAATGTCTCCCTGGCACTGTCCTTTGACACCGCCCAGGGTTGGTCAAACGCTCCTTGACCTGTGGGCTCCTGGCGCGGACGGCTGGCGGAGGCCAGTGAGGTGCCGGATTGAGGCGGCACCCGGCAAACCAGTGAGGGAGACGCGCGACGACCTGAGATTCAGTCGGAGGCGTCCCCCGCGGAGTCCTCATCAGGGCGTTGCGGAGTGGACCCCGAGAAGGAGAGGTACCGGACAGGGGAGCACCGATGTCGGCGCTGATCATCAAGGGAGGCCCGGCTGTTGCCGGAACTGGATCCTGCCGTCCGTTCCGCACTCTTGCGTTCCGACGCCTGATCGCCGTCCACCACTCAGGGACTTCGGCCGTTCGTCTGTCGGACTCGTCAGACGAACGGAGGCTTCACGCGCCCCGACTCCCGCAGATGCGGCGATGGAGGACGCATCCCGCGCTCGGAAGCAGGGCACCCAGTAAATTTACTGGGTGCGCTTTGGTGGCCGACCCTCCGTGACATAGGGAGGACGAACCCCAGGCAGGGAAGGGCACCCAGTAACGTTACTAGGTGCCATCCCGCGTCATGGCGTGGGCTTCGCGCTCGGATATGGACCACCCGGTCAGGTTTGCCCAGGTCGGCGCGATTGATGAGAACTCGCGCGACGCCCTCAGCCACCTCGCAGCTTCCGAGTACAGCCGAAGCAGTGGGCAATCGCGCGTTGCCGTTCCTCACCGCCGACCGACGTCCGGTCCGGGACAACGAGACGAAACCGGCTCATCCGGAGACGAAGCTCCGCCGAGCGATGGTTGACACCACCCCGGCTCGCCGACTCACCGACGCCGGGCCGGCATCCTGGCGTTTACTCGGTCCCTGAGCGGATCCCTACCGGACCGGGCCGACCAACGTTTCGATGGACAGATGCGGGCTCTTCGCTTCTCGAGTGAGGTCCGCCAGCTCTTCCGACGGCTCGACTCCGTCGCGGACCGCCATGACGTAATCCCTTGCCTCCCGCAGACTCAATCGCGGGGCTTGCTTGCGCAGGTGGCTCATCGCGGCCACGACGCCTGCGGAGTCCACGAGCGCGCGGACAGAGGAGACCAGGGGGTCAGACGTTCTGACGCCCTTGACCTGCCGGAGGTAGAGCTCCTCCCAGTCTTCGAACGGCCACATGGCTGCGGGGATGTGATGGATGCTCCCGTCATGCCGGTCCACCAGGTAGGGGCCGCTGCCGACCAGGTTGTGGACAAGATCATGAGTGCGGGCGTACTCCGCCGTGTTCCAGAAGACGACCCAGCCGACCGCGTGTTCCTCCACGTTGTAGACGGCCAGCTCGTAGAGCGGTCCCGCCCAGGTCAGCCGTTCCTCGGCCAACAGGGACTCGACGAGCGCGACAGCGCGTTCCTTGGAGATCACGCCCTCATCATTCATTACAGATCAACCGGGAATCCGGGCAATGCTGACGCCCCGCGCCGGCATCTCAAGGACGGTCTGAGCGACCTGGCCACGCGCGCGCTACCGGCTGGCGGGACATCCAACGCAACCGCCAGCCATGCCCACACGGCCCGACGAACACGCGACAACCCGCCCGCCTCGCCAGGGGCTCGGCCTCTCACCGGCGGTCGGACGTATACCCGGCACAGGCGACTCGACCTCTACGCTGCGTGTCACCGTCGCCACCGGATCGTTGACCGGTCTGGAGAGAGGCAGCCCCGCATCGGCTGCACTGCGGCCTTCGCTGTCATCTGGACCGGGACCCTGTGGGCGTGGGGCACCTACTGCCGGAAGTAGCTGCCCCCGAAAGGTATGGGAGGGACTCGTCCAGGACCTCCAGCGACTTGTGCGGCACCGGCTGGCCCCGGCGGGCGCGGAGAAGAACCGGGCGATGCTGGTGCAGGACCACTCGGCTGCGGCTTGACCCCCGCCGGTGCAGGGGGGACAGGACCTTGTGCACCGCTTCCAACTGGATCCGCGGCTGACCCTCGCATTCGCGGGGAGAGCGAGCGGATCCCAGACCGCTGAATGGTGCGGACTGGCTGACCCCGGCGGGTGCTGGGAGGATTACGCAGTGGTCGCCGAGTATCTGCAACTCTGCAGGTGGGAAGAGTCAGATCATGAACCGGCCCCACACGTCGCCGTACGGCTGACCCTCGCGACCGCGAGGAGAACTATTCGGCGGTGGCCGAGAACCTGCAACCGATCGGCTGACCCCCGCGGGCGCGGGGAGGACGGCGGCCTGCTGCCGGGCAGCGGCCCGCTCGGCGGCTGACCCCCGCGGGTGAGGGGAGGACATCTGGCTGCGGACCCGCGCCAGAGCGTCGGCGGGCTGACCCCCGCAGGTGCGGGGAGGACGGCACCAGCGCCCACGAGTGCCCGTAGCCGAGCGGCTGACCCCCGCAGGTGCGGGGAGGACGCCGGATACCGGCTCATCCGGATATCCGGACGAGGCTGACCCCCGCAGGTGCGGGGAGGACGCCGGATACCGGCTCATCCGGATATCCGGACGAGGCTGACCCCCGCAGGTGCGGGGAGGACGCCGAGATGGTGAGCGAGGTCGACGGCTCCACCGGCTGACCCCCGCAGGTGCGGGGAGGACCACCCATACCCCCAAAGTCTTGAAGTTCAAGACGGCTGACCCCCGCAGGTGCGGGGAGGACACCGACATCGTCGACCGGGTTGCTGGCCACGACGGCTGACCCCCGCAGGTGCGGGGAGGACATGTTGATCTCCACCAGCCAGTTCGTCATGGTCGGCTGACCCCCGCAGGTGCGGGGAGGACACTTCGCGACCTGGGGTGATGTAGCGGATTTGCTGTTTCTTTACTAGCTCGATGTGGCGTCGAGTGAGCACACGTTGCTTGTCGATCTGTTGAGGTGTCAAAGAGCCGTGGACATCGTGCCATGTACCAGCGACCTCTGAACGGAGTCGTAGCGGGCCCGCTGCCGGAACCTGTCGTGTCAGCCGGGTACTCGGCCCGCCCGCCCGCCGTCCGGTAGATTCGGCCGCCGGCTGATCGGCACACGAAGCGGCTGTGGGCCGTGGGTTCGACGCAGGGGGCAACGGGGTGCGGACCGGGGACGGGCGGGGCCGGCGGGTGGGGGATCTGCTGGAGTGCTGGCGGGCGATCGAGCTGTTCAGTCCGCCGACCATTCCGGAGGTGCCGCGCAAGCGCCGCGCCGGCCGTCTGCGGGCGTCGGACACGGTGGTCGTCGACGTCACGCCGGCCGCGGGCCAGGCGGCGGCGCCGCTGCCGTGGGCGCCGGAGCATCCGGAGACGGCGGCGTGGCGGGCGCCGCGCGGGATGGTGTGGCGGCACGAGGTGTACGGCGGGGTGTTCGATCTGGAGCGGCTGCGCCTGGCGATGATCGCCGTGCTGCCCGAGGACACGGAGCCGGATCCGGGGGTGCCGGACGGGGAGCTGGAGCTGCCGGGCAGGAGCGCGGTGTTCGCGCTGGTCCTGGACGAGCACGGGCGGCCCGTCGCGGACACCTCGGTGGTCTCCGCGTGCGCCTGGGCGACGGGGCGCCTCTCCGACCCGGGGCCGTCGGCGCCCGGGTGGCTGGACGGGTTCGAGGAGCTGGGCGAGGCGTTCGAGGTGGCGGTGGGGCGGCTGGCCGCCACGCCGGTCCCGTACGCGCCCGGACCCGCTCCCCTGCCGAACCCCCTGCTGTCGCGGCCCGTGGGCGCCGCGCCCGTACGCCAGGAGCCCGTCCTCGCCGACGGCTGGCGCCAGCTGCTCGCGGAGATCCTGGGCGGCGCGGCGGTGGCCGCGGTCGGGGCGCTGTTCGGCGAGGTCGCCGGCGCCGCCGTGCAGGGGGCGACGGAGCCGCTGGTGCGGCGCGTCGCCGAGTGGTCGGCGGCCCGCCGCCCGGACCGGGCGGACACCGACGGGGCCGCCACCCCCGGCCCGGACGCCACCGCCCCGCCAACGCCGTTGGAACCGGCCGCCGACGTGCCGTCACCGGACGGCGAAGCCCCGGACGACGCCGGCAAGCGCCCGGTGGCACTCGCCGACCTCGTCGCCCTGACGGCCCAGATCGCCCACCTGTGCGGCGTCGAGGAGCACCTCGACCCGCGCGTGATCCGGGTCCAGAGCAGGCTGGTCCGCCTCCCCCGGGACCCGAAGGACAAGCCCGCCACCCCGCAGCCGTTCCTCAACAGCCTCCTGCCGCCCGACCTCGCCCGGGTCCGCGCCGCCCTCACCGACGGCAAGGGCACAGGCAGCAGCAGCAGCAGCGGCGGGGCCGAGGGCCTCGGCCCCGCCCTGGAGGCCTACCTGACCTCCCACCGGGACATCCCGGTCGGCGCCCGCACCGACCTGCGCGAGGACCGCCTCGCCGTCCTCGACGGCGTCGACCCGGCGCTCGTCCCCGCCGGACGCTGGCCCGCGAAGGCGAGCCACCCGCTCGCGCTCAGCCAGCAGTTCGCGGTCAACCGCATGCTCGCCGACCGCGCGGACGGGACGGCGGCCGCCGCGGGCCCCGACGCCGGAGGCCTGTTCTCCGTCAACGGACCGCCCGGCACCGGCAAGACCACCATGTTGCGCGACCTCGTCGCCGCCCTCGTGGTCGAACGCGCCGCCGTGATGGCCGGCTACCGGCGGCCCGGGGACGCGTTCCCCGGGCGCGCCTGGCGCGGCAAGGACCGCCAGGGCCGCCACGCCCGCTTCGTCGCCGCCCTCGACCCGAAGCTCACCGGCCGCGAGATCGTCGTCACCTCATCCAACAACGGCGCGGTGGAGAACATCACCGCCGAACTGCCCGGCGCCGCCGCCCTCGACGAGCACTGGCACGGCGGCCCCGACCACTTCTCCGACCTCGCCTCCGCCCTCCTCGGCGGCGAGCCCGCCTGGGGACTGGTCGCAGCCGTCCTCGGCAACAAGAGCAACCGCACCCGCTTCACCCAGCGCTTCTGGTGGGGCCGCCTGCCCGAACACGAGGACGCCGCCCGCACCGCCGCCGGGCTCCCGCCGCTGCGCGGCATGAACGCCGTCCTCGGCGACTGGGTCCCGCCGAGCGCGCCCAAGCCCGCCCGCACCCCGCGCGACCGCCGAACGGCCACCGCCGCCGCAGCCGCCCGGACAACCACCACCGCCACAGCCACCGACACCCGCACCGCCACCACACCCGCCGGCCCCGCCCAGCCCATCCCCTCCTGGTCCCGGGCCGTCGCCGCCTTCACCGCCGCCCAGGCCGAAGTCGAACGCCTGCGCACCGAACGCGCCCGCCTCGCCACCGCCCTGGCGGACACCCGACCCGACCGCCTCCACCCCCGCCTCGACGCCCTGCGCGCCGCCATCACCCGCGCCGACGCCCGCGCGGCAGCCGCCCAGGCCCGCCACGACACCGCCCTCACCGCCGTCGACACCGCCACCCACGCCGTCCGCACCGCCGAAGCCGCCCACCAGGACGCGACCCAGCGCATCCCCCACGCCCAAAGCACCCTCGCCAACGCCCGAAGCGCCCTCGCCACCGCCCGCGAACGCGCCGACCACCACACCCGCCAGATCGCCGCCCTCACCACCCTCCACGACGAACCCCCCACCGCCCAGCCCGGCCTACGCGCGGGCCTGCGCCGCCTCCTCCAAAACAGCGCCGAACGCCAGGCCGCCGAACAGCACCGCGAACGAAGCCAGGCCGAACTCCTCGCCCTGATCGCCCGACAACGCACCGCCCTCGAGGACGCCTACGACCACATCGCCCGCTGCGCACGCGACGAGGACCTCGCCGCCGCCGAACTGCGCACCCGCTCCACCACCGCCCTCACGGACGCCGCCGCGGCCGTCACCCGCGCCCGCGCCCGCCAGGACACCGCCCACGCCGCCGAATCCACCGCCCACGCCGCCGCCGAACAGGCCCGCGACGAGGCCTGGGCCGCCCGCCGCGACCTGGAGGACGCCACCGCCGCGCTCGACGCCGCCCACCGCACCCTGCGCACCGCCGCCACCACCCTCCCCTCCCTGCCCCTCGACTGGCTCCACCTCGACGACCACGAGCAGGAACTCGGCGCCCCCTGGTCCGACGAGGCCTGGAGCACCGCCCGCAGCGACCTGTTCCTGCGCGCCCTCGACCTCCACCGCGCCTTCGCCGCCAACACCGCCAAACGGATCCGCGGCAACCTCCAGGTCCTCATGGACCTCATGACCGCGAACAGCGGCCCCGTCCCCGACGAACAGGTCCTGCACGCCTGGCAGACCCTCTTCCTCCTCGTCCCCGTCGTCTCCACCACCTTCTCCTCCTTCGGCAGCATGTTCGCCCGCCTCGGCCAAGGCTCCCTCGGCTGGGTCCTCGTCGACGAAGCCGGCCAGGCCACCCCGCAGGCCGCCGTCGGCGCCCTCTGGCGAGCCCGCCGCGCCGTCCTCGTCGGCGACCCCCTCCAGCTCGAACCCGTCGTCACCATGCCCACCGCCCTACAGCGCCGCCTCCTGCTCGCCCACCGCGTCGACGAGGAATGGCTGCCCTCCGCCACCTCCGCCCAGGCCGTCGCCGACCGCGTCAACCGCCACGGCACCTACCTGCCCGCCCCCACCGGCGCCGAGCACGACACCGTCTGGGTCGGCTCACCCCTGCGCGTCCACCGCCGCTGCGAAGACCCCATGTTCACCGTCAGCAACGACACCGCCTACGGCGGCCTCATGGTCCACGGCACCCGCCCCCAGCCCTTCCCCGACCCCCAACACGACGGCCTCCTCCCCAGCCGCTGGCTCGACACCCCCGACCCCGACCGCCCCGCCGACGCCCCCTGGGGCGAACGCGACCGCCGCGCCCTCACCTACCTCCTGCGACAACTCGACCGCCACGGCGTCGACACCGAACGCCTTCGCGTTATCGCCCCCTTCCGCGCCCTCGTCAGCGAAGCCCGCGAAACCTGCCGCACCCTCCCCGGCTGGACCCCCGAAACCCTCGACGAACGCTGCGCCACCGTCCACAAGGCCCAGGGCAAGGAAGCCGACGTCGTCATCCTCCTGCTCGGCTCCGGCGGCCGCCCCGGCGCCCGCACCTGGGCCGCCCGCACCCCCCACCTCCTCAACGTCGCCGCCAGCCGCGCCAAACGCCGCCTCTACGTCGTCGGCGACCGCGCCCTGTGGGCCCCACTCCCCCACTTCGACGTCCTTGCCGCCGAACTCCCCGCCTACGACCACATCGAGGACCGCGACACCTGGCCCCTCGACACCCCCGAACCGGCGGCCCCGCCGACATAGGCCGTGTCCTCCCGCCCGCGTCGCCCCCGCCCCCGAACGGTCCGTCACGGGCGGGGGCGCCCGTATCGGATCCGTGCCGTCGTCCCGGCCCCTGGGGAGGAGACGCGGAACGGGGACCGGCTCCGTCGGACGGCCCGGGTGTGGATGCGGCCGCGGAGTCGGCCAGTGGAGAAGGGGGACTTCGCGGGACATCTACAATGCCCGCAAACACGCTTACGGCGGGGCCTGCCGCGCTGAGCGTCCTCGAGCGGGTCCGGGGGCGTCGGACGGCCCGCGGCCGTGACCGATGGTGAGGACGATGTGCTGACGGTCCATGATTCCCCGGCCGCGTGCCGGACCTGCTCAAGGGTCCCCCAGGCAGCCGGGAGCCGCCGATGCGATGTCATGCCGGTGGGGGCATCGTGCGACTCGGGTCGGTCGGCCGGGACGTTCTCGGTGGCGGCGGCGTGACCAGGCCCATCAGCGGAATGCTGCACCACGTCGAGATCTGGGTCCCCGACCTCGACCGTGCCGCGGCCTCCTTCGGGTGGCTGTTGGAGGCCCTCGGATACACGTTGGTCCAGAGCTGGAGCGACGGGCGCAGCTGGCGCCTCGGGGCCACGTACCTCGTCTTCGAACAGTCGAAGGCTCTCACCGCCGACCGTCATGACCGTTGCCGGCCGGGGCTGAACCACCTGGCGTTCCACATCGACGGACCGGACACGGTGGAGGCGCTGGTCTCGGAAGCCCTCCAGCACGGCTGGCGCCTGATGTTTCCGGACCGTCACCCGCACGCCGGCGGCGACCACGTCTACGCCGCCTACCTGGAGAACGAGGACGGCTTCGAGGTCGAACTCGTCGCGATCAGTGCCTCGGAGGCGGACTGATCGCGACGAAGGCCGCTTGAGCCCGGGGGAGGCTCAAGCGAAGCCACCCCTACTGTCGCCGCCGCTGGCAGGCCGCGAGCCGACCGCTCTCCTCGTACCTGCGTCCCCACCGGCCCGCCCGGCGCCTATGACCTGCTGCCTCGGCTGACCCCCGCAGGGTACGGGGAGGACTATGGCCGACACATCAGGAGCCCGCCGAGGCACGTGATCATGAACGACCCCTCGGTCGCGATGGTCGTAGCAGCAATCTCTGCGGCCCGGCTGACGGTCTCGTGGAACGGGACGCCGCACTGGTCGGCCCATGCCTCGTAGGAGGCCAGGTGAGCGATGAGTGGTGCCGGGTCGGTGATCCTGATGGTGCCGGCCAGCACCCGTACCCGGACGTCCTTGAACGCCGTCCCGAGGTAGCCATGGGCTTTCTCCAGGGAGAAGCGGGAGCTGAGGGAAACCCGTGCAGGCCCTTCGGGAATCCCGAGGACGTCTCCTGCAGCTCTGGCCCAGAGCCGGTCCAGCTCCTGCTTGTCGGTGTCGCTGTTGGTGGAGGCGATGAGGACACCCCCAGGACGGAGGACGCGGGCCAGTTCCTTGATCGTGGCCTCGATGTCACTGACGTGGTAGAGCATGTGCAGGGCCAGTACGGCGTCGGCGCTGTCGTCGGCGAAGGGCAGGGCCTGGGCGTCGGCCACCAGGACCGGCTTCGGAACGTCGGCGAGGATGCCCGTCGAGATGTCCATCCCGATGACCTGAAGGTCTGGGCGGTCCTTGTGCAGGCGGCTGACGAACTTGCCGTTGCCGCAGCCAACGTCGAGGACGGTTCTGCTTGTGCGGGCCAGCTCTTCGACGACGATCCCAGGTAAGTCGTACTGCGGCTGCTGCCATCGATAGATCGACTGGCGGGCGGCCAGGTGGCGTCCGTCGGCGTAGGCGCTGTTCGCGAGGACGGACTTGTCGACGACTGCGGCGTCCTGCCGTGCGGTGTTGCTCGTCACTGTCGCAGCTCCGGCGGGTTCGTGAGTGCGGATCGGGAGCAGGCTTCTCTGACATTCTCACGGAGACTCAGGGCGAGAGGGGAGCCTGCGTAGGCGGGCTCGGCGAGGCGAGTGCTCAGCGCCCGAAGACGGCTGGAGATACTCGCTGTGCGCAGGCCCGGTGCGGCGTTCAGCATCACCGACAGCGGCTGACCCCCGCGTGTGCGGGGAGGACTTGCGGAGGATGCAGACGTACCCGGTGACATCCGGCTGACCCCCGCGTGTGCGGGGAGGACACCACGACGTCAGAGCCGTGGGAGTCGGGCATCGGCTGACCCCCGCGGGTGCGGGGAGGACCCTTCCGGACGCCGAAGGCCCGGTACAGGTGGCGGCTGACCCCCGCGGGTGCGGGGAGGACGCCTTCGAGGACACCTGGGGCAGCGAGTCCGGCGGCTGACCCCCGCGGGTGCGGGGAGGACCTCGAAATCGACCCGTACCGACCAATCCTGATCGGCTGACCCCCGCGGGTGCGGGGAGGACAGTTCATGCGGCGAATGATGCAGGCCGCGGTCCGGCTGACCCCCGCGGGTGCGGGGAGGACGGACCGCGCGGGGGTGTGCTCTCGCACCACAACGGCTGACCCCCGCGGGTGCGGGGAGGACTTGGTGATCGAGGGGACCCAGGCCACCCGGGTCGGCTGACCCCCGCGGGTGCGGGGAGGACGAGGCGACCAAGCGCGCTGCCCAGCGTTGGCGCGGCTGACCCCCGCGGGTGCGGGGAGGACGAGTTGGTAAGGAGCTGAAACCCAAGGTGAGTCGGCTGACCCCCGCGGGTGCGGGGAGGACCCCTGGCCGTCCGTGCGGTTCGGGTTGACGCGCGGCTGACCCCCGCGGGTGCGGGGAGGACACTTCCTGAGCTGCGGCGCAGCAGCGCCTTTGCCATTTCTTGACTGATGGGATGTCAGGTCTGGAAGCCCGTCACTGTGTTGTCAGAGGTGGCGTGGTCAGAGTGTCGAGTTTTCAAGGAGCACCTGACATCGCGCCACGCGCGCCTTGCAGTGTCCTCGGCCTGTCGACCAAGGAGAAACAGTCGGCCCCGTTGGCCGCCGGCGCCTCGAAGAGCTGCGGTGTCCCGCCCCACCCGAAGGTGCGGCGGGACACCACGGATGTGTCAGCTGTTGGTCGTCAGCAGACGGTTGGCCAGGGCGTCGGCGAGGCGGTAGGCCTCGTCGGCCGAGAGGGTGCGGCAGATGGCGTCTGCCAACTCCTCGACGTTGTGCCAGTCGACGGTGCCGAGCTCCACCGGCTGGGTGGCGGCTGCCGGCTTCTCGCGCTGCTCCGGCATCGGGACCGGCTCGGAATTTTCCGCGGAAAATCGATCGGCGCTCGGCGTGGGCTCAGCGCTCGCGAGCGGAGCCTGCGGGGCGGGTTCCGGCCGAGGCGCCGGAGGGGCCACCGGCTGCGCCGCCGCCGGCGTCACCTCCGCGACCGGCCGGGGGGCCGGCGCAGGCGTTGCCGCCGGCTGCGGAGCCGGCGCGGCGGGGGCGACGGAGGCAGGGGCTGACGTGACCGGCTCCTTGGCCGCGGCCTTCGCCTCCAGCCTCGCCGCCCGCTTCGCGGCCACCGCGTCGGAGTCGGACTGGAGCAACTGCTCCAGCTCCGACGTCTGCTCGGCCAGGGACATCTCCTCGATGCCCTTCACCGACCCCAGACGCCGCGCGACGTTGATGGAGACGCCCTCCTCGCCACGCGCCTTGGCCCGAACCTGGCGCTGCAGTTCCGGGTGGAGCTTCAGCAGGTTCTTGCGGTGCGAGATCCAGCTCTGGGACCAGCCCTCGGCCTCGGCGGCCTCCTTGGCGGTCGGGTACTGCGCCACGATGAGCAGGACCGCGTTGGCCTCCTCGATCGGGTCGAAGTCCTTGCGCGCCATGTTCTCGTCGAGCGCCGCCCGGAGCAGGGTCGCCTTGGACTCCGCCACCGTGTCGTCGACGACGACGAGCAACTGCTCCCGCCCGTACAGCTGCGCGGCGGCGCGGCGGCGGTTGCCGTTGACGATGACGACGTCCTGCGGCCCCGCGCCGAGCGCCTGCCGGTCCTCCGGCCACAGCCGCAGGTAGGCGTCCGGGGTGACGGCGAGGCAGCTCTGCAGCTGGCGGTCCTTGATGCTCGCCAGATCGGAGAGGTCACCCAGCTCGTCACGGGGGTTGCGCGGGTTGGGCAGGCAGTTGGCGGTGGGGACCCACCGCGCCGGGGTGTCGTTGGCGCTGCTGTCCACACCCGGGGCGTCGACGACCGGGTCGGCGGCCATCGACGCGAAGGAGACGCGACGGCCCGCCATCAGCGACCCCCGTACCCGAGCTCGAGGGACAGGCGGAAGAAGTCCTCGCGGGCCCGGTAGGCGGTGCCGCTCTCCTTGTACTGGGTGACGACGGTGCCCTCGGCGACCGCCCGCGAGTGGATCTTGTAGCGGCGCAGGACGGTCTTGGCCCGGGGCCAGCCCTTCGCCGTGATGTACGCCTCGGTGTCCTCGAGGTCGGCGCGGCCGTCGCGCGGGTCCCAGTTGTTGACGACGATCCGGAAGGGGATGTCCATCGGCTCGATGACCTTCTGGATGGTCCGGGCCGTCGGGTCGAAGCACAGCGGCTCGGTGATCATCGGGACCAGGACGTCGTCCGCGATCTCCAGTGCCCGGCGCAGGATCTCCTCGTCGGCCAGGGTGCCCGGCGTGTCGATGAAGATGTGCTCGTACTCGTCCTTCTCACCGAGGACGTCGAAGGTGCACGCCGCGAGGTTGACCGTGGTGGTGGTCTTGCCCACGCCGCCCTTCTGGTTGGCGATGACGTGGATCTTCGCGCCGGTGTTCTTCAGGTGGATCAGCTGATCGGCCTGCTCGTGCGCCGCCATGAAGTCGAAGGGCAGGTTGTCTCCCACCCGCTCCGCCCAGACGACGGCGGACCCCTGGGGGTCGGTGGACACGACAAGCACAGATGGCTTCATGATGTTCCGTTCTCTCCGTGGGCTTCCCGGGCGGTGTTGCCCGGTACTGCGGATGCCCGCCGCGCAAAGCCATGGACGGCGGACGTGGGACAGCATTCCAGATGATCAGGTGGGAGCTAGAACCGACCCGCGTGTCGTGGAGCACAATGATCGAATCCGATTCCGCGCCGAGGGGTGACCACGCCTCTCCGAAGTCGTCCTGATTGTTTCTTCGCGGGCATGACGGCGGATGTGTGGCGGAGGGGGGAACGCGCACAGAAGGCGGCTGCTGGAGCGTACGGATCGAATCGCATGATGGGGATAGCCCCATTTGCTGCGGACCGCCCTGCATATGGGGTTTGGCTCAAGCGTCGCCGCTGCGGCTATAGCGTGTGGGATGATGTCCCGATCCTTGTGACGATTCGGCAGCCTGGTCGCTCGCTGGCATCGTCGGGGTGCCTCGCCTGGTCGAGAGGTGGCAGAGGCACCGCATCGTCCCAGTTCAAGAAGTCTCCTCCCCGCACCTGCGGGGGTCAGCCGCCGGACGTCGTATTCATCGACGGCGCGTATTTCTCCTCCCCGCACCTGCGGGGGTCAGCCGATGGCTGCCGAATGCGCCGTGGAGAACATCGGCTCCTCCCCGCAGGTGCGGGGGCAGCCACGTGGGGCGCCCCCGCCGTGCCGGTCCTGCGTGCGGTGCCTACGACGGACGAGGGCCCGCGCCCTCGCCGGCTCCCTGACCCGCGGTCGTCGTCGACGCGGCCTCAGCGGCGGCGTGCCGCCGCCGTGCCGCCTTGACCTCGGCCTGCGACAGGCCGACCCGCTCCGCGGCCTCGGCCGCGTCGGCGCCGGTGTCGAGCAGCGCGACCACGAGGGCGTCGAGCGCCGCGGACTTCTCGGCGAGCCTGGCGGCGCGCTCGCGGCGCAGGTCGGCGACGAGGCGCTCGGTCTCCGCCGCGAACTCCTTGGCCTCGTCGAGGCGGAGAATGACGTCCTCCGCCAGGCGCCGGCGCTCCGCCTCGCGTCGTTCGAACCTCTCCGCCCGCTCGGCCGCCGCGAGGCGGGCCTTCTGGCGCGCGGACAGTTTGCGTGCTCCCCCGGTTTCCTGTGTCACGTGAGCTGATCCCTCCCCAGTGATCATTCGTGGGCCCCATTCTGCCGCCCCGGCGCTGCGCGCGGGCGTGAATCGGACAGGAACCGACGGCTGCCGCGCCCGCGCCTCGTTCGCCGCCCCGTGACCGTCGTCGCCGCACCGTGCTCCCGGCGCACCCCGTACCGCGGCCGCGGCCCAACCGCCGGTGCGGTCGTCCACAGCCGTGCTCGGTGAGCCCGGCTGTGGACGACCGCCTCGCGAAGCTCGTGACTGTCTTGATCTTGACAAGCGCTGCCGCACCGAGCACGCCGCCCGCTCGCGAGCTCGCTCCACGACGCACTCGGCACGCCTCGCACTTTTTCAAGATCAAGACAGTCACACCTCTGACACTCGAGTGACCTTGGCGGCTACAGTCCCCGCATGATGACCGTCCATCGCCTCAGCGCGGGGGACGGCTACGCCTACTACCTCCGCGAGACGGTCTCCGCCGACGCGCCCCGCCGGGGCGGCGAACTCGGTGACTACTACACCGCCGAAGGACAGCCGCCCGGCCTGTGGACCGGTTCCGGAACCGCCCTGCTCGAGGTCACCGGGACCGTCACCGAGGCGCAGATGCGGGCGCTGTTCGGTGAGGGCCTGCACCCGAACGCCCAGGGCGTGATCGCCGCCCGCATCGCCGACGGCGCCACGGCGAAGCAGGCCCTCGCCGCCGTCAAGCTCGGCCGCGCCTACCCCCGCTACAAGGAGCCCGACGACGAGTTCCGCCGTGAACTCGACGAGGAGGTCGAGGCGTTCAACCGCCGCCGCCTGCGCCCGCCGGACGCCCGCGAGCACGCCGCCCTGCGCGGCAAGGCCGGGGTGCGGCTGTTCGTCCGGCGGTACGGGCGCCGGCCCGCCACCACGGAGGAACTCGGCCGGTTCGTCAAAGCGGCCGAGGCCGGACGCAGGCAGAGCGCCGTCGCCGGGTTCGACCTCGTCTTCTCCGCCGCCAAGAGCGTCTCCGTGCTCTGGGCCCTCGGCGACGCCGAGGTGCGCCGGGCCGTCGAGCGCGCCCACGAGCGGGCCATCGACGACACCCTCGCCTGGCTGGAGGCCGAGGCGACGATGACCCGCACCGGCACCGGCGGCGTCGCCCAGGAGCACGTCGACGGCGGCCTGATCGCCACCCGCTTCCGGCACTACGAGAACCGGCTCGGCGAGCCGATGCTGCACGACCACGTCGTCGTCGCGAACAAGGTCCGCGGCCGCGACGGCAGGTGGCGCAGCCTCGACAGCGCGCTGCTGTACGCGCAGGCCGTCGCCGCGTCCGAGCTCTACAACGCCCGGGTGGTCGAGGAGGTCTGCGCCGCGCTCGGACTGCGCGCGGAGGCCCGCGAGGTCAGCGCCGGCAAGCGCCCGGTGATGGAGATAGCCGGGGTCGGCACCGACCTGATCGAGGGCCACTCCCGGCGCTCGATGGGCATCAAGGAGCGCGTCGCCGAACTGGTCCGGGACTTCCGCGAGACCCACGGCCGCGAGCCGTCCGCCAAGACGCTGACCGCCCTGATGCAGCGGGCCACCCTCGACACCCGGCCCGACAAGGAGCGCGCCCGCTCGCTGTTCGACCTGCGCACCGAATGGCGCGAGGCCGCCGTACGCACCTTCGGCGCCGAGCGTGTCGACGGCCTGTTACGCGGCGCCCGGCAGGCCGCGGAGGGCTTCCGGGAGGACAGCGCCTCCTTACGGATCGACGTCGAGACGGCGGCCCGCGAAGTCGTCGAGACCGTCTCGGAGCACCGCTCCGTCTGGGGCCGGCGCCAGGTCCTGGCCGAAGCCCGCCGCTGGGTGATGAACGCGACCAGGGGCACCCGCCCGGGCACCGCCCTCGCCGAGGAGATAGCCGCCCACGCCCTCGCGGCGCACTGCCTCGACCTCACCCCGCCCGACCCCAGCCCCCGCTTCGCGCCGCTCACCCGCGACGACGGCGAGAGCGTCTACCGGCGTCGCGAAGCCCGCCTCTACACCTCCGCCGCCGTCCTCTCCGCCGAGGACCGGATCGTCGCCGCGGCCCGCACCCCAGTGATCCCGGCCGTCCCCGCCGCGGTGTACGCACGCGTCGAAGCCGCCTACCGGGAGGCCCACCCCGACCGGCCGCTGGACGCCGGACAGCGCGCCCTCGCCCGGGCCTTCGCCACCGGAGAGCACCTCGTTCACGCCGCCATCGGCCCCGCCGGCGCGGGCAAGACCACCGCCATGGCACTCGCCGCGGACGCGGTACGCGCCGCGGGCGGACGCGTCATCGGCCTCGGGCCCTCCGCCCGCGCCGCCGCCGAACTCTCGGCTGGCATCGGCGCCCCCGCCTACGTCCTGCACGAATGGCTAGCCCGGCGCGACGGCGCCCACGACGGCGGCCCCGTGGACCCGGGCTTCGAGCTCTACCCAGGCGACCTCGTGATCGTCGACGAGGCCGGCATGGCGGGCAGCAGGCGCCTGGCCGCCGTCATCGCCGACGCCCAGCGCGCCGGCGCGCTGGTCCGCCTCGTCGGCGACCCCGCCCAGCTCGCGAGCGTCGAGTCCGGCGGCGCGCTGCGCCTGCTCGCCGGCACCGCGGACGTCGTCGAACTCGAGAGCGTCCACCGCTTCCGGGTCCCCGGCGAGGCCGCCGCCTCCCTCGCCCTGCGCGGCGGCGAACCCGAGGACGCCTGGACCTGGTACCTGGACCGGGGACGCGTCGTCGCGGGCAGCCGGGAGCAGATGCTCCACCAGGTCTTCGCCGACTGGCAGCGCGACACCGAGGCCGGCCTCACCGCCATGATGATGGCCGACGACAACGCCACCGTGGACGAGCTCAACTCCATGGCCCAGGCCCACCGCCTCGCCACCGGACGCCTCGACACCACCCGCGCCGCGCGCCTGCGCGACGGCGGCCGGGCCCACGGCGGCGACCTCGTCGTCACCCGCAGGAACGCCCGGAAGAACGTCGTGCGCGGCGGCAAGGACTTCGTCAAGAACGGCGACCAGTGGTCGGTCGTCACCGTTCAGGACGACGGCTCCCTGGTCGTCCGCCACACCGGCCACGGCGGCCGCGCCACCCTCCCCGCCGACTACGTGGCTCGGTCCGTCGACCTCGGCTACGCCGGAACCGCCCACCGCGGCCAGGGCGCCACCGTCGACACCGGCAGCGGCCTGTTCACCGAGCGCACGGCCCGCGAGTCCGCCTACGTCGCCATGACCCGTGGCCGCCAGGAGAACCGCGCCTACCTGGTCCTCGACGACGGGCGGACGATCGCCGACGTCCTGCACGCCATCGCCCGCAACACCCAGGCCTCCCGCTCCGCCACCGACACCGTCCGCGAGGAATGGGACCGGGCCTGGGGCATCCGCCAACTCGCCAACGAGTACACCGACGTCCACGCCCGCGCGCTGTCCCTGCGCTACGAGAACATGCTGAGGGGCGTCCTCGGCGACGCCGCCGAGACGTTCATCACCGCCGACGCCTGGCCCGCCGTCGTCCGCGCCGTACGCGACGCCGAACGCGCGGGATTCGCACCCGAGCGCATCCTGCGCGCCGCCCACGACGAGCGGGACTTCCGCGACGCCGAGGACGTCTCCGCCGTGCTGTCCTGGCGCGTCGACAACCACGTCGAGGACGCCCGCGACACCCTGCGGAAGCTCCGGGAACAGAACCCCCGCCGTCCCCTGGCCGACCTGACGGCCGCGCAGCTCGACACCCTGGCCGAACGCGCCGCCGAGCGCCGCGCCCACGCGCTGGAGGAACTCCACCGGGCCGACGCCCGTGTGGCCAACCAGCCGCGCCGCGTGACGGTCGACGGCCGGGAGGTCCAGGCCTGGCCCCGCCGCGTGTACGGAGACCGGACCCGCGCCCGGCTCGCCGAGGAGATCGCGTGGACCCGCCGGTACGCCCGAGCCCTCGGCCGCACGGACCCCGACTCGGCGGTCGCGCGCGAGGCCTACGAGACCCTGTCCTCACTGCTGGGCGAGCAGAGACTCCGAGCCCGGATGGCGCCGCTCGACCGCATGCGCGAGATCTGGCAGCGCGAACCGGGCACCGGCCACGCGGCCACGGCAGGCCAGGAAGGCGTCATCGTCTCCGCGACGATGCGTGTCAACGTCGAGGCACAGGAGGAGGCCCGCCGACGGGTGGAGCGGACCGACGTGGTCATCGCGCGGATCCGCGCCGAGCAGCGCCTGCGCCGACTCCTGCCGGACAGCCCCCCGCCCGTCCCCGACCACAGCGGGCCGGTGCCCGAGTGGCTCGCGGAGCGCACGGTCGAACGGGACCGACACACCCCGCCCGCCTGGGTCGACCACCTGCGCGAACGCCGCGAGGTCATCGAGGCCGCCCTGCGCCGCACCGGCCGCGCCCTCGCCCTGGCCCCGCCCGCCTGGGCGCGCGTCCTCGGCCCCGTTCCACCACCGGACCACGACCTGCGCGAGGCCTGGGAGCGCGCAGCCGCCCTCGCCGACGCCTGGCGCACCCGCCGCGGGGTGCGCGACGCCGAGCCCGGGATCGGTGGGCGGCCCGACGACGAGCGGGACGCCCGGGCCTGGCAGGCCCTGCACGACGAGGTCGCCGAGGTCGGCCGACGGGCCCGCGCCGTCGAGTCCGCGGGCCGGCGGGGTGAGGCCCTCTACCCGGAGGCCG
The DNA here is from genome assembly GCF_014656195.1 of Kitasatospora xanthocidica. Lineage (GTDB taxonomy): Bacteria > Actinomycetota > Actinomycetes > Streptomycetales > Streptomycetaceae > Kitasatospora > Kitasatospora xanthocidica. The sequence continues at coordinate 19,107 of NZ_BNBY01000045.1, read as the reverse complement.
GGCCCGACCCGCGCCTTGACTCCCTCGGACCGGCCGTCGCCGACGAGACGCGGGTCGCGGGTGCGGCCGATCCGCCGCTCGACGCCGCGGACGCCGGATCATCCGACGCCCGGGGCCTCGCCGCGGCCGACGACGCGACGCCGGACCTGCCCGACGACGCGCCCGTCGAGGAGGCCACTCCCAGGGCGGTCGAACCATCCGCGTGGCAGGACCTCCCCTACGCGACGCTGTCGGACGCCCAACTCACGGACGCCATGGCCCACGCCGCCGACGCCGCGGAGAGCGCGTACCGGCAGGCGACCGCCCAGGACGCCGAGGCCGCGGCGCTCGCCGCCGCGCTCGATCCGGGCGGCGAGGTCGAACAGCAGGTCACGCGGCGGGCCGAGCGGGTCGCGGCGATCCTCCGGATGCGCCGGGCCGCCGACCTGATCCAGGCCCTGGAGGCCGGGGCCGGTGACGCGGACCAGGAGGCGTCCGGCATCGAGGAGCGGCTCGCCGAAACCGCCCTCTTCGGCCGGCCCGCCGTACGCGGCGCCGACCGCGACACCCTGCGGCGACAGCTCACCGCCGTCCGCGAGGCCCGCGCCGAGCGGGCGCGGCGGCTCGAGGACGCCCGGCAGCAGATCGTCCAGGCCATCGCCCAGGCGGGCGACCCCGCCGAACACGAGCGACTGCTGGAGAACTGGCGGCAGGCCGGCGGCACCCGGGACACCGTCCTCGAACGTACGAAGGCCTCCCGCCGCCGCGGCCTACGCGCCGCCTGGGACGAGGCCAAGGCGACGTGGGAGCGCTGGGAGGCCCTGCAGGCCTCGACGACGGCGATCCGGCAGGAGATGAACCGCCGCGACGCCCAGCCCCACAGCGAGCGCGCCGTTGAGGAGGCATGGCGGATTCAGGCTGCGCAGCAGCGCGCCGCCGACCGGCAGCGCCCGCAGGGCGGGCAGCAGCAGGACCCCGACTCGTACCGCAGCCGCCGGGGACTCGGTGGCCCGGGGCTGTAGGGCGCTGGTGCGGCTGAGGTCAGTCGTCCCGAACTCGGCGAAGCCGATGGTCACGCCGCTCTCGAACCCGAGACGGCGGCGCGCTTCGACCCACCACTTATCTCGGCGCCCCATTTATTCCCATCCGTACGAATGCTCAGCCGGAATTGAGTGACCGCCATGAGAAATGAGCTCACCGGATCCGATAACCAGCCTATGAGCAGCAGGGGTTGTCGGTACGTTGGATCTATGTCCGGAAACACTCCGAGTGCCGTTCCCATGGACGACCGTGCCGACCGAGAAGCCGCCGGGGACAGATGTCGGGTACGGCCGCCTGGGCTTGAAGGGCCCCGTTGACGCTGCACAGCTCGAACCACGCCACTGCGATGCGTGGACCCGAGCGGCAGGCTCCTGTCTATGAGCGGCGACGATCATCCGACTGATCGAACTGTGGGACGACGAAGGGGCCCGTGGATACTCACCGAAGGCAAGGACCTACCCCGCGATTCGAGGAGCGAGATGACTGAGCACAGCCCGACCGTGGCAATCCCCGAGGACGTGCCCACGTCCGTGGTCTACGACATGTTCGCCGAGACAGCGACACACCTCTCGGCCCGCTACGTGGGGCTCTACGACGACGCGACCGCTGAACGCGAACGCCAAGACTGGTGGACCAAGGTCCTCGACCTCCGGGACGAGCGGGACGCGGTCGATCCCTACGACAGGGCCGCTCTGATCGCCAAGATCACCGTGTGGACAGCCGAGATCCGAGCCCTGGACAAGGAACGCCGTGGCTGACCCGGATCCGTACGAGCTGACCCCGGAACAGCTCAGGGAACGATTCGACAGGGTGATCGAGGGCTACGTCTTCGGCCGACGGCGCCCCAGCGATCAGCCTATAGCTGTCCTCACTGGAGCCCAGCCCGCTGCTGGGAAGAGCCAGGCGATGGAAAATGTGCGGCTGCGGAATGCCGATCGCGACGTGATCCGGCTCTCCGGCGACGAGCTCCGCCAGTTCCACCCGCAGTTCCGCGCGTTGATGGACACCGATCCCATCGCGATGGTCCCGGCCACCCAGCAGGCGGCCACCGCCTGGATGCAGATGGCGTTCGCCCACGCGGTCGAGCACGGGTACTCCTTCGTCGCCGAGGGCACCTTCCGCAACGCCGAGGCGGTGCTCGCCGACGCCAGGTTCTTCGCGACCGGCCGACGAGGCGACGGCTCACCGGCCGTGTCGCTCCCCGAGGGCCGCAGCCGCCACGAGGTGTGGGTGGTCGCCCTCGCCGTCCGCGCGGAGCGCAGCCGCCTCGATGCCATGTACCGCTACCTGTCCCCCGGCATGGAACCGGGCCGGTGGGTCTGGCCCGAGTGGGCCAACGCCTCATACACGGCGATCCCCGGCACGGTCGCCGCCGCCGAGGAGAGCCCCCATGTCCACCGGGTCATCGTCACCAACCGGACCGGCGAGGACCTGTACGTCAACACCCGGCGGCCCGACGGCACCATGGAGTACCCGCCGGGAGCAGGTGCGGCCGTCCTGGCGGAACGGGCCCGCCCGCTGCCGGTCCAGGACGCCGACGGCTGGCTCGCACGGCAGCAGGACGTCGTCCTGCAGTTCGTCGCGACAGGCCAGGTCGACACCACCACCCACGAGGGCCTCAGCCTCGCCCTCGAAGACGCCCGGGCTGTCATCCCGATGTCGAGTGCGGCCGACGGCCCTGCCCGACTGGACGCGGAGGCCCTGCAGGACAGTCTGAGCCGACTCCTCGGATGGGCACACGAGGGCCCGTGGCGGCAACGCCCGGTGTACCTCCTGCCGGACTCGTTGATCGAAGCCAGGCTGGACGGGCCGGACGGCCGGCAGTACCCGCTGCGCAGGGCCGAACTCGCGGCCGAGCTCGACCGCCGGGCCGCGCTGAGCCGCGCGGCCAGGGCGGCCGAGGACGCGATCCACGCGAGCGCCCAGAGCCTCGTCGACCTACGCCGAGCCCAGCGGGGCGACACGGCGGCAGGCACCGTGAACGAGCCGGTGGACGGCCTGGCACAGGGGACTGCCGCGAACGGGACCGCGCTGTCGGCCGGTCAGGGGCCCGGTGAGGAGGAGAAGCGGACCCGGACGACCGCACAGGCGGGCTCCGAGCACCCCTTCAGGGACGTGCCGGACGCCGACCTCGCGGCCACGCTCGCCCGGGTGACCGAGGAGGCGGCGGCCGCTCGGGACCACGCCGTGCACGCGGAGTCGCGGGCAGTGGGCCTCGCCGCCGCGCTCGCCTCGGGCGGTGAGGTCGAACAGGGCGTCGCCGAACGGGCGAAGCAGGTGGACGCCATCCTGGACACCCGGTACGCCACCGGGCTGGTGGAACGCCTGAGTGCCGAGATCGGGCAGGCTCAGGAGCAGGCCGCCGAGATCGAGCGGCAGCTGGCGGAGCGCGGCGTGCTCGGGCGGCAGGTCGTGCGCGGCGCCGACCGCGACGCGCTCGGACAGCGCGCGGCCGAACTCCTGTCGTCCGCGACACAGAAGGAGGACGAGCTCATCTACGCCCGCGACCGGCTCGAGTCGGCCAGGCGGCTGGCCGGGCCCGCCGACAAGCACGACATCGTCCTCGAGGCCTGGCAGGAGGCGGGCGGCGACCGCGCCGAGGTGCTCGCGCGGACCGCAGCCGCGCGTCAGCGCGGAGTGGAGGCGGCCCGGGCCGAGGTCCAGGAGGCGCGCCAGCGCGCGAGCGGCCTGGGAACCTCGGTGGGCCTGATGCAGCAGGAGCTGGACCGGCGCGGTGCCCAGCCACCTGCCCAGCGCGCCGCCGAGGACGCCCAGCGGGTCCTGACCGCCCAACGGCAGGCCCAGCAGAGCCGGCAGACGCGGCAGGACGGGCCGGGCCTCGGCCGGGAAGGCCAGGGCCGCAGTGGGCCCTCGGCCTCGCGGTAGCGTTCGACGTCTTCCGGGCGGGGCCGGAGGATACGGTGTGCGCGGGCAGCGTGGAGGAGGGCTTCGAGCACTGCAACGGGTGGCCTGGAAGAGGGATCTGGGGGCATTGGTGGTCGAACTGCGTTGCGAGGCCGTCCGTTGGGTGGACGACGAGCCGTTCCCGGGAATCGTGGAGGTCCAGTTCACGGATGCCGGTGGACGGCGCTGGTCATTGATCGACAAGACCCCGATCTTCGGCGGTGGGATGGATCTCGACTCCGATTCGGTCTATCCGGTGGAGGTGACCGTCGACTGCGTGGTCCGCGAGTGCTCCGGCCCGCCTGACAACGACGGGATCGTCACCGTCTCCACCTCGCCTCACGGTGTCGCCACACCGGACGGGTGTGAGGAGTTCACGGTCAGACGGGACCAGATCATCCGCTGAGAGCCGTGAGCGGAGTCGCGCGGCGCCGCTCACGGCGCGGCGGAGCACCGGCTCCCCGTACGCGCGCGGCAGGCACGGAGGTGGCCTCGAGTCGTGAACCCGGCGATCCGCCGGCCACCCCATCCGGTGAAGATGTGGCCGTTCTTCGTCTACGGAGCGTGCGGGAGGCGCTATTCAGAAGGCCAGGAGCGGCGGTCGTCCCGGCCGCCGCGCAGCCGAAAGGACCGCGCATGATCGCCTCCCGCCTCCTCAGGACCGTCGTCGTGGCCCTCTCGACAGTGGCGTTGTGGGCTCCAATGACGGCGTCTCCGGCCGTCGCGGCGGCCGGGTGCCACGGCAACGCCTGCGACGGCAGGAACCCGAAGTCGCAGGGCTGCCAGGGCGACGCCCGGGACGTGCCGAAGAGCAGGGTGCACGCCGGGTCCGCCCCGTATCCGGAGGTCTGGGCACGGTACTCGCCCACGTGCCAAGCGGTGTGGGCGAAGGCGGACAAGGCCGACGGCCGGTCGTTCCGGATCGATGTGCTCGACGGGCCCTCGTACGTCGAGTCGACGCAGTCCTCGTTCCAGGCGTTCAGCGCGATGGTCGGCGCCGACCACACCTACCGCGTCTGCCTGCGGGACGTGGACGGACGGTGGGAGTGCGGCCCGTGGCACCGGTAGCGACGTCAGGCTGACGGCGCCGACGGCCCCGTCGCCCCGTGCAGGGCGGCGGCCAGGCGGTTGGCCTCGGCCGGTGCCGGGTGGTCGGCGGCGGCGGCGATGCGGGGCGGGTCGGTGTCCAGCCAGTCGTGCAGGGCCTCGCCGGTGGGGCCCCGGCGCGGGGGCGGGGCCAGGTGGCCGTCGTCGCAGGTCGGGGCGGCGAGCAGCGGCAGGGCGGCGTGCAGTTCCCGGATCCACGCGAGTTCCCCGAAGGCGGTGGCCTGGGCCGGGTCGCCGGCGTAGGTGCGGACCCAGCCGAGGTAGAGGGCCGTCAGCACCTCCAGGACGGGCTCGTGGCCGTCGCGGTACCAGCAGCGGGGGATCCGGCGGTGCAGGTGGTGGTGGTCGGTCAGCCAGTCCACCCACATCGCGAGCTCGGTCAGCCGTTGCTGGCGGTCGGCGGGCTCCATCGCGGACCAGACCCACCGCCTGGTGGCGGGGGCGGCGCCCTCGGCGGGCTCAGGCACCGGCGGCCTCCCTCTTGTCGAGCGACAACCCCGGCGCCGGCGCCGCCGGCCGGGCCAGCCACGCCTTGACGTCCCGGTCGCGCCAGGTCAGGCGCATCCGCACGCGCACCGGCGGCCGGTTGAAGTACAGGGCGATCGCGGTGTGCTCGGGGATCTCACGCAGCTGGTGGACCGGCAGCAGGTCGGACTCCACCACGCTGGTGGAGGTGGAGTCCCGGCCGCCGCCGCTACCACTGGTGCGGCTCGTACGTTCCACCAGCTCCTTGCCGAACAGGAACGACATGTAGCGCAGCGTCTCGTCGTCGGCCAGACCCGGCAGGAGCAGCCGCAGGGTGGAGGCCGAGACGATGGTCTTCGCGCCCTCCCGACCCATGCGGGCGACCAGCTGCGAGTAGTCGTGCCAGATGCCGAGCACCGCGATGCCCATGCCACGCCCGGTGGTCAGCACGTTCGGCAGCTTCGGGTAGCGCAGGAAGTTGCCCGCCTCGTCCACGAACAGGCCGAACGTGCGGTCGGGATGGCGGCCGCACCGCTCGTACCGCACCTCGGCCGCGTGCAGGACGGCGGCGATCAGCGAGGTGAAGTACGGCGCGAAGCGGTCGGCCTGCGAGGGCGCCGCGATCAGCACCAGCGTGCCGTTGCGCTCCAGCAGTTCCTCCGCGCTGAAGTCGGTGGACCCGGCGGCCTCCCGGACACCCTCGCTGCGGTAGGTGGCCGCCAGGACGTTGAGGGTGAACTGCACGCTGCCCTTGCCGTCGTCGTGCAGCGTCGACCACGGCTGGGCGTAGTCCAGCGCCGCCTCCGGGTGCTCCCCCTCCAGCAGGGCGCGCACGTGGTCGACCGCCGCCTCGCCCTGGGTGAGCCAGCGCCGGAACGCCCGGATGCCGCCGCCCGACACCCGCGAGGCGAGCAGCAGCCCCGCGACGATGGCGCGCGCCTGGATCATCCACGGCTCGGCCTTCGGGTCGTACGCCTTCTGGGAGGCGTCCGCCATCCACTCGGCCATCCGCTCCGCGGCCTCCTCGTCCACGGCGTAGTCCACCGGCGACCAGTGCGCGCCGCGCCACGGGCCCTCGGGCAGACCGGCGGGCGCGATCACCCACACCGGGCCGATCCGGCTGCGGGCGGCGTAGATCTCCTCCAGGTCGGCGGCCTTGGTGGTGGTCACCAGCGCCGGGCCCTGCCACTCGGCGACGTTGGGGGCCAGCAGCCCGGAGGTCTTCGCCGAGCCGGGCGGGCCGAACGCGATGGCGGAGGCGCTGCGCTCGATCACGCCGACGACCTTGCGGGTCTCCCGCCCCCGCCCTGCGGTGATGCGGTCCGGCCGCTCGGCCGGGTCGTCCGGCAGCGCCATCGCCTTCTCGACCTTCGCCCCGCCCCACGTCGCGCCGCCCGCGAGCCCGCGGCGCCGGCGCCGCCCCAGCCTCCGTACGACCACACCCGCCAGCACCGCCAGCAGGACGACCAGCAGACCGAGGACGGTGTAGAACAGCCAGCCGGGAGGAGCCGGGTCGTAGACCGAGGCCGGCCCCTGCGCGACGGACAGCAGCAGCGTCTCGGGCACCGACGCCGTCATCCGGGGCATACCGCCCCCGGACAGCAGTCCGGCCAGGGCGCCCGCCGCCAGCGACACCGCCCCCAGCGAGACGACCGCACCGGCGGCCAGCCCGGCGAGGAAGGTGCCGTCGTCCACCCGGTTGTCCGAGGCCACCTCAGATCACCATCCTCTCGTCGGTCTCGAACAGCTCCTTCTCGGTGCGCGAGAGCAGGAGCTGCACCGCGTGCGAGCCGCCGCCGCGGCCGACCTTCCACAGCGCCCGCCCGCGCTGCCCCGCGCCCCAGGACCCGATCAGGTCGCACTCGGCGTCGGTGAGGCCGATCGCCTCGCGGGTGAGGTTCAGCGGCTTGGTGTCCTGGGCGAGCTGGATACGGGTCTCGCAGGAGGCGATCAGGTCCTTGGCGATGGCCACCGCCTCGGAGCCGGCCGCGCCGACCGCCTCGAAGTCGCTCAGGCGGTGGGTGGCGAGGAGCTGGATCGTGCCGGTCGCGCGGGACAGCCGCAGGTCGGCGTCGATCTTGCGCACCATGCTGGAGCCGCCGGACTGCATCTGGCGCCACAGCTCGTCGCGCACGACGATCCAGGGACGGCCAGGGCGGTCGATGGCGGACTGCGCCCACGAGGAGACACAGGTCAGCACCATCGCCACCACCTCGTCGCCGTACTGCTGGAGCGCGGAGATGTCGACGGACTGGATCGGCGCGCCCCAGTCCAGCGCCACCGAGGTCTTCTCGTCGAACAGGCCGCCCAGGTGGCCGGAGATCATGCTGCCGAGCGCGGAGCGGATGCTGGCCATCTGCTCGCGGGCGGTCTGCACGTCGTCCCCGCGCACCCGAAGCTCCCGCGCCATGGCCGGGGTCGGATCCTTGAGGACCTGGTACACCGACGGCAGGGTCGGGGTGTCCAGACGGGTGTGACCGGCCCCGCCGAGCGCGCCGGTCACCTCCCGCACGGCGACGTCCAGGCACTCCTCCTCCTGTGGCAGCAGCACCCGCTTCAGCTGCAGCTCCAGCAGCGCCTTGCACAGCGTCAGCCGCCGCCGGTGGATCTCGGTCAGCCGCGCCGTCAGCTCGGCGCCGTCCTTGATCAAGTGCAGGTCCGCGCCGAGCGGCCCGGCGTCCAACGGGTTGAGCCGGCCCTGCAGGCCCGGCCCGAGCCGCACCGGCTCGACCCCCAGATGCCGGCACAGCCGCGCGTACTCGCCCTTGACGTCACCGGCGATCAGCGTGCGGTGCCCGAAGGCCATCAGCCGGAAGCACAGCGCCTTGACGTGCGCGGACTTCCCGCTGCCGGGGATGCCGGTCAGGATCACGTTCGGGTTGGTCGCCAGCCCCTCCTTCACCCATACGCTCGGATGCGCGCTGAACGCCTGCATGGTCAGGGTGTTGAACCCGATGTAGGCGCCGACCGGCGGCAGCGCCGCCGCGTGCAGGAACGGGTAGATGCCGCTCGCCCGGCCCGTGTCGGCCCGGAACACCTCGGCCTTGGCGTGCGAGGCGGCCCGGCCCGCGTAGGGCTGGTGCCACCCCTTCTTCGGGGCGATCCGCATCGCCGTCGCCGGGTCCTCCAGCAGGCGGGCCCGCCGCAGCTCCCGCGCCGTGGGCTGACGCTGCGCGGGCACCTCCTCGGCCGGATCGAACAGATCGCTGACCTTCGTCGCTTCGAGCGCGGTGTCGCCGCGATCCCCGCGGCGCGTGAACATGCCCATCAGATCGCCATCCTTCGCGGCGGCAGACCCATGCCGAGCGGCAGCGCGGCCGCGGCGAACGCCTCGTCCTGCGCGCCCCAGCACCGCCGCAGCTCCAGACCCGCGTCGCTCGCGTCCGCCTGCAGCTCGGCGCACGCCGTCTCCAGCTCCTCCAGGTCGGTGACCGTCACCGCGATCAGCGCCACCATCCGGACCACGCCCTGCCCGGAGGCACGGGCGATGTCCTGCGCCCGGGCGATCTCCGCCTCGCGCCGCTCGTCCTCGCTCTCCGACCGTCCGGTCTTCGCCCGCAGCGACCGGGCCGCCTGACGCTTCGTCTTCTCCTTGCTCAGCTCCTTGCGAGCCCGTGCGGGGCCGACCGGCTCGTACACCAGCGACATCGAGCGCCGGGCGTTCGTTCGGGGCCTGAGCAGCGGCTGCAGGAACGTCGCGTACACCTGGGACTGCGGGAAGTTCCGCACCTGGTAGGTGACCGTCCACGCCCCGTCGTGCCGGTACAGGCCCCAGGTGTACTCGGCGGCCGCCGGACCGGCCAGCGCCGGATCGACGCCCGGCAGCACACCCTTGTACGAGGGATCCTCGGCCGCCGCGCCACGGACCGCCAGCATCTGCTGCGCCTCCGGGTCGTACGCGGTGCGGATCGTCGCGGCCACCCGGCGCGGCTCCAGGAGCTCCACCACCTGCAGGCCCGCCGACGACAGGGAGCCGTGCATTGCGTGGAACTCCCGCACCAGGACGGCGGCCGCGCCGACCTGCCCGCCGCCGGCCCCGCGCACGGCCAGGCGCGCCCGGGTCGCCGACAGCGTCACCGACAGATACGTCTCGCGGATCGTCGCGGCCGGCCCCGCGGAGACCATCAGCTCCTCCAGCGCCTGGACGGCGGCCGCCGGGGCGTCAGGCGTGGCGTGCCGTACGGTCCAGGACCGCAGCGCCTCGCCGTCGTCCGGCAGGCTGCGCTGGTGGACCTGGATACGGGTGATCGCCCCGTCCTCCTTGCACTGGCCGCGCAGGAACGCCGCCCACTGGCGCACCCGGGCGTTCTGCCGGTCGGTATCGACCAGGGCGAGGCCCGGGAAGGTGACCCTCGCGACGAGGGTGTAGGTGTTGTCGATCGGGTTGTGGACGACGCCGAGCGTGCCGCCCTGGCCGTCCGGCGCGGTCAGGATCCGCAGACGCGCGAGCACCCCGGGCAGGTCCATCGGCTGATTGCCTTCCTTGTCGGCGGGGGCGAACACCCCGCTGTAGAACACGTTGCGCTTGGTGGCGACGGCGATCTGATGCCGGACGGCCAGCAGCAGCCACTCCTCGGCGGCCAGGCCCATCACCCGGCCGTACGCGAGCAGCAGCAGGACGCCGGACAGCGGCAGCGCCACCAGGGCGGCGGTCCAGCTGTGCCGGTAGACCGGGACGAGGGCGACGACCGAGGCGGCGGCCATCAGGGCGAAGCCCACACCGGACAGCTCGCCGATGAAGCCGGACTTCTCGCGCTGCCAGCCGGTGTAGGTGTCCGGCCGGCCGTGGGACACGGACATGCGGTCAGCTCCCTTCGGGGGTCGGCGGCTGCGGGGCGGGGTCCTGCCGTGGCGGGCGCCACGGCATGTCGCCGTGCTCGGGCATCCAGACGGGGACGCCGAACGGGGGTGTGTCGGTGCCGGAGTCCTTCGGCGGCGCGGGAGTCCCCCGCGCGGGGGTCGCGGTGGCGGAGGCCTCGGGCGGCGCAGGGGCTTCGGGCGCGGGAGCGGTGGTGCCACCCGTCTGTGGCGGGAGCGTGGCGCCGTCGGAGACCGGGCCACCCGACACCGCCGTCACCGGCAGGTCGGCCTCGGACGAGCCCGAGGCCGGGCCCGAGCCCTGGCTCTTCGGCTCGGCGGGCGCATCGGCGCCGCCGCTCTTCTGCTCGCCGACCGGTGGCGCGGCGCCGCCGCCCTTGCGGGGCGGGACCACGGTGGCGTGGCCACTGCCAGGGGCGCCGAGGCCCGCGTTAGCGGCGGTGTTCGCCGCCGCGCCCTCCAGCGTTGCGGCCCCGGCGGCGGCGAGCTGCAGACCGGTCCCGACCACCCCGCCCAGCTTCGAGGCGAAGGAACGGCTCGGGTCGCCCTTCAAGAAGCGCTTGCCGGAGCCCGGGCCGACCTGCGTCACCTCACCCGAGGCGTCGTTCGGAGCACCGCTCGAGGTCTCCTCCTCCAGCGCCTTGGTGTACCCCGACCCGCCGCCGACGGCCCCCGCCCCGGCCGCGGCGAGGCTTCCTCCGGCGAAACCGCCGAACATCGCGCCGACGCTGGAACCGATCGAGGAGACCATCCCGGCCGCCACGGAGTTGCCGCCGCCGGCCTCCACCATCGTCAGGAAGCGGGCCAGCACCGGCCAGGCGAACGCGGCGAGGAGGAAGACGATCAGGCCGACGATGACGTTGCGGACACCCTGGGACTCGCCCATGGAGTTGAAGCCGATCGCGAAGCACACCACGATCGCCAGCTTCGAGAACGCCAGGGCCGTGAACGCGCGGCGGGCCTTGGGCCACCAGTCCTGGGTCTCGTCGCCGAGCTGGCCGGCCAGGGCGATCGGCATGGCCGCCATGAGGATCATGATTCCGGCCTGCCGGAGGAACATCTCGATCCACAGCGCGCCGATCACCAGGATCGACAGGATGCCGAGCACGATGACGACACCGACGGCCTGGCTCATCACACCGCCCCCGGAGATGAGAGCCGTGCTCGTCCCGCCGCTGGCCACCAGCCCGGAGAACAGGGCGCCGAGCTGCGTCTTCATCGCCGCCGCGGCATCGGCCTTCCCGTCCCCGCCGCCCTTGAACGAGAGGTTGATGATCCAGATCGACACCTGGTCGATCCAGTTCAGGACCACCTGCGCGGCGCCCGCGTACACCCCGAGCACGAGCGCGTACTTGCCGAGGCCCTTGAGGACCGTCGCCAGCGGAGCGCCCTGCTGGCTCACCGCGACCCTCGCGAACTGGACGAGGGCGAGGAAGGCGGCGACCAGCACCGACAGTACGGTCAGGGTGCCGGTGACCTTGTCGATACCGACCTTGCCCAGGTCGATCGTGGAGACGTCGTTGAAACTGTCGGCGAACTGCTGCAACAGCCACACCACGCCCTCGCCGATGGCGCCGGCGGCCTCCTTCAGCGCGTCCGAGGCCATCTTGGAGATCTTGCCCTCGACCCAGGCCACCGGCCCGCCGTCCGGCACCATCAGCTGGGCGTTCAGCTGCTGGCACTCGTGGAAGTTCTGGCCCCCCTCGATGCACTTCCTGATCGCGGCGTCCATCTTCTGGTAGCCGTACGCGCCGTGGTCTGTGGCCTTCTCCCACTCCGCGAGCTTCGCGAGCTCCCGCTTCTTCCGTTCCTCGGTGATCTTCGGGTCGTCACAGCCGACGTTGTGCTCCTCGCAGGAGTCGTAGGTGTCGGGCTGCTTGTAGAAGGTGCAGTTGTTGGCCTCGGGCATCATGCACCAGTGGCCGTTCGTGTCGACGCCCCAGTTGCCCTCGGAGCGGTCGTTCCACTGCTTGAGCCACTGCGGATCGGGTTTGTCCGGGGGGCCGTTGGGGGCGTGAGCCTTTTCCTCGCTGGTCGGAGTGTCGGCCAGCGCGGCCGGGACAGCCACCGCCCCGAACGACATCAGCGCGGCGAGCAGGACGGTGAGCAGCCGGAGGAGCCCGCGGTCAGTCACGGATCACCACCAGCCATCCGTCCTTCGCGGACGCCGGCGAATCCGGGTTGTAGGGCATCGGATCGCCCTTCTTGGCCGTCCACTTGGGATCCGTGGTGATCTTCCAGTCGCCGTCCTCCCACTGCAGGATCATGTTGGCCAGCTGGTTCTTGAGAGGGTCGTCGTCCGGGCCGCCTTTGGGCAGCGTGGCGGTGCGGCTGTAGTGCATCCACACGGTGATCACGGAGCCGTCGCCGTTGAGCGCCCACGCCTGCGCGGCGTCCACGTTGGTGGTGATCGTCAGCCCGGCCGGGGTGCCGCCGGAGGGTGGCAGGCCCACCTGCTCGCGAAGCTTGCGCACCTCGCTGACCGCTTTGTCGATCGAGTCCTCGCTGCCCTTGGCCGTCATGACGGTGAGCTGGCGTCGGACCATGTCGTCGTCCAGCATCGACAGCTCGTCCAGGTGGTAGACCGCGGCTGCCATCGGCCCGTAGCCGTAGCGAGGGAACCCGATGCTGGCGCCGTCCTTCTGGCCGGTGGGCTTGGGCAGGTGCGCCGGCTTGGCCGTGTTCGGGGTCAGGGTCCTGGTGGCCGACGGGCTCGGGGACGACATCGGCCCGGGGCTCGCCGGGGCGGTCGCGGCCGGGGCCGCGCCCGGCTTCGTGTCCGTGTCGTCGTCCAGGCCATGGAGGAGCGCGACGCTTCCGGCGGCGACTACCGCGGCGGTCACCACACCGATCCCGATCAGGCGCAGGCGCGCCCCGCGCGCGGCGCGGTCATGGCGGTCCGCCATCAGGCGGCCATCGAGTACGCGGCGAACACCAGCCCGGATGTGCAGGCGATACCGATGCCGGCGATCAGGCTCATGATGATGGCCTTCTTGCCGCGCGCGGCCATGCCGCCGCGCTCGGAGTTCTCGCCGACGGCGACGGCCGCCCAGCCCAGCAGTCCGCCGAGGACGGCTAGCGCCAGGCCGCCGCCGGCGACCCAGCCGAGGATCGTGCCGGTCGGCCCGCTGACGTTCGAGGGCAGCTGGGGCTTGTACGACGGGATCGGGTTCGGGACCGACGTGGCCGGCGGGTCGTCCGCCAGGATGTGGGTGTGCGGGTCGGACAGCAGTGTGCTGACGGCGTGCAGGATCTGGCTCACAGCAGCGCTCCTTCTACGGCTTCTGCTTCTAGGGCTTCTGCGGATCGGGTCTGTACGGGTGCCGCGGCCGGTCGGGCGGCCGCGGGCAGCGGGTCGCCCCAGCTCGCGTGGGCGGAGGCGATGACGGCACGGGTGAGCCGGTCGGCGGCCTGGACGGAACGGGCGTCCAGACGCGAGGCGTCGCGCAGGCCCCGTGCTCGGATGCCCGGGTCGTAGGGCACACGGACGACGGCGGCGACGCGCGGCGCGAGCATCGTCTCCCCGGCCCGGACCGAAGCCGGCGCGCGGCCGTCTCCGGTGGACACCAGGGCGACCACCGTGCGCTCCAGCGCCAGACCTTCTGCGGCGGCCACCGACAGCGCGGTCTGCAGGGCCGCCATCCCGGAGCCGGTCGCGGCCGCGCACACCACCGGCACGCTCACCGGCAGTCCGCACCACGCGGCGGTCAGTCCGGATCGCCCGGCGGAGCGGGAGGCCACCAGGTCGTGCGCCATCGGGTGGGAGGTGTCCGCGACCACCGCCTGCCAGCCGCCGATCGCGGCCAGCTGGTACCAGGCGGCCGGGTCGGCGGGCAGCGGCAGCGGCGGCGCGCTCCACTCCCGGTGGTCGGTCAGCACTTGCCAGCCGTCGTCCGCCGGACCCGGCAGGCGGGTGGCGGCGGCCAGCACCCGCCGGCGGCTCAGCGGTGCGGCGGGCGGCACCGAGGCGAGCCCCGTGCCGGGTTCCGTCGTCCAGCCGGGCCAGGGCGAGGCCAGGCGCGGGGCGAGGTCGAGCACCACGCTCCGCGCGGAAGACGCCAGCGAGGCGGCCAGCAGCCCCGCGACGGTCGACCGCCCGCTGCCTCCCACGGCCGCCAGGACGGGCACCACGATCCGGCTGTGTCCCGGCAGCTCCACCGCCGGGACGTTCTTCTTCGCCACCATCCCCCCGAACCACTCACGGACAGTTCCGTCTCGGTCACGATCAGCCTTGTGGATCAGGGGCGGGGCTGTCATGAGTATGCGTACTCATGACAGCCCCGGTCGCAGACCCGTTCGATGGGGAACCGGAAGCAAACGCCGGTCGCGTTTGCGTGTCACGGATCTGACGTCACGTCACGTCGGCGCCACGGAGGCGCGATCGGTGTCGTCTTGTCGGTTCTCGATCGAAGGGGGATGAGTGCGCATCAAAGCGGGGCTGGTCGCCGCAGCGTCGGCGGCTGCGGCGAGCCCGCTCGCGTTGGGGATCGGGCTGGTCATGTTCATCGCGACGGCAGGGAAGGACACTCCGAGCGGGGACGGCGGCAGCGGCGGGGCGGTCCCGGTCGCGTCGGACACCCTGCGCGTGGGCCCGGGCGGTGTCCCCGAGCAGTACGCCGGGTTCATCAGGGCCGCCGCCGCCGCGTGCGACCAGGGGCTGAGCGCGGGAGTAATCGCCGCGCAGATCAACGCGGAGTCCGCGTTCGACCCGCGCGCGAACAGCGGCCAGGCGCAGGGGATCGCCCAGTTCACCCCGGAGACCTGGGCGTCCTGGGGCGAGGGAGGGAGCGTCTGGGAGCCCCGGGACGCCATCGCGGCCCAGGGCCGCTTCATGTGCAGCCTGCTCAAGACGGCCAAGCAGCACCCGGACTACAACGGCAGCCCGATCGAGCTCGCCCTGGCCGGTTACAACGCGGGCTGGGGGCGGGTCGACCAGTACAGGGGGGTGCCGCCGGCCTCGTTCGCGAAGGGCCAGACGTACGACTACGTCAAGAAGATCATGGCGGACGTCCGACGCTTCACCCAGGGCGAGGACACCGTGCCCGTGCAGCTCCCGCCCGACTACCAGTTGCCCGCCGACACACCCCCGCAGGTCAGAACGGCCGTCGCCTGGGCCCTCGCCCAGCGCGGCGGCTGGTACCAGTGGGGCGGTGACTGCACCGACCCGCTCGGCAGCGGGACCCAGGGCCGCTGCGACTGCTCCAGCCTCATGCAGCAGGCCTACTCCCACGCCGGGGTGACCATCCCCCGCACGACCTTCGAGCAGGTCAAGATCGGTACCAGGGTCGGCGTCGACGACGTCAAACCGGGCGACCTGGTGTTCAACGCCGGCTCCGACGGCAGCGACGACTCCCCCGGCCACGTCGGCATGTACGTCGGCAACGGCTGGATCGTCGAAGCGCCCCGCACCGGCGTCCAGACCCGCACCGTCGCCTACAGCGGCTGGCGCAACAGTACGGCGGCCATCACGCGGATCACCCATGTGGTGCGCGTCGTGAAGTGGTGAGACAGGAGCCGGAGATGCTGCACGAGGACCAGCCCGCCCGCCCGTGGGGCACCGTGACGCCCGTGTTCTGGGCACCCCTGGAAGAGGAGACGGACGAGGAGGCGCCGGACTACGCGGAGCCCGCGGCGTTCGCCTCCGCCCGGACGAGCCCGCCGGCCACCCCTCCCGCCGAGGACATCGTCCGGCGCTTCGCCGAACTGGCCGCACACCTCGCCGACCCGCTCACCGACGCCGAACTCGCCCTCGCCGCCCTACGGGCCGCCACGCTCGACCAGGACATCACCACCCTGCTCGGCCCAGGCGACCGCAACGTCGCGAGCGTGCGCGAACTGCGCGGCCTCATCGCCGGACGCCAGGGCCACCACGCCACCGCCGCCCGCTGGCACCTCCACACCGCGGGCCTCCACACCCTCACCTCCGGCACCGACGCCCCCCGCTCCCGCTCCAGCGCCCACCACGCCCTCGCCGCCTGGCGCGAGATCGCCGACCACGCCGAGCGGGCCGTGGTCGCCCGCGAGATCCTCCCGATGCTCACCGCCGTCGCCGGCCCCACCGCCAGACCCACCCGCGAGGTCCAGACGTACCTCGCGGCCCAGGACTCGCCGTAGTGCGCCGCCAGCCGTCCGCAGTCCTCGGTCCGCCGACCGGCGGGCGATGGCCGAGGCCCGCTCAGGATCATCTGATCCTCCGCCAGGTGTCCTCGCCGATGATCTTTCCGACGATGGTCAGGAGCGTCGATCGCAGCGCTCCGGCGAGACCTTTCGCGAAGCTCTTCAGCTCGACGTACGACTGCTGTCTGAACGTGATGTACGTGATGGTGGAGAGCAGCCAGGGCGCCACCACGAGAACCTGCGCCGATTCGACCTCCAGACCACGGGTGAGGACCAGGGACAACGCCGCGGCGCCGCTCACGGCGGCGGTCAGTCGCAGCGCACGGGACCCGACCATCACCATCCAGCCCGCGGCGAGTGCGAGGAGCACGGCGACGGCGGTGCGTGCCGGTTCGAGCCGTCCGCCCGCCAGCAGCACTCCGGTAGGCGCCGACATGACCACCGCCGCGAGGAAGGCGATGTTCCACGGCGCCAGGAGCGTTCTCAGCTTCCGGCTGTCCTCCAGGACCCGTCTCTCGCCGCAGACCACGCCCGGCGCCGTGCCCGGCAGCCGCAGTACGGACAGGTGGTCCACGTGGGGCGATCCGAGGTAGGCGAGGAGGAGGCGGACGTGAGTCTTTCCGCGGAGCGCCCCTTGGGGGACGTACCAGCTGTCCTCGGACGCCGCGCGGCAGAAGCTGGTGCCCTCGAGCAGCCAGGTCATGAGGACGAACATGACGCCGAAGCAGTAGAAGTAGAACGAGGCGACGACGGAGAGCACGCTGTACGGCGGCTCCGACGCGGCGAAGGCCCCCACCAGGAAGCGGACGGCGTAGCCCACACCGACGATGAGCCAGAGGGAGCGCGCGGCCGCGGGGTGCTCGTCCTCCCAGCCGCGGAGGGCCTCGTACACGACGGCCAGGCCGAAGACCACCGCCATGAGAATCAGAACGTCGTCGGTGCGTCCGAGGGCGAGGCCGACCACCAGGGCCGCCAGGAGCCGAAGCGCGGCGACGATGAGACTGGAGTACACGACGAACCGTGCGTGCTTGCGTGATCCGACCCGGGGAAGCCGCAGGCGTTCGGCGTTCAGCGGGTGGCCGCTGTCGTGCTCCAGACCGCGGATGTCGTTCCACTGGTACCGGGCCGAGTAGACGAGGAACTCGGCCACCAGCACGGCGAGGACCATGTTCTCCCAGTGGAAGCCACGCCCCCTCTCCCAGGACGTGGTCACGAAGGCCAGGGGAATGAACAGCCACTTCGCCCAGTCCTCGGGGCGCGGAAGCAGCAGGTACGCCCCCAGGCTGCGGCCGTCGTCCTCGTCCAGGGAGGCTCCCTCGAAGAGCCCGTGGTCCTGCCGGCGGGCGAAACGGCGGGCGACGCGGATGAACGTGCTCCGCGCGCCGAGGGTGACGGAGGCGACGTCGAGCACCAGGAACCCGAAGGCGACGCCGTACACGATCAGCATCGAGATGCGGTAGCGCTCGTCGAGCTTGACGGCGATGTACACGGTCATGCTCGCGAAGGCGAAGAACGTGATGAGCATGATCATGATCGCGAGGACCCGATACCCGCTCCTCCCCCGTCGCAGGGTCGCCTGTTCGGCCAGCAGCCCCGCGTAGGACGGCGACCGGATCTCGGCGACCGGTTCGAGCTCGGGCAGCGGTGTCACCGCGTAATGCCTGAGCTCCTTCTCCAGCGCCCTCATGTAGTAGCTGCGCAGGGCGGCCGAGGCGCCGAGGATCTGCAGCAGGGCGAGCGCGGCGAGAGGGATGGAGGGAGCTGCGGCAAGCAGGGCCGCCGGGGGATTCTTGCAGGGCTTCGCAGCGCCCAGCTGACAGGTGTCGCTCAGGAACGTGGCGAGACCGGCGAGCAGTGCCACCGTGATCGCCGCGACGGCGACCTGGATGTTGAAGAACGTCCGTTCGTCCTCGCGGGCCATGGCGTAGTCGAGCGCGAGAACGTCGTACCGCTTGCCGGGTTCCATCGGCTCCGGGGACTCCTTGCGAGCAGATCCTCATGGACGGCCGGAGGAGCGCTCGCCCGGCGCCCATGACATCGCACGTGGACGGACTCGCCCGCCGAACGGCGGCCGGAGTGTCTCGCGACCACTCGTTCGGGCTTGGGGACGGTGGGGCCTGCGGGGCTTGATACACCCTGATTCAGCCCTGTTTTAGACAACCGCCAAGAAAACCACCCTCTCAGCAGAATCGCGCGCGCCCCTCACCCCGCCTTCCCCACGTACATCAACCACCCTGCGACTGAGTGAGTGGATCCTTCGTCGGTTGTCTAAATCACGCATTCCCAGGCGGTCGGCTCCTCTCCAGAGGCACCCTCCGACGCACCGGAAGGGCCTCTTCGCCGGCGCCGCCGTCAGCCGCGCCGCACCTCGACGCGGACGCCCATCCCGCGCACGACCGCGGCGACGCGCGCACCGTCGGCGGCCACGACGCGGATCCACGGCGGGGACGTCTCCTCCATGTGGACCTCGATCTCGTCTCCGGCGACGAGCATGTCGGCGACGGCCCCTATCGCAGCGGCGGCCTGGGGATAGTCCGGATAGATAAGGTGTCGGCGGCGACCCGGTCCCGGCTGGACGACCTGATCGCCGAGGACGCCGGTGCGGATGAGGAGAGCGCGGGCGGCGGGGGCACCTTCTTCACCGAGCTGAAGGCGGACCCGGGTGCGCTGGGGCTG
>NZ_BNBY01000044.1 GCF_014656195.1 Kitasatospora xanthocidica | reverse complement strand
CCTGGTCCCACCACGCAGACCTCCATGCCGCTTGACCTCAAACGTCATGGGGTGTCTGACCCGACCGGCAGACGACCGGAGGACATCGGCGCGGCCCACGACGACGTGAGCCCCCGGCCGAGGTGGGCCGGGGGCTCACGGTCGACGCCTCACGCCACGTCGAGAACGGTCACCGCGCCCCCGTCGAGCTTCGTGCGCCGGGCCGACGGCCGGGGCTGTTGTCAGTGGCCCGGGTTACGCTCGCCGCACCCTGAGGAAACCCGGGGGGCCGCCTCCTCGACTTCGCCTAGAGGAGGCTGCCCTCCGCCCGCAAACCGTGGGCGCAGCGGCCGTCGTGCCGGTGGGCGACGCCGTCGTGGGGGGCAAGGCAGCCGTCCGGCCGACGGGCTCCGGCCACCCGGGGTGCCACTCGCCGGCCTGCTCTTCCCGTCCCTGCCCGACACCCCCGTGCGGGCCCGCGCGCCCCGCGCCGGCCCGGGGGCTGGTGTGCCCCCGGGCCGACCGGGTGGGGGGTGCGGTGGGGGTACGGGTGGTCAGTCGGCCTGCCGGTAGGAGCCCGACTCCAGCTCGGCGACCACGCCCGGCCGGGTCGGCTGCCAGTCGAGGGCGGTACGGGCGGCGGCGCCGCTGACGCTCTGGTCGAGGGCGAGCGCGTCGGCGAAGAGCGGGCCGAAGACCTCGGCGGCCTGGTCCACCGGCACCGGGTGCGGGTCGGCGGGTACTCCGGCGGCGTGGCCGGCGGCCCGGGCGAGGTCGCGGACCGGGACGGCGGATTCGCCGACGCCGTGCCAGACGGTGCCGGCCTCGGCCCGCTCGACGGCGGTGACGAACAGGTCGGCGAGGTCGTCGACGTGGACGGTGGGCCAGCGCACGTCCTTCTCGCCGTAGTACTCGGGTGCCCCCTGCGTGCGGGCCCGGTCGACCAGGATGGCGGGGATGCCGCCGCCGCGGCCGTACACGATGCCGGGCCGGACGACGACCGCGCGCACGCCCTCGCCGGCCTCGGCCAGGACTCGCTGCTCGATCCGCGGGCGGTAGCCGACGATGTCGATCGGGTTGGTCGGGGCCTGCTCGCCGACCTCCTGGGCCTCGCCGGTGGCGCCGAGCACCCAGACGCCGCTGGTGTAGACGAGGGGGCGGCCGGTGCCGCGCAGTGGGGTGGCGAGGGCTTCGATGACGGCGGTGTCGACGTCGGCGTCGCCGCTCGGGGGCGCCAGGTGGATCACGGCCTCGATGTCCGGGGTGACGGCGCCGGCCAGCGAGGCCGGGTCGGCGGTGTCGCCGACCAGCTGGGCGTGCCAGGCCCGGCCGGGCTGGGGCTCGGCGCTGCGGGTGAGCGCGACGACCTGGTGGCCGGCGGCGACGAGGTGTTCGGTGACGGCGGAGCCGATGTAGCCGGTGGCGCCGGTGAGCAGGACCTTCATGACGGTTCCCCCATGTCGAAGGTGTCGAAAATTTCGATGTCGAAATTATAGGCAAGCTCGATCCGCGATGTCAAACATTTCCACATCGAAATGTTAGACTCCGGGGCATGACGGAACAGCAGCCGCAGCACGACGGTGTCGACCGCATCACCGCACAGTGGCGTGCGGTCCGCCCCGACCTGGACACCTCCCCCATGGCCGTGATCGGCCGCATCTCCCGCGCCTCGCGCCTGCTGGAGCGCGGGATCAAGGAGAACCTGACCGTCCACGGCATCGAACCCTGGGAGTTCGACGTCCTGGCCACCCTGCTGCGCTCCGGCGCCCCGCACGTCCTCACCGCCGGCGAGCTCAGCTCGGCCGCGATGGTCAGCTCCGCGGCGCTCACCAACCGCATCGACCACCTCGAACAGAAGGGCCTGGTCGAGCGGGCCGTCGACCCCGCCCACCGCCGCCGGGTGCTGATCTCCCTGACCGACACCGGCCGGGAACTGGCCAACCGCCTCGTCGAGCACCACCTCACCGGCGAGGAGCACCAGCTCGCCGGGCTCACCGCCGACGAACGCGACCAGCTCGCCGGCCTGCTGCGCCGCGTCCTGCTCACCCTCGGCGACCACACCGGGGACCCCGCCGGGCGGTGACCCCGCCGGTCGATGACCCCGCCGGGCAGCAGCCTCCGGACAGCAGCCTCAGGGCGGCGCCCCCGCCGGACACGGGCTCCGGGCGGGGCCGCAGGACCGTCCGCTACGCGCCGGCCGCCGGGCCGTGGACGGTGAACACCGCCTTGACGAGCCTGTCCAGGGCCACCGGGAACACCTCCGCGGGGTTCATCTCGGCGTCCCCGGTGGTCAGTCCGGCGGTCAGGGTCCTGCGGCCGTCCGGCGAGCTGTACATCAGCGCCCCGTAGCCGCCCGGCGCGCCGCCGTTGTGGTGGTAGACGGTGCCGCGGTCCGGGCCCAGGTCCTGCACGAACAGCCCGAAGCCGTAACCGAGTTCGCCGTGCGGCGTGCGCATCTCGGCCAGCAGCGGCGCCGGCAGGAGCGTGCCGGCGTTCAGCGCGGAGACGAAGGTGTGGAGGTCCCGGGTGGTCGAGATCATGCCGCCGGCGCCGAGCAGCATGGAGAGGTTCTGGCGGGAGACGTCGACGGCCTTCCACTCGTCGCCGTCCTGGTAGCGGTAGTAGCCGTGGGCGTGCGGCTCGGGCAGGTCCGTGACATCGCCCGCCAGGACGGTGTCCCGCAGTCCGAGCGGCTCCAGGATCCGCCGGCCCATCTCCTCGCCGTACGGGCGGCCGGCGACCCGCTCGATCAGCAGCGCGGCCAGCGTGTAGTTGGTGTTGGAGTAGCTGAAGCCCGCTCCCGGTTCGAACCGCGCCGGCTTGGACAGCGCCAACTCGACCAGCTCCTGCGGCCGGTAGGCGCGCAGCCGGTTGTCCACCCAGTCCTTGCCGGTGGCGGGGATGCCCGGCACGACCGTCCCGTCCTCGTAGTACTCGCCGGTGTAGTTGAACAGCCCGCTGGTGTGCCGCAGCAGCATCCGCACCGTGATCCGCTCGTCCAGCCCGAGTTCGGGCAGGTGCTCGGCCACCGGGCTGTCCAGGCCGATCCGTTCCTCGGCCACCAGTTGCAGCACCGCGGTCGCGGTGAAGGTCTTGACGACGCTGCCCGCCCAGAACCGCCCGTCCGTCGCCGGCTTGGCGCTCTCGCCGAGGTCGCGCACCCCGGCGCTGCCGGTCCATTCGCCGTGCTCGTCGTTGACCCGCAGCTGTATCCCGGCGAAGCCGGCGGCGACGAACTCCTCGATGGCCCGCTGCAGTTCGGGACGGTCGGGGCCGACGGGGCGCTCGACGGTGTTCAGGGACTCGCTCATGATGATTCCTGTCTCGTGGTGGGTGTGCGCGGTGGTGCTCAGAGGCTGCGGGCGGTGATGTCGCCGTAGGCGGTGGTCGCGGTGACGGCCAGGCCGACGGCGACGCCCTCGGTGTTGGTCAGGGCGTTGCGGACCCGGCCGTAGGAGGTGCCGGCGTCGAGGGTGGCCGAGACGCCGCGGGCGGCGACGACCGAGATGTCGCCGTGCTCGGTGCGCAGCGCCAGGGTGCCGCCGGTGGCCTCGTCGATCCGCAGGTTCCCCTTCCGGGTGCTGAGCTGCGCCGGGCCGTTCAGGCGGCCGAGGTGGATGTCGCCGGCCTGGACGGTGAGACGGGCGCCCGCGGTCTCCTCCAGCGTGACCGTGGCCTGCGCGCCTTCGAAGGTGACGTCGCCGAGGCGGCCGGCGCCGTGCAGTTCGGCGAGGGCGGCCTTCGCCTCGACGCGGGAGCCGGCGGGCAGTCGGACGGTCACCTCGACCCGCCCGGAGTCGCCGAGGATCCGGCTCTTCGCCGCCGGGGCCTCGATCCGCAGCAGACCGTCGGCGTAGGCGACCCGGATCTGCTCGGCCGCCTTCACGTCGCGGCTCTTCGAGGCGTCCGCCGGGAGGACCTCGACCGTGGTGTCGCTCCGCTCGTCGGCGACGAACCGGATCAGGCCCGCCGGGAGGTCCAGGGCCGCGGTGATCGGGGCGGTGGTGTCGAACTTCTGCATGATCTCTCTCCTGCTCCTGCGGACTTGCGCTTCGTGTTTCCGACAACGGAAAAGCTACGTTGCTTTCCAAATCTCAACAAGCAACTCGTTGCGAGAAATTGACATCACAGCAGGTCATCGGCCTTAAATCGTTGCAGCGAGCGTAAATCTAACGCAACGACAGCTACCGTTCCATTGCAATGGACTGACGGTGAACGCTACGCGGAGGCAACGGGGGCGACACGGCGCGCCCCGGGACCCGGCGGCCGGGTGAACCGCGCCCCCGGAACGCGACCGCCCTGCCGCCGGCGGGCACGGATCAGGGACACGGGATCAGGGACACGGATCCCCCGCCGGAAAGGGCCACACCATGCGCCGCGCACTGATCGTCGTCGACGTACAGAAGGACTTCTGCGAGGGCGGCAGCGTCCCGGTCAAGGGCGGAGCCGACCGGGCCCGCGCCATCGCCGGCCTCGCCCGGCGCGGCGCCGGCAGCAAGTACGCGCACATCGTCGCCACCCGCGACCACCACCTCGACCCCGGCGGGCACTTCTCCGACCACCCGGACTTCCGCGACTCCTTCCCCGTGCACTGCGTCGCCGGCAGCGACGGCAGCGAGTTCCACCCGCACTTCGCCCCCACCGCCGCGTCCGAGGCCGTCGACGAGGTCTTCTACAAGGGCGCCCACTCCGCCTCCAAGAGCGGCTTCGAAGGCTTCACCGCGGCCGGCACCCCGCTCGCCGACTGGCTGCGCGCCCGGGACGTCAGCGACCTCGACGTCGTCGGCATCGCCACCGACCACTGCGTCAAGGCCACCGCCCTCGACGGCGCACGGGCCGGTTTCACCGTCCGCGTCCTGCTCGACTACACCGCGGGCGTCGCCACCGACACCACCACCGCGGCCCTCCACGAACTGCGCCAGGCCGGCGTCCACCTCACCGGCAACCCCGTCGTCCTCGCCTGACCGGCTGCCCCACTGCCCTGCTGCCCGGCCGGGCCGGGGCGCCGCCGAATGGTTGGCACGCTGTGCGAAGCACCGGTGCCGCGACCGGCCGCCCCCGGGGGCCGGGAACCCGCTGTCCACGGGGTGCGTCCTCGTCGTCGGTCGTCGTGCCGTAGGGTGCCGCGCCGGCAGGCACGGCGCGTCCGCATCGGCACGGCCGGCGGCCGGGGACGGCGGGCACGACAGGAGCAGGGAGCACCGGACACATGGACGACCGGACGCAGCAGGGCGACAGACCCGGCGGGGGCGAGGACTCCCCCGCACCGCCGACCGAGGACGCTCCGATACCGCCGGTCGAGGACGGCGACGAGCACGACGTCTCCGGCACCCCCGCCTACATGCCGCCCGAGCAGTGGGCGGGCCGCCCGGTGTCCCCGGCCGGGGACCGTCTACGCCGCCACCTTCACCTTGGATCTCCCAGGATGCCCCGGCCTTCGGGCCGGGGAGGAACGGGGGCTTGGTTCGGAGCCGCGTAGCGGCGGGGTGATCTCCGGAGGTTCTGATGTGAGGCGTTGTCAGTGCCTGTCGGTAGGTTGATCGTGTGCACCTTCGGTACTCGTATCGCATCTACCCGACGGCTGGTCAGCGCGCTTTGCTGGCCCGGACGTTCGGGTGTGCCCGGGTGGTGCACAACGACGCTCTCGCGGTACGGAAGGAGGCCCGGAAGGCCGGGCGGCCGTACCCCGGGAGCGCGGATCTGCAGAAGCTGGTGATCACCGGGGCGAAGAAGACCGCTGAACGGGCGTGGCTCGCTTCGGTCGGCGTCGATCCGCTGATCCAGTCCCTTCGGGATCTGGACACCGCGTACCGGAACTTCTTCGACTCGGTGTCCGGCAAGCGGCAGGGGCGCCCGGTCGGCCTGCCCCGGTTCAAGTCGAAGCGCGACGCTCGGCAAACGCTGCGCTACACCCGCAACGGGTTCCGCATCCGGGGCAACGGGAAGCTGAACCTGGCGAAGATCGGCGACGTGCGGGTCAAGTGGTCGCGGGCACTGCCCGCGGACCCGTCGTCCGCGACGGTGATTCTCGACCCGGCCGGCAGGTACCACGTCAGCTTCGTCGTGGACGTCGAACCCGAGCACCTGCCCGAGGTCGATGCCGAGGTCGGCATCGACCTCGGACTGACCACCTACGCCGTCCTCTCCGACGGCCGCGTCATCGACAACCCGCGCTTCCTCCGCAAGGCCGAGAAGAAGCTCAAGGCCGCGCAGCGGGAACTGTCCCGCAAGACCAAAGGCAGCAAGAACCGGGCCAAGGCCCGCATCAAGGTCGCCAAAGCACACGCCAAGGTCGCCGACACCCGCATGGACTGGCTGCACAAGCAGACCACCAGGATCATCCGCGAAACCCAAGCGGTATACCTGGAGGACCTGAACGTGCGCGGCCTCGCCCGTGGCCGACTCGCCAAGTCCGTCCACGACGCCGGATGGTCCACCTTCCGGCGCCTGCTCGAAGAGAAAGCGGCCCGGTACGGGCGCGCCGTCGGCATCGTGCACCGTGCGTTCCCGTCCTCCCAGCTCTGCTCGGAATGCGGGCACCGTGACGGCCCCAAACCCCTCGCGATCCGCGAGTGGGCCTGTGGTGCGTGTGGCGTGCTGCATGACCGGGACCTCAATGCTGCTCGCAACATCCTGGCCGCCGGGCAGGCGGACAGGCTAAACGCCCCTGGAGGGCCGGCAAGACCCGGCGTGGCGATCCCACGCCAGGCACGGCCCGTCGAACGGGGAACCCACCTCGGCGACCCGCCACGCACGGGCATCCGTGCCACGGGCGCGGGAGGAATCCCCGTCCGCTAGGACGGGGAGGATGTCAACGGTGCCCGCCCCTACGACGGGGTCACGATCGCCGAACTCGCTGTCCAGCACGCCGAGGCGCCGATCCCCGCCGACCTGGCGCCCGACCTCGTCCGGCCGCTGATCCTGGCGGGTCTGGCCAAGGACCCCGGGGCCCGTCCCGACAGCGCGGCCGCGTTCGTCCGCGAGCTGGAGGCGGTCGCGACGACCGGTTACGGGCCGCGCTGGGAGGAGCGGGGCCGCCTCGACCTGCTGGCTCTGCTCGCCCTGCTGGCGGGCCTGCTGCCCGGTGCCGGCGCGGTCGGCGGCTCCACCTCGCTGGCCCACAGCTCCCTCGGGCCTCAGGGCGCGCTCGGTTCGCAGGGCGCGACCGGCGCGCTCGGTGGCGCGCTCGGTGCCGTGGCGGACCCGGCCCCGGGGGCCCCGCGCCGGGACCCGGCCGGCCGCGGCGCGCTCCTCCGCAACCGGGGCAAGGCGCTCACCGGTGTCGCCGCCGGTGCCCTCACCCTGGCCACACTGGCCGGCCTGGCGGTCGCGGGGGCCACCGACGGCGGCGGCCACACCGTCGTCGGCGCCGCCTCCCCGGAGGCGACCACCTCCCTCGGCCCGCCGCAGCCGACCGGCGGCGGCACCTCCCCTGCCCCGAGCGGCGACAGCACCACGGCCGGCCCGACACCGTCCGCCCCGACGGCCACGCCCACGGCCACCCCGAGCACGCCCGGCGCCACCCCGACCGCCACCGGCGCGCCGACCACCGGGGCCTCCACCGCACCGGCCGGCCCGGCCCCCTCCTCCCCCGGCCGGCCCCCGGCACCGTCCGCCCCCGCCGTACCGGCCCCCACCACGGCCGCGTCGGCCCCCGTCACCGCCCCGCCGGGCCCGAGCCCCAGCCCGAGCCCGACGGTCGCCCCCGCCACCCTGACGGTGAGCTCGGTCAACCTGAACTCACTGACGTGCAGCGGACGTTGGAGCCTGACTGCCACGGTCACGGTGACCGCCCAGGGCACCGGCAGCGGGACGCTGACGTTCAGCTGGTACCACAGCTCGGGCGGCCGCGCGGTCACCGTCGCGACCGACACCGTGCCGGTCCAGAACGGCACCGCCACCGTCACCCGCGCCCACGACTTCGGCTCGGCCGACAACTTCACCACCTGGGGCGTACGGGTCGGCACCACCCCGGCCGCGGCCAAGCCGGGCAAGACGTCCGCCGAGACGGCCGCCTTCCTCTGCGACCCGCCGCGCTGACGTACCGTCAACTCCGCTTGCCCTGACGCCTGTTCCCGTCCCGCCCTGCCCCGCCCCGCCCTGGAGAAGCCACATGTCCACGCCCCGCCCCGACTCCGCTCCCGAACCGGGCGCGGCGGAGACCGTCGTGCTCGGCGCCGGCGTGGGCCCGGGCCCGCGCTCGGGCCCACGCCCGGGAGAGGAGACCGTCCGGCTGCCCCGCGGGGCGGCAGCGCCCGCCGAGGCCGAGGAGGCGGAGAGCGCGACCTTCCTCGACCCCCGCGTCTGGGGCGGTGCGGCGCCGAGCGGGGAGACCGCCACCCTCGCCGACCCCGCGCCGACGACCGGCCCCGCCACATCCGCCGCCGCATCCGTATCCGTATCCGCCGGCTCCGCCCCGCCGGAGGAACGCCCCCTCGCCCCAGGCGAGTTGCGCCGCTTCGGCCCCGGCGTCCCGCCCCGGGCCGCCGCCGCCTGGCACGGCGAGACGGTGCCGGAGAGCGGGCGGCCCCGGCCGCCCCGCCGGGTGCGGCGGTGGCTGGTACCGCTGGTCGCCGTCCTCCTGGCCCTCGCGGCCTTCCTGTTCTGGCGCCACCTGCGCACCCCGGCCCTGGCCGTCACCGGCGTCACCGTGACCACCGACCCGGCGGGCCCCGGCTGCGCGGGCACCGCGGTGGTCACCGCCGCCGTGGAGACCAACGGCGGTTCCGGCACCCTGCGTTACCGCTGGCTGCGCAGCGACGGCACCACCTCGGACGAGCTCGTCCAGGACGTGCGCTCCGGCGCGCACCGCACCGACCTGGTGCTGTGCTGGAGCTTCGAGGGCCAGGGCTCGCTCCAGGCCACCGCCACCCTGCAGCTCATCGCCCCCGGCACCCGCAGCGCCGACGCCTCCTTCACCTACCGCTGCGCCTGAGACCGCCCGGTCCGGGCCGTGCCCACAAGGTCGCCCCGCAAGGTCGCCCCGCGAGTCGGGCCGGGCGGGGCGGTGCCCCGGAACCCCGCGGGTGCGGGGCCGCGGACCGGCGGCCCCGCACCCGCGGGACGCCGCTAACCCTGCTTGATCGCGGAGATGTCGAACTCCAGGACGACCTTGTCGCCGACCAGGACGCCGCCGCCCTCCAGCGCCGCGTTCCAGGTCACGCCGAACTCCTTGCGGGAGATGGTCACCGAACCCTCCAGCCCCACCCGCAGGTTGCCGTACGGGTCGACGGCGTTGCCGGTGTACTCGAAGTCGATGGAGACCGGCTTGGTGGTGTCCTTGATGGTGAGGTCGCCGGTGACGCGGTACTCGGTGTCGGAGAGCGACTCGACCTTGCTGCTGCGGAAGGTGATCTCGGGGAAGTTGGGGGCGTCGAGGAAGTCGTTGGCGCGCAGGTGCTGGTCGCGCTGCTCGACGCCGGTGTCGATGCTCTCGCTCTTGATCACCACCTGGCCGGTGGAGCCGGCCGGATCGGCCCCGTCCAGGTGGGCGGTGCCCTCGAACTGGTGGAACGCGCCGCGGACCTTGGTCACCATCGCGTGGCGGGCGACGAAGCCGATCCGGGTGTGGGCGGGGTCGAGGACGTAGTCCCCGGTGAGCTCGGCGAGGTCGGTGGACGTGGTCAAGGTGCCTCCGTAAGGTCGGGATCCCGACGACGGCCCGCCGCCCGGATCGTTCCCCCGCCACGCTAGGCCGCGACCCGCCCCCACCGCCGCCGAACGCGCGGAACGCCGGCCGAGTCCACCCCGACCGGCCCGCAGCCGGCCTGAATCGTGATCTTGTCTGCCCGCTGCCGGACCCCGGGCCCCGGGCCCCGCCCAACCGTGCCCGTCGGCGCCGAAGCGGCGGCGGCACCGAAGCGGCGGTGGCACCGAAGCGGCGGTGGCACCGGCTCGGGTGAGCCGGCGCCACCGCCTCCGGGCAGGTCCTGGTGGGGCAGGCTGCCCGGAGCGACCCGGGAGGGTCAGATCGCCTCGAGCCACCAGCCCTGGTTGCTCCAGCTGTTGCTGTCCCAGAGCTGGACCTTGGTGCCGTTGGCACCGATGGTGTTCAGGTCAGCGTCCAGGACCCGGCCGTTGTAGCCGTTGACCCACCCGTAACTGGCGGCGTTCCAGCGCTGGTTGGTCCAGCCGTTGAAGTCCCACAGCTGGACCTTGGTGCCGTTGGCGCCGATCGTGTTGAGGTCCGCGTCGAGGTAGCGGCCGCTGTAGTTGCTCTGGATGTAGTCGATGTTGCCGTCCGTCCAGATCGTCCAGTTCTGGTTGGTCCAGCCGTTGCAGTCCCAGAGCTGGACCTTGGTGCCGTTGGCGCCGATGGTGTTCAGGTCCGCGTCCAGGCACTTGCCGTTGTAGTTGCTGTGGAACCGGTACTGGCCCACGTAGTTCAGGGCGGCCAGGCCGCGGACCGCGGCGGGCTTCGCGCTCGGGCCACCGGTGGCAGCCGAGGCCGACCCGGCTCCCGCGCCGAGGGCGGCCGTGACCAGGGCCAGGATTCCGAGGCCGGTGCAGATCTGCTTACGCATGGGAGCTCCTCGTGACATGAGGGAACGGACGAACGGACGGAGCACCGTGCGCGATCCGGGGCCCGAGCCCCACGGGCGTTCCGGCGGTACGGGTCTCACGACGCTCGCCGTGCCAGCCGACCGACCGGCTGACAGGGCTCATCCTCACCGCCGCCGGACACCCCCGGCCACGACGTTGACCCGACGTTCGCCCGACACTTCCACCCGGCCGCCCCCACCGCCGGCCGCCGGCGGCGGTGGTGCGGGTGGGAACGTACGGGGCTCGGGATACCGGAGTGAGAACTGGTGATCCGTCAGGTATCGTCACACGGCGCCGGATCCGGCCTGACCGTTCGACGAGCCCGCGGGGGACATCCATGGAGACGCGACAGAAGCCCGACCAGCCCGCTCTGGTCCTGCTCACCGGTGCTGCCGGCCGGATCGGGACCTGCCTGCGGGAGTTGCTGCCCGCCTACGGGTACCGGCTGCGGTCCTTCGACCGGCTGCCGGTGCCGGGCGAGCCCGGGGCGATCACCGCCGAACTGCGGGACGCGGAGGCGCTCGCGGCGGCGATGGAGGGCGTCGACGCCGTGGTGCACCTGGCGGGGATCCCCGGGGAGGCGCCGTTCGCCGACATCCTGGCCGCCAACATCGACGGCACCTACCGGCTCTACGACGCCGCCCGGGCGGCGGGCGTGCGGCGGATCGTGAACGCCAGCAGCAACCACGCGGTGGGCTTCACCGAGCGGCCCGCCGACGGCGGCACCGTGCCGGTGGACACCCCGCAGCGGCCCGACACCTACTACGGGCTCTCCAAGTGCTTCGGCGAGAACCTGGCCTCGCTGTACGCCGACCGGCACGGCCTGGAGACGGTCTCGCTGCGGATCGGCTCCTTCACCCCCGCGCCCCGCGGCGTCCGGATGCTCGGCACCTGGCTGAGCCCGGGCGACTGCGCCCGGCTGGTGCACGCCGCGCTCACCGGTCCGGTGGACGGCCACACCGTGGCGTACGGCATCTCCGCCAACACCAGGGCCTGGTGGGACCTCTCCTCGGCCCGGGCGCTCGGCTACCAGCCGCTGGACGACGCCGAGGACTACGCCGCCGAGCTGCTCGCCGAGCTCGGCGAACTCCCGGCCGACGACCCGGAGTTCCGCTACCTCGGCGGCCGGTTCACCCAGACCGGTCGCTGAACGGAGGCGAGGACAGGGTAAGGGACAAGGACCGCCTCAGGCCGGGCCGTCGGGGGTGTGCGCGAGGCGGGCCTCGATCTCCTCGAGGACCGGCCGGTAGGCCTCCTCGGCCGCCCGCATCAGGGCCCGGCACTCGGCGAACAGCCGCCGGGAGCGGGCCTTGCGGCCGGGCAGCAGGTCGTAGCGGCGCAGGCGCACCGTGCGGACGTCCACCATCAACCCGGGCCTGCTGCGCACCCCGTGGGCGTGGCGCACGGTGCTCTCGGCGTGGCGCAGCAGGTCCTGGTAGGCGTCGTGGGCCGTCTTCCAGCGGGCGGCGTCCTGCGGGGTACCGGGGACGTCGACGCCGCGGACCGTCGGCTGGACGACGTCGTACAGGGTGAAGTCGAGCCCTTCGGGCACCTGCGCCCAGCGCATGACGCTCCAGGGCCAGGCGATCAGGGTGTGGCTGCGCTGCTGTACGCGTATCACGCGGTCCCCCCGGGGTCTGTGCGCGGCGGGCCGGATGCCCGGCGCCAGCGTAGGGGCCCGCAGCCCGGCCCGCCGGACCGGGGGGAACGGAGTGGGGGGACGGACCGGGGGCGAAGGCCGTCGACAGCGGGACGCGGGCCTCCGGGACGGGTCCCGGAGGCCCGCGTCGCTCGGCGTCAGCTGACGTTCAGGGCGGTGTCGTCGATGACGAACGAGGTCTGCTTCTGGGAGCCCTCGGTGCCGGTGAAGGTCAGGGTGACCGACGTACCGGCGTAGGCCGACAGGTCGACGGTCTTCTGGGTGTAGCCGGTGTTGTGGTCGAGGTTGGAGTAGCCGGCCAGGGTGGTGCCGTTGGCGGTGAGGACCAGCTTGTCGTAGGCGGTCGTGGTGGTGGTCTCCGCGGTGTCGATGTGCAGCCAGTAGGTCAGCTTGTAGCTGGTGCAGCCGGCCGGCAGGGTGACGGTCTGGGAGAGGGTGTCGGTGGTGGGCGAGCCGTAGCCGTCCAGCCAGGCGTTCCAGTTGCCGGTGTGCGCGCTCTCGCTGCCGGAGTTGCTGACCACGCCGCTGGAGGCGGTCCAGGGCGCGGCGGTGCCGGTCTCGAAGCCGGGGTTGCCGAGCAGTTGGGCCGCCGTGCAGCCGGTGCCGCCGGTCGGGGTCACCGTCCAGGTGAAGGCGGCGGTGCCGCTGACGCCGGTGGAGTCGGTGGCGGTGACGGTGACCGAGGAGGTCCCGGCGGTGGTCGGGGTGCCGCTGATCAGCCCGGTCGCGGCGTTGATCGACAGTCCGGCCGGCAGGCCGCCGGCCGACCAGGTCAGGGTGCCGCCCGCGGTGTCGTTCGCGGTCGGCTGCAGCGAGGCGGCGGAGCCCGCCGCCGTCGACTGGGCGCCCGGGTTGGTCACGCTGACCGTGCCGCTGGTGCCTCCGGTGCCGCCGCCGGCCAGCCACTGGGTCGCGTTCAGTGCCAGCGCCGCGTCGGTGCCCGCGGGGTCGTCCCAGCCGTCGAAGAGCGTGTTGCCCGGCGAGCCGGTGCCGTCGTCGATGGTCGAGCTGTCGCCCCAGATGGCCACCCGGCCCTTGCCGAAGCCGCTGGTCGCGAAGAAGGCGCCGGTGTTGCCGCTGGAGCCGGTCCGGTAGACCAGGCCCTTGACCGACGGGTTGTCGGCGGGGTTGAGGGTGAAGGTGGTGCCGTTGCGCAGGATCGAGCCGGTCACCGTCCCGAAGGGGCCGTTGAGCACCGGGTCGGTGCTGTCGCTGATCGCCCGCGGGTTGTCGGTCTGGATGTTCAGCAGGTCGACCGAGAACCCGAACGGGTCGTTGCTGTTCACCGAGTTGGTGGTCAGCAGGTCGTTGATGATGGCCGGGGAGTCCCAGCCGTCGTTGTTGCGGTCGCTCTTGGTGTGGTCGGAGATCAGGAAGAGGCCGCCGCCGTTCTGCACGAACAGCATCAGCGCGGTCTTCTCGGCGTCGGTGAGCCGGATGTTCGGCTCCGGCAGCACGAACTCGTCGAAGTTCGCCAGGTCCAGCGCCCCGCCCGTGCCGTAGGTGATGGTGTTCCCGGCCGGCAGCGTCTTCAGGCTGTAGTTGCCGGTCTTCTGCAGCGCGACGCCCCAGGCCGAGATCGCCCCGGTCCAGTCCGTCTCCGTCTGCGGGTCGGCGTTCTCCGCCAGCGGGTCGGGCTGGCTGGTGCTGATCACCCAGTCCGCGTTTCCGGCGGTCTCGGCGTGGCTCGCGTCGAACAGCACCCGGTGCTTCGCCGGGCCGGCGGCCGGGGCGGCGGTGGCCGGGGCGGCGGTGCTGCCCGTGGCGGCGGCCGCGGGCAGCACACCGCTGCCGGTCACCGCGGCCAGCACGACGGCGGCCGCCGCCATGGCGACCGGTCGGGCACCGCTGTGGATCCTGGTGCCCCTGTCGATCCTGAGCATGCGTCAAACTCCTTGTGTGGGGAGGAGGAACAGACGTGCATGGCCTGCGCGCTCGGCTCACGCGCGCGGCTTTCCGGCTCCGGGTCCCGTACGGGGAGCGGAAGTCCGGCCGGAGGTCGGCCCGCCGGTTGCGACCGGTCGCAACCTCCCGGCATCACCCCGGTTCGCCGTCTGGTGGCTACGAACCGGGGTGGCACCGGGAGATGACGGTCGGTCAGGCCTCGCGGCCGTCCATCCGGTACTTCTGGGCGAACCGCGGGATCAGCCGGGTGGTGGTGCCGGTCGGGTGCAGCAGGTCGGGCGCCTGGGTGTGGATCGGCACCACTGTCTTCGGCGCCACCCGGTGCACCAGGGCGTGCAGGTCGTCGGCGGTGGCGTGGCCGAAGGAACCGATCCGGCGCAGCGGCACGCCCAGCCCGTCCAGCCACTCGGTGAACAGCTGCCAGCGCGACTCGAACGGGCCGAGCGGCTCGCCGTTGGCGTGCAGCCAGACCGTGCCGGGCCCGATCGGCAGGTCGGCCAGCTCGGCGATGTCGCTCAGGGTGCCCATGTCCGGCTGGTAGACGAAGGCGCCGGGTTCGGCGCGCAGGGCCGCGAGGCCGAGTTCGCTCCAGGACAGCACGCCTTCGATGCCGGTGGCGCGCAGGAAGGACGCGACCCGGTCGCCCCAGACGATGCGGCGTCCGGCCGCGCCGGCGATCTTCAGGAACTCTTCGACTCGCTCCAGGTCCCGGGGGTAGAGGCCGAGCAGCAGCAGGTCCTGGCCGGCCTCTGTGAGCGCGGCGGCGAAGTCGCCGGCCACGTCGTCCTCGTTGCGCGGCGGGCCGGCCGGCAGGCCCAGGCCCAGCGCGGTGCCCTCGGTGATCAGCAGGTCGCAGCCGGCGGCGCGGTCGGCGAAGTGCCAGGAGCGCTCGGGGGCCCGCCCGTGGAAGCGGATGTCGCCGGTGAAGGCGAGGACGCCGTCGCTGGTGGTGACCAGGTAGCCACTGGCTCCCGGGGTGTCGTGGTCGACGTCGATCCGCTCGACCGTCATCGGGCCCACCGTCACCGGGGTTTCCGCCGCCACCGGGTGCCAGAGCGGGTCGCCGCCGGGCAGGCCGTCGCCGGCCTCGGCGAGCGCGGTCAGCAGCGCGACGGTCTCGGGCGAGGCGTGCACCGGGACCTCGGGGCGGACGAAGCCGGCCAGGCCGCAGTGGTCGATGTGGCCGTGGGTCAGGAACAGCGCGGTCGGCATCACCTCGGCGGCCAGCGGGTCGCCGTCGTCCAGCAGGGCCGGGTCGTAGACGCCGCCGATCCGCGGCGCGGCGCCCATCCGCAGGCGCTGCGCGAGGTGGCGCTCGGGCCGCACCGTGACCGGGGCGCGGAACAGGTCGGCTCCGGCGGGCACGTCCATGCCGAAGTCGAGCATGACCCGGTGGCCGCCGTCGGTGACGATGATCTTGCTGGAGCCGATGACGCCTACGCCGCCCCAGAATTCAACAGTGCTCAAAAGAAACGTCTCTTCCTAAATGGATGGTGCGGTGCGGGAGGTGGCCCGGTGCGCCCAAGCGGTCAGGGCGGGCAGCAGGTCCTCGGCGCGGTCTGCGGTCGCGGTGGCGGGGCCGTCGGCGCGGCCGAACCGGTCGATGTAGCCGGTGGCGGCGCCGACCGCGGCGGCCGGTTCGATGTCGTTGCGGTAGTGGTCGCCGATCGAGAGGAGCAGTTCGGCCGGGCGGTCGGCCAGGTTCGCCCCGATCCACCGGCTCAGGCCGGCCGGCTTGGCGGCGCCGGGGACGACCTCGTCGAAGGCGTCGGCCAGGCCCATCCGGGCCAGCAGCGGGGCCAGTCCCTCGGCGGGGCTGTTGGTGGCGAGGACGATCCGCACCTCGCCGCGCAGCTGCGCGTACAGGTCGATGAGCGGTTCGACCGGGTCCAGCCAGCAGGCCTCGTCGAGCATGTGGACCCGGCTGGCCAGGAAGGCCCGCTGCACGGTGGCGGGGTCGATGCGGTGGCCGTCCGCGAGCGCCTGGACCACGCTCCAGCCGTCCTCGGCGGCGCGCAGCAGTGCGGCCTCGGCCGGGTCCTCGCTGCCGTCGGCGGCGGCGGTGCCCTCGGCCAGGTAGCGCTCGAAGACGTCCAGGAACCGTACCGCCTCGGCGCGGTCCAGGGCTCCGGCGACCTGGCGCGCGTAGAAGCGGATCGGGTCGTCGCTGCGGTACACCGTGCCGTCGAAGTCGGAGACGATGACGGGTTGTTGACGCTCAGCCACGGACGCCTCCGGCGGCGGACAGGGCGCCGCGGATGAACTGCCGCTGCAGCACCAGGAAGAACACCATCACGGGCAGTGTGGTGAAGGTGACCGCCGCGGCCAGGCCGGGGAAGTCGGTGCCCTCGGCGGAGGAGAAGATCGACAGGCCGACCTCGACCGGCTGCACGGTGTTCGAGGAGTCCATGGTGCTGCTGGTCATGATGACCGGCCACAGGAAGGAGTTCCACGAGCCGAGGAAGACGTTGACGGCGATGATGAGCAGCGCCGGGCGGACCATCGGCATGCCGATCGAGCGCAGCACCCGCAGCCGGGAGGCGCCGTCCAGCGCGGCCGCGTCCAGGATCTCCTGCGGGATCGCCAGGAAGAACTGCCGGACCAGGAAGATCCCGAAGACGCTGGCGCCCCAGGGGATGATCTGGATCCAGTAGGTGTTCAGCAGGTGCAGGTCGTTGGCCAGTACGTAGTCCGGGATGATCAGCACCGTGCCGGGCATCATCAGCACCGAGAGCACCAGCAGGGTCAGCGCCTTGCGTCCGGGGAAGCGCAGCACGCCGAAGGCGAAGCCGGCCAGCAGCGAGGTGACCAGGCAGAGCAGCACCGTGCCGGAGGCGATCAGCACCGTGTTGGCGAACAGGCGCACCCACGGCGCCGCGTTCCAGGCGCGCGACCAGTTGGACCACTGCCAGTGCGGCCACAGCGCCGGCGGGAAGTTGCTGAACTCGCCGGGCTTCCCGAGGGAGATCACGACGGTCCAGTAGAAGGGGAAGACGAACGCGGCGCCGATCAGCAGGGCCAGCGCGAGCCGGGCGTAGTGCCCGGCTCGGCCGGCTCCACCGAAGGCCGGCCTCCTTCCCTTGCGGGAGGCGGTCTTCATCGGATCATCAGCCCTGGGTCTTGGCGGTGGCGCAGGCGTCCTGCGCGGTCTTCAGGGCGTCGGCGGGCGCCGCCCCGTTGTCCAGCACGTCCTGGATCGCGGTCGCCTCGTAGCCCTGGCACTTGAAGATCCAGTTGTACGGGGGCAGCGCGAAGGCGGTGTCGAGCTGGGAGACCGCGGCGGTCTCGTAGGGGTTCTGGGCGATGAAGTCCTGCATCTGCGGCAGCGCCTGCGGGGTGACCGGCAGGTAGCCGGAGGCGGCGGCCCAGCCGGCCTGCTCCTCCGGGCCGGTGATGAACTTCATGAACGCCCAGGCGGCGGCCTTCTGGTCGGCGGTGGCGTTCTTGAAGACCACCATGTTGGTGCCGGTCAGCTCGTTGACCGCGCCCTGCGGGCCGGACGGCAGGGCCGAGATGCCCAGGGTGAGCTTGTCGCCGACGGTCTTCTTCTCGAAGCCGTAACCGGCCGCGGAGGAGATGTCGAAGGCGCCCTTGAGCGCACCGAGCGCGGTCTCGCCCGGGTAGTTCTTGCCGGTGGCCAGCGCGTGCGCGTCCTTGAGCGACTTCAGGTAGGTCATCGCCTTGACCGCGCCGGCGTCGTTCAGGTGCGGGGTGCCGTCCGCGTCGTACAGGGCGCCGCCGTCGGCCTTGGTCAGGATCTCGAACCACTGGGTGCCGAAGGCGGCGCCGGCGGCCGTACCCGGGTCGATGGTCGAGCCGGTGACGCCGTTGGTGGAGACCGCCTTCATCGCGGTGGCGTAGTCGTCCCAGGTCTTCGGCTCGCTCTGGCCGGCCGCCTTGAGCATGTCGGCGTTGTAGAACAGGATCAGCACGCTCTTGTTGAACGGCCACATCCAGTTCTTGCCGTCGCCCAGCGCCAGGTCCTTCTGGACGCCCTTGTAGAAGCCGGCCAGCTGCGGCGGGGTGTCGGTGCCCGCCAGCTCGCTGATCGGGGTGATCGCGCCGCCGGACTGGAAGTAGGACGCCCAGCTCTCGTAGACCTGGCCGATGGTCGGCGCGTTGCCCGCCTGGACCTCGGCCTTCTCCTTGGTGTACATCGTCGCGTAGTCCGGGTCGCCCTGGAGCTTGACGGTGATGTTCGGGTACTTGGCCTGGAAGTCCGCGACCAGCTTGTCCATCGCCGGCTTCAGCGTGCCGATGGTCATCGCCTCCTCGAAGGTGATGGTCACCGGGGTGGTGGGGACGGCCAGTTCGTGGCCCGAGGGGGCGGCCGCGGAGTTGGAGCCGGCGGGGGTGCCGCCCCCGGCGCAGGCGGAGAGGCTGAGGGCCGCGACGGCGGCGACGGCGGCGGTGCGCACGCGCATGGGAGGGTGTCCGTTTCTTGTTCTGTGTGGGGCAGTACGGGTCGGGCGGGGACGAGCGGCGGAGCTCACGCGCGTGGGGACGCGCGGCGGGAGCTCGCACGGGCGGGGACGGGCGGCGGGGCTCAGACGAGCGAGGACTCCGAACCGGCGGCGGTGCGCCGGCGGACCAGGGTGAACAGCACGGTGACGGCGAACAGGACCACGGCCAGCGCGGCTCCGTAGCCGGTGTCGCTCAGCACGAAGGCCTCCTGGTAGACCAGGTAGCTCAGGGTCGTGGTGGCGTAGACCGGACCGCCGCCGGACAGCGCGTAGAACTGGGTGAACGCCTGCAGCGAGGTGATCGCGGTGATCGCGACCACGAAGGTGGTGACCGGCCGCAGCTGGTGCCAGGTGATGTACCAGAACTCCTGCCAGGCCGAGCAGCCGTCCACCCGGGCCGCCTCGCTCAGCTCGTTCGGCAGGGTGGCGAGCCCGCCGAGGAAGACCACGGTGGTGAAGCCGACCTCGTGCCACAGGCTGTAGATGATCACCGCCGGCATCGAGGAGCCGGACGACTGCAGCCAGTCCGAGGTCGGCAGGTGGAGGCTGTGCAGCACCCAGTCGGCCAGCCCGAAGCGCGGGTTGAAGATCCAGACCCAGATCATCGAGGTGGCGATCACCGGGGTGGCGTGCGGCACGAACAGCGCCACCCGGGAGGCGTTCAGCAGCACGCCGCCGCGCTGCAGCAGCAGCGCCATGGCCAGCGAGACGGCGGTCCCGCCGATCACCATCGCCCCGCTGAAGTACAGCGAGTGCCACACGCTGGACAGGAAGGTCGGCTGGGTGGCGGCGAACAGGCGCTGGTAGTTGCCCACTCCCTTGAAGGTGGACATCGCCGGATTGAGCGCGTTCCACTTCCAGAGCGAGACGTAGAACGTGTAGCCGGTCGGAACGATGACGAAGGTGGCGAAGATCAGCACCGCCGGGGCCGAGTAGGCCCAGCCCCATCGGGTGGTGCGGAAGTCACGGGCCTGGTTCCGGCGGCGGGCGGGACGGCCCGGCACGGCGAGCGGCCGGGCGGTGGTCGTTGCGGTCACGCCGAGAACTGTGGCGAGCATCGGTTTCCGCAGGACCAAGTATTGATGAACAATTGACTACGTTCACCGCGCTTATTGGCTACCTGAGATATCCTGAAAGGCTTGGCACTCGTACAACCGACTCGCCCCCCGCCGACCCGCGCCCGCCTCCCGGCGAGCAACCTGTCGCACCGTCAGGACACGTGCCGGCCCACAGAAACCGCAGGCCCCTTCCGCCGGCGGAAGGGGCCTGCGGAAGGGGCCTGCACGTGGAGCCGGGACGCTCAGGGGTGCTGCGGGTCGGCCCGGTGGGCGGACCGGTCCGACAGCCGCACCGCGGCGAACGCGATCGCGTACCCGGCGGCGAACAGCACCACCGGCCGCAGGACGAACGGCAGGGCGTCCGCTTGGACGTCCACCAGCACGGGCCAGAGCAGCGGCGGCCCGGCCAGGACCACCGTGGCCAGGGCCGCACGCCCCACCGTGCGCGCGGTGCAGGCGATGGCCACGCCGACGGCCACCGGGGCGGCGAAATCGAAACCGGTGTGGGCGGCCCGCTCTCCGAAGTAGCCGTCGGCCAGCGTCAGGGTGACCTCCGCGACGGTGATCGAGACGGCCACCGCCCACGGCGCGACCGAGCGCGGGTGCGACGTGCGGTCCGGCGGGGCGACCAGCAGGACCAGGGCGTTGAACGCGAGCAGTACGGTCTGGGAGTCGCGCAGTTCGGTGCTGTGCAGGGTCGCGAGCAACGGCGTGGCCACCACGGTGACCAGGGCCAGGGCCCTCGCCGCCGTCCAGCGTCCGGCCAGCACCGCGACCGCCATCAGCGCCGCCGGGGTGACCGCCAGCGCGGTGACGGCGACCGCCCGGGCATCGGAGGGCCCCAGCTCCTCGGCCCCGGGGCCGAGGACCAGTTGGACGGTGTACCAGAGGTGCCAGGCCGCGTAGGTGCCGGCCAGTACCGCGGCGAGCGGGGCGGCGGTGGCCAGCGCCCGGCCCATCGGCCGGTGGGAGACCAGGCCGAGCCGGACCCGGGCGCCGTGTCCCGCCACGTCGGCGACCTCGCGTAACCCGGCCATCGGGCGCGCGGCGCGGACGCGGCGTTCGGCGTGGTCGGCGAGTTCGGCCAGCCCGTGGGTGCCGTAGGAGGCCGGGTAGAGGGTGAGGGCCCGGCGCAGCAGCCGGGTGTTCAGGGTGGTCCGGTCCGCGGTCATGCCGTGCCTCCGGCGAGTCGGTTGCGGGTGGTCGCCAGGCGCCGGTCGGCTTCGCGGAGGGCGGCCCGCAGCCGCTCGCTCTCGTCGGTGAGGGCCTGGGTGCCGGCCGGGGTGAGGGCGAAGACGCGCCGGGGGCGCCCGTCGACGGTCTCCTCCCGCTCGACCTGGATCAGCCCCTCGGCCAGCAGCCGGTCGAGGGTGCCGTACAGGGTGCCGGCGCCGAGCCGTACCCGGCCGTCGGAGATCGCGGCGACCTCGTCGCCGAGGGCGTAGCCGTGCCGCGGCTGGTCGGCGAGGGCGGTCAGCAGGAGGAAGGTTGGCTCCTGCATGGAGCGTTTCTTCGTCATGCCGATCACCATAGTACGGTCACCGTAGTGTCTGGCAAGGGGTGGCTGACTCGTCGTCAACGACCGCTGGGCGGCGCGACCCGGGCGGCCCCGACCCGGGTGCCCCCGACGCGACTGCCCCCGAGCCGGGCGACCCTGAAGTCGCTCAGGCGCGGGGGCGGTTCGGGCGACGCCCGGGTGCGGGGGAAGCGGGTTCAGTCGTCGATCGCGCCCAGCAGGTCGCGCAGCAGGTCGTTGAGCTGGGCGGCCCGCTCGGGGCCGAGGGTGTCCACGACGCGGCGCTGGGCGGCGAGTCCGGCGCTCACCGCCCCGTCGATGGTGGACCGGCCCTCGGGGGTGAGGTTGATCCGCAGGCCGCGGCGGTCGTTCGGGTCGGGGGAACGGGTGACCAGGCCGGCCCGCTCCAGTTTGTCCAGACGGCCGGTCATGCCGCCGGTGGTCAGCATCAGGGTGGCGGTCAGCTCGCGCGGCGAGAGCGAGAACGGCTCACCGGAGCGGCGCAGGGTGGCCAGCACGTCGAACTCGCCGCGGCCGATGCCGAACGGGGCGTACGCGCGCTCCATCCGGTCGCCCATGCCGCGGGAGAGCCGGAAGATCCGCCCGAAGGTCTCCATGGCGTGCAGGCACTCCGTCAGGTCGGGCCGCTCCCGGCGCCACTGGGCGGCGATCGCGTCCACCGCATCGGGGGTGACGGTGACGCGGTGCGGGTCCGGGGCGGGGTGGAAACCCTGGGCGGTGTGGAAGCCCGGGGCGGGGTGCGGGCTCGGGGTGGGGTCGGCGCTGTCGGTCATGCGGTCAAGTGTGGCACAGGGTCACTTGCCGGAAAGAAGCTTGACAGCAATTAGCTTACTGCTAAGTTACTCACATGCTTTCGAAAAGGAGCCCGGGCTTCCCCGGCGAACGCAGCCTGATGACGGCCCTGGCCATCGACGCCCTCGGCAACGGCATGTACGTGCCGTTCAGCCTGGTCTTCTTCCGCCACGTCACCGGCCTGCCGCTGACCGTCATCGGACTGGTCCTCACCGCCACCGGCCTGCTCGCGATGGTCGCGCTGCCCCTGGTCGGCACCGCCGTGGACCGCTTCGGCGCCCGCCGTATGCAGATCGCCCTCCACCTGGTCCGGGCCGCCGGGTTCGCCGTCTACCCCTTCGCCTCGTCGCTGCCCGCCTTCGTCGCCGTCACCCTGGTCACCGCCGTGGCGACCCGCGGCTACCCGGCCGTCCAGCAGGCCAGGATCGGCGAACTCGCCTCCGGCACCGCCCTGGAGCGCGTCAACGCCCTCGGCCGCAGCCTCGCCAACGCCGGCCTCGGCGCCGGCAGCATGCTCGCCGCCCTGCTGGTCGGCCTGGCCGGCGACGGCGGCTACACCGTCGCCGCCCTGCTCAACGCCGTCAGCTTCCTGGCCGCCGCCGCCCTGGTCCGCCGCGTCCCGGACGGCCGCGCCGAGGCCGCCGCCGGCCCGGCCCCGAGCGGCACCGGACAGATCGGCTACCGCGCGGTCCTGGCCGACCGGCCCTTCCTCGGCCTGGCCACCGCCAACCTGCTGATCTCCCTCGGCTACGCCGCGCTCGCGGTCCTGCTCCCGGTGTACGTGACGAGCGTCCTGCACGCCTCCGCCTCGCTGGCCGGCCTCGCCTTCGCCGTCAACACCGTGCTCTGCGCCGCCCTCGGCGTCCCCGCCGGCCTCGCCGTGCGCCGCTTCACCACCCGCAACCGGGCCGCCGCCACCGGCGCCGCGCTGTTCGCCGCCGGGTTCCTCGCCCAGGCCCTGCTGGTGCCCGCCGCCGGAGGCTTCACCACCGCCGGACTGCTGGCCGTGGTCGTCGTGATCACCCTCGGCGAGATCGTCCACAACCCCGCCGCCTCGGCCCTGGTCACCGACACCGCCCCGGCCGCCGTCCGCGGCCGCTACATGGCCGCCTACCAGCTCTCCTGGTCGCTGTCCGCCGCCCTCGCCCCCTCGCTGCTCACCGGCCTGCTGGCGCTCGACAGCCGACTGCCCTGGCTCGTCCTGGCCGCCACCGGACTGGCCGGCGCCGGCCTCCTGCTCCGCCTGGAGCGCCGCCTCCCGGCCCGGGCCGTCCGCCCCGGAGCCCGGCAGGACGACCTGACCACCGCGGCCTGAGCCCGGACGCAAGGCCCTCCCCCTCCGCCCCCGCCTGGCCGGTCGTCCACACGACGACCGGCCAGGCGGGGGCGGAGACCTGTCGGGCAGAACCCCGTCGAGCAGAGGCCCGCCCGACGGCACCGGCGTCACACGCGCGGCCGTCGGCGGCTGGCGGGCCCGACCCCGCGCCGGATGCTGGTGGCATGCCCCTCCCCCGCTACGGTGTGGCCGCCGGCACCTTCCACTCCTTCACCCGCGACCCGTCCCACGACTTCGGGCACTGGTACCACGGCCACCTCACCCTCGCCACGCCCGACGGCCCCTGCGCCTCGGCCCTCGACGTCGACGCGCCGCGCGACACGGGCGTCGCCTACCGGGTGGTCGACGACCTGACGGTGGAGCACATCGCCGCCGTCCGGGCCCTGCCCGACGGGTTCCACCCGCTGGCCTCCACCCCGGCCTCCGGCGCGCTCGACTACGCGCGCAGCCCCATGCTCCAGGACACGGCCTGGCTCGCCGCGGCCGCCGCGCTGTTCCGCAGGGTCCGCCTCGCCGTGACCCGCCCCGCGCCCGGCTCCCCCGCGTTCGGCCCGGACCTCGCCGACCGGCTGGCCGCCCGGCTGCCGGAGCGCACGGCCCGCGCCTTCCCCTGGGTGCGCAGCAACGGCGACAACGCGCTGGACGTCCTGCTCCCGCACGTCCGGGCCGCGAGCCGGATCTACGTCTTCGGGCAGCGCTTCGACCACGGGCTCGGCGTCCACGACGTCCACCTCAACCAGGGCGACCCGGTCGACAGCCCCTGGTACCCGGACAACGGGATCTGGCAGGACGGCGCCGTGGTGTGCGAGCACTCCGACGGGCGAGTGGTGGTCTGGCAGATCAAGTTCGACACCCAGGTCCTGACCACGGACGACGCCGGCCACCCCCGCTGAACCCGGCGGCCGCCCCGACCCGTTGAGCGCGGGCGAGGCTGGAGGCCCCGCGGCGACACCACGGCCGGGCGCCGGAAGGCGCAGTCCGGCGGGCCCCCGGGGCACGGCTGCGTGACGATCGGCAGGACGGCAGGACGGCGGTCCGTGCGCCGGCCGCCGGCAGAAGGGCTCGCCATGACCATCGACCGACGCCGTTTCCTGGCCACCCTCGGGGCCGCCACCGCGCTGGCCGTCCGCGCCGCTCCCGCCCGCGCCCT
Source organism: Kitasatospora xanthocidica (assembly GCF_014656195.1). GTDB lineage: Bacteria > Actinomycetota > Actinomycetes > Streptomycetales > Streptomycetaceae > Kitasatospora > Kitasatospora xanthocidica. The sequence continues at coordinate 27,215 of NZ_BNBY01000044.1, read as the reverse complement.
GACCGCCTTCCCGCCCCGCGACCGCGTCTGGGCGGACGCGCCCCCCGACTGGCAGGCGCTGCGGCAGCGGCTGGGCGGCCGGCTGGTGCTCCCCGCCGACCCCGGCTACGGAACCGCCCGGCTCGGGTACAACAAGCTGAACGACGGTCAGCTGCCGGCCGCGGTCGCCCGGTGCGTGTCGGCCGACGACGTCCGGGCCTGCCTGGACGTGGCGCGCGGCCACGGGATCCCGATCGCGGCCCGCAGCGGCGGCCACGGCTACCTGGGCTACAGCGTCCCCGACCGGGGCCTGGTGATCGACCTGCGCGGCATGGCCGACGTCGTGGTGCGCCCCGACGGCACCGCCGAGGTCGGGGCCGGCGCCCGGCTGATCGAGGTGTACGCGGCGCTCGCCCAGGCGGGCCGGCTGCTCCCGGGCGGCAGCTGCCCGACCGTCGGGATCAGCGGCCTGACCCTGGGCGGCGGCATCGGCGTGCTGGCCCGCGCGTACGGGCTCACCTGCGACCGGCTGGCCTCGGCCGAGCTGGTGACCGCCGACTCGCGCGCGCTCACCGCCTCGCCCACCGAGGAGCCCGGCCTGTACTGGGCGCTGCGCGGCGGCGGTGGCGGCAACTTCGGCGTGGTCACCCGGTTCGCCTTCGCCACCGCGCCCGCGCCCGGCCTGACGGTCTTCGTGCTCGCCTTCCCGGCCGGCTCGGTGACCCAGGTGCTCGGGGCCTGGCAGCAGTGGGTGGCCGGGGCCCCGTACGAGCTGTGGGCCAGCTGCCAGGTCTCCGGCGGCAGCCCGCCGTCCTGCCGGGTCGTCGGCTGCTGGGTGGGCGACCCGGGCGGCGTGAACCCGCTGCTCGACCGGCTGGTGCGGGCGGCCGGCACCACCCCGGGCTCGCGCACCGTCACCGCCAAGGACTACCTGGGCGCGATGAGGTTCATGGCGGGCTGCTCGAACGACACCATCGCCCAGTGCCACCCCACCTGGGAGGGCGGCGTCCTGCCCCGGGCGGGCTTCGTCGCCGTCTCCCGGATGCTGGGCCCGGCGCCGCTGGACCCGGTGAAGGTCACCGGGCTGATGGCCGGGCGCAGCGGTGTCGACCTGCTGCTCGACTCGCTGGGCGGCGCGGTCGGCCGACCCGCCCCGGACGACACCGCCTTCCCGCACCGCGACTCCCTCGCCAGCGCCCAGGTCTACGCGAGCGCCACGCCGCTCAGCGAGGACCGGGCGCGCGCCACCGTGGACGCGATCCGCGACGGGCTGGCCGGGCTCGGCGCGCGCGGCGCGTACGTCAACTACATCGACGACACCCTGCCCGACTGGGGCCGCGCCTACCACGGCGCGAACCTGCCCCGGCTGAAGGAGGTGGCCCGCCGCTACGACCCGGACGGCGTCTTCGCCTTCCCCCAGTCCGTGACGGCCGCCTGAGCCGGCCTGAGGCCGCCTCCGGACAAGGGCGGGGCCGTGCGGGGCGGGGCCGTGCGGAGTCGGACGGGGCGGGTTGAGAGGATCGCCTCATGGAATTCGACGATCCGGCCGTCATGCGCCGACTGTGCGGGGAGCGGCTCGGCCCGGAAGCCGGGCGGCAGTTCGCGGCACTGGCCCGGCCCGGCTTCCGGCTGGTCCCGGCCTCGCAGGAGGCGCCCGCCGCCGGCCGGTCCCGGCTCGGCGGGCCCGCGCTGCTCGAACCGGGCACCCCGTGGCCGGAGTCGACGGGCGTCCCGCTGTCCCTGCACGCCGTGCTCGACACCGACGCGCTCGCCGGGTGGCTCGGGGAGCGACTGCCCGTCCGGCCGGGCCTGCTGAACTTCTTCTACCTCGACCCGGACGTGCCGTACGAGGAGTACCGCGAGCTGGACATGTACGGTCCCGGCGCCGGGCGGGTGGTTCCCGCCGATCCCGCGCGGGCGGTCGCCGTGACCGCCCCCGAGCCCGCCCGCCGCTACCCGGCACGGCCCGTCCACGCGGTCGAGGTGACCATGCTCCCCGACTGCTGGGACGTCGAGGACTACGACCTCACGTACGACGAGGACCGGCACTGGGGCGCGCCCTCGCTCATCCTCGGCGAGATGGACGACCTCAACGGGAACACCACCGGCCACCACTGCGCCTTCGGCTGGCCCGACACCTCGTACACGGTGCGGGTGACCACCCGCGACGACGACGGCCCCGCCGTCCACCTGCTCCAGCTCGCCGAGGACACCGACCTCGGATGGGGCTGGGGCGACGCCGGGACGGTGTACTTCACCATCCCCGCCGGGGCGCTCGCGGCGGGCGACTTCGGCAAGGCCGTGGCGACCGGCCTCTGCTGCTGAAACCGGCGGCCGGCTGCGCGCCGGGACGGCCGTCCTTTTCCGGGTACGGCAAGGGAGTTGGTGGCCTGATCCCGGTGCGTATCGAGGCGGCGCGCGGTGCCTTCCGCCCGCGCGGCTTCTCCCAGGGCAGAACGCCGCTCCCTTCCCCCGGCGCCCCGGATCCCTAGGCTGAAGGAGTGAGCACTCAAGCGCCGAACGAAGCCCGCGTCATCCCCCTTCGCCCGCAGGCCGTTCCGCCCGCGGACGGCGGGGCCCGCCCCCGGCAGCGGCCGGCCGCCGCCCCGCCGGCACCCGCCCCGCGCGAGCCCCTGTGGCGCGACCTCGTCGGCGACGCGCTGCGGCGCGAGCGGCTCGCCCAGGAGCGCACGCTGAAGGACGTCGCGGAGGAGGCCCGGATCTCGATGCCGTACCTGTCGGAGCTGGAGCGCGGGCGCAAGGAGGCCTCCTCCGAGGTGCTCGCGGCCGCCGCCCGGGCGCTCGGCCTCGGCCTCGGCGACCTGATCTCGCTCGCCCAGGACGAACTGGCCCGGTACGGCCGGAGCCAGGCCGACCGGGCGGGCCGGGCCGGCCAGGTGCGCCGCAGCGGCACGGCGCCCACGGCACGGTACGACGGGCTCTGCCTCGCCGCCTGAGCTTCGCCGCCTGACCGGGCCGGCGGCCGGTACACCCCCGTGGTACCGGCCGCCGGCCCGGCCATCCGCCACGGGCGCGCGCTCAGGCTCAGGCTCAGGCGAAGGGGAGCCGCCGGCTCAGCACCTCGTCGGCGATCCCGTAGGCGACGGCCTCCTCGGCGCTCAGCACCTTGTCCCGGTCCATGTCCGCGCGCAGCGTGGCCACGTCGTGCCGGGTGTGCCGGGACAGGACCTCCTCCACCTGCGAGCGGATGCGGACCATCTCCTTGGCCGCGAGGCTGAGGTCGGAGACCGTCCCCTGCCGGCCGCCGCTGGCGGGCTGGCCGAGCAGCACCCGGGCGTGCTGGAGCACGAAGCGCCGCCCGGGGTCCCCGCCGGCCAGCAGCACGGCGGCCGTCGACGCCGCCTGGCCGACGCAGAAGGTGGAGATCGGGGCCTGCACGAAGGTCATCGTGTCGTAGATCGCCATCAGTGAAGTGAACGATCCGCCGGGCGAGTTGAGGTAGATCGAGATCTCCCGCTCCGGGTTCTCCGACTCCAGGTGCAGGAGTTGGGCGATGACCACGTTGGCGACGCCGTCGTCGATCTCGGTGCCGAGGAAGATGATCCGCTCGTTCAGCAGCCGGCTGAAGACGTCGTAGGAGCGCTCGCCCTGCGCGGTGCGCTCGATGACGTAGGGAACCGTGTACGACCCCATGTCACAGCCCCATCCGTCGACGCGTCGAGGCCGGGCGGATGTCGGCGAGCGACTCCACCACCCGGTCCACGATCCCGTACTCCCTGGCCTGTTCGGCCGTGAACCAGCGGTCCCGGTCGCCGTCGCGCGCGATGGTCTCCTCGCTCTGACCGGTGTGCTCGGCGGTGATCCGCTCGATGGCCTCCTTGGTGAACTGCAGGTTCTCCGCCTGGATCACGATGTCCGCGGCGGTGCCGCCGATGCCCGCCGACGGCTGGTGCATCATGATCCGCGCGTTCGGCAGCGCGAACCGCTTGCCGCGCGCCCCCACGGTGAGCAGGAACTGGCCCATGCTGGCGGCGAACCCCATCGCCAGCGTGGACACGTCGTTGGGGACGAGCCGCATGGTGTCGTAGATCGCGAGGCCCGCGGTGACCGACCCGCCGGGGCTGTTGATGTAGAGGCAGATGTCGGTGTGCGGGTCCTCCGCCGACAGCAGCAGCAGCTGCGCGCACACCCGGTTGGCCGACACGTCGTCGACCTGGGTGCCGAGCAGGACGATCCGCTGCGCGAGCAGCTGCGCCGCGAGCTGGTCGTCGAAGGCGCTGGGCGGGGTGTCGCCCTCCCCCGCGCGGGGCGGGAGCGTGGTGCGGGCAGTCATCGGGGCCTCCTCGTCGGGGCGGTGGTGCCGTCGACTCCCACTCTTGCCCCCGGAGGACCCCCGGCCCCGGTTTCTCTGCCCCCCGCAGATTCGCCACGGGCAGAGCACCCCGGGAACCCGCCCGGCGCGGGCTCACCGCCGCTGGTCGCACCCGCCGCAGTGGCGTTCCGCGGTGCGCCAGGCGGCGGTGACGGCGTGGCGGGCGGTGGCCGTCGCCTCGCCGGTGTCGCCGGCCAGGTGCAGCGGGGCGCCGAGGTGGACGTGCAGGGCGGGGCGGCGCAGCGGGGCGGTGGCGAAGCCGGCGAGCTGTTTGGCGGCGCCGCCCGAGCTCAGGCGGCGGGCGCCGCACTGGCCGAGCGGGACCACCGGGGCGCCGCTGGCCGCGGCGAGCCGGGCCAGGCCGGTGCGGAAGGCGCCGGGTTCGGTGTCGCGGGAGTCCCGGTGCTTCGGCAGGCCGCCCTCGCCGTAGATCAGGACGACCCGGCCGGCCGCGAGCGCCGCGGCGGCCGAGTCGAGGGCGCCGGCCGCCCGGGCCGTGCCGCGGTGGACGGGGATGTGCCCGCCGGTGCGCAGCACCCGGCCGAGCACGGGCACCCGCCACAGGCCGGCGGTCGCCATCACGACCGGTTCGGTGCCCAGGCGGCGCAGTGCGGCCAGCACCACGCCCGGGTCGGCGAGCGAGCTGTGGTTGGCCGCGACGATGCTGCCCGGGGCGACCGGGCCCGCCACCTCGGAGGTGACGGACAGGCGGCCGAGGACGGGCACCAGGGTGCCGGCGATCCGGCTGAGCATGACGGGTCCCTCCGGGCGTTCGGCGGGCTGGTCCCGCTCTCCGTCCCGCCATCGTGGCGCAGCGCCGCCGGCGGCCGCCTGAGTCTCCGTACTCAATCCGGGCCGGGTACGGGCGGGTCGGCTGGTGTGTTCAGGGGCGCCCGGCTCAGGACGCCCGGCTCAGGACGCCCGGCTCAGGGGGCGGCGAACAGCCCCGGGAAGGCCGGGGCCAGCCACGGCCGGCGGCCCCAGGCGAGGACCTTGCCGCGGAGGAGGGAGCCGACGGCGGTGGAGCGGCCCAGCGCGATGAGGAAGAACGCCACCGGCTCGGTGAGGATCGTGCAGTCCGGGCGGCGCGGCGGTTCCTGGCTCACCGTGGCGGCGCCGTCCGTGAAGGTCACCGCGAACCCGCCCAGGCCGCGCACCCGCAGCCGGTAGCAGGCGTTGTGGCCGGCCGCGGCGCGGGCGTCGGTCACCCGGGGCATGGCCGTGCGCAGGAACGGCATCGCCAGCGCGACGCGGTGGCGGTCGATCGGGTGCGGCCGGCCCAGGGCGACGGCGATGTCGTAGAGGTGGCCCAGCATGTGGGTCAGCAGGTAGGCGCCGAGGGTGTCCAGGTCCATCGGGCCGAGCGGGGTGCGCACCGGCTCGGTGCCGGCCCGCGGGCCGGCGGCCGCCGTGAACTCCCGTGCCCACCGGGCGATCTGCTCGGCGAGCACGGCCGGGTCCCGCTCCGGCCGGGCGGCCAGCGAGGCCGCGTTCGCCGCCGCCAGCGAGGCCACGGTGCCGTCCCCGTACGGCCGTTGCTCGCCGGCGGCCAGAGCGGCCATCAGCTCGTTGGCCATCGCCAGGTGGGCGGCGGCCTCCGCGACCGTCCACTCGGCGCCGGCTATCGGGGTGTCGCCGCGACAGCCGGCGAGCAGGGCGACGGCCTCGTCGCCGACCGCGGTGACGGCCGCGAAGAGCGCGGTGCGCGCGGCGGCGTCCGGGGCGGCGGCGTCCGGGGCGGCGGCGTCCAGGGCGGCGGCGCCGGGCTCGGGGAGAGGGAGATTCATGGTCGTGCACACTGGCCGACTCCCGTACCCGCTGTCCAGACCCGCGACGGGCCGGGTCCGCGCCGACGCCCGCCGGCCCGGTTGGGCGGCCCGGCTGGGCCCTCCGGCTGGGCACTCCGGCTGGGCGGCCTGGGGTGTCGGAGGGCGTCGCTACGATGCCCGGCATGGGCTACACCACGGAATTCACCGGCCGGATCGCCGTCGATCCGCCGCTCAACGAGCAGGAGATCGCCTACCTGCGAAAGTTCGCCGGCACCAGGCGCATGGACCGTGCCAACGGCCCCTACTACGTCGACGGCACCGGCTTCGCGGGACAGGGCCACGACGCGGACATCCGCGCGTTCAACGAGCCCCCGGCGGGCCAGCCCGGCCTGTGGTGCAAGTGGGAGCCCACGGATGACGGGGCCGCGATCGAATGGAACGGCCAGGAGAAGTTCTACGGCGCCCCCGAGTGGATGGCCTACCTGGTCGACCACTTCCTGAAGCCCGGCGGGCACGCCCGGGGCGAGGCCGGGTTCGAGGCCTTCACCTTCGACCACGTGCTCAACGGCGTAATCGACGCGCAGGGCGAGGAGCCCTGGGACACCTGGCAGCTGACGGTGCGCGACAACGCGGTGTCCGCGTCCGAGCCCGTGGATCCGGAGACGGCGTGGCTCTGCGGAGGCTGCCTCACCGTGGTCGCCGACGAGGACACCCCGTGCTGCCCGGGGTCGGAGCCGGTGCTCGCGGACGTCGGGTAGGGCCGTACGGGGGTCACCGCGTGCCGTGGACCGCCACCGTGCCGTGCAGCACCCGGCCCGCCCGCTGCTCCCGTTCGAGCCGGCGGGTGAACTCCTCGATGCGCGCCTCGATGCGCGCCTCGGCGTCCTGCTCGGCCGGTCCGGGTACAGGTCCGGGTACGGGCGGCCGGGTGTGCGGCGGCAGGATGGTCACCACGGCCCGGCCCCGCTGCCCGGCCGCCGCCAGCCAGCCGGGTGACGCCTCGACCGGTGAGCCCGGCTCCCAGCCCTGGCGGCCGCCGACCAGGACGAGCCGTCGCACCCGGCCGCCGGCGACCTCCACGGCGCCGCTGGTCTCCGGGGGTTCGCCGGCGGCGACCGTGAAGCCGCTGTCGACCGCGGCCCCCACCAGATCGGCGTGGAGGCCGGCGCCGACCTCCACGATCAGTTCCGCGACCGGCGGCCCCTGCCTCATCTCGCGGACGGCCAGCGCCCACACCACCGGCCCCCGGGCCCCGCCGTCGTCCGTCTCGCTCGCCACGACGGTTCAACGAGCAGCGGCGGCTTCCGTGGCGACCACCCGTGCCCGGGTCCAGGACCGAGTTCGTCGACGTCCTCCTGTACTGCCCGCCGAACACCACCGTCACCAAGGGCTGGGTCAGCCACACCCCGTGACCCGGAGCTCCGGTTCCCGCTGCGCCGCCGTCCCGCGGGCGCGGTCGCTCGCGGGGTCGCTTCTGGACCGTCAGGCAGTCCGGACGTTCAGGAGCCGGCCGCCGTGCGGACCGCCGGGGCCGCTCCGCTCAGGACGGTGGCGACGGCGCGCGTCACGAAGTCCTCCTCGACCGGGAGGCGGCGGAACACGATCCGGATCCAGGCGGCTCCGGCCAGGAGGTCGACCAGGAGCATCGGGTCCGCGTCCGGGGGGAGTTCGCCGCGGGCGACGGCGCGTTCGAAGACCGGCTGTTCGCGGGCGAGCCGGTCGGCGAAGAACTCGCGGACGTGGCCCGCCAGTTCGCCGCTGTGGGTGACCGCTCCCAGCGTGGCGACGGCGACCTCGGCGGCCGGCGACACGGTGAGCAGGGCCGTCAGGGATCGCAGCAGGGCCTCCAGGTCGCCGCGGAGGCTGCCGGTGTCGGGCGGGACGAGGTCGAGGTGGCGGCCGCCGATCAGCGCGGCGCCGAGCAGGGCCCCCTTGGAGGACCACCAGCGGTAGATGGTGGTCTTGTTGACCCCGGAGCGCTCGGCGACCCCTTCGATGGTCAGCCCTTCGTACCCCCGCTCCGCGAGCAGGTCGAGGGTGGCGTCGAAGATCTCCTGCGACCTGCGCGGGCCGGTGCCGCGCCGCGCCTCCTGCTGCTCCTTGGACATGGGGCCAGGCTAACACCGGCACAACGCAACGGTGCGTTGCGTTTGCGTGTTAGCCTGACCCGTATGAAGCCCGAAGAGCCCGCGCCGCACGCCCGTTCGGCACCGACCGCCCGGATCTGGGACCTGGCGGAGTCCCTGGAGATGCCCGTCCCGCCGGACGTCGTCTACGCGGCCGTCGCGGACGTCCGCCGGATGAAGGAGTGGAGCCCGGAGGTGATCTGGACGTGGCGCCGCGGCCGCCGCTTCACGGGCTTCAACCGGCGGGGCGGCTGGGTCTGGTTCACCGGCTGCCGGATCGTCATCGCCGACCCCGGCCGGGAGTTCGCCTTCGACGTCACCGGTTTCGGCCTCCCGATCGCCCGCTGGGGCTACCGGATGGCGCCGACGGCCGAGGGGACGCTGGTCACCGAGTACTGGCACGACCACCGCCGGCACGGCTGGCGCCGACGGATCGCCGAGACGCTCGGACTGCTCTGCACCGGGACCCCTGCCGCCCTGCGCGCCGAACGCAACCGCGACGGCATGCGCGTCACCCTCGGCCGGCTCCGCGCCGCCGTCGGGAACGCCGGCCAGGACGGCGAGCAGAGCACCTGACCAAACGCCCCGGTCAGGCCCCTACCGCTCGTCGCCGGCCAGGTCGGCCGCGGCCTCGGCGAAGGCCCGGACGCGGGCGGTGGCGTGCCCGCGCGGCCAGACCAGGCCCCATTCGAGCGGCGGCGCGCCGTCGAGGGGGACGTAGGCGACGTCGGGGCGCGGGTAGTAGCGCCGGGCGTGGGCGCCGACGGGCAGGACCCCCTGCCCGGCCCCGACGTGGGTGAGCGCCTCCTGGACGCTCTCGGCCGCCGGGCCGGGTGCCCGGTCCGCCTGGCGCGGCGGCACGGCCATGCCCTCCGGCAGCCGTACCACCGGCACGCCCGCCAGGTCCTCGGCCGAGGCGCCGCCCGGGCGGTCGAGGGGGTGGCCGGCGGGGACGGCGAGCATCCGCGCCTCGCGTACCAGGACGGGGCCGCAGACGATGTCGGGCTCGTGCACCGGGAGGGGGCCGAGGCACAGGTCGGCGTCGCCGTCCCGCAGCCAGCGGACCGCCTCCGTCGGCCGGGCCTCCTTGAGCCGCACCTCGCAGTCGGGGGCCCGCTCCCGGAACAACTCGTTGACCCCGATGAGGAGTTGTCCGGCGGCGGCGCCGACGTAGGCGACCCGCAGGCTGCCGGACAGGCCCCGCCCGGCGTCGACGGCTCCTTGCAGTGCCGCGCCGACGGCCGCCCAGGCCGGCCTCAGTTCCTCCGCCAACTTACGCCCGAGCGGGGTGAGTTCGACGCGGCGGCTGGTGCGCTCGAACAGTGCCGCCCCCACCCGCCGCTCCAGCTTGCGGATGGTCTGGCTGACCCGCGCGGTGGACACCCGCAGCCGCTCGGCGGTGCGCCCGAAATGCAGTTCCTCCGCGAGGGCCAGAAACGACTCCACCTCGTACCGCTCGATCACACGCCACCCCGTCGTTAAGCCCGAGTTCACGATCATTGCGCAGAGCGGCGTTGTTCGCCAACGAGCACGGCAGCAGAGTGGGGGACGTCGCAACCGACCCTCCCGCTCGATCCCGTCCCACGGAGAACACCATGACGACCCACGCCCCGCAGGCCGCCCCGGCCCACCTCCCGCAGGCCCTGGCCGCGAAGCCCGACGACACCGCCGCGGTCGTCGCCGAACTGCGCGACCGCGCCGAGATCACCGACGCCCTCTACCGGTTCGCCCTCGGCCAGGACCTGAAGGACCGCGCGCTCTTCGCCTCGGCCTTCACCGCCGACGCGGAGCTGGACTTCCGTCCGGCGGCCGCCCGTTGGGGCGCCGAGCCGCCCCTGATGACCGGCCGGGACGCCATCGTCGACGCCATCCTGGCCATGTTCACCGGCCGGGTCGACACCACCCACCAGGTCACCAACCCGCGTGTGCGGGTCGACGGGGACACCGCCCGCCTCACCGCGCTGGTCGAGGCCCAGCACCTGCTCACCGCCGACCCGGCCACCCACGCCCTGCTCAAGAACCCCTACACCGTCGACCTGGTGCGCGACGGCGACCGCTGGCTCATCCGGCGGATGCGCATCGACAACACCTGGTTCACCGGCGACCCGACGGCGATCTTCGGCGGCTGACCGCCTGCCTGACCGCCCGGCCAGCCAGCCGCCCGCCCGCACCTTCCACGCGGACGACCCGCCCGCACCTTCCCGCAGGTCACCGGCCTCCTGCCGCACCCGGGGCGAGGATCCCGGCCGCCGCGTCGCGGACGGCGGCGGCCAGGGTGTGCGGGGCGGTGAGGTGGGCGGCGTGGCCCTGGCCGGTGAGGGTGACGGTCCGGGCGTCGGGCAGGACGGCGGCCAGGTCGGCGAGGCGCTCGCGCAGGTGGGCGGGGCTGAGGTCGCCCTCGATCAGGGTGGTCGGGACGGCGAGCGCGGCGTAGCGGCCGGTGCCGACGCCGAGGGCGTCGAGGGCCTCGTCGTCCGCGATCTGCGCCGCCGCGTGGGCGCACACCAGGGACCGCAGGTGCGGGTCGGCGAGCATGCCGTCGACCAGGTGTCCGGGGACGCGCACGATGTCCCGCAGGTGGATCCGCATCGCCTCGACCGGGTCGCCGGCCTCGATCGCCGCCCGGGCCCGCGCTCCCGCCGCTCCGGCGACCAACTCCCGGGTGGGCAGCGGCGGTTCGTAGAGGACGAGTCCGGCGAAGGCCGTCGGGGCGAGCCGGGCGGCCTCCAGTGCGGCCACGGCGCCCGAGGAGTGGCCGACGAGGACCACCGGCGGCTCCAGCAGGCCGGCGACGGCGAGGACGTCGGCCGCCTCGACGGCCATCGTGTGCGGCAGGACGGGGGCCGCGCCGGGGGCGTAGAGGCGCCGGTGGATCCTGACGACGCGGTGGTCGCCGGTGAGGTGGGCGGTGACGCCGTCCCAGGACGTCGCGTCCCCGCCGCCGGGGTGGACCACCAGCAGGGCCGGTCCGGCGCCGTCGTCCAGGGCGGTGACGGGCCGGCCGTCGCGGGAGGGTGTGCGCAGTTCGCTCATGGGCACCAGCGTGCCCCCGGGCGCCCGCATCCCACCGGCGGGGCGCTGTCAGGCCGCTGACACCGGGTCCGCGAGGGCCTGAAAAGTGCCGTCAGGGCCCGGGCGCCGGGCCGGCCGCGACGCAGAACTCGTTGCCCTCCGGGTCGGCCATCACGACGTGGTGCCCGTCGAACTCGGCCAGGACGGCGCCGCCCGCCGCCACCAGCCGCTGGGCCTCCGCCCTGATCCGCGCCCACCGCTCGGCCGGGCTGCCGTGGCCGGGCACCCGGATGTCGAGGTGGAGCCGGTTCTTCGCGGTCTTCGGCTCGGGGACCTTGAGGATCGACAGCCGGGGCCCGGCGCCGTCGGGGTCGCAGAGCCAGGCTCCGTCGTCCGCGCCCTCGTCCTCCGGGAGGTCGAACTGCGCGAGCCACTCCTCGCGGGTCCGGAACGGCGGGGGCGGCGGCTCGTCCACGTACCCGAGGGCCGTCTTCCAGAACGCGGCGAGGAGGGTCGCGTTCGCGCAGTCGAGGGTCAGGTCGATTCTGGCTGCCATGCCAGGACCGTAGTGGGTGCCGGTGACACCGGCCGGGTACGACGCGGGGACCGCACCGCGGGTCTCAGCGCCGCAGCCTCTCGGCGGGGCGCAGCACCATCTGACGGATCGTCAGAAATACGGGGAGCCGGGGAAATCCACCGACCACGCACCGACCCCTGTTCGGCCGCCGCCCGGGACCGACAGAATCACCCGTATGACAACCACCACGGTCGCGCCGCCCACAGGCGCCACTCCCGTCGACCTCGCCCGGGGATTCCTGACGGGTGGTGTGATCGGGGTGTCGCTCACCGCCTTCATCGTCGGCTGCGCCCTCGGGAAGCCGCCGCTGATCGTCGGGGCGCTGGCCCTGCTCGCGGCCTACGGCCTGCTGTTCTTCCTCGCCGGTGCGCCGCGCCGGGCCCGGGAGGCGGCCCTGGCGCCCCGCACGGCGCTCGCGCTGATCGAGGGCATGGAGGCCAAGCAGGGCGAGGAGACGGACGTCCCGGTGCGCTTCGACCTCACCGTCGCGCCGGAGGACGCCTCCGCCTTCCGCATCCGGATCAGCGAGGGCGTCCACGTCTCCGAGCTGCCCGACTACCGCCCGGGCCGGGTCCTGGTGGTCCAGTACCCGCCCGACCGGCCGTGGCGGCTGCGGATCGTGAAGCGGCCGACCCCCGCGTGGGAGGAGCGGGCCGCCGGCGCCGCCATCGACTCGGCGCCCGGGCCGGCCGCGGGCGACCGGGCGGAGGGCTGCGCCTGGGGCTTCGTCACGCTCCTCGGTCTGCTGCTGGGCGCGGCCGCCGTGGTGCTGTTCTTCCGCGCCGAGCTGTTCGACCGCGACGCCGACGCGCAGCCGGCTCCCCCCGAGCAGTCCGTCTCCGTCACCTCGTCGAGCACGAGCACGAGCGTGGTCACGACCTCGGCCACCGGCACGGTCTCCTTCGGCCCGGGCCGGTCGATGCTGGACCGGGGCGCGCTGCGGGAGGCCGTCGAGTCGCTCACCGAGGGCGGGGACGGCAAGCAGGCGCTCACCGTCGTCGTGCGGGAGCAGCTGCTGACGGTGGTGTTCTCCCCCGCCGGCGTGGACGCCCCGGCGTTCGACCCGCGGTCGCTGCCCTTCGACCGGGTGCCCGCGCTGGTCGAGGAGGCCGGAACCACGCTCGGCGTCGACTCGCCGCAGACCTGGCAGCTCTCCGCGGACCGGGTGACCGGCTCCCTGACGATCCGGGTCAGCGTGACCGGCGCGGGCGGCTCGGCCTCGCTGGAGGCGGACGGGCAGGGCGTGGTCGTGCGGCGCAGCCCGGCCCGCTGAGGGCGCCCCGTGCGTACGGCTCCGGGCGGTCACGGCGCCCCGGGGCCGTCGGGGCCGTTCGCCGCCGTGGATTCGGTCCCGGTAACGATCAGGAGGAGGGCGCGTGGATTGGACGGATTGGCACGCATATCTGGCGCTTGGGTTCGCGGTGTTGGGTGTGGTGGTGCTGGTGGGCTACGGGCGGTCGCTGGCCGGGGTGACCCGGGCGCAGCGGTCGGTGCGGGTGCGGGGGCGGATCGAGGAGGTGCGGGCGCCCCGGAACGGCGGCTCGGGGCGGGGCGGGATATCGGTGGTGGTCTCCTACCGCGAGCCGTCCACCGGTGAGGAGGTCGTCGTGACGAACGACGGCGAGCGCGGCGAGACGATCACCGCCGCGTGGACGGGCCGGGAGATCGGGGTCCACTACCCGCGCGGGAGGCCGCACGCCTACCGGTTCAGCGATGACCCGGAGGCGGCGGGCGGCCGTGGGCTCGGCTGGCCGAACACGGCGCTCTTCCTGATCTACGTCGGGCTGGTGGTCGTCGCCTCGATCGACTGGGACTGGCCGTGGGCGCTGATCGGCGTCTGCGGGCCGTGGGCCCTGATCGGCGTCTGCTACCTGCCCGGGCACGTGCGCGACGTCCGGCGCCGCCGGGAGAGGCTGGCGGCGATGGCCGACGTGCCGGGCCGGATCGTCGCGGTGCTCACGGACGTCAGCTCCGACGCGGAGGGCGGCGTCTCCAGGACCGTCACGCCGGTCGTGGCGTTCACCACCCGCGAGGGCGTGGATGTCACCGCCCACTGCGGGTCGGGGGTGGCGGATCCGGCGGGGGCGTACGGCCGGGAGGTGACGGTCCACTACCCGCAGGACGACCCGGCCGGGTTCGTCCTGGACCACGCGGCCAGGCAGCGCTCCGCGCGGTCGGACATCGCGGTCACCGTGGTGACCCTGGTCGTCGTCACGGCGGCGGCCGTCGTCGGCGTCGTCCTGCTCTGACCCGGAACAGGTGAACCGGGACTGGTGAACCGGGGCGGGCCCGCCGCAGCCGGCCGGCCCGCCCTGACCCGGTTAGAGCATGACCAGCAGCTTGGTGCCCGGCACCAGCTTCCGGTTGACGGAGGTCGACTGGACGAACACGGTGTAGGCCGGGTTGTCGCCGGGCTTGACGGTGGCCTCGGCGGCGGGCAGGCCGAGGAGGCTGCGGGCCGCCGGGCCCGAGAACACCTTGCCCGTCATCCGGCCGGTGGCCGGGTCCTTCTCCGCCACGGCGAGCTGCTTGCCGCCCTGGATCTTCTCGCGCTTGGACAGCTCGTAGTAGGCGCAGCCGGTCGTGTAGGTGTGTCCGGTGCGGGTGACGAAGTCGCGGATCGGCGCCTGCTCGTCGACCGGGACCAGGACGTACTTGCCGGTGTCCAGGGCCTCCAGGTTGGCCTTCACCTCGGCGGTGTTGAGGTCCTGGCCCATGGTGAAGAGGTTGCGGGTGCCGCGCACGCCCTGCTCGCGGCCGCGCAGGAAGCTGGTGGCGGCCTTCTTGACGGTGCCGATGGCCTCCTCGACGCCCTTGCTGGAGTCGGCGTCCCAGATCGCGATGTTGCCGGCGGGGAAGCCGTACTCCTGGGCGGTGCGCTTGGCCAGGGAGTTGGGGACGAGGATGGCCGAGGTCCAGTGGTCGGGGAGGCCGTCCATGGCGCCCTTGATGCGGCCGATCCAGTCCTTCAGGACGGCCTTGCCCGAGCCGGCGCTCATGGTGGTGTGCATCCGGCCGCTCTGCGCCCAGCCGGAGGCGTTCTCCTCGCCGTCGGTGACGACGACCTGGAGGAAGGAGTGCTCCCCGTACCCCTCCCAGATGTTCTTCAGGTCGTCGACGGACTTCACGGCCGCCTCGATCAGCGCCGTCGCCCCGCCCTCGACCTTGTACAGGCCCCGCAGGGACGGCAGGTGCTTGACGTCCATGTCCCAGACGAGGTTCTGCACCTTGTGGTCGAAGGCGTAGAGGCTGATGCGGGTCTCGTGGCCGAGCCGGTCGGACTCCTCCTGGAGGCCCTTCACGAACTCGTCGACGACGCGGACGAGCTGCTCCGCGTGCTGGCGCATCGAACCGGAATTGTCGACCACGAGCGAGACGTGGTTGACCTTGTGCTTGATCCTGTTCGCAGACATGCCCCACCCTTTTCCGGCGTGTTTTCCAACGCCTTTTCGGCGCCTTTCCGGCGCCCCCTCCGACGTTGGTTCCACACTACGGTGAGGCACTGACAATCGGCTCTGACCTGGGGCTTCGTGAGGGGTGGTCAGGCGGGACCCTGGGCGGGGAAAGGATTCCGCCGGAAATCCAGGGGGCATCGGAAGGGGTTCCGGGACGGGATTCCGGAAGGGGTTCCGGGACGGGATTCCGGGACGGGTTTCCGCCCGGCTCAGCCGCGGTCGTGGAGGGTCACCTGGTAGCCGTCGGGGTCCGCGAACGTGAACGTGCGGCCGAACGGCCCGTCGACGGGCGCCGAGACGATCGTCGTGCCGGCGGCGGCGAGGGCGTCGTGGATGTCCTGCGCGTCGGGTGCGTGCAGCCACAGCGCCATCCCCTGGCCCGGCTGCGCGATCGCGTCCAGGTCGACGCCCGCGACGACGTCGCGGACGGCGAACGCGATCGGCTTGGTGTCGAACACGACGGCGTGCGGCGGTCCCGCGTCGGAGCGCTTCAGCCCCAGGTAGCGCTCGTAGAAAACGGCGGAGCGCTCCAGGTCGCGCACCTGCAGTGAAATGAAGTCGGGTCCGGTGACGGCCACGATCCTTGCCTCCTCGTCGCATGTCAGTCTTCTGACATGCATCACCGTATGTCAGACTTCTGACATGAGTCAAGGTGAACCCGGGATCGAGCTGGACACATCGCTGGGCTACATGCTGAAGGCGGCCTCGAGCGCCCTGCACTCGGCCCTGGAGGCCGTGCTGAGTCCGCTCGGCATGACGATCACCCACTACTCCTGCCTGGAGCTGCTCGCCCAGCGGCCGGGTCTGTCGAACTCCGAGCTCGCCCGCGGCGCCTTCGTCACCCGGCAGTCGATGAACGTGCTCCTGCAGGCCCTCGAACGCCAGGGACTCGTCATCCGCCCGGCGCGGGCACCCGTGGGCAGGGCCCTGCCCACCGAGCTGACCGCCCTCGGGCGCCGCCAGCTCGAAACGGCCAGCGCGGCGGTCCGCCGCGTCGAGCAGGCCATGCTGGCCGATCTGGACGCCGGCCAACAAGATCAGATGCGGCGCCTGCTCACCACGTGCACCGCCGCACTGACCCGACCGCCCGCGTCGGCGACGTGACCGCTCCGGAATTCGCGGCTTCGCCGCGCCCCCGGCCGCCGGGCCGGATTCCCGGTCAGACCCCGGGGCAGCCGTCGAGGAGTTCGGCGAAGGCCTCGCCGGCGGCGTCGGCGGGCAGGACCCGCAGCACCCGGTCGCGGCCCGGCGTGGCGATCACGTAGTGCTCGGCGCGGTGGGAGAAGTCGTCCCAGGGCTCCCAGGTGTGGGCGCGCAGCAGGAGCCGGCCGCAGCGGTTGCAGCCGATCCACGGCGCCAGCACCAGGCCCGCGAGCTCGGGCCCGCCCAGGCCGGTCACCGGCTCGGCCCCGTCGGCGTCGTCGTCGAGCAGCCGCACCGGGGCGGGCCCGCCGTCGCCCAGGCAGCGCAGGATGCCGGGGGTGAGCCGCTCGCGCAGGCCCCACTGCTCGGCGAGCACCGAGAGCAGCGCCCGGTCCGCCCCGCCGACCGGGACCTGGCGGGCGATCAGGCCCTCGACCAGCAGACCGAGCCCGCTCTCCTGCTCCCCGGTGTCCCAGCAGTCCTTGACGTGCTGCGCGGCGGCCTCGGGGAGGAGGTCGGCCATCCGGTACCAGGGGGCGGCGGTGTCTGCGTGCATGGTCCGGACCCTACCCGCCGGGCGGCCGGGGCCCGCAGGACGGGTCCCGGGGCCCGGCCTGGGTGCTGGGAACCGTACCGGCCGGGCGGTGGGCCGGGTCAGCCGTCGGCGCGGGGGGCGAAGACGCCGAAGGTGGCGCCCTGCGGGTCGCGGATCACGGCGATCCGCGGGCCGTTCTCCATCTCCACGTCGACGGGTCCGTGCAGGACCTCGGCCCCGAGGCGGCCCGCGGTCGCCGCGGCCGCGTCCACGTCTGCGACCAGGAAGAAGGGGCTCCAGTGGGAGGGGACCTCCGGCGGCACGGAGGCGTCCATTGCCATCACGCCGCCGAACATCCGCTCGCCGAGGCCGACCATCGGGTAGGTGTCGTCCGGCCAGACCCGCCAGCCGAAGACGCCCGGGTAGAAGGCGAGCGCGGCGTCCTTGTCCCGGGTGGACAGGTCGGTCCAGCCGAAGGCGTTCGGCTCGTCGACCACGCCGAAGCCGTCGAAGCGGCGGGCCTGCCAGACGGCGAACGGCGCGCCGGTCGGGTCGCTGAGCAGGGCCCAGCGGCCGAGGTCGCCGACCTCCATCGGCTCCATCCACACCTGGGCGCCCGCCGCCTTGGCGGCCGCGCAGGCCTGGTCGACGTCGTCGGCCGCGAAGGACATCAGCCACATCACCGGCTGCTGCGGGTTCATCAGCGGGGCCACGGCCGCGGCGGGTGCGCCGTCGTGGGAGAAGGTGGTGTAGCCGCCGTACTGCGGGTCCGGGTCGGTCTCGGCGGTCCAGCCGAACAGTTCCCCGTAGAACCGCTGGGCGGCGGGGAGGTCGCGGGCGCTCAGCTGTGCCCAGCACGGGGAACCAGGGCGGATCTCGGTCACCTTCAACGCACTGCCTCTCGACGCGGTGTCCTGACACTGCGGTGGCCGTTCGACGTTTCCGCAGGTCAGGTGGTCGGTGGCGAGCCTAGCGGGCTGACGCCCCCTCAGCCCGGCGCCTCGCGGGCGCGACCGCCGGGCCCTGGGCGCATATCCGCTGGAGCCGTCCGGGTTCCGTCCGGCCGATCATGTTGCTCGTGAGTACCCCGCGTCACCGGACGAGTCCGATGGCCTCGATCTCGATCATCCACTCAGGGTTCGCGAGTGAGGAGACCTCTACGAACGACTCCGCGAGGTGGGGCTTGTCCGGGAAGTGTTCCGCGCGCAACTTCGCGAAGATGTCCTGCTGCGCGATGTCCGTGACGAACACGGTCGCCTTGACGACGTCGGCGAGGCTGGAGCCCGCGTTCGTGAGGACCGTCGACAGATTCGCGAGCGCCTGACGGGCTTGCGTCTCGAAGTCCCCGGCGCCGACCGTGGCCCCCTGGGCATCGATCGGCGCCTGCCCTGACGTGAAGACCAAGTTCCCGACCCGGACGCCGAGCGAGATACCGGCCGACTCGTACCAGTCGGGTTCCGCGGAGACGCGCACACGCTCCACGGCAGGCTGTGTAACGGACATACTGCTGACACTCCCTCAAAACCGCACACACACGGAGCCGGGCAGCTGTGATCACCTCGGCTTGATCGACAGCCACGCGACCCTGGGATTCATTCCCGAGGGCATGCAAGTCCGCCTCGGCACAGCTCAGGTGACGGTCACCGCCGCCCGTCTACGCGAGCGCGCCGCAGCCCAGGCGCGATCCGCAGGACCGGCCCTAGCCGGCGACCCAGGCGCCGGTCAGGGTCTGGACGGCCGATCCGTCGAGGTCCTTGAGCTTGGCGCCGGCGAAGGCGCGCGCGGCCTCGGAGGTGAGCAGCCGGAAGGCGGGGTGTTCGGCGGTGAGGCCGTCGACGATGAGGCCGGCCACGTCCTGCGGGCTCTGGGCGTTGGCGAAGGCGCCGCGGGTGCGCTCCAGGTAGGCGGCGAGGGCCGGGGCGTACGGTCCGGCCTGCTCCAGGGCGTCGTCCGGCAGGCCGACGTTGGCGACGAACTCGCTGGCCACCGCGCCCGGTTCGACGACGGCGACGGTCACGCCCGTGGTGGCCGCGACCGGGGCGAGGGACTCCATGAAGCCTTCGACGGCGAACTTGGCGGCGCAGTAGGCCTCGTTGAAGGGCTGGCCGATGACGCCGCCGACGCTGGTGACGGTCAGCACCCGGCCCCGGCTCGCCCGCAGCAGGGGCAGGGCGGCCTTGGTGACGTGCAGGACGCCGAAGAAGTTGACCTCCATGACGGCGCGCACCTCCTCGACGCTCTCCTGTTCGAGGGTGCCGACGTGGCCGGCGCCGGCGTTGTTGACCAGCGCGTCGAGCCGGTCGAGGCCGGCCAGGCAGGCGGCGACGGAGGCGGGGTCGGTGACGTCCAGCGCCCGGACCTCGACGGTGGTGCCGGCCTGTTCGGCCGCC
Source organism: Kitasatospora xanthocidica (assembly GCF_014656195.1). GTDB lineage: Bacteria > Actinomycetota > Actinomycetes > Streptomycetales > Streptomycetaceae > Kitasatospora > Kitasatospora xanthocidica. The sequence goes on along the minus strand of NZ_BNBY01000044.1, from coordinate 7,896 downwards.
GCCAGCAGGGCGCCGGCCTTGGCGGTGTCGCGCATCGTGGCGATCACGTGCCAGCCGGCGCGGGCGGCGGCGACGGCGGTCGCCAGGCCGATGCCGGTGGACGTGCCGGTGATCAGGACGGTCTTGGCACCCATGGTGCTCTCGGTGCGCTCGGTGCTCATCGCGGTGACCCCTCACATGCTTATGCTTCATAACCAATATGAACCATAACTATGCGAGCCGACATTCCACCCTGTCAAGCACCTCGTTACGCTGGCCCCATGTCCAACCCATCGGATGAGCTCACCGGGGAGGTCGTCGGCCTCTTCGCGGCCGTCAACCGCCGCTACACCCAGGAGTCCGAGGCCGCCGCCGCGGCCCACGACCTGACCCCACTGCAGGCCAAGGCGCTGCTCGCGGCCGAGAGCCCGGTGCCGATGCGCCGCGTCGCCGAACGGCTGCACGCGGAGCCGTCCAACGTGACCGTGATCATCGACCGGCTGGAGGCGCGCGGCCTGGTCGAGCGCAGCCTCGACGAGAACGACCGGCGGATCAAGCGTGTCGCCGCCACCGAGGCCGGGCGCGCCGTCGCTGCGGACCTGCGCGCCCGGACGCCATTCGCCGCCGACCCGCTGGCCCGGCTCACCGCACCGCAGCGCGAGGCCCTGTGCGAGCTCCTGCGGCTGGTCCTGGAGGCCTGAGCGCGGCAGGCCCGCCGACCCCGCACCCCCTTTTTCGTCATCTTGACGAAAAAGGGGGTCGCCTCATATCGTCGCCATGACGAAAAGGGGTTCTCCGATGGCCGACATCACCAGACGATTCGGGCGGCGCCACCTGCGCGCCGTCCCCACCGCGCACATCCGCCACCTGCGGCGCGGGAAGGTCGCCCACGACGGGACCGGGCTGGCGTTCTGGTTCCGGCCGCTGACCGCCGCGATCTCCGAGGTCCCGGTGGACGACCGCGAGCTCGCCATGCTCTTCCACGCCCGCACCTCCGACTTCCAGGACGTCACCGTCCAGGCGACGCTCACCTACCGGGTCACCGACCCGGCCACCGCCGCCACCCGCGTCGACTTCGGGATCGACCCGGACACCGGCGCCTGGCGCGCGGCCCCGCTCGACCAGCTCGCCACCCTGCTCACCGAGACCGCCCAGCAGCACGCGCTCGGCCTGCTCGCCCGCACCCCGCTCGCCGCCGCCCTCGCCGACGGGGTGAGCGCGGTGCGCGCCCGGATGGCCGAGGGCCTCGCCGACGAGCCCCGGATCACCGAGACCGGCCTGGCCGTGATCGCCGTCCGGGTGGTGGCGCTGCGGCCCGAACCGGAGGTCGAGCGGGCGCTGCGCACCCCCGCCCGCGAACTGGTCCAGCAGGAGGCCGACCGGGCGACCTTCGAGCGCCGCGCGGTGGCCGTCGAGCACGAGCGCGGCATCGCCGAGAACGAGCTCGCCAACCGCATCGAACTCGCCCGCCGCGAGGAGCAGTTGCTCGCCCAGCAGGGCGCCAACCAGCGGCTCCAGGCGGAGGAGGAGGCCGTCGCCGACCGGGTGCGCGCCGACGCCGAGGCGCAGCGCCGCACCCGGCTGGCCGGCGCCGACGCGCAGGCCGCCCGTGAGCTGGGCGAGGCCCGGGCGGCGGCGGAGGCCGCCTGGCTGACGGCCCACCAGCAGGCCGATCCGGCGGTGCTGCGGGCGCTGGCGCTGATGCGGCTGGCCGAGCACCTGCCGCGGATCGACAGCGTGACGCTCACCCCGGACGTGCTCACCGGCCTGCTGGCCCGCCTCGGCGGCCCGGGGGCTCAGGCCCCCGGGGCGCAGGCCCCCGGGGGTCAGGCTTCCGGGGGTCAGGCTTCCGGGGCGCAGGCTCCCGGGGCGCAGCGGTGAGCCTCGCCCCGCGGGTGGTGCTGGTTCACCGGCGCACCGAGTACGAGGAGCTGGTGGCCCGGCACGGCACGCCCGGGCAGGCCGCGTTCTTCCTCGCCTCCCGGGGGCGTTCGGCGCGGGAGGTGGAGGGGCGCCACCACCGGCAGGCGGCGGCGCTCGCCGGGGCGGCGGCGGCCGTGCCGCTGGACTGGCGGCGCAGCCGGGTCGAGCGGTCGGACCTGCCGCGTTTCCTGTTCGAGCCCGGGGACGTGGTGGCCGTGGTCGGCCAGGACGGTCTGGTGGCCAACGTCGCCAAGTACCTGGACGGTCAGCCGGTGGTCGGCGTGGACGCCGACCCGGGCCGCAACCCCGGTGTGCTGGTGCGGCACCGGGTGGAGGCCCTGCCCGCGCTGCTGCGGGCCGCGGCGGCGGGCGGCGCGGGGGCGCTGGAGGAGCGGACGATGGTCGAGGCCGTCGCGGACGACGGCCAGCGGCTGCTCGCGCTGAACGAGGTGTACGTCGGGCAGGCCGGCCACCAGACGGCGCGCTACCGACTGGGCACCGCCGGCGCCCCCGATGCCTCTGAGGGTCCCGACGCCACCGGGCCGGTGGAGGCCCAGGCCTCCTCGGGCGTCCTGGTCTCCACCGGCACCGGCGCCACCGGCTGGTGCCGCTCGGCCTGGCTGGAGCGCGGCGGCCCGGCCTGCCTGCCCGCCCTGCCCGGCCCGGACGCGTCGGCGCTGGCCTGGTTCGTCCGCGAGGCCTGGCCCTCCCCCACCACCGGGACCAGCCGGGTGCACGGCCTGCTGGAGGCCGGGCAGCGGCTGGTGCTCACCGTCGAGTCCGAGCGCCTGGTCGCGTTCGGCGACGGGATCGAGGCGGACGCCCTGGACCTCACCTGGGGCCAGAGCGTGCGCCTCGGCGTCTCCGCGACCCGGCTGCGCCTGCTGGGCTGAGCCCGGCGCTGATCTGATGGATCGTCAAAGGCGCAGGTGGGAGGCCCCGTTGAGGTCCAGGACGGTGCCGGAGGCCCAGGTCGCCTCGGGGGAGGCCAGGTAGAGCACGGCCGCGGCGACCTCCTCCGGGGTGCCGACCCGGCCGAACGGGCTCTGCTCGCGCAGGGCCAGCCCCGACGCGCCGGTCAGCCGGTCGGCGACCCGGTCGGTGGCGGTGAAGCCCGGGGCCACCGAGGTCACCGAGATCCCGTGCGGGGCCAGGGCGACGGCCAGGGACTGGCCGAGGGCGTGCAGCGCGGCCTTGCTCGCGCCGTACGCGGGGTGGTCCGGCTCGCCGCGGAAGGCGCCGCGCGAGCCGATGTGGACGATCCGGCCGGGGGCGCCGCGGGCGATCAGGCGCCGGGCCACGCAGTAGCCGAGGTTCGCCGCGCCGAGCAGGTTGACGTCGACCATCTCGCGCCAGACCCGCTGCCAGTCCTCGTACGACACCTCGGCCACCGGGTGGGCGTTGGCCGCCGAGGTGGCCACGGCGGCGTTGTTGACCAGGACGTCCACCCCGCCGAGCCGTTCCTCCGCCGCCTGGGCGATGCGCTCGGCCGCGGCCGGGTCGCCGAGGTCGCCGTCCACCAGGACGTGCCCCTCGCCGGGCAGTTCGGCCAGGGTCCGCTCGGCCTGGGCCCGGCTGGAGGCGTAGTGCACGGCGACGCGGTCGCCGCGGGCGGCGAAGGCCCGCGCCACGGCCCGGCCGATGCCCCGGGAGGCCCCGGTGACCAGGACGCCCCTCACCGGGCGAACAGCCGGGTCTCGTCCCGGAACGCCTTGAACTCCAGGGCGTTGCCGGCCGGGTCGTGCAGGAACATGGTCCACTGCTCGGCCGGCTGCCCGGCGAAGCGCAGGGTCGGCGCGATGACGAACCCGGTACCGGCGTCGGCCAGCCGCCCGGCCAGGGCGTGGAAGGCGTCGACGTCCAGCACCAGCCCGAAGTGCGGCACCGGCACGGCGTGGCCGTCCACGGTGCCGTGTCCGGCGGCGTCCGGCCGGGGACCGGCGACCAGGTGCGTCACCAGCTGGTGGCCGTGGAAGTCCCAGTCGACCCAGCCGTCGGCCGACCGGCCCTCCGGGAGCCCGAGCACACCGCCGTAGAACGCGCGGGCACGGACCAAGTCGTCGACGGGGACGGCGAGATGAAAGGCAGGACGGGTCATGTCCCTCACCTTGATCCCCGGCACGACCTGATGTCAACATTCGGACATGGACGATGAACCCCTGCCGAAGGCGGTCCGGCGCGGACTGGCCGACGAGGTCGCCGACCGGGTCCGCGACGCCGTCTTCGCCGGACGCTTCCCGCCCGGCGCCCCGCTGCGGGAGGTCGAGCTCGCCGAGTCACTGGGCGTCAGCCGCGGGGCCGTGCGCGAAGGGCTCGCCCGGCTGCAGCGCGAAGGGCTGATCCGCACCGGCTGGCACCGGCCGACCACCGTCGTGGCGGCGACCGCCGCCGACGTGGAGGAGGTCTACCGGGTGCGCGCCGCCCTCGACCGGCTCGCCGCCGTCACCGCGCTGCGCCGGGCGACACCGCGGGACCTCGACGAACTCGACCGGCTCGTCGACGAGATGGCCGCCGAACTGGCCGCCGGCGCCGGGGTGCCGCGCCTGCTCGCCCTGGACATGGCCTTCCACGACCGGATCTACCGGGCCGCCGGCAACGGCCGGCTCACCGCGGCCTGGCAGGCCGTACGGTCCCAGGTGTTCCTGTTCCAGCTGCAGCGGGTCTCGCTCGCCCGCGGCCAGTACCGCGCGCTGGTCGTCGCCGAACACCGCGAACTCGCCCGGCTGCTGCGGGCGGGCGGCGACGAGCACCACCTCGACCGGCTCGCCGCCGAACACGTCGACACCGCCCGCCGCAGCCTGCTCGCCCTCCTCCCCGACCCGGACGGCACGGACCCGGCCGGCACGGACACGGCCGGCACGGACCCGGACGGCACCGACCCGGACGGCACAGGCCCGGACGGCACCGACCCGGAGGGCACGACCGCCGCGGGGTGAGCGCTGAGCGGCGGCCCCGCGTGGCGCCCTATCGTCGGTGCCATGAGCCGAGGACTGCATCTGGACACCTATCTGCTGGCCTTCGACACCCGGGCCCGGTCCCTGCAGGACCGCGCCCGCGCCGGGTTCCTGGTGCGCGCCGCCGCCCTGGCCGAGCTCGCCCACCGGGGCGCCGTCGCGGAGGACGGGGCGGGCCGGGTGCGGGTCGCCTCCGGCGCCGCCACCGGGGACCCGGTCCTGGACGCGCTGCTCGCAGAACTGGGCGACGCCCGCCCGCACGGCTGGAAGACGTGGATCAGGCGCGGCCGCGAGGACACCCTGGAGGCCGTCGAGGAGCGGCTCGCGGTGCTCGGCGTGGTGACCATGGCGGACCGCGACCCCTACGGCCCGGTCGCGCCGCGGCGGACGGTGGCGATGGAGGACCCGCGCGAGGCCCTGGACCTCCAGGCACGGGTGGCCGCGCTCGTACGCGGCGACACCCCGGTCGCCGCGGTGCCGTTCGCCGACGCGGCCCTGGCGGCGCTGGCCGCCCACGGGCACCTGCGGCTGGTGCTCTCGCGCCACGACCGCGGCGCCCACGCCGAGCGGATCGCCGCGCTCACCGGCCGCCTCGCCGACCGGACCCCGGGCCTGGCCCGGGCGGTGCACGGGCTGGGGCTGACCATGATCGCCGCCCAGGGCGGCCTGGGCGGCGGCTGACCGCCCCGAGGCCCCGAACACCCCGAGGCCGTCTGTCGATTGGCCCACGGAAACGGCGCTCAATTGGATACCCCTCTGGGGCATGCGCCCTGACTAGTGTCGAGGCACACGCTGCGCCGCCGTTACGGCGCACGCCAACGGGAGGGAACCACCTTGCGCAAGATCGTCATCGGGCTGGCCGCCACCGGCCTGCTCCTCGCCGGCACCGTCGCCACCGCCGGCACTGCCAACGCCGCGGGGTCGCGCTGCGGCGACTGGAGCACCAGCGAGCCGCTGCTGAAGTACGGCGCCACCGGCGACGCCGTACGGGAGCTCCAGTGCGAGCTGAACTACTCGATCAACCCCGACACCCGCGCCAAGATCACCGTCGACGGGGTGTTCGGCCAGGCCACCCTGGACTCCGTCCGCTACTTCCAGGCCTGTATGGGGTACCTCCAGGTGGACGGCGACGTCGGCCCGCAGACCTGGGGCGCGCTGGACTGGTGGAGCTCTGTGAACACCTACCCCAACTGCCACTAGGAACGACGCCGGGGGGCGGGGCATCGCCGGATGCCCCGCCCCCGGCCCGTCCCCGGCGCGTCCCCGATCCCCCCGACCCGCTCCCGTGACGCGTGTGACGTTTGGCGCTCGATTCCTCACGCAACGTGAAATGATCTCGGTCGACAACGGTTCGCATCAACCAGGGGACAGCACATGACGGATCGTCAGAACGGCACGGTCAAGTGGTTCAACGACGAGAAGGGGTACGGGTTCATCACCCCTGAGTCCGGCCCCGACCTGTTCGTCCACTTCCGCGCGATCGAGAGCCAAGGCTTCAAGTCCCTGGTGGAGGGGCAGAAGGTCAGCTTCGAGGCCGTCCAGGGCCAGAAGGGCATGCAGGCCGACAAGGTGCGCGTCGAGGACCAGTAGGCGCCGGCCCGGCGGCGGTGCCCGGCGGGCCCGCCGCCGGGCGCCGGCCCGCCTTCCGGCCCACCGCTCATCCGGCCGCCGCGGCCTCCGCGGCCTCCTCGGTCCAGACGCCCGGCGGGTGTTCGCCGACCGGCAGCCACAGGCTGGGCTGGGCGCGGCAGCCCGGGGTGGCGTGCTCGTCCGAGGGCCAGCGGCGCTCCCGGTCGGGCCAGACCAGTTGGACGACGGGGACCGGGGTGCGCCGGTAGAAGCCGACGGCCGTGCCGAACAGGGGGCGGTGCCAGCTGCCGTCCACCGGTTCGAGCCGGACCTCGTAGTCCTCGATGACGCCGGGCAGCAGCGTGCCGGGCTCCGTCGGCGCCCCGTCCCGCAGCCGGGCGGCGGCCTCGCCGACCCAGTGCATCAGCCCGCGCACCTCCAGGCCGAACATGGCGACCTCCGGCATCCGGTAGGAGTGCCACAGGCCGACGGTGAACGCCCAGTCCGGGACCTCCCCTCCCCCGCCCACCCCGACCACGTGCCAGCCGTACTCGCGGACGTGCGCCGTCTCGGCGGACCAGTGCCTGGCCAGCCGCCGGCGGGCGAGGATGGTCGCGGAGGCCGCGGGGTCGCAGAGCACGCAGGGGCAGACGGGGGGTGCGGTCGAGTCGGTCACCGGGACATCCAAGCAGATCAGGGGCGGTGTCCACGCTCGCGCGCGGCGGCCGCGGGGTGCCCGGACGGACCACCCGGTACGGGCTCCGCGCGGCCCGGCGCGGCGCCGGTTCGGGCGGCCCGCCCCCTGTGCGCGGAAGGACCCCCCGGCCTGCTCCGCCCGACTGATCCCGGGAAGTCAGCATACGATCGGCATTCCCGCAGGTCAGCTCGGTGTGTCTGACGAGTCGTGAGGTCCGGCCGGCGGCGGCAGCACTTGCGGGGGGTCGCGGCGCGTGGCTGTCTGAAGTCGCGGCGGGCCGATTCGGCGCCGCCCCTTCCAACCCCTGAACTCCGTGGAGGAGATTTCCATGCGTGCTTTCAAGCGTGTCCTGACCGTTGCCGCTCTCACCGCCCCGCTCGTGATGGGCTGTGCCGGCCTGGCCTCGGCCCAGGAGGGCCTGAGCGCGGACTACGGCAAGGGCGCGTTCGTCGCGAACCAGAACGGTGCCGGTGTCGGGGCGCTCGAATCCTCCGTCTCCCCCGACGGGATCGCCCACGCCGAGTTCTTCATCTGGGCGGACGAGAACGGCGTCTCCGGCTCCTTCGTGGGCTCGGGCGCCAGCTGGAACAACGACTGACGGAGCCCGCACCGCCGACGGCCCGGGACCGGCCGCCGCCCCACCGGACCGGACCCGGCCCGTGCGGGCGCCGGGCGGACGGACCGCGGGCGTGGTGGACGGGGCCGGCGTGACGACGCGGCCGCCGCGTCCACCGGGACGACGGCGGGAGGCGGCGCGCGGCACCCCCTGGGGTG
>NZ_BNBY01000043.1 GCF_014656195.1 Kitasatospora xanthocidica | reverse complement strand
GACGCCTCGACCAGCTCGGTCGCCGCGTCACCGTCACGACGGCCCCGCACCACACCGCCCTCCACCGAGACCTCCGACAGCAGCGTCACCTGCGGCACACCCAGACGCTCCGCCAGCAGCGCCGGCAGCACACCCATCGTGCCGTCCGTCGACGCCATACCACCGATCACCAGGTCGAACCCGGTCTTCTCCAGCGCCTTCGCCAGCACCGCCGACGTCCCGATCACATCCGAACCGTGGATGTCGTCGTCGTTCACGTGCACGGCCTTGTCCGCACCCATCGACAGCGCCTTGCGCAGCGCGTCCTTCGCGTCGTCCGGCCCCACCGTCAGCACCGTGACCTCGGAACCCTCGTTCGCCTCCGCGATCCGCAGCGCCTGCTCCACGCCGTACTCGTCCAGCTCCGACAGGAGGCCGTCCACGCCGTCCCGGTCGGTGGTGTGGTCGTCCGCGAAGCGACGGTCACCCGTCGCGTCCGGCACGTACTTCACACAGACGACGATCCTCAAGCTCATGAGCGGTTCTCCTGTCACGGGTGCACGGATGCACTGATCCATGGCCTCAGATCGTGCCGAGGGTACTGAGTGCCAAGTCCGGCCGGGCGCGACCCGCGCGCCGCGAGCGCCACCTGGACCGGCAGACCGTGTCGGCTCTCTTCGACTGGCGTCAGAGGCTCCACCGAGAGAATACGGCACTCAGTACCCCTCGTAAAGGAACTCAGTACCCTTCCCGGTGCCCCGGGGCCCGCGGGCCGCCCTCGCCCTGCGCCGCACCGCCCAGGGCGACCGCGGCCTCCCCGGTGTAGACCCGGAAGGTGAGGGACTCCTGCAGGTACAGCCGGACCGTCCCGGCGTCGTGGGAGAGGTAGCCGACGGAGACGTCCTGGCCGAGGAAGAGCTCGAAGTCGCCGCCGCGGGTGGACAGCAGGAAGGCGCCCTCGATCGCGGGGGCCCAGATGATGTCGCCGTCGAGGAGACGGGCCAGGTGGTTGTGCACGGGGTAGCCGTGGTCGCTGGTCTCGTTGACGGCGGTGAACGCGGCGGCGCCGAGGAGCAGCGAGTACGGGCCGCCGACACCGGCCAGGCGCAGCGCGGTGAGGGCGCGGCTGACCGCCTCGGGGTACTCGCGGACGTCCTCGGGCAGCGGGACCGGGGCGTTGGTGGAGGCGGCCCGGATGCCGTCGACGGCGGCGGCGCGGTAGCCCTCGAAGACCGCGCGGTCCTCGGCGAGGGCGAGGGTGCGGGCGGCGTCCTTGACCGGCTGCCAGTCGGAGTCCCGGGAGCCGCGCTCGACGTCGTCCACCGCGTCGCGGCCGACGGTGAAGGGGACGCGCAGCTCGACCACCGGCTGGGCGGCGCGGGCGTGCGCCCGGACCCCGTCCACCGGCGGCTCGATGCCGGTCAGGTGGCCGGTGCCGACGGCGGCGAGCTCGGCACCCGCGGGGCCGTTCAGGTCGACCACCCGGCGGCCGGCGATGTGCAGCTTGAAGGTCTGGCGGGCCTCCTCCTCGATCTCCTCCCAGGCGGCGGCGGAGACGGGGGCGAGCTCCCGGTGGAGGTTGTTCATGCGCGGGGTCCTGTTCGGGGCGGCGGTCAGGGGGTCTGCTTGAGGCTGCCGATGCCCAGCGAGCCGTCGGCGGCGGGCGCGGGGGTGCCGGGCGCACGGCTGCCGGGCGCGGGACTGCCGGGCCCGGGGGCGCCCGGCGCCGACGGCGGGGAGCCGAGGAAGTCGGCGGTCGGGACGAAGAACAGCGAGCCGGTGACGGCCGTGGAGAAGTCGAGCAGCCGGTCGGTGGTGCCGGGCGGGTCCCCGACGAACATGTTGCGCAGCATCTCCTCGGTCACCCCGGGGTCCCGCGCGTAGCCGATGAAGTAGGTGCCGTACTCGCCGCCGTGCGCGAAGGAGCCGAACGGCATGTTGAAGCGGACGATCTTCCGTTCCTCGCCGTCCGGTCCGGTGATCACGGTGAGCGCCACGTGCGAGTCGGCCGGTTTGACGTCGTCGGCCAGCTCGATGTCGGTGAGCTTGGTGCGGCCGACCGCGCCCTCCTGCTCCTCGACGCTCAGCGCGTTCCACTTGTCCAGCTGGTGCAGGTACTTCTGGACGACGACGTAGCTGCCGCCGGCGAAGTCCGGGTCCTCCGCGCCGACCAGCGCGGCGCCGACCGCGGCCCGGCCCTCGGGGTTCTCGGTGCCGTCGACGAAGCCGAGCAGGTCCCGGTCGTCGAAGTACCGGAAGCCCTGGACGGAGTCGACCACGGTGGCCGCCCCGGCGAGCCGGCCGGTGAGCTGCCCGGCCAGCTCGAAGCAGAGGTCCATCCGCTCGGCCCGCAGGTGCAGCAGCAGGTCGCCGGGGGTCGCGGGGGCCCGGTGCCGGGGGCCGGCCACCTCCCGGAAGGGGTGCAGCTCGGCCGGTCGGGGGCCGCCGAAGAGGCGGTCCCAGAGCTCGGAGCCGATGCCGGTGACGCAGGTGAGGCCGCCCTCGGGGGCCCGGAAGCCGACCGAGCGGCGCAGTCCGGCGAGGTCGGGCAGCAGCTCGCGGACGGCGTCCTCGCCGCCCGGGCCGACGGTGAGCACCAGGAAGACGGCCGCGCCGGTCAGCGGGGAGAGCACGGCCTGCGGTTCGGGGGCGGCCTGCGGGGAGAGCACGGCCTGCGGTTCGGGCTGGGATTCGGACGGCATGGGTTCGGGCCTCCTCGGGACGCCGGGGCCAGTACACCGCACGGTGGGCGATTCGGCGCGGCCGACGCTCATCCGGACGGCCCCGCCGGGCAGACCGGGCGGCCCCGTCGGACGGTGGGTCCGACAGGGCCGTTCGAGTGAGCGGCCGTCCCTTCGAGGGGACGTCAGGTGCGCCGAGCCGCGCCCGGTTCCGTCCGGCGACACGGCGGGGGCGGGTGCGCCTGGTCGCGCACCCGCCCCCGTCCCGCCGGGCCTGCCTCAGACCTTCAGCGCCGCCAGCTGCTGCGCGAACGGCACCACCTGCTGCGAGGCCGCCTGCGACGGCACCGCCGGCGCCGCCGGGCCGCGGCCGGACAGCAGCGCCGCCAGCTCGCCGGCCGCCCGGTCGATCCGGCGCGGCAGCCCGTCGGTGAGCCCGTCCCCGGCGCCGCCCCAGTCGTCGGTGGCCGCGTAGACGGCGGTCGGCAGCACCACCGCGCGCAGGTAGCTGAACAGCGGCCGGACGGCGTGCTCCAGGGCGAGCGAGTGCCGGGGGGTGCCGCCGGTGGCGGCGATCAGCACCGGCTTGCCGGTGAGCGCGTCGTTGTCGAGCACGTCGAAGAAGGACTTGAACAGACCGCTGTAGGAGGCCGTGAAGATCGGCGTCACCACGATCAGCCCGTCCGCCGCCGTGACCGCCTCGATCGCCTCGCGCAGCGCGGCGCCGGGGAAGCCGGTGACGAAGTTGTTCGCTATCTCCACCGCGAGGTCCCGCAGTTCGACCACGGTGACCTCCACCTCCCGCCCCTCCAAGGCGAGTCGGCGGACGGCCGAGTCGGCGAGCCGGTCCGCGAGCAGCCGCGTCGAGGACGGCTTGCTCAGCCCCGCGCTCACCACCACCAGCTTGTGGACGGTCACTTGGCCGCCACCTCCACCTTCTCCTCGTCGCGGGCCGCGACCAGCGCGGCGTGGGTCGGCCCTTCCGGCACCGCGGCCGGGCGGCCCTTGGCGAACTCCTCGCGCAGCACCGGCACGACCTCCTCGCCGAGCAGGTCCAGCTGCTCCAGCACGGTCTTCAGCGGCAGGCCGGCGTGGTCCATCAGGAACAGCTGGCGCTGGTAGTCGCCGAAGGTCTCGCGGAAGGTCAGCGTCTTCTCGATGACTTCCTGCGGGCTGCCGACGGTCAGCGGGGTCTGCTCGGTGAACTCCTCCAGCGAGGGCCCGTGCCCGTACACCGGCGCGTTGTCGAAGTACGGACGGAACTCGCGCACCGCGTCCTGCGAGTTCTTCCGCATGAACACCTGCCCGCCGAGGCCGACCATCGCCTGCTCGGGCGTGCCGTGGCCGTAGTGGGCGTAGCGCTCGCGGTAGAGGTTCACCAGCTTCTGGAAGTGCTCCTTGGGCCAGAAGATGTTGTTCGCGAAGAAGCCGTCCCCGTAGTAGGCGGCCTGCTCGGCGATCTCGGGGCTGCGGATCGAGCCGTGCCAGACGAACGGCGGGACGTCGTCCAGCGGGCGCGGGGTGGAGGTGAAGCCCTGCAGCGGGGTGCGGAAGCGGCCCTGCCAGTCGACGACCTCCTCGCGCCACAGCTGGTGCAGCAGCGCGTAGTTCTCGATCGCGAGCGGGATTCCCTGGCGGATGTCCTTGCCGAACCACGGGTAGACCGGGCCGGTGTTGCCGCGGCCCATCATGAGGTCGACCCGGCCTTCGGCCAGGTGCTGCAGCATCGCGAAGTCCTCGGCGATCTTCACCGGGTCGTTGGTCGTGATCAGGGTCGTCGAGGTGGACAGGATGATGCGCTCGGTCTGCGCCGCGATGTAGCCGAGCATGGTCGTCGGGGAGGACGGGACGAACGGCCGGTTGTGGTGCTCGCCGGTCGCGAAGACGTCCAGGCCGACCTCCTCGGCCTTGCGCGCGATCGCCACCATGGCCTTGATCCGCTCGTGCTCGGTCGGGGTGCGGCCGGTGGTGGGGTCGGTCGTCACGTCGCCGACGGAGAAGATTCCGAACTGCATGCTGCTCACCACGTCCCAGGTAGTCCAACTTTCAACCACCTTAGCAGCCGGGTGCGGATGGTTATTCCCGCCCACAATGGAAGGCGGGGCATCGGCAAGGGGACGGGGGGTCCCGGAAGGGCGACGGACGATGGCGCCGTACATCGCGGTGAGCGCGCTGAGCCACGAGGGCCTGGTGCGGGAACACAACGAGGACAGCCTCACGGTCGGGCCGTGGACACTCTGCGCCACCGTGACCGCCAACCCGCAGACCCTGCTCTTCCCGCTCGGCCCGCCCTGCGTGGTCGCGGTGGCCGACGGCCTGGGCGGCCACCCCGGCGGCGAGGTGGCCAGCGCCCTCGTCGCCCGCCGGCTCGCCGCCGACGGGGAAGCCCTGGACGGCGAGGAGGCCGTCCGGGAGGAGTTGGAGGAGTGCAACCGGGCCGTCTACGCGGCCGCCGCCGGGGACCCGGAGCTCGCCGCGATGGGCACCACCGTCGCCGGGCTGGTGCTGCTGCCCGAGCGGGCGGTGGCCTTCAACGTCGGCGACAGCCGGGTCTACCGGATCACCCCGGACGGGCTGCTCCGGGTGAGCGTGGACGACAGCCCGCCGCTGCCGCCCGGGCGGCGCACCACCTCGGTGGTCACCCAGACCCTCGGCGGCTCGCTCGGGCTCACCTTCGTCGAACCCCACGTCCGGACCGCCCCGCTGGCCCCCGGCGACCGCTACCTGGTGTGCAGCGACGGCCTGACCGACCCGGTGCCCGACGAGGAACTGGCCGCGCTGCTGGCCCGCTCCCCCGAGGACGGCGAGCGCTCCGACGGCAAGGCCGCGTTCGAGCTGTGGAAGGCCGCGATCGAGGCCGGCGGGCCGGACAACATCACGCTGGCCCTGATCCGGGTCGGCGGCTGAGGGCGCGCGGCCCCTCGGCCCGTCGGCCCCCGGCGCTGTGACCCCCGGCACGGACCCGCCCCGGCGGGGCGCCGAAGCGCTCCGCCGGGGCGGTCACCTGTCCGTTCGCCGTGTCCGGCTCACATCTCGCTCGTGACGGTCACCCCGCTGAAGCCCTGCTGGGCATAGAGGCTGAAGTAGACGTAACCCGCCGGCGGGTTCGTCACGGTCAGCGTCTCGGAGTTGTCCGGGCCGGCCGAGCGGGTGGCGTAGCTGCCGGTGTACGCCCAGCCGCTCGGGTTGTAGTAGAGGTCACCGTTGCCGGTGCCGCCACTGCTGGTGATCTTCACCTGCTTGGTACCGGCCGGCACCAGCAGGTAGAAGTGCGCGTAGTTGCCCGTGGTGGCCGCGACGTTGCTGCGGGCACAGCCGGCGTCCAGCACCCGGGTGTCGGCCGCCGTGCACTCCGGCACCTGCGGGACGGTCGGGGTGGTGGCGCAGGCGCCGTTCGCGCACCTGGTCAGCCAGCTGTCGAAGTCGGCGTCGTAGCGGGTGCCGATGGTGGTCTTCAGCAGGGTGCGGGCGCCGGCCCAGTCGCCGGTCCGGTACTTGGCGAGGACCGCGTCCATGTCGGAGCGGTGCTGCTCCAGCATGTAGCGCACGGCCAGGTAGCCCCAGCGGTAGACCCGGTCCTGGTCGCCGTAGGCGGTGTCGAAGAGGTCGCTCAGCTTGTAGGTGTGCCGGCCGGCGGCCGCGATGGCCGCGTCGTTGCTCACCTTCCGGTACGAGTAGGAGACGTACTCGGCGAAGCCCTCGACCCACCAGACGGTCGGGGTCGTCATGCCGGCGTTGAAGTCGCCGTACATGTCGAACCGGCCGTCGAGGTAGTGGGTGTACTCGTGGTTGAGGTTCCAGATCTGGAAGGCCGGCCGGGCCCACTCGGCCTCGTAGCAGAGGAAGCGCGGCTGGTTGCCGGCCTTCGCCGGGTCGCCCTCCAGGTACATGCCGCCGTTGTTGGTGTCGATGCCGTAGATGGCGGCGGCCAGCACCTGGTAGTCGAGCGAGGAGTGGAAGACCACGACCTCGATCGTGTTGTTGCCGTCGTCCTTGACCGGGCCCTTGTCCTTGGCCACCGAGTGGAAGTACGCGTCCTGGCCGGTCAGGCTGGTGCAGGCGGTGCCCAGCTGGGTGCCGTCCAGCGCCTGGGCGATCAGCTTGATGCTGGGGCTGCAGGTGTAGTTCACCGTCAGCACACCGGCCTTGAGCTGGTCGGCGGCGTTGCAGGTGCCGTAGTACGAACAGTTGGCGGCGTCGTAGTAGCCGACCGCCTCGGCGACCGCGGCCCACTGGAAGACGGTGCGGCCGTTCGGCGCCGCCCCGGCGACCAGCGCCTTGGCCAGCGGACGGACCTTGGCCTGGAGCGCCGGGTCCTTCAGGAAGCGGCCCAGCTCCTTGGTGGCGTTGTAGACCAGCACGCCGAAGTCGCCGCCGAGCAGGGCGTTGTTGCGGGTGGCGAAGGTGGAGAGGGTGTCCAGCAGGCTCGGGTCGGCCTCGACGGCCGCGTCGAAGCCGGCCACCTGGTGGCCGCGGAACAGCACGGTGAACACCGGGTTGACCGACCAGGCCATGCCGGCCGCGTTCCAGCTGGCGCTGTCGTAGTCGGTCAACAGCCGCTTGACCACCGGGAGGTAGCGGACGTTCTCCTGCGCGCTGTCGATCAGGGTGACGGCCTCGCTCAGGATCGGCGCGTTGCCCGCGGCGACGTCGCGCGAGTGGGCGCTGCCGTAGAACGCGTCCAGCCCGGAGCGGATCGCCGTCTGCAGGGCGGTGCCGTACGTACCGACGTCACCCGGGTGGTACCACTGCGCGAAGTAGCCGGCGCGCAGGAAGAGCACCAACTGCTCGACGGAGGTGGAGTTGTCGCCCGGGTAGCTGCCCGCCGCGTCGCGCAGCGCGTACGCCACCGTGGTCATCTGCTCCTCGCGGAACGCGCCGCGCGCGTCGCCGCCGGTGAGCTGGAAGAGGCTGTTGACGCACTGGATGTCGGCGGCCTTGATGTGCTGGACCAGGTCGCTGCCGGTGCGGCCGGTGAAGTCACCGATGGTGCAGGCCTGTTCGGCCGCCGCGCCGAGCCGGAAGGACGTGGCGGCCGGCCGGACCTCGGCGGGCCGGGTGTCCAGCGGCAGCGGGGCGCGCTGGTCGGCGGAGGCGAACTGCCCCTCGCCGTCGCCGCGTTCGGGGGTGGCGGTGCCGGTGGCGGGTTGCGGCGCCGGTCCGGCCGGGCTGGTGGGGGCGGGCGCGCCACCGGGAGCGGCGGCGGGCGCGGCCTGGCTCTGCGGCGCGAACAGGCCGACCGCCAGGAAGAGGGACAGGAACAGCGTCAGCAATCGTGCTGCCTGCGGGAGTCGCAGCAGCCGTGCGGGACTCACGTGGGGGCCTCCGGGCCGTCTTCGGCCGCGATTGGGGCGCGGCCGGTGGGGGTGGCGAGGACCGTTGGCGACGGCGCCGCGTGGGGGCGGTTCCGTCGGGGACACGGTGGGGAGTGTGACATGTACCATGGCACACATCACATGGCCTTGGGAACCCTGGCTGCCGTGCGCGATTCGCGGGGAAAACGCGCGGAGGCCGTGGTGACGGTTCGCCACCACGGCCTCCGGGCCGGTCTGTTGTCGGACCAGGGCGCCCTGAGCGCCCGGCCGGGCTACTTGCGCAGCAGCAGGATCACACCCGCCGTCACCAGGCCGACCACGACCGCGGCCACCCCGTACGCCAGCCGGTGCGCCCGCACCACGGGCAGGAAGCGGTCCACCGCGTAGCGGCCCGGACCGGTCAGCGCGAGCGCGGCGGCACCGGCCGTCAGCAGCAGCTCGTACTCGTTGCCCTTCGGCAGGAAGAAGCCGCCGCCCCAGGTCACGGCGATCGCGTTGACCATCGTGCCGACGATCGCGGCACCGGCCAGCGGGGTCAGCAGGCCGACGGCGAGGGCGAGTCCGCCCAGCGTCTCGGTGAGACCGGCCACCACGGCCATGACGTTGCCCGCCGGGTAGCCGCTCATGGTGAAGAACTGACCGGTGCCGTCGATCCCGCCGCCGCCGAACCAGCCGAACAGCTTCTGGCTGCCGTGCGCGGCCATGGTCAGGCCGAGGACCAGGCGCAGCAACAGGAGGCCCGCGTCATAGGCGTGCGGGGAGGTCGTCGCGGACCCGGCGGACTCCCGGGTCGGGCGGAGGGTGGGACTGGTGGCGGCGGTCGTGCTCGGGCTGCTGCTCGGCATGCGCGTCTCCATCGATCGAGGTCGGTCGTCGCCGGCGGGGCCGGCGTGAGGGGTGCGGGTGTGCGGCGGGCGGGGGTCGTCACCCCGGCGCCCATTGTTCAAATTTGAACCGCCACTCCCCCGACCGTACCTTGGAGTTCGAATTTGAACAACTGACACCCCGTGGGCGACTCGCGGCCCCCGCCCGCACCGGGGCAGGGTGGAGACATGGCTCAACGCAGGCAACACCAGCGGGAGACCCGCACCGGCACCCCGTACCCCGAGGCCCTGGCCGCCTTCGGCGAACGCGTCCGGCTGATCACCCCCGACCAGTGGGACTCCCCCACCCCGTGCAGCGACTGGACCGTCCGCGACCTGGTCAACCACCTCGTCGGCGAGCAGCTCTGGGTGCCCGAGCTGCTGATGGGCGCCACCGTCTCCGAGGTCGGCGGCCGCTTCGACGGCGACGTCCTCGGCGACGACCCCCTCGCCGCCTGGACCGACGCCGCCGAGGCCGCCCGACAGGCCTGGGCCGTCCCCGGCGCCACCGAACTGACCGTGCACCTCTCCTTCGGCGACGTCACCGGCCAGTACTACCTCGACCAGCTCACCACCGACCTCGTCATCCACACCTGGGACCTCGCCGAAGGCACCGGCCGGCTCACCCGGCTCCCGGCCGAACTCGTCGACTTCGCGCTCGGCGAGATCACCGGCTACGGCGACCTCTCCGCCAGCGGACTCTTCGACCCGCCGGTCCCGGTCGCCGACGACGCCTCCCCGCAGACCCGGCTGCTCGCCCTCACCGGGCGGCGCGACGGAGGGTGACCGAAGGCCCACCCCCGCGGGCCGGCCGACCGACCGGCCCGGCGCCGGATACTGGAAGGTAGGGGGCCAGTTTCCGTGCGAGAGGCGGACCCGCCATGAGCAGCAGGCCGGACATCCTCGGCGAATTCACCGCCGACCACCGGGCGGTCACCGAACTGCTCGACGCAGTCCAGGCCGCCCCGGCCGGCGGAACCGAGCGCGCCGACCGGCTGGCCCGGCTCACCGACCTGCTGTTCGCCCACTGCGCCGCCGAGGAGGAACACCTCTTCCCGGTGGTCCAGCACGACGTGCCCGACGGCGGGGCGCTGGTGTTCCGCAGCATCCACGACCACCTGGCGATCGGCCAGTACCTCTCCGACCTGCAGGCGGTCCGAGCCGACGACCCCGCCTTCGACACCCTGCTGCGCGGCCTCGCCGACACCCTCCGGCGCCACCTGCGCGGCGAGGAGAAGCAGCTCTTCCCCGCCGCCCGCAAAGCCCTGCCGGCCGCCGCCCGCACCGCGCTCGGCGACCGGCTGCGGGCGGAGCGCCAGGCGCTCGGCACACCCGACTGACCGGCTCCTCCGGCCCTCCTGCGGCTCAGCTCTTCGGGCCGGTCAGTTCTTCGGGCTGATCACCGCGAACCGGGCGCCCTCGCGGTCCCGCAGCCGGGCCACCCGCCCGTACGGGGAGTCGAAGACCGGGCCCAGCGCCACACCGCCCAGCTCGACCGCCCGGTCCAGCGCCAGGTCCGCGTCCGGGACGGCGAAGGACACCTCCCAGTGCGGCGGCATCCCCGCCGGGCCGCCCGCCTGCTCCTTGGCCAGCGCCGCGACGCTGTTCCCCTCCGCGCGCAGCACCACCCGGTCGTGCTCCCAGCGGACGTCGAAGCGCTGCGGGTCGCGGCCGTCCCAGCGGAACACCTCGCCGTAGAACATCGCCGCCGCGAACGGGTCAGGGGTGCGCAGCTCGATCCAGACCGGCGTGCCGGGCAGCTCCAGCTTCCGGGCCCGGCCCAGCGGCCCCTCCCAGATGCCGAACACCGCACCCGCCGGGTCCGCCGCGAAGGCCACCCGCCCGGCGTCGAAGGCCAGCGGGCCGACCGCCAGGGTCGCGCCGCGCTCACGCACCGCGTCGGCGGCGGCGTCGGCGCTCTCGGTGCCGAAGTAGCTGGTCCAGGCGAGCGGGATCGCCCCGCCGCCGGCGAGGCCGAGCCCGGCCACCGCCTCCCCGTCGACCACCGCGTGCACGTACGGCCCGAAACGGTCCGGCCCGGCCTCGAACTCCCAGCCGAGCAACGGCCCGTAGAAACCCTTCGCCCCCTCCAGGTCCCGGGCGATCAGGCTCACCCAGCACGGAACGGCCGCCACACAGCGCACCCTGGCGGTCTCACCGCTGCCCATCGCGAACCTCCTCGCCCACCCGGCCGCCGGGCCCCTCCCGACTCCCACGGCCCACCGGCCGCCCGGGACGCCCACAGCCTAGGCCGACCGCCGGACAACCCCCGGGAAGCCATGCCCGGGATCAGCGCACCCAGTCCTTCAGCGGCTCGGTGTCCAGCGAGATGCCGACCGGCTCGGGAAGGTGGACGGTCTTGCCGGACGGGAGGGCATGGGCGAGCTCGTACCGCACGCCGTTGGGGCGGCTGAACACGGTGACCTCGGCGGAGTCGCCGGTCGGCCGAGGCCTGACGCCCAGCCGCCCGCCGAGGAGCTCCAGTTCAAGGCCCTCGACCTCCCGAAAGGTGAGGCCGGAGAGTTCCTCGAACTCTTCGGGCAGCAGCTGTGGGCGGCCGGAGGCCGTGTTCATGGCGCTGCTCCTTCGACTGGACGCTCCTCCGTGCGAACGACCGGGCGATTGAGGTGGTCACGGCCGGAGCCGGGCCGCCGTCAGGCGTTGCCCACCGCCTCGCGGGCGAGCTTGAGGGTGGTCCGGATGGCCAGGAGGTAGCCGGCCTGCATGCGGTCGGCGGCGGCGTCCTCCGCCTCGCCTCCGCCGAGGTCGAGTTCGCCGGTGAAGGTGAGGGTGAGGCCCTGCTCGTCCTCGTCGATGTCGTTGTGGATCACCCAGCGGGCGGCCTCGTCGTCGCGGAAGAAGCTGACCCGGGTCTTGGGGTGGAAGACGATCTCCTCGCGGACCCGCTCGCCGTGGAAGACCACCTCGCGGACCAGGCCGTTCTCGGTGCGCTCCAGGACGGTGCACTCGTCCATCGCGGCGACGACGGGCACCGCGTTCTCGGCCTTGCGCTCCAGGGCGGCCCAGACGTCGTCCCGGGTGAGGAACACCTCGTCCGGGTCGGCGGGGTCGTTGACGCGCACGGTCCGGCTGATGACTCGCATGACTGGCTCCCCCAGTTACTTGTTCGGCCAAGCAATGTGCTTGCGCGGCCAAGTAAACGCCTCGGCCCCAGTCGGCGCAAGGCCCCGAGGCATACCGAACGAAAACTGCTTGCCCGTACAATCGGCCGCGTGCGTGACTCAAGGAACCAGCCCCTCGCCGAGGCGGGCGGCACCAGCCAGGCCATCGCCCGGGTCTCCCGGCTGCACCGGGCGAACGCCGAGCGCCTGCTGCGCCCGCACGGCCTGCACGCCGGCCAGGAGCTGCTGATGATGCTGCTCTGGGAACGCGGACCGCAGCCGCAGGCGGCTCTGATCGAGGAGCTCGGGGTGGACGCCTCCACCGTGACGCGGATGGTGCAGCGACTGGAGCAGGCGGGGTTCCTGCGGCGCCGGCGCAGCGAGACCGACCGGCGGGCCGTGGTGGTCGAGGCGACGGCGGCGGCCTGCGCGCTGCGCGATCAGGTCGCGCGGTCCTGGCGGGAGCTGGAGGCGATCACCCTGGCCGGTCTCGACGAGGAGGACCGCGCCACGCTGGCGCGCCTGCTGGAACGCCTGGAGCGCAACCTGGGCCCGACGGCCGGGACGGACGCCCCCGAGGTGTGATGCAGGTCACAGTCCGGAAGGAAATTGCGGGGACAGATTCCCCGTTTCTGAGTACGTTGGCCGAAGCGGGGAAAATTTCCCCGGTACTCTGAAGGAGCAGTCGTCGTGACCACCACCGCCGAGTCGGTCCGTCCCGCCGGGAGCGCCCGTACGCCGAAGCTGCGTGCGGACGCGAGCCGGAACCGGGAGCGGATCGTGCTGGCGGCCCGGGACGCGTTCGTCGAGCACGGTGCCGATGCGCCGCTGGACGAGATCGCGAAGCGGGCTGGGGTCGGCAACGCCACTCTCTACCGGAACTTCCCGGACCGGATGGCGCTGATCCAAGAGGTGGCGGTGCTCGTCAAGAACCGCATCCTGGCTCTCGCCGAGACGGCGACGGTGGAGGCGGACGCCGTCGACGGCGACGGCCCGTTCGACGCTCTGCAGCGGTTCGCGCACGCGACCGTCGCGGAGAAGGTCGGTGGTCTCTGCACCCTGTTCAGCAACCATGTCGACCCGCACGACCCGCAGTTGACCGAGATCCGGGAGCGCCTGCAGTCCGCCGTGGGCGGGCTGATGGAGCGCGCCCGGGCCGCGGGCGAGCTGCGGCCGGACGTCGCGCACGGTGACCTGTTCATCGCGCTGAGCCAACTGACCCGACCACTGCCGAACACCTCCTGCCTGATGCTCGACGACTTCGTCCACCGGCACCTGCAGATCTTCCTGGACGGCCTGCGCACGCCGGTCCGTTCGGTCCTGCCCGGCCGGGCGGCGACCTTCGAGGACCTCCAGCCCAAGAACTGACCGACGCACCAGACCTGATCCGAACCCTGATCCGACACCTGATCCGACCGGCGGCACCGGGCGGCCCGCGCTCCTGAGCCGCGGCTCGCCCCGGCCCGGACCGGCACGCCCCGAAGCACCCGAAGCACCTCTCCCCGTGCGGCAACCCTCCGTTCCCGTACGGGAGTCGACCGCGCCCGCACACCACGCACCGTGAAGTGAGTACCCCCATGTCTCAAACCGACGCCCGACCGGCGACGCTGCCCGATCCCCGGCGCTGGAAGGCGCTGATATTCATCGGCCTCGCCCAGCTGATGGTCGTCCTCGACGCGACCATCGTGAACATCGCCCTGCCCTCCGCCCAGCGGGACCTCGGCATCACCGACGGCAACCGCCAGTGGGTGATCACCGCCTACGCGCTGGCCTTCGGCGGCCTGCTGCTGTTCGGCGGCCGGATCGCGGACCTCTGGGGCCGCAAGCGGACCTTCACCGTCGGCCTGATCGGCTTCGCCCTCGCCTCCGCCCTGGGCGGCGCCGCGGTGAACACCTCGATGCTGCTCGGCGCCCGCGCCCTGCAGGGCGTGTTCGGCGCGCTGCTCGCCCCGGCCGCGCTCTCGCTGCTCGCGGTGACCTTCACCGAGGCCAAGGAGCGCGCCAAGGCGTTCGGCATCTACGGTGCGATCGCCGGTGGCGGTGGCGCCATCGGCCTGATCCTCGGCGGCCTGCTCACCGAGTACATGAACTGGCGCTGGACCTTCTTCGTCAACATCCCGTTCGCCATCGTGGCCGCCGCCGGCGCCGTGCTGGTGATCCGCGAGCCCGCCGAGGGCCGCAACCGCAACAAGCTGGACGTCCCCGGCGTGCTGCTGGTGACCACCGGTCTGGTCTCGCTGGTGTACGGCTTCACCCGGGCCGAGTCCGCCGGCTGGACGTCCGGCAGCACCCTGGGCCTGTTCGCCGCGGCCGCCGTGCTGCTGGCCGCCTTCGTGGTGGTGGAGCTCAAGGTCAAGGCCCCGCTGCTGCCGCTGCGCGTGGTGCTGGACCGCAACCGCGGCGGGGTGTACCTGTCGCTGGGCATGGCCGTGATCGGCATGTTCGGTCTGTTCCTCTTCCTGACCTACTACCTGCAGATCGTGCTCGGCTACAGCCCGGTGCTGACCGGCGTGGCCTTCCTGCCGATGGTGGCGGGCATGATCACCGGCTCGACCCAGATCGGCGCCCGGCTGATGACCCGGGTCCCGGCGCGCTACCTGATGGCGCCCGGCTTCCTGGTCGCCTCGGTCGGCATGTTCCTGCTGACCCACATCGGCCTGGACACCTCCTACCCGGCGCTGATCCTGCCGGGCCTGGTCCTGATGGGCCTCGGCATGGGCACCGCGTTCATGCCGGCCATGAGCCTCGCCACGCACGGCGTCCAGCCGCGCGACGCGGGCGTGGCCTCCGCCATGGTCAACACCTCGCAGCAGGTCGGCGGCGCCATCGGCACCGCGCTGCTGAACACGATCGCGGCCAGCGCGACCACCACCTGGCTGGCCTCGCACGCCACCGCCGCGGCCGCCGCCTCCCCGGAGGCCGCCAAGGCCCTGCAGTTCCAGGGCATGGTGCACGGGTTCTCGACCGCGATCTGGGTGTCCTTCGGGATCCTGGTGGCCGCCGGCGCCGTCGCCTTCACCTTCATCAACGCCGGCCGGCCCGACGCGGGTCCGGGTGCGGGCGCCGGTGCGGACGACGCGCAGAACGACGCGGTGCCGGTGCTGGTGCACTGACGCCCAAGGGGTGACTCGGGTGCGTACGCGGCCCGTCCGGTGTTCCACGACACCGGGCGGGCCGCTCGCCGTTTCCGGGCGGCCCGTGGCTTTGGGACCTCGAGGCCTCGAACGCACCCCCGACTGGAAGTGGGGATCACTCCCCGATTATGGTGGGGCCCAGTGCGAAGCGGGGACATCTCCCCGGTTCCGTTGGACCGAGGTGTGTGCACATGACCCGGAATCAGAGCCCAGGGCGGGGGCAGAAGGCCGCCGACTGGGCGGACGGCCGGCTGGGGATCTACACCCTGGCCAGGACCAACCTGCGCAAGGTCTTCCCGGACCACTGGTCCTTCATGCTGGGCGAGATCTGCCTCTACACCTTCCTGATCATCATCCTGACCGGCGTCTACCTGACCCTGTTCTTCAAGCCCAGCATGGGCGAGGTCGTCTACGACGGCTCCTACGTGCCGCTCAAGGGCATCGGGATGTCGGAGGCCTACGCCTCCACCGTGGACATCAGCTTCGAGGTCCGCGGCGGTCTGCTGATCCGGCAGATCCACCACTGGGCGGCGGTCGTCTTCGTCGCGGCCATGTTCGTGCACATGATGCGGGTGTTCTTCACCGGCGCCTTCCGCAAGCCGCGCGAGATCAACTGGCTCTTCGGCTTCCTGCTGCTCTTCCTCGGCATGCTGGACGGCTTCTTCGGCTACTCACTGCCGGACGACCTGCTGTCGGGCACCGGAATCCGGTTCATCGAGGGCGTGGTGCTGGCGGTGCCGCTGGTCGGCACGTACATCCAGATGTTCCTGTTCGGCGGGGAGTTCCCGGGCCACGACATCGTGCCGCGGTTCTTCACCGTCCACGTGCTGCTGGTCCCGGGCATCATGCTCGGACTCCTGGTGGCGCACCTGATCCTGGTCTTCCACCACAAGCACACCCAGTGGGCGGGCCCGGGCAGGACCGAGAAGAACGTGGTCGGCATGCCGCTGATGCCGGTCTACCTGGCCAAGGCCGGCGGGTTCTTCTTCCTGGTCTTCGGCGTCATCGCGCTGATGTCGGCGGTCGCCACGATCAACCCGATCTGGGCGTACGGCCCGTACCGTCCGGACCAGGTCTCCACCGACGCCCAGCCCGACTGGTACATGGGCTTCGCCGAGGGCCTGATCCGGGTGATGCCCGGCTGGGAGGTCGGCGTCCGGGGCGGCCACACCCTCAACCTCGGGGTGCTGATCCCGTTCCTGCTGTTCCCGGTGATCCTCTTCGCCATCGCCGCCTACCCGTTCGTCGAGAGCTGGGCGACCGACGACCGGCGCGAGCACCACCTGCTCGACCGGCCGCGCAACGCGCCCGTCCGCACCGCGTTCGGCGCCGCCTGGATCAGCCTCTACCTGGTGATGCTCGTGGGCGGCGGCAACGACCTGATCGCCACCCACTTCCACCTGTCGCTGAACACCATCACCTACGCCGTCCGGGCCGGGTTCTTCGTCGTCCCGGTGACCGTCTTCGTGATCACCAAGCGGTGGTGCCTCGGCCTGCAGCGCCGGGACCGCGACAAGGTGCTGCACGGCCGCGAGACGGGCGTCGTCAAGCGCCTGCCGCACGGCGAGTTCACCGAGGTGCACGCCGGGCTCACGCCCGCCGAGCTCCACCGGCTCACCGCACACGAGCAGCCCCGCCCCCTCGAACTGCCCGCCCCGGTGGACGAGAATGGAGTGGCCCGTCCGGCGGGGGCGCTCACCCGCACCCGGGCGCGGCTGTCCCGCGGGCTCCACGGCGAGGGCAGCCGGATCCCCAAGCCGACGGCCGAGGAGTACCGCGAGATCACCGACGGCCCCGGGCACTGACCCGCCGCCGACGCCGACGCCCCGACACGCCCGCCGCCGACGCCCCTGCCCCGACGCCAGAGGGAGGACATCGTGCACCACCGAACCGCCCCCCAGCTCGCCGACAGCAGATACCTCCTGCTCACCACCTTCGACGAGGACGGCACCCGGATCGAGTCCCAGCTCTGGGTGGTGCAGGACGGCACGGCGCTCGGCGTCTGGGCCCCCGCCCACTCGGGCGAGGCCGAACGGATCCGCCGCCGCCCCCGGGTGCTGATCGGCCCCTGCGACGCCCACGGTCGCCCGACCGGGCGCCCCGTCCCGGCCCGCGCCCGGCTCTGCGACGCGGACGCCACCGCGCGCTACCGCACCTCGCTGATCAACAAGTACGGCCTGACGGCGCTGGTCGCGCTCGCCCGCAGCCGGTTCCGGGTCGGACTGGCCGGGACGGTCGGGATCCGGATCACCCCGAACGAGCTGGAGCGGCGGCTGGTCGGGCCGGAGTGGCAGCTGCCAGGCAGCTACTGCGTCAACTGACGGCGGCGGCGGGGCGGCCGAGCCCGTACGTTCGCCGGGCCCGGGGGACGGGGGCCCGGCGAGCGTGCGGGCTCGGCGCTCGGCGCCTCCCGGTGCGCGGCGTCTCAGGCGTGCGGCGCTCGGCGCTCCCGGCGCTCGACGTTCCCGGCCCGGCTCCCTCGTCTCAGCCCTCGTCGTCCGGCGCCTGCGCCAGGTCCCCGGGCTCGCAGGCCTCCCGGCCGGTCCCGACGTGGACGACCTTGACCACCCGCCCCGGGCCACCGGGCACCACCTGCTGCTCGTGGCCGCAGCGCGGGCAGATCAGCGGGATCCGCGGGCGGGCCGGCTCCGATCCGGTGCCGCCGCCCGCGCGCGGGGCGGTCACGACAGCGGGTGGGTCGGGACCGGGCTGACCTCCTGGATCTCACCGTGGGCCTTGGTGAGCAGCTGGGAGGCGAGGTCGTTGAGCGCGCGGGCGCCCGCGACCTCTTCGCCGACCCGCAGCTGGTCCGGATCGGAGGGGTGGCGGCTGCTGTACCCGTGGGCACGCAGTTCCGTCCCGTCGCCGAGCCGGAGCAGGGCGGCGGCGCTGGTGCGCGGACCGTCCTCACGGAACTCCATCTCGATGTGCCAACCGACCAGAGTCTGCATGGCGGATCACCTCCATCGGTTACTCCTCCAGAGTGCGCCGCACCCAGCGTGAACACCAGGCCAGCCGGAACGGGGCCAGGTCAGGGCCGGGTCAGCGGCGGCCCCGGGCCTGGCCGGCGGCCGACCCCGAGCCAAGTTGAACGCGTTCAAGTCCGCGGCGTAGAGTCGGCGGCGAAGCTCATTTGAACGCGTTCAAGGAGGGTCTGTCCACCATGGGAAAGGGCACCACCGAACTGGTGGACCTGCTGGTCCTGCTCGGCATGGGCGCCGTCGTCCCGCTCGGCCTCGCCCTGGTCGACGAACCCGGGCTGGCCCGGATCCGCCGGCTCTGGCCGCTCGCCGCCGTACCCGGAGCGCTCTCGCTCTGGCTGCCGCGCGGCGGCCTCGCCACCGGCCCCGCCGTCGTCTACGCGCTGGGCACCCTGGTCATCGCCCTGCACGCGCCGCTGCGCCTGGCCCGCACCCGCTCGGTGGCACCCGCCGAGATCGCGGTGCTCACCGCGCTCGCCGCGCCCTCGGTGGCCGGGGTCGCACTGGTCGCCGAACGCTCCGGCTACCCGTTGTTCGGCTTCGAACCACACATCCTGGCACTGACCGTCCCGCACTTCCACTTCGCGGGTTTCACCGCGGCCCTGGTCGCCGGACTGGTCTGCCGCGCCGCCGCACCCGGCCCGGCCGCGACCGCGGCCCGCTGCGCGGCGCTCAGCGTCCCGGCCGGCACCCTGCTGGTGCTCGCCGGGTACTTCCTCGGCAACTGGTGGCAGTTCGCCGGCGCCCTGGTGCTGACCACCGGGATGTGGCTGGTGGGCCTGGTCACCTGGCGCGAGCTGCGCCCCCGCGGCGACGCCGTCACCGCCCGGCTGCTCGCCCTCTCCTCGGCCGTCCTCGCGCTCACCATGGTGCTCGCCCTCTGGTGGGCGCTCGGCCGGGCCGCCGGGCTCCCCCACCCCACCCTGGGCTGGATGGCCGCCACCCACGGCGTCGGCAACGCGCTCGGCTTCGCCCTCTGCGCCCTGCTCGCCTGGCGCCGGCTCACCGCCGACCGTCCCGCCCCCGACCGAACCCATGGCCGCCTCATCACCCCCGACCGTCCTACCCCCGCCCCGGAGGCCCGGCGATGAACGACTTCAGCTACCCCGAGACGGGCGCCAGCCGCACCGGCGACCTGCCGCCCGGCTACCACCACCTGCGTCACCAGGCGCTGATCGGCCGCGGCCGGCCCGCCCTGGAGGTCGCCGGCGCCGCCCTGCTCGGCTGGCGGATGCACCGTCTGGCGGGCGTCCGGATCGACGCCGGGGCGGAGCGGGCCGCCCCGGGCGTCGCCGTCCGCTGCGCGATCGGGGTCGGCCCGCTGCGGGCCGGCGCCCCCAACCGGGTGCTCCACACCGTCGAGGGCCCGGACCGCTACGGCTTCACCTACGGCACCCGGCACGGCCACCTGGCGCGCGGCGAGGAGACCTTCCTGGTCGAGCTGGGCCCGGACGGCGGCGTCCGGTTCACCGTCACCGCCTTCAGCCGCCCGGTCGTCTGGTGGGCCCGGCTGGCCGGCCCGCTGCTCCCGCTCGCCCAGCGCGCCTTCGCCCGGCACTGCGGGCGGGTGCTGGCCCGGATCGCGGCGGACGCGGCGTAATCGCTTGGCGGGGCGGGCGGGACGTCCGGCATGATCCCCCGATGATGTCGATGCAGCCCGTCCTGGAGATCTTCGCCCCCGAGGGCTTCACGTTCTGGCCGACGGGCGACCACAAGCCGTTCGACCACCTCGTGCTGAACGGGTCGCTGACGCCGGCCGAGGTCGGCACCGCGGTGTGGCGGCTGGCCGACGTCAACGACGTCGAGCTCGACCCCGAGGCGGACGCCGAGCGCGGCCCCCGCCCGGAGGACCCGCTGGACGGCTTCCTGCACGGGCTGCTCACCGACCCCGACCCGTACGCGCCCGGCGGCCTGCGGGTGACCGACTCCGCCACCGGCACCGTCTTCGTCCCGGGCTGCTGCACCGGCCTGGAGGAGTGGCGCGGCTGGCTGGGCGTGACCGACGGCGGCGGCGCGGCCTGGTTCGGCCACGACCCGGACGCCCGGGTCGAATGGGTCGGCCGGACCGTCAAGCTGACCCAGGACGCCGACGACGCCGACAGCCCGGTGATCGAGCTGCCGCCGGAGGAACTGCGCCGCCTGCTCGCCGGAGCCGAGCGCGACCTGCGCGGTTTCCTGGCCCTCGCCGCGGCCTGGGCCGAGCGGCAGTTGCCCGGCCACGCCGCCGCCCTCACCGCCGCACTCGCCCGCGCCCTCGATCTGGAACCCCCGGCATGACCAGCTTCCACACCCACCGGGCCCGGGTGCACGACCCTTCGCTCCCGGCCCACCGGCGGCACAGCGCGCTGCGGACCTGCCTGACCCTCTTCGCCCCGTACGGCCTGCGGGCGACCTACCACCACCTCACCGTCAGCGCCCGGATGCCCCGGCACCTGGAGACGGACCCGGAGGCGCTGGTCCGCGCGGTGGACGAGCTGCACGAGGCGCGGGAGCTGTGGCGGGCCCGGGCCGAGACGTACGCAGCGGACCGCCGGGCGGAGAAGCGGGCCGGACGGCGGCGGCCGTCGGTGACGCCCTGGTGGGACCGGTACCGGTGGGGGTCGCTGGACGCGGCCTGGCACCACGACCCCTTCCTGCACCCGCCGTTGAGCCTGCCCGACTACGTCCGGCGGCAGAACGCGCTGCTGGACGGGGCCGAGCTGCCCGGCTGCCCGGCCTGCGGTGAGGAGGGCCCGCCGGTGTCGCTCCCGGCCTGCGACGACCGGGCCGAGCTCTGCCGCTCCTGCGCGCGGGTGCTGACGCCGTGCCCGTGCGGGCGGTGGCACGTCTTCGAGCCGACGATCCGGGTCGGCTGGAGCCGCACGTGGCGGCGGGAGCACATGTCGGGCACCGGCGGGCCGGACCCGCACTGGCCGGGCCTGCGGGGCACGGCCAGGATCGAGCGGCTGACCGCGTACCTCTACCCGCACGGGCCGTACTGAGTCAGGCCCGGTGCGCGGGGACGGTGACCAGGAGGGCGCCGGTGTCCTGGACGCGCACCTCGAAGTGGTCGATGTCGCCGGGCTGGAGGGCCGCGCCGCCGGTGGTGCGCAGCACGCCCTCGTGGTCCCCGTAGCCGTTCGCCGGGACGGACCAGGTGGTCACCGTCTGCTGTGCCCCGCTGCGCGGTACGGCGATCAGGCTGCAGGTCAACGGGCCCTGGACGCCGCCGAGTTGCAGGCTGATCCGGCTGCCCCAGGTGGTGCCGTCGACGCCGACGGTGGCGTGCGCGCCGGTGGTCGGGTCGGTGGCGCTGAACTGCTCGGCCACGGCGACCACGGCCGGGGGGCCGTCGGCGCTGAGCACCGCCGCGGTGACGGCGGGGCCCGCCACCACCGCCGCGGTCGCGGCCAGGGCCACGGCCAGCCGCCGCACCCGGCCCCGCCGCCGGCGGGTGCCGACCTCGGCGACCAGCCGGTCCAGGAGCCGCGGGTCCGGGCGCGGAGCGGGGCCGGCCGGGTCGAGGCCGGCGGTCGTCGCGGCGTCCGCGTACTCGGCCAGCAGCGATTCCACGAAGCCGAGTTCGGCCACCTGCTCGGCGCACCACGGGCAGCCGGCGAGGTGCTGTTCGAAGGCGGCGTGCTCGGCCGGCTCCAGCAGGCCGAGCACGTAGGCGCCGGCGTCGACGTGCGGCGGGCCGCCGGGCGCCGGGTCCGGGCCGCCGGGCACGGGGGCTCCTCCGGGCACGGGGTCGGGGTGTTCGGTCACGATGTCACTCCCCGTTCCTCCAGCGCGAGCCTGAGCGAGCGCAGTGCGTAGAACACCCGCGACCGTACCGTCCCGGCCGGGACGCCGAGTTCGACGGCCGCCTCGTTGGCCGTGCGGCCCTTCAGATAGGTCTCGACGATGACCTCCCGGTGCGCCGGCGAGAGGTCGCCGAGCGCGTCCGCGACGGTCATCATCCGCAGTGCCCGGTCGAGTTCGTCCTCGGCGGGCAGCACCTCCAGGGCGGACGCGTCCACCTCGCGCGGCCGGGCCAGGGCGCTGCGGTGCCCGTCGATCACGATCCGCCGGGCGACCGTGACCAGCCAGGGCCGCAGCGAGCCCGCCGCCGGGTCGAGCCGGCCGATGTTGCGCCAGGCCCGGACCAGCGTCTCCTGGACGACGTCCTCGGCCCGCTGCCGGTCGCCGGCGACCAGGTGGAGCACGAAGCCGAACAGCGGAGCGGCGTGCTCGTGGTACAGGGCGCGCATCAACTCCTCGTCCGACGCCCCCGCTCCCTGACCGGCCGTGGCGCCGACGGGGTGCTCCTCGATCACCACTTCATCGTTGCGCACCCGGGCCTCCTGGTCGAGGGCGGTCGACACCGGTCAGTACCCCGGGATGCCGGGCATCGGCGTGGGGGTGGTGGGACGGGGGGTGGCGGGAGCGGGGGTCGCGGGGCTCGGCGTGGCCGGGCTCGGGGTGGTGCCCGGGCCGGTACCCGCCTTGCCGCCGCTCGGGGTCACCGCGAACCAGGTGCCACCCACGCCCTGGCCCTTGGTGTCGCCGGGCTTGGTGTCCGGCGAGTAGCGGTAGACCGGCCAGCCGTTGAGGGTGACCTGCTTGGTGCCGTCGGAGCGGGTGACGGTTCCGACCAGCTTGCTGTCGATGCCCTTCACCGTGACGTCGCCGTTGACGTGCTCGGGCGGCCAGATGACGGCGCAGCTGCCGTTGCAGGAGGACTCCGGCGGGTTGCTCCGGTCCTGGTCGAAGCGGTAGAGCGTGAACCCGGCACTGTCGGTGACGATCGTGCCCAGCTTGGGGTCGGTGGCCGTCCGCAGGGTCGCGCCCGCCGGGGCGCTCGGGCTGCTCGGGGTACTCGGGCTGCTCGGGGCACTCGGAGTACTCGGGGTGCTCGGCGAGGCGGAGGTGCCGCCCCCGGACGAGCCGCAGCCGGCGATCAGGGCGGCCACCGCGATGCCCGAGGCGGCCAGCACGGCGGCCCGGCGGGTGCGGGGTTCGGTGCGCATGGGGTTCCTCCCGTGGTCGGAGCGGACCGGACACCCTCCAGTACGGGCGGCGGCGGCCTGCCGCTCAACGCCGGACGCCCCGGAATACGCTGCCGAGCAGCACCGTTGTCGCGGGCACACGATCTGTACCGGAGCCTCCGGAAGGGAAGGAATCGCGAGATGAGCAGCACGGTCGAGCTGACCAAGGAGAACTTCGACGACATCGTCCCCGGCCCGGAGGGCAAGGACTTCGTCTTCATCGACTTCTGGGCCGGCTGGTGCGGTCCCTGCCGCCAGTTCGCCCCGGTGTACGAGAAGGCGGCCGAGCGCCACTCCGACCTGGTCTTCGCCAAGGTCGACACCGAGGCGCAGCAGGAGCTGGCCTCCGCGTTCGGCATCCAGTCGATCCCGACGCTGGCGATCATCCGTGAGGGCGTGCTCGTCTTCTCGCAGGCCGGCGCGCTGCCGGAGGCGGTCTTCGAGGACCTGATCGGCCAGGCCCGCGGCCTGGACATGGCCGAGGTGAAGCGCAAGGTCGCCGAGGAGCAGGCGGCCGACGGCCAGGCCTGAGCCCCACGCGCCCGCGGCACGACGCTCGTGCCGCGGGCGCGTATATCCGGCGACGCGTGCCTGTTCCACTCCTAGAGTCGTGGTGACAGCGGTCCCACCGACGAAGGAGCGATCCGCCATGAGCACGTTCGTACTGGTCCCGGGGTTCTGGCTCGGCGCCTGGGCCTGGGACGAGGTGGCCGCGCCGCTGCGCGCCGCCGGGCACGCCGTCCATCCGGTCACTCTGCCCGGGGTGGCCGAACGGGCGGGCGCGAGCGGCGAGTTCGGCCTGGCGGAGCACATCGACGACCTGGCCGACCTGCTGGTCCGCGAGGACCTGTGGGAGGTCCTCCTGGTCGCCCACAGCGGCGCCTGCGCCCCGGTGGGCGGGCTCGCGGACCGGATGCCGGAGCGGATCCGCCGGGTGGTCTACCTGGACAGCGGCCCGCTGGTCGACGGCGCCAGGCTCTTCGACCTCTGGTCGCCCGACTACCAGCGGACGGCCGAGGCGTCGGTGGTCGACGGCCGGCTCCCGATGCCGTCCTGGGAGTACCTGAACGGCCAGGGCGCCAGTGTGGAGGGGCTGGACGAGGCCACCCTGGCGCGGGTCCGTTCCCTCGCCACCCCGCACCCGGCCGGGGTGTACCGGGACGAACTGCGGCTGACCGGCGCGGGCGCGGCGCTGCCGCACGCCCTGGTGTCCTGTTCCTTCCCGCTCTCCCAGGTCCGCGAGCTGATCGCGGCCGGCCACCCGTACTTCGCGGGGATGGCCGGGGCCAACTGGGAGCTGCGCGAACTGCCCACCGGGCACTGGCCGATGTTCTCCCGCCCGGCCGACACCGCCGCGGTGCTCGGCGAGCTCGCCGCGCTCTGAGCCCGTCGGGGTACCGCCCGCGCACCGGCCCCGGCTGTCCCCTGCGCGCACCGGTGTGGCCTCTGCGCGTCCTGCGCGTGTCCGTCCGTCGCGCGGGCCCGCCCGGCCCGGCAGGATGGGCCCCACGCCGTAGCCGAGCGGAGAGCGGGATCCCGTGACCGAGCAGTCCAGCCGTACCGAACCGCCCGCCGCCGGGCCCGAGTTCCGGCGGGTCACCACCGCGCTGGTCACCGGGAGCGCCGCCGACGCGCCGTACCACGTGGACGTCAAGGCCGGCACCCACCCGCTGACCTCGGACGAGCCGGAGCGGCGCGGCGGTTCGGACAGCGGGCCGGAGCCGTTCGCGCTCCTGCTCGCCTCGCTCGGCTCCTGCACCGCGATCACCCTGCGGATGTACGCCGAACGCAAGAAGTGGCCGCTGGAGGCCGTCCGGGTCAGGCTCGGGTACGAGACGGACGGCAGCCGCGGCCGGATCTCCCGCCGGGTCGGCCTGACCGGCGACCTGGACGGGGACCAGCGCACCCGACTGCTCGCCATCTGCGAGCGCACACCCGTCACCCTCGCGCTGCGGGCCGGGGTGGCCATCGAGACGACGGAGGACCGGGCATGACCAGCACCGCCGAGGAGTACGACGTCATCGTCCTGGGGGCCGGCCCGACCGGCGAGAACGTGGCGGACCGGACGGTCGCCGCGGGCCTGCGCACGGTGATCGTGGAGGCCGAACTGGTCGGCGGCGAGTGCTCCTACTGGGCCTGCATGCCGAGCAAGGCGCTGCTGCGCCCGGTGGCCGCGCTGGCCGACGCCCGCGCGGTGGCCGGCTCCCGGGAGGCGGTCGGCGACGGCCGGCTGGACCCGGCCGCGGTGCTGGCCCGACGGGACTCCTTCGCCTCGCACTGGAGCGACGACGGCCAGGTGCGCTGGCTGCGGGACACCGGGATCGAGCTGGTCCGCGGTCACGGCCGGCTGGCCGGCGAGCGGACGGTGACGGTGGAGGCCGAGGACGGCACCGAGCGGGTGCTCACCGCCCGGCACGCCGTCGCGGTGTGCACCGGCAGCCGCCCGGTGCTGCCCGGGCACGTCCCCGGGCTGGCCGACGCCCACCCGTGGACCAACCGGGAGGCGACCGGCTCGCCGGCCGTCCCCGGGCGGCTGGCGGTGGTCGGCGGCGGCGTGGTCGGGGTGGAGATGGCCACCGCGTGGCGGGCGCTCGGCTCCGAGGTGGTGCTGCTGGTGCGCGGCGGGGCGCTGCTGCCGCGGATGGAGCCGTTCGCGGGCGAGCTGGTCGCCGAGGGGCTGCGGGAGGCCGGGGTGGACGTCCGCTTCGGCACCGAGGTCGGCTCGCTGGAGCGGGCGGACGGTTCCGGGCCGGTGACGCTCACCCTGGGGGACGGCTCGGTGCTGACCGTCGACGAGGTGCTGTACGCGACCGGCCGGGCCCCGCGCACCGCCGACATCGGGCTGGAGCAGGTCGGGCTGAAGCCTGGCGACTGGCTGGAGGTGGACGACAGCTGCACGGTGCTCGGCGTGGACGGCGGGTGGCTGTACGCCGCCGGGGACGTCAACCACCGGGCCCTGCTCACCCACCAGGGCAAGTACCAGGCCCGGATCACGGGCGCCGCGATCGCCGCCCGCGCCCAGGGGCGCCCGCTGGACACCGCGCGCTGGGGCGCGCACGCCGCGTCCGCGGACCTGGCGGGCGCGCCGCAGGTCGTCTTCACGCAACCGGAAGTCGCCGCCGTCGGCCTGACCCTGGCCGCCGCCGAGGAGGCCGGGCTGCGGGTCAAGGCCGTCGACCACGACCTCGGCGCCGTCGCCGGGGCCTCGCTGTACGGCGACGACTACCGCGGCCGGGCCCGGGTGGTCTTCGACCTGGACCGCGAGGTGCTGGTCGGCGCCTGTCTGGTCGGCCCCGGGGTCGCCGAACTGCTGCACTCGGCGACCGTCGCGGTGGTCGGCGAGGTGCCGATCGACCGGCTCTGGCACGCGGTGCCCGCGTACCCGACGATGAGCGAGGTCTGGCTGCGGCTGCTGGAGGGCTGCCGGGGGTAGCGCGGTGGGCCGGGGGCGCTGCGGGCCGGTGGGCCGGGGGCGGCACCCCCGGCCCGCGCGCACGGCCTCCCGGGTGAACGGCGCGGCGAGATGTGACCACTGGTGGACGGCGGGACACTGGCAGTCGGGGGCCGTCCCCGGGGGACCGTGCTCGTGACCAGGGTGGTGTGAGGCATGACCGAGGTGCTGTTGGCCGTCGGAACCGAGAAGGGCCTCTTTCTCGGCCGCAGCCGCGACCGGCTGACGTGGGATTTCAGCGGGCCGCACTTCCCGATGAACGCGATCTACTCCGTCTCCGTGGACCGCCGCGACGGCCGCACCAGGGTGCTGGTCGGCGCCGACAGCAGCCACTGGGGGCCCTCGGTCTGGCGCTCCGACGACCTCGGCACCACCTGGTACGAGCCGCCGCAGCCGGCCATCCGCTTCCCCGAGTCCACCGGCGCCTCGCTCACCCGGGTCTGGCAGCTGCAGCCCGCCGGGGCGGAGGCCCCCGGCGTCGTCTACGCGGGCACCGAACCGGCCGCGCTGTTCCGCTCCACCGACGGCGGCGAGACCTTCGCCCTGGTCGAACCGCTCTGGGAGCACCCGCAGCGGCCGCAGTGGGGCGCCGGCTACGGCGGCCAGGGCCTGCACACCATCCTCACCGACCCGCGCGACCCGCAGCGGCTGCTGGTCGCCGTCTCCAGCGGCGGCGTCTACCGCAGCAAGGACGGCGGCGACAGCTGGGAGCCCTCCAACACCGGGCTGCGCGCCGAGTTCCTCCCGGAGGAGAGCCAGTACCCCGAGTTCGGCCAGTGCGTGCACAAGATCGCCCCGGACCCGGTCCACCCCGACCGGCTCTACCTGCAGAACCACGGCGGCGTCTACCGCAGCGACGACTGGGGCGGCAGCTGGCGCTCGATCGTCGACGGGCTGCCCGCCGAGTTCGGCTTCGCCGTCGCCGCCCACCCCCGCCGGGGCGACACCGCCTACCTCTTCCCGCTCGGCGGCTCCGACGACCGCATCCCGCCCGGCCGCCGCTGCCGGGTCTTCCGCACCGCCGACGGCGGGACCAGCTGGCAGCAGCTCGCCGACGGCCTGCCCGGCGAGGACCACTACGGCATCGTGCTGCGCGACGCCCTGCGCACCGACGACGCCGACCCGGCCGGGATCTACTTCGGCAACCGCACCGGCGACGTCTACGGCAGCCGGGACGAGGGCGAGAGCTGGTCACTGCTGAAGTCCCACCTGCCGGACGTGCTGTGCGTCCGCGCGGCGGTGGTGCCCTGAGCCGCCCCGGGTCCCGCGGGAGCGGCCCCTCCGCCGGAAAACCGGTTGCCCGGGGGCCGGGTTCTGGTGAGCATGGGCCGCCGACGAACGAATCCCGTGCGAACACGTGAAGAGGGGTGGGGCCATGGCCGAGGCCGACCGGGTGGTCAGGTACGACGGCGACGGCACCGCGGTGCTGCGCTACCTGCCGGGCGAGCGGGACGGCCGCCCCTGGGCCGACCTGCTGGAGGTGCTGGACGACTCGGTGGACGCGGCCGCGTACATCCGGGCCGAGCTGCCCGGGTGGGCGGTCTCCGGCAGCCCCGAACTCGGGCAGCGGCTGGTGGCCGGCGGCGCGACGGTGCTGCGGCACGCCCACACCTTCCGGCGGGACCTGCGGGCCGACCCGCCGCCCGCCGACTGGGCCGGGGCGCCGCTGCGCGAGGGCCTGCGGGCGGTGCCCTGCGACCGGGCGCCGGAGGAGCTGTTCGAGGCCTGGCGGGCCGCCTTCGGGCCCGGGCACGTCGACCACTTCCCGGGCGACGACGCGGGGGCGCTCTCCGAGCGGCTCGGCCCGCTGCTCGCCGGGAAGATCATCGGCCCGGTCCTGCCGTCCAGCCTGCTCGCCGTGGACGCCGAGGACCGGGTGGTCGCCGGGGTGGTCCTGACCGACCGCGACGGCCGGCCCTGGGTCGCCGAGGTCTTCCGCCACCCCCGGCGCGGCTACCGCGGCCTCGGCGCCGACCTGCTGCGCGGGACGGTCGCGGACGCCGCCGTACGCGGGCTCGCCCACGTGCACCTGGTGGTCAGCGAGGGCAACCCGGCCCGCCGCCTGTACGAGTCGCTGGGCTTCCTGCCGCAGGAGACCTCGCTGACGGTGCTCGTACCCGACGCCGCCTGAGCCGAGGGCGCTACGGGCCGGGGCGCTACGGGCCGGGCGGGTGGCCGCCCTCGATCCGGGCGCCGTTCACCACCACCATGGTCAGGCCGACCGCGACCAGCAGCTCCGC
This sequence comes from Kitasatospora xanthocidica, assembly GCF_014656195.1. Classification (GTDB taxonomy): domain Bacteria; phylum Actinomycetota; class Actinomycetes; order Streptomycetales; family Streptomycetaceae; genus Kitasatospora; species Kitasatospora xanthocidica. Next base: position 23,782 of record NZ_BNBY01000043.1, on the reverse strand, counting down.
CCAGAAGAACGCCGCGTAGTCCAGCAGCGAACCGATCGGCGGGCTGCCGGGCGCGGCGTTGCGCATGCCGACCAGGGCGAACAGGGTGGCCGCCATCCAGCCGAGGGCGGGCCAGACGATCCCGCGCCGCTGCCGGACGATCAGCCAGGCCGCCACCAGGACGGACAGCGCCAGCGCCCACATCGCCGCCATCATGAACCAGGCCAGGATGAAGGTGCTGCGCGAGCGGCTGATCCGCTCGGTGACCGCGACGGCACCGCCCTCGCTCACCTTGGCGCTCTGCTTGAAGGCGAAGAACGGGTCGGCCTCCTGGAGCCCGATCACCACCGGCACGGGCTGCCCGCCGACGCCGGCCTGGAAGCCGATCAGCGCGTGGTAGCGGTCGAACGGGTAGTCCGTGACCCGCCCGTCGAGCAGGTTGAACGTCACCGTGCTGGAGGCGATCTGCTGCCCGGCCGGGTACTTCAGCGAGGTCTGCTCCAGCGAGGTGGTCTCCAGCACGATGTCCCGGGCCGGCACCAGCGTGTCGTCGGCCGCCTCCAGCGCGCCGTGCGGCAGGACCAGGACCTTCGCGGTGAGCGTCTGCGCGGCCGCGTCCACCCGCTGGAGCGTCACGTCCACCTCCAGGAAGTCCGGTCCGGGCACGGTGCCGATGACCTGGGGGTGGCTGCGGCTGGAGCGTTCGTCGAGGTAGAGCAGCAGCCCGGCGACGACGGACAGCACGATCGCCACCAGCACGCCGTACGCGCGCCAGGGCCGGACCTTCGGCCTGGCCGCGCCCGCGGTACGGGCCCGGGCGGGGATGCGGACCCGCGGCCGGGTGGCGCGGCGCGGTGACCGGACGGCCCGGGGGTGCGGCTCCCGACCGTACGACTCTCGGCGGTGCGGCTCCCGGGGGTGCGGCTCCCGGCGCTGTGGCGGCGTGCTCATCGACCCGCTCCCACGGTCGGCGGCGGCCCCGAACGCCGCCCGTCCCGCAAGCGTCGGCAGGGTGCCACCCGCCCCGCAAGCCGGGGCGCCCGATCGGGGCCGGCCCGGCGGCTCGGGAAAGTCGCTGGTCGGAGGCGGTGTGTAGGCTCAACGGTCATGGCAAGGGTGACGCGGGACGATGTGGCGCGGGCGGCGGGGACGTCCACGGCGGTCGTGAGTTATGTGATCAACGACGGGCCGCGGCCGGTGGCGGCGGCGACCCGGGCGCGGGTGCTCGCGGCGGTCGAGGAGCTCGGCTACCGGCCCAACCGGGTCGCCCAGGCCATGGCACGGCGCCGGACCGACCTGCTCGGGATGGTCGTCCCGGACGCCCGGCAGCCGTTCTTCGCCGGGCTGGCGCACGCCGTCGAGCAGGCCGCCACCGAACACGGCAGGCTGCTGCTGATCGGCAACTCCGACTACGCCGACGAGCGCGAGGCCCACTACATCCGCGCCTTCCTCGGCATGCAGGTGGACGGCCTGATCCTGGTCACCCAGGACCCGGCCACCCCCGGGCTGACCGGCTTCGACGTGGCCGACGGCACCCCCGTCGTCCTGCTGCACCACCGTACGGAGAGCCCCGACGGCGTGGCCGTGGTCGCGGACGACGAGGGCGGCGCCCGCGAGGTGGTCCACCACCTGCTCGGGCACGGGCACCCCGAGGTGCACTGCTTCGGCGGCACCCTGGCGCTCAGCCCGCACGACCCGGTCACCGCGCGGACGGCCGGCTGGGCGGCCGCGCTGGAGGAGGCCGGGCTGGACACCGAGGGGCGGCTCACCCCGGCCCCGTTCGACCGCGTCCGGGCGCACGCCGAGGCGCACGCCCTGCTGGCCCGCCCCGACCGGCCGTCCGCCGTGTTCTGCGCGACCGACGACCAGGCGATCGGCCTGCTCCGGGCCGCCGACGACCTGGGGATCCGGGTGCCGGAGGACCTCGCGGTGGCGGGCTTCGACGACATCGCCGAGGCGGTGATCGCCGGGCCCGCGCTGACCACCGTCACCACCGCGCAGGACGAGATGGCCCGCGCGGCGCTGGAGCTCGTCCTCGGCGGGGCGGAGTTCCGCGCCGCCGGCGCCCGGACCTTCCCGGCCCGGCTGGTGGTGCGGCGCTCCTGCGGCTGCCCGGCCCCGGAACGGCCGGGCCGGGGCTGACGGTTCCGGGGGCTGCCGGTTGACGGCTGGCGCTGCCGGTTCCGGCGCCGCCGTCAGCCGTCGATCAGTTCCTCCGCGAGCAGGTCCATCAGCAGGTTGTCGTGCCAGGTGCCGTCCGACCCGCGCTCGTACTGGCGCATGGTGCCGACCGTGCGGAAGCCGACCTTGGTGTAGCAGCGGATCGCGGCGAGGTTGTCCGCGGCCGGGTCGATCACCAGCCGGTGGTAGTGGTGCTCGTGCACCAGGTACCGGGCCATGGTGCGCACCGCGTCGGTGCCCAGGCCCAGGCCGTGCACCGACGGTTCGAGGTAGAGGTCCATCCCGGCGTGCCGGTACTCGTCGTCGTTGTTCGCGTACCACTGGATGGCGCCGACGACCTGGCCGCCCAGGTCGATCGCGAAGGTCTCGGTGTCGGGCGATTCCAGGTCGTTGGCGACCTCCGCGGGCAGGTCGTCGCCGCCCCGCCAGCGGGCGAACACCTCGGGCGTCCCGCGGATGGCCGCCAGGGCCGGGATGTCGTCGGTGGTGGCCGGTCGGAGCGTCACCAGGGCCCCGTGCAGAATCGTCCCCATATGGGGCATGTTGGCACGGAAACCCGGCTCCGGCGAGCCTTTTCACCGCATCCGCCCCGCCCGTGACCGCGTTGCCCGCACCCGTCGCGGCCAGGGATGATGCTCGGCCGTGACATACCTCATCTTCGGCCTGCTGGGCATTCTCGCCTACGTCGCCGTCCTCAGGGTGCGAACGAACCGGGCCCGGAACTGGGCGCGCACCGAGTTCGACCCGCCCGCGTACGGTCTGGCCCCCCGCGACCGGCTCGACCCGGGCCGCGCCGGGCCGCCGCCGCCCCCGCACCGCCGCCAGGAGTCCCTGGCGACAGCCGAGGCGGCCCGGGCCGGGAACTGGAAGCCCGCCGCCGCGTACGTCGAGGCCGCCGCCGGGCAGGACTGGGACGAGCACTGGTCGCGGTTCGAACTGCTGACCTCCCTCGCCGAGCAGGACGCGGGCTGGCTCAGGGCCTGGCGCGCCGCCGACCCGGGCAACTGCGACGCGGCCGCCCTGGAGGCCGCCCTGATGGTGCACGAGGCCTGGGCGGTCCGCGGCACCGGGTACGCGCACGAGGTGCCCGAGGAAGCCATGCGGACCTTCCGGGCCATGCTGCCCGCGGCCATCGAGGCCGCGAAACGGGCCTCCCTGCTGGACCCGGCCAACCCGGCCCCCTGGGTGGTCATGGTGACCGCCGCCCGCGGCGCGCGGTGCTCGCACAAGCAGTTCGAGGAGCTGTGGCGCGGCCTGGTCGAGCGGGCGCCGTTCCACTACGAGGGCCACTGGCAGGGCATGCAGTACTGGTGCGCCAAGTGGTTCGGCTCGGACCAGAAGATGCTGGCCTTCGCCAAGCGGGCGCTCAAGCGGGCCCCGGCCGGCAGCCCGCTGCCCGGCCTCTACCTGCACGCACTGCACGAGCTGGAGCAGCGCGGGACCCTCGGCACGACCCTGGGCGGCGAGTTGGGCAGGCAGCCGGTCCGGAAGGTCGCGGCCGCCCTCGCCCAGGTCCGCCCCGACCACGAGCGGCTGCCGGTCCTGCGGCACCTGCTCGCCCACTTCGCGGCCAAGGCCGAGCTGCACCGCATCGCGCTGGAGCAGTTCCGGGCGATCGGACCGTGGTGCGGCTGTTACCCGTGGACCGGCCACGACGACCCGGTGGCCGCCTTCGAGCTCGCCCGCGGCGCCGCCGTACGGCTGTCGGGCGCGCGGCCACTGCCGCCGGAGCTGCGGCCCAAGGCGGCGCAGCAGTCGCGGTAGGGCGCAGCGGTCGCAGCGGCGGGTCGGGGGACCGCGGCGCTACCCGCCAAGGGGCGCCGGATCGCCGACGGGTGCCGGATCGCCGAGGGGGCCGAGCCAGACCGCGGTGACGGCGCTGACGTAGCGGGCGCCGCAGTGGTCGTCGGGTACGACGAGCTGCGGACCGACCGCGTCCAGCGGGGCACCGTCCATGCTGGTGGCCAGCAGGATCCGCCCGGCGCCGAACTCCGGGTCGATCTCGGCCCAGGAGACCACCGCCCGGTGGCCGTCGGCGCCGACCACGGAGAGCAGGAAACGCAGCCGCTGCTTGCGCCCGGAGAAGTCGATCCGGGGGCGGGCCGCGCGCAGCACGTCGAGCAGCGCCGGGCCCTCGTAGCCGTGGCGCTGCTCGCCCTCCGTCCGGCAGTCGAAGCTGACGTCGACCCGGTGGGCCGGGAGGGCGCGCAGCTGGTCGACGGTCAGCTCGGCGGGCCGGTCGAGGTGGCCGTGCAGCCGGACGGTGGGTCTCGCGGGGGTCATGGCGCTCCCTCCTCCCGGGCCGCTGCGCTGCGGCCCGGGAGGAGGACTACCCGGGGGAGCGCCCGGACATTCGCAGATACCAGCCCGAAGGGCCCTATTCATCCGCAGCTGCGATGAGGAAGACCGGGATCGACCGGGATCTGCGGACTCCTCGGCGCGGCCCGCCGGAATCGGCGGAAGATTTCTTCGCGGCGGGTGTCGAAACGGCGCCGGCCCGTTCGACGCAGGGGTGAGAGGTGGGGAGAGACCCCGCCCGACCTACCGAGGAGTCACCATGCCGCGCTACATGACGCTGATCCGGATCGACGAGCAGGCCAGTGCCGACTGGGAGCCGGACCCCGGTTTCGAACAGCGGATGGGAGCCCTGTTCGAGGAGATCACCAAGGCCGGGGTGATGCTGGAGACCGCCGGGCTGACCCCGACCGCCCAGGGCACCCGGCTGACCTGGAACGAGGGCAAGCTCGGCCACACCGACGGGCCGTTCACCGAGACCAAGGAGGTCATCGGCGGCTACGCCATCCTGCAGTGCAAGGACCGGGCCGAGGCCCTGGAGTGGACCCGTCGCTTCCTGCAGACCCACCCGGCGGGCTGGAGCGTCGGGGCTGAGGTCCGGCAGATCGACGAGCAGCCGCAGCTCCCGAAGTAGCAGTGGTCGCGGCGGTGTTTGCCTCCCTCTCCGTCGGCTGCTCTGATGGGTGGCCGTGACGGAGAGGGCAGCGGCGCACGACACCGCGACGAACGACCTGGCGGCGGACGGCACGACGGTGACCGGCGTGGCGGCGGACACGACAGCCGGCACGACGGTGACCGGCGTGGCGGCGGACACGACAGCCGGCACGACGGTGACCGGCGTGGCGGCGGACACGACAGCCGGCACGACGGCGGACGGCTCGGCGACCGAGGCCGTCGAGGCCGTGTTCCGGATCGAGTCCGCCCGGATCATCGCCGGGGTGACCCGGATCGTCCGGGACGTGGGGATAGCCGAAGAGCTGGCGCAGGACGCGCTGGTGGCCGCGCTGGAGCGGTGGCCGCGGGAGGGCGTCCCGGACAACCCGGGCGCCTGGCTGACGGCCACCGCCAAGCACCGGGCGATCGACCTGGTCCGCCGCCGGGAGGTGTACGCGCGCAAACTCGCCGAGGTGGGGCGCTCGTTGGAGGACGTGCCGGCGCCGGCGCCGGCCGAGCCGGACGACATCGACGACGACCTGCTGCGGCTGATCTTCACCGCCTGCCACCCGGTGCTGTCGGCGGAGGCGCGGATCGCGCTCACCCTCCGGCTGCTCGGCGGGCTGACCACCCCGGAGATCGCCCGCGCCTTCCTGGTCCCCGAGCCGACGGTGGCGCAGCGGATCGTCCGGGCGAAGCGGGCGCTGGCCGGGGCGGCGGTGCCGTTCGAGGTGCCGTACGGGGAGGACCGGGCGCAGCGGCTGTCGTCGGTGCTGGAGGTCATCTACCTGATCTTCAACGAGGGCTACTCGGCGACCGCGGGGGACGATCTGCTCCGCCCCGGGCTGTGCGAGGACGCGCTGCGGCTGGCCCGGGTGCTCGCCGCGCTGATGCCGGCCGAGCCGGAGGCGCACGGGCTGGCGGCGCTGCTGGAGTTCCAGGCCTCGCGCACGGCCGCCCGGACGGGGCCGGACGGCCGGCCGGTGCTGCTGGCGGACCAGAACCGGGCCCGCTGGGACGGGCTGCTGATCCGGCGCGGCTTCGACGCCCTGCAACGGGCGGGCACCGGGCCGTACTCGGTGCAGGCCGCGATCGCCGCCTGCCACGCGAAGGCGCGGCGCTACCCGGACACCGACTGGGCGACGATCGCCGCGTTGTACGAGCGGCTGCTGGTGCTGTCGCCGTCCCCGGTGGTGGCGTTGAACCGGGCGGTGGCCGTGTCGATGGCCCGGGGACCGGCTGCGGCGCTGGAACTGGTGGACGCGCTGGCGGCGGAACCGGCCCTGCGCGGCTACCACCTGCTGCCGAGCGTGCGGGGCGACCTGCTGGCCCGGCTGGGGCGGGCGGAGGAGGCCAGGGCGGAGTTCGAGCGGGCGGCGGAGCTGACCCGCAACGAGCGGGAGCGGGAGCTGCTGCGGGACCGGGCGGCGGGCCTCGCGGAGGGCTGGACGGAGGGCTGGACGGAGGGCTGGACGGAGGGCCAGGCAGACGACTAAGGCGTCTCGTCCAGCCGCAGTCGGGCGCTCACCGTGCCGAGGCTCTCGGCGAGGACGGCCAGCTGTTCGCGGGTGAGTACGTCGATCAGCAGCTCGCGGACCAGGGCGACGTGCCCGGGCGCGGCCTGGCGCAGCATCTCCCGCCCCTGGTCGGTGAGTTCGGCGAAGACGCCGCGCACGTCACTGGGACAGGAGCGGCGGGCGGCCAAGCCCATCCGCTCCAGCTGGGTGACCTGGTAGGTCAGGCCGCTCTTGGAGGTGACGAGCTTGTCGGCGAGTTCGGTCATCCGCAGCGAGTCGCCGGGGGCGGCGGAGAGGTGCACCAGGATCTCGTACTGCTGGTGCGAGAGGCCTGAGTCCTCCTTGAGCTGGCGTTCCAGCCGGCGGTTCAGCAGGTTGCTCGCGACGACGAAGCCCCGCCAGGCGGCCATCTCGTCCTGGTCCAGCCAACGGGGTTCGTTCAGTGAGGACATGGGTGAATCCTACTCCTGTTGTTCAAATTCGAACGAAGGTGTACCGTCGACCGGAGTAGACGTTCAAATTTGAACTACCATGAGGAGGACGCCATGAGCGCCGCGGCCCCCGAGCGCATGCCCACCCTGTACCTGTCGCACGGCGCTCCGCCGCTGGCCGACGACCCGGTCTGGCCGGGCGAGCTGGCCGCCTGGTCCGCCGACCTGCCCCGGCCCAAGGCCGTGCTGATGGTCTCCGCCCACTGGGAGGAGGCCCCGCTCGCCCTCGGCGCCGTCACCACGCTCCCGCTGGTCTACGACTTCTGGGGCTTCCCCGAGCACTACTACCGGGTCCAGTACGCCGCCCCCGGCGCTCCGGAGCTCGCCGAGCGCGTGCGCAAGCTGCTGCGCGCCCCCGGCACGCCCGTCCAGGACATCCCCGACCGAGGCCTCGACCACGGCGCCTACGTCCCGCTGGTGGAGATGTACCCCGAGGCCGACGTCCCGGTGCTGCAGGTCTCGCTGCCCACCCTCGACCCGCAGCGGCTGCTGGAGATCGGCCGCAAGCTCGCCCCACTGCGCGACGAGGGCGTGCTGATCGTCGGCAGCGGCTTCTTCACCCACAACCTGCGGGCGCTCAGCACCGACGGCCGGATCACCTCGGTGATGGCCGAGTTCGACGACTGGGGCCGGCGCGCCCTGGAGGCCCACGACCTGGACGCGCTGCTCGACTTCGAGCACAAGGCCCCCGCCGGACGCCTCGCCCACCCGCGCACCGAGCACTTCGCCCCGCTGTTCGTCACCCTCGGCGCCGGCGAGGCCGACCTGGACAGCCAGCGCAGCGTCATCGACGGGTTCTGGATGGGACTGGCCAAGCGCTCGATCCAGCTGGGCTGAGCCCGTCCGGCCCCTCAAGCCCGTCACCGGCCGCACCGCCCGCACCGCCCGCACCGCCTCACACCCTCACGCCCTCACAGCGAAGAGCAGGTGAAGCGCTCGCCGATGTGCTCGGGCTGCTCGATCTCGTCCACCAGGACGACCGCGTAGTCCGGCAGCGAGATCCGGCTGCGCCCCTCGGCGTCGGTGAGCAACTGCTCCAGGCCGGTGCGGTAGCGGCCGGTCCGCGCCCCCGGGCCGATCTCGGCGGCCGGGCTGAGCACCGTCCAGCGCAGATCGGCGACCGTCCGGTAGTAGTCCAGCGCCGCGCCGTGCGCGTGCATGATCTGCAGCACCGTCTCCGGCAGCCCCGGGGCGTCCCAGACCCGGACGCCCGGCGCCGTCTCCAGGCTGCCCGCCCCGCCCACCGCGATCAGCCGGGGCGCCGCGCCGTCGAGCCTGCGCAGGCCCTCGACCAGGGAGCGGGCGGCGGGCTCGATCAGCGCCAGGTGGCCCGGGCCGTCACCGCCGCCGACGGCGCTCACCAGGACGTCCCGGCCGGCCGCGACCCGGGCCACGTCCGCGGGGTCCAGCACGTCGCCGGGCTCCACGGCGGCGGCCCGGCCCCGGTAGCGGGCCGGGCCGCGGACCACCGCGGTGACCTCGTGCCCGCGCGCCACCGCCTCCGCGACGACCGCGCCGCCGATGCTGCCGTTGGCGCCGATCACGGCGATCCTGGCCATGGGTACCTGCCTGGTGGCTCGGTGGGGCTGGTTCTGGGCCGTAAGGGCACCGGACAGGTCGATTATCGGACGGGCTCCCGGCGGGGACCCGGGGGTTGGTCCTCCCGTGTGACGGCTTGCCCACGACCCGCCCTCCACTCCCTCCCCCGCAGACCCGCCCTCGACTCCCCCCACCCGACCTGCGCGGATCGCCGGGGCCGCGAGGGTGGGCGCGAACCGGAACGGCCGCCCGCGCAGGTCTCGTGGACCTGTGCGGGCGGCCGCGGGCGAGTGGCCGGACCGGGACCCGTTACTCGGCGCCGGTGGCGACGCGCTCGGCCTTGCTGCGCTCGACGCAGAACTCGTTGCCCTCCGGGTCGGCCAGGGTGATCCAGCCGGTGCCGTCCGGGCGGCGGTGGTCCCCCGCCACGGTGGCGCCCAGGGCCACCAGGCGCTCCGCCTCCTCGTCCCGGGTCCGGTCCTGCGGCTGCAGGTCGAGGTGCACCCGGTTCTTCACCGACTTGCCCTCGGGCACCCGGATGAACAGCAGCCCGGCGCCGGCCGACTCCACCAGGACCTCGTCGTCTCCCGGCTCGTCGCCCTCCCCCAGGGCGCCCTCCAGCGCCTCGACCCAGAAGCTCGCGAGGGCGTACGGGTCGGCGCAATCGATCGTCACATGTCGTACCAGAGAAGCCATGGGCCTACTCTGAGCCGCGTCGTTCGGTTCCGTCCAGCCATTTCCGGGTGTGCCGGTGGCCGTCCCGCGGGTAGGGCGGAAACGCCGGGACGATCTCCGTGAAGGCGTAGCCGCTCTTCTCCGCCACCCGGCAGGAGGCGTGGTTGTCGCCCTCGTGCAGCAGGTCGATCCGGCGCAGGCCGCCGGCGGCGAAGGTGTCGAAGGCCCAGGCGGTGAGGGCCTGCACCGCGCGCGGGGCCACCCCCCGGCCACGGGCCGGGCCCGCCGTCCAGTACCCCACCTCGGCCGTCCCACCGCCCGGGGTGCCGCGCTTCAGCACGACGTTGCCGACCAGTTCACCGGCGTCCAGGACGGCGAAGGCGTACCGGGTGCCGGCCGCCCACCCCTCGTACTGCAGCGCGAGCCAGTGGGCGGCCTGCTCGGGGTCGTCGACCGGGTTGCGGGTGAAGCGGCGCAGCGTCTCGTCCCGGTAGGCCTCGATCAGGGCCGGCCCGTCGGCGGCCTCGAAGGGGCGCAGTACCAGGCCGTCGGCCACCGGGTGCGCGATGACGGCCGGTTCCGCCGCACCGGTCACCGCCGTCCCGGTCACTGCGGTGCCGGTCACTTCTCCAGCCCCTCCCAGCTCCAGCGCGGGGTCGGGCCGGGGTCGCCGAGGTCGGTCCCGGCCGGGGAGGCGGAGACGTCCTCGGCGATCTTCGTGCCCCAGTCGAAGTACTCCAGCACCCGCCGGCGCAGCAGCTCGTCCTCCGGCAACTCCCGGCGGACGGCCCCGGCCATCAGCTCCATCCAGCGCAACCGCTGCTCCTCGGTGATCGCCAGGCCGAGGTGGGCGCGCAGCAGGGCCTGGTGGCCGCCGAGTTCGTCGGTGAAGGCGGTCGGGCCGTTGAACACCTCGGCCAGCCAGACGGCGACGTGCTCGATGTGGGTGGGGGTGAAGTCGGCGAAGACGGGCGCGAGCAGCGGGTCGGCGAGGACCCCCTGGTAGAAGGTGTTGCTGAGACGGCGCAGCGCCTCGATGCCGCCGACCGCTTCGTAGAGGCTGTCGGGCCGTTGGTCGCTCATGGCTGTGCTCCCCGTGGGTTCGTGGCCGTGCGTTGCGACCTTTCCTAGCAGGCGCGCGGCCCGGTGCCGGGGCCGAGGGCCCGCTGTTCGCGCCGGGCACAGCAAGCGGAGAGCGGCGCTCCTCATCCCGGCCGTCCCGGACCTCCCCGACCCCCGTCGGCCCCGTCCCGGCCCGTCGGCTTGACCCTGACGCTGACGGCAGGGTCGGAGGGTGGGCCTCATGAACACTGTGAACGCAGCAGAGGACCGGGTCGTGGTCGTCACCGGAGCCGGGACGGGGATCGGGCGGGCGACCGCGCTGGCCTTCGCGGCCGAGGGGGCGCGGGTGCTGGCGGTCGGGCGGCGGCCGGAGCCGCTGGCCGGGACGGCGGCCGGGTACCCGTCGCTGATCGAGCCGCTGGCCGCCGACCTCACCTCGCCGGACGCGCCGGAGGCGATCGTCGGGGCGGCGCTGGAGCGGTTCGGACGGCTGGACGTCCTGGTCAACAACGCCGGGATCGTCCAGAGCGGCCAGGGCCTCGGCGGCTACGACCGGGCGGGCATCGAGCGGCTGCTGGGCACCAACCTGATCGCCCCGGTCCTGCTCGGCCAGGCCGCGCTGCCCGCGCTGAGCGACAGCCGGGGCGTGATCGTCAACGTCAGCACCGCCGTCGGGCAGCGCGGCTGGCCGTCCAACGCGGTGTACGCGGCGAGCAAGGCCGCGCTGGAGACGGTCACCCGCAGCTGGGCGGTGGAGCTGGCACCGCGCGGGATCCGGGTGGCGGCGGTGGCACCCGGGGCGATCGACACCCCGATCGCCGACCACTCCGGGTACGGCCCCGAGCTGCGGGCGGCCGTCCGGAAGTGGCAGATCGAGCACACCCCGCTGGGCCGGATCGGCCGCCCCGGGGAGGTGGCCTGGGCGATCACGCAACTCGCCTCCCCGCAGGCCTCGTTCGTGACCGGCGTAGTGTTGTCGGTCGACGGGGGCGCGCTGGTGGGCTGAGGCGGCCGCCCCACGGGCGAGGCGGAGGGGACCGTACGGGTGCGGATCGGCGAGCTGGCGCGGGCCACCGGGGCGACGGTCCGGGCGCTGCGGCACTACGAGCAGGCCGGGCTGATCGGCTCCGAGCGCGAGCCCAACGGCTACCGCGACTACGGCGGGCCGGCGGTCGTCCGGGTCCGCAACATCCGTGCGCTGGTGGGCGCCGGGCTCACCCTGGACGACATCCGGCCGCTGCTGGGCTGCCTGGACGGGGACGTCCTGGCGGGCCGGCCGTCCGAACGGGTGCTGGCGATCGCCCGGGAGCGGCTGGCGGTGCTGGAGCGCCGGATCGCCGCCCAGACGGAGGCCAGGGACCGGCTGGCGGCGGCACTGGCGGCGGCCGGGGATGCCGGGCGCGCGGCGGCCGGGGGTGCTACGGAAGGGCACGCGGCGGCCGGGAGTGCTACGGAAGGGTGACACCCCCGATCGGGGGTGTGCAGGGGGCGGGCGGGGGAGGACAGTGGGCGCATGCAGATTCCACTCTCCGTGATGGACTTCCTCGACCGGGCCGAGCTGGTCTACGGCGACCGGGTCGGCATCGTCGACGAACCGGTCCAACCCGCCGAATCCTGGGGCGAGCTGAGCTACCGCCGGATCGCCGGACTCGCCCGGGCCCAGGCCGCCGGGCTGGACCGGCTGGGCGTCGGGCCCGGCGAACGGGTCGCGATCGTCTCGCACAACTCGGCACGGCTGCTCACCTCCTTCTTCGGGGTCAGCGGGTACGGCCGGGTGCTGGTGCCGGTGAACTTCAGACTGCGGGCCGAGGAGGTGTCGTACATCGTCGAGCAGAGCGGTGCCTCCGTCCTGCTGGTCGACCCCGAACTCGCCGACGCGCTGGACGGGGTGGTCGCCAAGCACAAGTTCGTGATCGGCGCGGACAGCGACGCCCTGCTCTACGACTCCGACAACTCCCCACGCCGGTACGCGATGTCCGAGAACGACACCGCCACCATCAACTACACCAGCGGAACCACCGCCCGCCCCAAGGGAGTCCAGCTCACCCACCGCAACATCTGGCTGAACGCGACCCTGATGGGCCTGCACTACGGCGCGAACGACCGGGACGTCTACCTGCACACCCTGCCGATGTTCCACGCCAACGGCTGGGGCCTGCCGTTCTCCCTCACCGGCCTCGGCGCCCGGCACATCGTGCTGCGCAAGGTGGACGGCGCGGAGATCCTGCGCCGGGTCGAGCGGCACGGGGTGACCTTCCTGTCGGGTGCGCCGGCCGTGGTCCAGATGGTGCTGGACGCGGCCGCCGACTGGGACGGCCCGGTGCCCGGCCGGGACCGGGTGCGGATGATCGTGGCCGGCGCACCGCCGCCGACCTCGGTGGTGCAGCAGGTCGAGGAGCAGCTGGGCTGGGAGTTCATGCAGCTCTACGGCCTGACCGAGACCTCCCCGGTCGTCACGGTGAACCGCTCGCGGGCCGAGTGGGACGCGCTGCCGGCCGCCGAGCGGGCCGAGAAGCTGGTGCAGGCCGGCGCACCCGCGCTCGGCACCCAGCTGCGGGTGGACGCCTCCGGCGAGGTGCTGGTGCGCTCCAACACCGTGCTGGAGGGCTACTGGCAGCAGCCGGAGGCGACCGCCGAGGCGCTGCGCGACGAGTGGTTCCACACCGGTGACGGCGGCACCCTGGTGGACGGCCAACTGGCCATCTCGGACCGCAAGAAGGACGTCATCATCAGCGGCGGGGAGAACGTCTCCTCGATCGAGGTGGAGGACTGCCTGTACAGCCACCCGGCGGTCGCCGAGGCGGCCGTGATCGGCGTGCCGCACGAGAAGTGGGGCGAGACGGTGAAGGCGCTGGTGGTCCTCCGGGACGGCCACGGGTCGGTCACCGAGGCCGAGTTGATCGCGCACTGCAAGCAGCGGCTGGCCGGCTACAAGTCGCCCACCACAGTAGAGTTCCGGGACGCGCTGCCGCGCACCGCCACCGGGAAGCTGCAGAAGTTCCGGCTGCGCGAGCCGTACTGGGCCGGGCGGGACCGCCAGGTCAACTGATCCGCCGGGGATCGGACCCGCCCTCGCGGCTCAGTCGACCAGGCCAGACTCCCGTGCCGCGAGGGCGAGTTCGGTCCGGTTGCGGACACCGAGCTTGTGCATCGCGGACTTGAGGTAGCCGGTCACGGTGTTGCAGGTCAGGCCCAGTCGGGCGGCGATCTCCGGGTTGGTCCGGCCGGTCGCCGCCCAGCGCAGCACCTCGTGCTCGCGCGGGGTCAACGGCCGGGTCGACGGCCGTACGGGGGCGGCTGGCCAGCCCTGCTCCGATCGGCCCTGCTCAGGGTGGGGTGCCGGTCGGCTCCAGGCGGCGGCCCCGGCGAGCGCCCGGGCGGCGGCCCGGGTCAGCGCGTCGACCGCGGAGATCCGGACGTCCCCGAACGGCACGACGTCCCGCACCGAGGCGTACACCACGCCGTGCACGGTGCGGCCGTCCATCAGCGGCACGGTCAGCATCGCGTACAGGTCCTCGGCGGCCACGGCCGGGTCGTAGTGGTGCGAAATGGTCGTCGCCGCCCGGTAGTCGGGCACCCAGGTGGGGGCGCGCTCGGCCAGCGCCCGGCCGCCGAGTCCGAGGCCGGCCGGGACGGCCACGTCGTGCAGCAGGTCCGACCGGGTACCGGCCCAGTGGCGCAGCACCATGCCCTCACCGTCCTCGCCGTGCCCGGGCAGCGGCTCCGGCACCCCGACCAGCCCGACGTCCGCACCGCACTCCGCCACCACCCGGCGCGCGAGGTCGCCGAGCACGGCGTCCCGCACCAGCTCGGCGGCCCGCGCGGCGACTTCGGCCTCGTCGGGCCCCGGGGCGGTCCGGCCGGGCTGCGGGGCGGTCCGGCCGACTCGCGGGGCGGGCCGGTCAGGTCGCGGGGCGTGGCCGGGTCGCAGGGCGTGGTCAGGTCGCGCGGCATCGGTGCGGGCTCGCGCAGCTTGGGGGGTGTCCGCGCTTTTCACCGCGCGATTGTCACACGCGGTGGAGCCCGTGGCGAGAGTCCTGACATGCGTGTTTCGCGGAGTGGCGAACACCGGTGGCGGGCCGGGCGTAGGGTGCGGCCGAGCGCTACCTGCGGGTAGCGGCTGCCGTGCTCGGAGGGGGAGAGAACCGATGACCGACCCGAACGCCCCGACGGACGTCCTGGGCGGGCTGCTGGCGGACCTGCGGGCCGAGAGCGCCGTCCTGGACGGGCTGGTGACCGGCCTGCCGGCGGAGGGTTGGACCCGGTCGACGCCCGCCGAGGGCTGGACGATCGCGCACCAGATCGCCCACCTCTCCTGGACCGACCACTGGACGGCACTGGCCGCGCGCGACGCGGAGGGCTTCGGCGCGGCGCTCGGCGACCGCTTCGGCGAGCTGCTGAAGGCCGGTGCCGACCCGGTCGAGGAGGGCGCGCGGGAGGGCGCGGCCGCCGATCCGGTGTCGCTGCTCGCCCGCTGGCGGGCCGGGCGGGAGGACGTGCTCACCGCCCTGGCCGCCGCACCGGCCGATGTGCGGCTGCCCTGGTTCGGCCCGCCGATGAAGCCCGCCTCGATGGCGACCGCCCGGCTGATGGAGACCTGGGCGCACGGCCAGGACGTCGCGGACGCGCTGGGCGTGACCCGCGAGCCCACCGACCGGCTGCGGCACATCGCCCACCTCGGGCTGCGCACCCTGGGCTTCGCCTTCGGCGCGCACGGCCTGCCCGCGCCGGAGCGTCCGGTCCGGCTCGAACTGACCGCCCCCGACGGCGGGACCTGGGCCCTCGGCCCGGCCGGCGCGGAGGACGTGGTGACCGGCCCGGCCCTGGACTTCTGCCTCCTGGTCACCCAGCGCCGCCACCGGGACGACCTCGCCCTCACCGCCACCGGCCCGGTCGCCACCGCCTGGCTCCCGATCGCCCAGGCCTTCGCCGGAGCGCCCGGCAAGGGGCGGCAGCCGGGCTCGGGCGCCTGAGCGCTCCCCGTCGGGCACGCGCATGGACTGCCATTCCGCCGAATGCGCATTCTGAAGGAGGCGCCGTGAGCTTCTACGAGCAGCACCGCGAATACGTCGAGGAGGTGCTCCGCACGGCCCCCGAAGGCGTCCGCGTCGAATGGTCCGGCGACACGCTGATCATGCGGGCGGCTCCCTCCGGCATTCACCAGCTGAACATCGGACTCGTCCAGCGGCAGTTCGAGCGCCATGCTCCGGACGGCTACATGTTCGGCAGCAACAGTGCGCTGACCACCCCTGATGTGACGAAGGAACGCACACCCGATCTGACCTATGTCCCGATCGCGTCCCTGGCCCAGGGGGGCAACACCTCTCCGGCCGAGGAAGCCCTCATCGCGGTCGAGGTGGTCTCACCGTCCAACCCCGGGAACGACTGGGTGGACAAGCTCCGTGACTACGCGGTCATGGGCATCCCGCTGTACCTGATCATCGATCCGCGGGAGGGGTCGGTCACGCTGTTCTCCGAGCCGAACCGCGACCGCTACCACGCTCGGCACGACCGGAAGTTCGGTGACAGCATGCGCGTCCCCGACCCCTTCGGCTTCGATCTGGACCTGAGCGGACTCTTCCGTTACCCCGACTGAGCAGCCCGGGGTTTCGACGTTCCCCGCTCAGAGGCCGATCCTGAGCGGGGTGAGCCGGGTGGCGATCAGGTTGGTGGCGCCCCGGTCGCGTTCGACGGTGCCGTGGACCAGCAGCCCGGCCCGGTCCAGGGCGGTGCGGCGCTGGGACTCCCAGACCGGGCGGTTGCAGATCACGTTGATCAGGCCGGTCTCGTCCTCCAGGCTGAGGAAGAGCACTCCGCCGGCCGTCGGCGGCCGCTGCCGGTGGGTGACCAGGCCGCCGACCACCACCGCCGTCCCCGGTGGCACGTCCGGGAGTCGGTCCGCGGAGAGCGCGCCACCGCGTTCCAGCCGGTCCCGCAGGTGCTGGAGCGGGTGGCTGGTGGCGGAGGTACCGGTGGCCCACAGGTCGGCGATGGTCTCCTCGACCGGGCTCATCCCGGGCAGCTCCGGCGCCTCGGTACCGGGCGTGGTGCCGGGGATCAGGTCGGCCGAGATCCCGGCGAACGCCCCTGCCGCCCACAGCGCCTGACGTCTCATCAATCCGAAGCAGTCGAAGGCCCCCGCGGTCGCCAGCGCCTCCAGGACGGGCCCGGGCAGACCGGTGCGCCGGGCGAAGTCCTCCAGGTCGGCGTACGGCTGTCCGGCCACGACCGCCTCGGCCTGCGGGGTGCCGATGCCGCGGACGGTCTCCAGGCCGAGCCGGATCGCCGGCTGCGGGCGCCCCGCGGTCAGCGGCGGCTTCGGGGTCGGCCCCCGGTACGGCTCCAGGGTGGGGCGCGCGCCGCTGGCGTTGACGTCCACCCCGCGCACCCGCACCCCGTGCCGCCGGACGTCCGCGACCAGGCTGAGCGGCGAGTAGAAGCCCATCGGCTGGTTGGCCAGCAGGGCGCAGGTGAAGGCCGCCGGGAAGTGGTACTTGAGCCAGGCGCTGGCGTACACCAGGTAGGCGAAGCTGATCGCGTGGCTCTCCGGGAAGCCGTAGTTGGAGAAGGCCTCGATCTTGCCGTAGACGTCCTCGGCGACCTCCGGCGGGATGCCGCGCTCGGCCATGCCGGTGAGCAGCCGGTCGCGCAGCCGGGCGACCCGCTCGTGCGAGCGCTTGGCGCCCATCGCCTGCCGCAGCCGGTCCGCCTCGGCCGGGCTGAACCCCGCGCAGTCGATGGCGAGTTGCATCATCTGTTCCTGGAACAGCGGCACCCCGAGGGTCTTGCCGAGGGCGTTCTCCATCAGCGGATGCGGGCAGCCCGCAGGTTCGACCCCGGCGCGCCGGCGCAGGTACGGGTGGACGGAACCGCCCTGGATCGGCCCGGGGCGGATCAGCGCGACCTCGACCACCAGGTCGTAGAAGTGGTCCGGCTTGAGCCGGGGCAGCGTCGCCATCTGCGCCCGGGACTCGACCTGGAACACCCCGACGGTGTCGGCCCGGCGCAGCATCGCGTAAACGCCCTTGTCGTCGTCCGGGATGGTGGCCAGGTCGTAGCGCAGGCCGTGGTGTTCGGCGACCAGCGCGCAGGCGTCGTGCAGCGCGGCGAGCATGCCGAGGCCGAGCAGGTCGATCTTCACCAGCCCGGCGCCCGCCGTGGACTCCTTGTCCCACTGCAGGACGGACCGCCCGGGCATCCGGGCCCACTCGGTCGGGCAGATCTCGCCGATCGGTTCCCTGGTGAGCACCATGCCGCCCGAGTGGATGCCCAAGTGCCTGGGCAAGCCGTGGAGTTGGGAGGCGAGCGAGAGCACGTCGGCCGGGATGACGGCGTCCGCGCCGGGGGCGGAGCGGAAGTCGGTCTGCCGGCTGAACGCGTCCACCTGTCCCTGCGGGTAGCCGAGCACCCGGGCGGCGTCGCGGATCGCCAGCCGGGGCCGGTAGGTGATCACATTGGCGACCTGGGCGGCGTGCTCGCGCCCGTAGCGGCCGTAGACGTACTGGATGACCTCCTCGCGGCGGCGGTTCTCGATGTCCAGGTCGATGTCGGGCGGCCCGTCCCGGGCGGTGGAGAGGAAGCGTTCGAACAGCAGCCTGTAGTGGACCGGGTCGACGGCGGTGATGCCCAGGGCGTAGCAGACCGCGGAGTTGGCGGCCGAACCGCGGCCCTGGCACCAGATGTCCTGGCTCCGGCAGAAGTCCACGATGTCGTGCACGATCAGGAAGTAGCCGGCCAGGTCGAGGTCCTCGATCACGTCCAGCTCCTTGGCGAGCTGACGGCGGGCGGCGGCGTTGCCGGGGCCGAACCGGGCCGGGCCGCCGGCCGCGACCAGCGCGCGCAGATGGCTGATCTCGGTCTCGCCCTCGGGCACGGGGAAGCCCGGCAGCTCCGGGTCCAGCTTGGCGAAGTCGAAGGCGCAGGCGCGGCCGAGCTCGGCGGTGGCCCGCCGCACACCCGGGAAGCGGGCCAGCCGGGCGGCCATCTCGCGGCCCGAGCGCAGGTGCGCGGCGCCGGCCGCCCGGGTCCAGCCCGCCGCCTCCTGCAGGGTGCGGCGGTCGTGCAGCGCGGCGAGGCTCTGCGCGAGGCGCCCCTGGGCGGGGCCGGCGTGGTGGGCGTTGGTGGAGGCGACGACGGGCAGGTCCGCCCCGGCGGCGAGGGCGGCGAGGGCGTCGTTGCGCCGGTCGTCGCCGGGCAGCCACTGGTCGATCAGCTCGACGTACACGTTCTCGCGCCCGAACGCCTCGGTGAGGGTGCGCAGCCGGTCCTCGGCCGTCCCGTCCGCGAGGCCCGCCGGGACCCGGCCGAGGCGGCACCCGGTGAGCACCGCCCAGTGGCCGCCGTGCGCCCCCGCCAACGCCGCGAAGTCGTACCGCGGACGCCCCTTCGCGCCGCCCGCCAGCTGGGCGGCGGCGATCGCGGCGGAGAGGCGGCGGTAGCCGGCCGGATCGCGGGCGAGGACCAACAGGTGCTCTGCGCCCCAGTCATGACGGAGCGTCAGTTCGGCGCCGAACACGGTGGCCACACCGGTACCCCGGGCCGCCTCGGCCAGCCGGACCGCGCCGTACAGACCGTCGTGGTCGGTGACCGCCAGGGTCTCCACGCCCAGCCGGGCCGCCTCGGCGACCAGGTCCTCCGGGTCGCTGGCGCCGTCCAGGAAGCTGAAGGCGGAGTGGACGTGCAGTTCGGCCCAGGGCACGGGGGCGGGGTCGGGCGTGGGGGCGGGGGCCGCAGGGTCGGCGGGGTCGGCGGGGTCGGGCGCGGGGGCGGGCCCCGGGGGCTCCTCGGCGGGACGGCGCAGCGGGACGACCGTACGGTCCGGCGCCGCGCCGGTCAGCCGTCGGTGCAGTTCGCTCCAGGGGAGGGTGGGGTGGCTGGTGAAGCCCATCGGGGGTTGCCTTCGTCGTTCTGGTGCTCGTCCTGCCCCCCTGTCTTGTGCGCGTCCCGCCTCCCTGCTCCGGGCACCGGGACCGCTAGTCGTAACCGGCCTCCAGGTACCACGCACCCCCCTCCACGGTGAGCAGCAGCGCCCGGCCGCCGCCCACCACGACCTGGAACCGGGCCCGGCGGCGGGCGAGCGACTGGTCCCACCAGTACTCGACCGCCGGCCAGGGCCCCGTCCAGCCGTCCACCGGCTCCTCCCGCCCCCGGACCACGACCAGGGCCGGCCGGGCCGACACCCCCGCCCGGCCGTCCACCGTCACCGGCCGCCCGGCCTCGTCCAGCACCCGCACCGGCGCGGGCTCCCGCAGCACCACGGCCGGCCACACCTCCGGCAGCCGCCCCGGCCAGGGCGCGTCGGCGGGCACCGCCGCCTCGTACGGCTCGCCCCACGGCACCCTGACCGCCTGCTCCCCCGGACCGCGCCCGCCGGCCGGCTCGATCCGGCGTAGCCCCGCGTGCCCGAGCACCGCCTGCACCCGGGCGACCGCCCGCTCCACCCGGTCGTCGGCGACGGCCTGGCCCCACAGCGCCAGCTGGCGGCCCTGGTCCGGGGAGAGGCCGTCGGGGGCCAGGCGGAGCAGGGTGAAACCTTCCTGCTCATCGGTGAAGGCGCCCATGCCCTGCCAGGCCTGCAACTGCCAGCGCACCCGCTCGGCCAACGCCGTCGCCGACAGCCGGCCCTCGTGCCGCCACAGCCGGGAGACCGTCCGGCCGTCCGCGCAGGCCACCTCGACGGCCACCCGTCGGCAGGTCAGCCCGGCCCCGGCCAGCCGCCGGTGCAGCGCCTCGGCCAGCGTGCGGGCGACGAACACCAGCGGCTCGGCCAGCGGCTCCGGCGGATCGAAACGCTGCTCGACGGCGAGGTCCGGCTCCTGGTCACGCGGCACCAGCGGACGCGGCTGCAGCCCCCGGGCCAGCCGGTGCGCGACCGTCCCGGACGGGCCGAAGCGGTCCGCGACCGCCTCCGCCGGCAGCGCGGCGAACGCCCCGACGGTCGGCAGGCCGAGCCGCCCGAGCAGCTCGGCCAGCCCCTCGTCGCCCAGCGCGCTCACCGGGTAGGGGGCGAGGAACTCCCCCGTCCGCCCGGCTGGGACCAGCACCCCGGCGCGGGCGGCCAGCACGGCGGCGAACAGGCCGTCGGCGACGCCGACCTGGGCGTGGGGGGTGGCGGGGGTGTTGGGGGTGTCGGGTCCTTCGGGGGCGTCGGGGGCGTCAGGGGCCTCGGGGCTTTCGGGCGTGGCGGGAGTTTCGGGGTTCACCGCGCCCGGGACGGCGTCCGGGACGGGCGGCCGCCCGAGCGCCTCCGCCACCGCCGTACGGACCTTGGCGGCCAGCGCCTCCTCGCCACCGAAGTAGCGGCCGGGGCCCTTCACCGGGATCGCGCACAGGCCGGGTCGGATCACCTCCACCCGGGGCGTGAACGCCTCCACCGCGGCGACCACCGGCTCGAAGCGTCGGGTCTCCGCCTCCGGGTCGCGGTCGCGCAGTTCCAGCTCCGGACAGAGCCGCTGGGCCAGCTTGAGCCGCTGCCCCTGCCGCACCCCGGCCGCCCGGGCACCCGCCGAACAGGCGAGGATCCGCCCGCCCTCGGTCACCGCCACCGGGTCGTCGCCGGTGACGGCCACCACCGGCCAGTCCGGGCACCAGACCACCAGCACCCGGGGGGTGCGGTCCTCGGCGGTGCCGGGCGTGCCGGGCTCGGATGTGCCGTTCCGGGGCGTGCCGGGCTCGGATGTGCCGTTCCGGGGCGTGCCGGGCTCGGATGTGCCGTTCCGGGGCGTGCCGGGCTCGGGTGTGCCGTTCCGGGGCGTGCCGCTGCCGGCCATCTCAGACCACCGCCGCGATGCGTGGTGCCACCGGTTCCGTCGCGGGTCGCGGCTGCTCCTGGGGCGGGCCCGCCCGGTCCGGGCGTTCCTGGAGCGGGCGTTCCTGGAGCGGGCGCACCTCGCCGCGCTCGTCCGGCAGCCAGAGGCGGGCCGTCCGGCCGCGCACCGCCGAGCCGCGCCCTTCGGCCACCACCTCCACCTGCCGGCCGGTGAGCTGCCCGTGGCCGTCGCCCAGCCCGAACCAGCGCCCGGACCGCACCCCCAGCCGCAGCGCCGCGCCCGGCCAGGGCCCGGCCACCAGCAGGACGCAGCCGCTGCGCCGCAGCACCGCCGCCAGTCGGGCGGCCAGCTTCGGCGGCACCGGGCCGTCCGGGCGCAGCATGACCAGTTCGACCGCGCCGGCCAGCACCGACACCACCTCGGCCCAGTGCGGCCCCGGGTCGTCGGCGACCAGCAGCCGGCGCAGGTCCAGTCCGTACCCCTCGGCGGCGGCCAGCCCCAGGTCCGGCAGCCCGACCGCCGCCGCCCAGCCGCCCTCGGTCTCCCGCACCCCGGCGGCGAGCGCCAGGAGCAGTCCGGTGTCCCCGCCCGCCACCGACACCGCGCTCCCGCGCCGCAGCCCGCCGTCCGGCAGGACCTCCCGCAGCGCGTTCGGCACCGGCAGCAGGCCCCGGGGCTCCGTCCGTCCGTCGCCCGGCTCCTCCGGCACGGCAGCCGGGAGCGCCACCGGTCGGAGCAGGGGGCGCGGGGGCTGCTCGACGGTGGATTCGAAAACAGATTCGAAAACGGGCACAGCCCCAGGATCGAACATCTGTTCGCAAAGATTCAAGTCCGACCCTGTAGCCCCACCCGTCACTCTCCGTGCCAGGTCACGGCAGGTGCGGCCGACGCACGGGCACGGAGCGCCCGACCGGACGGGTGACGGCGGTCGACCGAGTGGGTGGCCGCGCTCGGCCGAACGGACTACCGACAAGTCTTTTTTCCTTGACAAATTTTCTTGTCGGCTGGATCCTGGAGGAGTGCTGGACGTCGCTGTGATCGAAGACCCCGCGGCGGCCGAGGCGTCCCTGGATCCGATCCGGGCCCGCATCCTCGCCGCCCTGGCCGAGCCCGGCTCGGCCGCCATGCTGGCCGGCCGCCTGGACCTGCCCCGACAGAAGGTCAACTACCACCTGAAGGAACTGGAACGGCACGGACTCGTCGAACTCGCCGAGGAGCGGCGCAAGGGCAACGTCACCGAACGGGTCTACCGCGCCACCGCGGCCTCCTACGTGATCTCCCCCAGCGTCCTGGCCGCCGTCAGCCCCGACCCGGCCCGCTCGCCCGACCAGCTCTCCGCCCGCTGGCTGCTCGCCCTGGGCTCCCGGCTGGTGCAGGAGGTCGGGAGCCTGCTCACCGGCGCCGCGAAGGCCCGCCGACGGGTCGCCACCTTCGGCATCGACGCCCAGGTGCGGTTCGCCTCCGCGGCCGACCGGACGGCCTTCGCCGAGGAGCTGGCCCAGGCCGTGGCCACCCTCGTCAGCCGCTACCACGACGAGTCCGCCCCCGGGGGCCGCAGCCACCGGGTGGTCGTCGGACTCCACCAGATCCCCCAGACCCCCGGCGCGGCCCAGCCCGCAGCCGGGGCGGAACAGGCCGAGGCCGGGGCGGAAGAACCCGGCGCCGGGGCAGAACAGGCCGGAGCCGGGGCGGAACAGGCCGAGGCCGGAGCGAACCAGGAGAACCCACGATGACCCACCCGTTCGAGATCGAGCTGGAGACCTCCCTGCCCGCGAGCCCGGAGGAGGTCTGGGAGGCGATCGCCACCGGCCCCGGGATCGACTCCTGGTTCATGGGCCGCAACGAGCTGGACCCGCGCGAGGGCGGCACCGCCGTCATGGAGACCGGCGGCCACCGCGAGGAGGCGGTGATCACCGCCTACGAGCCCGGCAAGCGCCTGGCCACCCGTACGGCCACCACCGAGGACGGCCGGTTCATGGCCTTCGAGTACCTGATCGAGGGTCGGGACGGCGGCTCCACCGTGCTCCGCGTCGTCCACAGCGGCCTGCTCGGCGACGACTGGCAGGACGAGTACGACGCGCTGCGCCGCGGCTGGCCCTTCCACCTCCACACGCTCCGCGAGTACCTCGCCCACTTCCCCGGGCGCACCGCCGTCCCCGTCTTCGCCGCGGCCCCGGCCCCCGGGCGGACCCAGCCGGAGATCCGGACGGCCCTCGCCGACGCCCTGTCACTGCCCCTGCCGGTCACCCCGGGCGCACGGGCGTACGGCGAACCGGCCGGGCTGCCGCCGCTGGACGGCGAGGTGGTCTGGGCCGACGACGAACGCTTCGAGGTCCGCACCGCCGACGGGCTCTACACCTTCCACCACGGCTCCGGCGTGGTCCTGATGTTCCACCACCTCTTCGGCCCGATGACGGCCGGGGACGGGGCCGGAGCCGAGGCTGGGGTCGAGGCGGAGGCCGCCTGGCAGCGGTGGCTGACCGGGCTGCTCGGCTGAGCCCCCGAGCCTCCTGAGCCCCGAACCTCCGAACTTCCGAACACGTACGAGAACAAGGACAGAGGACCCGCAGATGCGCACCCTGATCAGCTCCGCTTTCATCTCCCTCGACGGCGTCGTCGA
>NZ_BNBY01000042.1:29746-52959 GCF_014656195.1 Kitasatospora xanthocidica | reverse complement strand
CGGCTCTACGGCCGGTCGCCGGGCACGCCGACGGTGAAGAGGCTGCGGAAGTACGCCGGGTCCACGCCCTCGTTCACCATCCGTCCCTCGGCCTCCACCCAGGCGTGCGCGCCGAACGGCGGCCGGGCACGGACCCCCACCACCCAGGTGGGCCAGGTGCCGCGGGCCCGGCAGACCAGCACCGTGGCCAGGGAGCGCGGCAGGCAGCCCTCGAAGGCCGCGCAGCGCAGGCTGACCGTGACGACGGCGTCCCGGGCCGCCTCGGCCTCGGCGTGGGTCGCCGGGCGGGCGCCCTTGCTCAGCCGGGTCAGCAGCACCCGGATCCTGGCGGGCGGCTTGCGGGCGAGCAGCCGGGCCAGGCCCACCGCCGACTTCGCGAGCAGCTTCTGACGGATCGTCAGCTTCGGGCCGGTCCTGACCGGCACCACCGTGTCACTCACCCGGCCACCACCTTGAGCGCGACCAGCTTGGCGACCAGCCGCTCGACGTCCTGGCCGGCCCGGTCCGGCGCGACGTCGAAGGTGGTCGTCAGCCGCTCGGCGGCCTGCTCGACGGTGCCGCCGTCGAGCAGGGCCCGGAAGGCCGTGGCGGCGGTCCCGTTGAGCTGGAGGTACCGGCCGTCCCGGCCGTCCAGCAGCACGATGCCGTACTCGGTGTCGGCGGTGGACACGTCCGGGTGAAGCGCGAAGGTCATGCCGGTGGTTCCCTCTCGTGGTGATAGGGCGGAGGCGCAGGGGCAGGGGCAGGGGCAGGGGCAGGGGCAGGGAGCTGAGCGGGGTTCAGGCGAGCCGGTCCCTCGCCCAGAGCTCGGCGCTCAGCGCCACGGGCATCCGCCCCGTGTGCGTGGCGGTCGCGTACGGGCGGCGGCAGAGCGCGCGCAGTGGCGCCGGGTCGATCAGCCCCGACTCCGCCAGCGCGGAGGTCCGCCAGAGCTCGTCGAGTTCGAGCCGGTGCCGGGCGAAGCCCTCGGCGGCGATCATCGCGCCGTCCGCCTTGGTGCGCCGCTCCAGCACCCGCCGGGGCAGTACGCCGGCCATGGCGCTCTTGATCAGCGGCTTGAACTCCCAGGGGGTGACGCGTTCTTCGGGCCGCACCGCGAGGCAGGCCGCGACCACCCGGTCGTCCAGGAACGGCGAGGAGCCGCTGTACCCCGGCTGGGCGACCACCTGGTGCAGCGACCGGACCAGCTGCCCGGCGTCCTGGACCGCCGCCAGGTCGGCGTGCCGGCCCCGGCTCGGGTCGAGCGGCCGGGCGCGCTCGGCGGCGGGCCGCAGTTCGGCCAGGATCAGCTCCCTGGCCTCCGCCGTCAGCCAGTCGGGGAAGGCCAGCCCGCCGCCCCAGTCGAAGACCCGGTTGCGGCGCCGGTCCCGCCCCGAGGCGAGCGCGTTCAACTCGGCCGTGAACCAGGAGCGGTACGAGCTGCCGTCCAGCAGGGTGCGCCGGGAGGCCCCGACGTCCAGTCGGCTCAGCAGCCGGATGGTGCGCAGCCGTCGCAGGGCCGTCAGCGGACGCCGGCGCAGCAGCGCGTGGTAGTGGGCGAAGTGGCCGGTCAGCACCTGGTCGCCGCCGAGGCCGTCCAGGTGCAGGGTGGATCCGCGGTCGACGGCGAACCGCCGCATGGCGTGCAGCCGGGGCGCGCTCAGCAGGGCGAGGCTGGGCTCGTCGGTGACGGCGTCGAGTCCGGTCAGGCCCGCGAAGGAGCCAGGCACCTCGTGGGTCCCGAAGACGACGTGTTCGAGGTGGGGCAGTTCGGCGGCGGCCAGCTCGGCCCAGTGGAGGTCGTCGTCGGCCTGGTCGTCGTTGGCCATCGTGAACCCGACGACCGGGGTCTCCCGGGCGGCGAGGGCGATCAGCGAAGTCGAGTCCAGGCCTCCGGAGAAGTCGCCGGTCAGCCGGGTGGTGCGGGCGAGCCGGGCGTCGACGGCCGCGGCCAGCTCGGTGCGCAGTGCCACCGCGGCTTCGGCGAGGGGCAGTTCGGCCTCCGGCGACCGCCACCAGGCGTGCACGGTGGCGCCCCGGCCGTCCGCCGGGACCGACAGCCAGCTGCCGGGCGGCACGGTTTCGACGCCCTTCCAGAGCGGGCGTTCGGAGAGCGGGTACGGCAGGTTCTCCAGCAGGCGCAGCGCGAGGGCGCCCCGGTCCGGCTCGGCGCCGATCAGTTCGGCGAGGAGGTCGGCCCGGTCCGCGGCGACGGTCAGCCCGTCCGAGCTGCCGTGGCTGATCCGGCGCAGCCCCGAGGCCGTGCCCTGGACCCGCAGCCGTCCGCCCACCGAGGCGATCAGGTGGTAGCTGCCCGACCAGCGCAGCGCCGCCCCGTCCAGCTGGGACGGGTGGGTGATGCGCGCCGCCTCGGCGTCCAGCTCGGCCTGGGTGGCGGAGCAGACACCCACGACCGCGAGCGCCGTCTCCCCCGCCTCGGCCTTCAGGAACTGCCCCGCACCGGTCCGGCCGGCCAGGAACGGCCGGCCGGACGGGTGCGACATGAGCGGCGTGGCGTCCGGGGGAAGCCGGTCGGCGGCGGCGACTGCCCTCTGCTGGTCCGGAAGGACCACGAAGTACTGCTCACCGAAATCCACCGGACTGTCTCCCCCTTCTTCGCGGATCAGCGCGCCACGTCACCCGTGGCGCGGTTCTACCACCAGCTGCGCGGAATGCTGGTCACCCAGGGCTCGCCGCCGACGAAGCCCATGTAGCCGGTGTCCTCGCTGAAGGAGCCCACCTCGAAGACCTCGGGGGTCTCGTAAGCCTGGAGCTCAGCGGTCTCCACGGAATTGTTGTCCATGACCTTTTCCTCCCTCATGGTGCGAAACATGTCCGCGCGGGAAGGAACGCTCACAGAACGTTCCACGTCCGCCTGGGGGGATCGATATGCGCATGACCGATGTCCGGTCAGCTGTCGTGAAATGCGTGCCGGACCATGAACACACCCCCGTGGCGGTCTCCCTGACGCAGAGACAGACACTACCCACGGGTTCTTCAGTCGGCAACCGGCAACCCTGCCGGATAACCGGCGAGGCGGGGGGCAAGAACGCTGGAGCGGGCGTTCGCTGAATTCATTGATTCACCAACAGCGCTTCCAGGAACAGAAATCGGGTGAAATTTCCGGACCCGCCGGAGCGGCATTCTCCCGGCCGGGCGGCCCGGGCGACCGGTCAGCGCCCGGTGTCCAGCAGCCGCACCAGGTGCAGCTTGGCGACCGCCAGCCCGCCGACCAGCACGGCCCGCGGCTCCCGGCCCCAGACCTCGAACCCGCAGGCGGTGTAGAGCCGCAGCGCCGCCTCGTTGCCCTCCGAGACGGTCAGCAGCACCTGCCGCAGCAGCCCGTCCTCGGCGGCCGTCCGCAGCACCTCCCCCACCAGGGCCCGGCCGATCCCGCGCCCGGCGGCCTCGGGGGCCACCGCCATGCCGTACAGCGTGCCCTTGTGCCGTTCCTGGCTCCGCCGCGCCACCTTCAGCCCGGCGGCGCCGACCAGCACGCCGGCGCCGTCGAAGGCGCCGAACAGGGCGCCCGGCCCGTCCTCGGCCTCCGCCAGGCGCTCCAGCGTGGCGGACAGCGGCTTGGCGCGCTCCTCGGCGTGGCTGGAGGTGAAGGCGCTCGGCGTCTCGCGCAGGGCCGCCAGCCGGAAGGCCCGGTACGGCACGGCGTCCGCGCGCCCCAGGCGGCGGACGGTGACGGGCTCGGGGCCGGGCTCGGCTACGGGCTCGGCTACAGGCGTGGCTACGGGCGTGGGCTCAGCCGAGGCGGACACGGGTGCACCTCGTCACGTACGGCAGGGCGATCGCGTCCCGGCCCGCCAGGTCCGGGTGGGTGACCAGCAGTCGCTCGACGTCGGCCAGCAGACGGGCCCGTTCGGGCTCCGGCAGCGCGATGACGTAGCTGCGCGAGGCGACCATGTCGACGATCCCGGCCCGCGTGGTGGCGTGCTCCCAGCGGATCTCCAGCCGCTCGGGCGCGCCGAAGGGCGCCGGCAGGACCGGCTCGGTGTCGATCCGCTGCCGGGTCGAGCGGTGCATCAGCGCGCCCAGCTCGGCGGCCCACGGCTCGGACTCGTCCCGGACGTTCCACACCAGGGCGAGCGTCCCGCCGGGGGCGAGCACCCGGGCGATCTCCGGCACCGCGACGGCCGGGTCGAACCAGTGCCAGGCCTGCGCCACCACGACGGCGTCCACACTCCCGTCCGGCAGCGGGACGCGCTCCGCCGAGCCCGCCCGTACCGCCGCCTTCGGCACCGCCGCGGCCAGCTGCGCCCGCATCCCCCCGTCGGGTTCGACGGCCACCACGTCCAGGCCCGCGTCGACCAGCAGCCGGGTCAACTTGCCCGTACCCGCGCCCAGATCGAGCACCCGGCGGGCCTCCCTCGGCACCGCCGAGCCGATCAGCGCCTGCGGGTAGCCCGGCCGCCCCGCCTGGTACGCGGCCGCCGCGACCCCGAAGGAGCGCGCCCGCAGCTGCCCGGCCCACCGCCGCGTCGCCCCCTGCCTGGTCATCCCGCAGGCCTGCCCGATCTCCTCCCAGGTCGCCTCCCGCCCGCGCCGCAACTCCTCCACCAGCTCCGTCCTCCGCTCCTCCAGGGCCCCGATCACCTCCGACAACCGCCGCAACCCCGCCACACCACCCCCACCGGCCACGTCCTCCGCCACCCGCCGACCAAGATCGCCCGTCTCCATGGGCCGCACTGTAGGGACCACCGCCTTGATCCGTCAATGACCATTGCCTGGCAGAGCAACATGTGTTGCCCATCATGGCGCGATCCCCCACATGGGTGATCACGGATCGGCGCTGAGCTTCGCCTGGGGCCCGTCTTCGAACCCCCGTCGTCCGCCCGGAGGGCGGGCGGGGCGGCGTTGGGGTGCGTGCATCGCAAGGCGGAGGAGGGAGTCCATGCGGAGCATCGGCGGCTGACGACAACGCGGCGAGGTGCGTGCCCCGGCGTCGGCCCGCAGGCGGGGGTTCGAAGACGGGCCCCTAGCACGAACTCGTCTCGGCGCGCCGGGACTTGGCGGGGAAACCCTTCGCATGGGCGAATCCGGGCCGGGTTGGCGGTGCGGGGAGGGCGGGGCGAGAAGCCTGGTGCGGGGCGGCGTTCGCCCGGGAGCGGGACTGGTGTGCGAGATGTCGGTCATGTCCGGCAAGTTGCCACAAGTCGGTTGAGAGACAGTATTTTTGAGTTTCGGTCAGGATTGTCCTGAACTTGGCTATGCTGCAGCACCACGCCTCCGGAGCCGGTCGCCGTCCCGTCCCCGTCACTGTTCCGATCGTTTTTGAGGATGCTGAATGCTTCGAGCTGGATCGTCACCCGCCAGACGGCGCCCCGCGCCCCTGCTCGGCTGGTTGCTGCCGACGGCCGTGATGGCGGCGGCGGTGGCGTGCGCCGCGGCGGTGGTGTCGGCCGGGGCCCGGGCCGGGGTGCTGTGGTGCGGGGCGACGGGCACCGTGCTGGTGGCCGTGGTGGCCGCCGAGTCGGCCCGCCGGGGGCGGGCGTTGGCCGAATTGCGCGACCGCGGCGCCCGGCAGGTGGAGGACCTCCAGCGCCGGCTGGCCGGGCAGGAGGACGAGCTCGCGCGGCTGGCGGAGGTCGAGCTGCGCCGGGTGGTGTCCGGGGCCCGGTACGGCTATTCGATGGACGTCCTGCTGAACCCGATCGAGCAGGACGCCGTGGCGGTCTCGCCACGGTTCCGCAAGTCCCTGGTGTCCGTCGCGCGCGGCATCGCGGTCGCCGTCGACGACGAGGTCAGCCGGCGCGACTCCGCCGAGCGCGCCTTCGTCAACATCGCCCGCCGGGTCCAGGCGATCATCCACCGGCAGGCCAAGGACCTGCGGGAGATGGAGGACCGGCACGGCAACGACCCGGCGGTCTTCGACGACCTGCTGCGGCTGGACCACGGCAACGCCCTGACCGGCCGCCTCGCCGACAGTATCGCCGTCCTGTCCGGGGCCCGCCCCGGCCGCCAGTGGACCCGGCCGATCGCCCTCTACAGCGTGCTGCGCGGCGGCATGTCCCGGATCCTGGAGTACCAGCGGGTGGACCTGCACCCGGTGGCCCAGATCTCGGTCACCGGCCCGGCGGTCGAACCACTGATCCACGCCGTCGCCGAGCTGCTCGACAACGCCACCCGCTACTCCCCGCCGCACACCCATGTGCACCTGAGCGCCTCCGAGGTGCAGAGCGGGATGGCGATCGAGATCGAGGACGGCGGCCTCGGCCTGACCGACGAGGCCACGGCCCGCGCCGAGCGCGCGATGCGCGAGGCCATGGTCTCCAAGGACTTCGACGACCTCACCGAGTCCCCCCGGCTGGGCTTCGCCATCGTGGGCCGGCTCTGCCAGGCGTACGGCTTCCAGGTGTCGCTGCGCCGCTCCGCGTACGGCGGTGTGCGCGCGGTGCTGGTCGTGCCGCAGGAACTGCTCACCACCGCTCCCCCGACCGGCCGGGCGCACGGCATCGGCGCCTTCTCCGGCCCGCGTCCGCTCCCGCCGAGCCCGCCGCGGCACGCAGCGCCGGCCCGGCCGTGGGGCGCCCGGACCACCTCGGCCGGTGTCGGCCCGTCCTACGGCTCGACCAGCCCGTGGGGCTCGCCGCCCGCCTCGGCGGCACCGGCCGGGGACGACGAGGTGATCGTGACCGAGCGGACCGCCAACGGGCTGCCGCAGCGGCGGCGCCGCCCGCCGATGACCCGCGCCTTCGCCCCGCCCTCGCGCACCGCGGCCACCGGGCCGCAGTCCGCGCAGTCCTCCGGGATGCAGTCGTCCGGCATGCAGTCCACCGGCATGCGCTCCGCCGGCGCGCAGCCCGCCGGTCCGACGGCGGGGCCCGTGCCGGGCCCGGCGGCGCAGGCGCCCCGCCCCGCCAAGGAACCGAAGCAGCCGGGCCTGTGGCTGGAGGCGTTCATGGACGGCATCAAGGGCACCGGGCCCGGGCCGTCCGCCGGTCCGGCCGACCGGGCCGGTGCGCCCGGGACCGGGCACCCGAGTTCCGGACACCCCAGTGAAGACACGGCAGGGAAAGGCGAGCAGTGATTCCGCACCGCAGCAACATGGACTGGATCCTCAACGACCTCGCGCACAGCGTCCCGTGCGTGCGCCACGTCATCGTGCTGTCCGGGGACGGGCTGCGGATCGCCCAGTACGGCACCGACCCCGACACCGCCGACCGGCTCGCGGCCGCCTGCGCCGGGCTGCAGAGCCTGGCGGGCGCGATCGGGCACGAGTTCCCGCACGGCGACGGCTCGATGCGGCTGGTCGTGATCGAGGTGGACGGCGGCTACTTCTACCTGATGGCGGCCGGCGACCGCGCCTACCTGGCGGTGCTCGCCGACGAGGGTGTGGACGCCGGGCTGGTGAGCCACCAGATGCGTGACCTGGTGGCCCGGATCGGCGAGCACCTGTCCACCCCGCCGCGCAATCCCGAGGTGGTCGTGTGACGCGGCCCCCGGCCCCACCTCCGCGCCGAGCGGCGGGACGGGCACATGAACGAGCACAGTGAGGCGGATGCATGACGGCAGACCAGGGCGGCTGGGACGGCCCCGAGCCCGACCGCCTGTACGTGATCACCCGCGGCCGCAGCGGTCCGTCCGGGCCGGGCGTCTTCGACCTGGTCACCCTGATCGTCTCCCGCGCGGAGCCGACGCCCGCCCTGCAGCCCGAGCACGCGGCCATCCTGCGGCTGTGCCGCTCCCCGCTCTCGGTGGCGGAGGTCTCCGCCTACCTGGAGCTGCCCACGAGCGTGGTCACCGTCCTGCTGGCGGACCTGCTCGACGACGAACTGATCGAGGCCCGGGCCGCCGTTCCGGCGGCGGAACTTCCCGACCGGGCCCTCCTGGAGGCGGTGATCCATGGACTACAGCGGCTCTGACACGGTGGTGGGCCCGGCCGGCACGGACCTGCTGCCGGACACCGTCACCACCGCGGTCAAGGTGGTGATCGTGGGCGGCTTCGGCGTCGGCAAGACGACGCTGGTCGGCTCGGTCAGCGAGATCCGCCCGCTGACCACCGAGGAGACCATGACCCAGGCCGGGGTCGGCGTGGACGACCCGACCGGGGTCGAGCAGAAGACCTCCACCACCGTGGCCATGGACTTCGGCCGGATCAGCATCAGCGAGCGGCTCGTGCTGTACGTCTTCGGCACCCCCGGGCAGGAGCGGTTCTGGTTCCTCTGGAACGGCCTGTTCGAGGGCGCCCTGGGCGCGGTGGTCCTGGTGGACACCCGCCGGCTGGAGGTCAGCTTCGAGGTGATCGGGCGGCTGGAGGAACGCGGCGTGCCGTTCGTGGTGGCCGTCAACGGCTTCCCCGAGGCACCGGCCGTCCCGCTCGACGAGCTGCGCGGCGCGCTCGACCTGCCCGACCGGGTGCCGATCGTCGCCTGTGACGCGCGCAGCCGCGAGTCCAGCCGGGACACCCTGATGACGCTGATGCACTACCTGTACGAGCTCGCCGCGCCGCCCGCCCGCTGACGCGCGCCCGGCCCGGGCCACCTGCCCCGGGCCGCC
Source organism: Kitasatospora xanthocidica (assembly GCF_014656195.1). Classification (GTDB taxonomy): domain Bacteria; phylum Actinomycetota; class Actinomycetes; order Streptomycetales; family Streptomycetaceae; genus Kitasatospora; species Kitasatospora xanthocidica. The sequence goes on along the minus strand of NZ_BNBY01000042.1, from coordinate 44,472 downwards.
TTCCCCGAGCCACCCCGACGCGGGTCACCCGGCCCGAGTCACCCGACCCGCATCACCCAGACGCGAGCCACCCCGACCGAACGCCTCGACCGACCCCTTCGACCGGAGACCCTGTGAGCACCCCGTTCCCCGAGGACGCCGTCCCCACCCCGCCGCCCGGCTGCCCGGCGCACGCCAACGGCCCCGTCGGCCCGATCGGCCCCGGTGGCCTGCGGCGCCTGTACGGTCCGGAGGCCGAGGCCGACCCGGCGGGCCTCTACGAGAAGCTGCGCGCCGACTACGGCGAGGTGGCCCCGGTGCTGCTGCACGGCGACCACCGGGCCTGGCTGATCCTCGGCCACGGCGCCAACATCACCGCGATGCGCACCCCGACCCTGTTCTCCCGCGACTCGCGGCTGTGGACGGCGTTCCGCACCGGCGAACTCCCGATGGACTCCCCGCTGATGCCGGTGATCGCCTGGCAGCCGATCTGCGTGTTCGCGGACGGCGACGAGCACCGCCGGCTGCGCGGCGCCGTGCTGGACGGCCTGAACCGCTTCGACCGGCGCGGCATCCGCCGCCACGTCCGGCGCTTCACCACCGACCTGGTCCAGGTGGTGGGGCCGACCGGCCGGGCCGAGCTGATCACCCAGTTCGCCGAGCACCTGCCGATGCTGGTGATGACCAAGCTGCTCGGCATGCCCGACGAGTACGGCCCGCAACTGGTGAACGCCGCCCGGGACCTGATGAAGGGCACCGAGACGGCCATCGCCAGCAACGAGTACGTGGTGGCCGGCCTGCGCCGGACCATCGCCATCAAGCGCGACGCGCCCGGCGACGACCTCACCAGCCATCTGCTGGCGCACCCGGCCCGGCTGACCGACGACGAGGTGATGGAGCACCTGCGGGTGGTGCTGCTCGCCGCCAACGAGACCACCGTCAACCTGATCGCCGACTCGCTGAAGATGGTGCTCACCGACCCGCGCTTCCGGGCCCATCTGTCCGGCGGCCAGATGACCCTGGGCGAGGCGCTGGACCAGGTACTCTGGGACTCCCCGCCGATGTCCCTGGTGGCCGGCCGCTGGGCGACCGCCGACACCGAGCTGGGCGGGCAGCAGATCAAGGCCGGGGACCTGCTGCTGCTCGGGCTCGCAGCCGGGAACGTCGACCCGGTGGTCCGTCCCGACCTGGCCACCCCGCTGTACGGCAACCGCTCCCACCTGTCCTTCGGCGCGGGGCCGCACGAGTGCCCGGGCCAGGACATCGGGCGGCACGTCGCCGAGGCCGGCATCGACATCCTGCTCACCCTGCTGCCGGACGTCCGGCTGGCCGTGCCGGAGGAGGAGCTGAGCTGGAGCTCGGCCTGGATCTCCCGGCACCTGACGGCGCTGCCGGTGGAGTTCACCCCGCGCGACATCGAGCCGGACCCGGAGTCGGTCGCCGAGGCCGAGCGGGCAGCCGCGGTGGCGGCGGAGGCCCAGCGGCGGGCGGACACCGAGCGGGCCGCCCGGATCGAGGCCGCGGCCGCGGGCGCCGGCGGGACGGCCGGGCCCGTCCGCCCGGCCGTCCCGGCGCAGCGGCGCAGCTGGTGGGACGTGCTGACCGGTCTCTTCCGGCGCTGAGCTCGGGCGGTCGGGGGCGGACGAGTCAGGAGCCCTACGAGTCAGGCGGCTCGGTGCCGGAGTCTCGAGGGCTCCCGGCNNNNCCCCCCCCCCGCCCGCCCCGGGCTCAGCCGTCGTTACCGTCCCGCCCGTCCCGCCCGTCGGTCCGCCGCCGGTACAGGGTGAAGGTGTCCACCGGGCTGAGTTCGGCGTGCGGCCCGTCGAAGGTGTAGTAGGTGACCTTCATGGTGGTGGTGCCGCCGCGGCGGTCGCCGGGGTCGACCTCGAAGGCCGCGAAGCCGTGGCCGTGTCGCCGGTCCTGGACGGCGGCCCAGGGCGCGTCCTCGGTGAGCCAGACCGACTCCCGGTAGGGCATGCCCGGCTTCGGGTCCTGCAGCCCGATGACCACCCGGCCCTGGGGCTGCGGGAAGAGGTCGTCCTGGGTGGTGGCGGCGTTGCCGCCGGCACCGATGATCATGTGGACGGTGCCGCGCCCGGTGTCGATCAGGTCGGTGCGGGTCTCGGTCGGCACCGGGGTGCGGGTGTCGTTGGGCAGGGTGCCGCGGACGGGGTGGGAGCGCTCGTAGTAGTGCTCGTGCCCGCACACCACCAGGTCGACCCCGTAGGCGTCGAACAGCTTGCCCCAGGTCTCGCGGATGCCGAGGTCGCTGCCGGCGCCGTGCATGGAGCTGGAGATCATCGGGTGGTGCATGCACACCACGATCCAGTCGATCGACCGGTTGCTCCGGGCTGTCCGCAACTCGCGTTCCAGCCAGCGCTGTTGGGCGCCACCGGAGTAGCCGCGCAGGTAGATGTCGCCGGAGTTCTGGATGGCCACGTCGTCGTTGGCGAGGCTGATGAACCGGACCGAGCCGACGGTGAACGCGTACCACATGCCCGCGGTCTCCTCGTCGGCCGAGGCCGCGGAGTCGGGGAGGGAGTAGTAGGCCTGGTAGCCGGACGCGCCGATCGGGCCGTTGCCGCCCTCGTTCTCGTGGTTGCCGACGCAGGGCATCCAGGGACGCAGCCGGGTGGAGCGGCTGTTGCTGATGAACCAGTCGGCCCAGGTCGCGGTGCGGCTCTGGCCGTGCCGGCCGGCGTAGGAGGAGTAGCAGAGGTCGCCGTTGATGAGGTTGAACAGCGGCCCGACGCGTTCCACCGCGGTGACGATGTCGGCGGAGGCGGCGGTGCCGACCTGGCTGCTCATGAACACCGGCCACTTGCCGAGCGGCGAGGGCATGCCGTCGGGGAAGGTGACCAGGCGGCGGAGGTTGGGCGCGGCCTGGTCGCCGAAGCTGGTGAAGGTGAACGGGGCGCGGCCGCGCGGGGCGGTGGTGAAGGTGCCCGTCTCGGGGTTGGCGCCGTCGTGGCCGGCGCTGTAGAGGTAGGTGGTGCCCGGCCGTAACCCGCTGAGCCGGGCGTGGTGGACGTACACCTCCACCTTGTCGAGCGAGTCCCGGTAGGTCCGGGTCTCGGCCTCGACGGCCCGGCCGAGGCCGCCGTCCGTCGAGCCGTAGCGCACCAGCGGGCGGCGGACGGACTGCGGGGTGAGCCAGGAGACGGTCATCTCCGTGCTCGGGTCGGTGCCGAACTGCAGGTGCAGGCCGGCCACGCCGGCGGCTCCGCTGCGGTGCGGGGTGCTCTGCAGGAGTGGGCTGGTGGGGGCGTCGTCGGCCGGTTGGGCGGCCGCGGGTTGCGCGGCCGCCGTCGGGCCTGCCGCCACCAGGGCGGCGCCGGCCGCGGTCGTGCCTTTGAGGATGGACCTGCGTGCGATGGTCATGGGGGACTCCGCTTGCCGAGTGGGGGGTTCGACAAGCAGTCACTTTAATGACACGTACACGTAAAGACGATCGTTTCGACAAAGCTCCGGTTCGACGGCCGTCGAGTTGACGGGATATCAGCGGTCTCGGACGACACCGGCGGTCGCGGACGACACCGGCGGTCGCGGTCGGTCCGCACACCGCACGGACGGCTAGACCTTGCGCCCCACGCCCCCGTACACCGGGACCAGCTCGTCGGGCAGCCCGGGGGACGGCGCCGCGCCCAGTTCCGGGTGCCAGCGGTTGATCAGGACCACGCCCGGGGCGTCCAGTTCCAGCCCGGCGAAGAAGCGCTCGACGCCCTCGTGGGAGCGCATGTGGACCTCTATCCCGGCTTCCGCGTAGCGGCGGCTGCCGGCCTCGGCCCGGTCGGGCGCGGTGTCGGCGGTGCCGGCGCTCAGCGCGAGGAAACTGCCCACGGGCAGGGCGTCCAGGAGCTTGCGCACGGGCGGGTGCGCGGCCTCGTCGGACAGGAAGTGCACGATGTTGATCAGCGTCAGCGCGACCGGCTCGTTCAGGTCCAGCGTGGCGGCCACCGCCGGGTCGGCGAGGAACAGCTCCGGCTCGCGCAGGTCGCCCTGGACGTAGGCGGTGCGGCCCTCGGGGGTGCTGCTGAGCAGCGCGCGCGAGTGGGCGAGCACGATCGGGTCGTTGTCCACGTAGACCACGCGGCACGCCGGGTCGATCGACTGGACGATCTCGTGCAGGTTGGGCGTGGTGGGGATGCCGGTGCCGACGTCGAGGAACTGGCGGACGCCGTGCACCTCGGCGAGCCGGCGGACCATCCGGTGCATCACCGCGCGTGCGGCGGTGGCGGCCTCACCGGCGCCGGGGAGGTCGGCGAGGACCCGGTCGCCGACCTCGCGGTCGGCCGGGAAGTTCGTCTTGCCGCCCAGCAGGTAGTCGTAGACCCGGGCGGAGTGCGCCCGGTCGGTCCGCAGGTCGACCTGCGGTGGTTCCTCGAAACCGGCCTCGACCAGCCAGCTCTCGGTCGCGCCGATGTCGAACGCGCCGCCCTCCCATGCCCGGTCCGCTGGGCTGTTGCCCGTCGCGTCGGTGTCCACGCTCGCCCTCCCCGTTCGGCGTTTGTCCGGACCACTCAACCACAGCCGATGATCGTTCGTCAGGTGGATCCCGGTGAACGGCCGGTCACGGCACCGGAGTCCCGGATCGCGGCCGTGAACGAGGGCACCTTCGTCGCCGTCAAGAGCGCGAGGGCCGGGCCGGTCGTGCAGACGGTGACGTACCAGGGGATCACCCCGAGCAGGTGCCGGTCGCCCAGCCACTCGGCGAGCAGCGGGAAGGTGCCGCCGAACGCGGCGATGGTGGCCGCGTTGACCACGCCGAGGCCGACCGCCCGCACCTCGGTCGGGAACAGCAGCCCGGTGAAGACGTTGAGCGTGCCGAGCACCGTGGCCACCAGCATGCCCAGCAGCACGGCGGTGACCTGGAACGGCAGCCAGCCCTGGCGTAGTCCGGCGAGCCCCAGCCCGACCAGCGGGATCGGCAGGCCGAACCCGATCCGGGCGACCGGCAGCAGGCCGAAGCGGTCGGCGGCGGCGCCGGTGAGCAGCATGGTGGCCAGCACCACGCCGAGCACCACGGTCATGAACGAGGCCGCCTCCTCCTTGCCGATCACGTGGTAGGCGGCGGCGTACTGCGGCAGGTAGACCAGGGCGAAGTAGTAACCGACCGTCCCGCCCAGGGTGTTGAGGAAGACGGTGAACGCCGCCCAGCGGTGCTCGCGGAGCGTGCGCAGGAACGGCGGACGGCCGCCCCCGCCCGCGGCGGCCCGGGCCCGGCGGAACTCCGCGCTCTCCGGCGCCCACCGCCGCACCCAGACGGCGGCCAGTCCGAGCAGCGCGGCGACCACGAACCCCCAGCGCCAACCGCCGTTCTCCAGACCGGACTTGCCGATGGTGTGGATCAGAAGCGTGAGCACGCCGAAGGAGAGCAGCGAGCCGAGGATGATCCCGCCGTACGACACCGAGCTGAACGCGAAGCGGTGCCGCGGCGGGGCCGTCTCGGTCACGTACGCGGCCACGCTGGGCGCCTCGCCGCCGAAGGCGAGCCCCTGCACCACCCGGGCGAGCACCGCCAGCACCGCCGCCCAGAACCCGATCGTGCGCTGGCCCGGAATCGCGGCGATGCCCAGGCTCGCCACGGCGATCACGGCCATGCCGAGGCTCAGCGCGAAGCGCCGTCCCCGGGTGTCGCTGAGCCGCCCGATCAGGTAGGAGCCGACCGGCCTGGCCACGAACCCCACCGCGAAGGTCACGTACGCCCCGAGCACCCCGCTGAACCCGTGCTTGCCGTGCCCGAAGAGGTCCGCCGCGAAGTACGGCGCGAGGACGGCGTAGATGTTCCAGTCGAAGGACTCGACCACCGAGCCCACCGTCGCCGCCGCCAATTCCCGCCGTCGGCCGCCGACTTCCGGTTCGTCACGGAGCGGGGCGACCACCTTGCTTTCTGTCATGGCCCCAGCATGGCACCGTTCGGGGGCGGGTGGAATCGGGCATTCACGCGTGCTCACGGATGGTTGCGGGCGGCTGCGCGTGGCCACGAACAAACCGATGTGACTGATGTGACCAGCTGGTGATATTTGTGTGCGGTGCATTCGATGATCACCCGGACCTCACGGCGCGCCCTGCCCGCCGCCGTCGCAGCCCTCGCCACCACCGCCCTGCTGGCCGGCTGCACCAGCGGCAGCGGCGGCAAGGCCGCGCCCACCACCACCGCCGCCACCAGCGCCACGAGCGCCGCCGCGACGAGCGCCACCCCCAGCCCCACGCCGACGGCCAAGCCCACCGGCGCCGCCGACCCGGCACTCAAGACCTTCTACGGCCAGCAACTCGCCTGGGCGCCCTGCCCGAAGGACCCGCAGAACGAGGCGGACACCTCGGCCCTCCAGTGCGCCTCCCTCAAGGTCCCGCTCGACTACACCGCCCCGGCCACCGGCACCCTGGACGTCGCCGTGGTGCGCAACCCCGCCACCAAGGCCGACCAGCGGATAGGCTCCCTGCTGCTCAACCCGGGCGGCCCGGGCGGCTCCGGCGTCCAGATGGTCACCTACAGCCCGAAGGACTTCGACGGCCCGGTCCACGACCGGTACGACATCGTCGGCTTCGACCCGCGCGGCGTGGCCGGCACCAGCCCGCTCAAGTGCCTCGACGACCAGGCCCGGGACGGCTGGCTCAACACCGACGCGCCCGGCGACGACCACGGCAAGCAGCTGGCCGACGCCTGCCAGGCCAAGTACGCCCAGGTCCTCCCCTTCGTCGGCACCCGCAACACCGCCCGGGACATGGACGTGCTGCGCGCCGCCCTCGGCGACCAGAAGCTCAGCTACCTCGGGATGTCCTACGGCACCTACCTCGGCTCGCTCTACGCCGAGGAGTTCCCGGACCGGGTCGGCCGGCTCGTCCTGGACGGCGCCACCTCGCCGTCCTTCTCCCTGGTCCAGCACAACATCGAGCAGTCGGCCGGTTTCGAACGCGCCCTGAAGGCCTTCGCCGCCGACTGCGTCACCAAGAACCCGTGCCCGCTCGGCACCGACGCCGCCCGGGCCCCGCAGAAGCTCGCCGACTTCCTCGACGGGCTCAAGGACAAGCCGCTGAAGACCTCCAAGGGCCGCACCCTCACCTCCAGCGCGGCCTGGACCGGCGTCCTCAGCCGGCTCTACGGCGGCGAGAAGGCCTGGAGCGGACTGCGCAACGCCATCGGCTGGGCCATGGTCCGCGACAAGGGCGACGACCTGCTCACCCTGGCCGACGGCTACAACGGCCGTGACAAGGACGGCCGCTACTCGGCGTCCGCGGACGCCTACACCGCCATCCACTGCGCCGACGGCGCCACCGACGCGCCGGTCGGCGAACAGCTGCAGGCCGCGCTCACCGACCTCGCCGCCAAGGCCCCGCTGGTCAGCAAGCACGACCCGCTCTCGTCGCTCTTCGACCCGGACTGCCGGATCTGGCCGTTCCGCGCCACCGAGAAGCCGCACACCATCAAGTCCGCCGCCGCCGCGCCGATCGTGGTGGTCGGCACCACCGGCGACCCGGCCACCCCGTACGCGTGGGCCGAGAAGCTCGCCGCCGAGCTCGGCAACGCCGTCCTGCTCACCCGCGACGGCGAGGGCCACACCGCGTACGGCGCGAGCAAGTGCATCCGCGCCTCGGTCGACGCCTTCCTGCTGGACGGCACCGTGCCGACGGCGGGCACCCACTGCCCGACGGACTGATCCCCGGTCCAGGACAGCGGTCCCGTGCGCCCGGCCTCTCCGGCCGGCTCGCACGGGACCGTTTCCGTCTCCGGCCGCCGGTCAGTGGCCGGGGTGGTGGACGAAACGGTAGGTGTCGCGGTCGAGTTCGGTGACCTGCACACCGATGGCGGCGGGCACGCCGATCCGCGAGCGCAGGACGGCGAGGACCCGGTCGGTCAGTGCGGCACGCTGCTCCGCGCTACGGCCGGCCAGGATCTTGACCTCGGCCAGGACGACGGCCTCGCCGGTCGTGCCGTCGCCGACCCGGTGGTGGGCGACGGTGCGGAAGACGGTCTTGCACTCGGCCACGGTGGTGTCGATGACGCCGGCGATGGCCTGGTGGACCTCGTCGGCGAGGGCCGCCCGGTCGATGTCGAGTTCGGCCGAGTGGTCGACCAGGATCTGTGGCACGGGAACCTCCCAGGGAGTCGGACGCTGCGGGCGCCGACGCTATCGCGGCCGGGGAGCGTCCTACCGCACGGGCCCGCCGCCACCGGGCGTCAGCCGCGCGGCAGCACCAGGGACTGCACCGTCGGCAGCTTCCGCCAGTCGCTCGACACGATGCTCGCGTGCGCCTTCGCCAACTGCTCGGCGCGGGCCCGGGCCTGGTCCGCCGTCGGGTCGGTGCCGCTGATCTCCGGCGCGACCTTGTGGGAGTCCGTCATCACCAGCAGGTAGTGCGCGGCGTCGTACCACGCGGTGTCGATGCCGTTGACGTACGTCGAGGCGTCACCGTCGAAGACCACGAACCACGGCCGGATCGAGGCGTCCGTGCCGGTGTACCGTCCGCGCGGGTCACCGGCCGCGGCGCCCAGCACGGACGGGAACACCTGGGCCTGGCCGATCCGGCCCGCCGCCGCCAGGTCGCGCAGGTGCCGCCCGTACTCGACGTCGGTGTGCAGGGTGTCGAAGGGGTTGTCCAGCTCGACCGTGCCCGGGATCGCGTACAGCAGCACCTTGCCGGCCAGCGCCGAACGGCTCGGCCAGTTGCCCGCCCGCACCGCCGCGTCGAGGCTCGCGTACGAGCCGCCGCCCGGCTTGGCCAGCAGGTCGGCGGGGCGCAGCACGGCGGAGCCGAGGTGCTGGGCGATCAGCGTGTCCAACTGGTCGGGGCCCATCCCGAGGTTGGCGGAGAAGCCCGGCTTGAGCTCCAGCTTGATGACCAGCGGCCCGGCCGCCGGGTGCGCGGCGAGCCAGACCCGGACGTCGTCCAGGCAGTTCTCCAGATTCTTGTTGGTGCCGCCGCTGTAGAGCTGGGCGGGGGTGGTCGCGGCGGTGCAGTTGTTGCCGTTGCCGAGCGGGTTGGAGTGGCTGACCTTCCACTCCTTGGTCACGATGTTCGGCCAGAGGTCGAGCTCGATCATGCCGGTGCCGGTGTCCAGGCCCTGGGCGAGGAACGGGAACGCGGCCGGGTCGTAGGTGTTGTGCAGGCCGACGGTGGTCGCCGAGCCGAACGGCAGGTCGCCCGTCCCGGTCGGGGCGGCGTCCGCCGGGGCGGTGGACATCAGGGCGGCCGCACCGGCGAGCAGGCCGGCCGCGAGGAATCCGGACAGAGTACGGCGCATGGTCATGGGAACCCCCCGAGGTTCGGAACGTGCCGGCTGCCCTCCTCCGGGCAGCCTGACGGAGCATCGCCCACCAGGACGTGCTCCGCGTGAAGAAGGCACGACAATAGCGTGACGGCTGCACTGCTTCTCCCCCGGCCCCTTCCCCTTCGTCCACATCCACCCCACCGGCCCCACCCCTCCCGACCTGGCACTCCGCACCGGGCCGCGCCGACGGCGACCGCGCCTGGTGTCGCAGCGTCAGCCTGTCGGAGCCGCGGGTTAGCGTGGGCCCGCGAACAGGGTGCGGCGGCCCGCCCGCACCGAGGCGCCGAACGGCGGAGGAAGCCGATGTCCCTGGTCCGGGTCCACAACTTCTCGATCTCCCTCGACGGCTACGGCACCGGCGAGGGCCAGAGCCTCGACGCACCGTTCGGCCACGCCACCGACCGCCTGCACAGCTGGTTCTTCCGCACCCGGACGTTCCGGCGGATGCACGGCGACGAGAGCGGCGAGACCGGCGTGGACGACGCGATGGCCCGCGCCTGGGGCGACGACATCGGGGCGGAGATCATGGGCCGCAACAAGTTCGGCCCGCAGCGAGGCCCCTGGCAGGACGAGGAGTGGAAGGGCTGGTGGGGGCCGAACCCGCCGTTCCACACCCCGGTCTTCGTGCTCACCCACCACCCGCGCCCGGTGCTGGAGATGGCCGGCGGCACGACCTTCCACTTCATCGACGCGACGCCCGAGGAGGCGCTGCGGCAGGCCCGGGAGGCGGCCGGGGGCAAGGACGTGCGGATCGGCGGCGGCCCGAGCACCGTCCGCGCCTTCCTGGAGGCCGATCTGATCGACCACCTGCACGTGGTCGTGGTGCCGATCGTCCTCGGCCGGGGCGAGCCGCTCTGGGCCGGGCTCGAAGGGCTGGAGCAGCGCTTCCGCACCGAGGCGGTCACCACCCCGAGCGGGGTCACCCATCTCACCTTCACCCGGCCGTAGCGGCCCCCGGACGCACGACGGCGGCCTCCCCCACGTCCGCGGGGAGGCCGCCGTCAGCCGTTCGGGCCGGCCGCGCTCGCGCCAGTCGCGCTCGCGTCGGACCCGGCCGGATCAGACCCGGTCGGCCGCGATCAGCACGTACTGGAAGGAACCGTCCTTGTAGGACTCGATGAACGCCTCCTCGATGCCGGTCACCAGCGAGGTGGTGTTCCGCAGCTCCCAGTAGGGCAGGGTGTCCGGGGTGAGGTCGATGACGGCCTGGGGCACCAGGCGGTTGTCGGCCATCGCCCGCAGGTACTCGCGGCGGGAGTGGATGTTGCACTCGAAGTGGGCGTTGATCTGCGAGACCCACTTCGACGGCTGCCCGTACCGCGGGTTCCAGCAGCCGGTGATGGTCACGTACCGGCCGCCCACGCTCAGCACCCGGGAGTGCTCGGCGAACAGGTCGTGCAGGTCGACGTACATGCTGGACTCGTTGTTCCAGGAACCCGCGACGGAGCCGGTGTCGACGGGCATGTTCAGCATGTTGGCGACCCGGGACCGTACGAAGTCGCCGATGCCGAGCTCGGCGGCGCGCTTGTTGCCGAAGTCCGCCTGCTGGGTGGAGAGGGTCATGCCCTCGACCCGGCAGCCGAAGCGCTGGTGGGCCATCACCATCGAGCCGCCGCGGCCGCAGCCCGCGTCGACCAGGGTGCCGTCGGCCGGGATGTCGCCGAGGTGGTCGAGCAGCACGTCGGCCTGGGCGGACTCCAGGCGGTGCAGCTCGGCGATCACCTTCTTCTCCCGCTCGCTGTCGGCCGGGTCGCCGATCGCGGCCTGGTCGATCGCGCCGATGCCGTAGTGGTGGTGGTAGAGGCCGTCGACGTCGCCCAGGCGAAGGTTGACCGGGCGTGCCTCGTGGTCCCAGTAGCGTGCGATGTCGCCCTGGTACGGAGTCGCCGGGCCCGGGATGGCGTTACCGGTCGTGGTGAGGTCGTCGGTCAGGGACATGGGTCAACTCCAAATTTTCTACGAGTGGTTACCGAGTACGGGTGTCGCGCGGGGCGGTCACCAGAAGTCGGGCAGGGTGTAGCGGTGGGTGTTGGTCTGGTGCCAGTAGTGGTTGCCGTCGAGCCACGCGGCCACGCCGCGCAGGAACCGTAGGAGGGTCGGCACCGGGCAGGCCGCGGCCAGCGCCGCCGACTCGGCCTCGAAGGCGAGCATCAGCTCGTTGTGGACCTCGACGGCCTTCAGGTAGCCCTCCTTGCGCGAGACGCCCTCGCGCTCGGAGATCACCGTCGGCAGGTTCAGGTGCAGTCCGGGGCTGGACAGCTCCTTGGTGTACGAGTACAGGTCGTTGACGATCGTGGTGGCGTTGCCGGCGAGGGCGATCACCCGCTGCATCGCGGGCAGCGCGTGCAGCTCGACCGGCAGCTCGTACCCGCCGACGGTGTCGGTGATCGTCGGGCAGGGGCGGAAGTTGTTGAACTGGCGCATGGCCAGGTACTCCCACACCTCCGGGACGTGGTCGGTCTCCGCCCAGGCCGCCTCGGCCAGGTACCCCAGGTGCAGCCGCGCCATGTCGTGCCGGAACCGGTCCGCCTGGGACGGTGTGGAGGCACGGACGAAGTACTCCATCGCCGAGTGGTACGAGCGCCGGGGGGCGTCCTCGGACAGCGAGGCCTCCCAGGCCGGGTGGTACTCCGGCGTGGTGTGCAGCGGGTCGAGCGCGGTGTGCGCGAGCAGCAGGCGGCTGCCCAGGCCGACCGGCGACCCGCCGAGGTCCTCGCAGTAGCAGTCGTCCACCGCGTTCTCGGCCACCATCAGCCGGGCCGCGAGCATCAGGTGGTCGATGCTCGGCGCGTCGGGGTGGCAGGCCACCATGTAGCGCCCGGTGGAGAACCCGTCGAAGTCCTTCTCCCACTCCGGCGGGTAGAGCTCGATCTCGTCGATCGCCCAGGCCTTGATCTTCAGGCTGAGCGCCTCCACCCGGGCCGGGTCGGGCTCGGCGATCGGGTGGTGGTACAGGCCGGGGATGGGGTCGCCGAGCCCGGGCTTGCCGCCGCTCGGCGCCGCGGCGGCCGGAGCGGCCCCGAGCAGGGCCGCACCGAGCGAGGCCGCGCCGACCGGTGCCAGGCCGGGCAGGGGCAGGGCGGGTAGGTCCAGGGCGGGTAGGTCCAGGGCCGGTAGGGACGGCTCGGCCAGGGAGGGCGCCTGGACGTCCGGCACCACGGCCTCCGACACCGCCGGGGCCCCCACAGCCGGGGCCTCGAACGCCGGAGAACCGGGCGCGACGAACTCCGGCACCGGGTTCTCGGCCACCGCGCCCTCGGGCACGACGACGTCGGGGGCGGCCACTTCGACGTCCGGCGCCTCGACAGCCGGCGCCTGGACACTCGGGGCCTCGACAGCCGGGGCCGACGGCGTCAGCCGCAGGCCGGCGGTGCCCAGTCCGCTGGGCCCGCGCAGGATCCGCTCGATCGCCGGGGTGCTCATGGACCCACCGCCGGGGCGGCGAGCCCGGGTGGTGAGCCCGGTTTGACACGCAGGGGCATGGAGCCTCCTCTGGAAAGGTCGCACGATGAGACGGGTCGTCAGCTCGCCCGCAGCGAGGGGAACTCCACGCGGCGGGCCCCGTGTCGCTCGGGTCCCAACCGTAGGTGGGTGGGCCCGTTCCGGAACGCAACGGACGATCTTCTACACCCGATAGAGTGAACGTTCGGGCTGACGGCGTTTGAATGAGCCCCTGTCATGCATCGGCCCGCCCCACGCCGTGGCGCCCCGCCCGCACCATCCCGCGTCAACCCGGTGACTCCCACCCGTGTCCAGCCCCCACCGCCCGCGTAGCGCCGTTCCCGGCAGGGCTGTTCGAACGCCAACGACCGACCGGCGGCAGCCCGCCGCGCCTCGGCACCGATCGACCGCACTCACGATGCGGCGCGAGACCGTCGCCTCGGGGGACCGCGTGGGACCGCGTGGGAAGTCGGCCCGGCCGACTTCCCACTCCGGCGGTCCCAGCGGTCCGTCGGCCTAGGACTCGAGTCCCGTCGGCCGTGGGTCCATGGGCCGAGGCGGCGCGCCGTCCCCGCCCCCACCATGGACGAGTTGATCTTCCCGGGCGCGGCCGCTCACGGCCGTGCCCGTAAGGAGGACGAGAATGGGCACGGCGCCGTGGAGGATCGGGGCCAGGAAGGAAGACCACGCGCATGGAGAGCCAGGCCCGTAGCCGCACCGCACTCGTCGAGGGGCTCATGGAGCGCTATCCGGACGTGCCCCGGGAGGCGGTGATCAAGGAGGACCTGCTGCGCGGCGGCATGGCCTTCGACGAGTCCGCGCTCAGTGGCAGCACCGGCGCCGACGGGGGCGGCGAGGTCAAACCGAAGTCCTACTTCATCTTCTCCTTCGACCACCGCACCCTGCCCGAGCTGGGCGCCGCCGCGCTCAACCGGCCGCCGGAGGAGGTCGTGCTGACCGGCGGACCGTACGGGCTGCGCCGCACGGTGGTGTCGGTGCGGGTCAACCCGGACTCGCCGTACCGGGTCGGCGCCGGGGAGGACGGCACGCTCGGCCTCTACCTGGACGGCGCGCGGATCGCCGACGTCGGCCTGCCGCCGATGCCCGACTACTACCGGCACACCCTCGCCAACGGGAAGTCGGTGATGGAGGTCGCCCCGACCATCCAGTGGGGTTACCTGATCTACCTCACGGTGTTCCGGGTCTGCCAGTACTTCGGCGCCAAGGAGGAGTGCCAGTACTGCGACATCAACCACAACTGGCGCCAGCACAAGGCCGCCGGCCGCCCGTACACCGGGGTCAAGCCGGTCGAGGAGGTGCTGGAGGCGCTGGCGCTGATCGACGAGCACGACACCGCCCGGGCCTCCCAGGCGTACACCCTGACCGGCGGCGCCATCACCTCGCAGGTCGGCGGCCGGGACGAGGCCGACTTCTACGGGCAGTACGCCAAGGCCATCGAGGAGCGCTTCCCCGGGCGCTGGATCGGCAAGGTGGTGGCGCAGGCGCTGCCGCGCGAGGACGTCCAGCGCTTCCACGACTACGGCGTGCGGATCTACCACCCCAACTTCGAGGTGTGGGACAAGCGGCTCTTCGAGCTCTACTGCCCGGGCAAGGAGCGCTACGTCGGCCGCGACGAGTGGCACCGCCGGATCCTGGACTCCACCGAGGTGTTCGGCCCGGAGAACGTGATCCCCAACTTCGTCGCGGGCGTGGAGATGGCGGAGCCCTTCGGCTTCACCACGGTGGACGAGGCGATCGCCTCCACCGAGGAGGGCCTGCGCTTCTTCATGTCGCACGGCGTGGTCCCGCGCTTCACCACCTGGTGCCCCGAGCCCACCACCCCGCTGGGCAAGGCCAACCCGCAGGGCGCGCCGCTGGAGTACCACATCCGGCTGCTGCGGACCTACCGCGCGACCCTGGAGGAGTTCGGCCTCTCCTCCCCGCCCGGCTACGGCCCGGCCGGGCCGGGGAACGCGGTGTTCTCGGTCAGCTCCTTCATGGACTCGCTGTCCGGCTGAGCACGGGTGTCGTCGGC
>NZ_BNBY01000042.1:0-29694 GCF_014656195.1 Kitasatospora xanthocidica | reverse complement strand
ACTCACCGGCTGCGGGCGGACGGTGAGGATCTGCTCGGCCCGTCCCACCGGTCCCCGCTCGTCGTGCAGGACGGTGCTGGTGACGCCGTGACCGGCCGGGCCGAAGCTGACGCCGGTGTCCAGGCCGGTCCAGCGGCCCTCGGGGCAGCGGTGGAAGTGGATGGTCAGATCGGTGTTGGGGAACATCCACTCCGTGGGGTCCTGGCGGGCGGCGATGCCGTTGGCGGTGTCCACCAGGGCGACGAAGGAGGCGTGCGGGCCGCAGGGCTCCCCGGCGACCAGCTGGGCCCGGCTCGCGATCCAGGCGGCGGCCCGGCCCGGGGCGGTCGCCCGGTGGCGGACGTCGATCGAGGAGATGTAGCCGCCGCCCCAGAGCCCGCTCATCTCCCAGGGCTCGAACTCCTCGGGCGCGGGCAGCCGCGGGTCGTGGGTGCCCGCGACGGCGGTGGTGTCGAGTTCGGCGAGGAACCAGGCGCGGGCCCGGACCACGGCGCGCTCCCCGATCACCACGGTGGCCTCGACCAGCTCGATGGTGCGCCCGGGCCGGACGGTCTCCACCGTGACCTCGAACTCCTCCAGGGCGATCAGGCCGAGTATGTCGAAGCTGATCCGGGCCAGCGCCAGTCCGACGCCGGGGTGGCCGGCCGTTCCGTTGCCGGCGTGACCGCGGTCGGCGCGGTACTGGTCGATGGCGTGGACGATCAGGCCGCCGAGCGGGCTGAAGTGCTGCTCGTCGGGGTGCCAGGCGCCCTGGGCCTGGGCGGTGGGCTTGTAGCGGTTCTCGCCGGTGCGCTGGTAGTAGCTCTGGTCGTAGCTGTCGGGCGCGGCGGTGGGGGTGGTCACGTGCGCTTCTCCTCGGGCGGATCACTGGGCGCCGGGCGGGCGCCGCCGGGGTACGACGGCGCCCGACCTCGGCGTTCAGGATCGTAAGGGGCCGAACCGCTTGCCGGGCGTGACGGTGACGCATCCCACAGGGCGTCCCGCACCCCATGCCGCACACGGCGGCCGGCCCCCGCTCCGGCGGAGCGTCAGTGCGCGGCGAGCGGGTAGTGGTCGGAGAGGTCGGTGTAGGTGTAGCTCTTGCCCCAACTGCTCACCGTCCAGGGCGCGCTGTGCACCCGGACCACCTGGTTGGTGTACTGCTGCGGGCGGGCGTGGTCGGCGCGGTAGAGGACGTAGTCGAGGTCCTCCTTGGGCTCGCCCGGGTACCGGTAGGCGGCGACGGAGTTGTCGACGGTGTCGAAGGAGTACGGCCAGCCGGTGCGGGCGGAGGCCGGGGCGAGGTTGCCGTTGGTCAGCAGCGCCTGGTACTCGGACCCGTGCGAGTCGATGTTGAGGTCGCCCGCGAGGACGATCGGCTCGTCGGCCGGGATCCGCTTGGCGTCCAGGAAGGCGCGCATCGCGGTGAGCTGCTTGGCCCGGATGCCGGCGGCCTGGCCGCTGGAGCAGCCCGAGTCGGTGGACTGCAGGTGGGTGCCGACCACGTGGGTGCGGCGGCCGTCGACGTCCAGCACGGCGTAGACGAAGCCCTTGTTCGACCAGTAGTCGGAGCCGCAGGCGTCCTTGTAGACGTACTGCTCCTTGTGCAGGATCGGCCACTTGCTGAGCAGGGTGACCCCGCCGTCCTCAGGGGTGGTGGAGCTGTAGCTGCCGGAGGTGGCGTCCCAGCCGGCGGTCGAGCGGCCGACCACCGGGGTGTGGTACGGGTACGCGGCCGAGGCCTTGGCGGTCAGCGCGTCGGAGGCCGCGTTGTCGAAGGCCTCCTCCAGGACGACCACGTCGTGGCCCTGGAAGAAGTCCGCCGAGGCGATCGCCTGCGCCCGGTACTGCTGGCCCCAGTTGGGGTAGAGCGAGGTGCTCATCAGGAACACGTTGTAGGTGAGCACGTCGAGCGGGGGCGCACTCTCTGTCGAGGAGGGGGCCGGCGCGGTCTCGGCCGAGGCGGGGGCCGTGCCGAGGGTGGCGATCACGGTGGCGGCGGCGCCGGCGGCGAGGGCACGGCGGACGGACGACAGCGGCATCTGGGCTCCGTGGAAGGTGTCGTGGAAGGTGTCGTGGACCCGTCGGGTCGAGGGATGTTGTGTATCCAACTTGCCCGTCGGCACGACCCGCAAGACTTCCGGCGAGCATTCGGTGAACTCGTCGGTAACTCCGGACCGGACGGAGACCGGCACCCGCCCTTCCGGACGTCAGGACCTGCGGTCACACTGTCGCAGGCACGGAAGACACCGAACGGGGGCCCCATGGCAGGCGGGAAGAAGCGGAAGCGGCCACTCGCCGAAGGGATGGCCAAGCCCCCGAAGCGGGTGCGCAGACGACCCGCGCCACCGCCGTCACCCCGGACGGTCCGCCGCGCGGCGTGGCTGGTCGGGTCCGTCCCGGTGCTGATGGTCGGCCTGCTGGCGGTCGCCACCAACCCGGACTACCAGGTCCTCTGCATGATCCCCGCCTTCCTGGCGCTCTCGGCCGGGATCATCGGCATGGGGCTCATCCGGCCCAAGGGCTGGGTGATCCTGCTCGCCGTGCTGTTCGGGGTACTGCTCATGGTCCTTCCGACGACGAGCATCCGCGCGCAGCTCATGGCCCACCGCGCGGTGGAGACCGAGGTGGTGATCACCGACGCCCACAAGGCCAAGGACAGGAGCGGCCGGGTCAGTTGGACCTGCGACATCCGCCGCACCGACGGGCAGCCGCTGCCGCACGGCCAGGTCGGCGGCTTCGGCTGCTCGGGCCGGTCCGACATCGGCGACACCATGAACGTGCTGGTCGACCCGGCGGGTTGGGCCCCGCCCGTCTCGACGGAGGAGGACCTCGACTTCCTCGGCACCGGCGTGTACGTCACCGCCGTGCTCGCCGCCCTGTGGGGCCTGCTCACCCTGGCCGCCACGCGCCGCACCCTGCGGGAGACCGCCGCGGCCGGGGGTGCGCGGGGCCGCAAGGCGTGAGCCGTACCCCCCTCGCCCGCCCCCGGGGGCGCAGGCGTAATGTGCGCCGTGTGAACGAACTGATCTTCCGGGGGAAAGACCTGTTCCGGCCCTCGTGGTCGAATCTCGGGCCGCTGGTCATCGTGCTGGTGCTCCAGCTGGCCATCGGCAGCACGCATCTCGGTGCCATGGGCACCTTCTGGCTGGTCCTCGGGACCCTGGTGCTGGCAGGCGGGTCCTTCGCGCTCAGCTGGCGCTGCTGGAGCCGCGTCGACGCCCAGGGCGTCACCATCTGCTGGGGCCTCGGGCGCGGCCGGACCTACCCGTGGCCGGAGATCCGGTGGGTCGACGTGCGGGAGACCAAGGGCAACGGCACGGCCTCGTCCTCCGCGCGGATCTTCCTCGCCGGCGGGCGGCGCCGTTCGCTGCCGGGCCTGCAGACCAGCTCGATCTACCCGGCCGCCGAGTTCGACGTCAACTTCCAGCGGCTGGTGAACTGGTGGGAGTACAGCACGCACCCGACCTGGCGGATCCGGCCGGCCAAGCAGTTCCGGGACCGGCTGACGCCCACCGTGGTGGGCCTGCTCCTCGCACTCGTCATCGTCGCGGCGGTGGTCCTCGTGGTGGGCCTGCAGTCGTCGTAAGTCGCGGCAACGGAACGGCCCCGGCTCCCTCGTGGGAGCCGGGGCTGACGTGCGTTCAGCCTCCCGCGGGCCGGGTCACCGCTGCGACGGGTAGCCCGGCTGCCCGCCGTAGGGCGCCTGCGGTGCCGCCGGGTAGGGCTGCTGCGGCGGGTACGGCTGGCCCTGCGGCGCCGGGTAGGCCTGCTGGGACGGGTACGGCTGCGGCGGGTAGGGCTGCGCCTGCGGTGCCGCCGGGTACGGCTGCTGGGGCGGGTACGGCTGGCCCTGCGGTGCCGCCGGGTAGGCCTGCTGCGGCGGGTAGGGCTGGGCCGGCGGCGCGGGGTAGGCCTGCTGCTGGGGGTAGCCGGCCTGCTGCTGCGGGAACGGCTGGCCCTGCGGCCCCGGGTAGCCCGTGTCCTTCGGCGCGAGCTCGAAGGGCTGCGAGCCCGGGTCGATCGAGCCGGGCGGGAAGACCGTGCTCAACTGGTCCAGCTCGGCCCGCCAGTAGCGGTGGACGTTCAGCCGGGTCGGCTTGGCGCTGTCGGGCAGCTGCAGGTACATCGAGCTCCAGATCGAGGCCCGCTTGACCCGGCTGACCGGGAAGGCGTGCCGCGGGAAGACCGCGACGACCTCGCCGGGGCGGTTGGTCCAGCGGCTGGCCGTGTTGACCACGACGGAGCTGTTGGTGAGCGTCAGGAAGTAGAACCGACGGGTCAGTGCGACGATCAGGCCGAGCAGCGGGATCTCGTCGAAGACCGCGTTGAGCCACGGGCTGGGTCCGGTCTCCACGTGCACGCACGCGATGAAGGCGTCCCCCGGCGGTGCCACCTGGGAGAGCTTCTCGATGACCTGGGCCTTCTGCTTCGCCCGGCGTATTGCCATGCTTCCGGTACCTCTTACCCGTCATGTCCGCCGACCTTGCCCGGCGGGAAATCGGCTGAGGCTAGCAGCCGGTGGTGTGGGCCTGAACACCCCTTCTTGGCAAAGGTTCCGCCATGGTTCACCATGGCTCGCCGTCGTGCGGGACGGGTCCGCCGGACGGTGCGCGGAGGCCGTCGGACGGATCCGGCCATTGCGGACCATTCCAGCCACATCGCTTAAAGCCTGCCCCAAATAATGGTGCGACGCCTTGCTGATAATGTGATCACATGTGTATGCACTGTGGCGCTTGAGGCCACAGGGGAGAGAAAGGCCCGGTCGACCGATCGGGCCCAGTCACACAGGAGTTGCACCATCAACACCGCCATCCGCAAGGCCGCTCGCGGTGCGATGCCCGTCGCCGTCACCGCATCCGTCCTCGCCACCGCTCTCGCCGCCTGCGGCACCGTCGAGCAGCTCAACGCCGCCCAGAAGGTGTCCAAGGCCTTCGGCAAGGTCGGTGACGGCAAGTCGGCCGGCTTCAAGCTCTCCATCGACGCCACCCCCGAGCAGATCGTCGCCTTCGCCAAGGCCACCGGGGAGAAGGGCGCCGACGACGGGCTGGACGAGAAGAGCGCCAAGGCGATGTCCGGGCTCTCGCTCGCCGTCGCCGTCTCCGCGGACAAGCCGCTCAAGGAGATCGAGGCCTTCAAGAACGCCAAGGGCTCGACCGCGAACAACGACCTGACGCTCGACAAGTCGGTGCGCGTCTCCTACGTGGTCGCCGACCGCAACGGCGCCCCGCTGCTGGAGTACCGCCAGGTCGACGCCAAGGGCTACCTGCACGTCGACGCCAAGGGCGTCGTCAAGCTGACCGGCGAGGACCCGTCCGAGGTGGACGCCGTCACCAAGGACCTGCCGCCGGAGATGGCCGCGGTCAAGGACGTGCTGGCCGGCAAGTGGGTCGAGCTCGACCTCCAGGCGCTCGCCGACGAGGCGAAGAAGAACGACGGCAAGAAGGCAAGCCCGAGCGCCGCGCCCACCGCCGACCCGGAGGCCGCCAAGCAGCTCCTCAACTCGCTCAAGGACGTGCTCGGCCGCACCGTCACGTACGAGGACAAGGGCAAGAAGGACGGCACCGAGCACATCTGGATGAGCGCCCCGGCCCGCCAGTTGGTGGACGAGCTGTTCAAGGCCGTCAAGCCGGTCGCGGACAAGTTCCCGCAGCAGTTCAAGAAGTTCCCGAGCAAGGCCCCGAGCGACGTGCCGGACCGCAAGGTCGGCGTGGACCTCTACCTGAAGGACGGCGCCTTCTCCTCGGCCACCTTCGACCTCGCCCAGCTGGCGGACAAGATCGAGCCGGGCGTCAACTTCCCGGTGAAGCTGGCCTTCGACAAGTCGGCCCCGAACGTCCAGGCCCCGGCCGACGCGACCAAGCTGACCTCCGAGGACCTGATGAAGGCGGTGCTCGGCTTCGCCGCCGGTCCGGGTGCCGGGGCGGGCGCCGGCGCTCGCCCCGGCGCCGCGGGCGGTCCGCTCACCCCCGCCGCGCCGCTGACCGCCGCGCAGCTCAAGGAGCTCGCCGCGCTCGGCGTCCCGGAGACCCAGGCCCGCTCGTTCAACTCCCTCGGCATGACCTTCGAGGACATCAAGGAGATCGCGCAGGAGGGCTGATCCCTCCCCCCGCTCCCCTGTTCAGCCACGACCGGCCGACCGCACCCGCGGTCGGCCGGTCGTGTTTCCGGCACCTTCCCCAGGCCCGGACCCGTCAGGCCTGGGCCCGTCAGGCGTGGGCGGCGGCGCACTCCGGGTGGCCCCAGCTGCCGCCGACCTTGGTGATCTTGTCGCCCTTGGCGTACGCGCGGCTGCACGGGCAGGTGCCCGGGAAGCGGGCGGCCAGCGTCCGGGAGGTGCCCGAGGAGCTGCGCTTGGCGGCGGTCCCACCGGAGCCGCCGGTGGCCCCGGCGCCGCCCGTACGGGCCCCGGCCCGGCTGGTGCGTGCCTTCGGGGCTGCGGCCGGGTCGGGCACCGGCAGGTCGGCGTCGGTGCCGGAGGCGTCCCGCTGGGTGCGGGCGGCGTCGCTGGCGGCCTTGTCGGCGATGGCGTTCAGCGGGTCGCCGTCCACCTGGTGGGCCGGCACGTAGACGAAGGTGACGTCCCGGCCCTCCAACAGTGCGTCGATCGCCTGGATCAGCTCCTGGTTGGCGACCGGCTTCCCGGCCGCCGTCTTCCAGCCGTTGCGCTTCCAGCCCTTCAGCCACTTGGTCACCGAGTCGCGGGTGTAGGTGCTGTCCAGCCGCACCTCCAGCGGGACGGCCGGGTCCGTCGCCGCCAGCAGCCGCCGCAGCGCCGTCAGTTCGCCCACGTTGTTGGTGCTGTGCCCGAGCGCGCCGGCCTCCCACCGCCGGGGCGCGCCGGTGGCGTCCGCCACCACGTACGCCCAGCCCGCCGGCCCGGGGTTGCCCTTGGCTGCTCCGTCACACGCTGCAATGACTCGTTCGACCATGCCCCGATCATGCCTGGTCGGGCCGCCGGGAGCCAAAGCCGGCCGCCCCCGTTTCAGATGCGGAGCAGCGGCAGCAGCAGCGCCGCCGACCAGCTGAAGTTGGTCGAGTTGCGCCCCTCCCCCGTCAGCGGGTCGTAGTTCTCCCGCAGCGGACCGTCACCGGCGAGCCCGGCGGCGGTGGCCAGCAGCCGCTCGACCGTCCGGCGGGCGTCCTCGTCCCAGCCGTGGCGGCGCAGGCCCTCGATCGCGAAGTAGGTCTGGTCGAGCCAGGCCAGGCCGCGCCAGTACCCGGCCGGGTCGAAGGACGCCGAGCTGCGGGCGACCGTCGGGAAGGGCAGCGCGGTGCCGAACTCGGCGGGGTCGAGCAGCAGGCGCCGGACGGTACGGGCCTGGGCGGGGGTGGCGGTGCCGGACCAGAGCGGGACCGCGCCCTCGATGCCGCGGCCGCGGGCGGTGAGCCGGGCGCCGGTGGCCAGGTCGGTGTCGTGGAACCAGCCGGTGGCCGGGTCGTACATGGTGTCGCGCACGGCGGTGTCGATCCGCTCGGCCCGGGCGCGCAGCCGGGCGGCGGTGGCGCGGTCGCCCAGTTCGGCGGCGATCGCGGCCAGGTGGCGGTGGTCGGCGGCCAGGTAGGCGTTCAGGTCGACGGAGCGCTGGGTGAGCGACCAGCCGAGCAGTGTCCCGTCCGCGGCCCGGTTGGGGACCACGGAGGCGGCGTCGAAGCGCGGGGCGTTGTCCATGCCGGACTCCCAGGCGGCGGCCTGCCGGCAGTCCTCCGGGGTGGCGTTGGCCGGGTCCACGGTGGCGCCGTACTCGCACAGGCCCTCGCCGTGGTGGTCCCGGGTGCGGTACCACCAGTCCTGGTAGGCGGTCAGCTTGGGCAGCATCTCGCGCAGGAAGGCCCGGTCGCCGCCGCGCCGGTAGACCTCCAGGACGGCCCAGGAGGCCAGCGGGGGCTTGGAGTTGCGCTCGTTCCAGTTGCCGCCGCCGGTGGCCGGGGCGTTGTAGAAGACGCAGTCCGGGACCATCCCGGCGTCCTGCGGGCGGTCGGCGGAGCCCGCGGGCACCTGGTGGTCGAAGACGGCCCGGATCTGGTCGGCGGCGAGGCCGGGTGCGAAGAGGGCGGTGCCGACGGCCTGCTTCCAGGTGTCCCAGGCCCAGACGCCGCTGAACCACTTGTAGGAGAGGGTGGGTGTGACGGCGTCGTGCCGGATCCGGCCGGCCGGGCTGCGCCAGTTGGTGACCAGGGTCTGCACGCACTTGACGGCGGTGCGGCGCCGGGCGGCCGGGACGCCCTCGGTCGCCCGGGCGACGTACCCGGCCCAGCGGGCGGCGCCGGCCGCGGCGATCCGCTCGGGGGCGCGCAGCGCGGCCTCCGACTCGGCGGCCGCCCGGGCCCGCTCGGCCTCGGTGAAGGTGTAGCTCTCGGTCCAGTCCAGGGTGCGGGTCTGCCCGGGCGCCAGCCGTACGGCTTCGGTGAGTTCGGTGCGGTGGGTGTCGCCGGTCAGGGTGACCCGCACGGGCCGGGCGTGCCGGACGGCGAAGCGCTCGGTGCCGTCGGTGAGGTAGTCCCAGGTCTGCCGGACGCGGGCGAAGTGCACCTCCACGCCCCGCTCGCCCGCCACCAGCCGCGGTGCCTCGCGCTGCGGGCCGGTGGCGGGGCGGAGCAGGCCGCCGGTCCAGGCGGCGCTCAGGGTACGGGCTGCCGTGCCGGTGTTGGCGAGCCGGGCGCGCAGCAGGGCGGTGCGGCTGCCGGCGAAGCGCAGGTCCAGGGTGAGGGCGAGGCCGCCGCCGAGGTCGTACGCCTGGCGGAGCAGGCCGGGCAGCGCGGCGGTGCGCGGGGGGCCGCCGGCGGTGAGGTCGAGGTCGCGGCCCTGTTCGGTGAGGTGGAGGCGGGTGAGGCCGTCGCTGAGCCACCAGGGGTACTCCTGGGCGACGTACAGCGGGCCGGTGAAGCCGCCGGGCGGGTCGGCGGGGCGGGGCAGGGCGTAGGCGTGCCAGGCGCCGAGGTCGGCGAAGACGTTGATCGGGTTGTTGCCGCCCTGGTCGCCGGGGTACGCCTGGGCGGGGGTGCCGTGCAGGTCGAGCACGTCGGCGTAGCGCTCGTCGGGCTTTGCGGCGTCCGCCGGTTCCGCGTGTGCGGCGGGGGCGCCGACGGTGCCGAGGCTGCCGGCGGCGGCGAGCGCGGCGGAGCCGGCCAGCAGGTGGCGGCGGGTCAGCGGGGTCACTCGTGCTCCTCGGTGGCGGTCGGCGACTGGACGGCTGGGGTGCGCGGGACGGCGGGGGTGCGCGGATCGGCGGCGGGGAGCCGGAGGACGGCGGCGCCGAGCGGCGCGAGGGTGACGGCCTCGCCGGTGGCGGTGGCGGTGCCGGTGAGCAGGTCGGTGCCGGGCTCGGTGAGCGGCACCCGGCGTTCGGCGGGGCCGTGGTTGAGCAGGAAGAGGTACCGGCGGCCGTCGGCGGCGTACCGGCGGGTGGCCTCGACACCCGCCGGGAGGCCCTGCAGCACCGGACCGACCCCGGCTTCGGCGAGCGGCAGGTCGAGCACTCGGCCGAGGCCGGCGCCGAGGTGGCAGCTGAGGTACCAGGCGCTGCCCTTCCCGTACCGGTGGCGGGTGACGGCGGGCAGGCCGGCCAGTACGCCGGAGCCGTAGCGGGCGAGGGTCTCGGCGCCCTCGGTCTCGATCCACTCGCTCCAGTGCTCGGCGTGCAGCTCGGGAGCCGCGTGCGGGTCGGCACCCGTGTCCCGGTCCGCGCCGTCGAGCGTGACGGTCGTGGTCGCGCCGTCCGGGATGGGCCAGTGCTCGTCGACGACCAGCCCGAACAGCTCGCGCAGCGGGCCGGGGTGGCCGCCGGGGTGGATGTGGTCGTGCCGGTCGGCGATGCCGCTGAACGGTCCGCAGACCAGGTGGCCGCCGTCCCGGACGTGGGCGGTGAGCCGGTCGGCGGTGGCGGTGTCGAGCAGGTAGAGGTTGGGGGCGAGCACCAGCCGGTAGCCGTCGAGGGCGGCCGTGGGCGGGACGAAGTCGACGGTGACGCCGCGGTCGTACAGGGCGGCGTACCAGGGGCGGAGCAGGTCGAGCCAGCGCATCCGGGCGGAGGGGTGGTCGTCCAGTTCCAGGGCCCACCAGCTGTCCCAGTCGAGCAGGACGGCGGCGTCCCCGCGCAGCCGGCTGCCGGCGAGCTCGCCGAGGCGGCGCAGTTCGGCACCGAAGCGGACGGTCTCCTGCCAGCCGCGGGAGGCGGTGCCGCGGTGCGGGAGCATGGCGCTGTGGAACTTCTCGGCCCCGGCGGAGGAGGCGCGCCACTGGAAGTGCAGCACGCCGTCGGCGCCGCGGGCCAGCGCCTGGAGGGACCAGAGGCGGTAGAGGCCGGGGCGTTTGGGCAGGTTGACCGGCCGCCAGCTGACGGCGGAGGGGGCCTGTTCCATCAGCAGCCAGGGCCGGCCGCCCTTGAGCGAGCGCATCAGGTCGTAGGTCATCGCGGCGTTGACGTGGGCACGGGGGTCGGCCGGGTCGGGGTAGGCGTCGTCGGAGACGAAGTCCTCGTGCCGGCTCCATTCCCAGTAGTCGAGGGCCTTGAGCATCGACATGAAGTTGGTGGTGATCGGTACGCCGGGCGAGACCTCGTCCAGGACGGCCTTCTCGGCGCGGTGCAGGTCGAGCAGCGCGTCCGAGCAGAACCGGCGCCAGTCCAGCAGCTGGGTCGGGTTGACCGGTCCGGGCGCGGTGCGCGGGGGCTCGATCTGCTCGAAGGAGTTGTAGCGCTGGGACCAGAAGGCCGTCCCCCAGGATCGGTTCAACTCCTCGATGCCTCCGTGCCGTTCGCGCAGCCAGTGGCGGAAGTGGGCGGCCGAGGCGGGGCAGAAGCACTCCTGGACGTGGTCGCCGTACTCGTTGTGGACGTGCCACAGGGCGAGCGCCGGGTGGTGGCGGTAGCGCTCGGCGAGCATCCGGGTGAGCCGGACGGCGGCGGCCCGGTAGGCGGTCGAGGAGGGGCAGTAGTGCTGGCGGGAGCCGAACTCCAGCCGGACGCCGTCGGCGGTGACGGGCAGCAGCTCGGGGTGGGCGCGTACCAGCCAGGCCGGCGGCGAGGCGGTGGCGGTGGCCAGGTCGACGGCGATGCCGTGCCGGTGGACGAGGTCCAGCAGCCGGTCCAGCCAGCCGAAGTCCCAGTCGTGGGCGTCGGGTTGGATCCTGGCCCAGGAGAAGACGCCGACCGTGACCAGGTTGACCCCGGCCTCGGCCATCAGCTTCACGTCCTCGGCCCACACCTGCTCGGGCCATTGCTCGGGGTTCCAGTCCCCGCCGTACAGCAGTCCGGGGACCCGGGTGAGGTGGTCTGCGGTCATCGTCGTCATCCCTTCAGCGCTCCGCCCAGCAGACCGGCCACGAACTGCCGCTGGAAGAGGAGGAAGAGCAGCATCAGCGGCAGCGTGGCCAGGAGGGAGCCGAGCATCAGGCCGGAGTAGTCGACGTGGGAGAGCCCGGTCAGGGTGTTGAGCGCGACCGGCACGGTGTAGTTCTCCTGGGTGTTGAGCATCAGCAGCGGCCAGATGAAGCTGTTCCACTGGCCCATGAAGGTGAAGATCACCAGGGCACCCAGCTGCGGCCGCACACAGGGCAGGACGACCTGGTAGAAGGTGCGCAGCTCTCCGGCACCGTCGATCCGGGCCGACTCCAGCAGCTCGTCGGGGAAGTCCAGGAAGCCCTGGCGCATCAGCAGGATGCCGAAGGAGTTGGCCAGGAAGGGCAGGATGACGGCCTGGTAGCTGTCGATCCAGCCGAGGCTGGCCATCATCTGGAACAGCGGGACCAGCAGCACCTGCAGCGGGATCATCATGGTCGCCAGCACCACGCCGAGCAGCAGCCCCCGGCCGCGGAAGCGGTACTTGGCCAGTCCGTACCCGCACATCGCGGACAGCAGCGCGCTGAGCGCGGTGTGGACGGCGGCGATGCCGAGGCTGTTGAGCATGACCCGGCCGAAGCCGATGGTCTCCTGGAGGTGGGCGAGGTTGCGCAGCAGTTCGCCGCCGGGCAGGAAGGGCGGTGGGGAGTGGAAGAGTTCCGAGCTGCTGTGGGTGCTCGCGATCAGCATCCAGGCGAAGGGCACCAGGCTGAGGACGGCGCCGAGGGTGAGCACGGCGAGGACGGCGGCACGGCCGAAGGCGGGCCCCGGGCGGGTGGCTCGCCCCGGGCGGGTGGCGGGTCGCGGGCTCATCGGCGGCGTTCCCTTCCGTAGAGCCGGAACTGGAGCAGCGACACGGCCGCGATGATGAGCACGACGACCCAGGCGATCGCGGCGGCGTAGCCGAAGTCCAGTTGCTGGAAGCCGACCTTGTAGAGGTAGACCACCGGGGTGAGGGTGGCGTCGCCGGGGCCGCCGCGGGTCAGCACGTAGTTCTCGTCGAAGAGTTGGAGGGTGCCGATGGTGGAGGTGATGACGCAGAACAGCACCACGGGCCGCAGTTGCGGCAGGATCACGCCGCTGTAGGTGCGGGCGGTGCCGGCGCCGTCGAGGGCGGCGGCCTCGTACTGGTCGCGGCCGATCGCCTGCAGTCCGGCGAGCAGGATGACGGCGTTGTAGCCGGTCCACCGCCAGGTGACCGAGCCGATCAGCGATATCCGCGCCCAGGTCGGCGAGTTGAGCCAGTCGACCGGGCCGGCGCCGAGTGCCTGGAGCAGTTGGTCGGCCAGGCCGCCGTCGGTGCGCAGCAGGACCTGGAAGACGACGGCGTAGGCGACCAGGGTGGTGATCGCGGGCAGGAAGAACACCGCCCGCCAGCCGGCCCGGAAGCGCAGCCAGGACTGGTTGAGCAGGACGGCGAGGACCAGGGCCAGGCCGATCATCACCGGCACCTGGACGGCGAGGATCAGGCCGGTGTTGGCGAGGGAGTGCAGGAAGGCCGGGTCGTGCAGCATCCGGCGGTACTGGTCGAGGCCGACGAAGACGTCGACGCCGTCGCGGCGGGCGGTGAGGCTCTGGTAGAGGCTGGCGGCCAGCGGGTAGGCGAAGAAGGCGGTGAAGAGGACGGCCGTGGGCCCGGCGAAGAGCCAGGCGGCCGTGCGCGGGGAGCGCCGCCGGCGGCGGGCGGGGGCGGCCGCGGGGGCGGGGGCCGGGGCGGACGCGCGGTCCGGCTCGCGCAGCGGGACGGGGAGGCTGCTGGTCATGGCGCCCGCTCCTACGAGACCGGTTGGCGGCCGGTCGCGGTGGCGATCTGGCGGGCGGCGGAGCGCAGCGCGGTGCCCGGGTCGGCGCCGTTGTGCAGCACCTGGTTGACGGCGGTGGTGACGATGTCGCCGGCCTTGGAGTCGTCGGCGGTGCGCTCCACGGTGGGGATGGCGCGGGCGAGTTCGGCGAACAGCCGCATGGCGGGCTGGCCGGCGTAGTAGGGCGCGGGCTGCTGGAAGTAGGGGTCGTCCAGGGCCGGGAGGAAGGCGGGGAAGAGCCCTTCCTGCCGCATCATCGAGACCTGGTTGGCCTTGTCGGCGAGCAGGTGGGAGACGAACGCCCAGGCGGTCTCCGGGTTCCGGCTCTGCGCGGTGACGCAGAGGGTGGAGCCGCCGCTGTTGGAGGTGCGGGTGCCGCCGGGGGTGAAGGCGGGCAGCGGGACGACGCCGAACTTGCCGCCGAGGTCGGCCAGGTCGGTGGTGAGGGTGCCGTCCCACCAGGCGGCGGTGGGGGTGGTGGCGGCCTTGCCGTCGTGGGTGCCGGAGACCAGGCCGTCCCAGCCGTTCTCGAAGTCCACCAGGTCGCGGTCGACGAGGTGTTTCAGCAGCGTGAGGGCGCGTTCGGCGGCGGGTGTGGCGACCGCCACCTTGCCGTCGACGAACCAGGACTGGCCCTGCTGCTGGAGCAGTTGGGCGAAGGTGGTGTCCTGTTTGCCGTCGAGGATGAGGAGTTTCCGGCCGGTGGCGTTCTTGAGGGTGGTCCCGGCGGCGAGGTAGTCGTCCCAGGTGGCGAGTGCGGCCGGGTCGAGGCCGGCCTGCTGGAAGAGGTCGCGCCGGTAGAACAGGGCGCACGGGCCGCTGTCCCAGGGCAGCGCGAACACCTGGCCCCCGGCGTCCGTCACCGTGCGCCAGGAGGCCGCCGGGTACTGGGACTTGAGCCCTTCGGCCCGGCTGGTGAGGTCGACCAGGGCGTTCGGGAAGTTGCCGATGTAGGCGGGCAGCTTGTGGCCCTCGACGGTGAGGATGTCGGGCAGGCCGCTGCCGGCGCCGAGTCCGACGGTGATCTTGTCGTAGGCGTTGTCGTAGCCGATGTCCACGACCTCGACGGTCGTTCCGGGGTGGGCCTGTTCGAAGGCGGCGCCGAGCCGCTTGAGGGCCTTGGCCGCGACGTCCCAGGACCAGACGGTGACCTTTCCGGTGGGGGTGGCGCCGGTGCCGCCGGTGAGCCGTTTGGCGTCCTGGGTGCCGGCGCCACCGGTGGCGCAGCCGGTGGCACCCGTCAACAGCAGGGCTCCGCCCGCGAGTCCGGCCGAGAGCAGTCGGCGCCGGGTCGGCGCGTGCCTCAACTCCAGTTGGTCATCGGTTGGTTGGTGATGATTTCGGTGCCGGGTTCGTGCGGACATCTTGCCTCCCGACTGGTGGATGCCGAATGCTGTATACAGAACTCAGCATTCACAAGCCCGTCAAGGCTTGTGACGGAAATCGCGGAAGGTGCCCGCATGAGCGCACGCGTTCCCCGGACCCACCCGTACATCCCCAACTCCGCCCCGCAGGTGCGCCAGGCGATGCTGGCGGCGGTCGGCGCGCAGGACGTCGAGGAGTTCTACGCCGACATCCCGGCCGCGCTCCGGCTGGACCGCCCGCTGCGGCTGCCCGAGCCCTTCGACTCCGAGGCCCGACTGGTCGCCCACCTGGACGAGTTGCTCGCCCGGAACACGGCCGTCCCGCCGGGCCGCAGCTTCCTCGGCGCCGGCTGCTACCGCCACCACGTGCCCGCCGTGGTGGACGAGATCGTCAACCGCAGCGAGTTCCTCACCGCCTACGCGGGCGAGCCCTACGAGGACCACGGCCGGTTCCAGGCGCTGTGGGAGTACCAGTCGCTGATGGCCGAACTGCTCGACGTCGAGGTCGTCAACGTGCCCACGTACGACGGCTTCCAGGCCGCCGCGACCGCGCTGCGGATGGCCGGCCGGGCCACCGGGCGGCGCCGGCTGCTGCTGGTCGGCGCGATCGACCCGGACCGGCTGTCCCGGATAGAGGACTACGTCCGGGGCGTGCACGAGCTCCACCCGGTGGCCGCCGACCCGCGGGCCGTCCGGGCCGCGCTCACCGGCGGCGACGTCGCCGCCGTCTACGCCCAACTCACCGACCACACCGGCCGGGTGGACCCGGAACTGCCGCGGTACGTCGAACTCGCCCACACGGCGGGCGCCCTGGCCGTGGTGCACGTCAACCCGATCAGCCTCGGCGTGCTCGCCCCGCCCGCCTCCTTCGGCGCCGACCTCACCTGCGGCGACCTCCAGCCGCTCGGCATCCACCCGAGCTTCGGCGGCGGCAACGCGGGCTTCATCGGCAGCGCCGACGACCAGCGTCTGGTCGCCGAGTACCCGAGCCGGCTCTTCGGCCTCGCCCCCACCGACGTCCCCGGCGAGTACGGCTTCGGCGACGTCGCGTACGAGCGGACCTCCTTCGCCCTGCGCGAGGAGGGCAAGGAGTGGGTGGGCACCGCCGCCGCCCTGCACGGCATCGCCGCCGGGGTCTACCTGGCGCTGATGGGGCCGCACGGCATGCGCGAGATCGGCGGGACGATCCTCGCCGCCACCGCCTACGCCCGGCAGCGGCTGGCCGAGGTCCCCGGCGTGGAACTGGACGACCCCGACGCCGTGCACTTCGCCGACTTCACCGTCCGCTACACCGGAGCCCGCACCGCCGCCGAGATCGCCGAGGCCCTGCTCGCCCGCGGCCTGCACGGCGGCACCCCGGCCGGGCCCGACGAGGG
Source organism: Kitasatospora xanthocidica (assembly GCF_014656195.1). GTDB lineage: Bacteria > Actinomycetota > Actinomycetes > Streptomycetales > Streptomycetaceae > Kitasatospora > Kitasatospora xanthocidica. The sequence goes on along the minus strand of NZ_BNBY01000042.1, from coordinate 13,834 downwards.
CCGGTACTGCGTGACCGAGCTGCACACCCGTGCCGACATCGACCGGCTCGCCGACGCGCTTCAGGAGATCGTCAAGTGACGGACCACCGGACCACCGATCCCCGTCCCACCCACCCCCGGACCACCGACCCCCGGACCACCGACCCCCGGGTCGCCCCCAAACCCGCGCTGCGCCGCTTCCACCAGGCCCGCTGGGACGAGAAGCTCGTCTTCGAGCTGGGCACGCCCGGCGAGCGCGGCGTGCTGCCGCCGCTGCCCGAGCCCGCCGTCACCGCCGCCGTCGGCGACCCCGCCGACCGGCTGCCCCCCGCACTGCGCCGCGCCGCCCCGCCCGCGCTGCCCGAACTCGGCCAGCAGCAGGTGCTCCGGCACTACCTGCGGCTCTCCCAGGAGAACCTCGGCGCCGACCTCAACGTGGACGTCGGCCAGGGCACCTGCACCATGAAGTACAGCCCCAAGGTCAACGACACCTTCGTCCGTGACCCCCGGATCGCGGCGCTGCACCCGGACCAGCACGCCTCGACCGTCCAGGGCGTGCTCGAACTCGTCCACCGGCTGGAGCAGTTGCTCAAGGAGATCTCCGGCATGGACCGGGTCAGCCTGCAGCCCGGCGCCGGCTCAGCCGCGATCTGGACCAACGTCTCCGTCATCCGCGCGTACCACGCCGCCCGCGGCGAGGCCGGACAGCGCGACGAGGTCGTCACCACCGCCTTCTCGCATCCCTCCAACGCGGCCTGCGCCAAGACCGCGGGCTACCGGGTGATCACCCTCCCCCCGGACGCCGACGGCTACCCCGACATCGAGGCGCTGCGCGCCGCCGTCGGCCCGCGCACCGCCGCACTGCTCATCACCAACCCGGAGGACACCGGGATCTACAACCCCCGGATCGCCGAGTTCGTCCGGATCGTCCACGAGGCCGGCGGCCTCTGCGCCTACGACCAGGCCAACGCCAACGGCATCCTGGGCATCACCCGGGCCCGCGAGGCCGGCTTCGACCTGTGCCACTTCAACCTGCACAAGACCTTCTCCACCCCGCACGCCTGCGGCGGCCCGGCGGCCGGCGCCTGCGGCGTCACCGCCGAACTGGCGCCCCATCTGCCCGGCCCCACCGTCGAGTTCGACGGCGAGCGGTACCTGCCGGACCACGACCGGCCGGAGTCCATCGGCAAGATCCGCCCGTACCTGGGCGTCGTCCCCAACCTGGTGCGCGCCTACGCCTGGATCATGTCGCTCGGCGCCGAGGGCCTGCGCGAGGTCGCCGAGACCGCCGTCCTCAACAACAACTACCTGCTGGACCGGGTCCGCCGGATCCCCGGCGTCTCCGTCCCGTACGCCGAGGGGCGGCCCCGGGTCGAGCAGGTGCGCTACAGCTGGCAGCGGCTCAACGAGGACACCGGCCTGCACAGCGAGGACCTCGGCCGCCGGGCCGCCGACTTCGGCACCCACTACTGGACCAGCCACCACCCGTACGTCGTCCCCGAGCCGATGACGCTGGAGCCCACCGAGTCCTACTCCCGCGCCGACCTGGACGAGTACGCGGCGATCCTCGCCGAGGTCGCCCGCGAGGCGTACGAGGACCCCGAGACCGTCCGGACCGCCCCGCACCGCTCCACGGTGCACCGGATCCGGCACGAGCCGCTGGACGACCCGGCGGTCTGGGCCGTCAGCTGGCGCGCCTACCGCCGCAAGGTCCTCGGCGAGCGGCCGTGACGGCACCGGCCGTCGGGCTCGTGGTCAACCCGGTCGCCGGCCTCGGCGGCCGGGTCGGCCTCAAGGGCAGCGACGGCGCCGAGGTCCAGCGGCGAGCCCGGGCGCTCGGGGCGCGGCCGGAGGCGGTCGACCGGGCCGCGCTGACGCTGCGCCACCTCCCCGGCGTGGAGCTGCTCACCGCCGCCGGCCCGATGGGCGCCGACGCGGCCCGGGCGGCCGGCCGGGCCGCACGGGTCGTCCACCGGCCCGCCGGACCGGACACCACCGCCGCGGACACCCGCGCGGCGGTGCGCGCCCTGGTCGCGGCCGGCGCCCGGCTGCTGCTGTTCTGCGGCGGCGACGGCACCGCCCGCGACCTGCTCGACGCGCTCGGGCCCGAGCCCCGGCTGCCCGTCCTCGGCATCCCGGCCGGGGTCAAGATGCACTCCGCCGTGTTCGCCGTGCACCCCCGGGCCGCCGCCGAGGTGGCCGCCGCCTGGGCCGCCGGGCGGGGTTGCGTTCAACTGGAAGCCGCCGAGGTCGTGGACCGCGACGAGCCGGCGCTGCGCGAGGGCCGGGTCGGCGCACGGCTGTACGGCCGGCTGACCGTCCCGGTGCTGCCCGAACGCGTCCAGCAGCGCAAGACCGGCAGCTCGGGCCCCGACCCGGCGACACCGGCCGCCCTCGCCGCCGAGGTCGCCGAACGGGTGGGCCCCGACGGCCTGCTGGTCCTCGGCCCCGGCTCCACCACCCACGCCGTCGCCACCGCCCTCGGCGCGCCGGACGCCAGCCTCACCGGCGTCGACCTGCTGCGGCTGGAGAGCACCGGGGCCGCCCGGCTGCTGCTCCGGGACGCCCGCGCCGACCAGCTCCGCACCCTGCCCGCCACCCCCTGGATCGTCCTCTCCCCCATCGGCGGCCAGGGCTTCCTGCTCGGGCGCGGCAACCAGCAGCTCACCCCCGAACTGCTGCGCCGCGCGGGCCGGGAACGGCTGCTCGTCCTCGCCACCGAGGCGAAGCTCACCGCCCTGGCCGGCCGCCCCCTGCTGCTGGACACAGGCGACCCCGCCCTGGACGACGCCCTCTCCGGGTACCTCCGGGTGATCACCGGCCGCCGCTCGGCCGCCGTCCACCGCCTCTCCGCCTGACCCCCCGCCCCTCCCCTTGCAGAGGAGTTCCCCATGATCGACCTGCACGGCAAGCGCGTGATCGTCACCGGCGCCGCCTCCGGCATCGGCCGGGCCACCGCCGCCCTGCTCGCCGAACTCGGCGCGGCCGTCGTCCTCGCCGACCTCGACGCCGAGCGCGGCGAGCAGGCCGCCAAGGACGTCGGCGGCACCTTCGTACGCTGCGACGTCTCCCGCCGCGACGACTGCGCGCGGGTCGTGCGCACCACCGTCGACCGACACGGCGGCGTGGACGTGCTGTTCAACAACGCGGGCATCATCCGCCGCTCCACGGTCACCGAGATCACCGACGAGGACTGGGACCTGGTGATGGCCGTCAACGTCCGCTCGGTGATGCTGCTCAGCGGGCTGGTCGTCCCGCTGATGGCCGCCGACGGCGGCGGCAGCATCGTCAACACCGGCTCCGGCTGGGGCATCAAGGGCGGCGGCCGGGCCGTCTCGTACTGCGCCTCCAAGGGCGCCGTGGTCAACATGACCCGGGCCATGGCCATCGACCACGGTCCGGACAACATCCGGGTCAACTGCGTCTGCCCCGGCGACACCGACACCGGCATGCTCGCCGAGGAGGCCCGCCAGCTCGGCGAGGACCCGGACGCCTTCTACGCCGACGCCGCCGACCGCCCGCTCGGCCGGATCGGCCGGCCCCGGGACATCGCCCAGACCGTCGCCTTCCTGGCCAGTGACGCCGCCGCCTTCGTCAGCGGCGCGGTCATCACCGTCGACGGCGCCGGCACCGCCTGACCACCCCGCGGCCGGGCGCCCGGCCGTCCGAGCCGAGCGCCCGGCGGATGGTGCCGGTCGCCCGGCGGATGGTGCCGGACGCCCGGCCGGTACGCTACGGAACCGGAAAGAAGGGAAGCCCGATGGCGATCGAGCGGCGTCCGCTGCGCGAGCAGGTGAAGGACGAACTCCTGGAGCAGCTCGGCCGCGGCCGGTTCACCCCCGGCGAGTCGATCAACGAGGTCCACCTCGCCGAGGAGCTCGGCGTCAGCCGCACCCCCCTGCGCGAGGCCCTGATCAGCCTGGAGCGCGAGGGCATCATCACCAGCGAACGCGGCAAGGGTTTCCGCTTCGCCCCCACCGGCAAGCAGGAGTTCCTCGACCTCACGGCGATCCTGATCGCCCTGGAGTCACTGGCCCTGCGCACCTCCGACCCGGCGCACCTGTCCGCGATCGCGCCCCGGCTGCTCGCCGAGGCCCGCGCCTTCTCCGCGCCGCTGGCACCGCACGGCACGATAGAGCGCTACGACGACGCCTGGCACGCGCTGCTGCTCTCCGGCTGCGCCAACACCCGGCTGCGCGAGATGATCGACTCGCTGAAGCTGACCCTGCACCGCTACGAACGGGTGGTGGTCGGCGACCACGAGATCCTCGAACGCGCCGCCGAGGAGCATGAGCGGATCGCCCAGTGCCTCCTCGACGGCGACGTGGACCAGGCCGTCACCGCCCTGGAGGCCAACTGGACCAGCGGCATGGAACGGATCCTGGAACGGCTGCCCCCGGCGGCCGCCCGCTAGGGTCTGCTTCCGCTACCGCTACTCGTACGGGTACGGCTACTGGTACGGCGCGAAGTCGGGGTTGGACTTGCAGCCGAGGTTCTCGAAGGTGCTGACCTTGGTGTCCGGGTCGGTGGCGGTCAGGTGGTACTTGCAGGCGCTCTTGAGGTACTTGCCCTCGACCCCGCCGGGGAAGTCGATCTCCTTGTTCCAGAGGTACGGGGACTGGTACTCGTTGAGCCGGGCGGTGGCGTTGACGTCGATGCCGCCGGGCGCGTAGATCTCGTAGACCCAGCCCGTCTTGGCGGCCCCGTAGGTGGCGAACTTCTGGGCCACCCACATCGCACAACTGGTGCTCAGGTGCGCGCTGTTCTGCCCGCCGCCCTTGACGATGTACTCGGCGAGCGGGGTCACCGCCTCGCCCCGGGGGGTGAAGCCGGCACGGAAGATGTCCTCCACCGTCTCCCGGGTGTCACCGCGCCAGAGCGTGTTGACGTCGTTGCGCCACTGCCACCGCTCGCTCGTCGCGGTGGCCGCGACCGTCTGGGCGATCTGCGGCTCGGTCGTGGTGCGCCACCAGTCCGAGGCCCGGTAGTCGCCGACCGGCCCGCAGGGGCTGGTCAGGTCGTCGTCGGCGGCCGCCCGCGGGCCCGCCACAACGGGCGCGGGGGCGGCGACCGCCGGGGCGACGGCGACGGTGGAGACGGCGGAGGCGAGCGAAACGGCGGCGAGCGCCCGCAGAGCGGCTTGCAACATGGTGAGAGCCCATCAGTTGATCAACATGACGGGCCCTTTATAGGTGTCCCGGCCGGGGGAAGACCCGGAGCGATACGCCGGAACCACTCGCAGGGGTGGATTAGTCGTACAGCGGCACGGTCCTCGACAGTCCGCTAGCCGAGCAGCTCCGGCACGCCCGGGGTCAGCCAGTGCAGCCGGTCGGCCAGGCCCACCGCGGCGAAGTGCGCGGTGGTCTCCTCCCGGCCCTCGGTGAAGTGCTCCCACGAGGTGTAGTGCACCGGGACGACCCGGCGGGCGCCGAGCGAGGCGGTGAGCGCCGCGGCCTGCGCCGCGTCCATGGTGATCAGCTCCCCGCCGCCGAAGGCCTCGAACCGGGCGGCCCCGAGGTGCAGCAGAGCGGTGCCGATGGTGAACCGCCGCCCTATCCCGTCCAGTTCGGGGATGTGGACGGTGTCGCCCGAGACGTACAGGGCCTCCTCCTCCCCCGGCACCTCCACCACGAAGCCGGTGACGTCCCCGACCGGGCCGTGCAGCCCGGGCGTCCCGGTGACCCGCAGGGTCCGGCCGTCGACGGTCAGCTCGCGGGTCTGCCACGGCGCCAGCCCGAGGGCACCGCCGCCCAGCCGGGCCGCCCCGCTGACCGTGGTCAGCACCGGGCGCCCGACGAGCAGCGTACGGCCGGTGGCGTCCAGGTTGTCGGGGTGCTCGTCATGGCTGAGCAGCACGGCGTCCACCGGGGGCAGCTCGTGCACACCGACCGCCGGGCCCTCGGTGCTGCGCAGCACCACCGGGCCGGGCCGGTACTCGGCGGGCGCGGGGTCGAAGACCGGGTCGGTGAGCAGCCGCAGTCCGCCGATCTCCAGCAGGACGGTGGCGGTGCCGATGTGGGTGGCGGTGATCTTCATGGTTCTCCTTCATCGGAATGTTCATCGGAGCGCTCGTCGGAATGACGAATCGTCGGTCAGTGGGTGCCGACGGGGCCGACGCGGAAGCGGCGCCGGTAGTCCCCGGGGGTGGTCGAGAGGTGGTCCCGGAACACCCGGTGCAGCGTCTCGACGGAGCCGAGCCCGCAGGCCCGGGCGATACCCGGCAGCGGGTGGCCGGTCCGCTCCAGCAGCCGGCGGGCGGCCTCCAGGCGCAGCTCCTCGACGTACGCCCCGGGTGTGGTGCCGGTCTCGGCGCGGAAGACCCGGGCGAAGTGCCGTTCGCTCATGGCGAGCCGGTCGGCCAGCGCGGGTACCGACAGGTCGGCGTCCAGGTGCTCGCCGATCCACCGGCGCAGGCCGCGCAGGTCGGCGCGGCCGCCGGTGCGGTGGGCGAGCGGGACGCTGAACTGGCTCTGGCCTCCCGGGCGTTGGAGGTACATCACCATGATCCGGGCGATCTCCAGCGCGAGGTCGTCGCCGTGGTCCTCGGCGACCAGGGCCAGCGTGAGGTCCATCGCGGTGGTCAGGCCCGCGCTGGTCCACAGCCGTCCGGAGCGGATGAACACCGGGTCGGCGTCCACCTCGACGGCCGGGTGGTCGGCGGCCAGCCGCTCGGCGGTCGCCCAGTGGGTGGTGACGCGGTGCCCGTCCAGCAGCCCCGCCGCGGCGGCCACATGAGCGCCCGCGCACACCGACGCGACCCGCCCGGCCCGGGGGCCGACCTCCCGCAGCCAGGCCACCACCGCCGGATCGACCCGCGGCACCGGCCCGTCCGGCCCGAGGTCCACCCGCCCCGGCACCAGCACGGTGTCCGGACGCACCCGCGACTCGTCGAGCGTCGCGGTCACGTACAGCGGCACCCCCGAGAAGGTGTCCACCGGCCCGCTCCGCTCGGCGCAGACCCGCACCTCGTACCCGGGCCGGTCCGGCGCGAGCAGCCGCCCGGCCAGGGCGAAGACCTCGGCGGGCCCGGTCACGTCCAGGGCGTTCACCCCGGCGAAGACCGGGATCACGACCAGGTGCGGAAGTCGGAGTGCGTCGTCCATGCCCCCACCCTCGCCCGGGAGCGGTGATGGCGGCAATGACGGGACTCTGCAAGATCCGGCCATCGCGCCCGTACGGCCTACGTCCCCCGGCCGACCTCCCTCGCGACCCGGGACCGATGGACGGTGCACCGGGCCAGGGCGGCAGGATGGGCCGCATGTGGGGCAAGTGGATCGACTGCCGGGTACGGCCCGGAGCGCGCGGGGTGTTCGCCGACGGCCAGCGGCGCTGGTCGGCGATCTCCGACCAGCCGGGCCTGATCGGGCAGACCGGGGGCTGGGCGCCGGACTCCGACCGGGCCCTGCTGCTCGCCCTGTGGGCCGACGAGCCCGCGTACCTCCGCTTCCTGCGCGACCGCCACGAGCCGGTCGCCGAGGCGGCGGCGCAGCAGGGCAGTTGGACGGCGATCGAGGTGGCGGCCGGCCCGGTCGTGCTCACCGTGCCGGGGGCGGCGGCCTCCCTCCCCGACGCACTGGCCCGCGCCACCGTGCTGCGCGCCGCCGACTGCCGGCTCCGCCCGGGCCGTACCGGCCATTTCCTGGACGTCCAGCGCCGGGTCTGGTCCCCCGGCATGGCGGCGGCCGACGGCATGCTGGCCGGCACCGTGACCCGGCTGGCCGCCGACCGCTACCTCGTCACCACTCTCTGGACCAGCCCGGAGACGCACCGGGCGTACACCACCCGCCACTTCCCGGACCTGCTCGCCCGCGCCGACGTCCCGGCCGACGTGCGCGAGCTGACCGGCCACCTGGTCCCGCTCGATCCGACGTGGCTGGTACGCGGAGAACCCGAAGCGGGCTGAAGGGTCTCAGCGGGCGCGCTCCGGGGCTCCCCGGGCCGTGGGTCGCTCAGTGCGCGGGGGCGGGTGTGTCGGCCGAGGCGTGCAGCAGCAGGTCACGCAGGGCGGCGGCGGTGTCCGAGGGCTCGGCGGGGGTGAGGACGACCTGGTCGGCGGTGGTCGAGGGGCCGGTGAGCGGGATGACCCGCAGGCCGGGCGGCCGGTGGTCGAGGGCGGATTCGACCGTGATGCCGATGCCCGTTCCGGCGGCGACGTGGGCGGCGATGGCGTGCACGCTGTCGGCGGTCCGGATGATGCGCAGGTCCGCTCCGCCGATGTGGAAGGCGGACAGCAGCCGGTCGCAGAGGCCGCTGTTGATCTGGTGGGGCCAGGTGAGCAGATCGGTGGTGGACAGTTCGGCGGCGCTCAGTTCGGTGTGCCCGGCGAGGGGGTGCGCGGCGGGGACGAGTGCCATGAACCGCTCGGTGGACAGCACCCGCGCGCGGACGCCGGTGACGTCGCCGGTCGCCCAGCCGATGCCCAGCCCGATCGTGCCGGCCCGCAGGGCGGTGACCTGGGCGGTGGTCCGCATGGCCTCCGGCACGATCGTCACGTCCGGGAACCGCTCGCGCAGCCGGGGCAGGCAGCGCAGCAGCAGCTGCTGGCCGGTGTACTCGGCGTGGGCGACGACCAGGGTGGAGCGGGCGGCCTCGCCGGCGGCCAGGGAGCGTCCGCGCTGCTGGAAGCGGCGCAGCTGGGCCAGGGCGGCGCGGGCGTCGGGCAGCAGCGCCTCGCCGAGGCCGGTCAGCGTCACCCGGCGGCTGGTGCGGTGGAACAGCCGCCCGCCCAGGGTGTTCTCCAGCCGTCTGACGGCGTCGCTGACGGTCGGCTGGCCCCGGTGCAGGCGCGCGGCGGCTCGGCCGAAGTGGAGTTCCTCGGCGACGGCGACGAACGCTTCCAGTTCGATCCTGTCCACGGGAGCAGGCTAACCCGATCGATCGGTGGGACCGATCGCTGGGGGTCGGAGTTCGGCGTTGATGGTCTGCCGGGCGCGCGGTGTGATGGCTGGGCAGGCAGGGGCCCCACGAACCGAACGAGCAGGGCCCCACGAACGGGAGCAGTGAGAAGTCATGACGGTCAATGAGGTCGAGCGCGGGCAGGACGCACCGGAGGTCACGGTGACGGTGGTCTTCCACTCGGTGCACGGGCACACCCGGGTCCTGGCCGAGCACCTCGCGGACGGGGCCCGGCTCGTGCCGGGTGCCCGGGTGCACCTCGTCGGGATCCGTGCGGAGGAGGTGGTCGCCGGCCGCTGGCACGACCCGGAGGTGCTGGCGCTGCTGGACCGCTCGGACGCGATCGTGTTCGGCTGCCCGACGCTGATGGGCAGTGTGTCGGCGGTGTTCAAGGCGTTCATGGAGGCCGCGTTCACGCCGTTCCTCACCCAGGCGTGGAAGGACAAGCTGGCCGGCGGCTTCACCATGTCCGCCTCGCAGAGCGGCGACAAGCTGATGGTCCTGGAGCAACTGGCGGTCTTCGGCGCGCAGATGGGCATGCAGTGGATCGGCGTGGGCGACATGCCGGGCAACAACTGGAGCGGCGGCCACCGCGACGACGTGAACCGGCTGGGCTCCTGGCTGGGGCTGATGAGCCAGAGCCACGCCGACCTCGGGTCGGAGCGGGCCGGGTCGCCCGGCGACCTGATCACCGCGGCCCGGTACGGGGAGCGGATCGCCCGGCTGGCCCAGCGCTGGGTCAACGGCCTGCCGTACGACACGCCGCGGATGACCGAGCACGAGGCGCGCGCCCTGTCCGCCTCCCTCCGGGACGCCGCCCTCCAGGGCGCCTGATCGGTGGCCTCCCCGTACCGGCGCCGGTACGGGGAGGCCACCGCGGCCCTTACGGGCGGTGGTCGTCGCAGAACCAGCCGCCCGGGTACAGCCGTGCCCCGGTCGCATCGCACGGGATCCGCCCGGCCGAGCAGCGGCCCGCCCGTACCGGCGGGATGACCCGGCCGGCCGGCGGCGGCACGCTCGCCGTCACCGGCGGGGCGTACGCCTCCCCCGTGGTCCTGGGCGGCAGCGGCGGGGACGGCGTGCGGCGCCGCCGTTCGCCTCCCGGGACGGGCTCCGCCACCCGGTGCCCGGTCGAACTCCCGCGCTGCCGGGGGATCGACGGCCTGGGGATCAGTCGGTCGAGGTCGAGGAGTCGGTCGAGGTCGGGTCGGTCGAGGTCGAGGAGGCGGTGGAGTGCGGTGCTGAAGGCCTGGTCGGGATTGGGGAGTTCACCGTCGGGGAGTTCACCGTCGTACTCGTTCATGGCGTCTCGTCTCTGCCATCAACCACGAGTGGGAGCTTCCAGTCTGCACCGGGACACCGACAATCGGACACACCGCGTTACGGTGCTCACGGACGGACACCCCGGTGCACGGAGGGCGCGATGAACGGACAGGTCGGGCAGGACGGGCCGGAGCGGCGCTTCGAGGTGCGGGCGATCGGGCGGGTGGAGTCGCCGCTGACGGAGCGGGCGGGGGCGCCCCGGCAGGGGGACGAGGGCGCGCCGGAGGCCTGGCTGGTGTTCGACCCGTCGGTGACGCGGGGCCTGCGGGACCTCGCGGTCGGGCAGGAGGTGCTGCTGCTGACCTGGCTCGACCGGGCCGACCGGGAGGTGCTCGCGGTGCACCCGCGCGGGGACCGCTCCCGGCCGGAGACCGGTGTGTTCGCCACCCGCTCGCCGGACCGGCCCAACCCGATCGGCCTGCACCGGGTGACCGTCCTGGCCGTGGACGGCCCGCGGCTGCGGGTCAGCGGTCTGGAGGCGATCGACGGCACACCGGTGCTGGACGTGAAGCCGGTCCTGCCGGGCCGCTCCGAACGGTAGCCCGGGCAGGCCTCGTCCGGGCCCGGCGCAAGGCCTTGGCCCGCACCTCACCCCGCCTTCCGGAATCAGGTAATCCGCTTGCCCGGTGGGGCGGGTACGGACGATCCTTCCCCCATGGAACCCCTGGAAGCACCGGAAACCCCGGCCGGTCACGCGTCGCCCCAGCCCGTCATCGTCCTGGGCGAGGTGACGCTGCGCCGCTTCGCGGGCGAGGCGGACCTGCCCGAGCTCTGCAGGGTCATCGAGGAGTCGCTGGACCACCTGCGGCCGTGGATGGCGTGGGCCGGCGAGCACAGCCGCGCCCGGACCGCCGAGTACCTGGCCGCCCGGGCGGAGCGCTGGGCGAGCGGTGCCGACTACGCCTACGCGATCGTGCTGGACGGCGCCGTCGTCGGCGCCTGCGGGCTGCACCGGCGGGAGGAGACCCCGGACGACGTCCGCGAGATCGGCTACTGGCTGCACCCCGCCGCCACCGGGCGCGGCCTGGCCACCCGGGCCGCGGCCGCCCTGGTCGAGCAGGCGTTCCGGCTGCCCGGGGTGGAGCACGTCGAGATCGTCCACGACCCGGCGAACCTGGCCAGCGGCGCCGTCCCGGCCCGGCTCGGTTTCACCGTCCGGCTGCGCCGCCCCGCCGAGGCGACCGCCCCGGCCGAGTCCGGCGAGGAGCAGATCTGGCGGCTCAGCCGACCGTAGAGCCCGTCGTCGAACCCCTCCCCCGGTTCCGCCGTCACGGTTAGTGATCTTGGACGGATAGGCTGCCGTGCTGTCAGGTCCTCACGCTGAGGACGGAGCTGATCAGGATCGGTGGGTGTACGGAGATGATGGGACCGGCGCATTCGTTGTCGGGCGCGGCGGCTTGGCTGGGGGTCGGCGCGGTCGCGGCCGGGATGGGGGAACCGATGCCCTGGCCGGTCCTGCTGGCGGGGGCGCTGATCTGCGCGGGCGCCGCCCTGGCACCCGACCTCGACCACAAGGCGGCGACGATATCCAGGGCGTTCGGGCCGGTGTCCCGGGCGCTCTGCGAGGTGATCGACAACCTCTCGTACGCCGTCTACAAGGCCACCCGGGGCAAGGGCGACCCGCGCCGCTCGGGCGGCCACCGGACGCTGACGCACACCTGGCCGTGGGCGCTGCTGTGCGGGGCGGGCGCCGCCGCGGTGGCCGGGTTCGGCGGCCGCTGGGGCGTGCTGGCGGTGCTGTTCGTGCACATGGTGCTGGCGATCGAGGGCCTGCTGTGGCGTCATGCCCGGGTGTCCAGTGACGTCCTGGTGTGGCTGCTGGGGGCGACCAGCGCCTGGATGCTCGCGGAGGTCCTGGACCGGCCCGGCAACGGCTCGCACTGGCTCTTCGACCAGCCCGGCCAGGAGTACCTGTGGATCGGGCTGCCGATCGCGCTCGGCGCCCTGGTGCACTGCCTCGGCGACGCGCTGACCGTCTCGGGCTGCCCGGTGCTGTGGCCGATCCCGATCGGGCGCAAGCGCTGGTACCCGATCGGCCCGCCGAAGGGCATGCGGTTCCGGGCCGGCAGCTGGGTCGAGCTCAAGGTGCTGACCCCGGTCTTCATGGGAGCGGGCGGCGTCTGCGCGGTCGGCGCCCTCGGCTTCTTCGGCAACGGCTGAGGCCGGGCCCGACGGGCTTCACGGGCCTGACGGGCCCCACAGGGCGGACGGGCTTGCCGGGTGAACCCCGGCGGTCCGCCGTCGTGGGGGTAACGGGCGGACCGCCGGGCGCGCCGGCCGGACGGGACGGTCCGGCGGCGCCGGGGAGCGGACGCGGCGGAGGACCTCACCTCCGCGCGGAGCGCCCCTTAGAACCCCGCGGTCCCGCCGCGGACCCTCACCCGCGGCATCGTGCGCCCGTTCCCACGCCTCGGAGACCCCGCCCGGCCGCGCCGATAACACTTTCCGCTCCGGGCGGCGGCCGGGGCCCGGTCCTCCGAACGGCGGACCCATGCAGTCGGCCGACCGCGCGCGGGTCCGCCGACACCCGGCCGGGACGCTTGTACTGACCTGTCCGTTTCCTGATACTTCCGGTCAGCGCTGTCAGGGGCAGATCATTCGCCGTGCTTCCGAACAGCACGCCGGGGCCGCCCACCGTCTGACCGCGCCTCACGCCCCCATCCCCAGGGGCCTCTCACTCCCAGGAGGAGACCGGTGAGGACCAAGCGCAGGAACCCCCACCCCGGCACCACCCGACGCCGTACCCGGCTGCTCGCCGTCGCCCTCGGCCTGCTGACCGCCACCGCGGTCGCCGTGCCGGGCGCCGCGGCCGACCCCACCGGCGCCGCGGCCGACCCCACCGGCTCCGCCCGGCCCGAACAGCTCGCGGCCGTCAGCGACGCCGTCCTGCGCGCCGAGGTCGACGGCACCGCCTGGTACGTCGACGAGGCCGCCGGGCGGGTGGTGGTGACCGCCGACAGCACCGTGCCCACCGAGGCGCTCGACCGGCTCGCCCAGGCCGCCGGCGGCGACACCTCCGTCCTGACCGTCCGGCACGTCCCCGGCGCCTTCACCCCGCTGCTCGCCGCCGGCGACGCCATCTACGGCGGCAAGTACCGCTGCTCGCTCGGCTTCAACGTGCGGGACAGCCACGGCTACTACTTCGTCACGGCCGGGCACTGCGGCAACGTCGCCTCCCAGTGGTACACCGACGCCGCCCACCACACCTCGATCGGGCCGACTCTCAGCTCGACCTTCCCCGACCACGACTACGCCCTGGTCCGCTACGACAACTCCGCGCTGAGCCGCCCGGGCGGCTTCACCTCCGCGCCGAACGCGGTCGTCGGCGAGCAGGTCACCCGGCGGGGTTCGACCACCGGCGTCCACGGCGGCAAGGTCACCGGGCTCAACGCCACCGTGCGCTACAGCGACGGCGGCGGCACCGTACGCGGGCTGATCCAGACCGACGTCTGCGCCGAGCCCGGCGACTCCGGCGGCCCGCTGTACGACGGCACCAAGGCGCTCGGCCTCACCTCGGGCGGCAGCGGCAACTGCACCGTCGGCGGCACGACCTTCTTCCAGCCCGTCAACGCCGCGCTCACCGCGTACGGGGTCAACGTGTACTGATCCCCCGCCCTCCCACGGAACGGCCGTCGGC
>NZ_BNBY01000041.1 GCF_014656195.1 Kitasatospora xanthocidica | reverse complement strand
CCGAACAGCACAACCACCTCCTCACCCTCGTCCGCACCACCGCCGCCACCGTCCTCGGACACACGTCCGCCGACGCGATCGGCGCCCAGCAGTCCTTCACCGAAGTCGGGTTCGACTCCCTCACCTCCGTCGAACTCCGCAACCACCTCGGCACCGCCACCGGCCTACGCCTCCCGGCCACCCTGACCTTCGACTACCCGAACCCGACCGCGCTCGCCGGCTACCTCCAAGAGACGGCGCTCGGCGGCGCCCGTCCGGCGGCCGACGCCCCGGCGGCCACCGCCACCGCGGTCCCCGCCGAGGAGGCGATCGCCATCGTCGGCATGGCCTGCCGCTACCCCGGCGGCGTCCGCACCCCGGACGACCTCTGGCAGCTGGTCAGCGACGGCGTCGACGCCATCGGCCCCTTCCCGGCCGACCGCGGCTGGGACGTCGAGAACCTGTACCACCCCGACCCGGACCGCACCGGCACCACGTACGCACGCGAAGGCGGATTCCTCTACGAGGCGGGCCAGTTCGACCCGGCCTTCTTCGGCATCAGCCCGCGCGAGGCCGGCGCGATGGACCCGCAGCAGCGCCTGCTGCTGGAGACCTCCTGGGAAGCCCTGGAGCACGCCGGCATCGACCCGACCGCCCTGCGCGGCAGCAACACCGGCGTCTTCACCGGCATCATGTACGGCGACTACGGTGCCCGACTCGGCGGCGGTGACGCGGAGCTGGAGGGGTACATGGCCACGTCGATGTCCGGGAGCGTCGCCTCCGGCCGGGTCTCCTACACGCTCGGCTTCGAGGGCCCGGCGATGACCATCGACACCGCCTGCTCCTCCTCCCTGGTCGCCCTGCACCTCGCCTGCCAGGCCCTGCGCAACGGCGAGTCCGACCTCGCACTGGCCGGCGGCGTCACCGTCATGGCCAACCCGGGCGCCTTCGTCACCTTCTCCCGCCAGCGCGGACTCTCCGCCGACGGCCGCTGCCGGGCCTTCTCCGCCCAGGCCGACGGCACCAGCTGGGGCGAGGGCGTCGGCATGCTGCTCGTCGAGCGCCTCTCCGACGCCCAGCGCAACGGGCACCCCGTCCTCGCCATCGTGCGTGGCACGGCGATCAACCAGGACGGCGCCAGCAACGGCCTCACCGCCCCCAACGGCCCCGCCCAGCAGCGCGTCATCCGCCAGGCCCTCGCCAACGCCGGCCTCGGCACCGGCGACGTCCAGGCCATCGAGGCGCACGGCACCGGCACCACCCTCGGCGACCCGATCGAGGCACAGGCCCTGCTGGCGACCTACGGCCAGGACCGCGAACTCCCGCTCTTCCTGGGCTCCGTCAAGTCGAACATCGGCCACACCCAGGCGGCAGCCGGCGCGGCGGGCATCATCAAGATGGTCCAGGCCCTGCGCCACGCGGAACTCCCCCCGACCCTGCACGCCGAGGAGCCCACCGGGCACATCGACTGGGAGGCCTCCCCACTGCGGCTGGTAGGCGAGCGGACCCCCTGGCCGGAGACCGGCACCCCGCGCCGGGCCGCCGTCTCCTCCTTCGGCCTGTCCGGCACCAACTCGCACGTCATCCTGGAGCAGCCGCCGGCGGCCCCGACGACGGACGCGACCACGACCGCCCGGCCGACCGGTCCGCTGCCGTACCCGCTGTCGTACCCGCTGTCCGCGAAGACCGAGCCCGCCCTGCGCGAACAGGCCGCCCGCCTCCGCGCCCACCTGCTCACCCACCCCGACACCGACCTGGCCGACACGGCGTACACCCTCGCCGGCCGCACCGGCTTCGAGCGCCGAGCCGTCCTGCTCGCCGGCGACCGCGACCAACTCCTCGACCAGCTCGCCCGCCTGGCCCGGGGCGAGGACGTGCCGCCGGCCCCCGACCTCTCCCGCCCGGAGAAGCTGGCCTTCCTCTTCACCGGCCAGGGCGCCCAACACCTCGGCATGGGACAGGAGTTGTACGAGGCGTTCCCCGTCTTCGCCTCCGCCCTGGACGACGTCCTCGCACTCTTCGACGCCCCCGTCCGGGAGGTCATGTGGGGCGAGGACCCCGACGCGCTCAACCAGACCGGCACCGCCCAACTCGCCCTCTTCGCCTTCGAAACCGCCCTCTACCGACTCCTCGAATCACTCGGCGTACGCCCGGACTACCTCGCCGGACACTCCCTCGGCGAGATCACCGCCGCCCACGCCTCCGGCATCCTCACCCTCGACGACGCCTGCACCCTCGTCTCCGCCCGCGCCCGCCTCATGCAATCCCTCCCCACCGGCGGAGCCATGGCCGCCCTGCGCGCCACCGAGGACGAAGTCATCCCGCACCTGACCGACGACGTCACCATCGCCGCCGTCAACTCCGCCGACAGCGTCGTCATCTCAGGAACCGAAGCCGCCGTCGAAGCCGTGCTCGCCCACTTCTCCGACCGCAAGCACACCCGCCTGAACGTCTCCCACGCCTTCCACTCCCCCCTCATGGACCCGATCCTCGAAGACTTCAGGACGGCCGCCAAGAGCATCACCCACCACACCCCGACCATCCCGGTCATCTCCAACCTCACCGGCCAGCCCCTCACCGACGCCAACGCCGACTACTGGGTCAACCACCTCCGCGGCACCGTCCGCTACCACCACACCATCACCCACCTCACCACCCAAGGCGTCACCACCCACCTCGAAATAGGCCCCGACGCCGCCCTCACCCCCCTCACCGACAACACCACCCCCACCACCCGACGCAACCACCCCGAACCCCGCCAACTCACCACCGCCCTCGCCACCCTCCACACCCAGGGCATCCCCGTCACCTGGCGCGCCCTGCTCCCCGCAGACGTGCACCACACGACCCTTCCCACCTACGCCTTCCAGCACCAGCGCCTCTGGCTCGACCCCACCCCGGACGCCGCCGACCCCACCGCCCTCGGCCTCGCCCGCGACACCCACCCGATCCTCGCGACGTCCACCGCGCTCCCCAGCGGCGAGCACCTCTTCACCGGCACGGTCTCCCTCGACACCCACCCCTGGCTCGCCGACCACCAGGTCATGGACTCCGTCCTCCTGCCCGGCACCGCCGTCCTGGAACTCGCCCTCCACGCCGCCGCCACCACCGGCTGCACCGAGATCAGCGAACTCCTCCTGCTCGCCCCGATCTTCCTCACCCCCGACCAGCCCCTCACCCTCCACGTCCTCGTCGGCCTCCCCAGCCCCACCGGCCACCGCGACATCAACATCCACACCCGCCCCACCCCCCACTCCCCCTGGACCCACCACGCCACCGGCACCCTCGCCACCCCCTGACCCACCCCGCCCTGGGCCGGTCCCCCACCAGGGGCCCGGCCCAGGCCCCCAGTAGCTCCAGCACCCGCCGCCGGTGGTCAACCCGGTCGAACTCGGTCTCCGCCGCCGCCTTGTACTCGACCGCCTCGGTGCGCTGCCGCTCGGCCGGCGAGCGCGGAACCGTCCTCCCGGCGGTGCGTGGTGCGCCGACCAGGTCGAGATCGAGCTCGGTGATGATGTCCCGCAGCGCGTCGATGATCTGCAGCAACGTGCCCATCAGCGCCTGGGTGTCGCTCAGCTCCCGGCGGAGGCGGTCCCCGGTGCGATGCGCCCGTTCGAGGTCGAGCTGCGCCTGCAGCGTGGCGATGGCCGCCGCTGCGCTGGGCGGCTCCGGCTGGGAACGTGGTTGCAGCAGCGCCGCCGGGCGGGTCTTCAGCCGGCGGGCGATTGCCCCGAGCGGTCCTGGCCTGCCTCAGGTCGTCCCAGCGCGGGTTGGGGACAACGCCCACGCCGAGCACGCTGGCTGCGCGGTCGACGGCGGCCGTGAGGTGTTCCGAGCGGTGGAGGCGTACTGCGATGTCGACAGAGATCAGCGAGTCAGTCCAGGCGATCGGCGAGGAATGCGCCGGCCATCTGGGCGGCGTTCCGGAGTTGCTGGTGGCCGCAGTGCCGGAGTTCCTCGGCGGACTCGCGGTGGCGCTGGTCACCGCGCTGGCGGCCTGGGGCCTGCGCCGACGACGCGCCCGCCGGTCGCCCAACGACGCGCACTGACTCGGCACGATCCGAGAGGCCCTCGCGCCCACGCGATCCCAGGCCCGCGGTAAGCCGCAGCGGGGCCGCCGGCTCTCCGGTCCCCAGCTGGTCCCTGGCAAGATCACGGACCGGCCGCTCCAGCGCCGTGGACCACCTGTCGACCCATCAACAAAAAGGCCGCTGACCTGGGATTTCTCCCGGCCAACGGCCTTCCGACACAATGTCGGGACGACAGGATTTGAACCTGCGACCCCTTGACCCCCAGTCAAGTGCGCTACCAAGCTGCGCCACGTCCCGTGGTCTCGGTGCCTTCAGCGAGGGCCTGGGGGGCTCTGCTGTGGGCTTCTCGACCTTGTCTCCGGTTGTCCCGGCGACGTGGAAAACAATACAGCACGTCGGGGGGTGCTCGCTGCCAGGTTCGGGAGTGGTGGGGTCAGGGGGTGGGGTGGCGGGCGTCGTAGGCGAGGAAGGCGGGGCGGCGGGCGGCGAGGAGGAGGACGGCGGCGACGCAGGCGATGCCGCCGCTGATCACGGAGGTGGCGGGGTTGGTGAGGGCGGCGACGGTGCCGGACTCGAAGTCGCCGAGGCGGGGGCCGCCGGCGACGACGACGATGAAGATCCCTTGGAGGCGGCCGCGCATCTCGTCGGGGGCCGCGACCTGCATCATCGTGTTGCGGAAGATCATGCTGACGGTGTCGGCGCAGCCCGCGACCGCGAGCAGCAGGAGGCCTAGCCAGAGGTTGTGGAGGGCGCCGAAGGCGGCGATGGCGAGGCCCCAGGCGGCGACGGCGGCGAGGACGGCGACGCCCTGGCGGTGCACCCGGCTGACCCAGCCGGAGAAGAGCGCGCCGATCAGGGCGCCCACGGCCGGGGCGGAGACCAGGAGGCCGACGGTGCCGGCGTCGCCGCCGTAGAAGGTGACCGCGATGGCGGGGAAGAGGGCGCGCGGCATGCCGAAGACCATGGCGGCGAGGTCGGCGAGGAAGCTGGTGCGCAGGTTGGGCTGCTCGCGCAGGAAGCGGAGGCCGTCCAGGACGGAGGCGCGGCCCTTGCGTTCGCCGAGCGGGCGCATGGCGGGCAGGCGCCACATCGCGTAGAGGGTGCCGGTGAAGGCGACGGTGTCGAGCAGGTAGGCGGCCTGGGCGCCGTACGCGCCGATGAGGACGCCGCCGAGCATGGGGCCGACGGTGAGGCCGAGGTTCATGCTGACGGTGTTCAGGGCGTTGGCCGCCGGGAGCTGGTGGCCGGGCACCAGTCGCGGGATCATCGCGGAGCGGGCGGGTGAGCTGAGGGCGAAGAAGCCGGCTTGGACGGCGACGGCGACGTACAGGATGGCGACCGTGCCGAGGCCGGCCAGGGCCTGGGCGGCCAGCACGGCGGAGACGGCCGCCAGGCCGCCCGAGCCGATCAGGCCCAGTCGGCGCCGGTCGACGGTGTCGGCGATGGCGCCGCCGTAGAGGCCGAAGGCGACCAGCGGGACGAGGGAGAAGATGCCGACCAGGCCGGTGGCGAAGGCGGAGCCGGTCAGGTCGTAGACCTGGACGGAGACGGCGACGGCCGTCATCTGCTGGCCTATGGAGGAGACGGCCTGGCCGAACCAGACGCGGCGGTAGTCGGCGTTGTCGCGCAGCGGGCTGAGGTCGGCGAAGGCCTTCCGGTACCACGGTGCGGCGGTGGCCACCGGGTCCTCGGGTAGGGGGCCGGTGGATTCGCCCGCGGGGTCGGGTGCGGGCTCGGCGGCGGGTGGGGTGTCCGCCGACGCGGCGGAGGCGGAATGTTGATCGTTCGACATAGTTCCCCATGCTCCGCCCCGCCCCCGGCCGTCCCCGCACCGGGGGCCCGCACCCGCACTTGCCCGCCCGCCCCCGCGCCCGCTACCGGGTCAGCACCTGCTTCTCCCCCGCCTCCACCGCGAAGTCCAGCCGGTTGCCCGGCGGCGGGAACGGGCAGATGAAGTGGTCCGAGAAGGCGCACGGCGGCAGGTAGGCCCGGTTGAGGTCGAGGACCGTACGGCCGTCGGCGTCCGGCGCCGGCAGGGTGATGAAGCGGAAGCGGTAGGTGTCGATGCCGCTGCTCGCGTCCGCGATCACGCCGCTCAGGCGGTCGCCCGACCGGCTGACGGTGAGCGTGCGGTGCTCGCCGGCCACGGTGAAGGCGATCTGCCCGGTGACGGCCAGCGGGCGCTCCTTGCCGTCGGCGTTCGGGACCACGACCGACCGGGCCTCGCCGTCGAACGGGGTGAAGACGGCGGGCACGGCCCACTCGGGGGCGTACGGGTGGGCGGAGATGCCCGCGAAGGCCGTCCGGCGCTCCGAGGCCGGGTCGAAGACCCGCAGGGCCAGCTCGCCCTCCCGCTCGATGGGGACGAGCAACAGGTCGCCCAGGGTGGCGGTGTCGGCGGCCGGGTCGCTGTCCGGGCGGAGCAGCACCTCGCCGTCCACCGGCCCGTCGGCGCCGGCCACGGTGATGCCGTCGCCCGCGGTCGCCCGGACCCGGACGCCCTCGGCGTCGGCCCACCACTGCCCGGGCAGGCCGGGGATCCCGGCGGGCCCGGGCTCCAGCCAGTGCGTACCGGTGAGTGCGAGCTGGCCGTGCAGCGCGCTCACGGACGCCGCCCGCCCGTCGCTCCAGTGCTTCCAGTCCTCCGCGGCCGTCGCCGTCATCGGTCACCCTCCCGGTCGGTCCGCGGACGGCCCGCCGTTCGGGCCGCCCGTCTTGGTCATCCACAACACCGCCCGCTGGGACGGATCATTCCCGCCGGTCCGGAACCGCCGGAACCGCAATGCGGCGGCAACGCGCCGACACACCACTCAACACGGAGCACACACCACGGATAGCCCGGCGGCTACCCGTCCTGGCGCTTCAGCGGCCGGAACAGCCCCTCCTGCACCACGGAGACCACCAGCTGCCCGTGGCGGTCGAAGATCTGCCCCCGGGCCAGGCCGCGGGCGCCGTGCGCGATCGGGGACTCCTGCTGGTACAGCAGCCACTCGTCGGTCCGGAACGGCTGGTGGAACCACATCGCGTGGTCCAGCGAGGCCATGTCGAAGTGCCGGTCGCCCCACAGCGGCTCGACGGGGGCGCGGACGGCGTCGAGCAGCGTCATGTCGCTGGCGTAGGTGAGGGCGCAGACGTGGATCAGCGGGTCGTCCGGCAGCCGGCCGTTGGTGCGCAGCCAGACGCCGCTGCGCGCCTCGACACCGGCGAGCTCCTCCTTGGTCCAGCGCAGCCGGTCGACGTAGCGGATGTCGAAGGGCTGGCGGCGGCTGATGAACGGGGGCAGTTCGCCGAGGCGGGACCCGACCTCGTCCAGGGCGCTGGGCAGCTCCTCGGGGGCGGCGACCTCCGGCATCGGGTGCTGGTGCTCGATGCCGCCCTCCTCGGGTCTGTGGAAGTCGGCCGTGAGGGCGAAGATCGACCGGCCGCCCTGGATGGCGAGCACGCGGCGGGTGGTGAAGGAGCGGCCGTCACGGATCCGGTCGACCTGGTAGACGATCGGCACGCCCGGCACGCCGGGGCGCAGGAAGTAGGCGTGCAGCGAGTGGACGGGGCGCTGGTCGTCCACCGTGCGGCCCGCCGCGACCAGTGCCTGCCCGGCGACCTGGCCGCCGAACGTCCGCTGCAGCGCCTCCTCGGGGCTGCGCCCGCGGAAGATGTTCAGTTCGATCTGCTCGAGGTCGAGCAGATCGACAAGGTCGTCGACGGGGGTACCCATGAGCACGCTTCCTCTCCGGACTCCGCGCCTTCCGGGTGCGGACTCCGATCGAATTCTCCAGCTCACTCGAATTCTCCGGCGACCCGGGACATTCCCGCTCCTCGTGCCCGAGCACCCGGTTCACTCGAACGAGTGCTCGGGCGACGAGCGGACGAGCCAGTGAGTCAGCGAGTGGACAAGT
Organism: Kitasatospora xanthocidica; assembly: GCF_014656195.1. Lineage (GTDB taxonomy): Bacteria > Actinomycetota > Actinomycetes > Streptomycetales > Streptomycetaceae > Kitasatospora > Kitasatospora xanthocidica. Next base: position 45,054 of record NZ_BNBY01000041.1, on the reverse strand, counting down.
CAGCGAGTGGACGAGTGGACGAGTGAGCGTGTCGACGGGTGAACGATCCGCCGACCGCTCACGCGCCCAGCCCGGACTCCCGCACCGTGATGTTGAGCCGCCCCACCAGCCCCAGCTCCGGCTCCGCCGTCCCCGGCAGCGTGCGCACCACCCCGTGGTACGCGAACCGGGCCGGACCGCCGAACACCAGCAGGTCCCCGCTGCGCAGCTCCAGGTCGGTCCACGGCCGGGTACGGGTCTCGGTGTTCCCGAGCCGGAAGACGCAGCGGTCGCCGAGCGAGAACGAGACCACGGGCGCGTCCGTCCGCTCGTCGCGGTCCTGGTGGAGGCCCATCCTGGCGCCGTGCGGGTAGTGGTTGACGATCGCGACGTCCGGCTCGTACGAGGCCGCGCCCGCGATCTCCGGCAACGCGTCCCCGTACGCCTCCGCGACGGCCCGCCGGGCGAGGCGGCCCAGCTCGGGCGGGAAGGGCTTGACGGGAGAGCCGTCCTCGGCGACCCGCCGGTACCCGTACGGGTACCAGTGCCGGCCCAGGCTGACCATCCGTACGGACATCGTCCCGCCGGTGGGCATCCGCACCGTGTGCAGGCCGGCCGGCGGCCGGGCCCACTCCCGGCAGGCCGCGATCAGGCGCAGTTGCGCGTCGAGGTCCAGCCAGCCGGGGAGCAGGACGGCGCCGGGGGCCGGCTCCTGGCGCCCTCGCGTACCCGCCCCGGGACTCCCGGAAGCGCCGGAGGCCTCGGCCGGATCGCCGAAGAGTTCGCCCTGGATCACCCCACCATCCTCCCGCACCACCCCGGCGCGGGACCCGTCGGAGGCTCACCCCGGACCTGCCGGGCCCTGCCCGAGCCCGGCCCGGTGTCCACCGGCCGCGCCGGACCCACCACCGAGAAGCCCCAACTCCCGGGCGCAGGACGGCCAGGCCTCCCACCCCTGCCGCCGGACGATCGCCTCGCCGACGGTGGTCTGCTCCCGTCGGCTCGCCCGGTCCGGGCGGTCGGCGAAGCGCAGGCCGTCGGACTCCGCCCAGGTGGACGGCTGGATCTGCAGCCCGCCGTAGTAGCCGTTGCCGGTGTCCGCCTGCCAGTCACCGCCGCTCTCGCAGTCGGCGAGTTCGTCCCACACCATGTCCGCGACCCGGGCGGCCGCGCCGGCCCGGCCCCCGCCCCCGCCCGTGGCAACGGCCAGCACCAGCACCACGGCGGTACAGGCCCGGACCACGACCCGGCGCCCGCCTTCATCACACGCATGCGGCATGGCAGCCGACCCTAGGCACGCCACGCGCCGGCCGCCACGGAACGCCGACGGCCGCTCCGCCACTCGGCGGAGGACCCGCGCGAGGGGAGGAGCGGCCGTGGAAGCCGGAGCCGGCGAGGACCCGAGCGGCCGTTGTCGGCCACTCGCGGGCCCGGCCGGCCCCAGGTGCTCAAGAGCTCAGGTGCTCAGGAGCTCAGGAGCTCAGGTGCTCAGCGAACTCGGGGGGTTCAGATGCTGAGGGTCTGACCCGGGAAGATCAGGTCCGGGTTGCCACCGATGACCTTGGTGTTGTTCTTGTACAGGTCGTGCCAGTCCAGGCCCTGCGCGGCGGCGATGGAGCTCAGGGTGTCACCGGACTTGACGGTGTAGTCGCCCTTGGCCGGCTTGGCGTCGTTCGAGCCGGTCCAGGTGTTGGCACCCTTGTCGGCCTTGGGAGCGTCGGCCTTCGGCGCGGCGGCGGCCTTGGGGGCGGCGTCGGCCTTGGGGGCGGCGGGCTTCGGGGCCTGCGCCGGCTTGGCGGCCGGGGCGGCCGGCTTCGCGGCGGGCGCCGCCGGGGCGGCGGGCTTCGCGGCCGGGGCGGCCGGCTTGGCGGCGGCCGAGGTGTCGACGGCGGCCGGGGCGCCGCCCTTGGTCAGGCCGGCCTTGACGGAGCAGACGGGCCAGGCGCCCGGGCCCTGCGAGGCGAGGACCTTCTCGGCGACGGCGATCTGCTGCGCCTTGGTCGCCAGGTTGGCCTGCGAGGCGTAGGCGGTGCCACCGAAGGCGGCCCAGGTGCTGGAGGTGAACTGCAGACCGCCGTAGAAACCGTTGCCGGTGTTGATGGCCCAGTTGCCACCGCTCTCGCACTGGGCGACGGCGTCCCAGGTGGAGACGGAGGCGGCGGAGGCCGAGGTGGCCGTGACGAGGCCGGCCACCGGCAGGGCCGCGACAGCGGCGCCCGCCACGACAGCCATCCGGACGCGGTTGCGCTTGGTGGCGGTGGAGGTGGTGGCAGCGGCGGTCTCGTTACGGAAAGTCATGAGGTTCCTCTCGACAGCCCCGGGGCGGGCATGCGGAACCAGACCCCGTGAGGGGCCGCTTTCGCCTGCCGCGTCCGTCGGACGGCCGTGCACGTATCGGACGTGCCGCTGCCGCCCCGGTCACCCAGCCACTCGCCGACGACCTGTTCGAGCGGTCGCGTCGGCGGGCACCTGCCACGCCCGGCGGACCGGGGGGCTGTGCGTCGGGGGTGAACCCGGGTGGCGCTGTTTGCGCCGACCAAGAAGCTACGAGCCGGTCGGCGGGGATTCCAAAACCCGGACGGTCTGCCCAGCTCAGCCAAGGGTTACCGGCGGTAAGGCCCGCACAATCTTGTCCGAAATGTCGGATTTAACCGTTGATTCCTAGATCAAACATCGTCGCCGCGTGACCCACCTCACGGTTTCATTCCGGCAGTCCCGTCACCGACATCGACAGATTGCGACCAGGAGAACACGCGGCGCGGTCGGATCCGGGGCAATTCCCGTCAGCCTCGACGAGCACCCGTGACGCCTGACACAAGGGCCCGTTGGTCATGTCGACCTCCCCGTGTCCGCCCCCGAAGACTCACCCGCACCCATCCGAGGAGACCCCTGTGCCGCGCATGCTCGACGTCAGCGACGAGGTCCGGTCCGAGATCGGCGACGACGAGGCCGACCGCCTACTGGGCGGCGACCGCGCCCCCGACAGCTACGAGTGCACCTCTTGCCGCACCCCCGGCGACACCCACGTGGAGCCGACCAGCACCGTGCTGTTCGTGGGCGACGAGACCGCCGTACTCGCCTTCGCCCACGCCCGCTGCATCCCCTCCCAGGTGGTGCCGGTCTCCGAGGAGCAGCTGGCCGGCGCCGTCCGCAGCATCAGCCAGTCCCAGACGGGTGCCCCGGACCTCGCCGTCCCCGCCCCCGCGCCGACCTTCCCGGCGCCCGCCCCGGCCGCCGGCTCCGTGACCCAGCCGACCGCCCCCGGCCAGGCCGCCATCCTCGGCATCACCTGCGGGCTGGTCCTGCACGGCAAGGTCGGTCACGCCTCGCTGGTGGTCGAGCCCACCGGGCCGGTCGGCCGTCCCGGCAGCACCTCGGGCGAGGACGAGTTCCTCGACCTCCTCCAGGACGCCGGCTTCCAGCCGGTCACCGACCTGGACGAGACCCCGGAGCAGCTGCCCGGCTGGTCCGTCCTGGTCGCGATGGGCAAACTGCACGCGATCCTGCAGCCCGCCGCGGCCGGCGGCAGCACCGGCTGGTGGCAGGCGCACCAGCCGCTCCAGGTCACCGACGCCTGGCGGATGGCCGCCAGCCAGCTCTCCGAGGTGACGATGTACGCCGTCCCGGCCGGCATGGTCGGCCGCCAGCCCCGCGAGGACCTGCTGCGCCAGGCGCTCGAACGGGCCGTGGCGCTCGGCCAGGTGGTCGCCGCCTCCCTCCCGCTCGCCGGCACCTGATCCGCGCTCCCCGCCCGTACGCGCCGGAAGGCGGCCTCCCCTCCACCCCGGGGGCCGCTTCCGGCTCGGGCCGGCACCTCACCGGCGGCCGACATGAGCCCCGCTCATGGGCACCGACCGATGAGCGCGGCTCATGAGACCCGCTCATGAGACCCGCTCATGAGCAGCACCCATGAGCTCCTCTCATGACGCCGCCCATGAGTCCCTCTCATGACCACCACCATGAGCCCCGCTCATGACCACGCCCATGAGTTCCTCTCATACCCCCGTCATGAGCCCCACGCATGGGCGCGCCCCCGTGAGCGCCCCGCATCCCCCGTCCCTCTCGCTCGTTGGCCCCTACGTGTACAGCTACGACGTCTCTGCGTCCCCCGGCCGCTCCGCCACCGCTCCCCGCTCCATCCCGGGCATGCGCCCGTCGTACGACGCCGAGCACCCGCACTCCACCACGCCGATCTACGACGAGCTGTACTCCGAGTACCGGCGCCTCTTCCGTGCCCTGCCCGGCGACCGCTCGGGCGAGGAGGACCTGGTGTTCACCGGCTTCGCGGTCCGTGACAACTACCCCCTGCTGGGCGAGCAGCGCTCGTACCCGCCCCAGCACCAGGCCTTCCACACCCTCGCGGGCCAGACGCCGGGCCTGCCCCAGTTCATGTCGTCCCAGCCGCACGGCACCGGCTCGGCCCCCGGCCACCCGCACGGGCACCACACAGGCCATCCCGGACACACCAGTCACACCGGCCATGCGGGCCACACCCCTCAAACGGGCAGCCACCAGCACGGCCACCCCCACCACACCGGCGCCCACCACCACCCCGTCCACCACACGGCCGGCCACCACACGCCCCACCCCGGCAGCCACCCCGAGCCCACCGCCGTCGCCAGCGACGGTCACGGCCACTCCGCCTCCGTCCCGCCCCCGGCCCAGCCCGTGGGTGCCGGAGCCCAGTTCACCAACGGCCAGGGCTGGGTGGCGGCCGGCTACCTCGGCGCGGTGCCGCAGGCGATGTCCGTGCCCGCGCCCGCCCCGCCCGCGCCACCCGCCCCGTCCCCGGTGATGGGTACGGCCACCGGTCTCGCCACCGCCCCGTCCACCGGCGGCCGCCACCGCCAGATGCTCTCCCTCCCCCCGGGCCGCAACGGCGACCTCCACTGACGCCCACCGAACATCCGCCCCACCGAACATCCGCCCCACCGAACACCCCACCACCCGCGCACCCGCGCACCCGCCCGGCGGAAACGCCGGAGGGCCCCGCCACCACCGTGACGAGGCCCTCCGACCGTGAGCCGGTCGCCCGGCTCCTCCTTACTACTACGTCCCGCGACTACTTCTTCTTGCGCTTCTCCCGGACCCGCACCGAGATCGAGATCGGCGTCCCGACGAACCCGAACTCCTCGCGCAGACGGCGCTCGATGAAGCGCCGGTAGCCGGCCTCCAGGAAGCCCGAGGCGAAGAGCACGAAGCGCGGCGGACGGATGCCGGCCTGGGTGCCGAACAGGATGCGCGGCTGCTTGCCACCCCGGATCGGGTGCGGGTGGGCGGCCACCAGCTCGCCGAGGAAGGCGTTCAGGCGCGCGGTCGTGACCCGGGTCTCCCAGCCCGCCAGCGCGGTCTCGATCGCCGGGACGAGCTTCTCCATGTGCCGGCCGGTCTTGGCCGACACGTTGACCCGCGGGGCCCACTGCACCTGGACGAGGTCGCGCTCGATCTCGCGCTCCAGGTAGTAGCGGCGCTCCTCGTCCAGCTGGTCCCACTTGTTGTAGGCGACGACGACGGCGCGCCCGGAGTCGACGGCCATCGAGATGATCCGGGTGTCCTGCTCGGCGAGGGTCTCGCTGGCGTCGATCAGGACGACCGCGACCTCGGCCTTCTCCAGGGCGGCGGAGGTACGCAGCGAGGCGTAGAAGTCGGCGCCGGCGGTCAGGTGGACGCGGCGGCGGATACCGGCGGTGTCCACGAACTTCCAGGTCTTGCCGCCGAGTTCGATCATCTCGTCGACCGGGTCACGGGTGGTGCCGGCCAGCTCGTTGACGACCACCCGCTCCTCGCCGGCGACCTTGTTCAGCAGGCTGGACTTGCCGACGTTCGGCCGGCCGATCAGCGCGATCCGGCGCGGGCCGCCGGGGGCGGCGTCGCCGAAGGTCTGCGGCGGGGCCTCGGGCAGCGCGTCCATGACGGCGTCCAGCAGGTCGCCCGAGCCGCGGCCGTGCAGGGCGGAGACCGGGTAGGGCTCGCCCAGGCCCAGCGACCACAGGTAGGCGGCCTCGGCCTCGGTGGACGGGCCGTCGACCTTGTTGGCGCACAGGACGGTCGGCTTGCCCGCCCGGCGGATGATCTTGATCAGGGCCTCGTCGGTGTCAGTGGCACCGACCGTGGCGTCCACGACGAACAGCACCGCGTCGGCCTGCTCGATGCCCAGCTCAGCCTGGGCGGCGACCATGGCGTCGATGCCGAGGACGTCGATCTCCCAGCCGCCGGTGTCGACCACCTTGAAGCGGCGGCCGTTCCAGCTGGCCTCGTAGGTGACCCGGTCGCGGGTGACGCCGGGCTTGTCCTCGACGACGGCCTCGCGGCGGCCGATGATGCGGTTCACGAGGGTCGACTTGCCGACGTTCGGGCGGCCGACCACGGCCAGCACCGGCAGTCGGACGAGCTCGGTGCCGTCCTCGGCGTCGAAGCCGTCGACGTCGAAGCCCTCTTCGGCAGCGAGGGCCATGAACTCGGCGTAGTCGGCGGCGTCCAGCCCACCGTGCTCGGCGGAGTGCTCTGCGGTCATGTTCGTCTGTTCCGTTTCCCGGCCCGGCCCTTCCCAGGGGCGTGCCGTGCGTACCTGCCCCGCTCGGGGCAGCGCGATGGTTGTCTCCGCGGCGCCTCGGCGGCCCGCGGTTCACTCAATAGTGGCCGGTCCCGGCGCCAGCCGGACCGACCAGGGCCGACCAGCCGCAGCCGTACAGCCACGCCCGCCCGACCAGCCACGGCCGGACCGACCAGGACCGACCGGCCACACCGGCCGACAGCAGCCATGCCGCCGGTCAGCCGGTCAGCCGGTCAGACCGACGACAGCCCGGCCCGGTCCTCCACCAGCCCGGCGATCCGGTCGATCACCTGCTCCAGGGTGAGCTCGCTGGTGTCCACCAGGACGGCGTCCGCGGCCTGGGCCAGCGGGTCCGTCTCCCGGGAGGAGTCGGCGGCGTCCCGGCGGGCGAGGTCGGCGGCCATCGCGGTGATGGTCGCCTCGTCGACGCCCTTGGCGCGCAGCTCGGCCGCCCGACGGGCGGAGCGGGCCTGCTCGGAGGCGGTCAGGAAGACCTTGACGGTGGCGTCCGGGAAGACCACGGTCCCCATGTCCCGGCCCTCGGCGACGATGCCGCGCTCGGCGACCTCGCCGCAGCCGCGCTGCAGCTCCACCAGCCGGGCCCGTACCGCCGGCACCGCGGCCACGGCGCTGACCTGCGCCGTCACCTCGGGGCCGCGGATCGGTCCGGAGACGTCCTGGCCGTCCACCGTGATGGTGGGGCCGTCGGCGTCCGTGCCCGACACGATCACCGGCTTGCCGCAGGCGACGGCGACGGCTTCCGGGTCGGTGACGTCGACGTCGTTGGCCAGCATCCACCAGGTCATCGCCCGGTACATGGCACCGGTGTCCAGGAAGCTCAGGCCCAGTCGGGCGGCGACCGCCCGCGAGACGGTCGACTTGCCGGAGCCGGAGGGTCCGTCGATGGCGACGACGACCGGGGCGTGCGCTCGGTCGGCAGTGTCCACGGGAGCGAACCTCTCTCTGAGCATGGGAGCCGAAGCCTGCGCAGGCGGACGGCCGGGGATTGTCTCCCTCAAGGTTAATGGACCGCCGCCGTCCCGGACTCCGCCGGACGCCAGGCCCCGCCCCCGCCCCTCCCCCGCCCCGCGGCGGGCCCGCCCCCGTGCTCGGCGACGGGCCCGCTCCCAGGGCCCCGAAACCTCAGTCCCGCACGCTCCACCCACTCGCCCGCAGCGCCTTCACCAGCCGCTTGACGGCCGTCGGCGCCACCGACAGCTGGACGAAGCCGACCTGCTGCCCGGTGGAGTGCTCGATCACGACGTCCTCGATGTTGACCCCCGCGTCGCCGACCTCCCCGAAGAGCCGGCCCAGCTCACCGGGCTGGTCGCCGAGGACGACCGCGACCGTCTCGTACCGGGTGGGCGGGGCGCCGTGCTTGCCGGGGATCCGGGCCTGGCCGGTGTTGCCGCGCCGCATGACCGCCGCGATCCCGGCCGCGCCGGCCCGTCGCTCGCCCTCCTCGGCGGCCTCCATGGCGCGCAGCGCGGTGACCGTACGGCCGAGGTCGACGGCGACCTCGTCCAGGATGTCGGCGACCGCGCCCGCGTTGGCGGAGAGGATGTCGACCCACATGCCGGGGTTGGAGGCGGCGATCCTGGTGACGTCGCGCACGCCCTGGCCGGAGAGCCTTATGGCGGTGTCGTCGGCCTTCTCCAGCCGGGCCGCGACCAGCGAGGACACCAGCTGCGGGGCGTGCGAGACGAGGGCGACGGCCCGGTCGTGCTCGGCGGCGTCCATCACGATCGGCATGGCGCCGCAGAGCGCGACCAGCTCCAGGGCGGCGTTGAGCGTCTCGGTGTCGGTGTCGGCGGTCGGGGTGAGCACCCAGGGGCGGCCCTCGAAGATGTCGGCGCGGGCGGCCAGCGGGCCGGAGCGCTCGCGGCCGGCCATCGGGTGGCTGCCGATGTAGTGGGCGGTGTCGCAGCCGAGCGCGGCGATCTCGCTGCCGGGGCCGGCCTTCACGCTGGCGACGTCGGTGTACCAGTGCGCGAGGTTGCGGCGCTGGCAGTCGGCGAGCACCTTGCCGACCAGAGCCGGCGGGACGGCGATGATCGCCAGGTCCACCGGGCCGTCGACCGGGTCGGTGGTGCCCGCGCCGAGCGACTCGGCGGTGCGGGCGGCGTCCGGGTCGGCGTCCTCCAGATGGACGGTCAGGCCGCGAGCGGTCAGGGCGAGCGCGGCGGAGGTGCCGATCAGTCCGGTGCCGACGACGACGGCAGTGCGCATGGCGGGTCGCTCTCCTCATCACGATTGCTCGACAGGTGCCGGGAACCGTCCGGGAGCACCCGCGCCCCATCCTCCCTCATCGGCGGTGCCGAAGTCCCCACCTGCCACCCGGCAACCACGAGGGCAGCTTCCGGCAGCTCCCGGCACCGGCAACCGCGAAGGCCCCGCCCCCGTCCCCTCCAGTGCACACGCCGTACCCGGGAAATCCGGCGACGCCCGCACCGAAGCCGGGCAGACTGGCCGCCCGGGGAAGGCACGACGAGCAGCCGAGCGGGTACGGGCGGCGCGGACGTCCGAACCGCCGGCACAACAGGCCGAGCGGGCCGGACAGGGCCGAGCGGAGTCGAGCGGATCCGAGCGGCCGAGCGGGCGATCCGCGTGCCACGAAGAGCGGCACGCGGCAGGCAACACGCGAACGAAGGGGTTGCGCATGGACGATCAGCACAGCGGCCGGAGCGGGCAGGCGAAACCGCCGGCCGTACCGGCTCACCCGTCGGTCCTGGACTCCGTGGTGGTGTACGCGGAGGGTGCGGTGTGCCGCCGCCGGGCCACCGTCCCGGTTCCGCCCGGCGGGCGGCTTCGGCTGACCGGCCTGCCGGTGTCCCTGGACGGCCGTTCGCTGCGCGCCCGGGTGCTCTCCGGGCCGGCCGGCACCGCGGTCACCGAGGCCCGGCTGGAGCAGCTCGCCGAACTCCGCGCCCCCGAGGAACTCCCCGATCTCCAGCGGGAGTTGGACGAGGCGACGGAGCACCGCAGCATGCTCGCCGAGCGTCGCCGGCTGGTGCTCGCCGCGATCGCCGACACCGCCGCGCTGCGTGCCGTACCGCCGCAGCACCGGCCCGAGGAGCCGCTGCGGCGTACACCCGCGGACGCCTGGCTGGAGCTCGCCGACTTCGTCGACGAGCGGCTGGCCCGGCTCCAGCAGCGCGCCGAGGAGCTCAACCAGGAGATCGAACTCGCCGACCATGAACGGGACTTGGCCGCCGACCGACTGGACCGGGCGTCCACCGCCGTACGGGCCGAGCCGGTCGCGACCGCCGCCACCGTGCTGCTCACCCTCACCACGGCCCACCCCGAGCACCCCACCGCCACCCCCACCGCCGAACCCACCACCCTCGACCTGGAGCTGGAGCTGGAGTACGGCGTCCCCGCCGCCCGCTGGGTGCCCGCCTACCGCCTGTCGTACCGCACCGGCTCCGACTCCGGTCACCTCGTCCTGCGGGCGAGCGTCGCCCAGCGCACCGGCGAGGACTGGACGGGCGTGCGCCTCGCCCTCTCCACCGCCGACCTCGACCGCCGCACCGACCTGCCCAAGCTGGCCTCGCTGCGGATCGGCCGCAGCCAGCCCGCCCCGCCGCCCTCCGGCTGGCGCGAGCCCCCGGCCGGGCTGTCGGACCTCTTCACCGGCTACGACGCGGCCGGAGCCGACGCCCCGGCCACCCGCCGCCGGGGCGTCGGCGGGGAGCCCCGCAGGGCCGCCGTCCCGCCTGCGGTCCCGCCTCCGGTGCCGCCGGGCGCCGCCCGGCTGGCCGGGCCCGGATCGATCGGTCCCTCCCGTCTCGGCGGTGCCCGCCCGGCCGGCCCGCGCCCGGCCGGCCCGCGCCCCGAGGCCTTCGCCGCGGCGGAGGACGCCGCTCCGGCCTCCGGAGCCCCGTTCGGTGGCGGCGGCAGCCTGAGCGCCGACGAACCGGTGTCCGCGTCCCCGCCCGCCCCCGGAGCCCCGGGCGGCTTCGCCGGCTACGGCGGCCCGCCGCAGCCCGCCATCACCACCGCCCCGGTGGCCCCGCTCCCGAAGGCCCCGGGCGGCCAGGCCCCGGGCGGCGCTCCGCGCGAGGCCTTCCGGGCCCGCCGGAGCCGGCTCGCCGCCCCGCCGCAGGCCGTCGGCATGGCGCCGGACGCCACCCTGCTCGACTACCCCGACCTCGTCCTGACCGGCCCCGACGGCCCCAGCACCCGGCGCGGCACCCTGCGCCCCCGCCCCGAGCGGATCGAGCGCGAGGAGCTGGACTGGACCCTGCCGGGCGGCAACCCGGGCGAGCAGATCCGCCGCCTCGTCCTCCCCCGCCACGCCGTCCCGCCCCGCGAGTCGGCCGGCTCCTTCGACCACCGCTTCGACGCCGTCGCCCCCGCCGACATCCCGTCCGACGGCACCTGGCACACCGTCACGGTGGACGGGATCCCGCTCACCGTCCGCCCCGAGTACGTCACCGTCCCCGCCGTCGAGGAGAAGGTGTACGCGACCCTGGTGCTCGCCAACCGCACCGACCGCGCCGTGCTGGCGGGCCCGGTGGAGGTCACCGTGGACGACGAGTTCCTGCTGACGGCCGCCCTGCCGACGCTGGCGCCCGGCGGCGTGCGGCGCCTGGGCATCGGCGTCACCGAGAGCATCGAGGTGGCGCGCCGCACCGAGCTGCGCGAGTCCGCCACGGGCATGCTGAAGGGCAACAGCACCGTGCTCGACCACCGGGTGCACGTCCGGCTCGCGAACCGGCTCGGCCGTGCCGTCACGGTGGAGGTCCGCGAACGCGTACCGGTCACCTCCGACGCCGAGATCCGGATCGAGGAGCGGGCCGACTGGCAGGCCCCGACCGTCTCCACGCCGGAGTGCCCGCCCAGCACCCGGCTCTGGCGGGTCGACCTGCCGCCGGGCGGCCGGACCGAGCTGGACGGCGGCTACCTGATCAAGATCCCGGCGGGTAAGGCCGTCGTCGGCGGAAACCGGAGGAACTGACCATGACCGGAGACATGACCGGGCCCGCATCCGCACCGGGGACCGCAGCCGCAGCCACAGCCACGACCACACCCACCACCGGAGACCGGACCGGGACCACCACGGCCCTCCCCGTCACCGCCGTCACCTGCCTGGAGGACCGCAGCCAGGTCGAGCGCACGACGACGGTCGGACTCACCGCGGGTGTCCAGCGGCTGCGCCTCGGCCCGCTCACCGCCCTCGCGGTCGACCGCACCCTGCGCGCCGAGTCCGCCACCCCCGGGGTCCGCGTGCTGGACGCCCGGCTGGTGCGCTCCTGGGCCCCGCGCGCCCCGCTGCCGCCCGGCCCGGACGACTCCGGGCTGCGCCACCGGCTGCACCGGCTGGACACCGAGACCCGCCTGGCCGACCAGACCCGCGCCCGCCTGGAGGCCCGGCTGGCCCTGCTCGCCCAGCTCTCCGCCGACCTGCTGCGCGAGATCGGCGAGGGCGCCGGCGTCGGCGAGCTGGAACGCACCCGCTGGGCCCGCGAGCTGAACCGGGTGGACGCCGAGCGCGAGCGCTACGGCGAGGAGCTGCGCACCACCCACTCCCGGCTTCGCCGCCTGGAGCAGGAGCGCTCACAGGCCCTGATCGCCCTGGACCAGGCCGAGGAGGACCCGGCCGAGCTGACCGCCCACCTGGACCTGACCGTCGAGGCCGCGCAGGCCGGTCCGGCCGAACTGACCGTCTCCCACCTGGTCCCCTGCGCGCTCTGGCGCCCGTCCTACCGGGCGACCCTGGACGGCGGCGACCTGCGCCTGGAGTCGGAGGCGGTGGTCTGGCAGCGCACCGGCGAGGACTGGAGCGGCGCCCGGCTCACCTTCTCCACCGCCCGGTCCGCACTCGCCACCGACCCGCCGGCCGTGGCCGAGGACGTCCTGATGCTGCGCGAGCGCACCGACGAGGAGCGCCGCACGGTCGAGGTCGAGCTGCGCGAGGAGGCGATCAGCGAGCTCGGCCCGGGCGCCGGGGTCCCGGGCGTGGACGACGGCGGCGAGGTCCGGGTGCTGCCCGCCCCCGCCCCGGCGACCGTGCCCTCCGACGGCCGGGCGCACCGGGTGCCGCTGGGCGCCTTCACCGGGCCGGCGAGCAGCGAGTACGCCTGCGCCCCGGAGCTGTCCCCGCTGGTCACCCAGGTGGTCCGCTTCCGCAACGCGGCCGGGCACCCGCTGCTGGCCGGCCCGGTCGAGCTGGTCCGCGGCAGCGGCTTCACCGGCCGCGGCGAGCTGCGCTTCACCGCCACCGGCGCCGACGCCGAACTCTCCTTCGGCAGCTCGGACGGCTACCGGGTGGTCCGCGAGACCGAGCAGCGCCAGGCCACCGCCGGCCTCACCGGCCGGCAGACCACCACCCGCACGGTGCGGCTGCACCTGTCCCGGTTCTCCGGCCCGGAGGAGCACGACGAGCGGATCGTCACGGTGCGCGAGCGGGTGCCGGTCTCCGAGGTGTCGGCGGTCGAGGTCCGGCTGCGCAAGGAGGAGTGCTCCCCGGCGCCGGACGCCTTCGACGCCGAGGGCATCGTCCGCTGGGACGTCCCGCTCGGCCCGGGCGCCCGCCGCACCCTCACCCTGGTGTACGAGATCTCCGCCTCCGCCAAGGTGGCCGGGCTCTGAAAGCCCAGGGGCCTCAACGGCCCCGAAGGCCCCACCGACCCCAACGGCCCCGGACACCGACCGCCCGTCGATGACGACCGCTCAGCACCAAACCGGAGACAACGGGTAGAAAAGGAAACATGATCCTCCACCTCGCCCCCCTGGACGACTGGCTGGCCGACCCCGGCCGCCCGTACGCCACCGCCTCGCTGCTCACCGACGGGTTCATCCACTGCTCGGCGGACGAGCAGACGGCGCTCGCGGTGGCCAACGCCTTCTTCGCCGACACCCCCGACCCGCTGATGGTGCTGCTGATCGAGGAGTCGCTGGTGGAGCCGATGGTCAAGTGGGAGGCCCCGCACGGCGCACCGCCGCCCGGGGCCACCCCCGACGTCCTGTTCCCGCACATCTACGGGCGGCTGAACCGCTCGGCCGTGGTCGGCCTGGAGAAGGTCGAGCGCGGCCCGGACGGCCGGTGGGCCTCCCTCACCCCCTGGAGCTGACCCACCGGGCTCACCGGGCTCACCGGCGCCTACAGCCACCCCCGCTCCCGGGCCGCCATGCCGGCCTGGAAGCGGGTGGTGGCGCCCAGTGAGCGCATCAGGCTCTGCAGCCGCCGCTGGGTGGTCCGGGCGCTCCAGCCGAGCGAGCGGGCGATCGACTCGTCGGTGAGCCCGGCCGCCAGCAGGCCCAGCAGCTTGCGGTGGTCGGCCTCCGGTCCCAGGGACGCGTCCCCGGTGCCGATCGCCGCCTGCAGCTGCACGGCCCGCTCCCACTCCGCCTCGAACAGCGTGTCCAGCGCCTGGAGCAGCGCCGAGGGGTGGATCACGTAGGCGGCGTCCAGCACGCTGTCGCCGACGCTGATCGGAATGATCGCCATCCGGTCGTCCGAGATGATCATCTTCATCGGCAGCGTCGGCCGGACCCGCGCCTCCTCGCCGTCCGCGACCCCGACCAGGATGTTCTTCTCCAGCCGCCCGGGCCAGGCCACCGCCTCCCGGTCGTAGACCGTCCGGAACTTCACGCCCTCCCGCAGCCGCCGGCGCTGCAGCGCCATCGGCGCCACCGGGTCCTGGATGTACGGCGGGCGGTCGAAGCCGCGCACCTGGTACCGGCTGGTCTCGGTGATGTGCTCCAGCCGCTGGGCGATCGCCTCGCCGCCGGTCAGCACCTCCACCGAGTGCGCCGGGTCGGTGTAGCGCGAAGCCTCCCGGAAGGCGTCCATCAGCCGGTGCATCTCGGCCCGGGCCTGCCGCAGCTCGGACTCCCGGTGGCCTATCAGGGAGCCGATCGCGACGTCCGGGGCGACCGCCAGGAAGCGCTGGCGGTCCACCGGCGCCCGGGTGGCCATGCCTTGCTGGGCCAGCCGTTCCAGGGCGCGCACGCCCTGCTGGAGGGTCAGGCCGCAGGCTTCCGCCAGCTCCTCCGCGGTGGACTGCGGATGGGCCACCAGCGCCGCGTACAGCTGCCCGTCCGGCTCGGCCAGCCCCAGTGTGCCCAGGGCCTGTCCGCTGGCCCGTCCCAGTGGTGCATCGGACACGACGCCGTCTCCCCCTGTTCGCCCCTGATCCGGCCACCGGCACTCCGCACTGGCGCGGTCCCGCCACCCGGCGGGGTGGTGGCCAGGTGGCCATCCTCGGCCACGGATCATGGCACTGACAAGGCCGTGACCAGCGGTTGCGTCCCGGGTCACAGGACCCGCACACCCCGTACACCCCGCACGGCGTCGGGCCCCGCCCGGCGTCGGGCCCCGCCCGGCTACGCGCGCCGCCCGGCGAAAGGCCCGACACGGCGAAGGGCCCCCGGCCGCACCACGGCGACCGGGGGCCCTTCAACGGGACGGGCGGACGAGCACGGCCTACAGGCCGACCTCGCGCATCAGCTGGCCGACCTCCGGGTTGGTCAGGCGGCGCAGCCAGCCCGACTTCTGGTCGCCCAGGGCGATCGGGCCGAAGTGGGTGCGCACCAGCTTCTCGACCGGGAAGCCGGCCTCGGCCAGCATCCGGCGGACGATGTGCTTGCGACCCTCGTGCAGGGTCACCTCGACCAGGTAGTTCTTGCCGACGTTGGAGATGACCTTGAAGCTGTCGGCACGGGCGTAGCCGTCCTCCAGCTCCACGCCCTTGGCCAGCTGCTTGCCCAGGTCGCGCGGGATCGGGCCCTGGATGGCGGCCAGGTAGGTCTTGGTCACGCCGTAGCGCGGGTGGGTGAGGCGGTGGGCCAGCTCACCGTGGTTGGTGAGCAGGATGATGCCCTCGGTCTCGGTGTCCAGCCGGCCGACGTGGAACAGCCGGGTCTCCCGGTTGGTCACGTAGTCGCCCAGGCACTGGCGGCCGTCCGGGTCCTCCATGGTGGAGACCACGCCGGCCGGCTTGTTCAGCGCGAAGAACAGGTAGGACTGGGTGGCGACGGTCAGGCCGTCCACCTTGATCTCGTCGTTCTGCGGGTCGACCCGCTTGCCCTGCTCGGTGACGCGCTTGCCGTTGACCTCGACGCGGCCCTGCTCGATCAGCTCCTCGCAGGCGCGGCGGCTGCCGACGCCGGCCCGGGCCAGCACCTTCTGCAGACGCTCGCCCTCGGGCTCGCCGAAGGTCTTGGGCAGCTTGACGGCCGGCTTGTCGTGCCGGGCGAGGACGGCGTCCTCGATCTTGGCCTGCAGCTCGCGCGAGCGCTGCGGCTGGCGGCGCGGGTCGCCCGGGGCGGGCTGGCCCTCCCGGCGCGGACGCGGGGCCGGGCCGGGGCGCCGGCCGGAGTAGCCGCCGCGGGCCGGGGTGGCGTTGGGGCCGCCGCCGTACTCGGGGCGGTCGTACTTGCGCTCCTCGGGCCGCAGCGGGCGGTCCGGGTAGCGACGGTCGTCCCGGCGGTCGTCGCGCCGGTCGTCCCGGCGGCCGCCGTCCCGGCCGTACGAGCCGGAGCCGCCGCGCGAGCCCGCACCCGAACCCGAGCCCGAGCCGCCACGGCCGCCGCCGCCCCCGTAGGAGCCGCCGCCGTACGAACCACCGCGCGAGCCGGAGCCCGAGCCGGAGCCCGAGCCGCCGCGACCGCCTCCGCTGCCGCCGCCGTAGGAGCCGCCGCCCCGGCCCCCGCCCTGTCCGCCTCGACCGCTCCCGCCGCCGCTGCTGTTCCTGCCGTTGCCACTGCTACGCATCAAAGTGTCCGTACGTCGTTCCGTCTGGGATGTGCGGTCGTTTCGGCCGACCTCACCGCCCCCTACCGATCGGGCCCGGCCCGACCGGCCTCGCCACTGCCGTCCGCGGCCTGCGCGGCAGCGGCGGCGACCGCCTCCGCGATCATCGTGCCCTCCAGGGACTCCGCTTCCACGTCGTCGACCTCGGGCAGGAAGGGAGCGAGCTCCGGCAGCTCGTCCAGGCCGCGGAGCCCCATCCGTTCCAGGAAGTAGTTCGTCGTCCGATACAGGATCGCACCTGTTTCGGGCTCGGATCCGGCCTCTTCCACCAGTCCTCGCTGTACCAGGGTACGCATCACGCCGTCACAGTTCACACCGCGGACGGCGGAAACCCGGGATCTGGACACCGGCTGCCGGTAGGCGACCACCGCCAGGGTCTCCAGTGCGGCCTGGGTGAGCCGGGTCTGCTGGCCGTCCAGGAGGAACCGGTCGACGGCCGCGGAACAGGTCTCCCGGCTGTAGAACCGCCAGCCGCCGGCCACCAGCCGCAGGTCGAAACCGCGCCCCTGGGCGGTGTACTCGGCGGACAGCTCGCCGAGCGCGGCGGCCACCTCGGCCCGGGGCCGCTCCAGCACCCCGGCCAGCCGCTCCTCCGGCACCGGTTCGTCGACGACCATCAGGACCGCCTCCAGCTCGGCCCGGAGCACGGCGTCCGCCGGAGCGTGGGCGCCGGAAGTCGGCGGGGCCGACTTCTGGTGCACCACCCGGGCCTCCGCCCGCACCGGCTCGACCGGCCGTACGGGCTCCGCCGGGTCCACGGGCCCTACCGGCTCCACGAGCACCACCGGGTCCACGGGCACCACGGGCTCCACCGGGTCCGGCAGCAGCTCGAAGGCCGGCTCCAGCCACTCCTCGGCCCGCGGCCGCCCTGGCAGCCCCAGCGGGCGCCGGACCGGCCGGCCGCCCTCGTTCCCGCCGCTCATCGCCGCTCCTCCCGCTCCTCCGCCTCGCCCGGGGCCTCTCCCGCCGGCCGGTCGAACTCGTCCGTCACCTCGACCGCACCCCGGCCCTCCTCCGCCACCCAGCGCACCCGCAGCTCACCGAGCGCCTCCGGCTGTTCGAAGTCGAGCACCCGCTCCCGGTACAGCTCCAGCAGCGCCAGGAAGCGGGCGACCACCACCAGGGTGTCCGGGGCGTCCGCCACCAGCCGCTGGAACGAGGCCTCGCCCAGCTCGCTGAGCAGCCCGACCACCAGCCCGGCCTGCTCCCGCACGCTGACCGGCGGGGAGTGGATGTGGTCCACGTACACCACCGGCTTCGGCTTGGGCTCCATCGCCTTGGCCGCCAGCTCGGCCAGCCGCTGCGGACCGACGGTGATCACCACCTCCGGCAGCAGCTCCGCGTGCCGGGGCTCCAGCCCGACGGTCCGGGGGCGCCGCAGCAGCTCGGCGGCCCAGCGTTCGCCGAACAGCGCCGCGGCCCGCTTGTACGCCCGGTACTGCAGCAACCGTGCGAACAGCAGGTCACGGGCCTCCAGCAGGGCCAGGTCCTCCTCGTCCTCCACCTCCGCCGCGGGCAGCAGCCGGGCGGCCTTGAGGTCGAGCAGGGTGGCGGCCACCACCAGGAACTCCGTCGCCGCGTCCAGGTCCCAGTCCGGGCCCATCGCCCGGATGTGCGCCATGAACTCGTCCGTGACGGTGGCCAGCGCCACCTCGGTGACGTCCATCTTGTGCTTGGCGATCAGGCTGAGCAGCAGGTCGAAGGGGCCCTCGAAGTTGTCCAGCCGCACCCGGAAGCCGCCCCGCGACCCGTTCTCGGTCGCGTTCGCGGCGGTTTCTGCTGGTTCGGCGGTGCTCGGCATGACGGTCCATCTTCACCCGTCCCCGCCGCCCGCCCCGTCCCGGGCCCCCCGACACGCCGCCTGCTGGGCTGCGCGGCGGCCTCGCCGCCCGTCGGACCCCCGGGTACGGCCCCACCACCCCGGGAACGGCCCTCCAGCGCCCGTCACGGCCCGACCTCCCGCCCGAGGGCCCGGGACCCACCCGGATCGACGATCGGCCCCACAACGGCCGACAACGCGCCTCGCCCGAGATGCCCCCTCATGAGCGCGGCTCATACCCCTCGACCCGGGGCGGCCACCCCATGAGTTCACCTCATGACCCTCGGTACCGGACCCCACGGCCCGCGCCCCGGGGCGACGCCCCCATGAGCGCGGCTCATACCCCTCGACCCGCGGCGGGGCCCTCATGAGTCCACCTCATGAGCTCGCCTCATGAGCCGCCCATGAGCTCACCTCATGAGCGAACCCATGAGCCCGCCTCATGTCCGTCTGCACCCGAGCGCCCACCGGCCGGTCCACCGGCCACCCGCCGGCTCCCCCGGACGCCGGGCCCGAAGGCCTCACGACGCCCCTGCCGGGCTCCCCCGGCCGTCTTCCGACCGCCTGGCCACACCCGGCCGCCTCACCCCGCCCGGCAGCCTCACCCCGCCCGGCAGCCCCGGCAGTCCACCCACCCGGCGAACCACCCGGCGGTCCAGCCGCCGACCGTCCTACCGTCCGCGCAGGCGCCGGACCAGGATGGAGGCCTCGCCCCGCTGCTCCAGGTCCGCCAGGACGACCGCGATGGCCTCCCGGACGATCCGGCCGCGGTCCACGGCCAGGCCGTGCTCGCCGCGCAGCACCAGCCGGGTGTGCTCCAGGTCCATGAGCTCCTCGGCGGACACGTACACGGTGATCTTCTCGTCGTGCCGCTCGCGCCCGCTGGGCCGGCGCGGCGCGCGGCCGCGCGGCCGGGCGCGCCCGGCGGCACCGGCCTGCTCCTCGGCGGCGCCGGCGTGCGTCCGGGCCGCCGGCGCGGTGGCGGCGCCCCGGCCGGCGGGCACGGTCTGGGCCCCGCCCGGCCGCTGGACGGGCGGCTGCGCGGGCGCCGGCACGGCGGCGGTCCCCTGCTGCTCCGACGTCAGCTGCCGGTCGTCCTGGGCGCTCTGGGCGGACTCGGCACCCTCGGCGCCGTCCGAGCCGTTGACGGCCCGCGAGGTCTCCGGTCTGGATGCCTCGGCGGCCGGACGCGACGCGAGGGAGGGCGACAGCGCCATCCCTCCCGTGGTCCGGAACAGCTCGTCGGCACCCGGGAGACTCACTCGGCGGGGCGGCACCGGTCGAGCACCTCCCTGGCGAGCTGGCGGTAGGCGGCGGCGCCGACCGAGTTGGTCGCGTACGTGGTGATGGGCTCGCCGGCGACGGTGGTCTCCGGGAAGCGCACGGTACGGCCGATGACGGTGTGGAAGACGTGCTCGCCGAACGCCTCGACGACCCGTGCGAGCACCTCGCGGCTGTGCACGGTGCGCGAGTCGTACATGGTCGCGAGGATGCCGTCCAGGCGCAGCTCGGGGTTGAGCCGCTCGCACACCTTCTCGATGGTCTCGGTCAGCAGAGCGACACCGCGCAGCGCGAAGAACTCGCACTCCAGCGGCACGATCACGCTGTGAGCGGCCGTCAGCGCATTGACCGTCAGCAGGCCCAGCGAGGGCTGGCAGTCGATGATGACGTAGTCGTAGTCGGGCAGCAGCGGCTTCAGGGCGCGCGCCAGCGCGGACTCCCGGGCCACCTCGCTGACCAGCTGCACCTCGGCGGCGGAGAGGTCGATGTTGGACGGCAGCAGGTCCATCCCGGGGACGGCCGTCTTGAGGAGCACCTCATCGGCCGTCAGCCCCCGCTCCATGAGCAGGTTGTAGACGGTGACGTCGAGCTCCATCGGGTTGACGCCGAGGCCGACCGAGAGCGCGCCCTGCGGGTCGAAGTCGACGAGCAGCACCCGGCGGCCGTACTCGGCCAGCGCCGCGCCCAGGTTGATGGTCGACGTGGTCTTGCCGACGCCGCCCTTCTGGTTGCACATGGCGATGATCTGGGCGGGGCCGTGCTCGGCGACCGGCGCGGGGATCGGGAAGTACGGCAGCGGACGGCCGGTCGGGCCGACCCGCTCGCGGCGCTGGCGCGCGGCGTCGGGGGCCAGCGTGGCGGCGTACTCCGGGTCCGGCTCGTACTCGGCGTCCGGGTCGTCGTAGGCGCCGTAGGCGAACTCGCCGTAGGCCAGGCCGTAGGCCGCCAAGTCGGCGTCGTGATCGGTCACCGTGGTCACCTGTGCTGTGTTCTGGCGTGCTTCGAAGGTGCGGAGCGCGACCGAGCCGACCTCGGCCGAACCCACGGAGGGCTGCCGGGCCCCGGGCTCCACACTCGGCTGGCCGGCGATGTGCTCCGCCAGTCCTGGCTGACCACCCCCGGGAGCAATTGTCGACTCATTCACAAGTCGTCTTACCTCCTTGGGCATCCAGGACTCTATGTCGATTCGTCAGCGTGGCAGCATGCCGACGGTTTGCGACTCTAGGCCGTTCAAGGCGTTCGCAGCAACACAATCCACGGTAGTCGGCAGGATGTGTCGACTATCAGGCGGGCTGCTGTCAAGGGTTGAGTGGGTCGCTGACCCCATCGTTTCCGCGGGCGGGTGACGTGACCGACCGGAATTGACGACAGAGCGACCAACCCGGTCCGCCCGCCGTTCACGGGCACGGCGAAGCCCCCGGCCCGAAGCAATCGGGTCGGGGGCGAACGAGCGCCGTGGCGGAAGACCGCCGGGCGGTCAGGGGGTTCAGGCGAGCACGCTCTCCAGGGAGACCGACTCCAGGCCGAAGGCCTCGGCGACGGCCGGGAAGGTGATCTGGCCCTCGTGCACGTTCAGGCCCTTGGCGAGCGCGGCGTCGCGGCGCAGCGCCTCCTTCCAACCACGGTTCGCCAGCTCGATGACGTACGGCAGCGTGGCGTTGGTCAGCGCGTAGGTGGAGGTGTTCGGGACGGCGCCCGGCATGTTGGCCACGCAGTAGAAGACCGAGTCGTGGACCTGGAAGGTCGGGTCGTCGTGCGTGGTCGGGCGCGAGTCCTCGAAGCAGCCGCCCTGGTCGATGGCGATGTCGACGAGCACGGAGCCCGGCTTCATGCGGGAGACCAGCTCGTTGGTGACGAGCTTCGGGGCCTTGGCGCCCGGGATCAGCACGGCGCCGATGACCAGGTCGGCCTCGAGGACGGCCTTCTCCAGCTCGAAGGAGTTGGACATGATGGCCTTGATCTTCGTGCCGAAGATGCGGTCGGCCTCGCGCAGCTTGTTGATGTCGCGGTCGAGCAGGGTCACGTCGTAGCCCATGCCGATGGCGATGGTGGCCGCGTGCCAGCCGGAGACGCCACCGCCGATGACGACGGCCTTGGCCGGGTGGGTGCCGGGCACGCCGCCGGGCAGCACGCCGCGGCCGCCGGCCGGACGCATCAGGTGGTACGAGCCGACCTGCGGGGCCAGGCGGCCCGCGACCTCGGACATCGGGGCGAGCAGCGGCAGCGCGCCGTTGCCCAGCTGGACGGTCTCGTAGGCGATGGCGGTGGTGCCCGAGGCGATCAGCGCGTCGGTGCCGGCCCGGTCGGCCGCCAGGTGCAGGTACGTGAAGACGGTCTGGCCCTTGCGCAGCCGGTGGTACTCGGAGGCGATGGGCTCCTTGACCTTCAGCAGCAGGTCGGCGGTGGCCCACACCTCGTCGGCGGTGGGGAGGATGGTGGCGCCGGCGGCCACGTACTCCTCGTTCGGGATCGAGGAGCCGAGACCGGCGTTGTCCTCGATGTAGACCTCGTGTCCGTTGCGGACCAGCTCATGCACGCCGGCGGGCGTGATGGCCACGCGGTACTCGTGGTTCTTGACCTCGCGGGGGATGCCGACCTTCACGACTGAACACGTCCTCTTGCCATGGGGGTCCCGACCGGAGAAGACCGGTGGGCGACGCGCACGTGGGGAAGCCTCCGGGCAGCCCGGGGCGGGATCGCTGCGCGACTACGTCCGAGTGTAATGAAGCCCAGTCGGCGTGTCAGCCTTCCAAAGTGAATAAATTTCCCGCACACATTGGCAGGTTCGTAGGCTTCCCTCGCGACTTACCCACCAAAGACGTCGTAACCGGGCATCTTCGACAATACCTCCGAAACGCCCGTCACCACCCGGCGTCGACGCGTTCCCGCAGGTCCGCGAGGGCCGCGCCGACGGTCTCCCGGCCGCGCTCGTCGCCGATCCTGCGCAGCACCGCGAGGGCCGCCCGGTACTCGCGGTCCGCCTCGTCGAAGCGGCGCTGGGCGGTGTGCGCCTCGGCCACCCGGGCCAGCAGCCGGGCCTCGGCCGCGTGGTCCCCGAGGGACTGCCGCAGCCCGAGCGCCCGCCCGTACCAATCGGCGGCGCGCACCGCGTCGCCGAGCGCCCGGTGGCAGCCGGCCGCGCCCTCCAGGGCGCGCGCGCAGAGCGGCTCGTCGTCCGCCGTCCGGGCATGCTCCAGGGCGGCCCGGTAGTGCGCGGCGGCCTGCTCCCAGCGGCCGGCCGAGACCTGCAGGTCGCCCAGGTTGAGCAGGGCGGCCGAAGCCCGGCGCGGCCGGCGGTTGCGCTCGGCGACGGTGAGCACCAGCTCGTGCAGCCGGTAGAGGTCCGCGGGGGCGGCGGCACCGGTCAGCGGCAGCGCCCGCAGCAGCGCGGTGACCAGCCGCCCGGCCGAACCGTCCAGGTCGCCCTGGCCGATCGCGTCGGCCACCGCGCCCAGCAGCAGCTCCCGCTCGCCGAGCAGCCACGCGCGGGCGTGTTCGGCCGAGCGCAGCCGCAACGCGGCCGGCAGCGCCTCGGGGGCCGGACCGCCCTCGGGGTCGAGCAGGGCGCGGGCGGACTCGGTGAGCCGGACCAGCCGCTCCAGCAGCCGGGCCCGGGCCAGTTCGGTCTCGGCGGGCCGGTCCTCCTGCTCGCGCAGCCGGACCAGCCGGGGGTAGAGCCGCCCGGGCACCCGGTAGCGCGGGGTGCCGTCGGCGGCCGGCGCCTCCTCGCCGAGCAGCTCCCGCTCGGCGAGGGCCGCCAGCGTCGCCGCCGCGTCCGGCACCGGGCAGCCGACCAGGGCGGAGGCGGTGCGCGGATCGGCGGTCTGCGCGGGGGCCAGGGTGAGGGTGCGCAGCATCCGCGCCTGGGCGGCCGGCAGCCCCCGGTACAGGAGGGTGAACGCCCCGAGCAGCGGGTCGTTGTCGGGGACGGGCACCGGCTCGGCCGGCTCCGGGCCCGGCTTCACCCAGGCCGCCGGATCGCCCGCCGACGCGACCTCGGGAGCGGCCGCGCCCTCCCCCTTCTTCTTGGACGCCTTCCCGGGCTCGTTCCCCGACGACCGGCCCGCCGGTTTCCCCGACGGAGCCGCCTGCCCCGCCCCCGCCGTCCCGGCCGCGCCCGTCCTCGCCGAGCCCTTCTCGGAAGCCTTCGCCGAGCCCTTCGCGGACCCCTTCGCCGAGCCCGGCTCCGCCCCGTTCGTCACACCGCCCGTACCACCCGCACCACCCGTGGCGTCCGGGACGGACCCGGCGCCGGCGGCCGGGTCCTCCCCCACCACCCGCTGGAGCTCGCGCGCCGCGTCGGTGACCGCGGTCTTGGCGCTCCCCCGCAGCCACCCCGCCATCAGCCGCAGCGCGGCGGGCCGGGCGGCGCAGGCCTCGGCCAGGTCGGCCGCGCCGACCGGGTCGCAGGAGACCCGGGTGCCGCCGACCAGGTCGGCCAGCAGTTCGCCGGAGGCGGTCCGGTCCAGGCCGCCCAGGATCACCGGGTCGATGTCCTCGATCCCGGTGAGCGGCCCGGCGGTGGTGGCCAGCACCAGGCAGCCGGGTTCGTCGGCGAGCAGCGGCCACACCTGCCCGGCGTCCCGCACGTCGTCCAGGACGAGCAGGACCCGCAGTCCGGCCAGGGCCTCGCGCAGCGCCACGCAGCCCGGCTCGTCGCGCCCGTCCTCGACCGCGCCGGGCAGCGGCACGGCCGCCTCCGGGTCGAGCTGCTCCAGCAGCAGCCGGGCGGCCCGCGCGGGCGGCACCCGGCCGCCGTCGGGGGCGGACAGCCGGGCGAACAGCACGCCGTCCGGGTAGTCGGCGGCGACGGTACGGGCGAAGCGCGCGGCCAGCGCGGTCCGGCCGGAGCCGGGGCGCCCGGCCAGCACCAGGACCGGGCAGCGGCCGCTGGCCGGACGGGCGGCGGCCGCCCGCAGTGCGGCGAGTTCGGCGCGCCGTCCGACGAAGAGCGTGGGCCCGGCCGGCAGCCGCTCCAGTCCCGGGACGGCCCCGGCGGGCGCGTCGGGGCCGGGGTCCGTCGTCGCCGTCTTCCTCGCCACCCGTGCCACTCCCGACGTCATCCCGCGCTCGGCATCCGGCGCTCGGCGTTCCGCGCTCGGTATCCCGCGCTCGGCACCCGGCGCTCGGCACCCGGACGAGGCGTCCGGTGCTCAGCGGGGGCGCCGTGGACGGGCGCCCTGTCTGCGAAGCGTAGTTCGACCGCCCGGTTCAGCCGAGGTGACATCCGGTCGTACGAACCGTCGAATCACCCGGGCGAATCAACCGGGTCACCCGCCCGCGCCCCGAACGGCCGGGCCGCCGGCTCCCGGGCGCCCTCTCGACGACCGCCCCCACCGACCCGGGCCCGCAGCCGCAGCCCCGCCGGCCGGGCCCGGCCCGCCCCGCTCAGGCCTCGAAGGGCCGGGCCGGCCAGGGCGAGTCCGCCGGGCGCAGCGCGTCCAGCCCGTCCGGGCCGGTGAGCGCGGCGTGCACGGCGAGGGTGCCGGTGACCAGGGTGGGGTTGTGCAGGTGCCCGGCCTGGATCAGCCGGATCAGTTCGGGCACCGGCACCCAGGCGACCTCGATCTCCTGCTCCTCGCCCTCGGCCGCGTAGCGCTCGCCCTCGGCCGGCGACAGGCCGGTGGCGAGGAACATCCGCAGCGCCTCGTCGGTGCCGCCCGGGGAGGTGTAGTAGTCGGCGAGGATCCGCCAGGTGTCGGCCTTGCAGTGCGCCTCCTCGTACAGCTCGCGCTGGGCGGCGTGCCACGGGTTCTCGCCGGGGACGTCGAGCAGGCCGGCCGGCAGCTCCCAGAGCCGCTGGCGCACGGGGTGGCGGTACTGGCGCAGGATCAGCACCCGCTGCCGGTCGTCGAGGGCGAGCACCGAGACCGAGCCGGGGTGGGTCTGGTAGTCGCGGCGGGCCCAGCTGCCGTCGGGCATCCGGACCTCCTCGCTGCGCACGCCGGTGACCTTGCCCTGGAACGGTGTTCCGGTCGCCCGGACCTCCCACTCCTCGGCCACGTCGGTGATCAGCAGGTCGCTCTGCTCGTCCATCGCTCTCCCCTTTTCGTCAGTACGACACAATCTAACGCCGAACGGCGGCCCCGCGGGAATCGCGGGGCCGCCGTCCGGTGAACGACCGAGGCCGAGGAGGCGACCCGGGCCGAGGCGCGGAGACCTACTCGGAGACCGCGGTCTTGATCTCGATGGCGGCCTTGACCAGGCCCGCGAACAGCGGGTGCGGGCGGGTCGGGCGGGACTTCAGCTCCGGGTGGGCCTGGGTGGCCACCAGGTAGGGGTGCACCTCGCGCGGGTACTCGACGTACTCGACCAGGTCGCCCTTCGGGGAGAGGCCGGAGAACTGCAGGCCGGTCTTCTCCAGGTCCGCGCGGTAGGCGTTGTTGACCTCGTAGCGGTGGCGGTGGCGCTCCTCGACGTACTGCTCGCCGCCGTAGACCTCACGGACGATCGAGCCCTCGGCGAGCTTGGCCGGGTAGAGGCCCAGGCGCATGGTGCCGCCCAGGTCGCCCTTGCCGTCGACGATGGCCAGCTGCTCGGCCATGGTGGAGACGACCGGGTGCTTGGCGGCGGCGTCGAACTCGGTGGAGTTGGCCTCGGGCAGGCCGGCCAGGTTGCGGGCGGCCTCGATGACGACGCACTGCAGGCCCAGGCACAGGCCCAGCAGCGGGACCTTGTTCTCGCGGGCGAAGGTGATGGCGCCGACCTTGCCGTTGACGCCGCGGTCGCCGAAGCCGCCGGGGATGCAGATCGCGTCCACGTCGCCGAGCTGCTCACGGGCGCCCTCGGGCGTCTCGCAGTCGTCCGAGGTGACCCACTTGATCTCGACCCGGGCGTTGTTGGCGAAGCCGCCGGCGCGCAGCGCCTCGGTCACCGACAGGTAGGCGTCGGGCAGGTCGATGTACTTGCCGACCAGGGCGACCTTGACGATGTGCTGCGGCTCGTGGACGCGGCGCAGCAGGTCGTCCCAGGTGGTCCAGTCCACGTCGCGGAACGGCAGGTCCAGGCGGCGCACCACGTAGGCGTCCAGGCCCTCGCCGTGCAGCACCTTCGGGATGTCGTAGATCGACTTGGCGTCGATGGCCGCGACCACGGCCTCCTCGTCCACGTCGCACATCAGCGAGATCTTGCGCTTGATCGCCTGCGGGACCTCGCGGTCGGCGCGCAGCACGATGGCGTCCGGCTGGATGCCGATGTTGCGCAGCGCGGCGACGGAGTGCTGGGTGGGCTTGGTCTTCAGCTCGCCCGAGGGGCCGATGTACGGCAGCAGGGAGACGTGCACGAAGAAGACGTTGTCCCGGCCGACCTCGTGGCGGACCTGGCGGACGGCCTCCAGGAACGGCAGCGACTCGATGTCGCCGACGGTCCCGCCGACCTCGGTGATCACCACGTCGACGTCCTCGGTCGCCATCCGGCGGATCCGGGACTTGATCTCGTTGGTGATGTGCGGGATGACCTGGACGGTGTCGCCCAGGTACTCGCCGCGGCGCTCCTTGGCGATGACGGTCGAGTACACCTGGCCGGTGGTGACGTTCGCCGAGCCGTGCAGGTTGGTGTCGAGGAACCGCTCGTAGTGGCCGATGTCCAGGTCGGTCTCGGCGCCGTCGTCGGTGACGAACACCTCACCGTGCTGGAACGGGTTCATGGTGCCCGGGTCCACGTTGAGGTACGGGTCGAGCTTCTGCATCGTCACGCGCAGGCCGCGGGCCTTGAGCAGGGCGCCGAGGCTGGAGGCGGTGAGCCCCTTGCCGAGCGAAGAGGCGACACCCCCGGTGACGAAGAGGTGCTTGGTCGTCACGGCGCGGCCGTTCGCTGCCTTGCCGGAATGGGGCTGTGCCAAGAGGGGGCTCCCGTGGGTCGCTTGTCGAAGGTGACGTGGGCGGGAGGCTCGGGGTTCGCCGGGCGGCGTGGGCGGGTGGGGTGCACCTCGCTCGATGGGTCGCCGGTTCGGCTGGTCCGGGGCGTTTTGATCCCGCCGGTCCACGGGATACCAGGGTAACAGTGACGCGACGGGGACGCCGTACGGGCCGCGCGCGCCACTCCAGGGGCGCGCGCCCGGCGCACCACCGGCGCACCATCCGCCGCACCCGTCCCACCGGTCGCACGACCCGCCGGACCGGGCCAGCCCGGGGTTTCCGTCCGGGCCATCCGGGCTCCTCCGTAACGACCACCCGGAGGTGATCCTTCCGGACCATCCTTCGCCGCGCCTCCGCGATGCACGGCATTTCCGCCGAATTGCGGCGCCACACCGGGCTGCGCCCGCGTGCTTCGCCCCTTTCGTCCGTCGTAAGCTGCTCGGACGCATCGCCGACAGCACGAGCACGCGGAGGGCGTGGGAGGTCAGGACACTCCCGGTCCCCGATGCGCGACCGGACCTCCCCGTATTCCAGCTCCTCCCCACCCACTC
Source organism: Kitasatospora xanthocidica (assembly GCF_014656195.1). Lineage (GTDB taxonomy): Bacteria > Actinomycetota > Actinomycetes > Streptomycetales > Streptomycetaceae > Kitasatospora > Kitasatospora xanthocidica. The sequence goes on along the minus strand of NZ_BNBY01000041.1, from coordinate 17,255 downwards.
CAGGGGCTCGACCGAGCCCCGCGCGGACACTCCAGCAAGGCCTGCCACCACCCCCCGGCAGACCGGACGTCCCGGGGTGGACCTCCGGCCCCGCAGACCCGCTCGCTCTCTCCGCTCGCCGATGCCCTGACCACATTGCGAACTGGAGATCCACGTGGCCGGCCGTATCGAGGACTACGCACTCATCGGGGACATGCAGACCGCTGCCCTGGTCAGCAGGGACGGGGCGGTGGACTGGCTCTGCCTCCCCCGCTTCGACTCGCCGGCGGTGTTCGCCGGCCTGCTCGGCACCGATGAACACGGTTTCTGGCGGATCGGCCCGGCCGAAGCCGTCCTGACCGAGGTCCCCGCCCCCGCCGCCGCCACGCCCCCCGCCACCACGGGCCGGGTCCGCGTCGCCGACACCGCCGACCTCCGGGTGCCCCCGCCCACCGCCGCCGCCCCCGCCGTGCCCGCCGACCGGCGCCGCTACCGGGGCGACTCGCTGGTCCTGGAGCAGGAGTGGGACGCCCAGGGCGGCACCGTCCGGGTGATCGACTTCATGCCGCCCCGCCCGCTGGCCGGCAAGGACGCCGTCCCCCAGGTGATCCGGATCGTCGAGGGCGTGGCCGGCACCGTCCGGATGCGCTCCGCGCTGCGGATGCGCTTCTCGTACGGCCGCATCGTGCCCTGGGTGCACCGCGTCGAGCAGGCCGACGGCGGCCACCGCACCGTCGCCGTCGCCGGGCCGGACTCGGTCTGGCTGGACGGCGTCTCGGAGACCTACGGCCGCGACCTCACCACCTACGCCGACTTCACCGTGACCGCCGGCGAGCGGATCGCCTTCGCCCTCACCTGGCAGGCCTCCCACCTGGAGGCGCCCAAGGCCCCGGACGCCGAGGCGATGCTCGACGCCACCGCCGACTTCTGGCACGAGTGGGCCGAGCAGTGCACCTACCAGGGCCCCTACCGCGAGGCCGTGATCCGCTCCCTGATCACCCTCAAGGGCCTCACCTACGCCCCCACCGGCGGTATCGTCGCCGCCCCCACCACCTCGCTGCCCGAGGACATCGGCGGCGAGCGCAACTGGGACTACCGCTACACCTGGCTGCGGGACGCCGCGATCACCCTCTCCTCGCTGCTGCGCACCGGCTACCGCGACGAGGCCAAGGCCTGGCGCGAGTGGCTGCTGCGGGCCGTCGCCGGCGACCCGGAGAACCTGCAGATCATGTACGGCATCGCGGGCGAGCGCGAGCTGACCGAGTCCTCACTGGACTGGCTGCCCGGCTACGAGGGCTCGCAGCCCGTCCGGATCGGCAACGGCGCCGCCGGGCAGCTCCAACTCGACGTCTACGGCGAGGTGGTGGAGGCCCTGCACCTGGCCCACATGACCGGCCTGGTCCGCAACGACCACGCCCACCACCTCCAGCTGCGCCTGATCGACTACCTGGAGGAGCACTGGCAGGAGCCGGACGAGGGCATCTGGGAGGTCCGCGGCCCGCGCCGGCACTTCGTCCACTCCAAGGTGATGGCCTGGGTCGCCGTCGACCGCACCATCAAGCTGCTGGAGCAGACCCCCGAGGACGCCCCCGGCGACGCCCCCGCCGACGGCCACCTGGAGCGCTGGCGCGAGCTGCGCGACACCATCCACCGGGACGTCTGCGAGAAGGGCTACGACCCGGAGCGCAACACCTTCACCCAGTACTACGGCGGCAAGGAGCTGGACGCCTCGCTGCTGCTCATCCCCCAGGTCGGCTTCCTGCCGCCGGACGACAAGCGGGTGATCGGCACCATCGAGGCGATCCAGCGCGAACTGTCCACCGAGGACGGCTTCGTGCTGCGCTACCCGACCCACGACGAGTCCGGCAACAACGTCGACGGGCTCTCCGGCCACGAGGGCGCCTTCCTGGCCTGCTCGTTCTGGCTGGCCGACGACCTCGCCATGATCGGCCGGGTGCAGGAGGCCCGCGACCTGTTCGACAAGCTGCTCTCGCTGCGCAACGACATCGGCCTGCTCGCCGAGGAGTGGGACCCGCGGCTCAAGCGCCAGGTCGGCAACTTCCCGCAGGCCTTCAGCCACGTCCCGCTGATCGACACCGCCCTGCGGCTGACCGCCTGCGGCGCCGCGTACCTGTCGGCCCAGCCGGACGGCCCGGCGGCCGACCGGGTCGAGCAGGCGACGGTCTGACCCGCAGGACGGGCCCTAACCGCGCTGGACCAGCTCGTCGTAGGTGCTGAGCACCTGGGCGACGGTGGCGGCCTCGTCCGGCCAGGTCTCGGCCTGCTGCCGGCCGGCCGCCACCAGCCGCTCGCGGCGGTCCGGGTCGGCCAGCAGGGCGCGCACCGCGGCGCCGAGCGCGACCGGGTCGCCGGGGGGCACCAGGACGGCGGCGTCGCCGACGAGTTCGGGGACGCCGCCGACGGCGGTGGACACCACCGGCACGCCGGCCCGCATCGCCTCCTGCACCACCAGCGAGCGGGCCTCCCAGCGGCTGGAGACGACCACCACGTCGGCGGCGGCCAGCAGGTCGGGCACGTCGGTGCGGTAGCCGAGCAGCCGCACCGGCAGCTTCTCGGCGGCCACCCGCTCGCGCAGCGGCCCCGCCTCCGGGCCGTCCCCGGCGAGCAGCACCAGCGGCTCCGGGGCCGGCTCGGCGAACTCCCGGGCGGCGTCCAGCAGCAGCCCGAAGGCCTTCTGCGGGACGAGCCGGCCGACCGCCAGCACCAGCGGGCGGTCCGGTCCGTCGCCGAGCAGGGCGGCCCGCGCCTCGGCCCGGTCGAGCCGGCCCTCGGGCATCGGCGGGGCGGCCACCGGGCCCAGCCGGGCGTCGGTGGCGCCCAGTTCCCGGGCCCGGGCGACCAGGTCGGAGGAGGCGCCGAGGACCAGGTCGGCGGCGCGGGCGACCCGGCGCTCCATCAGCCGCTGCAGCCGGCGCTCCATGCCGGTGGCCAGCAGTGCGTGGTGCGAGGTGACCACCAGCGGGGTCTCCGGGCGCAGGCCGGGGAAGCGGCCCGCGGTGCGCAGCGCGAGGTCGGAGAGCAGCCCGGCGCGCAGCCCGTGGGCGTGCACCACGTCGGCGCCGGTGAAGGCCCGGCGCAGTTCGCCGATCGCGGTGGCGTCGCTGCGGGCGCCCGCGGTGGGGGTGATGTCGACGGTGTGGAACCGGGCGCCCGTACGGGAGAAGCCGAACAGCGCGTCCGTGCCGGCCGGTGCGCAGACCGTGACGGTCACTCCGTGCGCGACCAGGCCCTGGGCCAGGGAGCGCACGTGCGCACCGATGCCGCCGGTGCTGGCGGCCAGGACGAGTACCACGTGCAGCTGCCCCGGTTCCGGGGCGGCCGCGGTGGCCCGGGCGGCGGAATGGTCCACGTCGTCTCGCATCCGACTCGATCAGGTTCGCGCGCCGCTTCGCGAGGATTGCCCGCCCGGCGGCGCTCGGGGCTGGGAAGCCAGTGTCCAGCGGCCACCATGCCAGGTCGGCGGCCCTCTTGGACAGTCGACGCCACCCGGGGCGCGTCGCCGACGGTCCGCGGGGCCGCCGGCGCCGGCCCGGGTGCGTCCCGCGGACGCCCTCGGGCCCGTCTTCAGGCGCGCCTAGGGGTGGCGCGGGGTCCGGGCGGCGGCCAGCAGTTCCTCGGCGTGGGCGCGGCCCAGCTCCGAGTCCTCCAGTCCGGCCAGCATCCGGGAGAGTTCGCGCACCCGCTCCTCGTCGTTCAGCACCTTGACACCACTGCGGGTCACGGTGCCGTCGTTGGTCTTCTCCACCACCAGGTGCCGGTCCGCGAACGCGGCGACCTGCGGGAGGTGGGTGACCACCACGACCTGGGCGGATTCGGCCAGTTTGGCCAGCCGGCGGCCGATCTCGACCGCGGCCTTGCCGCCGACGCCCGCGTCCACCTCGTCGAACAGGTAGGTCGGGACGGGGTCGGCGCCCGCGAAGACGACCTCGACGGCGAGCATCACGCGGGACAGCTCACCGCCGGAGGCGCCCTTGGCGATCGGGCGGGGCTGGGCGCCCGGGTGCGGGGCGAGCAGCACCTCGACCTCGTCCACGCCGTGCGGGCCGTACGCGACGGTGCGGCCGCCGACCTCGATCCCGGCCAGGTCGTCGACCTGGCTGATCGCGAAGGTCACCCGGGCGTGCGGCATGGCCAGTTCGGCGAGTTCGGCGGAGACGGCCCCGGCGAAGCGCCCGGCCGCGGCCTGCCGGGCCTGCGACACCTCGGCCGCGAGTTCGGCCAGCTCGGCCCGCAGCTCGGTCTCCCGGGCGCCGAGCTCGTCGATCCGGTCGTCGTCGCCGTCGAGTTCGGCGAGCCGGGCGGCGCCGGCCTCGGACCAGGCGATCACCTCGGCGAGGGTGTTCTCCTCGCCGCCGTACTTGCGCAGCAGTTGGGCCAGCACGGCCCGGCGGTCCTCGACGGCGGCCAGGCGCACCGGGTCGGCGTCCAGGTCGTCCGCGTACCCGGCCAGGTCGCCGGCCACGTCGGCGAGCAGGTAGCCGACCTCGTTGAGCCGGTCGGCGAGCGTGGCCAGGCGCTCGTCGTGGTGGCGCACGGCGTCCAGGGCGCGGCGGGACTGTGCGAGCAGGGTGCCGGCGTCCAGGGCCTCCGGGTCGGCCGGGTCGCCGGCCAGGGCGGCGTGGGCGAGGGTCGCGGCGGAGGAGAGCGCGTCGGCGTGGCCGAGCCGCTCGGCCTCGGCGGAGAGCTCGGTGTCCTCGCCGGCCACCGGCTCGGCGGCGGCGATCTCGTCCAGGCCGAAGCGCAGCAGGTCGGCCTCCTGGGCGCGTTCGCGGGCCCGGGTGGTCAGTTCCTCCAAGGTCGCGGAGACCTCGCGCAGCTGCCGGTAGGTCTCCCGGTAGCGGGCCAGCGGCTCGGCCACCGCCGCGCCCGCGTAGCGGTCCAGGGCGCCGCGCTGGCGGGCCGGGCGCAGCAGGCGCTGCTGGTCGGTCTGGCCGTGCACCGCGATCAGGTCCTCGCCGAGTTCGGCGAGCAGCCCGACCGGGACGGCCCGCCCGCCCACGTACGCCCGGGAGCGGCCCTCGGCGGAGACGGTCCGGCTGATCAGCAGGGCGCCGTCGTCCAGTTCGGCCCCGGCCTCGACCGCCCGGGCCGCCACGGGCGAGTCGGCGGGCAGTTCCAGCCGGCCCTCGACCACGGCGCGTCCGGTGCCGTTGCGCACCAGGCCCGGGTCGGCGCGCCCGCCGAGCAGCAGGCCGAGGCTGGTGACGACCATGGTCTTGCCCGCACCGGTCTCACCGGTCACGGCGGTGAAGCCGGGGGCGAGTTCGACCACCGCGTCGTCGATGACCCCAAGATCCCGTATCCGCATCTCGTCCAACACGGAGACGACCTTACGGGGGTCCGCCCCCGGCGCGCGACGAGCGGCAACGGCGCGCGGCAACTCCGTGCCCCGAAGTTCATCCCTTCCGGGGGTTTCGTACCGGTGCGGGCGCGGTGCACCAGGGCAGGAAGAATTGCACCAGCGGGCCGATCGCCAGTGCGTACGCCACGGTGCCGACCCCGGCGGTGCCGCCCAGCAGCAGGCCGGCGGCCAGCACGGCCAGTTCGATGCCGGTGCGGATCAGCCGCAGCGAGCGGCCGGTGCGCCGGTGCAGGCCGGTCATCAGGCCGTCGCGCGGGCCGGGGCCGAACCGGGCGCCGATGTAGAGGCCGCTGGCCAGGCCGTTGAGCACGATCGCGGCGGCCGTCACGGCGATCCGGGCGGGCAGGGCCTCGAAGCCGTCCACGAACCGCAGCGTGAGGTCCATCGCCGCGCCGATCACCAGGACGTTGGAGACGGTGCCCAGGCCCGGGCGCTGGCGCAGCGGTATCCAGAGCAGCAGCACCAGGGCGCCGCAGATCGTCACCCAGGCGCCGACCGAGAGGCCGAGGCTGCGCTGCAGGCCCTGGTGCAGCACGTCCCAGGGGTCGAGGCCGAGGCCGGCCCGGAGCATCAGGGCCATGCTCACGCCGTACAGGGCGAGGCCGGTGAACAGCTGCGGGAGGCGGCGGGCCAGGCCGTGGGTGTCGCCGAGGAACCGCGCCGCGAGGCCGGCCGGACGGGCGGCGGGTGCCGCGGCGGCGGTCGTGGTCGCTGTGGTCGGGGTCGAGGTGGCCAAGGGTGCTCCCGGTGTTCCCGTGGTGGTGCTGCACCTCCGGGTGGCCCGGCGGTGGCGGACGATGAGGCCGCCCTGTCATGATGGCCAGGCCAAAGCAGACCCCTCCAGGGCCAATCACGAGCAAGTGGACTGATCGCCATGGCCGACTGGCACACCACCGTCACCCCGCCCGCGCTGGCCCGGCTGCTCACCACCGCCCGGCTCCCCGAGTCGGCCGCCACCCGCCGCCCCGCCTACCGCACCCTCGCCGGGCAGATCCGGCTGCTGGTCACCGAGGGCCGGCTGCCGGTCGGCGCCCGGCTGCCCGCCGAACGCGAGCTGGCCACCGCCCTGGAACTGAGCCGCACCACCGTCGCCACCGCGTACGAGACGCTGCGCGGCGACGGCTACCTGCGCAGCCGGCGCGGCGCGGGCAGCTGGACCGCCCTGCCCGAGGGCGCCCCGCCGCCCGGCGACGCCCTGCACCCCGTCCCGCCGGACGAGCAGGGCCACACCCTGGACCTCGGCGTCGCCGCGCTGCCCGCCCCGCAGCCCTGGCTCGGCGCCGCCGCCGCCCGGGCCGTCGAGCAGCTGCCGTACTACGCCGCCGGACACGGCCACTACCCCACCGGCGTCCCGGTGCTGCGCGAGGCCGTCGCCCGCCGCTACACCGAGCGCGGACTGCCCACCACGCCCGACCAGATCCTGATCACCACCGGCGCTATGGGCGGCCTGCACCTGGTCCAGCGGGTACTGGTCGGCCGCGGCGACCGGGTCGCCGTCGAGGCGCCCAGCTACGCCCATACCCTGCAGGCGCTGCGGCTCTCCGGCGCGCGCCTGGTCCCGGTGCCGTACGCGTACCGCCCCGGGCCGACGGGCACGCCCGCGCCCCCGCGGCCGCGGTGGGACCAGGACGAGTGGCGGCGGGTGCTGCGCGGCGCCGCGCCCAGGCTCGCCTACGTGATCCCGGACTTCCACAACCCGACCGGCGCCCTGATCGACGAGGAGCAGCGCCGCGAGCTGCTGGCCGCCGCCCGGGCCGCCGGCAGCATCGTGCTGGTGGACGAGACCACCGCCGAACTCGGCTGGGGCGTACCGGAGTCCGTGCCGCTGCCGCGCCCGGTCGCGGCGCTGGACCGGGCCGCCCAGGTGGTCACCGTCGGATCGGCCGGCAAGCTGCTCTGGGGCGGCCTGCGGATCGGCTGGGTGCGGGCCGCACCCGCGCTGGTGCGCCGGCTGGCCGGCGAGCGGGTCTACAGCGACGTCGGCACCCCGGTGCTGGACCAGCTGATCGCCGCCGAACTGCTCGGCGAGCCGCTGCCCGCCGTCCGGGCCCACCAGCTGGACCGGCTGCGGGCCACCGCGCACGCCTTCGCCGCCGCGCTGCCCGAGCACCTGCCCGGCTGGAGCTTTCCGATGCCGACCGGCGGGCTCGCCCTGTGGGTCTCCACCGACGGGGTGTCCGGCGCGGCGCTGGCGCGGGCCGGGGAGCGCGCCGGGGTGCGGATCGCCTCGGGCAACCGCTTCGGTTCGGACGGCGCCTTCGAGCACCACGTCCGGATCCCGCTCACCGTGCCCGCCGCGACCGTCCAGGACGCCGTCGAGCGGCTCGCCGCGCTGACCGAACGCGCGACGGCCGGCGGCCGGCTCGGCCCGGCCGACGAGGACCAGCCGCTGGCGGTCTGACGCCCGCGGTCCGACGCCCGCCGGCCGGTCCCGCCGGCTCCGTCCGGGCCCTCCTAGTGGTGGTCCGCCCGGCCGCGCCAACCCGTCACCGGCAGCGCGAACTTGGCGACCAGCCGGTCGGTGAACGGCGCCCGGTGCAGTCTGGCCAGCCGCACCGGCGTCCGGCCCCGGCGGACCTCCACCCGCGCCCCGGCGGGCAGTTCGACCGAGCGCCGCCCGTCGCACCAGAGCACGCCGTGCGGGGTCTTCGGCTGCACCTCGACGGCCAGCACCGACTCGGGCGAGGTCACCAGCGGGCGGGCGAACAGCGCGTGCGCCGAGATCGGCACCATCAGCAGCGCCTCCACCTCCGGCCACACCACCGGCCCGCCGCCGGAGAACGCGTACGCGGTGGAACCGGTCGGCGTCGCGCACACCACGCCGTCACAGCCGAAGTTGGAGACCGGACGGCCGTCCACCTCCGTCACCACCTCCAGCATCCGCTCCCGGGCCGCCTTCTCGATCGAGGCCTCGTTCAGTGCCCAGTCCTCGTGCACCACGTCGCCGTTGGTGCGGACGATGACGTCGATCGTCATCCGCTCCTCGACCTCGTAGTCCGCGTCGACCACCCGCTCGACCACCACGGCCAGGTCGTCCCGCTCGGCCTCCGCGAGGAAGCCCACCCGGCCGAGGTTGATCCCGAGCATCGGCAGGCCGTGCGAGCGTGCCAGCTCGGCACCGCGCAGCAGCGTCCCGTCCCCGCCGGCCACCAGGATCAGCTCGCAGCCGTCCGCCGCCCCCGGGCCCTCGGCCACCTTCTCCACGCCGTCCGGCAGGTCCAGGTCGACCGCCTCGGCCTCCAGCAGTCTGATCCGGAGCCCGGCCTTCAGCAGCCCGTGCACCAGGCCCTCGACGCTGCGCAGCGCCGCCTCCCGGCCGGTGTGCGCGATCAGGAAGACCGTACGTGCTTCGTCGCTCATGCCGCTGCCCTCTCCCTAACGCCTGCCGGGTCGCCTTCGGCCCCGGTGCGGCCCGTCACACAGCATGACGGGCCGGACGTCCGCCCAGCACCCTACCGGGGCCCCTCCGCCACGGCCCGGTCCGCCTCCGCGGGGTCCAGCCGCGGGGCGTCCCGGCGCAGCCAGAGGAAGTACTCCACGTTGCCGGACGGTCCCGGCAGGGGGCTCGCGGTGACGGCGCGCACGCCCAGCCCGAGCTCCCAGGCCTGCCCGGCCACCTGGCGCACCATCTCGGCGCGCAGCTCCGGGCTGCGCACCACCCCGCCGCTGCCCAGGCGCTCCTTGCCGATCTCGAACTGCGGCTTGACCATCAGCACCAGGTCCGCGTCCTCGGCCGCGCAGGAGGCCAGGGCGGGCAGCACCAGGCCCAGCGAGATGAACGACAGGTCGCCCACCACCAGGTCCACCAGGGTGCCGCCGATGAGCTCCGGGGTCAGCTCGCGGACGTTGGTGCGGTCCATCACGGTGACCCGCTCGTCGCTCTGCAGCGACCAGGCGAGCTGCCCGTAGCCGACGTCCACCGCCAGCACACCGGCCGCGCCGGCCCGCAGCAGCACGTCGGTGAACCCGCCGGTGGACGCGCCCGCGTCCAGCGCCCGGCGGCCCTCGACGACCAGGCCCTGCGGCACGAAGGCGGCGAACGCGCCGGCGAGCTTGTGCCCTCCGCGCGAGACGTAGTCGGGGTCGTTGTCGTCCTTGGCCACCACGACCGCCGCCGAGGTCTCCACCTGGGTGGCCGGCTTGGTCGCGGTGGTGCCGCCGACGGTCACCCGGCCGGCCGCGATCAGCTCGGACGCGTGCTCGCGCGACCGGGCCAGCTTGCGGCGGACGAGCTCCGCGTCGAGTCGGCGTCGTGCCACTGCCACTGGTGTTTCAGCTCCTACGGGTCCTGCGGATCATTCCTGGTCGAGCGCGGCCAGCGCGTCGGCGAACCGCTGGTGAACATCTTCGTACACCGCGACGTGCGCCTCGGCGGGGACCCCGTCCAAGGCCTCCAGCCGGGCCAGCCCGGCGTCCACCACCGGGTGGCCGGTGGGCAGCAGTTCCACGCCGAGCGGCTCGACCCGCCGCCCGGGGGCGGCCGGGTCGGCCGTCGTGCTCGGTTCACTCGTCCCGGGCATCGGGCTTCCTCGTACTGGTCGCCTTGCGGACGGTGGTCTTCTTGGTCGCGGTCCGCTTCGCGGGGGTCTTGGGCTGGTCGGCGGCCTGCTCGGCGGCGGTGGCCCGCTTGGCGGTGGCGCTCTTCTTGACGGTCGTCGTCTTCTTGGCGGCGGCCTTCGAGCCCGTGGCCTTCTTCGCCACCGCCTTCTTCGCGGCCGCCTTCTTCGCGGCCGTCTTCTTCGCCGCGGCCTTCTTCGCCGCGGTCTGCGCCGGCTCGGCCTGCGCCGGCTCGGCCCGCTCCGCCGCCGTCTTCCGCACCGGAGCCTTCCGCGGCTCGGCCTTCGGCTCCCGCTCCGCCGGCGCCTCCGGGGTGCGCGGACCGACCGGGGGGACCGGCGGGTCGAACTCGACCGGCTCGTCCACCTCCACCCGCTCGGCGACTATCGGCTCCCCCGCCGGCCGGAACGCCGACCGCTGCTCCTCGTCCTCCCAGCCGCGCCCGAACAGGTCGTCCGCCCGCGGCGCCGGCACCGGCTCCTCGTCGTACGGACCCTCACCGGGCCCCGCGGCCGGAGCCTCCTCCTCGACCTCGCGCAGCTTGGTCTCCAGGTACGCCAGCACCACGCCGACCTTGGTGACCTGGTCGCCGACCTTCTCGAAGACCTTCTCGGCCTCGTTGCGCGCCACCCCGACCGCCAGGTCCACCCCGGCCCGCCCGGCGGTGACCGCCTCCTCCGCCAGCGTCTGCAGCGTCTTCGCGGACGGCGGGAACTGCCCGCCCAGCCGACGCTCCACCTCGGCGACGTCGACCCCGGCCTTCTCCAGGATCGAGGCGGCCGTCACGACGACCCGCTTGCCCACCTCCTCGACCACCACGGCGGCGGTCTCCACCACTCCCCGAACCGTCCTCGGCAGCATCCGGGTGCCTCCCAATCGCCTACGCGCGTCGCTCCGTCGCCCTCAGTACCCGGGCCGTTTCCGGGCACCCCACGGACGACGCTACCGCCAAAACCCCGCTGAGGTACCGTGGCCCGCAGTCCGCACCGTAGCGACCGGGGGAGGGGGCCGCCGCCCATGGCGAACGCCGAGGAGTGCCGGGAGGCACTGGAGCAGCTCAGCCGGAACATGGCGAAGTCCACCGGCGACGTCCGCACGGCCGCGTCCCTCGACCGCTCGCTCAGCTGCCGGATCACCGACCTCGACCTGACCTTCGCCGGTCAGCTGCGCGACGGCCGGATCCAGGACGTGGTCGCCGCGCCCGGCCCGCCCGCCGGGAAGGCCGACATCCGGCTCACCATGAGCAGCGACGACCTGGTCGCCCTGGTCGGCGGCCGGCTCAACTTCGCCTCCGCCTGGGCGAGCGGCCGGGTCCGGCTGGAAGCGGGCTTCCGCGACCTGCTGCGGCTGCGCACCCTGCTCTGACGCCCGGGCCCACGGGTCCCCGGCACCCCGGGGACCCCGCCGGCCCGCCCCTGCTCAGAAGCCCAGCTCGGCCAGCGCCTTCCGTCCGTCCACCGGCGCGCCGTCCGCGTCCAGCGCCGTCCACGCCGCCGCGCACAGCGCCCGCAGGCCGTCCCAGCGGTCCCCGGCCCCGGTCAGCCGCAGCACGCCGCCCTCGACGCCCGCGACCCAGCCGCCGCACGCGAAGCCGTCGGCCCCGGCCGTCACCGCCGGGTGCGGGACCAGCAGACCGCGCAGGTCGGCCGCCAGGTAGGTCGGCCGGTGCTCGACCGGCGCCGCCAGCAGCAGCTCGGGGGTGGTCACGCCGGTGAAGACCAGCAGGCTGTCCACCCCGCCGTTGAACGCGCCCTCGATGTCGGTGTCCAGCCGGTCCCCGACCACCAGCGGCCGCTCGGCACCGGTGCGCAGGACCGTCTCCCGGTGCATCGGCGGCAGCGGCTTGCCCGCCACCTCCGGCTCCACCCCGGTCGCCGCCCGCACCGCCGCCACCAGCGTGCCGTTGCCCGGCGCGATGCCGCGCGCCCGCGGCACGGTCAGGTCCAGGTTGGACGCCACCCACGGCAGCCCGCTCTGCACCGCGTACGAGGCCTCCGCCAGGTCCGTCCAGCCCACCGACGGGTCGAAGCCCTGGACCACCGCCACCGGCCCGTCGGCCAGCGAGCGGACCGCGACCAGCCCCCGCTCGGCCAGCGCCTCCTCCAGCCCCAGGCCGCCCACGACCAGCACCTTCGCCCCGGCCGGCAGCTTCTCGGCGAGCACCCGGGCGGCCGCCTGGGCCGAGTTGATCACGTCGGTCGGCTCGGCCGGGACACCCAGCTCGGTCAGGTGCTCGGCCACCACGCGCGGCGGGCGGGAGGCGTTGTTGGTCACGTACGCCAGCCGCATCCCGACCGTGCGGGCGGTGTCCAGCGAGGCCACCGCGTGCTCGATCGCGTGCGCGCCCGCGTAGACCACGCCGTCCAGGTCCAGCAGGGCGGTGTCGTACGCCTCGGTCAGCGGCCGCTCGCTGCCGCCGGGGGCGGTCCGTCGCACGGGGGTGGCCGTCTCGGTCATCGCTGCGCTACCTCATTCACTCGCGTCGTCGTTCACTGGACCCTCGGCCCCGGGTGGCGGTGCCAGGTACCCGGGAGCCCCGGGCTGCAGCGGGCCGTACGCCCCGGCGCGGGCCGCCAGCGTCGCCCGGGTCTGCCGCAGGGCCGCCCGGTAGTGGTCGGCCTCCGGCCGCATCGCCACGGCGAGCGCCAGGTGCTCGGCGGAGGTCTCGAAGTCGCCCAGCCGGGCCGCCGCGACCCCCCACCCGAACTGAGCGTAGTCGTCCGCCGGGTCGGCCAGGGCCACGGCCCGGAAGTTCTCCAGTGCCGCCGCGTACGAACCCGCGTCGAACTGGGCCCTGGCCAGCGCCTCCCGGATGCTGCGCGAGTGCGGCTCGGCCGCCGCCGCCCGGGCCAGCAGCTGCTCGGCGGCCGCCGGATGGCCCTGCGCCAGCAGCTGCGCGCCCCGGCGGAACCAGTCGTACACGTCGCCGGTGGGCTCCCCGGAACGGCTCTGCGACGGGATCCCGCCGACCGGCCCGCCGCCGCCCGCCGGAGCGCCCCCGCCGGCGGCACCGGCCGGCCCGCCCGACCCGGCCGGGCCAACGCCGTCCACCCGTTCCTGCCCGTCGTCCATGCCGTACCTCGCCCTCGGTCGCACACCCGCGGCACAGGTCGGCGCGGGATTCCGATCTCTCAACAACGCGTACCCGATTACGATGCCCAGAATGAGCACACCCAGTGCAGAAGACGGAGTCGAGACTCCCGAGGGCGGCCCCGGCGATCCCGGGCACGTCGCCACCGCCGGCCTGTCCCTGTCCCCCTTCCGCGGCCTGCGCTACGTCCCCGACCGGGTCGGCGCCCTGGCCGCGGTGATGTCCCCGCCGTACGACGTCGTCGACCCGGGCCGCCGGCTCGACCTGGAGACGGCCGACCCGCACAACGTGGTCCGGCTGATCCTGCCCAGGCCCGAGCCCGAGGACGCCGGCGACCGCCCCGACCGCGACACCCGCTACCGGCACGCCGCGCGGCTGCTGGCCGCCTGGCAGCGCGAGGGGATCCTCGCCGCCGACCCGGACCCCGCGCTCTACGTCTACGAGCAGCGGGTGCCCGCCACCGCGGACTCCCCCGAGCTGCTCCAGCGCGGCCTGATCGGCGCCCTCGCGGTCAGCGGCCGCGAGACCGGCGTCGTCCTCCCCCACGAGGACGTGATGCCCCGGCCGGTCGCCGACCGGGTCGGCCTGATGCGCACCACCCGGGCCAACCTGGAACCGCTGCTGCTCACCTACCGCGGCGACGGCGGCGCCTCCGGCGTGATCGAGCGGACGGTCGAGGGCGAGCCGCTGCTCTCCACCGCCACCAGCGACGGCACCCACCACCGCCTGTGGGCCGTCACCGACCCGGCCGAGATCGCCGAGATCAGCCGCGACCTGGCCACCTGCCGGGCCCTGATCGCCGACGGCCACCACCGCTGGGAGATGTACCTGCGCCTCCAGCGCGAGCACCGCCACCTGCCGCGCAGCCCCTGGGACCGCGGCCTGGTGCTCCTGGTCGACACCGCCCGCTACCCGTTGCGGGTGCGCGCCATCCACCGCGTCCTCTACCGGCTGCCGGTGGCCGAGGCGCTGGAGAAGATCGGCGACCAGTGGAAGGTCAAGGAGGTCCCCGGCCCGCTGCCGGCCGCGCTCCAGGCCCTCGCCGAGCAGAAGCGGCACGGCGGCAACGGCTTCGTGCTGACCGGAGGCGACGGCGTCTACTGGCTGCTCGGCGAGCCCGAGGAGGCCCTGCTGGACGCCACGGTGCCGCAGGACCGGCCCGAGGAGTGGCGCCACCTGGACGCCACCGTCCTGCACGCCACCCTGCTCGACCGCACCTGGCACGTCCCCGACGGCCCGGACGACATCGGCTACCTGCACACCGCCGTGGCCGCCGAGCGGGAGGCCGCCCGTACCGGCGGCACCGCCGTCCTGCTGCACCCGGTCCGGGAGAGCGTGGTGCGCCGGCTGGCCGAACAGGGCGTCACCATGCCGCGCAAGTCCACCTCCTTCGGGCCGAAGCCGGCCACCGGACTGGTGCTGCGCAACCTCTCCCTGGGCTGACCCCGCGCCGGGCCGGCGCCGCGCCGTGGCCCCGGACGCCGTGAGGCCCTGCCGTTCCCGGTGGATCCCGGGGAACGGCAGGGCCTCACGGCGTTGCGGAGGGGGGCTGATCAGCCCTTGGCCTCGTCCTTGTCCTCGACCTTGGCGTCGGAGTCGGAGTCGGCGGCGGCGTCCTCGGCCTTGGCGGCCTTCTCCACCTTCTCGGCCTTCTCAACCTTCTCGGCCTTCTCGGCCTTGGCACGCTCGGGCACCACGCCGTCGAAGTCCTCGTCGATCTCGAGGTCGTCCTCGTCGTAGTACTCCTCGACGTCCTCCTCGTCCTCGAAGATCACGCGGTCGTCGGAGACGTCGCCGCCGCGCTTCTTCGCCGGGGCCTCGGCCTGCTCGTCCGCGTCCTCGGCCAGCTCCGGGTCGAGCGCGTCGGTGAACTCCACGCCGTCGATCTCGGCGAGGCGCTCGGAGGCGTTGGTGGTGCCGTCGGTGTCGGCCTCGGCCGCCTTGGCGAACCAGTCACGGGCCTCGTCGCCACGGCCGGCCGCGATCAGCGCCTCGGCGTAGGCGTACCGCAGACGCGCGGTCCACGGGTGCACGGCGCTGGAGGCCAGCTCCGGGCTCTGCAGGGTCACCACGGCGGCGTCGAACTGCTCCATGTCACCGCGGGCACCCGCGGCCACCAGGCGCATCTCGACCTGGCCGGCCTTGTCCAGCTGCTTCACCTCGGGCTCGCCGGCCATCGCCAGCGCCCGCTCCGGACGGCCCAGACCGCGCTCGCAGTCGGCCATCACGGGCCACAGGTCCACCCGGCCGGTCATCCGACGGGCGGCGCGGAACTCGGTCAGCGCCTCGGAGTAACGCTGGGTCATGTACGAGGCGAAACCGGCCGCCTCGCGCACGGCCGCGACGCGGGAGGCCAGACGGAGCGCGACCCGCGAGTACTGGTACGCCTCCTCCGCCTCGCCGTCCAGCAGCCGGGCCACCATCACCAGGTTGCGGGCGACGTCGTCCGCGAGGGTCTTGGGCAGGCTCTTGAGCTCCTGGCGCACGTCCGCGTCCAGCTCGAAGCCGGTGACGTCCTCGGGGATCGGCAGGCGCTTGACGGGCTCGTAGTTGCCACGGCGGTCGTCGTAGTCCCGGCCGCCCCGGTCGTCACGGCGGTCGTCGCGGCGGTCGTCGCGACGGAAGCCACCACCCTGGCGGTCGTCACGGCGGAAGCCGCCACGGTCGCCACCGCGGTCGTCACGGCGGAAACCACCGCGGTCGCCGCCACGGTCGCCGCGGTCACGGTTGAAGCCGCCACCGGACGGGCGGTCGTCGCGGCGGAAGCCGCCACGGTCGCCACCGCGGTCGTCACGGTCGCGGTTGAAGCCGCCACCGGAGGGACGGTCGTCACGACGCGGACGGTCGTCACGGTCATCACGACGGAAACCGCTCGGACGGTCGCCGCGGTCGCGGTTGAAACCGCCGCCGGACGGACGGTCGTCACGACGGAAACCACCGCGGTCATCGCGGTCGCGGTTGAAGCCACCGCCGGACGGACGGTCGTCACGACGGAAACCACCGCGGTCATCGCGGTCGTCACGACGCGGACGGTCGTCACGGTCACGGTTGAAACCACCGGAGGGGCGGTCGCCGCGGTCGCGGTTGAAGCCACCGCCGGACGGGCGGTCGTCGCGGCGGAAGCCGCCACGGTCGTCACGGTCGCGGTTGAAGCCACCACCGGAGGGACGGTCGTCACGACGCGGACGGTCGTCACGGTCATCACGACGGAAACCACCCGAGGGGCGGTCATCGCGCCGGAAGCCGCCGCCGGAGGGACGGTCGCCGCGGTCGCGGTTGAAGCCACCACCGGACGGACGGTCGTCGCGGCGGAAGCCGCCACGGTCGCCACCGCGGTCATCGCGGTCACGGTTGAAGCCACCACCGGACGGGCGGTCGTCACGACGCGGACGGTCGTCACGGTCGTCACGACGGAAACCGCTCGGACGGTCGTCACGACGGAAGCCGCCGCCACCACCCGGACGGTCGTCACGGCGGAAGCCACCGCCGCCCTGGCGGTCGTCGCGGTCACGGCCGTAGCCGCCGCCGGACGGACGGTCGCCACGGTCGCGGTTGAAGCCACCACCGGACGGACGGTCGTCGCGGCGGAAGCCGCCACGGTCGCCACCGCGGTCGTCACGGTCGCGGTTGAAGCCACCGCCGGACGGGCGGTCGCCACGGTCGCGGTTGAAGCCGCCACCGGACGGACGGTCGTCGCGGCGGAAGCCGCCACGGTCGCCACCGCGGTCATCGCGGTCACGGCCGTAGCCACCACCGGACGGGCGGTCGTCACGACGCGGACGGTCGTCACGGTCGTCACGGCGGAAACCACCCGAGGGGCGGTCGTCGCGACGGAAGCCGCCGCCGCCGGACGGACGGTCGCCACGGTCGCGGTTGAAGCCACCGCCGGACGGACGGTCGTCGCGACGCGGACGGTCGCCACGGTCGTTCGACCAGCCTCCGCGGGACCGGGGCTCGTAGCCGCGGCCGTCGTCCGATCGACGCTCGGGACGGTCCTGGGGCTGGTTCGACATCGTGGTGACTCCTTCTGCTGCTTCAGCTTCTCCGCGCGGGCTGTTGGTGCAACTCCGCAGCCACCACGCGGTTTCGGCGCCGGCCTCCCTGGCCCGCGCACCTTCTCCATTGTCCGACATGCCGGGATCCTCCGCGTCTGGGCGGAAGTCCCGTCCTGCCGGACTCCTTCTTCTTCACGTTCGCAAAACACAAAAAGGCCGCGGCCCCAGCGAATCGCTGGGGCCGCGGCCT
>NZ_BNBY01000040.1 GCF_014656195.1 Kitasatospora xanthocidica | reverse complement strand
AGTCGTCCTGGCCTCCCTGATCCTCTGGCTCCGCGAACCGGCCAGATGATCATTTGTCAGACGCGCCCTAGGCCGCCGCCAGTCTGCGGGGGCTGCGTCCGCGCTGCGTGCTGTTCGGGCGTCGGAGGAACCCCCGCGGCAGAGGACAGCAGCAACGGGCTCCGACGCACCCGGCGCCTGAGCCCGTCCAGATCGCGTAGGTGCTTGCATCCGCCGCAGCCTGGTCAGATGTCGGTGGCTCCGGGCAGGCTATATGTATGCGTGCCCCGAGAGTCCAGTGCCCGACCTGCGAACGGTCGGTAGCCCTCATGCCGACCCGCCGAGCCGGATACGGCGTGATTCACGACCACAAGAAGGACCGGCGCTCCCTCATCCTTTGCGAGGGCAGCATGCGGCAGGTGGCCCTGGCCGAGGCTGTCCTCTGGCAGGACGCCCTGCCGGGACTGGCCGAGGTCAGCGGGTCGGCACCAACACTCTTCTGATTTGGCGGCTTCAGCGGGGGAGTCATGCCGGCTGCCGCCCAAGGGCGGATGAGGCGCTCTCGGCCCTTGTGTCCCGAGGTGTCGGGACACTCGACGGGCCCTGGCGCGTTTCATCACCGCTCGAGCCCAGGGGTTGACGGGCAGGGACAGGATCCTGAGGAGCAGGAGGCTCCAGGTCTGGGCGGGTATGCCGTTGCAGGTGTAGGCGGCGGCTGATGACGCTCTGCGGAATTGGATCTGCCCTGAGTTCCGTGAAAGGTCTGATCATGCGCGGTGGACGTCCGGCAGAAGGTCTGTCGGAGAGGCCATACAGAATCCGGCCATGAGTTACGACCTGGCTGTGTGGGAAGGCGAGCGCCCCGATGGCGATGCCGCGGCGCGTGTGGTGTTCACGGATCTCTACGGTGAGTTCATGGGCGGTCGGGGTGTTAAGCCGACAGCGCAGATCAGGCAGTACGTCGAAGTGCTGGTGGCTCGGTGGCCTGACTTGATCCCGGACGACGAGGATGAGGACGCGAGCCCTTGGTCGGATGGGCCGCTGATCGGGAACGCGAGTGGCCCGCTGTTCTACTTCAAAATGGTGTTCAGCAAGTACCAGGAGGCCGCGACCTTTGCCGTCGAGGTCGCACGGTCCTCGGGACTCATCTGCTTCGATCCCCAGGATGGGCGTCTGCTGACCTGAGCCACGTCCGCCGCGGCGTTCACGGCCGGGCGAGCGGACCATTTTCCTGGGAATTATCACAGCTAAGGAAGGGTGGAGTGATGGGCAATGCACGCTTCTTTGAGGGCGGCAACCCGATCCCGAACCCGTTCGGGGGGTGAGAAAATGCCAGAAGAGATATGGAGAACTGGCCGAGACTTCCTGGTAGCACGGTACGTCGCTAGTCACCAGCAGCTGTTGCTGCGCAGCGACAAAACCGACGAACACAGGACGAGGGTGGAGATTTTGTTCAGCCCCGTATCCTACATGAGCATCGATTCCCGGCCTGCTGAGAAATCTCGTGCTGTACAGCCTCTCTCACGGCGAGCTCGTCGGTCTACTGGGAACCTCGATTGAGCTTGACCTCGCTGGCATGGAAATTTTCGGGGTCGGGAATGACCGAATCCAGGGGATTGTGACAGCCGGAGGATACGCGATAGATGAAGGCAGCGGCGAATTTTGGGAGCCGAGCAGCATCTTGAAATTTGACCGCTGAATCAGATCGGAGGACCTTCTTCGTAGAACGTGGCTTGCCCGATCGAGTTCCGGCTCAGGGCCCGCAATCGTCATCGCGGCCCTGAGCCGATTTTTCTTGGCGCCGTCCCGCTCCCTATGCCTTGGAAACGTCAATCGCGCCTCGGGATGCGACTCCTTCACCGGTTGGCCAGCTCCCGACCGGAGCGGCCTCGAATTGTTTGTCGCCCCGTCTGCCAAGGTCCGAAGTACCGAACGAAAGCGGCGCGGTGCCGAAGGCCAGCCACACAGCGTCGCTCCGACTCGTTCACTGGCGCTGCGGCCACCCATCCCTCCAGCGCCTGCTCCACGTCGTGGTCGACGCGGCCGCCCGACCTGTCCAGCCGATCCGGCCGGGGACGCCATCGCCTGACCACCGGCGGAGTTCACCCGGCGCTTCCACGGCGTGACCGCTCCCCCGGGTATCGGGTCGGTCGGCAGGGGGAGGACACTGGTACAGGACCGCCCGACGAGAAGCCCCGGAGGAACGGTGAGCGCCGCACCCGTGCACGGCCACCACGACGGCCACCAGCCCATTGCCCGTACCCAGGACGCCGTCGCCGCTGCCCTGCCCCCGGCGCAGCGGATGGAGTTCTACCGGGAGATGGGCGAGGCGGACGACACGACGATCGGCGGCGTCCTGCGGCGCTGGTGGCTGCGGGCCGAGCTCTACCAGGACCCGGAGGGCGACCGCATCCACACCGCGGTCCAGGACGGGACCGCCCCCGGCACCTCCGCCTCCGCGATCCTTCGGCGCCTCGGTACCCGGTGAGCGAGTACTTCGAGGGTCCGGACGAGGACGATCCGATCACCCTCTCCCCGGCCGTCGAGCAGTTCCTCGCCGACCCGGACACCTCGCCCGACGTGTTCTCCGCCGTGGTGGCCTTCCTCGTCGACCTTCGTGAGAACCCCTTCCCCCACCTGAGCATGCCTGTCCCGGGTCGGCCCGGCATGCACTCGACCCCGCTGCGCCGGGATCTGGGGCTGGTGGAGTACGCGGTGGACGAGACGGCGGATCCGGCGCGCATCTACGTCTCCCGGATTCTGCGAGCGGACTGACCCCGTAGCCTCCCTTGCGCCGTCCCCGGGCGAGGCGTTCGGCAGACGGCCGGGGACGAGGGCCGGTGGGTGAGGTGGTTCCCTTGTCGACCTGGCCCGGCATGGCGCTGGCCTTGCCGCCGGCTCCCGACGGTTGCAAGGAGCGAACCGTTGCCGGGCTGTCCGCGGCGCCTCCACGGTGACGCTTCGATCAACACCGGCGGCTGCTTCCCCGAGACGGGGCATCGGTAGGGACCTCCAACCATCCGAGCGAGGTACCGGCATCGTTGTCGGGGACGTGCGGTGTGTCAGTGGGTGCTGGCAGCCTGGCCCGATGCTGATCGACGGATACGAGGATGACCCGCTGGTGGCCGGGGAGGAGCTGATCTCGCGCCCCGGGTTCTGGGCGGCCTATCTGATGTGGATGTGCGGGGCGGACGAGGCCGGCGACCCGGCGCCCGAGTGGTTCGGAGCGGATGCGGCCGACGCCGATGCGGCCTGCGAGGCGCTGATGGACGAGGAGGCCTGGCCGGTGTTCCGGGTTCCGTTCAGCGGCGGCCACTCGGCGGTGGTGGTGGGCCGCAACTTCCCCGACGACCGGGGGACGGAGTACTTCGTCACGCACCCGGGTTGGGGGCGGCGCGGCTACCTCGCCACCGTCGACGGGCACCAGGCCGGCCCCGGCCTCTCCTGGCGGGAGCTGATCCACGTCGCGAACACCCCCGACCACGAGGCTCCGGGTGTCCACGACCCGCACGCCCGCCTGCTGCTCCTGCTTCCCGTACTCGGTGACGACGGCGCGCCCGTGGACGCGGCCGGTGTGGTCGGCGAGGCGCTGGTCCGGGTGGGCGCTCCGGTCGGCGAGGCCGTCCGTGTCGCGGCGCTTCTCCTGGACCACCCCCTGTGGGACGCGGCTCACTGGTCGCTGCCGGGCGAGTCGCCGCTCAGCGGCGGCGGGGTGTCCTTCGGCGGCATCCTTCAGTGCGACGGGCCGGGAAGCCCGCGATCCGGCATGCAGCTCGCACGGGGCATCTCCCCGGACCAGAGCGAACGGCTCGCCCGCGCGCTGGGGACCTGGCCTGCCTGACGCCGGAGAAACCGGCCTGACCGGGTGTCAGTAGCCGGAAACACGGCTCCTTCCGGACCGTAGGGCGGGGAGAGCCGTATTCCCGGCCGAATCGGGCTCCCGGTCTCACGGTACGGAGGGGCGGTTGCGTCGTGTCACCGGTCGGACGGCGGCATTCGGCGGACGAGGCCTCACCAGTTCGAGCAGGCCACCCGGGAGGCGGCGACCGGTCACGGTGTGGGGGCGGGTGCGGCGGCTTCGAGGCCGTCGACGGTGCCGGACATGACGGTGCGCAGGTGGCGGGTGAGGTGGTCGGCGGGCCAGTGCCACCAGGCGATGTCCAGCAGGCGGGCGATGTCGGCCTCGGTGTGGCGCAGACGGATGACCTTGGCGGGGTTGCCGCCGGCGACGGCGTAGTCGGGGATGTCGGAGGTGACGACGGACCCGGCGGCGACGATCGCGCCGTGGCCGATGCGCACACCGGGCATGACGGTGGTGCGGTAGCCGAGCCACACGTCGTGGCCGATCACGGTGTCGCCGCGCCCGGGCAGGCCGGTGATCAGGTCGAAGTGCTCGGCCCAGGCGCCGCCCATGATCGGGAAGGGGAAGGTGGAGGGGCCGTCCATCCGGTGGTTGGCGCCGTTCATCACGAACCGCACCCCCTCGGCGAGGGCACAGAACTTCCCGATGACGAGCTTCTCCGGCCCGTAGTGGTACAGCACGTTGCGGGTCTCGAACGCCGTCGGGCCGTCGGGGTCGTCGTAGTACGAGTACTCGCCGACCTCGATCAGCGGCGAGGTGACCAGGGGCTTGAGGAGCACCACCCGCGGCTGATCGGGGAAGGGGTGCAGCACGGTCGGGTCGGGCACGACGGGAATCACAGGCGAAACCGCTTTCGGGTCGACGGGGCGTCAGGAGTACGGCGTTCCATGGTCTCTCGCGCGGGGCGGCGCCATTCGTCCGGCTTTTCAGCTCGCACGGTGCGACGCCGGGGCCCGCGTGCCTGTCTCCTGCGGCGGCGGAACAGCCGTAGTCACGCGTGTCGTCCGTGAACCGGATTTTCCGCGGAAAATTTCGTGCCTGCCCAAGGCGGTGAGAACGGGTGCGGATTGCGACGACCCCCGGCGGGGGCCTGGAGGGCGTCCCGGGTCGGGCTCGGGGTGTGACCACGCGCACCGGCACCCGTCACCGCCGTTCACGCGCCAGCGAACGGGTTTCCGTCGAGCACCCGCAGTGCGATCGACGCCGCCTGGCCTCCGTCGGTGCGGGCCAGGGCCTCCAGCGTCCGGCGGTCGGCGTGGCCGCACGCTTCTCGCAGCTCGGGGGTGGCATCCAGTCCGATCTGTCGGACGACCCAGTCCGCGATCACCACGGCGTCCGCGACGACCGTCGGATCCGCGCCGATCTCCGGGCCGAGGAGCGAGAGGCCGCCGTCGTTGGCGCCCCCTCCCAGTGCGAGTGCCACGAGGGCCCAGCGGGCCACCCGGTCCGAGGGATCGCGGTCCAGCCGTCCGGTGGCGTAGTCCCGCAGCTTGCCGATCGTGGCGCGGTCGTTCGCCCATCCGCGCCAGAACCCGTCGTCGCGTGGAAGCGCGTCCAGGGCCGCCAGGTCGTCGGTCAGAGCGCGCACCATGCGTTCGGCGAACTCGACGTGGCCGGTCTCGGATCCGGACTGCCGGAGCTGATCGATGTGGGCTTGGGTCACCGGCACGTCATGGCGCGCAGAGGGCTCCGTCGTGTCGATGTCCGCCGTCGCCGGCCGCGTGCGCTCTCGGCGCCCCGGCTCGGACGCCGCGACGCCCACCGCGACGTCCGCCGCGAGGTCAGCTGTCCTGTACGGGGTGACCGAGTGCGCGGGCCTTCGTGGCGACGGTGTCGAAGTCCGCGTCGGCCGAGAGCGCGGCGACCGTACGGCGGTCGAGCGGGGCGCCCTTGAGGACGGCTGCCACGGCCTCCTCGTCGACGGAGCGCTCGTAGGACCCCTCGGCGTAGTCCGCGAACGCCCGCACTCCGTCGGCCGCGGTGAGGAGGTCGAACAGCCAGTCGGCGCCGTCCCCCTCGTCGTCGGCGAACTCGACCGGCCCGCACTGCCAGGCGGTGGCTCCGGTCTCGTACCAGGCGCACAGGGTCGCGTCGAAGAAGCCCTCGATCAGGAACTCCTCCGCCCGCGCGTAGTGCGCGAGCGAGGCGGGCAGGCCGTCGAGCAGTCCGGGCCAGTGCGCGCGCGGTTCCTCCCGCCACGGGGTGGCGTCGCTCTCGTGGTCGAACCCGTGGAGGAGGACGCCGGCCGGGTCGAAGACGACCGCGTACCGGTCGCCGCAGCCGTTCCGCATGAAGGCGAGATCGACGCCCGGCCGCCAGTCGACCGCGAAGGTGTGGTCGGCGGTGTACGGCACGGAGACGATCGATTCCAGGAGCGCCAGCGCGCGGCAGCGGTCACGCAGGTCGGCGGGTGCGGGCAGAGCGGCGACGAGTTCATGCACGGTCATGGCGCACACTCAACAGCACGCCGCTGACAATCCCGTCCCCGCGGGTCGTGGAAGCCCGCTGTACGGGCGGCGCCGCGAGCCGCGCCGCGGTGGCCGCTCTCCGAGTGACAGTTCGGGCGCGTACGTTGTGGCGCCGCTCGTCGGGGCGGAACGTGGTGCCCGGCCGAGGCTCAGGGTGTGTCGGCGCCCGCCGGCGCGGGGCCGCGGCGTACAGCGAGGAGTCGCGATGTCGAACGGCGGAATCACGAAGGAATCCGGGCCGAACACGTGGACCGGACGGGAGGTCACCATCACCGTGCCCGCGGGAATCGCGGGTGACCTCGACCAGATGAACCGGGTGATCAAGAACGTGATGACCGAACTCGGCCATCCGGGCTGTCACTCCGGGTTCGACCTGAGGTTCCGGCAGTCGCTGGACTTCGTGGTCTCCCCCAAGGGCGATATCGCACCGGGCATCGCCCAGCCGTTCCTGGGATAGGGGCGGCGACGTGACCGGGCTCGGCGTCGGCCTCACCCACGTCCCCGGCGCCGAGCCCCTCCTCGAGGCGTGCGCCGATCTGCTCGAGGTCGTCGAGATCGAACCGCAGACACTCTGGCGCGCGCGGCCGGACGGCACGACCGGCTGCGACGAGGAGACACTGCGCCGCCTCGCGGACCTTCCCGGTGCCCGGCTGCTGCACGGCGTCGGCAACCCGGTCGGCGGCTGCCGGCCGCCCGATCCCCGGCAGACCGCTCTGGTGGGCGAGCTGGCCGAGCGGCTGCGCGCGCCCTGGGTCAGCGAGCACCTGGCGTTCAACCGGACCGGCCGGGACGGAGAGGCGTTCCGCACCGGCTTCATGCTCCCGCCGCGGCAGACCCCCGAGGGCGTGCGCTGCGGCGTCGCCTCCGTACGGGCCATGGCCGACGCGCTGCCGGTACCGCTCGCGGTCGAGATCGGTGCCAACTACCTGCGGCCGCGCGCCGACGAACTCCCGGACGGCCGGTTCGTCGCCGGTGTGGCCGAGGGCGCCGGCTGTGGGCTGCTGCTCGACCTGCACAACGTCCTCGCCAACGAACGCAACGGCCGGGCCCCGGTCGACGGACTGCTCGACGAACTCCCGCTCGACCGGGTCTGGGAGGTCCACCTCGCCGGCGGATTCGAGCACCGCGGCTACTGGCTGGACGCCCACAGCGGACTGCCCGACGAGGAACTGCTCGCGCTGGCCGAGCGCGTCCTGCCCCGGCTTCCGGCACTACGGGCGGTCCTGTTCGAGGTGACGGGCTCGGCCGTGCCGTACCTCGATCCGCCGGCCGTCCGGGACCTGCTGGTCCGCGTCCGCGAACAGTGGCGGCCGCGCCCGGCCGCCGGCCCGTTCCCGCCGACGCGGGTACCCCGGCTGCGGCCGCCCGCCGACGAACCGGGCGCCGGACCGGATGACGAGCCGGGCGCGGGGCCGGACCCCGAGGAGTGGGAGTACGCGCTGGGCGCGCTGGCGATCGGCCGGCGGCCGGACGGCCCGCTCGCCCGTGAGCTGGCGGCCGACCCGGCGATCGCGCTGCTGCGGGAACTGGTCGCGGAGCTCCGGGCGAGCCAGCTCGCCGGCACGCTCACCCACACCATCCGACTGCTGCTGCTCACCCTGGGCGAGGCCGGGGTCCGGGCCCTGCTGGACGACTACACCCGCTCCCGCCCGCCGGAGCCGTTCGCCACCGAGGAGGCGGAGGCGTTCGCCGTCCACCTGCGGCGTACCCGTCCGCGCGTCCCCTGGCTGACCGACGTACTGGAACTCGACCTCGGCCTCCTCCGGGTGCGGCTCGACGACGTACCGCGGACGGTCCGCCTCGGCACGGACCCGAACGACCTGCTGGCGGCGCTCGGCGCCGGCCGGCTGCCCGTCGCCCCGAAGCGGGGTGAGTTCCTGGTCCGGCTGACCGCCTGACGGGGCGGCCCGGAGTGAGGTGCACCCGCCCGGTTGCCGACGCGGAGAGCACCGCGCGCTCCTGCCACCTCACCTCGGCGGTGGCTCCGGCAGCTTGGCGTTCATGAGCCCGGTCTACGTTGGATCGCCTTCGGACCATCCGGGAGACGCGGGCCCCCGGCCCGTTGGTACGACACGGTTGGACCGGTCGTCGCAGGCCGGCACCGCGATTCGGCCGTCATCACCCGTTCCTCGCTCCTCGACCGCCTGTCAGGGACGCAGGTACTTCCCTGCTGCTCGGGCCACACGAACAGGACTCCGCCCGAGGGTGCTGCCCTGCCCCTGTCAGGAGCCCGGCAGGAGGGAGGCGAGGTAGGCCTGGGTCTCGGGGTCGGTGGAGTAGAGGCGGGTGCCGTGGGTGGCCCGGGTGGCGAGGACGCGGTAGGTGTTCAGGGCGTAGCGCAGGTACTGCTCCGGGGGCAGGGTGCGCAGTTGCCTGGCGTCGTGGCTGGCTTCGGGGTGGGCCTGCCAGTGGCCGTCGCGGCGGACGAGGTCGGCGCCCAGGATGACGGCGCCGAAGGCGTACTCGAGGCCTTGGGCGGTGTAGATGCAGCCGACCTGGTCGTGGCCGCCGCGGTCGGTCGCCCAGTAGGGGCGGGCCGGGATGTCGGGGAAGCCGGGGACGGGCTGGTCGGAGCGCAGGTTCCAGGGGCGGGCCCAGGTGCGTTCGTCGTGGTCGGGGCCGTGCCAGCGGATGGCGACCTCGGGTGCGAGCGGGGGGACGTCGCCCGTGTTCCAGGGCCAGCAGAATCCGGCGGTGATCCGGGCGCTGCGGCCCTGCGCGGTGTGGCCGTCGGTCCAGGAGGCGAGTGCGTCGGGGTCGGGGGCCAGGGCGAGGTCGTAGCTGGCGGCGTTCCAGGGCTGCGGCGCGTCGGCCGGGGAGAACAGGAGGTCGATCCAGTGGTGGTAGGCCTGGGAGCCGTTGCAGCGGAACTGCGTCTCGAGGTTCACGCGCCGCAGAGTGGCCCGGGATTCATGGGCGTGGCGTTCGAGTTCGTCGAGGGTGAGGCCTTCGGTGGGACGCACGATCTGGCGTTCGTCGAGGAAGAGGACCAGGACGCCGACCCGGTCGAGGAGGTTGCGCAGGAGGATGGGGAAGCCGGCGCCGCGCTGGTGCGGGTAGGTGGCGGCGCGGTGGGCCTCGTCGAGGAGGACGACGCTGTTCCTGTCCAAGCCGGCGGGGGTCTTGTTCTTGAACGTGGCGACGAGGCCGCGGGCGTCCTCGCTGAGCAGTCGCTGGAGCTGGCGGGTGAGGGTGCCGGACGGCGTCAGCAGTCGGGGGTTGCGGCCGGGCATGCGGCACAGGTCGCCCATGACCCGGGCCGCGATGACCGTCTTTCCGGTGCCGGGCCCGCCGGTGACGACGACCAGGCCGGCGGGCCGGGATCGCCCAGCCGCGGGTCGGTCGAGGGAGACTTCTCTGACGGCGTCGAGGATCGCCAGTCGGGCCCGGTCCTGTTCACCGATGAGGAAGAACCGGCGGCGGTTCTCGATGGCGGCGGCCACTCGCTCCAGGACGCTTTCGGAGGGCCGGTGTTCGGCGGAGAGGAAGCGGTCGACGGCGTCCGTGGGAGCGGGTGCGAGGCCGACGCAGCCGAGGCTCCGTGCGAGTTCACCGGCGGGCACGCCGGGTGCGAGGTCATCGCGGCCCAGCAGGGGGAACTCGGCGCTCGGCTCTCCGGGAGGCGCCATGTCCCGTAGGAACGTGATGAGGTCAATGGGTGCGTTGTGCAGGAGGACCGTGCCGTTCACCCGGACCCCGCGGCCGCCGTCGGCCCAGTCGCGCAGGTAGTGGACGTACCCGCCGACCTGACGGGCGGGGTGCGGCACGGTCCGCTGTCCGACCTCCAGCATCCCGGAGTCCCTGGGGGAACGCGCCGCCCGCGTCCACTGCTTCAGTTCGACCACCACGACCGTCAGTACGCCGTCCGCGTCCTGGCCGACGACGGCCGCGTCGACGCGCTCGCCTGTTCCCGGCAGGGACAGCTCCAGCAGGACGTCGAGGTCCTCCAGCCCGGCGCGCACCAGCGCATCGAGGAGGACCGGCCAGCTCCGCTGCCAGCTACCGGCCTCCTCCTCCCCTGGCGCCGTGCCGTGCAGGACACGGAACCGTGCCCTGCACGCGTCGACGAACTCCGGCTGCACGGCTCGCCGCGCCACATCGCCGATGACCCCCCGGTACACGTACATGACCGATGCATACCACCTCCGGCTGACAGGGCCCTCGGCGGGGCTCAGACGGCCGACGAAACGGGCTCGGTCGGCGGCAGCACGGCGGAGTTGTTCCGGTGCCAGTCGAAGTAGCCCTCGCTCTCCGGTGTGTGGGCGGTGCAGTGCCTGCCCTCGAGGGCCTTGGCGGCGGTGAGGAGGTCAGCGGAGGCGGCGCCCTTCTGCGACACCTCCACGATCCCGTCGGCGGACACCCGGATGAAGCCGTCCTCGAACAGGGCGTCGCAGCCGAGCAGGCAGGCGGCCATCAGGTTCGCGAGGTGGGAGCGCTGTTCGAGGTTGCACCGCGACCGCTTGCGCACGTGGGCCGCGCGGACGAGCCCGGCGGGGAGGGTCCGCCCGCAGAGGTCGCAGCGGATGGAGGTCGCCCCGTTGAACTTCTCCCGGCGGAGCCGGGCCTGCTCACGGCGGGCGAAGGTGAGCACGGGCCGGTCCAGGTTGCCGCCCAGGTCGAGGTAGCGGTCCTGGCTCTGGCCGGAGCCCGGGCCGTGCCAGGGGATGGGGGACGCCACCGGCTCGGCGGACGTTCCCTCAGGGGAATCCGCCTGGTGTTCGGTGGAGTCGACCAGCCTGGTCATGACCTCGGGGTCGGCCACGGGGACCGGGGCACCCTGCTTGTTGGCGGAGAGCCGGAAGGCCTCCATCGCGGCGTCGCCGAGCTGCGGTCCGGTGACCGCGGACTCGAGGTCCAGGACCTCCAGGGGAACGCGCACCGGGTACGTGTCGTCGGGCCAGACCTCGCTCTCGTCCGGGTACACGGTCCCGGTGACCTGCGCGACGGCCAGTTCCCGAAGCACCGCGCCCGCCCATATCCCGGCGGGAACACGGGCGTTCGGTCCCCGGTGGCCGAACAGGATGTAGTCGCCGGGCTTCAGAGCGGTCAGCACCTCAGGAGTGTCGGCCTTCTCGGCGGTGTCGCGCTTCCAGCCCCATATGGACTCGCGCAGGCCGATCTGGAAGTTCCGCTTCGACGGAGCGGGGACGTACACGGCAACGACGGACACGTCGCGATCCTCCACGGTTCGACTCCCCTGTCCGGACGGCCGGGGAGTTGGTCGGTTGGACGAGCGGTGCCGCGAGTCCCGCGGACGCGGGAGGGAACGGCACCCCGCCGGGTTATCAGGTGCCACTGACACCGGTAGTCGGACGCGGGCGTCCCGGGCCGTTCCTCGGCTGGTCCGGCTGGCAGCGGCCCGGCAGGAGACGACACGTTGCCGGTGGCAAGACCGATGTTCGGTCGCTTGAGTCGCTTCGGTAGCTGCCGGATGTATCGGGGAGGACGTCTTCGGGCCTGACGGACGCTTTCCCGCGCCAGGGGCGGACGGGCCGTCGGTGCCTGCAGCACGTCCCGGCGGCAAAGACGCCCACTGCCGGCCTGCAGCGGACGGGCCGGCCCGGGAACAACGGGAGAGGTCACCCTGCCAGGCGGCCTCGAAGCTACCGAAGCGACTCAAGCGACTCACCGAAGGAACAACGATCGCGGAAAGCCGGCGGCACGGTCCCTCCCTCACACTCCTGCGGAAGCTACCGAAGCGACTCAAGCGACCGAATCCTGGACATGGAGGCCCCTGGAAGCGCTCCGGTCGCGCGCGACACGCCGAGCGACCGGGCGCGAGAGACTCGGTAGCTTCAGTCGCTGAGCTTCAGTCGCTGGATAAAAGCCCAGGTCAGAAGGGTTCAACCAGCCCTATCAGCGACTGAAGCGACTCAAGTTCGGGTATATGAAGACATTCCCGTGTGCGTGTGCGCGTTATAGACCCGGGCTACAGTCGCTTCAGTCGCTGTTTGGCTTGAAAAACGGCTCCGACCTGCGAAAACGTCCGTGGACCGAAAACAGCGACCGAAGCGACTCGGTCGCTCCCCAGGGTTCGGTAGCTGAGTTTCCCCGGGAACGTCCGCCACTCCGGATACCGGCGTCCTCGCTCGGATAGTCTGTGTGAGCTATCTTCTGGACTTCGGTCGCTTCAGTCGCTGATCCGGCGCCCACCAGTGCCCTGACCTGGCTTTTCGCCCCTCAGCGACTGAACGAGCGACCGGAAGTCGGGCAGCTACCGAGCTACCGAAGCAGTTGCAGCAGCTACTGAACCAAGGGGGAGGGACCCGCGTGACGGCGCCGCAGGCCGTGGGGAGCGACCGAACGGGCCGCCAGCCGGACGCGCTGGCCGTCGCCCGCTGGTGTGCCGCCCAGGGCTGGCCGGTCCATCCGCTGGCCCCCGGACGCAAAACACCGCCCGCCAATTGCCAGGCCTGCCAGGAATCCCCCCACTCCCCCCCTGAGTGCTCCTGCCCCAGCGCCGGTCGCTGGTGCCACGGCTTCCACGCCGCCACCCTCGACCAGGACGTCATCACCGCCTGGTGGCGGACCAATCCCGACTTCGGCACCGGTGTCGCCTGCGGCCCCGCCGGCCTGGTCGTCATCGACGTCGACAGCCACCCCAGCACCGTCCCCGCCCGGGACCGAATCCTGCCCGGCATCCCGATCCACGAACACGTCGACCTCGAAGGCCTGGAGAACGGCTACCACACGCTCGCACTGCTGGCCGCCCTCCGCCGCTCCCCCTCCCCCGC
Organism: Kitasatospora xanthocidica; assembly: GCF_014656195.1. Taxonomy (GTDB): domain Bacteria; phylum Actinomycetota; class Actinomycetes; order Streptomycetales; family Streptomycetaceae; genus Kitasatospora; species Kitasatospora xanthocidica. The sequence continues at coordinate 41,942 of NZ_BNBY01000040.1, read as the reverse complement.
GGAGGACGCCTCCACACTGCGCGTGCGCACGCCCTCCGGCGGCCTGCACGTCTGGTACCGGGACGACGACCACCGAGGCTTCACCTGCTCCACCGGCTCCTCCACCGGACGGGCCCTGGCCTGGCAGGTCGACGTCCGCGCCCACGGCGGTTACATCGTCGCCCCCGGCACCACCACGAGCGCCGGCACCTACACCGCCCTCCCCGGCGCCTGGACCCCGGCACCACTCCCCCGCTGGCTCGCTGAGGAACTCGTCCGCACCGGACACCTGAAGGACAGACACGAGGTCCAGCCGACCGTCCCGGCCCCCGTTCCCGACCGTGCCCGCCAGGCGGTCGTGGCCGCGGGCGGCGGCAAGCGCGGAGCCGAACGCGTCCTCGACACCGTCCTGCAGGACGTCACCGACTGCGCCACCACGCCCGAGGGCGCCGGCTTCACCGGCAAGCTCAACCGGGCCGCCTACACCGTCGGAGGACTCGTCTCCGCCGGCCACCTGACCCACACCGCGGCCGAGCAGATCCTCCTCGACGCGGCCCGCACCGCCCGGCCCAGCCAGGACCGGCACAGCTCCGCCGTCATCCGTTCCGGTCTCGCCGCCGGCGCGCGGCAGCCCCTGCACATCGGGAAGGCCCGCGGATGACCGACAGCCCCCGCAAGAGGACGGTCTTCGACCCCGTGGCCGCAGCCCAGCAGATCCTGGAGTACCCGCCCCTGCCCGGCCCCTCGCCGGCGCCCTGGCACGGCGCCGCCGTCCAGGAGAGTCTCCTCGACTCCCCCGCCGAGGCCCTCCAGGCACCCCCGCAGCCGCCGTTCCACACCGGACACAGCGCGCACGCGGCACCGAGCGCACCGGCGGCCCGGACCGCCCAGGCCCAGGCCGGCCCGCAGGCGAGTTCCCACGGCCTGCTGCCCGACTCCCTCTCCGACCGCGGCAACGCCAAACTCTTCGTCCACCTCTACGGTCGCGACTACCGCCACGTCCCCGGCATCGGCTGGTACCGCTGGTCCACCCACCGCTGGCAGCTCGACGAGGACGACACCGTCCTGTGGGCCGCCGGAGAGATGGCCGAGAGCGTCGCCACCCACGACCCCCGCGGCGTCTACACCAACGCCGACCTGCGTCGGCACCGCCGCCGCGCCCTGTCCACCTCCGGCATGAACGCCATGCTCGCCCAGGCGAAGTCCGCCCCCGGCATGGTCCTCAACGCCGCCCTCCTCGACGCCGACGCCTACGCCCTGTGCACCCCAGGCGGCGTGGTCGACCTGCGCACCGGAGCGATCGTCCCGCCCGACCCGAAGGTCCACCACCACTCCCGCTCCACCACCCTCGCCCCGGCCCGGATGCCCACCCCGCGCTGGGACCGCTTCCTCACCGACACCTTCGGCGACGACAAGGAAGGCCGCCAGACCCGCGACTTCCTCCACCTGCTGCTCGGCTACTCCATCAGCGGCGACGTCGGCGCCCAGGTCATGCCCTTCCTCTACGGCCAGGGCAAGAACGGCAAGTCCGTCCTCCTCGACGTCATGATCCAGCTGCTGGGCGACTACGCCGACGCGGCCCCGCCCGGCTTCCTCATGGCCAAGACCTTCGACGGCCACCCCACCGACCTCGCCGAACTCCACGGCCGGCGCATCATCGTCTGCTCCGAGCTCAAGCCCGGCGACCGCTTCGACGAGGCCCGGGTCAAGCTGCTCACCGGCGGCGACAAGATCAAGGCCCGCCGGATGCGCCAGGACTTCTTCTCCTTCGAGCCCACCCACAAGCTCTGGCTGCTCGGCAACCACCGCCCCGAGGTGGGCACCGGCGGCTTCGCCTTCTGGCGGCGCATGCGCCTGATCCCGTTCGAACGGGTCGTCCCCGAGGAACGCAAGATCGACAACCTGGCCCATGTCCTGGTCGCCGAGGAGGGCCCCGGCATCCTCGCCTGGCTCATCGACGGCGCCCGCCGCTACTTCGCCGGTGAGAAGGACCTCGCCGGCCCGCAGGCCGTCCAGACCGCCACCACCGCCTACGCTGAGACCGAGGACCACGTCGGCCGCTTCCTCAAGGAAGCCTGCGTCGCCGGCGAGGGCATGCGCGCGGAACAGGCCCAGCTCTTCGGCGCCTACACCCGTTGGTGCGGATTCGAGGGGGCCAATCCCGTATCCGGACGTGCTTTCGCCGCACGAGTCCGCGAGACACTGGGTATGACCTCTCCCAAGGAGATGGTCCTGTCCAACAGCCGCAAGTACTACCCGGGCATCGGCCTGATCACTGACGACACAGAGGAGCACAACGCGTGAGCGCGCTGATCGACCCGGCCGAGCTCGCCCACGAAACCGACCTCGTCTGGCTGGAGGACACCTCCGACCTCGACTACGTCCGTCAGTCGCTGGACCGGCTCACCACCCGCCGCGGCCGCCCCGCCTACCACCGCGACGGCCGCATGGTCGGCTACGCGATCCTCGGCCCTGACGCCAAGTCCTCGCGCGCCTCCGGCACCTTCCGCCGGCGCGTCTTCTGGCTGCTCCCCCACGACCGCGACCAGGACCCGGACGGCCTGTACTCCACCGGCGCCCCCTCGGAGGCCGTCGACCCGCGCACCGTGGCCCCCGGGGTCAAGGGCTACAAGACCGAGCGCTCCGAGGGCGGCCCGGCCTCCCCGGCGATGCTCGAGCTGGGGATAACGCTCCCGAAGGCCTGAGGCCCGGTGAACGGCGGTGGGGTGCGGCCCGGATCTCGGGCCGCACCCCACCGCCGTATCACGAGGCGCTGCCGTCGGCCCATTCCTCGCGCGGCCGCAGCCTCGCGAGGATCCTCTGGGCTTCGTCGCGGACACCGGCGTCTCCATCTCTCGCCAGCTCGTGAAGCCGCTCGATCAACCGGTCCGCGCCTTCGGTGGTCATCCAGTCAGGGTCGCCGTCCAGTGCGGCTTGGATCTCATCGGCGGTGGAGGTCTCGGCCGCGTGGCTTCTGGCCAGCAGTACACAGCGGAGGCCGATGACGTCCCTGCGCGCGAGCAGTGCCTCGGCCGTCTCATGGGTGACCGCGGTGTCCCAGGCGTCCAGGAGGAGCCGGTGGATGACGTCCAGGACTTCGTCGATCGTGTCGGACATCGCGAGCCGCCGTCCGGCTGCGGCACGAACCGACCAGAGCGGTGAGTCGGCGTCCTGCATAGTCGCGGCCAGTTCGTGATCGTCGGAGGAGAGCATGCCGCCAGCTTGTCAGGGACCGTGTCGGCCCATCTCGCGCGATGGCTTGCTGCCCTGTTCGAACCGCCCGTTCTGGATTGCCGCGCCTCGCCGGCCTCGCCTCGATGAGACGTGGCCGGCGATGACGAGCACCGGCGTCTCGCGGAGTTCCTTGCCCATGTCCAGACGTGGCGGCTATTCGGCCGACCGGCAGTCTGCCCATCGACCAGCGAGGACCGGCACACACGTGAAGCGGCGAAGAGTCGCTCGCGGACTGCGTCGCCGATCGACGGTCCGACTGTCCGATCCGGTTACTACGATCCCCCGGTGACCGATGACGAGATCGTCGAAGCCTGCCGGAGGATCGCCCGGGCCCGGCAAGCTCCCCCACCAGCTCCACCCGAGGCTGTTGCCGAGGCGGAACGTGTCATCGGATTCGCCTTCCCCACCCTCCTCCGGCGCCTGTACACCGAGGTTTCCAACGGCGGCTTCGGCCCCACTGACGGGGTGCTGCCGGTCGACACGGGGCAGCCGTGGGAGCACATCGCGGAGTCGTACGAGTACGGACCCGACCCCACCGGCGGAGTGCCTGCCGGAGTGGTGCCGCTCTACGACTGGGGCTGCGCGATGTGGTCGATGATCGATTTCCGTGATCCGGGCGGCGCGATGTGGTCCAACGCAGACGGCGATTGCTGGCCCCAGGGCGTCACCCTGGCCCAGTGGCTGCTTGCCGCGATGGACGGCGAGTTGCGCTTCGCCTGGCCAAACGGAGTGCCCCCGGAAAACGAATGGCACCGGCCGGAGACAGCGGCCCAACAACAGGAGAGCTGACCGGAACCCGCATCGAGCTGTCATCCGTCATGCCCTGGGGATCCTCACGACTGGCGGCACCTGGCGGCCATCTCACTGAGCACGTTCGAGGCAGCGGCCGGACCGGAGGCTCGCGAGGGTGCCGTCCGGTCGGGACGTCCACTGCTGGTTGGCGCCGCCGTTGCAGTCGCACAGTTCGACGGGCGTGCCGTTGGCGGTGCCCCGGCCGGTGACGTTGAGGCACTTGCCTCCGTGGGTGAGGGTGCCGTTGGCCCGGGTCCACCGCTGGTTGTCTCCGCCGTTGCGGCGGCCGGGCTCAGCCCAGGGGGTGGTCCGGTACCAGCAGGCGGGACAGCTCCTCCGCGATGGTGGTGGTCAGGTTCTGCACCTGCTGGTCGGTGGTCGGCGAATACGTGCCGGAGACCGCGATCGACAGGTCCTCGGACGGCAGGTACGCCATGATCGCGGCGTAGCCGGACAGGGAGGGGTTCTGCACGATCCAGCCGTGCACGACGAGCGCGGACATCCCGAAGTGGATGTCCTGGGTCTGCGGCATGCAGACGTCCTTCGGGCAGGTCGGCGTCGCCTGGCCGAGCCCGACGGTGCCCGGGTCGAGCAGGGTCTGGTAACCGTCGCGCGAGAGCGTCTGCCCCGAACCGATCCCGGCGCCCGCCCGGGCGAGGTCACAGATGTTCATGTTGATGACCGCGCCCGGCGCCGTGGTCCAGGAGGGGTTCCAGAACGTCGACTCCTCGTATGTGCCGCGTTCGTGCGTGAAGGCGTGCAGCACGGGGGTGGGGATGTCGGGGGTGTAGCTGTTCGATGTCGCGTGCAGCCCCAGGGGGCGGTAGATGCGCTGCTCCAGGAGGTGGTCGAGCCGGGTGTGGGTGATCCGTTCCAGCGCGAGGCCGAGCAGCTGGAAGTTGGCGTGCGAGTAGCTGAAGTTGGTTCCCGGCTCGTACCGCTGGACGTCGAGGTCCGCGTAGTGGAAGACATCCTGGGGCGTCCACTGCTTGAACGGATGGGCCTCCAGGTCGGCGAGGAAGCCCTGGTCGGTCACGTAGTCCCGGAAGCCGCTGGTGGTGTCGCCGAGCTCGCGCAGGGTGATCTCGTCCGCGTGGGGGATCTCGGGAAGCCAGCGTGAGATGGGGTCGTCGAGGCTGACCTGCTTCTCGTCGACGAGCTGCAACAGGATCGTGCCCATGAACGCGATGCCGACCGACCCCGCGCGGAAGCGCATGTCCGGGCGGGCCGGCACCTCGGTCATCGACGGACCGACCGCGCCGGTCCACAGGTCGCGCCCGTGCTGGGTCACCCGGGCGATGACCGCCCGCAGGTTCAGATCGCGCCGCGCGTTCTCGACGACGTCGCGGATGGCGCGGCCTTGGCCGTCGACCGGATCCGGGGAGGCCACGCACTCGGACCCACGGTGCCTGGTGGCGCCGGCGGCGTCGGCGGGTCCGGCCGCGCCCGCGATGAGAGGGACGGAGGACACCAGCAACGCGGCGGCGCACAGCAGCGCGGTTCTCTTACGAGTCATGCTTCACCATGTCCGCGCCACCCACCGCAAACCGCGCAGGACACCACGACAACCACTCCGATGGCGCATGCCCGGTGACGGACCCGCGATGCACGGGTGTCGCCGTCATGCTCGCGCCGCGGCGCCCGCCGCTTCCCCACCGGCCAGGATCAGGTAGCAGCAACCTGCCGGTGCTCAAGATCGAATGGCAAACGGTCAAGGTCTCCTGCCAGAGGGTGTTCTGTGGGCTTTTGACCTCTAATAAGCAATCTTGACTGCTTGTCGGATGAGTTTGTCCCGCCTCGCAGGGTGAGCCGGGAGCGGCCTGCGGGGAGAGATACACGTGGAGCAACGGTGTGATGATCCGGGCCCTGCCGACCTACATCCTTGACGGGAGGGGGCGGCCGGGTCCGGCTCCGTTTAGCCGGTGAAGGACTCCGCGTAGGCACCGAAGGCGTACATCGCTTCGACGCTGCCCGGTCGTGGCGGGTCGGTCGGGTCCCAGCCCAGCTCCCGGTCCTGGAGCACCTGGGTGAGCAGGGGGCGCCAGCGCGGGTCAAGGGTTTCGCGCGCCCATTCCAGTGCGCCGCGCTTGGAGGTCACCTCGCCGGTGTGCAGGGTGAACAGTGCCCGGCAGTAGGTGGTCACGGCATAGCGCTGACTCCAGGCAATGTCGAAGCGGGCCCAGGTCCGCAGGTCTTCCATGAGGCCCGGCAGCATCTCGCGCATCGATTCGCGCAGGGCCTGGGGCGGCACTGCGTCGACGAGGTCGGTGACCGGGGGGCCGGCGAGGGTGATTCCGTGGTTCCTGAGGATCCAGCGGGTGTGCGGGCTGTTGCAGTGGGCGTCCCAGATCAACTCGCGGTGGCCGTGGTTGCAGAACAGCCACGGTGTTCCGAGCCCGGCGACGGCGCGAAGGGAGGTGGTGTCCGCGTAGGAGCCCTCCAGGTGCTTGGTCCAGAACCCCGGACGGGTGGGAATCTCGTCGTGGAGCCGGCGGAGCTCTGCCTCTGTGGCCCCGGCGGGCAGGACGGTAGTGGCGACGATGAAGTCGCAGTCGCTGTGCAGGTCTCCGGCGCCCAACGCGAAGGAGCCCTGCAGGTAAGCACCGACGAACGTGTCGCCGAGGATTCCACGGACCGCGTGGACGAACTCGCCCAGGAGCGCGTCCAGCTCCCGGTATGGGGTGAACATGGGGGATCTCCATACCCGTTGAAGTGGAAGGGGTTCACGGGCGCGGCGGAGATGAACGGGACGTGCCGCCGCGTTCAGGCGCGGCGGATCCGCCCTGCGGCGAAGCAGTACGACGTCATAGGAGGGACGGTAGCCGTCGCCCCTTTGCCGGGCAATCGAGATTCCAGCGGGCGGATCGCGTCTCTTCCCGGCAAGCGGTCAAGATCTCGTGTCAGCGGGCGTTTGGAAGCATTTATCAGGAATAGGTACTTGGTCCTGACGGATGCTCATCGGCGACCGCCTCCGCGATGTCGTATCAGGCTGCGCTCAGCGATACTCGTCCCATGGAGTGGTTCGAGCAGGCCCGGGAAGCGGAACAGCTCCGGGATTGGGATACGGCTATCACGTTGGTGAGTGCCCGGGCCGAGTGCTACTCCGCCGACTCCTACGCCCACGACAACCATCTCTGGCACATGGCATTGCTTGCCCGCGCGGGACGACTCGCAGAGCTCACGGAGCTCGCCCTCACCGATGTCCACGCACGCCGGAGGCTCAACGCATCGCTTCGAGAGCGGGGGATGGAGGCGGAGCTGCGCATGCGCGCCAAAGGTGGCGACCGCGGCGCCCTCTACGGCCTTGTTCGACTGCTGTGCGAGACGAGCCGGGCTCAAGAGGCCAATCAAGCGGTCCAAGACCTCGGCCGAGAGGATCAGCACGCACACCAGATCCTGACCGACTGTGGATCGTCATCGAACGTCGAAGCCGCGCTCTAACTTGAGAGTGGCACTGTCGTGGCACGGGACGGCCTCTTGAACGCTGATGAGGTCGCCGGGATCCGTTGGGGCCGTCCTTCGGATCCTTGCCGTAAGCCTGCCGCGCTGATTGTCATCGTTGTCGGACGGTGTTCGGCTGTTCTCTGACTCGAGGCGGACGGTCAGGCGTCACCCTCCTCGAAGGCGTCGCCGCACGGCACCGATCGGTGCGCGGCTGGGTAGGCGCTCTTCTGGCCGCACTCCCCCGCGGCCGGCTGGGATAGTTCGAGGATTCGGTTCAGCGATTTTCCGCGGAAAATTCTGTGGCTCCGGACGGTTGGCACCACCGGTGTCCAGCTCGTCGACTTGGCCGACCGAGGAGTAGAAGCCGCACTCAGTCCAATCCCTCGGTTGCCGGTCCGGCCAGCGCTTGTCCGGTCGATCATGTGCGGAGTCGGATGACGAGGGCGGCTGCGGTGAGGGTCCCGAGGTAGACGTATCTGCGTCTGTCGTATCGGGTCATGGCTGCTCTGAGGTGCCTGAGCTTGTGGATCGCTTGTTCGACGGTGTTCCGCTGGGATCCCGTCGGTCGCCTGCCGATGGTTCCGTCACCGGCAGGCGACACCGCCTTCAGCTGACCAGGTATAGCGACCTCAACCGTTCCTAGTCGGTATCCGTCAGATCGTCTCGCCCTGTGCCTGAACCGAGGACCGGGACCGGAGAGAGCCACAAGATCGGCCGGAGAGGTTCTAAGCGGGGCGAAGGATGGGATCGATCTCAGCCAGGAGTTCGTGTAGCCGACGGGCCCCCCGGGCGACGCGGTCGTCAGCGTCCTGCGACAGTTCCTCGCACAATCTGATCGCGTCGTCCCGGTCATCGGAGAAGATGCTGAAGACATCGGCGACGGCGGTGTGGATCCAATCCCCGTGATTCGGATCGGCGACTGCCAGCGCGGACGCGACTGTCGCCAGTCCGGCCCTGTCCCTGCGCCGAAGCAGAGCCTCCGTGGTCACCCTGGTGACGAAGGTGTCACCAGGGTCCAGCACGAGCTCCAGCAGCGGCCCAAGGGCCTGCTGCATCTCGGCGAACCCTGCCAAGCCACGACCGGCATCCGCGCGGTCACGGTAGTCGCGACTTCGCCCGAGCTCGCCGAGCGCCACGACAGCGGCATGCCGCAACTCCGGTTCCACCCGTCTGCCCACCCCTCCCCCGACGTCCGGCAAATTACCACCAAGGCGTCCGACGGGTGATCGGCCGGACAGTTGCTCGCCGACCACGCCGACCACGCCGACCACGCCGACCACGCCGACCACGCCGGTGGCGTCGGTCGCAGCGAGAGCTGCCGGTCGGGAATTCGGATGTCCTGCCGGTGAGGTCGTGCGAGCATCGGCGGGTGATCGACGATGAGGAGCTCTTCAGCGCCGACTTGGTCGGCAGGCGACTGCTGAAAGTGACCACGGCTTGGCATCAGTACGCCGCCGACGAGCCGTCGCTGGTGCACCTGTGGCTTCACCTGGAGGGGTTGGGCCCGGTCCTGTTCCACACGCCCTCGACAGGCTTGTCGCTGCGAGCCTCTCAGCCGTATGAGCCGTACTCGATGGACGAGTACGGAAGCCTCTCGGTGATTGACGATTCGCCGGATGTTCCGGTGACCCGCTTCATCGGGCAGTCGATCCGCTCGGTCCGGGAGATCGATTACGACGACGGCCGGGTCCGCTTCACAGCCGGCCTCACGCTCCAGTTCCCGGACGGGAGCGTCCGCCTGCTCGGTCTCACCGACGACCTCCTCATCGCGCACGATCGGCACCTGGGCCCGGTCGAGGCCCATCTGCACGAGGACGCGACTATCGCGCGGGTGGTGCAGACCTGCGGGAGCCGCCCCTCGCAGTGGGACGCCTGGACGACCACGGGCCAGTACCTGTACCTGCGGTACGGGCACGGTGAGGGAACCGTCGAGCAGCACCCGAGCGAGTCCGTCGACACCTGCGACGGCGAGGAGTCGAGCCTCTGGAGCAGGTGGGACGACGGAACCGGCGGCGGCTCGATCGCACTCACCGACTTCCTCGCCATGGCCGGCCTGAGGTTGGCCCCGGACGCCGAGGTCCACACCACACCGCCGATCGACCCGAAGGCCTGAGAACGATGGTCACGAGCCCCAGCCCCGACTACGCGATCACCGCGATGTACTCCGTACCTGACGATGCCTGGTATCTGGAACTGGACCTCGTCCGGGAGCACCGGGCCGTGGTGACCGCGGTCATCCCCGACGAGGACCCGGCACGCGAGCCGACGGTGTGCTTCGATCCTCAGGGACGGCACCTCGACATCCCGTACGAGGTCATGCGGTGGTTCATGGACCAGGTCGCGGATGAGATCCGGACGTCTCGCGCTTGGATGCGGCTGCGGCCCGAGCTGGTGGAGGTCATCCACCGCTTGCGTCAGGAGTCTCTGGGCTTCATCGAGGACGCCGACTTTCCCGATGTCCTGGCGGAGCTGCGCGCGGCTGTCTCCGACGCGGACCTCCCCGCCGTTCTTGCGGCCGCCTTCGGACGGGACCCCGACGGCTCCCTCCTGGACGGCGGGCAGGTGTTCCGACTCGTCGATGCGATCGCGGTGGGACGTGACCACTGCCCCGCCGCTCCCCCAACCGAGGTCGATGGCTGGTGTTGAGCCGGATGATCGGCCGAGGGTTGGTCGCCCATGCTGCCACGGGGGCTTCGTCGTGTTCCTTCGGTTGCCACGCCCCAGGGCGTTAACCGGGTCGGCCTGGAGTGTCTCCGGATCCAGCGCACGTCGGAGCCGGCTCCGCCTTCCTCTCGGGCCTCTGCGACCTGAGCCCGTATGACCCGGACGTGTCGCTTGCCTCAGGGACAGGGCCGTTTCTGATCGGGGATCACTGGCACGGCCGGGCGGCGGAGACGCTTCCCCGCCGATCCGGCCCGGGCGGAAGTGTCAGTGCGCCGCTGGGACGGCTCGCGATTTTCCACGGAAAATTCATGGCGCGGAGATCCGTGGACGGGGGAGCGCGTCTGAGATCCGCTGGGTCCCGTTGCTGAGGCGTTGTCGAGCTCACCGTGAGCCGCTCGTCTGGCAGCCCTCGTAGACAGCCGGCCGACTCTCGCCGACGGCAGTTGTCGTTGCGCTAGAGAGCCAGGAACGCCTCGACCTCGCGTGCCAGGGCGGGCGGCACGTCGGCCAACCTCGAGACGACCAGGCGGATATCCCGTCTGAGTTCGGGATACTCGCTCCAGACCTCGGCACTCCTGGTGAGCACGGCGGCCAGCAGATCGCCCTCGTACATGTCACCTTCCGCCAGCGGGTCGACCTGGAGGGCCTCGACCGCCACGGGCAGGACATAGGTGAGGCCCACGTTTTGTCTGATCAGCAACCGCATGTCCTCGACCGTCAGGCTGCCGATCGGCTTGCGCCGAAGCTCGCGCACGGTCGCCATCAGCCGGGTTTCGCCGCCGACGGGGCCGGCCAGCGGTCGCGCTCGAGATCCTCGAGTGAGCGGTCACGGTTCACGAGTCGCATCACTGCTCGATCGTTTCATGCCAGATCTCACGCGCGGTCTCAGCGCTGCCTGCAGTTCGCCGTCTTGCCATCGGGCACCCGCCGTCGAAGGAGGCTTTTCGGCGGGCCCGGATTTTCTGCGGAAAATCGAAGCCGGTGGACTGCGGGCCGCCGGGCAATGGGCCCGGATCCGGCCGGCTCCCCCCACCGGCGACTCTGCGGGGCAGAGACCGGCCGTGGGCCGGCCTCCAGTGGACTCCGAATTTTCCGCGGAAAATCCTCTGCGGGGATCGCGGTCAGTCCCGGCGGACCCGGGCCGGGACTGAGAGGTACGCCAGGTGCTCCGGCTTGCCCTCGTAGTTGACGGGTGTGTCGTCGAGGTAGTGAGCGCACTCCGCGCTCGCGTCGATGGTGAAGAAGCCGCTCCGGTCGTAGTAGTCGACGAAGACCTTGTCGGGGACGCCGCCAGGGCCGGTGGTCGGGGGCGTCAGCTTCAACTGGATGTCCTCGTGAAAGTCGCGGAAGCCGACTGTCCAGCCCTGCCCGGTCAGGGATCGGCGGGCCCGGTCCATCGCCTCGGAGGCCTGTTCGTGCGTGAGCCCGGTGAGCGTGAAGCCGGCGCTGATCGCCGCAGTGCGGGGCTCGTGGGGCGGGTTGTCCTCCAGGCTGTCGACGAAGTGGGTGAGCCCCCGCCGGTGGCAGTCGGAGGTGTTGGCCTCGACACCGCGGCTGTGCCCCAGATCGAGTGGCAACCCGTCGGGCAGGCCGAGCGCGTCGTAGACGGCGAGCGTCCGGTCGTTCAGGTGCTCGGCGGTGGCTGCCGGGTCGGCCGCTGGGAACGGGTCTCCCTCCCAAGCCCCGGTGACCCTCACCCCGCCGAACACCACCGCACCCGCCACCACGAACCCCGCGAGCACGAAAGCCGCCCTGCGTGCCCGACTGCCCTTCTGAAAACCGATCCCCATGGTTCGTATCGTGTCCCGTGAGGTCCGGCCGCTTCATGAGTACCCGTACTCAACCCGGTGTCCCGTACTCAGCGCTGTGCCTCCCGCCCACTCCCCCGCCGGCTCTGCTGCCGGTGCGGCGGCGTCAGGCGAGCATCCGGCGTGCCGTATCGCGGAGCCGCTCGTCCAGGTGCCGCTCCTGGACGGGGAACCACGGGTCGTCCTCGCGCAGCAGTCGGCGCTCGCTGGTCGCGCAGTGCGGCAGGCGCGGTGTCAGGTCGGACGGGTAGGCGGCCCGGTCCGGTGGAGTGCCTGCAGGGCTCGTACGCCTATCGGGAGGGGCGGGTCGACCAGCGCGGTCAGGACGGGCAGCGCGAGGGACGGGTCGCCGGTGATGTGCCACTGAGCCTCGGCAGAGCGCAACCGGGTCCAGTCCGAGCCGCTGTCGAGGTGCCGCTCGATCAGGGCAGCAGGGGAGAGGCGGCCTCGCCCAGGCGGCCCGCCTCCTCCAGCTGTCGTGCGCTGTCCGCGAGCCGGTGCTCCAGCAGTCGCAGGGCGGCGTCGGGATCGCCGCCGAGGCGGGCGGCGGTGACCGTCGCGGCGACGGCGAGGCTGTCGTCGTCGGTGGTACGCGCGAGGGCTTCCAGGTGGCCGAGGAGATCGGTGTCCCGGATCGCCCAGTCGGCGCAGCGGTGGGTGAGGGCCTGGATCGGGTGTCGCCGCAGCAGGAGGGTGAGGTCGGGCAGATGGGCGAGCCTCCTCGGGGGAGAGGTGGGCGTAGAGGCCGTCCAGGCCGGTGCCGTCGGAGTGCCGCAGGATGAGGCGCTGGTGCTCGGGGCGCGGGGTCCGGACGGCAAGCGCGACCAATGCCTCCGGGCTCGGGTCGGGAACGTCCGTGAGCAGACGCGGATCACCGAGCTGACCGAGGACCGTCTGGGCCATGCGGGCGGTGAGGAAGTTGATGCGGGTGTGGGGGAGGAACTCGTCGGCGAGCGCCGGGTCCGGGTGGCGGACGTAGGGCAGCCACCGGGAGACGGCGCCTATCAGGATGCCGAGGTCCCAGGGGGAGTGCTCGTGCGGCAGGGCGGCGCCGAGTAGGCCGACGGTCTCGTCCTCGCGGTCGCGCCACAGCTCGGACAGCTGACGGGCGCGGCGTATGCCTCGGCCCTGGTGGTCTCCTCGGGCGATCCAACTGCGGGCCACCGCCGCGAGGGCGTCCGCGTCCTCGGCCAGGATCCAGGCGCGTTCGTCGGTGGTTCCGATCCCCGGAACGAACTCGTTGGTGTCCGCGTCGAACTCCGGGTCGCCTCCGGCCTAGGCCAGGACGGCGACCACGTCGGCCGGGTAGGGCGCCTCGGCCCGCTCCAGGAGAGCCAGGGCGGCCGCGGCGCGGACGGCCGGCACCGGGTCGGTGAGGGCGGAGCGGAGGCGGCGGTGGGCCGTGAGCGGATCAGGATCGAGGAGGGTCAGGACGGTCAGCGCCTCGGCGCGGACCGCGTCGGCGGGGTCGGAGTCGTAACAGCCGGTCAGCTCGCGGAGCAGTGTCGGGAGCGTTCCACCGGTGGCACGGCGGGCGACTCGGACGGTGTTCCGGCGTACGAGCGGATCGTCATCGCGCAGCAGGGGCAGCAGCCCACCCACCTCGGCGGCCACCTGGGCGCATCCCCGCACCTCGTCGTCGAACTCCGGCTCCGGCGTCGCCCCAGTGCCGCCGCAACCGGCCAGAGCCGCTAGCAGGGACGCCCGCTCGTGGACGGTGTGCACCGCCGCGTGGGCGAGGAAGGGGACGGCGGCCACGGCGGCCGATGACACCGACCCCTGGTGCAGGGCTCGGCCGAAGAACTTGAAGACGGCCGTGCGCGCCTGTTCCCGGTCGTCGGAGTAGAGGGCACGAATTCAGACGGGGACGTCGCCGCCATCGCCGTAGGCGTGGCCGAGGGGGACGGCCAGTCGATCGTTTCCAGCTCTTCAGGTGATCTCACGTTCGCGAACTCTAGGCGGCGGTGCCGACACACGGACGGGACGCGGAATAGGCCGGGGCGGTCGGACGTGATCGTGCTCCCGGTGTGAGACGTCATCCGGCCTTGCTCCCGGCCGAGCGATTTTCCGCGGAAAATTCCGAAGGTCCTGATGGTGGCTGCGACCGGGCCGGTGACACGAGCGCCGAACTCGAGCAGCGATCCAGGCGGTGCCGAGGCATCGCCTCGGCAGGTCGGAGGGGTCGCTGCGGGCCGTGAATTTTTCTGCGGAAAATTCCGGAGCACGGACTCAGCCGGTCCTCCGTGCGGATCGCGACCGGTGGGGGACAGTTGTCACTCGGAGCGGGCTCGGGCCTGCTTCTTCAGAGGGTCCTGATCGCTGTCGTCGGCACCGTCTGGTCGATCGATCTGTCACCGGCGCCTGGTTTCCGCTGTGTCGTCACCGTGATCAGGTCTCACCTTGGAACGGGACACCGGCCGCCGTGGACTCACCCAGTGCCGAATCCCGTAGCCACGTTCGCGTTCGGTCTCTACAGTCACCGCATGGCCACCGAGGACGAGCAGGCAAGTCAGCCCGACATCTCCGCGATGCTCGAAGACCAGACCAGCGCCTGCGCGCCAGCGCGTGACGCCATCGCCGCCGGCGCCGAGGTAATGATCTTCCCCAGGGCGTCGCCCCACTGGATGGTCGCCGGCATCACCTATAAGAGGCTGAGGCATTCATCGAGAATCGGCCTGACGACCCTTGGCCTCGACGAGACCGTGGAGATCCTCTACAGGCACCGCGACAAGCAGCTACGAACCGGCATCATCACCGCAGCAGACCGGTCCTGGTTCTACACCGTCTACCTCGACGCCGCCGGAACCGAGCTCCTGGCGTGCAGCGGCGTCAAGAACGAGGACCCGCGCAAAAGGCCCGGCCGGCAGCTCCAGCCGTAGAGGCCACTACCAGTGCCCACCCAGTTCCAGGGCGACCGGCTCCCGCAATGGATCAAGGCGGTCCGCGCCGACGACCTGCCCAGCCTCCACGTCTTCGTCAACGGCCTCGAACGCGATCTCGCCGCCGTCACCGCCGGCCTCACACTGCCGTGGAGCTCCGGCGTCGTCGAAGGCCACGTCAACCGGATCAAAATGATCAAGCGTCAAATGTACGGACCCGCTGGCTCCGGGCTGCTGCGGAAGCGCGTTCTGCTGGCCCCGTGACCGTGCCTCGGCCGATCTCGCCGACCGAAGCGCAAAAGACATGGACCAGCTGGGTAAGGGCATGGTCCACTGCGCGCATGAGTTTGTTGGTAGACGTTTTCACCGCTGATGAGAACGGTGAGTCCCGCTTCCTTGACGTGCCCAAGGGATCGTCTGATCTTGCTGGCTTCGAGAGCTGGCGCACCACGGTCTGGGGATCGGACACCGTCCGCTCACTCGGCGCGCGGTTCTTCCCTCAGTTGGCTGGAGACGATCTCCGCGTTCCCCCGGAAGACGTTCCGGAGTTCATCGAGGAAGCCCTCCTGCTCCAGAGCAACATCGAGTCCATCGCCGCTCGCATGGACTCGCCCAAGCCCGTCGCCCAGCGTGTCGGCGAGATCGCCGGTCGGCTGAACAACATCCTCGACGCCGCCCACCGGGCGTCGCGGATCCGCGGCGGAGTCCAGATCTGGTAGGCAACGCGCAGGATTCTGTGAGGAGGCCGATCACTCGCCGCGACCGACCACAGGAGTGCGACCAGAATCGAAATCAGTGAACAAGCCAATCGGTAGCAGATCATCGTCGACACACCTGAACCACACAGTCCAGCGACCTGCCGAATCCTTCGGCTCGTGGAGCCGGTGCCGCTGACAGATTCCGGCGGGCCGATGGCATCCTCCCGACCAGCCACACGGAGTCGCGTCCACGTCCACCGTCGGGGCGGGATGTCAGTCCCGTCGGGGATGCTCGGTGGCGGACGACGTCACGACAGGGGGCCTTCAGGTGTCGATCAGTATTGCTAGCCGTCGCCGTGCGATGCCGTCTCTTACCGCCGCGTTCCCCGGTGCGGAGATCATCGACGTGACCTCGAAGGCACCGGACCCGTGGGTACGGCTGAGCCCGTTCTACCCGCACGGCGGCATTCCCGTCCCGTTCAGCGACGGTGTGACCGGTGAATCGGTGGAGGGGATCTGGCAGGCCCTCAAGGTCTTCCAGGACTCCGACGTCGACCCCGCGAAGCTCGGCGTCACCACGATGAAGGGCCTGAAGCGGACGGTCCGTCGACACGGCCCCGTCCTGGGACACCGAACCGGCCTGCACGGCGACCGGCTGCTGCCCTACGAGACGGCCCGCCGTCGGATCTACCTGCCGGCCTACCGCTGGATCCTGGAGCACCGCGTCGCCGACCTGGTCGAGCTGATCAGGAGCAAGAACGACGTCGTACTCCTCGACTACACCACCAACGGGGACGTCACCGACCCCACCAGCCCGCTCTCGCACGCGGCGCTCATCCAACTACACATCGAGGGGCGCTGGCCCGACGAGGACGGGATCGCGGAGTCCGGCGGGATCGCCGGGCGAATGCCATGAGTGTCGCCGGGACGGGGCGCGACGGGTGGGCCGGGCTCCGTGGGTGCTCGGTCGTGGTCGGGCGGGATCGGACCCGCTGATTTTCCGCGGAAAATTCCGAAGGACCCTGGAGCACTGACCCAGGGCCGGGATCCGCCTCACGGGGCACCTGGTCCATGCCGTCAGGGTCCATGTCGCCCGACTTCCCACCGTCTCGAATTTTCCGCGGAAATCCCCGGTGCCCGATCAGGAGCTGGCCGACGCGCCCGGTACGGGACGCTGCCTCAGGTCTCAGACATCATGGCGCCAGCGATCGCCGGCGAAGCCGGACAACGCGACCTCCAGGGCGAGCGGCACCACCTCGGTGGAGCCTAGCTCCCACACCCTGACCCAGCCTTGCGAGTCGGTGAGGTGCCGCGGGGTCGCCAGCCCGGTCACCGGCCTCATCACGAGACAGTAGGAGACGTTCACACCGGGGGCGCCGTCCTCCGCGTTCCGACTGAACCGGATCCGGCGCACCCGGACCTCCGTCACCTGGTCCCACCGCAGACGCAGTCGGCGGCCCTCGTTGAGCTGCACGCCCTCGCCGTCGATGCGCAACCGCGTCGCCACCGCCCGCAAGGCCAGTCCTCCCAGGACGAGGACGCCGAGCACCGCCAGCAGCAGAGGCCACCAGCGCACCAGCTGGAGCCGGCTCTGGTGCAGATCGGCACGGAAGCCCGGTCCCGAGGTCATCGGGGAGACCACCAGGAGGAACACGGCGGTCAGCGCCGACAGATCGAATGTGAGCGCTCGCAGGGCCCTGACGCTGCTCACACTGCTCCTGAGCACCACCGCGCGTGGACTTTCGGCGCTGTCGGCCATCCCGTCTGCCGCCACACCCGCGAGCCGATCCCTGAGCGCGGAGTGCCGGAACTGGTAGACCGTTCCGAATTGCCGTAGCACGCCCAGCTGGCGGCCCTCCTCGAGAAAGCCCAGAACATCCCGTGGCAGACGTCGTTACGCAGCCAGGATGAGACGCGTGGCGTTCCAGCGGCCCCATCGGCTGAGGGCCATCAGCACCGCGGCCGAGCACGACCAGGCGATGACGAGCCCGCCGACGATGAGTAGCGGATCACTGTAGAGCCAGTGGAAGAACGCCAAGGAGGTCCCCGCGATGGCTGGCGCGACCACCATGGATTCGACCAGGGCGATCCTGCGCTCGCCGTCCAGCAACTGTGCGGGTCTGGCCGCCAGATCGGACTCGGACGAGCGGGTCAGCAGCACACCGGACAGTAGGGGAAGAACGAAGACGCACAGGCTCGCCGACGTGCTGCCGGGCAGGGACACACCGATGGCTGCCGTGGTCAAGGCCGATGCTGCCAGGAGCAAAGGTCCACTGATTCCGCCCGCCGGCCTGCGTGGGCGGTCGTCGAAGCCGGTGAACAGGTGCCTCGTCAGCACCCTTCCGAATACCGTCGTGATGATGGCGACCGAGGCGACGGCACCGAGTGCTTGGCCCACGCCCGCGGTCCCGAGCCCGGGTCGTGGGGGAGAGGCCCC
The DNA here is from genome assembly GCF_014656195.1 of Kitasatospora xanthocidica. GTDB lineage: Bacteria > Actinomycetota > Actinomycetes > Streptomycetales > Streptomycetaceae > Kitasatospora > Kitasatospora xanthocidica. Next base: position 24,007 of record NZ_BNBY01000040.1, on the reverse strand, counting down.
GAGAAGGGCGGCGAGCCCCGCGAACGCATAGCTCGCCGCCGTGCCGCAGACAGCCGCGGCGACGGTGACGACGGCGCCCCAGACGCCCGGTTCGGTCAGCAGGCTCCGCAGCTGCCACCACGCGATGGTGTGGGTACGTCGGCGGTGGAGCTCGATGGCGAGGAAACGGCAGTACGCGGGCGCCTTGGCGGGCCTCCAGCGGCGGACCGATCCGGGGAGGTAGGACGGCCGTGGTCCCTGCGCGCAGACGGCGGGAATCACCCCGTCAAGGAGATGGCCCTCGATGTCGGCCCGCGTGGGAAGCCGTTTCGCGTCGAGTAACTCGCGAGGGTCGGCCTCCTTCGGTGTGTACACCGTCGCCGCGAGTCCGAGCATCAGAGGGGAGGAGAGGGCCTGGGCGACCGGCCCCTCGGGATCGCTCTCCATCGTCTCGAAGACCGGCTGCCAGGACCCGAGGTGTTCTTGATCGCACAGCTGGGCGAGGTAGGTCCTCCCGGCCTCGGGCGGGACCGGCAGGACGCGCAGCACCGGAACACCCCGCAGGAGGGGCACCTTCTCGACGGCACCCTGGTAGGCCTCTGGTCTGGACGTCAGAACCAGCGTCTCTCCGGTGTCGAACAACAGATTCAGCGCCTTTGCGGCGTCCTCGCGGGCGAGCGGCAGCAGCTCGTCGAAACCGTCCAGGACCGGAACGATCCGGCGGTTCTGCACCAGCGACTTCACCATGTACGGATCGAGGCCTTTGACGCGTTGTTCGTAGTCCTCGCTCACCCGCCTGATGACCCAGTCCCAGAAGTTGGCCTCAGGGTTCCAGTCCGACAGCGAGAAGATGACTGGTACGGACTCTCCGGAGCCTGGCTCCCTGCCCTTCAGCAGCCCGAGCACGAGAAGGATGGCGATGGACGACTTGCCCGCCCCGAGCGCGCCGGTGATGACCATTTGGTGCGGTGACAGCGCTTTGGCACGTGCGACCAGACCGTCGAGCCCGACCTGCTCAGGACGCCTCTCGCCCGGCCCGTTTCCGTTTCCCTTCTCCAGCTCACAAGGAATCACCATCGGAGCGCACTCCCGTAGACCGCGAACGTTGGCCTCATCCCGCCACTGATCCAGGACCTCGCGGGCCAGCCCGTCCAATACATCGCTCTCGGCGGCGGCAGACCGTCCGTGACGGGAAGCGAGCGAGGAGCCCACGTAGATGTCGCCGGCGCTGCCTACCTGGATCAAGTTCCGGACGGAACCCTCGTTGCTGTTGTGCACTTCTCCAGTCACCTTGACATGCTGTCAGGCCAGGGGCGGAGGTTAGGGCCTTCTGGTGGACTGGGGCTGGCGGCGCTTCTCTGGCTCGAGAGGCTTGATGGAAGCCCGGGTTTCCTGTGGCGAAGATGTCCGTTCAAGGCCTTGAACATAAAAGACATGGATAAACAGTTTCTAGAGGTCAGGAGGCTGATCCCGTGTCCGGCTCGCCCACTTGATGTCCCGCGCCATCATCGTGCGGCTGGCCTTGACCGCGGCGATTCAACTGGACAGCAAAGCTGGCGCGAATGTCCTCGGCACGTCCTGCAGTCAGCGTGGTTCCCCGCGGGTGCCGGGGGCACTCGGCTTGCCGATGCAGGCTACCGATCTCAACTCCCAGGCCGCTTGCTGCTGGCGGCGACCGGGGGAGAGACCGTAGCCTTCGCTAGGCCTTGCTACCTGATAGCGGCCCCAGTGGTGGCTGATTCTCCCGGGACGCCTGCACCCAGCCGACTGGGGATCAGTCATGGGCTGCGGCGGCCGTCGGCAGCCGCCGCAACGAACGTGTCGATTCGGATTTTCGGGGGCTTCTGGGATTACCGGTGGTGACTGGCGATTCCCGTCAGGGCGGCAACAATCTGAAGCAGGCGCACCAGGACCAACAACGACCGCATCTTTCCGGCCTTCTTGAGCAAGCGCCAGAGTTTCTTCATATCTCACTTCTTTATGCTTGGGCTTTGGTGTCTTCCAGAGGAAGCGGAGCAGTGACCTTTCCGTTGCTGCAGTCCCCTGTATAACTTTCGCAGCCCTCGCATCGGTGGTGCGGAACGACGCACCAAGTCTGGCAAACCGATGGGAGTGAAGAAGGAGAGTAGCGGCGCACACCATGAGGGCGCGCCCTCTGGGGTGTGGGGACGGATCCGTGCGCCACAGGTGGTGAACACGGCACTCCGGGGCTCGGAGTGCCGTGGGCGGCGTCATCAGGTGACCCCCGCAGGTGCGGGGAAGGCTGAGTGGAAAATCGCCGTCTTTGGGCCTGTATAACGGCTGACCCCCGCTGGCGCGGGGAGGATCTATAGATCCTAGCCTGCTGTCGGGGGATAAGGGGTGGGCGTTCGGTTTCCCGATCCTTGTCCTGCAATCGTGAATAATTAACACCCTCTCGACTCGTGGAACTCTGCATAAATGTGCGATGTGTCGGATTTATGTTCGCTTTCGCCGGGATTTGCGTGAGTCGTGCTCTTCGCGATGCGTACGTCTCATGAGGCATCGCGATCGCTTATCCTCGAAGTGCTCCCAGGGGTGCAGTTCGGTGCCACCGGCCCGGGTCCGCAAAGAATCTGAGACAACTCTGGCCGGTACGCCACCTGCCTGAGATCACAGCTGGTGTAGCAGTTTCTGTGCTGCACCCTCACCGATACTCGGAGGCCAGCGGCTGGGCTGTGACCGCGAACCGGTGACCGCGTCGCCGGGCGGGCCTCACCGGGTCGGGATGCTTCTCCAATCCAGCCCTCAATGTCCGACTTATGCGGGATCATGTGAGCACCAAGCGGACGTATCGCCCTGCGACGGCGGGGCGAGGTGGGCGGGCGCGGTGGCGAACAAGATGCAGGCACTGGTCTTCGACTACAAGGCCGTGTTCCAAACGGACACGACAAGACCCACGCGCTGGCCCTCAACGATGTCGCCCTCAGCCCGCCGATCGCCCGCCGCGACCCGCATTTCGCCTTCCTCGGGCACACCCGCCACGCGGCCGTCCACGGCCTGACCGGTGACTCCAACGCCGTCCGACGCTCGCTCTCCCACGCGCAGGACGCCCTCGGCCGGGCGGACCTGGCCGCGTCCCGGCCGGTGTGGATAACCGCCTTCTACGACCAGTCCGAACTCGACTCCCTCGCCCTCGCCGCCCACCTGGCGGCCGGGAACTGGCAGGACGCCGAAGCTCACGCCCACCGCAGCATCGCCCAACGGTGCGATGCCACGCAGCGGTCCCGCGCGATCACCACCGTCCGCCTCGCCCGCGCCCAACTCGGCCAGGACGACCTGGAGCCCGCGGCACCGCCCGCCGCATCCACGACTCCCTGCTGACCGCCCGCACCGAGGACCGCGTCACCCTGATGGTCAACCCGCTCGCCGGAGACGGCGAGGAGTTGGCTGTGCCCCAGGTCGTTGGCGAACTGCTTGCGCTTGGCGGTGGCCCAGGTGTCGGCGTCGACTGGCGGGGAGCGTCATTCCGGGCACGCGATATTCGGAAGCCTGCGACGGCGGTGACTCGTATTGTGTGCGAGCGAAGATCGTCGGTTGGTGGGGAGAAGTGTGCGGTCCGAGGAACACATTGCGTGGGGGCGGGACTTCCCGGTCCGGTACCTCCTGGTGCGGGAGTACTACGACGACGATGACGAGAAGGCGGGAGAGCTGTGGGGGCGCTGCGCCGAGGTCGAGGGGCTGTTCATGGACCCGCCGCCGCTGCCACGTGAGGTCCTGACATTGCGCGGTTGCCCACGCGAGAGCGAACTGGCCCGGGCGGTCACGCGGCCGACCGATCCCGTACGACTGCTGGGCGATATGGGCCTGTTCATCCACCCCGAGGATCCCGCGACGGACAGCCCCCGGTTCTGGGGCCTGGAGAACGTGGCCGTTCTGGCCCACCGGCCCGCGCCTGGCGATCCCGATCGCGTGGACATCACCGTCGGTGCCGGCGTCGAGGACGACTGGGGCCCGCAGCTCCATCCCGCCCCGCAGATCGACCTGTCGGGTACCGACTTGGAGGGCAGCTGCCTGTCCATCGACGGCCTCTCCGGCCCGCGTCCGCGACGGCAGACCCAGCCGCTGCACCTGATCGGCTGCGAACCCACCGAACCCCTGCTGGCCGAACTCCGCTCACCACGGCTGGAGGAGGACCAGGTCATCGCGCTGTGGGCGCTGGACCGCAACGGCCGCCGCATGACCCAGTACGACCTCCATTTCCGCCCCGGTGACGCCCGCCCGTCCGTCCTCGGCGGAACCCTGATCGACATCACCATCCCCGACCCCAGCGGCGACGGCCGGCACGAACCTTGGCTGGCCGACCGCCCCACCCTGACAGCCCGCCAGGTCTGGGAGGTCTGGTACGAGGGCGTCCCCACCCGGCCCAACCAGTGGGCCCGGTTCGACGAGACCGGCCGGAAGGAGTGGCACGACCTGTGCCGCATCGGCCCCTACGGGCCAGGCGTCGGCCGTTCCGGCGGGACGTATCACCTCGACGGACAACACGCGACCGACGAGACCGGTCTGCTGCTGGCACTCGGTGAGGCCCTCATCGGCCCCGGTGGGACCTACGGTGGCGGCCTAGACTCGGTCAAGGATCACCTGTTCGGCGGACCCTCCGTCTTCGCGCCCTTCACCCTCGTCTGGCACGGCGCCGAGACCTCCCGCACCGCCCTCGCCGGGCACATCGTCGACCACCACGCCAACCGGTCCTACTTCGACGCCACCGTGAACCTCCTGCAGACCTACGGCGTCACTGTCGTGCTCCGATGAAGTCAGCCTCCCGGTCCGCCCGCCCCTCCCTTCAGGGCCAGGGAACTCCCCCGGTTGCTGTAACGCGCAGGTGTCGAGAATCTCGGTGAGCGCGCTCTTCTCGGTCTCGGTGACGGAGGCCGTAGACGTACTTGATGTCGGCCTAGGCCCGGCCGTAGATGCACCAGAAGCCGACCCTCTGGCGGGCGCCAGGCGTCCGGCGACTTTCCGGTTCGAGGCCGCGGAGACCGCGACGAGCTGGCTGTGCTCCAAGTCGTTAGCGAAGGCCTTGCGCTTGGCGGTGGTCCAGGCGCCCGCGCCGGACCGCCAGGCCGCGGCGAGACCATCTGGTCGATGTCGAGGGCCTTTGCTTCTGTGAAGATCTTGTCGTCGTACAGGCTCGTTCAGGTGCTGGTGATTGCCCGGCACTGCGGGGAGGACTGGTAGCTGGTGAACAGCCAGGCTTCGTTGATCGGCTGACCTCCGCGGGGGCGGGGAGGACCTGTGCCGGGGCGAGATCAGTGCGCTCGGCCTAGGCTGACCCCGCGGGTGAGGGACGGAGCCCGCAGGGTCCTGCCTCGGTTGTCACGCGTCTTCCTCCTGCTGGTGGTGCGGACCCACCATCGTGGCGTGACCGACGTCGTCCTGCGGTCCGTTCGAGAGTGGTCGGATCCGGCAGTGCTGAACGAGAGCGACGCTGGCGGTCAGGTCCTCAATCCACCGGCCCCAGCCCCAGCCTTCGCACGAGACGCACCGCCCGTACTCGACCGGGTCGCTGCCGACGACGCTCACTCGGCGTTCGCCGGCCTGGGCAGCCGGCACCCGATGTGCTCGGTGATCCAGTCGTAGATCCCGGTGAGCTGCCCGTCATACGTGCCGAGGCCGTAGTCGCGGCACTCCCGGCAGACGCCACAAACCCGATCCGCGGCCGGGTCCGGCTGCTCGGTCACTGTTCCTCCTGAAGGCATCCGCTGGTGCAGGCCACGACGGGCCAGCCGAGCGAGGCGGTCGCCTCACCGGTCAACGTGAAGTGGTGGCCGGCAGGCTCCAGCTCGCTGGCCTCGCTGCCACAGCGAATGCAAGCAAGCTCGTGGAGCTGTGCGTATGTGGGCGGCTGCTGGTGGGTCGTCACGGGCACAGCATCGGCGGTCACTTGGGCCGCCACCAGGGCCACGGTGAGTACCCATCGTGGCGCCACCGTGACCGATACGCTCGTCACCTCACCGACTCTGGGAGGCAGCCGTGTTCGTGCCGGAACCGCTACCCGCAGGGGTGCTTGCTGACCCGATGTTCGTTGCCGCGTGTGCGGCCCGCCAGATCGGGCCCGTGTTTCAGGCTGTGCGTAAGACGGGTGTCGGCGCTGCGGAGATTGCCCGCCGCACCGGCCTCACCACCAGCCGCGTTACTGAGATCATGAGCGGCGGTCGGGTGGTGGAGAGCATGGCCGTGATCGAGCGGATCGCTGACGGCCTCCGCATTCCCGGCCGGATGCTCGGCCTAGCCGATCGGCAATGGGAGGGGCTGACCGTCGCCACTGGCTACGAGCCGGCCGCTGTCCCTGAGGCCTGGGAAATACTGGACATGCTCATGCATTCGACGGCCAGCGACGCGGCCCTCCGTCGGCTCGAACACGTGGTTGCCGACACTGCCTTCCGTTACCCGTCCACCCCGCCGGCCGAGTCGAGGCAGGTCCTCCGCCGGCAGCTCGCTGGCGTGCACGCGATGCTCGCGCGCCCCCAGGCAGTAGATGCGCGCCGGCGCGGGGTGCGGATACTGGCGGTCGTGTCCGGCCTGCTCGGGCTCGCCAACCATGACCTCGGCCACCGCGTCGAGGCTGACGGATTCTTCGACGTCGGTACGGCCGCCGCCACCGAGGGCGAGGCCGACGACCTGGCCGCCTGGGTCCTGACCATGCACTCCATCGCCGAGTACACCGCTGGCCGGAGCACCGCCGCCGCCGACCTGCTGCGGAAGGCCGTGGTCCGGGCCGAGGCCGCGCCAGTGCGACGCCTGGCTTGGGTCACGGCCAACTTGGCCCGGACGCTCGCGGCCTGCGGCGACCAGGAACCGGCTCGTGCAGCCCTTGAGCAGGCGACGAAGCTGCTCGACTCCGCTGACGAACCAGTGCACGGCTTGGACTTCTTCACCGCCCCGCGGCTTGAGGGCATCGCGGGCGAGACGTGCGCCCACCTCGGCGAGTACGACGATGCGGCTGCCCTGCTGGTGACGGCCATCGGCCGCCGAGATGCTGCCGATATCAAGGGCAGGTCGGTGCTTGCGCTCGACCTCGCCGAGGTACGACTGCAGCAAGGTGACGTGCACGAGGCGTGCGCCATTGCGCGCGACGCACTCGACCTGGCCAGCGCCACCGTGGTGAAGCCGCTCGTCGTGCGGGCTCAGGGCCTCCGACGGTCCCTCGCGCCGTGGGCCCACGAGAGGCCCGTACTGGAGCTGACCGCGCGCGTGAAAGAGTTGGAAGCGCTACTAGTGCGCGTCTGAGGAGGCTGACGATGGAGTGGGAGACGTTCGGACGTCGGCAGGTGTACGGCAGCCCGTGGGTGGAGGTGTGGCTGGACGACGTCGAGGTGCCCGGGCTCGGGCGGATCGATCACCACGTCGTCCGTTACCCGAAGGCGTCGACCACCTCCGTTGTCACCGACGACCAGGGCCGGTTCCTCCTGCTCTACCGGCACCGGTTCATCACCGGCCGCTGGGGCTGGGAGGTGCCGGCTGGATGGACTGAGCCCGGCGAGGACCCGGCGGTTGCGATCGCCCGTGAGGTCGAGGAGGAGACTGGGTGGCGTCCGGGCCGCGTTGAGCTGCTGACCGAGTACGACGCCATGGCCGGCATCTCGGACGCGCATTTCCGCTGCTTCCACGTCACCGGATGCACTCAGGTTGGTGCGCCGGAGGACGCCTCCGAGTCGACCCGCGTGGAGTGGCTGCCGGAGACTGAGGTAGTCAAGCTACTGGTGAGCGGCGAGGTCAACGACGGCCCGTCGCACGCCGCGCTCAGCTTCTTCCTCGGCCCGTACCGGCTGGCGCAACGGGCTTGACCGGTTTGGTCGCAGGGTCAGCCACAGCGCCGGGGCCGGGCTTACCGCCCCGATAGGTTCGGGGCCCACCGGCCAGCAGGAGGAGACCCGTGCCAAAGTTGTGACCCGCCGCAAGATGGGGCCGATCGCGATCATCGGTCCACACCTTCATGATGATCTGCATCGCAGGCCTGTGGACCCCCGTCCTCCTTATGGCCCGCTGCGGCCGTAAGACCGTCACCAAGTTCCACGGCTTCCCCGAGGCCTGACGGCGGGCACAGCAACGCCCCCGCTTGAGGTCCCGAGCGGGGGCGTGCAGGCGCTCACCGAGGCTGTTGCTGCAGATCGGCTGACCCCCGCGGGTGCGGGGAGGAGTCGGCCGAAGCCGCGAACGGAGCACCCTCCGGCGGCTGACCCCCGCGGGTGCGGGGAGGAGAGCCTAGGACGTCAGACCGTCAGGCCCCGGTCCGGCTGACCCCCGCGGGTGCGGGGAGGAGGCCGTCACCGCCGTCTACGACGCGGCCGGGGCGGCTGACCCCTGCGGGTGCGGGGAGGAGCACCTACACGTCCATCCGGCGATGCCGTCGACGGGCTGACCCCCGCGGGTGCGGGGAGGAGGTGTCGACTGCCGCACGCAGCTCCGGACCGGACGGCTCACCCCTGCGAGTGCGGGGAGGAGCCGCCGCCCGTGCCGGGCGGCATCGTGGTCGCCGGCTGACCCCCGCGGGTGCGGGGAGGAGGGTTGGCGCGGGCGGGAGATGGTCGCGCTCGACGGCTGACCCCCGCGGGTGCGGGGAGGAGGAAGTCAGGAACAGTCATGTCATCTCACATCTCGGCTGACCCCCGCGGGTGCGGGGAGGAGGCCACCACCACCGACCGCCTCCTGGAGCGCGGCGGCTGACCCCCGCAGGTGCGGGGAGGAGAACCGGTGGGCGGCCGACGCCGTCCGACGCTCCGGCTGACCCCCGCAGGTGCGGGGAGGAGCGTTCCATCCGCCAGGACTGGCGCACTGGCAGCGGCTGACCCCCGCAGGTGCGGGGAGGAGAGCCCGACCGCCGGGGTGCCCGCTGCCAGCACCGGCTGACCCCCGCAGGTGCGGGGAGGAGGGGGCCGAGTCGCACACCGTCGGCATGGCCACCGGCTGACCCCCGCAGGTGCGGGGAGGAGGTTCGGGCCCCAGACGTTGCCGATGCTCACGTCGGCTGACCCCCGCAGGTGCGGGGAGGAGCCACCCCACCAGCGCCCACGTCCGCGTTTACGTGGCTGACCCCCGCAGGTGCGGGGAGGAGTCAGGTCGCGCGCCGAACTTCTGCGCGAGCACCGGCTGACCCCCGCAGGTGCGGGGAGGAGGCCTACATCACCGACAGCCAGTTCGACCACTTCGGCTGACCCCCGCAGGTGCGGGGAGGAGGAAAGGTAGAGGCTGAGCCTGCGGACCTGGTGCGGCTGACCCCCGCAGGTGCGGGGAGGAGAAACTGCCCACCCGGGCCTCGGCGGTGAAGGCCGGCTGACCCCCGCAGGTGCGGGGAGGAGAACAGCGTGAGCGGCTTGCGGTCCTTGGTGGCCGGCTGACCCCCGCAGGTGCGGGGAGGAGTGCAGCACGGTGACCGGCCCGTCGGTCGCAGCCGGCTGACCCCCGCAGGTGCGGGGAGGAGTTGAGCCTGTTAACCCACCCCGCTGAGATCGGCGGCTGACCCCCGCAGGTGCGGGGAGGAGGGCCGAGATCCGGCAGGAGTTCGCCGCCGAGCTGGCTGACCCCCGCAGGTGCGGGGAGGAGACGGTGACGGCGGCCCTGCAATCGCTCGGGGCCGGCTGACCCCCGCAGGTGCGGGGAGGAGGGTTCGTGACGCCGGGGAGGAGTGCCGTCGGTCGGCTGACCCCCGCAGGTGCGGGGAGGAGCTGCCAGCAGAAGTACGCGGGGCTGATGATCCCGGCTGACCCCCGCAGGTGCGGGGAGGAGAGCGGAGGTCGTCGGCCTGGGTGACCATGTCCTGGCTGACCCCCGCAGGTGCGGGGAGGAGGCCGGCGTTGTAGGCGTAGGCGGCGATCTGCGCGGCTGACCCCCGCAGGTGCGGGGAGGAGCCAAGCCCGAACCCGACAACCTGTTCACCCGAAGGCTGACCCCCGCAGGTGCGGGGAGGAGGCGGCCGGGCGCCGCGGGCGGCCGCTGCCCGGCGGCTGACCCCCGCAGGTGCGGGGAGGAGGCGACGACGCCGGCCGCCGTCCAGCTGGCCAGCGGCTGACCCCCGCAGGTGCGGGGAGGAGACTTCCTGACCTGCGACGCAGCGACGGCTTTGCAATTTCTTGACCATGTGGGCGAGCTATCTGACGCCTTGCCAAGTGCGTTGTGCGGTGTCGAGATGTCAAGGATCGCTCACATGATGCCATGGGCGGTTCGGAGCCTGGAGGGGGCTTCTGAGCGTCGACGATTGGGGCGGGGCGGGCCCCACTCCTGTGCAGCGACGGCGAGCCGGTAACCGTGTACTCGTGATGGTGAGCTCATTGCGCCTGGAGGCTGTCTCGATCGCCGGGGTCCCCAGCGCCCATGGCCAGGTCCGGCGGTAGCCAAAAGTTCCAACCTAAGGGGTGGTTCAGCCTGTTTGGTGGTGCCTGAATCGTTACACGAACTACCCGCCGATGCCCTCCTGGTGCCTATGACCTCGGGCGATGCGCCGCGGCCCCCGTCGGCCAGGTCCTCGCCTGCCGTCGATTCCGATGAGAGGGCCGAAAGGATTGTCAGTGGCAGCTGATAGACCCTCAGACATGAATGAGAGCAAGCCCGTTGGCGGATCCGAGCCGGTCGATCCCGACTCCCGCCTGTGGGGCAAGAGTGCCGGCCTGCCCGGTCCGTATCCCGTGATCTGCCACCTCCTGGACACTGCCGCGGTCGCAGGCGCGCTGTGGGACGCGGTCCTGAGTGAGCGCGTGCGGGGGCGGATCGCCGGGGCCATGGGCGTCGGCGAGGGCGGGGCCCGGGAGATGGTGATGCTGTGGGCTGGGCTGCACGACATCGGGAAGATCTCGCTGCACTTCCAGCAGCAGGTCGCCGAGCAGTTCGCGAAGCTGATGGGGGACCCGGCGTACGCGGAGGACAACCCGGCGGCGAAGCGCAGCGGGTACCTGAGGCACGAGACGGCCACGCACTGGGGGCTGGTCGAGTTCTTCAAGCAGTGCGGATATCCGCTCAGCAAGCCAGTCAAGAAGTCGCCGGCTCACCAGATCGCCCAGTTGCTCGGCGGGCACCACGGGTGCTTCGCTCCCACGCTGCAGGTGAAGGAGATCAACAGGCCGTCGGGCTATCAGCCCGGTCTCGGCACGGCCGAGGGGTGGCGGGATCAGCGGCTTGCCCACGCGCACGCGGTCCGTCGGACGGTGGGGGCCGAGAAGCCGCTGGAGTCGGTGCTGCCCGGTGAGCTGGCGATGGTGGTCACCGGGCTGGTCGTGGTGGCCGACTGGCTGGCCAGCCAGGTCGATGTCATCGAGCCGCGGATGCCCGGGGAGGACTGGAAGGCCGGGGACTCGGAGCTCGCCGAGCACTTCGAGGCGGCAGCCGAGGCCGCACCGGGGTGGGTCCGCGAAGCCGGCCTCGGACGGGCGGCGTTTCCCGGCAAGCCCTTCACACAGCAGTTCCCGTTCCCCCCGAACAAGCTGCAGGCCGATGTCGCGGAGTACCTGCCCGGGGTGGTGAAGGGGCCCGGACTGCTACTGGTCACGGCCCCGACCGGCGACGGCAAGACCGAGGCCGCCCTGCACGCCGCCTCCGTGATCGCGCGGGCCTCGGGCGCCTCCGGGATGTACTTCGCGCTGCCGACAATGGCCACGGCGGACGCGATGTTCATCCGGGTCCGCAGGTTCGCCAAGGACAACGTCGAGGGCGATCGCGCGCTCACGCTCCTGCACAGCATGGCCTGGCTGAGCCCCGACTACGCCCCCGGGGAGGGGGCGACGGACGGGACGGCTGTCCTGGCGGACACCGAGGCCGGCCAGTGGCTGCGCACGGGGCGGCGGGGTCTGCTCGCGCCGCTCGCCAACGGCACCGTCGACCAGGCGCTCACCGGGGTGCTGCCGGTCCGCTACGGCTTCCTGAGGCTGTTCGGCCTGTCGAACAAGGTGCTGGTGGTGGACGAGGCGCACGCCTACGGCCCGTGGATGCACAGCCTGCTGGTGCGGCTGCTGGAGTGGCTCGGCGCGTTCGGCGCGCCGGTCGTGCTGCTGTCGGCGACGCTGACCGGCAAGGCGGCCTCGTCCCTCGTCGACGCCTACCGGCGCGGCGCGGGCTTCCGTGAGCCGTCCACGGTGGAGCCCTGCTACCCGGGCTGGCTGTTCGTGGACGCGGGCAGCGGAGAGGTGTCCACGCCGCGCGAGGTCGGCAGCAGCCGCACCCGGACCCTGCGCGTGGAGACCCGCCAGGTGCACTGGGACGTCCGGGACCAGGACGTCGCGAAGAAGCCCGGACGGCAGGGGCGCCGTGAGGCCCTGCGCGAGATCCTCGCATCGGTCACCACCGAGGGCGGCTGCGTCCTCGTCTGCTGCACCACCGTGGACGAGGCCCAGCGCACCTACCGCTACCTGCGGTCCCTCCTGCCCGAACTCGCCGCGCGCGACGGCGGCCTGCGGCTGCTCCACTCCCGCTACCCCGCCCACGAGCGGCAGCGCATCACCACCGCGTGCGAGGCCGCGTACGGGAAGCCCGCGAACGACGCGGCGGCGGCCACCCCGCGCGAGGGCTCGATCCTGGTGGCCACCCAGATCGTCGAGCAGTCACTCGACCTCGACTTCGACCTGATCGTCTCGGACCTCGCTCCGCTCGCGCAGCTCCTTCAGCGGGCCGGCCGCGGCAAGCGCCACGAACGCCCCAACCGCCCGGCCTGGACCGGCGAGGCCGGCGAGCCGCGCATGATCGTGCTGGAACCGCTCGACGACGACGGCCGCGTGGCCGCGCCCCGCTCCTGGGGCACCGTCTACGACGCATCCCTGCTGCGCCGCACCAGCCTGCTGCTCGCAAAGCAGTCCAGCGGTGCGGTCGAAGTCCCGGGAGACGTCCAGGAGCTCGTGGACGACGTCTACGCGGACGACTTCGGAGCCGGCCTGGAGAAGGCCGCTTCGGCCGAGCTCGACCGGATGGACGCCGAGCGCATCGCCTCGGAGGCGGCCGAGCAGCAGATGGCGGAGATCACCGTGATCCCGGCGCCGTGCGACGTGGTCGACGACCTGTCCGAGCTCAGCGAGCGCAGCTTCGTCGTCTCGGACGACCTGCTGACCACCCGCCTCGGCGCGGACAGCGGCCGCGCCGTGTGCGTCTTCGAACGGGAGGGCGGATGGAGCCTCGCTCCCGACCACGGTGTCCCGCTGCCCATGGCCGCGGCGAACCGGGATGAGATCGCGCTGATCATGCGGCACACCGTGCCGCTGCCCGGCCGCTGGCTCGCCGGCCGCACGGACGAGAACGCCGTGCCGAAGGCCTGGAAGGACCGGCCCCTGCTCACCGACCTGGCCCTGCTGCGCATGCGCCGTGACGGCGACCATTGGACGGGCCGGCTGGGGGAGAGGCAGCTCATGTACTCGAACGTGGGAATTTCCGAGAACTGACGTCGTAGGCACCGCACTTGACGCTACGTTGGCTACGCCGGTCCCGGACAGGGCTGTCGCCCGTCCGGGACCGGCACGACCCCCGCTTGAGCGGGGACAGGTCTGCCGACACGGCCGCTTCCTAGGCACCGCACGGCTCACCCCCGCTCGATCGCGGGGACCGCGCAGAGCCTACCCACCCTGTGATCACCCGTACTCGCCTCGCCGGAGGCCGCATGCCATCCGCACCACTCGCACCACCCGCTTACAACCTCCTCGACGAAGCGTGGATCCCCGTCCGCTGGATCCCCGGCAAGGAGACGAACGACACGGCGGATTCCACCACCGCCTGCCCACCCAAGGTCGGCCTGCGCGAGCTCCTGCTGCGCGCGCACGAGATCGAGCAGATCGCGATCGCCGACCCGCCGGCGCTCTCCGCGCTGTACCGCGTCCTGTACGCGATCACCGCCCGTGTGACCGAGCTCGACGAAGCCGGCCCCGACAAGAACTGGTCCGAGCGCCGCGACGATCTGGTCACCACGGGACGCTTCGGCGAGGAGCAGGTCGCCCGGTACGTCACGCCGATCCACGGCCGCTTCGACCTCTTCGACCCCGTACGTCCGTTCCTGCAGGACCCGAGGCTGGCCGAGCAGTGCGACCCGGCGAACACCGCCGGCGTCGACAAGCTCATCACCACCCGCCCCTCGGGCAACAACCACTCCTGGTTCCAGCACGTCAACAGCACCGCCCCCGAGCTGCCCACCCCCGACCAGGCCGTCCTGCACCTGCTCGTCTGGCACTACTACGGTCCCTCCGGACGGTGCTCCAGCCGTACAGTCGGCGGCACCAAGGCGGCCAGCAGCAAGGCCGGACCCCTGCGAAGCACGCTCTCCTACCACCCGGAGGGCGAGACGCTGTTCGAGACACTGCTGGCCGGACTTCCCAAACCCCGCGAGAGCGTCTCCCGTGACAGCGACCTGTGCCCGTGGGAGCGTGAGGAACTGCCCGACCCCGCAGCCGCTCCACCGCCGCTGAAAGGGCCGTGCTCCGAACTCACGGCCCGCTCCCAGCACGCGCTGCTGCTCGTGCCCGATGCCACCGGCCGGCACGTCCAAGACGCGTTCATCACCTGGGCGAACCAGCTCAAGATCTCCCGCGAGGGCGACCCGTACCTGATCTGGCAGACCAGCAAGGAGGGCAACCCCTACCCCCGCCCCGCCGACTCCCAGCGCGCGCTGTGGCGCGATCTGGACGCCCTGCTGCTCGAGAACCCCGCAGGCAGTACCCGGCCACAGCGCCCCGAGGTGTTCCGCACCGCGCTGGACGTCTCGGAAGACCTGAGGGTCCGCGCGCTGGGATTCGAACAGGACGGACAGGCCAAGGACATCCAGTTCGTCGACGCGGTCACCCCACCGGTACTCGGACTCGAAAAGCAGGAACCCGAGGTCGCCGTCGAGATCGGCCGCCTGCGCGTCCTGGGGGAGCGGTACGGCAATCGGCTCGACCGGGCCGTCAAGAAGGCCTGGGCCGGCTTCACCACCGCCCCCAAGATCCGCGACTGCACCTGGGCCGTCGACGCCGCGGCCCGCTACTGGCCCGCCGCCGAGGCCGAGTTCTGGAAGCGCCTCAACGAACGCGACTTCGACGGCGCCGCCGCGGCGTTCCGCATCCTCGCCGAGAAGGCCTACGACACCGTCACCTACGGCGCGCTCGGCACCATGCGCGGAGCCAAGGCCTGCACCACCGCCCGCATCGAGCTGTACGGCGGGCCGGTGAAGCGCCCGGCCAAGACCGGCGGCGCCGGCGGCACCGGCGGCCGCAACACCAGCACGGAGGACGCATGAGCACGACCAGCACCATCCCCGGACCCGCCAAACCGGCGGACGACGCGGTCGGCACGCCGAAGGAGCCCGCCCTCATCCCCTCGCTGGGGCGGGCACGCGCCTTCACCGCCAGGATCGACAAGCGCAGTCACGAGGATCCCGGTGTCCGCGCGGCCCTGCGCCGCGGCGTCGGCAAGGACCTGGACGCCGTGCCGTTCATGCACCGCTACGTGGCCTCCTGGCTCACCGACGAGCAGACGCGCAGCCGCGACGTCCAGCGCGCCTTCTACACCGTCGCCTCCCTGATCGCCGCGCAGCGCCGCGACCAGTACACCGCCGCGAAGGCCGAGACGTCGAAGAAGAGCGGGTCGAAGGACCAGCCGACGGGCGAGGAGGCGACGGCCGCCGAGGCGGCGCCGGACACGCCCGGCCACCCGGCCGACCGTCCGGAGGACGCGGACCCCGGCACCGCCAAGCGGATCCCCCCGCGCAGCCTCGGCCACGCCTTCGCCGACGGCGTCATCAAGGGCGGCCAGGCAGGCGGCCTGCGCGAGACCTCGGCCGAGACCCGCCTCAACCTGCTGAGCCGGCAGAGCGTCGACGGCCTGCACCGCCACCTGCCCGGAGCCGTCCGCCAACTGCGCGGCAGCGACGTGGAGGTCGACTGGGCCCAACTCCTCATCGACCTCTGCCAGTGGCGCCGCCGCTCCGGCACCGTCAAGCGGATCTGGCTCCAGGACTACCACCGGACCCTGCAGAAGGACGGCGAGCGCCGGGCCCGGGAGCACGACGACGACCAGAGCGACGCCGCGGACGCCGCGGACGCCACCGATACCGACAGCACGGACAACGGCGCCAACCCCGAGGCCTGACCGGCCCGCCCGTACAGACCACCACCCCCGCACCACCCGACCCCCAGGAGCAGAGCATGCCCGGCCCCGACCGCACCACCGCCCGCTTCCTCGACATCCACGTCGTCCAGAGCGTCCCGTTCGCCAACCTCAACCGCGACGACAACAACTCCGTCAAGACCGTCCGCTACGGCGACACCGAGCGCACCCGCGTCAGCAGCCAGTCCTGGAAGCGCGCCGTCCGCGAGTACTTCCAGCAGAGCTTCGGCGAGCAGGCCCTGCGCACCCGCCGCATCGGCGCCCGCGTCACCCGCCTCCTCCAGGAACAGCACGGCTGGCCCGCCGACCTTGCCCAGCGCGCCGGCCAGCACGTCGCCGCCGGCAGCAGCATCAAGTTCGAGACCGCCAAGGACTCGCCCGTCATCACCACCAACGCCATGGTCTACGTGCCCGAGACCGCCGTCGCCGAACTCGCCGCCCTCGCCGAGGAACACCGCGCCGAACTCGAGAGCGCCAAGGACATCAAGAAGACCAGCGACAAGAGCGTCCTGCCCAAGGAGGCCATCGACGCCATCCTGCGCAGCCGCAACGGCGTCATCAACCTCTTCGGCCGCATGCTCGCCGAGGTCGACGACGCGGGCGTCGACGGCGCCGTGCAGGTCGCCCACGCCCTGACCACCCACGGCACGGACGTCGAACTGGACTACTTCTCCGCGGTCGACGATGTCACCTCCGCCTGGGGTGACACCACCGGCAGTGCCCACATGGGCCACGCCGAGTTCAGCGCCGGCGTCTTCTACCGCTACGCCACCGTCGACCTCGCCGACCTGGCGGCCAACCTCGGCGGCGACCGCGAGGCCGCCCGCGAACTCGCCGCCGGGTTCGCCGAGGCCTTCATCCTCTCCCTCCCCCGCGCCAAGAAGACCGCCACCGCCCCGCACACCATCCCCGACCTCGTCCACATCGCCGTCCGCAGCGACCGCCCGCTCTCCTACGCCGCCGCCTTCGAGCAGCCCGTCGCCTCGCACGAGAGCGGCGGCTACGGCCCCGCCTCCCGCACCGCCCTGGCCCGCTACGCCACCGCTGCCGACAAGCTCCTCGGCAGGCGCGGCACCGTCACCGCGGCGTGGGCCAGCCTGGAGGACAAGGACCTCGAGGGCCTGGGCACCCGCGTCGACTCCTTCTCCCAGCTCATCGACACCGCCATCGACGCGGCCTTCACCACCGCCCGTACCGACGCCGCTGCCGGCCCCGACGCCGCCTCCGTCACCGCCGGGGCCGGCGCATGAGCACCGCCACCGCCCCCACCCGAGGACTGCTGCTGCGCCTGGCCGCGCCGCTGCAGTCCTGGGGAGAGACCGGCCAGTTCAACGAGCGCGACACCGCGCCCTTCCCCACCCGCTCCGGCGTCATCGGCCTGCTCGCCGCCGCCCTCGGCCGCAAGCGGGGCGAGCCCATCGACGACCTCGCCGCCCTCTCGCTGACCGTCCGCACCGACCGGGCGGGCGTGGTCCTGCGCGACCTGCACACCGTCGGCGGCGGCCTGCCCGCCGCCCGCACGGTCACCACCGCTGAGGGCAAGAAGCGCACCGGCGCCACCGCCACCCTGCTGTCCCACCGCTACTACCTCGCCGACGCGGCCTTCACCGCGGTCGTCACCGCGGCCCCCGACCGCCTCGACGAGTGGGCTCAGGCGCTGCGGAACCCGCACTGGCCCCCCTACCTGGGACGCCGCTCCTGCCCGCCCGAAGGCCCCCTGCTGCTCGGCCTGGTCGACGACCCGCTGCACCACCTCGTCCACCTGCCGATCGCCCGACGGGCCCGCACGGGCACCAAGACCGTCGACATCGTCTTCCACGGCGACCAGCCGCTCGACCGCCTCGGAGACCACCCCCAGCCCGGGGACGACGACGGCAGCACCCCCGCCGGCGAGGTCACCGACGACCCGACCGACTTCCACCCCCGGCGACGGGCCTACCGCGCCCGCCCCCGATACCAGCGCACCCTCACCCTGCCCGCCGACCGCTGCAAAGGCCTCGCCGCCGGCTACCTGACCGCCCTCGGCGACTACCTGACCCGGCACACCACCCGCCCGGAAAGCATCCACGCATGACCCTGTGGCTCACCCGCATCATCCCCGACCCGCGCAGCCGCGACGCCCGCGGCGACACCGCCGGCGCCGTCCACCTGCACCACCGCATGATGTCGCTCTTCCCCGACCACGTCGCCGCCGACGAACCGCGCCGTCTCCTCGGCGTCCTCTTCCGCACCGAATCCACGCCCGCCGGCGACCAGATCCTCCTCCAGAGCGCCGAGCGGCCCGACCTCGACCGCCTCCCCGCCGGATACGGGCAGGCGGCGACCAAGACCCTCACGCCGCTCCTGGACGCCCTGCGGCCCGGCCTGCACATCCGCTACCGCATCGCCGCCAACCCCATCCGCAGGCCCAGCCGAGCCACCCGCGAGCTCTACCAGCTCAAAGCCGTCGTCCCGCTCCAGGGCACGGCAGCCGACGACTGGTGGGCCCGCCAGGCCCAGTCCTCCGGCCTCGACCTCGGCACGCTCCACTCCAGCCCCCTCGAAGCCGCCAAGGGCCACCGCCGCAACGACCAGCGCCCCATCAAACACGACCGCGTCCTGTTCGAAGGCACCGCCGCCATCACCGACGCCGACCTCCTGCGCACCCGCCTCACCGACGGCATCGGCAAGGGCAAGGCCTACGGCTGCGGCCTCCTCAGCATCGCCCCCCACCAGGGGCCGCAGTGACCGCCCGCCGCCCCGACCCCGGCGGTGCCCGGCGCAAACTCGCCGCCCCCACCGTCGCCATGCTGCCCCGCATCGCCGACTCCCTCTCCTTCCTCTACCTCGACATCGTCCGCATCGTCCAGGACGACACCGGCGTCTGCGCCGAGGTCACCAGCCCCCACCGCGGCACCGAAACCGTCTACCTCCCCACCGCGGCCCTCAGCTGCGTCCTCCTCGGCCCCGGCACCTCCATCACCGCCCGGGCCCTGACCACCTTCGCCCGCCACGGCACCACCGTCGTCATCGCCGGATCCGGCGGCGTCCGCTGCTACGCCGCCACCGTCCCCGAGTCCCTCAGCACCACCTGGCTCGAACGCCAGGCCCGCGCCTGGGCCGACGACACCACCCGCCTGGCCGTCGCCACCGCCATGTACGAGCAGCGCTTCGGCCGCGGCACCGTCCCGGCCGGCAGCGGCCTCGCACAGCTACGCGGCCTGGAGGGCCAACGGGTCAAGGCCCACTACCGCCTCCTCGCCCAGCAGCACCGCATCGGCCGCTTCCGCCGCAACTACGACCCGAACTCCTGGGACAAGCAGGACCCCGTCAACCAGGCCCTCTCCGCCGCCAACACCTGCCTCTACGGCATCGTCCACGCGGCGATCCTCGCCCTCGGCTGCTCGCCAGCCCTCGGCTTCGTCCACAACGGCAACCAGCAGGCCTTCGTCTACGACGTCGCCGACCTGTACAAGGCCGAACTCACCATCCCGCTCGCCTTCTCCCTCCACGACTCCCCCCAGCCCGAAGCCGACGCCCGCCGAGGCTTCCGCGACGGCCTGCGCCTGTTCCGCCTGCTGCCGCGCATCGTCACCGACATCCAGCGCCTGCTCGCCCCAGACCAGGACATCACCCTCCCGGACCCGGAGGAGCAACTCGTCGACCTGTGGGACCCGGTCTCCGGCCCCATCCCGGGCGGGGTCAACTACGCGGGGGAGGAACTGCTGTGAGGCCCGGTCGGCCTGCGGACACCCATCCGGATCGGGAGCACCCATGGCAGCCATGACGGTCCTCTCCGCCACGGCGGTCCCCGACCACGTCCGCGGCGCCCTCACCCGCTGGCTCATCGAGGTCACACCCCAGCTGTACGTCGGCACCATCTCCGCCAAGGTGCGCGAGGAACTCTGGCAGGCCGTCAGCGGCTGCGTCGGGGACGGCGTGGCGGTACTGGTCCACACAGCGGCCAACGAGCAGGGCTTCGAGCTGCGGACGGCAGGTGAGCAGCGTCGGAAGCCCGTGGACTTCGACGGGCTGACACTGGTCGCGATGGCAGGCCTGCAGACCGCTGAAGGTCAGGAAGCGGATGCGGCCGTCGCAGGCGAGGGGTGAGTCCCGGCCTTCCCAGCGCTCCGGAGGAGGCCAGACCCGTCCGCGTCAGACCGAGCAACCAGGAGAGCCACACCACGGTGACCAAGTACCCCGTGACCCGTTTACTGCAGCCGATCGCGGGTCTCCCGCCCTTCGTGGCAATTCGATCCCTGAAGAGCTAGATAGGAAGCTCCTTCGGAAGATGGAGCAGCGATTCGCCATTCGCATCTTTCCTCAGACCCCGCTGGCCTGACATCACAACTCCCCTGCGAACAGGTTCCAGGGGCACAGCCCGACATGGTGACTTGACCGGGAGACTGCCCGGTCGCTCGTGCTGGCCGCGATCACGTCACTCGTTTAGATGGCCTCACGCAGGCTCCAAAGTGAACCGATGATTCCAGGCTCACAGCGATTAGCTATCTTTGATTACGGGCCCTGGATGGATCGGGCCATCCAGGGCCCGTAATCAAACCAATGCCTACTTTCGCGAGCCGATCTCCTTACTTCCTTCTACCAGGGGATCATCGCCCACTCGCGGCGCATCGAGGAACGCTCGAACCCGAGGCCCGGCACTGCGATCAGGAAGCCAGATCTTATTCTTCCCCTGCCGTGTCGCAAACACCAGATTCTCCCGCTGGAGGAGCTGCATAGCCGGCGCTACGAGGGCCATATCGGTCGCGCTCATTCCTCTCGTAATAGCACTGTCCTTCCTTCCACTACCGCGCTGCATGTACAGCTTGCGGAGTAGAGTCATGACGACTCGCGTCCCGATGGGTAGTATTGCCGAATCCATGATCGCAGCGTTCCGGTCGGCGGCGTCAGGAAACTCCGCAAAATCGCAACTCTGGAAGTTGTCCGCTGGCATATCGGATTCTCCGAGCCGCCCTAGCGTTTCACCGAAGTCGCAGGAGTAGAAGCGCGGAAGGCCGGCGCCTGCGGGATCCCCAGACACGACAAGCTCGGAGAACAGGCAGTGGATAAACTCTACACCGCTAAGATCTGGCCCGCCTTCACTAATATCCAAACTCGGAATGATGGCGTTCGAGACCACATAATTCAGCATACTATTCGGCTGTAGGTCGATATCCAGAACGATTGCAATCCGAACGATATCTGCGGCCAGTTCGCCACAATCCGTGCGGACAGCTCTGTCCAAGGCTTTACGGACCTGGCCTTCAGGGACCTCAAGGGCGGCTAGCTGATATGCCGCAACCTCGACCCCGAGCGGCTCCATAGAGGAGTTCCACTTCTTCGGGTCAAATCCCGCGTATTCACCATGAGGGTCTACGATGTACCGCGTTACGTGTGCGGCCTGTGCGGCGCTCGCCAAATCAATATCAACGAACCGGCGCGTACCCTTTTCGGAGTCGTCCTCCTCCCCTCCAAGCCCAGGAAGCCGCTGGAGCAGAGTGAGCTCCTTGTCGCTGGGTGGTTGGTGTCGAACGACCGTAAACGCATCGACGATGTCACTCATCGTGACAGGTCCGACACCCTGGGGAGTTTGGCGCGCGAATCCTGCCAGCTGCTCGATAACTTCCCTAACGGCGACACCATCGACGCCTTGCTTGATGAACGACTCTCGCTCACTGATCGTACTCAGGAGCCAATCCCACCCAGGGGCTGGTGCCAACCCTTCACTTCCCGCGACATTCCGAATCACTCCTTCTGCCGCAAGGTGTCCAAGAAGCAGCGGTCTGACGGGAAGCCAATCCGGAAGTAAACCGTTTCCAGAATCCTTAAACTGGCTGAGAAACCTCCGCGCCTGCTCATCCGTGAAGTCGCTTAGAGAAGCGATAAGATGCGGAGCACTATCGAATAGACTTCTTCCCATCTCGTCAAGCGAATCAAAGTAGAATCGCCTGCCGGCGACGATGACGCCAACCTCAGACGGCGCCTCCCTGGAGAATTCCTTGATCAGGACAGTGGCGGCCCTTCTGTTCTCCCGAATTGCCTCGGTCGATCCGCTCCACCCTGGCGCTGCCAGCTCGTCAAATCCGTCAAGGAGAATGTACGCATAGCCACTCCTCCAGGCATTCACAAGCTTGTGCGGACTCGGAAACCCTAGATGGCTGGCATGTCGGGAGATTGCCTCCTCGGGATCCACTTGCCCGTAGTGGCGTCGAAGGCTGAGGGTAATGGGAAAGCGATGTGACTCATTCGAGAGATATTTACTCTTAAGTCGTGAGTGAATCTCTCGAAGAGTCATGCTCTTCCCGGCGCCGTAGTCGCCGAGGAGGGCTAGATTTTCACCGGACTCGATAGCGGAAACAATCTCTGCAATTGATGATTCCGTCTTTACGGGTACCGCCTTAGACGCCCTCCTTGGATGCATGGAGGGCTTAGCCCTTGATGCCCCAGTTGTGACCGTTATCCCAAGAGGGACGTACTTGATAAGATCAACTGCGCTGTTCGTAGTTGGGTTAGAAGCACTCCCCCAGCTTGCCCTGTCTCGGAGCCTCAAGTACTCGCGCGCATCGACGATCTTAGACCGGAACTGATCATACGAGATCACCTCAATGTTCCGATCGTAATCATTGTGCAAAACCCGTCGCTGATCAGCCGTTGGCGGATGGTATGTAACAAACCAAGACTTCGCGAAATCCCCCCTTGCTCGAGCCTTTTTCAGGTGATCGCGAAGTTTCGGCCCGACATTGTGCGCTTTATCAATTCTACGGTCCATGGTCGCTTCAACCATGTGGGACACCTCTTCGGTGTCGAACACGCCGTCGACCTCTCGGCCGTCTACGATCTCGGGGCCGCCATGCTCAGCACCGGGCCAGAGCGCACGCGCAACCCTGCGTACCTCTTCTTCAAACTCAAAGGAAGACATGTTTGACATCTGTAGTGTCCAGATCTTCGCGTGAGGGCTACTGTCCGCTAGTCAGGCTGACGCGCCTACTTCCGAGCCGCGCCAAAGCCTGCATCTAGGGCAAGGCTATGCCCTACAAACTGGCAGTGCGCCCCTCTTGAGGTCGTACTCAGTAGGGAAGTTGACACATGCTCGGCCCGAGCGGCGCCGTTCGCAACCTCAGCCAGGCTGGATCTCAACATGCAGACTTGACAGGGAACACCGCCCGCTCCGTGACGCGGACCTCGCGGGCGATGTGGGCGACCGAGGCACCAGCGGCCGTGGGGGCGGCCCGCAGCTTCGCCGCGTCGAAGCCGTACGGAGTGGCGCTCACACCCGTCTCCTACCCGCCGTCGTACGGCGAAGTCCGTTCACCCTGAACGATCGGCGCACGGCCCTGGCCGGTGAAGGTCCGTTCAGGGTGAACGAACCGCGAGGGCGACGAGGGTCGCGGTTCGTTCACCCCTGGCGACCATCGGTGCTGGTCAGCACCACAGCTCGGTGCCGTCCGGGTCGGGGCCCTCCGGCTCTTCCTCGTGCTCCGGATCGTCACTGTCGGTCCAGGTGCCGAAGGGGCCGGGCTGACCCGGGTCGGCGCCGAGTTGGAGGGCTCCGCCCTTGAGGCGGTGCGGGCCGGGGATCATCGGGTGCCGCCGTGGAGCTGAGCCGGGATGCGGCTGGCGCGGAGTTAGCGGAGGTCGGGGATGTGGTTGTAGACGGTGCCGGGGCTGATGCCGAGGAGCTTGGCGATCGCGGTGATAGAGAGGCCGGGGTGGGCAGCATGTCGCGCGCGGTCTTGATGATGTCCGCGTCGACGGCGGGCCGGCCACCGACCTTGCTGCGGGCGCGGGCGCGGGCGGCGGCCAGGCCCTTGCGGGTGCCGGAGACGATCAGCTCACGGATGAACTCGGCGAGGGCGGCGAAGACGTGGAAGACGAGCCGGCCGCCGGGGGTGGTGGTGTTCCCTGTCAAGTCGATGTGTTCAGCTTGACGTTTAACCTCGCGCGGCGAGGTGGGCCTGGAGCGTGGGTTCGCGTTTGACGG
>NZ_BNBY01000039.1 GCF_014656195.1 Kitasatospora xanthocidica | reverse complement strand
GGCCTCCCTGATCCTCTGGCTCCGCGAACCGGCCAGATGATCATTTGTCAGACACGCCTTAGCCTGCGTCCCCATGACACGCCGTTGGCTCATACCCGCCCTGTTCCTGCTGTGCGGCTCGCTCCTCGCGGCCGGGTCGGCGTTCGGCGGTGGCCCGGGGCCGGCCGCGGGGCTGCTGGCGGTGTTCGTGCCGCTCGCCGTCCTGCACTCGCCGCTGGTCTTCCCGAGGTCGCTCGGCGTGGCGCAGGCGCGGCGGCGCAGCGCCGCCGACGGTCGGCCGGTGGTGCTGTGGCGGCCGGGCTGCAAGTACTGTCTGCGGCTGCGGTTTCGGCTGGGGCGGGACGCGCGGCGGGTGCACTGGGTGGACATCTGGCGCGACCCGGAGGCGGCGGCGGCCGCGCGGGAGGTGAACGACGGCAATGAGACGGTGCCGACGGTGTTCGTGGCGGGCGGGGCGCGTACCAATCCGCCGGTGGAGTGGGTGCGCGCGCAGCTGGCCGGGCCGGCCGGGGAAGCCTGACGGTCTGCGGGTCAGTTCCCGGCGGTGAGGAGGGCGTCGGTGGAGGTGACGGTGGCGCCCAGGTCGCGCAGGGCCCGCAGGGCGGCGGTGTGGGCGGGTGCGGACAGGGCGGTGACGGCGTCCTCGACGACGGTGGTGGGGTAGCCGAGGGCGACGGGTGGTGCCGGGCGGGCGGGTGCGGCGCCGGGTGGCGGGGGTGGCGGGCTGGCAGGATGGGCGCCATGGAGCGTGTGGTGGGAATCGGCGGGTACTTCCTGCGGGCCGCGGACCCGGCGGCGCTGGGCGCCTGGTACCGGGACTGCCTGGGGCTGGACACGGACGAGCACGGGCTGTGGCGTCAGGAGGCCGGGGCGACGGTGTTCGCGGCGTTCGAGTCGGGGACGGACTACTTCGGGTCGCGGGCGCAGCAGACGATGCTCAACTTCCGGGTCCGTGACCTGGAGGCGATGCTGGCGCAGCTGCGGGCGAAGGGGGCGCGGGTGGAGGAGCGGACGCAGGAGATGGCGGGGGTGGGCCGGTTCGGCTGGGTCACCGATCCGGAGGGCAACCGGGTGGAGCTGTGGCAGCCCGCCTGAGCGCGGGGGTTCGATGACGGGCCCGGGGTCGGACGACGGGTCCGGGGCTGTCGGGTGAAAGCGGTGGCAGCGGCGGGCGGTGGGCGGCGAGACTGCTCGGATGGACACTCCCGTACCGGACCTGCGCGTCCGCGATGTCGTGCCCGGCTACGCGGGCATGCACCCCCTGGTCGCCGAACTGGTGCTGCCCGAGGGCGCGTCGATGTCGGTGATGAGCACGCTGGAGACCTCCCGTGAGCTGATCCGGCACTCCTACTACCGGTACGAGTTCGCGACCGTCGCCGTCACGCACTGCCTGCTGGCGCTGGAGGAGGTCCTCGCGCAGCGGCTGGGCGACGAGGACGCCGACCTGCCGGAGCTGATCGGGCGGGCCGCCGGGGCGGGGCTCGTCTCGGCCTACCTGGCCGGGGAGTTGGGGCGCGCGGTGCGGGTGCGCGAGCGGATCGCCCGGGGCGCGGCGACCAGCGGCACCGTCAACCCGGTCCGGGCCGTCGACCTGGTGCGCGCGGTGTTCGACACCATCGCCGTGCTGCTGCGCCCGGCGGACGGCGCGGCGCAGGCCTCCGGTGAGGAGGATCCGCGCGAGCGGCTGACGCTGCTGTGGGAGGAGCACCGCCGGGCCGCGTTCCCGGAGAGCTTCCGCGGCGTGGCCGTCGACGGCGCCGACCTGATCATGCTGGACTCCGACGTCGCCGGCCTCGTCGAGCGGGAGCTGGAGCGCGGGCTCGACGGGGACGGCCTGGCCCGCCTGTGGGCGGGCATCGGCGACCTCGACCGGGCCGTGCCCCTGCTGGACGAGGAGTACTGCGCCGCGTACTTCGCCCGGCTGCGCACCGCGGCCCACCTCGCGGCGGCCCGTCACGTGCCCCCGGCGGCCTGACCCGCCCCCGGGGCCGCCGGAGTGGCCGTTCCCCGGGGAAACCGGTTTGCCGCTCCGGGGGCGGGTGGGTAGCGTCGCCGCTCGTGACCACCCCGACCCTGCGTACCGCGCGCCTGGAGCTGAGCCCCTACGTCCCCGGGGACGAAGAGGACTTCGTGGCCCTGTTCCAGGACACCCGGGTGTCGCGGTGGATGGGTGACGGGCCCTCCTCGGAGCAGGAGGACCGGGCCCTGTTCGGGCGGATCTTCACCAAGGTCTACGCCCGGGAGCTGTTCGACGTCTGGGCCGTGCGCCGGGACGGGCTGCTGGTCGGGCACGCCGAGATCAAGCCGACCGACGCGGCCCCGGGCCAGGAGATCGTCTACGCGCTGGCCCCGGCGGCGTGGGGGTCGGGCCTGGGGACGGAGCTGGCGCGGGCCCTGGTGGCGTACGGCTTCGAGGCCCTGGGGCTGGCCGAGGTGCACGCCACCGTGGCCGCGGAGAACGGCGCCTCGCTGGCCCTGCTGGAGCGGATCGGCTTCGCGCACGTGCGGGACATCACCGAGGACGACGGCAGCACCACCCGCCTGCTGACCGTGCGTCGCACGCACGGTCAGCAGGCGGGTGGGGGGCGCTAGCCGCGGTCGGGCACCGGCCGCACGGCACCGGCCTCGGCCTCAACCTCGTCCGCGTCCGTGCCGTCGGCGGCCGGCTTGGTGCGCAGGACCGCGCGGGCCTGTTCGGCGGCGCGCACGATGCTCTCGCTGATGAAGTCGAGGAAGCGGGCGACGTTCTCCAGACGGTGGGCGGCTGGGGTGTCGGCGCCGAGGACGGCGACGCCCTGGCGCGCGGTGGCGACGAGCTGGTCGTTGGCGCGGGCGCTGGCGATGGTCGCCTGGTAGAAGAGCTCGTCGTCGACGAAGTAGCGGTCGCGGCGGCGTTCGTCGCGTTCGCGGCGCACCAGGCTCTGGCTCTCCAGGAAGGCGATGGCCTTGGAGATGGAGGCCGGGCTGACGTCGAGGCGCTGGGCGAGCTGGGCGGCGGTGAGGCTGCCGGCGTCGGTGGTGAACAGGCAGGTCAGTACCCGGGCCGTCATCTTGGGCAGGCCCGAGCCCATCAGGACGGTGGTGAGGGTCTCCTCGTAGTCGGCCACGGCCTCGCTGTCGCGTCCGTGCGCCCGGGGGGCGGCCTGCGGGCCGTGGGGGGCGGCGGGCTTGCGCCGGTGGGCGCGGCGTTCGGTGGCGCGGTGGGCCAGGTCGGCGCGGTAGGAGGTGGGGCCGCCGTTGCGCATCACCTCGCGGGTGACGGTGGAGGTCGGGCGGTCCAGGCGCCGGGCGATCTCGGCGTAGGGGAGGCTGTCGGCCAGTCCCAGCGCGATCTGCTGGCGTTCCTGCTGGGTGAGTCGGCCTCCCGGCATCGGGTCTCCTCGGCGGTGCTCGTGACGGTCCTTGATCCCTGACGCGCCCACCATAGCGTTCACCTCCAAGCCATTGCAATGAGCAGACCCCCTGACGTTGCATTACCATCCAGGACCGTTGCAACAGTTTCCCGCATCTCACCTGCGAATATGGGAATCTGACGCAACGAGCATGTTGCCGCTCCCTTGAAAGCAACGTAGCGTTTCCGGTGTCAGAAACAACGTCGAGCACCGGAGAACACGATGCACACCTTCACCACCCCCGCCGCGGTCACCGCCGTCCTCGACATCCCCGCCGGACGCGTCCGGCTGATCGCCGGCGACCGCGCCGACACCACCGTCGAGGTCCGCCCCGCCGACCCCGCCAAGACCCGCGACGTGCGCAGCGCCGAGCAGATCACCGTCGACTACAGCGAGGGCCTGCTGCGGATCCGCACCACCGAGAGCGCCGGGATCTTCGGCCCCGGCTCGGTGGAGGTCACCGTCCAGCTGCCGGCCGGCTCCCGCGTCGAGGCCAAGGCCGAGGCCTGCGAACTGCGCGCCGTCGGCCGCCTCGGCGACCTCGCCTTCGACGGCGCCCACCGGCGGATCGAGATCGACGAGGCCGACGGCGTGCGCCTGACCGCCGTCGACGGCGACGTGGAGATCGGCCGGCTCAACGGCCCCGCCGAGATCGCCACCGCCCGCGGCGACATCCGCATCGCCCGGGCCCACGGCGGCGTCCTCACCCTCGCCACCCAGTCCGGGAACATCACCGTCGACGCCGCCCCCGGCGTCTCCGCCGCGCTGGACGCCGCCACCGGTCACGGCCGCATCGTCAACGCCCTGCGCAACGACGGCACCACCGCCCTCGACATCCGCGCCACCACCCCGCACGGCGACATCACCGCCCGCAGCCTCTGACCCTCGGCCCGCCCCGTCCATCCGTCCGTCCGTCCGTCCCGCAGGAGAGGCCCCGCCATGAGCATCAACGTCCAGCCGTCCCGGTGGAGCGGCCTGGTGCCGGTCGACGACACCGCCCTCGCCGTCACCGACACCGGCGGCCCCGGCACCCCCGTGGTGTACCTCAACGGCCAGTTCGCCACCCAGGGCTACTGGCGGCGCGTCATCGCCGAACTGGGCACCGGCTACCGGCACATCACCTACGACGAGCGCGCCCGCGGCCGCACCTCCCACCGCTCCGCCGACTACTCCTTCGAGGCCGCCGTCCGGGACGTCGACGCCGTCCTGTCCGCCCGGGGCGTCGAGCGGGCCCTGGCCGTCGGCTGGTCCTACGGGGCGTTCGTCGGCGCGCACTGGGCCCACCGCAACCCCCGGCGCGCCCTGGGCGCGGTCCTGGTCGACGGCGCCCAGCCCTACGACTGGCTCGACGAGGCCATGGAGCAGCGCATCCGCAAGCAGTTCCGCCTCTGGAGCCCGCTGCTGACGCTGCTGCGCCCCACCGGGCTGACGCCCCGGATGAACGCCGGGGAGCTGGCCGAGTGCAACATCGAGCTCGGCCGCGTCGCCCGCGAGCGCGACCTGGCGCCCGTCCTGGACGGCATCACCGTCCCGACCCGGTACGTGGTCGCCTCGGGGACCTCGCTGGGCAGCCGCGGCGACGAGCAGGAGCGGATCCGCGCGAGCCTGGGCGCGGTCGCGGCCCGCAACCCGCACATCGAGATCAGCGCGAAGGTCGCGAGCAACCACGGCGCCGTCCTGAAGAAGGACTTCCGCGCCGTCGCCGCGGCCGTGCGCGAGGTCACCCCGGCCGGCCGGTCGGACACCTGACGGACCGCCACCCGGTTGAGATTACTGGGGGTTGCCGTTGGCGGCCAGGCGGGCGCCCATCTGCTCGTGGGCCCGCCGGGAGTGGGCGTTGGCCGGGTCGTGGACGAGCCGCAGGTAGTCGTAGAGGACCTGCACGCACCGGTCCCGGGTGGGGTAGGAGGCGTCGGCGGCCAGGTCCAGGCGGTCGGTGACCTCCATCAGCCGGCCGTCGTCCGCGGCGTAGACCGGGTGCCAGCGGAGCTCGACCGCCGGGTCGAGGGCCATCACCACCCGCAGCTGCGGCACCTCCTGCGCGATGAGGACGCTGTCGGGGTCGTACGCCCGCAGGAAGATGTGCACGGGGCCGTGGGCGCGGCTGACGAAGGCCTTGGACAGGACGTTCCACATCGGTGTCTTGAGCAGCCAGTCCGTGGTCAGGGTCAGCCGGTCGACCACCCCGCCGAAGGCCGTGGCCTCCAGCGGGGTGTGGCCCTTGGCGCGGGCGTAGTCGCTGACCTCCCGGCCGCCCGACCACAGGGCCAGCGTCGGCGTGTCGATCTCCAGGTGGTCGCCGACGACCTTCACCAGCTCCTGGTACCAGGTGTTGGACGCGCGGTGGTCGCGCTGTTCCTGACGCCCGGTGAACGTCGCCATGGCCTCGTCGTTGAGCCGGCCCTGCTCGGCGATGCCGCCGAGGACGAGCTGCCAGGCGACGTCCGTGACGGCGTCGGGGAAGCCCGCCCGGGCCATCAGGTCACGGAAGTCGCCCCACTCGCCGTGTCCGGTGGGATCGGCGGCGTCGCGCCGCGCCCGCTCCCTGGCCCCGGGGTCCGCCAGGCGCTGCAGCCGGCGCGTCACCGCCGCGTTGCCCACCGTCCGCTGCAGGACGGCGAGTTCGCCCGGCCCCGGCGCCCTCCCCGCGGCCGTCCGCGGCCCGGTGGCCGGGGTGGTGTGCCGTCGCGGCACCGCCTCGGCGCCCGGTGCCACCGGGTGTGCCACGCTCCTGCGCACGCCTGCCCCTCCCCTGCCGCCGCCCGGGCTCCCCCGGCCCCCAGGCTAGGCCCCCGCCGCCGCTCCCGCGAGGCCCCACAGGGCAGCCCGAGGGCAGAACCCCGGTGCGGGCCCTGACGCGGGTGCGAAGCGGCCGCGCAGCGCAGGCGGCCGTCTGATATCACCTTTGATCTCCCAGGATGCCCCGGCCTTCAGGCCGGGGAGGAATGGGGGCTTGGCTTGGGGCCGCGTAGCGGCGGAGTGATCTCCGGGTGTTCTGGTGTGGGCCGTTGTCAGTGCCTGTCGTTAGGTTGATTTCGTGCACCTGAGGTACTCGTATCGCATCTATCCGACGGTGGGTCAGCGCGCTTCGCTGGCCCGGACGTTCGGTTGTGCACGGGTGGTGTACAACGACGCTCTCGCGGCACGGAAGGAAGCCCGCAAGGGTGGCTTTCCGTATCCCAAGTCCACGGATCTTCAGAAGCTGGTGATCACCGGGGCGAAGAAGACCGCGGAGCGGGCGTGGCTGGCCTCGGTCGGGGTGGATCCGTTGATCCAGTCCCTGCGGGATCTGGACACGGCGTACCGGAACTTCTTCGACTCGGTGTCCGGCAAACGCCAGGGGCGCCCGGTCGGTCTTCCCCGGTTCAAGTCCCGTAAGGACAGTCGGCAGTCGCTGCGGTTCACCCGCAACGGGTTCCGTGTCCGTCCCAACGGCAAGCTGTACCTGGCGAAGATCGGCGACGTGCGGGTGAAGTGGTCGCGGGCACTGCCCGCGGACCCGTCGTCCGTGACGATCGTGCTGGACCCGTCCGGCCGGTACCACGCGAGCTTCGTCGTCGATGTCGAGCCGGAGGTGCTGCCCGAGGTCGATGCCGAGGTCGGCATCGACCTCGGGCTGACCACCTACGCCGTTCTCTCGGACGGCAGCGTGATCGACAATCCGCGCTTCCTGCGCAAGGCGGAGAAGAAGCTCAAGGCCGCGCAGCGGGAGCTGTCCCGCAAGGCCAAGGGAAGCAAGAACCGGGCCAAGGCCCGGCGCAAGGTCGCCAGGGCGCACGCCAAGGTGGCCGACACCCGCATGGACTGGCTGCACAAACAGACCACCAAGATCATCCGCGAAACCCAAGCGGTGTACCTGGAGGACCTGAACGTGCGCGGCCTCGCCCGTGGCCGACTCGCCAAGCCCGTCCACGACGCCGGATGGTCCACCTTCCGGCGACTCCTCGAAGAGAAAGCGGCCCGGTACGGGCGCACGGTCGGGATCGTGTCCCGCGCGTTCCCGTCCTCCCAGCTCTGCTCGGCGTGCGGGCACCGTGACGGGCCCAAGCCCCTCGCGGTGCGCGAGTGGGCGTGCAACGAGTGCGGTGTGCGGCATGATCGTGACCTCAATGCTGCTCGGAACATCCTGGCCGCCGGGCAGGCGGACAGGCTAAACGCCCCTGGAGGGCCGGCAAGACCCGGCGTGGCGATCCCACGCCAGGCACGGCCCGTCGAACGGGGAACCCACCTCAGCGACCCGCCACGCACGGATGTCCGTGCCGCGGGCGCGGGAGGAATCCCCGTCCGCTAGGACGGGGAGGATGTCAACACCGTCTCCACCTGCCTGATCGACCACCTCCCGCAGGACGGCGACCACTTCGCCACCGCCGAGAACGCCCTGGCCGCCTGCGCCGGGCTGCCCGTCCCCCGGGAGGCGAGGCTGCTGGCCGTCGAGGTACCCGCCAGCCCGGCCGCCGCCCTGGCCTCCGAGATCCACCGGGCCAGCAGCTACGAACCGGTGCTCCTGCCCCGCCTGGAACACGTCGGCCCGGCGCCGCGCCTGCCCGGCGGAGCCCACCCGCTCGGGTGGGAGGTCCTCGGCTACGACCTGGGCGCGCTGTGCGACTGGCTGTGCCACGACCTGTACCGCGACGCGGTGCGCGAACTCGGCGTCGCCACCGACGGGCACGGCCTGCTCCCGGACGCCGCCACCGCCCACCGCGTCGCCGCGTGGGCCCAGGCCCGTGACGACACCGCCCCCGCCCTCTGGTTCCCGGCCCGCCTGACCGCCTGGGACCTCCCGCCCGCCGCCGGCCCCGTCGGCGGCTGAGCACACGCGCACGGCGGGCACCCGGCAGGGCCCGCCGGCCGGGCGCCCGCCGGCCGTTCCCGAGCGGGCTTGAAGGTGGCGATGCCCGTAGCCCGGCCCACCCGGGCCGCCGCCGGGCCGTCCTCCTTGACGGCCCCGCCGCGGGCCGGATCCGGCCCTGACCGCAGCCGGCCCGCCAGCGCGTCAGCCCGCGCCCGCCCGCTGCCCCGTACCGCGCCGGGTGCCCGGGCGGCCCAGCCGGCGCACCGCCGGGCGCTCCACCACCGTGTACGTCAGCGCCCCCGCCCCCAGGGTCACCGCGAAGGCCGCGAGGGTGAGCGCGACCGCGACCGGGGCGGGATAGGTGCGGTCGCCCAGGAGCAGGGGGCGGCCGTGGAAGAGCACGACGCCCTGGCAGAGGTAGAAGCCGAAGGAGACGGCGCCGAGCCACTGCCCCAACGGGTGTGCGGGGGCGGTGCGGTGCAGGTCGCGGTGGGCGGCGGCGCACACCAGCAGGGCGAGCGGCACCAGCATCGGCAGGGTGAAGTCGTAGGGCGACGGGACGGCGAGGGTGAGCGCGTAGGCGGGCGGGAGCAGCAGGACGGCCGGGAGGAGGCCGGGGCGCGGGGCGCGGCCGGAGGCGACGGCGCGGGCGAGGAGCATGCCGAGGGCGAACTCCGGCAGCCGGGCGGGCGGGAAGAGGTATCCGAACCACAACTGGTCCAGGGAAACCGGCAGTTGGGGGATCCGGGGCCGGTCGGGCAGCAGCGCGGCGTTGGCGGCGGCGACGGCCGCCGCGGCCAGCAGGGCGACGGCGGCGGCGGGCCCGACGCCCCGGTCGGGCAGGCGGCGCAGGGCGCGGTGCAGGAGCGGGAAGAGCAGGTAGAACAGCAGCTCGCAGCAGAGCGACCAACTGGGGATGTTCATCCCGGAGTTGACGTCGGGGTCGGGCGATTCGGCGTGCACGAGCAGGAGGTTGGGGAGCCAGACCCGTACGGGTGCGGCTTGGGCGAACAGCAGGAGGGCGGCCGTCCACACCACCAGGTGGGTGGGGTAGATCCGGGCCAGGCGCCGGCGCCAGAAGGTGCCCGGTGTCTCGCCGTCGCGTGCGGACCAGGTCAGGACGAAGCCGCTGAGGACGAAGAAGAAGGAGACTCCGGCGTACCCGGCCTTGGAGGTGGCGTGCGCGAGGGCGGTGGCGAGGGGCCGGTCGGCGAAGAAGGTGAGGGGGGTCCGCGGGTCCAGCGGGTCGACGGTGAGGAAGGCGTGGAAGAGGAAGACGGCGAGGGCGGCGGCGAAGCGCAGGGCGGTGAGGGTGGGCAGGGGGACCCCGGGCCTGCCGGTATGACATTGTGCACGCATGATCTGACTCTAAGTCACCGCGCATGCGGGGCCGGTGGCGTGGGAAGTCGGCCGGTCCGACTTCCCACTCCACGGCGTGGACGGTCAGCCCCCGACCGGCCCCGCGACCGCACCCCCGACCGGCCCCGCGACCGCGCTCGCGACCGGTGCGGCGACCGCGCTCGCGACCGGTGCGGCGCCCAGGGCCGCGGGCAGGTCGGCAAGGGAGTGCAGCACGCCGATCCGCTCCCCCACCGGCGTCCCGGTGGCGGCGCGGTCGAGCCAGAAGGCCCGCAGGCCGGCGTCGCGGGCGCCGAGCGCGTCCAGGTCGTACTTGTCACCCACGTAGGCGACCTCGTGCGGGGCCAGGCCCAGCCGCTCGCAGCCGGCCCGGAAGATGCCCGGGGCGGGCTTGGCCTCGCCGTGCTCGTCGGAGCAGACCAGCACCGCGTCGCCGAAGTACCCCAGCAGGCCGACGGCTTCGAGCTTGGCGCGCTGGTGGCCGGTGGAGGAGTTGGAGACGATCCCCAGCCGGTGGGTGGGCGCGAGCGCGGCCAGCACCGGCGCGGCGTCGGGGAACGCGGCCCGGACGCGGTCGCGGTGCGCCGCGTACCCGGCGAACCAGGCCCCCGCCTCCTCGTCCGACAGCAGCTCGGCGCCGCCCTCCCCCAGCCGCGCCAGGAAACGGCGGACCCGCTCCTCCTGCTGCCCCCGGAAGGTCAGCTCCCCGGCCAGGAACCGCGCGTAACTCCCCTCCATCACCTCCCGCCACACCGCCACCGCCGCCCCGGGCGACCCGAACCGCCCCAGCAGCCCCGACTCCCCCAGGTGGGCGAGGATCCCGGCCTCCTCCGACCCCGAGTAGTCGAACAACGTGTCGTCGACATCGAAGAGCACACCCCTGATGGACACGTCCCGCCCCTTTCCTCCACCGCCGCACCCCGGCCCGCCCGGGGCCGCACGAAGCCGCGTCAAGCCGTACGGACCCTACGCGAGCTCCGGGGCGGCCGGGGCGGCGGCCGCGGCGAGGAGGGCGTCGAGGAGGCCGGGGAAGCGGGTGTCGAGGTCGGCGCGGCGCAGGCGGACGAAGCGGTTGCGCCCGGCGACCCGGGCGGCGGCCGGTTCAGCTGCCGAGGACCTCGCCGACCAGGGCGCGGGCCTCGTCCTGGACCCGGGCGAGGTGCTCGGGGCCGTGGAAGGACTCGGCGTAGATCTTGTACACGTCCTCGGTGCCGGAGGGGCGGGCGGCGAACCAGGCGTTGTCGGTGCACACCTTGATGCCGCCGATGGCGGCGCCGTTGCCGGGGGCGTTGGCGAGGACGGCGGTGATCTTCTCCCCGGCGAGTTCGCCGGCGCCGACCCGCTCGGGGGACAGCCGGGCCAGGCGGGCCTTCTGCTCGCGGTCGGCGGGGGCGTCGACGCGGGCGTAGGCGGGGGCGCCGTGGCGCTTCGTCAGGTCGCGGTAGCGGGCGCTGGGGGTTTCGCCGGTGACCGCGGTGATCTCGGAGGCGAGCAGGGCCAGCAGGATGCCGTCCTTGTCGGTGGTCCACACCCCGCCGTCGCGGCGCAGGAAGGAGGCGCCGGCGCTCTCCTCGCCGCCGAAGCCGATCGAGCCCTCCAGCAGGCCGTCGACGAACCACTTGAAGCCGACCGGGACCTCGACCAGGGTGCGGCCCAGGTCGGCGGCGACCCGGTCGAGCATCGAGGAGGAGACCAGGGTCTTGCCGACGCCGGCGTCGGCGGGCCAGTCGGCGCGGTGGCGGTAGAGGTAGTCGACGGCCACCGCCAGGTAGTGGTTGGGGTTCATCAGCCCGCCGTCGGGGGTGACGATGCCGTGCCGGTCGGCGTCGGCGTCGTTGCCGGTGGCGATGGCGTACTCGTCCTTGCGGCCGATCAGGGAGGCCATCGCGGACGGCGAGGAGCAGTCCATGCGGATCTTCCCGTCCCAGTCCAGCGTCATGAACCGCCAGGTCGGGTCGGTGAGCGGGTTGACGACCGTCAGGTCCAGGCGGTGGGCCTCGGCGATGCGCCCCCAGTAGGCCACCGACGCCCCGCCCAGCGGGTCCGCGCCGATGCGCAGGCCCGCCGCCCGCACCGCGTCCAGGTCCAGGACGGAGGGCAGGTCCTCGACGTAGGCGCCCAGGAAGTCGTGGCGGGCGGTGGTCGCCGCGGCCACGGCCCTGGCGTACGGGACCTTCTTCACCCCGCGCAGGCCCTCACGGATCAGCTCGTTGGCGCGGTCCTGGATCCACCCGGTGGCCTCCGACCCGGCCGGGCCGCCGCTGGGCGGGTTGTACTTGAAGCCGCCGTCACGCGGCGGGTTGTGCGAGGGGGTGACCACGATGCCGTCGGCGAGCGCGCGGGGGCTGCGCCGGTTGTGCGCCAGGATCGCGTGCGAGACCGCCGGGGTGGGGGTGTAGCCGTCGGCGGCGTCGATCAGCACGTGCACGCCGTTGGCCGCCAGCACCTCCAGGGCCGTCACCCGGGCCGGCTCGGACAGGGCGTGGGTGTCCGCGCCCAGGAACAGCGGCCCGGCCACGCCCTGTTCGGCGCGGTACTCGCAGATCGCCTGCGTGGTCGCGGCGATGTGGTCCTCGTTGAACGCCGCGTCCAGCGAGGAGCCCCGGTGCCCCGAGGTCCCGAACGCCACCCGCTGGGCGGGCTCCTGCGGGTCCGGGTGCAGCGCGTAGTACGCCGTCACCAGCCGCGCCACGTCCACCAGGTCACCGGGCTGCGCCTGCTGCCCTGCCCGTGCGTGTGCCATCAGTCTTCTCCCGCCGCTTCCGACTCGTGTCCGGTTCCGCGTACCAACGCCTACTCACCGATCGTAGCCAGAACGCGACGGTGCCCCGAACCGCGACGGGCGGTCCGGGGCACGGGGGTCGAACTTTCCCGGGGTTCAGCCGGGCAGCTGCTGGCGGTAGCCGTCCAGGGCGGGCGCGGTGGTGGTCGCCAGGAACTCGGTGACCCGGTACGCGCACAGCCCGGCGACCGCGAACGGGTCGGTGGCCACCAGCGCCTCGATCGCGGCCCGGTCCTCGCCCACCGCCAGGATCACCCCGCCCTCACGCGGCACCTTGCGCCCCGAGGCGAGGAAGGTCCCGGCCGCGTAGTGCGTCTCCAGCCACGCGACGTGCTGCGGCAGCGCCGCGTCGATCCGCTCCAGCTCGGCGGTGTAGCTCAACTCCAGTACGAACATGCCGCCCAGGCTAACCGTGCCACCGCGGGGTCCTCACGCCGGTGGGCCGTTTTCCGGGGCCCGGAAGGTTGTCGACCCCCATCCTGCCAGGTCAGGCAACACTTCGGTAGGACGCAGCGCACCCTGTTTTCGCCTTGCCGCGCGGTGGGCGCGGGCCGCAGACTCGAGCGACATCCCCCCCCTTCCACGGTTCTGACGTGCCGGTGCCCCTGTTGCGGGCGGCCGGTGCGTGCTGCCGTCGTGCCCGGGGGCGGGGTGAGGTGAAGCGCAACGACGAAGGGGGACGCGGGAGATGAACGTGCACGGGGATCTGGTGCTGAAGGCGCGGGTTCGGCTGCTGAGCCACAACGAGCGGGTGCTGCACGGCGAGGAGGGCCTGTGGGTGTACCGGACGCTGTTCACCGTCACCCCGCACGTGTACGCCTACAAGCTGGCGCTGGTGCTGCGGGAGGCGGCCGAGGGCCCGCGGGTGGCCCACCTGCCCGGGGCGCGGGAGGCGCTGCTGGCGGAGGCGCGGGCGGCGGCGGCCCGGATCCCGGCGGGCGCGCCGCAGTACCAGGCGCGGATGTGGGAGTACTCGGTGGCGGATCTGCGGCTGACGGAGCAGCAGGCGGGGCGTACGGAGCGGTAGTGCGGGGCCGGGGCGGTGGGTGGCCGGGGGACGGCCGCGGTACGGCGGTCCCCCGGTGACGGCTGATCGGGGCGTTCCCGTGGCTCCCCGGGGGCCCGGGCCCCCGGGGAGCCGCGGGACCGGCCGGGCCCCGTCAGGCGATCTCCATCTGGGCCATCATCCCCATCGCCGAGTGGTCCAGCAGGTGGCAGTGGTAGGGGTAGCGGCCGCGGTAGGAGTCGAAGGTGGCGTGCAGGCGCACGCTCTCGCCGGGCAGCAGGCGCACGGTGTCCTTGAGGCCGGACTCCTCGGGGCCGGGGGCCTTGCCGTTGCGTTCGAGGACGCGGAACTGCACCAGGTGCAGGTGGAAGTTGTGCGGGACGTCGGTGTTGGCGTTGACGACCGTCCAGATCTCCGAGGTGCCGAAGGCGACGGCGGCGTCGACGCGCGCCGGGTCGTACGTCCTGCCGTCGATCAGGCCGCGCGGGGCGGCGCCGCCGGTGCCTTCCTCGACTTTGAGGACGACGGTGCGTTCGCGGGCGGCCGGGCCGGGTGCGGGCAGGGTGCGCAGGCGGTCGGGGACGCTGCTGGGGTCGGCGGCGGCGCGGGTGATGTCGAAGCGCATGACCTGGCCGACGTGTTCGGGCGGTCCCGGCGGCAGGGAGTTGGTGAGGACGACGGTGGAGCCGACCGGGTAGCGGGAGAAGTCGATGACGACGTCGGCGCGCTCGCCGGGTGACAGGTCGACGGTGTCGGTGGTGTGGGGGCGTTCCAGCAGGCCGCCGTCGGAGCCGATCTGGGTGATCGGGCCGCCGTCGGCCAGGCGCAGGGAGAAGAAGCGCAGGTTGGAGGAGTTGAGCAGGCGCAGCCGGTAGCGGCGGGCGGCGACCTCGACCTTGGGCCAGGGGCGGCCGTTGGCGAGGATGGTGGTGCGGTTGAAGGGGTCGTCCATGCGGTAGACGAGGGTGCCGGAGGCGTCGAAGCGGGCGTCGCGCAGGGCGATGGGCAGGTCGTAGCGGCCCGAGGGCAGGGGCAG
This sequence comes from Kitasatospora xanthocidica, assembly GCF_014656195.1. GTDB lineage: Bacteria > Actinomycetota > Actinomycetes > Streptomycetales > Streptomycetaceae > Kitasatospora > Kitasatospora xanthocidica. The sequence goes on along the minus strand of NZ_BNBY01000039.1, from coordinate 43,386 downwards.
GGCGCGTTCGGTCTCGTCGGTGAGCAGGTAGGTGCCGGCCAGGCCGCGGTAGACGTGCTCGGATTCCATGTGGTGGGCGTGGTCGTGGAACCACAGGCTCGCGTGGGGCTGGTCGTTGGGGTAGGTGTAGGTGCGGGTGGCGCCGGCGCCGAGGAGGTTCATGGGGCCGCCGTCGCTGGCCACGGGCACCTTGGAGCCGTGCAGGTGGACGGAGACGGCGTCGTCCAGCAGGTTGGTCTGGCGTACGATCACCGGCCGCCCGGAGCGGGCGCGGATGACCGGGCCGGGGAAGGCGCCGTTGTAGGTGAGGACTTCGGTGCGGTGGCCGGGCACGATGCGGGCGAAGGAGCGGAGCATGGTGACGGCGTAGGTGTCGGCGCCGCCGTCGGTGGAGACGGGGCTGAGCACCGGGGGCACCGGCAGGGTGGTGGTGAACTTCTCGACCAGGGCGGGGCCGGTGTCGGGGCCCGGGTCGGGGGCGTCGGCGCCCGGGTGGGTGTGGTCGGGGGCCGTGTCCTGGACGGCGGCGGCGGGGGCGGCCGCGGGGGCGGCGGGGCGCAGGGTGGTGCGCATGAGCAGGACGCCTCCTGCGGTGGCCGCGGCGGCGCCGATCATCCTGCGTCTGCTCACCATCGCGTGTTCCTCCCGGGTGCCGCTCCCCCGGGTGCCCCGCGGGTGCGGGGCGGCCTGGTCCGGGGCCTGGTCCGGGGGTGATTGCAGCAGCGCCGCCTTGCGCGCCGCTTGGGTCCGGCTTGGGCGGGCGGCGGGGGCGGTGCGGGTGGCGGTGGCGGGTTCGGGGGCCGCGGGGTGGGGCGGGTGGCGGGCCCGGTGGCGGTGAGCTGGGCGTGTTGCGGGCGCGTTGCGCGGCGCCTGGACGGTGGCTCGGGACGTAGTCGAGGAACGCTCGTGATCCGAGGCGGTCCCGGGCCCGGTGGGCTCGCGGAGGACTCGAAGGGGAGGGCCCAAGCGTGGACCTGCGGTACTGGCTGCCGAGGGCGGCCGAGGTGGCCGAGCGGTGGGGTGAGCGGTTCGGGTCGTTCGCCGCGCACCCCTCGCACCGGGTGGACGAGGCGGAGTTCGCCGCCGCGTTCGAGCGCTTCGCCAAGCGGCTGGAGCACAACTACCCGTTCTTCCACCCGCGGTACGCCGGGCAGATGGTCAAGCCGCCGCATCCGGCGGCGCTGGTGGGCTATCTGACGGCGATGCGGTTCAACCCCAACAACCACGCCTACGAGGGCGGTCCGGCGACCAACGACATGGAACGCGAGTGCGTGGCCGCGCTGGCCGCCATGTTCGGGCTGCCCGCGCACGTGGGCCATCTGACCAGCAGCGGCACCATCGCCAACCTGGAGGCGCTGTACGTGGCGCGCCAGAGCCATCCGGGCCGGGGGGTGGCCTACAGCGCGCAGGCGCACTACACCCACAGCCGGATGTGCCACGTGCTGGGGGTGGAGGGGCACGCGGTGGCGGCCGACGCCGAGGGGCGGATGGATCCGGGGGCGCTGGAGGAACTGCTGCGCACCGGGCGGGTGGGCACGGTGGTCGTCACCTGCGGCACCACCGGGCCGGGCGCGGTGGACCCGGTGCACGAGGTGCTGGCGCTGGCGCGCCGGTACGGGGCGCGGGTGCACGTGGACGCCGCCTACGGCGGGTTCTTCGCGCTGCTGGCCGGTGACGACGGGCGGGCCGCGGAGCTGGGCATCGACCCGCTGCCGTGGCGGGCGATCGCCGGCTGCGACTCGGTGACCGTCGACCCGCACAAGCACGGCCTGCAGCCCTACGGCTGCGGGGCGGTGCTGTTCGCCGACCCGGCGATCGGCCGCCACTTCGCCCACGACTCCCCGTACACCTACTTCACCGACGCCGAACTGCACCTGGGCGAGATCAGCCTGGAGTGCTCGCGCGCCGGCGCCTCGGCGGCCGCGCTGTGGCTGACCCTGCAACTGCTGCCGCTGACCGCCGACGGGCTGGGCGCGGGGCTGGCCACCGGCCGGCGCACCGCCCTGGCCTGGGCGGACCTGATCGAGGCCAGTGACGAACTGACGCTGCACCAGCGCCCGCAACTGGACATCGTCACCTACTTCCCGACCCCCGGCGGCGGGCGGCCCGCGCTGTCGGCGGTCGACGCCGCCAGCGACCGGGTGCTGCGCGCCGGGATGGCCGACGAGCGGGACCCGGTGTACCTGAGCGTGCTGCGCGTGGACGCCGGCGACTTCGCCCGCCGCCACCCGGGGGTACGGGTGGACGCGGACGGGGCGCGGGTGCTGCGCAGCGTGCTGATCAAGCCGGAGGCGCAGGCGTGGCTGCCGCGGCTGCACGCGCGGGTGGCGGCGCTGGCGGCGGAGGCCGTCGCGGCGGCTGCCGCACCGGCCGGGCCGTGCGCCTCGCCTTCGTCCGACGTACCGACCGCCGTACCGACCGCCGTACCGAGCTCCCCCTCGTCCGCACCCTCGTCCGTCCCCTCGCCCGAGGAGAGTGTCCGTTGACCACCGCCACCGCCCTGACCGCCGGCCCGGGCACCGCCGTACGCGTCGCCGTACGCCGGGCCCGCCCCGACGAGGCGCCGGCCCTGGCCCGGCTGCTCGCCGACGCCTTCGCCGACGACCCGCTGATGCTCTGGGCCTTCCCCGACCCCGACCACCGCGCGCGGGTGCTGCCCGCCTTCTTCCGCGTCCACCTCGAACAGTGCCTGGCCCACGACGGCGTCGTGGTCGCCCACGAGGACACCGCGTACGGGCGGCTGCTGGGGGCGCTGCTGTTCCTGCCGCCGGGCGTGTGGGAGGACCCGGGCCGCGCCGACGGCGCCGCCACCCGCGCCCTGACGGAGGCCATCGACGCCGGCCGGCACGGCGAGTCCGCGCGCCGGCTGGCCGCCATCACCCACCTGCAGCAGCGCCGCCACCCGCGCCACCGCCCCCACCACTACCTGGCGTTCACCGGGGTGCGCCCCGACGCCCGCAGCGCCGGCGCCGCCCAGGCGATGCTGAGCGCCGTCGTCGCGGAGGTCGACGCCGCCGGGCAGGCCGCCTACGCCGAGACCAGCTCGACGGGCGGCGCCCACCTGTGCGTCACCCACGGCTTCACCCGCTTCGGCGAGACCATCGCCCTGCCCGGCGGCGGACCCCGCCTGGTCCCGATGTGGCGGGGGCCCCGATGACCGCGCCCGCACCCGCCGCCGTCGCCCTGCGCGTGTTCAGCGCCGAGCGCATCGACGCCGGCGACGCCGCCGCCCACCCCGAGGCCGTCGAGGTCCTCCACTGGGCCCGCCGCTTCCTCACCTCCGCCCACCCCGACCTGGGGCGCAGCGGTCCGGTCTGCCCGTACACCCAGCCCTCGCTGCGCCGGGGCCTGTTCCACATCGCGGTGGCCGAGCGTGACGGCGGTGACGGGGACCTGCCCGCGCTGGTGGGTGAACTGCGGTCCCGCTACGACGCGTTGCTGGCCGAGCTGGCCGAGGAGTCGGACCGTGAGCTGCTGACGGTGCTGCTGGTGCTGCCCGGGCTGGACCGCGCCGACTCCACGGCGCTGGACGAGGCGCAGCGCAAGGCCAAGGACGAGTTCGTCGAACAGGGCCTGATGATCGGCCAGTTCCACCCGGTGTGCGAGGAGCCGGGCCTGTGGAACCGTTCGTTCCGTCCGCTGCGGGCGCCGGTGCCGCTGCTGGCGGTGCGCAAGCTGCTGGTCTTCGACCTGCCGTTCCTCACCGGTGACGAGACCCATCTGAACCACTACCTGGCCCGGTTCGCCCCCGAGGTCCCGGCCCGCATCCGCGACCAGCTGGTCACCAGCGTGCGCGCGCACCAGCGGGCCGCCGCCTGATCCGCCCCTCCCCCTGCGCCTGCCGTGTTCGGGGCTTGCTGCAGGATGGGGGTCGACGGCGTGCCCCCTGGAAGAAGTTCTCGTGGTCGACCCCCGGCTCAGAGCCGCGCTGGTGCGCCTGCGCGCCGTGAGGTCGCGGCGGCCGGCCGGTGCGGATCCCGGCGACTTCGCCGACTGGCGGGACGCCATGGCCGATGCGCTGGACGGCCTTGCCGGTGTGCTCCTCTTCGAGGACGACCGGGTCAGGGCGAGAGCGGAGGCGGACGCGGCGCGGGCTCAGGCCGAGGAGGTCCGACGGCGCGGCGAGGTCACTTCCCCGGATACGGCCTGACCACGTGGGCGGGAGTCGGCCATGACCGCCGGCGGGTGGCCGGGGCCGTCCGCCCCTGGTCCCGGTGGACCTGACCTGAGCTGCGGCGATCAGGATCCGTGATCGCCGCCGGAGCGTTCCGGGTCCGGGTGCGGGCGGCCCTGACCGGGTGGACTGTTCCCGCGGCCGGGGAAGCCGGCCGCGGGAGGTCCGGTAAGGAGCCGAGGATGCCGATCGTCACCGTTCAGCAGGGCCCGCGCGAGGCCGGGCCCAAGCGCGAGCTGGTCGAGAAGGTCACCGCGGACCGGTAGCCGGGCACACCCGGTCCCGCCCTGCCCCGCCCCCTGGTTCTAGCCGTCCTGGCCGGGCATGGCCATCGTCGTGGGGACGTAGCGCATGCCGTACGCGGCGCCGACCTCGTTGACCTTGGCGGTGTCCATCCGGCCGTCGGCGGTGCGCAGGGCGGGGCCGGCGGCGAAGACGTCCTCCAGGTAGCGGTCCCAGCCGCCGGGGGTGGAGACCTGGAGGCAGCGGGCCGGGGGCTGGGAGGCGTTGCGCATGGCGTGCGGGACGCCGTGCGGCAGCAGGGCGCACATGCCGGCCTCCAGGCGGTGGGTGCGGCCGTCGTAGTCGATCTCCATGGCGCCGTCGAGCACGTAGACGAACTCGTCCATCAGTTCGTGGACGTGGAGCGGGACGTCGATGTCGAGCCGGTTGACCAGGATCGCGGCCCGGCCCTCGGTGTCGGCGGTGGTCGCCTTGACGCCGAAGCCGGGCGGCAGCGGGACGCCGGTGGGCCGGTTCTCGGCGGGCTGGAGGATGAAGAACCGTTCGCTGCTCATGGAGTTGTCCCCTCGTCGGGTTCGGCCGCGGGCGCGGCGCGTCGCGGGCGGGCGCCGTGTCGCGCCCGCACCGTATACTGCTTCCGGAAACGGATTCCCTTTCCGTTTTGATGCTAGGAAGGAGCCGATGCGATGTCAACGCGATCCACCGAAGGCGGGACCCCGGGCGGTGCCGCGGGCAGCGGCGCGGGCGGCGCCCCGGGCGGTGAGCGGCGCCCGCGCGCCGACGTGGCCCGCAACCGGGCCCGGCTGCTGGCCGCGGCCCGCGACCTGTTCGCCGAGCGCGGCGAACAGGTCGGGCTCCCGGACGTGGCGCGGGCCGCCGGGGTGGGCATGGGCACCGTCTACCGCCACTTCCCCACCCTGGCGGACCTGGTGGAGGCCGCGGCCGAGGACCGCTTCGCCGGGATCCTCGCCCACGCCCGCGCGCTGGCCGACGGCGGCGGCCAGGACCCCGTCCTGGACTACCTGCGCCACGTCGGCGAGGTCCTGGAGGCCGACCGCGGCCTGTCCGCCGCGATCGAGGCCCTGCGCGGCACCCCCGGCTCCGCCCCGCTGGGCCGCACCCGCGCCGAACTCGAGGAAGCGGTCGGGGTGCTGGTCGACCGCTCCCGCCGCCTCGGCACGCTGCGCCCGGACGCCACCGTCGCCGACGTCCACCTCCTGGCCGGCGCGATCTCGGCCACCGTCCGCACCGGCAGCGGCCCCTGGCGCCGCCTCCTCGACCTCACCGTCCAGGGCCTGCGCCCCCGCCCGGACGCCTGAGAGACCCGGCCGACCGCGGCGCGGCCACCGGGCCCCCGTCAACGCCGCCACCCCCGCCACCCCGGCGGGTGGCCGGGACGTCCGCACACCGGCGCCGCCCGCGGCCACCCACCCGGGCCCGGCCAGGGCCCCGACCAGGCAGTCTTCGGAAAGTGCCGCTCCGACCGGCCGGTATCGTTCTCGCTCGTCATACAAGATTCAGGAGAGCCGATGCCCAACCGAAGACCCGCGACCAGAGGCCTGTGGCGATCACGCGGCACCGTGGCCGAGCTGTTCTCCGGGCGCGACAACAGCCTGGGGTTCATCCGCCTGGTGATGGCGTCCAGCGTGATCGTCTCCCACGCCGGGCCCATCGCCTTCGGCACGGAGAGCATGTTCAACGCCGCGTTCCACGGGCAGACGAACCTCGGCAACCTCTCGGTGTACGGCTTCTTCGTGCTCTCGGGCGTCCTCGTCACCCGCAGCGGGGCCCGCCTCGGCGTCGGCCGCTTCCTGTGGCACCGGGCCCTGCGGCTGCTGCCGGGCCTGTGGGCCTGCCTGCTGGTGACCGGTTTCGTGATCGCGCCGCTGATGTACCACCGGCTGCACGGCGGGCTCGCGGGCTTCTGGCACGACCGGGCGACACCGCTCGGCTTCCTCCGGCACAACCTGCTGGCCGGCCAGTACCAGAGCGAAATCGGCGGCGTGATGACGGGCGGGGCCAAGGCCGGCCGCATCCTGGTGCCGGAGTTCAACGGCTCCCTGTGGTCGCTGCGCTACGAGATGCTCTGCTACGCGGGCGTGGCCCTGCTCGCCTGGTCGGGCGTGCTGCGGCGGGCGCGCAGGGTGGTCCTGGTGATCACGGCCTGGTTCGCCCTGATCGAACTCGGCGACGCCCTCGGCAGCCGCTACCTCGACCCGGCCGCCGTCGTACGGCCGCTGATCAGGATCCCGCACATGGGAGGGGTCAGCCCGAGCCTCCTGATCCCGCTGATCATCGCCTTCGGCCTCGGCGCCCTGATCGAGCTCTACCGGGACCGGATCCGGGTCAACGACCTCTGGGGAGCACTGGCGGGCGCCGTCTTCGTCACCACCCTGTTCCAGGGCTGGTTCTTCGTGATCGGCCTGCCGGCCTTCGCCTACCTGCTGCTGTGGCTGGCGATCCGCCTGCCCAGGCCGTTCCGGAGGATCGGGGCCAGGCACGACATCTCCTACGGGCTCTACATCTACGGCTTCCCGGTCGAACAGCTCCTGCTGGTCCTGGGCGCCGCGAAGTACGGCCAGATCGGCTACCGGGTCCTGGCCGTCGGGCTCAGCGCGGCACTGGCCGCGCTCTCCTGGCACCTGATCGAACGCCCGGCCCTGAAGGTCAAGGACATCAGGATCCCGCCGCGCCGCGACCGCCCCGCCCCGGCACCCGCCGCACGGCCCGAGGCCGTCGTCCTCCCCGGGCAGCGGCAGGAACGGCCGCAGCCCGACACGGGCCGCCAGCGGGTGCCCGGCTAGGGACCCGCCGAAAACCGTACCGACGTGGCAGGGGCCGTCCCGCTGGGGACGGCCCCTGCCGCGTCGAGCGGCCGCGGCGCCCCGGCGGGGAGCCGTCAGGCCCGGTAGGCGAACCGGCCGAGGCAGTGCAGGCGGGTGGTGTGCGGGCCGGTGACCACGGTGGGGACGAAGACGCAGATCGCGGCGTCGGCCGACCCGGCCGGCCCCGCACCGGAAGCCGGCCCCGCCGACGTCCCGCCGCGCCCACCGGCCGCGCCGGCCTTGGCGAGTTCCTCACCCATGGGCCACACCCGCTCCGTGGCCCCGGCGCCGCGCGCGTCCCGCCGCCCGGCCGTGGCGGTGCGGGAGGGGGGAAGGACCGCTGCCCGGCTCACTCTGGCGCCGCCGGACGATCTCTGACAGCATCTCAGCCGACGTGAACGAAACGTGTACCCATCGTTCACCTCTCCCGCACAAATTCCGAGTCGCCGAGAAGATCTGAGGCCTGCCATGAAGACCTTACGGACCCACACCTCGCACCTGGTGACGGTCGTGCTGCTGCTCCTGGGCATGATGACCGCCGCGAGCGCGCAGGCGCAGGCGGCCCCGCAGCGGGTCACCGGCAGCACGACCATCTGCTCCTTCTCCCCGATCCCGGCCGGCTGGGTCGTCACCAGCTCGTACAGCAGCTGGGGCTGTCCCGGCTCCGGCGTCTCGTACACGATCACCGACACGGCCGGGCAGACCAACCTCGCCATCTGCTCCTTCTCCCCCAAGCCGGCCGGGTGGGTGGTGACCAGCTCGTACAGCACCAGCAACTGCGCGGGCAGCGGCGTCGCCTACGGCTTCCACAACGTGGCCAACGACCTCAACGTCGGCGCGTGCTCGATGACCCCGATCCCGGCGGGATGGGTGATCAGCAGCTCGTACAGCAGCAGCAACTGCGCGGGCACCGGCGTCGCCTACACCCTGCACAACACCGTCAACGACACCAGCGCCGGCGCGTGCTCCATGACCCCGATCCCCACCGGGTGGGTCGTCACCAGCTCGTACAGCAGCAGCAACTGCGCCGGCACCGGCGTCGCCTACACCCTCTTCAAGATCACCACGCAGACCTCCGCCGTCGTCTGCTCCTTCTCCCCGCTGCCCGCCGGCTGGGTGGTCAGCAGCTACTACTCCAGCAGCAACTGCTACGGCAGCGGCGTCGCCTACTCCATCCGCAAGGCCTGACGCCGGACGGCCTGACGGCGGACGGCCTGACGCCGGACGGCGTGACGGCGGGGCTGCTCGGCCGCCCGGGGGCGCGTCCCCTCCCCCGGCCACCGGGCGGCCCCGCCGCACAGGCCCCGCCACACACGCCCCGCCCCGCCGCACGCGCCACGCCACGGCCGGCGCTGTCGGTGCGGCCTGCTTCGATGGCCTCCCGGAAACGACGACACCCTTCGGAGGAGACCTCGTGGGCACGTGGGGCAGCGGGAACTTCGAGAACGACACGGCCCTGGACCACCTGTCGACCGTCATCGACCGCCCCGCCGCCGTCAGGGCGTCCCCGGGCCGAAGCGGCGCCGGTAGGCGGTCGGGGTGATGCCGGTCGTGCGGCGCATCAGGGCGCGCAGGTTGGCGGCGGTGCCCAGGCCGCTGTGGCGGGCGACGGCCTCCATGCGGTTCTCGCCGCGTTCGATCAGCCGGCAGGCCAGGGCGAGGCGTTCGCCGGTGAGCCAGGCCGGCGGGGTGCATCCCAGCTGGGCGCGGAAGCGCCGGTGCAAGGTGGCGGGGCTGACGGCCGCCCGGCGGGCGAGGTCGGGGACGGTGAGGGGTGTGTCGAGCCGTTCCTGGGCCCAGGCGAGGACGGGGGCCAGGGATTCGTCGGGGGTGTCGGGCATCGGGCGTTCCACGAACTGGCGCTGGCCGCCGTCGCGGTGGGCGGCGAAGACGAGCCGGCGGCTGACGGTGTTGGCGACCTCGGCGCCGTGGTCGCGGCGCACCACGTGCAGCCCGAGGTCGAGGGCGGCGGCGCTGCCGGCGGCGGTGAGGATGTCGCCGTCGTCGACGAACAGCACGTCCGTCTCGAGGCGGACGGCGGGGAAGCGGGCGCGGAAGGAGTGCGCCCACTGCCAGTGCGCGGTGGCCCGGCGCCCGTCGAGGACGCCGGCCTCGGCCAGGGTGAAGGCCCCGCTGCAGAAGCCGATCAGGCGGGCGCCGCACGCGTGGGCGCGCCGGACCGCCTCCAGCACCTCGCGGCGCCGGGGCACCCCGGGGTCGGGCCGGTTGGGGACGATCAGGGTGTCCGCGGCCTCGGCGGCCGCCAGGCCCTCCACCCCGGTGAGGGTGAAGAAGCCGTCGCGCATCAGGGTGCGCGGCTGGGGCGCGCACAGCCTGAAGTCGTAGAGCTCACTCCCGAGTTCCGGTCTGGGCAGGCCGAAGACCTCGGTGGCGCAGCCGAGTTCGAAGGGGTTGGAGTTCTCGTCCACGATCACGACGACCCGGTGGAGGTCCGCCGGGCGGGCGTGTGTCTGCGGGAGCCGGCCGGCGAGCGCACGGTCGTGCTGCCGCGCGGCGCGGTGTTCACGGTGCCGCGCGGCACCGAGCACAAGCCCTGCGCCCCCTCCGGCGCCGCGGTCCTCCTGTTCGAGCCCTCCGGCACGTTGAGCGTGGGCGAGCGCCACGACGAGCTCCCCGGCCACGTGGACGCCACGACCGGGCACGCCCTGGGCACCTGAGGGCCGGCCGGCCCGGTGAAGGGAGGAAGCCGCGCTACACCGCGACGAAGCGCCGGCCGCCGTCGCCGGCCAGGACGCGGCCGAAGCGCATGCCGGGGAAGTGGGCGGCGACCAGCAGGTCGCCGGTGTCGGCGGCCTCGTCCGCGATGCGGTTGCGCACCGCGGAGGCGGCCGCCGGGTCGACGTCCCAGATCACCTCCCAGTCGCGCTCGCCGAACTGCACCACCGAGTGGGCCACGTCCCCCAGCAGCAGGGCGCGGCGCCCGCCGGAGGAGAGCACGTACGCCGTGGTGCCGGGGGTGTGGCCGGGCAGGTGGAGGGCGTCCACGCCGGGGGCGAGGGTGAAGTCGGCGTCGAACAGCTCCAGTTGTCCTTCGACGGGGGTGAGTTTGGCGACGGCTTCGGGGGTGGCGCCCGCCCCGGTGACGAAGTGCTGCCAGTCGGCGCGGTGGGCGCGGTAGGTGGCGCGGGGGAAGACCGGCCGGCCCTCGACGGAGGCCCAGCCGACGTGGTCGAAGTGCAGGTGGGTGAAGACCACGTCGGTCACCTCCCCGGGCGTCACCCCGTGGGCGGCGAGCGAGTCCACCAGCGCGCCGCCGCAGTACCTGCCGTCGTCGAACGGCCCGACCCCGGCGTCGACCAGCACGGTGCGGGTGCCGCCGCGCACCAGGAAGCCGCCCAGCGGCAGGGCCAGGGTGCCGTCGGCCGCCAGGTGGTGGGCGTGGCAGGCCCACGGGTCGTCCACGCCGGGGCGGGTGAGGATCTCGGCGGCGACCTCGGTGCCGACCCCGTCCGCGACCGCCAGGACCTCGATGTCGCCGATCTTCACGCCGTACCCTCCCGGTGTCCGTCCACGTCACGGTGCCCGCGCCGCAGGAGTCCTCCGTGGGCGGGCCACCGGCTGCAACCCGTCGGCACCGCCCGGTCATTCCCGCACCACGCGAAGGCCCGGCGGGCCGTCAGGCGAGGGGCGGGCGGCGGCCGGTCCAGGGGTGGGCGAGTTCGAGGGTGCGGGAGACCTGGAGGAGGAGGTCCTCGCGCCAGGGGGCGGCGACGAGCTGGACGCCGACGGGCAGGCCGGTGGCCTCGTCGTGGTGCAGCGGCAGGGAGACCGCGGGCTGGCCGGTGACGTTGAACACCGAGGTGAACACCCCCATCGGGTAGCTGTTGCGCAGGGCCGCCGACGGGTCGTCCTCGGTGCCCGCCCGCCAGGCGCCGATCAGCGGCGGCAGGCACGCCATCGTGGGCGTGACCAGGAGGTCGAAGCCGGCGAGGAAGCCCTCGACGATGCGCCGCGACAGGTGCTGGGTGCGCTTGACCGCCTCCGCGTAGGCCCAGGAGTCGACCGCACGCGCCGCGGCGCGCAGCGCCCGGTTGTGCGGCTCGACGCGCTCGGGGTCCGCGAGCGGGACCCCGGCGGCGCCGGTGTTCCAGATCGTGGTGAACGCCGCGACCAGTTCCTCGGTGCGCGGCAGCGCCAGGGCCGTGTCGACGATGTGGTGGCCGGCCGCTTCGAGGGTGCGCAGCGTGCGGGTGACGGCCGCGGCGCAGGCCGGGTCCACGTCGACGCCGTCGACCGGGGAGCGGGTGAGCGCGCCGATGCGCAGCCCGGTGGGCGCGTGGGCGGCGAGCGCGGCGGTGAAGGGGCGGTGCGGGCCGGGCGGGGACCACCAGGCGCCGGGGTCGTGGCGGGCCAGGACGTCGAGGACGGCGGCGGTGTCGGCCACGGTGCGGGTGAGGACGCCGCTGGTGCCCAGGCCCTCCACGCTGACGGTGGCGCCGGTGATCAGGCCGCGGGTGGGTTTGAGTCCGACGAGGCCGTTGCAGGAGGCCGGGATGCGGATGGAGCCGCCGCCGTCCTCGGCGTGGGCCAGGGGGGCCATCGCGGCGGCGACGGCTGCGCCCGCTCCGCTGGAGGAGCCGCCGGGTGTGCGCTGCGGGTCCCAGGGGTTGCGGGAGATGCCCAGGGCGGGGCTCTCGGTGAAGGGCAGGGCGCCGAATTCGGAGGTGGTGGTCTTGCCGAGCAGGACGAACCCGGCGGCGGTGAAGCGGCGTACGACCGGGTCGCTGGAGGCGGCCGGGGTGCGGGAGGTGGCGAGGGAGCCGTGGGTGGTGGGCCATCCGGCGACGTCGAGGAGGTCCTTGACGGGTAGGGGGACGCCGAGGAACGGCGGCAGGCCGTCGGGCTCGTCGCAGCGTGCCAGGGTGTCGGCCGCGGCGCGGGCGGCTTCGCGCACGTCCTCGTCGGCCCGGTGGCAGAAGGCGTTCAGGGCGGGGTCGAGGTGGTCGACGCGGGTGAGGTAGAGGTCGGCGGCCTCGGCGGGGCTGAGCTCCTTGCGGCGGATGGCGGCGGCGAGGCCGACGGCGGAGGTGTACGGGTCGATCGGCGGGTGTGTCACGAACGGTCCTTCCCGGTGCCGGCGTTGGTGTGCCGTCAGCGTCGCGGCGGTGGGGGCGTCGTGTCTTGGACGAATGTCGCGTAGCCTTTGCGGTGTGCGAGCCGTCGGGTCCTCTCGTGCCGCCGCCGCGCTGTGGGACATCTCGACTCCCGTGCGGCCGGGCCTTGTTCGCGGGGTCGCCATGGCCGGTTTCCGTGCCCGCGGCGCGGACCCGGTGGAGCTGGGGGTGGTCCCGTACCCGGCCGTGACCGTGGTGGTCGACCTCGGCGGCGACACGCTCGCCGTCGACGACGCCGGCGGTGTCCGGCACGGGGGCGCTGTGGTCGTCGGCCTGGCGCCCGGCGCGGTGCGCGGCGGCGGCCGTGACGTGGAGGTGCTGCAGGTGCGGCTGTCGCCGCCGGTGGCGCACGCGGTGTTCGGCGACCCGGCTCACCTGGCCGCGGCGGTGGTGCCGTTGGAGGAGCTGTGGGGGCGTGAGGCGGCGCGGACGCGGGAGCGGCTGCGGGCCTGCGGGTGCCGGCAGGAGCGGTTCGCGATCGCGGCGGCCGTGCTGGGGCGGCGGCTGGAGGCGGGCCGGCCGGTGGATCCCGAAGTGGCGTACGCGTGGCGGCGGCTGGTGCGCGGCCGGGGGGCGGTGCGGATCGAGGAACTGGCGGCGCAGACCGGGTGGAGCCGCAAGCGCCTGTGGTCCCGCTTCCACGCCCAGATCGGCCTCGGCCCCAAGCACGCGGCCCGGCTGGTGCGCTTCGACCACGCCGTCCACCGCCTCGCGGCGGGCCACAGCGCCACCCGGGTGGCGGCCGAGAGCGGCTACAGCGACCAGTCCCACCTCCACCGCGACGTCATGGCCTTCGCCGGCGTGACCCCCACGGCCGTCGCGCTCGCCCCCTGGCTGGCGGTCGACTCCGTCGCCTGGAACGCCCCCGGGCCCGGGCGGACACCGCACACCTGAGACAACCGTCGGCGCCGGGGGTGGCCGGCTGTGCGGGAACATTCGTCCAAGACGCCCGCCAGCGGCCCTGGCCACACTGCGGGCATGGACCGGACTCGACGTGACACCCCCCTGCCGCGCCCGCGCGGGCCGCGGTACGGCATCGACGCGCCCGCCTTCCCGGCGGCCACCGCCGCCGCCGGACTGGCCTGCTGCCTGGCCGCCGTACGCCGCGCTCCCCTGCGGCCCGCACGCGCCGCGCTGGCCGCCGCCGGCGCGGCGCTGCTCGCCCACAGCGGCGTCTACCTGCACACCACTCTGCGCGGCAAACTGCGCCTGTGGGCGCGGGAACTGGACCGGGCCGGCCTGGCCGGCGACGAGGACCTGCTGGACCTGGGCTGCGGGCGCGGCATGGTGCTGATCGAGGCGGCGCGGCGGCTGCCGTCGGGCCGCGCGGTCGGCGTGGACCTGTGGACCGCGGACCAGAGCGGCAACACCCGCGCCGCCGCGCTCGCCAACGCCGCCGCGGCCGGGGTGGGCGACCGGGTGCAGGTGCGCACCGGTGACATGAGGGCGCTGCCGTTCCCGGACGCCTCCTTCGACGTCGTGACGAGCGCGCTGGCGATCCACAACATCCCCTCGCCCCGGGACCGGTACCGCGCGCTGGACGAGGCGTTACGCGTCCTGCGCCCCGGCGGGCGGCTGCTGATCGCCGACCTGCGCCCGATGGCCCGCAGGTACGCCGCCCACCTGGGCCGGGGCGAGCTGCGCGATCTGGGCCCCGCCTACTGGTACGGGGGCCCGTACCTGGCCGTCACCCTGCTGGAGGCCGTCAAGGACGGGTAGGGCCCGGGGCGTGGGGCGGTGCGGGCCCGGGCCCGCACCGACGGGATCACAGGGTGGAACAGGACATCGGCCCGGGCGCGCGGGCGCCCGCGTTCGAGATCGCCCCGTAGGCCCCGGGTGCGCACGGCAGGAAGGCCCCGCCGGGTGGCGGGGCCTTTCGCGCGCCCGGGGCCGGGGCGGCGGGTCAGACGGCGGCCAGCACCGGCGCCGCCGCGCCGGCCTGGGCCTGGGCCTGGGCGCCGGGGTGGGCGGCGCGGGTGCGGCAGTCGTCGGTGAAGGCGAGGGCGCGCAGGTGGTAGGGGCGGGCGGCGTGCCCGAGGGAGAGGTTGTGGCCGGCGCCGTGGGCGGTGACCAGGTGGGCCAGGCCCTCGGGGAAGGCGGCGGTCAGCGCGGCGCGGGAGGCCGGGTCCAGGCGCCACCAGTGTTCGTGTTCGGCGATCGTCAGGCGTACCGGGACGCGTACCCGGGCGGCGAGGGCGGCGTAGCGGGCGGGCCAGGTGGCGAGTTCGCGTCCTTCGAGGGCGGGGACGGGGGTGAGCAGGGCGCGGGCGGCGTGGAAGGTGCCGGGCGGGTAGAGGGAGAGGGGGCCCCAGTTGAGGCGGCCGCCGCCGGCGAGGTCGTCGGGGCGGTCCCAGGCGCCGGGGGCGTAGTGCTGGGCGAGGCCGTTGATGTCGGCGCCGAGCAGGGGCAGGCGGGGGTTGTCGGGCCAGTGGGCGGCGAGGTGGAGGGCGATCTTGCCGCCGAAGGAGTGGGCGAGGAGCTGGACGCCGGCGCCGGTGGGGTGGGCGCGGGCGTAGTCGGTGAGGGCGGCGTGCAGGGTGGCGGCCTGGTCGGCGATGAGGCGGCCGGCGGGCAGGCGGTGGGCGGAGGCGCCGTGGCCGGGGCGGTCGATCGCCAGGACGGTGTAGCCGAGGTCGGCGGCGAGGGTGAGCAGGCTGGTGTCGGGGTGGGCGGGGCCGGCGAAGTAGGCGGCGCGCATGCCGCGGCCGTGGATGGCGAGGACGACGGCCTTGGGTTCGCCGTGTTCGGGTTCGGCGACCAGGGCGGACAGGGGGATGCCGTCGGCGTCCAGGACGAGGGAGCGGGTGCGCAGCGGGTCGGTGGTCATGCGGCGACTCCGGTGCGGGCGGCGTCGAGGGTGGTGAGCCAGGTGGGGATGTCGTCGGTGCGCATGAGGGCGGTGCCGACGAGGAGTCCGGCGTAGCCGGCGTCCAGGAGGCGGGCGGCGGTGTGCGGGTCGGTGATGGCGGAGGCGGAGACGGGGGCGGGGCAGCCGGTGGCGCGGACGGCGGGCAGCAGGCGCAGGCTGCGCTCCAGGTCGCCGCTGTCGCGTTCGCGGGTGCGGATGTCCTTGTTGTTGACGGCGATGACGCAGCTCTCGGGGTGGGGCAGGTGGTCGAGTTCGCGTTCGTGGGTGATCTCGACGAAGGGGGTCAGGCCCAGGGAGAGGGCGCAGGTGACGAGGCGGGTGAGGGAGGTGGCGGGCAGGAGGGCGGCGGTGAGCAGGACGGCGGAGGCGCCCATGGCGTGGGCGGCTTCGAGCTGGGCGGGGCGGGTGAGGAAGTCCTTCTGGAGGACGGGCAGGGTGGTGGCGGCGGTGACGTCGCGCAGCAGGCGGGTGGTGCCGCCGAACCAGCGGCCGGTGACGACGGACAGGCAGGGGGCGCCGGCCTGTTCGTAGCGGGTGACGAGGTCGGTGACGGTGCGTCCGGCGAGGAGGTCGCCGCCGTGGGGGTCGCGGAGTTTGACTTCCATGACCAGGGGGCGGCGGGCGCCCAGGAGGGCGTTGGCGAAGCCGGTGGTGGTGTCGCTCATGCGGTGGCCTCCTGGAGGCGCGGGTGCCAGGCGCGGGTGAGGGCGGTGACGGCGTCGTGGGTGAAGTGGCCGGTGCGGTCGCGGGCGGCGGTGTCGATGTCGGCGCCGGCGTAGAGGGGGTGGTCGGTGACGGTGCGGTAGGTGTCGCGGTTGGCGGTGTTGAGGCCGCCGGCGAGGAGGAAGGGGGTGTTGAGGCGGGGCAGCAGGGCGTGGACGTGGGCGGGGTCCAGGCTCTGGCCGGTGGAGCCGACGCGGCCGTCGTCGGTGACGGTGTCCAGGAGGAACAGGTCGGTGCCGGCGCGTTCGAAGGCTTTGGTGAAGGCGCGTTCGAGGCAGCGTCCGCGGGAGAGGTGGAGGACTTTGACGAGGACGGCGTAGGGCAGGCGCTCGCGCAGGTCGGCGACGAGGGCGGGGCTCTGGTAGGCGTGGAGCTGGATCCAGCGGATGCCGGTGGAGCGGGCGAGGCGGGCGAGGCGGTCGGGGTCGTCGAGGAAGGTGACGAGGACGGGTTCCAGGCCCAGGCGGATGGCGGTGGCGGCGAGGTCGGCGAGGTGGTCGGCCTCGAGGTCGGCGGGGCCGTCGGGGACGCCGTGCCACAGGCCGACGAGGGTGGGGCCGGTGTCGGCGAGCAGGGCGAGGTCGGCGCGGCTGCGGGCGCCGCAGACTTTGAGGTGGCCGGGGCGTACGGGGGCGGGCGGTGTGGCGGCCAGGGTGGCGGGGGCGGTCATTTGCCGAGTCCCAGCATGGCGGCGATGCGGTTGTACTGGATCTCGTTGCTGCCGGAGTAGATGGTGCCGGCGACGGCGTTGCGCACGTCCTTCTCCAGTCCGTATTCGGACATGTAGCCGTTGCCGCCGAAGACCTGGACGGCGGCCAGGGAGGTGGCGAGGTTGGACTCGCTGGTGAGGAGTTTGGCGATGGCCATGTCGACGGTGACGTTGTCGCCGGCCTCCAGGCGCTGGGCGGTGTCGTAGAGCCACTTGCGGGCGGTCTCGAGGCGGATCTTGGTGTCGACGATCTTGTTGGCGACGGACTGGTAGGAGCCGATGGGCTTGCCGAAGGACATGCGGGTCTTGGCGTAGTCCAGGCAGCGGGCCAGGCGGTGCTGCATCTCGCCGGTGTTGACGATGAAGGAGTAGAGGATCTCGCGTTTCATGACGTGGTCGAGGACCATGAAGCCGCCGCCGACGCGGCCCAGGACGCGGTCCTTGGGGACGCGGACGCCGTCGAGGAAGAGTTCGGACAGCGGGGAGGTGCGCAGGCCCATCTTCTTGATGGGGTTGCCGGTGGTCAGGCCGGGTGTGTCGGCGTCCAGGAGGAAGGCGGTGACGCCGAGCGCGCCGCCCTGGGGGTGGGTGCGGGCGTAGACGACGATGACGTCGGCGACGGGGCCGTTGGAGACGAAGGTCTTGGCGCCGGTGAGGACGAAGTCGTCGCCGTCGCGGACGGCGCGGGTGCGCATCTGCATGGCGTCGGAGCCGCTGTCGGTCTCGGTGATGGCGTGGGCGCCGATGGCGTCGCCGGAGGCGATGCGGGGCAGGTAGGCCTCTTTGAGGGCGGGTGAGCCGAAGGCCTGCAGGGGGACGCCGGTGGAGGCGATGGAGGTGGTGACGGAGAAGTTGAGGCCGCCGTCGCGGCAGGTCTGTCCGAGGCCTTCGAGGACGTACATGGTGGTGAGCAGGGACTGGCCCAGGCCGCCGTAGCGTTCGTCGAAGGGCAGGGAGAGGATGCCGGTCTTCTGGATCAGGCGCCACTTGTCGTGGGAGAAGGCGGCCTGTTCGTCGCCTTCGATGTGGCCGGCGCTCAGGTCGTCGCCGAAGCGGGCCAGGCCCTCGCGCAGGGCCGTCTGGTCGGCGTTCCAGCGGATCACGGTAAAGCCGCCTTCCTCCCGGGCCCGCCGGTGGCGGGGCCCGGGGTGGCAGGGCCGGCGACGGGTGGGTCGCCGGCGCTCGTCTGAACAGAAGGTCTCGCCTGGGCCGGGAGGGCTTAGTAGGCGGAGGAGGAGTGGGCGTCGAGCTGGTGGACCTCGTCGCCGCGCAGGGCCGGGGAGAAGACGCAGACCAGGCGCAGGTCCTCGTCGGGGGAGGCGACGAGGTAGTGGGCGTCGTGCTGGTCGAGGGCGTACATGCGGCCGGGGGTGATGGGGTGGGAGTTGCCGTCCATGTCGATGACCTCGCCGGAGCCGGCGATGCAGTAGCAGGCCTCGAGGTGGTTGCGGTACTCCAGGCGGGACTTGGTGCCGGCGTTGACGACGGTGTCGGTGAGGCTGTAGCCGAGGCCGTCGCTTGCGAGCAGGAAGCGGCGGGACAGGCCGTTGCCCCACTGGACGGTCTTCACGTCGGCGATGTCGCGGATCAGCATGCCGGTTGTTCCTCTCGGGTGGTGGTGCTGGCGGTTGTGGGGGTGGCGGTGCCGGTGGTGCGGGGGGTGGTGCTGGCGGTGCTGGGGGTGGTGCGGGGGGTGGTGCCGGTGGTGCGTCCGCCGGGGGCGTCCGGGTGCGGGGGACGGTGGGGGCGGAGGTCGGTGAGGAAGGCGCTCAGCTCGGTGACGGGGTCGAGGCCTTCGGTGTGGGCGTGTTCGATGCGGGCGACGGCGGCGGAGCCGACGATCGCGGCGTGGGCGCCGCTGTCGGCGACGGCGGCCAGGTCGGCGGCGGTCCTGACGCCGAAGCCGACGGCGACGGGCGTGGCGGGGGCGGCCCGGCGCAGGGCGGTGACGGTGTCGGCCAGGGCCCGGTGGCCGTGGGCGGGGGTGGTGCCGGAGCGGCCGTAGTGGGCGACCAGGTAGACGTAGGCGCCGGCGGCGCCCTGGGCGGCGGCGGTGAGGACCTCGGGGGCGGAGGCGGGGTAGCAGGTGGTGACCTGCGGCAGGCCCTGGGTGCGCAGCGCGTGGTGCCAGGCGGGGCGCAGGCGCGGGGGCAGGGCGTGGATGAGCAGGGCGGCGGCTCCGGCGTCGGCGACGGCCCGCGCGGTGGCGGCGGGGTCGCGGTGGCGCAGGCTGTGGCTCCAGTCGGCGAGCAGGACGACCTTGAGGCGCTTCAGGTGCGGGGTGAGGCCGGCGAGCTGGGCCAGGACGGTGTCCAGGGTGGTGCCGTGGGCGAGGGCGCGGGCGGCGGAGCGGCGGATGAGGGCGCCGTCGGTGGGCGAGTTGGGGAAGGGGACGGCGAGTTCGAGGACGTCGACGCCCGATGCGTCGAGCATGTGGGCGAGGTCGGTGAGGCGGCCGGCGGGGTCGCCGGCGTTGAGGAACACGGCCAGGCCCAGCTCGCCTGGGGGGAAGAGGGGTTCAGACACCGGCGGTCTCCCGGGGGCGGGCGCGCAGGCGTTCGGCCAGTGCGCGGGGGGCGCCGTCGGCGAGGGCGTCCAGGGCGGCGGCGTGGGCGGCGTGCCAGCGGGTGTGGCGGCCGGCGGCGAGGGCGAGGGCGGCGGCGTTGAGGGCGATGGTGTGGGTGGCGGTGTCGCCGGCCTGTCCGGCGAGGGCGCGCAGGAAGTGGCCGGTGAGGTCGTCGGGGTGGGGGGCGAGGTCGTCGATGCCGCCGTCGGCGGGGGCGACGGAGCCGGCGGGCAGGTGGATGGCGCCGTCGGGGGTGTGGAGGGTGTTGTCGGCGAAGGGCAGGAGCTCGTCGGCGCCGGCGCTGTTGTGGGCCAGCCACACGGTGCGGCCGCTCACGCGCGGGGCGAGGTGGCGCAGGGCGTCCAGCGGGGCGGCGGCGGAGGCGCCGGTGAGCTGGGCGGTGACGGGGACGGTGGCGAGCAGGGGGCCGAGGGTGTTGAGGAAGGCGCCGAAGGGTTTGAGGGTGAGCGGGTAGAGGACGCGGGCCAGGCGGGTGAGGGCCGGCGGGTAGACGTGGGGGCCGGCGAAGGCGATGCCGTGGCGGGCGAGGTGGTCGGCGGTGGCGGTGTGGCTGGAGGTGAGGGTGATGCCCAGGCGTTCGAGGAGGTCGATGGAGCCGGCGGCGCTGGTGTAGGCGCGGGAGCCGGTCTTGACGACGGGTACGCCCATGGCGGCGGCGGTCAGGGCGGCGGCGGTGGAGAGGTTGAAGGTGGCGGGGCCGCCGCCGGTGCCGACGATGTTGACGCTGGCGGGGTGGGCGGGGCCGGGGTGGGGGCTGCGTTCGGTGAGGGAGGTGGTGAGGGCGGCGAGGGTGGTGTGGTCGGGCAGGCGGGTGGTGAGGGAGGCCAGCAGGGCCGCGGCCTGGGCCCGGTCGCTGTCGCGGGCCGGGCCCAGGGTGCGCTGCTCCAGCTGGTCCCACCACGAGCGCCAGGCCTCCAGGGGGACCGGGCGGCCGGCGAGGAGTGCGGTGAGGGCCGGGTGCATGGGGTCAGCCGCCGACCGTGGCGCCGGCCTGGGCGCGGCGTTCGGTGATGAAGGCGTCGATGGCGGCGACGGAGCGGAAGTTGTTGGGGTCCAGGTCGGTGTCGTCGACGGGCAGCGCGAAGTGGTCCTCGACCCAGGCGATGAGCTTGAGGACGCCGAGGCTGTCGATGACGCCGTCGGAGAGCAGGTCGTGGTCGTCGGCGAGCTGCTCGGGGGTGACGTCGGGCAGGAACTCGTCGATGAGGAACCGCTTGATCCGGGTGATGTTGCTCATGGCGGCAACTCCCTTGCGTTAGTGGGCTGTTGGTTTTGTCGTAAGGGTGGTTCAGGGGGTGGGCAGGACGGCTTTGCGGTCGACCTTGCCGGTGGGGGTCTTGGCGAGCGGCTCGTCGTGGATGGCGAGTTTCTCGGGGACGGCGGCCCGGGGCAGGTTGCGGGCCAGGTGCTCGCGCAGGGTGAGGGTGTTGAGGGCGGAGCCGGGGGCGCGCTGGACGGCGGCGTGCAGGCGCTTGCCGGTCAGCGGGTCGGGGGCGGCGGCGACGGCGGCTTCGCGGACCTCGGGGTGGGTGAGCAGGACGCGTTCGACCTCGGCGGTGTTGACGGCGACGCCGCGGACCTTGACCTGGAAGTCGGAGCGGCCGGTGAGGTGGAGCAGGCCCCGTTCGTCGCGGGTGACGAGGTCGCCGGTGCGGAACCAGCGCCGTCCGTGGCCGGCGCCCTCGGGCTGGGTGGTGAAACGCCCGGTGTCGCGGGAGCGGTCGAGGTAGCCGGCGGCCTGGAAGGGGGTGGAGACGTAGAGTTCGCCGCTGCCCGGGCCGTGGACCAGGGTGCCGTCGGCGGCGGCGAGGAGGGTGCGCACCCCGGGCAGCGGGGTGCCGATGGGCACGGGCAGGGCGGCGGCGTCCAGGCGGTCCAGGCGGTGCAGGAAGCTGTCGTTGGTCTCGGTGCAGCCGTAGATGTTGTAGAGCGCGGCGTTCGGCAGCAGGGCGGGCAGGGCCGCCAGGGTGCGGGCGTCGATGGCGTCGCCGGTGAACGCGGCGTGCTCGACGCTGTCCAGCGCGCCGGCGCCCGCGCTCTGGGTGAGCAGGGCCCAGGCCAGCGGGACGGCCTGCATCACGTGCGGGCGGTGGCGGGTGAGCTGGGTGAGCAGGTGGCGGGCGTTGAGGGCGTGGGCGGGGTCGATGAGCAGGCAGGTGCCGCCGGCGGCGAGGGTGGCCCACACGTCGAGCAGGGCGAGGTCGAAGTTCAGCGGGGCGTAGCTGGCGACGACGCGGCCGGGGCCGAGGTCGAAGGTGTCGTGGGCCCAGGCGGTGAAGCGGTCGACGGCGCTCTGCCCGAGGGGGACGATCTTGGGCAGGTCGGTGGAGCCGGAGGTGGTGAGCATGAAGGAGGTGCCGGCCGCCAGGGTGGGCACCGGCGCGGCCTGGGCCGGGGCCGGCAGCGCGGGGGCGTCCTGGCCGAGGGGGGCGAGCACGCGGCGGGCCCCGGCCTGGGCGAACAGGGCGGCCAGCAGCGCCGGGGCGAGCTGCGGGGAGGGCAGCAGGAACGGGCGGCGCTCGGTCAGGCAGGCCAGCACCAGGGCGATCGCCTCGGGGGACTTGACGGCGAGCACGCCCACCGGCTCCCCCGGCGCCAGGTCCAGGGCCGCGAGTCTTCTGCGCTCGGCCTCGGCGAGGTGGGCGAGTTCGCCGTAGGAGAGGGTGCGCTCGTGCCACAGCAGGGCGGGCGCGTCGGGCCGGGTGCGGGCGTGGGCGGTGAACGCGTCGGGCAGCGCCAGCGGCGCCGGGTCCGTCCCGTCGGCGCTCTGTCCGGTCGCCGGGGCCGTCCCGGTGGCGCTCTGTCCGGGCGCGGGGCTGCGGGTGGTCATCGGTGTCACTCCCCCGCCGCCGTGATCCGCGCCCAGCCGGCCTTGACGGCGGTGCCCGCGTCGGTGGCGATGGTGAAGCGCACCACGGTGCCCGCGTCGTAGGGCTGCAGGGTCAGGCGCAGCGGGGTGCCGGGGCGGGTGGGGGCGGCGAAGCGGGCGCCGAGGGCGCTGACGCGGGCGGGGTCGCCGCCGGCGTGGCGGTCGGTGATCTCCTCGGCGGCCAGGGCGACCAGGTGCATGCCGTGGGCGATGGCGGAGGGGAAGCCGGCGGCGCGGGCGGCGTCGTCGTCGAGGTGGATGGGGTTGAGGTCGCCGGAGGCTTGCGCGTAGGCGGTGGTGTCGGCGGGGGTGAGGGTGTGGGTGTAGGTGAGCGGTTCGGTGTCGGGGGTGGTGCCGGGGTGGGCGGCGGGGGCGAGGGTGCCGTAGGCCTCGGTGCGGGTGGCGCCGACCAGCAGGGCGGAGGTGGCCAGGTCGGCGACCAGGACGCCGGTGGCGGGGTCGGTGAGGCGGGTGGCCAGGGCCAGGCGGGTGCCGCGGGCCTCGCGGCGCACCGCGGCGACGTCGACGGTGATGTCGAGGTCGCCGGGGGTGAGGGGGGTGTGGGTGTGGATCTCCTGGGCGAGGTGGACCACGCCGGTGAAGCCGTCGTCGCCGGCGGTCAGGGCGGTGACGGTGTGCTGGGCCAGGGTGTGGGCGGCGACGAAGGGGTGCGCGGGGCTCGCGCCGCCCGGGGCGCCGGCGGTGAGGCCGGTGCGGGCGGCGGCGCGGTAGGCGGCCAGGGCGGCGGCGGTGACGGTGAGTCTGGTGCGCCGGC
This sequence comes from Kitasatospora xanthocidica, assembly GCF_014656195.1. Lineage (GTDB taxonomy): Bacteria > Actinomycetota > Actinomycetes > Streptomycetales > Streptomycetaceae > Kitasatospora > Kitasatospora xanthocidica. The sequence continues at coordinate 20,477 of NZ_BNBY01000039.1, read as the reverse complement.
GGAACGGGGAGGTCCCGGCCGCCGTCGCGGGTGTGGTCGTGGGCGCCGTCGCGGGTGTGGTCGTGGGTGTGGTCGTGGTCATATCGGGGTCACCACCAGGGTCGAGTTGTGGCCGCCGAAGCCGAACGAGTTGGACAGGGCCGCGCCGGACCGTACGGGGCGGGCGGCGGTGTGGACGACGTCGAGGTCCAGGCCCTCTTCGGTCTTCTCGTGGTTGGCGGTGGGAGGGACGGTGCGGGTGTTCATGGCCTCGATGGCGGCGATCAGCTCGACGGCTCCGGCGGCGCCGATCAGGTGGCCGATGACGCCCTTGGTGGAGGTGACGGGCACGCCGTGGGGGCCGAACACCGTGCGCAGGGCGGCGGCTTCGGCGCGGTCGTTGTGCACGGTGGAGGTGCCGTGGGCGTTGACGTGGGCGATGTCGCCCGGGGCCAGGCCCGCGTCGGCCAGCGCCGCGCGCATCGCGGCGACGGCGCCGGCGCCGTCGGGGCGCGGGTTGGACAGGTGGTAGGCGTCCGAGCTGGAGCCGTACCCGGCGAGCAGCGCGTAGGGGGTGCGGGCGCGGGCGCGGGCGTCGTCCAGGCGTTCCAGGACGAGGAAGGCGGCGCCCTCGCCCATCACGAAGCCGTCGCGTTCGGTGTCGAAGGGGCGTGAGGCGCGGGCGGGTTCGTCGTTGCGCAGGGAGTGCGCGCCGAGGTTGCCGAACGCGGCGAGGGTGACCGGGGTCAGGGTGGCCTCGCAGCCGCCGGCGATCACCACGTCCGCGCGTCCGCTCTCCAGCAGCAGCGCGGCGTGGCCGATCGCGTCCGCGCTGGAGGCGCAGGTGGTGGCGATGGTCAGCGCCGGTCCGCTCCAGCCCAGGCGCATGGCGATCTGGGCGGCGGCGGCGTTGGGCATGGTGACCAGCGGCATCAGCGGGGAGACCCGCAGCGGGCCGTGCCCGGTGTAGAGCGCGGACTCGCGGTCGCTGGTGGTGCGTCCGCCGACCGCGTTGCCGACCACGATCGCGCTGCGCCCGGGCTCGGGTTCGGGGCGGCCGGCGTCGTGGTGGGCGGCGAGGGCGGCGAGGGTGCCGTAGAGGGCGAAGGGGTCCAGGCGGCGGGCGTCCTTGGCGGGCACCGGGCCGTCCTGGGGCAGGTCGCTGACGCGGCAGCCCAGGCGCACCTTGTGGCGGGCCAGCGCCGGGTCGGTGAGGGCGGTGGCGGTGGAGCGCCCGGAGGCGACGGTGTGCCAGAACTCGCGGACGGTGTGGCCGGCGGGGCTGACCACGCCGAGGCCGGTGACGGCGATCGGCGGGCGGTGGGGCGGGGCCATGGCTTCCTCTCCTCTCCGGGCGGGGGCGGCGGTTCTCAGATCAGGCCGGTCTGGGCGGCGGCGGTCAGGAACGCGTCGGCGGCGAAGTCGATGTCGGCCGCGGTGTGGCGGGCGGTGACCGCGATGCGCAGCCGGGCCAGGTCGTTGGGCACGGCGGGGGTGACGACGGGCAGGCCGATGACGCCGGCCTTGCGGCAGGCGGTGGCGTAGTCGTAGGCGGCGTCGTCGGAGCCGGCGATGACGGGCAGCACGGCGGTGGTGGAGTCCATGGTGGAGATGCCGGCGTCGTTGAGGCGCTTGCGCAGGCGTTCGGCCTGGACCTGGGTGTGGGTGACGCGCTCGGGCTCGCGGCGCAGGATCCGCAGGGACTCCAGGGCGGCGCCGGTCTGGGCGGGGCCCAGGGCGGCGGAGAACAGGAACGGGCGGGCGGCGTAGCGCAGGTGGCCGATGAGGTCGTGGCTGCCGGCGATCCAGCCGCCCATGGAGGGGATGGCCTTGGAGAGGGTGCCGAGTTTGACGTCGACGCGGACCTTGTGGTCGAAGTGCTCCTCGATGCCGCCGCCGGTCTTGCCGATGACGCCCAGGGCGTGGGCCTCGTCGACCATGAGCAGGGCGTCGTAGCGGTCGCAGACCTCGCGCAGTTCGGGCAGCGGGGCGATGTCGCCGTCCATGGAGTAGACGCTGTCGACGATGACCAGGCGCACGCCGGTGGGGGAGGCGGCCTTGAGGCGGCGCTCCAGGTGCTCGACGTCGTTGTGGCGGAAGCGGGTGACGGTGGCGCCCGAGAGGCGGCAGCCGTCGACGATGGAGGCGTGGTCGTACTTGTCGATCAGGACGGTGTCGCCCTGGCCGACCAGGGCGCCGACGGTGCCGACGTTGGCGGCGTAGCCGGAGCCGAAGACCAGGGCGCGCTCGCGGTGGGCGAAGCGGGCGACCTCGGCCTCCAGTTCCTCGTGCAGCGGGATGGTGCCGGCCAGGGCGCGCACGCCGTGGTTGCCGGTGCCGTAGACGTCGACGGCGGCCTTGGCGGCGGCCACCACCCGCTCGTCGCCGGCCAGGCCGAGGTAGCTGTAGCCGGACATCATGAGCAGGCGCTCGCCGTCGAGGTCGCAGTAGGCGCTGTCGCGTTCCATGGTGTAGGCGACGAAGCTGTTGCGCCGGGAGGGGTCGGACTCCAGTGCGGCCACCCGGGCGTTCGTTGCGGCGAGCTTCGGCTCCAGGCGGTCCCATGCTCCGGTGGCGTTCACGGGCGTTTCTCCTTCACGGCTTCACGGCTTCGGCGGGCTTCACGGGGTTTCACGGTTTTCGCGGGGTCTGCGGGTCTGCGCGGGGTGTTTCGCGGGGTCTGCGGTGCGTGGTGTTGCGGGTCCCGGTTCGTTTCCGGTTTCCGTCCGGTTCACGGCCGCACCGAAAGGGGCTGTTTTCCGGTACGGCGCGGCGCCGGGCGGGGTGCGGGGGTGGTTCGGGGCGGCTTCGGGCGGCCTTTCTCGAAGCCTTCACGCGGGGTGCTCAAGGATGGCTACATTTCTACGGCAGGATGCGCAAGGCGTCCGCAATAGCCGCTTTCCCGGCCTGCGGGAACGCTCTGACGTGCGGAAACCTTGCGTCCACGACGTATCGACCGGCCGGCGGGTATGTTTTCCCGGCCGGTGTTGACATCGCGCATCGCGGCGAATGTATGGTCAAAATCCGCCGAAACCGAACGGCTGGTCGACGGCGAATGCGTTCCGTTTCGGATTTCCCATGCCGACGGCCCGCACGGGCCGTCACTTCCGCTTTGGCTCAAGGGGGTTGGAGCAACGTTGAACGGCTTCAGGGAAGACAGTCCGTCCGGCAGATCGGGGGCGCGGCGATGCTGATCCGCCTCACCGGTCTGGTGGCGATCGAGCACGAGGACGGGTGCCCGCAGCACCTGTCCAGCGCCCAGGCCCAGGTGGCGTTCGCCCGCCTGGTACTGGAGCGCTCCAGCGGCACCAGCCGCGACCAGCTGGCCGACACCGTCTGGCCCGACGGGCTGCCCGACACCTGGGCCTCGGCGCTGCGCAGCGTGGTGAGCCGGGTGCGGGCCTTCGTCACCGACCCCGGCCAGGGCCCCGGCGCCACCCCGCTGATCTCCCAGGGCGGGCGCTACGTCCTGCGGCTGCCCGCGGACGCGGCGGTGGACCTGGAGGCCGCCGCCTCGGCCGTCGGCGAGGCCGGCGAGGCGCTGGCGGCGGGCGGCCACGCGGTCGCCCAGCAGCTGGCCGCCGGCGCGCTGGCCAACCTGCGCGGGGCGTTCCTGCCCGACCACGAGGGCGAATGGGCCCAGGGCGTGCGCGAACACGTGGAGGAACTGCGCATGGGCGCCCTGGAGACCGCGAGCCTGGCGGCCTCCGCGCTCGGCGAGGAGCACCACGCGCTGCGCTGGGCCGACGAGGCGGTGCGCCGCGCCCCGTTCCGCGAGAGCGCCTACCGCTGCCGCATGGCGGCCCTGGCCGCCTCCGGCAACCGCGCCGAGGCGCTGCGCTGCTACCAGCAGCTGCGCCAGGTGCTGGCCGAGGAACTGGGCATCGACCCGGCCGCCGAGACCCAGGAGCTCTACCTCGCCCTGCTGCGCACCCCCACCCCCGCGCCGCCCGCCCCGGCGGCGGTACGGGCGGTGGACCCGGTGCTGATGGGCATCTTCGAACCGCTGGCCCTCACCCGCCTGCCCCGCCCGGTGCCCACCCCGGTCCGCGCGGCCTGACCCGCGCCCCCGGCCCGCCGTCCCCGCGCCCCCGCCCGCCGGGGGGCGCGGGGACGGCGGGGTGCGGGCGGGGCGTCCGCCGGTACCGCGCACCGCCGTACGGCGCGCACCCGCCCCGTACGGCGCGCGGTGCCCGGGGCGCAACCACCCGCCCGGCCCGCCCCGCCGGGCACACCCGGCCACGCCCCCTCACCCCTCTCCCCCGCGCCACCGCCGGCCTGGCGTCCGTCCGCTGTCGGCCCCGCCGGCACCGGCCCGCGCACCGCGCCCGCCCGGCCTGCCGGGGGCGCGGGGTGCGGGTGGGGCGCCCTCCGGTACCGCGCCCGCCCCGCCACGGGCACGCCCTTCCCCGCGCCACCGCCCGCCCGGCCCGCCGGGCACACCCGGCCACGCCCCCTCACCCCTCTCCCCCGCGCCACCGCCGGCCTGGCGTCCGTCCGCTGTCGGCCCCGCCGGCACCGGCCCCGCGGGCGGCCCCGCCGGCCCTTCCCGGGCCTTCCCGGTCCCCGGACGTGTTGCGGGGGTGTTGCGGTGGGCGTGGCAGATGGGCTGGGCGTAGTAGCGTCTGGGCGTGAAGTCGCGCGCACGGCGCGGCTTTTGACCGTGGGACGGACGGGGGTCGAGCGTTGGGAAGGGGTGGTGGGTGTGGGACGGGCACGCGTCGTGGCGCGGATGATCGTGCACCCTGGTGTGGAGGACGTGAGTGTCCAGCAGGTGCTGGAGGCGCTCTCTGATCCGGCCCGCAGGTCGGTGGTGCGCACATTGGCGCACTCGCCGGCCGATCTCAGTTGCGGCTCCTTCGACCTGCCGGTCGGGCGTTCGACCTCCAGCCACCACTTCAGCGTGCTGCGCGAGGCGGGGCTGCTGCGCCAGTACTACGTGGGCACGACCAAGATGAACACGCTGCGCGCCGAGGAGCTGGAGCGCCGCTTCCCGGGCCTGCTGTCGGCGGTGGTGGCCGCCGCCGACGCGGAGGCCCTGGACACCGCGCCCTCGTGACGACGGCTCAGCCGCCCGCGCTGTCGTCCGCGGCTTCGTCCGCGTCGTCGTCCACGGTGACGACGATCTTGCCGGTCTGGGTGCCGGCCTCCAGGTAGCGGTGGGCCTCGGCGACGGTGTCCAGGCCCGCGAAGACGCGGTCGACGGCGGGGGTGAAGGTGCCGTCGGCCAGGCCCGCGGTGACGAAGGCGCGGGCGCGGCGCAGCCGTTCGTCGTCGCGGGTCACCTCGTGCATCGAGTAGAAGCGGCTGGTGACGGGGGCGAAGGTGTCCTGGCCGGGCAGGGGGGTGTCGCGCGGGTCCAGGCGGCCGTAGACGATCAGGCGTCCGCCGGGGGCGATGGTGCGGGCGAGGGTGAGGACGCCGGGTCCGGCGACGGGGTCGAAGACGGTGCGTACGCCGCGCCCGCCGGTGGCGTCGTGGACGCGGGCGAGGAGGTCCTCCTCGCCGGTGACGATCACCTCGGCGGCGCCGGCGTCCAGCAGGGCGGGCGCCTTGGCGCGGGTGCGGGTGGTGGCGACGGGCACCGCGCCCAGGCGCCGGGCGGTGCGGATCGCGGCGAGTCCGACCCCGGAGGCGGCGGCGGTGAGCAGCACGTGGTCGCCGGGGCGCAGGTGGCCGTCCTCGGCGAGGGCGCCGTAGGCGGTGAGGTAGGACATCCACACGGCGGCGCCCTGGACGGGGGTGAGGCCGCGGGGGCGGTGGACGGTGGCGCGGGCGGGCACGAGGACGTGGGTGCCGTAGACGCCGTAGTCGTTGAGGTCGAAGGCGGGCACGGTGTCCACGTGGTCGCCGGCGGCGAAGCCGGTGACGCCCTCGCCGACGGCCTCCACGGTGCCGGAGGCCTCGTAGCCGAGGGTGGCGGGGAGTTCGGGCTCCTCGAGGTAGGTGCCGGCGCGGAAGAGCGCCTCGGCGCGGTTGAGGCCGATGGCGGCGACGCGCAGGCGCAGTTCGCCGGGCCCGGGTTCGGGCAGGGGGGTGTCGCGGACGGTCAGGACCTCCGGTCCCCCGGTGGTCTCGAAGACGACGGTCCTGGGCATGGCGCGGCTCCCCTGCTCGGTGCTCGGTACGCGTGCTCGGTGCTCGGTGCTCGGTGGCGTGCTCGGCGTGCGGCACGCGGTGCCGGTGTGCGGGCGGCGGTGCGGTCGCGTTCCCAGCCAAGCGGGCCGGGCCCGCCCTGTCAAACTTCGACGGCCATCGGAATAGTGGTCTTCGGACGCCGGTTGCACGGGAGTTGACCCCTCGTCACCGCCCCGGGCCCCGCCCCGTTGCCCCGCCCCGTTGCCCCGCCCCGTTGCCCCGGCCCGTTGCCCCGGCCCGTTGCCCCGCCCCGTTGCCCCGCCCCGTCGCCCCGGCCCGGGCGGGCGCCGGGGCGGCGCGTAGGCTCTCGTTCCATGATCGGAGACGACGGCCGCCCGGACGACGACCAGGGCTGGGAGGCCACCCTGCGCTGGGCCCGCGGCGCGCTCGCCCCCGGTGAGCGGATCACCGCGGTGACGGCGCTCAAGGGCGGCTGGACCTCGCGGATGCGCCGCCTGGAGGTGACGCGCCCCGGCGGCGCGGACCCGTACGCGCTGGTGCTGCGCTCCTTCGTCAAGCCGTTCTACCGCCGCCACGCCCCGGCCATGCTGGCCCGCGAGGCCGGCGTGCTGCGCCTGCTGGAGGCCGGCGCCGTCCCGGCCGCGCGGCTGCGCGCGCTCGACGAGCACGGCGCGGCCTGCGACCACCCGTCGCTGGTGATGACCCACCTGCCCGGCGGCGTGCGCCTGGCCGAGGACGGCGACACGTCCCGACGCGCGGACCTGCTGGCCGCCCAGCTCGCCGCCGTCCACGCCCTGGAGGTCGGCGAGCAGGAGCGCCCGCGCGCCTGGCAGGCGTGGACGGCCCCCGACCTGGTGCGCGTGCCCGAGCACACCGCGCGCCCCGGCCTGTGGGCGCGGGCGGTGGAGGCGATCGACCGGCAGGCGCCCGCGCACCGCCCGTGCTTCCTGCACCGCGACTTCCACCCCGGCAACGTGCTGTTCACCGGCGCCGGCGACACCCTCGCGGTCAGCGGGGTCGTCGACTGGGTGGAGACCTCCTGGGGCCCGGCCGACCTGGACGTCGCCCACTGCTCCACCGCCCTGGCCCTGCTCCACGGCCCCGCCGCCGGCCTCGCCTTCGCCGACCGCTACCGGGCGGCCGGCGGCGCCGCGCTCGCCGAGGACGGCGAGCACCTCTACTGGCGGCTGCTGGACGCCCTCGCCTACGCCCCCGACGCGCAGAAGGTCGCCGTCCCCTGGCGCGAACTGGGCCGCACCGACCTGACCCCGGCCCTGCTGACCACCCGCCTGGAGGACTACCTGCAGGCCCTGTTCGACCGCTACGCCTGAGCGCCGGCCCGCCCTGACCCGACCCGGCCCACCCCGCCTCGCCTCGCCGAAGTCCCCGGCCCGCTCCGCCAATTCGCTCGACCCGGCCACGTCCGCGAGGAGACCCTACGGGCATGGAGTTCTTCTGCTACCACCGCGACCGGCCCGACTCCCTGGCACTGCGCCGTGAACTGCTGGAGGAGCACTGGTCCTACATGGACCGGTACGCGAAGGAGATGACCGCCCGGGGCCCGACCCTCACCGGCCACGGCGGCGCCCCCACCGGCAGCGTGCACATCCTCGACCTGCCCGATCCCGCCGCCGCCCGCGCGTTCGCCTTCGACGAACCCGGCTACCAGGCCGGCGTCTACCGGGACGTGCTGCTGCGACGGTGGCACAACCTGCTGGGGCGCACCATGTGGGACTTCCCCGGCGGCCCAAGCGGCGGCAACCGCTACCTCGTGCTGGGCCTGGGCACCGGACAGGCCGCCGACCTCGCCGTGCCGCCCGGCACGGGCGACCTCATCGCCTACGGGCCGCTGCTGTCCGACGACGGCACCGCCTGGCTCGGTACGGCCGCGCTGCTGCGCGCGCCGGACCCGGACACGGCGGGAGCCGTCCTGACCCGGGACCGGTACGCCACCGTCGAGGTGCACGACTGGCAGTTCGGCGGCCGGCCGTCCTGACCCGCGCCGCGTGCCGCGCCGCGTGCAGCGGGGCGGTCCCGGGCGGCGGGACGAGGCAGCCGTGCGCCGCCTCCCGCGTGAAACGGCCGCCCGGCCCCCGCGGACCCCTGCCCGGCCGGCAGGGGGCCCGCGGGGGCCGGGCGGCCCCGGTCCTACGTCAGGTGGCGGGCGAAGAAGCGGTCCCCGTCCTCCACTTCGAACCACGGGGTGCCGGTGTGCCCGCCCGTGTTGGCGTGCAGTGTCTTCTCCGTGCTGGCGAAGGCGTCGAACAGGTCCAGGGCGCGCCCGCGGGGGTTGCCCTCGTCGTCCCACTGCAGCAGGAACAGCAGCGGGACGCCGACCTGCCGGGCCCGCTCGCGCTGGGCGCGGGGCACGTAGCCCCCGGCGAAGAAGCCGGCGGCCGCGATGCGCGGCTCGGTCGCCGCCAGCTCGATGCCGACGGCCGTCCACCCGGAGTAGCCGACCGGGCCGGCGATCCCGGGCAGGGCGAGGAGGGCGTCCAGGACGGTCCGCCATTCCGGGGCCGCCCGGTCGACCAGCGGGCCGATGAACGACTCGAGGATCTCCTCCGTCTCGGCGGCCGGCCGGCCCTCCCCCATCGCCCGGCGCAGCTCGGCGCGGGAGCGGTCGTCGGCGGCGCAGCGGGGCCGGTCGCCGTGCCCGGGGGCGTCGATGGCGGCCACCGCGTAGCCGTGGGCGGCGCAGTACCGGGCCCGGGCCACCAGTCGGGGCTCTCGCCTGTGCAGGCCGCCGTTGTGGGCCGTCAGGATCAGCGGCAGGGGTGCGGCGGATTCGGGCGTCCACAGGGTGCCGGGGATCTCGCCGAGGGTGAACTCGCGGGCGAGGACGCCGTCGTCGAGGCGCTGCTCGGAGGTGAAGCGCATGGTCGTGCCTTTCGGGAGTGCGCGTGATCGGCGCTCCCGGACGACCTATCGCCCGGCCGTGACCCCGTGGGGGAGCACCCGTGTCTGTATCGCGTTCACGGGTACCACCTCCTCGTTCTCTCGCACGGCCTCCGGCACCGTAGCAGCGGCCGCCACGGTCCGCCAACAGGTTTTCCGGCGCGCGCCCCGCCCCCGCGAACACCCCCTCGCGGCCGCCCCGGAACGCCCCTCGCCGCTGCCCCGGAACGCCCCTCGCCGTACGGGAAGCGGGGCCCGCCGGGTCTCGCGTACGGCGCGCGCCGAAGCTGCGGGTAGGGTCCGGGCATGCTCCTGTGGATCAACGGGCCGTTCGGCGGCGGCAAGACCCAGACCGCGCACGAGCTCCTGCGGCGGCTGCCCGGCAGCGTCCTGTGCGACCCCGAACACGTCGGGTTCGGGCTGCACCGCATGACCCCGCCCGCCCTGCGCGGGGACTTCCAGGACCTCCCGGCCTGGCGCCAGGGCGTCTACGAGGTCCTGGACCTGGCCCTCACCGGGCACGCGGGCCCGGTGATCGTGCCGATGACGGTCGTGGAAGCGCCGTACTTCCGCGAGACCGTCGGCCGGCTGCGCGAACGCGGCCACGACGTACGGCACTTCACCCTGCTCGCCACCCGGGAAACGGTGCTGCGGCGCCTGCGCGAACGCGGCTTCGGACACGCCGTCCGCCTGGTCGCCGGCAAGGACGCCCCGCTGCGCCGGGAGAGCTTCGCCCTCTCCCGGCTCGACCTGTGCCTGGAACGCCTGCGCGAGGAGGAGTTCGCCCAGCACGTGTGGACCGACCGTCTCACCGTCGCGCAGGTCGCCGACCACATCGCCGCCGCCTGCGCCCTGACCCTCGCCCCGAACACCGACGGCCCGCTGCGCGGCCGGCTGCGCCGGGCCTGGACCGGCGCCCGCCACATCCGCTTCGACTGACCCCCGCCCCCGGCCCCCCTGTGACCGGGCCCAGGGCCCAGGGCCCGGGGCCCGGGGCCGGTCACAGGTCCAGCCGCAGGTCCTCCTCGGCGGCCAGGACCTCGCCCCCGTAGGCGCGGCGGGCCTCGGCCAGCGCCAGGGCGCGGTCGGTGCCGGGCCAGAAGTGGGTGAGCAGCAGGCGGGCGGCGCCGGCGCGGCGGGCCCAGTGGCCGGCCTGGGCGGCGCTGAGCAGGTGCGGGTCCCGGGGGGCGGTGCCGCACACGGTGGCGCCGGCGATGAACAGGTCGGCGCGGTCGGCGAGTTCGGCCAGGGCCGGGCCGGGGCCCGCGTCGCCGCTGTAGGCGAGGGCCAGGCCCGGGGCGCTGAGCCGCACCCCCGCGTGGGGCACGTGGTGCGGCAGGCCGGCGGTGTCCAGGCGCAGCGGGCCCAGGCGGTGGGTGGCGGGGGCGGCGGGCAGGGGGTGGACGTCGAAGACGTCGTGGAGGTCTTCGGTGGGTTCCATCGCCTGGACGCGTTCGACGACGCCCGCCGGGCAGTACAGGGGCAGGCGCGGCGGGCGCGGGGCGGCGAAGTAGCGGGCCCGGCACAGGGCGCTGAGGTCGGCGCAGTGGTCGGGGTGGGCGTGGGTGATGACGACGGCGTCCAGGCCGAGGGCGCCGGTGTGGTGGAGCAGGCGGGGGAAGGTGGCGTAGCCGAGGTCGAGGGCGAGGCGGTAGCCGTCGTGTTCGAGGAGGAAGCCGCTGGCGGCGCGGCCCGCTTCGGGGTAGGCGGCACTGGTTCCGAGCACTGTCAGTCGGCGCACCGGGTGATGCTCTCACGGAGGGGGAAGGGGGGTGAATCCTTTCTGGGCCGGGCCGCCTCCTATGGACGGGCCCCGCGCGGGCCCCGCGCGGGCCCGGTGGTGGGACGTTGTGGTGGGAGGTCGTCGTGGTGGTCGGTGTCGGTGTGGCCCTGGGCGCGGTGCTGGTGTGCGCCCGCGTGTCCGTGCTTCGGCGCCCGCGGGGCGGCGGGCGTGGCCGAGGACGGCGGGTGGCCCGGTGCGGACGTGGTCGCCGCGGCGCAGCGCGGTGACGCGCGGGCGCTGACCGGGCTGGTCACGGCCTCGCACCCGCATGTGCGGCGTTTCGCCCACTCGTTGTGCGCGAGCCGGGAGGACGCCGGGGACGCGGCGCAGGAGGCGCTGACCGTGCTGTACCGGCGGGTGGGCATGCTGCGGGCTTCCACGGCGCTGGCGTCGTGGCTGTTTCGCATCGTGCGCAACGAGTGCCTGCGCGGCGCCCGTTCGGTGCTGCGCCCGCACCCGGCGGGGCCCGGGGACGGCGGCGCCACGGGCGATGGGGACGGGGGTTTGGGCGGGGGTGCGGGCGGGGCGGCGGGTCTGGCGTCGGCGGAGGAGGAGGTGCTGCGGCGTCTGGAGGCGCGGCGGATCGCCGAGGCGCTCGCGGCGCTGCCGCCCGACCAGCGCCGTGTGCTGGTCCTGCGCGACGTGCGGGGCCGCAGCGGACGGGCGGTCGCCGAGGAACTGGGCATCGGGCAGGCCGCGATGAAGTCCCGGCTGCACCGCGCCCGCGCCGCCCTGGGGCACAGCCTGAGCACCGCCCCGGCCGGGGCCGGGGTGCCGGCCGGGGTGCCGGTCGCGGCGGGCGGGCGGGTGCGGTGAACGGGGACGGCGCTGCGGGCGGCGAGGACCGGCGAGGACCGGCGAGGACCGGCGAGGACCGGCGAGGACCGGCGACGGCGCGGGCGTACCCTCTCCGGCCCGTCACCCGGCGCGCGGCGCGGCCGGGTTCGGCGTGACGGTGTGGTGACTTTCGAGATCGGCATCGGCTGGAACAGCCCGCTGCCGAGGCGCACCGACGTCACGGTCCTCGACTGAGCACCGCGCCGGGACGTAGCCGGTGACGGCCGGCGCCACCCGCCCCGCGCCGGCCCCGGGCCCACCCCCCAGGGCCGCCGCGGGGCGCCACCGTTCGCTTCCGCGCGGGCCGGAGCGCGGGCGGGTCAGGGGCGTACGGAGTCAGCGGTGCGCGGAGTCAGGAGCGCGGGGCGCCGGTGCGTACGACGGCGTCCAGGGCCGGCGCGATGACGGCGAAGGACCGGTCGGTCAGAGCGGCGGCGTCCACCACCCCGCCGCCCCCGCCCCCGTCGCCGTGGCCGCCGTTCCCGTCCCCGTCGCCGTCGGCGCCGCTCCAGCGCTGCAGCACCGCGTGGAAGGCCGCCAGGGCCATGTCCGCGGCCAGCTGCGGGTAGAGCTCGGCCGCGGGGTCCAGGCCGAGGCGGGCGGCGAGTTCGGCGGCGAGCGCGTCGCGCCACTGCGCCTGGCGTTCCAGGAAGCGGGCGAGCAGGGCGGGGGTGGTCAGGATCAGCCGCACGACGCGGCGGGCGCGTTCCTCGTGGCCGGCGCAGGCGGCGACCGAGCACCAGACGGCGTGCCGCAGGGCCACCGAGGGCGGTTCGGCCGCGGGGCGGGCGGCCAGTTCCTCGCGCATGGCGGCGCCCAGCCCGGCCAGGAACCGGACGACCACGTCCTCCTTGGAGGCGAAGTAGCGGAAGAAGGTCCGCTTGGACACGCCCGCGGCCGCCGCGATCTCGTCGACGGTGACGGCCTCGAAGCCCCCGTCCGCCAGGAGTTCCAGGGCCGCCCGGGTCAGCTCGTCGGCGACGAGCTGGCGCTTGCGCTGGGCCAGGGTGGCGGCGGGGGTGGTCACCGGGCCATCCTAGCCCCGCGCCATTCATGTCACGACACGCCAGTCTTGACACTTGGTGACATCGAGGGCAGCGTGAGCCACATGACTCGCAGTCACATGACCCGCAGCGACTGGACCACCGACCGCATCCCGGACCAGAAGGGCCGGGTGTTCGTCGTCACCGGGGCCACCGGCGGACTCGGCCTCGCCACCGCCCACGCCCTCGCCGCCAAAGGCGCCCGCCTCGTCCTGGCCGTGCGCGACGAGACCCGGGGACGCCACGCCGCCGACCTCCTGAGCGCCCGCCACCCCGATGCCCCGCCACCGGCCGTACGCCCCCTGGACCTGGCCGACGGCGCCTCCGTGCGCGCGTTCGCCGCCCGCCTGCGCGAGCACGGCCCGCGCCCCGACGTCCTGGTCAACAACGCCGGCGTCCTCGCGCCCCCGCGCACCCTCACCCCGCACGGCCACGAACTCCAGCTCGCCGCCAACCACCTCGGCCACTTCGCCCTCACCGCCCTCCTCCTGGACCTCCTCGCCGACGGCGACGACCCCCGGGTGGTCACCGTCACCTCCGCCAACCACCGCCGCGCCCGCATCCACTTCGACGACCCCGCCGGCGCCCGCTCCTACTCCCCGATGGACCGCTACAACCAGTCCAAACTCGCCGGCGCCCTCTTCGGCCACGAACTCCACCGCCGCCTGACCCTGGCCGCCAGCCCCGTGCGCAGCGTCCTGGCCCACCCCGGCTACGCCGCCACCGGCCTGCAGCACGCCACCCCCGTCCCCGCGGTGCGGCTGCTGTTCGGCCGCCTCCTGCGCCCCCTGGCCCAGAGCCCCGAACGCGGCGCGCTGCCCCAGCTGTACGCGGCCACCGACCCGCGGGCCCTGGGCGGAGCGCTGTACGGCCCCGGCGGCCCCGGCGAACTGCGCGGCGCCCCCACCCGCGTCCCCCTCGCCCCGCGCGCCACCGACCCGGCCACCGCCCGGCGCCTGTGGGACCTGTCGGAAGACCTGACCGGCGTGCGCTTCACCCTCCCCCACCCCCACGAAGACCCCGACACCCGCCCGGCCCCGGCCCGCCCCCGCCAGCCCTGACACCCCCACACCGGCGGGAACGGGCACGAGAAGCCGGACCCGCCGACTTCCAGCTCCGCGCCGACCCCAGGCCCACGCGGATCCCGGCCCGTGCCCGGCCGAACCGGCCAGAGCCGCACGAGAAGCCGGACAGGCCGACCTCCGGCGCCGCGCCGGACCCGGACCCGGACCCGGACCCGGACCGAACTCCGGCACGGGCCGGGCCGCACCGGCGGGAACGGCACGAGAAGTCGGACCCGCCGACTTCCAGCTCCGCGCCGACCCCAGGCCCACGCGGATCCCGGCCCGTGCCCGGCCGAACCGGCCAGAGCCGCACGAGAAGCCGGACAGGCCGACCTCCGGCGCCGCGCCGACCCAGGACCGGCTCGGGGTCCGGGCACGAGACGTCGGACGGGCCGACTTCCGGTGCCGGGCCGGTGTCCTGTTCGCGATGCCTTCGACGCCGCCTTCGACGAACCCCGACCGGTCCGGGCCGTCGTCCGGCCGGTCTGGACCATGGCCAGGACGGTGGTCCGCCGGTCCGTAGCCGATCTTCCAGTCGGCACGGACCCCGCAGAATCCGTCCGTCACGCACCGAAGGCCCACGGCGCCGGCCCCGGCGGGAAAACCGGGTGCGGGCCCCGGGCCGGGGCTGCTACGACAGCCGTATGGACGATCTTGTGACGGAACGCCTCATCCTGTGCCCGCTCGACCCCGCGCTGGCCCGGCGCATCACGGCGAACGCCCCGCAGGCGGGCGACCGGTGGGAGGCCGGCTACCCGTCAGGAGCCGACGTGGCCGGTGCCCGCCGCTTCCTGGAGGTGTGCGGGCAGGACGGCGGGACGGGCCCGTTCGGCGCGTACGAGATCCGCCGGCGCTGCGACGGGCACGCGATCGGCGGGGCGGGCTTCCACGGCCCGGCCGATCCGCAGGGCGGCGTGAGCGTCGGGTACGGCCTGGTGCCCGCCGCGCGCGGCCACGGCTACGCCTCGGAGGCCCTGCGCGCCCTGCTCTCCCTGGCCCGCGAGCTCGGCGCCACCCGGGTACGCGGCGACACCGACCTCGCCAACACCGCCTCCCGCCACGTCATGGCGGCCTGCGGCATGCGCCCGGCCGGCCAGGACGAACGCCTCGCGTACTACGAGACCGTCTGGGACCACGGCACCACCACACCCTGACCCGCCGCCACCCCGGCCCGGGGCCTGCGCCGGGCACCGCCCGCACCGGCCCCGGGCGAGGCGCAGGTCCGCGTCCGGCGAACGAACAGACCTGCCTGCAGTGCCAGCGACAGCCGTTGCGGGCCGGTGACACACCGCCCGGGCGACCACCCTCGGCCGGAGGATCCCCACCGGCGGGCACCCGGGCAGCGGCCCCGCCGGGCCCGGACCGGTCACCAGTCGCGGCCCGGACGGGACGCGGACCGGGCCGGACACGGCGACTTCCCTCGGACTTCGGCCCGGGCCCGGCCGGGGAAGCGCCGACCCGTAGCGGACGCCAGCCCGCCGTTCCCGGGACACAGGACCGCGGCCCGGCTGCCCGACACCGGCAGCAGGTCGCGCCGTCACATCCCGCCCGTGGGCGGGCCCGCGGCGCCGCCGCGGGCCCGGACCGTACCCGGGCAGGCCTCGATGCGGGAGGCGACGCCGTCGGCAGACCCGCCCGCACGCCGCACCCCGTCGGGCGCGCGGGCCGGACACCGGGGACCCGTGCCTGCGGGGCGGGCCGCACGCCCCCGGCGGTCTCCCGGCGCAGGACCTCCCGCCGGGCACGGGGCGTCGCCGAGCGGCCCGACCGGCGTTCCCACCCGGTGCGCGCCACCCACGACGGACCACCCGCCCACCTCGTCGCCCTCGCCCTCGCCCTCGCCCTCGCCCTCGCCCTCGCCCTCGCCCACAGCTACGGCTCCACCACCGCCGGCCCGGGCGCCCGGATGAACGGCGGCACCGGCCCCGGCACCGTCCCCGGCCCCGGCCCCGGCCCCGGCAAAGCCTGCGACCCGCACATCGGCCCCGCACACGTCTGGGCCGGCGACGCCGAGAACGCCCCCGTCAGCCACCTGCCCGCCAAGAGCCGCGTCGCCACCGACCTCACCCCGGGCCCCCTCCTCGGCGACCCCCTCCACCAGACCTCCGGCCCCGGCGACGAGACCTGGTTCGACCAGGACCCCACCGGCGGGGAATCCGGCGCCAGCCGCTTCGCCGTCGCCGACGCCAAACCCCTGCCCTTCGACTCCCGCTCCGGCGACATGAACACCCCCGACCCGCACTCCCCCACCGGAGGGTCCGTCAACAACATCGGCCGGATCGCCGCCGGCCACCACGACCACGTCACCCGCCAGAACCACCGCCGACCAGCACAGACCACCCCCACCCCCGGCAGGCCGTCCAGGCCCTCGACGCCCTCCTCTACGAAGCTATGTCCGCCGTCCCCCGGCTGCGCCACCGCCGCGCCACCGCCACCCGCGAGCGCCACCTCACCACCAACGCCGCCCGGGCCCGCCGTCTTCGCCCGTACCCCGGCCGGCCACCACGTCGCCCTCCTGCCCCGCGCCGCCGGCACCACCGCCTTCCAGGCCACCCCCGCCCCCGAACCCGCCCCGAACCCGCCCTGCCCAACGGCACCCCCGACATCCCGGCCACCCGCCACGACCCCATCCGGTCCGCCTGACACCCCGCCCCGCCGGGCGGCACGCGGCCGGCGTGCGGCCGGTGTCCAGCCCGTGGCCGGCCGAGGGACGCGCCACCGGCGGGCAGTAGGATCAGCGGCGTTGCACACCCGTACACACACCGCTGCTAGGAGGCTTTTCATGGCTCAGGTCACGCTGAAGGGGAACCCGGTCGAGATCGGCGGCGCGCTGCCCGCCGCCGGCAGCCAGGCCCCCGCGTTCACGCTGGTCGGCGCCGGCCTCGCGGACGCCTCCCTCAAGGACTACGCGGGCACCCGCAAGGTCCTCAACATCTTCCCCAGCATCGACACCCCCACCTGCGCCACGTCGGTGCGCACCTTCAACGCCCAGGCCGGCGCGCTGGAGAACACCGTCGTGCTGTGCATCTCCGCCGACCTGCCGTTCGCGCAGGCCCGCTTCTGCGGCGCCGAGGGCCTGGACAACGTCAAGACCCTCTCCACCCTGCGCGGCCGCGACTTCCACGACAGCTACGGCGTCGCCATCAACTCCGGCCCGCTGGCCGGCCTGACCGCCCGCGCCGTGGTCGTCCTGGACGAGAACGACACCGTCCTGCACACCGAACTCGTCGCCGAGATCGCCGACGAGCCGAACTACGACGCCGCGCTCGCCGTCCTCGCCTGACCCACCCCGCGCACCCGCGCGCCGCACCGCGCGCACCCCGACGGCGGCCCCGCCCCGGCCCGCACCCCGCCCCTCCCGGCAGGCACGCGGCACCGGCGGCCGGGGCCGCCGCCCGCATCCCGGCCCCGCACCCCCGCCACCAGGACCCGGCCCCCGCCCCGCGAGCAGCCCGGCGATGGTTTCGTCGGGTCATACGGAGTCCAGGCACGGAGTCCGTGAGGGCGATCAGCAAGCCGTCACGGTCCGTGCGTGTCTGCGACCGGGACTCACGCGGACCCTCCCGGTTCCCGCACGAACGGGGGCGCTACCTTGCCACCATGTGCATCTCGACCAGTGAGGCCGCGTTCTCCGGCACGATCGTGTACTGCGGTCGGCAGCACCACCCCGTGCACGGCCTCATCCATGTCCTGGGCTACCAGAACACCGCCGTCAACCTCGCGAGCGGCCCGAACGCGCTGCTGCTGCACCTGCCCACCGAGCGGCTCACCCCCGGGCACTTCCTCTCCGCCGGACGCGGCGCCGACGTCCTGGAGCGCATGGTCGACGCCGTTCGCCCCATCGCCGTCGCGGTTGACGAGATCGCGTGGATGAGCGCGCAGCCCCAGGCCGTCCAGGTCTTCGAGCACGACGTCTACACGGTGCTCCTGGCCGACGACCCCACCGCGATCCCCGCCGCCCTGCGGCAGGTGCCGGCCCACCGGCGCCCGTCCCTCGACCCGGACCTCCTGCGCTTCTACGCCGACCACTTCCCCGACCACACCGTCGCCGTCTGCTGCTTCGACAACGCCGACGCGCAACGGGCCCAACCCCTGCTGCTGTGGTACCCGCCCCTCGACCCCGACCAGCTGACCGTGCCGGCGCTGGACAGCCACACCGGAGCGGCACCGGATCTCGACGCCCTCGTGCCCGTGGACCACTGGGTCCTGCTGTCCAGCGACGAGGCCCCCTGCGGCTGGGGCGAGAGCGTCGACTACCCCGAGGGCATGCGCCACAGCCTGCGCTCCTTCCTCCCCACCACCGTCATGGGCCAGTACTACGGCGGCGGAGAAGCCATGCCCAACGCAGACTTCACCATCAGCCACCTCGACCTGCTCGCCGGCGACCTCGACCGCATCGAGCGCCGCCGGCCGGCCCGCCGCTGATCCGCAGCGTGGCGGCGCTACCGGTCCGCGAGCCGACACCCGGTCACCGTGGCCGCCGGCCGGCCGCGGTCAGTCACCAGGAGCCGCTCGCGCGGCAGCGGTGGCCCCGCCCCGCCGGACATGCCGCGCCCGAGCGCCCTCAGGCCTTCGACCGGGCCGGACGGCCAGTCGGTGCCCATGCCGTGGACGACGGCGTCAAGACCGGGGGGCGGTCCGCGGCGAAGCCGGCCGGCCCGTCCGTCCGTCCGTCCGTCCGTCCGTCCGCGCGGACGGTGCGGGCAGGCCGAGGACACGGGCGAGGGCGGCGAGGCCCGCGCGCTCCGGCACCGCCCGGGGACGTGACACCGGCGAAGGCGACACCGGCGCCGGTCACCGGCGGCGGCCGAACGCGACGGCGGCGCCGCCGCGCCGGTGTGCCCGGCCGGGCGCCCGGCACCGCGCCCTGATCCGCCACAGTCCGCAGGACAGGACCCGACGGCCCCGCCCCACCGCGCCCCGGGCGCAGCAGAATCGAGGGGCCTGCGGTGCCGGGTGTCCGCGCCGGCGAGTTTCTGGCCCCACCGAAACGGTTTCGCCCGGCCCGTTTCCGGGTCGTGCGGGTGAGGGTGCGGGGCGGTGCCGGGACGGACCGGGCCGACGTGGCCCCGCCCCTGGCCGACGCCGTCGGGCGGCCTACGGCTTCGGCGCCGCGGCCGGTGCGGGCAGGCCGAGGACACGGGCGAGGGCGGCGAGGCCCGCACGCTCCGGCACCGCCCGGGGACGTGACACCGGCGAAGGCGACACCGGCGCCGGTCACCGGCGGCGGCCGAACGGGACGGCGTCGCCGCCGCGGTGCTCGCAGTCCCCGGCGCCGGCGCGGCGCGCCGATCGCGGCGCCGTCGCGACGGTGGGCCCGGCCGGGCGCCCGGCACCGCGCCCTGATCCGCCACAGTCCGCAGGACAGGGCCCGACTGCCCCGCCCCACCGCGCCCCGGGCGCAGCGGGAGCACGGAACTGCGGGATTGCGGTGCTGCGGGACGCGGGCGCCCCGGTGGGACCGGCCCTGCGAGGCAGCGGGCCGGGCCCGCACTCCCGCCGGCCCCTGGCCCCCCGGTGGCGCCCGGGTGTCCGCGCCGGCGAGTTTCTGGCCCCACCGAAACGGTTTCGCCCGGCCCGTTTCCGGGTCGTGCGGGTGAGGGTGCGGGGCGGTGCCGAGACGGACCGGGCCGACGTGGCCCCGCCCCTGGCCGACGCCGTCGGGCGGCCTACGGCTTCGGCGCCGCGGCCGGTGCGGGCAGGCCGAGGACGCGGGCGAGGGCGGCGGTGACCGGACCGGCGTGCTCGGGTATCCGCCGGCGGGCCCAGGCGGTGGCCAGCGCGAGGAAGTCGGTCAGGTCGCGCTCGGCGCCGGCGAGCAGGTGGCGCAGCCCGGTCACGGGCAGCTCGATCACCGGGCTGCCGCTGTGCTCGGCGTTGACGGTGAGCCGGACGGTGTCGCCGAAACGCTCGGCGACCGGTGACACGGGCTCGTGGCCGAACCCGAGCAGGCCGCCGCCGTCGGCGAACACGTGCCAGTCGCGCCAGTCCTCCAGCCCGTCGCAGCAGCCGGGCAGGAAGGCGACCCCCGTCGCGTGGTCGGTGACGCGCAGGCCGCCGGCCGCGTAGAGGTGGTCGAAGGTCAGCAGTCCGTACAGGAAGGACTGGAGCGGGTCGGCCGGCCGTGGCGGCCGGTCCCCGTCGGGGTCGATGTCGTTGCAGGCGGTGATGCGCATCACCGCCGTCCCGACCTCGGCGGGTGAGAGTGCGCCGTTCAGGGGCAGGAAGGCGAACGGCTCGGCCCCGGCGATAGGCCAGAGGTCGAAGTCCTCGGGGGTGTTGATCTCCAGGACGGGCTGCATCACGATCACCCGGCGCAGTGTTCCGCACCCTTGCCCGTACCGCCTCTGGATGACGCCGGGCATCCGGCCTCTTGCGACACCTGACCGGGAGGAGGGCCGGACACCTTCGGGCTCTCGCGTGACGACGAGGCCTGGAACTCACCCCGTCCTCCCGGGGCCGAGGACCACCGTCCTGGACAGCCGGGGCTCCCAGGGCGCCCGGGGCTCCCGCGGCGCCGTGACACCCCAGCCGCGAGGCGCTGCCCCGCCTCCCGTGCCCGGCGGGCCCGGGCGTCCTGACGGCCCGTCCCCGCCGCGGCGCTGCGTCCCCAGGCCTCGGGCGCCTGCCGCGGGCCCGGGCGTCCTGACGACCCGTCCCCGGCCGCGGTGGCCGCGGCCGCGTCCGCGGCCGGCGCCGCCGGGCGTCGGGTCAGCTGGTCGCGGTCGATGCGGACCATGTCGGCGAGCGCGTGGGCGTCGCCCTTGTCGCTCT
>NZ_BNBY01000038.1 GCF_014656195.1 Kitasatospora xanthocidica | reverse complement strand
AGCGCCGACCGTCGGCACCGGGCCGGAGCGCCCCGGAGGCGAGCGGGCGAATCCCCGCCCCGAGCCGAAGGGGCGCGCCGGTGCCGAAAGGGAGAAGCGAGGAGGCCCGAGGGACGAGGGCCTTGGAGCGCCGACCGTCGGCACCGGGTCGGAGCGCCCCGGAGGCGAGCGGGCGAATTACTGCAGGGCGGGCTCCGGCACCTCCGGCACCCTCCCGGGCACGACCGGGCGCCGGCTGCTCCAGCGCCGGGCCGCCAGCCGGGGCCAGATCACCAGGACGGCCGGCAGCGCCAGGTACCCGAACCGCCCGGCCGGGGCGAGCATGAAGGCGATCGCGAGCCCGACGGCCAGCAGGTCGGCCGCGGCGATCGCGGAGACCGGCGGCCGGGCCAGCAGCCAGATCGCCACCCCGACCAGGGCGACGGTCATCAGGGCCAGCGAGATGGCGTGCCCGGTCGGCCCGAAGCCGGCCAGCACCTTGCCGGGCAGCGGGCTGCCGGCCGGGGTGCGGATCGCGGTCATCCCGAGCGGGAAGCGCACCACCTGTTCGCGCAGCGCGTCCGCCTGGGTGAGCACGGACGGCAGGATCACCGCGACGCTCACCCCGGTCCCGATCAGCGCGGTCCGGGCGGCGGGCCGGCGGCCGTAGAGCCGCCACAGCAGCAGGACGGCGACCGGCAGCGCGGGCCAGGCCGTCCACTTCAGGGTGCAGGCGAGGGCGAGGACCAGTCCGGCGCCGACGGTGCGGTCCCGCTCGGCGAGCGCCATGGCGAGGCAGCAGACGCCGATCAGCGGCAGGTCCACCCCGCCGACGACGAGGGCGAGCGCTATCAGCGGCGAGGCGGTGAGGACGGCCAGCGGCAGCAGCGGCGCGCGGGGGCCGTCGCTGTCCGGGCGGGTGGGCCGCAGCAGCCGCCAGGCGGCCAGCAGGCAGACGAAGAAGGTCAGCGCGAACCAGATCCGGGCGTCCCCGGCGACCTTGGCGAAGGCGGTGGCGTCGCCGAGCAGCTGGCGCGGCAGTCCGAACAGGGCCATCGCCGGCAGGTACGGGTTGTAGTCGGTGACCACGACCGGGTGCGGCAGGTAGGCGTCACCGGTGGTGAGCAGCAGGTGGGCCGAGCGTTCGACCACCATGACCTCGGACTGGTGGCGGCCGTGCAGGGCGAGCAGTCCGAGCGGGACGAGGACGGCGCCGACGAGGGCGACCGCGGCGGCGGTGCGGGCCGCGTAGCGGCGCGGCAGGGTCAGGCAGAGCAGCCCGGCCAGGGCGTAGGCGGGGGCCGCGATGAGGCCCCACTGCTTCTGGTTGGGCAGGTCGGAGACGAGCGGGAAGGCGGCGGCCCAGCCGGCCGCGATCAGGCAGCCGAGGAGCTGTACGGTCCGCATCGAGGCGAGGGCGGCGGGATTCAGCCGATCGGGCGTGGGCGGAAAGGTGCTTTCGCCACGCTGGCGGGGGAACGGCCGGACCGAGAAGCCTCTCGGCGGTCGCCCGGGTCCGGACGAGGTCTCGGTCACGAAGGTCTGCGCCGGCGTTCTGCGGCGGCCGGTGAAGCGGCCGCGCGGGCGGGAGAAGCCGGGCGTGCGGGTGCTCACCATGGTGGAAGGTTATGGGTGCGGGCCCGGCCCTGTCGCCATGACGTCGGGCACTGGACGTGGGACGGCACGAAAAGGGCCGCCGGGTGTCCTGTCGGTCGGCGGCCCTTCACGTCCGGTTCGCTTTCGGGTCAGTCGGCGGTGCGGTCGGCCGGGACGGCCTCGGCCCCGGGTTCGGCCCGCTCCAGCCGGGAGTGCTTGATGCTGTAGCCGAAGTAGACGACCACGGCGACGGCGACGGCGATCGCGCCGGCCCGGAAGGTGTCGGCGTGCAGGCCGGTGATCAGGTAGACGCAGAAGCCGACGCTGACCAGCGGGACGACCGGGTAGCCGGGCACCTTGAAGCCGCGCGGCAGGTCGGGCTGGGTGCGGCGCAGGATGATCACGCCGATGGAGACCACCGAGAAGGCGATGAGCGTCCCGAGGCTGGTGATGTCGGCCAGGACGTTCAGCGGGATGAACGCGGCCAGCGCGCCCACGCCGAGGCCGACCACGATGGTGTTCCAGATCGGGGTGCCGGTGCGCGGGGAGAGCTCGGCGAAGCGCTTGGGCAGCATGCCGTCGCGGCCCATCGAGTACAGGATGCGGGTCTGGCCGTAGATCACCACGAGGGTGATGCTGAAGATCGACAGGATCGCGCCGATCGCGAAGACCATCGCGGGCCAGCTCTGGCCGGTGATGTCCTGGAGGATCTGGGCGAGGCCGGCCTCCTGGCCGTCGAACTTCTGCCAGGGCTGGGCGCCGATGCCGGCCAGGGCGACCAGGATGTAGAGCAGGGTCACCACGACCAGCGAGATGATGATCGCCATCGGCAGGGTGCGACGCGGGTTCTTGACCTCCTCACCGGCGGTGGACACGGCGTCCAGGCCGATGAAGGAGAAGAAGATGCTGGACGCGGCGACCTGCACGCCGCCGATGCCGAGCGGCATGAACGGGGTCAGGTTGCCGGAGTGGAAGCCGGTCAGCGCGACGCCGATGAACAGCACCAGGATGAGGATCTTGATCCCGACCATCGCCGCGTTGACCTTCACCGACTCGCTGACGCCGCGGATCAGCAGGAAGCAGACCATCGCGACCAGCAGCAGCGCCGGCAGGTTGAACCAGTGGGTGCTGTCCGGCGCGCCGGCGAGCTGCTCGGGGATCTTGACCCCGAAGGCCAGGTCGAGGAACTTGTTCAGGTACTCGGCCCAGCTGACCGCGATCGCGGAGGCGGAGACGCCGTACTCCATCAGCAGGCAGATGCCGACGCCGAAGGCCACGCCCTCGCCGAGGGTGGCGTACGCGTAGGAGTACGAGGAGCCGGAGACCGGGATCGCGGAGGCCATCTCGGCGTAGCAGAGCGCGGTGAGTCCCGCGGTGACCGCGGCGATCACGAACGACAGGATGACGGCCGGGCCCGCCGACGGCACCGCGGTGTTCAGCACGAAGAAGATGCCGGTGCCGATGGTGGCACCGATGCCGATCGAGGACAGCTGCCAGAGCCCGATGGAGCGGCGCAGGTGGATGCCGGAGCGGCCGCCCTCCTCGGGTGCGCCCGCCGGAAGGGCGTCGCGGCCCTCGCTCTCCGCGATCAGTGTCGAGACGGGCTTGCGTCGCAGCAGACGCGCACCGAGGGTGTTGCTGGCCAAAACGGCGGTCCTTCTGGGCAGGGGAGGGTGTCCTGGCGGCCGGTCACCCGCCGCGCCGCGGGGGCGACATCGGGGACCAACCGAACAAAGATGGGACAGTACCCGGCGAAAGCACCAGTGTCGCAAACGAACAGTCCGGGTACGCGCATTGTCCTAATCGGCGCATATGGCTGTACAAACCGGACACTTCGCAAACGGCGCATCTACCGTCGAGCGGATAAAGCGGCAGCTCAGCACGGTCGCGGGGGTCATCGGCGGAGCACCGCCCGCATCACCGAGCGGGCGATCGGCGCGGCCAGGGCGCCACCCGTGACGTCCGTGGCGTCACTGTCCGCGACCACCACGGCCACCGCCACCGGCGGCACCGCGTCCGAGCCGGCCGGTCCGGCCCAGGAGATGAACCAGGCGTACGGCGTCCCGGCGTTGTCCACCCCGTGCTGAGCCGTCCCGGTCTTGCCGCCGACCACGGCCCCGTCGATCCGGGCGTTGCCCCCGGTCCCGTTCTCCACCACGTCGGTCATCAGCTTCCGCACCCGGGCGGCCACCTCCGGGCTCATCGCCCGCCGGTACGCCGCCGGCTTCATCAGCCGCACCGCGGTGCCGTCGGACTTCGTCAGCTTGTCCACAAGCTGTGGACGCATGACCGTCCCGTCGTTGGCGACCCCGGCCGCGACCATCGCCATCACCAGCGGGGTGGCCGCCGTGTCGAACTGCCCGATCGAGGAGAGCGCCAGCTGCGACCCGTCCATCGCGGTGTCGATGTTCGACCGGGCCGCCCGCACCGGGACGTCCAGCTTCGGGTCGTTGAAGCCGAAGCCCTCCGCCATCGCCACCATCCGGTCCAGCCCGGTCCGCACCCCTAGGTAGCCGAGCACGCTGTTGCAGCTGGCGGTCATCGCGGCGGACAGCGACAGGCCGGGCCGGTCGCAGGCAGGGGTGTCGTTGACCAGCGGGGTGGTCGTCCCGGGCAGCACGTACGGGTAGGGCGCCCCGGTCGGCGCGTCCGGGTCGGTGACCACCCCGTTCGCGAGCGCGGCCGCGGCGGTGACCACCTTGAAGGTCGAGCCCGGCGGGTAGGTCTGGCGCAGCGCCCGGTTGAGCATCGGCTGGTCGGTGTCGGCCTGCAGCCGGTTCCAGGCCTCCTGGTCGGCGGCGGCGTGGCCGGCGAAGCCGCCCGGGTCGTAGGAGGGCGTGCTGGCCAGCGCCAGGATCCGCCCGGTGGCGGGCTCGATCGCGGCGACCGCGCCCTGCTGGCCGCCCAGCCCGCGCACGGCGGCCTCCTGGGCGGCGCGGTCCAGCGTGGTGTACACGTCCCCGCCCGGGCTCTGCCTGCGGGCCACCGCGTCCCAGAGCGCCCATCCGGCCAGCCGGCCGTCGGTGCCGGTCAGCAGGTCGTCCTCGGTGCCCTCCAGCTGGGAGTTGCCGTACGCCTGGGAGGCGAAGCCGGTGACGGCGGCGTAGGTCGGACCGTCGGTGTAGGTGCGCTTGTACGCGTACCGGCCGCCGGTGGGCTCGGAGCCGGTGATCCGCTCCGAGCCGACCAGGATGTCGCCGCGCGGCCGGGCGTACCGCTCGACGGTGAGCCGCTGGTTGGCGCTGTTGTGGTCGAGGTCGTCCGCCTGGAACACCTGCACCCGGGTGGCCTGGACGCACAGCGCGGCGACCAGCAGCAGGCAGAAGGTGCCCGCCCGGCGCCCGGTGACCGAGATGCCGGGCAGCCCCTGCGGGCCGTTGCCCCGCGGCCGGATCCGCGCCATCAGCCCTCCCCCTCCCCCGACGCAGACACGGGCCCAGGCCCAGGCGCAGGCCTGCGGGCGATGTCGCTCATCCGCACCAGCAGCGCGACGATGATCCAGTTGGTGACCACCGAGGAGCCGCCCAGGGCGATGAACGGCATGGTCATCCCGGTCAGCGGGATCAGCGCCAGCACCCCGCCCGCGACCACGAACACCTGCAGCCCGACGATCGAGGCCAGTCCGATCGCCAGCAGCCGCCCGAACGGGTCGCGCAGCGCGATGCCGGTCCGGAAGCCCCGGGAGACCAGCACCGCGTACAGCAGGAACACCGCGATCAGCCCGGTCAGGCCGAGCTCCTCGCCGATGGTGGCGAGGATGAAGTCCGACTTGGCGGCGAAGCCGATCAGCACCGAGTGCCCGTTGCCGAGGCCGGTGCCCAGCTCGCCGCCCCAGGCGAAGGCGAACAGCGACTGGGCGATCTGGTTGGCGCCCCGGCCCGCGGCGATCGAGCCCAGCGGGTCCAGCCAGTCCGCGACCCGGCTGTGCACGTGCGGCGACAGCCAGCCCACCGTCACCGCGCCGACCGCGGCCAGGCCGAGCCCGATCGCGATCCACCCGGTGCGGGCGGTGGCCACGTAGAGCATCACCACGAACAGGCCGAAGAAGAGCAGCGAGGTGCCGAGGTCGGTCTCCAGCACCAGGACGCCGACGAAGGCCGCCCAGATCAGCAGGACCGGCCCCAGCACCCGCCCGCGCGGCAGCTGCCAGCGCCACACCCGGCGGCCGGTGAGCGCCAGCGCGTCCCGGTGCACCGCCAGGTAGGCGGCGAAGAAGACCGCCAGCAGGATCTTGGCGAACTCGCCGGGCTGGAAGGAGAGCGGCCCGACCACGATCCAGATCCGGGAGCCGTACACCGGCGGGAAGAAGATCGGCAGCACCAGCAGGACCAGCGCCAGCAGGGCACCGGTGTGGGCGTAGCGCCGCAGCCGCCGGTGGTCGCGCACCAGCAGCACCACCGCGATGAACAGCGCCACGCCCAGGGCCGACCAGAGCAGCTGGGTGGAGGCCGCGCCGGGGCCCGGGGAGGCCCGGTCGAGCCGGTAGATCACCACCAGGCCGATCCCGTTCAGCAGCACCGCGATCGGCAGCGGCAGCGGGTCCGCGTACCGGGCCCGCCACCGGACGACGGCGTGCGCCGCGAGGGCGAGCACGCCGAGCGCGGCGCCGTACTCGGCCGCGTCGGGCGGGACCGTGCCGTCCAGGTCGACACCGACCTCGACGTAGCCGAACACGGCGGTCAGGACGGCGGCGAGCACCAGGACGAGCTCGGTGGTGCGCCTGGTCGGCACCGGCCGGCTCGGCCGGGCGGCGGAACTCGTCACGGCGGAGGGTGTCGCCACGGACCGTCCTGGGGGTCGCGGGGTTCGGACAGGCCTGCCGGGCCCACGCACCGGCGCCCGGGTTCGTCACCCTAACGAGCCGTCTGCACGTGTATCGGCTCTTCGCCCCGGTGTGTCCGCCATTGCCGGAATCACCCGGCCCGGCCGGCCCACTTCACCTCGCCACGCCTCCCCCCTGACGGCCCGCTCACTCCGGCCGGCGCCCGGCCAGCGCCGCGACGCCCGCGCAGCCCGCGGCCATCAGGACGACGGCCAGCAGCAGCTCCACCCACGGCACCGCGACCCGGCCGCTCCGGGCCGCTGCCACCAGCCCGCGCACCGCAGCATTGGCCGGTGAGGCGGGCACCACCAGCAGCAGCGCGGCCAGCGCCAGCGCCAGCGGGATCCCGTACGGCCCCCGGGTGAGCACCGGCCGGGAGGCCAGCGCCCCGGCCAGCACCCCCAGCAGCGCGCAGACCACCGAGGTCAGCAGCCCCGCCAGCAGCGCCGCCCCGACCGCCGGCCGCCCCGGCGCCCCCGGATCGGCCACCGCCCCGCTGGTCCACCACAGCGCCGCGACCTCGCCGACCGCCAGCACCAGGGAGACCGTCAGCGCCGCCAGCAGCGCGCCCAGGTGCACCCGGGCCGGGCCCGCCACCGCGACCAGGCAGGCCCGCGAGGCCGGCGGCTCCGCGGCCAGCGCCCCGCGCACGTACCAGGCGCTCACCGGCAGCAGCGCCCCCGCACCGAGGCCGAGGCTGCCCAGCAGCGGGTCGCCCGCCGTCACCCCGACCACCAGCAGCAGCACGTACGCCAGGAACGGCGGCAGCCAGGCGTGCGAGCGCAACAGCAGCTCCAGGTGGTACCGCGTCAGCGGCCCGGTCCGACCCGTCACCGCTCCTCCTCCCGCCGACGCACCGCCAGCACCCGTACGGCCGGGCGGCCCAGCAGCAGCCGGCGCAGCAGCGCGTCCGAGTGCGCGGCCGCAACGGCCAGCCGGACCTCCGTCCCGGCCAGCCGGGTGCGCTCCGGCGCGCCGGGCAGCCGGTCCGGCAGCGGGGCGCCGTCCGGGACGTCCACCTCGATCTCCATCACCGGGCCGGCCCCGGCGGGCGGCGCCGCCCCCTCCTCGGCGGACCGCAGCCCGCCGTCCGCGCCGACCAGGTACGCCGCGCCGGTCAGCCCGGCCAGCCGGGCCGGGTCGTGGTCGACGAACAGCACCGTGCCGCCCGCCGCCGCCCGTTCGGCGGCCGCCTCGTCCAGCACCGCCCTGGCCTCCGGGTCCAGCCCGGTCCAGGCCTCGTCGAGCACCAGCACCCGGGCCTCGGCGAGCAGCGCCTGGGCGACCGCGACCTTCTGGCAGGTGCCCTTGGAGAGTCGGCTCAGCGGGGTGCCCGCCCGGTCCGCGACGCCGAACCGGTCCAGCCACTCCCCCGCCCGCCGCCGGGCCCGCTCCGCCGACAGCCCGTGCACCCGGCCCACCCGCAGCAGGTACGAGGCCGCGTCGAACGGCAGCGCCGGCGGGAAGCGTTCGGGCACGTACGCCGCCGGCCCGGGCCGCACCACCCGGCCCGCGCTGGGCCGCTCGATCCCGGCGACCAGTCGCAGCAGCGTCGACTTGCCGCTCCCGTTCGGCCCGGCGATCCGCACCAACTCCCCGGGCCCGACGGCCAGATCGACCCCGCGCAGGATCCACCGCCCGCCGCGCCCGTACCGCTTGCCGACCGCTGCCAGCTCCATCGCGCCCCCGCTTCCGCCCATCGGTACGCAAGGAGGCTATCCACGCCGGGTAAGGCCCGCGTGAGCCCGGACTCGGCTCCCGCACGCCGGAGTTCACGCCGGGGCTGGTCGGTGCACGATCCGGACTCGTTTCGCCACGGCGAACTGATGATCCCCGGGCGTGTCTTGTGGGTCTCGTCGGATCAGGACGCGGCGTCAGGGTGCGTGCATCGCAAGGCGGAGGAGGGAGTCCATGCGGAGCATCGGCGACTGACGACAACGCGGCGAGGTGCGTGCCCTGGCGTCGCGGACCCGGCGAAGACCCGCAAGACACGCCCTAGGATCGGCCGGGTGACTACCGGACGACGACCACAGACCAGGCTCGGCAGCCTGCTGGCCGCAGTGGCGATAACGGGCGCCTCGCTGCTCCTCGGCCTGCCCGCCCACGCCGACGAACCATCAGCCGGCGCCCCCGCCCCCAAGGAGGCCCCCCGGGTCGACCTCGTCCTGGACGTCAGCGGCTCCATGACCGCCACGGACATCCAGGGCAAGAGCCGCATCTCGGTGGCGCAGCAGTCGCTGAACGAGGTGATCGACGCCCTGCCCGCGGAGACCGAGTTCGGCATCCGCACCCTCGGCGCGAACTACCCCGGCAACGACAAGGTCCAGGGCTGCCAGGACACCAAGCAGCTGTTCCCGGTCGGCAAGACCAACAAGGTCGAGGCCAAGACCGCCGTCGCCACCCTGCGGCCCACCGGCTGGACCCCGATCGGCCTGGCCCTGCGCGGCGCCGCCCAGGACCTCGGCAAGGGCGAGACCACCCGCCGCGTGGTGCTGATCACCGACGGCGAGGACACCTGCACCCCGCCCGACCCCTGTGACGTGGCCCGCGAGCTCGCCTCCCAGGGCATCCACCTGGTGGTCGACACCCTCGGTCTGGCCCACGACGACAAGACCCGTCAGCAGCTGCTCTGCATCGCCAACGCGACCGGCGGCACCTACACCGACGTCCGCACCCAGGAGCAGCTCACCGACAAGGTGAAGCAGCTGGTCGACCGCTCCAACGACACCTACACGGTGACCCCGGTCAAGACCGCCGGCACCGACAAGTGCGAGAACGCCCCGGTGCTCGCCCCGGGCGTCTACACCGACCGCGAGAAGTTCTCCGAGCACCGCGTCTACAAGGTCCCGGTCAAGTCCGGCCAGGAGCTGCGCGCCTCGGTCAGCGTCGCCCTCGACCGCCCGGTCGCCCGGGACTACGGCGTGCTGCTGCAGGCCACCAGCGCGACCGGCCAGGAGCTGGTCCGCGGCACCGACGCCGGCGGCGGGCGCACCGACGTGATCTCCACCGGTCTGCGCTGGTCCACCGAGGCCTCCAAGGGCTACGTCACGGCGAGCCCGAGCTCGGCGTCGGACTCGTCCACGTCGAAGGAGAAGCCGCAGACCACCGTCTGCCTGGTCGTCAGCAACTCGCTGGCCCCGCAGGCCGGCGTCCAGGCCGACCCCGGCCTGCCGCTGGAGCTGACCGTGGACCTGGCCTCCTCCTCGCCCGCCCCCGAGGGCGCCGCGATGGGCCTGGGCCGCGGCTGGATCCTGCTGCTCACCCTCACCCTGGCCGGCCTGGTCTGCGGCCTGCTGTTCGGCTGGATCGCACGGTGGCGGATCGCCGTCTGGCGGGAGAACTGACCATGCGTACGACGATTCGCGGCGCCCTCGCCGCCCTCGCCCTGCTGCCCGCCCTCGCCCTGGGCGCCCCGGCGGCCTCGGCCGCGCCGTCCCCCTCGCCCACCGCGAGCGGCACCCCGGCCCCGGCCACCAAGGCCGGCACGTCCTTCCTGACCGCGGTCAACCTCTCCCCCGGTCAGGACGCCAACGTCGCCGCCTCCACCGGCGACTACCTGTACTGGGCGTTCGGCGCCTCCGAGGGCCAGACCCCGACGGTCAAGCTGTCCGTCAACCTGGCCCCCGGGACCGACCGGCACGGCCCGCAGACCTGGTCCGTCGAGGTCTTCGACGGGCTGCGCCGCCGCCAGTCCTGCACCGCCGGCACCCAGAACGCCACCGGTGACCAGAACACCACCGCGCTGACGCTCGACTGCACCCTGCGCGAGGTCCGCACCTGGGCCGAGCCGTGGTCCGGTGACCCGCTGCCCGGCACCTACTACGTGCGGCTCTCGGTGTCGGACGTCCCGCAGCCGGACCTCGGTCTGGCCACGGCCGTCCAGCTGCACGTCGCCGCCAAGGGCGGCTCCGACAACGCCCAGCCGGAGGGCGGGGAGCTGAAGGCCCCGCTGGTCCCGCCGGCCGGCGGCGGCGCGAGCACCGCCAAGGCGGCCGCCCCGGTGGCGGAGGAGGAGCACTGGTACACCGGCTGGTTCTCCGGCTGGAACAGCCGCTGGTACTGGACGATCGGCGGCGGCTTCCTGGCCGCGCTGGCGGGCGTCCTGGGCTACAACCTGACCCGGCACCCGCACGGCCGGCGGCCCGGCCACCACGGCTCCGTCCCGCACCAGGGCACGCACCAGAGCGGCTCCTACGCCGACCGCCCCTGACCCGCAGACCCGCGGACCCGCGGACCGCACCGCCCGAGGGCCGGCCGGAGGACTCCTCCGACCGGCCCTCGGCCGTTCCCCGGCGCCACCGTCGTCAAGGCCGCCGGGCGTCAGCCGCGGAACAGGTCGTGCCCCACGTCCGACGGGACCACGTCCTGGACGGGCTTGCTGCCCGGCCCCGGCACGTGCTCCCCGGGGACGGGCTCGCCGCCCTCCCGGTGCAGCAGCACCACGCCGTCCTCGGCCCACAGCTGCCGGTACCCGTGCTCCAGCAGCAGCGCGATCCGCGCCGCCTGCTCGGTGTCCGCGGCGAACGGGAAGGAGCGCTTGTTCGACCGGGTGAGCACGTACTCGCGCCCGCGCGGCGTGCCGTCCACCAGCACCACGTCGGTGCGGGCGGTCAGCCGCGGCGCGATCTGGTTGTCCGCCTCCACCGAGGCCCCGTCCGGGATCAGCGCGGCCGCCCGCACCAGCGCGGCCTCGCTCGTCTTGGGCGTCCAGGCGGACGGCACCGCCAGCTGCACCAGCCCCATCGGCACGGCGGCCGCCAGCGCGATGCCGGCCGCGCCGAGCCCCAGCAGCCGCGCCCGCCGGACGGTCCGCGCGGGCCGCCCGGCGGCGCTCAGCCGGCCGAGCACCTCGACGGCGGCGGTGAGCAGGATCGGCCAGAGCAGCGAGTCGTAGTGCCGGGCGACCGACCAGTGGTTGGGGTTGCTGGACAGGATCCGCTCGGCCAGCAGCGGCACCGCGCACAGCACGGTGGCCGAGCGCAGCGGCAGCAGCAACGCCGTGCCGAACAGCCAGAGCAGCAGCAGCGGCTTGAGCGGCTGGTCGAGGGCGGCCTGCACCAGCAGGAACGGGTCGTGCAGCAGGTTGCGCAGCGCGTCGCCGCCGTCCGTGCCGAGCGAGCCGTAGTTCCAGTAGTAGCCCGGCTCCCCGCCCATCGCCGGGATCAGCCACTTGATGGCCACCACCGAGGCGACCGGCCCGCCCAGCAGCAGGCCGAGGCCGGTGCGGCGGCCCGCCCGGTCCCCGGTCCGCCGGGTGCGCAGCAGCAGCACCAGCCCGTACGCCCCGACCATCAGGCCGAGGTCCTCCTTGGTGCAGCACAGCAGGACGGCGGCGAGCAGCACCGTGCCGTACCGGCGGGCCAGGCCGCGCTCCAGCATCAGCAGGGTCAGCGGCACCGCGAAGGCCACCTCGTGGAATCCGACCCGGGCGGCGACCAGCAGCGGCCAGCCGAGCGCGTGCACCAGGCCGGCCAGGTCGGCGGCCCGGCGGGCGGTGCGGGGCTCGGCGGCGGCGAAGCAGTGCGCGGTGATCCGCCGCACCAGCGGCACGCCGGCCGCGAAGAGCAGCGACTGCCCGATGATCAGCGAGCGCGGGTCGTCCCAGATCCAGTACAGCGGCGCGAGCAGCGCCAGGACCGGTGAGAAGTGGTCGCCCAGCAGCGAGAAGCCGGGCGGGAACTCGTGGTGGTAGCTCTTCAGCGAGGAGACCGGCAGCCCGAAGTGGGCGTAGCCGCGCACGCCCTGGTCGAAGATGCCGAGGTCGAAGCCGCCGAGCGACACCGATGTCCAGCCCTGCAGGCCGATGGCGCACGTCACCGCGAAGCAGAGCGCGGTGAGCAGCGCGGTGCGCCGGGCCGGGCCGCGCAGGAGGGCCGTGAGGGCGCCGCGGGCGGCGGGCGCGGCGGCGGCCGGCGACGGGGGTGCGGTCTGGGTGGTCACGTCAGCTCTGATCCGTCCGGTCTGGGTCCGTCGGGGCGGGTGCGCCGGGCGGGTGCGCCGGGGCGGGTGCGCCGGGGCCGGTCCGTCAGGTCCGGTTCGTCAGCGCGGGGTCGCGGTCCAGGTTGGCTGTCAGGAGCGCCCGGGCCCCGCCGCCGGTCGCGTCCACGGCCTGCCGCCGGGCGCGGTACAGCCGCACGCCCAGGACGACCAGGACGGCGATGCCCATCGGCGGGTAGAGGGCGCCGGGCAGCTGCCAGTACCAGTCGACCCCGCGCCCCCACCGGTGCGGCACCGCCCACATCACGTGGGAGAGGAAGACCACCAGCGTCACGCCGAGCAGGATCCGCCGGGCCCTGGTGCGGGCCTCGACCACCAGCAGGGCGATGAGCGGGACGCACCAGACCCAGTGGTGGGTCCAGCTGATCGGCGAGACCAGCAGCGCGGTGAACGCGGCGCAGACCCCGCCCCAGGCGTCGGCCCGGCGCAGCACCCGCGCCGAGCGCCCGGCCAGCACCGCCACCCCGAGCCCGAAGGCGCCGACCAGCGCGGAGGCGGCCAGCCCGACCAGGCCCGGGTCGTTGACGTCCAGCAGCCGGCAGACGGCGCCGCGCAGCGACTGGTTGTCCACCAGGACGGTCACGCCGACCCGGCTCGGGTCCCACAGGTACTTCGTCCAGAAGCCGACCGAGGCGTCGGGCAGCAGTGCCCAGCCGACCAGCCCGGCGGCCAGGAAGGTGCCGGCCGAGACCAGCGCGGCCCGGACCCTCCCGGTCAGGAACAGGTAGACCGCGAACAGGCCCGGGGTGATCTTGATGGCGGTGGCCAGGCCGATGCCCACGCCCTTGAACCGGTGGCGGTCCGGGCGGGTCAGGTCCCACAGGACCAGGCAGAGGATGCCGAGGTTGACCTGGCCGTACTGGAAGGTGGTGAAGACCGGTTCCAGCCAGACGCCCAGGCCGGTCGCCAGGATCACCACGGCCGGACGGTGCTGCTTCGACCACCCGGCCAGCTTCAGCGACAGGTGCACGGCGGCGGCGAGCAGCGCGTAGTTGAGGAGCATCACCAGGACGCGCAGGACGGGCACGTCGAACCAGGTGCTCGGCACGAACAGCATCGCGGCGAACGGCGGGTAGGTGGCCGGCAGGTCCCAGCCGGGCAGCCGCATCGCGTACAGGTCCTCGCCCCGGACGACGGCCTGGCCCTCGGCCCGGTAGACCAGCATGTCGACCATGGTGGCGTTGTGGGTGTGCCGGAAGAAGGCGAACACCGCCAGTGACACCGCCGCGACGCAGGCCGCCGGGAGGGTCCAGGAATTCGATCGTCCGGCCGCCGGTTCGTCGCCGGGCTCTTCCGGGCCCGACTGCCGCGCCCACCGTGTCAGACCGAACTCGCGCACCGCGATGGCACCCCGTTGAGATAGACCAGATCGTTCCGTCGTCAGCGTCTGGGCCCAACCACCATAACCGACCCCCCTGAGCCCCAAACCGCGTCAGAAACCACCCCCGGCCGGGCGTTGTGATCTCGGCCACAAAGCCCCTCGGGACCGCCTCCCGACCCCTTCGGGCCGACCCGGCACCACAAAACGCGAAATCCCGCCGGGAGTTGCCTCCCGGCGGGATTCGGTGGACCGGCCTGAGCCGTTCCGTTGGGTGGAGCTGAGGGGATTCGAACCCCTGACCCCCTCGATGCGAACGAGGTGCGCTACCGGACTGCGCCACAGCCCCAACGAGAAGAAACTCTAGCACCTTTCGGAGGGGGTCCGTGACCACCCCCCGGGACGCGGCCCTGGTCGGGGGTGGCCCCGGCCCGGGGACGGGCCCCGGATCACTCGTTGGCCGCGCGGGGCCGGGGCTCGGAGGCCTGCGGCTCGGCGTACTGGTCGAAGAGCGGGGTGTTGCGGGACTCGGCGGGGCGGCCCGCGGTCCAGGTGCCGGGGGCCGACAGGTCGAGGCCGCGGGAGACCCGGGGGGCGACCGGAGCGGTGACGTAGGTCGGCAGCGGGACGGGCACCGGCTCCCAGGAGTCCGGGCCGGCCGCACCGCGCTCGCGCATGCCGTCGACCCACTCCTCGTGCTCGGTCGCCTCGGCCACCGCGGAGGCGGAGGGCACCGAGACGGTGGCCTCCTCCGGGTCGACGGCCAGCCGCAGGTGCGGGCGGCGCCCGGCCCGCTGCCCGGCGGGGGCGGCCGGGGCCGGCTCCGCCGCGACGGGCGGCTCGGCCGGGGCGGCGGCCGCCGGGGCCTCGGCCCGCTGCCGCTCGCGCTTGCGCAGCCGCTCGGCCGCCTGGGCGGCCCGGACGCGGTCGAGCTTCACCTCGAAGCGCTGGCGCTCCAGCTTGCGCAGGTGGCCGATGTACAGGGTGAGGAGGACCGCGGGGACGGCCGGGACCCAGAGGAAGGCCAGTCCGGCCACCGCCGCGACCACCGCGCCGAGCGCGAAGGAGAGGAAGAGGGCGGTGACCATCCGGCGCCGGCGGGCCAGCAGCCGCGCCCGGCGCTCGGCCCCGGCCTGCGGCGCCGGGGCGGGCCGTTCGGCCGGGCGCTCCACCGGGGGTTCGGGCTCCCGCGCCACGGGGTCGCCGGAGTCGGCCCCGTCCCGTTCGGGAGGGCCGTCGTCGCCGTGCTCGTCGTCACGCGCTTCGTCGCCCAGGGCCCGGGCCGCCCGTCGCTCCATCGCCGAACGCCCGGCCAGCAGGCGGATGGCGGTGCTGAAGCGTTCCGTCGGGCGCGCCTCGTTGAGTTCGTCCTGCCTGCGGAGCCACATCGGCACCAGATAGGCGGCCCAGGCCCCTACGATGACCGCGTAGATAAGGCCGCTACTGCTCACGATTCACACCGTACGGGCGCCGGGGAAGGCCTGGCAGCAATTTGGCGCGGCGTGTCGTGTGATCAAGCTGATTCTCCGACTATTTTGCCGGTATTTGTGACGGTCCGCCACCGGGCCGATGCCATATCGATATTTCTTTCGAACATATATTCAATTACCCGGTTCGCGGCCGGAACTGAGGTCCCGCCAGCGCTCCAGCATCCCCTCCGGGACCTCCTCGTCGGTCAGCGCGTAGACGAGGTGGTCACGCCAGTCCCCGTCGATGTGGAGATAGCGCGGGCGGATTCCCTCCGAGCGGAAGCCGAGCTTTTCCACCACCCGGCGGCTCGGGCCGTTCTCCGGACGGATGCAGACCTCGATCCGGTGCAGACCGAGACCCCGGAAGCAGTGGTGCACCGAAAGCGCCACCGCGGTCGGGATGATGCCCCGGCCGGCCACCGCCTCGTCGACCCAGTAACCGATGTTCGCCGAACACATCGACCCCCAGGTGATCCCGCCGACGGTCAACTGGCCCACCAGTTGGCCCTTGTAGAGCACCACGAAGGGCAGCATCCGGCCCGCCGAGGCCTCGCTCCGCAGGAAGCGGACCATCTGCCGGTACGTCGGCCGGGGCCCGGCCGCCTGCCCCGCCGGGCCGGGCGGCACGGTGGCCTCCCACCGCCGCAGCCAGTCCCGGTTGCGGCGGCTCACCTCCTGCCACTCACGCTGGTCGCGGGCCCGGATCGGGCGCAGCACGACCTCCCCCTCCTGGAGCTCTACCGGCCAGCCGGCGTTCAGTGCGTTCTCCCGGGTGCTGGAGCCCCGGGGGCCGAGGCGTCGGGCCGGGGGTGGTCCCCGCCGCCGAGCTGGTCGACGGCGTGGGCGAGCAGCGGCTCCAGGACGGCCAGGCCGTCCTTGACGCCACCGGTCGAACCCGGCAGGTTGACGATCAGGGTACGTCCGGCCAGCCCCGCCAGCCCGCGGGAGAGCGCCGAGGTCGGCACCTTCTCGCGGCTGTACGCACGGATGGCCTCGGCGATGCCGGGGACCTGCCGGTCGATCACCCTGGCGGTCATCTCCGGGGTGAGGTCCATCGGCGAGATGCCGGTACCGCCGGTGGTCAGCACGACGTCGTAGCCGGCCGCGACCGCCTCGCGCAGCGCGGCCTCCACCGGCTCACCGTCCGGGACGACCCGGGGGCCGTCCGCGGTGAAGCCCATCGCGGTCAGACCGGCCACCAGCAGCGGGCCGCCCTTGTCCTCGTAGACCCCGGCCGAGGCCCGGTTGGAGACCGTGACCGCCAGCGCCCTCATGCTCCGGCCTCCGGCGCTCACTCCGCCACCTCCGGCGCGAACCAGTCGCCGCT
The DNA here is from genome assembly GCF_014656195.1 of Kitasatospora xanthocidica. Taxonomy (GTDB): domain Bacteria; phylum Actinomycetota; class Actinomycetes; order Streptomycetales; family Streptomycetaceae; genus Kitasatospora; species Kitasatospora xanthocidica. The sequence continues at coordinate 45,878 of NZ_BNBY01000038.1, read as the reverse complement.
CTTGCCGCCGGTCTTGCTGAGCACCCGGACGGACTCGATCGCGGCGCCCTTGTCGACCGCCTTGACCATGTCGATCACGGTCAGCCCGGCCACCGCGACGGCGGTCAGCGCCTCCATCTCGACGCCGGTGCGGTCGGCGGTCCGCACGGTGGCGGTGATCTCCACCGCGTCGTCCGTGACGGCCAGGTCGACCTTGACCCCGGAGACGGCGATCGGGTGACAGAGCGGGACGAGGTCCGGGGTCTTCTTGGCGCCCATGATCCCGGCGATCCGGGCCACCGCGAGGGCGTCGCCCTTGGGCACGCCCTCGCCGCGCAGCAGCTCGACCACCTTCGGGGAGACCCTCACCCGCCCGGCCGCGACGGCGGTGCGCGCGGTGGTGGCCTTCTCGGAGACGTCGACCATCCGGGCCGCGCCCTGGTCGTCGACGTGGGTCAGGCGGTCGCCGGGGGGAGGTGTCGTCACGGGTAACTCCAGGGGCGCGCAGGTCGAAGTACCGCGCTACCGTACAGCGCTGGGACACGCCCGCTCGCCTCCGGGCGCCCTGAGCCCGTGTCGACGGCCGGGTGCGGTCAGGAGTCCAGCAGTACGACGTCCACCTCGCTGCCGGCGGGCAGTTCGGTGACGTCCTCCGGGACGGTGATCAGGCAGTCGGCCCTGGCCAGCGCGCCGACCAGGTGGGACCCGGCGCCGCCGACCGGCTCGACCGTGCCGTCCGCCGCCGAGTGGCGGCCGCGCAGGAACTGCCGGCGGCCGGCCGGGGAGCGCAGCGCCACCGGGCAGAGCGCGCGGACGACCGGGCGGTGCACGTCGGGGGCGCCGAGCATGGTGCGGATGACCGGGCGGACGAAGAGCTCGAAGGAGATGTAGGCGCTCACCGGGTTGCCGGGCAGGGCGAGCAGCGGCACTCCGGCCTCGCCGCCGATCCGGCCGAAGCCCTGCGGCTTGCCGGGCTGCATCCGCAGCTTCCGGAAGTCCACGCCGCCGTAGCTCTCGAAGACCTCCTTGACCACGTCGTACGCGCCGACGCTGACCCCGCCGCTGGTGACGATCAGGTCGGCCCGGCCGAGCTGGTCCTCCAGGACGGCGCGCAGCCGGTCGGCGTCGTCGGGGACGGCGCCGACCCGGTAGGCGATGGCTCCGGCCTCCTGGGCGGCGGCGGTGAGGGTGAAGCTGTTGGAGTCGGCGATCTGCCCGGGGCCGACCGGCTCGCCGGGCTGGACCAGTTCGCTGCCGGTGGAGAGCACCACGACCCGCGGGCGCGGGCGGACCTTCACGGTGGCCCGGCCGATGGCGGCGAGCAGGCCGAGCTGGGTGGGGCCGAGGCGGGTGCCGGCGTCCAGGACCTTGGTGCCGGCCGCGACGTCGCTGCCGCGGCGGCGGATGTGCGCGCCCTCGGCGACCGGGCGCAGGACGCGGACCTCCTCGTCCGGGACGGGCGCGGTCATCGCGGCGGCGGCCACTCCGGTGCCGGTGCCGCCGTCGGTCCACTCGACCGGGGCGACGGCGGTGGCGCCGGGCGGGAGCGGGGCGCCGGTCATGATCCGGGCGGCCTGGCCGGGGCCGACCTTGGGCAGTTCGCCCGCGCCGGCGGCGATGTCGCCGACCACGGGGAGCACCGAGGGGTAGGCGTCGGTGGCGCCCTCGGTGTCGGCGGTGCGGACCGCGTAGCCGTCCATCGAGCTGTTGTCGAAGGGCGGCAGGTCGCCGTCGGCGACCACGTCCTCGTCGAGGCGGCAGCCCTGGGCGTCGAGCAGCTGGAGCTCGATCGCGGGCAGCGGGCCGACGGCGGCCAGCACGTCGGCGAGGTGTTCGTCGACGGTCCAGAGGCGGGGGGCCGCCGGTGCCGGGTCCGTTCCGGCGTCGCAGCAGGCTGCGGGCGTGGTGCTGTGCTCGGTGGACCCGGTCATCGGCGGCTCGCTCTCTGTCGTGTCAGTCCTGCATCTCGGAGCCGACGAACTCCCGCAGCCAGGAGCGGAACTCCGGGCCCAGGTCATCGCGCTCGGCGGCCAGACGGACGATAGCGCGCAGGTAGTCGGCGCGGTCGCCGGTGTCGTAGCGGCGGCCCTTGAAGAGCACGCCGTGCACCTGGCCGCCGTCCGCCGACTCGCGGGTGGTGAGCTCGCGCAGGGCGTCGGTGAGCTGGATCTCGCCGCCGCGGCCGGGCGGGGTCTCGCGCAGCACGTCGAAGACCAGCGGGTCGAGGACGTAGCGGCCGATGACGGCGTAGTTCGAGGGGGCCTCGCCGGGCTCGGGCTTCTCGACCAGGTCGGTCACCTGGAAGACGTCCTCACCGAAGCCGTTCGCCTTGACGGCGGCGCAGCCGTAGAGGTGGATCTGGGCGGGGTCGACCTCCATGAGGGCGACGACCGAGCCGCCGAGCTCCTGCTGCACCTCGATCATCCGGGAGAGCAGCGGGTCGCGCGGGTCGATCAGGTCGTCGCCGAGGAGGACGGCGAAGGGCTGGCCGGCGACGTGCTGCTCGGCGACCGAGACGGCGTGGCCGAGGCCCTTCGGGTCGCCCTGGCGGACGTAGTGCATGTTGGCCAGCTCGACGGACTCCCGGACCCGGGCGAGGCGCTGCTCGTCGCCCTTGCGGGCCAGCAGCTCCTCCAGCTCGTAGGCGCGGTCGAAGTGGTCCTCCAGGGCGCGCTTGTTGCGGCCGGTGACCATCAGTATGTCGGACAGGCCCGCGGCGGAGGCCTCCTCGACGACGTACTGGATGGCCGGCTTGTCGACGACCGGCAGCATCTCCTTCGGGGTGGCCTTGGTCGCCGGGAGGAAGCGGGTGCCCAGTCCGGCCGCGGGTACCACGGCCTTGGTTACCGGAACTCGGGGGTTGGTCGTCGTCATGCGTTTACCTTACTCAGGCACGTTTTCGCCGGGCCGAGCGCGGTCGGACGGCTAGGACAGCACGTCTCGGGGCACGGCCACACTGGCTGGCGTATGGGAAGGGACCGGCTGGGCGAGGGGGTCCCCTCCGGCACAGGCCGACAGACTACCCGGCTTTCCCGAACGGTCACGTTCGGCAGCCGGACCGTGCTCCGGGCCGGAAGTGACCGGTACCGGGAGCCCGGCGGCGGGCCGTTCGGAGGGTCGGTCCGCCGGTCGGTGCACGGGTCGGTCCCCGGGGCGCGGCGAGACCCGCCAGCAGTCGCCGCCGGCCGCCCGGGCCTCGGCGAGCGCCGTGTCGGCGGCGCGCAGCAGGACGGCGGCGTGGGTGCCGTCCTCGGGCAGGACGGCGACCCCGGCGGCGGCGGTGAGCCCGTTGCCGTGCGCCGGGCGGGCCTCGCGCGGTCCGGAGGACCAGTCGAGCAGCAGGTGGCGGCGGACCGACCAGACCAGTCGCTCGGCGACCTGCGCGGCGCCCTCGGCGCCGGTGTCGGGCAGCACCACCAGGAACTCCTCGCCGCTGTAGCGGCCGAGGGTGTCGGCCCGGCGGATCTCCATCGCGAGGCGCTGGGCGAGGTCGCGCAGTATCGCGTTGGCCCGGCCGCGGCCGTGCTCGGCGATGACCGCCTCGAAGCCGGTGATCGCCAGCATCAGCACGGCGAGCGGGCGGGGGCCCTCGCCCTGGTCGGTGTGCTCGGCGCGGCGGGCCCGTTCGATCTCCCGGTCCAGGGTGAGCTGCAGGTGGCGGTAGTTCCACACGCCGGTGAGCGGGTCGCAGGAGGCGGTGCGCTCCAGTTCGGCGCAGCGGTCCTCCAGTTCGGCGATCCGCTCGCGCTGCCGCTCCGCCCCGGCGGCGGCGCGGGCCGCGTCCCGCCGTACCCGCAGTCCGAGGACAGTGGCGCCGGCCAGTGCGGGGACGCTCAGCCCGGCCAGGGCCTGGACCAGCAGCGGGGTGGACAATCGGGGCGCCCTTTCGCGTGGCAGGCTCTGCGCGTCGACGGTCTGGAGACGTGGAGGATCCGATGCACAACGAGAAGAGCGACCTGAGGACACGGCTGTTGACGGAGCGGCGCGGACTGTCCGCCGAGGAGCGCGCGGAGGCGGCGCTCGCGCTGGCCGGGCACGCCTGGGAGCTGGCCGCGCGGGGCGCCACCGTGGCCGCGTACGTCTCGGTGGGGGCGGAGCCCGGGACGAGGCCGCTGCTGGACGCGCTGCGCGAGGAGGGGGTGCGGGTGCTCCTGCCGGTGCTGCTTCCCGACAACGACCTGGACTGGGCCGAGTACGCCGGGCCAGAGGGCCTCGCCCCGGCCGGACGCGGGCTGCTGGAGCCGGTCGGGCCGCGGCTCGGGCCCGAGGCGGTGACGGAGGCCGCGGTGGTGCTGCTGCCGGGCCTGGCGGTGGACCGCGGCGGGCTGCGGCTGGGCCGGGGCGGCGGCAGCTACGACCGGGTGCTGGCCCGGCTGGACCGGGCGGGCGTGCGGCCGGTGCTGGCGGTGCTGCTGTACGAGCACGAGCTGCTGGAGCGGGTGCCGGCCGAGCCGCACGACCTGCCGGTGGACCTGGCGGTCACGCCCTCAGGGGTGCGGACGCTGGGCTGACCCGGGAACGGCGGCGGCCCCGCCCCCTCGCGCAGGGGAACGGGGCCGCCGGGGGCCGTTCGGGCCTCAGCCCCGGTGGGCGTCAGCCGGTGGGCGTCAGCCGGTGGTGAGCACCAGCTTGTGCTTGGTGGCCTTCTCGACCGCGTCCGGGCCGAAGGCCCAGGTGAGCAGCTTGCCCTTGAGCCAGAGGTCGGTCTGGTCGTTGTAGTTGTCGTGGAAGGCGTGGCCGGAGGCGCCGCCGACGTTGACCCAGCGCGAGGAGTCGAGGTCGTTGAGGTCGACCACCATGCGCATCGACGGGATCCAGTCCACCTGGTAGCCGGCCGCCGCGTTCCAGCCGGCCGCGTCGACCGCCGCCGAGCCGCCGGAGAGCCGGTACGGGCCGCGGTTGAGCAGCTTGTGGAGCACGGGCGAGGCGATCGAGGAGTCGTCGGTGCCGAGCGTCTGCTCCTTCAGCTCCAGCTTGTGCAGGCGGCCCCAGCTCCAGGTGGAGATGTCCTTGCTGAGCAGCGAGGTCAGCTCCTGGCGGGCGTTCTTCATCGCTTCCTTGAGCAGGTTGTCCAGGCCCTTCTGGACGTTGTGCTGGGAGTCGATGTAGGTCCACCACGAGCTGTCGGGCTTCTCCAGCTGCTGACGCACGACCTCGGTCCAGCGGTCACCGCCGTCCGGCTGGGCCTTGCCCGGGTCGCGGGTGCCGCACTCGGTGACGATCTTGGTGGTGCTGTCCGGCTTGGTCGGGTCGTCCTGCTGGCGGACCAGCAGGCAGTTGTCCTTGGCGCGGACGTCGGCCGGGAACTTCTGGCCGAAGGCGAGGGTGAGCAGCTGGCGCCAGACGCCGTTGTAGTAGGCCGCGGCGGCCGAGTCGGCGTCCTGGTGGTAGTTCCAGTCCTTCAGCAGGTCCTGGGCCTCGCGCACGTACGGGTCGTCGATCTGCTGCTTGAGCAGCAGCGGCACCAGCGTCTTGGCCATCACGTTGGTGTTGTCCAGCTGCAGGGTCTGCATGTCGTCCGGCGAGATCTTGCCGTTGTTCTTGAGCAGGCCGTCGAGCTGGTCGGTGATCTCCTTGGCGCGGGTGCCGTACTCCCAGTCCTTGGTCAGGCTGTACTTGTAGCTCTGGTCCACCACGGCCTGGTTGGCGGTGACGATGTAGCCGGAGGAGGGGTTGAGGCTCCACGGCAGCGCGCTGAAGGGGATCGGGTCCTTCCACTGGTACGCCGAGTCCCAGCCCAGCGCGGGGTAGGTGCCGTCGCCCTTGCCGCGGACCGGGATGGTGCCCGGGGCCTGGTAGCCGATGTTCTTGGCGTCGGCGTAGATCAGGTTCTGGGCGGGGACGGCGAAGTCCTTCGCGGCGGCGCGGAACTCGTCCCAGTTCTTGGCCTTGTCCAGCGCGAAGACGGCGTCCATCGTCTTGCCGGGGCTGAGCGCCGTCCACTGCAGGGCGACGCCGTAGCCGCTGGTGCCGCGGTCGGGGGCGGAGGTGCCGTTGGGGGCGTACTTGCCGACGTTCTGCTGCTCGGTCCGCTGGTCGGAGATGAGCGGGGCGCCGGTCTGGGTGGTGCGGACGGTGATGGTGCGGTCGTCCCCGCCGGCGACCTTGATGGTCTCCTTGCGGAGGTCGAACCTCACGTCCTTGCCGTCGACCTGGTAGGTCTCCGGGCCGGTGACCTTCTCCAGGACGAGGTCGGTCACGTCGGCGCCGAGGTTGGTGAAACCCCAGGCGATGTCCTTGTTGTGGCCGATCACCACGCCGGGCATGCCCGCGAAGGTGAAGCCGGAGACGTCGAACTGGCAGGCCGGGGAGGCGGTCCGGCAGTGCAGGCCCATCTGGTACCAGACCGAGGGCAGGCCGGGGCCGAGGTGCGGGTCGTTGGCCAGCAGCGGCTTGCCGGTGGTGGTGTGGGACCCGGCGACCACCCAGGAGTTGGAACCGATGCCCTGGCCGGGGCGGCCGAGCAGCTGCGGCATCCCGTCGATCCGGTCGGTGAGGCCCTGCAGCAGCGCCTTGGTGGTGGCCGCGCCCTGGGTGGTGGCGGTGCCGTTGCCCGGCTGCGGGGAGCCGTCGGCGGGACGGTAGGTGTCGCCGTTCACGGTGCCGGTCTTCACGATCGTGCCGTTGCGGGCGTACGGGTAGTCCGGGTACAGCTCGGCGATCTTGTCCGGGGTGAAGTCCTGGGCCAGCAGCGAGCGGTCGATCTCCTCCTGGAGGTTCCCGGAGAGGTTCCAGGCCATCGCCTTGAGCCAGGCCACCGAGTCGACCGGGGTCCACTGCTCGGGCTTGTAGCCGCTGTTGACGACGCCGAGCAGGGCGTACTCCAGCGAGGCCTGGGCGCCGCCGGGGTGCTCGGCGAGCCAGGCGTTCACGCCGTCCGCGTAGGACTGGAGGTACTTCTTGGTCTCCGGCGACAGCTTGGTGTCGTACTCCTTCTGCGCCACCTGCCGCCAGCCCATGGTGCGGATGAAGGTGTCGGTGTCGACCTGGCCGTCGCCGAACATCTCGGAGAGCCGGCCGGCGGTGATGTGCCGCCGGACGTCCATCTCCCAGAAACGGTCCTGCGCCTGGACGTAGCCCTGGGCGCGGAACAGGTCCTCGGAGGTGTCGGCGTACAGCTGCGGGATGCCGTTGGCGTCCCGCTTCACGTCGACCGGCGCGCTCAGGCCCGCGACCTTGACGCTGCCGTCCACTTCCGGGAAGGAGGCGCGGACCGCGGAGACCCCGCGGTAGCCGCCGTAGCCGACGCCGGCCACCATCAGCACGACCAGCACGATCACGAACAGACGGGCGCGCCGGAACTTCTTCGAGCGGGGCATCTGGGTCCTTGCGGTCCTGACTTCGGGGCGGGCGGGGCGTGTCCAGGGCCTGCGGCCGTGGCAGGGCACCACATTAGGCCGAGTCGGCCGGGCACTGTGAACGGGGGACCAAGCTAAAGATATGGCAAAATGTTAGACTGAGTAACGATCCGTAAGAGGAGCATTGACGCCTTCTTAACGGGCCACCCCCTTTGCACCGCCAGACACCCCGCCCGCCCATGCCTGCCCGAGGTGCCCCTGCGTGAACGTCGCCCATCTGAACCAGCTGCTCCTCGAAGCGTCCGTGATCCTGCTCTTCGCGGTGGTCGCCGTCCGGATCTCCACCCGGTCAGGGCTGCCCAGCCTGCTGATCTACCTGGGGATCGGCGTGGCGCTGGGCCAGAACGGGATCGGCCTCACGTTCAACAACGCCGAACTCACCCAGGTGATCGGCTACGCGGCGCTCGTGGTGATCCTGGCCGAGGGCGGCCTCAAGACCAGCTGGCGCGAGATCAAGCCGGTGATGCCGGCCGCCACCGTGCTCGCCACCCTCGGCGTCGGCATCAGCGTGTTCGCCACCGCGGCCGGCGCGCACTGGCTGGTCGGCCTGGACTGGCGCACCAGCCTGCTGCTCGGCGCCATCGTCTCCTCGACGGACGCGGCCGCCGTCTTCTCCGTCCTGCGGATGGTCCCGCTGCCGCACCGGCTCACCGGCCTGCTGGAGGCCGAGTCCGGCTTCAACGACGCGCCCGTGGTCATCCTGGTCGTCGCCTTCGCCACCACCGGGGAGCTGGACCCCTGGTACGTCCTGATCGGCACGATCCTCGCCGAGCTGGCGATCGGCGCCGCGATCGGCTTCGCCGTCGGCAAGCTCGGCGCCTTCGGGCTCAAGCACGTCGCGCTGCCCTCCTCGGGCCTCTACCCGATCGCCGTGATGGCGCTCACCGTGCTCGCCTACGCGGGCGGCGCGCTGCTGCACGGCTCCGGCTTCCTCGCCGTCTACATCTGCGCGGTGATCCTCGGGAACTCCAAGCTGCCGCACGGACCGGCCGTCCGCGGCTTCGCCGACGGGCTCGCCTGGATCGGGCAGATCGGCATGTTCGTGCTGCTCGGCCTGCTCTGCACGCCCGCGACCATGGGCTCCGCGGTGGTGCCCGCGCTGGTCATAGGCGCGGTGCTGGTCTTCCTGGCCCGACCGCTCTCGGTGGTCGCCTCGCTGACCCCGTTCAAGGTGCCGGCCCGTGAACAGGCGCTGCTGAGCTGGGCCGGGCTGCGCGGGGCGGTGCCCATCGTGCTGGCCACCATCCCGGTGGTGTCCGGGGCGCACCGGGCCGAGGACGTGTTCAACATCGTCTTCATCCTCGTCGTCGTCTTCACCCTGCTCCAGGGGCCGACCCTGCCCTGGGTGGCCAAGCGGCTGCGGATCGGCGAGGGCTCGATGGGCCAGGACCTCGGCATCGAGTCCGCCCCGCTGGAGAAGCTGCACGGGCACCTGCTGTCGGTCGCGCTCTCCCCCGCCTCCCGGATGTCCGGCGTGGAGATCGGCGAGCTGCGGCTGCCCAAGGGCGCGGCGGTCACCCTGATCGTGCGCGAGGGGAACTCCTTCGTGCCGGACAAGGCGACGGTGCTGCGCGGCGGGGACGAGCTGCTGGTGGTCACCACGGACGAGGTCGGCGAGGCCGCGGAGCGGCGGCTGCGGGCCGTGGACAAGGGCGGCAAGCTCGCCGGGTGGCTCAACGGGCGGTGACGGGCGACCCGGCCGAGCGGGGTGGGCCGGCCCGGCCGAGCGGGGTGGGCCGGCCCGGCCGAGCGGTGCCGGGCGGGTCCCGTGGGGCCCGTGGGACTGGGGTGGACTGGCGGAATCTACGCGCGTAACTGTATGCTGGTTCGACCACGCCGTATAACCACCGCTAGACCACCCCAGCATCTGCCTGACGCAGAGTTGGCGCGACCGCTCGGCGGCCGCGGTCCGACCCCGGTAACCACCGGGCCGACCCGGTATCTACCCCGGTCGACGCGCGAGAGGACGACTCTCGGCGCCGTCGGGGCTCCACCATGCCCTGCCGCGCTACCAGGCAGCAGGAAGGACCGACCGTGACGGCCCGCCGAACGGTCGAGAACGCCGCGCACACCAGCGCGGACACCACCGCAGCCCAGCCCCCCGCCCGCGTCGGGTACGGCGAGCTGCTGCGCACCCCCGGAGCCTGGACCTTCCTGGCACCCGCCCTCGTCGCACGACTGCCGTACGCGATGCTCAGCATGGGCATCCTGCTGCTCGTCACCCAGACCCACGGCTCGTACGGCACCGCCGGCACCGTCACCGCCGTCGCCGCCGTCGCCCAGGCCCTGATCGGGCCGCAGACCGGGCGACTGGCCGACCGGTACGGGCAGGCCTCGGTGCTCGTACCGACCGTGCTGGTGCACGCCGTCTCGGTCGGCGCGCTGATCGCGCTGGCGCTCGGGCACGCGCCGGCCTGGAGCCTGTTCCTGGCCGCCGTCCCGGCCGGCGCGAGCGTGCCCCAGATCGGCGCGATGGTCCGGGCCCGCTGGGTGGCCCGGTTCACCGCCGACGGCCCGTCCGACGCCTCGGCGGCCCGGGTCAGCACCGCCTTCGCCTTCGAGTCCGTGACGGACGAGTTCACCTTCGTGATCGGCCCGATCCTGGCCTCCGGCATCGCGGCCCTCGCCAGCCCGGCGACCGCCCTGGCCGCCGAGGCCGCGCTGACCCTCGTCGGCGGCCTGGCCTTCGCCGCCCAGCGGCGCACCGCCCCCGCCCGGATCGTGCCGCAGCCCGGCACCAAGCGCGCCTCGGCGCTCGCCTCCCCCGGCGTCCGGCTGCTGGCCGGGACCTTCCTCGGGGTCGGCGCGGTGTTCGGCGGCATGCAGGTCTCGGTGAACGCCTTCGCCGACTCGGTCGGGCAGCACAGCGCGGGCGGCACCGTGTACGGGATCTTCGCGGGCGGCTCGATGCTGGCCGGCGTGCTGTACGGCGTGATCGCCTGGCGGCGGCCCGTCCAGCAGCGGATGCTGATGAGCTACGCGCTGCTCGTGCTGGGCTGCTCCACGCTGTGGGCGATGCCGAACCTGGTCGCGCTGACCGTCGCCGGGCTGGTCTGCGGCCTGGCCATCGCACCGACCCTGATCAGCGGCTACACCCTGGTCGAGACGCTGGTCGCGGACGGCGCCAAGACGGAGGCCTTCACCTGGCTGACCGGCGCCATCGGCCTCGGCCTCGCGGTCGGCTCGATGGCGGCGGGGAAGCTGATCGACGGCCACGGGCCGTCCACCGGGTTCCTGGTGCCGGTGATCGGCGCCGGACTGGGCCTGGTCGCGCTGTACTCGATGCGGCACCTGCTGGTGGCGCCCGGGGCGGGATCGACCCGGATCGTCGCGGGCTCGGCGGTGGGCGCCGGGACCGGCGCGGCGGCGGGCTCCGGCGAGCGTGGGGGCGCCCAGCAGCTGGTGGGGGCGGCCAAGGGCTGAGCGGGGCACGGGCGGGGGCCGCGTGCGGGCGGTGGTCGAGCGGCCGGGCCCGGTCGCATGTCACACCGGAGTCGCTGGACTGATCCAGCGGAATACCGCATCATTGACCATCGTTAGCACTCATCAGGCGAGAGTGCCAGGAGGAAGACAAGTGCCCACGTACCAGTACCAGTGCACCGAGTGCGGCAACGGCCTGGAGGCGGTGCAGAAGTTCACCGACGAGGCGCTGACCACGTGCCCCGACTGCCAGGGACGGCTCCGCAAGGTCTTCTCTGCGGTGGGTGTCGTGTTCAAGGGTTCCGGCTTCTACCGGACCGACAGCCGCTCCTCCTCCAGCAGCTCGGTCAGCTCCGGGTCCTCGACGTCCTCGACGTCGTCCACCCCGTCGCCCGCGCCGAGCACGGGCTCCTCGGCCCCGTCCAGCCCGGCTCCGGCCTCGAGCTGACGCCGCTCCCGGGACGGCGACGACCCGGGCGCCCAGCACGTTTTCGGTAAGGCCCGTCGGCCCCGCTTCCACGCGGGGACGGCGGGCCTTTCCGCGTTCCGGCGCCTTCGCGTGCCGGCGTCTCCTCGTCCCGGCGTCCCGCCGTACCGCTTCCGACACCTCGGGCGGGTCGGATCCACCCGTGCGGGTGTACGGAGCCGTCCGCGGGGGCGGGTTGTCCACAGGCTGGGGGAAACGGCTTCCCGGAGCCGTCCGGGGTGCGCATCGTGGGGTCGTCAGCCGGTCCACCGGGGCCGGCCGCCCGAACCCCCGGAGGTGCGTCCATGACGACCGTGAGCTTCTCCGTCCCGCTGCCCGCGCCCGCCGTACCGCCCCGGCAGGAGCTGCCCGGCTTCCCGCCGATCCGGCGCGGGTGCGGCGGCTGGCACCGCTGGCGCAGCGCGGCGCGGCGGTCCGGGGTGCCCGCGCTGGTGCTGCTCGCGGTGGCCGCGGCGCTCGCGTTCGGGCCCGCCCGGGCCGGGCTGCCGCCGACCGGCGGGGGTGCGCTGGGCCGGACGGGTTGTCAATCCGGAGCCGCGGAAGATCACCCGTGACCTGGCGACGACTTCGTCGTTCGAGGCGGCATGAAGGGCTTCAAGGAATTCCTGCTGCGCGGAAATGTCGTCGAACTCGCCGTCGCCGTGGTCATCGGCGCGGCGTTCACCAGCATCGTCAACGCCTTCGTCAAGGGCGTGATCAACCCGATCGTCGGTGTGTTCGGAACGAAGGACCTGGGTTCCTACAGTTCCTGCCTCAAGGGGCCCTGCGAGGTGAGCCCGACCGGTGAGGTCACGTCCGGAATCCTCATCCTGTGGGGGTCGGTGCTCAGCGCCGTCCTGCAGTTCCTGATCACCGCGGCCGTCGTCTACTTCGTCCTGATCGTGCCCATGAACCGGATGGCGGCCCGCCGCACGTCGTTCGCCGAGGAGGCGGCGGAGGCAGAGGCCAAGGAGGTCCAACTGCTGACCGAGATCCGCGACGCACTGGTCGCGCCGATGCGCTGAGGCGCGGACCGTCCGTCCCGGTACGTTTCCCTGCCCGTTCCCTCAGTCCCCGTGGTGCGGCGGGCGCTGGCTCAGGTACCAGTCCAGCCCCCGCCCACCGCTTCCTCCCGCTCCGGAGCCCTCGCTCCAGCCGGCGTCGGTGTCGTCCCGCGACTGCTGGTCCAGCGGGTCCCGGAAGACCAGCCGGGCCTTGGCCGCGGCCTCCTTCCGGCGGGCCTGGTCCTGGCTCCGGTGCTCCTGGGCCTGGGGCCGGTCCTGGTCCTGGTCCTGGGCCTGGTCCGTCGGCCGTTCCTGTTCCCGCTCGCTCACCCTGTCCACTCCGTCGCTCACATCGCCCTGCCCGTCACGTCCTACCCTCCAGCCTAAGAGCCCCGCGGCACGCCTCGGGCCCTGGTGCGGAGCGCTCCGCATCAGGGCCCGGGTGGGGCTCGGCAGGCCGTCGGTGCCTGGGGCCGGGGCCTGGGTCAGGCGCCTGGGTCAGGCGGTCTGGGTCAGGCGGCCTCGAAGCCCGCATGGTCGGCGATCTTCTTCAGCTCGGCCAGCGCGTGCTTCTCGATCTGGCGGATCCGCTCACGGGTGAGGCCGTGCTGCTTGCCCACCTCGGTCAGGGTGCGCTCGCGGCCGTCCTCCATCCCGTAGCGGGACCGGATGATCGAGGCCGTGCGGTCGTCCAACCGCCCGATCAGGCCGTCCAGTTCCTCACGGCGGAGCATGACCATCACGGCGTCCTCGGGGGACGTCGCCCCGGTGTCCTCCACCAGGTCGCCGAACTGGGTCTCGCCCTCGTCGTCCACGGACATGTTGAGGCTGACCGGGTCGCGCGCCCAGTCCAGCACGTCCTTGATCCGGGCCTCGGTGGTGTCCAACTCGGCCGCGATCTCGGCCGGCTCGGCCTCGCGGCCCAGCTCCTTGGACTTCTCGCGCTGCACCCGGCGGATCCGCCCCAGCTCCTCCACCAGGTGCACGGGCAGCCGGATGGTGCGGGACTGGTCGGCGATGGACCGGGTGATCGCCTGCCGGATCCACCACGTCGCGTACGTGGAGAACTTGAAGCCCTTGGCGTAGTCGAACTTCTCGACGGCGCGCACCAGGCCCGCGTTGCCCTCCTGGATGAGGTCCAGCAGCGGGAGGCCGCTGCGCGGGTAGCGGCGGGCGACCGCCACCACGAGCCGGAGGTTGGAGCGGATGAAGACGTCCTTGGCGCGCTCGGCGTCGGCGGCTATCGCCTCCAGCTCCTCGCGCGTGGCGCCGCTGGGGAGTTCGTCCCCCTCCAGCAGGTGCTGGGCGTACACGCCGGCCTCGATCCGCAGCGAGAGCTCGACCTCCTCGGCGGCATCGAGCAGGGGCGTCCTGGCGATCTCGTCGAGGTACATGCCGACCAGGTCACGGTCGGCCTCGAAGTTGGTCGGGCGGGCCGCGCGAGTCCGGTCGGCCCTGTCGCGAACGACGGCACGGGTGGCCATGCTTGCTCCCTTTGCTGGTGGTTGCCGAGGTCTGCCTGCCTGCCCGGAGGGCAAGAAGTGCGGGCCCCGCGGGGCTCACACGTAACGATCCAACGAACAGATTCCGGACAACATTCCCAAGTCACTCAGATTCTTCCGCGAGATGCAGTATCCTGCCGGTTTTCACCCCGACTTTGGACGCTCGGTGACCACCCGGGCACATCCCGTGCCCTCATCCGACCGCTCCGGGGGAGTTTTCTTCACTCGACCCTCACGTGCGCGTCGCCTCTTCGTTGAACCCGCGAACGGGCGCCGGCGTTCCCATGCGCCCCCGCTTCCGCCCGCGCCCACGCCCCCGCGCGCGCAGGACCTCCTCACAAACGATGCCAAATCGCTATCACTCGAGCTCCTGATCCGCACGGGACACTGGGAAGGTGTCAGCCATGCACCTGACCAACAGCACGACCTCCGTCACTGCGCGTAACCGCAGTCTCCTTCGGGACGCCGCACTCGCGGCGGGCTGTGCCGCGCTGTTCGGCCTCCTGGCGGCCCTGGTGACGAGCCACTGGCACCCGCTGATCAGCTTCGACCAGGAGTGGATCGGCGAACTGCACACCTACGCCCGGGACCACCGGATCTGGACCGCCGCGGTGCAGACGCTCTCGGACATCGGCGGCACCATCACGATGCGTACACTCCTCGGGATCGCCGCCGTCTGGCTCTGGTTGATCGGCGCCCGGGTCCTGGCCGGCTGGGTGGCCGCCCAGACCCTGGTCGGCTGGGGCGGCCAGTGGGCCCTGAAACTGGCCTTCGACCGCGCTCGGCCCACCTTCTCCGACCCGGTCTCGCACGCCGGCGGCCCGGCCTTCCCCTCCGGCCACGCCATGGCCTCGGCGATCACCTGCGCCGTGCTGGTCGGCCTGCTCTGGTACCGGGTCGGCCGCCGGGGCCGGATCGCCGCCTGCGCGGTGGCGGCCGTCACCGTGCTGACCATCGGCTGGACCCGGGTCGCGCTCGGCGTGCACTGGCCCAGCGACGTCCTGGGCGGCTGGCTCGCCGCCGGGTTCGTGCTGGGCGCCGTGACCACCGTGATCGAGCTCTGGCGGCCCGGCGCGCTCGCCCGTGACGTGCGGCGGGTCAACTGGCGCACCAGGCCCAGGGTCCAGCGGGTCATCGTGCCCTCCGTCCGGCCGCCCCGCAGCGCCGACCCGCTGGACGACGCCCCCCTCGGCGACGGGGTGCTCGACGACGGCGTGCCGGACGACGGCCTGCTCGGCGACGGGGTGCTCGACGACGGTGCACTCGACGACGTCTCACTCGACGGCGGTGTGCGCGACGGGACCGCCGACCGGCCGAACCGGACCGCCCGCTGAGGGCCCGTCACCGGCCCTCGGCCCTCCGCTAGCGTGACGGCCATGTCCACCACCCCTGTTCCCGACTCCGCCGTCGCCGCCGGATACCCCGAGCGGCCGCTGCGGATCGCCACCGTCCAGGCCCAGGCCGTGGCCGGCGACATAGCCGCCAACGCCGTCCAGGCCGCCGAGCTGATCCGCGAGGCCGCCGGGGCCGGTGCCCGGCTGGTGCTGTTCACCGAGAAGTTCCTCTCCGGGTACGAGCCCGAGCTGATCCGCGCCGACCCGCGCGAGTACACCGTCCAGCCCGGCGATCCCCGCCTCGCGCCGATCGCCGACGCCTGCCGGGAGACGGGGACCGTCGCCGTCGTCGGCGCCGCCGTCCAGGACGGTGCCGATCTGCGGATCTCCGCCCTCGTCCTCGGCGCGGACGGCGAACTGGTCACCCGCTACGACAAGCAGTACCTGTTCAAGACCGAACGCGACCTCTACCGCCCCGGGACGGCCGGCTGCACCCTGGAACTGGACGGCTGGCGGCTCGGCCTGGGCGTCTGCTACGACTCCGGCTTCCCCGAGCACGCCCGCGCCGCCGCCCTCGACGGCTGCCATGCCTACCTGGTCGGCGCGCTGTTCAGCAGAGGCCACGGCCACCACGAGTCCCGCGTCTGGTTCCCGGCCCGGGCACTCGACAACACCCTCTACACGGTGCTCGCCAACCACATCGGCCGCACCGGCCCCTGGCACACCTGCGGCGGCAGCGCGGTCTGGGGCCCCGACGGCCGCCTGCTCGCCGAGGCGAGCGAGGACCGCCGCGAGGTCGTCGTCGTCGACCTCGACCCGGCCGTCCTGCGCACCACCCGCGAGAACGAGACCCTCCTCGCCGACCTCGCCTTGGCAGCCGGCCGGCCGACCGAGCCCCGCACCCGGATCAAGCTGTCCTGAACCGGGCCGGTGGTCGGGCTGCCCCGGGGAAACGGCGCAGGCCCCCGCCCGGAGTGGGCGGGGGCCTGCGACCCGCGTGAATGTGCCCCAGGCAGGATTCGAACCTGCGACACCGGCTTTAGGAGAGCCGTGCTCTATCCCCTGAGCTACTGAGGCGTGGCCCGGCTGTGACGAGGCCGGTCACAGCGTACCGGATCGGGGGTGCGGAGCGGTGTGGTGGACGGGATGCGTACGGGGGCGTGGGTGCCGACGGGGCGTCAGGGCGGGTCAAGTAGCCTGCCGGAATGTGCCCGATCCGCCCCGGCACACCGCGCAAAGGAGACGAAGGACCAGATGAGACCTGCTGTGCGCCCGGTCGTCCGGCTGTTGGAGCAGGTGTGGTGGTGGCCGGCGCTGGTGACGCTGGCGGTGGGCGGTTACCGGCTCGGGACGCCGGACCTGTGGCGGGACGAGATCGCGACCGCGACGGTGGCCACCCGCTCGCTGGGCGACCTGCTGCGGCTGCTCCAGCACATAGACGCCAGCAACGGCGTCTACTACCTGCTGATGCACGGCTGGACCGCGGTGTTCGGCGACTCGACGGTGGCGCTGCGGACACCGTCCGTCCTGGCGATGGCGGGGGCGGCCGCGTTCGTGGCGCTCACCGCCCGGCGGCTGTTCGGCGGCCGGGTGGCGGCGGTCGGCGCCGGGCTGCTGTTCGCGGTGGTGCCGCTGGTCTCCCGGTACGCCCAGGAGGCGCGCTCGTACGCGTTGGTGACCTGCGCGGTCGCGGCCTCCGCCTTCTTCCTGCTGCGGGCGCTGGAGCGGCCGACCTGGCGGCGCTGGGCGCCCTACAGCGCCGCGATGGCCCTGGCGGGCGCGGGGCACCTGATCTCGTTGAGCACGGTGGCCGGACAGGTCGCCCTGGTCGGGCTGCACCTGTGGCGCACCCGGGCGGCGGCGGACCGGCGGCTGCTGTGGCGGTACCCGCTGGCGGTCGCGGTCGCGGCGGTGCCGGTGCTGCCGGTGGTCCTGCTGGGCAGCCGCCAGTCGGACCGGCAGCTCGGCTGGATAACCACGCCGTCGCTCCGTCGCCTGGCCGAGTTCGGCCAGCACCTGTTCGGCTCGGACCTGGTCTTCTTCGCCTTCGTGCTGCTGGCGCTCCCGGCGCTGGCGCTGCCCGGCCGGCGGCTGCAGGCCTGGCAGGTGCTGCTGCTCGCCGAGCTGCCGGTGCTGGCCGTCTGGCTGGTGTCGCGCCTGGGCGGCACCTCGTACTTCATCGACCGGTACCTGCTGTTCACGGTGCCCGCCTGGGCGGTGCTGGCCGGGGGCGGGGTCGGGGCGGTGTACGGGGCGGTGGCGGCCCGCGCGCGGCGCGGGACGACGCCCCGGCGGGCGGTCGCGGCGGCCGGGCTGCTGGCGGGTGCGCTGCTCGCCGTGCCGGCCGTGGCGGCCCTGCCCGCGCAGCCCCCGGTGCGGTACGTCGGCTCGCACAACGACTCGGAGGAGCCGTACAAGGCCGCCGCCCGGACCATCGCGGCGGGCTACCGCGCCGGGGACGGGATGGCGGCCCCGCTGGGCGACCAGTCCTGGGCGATGGTCTGGCCCGGCGTCGGCTACTACCTGCCGTCGGACGTCCGGCCGTACCCGGTCTTCGTGGCGCGGAGCGCCGACGACGCCGAGGACCTGTCGCCGACGCCCTGCCCGGCGCCGGAGGACTGCCTGGGCCCGGCGTCCCGGATCTGGCTGCTGGTCCTCGGCGACACCGCGGACCCGCTGGGCGCCATGCCGACGGACCAGGCCCAGGTGCTCCGGACCCGGTACGGCGCCCCGGACCAGGTGACGCCGCTGGGCGGGTTCACTCTCGCGCTGCTCGACCCCACCACCTGATCACGGAGGCGGACCGGGACAGGGACAGGGACGCGGGAACGCCGAAGGGGAGCCGGTCCGTACCGGCTCCCCTTCGTTGTTCCCGCGGCGGCCCAACCGCTTTCAGCGGCCTCGGCCGCTCAGCGGTTCCGCCGGCTCACAGCGTGCGCAGCAGCCGGGACTGGATGGACGGCGGGTTGAGGTCCGCCTGGAGGGCCACCGGGACCTCCACCTTGTCCTCGCCGGCGCCCACCCGCAGCACGCCGACCTCCTTGCCCGCCTTCTCGGTGTGGCCGATCTTCGACGCGTCCAGGGTGACCGTGCCGGAGATGCCGGGGAAGCCGGCCACCGTCAGGTCCTTGGTCGCCACGACCTGGACCTTGCCGCCGAGCCCGTCGTCCACCGAGCCGACGACGTCGCCCTTCTTCACCACGGTCTGGCCGGTCAGGCCGTTCTGCGCGGCCTGGATCTGCTTGCCGCTGACCTTCAGCACGGTCGGCAGGATCCCGTCGCCCGGGGCGGACGAGGTGGCCGGCTGGCCCAGGGTGACGCCGAGGATCAGCCGCTTCACGCCGCCGATCTCCTTGTAGGCGGCCCACATCAGGCAGCCGCCGGCCGGGGTGCTGGAGCCGGTCTTGATGCCGATGACGCCGGTCTTCGGGTTGATCAGGTTGTTGGTGTTGGGGATCTTCACGTTGTTGAAGTTGGTCTCCGGGGTGGAGACGATCTGCCGGAAGATCTCGTCCTGCATGACCTGCTCGGCCAACTTCAGCTGGTCCTTGGCGGTGGACTTGGTGTCCGCGTTGTAGCCCGCCGGGTCCGCGTAGATGCTGTTGGTCATGCCGAACTTGGCCGCGGTGTCGTTCATCAGCTTGACGAACGCGTCCTCGGAGCCGGAGTGGTAGCGGGCGAGCAGCCGGGCCACGTTGTTGGCCGAGGGCAGCATCAGCAGCTCCAGCGCCTGGTACTCGGTGAGCACCTGGCCCTCGGTGAGCGTCACCCGGGACTCGTCGGCGTTGCCGGACTCCTGCGCGGCCTGCTTGTCGACGGTGATCTTCGGGCCGCTCTCGCCCTTCTTCAGCGGGAACTTCTGCAGGATCAGATAGGCGTTCATCACCTTGGTGACGCTGGCGATCGAGGCCGGCGTCTCCTGGCCCGAGCTGCCGAGGCTGCCGACGCCGACCACCTCGGCGGCGGACTGGCCCTTGGCCGGCCAGGCGACGTCGAGCTGGTCACCGGAGAAGTTGTAGCTGCCGGTGGCGGTCATCTTCGTCTTGGGGTCCGGCAGCGGGCGCAGCAGCTGGGCCACCACGGCCGCGCCGAGCACCACGGCGAGGAAGACGGTCCAGATGGTGACCCGCTTGAGGGCGCGGCGCAGCGGCGAGACCGGCCGGGCGTTGAGGGTGGCCAGCACCTCCATCGCCTCCGCCGTGTTCTCCGGCGAGGGCAGCGGTTCCGGGGCGGGCAGCGGCTCGGGCGCGGGCAGCGGCGGGACCGGGGGCACCGGCCGCGGGTCGGGCTCGGGCAGCGGCTTCGGCGGGGGGACCGGCGCCGGCACGGGCGCGGGCTTGGGCCTGGGGGCCGGCTCCGGCGCGGGCTCGGGCTCGGGGAGGGGGGCCGGCTCGGGGGGCTCGGGCACCGTCCCGGCCGCCGGGGCGGCGGGGGCGCGCAGCGGCTTGGGCTTCTCCAGCTTCTCGGCCTGGCCCGGCTTCTGACCCGGCTGCCCGGTCGTGGTCAGCGTGACGGGGGCGGCGTCGGCGGGAATGGGCTCGCCGGACTCGGTGGGCTCGTCGGATTCGGCACCCTCGGCACCCTCGGCGGCCGCGGCGGCCGCGGCGCTCGCGGCCTTCTCCGGCTGCCCGGTCTTCTCAGCCTTCTCGGCCTTCTCGGTCTTCTCGGTCTTCTCAGCCGTCGTGGCCGACGCGTCAGCGCTCTCGACGGCCCCTGATCCGGCGTCCGTTCCGGTGTCCGATCCGGTGTCGGCGTCGGCGGGTTCGGCCGCCTTCTCCTCCCCCTTCGCGTCCCCCTTCTCCGCCGCCTTCCCCGCGGCAGCGGCGGCCGCCGCTGCCGTCCGCATGGCGAGACGGGGGTCGGTCGTGGACGGACGCTCGGCGGGCTCCTTCACGCCGGCGGCCGCCGACGGCGACTCCTTCTTCTCCCCCTCACCACCCGAACTCCCCTTGCCGGCGGCCTTCACCAGCTCGTCGGGCAGCCGCAGCGCGGTGGTCCTGTTGTCCACCGGAAGCCGCAGCATCGTCGTCTTGCTGTCCACATCCCGGACGCGGAGCTGCACGGTCGAGCCGGCCTTGGCCCCCGCCGCCGGAGCGCCGTCGGCCCCCTTCGCCGACGCCTCCCCCGACGTCTTCGGGCGCGCCTCGCCGGAGGTCTTCGCAGAGCTGTCCGGGGTGCCGTCCGAGGCGGCTTCGGCGGTCGCCCCGGCAGCGTCCGGGCCGGACCCACCCGCCGAGGAGTCCGCGGCTTCCGCGGAAGCCGCGCTCCCGACCGGCTCCGCGGACTCGACCGGCCCGGCGGCCCCGGCGGCACCGGCCGCCGTCGCACCGGTCCGTTCGCGCTCGCGGTCCCGCTCCCGCTCGCCGTCCCTCAGCACCCTGTCGGGGGACTCGCCCACGTATCCCAGCCTCCTCAACGCCCGGCGGGGCACCGGCGAACCCGATTTCGGGAAGCCGACGCCCCGCCCCGTGTACCTGTACAGTCTCCGCCACCGGCGGCCGTTCCCACCGCGCACACCCCGCCCGACCGGCGCTTATTGCCGCCGCACGGCCGGACCGCGGCCTGTTCACCGGTCAGACGCCGGGCCCGCGGCCGCCGGTTCCGCGCCTTCACCGCAAGGTCACGATTCGGAGGCGTACTCGACAAGCCCGTGTGAGAGGCGTCACCCTGTCTCTCATCCACGCGGGGAGGCTTGGATGGGCAAGAGCCGCAGAACTGTTCCCGAGGAACTCTTGCTGCTCGCTTTGGACCCGACCACGGGTACCACGGCGCAGCCGCAGACCCTCGACCTCGGACTCGCCGGGGCCCAGCTCGTCGAGCTGTCCCTGGCCGGACGGATCGTACCGGAGGGAGACCGGATCGCAGTCGTGCTCGCACGGCCGACCGGCGACCCGACCCTTGACCACGCACTGGAACTGCTGCGCCGACGCGGCAGTCCGGTCCGCGCGGCGCACTGGATCGGAGGGCCACGGCTGGGGCTGCGACAGACCTATCTGGCGCACCTGGAGCGCTGCGGCATGGTGACGGCCGTGCCGGGCCAGGTGTGCGGGGTGCTGCCGACGACCCGGTACCAGGCGTCCGACGACTGCACCAACGCCGCGATCAAGCAGCGGCTGGACACCGCGATCCGCACCGGTGTGCCGCCGGACCCGCGGACCGCCGCACTGGCCGCGCTCGCCCACTCGGTGGGCCTGGGCAAGCACCTGTACCCGGGCAACGAGGGCCGGTCCTCGCGGTCACGGCTGCGCGACCTGATCCGGTACGACCCGCTCGGCGGGATGGTCGCGCACGCCGTGATGGACGTGCAGAACGGCCTGCCGACGCAGCAGAACCGTTCATCCCAAGGCGCCGGGGCCGCCCCGGCCGCCGCTGCCCGCTCCGGCGCCCGTACGGCGGCGGGCCGGGGCACGGGCGGGCGGGTCCCCGCCTCCCGGGTGGGCGTCCGTTGACCGGCGACTGAACGACCTCGGTCGCCCGACGGCGCGCGCCGCCTCGCCCACGCCCCCTGAGGCGCTGAGCGCCCCGGCGCGTGACCGGCACCACCCGTACGACCAGCGCCACCGGAACGACCGGCACCACCGCTACGACGAGCACCACCAGCAGCACCGAGGGGCGGTCGCCCCGCGACGCAAGTCGCCCGGCGACCGCCCCTCTTGCCGTCCCCGGGGCCCCGGCGGCCTGCCCCCGCACGTGCCGGTGGCATGTGCGGGACCGCCCGGGGGTACCCGTCGCACTATCTGTCCGAGTCGCCGAGTCGCATTACCACCTGGGGGCTTTCGCCGTCTCACAGAAGCGCTTTTCCGATGATCCGTTCTACCGCGCTGCTGTGATTCCCCGGCGCCGACCTGGCCCAAGGTGTCATGCTGCTCCAAGTCAGGGGGGTTGGTCCCAATGTCCGAAGTGTTCCGAGGACTGCCGTTCCAACGATCACCAGAGGTTCGGCCGGAGGTCGAAGTGTCCGCCAACGTCAATCCCACCGTCCGACGCCGACGTCTCGGTTCCGAGCTGCGCAAGCTCCGCGAGGGCCTCGGCATGACGGCCGAGGAGGTCGCCGGCCGGCTGATGGTCTCCCAGTCGAAGATCAGCCGACTGGAGAACGGCCGCCGCAGCATCAGCCAGCGGGACGTGCGCGACCTCTGCGACGTGTACAAGGTGGCCGACGAGCAGATGCGCGCCAGCCTCATGGAGATGGCCAAGGAGTCGCGCCAGCGCGGCTGGTGGCACGACTTCAACGACATGCCGACCCCGTACAGCGTCTACATCGGACTGGAGGCCGAGGCCTCCTCGATCCGCGCGTACGAGTCCTCCTTCGTCCCGGGCCTGCTGCAGACCGAGCAGTACGCCCAGGCCGTGGTCGAGGGCACCCAGCCGGACACCGACGCGGTCGCCGTGCAACGACGGGTCCAGGTCCGGATGAAGCGCCAGGAGCGCGTCCACGGCGAGAACCAGCTGGGCAGCCTGTGGACCGTCATAGACGAGGCGGCGCTGCGTCGCGAGGTCGGCAGCAAGGAGGTGATGGCCCGGCAGCTGCAGCAGATGCTGGAGCTCAGCCTGCGTTCGAACATCACCATCCAGGTGATCCCGTTCTCGCACGGCGCGCACCCCGGCATGACCGGGACATTCTCCCTGCTGGAGTTCCCGGAGTCAGCCGATTCCACGGTTGTCTACTTCGAAGGTGTGACGAGCGATCTCTACCTGGAGAAGGAGGCTGATGTGCGGCGCTATACCGGTCTGTACGACTACCTGAGAGCGGCCGCACTCGGTGTCGCGGAGAGCCGGTCGCTGATAGCCGACATCGAAAAGGACTTCCACGAATGATCACCCCGTCCGAGTACGGAACCCGATGGCGCAAGAGCAGTCACAGCGGCGGCCAAGGCGCCTGCGTGGAGATCGCCCTCCCCGGCGCGGGGGAGGTGGCGGTCCGGGACTCGAAGGATCCCAGGGGCCCCCAACTGCGGTTCTCCACCCAGGCCTGGAACGCCTTCGCCTCGGCGGCGGCGACCGGCGCCTTCGGCGAGCTGCCGGGCTGATCCCGTCGGGCGGTTCCCGTACCCGGACCAGTTGCCCGTAGCGCTGTCCGTC
Source organism: Kitasatospora xanthocidica (assembly GCF_014656195.1). Taxonomy (GTDB): domain Bacteria; phylum Actinomycetota; class Actinomycetes; order Streptomycetales; family Streptomycetaceae; genus Kitasatospora; species Kitasatospora xanthocidica. The sequence continues at coordinate 22,733 of NZ_BNBY01000038.1, read as the reverse complement.
GCCCCGCGGCGGTCGGCGCTACGGGCAACTGCCGTTTCGGGCCGACGTGCAGGGCTGACGTACCCGGCCTTCCGCACCGGGCCGCCGCGCGGGCTGCCGCGCGGGCTGCCGCGCCAGGGTCCCGCCTCAGCCGCCCACCGGGTAGCGGGCGGACCAGTTGGCGCCCTCCGGCGTCCGCGGGTCGTGCAGTTCGGTGCCGTGCATCAGCTCCAGCACGAAGTCGTCGGCGAGTTCGAGGATCGCCTGGCGTCCCTCGACCCCGGCGACCAGGCCCGGCGGCAGCGCGGTGTCCCCGTGCAGCACCCCGAGCAGGTTGCCGCAGATCGAGCCGGTGGCGTCGCTGTCGCCGGAGTGGTTGACGGCGAGCAGCAGGCCCGAGCGGACGTCGTGGGCGACCAGCGCGCAGTAGACCCCGATCGCCAGCGCCTCCTCGGCGACCCAGCCCTCCCCCAGCGCCTCGACCCGGTCGGCCGAGGGCTCGCCGGCCCGGACGGCGTCCAGCGCGCCCCGCAGCGCGGTGGTGGTCTCCTCGTGCCCCTGCCGCTCGGAGAGCAGGGCCAGCGCGAGGTGGACCCCCTCCTCCAGGGTGCCGCCGCGGGCCACCGACTGGACGATCACCGCGAACGCGCCCGCCGCCAGGTAGCCGGTGGGGTGGCCGTGGGTGAGCACCGAGCACTCCACCGCCAGCTGGAAGACCAGGCCCGGCTCCCAGGTGGTGAGCAGGCCGAACGGCGCCGCCCGGACGACCGTGCCGCTGGCCTTGGAGTGCGGGTTCTTGGGCCGCTCCAGGGTGCCGAGCCGCTCGGCGTCGGGCCCGGTGAGGCCGGACAGGCAGCCCTGGCCGGGGGCCCGCTGGGCGTACAGCCACTCCTCGCGGCCGAGCCAGCCGAGGTCGGGGCGGCGCTCGTCCGGGCCCCAGTCGCGCTGGGTGGCGGCCCAGCGCAGGTAGGCCAGGTGCAGGTCGGTCGGCGGGTGCCAGCTGCCGGTGTCGCGCCGGATGTGGGCGCGGACGAGTCCGTCGACGGTGAACAGGCTGAGCTGGGTGTCGTCGGTGACGGCGCCGGTGCGCCCGTACGCGGGGACGTAGCCGGTGACGCCCTGCGGGCCGTGCTGGGCCCGGATCTTCTCCAGCGCCTCGAACTCGACGCCGGCGCCGAGCGCGTCGCCGACGGCCCCGCCGAGCAGGCAGCCCCGCACCCTGCTGCGGTAGTCCTGCTGCTGGGCGCGTGACCACAGTGGCATCACGACGGGGCGCCTTTCCTCGGGACGGGGGCCGCACGACGCTCGGCCGGTCGCGCGCCCTCGCACTGTACTTCGACGCCCCGTGCGGATCGACGGCATCCCTCGAACTGGAGTGCCCCGCTCCGGCCCGTCGCCCGTCTCCTCCCCGGGTCCCGCCGCCGCCCGCCCGGCGGCCGGACCCGGTCCGCTCAGTCCAGCAGAGGCAGCAGCGCCGGCAGGTGCCCGTCCGAGGCCTTGGCCGCGGCCTGCCGCTCGGCCGGCACCTCGCCGTAGGTGGTGGTGCGCTGGCGGTGCGGGCGGCCCGCCGCCTCGGCGATCGCCTGCAGGTCGCGCACCGACTTGTAGCTGCCGTACGCCGAGCCGGCCATCCGCGAGATGGTCTCCTCCATCAGCGTGCCGCCCAGGTCGTTGGCGCCGGAGCGGAGCATCTCGGCCGCGCCCTCGGCGCCCAGCTTGACCCAGCTGGTCTGGATGTTGGGGATGTGCGGGTGCAGCAGCAGCCGGGCCATCGCGACCACCGCGCGGTTGTCCCGCGCGGTGGGGCCGGGCCGGGCGATGCCGGCCAGGTAGACCGGGGCGTTGGTGTGGATGAACGGCAGGGTGACGAACTCGGTGAAGCCGCCCGTGCGTTGCTGGATCCCGGCGAGCAGCCGCAGGTGGCCGAGCCAGTGCTTCGGGGTGTCCACGTGCCCGTACATCATCGTGGACGAGGAGCGGATGCCCAGCTCGTGCGCGGTGGTGACCACCTCGACCCAGGTGGCGGCCGGCAGCTTGCCCTTGGTGAGCACCCAGCGGACCTCGTCGTCCAGGATCTCGGCGGCCGTGCCCGGGATGGTGTCCAGGCCCGACTCCTTGGCCCGCTGCAGCCAGTCACGGATCGACAGTCCGGTGCGGGTCGCGCCGTTGACCACCTCCATCGGCGAGAAGGCGTGCACGTGGATGCCGGGCACCCGCTCCTTCACCGCGCGGGCGATGTCGAAGTAGGCGGTGCCGGGCAGGTCCGGGTGGATGCCGCCCTGCATGCAGACCTCGGTGGCGCCCACCTCCCAGGCCTGGGCGGCCCGGTCGGCGACCTGCTCCAGGGAGAGGGTGTACGCGTCCGCGTCGGTGCGGCGCTGCGCGAAGGCGCAGAAGCGGCAGCCGGTGTAGCAGACGTTGGTGAAGTTGATGTTCCGGGTGACGCAGTAGGTGACGTCGTCCCCGACCGCGTCCCGGCGCACGTCGTCGGCGATCCGGCAGAGCGCGTCCAGGGCCGGGCCGTCGGCGTGGAACAGGGCCAGCGCCTGGTCGTCGGTCAGCTTCTCCGGGTCGTCGGCGGCCACCGCGAGGGCCTCGCGGAGGTCCCCGATGAGGCGCTCGGGCGCGCCCTCGGCGAGCACCTGCTCGCGCAGCACCTCCCAGTCGCCGTACACGTCCTCGAAGTCGGCCCGGCGGTCGCCGGTGCGGCCCTCGGTGTCGACGGCGGTGTGCAGGTCGGTCCGCCCGTACGCCTGCGGCAGGTCCTCGGGCTCCTGCCAGGGCAGGCCGCGGACCACCGCGTCCGGGTCGGCCAGGCCGGTCTCCGGGTCGGACAGCGCGCGGACGTGCGGCAGCACCCGCGGGTCCAGCCAGGGCTCGCCGTGGCGCACGTACTCGGGGTAGACGGCGAGGCGTTCGCGCAGTTCGAAGCCGGCCGCCGCCGAGCGCTCGGCCAGGCGGTCGATCTGCGGCCAGGGCCGCTCGGGGTTGACGTGGTCCGGGGTGAGCGGGGAGACGCCGCCCCAGTCGTCGATGCCGGCGCCGATCAGCCGCTCGTACTCGCCGTCCACCAGGTTCGGCGGGGCCTGCAGGCAGGCCGTCGGGCCCAGCAGGTGGCGGGCGACCGCCACGGTGGCGACCAGCTCGTCCAGTTCGGCGTCCGGCATGCCGCGCATCGCCGTGTCCGGCTTGGCGCGGAAGTTCTGCAGGATCAGCTCCTGGATGCCGTGGTACGCGCGGGAGACCTTGCGCAGCGCGAACAGCGACTCGGCGCGCTCCCGGTACGTCTCGCCGATGCCGATCAGCAGGCCGCTGGTGAACGGGACGGAGCTGCGGCCGGCGTCCTCCAGCACCCGGAGGCGGACGGCCGGCTCCTTGTCCGGGGAGCCGAAGTGCGGGCCGCCGGGCTCGCTCCACAGCCGGGTGGCGGTGGTCTCCAGCATCATGCCCATCGAGGCGGAGACCGGCTTGAGCCGCTGGAAGTCCGTCCAGCTCAGCACCCCGGGGTTGAGGTGCGGCAGCAGGCCGGTCTCCTCCAGGATGCGGATCGACATCGCCCGCACGTAGGCGATGGTGTCGTCGTAGCCGTGCGCGTCCAGCCACTCGCGGGCCTCGGGCCAGCGGTCCTCGGGCTTGTCCCCGAGCGTGATCAGGGCTTCCTTGCAGCCGAGTTCGGCGCCGCGCCGGGCCACCTCCAGCACCTCGTCGGGGGACATGAACATCCCGTGGCCGGCCCGGCGCAGCTTGCCGGGGACGGTGACGAAGGTGCAGTAGTGGCACTTGTCGCGGCAGAGCCGGGTGAGCGGGATGAAGACGCTCTTGGAGTAGGTGATGATCCCGGGCCGGCCGGCCGCTTCGAGGCCCGCGTCGCGCACCCGGGCGGCGCTCGCGCAGAGGTCGTCCAGGTCCTCGCCTCTGGCCTGGAGCAGCACGGCGGCCTCGGTCACGTCGAGGGCGACGCCGTCCCGGGCGCGGCGCAGGGCGCGGCGCATCGCGTTCGCGGTCGGCGGGGTGCTTGCGTCCATGGCGGTTCCGTCCATGGCGCGACCCTACGCCAGGGGTGCGACCCCGGGATGAGCAACCCTGAGGCCGTCTCAGGGTCGGCGTACCCACGAAGGCCAACCCGATCTGGCCCTGCAGGGCGATGCCGGCGGCGGCGCGGCGGCCTCTAATGGAGGGGCAAGGGCAAACGGACGTGTCCGCAGAGGAGTTGAGTACGCCATGACCAATGACAAGGCGACCGGGGACGAGCTGGACGGCGGTGTGCCGTACCGCTCGCGGCGGCGCGTGCTGGTGCGCGCCGGGGTGCCGGTGGCGGTGGCCGCGGTGATCGCCGCGGGCATCGGGCTGGTGCCCGCGCTGGCCGCCGACTCCCCGCCCGACCTGCCGACGCTGACGGCGGAGCAGATCGTGGCCAAGGCCCTCGGCTCGCAGACCCAGGCCCTCTCCGGGACGGTCACCGTCAGCACCGACCTCGGCCTGCCCAGCCAGCTCCTGGGCATGGCCGGCGGGCTCGGCGGCGCGGGCGGCGGCGTCGGCTCCGGCGGCACCGGCGCGAGCGGCCAGTCCTCGCCCGCCGACCCGCAGGGCAAGCTGCTCGGCCTGCTCGGCGGCGACCGCACGCTGCGGGTCGCCGTGGACGGCCCCGAGCACCAGCGGGTCGACATGATGGAGAACATGGCCGGCTACACCATGGTCCGCAACGGCGACCAGGCCTGGGCCTGGGACAGCTCGACCAACAGCGCGCTGCACCTGATCGGAGCGGCGGCCCAGCTTCCCCGCAAGCAGGCCGATCAGCACCCCGGCGCACCGCTGTCCGAGCTGCCGACCACCCCGCAGGAGGCCGCCCGGCAGGTCCTGACCGCGAGCGCCGGCACCACCTCGGTCACCGTGGCCGGGACGGCCAACGTGGCCGGGCAGAAGGCCTACCAGCTGAGCGTGAAGCCGACCCAGAGCGGCTCCACCGTCGCCGAGGTCCGGATCGCGGTGGCCGCCGACAACGGCGTGCCGCTCGCGGTGGCGGTGAAGTCCACCGACGGCACCACCGTGCTGGACCTGCGCTTCACCGACGTCTCCTTCGCCAAGCCGGCCGCCAAGACCTTCGACTTCACCGCGCCCAAGGGCGCCAAGGTGACGGAGAAGAAGGCGGACCAGGCGGCGGCCGAGGCGGCTGCCGAGGGCAAGGCCGCGGCGGGCGCCAACGGCGGGGACCACGAGCACCTGAACGTGATCGGCGAGGGCTGGACGGCCGTGGTCGCCACCCAGCTGCCCGGCGGTCCGGTCGAGGTGCCGAAGGACGGCAAGCACGCCGGCCGCGGCTCGGTGAACCCGCAGGGGCTGATCAAGTCGCTCGGCAAGCAGGTCGCCGGCGGCACCCTGATCAGCACCAAGGTCGTCAACGTCCTGCTCACCGACGACGGCCGGGTCTTCGCCGGCGCGGTGACCCTGCCGGTCCTGCAGCACGCCGCCGGGGTGAACTGACGGATGACCAAGGCTCCCGTAACGGGGGACGTTACGGAGTCGGCCGGGGGCCCGGGCGCGGAACCGCGCCCGGCCCCCGCTCCTCTTCCGCCCGCTTCCCCCACCGCCACAGCTTTCCTCGGTTCCGACGACGTGATCAGGACCCGCGGCCTGACCAAGCGCTTCCGGGGCGGCCAGCTCGCCGTGGACGGCCTGGACCTGGCCGTGCCGCGCGGCTCCGTCTTCGGCTTCCTGGGCCCCAACGGCTCCGGCAAGACCACCACCATCCGGATGCTGATGGGCCTGATCGCCCCCACCTCGGGCGTGGCCACCGTCCTCGGCGAACCGATGCCGCAGTCCGTCGCCACCGTGCTGCCCCGGGTGGGCGCGCTGATCGAGGGCCCGGCGCTGTACGGCTTCCTCTCCGGTCGGGACAACCTGATCCGGTTCGACGCCGCCGACCCGACCGCCGACCCGCGCACCCGCCCGCAGCGGGTCGACACGGCGCTGGAACGGGTCGGCCTGAGCGCCGCGGCGCGCAAGAAGGCCCGTGCGTACTCGCTCGGCATGAAGCAGCGCCTGGGGCTGGCCTCCGCGCTGCTGCAGCCGCGCGAGCTGCTGGTGCTGGACGAACCGACCAACGGCCTGGACCCGCAGGGCATGCGGGAGATCCGGGCGCTGATCCGGGAGGTCGCGGCGGAGGGCACCACGGTGTTCCTCTCCTCCCACCTGCTGGACGAGATCGAGCAGGTCTGCACCCACGCGGCGGTGATGTCCCGCGGCCGACTGGTGGTGCAGGGCACCGTCGCCGAGCTGGCCGCCCGGGCGCAGGGCCGGCTGGTGGTCCGCACCCCGGACGTGGCGCGGGCCGTCGAGGTGCTGGCGGCCCACCGGGTCACCGCCCTGGTGCCCGGCGAGGACCGGGTGGACGGCGAGTTCGGCGAGCGGGACGACGAGGCGCTGCCCGAGCTGTGCGCGGCGCTGGTCGCGGCCGGGGTGCGGGTGCACGGCTTCGGGCTGGAGCGGGGCACGTTGGAGGACGCCTTCGTGGCGCTGACCGGGGAGGGCTTCGATGTCGCGGGCTGAGGCGGCCGGAGGGACCGGGACGGCCGGGCGGACCGAGGCGGTACCGGCGGTGGGCCGGCGGCCGCGGACGACGGCCGGGTTCCTGGCCCTGTTCGGCAACGAGCTGCACCTGACCTTCCGCCGGATGCGCACCAAGGTGCTGCTGGGGATCCTGGCGGTGCTGCCGGTCCTGATCGGGGTGGTCGTCAAGCTCAACACGGACGGCCCGCACGAGGGCGGCGGCGGTCCGAGCTTCATCGCGCAGACCACCCAGAACGGGCTGTTCCTGGTCTTCACCGCGCTGGCGGTCGCCCTGCCGGTGTTCCTGCCGATGACGGTCGGCGTGGTCGCCGGGGACGCGGTCGCGGGCGAGGCGGCCACCGGGACGCTGCGCTACCTGCTGGTCGCCCCGGCCGGGCGGACCAGGCTGCTGGCCGCCAAGTTCACCGCCGGTCTGGTGTTCTGCCTGGCCGCGACGGCGGCGGTCGCGGTGGCGGCCCTGGCCACCGGGGCCGCGCTCTTCCCGCTCGGCGAGGTCACGCTGATCTCCGGGGACACCATCGGCCTGGCCGACGCGCTGCTGCGCGCGGTGCTGGTGGCCGGGGTGGTGGCCGCCTCGCTGGCCGGGCTGGTGGCGATCGGGCTGTTCGTCTCCACGCTCACCGGCAGCGGCATCGCGGCGATGGCCGCCACCGTCGGGCTGGTGATCACCGTCCAGATCCTGGACGCCTTCCCGCAGCTGGACGCGATCAGGCCGTTCCTGTTCACCCACTACTGGCTCAGCTTCTCGGACCTGCTGCGCGAGCCGATGTACTGGGACGGCGTGCTGAAGGACCTCGGGCTGCAGGCCGCCTACGTCGCCGTGTTCGGCTCGGCCGCCTGGTCCCGCTTCACCAGCCGGGACATCAGCGCGTGACGGCTGCCGCGGCCTCGGCCGACTGATCCGCCGGTGCGGGCCGTGGCACGGCCGCGGCCCGCAGCGCGCGGTCGGCGCGCACCTGGCGCAGCGCGTCCCAGGTGAGCAGCGCGAGCGCGGCCCAGACCAGGCCGAAGCCGGCCCAGCGGGCGGGCGGCATCGACTCGTGGAAGACGGCGACGCCGATCAGGAACTGGAAGACCGGCGCCAGGTACTGCAGCAGGCCGAGCACGGTCAGCGGCACCCGGACGGCGGCCGCGCCGAAGAACAGCAGCGGGATCGCGGTGATCACCCCGCTGAGCATCAGCAGCCCGGAGTGGCCCAGGCCGTACGAGCCGGCCACCGTGTGCCCGAAGGTGCCGCGCCCGCTGACCTCCAGGTAGACCAGGTAGCCGAGGGCGAACGGGAACATGAAGGCGCTCTCGGCGGCCAGGCTCTCCAGGCCGCTCAGCCCGACCTTCTTCTTCAGCAGGCCGTAGGTGGCGAAGGAGAGCGCCAGGGTCAGCGCGATCCACGGCAGCCGCCCGTACGCGGCGGTCAGCACGGCGACGGCGAGCGCACCGACGCCGACCGCCGTCCACTGCGCGACGCGCAGCCGCTCCTTGAGCACCAGGACACCGAAGGCGATGGTGACCAGGGGGTTGATGAAGTAGCCGAGGCTGGTCTCGACGACGTGCCCGGCGTTGACGCCCCAGATGTAGACGCCCCAGTTGACCGAGATCACGGCGGCCGCGCCGGCCAGCATGGCCACCCGGCGGGGCTGGCGCAGCAGCGGGCGTATCCAGCTCCAGTGCCGCTGGACGACCAGCAGCAGGACGACCGCGACCAGGGACCAGACCATCCGGTTGGCCAGGATGTCGTCGGCGGCGCCGGGCTCCAGCAGCGGCCAGAACAGGGGGAAGAGCCCCCAGATGCCGTAGGCCGCGAAGCCGTACCAGAGGCCCCGGCCGTTGTCCCGCTGGTCTGTCTCTGGCATGGCCGAGTGCCCTTCCGCGCGCGTGTGGTCGAGGTGACCGTAGCGGGCGGAAGGGCGGACTGTCATCTCCGTTTCCGTATTTTGGTCATGACAGTGCTTGCATGCCGGACAGCCGGGGCCGTTTCAGGAGCTCAGGCGGTCAGGGCAGTGAGGGCGATCAGGCGGTCAGCGCCGCCCGGACGGAGTCGGCGAGCGGGACGGTCGGGCGGCCGATCAGCCGGGCCAGGTCGCCCGGGGTGCCGGCCAGCTCGCCGCGGGCGATGCCGGCGTCCACGTCGACCAGGACCTCGGCGAAGCCCTCCGGCAGGCCCGCGCCGACCAGCACGGCCAGGTGCTCGGCCGGGGCGACGTCCCGGTGCTCGACCGGCTTGCCGGAGGCCTTCGCCAGCTCGGCGGCCAGCTCGGGCAGGCTCCAGGCGGCGTCGCCGCTCAGCTCGTACACCGCGTTCGCGTCCTCGCCGCGCAGGACCGCGACCGCCGCGTCGGCGTAGTCGCGGCGCGGGGCGGTGGCGATCCGGCCCTCCCCGGCGCTGCCGAGGACCACGCCGCGGGCCACCGTGCCGGCCGCGTCGCCCAGGTAGTTCTCGGTGTACCAGCCGTTGCGCAGGAGCGCGTACGGCAGGCCGGAGGCGAGGATCAGCTCCTCGGTCGCCTTGTGCTCGTCGGCCAGCCGGAAGGTGGCCGCGCCCGGCGCGCTGGTGTAGGCGAGCAGCGCCACCCCGGCGGCCGCGGCGGCGTCCACCACGGCCCGGTGCTGCGGGATGCGGCGGCCGACCTCGCTGCCCGAGATCAGCAGCACCCGGTCGCCGGCGGCGAAGGCGTCGGCCAGAGTCTCCGGCCGGTCGTAGTCGACGACCCGGACGGTCACGCCGCGCGCGGCCAGGTCGGCGGCCTTCTCGGCGGAGCGGACGGCGACCGCCACCTCGCTCGCGGGGACGGCGGCCAGCAGGCCCTCGACGACGAGACGGCCGAGCTGGCCGGTGGCACCGGTGACGACGTACATGGGGATGCTCCTTGGAATGGGGTTCCGACCTCGAAACTCACCCTAGGGGTGGCACTAACCTTTCGAAAGTACGCACTTCAAAGTAGGGTACTGACATGAAGGTAAGCGAGCAGCTGAGGGAGTTCCCCCCGCCCAACGTCTTCGACCGGATGTGCCCGTCGCGGGGCGTGCTGGAGCACGTCACCAGCCGCTGGGGCGTCCTCGTCCTCGGCGCGCTGCACGAGCGCGGCTACCGGTTCAGCGAGCTGCGGCGGCAGGTCTCGGGGGTCAGCGAGAAGATGCTCGCCCAGACCCTGCAGACGCTGGAGCGGGACGGCTTCGTCCTGCGCGAGGCGCACCCGGTGATCCCGCCGCGGGTCGACTACAGCCTCACCCCGCTCGGGCGGGAGGCGGCGGAGCTGGTCGCGGCGCTGGCGCGCTGGTCGGAGCGGCGGGTGCCGGCCGTGGTCACCGCCCGCGAGGAGTACGACGCCCGGGCCACCGCCGGGTGACGGGCGCTACCGTCGGGTGACGAACGCTACCGCTGCGCGATGAGGGCGGCCAGGCCGTCCAGGACGCGGGCCAGGCCGAAGTCGTAGGCGTGGTCCGGGCTGTACGCGCCGCCGTGCGCCGCACCGGCGGCGGCGCCGACCCGGGCCGCCACCGGGTAGCGCTCGGCGTCGAAGACCCGCGCCAGCAGCTCGGCGTTGGCGGACCACCACTGCTCGTCGGTCATCGCGCTGTCCTGCCGGGCGGCACGCTCGTCGGCGGTCATCCGGGCGCAGGTCTGGACGAAGCCCAGCAGGTGGGTCAGCGCGGCGTCCAGCTCGACGTCGGGCAGGCCGGTGCCCTCGAAGGCGCGCAGCTCGTACTCGTACTTGGCCATCAGACCGGGCCCCAGCGGCGGGCGGCTGGTCGAGACGGCGGCGACCCAGGGGTGGGCGCGGTGCAGCGCGCGGTTGTCGTCGGCGACGGCGGTGACCCGGGCGCGCCAGCCGTCGTCGGCGGGGGTCGAGCGCGGCATCGTCGCGTAGACGGTGTCCAGCATCAGGTCGAGCAGCTCGGCCTTGCCCGGCACGTAGGTGTAGAGCGCCATCGGGGAGACCCCGAGCTCCTGGGCGACCCGGCGCATGGTGACGGCGTCCACGCCCTCGGCGTCGGCCAGGGTGACGGCGACGGCGGCGATCTCACCGGTCGAGCGCGCCTGCCGCGGCCCGCGCCGGCCGGGCTTCTCCTCGGCGGTGAGCCCCCAGAGCAGGGCGAGGGTGCGCGCCGGGTCTCCTGCGCTGCTGCGGTCGGTGGCCATGGGCGCCATCGTTTCACGCATCGGCGGGGCTTCCCCGGCCCGGCCCGTTACCGTCTCCCCATGACCAGCCCTGAGCCGCTCCCCGGTACGGACACCGCGCAGACCCTCCGCTCCCGGGTGACCTGCCGCCGCTGCCACCGGCCGCTGCACGACCCGGAGTCGCGGATGCTGCGGCTGGGGCCGGAGTGCCGGGACCCGGCGGAGCGGGTCGCGCGGTTCGACGTCGACCAGGATCCGCTGCCGGGCGTCGGGTAGCGGCCCGCCGGGGTGTGCGGGCGACGGCCCGGGGCCGGGAGGGATCAGCCCCGGCCGAGGATCCGTCCGAGGAAGCCCGGGCGCTGCGGCCGGGGGGCCGGTTCGGGCTCGGGTGCGGGTTCGGGTGCCCGCTCGGACTCGGGTTCCGGCTCGGGGTCCGCGGCCGGCTGGGCGTCAGCGGCATCGGCCGCGTCGGCGGCGTCCTCGGCGTCCTCGGCGCGGATGGCCGCCCGGGCCAGGTCGCGGTCGGCGGGCGGCATCCAGGGCGCGGCGAGCACCAGTCGGCAGACCGAGCGCAGGATCGTCACCACGCGCACGCGCCGGGCGTCGACGCAGTGGTGCAGGCGCCGCCGCAACTGCGCGGCGATGTCGGCGCGGAGCTCGGGGTGCGTCCAGCCGATCGCGACCAGCGCGAAGCCGGCCGCCTCGGCGACCCAGTCCTCCGGTCCGAGCAGCAGGTCCAGCAGCACCCGGCGGCGGTCCGACTCCGCCCACGGCTGGTCGGTGCGGTGGTGCGCGATGCCGAGGCAGGCGAAGGCCTGGACGGCGCGCACCCACAGCTCGGGCTGGTGGGCGAGCAGGGCCCGGCCGAGTTCGTCCTCGCGCGGCACCGGCGGGTGGACCAGGACGCCGAGCAGGTCGTCGAGCGACAGCCCGGCGAGCCGGACGGCCTCGTCGTAGGCGGCCGGGACGGTCGGCCAGACGATCCCGACGACGGCGCGGACGAGTTCGGCGCTCTCCGGCGCGGGCGGGGCGACGGCCGGTCTCGGGTCGGTGCCCTCCCAGGCCCAGACCCGGGTGGCGGCCACGGTCAGCGGCCGCCGGAGGTCGGGTTCGTCGACGGACTGGTAGACGACGGTGCAGAGCGGCAGCGCGAGGTGCAGGGCCAGCTGCGAGCTGGGCGGTTCCAGGGTGGAGACGCCGCAGTCGATCGCGGTGTCCCGGTCGGTGTCGGGCGCCGCGAGGACCTGGTGCAGCAGGTTGACGGTGGCCTCGGGCGTGCCGGGGACCATGCCGAGCCAGGGCTCGCGGTGGCTCAGCCGCGCCAGCAGGTCCTGGGCGTACTCGTGGTCGGGGTATGCGCGGTGGTGGTCGGCCAGGCCGAGCAGGTGCGCCGGGTCGCCGTCCAGCGCGTGCCGCAGCCCGTACCGGGCCGGGGCGGCTTTGGGGTGGTCGGGCTCGGTGGCGAGCACCCGGTCCAGCCAGGACAGGCCCTCCTCGGGGCGGCCGAGGACGCCGTACAGCTCGGCGACGTCCACGGCGAGGTAGCTGCTGGACTCGGACCGGTCCGGCGCGACCCGCGCCAGCTCGGCCTCCCAGACGGCGAGCGCCCGCTCCGGGCGGCCGTCGGCGCGCAGGGCGTTGCCGAGCATCACGGCGGGCAGGTAGCCGGGGGCCGCGCGGTGCGCCCGCTCGGCGAGCTCGACGGCGTGGGCGGTGGCGCCGAGCCGGCGGGTCAGACCGGAGGCCATCGCCAGCAGCAGCGCGTGGTCGTCGTGGCGGGCCAGCACCGACCGTACGAAGGCCTCGAAGGGCCGTACGGCTTCGGCCAGTTCGGCGGGCAGCGGGTCGGGCAGCGCACCAGCGGCGCGGGCCACCGCCTGGGCGACGGCGTCCGGGTCGACCAGGGCGGGCAGGTCCTCGCGGGACAGCCAGGCGGCGTGCGCCCAGGGGCGGGCCGGTTCGTACTGGATGGCGGAGGCGAGCAGGCCGACGGCGGTGTCCCAGTCCCCGGCGGCGGCCTCCACGTGGGCACGGCAGGCGACCGTGCCGAGGTACACCTCGCCGTCCAGCGGGAACAGCTCGCGCGCGGCCGCCGGTCCGCCGGCCGCCGCGCACAACTCGGCCAGCGCCTCGTGCAGTTCGGGTAGCTGCGGGTCGGCGAGGATGGCGTCGGAGAGGTGGTCCGCGGCGTGCCCGAGGTCTCCGGAGTCGATCGCCAGCCGGGCGACCGCGACCTCCCCCTCGGCCGCCAGCCGCTCGTCGCCCTCGTCGCCGCGCGCCATGCCCATGCCCCTGCCCCCCGGTCGCCGTCCAGCTCCGGAGAAGGCTATCCGGTACACGGACCTCGGCGTCGGCAACATCGCCTGCTGACAGCCCTGTTGGGGCTCGGGAGTGAGAAGTCGGCCGGTCCGACTTCCCACTCCCGCCCCCGGCTGGTCCGCTTCTCCGGTCCGCGTCCATCCGTCGTGTCCGGATTGTCAGTGGTGTCTGCTTCACTGACGCCAGGCGTGGAGACGAGGGGTGGCTGCGATGGGTGTGCTGACCGACTACTTCCGGGCCCCCGACGCGGCGGCGGTCGTGCGGGCGCTGGAGCTCACGGGCGGCGGGCGCCCGGACTTCGACGGCGGGTCCGGTGCCGGGTTCGACGGGGTCGAGGCGAAGCGGGTCGATCCCTACGTCGTGCTGGGGCGGCTCGTCGCGGCGATCCGCGAGGAGGCCTGGCTTCCCGACGTGGTGCCGGAGAAGCCGGTCTGGCCCGCCACGCCGCCACCCGGCCCCGACGGGCCGCAGGACGAGGACGACCCGTGGGCCACCGGCCCGTGGGTGACGGAGCTCGGCACCACCGCTCGGGACACCCTCGCCGGGGTGCCCGACGAGCGCCTGCCGGAGGTCGTCGCGCAGTGGGCCCTGGCGGAGGAGTGGGACGGCGCCAACGCCTCCGACCTCCTGCCGCTGGCCGAGGAGCTCATAGACCTCGCCCGCCGGGCACGCGCGGCGGGCGAGCAGCTGTACTGCTGGATCTGTCTGTAGCGCCGGCGCCTCAACTGCCGATCGGGGCGGCCCCGGTGGCCGCGAGCGACAGCTCCCAGAGCCGGGCGGCCGCCTCCGGGTCGACGGCGTACGGGCGGACGCCCCCGTCGTCCATCGGGGTGTCCGCGCCGGAGAGTCGGGCGACCTCGCAGTCCTCCAGATAGAGGCCGCCACGGCCGTCCAGGAGGGGCGAGGTGGCGGCCCAGAGGCCGGTAGCGGCACCCTGCGACGGCGTCTTGAAGTCGGCGCCGATCACCGCGCCGTGCTCGTCCACCCAACCGCGCTCGATCTGCTCCTGGCGGGTCATCTCCCGCTGCAGCCCAGTAATGATCTTGCCCGGGTGGAGCGCGAACGCCCGCACGCCGTCCTCACGGCCGAGCGCGTCGAGGTGCACGGCGAACAGCGCGTTGGCGGTCTTGGACTGGCCGTACGCCAGCCACCTGTCGTAGCCCGTGCGGAAGTGCGGGTCGTGCCAGCGGATGTCGGTCAGCACGTGCCCGGCGGAGCTGTTCACGACGACCCGCGCCCCGTCGGGCGCCGCGGCCAGCAGCGGGTACAGCTCGCAGGCGAGGAGGAAGTGCCCGAGGTGGTTCGCCGCGAACTGCCCCTCCCAGCCCGGCCCGACCCGCCGCTCCGGGGTGGCCATCACCCCGGCCACGGCCAGCAGGAGGTCCACGCGGGCCGTCGACTCGCGGATCAGCGCGGCCGCGGCGCGGACGCCGGCCGGGTCGGCGAGGTCCATGGGGACGATCCGGCTCCCCGTCCCCCGGAGCGCGGCGCGGGCCGCCTCCGGCCGTCGGGCCGGGACGATCACGCGCGCGCCGACGGAGGCCAGGGCCCGCACGGTCGCCAGGCCGAGACCGGAGTAGCCGCCGGTCACGACGGCGGTCCGGCCGGAGAGGTCGAGGCCGGCCGTGACGTCCTCGGCGGTGGCGGCGAAGGAGAAGGGCGAACCGAGCGGCTGCTGCTGGTGGGTGGTGGTGCGGGTGCTGGTCATGGCGACGACGCTAGGAGCTGGAGCGCGGTCTAGCTCAAGCCCAGCACTCCGCACCCGAACCCCCGGCACGGCGGCCGATAACGGCTAGCCGCGGGCGTGACCGCCTGGCATGCTCCGTGGGTTGCGGCGGAAGACGAGGACCATGTCCTCGAACGGGGGGATCCAGGGATGGACGCGGACACGACGGATACGACGGACGGCACCAACGCCGCCGAGCACACCGAGGACACCGAGGACACCGGCAAGAGCGGCCCCCGGACGGGGCTCCAGCTGCTGGCCGCCGTCGGACTGGTCGGCGCCGTCGTCGCCGGCCTGTGGGGAGTGAGCCTCCTCGAAGCGTCGACGAAGCCCGCCGAGAAGCCGGCCGAGTGCACCGCCCCCAGGCCGACGGACCCGCCGGGGTACCCCGCGCTGTGCGCCGCGGTGAACCGCCCCGACCTCCCCACCCTGCTGGGCACGCCGGAGGACCGCGTCACCACCGCCCACCCGGCACCGCTCGCCCTCGGCAAGGACCCCATGGTGGAGGTGCGCCTGATGCACACCGTCGTGGGCTTCACGGACAGCTCCACCACGGTCGAGGACATGATCGGCATGCCGCAGTTCCGTGCCGTGCCCGCCACCGTCCTCGGCCACCCCGCCGTGACCTACTCCTCCAACGCATTCGTCCTCGCGCCCGGCGCGAACACCGGCCCCGTCACCCGGAACCTCGTCGTCGCCCAGGACCCCAAGGCCCCCGCAGGCCGTGCCTTCGAGATCTCCGTCTTCCGCGAGGACGGCCGCGCCCTCGACGACGCGACCCTCAACCGCCTCGCCGAGACGGTCCTCCCCACGCTCCCGGGCTGGGTCGCCGCGCCGTAGCCGGCGACTCCCTGCTCCCTGCTCCCTGCTCCCGGACCTGAATATTTCTTGTCCTGAAATATTCAGGTTCGCGAGCACGTTGGCACAGGAGATCGGCGCGGGAGAGGCCTGCGCGATGGAAGGAGAGCGGTCCCGTGCGCGTCGAGATCTGGAGCGACATCAACTGCCCGTGGTGCTACATCGGCAAGGCGCGGTTCGAGCGGGCGCTGGAGCGGTTCGAGCACCGCGAGGAGATCGAGGTCGTCCACCGCTCCTTCGAGCTTGACCCGCGCGCGCCGCAGGACGCCCGCCCCGTGGTGCCGCTGATCGCCGCCAAGTACGGGCTGAGCCTGGGAGAGGCCGAGGCGGCGGAGGCCCGGATCGCCGAGAACGCCCGCGGGGAGGGCCTGCCGTACCTGAGCGAGGGCCGGGACGCGGCGAACTCCTTCGACATGCACCGCCTGCTGCACTTCGCCAAGGAGCACGGTCGGCAGGCGCAGCTGCTGGACTCCCTCTACCGTGCCAACTTCGCCGAGGAGCGCTCGGCGTTCGAGGCCGGCCGGCTGGTCGAGCTGGCCGTCGAGGCCGGGCTGGACGGCGAGGCCGCGGCCGCCGTCCTCGCCGACCCGGAGGCCTACGCCGACGCCGTCCGCGAGGACGAGACGACGGCGAGCGCGATGGGGGCGACGGGCGTGCCCTTCTTCGTCCTGGACCGCCGCCTGGGCGTCTCGGGCGCCCAGCCCGCCGAAACGTTCACCCGCGCGCTGGAGCAGGCCTGGGAGAGCCGGGTCGCGCTGCCGCTGACGACCCTCGCCGCCAAGGAGTAGGCCAAGGAGTAGTGGGCGGTGGAGTGGGAAGTCGGATGGGCCGACTTCCCACTCCGGGCCTCGTCCCACAGAATTCCCCCCATGACACCAGCTGCCGCGCACGAGCCGAGCCCGCAACTCTCCGATCCCCAGGACCTGTTGCTCGGCTACCTCGACTACCTCCGCGCGATGGTCGCCGCCAAGATCGCGGACATGCCCGAGGCCGAGCTGCGCACCAGCCGTCTGCCGTCCGGCTGGAGCCCGCTGGAACTGCTCAAGCACCTGGTCTACATGGAACGGCGGTGGCTGCGCTGGGGCTTCCTGGGCGAGCCCGTCCCGGAACCGCACGGCGACAAGGACGCGGCGGGCCGGTGGCACGTGGGCCCGGAAGAGACCGCGAGCACGCTGATCGCGGCGCTGCACGCCGGAGGCGAACAGACCCGGGCCATCGTCACCGGAACGTCCCTCGCCGCCGACAGCGCCGCCGGAGGCCGGTTCGGCGCGGGCGGCGAGCAGGAGCAGACACCGTCGCTCGGGTGGATCCTCTTCCACGTGCTGCAGGAGTACGCGCGCCACGCGGGTCATCTCGACATCGTCCGTGAACTGGGTGAGGACATGTCCCCCAACGCCGTTGGCACATAGGCGATGCGCCGGTCAGCCGACGCTCCGACCGGGGGCACAGGTGACGTGCAGGCTGCCCGGGACGCCCTTGGCGGGACGGCCGGAGCCCCAGCCCCCGTGGGTGAGCGTGAGGCAGTGGTGCGCGTCGGGGCGGCCCCCGGATGCCTCCCGGGCGAGCTCGTGGAGCTGGGAGCCCGCCCAGCGGAAGGCCGTGGGGCTCCCGGTGACGACGAGGGTGTGGGCGGCACCGGCGAAGCGGAGTTCGTCGCGCCACCCCGCGAAGTGGCGGCGCTCGTGGTCGACGGCCTCCACAGCCGGGAGGTCGGTGCCGGGGAGGTCGACGGTGTGCGGCGTCCCGGCCCCCAGCCGGGCGCGGACCTCCTTCCAGCGGGACGCCGGGAAGCCCAGGCTGTGGTGGACGAGCAGGAGGTCCAGGCGGTCCAGGCGGTCCTCGGGCGGGTCGGACGGGCCGGTGCCGGCACGCAGTGGCAGGTGGACGAGGGAATGCCGGGAGCGGGCGGCCAGAGCACAGACGGTGGCGAGGTCCCCGGCCCCCTGGGGATCGACCTGCAGCTCCATGAACCAGCCGTCCGGGCTCGCGTACAGGCAGGTCCCGTCGGTCTGCCACGCCGGGGTGATCACCCGGTACTCGTCCCGGCCGAGGTGGACGCGGTGGAGCTCCGCTCTCAGTCTCACCCGGTTGTCGTCCCGGAGGCGGAGGTGGGGTCGAGGGAGACCAGGAACTCCGGCCGCAGGTACCAGGGGCTGCCGTCCTCGGTCTCGACGTAGTAGACGGGCCCGACGTGGCTGCCGTCGCGGTCGTCGGCCTTGACGACGCATTCGCGGACCACACCCCGGGTGCCCAGGATCTCCGCGCCCAGGTGGCCGAGTTCGGGCCGGGGCGGGTCCGGGGTGGTCAGCGCCACCCGCTCGCCGCGGGCAAAGGTGGCTTCGTCAGGCCAGGGAGTCGTCACAGCGTGCAGGCTACGGGTTTGGTTCAGTCGTAGAAGAACTGGCGGAGGTCCTCGACGGTGCCCGGGCCGAAGAGGAAGGACTCGGCCCGGACGACCGTGCGGGACGGTGGCGGGCCGTCGGCGGGGAGCCGCCGCAGCCAGGTCTCGCCCAGCTCGCCGACCGCGTGAATGGCGGAGAGCAGTTCCGCCATGCCCGCCGGCCGAGGCGGGGCGGCGCCGGTGACGGCCGCGAGCTCCCAGCCGCCGGCCCGGGCGACGGGCCGGAGCAGCTCCGCCCAGGCGGCGATACGGCCCAGGCGGAAGCTCCAGGGGAGTTCGGTGGACGGCGGTACGTACCCGGGGGCCGCGGCGGCGAGGTCGTCCATCGCCCGGCGTTCGGTGAGGGTGCGGGTCCAGCGGCCCTCCTGGGCGTCCTCGATGGCGGCGTCCCACCAGTCCCAGGCGTGGTCGATCGTGTCCATGGGGCGTCAGGCTTCTCGGGGCGGAACCGCGTCATTGATCACGGTCGCACCGTAGTGCCCGGTGCCGGGAAGGCGCCCTCCGGGGCACGCGTCCGGTCATTCCGGGCGCGGGCTGAATCCTTTTCCCGGGTTCGTGCCTCTTATGGCCGGACCGACGAACGTCGGGCCATGACCTGGAGGTTGTCGTGATCATCGGTATCGGTGTCGCTGTCGGCGCGGTGCTCCTCTGCACCTGCGTGCTCGTCCTGAAGCGCAGGCGAGGTGGGCGTGGCTGACACGGCCTGGCCCGGCGAACAGCTGACCGTCGCCGCGCAGGGCGGTGACGTCGACGCGATCGCGGCGCTGGTGGAGAGCGCGCATCCGAGCGTGCGGCGCTTCGCCCACTCCCTGTGCGTGACCCCTCAGGACGCCGAGGACGCGGCGCAGGAGGCCCTGATCATCCTCTACCGCAAGATCGGGATGCTGCGGGCCTCCGGCGCACTGGCGTCGTGGATGTTCAGAATCGTCCGCAACGAGTGTCTGCGCCGCGCGCGGACGCTGACGCGGCACTCCCCCCTGGCTCCGGACGCCGTCGTGGACGCCGTGGTGAACGTCGTCGTGGACTCGGCCGAGGACGAGGCACTGCGGCAACTGGACGCGGGCAGGGTGGCGGCGGCGGTCGCCGCCCTGCCACCCGACCAGCGCCGGGTGCTGATCATGCGGGACATCCAGGGCCACAGCGGCCGAACGGTCGCCGAGGCGCTGGGCCTCAGCACGGCGGCGATGAAGTCACGCCTGCACCGGGCCCGCGCAGCGGTCCGGCACACGCTCGGCACCACACCCGACCCAGCTCGTGGAGGAAGCCATGAACCGAACGAAGGCTGACGGCCCCGACTTCGCCAGCGCGACGCTGCCCCGGCACCTGACGCGCGGCGCGGTGGGCTTCGGCGCGCTGGTGGGCTCGGTGGCACTCCTGCCGGTCGTCGGGCCGGTCAGCCTGCTGCTCCTGCCGGCCGGCCTGCTCGCGTTGCGCGGGTGCCCGATGTGCTGGGCCATCGGCCTGATGCAGACCATCTCCCGGGGGCGCCTGGAGCGCTCCTGCGAGGACGGCCAGTGCAGGCTGACCGTCGCCGGCAAGGGGGAGGCAGGACAGGCTCTCGTGCACGCCTCAACCCATCGCTGACCAAGACCGTCTTCGCCCGGTGCCGCGCGTTCGTAGCGCGGCACCGGGCGGAGATGTTGCTTGGCAACATCGGCTCAGTGGGAGCGCGGGTTGAGGCGGGTGGCGAGCCAGGGGGAGTTACGGCCGGCGGCCTCCCGGTAGGCGATCCGCTGGACGGCGAAGAGGAGCCGGTAGAGGTTGAGGGCCGTCTCGGAGTCGTCGGCGGCGAAGCCCAGGTGGTGGATGAAGTTCTCCAGGGCGGGCCAGTCGAAGTCGTCGGGGACGGGCGGGGTGACGGAGGCGGCGGAGAACGTGTTGAACGCGGCCGCGACGGCGTACTGGGCAGCGGCAAGGGCGTTGGCGACCGAGTCGTGCGCGGGGTCCGTCGTCGTCATCGGGAGGGCTCCTCTTCGTCGGGCCTTGCAACATTGAGTGCGGTGATGACGCCCAGGACGACGGTGGCCATCGCCAGGGCGAGGAGAGTGAGGAAGGCGACGACGATCAGGAACCGCACGGCGGGCGCTCACGGTCGGCGTCGAGGAGGAGGGTGAGGAGGTTCAGGAGAGTCGACGCCGGCGCGGTGTTGAAGCAGACCAGGACGCGGCCATCGAGGGTCTTGTCCGTGGTCGCGGAGGGGAAGAGCAGGCCGAACTTCCTGCCGCGCTCGTGGAGTTCTGCGAGGAGCGTGCGGATGTGGGCGTCGCTGTAGGCCCGGATCCGGGGGTCGGTCGGCTGCATAGGGAGGCGCCGGCGGTTCACGCGGCGGCCTCCAGCTCAAACCAGACAGCCTTGCCCTGCTTACGGGGGTCGGCGCCGAACCGGTGGGTGAGGGCACGGACGAGGTGGAGGCCCCGGCCAGAGAGGGAGAGCGGGTCCGCGGGCGGGCAGGGCTCGCCGGGAAGAACCGGGCTGTCGTCGCAGACCGAGACGCGGAGGCGCCGGTCGGAGAGGACGACGGTGACCATGGGAGCCGGACTCCCCGCGTGGCGCCAGGCATTGACGAAGAGTTCGTGGAGTGCGAGCTCGGCGTCGGAGATCAGAGAGGGCGGCCACCCGGCGGAGGCGAGGAGGTCGGAGAGCTCGGCACGAGCGGTGGACCAGTCGGGAGGGTTGCAGGCACGCATGAGACCCCCAGGAAAGGGAGAGGAGGGGTGATCGACGGAGAGTCGCCGTGAGCAAGGCCCGGTAAGGCTGCTCTGCGGTGCGAAAAGCAGGCGTTACTGACGCTCCGTCATGTGATCGGTGCAACACTGAGAGTAGAGCCGACAGTCACACGCGTGCAACCTGATCGCCGAGATAGCTCGACCAACTTGGCTAAGCTCACTCGTGTGGGTGGAGACTGGCCCAACATGGAAGGAATCCCCCTTGGCACTCAGGACCCAAATCAGCGAGCGACAGCGACGGTTCGGCGCTGAGCTGAGGAGGTTGCGCGAGGCCGCCAGCTTGTCGGTCAAGGATGCTGGCGCCCTCATCGGCATCGCCGGGCCGCAACTCAGCCACATCGAGGCCGCACGGACCGGACTCGATCCGGAGCGCCTGACCATCCTGCTCGAAGCCTATGGGTGCACGGATGGGACCTATTCCAAGCTTCTGCACGGTCTCGGAACGAGCAACGGCAAGGGTTGGTGGAGCGCCTTCAAGGGCAAGGTTCCGGCGCTCGCCCTGGATCTCGCAGAAGCGGAAGACCGCTCAGAGGCCTTCGCTGTCTTCGACGCGCTGTACATTCCCGGCACGCTGCAGGTTCCGGGCTACGTTGAAGCGATCTACAAAGGCGCCTACAAGGATGGCCGTTGGGACACAGCCACGGCCATTGAGTTCCGCCTGCAACGTCAGCGCATCATCACCGACAGCAAGCAGCGGCAGTTTCGGTACGTCATTCATGAGGCAGCTCTTCGCATGCAGTTCGCCGGCAAGTCCGTGATGCGGGAGCAACTCCTCCACCTCGTAGACATGGCAGAACTCCCCAATGTCACGATCGAGATCTTGCCGTTCGACGCCTTGGGACGAGCGCCCTACGCTGGCGCGTTCCTGATCTGCGACCCTGGTTGCACAGACCTCTCCACCATCATCCTGGACGGACCGAAGCGGGCGGTTCACCTTGGTGATCCGGACGACGTGGCGGCTTACCACCAGATGTTTCAAGAGGCCCGGGATCACGCGCTACCCGTCGTGGACACCACCAAGCCTCGGCGTGACAGCTCTCGCGATTCCTGGGGGCTCCTTCAACACATTCTCTACGAACTCCAGCACTGAAAGGCACCCGATGTCCCACCTGGCCTGGCAGAAGTCATCCTTCAGCAACGCTGATGGCGGAAGCACCTGCATTGAGCTTGCCGCCGGAGTCGATGACATCCGCCACCTCCGGGAGTCCGATGACCCTTCCGTCATCGTCACCACCTCGACCGCCAAGCTCCGTGCCTTCGTCCTCGGCGCCAAGGCCGGCGAGTTCGACCACCTCATCTGAACCCCACCCGTGCCCAGAGGTGCTACAAATGACCGAACTCTCATGGCAGAAGTCATCGTTCAGCGGCGGAGATGCAGGAAACAGCTGCCTAGAGGTTGCCATTGGCATCGGCGGCCTACGCCATCTCCGGGAGTCCGACGACGCTTCCGTCGTCATCACCTCCTCGACCGCCAAGCTCCGTGCCTTCATCCTGGGCGCCAAGGCCGGCGAGTTCGACCACCTCATCTGACCCCACCACTCCCCCGCCCGCTCGCCGCTTCGGCGAGCGGGCGGAGTTGTACCTCACCGCACGGGCTGGCCGTCGCGGCGGACGACCCGCTGGAGCAGTTCGCCAACCTTCTCCTCAATCTCGTCCAGGAGTTCAGCGCCGAACACGCAGAGCGTGTGCTCCCAGGGATGGCCGAAAGTTCCGAACCGGAGATCGTCCGCGAGGTAGATGTAGTAGTCCCCGTCCGGATACGGGCTGAGCGGCCACTGCTCCTTCCCCCGAAGGTCGGGGCGGAGCCGGTAGCAGGTGTGCTGCCAGTCCAGAGCCCACAACGACTCCGCGGGCGCACTGCACTTCGTGAGCCCGTCCTGCACCACCTCGACCAGGCGGTCGAGCTCGTGCCGACTGGCTCTTTACCGAGAAATGCGAAGAACCCCCATCCGGGATCCGGATGGGGGTTCTTCAGAAAGATTGTTCGGCGGCGTCCTACTCTCCCACAGGGTCCCCCCTGCAGTACCATCGGCGCTGTGA
>NZ_BNBY01000037.1 GCF_014656195.1 Kitasatospora xanthocidica | reverse complement strand
CGCCGCACAGGCGGCGGGCCGACGGCCGTGTCGGGGCCGGGTGCTCAGCCCGCGTACACGTCCTCGACGTACCGGCCGGCCTCGATCAGCCCCTGCAGCCAGGCCTGCGCCCGCTGCTCGTCGGCCCCCGGCGTCCGCTCCCGGTACAGCTCCCGGAACGCCGCCCGTACTCCCGGCGCCATCCGCGCGCCGTCGCCGCAGACGTACACCTCGGCGCCGGCCTCCAGCAGGTCCCAGACCTCGGCCGCCTCCGCGGCGAGGCGGTCCTGCACGAAGCGCCGCCCGTCCTGCGGCCGCTCGCTGAAGACGGGCCGCATCGAGACCGCGCCCTCCTGCTCGGCCTTCTCCAGCTCCAGCCGGTGGAGGTAGTCCGACTCGGCCGCGTCGCACCCGAAGTAGAGCAGTGCGGGGGCGAGTTCGGCGCCCTTGTAGAGCAGGGCGCGGCGGTCGAGGACCGCGCCGCGGAACGGTGCCAGGCCGGTGCCGGCCGCGATCATGATCACCGGGGTGCGGTGTCCGATCCGGAACACCTCCCGGCAGGGCTGGACCCGGGCCAGCACGGTGTCCCCCTCGGCGACCCGGGCGAGGTACCCGGAGCCGGTGCCCCGGAACGTGCCCCGGCCGGATCGCGCGGGGGCGCTGAGCACGGAGACCATCAGGTCCACCTCGGTCGCGTCCCAGTCGGGCGAGGAGGAGATCGAGTAGTGCCGGGGCCGGATCGGCGGCAGCAGTTCCAGCAGCACCGGCCAGGTCAGGCTGCCCCGCAGGGCCGGGTGGTCCTCGATCAGGTCCAGCAGGGTGCGCGGGTCGCCGTCGGGAAGGGCGGCCAGCGCGGCCCGCTCGGGCGGGCAGGGGTTGGCGGCGGCCAGCGCGGCGCGCTGCTCGGCGGTCGGCCGGTCCTGCAACTCGACGTGGTGGGTGAGCAGTTCGCGCACGGTCAGCGGGCGGTCGACGGCCAGGCCGGTGCGCCGGTGGGCCACGATGGTGAGCACCGTCTCCGGGTCGGCGCCGAACAGCTGGGCGGCCCGCTCGACCAGCGCCGGGTCGTTGGCCGGGAGCACCGTGAGGTGGTCGGCGCTCCGGTAGCCGACGCCCTCGGGCAGCGCGAGGCGGACCATCCGCTTGACCCGGGGGTAGGCCGGGTCGGTCAGGCTGTCGACGGCGGTGACGGTCAGCTCGGCCATGCCGTGCCGGGCGGCCAGCGCGGCGAGCGGGCCGCCGGTCACCTCGGTCACCGTGTACCCGGCCTCCTGCCGCGGCTCGGCGGGCGCGTCGGCGTCCCCGTAGCTCTCCAGCAGGGCGAGGCGCAGCGCCTCGGTGAACTGCCGTACGGTGCCGGAGAGGTCACCCGAGGCGTCGGCCTCGGCGCGGGCGAGCAGCCGGGTGCCACCGAGGGCGGCGAGCCGGTCGTCGATCAGCGCCGGGACGCGCTGGTAGGTGGCCGCGTAGGTGCGGTCGCCGATGCCGAGCACCGCGTACCGCACGCCCTCCGCCCTACCTTCCGCGCCGCCGTCCTCCTGGAGGCGGCGGACGAAGGCGGCCGCGTCGTCCGTCGGCTGCCCGTTGTACGAGGCGGCCGTGATCACCACCGGGCGGTCGGTGGGCAGTCCGTCCGCGTACGTGTCCAGCGCGGCGATCTCGGTGTCGCAGCCGAGGTCGGCGGCGGCCTCGGCCAGCTGGCGGCTGAACTCGCGGCCGGCGCCGTAGTTGGATCCGTGCAGGAGCAGCAGCCCGGTGCCCTGGCGGACCCGGCCGGGGCGCTCGGCGGCGGCGCCGGCCCGGGTGTCCGGGGCGGTCGCGGGCTCGGCGGCCAGGGGCGCGGGCGTGCGCCGGGCGAGGCCGAGGGTGAACTCGTCGGGCTTGATGGTGAGCGTCTGCTTGATGGTCAGCCGGTAGTCGGCGTGGTCGAGCAGCCGGTAGCGGTGGACCAGCATGCCGAGCAGCATGGTGGCCTCGTGCAGTGCGAACTGCCGTCCGATGCAGGCGCGTTCGCCGGTGCCGAAGGGCTTGAAGGCGTGCGGGGAGCGGGCCGCCTCGGCCTCGGCGTCGAACCGGGAGGGGTCGAACAGCTCGGGGTTGTCGCCCCACACCGGGTCGCGGTGCAGCATCGGGGTCGACACGAAGACCGTCTCCCCGGCGCGCAGCGGGATCCACCCGCCGAGCAGGGTGTCCTGGCGCGCCTCGCGGCTGAAGGCCGGCGCGGTCGGCCAGAGCCGCAGCGCCTCGTTGAGCACCTGCCGGGTGTACCGCAGCCGTCCGACGTCCTCGTACGAGGGCTCCGGGTCGGCCTGTCCGCCCCAGAGCGCGTCCACCTCGCGCTGGACCTCCCGCAGCACGGCCGGGTTCTTGACCAGGTAGTACATCGCGAAGGAGAGCGCGCCGGAGGTGGTCTCGTGGCCGGCGATCAGGAAGGTGATCACCTGGTTGCGGATGTTCTCCGCGTCCAGCCGGGTGCCGTCGGAGGGGCGGACCGCGCCGAGCATCAGGCCGAGCAGGTCCTCGGCCGGGCCCTGCTCGTCCTCCCCGGCGCGGGCGGCGATCACCTCGTCCACCACGGCGGCCAGGTAGTCGGAGTCGGCCCGGAAGGCCGTGTCGCGCTCGGTGTGGTCCAGCTCCGGGTCCCGGGTGAGCTTGTTCATCGCCCACTCCAGGCAACGCACCATGGCGTCCACGAAGGGGTGCGGTTCGTCCCGCTCGAAGGAGCCGAAGTCGAAGCCGAAGCCGGCCAGCCCGATGGTGTCCAGGGTCATCCGGGTCATGTCGCCGGGCACGTCCACCGGCAGTCCGGCGGCCTCCCGGCGGTCCCAGGAGTCGATCAGCCGGCGGGCCACCGTCAGCATCACCGGGTGGTAGGTGCGCATCGAGCCGAGCGCGAAGGCGGGCATCAGGATGTCGTGCGCCCTGGCCCAGTTGGGCTCGTCGTTGTACGCGGTGAACAGGCCGTCGCCGGTGAACTGGCGGACGTTCTCCAGGCCCGGGCCGATCGACTTGGTGAACCTGGTCTCGTCGGCCAGCTCCTCGACCAGTTCCAGGCCGCTGACCATCATGAGGTCGCGGCCGTGCATCCGCTGGACGAAGACCGGGCCGTGTTCTCTGGCCAGCTCCATGGTCCGCAGCATCGGGGCGGCGACCGGCGGCGCCGAGGAGATGTCGATCGTGGGCACGGCCCGCGACCCGGCCGCGGCAGCGCCGTCGGTGCCCGCATCGGCGTCGGCGTCGGCGTCGGCCTGGCGCCTCGGCTCGGTGATGGTCTCGGTCATCGGTGGGTCCCTCCCGCAGCGGAAAATTCGGCTCCCTCCACTCTGTGCCCACCGGGAGGGAAGCCGGGCCGCGATCACTACATGATTGTGTAGTACCCGGAAGATCCGCGGGCTTGCCGACGAACCGTCAGCTCTGCCCCGGCGGGACGAACGGGGAGGAAGTGTGGAGATCTCACCGACCGCGGGCTGCGGGCCGGTGCCCGGGAGCGGGCAGGACGCCGCGGTGGTCTGGCGCAACCGGGCGCTGCGCCTGCTGGACCACGTGCCGCTGCCGATCGCGGTGGTCGAGTTCGGCGGCCGGGTCCTGATCGTCAACCGCGCGATGGCGGCCGAGTTCGGCCTGCTGCCGGGGCAGTTGCACAACCGGAAGATCCTGGAGTTCTTCACCCTCCGGGACAGCGACACCCTGCAGGCGCTGGCCGAGGCCGTCCGGCTGCACCGCCGCTCGCAGTACCCGGCCCGGGTCTCCTGGACGCCCGTCGGCGGTGGCGAGCGGTGCGGCGAGATGACCGTCGACCTGGTCAGCGACACCCCGGAGCAGACCCCGAACCTGCTGCTCTCGCTGCGCACCGTCGAGGCCCCCCGGGAGGCGCCGCCGGGCCCGCGCGCCGAGGTCAGCCCGGTGGAGGCGCGGATCCTCGCCGCGGCGGCCCGGGGCGCGACCACCGCGCAGATCGCCCGGGAGATCGGACTCACCGCGGACGGCGTCAACTACCACCTCGCCCGGCTCTCCCGGCGCTGGCGGGTGCCCAACCGCACCGCCCTGGTCGCCCGGGCCTACGCCACCGGCGTGCTGGCCGCCGACACCTGGCCGCCGGAGCCCGCTCAGGGGTGACATGCCGTCAGAACCGTTGACCCGGGGCCGGATCGGGGCCACACGCCCGGGTGACGCCGCGCTTCGGCCCGGCCCCGCCTGGGCAGGTTCCCCGGGCGGGGGCCGAACCGAGCAGGAGGACGGCATGCGTCAGGACGAGGACCGGACCGGCGGCGGCCCGGCGGAGGCGGCGGGTACGGATGCGGGAGCGGGTACGGACGCGGCAGCGGGTACGGCGGCGGCGGGGCCCGGAGCGGACGGGCGGGAGGCGGCCCTCCGGGACTCCGCCGCCTTCCTCGTCGACGAGGCCCTCGGCTTCCTCTTCCCCGCCGCCCTGCGGGCCGCCGCCGACACCGGGGTGGCCGACCACCTCGCGGACGGCCCCCGTACCCCCGCCGAACTCGCCGCCGCCACCGGCACGGACGCCCGGAACCTCCACCGGGTGCTGCGGCTGCTCGCCACCCGGGGCGTCGTGACGGAGGACGGGCGGGGCCGCTTCGCCCTCGCGGAGGCCGGACAGGCCCTGCGCGGCGACGCCCCGTACTCCGCCCGGGCGGCCGTCCTGATGCTCACCGACCCCACCATGTGGCGGCCCGCCGGCGAGCTGACGCACTGCCTGACCGAGGGCACCACGGCCTTCGAGAACCTGTTCGGCATGCCGTTCTTCGACCACTTCGCCAAGGACGAGCGGACCGCCGCCGTCTTCCACGTCGGCATGGCCGCGATGTCCGACCCGGAGAACGCGCTGATCGCCGCCGCCTGCGAGCTGCCGGCGAGCGGCACGGTGGTGGACATCGGCGGCGGCCACGGCGGCCTGCTGCTGGAGGTGCTGCGCCGCAACCCGGGCCTGGAGGGCGTCCTCTACGACCGCGCCCACGTCCTCGCCGGGCACCGCCTGGCGGCGCACCAGGAGATCGCGGGCCGCTGGACGCCCCGGGAGGGCGACTTCTTCGCCTCCGTGCCGGACGGCGACGTCCACCTGCTCAAGCGGATCACCCACGACTGGGACGACGACGGCTGCGTCACCCTGCTCGGGCACTGCCGCCGCGCCCTGCGCCCGGGCGGCCGGGTCCTGGTGCTGGACGCCGTTGTCCCGGCGGGCAACGCGCCCCACCAGTCCAAGGCCCTGGATCTGATGATGATGGCCTCGCTCACCGGCCGCGAGCGCACCGAGGCCGACTTCGCGGACCTCTTCGCCCGGGCCGGGCTGCGGCTCTCCCGGGTGGTCCCCACCCCGACGGTGCTCTCGGTGGTCGAGGCGGTGGCCGCCTGAGCGGGCCCGGCGCGGAGGATCACGCGGGCGTGGAGGGTCACGCGGGCGCGCAGCGCAGCGCGGCCCACAGGTCGAGCCGGTCCTCCAGCTTCAGCAGGCTGCGGCCGGTCAGCTCCTCGATCCGCTTGATCCGGTAGTGCACCGTGTTGACGTGCAGGTGCAGCGCCTCCGCGGTCCTGGACCAGGAGGCGCTGTGCCGCAGGAAGGCGTCCAGGGTGTCCAGCAGGGAGACGGTGTTCGTCCGGTCGTGCTCGATCAGCGGGGCGAGCACCCGGCGGCGGAAGTCCGCGGTGATCTCGGCGGGGACGCCCCGGAGCAGGGTTTCCAGCGAGGTGATCCGGGCGCTGCGGCCCACCGTCCCGGGCGGCTCGACGTGCAGGGCGTAGCGGGCCTGGACGAGTGCGGCCCGGAGCTCGCGGGCGAGCGGGTCGACGGTGGCGCCGGTGCCCAGGCGCAGGCGCCGCCCTCCGGTCAGTGCGGCGTCCAGGCGCGGCAGGGCGCTCCGCAAGGCCTGCGCGATGCGCTCCTCCGGGGCCGGGGACAGGGCGGCGGCGCCGCCCCGGCCGTCGGGGGCGGCGACGAAGGGGGCGTCCAGCTCGTGGAGGGCTTCGGCGAGGGCGGCGGCCGTCCAGGTCGCCGGGGCGCCGTCGATCCGGGCGGCGACGGCGGTGAGCCGGCGGTGCGGGGGCAGGCCGGAGAGGGCGAGGGCGCGTTCGGCCTCGGCCTCGGTGTCGCCGCCGGAGTCGAGCAGTTCGATCAGCCGGGTGCCGGTCTGCCGCTGGGCGGTGGCGGTGGCCCGCTCCCGGGTGGCGAGCGGGGTGAGCAGTTCGGCCAGGCCGTGCAGCAGGGCGGTGGCGGTCGGGCCGGGTTCGGTGTGGGGGCGCAGCAGCCAGCCGTCGAAGGGGGATTCGCCGGGCGGGCCGACCGGGACGGGCGCCGGCCCGGTGTGGCGCACGGAGAGTCCCGAGGGCGCGGGGAGCTTCGGGGCGGGTGCGGCGGCGGGTTCGGAGGTGCCCAGGACCCGGCCCGCGCCGGTGGTCAGGGAGCACGCGGGCAGGCCGAGGTCGGTGACGGCCCGTTCCAGCAGGTGGTCCAGGGCGGCCTGGTCGCGGATGAGCTGGGTCAGGGCGCGCCGGGCGGCGGCCGGGAGGGCCGCCTGCCCTTCGGCGTGCGCCTGGAGGTCGCCCCACAGCCGGAGGTAGACGCGGTCGGTGACGGAGCGGAAGCTGGTCCCGGCCGGGACGGACAGCAGGGGGATGCCGTGCCGGCGGCAGGCCTCGACCAGCTCGGGCGGGACGCTGCCGTGGGTGCCCTCGCCGGCGAGGAGCGCGGCGACCTCGGCGGTGCGCAGGGAGTTGGCGAAGCGCATCGCCCCCTGGCCCTCGTCCGGCCGCCACCAGACCAGGCCGGAGAGGACCAGTTCGCCGCGCTGCAGGTAGCGGGCCGGGTCCTGGAGGTCGGTGGAGGTCACGCCGGTCACCTCGCGGTCGAGCAGGTGGGGGCTCGCCCAGGCGACCTCGATGTGGAGGTCGTCCAGTTCCAGGAGGTCTCCGACGATCATGCTGTGCTCCTTGTGCGCCATGCGCGAGGTGGGGTCTCGCACATGCGATGTCCAACGCGTGCCAGGCATCGTAAACACAAGGAGGAAGCCGGTGTTTTCCTCTTGTGTGATCACCTGACGGCAGGGCTGCGGGCCGGGTCGCGGTCCGGTGGTCCCGACAGTGGACCGCGCCGCGCTCACGGTGCGGCGGGCCGCCGGCGGTGCTCGTCCAGGGCGCGCCAGACCTTGTCCCGCAGGAACGGCGCCTCGGTGAAGCGGATCCCGGTGGCGTCCCGCAGGGCGTTGGCGAAGGCGGGCGGGACCGGGTTGAACGGGCTCTCCGACATGGACTTGGCGCCGAGCGGGCCGATGGTGTCGGAGGTGTCGGAGAAGTGCACCTCGGTGCGCGGCACGTCCGCGAAGGCGGGCAGCCGGTAGCGGCGGAACCCGGCCGTGGTGACCTCGCCGCGCCCGTCGACCAGCACCTGCTCGAACAGGGTGGCGCCGAGCGCCTGGGCGACGCCGCCCTCGACCTGGCCGCGGCACTGCAGCGGGTTCATCACCTTCCCGGCGTCCGCGCCGTGGACGCTGCGCAGGATCCGGATCTCGCCGGTGTCCGGGTCGACGGCGATCCGGAACCACTGGGAGTTGAAGGCGATCGAGCGCGGCGAGCCGCCGAAGTGCCCGTCGGCGGAGAGCACGACGCCCCTGCCCCCGGCCGCCTCGAAGACCTCCTTGAGCGGCACCGCGCGCCGCCCGGCGCACTCGACCGCGTCGGCGGTCAGCCGCAGCAGGCCGCGCGGGGTGCGGGCGTACTCCGCCGTGAAGGTGAGGATCCGTTCGGCGAGCGCGTCGGCGGCCTTCAGCACCGCCTTGCCGGCGACGACCGTGCCGGCCGAGCCGAAGGCCCCGGTGTCATGGCGGACGAGGTCGGTGTCGGACTGCCGGACGGTGATCCGGTCCACGGTGGTCCCGAGGGCCCCGGCGGAGATCTGCTGGTGGACGGTGGTGGTGCCGTTGCCGAACTCCGCGGTGCCCACGGCGACCTCGTACCTGCCGTCCTCCAGGAGCCGTACGGTGGCGTCGGCGAAGTGGCCGCCGGGCGGGCCGCAGGCGATCGCCGCCATCGCGAAGCCCTGGCCCACCAGCCAGCCCTCGGGGGCGAGCTCGGCGCTGGTGTCGTCCGCGAGGGCCGCCCGGACGACGCCGAGGCACTGGTCGAGGCCGTAGCTGGCGATGTGCAGGTCCTCCTCCTCGCCGAGCGGGCCCTCCATGTGCTCGCCCGGGCCGATGACGTTGCGCTCGCGCAGCACCAGCGGGTCGATCCCCAGCCGCCGGGCGAGTTCGTCCATCGCCGACTCCACGGCGAAGGTGACCTGGCCGAGGCCGTAGCCCCGGAAGGCGCCCGCGGGCACGCCGTTGGTGTAGACGGAGTAGGCGTCGACCTTCTTGTGCGGCGCCCGGTAGACGCCCATCGACTCGCCGACGCTGTGGAACATCACCGCCGGCCCGTGGTTGCCGTACGCGCCGGTGTTGGCGACGACCCGGTACTGCAGGGCCGTCAGGGTGCCGTCGCTCCTGGCACCGAGCTTGACGGTGACCGTGAACGGGTGCCGGGTGGTGGCCCCGTGGAACTGCTCGGCCCGGGTGAACTCCAGCTTGACCGGCCGGCGCAGCCGCAGCGCCGCGAGCACCGCGATGTCCTCGGTCAGCATCTCCTGCTTCCCGCCGAACCCGCCGCCGACCCGGCCGGCCACCACCCGGACCGCGTCCATCGGCAGACCGTAGAGGTCGCACAGGGCCCGCCGGGTGAGGAAGGGCACCTGGGTGGAGGAGCGCACCACCAGCCGCTCCCGCTCCGTCGCCTCGTTCTGCTCGAAGGAGACGACGCAGCCGTGGGTCTCCAGGCTGGCGTGCTGGACCCGCTGGGTGCGGAAGGTCTCCTGGTAGACCACGTCCGCGTCGGCGAAGCCCCGCTCGACGTCGCCCAGTTCGCCGTGCGCCTCGCCGCAGACGTTGTCCTCGGCACGGGCGATCCGGGACTCCGGGCCCTTCGGGTGGATGACCGGGGCCCCTGCCCGCATGGCCTCCTCCGGGTCCAGCACGTACGGGAGTTCCTCGTAGCTGACGGCGATCCGCCGGCAGCCCTCCTCGGCGGCGCCCTCGCTCTCGGCGACCACCGCCGCCACCCGCTGGCCGACGAAGCGGACCACGTCGTCCAGGACCCGGGTGTCGTCCGGGTCCTCGGTGGGGTGCTCGTGCCGGGCCGAGGAGTAGAGCCGGTCGGGGGCGTCCTCGTGGGTGAACACGGCGACCACCCCGGGCACCCGCAGGGCCGCCGAGGTGTCGACGGCGACGATCCGGGCGTGCGGGTGCGGGGAGCGCAGCAGCTTCATGTGCAGCAGGCCCTCGACGTCCAGGTCGAAGGTGTAGCGGGCGGTGCCGGTCACCACCTGCGGGCCGGCCGGGGCGCCCGGGCTGCGGCCCACGGCCTTCCCCGCGCACGGCGATTCGGCGTGCCGGACGCCCCGGACGGCGTCCTCGATCGCCCGGTAGCCGGTGCAGCGGCACAGGTTGCCCTTCAGCGCCCGCGGCAGGTCGGCCAGGTGCTCCTCGGTGAAGGCGGAGGCCGTCATCAGCATCCCGGCCGTGCAGAAGCCGCACTGGAAGCCCTGGGCGTCCAGGAACCGCTGCTGCACCGGGTGGAGTTCGCCGTCCTTCGCCAGCCCCTCCACGGTGGTGACGGTACGGCCCTCGGCGCGCAGCGCCGGGTAGAGGCAGCTGTGCACCGGCTCGCCGTCCACCTGCACGGTGCAGGCGCCGCAGTCGCCCGCGTCGCAGCCCTTCTTCACCCCGAACCAGCCGCGCTCGCGCAGATAGGTGCGCAGGCACTGGCCGGCCCGCGGCTCGGCGTCGAAGTCCTCGCCGTTGACCCGGATCGAGTACGTCATCTCCCGGCCTCCTCGACCAGCTCGCGGCGGATCTCCTCGGCGAAGCGGAAGGTCATGTGCCGCCGCCAGGCGGGAAGTCCGTGGATGTCGTCGTAGTACTCCTCGGGCCGCACCCCGTACCCGACCGCCTCGCGGACCGCCTCGGCGTTCGGCGGCAGGGCGAAGCGCAGCCGGATCGGCCGCACCGTCGAGGCGGTGACGGTGAGCGCCAGTTCGCCGTCGAGCGGGTCGCGGGTGCCGACGAGCAGCGCGCCGGAGCGGCCGAGCCCGTACAGGGAGGCCTGCCGGAAGGCCGTCCGCCGCTCCAGGGCCCGGGCGGGCAGGACGACCGAGCGCAGCAGTTCGCCGGGCCCGAGGTCCTTCACCCCGGCGCCGGTCACGAAGTCCGCGACCGGCAGCCGGCGCACCGCACCGTCCTGGGACAGCAGGGTGCAGACGCCGTCCAGGGCGGCGGTCAGCGAGATCATCGGCCCGGCCGGCAGGCCGTTGCACAGGTTGCCGCCGACGGTGGCCATGTGCCAGATCTTCCAGGAGGCGAGGAAGGCCCGGCAGCACTGTTCGAACAGCGGCGCGGCCGGCCGGTCCAGCGCCCGGGCGAAGCGCGAGAGCTGGGCGATCGTGCAGGTCGCGGCGATCTCCAGGTCCCCGGCGGGTGTCAGCCGCACCGGCTCCCAGCCCATCCGGCCGAGGTCGATCAGCCGGCGGATGTGCGGCTGCGGCTCGGAGAACAGGTACGTCCCGCCGCCGAGCCAGGCGTCCCCCGGCCGCCAGGTCCCGCGCCGCCGCGCGTCGCGCAGCTCCACCACCGTGTTCAGGTCCACGTTCCGCCACCGTCCTCGACTCGCCGATTGATCGACACGGCGATTGAAGCAACGCGCCGCGGGGCGCAACGAGTGGTCGCGCGCACCAGCCAGGGGCGGCCGGACTGGGTGATCGACCAGCGCATGGACATGACGCCGCCGGGGCGGCGGCCGGGCGTGCCCCGGCGGTGTGCTCAGTCCCCGGTCCGCCGGACGGCCTCGATGAAGCCCCGGGTGGAGGGGCGCGACAGCGGACGGCCGTAGGTCGCGCCGACCCGGTCCAGGGCGGTGAGCCCGGTGGTCCAGCCGTGCCGGTCGAGCCACCCGTGGGTGTCGGGGCCGAGGCCGCCGCGCCACAGGTCGGTGATGTGCGCGAGGGCCGGGTCCTGCGGGGTGGCGGCGACGTCCCCGCCCTTCTCCGTCAGCAGTCGGCTGCCCGGGGCGGCGAGGCCGGCCACCGCGGTGAGCAGGCCGGCGGCCTCCTCGGGCGAGAGGTAGACCAGCAGGCCCTCGGCGAGCCAGGCCGAGGGCCGCGACGGGTCGAAGCCGGCCGCGACCAGCCGGGCGGGCCAGTCCGGGTCCAGCAGGTCGGCGGGCAGGGTGGTGCGCCCGCTCCTCGGCCGGGCGCCGATCCCGTCCAGGACCTGTTCTTTGAAGGCCAGCACCGGGCCCAGGTCGAGTTCGAACACCCGGGTGCCGGCGGGCCAGTCCAGCCGGTAGGCGCGGGTGTCCAGGCCGGCGGCGAGCAGCACGACCTGGTCGGCGCCGGCGGCGAGGAGGCGGTCGTCGTAGAAGCGGGTGCGCAGGATGCCGTGCGCGACCAGGGCCTTGGCGAGGTCGCCGCCGGACCCGGAGGTGGGCAGCGGCAGCCCGGCGGCCTCGACGAAGGCGGCGGCGTACGGGTCGACGAAGAGCGGGTCGGGGCGGGAGCTCTCGTAGGCCCGGACCCGGGCGACGGACAGGGCGGTGCGGGAGACCGGGCTCAGCGGCTCGGCGGGCGGCACGGGTTCGGAGGGCGTCAGCGGCTCGGCGGGCGGCACGGGTTCGGAGGGCGTCATGCCCGACAATCTACATCGCTACAGATGCATCGGTGAAGATGTATCATTCCGGACATGGACGGCGTGCAACTCCTCAGACTCGGCAAGCGGCTGACCGACCTCGGCCGCGCCATGGTCACCGACGCGGCCTCCGCGCACCTCACCGCCGGCGAGCTCGCCGTGGTCTCCGACGTGTACCGCCACCCCGCCACCTCCGTCCAGGAGATCCGGGCCCGCACCGGCTTCGCCCAGAGCCACGTCTCCGTCTCGGTCGCCCGGCTGCGCGAGGGCGGACTGCTCGACGCCGCCGCCGACCCGGCCGACGGGCGGCGCACCCTGCTGACCGTCTCCGACCGGGCCCGGAACGCCGTCCGCGCCCGCGCCGCCCAGCCCGCCGAACCGGTCATCGCGAAGGCCGTACCGGACCCGGACCAGGCCCGCCGGGTCACCGAACTGCTCGACGAGCTCGCCGCCCTGCTGCTGCCCTGACCGGCCGCCCCCGGCCGGAGTTCCACAACCACGTCACAAACCCGCCGGGCCACTCCCCCGCCGACCGGCCGCCCTGGAATCATCCCCGCCGGGTGCCCGGGAAGGGCGTCCGGGGACGCGGCTGTGGGGGTGGCGATGGAGACATGGCAGAGGGACCCGGGGGCATCCGGCGGGCCCCGACGGACGGCGGGATCGCCAGGCCGGCTCCTGGCACAGGGGCTGCTCGTCCTGGCCGGGCTCGCCACCGCCGCCTTCGGCTTCGGGCTGTACCTCGACACCCACGACGAGGCGGTCGCCCACCACACGGCGCCGGCCTGCGGCACGACGGCGGCGCCGCCCGGTACGGACTGCGTCCGGTCCGAGAGCGGCCGGGTGACGGCACGGAAGACCGACGGCGCCTACCTGCTGACAGTGGCGCGTGAGACGGCGCCCGCGCAGACCTTCGAGGTCGACCAGGACTTCTACCAGTCCACGGCCATCGGCGCCGACGTGGAATTGAGGCTCTGGCACGGCCGGGTCGCCGAGGTCTCGTACCACGGACACAGCGCCGAGAACCCGGTCGGGACCCGGCTGCCGTCCCTGGGGGTGGCCGCCCTGGTCGCGGCGGGATCGGCGCTGACCGTGCGCGGCCTGACCCGGTCGCGCCGTGACACCGGGGACGCCCACCTCGGCGCCGCCGTCGTCATCGGCCCCTGCGCCTACATCGGGAGCACCTTCCTCATCCCCTGGCAGTGGCCGCTCGTCCTCGTCCTGGGAATCCCGCTGCTCGGCTGGCTGGCCGTGATCACCGCCGCCGTAACGCTCCTCTGACCGCCCAGGCCCGTCCCGGTCCGGCCTGAGTTTCACAACTCCGCTACAAGCAGCGCTGTTTGCTCACCCCATGGTCACGCCGCTGTCATCATCGTGCCGGGGCACCCGGGGAGGTGCCAGGGCACGATCGAGGGGGTTGTGATGAACGCTCGGACCGAGAACGCCAAGCCGCCCGGCCGCCCCGGACGGATCACCGGGACGGCCGGCCGCGTCCTGACCCGGGGCCTGCTCCTGGCGGCCGGCCTGGCCACCACCGTGCTCGGCTTCAGCTGGTTCGTCGGCGCGATCGACCAGGTGAGCGGCTACCGCTTCGCCCCGGTCTGCGGCACGGCGGCGGCCGCGCCCGGCACCGACTGCGCCCGGTACGAGAGCGGCAAGGTGACGGCCCGGGACGTCTCCGACGGCGGCGAGGGGGCCGGCGACCAGTACTGGCTGACCGTCACCCGGGAGGCGGGGCACCGGGGCAACTACTTGGTCAGCTGGGACTTCTACCGTGCGACCGAGATCGGCACGGAGGTGGACGTGGCACTCTGGCACGGCCGGGTCGCCGAGGTCTCCTACCGGGACCACCGGGCCCCGACCCGGAGCACGCCCTGGCTGACCTCGCTCGAGGTGGCCCTGCTGGTCGCGCTCGGATCGGCGCTCACCGCGTACGGCCTGTCCTGGCGCGCCTCGCCGGCCCCCGCCGCCGTCGCCGCCTCCGTCGCCCTCTTCGCCTTCCTCGGCAGCTCCCTGATCGCGGCCGAGCCCACGTCCACGGCCACCGCCCTGGTCGTCCCGGTCCTCGGCTGGCTGGGCATGACCGCCGGCGCCACGTTCTCCGCCCGGGAGGACTGACCTCCGGCTCCGTCACGGCCCCGCCACGGGAGGTTCCCAACCGCGTTACAGGAAGCCCGGGTTGTTCCCCCGGCGGCCACGCCGCTGTCATCATCCTGCTGGGTGCCGGGTCACGGTCGAGGGGGTTGCGATGAACGCTCGGATCGAGGACGCCAGACCTCCCCGCCGCCTCCGGCGGATCGTCGGGGTGGCCGCCCGCGTCCTGGCCCAGGGCCTGCTCCTGGCGGCCGGGCTGGCCTCCACCGTGCTCGGCTTCGAGTGGTTCATCGACGCGTACGACGCGGGGGGCGCCTACCGCACCGCCCCGGTCTGCGGCACGGCGGCGGCCGCGCCCGGCACGGACTGCGCCCGGCACGAGACCGGCAAGGTGGTCGCGAAGAACGTCGACAACAGCGGCGACAGCACCGTCTACCACTTGACCATCGGCAGGGAGACCGCGCCCGGCGACGGCTACTCGGTCAGCAAGGAGTTCTACTACGACACCGAGGTCGGCGCGGACGTGGACCTGACGATCTGGCACGACCGGGTCGCCGAGGTCTTCTACCGGGGGCACCGGGACCCGATCCCGAGCACGCCCTGGCTGACCTCCCTCAAGGTGGGCCTGCTGGTCGCGCTGGGATCGGCCCTCACCGCCCACGGACTGTCCTGGTCCCGCTCGGGCGCGCCGAGCGGCGTCGCCGTCGGCGTCCTCGTCCTCTCGACCTTCGGCAGCCTCGTGTACACCGTCTCGCAGTGCTCGTTCGGGGTCACCCTGGGGATCCCCGTCTTCGGCTGGGTGGTCATGACCGCCTTCGCCACGGCGGCCGCCCTGGACTACTGACGGCCCTCCCGCGTCGCGGCCTCACCGCAGACCGTCTACAACTGTGCTACAGGAAAGCCGAGTTGTTCCCCCGGTGGCGCCGCCCCTGAGATCATCCTGCTGGGCATCGGGGAGGTGCCCGGCCACGATCGAGGGGGTTGCGATGGACGCACGGACCGAGGACGCCAGGCCGCCCGGGGCCTTCAGGACGGTCGCCCGCGTGCTGGCCCGGAGCCTGCTGGTGCTGGCGGGCCTGGCCACCGTGGCCGCCGGCTTCGGCTGGTTCGTGGCGACCTACCACGAGATGGCCGCCCACCGGACGGCTCCGGTCTGCGGCGCGGCGGGCACCGCGCCGGGCACCGCCTGTGTGCGCCACGAGACCGGCAAGGTCCGGGCGCTGACGTACAAGGAGACCAGCGATTCCACCACCTACAAGATGACGGTCGGCCGGGAGGAGGCTCCCGCCCATACCCTCGAAGTGGGCGAGGCCTTCTACGACGAGGCCCAGGTCGGCACCGACGTCGACCTGAAGGTCTGGAACGGCCGGGTGATCGAGGTCTCCTGGCACGGCCACCGGGCCACCGTCCGCAGCACCCCCGTACTGACCTCCTTCGAGCTGGCCCTGCTGATCGGCGCGGGTACGGCGCTGACGGCGTACGGCCTGGCCTGGCCGCGCGACACCGCCCTGGCCGTCCCCGTCCTCGGCGCCTCCTGGACGGCCGGCGCCGCCATGCTCGGCAGCTTCCTCTTCACCACCACCCTGTGGCCGCTGCCCGTCTCCCTGAGCGTGCCGCTGCTCGGCTGGCTGATCGCCACGGCCGTCACCACCGCGGCGGCCCGGGAGGGCTGAGGCCGGTGCGTCGTGACCGCCAGGTCAGCCGGCCGGCCCGCGGTGGGATACTGGACCGGACGATTCCGCGGGTGAGGGGTGGCGCATGAGCGGCAGACTGCGGGTGCTGCGGAAGCAGAACCGGCTCAGCCTGGAGGCGCTGGCCGAGCAGGTGGGGGTCACCAAGAGCTACCTCTCCAAGGTCGAGCGTGGTCTCAGCGACCCGTCGATCTCGACCGCGCTCAAGCTGGCCCACGCGCTCAACGTCGACGTCGGCCGGCTGTTCTCCGACGAGGTGGAGCCCGAGCTCGTCACCGTGGTGCGGGCCGGCGAGCGCACCCCGATCGCCGAGGGGGCCGGCCCCGGCACCCCGCACTACGAGGGCATCGCGACCGGCCTCAGCGGCAAGCGGATGGTGCCGTTCGTGATGTACCCGCCGGCCGACCCGACCGGGTCGGCGTACAAGTCCCACGCGGGCGAGGAGTTCCTCTTCGTGCACGCGGGCACCGCGGAGCTGGAGTTCCCGGAGCGCACGGTACGACTCGGCCCCGGGGACAGCGTCTACTTCAACTCGGCGCTGCCGCACCGCTGCCGGAGCACCGGCGCGGAGCCGGCCGAGATCCTCGTGGTCATCCACGACGACCCGGCCGGCTCCTCGGATCCCGTCCCCACCCTGCCCTGAGGCGCGGCGGGCGCCCGCGGCGTCAGGCGCCCGGTGCCGCCGCCTCGGCCAGCAGCCCGGCCAACAGCCCCGTCCGCTCCTCGTCCAGCGGCAGCAGCGGGAGGCGGGGCTCGCCGACGTCCAGACCCCGCAACGCCAGCCCGGCCTTGACCGTGGTCGGCAGACCGCCGCCGAGCAGGAACCGCAGCAGCGGCAGTTGCCGGTGGAACACCCGCCGGGCCGCGTCGAGCTCACCGGCCCGCACCGCCCGGTACAGCTCCAGGGTGAGCTCCGGGATCAGGCAGGGCGCGGCCGTGCACCAGCCGGCCGCACCGGCCGCGAACGCCGCCAGCGCCAGCGTGTTGGACCCGTTGTAGAACGGCAGCGCGCCGTCGGACAGTTGGACGAGCCGGTGCATCCGCTGGAC
This sequence comes from Kitasatospora xanthocidica, assembly GCF_014656195.1. GTDB lineage: Bacteria > Actinomycetota > Actinomycetes > Streptomycetales > Streptomycetaceae > Kitasatospora > Kitasatospora xanthocidica. The sequence goes on along the minus strand of NZ_BNBY01000037.1, from coordinate 47,133 downwards.
GTCGCCACTGCTCTCCTTGACCATGGTGATGTTCTCCACCCGGTCGACCAGCCGGTGCAGCAGCTCCGGCGGAAGGTCCACCCCGGCGGTGGCCGGGTTGTTGTAGACCATCAGCGGGATGCCGATCGCACCGGCGATCTCCTGGTAGTGCCGGGTGACCTCCCGTTCGTCCAGCTTCCAGTACGACAGCGGCAGCACCATCACCACGTCCGCGCCCACGTGCTCGGCGTACCGGGCCCGGCGGACGGCGCCGCGGGTGGTGAGGTCGGCGATGCCCACCACGGTCGGCACCCGGCCCGCGACGGCGGCGACCGAGGCCTCGGCGGCGTCGTACCACTCCCGGTCCTCGAGGTAGGCGCTCTCGCCGGTGGAGCCGAGCGGGGCGATCGCGTGGCAGCCGGCGGCGATCAGGCGGTCGATCAGCTCGGCCAGCCGGGCGAGGTCCGGGCCGCCGTCGGTGCGGGAGAACGGGGTGACCGGGTAGGCGATGACGCCTTCCAGGGCGGTCGTGGCCATCTCAGGACTCCTTCGGGGCGGGAACGGAGGCAGGGGTGGAGCCGGTCGCGCCCGGGACGGCGTCGCCGTGGCCGGCCCGCAGGGCGCGGCGGGCGTAGTAGGCGAAGTTCGCCTGGCCGCGTTTGGGGGTGGAGATCCAGTCGTGCGCCTCCCGCGCCAGCGGCCCGGGGATCTCCCGGATCCGGCCGGCGGCGCTCGCCAGCAGCTGCAGCCGGGCGGCCCGTTCGAAGAGCAGGGCGAGGGTGCAGGCCTCCTCGATCGTCCCGGTGGCGACCAGCTGGCCGTGGTGGGCGAGCAGCAGGGCCCGCTTGTCGCCGAGCGCGGCGGCGATGAGCTCGCCCTCCTCGTTGCCCACCGGGATGCCGGGCCACTCCTCCAGGAACGCGCAGTCCTCGTACAGCGGGCAGGTGTCCATGTGCGAGACGACCAGCGGGGTCTCCAGCATGGACAGGGCGGAGATGTGCGGCGGGTGGGTGTGGATGACGCAGTTGACGTCCGGCCGGGCGCGGTAGACCCAGCTGTGGAAGCGGTTGGCCGGGTTGGCCATCCCGTCCCCCTCCAGGACGTTCAGGTCCTCGTCGACGAGCAGCAGGTTGGACTCGGTGACCTCGTCGAAGCCGAGGCCGAGGCGCTGGGTGTAGTAGGTGCCCGGGCGCTCGGCGCGGGCGGTGATCTGTCCGGCCAGGCCGGAGTCGTGCCCGGCGTCGAACAGGATGCGGCAGGTCAGGGCGAGCTTCTGGCGCACCGTCCAGCCGCTGTCGGGGATCGCGGTCTCCATCCGGCGGTGGGCGAGGTCCACCAGTTCGGACTTGCCCGCTTCGAACGTGTCGGCCATGCCGTGGTTCTCCTTCGGTTCCCGGGGGTGTCGGAGGAACGATGCTTCAGAACACAATGTTCACCATAGGACACAACGTGTCCTGCGTCGACCGTCCGCCCCGGGCCGACCCGTGGCGGCGACTGGTCCGATCGTGCGACGACCGGGGGCGCGGCCCCCTCCGCACCCGGCCCGGTCGCCTAGCCTGGCCGCGACGGCTCCGCCCCACGGCTTCGCACCGGGCGCGGGGATGGAGAGCAGGCCCGGCGGCCGCGCCCGCCGCGCCCCGCGCGCGGCCCCGCGGCACACCGGGCCGAGGAGGGCGGTGGCCGGGTGGGTTCCGAGGAGGCACCGCGGCCGCCCCTGCCCCTGCTGATCCGGTACGGCCACCGCTCCTGGCTGGTGCCCACCGCGCTGCTCGCGGCGGTGGTGGCCGTGGCGGCGGCGACGCCCGCGAACTTCTCGTCCGTCAGCTGGCTGGTCCTGGTGCCCGTGGTCGCCGCCGGCCTGTGCGACCCGCTGCTCACCACCGTGTTCGCCGCGCTCGCGATCGCCGGCTACCCCGTGCTGGACAGCATCTGGGTCAAGGACCAGGGGATCGAGGACTACCTGCTGGTGATCGCCGGATCCGCCCTCGCCGTCCCGCTCAGCGTCTACCGCGCCCGGGCCGTCGCCTACGTCCGTCACCTCCAGGGCACCGCCGAGACCACCCGGCAGGTCGTGCTGCGCTCGGTCCCGCCGGGCTGGGGCGGCGTCGACTCGGCCGCCCGCTACCTGGCGGCCGACGTCGAGGCCAGGGTCGGCGGCGACTTCTACGACGTCCTCGCCACCCCGTACGGCGCCCGGGTCATCCTCGGCGACGTCCAGGGCAAGGGCCTGCCGGCCGTCTCCACCGCGGCGGCCCTGGTCGGCTGCTTCCGGGAGGCCGGCTACCGCCAGGAGGACCTGGCCGACGTCGCCTCCTGGCTGGAGGAACGGCTGCACCGGCAGAACGTGTTCTCCGTCCGGATGGGCGCCCAGGACGAGCGGTTCGCCACCGCCGTCGTCATCTCCTTCCCCACCGGGTCGCCGGGCGAGGTCGAGGTGGTCAACTTCGGCCACGACAGCCCGCACGTCCTCGGCCCCGGCGGCGTACGGCAGTTGCCGCCGGGCAACGGCGCGCCGATCGGCCTCGCCCACCTCGCGGGCGGTCTGCCGCCGGTCCACCGGGTCCGGCTGGACCCGGGCGAGACCGTGCTGATCGTCTCCGACGGGGTGACCGAGGCCCGCGACCGGCACGGCACGTTCTTCCCCCTCCGCACCCACCTCGACCGGCTGGCCCGCGAGCCCGGGGCGGCCGACCCCGAACGGCTGGTCGACGACGTGGCCGCCGCCGTCGTCCGGCACACCGGCGACCGGCTCACCGACGACACCGCGCTGCTCGCCGTCCGGCGACCGGCCGGGCGCGGGCGGCAGACGGCGGCTGACGGCGACTGACCGATCGCACCGGCCGGGTGCAGGGAGAAAGGCAGCGCGAGGAAAGGCGGCACCGTCGATGAACCACTCACCGGGCCGGGCCCGGCGGCTCGGCGGCCCGTTGCCCCTCGTCGCCCTCGTCGCCCTCACCGCCGCCCTGCTGTTCACGGGGCTCGCCGTGCTGCTGGCCACCCGTGGCTGGGCGCCGTTCCCGTTCGAACGGTCCGCCGACGACTGGGCCGCCACCCACCGGCCGGAGGGCGCCCGCAGCGCGGCCGTCGCGCTGACCTGGCTCGGCTCCGGCCCGGTGCCGTACCTGCTCGCGTTCGCCGCCGGGGCCGTCACCCTCCGGGCCGCCCCCGCGCCGCGCGACCCCCGCCGCGGCGTTCTCCTGCTGCTCGCCCCGGTGCTGTGGCTGGTCGCGGGCCAGCTCCTGCGGCTGGGGGTGATGCACGCCTGCGGCCGGCCCCGGCCGCCCGCGACGACCTGGGCGACGGACGCGTCCGGGTTCGCCTTCCCCTCCGGCCACTCCTTCACCGCCGCGCTCGCCGCCGGCCTGCTGGCACTGGCCGTCGCCCGGGCCCACCCGTCGGCGGCCCCGGCGGCGATCGCGGAGGCCGCGCTGTTCGCCCTCGCGATCGGCCTCAGCCGCGTCTACCTCGGGGTCCACTGGCCGCTCGACGTCCTCGGCGGCTGGCTCCTCGCCACCGCCTGGCTCACCGTCGGCGCCCTGGGGCCCGTTGTCCAACCCCCGTCGTCCGCGCGTTAGGGCGGGCGGGGCGGCGTAGGGGTGCGCGCCTCGCAAGGCGGAGGAGGGACGCGATGCGGTGGGGGCGCATCTCCCGGCCGAAGGGTGGCGGAGCGTCGGCCCGCAAGCGGGGGTCCGAGCCGGGCGGGCCGTGATCCCCGCTCAGATGGGCGGCTGGGGCCTGGTCAGGCCTCGGTCGTAGGCGAAGATCACCGCCTGGACGCGGTCCCGGGCGCCGATCTTCGCCAGCACCCGGCTGACGTGGGTCTTGACGGTCGACTCGGCGAGGACCAGGCGCTGCGCTATCTCGCCGTTGGTCCACCCGTGGGCGATGGCGACCAGGATCTGCCGTTCGCGGTCGGTCAGCGCCTCCAGCCGGGGGTCGGCGGCGGGTGCCGTGCCGGGCGGGCGGACGGGCAGGCGGTGGGCGTAGGTGTCGAGGAGCCGACGGGTGATGGCGGGGGCGACGACGGCGTCGCCCTCGGCGACCGAGCGGATGCCGGAGAGCAGTTCCTCGGGGCGGGCGTCCTTGAGCAGGAAGCCGCTGGCGCCGGCGCGCAGCGCGGCGTGGGCGTACTCGTCGAGGTCGAAGGTGGTGAGGACGAGGATGCGGGAGCGGCCGCCGGCGGCGACGATCTGGCGGGTGGCCTCGATGCCGTCCATGCCGGGCATCCGGATGTCCATCAGCACGACGTCCGGCCGCAGGTCGGCGGTGAGCCGGACGGCCTCCGTTCCGTGGGCGGCCTCGCCGACGACCTGGGTGTCGGACTGGCTCTCCAGCAGCATGCGGAAGCCGTAGCGCTGCAGTGGCTGGTCGTCCACGATGAGGACGGTGGTCACGTCGGGCCGCCTGTCGGATCGGGGGTGAGGTCGAGTACGGCCTCCACGGTCCATCCTGCACCGGGGCCGGGGCCGGCGGTGACGGTTCCGCCGTAGAGGGCCGCGCGCTCCCGGATGCCGGCCAGGCCGTGGCCGTCGCCGCCCGGGTGCACGGGCGGACGGACGCCGGGGGGCGGGCCGCTGTCCTGGACGCGGACCCGCAGCCGGTCGGCCTCGGCGGACAGGGTGACGTGGGCGCGGGTTTCCGGCCCGGCGTGCTTGAGGGTGTTGGTGAGCGACTCCTGGACGATGCGGTAGGCCATCAGCTGCACGCCCCGGTCCAGGCGGTCGAGGTCCCCGGCGGCCGTGTACACCACCCGCGGTCCGGCGGCGCGGATGCGGGTGCACAGCCCGTCGAGGTCGGCGATGCCCGGCTGCGGGGTGAACTCGGCGGCCTCGTCGCCCTGGTCCCGCAGGACGCCGAGCATCCGCCGCAGTTCGCCGAGCGCCTGGCGGCTGGTGTCGCCGATCAGCAGCAGGGCCTCCCGGCCGCGTTCGGGGGCGGCCTGGGCCGCGTACGCCCCGCCGTCGGCGAGGGTGACGATGACGGACAGGTTGTGGCCGATGATGTCGTGCATCTCGCGGGCCACCCGGGTGCGTTCGGTGGCGGTGGCGAGCCGGCTGCGCTGGTCGCGTTCGATCTCCAGGCGGGCCGCGCGTTCGCGCAGCCCGGCGAGCTGGGCGCGGCGGATCCGCACCGCGATGCCGACGGCGACGGCCGCGGTGGTGGCGCTGAACAGGAAGAACAGCGCGTCCCCGATCGGCAGTCCGCCGTCGGAGATCGCGACCGCGACCAGGGAGACGGCGCCGGCCATGGCGGCACAGGACCACGCCAGGTGCCGCAGCCGGCCGTGCAGGGCCAGGCTGTAGAGGGCGACCAGCAGGGCGACGTCGGCGCGCAGGCCGACGTTCAGCGACCACTGCAGGGCGAACACCGCCATGATCGTGACGAACGCCGCCGTGGGCCGGCGCCGGCGCCACAGCAGCGGGACGACCAGGCCGGCCTGCAGCGCCAGCATCGCGGCCAGCGGCGGCCGGGCGAGGACGAGGCGGTGCTCGCGCGGGCCCTCGTTGCCGTACCCCGGGAAGAGGTCGGGCAGGCAGAAGAGGAGGACGACGCCGGCGACCACGGCGGCGTCGAGCGCCCAGGGGTGGTCGCGGTCCGCCTGCCGCAGGCGCTGGCCGATCCGGGCCAGGCGCGCGTACAGCGGATGGGCGGAGAGGGTGTCGGCCCCGGCGGCCGGGTACGGTCCGGCTCCGGTGAACGGGTACGGTCCGGCTCCGGCGGCCGGGGCCGTGGAGGTGGCGTGGTCGCTCACCGGTGGCACCTCCGTGGCGGTGGTTCGTCGCGCTCGTACGGAGTCGCGGTCGTTCGCGGTCGTTCGCGGTCATAGGGAGTCGCGGTCGCGGAAGCGGCGCCGGTCGGTTCCGGCGCCGCACCCCGAGTGTCTCAGGACGCCCGAGTGTCTCAGGACGCCCGGGGCGGCTCACCCGCCCCGGGCGCCCCGGGTGGCTCAGGCGTCGGTGCGCAGCAGCCGTACCGCGGCTCCCGCGAGGGCGAGCACCGTCCAGCCGAGGAAGACGACCAGCCCGCCGGTCGGCGAGAGCAGGGTGCCGTCGTGCTGGAGGGCGAACATCGCCTCGCCCGCGTGGCTGGGCAGGTAGGGGCCGATGTGGTCCTGCCACGAGCTGGGCAGCAGCTGGGTCAGCCCGGGGACCAGGGTCAGCGCGGCCACCAGGACGGCGATCCCGCCGGCCACCGAGCGCAGCAGCGCGCCCAGCGCGACGCCGATCACGCCGACCAGTGCGAGGTAGAGTCCGGCGCCGAGCAGGCCGCGCACGACCCCGGTGTCGGAGAGGGTCATCGCCGCCCGGGTACCGGCCACGATGCGGCTGTCGGCGAGGAAGGTGGCGAACACCCCGGCGGTGCCGAGGAGCAGCGCGATCACCCCGTACACGGCGGCCTTGGACCAGAGCACCGGCAGGCGGCGCGGCACGGCGGCCAGCGTGGAGCGGATCATGCCGGTCGAGTACTCGCCGGCGGCGACCAGCACGCCGAGGACGCCCAGGCTCAGCTGGGAGAAGTTGGTGCCGAACAGCGAGAGCCGCAGCGCGCTCGCCTCCGCGAAGTCGCGGTCCATCGGCCGGCCGCCGTCGATCCGCGACTTGAACTGGAAGGCGGCGATCAGGCCGAAGGCGACCAGGAAGAGCAGGGACAGCCCGAGGGTGATCCAGGTGGAGCGCAGGGACCAGAGCTTGGCCCACTCGGCGCGCAGCACCCGCGCGGCCGTCACCTTGTACGCCGGACGGGCGGGCCCCGGGTCGGCGGGCGCGGCGGTCGGGCTCGGTGCGACGGTGCTCATGCCGCGCTCCTCGGGGTGTCGGTGTCGGTGCCGGTGCCGGTGCCGGTGCCGGTGGCGGCAGTGGCCGTGGTGGTGCCGTGGTACTCGACGGCGTCGCGGGTGAGCTCCATGAACGCCTCCTCCAGGGAGACCGTCCGGGGGGTGAGCTCGAAGAGGGCGATGCCCTGCTCGGCGGCCGCGAGGCCGATCTCGCGGGCCGTGCGGCCGGTGACCAGCAGTTCGTCCGTGCCAGCCCGGCCGGTGATCTCCACGTCGGGTCCGGCGAGGGCGGCGCGCAGCGCGGCCGGGTCGGCGGTGACGACCTTGACGACGTCGCCGCCGGCCTGGCGGACCAGTTCCTGCACGGTGGTGTCGGCGAGCAGCCGGCCCCGTCCGACGACGATCAGGTGGTCGGCGACGAGGGCCATCTCGCTCATCAGGTGGGAGGAGACGAAGACGGTGCGTCCCTCGGCGGCGAGCCCGGTGAGCAGGTTGCGGATCCACAGGACGCCCTCGGGGTCGAGGCCGTTGACCGGTTCGTCCAGCATCACGGTGGCCGGGTCGCCGAGGAGGGCGGAGGCGATGCCGAGCCGCTGGCCCATGCCGAGCGAGAACGCCCCGGCGCGCTTGCGGGCCACCGACGTCAGGCCGGTCAGTTCGATGACCTCCTCGACCCGGCGGCGCGGGATGCCGTGGGTGTGGGCCTGGGCCATCAGGTGGTTGAAGGCGGAGCGGCCGGGGTGGATCGACTTGGCCTCCAGCAGCGCGCCGACCTCCTGGAGCGGCGCCGCGTGCTCGGCGTAGCGGCGGCCGTTGACCCGGACCGTTCCGCCGGTGGGGGCGTCCAGGCCGACGATCATCCGCATCGTGGTGGACTTGCCCGCGCCGTTGGGCCCGAGGAAGCCCGTCACGGTGCCCGGCCGGACCGTGAAGTCCAGCCGGTCCACGGCCGTCTTCTCGCCGTAGCGCTTCGTCAGCTGGTGCGCCTCGATCATCGGTCATCCCTGTGGTCCGGGGCCGGTCCGTCCCGGCCGCCCTCGCCTTCCACGCTAGGGGCGGGGGGCGGCCGGAACCGTGGTACCGGGGGCCGATCCTCGACGGGCTCGTAGTACCGCGGTACCACGCGGGGCGGGCCGGCCGGGGTCAGTGGGCGCCGGCGCGCCGTTCGAGGCGGGTGCCGTCGCGCCGTTCGAGGCGGGTGCCGGTGCGCAGGGTGATCGACATCAGGTCGCTGGGGGCGTCGAGTTCCAGGCGGTGCCAGCGCCCCCGGGGGACGATCACCGCCGAGCCGGCCGCCAGCCGTACGGTCTCCTCGGTGGCACCGGGCGCGGTGGGGCGGAAGTGGACGCGGACGCCGCCGGCCAGGCAGCAGACCGCCTCCTCGGCCTCGGGGTGCATCTCCCAGTGGTCGGCGTGCACGTCGGCGTCGGTCTCCACGTGGAAGGTGGCGATCTGCCAGGCGCCGGGGTCGCCGCCGGTCATCCGGCGTTCGGTGGCCCGGAGGTCGCCGTCGGGGTGGATGTGCAGGGCCGCGGCGAACAGGTCGACGGTGGCGATCGGGGCGGCCGGGGTCGTCGGAGTCATCGGAGTCGTCGGAGTCGTCGGGGTCGTCGTCATGAGGGTGTTCCTTCCAGGTGCTGGTCCGCCGCGGGGGTGGGACACCCCCGCGTAGTTTTCGTACATGTAAGGAAAGTACCCCCGGACGATCTCCGCTGTCGAGGCCCGGGAGATGATGGGGGCATGCAGCAGCCCTCCGCACCGCGCAAGGCCACCGGCCGGCCTCCCCGGATCTCCCGGGAGGAGGTCGTCGGCACGGCCCGCCGGATCGTCACCGAGGAGGGCGTCGGGAAACTGACGATGCGTCGCCTCGCCACCGAGATCGGCAGCACGCCGATGGCGCTCTACCACCACGTCCGCAACAAGGAGGAACTGCTCGTCCTGCTGCTGGACGACTACGCCGCGCAGGCCCTGCGCCCCACCGCGCTGCCGGCCGAACCGCGCGAGCGGGTCGTCGCCGCCGCGTCCGCGATCCACCAGGCGCTCGCCGCCTGCCCCTGGATCGTGGAGGTGCTGACCGCAGACGACCTGATGTCCACCCACGCCCTGTGGTTCGTCGAGCAGATCGTCGACGGCCTGGTCGACTGGGGACTGTCGCTCGAACGGGCCGTCCGGGGCTACCGAGCGATCTGGTACTACACCGCCGGCGAGATCGTGGTGCGGGTCACCGCCGCCCGCCGCCGCGGCGCGGACGACCGCCCGACCTACCGCGAGCAGGTCTTCGCCGGACTCGACCCGGACGAGCTGCCCCGCCTCGCGCAGGCCGGCGAGCGCTGGGAGGCGCTGACCGCCGAGGACACCTACGAGGACGGGCTCCGCGCGCTGGTGGACGGGCTGCTAGCCGCAGGCTGACCGGACCGGGGCGCGTCCGCGCGGGCCCGACGGGTGATGTTCACGCGGGTCGGCGCCCGCCGTCCGGGTAGCGGAGCGGGCCCGGCCGATACTCCGGGCCATGAGACCCTCCCGCCGGAACCCCCTGCCGCTCCTCGCCGCGGCCACCGCGCTCCTCGCCCTCTGCGCCCCCGTCACCACCGCCGGCGCCACGGCCGACACCGTCACATCCGGCGGCGCCACGGCCGGCGGCGAGGACCGCGGCAAGGCCCACCGCCGGCCCTGCGTCAGCTCCCCGCGGCCGGAGCGCGGCCAGGCGCTCGACGTCCTGCGGATCGCCGAGCAGGCCAAGGCGGAGATGGACCTCGAGTCCGTGATCCTGAAGGTCACCGTCGACGGCCGCGAACTCCTCACCACCGCGCTCGGCGAGTCCATGACGGGCGTCCCGGCCCGGCCCGACATGCACTTCCGCAACGGCAACATCGCGATCAGCTACCTGGGTACGGCGCTGCTACGGCTGGTCGACCAGGGCAGGGTCGGCCTGGACGACCCGGTCGGCCAGTGGGTGCCCGGCCTGCCGGACGACTACGGCCGGCGGATGACGCTGCGGATGCTCGGCGCCTCCACCACCGGCCTGGTCGACTACGTCAAGGTCCCCGGCTTCAGCGAGGCCGTGTACGCCGACCCGTTCCGGCAGTGGACGGCCGAGGAGCTGGTGGCCCTGTCCACCGGCCCGGACCTCCTCTACGAGCCGGGCAGCAACTGGAGCTACTCGCACGCCAACTTCGTCCTGCTCGGCGCCGCACTGGAGAAGGTCAGCGGACAGCCGCTGGAGGACCTGATCCAGCAGGAGGTCCTCGGCCCGCTCGGACTGCGCGAGACCGCCGACAGCCACACGCCGGACATCCCGACACCCGTCCTGCACGCCTTCACCGCCGAACGCGGCCGGTACGAGGAATCCACCTTCTGGAACCCCTCGTGGACCACCGCCCCGGGCGCGGTGGAGACCACCGACATCTGCGACCTGGCCCGCTCGGCCGTCGGCGTCGGCTCCGGCGAACTGCTCTCCCCCGCCGGCTACCGGCAGCTGCTGAACCCGGGGACGGTGGGCCTCGGCACACCGACCGACACCTGCCCGGAGACCGTCTGCATCGCGCAGACCGAGGCCACCCACTACGGGATGGGCGTCCTCGTCCTGAACGACTGGATCTCCCAGCACCCGCTGTTCTTCGGCTACTCGGCCTCCCAGGACTACCTGCCCTGCGAACACCTGGCCATCGCCGTGTCCACCACCAACGGCCCGAACGCGCCGGGCGGCCACAGCGCCCACACCATCGCCCAGCGGATCGCCGCCGCCCTCGCCCCGGACCACCCCATCCCCGACTTCGGCTGAGCGGCCGCCCCCTCCGCCGTGCGCGGCCGGCCGCCGCCCGGGGCGTGACCGGTGGTCAGTCCTGGGCGGTGCCGGCCGCCGTGGCCAGGCCGAGGATCGTCGCGGTCAGGATGCGGGTGAGCCGGGGTTCGACCTCGATGACGGCGTGGGAGAGTCGCGGGTCGCTGCGGTAGAGGGCGGCGACCTCCGCGCCCGGGTTCGCGATCTGCCACATCGCCCCGGCCAGGGCGACGGCGGTGGCGACCAGGTCGACGACGTCCTGGTCGTCCAGGGCGGGCACCTGCGCGCGGACGGCCGCGGTGATCGGTTCACGGGCGGCGCGGGTGGCGAGCTTGAACTCGCGCACCGCGTCGAGCGAGACGTTGCGCTCCAGGTTGAGCGGCGCGTGGGCGAGCAGGTCGCAGAACATCCCGCGGGCCGCGAGGGTGGCGGCGAAGGCGCGCGCCACGGTGGCCGGGCCCGGGTCCCCGGCCTCCCGCAGCCGCTCGGTCAGCGCGTCCGACCACTCCTGCCAGCCCTCCGCGGTCAGCCGCAGGTAGATCTCCTCGCGCGTCTCGAAGTACCGCAGGAGGGCCGACTTGTGCATCCCCACCGCGGCGGCGATGTCCGTCAGGGAGACGTCCCTGATGCCGCGCTCCCGGCCGAGCGCCCGGGCCGCCTCCAGGATCGAGGCCTCGCGCTGCCGCTTGGCCTCGGGCGAGCGCGCCCGCCGGAACTCCGATGCTGCTGCTTCCACCCGGCCAGCGTAGCGCGACAGCGTTGCCGTATTACCGCAACGCCGTTGCGCTATTAACGCAACAGTGTTTTACTAATGACATGGAACAGACCTGGTTCATCACCGGCAGCTCGCGCGGCTTCGGCCGCACCCTCGTCCGCGCCGCCCTGGAGGCCGGCGACCGGGTGGCCGCGACCGCCCGGCGCCCCGAACAACTCGCGGACCTCGTCGAGGAATTCGGCGACCGGATCCGCCCGATCGCGCTCGACGTCACCGACCCGGAGGCCGCCCGCACAGCCCTCGCCGAGGCGCGGACGCACTTCGGCCGGATCGACGTCCTGGTGAACAACGCCGGATACGCCAACGTCTCGCCGATCGAGACCACCGAGGACGCCGACTTCCGCGCCCAGTTCGAGACCAACTTCTGGGGCGTCTACCACGTCACCAAGGCCGCGATCCCGCTGCTGCGCGAGCAGAAGGGCGGCCTGGTCGTCCAGTTCTCGTCCACGGGCGGGCGGGTCGGCGGCTCGCCCGGCATCGCCTCCTACCAGGCGGCGAAGTTCGCCATCGACGGGTTCAGCCGCGTCCTGCGCGCCGAGACCGCGCCGTTCGGCGTGAAGGTGCTGGTCGTCGAGCCGAGCGGCTTCCGCACCGACTGGGCCGGCTCCTCGATGGTCGTCCACGACATCCCGGAGGCGTACGAGGAGACGGTCGGCGCCGTCAACCGGCGGCTGCGGCAGAACGGCGACGGGGCCGGCGTCGCCGGCGACCCGGTCCGCGCCGCCGAGATCCTGGTCCGGATGGCCAAGCGGCGCGACATCCCCGACCACCTGCCGCTCGGGGTCAACGCGGCCGAGGGCTCCATCGCCATGGACCGCCGACTGCTCGCCGACGACACCAAGTGGCGCGCGGTCTCCCGCTCGGCCGACTTCGCCGAGGCCTACCCGGTCCCCTTCCCGCCGGACGCGACGGAATAGGGCGTGTCAGACCAGCAGTGCCTCGAGCTCCGGGAGTCGGGCGTACAGGTCGGGGAGGCCGCGGACGCCGTCGCGCGCGGACTGGTGGGACAGGGCGAGGTCGGGGCCGGTGCTCGCCTCGACACCGGCGAGGCAGCGGAGGATGTTCCACCTCGTGTGCCCCAGCCAGCCGCCGATCATGAACACGAACCAGCTCGGACCGGGCGGCGGCAGCGCTCCGCCGCCCGCGACGTAGCCGTCAAGAACCGAGCGGAAGACGGCGGGCCTGATGTCGTCGAAGCCGGGCCCCTTCGCGAGGCTCAGCGCGGTCGAGCCGAGCTCGCCGGACAGGTCGAGCATCCCCGAGAGCTCCCAGTCGAGCACCACCGGCCGGCCCTGTCGGGCGAGCAGGTTCCACGGGTGGATGTCCCCGTGGGTCAGCACGACGGGGCCCGGCCGTTCGCAGGTGTCGACGAGGCGGGCGATCGCGAGGAACGTGTCGACGTGGGAGGCGAGTTCCTCGGCCCACGGCTGCCCGGTCGCCGCCGCCCGCGCGGCCAGCTCGGGCCAGTCCCGTGACACCGGTTCCTCGACCGGCCCGCGGGTCCACACGACGTCGAGCGCGTGGACCCGCGCGAGGATCTCACCGATCTCGAACGCGTACGCCGCCGACACCGGCGCCTCCGGCACCTCTTCTCCCTCGACCCATCGGTGCACGAGCGTGTGCCCGTCGGCCGAGACCGGCTCCGGCATCGGGATGCCGGCGGCGAAGGCCGCCCGCTCGAACCTGAACACGTCCTCGACGCGATAGGCCCAGCGGCGGTCGGCGAGGTTCAACTCCTTCACCGCGAACGAGCCCTGGTCGGTGTCGAGCCGGTACATCCGGTTGGCGAACCCGCCGTGGACGCGAGTCATCGGCCCGAGCGGCGTGCCGAGGTGCGAGAGGTTCACCCACCCAGGCTAGGGGCCGACCGTTCATCGACGCACCCGGATTTCCCACCGTCCGACCACGTGCCGACCGTCCCGGTCAGGAGGCCGGCGCGGCCCCCGCCGTCAGCTCGGCCACCAGGCGGGCGGCCAGCGGGACGGGCACCCCGTGCCGCTCGGCGGCCCGCAGCAGCGCGCCGCCGACGGCGTCCAGCTCCAGGGGCCGGCCGGCCTCCGCGTCCCGCTGCATCGACGACTTCGCCACCGCCGGGAAGGCGTCGTACAGCGCCAGGGTGCGCCCGGGGTCGACGGCGGCACCGCAGGCCCGGCCGACGGCGGCGGCCTCGGCGACCAGGGCGGCCAGCTCCTCGCGGTGCCCGGTCCGGACCGGGCCGATCGGCAGCGCGTAGCGGGTGGTGAGCAGCGCGAACGGCGCCAGGAAGGCGAGCTTGCCCCAGAGCACCGTCGGCTCGTCCTCGATCACCCGGGTCCGGACGCCGGCGCCCCGCAGCAGCCCGGCGAGGTCCGCGAGCCGCTCGGGCGGCCCGGCCAGGTCGATCTCGGTGAACGGGCTGCCGTGCTCGACCACCCCGGGCGCGACCCGGGTCGACTCGACCCGCACCACCCCCGGGACCACCCGCTCCGCGCCGAACCGCAGCCGCAGTGCGTCCGCGTGCTCGACGCCGTTGAGCAGCGGCACCAGCACCCCGTCGGCCACCGCCTCGGGGGCGATCCGGGCCGCCGCCCCGGTCAGCGCGGTCTGCTTGACGGTCACCAGGCAGAGGTCGACGGGCTCGCGCAGTTCGGTGCGCGCCTCGACCGGGGCGGTGAACTCCCCGAACTGCGGGCTGCGGACGCGGATGCCGTCACGGCGCAGCGCGTGCGCCGTCGACTCGCCCGCCAGGCAGATCACCCGGTGGCCGGCCCGGGACAGCACCGCGGCCAGCAGCCCGCCGACGCCGCCGGGGCCGAGCACCGCCACCGTCCGGCGGCGCCCGGCCCCGGCCGGCCCGGTGCGGCGCTCCTCGGCGGGAGCGGGTGGAACGGAGGGAAGGGAAGGAGCGGGTGGAACGGAGGGAACGAAGGGAACGGAGGGAACGGGTGGAACGGACACGATGGATTCCTCTCGGCACGTCGTGGGTCGGCACCGCACGGCCCCGCCGCCCGTGGGTACCGGACGCGCGAGGCCGGGCCGGTTGCCGCCCGGGCCATGCAGCGATGATCGAATCCACCATGATCCAAGTCAATCCCAGGGATTCATCGGGATTACCCAAGTGATCGCTTGGGGTTGTCACCGGTGCCCCCGATAATGCGGGGCGGCTGCTTGCCGTCGTAGCGCAGACTCGGAACCGAGCACTTTCAGACCCGGAGGATGGTTTTCATGGCTGACCGGCCGTTGACGCTGATGGCGGTGCACGCGCACCCCGACGACGAGGCCAGTGGCACCGGGGGTGTGCTGGCCCGGTACGCGGCGGAGGGCATCCGTACGGTCCTGGTGACGTGTACCGACGGCGGTTGCGGCGACGGACCGGGGGGTGTCAAGCCGGGTGACCCGGGACACGACCCGGCGGCCGTCGCCGCGATGCGCCGTACCGAACTGGAGGCCTCCTGCGAGGTGCTGAAGGTCAGTCACCTGGAGCTCCTGGAGTACGCCGACTCCGGCATGATGGGCTGGGCGACCAATGACGCGCCCGGCTCCTTCTGGCAGACCCCGGTCGAGGAGGGCGCCGCCCGGCTCGCCGAGTTGATGCGCCGCTACCAGCCCGACGTGGTCGTCACCTACGACGAGAACGGGTTCTACGGCCACCCCGACCACATCCAGGCCCACCGCATCACCATGGCGGCGCTGGAGCTGGTCGAGGCGGAGCCCAAGGTGTACTGGACGACGGCGCCGCACTCGATGATGAAGCGGTTCGGAGAGGTCATGCGCGAGTTCGGCGCGGACTTCGAGGAGCCGGAGGACCCGACGGAGGCCGTCGACCTGCACTCGATCGGGCTGCCCGACGAGGAGGTCAGCACCTGGGTGGACACCACCGCGTTCGGCGACCAGAAGTTCGACGCCCTCGCCGCCCACGCCAGCCAGGGCGAGAACATCTTCTTCCTGCGCATGGGCAAGGAGCGGTTCAACGACCTGTGGGGCGTGGAGACCTTCGTCCGGGTCAAGGACTCCACCGGCGCGGACCTGCCCGAGAACGACCTGTTCGCCGGGCTGCGCTGACCGCGGCAGCCGCCGCTGCCGCCGCTGCGCCCGCTGCGCCGCCGCTCCGCCGCGGGTCCTTTCGCGAAGGACCCGCGGCGGAGCCGTGCGCATCGGGCGAAGACCCCGTCACCACTCCTGACCTGCGGTGGGAACTCCCGTCCCGGGACGTGTCACGGTCCGCATCGCTTGCTACCGTGGCCGTGTCAGGACGTATCGGGGGGACACCATGACGGACTTCCACGTCAAACCGGCGGACATGCTGCTGTCCTCCGCCGGGTTCACCGACTTGCAGAACGCCGCGGCCCAGATCTACCGCAGCCTGGTCTTCGCCACGGACGCCACCGCGGGCATGGCCGGCGACGACGACACCGGCACCAAGTTCGCCGCCACGTTCGATCCGGCCGCGCAGAAGCTCGTCGACGCGATGGCCCAGGTCGTCGGCCAGCTCGGCGGGACGGCCAACGGCCTGTACACGATGGCGATCAACTACCTGCAGACCGACGCCGACGTCGCGGCCTCGATGATGGCGCCGCAGAAGCTCCCGGAGTCGGCGAACCCGCAGTGCGACGAGCAGGTCGCCAAGGCCAAGCTCCGCTCCGCCGCCGGGCACAACGACAGCGGGGCGATCCACGACATCCTCAAGGAGTTCTGGCCGCAGGGCGATCCGGACAAGCTCCGCCAGGCGGCAAGCGACTGGAAGCACTTCGCCGAACTGGTCAGCAAGCTCGGCGCCGAGGGCGACAAGCGGGTGCTGCGCGTCACCGCCTCCAGCACCTCCGGCGCCGTCACCTCCTTCGCCCAGAACTGGGCCAAGGTGCACGACGGTTGCGCCACCGAGGGCCCGCTGCTGAACAGCATCACCAACGCCGCGTTCAAGCTCGGCCAGGCCTGCGAGGCGTACGCCAAGCAGGTCGAGGACCTGCGCGACACGCTGGAGGACCTCGCGATCACCGCCGGCATCGTCGCCGGGGCCGGCATCCTGCTGACCGTCTTCACCCTCGGCGGGTCCGACGTGGCGGCGGCCGGCGGCGAGGCGGCGATCGTCGCCGAGGCCGGCACCGCGGCGGCCGCCATGACCGCGGCCGTCGAGGGCAGCGCGGAACTCGCCGTCCTGGCCGAGGCGGCGGCCGTGGTCGACGCGGCGGCGGCGAGCCTGATCCCCGTCGGCGCCACGGTGACCGCCGTCGCCACCACCGCCGTCGTCCTGGCCGGGGCGACCGACGCCGCGGCCGCCCCCGCGCCCAAGCCCCCGCCGTTCACCGTCACGCCCGGCATGCCGCCGCTGCCCCGCGACCCGAACAGCCCCTTCCCGGCGCTGTCGCCGCAGGACCAGGCCGCCGTCCGGACCTGGATGGCGCAGATGCAGCAGGACGGCCGCACCTTCCAGGCGCTGGGCCCCTCCGTCAAGGGCGACCCCAAGATCGACGCGCGCCGGGCCTACCAGGTCCGGGTGGCCGGGTCGACCGAGTACCGGCTGTACACCGGCGTGACCGACCCGGAGACCGGCCGCGAGCTGGGCATGGACGCCGACGGCGTGCGCCCCGAGGACGGCGCCGCGATCGACGCCAAGTACATCGGCCAGCAGAAGAGCTGCAAGTCCCCCTTCCGGCTGGACAACGCGGACGGCGTCTTCGACTTCGTGTACGAGAACACGATGGACGGCGAGGCGAAGAAGCTCGACAAGTACGCGTCGGCGCTCAACGACCCCCGCAACAAGGTCAACCACCTGGAGCTCATCACCAACGACGGCAAGGCCAGCTCCTACTTCCAGGCCCTGATGACCGCCAAGGGCGTCACCGGGAACGTCCGCGTCGTACCGTGACGGTGACCGCCACGACCGGGCACCCAGTCCGCGGCACCGTTCCACACCACTGAGAGAAGCGAGAACACCCCGTGGGATCCACCTTCTACGTCAGCGCCGACCGCGAACAGGCCGGACCGTGGACCTTCACCGGCGAGCAACTCACGGAGTGCGTCCGCCGCCACTGGCCGGACGCCACCGTGAGCGGCGCCTTCGAGAACTTCCTGGAGGTCCACGCCGAGGTCGAGCCCGGCCGGTGGGCGGAGGTGTCCTACAACCTGCGGCACGGCGCCTTCTCCTTCGAGGACCGGGAGCCGCACTCCGCGCCGCTCACCGTCATCTACACCGCGCTGCACGAACTGGCGCCCACCGTACCGGTGGTGTGGTGGGTCGACTACGACGCCGAGCTGGAGCCGCTCGACCTGGCCGGCGGCCGGGAGGCGTTCATCGACAGCTTCCCGGCCTAGCCGTCGCAGGTACTTTGCCCAGGTGCCTAGCGCAGGTACCTAGCGCAGGTACCGCTGTGCCACGGCCGCGAAGGCGGCCTTGGGCTCCCACTCCATGTCGGGGTAGGCCTGCCCCCGGCGGCCTTCGAGGAGTTTGACGATGCCCAGGCCGGCCCGGTCCAGGTCGTCCCTGGGGTCGCCGTCCGGGCGGTGCGGGTAGCCGGGCAGGGCGAACAGGAAGACGAACGCGCTGTCCACGCCCTCGGTCTCGAAGATCTCCAGCAGCTCGCTCAGATAGGCGGCCTGGCCGGCCTCGTCACGCTCGTACACGCCGTTCAGTCGTGCGGGGGCCCTCGTCTCCGGGTCGTGCTCAACCACCTCCAGCACCCGCCCGCCGCGGTCGCCCGCGCCACGGTAGGCCGCGGTGCCGAACCCCGTGACAGCGAGCGGCTTGGGGCCCCGGGCCAGGGTGCGCACCGCCTCCCGGAACCGGTCGGCGACCTCGGCGGAGCGGATCAGCTCGTACGTCGCGAAGTCGAACGGGGTCCAGTCGACCTGCTCGAACTGGATGGACGCGTAGGTGAGTGCGCCCCGGAACCGCTCGCGGACGGCGGCCGCGGCCTCGCGGAGGAACGCGTTGACCCGCACCCCGAGGTCGCGCATCGCGTCGGCCCGCCGCTCGGGGCGGGCCATCAGCTGCTCGACCCGCTCCTCGGGGCTCTCCCCGGGCAGGAACCCCCGGTTCATCACGCTCAGCTCGACCCCCGCGACGAACACCACCGCGGCCCCCTCCCGTCGGAGCCTCTCCGCCCGCTCGGCACAGTCCCGGAAGAGCGTGAGGATCTGCTCCGGATCCAGCTCCAGCGGATACGGCGAGAACCAGACCTCCAGTCCGAGCTCCGCGGCAGCGGCGGCGGCCGCCTCCAGCCGGTCCGGGTCGCCGCCGACGATCTGGACCGCGTTGCAGTGCAGGTCGTCGCGGATGATCGCGAGTTCGCGCCGGACCACCGCGGGGTCGAAGTGCTCGCGGGACGTCCGCCCGTGCACGACGAATCCGGTGTCGTAGGTCATTCCTCTTGCCCGCACGACGATGCCCTCCCTGTCGGGACCTGTCGGGACCGGTCGGCCCCGGCCTGGTCGAGACTGACAGGACTTTTGCGTGCACGCAAGTTTTCTCGTACGCATATGTGCTGGCATGCAGATTTGCGAGCACGCAAGTTTGCGGGCGCGCAGCCCGGTGTGGAACGCTGACCCCGTGACGACACCACCACCGGGACTGCGGGAGCGGAAGAAGCAGGCCACCCGCGCGGCGCTGCGCGAGGCGGCCCTGCGGCTGGCCGTGGAACGCGGCCCCGACGGGGTGCGGGTCGAGGACATCGCCGAGGCGGCCGGGGTCTCACCGCGCACCTACAACAACTACTTCGCCAGCCGCGAGCAGGCGATCGTCTCCGCCGTCACCGCGGACCGGGAGGCCCGGGTCGCGGCGGCGGTCGCGGCCCGGCCCGCGGGGGTCCGCCTGGCCGACGCCGTCACCGACGCGGTGGTCGAGCAGTACACCGGCACCGGTGAGCACGAGCACGGGGCACTGCTGCTGATCACCACCCGGAGCGCGCTGCGCGAGGCCTTCCTCGATGCCACCGCCGACATCGAGCCCCCGCTCACGGCGGTACTCGCCGAACGCCTGGAGAACGCGGGCGAGTCCACCGCCCGCGTGCTCGCGGCGAGCGTGGCCGCGGCGGTGCGCATCGCGCTGGAGGGCTGGCTCCGCCCGGCCGGGACTGCGGGGGCCCTCGCGGGTACCGGCGCCGGAGGACTGGTGGTCCCCTCCGGTTCGCTGCCCGACCGGCTCCGCGCGGCACTGGCCCCGCTCGCGCCCGCCTTCGACGCCGTCGAGCGGCGCGAGCCGGTCAGGTGAGAACCGGGCCGGTCGGCTGAGGGTCGGTCAGGTGAGAACCGGTCAGGTGAGGTCCGGGTGAGGGCCGGTCAGCCGAGTTCGCGCTTGAGGATCTTGCCGGTGGCGGTCATCGGCAGGGCCTCGACGAGTTCCACGATGCGCGGGTACTTGTGGCCGGCCATCTGCCCCCTGCCCCAGGCGATCAGCTCCTCGGGGGTGGCCGAGGCGCCGGGGTGCAGGATCACGTACGCCTTGACCTCCTCGCCGTGGCTCTCGTGCGGCACGCCGACCACCGCGGCGAGGCTGATCGCGGGGTGCGTCATCAGCACCTCCTCGACCTCGCGCGGGTACACGTTGAAGCCGCCCCGGATGATCATGTCCTTCACCCGGTCGACGATGTAGTAGAAGCCGTCCTCGTCCCGGCGGGCCAGGTCGCCGGTGCGGAACCAGCCGTCCCTGATCGCGGCGGCAGTGGCCCCGGGCCGGTTGTAGTAGCCCTTCATCACGGCGTGGCCCTTGACCGCGATCTCGCCGACGGCGCCGGGCCCGGTGACCTCCGACCAGTCCTCGTCGATCAGCTTCAGCTCGACGCCCCAGATCGGCACCCCGACGGAACCGGGGCGCGGCGCGCGGCCAGGGTCGGAGAAGGTCACCACCGGCGAGGTCTCGGAGAGGCCGTACCCCTCCAGGACCCTGATCCCGAGCCGCTCCTCGATCCGGCCGAGCAGCTCCACCGGCAGCGGGGCGCCGCCGGAGACCCCGATCCGCAGGTTGCGGGCGATCCGGTCCACGTCGACGGTGTCGGCGAGGGCGCCCAGCAGGGCCCACCACATGGTCGGGACCCCGGCGAAGAAGGTGATCTCCTCGGTCTCCATCAGCCGCACCACCTCCGCCGCGTCGAAGCGCGGCACCAGGTGGAGGGTCGCGGCCGTCGAGAAGCCGGTGTGCATCTGGACGGTGGAGCCGAAGGTGTGGAACAGCGGCAGGCACAGCAGGTGGCTGTCGGTGGCCGGCGCGCTCCGGAACACCCGGTTGCAGGCGAGCACGTTCATCACCGTGTTCACGTGGGAGAGTTCGGCACCCTTGGGCTGACCGGTGGTGCCCGAGGTGTAGAGGATGATGGCGGTGTCGGTCGCCTCGGTGGCCACCGGGTCGAAGACCGGGGACCGGCCGGCCAGCGCCGCGTCCAGGGTCTCCTCCCCCGCGACCGGCGAGGGCGTGGCCGGATCGGCGGTGATCAGGAAGAAGTGCTCGCAGCCCTCGACCTCCGCGAACGCCCGCCGGCCCTCCTCCCCGATCGGCAGGCCCGGCATCCCCTCGAAGCAGAAGTACGCCTTCACCTCGCCGTCGCGCAGGTGGTAGGCCACCTCGCGCGACTTGAGCAGGATGTTCAGCGGGACGACGACCCCGCCGGCCTTGAGGATGCCGTAGTAGACGACCGGGAACTGCGGCAGGTTGGGACAGCTCAGCGCCACCCGGTCACCGGGCCGGATCCCGTGCTCCACCAGCAGGTTGGCGACCCGGTTCGCGGCGGCGTCGACCTGGGCGTAGGTCAGCCGCGTCGAGCCGAGCACCACCGCGTCACGGTCCGGGTGCGTACGGGCGGAGTCCTCGAGCAGGACCGACAGGTTCAGCATGACGCCTCCGAGGGGACGGGTCCGGACCGGGCCGCGGGGCGGCACCGCGACATCATCGTCCTCGGAGCGGATCACCGCCAGTACTCCGGCGGCACGCGGCCCGGCCGGCCCCGCCGTCGGCGTACGGACGGCGGGGCGGGCGACCCCAGGGGGCCATGGGCCGGGGGGCCGGGGGGCCGGGGGTCAGGCCTTCTTGACCACGCTGGACTTGAGCTGCATGGCCCCGAAGCCCTCGATCCGGCAGTCGATGTCGTGCCCGTCCACACCGTCGACCAGGCGGATGTTGCGAACCTTGGTGCCCGCCTTGATGCCGGAGGCGCTGCCCTTGACCTTGAGGGCCTTGACCACCGTCACGGTGTCGCCGTCGCTCAGCACATTGCCGACCGAGTCCTTGATCACCCGCTCGCCCGCCCCGGCCTCGCCCGCCTCGGTGGGCGCCCACTCGTGGCCGCACTCCGGGCAGACCATCATGGCGTCCATCTCGTACGTGTACTCGCCGGCGCACTTCGGGCAGGGGGGAAGGTTGTCGCTCATGCTCACATTGTCCAGTCGTTCGGAATGGGGCCAGGATCTAAGGATATGAAGAATTTTTCAACTCGCCGGTTTGTCATGTGATGGATTCACCCATGGGTCACCTGGTACTGGACCGCGGCCGCGCGGACCTCGCCATGGTTGAGGTTGGGACGCCCCGCGGCCTTCCCGATGCCGGGCGGGTGGGGCAGGATCCACCCATGACGGAGCATCAGTTCGACAGCGCGCCGACGGCGGACTCGGCGACCGCCTATCTGGAAGGACTCCGTGGGCGCCTGGCGGCGGACGGCTGCCAGGTGACCGAGGGGAGCTGGCGCGGGATCCGGACGGTGATCGGCAGCCGGTCGGACCGCAAGGCGCGGTGGTTCGGCACCAAGGTCGAGCTGTTCGTGCTCGCCGCCGCCGTCCACCGGGTCGACGAGGCCGCGCTGGCCGAGTTCACGAGCTGGGCGATGGAGCACGCGGGGAGCGTCCGCAGCGGGCTGGCGGGCGCCCGCAACGCGGCGATGATCCTGCCCGCGCTGATCGGCGACACCGTCGACCCGGCGGCGGCGCGGTGGGCGGGCGCGGACGGACGGGTGCTCGGGGCCACGCTGATCGCCCGGCCGGTCGCGGTGGAGGCGGCGGCTCCGGGGGCCGCCCGGGTCACGATGTACCGGGGCGGCTTCGCCTGGGGCGGGATGTTCACCTCGCACGTCCTGGAGAAGGCGGCGCTGTACTTCCGCTGAGGGCCGGGCGTCGGCGGAGAGCCGGACGATCACGTGATCGACACCTGGAGATCACACCCTTGTGCAATCCTCCACACGATGTCACCCTCTGCACTGTGATTGCTACGGCCCCCACAACCGCGAACGCCGCTTCCGGATCCGGCGGTTGGTGGCTGCCCGCGATTCCGGCGCCGGACCGGGCCCGGGCGGCCCGGCCCGCCTGGGCGGCGTTCGTCGAGCAGGCGCTGGCCGGGGCCCCGACGGCCCGCCCGCCGTACGGGGACGGGCCCGACCGGGAGTCACCCGCCGGAGACCTGCCCGGCGTCAGCGGGTTCCGGGCCGTCGTGGCGCCGCTGGCCCGGCTGGCCGGTGCCGGGCTGCCGGCGGCCCTGCCCCCCGAGGCGGTCGATCTGCCCGCCGTGCGGGCGCAGTTCGTCGCCGGGCTCACCGACACGCTGGCCCGGCAGGCCGCCCGGACGCTCGTCCTGGAGCTCAATGTGGCCAGGGAGGAAGGGGTGCTGGCGGGTGACACCCCCGCCGACCGCTTCCGCGACTTCGTCCGGCGGATGGCCGCACCGGCCGGGCTCCGCGCGCTGTTCGGCGAATACCCGGTGCTGGCAAGGATCCTGGCGCAGAACTGCCTGGCCGCCGCCGACGCCTTCGCGGAGCTGCTGACCCGGTTCGCCGCCGACCGGCGGGAGCTGACCGGGGCCCTGTTCCACGGCACCGACCCCGGCCCGCTGGTGGCGGTCCGGCGCGGCGCCGGCGACGGGCACCGGGGCGGGCGGGCCGTCGCGGTGCTGCGCTTCGCCGGCGGCGGGCGGCTGGTGTACCGGCCGAGGCCGACCGCCGTCCACCGCCATCTCGCCGACCTGGTCGGCTGGTTCAACGCCCGGCCCGGCACCCCCGGCCTGCGCACCCCGGCCCTGCTGGAGCGACCCGGCTACGGCTGGCTGGAGTTCATCGAGCGGCGACCCTGCGCCGAACCGGCCGAGGTGGAACGGTTCTACCTGCGGCAGGGCGCCTGGCTCGCCCTGCTGCACGCCCTGGACGCCACCGACCTGCACGCCGGGAACCTGATCGCCTGCGGCGAGCACCCCGTGCCGGTCGACCTCGAAACCCTCTTCCACCCGCCCGCGCCGGCCGACCCGGACCGGCCGGAGGACGATCCGTGGCAGAGCGATCCGGCGGCGCTGGCGCTGCAGGCCTCGGCGCACCGCACCGGTCTGCTGCCGCGGCTGGTCCTCGGTGACGAGCGCGCCCTGGACGCCTCCGGGCTCGGCGGCGACGTCGGCGCCGGCTCGCCGAGCGGGGCCGTGCGCTGGGCGGCGGCGGGCACCGACGAGATGCGGCTGGTCCGCGGTGCGGCCGAGTTCCCCGGTGCCGAGAACCGGCCGCGGCTCGACGGCGCCGACTCCGATCCGGCCGACCACCTGGACGCCCTGCTGGCCGGCTTCCGCGCGGGCCGCCGGGCGCTCGCGGCGGGACTCACCGACCTCACCGGCCCGCGCGGACTGCTGAGCGCCTTCGCCGAGGACGAGGTCCGGGTGGTGCTGCGGGCCACCGAGGAGTACGCGACGCTGCTCGACGAGTCGACCCACCCCGACGTGCTGCGCGACGCGGCGCACCGCGAGGCGCTGCTGCGGACCCTCGGCACCGGCGAGTCCGCCCGCCCCGGCCCGGCCGCGCTGATGGAGGAGGAGGTCGCCGAACTCCGGGACGGCGACGTACCGCTGTTCACCACCCGCCCCGGCGGGACGGAGCTGCGCGGCGGCCGGGGCCGGCCGTTCCCCGGCCTCCTGGACCGCCCCGGCCTCGACCGGGTCACCGAGCGGCTCACCGCCCTGGGCACGACCGACCCCGCCGGGCAGGAGTGGATCGTCCGCGCGGCCATGGCGGCCCGTTCCACCCGCCCCGCCCACGGAGCGGCCGCGACGGCGGCGCGGGCCGAACCGCCCGACGCCCCCGCCCCGGAGCCCGACCGGCTGCTCGCCGCCGCCCAGGCCCTCGGCGACCGGCTGGTCGACGGGGCGCACCGGTCGGCGGAGCGGGCGAACTGGCTCGGCCTCGACCTGGTCGCCGACCGGTACTGGCGGCTCGCCCCGGCCGGCGCCGACCTCGGCGGCGGCTACCCCGGGCCGGCCCTGTTCCTCGCCCAACTCGCCGCGCTCACCGGGACGGACCGCTACGCCGAGGTGGCCCGCCACGCGCTGCGGCCGGTACCGGACCTGCTGGAGCGGCTCGCCGCCCGGCCCGAGGACCTGCCGCTGGTCGGCTCGGGGGCCTGGGCCGGCCTGGGCGGCCTCACCTGGGCGCTGGCACAGGTGGGCGGGCTGCTGGCGGACCGGGAGGTGCTCGACTGGGTCGGGCCCGCCGTCCGGCTCACCGCGGCCGCCGCCGAGGCCGAGGAGCCGTCCGGGCTGGCCGACGGCACGGCCGGCGGACTCGCGGCCCTGCTCGCGGTGCACCAGGAGACCGGCGACCCCGAGGCCTGGGCCGGCGCGCGGCTCTGCGCCGACCGCCTCCTCGACCGACTAGACCGACTCGACCAGCTCGACCAGCTCGACCGAGCCGACCGGTCACCGGCACCGGCCGCGGGCTTCGCCACCGGGACCGCCGGCCTCGGCTGGGCCCTGCTGGCCTTCGCCCGGGCGGGCGGCGGCGCCGCCCACGAGCGCGCCGGGCTGGCCGCGCTGCGCTCGTCCGTGGCCGGACGGGCGCCCGGCGGGTCCTGCTGCGAGGGCGCGCCCGGCATCGCGCTCGCGGTGGTCGACAGCGGGGCCGCGGCGGCCGACCCGGAACTCGCCGCCTGGGCCGGGGCCGCCGTCCGCGCGGCCGTGGCGGCCGGTCCGCGGCCCGACCACAGCCTCTGCCACGGCGAGACGGGCGTGCTGGAGCTGCTCGGCCGGGCTCCCGGTGCGGCCGCCGGTCGCGGCCGGGCGCGCCGCACGGCCGCGCTGCTGGACGCGCTGGCCCGTACCGGGCCGGTCTGCGGCACCCCCGACGGCCTGGCCGTCCCGGGCCTGCTGTTCGGGCTGGCCGGGGTCGGCCACGGGCTGCTCCGGCTCGGCTTCGCCCACCGTACGGCTTCGGCGCTGCTCCTGGCGCCGAGTTCGACGCGGCCGTCCCAAGAGGACGCCGTGACCCACCAGCGGCCGTCCACCGTGACGCCGTGACGCTCGATCGGCCGTCCTCCGTGGCGCCGTGACCCTCGAAGAGAGAAGGGTGAACCCCTTGAACCGAACCGACACCCCGGCCAGACCGCTCGCCGAGACCACCCCCGCCGCGGGCAGGCCGGCCGTCGGGCAGCCCGCCGGAACGTCCGCGCCGGAGGCGGTCCGCCGGTGGAAGCGGTCCGACGGCCACGAGAGCGTGGCCGCCGACCACCCGGCCGGCGCGATCAGGCTGCACCCGGGCAGCCGGCTCGCCCGCCGCTCCGTGCTGCTGGGCGGCGGGACCGCCCGGATGGCCGAGACCGGGGACCCGTGGACGACGATGAGCTACCACGAGGAGTAGCCCCCGCCCGCCGGGCCCGGCCGCCGTCACCACCAAGCGGCGCTCCGTCGGCACCACCCGGCGCGCCGTCGCCACCGCCCGGACACCCGTCACCGCCCGGCCACCGGCGCGTTCCGGCAGGAACCTGCCGGTCGGTCGGGCGGTGAATGCCCGATTCCGCTCTTCCGGAGCCGTCCGAGGCCCAATAGCCTGCGGCCATGCGGACCTCATCACCGGTGACCGTCGGCCGGACGGCCGAGACCTCGCTGCTCCGAAGAACCCTGACGCGCCTTCACGGCGACGGCGGGCGCTCGGTGTTCCTGGTGGGCGAGGCCGGCATCGGCAAGTCCAGGCTGGTCGACGACTGCGCCGGACGGGCCGTGGCGGCCGGGCTGCCGGTACTCCGGGGCCGCAGTAGCACCACCGGGGCGGACACCCCGTTCCGCCCGCTGGTGGAGGCGCTCTACTCGTGCTTCCACGCCGGGGGACCCCCCGGGGACCCGGAGCTGCTGCCGTACCGGCCGGCCCTGGGCCGGCTGGTGCCGGAGTGGCGGTCCGCGGCGGGGCCCGGCTACGCCGAGAGCGTGGTGGAGCTCGCCGAGGCGCTGCTACGGCTGCTCGCCGTCGTCGGCCGCCGGTCCGGCTGCGTGCTGGCCCTGGAGGACCTGCACGACGCGGACGCCGAGACGGTCGGCGCGGTGGAGTACCTGGTGGACCACCTCGACCGGGTGCCGGTGCTGCTGGTCGCGACACTGCGGCCGGAGCCGGGCAACGCGCTGGACCTGGTGCGCGGGGCCGAGCGGCGCCGGGTGGCGTCGGTCGCGGAGCTGCCGCCGCTGACCACCGCCGAGGTCGGGGCGCTGGCCGCGGGCTGCCTGGGCGTGCCGGTGGCCCGGGTGCCGTCCGCGGTGGTCGCCCGGCTGGCCGAGCGCAGCGGCGGGAACCCGTACCTGGTGGAGGAGTTGCTGGCCGAGCTGGTCGGCTCGGACGCGCTGCGCCGGGACGGCGACGGCTGGCGGGTGACCGGCGACCTGACCGCCACGGTGCCGGCCGGCGTGGTGCACGGCTGCGGCCTGCGTCTCGGCCGACTGGCCGCGCCGGTACGGGAGTTGCTGCTGACGGCGGCCACCCTCGGCCCCCGGTTCTCGGTGGACTGCCTGCAACTCGTCACCGGGGACGACGATCCCGGCCTGTTCGCCCGGCTGCGCGCCGCGGCCGAGGCGGACTTCATCGTGCCCGACCCCGGTGCGCCGGAGGGGTACGGCTTCCGGCACGCCATCACCGCGCAGGCGGTGCTGGAGAGCGTCGCCCCGGCGGAGCGGGCCGCGCTCGCCCGCCGGGCCGCCGCCGCGCTGCGCAAGGCCGGACCGCCGTACGCGGCCGACCACGGCCGGCTGGTGGCCCGGCTGCTCGTCGCGGCCGGCGACCACCACGGCGCGGCCCTGCTCTACGCCGAGGCCGGGCGGCAGGCGCTGGCCGAGGGCGCCTCCGCCTCGGCCGTCCGGCTGCTGGAGCGGGCCGTGGAACTGGCGGCCCCGACGGACCGGACGGCGGTCACCGAGTCGCTGGCGTACGCGCTGGTCGAGGCCGGCCGGCTGGACCGCGCGCTCGCGCTGGCCGACGACCTGCCGAAGGCCAGCTCCGCCGCGTTGAGCCCGGAGCGGGAGGTCGCGCTGCGCACCCGGCTGGCCTGGGCGGCCGTGGTGGCCGAGCGGGGCCCCGACACCGTCACCCAGGTCTCGGCGGCCCGGGCGCTGCTGCACGACGGGGGCCGGCCCGAGCAGACGGCCGCGCTGGCGGTGGTCGAGGGGCACCTGGCGCTGCTGCCCGGCGAGCGGGACCGGGTGGACGACGCCGAGCGGATCGCCCGGGAGACCGCCGAGGAGGCGGAGCGGACCGGGCCGCCGGTGCTGGCCTGCCAGGCGCTGCAGCTGCTCGCCCTGCTCGCCCGCGAGCGCGGCTTCGACGCGGCCGACGCCTGCCTGGAGCGGATGCTGGCCGTCGCCGAGACGCACGGCCTGCCCAACTGGCGGTTCGAGGCCCTGCTCCGGCTGGGGGCCAACGCCTTCCTGCGCACCGGCGACGCCCGCCGGCTGGAGCAGGCCGGGGAGGCCGCCCGGGAGCTGGGCTCGCTGGTGCGCACCCAGCACACCGAGAGCCTGCTGGCGATGAACGCCGTGCTGCGCGGCGACCCCGCCACCGCCGAGACGATCGTGGACCGCTGGCTGGACACCAGCCTGCGGATGGGCAACCTCGCCACCCACCGCTACCTGCGGCTGACCTCGGCGACGCTCGCCGCCCACCGCGGCCGCCGCCGGGACATGGAGCGCGAGCTGCGGCTGTTCCGCCAGGCCGGGGGCGACGGCTCGCTGCTCACCCCGGTGGTGCTCGGGCTGTGCCGGGCGGTGTGCGCGCTGCTGGAGGAGGACCGGGCCGGCGCCGAGGCCGAGCTCGCCGCCACCGCGGAGTGGGAGGCCCGGCACCCGAGCGTCTTCTACCTGTCCGGCCGGTACGGGCTGGACCCGCTGCTCGCCGTCCTGGCCGGCCGGGCGGGCTGGGCCGAGTACGAGGCGGTCGCCGGCGCCCCGGGCGCGGAACTGGCCTGGAACCGTCCGTTCCTGGCCCTGGCCCGGGCGGTGCTGCTCGGCCGCCGGGGCCGGGGCGCGGAGGCCGCCGCGGAGGTCGAGCGGCTGCGGCAGGACCCCGACCGCTTCCCGACCGCCCACCGGCTGGGCCTGCGGCTGGTCGCCGAGGCCGCGCTGGCCGACGGCTGGGGCGATCCGGTGAGC
Source organism: Kitasatospora xanthocidica (assembly GCF_014656195.1). Lineage (GTDB taxonomy): Bacteria > Actinomycetota > Actinomycetes > Streptomycetales > Streptomycetaceae > Kitasatospora > Kitasatospora xanthocidica. The sequence continues at coordinate 18,500 of NZ_BNBY01000037.1, read as the reverse complement.
TGGCTGCGCACCGCGGAGGAGTACTTCCACGAGCTGGACGTGCCGTCCGTCGCGGGCGCCTGCCGGGCCCTGCTCCGGCAGGCGGGGGCGAGCGTCGGGCAGCGCCGCACCGGACGGGACCGCATCCCGGCCGCGCTGCGGGAGCGGGGCGTCACCCCTCGCGAGTACGAGGTGCTGGCGCTGCTGGTGGACCGGCCCGGCAACCAGGACCTGGCCCGGCGGCTGTCGATCTCCCCGCGTACGGTCGAGAAGCACCTGGCCAGCCTGGTGCAGAAGACCGGGGCGGCCGACCGGGGCGAGCTCTGCCGACTGGCGGCGGAGCTCGCCCCGGACCGGCGCCGGCCGTGACCACCGGTGCGGCCCAGGGCGTGCCCTGGCGTCGCGGACCCGGCGAAGACCCGCAAGACACGCCTGAGGGGACGTGAGCACCGGTGCGTCCCGGCCGGCCGGGAGCGGCGGCGCGGCGCACGGGCCGTGAACGGGCGGCGCGCCGGGCCGACCGTTCACGACGCCGCCACCGCGCCGCCGTGCCACCGCGCGCTCAGCCGGTCCCGGCCGTGCACCACTCCAGGACGGCGCGCGCGCTGTGGTACTTGTTCTCCGCCTGCCCGAAGGCGAGGCTGAGCGGTCCGTCGAGGACGGAGGCGGTGACCTCCTCCCCCCGGTGGGCGGGCAGGTCGTGCAGGAAGACGGGCGCGGAGGTGGCGGCCATGACGGCGTCGTCCACCCGGAAGGGGTCGAACACCGAGCGCCAGTCCGGGTCGGGCTTGCTGGTGCCGGTGGTCTGCCAGCGGGTGGTGTAGACGACGTCGACCTCCGGCAGGTCGGCCATGTCGTGCCGCTGCTCGACCAGGCCGCCGCGGCGCCCGGCCTCGGCCGAGGCCCGCTCCACGTAGCGGGGGTGGACGCCGTACCCGGGCGGTGTCCGCAGGTGGAGTTCGGTGCCGGCGTAGCGGGACAGGGCGAGGGTGAGCGCGGAGGCGCTGTTGTTGCCCTCCCCCGCGTAGAGCACCCGCAGCCCGTCGACCCGGCCGAAGTGCCGGTGCAGGGTGGTGAGGTCGGCGAGGGCCTGGGTCGGGTGCTCCTCGGCGCTCATCGCGTTGATCACCGCCATGGTCTGCTGGTCGGCCAGCGCCCGCAGCTCGGCCTCGGGGCCGGTCGTCCGGGCGACCAGCACGTCGAGCATCCCGGACAGCACCCGGGCGGTGTCCTCGACGGTCTCGCCGGTGTTCTGCTGGAGGTCGTCGGGGCCGTAGCCGATGATCTGCGCGCCGAGCCGCAGCGCGCCGGCGGAGAAGGCCGTCCTGGTCCTGGTGGAGGTCTTGCGGAAGAGGATGCCGACCACGTGCTCGCGCAGCGGCCGGGCGTCCTCGGCGTGGCCGGCCGCGAACTCGGCGCCCCGGCGGACCAGGTCGTACAGCTCGCTGTCGGCGAGGTCGTCGACGGAGATCAGGTGGCGTCGGCTGGTCACGGCGCTCACCCGGCCAGGATCGCGTCGAGGACGACGGTGAGGCCGCGTTCCAGCGAGGCCCGGTCGATCACCAGCGGCGGCAGGAGTTTGACCACCTCGTCGTGCCGGCCGGCGAGTTCGACCACCAGGCCCTGGTCGAAGCAGTACCGCTGGACGCGCTCGGCCCGCTCGGGGCCGCCGGCCGCGCCGAGGTCGAGGCCGAGCACCATGCCCCGGCCGCGCGCGGTGACGCCGGGCACCTTGGCGAGGACGGTCTCGCCGAACTCGCGCAGCCGCTCGGCGTTGTCGGCCAGCGCGTCGAGGAACTCCGGCTGCTCCCAGTAGTCCCAGGCGGCCGTGGCCGCGACGAAGGCGAGCTGGTTGCCGCGGAAGGTCCCGGTGTGCTCGCCGGGCTCCCAGCAGTCGAGGTCGCGGCGCAGCAGCACCAGGGAGAGCGGCAGCCCGTAGCCGCCGATGGACTTGGAGAGGGTGATCAGGTCCGGGACGATGCCGGACTGCTCGAAGGCGAAGAAGGTTCCGGTCCGCCCGCAGCCGGACTGGATCTCGTCGGCGATCAGCAGGATGCCGTGGCGGTCCGTCAGGTCCCGCAGCCGGCGCAGCCAGTCCGCCGAGGCCGGGTAGACGCCGCCCTCCATCTGGAGCGGCTCCACGATCACGGCGGCCGGTAGGTCGGTGCCGGAGGACGGGTCGCTGAGCAGCCGCTCCAGGTAGCCGATGGAGTCGAACGCGCCGTGCGGGCCGTCCTCGTAGGGGACGAAGGTGACGTCCTGGGCGAGGACGCCGCCGGCCCGGCGGGCGCGCCGGCTGCCGGTGACCGCCAGCGAGCCCTGCGACATGCCGTGGAAGCCGCCGGTGAAGGCGACCAGCCCGCGGCGCCCGGTGGCCTTGCGGGCCAGCTTGAGGGCGGCCTCGACGGCGTCGGTGCCGGTCGGGCCGGTGAACTGGACCTTGTGGTCGAGTCCGCGCGGGCGCAGCAGCACCTCGTCCATCCTGGCCAGGAAGTCCCGCTTGGCGACGGTGTACATGTCCAGGCCGTGGCTGACGCCGTCGGCGGCGAGGTAGGCGGCCAGCTTCCGCTTGATCGGGTCGGGGTTGTGGCCGTAGTTGAGGGCGCCGGCGCCGCAGAAGAAGTCGAGGAAGACCCGGCCGTCCTCCGCGTACAGTTCCGCGCCCTTGGCCCGCTCGAAGACCACCGGGAACTTCCGGCAGTAGAGCCGGACGTCGGCCTCCATGGTCTCGAAGAGGGCGTGGTCGCCGGGGGCCGGCGGCTCTCCGGGCGCGGCCGGCGCGGTCCGTTCGACGGTCATGTGTGTCCTTTCCGACGCGGCGGGGTCCGGCCAGCATTCCGGCGCGGCGCGGGCCGGCAGAAGAGAAGGACCAGCAGTCCTGCGGGCAGCGGGGCTGCCGGATTCTCGGCCGCTTCTTCCCTATGGCGCCCGGCCCGCGGCGGGCGAGTCTTCCTGTCGCGGCGCCCCGGCCGAGCGGGCGCCCGCCCCTGCGAGAGGAGAGCGGAATGGCCGACGAGAGCACCGACCCGCGCACGTACTGGGTGGTCCGCAACGACGAGGAGCAGTACTCGATCTGGCTGGCCGACCGGGAGCTCCCGCTGGGCTGGCACCGGGAGGGCACGGAGGGCCCCAAGCAGGACTGCCTGGACCACATCGACACCGTCTGGACGGACATGCGTCCGCTGAGCCTGCGGGTGCGCATGGAGCGGGAGACCCGGCCGGCATGAACACCGTGGTTGGCCGCGCCGACGCACCCCTGCCCGACCGGTGCGTGCACGAGTGGTTCGCGGGACGGGCGTCGGGCACGCCGGACGTGACGGCCCTGGAGTTCGGCGGACGGCGGCTGACCTACGCCGAACTGGACTCCCGGGCCAATCAGTTGGCCCATCTGCTGCGCGCCCGCGGGGTCGGTCCCGACGCCCCGGTCGCGGTGTGCGCGCAGCGCAGCCCGGAGGTGGTGACCGCGCTGCTGGCCGTGCTCAAGGCGGGCGGTCACTACCTGCCGCTGGATCCGGAGTACCCGGCCGAGCGGCTCGCCTTCATGGTGGCCGACTCGGGCGCCAGGGTCCTGCTGGTCGAGCCGGAGCTCGCCGGCCGGTTCGCGGCCACCGGCCTGGAGCGGGTGGCGATCGAGCCGGACTGGTCGGCGGCGGCCGGCCTGCCGACCACGGCTCCCGCGTCGGGGGCCGTGCCGGACGACCTGGCCTACGTGATGTACACCTCGGGCTCCACCGGCCGCCCGAAGGGGGTCGGGGTCACCCACCGCAACGTGCTGCGCCTGGTCCACGAGGCCGACTACGCGGACCTCGACCCGGGGCAGGTGGTGCTGATGCTCGCCCCGCTCTCCTTCGACCTCTCCACCTTCGAGGTCTGGGGCGCGCTGTGCAACGGCGCCCGGCTCGCCGTGCTGCCGCAGGGCGTGCCGACGGCGGCCTCGATCGAGGAGGCGGTGCGCCGGCACGCCGTCAGCGTGGCGCTGCTGAGCACCGGGCTGTTCCAGCACGTGGTGCGCACCCGGCCCGGCGCGCTGGCGACGGTGCGCCAGGTCCTGGTCGCCGGGGACGTGGCGCCGCCGGCCGAGGTGCGGATGCTGGTGGAGCGGGGCGTGGAGGTGGTCAACGGCTACGGGCCGACCGAGTGCACCACCTTCTGCGCCGCGCGGCGCGGGGTCACCCTGGCCGAGACCCGGGGCTCGATCCCGATCGGCCGGGCCATCACCCGGACCACCCTGTACGTGGTGGCGGAGGACGGCGTCACCCGGGTGCCGGCCGGCGAGTCCGGCGAACTGCTGGTCGGCGGGCCGGGGGTGGCCCGCGGCTACCACGGCCGCCCGGCGCTCACCGCCGAGCGCTTCGTCCCGGACCCGTACGGCACGGTGCCCGGCGCCCGGCTCTACCGCACCGGGGACCTCGTCACCGAGGGCGCCGACGGCCTGCTGCTCTTCCACGGCCGGCGCGACCAGCAGGTCAAGATCAACGGCCACCGGATCGAACTCGGCGAGGTCGAGGCCGCGTTGGGCAACCACCCGGAGGTCCGGGCGGCGGTGGCCGCGGTGCGGCCGACCCCGGCCGGGGACAAGCAGCTGGTCGGCTACGTGGTGTCGGACACCCTCGACCGGCCGGGCCGCCCGCTGCGCGAGTACCTGCGGGAGCTGCTGCCCGAGTACCTCGTCCCGACCGCCTGGGTGCGGCTGCCCGCGCTCCCGCTGAACCCCAACGGCAAGGTGGACCGGGCCGCGCTGCCGACCCCCGGCGACGACCCGGCGAAGGCGCCGGTCACCGCGCCGCGCACCCCGGTCGAGCAGGCCGTCGTCGAGGTCTGGTCCGAACTGCTCTCGGTGGCCGCGATCGGCGTGCACGACGACTTCTTCGAGCTCGGCGGGCACTCGCTGCTGGCCACCGAGGTGACCGCCCTGCTGGGCGAGCGCTTCCCGGTCGAGCTGCCGGTGAGCGCGGTGTTCGACGCCCGTACCCCGGCCCTGCTCGCCGAACGGCTGCGGGCGGCGATCACCGAGCGGGTCGAGCAACTTTCCGATGCAGAGGTGGAGTCGATGTTGTCTCAGGTGATCGAGGGATGAGCGCTCCGCTGACCGGCCCTCCCCCCGCCCAACCGACCGGCTCGGCCGGCACGACGGGCGCTTCCGACCTGACCGACCCGGCCGACGCGACGGGCACGGCCGACCCGACCGGGCAGGCCGAGCGGCGCCGGGCGCTGCTGGACGGCCTGCTGCGCGGCTCGGGCCGGCCCGCCGCTCCCGGCGGCGCCGCCGAGCAGGCCCTCCCCCGGGTCGCCCGCGGCGGCCCGCTGCCGCTCTCCTTCGCCCAGCAGCGGCTGTGGCTGCTGGAGCAGCTGCGCCCCGGCACCGCCGAGTACGTGCTGCCGGTCGGCTGGGAACTGCGCGGCCCGCTGGACGTGACCGCGCTGCGCCGCGCGCTGGCCGAGGTGTCGGCCCGTCACGAGGTGCTGCGCACCCGCTACCTGGAGGTCGACGGCGAACCGCGGCAGCTGCCGCTGGCCGAGGCCGCACCGGAGTTCGAGCTGGTGGACCTCGCCGGGCTGCCCGCGGACGACGCGCGGGACCGGCTGGACGGGCTCGTCGGGCAGCTCGCCCGCACCCCCTTCGACCTCACCGCCGGCACCCCGCTACGGGCCCGGCTGGTCCGCCTCGCCGAGGACCACCACGTCCTCGTCCTGGCCTTCCACCACATCGCCTTCGACGGCCACTCGGTCGGCGTCCTCGCCGCCGAACTCGGCGCCCTCTACCCGGCGTTCGCCGAGGGCCGGCCCAGCCCGCTGACGCCGCCCGCGGTGCAGTACGCGGACTGGGCCGGCTGGCAGCGCGAGGCGCACTCGGCCGCCGCGACGGCCGGCCAGCTCGACTACTGGCGGCGGAAGCTGGCCGGATCGGCCGCGCTGGAGCTGCCCGCCGACCGGCCCCGGCCGCCGGTCTTCGACCCGGCGGGCGCGATCCTGCCGTTCACCGTGCCGGCCGGGACGGCCCGCGCCCTGACCGCCTGGGGCCGGACCCGCGGCGCGACCCCGTTCATGCTGCTGCTGGCCGCGTTCAAGCTGCTGCTGGCCCGGCACGCCGGCCGCCCGGACGTGACCGTCGGCGCCCCGCTGGCCGGCCGCACCCGGCCGGAGGCCCGGGAGCTGCTCGGCTTCTTCGTCAACACCCTGGTGCTGCGCACCGACCTGTCCGGGGAGCCGACCTTCGCGGAGGCCGTCGACCGGGTCCGGGAGACCGCGCTGGGCGCCTTCGCGCACCAGGACGTCCCGTTCGAGCGGCTGGTGGACGAGCTGGGCGCCGAGCGCGACCTCGCCCGCAACCCGCTGTTCCAGGTGATGTTCGCCTACAACGGGGCGGGCTCCGGCGCCGGCTTCGGCGGCGCAGGGCTGAGCGCCACCCCGTACCCGACGCCCTGGCACAGCGCCAAGTTCGACCTGACGCTGCACCTGACCGAGGAGCCCGACGGCTCGCTCTCCGGCGTGGTCGAGTTCGCCACCGCGCTGTTCACCCCGGAGCGGGCGGCCGTGCTGGCCGAGCACTTCACCGCGCTGCTGGACGCGGTCGCCCACGACCCGGGCACGACCGTGACCGGTGCCACCCTGTTCTCGCCCGAGGAGCGCGCCCGGCTGGAGCGGTGGAACGACACCTCGGTGCGCTACCCCGAGGGCGAGCTGCTGCACGTCCTGGTCGAGCGGCAGGCCGAGCGCACTCCGGCGGCCGTCGCCGTGCGCTTCGAGGAGGACGAACTCGACTACCGCGGGCTGCAGTCCCGCGCCGAGGCGCTGGCCCGCCGGCTGCGGGCGCTGGGCGTCGGCCCGGAGCGCACCGTGGCCGTCTGCCTGAACCGGGGGCTGGAGCTGCCGGTGGCGCTGCTGGCGGTGCTCCGGGCCGGCGGCGCGTACCTGCCGCTGGACCCGGGCTACCCGGCGGAGCGGCTGGCCCACATGCTCACGGACTCCGCCGCGCCGGTCGTGCTGACCACCGCCGACCTCGCGGCCGCGCTGCCCCCGCACCGGGCCCGCGTCCTGCTGCTGGACGCCGAGCCGGCCGAGGAGCCCGCCGAGTCCGGGAGCCCCGTGACCGTGGACCCGCTGCACCCGGCCTACGTCATCTACACCTCGGGCTCCACCGGCCGTCCCAAGGGCGTGGTCTGCACCCACCAGGGGGTGGTCAACCGGCTGCGCTGGATGCAGGACGCCTACCGCCTCACCGAGGCCGACCGGGTGCTGCAGAAGACCCCGTACAGCTTCGACGTCTCCGTCTGGGAGCTGTTCTGGCCGCTGATCACCGGCGCGACCCTGGTGATGGCCCGGCCGGACGGCCACCGCGACCCCGGCTACCTCGCCCGGGTCATCGCCGACCAGGGCGTCACCACCCTGCACTTCGTACCCGCGATGCTCCGCGCCTTCCTGGCCACGGTGCCCGCCGACGCCACCGTTCCCGCCGACGCCACCGCGCCCGCCGACGCCACGGTGCCCGCCGACGCCACGGTGCCCGCCGACGCCCCACCCGCCGGGCTGCGGCTGGTCCTGTGCAGCGGCGAGGCCCTGCCCGACGACCTGGCCGAGGCCTGCCACCGCCACCCGGTGACCGGCGGCGCCGCGCTGCACAACCTGTACGGCCCCACCGAGGCCAGCATCGACGTCACCGCCGCCCCGTGCCGCCCCGGCGAGCGCGTCACCATCGGCACGCCCGTCGCCAACACCCGGGTCCACGTGCTGGACGACGGCCTGGCCGCGGTGCCGGTGGACGTCCCCGGGCAGCTGTGCCTGGCGGGCGTCCAGCTCGCCCGCGGCTACCTCGGCCGGCCGGCGCTGACCGCCGAGCGCTTCGTCCCCGACCCCGACCCGGGCAACCCCGGCGGACGGCTCTACCTGACCGGCGACCTCGCCCGGCGCAACCCCGACGGCACGATCAGCTACCACGGCCGCGGCGACCACCAGGTGAAGCTGCACGGGCACCGGATCGAGCTCGGCGAGATCGAGGCCGCGCTGCGCACCCACCCGCTGGTCGCCGACGCCGTGGCCGCGCTGCACGGCGTGCCCGGCGGCGAGCGGCTGACCGCGCACGTCGTCCCGGCCGACCCGGCCGCCGCGCCGGCCGCCGCCGGACTCCAGGCCCACCTGCGGCTGTCGCTGCCCGAGCACATGGTCCCCACCGCGTGGACCAGCCTGCCCCGGCTGCCGCTGACGCCGAGCGGCAAGCTGGACCGCGCGGCCCTGCCCGATCCGGTGCCGCAGGCCGCCGCCGAGCACGTCCCCCCGCGTACCCCGGTCGAGCACCTGGTCGCCCGGGCCTGGGCGGCGGCCCTGGGGGTCTCCCGGGTCGGCGTGCACGACACCTTCTTCGACCTCGGCGGCGACTCCATCCTCGCCATCCGCGCCGTCGGCCGGCTGCGCGAACAGGGGCTCGACGTCTCCGTCCAGGACCTCTTCCGGTACCGGACCGTGGGCCTGCTCGCCGAGGCCCTGGCCCCGCGCGCGGCGGGCCGGCGGGCCGAGCCCACCGCGCCCTTCGCGCTGCTCGCCCCGGGCGACCGCGAGCGCCTGCCGGGCGGCCTGACCGACGCGTACCCGCTGTCCCTGGTGCAGGCCGGGATGGCGTACGAGATGCTGGCCGGCGCGGCCCGGGGCATGTACGTCAACGTCCTGAGCTACCCGGTGCGCGAGGAGGACGACGGCTTCGCGCCCGACGCGCTGCGTGCCGCCGCCGCGCTGCTGGCCGAGCGGCACGAGATCCTGCGGACCTCGGTCGACCTGTCCGGCCACGGCGAGCCGCTCCAGCTGGTGCACGCCGAGGCGCGCATCCCGCTGGAGGTCCACGACCTGCGCGGGCTCTCCGCCGAGCGGCTGCGGGCCGAACTCGCCGCCGCCACGGCGCGCGAGCAGTCCACGCCCTTCGACCTGGCCGCCGCCCCGCTGCTGCGGCTGGTCGCGCACCGGACCGACGACCGGCGCTGGCGGCTGACGGTCGTCTACGCCCACACCATCCTCGACGGCTGGAGCCAGAACTCCCTGGTGCCCGAACTGCTCGGCTACTACCGGGCGTTGCGCGAGGGCCGGGACCCGCGGCCGCCGGCCCCGCCGGCCACCCGGTTCGCCGACACGATCGCGCTGGAGCGCCGCTCCCTGGAGTCCGCGGCGGACCGCGGGTTCTGGCGCGAGCGGGTCGCCCGGCACGCCCCGTGGCGGGTCCCCGAGGGCTGGTCGCACCCGGAGCGGCACCGTACGGACGACGGCGCCGAGGACGCCGTCCACCGGGTCGCCCGGGTGGGCTTCGCCGACCTGCTGCCGGGCCTGCGCGCGGTGGCCACCGGGGCCGGGGTCCCGTTGAAGAGCGTGCTGTTCGCCGCCCATCTGACCGTGCTCGGCCTGTTCGGCGGCTCCACCGACGGCCCGGCGGCGTTCACCTCCGGGCTGGTCTGCAACGCCCGTCCCGAGACGGCCGACGGCGACCAGGTGCGCGGCATGTTCCTCAACACCGTGCCGTTCCCGGTGGTCCTGGACGCGGCCGACTGGCCCGCGCTGGCCCGGTCCGTCTTCGCCGAGGAGACCGCGCTCTGGCCGCACCGGCACCACCCGCTGCCCGCCATGCAGCGCGCCTGGGGCCAGGACACCCCGCTGGTGGACGTGTTCTTCAACTACACCGACATGCACGTGCTGGCCGACGAGGGCATCGACGCGGACGAGGTGGAGGACCGGACGCCGAACGAGTTCGGCCTCTCGGTGTCCACCGTGCCCGGCACGGTCCTCCTGGAGGCCGCCGCGGCGCGGATCGGTGCCGAGGAGCTCGCCCTGCTCGCCCGGACCTACCGTCATGTGCTGGCCGGCCTGGTCGCCGACCCGCAGGCGGACCCCCGCGCCGTCACGCTGCCGCCCGCCGACCGCCGCGCCCTGCTGCCCGCCGGACCGCCCGTCACCGCGGCGCAGGACGGACCGACCGTGCTGGAGCTGTTCCACCGGCAGGCCGAGCGCACCCCCGACGCGGTGGCGCTGGTCTGCGGCGAGCAGCGGATCGACTACGCCGGGCTGCGCTCGCGCGCCAACCGGCTGGCCCACCATCTGCGGGCGCTGGGCGCCGGCCCGGGCACCGTGGTCGGGCTGCTGCTGGACCGCGGCCCCGAGCTGCTGACGGCGATGCTGGGCGTGCTCGGCTCCGGCGCGGCCTACCTTCCGGTCGACCCGGCCCTGCCCGAGGACCGGATCCGCTTTCTGTTCGACGACTGCGCCAGCCCCCTGGTCGTCACCGACCGCGCGCTGTCCGCCCGGCTCGCCGCCGGCGGGCCCGCCGAGGGCCGCCGGCTGGTGCTGACCGACGCCCACCGGGCGGAGATCGCCGCGCACCCGGACACCGCGCCCGCGGTCCCCGCCGACCCGGCCGCCCTGGCCTACGTCATCCACACCTCCGGCTCCACCGGCCGGCCCAAGGGCGTCATGGTCACCCACGGCGGCCTGACCGGCTTCCTGACCGCCATGGCCGAGCAGGTGCCGCTGCGGCCGGACGACGCGGTGGCCGCGCTCACCACGGTCTCCTTCGACCCCTCCGTGCTGGAGCTGTACCTCCCGCTGCTCGCGGGCGGCCGGGTCGTCCTCGCCGGCACCGAGGAGGCCAGGGACCCGCTGCGGATGGCCGAACTGCTCGACCGGACCGGCCCGGCCGTCGTCCAGGCCACCCCGGTCACCCTGCGGATGCTGCTGGACGGCGGCTGGAAGGCCCCCGCCGGGCTGCTGGTGCTCAGCGGCGGCGAACGGCTCACCACCGACCTGACCGACCGGCTCACCGCCGGCGGCGCCCGGGTCTGGGACCTGTACGGCCCCACCGAGACCACCGTCTGGGCCACCGTCACCCGGCCGGGCACCGACCCCGGCGGGGCGCCGTGGTCCGTCCTGGGCAACACCCGGCTGTACGTCCTCGACGGGCGGCTGGAGCCGGCCCCGGACGGCGTGGTCGGCGAGATCCACCTGGGCGGCTCCGGCCCGGCCCGGGGCTACCTCGGACGGCCCGGCACCACCGCCGGCGCGTTCCTGCCCGACCCGTACGGCGGGGCACCCGGGGCCCGGATGTACCGCACCGGCGACCTCGGCCGCCGGCGCCCGGACGGCGGCGTGGAGCTGCTCGGCCGGGCCGACCACCAGGTGAAGATCCGCGGTCACCGGATCGAGCCCGGCGAGATCGAGACGGCGCTGCTCTCCTGCCCGGAGGTGCGGGCCGCAGTGGTCCAGCCGGTGACCCTGCCGACCGGCGAGGTCGAACTGGTCGCCCACCTGGAGCCGGTGCCCGGCGCCCGGGTGCCCGAGCACGGCGAGCTGCGCGACCGGCTGCTGGCGACCCTGCCCGACTACATGGTCCCGGCCGCCTTCGCGGTCCTCGACGCGCTGCCCCTGACGCCCTCCGGCAAGGTCGACCGGCGACGCCTGCCCGCCGTCGAACCCGGCGCGGACGTCCAGGAGTTCGTCGAGCCCAGGGACGAGGCCGAACGGACCGTCGCGGCCGCCTGGTCCGAGATCCTCGGCCACCGGCGGATCGGCGCGCACGACAACTTCTTCACCCTCGGCGGGCACTCCGTGCTGGCCACCCGGATCGCCCTGCGGCTGCGCGAGGCGACCGGCCGGGAGGTGCCGGTGCGGGCGGTCTTCGACCGCGCCACGGTGGCCGCGCTGGCCGCCGCCCTGCCCGACTACCCCGAGGCGGGCGCGGCCGCCGCGCTGCCGCTGCTGGGCGCCCGCCGGGCCCGCCGGGCCCGCCGGGGCGGTGCCCGGTGACGGCCGCCGCCGAACGGCCCGAGGCCGACGACCCGCCCCTGCACCGCAACCGGGACTTCGTCCTGCTGTGGACCGGCTCGGCCCTGTCCATGCTGGGGTCGACGGGTGCCACCGTCGCCTACCCGCTGCTGGTCCTGGCCGTCACCGGCTCGGCCGCCGACGCGGGGCTCGCCGGGTTCACCGCGCTGCTGCCGCTGCTGCTCCTCCCGCTGCCGGCCGGGGCGCTGGTGGACCGCGTGGACCGCAAACGCCTGATGATCTGGTGCGACGTCGTCCGGGGGGCCGGCGCGCTGAGCATCGTGCTCGCGCTGGCCCTCGACCGGCTGACCCTGACGCAGATCCTGCTGGTCGGCTTCGTCGAGGGCAGCCTGACGGTCTGCCACGAGCTGGCCTCCCACGTCGCCGTCCCGCACCTGGTGCCGAAACGCCGGCTGACCGAGGCGCTGTCGCGCAACGAGGCCCGCGAACGGGCGGCGGTCACCCTCGGCACCCCGCTGGGCGGCGCGCTCTTCGGGGTGGCCCGGGCGCTGCCCTTCCTGCTGGACGCGATCAGCTACGCGGTGTCCGTGGTGACGCTGCTGCTGATCCGCAAGGACTTCCAGGCCGCGCCCGGCGGGGCCCCGGAGTCCGACGGCGCGGCCCCGGAGTCCGACAGCGCGGCCGACGGCGCAGGGCCGCCCGCCAAGCCGCTCGCCGAGCTGGCCGCCGGGTTCGCCTGGCTGTGGCGCCAACCGTTCCTGCGCACCGCCGCCCTGGCCGTCGCCGGCAGCAACCTGCTGTTCCGGGCGCTGTTCCTGGTCGTCGTGGTGCTCGCCGACGAGCGCGGCGCCTCCCCCACCGGGATCGGCGTCCTGCTGGGGGTCGCGGGGGCGGGCGGCGTGCTCGGCTCCACCGCCGCCTCCTGGTGCCGGCGGCGCCTGCCGCTGCCGGCCGTGGTGATCGGCGCCAACTGGGCCTGGGCCCTGCTCGCGGTCGGCCTGCTCCTCGCCGACGACCTCTACCTCACCGGCGCGCTCTACGCGCTGATGTGGTTCGTCGGCCCGATCTGGAACGTCGCCGTGGCCACCCAGCAGCTCTCCACCACCCCGGACCACCTCCAGGGCCGGGTGTCCGGCGCGAGCAGCGTGCTGTCCGGCGGAGCGCTGCCGCTCGGCTCGCTCGCCGGCGGGCTGCTGCTCCAGTGGTACGGCACCGGGACGGCCCTGACGGCGCTCGCCGTCTGGATGGTCCTGCTGGCGGGCGCGGTGACGCTCAGCAAGGCCGTCCGGCAGGGCCCGGCCGCCCCCGACGACCCCCCGGCGAGCGACCCGGCGCTCCCCGCCCCGACGGACGCGCCCGCCGTCTAGGGCGCCCGGCCCGTCCGACCTCTCCCCGACGCTCTCACGAGGAGTACCGCCATGACCCGTACCCCAACGACACCCCCGGCCCGGGCCGGGCGCGACCCGCGCGCGGGCGTCCGGTGACGGCGCCCCCGGCCGACGGGGCGCCCGGCGGTGTGCTGTCCACCGTCGGCGCCACCCCGCTGGTCGAGCTCACCCGGATCTTCCCGGACAGCGGCTTCCGCACCTACGCCAAACTGGAGGCACACAACCCCGGCGGCAGCATCAAGGACCGCTCCGCGCTGAACATGCTCGTCGACCGGATCCGCTCCGGCGCGCTCACCCCCGGCAAGTCCGTGGTGGTGGAGTCCAGTTCCGGCAACCTCGGGATCGGCCTGGCCCAGGTGTGCCGGTACTTCGGAGTGCGCTTCGTCTGCGTGGTGGACGCCCGGACCAACCAGCAGAACATCGCCGTGATGCGGGCCCTGGGCGCCGAGGTCGAGGTGGTGACCGAGTGCGACCAGGGCACCGGCGAGTACCTGCCGGTGCGGCTGCGCCGGGTGCGCGAACTGGTCGCCGGCATCCCGTACGCCTACTGCCCGGACCAGTACGCCAACCCGCTGAACGCCCGGGCGCACCGGCAGACCATGCGGGAGATCGTCGAGGAGCTGGACGGCCGGGTCGACTACCTGGTGTGCGCCACCAGCTCCTGCGGCACCCTGCGCGGCTGCGCCGAGTACGTCCGCGAACGCGGCCTGGCGACCCGGATCGTGGCCGTCGACGCGGTCGGCAGCGTGATCTTCGGCGGGACCGCCGGGCCCCGGCTGATCCCCGGCCACGGCGCCTCGGTGCGGCCCGCGCTGTTCGGCGCGGACCTGGCCGACGAGGTGGTGCACGTCGACGACCTGGACTGCCTGGTGGGCTGCCGCGCGCTGGCCCGCCGGGAGGCGATCCTGGCCGGCGGCTCCTCCGGCGCGGTGCTCAGCGCCCTCGACCGGATCCGCCCGCGGGTGCCGGCCGGGTCCGTCTGCGCCGTCGTCCTGCCCGACCGGGGCGAGCGCTACCTGGACACGATCTACAACGACGACTGGGCGGCCGAGCACTTCGGCGACGCCGCCGACCTGTGGAAGGACCCATCGGTGGAGGTGGCAGCATGCTGATCCTGGGCGCCCGCGACGTACGGCAGGCACTGGACGGGCGGGAGCGGGAGGTGCTCGCGGCGGTCCGCGAGGCCTACGTCCGGCACGCGCGGGGCGAGAGCGCGATCCCGCACTCGGTGTTCCTGCGCTTCCCCGAGGACGAGCGCAACCGGATCATCGGCCTGCCCGCCTACCTGGGCGGGGAGCGGCCGGTGGCCGGGATGAAGTGGATCTCCTCCTTCCCCGGCAACCTGGAGCTGGGCCTGGAGCGCGCCTCGGCGGCGATCATCCTCAACTCGATGCGCACCGGACACCCCGAGGCCCTGGTCGAGGGGTCCCTGGTCTCGGCCCGGCGCACCGCCGCGAGCGCCGCGCTGGCCGCCGCCACCCTGGCCGGGGAGCAGCCCGACACCGGGGCCGCCCTGATCGGCTGCGGCGTGATCAACTTCGAGGTGCTCCGCTTCCTCCGAGTGGTGCTGCCCGCCCTGGACACCGTCACCCTGTACGACCGGGACCGCGGCCGGGCGGAGGGGTTCGCCGCCCGCTGCGCGCGGGAGCAACCGGGCCTGAAGACCGCCGTGGTGGACCGGCCCGAGGCGGCGCTGGCCGCCCACCCGCTGGTCAGCCTCGCCACCACCGCCGCCGCCCCGCACCTGGACACCGCGCCCTGCCGGCCGGGCACGCTGGTGCTGCACGTCTCGCTGCGCGACCTGACGGTGGAGTCGGTGCTCTCGGCGGTCAACCTGGTCGACGACCCGGACCACGTGTGCCGCGCCGCCACCTCCCTGCACCTGGCCGAACAGGAGTCCGGCGACCGGGAGTTCATCAGCGCCACGATCGGCGGCCTGCTCGCCGGGCCGGACCCGCGGCCGCGCGACCCGAAGCGCACCACCGTGTTCTCCCCGTTCGGCCTGGGCATCCTCGACCTCGCGCTGGCCGACCTGGTGCGGCGCGGCGCCGAGGCCGGGGGCGGCGGCACCCGGCTGGACGACTTCCTCCCCGGCGGCGCGCCGTGACCGCCCGGCCCGCCGTGCTGGCTCCACCGGAGCTGCGGCGGTACCTGGCGGACGCGACCGGCCCCGACCGGCCGTACCCGCTGGAGCAGTGCGTCCACCAGCTGTTCGAGCGGCAGGCCCGGCTCACCCCGGACGCGGTCGCGCTGGTCTGCGAGGACGTCGAGCTGGGCTACGCCCGGCTCAACGAGCGCGCCAACCGGCTGGCCCACCGGCTGCGGGCGGCCGGGGCCGGGCCGGAGGCCCTGGTCGGGGTCCGGCTGGAGCGGGGGGTCGACCTGGTGGTGGCCCTCCTGGCGGTGCTCAAGTCCGGGGCCGGGTACGTGCCGCTCGACCCCGAGCACCCGCCGCTGCGCACGGCCGCCGTCCTGGCGGAGAGCGGCGCGGCCCTGCTGGTCACGGACGCGGTGACGGCAGAGGCCGCCGAGCACGCCGGGGTGCGGCCGGTCGTCCCGGCGGACGAGCCCGGCCGGCCCTCCCACGACCCGGCCCCGGCGGCCGGGCCGGACCACCCGGCCTACGCGATCTTCACCTCCGGCTCGACCGGCCGCCCCAAGGGCGTCGTGGTGCCGCACCGGGGGGTGGTCAACCGGCTGCTGTGGATGCGCGACGACTGCGGGCTGGCCGAGGGCAGCCGGGTGCTGCAGAAGACGCCCGCCACCTTCGACGTGTCGGTCTGGGAGTTCTTCGGCCCGCTCGCGGTCGGCGGCACGCTCGTCCTGGCCCGGCCCGGCGGCCACCGGGACCCGGCCTACCTGCACCGGGTGCTGGCCGAACAGCGGGTGGACACCGTGCACTTCGTCCCCTCGATGCTGCGGGAGTTCCTCGCCGACCTGCGGGCCCGCCGCGCCCACGGCGGCCCGCCCGAACTGCCCGACCTGCGCCGGATCGTGTGCAGCGGCGAGGCGCTCGGCCCGGACCTGGTCCGCGAGGTGCACGAGCTCCTCGACTGCGAGCTGTTCAACCTGTACGGGCCCACCGAGGCGGCGGTGGACGTCACCGCCGAGCGCTGCCTGCCCGGCGCCCCGGTCACCATCGGCCGGGCGGTCGCCAACACCCGGACCTACGTGCTCGACCAGGACGGCATGCCCGTCCCCCCGGGCACCGCCGGCGAGCTCTGCCTGGCCGGCGTCCAGTTGGCCCGCGGCTACCTCGGCCGGCCCGGCCTCACCGCCACCGCCTTCCGGCCCGACCCGTACGGCCCGCCCGGCGCCCGGCTCTACCGCACCGGGGACCTGGCACGCCGACGGGTGGACGGACGGATCGAGTACCTGGGCCGGCTCGACCACCAGGTGAAGATCCGCGGCCTGCGGATCGAACTCGGCGACGTGGAGGCCGCGCTGGCCTCCCACCCGCAGGTGCACGCCGCCGTGGCGGCGGCGCACCCGGCCGCCACCGGCGGCAGCCGGCTGGTCGGCTACCTGGTCGGCGTCGTCCCCGACGCGCCCGACCTCACCGAGCTGCGCAAGCACCTGGGCGAACTGCTCCCCGACTACATGGTCCCCACCGCCTGGGTCCGGCTCGCCGAACTGCCGCTCACCGCAAGCGGCAAGACCGACCGCAAGGCGCTGCCCGCCCCCGACGACGGCCGCCCGGAGCTCGCCACCGCCTACCTGGCCCCGCGCACCCCGACCGAGCGGGCCCTGGTCGGCGTCTGGGAACAGGCCCTGGGGGTGGCCCCGATCGGCGTCCGGGACCGCTTCCTCGACCTGGGCGGCCAGTCCCTGATCGCCACCCGGATCTGCTCCCGGCTGCGGGCGCTCACCGGCGCCGCGCCCTCCCCCGCCGACCTGCTGGCCCGACCCACCGTCGAGGACCTGGCCGCCCTGCTGGACGCGGCCGGACCGTCCGCCGCTCCGGAGGCCGGCCGCACCGTGCCGCCGCGCCCGCCCGGGCCGGTTCCGCTCTCCTCCGAGCAGCACCGGCTCTGGTTCCTGGACCGGCTCACCCCGGGCAGCACCGAGTACACCATGTACGACGCGCACCGGCTGCGCGGCCGGATCGACCTCGCCGCACTGCACCAGGCCCTGCGGGCGACCGTGAACCGGCACGCCGCGCTGCGCACCACCTTCGAGTCCGTCCGCGGCGTCCCGCACCAGGTGGTGCACCAGGACCCGCCGAGCCTCCCGGAGCTGGTGGACCTCACCGACGCGCCGCCCGGCGAGCGCGAGAAGCGGGCCCGCCGAGCCGTACGGGAGGAGGTGGCCCGGCCGTTCGCGCTGGACCGCGGCCCGCTGCTGCGCCTGGTCCTGCTCACCCTGGGGCCGGAGGACCACGTGCTGCTCGCGGTGGTCCACCACATCGTCTCCGACGACTGGTCGATGGGCGTGTTCTGGCGCGACCTGTCCGAGTGCTACCGGGCCGCGCTGGCCGGCCGCGCCCCCCGGCTGCCGGAACTGCCCGTCGACTACCCGGACTACGCGGCCTGGCAGCGCGCCGAGGCCGACACCGCGGACCGCACCGCCGCCGACCTCGACCACTGGCTGCGCCACCTCCGGGCGCCGCTGCCCGTCCTGGAGCTGCCCGCCCCGGGGCCGCCCGGCGACCACCCCCGGCCGCCGCTGCGCGGACGGCGGGACACCGTCGTCGACTTCACCCTGGACCCGGCGGTCACCGCCGCGCTGAACCGGACGGCCGGCGAGGCCGGCGCCACCCCGTTCATGGCGCTGCTCTCCTGCTTCTCGGCCGTGCTCACCGGCGCCGCCGGAACGGACGACCTGGTCGTGGCCACCTTCACCGCCAACCGACCGGTGGCCGAACTCACCGACCTGGTCGGCCTGTTCGTCAACACCCTGGCGCTGCGCACCCCGGTGGGGCGGCGCGAGCCGTTCACCCAGGTACTGGCCCGCACCAGGGCCACCGCGCTCGCCGCCTACCGTCACCAGGGCCTGCCGTTCGACCGGGTGGTGACGGCGCTGCGCCCACCGCGCGACCCGAGCCGCAACCCGGTCGCCCAGGCCGGCTTCCAGCTGCTCGGCCCGCTCACCGGCCGGGTCGACCTCCCCGGGGTCGTCGCCGAACCGTACGACCACGGGCAGGGCGGGCACCCCTTCGACGTCCTGGTCGACCTGCGGGAGAACGGCGGCGCCCTGGACGGCCGGCTGCACTACCCGGAGGGGCTGCTGACCGGAGCGGCGGCCCGCGACCTGGCCACCGCGTTCACCCGGTTCGTCGCGGCCGCCGCCGAGCGACCCGGCCTCCCGGTGGAGCGGCTCGGCTGAGGACCGGCCCCGACGGCGGCCGGGACCCCCGCACGGATGCGGACGGGGGTCCCGGCC
>NZ_BNBY01000036.1 GCF_014656195.1 Kitasatospora xanthocidica | reverse complement strand
CGCATGCGCCGCTTCGACGCCAAGGGCCGCACCAGCTGACACCACGCACCAGCTGAACCGGCGACAACCCGCAGCCCGGCAACCCCGAAGCCGCCCACCGACCCCTCCCAGGACACCCCATGTATCGCACCGCACTGCGCAACGTGCTGGCCCACAAGGGCCGACTGCTGATGACGGCGCTCGCCGTCATGCTCGGCACCGCCTTCGTGGCGGGCACCATGGTCTTCTCCGACACCTTCGGCAAGGCCATGCGGGACAGCAACTCCAAGAGCTACTCGGACGTCTCGGTCCAGGTGGTCGACCGCGCGGCCGGCTCCGGCGCCAGCGCCCGGCAGAAGAGCGAGAGCGGTTCCGCCGCGATCACCGACGCCACCGTCCAGCAGCTGGCCGCCCTGCCGGGCACCGCCAACGCCCGCGGCGTGGTCAGCGGCTTCACCGGGGTCGCCGACAGGAAGGGCAACCTGATCGGCCAGTTCTGGGCCGCGAAGGGCGCCAACTTCGCCCCCGGCCAGGACGGCAAGGACCCGCGCTACCCGATGGCCGAGGGCCAGGGCCCCAAGAACGGCAAGGAGATAGCGCTCGACCGCAAGACCGCCGACAAGGCGGGCTACAAGGTCGGCGACACCGTCCGGGTGGCCGCCAACGGCCCGGTGGTCGAGGCGAAGCTCACCGGGATCTTCACCACCGACGACCCGGTGGTGAGCACCGGCGGCACGCTCACCCTGTTCGACCGGGCCACCGCGCAGGGGCTGCTCCTGGAGCCCGGCCGCTACAGCGGCGTCGTCCTCACCGCCAAGCCCGGCACCTCCGAGGACGCGCTGCTCGACCAGGCCCGGCCCAAGGTGCCCTCCGGCAACCAGTTCGACGTCGAGACCGGCGCCAAGCTCAAAGCCGACGAGCAGGAGATGATCACCAAGGGCACCGACAGCATGCGCACCATGCTGCTGGTCTTCGCCTTCATCGCGCTCTTCGTCGGCATCTTCATCATCGCCAACACCTTCACCATGCTGGTCGCCCAGCGCACCAAGGAGCTGGCCCTGCTGCGCGCCATCGGCGCCAGCCGCAAGCAGGTCACCCGCTCGGTGCTGGTCGAGGCGCTGCTGATCGGCACCGTCTCCGCGGTGGCCGGTCTGGCCGCCGGCGTCGGGATCGGCGCGGGGATGCAGTCCCTGATCGGCACCCTGAACGAGAACATGCCGAGCGGCGCCCTGGTGATCAAGCCGCTCACCGTCGCGGTGACCCTGGTGGTCGGCGTCGTGGTGACGGTGCTCTCGGCCCTGCTGCCCGCCCTGCGCGCGGCCCGGATCGCCCCGGTGGCCGCGATGAGCAGCGGCGACCAGCCGGCCTCCCAGAAGAGCCTGGTGGTCCGCAACACGATCGGCTCGCTGCTCGCCGCCGGCGGCCTGGCCCTGATCGGCTACGGCGCCTCCACCGGCGACACCAGCGGCCGGCTGCCGGTCGGCCTGGGCGCCGTCCTGGCCCTGATCGGCGTGTTCGTCCTGCTGCCGCTGCTCTCCCGGCCGGTGGTCGCCCTGCTCGGCCCGCTGCTGCGCGGCCTCGGCGGCACCCCGGGCAAGCTCGCCCAGCAGAACGCGGTGCGCAACCCGCGCCGGACGGCGGCCACCGCCGCCGCGCTCACCATCGGCCTGACCCTGGTCAGCGGCCTCACCGTGATCGGCGCCTCGGTGAGCGACGTGGTGGACCGCGCCGTCACCAGCTCGATGAAGGCCGACTACATCGTCTCGGCCGCCAACAGCATGAGCCTCGCCGAGCAGGTGCCCGCGCAGATCGCCAAGGCGCCCGGGGTGGCGGCCTCATCGCCGATGACGGCCGCCTACTGGGAGCTCGACGGCACCACCAAGTCGATCTCCGGCCTGGACGCGGCGACCTTCGACCAGCTGGTCGACGTCGAACTGACCAGCGGCTCGACCGCCGCGCTCGGCAAGGGCCAGCTGCTGGTGGACGCGGACGTCGCCAAGAAGTTCAACGTCACCACCGGCTCGACGATGACCGTCTCCTACCCGGACGACTCCAAGGGCCAGTTGACCGTCGGCGGCGTGTACAAGACGGGCGGCATGCTCGGCCCGGTCGTCCTGGCCAACAGCGAGATCGCCAAGCACGAGCCCAAGCCGTACATCTCCGACGTCCTGGTCAAGGGCAAGGACGGCGCGACGGACACGCTCAAGCAGTCGCTCAAGGACGCCACCGGCGCCAACCCGGTGATCGAGGTGAAGTCCAAGCAGGACGTCCGCGACGACTTCAGCCAGACCATCACCTTCGCGCTGAACCTGATGTACGGCCTGCTGGGGATGGCGGTCCTGATCGCGATCCTGGGCGTGATCAACACGCTGGCGATGTCGGTCTTCGAGCGCAAGCGCGAGATCGGGATGCTGCGCGCGATCGGCCTGGACCGCCGGGGCATCAAGCGGATGGTCCGTCTGGAGTCCGTGGTGATCTCGTTGTTCGGCGCCGGCGTGGGCCTGGCCCTCGGCTGCTTCATCGCCTGGGCGATCAACGGCACCCTGAAGTCCAGCCTGGCCGGCCTGACCACCGTCCTGCCGTACGGCCAGCTGGCGATGTTCCTGGCCCTGGCCGGGGTGGTCGGCCTGGTGGCCGCCATCTGGCCGGCCCGCCGGGCGTCCAAGCTGGACATCCTGTCGAGCATCAAGACCGACTGACCGGAGGCCGGTGGACGCCGGTAACGAGAAGGGCCCTGCCGAAGCTTCGGCAGGGCCCTTCTTCGTTCTGTACTCCGCCCGGTCACAGGGCCGGCTGAGCACCACGGAGGTCGTGGTCCGGCGACGTTGCCGGGCGGAGGGCCTCCGACTCATACCCCGGTGCTCCCACACCGGGGTCTCAGTCGCTTACTTACTGGCGAGTTCCTTGTCGGCGGCCGGCTTGGCGGCCTCGACGGGCTTGGTGGGCGGGGTGACCTCCTGGATGGGAAGCTGCGGCTTCTCCATCTGGGAGAGGCCGACCATCTCGCGCTTGAGGAACATCGCGAGGGTCCAGTCGGTGAAGACGCGCACCTTGCGGTTGAAGGTCGGCACCATGGCGCCGTGGTACAGGCGGTGGAACCACCAGGCCGGACGGCCCTTCAGCTTGTACTTGCCGAAGAGGATCGCGACGCCCTTGTGCAGACCGAGACCGGCGACCGCACCCAGGTTCTTGTGCTTGTACTCCTTCTGCGGGAAGCCCC
This sequence comes from Kitasatospora xanthocidica, assembly GCF_014656195.1. Lineage (GTDB taxonomy): Bacteria > Actinomycetota > Actinomycetes > Streptomycetales > Streptomycetaceae > Kitasatospora > Kitasatospora xanthocidica. Next base: position 63,522 of record NZ_BNBY01000036.1, on the reverse strand, counting down.
GCATGCCGGAGATCACGTTGTCGCCGAGGACGACGGCCTGACGGCAGGCGTGCTGCGCGTTCGGCGGGCACCAGGCGCCCTCGCCGGCGGCGAGGTCCGGGACCTGGGCGTTGTCGCCGGCGGCCCAGACATAGTCGAAGCCCTGGACCTGCAGGGTCGGCGCGGTGTCGACGTGGCCACGCGGGCCCAGCGGCAGACCGAACTCGGACAGCACCGGGTTCGGCTTCACGCCGGCCGTCCACACGATGGTGGAGGCGTCCATTTCCATGCCGTTCTTCAGCACGACGTGGCCGTCGACGCAGGAGTCCATCGAGGTCTCGATGTAGACCTCGATGTTGCGCTCCTCGAGCTTCTCCTTGGTCCACAGACCGAGGTCCGGGCCCATCTCGGGGAGGATGCGGTTGGCGGCCTCGACGACGACGAAGCGCATGTCGTCGCGGCTGACGGTCCGGTACAGCTTCGACGCGTCGCGCGCCATGTCCTCGATCTCGGCGATCGTCTCGATGCCGGCGAAGCCACCGCCGATGACGACGAAGGTCAGCGCCCTGCGGCGGACCTCCTCGTCGGTGGTGGACTCGGCCTTGTCGAGCTGGGCCATGACGTGGTTGCGGAGGCCGATGGCCTCCTCGACCGTCTTCATGCCGATGCCGTTCTCCGCCAGACCCGGGATCGGGAAGGTGCGGGAGACCGAGCCGGTCGCGACGACCAGGTACTCGAAGGGCAGCTCGTAGCTGTCGCCGGCCGCCGGCTGGATGGTGGCGACCTTGCGGGCGTGGTCGATGCCGGTGACGGACCCGGTCAGCACCTCCGCCTGCTTGAGGGCGCTGCGCAGCGGCGCGACGAGGTTGCGGGGCGCGACGTTGCCGCCGGCCGCCTCGGGGAGGAAGGGCAGGTACGTCATGTACGACCGCGGGTCCACGACCGTGACGGTCGCTTCGCCGTAGCGCATCTTCTTGAGGATGCGCATCGCGGCATACAGGCCGACGTAACCACCGCCGACAATGAGGATGCGAGGACGCTCCGTGGTGCTCATATCCGAAAGTATCCAGCACCGTCCGGAGCAGCCTTCGTGAGCCCGGTCACAAGCTCATGGACACCCCGTGCTACACTGCGCGGCCGCAAAAACGGGTCCGGCGCCCGTGCTCACACCCCTCCGCGCCCCCTCGTGAACGTGCGCCGGAGCACCACCCTGCTGAGCAGCAACGATCCGCACAACACCCGGGTTCCCGCGCGTGATTTCGATTTTCAAACCCCAAGCGAGCCCTGGCCTGCGATCCAAGGGGCCTCGCGACCGGGAGGCCTTCGGTCCCACAATTCGGACGTAGCGGGCGAGCAGGTGCGCCGAATGACCCCATCGCCATGTGAAGAAATTCACGAACTTTTCCGCACGGGCTCGGGCGCGCCCCGGCCCCGGCTCCCCGAAAGGGGTGCCGGGGCCGGTTCGGGTAAGCCCCGCAAGGGGTCAGGAGGCGATACCCCAGGCGATCCCGTCCAGGATGTCGTGCTCGCTCACGACCAGCTCGGCGGCGCCGGTCCGCTCCATGATCTCCAGCAGCTCCAGCGCCCCGGCCGCGATCACGTCCACCCGGCCCGGGTGCATCGACGGGATGGCCGCGCGCTCGGCGTGGGTCGCGGCCAGCAGCTCACCGGCGATCTCCGCGACCCGCTCCCGGCTGAGCCGCGAGTGGTGGATCGCCGCCGAGTCGTAGCCCGACAGGCCCTGGGCGATCGCGGACACCGTGGTGACCGTTCCGGCCAGGCCCACCAGGGTCGCCGCACCGGTCAGCGGCACGGCCTCCTCGGCCCGGTCCAGCTCGGCCCGCACGTGCGCCCGGGCCTCGGCGACCTGCTCCGCGGAGGGCAGCTCGGCCCCGCCGAAATGCCGCTCGGTGAGCCGCACGCAGCCGATGTCCACCGAGCGCGCCGCCTGGACGTCGTCCGACCCGAGCACGAACTCGGTCGAGCCGCCGCCCAGGTCGAACACCAGGTACGGAGCGGGGAAGCGGTCGCCCGTCAGCTCCTTGGTGGCGCCCAGGAAGGACAGCCGGGCCTCCTCCTCGCCGCTCACCACCTCCGGCTCGACGCCCAGGATGTCGCGCACGCCCTTGGTGTACTCGTCGCTGTTCTCGGCGTCCCGGGAGGCGCTGGTGGCGACGAAGCGCAGCCGCTCCGGGCCGACGCCGAAGCCGGAGATGATCTCCTGGTACTCCCGGCAGGCCGCGAAGGTGCGGGCCAGCGCGTCGGGGTGCAGCCGGCCGGTCCGGTCCACGTCCTGGCCCAGCCGGTTGACGAGCATCCGGCGGTCGAGGTCGGTGATCTCCCCGGTCTCCGGGTCCAGGTCGGCGACCAGCAGCCGGATCGAGTTGGTGCCGCAGTCGATCGCGGCCACCCGGGTCATGGTCACCGCGACTCCTGCTGCCCGTCGGTGTCCTGCGCACCGTCCTGTCCGGCACCGTCCTGCGTGGCACCGTCCTGCGTGGCACCGTCCTGCGGGAGGTCGTCCGCGGCGAGCTTCTTGGCGGCGCGCTCGGCCGTCTTCTGCTGCTTGGCGGCGATCACGGCCTCGTGGTCCTGCTCCTTGGCCCGGTTGCGGGCGACCCGCTCCCCGGCGGCCTCGACCTCGGCCGGGGAGACGCACGGGCCCTTGGCCCACCACTCCTCCAGCATCCCGATCGCCTCGTCGCCGAGCGGGTTGACGCCCTCGCCGGCCGCCAGCGAGTGGCCGACCAGCACGTGCAGGCACTTCACCCGGTCCGGCATGCCGCCGGCGCTCGGGAAGCCCTCCAGCACCTCGATCGCGTCGCGCCGGGCGATGTAGTCCTCGTGCGCCTTCTGGTAGGCGGCGGCCAGCTCCGGGTCCTCGGCGAGCCGGGCCGTCTGGTCCTTCATCACGCCGTCCGCCTCCAGGGTGCCGATCAGCGAGGCGGCCTTGGGGCAGGTCAGGTAGTACAGCGTCGGGAACGGCGTGCCGTCCGGCAGCCGGGGGGCCGTCTCCACGACGTCCGGGTTGCCGCAGGGGCAGCGGTGCGCCACGCCGCGCAGGCCGCGCGGCACCCGGCCGAGCTGGGCGGCGATGGCCGCGACGTCGGCGTCGGAGACGGAGGGGTGGTTCTCAGTGGTCATGGGGGGAGGTGTCTCCAACGGGGGACGGTGGGAGCGGAAGGGGGGCGGCGGGGGCCGGCGCGGCCGTGTCGGCGGCGTCGACCGAGTCCCAGATGCTGGCGTACCAGGGCTTGGCGGCCTTCGGCTGACCGGCTGCCACACCGGCCGCCGGGGCACCGGCGGCGGACGAGGACGGCTTGGCGGAGGCCTGCCCGGCCGGGTCCACCGCGATGTACGGGGTTTCCCCCGGCACCGCGTAGTGCAGCCGGGCGCGCGCCTGCGCCTTGACGTACTCCGGGTCCTGCCAGCGGGCCTTCTCCCGGCGCAGCTGCTCGACCTGCTGGCGCGCGTGGTCGGCCTTCGCCCGCTGGGCGGAGATCTCGGCGCGCTGGGAGATGAACTGCCGCGTCGGGTAGGCGAGGATCGCCACCAGCGAGCAGAGCACCAGGACGAGGACGGTCGCCCGGCTCGTGAACCGAGGCCGGGCCGCCAAGCCCGGAATCCTCCAGCCTGCCATCTCCCGTATCCCCTCCTGGTCGCGACGGTGCCCCGCCGTCCACCCTACGGGGTGAACGGCGGGGCACCGGTCAGGCTTGCGCTACCTCGCGGTCTCAGCCCTCGTGCTTGAAGCGCGGGAAGGCGCCGCGGCCGGCGTACTCGGCGGCGTCGTCGAGGATCTCCTCGATGCGCAGCAGCTGGTTGTACTTGGCGACGCGCTCGGAGCGGGCCGGGGCACCGGTCTTGATCTGGCCGCAGTTGGTGGCGACGGCCAGGTCGGCGATGGTGACGTCCTCGGTCTCGCCGGAACGGTGCGACATCATGCAGCGGTAGCCGTTGCGCTGGGCCAGCTCGACGGCGTCCAGGGTCTCGGTCAGCGAGCCGATCTGGTTGACCTTCACCAGCAGCGCGTTGGCGGTGGCGGTCTCGATGCCCTTGGCCAGGCGGGCCGGGTTGGTGACGAACAGGTCGTCGCCGACCAGCTGGACCTTGTCGCCCAGCTTGACGGTCATGGCCTTCCAGCCGTCCCAGTCCGACTCGTCCAGCGGGTCCTCGATGGAGACCAGCGGGTAGGCGGCGACGAGCTCGGCGTAGTACTCGATCAGCTCGGCGGCCGAGAGGGCCTTGCCCTCGAACTGGTAGGCGCCGTCCTTGTAGAACTCGGAGGCGGCGACGTCCAGGGCCAGCGCGACGTCACGGCCGGGCACGTAGCCGGCCTTCTGGATGGCCTCGGTGATCAGGTCCAGGGCCTCGCGGTTGCTGTCCAGGTTCGGCGCGAAGCCGCCCTCGTCGCCGAGGCCGGTGGACAGGCCGCGCTCCTTCAGCACGCCCTTGAGGGTGTGGTAGACCTCGACGCCCCAGCGGACGGCCTCGGAGAAGGACTCCGCGCCGATCGGGGCGATCATGAACTCCTGGATGTCGACGTTGGAGTCCGCGTGCGAGCCGCCGTTGAGGATGTTCATCATCGGGACCGGCAGGACGTGCGCGTTCGGGCCGCCCAGGTAGCGGAACAGCGGCAGGTCGCTGGCCTCGGAGGCGGCGTGCGCGACGGCCAGCGAGACGCCCAGGATGGCGTTGGCGCCGAGCGAGGACTTGTCCGGGGTGGCGTCGAGGTCGAGCATGGCCTGGTCGATCAGGCGCTGCTCGGTGGCGTCGTAGCCGACCAGCTCCGGGCCGATCTGCTCGATGACGGCCAGGACGGCCTTCTCCACGCCCTTGCCGAAGTAGCGGTTCTTGTCACCGTCGCGCAGCTCCAGCGCCTCGAAGGCACCGGTGGAGGCACCCGAGGGGACAGCGGCACGACCCGTGCTGCCGTCGTCGAGGCCGACCTCGACCTCGACCGTGGGGTTGCCGCGCGAGTCGAGGATCTCACGGGCTACGACGACATCGATGGACGGCACGAGGCATCTCCTAGCGGAAGCAGGTCCGGCTGACGCTGGTGCTGTCGGCAGGACGATTGCGGAGTCGTTACGGACCAGAGCCTAGCCGCCCGGGCTCCCGGGGCCACGTCGACCTGGGTCCCGTCTCAGCGTGTGGCCCCGCTACCCCCCGGTAGTTCACCTGCTTGTCCCACCTTGTCCGCCCGGGACGGGCGAATGCGGACGAAGGGGGCCGGTAGCGCCGACCCCATTCGCCCGCACGGGCGTTGCGGCCCCGGAGGGACGGCTCCGGGGCGGGCGCGGCGCCCGGGGCGGGAGCGCGTCCCGGGGCCGGGCGCGCCTCCCCGGGGCGGAAGCACTTCCCGGGGCCGGAGCGTCTCCCCCGGCCGGGCGTGCCTCCCGGGCGGGGCGGCTCAGCCGAGGTGCAGGACCTGGCCGGGCAGGATCAGGTCCGGGTCGCCGCCGACGGTGCCGCGGTTGCCGTCGTAGAGCGCGTGCCAGCCGCCGGACACACCCTGGGTGGCGGCGATGGTCGACAGGGTGTCACCGGCGCGGACGGTGTAGTCGTGGCCGGTCTGCGCGGCCGGGGCCGGCTGGGCGGCGGACGGGGCCGCGTGCTTGGGGACGTACTGCTGCGCCGACTGGTCGACGGGCTTCTCGGCCTGCTGCGGCGCGGCGTGCTTCGGGGCCTGCTTCTGGGCGGGCTTCTCGGCCGGCTTCTGGACGGGCTTCTCGACCGGCTTCTGGGCCTGCTGCCGCTTGGGCGTCTGCTGCTGCGGGGCGGACTGCGGCTTGGCGTCCGAGGAGGTGTCGACCGACGCCGGGGCGCCGCCCTTGCTCAGCCCGGCCTTCTGGGAGCAGACCGGCCAGGCGCCCGGGCCCTGCGAGGCGAGCACCTTCTCGGCGATCGAGATCTGCTGGCCCTTGCTGGCCTGGTTGGCCTGCGGCGCGAAGGAGGTGCCGCCGTACGCCTTCCAGGTGCTGGAGGTGAACTGCAGGCCCCCGTAGAAGCCGTTGCCGGTGTTGATGCTCCAGTTGCCGCCGCTCTCGCACTGGGCGACGGCGTCCCAGGTGGAGGCCGGGGCGGCGGAGGCGCCGGTGGCGGTGAGGAGCGGCATCGCGAGTCCGACGCCGGCCACACCCGCGACGGCGATGGCCTTCTCGGCCTGGGTGCGACGACGGTGGCGGCCAGTTCCAACGAACAGCATGAAGAGGTCCCTCTCCGCACGCCTGCGAGGTGAGCTGTCGGGTTCGGACCGGGAGGTGGCCCGGCCGCCGTACGCGGAAACGATTCCGCTCGGGCGGCTTCACCCCAAGCCGTGGGGACGGCAACAAACCTGGGTCCCCCGCCCCTGCCCAGGGTTCTGGTCGGTTTCCCGTGACGCGGCGGGCAGGATTCGGCGTTCCGCGCACGAGGTCCGCAGCTGCGAACTCCAGGGAGAGTAGACAGATCCTCAGACCAATCACAAGCTCATATCACCGATATCACACAGAAATTACGGCGCGTGTCCGATCGCCTACCAACGGCGGCGTTATGTCCGGATTGATGGTCCTTCACACCCTGATTCAAAGGCTCCGGGCGACGCTCCGTCAGCGCGTCACCCGGCCCACCGTCACTTCGTGTCAATTTGTCAGGGGCGCGGAAGGAGCGTGCGCGGGGGCCTGGGGAAGCGTATGCGGGGAGCGGCTCTCCGGACTGAATTCGACCGGGAGTTCCCGCAGGCCACGCATGATGAGACCACCTCGCCAGCGCAGATTCTCCGGACTTTCCGCGAGCCGCAGATCCGGCAGCCGGGAAAGCAGCGTGGCCAGCGCCGCCCGCCCCTCCAGCCGGGCCAGCGGGGCTCCGATGCAGTAGTGGATGCCGTGCCCGAAGCCCAGGTGCGGATTGTCCGTTCTGGCCAGGTCCAGGGTGTTCTCGTCCGCGAACCGGGCCGGATCGCGGTCCGCCGCGGCGAGCACCACCAGCACCGGATCGCCCACCGGGATCTCCACCCCGCCGATGGTCAGCGGCTGCGTCGCGAACCGCCAGGTCGCCAGCTCCACCGGCCCGTCGTAGCGCAGGAGTTCCTCGATCCCCGTCTCCAGCAGCGCGCTCTCCCCGCGCGCCACCGACTCCTGCAGCAACCGGCGCTGCCCCGGATCGCGCAGCAGCGCGTACGTCCCGTTGCCGATGAGGTTCACCGTCGTCTCGAAACCGGCGAAGAGGAGGATGAAGGCCATCGCCGCGGCCTCGTTCTCGGTCAGGTGCTCGCCGTGGTCGCTCGCCCTGATCAGACCCGAGATCAGGTCGTCCCCGAGGTCCGCCCGCTTGCGGTGGATCAGCTCCAGCAGGTACGCCCGCATCCGCTTCACCGCCCGGCCCACGCCACCGCGTTGACCGCCGCCGTGCCGGATCATCATCCCCGCCCAGTCGCGGAAGTCGTCCTGGTCCTCGGCCGGCACGCCCAGCATGTCGCAGATCGCGTAGATGGGCAGCGGGAAGGCGAACTCGTGGATCAGGTCCGCCGAACCGCGCTGCGCGAAACCGTCGATCAGCCGGTCCGTGAGCTGCTGCACCCGCGGCTCGAACTCCGCCACCCGGCGCGGGGTGAACGCCTTCGACACCAGCCGGCGCAGCCGGGTGTGGTCCGGCGGGTCGATGTTCAACAGGTGGGTCATCAGATCCGCCTGCCGCTCCCCCGGGATGCCCACCCGGCCGGTGCGGTGCGCCTGCTCGCTGTGGTGCGCCGGGTTCTTCGACAGCCGGCTGTCCGCGAGCGCCTGCCGGGCGTCCGCGTACCTGGTCACCAGCCAGGCCTCGACACCGCTGGGCAGCTTGGTGCGGTGCACCGGGGCGTGCTCGCGCAGCCAGGCGTAGGCGGGGTACGGGTCGGCGGCGAACTCCCAGGTGAACAGCTGCGGCGCGGCGGGCGGCGAGGCGGGGGCCGCCGGCTCCGGGGCCGGGGCGTCGGGCTGCTGGGCGGCGGGCTCCGCGAAGGGGGCGTCGGGCTGAGCTGGCATGGGTCGACCGTATCCGGTGGGTGTCCGCACCCCCTCCCGCAGGACGCGCGCCACCCCGCGTCAACGGCGTGCGGCCTCCGCGCCGACGGCATGCGACCGGTGTGCCGACGACATGCGACCGGTGCGCCAACACTCCGTGGACGACCCGTGGACGGGCCGTGGACGGCTCTTGGACAGCTCTTGGCCGGACGGCAGGCGTGAGCCTGGTCACCTGAGGGGTAATCCCTGTTGCGGAGGATCAGGACCTGCCTACGATCCTCCGCAGTGCGCGTGGGCGCCGGTGCGGTGTCGCCCACAGGGAGGAGCAGACCATGCGGGTCAGCGGGTCAGTCGTCGTCATCGCAGTACTCGACGGCGGGTCGGGCTCCGGCCTCGCCCGCCGGTTCTCCGCCGCCGGCGCCGCCGGAATGCTGATCGCCGACCAGCACGTCGGCATCGCCGAGGACCTCGCCGCCGAACTCGACCGGCCGGGCTGCCCCGTCGTGGGCGTCTCCGGCGACATCCGCCGCCCCAGCGACGTCGCCGCCCTCGTCGACACCGCGGAGAAGCACCTCGGGCCGATCGACCTCTTCGCCGTCGCCGGCCCGGACGGCGAGCGGATCATCTCCCTCGCCGACCTGCCCGACCACCTCGACCTGGAACGCCTCGCCGAACTCGTCGTCCTCGTCGGCGAGGCCATCGGCGAACTCGTCCCGCCGCAGCGGCACCCCGTCCGGGCCACCGCCACGGCGGCCTGAGGCCCTACGCCTCGTCCGGCCTGAGTCCGTAACTCCTCCTCCGGCCTGAGGCCCTACTCCTCGTCCGGCTTAAGGCCCTCGGCCGCGCGCACCGCGTCCCGGTAACCGCGCGCGGCCGAGCGCAGCGCCGCGTCCACGTCCACCCCGGCGTCGTGCGCCCGCTGCGCCACCGCCAGCAGCAGCCGGCCCGCCGACTCCGCGGTCACCTCCGCCGGCAGCTCGTACGGCTCGTCCGGCACCCCCGTGAAGCCCGCCCGGCGCACCCGCGACACCAGCTTCGCCGCGTACGCCAACGCGGGCAGCCCGGCCGGCACACCGTCCAGCACCGACTCGCGGTCCGCCTTCTCCGTGGCCTTCAGCTGCTCCCAGTTCGCCTCCACCTCGGCGGCGCCCCCGGCCTCCACGTCCCCGAACACGTGCGGATGCCGGTACATCAGCTTCTCGACGATGTCACCGGCCACGTCGTCCACGGTGAACGGCTCGGTCGGGTGCTCCTCGGCGATCCGGGAGTGGAAGAACACCTGCAGCAGCACGTCGCCCAGCTCCTCGCGCAGCGTCTCCCGGTCCCCCTCCTCGATCGCCTCGACCAGCTCGTACGCCTCCTCGACCAGGTACTTCACCAGGCTCTCGTGCGTCTGCTCGGCGTCCCACGGGCAGCCGCCCGGCGAGCGCAGCCGGTCCATCACCGTCACCAGGTCCAGCAGCCGCGACCCCGGCAGGTCGTACGAGCCCGGCAGCACCTCGATCTCCGGCACCTCACCCGCCCGCTCCACCGCGAGCCGCGCCAGCGCGTCCGTCAGCCCCGGATCCCCGTCCGGACTGCCCAGCCACACCGTCGCCCCCTCCGCGGCGGGCCGCTCGGTCAGCAGGCGCGCCAGCCCGGGCACCGACCCGGCGGCCGCCACCTCCACCGCCACCCCGGCCTGCCGCACCGCGGCCACCTGCGGATGCCCCTCGTCCCCCACCAGCACCCGCCCCGCCGACCGCAACGCCTCCCACGCCGGCCACGCCAACAACCCGGGCGCGACCCGGTGGGTCGTGGTCAGCAGGATCAACTTGGCACCGGGAACATTCGTCGTCACACCCCCGAACCTACCCGCCCCACCCCACCCCCCGCCGACACACCGCCAACACCGAGACAGGTACATGCCACCACCCGGCCCGGGCCCCCACCCCGCCACACAGGAAGTCGACCCGCCCGACTTCCCGCGCAGGAAGTCGGGCCCTTCGACGAACCAGTGGGGGCCCTGTTCACAGCCGACGCCGCACAACCGCCACCGTCGGCACCCGGACACGGAAACGGCGGCCCCGGGCCGAAGCCCGAGACCGCCGTGAAACACCGCCGTGAACCGCCCCCGCGAACGACCGGCCGAGGGGTGCTACTTCTTCGAACCCGCCAGGTCGTCGAACATGGCCGACAGGAACTCGCTGCACCAGCCCAGCAGTTCCCGGCCGACCAGCGGCTTGCCGCCGATCCGCCCGGTGCTGGGACGCGGCACCAGGAGCTGCTGGGCGGCGGCCTTGACCTGGCTGCGCGGGTAGAGCCGGTTCAGCCGCAGCTGCTGCGACTCCCGCAGCTCCACCGGCCCGAAGCGGACGTTGGAGCCCTGCAGGGTGATGTCCGCGATGCCGCACCGCCGGGCGTACAGCCGCAGCGCGGCGACCATCAGCAGGTTCTCCACCGGCTCGGGCAGCTTGCCGTAGCGGTCCACGAGTTCGTCCCGGACCTGCGTGATGTCGTCCTCCGAGTTGACCGCCGCGATCGAGCGGTAGGCCTGCAGCCGCAGCCGCTCGCCGGGCGCGTAGTCGTGCGGCACGTGCGCGTCGACCGGCAGCTCGATCTTCACCTCCAGCGGCTCCTCCTCCGGTTCCCCGCCGCTCGCCAGCGACTCGCGGAACTCGGCCACCGCCTCGCCGACCATCCGCATGTAGAGGTCGAAGCCGACGCCCGCGATGTGCCCGGACTGCTCGCCGCCGAGCAGGTTGCCGGCGCCGCGGATCTCCAGGTCCTTCATCGCGACGTACATGCCGGCGCCCATCTCGGTGTGCTGGGCGATGGTGGCCAGGCGCTCGTGCGCGGTCTCGGTGAGCGGCTTCTCCGGCGGGTACAGCATGTACGCGTAGCCGCGCTCGCGGCCGCGCCCGACCCGGCCGCGCAGCTGGTGCAGCTGGGAGAGGCCGAAGGTGTCGCCGCGCTCGACGATCAGGGTGTTGGCGTTGGAGATGTCGATGCCGGACTCCACGATCGTGGTCGACACCAGGACGTCGAACTCCTTCTCCCAGAAGTCGACGACGACCTTCTCCAGCTGGGTCTCCCCCATCTGTCCGTGCGCGGTGGCGATCCGCGCCTCGGGCACCAGGTCCTTCAGCCGGGCGGCCGCCTTGTCGATCGACTCCACCCGGTTGTGGATGTAGAACACCTGGCCCTCGCGCAGGAGTTCACGCCGGATCGCGGCCGAGATCTGCTTCTCGTCGTACGGTCCGACGAAGGTCAGCACCGGGTGCCGCTCCTCCGGCGGGGTGGTGATGGTGGACATCTCGCGGATGCCGGTGACCGCCATCTCCAGGGTGCGCGGGATCGGGGTCGCGGACATGGTCAGCACGTCCACGTTGGCCCGCAGCTTCTTCAGCTGCTCCTTGTGCTCGACGCCGAACCGCTGCTCCTCGTCCACGATGACCAGGCCGAGGTCCTTGAACTTCGTCTCGGAGGAGAACAGCCGGTGGGTGCCGATGACGACGTCCACCGAGCCCTCGAACAGCCCCTCCAGCACGGCCTTGGCCTCGCTGTCGGTCTGGAACCGGGACAGCGCCTTCACCGTCACCGGGAAGTTGGCGTACCGCTCGGCGAAGGTCGAGAAGTGCTGCTGCACCAGCAGCGTGGTCGGCACCAGCACCGCCACCTGCTTGCCGTCCTGCACGGCCTTGAACGCGGCCCGCACCGCGATCTCGGTCTTGCCGTAACCGACGTCGCCGCAGATCAGCCGGTCCATCGGGACGGACTTCTCCATGTCGGACTTGACCTCGGCGATGGTGGTCAGCTGGTCCGGGGTCTCCGCGTACGGGAAGGCGTCCTCCAGCTCGCGCTGCCACGGGGTGTCCGGGCCGAAGGTGTGGCCGGGGGCGGCCATCCGCGCCGAGTACAGCTTGATCAGGTCGGCGGCGATCTCCTTGACCGCCTTCTTGGCCCGCTGCTTGGTCTTCGCCCAGTCCGCGCCGCCCAGCCGGTGCAGGGTCGGGGCCTCGCCGCCGACGTACTTGGTGACCTGGTCGAGCTGGTCGGTCGGCACGAACAGCCGGTCGCCGGGGTGGCCGCGCTTGGCCGGGGCGTACTCCAGCACCAGGTACTCGCGGGTGGCGCCCTGGACGGTGCGCTGCACCATCTCGACGTACTTGCCGACGCCGTGCGCCTCGTGGACGACGTAGTCGCCGGCGACGAGCGCCAGCGGGTCGATCGCGTTGCGGCGGCGCGACGGCATCCGGCGCATGTCCTTGGTGGAGGACTTCTGGCCGGACAGGTCGGTCTCGGTGATGACCGTGAGCTTCAGGGCCTCGTCCACGAAGCCGTGCTCGATCGAGCCGCAGGAGACGTAGACGACGTCCCGGGTGGGCGCCTCGGCGAGGTCGGCGACCAGACGGGCCGGGATGCCCTCGTTGCCCAGCACCTCGGCGAGCCGGGACGCCGGCCCGTGCCCCTCGGTCACCATGACGACCCGCCAGTCGGCGGCCAGCCGCTCCTTGGCGTCGGCGATCGCCCGGGCGGTGTCGCCGCGGTAGGCCTCGACGGCGTGCATGCCGAGGGTCAGGGTGTTGGTGTCGATCTCCAGGATGCCGTCGATGGTCGACTCGCTGGTCGCGAACGGACTGACGGACCACCAGGGCAGCCCGATCTCGGCGGCGTGCTCGCGCACCTCGGCGAGCGAGCGCAGCGAGGCGGCGGAGACGTCGATCGCCTCCAGGTCGATCGGCCGGTCCCCGCCGGACGCGGCCGCGACCCAGGAGGCGTGCAGGAACTCCTGACTGGTCGCCACCAGGTCGGCGGCCCGGGTGCGGACCCGCTCCGGGTCGCAGACCACCGCGACCGAGCCGAGCGGCAGCACGTCGACCAGCAGCTCCATGTCGTCCACCAGCACCGGCGCCAGCGACTCCATGCCCTCGACCGCGATGCCCTCGGCGATCTTGTCCAGGATCTCGGCCAGCCCCGGGTGCTCGGCGGCCAGCTCGGCGGCCCGCGCCCGCACCTCGTCGGTGAGCAGCAGCTCGCGACAGGGCGGCGCCCACAGGCCGTGCTCGGCGATCTCCAGCGAGCGCTGGTCGGCGACCTTGAAGTACCGGATCTCCTCGACCTCGTCGCCCCAGAACTCCACCCGCAGCGGGTGCTCCTCGGTCGGCGGGAAGACGTCCAGGATGCCGCCGCGGACGGCGAACTCACCGCGCTTCTCGACCAGTTCGACGCGCGCGTAGGCAGCCGCGGCGAGCCGGCGGGCCACCTCCTCCAGGTCGTGCGACTCCCCGCGCAGGACGGCCACCGGCTCCAGCTCGGCCAGCCCCTTGACCTGCGGCTGCAGCACCGAGCGGACCGGGGCGACGATCACCTGCACCGGCCCGGCCGCCGGGTCGTCCGCCCGCGGGTGCACGATCCGGCGCAGCACGGCGAGCCGGCGGCCGACGGTGTCCGAGCGGGGCGACAGTCGCTCGTGCGGCAGGGTCTCCCAGGCCGGGTACTCGGCGACGGCGTCGGGGGGCAGCAGCGAGCGCAGCGAGGCGGCCAGGTCCTCGGCCTCCCGGCCGGTCGCGGTGACGGCGAGCACCGGACGGCCGTGCTCCCCGGCGGACTGCCCGGCGAGCGCCCGGGCCAGTGCGGCGATGGCGAAGGGCCGGGCGGCGGGCGGTCCGACCAGGTCCAGGTGGCGGCGTCCGCCGGCCGCGGCGCCGGTGGCGGTGGCCGCCCCGATCGCCTCGGCGAGCGCCGCGTCCCGCGCGACGACATCGAGCAGTCCGGTCAGGCTCATCTGGGGTCTCTTCTTCGTCCCGTGGCGGAAGCTGCCCCCGGGCGACGAGGGCCCGCCAGGGCAACGCGAACGGCCCGGCACGCCGAGCGGCCGGGGGTCTCCAGCCTACGCCGCGGCACGGACACGCACGCGGCGTACGGCCCCGGCGAGGCCGCGCGGGAACGAACCACAGACCGACCGCAGGACGAACCGCAGGCCGGAACACCGGGCGGAGCACCGGACCGACGGGTGGACGAACCGAGCGGAAGCCGCGCCGAACAGGGCACGGTGATCCGCCACGAACTGGACATACTCCTGTCACTGGCCGTCCATGGAGATCGCGCACCATGGTGAACGTGCCCGCCGCACCCAACCGTGGGGGATGGCTGCGGCGGCACTGTCGCACCCCCGATGGGGGTCGGAGGTGCGAGGCCGGGCGACCCTGGGTGGGGGCGCCCGCCCAAGCGCCGGGAACCGTGGCGCCCTTTCCTGGAGGGCGCCACGGGTCTCGGCCTACTTCTTTTCCCGCCCCGTGCACCCGCACCCCGGCTCGCGCCCGCACCACGCCCGCGCCACGCCCGGACCCACGCCCCGGACGCGCCCGCACCCCGGACGCAAGAGTTCCGCTGAAACCGCGCCGGCCCGGCGCACCGGCCTACGAGGGGCCGGGGCCGGGCCGGGTCCGCCCTCAGCGGCGGCGGTAGCTGACCGTGTTGGGGGTCGCGTAGCCGGTGCCGTCGTCCACGATGATGATCTTCGGGATGATCCGGGTCTCGTCCTCCGGCTCCTGCTCGGCGCCGACGCCCGCACCCGCACCGGCACCGGCACCGGCCGCAGCGCCCCCGGCGTCCCCGTCGGGCACCGCAGGGGGCGGCGAGGCCGGCTTCGGCGGCACCGCCACCGGAACCACCGGCGCGACCGGGCCGGTCACCACGGACTCGGCGGTCGCCTTGCCGGCACTCCCGCCCACCACCGGCGCGCGCAGCACCGCCGTCGCCTTCTCCCGCGTCCCGGCCGAGCCGGAGGCCGGGGCGGCGTCCGCGACCGGCGTCCGCGCGGGGCCCGCGACCCGCGCCGAGGCCTTCCGCAGGTTGGTGACCGGGATCTCCCCGGTGTCCGCCTCCGAGTCCGCCGGGGCCACCGGGTCCGACGGGTCCACCGCGTCCACCGGCGCCGCGTCGGCCACCGCGTCCGCCGGGGCCGGAGCGGCCGCACCCGCCGCGGAAGCAGGAGCCGCGTCCGCCGGAGCGGAGGCCGCGACGGCCGCCGCCAGCCCCTGGGGCTCGATCTGGCCGACCGCCGCTCCGGTGAGCGAGGCCAGCGTGGCCTTGATGTGGTCAAGGTGCTGCTGCACCGTGTCCAGCCGGGTGTCGAACTCGCGCTGCTCGCGCTCGCTCGCCGCGTTGACCTTCTCGGCCTCCCGGCGGGCCTGCTCGATCAGCTGGTCGGCCTTGGCCTGGGCGTCGGTCTCCAGCTGCTTGATCCGGTTCAGCACGGTCTCCCGCTGCTGTTCCGCCTCCTTGACCCGGCGCTCGGCGGTCGCGGAGACCTCCGTCTCCTCGGCGTCGGCCGCGGCCTGGGCCTCGGCGAAGGTCTCGTCGGCCTTGCGGCGCCGGGTGGCCAGCTCGGCCTCGGCCTGCTCGCTGGCCTCGGCCGCGGCCACCCGCACCTTGGCGGCGTAGGCGGTGGCGGCGTCCCGGGCGGCGCGGCTGTCCCGGTCGGCGTCGGCGCGGATGCCCTCGGCCTCGGCGCGGGTGCGCTCCTCGGTGCGGCGGGCGGCCGCGTCGGCCTCGGCGCGGGTGGTGGTCGCGTACTCCTTGGCGGCCCGGTCGGCCGCCTGGCCTGCCTCGTAGACCTCGTCGCGGAGGTCCTCGGCGAAGCGCTCGGCCTTCTCCCGGACGGCGCGGCCCTCGTTCGCGGCCATCACGGCCAGTCCGGCGGCCTCTTCGCTGAGCACCTGGTAGTCGGGTTCCGGGGCCTCCTCGGCGGCCCTGCGGATGTCGGCCAGCCGGGCCTCCATCTGCCGGATCCCGGCACCCAGGACACTCAGCCGTTCCCACGCCTCGTCGCGCTGCGCGGTGAGCGCGGCGAGGGCTCGCTCGACCTGATCGGGCGCGTAGCCGCGCCGGGCCTGGGTGAAGCCGTTCTGGGGGACGGCGTCGCTCATGGGCTCTTCCCCTCGTTCGCGGGCTGCGGAGCCCATGATCGGACGGAACGCCCGGATCCGGAACCGGTTCGGACACCGGGGCCGGATTCGGTCGTCCTGCGGACCTGAATACGTCGAGGACCGGACGAGTAGACCCATCCTCTTGACCTATTTTGCGCAGATCCGGGCAAAACCCCAACGAGGCACAGCCACGGCGGCATGCCGGAGGGGCCGTCCCGGACACCGGAACGACCCCTCCCCACCTGCGAGGATCCGTAACGGTCCGCTACAGCAGACCGTCCCAGAACTGCTCCAGCAGCACGGCCCACCAGGTGTCCGCGTTCTGCAGGGCCGCCGGGTCGATCGCGGCGAGCTGGGCCTGGAAGTCGGTCGTCCAGCGACCGGCCTGGTCCGGCGTCAGCCCGTACCGGAGCCGCCACATCCGGCCCAGCAGGGCCAGCGCGCGGACGAACTCCGGTACACCGCTGTTGACGAACCGGGGCGGCTGGCCGGTTCCATCGACGTCCACGGCGACCACGTTCGCGGTGCCGTACTGGACGCACAGCTGGCGGCCGTAGTCGTTGCCGAGCACCAGGTAGCCGCCGAAGTCCGGGCCGGCGGGCAGGCCGCGCTCGGCGGCCAGCTCGGCGAGCGTCGGGATCGGACGGCCCTCCTGCGCCTGCGCCCAGAAGAACGGCCCGAAGTCGCGCGGCAGCCCGGCCCACATCAGGCTCTGGGACACCGGCTCGGGCACGCCCTGCCGGGAGACGGCCCGCTGCTCGTAGCGGAACACGTTCTGCCCGAAGGCGGTGCCGACCTCCTGGGCCAGCTGCTGCGGCGGGAGCGGCGGCAGCGCCTGGACCGTCCCCGGCGCGGGCAGCGGCACCCGGAACGGGCGGACCCGCTGGGCACCGGAGGCCAGCTGGTGCAGCTCGTCCAGGTGGTCGAGCAGCTCGGCCATCCCGGCCTGCCGGGACGCGTGGTCACGGCCGTACGGGGCGGTGTGGGTGAGCCGGACGTTCGGCCAGGACGCGGCGATCATGCGGTTGCAGTAGCCGCCCGGCAGGTCGCAGGACTCCAGCTCGGTGTAGAGCTCCAGCACCTGCTCCGGCGGCACGTTGAGCCGGCGCAGGTCCTGCAGGATCTTCCACTCCGGGTGCGGGGTGCCGGGCTCGCTGCGGTGCAGCAGCTTCTGCTCCGAGCCGTCCGGGCCCCGGTAGCTGAGCGCGGCGAAGTAGCCCGGACCCACCGCGGGCACCCCCGGGGGCACCGGCGCGGGCTGCGGCGAACCGGGCACCGCGGCCGGGGGCACGACCCCGGCCGCGCCGCCCGCGTTCGGATAGCCGTAGCCGGCCACGGGCGCGGCCGGGGCCGCCGGACCGCCGGGCGGCGGCGGGACGGCGGGGCCGCCCGACGGCGGGGTGCCCGGGTCCGCCGGGCCACCCAGCAGCGCCGGGTCGATCGCGCCGGCCAGCTGGGTCGCCTCGTACGCCACCCCGGCCGAGAACGTGCCGCCGGCCGGAGTGCCCTGCGGGGCCGGGGCGTCACCGGCCCGCAGGCCCGCCGGGGGCGGGGGCGGCGGGGTCGAACCGGCCGACCGGCCGCCGGGGGCGCCGCCCGGCGTGCCGGAACCCGGGGTGTGCTTCAGCCCTGCGGGCGGGGGCGGCGGCGGGGCCGAGCCGGAGTTGCGGCCCAGCCCGCCGGCGGCGGCACCCGCGCCGGGCGAACCGGCGGAACCGCGCAGCCCGGCCGGCGCGGGCGGCGGCGGGGCCGAGCCCGGGGCCCGGCCGGGCCCGCCCTGCGGCGCCCCGCCGGAGGGCGCCCCGGCGGCCGGGGCGCCGGGCAGACCGGCCAGCCCGGGGGCACCGCCGGGCGGGGCCAGCATGGTCGGTGCGTGCTCCACCGGGGCGCCGGGCGGCGGCGGACCGGCCGGAGCACCGGGCAGACCGCCGAGGCCGGGCACGCCACCGGGCGGGGCGAGCATCGTCGGTGCCTGCTCCACCGGGGCACCGGGCGGGGTGGCCGGGGCCCCCGGCAGACCCATCAGCCCGGGCATCGAGTCCGGCGGGGCGAGCAGCGTCGGCGCCGGCTCGGCGGCCGGGGCGGGCGCGGGGGGCCCGACCGGCGGCGCGGCCGGGGGCTGCTCGGCGGACGGCGGGACCGGCGGCATGCCGTAGCCCCCGCTCGCCGGCGGCATCAGCATGGTCGCGGCCTCGGCGCCGGCCGGAGCGGGCGCGTCGGGCAGGTCCGAGCCGGTGGTGCGCAGCCCGTCGGGCATCAGGACGGTCGCCGCCTCGGCACCGACCGGCGGCGCGGCGGTCGGCGGCACCGGCGAGGCGGCCTGCGGGTGCGGGTGCGGCTGCGGCTGCGGCTGCGGCTGCGGCTGCGGCTGCGGCTGCGGCTGCGGTACGACGAACGGCTCGTCGTGGCCGGGCGGCGGGGCGAGCATGGTCGGCGCGTCGCCGGCGGGCCGGTCGGAGACCGGCGGCTCGGTCAGCACGGCGGGCGCGTGCGGCGCCATCGGAGCGAACGGCTCCTCGACCGGCGCGGGCGCAGGCGTCGGCGCCGGAGCAGGAACCGGTGCAGGCGCAGGAGCCGGCGCGGCCGCACCGCCCCCCAGCCGCTCCGCCTCCGCCGCGATCGCCGCGGCCCCGGCCTCCTGCAGCCACTGCGGCGGGCTGAGCAGGAAGGAGGTCGCCTCCACCGGTCCGGGCGCGGGCTTCGCCGCCCCGGCCGGGTTGGCCGCGACCGGCCGCCCGTAGATCTCCTCGTACTGCCGGACCACCTCGTTGACGGGCAGGGCCGGCCAGAGCGTGCTGGCACCCGAGTCCCGGGCGATCACCAGCCGCGCCTCACCCGAACCCGAGCCCGAAGCCGAGCCAGAGCCAGAGCCAGAGCCCGAGCCCGGACCACCGGAGCCCGACCCCGGGCCGTCCGGACCGGCGTCCCCGCCCCCGGGCGGCATCGCCCAGCAGACGAAGCCCAGGTCGAACTCCCGGACCCGCACCTCGCGCTGCTGCGAGCGCGGCACCCCGCCGTTGATCCACTCCTCGGCGAGCTCCTGCGCCTGCGCGTACGTCACCACGCCCGGTTCACCCCTGTCCGCATCCTCGTCGTCCCCCGCTCCACCAGCACCACCGCGTTCCCCGCGGCCACCGCGGCCCCGCGCATCAGCCCACCGGGACGGCCCGGGCGAACCCGCCGTCCACCATCAGCTCCGCGACCGTCTCCAGCTCCGGCGGGCTGCCGGCCAGCCGCAGCAGGAAGTCGTCGAAGTCCTCGCCGCAGGGCAGCAGCAGCCGGGCGCAGCGGTCCTCCGGGGCCTCGGAGGCGCCGGAGTCGCGGGCGTCGTCGTACAGGTGGAACCAGACCGAGCCGGTCCGCTCGCCGCGGACCTTGAGCGCGACGAGCCCGCCCTGCGCGTAGGCGATGCCCAGGTAGTCCTTGGTGAGGTGGTCGCGCAGGCACTTGTTGGCGTACACGACGTCCTCGGTGCCGTACTCCTCGGTGAGGGTCAGGAACGGCTGGTCGAGCAGCAGCCCGAGCTCGGTGTCCAGCGCGACCCCGACCGGGCCGCGGCCGCCGCCCAGCTTGAGGAAGGTGCGGTAGGCGCCCGGCAGCCGGTAGCCGAGGCGCTCCTCGGCGCGCTGCACCAGGTCCTCGGGGACGCCAATCGGGTCGCCGCCGTCCAGGGCCAGCGCGAAGTGGACGGGCCGGCGCTCCTGCAGCGGGCGGGTGCCGCGGCGGGTGTGGTCGGCGGAGGAGGTGGCCAGGCCGCCGTGGTGCCGCAGCAGCGCCTTGACCTCGACCGGGACGAGCTCCATCCGGCGCCAGCCGGGGGCGGCCCGGCCGACGGCGTGGTGCCAGGTCCAGCCGGGCGGGGTGGCCACGGCGGTCTCCAGGTCGGCCCAGAGCGGGTGGCCCTGGGTGTACAGCGCGGCATTGGCCGAGACGTAGTCGGTCAGCCGCAGTTCGTCCACGCCGAAGCCCTCCGGCGGGTCGGCGACCTCGGCCGCGGCGGCCGCGTACGGGCCGAAGTCCGGGTAGCCGTACTCGTCCATGCTGACCCCGGCGGGGTGCCGCTCCGCGCGGACCGGATCCGGGAACTGCACCACCTGACCTGCGTACGCCGCGTTCGGTGCGGCGGCGACGCCGGGCCGACCTGTCGTCATCTGGGAGCCCCCACTGGCTGCTGCAATTACTCGGTGCTTGCTGGGCACCAGCCTAGAGCCTGTCCTCAACCCCCGGCCCGGCGGACCGCCCCGGCGGACCGGGGCACCGCCGGGTCACCACCGGGTCACCGCCGGGCGTGCAGGGCCCGCGCCAGCACCCGTGCCACCCGCTCCTGCTGCGCGCCGGTGAGGTGCGGGTGCAGCGGCAGGCTGAGCAGTTCGCGGGCGGCCCGTTCGGCGACCGGGAACGACCCGGCGCGGTGGCCGAGGTGACGGAACGCGGGCTGCAGGTGGACCGGCACGGGGTAGTGCACCCCGGCGCCGATCCCGGCGGCGTGCAGTGCGGCCAGCACCGCGTCGCGGTCCCGGCCCGGGCCGATCCGCACCGCGTACAGGTGCCAGACGTGCTCGTTGCCGGGCGCGGTCCGCGGCAGGGTGAGCCCGTCCAGCCCGCCCAGCAGCGTGTCGTAGCGGGCGGCGGCGGCCCGGCGGGCGGCGTTCCAGGCGGGCAGCCGGCGCAGCTTGGCGCGCAGCACGACGGCTTGCAGGGCGTCCATCCGGGAGTTGCAGCCGAACCGTTCGTGCCGGTACTTGTCGCGCGCGCCGTGGTCCCCGGTCAGCCGTACGGCGTCGGCGAGTTCGTCGTCGTCGGTCAGCACCGCGCCGGCGTCGCCGTAGGCGCCGAGGTTCTTGCCCGGGTAGAAGCTGGTGGCCGCGATCCGGCCGTACCCGGTGCGCCCGTGCTGCCGGGCGCCCTGGGACTGCGCGGCGTCCTCCACCACCGGCCGCCCGTCGGCCGCCTCCAGCAGCGGCCCCATCGGGGCGAGTTGGCCGAAGAGGTGGACGGGCAGCAGCGCGACCGCGCCGCCCAGCGCGGCGGCGGCCCGCTCCGGGTCCATCAGGAGGTGCGCCGGGTCGGCGTCCACCAGCACCGGCCGGAGCCCGGCCCGCAGCACCGCCTCGGCGGTGGCGACGAAGGTGTTGGCGGGCAGCACCACCCCGCCGCCGGGCGGCAGGTCCAGGGCGCGCAGGGCCAGTTCGAGCGCATCGGTGCCGTTGCCGGCGCCCACGCAGTGCCGGGCGCCGGCGAAGGCCGCGTACTCCCGCTCGAACCCGGCCACCTCGGGCCCCTTGACGAAGCCGCCGGAGGCGAGCACCCGGTCGAAGCCGGCCCGGACCTCGGCCTCGACCTCGGCGTGCGCCGCCGCCAGGTCGACCAGCGGTACGCCTTCCGCCGCCTCGCCCCCCTTCACCCCGTCGCCGCTCACCGGGCCTCCGCCCCGGCCCGGGCCGCCGTGCCCACCGGGACGGTCGCGCCGCCGAGTTCCAGGCTGAGCGAGGCGGCCTCCAGCAGCTGGAGCACCCGCACCCCGGCCCGGCCGTCGGTCAGCGGGGCCCGGCCCTCGGTGATGGCGGCGGCGAACTCGGTCATGACGTTGCGCAGCGCCTCCTGCTCGACCAGGGCCGGCGCGACCATCTCGCCGACCCGGTAGGAGATCAGCGCCCGGTGCCGGATCGCGTCGGTGAGCTGGTCGGGCGGGGTGAGGTCCACCCCGCGGTCGTGCACCGCCAGCCGGGCCTGCGGGTTGAGGTCGTCCCAGACCAGGGTGCGCCGCGAGCCGCCGATCAGCGTGGTGCGGACCTTGGTCGGGGAGAGCCAGTTGACGTGGCAGTGCGCCAGCGCGCCGTTGCTGAGCCGGACCGTCAGGTAGGCGACGCAGGCGCGGCCGGCGCCGATCGGGTCGGCGCCCTGGGCGGACACCCCGACCGGTTCGACCCCGGGCGGCAGGACGAAGTCCAGGATCGACAGGTCGTGCGGGGCGAGGTCCCACAGCACGTCCACGTCCGGCTGCACCAGGCCGAGGTTGATCCGCACCGAGTCGAAGAACTGGACGTCCCCGATCTCCCCGCCGTGCACCAGCTCGCGGATCCGGCGCACCACCGGGGTGTAGCAGAAGGTGTGGTCGCACATCAGCGCCAGTCCGCGCCGCTCGGCCAGGTCGACCAGTTCCTCGGCCTCGGCGGAGGAGGTGGTGATCGGCTTCTCCACCAGCACGTGCTTGCCGGCCTCCAGCGCCGCCCGGACCAGCGCGTAGTGCGCCCCCGCCGGCGTGGCCACCGCGACCGCCCCGACCCGCTCGTCCGCCAGCACCCGCCGGAAGCTGCCGGTCACCCCGACGGTGCTGTACTCCCCCAGCACCGCGCGGGCCTTGGCCTCGTCCAGGTCGCAGAGCCAGTGCAGCCGCAGCGCCGGGGTGTGCTGCGCGTTGCGGACCAGCTTCGGGCCCCAGTAGCCGGCCCCGACCACGGCCAGCCCGACCGGGTGCTCCGGCACCGGCCCGGGCGGCTCCCCCGGGGTGGGGACGTGGCCGCCGGGCGCCTGGTTGGCGGCCTGTTCGGCCCCGGTCCGCCAGGGCTCGGCCCCGGCCCGCCCGGCCGGGACCCTCCCGGCGCGCCCGTGCCCGGCCTGTGGTGTCGACGTCATCGCGCGAGCCCCCCGGGGGGTGTCTCCCTGATGGGGCCGGGCGACCGCCGCCGGGGCACGCCCCTAGGCGCCTTCTCGTCAGTCGCCGATGCTCCGCATGGACTCCATCCTCGGCGGCGCCGATGCACGCACCCCGACGACGCCCGCTGATCCGACCCCACCAAGGAGACACCCCCTTGCTCCGCGCCGGGCGGGCACGGGCCCTCCCCGGCGGCCTCAACGTCCGGCGCGGGCACCGGAGTCGGCCCCGCCGGCGGCCGCCCGGACGGCCGGCCTCGCCCCGGCCCGCTGCCGGAACGGTACCGGCCGCCGCCCGGGCCCCGGGGCGTTTTCGGTAAATCGGTGGACAAGTCATGACGAGGGGGTGTGCATTCGGCCAGCATCGGGTGACCACCCGTCCGGTCCGACCGGTATCCGTCACCCCCGCACCCCGGTTGTACGGATGTCGGTGTCGTTTGACAGGCTTGCCCACGACCGGCCGGGCCACTCCGGCCGACGCCGGGTAACGAGGAGGAGGACGACGGATGACCACCGGTGAGCCGGCGGACCCGCCCGTGCTGCGCCACCACCGCGACAGCCTGCTGCCCGCCGTCGCCGCCGCGCTGTCCCTCAAGGGCGGCGAGGTGCACACCCTGGCGGGTGACAAGGCCGACCGGCGCCCGGTCCTGCACCACCTGGTCACCGGCTTCCTGGACACCCTGCCGCTGGAGGACCGCGAGCGGTTCACCGGCCGCTGCCCGGAGGCCGTCCTGCTCTCCCAGTACCTGGCGGCGGTCGACGGCCGGCGCTCCAAGCGCGCCGCCCGCAAGCCGATGACCCTGCACGAGGCCCGCAAGGCACTCAAGGGCGCCCGGATGACGACCGTCCGGATCCGCGAGGAGGGCGACCCGGCGCACGGCACCCACGCCCCGCCGTGCCGCTCCTGCGTCCCGATGCTGGAGCACTTCACCGTGCAGAGCGTCGCCGTCGGGCCGCCCGCGCGCTGACCGGCCGAATGCCCGCCCGGTCCGTCCCCCCGTCCCCGAGCCCTGGAGTCCGTCCTGAATCCGCCCAGCCCGCCCCCGCCCCCGCCGGCCACCCTGTCCGCCACCGGCAGCGCCGCCGCCGGCACCCTCGCGCGGACCCGCCCCCGTTTCCCCGCCGACGTCGCCGCCGAGCTCAAGGCGGCCGGCTGGCACCCCGGCCGCTGGCAGATCCGGCAGGCCGAGGAGTGGGCCGACACCCTGGTCGGGCACGGCGAGCCCACCGGCGCCCGGCACGCGGTGTTCCCGGCGGCGGTGGAGGCCTGGGCCGAGTTCGGCGGCCTCGCCTTCGACCTGTCCGGCCCGGGCCGCCAGCTGGCCCGCACCCCGTTCCTGATCGACCCGCTGTGCGGCCTGCACCAGCCGCGCACCCTGCTCGACCTCGGCCGGGCCCTGGGCACCCAGGTCGCCCCGCTCGGCGAGGAGGCGTACGGGCAGGCGCTGCTGGCGGTCGACGAGGAGGGCCGGGTCTACAGCCTCGACCACACCGGCGAGTGGTTCCTCGGCCACGGCATCGACCAGGCGATCACCGCCCTGGTCCTGGGCACCGCCCCGGAACGGCTGCGCACCGCGGACGACCGCTGACGGACGGGCGGGTGGCAGCACCCGCACAGCGCGGCGACGGCCGGCGGCTACCGCAGCCGCTCGGCCCGGACCGCCAGCCGGGACGGCAGCACCGCCTCGACCCGGAACCCGCCGTCCGCCTCCGGCCCGGAGGAGAAGGTGCCGCCCAGCGCGATCACCCGCTCCCGCATCCCGACCAGCCCGTTGCCCCCGCTGGGCAGCTGCGCCGCGCCGCGCTCCCCGCCCGGGCAGGCGTTCACCACGCTCACCCGCACCCCGTTCGGCGCGTACGCCAGCAGGACGGACACCTGTGCGCCGCCCGCGTGCTTGTGCGCGTTGGTCAGCCCCTCCTGGACGACCCGGTAGGCGGTCTGCTCGGCCTCGCCGGTGAACTCCTGCCGGCTGCCGCTGACCGTCAGGGTCACCGCCATCCCGGCCGCCCGGGACTGGTCCACCAGCCGGGGCAGCCCGGCCAGCGAGTCCGGCTCCGGCTGCCGCTCGTCGTCCATCCGCAGCACGCCGAGGATCTCGCGCAGCTCGTTCAGCGCCTGCCGGCCCACCTCGCCCATCAGCTTGGCGCTCTGCGCGGCCTTCTCCGGGTCCTTGGCGGCGATCCGCTCCAGCGCCCCGGCGTGCACCACCATCAGCGACACCCGGTGCGCCACCACGTCGTGCATCTCCCGGGCGATCCGGGTGCGCTCCTCCAGCCGGGCGCGGCGGGCGCGCTCCTGCGCCTGTTCGGCCAGCAGGTCCAGTTCGGTCTCCAGGCCGTGCGCGCGGTCCTTGAGCGACTCGATCAGCCGTCGCCGCGCGCCCACGTACAGGCCGGTCACCACCGGGGGGACGGTCAGTCCGACCGCCACCAGCACCGAGATCAGGACCTGGCCCCACAGCGGCGGCTGCTCCACCGTCGGGTCGCCGGGGGTCAGCATCGACACCATCATCACGGCGACCGCCTCGGCGAGGGCCAGCGCGGACAGCGCCACCACCCGCCAGCGCCGGGTGGGCCACTCCCAGGTCTCCGCCAGCGTGTACAGCGCGACCACCAGCAGCACCACACCGAGCATCCCGGGCATCGCGATCAGCGTGACCAGGACCGGGACGGCCGGCCAGCGCCGGCGCAGCACCAGCGAACCGCCGGCCAGCGTGCCGAGCACGGCGATCCCGACCAGGCCGGCGGTGGTCAGCTCGACCCGGTCGGAGAGGAAGGCGATCGTGCTGAGCGCGCACTCCAGCGCGGCGAGCACGGCCAGCCCGATGTCCAGGAAGGCGCTCCGCGGCCGCTTCCACCACCAGAACGACCGAACCGGCACGCGCTCCCCAGGCGACTTGCTCATGTCCGACAGCGTATGCGCCAACCCCCACCCCTCCCCACCGGGATTGTCCGGCACACGTCCCGAGTCCGCCAAGTGGTCCAGACCACATCCGCTGCTCGGCGGCACTGTCCGCCATCCGGCCACCTCGCGGACAGCGCACCTCCCGACACCTATGCTGGTCGCGTCGGACAGCGCGGTCCGCACGCGTCACAACCGCCACACGGGTGTGGAGCTGTGACGATGAGCCGTTGCCGAACCCCCACCACCACAGGGAGCCAGCCGTGACCGCTCCGGTCCCCGCCCCGGCGGACAGCCTCACCCCGGCCGTCGCCGACAACGCAGCCCTGCGCGCGGACATCCGCCGCCTCGGCGACCTGCTCGGCGAAACGCTGGTA
Organism: Kitasatospora xanthocidica; assembly: GCF_014656195.1. Classification (GTDB taxonomy): domain Bacteria; phylum Actinomycetota; class Actinomycetes; order Streptomycetales; family Streptomycetaceae; genus Kitasatospora; species Kitasatospora xanthocidica. Next base: position 37,715 of record NZ_BNBY01000036.1, on the reverse strand, counting down.
CGCCAGGAGGGCCCCCAGCTGCTGGGCCTGGTCGAACAGGTCCGCCTGCTCAGCCGCACCGACGGCGAGGCCACCGCCGAGCTGCTCTCCGACATCGACCTGGACACCGCCGCCAAGCTCGTCCGGGCCTTCTCCACCTACTTCCACCTCGCGAACGTCACCGAGCAGGTGCACCGCGGCCGCGAGTTCGCCACCCGCCGCGCCCGGGAGGGCTCGCTGCTCGCGCAGACCGCCGACCAGCTCGCCGAGGCCGACCCCAAGCACCTCGAGGACACCCTGGCCCACCTCGCGGTCCGCCCGGTCTTCACCGCGCACCCCACCGAGGCCGCCCGCCGCAGCGTCCTCAACAAGCTGCGCCGGATCGGCGAGCTCCTCGACCGCATCCACCGCGAGGAGCTCGCCTCCGGCCTGGTCGCCGCCGACCCGGCCCGTACCAGCAGCGCCAAGCGCTCCGCCGACCGCCGCCTCGCCGAGGTCATCGACCTGCTCTGGCAGACCGACGAACTGCGCATCGCCCGTCCCGAGCCCACCGACGAGGCCCGCAACGCCGTCTACTACCTGGACGAGCTCTACCGCGAGGCCGTCCCCGAGGTCCTGGAGGAGCTGCACGAGGAGCTCGCCCGGGTCGGCCTCACGCTCCCCGACGGCGTCCGCCCGCTGACCTTCGGCACCTGGATCGGCGGCGACCGCGACGGCAACCCCAACGTCACCCCGCAGGTCACCTGGGACGTCCTCAACCTCCAGCACGAGTACGGCATCAAGGACGCGCTGGCCGCCATCGACGACCTGCGCAACACCCTCTCCACCTCCGAGCGGCTGGCCGGCGCCTCGGTCGAACTGCTCGCCTCACTCAACACCGACCTGCACCTGCTCCCCGAACTCAGCCCGCGCTACCGGCGGATGAACGCCGAGGAGCCCTACCGCCTCAAGGCCACCTGCATCCGGCTCAAGCTGGAGAACACCCGCGAGCGCCTGGCCGGCGGCACCCCGCACGTCGCGGGCCGCGACTACCTCGGCACCCGCGAGCTCGTCGCCGACCTGCGGCTCATCCAGGAGTCGCTGCGCGCCCACCGCGGCGAGCTGATCGCCGACGGCCGCCTCGCCCGCGCCATCCGCACCATCGAGGCCTTCGGCCTCCAGCTCGCCACCATGGACGTGCGCGAGCACGCCGAGGCCCACCACCACGCCCTCGGCCAGCTCTTCGACCGCCTCGGCGAGGAGGCCTGGCGCTACGCCGACATGCCCCGCGAGTACCGGCAGCGGCTGCTCGCCAAGGAGCTCCGCTCGCGCCGCCCGCTCGCCCCCACCCCGGCCCCGCTGGACGAGGCCGGCACCAAGACCCTGGGCGTCTTCAACACCATCCGCGAGGGCTTCGAGCGCTTCGGCGACGAGATCGTCGAGAGCTACATCATCTCGATGTGCCAGGGCGCCGACGACGTCTTCGCCGCCACCGTCCTGGCCCGCGAGGCCGGCCTGATCGACCTGCACGCCGGCATCGCCACGATCGGCATCGTGCCGCTGCTGGAGACCACCGACGAGCTCCAGCAGGCCGACCGCATCCTCGACGAGATGCTCTCCGACCCCTCCTACCGGCTGCTCGTCTCGCTGCGCGGCGACGTCCAGGAGGTCATGCTCGGCTACTCCGACTCCTCCAAGTTCGGCGGCATCACCACCTCCCAGTGGGAGATCCACCGCGCCCAGCGCCGGCTGCGCGACGTCGCCCACCGCTACGGCATCCGGCTGCGCCTCTTCCACGGCCGCGGCGGCACCGTCGGCCGCGGCGGCGGCCCCTCGCACGAGGCCATCCTGGCCCAGCCGTGGGGCACCCTGGAGGGCGAGATCAAGGTCACCGAGCAGGGCGAGGTCATCTCCGACAAGTACCTGCTCCCCTCCCTCGCCCGGGAGAACCTGGAGCTGACCATCTCCGCCACCCTCTCCGCCTCCGCGCTGCACACCGCCCCGCGCCAGGCCCCCGAGGAGCTGGCCCGCTGGGACGCCGCGATGGACCGGGTCTCCGAGGCCGCCCACACCGCCTACCGCGGCCTGGTCGAGCAGGAGGACCTGCCGAAGTACTTCTTCGCCTCGACCCCGGTCGACCAGCTCGCCTCGCTGCACCTGGGCTCCCGCCCGTCCCGCCGCCCCGACTCCGGCGCCGGCCTGGACGGCCTGCGGGCCATCCCGTGGGTCTTCGGCTGGACCCAGTCCCGCCAGATCGTCCCCGGCTGGTACGGCGTCGGCTCCGGCCTCGCCGCCGCCCGCGCGGCCGGCCTGGGCGACGTGCTGGACGAGATGTACGGCGAGTGGCACTTCTTCCGCAACTTCCTGTCCAACGTCGCCATGACGCTGGCCAAGACCGACCTGCGGATCGCCCGCCACTACGTCGAGCAGCTGGTCCCCGGCGAGCTGCGCCACGTCTTCGACCAGATCAAGGACGAGCACGCCCTCACCCTGCGCGAGGTGCTCCGGCTCACCGGCGAGGGCGAACTGCTGGAGCACAACCCGGTGCTGAAGCAGACCTTCGCCGTCCGCGACGCCTACCTCGACCCGATCTCCTACCTCCAGGTCGCGCTGCTGCGCCGCCAGCGCGAGGAGACCTCGGCCGGCCGCCACGACGACCCGCTGCGCGCCCGCGCGCTGCTGCTCACCGTCAACGGCATCGCCGCCGGCCTGCGCAACACCGGCTGACGGCGGGCACGTCGAAGGGCCGGTGCCTCCCCCCGGAGGCACCGGCCCTTCGCGTCCGTCTCAGAGGCCGACCGAGACCAGGTGCCCGTACTGCTTGATCAGCTGCTCACGGGCGGTCTCCGCCTGCGGGGTGTGGATGATCACCCCCGTGCCGTCCACGGCGATCTCCACGTTCACGATCTTCACCTTGTACGTCGCCGACCAGTCCCCGGCCTCCGCCCGGATCTCCCGGGCGAGCGTCAGCAGCGAGGGGTACGAGGGCGTGTCGACGAACTTCACCTTCACGGCCGGCCACGGGGCCAGGGCCTGCGCCACGGCGGCGTCCAGGCCTGTCGGGCCCGGGTTCCGCCTGACGATCAGCGTGTTCGTCTCCGTGTCCCGGCAGGTCGAGAAGTAGTGGTCGTCGTACCCGTCCCGCACGATGTGCTCGACCGTCTGGCCCGCCGCCGACAGCTCCGGCTGCGGCGTCTCGAGCCCGATCGGTACGGCCGACGCGAACGACCCGCCCGGGCAGCTCAGGACCCGCGTCACCAGGATGTCGTTCTCCGCCCCCCGCTGCACCAGCCGCCCGTCGCTCGGGGTCGGGCTCGGCGTCCTGCTCGGCGCCGCCGCCGGCCCGAGGGCCGCGCTCCCCCCGCCGCCCAGCTGGGTCAGCACCCCCGCGCCGAGCGCCAGCACCGCCACCGCGGCTGCTCCCCGCACGGCCACCGTGCGCCGCAGCCGCCGCCGCCCGGCCACCCTCAGCTCGGCCACCGGCGCGCCGGCGCCGACCCGCGCCGCGCGCGCCCCGAGCCGCACCGCCAGCTCCTCCTCGAACCCGTCCTCAGTGGTCACGACCCACCAACTCCCTCACCGGTTCCAGTTCCTGTCGAAGCGCCTTGATCCCGCGCGCCAGATGGGTCTTCGCCGTGGCCACCGAACAGCCCAGTTCCTGGGCCACCTGCGCGACCGGCAGGTCGAGGTAGTAGCGCAGCACCACCGCAGCCCGCTGCCGCCGCGGCAGCCCGGCCAGTGCGACCGCCAATTGCCCGTCCGGCTCGGCCGCCTGGGCCGCCGGCGAGTCCGGCGGGGCGGAGGTCAGCACCTCGCGCCTGGTCCGGCGCCACCGCGAGACGTGGGTGCGGACCATCGTCGTGCGGACGTAGCCCTCGGCCGCCCCGAGGTCCCGGATCGTCCTGCGTTTCGGGTACACCCGGGCGAGGGCGTCGTGGAGCAGGTCACGGGCGTCGTGCAGGTCCCCCGTGATCAGGTAGGCACCGCGTAGCAGGGCCTGGTACCGCGCCGAGACGAACTCGTCGAAAGGGTCACCCCCGCCGCCGTCCCCCTGGCGTATGTCTTCGCGCTTCATACCCCCAGGACGCCCCGCCCCCGCGAAACGGATGACAGCCGATGACGAAGGGCCGGCGCCCACGTTCGTGGACACCGGCCCCTCGCCGCACGTTCCTACTCCGCGGACTCACCCGCGCGCCGGCGCTTCAACCACAGCGCCGCGCCGCCGGCCACCACCACCAGGCCGCCGCCGACCGCCAGCAGGCCCGCGTCGGGCCCCATCGACTCGCCGAGCACCGGCGCGAACTGCGCCGCCGCCGGATCCGGGGAGGCCGCCGAGTCGGGCTCGGCCACCGGGTCCGCGTGCGCCACCGCACCGCCCGACAACAGCACCCCGGCCGCCCCCAGCGCACCGGCCGTACCGACCCGCCGTCCGAACTGCTTCAGCCGGACCACCCGGATCCGCCGGATTCGGCGGACCGGACGCAATCTCCGCATCGAGAACTCCCCAGGACCCGTTCGCGTACCCGGCCGACGCTATCCGATCCCGCAGGGGCTTCTCACACGGATTCAGGCCCGGCCGGGCAAGCGTTGTACGACTGTTGCGTACCCGGCGCGCCGTGTTGACGGGCGTTCAGGAGTTGTACGTGCCCTGCGCCCGCTCCAGCCCCTCGGACAGCAGCGCCTCCACCGCGTCGGCCGAACGGTCCACGAACCAGTCCAGCTCCTTGCGCTCGGTCGAGGAGAAGTCCTTCAGCACGAAGTCCGCGACCTCCATCCGGCCCGGCGGGCGGCCGATCCCGCAGCGCACCCGGTGGTAGTCCGGGCCCAGCGACTTGGTGATGGACTTCAGCCCGTTGTGGCCGTTGTCCCCGCCGCCCAGCTTCAGCCGCAGGGCCGCGTAGTCGATGTCCAGCTCGTCGTGGACCGCGATCAGCGCGGCGGCCGGCGCCTTGTAGAAGTCGCGCAGCGCCGTCACCGGACCGCCGGAGAGGTTCATGAAGGACATCGGCTTGGCCAGCACCACCCGCCTGCCCGCCAGCCGTCCCTCGGCCACCTGCGCCCGGCTCTTGTGCGCCTTGAACTTGGCGCCCATCCGCTGCGCCAGCAGGTCCACCACCATGAACCCGATGTTGTGCCGGTTCCGGGCGTACTGCTCGCCCGGGTTGCCCAGCCCGACCACCAGCCAGGGGCCCTCGTACTCGTCCGCCATCGTGCCCTCACTCCTCGCCTTCACCGCTCGACGCCATCATCCCCTCAGGCGCCGTGTCCCGGACGCACCGCTGCCCCGGACGCTCCAGCGGGAGCGACCGGGGCAGCGGTCTCAGCTACACAGCGTTCTCAGCTGCCGGTGCGCGAGGCTCAGGCCTCGGCGCCCTCGGCCTCGGCGGCCTCAGCGTCGGCGTCGGCCTGCGAGGCCTGGGCGCCGATGACCTGCAGCACGACGGCGTCGGCCTCGACGGCCAGGGTGACGCCGGCCGGCAGGGCGATGTCCTTGGCGTGGATGGAGGCGCCGGCCTCCAGGCCCTCGACCGAGACGGTGACGGACTCGGGCAGGTGGGTGGCCTCGGCCTCGATCGGCAGGGCGTTCAGCACGTGCTCGAGCAGGTTGCCGCCGGGGGCCAGCTCGCCCTCGGTGTGGACCGGGATCTCGACGGTGACCTTCTCGCCGCGCTTGACCAGCAGCAGGTCGACGTGCTCGATGGAGCGCTTGATGGCCTCGCGCTGGACGGCCTTCGGCAGGACGTACTCGTCCTTGCCCTCGATCGGGACGACCAGCAGGGCGTTCGGGGTCTTCAGGGCCATCATCAGGTCGTGGCCGGGCAGGTTCAGGTGAACCGGGGCGTGGCCGTGGCCGTAGACGACACCCGGGACGAAGCCGGCGCGGCGGGCGCGACGGGCGGCACCCTTGCCGAACTCGGTGCGGGTCTCAGCGGCAATACGGATCTCGGACACGACTGCACTCCTCGTGGAAGATGGCGCGGGGGTGCAGGCAACGCGAAAAACCGCCGGGACCACACCCTCAGTACGTTCGGGGGTCACTCGGCGGCAACGGCCTGCCGGCGGACGGGGATCCGGCACCGGCAGCGCGTCGATCACGGACGCGGGCGCCCGTCGAGCAGGCGCACGGCATCCCTCGCCGAGCAGTTTCACGAGTCTAACCGCATGCGCGGCCTCCCGCGAAATCGGCGGCGGCCCCGGCCCCATCGGGGACCGGGGCCGCCTGCGCGGGCTTCGTCAGTGCACGCCCTCGAAGAGGCTCGTGACCGAGCCCTCCTCGAACACCTCGCGGATCGCGGCGGCGATCGACGGGGCGATGGACAGCGTGGTGATCTTGTCCAGCTGGAGCGAGGCCGGGGTGGGCAGCGTGTTGGTGAACACGAACTCGCTGACCCGGGAGTTCTTCAGCCGGTCCGCGGCCGGGCCGGAGAGCACCCCGTGGGTGGCCGCCACCAGGACGTCCGCGGCGCCGTTGTCGAACAGCGCGTCGGCCGCGGCGCAGATGGTGCCGGCGGTGTCGATCATGTCGTCGACCAGGACGCAGACCCGGCCCTTGACGTCACCGACGACGTCGGCCGACAGGATGGTGTTGGCCTGCGTCATGTCACGGCGCTTGTGGATGATCGCCAGCGGGGCGTCCAGGCGGTCGCACCACTGGTCGGCCACCTTGACCCGGCCGGCGTCCGGCGAGACGACGGTCAGCTTGCTGCGGTCCACCTTCTCGCCGATGTAGTCGGCCAGCAGCGGCAGCGCGAAGAGGTGGTCCACCGGGCCGTCGAAGAAGCCCTGGATCTGCGCGGTGTGCAGGTCCACGGCCATCAGCCGGTCGGCGCCGGCCTGGCGCAGCAGGTCGGCGACCAGGCGGGCCGAGATGGGCTCGCGGCCGAGGTGCTTCTTGTCCTGGCGGGCGTACCCGTAGAACGGCAGGATCGCGGTGATGCTCCGGGCGGAGGCCCGCTTCAGAGCATCGATCATGATCAGCTGCTCCATGATCCACTGGTTGATGGGAGCCGTGTGGCTCTGCATCACGAAGCAGTCCGCACCACGGGCGGAGTCCAGGAAGCGGACGTAGATCTCGCCGTTGGCGAAGTCCAGGGCCTTGGTCGGGACGAGCTCGGTCCCGAGGGCCTCGGCCACCTCCTTCGCCAGCTCCGGGTGGGCACGGCCGGAGAAGAGCTTCAGCTTCTTCTCGCCCGACGTCGTGATCCCGCTCACTGCACCGTCTCCTCGCGTTGCGGACGCTGAACCCTCGACCCTGTGCGGGCAGGCGAGGCCCACGCGCGGTACGGGGTCGGGGGAATGTCGGTACGCCTGGACACGGGCGGTAAGCCCAGTGGCGCACGTATGTCCCCAAGGTTACGCGCCCGCGCAGAAACCGTCCGCCCCGGGACCGGCCCTCGGTCCGCCGTCCGGCGCGTCAGGCCTCCGGGGCGCCCTCGGCCGCGGCCTTCGCGGCCTGCGCCGACACCGTGCCGGGGCGCTTGCGCTCCACCCAGCCCTCGATGTTGCGCTGCTGCGCGCGGTTCACGCCGAGCGCGCCCGCCGGGACGTCGGTGGTGATGACCGAGCCCGCGCCGGTGTAGGCGCCGTCACCGATGGTGACCGGGGCGATGAACATGTTGTCCGAACCGGTGCGGCAGTGCGCGCCGATGACCGTGCGGTGCTTGTTCACACCGTCGTAGTTCACGGTGACCGAGGCCGCGCCGACGTTGGTGCCCTCGCCGATCGTGGCGTCACCGATGTAGGAGAGGTGCGGCACCTTGGCGCCCTCGCCCAGCTCGGAGTTCTTGACCTCGACATAGGTGCCGACCTTCGCCTTGCGGGCCAGCTTCGCGCCCGGCCGCAGGTAGGCGTACGGGCCCACGGAGGCCAGCTCGCCCACCTCGGCGCGGTCGGCCGTGGTGTTGCTCACACGGGCACCGGCGCCGACCGAGCTGTCCTTCAGGGTCGAGTTCGGGCCGACCTCGCAGCCCTCGCCCAGGTGGGTGGTGCCCTGCAGCTGGGTGTTGGGCAGTACCACGGCGTCCGGCTCGAAGGTCACCTGCACGTCGAACCAGGTGGTCGCCGGGTCCACCACGGTGACGCCGCCGCGCATCGCGCGCTCCAGCAGGCGGTCGTTCAGCAGCCGGCGGGCCTGCGACAGCTGGACCCGGTCGTTGATGCCCAGGATGTCCCGGTGGTCATCGGCGACCACGGCGCCGACCCGGTGACCCGCCTTGCGCAGGATCGCCAGGGTGTCGGTCAGGTACTCCTCGCCCTGCGAGTTGTCCGTGGTGAGCTCGGACAGCGCCTCGGCCAGCAGCTCGGCGTCGAAGGCGAAGACGCCCGAGTTGATCTCGGCGATCGCGCGCTGGGTGTCGTCGGCGTCCCGCTCCTCGACGATCGAGGCGACGGTGCCGTCCTCGTCGCGCACGATCCGGCCGTAGCCGAAGGGCTCCGGCACGACGGCGGTCAGCACGGTGACGCCGTTGCGCTGGGCCGCGTGGGCATCCGCCAGCCGGTTCAGGGTCGCCCCGGTCAGCAGCGGCGAGTCGCCGGCGGTGACGATGACCGTGCCGGCCAGCCGCACGCCGTCCGCGGCCAGCGCCTCCAGCGCCGTCCGCACCGCGTGCCCGGTGCCGTTCTGCTCCTCCTGCACGGCCGTGCGCACCGCGGGGTAGTGCGCCGCGAGGTGCTCCTGCACCTGCTCGCGCTGGTGCCCGACGACCACCACGAGCTGCTCCGGCGTCAGCTCCCCGGCCGCGGCCACCGCGTGGCCGACCAGCGACCGCCCGCACACCTCGTGCAGCACCTTGGGCAGCTTGTTCGACTTCATCCGGGTCCCGCCACCGGCGGCGAGCACGACAACGGCGGCAAGCGAATTGGCACCCATGCGGGGAGGCTCCTCGGTAGGTTCACAGAGAGGGCAGAGCGGACCCGGCCGGGACCCAGGCCGGTCGCCATACGCACAGTCCGCCGAGCAGCACCGACAATACCGGCGCGGGGGAAGACGCCCGAACCGGAGGCGTGCAGAGGCTCCGCCGCTAGGATTCGAACCCAGACAAAGGCCTCCAAAGGGCCCTGTGCTGCCATTACACCACGGCGGACAGTCGTGTCAGACCCTACCCGAGCGGACCCCGCCGTGGGTATCGACTTGCACCGATCCGCAGGGCTCCGATCCGCCGCCGGACGGCCGAACCACCCGGTCCCGGGTTCATCCATCCAGTCGGGTGAATTCACTCAAGCGCCGCGCTGCGATGTGTTCCCCTCGACGCGGAGCGCAACCTACGATGCCGTAGGTTACGCCGACGTAGGCTCCGCTTCTCCCGTTCCGGGACGCCGCAGAGGACACTCCCATGACCATCCAGGCCGGCGAGGCGAACGCGGGGACCACCGCGTCCGGCACCTCGTCCCCCGACCCCGACCCCGACACCGCAGCCACCCAGCTGTCCGCCACCCGTGGCGGGGAGAAGCAGGGCCTGGCCGAGCGGATCGCGCTCGGCCTGTTCATCCTCGTGCCGTTCGCCGCGCTGCTGGCCGCCGTGCCGGTGGCCTGGGGCTGGGGCCTGGGATGGACGGACCTCGCGATCGCCGTCGGCATGTACTTCCTCACCTGTCACGGCATCACCATCGGCTACCACCGCTACTTCACCCACGGCGCGTTCAAGACCTCCCGCCCGATGCACCTCGCCCTGGCCGTCGTCGGCAGCCTCGCGGTCGAGGGCCCGCTGGTGCGCTGGGTGGCCGACCACCGCAAGCACCACCGGTTCAGCGACAAGGACGGCGACCCGCACTCGCCCTGGCGCTACGGGGAGAGCCTCCCGGCGCTGATGAAGGGCCTGTGGTGGGCGCACATGGGCTGGATGTTCGACGAGGAGCAGACCCCGCAGCTCAAGTACGCCCCGGACCTCGTCCGCGACCCGGCCATAAGGCGGATCTCCCGGCTGTTCTGGCTCTGGACCCTGATCTCGCTGCTGATCCCGCCGCTGGTCGGCGGCCTGGTGACGCTCTCCTGGACGGGTGCGCTCTCCGCCTTCTTCTGGGGTTCGCTGGTCCGGGTGGCACTGCTGCACCACGTCACCTGGTCGATCAACTCGATCTGCCACGCCGTCGGCCGCCGCCCGTTCCGCTCCCGGGACCGCTCCGGCAACGTCTGGTGGCTCGCGGTGCTCTCCTGCGGCGAGTCCTGGCACAACCTGCACCACGCCGACCCGACCGCGGCCCGGCACGGGGTGCTCCGCGGACAGATCGACTCCTCCGCCCGGCTGATCCGCTGGTTCGAGCTGGCCGGCTGGGTCCGGGACGTCCGCTGGCCGGACGCGCAGCGGATCGCCGCCCGCCGCGCCGCATGAGGCGTCGCTTCCAGCATGATGTAGGGGTGAACGGGAGCAGCGCAGACAGCACAGGCGGTCACCAGAGCACGCGGACGGACGCGGCCCCCGCCAAGGCGCCGGCCCGTCCGCGGGCCGCTGCACCGACGGGCGGGGCCGCCGAGGGGGCCGCGGAGCGGGGTGCCGCCGCCCCGCGCCGCCGGGGCGGCCGGGTCCGGATGACCGGCAAGCAGCGGCGCGAGCAGCTGCTGGAGATCGGCCGGACGGTCTTCGCCGAGCGCGGCTACGACGGCACCTCGGTGGAGGAGATCGCCGAGCGCGCCGGGGTGTCGAAGCCCGTCGTGTACGAGCACTTCGGCGGCAAGGAGGGGCTCTACGCGGTGGTGGTGGACCGCGAGATGCAGCTGCTGCTGGACATGGTGACGGGGGCGCTGACCGGCGGGCACTCGCGCGAGCTGCTGGAGCAGGCGGCCTTCGCGCTGATGGACTACATCGACACCTCGACGGACGGCTTCCGGATCCTGGTGCGGGACTCCCCGGTGGCCCAGTCGACCGGCACCTTCGCCTCGCTGATCAGCGACATCGCGACGCAGGTGGAGGACATCCTGGGCCTGGAGTTCAAGTCCCGCGGCTTCGACGCGCGGCTGGCCCCGATGTACTCGCAGATGCTGGTCGGGATGGTCGCGCTGACCGGCCAGTGGTGGCTGGAGGTCCGCAAGCCGGACAAGGCGACGGTGGCGGCGCACCTGGTGAACCTCGCCTGGCACGGGCTGGAGGGCCTGGAGCGGCACCCGCGGCTGGTCGGCGACCGCACGGGCTGAGGCCCGGCCCAACTGCCTGGCCCCCGCGTACCGCTCGCCCCCTACTACCTACCGCTCGATCCCGCCTACCGCTTGACCCCCACCGCGAAGATCCGCCGGAACGGGAAGACCGTCCCGGACGGCCCGGCCGGGTAGGCCTCGCGCAGCAGCCGCCCGTACTCGGCGAGGAAGGCGGCCCGGTCCTCCGGGTCGGCGAGCCGGGTCAGGACGGGGCGCAGCGCGGTGCCCTTGACCCACTCCAGAACCGGGTCCGGTCCCGGCAGCGGGGTGAGGTAGGTGGTCTCCCAGACGTCCGGCTCGCAGCCGGCGGCGCCCAGGGCGTCGAGGTAGCGCTCGGGCGGGTGGACGCCGGCGCGGACCGGGTCCTCGCCGAGCAGGGCGCGCCAGCGCGGGCCGCGGCGCAGGTCGGCGAGCAGGGTGTGGCTGGGGGCGTCGAAGTTGCCGGGGACCTGGAAGGCGACGGCACCACCGGGGCGCAGGGCGGCGGCCCAGCGCGGCAGGAGACCGAGGTGGCCGTCGATCCACTGCAGGGTGGCGTTGGAGACGACGAGGTCCGGCCGGGCCGGCGCGGGGTCGTAGTCGCGGGCGTCGGCGAGCAGGTAGTCGGCGGTGGGTTCGCCCTCGGTACGGGCGGTGGCGAGCATCGGGGCGGAGTTGTCGACGCCGGTGAGGCGGGCGTGCGGCCAGCGTTCGCGGAGGACGGCGGTGGAGTTCCCGGGGCCGCAGCCGATGTCGAGGATCGACTCCTCGCCGGGGTGCGGGAGGGAGGGGACGCGGGCGAGCAGGTCGCGCAGCGGGCGGGTGCGTTCGTCGGCGAAGCGCAGGTACTGCTCCGGGTCCCAGACGGGGGTGGTCATGGTTCACCTCGCAGGTATCTCGACATCAAGATATCTCGATGTAGCCTCGCTGGCACATTTCTCGATGTCAAGAGACTTCACATCGACACATCCACCGATACACTGATCGTCATGGAGGACGAGGTCGACAGGCTGGTCGCAGCGTGGCGCCGGGAGCGCCCCGACCTCGACGTGGAGCCGCTCGAGGTGCTCAGCCGGGTCAGCCGGCTCGCCCGGCACCTGGACCGCGCCCGCCGCACCGCCTTCGCCGAGCACGGCCTGGAGCCCTGGGAGTTCGACGTCCTGACCGCCCTGCGGCGGGCCGGCTCCCCGTACCAGCTCTCCCCCGGCCAGCTGCTCACCCAGACCCTGGTCACCTCCGGCACCATGACCAACCGGATCGACCGGCTGACCGGCAAGGGCCTGGTCAAGCGGCTGCCCGACCCGGACGACCGGCGCGGCGTGCTGGTCCGGCTCACCGACGACGGCCGCGACCGCGCCGACCAGGCGCTCGCCGGACTGCTCGCGCACGAGCGCGAACTGCTCGCCCAGCTCACCTCCGGCCAGCAGACCGAACTCGCCGCGCTGCTGCGGCAGCTGGTCGCCCCGTTCGACAACATCCCGGGCTGACCCGCGACCACAGCCGGCCCGAGCCCTTCGTCACGGCCTTTCGACGGTGGCCGCCACGGACGGCGGCGGTGGCACGGACGGCTCGGCGGGGCTGACCCCGGCCCGGCGGGCGACCGCGACGGCGGCCAGCGTGGAGTGCACCCCGAGCTTGCCGAGCACGTTCTGCATGTGCGTCCGGACGGTGTGCGGCGACAGGTAGAGCCGCTCCGCGACGGCCTGGCGCCCCAGGCCCGCGACCATGCAGCGCAGGATCTGCTTCTCCCGCGGCGTGAGGGTGTCCACCAGCCGCTCGCTCTCGGTGCGGTCCCGGCGGGCGGTGGTGAGTTCGCGGATCACCCCGGTGAGCAGCGCGGGCGGCAGGTGCGTCTCGTCCCGCAGCACCCCCCGGACCACCGCGAGCAGCCGGGCCAGTGAACTCTCCTTCGCCACCCAGCCGGTGGCACCCGCGTGCAGGGCGCGGGCGGCGCGGTGCGGATCGTCGGCGGTGGCCAGGACGACGGCGCGGAGCCCGGGGTGCGCCCGGCGGAGCCGGGCCAACAGGGTGATGCCGTCGGGCGGCGGGGCGGTGGTTCTGAGCTGATCGACCCGGACCGGGTCCGGGCGGGCGCCGACCGGCGGCACACCCGGCACAGCGGACGACAGCGGGGACGGCACCCCGGGCGGTACGGCCGGCCGGCGCGGCGGCGGCAGGGGCGGGACCGCCCGGCGCCGGACCTCCTCGACGGACTCCGTACCGGGCCGTCTGCGCACCGTCGGCGGAGCCGCCCCCGGCGGACCGAGGGCGCCGCCGGCCCCGAGGTCGGCGTCGATCAGCGCCACGTCGTAGGGCCGGCCCTCGGTGGCGGCGCGCTCCATCGCCCGCTCGGCCGCCGCCGCGCTGCCGGCCGCGCCCACCTCCACGTCGGGCTCGGCGGCGAGCGCCGCGGCCAGTGCCTCGGCGAAGATCCGGTGGTCGTCGACCACCAGGACGCGAATCCGCCCCATCGTCCCTCCCCCTGCTCAGACCGCCCGAGCCCGGGAGCGGGGACCGGTCCGGCGTCCGCGTTCCGGCCTGCCGATCCGCCCGCCCACCGGTGGCCGGTGAGGTCGAAAGGGCGCCGGCCCCCCAACCGGTACCGATCTCAGCGTACGGGGTCGGGAAAGGCCCTCGTGGCGATTTGGTGAAGTTTCGTCAGAAGGTGCGTGAGTGGCGGGGTTTGCCCACCGGCCGGTGCTCCGATGGTCCGGACGCCGGACGCGGGCGCCGGGCCCGGACGCCGCTCCCGGGGCGTACGGGAGCGGCGTCCACGGCGGTCTGCGGTGTCCGGCCGCCGTGGCCTGCGGGCCTAGCGGCCGTTCTTCTCCAGGGTGAACTTCCAGGCGTCGGCGACGATGTCGTCCAGGTTCGGACGGCGCGGGGTCCAGCCGAGCGCCTCGTGGGCACGGGCGGCCGAGGCCACCAGCACCGCCGGGTCGCCGGCCCGGCGGCCCTCCACCCGCACCGGGATCTCCTTGCCGGTGACGCGCTTGACCGACTCGATCACCTCGCGCACCGAGAAGCCGCTGCCGTTGCCCAGGTTGCAGATCAGGTGCTCGCCCGGCTTGGCGGCGTCCAGCGCCAGCAGGTGGGCGTCGGCCAGGTCCGCGACGTGGATGTAGTCGCGGATGCAGGTGCCGTCCGGGGTCGGGTAGTCGTCGCCGTACACCGCGATGTGCGGGCGCTGCCCGAGCGCGGCCTGGAAGACCAGCGGGATCAGGTGCGACTCGGGGTCGTGCCGCTCGCCGTACGCGCCGTACGCGCCGGCCACGTTGAAGTAGCGCAGCGAGACGGCGGCCAGGCCGTGCGCGACGGCCTCGCTGGTGATCAGGTGGTCCACCGCGAGCTTGGTGGCGCCGTAGGTGTTGGTCGGCGCGGTGCGGGCGGTCTCGGCGATCGGCACGGCCTCCGGCTCGCCGTAGGTGGCGGCGGTCGAGGAGAACACGAGCTTGCGCACGCCCGCCTCGCGCATCGCGCTGATCAGCTCCAGCGAGCCGGCCACGTTGTTGCGCCAGTACTTCTCCGGGTCCACGACCGACTCGCCGACCTGCGAGGAGGCGGCGAAGTGCAGCACGCCGTCGAAGGAGCCGTCCAGCACCCGGCCGGCCTCCTGGATCCGGCCCTCGACGAACTCGGCGCCGGCCGGCACGCCCTCGCGGAAGCCCGTCGAGAGGTCGTCCAGGACGGTCACCTGGTGCCCCGCCTCCAGCAGGTGGGCGGCCACCACGCTGCCGACGTAGCCGGCGCCACCCGTGACCAGGTACTTACTCATGTTGAGACCTCCAGCGGGCGATGGTCCGCGCGGTCGGCGGGTGCCATCGACGGAATGCGTACGACTGCGGCCATTCTCCCAATCCGCCGGAGTGCTCCGGACCACACGGGGGCCGTGCGCGGGCTTTTCACCAACTCCTCAGCCCCCGGAACATCCCGGCCCGCGTGCCGTTCCGCCGAGCGGCCGCACCGGGCCGCTCCGCCGACGGCCCGCCGACGGCCTGGGTCGCGGGCGCCCTCAGCCGCCGGCCATCCGCTCCAGCAGACCGGTGCGCGCCGCCACCGCGGCCGCCTCCAACCGGGTCCGCGCGCCGAGCTTCATCAGCACCCGCTGGACGTGCGTCCGGGCGGTGCTGGCCGCGATCCGCATCCCGGCGGCGATCGCGGCGGTGTCCTCGCCGTCCGCGATCCGGGCCAGTACCTGCACCTCACGGCGGGTCAGCAGCCGCAGCAGCCGCACCGCCTCGTCGTCCGGTTCGGGTGCCGGGCGCAGCAGTTGGTCGAAGGCGCCGCGCAGGATGTCCACCGCGACCGCGGCCTCGCCCGCCCGGGCCCGCCCGATGGCCCGCTCGACCACCTCGATGCGCTCGTCGCTGGGCACGTAACCCGCCGCCCCGGCCGCGAACGCCCCGGCCACACCGCGCAGTTCACCCACCGGCCCGAGCACGATCACGGCCACCTCGGGACGTTCGCGGCGGATCCGGCGAAGCCCGTCGAAGGCCCCCGACTCCCCCGGTGCGGCCACGCCCAGCAGACACACCTCGGGCCGGCGCCCGGCCACCAGATCGGCGGCGACGGCCGCCGGGGAGCCGACCGCGAGCACCCGGTGGCCGCGCAGCTGGAGCGCGGTGGCCAGGGCCTCGGCCAACAGCCGGTGGTCGTCCACCACCACGAGTCGAACGCCCATGACGCCCTCCCGGTCGGGGTCCGGCTCGCGCCCGCACCCCTAGGGCGGTCGGCCGGTGACGCACCATCACAGCGCATTCCGTACCCGACCCGCCAGCCCGTGCCGGCGGTGATCGGCGGAAACGCGAAAGACCCCCGCCACGAGGCGGGGGTCTTCCAGTTGAGCCCCCATGCGGAATCGAACCGCAGACCTTCTCCTTACCATGGAGACGCTCTACCGACTGAGCTATAGGGGCTTGCCGGGTTTTCACCGGGCCGGTCGAACAAGGAAGACATTACACGGCCGTCGGCCCGGAAGGGAAATCGGCTCCGCACCGGGCCGTCCGCGCCTCTCCCGGGAGCTCACTCCCCGGCGTGCGCGGCGTGCGCGGCGTCGAACTCCCCGCGGGCCGCCAGCATCCGGTCGGCCCGGTGCTCGGTCCACCGGCCGAGCGGCGTGACCAACTCGGCCAGCTCGCGGCCGAGCGGCAGCAGGTCGTAGACCACCCGCGGCGGCGTCTCCGGGTAGACCGTGCGGAGCAGCAGGCCGCTGCGCTCCAGGTTGCGCAGCGACTGGGTGAGCATCTTGCGGCTGACCCCGCCGATCCCGCGCTGGAGCTCGGAGAAGCGCTGCGGCCCGCAGGCCGCCAGGCTCATCAGGATCAGCAGCGACCACTTGTCCGCCAGCTCGGCGAACACCGCGCGGCTGGGGCAGACCTGGGCGAAGACGTCGTACCCCTGCTCCGCCGCTCCGCCGCCCGTCGGTCGGTCCTCGCACTGCCCGGCCCGGGCGGGGGCAGCTTCCTCGGTCGTCATGCCGTCCAGGGTAGCCCCTGGTCTCCAATCCATCCTTGGTAACCAATAGAGACCTGGTCTATATTGGAGACCGTAGACGGACCGGGGCCGCCACCGCGCGTCCTGCCCCCGGTCCGTCCACTACGTCCTGGTGCGTGCCCTCGTGCCGGCTCCCGCCCGTCCCCCTTCCCCAGGAGTGCCCCGATGACCGCCACCCGCCCCACCGTCGCCCTCGCCTACCACTCCGGCTACGGCCACACCGCCGTGATCGCCGAGGCCGTCGCCCGCGGGGCCGCCGCCGCGGGTGCCGAGGTCGTCACCATCGCCGTCGACACCATCACCGAGGAGCAGTGGGCCCAGCTGGACGCCGCCGACGCGATCGTCTTCGGCTCCCCCACCTACATGGGCACCGCCTCCGGCGCCTTCCACGTCTTCGCCGAGGCCAGCAGCAAGCGCTGGTTCACCGACGCCTGGAAGGACAAGGTCGCGGCCGGCTTCACCAACTCCGCCTCCAAGAGCGGCGACAAGGCCGGCACCCTCGGCTACTTCCAGACCCTCGCCGCCCAGCACGGCATGAACTGGGTCAACCTCGGCCTCAAGCCCGGCTGGAACGCCACCACCGCCTCCGAGGACGACCTCAACCGCCTCGGCTTCTTCAGCGGCGCCGCCGCCTCCTCCCCCTCCGACGCCGGCCCGGACGCCGTCCACAAGGCCGACATCGCGACCGCCGAGCACCTCGGCGGGCGCGTCGCCCGGCACACCGCCGTCGTGCTGGCCGGCCGCGCCGCCCTGGCCGGCTGACCGGCCTGCCTCTGCGCCCTGCCCGCGCCCTGTCGCCTGCTTCCCTTCCCGCCCGCGCGCCCTACGCCGCCGGATCCGCCCCCAGCAGGGGCGCCCGGCGGCGTCCGCCGTCAACCGCCCCGAGCTCCGCGCCGGTCGTCTCCGGCAGCAGCCGCAGACACCCCAGGGCCAGCACACCCAGCCCCGCCAGGTACCAGCCCACCGGCTGCGCCGTCCCGTACGCCTCGGTCAGCCGCGTCGCCACCAACGGCGTCGTCGCACCGCCGATCACCCCGCCCAGGTTGTACGTCAACGCGGCACCCGTGTACCGCACCCGGGTCGGGAACAGCTCCGGCAGGAACGCCGCCACCGGCCCGAACATGCAGCCCAGCACCACCATCGCCCCCGCCAGCGCGACGAACATCAGCGCCCGGCTCACCGTCTCCAGCAACGGGAACAGCACCAGCGACCAGCCCGCCGCCAGACCCGTCGCCCACCGCAGCGTCCGCCGCCGCCCCCACCGGTCGCTGTACGAGGCGCTCAGCCACACCGTCACGGCCATGCCCACCGCGCCGACCAGCAGCATCGACAGCACCACCGTGCTCGCCGCCCCGAGCCCCGACGTCGCGTACGCCAGCGCGTACGTCGTCGTCAGATAGAACAGCGCGTACCCCACCGTGATCGCCCCGCCGCCCGCCAGCACCGGACGCCAGTGCTCACGCAGCACCTCCACCACCGGCGGCCGCCCCGCCCGCCCGGCCGACCGGAACAGCGGCGACTCCTCGACCCGCAACCGCACGACCAGCCCCACCACCACCAGCACGAACGAGGCCACGAACGGCACCCGCCACCCCCACGCGCGGAACGCCCGCTCGTCCAGCCCGAGTTGCAGCGCCAGGAACACCCCGTTCGCCAGCACGAAGCCGATCGTCGGCCCCAACTGCAGGAAACCCCCGTACCGCCCCCGCCGCCCGGCCGGCGCGTTCTCCGCGATCAGCAGCGCCGCGCCACCCCACTCCCCGCCCAACCCGACGCCCTGGCACACCCGCAACGCCACCAGCACCGCCGGCGCCCACCACCCCCAGGCCGCGAACCCCGGCAACACCCCCACCGCCGCCGTCGCCGACCCCATCAGCAACAGCGACACCACCAGCGTCGCCTTCCGCCCCACCCGGTCCCCGAAATGCCCGAACACCACCGCCCCCAACGGCCGGGCCAGGAACGCCACCGCGTACACCGAGAACGCCGCCAGCAACGCCCCCACCGCACCCAGCCCCGGGAAGAACACCGGCCCGAACACCAACGCGGCCGCCGTGCCGTAAATGAAGAAGTCGTAGAACTCGATCGCCGTCCCGACCAGCGCCGCAACCGCCGCCCGCCGCAACTGCCCTACCCGCCAGGCACCCTCCGCATCCATACCACCACCCTCACCGCGCCGCCCCCACCCCACCAGCCCCCACCCGGGTGACCCCAGCGCACACCCGCCACCCCACGCCCCACCTACCGCCCGCCCGCCACCCTCCGCCGCCGCACCACCACGAACACCACCCCGGCCACCACCACCAGCCCGGCCACCACACCACCCACGACCGGCAGCGCGCCGCTCGACCCCGAAGCCCCCTCCGCCTTCGGCTGCACAGACGGCGCCCCGGACGGGCTCGGCACCACCGACGCCCCGGAAGCGGACGCGCTCGCCGAAGCCGTGGGCGCCACGGACGGAGCCGTCGACGGCGCAGCCGCATCGGCCGGGAGCGGCGACACGTTCGCCGGCCCGGGATCACCGGGCTCCGTCAGCGCGACCCGCGGCCGGACCGCACCCCACCCCGCGTCGTTCGTCCGGCTGTCGCCACCGTTGGGCCTGCCGGCCGTGTTGATGAGCACCCGCAGGACCTGGTTCGCAGTCCACTCCTTGTGGACCGACCAGATCAGCGCGGCTGAAGCAGAAGTGAGTGCGGTCGCATCAGACGTTCCGTGGCCCGTGCAGTAACCGGAAGGCGCCGTACAAGCCGCGATCGTGTCCTGGCCGGGAGCGACGAGCGCGACCTGGGGCCCGGTTTCGGACTCCTCCGTCACCGTGCCGTTCCGGTCGATCGCCCCGACGCCGACGACATTGGGAAGCGCCCCCGGATACTCGGCCAGGTTTCCCGACTTCGCCGAATTCCCGACGCTGGACACCACCAGAGCGCCCTTCGCCCTGGCGGTCGCCAGAACCCGGTTCAGCTTGGCCACATCGGCAGGAAGCGCAGTCACCGACGAGACGCCCTGCGAAATGCTGACGACCTTGGCACCTTGATCGACCGCAAAGGTGACGGCCTGACCGATCTGATCGAGGAAGTCCGCCGTGACGGCGGACCCGGACCCGTTGTCAATCTTCAACGGAAGGATCTTGACGCCCGGAGCGAGCCCGTATGCCCCGTTCCCCCCGCGGTTCTTCCCCGTCCCCCCGATGAGGCTGGACATCATCGTGCCGTGTCCGTCGACGAAGGATCCCACGCCTCCCGGACTACCACTGAAGTCCTTGCCCGGCAGGAACTGCCCCACCAGATCCGGATGGTCCAGCTTGAAGCCGCCGTCGATCACCGCAACGGTGATGCCCTCGCCCTTCGAGACCTTCCACATCTCCGGGGCATGCATGGCATCCAGGTGCCATTGAGCCGCACGGATCGATTCGTCCGCGACCGCCGGTGCCGCGACCGGGCCGACCACGACTCCCGCTGCCAGAAGCGCCGCAGCGGCCGCTCGCCAGCGCATGCGCGTGTTCGTCCGCCCCATCACAACTCCTCGTCAATCTTTCCACCGACCGGGAAACGTGCCCCGAACAAGCCTGCCCGGCCACCGGGAGAGCCCAGTGGCCGGGCAGTCGTTTGCCGTCCTACTCAACCACGTCCGGGTTGCTCTGCGGCGTACCGTTGGTCCAGGTCTCCTCGTCCTCGTGCAGGTAGTCGGCCCGCTTGCGACGGTCGCGCTCGTTGCGGCCGCCGTGGCCGCCCATGCCGGCCGCCATCATGCCGTTCTGCCCTGACCGGGCACCCCCCTCGGCGGCTCCGGCTGCGGCCGCGCGGTTGCGCAGGCCGGTACCACCGGGCGTGAACTCCCCGCCGGCGGTCGGTCCCTTGCGGCCGCCGACCGTGCCGCCGGTGGTCGAGGCCAGGCCCCGGCCGCGCGAGCTGCCGCCCGCACCGACACCGCCGCCGTGGCCGCCGCCCATGCCGGGGTGCATCCCCATGCTGTTGCCGCTGTTCGGCCCGCCGCCGACCCGGCCGCCGCCCGGCCCCGCCTCACGGGGGCCGAAGACCGTTCCGGTGGGGATGCCCGGGGTGCCGTTCTTCCCGGGAGTCTGGCCGCCGAACGGCGTGCGGGAGTTGACGCTGCCGCCCTTGCCCGGGAAGTAGCCGCTGCCACCGCCCTTGCTCTGGACCGAGCCGCCACCGGGCCCGACCGGGAAGCCGGGCATCGGGCCGCCAGGACCGTTGGGTCCGCCACCGGGCCCGTTGGGACCGCTCGGGTAGACGGGGCCGGTCGGTCCGGTCGTCGGCCCGGGGCCGCCGCCGGGACCGTTCGGGCCGGTCTGAGTCGGCGCCGTCGGCAGGCTGTCCAGGCCGGTGCCCGGACGGGTCACCGGGTCCGACGGGTGGGACGGCGGGATCGAGGAGCCCGGATCCTGCGGGGCGGACGGCAACTGGCCACCGCTGTACGGCGGCGTGGGAGTGGTGTGGTCCGTACCGGACGGCCCGGTGGAGCCCGATCCGGGGTGGTACGTCGCCGTCGACCCACCGCCGTAGCTGCCGCCCCCGGACGGGCTGTAGCTGCCACCGCCGCTTCCGACGTTCGAGCGCGGGCTCCGGAGGGAGCCGCCGGAGCCGCCGCCGTAGCTACCGCCACCCGCGTATTCCGACTCCCCGCCCCGGTTCCGCTCCGTCTCCGGCGTCCCCGGCAGCGTCACGTCGTCGGGGATCCCGTTCAGGGTCGCCGTCGCCGCGGAGTACGCCTGAGCCAGGTTCTCCACCTGGTGGACGGCTTCCTGCCGCTCCTTCTCGACCGTGGCCTTGGCCGCCTTGTAGTCCGCCTCGCTCACCCATTGCGACCCGGGGAGCCCCTTCATGTAGCTGTCGACCGACTGGCCGACGGACAGCTTGGCCTCCACTCCAGCGGGCGGGGTCTGGCCCTCGTACGTGGCGACGACCTTCATCGCGTCCGTCGGCAGCGGAGGCATCGCGACCTTGGCGGTGCTGAGCGCCTCACCGGCCTGGTTCATCGCACCGCCGGCGGTCGTCGAGTGCTGGCCGATGATGTCCGCGGACTTGTAGAGGTTTCCGACCCAGGTCTTGAAGTTCTCGGCCGCCGGCCCCTCCCAGTGGACCTGGCCGAGGTGCGCCTGGAGCGCGGTGCTGAGTTCCCCCAGGACGCGGCCGGCGTCCTGGAGTTGTGCCGCCCGCTTCAGCACCACATCGGGCATGCTCTTGTCCACTACCGCCCTGAGGGCGGGATGCTTCATGTCGTTGTACTTGGATTCGCCTGCCATGGCCCTCTTCCCCGTCTCCCCGTGTGTGGCCCTGCGTGCCCCGGTCAGAGGCCCGCGTTGGACCTCGGTGCCGACCCGCTCGATCCCGCCGTCGGTGAGGTGACACCCGCGTTCTTCGCGACCGCGTTCTGGTCGGCGGTCGTGTTGTCCTCGTTCGTCGTGTAGTTGCCCTGCGTCTTCGCGACTGCCGTCTGCATCGCCTGGATCTGCTTGACGAAGTCCTTGTGGAACTTGACGAGCTGGGTGTGGACCTTGCCGTAGGCGGTCGTCAGGGCCGTCGCCTCGTCGAACTTCGCGCTGGCGAAGTGCGAGGTCTCCACCTTTTGCTCTTCGAGCTTGTACGGCGCGGCCGCAGAGCCCTCCATCGCGGCGAGCAGCGCCTCGATCTTCGAGGCGAAGGCGGTGAGCGTCTGCAGCTCCACCTTGACGTCCTGCTTGCCGAAGGCGGAGACCAGGTCGTTGGCGCTGAAGTTCGTCTGCACGGTGCTGACGATCCGGTTGATCCCGAAGCCGAACGGGCCGAACGGGTCACCGAGCATGAACGGCGTGTCGTCCGGACCGGCCGGGGTGTTCGGGTCGGTGCCCGAGGTGCTCGGCTGGGGGCTCGACGAAGGGTTCGACGACGGGCTCGGCGACGAGCTGGGCGCGGGTGTCGACGCCGGGCCGGGCGACGGGCTCGGCGACGGGCTGGGCGAGGGACTCGCCGTAGGGCTCGGAGACGGACTGGGACTAGGACTAGGACTAGGAGACGGACTCGCTGAAGGAGTCGGTGTCCCCGAACCCGATGCACCCTTTTCTGCCACAGCAGTTCACCTCTCCCCCGTACGGTCGGTGGCTCACCCGGTGTCCGGGGTGGCTCCGTGCCGCAACGCACCGTCAACTTCTCGGTCGTACCGTCCTGGTCGGCGGACCGCCCGCGCCGGGGTGGTCTTCGCCTCCGTCATGGTAGCCACCGCCTCTGTCGGGCGGGCAGGGACCTTGGCGCGCCCGTACGCGATCGGTACGAACTTGACACGTACAAGCGCGGGTTCGGGCCGCTGGGTAGACTGTCCCGGTACGCCCCATCTGCCGCGCAGCGTCGCACAGCAGCGACCCACGGCCGCAGAACGGACGTGTCCGCATGAGTCACCCGAAGGCCACCTCGTGGTGGGCCCGTGCCGCGCGGCCGGCGCGGCCGCCGTTGCCGCTGGCGTTGATGGTGCGGGCGGCGGTGGGGATGGTGGTGCCGCTGGCGGTGGGGCTGGTGGCGGGCCGGGTGGACCTGGGGGTGTTCGCCGGGCTGGGGGCGATGCACGCGACGATGAACGACCGGGTCGAGCCGGGGCGGTTGCGGGTGGCGCGGATCGGCTCGGCGGTGTTCGCCTCGGCGCTCGGCATGCTGGTCGGTTCGGCTCTCCAGCACGCGGATGTGGACGGCTTCGGGCTGGGTGCGGCGCTGACGGTGACGGCGTTCGTGTCGGGTGCCCTGAGTGCGACGGGTCCGCGTGGTTCGGCGGCGGGGATGCTGTTGTTGGTGTCGGCCGCGCTGGGGAGCGGGATGCCGTTGCCGCGGCCGTGGTGGGCGGCGGCGCCGATGGTGGTGGCGGGTGCCGGGTTCGTGGTGCTGCTGGGGTTGCCGGCGGGGGTGTCGGGCCGGCCGGCCGCGGATCCGCGCAACCGGGCGCTGGCGGCGGTGTTCGAGGCCTTGGGCCGTACGCTCGCCGATCTGGGGACGGCGCGGGCGGCGGATTCGCGCCAGGTGCTGACGGCCCGCCTGAACCAGCTCCAGGACCTGCTGCCGGGCCGGGGTACGGCGGCTTCCACCGGGTTCGAGGCCGCGTTGGCGGCCACGGAGGCGGCGACCGGTCTGTTGTGGGCCCGGCGGGCCGTGCCGCCGGAGGTGGCGGAGGTGCCGGTACGGCTGGCGGCGGCGGTGCGGCGGGGCGGTGGGGAGGTCGGGGTCCCGGACTGGCGGCCGGACACGCCGTCCCGGCAGGCTCTGGACGTGGCGTTGCGCGCGGCCGCGGACACCGTGGCCGGCCGTGCGGTGCGGCTGGGGACGGCGCCGGTTCCGCCGCCGGATCCGTGGCGGCTGCGGGCGCGGCTGTGGTCGCGGCCTTCGGTGCGGTACGGGCTGCGGGTGGCGTTGTGCATCGCGGTGGGTGCGGCGGTGACCGCCAACTATCCGCTGAGCAGGAGCTACTGGGTGCCGATGACGATCGCGTTCGTGCTCAAGCCGGATCTCGGTTCGGTGTTCCTGCGCGCGGTGAGCCGTTCGGTGGGCACGGTGCTCGGGGTGGCGGTCACGGCGGCGTTGTTGCTGCTGACCACGGACCGGTGGGCGTTGACGGTGATGGCCGCGCTCTGCGTGGCGTCGTTGCCGTACGCGACGGCGGCGCACTACGGGCTGAACACGGTGGTGATGACGCCGATGGCGCTGGTCCTGCTGCAGCTCGGCGGTCAGAGCGGTGCGGCGGAGTTCTGGCCGCGGGTGCTGGATTCGGTGCTGGCGAGCGCGGTCGTGCTGCTCTTCGGCTGTCTGCTGTGGCCGGAGCGTCCGCGGCACCGGATCGAGCCCCGGCTGGTGGACGCGGCGTCGGCGTTGCGGGCCTACCTGGACGCGGTGACGGCGGGGCGGGCCGACCGGGCCGAGGTGTGGCTGCGTCGTACGGCGTACCGGGCGCTGGCGGATGCCCGCCAGGAGGTGCGGCAGGGGCTGGCCGAGCCGCCGCCGACGGGCCGGCTGGCGGAGCGGTGGCTGCCGGCGACGGCGGCGCTGGAACGGCTGGGTGGTGCGGTGGCGGCGTTCGCGGCGCAGATCCGGTTCGGCGGCCGGGTGCCGGATCCGGCCGAGGTGGACCGGGTGCGCCGGGCGCTGGACGAGTTGACGGCGGCCGCCCGGGCGCACCGTCCGCCGACGACCGCGGCGGATCGTCCGACCGGGCCGCACGACCCGGCGCGCAGTGCGCTGGGCCGTGCGGCGGACGAGCTCGAAACGCTCCTCGCGGGCGGCTAGCCAGGCGGAGAAGCTAGGAGAGAAGCCAGGGAGAAGCCGGGGGCCCGGGCGGGCTCAGACCTGCTCGGCCAGCTCCAGCCAGCTCATCTCCAGCTCCTCCTTCTCCTCCCGGACGGCGCGCAGCTTCGCGTCCAGGTCGGCGACCTTGGAGAAGTCGTTGGCGTGCTCGGCGAGTTGGGCGTGCAGCTTGGACTCCTTCTCGTCCAGCTTGGCGATCTGCCGCTCCAGCTTCTGCATCTCCTTCTTGGCCGCCCGCAGGTCGCCACCGGACAGTCCGGTGTCGGAGCCGGCCGCGGCGGGGGCGGCGGCCGGGGCGGCGACGGCGGCGGCCTCGGCGGCCATCCGGGCGCGCCGCTCCAGGTACTCGTCCACGCCGTTGGGCAGCATCCGCAGCTTCTTGTCGCCGAGCAGCGCGTGGACGACGTCGGTCGTCCGCTCGATGAAGAAGCGGTCGTGGCTGATGACGACCATCGAGCCGGGCCAGCCGTCGAGCAGGTCCTCCAGCTGGTTGAGCGTCTCGATGTCGAGGTCGTTGGTGGGCTCGTCGAGGAAGAGCACGTTGGGCTCGTCCATCAGCAGCCGGAGCAGCTGGAGGCGGCGGCGCTCGCCACCGGACAGGTCACCGACCGGGGTCCACTGCTTGTCCTTGCCGAAGCCGAACTGCTCGCACAGCTGGCCGGCGCTCATCTCCCGGCCCTTGCCGAGGTCGACGCGGGAGCGGACCTGCTCGACGGCCTGGAGCACCCGGGTGGTCGGCTCCAGTTCGGCGACCTCCTGCGACAGGTAGGCGAGCCGCACGGTCTTGCCGACCTTGATGACGCCGGACGTGGGCTGGACGTCGCCCTCGGAGGCCCAGGCGTCGCGCATGGCGCGCAGCAGCGAGGTCTTGCCGGCGCCGTTGACGCCCAGCAGGCCGATCCGGTCGCCGGGGCCGAGCTGCCAGGTGAGGTTCTCCAGCAGCAGCTTCGGGCCGGCCTTGACGGTCACGCCCTCCAGGTCGAAGACGGTCTTGCCGAGCCGCGCGTTGGCGAACTTCATCAGCTCGGACTTGTCGCGCGGGTCCGGGACGTCGGCGATCAGCGCGTTGGCGGCCTCGATGCGGTAGCGCGGCTTGGAGGTGCGGGCGGGGGCGCCGCGGCGCAGCCAGGCGAGCTCCTTGCGGGCCATGTTCTGGCGCTTCTGCTCCTCGACGGCTTCGATCCGGGAGCGTTCGGCGCGGGCGAAGACGTAGTCGGAGTAGCCGCCCTCGTACTCGTGCACCTCGCCGTGCTGGACGTCCCACATCCGGGTGCAGACCTGGTCGAGGAACCAGCGGTCGTGGGTGACGCAGACGAGCGCGGAGCGGCGCTTCTGCAGGTGTTCGGCGAGCCAGTTGATGCCCTCGACGTCGAGGTGGTTGGTGGGCTCGTCGAGGACGACCAGGTCGGGCGAGCCGAGCAGCAGCTTGGCGAGGGCGATCCGGCGGCGCTCGCCACCGGAGAGCGGGCCGATGACGGTGTCCAGGCCGTCGGCGAAGCCGGGCAGGTCGAGGCCGCCGAAGAGGCCTTCGATGATGTCGCGGATCCGGGCGTCGCCGAGCCACTCGTGGTCGGCCCGGTCGGCGATCACCTCGTGCCGGATGGTGGCCTTCGGGTCGAGCGAGTCGTGCTGGGTGAGGACGGCCATCTGCAGTCCGCCGGAGTGGGTGATCCGCCCGCCGTCGGGCTCCTCCAGCTTGGCGAGCATCCGGATCAGGGTGGTCTTGCCGTCGCCGTTGCGGCCGACGACGCCGATCCG
This sequence comes from Kitasatospora xanthocidica, assembly GCF_014656195.1. Lineage (GTDB taxonomy): Bacteria > Actinomycetota > Actinomycetes > Streptomycetales > Streptomycetaceae > Kitasatospora > Kitasatospora xanthocidica. The sequence continues at coordinate 11,123 of NZ_BNBY01000036.1, read as the reverse complement.
GTCGCCCTCGCTGACGCCCAGGCTGACCCCGTCCAGCAGGGCGCGGGTGCCGTAGACCTTCGTGACGGACTCGATGGTGGCGAGGTTGACGGCCACGTGTATTGCGCTCCTGGATTCGGCGGTCGCGGGGCGGTCCACCGCCCCTGCTCGGGCAGACCCCGATCTCCCCAGCCTAATGGGCCAGCGGCGACGGCCTCGCCGCGCTGCTCCGACGGCCTCGCCGCACGGCTCCGACAACGGACGGCAGCGCGGCCCCGCACCGGGACCGGGGCCCTGCGCGACGCCCGCCGCCCTACGCCACGGCCGCGGCCCTACCCGACGACCACGGGCCCTACCCGACGACCGCCGCCCCCGGGACCGGCCCGTACGTGGCGTGCGCCGTCCGGCAGGTGCCGGAGGCCCGGAGGGCCCGGGCGACGGCGGCGGCCGCGTCGGCGTCCTTGGCGAGGAAGGCGCAGGTCGGCCCCGAGCCGGAGACCAGCGCCCCGAGCGCGCCCGCCTCGGTGCCGGCCCGCAGGGTGTCGGCGAGCGAGGGGCGCAGCGAGAGGGCGGCGGGCTGGAGGTCGTTGGCGAGGGCGGTGGCGAGCGCGACGGGGTCGCCACCGGCGAGGGCGGCGAGCAGGGCCGGGTCGGCGTCGGGGGTGGGGACGTCGGTGTCGCTGGAGCCGGTGCCGGCCTCCTCGCGCAGCCGGTCGCACTCGCGGAAGACGGCGGGGGTGGAGAGGCCGCCGTCGGCGACCGCGAAGACCCAGTGGAAGGTGCCCTCGACGGCGAGCGGCTCCAGGATCTCGCCGCGGCCGCGGCCCAGCGCGACGCCGCCGTACAGGGCGAACGGCACGTCCGAGCCGAGCTCCGCGGCCAGTTCCAGCAGCGTCTCGGTCGGGGTGTCCAGCTGCCACAGCGCGTCGCAGGCGAGCAGGGCGGCGGCGCCGTCGGCGCTGCCGCCGGCCATGCCGCCGGCGACCGGGATGGCCTTGTCGATGTGCAGGTGCACGCCCGGGTCGGCGATGCCGTGGTGGGCGGCGAGGAGCCGGGCGGCGCGGGCGGCGAGGTTGCTGTCGTCGAGCGGGACGACGGCGGCGTCCGGCCCCGAGCAGGTCAGGGTGACGCCCTCGCCGGGGGTGGCGGTGACCTCGTCGCCGAGGGCGACGGCGAAGAACACGTTGGCCAGGTCGTGGAAGCCGTCGGCGCGCAGGCCGCCGACCCCCAGCTGGACGTTGACCTTGGCGGGCACCCGTACGGTGATCACTCGCTGCCCTCGGCGGACTCGGCGGACTCGGCGGCCTCGACGGCCTCGACGGCCTCGACGGACGCAACAGACTCGGCAGACGCGACAGGCTCGACAGGCTTGTGCTCGGCGATCGCGGCGAACTGCTCCACCGTCAGCATCTCGCCGCGCAGCTTGTGGTCGATCCCGGCGGCCGCGAGCGCCTGCTCGGCGGCGGCGGCGGAACCGGCCCAGCCGGCCAGGGCGGCGCGCAGGGTCTTGCGCCGCTGGGCGAACGCGGCGTCGACGACCGCGAACACCTCCTCGCGGCTGGCGGTGGTCTTCGGCGGTTCGCGGCGGATCAGCGAGACCAGGCCGGAGTCGACGTTGGGCGCGGGCCAGAACACGTTCCGCCCGATGGCGCCGGCCCGCTTCACGTCGGCGTACCAGTTGGCCTTGACGGAGGGGACGCCGTACACCTTGTTGCCGGGCTTGGCGGCGAGCCGGTCGGCGACCTCGCTCTGCACCATCACGAGGGTCCGCTCGATGCTGGGGAAGTGCGCCAGCATGTGCAGCAGGACGGGCACGGCCACGTTGTACGGGAGGTTGGCGACGAGCGCGGTGGGCGCCGGCCCGGGCAGCTCGGTGACCTCCATGGCGTCGCTGAACACCAGGTCGAAGGAGTCCGTCTTGCCGGGCATCCGGGCCGCGACGGTGGCGGGCAGGTGCTGCGCCAGCACCGGGTCGATCTCGACCGCCGTGACGTGCCGCGCCACCTCCAGCAGGGCGAGCGTCAGCGAGCCGAGGCCCGGGCCGACCTCCACCACCGCGTCCTCGGCCGTCACCCCACCCGCCCGGACGATCCGCCGCACGGTGTTGCCGTCGATGACGAAGTTCTGCCCGCGCTGCTTGGTCGGCTTCACGCCGAACGCGGCCGCCAGTTCCCGGATGTCGGCGGCGCCCAGCAGGTGGCTGTCAGGGGTGGGGTCGGTGCTGCTCACGCGCCAAGGATACGGGCGCGGGAGGGGCTCAGAGTTCGACCAGCGCCGCGAGGTCGATCTCCACGGGGTACGGGAGCGAGGTGCGGAGCACGCCCTCGTGCTGCGCGACGGGCAGGTAGACGCCCTTCTCGTCGTCCCGGTGGAACTCGTGGACGATCGGCAGGTCGTCGATGCCGCGCTCGACCCGCCAGTAGTGGGGGATGCCCTTCTCGGCGAACTGCCCGGGCTTGCCGAAGCGGTCCCTGGCCCGGGTCCCGGGCGACACGACCTCGACGGCCAGAACCACGGACTCGACCGGCAGACAGTCCAGCTCGAAAACGTCGAGACCGGTCTTGTCGAACACCACCACATCGGGCTTGGCCGTGTTGCTCTCGTCCAGCAGCATGCACCGCTCCGGCAGGACCGCATAGGGCTCGACGCGCGCAGCGAACAGCCCTCGCTCCAGCCCTGAGCGCACCAGGTCATGCCAGAAGTTCGTCTGCCCCCGGACCACAATGACTCCGTCCACCAGATCCCACTCGAACGGCAGGTCGAAATCCTGAGCCTGCTCGTACGTCCAGCCCTGGGCTGGCGGAAGGAACCATTCGACGCGATCGTCCACGGGTTCGCTGATCGGCTCGGCGGTCATTGCCACCTCCCTCACTGCACTCATGCTAACCAGCCCAGGAAGAAGCCGGGAGTGCCGAATCGTTCCTTCGAAACCCGAAATCCGTTCGACCGGCTCAGTACCCGAAGGCCCGCGCCGTGTTCGCCGCGATGGCCGTCGACAGCTCGTCCTCGTGGAGTCCCAGCGTGGCGGCCATCGAGCGGACCGTGACCGGGATCAGGTACGGGGCGTTGGGCCGGCCGCGGTAGGGGTGCGGGGTGAGGAAGGGGGCGTCGGTCTCGACCAGGATCCGGTCGAGCGGGGTGGCGAGCAGCGCGTCCCGCAGCGGCTGGTTGGCCTTGAAGGTGACCGGGCCGGCGAAGGACAGGTACCAGCCGTGCTCGGCGCAGGTCTTGGCCATCTCGGCGTCGCCGGAGTAGCAGTGGAAGACGGTCCGCTCCGGGGCGCCCTCCGCGAGCAGGACGGCGATGACGTCCTCGTGGGCGTCCCGGTCGTGGATGACCAGGGCCTTGTCGTGCCGCTTGGCCATCTCGATGTGGCGGCGGAACGACTCCTTCTGGATCTCCACGCCCTCCGGTCCGGTGCGGAAGTAGTCCAGGCCGGTCTCGCCGACGGCCCGCACCTGCGGGAGGGCGGCGAGCCGGTCGATCTCGGCGAGCGCCTCGTCCAGGGCGGCGGCGCCGCCGGCCTCGCGCTGCTGGCCGGACCAGCCGTCCGCGTCGCCGAGGAAGATCCGCGGCGCCTCGTTCGGGTGGAGGGCGACGGCCGCGTGGACCTGCTCGTACTGGGCCGCCAGTTCGGCGGCCCAGCGCGAGCCGGGGACGTCGCAGCCCACCTGGACCACCGTGGTGACCCCGACCGAGGCGGCCCGGGCCAGGCCTTCGGCCGGGGTGCCGGACTGCATGTCGAGGTGGGTGTGCGAGTCGGCCACCGCCACGGCCAGGGGTTCCGGCAGCGGCGGCGGGGTCGACCGGTCGACGTCCTTGGCGGCCATGGTCAGGCGGCCGGCTTCTCTTCGAGGCGCGGGAAGAGGATCTCGCCCTTGGTGACGGTGGCACCGGCGGGCAGCCGGCCCCAGTCGGCCACGGTGGCGACGGTCTGGGCGGAGAGCGCGCCCAGCCCGGCCGCCTCGGCGCCCAGCGAGGTCCACAGCTTCTCGGCGGTGGACGGCATCACCGGGTTGAGCAGGACGGCGGTGGCGCGCAGCGACTCGGCGGCGGTGTAGAGGATGGTCGCGAGGCGGGCCCGGCCCTCCTCGGAGTCGTCCTTGGCGACCTTCCAGGGTTCCTGCTCGGTGATGTAGCCGTTGACCTGCTTGACGAACTCGAAGATCGCCGCGAGGCCGCCGGCGAAGTCCAGCTCCTCGCCGATCTTGCGGTCGGCGGTCTCGACGGCCTTGGCGAGCCCGCCCTGCACGGCCAGTTCGGCCTCGCCGTCGGCGGCGGAGGCCGGCAGCACCCCGTCGAAGTACTTGCCGACCATCGCGGCGACCCGGGAGGCCAGGTTGCCGAAGTCGTTGGCGAGCTCGGAGGTGTAGCGGGCGGTGAAGTCCTCCCAGGAGAACGAGCCGTCCGTGCCGAACGGGATCGCCCGCAGGAAGTAGTAGCGGTACGCGTCCACGCCGAAGTGCGAGGTCAGGTCGGTGGGCGCGATGCCGGTCAGGTTGGACTTGGACATCTTCTCGCCGCCGACCATCAGCCAGCCGTTGGCCACGACGCGCTTGGGCAGCGGCAGTCCGGCGGCCATCAGCATGGCGGGCCAGATGACGGCGTGGAACCGCAGGATGTCCTTGCCGACCAGGTGGACGGAGGCCGGCCACAGCTCGGCGAAGCGCTCCGGGTCGCTGCCGTAGCCGGCCGCGGTGATGTAGTTCTGCAGCGCGTCGACCCACACGTAGAGGACGTGCTTCTCGTCCCAGGGCAGCGGCACGCCCCAGTTGAAGGTGGAGCGGGAGATCGAGAGGTCCTTCAGGTCCTGCTCGACGAAGCGCAGCACCTCGTTGCGGGCCGTGGCCGGCTGGATGAAGTCCGGGTTCGCGGCGTAGAACTCGAGCAGCTTCGGGCCGTAGGCGGAGAGGCGGAAGAAGTAGTTCTCCTCCTCCAGCCACTCGACCGGCTTCTTGTGGACGGAGCAGAGCTTCTCGTCCGCGGTGGCGCCGTCGAGCAGCTCGGCCGGGAGCTTGAACTCCTCGCAGCCGACGCAGTACGGGCCGGAGTAGCCGCCCTTGTAGATCTCGCCCTTGTCGTACAGGTCCTGGACGAACTCCTGCACGCGGTCGGTGTGGCGCTGCTGGGTGGTGCGGATGAAGTCGTCGTTGGCGATCTCCAGGTGCTCCCAGAGCGGCTTCCAGGCCTCCTCGACCAGCTTGTCGCACCACTCCTGCGGGCTGACGCCGTTCGCCTCGGCGGTCCGCATGATCTTCTGACCGTGCTCGTCGGTGCCGGTCAGGTACCACACCTTCTCGCCGCGCTGGCGGTGCCAGCGGGTGAGGACGTCGCCCGCCACGGTGGTGTACGCGTGGCCCAGGTGGGGGCGATCGTTGACGTAGTAGATCGGGGTGGAAACGTAGTACGCCGGGGCGCTCGCCCCGGTGGTGCTGTGGTCTGCAGTGGCCGCCATGGTCGGAAAGCTTAGTCGGGCACGCGGGCCGCCCTCGACCGAGTTCCTTCCCGGTCGGGGGCGGTCCCTCCCGTGTCCCGCGGTGTCAGCCCAGCAGCCGCGACCAGAACCGGGCCCAGCGTCCGCGCGGCTTGGCGGGCCCGGGCACCGGGGGCGGCCCGGCCGGTTCGGCGTGCGCCGGGTAGCCGGGGGCGTGCTGCCAGGGCTGGTCGGCGGAGGCCACCCGGCCCTCGCGCATGATCCGGACGGTGTGGCCACCGCACCCGGGGCAGGTCGGCTTGAGCAGCGGGGACGGCACCCGGACACCGTTGGCGTGGTACTCGAAGACGACGTGCCCGTCCTTGGCCACGTGGTGCTCGATGTCGTACGCCTGCTCCCAGCCGTACCCGCAGCGCAGGCACGCGAAGGAGTAGGCCTCCCGTACGGTCTCGACGGGAGTGTGCCCGCGGCCTTCCAGGCCCGCGGTGCTCAGTGCGCTTCCACTGCCGGGGCTACCGATCGTGTCGCTCATGCGCCCACCTCGCTCCGCTCGGCGGCCGCTTCGCGGAACGCGCACCTCTTGTCGGGTCGCTCGCTGCGCTCGCTCATGCCGTCTCCCAGCGCCCGCCGGGCGCTCGCCCGGCTGGGTCTTTCCACTCCAGGAAATGCCCGGACCGCCCTGGCCGACGCCCCACTTGTGAAGACTTGGATGCGGATTGGGAAGCCCTATACGAAGGGCCTCCCTGGAGCCGGAAACCGCGACCGAAACTTCAGCTCAGCGGGTGTTTACCAGGGCCTTCCCTCAAAGGTACGACGCCCCGGCCGCAACGCAAGCCCCGGGAATTCACCCCTTTCCCGGGCCGCCGTCGAGGGCTTCCTTCTTGGCCGCGACGACCGCGTCGAAGACCTCCCGCTTGGGCAGCGAGAGCTCGGCCGCGACGGCCGCGATGGCCTCCTTGCGCCGCTCCCCGGCTTCCTCGCGCACGGCCACCAGCCGGGCCAGCTCGGCCGGGGTCAGTTCCTGGGGCGCGGCCGGCGGGGCGCCCGCGACCACGACGGTGATCTCGCCCTTGACGCCGTCGGCGGCCCAGGCGGCGAGTTCGCCGATCGGCCCGCGCTTGACCTCCTCGTAGGTCTTGGTGAGCTCGCGGCAGACGGCGGCCGGGCGCTCGGGCCCGAAGGCCTCGGCCATCGCGGCCAGGGCCTCGGCGATCCGGTGCGGCGCCTCGAAGAAGACCATGGTGCGCGGTTCGGCGGCGATCGAGGCGAGCTGCCGGGCCCGGTCGCCGGCCTTGCGCGGCAGGAAGCCCTCGAAGGTGAAGCGGTCGACGGGCAGGCCGGACAGCGCGAGCGCGGTGAGCACCGCGGACGGCCCGGGCACCGCGGTGACCTTGAGGTCGGCCTCGACGGCCGCGGCGACCAGCCGGTAGCCGGGGTCGGAGACCGAGGGCATGCCGGCGTCGGTGACCAGCAGCACCCGGGCGCCGCCGAGCAGCGCTTCGACGAGTTCGGGGGTGCGGCCGACCTCGTTGCCCTCGAAGTACGAGACGACCCGGCCGGCCGGGGTCACCCCGAGCGCCTGGGTGAGCCGGCGCAGCCGGCGGGTGTCCTCGGCCGCGATCACGTCCGCCGTGGCCAGTTCGTGGACGAGTCGGGGCGGGGCGTCCGAGACGTCGCCGATGGGGGTGCCTGCGAGAACGAGTACTCCTGTCACGGACCCCATCCTTCCAGCTGCGGCCGCCCGGAGCTTTTGGTGACGATTCGGTCAGCTTCCGAGGGAGCGGACACGCGTACGAAGAGCGCCCCTACGATGTGGCGGATGAACGGCGACACGGCGGCCCAGACGCCCACTGGTACGGACCACTCCGCGCGGGGCGTCGACCTGCCGTCCCCCCGTCCACCGGAATCCGCCGCCCCAGCCGCCCTGACCACCCCCGCGGCGCCCACTGCGCCCACCGCGCCCGCGGCCCCCACCTGGCGCGAACGCCTGGCCGGCCACGGCTACCGGCCGCGCCCGACCGTCCCCCTGGCCGAGCGCCTGGTGCCGCCGATGCCGGACGGCCCGCGGGTGACCCGGCGGGACGTGCCGCAGTCGCCGCTGCTGCTGGGCCTGGGCATCTCGCTGCCGCAGGGCCTCTGGTACTTCCTGTGCCGCTGGGCCGGCTGGCTGGGCCCGGTCGCGGTGGCGGTGTTCGCCGGGCTCCTGCGGTTCACCGACCTCGGCCGGCCGAACGCGATCATCTTCGACGAGACGTACTACGCCAAGGACGCCTACGCGCTCTGGCACGGCGGCTACGAGATCAGCTGGCCGGAGGACGCCAACAAGACGATCATGACGCCGGGCGCGTCCGTCCCGTACCGGGAGACGGCCTCGTACGTGGTCCATCCGCCGGTGGGCAAGTGGATCATCGGCTTCGGCGAGCAGCTGTTCGGCATGAACCCCTTCGGCTGGCGCTTCGCGGTGGCGCTGCTCGGCACCCTGTCGGTGCTGATGCTGGCCCGGATCGCCCGCCGGATGTTCCGCTCGACCCTGCTGGGCTGCGTGGCCGGCCTGCTGCTCTCGGTGGACGGCCTGCACCTGGTGCTCAGCCGGGCCGCCCTGCTCGACCTCGTGGTGATGTTCTGGATCGTCGCCGCCTTCGGCTTCCTGCTGCTGGACCGCGACCGCACCCGGGGGCTGCTGGCCGTGAGGCTCGGCGGGGTCGAGGACCCGGGGCTCGCCCAGCGGGTGAACCTGGGCTGGCGCCCGTACCGGATCGCGGCCGGCGTCTGCATCGGCCTGACCTGCGCCACCAAGTGGAGCGGCCTGTACGTGATGGCGGCGTTCGGCCTGATGACGGTCCTCTGGGACGTCGGCGCCCGCCGTCTGGCCGGCGCCCCGCGCCCGTTCACGGCGGTGCTCGCCCGGGACGTGCTGCCGGGCTTCCTGTCGGTCGTCGTGGTCCCGATCGTGGTCTACGTCGGGTCCTGGTGGGGCTGGTTCGCCAGCAGCAACGCCCCGGGGCGGGGCGGCTGGGGCCGGGACTGGGCGGTGGGCCGCTCCACCGACTTCCCGTGGATACCGGAGGGCCTGCGCGCCCTGTGGCACTACCACTCGACGGTCTACGAGTTCCACACCCACCTGAGCGACCCGCACACCTACCAGTCCAACCCGTGGTCCTGGCTGGTGCTGGGCCGGCCGGTCTCCTTCTTCTACGAGTCCCCCAAGCTGGGCCAGGACGGCTGCACGGCCGCCGACTGCGCCCGCGAGGTGCTGGGCATCGGCACCCCGCTGCTGTGGTGGACGGCCCTGGTCGCCCTGGTCTACTGCCTGTGGCGCTGGGCGTTCCGGCGGGACTGGCGGGCCGGCGCGCTGCTCTGCGGCCTGGCCGCCGGCTACCTGCCGTGGTTCGCCTACCAGCAGCGGACGATCTTCCTCTTCTACGCGGTGGTCTTCGTCCCGTTCCTGGTGCTCGCGGTGACGATGCTGGTCGGCGCCCTGATCGGCCCGCCCGGCGCCTCCCGGGACCGCCGGATCATCGGCTCCGCGACGGCCGGCCTGCTGGTGCTGCTGATCGTCTGGAACTTCCTGTTCTTCTACCCGCTCTTCACCGGCCAGACCATCCCGCTGGACGACTGGCGCCGCCGGATGTGGTTCAACAGCTGGATCTGACCGATCCGACGGCCACCCCCGGCTCCGGCCCACACCGAGTCCCCCCGTTTCGTCCGTATGCGGTGCACGACACGTACCAGATCCGTCACAAGTGGCGGGCCTTTCGTCGGCGCACCGATTCCGCCTGCCTAGGGTGGGGTCGTACCGCGTTTCCGGCCCCGCCGGTTGCGCCCGGCCGCGAGACCCCTGGGGGACCTGCACCATGCGCAGTGGCGCGAAGATCGGCATCATCACCGGCGTGTCCATCGCCGTCCTCGCGGGCGGCGGCTACGGCGCGTACAGCCTGATGAACGGCTCGGACTCCGACTCCGGCGGCAAGAAGGCCCGTACGGTCGTCGCCGAGCCGCCGTCGGCCGAGCAGGCCACGGCCGGCGCGAAGGACTTCCTGGCGGCCTGGGCGTCCGGCGACATCGCCAAGGCGGCCTCGCTGACCGACGACCCGGCCGCGGCCACCACCGCGCTGACCGCCTTCCGGGACCAGGTGAAGCCGAGCGCGCTGACGCTCACCCCGACCGGTCCGACCACCCAGCAGGTCTTCTCCTCCGCCACCGGCACCCCCAGCCCGGCCAAGCCCGGCGCCGGGGCCTCCGCGACGCCGTCGGCGGGCACCCCGGGCGCCACCGACTCGCCGTCCCCCACCGCCACCCCCGGGCCCACCGGCACGCTGATGAGTTTCAAGGCGCGCGCCGAGTTCGAGGGCACCAACCGGGCCTGGGACTACCAGGGCTTCCTGGGCGTGGTGAAGATGAGCGACGACACCCCGGCCGTGCACTGGGCGCCGACGGTGATCCACCCCCACCTGTCCGGCAACGAGACCATCGCCACCCAGCAGGTCTTCGCCCCGCCGTCCACCGTGGTGGACCGCAACGGCAAGCCGCTGCAGGGCGCCTCGCTCACCGCGGCCCTGATGAACACCCTGCAGGACAACGCCCAGAAGCTGCTCCCGCCGGACCCGGCCAAGGACCAGGACTCGGGCAAGGCCGTGGTGATCAACGACCCGGCCGGCAAGGCCGCCGCCGACAAGCTGTTCACCATCGTCGAGCCGAAGCCCGGCAAGCCGTTCAAGGTGACCATCGACAACACCGTCCAGGCCGCCGCCGAGAAGGCGATGACCGACCTGGGCGGCAAGCCCGGCTCCGTCGTGGCGATCGAGCCGAGCACCGGCCAGGTGCTGGCCTTCGCCAACTCTCCGGCCAACGGCCAGAACCGGGCCTTCACCGGGCTGCTCGCACCGGGCTCGACGATGAAGATCGTCACCTCCGCGGCGCTGCTGGAGAACGGGATCAACCCGGACTCCGTGGTGGCCTGCCCGGAGAAGAGCAGCAACGCGGTCGCGATCCCGAACGACTTCCCGGGCGCCTTCCCGAACAACACCCTCCAGCAGGACTTCATGGTGTCCTGCAACACGGCCTTCATCAACCAGGGCCTGACCAGCCTCAAGCCGGAGACGCTGTCCTCCACCGCCAAGGACGTGTTCGGCATCGGCCTGGAGTGGAAGACCGGCCTGCCGAACGCCGACGGCAAGATCCCGGCGACGCCGGGCAGCAAGGACGAGCAGGCCATGAACTACATCGGCCAGGGCAAGGTCCAGATGAACCCGCTGGCCATCGCCTCGATCACCGCCACCGTCCAGAGCGGGGCGTTCAAGCAGCCCGTCCTGGTGGCCGGTCTGCCCCAGCAGGCGGCCGCCCGGCAGATCTCGCCGGACGTCGCCGGCAAGCTGCGCACGATGATGAACGCCACCGCCGTCAGCGGCACGGCCAGCCAGGTGATGGCCGGGATCACCGACAACGCGGGCGCCAAGACCGGCTCCGCCGAGGTCCAGGGCGCCTCCACCACCAACAGCTGGTTCACCGCCTACCGCGGCAACATCGCGGTCGCCGCCGAGGTCCAGGGCGGCGGCCACGGCGTCGACGCGGCCGGCCCCGCGGTGGCCTCCATCCTGAAGGCCGCCGCCGGCCGCTGACCCGGGCGCCCCGGAGGCGAGCGGGCGAGCCCCCGCCCCGTGCCACGTCACGCACGGGACGGGGAAACCGCCCCGAGCCGAAGGGGCGCGCC
>NZ_BNBY01000035.1 GCF_014656195.1 Kitasatospora xanthocidica | reverse complement strand
AACGCCATGCCCGGCATCGCCCACCGCGCCCCCGGCCCCATCGTCGCCCTCCTCGAAGACGACCGCGTCACCGTCGAACTCATCAACGACGGCGTCCACCTCCACCCCTCCGTCCTCGACCTCGCCTACCGCACCGCCGGCCCCACCCGCGTCGCCCTCATCACCGACGCCATGGGCGCCGCCGGCATGGGCGACGGCCTCTACCCCCTCGGCCCCCTCCAGGTCCAGGTCACCGACGGCGTGGCCCGGCTGGTCGAGGGCGGCGCGATCGCCGGCTCCACCCTCACCCTGGACGTGGCGTTCAAGCGCTCGGTGACGGTCAACGGCCTGACCCTCGGCCAGACCGTCGAGTCGCTGTCGGCGACCCCGGCCCGGCTGCTCGGCCTGAGCGACTCCATCGGCTCGCTGGAGGCCGGCAAGCTCGCCGACCTCGTCGTGGTCGACTCCGACACCTACGACCTGGTCGCCGTCATGCGCCGCGGCCGCTGGATCCACGGCGCCGACCGCTTCCCCACGGTCAAGCCCGCCTGACCGCTCCGCGCCGGGCCCCGAACGCCGACGGCCGCCCTCCCCCAGCGGGGACGGGCGGCCGTGGTGCGTCCGGCGGGCGGGCGGCTCAGCCGCTCGGCTCCAGGACGATCTGGTCGATCAGGATGGACGCCCCGGCGGGCACCGTGAAGCTCACCGAGTTCGGCCCGGCCTGGAGGCTCGGCAGTATCCAGGTGGTGAACCAGGAGGACGCCGGGTCCTTGGGGGCACCGTACGACTTGTAGGTCACCCCGCTCGGCCAGTCCTTGCCGTTCACCGCCGCGGCGCCCTTGAACTCCCCGGTGCTGGTGTAGTTGTAGTGCACGGTGAGCTTGTACGTCCCGGCCGTGGCGATCTCGCCGTTCCAGGTCACCGAGCCGCCCGGCTGGAGGGTCAGGTAGCTCCCGTCCGCCGACTTGGCGCCCTTGACGCTGTTGCCGGACGGCGCGTTCTGCCCCTGCAGCTGGCCCGCGTCCACGGTCGACGGACCGGCGATCGGGGTGGAGCTGGCCGACGGGGAGCCGCCGGCGGTGGTGTTGGCCGGCCCCGGGGTGGTGGGGCCCGATACGGCGGTGGTGGCGGCGCCGCCCTTGGCGGTCTTGTCGCCGTCCTTGTCACCGCCCGTGGAGAGCGCTATCCCGGCGCCGATCGCGATGGCCGCGACCACGGCGACCGCGCCGATCACCGCGCCCTTGCTGCGGCCGCTGCTCGGCCGCTCGTCCCCCGGCTGCGGCCGGGAGTGCTCGGCGTAGCGGGCCTGCTGGGCGGGCGCGGCGCCGTACTCGGCCTGCTGGGGCACGCCGGGCTGGCCGTACGGGGCCTGCGGCTGACCGCCCGGGTACCCCTGCGGCGGCATCCCCTGCTGGCCGTACGGCTGCTGCTGTTGCTGCGCCCGCGGCGGGTAGCCGTAGCCGTACTGGGTGCGCCCGACCTCCATCGGACGGCTGTACGACGTCCGGGGGACCCCCTGCTGCGGCTCGGCCGGCTGCCCGGTGGAGCCGTCGGCCGGGCGGTAGAGGTAGCCGAACGGGTCGTCGTCCTGCGGGGCACCGCCCCCCTGGCCCTCGGGCATTCCGTTGCTGCCGGCGGTCGTCACGGTGGTCTGCTCCCCCATCCGGTGCGCGCCGCCGGCTGCGGGCGGCGCAGATCATGGACGCTGTCGTACCGGGCACCCTACCTGCCGTACCTGACAGCCGGAAAAGAACCCTTGACAACTCGCGGGTAACCCGGCGTGGCCGGCGGCCCACGGGCCGTCGGTGCCGCGTCGTCCGTCCCCGTCCGGTCCTACGGCCCGCCCTAGGGCGTGTCTGACAATTCCCGCCGGGCGCGCGACGCCGGGGCACGCACCTCGCCGCGTTGTCGTCGGTCGCCGATGCTCCGCATGGACTCCCTCCTCCGCCTTGCGATGCACGCACCCCAACGCCGCGCGCTGATCCGACGCGAATTGTCAGACACGCCCTAGCCCGCCCGCCGGTGGGAGCGCTCGCCGCGCGCACCGCGCACCGCGCCGCCGCGGGCGCGCTTCTCGTCGTACATCCGCTCGTCCGCGGTGTGCAGCACCTCCTCGATGCTCATCCCGCAGCCGGCCCAGCCGATGCCGAGGCTCACGCCCACCCGCATCGCCCGTCCGTCGATCCGCATCGGCGGGATGATCGCGTTGCGCAGCCGGTGGGCGAGGTCCTTGGCCTCCTCACGGCCGATGCCGTCGGCCAGCACCACGAACTCGTCGCCGCCGAGCCGGGCCACCGTGTCGCCGTCCCGGACGGCCTGGCTGAGCCGCCGGGCGACCTCGACCAGCACCGCGTCGCCCGCGTTGTGGCCGAACCGGTCGTTGATCGACTTGAAGCCGTCCAGGTCGCAGAAGAGCACCGCGAGGCCCTTGTCCACGGCGGCCGCGCCGCCGGAGCGGAACGGCGCGGACCAGGCCTCGCCGCCCGGCCCGTGGTCGGCCGGGACCACCGCGTGCACGTGCTCCCCGAAGCCCGGGCCGAGACCGGGCGGGCCGCCCTCGGGCAGCCCGTAGCCGTGCACCGCGGCGGCGTACGGGTCCGCGCCCTCCAGCCCGTCGTGCGCCGCGTGCGCGCTGTAGGAGTCCGCCGGGTAGCCGTACGGCGGCGGGTAGGCCGCCTCGGCCGGTCCGGCCGCGGCACCGACCGGCTGCGGCTGGGCGCAGAGCCGGCGGGCCAGCCGGGCCTTGAGCTCGGCTCCGTTGGGCAGGCCGGTGAGGGCGTCGTGGCTGGCCCGGTGGGCGAGCTGGAACTCGTGCCGCTTGCGGTCCTCGATGTCCTCGACGTGGGTCAGCAGGAAGCTGGGGCCCTCGGCCGCGTCCGCCACGATCGAGTTGCGCAGACAGACCCACTGGTAGCCGCCGTCGCGCCGGGAGAGCCGCAGTTCCGCCCGGCCGCTCTCGGCGCTGGTGCGCTCCAGCAGGGCCCGGTCCTCGGGGTGGACGAGGTCGGCGAAGCTCTGCTGGCGCAGCACCGCCCGGGGGCGGCCGAGCAGTCGGCAGAGCGCGTCGTTGACCCTGGTCAGCTGGCCGCGCCCGGCGCCGTGCAGTTCGGTGATGGCCATCCCGCTCGGCGCGTACTCGAAGGCCTGGCGGAAGCTTTCCTCGCTGGCCCGCAGGGCCTGCTGCTCCTTCTCCAGGCGGGCCAGCGCGCGCTGCATCTCGGCCCGCAGCCGGGCGTTGCCGATCGCGATGGAGGCCTGCAGGGAGAACATCTCCAGCGCCTCGCGGGTCCAGGCCCCGGGCCGCTTGCCGCTGCGCGGGCGGTCCACCGAGAGCACCCCGAGCAGGTCGCCGCCGGCGCTGTACATCGGGGCGAGCAGGCCGTCGGCGGGGTGCCAGTCGTTGGCGTACACGGGCAGCGAGCCGTCCCCGATCCAGCGCGGGATGTCGCTGGCGACGGCCCAGCCGCGGTCGTACGGCAGGAAGCGCAGGGTGCCCCAGTGGTCGCTGACGCCGAGCAGCCGGTCCCAGGACTCGCGGGACCCGACCTGGCCGAGCAGCACGGAGGGGCCGCCCATGGGGCTCTCCTCCAGCTCCCAGACGGCCGCCACCACGAGGTCGCCGTCCGGGCGGACCAGGCTGACCGCGGCGGCGTCGAAACCGAGCCCGTGCACCGCGCCCTCGACGACGGCCTGCAGCGTCCCCGCCAGGCTGCGGGCAGCGTTGAGGTCCGCCACGACCCGGTGCAAGGTGCGGAGGGTCGCGAGACGGACGTACGGCTCCGACTCGGCTTCCATGCGGGGGCTCCCCGGCTGCTTCGGATAGTTCTTGATTGGTTATCGTCCGATTGCCAGAAGAACTGAATCACAGGGAGCACAGCGTTCGGCACGCTCGGTCAGCAATAGGGCGCCACTTGTGACTTAAATCACACGACACTAATGCGCCCTTAATCAGCTCATCCGCCCCATAGCGGGACATAAAGCGCTATCGGTACTTTTCCCTTGGTCGACCTCATCGGCCGACGACTGAAGCCGGCTGCGCCCGCCGGTCCGTCCGCTTCACCCCTGAGGGTGAGTCCGGACCCCGGCCGCGCCACCGGCTTCGCCACCCGGGTTCGCCACCGGTCCTACGACCAAGGCCCGATGCCGTTCCCCGCGGGTGACGACTACCGTGCGGTACGTGTACCCGTCCCCGCAGCCCGAAGCTGCCCCCCACGCCACGCCCGACGAGTTCCGGGCAGCTCTCTCCCAGCTCGCCGCCGGCGTGAGCCTGGTGACCGTCCACGACCCGGAGGACGGCGAGGACATCGGCATGACCGCCACCTCCTTCCTCTCGGTGTCGCTGGAGCCGCCGCTGGTGCTGATCTCGGTGCGCGAGGACTCCCGGATGGACGAGGTGCTCTCCCGGGTCGACACCTGGGCCGTCTCGGTGCTGACCGAGGGACAGAAGACGATCGGCTCGCGCTTCGCCATGAAGGGCCGGCTCAGCGACCGGCTGCTGTTCGCGGACACCCCGCACCACCGCGGGCCGCGCACCGGCGCCCCGCTGATCGAGGGCGCGCTGGCCACCGTCGAGTGCCGCACCGAACAGCGGATACCCGCGGGCGACCACACCCTGCTGCTCGGCCGCGTCCTGGAGGCCGCGGTGCCCGCCCCGGACGGCCGTCCGCTGCTCTACTTCCGCGGCGGCTACCGCTCCCTGGGCTGAGCCGGGGCGTGTCCTGCGGAGACGCGCCCTACTCGCCGCCCCGCGGCGACCGGCGGCCCTGCTTCACGTCGGAGCGGTGCTTCTTGTTGAACAGCCGGCGCTCGACCATCCCCCGGCTCGGCTTGGTCGCCCGCCGGGTCTTCGGCGGCGGCGCGCACGCCTCGGTCAGCAGCGCCGACAGCCGGGCCGCGGCCGCCTCCCGGTTGCGCCACTGCGAGCGGAACTCCGAGGCCTGGACCACCAGCACCCGGCCGTCCACCAGCCGCCCGGCCAGCCGTTCCAGGGCACGCCCCTGCCACACCTCGGGCAACGCCTTGGTGGCGGCGAGGTCGAAGCGCAGCTCGACCTTGGAGTCGGAGGTGTTGACGTGCTGGCCACCGGGGCCGGAGGAACGCGAGAAGCGCCAGACGAGCTCGGCGTCGGGGACGACCACCGACCCCCGTACGCGGATGGGCTCAGGCATGCGCCCATCATCCCGCGCCCGCCCCACCCGGTCACGCAGTTATTCGCCCCCTCGCCTCCGGGGCGGATTGCCCGGCGCGGGCAGTGGGCTGCTCGGCTCCGGGCGGCCGGTTACCCGCACCCGCCCCGAACCCCGACAATGGCGTACGTGATCGAGCTCGGCTACTCCCTCTCCAACCGCTTCCCCGACCCCCCGCAGACGGACTACCGCACCGCGTCCGTGCACGCCCTGCGGTACGACCTGTTCTGCGGCGACGTCTACCTGGACGCCGAGGGCGCCGAGCTGTCCACCTCCTGGGGCTGGGTGCCGGTGCTCGACTTCGCCTGGGCGCTGTGCGACATCACCGAGCTGCTGGACCGCGACCCGGACGGCAGCCGGGCCGCCCGGGTGCAGACCGCCGACCTCGACTTCACCCAGAACACCCACCTGCTGCGCTTCGCCCGCCGCTTCAACTGGGTCGAGGTCACCGCCACCTGGCTGCCGGACGAGCCGGCCGCCGTGATCCGCCACAGCGACCTGCGGCGCGAGGCCCGGGACTTCCTCCAGGACACCCTCGCCGACCTGTGCGACATGCACCCCGACCTGGCCGACAACCCGAACATCTGGTCACTGCAGGGCCGGTTCCGCCGGATCTGACCGCGGTCTTTGCCCCGGCTTTGCCCGGCCATTCACGCTTACGAAGAATTCACGGGGCCGGGCGGAACCAAGTCCCGGGAGTATTGCGTTGTCCCGGGGAAAAGCGCACGAAGCGAACGAAGGGACAGCAATCGCCATGCCAGTGAGCCTCTCCAAGGGTGGCAACGTCTCGCTGACCAAGGAGGCCCCCGGCCTGTCCGCGGTCACCGTCGGCCTGGGCTGGGACGTCCGCACCACCACCGGCGCCGAGTTCGACCTCGACGCCAGCGCGATCGTCCTGAACGCGGACGGCAAGGTGCTGTCCAACGCCCACTTCGTCTTCTTCAACAACACCAGCACGCCGGACAACACCGTCGTGCACACCGGTGACAACCGCACCGGCGAGGGCGCGGGCGACGACGAGTCGATCAACGTCAACCTGGCCGGGCTGCCGGCCGAGGCCGTCAAGATCACCTTCCCGGTCACCATCTACGACGGCGTCGCCCGCGGCCAGAACTTCGGCCAGGTCCGCAACGCCTACATCCGCGTGGTGAACGCCGCCGGCAGCGCCGAGATCGCCCGCTACGACCTCTCCGAGGACGCCGCCACCGAGACCGCGATGATCTTCGGCGAGCTCTACCGCAACGGCGCCGAGTGGAAGTTCCGCGCCGTCGGCCAGGGCTACGCCTCCGGCCTGGCGGGCATCGCCCAGGACTTCGGCGTCCAGCTCTGACGCACCCCCTGAGCACCCCCTGACAACGCCGCGGCGCGGGAAGTCGGTCCGACCGACTTCCCGCGCCGCGGCGTTCGTGCACCCGTCTCAGCGCGAGGCGCGCAGCTCCGGCAGCTGGATCAGCTCGGTCTCGTCCTCCGGCGTCAGGTCCACCACGGTCGGCCCGCCCGGCTGCGAACCGCCCTGCGGCTGCTCGGCGACCGGCTGCGGCTCCCGCCCGCCGTCCCGCACCGCGGCCGACTCCGCCGCCCGGGCCTCGGCCGCGGCCTTCGCGGCCACCGCCTCGTCGCCCACCACGTCCGCCAGGTCGGTCCGCTCGCCCAGCTCGGCGACGCTGCCCACCGCCGGCGCCGGGGCCGCCGGGCGCACCGCCCCGCCCGCACCGCGGCCGAAGAAGCTGAAGCCCTGTCCGCGCGCCTGCCCGGACTGCGCCGGCCGCGGCCGCTGCCGCTCCGCCGGTACGGGCGCCGCGGCCGGTGCGGCCTGCGCCCCGCCGAGCTGACCCACCGTCGCCGTCAGCGCCGGCCGCACCGGCGCGGGCTGCACCGGGGGCGTGGCCACCGGCGCCGCGGCCGGCCTGGGCACCGCGGGGGCCACCGGGGCGGGCACCGCCACCGGCACGGGCACCGGCGCGGCCTGGGTCGGGGTCTGGAGCTGGGCCTGGGGCTGGGTCTGGCTCTGGGGCTGGCTCGGGGTCTTGGTCGCCGGGGCGGCGTGCGCCCGCAGCGCGACCTCCGCACCCGCCGTACGGGCCCGCCGCTCCTCCTGCTCGGCCGCACGGCGCTCCAGCAGCCGCAGCACGGCCGCCGCGCGCACGAACGCGGCCGGGCTGGCCGGATACCTGGGACGGCTCGCGGCGAGCGCCCGCTGGGCCGCCTCGGCCTCCTTGAGGGCCTGCTCGGCCACCGACACGGCCCGCTCCCGCAGCAGCCGGGCGATCTCGGTCTCGGCCTTCGCCAGCCGGGACTTCTCCGCGGTCAGCCGCCGCCCGAAGCGGGTGGCCCGCTCCTCGGCGACCTCGGCCGCGTACTCGGCCTCGGCCAGCTGCTCCTCGAACCGCTCCTCGGCGCGCAGCCGCTGCGCCGCGGACATCTCGGCGGCCGCCCGGGCCGCCTTGTCCCGCTGACGCAGCAACAGCGCGAAGCCGAGCGTCGCGATCACCGCCGCGATGCCCACCGAGCGCACCAGGATGGTGTCCTGACTGAAAAGGAGTGCGGCCAGAGCGGCTACCAGCAGTACGCCGGCGGCGGTGGGGGGAAAGACCCGGCCGAGGACGGAGGAATGACGGTGGCGTCCGCGAGACATGCCAAGAAACTAGCGTGCGAATTGGGGCCCTGTCAGCCCAGGGTCCCCTTCCACCCTTGACAGGGGCAGGTTTTTACCGCACGTGCCCGGATTCTCACCCAAGATCACGAAGAAGGCCCTGCTCAGCGGTGGGAGGCCGCCGGACCACTCGGACCGTCGTGGTTCTCGGGCAACTTGCAGACGTGCTGGAGCCAGAGCGCCGCGGCGATCACCGCGGCCCCCGCGAGCACCGCGAACCCGGCCGTGACGGCCTGGTCCTTGCGGGCCGACACGTCCAGCTCCCCCAGCAGGTAGATCCCCGCCCCCGCGTAGATACCGGTGGCCACCGCCGAGACCAGCGCGCTGGCCTGCCCCAGCACCAGCGCCCGGGCCGCCAGCAGCGGGTCGACCCCCTTGGCGCCGGGCTGCCGCTCACGCGCCGCCTTCAGCCGGGACCGCAGCGACAGCGCGGTCGCCAGCAGGATCACCGCCACCGCCGCCAGAACCACCGGCGCCGCGCCCGGCACGGCCGGCAGCGTGTCCAGGGAGGCCCACAGCTTGGAGCCGGCCCAGGACAGCGCCGTCGTGGCGGCGGTGATGCCGATCAGCAGACGGAGGCGAAGCAGCTTCACTCGGAGGAGGTCCTTCCCGGGGTACCAGAGCCGGCCGGCCGCCAGGTGACCCGACGCGGCGGCGCCAGGCCACCGTACCGGGCCCGGCCGGGCGGACACCCGCACGAACGGCGGGCACCTACTGGTACGGCCGGGCCCCCGGCCGAGTTCCCCCGGCTCTTACTCGCCCACTCGCCCACGACGCGGCTCGGGGCGGGCACTCGCCCGCTCGCCCATGACGCGGCTCGGGGCGGGCACTCGCCCGCTCGCCCACGACGCGGCTCGGGGCGGGCACTCGCCCGCTCGCCCATGACGCGGCTCGGGGCGGGCACTCGCCCACTCGCCCGTGACGCGGCTCGGGCAGGCGCCGTCGGCGGGCTACTCCGGCAGCGTCAGCCGGATGTCCTCGCGGCGGACCACGCCCTGCGCGTCCGGGCCTCCGAGCGCCTCCAGCAGCGCGTCGACCCGCCCGTGCCCGGGCACCTCGGCCTCCGGCTGGGCGTCCAGCCAGGGCGCGAGCACGAAGGCCCGCTCGTGCGAGCGCGGGTGCGGCAGCAGCAGCTGCGGGTCGTCGCTGAGCTCGCCCTCGTAGGTCAGGATGTCGACGTCCAGGGTGCGCGGGCCCCAGTGGACCGTCCGCACCCGGCCGAAGGCGTCCTCGATCGCGTTGCCGCGCTCCAGCAGGTCCCGCGGCGGCAGCGAGGTGCGCAGCACGACGACGGCGTTGTAGTAGCTGGGCTGCTCCTCGGGGCCGCCGACGGCCTCGGTCTCGTAGACCGCGGACACCGCCTTGATCCTCAGCCCAGGGGTGTCGGCGAGGGCGTCCACGGCACCCTGCAGGGTGTCCAGCCGGTTGCCCAGGTTGCTCCCCAGCGCGATCACCGCGCAGCGCTGGCTGTGCAGGGTCGTGTCGGCGGAGTCCACCCGGCTCTCCAGGTCGAACGCGTTCGGCGTGGCGGTCGGGTCGTCGCTGCTCATCGAAAAGGTTCCCTCTGCATCGGATACCGGGCGCGCGGTGGGGGTCATGCGCGGCCCCGGTGGATGGTCACGGTCACGTCGTCGAACGGCACGGTGATCGGGGCGTCCGGCTTGTGCACGGTGACCTCGACCTCCTCGACCGCTTCGTGCTTGAGGCACTGGTCGGCGATCCGCTGGGCCAGGGTCTCGATCAGGTCGACCGGCTCCCCGGCGATGATCGCGGTGACCTCCTCGGCCACGATGCCGTAGTGCGCCGTGCGGGTGAGGTCGTCTCCGGACGCGGCGGGGCGGGTGTCCAGGTAGAGCACGAGGTCGACCACGAAGGTCTGGCCCTCGACGCGCTCCCGCTCGAAGACGCCGTGGTGGCCCCGGGCTCGCAGCCCCCGCAGGGTGACGCGGTCCAGCAAACGAATCACTGCTCCCAGTCGGACGGGCCCCGCCCGGTGAAAGGCATGGACGGGCAGGGCGAAGGCGGGCAGCACGCCCGCCACTCCGTTTCGAATCTACCCGCGAGCACGGACAACGCCTGACCGTCCTACCCGGCACCGAACGGCGCCACGCGCGCCGGAATGGCGATTGACGTGAACGTTCGGTGACCACTCGGGAATTCCCGGGCGGCGCACCGGCACCGTATTCCGGCAGCCGCCGGAATCAATCCTCGTCGTCCTCGTCACCGCTGGTCAGAACGGGTGAACCGTGGTGCGACCAGAGCTTCCACCCGGCCGGGGTACGACGGAACAGATTCGTCGACACGACCTTTCCACCGACCAGCGGTCCGAGTTCGCCCTCCTCCTCCGCCTCACCCCCGGACAGGATGTTCTCGGTGCACGTGACAAGGGCCACATCACCGTGGACCTCGGCCTCGACATCGGTCAGGAAGAACTGGATGTACTCCGTGTTCATCATGATGAGCATGTACGAACGGGTCACCTGCGCCCGGCCGCGCAGCACCGGCCAGCCGGGGTGCACGCACACCACGCCGCCCTTGTCGTCGGCGTCCGCGGCGCCCAGCCAGGCGCCCTCGACCGCTTCCAGGTCCCCCCGTTCCAGCGCCTCGTAGAGCGCTCGGTTCGCCGCCAGCACGGCCTCCAGGTCCGCCTCGCGGGCCCGTCCGGCCGTTCCGCCGCTCAACCTGCCGTCACCTGTCACAGACCCTCCCTCACCCCAGCCGCGCCGCGCGCTGCCAAGCCGCGACCACCCGGACGGCGTCCGCCGTGCCGGACACGTCGTGCACCCGCACCGCCCAGGCTCCGGCCCGGGCCGACAGCACCGACACCGCGGCCGTCGCGTCGTCGCGCTCCCGGGCCGGGCGCAGTTCCCCGGTTGCCGGGTCGGCGAGCAGCGTACCCAGGAACCGCTTGCGCGAAGCCGCCACGAGGACGGGACGGCCGAGCGCGGTGAGCGCGTCCAGCCGGCCGAGCAGCGCCCAGTTGTGCTCGGGGGTCTTGGCGAAGCCGAGCCCCGGGTCGAGGATCAGCTGGTCCTCCTTGACCCCGGCGGCCAGCAGCGCGTCCACCCGGCCGGTCAGCTCGGCGACCACGTCCCGCACCACGTCGTCGTAGACGGCCAGCGCGTCCATGTCGGCGGACTGCCCGCGCCAGTGCATCACCACGAAGGGCGCACCGGTCTCGGCGACCACCCGGGCCATCGCCGGGTCGGCCAGGCCGCCGGAGACGTCGTTGACGACCACGGCGCCGGCCTCCACGGCCCGCTCGGCGACCGAGGCGCGCATGGTGTCCACCGAGACCATCACCCCGGCGTCGGCGAGCTCGCGCACCACCGGGATCACCCGGCGCAGCTCCTCCTCCTCGGGCACCCGCTGCGAGCCCGGCCGGGTGGACTCGCCACCGACGTCCACCAGGTCCGCGCCGCGGGCGCGCAGGGCGAGCCCGTGCGCGATCGCCTTGGCGGGGTCGTGCCAGAGCCCGCCGTCCGAGAAGGAGTCGGGCGTGACGTTGACCACGCCCATCACGGCGCAGCGCTCGAGCCGCGGCAGACCGGCCGGCAGGGTGAAGGACGGCGTTTCGCTCATGCGCCCATTATCGAACGGGGCCCCCGCCGGGGATTCCCGGCGGGGGCCCGTTTCGGAGCTCCGGTGCCTCAGGCGGCCTCGGTGACCTCGCGGGTCGACGGCACCGGCATCAGGCCCTCGCGCTGGCGCTTGCGGCCGAAGCGCGGCATGCCGAGCGTGATGAAGGCCTCCGCCTGCATCGCGGCGAAGCCGATCCGCGGCAGGTCCCGGGTGTTCGGGAAGACCAGGAAGCGCGGCTCCCACTCGGGCTGGAACTTGGCGTTGAACTTGTACAGCGACTCGATCTGGAACCAGCGCGACAGGAAGACCAGCAGTCCGCGCCAGGCGCGCAGCACCGGGCCGGCGCCGATCCGCTCGCCGCGGGCCAGCGCCGAGCGGAACATCGCGAAGTTGAGCGACACCCGGCGGATGCCCATGGCGCCCACCGCCTGCAGGGCGGCGACGATCAGCAGCTCGTTCAGGCCCGGGTCGGCGGCGCGGTCGCGGCGCATCAGCTCCAGCGAGATGCCGTCCGGCCCCCAGGGCACGAAGTGCAGCACGGCCTTCAGGTCGTCGCCGCTCTCGCCCTCCTCCGGGTCCTTGTGCGCGGTGACCACGACGCAGTCGTCGTCCAGCGGGTCGCCGAAGCGGCCCAGCGCCATCGAGAAGCCGCGCTCGGTGTCGGTGCCGCGCCAGCGGGCGGCGGCGTCGGCGATCCGGTACTTCTCCTCCGCGGTGAGCTCGGAGACCCGGCGCACCTTGCAGGAGTAGCCGTTGCGCTCGATGCGCTTGACCATCTGGCGGACGTTGCGCATGGCCCGGCCGGAGAGCGAGAAGGTGGAGGTGTCGACGATCGCCTCGTCGCCCAGCTCCAGCGCGTCCAGGCCCGCCTCGCGGGTCCAGACCTCGCCGCCGACCTCGCTGCAGCCCATCACGGCCGGCACCCAGGCGTGCTCGCGGGCCTCGGCCATGAACACCTTGATCGCGCCCGGCCAGGCCTCGACGTCGCCGACCGGGTCACCGGAGGCGAGCATCACGCCGGAGACCACCCGGTAGGAGATCGCGGCCTTGCCGGTGGGCGAGAACAGCACGCTCTTGTCGCGGCGCAGCGCGAAGTAGCCCAGCGAGTCGCGCTCGCCGTGCCGCGCCAGCAGCTCGCGGACCTTCGCCTCGTCCTCCTCGGTGAGCTCGGGCTTCGGCTTGCCCGGGCGCAGCGCCAGGTAGGCGGTGGTGAAGGCGGTCAGCAGGCCGAGCCCGCCGAGCAGGTAGGCGACCAGGTCGGACATCCGCACGTTGGTGTAGCGGACCGGGCCCTCGAAGCCGAGGAGTCCGTAGCCGACGTGCTGCAGGCGCTCGCTCAGGCCCGGGTGGCCGATCTCGTACTTGGTGCGGGTGCTCACGATCAGCAGGCCGAGCAGCACGCTGAGGAGGCCCATGACGACCAGGTTGACCACGGCCCGCCAGCGGGTGCGCGGGTCGGCCTTGGCATAGAACTCGCGCTGGTGGACCAGCATCACGGCGAGGACGAGCAGCGAGACGACCGCCGGGCCGACCTGGTGCCAGCGCACGATGTGCAGCGCCGCGCCGACCGGCAGCAGCACGCACACCGCCCGCCAGGCCCGCCGCTTGCGCCGGCGCAGCGCGTGGGCCAGCGGCACCAGCAGGATGCCGACCATCAGCGTGCCGACCGCGGCCAGGCTGGTGGTCCCGCCCGGGAGCTGCCCGGCGAAGGTGTGCATCTTGGTGTGCCGGAGCTTGGGGAACACCGCGCTGGCGATGTCCACCAGCCCGATCAGCAGACAGGCGTAGCCGACCGCGCCGGGGAGCCACGCCCTCGGAACAGCGGCCGCCTGGGTGCGCAGCGTCTGCAGGCCGCGACGACGGCGCGGCGGCTGCTCGGGGCTCGGCTCAACGGACACGGGAACGCTCATGGAAGCTCAGCGTAGAGGCTGCGGTGGGGTGTCCCGTCCCTCCGGGGGAGGACGCGTGATGGACCTTCATGCCTATTCCTTCATCAGGCAATGCGCATACCAAGGACCCGGAAACGGTCGGTAAACCGGGACCGTGGACGCGCTGCGGGTTGAGCCGGCGGTGGGAGCCTGGGGATCGCCGCAGCGTGGCGCGGCAAGACCCTCCGGGACGCTTTACGTACGGTGGACGCCGCATTCTAGGGTGCCGGTTGCCTGCGACCTCCCCCCGCCCTCCGGCCTCCGCCCGAGCGCCCGGACAGCCTAGCCGCGGTGGCCCCGCCTGACGGACCGCCAGACGATGAAGCCTGCACCGACAGTGTCCCACCGGAAGGCCGACGGCATGGAACTGACCAGCGACGCGCTGGTGAACTCGCTGCTCGCACTCGGCGCCGCGGCGCTGGTCACCACCCTGTGGATCTGGCCCCGGCTGGCGCGGCAGCGCCCCCTGCCGGTGCTCGGCCGGATCGGCCTGCTGACGGTCGTTCAAGCCTCCATCGTGGCGGTGCTCGCGCTCGCGGTGAACAACTCTTTCGGGTTCTACACGTCCTGGGACGACCTGCTCGGAACCAGCGGCACCAAGCTCGCGCTGACCAGCAACGAGAACCACAAGGGCGGCACCCCGGTCACCGACGCGCTGCTCCAGCCCACCGGCGAAGGCGGCCTGGAGACGGTCACCAATCTGCCGAAGGGGCCGCCCGAGGAGGTCGGCAAGGTCGAGTCGGTCCGGGTCAACGGCCAGGAGTCGGGCCTGTCCGACCAGATGTTCGTCTACCTGCCGCCCGAGTACTTCGACCCGAAGTTCGCCCTGATCCGTTTCCCGGTCCTGCTGGCCATCGCCGGCTACCCCGGCACCGCGCTGAACCTGGTCAAGGACCTCTCCCTCCCCCAGACCGCGTACGAGCTGCAGCGCACCGGGAAGATGCCGCCGACCGTCCTGGTGATGGTCCGCCCGGGCGTGGTCCCGTCCCGGGACACCGAGTGCGTGGACGTCCCCGGCGGGCAGCGCACCGAGACCTGGTTCGCCAAGGACGTGCCGGAGGCCGTCCGCGCCACCTACCGGGTCGGCCGCACGGCCGGCTCCTGGGCGTCCTTCGGCTACTCCACCGGGGGCAGCTGCGCGCTGCGCCTGGCGATGCGCTTCCCGAACGTCTTCGGCAGCGCGACCAGCCTGCACGGCGACTTCACCGTCCGCCAGGACGGCTACACCGGCGGCGACCTCTTCGGCGGCGACAAGGCGCTGGCCCAGCAGCACGACCTCGGCTGGCGGCTGCAGAACCTGCCGGTGCCGGCGCTCAACATGCTGGTGGTCTCCACCCGCAAGGAGTCGGACTACCCGCAGACCGTCCAGTTCGTCGACCAGGCCACCCAGGTCGCGGCGGCCAACCCCCAGTTCAAGGTCGACTCGCTCTACCTGGACGACGGCGGGCACAACGTGGACAGCTGGATCAAGGAGCTGCCCGCCTCGCTCGAATGGCTGGGCACCCACCTCGGCTAGCACGTGCGGGTGATTACCCGCCGGTCGGCCCGCCCGGTCGCGGGCCCGGGGGAACGTATCGCGGCCGTCCGCCCGCCACTCCCGGCGGGCGCCGCCCCGGATCCGCGCAGGAGGCGCCGTGCTGAGCACCAGATCGCTCTTCAACGAGATCTACCGGAACGACCAGGCGTACCAGCTGTTCTGCAGCATCGCGGCCGGTGGCGAGGACCAGGGCGGCTGGGAGAACGAGCGGATCACCGCCCTCACCCCGGACCCGGTGCTCGCGCCGAAGGTCGCCCGGCACGGCGCCGACGAGCGCAAGCACGGCCGGATCTTCACCCAGCTGCTGAACAAGCGCGGCCTGCCCAAGGTGCCCGTCCCGGACGACGCCGACTACTGCATGCTGCTGGAGCGCCAGGGTGTCGGCCTCTCCCACGAGCGGCTGAACAGCGACGTGCCGCTGACCGAGCGCGAGATCATCACCTACCTCGCGCACAGCCGGGTCACCGAGCAGCGCGCCGCCGAGCAGATGCGCCAGCTGGTCAAGGTGTACGGGGACAACCCCGAGCTCGGCCGGGCGATGCGGATGATCTCCGCCGACGAGGACAACCACCTCGCGTACTGCCACGAGGAGCTGCTGCGGCTGCGGGCCCAGGGCCACGGCCCGTACATCCGGCACACCCTGGAGACCAGCGCCCGCGGCGAGATCCGCACCCACCGGGACGTCGGCCTCGCCGTCACCGCCCGGATGGCCCGGATCCTGCGCTGGCCGCGCTGGCAGCTCGCCGTGGTCACGTTCGGGGTGCACGCGCTCTACCTGTACGACCGCGCATTCGGCTGGCGCCGGATGGTCACGCTGCGGATGCCCGAGCGCCGCAACGCAATGGGCACCCCGGCTCCGCCGCACGCGAAGACCGAGGTGCCCTGAGGAGTCCTGCCCGCGGCTCCCGGCCGTTCGGCGGCCGGGAGCCGCCGTCGACCGGTGCCGCCGTCGAGCGGTGCCGCCGGGTGCCGCTAGCGGCCGATGATGAGGCTCATCGCCTCGGCCCGGGTGGCCGGGTCGCGCAGCTGGCCGCGCACGCACGAGGTGATGGTCTTGGCGCCGGGCTTGCGGATGCCGCGCATCGACATGCACATGTGCTCGCACTCGACCACGACGATCGCCCCGCGCGGCTCCAGGATCCGCATCAGCGCGTCGGCGACCTGGCTGGTCAACCGTTCCTGCACCTGCGGCCGGCGGGCGTACACGTCGACCAGCCGGGCGAGCTTCGACAGCCCGGTGATCTTGCCGCTGGGGGACGGGATGTACCCGACGTGGGCCACGCCGCGGAACGGCACCAGGTGGTGCTCGCAGACCGAGGTCAGCTCGATGTCCTTGACCAGCACCATCTCGTCGTGGCCGAGGTCGAAGGTGGTGGTGAGGACGTCCTCGGGCTCCTGCCACAGGCCCGCGAATATCTCCTTGTAGGCACGCGCCACCCGGGCCGGGGTCTCCAGCAGGCCCTCCCGGTCCGGGTCCTCCCCGACGGCGAGCAGCAGCTCGCGGATGGCGTTCTCGGCCCGCTTCTGGTCGAAGAACCCGACGGCGGGCGGACCGTCGAGCGTCACCGGGTCGATCATGCGGGGCCTCGCTTAGATGTGTGAAGACTCTGGCTGAACAGCACGGATGCCGCGCCTCCAGGGTACAAACCCTGGTGACGCGGCAACCATTCCCTACGGGACCGGGGGTCAGCCCTCGACCGGCGGCTCGGTGGCCGGCAGCGGCGGGAGCTTCACGACGTCCATCGGAGCGGTGTCACCGGCGGCGGCGCCGTTGGTGAGCGCGAGCTCCTTGGGGGACTGCACCGGAGGCCGGGTGGACGGCGTACGACGGGTGGAACCCGTCCAGGCCGGCCGGGCCGGGCGCTTGACGATCGGCGCGAAGATCTCGGCGATCTGCTCCTTGTTCAGGGTCTCCTTCTCCAGGAGCTCCAGGACCAGGTTGTCGAGCACGTCGCGGTTCTCGACCAGGATCTCCCAGGCCTCGTTGTGCGCGCTCTCGATGAGCTTCTTGACCTCTTCGTCGACCAGCGCGGCGACCTCTTCCGAGTAGTCGCGCTGGTGGCCCATCTCACGGCCCAGGAACGGCTCCGCGTTGTCGGAGCCGAACTTGATCGCGCCCAGACGCTCGGTCATGCCGTACTGGGTGACCATGGCCCGCGCCGTGGCGGTGGCCTTCTCGATGTCGTTCGAGGCACCGGTGGTCGGGTCGTGGAAGACCAGCTCCTCCGCCGCGCGCCCGCCCAGCATGTAGGCGAGCTGGTCGAGCATCTCGTTGCGGGTGGTGGAGTACTTGTCCTCCTCCGGCAGCACCATGGTGTAGCCGAGGGCGCGGCCGCGGGACAGGATCGTGATCTTGTGCACCGGGTCGCTGTACTGGCAGGCCGCCGCGACCAGGGCGTGACCGCCCTCGTGGTACGCGGTGATCTTCTTCTCCTTGTCGGACATGATCCGCGTGCGCTTCTGCGGACCGGCCACGACGCGGTCGATCGCCTCGTCCAGGATGTTGTTGTCGATCAGCTTCTTGTCCGACCGGGCGGTCAGCAGCGCCGCCTCGTTGAGGACGTTCGACAGATCGGCACCGGTGAAGCCGGGGGTGCGCTTGGCGACGGCCGAGAGGTCGACGTCGGGCGCGATCGGCTTGCCCTTCTGGTGCACCTTGAGGATGTCCAGCCGGCCCTGGAGGTCGGGGCGCTCCACCGCGATCTGGCGGTCGAAACGGCCCGGGCGCAGCAGCGCCGGGTCCAGGATGTCGGGGCGGTTGGTCGCGGCGATCAGGATCACGCCGCCCTTGACGTCGAAGCCGTCCATCTCGACCAGCAGCTGGTTGAGGGTCTGCTCGCGCTCGTCGTGACCGCCGCCCAGACCCGCACCGCGGTGCCGGCCGACGGCGTCGATCTCGTCGACGAAGACGATCGCCGGGGCGTTCGCCTTGGCCTGCTCGAAGAGGTCGCGGACCCGGCTGGCGCCGACACCGACGAACATCTCGACGAAGTCGGAGCCGGAGATGGAGTAGAACGGCACCCCGGCCTCGCCCGCGACGGCACGCGCCAGCAGGGTCTTGCCGGTCCCGGGCGGGCCGTAGAGCAGCACACCCTTGGGGATCTTGGCGCCGACGGCCTGGAACTTGGCCGGCTCCTGCAGGAACTCCTTGATCTCGTGGAGCTCCTCGACCGCCTCGTCCGCGCCGGCGACGTCGGAGAAGGTGGTCTTGGGGGTGTCCTTGGTCAGCAGCTTGGCCTTGGACTTGCCGAACTGCATGACGCGGGAGCCGCCGCCCTGCATCTGGTTCATCAGGAACAGGAAGACCAGGACGATGATCACGATCGGCAGCATCGACAGCAGCAGGCTGACGAAGGTGCTCTGCTTCTCCGGGCTGACGGTGTAGCCCTCGGCGAGCGTGCTCGAGTCCTTGTCGTTGATCTGGGCCTGCAGCTTGTCGGCGATCGCGACACCCTGGTCGCCGATGTAGGAGGCCTGGAACTTGGTGCCGGACGGGGTCTTGCCCGTACCGGCGTTGGGCAGCGTTGCGCCGTCCTTCAGCTGGATCTTGATCGTGTTCGAGTCACCGGTGGTGATCTGCGCCGACTTGACGTTGTGCGCGTCGATCGCCGCCACGACCTGGCCGGTGTCCACCGTCTTGTAGCCGTTCGAGTCCGAAACGACCTGCATAAGTACGATGACGGCGAGGACGGCCAGCACGATCCACATGATCGGCGCACGGAAGTATCGCTTGACGTCCATCCATGCGGGGCGTTGCCGCCCCGTCCCTCCTGCCACTCAACGGCGCCGTGTGGCTGAAGGCCGCGGCGCGTCCGGTCGGTTGCTCATGTGAAGAGCGGTTTATTGGACCGTACCGCAGTCGGACCCGCCCATGGCGGGAGCACGGCGACACGGTTTCGGTTCTTTGTCCCCCCGGTCCAACGGGCGGGAACGGTCTACTGTTCCCGCCCATAGCCCGAACGGGTCCCTCAGCCGCCGTAGACGTGCGGGGCGAGGGTACCGATGAAGGGCAGGTTACGCAGCTTCTCCGCGTAGTCCAGGCCGTAGCCGACCACGAACTCGTTCGGAATGTCGAACCCGACGTACTTCACGTCGATCTCGACCTTGGCCGCGTCCGGCTTGCGCAGCAGGGTGCAGACCTCGAGCGAGGCCGGACCGCGCGAGCCCAGGTTGCCCAGCAGCCAGGACAGGGTCAGGCCGGAGTCGATGATGTCCTCGACGATCAGGACGTCACGGCCGGCGATGTCGGTGTCCAGGTCCTTGAGGATCCGGACCACACCGGAGGACTTGGTGCCCATCCCGTACGAGGAGACGGCCATCCAGTCCATGGTGACCTGCGAGTGCAGGGCACGGGCGAGGTCGGCCATGACCATCACGGCACCCTTGAGGACGCCGACGATCAGCAGGTCCTTGCCTGCGTAGTCCCGGTCGATGCGCTCGGCCAGCTCAAGGAGCTTGGCGTCGATCTCGTCCTTGCTGATGAGCACCTTCGCGAGGTCAGCGCCCATGTCGTTCTGGTCCACCGGGGATACGTCCTCAAACGTTCGGGGTCTTTGTGGCCGGCGGCCGGCCACCCCGGGGCATGCCTAGCCCGTCAGTCGCCCTGCCGCCGAAAGACCAGCGTGCCACACCTGCGGGTGGCCTCGACGCCCCCGGGTAGGTGCAGCGGCCCCTGGCCGCGCCATCCGGTGACCAGCAGGTCGATGGTCTCCAGGTGCCGGGCGAACAGGTCCCCGGCCGGGCAGCCCGCGCGCAGCGCCGCCCGGCGCAGCACCCGGCGGCGTACGGCCGGCGGCAGTTCGGCCAGTTTCGCGGCATCCAGGGCGCCTTCCCCCGTACGGAGGTCGCGTTCGGCCAGAGAGGCCCACTGGTCGAGGGCGTCGGCGTCGTCGCGGAACAGCCGGGCGGTGCGGGCCAGCGCCTCGACCACTCCGCCGCCCAGGTGCTTCTCCAGCACCGGCAGCACCTCGTGGCGGACCCGGGAGCGGGTGTAGGCGGGATCACAGTTGTGCGGGTCGTCCCAGACCGGGATCGACTGGGCGGAGCAGGCCTGCCGGGTGGCGGCCCGGTCGAGCTCCAGCAGCGGACGGCGGTAGCGGCCCTTCTGGGCCGGCATCCCCGCCAGCGAGCGGGCGCCCGAGCCGCGGGCCAGGCCCAGCAGCACGGTCTCGGCCTGGTCGTCCCGGGTGTGGCCGAGCAGGACGGCGATCGCACCGAACCGCTCGGCGGCCTCGTCCAGGGCGGCGTAGCGGGCGTCCCGGGCGGCCGCCTCCGGGCCGCCGGCGCGGCCGACGCGCACCGGGACCGCCTCGACCGGGTCGAGGCCGAGCGAGCGCAGCCGTTCGGCCACCTGGTCGGCGCGCTCGGCGGAGCCGGGCTGCAGGCCGTGGTCGACGGTGACGGCGCCGACCCGCAGGCCGATCTTGGGGGCCTCGAAGGCGGCGGCGATGGCCAGCGCCATCGAGTCCGCGCCGCCGCTGACGGCGACCAGGACCAGCGGCGAGCCGGGCGCGGCCGGGGTGCGGGGCAGACCGGACGGGTGGCGCGCGGCGTTGCCGATCAGGGTGGTGCCGACGGCGGCACCGACCAGCGGCGCCCCGGCCGGACGCTCACGGGGTTCGCGCACCGGCGCGGTGAAGGTGGAACCGGCCTCGGCGGCGAGGTCGGTGAGCGTGCGGCGAACGGCCAGGCGTATCGCGGCGACAGCGGGGTGAGGGCCCACGGCGGACGACTCCTCGACGGAGGGGACAGGACTGCGGCGGGCGGCGTTGACCGCGCACCTGCGTGAGCGCCCTGTTACCGGGCGCTCACAGATGGTGGCAGAAAGGAGCCACCCGCTACGCCACCCGCGCCACCGGTACGACCACCGTCCCACGTTCGGGTGAATGAAGAAACGCTTCTTCACTCGCGATATGCCCGATTGGACCACTCGTACGAGCGGGTTTGACCGCCCCGCGCCGCTTGCCGCCCGGCTCGGGGCGTCACGAGGCCGCGGCGCCACGGCTTCGCGGCGTCACGGCGTCACGAACGGGCGCTCAGCGCGCCACCCGGGCGACCCAGGCGGCCGGGTCGTGGATCTCCTCCTTGGTCGGCAGGGTGTTCGGGGAGGTCCACACCCGGTTGAACCCCTCCATGCCGACCTGCGCCACCACCCCGCGCACGAACACCGCGCCGTCCTGGTACTGGCGCAGCTTGGCGTCCATGCCCAGCAGCCGGCGCAGCAGCAGGTCCAGCCGGTTCGCGCCGCGGTCCCGGCGCTGCTGGAACTTCTCCCGGATCTCCGCGACCGTCGGCACCACGGCCGGGCCGACGCCGTCCATCACCACGTCCGCGTGACCCTCCAGCAGCGACATCACCGCCGTCAGCCGGCCGAGGATCTCGCGCTGGGCGGGCGACTGGACGATCTCCATCAGGTTCGACGAGGAACCCTCCCGGCCGCCGAGGCCCGGCAGCCCGCCGAGCGAACCCGCCGCGTCCCGCAGCCGGTCCAGCAGCGCGCCCGGGTCGACGTCCGTCTCGGAGAGGAAGGACTGCACCTCGGACTGGATGTGGTCACGCAGCCACGGCACCGCGGTGAACTGCGTCCGGTGCGTCTCCTCGTGCAGGCAGACCCAGAGCCGGAAGTCGGACGGGTCGACGTCCAGTTCCCGCTCGACGTGCACGATGTTCGGCGCCACCAGCAGCAGCCGGCCCGGCCCCGGGCCCTCCGGCCCCAGCCGCGGCTTGTCGAACAGCGCCGCCGGACTGTCCGGGGCCTCCAGCGAGGGCTCCGCCGGGGCGAAGGTCTCGTACTGGCCCAGCACCTTGGTCGACAGGAACGCCAGCAGCGCCCCCACCTCGATACCGGTGGCCTTCTCCCCCACCGTGCCGAACACGCCGGCCGCCGCGCTGTTCGCCCGGCGCGCCTGCAACTTCTCCACCAGCGGCTGGACGACCGTGCGGAAACCCGCCACGTTG
This sequence comes from Kitasatospora xanthocidica, assembly GCF_014656195.1. Taxonomy (GTDB): domain Bacteria; phylum Actinomycetota; class Actinomycetes; order Streptomycetales; family Streptomycetaceae; genus Kitasatospora; species Kitasatospora xanthocidica. The sequence continues at coordinate 45,412 of NZ_BNBY01000035.1, read as the reverse complement.
GCCCGCACCCAGCCGGGGCGGTCCACCACCAGCACCGGCGTCGCCGCGGCCTGCGCCAGGCTCGACGACTGCATGCCGGTGAACGCCCGTACGTGCTCCTCCGCCTCCAGGGCGTGCCGGCGCAGCTCGGCGACCACCGCCGCCGCTTCCTCCCGGCTCACCTCGGGCCCCGGCCGAACCAGCCTGGTCGCGGTTGCGACCGCGAGATTCCAGTCGACCATGTCAGCACCGCCGCTCGCGCTCGTCATGCCCTCACCGTACGTGCTCCCCACCACCTACGGCAGCCACCCGCCGCGAACACCTCCGCCCCGACCCCCCGGCACACCCCGGCGGCGACCCCACGCACCCGGCAACTCGGCTGCGGCGGCGGCCGGATGACGCTCCGCACCGGCCGACCGGCGCACCCGCGAGGGACACCCCCGCGCCCTGCACCGCAGGGGCCGATCGGCGCCTCCCGCACAGGCCACTCGGTGCCCGGCGCGAAGCCCTCCGGGTACGCCCACAGGCGGCGGCCGGATGACGATCCCCACCGGCCGACCCCGGCCCGGACAGGAGTCATCCGAACCGGGCGAACCCAGACGAGCCCGCGAGGCCCGGCCAGGCCTCCGCAGGCCCGACGGCCGCCGAGACCCCGGCCCGGACAGGAGTCTCCCGGGGCACCGAGGCAGACGGAGTCAGTGGCAGCCGCAGGTGGCGAGGCGGGCGGCGATGCGGTCCATGGCGGCGCGGGCGGTGTCGGCGGGGGCGGTGTCGGGGGTGCGGGTCATGACGGCGAAGGCCAGGAGGCGCCCGTCGGCGTCGACGACGGTGCCGGCAAGGGTGTTGACGCCGCTCAGGGTGCCGGTCTTGGCGCGGATCAGGCCGGCCGCGGCGGCCGCGCCGGAGGCGGAGCCGTAGCGCTTGCCGAGGGTGCCGGTGAAGCCGGCGACCGGGAGGCCGGTGAGGACCGGGCGCAGGGCGGGGTGCTGCTCGGAGGCGGCCAGGGAGAGCAGCCGGACCAGGACGACGGGCGGGATCAGGTTGTCCCGGTGCAGTCCGCTGCCGTCGTTGAGGACCACGTCGCCCATCGGCACGCCGAGTCGGACGAGCTCCTGGGTGACGGCGGCGGCCGCCCCCTCGAAGGAGGCCGGCTGGTGCGCGGCGAGCGCGACCTGACGGGCGATCGCCTCGGCGAGCTGGTTGTCGGAGGTGGTCAGCAGGCGCTCGACCAGCCGACCGAGCGTGGGCGAGTCGACCCGGCCGAGGACGGGCGCGTCGGCGGCGGCCGGGGCCTCGGTGGGCTTGGCCCCGCCCTCCACGGTGATGCCCCGGGCCTTGAGCAGGCCGGCGAAGGCCTCGGCGGCGGCGAGGGCCGGGTCGGTGACGCGGGCCGGCGCGTCCGCTCGGCTCTTCGGGTCCACCTTGGCCTCGTCCACCATCAGCGGGACGACCAGGGCGATGTTCTCACCGTCGTGGTTCTTGTGCCGCGGGTTGCCCGCGTACATCGACAGGTCGTAGTCGAGCTTGACCGAGCTGGTGCCGGCCGCGGTGAGGGTGTCGGCGGTCTGCCGGGCGAGGGCCTCCAGGGAGGCTGGGGCGGTGTCGGCGTCGGCGGGCTGTCCGCCGATCTGCACCTGGTCGACGGGCAGTGCGGTGAGCGTCGGGTCGCCGCCGCCGACCAGGGTGATCGTGCCCGGAGCGGCACCGCGGACCACCTTGGTGGTCAGCCGGGTGTCACCGGGGATCAGGGACAGGGCCGCGACCGAGGTGGCCAGCTTGGTGGTGGAGGCGGGGGTGGCCGCGGTGTTCTCCCCGGAGCCGTACAGGAGTTGGCCGCCGGCGGCGTCCGCGACGGCGAAGGTGACGTCTCCGAGGCCGCGGTCCGCGAGGGCGGCGGCGAGGGCCTGCTGGAGGCCCTGCGTGGTGGGGACGGCGGCCTGCGGGCCGTCCTCGGCGGCGGCCAGGACGGCGCCCTGCGCGGGGGCCGGGCGCGCGGCGGACGCGGCACCGCCGGCGCCGGGGGTGGCGGCGGGCGCTCCGGAGCGGCGGGTGGGCGTGGTGCCGGGGCTCTCGCCCGACCCGGCCTTCGGGCCGTTCTTCCCGTGCTCGCCCTTCTTGCCCTCGTGGCCGCCCTGGCCGCCCTGGCCGTCGCGGTCCTCGTCCTCGCCCTGCCCGGCGCTGTGCCCGCCCGGGGGCGGGGAGGGCTGCGCGTACGCACCGCCCGAGGTCAGGACCGTTCCGGCGACCAGCAGTGCCGCACCGAACAGCCCGGCGGCCGTCCCCCGGCGGCGGCGAGCCGCGCCTCCCCCTGCTCCCACCGACCGGCCCCTTTCCCGAGCACTCACTCCCGTAGGAGACACTTGGATTCTGTCAGTCCCTACCTTGGAGGAACCGTTGGAGTTCGACGTCCTTATCGAAATCCCGAAGGGCTCTCGTAACAAGTACGAGGTCGACCACGAGACCGGTCGTCTGCGGCTCGACCGGATGCTCTTCACCTCGACCCGCTACCCGGCCGACTACGGCTACGTGGAGGGCACGCTCGGCGAGGACGGCGACCCGCTGGACGCCCTGGTCATCCTTGACGAGCCGACCTTCCCGGGCTGCCTCATCAAGTGCCGCGCCATCGGCATGTTCCACATGACCGACGAGGCCGGCGGCGACGACAAGCTGCTCTGCGTCCCGGCGACGGACCCGCGCTGGGAGCACCTGCGCGACATCCACCACGTGTCGGAGTTCGACCGCCTGGAGATCCAGCACTTCTTCGAGGTCTACAAGGACCTGGAGCCCGGCAAGTCCGTCGAGGGTGCCAACTGGGTCGGCCGTGTCGAGGCCGAGGCCGAGGTCACCGCTTCGATCAAGCGCCTGGCGGAGCAGGGCGGCCACTGAGCCGTCGTTCCGATCTCGTTCGATCAGGGTAGTTCGAGGTAGGTCGGGACAGCCTGGGGCCGGGGTTCACGGATTCGTCCGCGGGCCCCGGCCTCTGCCGTTCCCGGGGCCGGGCGGTCCGCTGGCCGGGGGCGGAGCGGTCGGGGCACACTGGCGGCACAGGTTGCCGACAGACTGTCGGCATGACGTGAAGTTAGGTTAGGCTAACCACAACGTCGGGGCTGGATCCGACCCGGCCGCAGCCGATCACTGGAGGCCGCATGACCGCGCCCGAGCCCGTCCCGTTCTCCACCGTGCTCCGCACCGCCAGCAGCGAGGAGCACGAGGCCGCCGAGCACTCCTCGTTCATGAGCCACCTGCTGAACGGCCGGCTCGGGATCGAGGCGTACGCCGACCTCACCGGCCAGCTCTGGCACGTCTACCGGGCCCTGGAGAGCCGCGCCGGACAGCTCGCGGAACACCCGCTGACCGGCCCCTTCGTCGACCGGGCACTGCTGCGCACCGCCGCCATCGAGCGCGACCTGGCGCACCTGCGCGGCCCCGACTGGCGGGACGGCCTGGCACCGCTGCCCGCCACCGCCGCGTACGTCGCCCGGGTGGAGGAGCTGGCCGTCGAGTGGCCCGCCGGGTACATCGCGCACCACTACACCCGCTACCTGGGCGACCTGTCGGGCGGCCAGATCATCCGGGGCGTGGCGGAGAAGACCTGGGGATTCGCCCGCAAGGGCGACGGCGTTCGGTTCTACGTCTTCGAGGAGGTCGACAACCCGGCCGCCTTCAAGCGCGACTACCGGGCCAAGCTGGACGCGGCGGGCGCGGCGATGGACGAGGTCGAGCGGCGCCGGGTGGTCGAGGAGTGCAAGCGGGCGTTCGTGCTCAACGGCGCGGTCTTCCGCGACCTGGACGCCCGCTACCCGCTGAGCGCGTAGCGGCCCGGCGCGGCGACGGGACCGGCCCCGGCGAGCGATCGGCCCGCCGGGGCTGCCGGAACGCGGCTCACCGGGGTCAGTCCTCCAGCCGGAAGCCGACCTTCATGCAGACCTGGAAGTGCTTGACCCGGCCGTCCTCCAGATGGCCCCGGACCTGCGACACCTCGAACCAGTCGAGGTTGCGCAGCGTCTGCGCGGCCCGCTCCACCCCGTTGCGGATCGCGGCGTCGATGCTCTCGGTCGAGGACCCGACGATCTCGGTCACCCGGTACACGTGGTCGCTCATGGCGGACTCCCTCAGCTGTGCGACGGCCCCCGGTCCACCGTGCACCGCCCCCGCGCCGCCCGCACCCCGACGGGCGCCCGCCGACCGCCGTACAGGGGGCGAGGGGGCCGCGGGCGGGGGCCCTAGAACGCCGCCCGCACCCCGCCGACCGGCGCACCGCCGCCCAGCAGCGGGGCCGCGCCGATCCGGTCGACGGTCTCGTCCGCCCCGGTCACCCCGAGCCGGCGCAGGGCGGCCGCCAGCACCGGGCCGCGGGCCCGCTCGCCACCGTCGTCGATCTTGAAGGCCAGCGCGCGGCCGTCCGGCAGCGCCACCACCTGGACGGCCTCGGCGCCCATCTTGGACAGCGCGCCCGGCAGGGCCCGCATCAGCCAGGTGTCCGCCCGGCGGGTGCCGGCCACGTACTCGGGGTGGGCGCGCATCGCGTCGGCGACCCGGCGCGGCGCGGAGCCCTCGGCGGCCAGCACCAGGCCGCGGTAGGCGCGGGCCAGGCCGGTCAGCGAGACGGCCAGCAGCGGGGCGCCGCAGCCGTCCACCCCGGCGTGCGCGGGAGTCTCGCCGGTGCCCTCCTCCAGGGCCTCACGGGCCAGTCGCTGGATCGGGTGGGCCGGGTCGAGGTAGCTCGCGGTGTCCCAGCCGTTGGCGACGCAGGCCGCCAGCCAGCCGGCGTGCTTGCCGGAGCAGTCCATCAGGATCGGGGCGCGGCGGCCGCCGGCGACGAGCAGCAGCTCCGCCTCGGTCTCGTCCAGCGGCAGGTCGGCCGGGGTGCGCAGGGCCGACTCGTCGAGGCCGGCGGAGCCGAGGATGGCCCGCACACCGGCGAGGTGAAACGATTCTGCAGAGTGACTGGAGGCCGCCAGCGCCAGCAGCTCCCCCTCCAGCTCCAGCCCGGCCCGCAGCGTCGCCACCGCCTGGAACGGCTTGGCGGTCGACCGGGGGAAGACCGGCGCGTCCGGGTCGCCCAGCGCGAACTCGACCGAGCCGTCGGCGGCGAGCAGCACCAGGGAGCCGTGGTGGTGGCCCTCGACGAAGCCGGATCGTATGACCTCGGCGAGGACGGGCGCGGTGGCGAGCTGGGACATCGGGGTTGAGCCTTCCGGGGCGGGGGTGAGCCGAGGAGTGAGCCGGGCCCCACCCGCCCACGGCGACTCACCCGGTCAGAGCGGCCCCCCTGCGAGCAGGTCGTCGACCCGTGCTTCCCCATCACGGTACCTGCGGGTGATCTCGGCATTGCAACCGTCGGCGGTGCGCAGCAGCCGCTGGCGCCGTCCGGAGACCTCCCGCTCGTGCGCCCGCAGCCGCTCCAGCGCGGCCAGCAGCTCCTCGGCCGGGTGCGCGGCCAGGTCGGCGAGCTGGACGTCGCCCATCAGCGCGTCCGCCTCCAGCCGGGACTCCAGGGTGCGCGGCGGGCCCAGGGTGACGTGCCGGGCCGAGCGCCGCACGGTGGAGGGCGCGTCGGTCAGGATGGCGGGCAGCCGGTCCAGCAGGTCGCCGGGGACCGGGTCGGGGCCGGGCACGCCGGCCGTGCGGACCGGGCCCACACCGGGGCGCCGGTCGAGTTCGGCGCGCAGGATGTCCATCCGCCCGTGCAGCAGCCGCCGCAGGTAGGAGAGGTCGGCCTCCTGCTCCAGGGTCTCCCGGCGCAGCACCCGCAGCTGGTCCAGGCCCAGCCCTTCCAGATCGGGCTCGCCCGGCACGCCCGCCACCGGCCCGCCCGGGCTCCCGGGGGCCCGCGCCACCTGCCCGGACCGGTCCCGCGCCGCGCTGCTCGCGTCCATCACCCAACCACCTGCCGTCGTCCGATCCCGCCCGCTCGCGGCACTCCGTCCCTGCCGCCGGCCGGCCCGTCCCCCCGACGGGCTCGGCGTTCCGTCCGTCGGCACGCCCGGGAGCCCCCCGGAGGTTCCGTTCCCCGGCCGTGACCACCCGTCGGGGCGACACCACCAGAACACCTGACCCACCGGCTCGACCGCCCGGCCGAACCCGGGCCCGGCGCGGCGGACCTCATGGCGCCCCGGACCCTTCGTACGGTCCCCCAGCGTGCCACCCCGCCCGGCGCGGGCGCACCGCCCGTGCACCCGAACGGCCCCCTGGCGAACGGGGGTGGCTGATATGACCGGCCCTTTCCGCAGGAAGAGTGGCGCCCCAACCCGCGCAGGCGCCCACGTCACGGCGTGCGCCACCCCAGCACGCGCCCCTCCCGTGCGCCCTGGGACAACCCCTGTGACGCACGTGGGGGACGCGACGGGACGGACGGGGGGCGCGACGGCGCCGCCGCAAGCCCCGCGAGAGGGCCGCGCGAGGGCCGCGCGAGGGCCGCGCGAGGGCCGCGCGAGGGCCGCGGAAGGGCGTCCGAGGGGCGTCCGAGGGGCGTCGGCCCGCGGCCGGGTGGACGGCCCCGGGGGCCCTCCGGCGGCCGTACGGCGCTCCGGCACAATGGCCGCATGCGAGCAGTGGTGCAGCGAGTGAGCGAGGCCCGGGTGACCGTGGCCGGTGAGACCGTCGGCGCGATCGAGGGGCCCGGGCTCTGCGTCCTGGTCGGCGTCACCCACGACGACACCCCCGCCAAGGCCGCCCAACTGGCCCGCAAGCTCTGGACGCTGCGCCTGCTCCCGGCGGACGAGGACGGCGTCGAGCAGAGCTGCTCCGACCTCGGCGCCCCGCTGCTGGTGATCAGCCAGTTCACGCTCTACGGCGACGCCCGCAAGGGCCGCCGCCCCACCTGGAACGCCGCCGCCCCCGGCCCGGTCGCCGAGCCGCTGGTGGAGGAGGTGGTCGCCCAGCTGCGCGCGCTCGGCGCCAAGGTGGAGACGGGCCGGTTCGGCGCCGACATGCGGGTGGCGCTGGTGAACGACGGCCCGTTCACCGTCCTCGTCGAGGTCTAGGGCGTGTCTGACAATTCGCGTCGGATCAGCGCGCGGCGTTGGGGTGCGTGCATCGCAAGGCGGAGGAGGGAGTCCATGCGGAGCATCAGCGACCGACGACAACGCGGCGAGGTGCGTGCCCCGGCGTCGCGCGCCCGGCGGGAATTGTCAGACACGCCCTAGGGCGGCCGTCGGCGCTACTGCGGGACGATCACGTCCTGGGTGCCCGGCACCGTCCCGGCCAGCAGCACCGCGTCCACCGGGACGTTCCGCTTGACGATCGCCAGTGCGATCGGCCCCAGCTCGTGGTGCCGGGCCGAGGAGGTCACGAAGCCCAGCGCCCGCCCGTCCGGGTCCGTGGCCAGCCGCACCTCGGTGCCGTGCGCGGGCAGCGTCTCCTCGGTGCCGTCCAGGTGCAGGAAGACCAGCCGGCGCGGCGGGCGGCCCAGGTTGTGCACCCGGGCGACGGTCTCCTGGCCGCGGTAGCAGCCCTTCTGCAGGTGGACGGCGGTGCGCAGCCAGTCCACCTCGTGCGGGATGGTCCGGTGGTCGGTCTCGAAGCCGAGCCGGGGTCGGTGGCCCTCGATCCGCAGCGCCTCGTACGCCCAGACGCCGGCGGCCGGGCCGTATCCGGCGGTGAGCTTCTCCAGGTCGGCGCGCGGGACGAACAGGTCGCGCCCGTACGGGAGTTCACGGACGGCGGCGGCGCCCTCGACCGAGCCGGTGGAGCCGGCCGGCAGGTGGACCACGGCGTACTCGGCGGTCGCGTCGGCGACCTCCACCTGGTAGAAGAACTTCATGCTCTCCAGGTAGGCGACCAGCGCGCCCTGGGTGCCCGGCTCGACGTGCGCCCAGGTGGTGGTGCCGTCGTCCACCAGGTAGAGCGCGTGCTCGACGTGCCCGTTCGGGGAGAGCACCAGCGCCTCGGCGGCCTGCTGCGCGGGCAGCTCGCTGACGTGCTGGGTGAGCAGCAGGTGCAGCCAGGCGAGGCGGTCCGCGCCGGTGACGGTGACCACGCCGCGGTGCGAGAGGTCGACGAAGCCGGTGCCCTGCGCGAGGTTGCGTTGCTCGCGGAAGATGTCGCCGTAGTGGGCGGCGACGCCCTCGTCGGCCCCCTCGGCGGGGACGGCTCCGGGCAGGGCAAGCAGCGGGCTCTTCACACCGGTCATACCGGCCAGCTTACGACCGGTCGTCGGCGAGCTTGGCGGTGCAGTCGGCGCAGCGGCCGAAGATGGCGAAATGCTTGAGGTCGGTGTCGAAGCCGTGCTGCGCGCGCAGGCTCTCGATCAGCGGCTGGGCGATCTCGGTGCCGGTCTCGGTGACCTTCTCGCAGTCCCGGCAGACCAGGTGCAGGTGGTGGTGGCGGCCGGCCAGGTGGTAGGTCGGGGCGCCGTGGCCGAGGTGGGCGTGCGAGACCAGGCCCAGCTCCTCCAGCAGCTCCAGGGTCCGGTAGACGGTGGAGATGTTGATGCCGCTGGCGGTCCGCCGGACGTGGCAGAGGATGTCGTCGGGGGTGGCGTGGTCGAGCACGTCGACGGCCTCCAGCACGAGCTGCCGCTGCGGCGTGAGGCGGTAGCCGCGCTCGCGCAGATCGCTCTTCCAGTCGCCGGAGAGCTGCCAGTCGGTGGTGCCGGTGTCCGCCACGGTGCTGTCCCTGCCAGAGTCGGGGGTCCTGATGCCAGTGTAGGGACCGGCCCGCGGCCGGTCCCTACACTTGCGCGGACTGAGCTGTCGCCTGAGCCGTGCGTACTCGCCGTTCCTACTTGAAGAAGGCGATGCCGTCGTCCGGCAGGTCGTTGATGTCCTTGATCAGCTGCGCCGGGCTGAGCACCTTCTTCAGCTGCGCGGACATGTACGGGCGCAGCGGCACGTTCGGGGCGGCCTTCTCGCCGACCCAGAGCAGCTCGCCGCTGACGAAGCCGTACAGCCGCTTGCCGCCCGAGTACTCCGGGGAGCCCTCGATCCGGGCCACCGCGTCGGTGGAGACGTCGATCTGCGGCTTGCCGTCGGCCAGCTCGCCGTACCAGATCTCGACGGTGCCGTCGTCGCGGACGGAGGAGATCTCGATCCCGCGGGCGCCGCTGGTGCCGTCGTGGTTGCTGGTGATGCGCCAGAACGCGTGCTCGTTCTCCAGCGGGCGGACCTTCTCGCCCTCGTCGTCCAGCACCCAGGTCCGGGAGCGGAACTCGAGGAAGGGCCGGCCGTCGTGACGGATCACGATCTCCTGGCCGAAGTTGCACTTCTCCGTGCCGGGGAAGTCATAGACGCCCGCGCCCTCCCAGGTGCCGAGGAGGAAGGCGAGCGGCACGACGTCCTTGTGGAGGTCAGAGGGGATCTCGATCATGTTCCTGGTCGCTGTCGTCGTCGGTGTGGGGCTGCCTCAACCGTACGGCAGGCTCAGCGCTGGCCCTGGTACAGCTTCATCACCGAGAAGATGGCGAACCAGGTGATCAGCACGGCCATGAGGGCCAGCAGACCGTCGAAGAACATTTCCAGACCGGACACGGGGGGCTCCCAGGCGGCGACAGTGTGGTGGATTTTGCTCCGCTCACTCTATCCGTCGGGCTCCGGCCGGTCGCGGTGAGCCCCACCACGTCGCGGTTCGCGCCGGGCGGCGCGGTTCGCTCCGGGCGCCGCCACGCTGCCCAAGCTTTGCCCGCGGGTTCCCGTGATGACGGACGGCGGGGAGGGCGGGACCTCTAAGGTGGCGCCATGCCGAAGAAACTGGTCATCAAGGTCACCGCAGGGGCGGACGCGCCGGAGCGGTGCTCGCAGGCGTTCACGGTGGCGGCGGTGGCCGTCGCCAGCGGGATCGAGGTCTCGCTCTGGCTGACCGGCGAGTCCTCCTGGTTCGCGCTGCCGGGCCGGGCGGCCGAGTTCGAGCTGCCGCACGCGGCGCCGCTGCCGGACCTGCTGGAGTCGATCCTGGCGGCCGGCTCGGTGACGCTGTGCACCCAGTGCGCGGCCCGGCGCGGGATCGAGCAGAAGGACACCGTCGAGGGTGTCCGGATCGCGGGCGCGCAGGTCTTCGTCAGCGAGATCATGGCGGACGGCGTCCAGGCGCTCGTCTACTGACGTACTGACGCCCCGGGGCTACGGACGCTGATCGTGGTCGGGGCGCTCCCGGTCGGGCCGGTCCCGGTCGTGGCCGGGCTCGTCCCAATTCGGGTCGTCCCAGCGCGGGTCGTTCCACCAGTCGTCGTCCGGGTCCCGCTTGTTGACGAACACCGCGGCGACCGGCGGGATCACCATCGCGACCACGCACATGCCGATCGCCGCGCCGACCGAGAAGAACCGCACCACGCCCCAGGCCATGACGAACAGGCCCAGGCACACGCCCATCATGGCGAAGTAGTAGCGACGCCGCCGCTTTGCCCGCACCCCTCCACGGTACGGCCGAGGGCCCCTGCTCGGCAGGGGCCCTCGGGGGGAATCGTCCGTACCGGGCGCCGACTCCGGTCGCGACCCGTCGGTCAGACCGCGATCGCGACCTCGACGGCGGTGCCCTGGGAGGCCACCACCTGACGGTCCACGGTCTGGCCCGGCACCAGCGCGCGCAGGGTCCACTTGCCCGGGCGGGCGAAGAACCGGAACTGGCCGGTCGCGGAGGTGGGCACCTCCGCCGTGAACTCGCCGCCCTCGTCGAGCAGCCGGACGTAGCCGTTGACCGGCTCGCCGTCTCGGGTGACCGAACCCTGGATGATCGTCTCGTTCGCCACGTCAACTCCTGCCAGGTCCGGGCCGCCGGCCTTCGCACCGCACATGTCTGTACTTCCCTTCTGACTTACGGGTCGAGCCGGAGGCTCAGTTGCTGCCGAGCTCGATCGGCACGCCGACGAGGCTGCCGTACTCGGTCCACGAGCCGTCGTAGTTCTTGACGTTCTCCTGGCCGAGCAGCTCGTGCAGCACGAACCAGGTGAGCGCGGAGCGCTCGCCGATGCGGCAGTAGGCGATGGTGTCCGTCGCCAGGTCGACGCCCTCGGCCTCGTAGAGCGCCTTGAGCTCGTCGTCGCTCTTGAAGGTGCCGTCGTCGTTGGCGTTCTTGGCCCACGGGATGTTGCGGGCGCTCGGCACGTGGCCGGGGCGCTGCGACTGCTCCTGCGGGAGGTGGGCCGGGGCGAGCAGCTTGCCGGAGAACTCGTCGGGCGAGCGGACGTCGACCAGGTTGAGCGTGCCGATGGCGGCGATCACGTCGTCGCGGAAGGCGCGGATCGACGAGTCGGCGGGCTGGGCCGTGTACTCGGTGGCGGGGCGGGCCGGCACCTCGGAGACCAGGTCGCGGGAGTCCAGCTCCCACTTCTTGCGGCCGCCGTCCAGCAGGCGGACGTCGCCGTGGCCGTACAGCTTGAAGTACCAGTAGGCGTACGAGGCGAACCAGTTGTTGTTGCCGCCGTACAGGACGACGGTGTCGTCGTTGGCGATGCCCTTGGCGCTGAGCAGCGCCTCGAACCCGGCCTGGTCGATGAAGTCGCGGCGGACCGGGTCCTGGAGGTCCTTCTTCCAGTCGATCCGGACGGCGTTGCGGATGTGGTTCTTGTCGTACGCGGAGGTGTCCTCGTCGACCTCGACGATGACGACCTTCGGGTCGTCCAGGCGGGCCTGGACCCAGTCGGCGTCGACCAGGACGTCGCTGCGGCTCATGGTGATGTTCTCCATCCGAGGGCGGTTTGCGGAAGGTGCGGTGCTCAGGAGGTGCTGCAGGGCACCCGGGCGGGGACGGTCCGAATCCCTGTCCGAATACTGGGACAGGACGGATGGACCGGTGCGGCCGGGCGGGGAACTGCGGAAGAGGTCGGCGCCGACCCGCTGGTGCGGCCGGGAACGGTCACCGGGGAGATCGGCGGCGGGCGTCAACTGCCCTGCCAGGACGCCGATTCAGCGCATTCGACACAGACAGGCGGCCACGCGGCACAGGTCGACCGCCCGCCGCTTCGTGAGATCCGTCTGTCGCTTCATGCCGACGATGCTAGGGACACCGACGGCCTGCTGTCATCAGCGTATCGAATACTGGGATCAAAACATCCGCATGGTGGGATTTGCCCCCGCCGCGGCCTGCTGGGCCCGGCCGGGCCGCCCCGCGGCGACGCGGAGCGGGCGGAAACGACACCGCTCCGCGGCCCGCGCTGGACAGCGCGTCTCGCGGAGCGGAACGTTTCGGCGGTATGAAGCACGGCGGCGGGCCGACCGGCACGGCCGCCCGGCGGGGCTCAGCCCAGGAGCTTGACGCCCTTGCCGTCGAAGGACAGCTGGAGGCCCTCCGGCAGCGGCGTCACCCCGTCCTTGTCGCCGTCCTTGGCGGCCAGCTTCAGCCCGGCCGGCAGCGTGTCGAGGGTGAAGCTCATCGGCTCGATCTGCTGGTTGGTGACCCCGGCGACCATCCCCGCCAGGGAGCTCAGCCGGAAGCCGTCCACCGTGACGGTGTTCCCGTCGTTGTGCACGGTGCCCTCACCGATCGCGATCGGCCCCAGGGAGGCCTTCACCTTGCCCGGCCCGCCGTACGACAGACTCAGCTTGGTGCCGGTGCCCACCGGCAGCTTGGTGCCGTGCAGCAGCTGGGAGGCCGGCGGCAGCAGCTGCGCCAGGTCCGGGTACGAGATGATCCCGCTGCCGGTGCCGCTGTCCACCGTGGCGCTGTTCATGCTGTCGCTGACCTTGACGCCGGCGAGCTTGGCCTTGAACGAGTGCAGCGCCACCTGGTGGCTGCCGTCGCCGACGGTCAGGCCGTCGGCGGAGATCCGGACGTCGTCCAGCTTCATCGACAGCACCTGGGTGAGGAACGGGAAGCCCTCGATCGAGACGTCCGGCCGCTGGCTCATCCGGCCGCTCTGCACGATCCGGTCGGCGGCCTCGTCCTCGGCCACGCCGACCGCGATCCGGTCGGCGCCCACCAGGAGGCCGGAGAGCACCACCAGGCCGATCGTGGCCTTCAGCCATCCGCGCATCGTCTCCCCCGTCGTCGCCGGTCGCTGTGGTCGTTCTTTCGGTCGTCCGCTGTCGTTCAGTCGTTCACTGTCGTCCGCTGCCGCCCGCCGTCCTGCGGCGGTCGCCGGCCCCGGCCGCTCCCGCACGACCGTACGACGTCCCGCCCCGGAGCATGGTTCCGGGGCGGGACGTTGTACGGGAAGGGCGCCGCCGCGTGCGGCGGGGTCAGGCCAGCAGGTCGGTGGCGATCCAGATCAGCGGCGCGGCCACCGCCAGCGGCAGCGCCACGCCCGCCGTCATGTGCACGAAGCGGGACGGCCAGTCGTACGCCGCGACCCGGCGGCCGACCAGCGCCCCCAGCCCGGCGAGCGCGCCCAGCGCCACCGGAGCGCCCACCAGCAGGCCCAGCGCCACGGCCGCGGCCAGCCCGAGCACCGGGCCCAGCTGCTTCGGGCCGGGCAGCGGCGCCGCGGCCAGCAGGGTGGCCAGCGCGACCGCGCCCACCCCGGCCGGCACCCAGTCGGCCGCCAGCAGCGTGGTGCACAGCGCCGTCACCACGGTGGCCGAGCCCAGCACCGTCAGCGCGTAGAACCGCTCCTTCGGGTCCGACGGACGGAACGTCTGCAGCACCAGGACCAGCAGGAAGAACCCGCCCAGGGTGCCCACCACAGCCGCCACGCCGCCGTCGGAGTCCGCCAGCAGCACCGCCGCGTCGGCGGTGAACCCGGCCAGCGCGGCGAGCAGGATGCCCTGACGGGCCGGCCACATGCCGTTCAGCCGGAACCAGCCGGCCGCCGTCAGCAGCTGCAGCAGCGCGACCACCAGGGCCAGCGCCACCTGCCCGAGCGCGGCACCGCCGGCCAGCAGCGCGGCCGCGCCGGCCGTGATCAGGGCCGGCTGCAGGCCGGGTTCGATGATCGGCGAACCGGTCCGGCCGCGCGGGGCGGCGGGCGGCGCGGCGGACGGCGCGGGCTGCGCCGGGACGGCCGCGAACGGCGGCACCGGCGGAGCGCCCACCGGGCCCGCCGGACCGACCGGGCCCGCCGCGCCGGGGACGGGCGGGCGCTTGAGCGTCATGGTCGGCGGGTCGAAGACCTCCGCCGGCTGCGGCGCGGCCTCGGGCTGCGCCGCCGGGGCGGCGTGCCGGGCCCGGGCGCGGGGCCGGTCCTGCGGCTGCGGCTGGCCCTGCGGCTGGAGGTGCCCCTGCGGCTGCGGCTGGCCCTGCGGCTGGAGGTGCCCCTGCGGAGCCTGCGGCGGCTGCGGATACCCCTGCGGCTGCCCCTCCGGCCGGAACGGCGGCTGGACCGGCCGCTGGTGCCGCGGCGCGGCGGGCGGGGCGCCCGGCACCGCGCCGGGGACCACCGGCGGCAGCAGCGCGGTGGCCTCGGCGTCGCCCAGCGGGGGCACCGGGGGCAGCAGGGCGGTCGCGTCCGCGTCGTCGAAGGCCGGGACCGGCGGCAGCACCGTGGTCGCCGCCGCGTCGTCCACCGGGTAGCCGTACGGCGACTGCTGCTGCCCGGGCTGCTGCGTCGGGTACTGCGCGTGCTGCGGGTACCCCTGCGGAGCCTGCGGCTGCTGTGGGTACGGCTGGTGCTGCTGGTGCTGCTGCGGCCACTCGCCGTGGCCGCCGCGGTTCGGGTTGTTCATGTCCGTCACGCCGCTCAGCCTCCCGCGAACGGCGGGAGGACCTCGACCGTCCCGCCCTCGGTCAGGGCGACGGTCGCGTGGTCCCGGGCGCCCACCTGGGCGCCGTCGACCAGGAACGAGCTGTGCCCGAGCAGCCGGACGAGCTTCGGCTTGTCGGCGTGCCGCTCCTTGGCCGCCGCCAGCGCCTCCGCCAGGGTCGCCGCCTCGTACGGCTCCTCGGCCAGCCCGGCCTCGGACTTCGCCGCCGCCCAGTAGCGGATCGTCCCGCGCACCCGGGCGCCGCTCGCGGGCTCGGTGGTCACATCCATCGGGCCGCCCCTTCTCGTCGTCCTCGCCCGGTCCCGGTACCCCGGTCCGGCTCGCCTCGGGGCGGCCGCCCGACCACCCGAACGATGGACCCGCGCGGCGCCGCCGATGTGCGTCCCATGATGGCGTGTCCGCCGCCACGACCGGCAATCGCCCCGGTCCGACCGGCCCGGGGCGGCGCTCGACGCTGTGTCCAGGCTCACCCGGCGTACGCCCGAAACGGGGCGACGGCCGGTTCCGGGCACTCCCGGCGGCGGCGCGGGTCGGCTATCCTCAACCACCAAGAGGGATCCGGGCAGAGTCGCCCCCGGGTCCTTTTGTGCTTTCAGGACGCCAGTACGGACGTTCGTGCGATTCGTCGGTCCACCCCCGACGCACCGCAGGGACCGCCCCGTCCGACGCGGCACAGCGACGTGTCGCCGCCGGACGGGACGTCGCCACCGGCGCCCGGGCCGCCGCCCGGGCACCGGACCAGACCGGAGGGTTCTCGGTGATGAGCAGGCCAGGAACGGTGCACCAGGGGTTGCGGGACCCCGGGCGGATCCGCCGTCGTGCCCTGCGCGCCGCCCACTCCCCCGGCACGACCCGGACGCCCGTCCTCCTCCTCCCACCCTCAGCACGTACGCCATCCGGCTGTGGCGGCAGCCGGAACGCGACCGCGACGACCCGGAAAGGGGACCACCGGGTATGAGTTCTCTCCTCCTCCTCACCAACGCGCTGCAGCCGTCCGCCGAGGTGCTGCCCGCCCTCGGCCTGCTGCTGCACAACGTCCGGGTGGCGCCCGCCGAGGGCTCCGCCCTCGTGGACACCCCCAGCGCGGACGTCATCCTGGTCGACGGCCGACGCGATCTGCCGCAGATCCGCAGCCTCTGCCAGCTGCTGCGCTCCACCGGCATCGGCTGCCCGCTGATCCTGGTGGTCACCGAGGGCGGCCTGGCCGCCGTCACCGCCGAGTGGGGCATCGACGACGTCCTGCTGGACACCGCCGGGCCGGCCGAGGTCGAGGCCCGGCTCCGGCTCGCGCTCGGCCGCCTGCAGATCGACACCGACGACAGCCCGATGGAGATCCGCAACGGCGACCTCTCGGTCGACGAGGCCACCTACTCCGCGAAGCTCAAGGGCCGGGCGCTCGACCTCACCTTCAAGGAGTTCGAGCTGCTCAAGTACCTCGCCCAGCACCCCGGCCGGGTCTTCACCCGGGCCCAGCTGCTGCAGGAGGTCTGGGGCTACGACTACTTCGGCGGCACCCGGACGGTGGACGTCCACGTCCGGCGCCTGCGCGCCAAGCTCGGCGTGGAGAACGAGCAGCTGATCGGCACCGTGCGCAACGTCGGCTACCGCTTCGTCGTCCCGGAGAAGCCCGAGAAGGGCGACCGTCCCGAGCTCGCCCAGCGCCCCGCCAGCCAGCTGGAGGCCTGAACCGCGAGCCGGGCGGGCCACCCCCGCCCGGCTTGTCCGGTTCATCCCGGAGCCGGACCCCGTTCACCGGGAAGCGGCCCCGGCTCCCACTGCCGCCCCCGAGGCCACACGCGTAGACTCCACTCGTGGCCAAAGTGACGCGCGACGATGTAGCCCGACTGGCTGGGACCTCGACCGCGGTCGTCAGCTACGTCATCAACAACGGGCCGCGCCCGGTGGCGCCCGCGACCCGGGAGAAGGTCCTCGCGGCGATCGAGCAGCTCGGCTACCGGCCGAACAGCGTCGCCCAGGCGATGGCCTCCCGCCGGACCAACCTGATCGGCATGGTCGTCCCGGACGCCCGCCAGCCGTTCTTCGCCGAGATGGCCCACGCCGTCGAACGGGCCGCCTCCGAGCGCGGCAAGCTCGTGCTGATCGGCAACTCCGACTACGTGGACGACCGCGAGGTCCACTACGTCCGCGCCTTCCTCGGCATGCGCGTCGCCGGCCTGATCCTGGTCAGCCAGGGCCCCTCGCAGCGCGCCGCGGAGGAGTTCGCCGCGATGGAGGGCGCCAAGGTGGTGCTGCTGCACCGCCGCCCCGAGGCGATCGACGACGTCGCGGTGGTCACCGACGACGTGGGCGGCGCCGAGGCCGTCGTCCGCCACCTGCTGGAGGAGCACGGGCACCCGTACGTCGCCTGCTTCGGCGGCCCGGTCGAGTCCCCCGCCCCCGGCGACCCGGTCATCGACCACGTCGAGGGCTGGCAGCGCGCCATGGACGCGCACGGCGTCCCCACCGAACCGCACCTGATCGACGCCCCCTTCCACCGCTACGGCGCGTACGAGGTGGCCCTCGACGTGCTGAGCTCGCCGGACCGGCCGCGGGCCATCTTCTGCTCCACCGACGACCAGGCCATCGGCGTGCTGCGGGCCGCCCGCGAGGTCGGGCTGCGCGTCCCCGAGGACCTCGCGGTGGCCGGCTTCGACGACGTCCCGGAGGCCGCGCTCGCCGACCCGCCGCTGACCACCGTCGCCTCCGACCGCGACGCGATGGCCCGGGCCGCCGTGGACCTCGTGCTGGACGACTCCCTGATGGTCCCCGGCTCGGACACCGAGCGGGTCCGCAAGTTCCCGTCCCGCCTGGTCATCCGCCGCTCCTGCGGCTGCGACGGCGCCGCACCCGGCCGCCCCTCCGCCCAGTAGCGGCCGGAGCCGGGCCCTCGACCGGAACGGCTCAGCGGACCCGGCCGCACCCCGGACCGCACCCGGAACCGCCCGCTCCGCTCCGCAGGCCGTCTGACCAGGCTTTATGAGAACCCAACGGGCTTCTCTCCCCGTTCTGAGCCGGTTCTCATCCGCTCCTCATCCGCCGGGCGGAGCTTGGTCGGCATGAGCGAACAGCAGCAGTACCCCGGCGACCGGTACGACGACCACCACGGCCCGTACGAGCCCCGGGTGATCGAGGGCACCGTGCTCGGCGGCGGCACCCCGGGCAGCACCGGCCCGGCCGGGTACGCGTACCGCGAGGACCACTCCGACGGCGGCTTCGACGGACCGCCGCCTCCCCCGCCCATGCCGCCCGAGCCGCCCACCCTCCTCGGCCCCGGCTCCCCCGACGGCCACGGCGGCCACGGCAACCGGGCCCGGCGCGGCCTGCTGCGCGGCCGGATCGCGCTGGTGACCGCCGTGGCCGCGGTCGCCGCCGTCCTCGGCGGGGTCACCGGCGGCGTGGTCGCCGCCGAACGGCAGGCCGGCGACACCCGGGTCTCCACCGTCGCCAGCCCGGTCTCCGCCCGCAGCGACGGCAGCGCCGACGTGGCCGCCATCGCCGCCGCCGTCTCCCCCAGCGTCGTCCAGATCACCGTCAAGAACGGCAACGGCACCGCCACCGGCACCGGCGTCGTCCTGGACAAGGACGGCCGGATCCTCACCAACTACCACGTGATCGACACCGCGGCCGACGGCGGCCGGATCACCGTCACCTTCAAGGACGGCTCCACCGCCCAGGCCACCGTCACCGGCACCGACAAGTCCCTCGACGTCGCCGTCATCACCGCGACCGGCGCCAAGAACCTCACCCCCGCCGTCCTCGGCACCTCCTCCACCGTGGCCGTCGGCGACCCCGTCGTCGCCATCGGCAACCCCGACGGCCTCACCGGCACCGTCACCTCCGGCATCATCAGCGCCGAGAACCGCGACGTCACCGTCCGGCTCGACGAGGGCAGCACCAGCGGCAACGGCGGCTTCGGCATCCCCAGCCTGCCCGGGCTGCGCAACGGCCAGCCCCAGTCGAACGGCGGCACCACCACCACGTACAAGGCCTTCCAGACCGACGCCGCCCTCAACCCGGGCAACTCCGGCGGCCCGCTGATCAACGCCGGCGGCCAGGTCATCGGCATCAACTCGGCCATGTACGCCCCGAACGGCACCAGCTCCACCGCCGGCGGCGGCACCGCGGGCAGCGTCGGCCTCGGCTTCGCCATCCCGATCGACTCCATCAAGCAGGTCCTCCCGAAGCTCGAAGCCGGCCAGAACCTGTAGCCCGGAACGTCCACGGCGCCGCCCGCGCGACGCACAATTGCTCCCAGCAGGCCCCAGCAGACTCCCGCAAACGTCCAGCAGACCTCCCGCAGACCTCCAGCAGGCCCTCCACCCGACGAGAAAGGGCAGCCGCCCATGACCCCGTCCGCCGACGACCGCACCGCCGCCGAGCCCGGCCACCCCGCCGCCCGGCTCCTCGTGGTCGACGACGAACCCGCCCTCCGGGACGCCCTGGAGAGCAGCCTCGCCTTCGAGGGCTACGAGGTCGCCACCGCCACCGACGGCTACGAAGCACTGGAATCCGTCGAACGCGACCGGCCCGACCTCGTCCTGCTGGACATCATGATGCCCCGGATGGACGGCCTCACCGCCGTCCGCCGGATGCGCTCGCGCGGCGACACCGTCCCCGTCCTGATGCTCACCGCCCGCGACGCCGTCGGCGACCGCGTCACCGGCCTCGACGTCGGCGCCGACGACTACCTCGCCAAGCCCTTCGAACTCGACGAACTGCTCGCCCGCGTCCGCGCCCTGCTGCGCCGCAACGCCCTCGCCACCGAAGCCGCCGCCCGCGCCGCCGCCGAGGACGAGAGCGAGGTGCTCGCCTTCGCCGACCTGCGGATGAACACCGCCACCCGCGAGGTCACCCGGGCCGGCAAGCCGATCGAACTCACCCGCACCGAGTTCATGCTGCTGGAGATGTTCCTCGCCCACCCCCGCCAGGTCCTCACCCGCGAACAGATCCTCAAGGCGGTCTGGGGCTTCGACTTCGAGCCCTCCTCCAACTCCCTGGACGTGTACGTGATGTACCTGCGCCGCAAGACCGAGCAGGGCGGCATGCCCCGCCTGATCCAGACCGTGCGCGGCGTCGGCTACGCCCTCCGCCCGACCGCCGGCACCGGCGCGTGACCGCCGTACCCCCACCCCCACTGGCTCCGCCCCGCACCCGGGGCCGCCGGCGGCGTCTCGCCCACTGGTTCCGCTCCCGCTCCCTCCGCAGCCGCCTCACCTTCCTGAGCGCCGCGGCGGTGGCGGTGGCCATCGCGCTGTCGGCGCTGGCGTGCTGGTTCATCGTGGAGAAGCAGCTCTACAACCAGGTCAAGACCGACCTGGTGAGCGCACCGCTGCCCATGCCGCCACGAGGGCCCGCCCTCGACTGCTACAGCACCCCCGAGCAGGCGCTGGAGCACCAACACGGCGGCGGGCTCCAGGACATCAGCGGAGCCGCCCCCCGGGACACCCAGTTCCTCGCGCAGGGCAAAGGGATCTGCCTGCCCCCCGGCGCGACCAAGGCGATCGTCACCGAGCCCGGGGACACCGCCGTGTTCCGCCTCAAGTTCGGCCAGTCGATCATCCGGGAGGGCCGGTTCACCAACGGGGACCCCGCGTTGGTCCGGCTGACCGCGGACTCCCGCTACACGGTGCCGGTCGTCGTCATGGTGGCCACCCCCACCCAGTCCGTCGAGGACTCCCTCGAGGGCCTCGCCATCCTGCTCGGCTCGGTGTCCCTCGGCGGCATCCTGCTCGCCGCCGTCGCCGGCCGGCTGGTCGCCCACTCCTCCCTCAAGCCCGTCGACCAACTCACCGACGCCGTCGAGCACATCGCCCGTACCGAGGAGGTCGGCACCACCATCCCCGTCCACGGGGACGACGAGATCGCCCGTCTCTCGACCTCCTTCAACTCGATGAGCACCGCCCTCGCCAACTCCCGCGAGCGGCAGACCCGGCTGATCGCCGACGCGGGCCACGAGCTGCGTACGCCCCTCACCTCGCTGCGCACCAACGTCGACCTGCTGATCCGCAGCAACGACACCGGGCGCCCGCTCCCCCCGGCCACCAAGACCAAGCTGCTGGGCAACATGAAGGCCCAGATGCAGGAACTCACCGTCCTGATCGGCGACCTGCTCCAGCTCTCCCGCCCCGACTCCCCGAAGCCGGGTCCGAACCTCTCCGTCGTCGCCCTGCACGAGATCGCCGGGCGGGCGGTCGAGCGGGCGAAGCTGCGCGGCCCCGGGCTGGTCTTCGAGACGAGTGCCGAGCCGTGGTTCGTGCACGGCGACGCGGCCGGGCTGGAGCGGGCGGTGATCAACCTGCTGGACAACGCGGTCAAGTACAGCCCGCCCGGTGGCACGATCGACGTCCGGCTCCGGCAGGGCGTGCTGACGGTCCGGGACCACGGCCCGGGCATCCCGGCCGAGGAACTCCCGTACGTCTTCGACCGGTTCTGGCGTTCGCCGTCCTCGCGGCAGTTGCCGGGTTCCGGCCTCGGGCTGTCGATCGTGGCGCAGAGCGTCCGGGAGGCGGGCGGCGAGGTCACGCTGGGCCCGGCCGCGGACGGCGGGCCGGGCGCGCTGGCCACCGTCCGGCTGCCCGGCGGTCCCGCCCCCGAATAGCGGAAGGGGCGGGTGGGGCGCCCCGACAGCGCCCCACCCGCCCCTCAGGGCCGGCTCACGGTCAGTCGATGTCGCTGCCCGGGCCGATGATCTTGATCCGGTCCTGCGCCGGGACCTGCAGCGGCGCGGCGGCCGAGCTGTGGGCGCCCAGGTAGGCCGTGAAGACGTCCAGGTCGGAGCCGCCGACGAGCTTGTCGGTGCCGGCCGCGAAGGCCGGGAAGCCGTCGCCGCCGCCGGCCAGGAACTCGTTGGCCGCGACGCGGTACTTGGCGGCCGGGTCGACCGGGGCGCCGTTCAGCCGGATCGAGTCCACGAGGACGCGGTCCGCGCCGGTCTTGCGCATGTCCAGGGTGTAGTGCAGGTTCGAGGACACCTGGAGGACCTTCGGCGCGGCCGCGTTGGAGCCGCTGACCTGCTGCTGGAGCAGCTGGACCAGCTGGGCGCCGGTCAGCGTCTTGACCTGCATCATGTTGGTGAACGGCTGGACGGTGAACGACTCGCCGTAGGTCACCACGCCGTCGCCCTCGCTGCCCGAGGCCTTGTAGACGAGGTCGGAGCGGATGCCGCCCGGGTTCATGAAGGCGACCTGCGCCCCGCCCTTGTCGGCCGGAGCGAGCCCGGCCAGCTGCGCGTCGGCGATCACGTCACCGAGCGGCTTCTCCAGGTCGGAGCTGCCGCGGCCGTTGATGTCGGCGCCGATGTAGCCGACCGGGCGGCCGGCGATCGGGGCGGCGAGCTTGGCGTAGTGGTTCACCAGCTCGGTCATGTCCGGGGCCTTGTCGACCGTGCGGCGCACGACGTGGTTCTCGGCCTTGACCGAGGGGCGCACGATCTCGCCGGTGGTCTTGTCCAGCTTCATGTCGATCTCGGTGAAGAGCCGGCCGAAGGAGGCGGCGCTGGTCACCGAGCGCGGGACGCCGTTGGGGTCGGGGATGGTGCAGGCGTACGCGTTGTGGGTGTGGCCGGTGACGATGGCGCCGACCGCCGGGTCTATCTTCTTCGCGATGTCGACGATCGGGCCGGAGACGCCCTGGCCGGCCGCGCCGCAGTCGTAGTTGTAGACGCTGCTGGCCGGGTAGCCGCCCTCGTGGATCAGCGCGACGATCGAGTTGACGCCCTTGGCCTTGAGCTCGGCGGCGTACTTGTTGATCGTGGTGACCTCGTTGGCGAACTTGA
Organism: Kitasatospora xanthocidica; assembly: GCF_014656195.1. Classification (GTDB taxonomy): domain Bacteria; phylum Actinomycetota; class Actinomycetes; order Streptomycetales; family Streptomycetaceae; genus Kitasatospora; species Kitasatospora xanthocidica. The sequence goes on along the minus strand of NZ_BNBY01000035.1, from coordinate 23,086 downwards.
GGCCCTTGACGCCCTCGGCGGTCACGATGTTCGGCGTGCCCTCCAGGGTGACGCCGATGAAGCCGACCTTCACGCCCTGGGACTTGGTGATCCAGTACGGGGCGAGCAGCGGCTTGCCGGTCTTCTCGTCGGTGACGTTCGCCGACAGGTAGTTGAAGTTGGCGCCCTTGAAGGTGCGGCCGGGCTCGTAGCAGCCGTCGGTCGGGTGGCAGCCGCCCTCCTGCATGCGCAGCAGCTCCTGCGCGCCCTCGTCGAACTCGTGGTTGCCCACGGAGGTGACGTCCAGGCCGAGCTTGTCCATCGCCTCGATGGTCGGCTCGTCGTGGAAGAGCGCCGAGGTGAGCGGGGAGGCGCCGATGATGTCGCCGGCCGCGACGGTGATCGAGTCGTCGGCGGGGATCCGGGCCTTGCGCAGCTCGGTGGCCAGGTACTCGATGCCGCCGGCCGGGGTGGCGACCTCCTTGCCGGTGGCCGGGTCGATCTCCTTGATCGTGCCGGACGAGCCGGCCGGGGGCTCCAGGTTGCCGTGGAAGTCGTTGATCGCCAGCAGCTGGAGGTTGACGGTCTTGTGACGCTTGGCATTGGCGTCGGCGGCCTGGGCGGCCGTCGGCACGACCACCGTGCCGAGCAGACCTGCGGCGGCGACGACGGCGAGCGCCGTCCGTCGGGATCTGACGGGGAGCATGAGGGGTCCTCTGCACATCGGAGGAGCACCGGCTGCGGACAGCATCGGCGTACGGGCAGGTGTTGCGCGTGTGAAGCCTAGGGTCAACGCGCGTAGCTGTCAGGACGTCGAACGTAACGAGAGGATTACCTACTGACGAACCATCGCCGTCCGAGGGGTGCGGAGACTGCGGAGCCCGCCCCGGCACCGCCCCCGGAGCCCTCGTTCCCGACGGGGCCCGACCCCCGGACCGGCGCGGCTCAGACCCCCGGCTCCGAGGCCAACTGCCGTTCCGCGCGTACCCGTTCCGCCACCGCGTCCTCGGTCATCGCGCGGTCGGTGTAGACCAGCGGCCGCTCGGCCTCGGTGATGATGTGCTTGACCACCTGGACGTTGCCGTTGACGTCCCAGACCGCGATGCCCGGCGAAAGTGTGGGGATGATCTCCACCGCCCACCGCGGCAGGCCCAGCACCCGGCCGGTGGCCCGCGCCTCCTCCGCCTTCTGCATGTAGATCGTCCGTGTGGAGGCCATCTTCAGGATCGCCGACGCCTCCTTGGCCGCCGCGCCGTCCACCACGTCCGACAGGTGGTGGACCACCGCGACGAAGGACAGCCCGAGCCGGCGGCCGAACTTCAGCAGCCGCTGGAACAGCTGGGCCACGAAAGGGCTGTTGATGATGTGCCAGGCCTCCTCGACCAGGAAGATGCGCTTCTTCCGGTCCGGCCTGATCCAGGTGTGCTCCAGCCACACCCCGACGATCGCCATCAGGATCGGCATCGCGATCGAGTTGCGGTCGATGTGCGAGAGGTCGAAGACGATCAGCGGCGCGTCCAGGTCGATGCCGTCGGTGGTCGACCCGTCGAACATGCCGCGCAGGTCACCGTCGACCAGCCGGTCCAGCACCAGCGCCACGTCCAGGCCCCAGGACTGCACCTCGTCCACCGCCACGCCCAGCGACTCCACCGAGGACAGCTCGGGGTTGCGCAGGGTGTCGATGATGTCGTCCAGCACCGGCTGGCGGTCCGTCACCGAGGCCACCACGTGGGCGTGCGCGGCCTTCAGCGCGAAGCCGGCCCGTTCCTCCAGGCCGCGCCCCATCGCCACCTCGATGATGGTGCGCAGCAGCGACAGCTGACCGGTCTGGGTGATCGCCGGGTCCAGCGGGTTGAGCTTCACCCCGCCGTCCCGGGCGGCCATCGGGTCCAGCCGGATCGACTTTATGCCCAGCGCGTTGGCGATCAGGTTCCACTCGCCGACGCCGTCCTCGCCCTGCGCGTCGAGCACCACGACCTGGCGGTCGCGGAACCTCAGCTGCCGCAGCACGTACGTCTTCTCCAGCGCCGACTTGCCGTTGCCGGACTCGCCGAGCACCAGCCAGTGCGGGGCGGGCAGCTGCTGCCCGTACAGCTGGAAGGGGTCGTACACGTACCCCTTGCCGCTGTAGACCTCGCGGCCGATGATCACGCCCGAGTCGCCCAGCCCCGGCGCGGCGGTGGGCAGGTAGACGGCCTGCGCCTGGCCGGTGGACGTGCGCACCGGCAGGCGGGTGGTCTCCACCTTCCCGAACATCAGGCTGGTGAAGGCGTCGGTGAGGTTGCCGAGCGCCATGGGTGGCCTCCTGACGGGTCAGCGGTGGACGGGGAGTACGGGCGGGTCGCGCGGGTCTGGCGGGTCGGGCGGGTCGCCCGGATCGCGCGCGTCGCTCAGCGGCGGATGCCGGTGGCGAACGGAAGGGTGTTGACGAAGGCGCGGTGGTGCTCGCGGTCGCACCACTCCAGCTTGAGGTAGCTCTTGCCGGCCGAGGCCCGGATGGTCCGCTTGTCGCGGGCCAGGGCGTCGGGGTTGCGCGCGGAGACCGTGATGTAGCCGACCAGGTTCACCCCGGCCGCGCCGGAGGCCAGGTCGTCACCGCGCTGGTCCACCCGGCCGGTGTGGGCCAGGTCGCGCGGGTCGACCGTCCGGTTCATCTTGGCGGCGCGGCTGGCCTCCGCCTCGTCGTTGGTCTTCTCGGTCAGCATCCGCTCGATCGCGACGTCGGTGGGCTCCAGGTCCATCGTCACCGCGACCGTCCGGATCACGTCCGGGGTGTGCACCAGCAGCGGCGCCAGGAAGTTGACCCCCACCGGGGTGAGCGGCCACTCCTTGATCCACGCGGTGGCGTGGCACCACGGCTCCCGGGTCGCCGACTCCCGGGTCTTCGCCTGCAAGTACTGCGTCTGGGTCGCGTCCAGCTCGGCCGGCCAGGCGTTGCGCCGGGACATCGCCTGGATGTGGTCGATCGGGTGGTCCGGGTCGTACATCGAGTGCAGCAGCGAGGAGAGCCGGGCCTGGCCCAGCGGCTGGCGCACCCGGATGTCCGCCTCGGCCAGCCGGGCGCAGATGTCGGTCAGCTCGCGCGCCATCACGGCCGCCAGCCCCTCGTCGTCCCTGGCCCGCCGGCCGGTGGCCGTGCGGCCCATCGCGTGCGCCTCGGCGGCCAGGTCGCGGGTGTAGTGCATGCAGGCCACCAGGTAGGCCCGGTGCTGCTCGGAGGAGGTCGACACCATCGACTGCAGCTGGTCGTACGAGTCCTGCAGCCAGCGCGGCGCGTCGCGGTCGCCGCGGCGCTCCACGTCCTTGGCGTGCGCGTCCGGGTCGGCCGGCAGGGTCCGGGCCAGGATCTGCAGCCGGGTGACGAAGCCGTCCCCGTTGGCGACGTGCTTCAGCAGCGTCCCGAACCGGTCGACCAGCGCCTCCTGGTCCTCCGAGTCGCGCAGCCCGACACCCGGGCCCTCGATCTCGATCGCGGCCGTCACCGTCCGCCGCTCCAGGTGCATCAGCACCCCGACCTCGTCCGGCCCGAACGGCGCGGTCAGCCAGCGCAGCCGCCCCACCCCGGGCGGCGGACCGACCTCCACCTCCCGGCCGTCCAGCCGGGTGCCCGCGTCCATCACGTCCGAACGCCACACCGCCCGCCCGCTGCGGACCGTCCGGCGGTAGGTGCGGTTGATCTCCACCCACTTGTAGAACGTCCGCTTGCGGTACGGCACGTACACCGCGGCGATGGCGAGCGCCGGCAGACCGACCAGACCGCCGATCCGCAGCGGCAGGATCGGCATCAGCAGACCCCAGAGCATCCCGAGGAACGCCCCGAAGATGATCAGCACGATCTCGCCGGACTCCCGGTTCCGGCCGATCGGCGCGTTCGGGCGGGCCTTGCCGATCAGGTAGGTGCGGCGATGGTGCACGTACGGCTGGGCGTACTGGGCACCGTACTGGCCGAGCGGTTCACTGCTCACTTACCCGTCACCCTCCCTTCGCTGGATTGCTGTCGCGGATCGGAACCGGGGTCGCCTGCGGCGGCCCGGCCTGCGGCGGCGGAGCCGGCGTCCGGCCGGCGTGCGCGGCGATGCCCGGCGCGACCGAACCGCCGCCCGCACCACCGCCACCCCCGCCGCCGCCCGGCGCACCGCGGTCGCCGTGGGTGCTGATGCCCTGCTTCATCAGGTTCGCCGTGCCGTTGATCATCGCCGAACCCGCCTGCACCGCGTTCGCCCGGGCCTGGCGCATGTTCAGGATCTCGTCGCCGAAGCCCGGCACGAAGCGGTAGATCGCGGCGCTCGCGAAGATCGACAGGAACAGGATCGCCAGCCCCGACAGCACCCGGGCGAAGTCGTCGCTCGCCCCGGCCCCGCTCGCCACCGCACCCGCCAGGCCCAGGATGACCACGATGATCGGCTTCGCCAGGTCCACCGCCAGCATCACCCCCGCCCACCGGCGCACGTGCTTCCACAGCTGCTTGTCGACCAGCCCCGCGTACACCGCCGTCCCCAGCAGCGCGCCCACGTACAGCATCGCCGCCCGGATCAGCAGCTCGATCCAGAGCACCGCCGCCGCCAGCACCGCGACCAGCGACACCAGCACCAGGATCAGCGGACCGCCGCCGACGTTCCCCTTCTCCAGGGTGTCCGCGAAGCCGCCCAGGTACGACCCGGTGTCCGTCTTCGTCCCGACCGCGATCGCCTTCGTCAGCCCGTCCGTCACGCTCACCACGGTGTACAGGATCAACGGCGTGAACGCCGACGCCACCACCGTCAGCCACAGGAAGCCGATCGCCTCCGAGAACGCCGACGTCAACGGCGCCCCCCGCACCGCCCGCTTCGTCACCGCCAGCAGCCACAGCACCAGCGTGATCACCGTCGACACCGCGAACACCACGGCGTACTGCTGCAGGAACGACGCATTGGTGAAGTCCACCTGCGTCGTCCCGTCGATCGCCCCCGACAGGTTCCGCACCACCCACGCCGCCGCCTGCGCACAACTCTTCGCCAACGACCCGAGCGGATCGGTCACGTTGCCGACGGTGCTGCCACCGGGAACCGACCCCCCGGGCTTGGACGCGCAGTAGACGTCGCTGCCGGGCAACGGCAGGACGTCGCAGTTGTTGCTGGCCGAAGGGCTCGGGCTCGGATCAGCGAAGGCCCGGGCCGCCATGCCGATGACGGTGGCCTGGACGAGGGCGAAGGCCGTGACGACCCGGCCGAATCGAGGAAGCCGTCTCCCGACCGCACCGTCAACGCGCATAGCGGAACCCTCCGAACTGCTCTGCTGCTCCGACCATCTCATCCGCTGTGGCCGCCTGCTGGTCACCCGGCATCGGCGCTGGGCCGGACTTCCGCGTGAAGTCTGCGAGCTTCCAGTCGCCGCCCGTCCAGTGCAGCGAGAGTGTGAGGGTGAACCAGTTCGTGGTCACCGGCTGGACGGAGCGTTCACCGGCGAGGCCGGTGAGGCCGGTGCACCACACCTCGACCTTGGCGTCGGTTTCGGTGTAGCCCGTCGACTTGGTGCCGACCGGCACGGTGCGGCTGACGAAGGTGAGGCCCTTCGGCGCGCGGCCCTGGGCGTCGAGACCGTAGCGGGTGACGGTGTCGCCGCCGAAGCCCTGGTCCAGCCGGCTCTGCAGGGTGGCCGCCGCGCCGGGGTCGGCGATGGTGGCGACGATGGTGTGGCGGCTGTCGGTGCGGAACATGTCCGCGGAGCCGATCGCCACCGCGTAGTTGGCGGCGGCGGACTGGGCGCCCTGGTCGGTGTGGGGGAAGCCGGCGGCGATGCCGTTGACGGCGGTGCCGACGGGCTGGTCGCCGCTGGGCCCTGGGCCGGCGCCGGAGGCCGCGCTGGGGGCGGCGCGGTCGGCGGACCCGCCGGTGCCGGTGCCCGTGGCGGGCTTGCCGCGGTTGGCGATGGCGATGGCGACGACGAGCAGGGTGACCACCACGAGGACGGTCAGCAGGGTCCGCAGCGGGCGTGACTGACGGAGGCTCGGCTGCGGGGAGGGCTGTTCGCCGACCGGTAGCCGCGTACGGGTGTGCGGCTGGTCGTCGGACAACGGCACGGCGGCCCTCCTGGTGCGGGGAGCCGGGGGCGGCTCCGGGGGCCCTCCACCCGGGGGCGGGCGCGGACGGAGGGTGGGTACGGGGGTGAACTGCTGGCGGGCCGGCCGCTGGAGGGGGTCCGGACGGGGGACCCGGCCTCGGACGAACCGGACTGCTGCTGTCCGATCGTCAGATCGCCATGCCGTAGACAATGGTGAACAGAGTGCCGAGTGATCCGATGATGAACACGCCGGTCAGCCCGGCGACGATCAGTCCCTTGCCCTGTTCGGCTCCGAAGCTGTCCCGCATCGCGGTCGCACCGATCCGCTGTTTGGCGGCGCCCCAGACGGCGATGCCGAGGCAGACGAGGATGGCGACGGCCATGACGACCTCGACCATCACCCGGGCCTCCGACCCGAGGCTCGCGAACGGGCCCCAGTCCGGGGCGATCCCGCCGATGATGGTGTCGATATTCGGCTTCTTCGGAGGGTCCTCGGCCAGGTGGCCGACCGCATAGGTGTGCACGCTGCTCAGGTTCATTTCCATCTCACCGCCCGATCAGGCAAATTCAAGGGCCCGGACCCCGCCCGCGCGAAGGGTCGGTGCCTATTCTTGGCCAGATCTGATGTCGACTTGGCTACTTCTCGCGGATTGGTCGTGAGGCATCGGACACGTACGCGAGGATGTCCACCGTACGAAGGATAGCGCTCACTCCTTGTATCTCTGATGATTGCGGTGAGCAACGCCTTCCGGGACACTTCGACTGACGAATCGTCGGGATGGTGCTGATGGTACTCCGGAAGGCCGGTACGGCCGCCGTCGCTGCGGGAGTTGTTGCGTTCGGGTTCATCGGGCTGGTGACGATGGGGACTTATGCGGCGAGCGGGACGCCGCAGCAGTCGGCGAATCGTTCCTCCCTCTCGCCCGGAACGGTCCCCGCGGCCTACCAGGAGGCGGTCCAGAAGTGGGGCACGCTGTGCCCCGAGATCTCTCCGCCGATGCTCGCGGCGCAGCTGTACCAGGAAAGCGGATTCGACCCCAAGGCCCGGTCCGGGGTGGGTGCGCAGGGAATGGCGCAGTTCATGCCGGGTACCTGGGCGACGTACGGGACGGACGCGAACGGTGACGGCCGGAAGGACGTCTGGGACCCGTACGACGCGATCGCCTCGGCGGCGGTCTACGACTGCGCGCTCGCCAAGGACGTCTCGAAGGTCCCGGGCGACCCGCAGGCCAACATGCTGGCCGCCTACAACGCCGGCCCGTACGCGGTGACGAGCAACCGGGGCATCCCGCCGTACAAGGAGACCCAGGGCTACGTGCGGAGCATCCAGGCGATGGCCCGGAGCTTCACCGCGCCGACGGCGCCGCTGGAGGTGTCCGCGCAGTCGGCGGCGGCGATCTACTTCGCGCAGACCAAGCTCGGCACCCCGTACCTGTGGGGCGGTGAGGGCCTGCCCTCGCAGAACGGGCGGTTCGACTGTTCGGGCCTGACCCAGGCCGCGTACGCCAGTGTGGGGATCACCCTGCCCCGGGTGGCGAACGACCAGTGGTACGCCGGCCCGCACCCCTCGCGCGATCAGCTCCGGCCCGGTGACCTGGTGTTCTGGGCGACGGACCTGAGCGATCCGCGGAGCATCCACCACGTCGGGATCTACGTCGGCGGCGGGTACATGATCAACGCGCCGCACACCGGCGCGGTGATCCGCTACGACAAGATCGACACCAAGGAGTACATCGGCGCGACCCGGGTCACCTCGGACGGTGCCCAGGCGCTGCCGAGCCGGAACAACGACGGCGCGGTCAACGCCCCGAGCCGGCCCGGTTCGACGACCCCGACGACCCCGCCGGCGGCGGCACCGGCCGTGGCGGCACCGCCCGCACCGGCCGGGCCGACTCCCGCGACGGCGGCCCGATAAGCGGGGGTACGACCGGGGTACGGCCGGGGCCCATGGGACCTGTGTGCGCCCTGTGGACGCTGAGTCAAGTTTCGATAACCGCGCGTTTCCGTGGAACGCTGTATCCCGGAAATGACGTTTCCTCCGGTGGCCCCTCGTCAGTTTCCCGCACCGGGCGGGCTCCGGCCACGACGATCAGGTGCAGCGGACCAGAAGGAGGTGCGGCGTGTCGACGCCGCTTGCCGACACGACCAACCCCGACCTCGGCCTGCTCTACGCCGTCAACGGCCTGGCCAAGCGCTCCCCGCAGTGGCTGGACCACCTGGTCTCGTGGATCGGCGAGTACGGCATCCTGATCGGCCTGGGCATGCTCGGCCTGGTGGCCTGGCTGCAGGCCAGACGCCGCCCGGACGCGCCGGTCGCGGTCGCCGGGCTGCTCTGGGTGCCGCTGTCGGTCGCGGTCGCCGAGCTGGCCAACCTGCCGATCGCCGCGATCGTGAACCGCCCGCGCCCCTTCGTGGACCATCCCGGACTGCTGGTGCTGGTGGACGGCAAGGCCGGCACGCACTCCTTCGTCAGCGACCACTCGACCATGACGATGGGCGTCGCGGTGGCGCTCTTCCTGGTGAACCGGAAGCTCGGCTGGATCGCCGGCGGGCTGGCCCTGCTGCAGGGCTTCTGCCGGATGTTCATGGGCGTCCACTACCCGACCGACGTGATCGGCGGCTTCGCGCTGGCCGTCGCCGTGGTGCTGCTGCTGGCGCCGATCGCGATGGCGGTGCTGGTCCCGTTCTGCCACGCGCTGAGCCGGACGCCGGTCGCCCCGCTGATCCGGGCGCGGGAGCAGGGCGGCGCGGTCCGTGGCACGGCCGGCCCGCGGGGCCGCCGGCGCGGGCGCGCGGCGGTGCGGGCCGAGGAGCAGCCTCCGGAGTCCGACCTCGCGGCCTGACCCGGCCCCCGCGCGGTGGTACCGCGTACAGGCACAGGCACAAGCGCAGGCACGGTCAGTCCGGTTCGACACCGCTCGCGACGAGGTGGTCGTTCCCCTCACGGCGGGCCAGGTCGCGGGAGCGGCGGGCCGGGGCGTACCAGCCGCAGCTGCAGGTCGCGAAGGCGAAGGAACCGCGCTCGCTGATCGCGAGACGGTGCTCTGGCATCCGGGTGCCGGGCGCGGCCGGCAGCTCACTGTGCACGTGGTTCACCGTAACGCGCCGGACGCCCGAAGCGCGACGGCCTCCGGACGGCGGACACCCGTAACCCTTCGCCGTCCAACTCGTTTGCCCGGAAAGAGCTCTGCCCACCCGGTGGTGGCCGGCGGGGCAGTCGGGCCCGAGGGGGTTGGCGCGAGGATGAAGATGACCGACCAGCAGCGCACCGGACGGCCGGCGCGCCGTCCGGTTCCGCACCTGCGCTCGGCGGCCGGGGCCGCCCTGCTCGCCGCCGCGCTGGCGACGGGGGCAGCCGGCTGCTCGGGCGGCTCCGGCAGCGGCTCCTCCGACCGGCAGTCGAACGCCCCCGACCAGCTCGCCGCGGACCCGCTGACGGCCGTCCGCAACGCCGCCGACATCACCGGCCGCACGGGCTCGGCGCATACCGCCACCGAGCTGGTCACCGAGTCGGCCGATAAGAAGGCCTCCTTCAGCGGCACCGGCGGCTACGACTACGTGAAGCGGATCGGCCGCCTGGAGGTCCAGGTGCCGCCGGGCGCGGCGACCACCGGGAAGATCGTCGAGGTGGTCCTGCCGGGCACCGTCTACCTGCAGAACAGCGGCGCCAAGGTGCCCGAGGGCAAGTGGGTCAAGCTGGACGTGCGTCAGCTGCCGGACGGCAACCTGGTCAGCAGCGGCGCGACCGATCCGGCCTCGGCGGCGGGTGCGCTGCGCGGGGCGCAGAAGGCGGAGGCGGTCGGCACCGAGACCGTCGACGGGGTCGCGCTGCACCACTACCGCGGCACCCTGGACCTGGCCAAGGCGGCGGACGCGACGGGCGGCCGGGGCGGGGATGGCCTGCGGATGGGCGGGCAGACCTTCACCGTCAAGGAGGTCCCGTACGACGCCTGGCTGGACGACCAGGGCCGGCTGCACAAGGTGGTCGAGGTGTTCACCTTCGCCGGGGTGGCCGGCTCGAAGGAGGCCAAGGACCAGGTGAAGGTGACCTCGACGACCTCGCTGGCGGACTTCGGCAAGCCGGTCGAGGCGGCCGAGCCGGCGGCCTCGGACATCTACCAGATGAAGCCCACCGAGAGCCCCAAGTAGGCCGCCTTGGCAGCGCTCCGGCGCCGGGGCGAGACGGGGCCCCGCCGGGGCGGGTGGCCGTCCGGGGAGCGACGGCCACCCGTTTCGGCGGCGCCGAGATGGCCCGTCCGTGCCATGTGGACGGGCCCCGGAGTGCCTAGGCTGGACGCCGGGTGGCTGCCGCCCGGGCTGGCGAGGCACTGAAGGGGTGGTGCAGGTGGTGTCGTCCACGGGCGGCCGCAGCGGCGGCCACGACGACGCGGCCCTCGACGAGATCGATCTGGCCGGCGAGCTGATGATCGCCGCGACGGCCAGCTCCGGCGACCGGCTGCCGACCGAACGGATCGACGAGGTGCTGCTCGACCGGGCCGATCCGGGGCCGACAGGTCCGGGACCGGCCGATCCCGGGCCGGCCGAGCGGGAGGCCGGGGACCAGGGCGTCGACCGGTCCTGAGAGAGCGGCCCGGCCCAGGCCGCCCGGAGCCGGGGGGCTCAGCTGCGCAGCAGGCGGCTGATCGCGGCGGTGGCCTCCGCCACCTTGGCGTCCAGCTCGGCGCCGCCCTCCTCGGCGGCCGCGGCGACGCAGTGCCGCAGGTGCTCCTCCAGCAGGGAGAGCGCGAAGGACTGCAGCGCCTTGGTGCTGGCCGAGACCTGGGTGAGCACGTCGATGCAGTAGACGTCCTCGTCGACCATGCGCTGGAGGCCGCGGATCTGGCCCTCGATCCGGCGCAGCCGCTTCAGGTGGGCGTCCTTCTGCGCGCTGTACCCGTGCGGGCCGTGCCCGCCCTGGTGCCCGGCGGCCGCCGGTGCGGCCTGGGGGTCGGCCCCGTGCGCGTGATCCGCCTCGGTGCGCGCTTGAGTCGTGGTCATCGGCCCCGCCTTCGTCTGGAGTGCCTGGTGGCTGCGTCGGCCACCAGTGTCCAACACCGTCGCCCCGCGTGGTGTTCCGACGGCCGAGGCGGCATGTGCCGCACCGCGTGGGCGGGCTCGGCGGCGATTGAGCCGTCTGAGCGGCGCCCCGGGCCTCCGCACGCACGACGGGGACAATCCGGGCGAGGTTCCGTCAGACTGGGGGCTCGGTCCGCGCGTGGCGGTACGGGCCGGGCCGACCGGTTCGGCAGCTGAACGGAAGAGGAGGCTCCGGCTCCCTCCCCGGGCCCCCGTTTGCGTGATTGCGCTTGGTTGCACCTAGCATCGTTCAGTCCCTACCCCGCACATCGGAGATTTCCGTGCGTTTTAGCCTGACCCCGAAGGAGACGAGCTTCTACGAGATGTTCGCCGCCGCGGCGGACAACCTCGTCGTCGGATCGAAACTCCTCCTGGAGCTGCTGGGATCAGACGTCTCGGCCCGTGCGGAGATCGTCGAGCGCATGCGCGCCGCCGAGCACGCCGGGGACGACACCACCCATGCCGTGTTCCACCAGCTGAACTCGTCCTTCATCACGCCCTTCGACCGCGAGGACATCTACAGCCTCGCCTCGTCGCTGGACGACATCATGGACTTCATGGAGGAGGCGGTCGACCTGGTCGTCCTCTATGACATCCAGACCCTGCCGAAGGGGATCGAGCAGCAGATCGAGGTGCTGGCACGGGCCGCCGAGCTGACCGCCGAGGCGATGCCGAACCTGCGGAGCATGTCGAACCTCACCGAGTACTGGATCGAGGTCAACCGGCTGGAGAACCAGGCCGACCAGATCCACCGCAAGCTGCTCGCCCACCTGTTCTCCGGTCAGTACGACGCCATCGAGGTGCTCAAGCTCAAGCAGGTCGTGGACGTCCTTGAGGAGGCGGCGGACGCTTTCGAGCACGTCGCCAACACGGTGGAGACCATCGCCGTCAAGGAGTCCTGACCCCCGTGGACACGGCTGCACTCATCGCCGTCATCGGCGTTGCGTTCTTCTTCACCTACACCAACGGCTTCCACGACTCGGCGAACGCGATCGCCACCTCGGTCTCCACCCGGGCGCTCACCCCCAGGGCCGCGCTCGCGATGGCCGCGGTGATGAACCTGGCCGGCGCCTTCCTGGGCAGCGGCGTGGCGCACACCGTCTCGAAGGGGATCATCGAGACCCCGACCGGCAACCAGGGGATGGCGATCCTGTTCGCCGCCCTGGTCGGAGCGATCGCCTGGAACCTCGTCACCTGGTACTTCGGCCTGCCGTCCTCCTCCTCGCACGCGCTGTTCGGCGGCATGGTGGGCGCGGCGCTGGCCGGCGGGATCGACGTGATCTGGAGCGGGGTGATCGACAAGATCGTCATCCCGATGGTGCTCTCCCCGGTGGTCGGCCTGATCGGCGGCTTCCTGGTGATGCTGGCGATCCTGTGGATCTTCCGCCGGGCCAACCCGCACCGGGCCAAGCGCAACTTCCGGGTCGCCCAGACCGCCTCGGCGGCCGCGATGGCCCTGGCGCACGGTCTGCAGGACGCCCAGAAGACCATGGGCATCGTGGTGATGGCGCTCACCATCTCCGGCCACCAGACCACCGGCGACATCCCGGTCTGGGTCAAGATCTCCTGCGCGACGATGCTCTCGCTGGGCACCTACGCGGGCGGCTGGCGGATCATGCGGACGCTCGGCCGCAAGATCATCGAGCTGGACCCGCCGCAGGGCTTCGCGGCCGAGGCCACCGCCTCGGCGGTCATGTACATCACGTCGTTCGTCTTCAAGGCGCCGATCTCCACCACCCACGTGATCACCGCGGCGATCATGGGCGCGGGGTCCACCAAGCGGATCCGCGCGGTGCGCTGGGGCGTCGCCAAGAACATCGTGCTCGGCTGGTTCATCACGATGCCGGCGGCCGCCATCGTCGCAGCGCTGGTGTACTGGTTCGTCCACCTGTTCTGGGGCTGATCCCCGGCCCGGCACCTGCCTGATCCGCCCCGGCGGCGAGCGGGCGGACAACTGCGAGCGGGCGAACACCGCCCCGAGCCGAAGGGCGCGCCGGTGCCGAAAGGGAGAAGCGACAAGCGAGGGACGAGCGCCGGAGCGCCGACCGTCGGCACCGGGTCCGAGCGCCCCGGCGGCGAGCCGGGCGAGTAACTGACAGGGCCCGCCCCCACATCTCGGGGGCGGGCCCTTCTTCATGTCCCGCGGCGGCACCGCCATGCAGCACCACGGGACAGCTCGCGTGCCGTCACCCGCCGCGGTGCGACGGGTGACGGGGACCGGTCCGGCCGGACCGGGGCCGGTCTAGCCGAAGCGGCCGGAGATGTAGTCCTCGGTCGCCTGGACCGACGGGTTGGAGAAGATCCGCTGGGTGTCGTCCAGCTCGATCAGCTTGCCCGGCTGACCCACCCCGGCCAGGTTGAAGAAGGCGGTGCGGTCGCTGACGCGGGCCGCCTGCTGCATGTTGTGGGTCACGATGACGATGGTGAACTGCGACTTCAGCTCGCCGATCAGATCCTCGATGGCGAGGGTGGAGATCGGGTCGAGCGCGGAGCACGGCTCGTCCATCAGCAGCACCTCCGGCTCGACCGCGATGGCGCGGGCGATGCACAGACGCTGCTGCTGGCCGCCGGAGAGGCCGGCACCGGGCTTGTTCAGCCGGGTGTGGACCTCGTTCCAGAGGTTGGCGCCCTTCAGCGAGCGCTCCACCACGTCGTCCAGGACGGACTTCTTCTTGACGCCCGCGAGCCGGAGGCCGGCGATCACGTTGTCGTAGATCGACATGGTCGGGAACGGGTTCGGCCGCTGGAAGACCATCCCGATCGAGCGGCGCACCGCGACCGGGTCGACGTTGGCGGCGTACAGGTTCTCGTCGTCCAGGAGGACCTTGCCCTCGACCCGGGCGTTGGGGATCACCTCGTGCATGCGGTTCAGGGTCCGCAGGAAGGTGGACTTGCCGCAGCCGGAGGGGCCGATGAAGGCGGTCACCGAGCGGGGCTCGATGCTCATCGAGATGTCCTCGATGGCCTTGGTGGTGCCGTAGAAGGCCGACAGTCCGCTGACGTCGATGCGCTTGGCCATGATCGTTGCTTCTCTCGTCTGTCTCGTACGTCAGTCGGTCGGTCAGTGCCCGCTCTTGGGCGAGCGCCAGCGGGCGATGCCCCGCGCGACGAGGTTGAGCCCCATCACGAAGGCGATCAGCACCAGCGCCGCGCCCCAGGCACGGGCGTAGCCGAAGTCGTTGTTGACCTGCGAGTACTGCGTCCAGATGTACATCGGAAGCGACTGCTGCGGTCCGTCGAACGGGTTGTTGTTGATGTAGTCGGCGCCGAACACCAGCATCATCACCGGGGCGGTCTCGCCCGTGATGCGGGCGACCGCGAGCATCACACCGGTGGTGATGCCGCCGATGGCGGTGGGGAGGACGATCCGCAGGATGGTCTTCCACTTCGGCACGCCGAGCGCGTAGGAGGCCTCGCGCAGCTCGTTCGGGACGAGCTTCAGCATCTCCTCGGTGGACCGGACCACGACCGGCATCATCAGGATCGCCAGCGCGAGGCTGCCCGAGAAGCCGGAGTAGCCGAAGCCCAGGGCGAGGTTCCAGACCGAGAGGATGAACAGACCGGCGACGATCGACGGGATGCCCGTCATGACGTCGACGAAGAAGGTGACCGCCTTGGCGAGCTTGCCGCGGCCGTACTCGACCAGGTAGACGGCGGTCAGCAGACCGATCGGGGCGGCGATCGCGGTGGCCAGGCCGACCTGCTCCAGCGTGCCGATCAGCGCGTGGTAGATGCCACCGCCGGGGCCGGACTGGAGCACGCCCTTCATCGAGTGGCTCAGGAAGTTCCCGTTGACCACGTCCATGCCCTGCTGGACGGTGTAGACCGTCAGGGCGACCAGCGGGACGACGGCCAGGATGAAGGCGACCCAGACCACCGAGGTGGCGAACCGGTCCTTGGCCTGCCGGCGGCCCTCGACCCGGGCCGAGAGGCCGTAGCTGATCAGGAGGAACAGCGCGGCCGAGAGCAGGCCCCACTGCAGGTGGCTGGCGAGGCCGGCGGCGGCGCCGATCCCGCAGCCGAGGGCGATCGAGCCGACGGCGACGGCGGCCGGGGCCCACTTGGGAAGACGGTTGGCGGTCAGCGAACGACCGACCGGACGCGAGTCCTCGACGACGGCGGTGACGGTCATGCGTTGGCCCCCGAGTACTCCTTGCGGCGGGCGATGATCAGTCGCGCGGCACCGTTCACCAGCAGGGTGATGACGAACAGGACGAGGCCGGAGGCCATCAGCGCGTTGCGGCCGCTGTCGCCGGCCTCGGCGAACTTCAGCGCGATGTTCTGCGCGAAGGTGCCGCCGCCCGCGTCCAGGATGTGCAGCGACAGGACGTTGCTGGAGGAGAGCACCACCGCGACCGCGATGGTCTCGCCGAGCGCGCGGCCGAGGCCGAGCATCGAGGCCGAGATGATGCCGGGGCGGCCGAAGGGCAGCACCGCGGTGCGGATCATCTCCCAGCGGGTCGCGCCGAGCGCGAGCGCCGCCTCCTCGTGCATCCGCGGCACCTGGCGGAACACCTCGCGGGTGACCGCGGTGATGATCGGCAGGACCATGATCGCCAGCAGGATGCCGACGGTGAACAGGTTGCGCGGGGTGCCGCTCTTGGTCTGGTCGAAGATGTACGTCCAGCCCAGGTACTCGTTGAGCCAGCTGGTCAGACCGTCCATGTGCGGGACCAGGAAGAGCGCGCCCCACAGACCGTAGACGATGCTGGGGACGGCGGCGAGCAGGTCGACCAGGTAGGCGAACGGCTGGGCGATCCGGCGCGGCGCGTAGTGCGAGATGAACAGCGCGATCCCGATGGCCACCGGGACGGCGATCGCCATCGCGATGACGGCGCTCACGATGGTGCCGACGACCAGCACCGGGATGCCGAAGACCGGCTTCGGAGCGTCCGGCGCCCACTCGAAGGTGGTCAGGAAGTTGCCCTGGTTGTTGCTGAGGGCCAGGCCGGAGCGCCAGGCCAGGAAGCCGGCGATGGCGGCCATGATGACCAGCAGCAGGATGCCCGATCCCCGGGCGAGGTTCATGAAGATCTTGTCGCCGACCCGGCTGTCACGCGTTCGGCGTTCCCTGCCTTGCGGGGCGGCAGGGGAGGATGAAGTCATTGGTCTACTCCGGTCTGGTGGCGCCGCCCCGGAAGGGGGACGGCACCATGGCGGCGGTGCCCCGGACGTGGTGCTGGGTGTGGTGCGTTCCGGTGGGACGGCCCCGGCCCCCTCGCTCACGGGGCCGTCCCACCGGTCGTCCTGTCGGGTCAGGCCAGGGTCGGGATGACGGCGTTGACCTTGTCGGTCAGCTCCTTCGGGAGCGGGACGTAGCCCTTGTCGCCGGCGGCCTTCTGGCCCGCGTCGCTGATGGTGTAGCCCAGGAACGCCTTCAGGGTGTCCAGCGTCTCCGCCTTGTTGCCCTTGTCGCAGACGATCTCGTAGGTGACCAGGACCAGCGGGTAGGCGCCCTCGTCCTTGGTCGCGTAGTCGAGCTTCAGCGCCAGGTCGCTGCCGGTGCCGGAGATCGCGGCCTTGGCGAAGGTGGTGGCGGCGTTGGCGGCGGTGGCCTCGACCGGCTTGGAGGCGCCGGTGTTGATGGCGGCGCTCTTCAGGTTGTTGGTCTGGGCGAAGGCCAGCTCGACGTAGCTGATCGAGTTCTTGACCTGCTTCACCTGGGCCGCGACACCGGCGCTGCCGGTGGCGGACTGGCCGCCCTTGGCCGCCCAGGTCTTGCTGGACGGGTACGTCCAGGCGCCGTTGGCGGCGGCCGCGAAGTACTTGGTCAGGTTGTCGGTGGTGCCGGAGTCGTCCGAGCGGTGGAAGGACTGGATGTCCGCGTCCGGCAGCTTGGCGCCCGGGTTCAGGGCGGCGATGGCCGGGTCGTTCCACTTGGTGATCTGCGAGTCGAAGATCTTGGCCGCGGTCGGGGCGTCCAGGACCAGGCTGTCGACACCCTCGACGTTGAAGACCAGCGAGATCAGACCGCCGGCCATCGGCAGGTCGATGGCCTGGCCACCGGTGCAGACCGCCTTGGAGGCGTCGACCTCGGCCGGCTTCAGGGCCGAGTCGGAACCGGCGAACTGGACCTTGCCCTGGTTGAACTGCTGGATGCCCGCGCCCGAGCCGACACCCTGGTAGTTGATGGTGGTGCCGGAGCAGGCGCCGCTGAAGTTGGTCTTCCAGACGTCGATCGCCGTGCCCTGGGCGGTCGAACCGGCGGCGATCAGCGAACCGGACTTGCCACAGTTGATCGCGGGAGCGGCCGAGGCGGAACCGCTGGAGCCGGACGCGGTCGTGTTGCCGTTGTTGTTGTCCGAGCCGCACGCGGCGAGCGACAGCGAGCTGACGAGCGCCACGGCACCGATGGCGAGGGCCTTGGAGCGGCCGTTCCGCTGGAGCTTCACAGGGGTGTCCCTTTCTGAGGCAGCACCCGTTCCGCGGGTCCGTAGGCATACGGCGCAGTGCGGGTTCTGCTGTGGTCCGGGGCCCGTTCGGCCCTCCGGTGATCCCGAAGTTAAGCCGGAGAAGTGACACGACAGCCGGTCACAAGTGAACGGCGAGTGAACCTCGAAAGGATGACAGGAAACTACGCCAGGTAGTAACGGTTGCGTCACGGCGAGAGCGCGGGGAGATCACTCCCACCTGTCCTTCACCGGCTCGGCGGCGGTCCTGACCGGCTTCGCCCCCAGGATCGCCAGCAGCGCGTCGATCAGCAACCGGTCGTGGTCGTACGTGAGCCGGGCGCGTGCCTTCCCGGCCGGCAGCCACTCCAAGCGGTCCACCTCCCGGTTCGGCCGGAAGGCGCCGCTGGACGGCACCGCGGCCCAGTACCGGACCTCCTTCGGCCGGCCCTGCACCCGGTAGTGCTGCGCGGGCAGCTCCGGGCCGAGCAGGCAGCGGAACCCGGTCTCCTCCCAGACCTCGCGCAGCGCCGCCTCGACCATGCCCTCGCCGGGATCGAGCTTGCCCTTCGGCAGGCTCCAGTCGTCGTACTTGGGCCGGTGGATCACCGCGATCCGCGGCCGCCCCAGCCGGCCACTCTTCTTCGGCCGGCCCGGCAGCCAGAGCACCGCGCCGGCCGCCAGGACCACCTGGCCGTGCTCCGTCCCGGTCGTGCCCCCCGACGGACGCCCGGCCCCCGGACGCCCGCCCACCTCAGACCGTCCCCGGTGCCGCGACGTGGCCCCAGCCCTCGGGCGGGAGCTCCAGCCAGCCGTCCGGGCCGGGCGGCAGCTCGGGCCACCGACGGCCGACGAGGTACCGCGCCGACTCCACCTCCAGCCGCTGGTCGGCGTGCACCACGCCCAGCACGTACGCGGTCGCCGGGGTGATCCGCGGCGTGCGCGCCGCGGTGGCGGCGGTGACCGCCGCGTCCGCCGCCTCCTGCTGCCGGGCCAGCACCGCGTCCAGCTCGTCCAGCTCGGAGGACGAGCGGCCGCACACCTCCAGCGCGTACCGGCCGCGCTTCACCAGGATCCGCAGCCGGGCCCACGGCGCGTCGTCGGCCGCCAGCGCCGCGTCCGCGTCCACCGCGCCCCGGGCCGCCGGGACCGCGCCCAGCCGGCGCATCCCGTCCCCGCCGTACGGCGTCGCGGCACGGTGCAGCGGCAGCTGCTGGGCGGTCGCGGACAGCGCGGCGAACGCGGCCGCCGCCTGCGGCAGCAGCACCGTCGACGCCCGACCGCCCGCCGACTCCAGCAGCGGCGCCTCGCCCACCAGCAGCGTCATCCGGTCCGCCAGGGCGTGCAGCCGGGCCGACCGGAGCTCCTGGAGCACGGTGGAGTGCGCCCGGGTCCTGGCCAGGGTCAGCTGCCGGTCCAGCAGGGCCCGCGCCTTGGGCGCGCCCGCGTGGCCCGCCAGCATGCCCGTCCCCTCCGGGTCGCTGCCGCTCAGCGAGTCCAGCGCGCCCAGCAGCCGGGCCGACCGGCGGACGTACCCCGGTTCGAGCGCCAGCAGGTTGAGCAGCCAGCGCAGCTCGGTGCGCGACTCCTGCGCCCAGGCCTGCTCGAACAGCGAGCCGAAGGTGTGCAGCAGCCCGCCGACCCGCCGGACGGCCCGCAGCAGGTCCGCGGTGCCCGCCGTCGGGACGGCCGCGGCCGTCCCGGGTCTTGCGCCGGCCTCGCCCACCGCCAGCGGCAGGGCGCGCAGGAAGGCGCCGGCCTGGGCGGTCAGGTGGCGGGAAAGGATGTCCCCGGCGGTCGCGGTGGAAGCCGCCTGGGCCGTCATCGGCGCATCGGTCATGGCGTGGTGAATCCCCGTTCCCCCGGGGCGGTTCCCCGGAGCTGGCGGCCGACCGCCGGAGTGGCTGCCTTCGAGGGTTTCGAAGGCCCGCCGCTCCGACGGCTTCGCATCAGTGGACGCGTCAGCGCGAGGTGGCGGCCCGGCGGCGCTGGCGCGAGTCGATCAGGAGGTCCTGGACGTGCCGCAGCGACCGGCCCTCGGCGTCCTGCGAGTGCCGAGTCCAGGTGCCGTCCGTTCCCAGGTGCCAGGACTCGGTTTCGTCCGACATCCCGAGGTCGATCAGTCCGGACAGCTCGGCGCGGTGCGCGGGATCGGTGATCCGCAGCAGCGCCTCGATCCGGCGGTCCAGGTTGCGGTGCATCATGTCGGCGCTGCCGATCCAGACCTCCGGATCGCCGTTGTTGCCGAACACGAAGATCCGGGAGTGCTCCAGGAAGCGGCCCAGGATGCTGCGGACCCGGATGTTCTCGCTCAGCCCCGGCACGCCCGGGCGGATCGCGCAGATGCCGCGCACCCAGACGTCCACCGGGACCCCGGCCTGCGAGGCCCGGTACAGCGCGTCGATCACGGCCTCGTCGACGATCGAGTTGAGCTTGAGCTTCACGAAGGCCGGACGGCCCGCCCGGTGGTGGGCGACCTCGTTGTTGATCCGCGACACCAGCCCGTCCCGCAGGCCGCGCGGGGCGGTCAGCAGCCGGCGGTAGGACTCGCGGCGCGAGTAGCCGGAGAGCCGGTTGAAGAGGTCCGACAGGTCGGCGCCGACCTGCGGGTCGGAGGTCAGCAGACCGATGTCCTCGTACAGCCGGGCGGTCTTCGGGTGGTAGTTGCCGGTGCCCACGTGCGAGTAGCGGCGCAGGGTGTCGCCCTCCTGGCGGACCACCAGCGACAGCTTGCAGTGCGTCTTCAGCCCGACCAGGCCGTAGACCACGTGACAGCCGGACTCCTCCAGCTTGCGGGCCCACTTGATGTTGGCCTGCTCGTCGAAGCGCGCCTTGATCTCGACCAGGACCAGCACCTGCTTGCCGGACTCGGCCGCGTCGATCAGCGCGTCCACGATCGGCGAGTCGCCGGAGGTCCGGTACAGGGTCTGCTTGATCGCCAGCACGTCCGGGTCGGCGGCGGCCTGCTCCAGGAAGGCCTGCACCGAGGTGGAGAAGGTGTCGTACGGGTGGTGCAGCAGGACGTCGCGCTCGCGCATCGCGGCGAAGATGTCCGGCTGGGACGCCGACTCGACGTCGGTCAGCCCGCGGGCCGTGCCCGCCACGTACTTCGGGTACTTCAGCTCCGGACGGTCCAGCTCGGCGATCCCGAACAGCCCGGTCAGGTCCAGCGGCCCGGGCAGCGGGAAGACCTCCGCCTCGGTGATGTTCAGCTCCCGCACCAGCAGGTCCAGGATGTAGGGGTCGATCGACTCCTCGACCTCCAGCCGGACCGGCGGGCCGAAGCGCCGCCGCATCAGCTCCTTCTCCAGGGCCTTGAGGATGTTCTCGGTGTCGTCCTCCTCCACCTCCAGGTCCTCGTTGCGAGTGACGCGGAAGGCGTGGTGGGCCAGCACCTCCATCCCCGGGAAGAGCTCCTCCAGGTGCGCGCCCATCACGTCCTCCAGCGGGACGTACCGCTGGGGCGAGGCCTCCAGGAACCGGGCCAGCGACTGCGGCACCTTCACCCGGGCGAAGTGCTTGTGACCGGAGACCGGGTTGCGCACCACCACGGCCAGGTTGAGCGAGAGCCCCGATATGTACGGGAAGGGGTGCGCCGGGTCGACCGCCAGCGGGGTCAGCACCGGGAAGATCTTCTGCCGGAACAGCGTGTGCAGCCGGGCCTGCTCCTTCTCGGCCAGCTCCGGCCAGCGGACCACCTCGATGCCCTCGGCGGCGAGGTCCGGCAGCACCTCCTGCTGGAAGGCCGCGGCGTGCCGGGCCATCAGCTCCCGCGAGCGGGTCCAGATCAGGTCCAGCACCTCGCGGGGCTGCAGACCGGACGCGCTGCGCTGGGCGACGCCCGTGGCGATCCGGCGCTTGAGGCCGGCCACCCGGACCATGAAGAACTCGTCCAGGTTGCTGGCGAAGATCGCCAGGAACTTGGCCCGCTCCAACAGCGGTATCCCCGGATCCTCGGCAAGCTCCAGGACCCGCTCGTTGAACGCCAGCCAACTGCGTTCACGGTCCAGGAAGCGGCCCTGCGGCAACGCTTCGAGCTCCTGCTCGTCCGCCGCCGGCAGCTCCGGCGGGACACCCAGCGCACTGGACATCCGGGCCGTCGGCGACAGCGGGGCAGAGACGGGGCGGGGGATGCTCATGGGCTCCAGCTCCTCCAGCAGAAGGACGGCGTCCGGGCGCGAATGGCTCTGCGGGCCGTCGCCCTCGCCCCGGGACGATCCCGGGAGCAGCGCCCAACCTCCGGGCGCGGTCCGTACAGGACCGGCCGGTGCGTGGCGGTCGACTCTGCACGAGCGAGACACTACGGACTTCATCCTGTGATCTTCGCGGCAGCAATTGAATCCACGGTAAACACCGCATGGCCAGGAGGAAAGCTGACGCGGTCGGGGCAAGGGCCGTCGGCGGCCCCGCACCCGCCCGCGACAGCTCCGGGCCGACCCCGCCCCCTCGGAAGGAGCGGCGGAGCGCGGTGCGGGGCGGTCAGACCGACCGGTCCCCCTGGTACCGGGCCCGGTACATGAGGTCCACCTCGTGAACGGTGAACCCCAGTCGCTCGTACACCCGCACGGCGGCCGGGTTGTCGGCGTCGACGTAGAGCAGGACCGTACCCAGTCCGCGCTCGCCCGGGCCCGAGCCGGTCAGGTGACGCAGACCCGCCGCAGTCAGCGCGCGCCCGAGGCCACTGCCCTGCTCCGCCGGGTCCACCCCGACCACGTACACCTCGCCGAGCTCCGGCTCGGTCGCGGTGGCCGGGTGCACCTTCGTCCAGTGGAAACCGACCACCCGGCCGCCGCGGGTGGCGAGGAAGAAGCCGGCCGGATCGAACCACGGCTCGGCGATCCGCTCCGCCAGGTCCTGCTCCGTCCAGGCGCCCTGCTCCGGGTGGTGGGCGAAGGCCAGCGCGTTCAGCCGCAGCCACTCGGCGTCGTCCTCCCCCGGGCGGAAGGTACGGAGCTCGACGCCCTCGGGGACGGACACCTCCTCGGTCTGCCGACCGGTGCGGCGCATCTGCCGCAGCTCGCGGACCAGCTCCGCACCGTACGCCTCCGCCAGGTGCCGGGCCGCCGGGTGCCCGCCGTGCACCCAGAAGTCCACGGCGTCGTGCCCGGCGCGGTGCGCCTCCGCCAGGACGGCGTCCACCAGCGGGCGGGCCAGGCCGCGGCCGCGGGCGGCCGGGTCGACCAGCAGCTCGGCGGCCGGGTTGGCGCTCGGGTCGACGGCCTCGCCCTGCGGGACCTCGAGCTGGCCGTAGCCGACGACGGCCGCGGGCTCGGGTGCCGGCTCGGTCTCTTGCTGGGTCGGAGTCTCGGTCTCGACGAGGTGGGTCACGCCCGGACGGGGAGTCTCGGCGGACCGCAGCCGGAGCCGGCCCTGCTCGGACACGGCGACCCGGCCGTCCACCGCCTGGGCCTCCGCCAGGACACGCAGGGCGCCGTCGCGCTCCTCGGGGCGGAGCACGTTGTTCGCAATGACCGCTGTCTGATCGTCCATGCCCTGACGATACGTCACCGGAAATGCGAAAAGCCCCTGATCCGAGTGGACCAGGGGCTTTTCAGCAATGATTGTTCGGCGGCGTCCTACTCTCCCACAGGGTCCCCCCTGCA
>NZ_BNBY01000034.1 GCF_014656195.1 Kitasatospora xanthocidica | reverse complement strand
GCCGCCAGCGTTCGTCCTGAGCCAGGATCAAACTCTCCGTGAATGTTTACCGGTAATCCGGTCGACACCCGCGTTGAGCGGCACGGCAACCACCGGAATAGGGTGATCCCGCGCACTGCGTCCTCGCTAGTGTTTTACTTCAAAAGGAATCTCCAACCCCGATCAAGTGATCGAGGCCGGGGATGTCAACATATCTGGCGTTGACTTTTGGCACGCTGTTGAGTTCTCAAGGAACGGACGCTTCCTTCGGACTGCCTTCCAGCAGGCCCTCCGGGCTTCGTTCTTTCGTGTTTCCAGCTTATCAGATGTTTTCCGCTCCGTTTTCCGGAGTTTCATTCATCGAATCGGCTTTTGCCTTTCGGCGCTCCCGAACTCTACCAGAGTTTCTCGGGCCGTTTTCCCCGGTAGTTCTCGAATTCAGATTCGAGCCCGTTCCGAGGGGCCGTCCCGTGGGGCAACCCGGAGAACATTACGCACCGGGCCGCCCCACGTCAAACCAGCCTCAGGCCTGCCTCAGCCGGGGACGAACGATCGACGGCGAGCGTCAGACCTCGACCACGACCGGCAGGATCATCGGCCGGCGGCGGTAGTTGTCCGCGACCCACTTGCCGATGGTCCGGCGGACCAGCTGCTGCACCTGGCGCGGCTCGATCACGCCGTCGCTCGCCGAGCGGTCCAGGGCTTCCTGGAGCTTGGCGACCACGGGCGCGAAGGCGTTGTCGTCGATGCCGGAGCCGCGGGCCTGGATGGTCGGGCCGCCGACGATCTTGCCGTTGGCCGAGTCGACCGCGACGAAGACCGAGATGAAGCCCTCCTCGCCGAGGATCCTGCGGTCCTTGAGCGAAGCCTCGGTGATGTCGCCGACCGAGGAGCCGTCCACGTAGACGTACCCGGCCTGGACCTTGCCGACGATCCGGGCGACGCCCTTCTCCAGGTCGACGCAGACGCCGTCCTCGGCGATGACCACCCGGTTGCGCGGCACGCCGGTGGCGATGCCCAGCTCCGCGGCCGCGCGCAGGTGACGCCACTCGCCGTGGACCGGCATCAGGTTGCGCGGCTTGCAGATGTTGAAGAAGTAGAGCAGCTCGCCGGCGGAGGCGTGACCGGAGACGTGCACCTTGGCGTTGCCCTTGTGCACGACCTTGGCGCCCCAGCGGGTCAGGCCGTTGATCACCCGGTAGACGGCGTTCTCGTTGCCGGGGATCAGGGAGGACGCCAGGACGACGGTGTCGCCCTCGACGATGCGGATCTGGTGGTCGCGGTTGGCCATCCGGGACAGCGCGGCCATCGGCTCGCCCTGCGAGCCGGTACAGATCAGCACGACCTCCTTGTCCGGGAGGTCGTCCAGCTGCTTGACGTCCACGACCATGTTGCCGGGGACCTTCAGGTAGCCGAGGTCGCGGGCGATGCCCATGTTGCGGACCATCGAGCGGCCGACGAAGGCGACCTTGCGCTTGTACTCGTGCGCGGCGTCCAGGACCTGCTGGATGCGGTGCACGTGGCTGGCGAAGGAGGCGACGATGATGCGCTTGTCCGCGTTCGCGAAAACGTTTCGCAGCGCCGCCGAGATGTCCCGCTCGTGCGGGATGAAGCCGGGGACCTCGGCGTTGGTGGAGTCCACCAGCAGGAGGTCCATGCCCTCCTCCGCCAGCTTGGCGAAGGTCGGCAGGTCGGTCAGGCGGCCGTCGAGCGGCAGCTGGTCCATCTTGAAGTCACCGGTGGCCACGACCATGCCGGCGGGGGTGCGGACGGCCACGGCGAGGGCGTCCGGGATGGAGTGGTTGACCGCGATGAACTCGCAGTCGAAGGGGCCGATGCGCTCGCGCTCGCCCTCCTTGACCTCCAGCACGTACGGACGGATCCGGTGCTCGGCGAGCTTGGCCTCGATCAGGGCCAGGGTCAGCTTGGAGCCGATCAGCGGGATGTCCGGGTTCTCCCGCAGGAGGAACGGGACGGCGCCGATGTGGTCCTCGTGGCCGTGGGTGAGGACGATGCCGTCGACCTTGTCGAGGCGGTCCCGGATGTAGGTGAAGTCCGGGAGGATCAGGTCCACGCCGGGCTGCTCGTCCTCGGGGAAGAGGACGCCGCAGTCGATGATCAGCATGCGGTCCCCGTATTCGAGGACCGTCATGTTGCGGCCGATCTCGCCGAGGCCGCCGAGCGGAGTGATGCGGAGGGCGCCCTCCTTCAGGGCCGGGGGCGCGCCGAGTTCGGGGTGCGGGTGGCTCAAAAGACTCTCCTCACGACGCACGCCATATGCCCGGGGTCCTCCCCCGGCGACATATGGCGTGCGTACTCAGTGTCGTTTTCCTACTGGGTCTGTGCTTCCGCGCCTTCGGTCCGGTCCAGCGGCGGACCCGGGAGGGTCCGGCGAGCCGGGGCGCGCACGTCCGTGTCTGCTACAGGTGTACCCCGCCGGCGGCGAGATCCTGCTTCAATCGGGCGATCTCCTCGGGCGTCGCGCCGACCAGCGGGAGCCGCAGCGGTCCGGCCGGCAGGCCCTGGAGGTCCAGCGCGGCCTTGGTGAGGATGACGCCCTGCGTGCGGAACATACCGCTGAACACCGGCAGCAGGCGCTGGTGGATGCTGGTGGCCTTGACCACATCGCCGGCCAGGAAGGCGTCGATCATCGCGCGCAGCTCGCCGGCCACGACGTGCCCGACGACGCTGACCACGCCGACGGCTCCGACGGACAGCAGCGGCAGGTTCAGGATGTCGTCGCCGGAGTACCAGGCCAGGTCGGAGCGGGCGATCGCCCAGGCCGCGGCGCCGAGGTCGCCCTTGGCGTCCTTGTTGGCGACGATCCGCGGGTGCTCGCCGAGGCGGACCAGCGTCTCGTGGCTCAGCGCGACCCCGCTGCGGCCCGGGATGTCGTACAGCATGACCGGCAGCTCGGTCGCGTCGGCGAGGGCGACGGTGTGCCGGTACAGGCCCTCCTGCGGGGGCTTGCTGTAGTACGGCGTGACGGCCAGCAGGCCGTGCGCCCCGGCGGCCTGCGCCTGCCGGGCGAGCCCGATGCTGTGGTGGGTGTCGTTGGTGCCGACGCCGGCCACCACGTGGGCGCGATCCCCGACCGCCTCCACCACGGCGCGGACCAGCTGGGACTTCTCTTCGTCGCTGGTGGTCGGGGACTCACCGGTGGTGCCGTTGACGACGAGACCGTCGTTGCCGGAGTCGACGAGGTGCGTGGCGAGGCGCTGGGCGCCGTCGAGGTCGATTCCGCCGTCGGCGGTGAACGGGGTGACCATCGCGGTCAGGACCCGGCCGAAGGGCGTCTGGGGGGTGGAGGTCGGAGCCATGTGTCCAAAACTACTCGTAGGCGGTGGGGCGGTATCCACACCGGTCCAGGGTTCGGACGGGGGCAGCGGCGCCGAGCGGTGGAAACAGGCGCTGGGATGGGATCCCGGTGCTGCCCGCTCGGGGGTTCAGGCAGCACCGGGATCCGTGTTCACGAATGTAGGGAGCGGCTAGAAAAGCCGCAATCCAGACATGCCAGACACTCGGTCCATATGCCCGTCGTCCCAGGTCAGGGGGCGACCCGGCCGTGCTTCTCGAAGGCCGCATGGGTGAGCGGCATGAGCCGGGCCCACTGCTCCTCCATCTGCTCGGCGACCATCTCGATCTCGCGCTGCGGGAAGGACGGCACCGCCGAGTTCTCCCGCTTGGTCCGCAGCGAGAGGAAGTGCATCAGCGAGCGCGAGTTGCAGGTCGCGTACATCGACGAGAACAAGCCGACCGGCAGCACCGCGCGGGCCACCTCGCGGGCCACGCCGGCCGCCAGCATCTCCTGGTAGCGGGCGTAGGACTCGCGGTACGAGGCCTCCATCGCCGCGGTGGTGGTCGCGTGCTGCTCGGGCGTGCCCTCGGTGAACTCGTACTTGCCCGGACGGCCCTCCTGGACCAGCTTGCGGTCCTCGGCCGGCACGTAGAAGACCGGGTCCAGCTGGCGGTAGCGGCCGGACTCCTCGTTGTACGACCAGCCGCTGCGGTGCCGGTGGAACTCCCGGAACACGAAGATCGGCGCGCTGATGAAGAAGGTCATCGAGTTGTGCTCGAACGGCGTGCCGTGCCGGTCCCGCATCAGGAAGTTGATCAGGCCCTTGGACTTCTCCGGGTCCTGCGAGAGCGCCTCCAGGGACTGCTCCCCCGCGGTCGAGACGCGGGCCGCCCAGATGACGTCCGAGTCGGAGGCGGCGCTGCGGACCAGCTCCACCGTCACGTCGCTGCGGAAACTGGGGGCCGTCGGTTCGTCGCTCACGCGTTGCTCCTTGCGGGTTCGGTGCTGTGCAGCTTGATGGCGTGCTGCATGGTCTTGCGGGCGCGCGGGGTGTCGCCGGCGTCGGCGTAGGCCACGGCGAGGCGGAAGAAGACCCGCCAGTCGCCCGGCGCCTCCTCGGCCTCGGCCCGGCGGCGGGCGAAGACCTCGTCGGCCGAGGCCCGGTCGATCCGCCCGCCGGTGGTGCGCTTCAGCTCGTCCACCGGCAGGCCGCCCTCGGCCTCCAGCTCACGGGCGAGCCGCTCGCTGTCCCGGCCGAAGCGGACGGTCTGGCGCAGGAACCAGACGCCGATCACCGGGATGACGAAGGCGCACACGCCGATGCCGATGCCGAGCGGCTTGCCGGTCGCGATCAGCTGGACGCCCTCCCCCACGCAGAGCAGGGCGACCAGCAGCAGCACGCCGGACAGGACGAAGAAACCGGTACGGGAGGTCATTCAGGGCTCACAGGTCCAGGAAGTGTTCGAGGCCGAAGGTCAGCCCCGGCGTCTCGACGACCTTGCGCACGCCCAGCAGGATGCCCGGCATGAAGCTGCTGTGGTGCAGCGAGTCGTGCCGGATGGTGAGCGTCTCGCCGGTGTCGCCGAACATCACCTGCTGGTGGGCGAGCAGCCCGCGCAGCCGTACGGCGTGCACCGGCACCCCGTCCACGTCGGCGCCGCGGGCGCCGGGCAGGCTGTGGGTGGTCGGGTCCTGCTGCGCCGGGCGGCCGGCCTCGGCCCGGGCCGCGGCGATCAGCTGCGCGGTCCGGGTGGCGGTGCCACTGGGGGCGTCCGCCTTGCGGTCGTGGTGCAGCTCGACGACCTCGACCGACTCGAAGTACTTCGCCGCGACCTGCGAGAACTTCATGCCGAGGATCGCGCCGATCGAGAAGTTCGGGGCGATCAGCAGGCCGAGCTCCGGGGCCTGCTCCAGCCAGCCGCGGACGGTGGCCAGCCGCTCGTCCGTCCAGCCGGTGGTGCCGGTGACCACGTGGATGCCGTGGTGGAGGCAGTGGTCGAGGTTGCCCATCACCGAGTCCGGGTGGGTCAGCTCGACGGCGACCTGCGCCCCGGCCTCCGTCAGCTCCTCCAGCCTGGAGCCGCGGCCCAGGGCGGCCACCAGCTCCATGTCCGGTGCGGCCTCGACGGCCTTGACCGCCTCCGAGCCGATCCGGCCCCCGGCCCCGATCACGGCGACACGCAGCGTCATTGCGAAAGTCCTCTCACACCAGCAGGTCGGCGAGCTTGGCGGCCCGCTTGTCGTTGATCGGGCCGATCAGCGCCAGCGACGGCCGGTACGCGCCCAGCACATCACGGGCCACCGCGTGGACGTCCTCCAGGGTCACCGCCGCGATCCGGTCCAGCATGTCGTCCACCGACAGGTGGTGGCCGTAGCTGAGCTCGGCCTTGCCGATCCGGTTCATCAGCGAGCCGGTGTCCTCCATGCCGAGCACGGTGGAGCCGGAGATCTGTCCGATCGCGCGGCGCAGCTCCTCCTCGGTGATGCCGTCGGCGACCACCTTGGCCAGCTCCTCGCGGCAGATCCGCAGCACCTCCTCGACCCGCTTGGGCTGGCAGCCGGCGTAGATGCCGAACAGGCCGCTGTCCGCGTAGGACGAGGAGTACGAGTAGACCGAGTACGCCAGGCCGCGCTTCTCCCGGACCTCCTGGAACAGCCGGGAGCTCATCCCGCCGCCCAGGGCCGCGTTGAGCACGCCCATCGCCCAGCGGCGCTCGTCGTGCCGCGGCACGCCGGGCACGCCCAGCACCAGGTGGGCCTGCTCGGTGGACCGGTTGAGCACCTCGACCTTGCCGGCCGTGCGCAGCGCCTTCACGCCGCGGCGGGCCTCGGCGGGGGCCGCCTCCGAGCGGGCCAGGACGGCCGCGAAGGCCCGCTCGACCTGCTTGACGACCTTGCGGTGGTCGAGGTTGCCGGCCGCCGAGACGACCAGGTTCTCGGGCCGGTAGCGGCGGTGGTAGAAGCCGGCGATCTGGTCCCGGGTGAGCGCCTTGATGGTCTCCTGGGTGCCGAGGATCGGACGGCCGAGCGGGCCGCTGCCGTAGATCACCTTGGCGAACAGGTCGTGCACCACGTCGCCCGGGTCGTCCTCGGCCATCGCCATCTCCTCGAGGATGACGCCGCGCTCGGCGTCGACGTCCTCGGGGCGGATCAGCGAGCCGGTGAGCATGTCGCAGACCACGTCGATGGCCAGCGGCAGGTCGGTGTCCAGGACCCGGGCGTAGTAGCAGGTGTTCTCCTTCGCGGTGAAGGCGTTCATCTCGCCGCCGACCGCGTCCAGGGCCGCCGAGATGTCCAGCGCGCTGCGCCGCTCGGTGCCCTTGAAGAGCAGGTGCTCCAGGTAGTGGGTGGCGCCGTTGAGCTGCGGGGTCTCGTCCCGCGAGCCGACGCCGACCCAGATGCCGAAGGTCGCGGAGCGCACCGTCGGCAGGGTCTCGGTGACGACCCGCAGGCCGCCGGGGAGGACGGTGCGGCGCACCGTGCCGGCGCCGTCGACGCCCTTGAGCAGGGTCCGGGTGGTGCCGGGACGCTGCTTTACCGCCGGGGCCTGCGCCACGGGGGGTACCTCCAGAGGATTCGCACGCGGGGTGAGCACACGTGCGGACGAAAGCGTGGACAACGGGGTGCGGCCCGCACGCCGTGAGGCGTACGGGCCGCGGGGGTCAGCTAGCGGCGCTTCACTCGGAAGCGGCCTCGCCGTCCTCTTCGCCCTCGATGACCGGGATCAGGGAGAGCTTGCCGCGCGGGTCGATCTCGGCGATCTCGACCTGGACCTTGGCGCCGACGCCGAGGACGTCCTCGACGTTCTCGACGCGCTTGCCGCCGGCCAGCTTGCGGATCTGCGAGATGTGCAGCAGGCCGTCCTTGCCCGGCATCAGCGACACGAACGCGCCGAACGTCGTGGTCTTGACCACGGTGCCCAGGTAGCGCTCGCCGACCTCCGGCATGGTCGGGTTGGCGATCTGGTTGATCGTGGTGCGGGCGGCCTCGGCGGCCGGGCCGTCGGCGGCACCGATGTAGATGGTGCCGTCGTCCTCGATCGTGATCTCGGCGCCGGTGTCCTCCTGGATCTGGTTGATCATCTTGCCCTTGGGGCCGATGACCTCACCGATCTTGTCCACCGGGATCTTGATGGTGATGATGCGCGGCGCGTTCGGGGACATCTCGTCCGGGGAGTCGATGGCCTCGTTCATCACGTCGAGGATGTGCAGGCGGGCGTCCTTGGCCTGCTTCAGCGCGGCGGCGAGCACCGACGCCGGGATGCCGGTCAGCTTGGTGTCCAGCTGGAGGGCGGTGATGAAGTTGCGGGTACCGGCGACCTTGAAGTCCATGTCGCCGTACGCGTCCTCGGCGCCGAGGATGTCGGTGAGGGTCACGTAGTGGGTCTCACCGTCGATCTCCTGGGAGATCAGGCCCATGGCGATACCGGCGACGGCGGCCTTCAGCGGCACACCGGCGTTCAGCAGCGACATGGTCGAGGCGCAGACCGAGCCCATCGAGGTGGAGCCGTTGGAGCCGAGCGCCTCGGAGACCTGGCGGATGGCGTACGGGAACTCCTCGCGCGTGGGCAGCACGGGCAGGATGGCCCGCTCGGCCAGCGCGCCGTGGCCGATCTCGCGGCGCTTGGGCGAGCCCACGCGGCCGGTCTCGCCGACCGAGTACGGCGGGAAGTTGTAGTTGTGCATGTAGCGGCGACGCGTCTCCGGGGAGAGCGTGTCCAGCTGCTGCTCCATGCGCAGCATGTTCAGCGTGGTGACACCCAGGATCTGGGTCTCGCCGCGCTCGAACAGGGCCGAGCCGTGCACCCGCGGGATGGCCTCGACCTCGGCGGCCAGGGTGCGGATGTCGGTGACACCGCGGCCGTCGATGCGGACCTTGTCCTTGATGACGCGCTCGCGGACGGTCTTCTTGGTCAGCGCGTTGTAGGCGGCGCTGATCTCCTTCTCGCGGCCCTCGAACTCGGGGAGCAGCTTCTCGGCGGCCAGCGCCTTGACGCGGTCCAGCTCGTTGTTGCGCTCCTGCTTGCCCGGGATGGTGAGGGCCTGGGCGAGCTCGTCCTTGACGGCGGCGGTCAGCGCGGCGAGGACGTCGTCCTGGTAGTCCAGGAAGACCGGGAACTCACCGGTGGGCTTGGCGGCCTGGGCGGCCAGCTGGGCCTGCGCGGCGCAGAGGACCTTGATGAACGGCTTGGCGGCCTCGAGGCCGGAGGCCACGACCTCCTCGGTCGGCGCGTCGGCGCCGCCCTCGACCAGCTTGATGGTCTTGTCGGTGGCCTCGGCCTCGACCATCATGATCGCGACGTCGCCGTCCGGCAGGGCGCGACCGGCGACGACCATGTCGAAGACGGCCGACTCCAGCTCGGTGTGGGTCGGGAAGGCCACCCACTGGCCGTTGATCAGCGCGACGCGCACGCCACCGATCGGGCCGGAGAACGGCAGGCCCGCCAGCTGGGTGGAGGCGGAGGCGGCGTTGATCGCGACCACGTCGTACAGGTGGTCGGGGTTGAGCGCCATCACGGTGACGACGACCTGGACCTCGTTGCGCAGGCCCTTGACGAAGGACGGGCGCAGCGGGCGGTCGATCAGGCGGCAGGTGAGGATCGCGTCCTCGGAGGGCCGGCCCTCGCGACGGAAGAACGAGCCGGGGATGCGGCCCGCGGCGTACATCCGCTCCTCGACGTCCACGGTCAGCGGGAAGAAGTCGAAGTGCTCCTTCGGCTGCTTGGACGCGCTGGTGGCCGACAGCACCATGGTGTCGTCGTCCAGGTAGGCCACGGCGGAGCCGCCGGCCTGACGGGCCAGACGGCCGGTCTCGAAGCGGATGGTACGGGTGCCGAAGGAACCGTTGTCGATAACGGCCTCGGCGTAGAACACGTTCTCTTCCACCTGGAAGATCTCCTCTTTCGTACGTCTCCGGGAGAGCGTCCCCGCGTCGTTGCCTGGGGTTGGCCCTGGGCCCTCCCTGCCGGGGAGGACGGGCAGTCGGGCCGGTCTTCGATCGAAGCCTCCGGAGTGCCCCGCTCGGTCTGCGGGGGTTCCGGCGGCCACTACCGAGGACCGGCGCCTCACGGCTGCCGGGCCGGGACGGGCGGTCCGCGTCTGGACGCTCTCTCGGATGCGGGCGGCTTCCGTTTGAAGCCTTCGTCCCGCGGGGGGTTCGGGTCTGTCTGCCCGGGTGGCGCGCTGGTGCGCCATCACCCGGCATGCCCACAACCCTACGGTGCAATCCTCGGGCACCCGGGGAGGTGCGCGCGAGTTGTTATGTCCGGGCGCCGCGGCCCGGGGGTCGCGGCATACGCGCGAAGGGCGGCTCCCCGGTGTGGGGAGCCGCCCCGAGCGGCGGTCTTAGCGGGCGCCACCGGCGGCACCGCGGCGGATGCCCAGGCGGTCGACGAGCGTACGGAAACGCTCGATGTCCTTCTTGGCCAGGTACTGCAGCAGGCGGCGGCGCTGGCCGACGAGGATCAGCAGGCCACGACGCGAGTGGTGGTCGTGCTTGTGCTGCTTGAGGTGCTCGGTCAGGTCCGAGATGCGGCGGGAGAGCATGGCCACCTGGACCTCGGGGGAACCGGTGTCGCCCTCCTTCTGGCCGAACTCGGCGAAGATCTGCTTCTTGACGTCAGAGGCGAGAGCCACTGCAACTCCTTCGGGTGTACCGAGCGGTCCTGGTCGACAACACAGGACTCATCGAGAACTCGGTGTCGCGAGCGCGGCCGGCACTCTGCGGCCCACGGAGGGGCGACGGACACACGGCTGCGCTCGAAGGCCAGCGTACCAGTGCCGCCCACCTCGCCGGTCGGCGGGTGGGCGGCGGGGTGGGCGGCAGGTGGACGACGGGCCCGACGGGCTGCGCCGCGGGACCGGACGGGTCAGCCGGTGGCGCCGCGGACCAGCCGGTACACGTCCAGGACGGCGAGCGCCAGCGGGACGAGCGAGATCAGCGTGAGGCTGTCGACCAGGTCCAGGATGCGCCCCCAGAACGGGGAGACGCCGAGCCGGGGCACCACCAGGGCGATCGCGACCAGCAGCGCGGCGCCGAAGGCGATGGAGGCGGCCAGCCAGACGGTGCGCAGGTCGAGCTGGGTGGTGGAGCCAGCCACCCGCAGGAAGAACTGCGGGGTGTGCAGGGACAGCCCGACGATCAGCAGGCACAGGCCGAGCAGGCCAGCCACGGTGAGGCTGAGCACCTGCGCGGTGTAGCGGAACAGCCGGGCGCGCAGCATGGTGGCCAGGCCCAGCGCGAGCGCGAGCAGCTCGGGGAAGGTCTCGTCGGTGAAGCCGAGGACGGCGCAGGCGCCGACCACGACCGCGGCGCAGCCGCCGACCAGGCCGACCAGCACCTCGTGGCCGCGGCGGGCCTGGTGGGCGATCCGCTCGTACTGGACGGCCTCGGCGCGCTCGGCCTCCTCGTCGTAGTCGCGGCTGCGGGTGCGGGTCTGGCCGGGGGCGCTGAAGCCGACCGGCAGCCGGGCGAAGCGGGCCGAGAGGCTGGGCAGGAAGCCGACGGCGGCGACGGCCGCGACCCCGGTGACGGCGGCGATGTGCCCGGCCGGCGTCGCCGGCATCAGGACGGCGGCGAAGGTGGCGAGCGCGCCGGCGGTGGCGACCAGGGCGGCGGCGACGAACACCGCGTCCTTCTCCGGCAGCAGGCCGGTCAGCAGCACGGCGACCACCAGGACGGCGACGCAGCCAGCCAGGAACTGGAGCCGGCCGGGGCCGTCCCACGGGTGGGCGACGGCGATGACGCCGCTGCCGCCGATCATGGCGTGCGGCAGCGCGCCGAGGCCGAGGGCGAGGCCGGCGTGGGCGTCCTGGTAGACCCGGGCCCGGACGCCGGCCAGCGCGGTGAGCACGACCGCGGTGACGCCGGCCAGCACGCCGGGCAGGCCGTGCATGTCGTGGCGCAGGTCGGAGAACCAGAGCGCGAAGCCGAGCAGGGTGAGCAGCACCCCGGCACCGATCAGGCCGAAGCCGCGCATCAGCTCGGCGGTCCAGAACCGGCGGTCGGCCTCGACGGCGCTGGCGATGGCGTCGGCGACGTCGTCGTAGACGGCCGGCGGCAGGGACTCGGCGAAGGGGCGCAGCGCGAGCAGGTCGCCGTCGCGGACCTGCTGGGCGGCCAGCGGCAGGCCGCTGTCGAGGACGGTGCCGTCGCGGCGGACCAGGTGGAAGCCGGTGGGGGTGCCGTCGGGCTGGTTCTGGTTGGCCAGCCGCAGCACCTCGGGGTAGACGTCGGCGAGCGGGACGTCCTCGGGCAGGGCGACGTCGATCCGGCGGTCCGGGGCGACGACCGTCACCCGGCAGTAGCCGGTCGCGGCAGCGGTGTTGCTCACGCTCCCGCCTCGCTTCGCTCGGCAGGCGCTTCGCACAATGCGCGGCATCCGACGACGAGCTCGCTTCGCTCGCCCGTGCCTTCCGCCTCGTTCCTTCGACGCACGTGGCGCTCCCCCTTGTTGACGGTGCCGAGGCACGGCGGCGCTCGGTGTGGCTGTGGAACCGGCCCGACCGGGCCGCGAGTTGGCGCGGCGTTACCCTACCCGTTCGGTTCGTGACCGGGGCCTGGCGGGCGGCGCGGGGGCGACCGTTAGGATCGGCGCCTGCGCGAAGGTCACGGGGGCTGCGCCGTGTGGGGCGTCCTCGGCCGCCGGATTCCCGTACGACCGTGCGCAGTCGCGTGAGGGCTGATGCCGAAGTGATCGATCGACGCCACGGGGTGGATGACACATGGGTGTGATCACGGTCAAGCGACCGGCAAGGGCCTATCCGCCCACCGTGCCGGACGAGCCGGTGGAGCTGGTGAGCCCGCCCGAACTGCCCCGGCAGGGCGGCGAGGACTGGCTGATGAGCATCCTGCCGATGCTCGGCATGGGCGGGTCGGCGGTGTTCTTCTTCGCGCCCGGCGCGGCCGCCCCGATGAAGGTCATGGGCGGTCTGATGATCGTCTCGACGGTCGGCATGGCGCTGGCCCAGATCGTGCGGGCCCGGAAGGGCGGCTCGACCGCGATGGCGGACGAGCGGCGCGACTACCTCAAGTACCTGCAGCAGACCCGCCGCCAGGTGCGCCGCACCGCGGAGCGCCAGCGCGGCGCGCTGCTCTTCCTGAACCCGGCGCCGGACCAGCTGTGGTCGATCGTCGAGGACGGCCGGCGGCTGTGGGAGCGGCGCACCGGGGACGGCGACTTCGCGCAGATCCGGGTGGGCCTGGGGCCGGTGCAGCTGTCCACCCCGCTGGTCGCGCCGCAGACCGCGCCGATGGACGAGCTGGAGCCGATGTCGGCGGCCGCGATGCACTCCTTCCTGAAGGCGCACGGCACGCTGCAGGACCTGCCGCTGGCGGTGTCGCTGCGGGCCTTCTACCACATCACGGTCTGCGGGGACCCCGACTCGGTGTACGGCAACGTGCGCGCGATGATCGCCCAGCTGACCACCCTGCACTCGCCGGACGACCTGATGGTCGCCGTCGCGGCGGCGCCCGGCGCGGCCGAGGAGTGGGAGTGGACCAAGTGGCTCCCGCACAACCAGCACCGCAAGGAGGCCGACGGCGCGGGCTCGCGCCGGCTGTTCGCCACCGACCTGGGTGACCTGGAGTACCTGCTGCAGGACGAGCTGGCCGGGCGCCAGCGCTTCATCCGGGACGCGTCGCCGGCGGCGGACCAGCCGCACCTGGTGATCGTCATGGACGGCGCCGGGGTGCCGCACGACTCGCTGCTGGCGAGCCCCGAGGGCGTGCAGGGCGTGACCGTCATCGAGGTCGTCCCGGGTGAGGTGGACGAGCCCAGCGGGCACCTGATGGTGACGGTCAACTCCGAGGAACTGGTGTTGCGTTCGGCCTCCGGCGCGACGTACACCGGCACCCCGGACCTGCTCTCGGTGTGGCAGTCCGAGGCGCTGGCGCGGCAGCTGGCGCCGTACCGGGTCTCGGCCGGCGGGGACGACGAGCCGCTGCTGTCCAACCTGGACTTCACCGACATGATGAGCTCGGGCGACCCGGGCTCCTTCGACGCCAACCGCAGCTGGCGCCAGCGCGCCCAGCACGAGCGGATGCGGGTGCCGATCGGTGTCGGGGCCAACGGCGAGCACGTCTACCTGGACATCAAGGAGGCCGCGCTGGAGGGCATGGGCCCGCACGGCCTGTGCGTGGGCGCGACCGGCTCCGGCAAGTCCGAGCTGCTGCGCACCCTGGTGCTGGCGCTGGCGATGACCCACTCCTCGGAGATCCTCAACTTCGTCCTCGCCGACTTCAAGGGCGGCGCGACCTTCTCCGGCATGGCCGACATGCCGCACACCTCCGCGGTGATCACCAACCTGGAGGGCGAGCTCACCCTGGTCGACCGCATGCGCGACGCGATCGAGGGCGAGCTGCACCGCCGCCAGGAACTGCTGCGCTCGGCGGGCAACTACGCCAACATCCACGAGTACGAGCGGGCCCGGGCGGCCGGCGCGGCGCTGGACCCGCTGCCCTCGCTGGTGCTGATCATCGACGAGTTCTCCGAGCTGCTCACCGCCAAGCCGGACTTCATCGAGATGTTCATCCAGATCGGCCGGATCGGCCGCTCGCTGGGCGTGCACCTGCTGCTCGCCTCGCAGCGCCTGGAGGAGGGCAAGCTGCGCGGCCTGGACACCTACCTCTCCTACCGGATCGGTCTGCGCACCTTCTCGGCGGCGGAGTCGCGGGCGGCGATCGGCGTGCCGGACGCCTACCACCTGCCGCCGGTGCCGGGCGTCGGCTACCTCAAGTTCGGCGAGGACGTGATGGACCGGTTCAAGGCCGCCTACGTCTCGGGGCCGTACCGGGCGCCGGGGCAGCAGCGGTCGACCGGCGGGCGGCGGGTCGACGCGCGGCCGGTGGAGTTCACCGCGGCCTACGTGGAGCTGCCGGACCCGGTGCAGGAGGAGGCGCCGCCGGTCCCGGAGACGGACGACGCGCTGGTGGACACCGTGCTGGACGTGTTCGTCCAGCGGATGGTCGGCCAGGGCCCGGCCGCGCACCAGGTGTGGCTGCCGCCGCTGGAGGAGGCGCCGAGCATGGACCACCTGCTGCCGCCGCTGCAGGTGGTGGCGGAGCGCGGGCTGACCGCGCCCGGCTACCCGGTGGGCCGGCTGCGGGCGCCGATCGGCATCGTGGACAAGCCGCGCGAGCAGAAGACGGACATCCTGGAGGTCGACTACGCGGGGGCGGCCGGCCACGGCCTGATCGTGGGCGGTCCGCGCTCGGGCAAGTCGACCGTGGTGCGCACCACGGTGGCCTCGTTCGCGCTCACCCACACCCCGCTCGAGGTGCAGTTCTACCTGCTGGACTTCGGTGCGGGCAGCTTCCAGTCGGTGACCGGGCTGCCGCACGTCGGCGGGGTGGCCGGGCGCCTGGACGTGGACAAGGTGCGCCGGATGGTCTCCGAGGTGCACGGGGTGATGAACCGGCGCGAGGAGCTGTTCCGGGTCGCCGGGATCGACACCATCGGCACCTACCGGGCCCGCCGGGCGGCCGGCGGGCTGCCGGACGAGGCCTTCGGCGACGTGTTCCTGGTGATCGACGGCTGGAACACCTTCAAGCAGGAGTTCGAGGGCCTGGAGCCGGTGATCGGCGACATCGCCCAGCGCGGCCTCGGCTACGGCGTCCACCTGATCATCACCGCGGCCCGGTACGCCGAGGTCCGTCCGGCGCTGAAGGACCTGCTGCAGAACCGCACGGAGCTGAAGCTCGGCGACGCGATGGAGTCCGAGGTGGACCGCCGGGTGGCGCAGAACGTCCCGCCGCTGGCCGGGCGCGGCGTCACCCCGGAGCGGCTGCACTTCCTGTCCGGGCTGCCGCGCCTGGACGGCTCCTCCGGCGTCGACGACCTGCAGGACGGCGTGTCCGGGCTGGTCGGCGCGATCGACGGGGCCTGGGCCGGGCCGCGCGCCCCGCAGGTGCGGATGCTGCCGGCCGTCCTGGACGGGACCTCGCTGCCGAAGGGGTTCGAGCACCCGGAGCGCGGTGTGTCCTTCGGTGTGGACGAGGCGGAGCTGGCACCGGTCTTCGTGAACTTCGAGACCGACCCGCTGTTCATCGTCTTCGGCGACACCGAGTCCGGGAAGTCCGCGGTGCTGCGGATGCTGATCAAGCAGATCACCGAGCGTTACACCCCGGAGCAGGCGGGCATCGTGGTCGGCGACTACCGGCGCGCGCTGCTGGGCACGGTGCCCCCGGAGTACCTGGTCGAGTACGCGGCCGCGCAGCCGGCCATGTCGGCCGTGGTGGAGATGCTGCGCGGGGCCTGCTCCCGCCGCCTGCCGGGCCCGGACGTGACCGCCGAGCAGCTGCGCAACCGCAGCTGGTACAGCGGCAAGGACATGTTCGTGGTCGTCGACGACTACGAGCTGGTGGCGACGAGCTCGGGCAACCCGCTGGCGCCGCTGGCCGAGTTCCTGCCGTTCGCCCGGGACATCGGCCTGCGGGTGATCGTGGCCCGCAGCGCCGGCGGCGCGGGGCGCTCGCTGTACGAGCCGGTGCTGCAGCGGATGCGCGAGCTGGGCGGCCAGGGCGTGATCCTCTCCGGCAACCGGGACGAGGGCGCGCTGCTGGGGACGGTCCGGCCGCAGGCGCTGCCGCCCGGCCGCGGGGTGTTCGTGTCACGCCGCGCGACCAACGGGCAGATGGTCCAGACGGGCTGGCTGCCGGTGGTGTAGCCGCGCCGCCCGTCACGGACGGTGATCGAAGGGGTCGGACCCGCCCGGGTCCGGCCCCTTCGGCGTCCCAGGTTCTGAAACGTTACCTAGATCTTTCCGGCCGGGTGCTGCGGTTCCCGTACCCGCCCGGGGAGTGGTTGGGCCCTTCGGAGCCGCCTGGGCGTACCGCTGTACAGCGCCACACCAGCCTTTGAATCTCCGGCCGCAATGTTCCGTTCACCTTTGATTCAAGTGCGATGTGCCCAAGGTAACAAGTCGGACATAGCGCGCAATGACCGAACGTGATCATCGGATCGCATGTTTATGCCGTGCGTCGCAACGGATTCCGAAGCAGTTCCGACGTTGACGCAGTCAATACGCCCAAGGTTCCATTGCGGCCCGGGAGCGACTGGACCAGAACCGAGCGACCAGCCAGCGGAGGCGATACCGCTCCCACTCCAGGACCGCACAGAGCCGATCGGAAGCCACATGACCGACACGCTTCGCCCGCCACAGAACGTAGCCGCCACGGCGGCAGCGGCGGCAGCGCCCCAGCAGCTCAAGCGCTCGATCGGCGTCGTGGGCGGCACACTGCTCACGCTGTCCTGCGTCACCCCGGCGTCGACGCTCTTCGTGATCGTGCCGGAGCTGTTCTCCAGCATCGGCAGCGCCACCGCCCTGGCCATCGCCATCGGCACCGTGCTCTGCGTCGCGGTCGCGTTCTGCTACTCCGAGCTCGGCACCCTGATCCCCAGCGCCGGCGGCGAGTACGCGATGGTCGGCACCCTCGCCGGACGGCTGATGGGCTGGCTGGTCTTCGTGCTCTCCCTGATCGTGGTGATGATCGTCCCCTCGGTCATCGCCCTCGGCACCGCCGACTACCTCGCCCCCGTGCTGCACCTCGACAAGGCCATGACCGGCGCCGCCGTGATGCTCGCCGCCACCCTGGCCGGCCTGCTCGACCTGCGCGCCAACGCCTGGATCACCGGCGTCTTCCTGGTGCTGGAGGTCATCGCGGCCGGCGTGGTCTCGGTGCTCGGCTTCTCGCACGCCAACGGCAACGCCCCCAGCCTGCTGCACGGCGTGGTCGCCGGGGACGGCGGCGCCACCACCACGGTGGGCGTGGGCGCGATCGTCGGCGCGCTCGGCATCGCCCTCTTCATCACCCAGGGCTTCTCCACCGCCGTCTACCTGTCCGAGGAGCTGGAGAACCCCCGCCGCAACGTCTCGCGCACCGTGCTGTGGACGCTCGGCATCTCCGCCGCCGTCATCCTGATCCCGGTCGTCGCCATCACCGTGGGCGCCCCCGACCTGCAGACCCTGACCTCCGGCGACATCTCCGGCATGGTCACCGCCTGGAGCAACTCCGCGGTCGGCACCTTCATCAGCCTCTGCGTCGCGCTGGCCATCATCAACGCCGGCATCGTCATGGTCATCCAGAACTCCCGGGTGCTGTTCGCCTCCGCCCGCGACAAGGCCTGGCCGGAGCCGGTCAACAAGGCCTTCGCCACCCTCGGCCGCTTCGGCTCCCCGTGGATCGCCACCCTGGCCGTCGGCCTGCCCGGCGCCGCGCTCTGCTTCGTCAAGGGCGAGCTGCTGAGCAACATCACCGGCGTCGCCGTCACCGGGATGTACCTGCTGGTCGCGATCGCCGCGCTGCTCTCCCGCCGCGGCCACCACAAGCACGCCGCCGCCTGGCGGATGCCGCTGTGGCCGGCCGTCCCGGTCGTGCTGATCGCCGTCCTGGTCTACGTGATGACCCAGCTGGACGCCGAGCCGCTGCTGTGGACCGGCGGCATCACCGCCGCCGCCACCCTCTACTGGCTGTTCTACCTGCGCCCCCGGCAGGACACCCGCTGGGTGATCAGCCTCCCCGAGGGCCAGCAGGACTGACCCCGCCAGGACCGACCCCAGCAGGAGCGACCCCCACCCTCCCCCACACCGCGGTGCCCCGGGCTTCCCCCAGCCCGGGGCACCGCCGTGTGCACGGGCGTCCGGGTCAGTCGGCGGACTTGCGCCGGTGGTCGCGCAGCACCACGCCGCCGCCGATCAGCAGGGCGACCAGCAGCGCGCCGACGCCGAGGACGTACGTCGCGGTCCGGCCGTCGCGGTCGGCCTGGGTCTCACCGAGGCCGACCGGCCGCGGCACGATCGGCGCGGAGGCGAGCTGCACCGGGGCGTCCGGGACGGCGGCTGTCGGCGCGACGTCCGGGGCCTTGGTGACGGCCTTGACCGGGTCCACCACGCCCCAGCCGACGAAGACGTCCGGGTCGCGCTTGGTGCGCTGGGCGGTCTGCTCGATCCAGGCCCGCACCTGGGCGGGCTTCCAGGCCGGGTGGGCGCCGACCAGCAGCGCGGCGAGCCCGGAGACGTACGGGGCGGCGAAGCTGGTGCCGTTGTCCACGCACTGGCCGCTCCCGGGCACGGTGGACAGCATGTCGACACCGGGCGCGGCGACCTTCACGAAGCCGCCGTACTGGGAGAACGGGGCGCGCTCGTTGTTGCGGTCGGAGGCGCCGACGGCCAGCACGGTCGGGAACGCACCCGGATAGGTGTCGCCCTCCTTGCCGTCGTTGCCGGTGGAGGCGACCACCACGACGCCGGCGTCCTCGGCGGCCTGGATCTCGGCCTTCAGCTCCGGGTAGCCGCCGAAGTGGGCGTCGCCCGCGCCGCGCACGTCCTGGGAGATGTTGATGACCTTGGCCTTGGCCGCGACCGCCTCGTGGATGGCCCTCACCAGCGTCGAGACGTCGCCGTTGCCGTCGCTGTCGTTCTGCCGGATCGACAGGATCTGGGCGTCGGGGGCCAGCCCGACGAAGCCGGTCCGCTCGCTCCGGCGGGCCGCGATGATCCCGGCCACCTTGGTGCCGTGACCGACCGGGTCCTCGGTGGACTTGCCGGGGACCGGTTCCTTGGTCTCCCGGTTGACCAGCAGGTTGGAGCCCTCCTGGACCTTGTCGACCAGCTGCGGGCCCGCGTCGCCGGCCACGACCTGACCGGCCAGCTGCAGGTTGTTCCGGTCGACCCCGGTGTCGATGACCGCGACCTTCACGCCCTTGCCGGTGGTCCGTCCGCCCTGCCACAGCTCGTCCAGCAGCAGGCGCTGCAGCGACCACGGCACGGTCTGCACGTCGGGCGCGTTCTTGGGGCAGTCGCCCGCGGCGGCCAGCCCGGGCCCGCCGTCGGCGTACGCCGGGGCGGCGAGCGGGCCGCCCAGCACCGCGAGCGCGGCCAGTGCCGCGGCCGTCTTCCGGTACCCGCGTCCGGACACCCTGCCACCCCTCATGTCGTCCACCCGTGCCGCGCGCCGAGGGGCGGGTGCCCGGTCGCCGGGTACCCGCCCCTTGTCGTTCCCCTCGGGGAACCCGTCGTCAGTGCGCCCAGAGCTTGGCGTTGCTGTCCTCGGTGGTGCGGTAGCTCTGCGCGGCGTTCTCCAGCGAGGTCGCGATCTGCGTGGTGGTGGTGTGCAGGTCGGCGGCCGCGGAGTCCCACTTGGCCTGCTGGACGTTGTAGCCCTCCTGGGCCTTGCCCTGCCAGCTCTGGGCGATCCGGGTGACGTCCTTCTTGAGGTCGCTCAGCATGCTCTCGATGCGGCCGGCCGAGGCCTTGACCTCCTCGGCGGCGTTGTGAACGGTCTCGAAGTTGACGAGGATGTGGTCGGACACGTTGTCTCCCTTGACGAGGGTGCGGGGCGCCCCGCGGTCAGTGGCGGACTCCCCGCCGAGCGGCGGTTCGGAACAGAGCGGTGATCAGCGCGGGTACGGCGATCAGCCCTGGGCGTTGGAGAACATCGCCTTCTGCTCTTCCTCGGTGCTCGAGTAGTGCTTGGTGGTCTGCTCGATCGCGTGCTTGATCGCCGACAGCGACTCCTTGAGCTTCGCGATGTCGTCGTTGACGTGGTTCTGCAGATTCGTGTAGGCCGTCGCCGCCTGACCCTGCCAGCCATTGGTGATGCCCGAGACCGTGCTGATGAGCTTGACCCGCTCAGCCTCGATCTTGCCGATGGCCTGCTCGATCTTGTTGGCGAAAGCCAGCATCTCCTGAGCAGTCATCGTGAACTGACCCTGAGCCATGCTCCACCGTCCCCCATGAGACAAACAATTGCGTGCACGGAGGGCCCCGGAGGGCCCCACCGCTGCATCACCTGTGTGATGCCCAGCAGCACTGTAGTCGGCACACGCAGCTCGCCCAACATCGATCACCGAGTAGTTACCAGACCATGACACTGCGGCCAATTCCGTTGCCGCGCTTGGCCGCTCAGGCGTTCTGCGGCTGGGCGGCGCTCTTCGCGGTCAGCGGCGGTCCGGCCGGCACCAGGTCCGACCACTCGTGCGGCACCGGCAGCGGCTGGAGCCCCTGGTAGCCCAACCGGGCCTGGTTGCCGCCGGTTTCGTCCGGCTTCTCGCCGGACTGCTGGCCTGCCTGCTGGCCCTGCTGCTGACCGGACTGCTGGCCGGACTGCTGGTCGGGCGCCCCCGGGTTCGGGGTGCCCGGCTGCGGGGTCGGTGGCTTCGGGGCGCCGCTCTGCCCGGGCTGCCCGCCCGGCGCGGGGGTGGCACCGCGGCCGCCGTCGCCGTTGGCCGGGACGGCGTAGCGCAGCCCCGTCTCGGTGATCAGGAAGTCGGTGCCGGAGCCGCCGGCGGCGTTGTCCAGCGCCCGGTAGAACAGCCCGTGACCGGGGGTCACGTACCCGGCGCCGGCCCCGTTGTTGTACTGCGCGGGATACGAAGTCCCGGCCCAGACACTGCGCTTGGGCGTACGGCCGTCCTCGGCGACACCGTCGAAGGTGCTGCACACGACCGACCGGGCGTCCTGCGGGTCCTTCCAGTTGTTCACCGGCGCGCCGGCCTTCAACGGCCAGTCGGCCGCGGTGCCCGGCAGCCGGGTCTCGCTGTCGAACTGGGAGTGGTCGAGCGGGGTCATCCCGTCGCTGCGCGGGTTCTTGTCCTGGTCGTACTTGTAGAGCATCTGGTACGCCGGGTTCTGCCGGATGAGCTCCGCCTGGAACGGGGTGACCAGGTAGAGCCGGTCCTTGCCGACCACGTAGTGGCGGTCCTGGTAGTGCACCAGCCGGCCGACCCGGCGGTCGGCGGCGTTCCCCAGCCCCACCGAGGAGTTGGGGCCCTGGCTGTCCGCCACCCCGTCGATCTGCGGGAAGGTGATCGGGGAGCCGTTCACCAGGGTGTCCAGCCACTCCCGCTTGACCCGCTGCGCCGCCGCGTTGGGCCCGAAGACCGCGGTGATCAGCGACCTGCGCTCCTTGTCGTCCGACTGCGGGGAGCCGATCTCGTGCTTGCGGCCCTGGGCGTCGACCAGGTACGTCTTCGCACCCCCGGCGGCCTGCTGACCGGGCACCGGCGCGGCCGACACCTGCTGGTCGTCCGCCTGCTGCACCAGCATCAGCTGGTCCGGGCCGAGCATCCGGTCCTTGGCCGCCAGCGCCGCCGCGTCCTGGCCGGCCGCCACGAACACCGCCTGGTTGACGGTCTCGCGCTTCTCGTCCGAGCCCGGACGGTCGCAGACCGCCCACTTCATCGACTGGCTCGCGTTGTCCTTGCTCGGCAGCTTGTCCGGCGCGTACGGGATGCCGATGGTCGGACCGTGGTTCGGGTACCGGTCCAGCACCCCGTCGTCGACCACCACGACCTTGGCGTCGACCGGCAGCACCAGCCGCGCCGAGGACATGTTCAGCACCTGGTGCAGCCGCTTGGTCTTGCCGTCCGGATCCGTCAGCACCACGTACCGGGTGGTCGACTGCTTGCCCTGGATGACGTTCT
This sequence comes from Kitasatospora xanthocidica, assembly GCF_014656195.1. Taxonomy (GTDB): domain Bacteria; phylum Actinomycetota; class Actinomycetes; order Streptomycetales; family Streptomycetaceae; genus Kitasatospora; species Kitasatospora xanthocidica. The sequence goes on along the minus strand of NZ_BNBY01000034.1, from coordinate 50,925 downwards.
TGCCGTCGTCCCACTTCAGCGGGGCACTGGGCTTGAACACCCCCCAGAGCCCGAACCCGGCCACCACCACCGCGCCGGCCAGGATGCTCGGCAGCACCGCCTTCACCGGACGCGGCGCGTCCTCGTCACTGCCGCCGCCCGCGGGCAGCAGGAACGCCCCCACCGTGCGCTTGCGGGCGAAGGTGTACGCGTTGAGCTCGTCCCGGCGCGAAGCCATCCTCGTCGTCCCCCTTGTCAGACGTTGTCGGACGTTGTCAGACCGACCTGCCCCTGGTCCACCCGCCGGGCGCGAACCGGCACGAACCCTCTACGATGCGGCAGCAGACGGTGAGTACGGTACGGGTACGGTCCGCGAACCAGCCAGCCGGGCCGCGACAACGGATCAAGAGAGGGCCATCGGGGGATGCCAAGCCAGACCGCTCCAGGACGCCGCCGCACCACGGGTGCCGGGAGGCCGCGCCGGTCCGGCCGGGCTCAGCACGGCGGCCCCGCCGCCGAGCCGGGGCCCGTCCCGCCGCCGAGCAGCCAGGGCCGCGGCGGCGCCGTCCAGGTGCGCGTCAACCCCCGGCCCGGACTGCTCGGCGGCCGGTTGAAGCTCCAACAGCTCGTGCTGATCGAGGTCGCGGCGGCGCTGGTCGCGGTCGGCTGGACGATCAGCCGCCCGGTCGCGGCCGGCTTCGGCGCGGTCGCGCTGGTGCTGGTCGTCCTCGCCGTCGTGCCCGTGCGCGGCCGGACCGTCCCCGAGCTGCTGCGGGTGCGCTCCGCCCTCAAGTCCCGCCGCAAGCAGGCCCGTACGCTGCTGCCGCCGGCCGGCACCGACCCGGCGCTGGCACCCGCGCTGGAGCTCGAACCGGGGCTGCGCACCTGCACCCACGCCACCGAGGCCGAGTTCGGCGGCCGGCCGGTCCGCCGGGAGACCGGCATGGTCGGCGACGGCACCTTCCTCACCTCGCTGCTGCTCGTCCAGGCCAAGGACCAGCCGCTGCGCCCGGTGCGCACCGCGCTGCCGCTGCCGCTGGACGTCGTCTGCTCGGCGCTCACGGTGGACGACATCACCCTGGAGTCGGTGCAGCTGGTCCAGCACACCCAGCCCGCCCCGGCCCCGCACCTGCCCGAGCAGTCGCTGGCCGCCCGCGCCTACCGCGAGCTGCCGGACGGCACCTCCACCCCCGGGCTGCGGCTGACCTGGGTCGCCCTCAAGCTCGACCCGGAGCGCGCGGCGACCGCCGTCCGGGCCCGCGGCGGCGGTGAGGAGGGCGCCCGCAAGGCGCTGCAGCGGGTGACCGACCAGTTGGCCGGACGGCTCAACAGCGCCGGGTTCAACGCGACCGTGCTGGACGAGCGCGAACTGATCGCCGCCCTGGCCATCTCCGCCTGCGCCAACCCGATCGCGGTGGCCGGCCGCCAGGGCACCGGCAGCGGCGGCGGCACCACCCGCCGCACCCAGGAGGGCAACCGGTTCTGGCGGATCGACGACCGCTGGCACAGCACCTACTGGATCTCCCGCTGGCCCCAGCTGAGCCGCCCCGGCGGCGCCCCCGGCCGGATCGCCGCCCCGGACCTGGTCAACCTGATCACCGGCTCCCCGGCCCTGGCCAGCACCTTCAGCCTGACCGCCGGGCACGGCACCGGCGACTCGGTGACCGTCAGCGGCCACCTGCGGGTGACCGGGCGCAGCGAGAGCGAGGTCGGCCAGGTCGGCCGCCAGGTGGAGACCCGGGCGCAGAGCGCCGGCCTCGGCCTCGTCCGGCTCGACCTGGAGCAGGCCCCCGGCATGCTCGCCACCCTGCCGCTGGGAGGAACGTCCTGATGGCGTACCAGAGCTATCCCGCCCTCGGCCCGCAGCCCGGCGCCGAACAGCGCCGGACCCGGCCGCGGATCCTGCCCGGCTTCGGCCTGCGCGGCCCGCGCCGGGAGAAGCACGTCCTCGAACCGGCCGACCTCGCCGCGCTGGCCTTCCCGGTCGGCGACGACGGCGTGGTCATCGGCGTCGACCCGCAGGGACTGCCCGCGGTGCTCGGCCTCTTCCGCCCCAGCGCGTACGACCTGGTGCTGGTCGGCGGCATGTGGACGGCCCAGGTCATCGCGCTGCGGGCGGCCGCGATCGGCGCCCGGGTCGTGGTGGAGACCGCCCGCGGACAGCTGTGGGGCCCGATGGCCCAGGCCGCCGGCGGCGGCCAGCCGTGCGTGACGGTCCACCAGGTCGGCCGGCTCGGCCCGCAGGGCGCCTCGGTCGCCTCGCCGGTCCTGGTGGTGCGCGACCTCGGCGCCCGCCCGCCGCGCAGTCGGCTCTCCGCCGCGCCCTGGCAGACCACCCTGACGCTGCTCCCGTACCTGGGCCCGAACGCCGCCCGGGTGCTCAACGCGGCCGACCTGGTCGGCGTGCAGCGGATCTCCCCCCAGGAGGCGGAGCTGACCGGCCGGGTGCTGTCGCTCCCGCCGGAGGACGTGGCCACCCTGCCCACCCTCGGCGACGACCTCACCCTGTGGGCGACCCGGGTGCGGCGCCAGTACGTACGGACGGTGGCCGGACAGGCCGAGCAGCAGGTCCTCGGCGGCCCGCGCCGGATGGACTGACCGGACGGTCCGGGCGGACGGTCCGAGCGGCGGCTCGCCGCACCCGGCGGGCCGCCGCGGAACCGAAGCCGCCTTCAACAGGGGTTGCCGTACGGCCTAGTCTGGGATGCGGCAACGGCACCGCTGAACAAGCGGCGGCGAACACGAGGGAGCCAGAGTGAGCAGCGATCGGGACGGCGTCTACGTCGGCGACAACGCGGCGGAGGACGACGACGACTGGTCGGACGCGCCTGACTACACTCCCCCGTCCTGGTACGTGCAGACGGAGACGCCGGCGGCTTCGGCGGCTCCGCAGGCTTCGGCAGCGGCTCCGGCAGCGGCTCCGGTGGGCGCGCCCGCCGGGCCTGCCGACGCGCAGCTCGCCGACGCGCAGCCCGCCGCGCCCGCGCCCGTCGCGGCGGCGGTGCCTCCGGTGGCCCCGGCTGTCCCGGTTCAGGTGGCGCAGGCTCAGGCTCCGGTCCCGCAGCAGGCCCAGCCTCCGCTGGCCGCTCCGGCCCCTGCCCCCGCGCCGCTTCCCGGCCCGGCCCCTGTCCCTGTCCCCGTGCCGCAGGCAGAGGCGGTGCCCGCCCCGGCCCCCGTGGCACCGGTGCCGCCGGCGCCGCCCGTCCAGGCCGAGGCCCAGCACGTCCCGTTCCCGGTGGCGGCCCCCGTGCCCCCCGTGCCCCCGGTGCCCTCCCCCACCGCCGAGCAGCCGCAGCCCGCCGCCGCGGCCTGGCCGACGGCCGAGGCCCTGGCGCAGCCGCCCGCGCCCCAGCCGTACCCGGCTGCCCCGGTGGCGCCGCAGCCCGGGCCGCCCGCCCCGCCGCAGTCCTACGCGCAGCCGCCCGCCCAGCCGGTCCCGCCGCAGCATCCGCTGAGCCCGCAGCACCCCCAGAACCCTCAGGACCAGCCGGCCGCCTGGGACCCGCAGGCCGCGTGGGCGGCCCAGCAGGCGGCGACCCCGGCCCAGCAGCCGCCCGTCGCCGCGCAGCCGCAGCCGCGGCCCGCGCCGGTCCCGCAGCCCGGCCCGATGGACCCGCGCCAGGGCGGCTGGCCGCAGCCCGCCGCCTACCCGCCGCCGGCCCAGCCCCAGCCCGGCCAGCCGCAGCCGGGCCAGCCCGCCCAGCCGCAGCAGGCGCAGCAGCCCGCCCCCGCGCAGCCCTGGCAGCAGCAGCCGGCCCCGCAGCCCGCCGCGTTCCAGCAGGCCGCCGCCCCGCAGCAGACCGCGCACGGCGCGCCGCTCGGCTACACCGCGGCCGTCGAGCTGTCCTCGGACCGGCTGCTGCGCAGCCAGCCCAAGCAGCAGCGCCAGCAGCCGCGGTTCCAGTTCGGCGGCAAGGCCGCGGCGGCCGAGAAGTCCCGCAAGCTGGAGATCATCCGCACCCCGGTGCTGAGCTGCTACCGGATCGCCGTGATCAGCCTCAAGGGCGGGGTCGGCAAGACCACGACCACCACCGCGCTCGGCGCGACCCTGGCCAGCGAGCGCCAGGACAAGGTGATCGCGATCGACGCCAACCCGGACGCCGGCACCCTGGGCCGCCGGGTCAAGCGCCAGACCGGCGCGACCATCCGCGACCTGGTGACGGCCATCCCGCACCTGCGCAGCTACATGGACATCCGTCAGTTCACCTCGCAGGACCTGAACTCGGGCCTGGAGATCCTGGCGAACGACGTCGACCCGGCGGTGTCCACCACGTTCAACGACTCGGACTACCGCCAGGTCATCGACGTGCTGGGCCGCCAGTACCCGATCATCCTGACCGACTCCGGCACCGGCCTGCTCTACAGCGCCATGCGCGGGGTGCTGGACCTGGCCGACCAGCTGATCATCGTCTCCACCCCCAGCGTGGACGGCGCCTCCAGCGCCTCGACCACCCTGGACTGGCTCTCCGCGCACGGCTACGCCGACCTGGTGCAGCGCAGCATCACGGTGGTCTCCGGGGTGCGCGAGACCAGCAAGATGATCAAGGTCGAGGACATCGTCGCGCACTTCCAGACCCGCTGCCGCGGCGTGGTCGTGGTGCCCTTCGACGAGAGCCTGGCGGCCGGCGCCGAGGTCAACCTCGACATGATGCGGCCCAAGGTCCGCGAGGCGTACTTCGAGCTGGCCACCCTGGTCGGCGAGGACATCGCCCGGGCCCAGCAGGCCGCCGCCCAGCAGGCCTCCTGGCAGCAGCAGCCGGCCCCGCAGCCGCAGCCCTACCCGGGCCAGGCGCAGGCCCCGCAGCCCGCCCCGGGAGCGCCGTGGGCGCCGCAGCCCGGCCAGACCCCGCCGCCCCCGGCCGGGTACGGCTACCCGCAGCAGCAGCCCTGGCCGCCGCAGCAGGGCGCCCCGCAGCAGCCCGGCTACGGCTACCCGGGCGCCCAGGGCCAGCCGCCGGTGCCCGCCCCGCCCGCCGAGCCGGACGGCTACCAGCCCCCGCCGCCCGGCTACGGCTACCCGCCGCAGGCGCCCCCGCGGTGACGAGCCGGTGAGAGCCGGTGAGAGCACGGGAAGGGCCCGCCGACACAGGTCGGCGGGCCCTTCCGGCGTTCTCGGGGCGGGCCCCGATCAGAGCCCGTCGGTCAGCTCGCGGGCGCGCTTGACGTCGTCGGCCATCCGGTCCAGCAGCGCGTCGATGGAGTCGAACTTCTCCATCCCGCGCAGGTAGGCCAGGAAGTCCACCGCGACGTGCAGCCCGTACAGGTCCAGGCCGACCCGGTCGATGGCGTACGCCTCCACGGTGCGGGCGGTGCCGTCGAAGGTCGGGTTGGTGCCGACCGAGATCGCCGCCGGCATCCGCTCGCCGTCGGCGGTCAGCCAGCCCGCGTACACGCCGTCGGCCGGGACGGCGCTGTGCGGCACGGTCTCGACGTTGGCGGTCGGGAAGCCCAGCTCGCGGCCGCGCTGCGCGCCGCGCACCACCTCGCCCTCGACCCGGTGCGGGCGGCCCAGCACCTCGTTGGCGCCGGCCATGTCCCCGGCCTCGACCAGCCGACGGGTCAGGCTGGAGGAGAACGGCTCGCCGTCCCCCGCCGTGCCGCACACCTGCAGGTCGACCACCTCGACCTCGAAGTCGTCCGCCCCGCCGAGCTCGGTGAGCAGCGCGACGTCCCCGGCCGCCCGGTGCCCGAAGCGGAAGTTGGGGCCCTCGATGACGACCCGCGCGCGCAGCGCGTCCACCAGGACCTGCCGGACGAAGGTCTCCGGGGACTCCTGCGAGAACTCCGTGGTGAACGGCAGCACCAGGACCGCGTCCACGCCGAGCTCGGCGATCAGCTCGGCCCGCCGCGGGTGCGGCGCGAGCAGCGGCGGGTGGCTGCCCGGGCGGATCACCTCGCGCGGGTGCGGGTCGAAGGTCACCACGACCGACGGGAGGCCGAGCTCGCGGGCGCGCTCGACCGCCTGCCCGATGATCAGCTGATGCCCGCGGTGCACCCCGTCGAACGAGCCGATGGTGACGACGCTGCGTCCCCAGTCACCGGGGATCTCCTCCAGGCCACGCCAGCGCTGCACCTGACCGCTCCTTGTTCCGTACGGCGCGTACCCTCTGTACGCTCAAACGCTCAAAACCCGAACCCCTATAGCGTGCCATGCGCCTGCCCCGGCTCAGGCACCGGAATGCGGGTTGAGCGCACCGGCTGCCGTACGGGCCGGTCGGGCGCGGTCCGTTCCGCCTCCGCGGCGGCGTACTGCGGGTCCCGGCCGACCGCCGCCAGGGCCCGCATCCGGGCCAGCCGGGGGCCGTCCGGCGCGGCCGGGGCGACGTCCCGCGGCCACCGGACCAGCAGCCGGGCGAAGGCCGCGGAGCGTCCGGCGCAGCGCACCAGCAGCTCGTCGGCGCCCGGCAGCGCGGGCGTGGTCCTGGCCAGCACCGCGCGCGCCCGGGCGGGCCGCTCGGCCGCGCAGTGCTCGGCCAGCCGCTCCACGACGGCGGTCAGCACCACCGGGTCGGTCTCGGCGGCGAGCAGGGTGTCCAGCAGCTCGCAGCGGAGCGCGTCCGCCGCCGGGTCGGCCACCGGGACGGACAGCACCTCGGCGAACGGCCGCCGCACGGCCGCCGTCCGGGCGCCCAGCGCGGCGCCGAGCACCACCCGCAGCTCCAGCCGGTCGGCCGGGCCGACGGCCGCGGCGCGCGCCAGCCGGCGGCCCAGGTAGTCGACGGCGACCGGGCCGGCCAGCCCGGGGTGCGCCCGCAGCAGCCGGGCGGCCAGTTCCGCGCCCCGCCGTACGGCCACCGGCGCGACGGCGTCGGCCAGCACCCGCAGCGTCTCGGCGGTGGCCGGGCCGGGCGCCGCCACGTGCTCGGCGAGCACGGCCAGGACGGGCTCCGGGTCGCTCTCCAGGGCCGGGGCGAGCGCGCTCGGGGTGAGGAAGGCGTCGCCGCCCGCCCGGTGCAGGGCGAGCGCGGCCGGGAGGTGCTCGGCCCGGGCCGCCGGGTCGCCGACCAGCAGGGCCAGCGCCGCGCCGTGCAGGCCCGGTTCGTCCTCGCGGGCGAGCAGGGTCAGCGCGGTGAACCGCAGCAGTTCGGCGCCAGCCCCGGTCGCGTACGGCGCCGTCCGCAGCGCGTGCACGGCGGCCGCGACGTGCCGTTCGGGCCGCCGGTCGTGGCTCCAGCGGTCCACCGCGCGGCAGAGCGCGGACGGCTCCTCCGCGGCGAGCACGGTGAGCAGCGCGTCCGCCCTCGGGTGCGCGGCCGCGGCCAGGGCGTCGGCCAACTCGTCCAGGGCGAGCCGCCGGTGGGCGTGCAGCAGGTCGTGGGCGAGGTCGGCGACGGTGCTGCCGGGGCGGCCCGGCAGGCCGCGCGGATCCTCGAACCAGGCGCACAGCAGCGGGAACACCGTGACCGGGTCGGCCCGCAGCCGCTCGGCCACCGTCCCGAGGAAGCGCTGCCCGGGGCCGTCGGCGGGCACCAGCCGGCGCAGCAGGTCTAGTTCGGCCTCGGCCGGCAGTCCGAGGCCGGTCCAGAACGCCGGTCCGAAGCGGCCGAGCCCGGCCGGGAGCGTCGCCGCCCCGCCCGTCGCGGCCGCCCGCTCGGCGATCCGACCGGCCAACTGGTCGAGCAGCGCCCGGTGTTCGGACCGGTCCGGGCTGGCGGCCAGCCCGCTGGTGAGCAACCGGGCCGCCCACCAGGCGGGTTCGCTGCCGGGCGGGCGCAGGTCCAGCGCGCGCCAGATCCGGTGCAGCCACGGGTCCAGGGCGGGCGCGCCCCAGGTCTCGGCGACCCGGCGCAGCGCGGCGGCGACCGGGCCGATCCGGTGCCGGGGCACCCGGTTCACCCCGGCGGGCCGGCGGGGACCGTCGGTGCCGTCCCCGGACCCGGGCGGCGTGTCCGCGGCCTCGCCGAGCAGCAGCCGCAGCGCCGCGTCCAGGTCCAGGTGCAGGCCCTGCATCCAGTCGGCGAACTCCCCGTGGGCGAACCGGAATCCGGGCCCGGCGGGGACGAACAGGCCCTCGGCGAGCACCGCCGTGGCCCAGCCGCCGTCGACCGGGAAGAGCTCCTCGAAGACCGTCCGGTCCAGCCCGCCCGGCTCGCTGCCGAGCATCCGCCGGGCCGCCTCGTGGACCCGGCCCGCCACCGCCGCCGCGAGCCGGCGCACCCGCCCGTGGCGCGGGCCGCCGGGCCGGGCGGCGCCCCGGCGGTGGGCGCCCGGGCGGCGCGGCCGGCCGTCCTCGGCCAACCGCTGGGCCACCCGCAGGCAGCGCAGGTCCAGGAAGGCGCCGAACAGCTCGCCCCGGTGCACCGGCGCGTCCCGCGGCCCCTCGTCCCGCAGCCCCTCGGCCCACAGCTCCCCGGCCAGCCGTACGGCCAGCGGGTGCCGGGCGTCCTCGGCGGCGGCCGGCCGGCCGGGCGGCAGCCCGTACCGGCGGCGCACCCGCTCGGCGGCCTCGGCCGGCAGCGGGCCCAGCCGGTGCCCGGCCAGGCTCGGGCCGCCCGGGCGGCCGCCGTCCATCCGGACGGTGGGCGCACTGCTCAGGTCCCCGGCCGGGTGTGGCTCCTCCGCCCGGTGCGGGCCGCCGGCGCCGTCGCCCCAGTCCTCGTCCGCCAGCCGCTCCCAGAGCTCCTCGCCGCAGGCGGTCAGCAGCCGCGCCCCGCAGCCGGTCAGCCACTGCCCGGCGCCGCGCAGCCAGCGCGCGTCCAGCCGGGCCGGGGCCTCCTCCGGGCCGTCCAGGACGACCAGCAGCGGCCGGCCGGCGGCCGCGCACAGCGCCGCCACCGGCTCCGGCGCGGGTGCCGGGGTGCCCAGTTCGGCCGCCGCCGCGGCCAGCGCCCGCTCCACCGGTTCGGCGAGCGAGCGGTCCCCGGCGCGCAGGTCGGCGCCGCGCAGCCAAAGGGTGGGCAGCGGGTGGGCGCCGCCGGTGCGGCGGACGGCCAGCGCGGCCAGTTCGGTGGAGCGCCCGCTGCCGGGTGCGCCGACCAGCGCGCTGACGGTCGCGGCCGGCTCGTCCCCGGCCAGGCCGTCCGGCCGGTCCACCCGGTCCGCGGCCAGCCCGGCCACCCGCCCGGGCCCGGCCCCGGCGGCCGCCAGCTGGGCGGCGGTCAGCCGCAGCACGCCGGCCAGGTTGAGCGCCGGCCCGTACGCGGGCACGCCCGCCGCGTTGCGCGCCAGCACCCCCGCCAGCGCCTCGGCGACCTCCAAGGCCCCACCACCGACCGCCACCGCCGCCAGCTCCCCGCCGTGCCACGGCCCCCGGACGGCGGGCGCGGCCAGCGCCACCACGGCGCCGCTGCGGGCGTCCAGCACCGGCGAGCCGGCCGGCACCGAGACCCCGCCGACCACCGGGACGTCCAGCAGCACCCCGCCCAGCGGGTGCCCGCCGTACCCGGCGCCGGTGACCCCGAGCAGCCCGCAGCGCAGCGCGACCACCCGCCCGTCCTCGCCCGCCAGCGCGGGCAGCAGCACCTCGTGCCCGGCCCCGACGGCGGCCACCGGCAGCGGCGGCACCGGCAGCCCGCCGACCGCGTCGGTGCGCAGCAGCGCGAGCCCGTGCTCGGGCAGCGGCAGGACGGCGTCCGGGCCGAGCACCCGGGTCTGTCCGCCGGGGGTGTGCAGGACGACCCGGTCCAGTCCGGCCACGCTCTCGTGCGCGGTGAGCACCGCGCCCTGCGGGTCGGCGACGAACCCTAAGCCGTGCAGCCGCCCGTTGAGGTCGCGGATCCGCAGCAGGTGCCGCCCCGGATCGCCTTCCAGAAACCCCGGCATGAGTGCCCCCTCGACCGTCGCTCGCCCGCCACCGGGAGCCTTCCCGCCGGGGCGGCGCTCCGACCGCGCCCGCGCCGCTCACCACGGGCGTTCACCTCGTGCGCTCCCTCGCGCGGGTGACCTTTCCCGTTCGGGTGAAAGGGGCCCCCGGGAACGCGAAACCCCCGTCGGGAGGACTCCCGACGGGGGTGACGATTGGCGGGCGATCAGCCGACGAAGACCGCGACCGGCTTGGCCTGCCCGTCCCGCTCCTCGACCAGCGCGAGGAAGCGCCCGTCCGGCCCGAACACCGCGATCGGCCCGTCCACGCCCAGCCCGGGCGCCTTCAGCCGGGAGCCGTGCGACAGCTTCTGCGCCGACGCCTCGTCCAGGTCCCAGCGCGGGAAGGCGGCCGCCGCGGCCTGCGCGATCGGCAGCACCTGCAGCCCCTCGGCGGGCTCGCCGGTGACCGCGGCCTCCAGCTGCTCCAGGGTGTGCGCCGACTCCACCCCGTACGGCCCGACCTTGGTGCGCCGCAGCGCGGTCAGGTGCCCGCCGACGCCCAGCCCGGCGCCCAGGTCCCGGGCCAGCGCCCGGATGTAGGTGCCGGAGGAGCACTCGACGGTGACGTCCAGGTCGATCACCGGGGTGCCGTCCTCGGCGACCGCCGCGCGCTGCTCGTGCACGGTGAAGGAGTGGATCGTGGTCGGCCGGGCGGCGAGCTCGAAGTCCTCGCCCTCGCGCACCCGGGCGTACGAGCGCTTGCCGTCGATCTTGATCGCGCTGACCTTGGACGGCACCTGCATGATCTCGCCGGTGAGCGCCGCGATCCCGGCGTCGATCGCCTCCCGGGTGACGGCGTCGGCCGGGGCCGAGGCGGTGACCTCGCCCTCCCGGTCGTCGGTGACGGTGGTCTGGCCGAGCCGGATGGTCGCCTCGTACGTCTTGGCGGTGAGCATCAGGTGGCCGAGCAGCCGGGTGGCCCGTTCGACGCCGATCACCAGCACGCCGGTGGCCATCGGGTCCAGCGTGCCGGCGTGCCCGACCTTGCGGGTCCCGGCCAGCCACCGCAACTTGGCGACGACCCCGTGGGAGGTGATGCCCTCGGGCTTGTCGACGATCACCAGGCCGTCCGGGCCGGTGCCTTTGCGCTTCATCGGGTTCTTTCTCTGGAGACTTCGGACAACCTGCAAACTTCGGAGGACGTCAGCGGACGGTCAACGTACCGGCCGCAGCGCGTTCCGGAACCGCTCGACCACCGCGGCCACGTCCTCCCGGACGCTGAATCCGGCCGCGTAGACGTGGCCCCCGCCGCCCAGTTCGGCACAGGCCGCGGCGACGTCCACCCCGCCCTTGGAGCGCGAGGAGCCGCGCAGCGTGCCGTCCGGGTCCTGCTTGAGCACCAGCGCCACCTCGGCCTCGGCCGGGCGGCGCAGGATGTCGATCAGCCCCTCGATCTCCTCGACCGTGACGCTGAACAGCACCAGGTCCTGGTACGGCACCCAGGTCCACACCAGGCCGAGGCCGTCGGCCGCCTCCGGCTCGTAGACAGCCCGGTCGAGCGCGCCCGCGAGCACCTTGAGGTAGCCGAACGAGGAGGTGTCCCACAGCCGCCGCGAGATCAGGTCGTGCCGGATGCCGGTGGCCAGCAGCCGGCCGGCGAGCTCGTGGGTGGCGGGCGTGGTGGCCCGGTACCGGAACGAGCCGGTGTCGGTGGCGACGCCGGTGTAGAGGCAGGTGGCCAGGTCCCGGTCGAGCTCCACGCCAAGCCGGCGCAGCAGTTCGTCGACCAGGACGGCGGTGGCCGGCGCGGTCGGGTCGATCAGCTGGTGGGTGCCGAAGCCCGGATTGGAGGCGTGGTGGTCGAACACCACCAGGACGGGCGCGGCGAAGGCCTTCTCGTGCAGCAGGCCGAGCCGGCTCTCCGCGGCCACGTCGAAGCAGAGCACCAGTTCGGGCTCGTCCGGCACCTCGGCGGCCGGCACGATCAGCTCCTGGCCGGGCAGGAAGGTCAGCGACTCCGGCACGATCTGCGGGTCGTCGCCGAAGGAGACCCGCACCTGCTTGCCGAGCGCGCGCAGCGCCAGCGCGGCGGCCAGCGAGGACCCCAGCGCGTCACCGTCCGGGCAGATGTGGCAGATCAGGTCGATCGAACGGGCCCGCCCGATCTCCGCCACCACCTGCTGCCAGACCAGCTCGAACCCGCTCTCCTCGGCGCGCGGGCCCGGGAGCGCCGCGAGGGCACCCTCCACCGTGCTGGTGGAGGACGCCCCCGTGGTCGATCCGGCTCGCGAGGCGGCCTGCGCCGGCTCACCCGCCATGACTACTCGTCCTCGTCGTCACGCTCGGACGCCGGGACCCGGTACGGGTCCGCGTCGCCGGCGTAGCTCGCCCCGGCGGCCTGCGTGCGCACCTCGGCGTCGGAGTGCCGGGCCCGGTCGAGCAGGTCGTCGATGTTCCGGGCGTTGTCCGGCAGTGCGTCCGCGACGAAGGTCAGCGTCGGGGTGAAGCGCACCCCGATCTTGCCGACCTCGGAGCGGATCACGCCCTTGGCGCTCTCCAGCGCGGCCGCGGTGGCCTCGCGCTCGGTCTCGTCACCGAAGACGGTGTAGAAGACGGTGGCCTCGCGCAGGTCGCCGGTCACCCGGGTGTCGGTGATGGTCACGAACCCCAGTCGCGGGTCCTTGATCCGCCGTTCCAGGGTCTGGGCGACGACCACCTGGATGCGGTCGGCGAGCTTGCGCGCCCTTGCGGTGTCGGTCACGTTGCCTCCTCGTGCAATGGGCCAGGTACCCGGGCGAGTTGCGCACCCGACGGGGCCCACGCCCCAAAGTACCGGCCCGCGCCCGGCCTTGCGGGCGCTCTCGGTCCTGATCTGTGTGAGAACGGCGACTTCCGCCGAGCGGCTCCACAGCTCTCATTCGTCGTCGTCGTTGTGGTACCTCCTCCTCGCGGAGAGGAGCTGTACCTCGGGGCGGCCGGCGACCAACCGCTCACAGCTGTCCAGGACCTCGGTGACGTACCCGGCTTCGCCGGAGACCACCGCCAGGCCGATCTCGGCCCTGCGGTGCAGGTCCTGGTTCCCGGTCTCGGCAGCGCACACGCTGTACTTGCGCTGCAGTTCGGCCACGATGGGCCGCACGATCGAACGCTTCTCCTTGAGCGAGTGGACGTCGCCCAGCAGCAGGTCGAAAGTGAGTGTTCCCACGAACATGTATGACAGGTCTCGCCGACCTGGAAGGCCTCGGGGACGTTACGGCCCGGAAGAACCGGACCGCCGCCGTGACCGGCGGGTACCCGGACCCTACACAGCGAGACCGGGGCCGGTCGACGGAAATACCACCCGTCGACCGGCCCCGGCTGACACCGACTAGGCGCGCGGCTTCTCGCGCATCTCGTAGGTCTCGATGATGTCGTCGACCTTGATGTCGTTGAACGACCCCAGGGTGACACCGGCCTCGAAGCCCTCGCGGACCTCGGTCGCGTCGTCCTTGAAGCGGCGCAGACCCTCGATGGTAAGGCTCTCCGCCACGACCTTGCCGTCGCGCAGCAGGCGGGCCTTGGTGTTGCGGCGGATGATGCCGTCGCGGACCAGGACACCGGCGATGTTGCCGAACTTGGAGGAGCGGAAGACCTCGCGGATCTCCGCGGCGCCGAGGCGCACCTCCTCGTACTCCGGCTTGAGCTTGCCCTTGAGGGCGTTCTCGATCTCCTCGATCGCCTGGTAGATGACCGAGTAGTACCGGACGTCCACGCCTTCCTTGTCGGCCGCGGTGCGCGCACGGCCTTCGGCGCGCACGTTGAAGCCGATGATGATGGCGTCCGAGCCCATCGCCAGGTCCACGTCGGACTCGGTGATGGCACCCACACCGCGGTGCAGGACCCGGAGCTCGACCTCCTCGCCCACGTCCAGCTTGACGAGGGCGTCCTCGAGGGCTTCCACCGAACCGGAGACGTCACCCTTGATGATGAGGTTGAGCTGCTCGATGGAGCCGGCGGCGATGGCCTTGTCCAGGTCCTCCAGGGACACCCGGACCCGACGCTGCGCGAAGGCGGCGTTGCGGTCGCGGGCCGAGCGCTTCTCGGCGATCTGACGGGCGGTGCGGTCCTCGTCGACGACGATGAAGCTGTCGCCGGCGCGGGGCACCGAGGTCAGACCAAGCAGCAGCACCGGACGGGACGGGCCGGCCTCGGCGAGGTTGTTGCCGTTCTCGTCCAGCATCGCGCGGACGCGGCCGTAGGCGTCGCCCACGACGATCGAGTCGCCGACGCGGAGGGTACCGCGCTGGACGAGGACGGTCGCCATGGCACCGCGGCCCTTGTCGAGGTGGGCCTCGATGGCAATACCCTGCGCGTCCTGCTCGGGGTTGGCCCGCAGGTCCAGCGAGGCGTCCGCGGTCAGGACCACGGCCTCCAGCAGCTGGTCGATGTGCAGGCCCTGGCGCGCGGAGATGTCGACGAACATGGTGTCGCCGCCGTACTCCTCGGCCACCAGACCGAACTCGGTCAGCTGACCGCGGACCTTCGTCGGGTCGGCGCCCTCGACGTCGATCTTGTTGACGGCGACCACGATCGGCACACCGGCGGCCTTGGCGTGGTTGAGCGCCTCGACCGTCTGCGGCATGACACCGTCGTTGGCCGCGACCACCAGGATCGCGATGTCGGTGGACTTGGCACCACGGGCACGCATGGCGGAGAACGCCTCGTGACCCGGGGTGTCGAGGAAGGTGATCGGGCGCTGCTCGCCGTTCACCTCGGTGACGACCTGGTAGGCACCGATGTGCTGGGTGATGCCACCGGCCTCGCCGGCCACCACGTTGGACTTGCGGATCGCGTCCAGCAGGCGGGTCTTACCGTGGTCGACGTGACCCATGACGGTGACGACCGGCGGGCGCGGGGCCAGCTGGTCCTCGTCGCCCTCGTTGGCACCGAAGTCGATGTCGAACGACTCCAGCAGCTCGCGGTCCTCGTCGTCCCGGCTGACGATCTCCAGCTGGAAGCCCATCTCGCCGGCCAGCAGCTCGAGGGTCGCGTCGGAGACCGACTGGGTCGCGGTGACCATCTCACCGAGGTTGAACATGACGGAGACGAGCGCGGCCGGGTTGGCGTTGATCTTCTCCGCGAAGTCCATCAGCGAGGCGCCGCTCGACAGGCGAACGGTCTGGCCGTTGCCGCGAGGGAGCATCACACCGCCGACGGACGGGGCCTGCATGGCCTCGTACTCCTGGCGCTTCGCCCGCTTCGACTTGCGACCGCGCGCCGGGCGACCGCCCGGGCCACGACCGAAGGCACCCTGCGTGCCACCACGGGCACCCGGGCCACCGGGACGACCGCCGAAGCCGCCGGGACGGGGGCCGAAGCCGCCGCCACCACCGGGGGCACCGCCACCCGGACGCGGACCGCCGAAGCCGCCGCCACCGGCCGGACGCGAGCCCGGACCGGCCGGACGACCCTGGAAGCCCGGACGGGCGCCACCGGCACCCGGACCACCCGGACGGCCACCGGGGCCACCCGGACCACGGCCGCCGGGGCCCGGACGCGGGCCCGGAGCCGGACGCTGCGGCATCATGCCCGGGTTCGGGCGCGGCATGCCGGACGGGGACGGCGCGCCGGGGCGCGGACCGGCCGGACGCGGCATGCCGTCGGGGCGCGGAGCGCCACCGGGACGCGGCGCACCGGCACCCGGGGCACCGGCGGGACGCGGACGGTCACCACCGGGACGCGGGGCGCCACGGTCGGCACCCGGAGCGCCACCCGGACGCGGACGGTCACCACCGGGACGCGGGGCGCCACGGTCGGCACCGGGGGCACCGGCGGGACGCGGACGGTCGCCACCGGGACGCGGACGGTCGCCGCCCTGCGCACCCGGAGCACCCGGACGGGCACCCGGAGCGCCCGGACGGCGGTCGCCGGGGCGGGCCATGCCGGTCGCACTGCCCGAGGTGAACGGGTTGTTGCCCGGACGCGGGCCGGCCGGACGCGGGCCCGGACGGGCGCCGCCGGAGGCCTGGCCGCTCGGCCGCTGGGCCTGGGTGGCCGGACGCGGGGCCTCGGCACCGGCCGGAGCCGGCGAGGAGAACTCGGCCGCGGGCGCGGCCGGGGCCGCCGGAGCGGCGGGACGCGCGGCCGGGCGCGGGCCCGGAGTCGGCGCACCCGGACGCGAGGCGACGGGGGCGGCCGGAGCCGCGGGGGCGGCCGGGGCGGCGGGAGCCGCGGCGGCCGGGGTGGGACGGGGACCCGGGGTCGCGGCAGGCCGCGGTCCCGGGGTGGGGGCGCCCGGCTTGGGCGCACCCGCGGCACCTGCCGCGGGCTGGGGCGCCGCGGGCTTCCGCGGGCCCGGCTTGGCAGCGCCACCACCGGTGGGGGCCACACCAAGCGCGTCAGTCAACTTGCGTACGACCGGCGCCTCGATCGTCGAGGACGCCGAACGGACGAACTCACCGAGCTCGGTGAGCTTGGCCATGACGGCCTTGCTCTCCAAGCCAAGCTCCTTGGCGAGTTCATAAACCCGGACCTTAGCCACTTCACTCCTGTCTTGAGTCCGGGGGTCTCGTCCGCCGGACTGTCGCTACTTCATGGGCGTACCCATCGCGTACTCATCGCGTACTCATCGAGAGCTCATCGCAATCTCGACCTACTTCCACATCGCGAGGTACCTGACTGGTGGCACGGCGCGCGGCTGCCCGAACGCTGTGCTTGTTGCGGTGGTTCTCCGCCGCGTGGAGCGGCGGCCGTCGCGTGAGGCGGCCTTCTACGAGGCTCCGCCCGCCCGCTCCCCGATGAACCCGCGGAGCCGCTCGGTGTCGAGCGCGCCCTGGAGCCGGAAGGCCCGGGGGAACGCCCGACGGCGGACCGCGAGGTCGAGGCAGGCCGGATCGGGGTGCAGGTGAGCGCCCCGGCCCGGCAGTGCGCCACGGGGATCGGGGACGCACTCGCCCTCGACCGCCGTGACACGCAACAGCTGGTGCTTGGCCGCGCGCTTGCGGCAGCCCACGCAGGTGCGTTCCGGGCGTGCTCGGACATGCGTCCGGCCAGACGAAGGCAAGTCTACCCCTCCGAAGCGACATGGCGCCGCCCCGTAGATCCCAGGGGACCCACGGGGACGACTCCGACAACACCGACTACTGGTCGTCCGATTCCCGGCCGCGGTCCTCGGACTGCCCCTCGGTGTCCGGTCGGATGTCGATCCGCCACCCGGTGAGACGGGCCGCCAGGCGGGCGTTCTGGCCCTCCTTGCCGATCGCCAGCGACAGCTGGTAGTCCGGCACGATCACCCGGGCGGAGCGCTGCGCGGCGTCCACGATCTCCACGCTGGTCACCCGCGCGGGGGACAGCGCGGCGGCGACCATCTCGCGGGGGTCCTCCGACCAGTCCACGATGTCGATCTTCTCGCCGTGCAGCTCGCCCATCACGGCGCGCACCCGGGAGCCCATCGGGCCGATGCAGGCGCCCTTGGCGTTCAGCCCGGCCCGGCGCGACCAGACCGCGATCTTGGTGCGGTGGCCGGCCTCACGGGCGATGGCGGCGATCTCCACGCTGCCGTCCGCGATCTCCGGGACCTCCAGCGCGAACAGCTTCTTCACCAGGCTGGGGTGGGTGCGCGACAGCGTCACCGAGGCCCCGCGGACACCGCGGCGGACCGCCACCACGTAGCACTTCAGCCGGGTGCCGTGCCGGTAGTCCTCGCCCGGGACCTGCTCCTGCGGGGGCAGGATGGCCTCCAGCTTGCCGATGTCGACCAGCACGTTCTTCGGGTCGTTGCCCTGCTGGACGACACCGGTGACGATGTCGCCCTCCTTGCCCGCGTACTCGCCGAAGGTCTGGTCGTCGGCGGCGTCGCGCAGGCGCTGCATCATCACCTGGATGCCGATGCTGGACGCGATCCGGCCGAAGCCGCTCGGGGTGTCGTCGAACTCCTTCGGCTCGACGCCCTCGTCCAGCTCCGTCGGGTCCTCCACGGCCCACACGGTGACGTGGCCGCTCTTGCGGTCCAGGTGCACCCGGGCCCGGCGGCGCGAGCCCTCGGTGCGGTGGTACGCGGTGAGGAGGGCGGACTCGATGGACTCGACCAGCAGGTCGAAGGGGATGTTCTTCTCGTTGACCAGCGTGCGCAGGGCACTCATGTCGATGTCCACGGCTACGCCTCCTCGTCTTTCGTCACGTTCGTCATGGTCGTACGGCAGCCCGGGGTCACTCGGCGCCGTCGTCCCCCTCGTCGAAGTCGGCGGCCTCGTCCAGGAGGTTCTCGTCTTCCTTGCGGTTGAACTCCACCTGGACCCGCGCCCGGGCCACCTCGCCGTACTCCAGACGGCGCTCCTTCGGACGGCCGCGACCCTTCACCGGCTGCACCTCGACCAGCGCGCCGTCCTCGTCCGCCTCCAGCACCCGGGCGACGACCTCCCCGCCGTCCGCCAGGTGGATCTTGGCCAGCCGGCCCTCGGCCCGCTGCCAGTGCCGGGGCAGCACCAGCGGACGCTCCGCACCGGGCGAGCCGACCTCCAGGAGGTAGGCCTCGTCACCCATCAGGTCCGAAGCGTCCAGCGCCTCGCCGACCACCCGGCTGAACTCGGCGATGGCGTCCATGTCCACACCGCCGTCGGTGTCGACGTCGATCTGCACCTGACGGCGGTTGCCCGCCTTGGTGACCCTGACGTCCTCCAGGTCCAGTCCGGCCTGCACGGCCAGCGGCTCCAGCAACGCTCGCAGCCGGTCGGTGTGGGTGGTGCTCATCCGGGTGGACTCCTCGGCCGCGTCTGCTGTTGTCAGAAGGTCGCCCCGCGCCCCCGGCGCCACACCGGGTCACGGCAGCTCGGCCCAAAGCCTATCCGGTGAAGTACCCAACCACCGATTCCGGACCATCCGCGACGGCTCGCACACCACCCACTGCGAGCAAGGTCACACCCGCCCGTCCGGGGCCCCGTCGGCCCGATCCGGGCCCGGGAACGTGGGGATTCTGTAATCATTCACGCCAACGAGGGCAGGCGGGGAGGCCGTCCTCCCGTACACGCCCCGGAGTGACCCCGATGCAGCCGCCCAGCCGACGGACCTTCCTGGCCCTCGGACTGTTCACCCTCACCGCCTGCACCGCCGACCGCACCGGCCCGACCGCCGGCGGCCCCGGCCTCCGCCCCGATCCGGACGTCCCCGTCCGGCTCCGCGCGATCGCCGCCGTCGACGCCCTCCTCGCCGGGTACGACGCCCTGACCCCGCCCGACGCCCGCACCGCCGAGCCGCGCGCCGAGCACGTCCGCCACCGCGCCGCCCTCGCCGAGGGCCTGCCCTCCTCGGCCCCGTCACCGTCCGTGACCACCACCGGCACCGGCACCGGAACCGGCACCCCGACCGCCACCGGGACGCCGACCACCCCCGCCACCCCCGCCGCCGGCGGACCGGCCGCGCTGGAACTGCGGACCGCCGACTCCCTCCTCGCCGACCTCGACGCGGCGAGCCCGTCCCTGGCCCGACTGCTGGCCGCCGTCGCCGCCGCCGACACCCGCCACGCCCTGGTCCTGGGCACCCCCGTCCCGCCGGCCCCCGTCCAGCCCGCCACCACCCCCTCGGCCCCGCCCACGGCCACCCCGACCCGCGGCCCGTCCGCCGAGGCCGTCACCGCCCTCCAGAACGCGCTCGGCGCCGAGCACGCCGCCGTCTACGGCTACGGCGTCGTCGGCGCCCACCTGCCCGAGGACCCCCAGCGGGCCGACGCCCGCACCGCCCACGCCGCCCACCAGGCCCAGCGCGACGGCTGGCAGCGCCTGCTCACCTCCCTCGGCGTCTCCCCCGCCCCCGCCGCCGGGGGCTACCAGCTGCCCTTCCCGGTCGGCTCCCCGGCCGACGCCGCCAGGCTCGCCGCCCACCTGGAGACCCGGCTGACCACCGTCTACGCCGACCTGGTCGCCGCCGTCCCCGTCCCGCACCGCCGCGCCGCCGCCCTCGCGCTGCGCGACTGCACCCTGCGCGCCCACCGCTGGGGCGCCCCCGGCCGGCCCTTCCCCGGCATCGCCGACCCGGCCCCCTCGCCCACCGCCTCGCCCACCGCCACGCCCACCGCGGGCTGAGCCGGGGGCGTCCGGGCGCACCGACGGGCGCGCCTGGCACGGCCGGCCCCCCGCCGACCACCGACAATGGACCCATGTCGGGAGCCGAAACCACCATCACCGTGCCCACCTGGCTGACGAACGCCGTCACCGCCGCCCACGGCGAGACCGGCCGCGGGTGGCTCGCCGCCCTCCCCCACGGGGTGGCCGCCCACCTCGCCGGCTGGGACCTCACCCTGGAACGCGTCCTCGACCCGGGCGGCAGCCTCAGCCTGGTCGCCTACGTCCACCGCGACGACCTGTCCCCCGCCGTCCTCAAGGCGGGCCTGCTCACCCCCGAGACGGCCCACGAGCACGCCGCGCTCAGCCACTGGGCCGGCCGGGGCGCCGTCCTGCTCCTCGCCGCCGACCCCGCCGAGGGCGTCCTCCTCCTGGAACGCCTCCACGGCGAGATCCCGCTGCGCTCCCTCGCCGAACCCAAGGCGATGCTGGAGGCCACCAGCCTGCTGCACCGGCTCTGGGTGGAGCCGCCCGACGGGCACCCCTTCCCCGTCCTCGCCGAGCGGGTCGCCGCCACCGCGGACCGCGTCGGGGAGCAGCGCTCGCACCCCGCGGTCGCCGAGGCGCAGGCCCTGGTCACCAAGGCCCTGGACACCGCCCGGGACCTGGCCGGCTCGGCCGGCGAGTCCTTCCTGCTGCACGGAGACTTCCACCACGGCAACGTCCTCGCCGCCGACCGCGCGCCCTGGCTGGCCATCGACCCGCGCCCGGTGGTCGGCGAGCGCGCCTACGACCTGGCCCGCCTCGCCATGGACCGCGCCGACACCCTGCTCGGCTCCCCCGGCGTACCCGCCGCCCTCCGCCGCCGGCTGCACCAGCTCTCCGAGGCCCTCGACGTCGACCGGGACCGCCTCCGCGGCTGGACCCTCTTCCGCGCCGTCGACCTGGCGCTGCGCGCGCTCGCCACGGACCGCCGCGAGGACGCCGAACTCCACCTGGAACTCGCCGGCTCGCTCTGAGCCCTCAGCAGGACCTCGTTGGACCTCGGTCTCAGGCTCCCGTCCTCCGCAGCGGCAGCCGGGCGCCCATCACCGCGTACAGCCGGTCCGTCGCCGGGAACCGCACGGCCCGCGCCAGGTCCTGGTAACCCAGTGCCCGGTACAGCCGTCGCGCCGGCGTCTCCGCGTCGATCGCCGAGAGGATGCTCCGGTCCAGCCCCGAGCGCTCGCACAGGGTCCTGATGATCCGCGAGCCGACCCCCTGCCCCTGGAACTCCGGCAGCACGTGCAGCTCGGTGACGGCGAACACCCCGTCCAGCCAGTCCGCGTGGCCGCGGGCGGTCAGGTACGGCTCGATCACCGTGCTCCACCAGTGCTCCCGCTGGTTGGGCATCCCGTACCCGAAGCCGACCAGCCGCCCCCCGCTCATCGCGCCGAGGGCGATCACCCCCGGCTGCTGGGCGTGCCGCCCGACGATGTGCAGCCGTACCGCGACCTCCTCGGGCGTGAGGCCGAACGCCACCGCCTGGACCTCCAGCGCCTGCGGCGCCCAGGCCGCAAGGTCGATGGCCTCGATCGTCACCCCGGTCAGCTGATCCATGCTCCGGACGTTACTACCAGCGGCCCCCGGACGCGGCCGAAGATCCGAACCCGGCCGCCCGCCGCCGTCGGCGCCCTCGGAACAGCACGCCCACGGCCCTCAGAAGAGCACGCTCATGAACGCCCCGACCTCCTGGAAGCCCACCCGCCGGTAGGCCGCCCTGGCCCGCAGGTTGAAGTCGTTGACGTAGAGCGACACCACCGGCGCAACCTCCCGCAGCGCGATCGCCAGGACCGCCGCCATGCCCGTCTCGGACAGGCCCCGGCCCCGGTGCTCCGGGGCGACCCAGACCCCCTGGATCTGGCAGGCGCCCTCCGTCACGGCCCCGACCTCGGCCTTGAAGACGACCTGTCCGTCCTCCCCGAACCGCGCGAACGACCGTCCGGTGGAGACGAGTTCGGCCACCCGGGCCTGATAGAGGAGCCCGCCGTCGCCCGCCAGCGGCGACACCCCGACCTCCTCGGTGAACATCGCCACGCAGGCCGGCATCAGCGCCTCGACCTCGTCGCGCCGCACCCGGCGCACCAGCGGGTCCGGGGCGATCTCCGCCGAGGGCACCGAGGTCGCCATCAGCGGCTGGTGGCCCCGCACGTCCCGGGGCGGGCCCCAACTTCGTTCCAGCAGCGCCCAGAAGGCCGCGGTGGCCGCGGCCGGTCCGACGATCGAGGAGCAGCGCCGGCCCTGCCGACGGGCCCGCTCGGCGAACGCGGCGACCGCCTCCGGCCCGGCGTTGACCAGGACGAGGTTCGCACCGGCGTAGCAGAGGGCGTCCAGGACGCCGTCCCCGTCGTACCAGCCCCACAGCTCTCCGCCGAGGCGCCACGGGTCCAGCCCGACGGCCTCGACCCGGGTCGCGACGAAGGCGTTGGAGACCGGGTCACGGTGGAGGATCTCCAGAGCGTCCGCGAGGTCGGGCGGCTCCAGCACCCGGGTGGTGGCCAGGGCCCGGGCGGCCTGGAAAGAGCTCGGGAGCATCACACCTCGATCGAGCATCGAGACAGCACCTCACTGAGACGACTCTGGCCGCACCCTACTCCGTGGCCCCACCCGGCTACGGCTGCGGGGCCGTCCGCGAACGGACGGCCCCGCTTCCGGAAAACTTCACGCGGGCTTCCCCGCGTCATCAGGACACGCTACGCGGGGGTCACTCCCCCGCGACGACGGTCGGGGCCCCCGACTCGACGCCGGCCGCCTGCATCTGCTCGGCGAGCTTGAGCGCCTCCTCGATCAGGGTCTCGACGATCTTCGACTCGGGCACGGTCTTGATGACCTCGCCCTTGACGAAGATCTGGCCCTTGCCGTTGCCGGAGGCGACGCCCAGGTCGGCCTCGCGCGCCTCGCCCGGGCCGTTCACGACGCAGCCCATGACGGCCACCCGCAGCGGCACCTCCATGCCCTCCAGGCCGGCGGTGACCTCCTCGGCGAGCTTGTAGACGTCCACCTGGGCACGGCCGCAGGACGGGCAGGAGACGATCTCCAGGCCGCGCTCGCGCAGCCCGAGCGACTCCAGGATCTGGTTGCCGACCTTGATCTCCTCGGCCGGCGGGGCGGACAGCGAGACCCGGATGGTGTCGCCGATGCCCTCGGCCAGCAGCGCGCCGAAGGCGACCGCCGACTTGATGGTGCCCTGGAAGGCCGGCCCGGCCTCGGTCACGCCGAGGTGCAGCGGGTAGTCGCAGGCGGCGGCGAGCTGGCGGTAGGCGTTGATCATCACGACCGGGTCGTTGTGCTTGACCGAGATCTTGATGTCGCGGAAGTCGTGCTCCTCGAACAGCGAGCACTCCCACAGCGCGGACTCGACCAGCGCCTCCGGGGTGGCCCGGCCGTACTTCTCCAGCAGGCGCTTGTCGAGCGAGCCGGCGTTGACGCCGATCCGGATCGGGATGCCGGCGTCCTTGGCCGCCTTGGCGATCTCGCCGACCTTGTCGTCGAAGGCCTTGATGTTGCCCGGGTTGACGCGCACCGCGGCACAGCCGGCGTCGATCGCGGCGAAGACGTACTTCGGCTGGAAGTGGATGTCCGCGATGACCGGGATCTTCGACTTCTTCGCGATGATCGGCAGCGCGTCGGCGTCGTCCTGCGACGGGCAGGCGACCCGGACGATCTGACAGCCGGACGCGGTGAGCTCCGCGATCTGCTGCAGCGTGGCGTTGATGTCCGCGGTCACGGTGGTGGTCATCGACTGCACCGAGACGGGCGCGTCGCCGCCGACCGGCACGTTGCCGACCATGATCTGCCGGGAGTACCGACGCTTGGCGAGCGGCTTGAGCGGCAGGGACGGAATACCGAGCGAGATCGCGGTCATGTGCGCAGGGTTCCCCGGGGTAGAGGTGTGGTCGACCGCCCGGCCGTTGGAACGGACGGGGCCGGGCGCGCTGACGATCGCGCACCCGGCCTCCACGGTACGGCACGGCGACGGACCCCAGCACACCCGCCGTACCCGAACGTCCTAGCTGATCTTCACCGGGTTCACCAGGTCGGCGACCATCACCAGCAGGGTGAAGCCGATGAAGATGCTGGCCACCACGTACGCCACCGGCATCAGCTTGGCGACGTCGAACGGGCCCGGGTCGGGCCGCTTGAACAGGCGTGCGAGCCGGCGGCGGACCGACTCCCAGACGGCGCCGGCGATGTGCCCGCCGTCCAGCGGGAGCAGCGGCAGCATGTTGAAGAGGAAGAGCGACAGGTTGATGCCGGCCAGCAGGTTCACGAAGAACGCGATCCGCTGGGTGCCGGGGATGTCGAGCGAGAACACCTCGCCGCTCACCCGGGCGGCGCCGACCATGCCGATCGGCGAGTCCGGGTCGCGCGGGGCGTCGCCGACGACGGCGTTCCACAGCCCGGGGATCTTGCCGGGCAGGGCGATCAGCGACTTCACCCCGTTCTCGGTCATGTCGTACATCCGGTCGAGCGACTGCCCGAAGTCCAGCCGGACGACACCACTCGCAGGGGTGAATCCAAGGAACCCGGCCTTGACGGTCTGGCCCTTGAGCGGGACGTTGTTGCCGTCGTACTTCTGGACGTCGTTGACCGCGATGGTCGGGTTGAGGGTGAGCTGCTGCCCCTCCCGCTCGACCACCACCGGGACGGTCCGGCCCGCCGAGCGGCGGATGTCCGCCTGCAGCTGGTCGTAGGTGCGGATCCGGTCGCCGTCGAAGGAGACGATCCGGTCCCCGGCCTTCAGCCCGGCCTGGGCGGCCGGGGTCTGCGGGGCGTCCGCCGGGCAGTTGTCGGTGGGCTGGCCCGCCTTGACCACGCACTGGGCGACGGTGCTGACCGTCGGCACGTTCATCGAGACGCCGAAGCCCATCATGACGGTCAGGAAGAGCCCGAACGCCAGGACCAGGTTCATGAACGGCCCGGCGAACATGACGATGACGCGCTTCCACGGCTTGCGGGTGTAGAAGAGCCGGTGCTCGTCACCCTCCTGGAGCTCCTCGTAGGAGGCCTCGCGGGCGTCCTCGATCATGGTCCGCCAGGGCGAGCTGCTGCGCTTGGTGATCCGGCCGTCCTCGCCCGGCGGGAACATCCCGATCATCCGGATGTACCCGCCGAACGGGATCCCCTTGATGCCGTACTCGGTCTCGCCCTTCCGGCGCGACCAGAGGGTCGGGCCGAACCCGACCATGTACTGCGGCACCCGGATGCCGAACAGCTTGGCCGTGGAGAGGTGGCCGAGTTCGTGCCAGGCGATCGAGACGAGCAACCCGATGACGAAGACCAGGATGCCGACCACCGTCAAAACCGTTGCCACCGCTGGTCCTCCGTCATGCCGCTCCGCTCATCGTCCGGTCCTACCGCGATCGAGGCCATCGGCCCGCCGTCAGCCCGCCGCCAGCTCGCGGGCCCGGGCGCGCGCCCAGTCCTCCGCGTGCAGGACGTCCTCCACCGTCAGGGAAGTTCCCGACGCGGGCACGCCGTGCTCGGCCACGACCTTGGCAACAGTGTCCACGATCCCGGTGAAGGCGAGGCCGCCCCTCAGGAAAGCGTCCACGCACTCCTCGTTCGCCGCATTGAACACCGCCGGGGCCGTTCCGCCCAGGGTGCCCACCTCGCGGGCCAGCTCGACCGCCGGGAAGGCCTCGTCGTCCAGCGGGAAGAACTCCCAGGTGGCGGCCTTCGTCCAGTCGCAGGCGGGGGCGGAGTCCGGCACCCGGTCCGGCCAGCCCATGCCCAGCGCGATCGGCATCCGCATGTCCGGCGGGCTCGCCTGCGCCAGGGTCGAACCGTCGGTGAACTCCACCATGGAATGCACCACCGACTGCGGGTGGACCACGACCTCGATCCGGTCGAACGGCACGTCGTACAGCAGGTGCGCCTCGATCACCTCCAGGCCCTTGTTGACCAGGGTGGCCGAGTTGATCGTGACCACCGGGCCCATCGCCCAGGTCGGGTGCGCCAGCGCCTCCTGCGGGGTCACCCCGGCCAGCTGCCCGCGGGTGCGGTCGCGGAACGGACCGCCGCTGGCGGTGACCACCAGCTTGCGCACCTCCGCGCGGGTCCCGCCCGCCAGCGCCTGGAACAGCGCCGCGTGCTCGGAGTCCACCGGCACGATCTGGCCCGGCTTCGCCACCGCCTTCACCAGCGGGCCGCCCACGATCAGCGACTCCTTGTTGGCCAGCACCAGCACCCGGCCCGCCGCCAGCGCCGCCAGCGTCGGCCGCAGCCCGATCGAGCCGGTGATCCCGTTCAGCACCGAGTGGCACTCCATCGCGGCCAGCTCCGTCGCCGCGTCCGGACCGACCAGCACGGCCGGCAGCGCCCGGCCCGCCGCCTTGGCGGCCAGCGCCTCGCGCAACGCCGGCTCCGCCGCCGGATCGGCCACCGCCACGGTGTGCACGCCCAGCCGCAGCGCCTGCTCCGCCAGCAGCTCCACCCGGCCGCCGGCCGCCGACAGGGCGACCACCCGGAACCGGTCCGGATTGCGGAGCACCACGTCGATGGCCTGGGTCCCGATCGAACCGGTGGACCCGAGGATCACCAGCTCCCGGGGGCCGGAGGGGTCCGCCACGGTGGGCGTGAAGCGCAGCTGCGGGTGGGCGAGCGAAGTCATGCGCCCATTGTGTCCTGTCCGCGACCGCGCCCAGGACCTCCCCGGGCACGATCACCCCTCGGGGGGCTTCCCCCCGGGCTCCCCCGGCTTCCCCGGGCTTCCCCAGGCTTCCCCAGGACGAGCCGGCGCCCCTCGGGCTACCGTCGGAGCCATGCGTACCGTCATCGCCGGAGGCCACGGACAGATCGCGCTGAGACTGGAACGGCTGCTCGCCGACCGCGGCGAGCGCCCCGCCGGGATCATCCGCCGCCCCGAACAGGCCCAGGACCTGATCGACGCCGGAGCCGAGCCGCTGCTGCTCGACCTGGAGGCCGCCACCGCGGCACAGCTCGCCGACCTGCTCACCGGCGCCGACGCGGTGGTCTTCGCCGCCGGCGCCGGACCGGGCAGCGGCGCCGCCCGCAAGAACACCGTCGACCGCGACGCCGCCGTCCTGCTCGCCGACGCCGCCGAACTCGCCGGCGTCCGCCGCTACCTGATCGTCTCCTCGATGGGCGCCGACGCCGACGCCCACCACCCCGCCGACGAGGTCTTCGAGACCTACCTGCGCGCCAAGGGCGCCGCCGACGACGCCGTACGGGCCCGCACCGCGCTCGACTGGACGGTCCTGCGCCCCGGACGGCTCACCGACGGCCCCGGCACCGGCCTGGTCCGCCTCGCCCCCTCCGTCGCGCGCGGCGCCGTGGACCGGGCCGACGTGGCCGCCGTCCTCGCCGCCCTGCTGCGCGAACCCGGCACGGCCGGGCAGACCCTCGAACTGGTCGCCGGGAACGCCACCGTCGACGAGGCGGTCGCCGCCGCGGCCGGACACGACGGCTGACCGGGCTCAGCACCCGGGGGCAAGCGCAGCCCCGGGAACGCGCGAAGGGCCCGGTTCACGGAACCGGGCTCTTCGTCAACGGGTCGATCAGAGGTCGAGGCCGGTCAGGACCAGCACCTTCTCGACCGTGTAGTCGTCCATCGCGTACTTGACGCCCTCACGGCCGACACCGGAGTCCTTGACGCCGCCGTACGGCATCTGGTCGGCGCGGTACGACGGCGCGTCGCCGATGATCACACCGCCGACCTCCAGCTCCCGGTGGGCGCGGAAGGCGGTCTGCAGGTCGTGCGTGAACACGCCCGCCTGCAGGCCGAAGGCCGAGTCGTTGACGGCCGCGAAGGCCTCGTCCACGCCGTCCACCTTGTGCAGCGACAGGACCGGGCCGAACACCTCGGCCGTGGCCAGGATCGCGTCCCCGGGCAGCTCGGCCAGCACGGTCGGGGCGTAGGTCGCGCCCTCCCGGGTGCCGCCGGTCAGGACCTTGGCGCCCTTGGCGACCGCGTCCTCCACCCAGGACTCCACCCGCTTGGCGGCGTTCTCGTCGACCAGCGGGCCGACGTCCGTCGCCGAGTCGTTCGGGTCACCGGTGACCTGGGCCTTCACCTTGGCCACGACCTTCTCCACCAGCGCGTCGTACACCGACGCGTCGGCGATCACCCGCTGCACCGAGATGCACGACTGGCCGCCCTGGTAGTTGGCGAACATCGCGATCCGGGTGGCCGCCCAGTCCAGGTCGGCCTCCGAGGACCAGTCCGCGAGCACCACGGCCGCGGCGTTGCCGCCCAGTTCCAGGGTGGTGTGCTTGCGCGGCACCGAGTCCATGATCTGGTAGCCGACCTTGTCCGAACCGGTGAACGAGATCACCGGCAGGCGCTCGTCCCGCACCAGCGCCGGCATCCGGTCGTTCGGCACGGTCAGGATCGACCAGGAGCCGACCGGCAGGTCGGTCTCGGCCAGGATCTCGCCCAGCACCATCGCCGACAGCGGGGTCGCCGGAGCCGGCTTCAGGATGATCGGGGCGCCGACCGCGATCGCCGGGGCGACCTTGTGCGCGACCAGGTTCAGCGGGAAGTTGAACGGGGCGATGCCCAGCACCACACCGCGCGGGAACTTGCGCACCACCGCGAAACGGCCCACGCCGCCCGGGTCGGTGTCCAGCCGCATCGTCTCGCCGTTGGTGCGGCGCGCCTCCTCGGCGGCCCAGCGGAAGACCGACACCGCGCGGCCGACCTCGCCACGGGCCCACTTGATCGGCTTGCCGTTCTCGGCCGTGATCAGCTGGGCGAGCTCCTCGGTGCGCTCGGCCAGCCGCTTGGCCACGTGGTCCAGGGCGGCGGCACGCTGGTGCGCCGGCGTGGCGGCGAACACCGGCAGCGCGGCGACCGCGGCGTCCAGCGCCTCCTCGACCTGGGCCTCGGTCGGGATGCTCACCTTGCCGACCAGACGGCCGTCCCAGCTGTTGTGCACCTCGAAGTCGGCGTCACCGCTCGCCCGGCGGCCGGCGAGCCAGAATTCGTACGTGGTGGTCACCGTGGTACCGGCCCTCTCCTCGTCGTCGTACGGCCCGCACGGACGTGGGACCAGAACCCGAGGGTAGGTGGGCCGACGCGCCGACCGGATTGGCCGAGCAGGAGTGTTCGGCTCCGGGGCCACTCCACCGCGTCCAGCCGGGGGTTCCGCGGCTGTCCCTGGGGCGCGCCTGGGCCAGGCCTCGGTCGGGCCAGGGCCAGGCCTCGGTCGGGCCGGGGTCACTCCGCGGTCACTCCTCGCCGGAGCGCAGCGCCAGCCACAGCTCCATGCGCACGTCCGTGTCGTCCAGCGAACGCCCCAGCAGCTCCTCGACCCGCCGCATCCGGTAGCGCAGCGTGTGCCGGTGCACACCCAGGTCCGCCGCCGCCGCGTCCCACTGGCCGTGCCGGGACAGCCACGCCCGCAGCGAGGCCACCAGGTCACCGCGCGCCGTCCGGTCGTGCTCGCGCAACGGCCGCAACAGCCCCTCCGCGAACGCCGTCACCGCGTCCTCCCCGAGCAGCGGCAGCAACGAACCCGCACCGACCTCCTCGTGGTCCACCGACCGGCGGCCACCGCGCAGCGCCACCGCCAACGCCCGCTCGGCCTGCGCGTGCGCCGTCCCGGCCTCCTCCAGCGCGGCCGGCGCCGACACGCCCAGCGACAGGCCCTCGTGCTCCTCCACCGCGCCCAGGCACGCCCGGTGCACCGCGCCGTTGTCCAGCGCCAGCACCATCAGCCGCGGCCCGTGCGCGCCGTCCTCCCGCGCCACCAGCATCTTCTCGCCCACCCGGGAACCCGCCTGCTCCGCGCGGTCGCCCAGCTCCCCCAGCGCCTCCGCGGCATCCGCGTTCGCCGGCCCGGCCCCCGCCACCAGGACCCGTATCGTCCCCTCCGGCAGCCCCCCGAACAGCCCCACCGCCACCTGCCGCGCCGTCGCCACCTCACCGGCCAGCACCATCCGCAGCAGCGCCGCGCCCATCCGCTCCTCCGCCTGCCGCAACTCCCGCGAGCGCTCCAGGGTGAGGGTCAGCAGCGCCACCGCCGCGTTCAGCACGTACCGCTCGGTCGGCGTGATCCGGTCCTCGGTCCCGACCGCCAGGAAACCCCGGGCCCGCCGGTCCGCCCCCAGCGACTGGACCACCACGTAGTCCTCGTCCGCCGTGTCTATCCCCGGCGCGCGCCCCTGCAACGCGGCACTCGACGGCGCCGGCCGCCGGCGCAACCGGTCCACCTCCGCGGCCAGCCGCCCCGCCCGGCGCGCCGCCCAGTCCGGCGCCACCACCGACAGCGCCCCCGAACCGTCGTACAGCGCAGCCCAACCACCCAGCCGGGCCGCCAGCCGGCGCACCACGGCCGTCGTGCCGTCCTTGCCCAGCGCGGCCCGGGTCAGCTCCTCCTGCGCCTCGAAGCTCGTCGTCACCGCCTCGTACTGCTCCGCGGCCAGCGCCGCCGACACCACCTTGCTGATCGCGATGAACGGCGTCGGCTCCGGCACCCGCAGCAACGGCAGCCCCCGCTGCTGCGCCGCGTCCACCAACGGCTGCGGCACCTCGGTGTGCGACAACCCCACCCCGAGCCCCAGCCCCACCACCCCGGCATCGGCCAGCCGGTGCACGTACGCCTGCAACTGCGCCGCCGTACGGCCCAGCTTGATACCGGTGGTGAGCAGCAGCTCGCCACCCTCCAGGAACGGCGTCGGGTCATCCAGCTCACTGGTGTGCACCCAACGGACCGGCCGCTCCAGATGGTCCGCACCGGCGAGAACCGTCAGATGGAGCGAGCTGTTGCGGACGACGGAGGCGAGTGTGGGGGGCATGGCACCTTCGGGGGATCGACCTGACCGCGCCGTTGCGGCCGGGCGAGGAGAGGGACGTGGGACTGGTGAGGGTCTCTCCCCTTCATTATGGACGCCCCGGACAACCGGCACTGCCGAATCCACCTCGAAGGCGACTTCGGCCCCGGCCCCGGACCCGTCCCCCGGCTCACCCCCGGATCACCCCCGCAGATCCACCAGCAACGGCGGCACCTGCTCCCCCGACACCGCCGTCAACGACACCACCGCGTGCCCCGCCGGCAACGCGTGCGCCAGGTCCGACGGCGACCACCGCAACCGCTCCACGTCCCGCGTCGTCACCGACTCCGTCTGCGCCGTCGTCCCCGACAACGCCTTCCGCCCGACCCGCCCGGCCCGCCGTATCACCCCACCGGAGGTGTCGGGGGTGTGGGTGATCTCGGTTTCGTGGACGACGTGGGTGCCCCATGCTTCGGAGAAGAACTTCCCGTCCCACGGAGCGATGCCCGGGAAGACCATGCGGCAGCCCACGGCCCCGAACAGCGGGGTCCTCAACGCTTCCGGCAGGTCCATCAGGGTACGGAGCAGGAGCACCGCGCCCGCGTTGGCACCACGCATCCGCTGAAGGCCCCGAATCGTGTGCGCATCAAGCGCCGCAGACGCGTCGTCCACGACCAGCCCGGCGAACAACGAACGGTCCTCACGGGCGGCGGCCGCCACGACGAACTGGCCCACGACCAGGCGCGACAGGATCCGGGCGGCCTCAGGGTGGCTCCGCTCGGGCAGCTTGACCCGGACACGCAGCGGGTGATCGAGCGCGCGCATGGCGAAGGGCAGTCGGCCGGTGCCGTCCGTGGCGAAAGCCCCCGCGAAGGCCGGGCGCTCGAGCAGCGCCAAGCGGTCCGCCAGCAGCACCCCGGGGTCGTCGGCACGCTCCTGCTGCCGCTGCCGGAAGTCGAGGTCCCGCTCGTAGACCGCCAGCTGGCCAGCCGCCCGAAGGGCCTTGACCAGCGGATCCATCACATCGTGCTCACCGGAGAGCAGCGCTCGCAGCTCACGGACTCCCGGGTAGCGCCCGTAGGCGGTGTGGAACGGCCCGACCACCTGCTGGAGGGTCGTCCGGGCACTCTCCGCACGTGCGATCAGTTCGTCCGGCAGCAGCGCGTCGGCAAGCCTGGCAGCCGCTTCGTCGGGGTCCTGGGTCGCTCCGTACAGGTCCAGCCCGTACATCGAACCAGGCTCGCCCGGCGCGATCACCACGTCGTACCAGGTGTCCGGGCCGAGGTCCGCGTCGGTCGCGCCGACCACCACCACGCAGGCCGTGCCGGCCAGCGTCTGCAGGCACAAGGCCTCCGTGACCGGTCGGGCGAGCCGAGTCGTCTTGCCGGTTCCGGCGGGGCCGACGGCGAGCAGCGACGTCCCGAGGACCACGGGATCCAAGGCGAATCCGGTAGACCGGTGACCGTGCGGGTTCTTCACCACATCCTGCGTCGTGCCGAGGCGCACCTGCTGCAGCAGCAGGTCGTGCCACGCCTTGCGGGTCGCCAGGTCCCGGGCTTCCGACGGGTGCGAGAAGGCCGCGGCACCTCGTGCGAGCACCTGGTCGACGAAGGCGGGGAGGAAGGCCGCATCCGCCTGCGCGGATTCCCACGCCCGCTGGATCCGGACGTAGTCGACGTCTCCGGCCTTCGTCCGGTCCAGCTTCTCCGCCGCCGCCGACGCTCCCCCCGACCGTTGGGCGAACCACGGGTCGGCAACGGGCTCCGTCCTCATGTCCGGGAGCGGCCCGGCCGAAGCGGGCCCCTCGTGGGTGATGACGCGGGCGAGGACCGGGGCGACGTTCTTCCGCCACCCGCTCCGGGTCAGGAAACGACGGCCGACCTCGCGCCACCGGCCGGTACGCCAGAACACCGCGGCAGCGCAACCGATGGTGACCAGGTTGACGAGGATCTGCACGGTGTTGAACTGTTCCGGCGACGTCCCGGCGTACCAGCCCAGGAGCCCCGTCGCCCACACCAGTACGAGCGTGCCGAAGTAGTACGTCGCGACGGTCGCGACGAGATTCAACGCGGCGCGCCACAGCAACTGCCCGGTGGGGACCTTAGCTTCCTCCGCCTCGGTGGGGTCGGTCCACTTGTACCCCTGCCGGAAGATCCCCGGCGCCGCCTCCGGCCGTGGAATCGCGATCCACGCCGGGAGGTCGAAGGATCCGTCAGCGGCCGTGCCGGGCCGTTGGTGGGGCAGGGGGGTCGGGGGTCTGGTGGTGGTGCGCTCGCCGTGGTGGTGTGACCCGTCCTGTGCCATGTACGGTCCCGCTCCCTCGCCCGCCCGGCCCGACCGCCGTCGGTGCCGCCATACCCATGCCGCCGTACCGGCGACACGCCCGCGCTCAGGGTAGTGGAGCGGGGTCTGCGGGTAGTCGCGCCACTCGCGCTGGCCGTGCCGGACAAGTCGGAAGGCGCACTGCTACCGAGTGGCGCATGCCTGGGCGGGGAGGGCGGCCGTAGCCTGCGAACCACCGAGCCGAGAAGTCTGGAGAAACCCCATGAGCGCCGCAACGCCGCTCCCGCAGGAGCGCCGCCTGGTCACCGCGATCCCCGGTCCGAAGTCGCAGGAGCTGCAGGCCCGCAAGCTGGGTGCGGTGGCGGCCGGCGTCGGCACCACCCTGCCGGTGTACGTGTCCCGTGCCAACGGCGGTGTGCTGGAGGACGTGGACGGCAACTCGCTGATCGACTTCGGCTCCGGCATCGCCGTGGTCAATGTCGGCAACAGCGCCGAGGCCGTGGTGGCCAAGGCGAGTGAGCAGCTGGCCGCCTTCACCCACACCTGTTTCATGGTGACCCCGTACGAGGGTTACGTGGCCGTCGCCGAGCAGCTGAACGAGCTGACCCCGGGTGACCACGACAAGCGCACCGCGCTGTTCAACTCGGGCGCCGAGGCGGTCGAGAACGCGGTGAAGATCGCCCGTGCCTACACCAAGCGCACCGCCGTCGTGGTGTTCGACCACGGTTACCACGGCCGCACCAACCTCACCATGGGCCTGACGGCGAAGAACATGCCGTACAAGCAGGGCTTCGGCCCGTTCGCCCCGGAGATCTACCGGGTGCCGGTGGCCTACCCCTACCGCTGGCTGACCGGTGCGGAGAACTGTGCCGCCGAGGCCGCCGCGCAGGCGATCGACATGATCAACAAGCAGATCGGCGCGGAGAACGTCGCCGCGATCATCATCGAGCCGATCCAGGGCGAGGGCGGTTTCATCGAGCCGGCCAAGGGCTTCCTGCCGGCGATCGTGGAGTACGCGAAGGCGAACGGCATCGTGTTCGTCGCGGACGAGATCCAGACCGGTTTCTGCCGCACCGGCCAGTGGTTCGCCTGTGACGACGAGGGTGTCGTCCCGGATCTGATCACCACCGCCAAGGGCATCGCCGGCGGTCTGCCGCTGGCCGCGGTGACGGGTCGCGCCGAGATCATGGACGCCGCGCACGCGGGTGGCCTGGGCGGCACCTACGGTGGCAACCCGGTGGCCTGCGCGGCCGCGCTGGGCGCCATCGAGACGATGAAGGAGCAGGACCTCAACGGCAAGGCGCAGCGGATCGGCGAGATCATGCTGGGCCGCCTGCGGGCGCTGCAGGAGAAGTTCGAGGTGATCGGCGAGGTCCGCGGTCGCGGCGCGATGATCGCGATCGAGCTGGTGAAGCCGGGTTCCAAGGAGCCGAACCCGGAGCTCACCGCGGCCGTGGCGAAGGCCTGCCACGCCGAGGGCCTGGTGGTGCTGACCGCCGGCACCTACGGCAACGTGCTGCGCTTCCTGCCGCCGCTGGTGATCCCGGAGCACCTGCTCGAGGAGGGCCTGGACATCATCGAGGGCGCCTTCGCCCTGCAGGGTGTGACCGCCGCCTGATCCAGGCGCCGCCTGCCCGCCGGAGGGTTGTCCGGACAGCGCTGAACGGCCCGTGGGGACCTCTGGTCCGCACGGGCCGTTCGGTTTCGCGCGGGGCCGGGCACGCGGTCGGGCATGATCGTCGGGAGGCCCCGGAGGTTGCCCGGCCCGGGGTGAAGATGATGTGCGGAATCGCTGAAGGCGCTCGGCGCGGAAGGGCTGTTGACGTAGTGTCATCGCAGATGGACAGCGAGCCTCAGCCATTGGCGGAGCCGTCCGCGGAGCCCCCCTCGGGGACGGTTCCGCGGGTGCCCCGCGAGGACAACCAGGCCGCCCCGGGAGGGGTGGCGCATACCGAAGGCCGATCGACCGACCGTCCGACCCACACCCCCCGGGGCGCACGGAACGGCGATCATCAGAGCCGCCCCGGAGCTCTCCCCCCTGCTCCGGGGCGGCTGTCCGCTGTCCCGGTGCGAGTGTCCCGGGCGGCCCGGTCGGCGGCCGTGCCGGCGGTGGCGGTGGTGGTGCTGCTGGCGGTGTCCTGGCAGGTGGCGGTGGACGGGCCGCTGCTCGGGCTGGACCGCTGGGTCCGCCGGGCCGTGCACACGGCGCGCCATGACCTCCCGAGCGCGTTGCCCGACCGCCTCGGCCACCTGCTGTCGGACCTGGGCAGCGGTGTCCCGGCGATTCCGGTGCTGCTGCTGGCCGGTGCGCTGGCCGCCTGGCGGTGGCGCCGGTCCGGGTCGGGCCGCTGGTGGCTGCCGCTGCCGGTGGCGGCGTTGACGGCCGGTCTGATCCCGTTGCTGGTGGTCCCGGCGAAGTCGGCCTTCGCCCGGCCGGGCCCGCTCGGGGAGGCGCTGACGCCGGGGCAGTGGGGCTGGTACCCGTCCGGGCACACCGCGACGGCGGCGATCTCGTACGGGGTGGCGGCGCTGCTGCTGGCCCGGGTGTCGGGGCCGCGCGCCGCACGGGTGGCGACGGCGGTCGCGGCGCTGTCGGCGGCGGGGGTGGGCGCGGGGCTGGTGTGGAGCGATTTCCACTGGCTGCTGGACGTGGTGGCCAGTTGGTGCCTGGCCGTCCTGGTGCTGTGGCCGTTCGACCGGTGGCTGCCCCGGCCCGGCGCCGGGGGGCGTCAGGCCTCGGGGTCCTCGTTGCGGTGAACCAGGCCGGCTTCGCCGTTGTCGCGCTGCCACTCGACGACGAGTTCGTCGCGGGCGCCGAAGCGGACCAGGTGGCGGCCGACGACGTCCTCCAGGCCGGGCAGCTTGTCGCGCTCGCCCTCGACGGTGAGCAGCAGGGCGTCCGGCCGGGCTTCCAGGGTGGCGGTGCCGGCGCTGAACACCAGGGTGCCGCGGCCGGTGTCCTCGGAGTAGGTGGCCTCGATCTTGCGGCCCATGTGGGCGGCGAGCTGCTTGGCGTAGCGGCCGGGGCGGTCGGTGGAGACGTGTGCGGTGGAAACGGGCATGGGCCCTCCAGGGTAGGGGAGGGAACTTAGGGTCCCCTCACTCGGATCTACGCTAACGCAGATACTGAGCTAAGCTCAACATATTTCCGCGACCGTCGTCGGCCGACCACCGAGAGCTCCGGACCGGTCGCTACGCTTGGCCGGACACCAGCCGAGGAGACCGCCGATGACCACCACGCCGACCGACGACCCGGCGGACTCCCCCGGCACTCCTCGCGCCTCCGCATCCGCCACCGTCGGCGTCCCGGGCGTCCCCGGCGCGGTCGGCGGCGCCGCCGAGCTGGCGGACGCGATGACCAGGGCGATCAAGCGGATCCGCCGCCAGACCGGCTGGCGGCTGGAGCCCTACGGCATCACCCCCGGCCAGGCCCGGGCGCTGCGCACGCTCGCCCACGTGCCGGGCTGCGAGACGCCGGACCACGCGATGCGGCTCAGCGACCTCGCCGACAAGCTGCACATCGCCCCGCGCTCGGCCACCACCGTGGTCGACGCGCTGGAGGACGCCGGCCTGGTCGAGCGCAGTCCCGACCCGGCGGACCGGCGGGCCGTACGGATCCTGCTGACCGAGGCCGGCCGCGCGGCGGTGGAGCGGATCGGGCAGGTCCGGGACGAGGTGGCGCAGGAGTACTTCGGCGAGGTCAGCCCCGCGGACGAGGAGGTGCTGCTGCGGGTGCTGCGCTCGGCCGAGGCCCGCTTCCTCGCAGCCGGGCCGCCACGGCGCTCGGCGTCCCCGGACGCAGCGCGGTGATCCCGATCCCGGCGACCACCAGCAGCGCGGCCCCGGCGGCGGCCGGGCTGACCCGTTCGCCGAGCAGCAGCCAGGCCGAGGACATCCCGAACACCGGCACCAGCAGCGAGTACGGCGCCACGGCGGTCGCGTCGTAGGTGCGCAGCAGGAAGCTCCAGGCGACGAAGCCCAGCAGGGTGGAGACCAGCCCGACGTAGCCGATCGCGCCGAGCCCGGCGGGGGTGATGTCGCGCAGCGCGCGCAGGTCCGCCGCGGGCCCCTCGACCAGCAGGGACAGTCCCAGCAGCGGCAGCGGCGGGACGGCGCTGACCCAGACCATCCAGCGCAGCGCGTCCGGCGGCGCCGCCCTGCGGGTCAGCACGTTGGCCAGGCCCCAGGCGACAGCGGCCAGGACGACCAGGACGAAGGCGCCCAGCGGACCGCCTGCACCCTGGTCGTAGGCGCTCAGCACGATGCCCGCGAAGGCGATCGCCAGGCCCAGCAGCCGCTGCCGGCCGGGGCGTTCGCGCAACAGCACGGCGGCGAACAGCGCGGTGAACCCGGCCTGCCCCTGGAGCACCAGGGAGGAGAGGCCGGCCGGCATCCCGGCGTGCATGCCGAGGAAGAGCAGCCCGAACTTGACGACCCCGAGCACCACGCCGACCGCCACCACCCAGCGCCAGGCCACCTTGGGCGGGCCGACGAAGAACACCGCCGGCACGGCGACGACGGCGAACCGCAGGGCGCAGAAGAGCAGCGGCGGGAAGTTCTGGAGGCCGACGTGGATGAGGACGAAGTTGAGCCCCCAGACGGCGGCGACCAGGACGGCCAGCGCGATGTGCGGCGCGCTCATGCTCGCGCCGCCCGTACCGGCCGTGCCGGCCGTGCTGCTCGTCCTACTCGTCCTACTCGTGCTGCTCGTGCCGCTCACGGCGGCGGGTGTCGCGGTCATGGGTCGAGCATGGTGGCGCGGGACCGTGTAGCACCAGCGATGAATACTGAAGGAGACACTTTAGGATCGCTGCATGATGGATCTGGGGCGCCTGCGGGCGCTGCACGCGGTGGCGGTGCACGGCTCGGTCGGCGGGGCGGCGGCCGCGCTCGGGTTCACGCCCTCGGCGGTCTCGCAGCAGATCGCCAAGCTGGAGCGGGAGACCCGGACGGTGCTGCTGGAGCGGCAGGGCCGGGGCGTGGTGCTGACCGACGCGGCGCGCGAACTGGCCGCCACCGCGCAGACCGTGCTGGGCCTCGTGGAGCGGGCCGAGGTGCGGCTGGAGGAGCAGCGCGGCCAGGCGGTCGGACGGCTGCTGGTCGCCGCCTTCGCCTCCGGCGCGCGCGGGCTGATGCCCGCGGTGCTGGCCGATCTGCGGCGGCGCTGCCCCGAGCTGGACGTCCGGCTGCTGGAGCGCGACCCGTACCCGGCGGCCGAGCTGGTGGCCCGCGGCGAGGTGGACCTGGCACTGGTGCAGGACTGGCCGACGGTGCCGCTGCCGGTGCAGGACGGGGTCACCCGGCTGGACCTCGGGACGGACCCGGTGGACCTGCTGCTGCCCGCCGACGACGAGCTGGCCGCGCTCGACCCGGTGCCGGTGGAGCGGCTGCGCGGGCAGCGCTGGATCAGCGTGCCGCCGGGCAACATCTGCCACGACTGGCTGGTCCGCACCCTGCGCGAGGTCGGCGAGGAGCCGGACGTGCGCTACCAGGTCGGCGAGTTCGAGACGCAGATCGCACTGGTCGCGGCCGGTCTCGGGATGGGCCTGGTGCCGAAGCTCGGGCGGGGGCCGCTGCCGCCCGGGGTGGCGGCCCGCCGGGTGACGCCGGAGCCGAGCCGGCGGGTCTTCGCGCTCTGGCGCTCCCAGGCCTCCCGTCGGCCGGCCATCACCGAGGCGCTGGCGTCGATGCGGGAGTGCTGGGGGCGGCTCTAGGAGGTTTCGTCAGGCGGGCAGCGGGCTCACTTGGCGAAGCCGATCACCAGCCACATGAAGCCGACCCCGGCGACGGTGCAGAGCAGGGTGCTGCGCGAGGGGTGCGGGCTGTGGGCCTCGGGGAGGATGTCGGCGGTCGCCAGGTAGAGCAGGAAGCCGGAGAAGAAGCCCAGGTAGAGGCCGAGCAGGTGCTCCGGGATGGTGAACGCCAGGGTGATCGCGGCGCCGGACACCGGGGCCAGCGCGTCCGCCGCGAGCAGGGTCAGCGCCCGCCGCCGGTTGTTCCCGTAGAGCCGGGTGATCGTGTACGTGTTGAAGCCGTCGGCGAAGTCGTGCGCGACGACCGCGATGGCCACCACGGTGCCGACCGTGCTGCCCGCCTGGAACGCGGCGCCGATCGCGAAGCCGTCCATCACGCTGTGCCCGACCAGGGCGAGCGCGGCGGTCAGCCCGACGCCCTGGTGCCCGGTGCTGTGGGAGTGCCCGTGGTGGTGGCCGCCGTGGGTGTGCTCGGCGTACTCGCCCTCGTGGCCGCGGTGGATGGCGACCGCGCGCTCGACCACGTGGATGGTGAGGAAGCCGGCCGCGAACATCAGCAGCGCCTGCGGCACGCCGTGCACCTCGCCCGGCGCCTGGTGGATGGCCTCGGGCAGCAGGTCGAAGGCGACCACGCCCAGCATCAGGCCGGCCGCGAAGCCGAGCACCAGGTGGCGGCGGTCGCGGGTGCGCTGGGCGACGAAGCCGCCGATCAGCGTCATCAGGAAGGCCCCGGCGGCGACCAGGACGGCGGTCATCGGGCCGCC
The DNA here is from genome assembly GCF_014656195.1 of Kitasatospora xanthocidica. Lineage (GTDB taxonomy): Bacteria > Actinomycetota > Actinomycetes > Streptomycetales > Streptomycetaceae > Kitasatospora > Kitasatospora xanthocidica. The sequence goes on along the minus strand of NZ_BNBY01000034.1, from coordinate 11,592 downwards.
TCCGCCGCGGGTGCGGCCGGGTTGCCGGTGCCGCCGTGTGGTCTGCCGAGCGCTCTGCCCATTCCTCTCCCCCTGGGGTCCGCCCGTGGCCGGGCCGACCGCCGACCGTACCGGACCGAGGTTCGACGGCTGTCGACCGGGGTGCCGGGCGAGGCCGGGGCCCGTTCCCCAGCGTCGGTCCGGGGGTGGCGGGGCGCCCGCCGGATGGGCCGTCGGGGTGACCCCGCAGGTGGGGCGGTCGGCGGGCTGGGGCAGGGGTCGGGGCCAGGGGTCGGAGGAGCCGCGGAGGCGAGCGGCAGGCGGAACGCGACCGACCGTCAGCCGTCAGCGGTCGGCGGCGAGCGGCAGGCCGAGGTGGGTGCGGGCGAGTTCGCGGACCCCGTCGCCGTCGATCAGGTGGATGTGCCGGTGGCTCTCCTCCGCGGTGAGGTCCAGGGCCTCGTCGGTGAAACGGCCGGTGGTCAGCCGCAGGCCGCGCTCGGCGGACTCCTCCTGGACGGCGTCGGCCAGGGTGGCGATCTGCTCGGCGGGGACCGGCTCGGTGCCCCGGGAGGCCCAGACCACCCAGCGGCCGGGCAGCGCGCTGCCGGGCGCGCCCTCGCCGGTGGCGACCAGCCCGGCCGGGCCGCGCAGCCGGACGCTCCACTCGGCGAGCCCACCCCGGGTGAGCAGGTCGCGCACCAGCTGGACGAACTCGTTGGCGGACAGGTCGGTCGCGGCCGGCACGGCGGCCCCGGCCTGGGCGGCCGGCTGGACACCCGACCGGTCGTACGGATCCGGGGTGACCGCGGCGCCCAGCTGGCGCAGCCGGACCAGGGCCTCGTCCTGCTCGGCGTCGGCGTAGACGCCCTCGTCGTCGCGCTCCTCGTACGGGGTCTCCGGCGGCAGCAGCCGGGTGCGGGCCAGCGCGTCACGGTCGGCGTCCACGCTGACCAGGCAGAGCGGCTCGGCGGTGCCGGGCTCGCGCAGCCAGCCGTTGAGGACGACACCGGCGAGTATCTCGTCGGTGTCCACCGCGTCGGCGGCCTGCAGGGCGCGCAGCGCGAGCCGGGCGACCAGCCTCAGGTAGTCGGTGGCCCGGTCGGCCGGCGGGCGCGGTACCGGGACGATGTCGCCGTCCGGGGCGAGCCGGTAGCCGGCGAGCGAGGGCACCAGGTCGAGCGGCGGCAGGTCGAGGTCCAGCACCGCGGTGCGGGTGAGCGGGCGGAACACCGCCCGGCAGGGGGCGGGCAGGTCCTGGGTGGCCGTCTCGGCGGCGGCCAGCGCCCGCTCCATCAGCGACTCCACGGCGGCCGGCTCGGCCAGCCGGTAGGCCCGCCGGCACTCCTCCAGGCTCTCGTTGTACTCGCGCACGGCGCGGGCCCTGGCCTCCTCGGCCGCCTCGTGGACCCGCCGGGACTCGTCGGCGGCCGGGCTGCCGGCCTCGGCCCGGCGGGTGCGCCACTCGCGCAGGGCGCGCTGGTGGGTGAGCCGGGCCTGGGCCAGTTCGCGCTGGTAGCCGGAGTCGAGCAGGCGGCTGGACGGACCGCTCCCGGGGCCGGTCACGGCCGGCTCGGCGGGCGCGAAGTCCGCCCAGCGCGGCTCCGCCCCGTCGGCGGTTCCGGCGCCGAGCCCGTCGGCCGGGTAGGGGCGGGGCTCGTAGTGGCGCAGCTGGCTCTCGAAGTCCATGGCCGAGACGGGCAGGGCGGCCCGTCGCAGCAGGTCGGCGAGCCGGTCGTGCTCGGTCTGGACGGTGACGGTGCGGTGGTGGGTGAGGGCGGCGGCCCGGGCGTGCGCCGCGACGGCCTCCTCCGGGTCGACCGGGCCGGACCCTGTGCCGCCCGGGCCGCCGCCGTCCCGGTCGGCTTCCGGCTGTTCGGCCCGGTCGGCCCGGTCAGCCGGGGCCGCCCGGTCGGCCGGATCGGTCTCGGCGTGGTCGGCGGCGGTCCGGGCGGTGCCGGCGGCGCCGAAGCCGCCCTCGTCGACGGGGCCGGCGGGGCCCGGGACGGACGGACCGTCACCCGCCGCCCCGACGGGGGCGCGGCCGGTGACGGCCTCCGGCTCCGGGGCCCCGTCGACGCCGAGGTCGCGGAAGACCGAGGCGAGGAAGCCCGGTTGGGGGATCCGAACGGTGGCGGTGCCGTCGGGCCGGCCGTCTGCTGAGTGCTGCATCGGTCGTCGTTCCCCCATGCTCGTCCGGCGGCTGCCAGGGGGCGGTCGACGAACCCGCGGACCCACCCCTGCCGAACATTGTCCACCGAACGGGCGCAACGGTCAGCCAAGCCGGTCAGTTGGTCCTGGTGTTGGTCAGGTGCAGACCGATGTAACCGACGTAGATCCGGCCACTGCCCGAGCAGTCGTCCAGGTAGTGCAGCCGGGGCGCGGTGCGGCCGCCGCCGATCCGCAGGTGCGCCCCCATGAACGCCCGGCGGGAGGCGTCCACGCATTCCGGCACCGGCAGCATCCGTTCGCGCTTCCACTTGGTGTGGCTGAACACCGTTCTGGACTCCCCGCGCACGGCCTTGCGCGGCGGGAAGCGGTGACAGCCCTCCGGGGTGTGCTCGCACCACTGCTTGAAGTCCCCGCCGGCCGTACCGCGGACAGCGGCCTCGGCGTACTCCTGAAGGGCGGTCAGACCGTCCCAGGCGAGCCGGGCCCAGCCGGCGCCGGTGCGCTGGAGCTCGTCCAGGGCGAGCGTGGCCTTCTGGTCCCCGGTGAAGGTCAGCAGCGGGAACTCGCCCAGCCGGGAGATGAGTTCGGTGAAGTTCCCGGGCTTGCCGAAGCCGTCGACGGGCGGGACGACGAGGTGCTGCCCGACGGCCGGTCCGGTGCCCGAGGTGGTGCAGTGGCGGCCGCTCAGGGCGCGGCCCCCGGTGCGCGGGCGTGCCTCTCGGGCCTCCCGGCCGTCGTGGCCCTCCCTGCCCTGGCCCCGGTCACGGCGGTCGTGGCGCTCCAGCCGCAGGGTGCGCCGGACCTGCTCCAGCTCGTCGGCCCTGGCCTGCTGCTCGGCGCGGTCCTGCTGCTCCTCGCGGGCGAGTTCGGCGAGTTCGGCCAGCTCGGTCAGGTCGGCCGGCGCGGCCGGCGCGGCCGGCGCCCTCAGGCCGTCCGGCGCGGCCGAGCGGGCCGGGGTGGCCCGCGTGGCCGGTTCGACCGGCCCGGCCGGGTCGGCGGCCCGGCGGAGTTGTGGCGCCGGGACCCGCAGGACCGGGACGGCCGCCAGCGGCGGCGGCAGCGGCTGGTCGGCGGCGAGCCGGCGCGGCTCACGGGCGAGCAGTCCGGCGGCCCGGCGCAGGTCCTGCTCTATTCGGCCCCGGGCGAGCACCGGATGTCGGGCGGAGTCCTGCCGGGAGGCCGGGTCGACCTCGGGCAGATAGGTGCGCACCGCCCCGCCGTAGACGGTGTGGTACTCCAGCGCGACGTTGAACCCGGTGCGGGCGCCCGGGTCCAGGACGTAGGCGGTCGCGAGGCCGGGCAGCTGGTGGCAGAGCGGGCCGACGACGTCCTCGACCCAGTGGTCGAGCGGGAGGTTCACCGGGACGCTGGCGACCACGGTGGGCAGACGGCGCTCCGGATCGCACAGCTCGTCGATCAGGGCGTCCACCTCGTCGGCCGTGATCACCCGGGGTGCGGTGCGGACGGCGGTCGGACCGTCGGTGGCGTCGAGCAGCGGCAGGAGCGAGCGGGCGAGCTCGGGCACCGGCACCCGGCACGGGGTGCGCACGCCGCTGCCGGTGCTGTGCGTCTCGGCCTCCAGCCGCAGCCAGGTGGGGCCGCCGGCGGCGGTGGCCACGGTGAGCGTGAGCTGCTGGGTGCCGTGCGCGGCCGGGGTCCTCAGCCGGCGACGGTCGTAGCGGCCGGCGCCAGCGCCGCCGCGCAGCGGGCCGTGGTCACGGTCGAGCAGGACGCGGTCGCCCAGGCGGAGGCGCTCGGCGAGGCCGGGGGCGGAGGCGGGAGCGGTCGAGGGGGTCGACGGGTCGGGCAGCGCTCCGGGGGCCGGTGCGGCGAAGGGCTGCCCGGTGGGGACGCGGACGGTCGGCGGGGGCTCGTCGCAGCCCTCCTGCTTCAGCCAGGAGGCGAGCTGTTCGTCGGCCAGCGCGACGGCGTCGGCGTGCGGGAGGGCCGTGGTGACGGTCATCCGGTAAGGAGTCGCGGGGCCGCGGGGGCCGGGGAGATCGGCACCGACGTGCGAACGGACGTGGTTCGAGGTCGGGCGATTAGAGGCTGAACGGTCTGGAGTCGAACGGTCTGAGGCCATGCGCATACCTCCGTGGTGCGGGGTGGGGTCCTGTGTCCTCCATCGATGGGTTTCGTCCGGTTCCGCCGGATCCTTGCCCAGGAAACGCCACGGCCCGGAGCGGAAGTTCCAACTCCGGGCCATGACCCTACGTTCGGGTGAATATGTTCAAGCCGTCTTCCGCGTGGCGCGGGGCCTGGGCTACGGAGAACGGCCTGCCGCGGGCGGCACGGGCGACCTCGGCGCCAGGGTCCGTCAGACCCCTGCGGGCCCGGTGGGACTGCGGTTCCAGGCGGGTTCCGCGACCGGCACGGCCAACGGGTGGCCCGCCGGGGCGGCGTAGTTCGCGATCAGTACCACGGGTTCGGCCCCGAGGTTGCGGCCGACGTGGATGTGGACCGGCCCCGCCTCCTCGACCAGGGTGTCCCCCGCGCGGCTGACCTCGACCCGGCCGTCGTGCAGGGTCCGGGTCAGCGTCCCGGAGAGCACCACCACGTCGACCCGGCCCGGGTGGTAGTGCCAGCCGGTGCCGGCACCCGGAGGCAGGGTGATGGTCCGGACGACGGGCATCGCGACGGCTTCCTGGCGAGGCGTCCTGGGCGGGCCGGACGGTTCCCGGCTGCTGGGCGGACGGGCACCGACGGCCGGTTCAGGCTAGGCAGGCCCCCGGGAGACCGAAACGGGCCGGGGGCGTTGTGGCCGAATCTCTGTCCGGAACCCAGCGGCCCGACGATGGCAGGACGACGCCGGCGGGGCGACGGCGGCGGGCGGCCGGGGGTGGCGCCTCGGCTCAGACCGGCACCTCGACGTAGGTACGACCGGCCGGGACCGCCACCGAGCCGCCCCCGGTCGCCTCGGCCAGCCAGGTGTGGAAGGCCGCCGCCTCGGGCTCCGGCACCCCCACCTCGATCCGCACCCCGGTCGCCTCGTAGGCGAGGTCGCTGACCGCGTACCCGGCCGCCCGCAGGTCGTTCTCCACCCGCCCGGCCCGGACGTGGTCGACCGTCACCGCGAGCAGCGCGACCGGCCGCCGCTCCAGCAGACCGATCTCGTCCACGGCCTCCGAGACCGCGTTCCCGTACGCCCGCACCAGGCCGCCGGCGCCGAGCTTGATCCCGCCGAAGTACCTGGTGACCACGGCGACGCTGTCGGTCAGGCCGCGTCGGCGCAGCACCTCCAGCATCGGCACCCCGGCCGTGCCGCCGGGTTCGCCGTCGTCGCTGGAGCGCTCGCGGCGCTGCTCGTCGCCGACCACGAAGGCGGTGCAGTTGTGCCGGGCGTCCCAGTACTGCTTGCGGATGCCGGCGATGAAGGCCTGCGCCTCCTCCTCGTCGGCGACCCGGGCGAGGTGGCAGATGAACCGGGACTTCTTGATCTCGATCTCGTGGCTGCCGGCCCGCCGGATGGTGAGGTACGGCCTGGCGGTGGGCTCCGGCGTGGCGGACATGGCGCGGTGGTTCTCCCGGGAACGGCGAAAGGCTGGCGGCGCGCACCCCGGGGACCCGGGGCGGCACCGCCAGCCTAGTTGGCGCGCGGGCGGGGCATCAGCGGCCGGCGGGGACCACCGGCCGGGGGGTCGGCTCACCGGGGGCCAAGGGCCGGACCGCAGGGGAGCAGGCTGCGACGGGCCGGGGCTTCGGAGGGCCGGGCCTCAGCGGCCGGCGAGGGTGTCCAGCCGCTCGCGGTCCAGGCCGGTCAGCGCGGTGACCTCGGCGAGGTCGACGGCGCCGCAGTCCAGGCCGCGCAGCAGGTAGCCGCTGAGCGCCCGGGCGGTGGCCGGCTCGTCCATCACGTCGCCGCCCGCCTTGGCGACGTACGCGGCCAGCCGGGCGGCGGCGGCCGCCAGGCCCTCGCGGTAGAAGGAGTACACCGCGACGTAGCGGGTCGGCAGGTGCGCCGGGTGCATGTCCCAGCCCTGGTAGTAGGCGCGGGCGAGCGAGCGGCGGACCAGGTCGTGGTGGAGCTTCCAGGCCGCGTGCACCTGCTCGGTGGAGCCGGTCGGGATGACGTTGGTCGAACCGTCCGAGAGCCGGACCCCGGTGCCGGCCGCGGCCACCTGCATGACCGCCTTCGCGTGGTCGGCGGCCGGGTGGTCCATGCTCTGGTGAGCCGCGCTGACGCCGCAGGCCGCGCTGTAGTCGAAGGTGCCGTAGTGCAGACCGGTGGCGCGGCCCTCGGCGGCCTCGATCATCCGGGCGACGGTGGCCCGGCCGTCCGGGCCGAGGATGGCCTGGGTGGTCTCGATCTGGATCTCGAAGCCGATCCGGCCGGCGGGCAGCCCGGCCCGGCGCTCGAAGTCCTCCAGCAGCCGGACCAGCGCGGTGACCTGCTCGGCGTAGGTCACCTTGGGCAGGGTCAGGACCAGCCCCTCCGGCAGGCCGCCACCGGCCAGCAGGGTCGCCAGGAACAGCTCCAGGGTGCGGATGCCCCGGGCGCGGACCGGCGCCTCCATGCACTTGATCCGGATGCCGACGTACGGCGGGGCACTGCCCTCGGCCACGGCCGCGGTGATCAGCTCGGCGGCCCGGACCGCGGCCGCGTCCTCCTCGGCGTCGGGGCGGGGGCCGTAGCCGTCCTCGAAGTCGATCCGCAGGTCCTCGACCGGCTCGCGCTCCAGCTTGGCACGGACCCGGGCGTGCACGTCGGCGAGCAGTTCGTCGTCGGCGACGCCGAGGGCGCGGGCCAGCTCGGCGGTCGTGCCGGCGTGGGTGTCGAAGGCCGCCAGGGCCTGACGGCCCCACTCCCGTACGGTGTCGGCGGCGAAGGCGTCGGCGGGGACGTAGACGGTGTGCACCGGCTGCCTGGTCCCGGACTCGCCGGGGTAGCGGCGCGCCAGGTCGGCGTCGACCGGGGCGAGCAGCGCCTCCACGGCGGCCCGGGCGGCGCTGGAGAAGGAGGCCCCCTCAGTCGGCCCGTTACCGTCGACCTCGACCTGCGACATCCGCACTCCTCCATGCCGAACCAGCGCCCGTGCCGAACCAGCGCTTCAACAATTTGTTGAGGCGAAGGTAACTCCGGCGGGATCGGGCGTCAATGGCCCGACCGAGCGCTGGACGGGTGGCGGCCCCGCTCAGTCCCTCCCGGCGGCCTCGTAGCGGTCGCGCAGCTCCGGGTACAGCTCGGCGACCTCCTTCGGGTGGACCGAACCGTCGAGCCCCTTGCCGGTGACGCCGTACTCCCTGGTCAGCCAGTCGGCGAGGCGCTGCGGGTCGGGCTGGTGGTTGTGGTTGTCCATGTAGGTGACGAGCGCCTCGTAGGCGAGGTCCGGGTCGAGGCGCGACGGGGCCTGGTGGGACTCGGGCAGGTCGGCTGGGGCGGGCTCCTCGGCCGGGACCGGCTGCTCGGCCCCCACGGGCTGCGCCTGCTGCTGGGCCGGCTGCCGGGCGGGCCCGGGCTGCGGCTCGACGGGCTGCTCGGACTGCTGCGGGCCGGCCGGGTGCTGGGCCTGCGTCCGGGACCCGGAGGCGGTGGGCGCCGGACCGGCGGTGGGGACCGGGACGGGCGCAGCAACCGGAGCAGCGGCGGCGACCGAATCAGCGGGCTCCTCGGCGACCGGGCGCGGGGGCTTGAACCAGGGCGAGGCCTGGCCGGGCACCCGTCCGCCGGGGGCCGCGTCGGTCGGGTGGCCGGTGGTGCGGACCGGACGCTCGGTCCAGACGTTCAGCTCCTCACGGTGCGGCTGCGGGACGACGTCCGCCGCCTCCTCCGGCTCCTGCGCGGCCCGCAGCCGGACGGCCGCCAGCTTCGCCAGCATGGGCGCGGCCACCTCGGCGGGCAACGGCGCGGGAGCGGCGGCTTCGGCCTGGGCGACCTGGGCGGCCTGGGCCGCCTGAGCGGTCGCCGGCTGCGGCTGCTGGGCCTGCGGCGCCTGCTGCGGGAGCTGCTGCGGGTGCGTGAGCTGCTGCGGCGGACCGGCCTGGGCCGACGAGCCGGCGGCCGCCGGGGCGAGGGCGGCGGCGCGGCCCTCCTGGCCCGGGAGCGCCTGCGGCTCCTGCCCCGCCGGGACCTCCGAGGCCTCGCGCTCGCGGGCCTGGTCGTCCAGCCGGTCGAGCAGCGCGGGGTCCAGCGGCACGCCGAACTTGGCCAGCTTGAGCGGCAGCAGCGCCTGGATCGGCGCCGAGCGGCGCCAGCCGCGACCGTAGCGGAAGCGCAGCTGCGCCCGGTAGACGAGGCGGTTCTGCTCCAGCCGGATGACCTCGTCGTAGGAGCGGAGCTCCCAGAGCTTCATCCGCCGCCAGAGCCGGAAGGTCGGCACCGGGGACAGGATCCAGCGCATCACCCGGACCGATTCCATGTGGCGGTCCGCGGTGATCGCCGCGATCCGGCCGACCGCGTGGCGGGAGGCCTCGACCACGACGACGAAGAGCACCGGGATGACGGCGTGCATCCCCATGCCGAGCGGGTCGCCCCAGGAGGCGGCGGCGTTGAAGGCGATGGTGGCGACGGTCAGCACCCAGGCGGTCTGCCGCAGCATCGGGAAGGGGATCCGCAGCCAGGTCAGCACCAGGTCGAGCGCCAGGAGCACGACGATGCCCGCGTCGACGCCGATCGGGAAGGCGTAGGAGAAGGCGCCGAAACCTTTCTCCTGGGCCAGCTCGCGTACCGCGTTGTACGAACCCGCGAACCCGATGCCCGAGATGATGAAGGCGCCGGCCGCGACCAGGCCGAGCAGGCCCCGATGGGCCTTGGTGAGCGTTGGGCGTGCCATTACGTCTATCAACCCCTGGATGTCGGCTGCGGCCGTACGCTGCCTCGACTGCCCGGTCCCGCTGTTCGGGCCGCCGGACGGTCGAGCGACCTCCGGGCTCGGCCCACCGGAGTTTACTCGTACACCTGTTTAAGCGTTCCCGCAGCCTGGGGTGTCACGGGTTCGCGGTGCGGCGGCGGCCCACGGAGCCGGACGGCCCGCCCGGAGCGACCGGCCGGACCGTCAGCTGCTCTGCCCCGCCGTGCCGTTGAGGTAGGTCAGCACGGCCAGCACCCGGCGGTTGGCGTCCTCGTCCGGGGCGAGTTCGAGCTTGGTGAAGATGTTGGCGATGTGCTTGGCCACCGCGCCGTCGCTCACCGAAAGCCGGGCGGCGATCGCCGAGTTGGAACAGCCCTCGGCCATCAGCTCCAGCACCTCCCGCTCCCGCGGGGACAGCCGCAGCAGCGGGCCCGGCCGGCGCGAGGTGGTCTGCATCAGCTTGGCGATCACGTCCGGGTCCATCGCCGTCCCGCCCGCCGCCACCCGGCGGACCGCGTCGATGAACTGCCCCGCGTTGAACACCCGGTCTTTCAGCAGGTAGCCGATGCCGCCCGTGCCGTCGGCCAGCAGCTCCCGCGCGTACAGCTGCTGGACGTGCTGCGACAGCACCAGGACCGGCAGGCCCTGGATCTCCCGGCGGGCCTTGAGCGCCGCCTGCAACCCCTCGTCGGTGAGCGTCGGGGGCAGCCGGACGTCGACCACGGCCACGTCCGGGCGGTGGGTGAGCAGCGCCTCCAGCAGCTCGGGCCCCGTCTCCACCGCCGCGACGACGGTGAACCCGTGCGCTTCCAGCAGCCTGATCAGGCCTTCGCGAAGGAGGTAGAGGTCCTCGGCGAGGACAACTCGCACGGCAACTCCAAGGTGATGGTGGTCGGACCGCCCGACGTGCTGTCGATGGCGAGGACACCGTCGAAGGTACCCAATCGCTTCTCGATGCCGCGCAGTCCGGTCCCCCGGGAGGGATCGGCCACGCCCACGCCGTCGTCCGTCACCGTGACCCGCAGGAAGCCGGCCCGGTACAGGATGTCCACCCACACCTGTTCCGCCCCGGAGTGCTTGGCCGCGTTGGCCAGCAGCTCGCAGATGCTGAAGTACACGGCGGCCTCCACCGGCGCCGGCGGCCGGTCCGGCAGGCTGACGAACACCTCGGTCGGCAGCGCGTTGTCCAGCGCCAGCGCCCGGACGGCGTCGCCCAGCCCGCGCTCGGCGAGCACCGGCGGGTGGATGCCGCGGACCAGGTCCCGCAGCTCCTGCAGGGCCCGCGCCGAGGACTGCCGGGCCTCGGCCAGCAACTCCCGCGCGGCCGCCTGGTCGGTGTCCATCAGGTGCTCGATCGTGCCCAGCGTCATCCCTATCGCGACCAGCCGGGCCTGAGCGCCGTCGTGCAGGTCCCGCTCGATCCGCCGCAGCTCGGCCGCCTGGTTGCCCGCCGCGTCCGCCCGCGTCTCGGTCAACTCGGCCACCCGCCTGGTCAGCTGGGCGTGCGACGCCCGGCCGTCCTGGTCCAGCACCCGGCGGGCCACCTCCGCGTACGCGCGCAGCGCGAACGGTGCCACGAGTATCCCGGCGACGACCATGGCGGCCCCGATCCCGAGGCTCAGCAGCATCGACATCATCCGCGAGCTGAACGGCCCGAGCCCGTCCGACGGTACCGGCCCCGCCAGGGCGTAAGACGGCCCCAGTACGAGCAGGGCGGCCACCGGCCCGGCCAGGACCAGCGTCAGGAAGGGGTTCACCGCGAGCCAGGCCAGCTCACCGCGGGTGGTGCTGTCCCGCAGCCCCCAGTGGACCAGCTGCGCGTACTTCGCCACCGTCTGCGAGCGGTGGTACGAGTACCCCGTCCACCAGTGCCCGCGGTCGTCCAACTCCAGCCCCGGCCGGTGCCCGTACACCGCCGGCAGCCGGACCCCGTACCAGCGCGCCAGCTGCCCGCGCGTCCGGCTCGCGGTGTGGCGGATGTTGGCCGCGGCCACCACGATGCCGACGGCCGCCCCGACCACCAGGGCGAAGAAGGCCTCCAGGTCGTACGCCTGCGTCAACTCGGCGGCCACCACGCCCGCGAAGATCGCGGCGCCCACCGGCAGCACCGCCCCCGGCACCGCAGCGCACACCACCAGGGCAAGGCGTGCCAGCCCCTCACCGCCGGCCACGAAGGCCGCCTGGGTCTGAGCACGTACGGACGTGCCGTTCGTACGACTCGCTGTTGTCACGGGAAGCTCCTGATGCCGGTACCGATCGTCCTCCATCAGTGTTCACGAACCGGCGGCCACCCACACTGGCCATGGCACCCCAAAACCGGGGTGGACCTAGGACCACCTGCTGGTGGTTGCAGCAACACCGGGCCGGTGGGCTGGTCCGGAAATGCGAAAAGCCCCTGATCCGAGTGGATCAGGGGCTTTTCAGCAATGATTGTTCGGCGGCGTCCTACTCTCCCACAGGGTCCCCCCTGCAGTACCATCGGCGCTGTGAGGCTTAGCTTCCGGGTTCGGAATGTAACCGGGCGTTTCCCTCACGCTATGACCACCGAAACACTATGAAACTGTCAACCGACACCCGACCAAGAATCGGATGGGTCGTTGTTTCAGAACAACACAGTGGACGCGAGCAACTGAGGACAAGCCCTCGGCCTATT
>NZ_BNBY01000033.1 GCF_014656195.1 Kitasatospora xanthocidica | reverse complement strand
ATCTCCCCGCCCCATCCGATGAGCCTGACATCAGGACGGATGACCTTCTAAAACACGCCCTAAATGCCGAACGGCGCCGCGTAGCGGACCGTACCGGCGGGCAGCGGGTGGCCGCCGTCCAGGGCGAGAGCCATCAGGGCCTCGTCCGGGACCTCGACGGACAGGCCGATGCCGTGGGCGGAGGCCCGGGTGAAGCCGAACCGGGGGTAGTAGTCCGGGTGCCCCAGGACGACGACGTGGCGCTCGCCGAGCTCCGCCGCCGCGGCCAGGGCGGCGCGGACGGCCGCGGACCCGGCGCCGGTCCGCTGGTACTCGGGGAGTACGGCGCACGGTGCGAGGCAGAGGGCCGGGACGTCGCCGATGTGGCAGCGGGTCAGCAGGGCGTGGCCGACGGGTCGGTCGTGGTCGTCGGTCGTGACGATCGACAGGCCGTCGATCCACGCCGGGTCGGGGCGCAGCGCGTCGACCAGGTCGGCCTCGGCGCGGGCCGACGTGGTCAGCCCGATCAGCCCGATCAGCCCGGTCAGCCCGGCGGCAGCGGCGGGTGGACGGCGCTCGGGCGGCGGTCGGTGGGGCGGGCCGGGGGGATGACGGGGGCGTGGAAGTCGCGCGGGCCGGTCCAGAGCGCGGGGACGGCGTCGCTGCGGCGCGCCAGCTCGTACGCCAGGGCCTCGTAGTTGACGCGCCAGCCGTGGAAGTGCGCCCAGGCGTCCTCGACCGGGCGTTCGCGGCGGAAGCCGGCCGCGGTGACCATCGCGACGGCGCCCAGGTACTCGGCGTAGGTCAGCCGGATCGGGACGTCCGGGTCCGGGTCCGGGTCGAAGTCGATGCGCAGTGAGCGGGCGATGTCGCGCATCGCGGTGAACCCGGCGCGGATCACCAGCCGGGCCTCGGCGGGGGCGGTGCGCGGGCAGAGCGCGAGGTGCAGGGCGGCGGCGTCCATCACCGCGACCAGGGCGACCACCCAGCTGCGGTTGGGCTGCGGGGAGCGGAAGGAGAGCAGCACCGGGTAGTTGGAATGGCTCTCGCCGATGTCGGCGGCCAGCCGCTCCCAGTCCCGGTAGAGCTGGGGGAGCGCGGTCTCGGTGTCGACGAGGGACTGGCGGGCCAGCAGCTCGGGGCCCCAGGCGGGTTCGCCGGCCCGGGAGGTGAGCAGCGTCACCTCGGTCTCGCGGCGCTGGTAGGCGGCGTAGAGGGTCGGCAGGTAGGAGATCTGCAGGGCGACCACCAGCGGGCCGCTGGCGGCGGCCATGAAGTCGATCGCGGACAGCTGCAGCCGCTCGCCGCTGGCGTAGCCGAGGGTGAAGAGGCTGGATCCGGCCTCCCGGATCGAGGTGGACCAGCTCAGTTCCGAGGTGCCGTGCAGCAGCAGGGTGTAGGCGATGAACATCCCGCTCAGCCACAGCCCGAGCATCCCCAGCAGGACCAGCGGCGCCAGCCAGGTCAGCGCCCGGTCCTGCGCGCGGTAGCCGCTGAACGGCGCGGCGGAGAGCCGCAGCACGAGGCGCAGCACCGACCAGAGCCGGTGCACCAGGGACGAGTAGAGCCCGCGCGGGACGACCAGGGTGCGCAGGATGCTGCCGATGACCAGCAGGAGCAGCAGCGCACCGGCCACGGTGTGGATCAACCTCATGGCGCCATTGTGACGGGCGGTGGAGGCGGCCGGTGCGGTTGGGGCGGGCGGGGCGCGGGCACCGGGGCCGGGCGGGGGCGTCGGGCGGGTCGTCGGGTGGACCGTCCGGGCGGGGCCGTCTGGTGCGCCGTACGGGTGGTGGCGCCCGGGCGGGGGGTCCGGTCGCCGATGGGGCGTCAGTCCCGGTGCCGCCGGGGCCCGATGGCCGTCAGTGGCATCCGGTATGACCGTGATCACACCGATCGGCTGCTGTCGTGATCCGCACCCCGGGGCGTCTATCTGTTCGAAGGGTGCGGTACCCACGAACGAAGCGGAGAACGGACTGTGCGTGCACAGCGGGGTGGCGGGGCCGAGGAGGAGAAGCCCGGACGCCGGTGGTGGTCGCCGTCGGGACGGCGGCCGTCGCGGTGGCGGCCCTTCCGGTGGGTCGACTACCCGCGCCGGGGGCGGCGCGGAGTCCGCCGCTGGCTCCCCTCCTGGCGCCAGCTGCTCCTGGTGGCGTCGACCGGGATCGTCGCCCTGGTCGGCTGGCTGGCCTGGTTCTTCACCATCACCCAGGTGCCGGAGGACCTGAACGCCTTCGCCACCCAGCAGAACAACGTCTACTACTGGGCGGACGGCACCGAGATGGCCCGCATCGGCGAGACCAACCGGCAGGAGGTGCCGCTCGACCGGGTCCCGGAACCCGTACGGGCGGCGGTGCTGGCCGCCGAGAACGAGACCTTCTACTCGGACCCCGGGATCTCGGCCAAGGGCATCGGCCGCGCGTTCTGGTCGATGCTCTCCGGCGGCGAGACCCAGGGCGGCTCCACCATCACCCAGCAGTACGTCAAGAACATCTACCTCAACCAGCACCAGGACTTCTCCCGCAAGCTCAGCGAGGCCGTCATCGCGGTCAAGCTCGACGACCGGATGAGCAAGGACGACATCCTCGCCGGCTACCTCAACAGCAGCTGGTTCGGCCGCGGCAGCTACGGCATCCAGCGCGCCGCCGCGGCCTACTACGGCAAGGACGTCTCCCAGCTCGACGTGAGCGAGGGCGCCTTCCTGGCCGCCCTGCTCAAGGGCGCCGGGCAGTACGACCCGGCGCTCGGTGCGGACAACCGCCAACGGGCCGAGGAGCGGTGGGCCTGGATCCTGGACCGGATGGTCTCCATCGGAAAGCTCTCCCGCGCCGAACGCGCCCGGTACACCGTCTTCCCCGAACCCAGGCCCAAGCCGAAGTCGGCCGGACTGAGCGGCCAGGTCGGCTACCTGGTGGACATGGCCAAGTCCTACGTGGAGAGCCACACCGACATCACCCCCGCCCAGTTCGACCTCGGCGGCCACCAGATCTACACCACCTTCGAGAAGCCGAAGGTCACCGCCCTCGCCGCCGCCGTACAGGACGCCGGCAAGGGCATCGACCCGGACGCCCGCGACTCCGACAAGCTCCTGAAGGTCGGCGCCGCCTCGGTCGCCCCGGACGGGCGGATCGTCGCGCTCTACGGCGGCCCCGACTACCTGAAACAGGGCTTCAACGACGCCAACACCTCCACGGTGCCGGTCGGTTCGGCCTTCACCCCGTTCGTGTACGCCGCCGGGCTCGACCAAGGCGTCCAGCGCGCGCGGGGAGCGAACCGCACCCCGGTGACACCCGGCACCACCTACAACGGGGACAACGGGGTGAACGTGATGACCCCGGAAGGCCCGTACTGGGGGCGCGACGGCAAGATCGCCAAGACGGCCAACGACGGCAAGCGCGACTGGGGCCAGATCACCCTGCGCGGCGCCGTCGAACAGTCCGTCAACGGGCCGATCACGCAGCTCGGCATGGACATCGGCCTCGACCGGGTGCAGAAGACCGCCGCCGACCTGGGCCTGCTCCCCAGCAGCATGGGCGAACTCGTCCCCGGCTTCGGCGTCGGCAACTCCACCCCCAGCGCCATCAGGACGGCCGGCGCCTACGCCGCCTTCGCCGCCGGCGGCAGCCGCACCGACCCGTACTCGGTGCTCCGGATCACCCGCAACAGCGAGCCCCTCACGCTGCGCCTGCCCACCGCCGTCCAGGCACTGCCGGCGGCCGTGGCCGCCGAGGTCGACACGGCCCTCAAGGGCGCCGTCCGCGGCGGCAGCGCCACCTGGGCGGCGGAGGCCGGCCCGGACCTGGCCGCGAAGCCGGGGACGACCGCGGACCGCACGGCGGGGTGGGCGGTGGGCTACAGCGGGCAGCTGGCCACGGCCGTCACGGTCTTCCGGGCCGACCTGCGGGACATGAAACTGCTGTCCCTGGAAGGGCTCGGCGGGGCCTCGCCGGACACCCCGGACTCGGCCCTGCCCAGCCGGATCTGGACCTCGTACATGAAGGCGGCGGGCGGGCGGTGAGTCCGCGCCCGCCGGGCCCGTGCTGCCACGGGCCCGGCGGTCACTGCTACGTGGTCGGCTACTTCACCAGGCGCGGCCAGTCGGCGGGCTGACCCGGGTCCAGAGCGCGCAGCTTGTCGAGCACCTCGGGGTCCTGGGCGTCCAGCCAGTCGGCGACCTGGCGGAAGGAGACGCAGCGGACCTGCTCGCGCTTGCAGACGCTCTTCACCACGTCCTCGACGGCCTGCATGTAGATGCCGCCGTTCCAGTCCTCGAAGTGGTTGCCGATGAACAGCGGGGCCCGGCTGCCGTTGTAGACCCGCTCGAAGCCGGCCAGGTAGCTGTCCCGGGTCTCCTTCTCCCAGCCGTCGAACTTCCTCGGGTCGCCGGAGGTGGTGGCGCCGGACTGGCCGGCCAGGTAGTTGAAGTCCATCGAGAGGTTCTGCGAGGACCGGCCGGGGTTGGGCAGCAGCTGCAGCGGGAAGTTCCAGACGCCCTCCTTCTTGACCGGCCAGACCTGGAACTCGCCCGGGGAGCTGGCGTCGTACCGGAAACCCCTGGCCTTCTCGGCGGCCAACAGGTTCTTCTGGCCCTCCAGGCACGGGGCGCGGCCGCCGACCAGCTCCTTGGTGTAGTCGAAGGGGAGCGACGGGACGTCCTGGAACCCCGTGTTGGTCCGCCAGTTGGTGACAAAGGAGATCGCCTGGTCGAGCTCGGACAGCCACTCCTCGGTGGACCAGTCACCGCCGCCGCCGGGCTGGGGGCCGCAGAAGTGCCCGTTGAAGTGGGTGCCGATCTCGTCGCCGTCCAGCCAAGCCAGGCGCAGCTGCTCCAGGGTGTCCTTGATGTGGGCGTTGGTGGCGAAGTCGATCGACGCGGAACCGGCGTCGTGCTTCGGGGGGTGGTAGAGCGAGCGCTTCGACTTGGGCAGGGTGTAGATGCCGGAGAGGAAGAAGGTCATCTGGGCGTCGTTCTCCGCCCCCAGCTTGCGGAAGCGGGAGAACAGCCGGTCGTCGCCCTCCAAGGCCCCGTCCCAGGAGAAGACCACGAACTGCGGCGGCTTCTCCCCGGGCTTCAGCCGCTCGGGCCTGGGCTGCTTGGGCTGGGGCCCGGTGTCGGAGGTCGAGCCGTCGCCGATCGGCTTGACCTGACCGTCCCAGGTCGGGGTCGGCGTCGGGGTGGGTGTGGGCGTGGGGGTGTCGGACGGGGTGCCGGCGGCCGTGGTCGGCGCGGGGCTCGCGGGCGTGGTGCCGGCGGCGGTGGGTCTGCCCTTGGAGGCGGAGCATCCCGTGGTCAGGACGAGGGCCGCGACGACCCCCACCGCCAGCACACCGGTCATACCGCTCGTACCGCTGATACCGCTCATACCGCGGGCAATCCGCACCGTACCTCCGTCAATCGTCCTGCAGTTCGACCACTGCTCTGATCAACGTGGTGGGGGAGGAGGGAGGTTGCGTGGCGGGCAGCTCCCGGGCTCAGCGGCCGTCCGGACGGTGGACGCTGAGCTCGCCGTAGGCCGGCAGGACGCCGGCCGGGTCGCCGGGCTTCGCCCGCAGGACGGCGTCCAGGAAGGCGAGGGTGGCCGCGGCGACGACGCGCGGGCTCCCGGTGCGGCCCAGGGAGCCGACGATCGAGGGCACCGGCGGCAGGTACAGCGGGCCGTCCATGAAGGTGAGATGGGCGGCGCCGGGGATGGTGAGCCGGTAGCCCGTCGCGGTGCCGGACGCGAGCGCCTCGGTGAGGCGTGGCAGGTAGCGCGGGTCGGTTCCCGGGGTGACGGCCTGGGTGAGGACGAGTGTCGGCCGGTCGAGGGCGGGCGAGGCGGGGCCGTGGGGGTAGCCGTCCAGATCGATGACGGCGGCGAACCGGCGGTCCTGCCGGGTCGCCTGCAGGGCGGCGGCACCGCCCATCGAGTGGCCGGTCACCGCGACCCGGCCGGTGTCCAGACGCCCGGTCAGCGGGTCGGCGCTCTCGCCCCGGTCAAGAGCGTCCAGCCGGGTGAGGACGAAGCCGAGGTCGGCGGCCCGGATCGCCGTCCAGCCGGCCGCCAGCTGCTCGTCCTTGTCCGGGTCGCCGGAGGAGGCGGTCTCGGTGGTGATCGTCCGGCCGTCGGCGAGGACGACGGCGGCCGAGTCGTACGGGTGGTCGAGGGCGGCCACCACGTAGCCGTGGCTGGCCAGTTCCTCCGCCCAGGCGGTGTTCTGGGTGCGCACGCCGCCCGACCCGGGCGAGAACAGCACGACCGGGAACCGTCCTCCCGTGCTCTCCACCGGGGCGTCGAAGACAGCGCGGGAGTGGGCGCGCGGCACCCCGTCGACCAGGAAGCCCGGCAGGCCGACCCCGCGGGCGAGGGCCCGCGCGACGGTGCGCGCCTCGGCCTCCGTCCGTCCGAGGTACTGCGCCCGCGGCGCGTCCGCGGGGCCCTTCCGCGCGGGGTACCAGAGCTGGACCACGACCGTACGCCGGTCGTCCGGATCGGCGGTGAAGGTCTCGGGGCGGAGCGGGTCGGTCCACTGCACCACGCGGGTGCCGACCGCGAACCCGCCCGACGGCTCGGGGAACACGGGGACGGGAAAGGCCCAGGCGGCCACCGGGCCCGCGGCGATCAGGCCGACGCAGGCCACCGACCCCGGCAGCGCCAGCCACCAGCGCGCCCGCCACGGCGGCCGGCCGGTGCCGGCACCGGCACCGGTACGGCGTCGTAGCGCGGGTCGCAGCAGGGGAGTGACGGCGAACGGCAACGCGCAGGCGGCGCCCGCCAGTACCGGCAGCAACTGCCAGCGGAGCCCCGTCACGGCCAGCACGGCGGCGGACGGCACGAGCACGGCAGTCGCCGCGATCGTGCCGCGCGGACGGGCGGCAGGGGGAAGCCAGCGGGCCACCACCAGCGCGAGGGCACCCAGCAGGGCGAGGATTTCCAGGGGGGACATGAACAGTCCGGCGATGATCTCGGTCACCCGCCCATGCTCGGCGCCGGGAACGCGCCGCCGCATCGGCCCCGGGGAGCCGTCGCATACCACCGGGGGCGCAGCCCGCGGCAGGTGCGGTACGACCGGAGCGGCAACCGGGCACCCCGGATCGGCGGCCGCGCTGCGACCACGGGAGGTATCGGGACTCCTCCTGCGGTCGTACCCCGGCACGCTGCCCTCCGACGGTGGGCTCATGCGCGGCGCGGGCCCCGCGGCCTACCGTGACAGGGCCTCGGTACCCGCCGGGCAGCGCGCGGCGTGCGTCCATGACGCCGGATCGACAGGGACGGGTGATGACCGAGGCGGCCGTGGAACCCCGCGAGGCCCACCGGGGACGGGTGCTCGACCGGCGACGGCAGCGGCAGCGGCTGTGGGCGAGGACGGCCGCACGGCTGCCACCCGTGGTGTGGGACTCGCTGCTGCCGACGCTCCTCCTCGCCAACGTCGTCACCGCACGCCCACCGCACGAGCTGCCGGTGGCCGTGGCCCTCACCGCCGCCCTCGCGCTGCCCCTGGTGTGGCGGCGCCGGGCCCCGCGCGCGGTGTTCGGCGCGGTGGCGGCCGCGGCTTTCGTCCAGTGGCTGGCGGACGTCCAACTGCCCGCGGACGTCGCCCTGCTGGTGGCCCTCTACACGGTGGCCGCGACCTCGGGCCGGCGCGGCGCGCTCGTCGCCGGTGCCGTGGTGGAGGCGGGGGTCCTGCTGGCCTGCCTGCGCTGGGCGCCGGCGGGCGCGTTCCCGACCCCCTTCGTCGCGGTCACCGCGATGACCGTCGCCGCCGCCGTCCTCGGAATGAACGTCCGGACCACCCGCGCCTACCTTGCGGCCCTGGAGGAACGGGCCGCCCGCCTGGAACGGGAGCAGGAACAGCAGGCGCGACTGGCCGTCGCCGAGGAAAGGACGCGCATCACCCGGGAGATGCACGACATCGTCACCCACAACCTGTCCGTCATGGTCGCGCTCACCGACGCCGCCGTCTACGCGCAGCACCGCGCGCCCGACAAGACCACCGCCGCGATGCTCCAGATCTCCGAGACGGGCCGGCAGGCCCTGACCGACATGCGGCGCTCATTGGGCATCCTGCGGACCGACGAACCGGACGCGGAGCGCCACCCGCTGCCCGGCATCGCCCAACTGGACAGCCTCGCCGAGCAGATGGGCGCCGCCGGACTGCCGACCCGCCTCGACCTCCGCGGCGGCCACGCCCACGTACCCGCCACCGCACAACTCACCGTCTACCGCCTGGTACAGGAAGCCTTGACCAACACCCTCAAACACACGCCCACCGGCACCCACGCCACCGTCCGCATCCGGTGCTCGACCGGGACCGTCACCGTGGACGTCACCGACAACGGCCCCTGCCCGCCACCACCCGCCGCCACCCCGTCCGGCCACGGCATCCCCGGCATGCGCGAGCGCGCCGCCGCCTACGGGGGGACACTGCGGGCCGGCCCGCTCCCGGGCGGCGGCTGGGGAGTCCGCACCCGCCTCCTCCTCGACAGCGGCGGAGCGGCGTCCGCATGACGATCCGCATCCTGATCGCCGACGACGAGGCGCTGCTCCGCATGGCCTTCAGCACGGTGCTGGAGGCCCAGCCCGACATGGCACCGGTCGGCGAAGCCGCGGACGGCGACCAGGCCGTACGCCTCACCCGGGAACTGCGCCCCGACGTCGTCCTCATGGACGTCCGGATGCCCGGGACCGACGGGATCGAGGCGACCCGACAGGTCGTCCGGACCTCCCCGCAGAGCAAGGTGCTCATCCTCACCACCTTCGACCTGGACGCATACGCCTTCGCCGGACTCAGCGCCGGAGCCTCCGGCTTCCTGCTGAAGAACACCAGGCCCGAGGAACTCCTCACCGCGATCCGCGACGTCGCCGCGGGCGACGCGGTGGTCTCCCCGCGCATCACCCGACGACTGCTGGAGAACCTCCGCCCCCACATCCCCGACGGCCGAGATCCCGAGCACGACGACCGGCTGAGCCGGCTCAGCGCCCGCGAACGCGAGGTCCTCGTCCAGGTGGGCCGCGGCCTGTCCAACACCGAGATCGCCGCCACCCTCCACCTCGCGGAGGCGACCGTGAAGTCCCACCTGGGCCGGATCCTGCAGAAGCTCGAACTCCGCGACCGGATCCAGGCCGTGATCCTCGCCTACGAAACCCGCCTCGTCCGCCCGTCCTGACCCCACCGGCCCGCGGGCCGCCAGCCCCGCCCGGGTCGTCGTGTGGGTGCGGCATTGACACGGGCTCCTCGTCGTTGAATGCTAAGCAAGCGCTTAGTCATCGACCTTCCGTCCCGAGGAGCCGCCCGATGTCCGAGACCCCCGTCGATCCGCCCGGGGTGGACCTGGCGCGGTTGCGCTCCCACCTCGAACGGGAGCTGCCAGGGGTGGTCCAGGGGCCCCTGCGGGCCGAGCTCATCGAAGGGGGGCGGTCCAACCTGACGTACGTGCTCTCCGACGGGTTCTCCCGCTGGGTGCTGCGTCGCCCGCCGCTCGGGCACGTGCTCGCGACGGCGCACGACATGGGGCGTGAGTACCGGGTGATGTCTGCCCTCCGGGGCACCGGGGTGCCTGTGCCGCGGATGCTGGTGATCGACCGGGGCGAGGACGTGCTCGGCGCGCCCTGGTACCTCATGGAGCACGTCACGGGCACTCCGCACCGGGACGCGGCTCCGCTGGCCGCCCTCGGGGAGGAGCGGGTGGGCGCCCTCGGCCGGCGGCTGGTCGACACCCTGGCGGAGCTGCACCGGATCGATCCGGCGGACGTCGGCCTCGCGGACTTCGGGCACCCCGACGGCTACCTGGAGCGCCAGCTGCGCCGCTGGTCGAAGCAGCTCGCCGCGTCCCGCAGCCGCGACCTGCCCGACCTGGACCGGCTGCACGCGGCGCTCACCGCGCGGCTCCCGGTCTCCCCGGCGCCCGCGCTCGTGCACGGTGACTACCGGCTGGACAACGTGCTCGTCGACGACACCGACGCGATCACCGCCGTCCTGGACTGGGAGATGTCCACCCTGGGCGACCCGCTCACCGACGTCGGCCTGCTGGTGATGTACACCGAGCTGGCGGGCGTCGGCGGCGGCATCATCCCCTCCGCGATGACCGCCCCCGGCTTCCCGAGGGCCGACGAGATCGTCTCCCGGTACGCCGGGGCGACCGGCCGCGACGCCGCCGACCTGGACTGGTACGTGGCCTTCGCCTCGTTCAAGCTGGCCGCCGTCGCCGAGGGCATCTTCTTCCGCTTCCAGCAGGGCCGCACCCTCGGCGCGGGCTTCGAGCGCGCGGGTGAGATGGCCCCGATCCTCGCCCGGCACGGCCTGAACACCCTCAAGGAGAACTGACCGATGGACTTCGCCTACGACGCCCGGACGAACGAGCTCCGCGAGCAGCTGCTCGCCTTCATGGACGAGCACGTCTACCCCGCCGAGCCCGTCCTGGCAGCCCAGCTGGCCGACCCGGACCGCGCGCCCTGGACGATCCCGCCGGTGGTCGCCGACCTCCAGGCGGAGGCCCGCAAGCAGGGGCTGTGGAACCTCTTCTTCGTGGACAAGCACGGCATCCCCGGCGAGCACGGCGCCGGTCTCACCAACCTGCAGTACGCCCCGCTCGCCGAGATCACCGGCCGCAGCCCGCAGTTGGCCCCGTCCGCGCTGAACTGCGCGGCCCCCGACACCGGGAACATGGAACTGCTCGCCCAGTTCGGCAGCGCCGAGCAGCGCGAGCGGTGGCTGCGGCCGCTGCTGGACGCCGAGATCCGCTCCGCCTTCGCGATGACCGAGCCCGAGGTCGCCTCCTCGGACGCCACCAACGTCGCCACCCGGATCGAGCGGGACGGCGACGAGTACGTGATCAACGGCCGCAAGTGGTACATCACCGGGGCGATGAACCCGGACTGCCGGATCCTCATCGTGATGGGCAAGACCGACCCGGCCGCCGAGCCGCACCGCCAGCAGAGCATGGTGCTCGTCCCGCGCGACACCCCCGGGGTGACGGTGAAGCGCGGCATGACGGTCTTCGGCTACGACGACGCCGACCACGGGGGCCACGCCGAGGTGCTGTTCGAGGACGTCCGGGTCCCGGCGTCCCACCTGATCGGCGAGGAGGGCGCGGGCTTCGCCATCGCCCAGGCCCGGCTCGGCCCCGGCCGGATCCACCACTGCATGCGCGCCATCGGGATCGCCGAGCGGGCGCTGGAGCTGATGTGCCGTCGGGCGGGCGAACGGGTGGCCTTCGGCAAGCCGCTCGCCGAGCAGGGCGTGGTCCAGGACTGGATCGCCGAATCCCGGGTCCGGATCGAGCAGTTGCGGCTGCTGGTGCTCAAGACCGCCTGGCTGATGGACACCGTCGGCAACCGCGGCGCGCACACCGAGATCCAGGCGATCAAGATCGCCACCCCGAGCACCGTGGAGTGGATCCTGGACAAGGCCGTCCAGGCGCACGGCGCCGCGGGCGTCAGCCAGGACACCCCGCTCGCCCAGCTCTGGGCCGGCAACCGCACCCTCCGGCTGGCCGACGGCCCGGACGAGGTGCACAAGCGCTCACTGGCCCGCCGGGAGCTGAGGAAGTACCGGTAGGGGAGCGGGAGGCGGCCCCGGCCCCCGGGAAAGTAGCCCCTTAGGGGTGTCGTACCCGGGTATTCAGGGGCCGGTGGCTCCCTGGTATGACGGCCGGGGGCGTTCCCGTCCGTAGTGTCCTACGTGTTCGATCGATGGAGAGCGCGGAGGAACATCATGGGCAGTGGGGGACGGGCCTTGGCGGCGGTTCTGCTGGCGGCGACGGCGGTGCTGGGCGCGGTCGGCGCGCCCGCGGCGGTCGCGGTGGAGGAGCGGGGCGGCGGGCAGCAGGCGCGGGCGTGGCTGCCGGAGCCCACCGGGCCGTACCCGATCGGGACGACCGCGCTGCACCTGACCGACCTGGCCCGGGAGGACCCGTGGCAGCCCGGGCAGCGGCGCGAGCTGATGATCAGCCTCTGGTACCCGACCTCCCGCCCGGCCGGGCCGGCCGACCGGGCGCCCTACATGGAGCCCGCCGCCGGGGCGCACTTCGACAGCGCCGAGGGCCTGGCCCGGGTCAACTACGGCACCGAGTCCGGCCGTACCGACTGGTCCGGCATCCGCACCCACGCCCGCCGGGACGCCCCGGCGTTGCCCGGCCGGCGCCCGGTGGTGCTGTACTCGCCCGGCCTCGGCGACCCCCGCACCTGGGGGACGGCCCTGGTCGAGGACCTGGCCTCGCGCGGGTACGTCGTGGTCACCGTCGACCACACCTGGGAGGCCTCCGAAGTCGCCTTCCCCGACGGAAAGTTGGCCGCCTCGGTGTTCCCCGGCATGCTCGGGCAGCCGGACCTGGACATCGGCGCGGTGCTGCGCAAGTCCCTGGCCGCCCGGGTCGACGACACCCGCTTCGTCCTGGACCAGCTCGCCGGGCTGGGCACCCGCAAGGGCCTGCCGGGCGGGCTGGCCGGGGCGCTCGACCTCGACCGGATCGGCATGGTCGGCCACTCGGCGGGCGGCTTCACCGCGCTCCAGACCATGCACGACGACCCGCGGATCGCCGCCGGGATCAACCTCGACGGCCAGCTGCACTTCCCCGGCCCGGACGGCCACACCGGTGTCTTCCTGCCCAGCGTCGCCGAGGAGGGCCTGGACCGGCCCTTCCTGCTGATGGGCAGCGGCAGCGACGACTCCGGCAGCTACCGGCAGCAGCCCGGCTGGAACGCCCTGTGGCAGCACAGCACCGGCTGGCACGCCGACGTCACCCTGACCGGCTCCCGGCACGGCTCCTACACCGACGCCCAGACCCTGCTGCCGCAACTCGCCCGCCAGGGCGCGCTCACCGCGGACCGGCTGCGCGACGACGTCGGCGACATCCGGCCCGGTCGGGCCGAGTTCGCCACCCGCTCGTACGTCGCCTCCTTCTTCGACCGCTGGCTGCGCGGCCACGACGACCAGCTGCTGGACGGGCCCTCGCCGCGCTTCCCGGAGATGGCGTACGAGCGGTAGGCGGTCGGGTCGGGCCGTCAGGCCGAACCGAGCAGGGCGAGCCGGCTGGCGGTCCGGTCCAGGTCGCTGAGCAGGCCCTCGTCGGGGGCCCGTTCGTCGATCGGGTCGGCGCCGATCAGCACCAGCCGGACGTCCCGGTCGCAGCAGACGTCCACCAGGTCGGCGAAGCGGCGCCGCCCGTCGGGGGTCGCGGCGGCCAGCGGCGGTACGTCGGTGAGCACCAGGGTGGGGAAGCGTTCGGCGAGCTCCAGCTGGTCGGCCGCCGAGGTCAGCCCCTCGCACAGCTCGGCGAAGCCGAACCACGCCTCGCCCTCGCGGACCGCCGAGGCCCGCAGCGGGCGGCCGTGCACCACCACCTCGTCCGCCTCCGCGGCGGCCGGCGGGGTGAGGCCGAGCGCGTGCAGGCCGTTCTCGTCGCCGGTCCGCAGCCGCGCGCCCCGGGCGAAGCGCTGCGGGACCCCGTCGGCGGGCCCCGCTGCGGCCGGCCGCTGCTCTCGGCGGAAGTCCACCGCGCCCGCGATCTCCACCGCGTCCATCCGCTCCTCGATCAGCCGGATGGTCGGCTCGAACAGGTGGTGGTACAGCGGGTTCGGCATCAGCCCGGCGGGCGGGTAGTTGGAGGTGGTGACCAGGGTGATCCGCCGGTCCAGCAGGGTCCGGAAGAGCCGGGCCACCAGCATCGCGTCCCCGGCGTCATGGGCGTGGAACTCGTCGAAGACCAGCACCCGGCAGTCTCCGAGCAGCTCGTCCACGGCCCGGTCGACCGCCGCCACCCGCTCGCCGGCCGGCTCCCGGCCCGCGTCGGCGGTGTGCGTGGCGACGCCCTCGTGCAGCCGGCGGAAGAAGTCGTGGAAGTGCAGCCGACGCTTGCGGGTGACGTCCAGGCCGTCCAGGAAGGTGTCCACCAGCCAGCTCTTGCCCCGGCCGACCGGGCCCCACAGGTAGAGGTGGCGCGGCGGGCGGCGCACCAGCAGCCCGGGGCGGGCGAGTTCCCCGGCGAGCCGCGACAGCCGTTCCACCGCCGGGCGCTGCGCCGGATCGACGGTGAAGCCGCGTCGCTCGGCGGCCCACCGGTAGTGCGCCAGCATCGCCTCGTACTGCTTCGTCGCCTTGGCCGTCACGTCCGCGAACCCTAACAGGGCCTCAGAGCCGCCTCACCGGTGGGCACCTGGGGAGGAGTTCCGGACTCGGCCCGCGGCGGCCGCTGAATTCCCGTGGGGGAAGGCCGGGCGGGGGAATTTCACTGAATGCGGAACGGCATTTCGGGGCCTATTCAGTGAATGGCTACGCGCGTTGATCCCATGTCATCAACGGCGCTTGACCTGCTTCGACTCCCTTCTTAATCGCCCCTTACCCTTCGCCGTTGACCGCTGTTCATCAGCTCTGCTTTCCTTCAGGCCCAGCGGACGGCGAAAGGGCCGACGGGAAGTCAATTCCGGGTGTGCGAATGAACTCGACCGGACCTGGCTCCCGCCGGAACGCGCCGTCGGCCTCCCCCACGAAGGGATCGTTCCCGGCCCCCACGGCCGCGGGGCGATCGGCAGAAGAGAGGCACCCTCACCCATGGGTCACTCCCACAGGACCGGACGCGCGAAGTACGCGGCGCTCACCGGGATCGCGTCGCTCGCACTGGCCGCCGCCGGGCTGGCCGGCGCGGCCGCTCCGGCGGCGGCGCAGGATATCTCCAGCTCGCAGGGCGGCACCGCCAACGAGTTCAACCCCTGGAGCCCGCAGAACGGCCACCCGTACCGGCACGGCGCGGTTCCCGGCATGTCCCAGCACGAGAACTACAAGAAGTGGCTCGCCGACCGCAACCAGGCCGCCGCGACCGGCCAGCAGACGCTCTCCTACGGCGGCGGCGTCGACGGCATCGGCGTGCAGAGCGGGCACTCCAAGGTCTACCTGGTGTTCTACGGCAACCAGTGGGGCACCCAGTCCACCGACGCCAACGGGAACGCGAAGTTCTCGGGCGACTCGGCGGGTGCGGCCGGCGCCACCCAGCAGATGTTCAAGGGCATCGGCACCAACGGCGAGACCTGGTCGGCCGACCTGACCCAGTGGTGCGACGGCCCCAACGTCGCCACGGGGGCTG
Organism: Kitasatospora xanthocidica; assembly: GCF_014656195.1. Classification (GTDB taxonomy): domain Bacteria; phylum Actinomycetota; class Actinomycetes; order Streptomycetales; family Streptomycetaceae; genus Kitasatospora; species Kitasatospora xanthocidica. Next base: position 57,801 of record NZ_BNBY01000033.1, on the reverse strand, counting down.
TCAGCTGCCCGTCCAACGCCAACTTCATCCCGTACCAGAGCGGCGGCGTCCTGTCCGGCGTCTGGTACGACAACGCGGCCGCCTCGCCGAGCCAGGCCACCGGCAACCAGCTCGCCCAGGAGGCGGTCAAGGCCGCCGGGCACTTCGGCAACACCACCGCCGCCGCCAACCGGGACGCGTACTACATCGTCCTGTCGCCGCACGGCACCAACCCGGACGACTACCAGAACCCCAGCACCGGGTACTGCGCCTGGCACGACTGGAACGGGGACACCACCCTCACCGGCGGCGCCGCGAGCTCGCCCTACGGCGACATCGCCTTCTCCAACCAGCCGTACAACATCGACGCGGGCTCCAACTGCGGCGTCGGCTTCGTCAACTCGCCCGGCACGCTGGACGGCTGGACGATGACCCTGGGCCACGAGTGGCACGAGATGATGTCCGACCAGAACCCGGCCGGCGGCTGGACCAACCACGTCTCCGGCAGCAGCTACAACGGCCAGGAGAACTCCGACGAGTGCGCCTGGATCCGGCCCGGCAGCACCGGTGGCGCCGCCAACATCTCCTTCGGCTCCTTCGGCAGCTACGCCGAGCAGGCCAGCTGGTCCAACGACACCAACTCCTGCGCGATCTCGCACGCCATCCTGACCCACGGCAACACGGTCACCGTCACCAACCCCGGCAACCAGAGCGGCACCGTCGGCACCGCGGTGAGCCTGCAGATCAACGCCACCGACTCGGCCTCCGGCCAGACCCTCACCTACACGGCCACCGGCCTGCCCGCCGGCCTGTCGATCAACTCCTCGACCGGCCTGATCTCCGGCACCCCGACCGCCGCCGGCACCTCCAGCGTCACGGTCACCGCGACCGACACCACCGGCGCCGCCGGCAGCACCGGCTTCTCCTGGACCGAGTCCACGAGCGGGGGCGGCGGCACCGCCGTCACCAACGGCACCTTCGAGACCGGCAACCTGACCGGCTGGACCGCCGCCGGCTCCACCTCCGCGCCGGCCTCCGCCGCCCACAGCGGCGGCTACGGCGCCATGGTCGGCTCCACCAGCCCGACCGGTGACTCCTCCATCGCCCAGACCTTCACCGCGCCGACCGGCTCCAGCAAGCTGTCCTTCTGGTACAGCAACACCTGCGACGACACCGTCACCTACGACTGGGCCACCGCCACCCTGAAGGACAACACCACCGGCACGACCACCACGGTCCTCGCCAAGACCTGCACCACCACCGGCAGCTGGACCAACAAGACGGCGACCGTCACGCCGGGCCACTCCTACACCCTCACCCTGAGCAACCACGACGACAACTACCCGGGTGACCCGACCTACACCTACTACGACGACGTGACCGTCTCCTGACGAGCGCCGCGCCGAACGCACCGGGGTGGGCCCAGCGCCCGCCCCGGTGCCGTTTCCTTGGATCCGAATCGGCCACCGGTGCGTCCCATCGGCACCGCTCGCACTACTACGGCACGAGGAACCACCGTGAACCCGAGAAGACCCGCCGCCGCGCTGGCGCTCGCCGCGGCCGCGCTCACCCTGACCGGCTGCACCGCCACCGGGACGAGCCCGTCGGTGGCCACCACCGCTTCGTCCGACCAAGCCACCTCGTCCGCCCCGGGCCGGGCGACGGTCGAGGTGGACGAACACGCCGACCGCACCACCGTGGACGTCGCGGCCGGCACGACCGTCACGCTCACGCTGCACAGCACCTACTGGTCCGCCCCGGCCAGCTCCGCCCCCGACGTCCTGGCACCGAACGGCACCCCGACCACCGCCACGTCGCCCTCGTGCCGTCCGGGCGGCGGCTGCGGCACGGTCACCGCCTCCTTCACCGCCCGCGCCCCGGGCACCGCCCGCCTCACCGCGACCCGCACCAGCTGCGGCGAGGCCCTCAACTGCCTGCCCGAGCAGCGTGATTACCAGCTCACCGTGAAGGTCGCCGGCTGAACCGGCCGAGCCGGCTCAGCGGATCTCCGAGCCCGGGTTGGCCTCGTCCCAGGCGCGGCGGGAGTCGACGATCGCGTCGTGGTGGCCGTAGGACCAGTCCACCATCGCCCGCACCAGGTGGGTCAGGCTGTGGCCGAGCGGGGTCAGCTCGTACTCCACCTGCGGGGGGACGGTCGGGTGGACGGTCCGGGAGACCAGGCCGTCCCGCTCCAGGCGGCGCACCGTGAGGGTCAGCATCCGCTGCGAGATGCCCGGCAGGGCGCGCTGCAGTTCGCGGAACCGCCTTACGCCCTGGGCGAGTTCGACCACGGTGAGGACCGACCACTTGTCGCCCAGGCGGTCCAGCAGGTCGCGGATCCCGCAGTCCACGCCGTCCTCGCACCAGACCACCGGACGGGGGGTGGTGGTTACCGCGGTGTGCCCTGCTGACATGAAAGTGCCTCCTTACGCCGGACGCCCAGGCTACCGAGGATGGACACGTCGCCAACGACCGATCATCCCCGGAGGGAACCCCATGCTGCTCGTCACCGGTGTCAACGGAGGCCTCGGCGCGCTCGTCCTGGAGCGGCTCGCCGGACGCGAGGGGGTCGTGGCCGGCTCGCGCACCCCCGAGCGGGTGCCGGCCGGGGTGCCCGCCCGGCTGGTGGACTTCGACCGGCCGCAGACGCTCGCGGAGGCGTTCAAGGACGTACGGACCCTGCTGCTGATCTCGGCCGGCGCCGCCGAGGACGACGTGGTGATCGCCCGGCACGGCGCGGTGATCGAGGCGGCGGAGCGGGCCGGGGTCGAGCACGTCGTCTACACCAGCCTCTCCGGCGACGGCGACCACCTGCCGTACGCCCTTGCCCACCGCTGGACCGAGCGCCGGCTGCGCGCCTCCGCCACCCTGCGCTGGACGGTGCTGCGCAACGGCCTGTACGCGGAGCTGCTGGGCGCGATCGCCGCGCCCGGCCCGGACGGGGTGATCGGCGCGCCGCTCGGGGACGGCAAGCTGGCGGCGGTGGCCCGGGCGGACCTCGCCGAGGTGGCGGTCACGGTCGCGCTGCGGCCCGAGGAGCACGCGGGCCGGACGTACGAGCTGGTGGGGGAGCGGGCGGTGGGCGGCGCGGAGGTGGCCGAGGCGCTCGGCGCCGAGTACCGGCCGGGCAGGCTGGGGGAGACCCGTACGGCGGTGGCGGCCTCGGACGCGCTGGACTTCCAGGTGCCGATGGTGGTCGGCACCTACTCGGCGATCGCCCACGGCTTCCTGGCCGGCCCGGGCGGGCCGGGCGACCTCGCGGCACTGCTCGGCCGCGAGCCCCGCCCGGCCCTGGAGGTCATCGCCGCCGGGCGTTAGGGCGGGTCAGGTGCCTCCGGGCGTTAGGGAGTGCCAGGTGCCGCCGCCTCCGCCGCGGCCGCGGCGACCCAGTCGGGCAGCGGCTCCCGGCAGGCCAGCCAGTCCCGCGGCGCGTCGGCGAGGCCGGTGCGGGCGGCGACCACGCCGCCGGTGATCGCGCAGGTGGTGTCCACGTCGCCGAGGCCCTCGGCGGTGGTCCACAGGGCGTCGGCGAGGCTGTCCGGGTGGTGCGCGGCCGACCACAGGGCGAACGGCACGGTGTCGCTCGCCCGGATCCGCCGACCGTTGCCCAACAGCTCGGAGGCGCGCCGGGGTTCGGTGTCCGCGGACAGGCCGGCGGCCCGGTGCAGGCCCTCGCGGACCTCGCCGGCCGGGGTGCGCCGGGCCACCTCCGCCAGCAGTTCCGCGCCGACCGGGGCGGGTCCGGAGCGGCCGCGGGCGGCCAGTGCCGCCGCCAGGGCGACGGCCACCGCCCCGGCCACGCCCTCCGGGTGGGCGTGGGTGACCTCGGCGGACAGCGCCGCCTGCTCCGCCGCCTCGTCCAGGTCCTCGTGGAACCAGGCGCCCAGCGGGGCCACCCGCATCGCCGCGCCGTTGCCGAGGCTGCCCTGGCCGTCGAACAACTCCCGCGCGGCGGTACGCCAACTCCCTGGCTCCTCAACGAGCTTGGGGAGCAGCAGGTGCATGCCGTGCCCGTAGCCACGGCCCGAGTCGGCCCGGTAGGCGGCCCCGAAGGCCTGGGCGAGCCGCTCCTGGTGGACGGCGTCGAAGGCGGTCAGGATCCCGAACACCGACAGCGCCATCGCGGTGTCGTCGGTCCAGTGCCAGGGCCCCTCCTCCGGCGTGCGCCGGGCCCGGATCTGCTCGAACGCGTCCTGCGGGGACCGGAAGAGCGGGAACCAGCGCTCCCCGAAGGCGTCTCCCAGGGCCAGGCCCTCCAACGAGTCGCGAGCAGCGGAAACGGATGTCATCCGGGCATCCTGGCAGCGGCGACAGCCCTGCCGCACCTGCTTTCCCGGGTGCGGCGGGACCGTCGCGGGGTCAGCCGGGGGTCAGTCGCCGAGGACGGCGATCCGGCCGGTGCTCAGCCCGTCGGCGACCCGCTGGACGGCGGCCGCGACGCCGGCCAGCGGCACCCGGTCGCTCACCAGCGGCCGGACCGTGCCCTTCGCGGCGAGCGCGGTGAGTTCGTCGTGCGCGGCGCGGACCGCACCCGGGTCGTGGGTGTTGTAGAGGCCCCAGTGCAGGCCGAGGATCGAGTAGTTCTTCACCAGGGCGTGGTTGAGGGCCGGCGCCGGGACCTGCCCGGCGGCGAAGCCGACCACCACGATCCGGCCCTCGAAGGCGACGCACTTGGTGGAGCCGGTGTAGGCCGCGCCGCCGACCGGGTCGAAGACCACGTCCGCGCCGCGCCCGTCGGTGGCCTCCTTGACGGCGGCCACGAAGTCCCGCTCCGTACGGTCGACCACCAGGTCGGCGCCGAGGGCGCGGGCCGCCTCCGCCTTGGCCGCGCCGCCGGCCACCGCGATCACCCGGGCGCCGGCGGCCCGCCCGAGCTGGACGGCTGCGCTGCCGACCCCGCCGGCCGCCGCGTGCACCAGCAGGGTCTCGCCGGCCCGCAGCCGGGCCCGGCGGTGCAGCGCGAACCACGCGGTCTGGTAGCCGATGTGCAGGGCGGCGGCCTCGGCGTCGTCCAGCGCCTCGGGCGCCGGGAAGGCGGCCGCGGCGTCCAGCAGCGCGTACTCGGCGAAGGCGCCGTGCGGCAGCACCGGGTTGCCGATCAGCCGCTCGCCCCGCCGGGGGCCGTCCGCCACCTCGCCGCAGAGCTCGACCCCGGGCGTGAAGGGCAGCGGCGGACGGACCTGGTACTGCCCGCGCACCATCAGCGCGTCCGGGAAGTTGACGGCGGCGGCCCGCACCCGGACCAGCAGCTGCCCCGGGCCGGGAGCCGGCCGCGGTACGTCCTCGGCGAGCCGCAGCACCGCGGCCGGCTCGCCGAGCTCTTGCACCTGCCAGGCCCTCACAGCAGCTCGCTCCTCTCCAGCCCCTGCTGGAGCCGGTTCATCCCGGCGATCCAGCGGTCCGGGTCGGTGGCCCGGACCCGGTAGTACTCGGCGACCTCGGGGTGCGGCAGGATCAGGAAGCGCTCCTCGCGCACCGCGGCGAGCGCGGACTCTGCGACGTCCTCCGGGTCGAGCGCGGTGGGCGCCAGCAGCGCCTCGCCGATCGGGCCGGTGGAGGCGAGCATGTCGGTGCGCACCCCCTGCGGGCAGAGGGCGTGCACCCGTACGCCGCGGTGGCGGTAGGTCGCGGAGAGCCACTCGGCGAAGGCGAGCGCGCCGTGCTTGGTGACGGCGTAGGGGGCGGAGCCGAGCATGGTGAGCAGCCCGGCGGCCGAGACGGTGGACAGGAAGCGGCCCTCGCCGCGCTCCAGCCAGCGGGGGAGCAGCAGTTCGGCGGCCCGTGCGTGGGCGAGCACGTTGACCTCCCAGGCGCTCGCCCAGGCGGTGGCGGCGGCGTCGGCCCCGCCGACCGGGGCGACGCCCGCGTTGGCGCACCAGACGTCGATCTCGCCGAGGGCCGCGCGGGCCCGGCCGACCAGGTCGGCGAGGCCGTCGGCGGAGGCGGCGTCCCCGGGCAGGGCGGTGCCGCCGCACTCCTCGGCGACGGCCCCGGCGGCCCCGGCGTCGAGGTCGTTGACCGCGACCCGGGCGCCGGCCGCGGCGAAGGCCCGGGCCAGCGCGGCCCCGATGCCCCGGCCGCCGCCGGTCACCACGACGCCCTGTCCGGCCAGGTCGGCGCTCACATGCCACCGCCCAGCGTGACGCCGCCGTCGATGACGAGGGTCTGGCCGGTGATCCAGCCGGAGCCGGGGGAGAGCAGGAAGGCGACGGCGCCCGCGATGTCCTCGGGGACGCCGAGGCGGCCGAGCGGGTAGGCGGCGGCGACCTTCTCCTCGCGGCCCTCGTACAGGGCCTCGGCGAACTTGGTCTTGACCACGGCGGGTGCGACGGCGTTGACCCGGATGCCCCGCGGGCCGAGTTCGGCGCCGAGCTCGACGGTGAGCCGGATCAGCGCGGCCTTGCTGACGCCGTACATGCCGATCCCGGCCGAGGAGCGGAGGCCGGCGATCGAGGCGACGTTGACGATCGAGCCGCCGTGCTCGCCCATCCAGGCGGCGAGGGCACGGCGGGTCCAGGCCAGCGGGCCGAGCACGTTCACGGCGAAGATCTTGGCTGCGGCGGCCTCGTCGGTGTCGAGGACCGGCCCGTAGACCGGGTTGATGCCGGTGTTGTTGACGAGGTGGTCGAGCCGGCCGAAGGCCTCCAGGGTGCGGGCGATCGCCTCCTCCTGGTGGGCCGGGTCGTCGGCCTTGCCCGCGACGGCGATGGCGTTCTCCGGGCCGCCGAGGTCCTGGACGGCTTCGGCCAGCGGCTCGGGGTTGCGGGCGGTGAGGCAGACCTTGGCGCCGCGGTCGACCAGTTCGCGCGCGATGCCGAGGCCGATGCCCCGGCTCGATCCGGTGACGACGGCCACCCGGCCCTTGAAGGAGTGCACCACGGAGCGTCCTGCCTTTCCCACGGGGGTCTCGGCCACGAGTTGCCGACTGAGCTGGCCATGCTGACTACGCTGACTAAGCGCTTGCTCAGCATGGTGTCGGTGCGGGAGCCTGTCAACAGTCCGCGGCCGCCCGGGCGGGCGGCCCGACGGGAAAGCCTGTACGAGTTCCGGTCCGAGTTCTCTGCGAGGATGACGCCATGACCAGCACCCCGATGGCCGACCTCTGGCCGACCCTGCCCGGAGCCGGCACCCGCCCCGAGGCGGCGCACCGGCTGCTCCGGGCGGCCGCCGAGTCGTTCGCGGAGCGCGGCTTCCACGCCACCACCACCCGGGACATCGCCACCGCCGCCGGAATGAGCCCGGCCGCGCTGTACATCCACTACCAGTCGAAGGCCGCGCTGCTGGCCGAGATCAGCCAGGCCGGGCACGCGGCCACGCTGACCCTGGTCCGGGAGGCGGTGGCCGGCGAGGGCGGCCCGGCGGAGCGGATGCGGCGGCTGGTCGAGCAGTTCACCGCCTGGCACGCCCGGGCCCGGACGGTCGGCCGGGTGGTCAACTACGAGCTGCACGCGCTGCCCGAGGACGCGTACGCGGTGGTCGCGGCGCTGCGGCTGGACATCGAGCGCGAGGTCAGCGCGCTGATCGAGGCGGGCGCGGCGGCCGGCGAGTTCCAGGTCTCGGAGGTGCGGACGGCGGCCCGCGCGGTCACCTCGCTGGGCATCGACGTGTCCCGCTGGTACACCGACCGCTCGACCGAGACGCCCGAGGAACTCGGCCGCCGCTACGGCGAGTTGGTGCTGCGGATGCTCGGCGCCCGGCTCTGACCGGGAAGCCCTCCGGCAGGCTCGGCCCGCCCTCCGGGAGGCGGCCCCGCGGCACCCCCCGCCGTACCCCCGGCCGGACCGCCCTTGACCTGCTCACGGGGTGCGAGCAGACTCGTATACGACGTACGTGTGCCTCGTAGGCGTACAGCGCTCAGCCGGCTACGCAGGGTGATCCTGCGGACCCTCCCTGACGCACTCCCACCGCAGCCCCGACGCTGCGGATCGAAGCAGATCAGCTCCCGCGGCGACCACGCCCCCCGACCGGCGGCGCCGAACGGGACCAACCCCCGACCCGGGCCGGCCCGGCCGGGTCCTGCCGCCCCACGCGGCGGCAGGACAACGGCGCGTGCCGCGTCACGGCGTGGCCCGGGCGGTTGGAGAAGGGGAGGCGCAGTGATGCCCTTCCGACAAACGAATCCGGTCCGGCCCCGCTTCTGGCTGGAGACGGCCCTCGGCGGGCTGTCCGGACTGCTGTTCCTGCTCACCCTGGTGTGGCCGGAGTGGATCGAGACGCTGTTCGGCCTCGACCCGGACGCCGGCAGCGGCGCGGCGGAGTGGCTCGTGGTCGCCGTGGCGGCCGCCGTCACCGCCGCCTGCCTGCTCGGTGCCCGGATCGAGTGGCGCCGGGCGCACCCGTCCTCGGTCCGCGCCGCGCGGTGAGGGAAGCGGAGGACCGTCATGAGTGACGCGACAGGGGCCGTCTCCCACGAGCGGCTCACCGAACTCGTCCGGCAGGCGCCGCTGAGTTTCCGCGGCACCGTGACCAGGATCGGCGGCACCTCACTGGCCGCCATCCCGGTCGAGGACCGGAACGAACGCACCGCGGTGGTGAAGGTGGACGAGGTGCTGCACGCGCCCGCCGCCTTCAGGCAGCTCGCGGGCAGCGAGGTCACCGTCCAACTGGCGCCCGACGCCGACCTGCTCTCGGTCGGCGACTCCGCGGCGTTCTTCACCCAGGGCCTGGTCTACGGCGAGGGCCTGGGCGTGACCGAGATCGGCCGGCTGCCCGCCGGGGCCGTCCAGCGCCATGTGGCGTTGGCCGCGACCACGGCCGACGAGCTGCCGTTCTCCTCGGTGCAGCGCACGATCCGGAACCAGGACATCGCCGCGCACGCCGCGTCCGCGGACGCCGTGGTGCTGGGCAGCGTGGTCGGTCTGGAGGACCTCGGCCTGCCCGCCTACTCCGAGCACGCCCCGCACTGGTGGCGCGCCACGATCGAGGTGTCGCACGTCGAGACCGGCCCGGTCGAGCCCGGGCGGATCGCCGTCCTCTACCCCAGCAGCGAGGACATCCGCTGGCGCCAGGTGCCGAAGCCGCAGGCCGGACAGCTGGGCCTGTGGCTGCTGCACGCGACCCGGGGCGAGCTGGAGCACGAGGGGCCGTACCAGCTGCTGGACGGCGACGACTACCAGCCGGCGCAGAAGCTCGCCGTGCTGCAGGAAGGGAGGTGAGCCGGCATGCCCACCATCAAGGTCGTCGACATCACTCCCAAGGCGCTGAGCGGCGACCCGCTGCTGGACAGTGAGCCCAGCATCGCGGTCAACCCGGAGAACCCGAAGGAGATGGTCGCGACCGCCTTCACCCCGGATCCGATGGGCGGATCGATGGCGCCGGTGTACGTCTCGACCGACGGCGGCGACACCTGGGTGCTGAACAGCGTCGTCCCGGGCAACGGCAGCCTCGGCACCGGGGACATCAGCGTCGGCTACGGCTCGCTGGGAGGCCGGCTCTACACCGGCATCCTCAACGGCGTGACCGGCGACATGCAGATCCTGCGCGCGCCGAAGATCACCTCGGCCGCTCCGATGAACGTACTGGTCGACCGGGTGGACGAGGACCAGCCCTGGGTGGTCGCCGTCACCGCCGCGGCCAACGGCCAGAGCAGCGACCGGGTGTACGTCGGCAACAACGACTTCTCCTCGCCGACCGGGACGGCCACCGTGGACGTCTCGGCCGACGCCGGTACGGCCGGCGCTCCGGCCGGGTTCGGGCCGATCCGGCTCGACCGGCGGGCCGGCACGATCTTCGACGGGCCGCCGATCCGGATCGCCGTACATCCGGACGGCACGGTCTACATCGCGTTCATGAGCTTCACCGCCGAGGACCCGGTGGACCGGGCCAAGAAGACCTTCGACCTCGTGGTCACCCGCGACGACAAGGGCGGCGTCGGCGCGGCGCCCTTCGAGGCCCTGCTGGACTCGACGGACGGCGAGGTGGGCCAGCGGGCCGCCGCCGACCGCAAGGTCCGCTTCGACCCGAGGCAGCGGTCGCTGGGCCAGGAACGCACCGGGGCGGACGTGTCCGTCGCGGTGGACAGCACGGACTCCAACAGCGTGTGGGTCGCCTACTGCGACAACCTCGGCGGAACGGCCCCCACCGACTACGTGCTGCACGTCCTGCACTCGGCGAACCGGGGCCAGAGCTGGTCCACGGGGCACCCGGACGTGGTCAACGGCAAGAACCCGTCGCTGGCGGTCAACGAGGACGGCCTGGTCGGCCTGGTCTACCAGCAACTGGCCCACGGCCAGTGGTCGACGGTGCTGGAGCTGTCCGACGACGGGTTCCAGACCGTCGAGAGCCATGTGCTGCACCAGGCGCCGGGCGACGTCCCGCGGGCCGGCGGCCAGCTGCCCTACCTCGGCGACTACATCCGGATGATCACCGTGGGAAAGGACTTCTACGGGATCTTCTGCGGCAACAACACGCCGGACCGGGCCAACTTCCCGGTGGGCGTGACGTACCAGCGCAACGCCAACTTCACCACCCGTCAACTGCTCAGCACGGACGGCGTGACCAGGGTCCCGCCGTCCATCGACCCGTTCTTCTTCCACCGGGCCGCCTGAGCCCACAGGGCTCGTACGGTTCACAGCCCAAGGCGCCCGCCACGACCTGGTCGTGGCGGGCGCCCTGCTGTCGGGCACTGTGGTTCGGGGGCGGACAGGGGCGGTTCAGAGGGCGGCCAGGCAGAACTGCACCAGCCCGGCGTCCACGTCGAGGACGATCTTCTTCATCTCCGCCCACGGCGGGTGGAACGGGTTGGGCGACTGGGCCTGGTCGTTGCCCCACTCGATCGTGAAGCCGAGCACCTTGCCCCGGTCGGGATCGGTGAAGTGGCGGGCGTAGACGTAGTCGTCACTGGTCCCGCTGGTGGGGTAGAGGTGGAAGCCGGTCATCGGCTTGTACGGCACGCCGCGCACGCCCTGCACGCCCTGGCAGAAGGCCTCGGCGAGCAGCCGGGCGGTGTCCTCGTCGCCCTTGGGGATGTACTCGGAGTACGCCAGGTCGCCGGGCAGGCCGCGCTTGCCGTCGTACTGGGAGTTGCGGAAGTTCATGTCCGGGTCGACCGACTGGTTGTCGTCGTCGCCCCAGTTGTAGAGCATGTCCTGCGCGTAGCTGTGGACGTCGATGAACCACCTGGTCTGCGGGTTCTGGTCGAGCAGCCAGCGGACGTTGCGGGTCTCCGGCTCGGAGAACGCGCTCGGGCCGCAGTAGACCTGCGGGTCGCACGGGTTCGTCGACACCTGGGGGTCGGCGCTCGGGTCGAAGGCGGTGGTGAAGTCGAAGAGGAAGTCGTAGTTGCGGTTGAGGTCGACGCCGACGCAGTCCGGGTTCGGGCTGCCGCCGGCGTTGGCCGGGTTGCGGTTCTTGCGCCACATCGACTGGACGGTCTGGCTGTAGCGCCGCCCGTCCGGGTTGACCAGCGGGAAGATCACCAGGTCCAGCCGGTTGACCAGCATCTCGACCTGGTCGGCGGTGAAGGTGGTGCCGCCGTAGCCGAGGCCGGTGCCGTCGCGGTGGGCCTCCAGCAGGTCGGCGGCGAAGTGGATGAGGACCTCGCAGCTGCCCCACTCGCGGGCGTGCACGCCGCCGATCATGATCAGGCTGCTCTTGGGGACGCGGGTGAGGGTGCCGATCCTCAGGGCGTGGGCCGTGCGGCCCTCGTACGAGGTCTCGGGCAGGGTGATGAGCTGGGAGGAGACCGGGTAGGCGGTGGCCAGGCTGGTCACGGCGGACTCGACCTCGGTGACGTTCAGGTACGGCATGACGGGCCTCCCGGGTCAGCCGGCGAGCTTGGCGGCCAGGCCGCGCGGAACGGCGTCGGCGGGGGCGAACCGGTCGCCGCTGCCGACCTCGGCCTGGGCGGCGCGCCCGGCCTCACTGGCGTTGCCGGCCCGGGTGACCGTGACGCCCTCGCGTTCGAGGGCGGGCACCTGGGCGGCGGTGGCGTAGACGTCGATGCCGACGCGGCCGTCCGCCTCGTGGTGCGGGCGTCCGCCGGTGTCGGAGCGGGTCTCGCGCAGCAGCGCGCGCAGGGTCTCCAGGTCCTTGGCGGTGACGCGGAGGCGCAGGATGTCGTCGTGTGGTGCGTTCGGAACGGCGGACATGGGGAGCTTCTTCCGGGCGCCGTCGGTACGGGGCCGGAGCGGTCTCTGGCGGCTCGCCCGGCGGCGCCGATGTGAAGGGATATGTCCGACGTGTACCTCGTATCCTCAGGATGCGTCGTCGCCGTAGAACGCGTCAAGGGGAGGCGGCGGCATCCCGTCCAGCAGGCTGTCGAGGCCGCGGATCATCTCCTCGTCGTCGTCGAAGTCGGGGAAGCGGGGCACCAGGGCGCGCAGCCGCGGGTACTCGGCGGCGGGCAGCCGGTGCAGGCCCATCCGCAGGGCCGGGTCCGGCTCCTCCGGGTTGTCGACCACCTGGCGCTTGCCGACCAGCAGGCTGCCGAGGTTCCAGGCGACGAAGGCGCGGTAGACGCTCAGCGCGGTCGCGTCGTCGAAGCCGGCCCGGCCGAGCACGGCGAGGATGTGTTCGGTGAGTTCGAGCACCGGCGCCGGCCGCCGCACCATCGGGACGGTCAGTGGACGGGTCGCCACCAGCGGCAGGATCTCCGGGTGGGCGTGCGCGGCGTCCGCGAACGCCCGGGCGATCCGGCGCAGTTCCAGCCGCCACTCGGGCCGGCGCCGGTCGGAGGAGCGCCGCTCCGGGCGGCGCCGCTCGGGGCCGTGCGGGTCGTTCGCGGCGCTGGTCCGCAGCCGGTCGTTGACCTCGGTGAAGTAGGCCTCGGTCAGGCCGTCGAGCAGGGCCTCCTTGCCCGGGGTGTAGCGGTAGAGGGCCATCGACTCGACGCCCAGTTCGGTGGCCAGCCTGCGCATGGTCAACGCGGTCAGGCCCTCGCGGTCGACCAGGGCCACGGCGGCGTCGAGCACCACCGGCCGGCTCAGCCGCCCCCGCTTCTCGGTGCCGTCCCGCTCAACCATGTCCGCACTCCTCACGGTCGGTGCCAGCGTCGTCGGCCGGGCCCGAGACGGTCGGGCGGACGGCGGGGCCCGCGGCGGATCCTTCCGCAGGGGAACTCTCCGGAACTCTCCGCAACGGATGTCACTCAGCGGATACAGAACCAGGATACAAGGTAGGAATCGGGCGTAAACGGTTATCAGCTGACGGATCCGGCAATTCGGCGGTCCCCGCTGGTCAGCCGACCAGCAGTCGGACGGCGAGCCAGGCGACCAGGGCGGCGGAGCCGAGTGCGGTGAGTAGTCGGCCGCGCGGGCCGGTCAGTGCACGACCCAGCAGTGCGCCACCTGAGGCGAGCAGCAGTTGCCAGCTCGCCGAGGCGGCGAACGCGGCGGCCACGAACACCGCCCGGGCGAGCGCGTCGGAGGTCGCCCCGTCCCGGCCGCCGCCGAGGACCAGCGCGGCGAAGTAGAGCACCGTGAGCGGGTTCAGCAGGGTGATCCCGAGCAGGGTGAGGAACGCCCGGGCGGGCGTGGGCGGCGGCTGCTCGGGCCCGGCGGCGGCCCCGGACCGGCTGCGCAGAGCGGTGTGCGCCGTTCGGGCGGCCAGGGCCAGCAGCACCACCGCGGAGCCGATCCGCAACGGCCGGGCGACCGGTTCGAGCAGGGGCGCGAGACCGCCGCCGCCGACCGCGGCGAGCAGCGCGTACAGCCCGTCCGCGGCGGCCACGCCGAGGGCGGCGCAGGCACCGGTGCGCAGCGAGGTCCGCGCGGTGAGCGCGACGAGGTAGGCCCCGACGGCCCCCACCGGGACGGCGACGCCGTACCCGGCGAGCAGCCCCGCGACCAGCGCGGCCCTCACGCGCGTGCGGCGTCGGGCCTCCGGGGGCGGCCGGGCTGCTGCTGGACCGGGGCCGGAGAGGCGGCGGTCACGGGCAGCGGGCGGGCGGGGGAGGAGGTCATGCGCCGATCCTGGCGGCCGGGGCCCGGGGCGGCAAGTGGTTTTCCGGGGCGCCGGGTAGCGTGGGCCGTTCCGTGACCGCCACCGTTGCGAGGAGACCCGATGGGCCGTCAGAACGATCCGCTGCGTGCCGTGTTGGCCATGACGTGGACCTCCTGGGCGCAGCGCGGCGCCGCCCTGGACGCCGAGGACTGGGACCGGCCGACCCGGCTGCCCGCGTGGACCGTCCGGGAGCTGTACGCGCACGCGGCGCCCGTGCCGGAGATGTTCACCGGGTTGCGCGCCGCCGTCCTGGACGCGCCGGCCGGGATCACCACCGGCGCCGGGATCCTGCGCGCCTACAACCGGCCCGGCGGCCTCGCCCACACCGCGGCCGGGCAGATCGCCGACGCGGCCAAGGAGGCCGCCGGGCGGACCGACCCCGCCGTACTGATCGCCCGGTTCGGGGTCGAGGGGCCGGCTGCCCTGGCCGCACTCGACGACCTGCCGCCGGACACCACGGTGGCGCACCCGCTGCTCGGCAGCGTGCGGCTGGGCGCGCTCGGCGAGGTGGCGCTGATGGAGGCGACCGTCCACCTGCTCGACCTGATCGCGGCCGTCGGCGGCCCGCCGCCCGCCGACGAGGCCCTGGCCGCGACCCGGGCCCTGCTGGCGGAGGTCGCCGACCCGGTGGCCTTCATCGAGGCGGCGACCGGCCGGACCGCGGGGGCGGTGCTGCCGGTCATCCGCTGAGCCGGCTCTCCACCGAGCCGGCCAACCGCTGAGCTCGGCGGCCCCCGGGCCGCCCCGGGGGCCCGGTCGTCCGGCGGGGGTCGGTAACCCCTGGTCAGCAGTATGATCAGCGGCCGGAATAGGCCCGATCGGGGGAGAGTTCAGTGGACCATGTCCTGAGCATGTGGTGGGTGCTGCCCGTCGTGCTGTACGGCAGCGGGTGGATCGTCAAGGACGCCCGGCAGGCGCTGAAGGTGCGGCACGAGCGCAAGATGGAGCTGCTCGCCGCCACCGAGCGCAAGCACGCCGCGCTGGAGGCAGCGAACCGGCCGCCGGAGCCGATCTGCGGCTGCACCCACCACCTGGCCAAGCACGACAAGCAGGGGCGCTGCCACGAGGTCGTCGAGGCCCCGACCGCCTGGGACGCCGACCGCCGTCCGCTGCAGTACGAGGCGCGGCCCTGCAACTGCCAGCAGTACATCGGCCCGGAGCCGCTCGGCACGGTCTTCGCGCAGGAGCTGGTCGACCCGCGCTGACGTTCCCGCGCTGACCTTCCCCGCGCGGGTCCCTCGGGGCCCCTCGGGGCCTCTCGGGGCCGTGAGGGGTCTTCGGGGTTCGCGTTCCGCTTGATGTCATGACCTTTTCAAAGGTGCGGGTTTGCTGTCACGCTGCTGCTCCCGGCCCGCTTCCCCACGAGAGGTCCCGATGAGAAGACTCCTGCCTGCCCTGACCGGCGCCGCCCTGTTCGCGGCCGCCGGTCTCACGGCGCTCGCCACCCCCACGGTGGCGAGCGCCGCGGACTGCACGCCCGCCCAGGTCGTGGCCAACGGCGGCTTCGAGTCCGGCAGTTCGCCCTGGACGGCGTCGAGCGGCGCGATCACCGCCGACAGCGGCCAGAGCGCCCACTCCGGCAGTTCCTACGTCTGGCTCGACGGCAACGGCTCGACCCACACCGACACCCTCACGCAGTCCGTCACCCTCCCCACCGGGTGCGGCACCGCGACGCTCGGGTTCTGGCTGCACATCGACACTGCCGAGACCACCACCTCCACCGCCTACGACAAGCTGACCGTCAAACTCGGCTCCACCACGCTGGCCACCTACTCCAACCTGGACGCCCAGAGCGGGTACGTGCACAAGACCGTCGACGTCTCCGCCTTCGCGGGCCAGACCGCGACGCTCTCCTTCACCGGCACCGAGGACTCCAGCCTGCAGACCAGCTTCGTGCTGGACGACGTCACCCTGGACGCCTTCGGCGGCACCACCCCGCCCCAGCCCGGCGACCCGACCCGCACCCCGGCCGCCCCCGGGTACACCGTCAACCTCACCAGCGACGCCTCGGGCGGCAGTTGGAGCGGGCACGAGAGCGTCACCTTCAGCAACGCCTCGCCCACGCCGCTCACCGAGGTGTACCTGCGGCTGTGGGACAACGCCCACGGCAGCTGCCCCAGCACCCCGATCACGGTGACCAACGTGACCGGCGGCACCCCCGCCCCGCTCAGCGTGAACTGCACCGCGCTCAAGGTCACCCTGCCGGCGCCGCTCGCGCAGGGCCAGAGCGGCACCGTCGGCTTCGACCTCGGCATCACCGTGCCCAGCGGCGCCGACCGCTTCGGCCACGACGGCGCGTACAACTTCCTCGGCAACGCCCTGCCCGTCCTCGCGATACGCGACGCGGCCGGCTGGCACCTCGACCCCTACACCAACAACGGCGAGTCCTTCTACTCGGTGGCCGCGGACTTCACCGTGACCCTGGACCACCCGACCGGCCTGCTGGTGCCCGCGACCGGTACCTCGGTGGACACCCCCGGCGCGGCCGGACGGACCGTCACCAAGGCCACCGCGAGCAAGGTGCGCGACTTCGCCTGGGGCGCCGGGCCGTTCACCAAGATCTCCGGCACCTCAGCGGCCGGGGTGAAGGTCAACGTCTACTCGGTGTCGGGGATCAGCGCCGCCGACGCCAAGTCGATGCTCACCACCGCGACCTCGGCGGTCGACGCCCACGCCCAGCGCTTCGGCGCCTACCCGTACGGCGAACTGGACGCGGTGATCGACAACAACTTCTGGTTCGGCGGCATGGAGTACCCGGGCTTCGTCCTCGACCTGGTCAGCACCACCGCGCTCACTCACGAGATCGGCCACCAGTGGTTCTACGGCATCGTGGGCGACGACGAGTACAACGCCCCCTGGCTGGACGAGGCCTTCACCGACTACGCCACCGACCTCGCCCTCGGCAAGACCGGCAACGGCTGCTGGAACAGCGTCTCCTGGGCCTCGGCGGCGGAGAAGATCACCAACTCCATGGCCTACTGGGACGCCAACTCCTCCCGCTACTCCACGGTCGTCTACGGCTACGGCAAGTGCGCCCTGCACGACCTGCGCCGCACCATCGGCGACAGCGCGATGACCACGCTGCTGCGCGGCTACGCACAGTCGCACTGGTACGGCGTCTCCACCACCGCTGAGTTCAAGGCTGCGGCCCAGGCCGCCACCACGGTGGACCTGACCTCCTTCTGGAGCCAGCACCGCATCGAGGGCTAGCTGTGACTCGCCCGCTCGCCCATGACGCGGCTCGGGGCGGGTGACTCGCCCGCTCGCCTCCGGGGCGCTCTGACCCGGTGCCGAAAGGTAGAAGCGAGGTGTCGCCCCCGGTTCCGGCCGGGGGCGGCACCGCTTGACGTCGCGCGGGACCGGAGAGACGCTGTCCGTATACGACATAAGCGTGTGCCGTATACGGACAGTCGAAAGCGCACGACCCACCGTCGCGAGCTCCCGGCGCAGCCCCGACCGCTGGAGCGATCATGTCGAGCACCCACTACGTGGCGCTGCCGGACAGCTCCCGCGTTCCGCTCGGCGGAGCGCGGGTCATCGGACCGGCCCACTCCCAGACCCCCCTGACCGTCACCGTCTACCTGCGGCGCGCCCCCGACGCGCCGGCCCGGCCGGACGTCTACCAGCTGGCGCTCCAGGCGCCGACCAGGCGCTCGCTGCCCACCGACGACCAGTACGCCGCGGCCCACCGGTGGCTGGACTCCGACCTCAGGGCGGTCGAGGACTTCGCCGCCCTGCACGACCTCAAGGTCGACAACCCCGACCCGATGGCCCGCAGCATCCAGCTCACCGGCACCACCCAGGACGTCGCCGACGCCTTCCGGGTCACCCTGGCCCGCTACCGCTACCAGGACGCCGGCGGGAACCCCCGGACGTACCGCGGCCGGGAAGGCCAGATCTACCTGCCCGCCGAGCTGGACGGCATCGTCACCGGGGTCTTCGGCCTGGACGACCGGCCGATCGGCGCACGGCTGCTGATCCGCCGGGCCGCCGACACCGTCCCGGTGGCGCACGCCGCCCCGACCGTCCGCCCGGGCGCCTTCCTCCCGCCGCAGCTGCAGGCGCCGTACGCCTACCCGGCCGGCACCGACGGCAGCGGGCAGTGCATCGCCGTCCTCGCCTTCAACGGCGAGACGCCGCCCGGCATCCCGTCCGGCGGCTACTCGCTCAAGGCACTGCGGAACTACTTCGTCAACGTCCTGCACCAGGACATGCCGGACATCACCAACGTGGTGATCCCGGGCGTCGGCACCCCCGGCAACGAACCGGGGCAGGACGCCGACTTCGAGACGGCCGACACCAGCGGCGAGATCATGCTCGACCTGGCGATCGTCGGCGCCCTCGCACCCAAGGCGAAGATCGTCGTCTACTTCAGCGCCTTCACCGAACAGGGCTGGGTGGACGTGATCACCCGGATCGTCAACGACACCGAGAACCGGCCCACGGTGATCTCCTCCAGCTACGGCAACCTGGAGGCCGTCCCGGGCGGTCGGTGGACGGCCGGGGCGATGAAGCGGGTCGACGCCGCCTTCGCCAACGCGGCCGAGAAGAACATCAGCATCTGCTGCGCCTCGGGCGACGACGGCTCCCGCGACCAGGCCGACGACGAGCGCGCCCACGCCGACTTCCCGGCGTCCAGCCCGCACGTGCTCGGCATCGGCGGCACCAGTCTGGTGGTCGACCACGGGAAGGTCGTCAGCGAGGTCTGCTGGGACGACGGCCCCGGCAGCCGCACCGGCGGCGGAATCAGCAAGGTCTTCCCGGTGCCGCCCTTCCAGGCCGCCGTCCACGTGCCGCCCTCCGTCAACCCGCCGCACGGCCACGGGCGCGGCGTGCCCGACGTGTCCGGGCTGGCCGACCCCCGTACCGGCGTGGTCATCCCGAGCGTGGACGGCGTGCACTTCAACCAGATCGGCGGCACCAGCGCCTCCGCCCCGATGTGGTCCGCCCTGCTCGCCCGGATCAACCAGGGACTGCCCGGCTCCGCCCAGGTCGGCTTCCTCAACCCGCTGCTCTACGCCAAGTTCGCGACCGGCGTGCTGCGGGACGTCACCCAGGGCAGCAACGGGGCCTACGCCTCCGGGCCCGGCTGGGACCCGTGCACCGGCCTCGGCAGCATCGACGGCCAGCGGCTCCTGGACGGCCTCAAGGCCCTGTGAACCTTCTCTTCGGTCCGACAGGCCGGTGCGGGGCGCGCTGCGGCGCCCCGCACCGGTGCGTGTGTCTGCGTTTGCGTCTGCGGGCGCGGGCGCGGGCGTGTCAGCCGAGGGCGAGGGCGGTCGGCGGCGCCGTTGAAGTGCGGCCTCAGTGACACGAGTTCTCCTCACGTTCTCCCGAGTACGCGGCGATCGCCGCCGACCGCCGCCGACCGCCGCGCCGGACTGCTCCCGGAGCAGCCGGCGCGGCCGGGCCTCCCGGTGTCGACCGGGACACCGGGGCGTCGTCGGGGCGGGCCCTACACCGGGACCGTCACGAAGGTCTGCCCGGACTCGTTGACGACCGACACCGAGACCACGTCATCCGGCGGGACGATCGCCGAACCGTCCAACGTGGTACCGGACTTGGCGCCGACAGTGGAGACCAGCCAGCTGCCCGCGTCCGACGTCGCCCCACCCCTGGCGTTGACCACCAGGTGGCAGCGCTGGCCGGCCGGGATTCCGGTGACCGCCGCGTTCACCCGCACCCAGCCCATCGCCGGGGTCATCGTCAGTGTCATTCGGGCACCGGTGGCCGGATCCGTCACGGAGCCGGTCCTGGTCCCGGCCGGCGGCGGGGTGACGGTCGCGGTCGGCGCTGCGGTCGGGGCCGGGCCGGCGGCCACCGGCGGTGCGGTGACCGTGCCGCGGCCCACGGCGATCCCGAGGACCAGCGCCGCCACCGCCGCGACGGCCGCGACCGCGCCGATCCGGGTCCGGCGCCGGACCAGCGACGCGCCGCGTTCCGCCCGTGCCTGCCGCAGGGTCCGCTGCAGCAGCAGGTCACCGCCCGCCGGCGGGCCGTCCACCAGTAGCTCGGGCGGTACCTCGCCCAGGACGGTCTCCAACTCCCGCAACTCGGCCACCTCCTGTCGGCAAGCGGGGCAGTCGGCCAGGTGTCGTTCGACCGCCGCCGACTCGTCCGGATCGAGCACACCCAGCACGTGGGCGCCGACGAGCTCGGCGATCCGCTCGTGCGACACCGGGCCCGTACCCTCCGTGCCCATGCCGTCCGCACCCGCACCGTTCGTGTTCACATCTTCCGTGCCCATGCCGCCCATGCCCGCGTCGTCCCTGGTCACACCGACACCTCCTGCCACGTCCCCGTCCTGTCGGTGTACGAGCGCCGGAGCGCCCGGAGCGCGTAGTGCGCGCGGGACTTGACCGTCCCGGCGGGTATGCCCAGTTGCTCCGCGGCCTCGGTGACCGACAGCCGCTGGAAGTAGATCGAGCGCAGCACGTCGCGGTGTTCGGGCGACAGGCGTTCCAGCGCCTGCGACATCACCAGCGTCTCCACCACGCCCTCGGCGTGGTCGCGTTCGACCGGCACGGTGGCCGTCGCCTCGGAGACCTCCGCCACCTCGGCCGGCCGTGCCGCCCGGGCCCGGAACCGGTCGGTGATCAGGTTGCGCTCAACGGTCAGCAGCCAGCCGCGCACCGACCCCCGGGCCTCGGTCAGCGCCTCGGGGTTGCGCCAGGCCCGGATCAGCGTCTCCTGCACGGCGTCCTCGGCCGCCGCGCGGTCACCGGTGAGCCGGACGGCGTAGGCGAGCAGTGCGCCGCCGTGCTGCTCGTAGAGCGTTCGGATCAGTGCCTCGTCGGCGGCGTCCTGCCGCCCGCCCGGTCGTGTCCTCGCCATCCGCCATTCCTCCGTCGTCGGGTGCCACGTCCAGCACGTACGCGGCGGCCGTCCGGTTCAACCGGATTCCCGACAGTTGCGGTTCTCGTTCAGGCAGGCCACCACGGAGGCCATCTGCCGGTCGGTCATCAGGCCGATGTACACGGCGTGGTCGGTGAGCGGGCTGTGCCGCTGCTCGGGGAAGGCGTCCAGGGCGAAGGCCCGGGGTGGGGGCGGGAGGTAGCCGACGGTCACCCGCAGGTGCGGGATCGCGAAGGTGCCGTGCGGGCAGAGGCCGCCGGCGGACGGGAACCGCACGTGGGAGCGGTGGCCCGGGCTGTCGGTGCCGCGTCCGTCCCAGCAGCTGGGGAAGTCCAGGGTGCGGGTGAGCATGCTGCCGGCGGGGCAGAGCGGGTAGCGGTCGGTGGTCGTGCGGTCGGTGAATCCCGCACAGCCCCAGCGGGCGCCGGCCTCGGCTCCGCCGTCGGTGGCGGCGGTCGGGTCGCCCTCCAGGAGCCGGAGGAAGCGCGGCATCGGCACGACCTTCGACCACGGATTTCCGAGGTACTCGATGGAGACCCGCTCGGGAGCGAGGATCTCGCCGGGGACGTCGTGCGGGTCGTCGGAGGCCGCCACGGCGGTGCTCGGCGCCGGGGCGACGCGGTCGGTGCGGCGCAGCACCGGCCAGTAGTACGTCGAGCGGTCGCCGTCGGTGCAGGTGGTCGGAGCCGCGGAGAGGCTGTCGTCGGTGGAGTCCGCGTCCGTGGAGAGGTTGCCGACGTAGTCGTGCACGTGGTGGGCGCCGCCCGCCGTCCCGGGGGAGACCACCACGTTGTCGGCGTTGCGGTGGCCCTCCTGGTTGCGTCCGCAGTCCTGGGCGTACGAGCCGCCGGAGGCGTCCGGGCCGACGGCCGACGGCGCGGGCGCGGTGGCCGCCACCGCGGTGATGTCGACGAACTCGGACGCCGGTTCCGGCCCGCCGGGCCGGAACCGGACCGCCAACAGCGACAGCCCCAGGACGAGGCAGAGCAGGACGCCGACCGGGAGGGCGACACCCCCCGACCAGTGGTGACTGCGGTTCCGGTGCACCGCGACAGTCTGGGCGACGGGTCCCCGCACGGGCAAGGCGGCGCCGGCCGCCTCGCCGCCGTGAACGGGGGTCAGTAGCCTCCGGAGTAGCCGCCGCTCTGCGCGGCGGTCGGCGACGCGGCCTGCCCGGTCGTGCCCGGCGCCTTCTTCCCCTCGGGCGTGCTCGCGAACCACGTGCCCCCGACGCCCTGCCCGTTGGTCTGCCCCGCCGCGGTGTCCCCGGCGAAGCGGTAGAGCGGCCAGCCGTTGAGGGTCACCTGCTTCGTCCCGTCCGGCCGGGCCACACTGCCGACCAGGGCGGAGTCCACGCCGGTGACCTGGACCGCGTCCTGGGCGGTGAGCGGCGGCCACTTCGCGGCGCAGGCGTCGACGCAGGTGCTCGCGGACGGCTTGGCGGTGTCCTTGTCGAAGCGGTACAGGGTCCGGCCGGCGGAGTCGGTGACGACCGGCCCGAGCGTGGCCGACTTCACGGCCACGAGCCGGACCCCGCCGGTGCCGCCGGTGCCGCCCGTGGCCGGGGCTGACGACGTGGCGGCCGCGGCCGGAGGGGCGGCGGCGGACGTGGCCGCGCTCCCGCCGGACCCGTCGGCCGTGTCCGGGCCGCAGGCGCCGGCCGCGAGAGCGAGCACGGCGACGCCGGTGGCGGCGAGCATCCGGCGCGCGGTGAACCCGGGCCGGGCGAACGTGGGCGTGGCGAACTTCGGCATGGTGAACTCCCCCTGGAGAGTGGGTGTTTGACGATCCGGGCGGTGGCCGCCCGGGCACCCTTCACACGAGTCCCGAAGGGGAACGGTTCAACGTCGGCGGGAAATTCTTTCCCGCGGGTGGCGAACGGGGCGTGTCGACGGTCTCCTGCACGATCCACGATCCCGTTCCCGAGGGCCGGCAGGCGATCAAGCACCCGAACGCCCCGCGAACCCCCGTCCCGTACCGGGACGAGTCGGCCCCGCACGCGCGGGGGTTGCTCGGAGGCCGAGCCGGTGCGGGGCGCGCTGCGGCGCCGCCCCGCACCGGTGCGTCCGTCCGCGGGGGTGTCAGCCGAGGGCGAGGGCGCGCAGGCGGTCGGCGGCGCCGTTGAAGTAGTTCTGGTCGCCCGGGAAGGTGCCGGAGTCCGCGAACTGCCAGAAGGTCTGGTAGCCCCAGCCGTTCGGCAGGGTGCCGACGGTGGAGGCGTAGCGGGCGACCCAGAGCGGGTTGGTGGTGCCGAAGCCGCCGTTGTTGCCGGTGCACTGGGTCCACCAGTTGGTGGTGGTGTAGATCGTGGGGTAGCGGCCGGTGCGGGAGTGCACGGTGTTGCTGAAGTCGCGGATCCAGCTGACCATGGCGCTCTGGCTGAGGCCGTAGCAGGTGGCGCCGTAGGGGTTGTACTCGATGTCCAGTGCGGGCGGCAGGGTCTTGCCGTCGGCGGACCAGCCGCCGCCGTGGTTCACGAACCAGTTGGCCTGGGTGGCGCCGGAGGAGGCGTTCGGCAGCGCGAAGTGGTAGGCGCCGCGGATCAGGCCGGCGTTGTAGGAGCCGTTGTACTGCTGGGCGAAGTACGGGTTGGTGTACCCGGTGCCCTCGGTGGCCTTCACGTAGGCGAACTTGGCGCCGTTGGCCGCGACCGAGGACCAGGCGACGTTGCCCTGGTAGCTGGCGACGTCCAGCCCGGGGGTCTGGGTGGCGGCGAGGGAGGCGAAGGGCGCGGCGGCGGTGCGGCCCTCGTGGGCGGCGACGGTGGAGCCGGCGAAGTCGCGGTCCGGGTGGAAGGCGGCGGTGCCCTCGGCGACGGGGGCGACGGCGGCGGCCGCGGCGACGCTGGTGTCCTGGTCGGCGAACGCGGGTGCGGCCGGGGCGGCGAGGCCGGCGGCCAGGGCGGTCGCGGCGGCGAGCGCGGCCGCGGCGGGCAGCCGACGGGCGGTGCGGGCGGTGGCGGTGCGGGCGGTGGCGGTGCCGGGGGCGGTGGCGGTGCCGGGGGCGGTGCCGGGGGTGGCGGTGCCGGGGGTGGTGCGGGCGGAGCGGGAAGAGCGGGGCATGAGCACTCCTCTGGTCCGGTGCGGGAAGGGCCCAAGTGGCCCGGTGAGGCCGGGGGTTGGCGCGGCCGTACCGAACAGTAGCCAGGCCCCCGGCCGTACCGCCAGGCATCTCGGGACACATCGTGAACCGCCGCCACAGGTGCCGGATCGGCCCCAGCGGCAACACCCGTTGCCGGTCTTGCCGGTCCCCGGCCCCGAGGGCGGCCCGGGCGCTGTGACACGATGCCCGCGGGCCGGCCGGAACGGGGCCGCGCCGCAGCACGGAGGAGAGGACCAGCCATGACCGACACCACCACCGACGACGCCCGACCCGTGGGGGAGCCCGTCTTCCGGCCGGCCACGCCCGCCGACGTCCCGGCCCTGGTCGAGCTGGTCGAGTCCGCCTACCGGGGCGACGCCAGCCGGGCCGGCTGGACCACCGAGGCCGACCTGCTGGCCGGGCGGCGGACCAACCCCGAGGCCGTCGCGGAGGCCGTCGGCCACGCCGAGGGGCTGGTGCTGCTGGCCGAGCGCGGCGGCGAGCTGGTCGCCTGCTGCCAGCTGGAGCGGCGTGGCGAGCGCGCCTACTTCGGCATGTTCTCGGTGCGCCCGGGCCTGCAGGGCGGCGGGGTCGGCCGGGCGGTGCTGGCCGAGGCCGAGCGGCTGGCCGGGGAGGAGTGGGGCGTCGGTGCGATGGAGATGACGGTGATCGAGCAGCGCGCCGAGCTGATCGCCTGGTACGAGCGGCGGGGTTTCCGCCGCACCGGCGAGTTCAGCCCGTTCCCGTACGGCGACGAGCGCTTCGGCGTCCCGCTGCGGCCCGACCTCCGCTTCGAGCACCTGGTCAAGGAGCTGAAGGCCTCCTGACGGCTGCCTGACGAGCTTCCGAAACCTCCTGGGGCGGGCCCCGGGCGTGGTCCGTCCGACGGGCCGCGCTCGGGGCCCGGTTCAGTTCCGCTCGACGTGAATCCGGCAGGTGATGCGGCGTCAAGTCGCTGAGCTGGGCCGATGCGGAGATGTCATACCTCGTTCATGATTGGTCTAGGCCAATGTGAGAGGCTGGGCGCGAACGGCCACGTTCCGTCCATCGCCCAGGGGGGCCACTTCCGCATGCCCGTACTCCATGGCACCGCCATGCCCGCACCCGACGCCGGTCCGCGCCGGACACCCGCGGACCCCGACCTGCGCCTGCCCAGCCCGCCCGACGACGAGGAGCTCTACTGGTACTTCGGCCCGCAGCGCCGCTGGGTGCTGCTCTGCGCCACCCTCTCCTACGCGGGAGCCACCGCCACGCTCGGCCTGTTCGCCCTCAGCAAGCCGCTGCTCTGGCCGTTCCTGGTGCTCACCGTGCTCAACGCGGCCACCTGGCTGCTCTCCCTCACCGACGGCCAGCGCGCCCGCCGCTTCACCCGCGACTCGCACGACCTGCTGATGCGCGCCTGGCAGCCCGCCCGCCACCCGAGCGTGGACCTGCTGCTGCCCACCGCCGGCGAACCGCTGGCCGTCCTCGACAACGCCTACCGGCACACCGCCGCCGTCCGCTGGCCCGGCGAACTGACCGTCCTGGTCCTCGACGACGCCGACCGCCCCGAGGTGCGCGAACTCGCCGAGTCCTACGGCTTCCGGTACCGCGCCCGCCCCGACCGGGGCCGCTTCAAGAAGGCCGGCAACCTCAACCACGGCCTGGCCGAGGGCACCGGCGAGATCGTCGCCGTCCTCGACGCCGACTTCTGCCCCCGCCCCGACTTCCTGCACCACCTGGTGCCCTACCTCGACAACCCCGAGGTCGGCATCGTGCAGAGCCCGCAGTGCTTCGACACGGACGCGGACATGTCCTGGCTCGAACGCGCCGCGGGAGCCACCCAGGAGATCTTCTACCGCTGGATCCAGCCCTCCCGGGACGCGCAGGACGGCACCGTCTGCTGCGGCACCAACGCCCTCTACCGCCGCGCCGCGCTGAAGCGGATCGGCGGCTTCGCCGAGATCGACCACAGCGAGGACCTCTACACAGGCCTCGCCCTCGCCCGGGCCGGCTGGTCCACCCGCTACGTGCCCGCGCTGGTCGCCAAGGGCATGTCGCCCACCGGCCTGCCCGCCTTCATCAGCCAGCAGTACCGCTGGTGCCTCGGCTCCCTGGCCCTCGTCGGCGACCCCGGCTTCCGCAAGGGACCGCTGCCCCGCTCCGCCCGGCTCTGCTTCTGGAACGGCATCCTCGGGTACGTCACCAGCGCGGTGAACGTCTTCGCCGTGCCGCTGCCCGCCCTGATCATGCTGTTCTTCCGCCCCGAGGAGATCCAGCCCTGGCAGGTGCTCCCCTTCCTGCCGCCGATCTGGGTCGCCCTGGTGCTGCTGCCCGCGATGTCCCGCACCCGCTGGCGCTTCGAGGTCACCCGGGTCCAACTCCTCGGCGGGCTCTGCCACGTGGTCGCCATCGCGCACGCGCTGCGCCGCCGCTCCGCCGACTGGGTGCCCACCGGCGCCGTGTCGGGTGGCAGTTCACTCGCCCGCGCGGTCGCCCGGATCGGGGTCGGCTGGCTCGGGTTCGTCGTCCTCGCCGGCGTCGTCGGGCTGGTCCGGGCCGCACTGCTGCACGGCTGGCGGCCGTACTGGGCGCTCGCCGCGCTGCTCGGGCTCACCGCGTACACCATGATCCCGCTGATCAAGGCCCTGTGGCCGCTCCTGAACGGTGCGAACGGTGGCAAGGGCGCCACCGTCGGCGAGGTCGCCGCGCCCGTCCGGAGCCGCTCCGAGCTCGGGTTCGGCCATGCCGAGTCCGTCGCCGTCACCGCCGTGCTGCTGCTCTGCGGGCTGCTGGCGTCCGGCTGGGCCGATCCGCTGATCTTCTGAGTTCGTTTCTGACGGATCGTCAATTCCATGACGGCGATCCACCACTGAGACTCCTCGCGCGTCGCCCCACCGGCGC
This sequence comes from Kitasatospora xanthocidica, assembly GCF_014656195.1. Lineage (GTDB taxonomy): Bacteria > Actinomycetota > Actinomycetes > Streptomycetales > Streptomycetaceae > Kitasatospora > Kitasatospora xanthocidica. Next base: position 31,062 of record NZ_BNBY01000033.1, on the reverse strand, counting down.
GGAATCCGCCCGGCCGCCCCATCGGCCCGGCGGGCCCGACCACCGCTGCCACCCTGCCAAGGAGCGCCGCCGTGCCCACGGCCGTACCGCCATCGCCTTCACCGTCCTCTTCACCGTCCTCGTCCGCGCCCTCCGCGCCCGCTCCGGGCGCCGCCGATCTGCTCCCCGGGGTCGTCCGGGTGGAGCGGGAGATCGCCGCCCCGAAGAGCACCGCCGTCGCCGACCGCGGGCAACCCCGCCGACGCGCCGCCTTCCGCCCCGACATCGAAGGACTCCGCGGCCTCGCCGTGCTGTCCGTCCTCGCCTTCCACGCCGCCGTACCCGGCCTGACCGGCGGCTACATCGGCGTCGACGTCTTCTTCGTCATCTCCGGCTTCCTGATCACCGGGATGCTGACCGGCCGCCCGCTCGGCCTGCGGGACTTCGCCGCCCGCCGCGCCCGCCGGATCCTGCCCGCCGCCGCCACCGTCCTGGTCGCCACCGCCGCCGCCGGCGGAGCCCTGCTCGACCCGCTGCGCGGCACCGACCTCGCCCGGGACCTGATCGCCGCCGCCGGCCAGTTCGCCAACTGGCGCTTCGTCGGCCAGCAGACCGACTACCTGGCCGCCGAACGCGACCCCAGCCCGCTCCAGCACTTCTGGTCCCTCGGCGTGGAGAACCAGTTCTACCTGCTCTGGGGCGTCCTGCTGCTCGGCCTCGCCCGCTACCTGCACGGGCGCCGCCGCACCCTCGCGATCACCCTCGCCACCGCCGCCATCGGCGTCGTGTCCCTGGTGCTCTGCCTGCGCTGGACCCAGACCTCGGCCCCGCTGGCCTACTTCTCCACCGGCAGCCGCCTCTGGGAGTTCGCGGCCGGAGCGGGCGCGGCCCTGCTCGGCGGCGCCCTGGGCGCCCGGGCCGAGCGGCGCCCCGCCCGGTGGTCGCTGCGACTGCTCGGCTGGCTCGGCCTCGCGGCCGTCCTGGCACCGCTCTTCCTGTACGACCGCACCACCCCGTTCCCCGGCGCCGCCGCGCTGCTGCCCGTCCTCGGCACCGCCGCCGTCCTGCTCGCCGGGCACCACCCGCCGGGCCGGGCCGACGCCGGCGGTCTGCTCGCCGCCCGCCCGCTGCGCGCCGCCGGACGCCTCTCGTACGCCTGGTACCTCTGGCACTGGCCGGTGCTGACCATCGCCCAGGCCCGGTACGGCGCGCTGCCCTGGACCGCCCTGGTCGCGCTCACCGCCGCCGCCGCGCTGCCCGCCTGGCTCACCCTCCGGCTGGTCGAACAGCCGCTGCGCCACGGCAGCAGCCCGGCGCCCCGGCGCGGCCTCGCCGTCGGCGCGAGCGCCCTGGTCATCCCGCTGATCGCCGCGCTCACCCTCGGCGGCGGCACCGTCCGCGCCCTCGGGGGCACGGCGGACACCCCCGCCGTCGCACCCGCCGGGGCCGTCGACGGGCCCGGCCTGCTCGCCCCCGGCGCCCGGGTGCTCACCCTCACGCCCTCGCTGGCCCGCGCCCGCGAGGACTTCCCGCCCGGCAAGGGCTGCGAGATCCCGCTCAACGCCGACAGCAGCCCGCGCTGCCTCTTCGGCGCCGAGGACAGCCCCGACCGGATCGTGCTGCTCGGCGACTCGCACGCCGGGCAGTGGATCTCCGCCGCCCTCGCCATGGCCGAGCAGCGGCACTGGGCCCTGGAGGTCCTGGTCAAGCCCGGCTGCCCGCTGGCCACCCTCACCGTGCGCAACAACGTGCTCGGCCGCACCTTCGAGGAGTGCGACCGCTGGCGCGAGAACACCCTCACCCGGCTCACCTCCGGCCCCAAGCCGCGCCTGATCATGCTCTCCGGCCTCAACCGGTACGGCAGCCCCGAGGAGCGCACCGAAGGCTGGACCCGCACCCTCGACCGGCTCACCGCACTCGGCGCCCCGCTCGCCTACCTCGGCGACACCCCGATGCCCGGCAAGGACATCCCGACCTGCCTGGCCGCCTCGGACGGGCGTTCGGACGCCTGCTTCTTCCCGCGCGACACCGCCTTCGAGCCCGACCCGCTGCTCGACGGCGGACTCGCCGCCCGGTACGGCGTCCGCACCCTGGACCTCGGTCCGCTGCTCTGCCCCGGCACCGGGCCCTCCTGCCCGGCCGCGCTCGAAGGCGTGGTGCTGTACCGGGACACCGGGCACATCACCGACACCCTGGCGCGGGTGCTGGCGCCCCGGCTGGACAAGGGGCTGCTGGGGGTGACCGGGGGCGCGGCGGCTCCCGGAGCGGTGCCGGCTCAGCCGTAGACGCCGCGGCAGAGCCGGGCCTGCTCCGAGCCGGCCGGCCAGCGGCCCATGCGTTCGGCCTGGTCACAGATGGTGCCCGGGCCGGCGCCCGGCACCGAGGCGCCCGCCCCCGGAGCCGCCGGGGCGGGCGCGTCCGACGCCCCGCGGGCCGGACCGGTGGCCTTCGAGCCGTGGCCCGGCTTCGGACGCGGGCTCGCCGACCCGTGCCGGGCGTCCGCCGTCCCGGCCTCGGCCGCCGCCGCCGTCCCGGTTCCGCTCGTGGTGCCGCCCTCCGGGACCGGGGCCGGCAGCGGGGACGGCGCGGGGGTGGCCGGCACCGGGGACACCGGCAGCAGCCGCGCGGCCGGGTCCGAAGCGGACGGCGAGGCCTCCGGCAGGGCCGTCACGCTCAGCACGTCACCCGAGCCCGGACCGCACATCACCAGCACGGACGCCAGCACGGCGCCCGTGCCCGCCGCCGCGGCCGCCCACACCCGGCGCGACCGGCGCCGGGGCGCGCCGGTCGATGCGGCGGCGGTGGAAGCCGTGGTGGTCGCGAGCGGAGGAGCGGTGGGGACCGGAGGGGGCTGCCACGCGTCCCGCGGCCACTGCCACTGCCCTCCGGTGGGCTGCTCAGTCATGTGCTCGTCCTTCCCGCAGCCCCCCGTCGTACCTTTCCGTGCTCAACGAGCGCGCCGACGCCGGGACATGACCCGGAAGAGGGGTCTGAGCGGGCGTTGATTGCCACCGCGCCACATGCTTGGGGTCATGGAGACCAACAGCACGTCCGCACCCGTGGTCGAGGTGGCCGAGTTCCGGACCGACAGCCGCTACCGCCTCGTCCACTTCGAGGGCCACGGCTGGGAGCCACTCGCCCCCGAGGAGTTCGAGCCGCGTATCCACGAGCTCTTCCCCGACCTCGACCCGCGCGACCCCGAGCGCGTCCGCTGGGCCGACCGCCCCTGGGAATGGCCCGCCTGGCACCCCGGCGAGGCCTGAACGCATGCCCTACGGCGGTCCCGCTCCACGGCGCGGCCGGGCCTTCGTTACGCTGAGCGGGTGAGTGTGGATCACTTCTGGCGCCGCCTGCCCGGTCAGGCCGTCGACACCTGCTCGCCGGAGGAACTCGGCGAACTCGTGCCCCGGGACCACGACGTCCGGTACGACCGGCTGGCCGCCGCCGGGCTCGCCCTCGGAGTCCGGCGCACCGCCGTGCTGATGGAACTCGCACTCACCGAGAACGGCCTGCACCCCGATCCGGCCGCCCGGCTGCCCGTCTACGGCGGCGAGCGCCCCGAACCGGGCACCGGGATGCCCGTGCTGCGCCCCGACCAGGTCGTGGCGGCCTCCGCCTTCCTGCGCGGCTCGGCGCTCGGCGAACTCGTCCGCCAGCAGGACAGCATCCTCGCCCGGACGGTCGCGCACCTCGGCTACCCGGCGCCCTGGTCCGAGTCGGTGGCCGCCCGGGTCGTCCACGACCTGCGCGAACTGCGGGACTTCTTCGCCGGGGCGGCCGCCGCCGGCGACGCGGTGATCGTCCGGGAGGTCCAATGAACGACGTCGACGGCACCGGGAACGGCGAGCTCCCGAGCACCGCGGGATACGGCGAGGCGGCCGAACAGCTCGCCGTCCAGTACGAGAGCGTGAGCTTCGCCGAGGTCCACGGCGAACTGCTGCACCACTACCCGGCGCCACCCGCCGCCGTCCTCGACATCGGCGCCGGCACCGGCCGCGACGCCGCCGCCCTCGCCGCCCTCGGCCACCGGGTGGTGGCCGCCGAACCCACCCCCGAACTCCGCGCCCACGGCGAGCGGTTGCACGCGGGAACGGGCATCCGCTGGCTCCCCGACGCACTGCCCGGGCTGCCGGGACTCCTCGCCGAGGGCGAGCGCTACGACCTCGTCCTGCTCACCGCCGTCTGGATGCACCTCACCCCCGCCGAACGCCCGCCCGCCATGGACGCCCTCGCCACCCTCCTCGCCCCCGGCGGCCGCCTCGCCCTCACCCTCCGGCACGGCCCCGTCCCACCCGGGCGCCGGATGTTCGACCTCCCACCCGAGCACACCGTCGACCTCGCCACCGACCGCGGCCTGCGCCTCCTGCACCGCACCACCCGCGGCGACCTGCACGGCCGGGGCGCCGTGCACTGGACGGAGCTGGTCTTCGAACGGCCGGCCGGCTCCACCCCGGTCGGGGACTCATGACGACGGACCGGACCGTCCGGACCCCGCCGTCCGGACCCCGCCGACCTGACCCCGCCGTCCGGATGCTTGCCGCAAACACGGGCACGGTAGCGTCCGTCAGATGTCGAAGCGTGGACGAGGGAATCGTTTGACCGCCGTGGCCGCCGTAGCCGTTCTCGGTGGCGGGCTCGCGATCAACGCGTGGATCAACCGGGGCCCGGAGACGAAGGTCTACGAAGGCCCGGTGGCCGGCTATCCGCTGCTGGTCGGCTCGGACGGCCGGACGCTGACCCTCAGCATCGGCTGGGGCTGTGAGAAGCGGCCCGAGCTCGTGGTGCGCGAGTCCGCCGACGCGGTGAAGGTGTCCCTGCGGCACACCGTCGCCCCGGGGTTCTGCGACCCGGGCGGCTACGGACAGATCACCACCCACCTGAACAAGCCGCTCGGGACCAGGGCGATGCACGACGCCACCGGCAAGCCCGCCGTCCACTTCGACGAGCGCGACCTCCGCCGGCCCGCGTTCCTGCCGGAGAACTACTATCCCTATCCGGCAGGCAGGATGGCCCAGGTGCCCGGGCTGGCCCCGCTCCCGACCGACACCCCGGCCTGGGCCATCGGGTACACGCTGGGCACGGAGCCCGACGTACACGGGTCCCTGATCATCAGTCAGATTCGTCGGAGCAGCACGCCGCCGGACGGCCGGGCCGCCACCGTCAAGGGTCACCCCGCGACGATCACCCAGGACGGCAACGGCAGTCCCCGTTCGCTGACGTGGTCGGACGGGACCTACACCTTCGTCGTCACCACCGGCGCCCCACCGAGGCTCTCGGACGAGGAGCTGATCCGCGTCGCGGAGAGCCTCGGGTAGCCGGCGCCGCGACTCCCGTGGGACGTCCACGCCGCTCCTCGGCGGCGCCGTCGCACAGGAAGTCGGCCGGGCCGACTTCCTGTGCGGGTCTCATGAGGCCCCGAAGTCCTCCTCGACCAGGCGGGTGGCCCAGCGGGTCAGGGCGGGGGTCAGCGGCGGGTGGGTGAGGTCGGCGGCGGTGGCGAGGCGGTCGGCGGAGGCGGTGTCGTAGCGGTCCTCGGAGAGGAAGGTGAGGGTCTCGGGGTCGGCGCCGGTGAGGGCGCGGGGGAGGCGGCGGACCAGGCGGACGGGGATCAGGCCCCGGGGTGGGCGGACGCCCAGGTGGGACGCCAGGAGGCCGATCAGCTCGGAGAGCGCCGGGGTCGCGGGGTCGAGGACGGTGTGGGCCCGGAACGGGGCGCGGTCGTGCTCGGGGACGGCGGTCAGGAAGCGGGCCAGGTGGTCGACGGTGACGACGGGCAGGAAGGTGCGCCGGGTGCCGGGCAGCAACGGGAGGCGCCCGCGGTGGAGTTGGCGGACCAGCTGGGCCAGGCCGAGGTACTGGCCGGCCTCGCCGGTCCGGGAGTGGCCGATCACGCTGCTCGGGTTGACGGTGGTGAGCGGCACGCCGAGGCCGGGCGCGGTGACGCGGACGGCGGCGTCGCCGAGCTGCTTGGAGGCCTCGTACGCGCCGAGGCGGGTGTAGAGCGCGGAGGTCGCGCGCTCGTCCAGCGGGTAGCGCGGGGCCGGGTCGCGGCCGACGCGGTAGCCGGAGAGATGGACCAGCCGGCGTAGTCCGGGCCGGGTGGCGGACCACCGCAGCGCGTGCAGGGCGCCGTGCACGTTGGGGGGTTCGGCCTGGGCGCGGGTGAGGCCGAAGTCGTAGCGGGCGGCGAGGTTGTGGACGTCGCGGACTCCGGTGAGCAGGTCGTCGTCCTCGGGGGAGAGGCCGAGGCCGGGGCGGGTGAGGTCGGCGGCGACGGTGGTCAGGGCGGTGTCGTCGGCGCCGTGCGCGCGCAGCCAGTGCCGGAGGGTGGTGGCACGGGCGGGGTCGCGGACGGCGGCGGCCACCGGCTCGCCGCGGGTGAGGAGTTCGAGGACCAGCCAGCGGCCGAGGAAGCCGGTGGCGCCGAGGACGAGCGTGCGGGGCGGCGGGACGGACGTCATGCTGCGCTCCAGGACTCAGGGACTCAGGGACTCAGGGACTCAGGGACTCAGGGACTCAAGAAAATCAGTAGACCGGTCTGCATATTTTTCGGGTACGCGAAGGCGCGGGCGCGCCGCCGGGCGAACGGCGGCGCGCCCGCGGCTACGCGTCGTGCTTGCCGAGCAGGTGCCGGACGGCGTGCCGGGCGTGGTCCAGCGGTTCGCGGCTGCGCCGGACGGAGGCGAGCAGGACGGCGCCCTCCAGCAGGGCGAGCACCTGGCCGGCGGCGGTGTCGGCCTCGGCCGGGCCGAAGCCCTCGGCCTCCAGCCGCCCGGCCAGGACCCGCTGCCAGCCCCCGTACACCTCGGCGCAGACCGCCCGCAGCGCCTCGTTGGTGCCCGCTGTCTCCAGGGCGACGGTCGCGATCGGGCAGCCGCTGCTGTAGTCGGACTTCACCAGGCGCTCGGCGAAGGCCTCGACGAGCAGCTCGGTGAGGGCGGCGGTGTCGGCGCCCTCGGCGGCCGGTGCGCTGAGCAGCGCCTCGACCTCCTGGCCGGCCTCGGTGAGGGCGGCCGCCACCAGCTGGTCCTTGCCGCCGGGGAAGTGGAAGTAGAGCGAGCCGCGCGGGGCGCCGGTGGCGGCCACGATCCGGTTGAGGCCGGTCCCGAAGTAGCCCTGCGCCTCGATCAGTTCCCTGGTGCCGGCGACCAGCCGGGCCCGGGTCTCCTCGCCCTTGACTCCCATGCGGGCGATAGTAGACCGGTCTGCATATTCCTGTCGACGGCGGGTCGGCGAGGGGGCGAGGGAGAGCCGAGGGGCAGTCACCCTCCGGATCAGTAGCGCAGTTCGGGCGGGAACCCGGTCCACCGCAGCTCCTCGGGCAGGTGCCCCTGGTCGTTCAGCAGCAGGATGCCCGACGGCCGGCCGGGCGCGTAACGCAGCACGGTCAGACCCGTGTTGGCGGAGTTGAGGCCGAGCCAGCGCCAGGCCGGGGCGCCCAGGGTGTGCCGGACCAGCCACCCGATCAGGAAGGCGTGGGTGACGACCAGCTCGTGCTGCTCCGCGCCGCCCGGCACCGGACCGGTGAACCGCTCGATCGCCCGCCGCGCCAGCACCGGCCCGGTCGCCAGCTCCTCGGGGGTGGTGTCCGCGAGGAAGTCCAGCAGGTAGTCCGCGCTGTCCTCGGGCAGTTCGGCCCGCTCCGGCATGTGCGGGACGTAGTCGCCCGCCTCCTCGCACACCACCGGCGGAACACCGTTCAGCTGCTCCGCGACCAGCCGCGCGGTCTCGGCGGCCCGGGGCAGCGGACCGTGGTGCAGCGCCGAGATCGGCCGGCCCGCCAGCCGCCGGCCCAGCAGGGCGGCCTGGCGGCGGCCGGTGTCCGTCAGCCCGCTGCCGTCGGGCGCGGCCTCGCCGTGGCGGGCCAGGTAGAGGTAGCGGGTGGCGAGGTCGGTCATGCTCGGGGCTCCTCAACAGGATCGAGGTCAAGTCGTCCCGAGCGACGCGCGACGGGCCCCGCCCGGTTCCGGGGCCGGTTCAGCTGGTGGCGGCCCTGCCCTGGTGGGCCGGTTCAGCCGGTGGCGCTCTCGCCCTGGTGGGCCTGGTCGAGCAGGGCCAGTTCCTTCGCCGTCAGCCGCAGCGCGCCGGCCGCGATGTTGTCCTCCAGGTGCGCCACGTCGCCGGTGCCCGGGATGGCCAGCACGTGCGGGCCGCGCTGGAGCGTCCAGGCCAGGCGGACCTGTGCGGTGCTCACCCCGCGGGCCTCGGCGACCGTCCGCACCGCGGCGGGCTCGCTCGCGCCCGCGCCGCCCTCCCGGCCCGCGCCGGCGATCGCGTAGAAGGGGACGAAGGCGATGCCCAGCTCGCCGCAGAGCCGCAGCACCTCGTCCTGGGCGGCGGAGGCGCCGATGCCGTACGGGTTCTGCACGCAGACCACGGGGGCGACGGTCCGGGCCTCGGCGAGCTGGTCCGGGTGGACGTTGGAGACGCCGAGGTGGCGGATCAGTCCGGCCTGCCGCAACTCGGCCAGCGCGCCGAAGCGTTCGGCGACGGAGTCGGTGCCGACGACGCGCAGGTTGACCAGGTCGAGGTGGTCGCGGCCGAGCTCGCGCAGGTTCTGCTCGACCTGGGCGCGCAGCCCTTCCGGGGTGCGGGCGTGCTCCTCCCACCGGCCGTCGAGGCCGCGGGCCGGGCCGACCTTGGTGGCGATGGCCAGGTCGTCGCCGTAGGGCGCGAGCGCCCGGTTGACCAGCTCGTTGGCGGAGCGCAGCGGGGAGAAGTAGAAGGCAGCGGTGTCGATGTGGTTGACGCCCAGTTCGACGGCGCGGCGCAGCACCCGCAGGGCCTGCTCCCGGTCGCGCGGCACGGCGTCCGGGGTGAGCGCGGGGCCGGTCTGCGGCAGGCGCATGGTGCCGAAGCCGATGCGGTGGACGGCGCGGTCGCCGAGGGTCCAGGTGCCGGCGGCGGCAGCGGTCACGGGGGTGCCGGGGGTGGCGGGTGCGAGGGGTACGGGGGTGGTGATCCGGGAAGTCATGCCGATCATGATCGCTGCTGCACTAGCCTGACCGCCAATGATTCGAACATGACTGAATCCACGGGGGTGGGGGCTTGACGGCCGAGCTGCTGTTCACGGCGGGCGACCTGGCGCGGATGCGCTTCGCGGTCTCCCCGATGTGGGAGGTCGGCCCGAGCCTGCGGCTGCTGCGCTCGGGGCTCGCCCACCCCGTCCACCGGCCCTGGGCGGACCAGGTGCGGCCCCGGCTGGCGGCGCTCGGCCCGGCCTACGCGCTGCTGGCCGAACTCGTCCCGCCCGCCGGATATGTGCCGGACTTCATCAACCCAGCCCCCACCGGCCCCGCCCCCACCCTGGCGGAGGAACTGGCCGCGATCAGGGCCACCCCGGCCGAGCGGGTCCGTCACGACCTCGACCGGCTCGGGGGCGGCCTCGACCGGGCCCGGGACGGCCGCGGCGGGCTCGGCCCCCGGCTGCGCGCCCTGTACGGCGATCCGGCGGGCGGACTGGTCCGGCTCACCGAGGCGGTCGAGGCGTACTGGGAACTCGCGCTCGCCCCGTACTGGGCACGGATCCGCGCCGTCCTGGACGCCGACGTGCTGCACCGGGCCCGGCAGGCCGCCGAGCACGGCGCGGCCCGGGTGCTGAACGACCTGCACACCGAACTCCGCTGGACCGAGGACACCCTGCGGCTGCGCCACCGCACCCGCCCGCTGCCGGGCCGCACGGCGGGGGCGGGCCTGCTGCTGGTCCCGTCCGCCTTCACCGGCCCGGCGCTCTACACCCGCCTCGCTCCGCCGGAGCCGCTGCAGCTCGCCTACCCGGCGCGCGGCATCGGCACGCTGTGGACCGGCGCCCCGGCGGCCGGCACCGAGGCGCTGGCCGCGGTCCTCGGCCGCTCCCGCGCCCGGCTGCTCACCGAGCTGGCGGCCCCGGCGTCCACCACCGAGCTGGCCCGGCGCACCGGACTGTCCGCGTCGGCGGTGTCCCAGTACCTGACGGCCCTGCGGGACGCCCGCCTGGTCAGCGCCCACCGGGCCGGGCGGTCGGTGCTGTACGCGCGGACGGCCTCGGCGGAGGCGCTGCTGGCGCCGCTGGGGGAGGGCTGACGGGGTGTTCCTCCGCCTGCCGCAATCGTCGGCCGGCTTCCCGGTGTCGTCTGGCCCGATCCGTCCGAGGTCCGTAGCGTGCGGGACATGACCTCCAGTCGGCACCCCCGGAGCCCGCGCCGCCGGGCCGCCCCCGTCGCCGCGCTGCTCGGTGTCGCCCTCGGCACCGTCGCGCTCACCGGGGCCCCGGCGCCGGCCCCCGTGCCGCGGGCCGCACCGCAGCAGGACGGACCGCAGCAGGGCGAACCGCAGCAGGGCGCGCCGCGGGACGGGTCGGCCGCCCACGCCGGGCTCCGCCGGGCGGACGCGCCGCCGACCGTCTACGCGCACCGCGGGGCGTCCTCGGCCGCGCCCGAGAACACCCTGGTCTCGGACGAGGTCGCCCGGCGCGGCGGCGCCGAGTGGATCGAGAACGACGTCCAGCCGAGCCGGGACGGCGTCCCGTACGTGCTGCACGACGACACGGTGGACCGCACCACCGACGGCAAGGGCCGCATCCGCGACCTGACCGCCGCCCAGCTGGACACGCTGGACGCCGGCTCCTGGTTCGCCCCCGCCTACGCGGGCACCCACCTGCCGACGCTGGCCGCCCAGCTGGAGGACCTGCGCACCCGCGGCGGCAGGCTGCTGCTGGAGATCAAGGGGCCGCACACCCGCGAGGAGGTGTCCAGGATCGTCCGCGAGGTGCGCGACCACGGCATGACCGGCCGGGTCTTCGTCCAGAGCTTCGAGGCGGACGCCCTGCGGTACACCCGCGAGCTCGCCCCCGAACTCCCGCTCGGCCTGCTCCGCGCCACCCTGGACGCCGACCCGGTCGCCACCGCCCGCGAACTCGGACTGGCCGCCTACAACCCCTCCGACGAGGCGCTGTCCGCCCGGCCCGACGTGATCCGGGACCTGCACGCCGCCGGGGTGGCCGTCAACGTCTGGACGGTCGACCAGCCCGCCCGCTGGAAGGCCCTCACCACCGCCGGCGTCGACGGCATCATCACCAACCGCCCCGCCGAGCTGGCCGGTTGGACGGCGGCCTGGTCGCCGTCGAACAACCCGGGTTAGGCTGCCCGGCGTGACGGAGGAGCAGGCGGCGGGTGGCCGGCCGGCGGAGCGGACGAGCGCCGAGGAGTTCGTCCTGAGGCACTTCGGGCGGCTCCCGGAGCCGCAGGGCTCGCTGAGCGCCTTCGACGGGCGGCTGGTCGTCGACCTGGACACCAAGGCCGTCACCGTGGACGGCCGGGACGTACGGCTCACCCACGCCGACGTCCGACTGCTGCGCGGTCTGATCGAGCTCGGCGAGGGCGTGCACCAGCCGCACGTGATCATGGGGAAGGTCTACGGCGCCCCGCTCCTCACCCACGAGCTCGGGTTCCCGATGACCGTCCTGAGGACCGAGCTCGGCGAGCCCTCCTGGATCGAGCGGACCGAGGACGGTTACGCCCTGCGGCCCCCGGAGCAGGCGTAGGACCTGTTCGGGCTCCGCGGTGCGAGTGTGACGGCCGTCATGCCGGATCCATGATCATCCGCCCTGGTGCCGGGTCCGGTCCGACCGGGATGATGGGCCGTCGGCCGGGCGGGACCGCCCGGGTCTGTGGCAACGGGGGGTCGGCGATGTCGCCGCACGAGATCGGGTTGTACGCGAGCGCGGCCGTGGTGGTCGGCGTGGGGTTGCGGACGCTGGTGCTGGCCGGCTCCGGAGCCGGCGGTCCGGCGGCCGGAGGGCCCTCGGCCGGAGGGCCGGGCGAGGTGCTCGCGGTCGTCCGCACCGCTCTGGCACGTCGCCCGTGGGCCACGTTCGCGCTGTTCACCGTGATGGCGGTGATGGCCGTGGTCCAGTACGCCGTGCCCGCCGTGGTCGAGGACCTGATGCGGCAGCCGGACGCGCTGCACGACGGACAGTGGTGGCGGGCCGGAACGGCGCTGCTGGTGCAGTCCTCGGGCCTCGTCCAGATCGCGTTCAACCTGCCGGCCCTGCTCATGATCGGCGCCGTCGCCGAGACGGTCCTCGGGTGGTGGCGGACCCTGGCCGTCTTCCTGGTCAGCGGCGTCCTCGCCCACGTGGTGAGCCTGGCCGGCTGGGCGCCGCGCGGCGGCGGCGACTCGGTGGCCGTCTGCGGCCTGCTGGGCGCGCTGGCCGTCACCTGCCTGCGGCGCGGGAGCCTCCGCGGCCCCGGACTCAAGGCCGGCTGGTACCTGCTGCTCGTCCCGGCGGCCGCCGTGTTCCTCTGCGCGCTGCGGAACAACCACGGCGCGGGCCTGCTGGCGGGCTGTCTGCTCGGGCTGCTCCTCGCACCCGGCGCGACGCCCGGGCGGAGCAGCCGGCCCGTCACGGCCTGACGGCGGGGGCACGCCTCCCGCACCGAGAGGTCCCCGAAGGCCGCCCGGCCGGCGGGGCGGCAGGTCCGGATCGTCACCCCGGCGCCGGAAGCCGCGCGCCGGGGCCGAGGACCACCGGAAGGGGCAGCGGGTGGCACTCGTCGATCAGGTCATGGGCCGTCAGCGAGCGGGCCGGCGCCCGGCTGCCGTGGATCCGCCGCTCGTCGTCCGGGCCGAGTCCGTCCTTCAGCCGGGCGACACCGTCGGCGTCTCCTCGCGGGCCGTGTCGGCGATTCCCCGCGGGTCAATCCGGCAGGCCCGCCGCCGGGAGCGGGTCCCGGCGGGCCGGGGCGCGGCGCAGCCCCGGTGCCAGCAGCAGGGTGGTGGCGAGCGACGCCGCCGCGGCCGTCGCCATGCCGGTGGCCGGGGAGGTCAGTTCGGCCACCCCGCCGGCCAGTGCCGCGCCGGCCCCCTGCATGGCGAGCATCCCGGAGCTGTGCAGGCCCAGCGCCTGCCCGCTGAGCTCGTCGGGGGTCAGCGCCGTCAGCCGCTCCTGCAGCAGCAGCCCCGACGCGTACCCGAAGGTGGCGACCGTGACCAGCGCCAGGGCGACCGGCAGCGCCGGTTCGAAGGCGAAGAGCAGGTACGGGGCGGCGAGCAGGACGCACAGCGGGACGGCCAGCCGGTCCCGCCACCCGGGGGGCAGGAGGCGGCCCGCGACGGCGTCGCCGGCCAGCATGCCGACGGCCCCGCAGGCGAACAGCGCGCCCGCGTCGCCGGGGGAGTACGGGACGTAGAGCGACTCCGCCCCGACGATCAGGCCGCTCGGCAGCCACAGCGCGAGGTAGACGTACCGGCGGGGTGCGCAGGACCAGAGCCGGGCGTTGGTGCGCCACGTCCCGGCGACGGACGCCGGCCCGGTGGCGCGGGGCGGCCGCCGGCTGAGCCCGAACCGTGCCACCGCGGTCGCGGGCAGGTACAGGCCGGCGGCCAGCAGCAGGGTGCCGCGCGCCGAGAGCACCGTCACCAGCGCTCCGCCGAGCGCGAAGCCGCCGATCTGGACGATCCCGGCCGCCATGGTGAGGACGGAGCGCCCGAGCAGGTAGCCGTCCCGGGTCAGGACCTCGTTGAGCAGCCCGTACCGCACGCCGCCGCCGACCGACCCGGCCACGCCGAGCGGCAGCAGCGTCGCGAACACCGCCCAGACCGGCAGCCCCGGCAGCGCCTGTACGGCGGTGCCCGCGCCGAGCAGCAGGCCGAGTCCGGTCAGGGCGGCGCGCGGTGGCAGCCGGTCCGCGCCGGACAGCACGGTGGCGGCGCCGACCAGCTGGGCCAGCGCGGGTCCGAACGCGGCGAGGGAGGAGAGCAGGGCCGAGCCGGTCCGGTCGAACACCAGGACGCCGAGGGCGAGCCCGCTCACCGTCTGGGCCGCGGTCTGCCCGGCCGAGGCGAGCAGGAGCGGGGTGAACTCCGGGGTACGGAAGAGCTGTCGGTACGTACGCATGCGGCAGAGTCTCGGCGGGCCGGCGGACGGGCCGTTACTCTTTCGCGGGGAGGCGAAAGATGAGCTGGTGGCGGGTCGACGCGGACACCCTCGCCGGGGGCCGCTTCGTCACCTCCCCCCTGGCCGAGGCGCTCGCCGGCCTGAAGACCCTGCACCATGGCACCGCGGCGCACCCGGGCGAGCACCACTGGCTCGCCGCCCACCTGGCCGGCTACCGCGAGCGCCTGGCCGCGGACCCGGTCACGGCGGCCCTGGTCGGGGCCGCGCTGGGGCGCCGCTGGAACGCGACCTTCCTCACCCCCACCCCCCTCGGCGACGGCGGTCCGACCTTCGCCGAGGAGCTGGAGCAGGTCCGCGGCACGCCGCCCGCCGTCGTGCGCGCCGACCTGGCGGAGACCCTGGGCGGTGCGCTGCCGGAGCCGCTGCGGCGCGACGACCTGGCGCCGCGCGCCGCCGACCTGCTGGAGTGGGTGTGGACGGAGACCGTGCTGCCCTCCTGGCCGCGCCGCCGCCGGATCATCGAGGCCGACGTCCTCGCCCGGACCGCCCGGCTCGGATCGCACGGCTGGGCCGCCACCCTCGACGACCTGCGGCCCGGGATGCGCTGGCTCGGAGCGGACCGCCTGCGGGTCACCGGCGGGGACGGTCCGCCGCTGCAACTCTCCGGGGCCCGGCTGATGTTCGTCCCGGTGACCCCGGCGCAGAGCTGGGTCTGCTGGGACGTCCCGGCGGTCGACGGCCGGCGGGCGGGCCCCGGCGGGCGGTACGCGGTCGTCTACCCGTGCGCGGGGGTCCTGGCCGACGACGGGCGCCGCCCGGTGCCGACGGCCCTGGCCGCCCTGCTCGGCTCCGCGCGCGCCGAGCTCCTCACCCTGCTCGACACGCCGAAGACCACCACCCAGCTGGTGGCCCTCACCGGCCGACCCCTGGGCGCGGTCGGCGGGCACCTGCGGATCCTGCGCGAGGCCCGGCTGGCCGAGCGGCGACGCGCGGGCCGCGTCGTCCTGTACCGGCGGACTACGGCCGGCCGGGTCCTGGTCGACGCGCAGCGGTCCGGGCCCGCGGCGCTGTGACGTCGCTGCCGTGACGACGGCGTCGTGCGGGCGCGCCGTCGCGGGACCCGGCCGGCATCCCCGGCGGTGCCCTGCCCCGGGTCGCATACTGACGGCATGACCGTTGACATCCTCCCCGCCCTAGCGGACGGGGATTCCTCCCGCGCCCGCGGCACAGACACCCGTGCGTGGCAGGTCGCCGAGGCGGGTTCCCCGTTCGACGGGCCGTGCCCGGCGTGGGATCGCCACGCCGGGTCTTGCCGGTCCTCCAGGGGCGTTTAGCCTGTCCGCCTGCCCGGCGGCCAGGATGTTGCGAGCAGCGTTGAGGTCACGGTCATGCAGCACACCGCACGCCGTACAGGCCCATTCCCTCACGTGCAGGGGTTTGGGTCCGTCGCGGTGTCCGCACTCCGAGCAGAGCTGGGAGGACGGGAACGCGCGGGACACGATCCCGATGGTCCGTCCGTAGCGGGCCGCCTTCTCTTCGAGGAGACGCCGGAAGGTGGACCATCCGGCGTCGTGGACGGACTTGGCGAGTCGGCCACGGCTGAGGCCGCGCACGTTCAGGTCCTCCAGGTACACCGCTTGGGTTTCGCGGATGATCCTGGTGGTCTGCTTGTGCAGCCAGTCCATGCGGGTGTCGGCGACCTTGGCGTGCGCCCTGGCGACCTTCCTGCGGGCCTTGGCCCGGTTCTTGCTGCCCTTGGCCTTGCGGGACAGTTCCCGCTGCGCGGCCTTCAACCGCTTCTCGGCCTTGCGCAGGAAGCGCGGGTTGTCGATCACGCTGCCGTCCGAGAGGACGGCATAGGTGGTCAGCCCGAGGTCGATGCCGGCCTCGGCATCGACCTCGGGCAGGTGGCCGGGTTCGACGTCCACGACGAAGCTCGCGTGGTACCGCCCCGCCGCATCCAGCACGACCGTCACCGAGGACGGGTCGGCGGGCAGAGCGCGCGACCACTTCACCCGCACATCGCCGATCTTCGCCAGGTTCAGCTTCCCGTTGCCCCGGAGACGGAACCCGTTACGGGTGAACCGCAGCGACTGCCGGCCATCGCGCTTCGACTTGAACCGGGGAAGCCCGATCGGCCGACCGGCGCGCTTACCGGACACCGAGTCGAAGAAGTTCCGGTACGCCGTGTCCAGGTCCCGAAGGGACTGGATCAGCGGATCCACGCCGACCGAGGCCAGCCACGCCCGCTCCGCGGTCTTCTTCGCCCCGGTGATCACCAGCTTCTGCAGATCCGCGCTCCCGGGGTACGGCCGCCCGGCCTTCCGGGCCTCCTTCCGTGCCGCGAGAGCGTCGTTGTACACCACCCGGGCACACCCGAACGTCCGGGCCAGTGAAGCTCGCTGACCCGCCGTCGGGTAGATGCGATAGGAGTACCGAAGGTGCACACGACCAACCTACCGACAGGCACTGACAACGGCTCACGTCAGAACCTCCGGAGACCGCTCCGCCGCTACGCGGCTCCGCGTCAAACCCCCATTCCTCCCCGGCCTGAAGGCCGGGGCATCCTGGGAGATCAAAGGTGAATCAGGTGGCGGGGGGCGGTGCGGGTACGGGCCGGCGCGAGGTGCTGCGGGTGGGCGCGGCGGCACTGCTGCTCGGCGCCGCGGGGTGTACGGGCAAGGGCAAGCCGCAGACCGCGGCCCCGAGTTCGAGCGGCGTGGCGAGCACGTCGACGGCGGGAACAGCCACGCCCGAAACGCCCACGTCTGGAGCGCCCACGCCCGAAACACCCACGCCTGGAACGCCCGCGCCGACCCCGCTGCCCGAGCGGCCGCTCTGGCAGCCCGGACCGGACGAGATCCAGCCCGACGTCAAGCGCCGCGCCGTCGAGCTGGTCGTCGCGCTGGGTGCCTGGCCGCCCGGCGGGCAGGGTGTGGAGGCGGCCCGGGCCCGGGTGGCGGCGCTCGGTCTGCCGCCCGCGCTGGCCGAGCAGGCCGGGCCGTTGGCCCCGGCGGCGGCCGAGGCGAGCCTGGAGGTGGTCGTCGCCCAGTACGGCGGGATCCTCGACGACTCGGCGAGCGTGCTGGTGGTCTGCCGGCAGTGGACCAGGGGTCCGGACGGGTCGGTGGCCGAGGGCGGCACCACCGTGGACGTCCGGCTGAGTCGGGCCGAACCGCGGTGGACCGTCACCGCCCTGCACCCGGGGGTCGCGGGCCCGGCCGCCGCCGCACCGTCCGCGACGGTGGCCCGGGTACTGGCCGAGCCGAGGATCGAGCTGCCGCCCGAGGCGGCGGCGGACCTGCGCGGTGGCGCCGTGCACGACAGCGTGCTGGAGGCGATGCTGCGGCTGGCCGGCCCGTACACGCTGTTGGTGAGCGTGGTGCGGACCGGCCACCCGTTGGACGTCTTCGGGACGACCCGGCCCAGCGACCATCCGCTGGGCCGGGCCTTCGACGTCTGGCGGATCGACGGCATGGCCGTGGTGGACCGGGCCACGCCCCGGCGGCTGGTCGAGTCCTTCATGCGGGACGCGGCCGCCGCCGGTTCGTACAACGTGGGCGGTCCGGTGGCGATCCCGGGCGCCGGCAGTCAGTTCTTCACCGACGACACCCACCACGACCACTGCCACGTCGGGTTCAACCACTAGGAACAGCGGTCGAAGGAGGCGCAGGTCAGCTGACGTTGACGCCGCTCCAGGCCGCCGCGACGGCCTTGTACTCGGTGCTGGTCGCGCCGTAGAGGTCCTTGGCCGCGTTGAGCGAGGCGGCGCGGGCACCCTTGTAGTTGGTGGTGGACGTCATGTAGACGGTCAGCGCGCGGTACCAGATCTTGGCGACCTTCTGGTTGCCGATGCCGGTCACCGTGGAGTTGTTGCAGGTGGAGCTGTTGTAGGTGAAGCCGTTGATGGTCTTGCTGCCGCTGCCCTCGCTGGCCAGGTAGAAGAAGTGGTTGCCGACGCCCGAGGAGTTGTGCACGTCCAGCCTGCCGACCGAGCTGCTCCAGCAGTCCGCCGAGTTGCCGTCCAGCGAGGGCTTGTCGAAGCGGCGCAGCCACGGCGGGGTGGACTGGTCGCTGAACAGGTAGTCGGGGGTGTCGACCTTGTTGTTGGCGTACCACTCCACCATCGTTCCGAAGATGTCGCTGGTGGACTCGTTGAGGCCGCCGGACTCGCCGCTGTAGCGCAGGTTGGCGGTGGCGCTGGTGACGCCGTGGGTCATCTCGTGGCCCATGGTGTCGAGGTCGACCTGCTCCGGGTCGTGGGAGCCGTCGCCGTCGCCGGTCATCATGCAGAAGCAGCTGTCGGACCACTGGGCGTTGTCCCAGTTGGTGCCGACGTGGACGAAGACGGTGGCGCCCTTGCCGTCGTTCTTGATGCCGTTCCGGCCGAAGGTGTTCTTGTAGTAGTCGTACGTCCAGGCGGTGTTGGCGTGGGCGTCGACGGCCGCGGTGGAGCGGTCGGTGGAGAACTTCTTGCCGTCGCCCCAGACGTTGGTGGCGCTGGTGAAGGCGGTGCCCGAGGTGGCCTTGACCGAGCTCGACGAGAGGTTGTGGGCGTCCTTGGTGACGTGGCCGCGGACCGGGTCGGTCAGGGTGAAGCCGCCGCTGACCGGGGTGGTGTCGATGCCGATCGTGCCGGTGTACTCGGAGTTGCCGGTGCCGGTGGCCTGGTGCTCCGCGTCGTAGGACTCGATCTGCTCGCCGGTGGTGGCGTCGGTGACGACGACCTTGCCGGCCGGCTGGCCGTGCTCTCCGGTGCCCTCGACGGTGGTGCGCCAGGCGAGGCGGGGCGTGCCGTCGGCGGCCCAGACGATCAGTTCGGGGGTGCTGACGGCGTCCCGGACGCCCGGGGCGGCGGACAGCGCATTGGCGGCGCCGGACTGTGCGGGGACCTTGGGGACGGTCGACTTCACGGCGGCGTCGTGGGCGGCGGCGCGGGTGGTGTCCTTCAACTTGCCCTTGGCGTCCTGGTGGACGACGAGGTCGCCGCCGACCACGGGCAGGCCCTGGTAGGTGCGGTCGAAGCGGACGTGCGAGGTGCCGTCGGCGTCGAGCACGACGTCCTTGAGCACGAGGTCCTGGCCGGCGCCGAAGCCGAACACCGCGGCGTTGTGGGCCACGTTGGCGCGGGCCTGGGATATCGCGGCCTCGCGCGGGTTGGGCGCGGCGGAGGCGGTGGCGGCGGGAACGGTCGCGCCGGCGAGGGCGGCGACGATCGCGACGGCTCCGGCCACGCGGGCACGGCGGAAGGAGGACGTGGGGGTCACTCTGACTCCAGTGGGGGTTAGCTGCAGGGATAGGAGCTGGGTCAGAGATTGACGGCGATCAGTCATGTTCAGCTAGAGGGATGGTCATAACTTTGCCAAGCTGTGTCCTTTGACAGTCAAAAATGATCAGAAGTTAACAAGCGGTCTACAGTGCCGTCGTGACGATCGACTACACGTGGCGTGGACCCCGCACCGACGAGGCCGGCCTGTCGGCACTGTGAAACCCCGCGCGGCCGGACCGCGCAACCCCTAGGCTTCCGGCCCATGGACGGATGGGTGGGGGCCTGGACCGGCGGGCGGGCGGCGGTCCACGTGGGCGACGTCGCGGACTTCAACGCCCAGTTCCTCGCCCCCGGCACGGACGCCGCACAGCGCCTGCGGCGACTGCGGCACGCCCACCACTACGCCTGCCTGGCCGTCGCCTACAGCCCCGAACCCGCCCTGCTGGTGCTGCCCGCCGACGTCGACCGGGAGTGGACCGACTGGCTGGCCCGGGAGTTGGACTGGGGCCCGGTCGAGGTGCACAGCGGCGTGGCGCCGGACCGGACGATGGCCGAGGCGCTCGCCGACCGCCCCGCGCTGGCCGCCCGGATCGCCGACTCCGGCCGTCCGGTGATCGGCTGGGGCCGGACGGCCGCCCGGGGCGAGGGGCCCGAACTGGCCGCCGTGCGCCGCTACGAGTCCAAGGCCGCCGCGCACGACCTGTTCACCGCCCTCGCCCCCGGCCACCCCGGCGTCCGCCCACCGGACCAGGAACGCCCGGACGGCCGCCGCCGCGCCGCCCGCCGGCTCACCGCCCGCGCCGCCCGGGGGCGGACCACCGTCCTGAAGAGCCCGTACGGCGTCGGCGGCTACGGCACCGTCGTGGTCGAGCCCGCCGAGCTGTTCGCCGCGGGCGGCGGCGCGGCCCTGCTGCGGCGCCTGGTCCGCACCGAACTCCTGCCACCGGACGGCCCGCTGCTGCTGGAGGAGCACGTGGACCCGGGCCCGGCCGCCCGGCTGCGCGACCTCACCTACGACGCCCTGGTCGGCCCGGACGGCACCGTCCACCCGGTCGGCGCGGGTGCCATGGACGTGGCCGGCACCCGCTACCAGGGCGTCACCGTCGGCCCCGGCGCGGTGCCGGCGGCCGCCGCCGCGACCGCCCGCCGGTTGGCCCTCGCGGTGGGCGAGCGGCTGGCCGCCGAGGGCTACCGCGGCTGGTACGACGTCGACTTCGTCACCGACCGGGAGCGCCGGCTCGCCCCCACCGAGATCAACCTGCGGCTCACCGGCCCGGCCGTCGCCTTCGTGCTGGCCGCCCGGCTCGACGAGGTGCGCGGCCCTGGCCACCTGGTGCGCACCCTGGACGGGATGCCGCTCGGCGCCCGGCTCGCCCCGGCCGCGCTGCACGACCACCTGGAACGGCTCCGGCCGCGCTGCGCCCGGCTCGGCGTCACCCTGCTGCCGCTGATCCCGACGGCCTGCCGCGAGCCCGAGCCGACCGTCGGCCTGGCCCTCGCCGGGCCGGACCCGGAGGCGCTGGACGCGGCCGAGGCGCTGGTCGCCGCCGCGAACCACGGGCTGGCCGGGATGTTCGAGGCGCTCAGATGAGGTGGCGGCGGTGCGGCGGTGCGGCGGCGTCGGTGCAGCGATGAGGTGGCGTCGGTGAGGCGCCGTCACTCCTTCCCGACCGGCGGGCGCCAGAGGACGAAACGCACCAGCACCAGCGCCGCCAGCATCAGCGGAACGTTGAAGGCGAACACCAGGGCCGCCTCGCGCGGCCAGTCGTCGGCCCTGGTGAGCCGGTAGAGGTTGTCCTGCGGCCACCAGTTGACCAGCAGCCAGGTGACCGCCAGATGGGTGAAGGCGGACAGCCGGCGCGGCCGGCCCATCCGCAGCACCGCCTCGAAGCCGACGGAGAGGTAGACGATCCCGGCGCCGAAGGCCAGGTTCTCGCACAGGTAGAGGAGACGGAACAGGGCGTCGTACGGGGAGGGCACGCCGGTGAGGTCGGTCGAGCCGGGGAACAGCACATCGGTCGTCACCCACGCGCCCCCGCCGAACAGCAGCACGCAGAAGACCGCCGCGCAGCCGTTCGCGACCGGCCCGTCCCAGGAGCCGCCGCCCCCGCCCTTGCCGCCGCCCTTGCCCCCGCTCCGGCCGCCGGCCTTGGCGGAGCGCGGTGCGGTGTGCTCCGGCGGGGCGGGCAGCGGCAGGGCCGTACGGTCCAGCTTGCCCGCCCGGGTGCGCGGCAGCTCCGGCACCGGGACGACGGCGGCCGGCACCGGGCCGCCGTCGAGCTCCGCCTCCAGGTACTGGGAGAGCGACCAGCCGTCCGCCCCCTCCGCCCCCGGCGCGGTCACCGCGTAGCCGACCAGCTGCCGCTGCCCCGGCCTCGGCTCCACCTCGACGACGGCCGCCTCCCGCACCGCCGGATGCCCGCGCAGCGCGCCCTCCGCGCGGACCGCCGCCCGCACCCGCGCCAGCACCGTGATCGGCCGTTCCGCGCCGAGCGGTCCCACCACGGTCGCGGCCCGCGCGGTGAACTCCAGGACGCCGTCCGCCCGCAGCACCCCGAGGTCGCCGGTCAGCAGCACCCGGCCGTCCGGGTCGAAGTCCGCCCGGACGAAGCGGCGGGCGGTGTCCGCGGGCCGGTTGAGGTAGCCGCGGGTCAGGCCGGCGCCGCCGATCGCGATCTCGCCCGCCAGACCGTGCCCGGCGGGGGTGCCGTCCGGGCCCAGCACGTACACCCGGGTCCCGGGGAAGGGGCGGCCGACCAGCGAGACCCGCTCGGCGCCGTCGGCGGCGGCGGTGCCCTGCGCGTCGAAGTAGGTGCTGTCCACGGTGGCCTCGGCCAGCCCGTAGACGTTCAGCACCCGGGTCCGCTCGCCGAGCAGCCGCTGCAGGCCCAACTGCTCCTCCAGGTACCACTTCTCGGCGCCGACGGTGAGCAGCCGCACCCCGGGCAGGCCCGCGCCGGTCGCGGCCAGCAGACCGGTCAGCCGGCGCGCGGTGCGGACGTTCAGCTCCAGCACGGTGATCCGCTCGGCGGCCACCAGGGCGGGAAGCGCGCCGAGGTCGGCGGTGCGGTCCAGGGTGAGGTTGAACGGGGTGACCACCAGGGTGGCGCCGGTGCCCAGCGCCCGGACCCAGTCGGCGGTGAAGACGTCGAACTCCAGGCTCGCCGTCTGCAGGATCCGGTCCTCGGCGGTCAGCCCGTACACCTCGCGCCAGCCCTCGTACGCGGCCAGCAGGTTGCGGTGCTCGACCAGCGCGCCGACGGGCAGTCCGGTGGAGCCGGAGGTGTAGAAGACGCAGGCCAGGTCCTCCGGACCGGCCTCGGGTGGCGCCTTCGCCTCCGCTGCCGCGAGCGGGGCCCGCGCCGCCTCCGCCGTGTCGACGCAGACCAGCCGCGCCCCGCCCGCGTCGGCCAGCCGGACCCGGTGCACCTCCTCGGTCACCACCACGTCCGGCGCGGCGTCGGCCAGCACGTGTCGCAGGAGCGCGTCCGGCGCGCTCGGCTCCAGCGGCACGTACGCGGCGCCCGCCTTGAGCACCGCGAGCAGCGCCACGTACACCTCGGTGCCCCGGCCGAGTGCGACCGCCGCCCGGCCGCCCGGGGCCAGGCCCTGCTCCGCCAGTACGGCGGCCAGCCGGGTGGCCCGGCTGTTCAGTTCCCCGTAGGTCAGCTCGCGCTCGCCGCAGCGCACGGCCACCGCCGCCGGCGCCCGGCGCGCCTGCCGCTCGACCAGCCCGTGCAGCGTCCCGGCCCGTCCGGTGTCCCCGCTCATCCGGCCTCCCCCTCGCCCCGCGTCCCCTCGGAGGGACGATCCTCCTCCCAACTCCCGTCGGGCAACAGGGTTATGGGGTGTCCACCCAGCGGACGGTCCGGCTCCGCCCCGGCCGACGGTTGTAGTCTGCACGCGGACGGACGGCGCCGCGCCCGTCCGGTGCGGCGCCGCGCCCGCTCCCCGCCGCGATCGGAGACCGAGCCCCCATGACCGAGAGTTTCGACGGCCCCCTCCTGCGCACCAAGGACGTCGACGTCGTGCGCGACGGACGCCACCTGCTGCGCGGGATCACCCTGGAGATCCGGCCCGGCGAGCACTGGGCGCTGCTCGGCCCCAACGGCGCCGGCAAGTCCACCCTGCTCGCCCTGCTCGGTGCCGTCTCCCACCCCACCCGCGGCGAGGTGGACGTGCTCGGCCGCCGGCTCGGCCGGGTCGACGTCCGCGAACTGCGCGCCCACCTCGGGCACGTCAACCCGCGCCACCCGCTGCGCTCCCCGCTGACCGTGCGCGAGGTGGTGCTCACCGGGCACGCCAACACCATCGAGCCGGAACTGCACCGCAAGCCCGCCCCGGAGGTGCTGGAGCGGGCCGACCGGCTGATCGACACGCTCGGCATGAGCGCGATGGCCGAGTCCCCGTGGACCACCCTCTCCCAGGGCGAGCGCGGCCGGGCCCTGATCGCCCGCGCCCTGATGCCCAGCCCCCGGCTGCTGCTGCTCGACGAGCCCGCCACCGGGCTGGACCTCACCGCCCGCGAGCTCCTCCTGGACAGCCTGGACCTGCTGCGCCACGAGCACCCGGACCTGGCCAGCGTGCTGGTCACCCACCACCTGGAGGAGCTGCCGGAGAGCACCACCCACGCCCTGCTGCTGCGCGGCGGCGAGTGCGTGGCGGCCGGGCCGGTGGCGGAGGTGATGACCACCGGGCTGATCAGCGAGACCTTCGGCCACCCGATCCGGATCAGCCGGCACGAGGGCCGCTGGACGGCCCGGGCCGCCGCCCGTCGTACACCGGGAAGGTAACGGTTCCGGGGGTGGGTGTAGACGCTGGGACATCCATACGTAAGGTATGCCTTAGCTAAGGACGGAGCCCCGGCCCCGTCCGTCCCTCATTGCCTGGCACACCCATGCCCTTTTCCGTTGGAGCCCGCATGTCCGCCCGTCGCCGTTCCACCGCAGCCGTGCTGCTCACCCTCGCCGTGGCGACCGCTGCCCTGGCCGGCTGCTCGTCCAAGAGCGACGACAAGGCGGGCTCCTCCGACGCGGTCAAGGTGAACGCGACCGACACCGCGTGCGAGGTCTCCAAGACGACCTTCGCGGCCGGCCACGTCGTGCTGGACATCAGCAACAAGGGCTCCAAGACCACCGAGGTCTACGTCTACGGCGACGGCGACAAGATCGTCACCGAGCGCGAGAACATCGGCCCCGGCACCAAGGCCAGCATCAACGCCGAGATCAAGGCCGGCTCGTACGAGATCGCCTGCAAGCCCGGCATGGTCGGCGACGGCATCCGCCAGAAGATCACCGTGACCGGTGCCAGCGGCAGCGCCGCCCCGGCCGACCCGCGCCTGGCCGCCGCCGTGGACGCCTACCGCAAGTACGCCCAGGAGCAGGCCGACGCGACCATCCCGGCCGTCGAGGCCTTCGCCGCCGCGATCAAGGCGGACGACCTGGAGAAGGCCAAGTCGCTGTTCGCGGCCTCGCGCACCGGCTGGGAGCGCACCGAGCCGGTCGCCGAGAGCTTCGGCGACGTCGACCCCAAGACCGACACCCGCGAGGACAAGGTCGAGGCCGGCCAGCAGTGGACCGGCTGGCACAAGCTGGAGAAGTCGCTCTGGGCCGACGCCAAGATCGGTGACGACGAGAAGAAGCTCGCCGACCAGCTGGTGAACGACCTCAAGGACTGGCAGAAGAAGATCCCCGAGGCGGAGATCACCGCGACCAGCATGGCCAACGGCGCCAAGGAGCTGCTGGACGAGGTCGCCACCAACAAGATCACCGGCGAGGAGGACCGCTACAGCCACACCGACCTGGCCGACTTCCAGGCCAACGTCGAGGGCGCTCAGAAGGCCTACGAGCTGCTGAAGCCGGTCGCCGCCGAGAAGGACGCGGACCTGTCCAAGACCCTGGACTCCGAGTTCGCCGCCATCAACGCCCTGCTCGCCAAGTACAAGCAGGCCGACGGCACCTTCACCTCCTACGACAAGGTCACCGAGGCCGAGCGCAAGACCTTCTCCGACGCGGTCAACTCGCTGGGCGAGCCGCTGTCGAAGCTGGCCGCCGCCGTGGTCGCCAAGTAACGGCCACGCGGTTCCCCCACCACCCACCCCACGACGCCGTGGCGGCCCGGACCGGCCGCCACGGCATCCGTGAGTCAGCGCACAGCACTCAGTACCGAGAAGGGCCCGCCCGCCGATGGACGCCGAGAACGAGCAGCAGAACGCGACGCCGGACACCGCCGACGCCGCCGCGACCAAGAGCGCGGTCAGCCGACGCGCCGTCATCGGCTGGGCCGGCGCGGGTGTCGCGCTCGGCGCCGCCGCCGTCGGCTCGGTCGCCGCGGCCACCAGGCAGGACGACCCCGCCCCGGCGGCCGCCGCCCCGGCCGGCGCCGAGGTGCCGTTCTACGGCGAGCACCAGTCCGGCATCGCCACCCCGGTCCAGGACCGGCTGCACTTCGCCGCCTTCGACGTCTCCGAGAAGGCCACCCGGGAGTCGCTGGTCAAGCTGCTCAAGGAGTGGACCAAGGCGGCCGCCGCGATGACCGGCGGCCGCGAGGTCGGCACCGGCGCCGCCACCGGCCTGCCCGAGGCGCCGCCGGACGACACCGGCGAGGCCCTCGGCCTGCCCGCCTCCCGGCTCACCCTCACCATCGGCTTCGGGCCGAGCCTGTTCGAGAAGGACGGCGTGGACCGCTTCGGCCTGAAGGCCAAGCGCCCCGAGGCCCTGATCGACCTGCCGGGCTTCAAGGGCGACAAGCTCGACCCCACCCGCAGCGGCGGCGACATCTGCGTCCAGGCCTGCGCCGACGACCCGCAGGTCGCCGTGCACGCGATCCGCAACCTGGCCCGCATCGGCATGGGCACCGTCAACATCCGCTGGTCCCAGCTCGGCTTCGGCAAGACCTCCTCCACCACCCCGGACGCGCAGACCCCGCGCAACCTGATGGGCTTCAAGGACGGCACCCACAACATCGCGGGCACCGACACCGCGAAGCTCGCCGACCACGTCTGGGCCGCCCCCGGCGACGGCCCCGAGTGGATGACCGGCGGCTCCTACCTCGTCGCCCGGCGGATCCGGATGCACATCGAGACCTGGGACCGCACCTCGCTCAAGGAGCAGGAGGACGTCTTCGGCCGCACCAAGGGCGAGGGTGCGCCGTACGGCAAGGCCAAGGAGCACGACGCCCCGGACCTCAAGGCGATGCCCGCCGACTCCCACGTCGCGCTCGCCCACCCGGACGCCAACAGCGGCCTGATGATCCTGCGCCGCGGCTTCTCCTTCACCGACGGCACCGACGGCCTCGGCCGCCTGGACGCCGGCCTGTTCTTCCTCGCCTACCAGCGCGACAGCCGCAAGGCCTTCGTGCCGCTGCAGACCCGCCTGGCGTCGAGCGACAAGCTCAACGAGTACATCCAGCACGTCGGCTCCGCCCACTTCGCCTGCCCGGCGGGCGTGCGCAAGCCGGGGGAGTGGTGGGGCCAGGCCCTGTTCGGCTGACCCGCCGCCACCCCCGTACGTACCACCTCTTCACCCCCAGGGAGCCAGCGTGTTCGGCAACTACCTGATCGGCCTTCGCGAAGGCCTCGAAGCCAGCCTGGTCGTCTGCATCCTGATCGCCTACCTGGTCAAGACCGACCGCAAGGACAAGCTGCCGCCGGTCTGGCTGGGCGTCGGCGCGGCCGTGGTCCTCTCGATGGCCTTCGGCGCGGTGCTGCAGTTCGGCTCCTCGCAGCTCACCTTCGAGGCCCAGGAGGCGCTCGGCGGTTCGCTGTCGATCATCTCGGTCGGCCTGGTGACCTGGATGGTGTTCTGGATGCGGCGCACCGCCCGGCACCTGAAGACCGAGCTGCACGGCAAGCTGGACGCGGCGCTCGCGATGGGCACCACCGCCCTGGTGGTCACCGCCTTCCTGGCCGTCGGCCGCGAGGGACTGGAGACCTCGCTGTTCATCTGGACCGCGGTCCAGGCCACCGGTGACGGCTGGAACCCGCTGATCGGCGCCGCGCTCGGCCTGCTCACCTCGGTGGTGCTCGGCTGGCTGTTCTACCGCGGCGCGCTGAAGATCAACCTGGCCAAGTTCTTCACCTGGACCGGCGCGATGCTGGTCGTGGTCGCGGCCGGCGTGCTCGCCTACGGCGTGCACGACCTGCAGGAGGCCGGCTGGCTGCCCGGTCTGCACAGCACGGCCTTCGACATCTCCAGCACCATCCCCAAGGACAGCTGGTACGGCACCCTGCTGAAGGGCGTCTTCAACTTCCAGCCCGACCCGACGGTGCTGCAGCTGGTGGTCTGGCTCGCCTACCTGGTCCCGACGCTGGCCGTCTTCTTCAACGTCCTCGGCGGCGGCAAGTCCACGCCCAAGCCCGCCCAGCCGGTCACGGCCGAGCCGGCCGCCTGACCCCGCGGATCCCCCGAACCGCCCCGCCCGGCACCCGCCGGGCGGGGCGGTTTCGTCATGGGTCCGTTACAGCCGCAACCGGCGCGGTCGTGGGCGGCGTGCTCGGGGACGGAAAGACCGACCGTTCACCCGTGGGGGGACCATGACCGTTCGCAGGCCTGCCAGGCTCGCCGCCGCCGCCGTGACGGCGCTCGCCGCCGCCGTGCTGCTGACCGCGTGCGACGACGACGCGGGGGCGGGCGCGCAGCCGGCGCCGACGGTGACCGTCACCGGGGCGGGATCTGTGCAGCCGACGAGCGCCGGCAAGGGGACCGTCCCCGGGGCGACGCCGACCGGCCCGATGGTCGGCCAGTCGGCCGGCGCGCGGTGCACGGCCGACGAGCTCACGGCCACCGTACAGCTCCAGGAGGCCGGTTCGGCTATGGTGATGGTCACCAACAAGGGCAGCCGGAGTTGCACCCTGTTCGGCTACCCGGGGTACGGCGGCCTGCGGCCCGACAACAGCGCGGACACCCTGGCCGTCAAGCGGGAGCCGCACCCCGGGCCGCCCATGGCGATCACCCTGAAGCCGAGGACGACCGCCTTCTCCGGACTCAAGTGGAGCTCCTGCGACAAGGCCGACCCGACCTGCCACGTGATCACCGGCCTGCGGCTCACCCCGCCGGACGAGACGAAGCAGCTGACCGCCGAGGTGCTCGGCCTCGACGGCAAGCCGGTCGTCCAACTGCCCGTCTCCGCTCAGGGCCTGACCACCGGCAGTCTGCAGCCCTCCAACCAGGGCGTGGTGTTCGCCGGGCCGTGACACGAGGGAGCCCCGGGGCGGTCCGATCGGACCGCCCCGGGGCTCCCTGGCGTACGTACCGGACTAGTCGCTCTTGATGGCGCCCAGGATGTCCATCTTCGCCGCCTTGTGGGCCGGCCAGAGGGCGGCCAGCAGGCCGACCACGGCGGCCGCCAGCAGGAAGCCGAGGATCTGCACCGGCGGCACCTCGGTGGTGATGCCCTTGAAGGTGTCGGCCAGCGTGCGCAGGCCCGCCCAGGCGACCACGACGCCGAGGACGACGCCGACCAGTCCGCCGAACAGGGCGATCAGCAGCGACTCCAGCCGGACCATCCGGCGGATGCCGAGCCGGTCCAGGCCGATCGCCCGCAGCATGCCGATCTCCCGGCGGCGCTCGAACACCGACATCGCCATGGTGTTGACCACGCCGAGCACCGCGATCACCACGGACATGCCGAGCAGGCCGTACATCATGTTCAGGATGCTGGTGACGATCTGCCGGCTCTCCGCCTTGATGTCCTTCTCGCCCTTGACGGCGATCAGCGGGTTGCCGCCGGTCGCGTCGCGCACCGCCTGCTTCA
Organism: Kitasatospora xanthocidica; assembly: GCF_014656195.1. Lineage (GTDB taxonomy): Bacteria > Actinomycetota > Actinomycetes > Streptomycetales > Streptomycetaceae > Kitasatospora > Kitasatospora xanthocidica. The sequence continues at coordinate 2,185 of NZ_BNBY01000033.1, read as the reverse complement.
GCTTCCCGGTCGGGCCGTCGGTGCCCTTCACCAGGACCTTGTTCGGGCCGGTGCCGGGGGCCGCGTGCGGGCCGACGACCGACTCGGGGGCGACGATCCCGGCCAGCGCGGTGTTGGACTCCAGCACGCCGCCGACGGTCAGCGAGCCCTTGGCGCCGTCCGGGTAGGTGACGGCGAGGGTGTCGCCGACCTTGTAGCGGGTGCGGTCGGCGGTGCCGGAACTCACCAGCAGCTTGCCCTGCTTGAGGGCGTCCGCGGCGCCCTCCTTGACCTTGACGGTGGCCAGCTGGTCGATGGTGGCGGCGTCCACCGCCGTCAGCCACTCGGTGTCCGCGTCCTCCCCGCCGTCTCCCAGGGTGACCGGGACGGTGCGCTCCATGCTCATCGCGGCGACGCCGGGCGCCTTGGCGATCTGGGCGCCGACCTCGGGGGAGAGCATCGAGTAGTTCTGCATGGTGACCGTGAAGTCGGCCTTGAAGTCGCTCGCGGTCGCCTTGTCCACGGCCTTGTTCACCGAGGCGCCGACCACGGTCAGCGCGGTGATCAGGGTGACGCCGATGGTCAGCGCCGAGGCGGTGGCGGCGGTCCGGCGCGGGTTGCGGATCGCGTTCTCCTTGGCCAGCCGGCCCGGGGTGCCGTACAGCCCGCCCAGCAGCGGGGCGAACAGCGCGATCAGCGGCCGGGACAGCAGCGGGGTCAGCACGAACACGCCGATCAGCAGCGCGCCGGCCCCGGCGCCGACCAGCTTGACCTCCTTGCCGGCCGCACCCGCGGCCAGCGCGGCCGCGCCGGCCAGGGCGAAGACCAGGCCGATGCTGTTGCGGACCACCAGGCTCTTCTGGGTGGCGGGCTGCTCGGACGAGCTCATCGCCGCCACCGGGGCGATCCGGGAGGCGCGGCGGGCCGGGAGCCAGGCGGCGACCAGGGTCACCAGCACGCCGACCGCCAGCGCGGCGATCACCGTGCTCGGGGCGATCACCAGCGGGCCGTCCGGCAGGTTGGCCTCCAGCGGGCCGTTCAGCAGCGACTGGAGCCCGGCGGCGATGCCGATGCCGGCCACCAGACCGGCCACCGAGGCGGTCAGACCGACCAGCGCCGCCTCGATCTTGACGGAACGGGTGATCTGCTTGCGGCTGGCGCCGATGGCGCGCAGCAGGGCCAGCTCCTTGGTGCGCTGGGCGACCAGCATGGTGAAGGTGTTGGCGATGATGAAGACGCCGACGAAGAGCGCGATGCCCGCGAAGACCAGCAGGGCGGTGCTCATGCCCTTGGTGCCCTGCTGGATCATCCGGTCCTGCTCGTCGGCCAGGTCGCGGCCGGTCCTGGCCTCGATGGTGTCGGCCTGCGGGAGGGCCTGCTTGACGGCGGTGAGCAGCGCGGTGTCGTCGGTGCCCGGCTTGGCCTTGACGTCCAGCTCGCCGAAGCGGCCCGGGGTCAGGTAGAGCTGCTGGGCGGTGGCGCTGTCGAAGGCGGCCAGCGAGCCGCCGGCCTGCACCCGCGGGTCGTTGGTGCGCAGGGTGCCGGTGAGCTTGAGCTCCATCACCGGGCCGTTGACGGCCACCCGCACGGTGTCGCCGACCTTGTAGCCGCCCTTCCCGGCGGTCTTGGCGTCCAGCGCGATCTCGCCGGCGTTCTTCGGGCCGCGGCCCTCGACCAGCGGGTAGCGCGGGTCGGTGCCGTCGGCGCCCGGCACGTAGTTGGTGCCGGTGGTGGAGAAGCCGTCGCCGATCAGCGCGCCCTTCTTGTCGGCGATGCCGGCGAAGCCGCTGACCACGCCGCGGGCCTCGGCGACGCCGGGCAGCGCCGCGACGGCCTGGCGGGTGGACTCGGTGAGGGTCGGCCCGGTGTGGGCCCGGCCGCCGTGGTCGTAGCCGCGGCCGACCGCGTCCCGGTCGCTGACCGTGACGGCGATGTCGGTGTAGCTCTTGGAGTTCTGGGACCTGAGCGCGCTGCCGAGGGTGTCGGTGAAGACGAGCGTGCCCGCCACGAAGGCGGTGCCGAGCATGACGGCGAGCGTCGTCATCAGCAGTCGGCCCTTGTGGGCCAGCACATTGCGCAATGCGGTGCGGAACATGAGGGGTCGTCAGTCCTGGGGGGCTCGTGGGGCGGATGGCTTCGGGGTTGCCGGTTCAGCTGGTGCGTGGTGTCAGCTGGTGCGGCCCTTGGCGTCGAAGCGGCGCATGCG
>NZ_BNBY01000032.1:11425-76403 GCF_014656195.1 Kitasatospora xanthocidica | reverse complement strand
AGTGCTCACCTGCTGGCGGCTACGGCACCGAGTCTCTACGACTCAGCAAGTCCCATTAGGCGGTCTCGTAGAGCCAGGGCGAGCAACCGCCGCCGCCCGAGCGGCAGATCCGCCACGCCAGGCTCTGGCCCCACTTGCCGGAGGAGATGGTGACGTCCCGCCAGCTGCCGTTGCCGTTGTAGTTGACGAGGTCCCCCTGGCTGACGCCGTTGATCTTCCACTGCACGTACGGGTACTGGCCGTCGGCCTCGGTGTCGCCGATGCCGAACATGTGCTTGTTGGGGTCGTAGTAGCCGTAGGCGCCCGTGATGACGTAGTTCTGCGCGCTGGCCGTCGTCGCCAGGCCCACCACCGCGGCGGCGGCGATGGCGACGGAAACGACCGAGTTCCGCATGATCCTGCGCATTTCTATTCCCCTCTCAGCATTTCCCCGAAGCCCGGGACGACCGAATTCGCCCCGCACTTTGAAATCCCCGGAAATTCCCCTCGACCGGGTACGTCCCAAAGGTTTTCAACGATCGCGGAACGGCGCAACGCGCGGAGAGCGGAACCCGTGCGACCCCCGTGCGGACCCCAGCCGGTGCATGAGCGGCATTTGAGGACGGTTTTACCGGGAGCTGAATCGTACGGCCCGGAAAAGGCATTCCTTCCACCGGGAATTCCGAGGTCAGGAACGCGCCGGGGCCCCGGACGGCGCGGTGCCGTCCGGGGCCCCTCCCCCCGCTCGGTGGTGGCGGTGGGTCAGTCGGCCAGGTTGACCGGGCGGTAGGCGTGGTAGCCGTCGCCGTCCTTGAGGCCGTAGCTGTGCGAGGTGTGCCGGGTGCCGACGTGGCCGGCCTGCTCGTAGGCCTGGTAGGAGTGCTTGCCGCTGTCCCAGTGGTCGAAGACGACGACGTGGCGGTGGTCGGGGTCGTTGCTGTTCGCCTTGATGACCAGGTCGCCCTGGCGCAGCTCGGACATCTTGATGGGCTTGGTCCAGCCGTTGTTCTTCAGCGCGACGGTGTTGGGCGCCGGCTTGGGCAGGTTGAGCGCCATCGAGGCGTAGCCGGAGCAGTCCTGGCGGTAGCCGTCCTTCCAGGTCTTGTGCTGGCTGTACGGGACGGGCTTGCCGGCGTCGGCGGTCAGCCAGCGCGTGGCCCGGCGGATCTCCTCGGCGCGGGTGATCTTCGGCGCGGCGGCCCGCTGGTCCTGCGCCTGGGCGACGGTGTCGGTGCCGGTCGCGGCGACGGCGGGCGCGGTGAGGGTGAGCGAGCCGAGCAGGGCGGTGGCGGCGAGGGCGGGGACGGTCCAGCGGCGGATGCGGTTCATGACGGTGTTTCCTTTCCGAGGGGAATACGGTGCGGGCGGAGGTTCGGTCAGTTCAGGTGGGCGAGGCGGCGCAGCGCGGCGCGGTCGCCGTGGAAGACGTCGGCGTCCATGGGGTGGCCGGCGGTGCCGGGCACCGTGGCCTGCTCGCTGTACTGCCAGAAGTCCCAGCCGGTGGCGCCGGGCAGCGGGCGGGGTTCGGTGGTGCCGTAGCGGGCGAGCCAGGTGTGGTGGCCGCTCAGTTCCTTGGTGCCGCCGAGGCAGTCGTCGACGATGTCGCGGCGGGTGTAGACGATCGGCGCGGTGCCGGTGGCCTGTTCGACCCGCTTCAGGAAGGCCTTGACCTGGGCGAGCTGGAGGCGGTGGCCGTCGCGGGTGCACTGTTCCAGGTCGAGGGCGGGTGGCAGTTCGCCCGCCTTGGTGCCGGTGTGGCCGGCGCGGCGGGTGACGTCGAGGAAGTGGTCGGCCTGGGCGGTGCCGTCGCTGTCGGGGCGGAAGAAGTGGTAGGCGCCGTGGATGAGGTTCACCGAGCGGGCGCCGGCGAGGTCGCGGGTGAACCAGCCGTCGTCGAAGGTGAGGCCGTCGGTGGCCTTGAGGTAGACGAAGGACTGGCCGCCGCGGGCGATGGCCGGCCAGTCGTAGGCCTGGTCGCCGTGGCCGGTGTCGTGGCTGTGGTGGGAGCTGTCGAAGCCGCGCACGGAGTACGCCTGCGGGCCGGCGTCGGCGCTCGCGGCCGGGCCGAGTGCCGTCGCGCCGAGGGCGGACAGGGCGAGGGCGGTCACGGCGGCCGCCCGGGCCGTGCCCCGGAGCAGGCCCCGGATCGTGCGGCGGGGGACGGGGTTCATCGGCGGTTCTCCTCTGCGTGCGGCTGGGGGGTGCTGACGGCGGGGTGGTGACGGTGCGTCGTCCCCGGGGTGGTGGCGGTCCGGTCGGTTCTGCTGCCACCGAGAGCTTCGTCCAGCGGCCGCAGGCCTTGCACCGGTTGCCTGTTGTCGCCCGGTGCGGACATCCCGACAACCCCGCTGACCTGCCGTTCCCACTCGTACGAGGGGTCGGTGCGACACCCCGTGACCGGCCCCGGGCGGGCTCGTTGGACGGTTGGGACACGACCGGATCGGGGGCGGCGGGTGGACACGGAGGGCAAGCGCGGGCGGGTGCCGGGACAGCAGGGTCCGGGGCAGCGGCCGCCGGGCCCGGCGGAGGACGGGGCGCCCGGGCCGGAGCCGGGTTTCGGGACGGCGTTGCGTGAGCGGCGCCGGGCGGCGGGCTTCTCGCAGTCCGAGCTGGCCCACCGGGTGCACTACGACAAGTCCCACTTGGCTTCCTCCCGGCCCCGAGGGGCCGGGATTCCGGTCGCACGTGCGGCGCCGGTGGTTAGCGCTTCACAGACCGGCCAAAGCCGAGGTCTCCACGCCCTGACACCGCATGCCCTGCGGCGTTGAGGATGTTCTTCGCGGCGTTCACGTCAGCGTGCTCCTGGTGTCCACAGGCGGTGCATCGGAAGTCGGCTTGGCTGTTACGCGACTTCGAGTCCACGTGCTTGCAGGCGTTGCAGGTCTGTGACGTGTACGCGGGGTTGACTAGAACCACGCTGGTTCCGGTGGTGCGCGCCGCGTTGCGCAGCGCGAGTTCGAGCATGTGCCATCCCTTGTTGAGGATGGCCCGGTTCAGCCCGGCTTTGGCTCGGACGTTCCTGCCAGGCTGTTCCGCTGTGCCAACCGCTGAGGCGGTCATCGACCGGATGCGGAGGTCTTCCAACACCACAACCGCATTTCGGGTGGCCAGCTCGGATGCGGTATGTGCGCAGAACTCGACACGCCGGTTGCGGACGCGCCCGGTGATGACGTTGATCTTCGCCAACACGGCTTTGCGGCGGTTGCTGCCTCGCCTGGAGCGCGCAAGTCGCTGCTGCAGCCGACGCAGTCTGGCGGCCTCACCGGGGGTGGCATATGCCCGGTCGCGGAAGTCTCCGTCGCTGGTCGTCACCGCGACCTTCACGCCACGGTCCACGCCCACGGCCGTGTTCGGCATGGCGTGTTGCTCCGGGGTGGTCGTGCCAGTTTCCACCAGAAAGGAGACAAACCAGTGCTGCCTCTGGCGAGTGACCGTGGCCGAACGGACCTCGCCGCCGAGCGGGCGGGACCAGCGAAACCGAACCCATCCGAGCTTCGGCAGCTTCGCGCGGCCCCACTTACGGCCGATCCGCTCCACAGTGATCAGGTTCCCGGCCGGGAAGCGGAACGACGGAGACCAGCGGGTCCTGGAACGCCACCTGACCTTGAATATGCCATGTTCCCGGCACGCTCGGTCCAGATCGCGAAGGGTCTGCTGCAACACGTGCGAGGGGGCATCCTTGAGCCAGGGGAAGTCCTTCTTCGCGTCGACCAACTCGGCAGCTTGCGGGACGTAGTTCATCCATGCCCCACGGCGTCGGTACTCCCGACGCTGTTCAAGAGCGGTATTCCACACGTCGCGGCAGATGTTGCCGAAGGTCTCACACAACTCAGCCTGTGCCTGATCGAGTTCAAGCCGATACTTACGACCGGACAACATCGTGGAACACCTCCCTCCGATCGTCGTGGTCAACCTAGCGCGCAGCTCTGACAACGCGGCGGTCTCCGCCGCTCTGGTCAGGTGCTGGGCACCGGCGACCGCCCCGATCGAGCCGGCTACCCGCCGCCGGTGTCCATACCGGGCTCGCGGCCACCAACGCGGAGGAGGAAGGTCGGTCTCATGGCCCAAACTGGACCTGGGCAGATCTGCTCGGCCAAAGGGCTGACGGAGCACAACGGATCAGCCTTCGTCGGGCTCTCCGGATCTGCCGAGTCCTCGTTGTCATCCGCCGGGTCGCCGCGGCCGGGGTGCCGGAGCTGCGCCGCAGCGCGGACGACGCGGTGCTGAGCACCCAGACCCAGTACCTGGCCGGGCGGATCCCCGGTTTCCGGTGGGGCGTCAACGCGCTGGCGCTCAGCCCCGACGGCCGGCTGGTCGCCACCGGCGACTCGCGGGGCCGGGTGGCGCTGTGGGACACCGCCACCACCGCCCTGGTCGCCGAACTGCAGGGAGAGGTGGGCCATCCCGTGCAGGACGTGGAGTTCAGCCCGGACGGGCGGCTGCTGGCGGCCGCGCTCACCCGTGACCCGCAGCGGCGGGTGCTGCTGTGGCGGGTGGCCGACCGGCAGCGGCTGCCCTCCCCGGTGATGCCGCCGAGCGCCACCGGCGCGTCCACCGTCGCCAAGCGGCTGGCGTTCAGCCGGGACGGCGCGCTGCTCGCGGCGGGCACCAGCGACGCCGACCTGCCGGGGCGGGTGTGGGTGTGGCGCACCGACGCGGGCGCCGCCCCGCCGGTGCGCACCCTGGTCGACCACGCCGGGGTGATCCAGGGCCTCGGCTTCGGCGCGGGGCACCGGATCGCCTCGGCGGCCACCGACGGCACCGTACTGGTGCGGGACCTGGACGCGCCGGCGCGGGCGGACGGCGGGGCGCCGGTGGTGTTCTCGGGGCGTTCGCCGTCCCCGCGCTCGCTGGCCTTCGCGGCCGACGGGGGGCTGCTGGCGGTCGGCGACGAGCAGGGCGGCATCCGGCTGTGGCGGCCCCCGGCGGGCGGCGCGGCGGGCGGCGACATCGGTAGCGCCGGGAGCGCGGCCACCGGGGAGGAGGACGAGCCGCAGGACTGGCCGGTCACCGACCTGCCGGCCCGTCACCTCGGCTCGGTCAACGCGCTCGGCCTCACCCCCGACGGCACCGCCCTGGTCTCCGGCGGCGCCGACCGCAGCGCCCTGGTCTGGGACCTGCCCACCCGGCGGGTCACCGCCGAGCTGCGCGGCCACCCCACCTTCGTCCTCGGTGTCGCCGTCGGCGGCGACAACCGCACCGTCGTCACCTCGGCCGGGATCAGCTCGCCGTCCGGCAGCGTGCTGGTCTGGGACCTGCGGCGCGGCACCGACCTGGCACCGGGCCCGGACCGTCCGCCGGTCACCGCCGTCGCCTCGGCCGGGGACCGGGCGGCGGTCGCCACCGCCGACGGCCGCACCGCGCTGTGGGACGTGGCCGGACCGGCGCCCCGCCTGGTCACCGTCACCGCGCCGACCGGCAGGGCCGTCACCGCCCTGGCCTTCGACCGGGCCGGCCGCACCCTGGTGAGCGCCGGCGCCGACGGCTCCCTGCGCGTGTACGGCGCCGTGGACGGGTCGCCGCGCGCCTCGGCCGGCATCGGCGACGAGCCCACGGCCGTCGCCCTCAGCCCCGACGGCTCGCTCCTGGCGGCGGCCACCGCGGACGGACGGCTGCTCACCGGCGCCCCGGACGGCTCACCGCTGCGCCCGCGCCGGCACGACGACAAGGACCGCGTCCTGTCGCTCGCCTTCCTCGGCGACGGCGCCGAACTGGCCTTCGCCCACGACTCCCAGTACGTCCACCTGCTCGCCGTCGCCGACCCGGCCGACGGGGTGCGGCAGAGCCCGTTCCGGCACGACGACCTGGTGCGCCGGATCGCCGTCAGCGCGGACGGCCGGCAGCTCGCCACCACCGGCAACGACCGGCTCGTCCACGTCTGGGACACCCGCACCGGGCGGCGGCTGGACGTCGGCGAGCACCCGGTGGGCGACGACACCGTCCAGGCCCTCGCCTTCACCCCCGACGGCCGCGCCGTGGCCGGCGTCGGCCGCGGCGGCCGGCTGCGGCTGTGGGACCCGGCCGCCGCCTCCGCCCCGGCCACCGTCACCGGCCCGGGGCAGTCGCTGGAGGCCCTGGCCTTCCTGCCCGACGGGCGCGCCCTGGTCGGCGGCGACGACGGCGCCGCCGCGCTGTGGACCCTCGCCCCGGGCACCGCCGCCGCCCGGGCCTGCGCCGTGCTGCGCGCGCCGCTGCCCCGCGAGGAGTGGTCCCGGCTGCTGCCCGCCGTCCCCTACCGTCCGGGCTGCGGCTGAGCGGTGGGCCGGCGGGGTGTCAGGACAGCGGGGTGTCAGGACGGCGGGGTGTCAGGACGGCCTGCTCGCGGGGCGCGGGTCGCCGGACTCCCGGGCCCAGGCGCCGATGCCCAGGCGGCCGGTGGTGCCCAGGTCGAGTTCGGGGGTGACCGTCACGGGGGCCGCGTCCGGGGTGGCGCGGACCCTGACGTAGGGGACGTTCTCCGGGGCGCCGTCCAGGGTGGTGTTGCGCCACACCAGGGTGGCGCGGGCGCCCTCGCCCGGGCGCAGCGCGATCTTCTGCGGCGGGTTGTCGGCGCCGGTGCCGGTGGCGATCTCGGCGCCGCCGGACAGCAGCCGCACCCCGTCGACGGGCCGGTGCTCCAGGTCGAGGAGTTGCAGGGTCGGGTAGCCGTCGAGGTCGACCGTGGCCGTGCCGCAGTTGCGCAGGTGCAGGCCGAGCACGCGCAGGCCCATCGCGGCGTCGCCCTCGTCGGCGTACAGCCGCAGGCCGGAGGCCGGGCAGGGGCCGTCGGGCCGCGGGGCCTCGGCGGTGGGCACGCTGCGGACCTTGGTGATCTTCAGCTGCGGTGCGGCGCCCGGCGCGGCCGGGCCGGTGCCCGGACGCGTCGGCTGGACCGGTTCGATCGGCGGGAACGCCGCGCCGGACCCCGGCCCGGCCGTCGGCGTGGTCCCGTTCAGGTCGAGCCGCTGCTTCACGGTGGCCCCGGGGGCGACCGCGGCGACGGTCTCCGTCACGTAGTCCTTCACGGCGCCGGCCGGGGAGAACAGGCCGAACTGCACCGTGACGTCGGACGGTTCGGTGCCCCGGTTGGTCACCTCGTACTCCGCGCAGGCCGCGTTGACGGCGGTGATCCGCACCCCGTCCCGGGCGAGCGCGGACGGCACCTGGGCGCCGGCGGTGGGCGACGGCAGCGCCACCCCGCACGGCCCGGCGCTGCCGGACGGCGCCAGGGTGCCGCCCGCCCCGGTGACCTGGGACCCGCAGCCGGTGAGCAGGACGGCGGCGACCGCCGCGGCGGCCGCTCCCGGCCGACGGCCCGTCAGCGGACGGCTGGACTTCTCGAACTGGTGCATCGGACGAGTCGATCATGCTCCGCACCCGAACGGCTGTGAGCCGGGCCACTCCCCGTGCAACAGCTCTGCAATGGTCCCGCCCGTGCCCGGTTCGCCCCGCCCCGCCGCGCCCCGCCGTTCCGTCTCAGTCCGCGGCCTCCGGGTGCGCGGCCTCCAGGCGGGCGATCTGCCGCTGCGCGTCGGTGTCGCCGTGCTCCTGCGCCCAGCGGTACCAGGCGAGCGCCTGGCGGTGACCGCCGCGCTGTTCGTGGATCTCGGCGCCCTCCGTCCAGGCCCCGGTGTCGCCGGCTTCGGCGGCCCGCCGCAGCCAGGCGAGGGCGGTCCAGTGGTCGCGGTCCTCCAGGCGGATCCGGGCCACCCGGCGCATGGCGGTGACCTCCCCGGCCATGGCGGCCAGCAGCAGCCAGTGGTGCGCGTTGACGGCGTCGAGGTCGACCAGGACCGCCACCGCCCCGAGGTCCCCCGCCTCGGCGAGGTCGCGGTAGCGCTTGAGCGCGCGCTTGCGCAGGCGCCGGCGTTCGAGCCGGTCGGTGGAGTCCTCGCGCAGCAGCAGGCAGAGCCGGGCCACGTCGTGCTTGGCGTCCGGGTCGCCCGCGACCTCGGCCCGGGTGAAGGCCTCCAGCGCCTCCGCCGTCCGGCCCTCCCGCTCGTGGGCCTCCGCCTCGGCACGCGGCGCAGGCGGTACGGGCGCAGGCGGTACGGGCGCGGGCGGTACGGGCGCGGGCGGGGCGGGCACGGGCGGTACGGGCAGGGGCGCAGCCGGCGGTACGGGCGGGGGCGGGGGTACAGGCGAGGGTTCCGCCGGCGCGGGGTCCTGCGGCGTGGTGTCCGCCAGGCCCAGGGCGCGGCGGACCCGGCGGGCCTCCTTCTTGGCCTGGACGTCCCCCTTCGCGCCGGCCCGGGCGTAGTGCTCCAGTGCCTCCCGCGGCCGGCCGAGCCGTTCCAGGATCTCCCCCATGTCCTTCAGGGACGGCACATGGCCCTTCTCCGCGGCCGGGCGCAGCTGTTCCAGGGCCTCGGGGAGCCGGCCCTCGTCGCGGGTTCGGCGGCCCACCCACAGCGCGGCGTCCACGCTGCCGAGCCGGGCCGCCCGGTGGTACCACTCGGCCGCCTCGGTCTGCCGGGCGGGATCCCGGTTGAGCAGGTTGGCGGCCATCGTCGTGCCGTGCGGGCTGCCCTCGGCGGCGGCCCGCAGGAACCAGCCGAGGGCCTGCTCGTCGCGCTTGCGGCCCTGGTGCCAGGTGCCGAGCGCCAGCATCGCCGTGACCTTCCGTTCGGCCGCGGCGAGTTCGTGGCGCCGCAGCACCGCCAGCTGTTCCTCGGTCAGCGGGCCGAACCGTTCGACCAGGGCGGCGCGGACCCTGGCCGCTGCCCCGGGTGCGCCCTCGTGCCGGCGGGCCGCCGCGCGCTCGTACCAGGCGATGGCCTCCATCGGCCCGGTCACTCCCTCGCCCTCCCGCAGCAGTTCGCCCAGCCGCATCATCGACGCGGTGTCCCCGGCCTCGGCCGCCATCCGGTGGAAGGCGAGGAGTTGCTCGCGGCGCTCGGGGAGGTGGCGTTCGATCATCCCGGCGGCCTCGCCGGCCGCCCCGGCCCGGCCCGCCTCGGCGGCCTTCCGGTACCACCACAAGGCCGCGCCCCAGTCCCGGGCGCTGCGGTGGCTGGCGGCGAGCCGGTGCATGGCCTCGGGGTCCCCGGCCCGCGCGCCGGCCCGGTACTTGGCGCCGGGAACGCCGCTCCGGAGCGGCGGCGTGGGCGCGGGCGAAGCGGCGGGGGTGGGCCGGGACAGGACGGCCGTCTGCTCCGATCCGGGCGGCTGCTGCTCCTCCGGCCGCCGGGGAAGCACGGGAGGCGCGGGAGGGACGGAAGGCGCGGAAGGCGCGGAAGGCGCGGAAGGCGCGGAAGGCACGGAAGGCCGGGGCGGCGGCAGGGTGGTGCCCTGGCCGCCCTGCGCGGTGGTCGGTGTGGGCCCCAGGTCGTGTTCCAGCCGCAGCCGGGCGCCGAACGCGGCGAGCGATTCGGTCGGCGCTTCGATCGGCGCTTCGGCGAGCGGGTCGACCCGGGTCGGCTCGGCCCCGGACGCCGCGCCGGGCCGTGGCTGCGCCGCCGCCGCTGCCGGGCGGCGGCGCAGGGGTTCCTCCAGGTCGACGGCCAGGCCGGAGCGTTCCTCGACCGCCGCCCAGAGCGCCGGCGGGAACCAGTCGCGTGCCTTGGGCGGGGCGTCCGGCAGCAGGGCCGCGAGGTCGGCGAGCCTGGGGCGGTCGTCCGGGTGCGGTTCCAGGCAGGGGCGGACCACCCGGTCCACCTCCGGCGGCAGCCCGTCCAGCCGCGGCCGTCCGTTGAGGATGTTGGAGGCGATCTGCCTGGGGATCCCCGGGCCGAAGGGGTTGCCGTTGAGGGCGACGGAGGCGAGGACCAGGCCCAGCGCGAAGACGTCGCAGGCCGGGCCGACCTCCTGGTAGAGCAGTTGCTCGGGCGCGGCGAAGGTGATCGTCGCGGGGACCTGGGTACCTGTCAGCACGGTCTCGTCGGCGGGGTCGAGGTGGCGGGCGATGCCGAAGTCGATGACCCGCGGTCCGGCGCCGGCCAGCAGGACGTTGCCGAGTTTGAGGTCGCGGTGGACCAGGCCGGCCGCGTGGATGGCGTCCAGCGCGTTGACCAGGCCGGTGGCGAGCACCCGCCAGGTGCGCAGTGGCAGCGGGCCGCCGCAGACCTCCAGGGCGGTGGCCAGGTCGACGCCGCGGATGTAGCAGGTGGCGAACCAGGGTTCGGCGGCGCCGGTGTCGGCGTCGACCACCTCGGCGGTGTAGGCGCTGTCGACCGCGCGGGCGGCCACGACCTCGCGGTCGAAGCGGCGGCGGAAGAGCTCGGGGTCGCGCGCGAGCCGGTCGGGGCGGATGGTCTTGAGCGCCACGCCGCGTCCGAACCGTACGTCGTGGCCGGTGCGCCGGGCGTAGTAGACGTTGCCCCAGCCGCCCCGGCCGAGCCGGCCGAAGAGCCGGTACGGGCCGATCGTCTCGGGATCGTCGTCCTCCAGGTACTCCACCGTGATCCCCTCACTGTTCCTCACCGGAGCACCGCCCGGAGGCGTCGCGGGCGTTCCCGGTGGTCCGTCGGTCCCAGCGCGCCCGGCGCGTCAGCCCTGGCGCGTCGGCTCGTCGCCGTCCGGCGGGCGCCTGGGCGGTTTGGCGCGCACGCCCTCGGCGCGTTCGCCGGGCCAGCGCTGGCCGCTGCGGCGCAGGACGATCCCGGGTTGGACCTCGATCTCGTCGTCCGGGCCGAAGGCGTGGAACAGCCGTTCGCGGGGCCGCTGTTCGCAGGCTTCCCGCAGGTGCGGGAGCGGTTTCCAGGGGGTGGGGTCCTGTCCGGGGCGGATCGTGCGGATCCTGCTGACGGCCTTGCCGCTGGTGTCGAGTGCCCGCAGCGTGCCGCGGCGGGAGACGATCAGCAGGTGCCGGCGGGAGACGGCCAGGCGCCGGTCCTCGTCGAGGTGCCGGTCCTCGATGCGGGCGAGGTTGGCCCGGCCGAGGACGAATTCGGTGCGGTCGTCCTCGGTGAGGTTCTCCCAGGCGCGGCACTCCCCGTCGACCAGGACCTTGAGCTGGGCGCGGCGACGCCGGGGGCCGGTGTCCTTCAGCAGGGTGCCGTGCGCGCGGCAGACCACCTTGTCGCGCCGCACGGCGGGGGCGGGGTGGCAGCCGTCGACCGGGCACCGCCAGGAGCGTTCCAGGATCTCGGCGCGGGGCCGGCCGCGGACCAGCAGGTTGCTCGCCCGCAGGTCGTCGATCTCGCGTTCCCGGGAGACGACCCGGTCGGCGAACACCCGCATGTCGCGGCGGACCAGGCGCACCGGGCGGCCGCCGCCCCATGCGGGGGCGAGGAACCGCTCGCGGTCGCCCTGGATCCAGGGGTGGCGGCCGCGGTGGCCGGTGTAGAGGTCGCTGCTGATGACGGGGGTGCCGAGCGACCGGGCGTGGTCGAGCAGGTCGGGGTCGGCGCTCTCGCGGGAGGTGATCAGGCCGTGGTCGCGCCATTGCCGCAGCAGGGCGGGCTCGGCGGGGTCGGGGTAGAGCGCGTCGTACTCGGGGCGCAGCAGGCTGTCGTCGGCGATGGCGTGGACGGTGACCTCCCGGTCCTGTTCGAAGGCGCGCAGCGCCGCCAGGACCAGGCGCAGCCGGTCCAGCGCCCGGGGGGTGCCGCCGCCCAGGCCGCGTTCGCGGACGATGTTGGAGAGGTCGAGCAGGAAGTCGGCCCGCTCGGGGCGGCCCCGCAGATGGCGTTCCATGCGGCGCAACGCCGCCAGGTCGCTCGCCACGCCCCACCCCACGCCGTTCGCCCGCCCCTTGTTCCGGTGTAGAGGCTAGCGACCTCGGGGGGTGTCGCGCCGGGTGTCCCGGACGATACGTCAGTCCCGTTACGCGATCGGGAAGTTCGCGGGCGAGCGGTCGGGAGGATGAACAGGTGAACGGCTCCGGGCTCCCCGCGTGGTGTCGCGGGGAGCCCGGGGCCGTCGACGCCGCGGACGGTAGCTCCCGGCCGGGTCCGCGAAGCGCCGACCCCCGGCTGACCCGTCGGCAGACCCCCGGCAGGCCGGGCCGTCAGAGGCGGTCGGCGTCCAGGACGGCCCGGACGAAGGCGTCCGGCGCCTCCTGCGGCAGGTTGTGGCCGACGTCCGCGAGGGTGCGGTGGAGGTAGGGGCCGGTGAAGTACTGGCGGTAGCCGGTGCCGTCTCCGGGGGCGGTGAAGGGGTCGCGCCCGGGGTCGAGGGTGACGGTGGGCACGGCGATCCGGGGCCGGGCGGCGAGCCGCTGCTCCAGCCGGTCGTAGCGGTGCTCGCCCTCGGCAAGGCCCAGCCGCCAGCGGTAGTTGTGGATGACGATCGCCGGGTAGTCGGGGTTGTCGAAGGCGACGGCGGTGCGCTCGAACACGGCGTCGTCGAAGGCCCAGGTCGGTGAGACGTTCTCCCAGACCAGGCGGCACAGGGCGCGCCGCTTGTCCCGGTCCTCCATGGCCAGGCGGCCGCGCTCGGTGGCGAAGTAGAACTGGTACCACCAGGTGTGCTCGGCGGCGGCCGCCAGCGGCTCCCGCTGCTTCGCCACGTCGGTGATCAGGTATCCGCTGACCGACACCAGCGCCTTGACCCGCTCGGGCCACAGCGCGGCGACGATGTCGGCGGTGCGCGAGCCCCAGTCGAAGCCGGCCAGCACCGCCCGTTCGATCCCCAGCGCGTCCATCAGCGCGACGACGTCCAACGCGACCGCCGCCTGCTGGGCGTTGCGGGGCGTGCGGGCGGACAGGAAGCGCGTCGTGCCGTGCCCGCGCAGGTAGGGCACGATCACCCGGTAGCCCTGCGCGGCGAGCAGCGGTGCCACGTCCACGTAGCTGTGGATGTCGTACGGCCAGCCGTGCAGGCAGACGACCACGGGACCGTCCGCCGGGCCGTCCTCGGCGTAGCCGACGTCCAGCACCCCGGCGCGGACCTGCGCCGTCCGGGCGAACCCGGTCCGCCCGGCGGACCCGGCGGGGCCGGCGGGGCCGGCGGCTCCCGGGGCGGGTGCTGCGGGCGCGGCCGGGGCGGCCTGGGCGCTCTGGGGCGGGGCCGCCAGGGACAGGGCGCTCGCGCCCGCCCCGAACCCGACGGCCTTGGTGAAGGTGCGCCTGTCGATCATGCTCGTTCCTCCGTGGTGCGGTGGTGTCGGCCGGCGCCGGGATCCGGCGGCCGGCCCCACCCACTGTGAGCCGCGAAGCGCTCACGCACATCAGTCACATGACGCTGAGTCACCGGACGGAGTCACGGAAGGATGACCGTACCGAGAACCGCTATGAGCGGTAGCGGTAGCGGATCCGGCCGCGGGTGAGGTCGTAGGGGCTGAGCTCCACGAGCACCCGGTCGTGCGGGAGGATCTTGATGTGGTTCTTGCGGACCTTGCCGCTGATGTGGGCGAGCACGATGTGCCCGTTGGACAGTTCCACCCTGAAGGTGGCGTTGCGCAGGCACTCGGTGACGGTGCCTTCGACTTCGATGCCGTCTGCTGTCTTGGCCATGTCTCTCACCTCTCCGTTCGGTGATGGGGCGCCGGGGCGGCGCCGTGGTGGCGGTGCTGTCGGTGGCGCCGGGTGGCGCCGGTGGTGTCCGTGGTGGTGCCGGTTGGCGTCAGTGTCGGACGAGTTCGAGGGTGCTGCCCGCGCGGCAGGCGCCGATGCCCTCGAACAGGGCGGTGGCGGCCGCGTTGGTCTCCGCCACCTCGGCCCAGGCCGTGGTGACGCCGTCGCGGTGCAGCGAGTCCAGTGCGTGGGCCAGCAGTGCGCGGGCGATGCCGCGGCGCTGGTGGTCGGCGCGCACGGCGAGCAGGCCGATCCGCGGCCGGCGCGGCAGCGGCGCGGTCCGCAGCAGCCCGACGTAGCGGCCGTCCTCGTGGGCCACGGTGTACTTCACGGGGTGGACCACGGTGGTGCCCGCCGGGCGGGGCAGGATCTGGGCGGGCATCGCCGACCAGCCGGCGCCGGCCTCGACCTCCCGGTGGATGGCCCGGTCCAGGTCGCGCAGCGGCTCCTCCCGCGCCTCGCCGGGCGCCAGGACGGTCACGCCCGCCGGGGGCCGTACCGGGCCGAGGCCGGTGGTGCGCGGGTCGGTGGGCACGGTGTAGCCCCACTCGCGGCGTACGACCGCGAAGCCGACGCGCTGCCAGGCGGCGGTCGCCTCCTGGTCGGCCTCGTCGGTGACGGTGTGCAGCGGTTCGGGCAGGTCGGTCAGCATGGTGCGGGCGATGCGGTCGAAGACCGGGCCCTGCCAGGCGTCGACGCTGACGAACAGCCGTCCGTCGGGCCGGCGCGAGGTGTCGCCGCTGCCGACCACGCGGTCGTCCTCCACGGCCTGCCACTGGGTGTCCGAGATCCGGGTGACCACGAGCGCGCGGCCGTCGGCGGCCGGGGTCGAAAGGCCCGGAGTGGAATGACCAGGGGTGGAACGGTCCGGAGCGGAGTGGTCCGGGGCGGGGTGCGAGACGTTCATGGGTGTTGCCTTTCGGGAGTGCCTGGTACGAGGCGCTCTCCCGGGCGACATGAACGTCAATCGCCCGCCGTGGTGAAGAGGGGGAGCACCCACGCGGTTACCGCCTTCATGGGTCTCACCTCCTCGCGTCGTCATCACGGCTTCGCAGACCGTAGCAGCCCGGAGCCGACCGGACCAACCGGTTTCACCGCCGGAGCCCCGGGCGGGCGGGCCGGGACGGTCCGGTGCGACCCTGCTCCGATGAACCCTGACGACAACGACCTCGGGCAGCGCTGGACGAGGCGGTTGCTGGCCGTCCTCGCGGCCGACCCCGCCGACCAGCTGGCCTGGGCCCGTGAGCACCGGGTGCGGACCGCCGCCCTGGCCGATGACATCGAGCTCGTCCTGCAACTGGCCGAGGCCATGGCGGAGCGGGGAACCCTCGCACCGGAGGTCCTGGAGGACGTCAGGACCATCCACCGGCTCTTCGGCGGGACGGCCACCGGCCGGTGGGCCGACGCCCTGGCCGCCGAGGCGCGCTGGGACGGGATGCGGGCCTCGGCCCGTCGGGTCCTCACCGCCCGGGAGGGCGACTGGCGACTGCCCCTGCCCCGGCGCGTGTCGCCCGGGCACGTCTACGACTGAGCGCGACTGCGGTATCGCCCCCGGTGTCCCGCAGGGTGAGACGGCCCGTCCCACCCCCGCGGGTTTCTGCCAGCATGCGTGGCATGCAGCAGCAGCTGATTATCAGCCGCGGCGTGCCGGCACCGTGCCGGGAGGAGTGACCCTCCCCGGCCCACCGCCCGCACGCAGACCTCTCGCACTCCGCGAGGGGTCTTTCTGCTTTTCCGGCCCGCCAGTCCCACCCACAGACAGGACCGTCGCCATGGAACACGCCCGGCTCACCGTCACCCTGCGCCCCACCACGGGGACGCTGGCGCGGCTCGCCTCCACCCTCAACAACCACCGCGTGCTGGACCTCGCCTTCAGCACCGCGGCGCCGGCCCCGGCCCGGGCGGTGGTGCGGGTGCCGCGGCCGGAGGCGGTGCGGGTGCAGCAGAAGCTGCGCCGGATGGTGGATGTGCTCGACGTGGCCCTGGAGCCGGCCGGCCCCGCCGAGGGCAGCGGCCCCGCCGAAGAGGCCGGCGCGGTCAGGGAGGCGGGCCCGGTCGGCGGGCGCGGTCGGTGATGTTGCGCGCCATGGCGCCGAACACCGGGCCGTGGAAGGGCGCCATCGCCCACCAGTAGGCGTGTCCGGCCAGGCCGTGCGGGTGGAACAGGGCGCGCTGGCGGTAGCGCGCGCCGCCGTCCCCGTCGGGGGCGACCCGCAGTTCGAGCCAGGCCAGGCCGGGCAGCCGCATCTCGGCCCGCAGGCGCAGCAGGCGGCCGGGTTCGATCTCCTCCACCCGCCAGAAGTCGAGGGCGTCGCCGACCCGCAGGCGGTGGCGGTCGCGGCGGCCGCGGCGCAGGCCGACGCCGCCGGCCAGGCGGTCGAGGGTGCCGCGCAGGGCCCAGGCGAAGGGCAGGGAGTACCAGCCGTTGTCACCGCCGATGCCCTCGACGACCCGCCACAGGGCCGCCGGGTCGGCGGCCACATGCCGTTCGCGCAAGTCCTGGTAGAGGCTGCCGCCGGCCCAGTCGGGGTCGGTGGGCAGCGGGTCGCTGGGCGCACCGGGCAGGGAGGCGGAGGACCAGCGGGTGTCGACGCGGGCGTCCCGGACGCGGCGCAGGGCGAGTTCGACGGCGCGGTCGAAGCCGGTGAGGCCGCCGGGCGGGTCGGGGATCCAGCGGGCGATGTCGTGCTCGTGGCAGACCACCTCGTGGCGCAGGGATTCCACCAGCGGGCGGGCGAGCGGGCCGGGGACGGGGGTGACCAGGCCGACCCAGTGGCTGGACAGGGCCGGGGTCAGGACGGGCACGGGCAGGATCAGCCGCCGGTGCAGGCCGGCCGCCTCGGCGTAGCGGTGCATCATCAGGCGGTAGGTGAGGACGTCCGGTCCGCCGATGTCGAAGGGCCGGTCGGCCTGGGGCGGCAGACCGGCGGCGCCGACCAGGTAGGCCAGTACGTCGCGGACGGCGATGGGCTGGATGCGGGTGTCGACCCAGCGGGGGGTGACCATGACGGGCAGGCGCTCGGTGAGGTAGCGGAGCATCTCGAAGGAGGCGGAGCCGGAGCCGATGATGACCGCGGCCCGCAGTTCGGTGGTGGGCACCCCGGTGGAGCGCAGGACGCGGCCGACCTCGGCGCGCGAGCGCAGGTGCGCGGAGAGTTCGGGTTCGGGGACGCCGGCGGGCAGCAGCCCGCTGAGGTAGACGATGCGGGCCACCCCGGCCGCGGCGGCGGCCCGGGCGAAGGCGCGGGCGGCGTGCCGGTCGGTGGTGTCGAAGTGCGGGCCGGTGCCGAGCGAGTGGACAAGGTAGTACGCGACGTCGACGCCGTCGAAGGCGCCGGCCAGGGTCCCGGGCCGGGTGACGTCGCCGGTCACCGCCTCGACGCCGGCGCGCCACGGCTGGTCGCGCAGCCGTCCGGGGTCGCGGGCCAGGCAGCGCACCCGGTGCCCGGCGGCGAGGAGTTCGGGTACCAGGCGGCCGCCGATGTAGCCGGTGGCTCCGGTGACCAGGCAGTGCCGTCCGGTCGGGGGTCGCTCGTCCATCGTCCGTCTCCTTTCGACGTCCTCTCGCTGTCCTCTCGACGTCCTCTCGGTGTCCTTTCGACACCGCCGGACCGTGGCCGGGCCGGGGCGGGCCGGTCAGCGCAGCAGTCGCTCCAACTGGTCGAGGGCGGTGGCCAGGTCACGGGGTCTCAGGGTGCCGGGCGGGCGGCGGGGGCCGGCCCAGCCGGGGCCGGCGGCCAGCACGACGGGGCCGGTGCGCGCGCCGTGCGGGCCCCAGGTGGTGCGGGCGACGCGGTGGGCCAGCGCCCGGTCGGCGGTGCGGGCGACCTGGGACCAGAGTAGGACGGCAGGCGGGCCGGTGCGGCGCACCGCCTCCAGGAGCGCCTCGGTGGGCAGGGCGGCGCCGAACATCCGGAACGGCAGCCCGCGTTCGGCCAGCCCCGCGGCGACCGCCTCCAGCGGCAGGGAGTGCAGTTCGGTGGGCATGCCGGCCAGCAGCGCGGCCGGTCCCGGCGGCACGTCGTCCGGGTCCCCGGCCCCGTCGCGGGTCCGGTCGGCGGCCCGGTCGGCGGCCCGGCGCAGGGCGGCGGCGACGTGCCAGGAGAGCAGGTGTTCCACCTCGACGCAGCGTTCGCCCTCGGCGGCCCACTTGCGGCCGGCCGCCCGCAGGGCCGGGGTCATGACCTCGGTCCAGGCGGTGACCGCGCCGAGGTCGTCGATGGAGCGGCGCAGGATGCGGGCCATCTCGGGCGCGTCGAGGCGTACGGCGGCGCGGGCCAGTCCCCGGCACTCGGGGCGGACGGTGCCCACCGGCAGGGTGTTGCCGCCGGGGGCGGGCACGGCCGGGGTCTGGCGCGGAAGCGGGGCCGCCGTACCGCCGGCCGGTCCGGTACGGGTGGCCAGGGCGGCGCGCGCGGCTTCGGCGGGGGCGACGCCGCGGGCGGTGAGGCGGCACATCTCCTCCAGCACGGCCACGTCCTGCGGCCCCCACCGGCGGTGGCGTCCGGGGTCACGGTGGGCCGGGCCGATGCCGTAGCGGCTCTCCCAGGAGCGGACGGTGGTGGGCGAGACACCGAGCCGTCGGGCGAGGGCGCCGGTGGTCAGGGCGGCGGCGGCCGCGGCGGCGGGGGCGGTCACGGCGGCGAGCCTACGGCGGGGCGGGGCGCGGTGCCGGGCGGACGCGCGGACCGCCACGCCCGGACGCCGGGGGCACCGGAGCCGCCGGGGGCACCGGGGCCGTCGGGGGCACCGGGGCCGTCGGGGCCGTCGCCGAGGTGGCCGCGCAGGTGGCGCAGGGCGTCGCGGATGCGGGTCTTGACGGTGCCCAGCGGCGCCCCGGTCCGGGCGGCGGCCTGGGCCTGGGTGCAGCCGCCGACGTAGACCAGGAGCAGGCACTCGCGCTGGACCTCGCTCAGCGTGGCCAGGGCGCGCCGGAGCCGGTCGCGTTCCCGCCGGCCCTCGACCCGGTCGATGGCCTGGTCGGCGACCTGGTCGAAGTCCGGGGTGTAGGCGCGCAGGGCGGCGGCGCGGTCGCGGTCGGCGGCGGCGCGGGCGGAGCGGACCCGGTCGACGGCTCGCCGGTGGGCCAGGGTGAGCAGCCAGGGCAGGACCTCGCCGCGCTCGGGGCGGTAGCGCGGCGCCTCCCGCCACACCTGCCAGAACACCTCCTGGGTCACCTCCTCGGCCTGGGCGCGGTCCCGCAGCACGCGCAGGACCAGGGCGAGGACGGCCGCGGCGGTGGCGCCGTAGAGGTCCTCGAAGGCCCGTTCGTCGCCGCGGGCGGTCCGGTCCAGCAGCGCGCGCAGCCCGGCCCGCCGGTCGGCGCTGCCCCGGTCACCGCTCCCCCGGTCGGCGGGTGCCTCGGGGGTCGGCGGCCCGGCGCCGGGGGCCTCGGGGGTTGGCGTCCCGGCGCCGGGTGCGTGGGGGGCGGGCGCCTCGGGGGCGGGCCCGCCGGGTGCCCGGTCGATCGTCGCCGGCACCCTCCGACCGTCGCGCAGGGCCGGCCCGTCCGGGTACTCGCAGCGTTTGCGCAGCGTTTTGTGCCAGTGGCCGGGGCCCGGCGGGCGTCAGGTCGTACCGGCGGGCGTCAGGTCGTACCGGCGGGTGTCAGGGGGCGCCGGCGCCGAGCAGGGCGCGGGCGGCGGCCAGGCCGGAGCGGCAGCCGTCCTCGGGGGAGCCCCAGCCGTGGTGGGCTCCGGCGAACGCGGTGCGTCCGGTGCTGAGTCCGGGCAGCCGGCGCTGGGCGGCGACGGTCTCGGCGGTGTGGACGGGGTGCTCGTGGACGGCGCGGGAGATCACCAGGTGCTCGGGGACGGGGTCGTGGGGCGCCTCGTTGCGGGTGACCAGGTAGTCCTCGGCGGTGTCCAGGCGCAGCAGCCGGTTGAGGTGATGGCTGATCCGCGCCGTGCCGGCCGGGGCGGTGCAGTGGGGCATGCGGTAGTTCCAGGAGCCGCGGGCCCACCGGGTGCCGGGCAGGACGGAGGTGTCGCGGTGCAGGACGGTCGGGGTGCGGGTGTAGCGGAAGGCGGCGAGGACCTCGCGTTCGGCGCGGGTGGGGTCGGCGAGCAGGTCCAGGGCCTGGCCGGCGTGGGTGGCGACGACGACGGCGTCGGCCTCGGCGCGGCGGCCGTCCGCGGTGGTGAGGGTGATGCCGTCGAGGTGGCGGTGGACCGCCCGGACGGGGGTGTGGCGGTGGACGGCGGTGAGGCGGTCGGCGATGCGCCGCACGTACGCGGCGGATCCGCCGGTGACGGTGCGCCAGGCGGGCGGGCGGGAGTCCGAGAGCAGGCCGTGCCGGTCGAGGAGGGCGAACAGGTGGCGGGCGGGGTGGTCGCCGGCCGGGTCGGGGGCGGTGCAGGGGCGGGCGGCGGCGACGAGGGGGGCCAGGTAGTGGTGGGCGAAGTAGCCGGAGAAGCATTCGTCGAGGAGGAAGTCGCGCAGGGTGGGGTCGCCGGCGCCGGGGTGGGTGAGCAGGCGGCGGGCGCGGGCGCGGAAGCGTGGGATGTCGGCGAGCAGGCGCAGGTAGCGGGGGCGCAGCAGCGGTTCGGGACGGGCGAGGAGTCCGGCCGGTCCGTCGGTGCCGGCGTACTCGAGGCCGCAGCCCTCGCAGTGCACGGCGATGGCCGCGTCGGCGTCCCGGGTGGGGACGGCGAGGTCGCGCAGGAGCCGTACCAGGTGGGGGCAGGTGTGCTCGTCGTGGATCAGGAAGCCGGTGTCCAGGGCGAGTTCGCGGCCGTCGGGGGTGGTGACGTGCTGGGTGCGGGCGTGGCCGCCGAGCCGTCCGCCGGCTTCGAAGAGTTCGACCTCGGCGCCGGCGCGCCGCAGTTCCCAGGCCGCGGTGAGGCCGGCCACGCCCGCGCCGACGACGGCGATCCGGCGGCGGCCGGGGGTGCGCGGGGCGCGCCGGGGGGCGGGTCGTCCGCTCGGGGGTGCGGGGGTGGCGGCGGTGGGGGCGGCGGTCAACGGGGGTCCCTTCCGATCGGCCCGGTGCGGTGCGGTGCGCGTGCGGTGCGGTGCGTGTGCGGTGCGGTGCGGTGCGGCTGGGCAACGCCCGTGGGGGCCGCGTCCGTTGTTCGGAGCGGGCGGGGCGGCGGATTGGACGGGCCTCCCGGTTCCGTGCGCCGGGAGGCCGGGCAGGGCCCGTACGGCGGCCGGGCCGGGGTTCAGTGGGCGGTGTCCGGGATCCAGGAGCCGTGGATGCCGGCCGTGACGCGGCGCGGCAGGTGGACGGCGGCCAGCTGTCCGAGGCCGGAGGCGTCCAGGACGAGCAGCCGGGAGGCGTCCTGCTTGAGGTCGGAGACGACGGTGAGCAGGTAGCCGTCGTCCTCGCGGGTGGCGCCGGCGGCGGGGACGAAGACGGCCTCGCTGGGCATCCGGGCGTCGCCGACCTCGTGGATGCGGCGTTCCCCGGTGGTGCGGTCGTACTTGACGACGCCGTAGCCGCCGAGGCCGTCGGAGTCGGGGAAGGAGACGGCGTACTGGTAGCGGTGCTCGGCGCCGAGCAGGTCCTCGTTGATGGTGGGGAACTCGGTGGCGAGGTCGTCCACGGTGCACTCGGCGACGGTGCCGGCCGCCGGGTCGATCACCCAGCGGCGGGTGCGCGAGGCGGTGGTGGGCTCGGCGCCGCGGCCGGGGGCGCCGACCCACCAGTTCCAGGACAGGACGAAGCCCTCCCGGTCGACGGCCGGGCCCTCCAGGACGATCCGGCCCCGCTCGTCCTCGTAGGCGTTGGCGGCGTGCAGCAGGGAGCCGGGCTCGACCGGGTACCAGCGGATCCGTCCGGCGCCGTCCGCGCCGCGCGGCATCACGCCGATCCGGGCGGGCTGCTCGTCGTCCCAGCCGTACGGGATGCCGGAGTGTTCGGCGGGGTCGAAGGTGACGGAGCCCTCGACGAACACCACGTGGTGGCGGGTGATCGCGAAGTCGTGCTTGAGGGCGGCGCTCGCGCCGGGGACCTCGGCGCTGTGGACGATCGCGCCGCTCGCGTCGGCGACGTGGTGGGTGAGGTAGGGCGGGAGGGGCGAGGAGCCGAAGAAGTGCAGTTCGCCGGTGGCGGGGTCGACCTTGGGGTGGGCGGTCATCGCGGTGCGCAGCGTGCCGGCGAAGTCGTAGGCGCCGACGGTCTCCAGTTCGGGGGTGAGCTCGAAGGGCAGGTTGGCCTCGCTGAGCGCGAGCAGGCGTCCGGCGTGCTCGATGACGTGGGTGCCGGCGGTGCTGGCGGTCAGGTCGGGGCCGTGTTCGGTGAGGTAGGGGGCGCCGTCCAGGGCGGGGGTGCGCACCCAGCGGTTGCGGTACCACTCGGCGCGTCCGTCGCGCAGCCGGATGCCGTGGACCATGCCGCTGCCCTTGAACCAGTGGGTGGGGGTGATGCCGGGCTTGGGGTTGTGGCTGTTGCGGACGAGCCGGCCGGTGAGCTCCGGGGGCAGGGTGCCCTCGACGGTCAGCCCGGTGGCGGTGATCTCGTCGACGGCCGGGGTGTAGTGGCCGGTCAGGTAGGGCTTGGCGGCGGTCATGGTCGGGTCCTCGCTGTCTCGGTGGGGTGGCTCGGGTGGCTTGGGTGGCTCGGCGGTCAGGCGCGCTTCTCGGCGCGGTTCTTGAGGCAGGTGAGCCAGCTCTCCAGGGAGGTGCGCAGGGCCTGGCCGAGTTCCTCCGGCATGGCGTCGACGGGCTCGCCGCTCCAGGACTCCTCGGTGTGGACGGTGACCTGGTCGCCGGTCTGCTCGAAGGTCCACACGTGGACGCCGTCGATGCCGTTGGCGGGGCCGCCCCAGACGATCCGGGCGCCGGGCACCAGCTCGCGGACGGTCGAGGTGATGGTCAGCCCGTGGGTGCGCCAGGTGAAGACGGCGCCCTCGGCGAGCGGGCTGTGGAGGCGGGCCTGGTCGATGTCGGTGTTCCAGACGGGCCAGTCGCCGATGCCGGTGTGCAGGGCCCAGACGGTGTCCAGGGGCGCGTCGATGACGGTGGACAGGCGGGCGATGACGGGGGCGGTGGGGTCGATGCCGGTCATGGCGGGACTTCCTCTCAGACTATGTATGGTTGACCACTCACACTCTCGGCCGAAGAAACGGCGGGGCGCGCGCAGGGGGTGCGCGCCCCGCCGGTACGGGGCCGGGCGGTCGACAGTGGGCGGGTCGGGCGACAGGCGGGACAGCGGGTTCAGAAGTGGGTGATCCCGGCGGACAGGGTCCTGGTCCAGGGCGCGTCCACGGCGTCGGCGCCCATCGAGACCAGCAGGTGGCAGAGCATCCCGGTGGCGAAGAACTCCTGGACCTGCCCCTCGTCGCCGCCGGAGGCGCCGCGGACGTACTCCACCAGGCGGGCGTAGCCCTGGCGCACCGCCTCCCGCACGGCCGGCTCGGAGACCGCCGCCGCCTGGGCGTGCAGCTGGATCAGCATCAGGTCGTTGTCGCTGATCAGCCGGGCGTAGGACTCCCCCATCGCGTGCAGCACCACCTCGGCGGAGCTGCCGGTCGCCTCGGCGGCGGCCCGCTCCAGGCTGGCCCTCACCTGGACGAAGCAGTGCTCGACGACGGCGACGAAGAGCGACTCCTTGCTCGGGAAGAGCCGGTAGACGTACGCCTGGGAGATCCCGGCCGCCTTGGCGACCTCGGTGGTGGTGGTCCCGAAGTAGCCGCGGGCGGCGAAGGCCCCGATCGCGGTGCGCAGCACCGTCTCCCGGCGCTCCTCGGCGGTGGACAACTGTCGGCGGCGTTCCGTCTGCATGTGAGTACTCAACCACTCACACTTACGGACCGTCAAGACCCCGCCGGGCGCGGACCCGGCGGGGCCGGACGGTCGGGCGGGGCCGGACGTCAGAACTGGACGTCGGTGCAGGAGTAGAAGGCGTTGCCGGTGTCGGCGATCTCCCAGACGGCGACGATCACCTGGTGGCCGGTGCGGCCGGTGGGCAGGGTCGCGGTGTGGGTGGTGGTCGCGGCGGGCTGGCGGCCGT
Organism: Kitasatospora xanthocidica; assembly: GCF_014656195.1. Classification (GTDB taxonomy): domain Bacteria; phylum Actinomycetota; class Actinomycetes; order Streptomycetales; family Streptomycetaceae; genus Kitasatospora; species Kitasatospora xanthocidica. The sequence continues at coordinate 53,033 of NZ_BNBY01000032.1, read as the reverse complement.
TGTAGGGGACGGTCAGGAAGGGGGTCAGGTCCAGGGCGGCCCGGGTGATCGGCTGGCTCGCGTTGTAGCCGGGCTTGGTCAGGTAGTACTTGAAGTTGGTGGTGGAGTGGCGGGCCTCGATCTCCCAGGTGAAGGTGAGCTGCTGGCCCGCCGTCACCTTGGTGGTGGGCCAGGCGCCGCCGCGCGGGTTGTCCAGCGGGGCCCAGCGTCCGTCCCCGCCGGCGCAGATGGTGCCGTCGGCCGGGCCGCGGCCCGGGAAGCCCTTGGGGCCCTCGACGCTCTGGGGCTCCCACTGGATGTCGCCGCAGTCCCACGGGACGGCGTCGGCGCCGCAGAGCGCGGAGCGGCTGGGGGGCTGGTTGACGAAGCCGTGCGACTGGGCCGGCAGGGCCAGCGCGATCGGCAGGACGATCGCGGCCGCGGCGGCCCCGATCAGGTGGCGTTTGCGCATGGTGCTCCTCCGTGGGGGTGGATGGAGTGTGCGCCCGGCGCGGGGCGTGCGGACGGGCGTGCGCGTGGGGGTGCGCACGGGGCCCGGCCGACGACTGGCGTGCTCGCGCCAGGCCGGTTGCCCGACACCGTAGGAGCCGCCTCCCCGGGCGTCAATGGTCTGAACCATTGCGGCGGCCCCCGCCCCCGCGGTGCCATCTGATGTGCCATCCGGCCCGCGAGAAAGCCCTAAGTAATTGCATGAGCGCTATACAGGCTCTAGCCGATATTTCAATCCATGGCTTATCCTGGCTGGAGCACACCCGTATCCGGAAGGAGGCCAGGCCCCATGACCGCCACGGACCCCGCGCTCACCGCCCTCGCCAGCGGTTGGGGCGCACTGTCCCTCCTGCACGGCAGGATCGAGTCGCACATCGAGCGCGCCCTGCAGTCCAAGCACGACCTGAGCGTGCGGGAGTACTCGCTGCTCGACGTCCTCAGCCGCCAGCACGACGGCGAGGGCGGGCACCTGCAGATGAAGCAGGTCGCCGACGCCGTCGTGCTCAGCCAGAGCGCCACCACCCGCCTGGTCACCCGCCTGGAGGACCGCGGCCTGCTGGCGCGCTACCTGTGCCCGACCGACCGCCGCGGGATCTACACCAACGTGAGCGAGGACGGCCTGAAGCTCCTGGAGGAGGCCCGGCCGACCAACGACGCCGCCCTGCGGGAGGCGCTCGACGAGGCCGCCCGGAACCCCGAGCTGGTCTCGCTGGTCAAGGCGGTCGAGGCCGTGGACGCCGCCGCACCCCGCCCCTGACCCCGGGCGGCCCGCCGGCCGCTCCCCCGCCACCCCCACCGGGCCCGACCCGTCCCCGCCGCCCCGCGACACCGGACGGATCGGGCCCGTCGGCGTTTCCGGACGGCCCCGCGCCGCCCCTCCCACCACATCCTCCTGCACACGCCTCCTGTCTGCGCTTGCACTTATCGCGCGTCTGCAACTATTGTGAAAGCACGCTAGACGCCCACTCAAGCACTCACGGAAGGGTTCGGGCCCATGCCCCTCGCACTCCTCGCCCTGGCCATCGGCGCGTTCGGGATCGGGACCACCGAGTTCGTGATCATGGGCCTGCTGCCCCAGATCGCCGGCGACTACGGCGTCTCCATCCCCGACGCGGGCCTGCTGGTCACCGGCTACGCCCTCGGCGTCGTCATCGGCGCCCCGCTGATGACCGCCCTCGGCACCCGGATCAGCCGCAAGACGATGCTGATGCTGCTGATGGGCCTGTTCGTGGTCGGCAACCTGCTCTCCGCGGTCGCCCCGAACTTCCCGCTGATGCTGGCCGGTCGCATCGTGACCTCACTGGCCCACGGCGCCTTCTTCGGCATCGGCTCCGTCGTCGCCGCCGAACTGGTCGCCCCCGAGAAGAAGGCCGGCGCCATCGCCACCATGTTCACCGGGCTGACCGTCGCCAACATCGTCGGCGTGCCGGCCGGCACCTTCATCGGCCAGGCCGTCGGCTGGCGCACCACCTTCGGCATCGTCGCCGTGCTCGGCGTGGCCGGCCTGCTCGGCATCGCCAGGCTGGTGCCCGCCACGCCGCGCCCCGAGGGCGCCCACCTGCGCCGCGAGCTGACCGCCTTCCGCAACCCTCAGGTGCTGCTGGCGATGGCGATGACCGTCCTCGGCTTCGGCGGCGTCTTCGCCGCGATCACCTACATCGCGCCGATGATGACCAACGTCGCCGGCTACTCCGAGGGCGCGGTCACCTGGCTGCTGGTGCTGTTCGGCGTCGGGATGTTCCTCGGCAACCTGCTCGGCGGCAAGTTCGCCGACCGCAAGCTGATGCCGATGCTCTACACCACCCTCGGCGGCCTCGCGGTCGTCCTGGCGGTGTTCACCCTCACCGCGCACAGCAAGGTCCTCGCCGCCGTCACCGTCCTGCTCGTCGGCGCCCTCGGCTTCGCCACCGTGCCGCCGCTGCAGAAGCGGGTGCTGGACCAGGCCCACGGCGCGCCCACCCTGGCCTCGGCCGTCAACATCGGGGCGTTCAACCTCGGCAACGCGCTGGCCGCCTGGCTCGGCGGGATCGTCATCGCCGGCGGCCTCGGCTACACCGCCCCGAACTGGGTCGGCGCCGCCCTCGCCGCCGCCGCGCTCCTGCTCGCCCTCTGGTCCGCCGCCCTGGAGCGCCGCGCCCCCGCGGCCTCGGCCGCCGCCGCCCCCGCACCGGCCGCCGTCCCCGTCCACCACTGACCGATCGCTCCCGCCTTCCCCCCTCCCCCTTCACCCCTGGAGAAGCACCACCATGAGCACCACCACCGCCGTCGCCCCGCTGACCACCGCCGACGCCGAGACCCTCGTCTCCGCCGCCCGCGCCGCCGCCGAGGCGGCCGGGGCCACGGTCAGCGTCACCGTCCTGGACGCGGGCGGGCACCTGCTCGCCTTCCGCCGCGACGACCGCGCCGTGCTGATCTCCGGCGAGACCAGCACCCGCAAGGCCTACACCGCCCTCCAGCTGAACGCCCCGACCGCCGACCTGGTCGACCTCGTCAAGCCGGACGGCCCGTTCCACTCCCTGCCCACCGCGCTGGACCGCCCCCTGCTGTTCATCGCCGGCGGCATCCCCGTCCACCGCGACGGCCGCCTGATCGGCGCCATCGGCATCGGCGGCGGCGCCCCCGAGCAGGACCACTCCTTCGCCACCACCGCCCTGGAGCAGCTCGCCTGACGGAGCGGCCCGCCTGACAGCGACCCCGCCCGCTCCGCCCGACGGCGGCCCCGCCCCCGACGGGCGGGGCCGCCGTTCCCCTGTGCCCGGACGGAGCGAGGGCGAGGTCCGGGCCGCCTCAGGGGCGGGTGGCGGTGACCAGCCAGGCGGAGGTGCGCAGCCGTACGCCGTCGGGTCGGGCGTGGGGGGCGAGGGCGGTGGTGAGGGCGGCGCGGACGCGGTCGGTGCCGGTGGGGGTGCCGGCGGGGGCCGGGTGGGTGTGGTCGAGCAGGTCGGCCAGGTGGCGGGCGGGGCCGGAGCCAAGGAGGTGGCCGGCGGCGTCGGCGGCGTCGCGGCCGAAGTGTCCGTGGGCCTCGGCGGGTTCGGTGCGGACGTCGGTGAGGGCGGCGGCGTCGAGGACGCGGTGGATCTCGGCGGGGTCGGCGAGGGAGAACATGCCGGGGCCGGTGGGCGGGGCGGCGGCCCGCGGCGGGAGCGGGAGTGCGGCGCGCGCCTGCTCGAAGACCCGGACCCATTCGGTGCGGGCCGGGTCGGCCATGCAGACGAAGGCGAGGCGGCCGCCGGGGCGCAGGGCGCGGGCGATGTTGGCGAAGGCGGCGGCGGGGTCCTCGAAGAACATGATCCCGAAGCGGCTGATCGCGACGTCGAAGGCGGCGGTGGGCAGGGGGTGGATCTGGGCGTCGCCCTGCTCGAAGACGACGCGGTCCCGTTCGGCGGTCAGGGCGCGGGCCCGTTCCAGCATCGGGGCGGAGAGGTCGAGGCCGAGGACGGAGCCGCGGGTGGCGGCGTCGGCGGCGCGGCGGGTGGTGTGTCCGGCGCCGCAGCCGATGTCGAGGACGCGGTCGTCGGGGGTGATCGCGGCGGCGGCGAGGAGCAGCGGGTCGAAGCCTTCGTTGACGGCGTCCCAGCGGTCGTGGTGGTCGCTCCAGTGTCGGCCTTCGTCGCCGTTCCAGGCGTGGTTCTGGGCGGTGTTGACGGGTGTGCGCATGGGTTCGCTCCTGCCGGACCACTAGTATGGGCGAGTGCCCATAGCAAGGTATGGGCCAGTGCCCATACTGTGCAAGACCCTTTCCGGAGGACCTGGATGTCACCACGCGGCGTAGCGATCCCCGACGCGCGGGAGCGGCTGTTCGCGGCGGCCGAGCGCGTGCTCGCCCGGGAGGGGCCGGCCGGGCTGACCAACCGGTCCGTCACCGAGGAGGCGGACTGCGCGAAGGGGCTGCTGTACAACCACTTCGCCGACCTGGACGACTTCGTGGCCCAGCTCGTCCTGGACCGCTTCGAGCGGATCGCCGCCGAGGTCGCCCCGCTGCCGGAGCGGGCGGGCAGCGGGGACGTACGGGAGAACCTGGCCGGCGCCGCGCTCGTCCTGCTCGGCACCACCGGGCCGGTGATCGCGGCGGCGGCGGTCTCCCGGCAGGGCGCCGCGCAGCGGGTGCGGCTGGCCTGGGAGGCCGGCGCGCCGGGGCCGGACGCGGTCGAGGTCGCGCTCGCCCGCTACCTGGAGGCCGAGCAGCGGCTGGGCCGGGTCGGCGCGGACGCCGACTGCGCGATGCTGGCGCTCGCCCTCGCGGGCTCGGTCCACCACCTGCTGATGTACGGGGACCGGGCGGCCGACGGCCCCGCGCTGGTCCGGCGGCTGGTCGCCGCGCTGCTCCCCGGGGTGTGAGCCGGAAACCGGTACGGCGCCCTGAACGGTCAGGCCGTCAGGCGCAGTTCGACGGCGGCCTGGACGATGTTGGCCTGGTGCTCCGCCTGGCGGGCCACCGGGAGCCAGACGGGGCGGAAGCGGTGCTGGTAGCGGGCGCACCAGTCGTGCAGGAGGGCGTCCAGCCGGGCGGCCTCCGGGGCGGTGCGGGCCCCGGCGGGCTCGATGGCGCGGCGCAGCAGGGCGGCGGCGCGCACGGGGACGCGGTGGGCCCACAGGTCGATGCCGGCGAGTTTGGCCCTGGTCATCAGGCCCGGTCGCAGCAGGCCGCGGCCGAGGGCGCCGGGGTCCCATTCGTCGGCGAGCTGTCCGGAGGCGGTCAGCGGGCTGCGGACGGCGCGCAGCAGGGCGGTGTCGTCGGCGGGCAGGTGGGGCAGGGCGGTGTCGAGCAGTTCGGTGAGCAGGGCGCCGCGGGTGCGCAGCCGGTCGGCGGCGGCGCTCAGGCCCCGGGGGGCGTCGTCGGCGGGGCGGGTGTCGCCGAGGCGGTCGCTGGTCCAGGCGGGCACTTCGACGATGACGGTCTCGCCGCCGTGGCGCTGCGGGGCGAACCAGGTGGAGGCGCGGACGCCGCCGGTGTCGCCGGGCCGGGCGGCGGGGTGCGGGGCGAGCATGCCGGTGCTGCTCTCCTGCCGGTCGATGTGGTGGGGTTCCATCAGGAAGACGCCGGGGCCGGATTCGCGCAGCCAGAAGGTGTCGTAGGTGCCGGTCTCGACGGGGATGCCGAGGGCGGCGGCGGAGGTGGCGAAGGGGGCGGCGAGGTCGGCCGGGTCGCGGGTGGCCTGGAGGAAGGTGCCGCCGACGTCCATGCTGTGCAGGGTGAACTGGAGGGCGGGGCGCAGTTCGTCGATGAGGTCGAGCAGGGCGCGGCTCTCGGGGAGCGGGGCGCCGATCGCCGGGGCCCATTCGGGCTGCTCCTCGGCGGCGGGGCGGAAGTAGCCGGCGAAGTACTCGGGCAGGGTGCGGGCGGTGACGGCGCGTCGGGCGAGGTGGGCGCCGTCGGGGTCGAGGCAGAGCAGGAAGTTCCAGGTCGCCGCGGTGCGCAGGGCGGGGCGGGCGAGGACCCGGTGGGCGAGTTCGACGGTGCTGGCGCGGCCGGCGAACTCGTCGGCGTGGGCGCCGGCCACGACCAGGACGTTGCGTTCGGCGCGGCCGACCGTCAGCAGGGTGAGGGGGCGGCCGGCGCGGGAGGTGCCGACGGTGCGCACCCGGCACAGGTCGGGCCGGGCGGCGGCCAGCCGGTGGGCGGTGTCGGCGAGTTCGGCGAGCGTGGGACAGCGGTCGTGGAGCAGGACCGCCTGGCCCGCGCCGGTCGAGGTGTCGGTGAGCATCCGGATTTCCCCCTGTGGTCGTCTCCCCCGGGCTGGGAGCGTACGACGGGCGGGGGCGTGGCGGGAGCGTCCCACACCGCCTTTGATCTGACGTATCATCCGATGATCTTGAAGGCTAGGAACGGGGATTTCGACATGGTCACGCGGATCGGCGCCGGCGCACGGGGGCTGGGCATCGGTATGGCGGCGATCGTCCTGGGAGGGGCGCTGAGCGCCTGCGGCTCCAGCGCGGTCTCGGGTGAACTGGCCGCCGGGGCACAGAAATGGGCGGACTTCACGACCGTGCTCTCCGACAAGGTCGCGCTGAAGCAGACCCTGCCCGGCCGAGCGGCCATGCCCGGCTGGGAGGTCCACAACAACAAGGTCTCCGTCAAGGACGGCACCGACGAGGACTGCCCGGGCTGCAAGCTCGAAGGCACCGCCGACTTCGAGGACGGCACCGTCACGGCCACGTTCAACATCACCACCTTCGCCACCAAGGAGCAGGCCGGCGCCTACCTCGCGAAGACGGCGACGGCGTTCGAGAAGAAGGCGGAGTCGCCGGCCAAGCTGGCGATGCCGACCATCGGCAGCGAGACCGTGGCCTACGGCGCCTCGTCCCGCAAGGGCCCGCGCAACATCGTGCTGATGCGGGTGGGCACCACCTTCGCGGGCGTCATGCTCCAGGAGTCCTCGGACGTCAAGCAGTTGGAGAAGCTGGCGACGGTACTGGCGCGGCGCGTCGAGCAGACGGCCGCCGGGCAGACCCCCGACGCCGCCCTGGACGCCCGCTGAGCGGGCCCTGAGCGGGCACTGAGCTGGCATTGAGCGGCCCCGCCGGTCGCGGGGGACGACCGGCGGGGCCGCGGGACCGGCGGGCGTGGCGGGGCCGGTCCCGGGACCGGTCAGGATTGGAGAAGCGCCGGGCGCCGTGCGGCCCCTAGCGTGATGGTCATGGCAACCACCGCTTCCACCGCAGCCCCCGCCTCCCTCGCGTCCGTCACCCTCGAGGTGGCCGACCCCGAGGCCGCCCGCCGCTTCTACCGCGCCTTCGGCGTGGACGCGTACGTACGCCTGCGGGCGTCCGGGGCGCACTCCGCCGGATTCCGCGGCTTCACCCTGGCGCTCACGGTGGCCGGGCCGGCCACCGTCGACGGCTTCGTCGGCGCCGCCGTGGACGCCGGCGCCACGGTGCTGAAGCCCGCCGCGAAGTCGCTGTGGGGCTACGGCGGCGTCGTCCAGGCCCCGGACGGGACGATCTGGAAGATCGCGACCTCGGCGAAGAAGGACACCGGCCCCGCCACCCGCGAGATCGACGAGGTCGTCCTGCTGATCGGCGTCGAGGACGTGAAGGCCACCAGGCAGTTCTACGTCGGCCGGGGCCTGACCGTGGCCAAGAGCTTCGGCGGCAAGTACACCGAGTTCGCCCCCGGCCAGGCCGGCCCCGGTCGGCCCGGCCCCGTCAAGCTGGCGCTGTACAAGCGCCGCGCCCTCGCCAAGGACCTCGGCGTCCCCGCCGACGGCACCGGTTCGCACCGCGTCGTCCTCGGCGGCACCGCCGACGCCTTCGCCGACCCGGACGGCTTCGCCTGGGAGGCCGCCGCGCCGCCCGCCCCGGTGCCGTCCTGACGGCCGGCCCGGCCGGACCCCGGACGGCGGGCCCGGGAGCGGGTCAGGCGCGGCGGGCCCGGGGGCGGCGGGTCAGGTGCGGGTGAGGCGGGCGGCGTCGAACTCGGCCCAGATCGTCTTGCCCCGGCCGTGCGGCTCGGCGCCCCAGCGGTCGGCCAGCCGCTCCACGATGACCAGGCCGTGGCCGCCGGGCAGGGCCGGCTCGTGCGGCAGCCGCGGGGCGGGCAGGGCCGGGCTGCGGTCGCTGACGCCGACCCGCAGCCGGGCCCCGGTGGCGTCCAGGAGCAGTTCCAGCGGGCCGTCGCCGTGCAGCATGGCGTTGGCGACGAGTTCCGCCACCAGCAGGAGGACGTCCGCGGCCACGCCCTCGCCGGTGCACGCGTACCAGTCGGCCAGGGCGCCGGCAGTGAAGGTCCGGGCGTGGGCGACCGGCTTGGGGAGCCCGGCCAGGGTCAGCCGTCTGCGCTGGCCGCCGGCGGGCAGCGTACGCCCGGCTCGGTGCGGATCACCGTCGAGGGTTCCCCGGCTCATCGTCATACGAGGGCACCCTTCGGCTCGACGGCGGTTGTCGCATGGTCGGTTTCCCGGCGCTTTCGGGATTATGCACCGCCGCGGCCCGGCCCGCGGCCCGGACGGCACACCCCGTCGACACCCGGCCGACACGCGACCGGCACGCGACCGGCACCCGACCGGCACTCCGGTCACCACCCCGACGGCACTCCGGCCGACACCCCGTCGGCGCTCCGGCCGGCACTCCGGCCGCCGCCCGTGGACGGGCGGGCCCGACCGCGCCCCGCTCAGCCCGCCAGGGCGTCCTCGACCGAGGCGTGCAGGGAGAACACCGCCTGCGCGCCGGTCAGTTCGAGGACCCGCATGACGGTGGCCGACACGGCGGCCAGGTGCAGGGCGACGCCCTCCTCCCCCGCCGCGAGCCGCGTCTTGAGCAGCAGGTTCAGGCCGGAGGAGTCGCAGAAGCCGACCCCCGAGAGGTCGATCACCACCGCGCGGGGGCGCCGCGCGACCAGGGCGGCGAGCGCCTCCGCGGCCGGCCCCAGCGTCTCGATGTCGAGGTCGCCCGCCAGGACGCACACCGCCGCGCCGCCCGTCCCGGGACGGACCTCCACCGCCCGCTCCGCCCGGGCCCGCGCGGCCGCCGGGGCGGTCTGCCGCCGGTCGTCGTCGGATGGCGTCATCGTCGTCCCCTCGATAGCCCTGCCCTCCGACCTTACGGAGGTCGCGCCCGCGGGCCAAGCAGGGGTCACGGACCGGACGGTGCCCCGCGGCACGGTCAGGCGTCCTCCAGGCCTTCGCGCAGGCGCCGCAGGGTGCGGCCGAGCAGCCGGGAGACGTGCATCTGGGACAGCCCGAGGCGCTCCCCGATCTGGGACTGCGTCAGGTCCTCGCAGAACCGCATCGACAGGATCAGCCGGTCCCGCTCGGGCAGGGCGGCGACCAGCGGCTTGAGCGCCACCAGGTCCTCCACGAGGGAGAGGTCCGGGTCGTCCTCGCCGAGGCGCTCGGCCAGCGGGCCGGGGCCGTCGTCGTCCTCCGTGCCGAGGTCCAGGGAGCCGGCGGTGTGCCCGTTCGCGGCGGTCAGGCCCTCGATCACCTCCTCGGCGGAGAGGTCGAGGTGCTCGGCGAGTTCGGCGACCGTGGGGGCGCGGTCCAGCCGCTGCGCCAGGCCCTCCTGGGCGCGGGCCAGCACGATCCGCAGCTCCTGGAGGCGGCGCGGCACGTGGACGGCCCAGGTGGTGTCCCGGAAGTGCCGGCGGATCTCGCCGAGGACGGTCGGCAGGGCGAAGGTGGTGAACTCGACGCCGAGGCCGGGGTCGAAGCGGTCGATGGCCTTGATCAGGCCGACCGCGCCGACCTGCAGCAGGTCCTCCTGCGGCTCGCGGTGCGCGGTGAAGCGGCGGATCGCGAACCGCACCAGCGACAGGTTCATCTCCACCAGGGTCGCCCGGACGTAGGAGTACTCCCGCGTCCCCTCCTCCAGCGCACCGAGGCGCCGCAGCAGCACCCGGGTCAGCTCCCGCGCGTCGGCCGGGGCGATCTCCCGCGGGTCGTCGACGGCGGCCAGCCGCGACGGGAGCAGGTCCCGCAGCCCCCCGTCGGGCACGGCCGACGGGGACGACGGCCCACCCGTCGACGGATCGGCGGAAACGGGCAGTTCACCAGTGGGCGTGACCATCGGATTCCCTTCCTCCTGCGTCGGCGCGGTCGAAGGCCCCGGCTACCCGGTGAGGGCCGATCGATGCGCCCACCCGGGGTGGAGGTTTGGTGAAACCCCGGCGACTACCCCTGGAGGCGACGGCGAAACCTCCGGACGGCGGCTGCCCCCAACCCATCTGTACCTACTAGTATGTACGGCACGGTGTCGAGCCCGGCACCGGCCCGGCACCCGGCCCCGGAGGGGGAGTCGCCATGCCTTTCGTCCGCATCGACGCGTCCGGAGCCGACCCCGGCCGGCTCGACGCCCTCGGACGCGCCGTCCACCAGGCCCTGACGGAGACCCTCGGCATCCCGCCCGACGACCACTTCCAGGTGCTGACCGGACACGACGGCGTCAGCAGCGCGCTGCGCTACGGCGGCTACCTCGGCGTGCACCGGGACGAGGGCATCGTCTATGTGTCGATCACGCTGCGCGCCGGGCGCCCGGACGAGCGCAAGCGCGCCCTGTACCGCAGGATCGCCGAACTCGCCCACGCCCACGCGGGGACGGAGCCGCGCAACGTGTTCGTCGTCCTCACCGAGAACGCGCCGGTCGACTGGTCGCTCGGCCACGGCGAGGCCCAGTACGCCCCGGCGCCGCAGGAGGACCCCGCGCCGCAGGAGTGCCCCCCGGAGTGACCTGCGGGGGGCGGGCCGCGAAGCCGGCTAGCGCTGGTGGAGCTTGCGGGCCGCGGTGCGGATGGCGCGGGTGTAGGGGGCGTCCAGGGCGCGGGTGGGGGCGTCGAGTTCGGCGAAGGGCACCAGGGCCCGGTGGGTGTCGTCGGTGGCCTGGGTCCAGGCGGTCCAGGCGTTGTGGACGTCCTCGTCGGTGACCGCCTCGCCCTTGGCCTGGAGCAGGACGGCGTAGATGCGGAAGAGGTCGTCGGAGCCCGCGGGGGGTCTGGCCTCCGTGGGCAGGCAGTCGCGGATGAGTTCGGCGATGGGGTCGAGGTGGCTCATACGGCCAGTGTGCCGGTGACGAGGGTGCCGGTGAGCAGGATCAGGTGGGCTGCCGCGAAGACCACCGGCACGGCCCGCTCGCTGGTGCCGAGTTCGGTGTAGTGCTTGTGCCAGCGGCCCCGGCGGGAGGCGCTCCTGAGGGTGTCCCACTCGTCGGTGTAGATCCGCGCGGCGAGGTCCGCCTCCAGGGCGTTGATGACCTTGAACTTGGCGGCGTTGAGGTCGCGGTAGCTGCGCAGCTGCATCCACCAGGCGACGGAGAGGGTGATGCCGGCCAGCGCGACGGCGGTCGCCACCCACCACGGGGACTCGGAGAGCCTGGGTATGCCGAATCCGATGAGGGTGACCAGGGCGGTCTGCACGGACAGGAAGAAGGTGTTGGCGGTGCCCCGGCGGGCCGAGACGCGGTCGGCCATCTCCACGGCGAGTTTGTAGAGCTCCAGCAGTTCGTTCTGGCGGGTCGGCTCCGGCGGGACGGTCATCGCTGCTCCCTCGGGCGGGCGGGCGGCGGGGACGAACCGTTCGGGCACGGTGGCGCCCCCGCCTGCGCTGATGGAGCGTCATGTTCCCGGTGGGGGCGTGGTTCTACCGGCCGGGTGCGGAGGCGCTCGCCGTGGCGCCCGCCGAGGCCGTCGCCGTCGCGGTCGGGAGGCCCTGCAGCGCGGCCAGGGCCGCCAGGGCGCCCGCCTCGCCCTCCTCGTACTGGTGGGCGCGGGCGGTGCGCACGGCGGCGTCGAGGTGGCGGGCGGCCTCCTCCGGGTGGCCGGTGGCGGCGAGGGCGCGGCCGTAGAGGGTCTGCAGCAGGACCCGGCGGGCGGCGGGGAAGGGCGGTTCGGCCAGCGCCAGGCCGCGGGCGGCGTGGTGGGCGGCCTCCTCGGGCGCGCCGTCGGCCAGGCAGGCGTGGGCGAGGTGCTGGCGGGCGAGGGCGGCCAGGTCGGCGCGGTCGGCCCGCTCCGCGAGGGACAGGGCGCGCACCAGCAGGCCGCGCACCCGCGCGTTGCGGCCGTAGCGGCCGAGGGCGACGGCCAGGTTCATCAGGGCGACGGCCTGCGCGGCGCCGTCCCCGGCCCGGGCGGCGAGGTCGGGGGCGCGTTCCAGGTGGACGAGGGCCTGTTCGTGGCGGCCCTCCTCCAGCAGGACCCAGCCGAGCAGGGCGCGGGCGCGGGACTGGGCGGCGGGGTCGTGGTCGGCCTCGGCGGCGGCCAGGCCGTGTTCGAGCAGCGGCACCCAGCCGTCCCTGACCTGCCAGACGATCAGCGGCCACTGCAGCAGGACCAGGCGCCAGGCGCGGTCGTGCAGCCCGGCCGCGACCGCCGCGTCCACCGCGCCGCGCAGGGTGTCCCGTTCGGCGGCGTACCAGGCGAGGGCGCTCGCCCGGTCCGGGAAGGGGCGCACGTCGGCGGGCCGGGTGCCGGGCGGCAGGGCGCAGCAGGGTTCGCTGCCGGGTTCGGCGGCGTCGCAGGCGGCGACGAGGGTGTTCAGCAGGTGGTCGAGCAGGCGCGGCAGCACCTGGTCGTCGATGTCGCCGGGCAGGCTGCGGGCGTAGAGGCGGACGAGGTCGTGCAGGGTGTAGGCGTCGCGACCGATCTCGACGAGCAGGTGGGCGGTGGCGAGCTGGCCGAGCGCCGTGGCGGCCTCGGCGGGGCGGCAGTCGGCGAGCGCGGCGGCGGTGCGGCTGTCGAGGGTGGTGCCGGTGTGGGCGCCGAGGCGGTGGAACATCCGGCGGGCGGGTTCGGACAGGTGCTGGACGGTGAGGGCGAGGGTGGCGGCGACGCTGGTGTCCTCGATCTCCAGGAGGTCCAGCCGGCTCTGTTCGTCGGCGAGTTCGTCGACGAGCAGGGCGAGGTCGCGGGCCGGTCCGGTGGCGACCCGGGCGGCGGCCAGGCGCAGGGCGAGCGGCAGCCCGTCGCACAGGCAGGCCAGCCGGGCGGCGGCCTCGGGTTCGGCGGCGACCAGGTCGGCGCCGAGGGTGGCGGCGAGCAGGGTGACGGCCTGCGGGGGCGAGAGTTCGGCGAGCGGGACGGGGCGGGCGGCGTCGGAGGCGACCAGGCCGCCGAGCCGGTCGCGGCTGGTGACCAGGGTGACGCAGTCCTCGCCGTCGGGCAGCAGCGGGCGGACCTGGTCGGAGCGGCGGGCGTTGTCCAGGACGATGAGCATCCGGCGGTCGGCGGTCAGTTCCCGGTAGCGGGCGGCCAGCGCCTCGGGGGTGGCGGGCATCTGCTCGGCGGGCAGGCCCAGGCCGAGCAGCAGTTCGCGCAGCACGGCGGGGGTGGAACGTTCCGGCAGCGGGCTGTGGCCGCACAGGTCGACGAACAGCCGGCCGTCGGGGAAGTCGTCCTGGCGGCGGTGGGCCCAGTACAGGGCGAGGGTGGTCTTGCCGATCCCGGCGCCGCCGGTGACCACGGCGATCGCGCCCGGTCCGGCGGCGGCGCGGTCGAGCGCGGCCAGTTCGTCCTCGCGGCCGGAGAAGCCGCGCGGGCGCCGGGGGAAGGGCCAGGGCGCGGTGCGCGGCGGGCGGGCGGGCGGTACGGGAGTGGGCGGTACGGGTGTGGGCGGCGCGACCGGTGCGCCGGCGGCCCCAGGGGCGAGGGCCGCTCCGGACGCGGGGTGCGAGTCGGGGACGGAGGACAGCCCGCCGACGGTGGCCACCCGCGGCGGCGGGACCCGGTCGGAGCGGCGCGGCGGCGCGGCGGGGGTGTGCAGCAGGAAGTCGTAGGCCTCGACGAGGTCGGGGCCCGGGTCGATGCCCAGTTCCTCGGCCAGGGCCCGGCGGGTGCGGTGGAACCAGTCCAGCGCCTCCGAGCGCCGCCCGGCCCGGCCGAGCGCCAGGACGAGCGCGGCCACCAGCGGCTCGCGCAGCGGGTTCATGGTGGCCTCGGTGGACAGCACGCCGGCCGCGGCGCCGTGGTCGCCGAGCCGGCCGTGGGCGCGGGCCAGCTCCTCCACGGCGGCGAGCCGCAGTTCCTCCAGGGCGTGCGCGGCGCACTGCAGCGGGACGCTGGGCGCGGTGCCGGCCAGCGCGGGGCCGCGCCACAGCGCGAGCGCCTCCTGGAGCGCCGTGACGGCCTCGGCGGCGTCGGGCGTCGTGCGGGCGGAGCGCAGCAGGCGTTCGAAGCGGTCGGTGTCCACGGCGAGGTCGGGCACCCGCAGCAGGTAGGCGCCGCCGTCGGTGACCAGTTCGACGCCGCCGTCGGGCGCGCCGTGGGCGGCGAGCAGGGCGCGCAGGCCGGAGACGTGGTTGTGGATGACGGTGCGCGAGTGCCGGGGCGGTTCCTCGTCCCACAGGGTCTCGGTGAGCCGGTCGACGGTGACGGGGGCGCCGGGGTTGAGCAGCAGCATGGCCAGCAGGCTGCGCCGTTTGGCGGACCCTACCGGGAGTTCCCGGCCGTCCGCGGCCACCGCGGCCACCGATCCCAGCAGTCGGAAATCCAAGACCCGCCCCTCATTCAACGTGACAAGCATATGACAGTAGGCGATGCGGCGATCACGGGGTGTCGCCCGGGTGACGCCAAGGTGGCCACCGGATGACGGCCGGGTGCCACGGCTTCGGCCACCGCACCGCCGACCGGTCCGCGGCCCTTGGCCCAGAGCTTGCGCCGTGGACCGTACCGGCCGCCAGGGATCACCGGCGATCCGGAACGGCGGAACGCCCGAGCAGGCCCTGACCAGGGCGGATGCCGGACACCTGGAACGCGCGGCCGAAACGCGGACGGATTCGGCGGAACCCGCGGCGGCCACCAGAATGGTCCGGACCGATCTTCGGAAGTACAGAAAGCAGACCCCATCATGGATCTCGGCGTGCGCTGGAAGCTGCACGGTGACGGGCGCACGCCCGAACCGGGGGCGGTCGTCCGCCCCGACGAACGGCTCTCCTGGCCCCGCACCGTAGGACTCGGCGCCCAGCACGTGGTGGCGATGTTCGGGGCGAGCTTCGTGGCGCCCGTACTGATGGGGCTCGACCCCAACCTCGCGATCATGATGTCCGGCGTCGCCACCGTGATCTTCCTGCTGGCCACCCGCGGCCGGGTGCCCAGCTACCTGGGATGCTCGCTGTCCTTCGTGGGCGTCGCCGCGGTGATCCGGGCGCAGGGCGGCACCAGCGCCACCGTCACCGGCGCGGTGCTCGTGGTGGGCGTGGCGCTGTTCCTGGTGGGCGTCGCCGTCCAGCGGTTCGGGGCGCGGATCATCCACGCGGCGATGCCGCCGATCGTCACCGGCGCGGTCGTCATGCTGATCGGCTTCAACCTGGCCCCGGTCACCGCCTCGACGTACTGGCCGCAGGACCAGTGGACGGCGCTGCTGGTGATGTTCTTCACCGGGCTGGCCGTGGTCGGCCTGCGCGGCTTCTGGTCGCGGGTGGCGATCTTCCTGGGGCTGGTCTTCGGGTACGGGATCTCCTGGCTGTTCGACCGGGTCTTCGGGAAGATCCACTCGGTGGACGCGAGCGGGCACCTGACCGACCACTGGCGGCTGGACCTGTCCGGCGTCGGCAAGGCCGACTGGGTCGGCCTGCCCACCCTGCACGGCCCGTCCTTCCAGTGGTCCGCGATCCTGGTCGCGCTGCCCGTGGTGATCGCGCTGGTCGCCGAGAACGCCGGGCACGTCAAGGCCGTCGGCGAGATGACCGGCGCCAACCTGGACGACAAGCTCGGCACCGCGATCTCCGCGGACGGCGTCGCCTCCATCCTCTCCACCGCGGTCGGCGGCCCGCCGAACACCACGTACTCGGAGAACATCGGCGTCATGGCCGCCACCCGGGTCTACTCCACCGCCGCGTACTGGGCCGCCGCCGGCTTCGCCCTGCTCTTCGGCCTCTGCCCCAAGTTCGGCGCCATCGTGGCCGCCATCCCCGGCGGGGTGCTCGGCGGCATCACCGTCATCCTCTACGGCATGATCGGCCTGCTCGGCGCGCAGATCTGGACCAAGTCCGGGGTCGACCTGCGCAACCCGCTCAACCTGGTGCCGGCCGCGGCGGGCATCATCATCGGCATCGGCAACGTGACGCTCAAGTTCACCGACACCTTCAGCCTCAGCGGCATCGCGCTGGGCACCCTCGTCGTCATCACCGGCTACCACGCGCTGCGGGCACTGGCCCCGGCCCACCTCAAGACGCAGGAGCCGCTGCTGGACGAGGGCACCTCCTCGTACGACGAGCAGGCCGGGACCGGCACCGGGAGCTGACGGGGGCACCGGCGGAAGTGGTCGCAGGATTACTTCCGCCGGTGTTTCCGCCTGGTTTGAAAGCCCGACGGATGGTCGAATCGCTGCGTAAGCCCACGTCGCAGCCCATTTCGACCTCGGGAGAGGCATGTCCCTGCTGTCCGACCGCCGCAAGCTCACCTACGGGGGCGTGGCCACCGCCGTACTCGCGCTCTCCTGGGCCTCCGTGACCCCCAGCAGCGCGGCGGGCCAGGTCCTGTGGACCCCGAGCACGAGCAAGGGCCCGTCCTCCTTCCCCTCCGTGCAGTGCGCCTCGGGCAACTTCAAGGTCGTCAACGACGCGGCCAAGGGCAAGGTGTGGCGGGCGTACCAGGCGGCCGGCGAGGAGCGCTGCGAGACGGTCGGCCCCGACCTGAAGAACGGCGACACCTTCTACCTGGGGTGGTCGTCCAAGGTCGACATCAAGGACGACAACAGCCGGTACGTGTTCCAGCTGAAGTGCTCGCCGAGCACCGACACCGCCAACCACCCGATCGAGATCGACGCCACCAACGGCCGCATCCGGCTGCAGGAGTGGGACACCGAGCACGTGTCGCACACCCTGTGGACCGCGCCGACGACGAACGGCCAGTGGCACTCGTACGCGCTGAAGATCCGTCTCGGTAGGACCGACGGAACGATCGACTTCTGGTTCGACGGCAAGAAGCAGACCTTCACCACCGGCTCCGGCACCTTCAAGGGCACCACCTGGGACGGCGACCGGAACTACCTGAAGTGGGGCTCGTACCACGAGTCCACGGCAGACGCGACGAACACCTTCACCAGCCCGGTGATGGCGACGACCCTTGAGGCGGCCACCGCCGGCTCGTAGGCCCCCGCACCACCTCGGGCCCGGACCGCTTGTGGGGGCGGTCCGGGCCCGAGGCTTTTTCAGAGGTCGCGCCCGGGTCCTCACCCCTGCCGACAGGCCCGGACGAGCAACGTGTCGGCCGAGCGTGAACCCGAAGTAGCGGAGGGGAGCCGGTCGATACTGATCTCCGTGAACCCAGCCTCGTCCAGCAGCTTCGTCCAGACGTGCTCTTGGAGGACCCAGCGGCGCATCGTTGTCGGAGTGCCGTCCGAGGTACGGGCCGGGATGTCGGCGTGCCGGACGTCCGGCTCGGCGGGCGCTCCACCGACGTAGCACCCCAGGGTGGAGGCGACGAGAAGTCCGCCGGGACGCAGGGCACGGGCGGCGACGGAAAGCAGTCGGCGGGGGTCGGCAAAGCAGAGGCTGCCGAACACCGAGTAGAGGACGTCGTACTCGTCCGGATGCGCGTCCAGGTGCTCGATCGCGTCGGCGTGCAGTGGGCGCAGGCGCGGCGCGAGACAGCCGTAGAGGCTGCATGCCATCGCGTGCTGGGCGGAGGAGGCATCGATGGCGTCGACCCGGGCCGGGGCCTGGTGGGCGACGAGGTGGGCGGCGTGTCGGGCTGCGCCCGCGCCGAGGTCGGCCACGACGAGATCGGTGAGGTCACCCAGTACCTCGGCCCCCGGTCCGCCGTCCTGGGCCCAGACCCAGGAGAAGGAGTCGGGGACGGTCCGGTCGGTGTCGGCCCGGGAGCGGCCGTAGTGGTGCCAGAGGTCTGGCTCGGCGCCTTGGGCGGGGGAGGTGGTCTTCACCCGGGCCATCCTGGTGCCCGGTGCACCCGGGCGTAGGGATTCGGGTGAACCGCACCCGTCCGTGTTGCGGTGGTCCCGGCCGGGCCGGGACCACCGCAACTAGCCGATCAGTGCGAGTCATTGCCGGGGTGGCAGGGGCTGCAGTTGGCGGCGTCGGCCCACAGCGGAAGGTCCACGTCCCAGCCGTCGGCGGCGATGAGCCGGGCGGTGCGCAGGACGGTGCCGTCGTTCTTGAACTCGACGGCCGGCACGTGGTGCAGGAAGTGGCCCTCGTTGTGGGTCCGGCACAGCTCGGCGTAGGCGACGGTGTCCAGGATGATCGTGTGGACGCCGATGTCCACCAGCGAGCTGGGGCCGAGGCTCAGGTGTTCGCCGCGATGGGCCATCGCGGTCAGCAGGTAGGCGTAGCCCTGGCCGAGGACGCGGGTGGCCATGACGGAGTCGTAGGGGTAGTCGCGCATCAGCAGGTTGACCTGCTTGTCCCACAGATCGGTGGGGATGTGGTCGCGAACGTTCCGGAGCGGGCCGACGATCGGGTCGGTGGGTGCAACTGCGGTTGCCATGGTTCCTCCGACTGCTGTTGGGGCACCTGGTGGTGGCGGGCACTGCCCGGCACCACTGTGAAAAACTACGGACCAACCCCTTTGCGCATCAAGGAAGTTGCGAAGAATTGCGGGCCCTTCACCCCAGCGCTTCGATCGCTGCGGTGATCAGTGCGCGAGCGGCGCCGCCGTGCACGGCCAGCTCGGCGAAACGGGCGAACGTCCGTGCGTAGAGGGCCAGATCGCTGGGCGCGGTCACGGTGACCTGGGCCGACAACAGCTCCACCCCGGCCTGCCGGTCGTCGAAGAGGTTGAAGGTCTCGGTCGGCCACATGGTGCGGGCAGCCGTGAACGGGATGACGCCCAGCGACACCGACGGCATCGACATGACCCCGAGCAGATGGCCGAGCTGCCCGGCCATCACCTCGTCGTCGCCGATCCGGTACCGCAGGACGGACTCCTCGATGACCGCGACGAACCGGCGCCCTCCTCCGAAGACGACGCCGGAACGGGCGAGCCGGGCCTCGACGGCGGCTTCCACATCGTCCGGGGTCTGGCGGACGTCGGCCACAATGCGCAGCAGGGCACCGGCGTACTCCCTGGTCTGCAGGGCACCGGGGACTACGCGGGAAGAGTAGGCGCGGAAGTGGCGGGTTCGGGTGTAGAGCGGTACCCGGGCTTCCTGTGCCCGGCGCAGGCCTGTGCGAGTGATCCGCCGCCACTCGACGTACAGGGAGTCCGCGGCCCTGTTCGAGGCGACCAGGTCGGCCGCCTGGTCGTCGGCTCCACAGGCTCGACACCAGGCTCGGACGTCGGAGTCCGACGGGGCGACCTTGGCGTTGAGGATTCGGGAGGTCTTGGCCGGATGCCAGCCGCAGCGGGCCGACAGTTCCCCGCCCTTCAGGCCGGCGTCGCGCATCAGCTCGCCGAGGCGCGCGGCGAGGGCCAGACGGGCAGCCTGGGCGCCGGAGGACGGGGAGATCGACATCGATGCTGTTGGCCAGTGCCTACGTAATCAGACGGCGTACTTCTCGTGCGGCACGGCCCGCTCCCAGGCCGTCTCGAACGCGGTGGCGCACAGGCCGGCGACTGCGGGGTCGTCGCTGAAGGACGGCCCGGCGGACTCCCCGTCACCTGTGAAGTGGTTGAACCGCACCAACTCGCCGTCGAACAACCAGAAGTCGTTACCCGGCAAGGCGATGTCCGACGCCTGCCTCCGGGGCAGCCACCGGATCCGCTCGCCCGCGGCGATGTTGGTGAAGGTGCCGGAGTGCTCGAACCGGATGTACTCCGACACCGGCTCGGACACGATCCGGACGCGCCTGATCTCGACGCCCCGGGTGACGGTCTCCTCGATCAGTGTCAGCCACGGCCGCCACCAGGACGCCCGGTCGTCAGGGTCGTGGCGGAAGCCGTCCCGCCACGCCGCGAATGCCCCGATCTCCTTGGCCACGCTGTAGGAGTCGCGCATCTCCAAATGGACTGCGCTGGATCGGGCGGCGGCCAGCTGCTCAGCGAACGTCGGCACCTTCTGCGGCATCGCACGCCTTCCTCAAGATCGGCACCATCCGCGCCGGCAGCCGGACCACATCCTCCGTGCTGGGGATGCTGCCGGTCTCCAGGCACTTGGCGCGCAGGTTCTCGGCGGCCTTCCAGCCCTGCACGACGATCTCGTCAGCTTCGTCGTCGTACCAGACGGTCGGGCACTCGTCGTCCCCCGTGTTGGGGTCTATCCCGATCAACCGTAGTGCCATGCCGACTCCCTCTCGCAAGCTGATTGCGCGGATTTGCCAGACGTTCCACGACTGAGCGACCACCGTCAAGACCCCCCATCACGGCATATCCGGCTGCAGAAGTGGGACACCGAGCACGTGTCGCACACGCTGTGGGCACGCCGACGACGAACACCTTCACCGGCCCGGTGATGGCCACCACCCTGGAAGCCGCCACCGCCGGCTCATAGGCCCCCGCACCAGCCGCAGGCCCGGACCGCTTGTGGGGGCGGTCCGGGCCTGCGGCATGTCTGGGTTCAGATGTCGCCGAACTCGCCACCGCGGACAGCCGCGACGAACGACTCCCAGGCTGCAGAGGGGAAGAGGAGAGCCGGGCCCTGGGGGTCCTTGGAGTCACGGACCGGCGCCAGACCGGGGAAGTCTGCGGTTACCTCGATGCAGTCACCACCGTTGTTGCTGTAGCTACTCCTGAACCATGCAGCGCTGGCCAGGTCCACACGATCCGCCATGACGCTCCTCTCAGACCTCGCCGAACTCGCCGCCACGGACAGCAGCGACAAACGACGCCCACTCTTCGATCGGGAAGACGAGGGCAGGCCCCTGAGGGTCCTTCGAGTCACGGACGGGGGCCAGGCCGGCGAAGTCGGCGGTGACCTCGACGCAAGTACCGCCGTTGTTGCTGTAGGAGGACTTGAACCACTGGGCGTCGGCCAGGTCTACACGGGGAATCATGACGTTCCTCTCACGCCTTGCTTGCGGATCTTCTCCAGTGACGCGGCCTTCGACAGCGCTTCCACCTGGAGCTGACGGAAGTCCCGCTCCCAAGCCTGAGCAGTCTCGGCGTCTCGCGCGAGGAAGCCACGCAACTGGCACTCCGAGTATGCCAGGAGTGTTCGATCCGTCATGGTCAACAGCGTGACAACCATGGTGAACGGCAGTTCCTCTGCCAGCGAGAACGGCGCCACCTGGATGGTGATGTTCGGACGGCTCGCAAGGTCTTCAAGATGCGCCAACTGCCGCGCCATGACCTTGGGCCCTCCCACCTTTCGCAGGAGGGCCCCCTCGTCCAGGACGAAGTGCAGGCGCGGCGCCGACTTCTGGCCAAGAAGCTTCTGGCGTGTGGCCAGGAAGTCGAGTCGATCCGCCGCCTGCTCCTCGGTGATGCTGCCGCGTCGTACGGCCGCGTGTGCAAAGGCGGCGGCGTACTCCATCGTCTGCATCAGGCCAGGCACGATGCCCAGCTCGAAGTGGGAGATCCCCTGAGCTCGTGCCTCTTGCTGCGCATACTCGGGAAACCCTTCCAGCAAGGACGAGCCGCTGAGACTCCAGTACGTCAGTTCCAGCGATCCACTGGCATCCAGGGCCCCGTCAGCGACACGGACCCAGTCGAGTGTGGGATTGCGCGTCCCTCTTTCGAGGTTCGAAATCTGACTATCACTCAGCACCGTCCGCTTGCCGAGTTGGGTCTGCGTCAGGCCCGCCGCCTTGCGCAACCTGCGCAGTTGGGCCCCAAACGCCTTGAGGGGCGAAGCCGATGGATCCAGCTGAGACTCACGCATCGTCAGGCCTCCGACGCCAAGCGAATACCACAACGGGAAACTGTCAAGTGGGAACGCCTTCCGATAGTAGGGGCAACCACGCCACCATGGCTACACCCGGTAATTCACCGGAAGCACAGTGCTACCTGTGGAGCCCCCATGCCCGACGCGCAGGACCCCTCCTTCTTCCAACTCCACGAGGTGGTACGGGACTTCAGCCGCCACGAGAGCGTCTTCATCGACGTCGAGTTCGGCAAGGCGGTTCTCCGGCCGCTGGGGGCGAGCGGCCCCCTGCGGCGGGTCGCGCTCTCCTCGATCCGGCCGCTGGAGCCCCGGGAGTTCGCGCCGGGGACCTGCGGGACGTCGCGTCGCCGGCCGTTCGACGGGTGGCCTTTGCCCTCCGACAGCAATTCCTCACATCTGGAGCAGAGTTGAGCAAGGCCCTCTTCAGCAGCAAGCCCCCCGGCCGGCGGTCGGGCCAGCAGGTCCTCGTCCTGCGCGAGGACCCCGGAGGGTCGGGCGACTTCTTCGTCCTCCTGGTCGACTCCGTCCACCAGGACGGGCTGACGCTGCCCGGCGGCAGCGCCGAGCAGAACGAGCTCCCCCACCTCGCCGCCCGCCGTCACCTCGAAACGCAGACCGGGCTCGTCCTCCCGCTGCGCACCATCCTCACGGTCGACTACTCCCCCGCCGCCGAACTCCCCGAGGGCCTCGACTTCGTGTACGCGGGCGGGGTGGTCACCTCCCGTCAGGCCGGGGCCGTCCGCCCCCACCAACCGCCGCAGGACGTCCGCGCCCTGCACTGGGCTCCGCAGGCCAAGCTGCGCCGGGTCATGACGGACCACCAGTACCGCCGCGTCGAGGACGCCTGGGACGCGTGGGAGCACGGCGCCGGCGTCCCCCTCCTCGTCCGGGGCGTCCCGGTCCCGGTCGGCTGACCGGGACCTCAACCGGCGACGACGCCCGCGAGCCCGGACCGCGAACGGTCCGGGCCTTCAGGTCGGGCTCCGGCTCAGACTCCGCCGAACTCGCCGCTGCCCGGCCCGTCGTTGCCCCGGTAGAGCTGGGTCCCGGCGACGACGATCTGTCGGGTCGGGTCGGGGTTGGCGTCGAGTTCGTCCGCGCTGCGGTAGCCGAGGACCGCGCCGGTGCGGGTTCTCACGCCGGTGTTCGGGCCGACGGTGTGGAAGACGCAGGCGTCGAAGAGCAGCACCCCGCCGACGGGGACGGGAACGGGGAGGGCCTGGTCGACGAGGTCGGCCAGTTCGGGGTGCTCGTCCATCCAGGTGCCGCCGCCACCGGGCTGTGGGACGCCGACATAGGGGGCGCGGTGGGAGCCGGGGACGATCCAGGTGCAGCCGGTCTCCACGCCGGCGTCCTCGAAGTACACGACGGCGGTGAGTAGACCGCGGGTGGGTTGGAGGATGTCGCGGTGCAGTCGGACCTCCTGGGCACCGGGGGCGTTCAGCGAGCCCTGGTTGTGGCGGTTGAGGACGTAGACCACGTTCGGGCCGAGCAGCGCGGTCAGCGGTGCGGTGAGGGCGGGGTGGGCGACGAGGCGGTGCAGCAGGGCCCGGTCGTGCTGGTAGAGCCGGTAGACCTTGGTCTGCCCGGCGGGCAGGCGGGCAGCACGGGTACGGATGACCTCGGCGACAGCGGCCAGGAGACCGCGAGGCAGGCCGGGGTCGGGCAGCCGCAGGTAGCCGAGGTCGCGGAAGTGGCGGGCCTGCTGTTCGGTCAGCGCGGGCCGGCAGGTGATGGACACAGTGGCCGGTCTCCTTCAGACGGTGCGGCCGAACGCGGCCAGCCGGTCGGGGGTACCGAGGTCGGGGGCTGCGGTGCGGATGTCGTGGGCGCTGACGGGGTGCCCCTGGCTGATGACCCAGGGCATGAACTGCCGGTACAGGTCCGCCTCGTCCGGCTGAGTCTGGCGCTGGACGTATTCCTCGAACAGAGCCCGGAACGGGCCGGGGGTGAGGATGACGGCACCGGTACTGGTGGCCTGTCGCAAGCCCTGTCGGCTGCCGGTGGGCAGCGTGACGTCCACACCCTCCAGCGCGTGGACGACGAACCGGCAGCCGGGGTCGAGGAAGAGCCGGCCCGCGTTCTGCGCGCAGCGGCCGGGCGCGGTGGTGACGGTCCAGGTCACCACCGCCTGGCGGGAGCGGTGCGTGGCGACGGCGGCGGGCAGCAGGGCGGTGGGAAAGAGCGTGTCGGCGGGCAGGACCACAGCAATCGAGGTGTCGGGCAGGTGGGCCAGCGCGGCGTAGGCGGCTCCGGCGGTGCCGAGCGGGTGGTCCTCGCGGTGGATGGTCAGCTCCGCCTGCCGGGCCGAGTGGGTGAGGGCGTAGGTCTCGACGTCCTGGGCTCCGCTGGCGGGGTCGGTACTGGTGAGCACCGCGATGTGGCGGAAGCCCACGGCGGTGAGCTGGGTGAGGGCGTGGCCGAGCATGGGAGTGCGGCCGGTGGGGGTGTCGATCGGCACCAGGACCTTCGGGGTGCGGTGCAGCTCGGGGTCGTCGCAGGCGCGCAGGCGGCTGCCCTTGCCACCGGCCAGGACCAGGGCGACGGCCCGGGCGGGCAGGGAGACGAGGGTGCTGGTGTACCAGTCGGCGGGGCGGGTGTCGGTGGTGCTCCGTTCGGCCATGGCGTCCTCCCGGGTGGGTGAGCGTGGGGTGTCGGGCCCGGCCCGCCCGCCGTCTCCCGGGCTACAGGAGGTTCAGCATGTCCAGGGCGCGGTAGGCCGCGGCGGTGTCGGTCAGCTCGCCCCGGCGGAGCACGCGGGTGCGGAACTCGTCCAGGGTGAGGGTGACGACATCGATGAACTCGGTGCGTTCCGGCTGCGGTTCGGCGACCTCGACGCAGTCGGTGGCGAGGAATGCGAAGCGCAGGGCGTTGGAGTAGGCGTCGTGCCAGTACGGTCCGGCGGGGTGGATCCGGCCCTGGTAGCCGGTCTCTTCCAGCAGTTCCCGGGCGATGGCGTCCGCCGCCTCTTCGCCGGGTTCGAGGAAGCCGCCCGGCAGTTCGTACAGCACGCGGTCGGGGCCCGGCCGGTACTGGCGGGCGAGGATGACGCGTCGGTCGGGGGTGAGCGCGAGCACCGCGCCGGCCGGACGCTCACGCTTGAGGTAGAACTCCTCCTTCCGTCCGTCGGGCAACTCGAAGTCGACCCGGTCGACGGACCGGCCGAACTTGCTGAAGACGGTGGCGCGTTCGATCTCGCGCCACGGCGCGGTGGTGTCGGTCATGGCCAGACTGTACGGCCCTGGCCGGGCCGGTAGTTTCTGCGCCGGAGCCGGTGCCCGTCGGCAGGCGGGGCGCATCCAGGAGACCACCTGATCGGGTGATGGGGACAGGGCAGATCGGTGGGCAGTTCGCAGACCGCTCGATACGCTGGATTCTCTCCCTGCACCGAGAGTTGGGGGTGGGGTTTCATGGCGAACGCGCTGTTCAGGCACGCGCGGCTTGCGCTGGGCCTGACGCAGGGCCAGGTCGCCGAACAGGTTCGGGGGCTGGTCGAGACGGTGGCCGGGCGGGAATCGTCGTTTGACGCCGGCTATGTCTCCCGCATAGAACGTGGCCTCATCACTTGGCCGCACGGGCACTACCGGCAGGCCCTCTGCCTGGTCCTGAAGGCGGGAACGGCAGCCGAGCTGGGTCTGGTTCCCAAGCAGGTCCACCACCACGATCACCCCGATGAGGTGAGTCCCTCGAACCGCCGAGACGTCCTCGCCGCCGCGCTGGCCGGCCTGTTGCCGCCGGCCCGACCGCTCTCCCGCCTGCGCAGGGCAGACGTCACCACGATCGCCGAGCGCATCGGTGTGCTGGAGCGCTGGGATCGCCGATCCGGTGGGCGGGCCGTGCGCGACCTCGCGCTGCGTGAGCTGCGCGCCGCCATCGACCTCACCTCGGCGTCGACCACCCCTGCCGTACGCACCGCGCTGCTCGGCGCGATCACCCGCCTCGCCAACCTGACCGGCTGGTCGAGCTTCGACGCCGGTCTGTACGACGAAGCCCGCCCACTGTTCCGGCTCGGGCTGATCACCGGTCGCGAGCACGGCGACACCGGCCTGCTGTGCCACCTGGCCACC
Organism: Kitasatospora xanthocidica; assembly: GCF_014656195.1. GTDB lineage: Bacteria > Actinomycetota > Actinomycetes > Streptomycetales > Streptomycetaceae > Kitasatospora > Kitasatospora xanthocidica. Next base: position 27,334 of record NZ_BNBY01000032.1, on the reverse strand, counting down.
AACGCCGCACGCCAGGAGATCCACCTGCGCCGCGCCGACCAAGCCCTGCTCCTGGCCGGGCAGGTGGGCGGGCGCCTGCCCGCCGCGGCCCGGGCGATGCTCGCCGCCGTCCGCGCCCAGGCCCACGCTCTGGGTGGGGACGAGCGGCAGGCGGCCCGGCACCTGCTGGCCGCCGAACGCACCTACGAGCGCGTCACCGATCTCGCCTCGGGTCCACCATGGACGACCACCATCACCGTCGCCAAGCTCGGCAGCGACACCGGCTTCGCCCTCTACCTGCTCTCCGCCGCCACCGGCCGCGACAACCCCCAGGTCGTCGCCGACCTGCGCCGGGCCGCCGAGGCCGACACCTCCCAGGCCCGGGTGCGGGCGATGGCCACCACGCGCCTGGCAACTGTGCTCTACCGGCAGGGCGACCGCGCCGAAGCCGACCACCACGCCGCCCAGGCGGCCGCGCTCGCGGCCACCGTCGGCTCCACCCGGCTGGCCTCCGCTCTCGCCGACATGCGTCACGCCGCCGGTGCGCTGACGGCCCGGTGACGAATCACCGAACACGGTCAGGCCGGAAGGTTCGCGCCCTGCACTGGGCGCCGCAGGCCAAGCTGCGCACGGTCATGACGGACCACCAGTACCGCCGCGTCGAGGACGCCTGGGATGCCTGGGAGCACGGCGCCGGCCTCCCCCTCCTCGTGCGCGGGGTCCCGGTCCCGGTCGGCTGACCGGGACCAGCAAGAGCACCTACAGCCTGCTCGGGGCCGTCGTCAGGAAGTCCAGGACGAGGGGCCCGGCCTGGGCGCGGAACTCCTCGAAGTACGCGTGCCGGGCTCCGGGGATCAGGTGCAGCCGGGCGCCGGGGATGCGGTCGGCGAGCAGGGGCGCGTTGGCGGCGGGGTTGAGCAGGTCGTCGCCTCCGTGGACGACCAGGGTGGGCGCGCCGATCTGCGGCAGGAGGTCCCAGGCGTCGTGCCGGTTGCTGGCCACGAGGTGGTGGCGCCGGGCGTGGGCGGGCATGTCGGGGTCGCCGAGGGTGTGGTGCGGGCCAGGGTGGGCGTCGAGCCATCCCGGGGTGTACATCAGGTCCAGCAGGGCCTGCCGGGCGGCGCCGGGCTGGGATTGCGCCAGGGCCCGGCGGACGTCGTTGCCGCGTTCGACACCGTGCGGGCCACCGGGTGAGGTGCAGCCGAGGACCAGGGCGCCGACCCGGTGCGGGTGGCGGGCCGCGAGGTGCTGGGCGACCCGTCCGCCCATGGACGTGCCGTAGACGTCGGCCCGGTCGATGCCGAGGTCGTCGAGGACGGCGATGACGTCCTCGGCGAAGAGTTCGGTGCTGTGGGGGTGTCGGGCTTGTCGCTGTCGCCGGTGCCGCGGTAGTCGAGCGTGAGGGTGCTGCGGGCGGGGTGGAAGTCGGCGCGGACCGCGTCCCACCAGTGGTGGTTGTTGGCCTGGCCGGCCAGCAGGACCAGCGGCGCCCCCTGGCCGTGGTGGAACTGGTAGGCGATGCGGACGCCGTCCGGTGTGATCGCGTGCGTCATGACTGCTCCGGCACCCGGTAGTCCGGCCCCGCGGCTTCGGCGTACGCGAGCCAGGCCGCCCCCGCGGAGTGGACGTGCAGGTCGACGACGACCTCCTCGCCCTCCCAGCGGCCGCCGTCCGAGATCGCGAGGCCGATCAGCGCCAGGTTGCCGGCGTGGTCCCGCACCTCGTACTGCTCACGGGTCTCCTCGCCGAGCTCGCCGTCCGAGTCGTCCCGCTCCCAGGCGTCCACCGCGGCCTGGGCCACCGCCCGGGGCAGCCGCACCGTGACCTTCCCGACCTGGGCGTGGACGTGGTCCCCGATCTCCGCCAGTACCTTCGCTTCTTCCCGGTACAGGGCGTACCGCTCATGTTCCGTCACGGGGCGAGGCTACTGGGAGCGCCGGACCCGTCTCGACCGAATTGATCCGCGAACCTGGTCGCCGGCCGGAGATCGTCATCGGATCCAGCGCAGAACGGCGGCGGCGCCCGAGGGGGTCGCCGCCGAACATCGCCGAACGTCACTGACGGCACGCCACGGCGTTCCGGCCGTGGGTGACGCCCCATGGCACATGGACTGCCGGCAGACGACGGGCGTGGGACATCGGGCCCGGACCGCGAACGGTCCGGGCCCGCGGTGATGGGTGCCCCCGCCGGGCTCATGGCAGCCGGTGCACCGGGGTGACCTCGCGGATGTGGATGAGGACGTCGAAGGCGTCAGCCAGGGAGGCGACGGCCAGGTGTTCGGCGGCGTCGCGGTCCGGGGTGTAGACGCCGCTGATGACGCGGGCCTTCGCCGGGCCGTCCCACTGCCCGCGGACGTCGTCGTGGCGCAGGTCCAGCCAGTGGGCGGGCAGGCCGGCTTCGCCGAGCCTGGCGTCGACCAGGTCCGCGCCCGGGGCCGGGAGGACGGCGACGCCGAGGTCGCCGTGGTGGAAGCCGATCGCGGCGGAGACGTACTGCGTGCCGTAGCGCTTGCGCAGCAGGGTGCCGGCGGTGGTCTGCGGGCCGCGTTCGGGGGCCAGGCCCAGCACCGTCTCGGTCGCCGAGGTGTGGGCGATGCCGTCCCAGTACACGGTGCGCAGGCCGGTCGTGTGCTGGAAGTCTCCGACGATGTCGGCGCCCACCTCGGCGTCGCCCGCGAAGCTGCCGCGCCCGGCGACGCTGTGCTCGTGGAAGTCGACGATCAGGCGCATCCTCGCGACCACGTCCTCGGCGCCGGGACCCGCCAGGGACTCGACCAACGCGAGTGCGTCGCGGGCGTGTTCGGCGAACGGCCGTCCCGGGTGGACTCCCCGCGCCCGCTGCACGTGCTCGTCGATCTGGTGGGCGGTGCGGATGGGGTCCAGGTGGGCCGCCAGCTGCGCGAGCCGCTCCGGTGCCGACGCGCGGACGTGGGCCAGGACGGCGTCGTAGTCGTCGGGCGCGGCCTGGGCCGGCTTCACGCCGAAGATCCGGACGGGGTCGTCCGCGTGGTCGCGGTTGAACGCCCGGATCCACTCCAGGGCGCCGGCCATCTCCTCGGTGCGCCACGGCCGCCAGGCGCCGTCCAGCGCGGACGCGGCGGAGCCCCCGTCACCGCCCACGTACGCGTCGAGGGCCGCGGCGGCGCCCGCGCTGTCCTGGACGGCCAGCGCGCGGAAGCCGTGGTCGCGGACCAGTCGGCGGAACAGCTGGTCCCGTACCCCGAAGGTCTCCCGGGAGAAGCGCGTGGACTCCCCGAGGCCGATCACCGTCGCCCCGGCGGCCAGGTGTGCGGCGATCTGGTCGAGCACGGTGTCGGACAGCGGGAGGGCCAGGGTGTGGTCAGTGTTCGAAGGGGCGGGGTGGTGCAGGGGTGCGGTGTCGTTCGGCATGCCGCTCAGTCTTGTACCTCAAGCTGACTTGAGGTCAAGCGGCAACGATCGCCGGCTACTCCTGCACCCGGTAGGCCGTCCCCGCGGCTTCGGCGTAACTGAGCCAGGCCGCCCCCGCGGAGGCGACATGCAGGTCGACGACGACCTCGTCGCCCTCCCAGCGGCCGTCATCCGAGATCGCCAGGCCGATCAGCGCCAGGTTTCCGGCCTGGTCCCGCGCCTCGTACTGCTCGCGGGTCTCCTCGCCGAGTTCGCCGTCCGAGTCGTCCCGCTCCCAGGCGTCCATCGCGGCCTGGGCCACCGCCCTGGGCAGTCGCACCGTGACACGGCCGACCTGGGCGTGGACGTGATCCCCGATCTGCGCCAGCAGCTTCGCGTCTTCCCGGTACAGGGCGTACCGCTCATGTTCCGTCTGTTCCGTCTGTTCCGTCTGTTCCGTCACAGGGCGAGGCTACTGGGGCCGCCGGCCCCGTCTCGACCGAATTGATCCGGGCCCGGCGGAACCCGTGCGGTCAGCGCGAGTCACCGCGGGTGGGCGAGGTAGCGGCCGAACGCCTCCTGCCCGTCCGGGACGAAGCGCCACCGCCGCACGGCCTCCCGCAGCTCCGCCTCCGTCAGCCAGCCGTGCCAGGCGACCTCCCCCGGGTCGGGCGTCACCTCGCCCGTGATCACGGCCTCGTGCACGCCGAGCCAGTACGGGGCGATCACACCCCGGCACAGGAACGTGAACAGGAAGCGCACCGGCACCCGGACGCCCAGCTCCTCGGTCAACTCCCGGGCCGCCGCCTGCTCATAGGACTCGCCCACGCCCACGGCCCCGCCGAACATCACCTCGTGGTGGCCGGGGAACCGGGACAGGTTCTCGGGCCGCCGGTGGACCAGCACCCGCCCCTGCCGGTCGCGGCAGACCGTCGTCGCCACCCGGTGCAGCCAGCCCCGACGGATGGCCTCGCCCCGGTCCACCACCCCCAGCACCCGGTCCTGATCGTCCACCCGCTCCACGAGTTCACCCACGGCACCAACGATCGCACGACCCGTCAGCGTTCTCGCCTCCGCCGCCGCACCGGCTTTCTGGACTTGTGGGTCCAATTTCGGCTGCCTACCGTGCTGTCCGTTCCCTCCCGAACGAGCCCGCACAGGAAGGCGGTCACCCCATGTACGCGATCCGGATCGAGGAGCACGGCGGCCCCGAGGTCATGCGGTGGACCGAGCTGCCGGACCCGGTGCCCGGCCCCGGCGAGGCGCTGGTGCGCCTGGGCGCCGCCGGGGTGAACTACATGGACGTCGGCGCCCGTTCGCAGGGCACGGGCGGCTGGGCGGCGCCGACGGTCCTGGGCGCCGAGGGGATGGGGTACGTCACCGCCCTGGGGCCGGGGGTGTGGGACCTGGCGGTCGGCGACCGGGTCGCCTGGTTCTACCACCAGGGCAGCTACGCCGAGTTGCTCGCCGTCCCGGCCGCCTCGCTGGTCAAGGTGGACGACGACGTGCCGGACGATGTCGCGGGCGGCCTGCTGATGCAGGGCCTGACGGCGAATCACCTGAGCACCGAGACCTACCCGGTCGGCCCGGGCGACACGGCCGTGGTGCACGCGGCGGCGGGCGGGGTGGGGCTGCTGCTCACCCAGCTGGTCAAGGCCCGCGGCGGGAACGTGATCGGCCTGGTCTCCCGCCCGGAGAAGGCCGACGCCGCCCGCCGGGCCGGTGCCGACCACGTACTGGTGCACTCCGGCGCCGGTTTCGAGGAACCGGTACGGGAGTTGACCGGCGGCCGCGGGGCCGACGTCGTCTACGACGGCGGCGGCGCCGACACCTTCGCCTCCTCGCAGCTGGCCCTGCGCCCGCACGGGGTCCACGCCTACTACGGGCCGTTCATGGGCGTGCCGACCCTGCGGCCCACCGACCTGCCCAACAGCATCCTGCTCACCTACCCGGTGGTGCACCACCACGTCGCCACCCGCGAGGCGCTGGTGCGGCGCGCCGGCGAGGTGTTCGGCCTGGTCCGGGACGGGCGGCTGACCCCCCTGATCACCGGCCGCTACCCGCTCGCCGAGGCGGCCCGGGCGCACGCCGACCTGGAGTCCCGCCGTACCACCGGCAAGCTGCTCCTCCTCCCGTGACCGGACGGGGCGCGGTGCGCGAGGATCGGACCCGACCACCAGCACCGGGAGGGCACGTGCCGCTGACCCGCAAGGGCGCCGCGACCAGGCGGCGCATCGTCGAGGGCGCCGCCGGGCAGATCCACGAGGAGGGCGTGTTCGGGCTGCGCCTGGAGGACGTCATGGCCCGCACCGCGACCAGCAAGAGCCAGCTGTTCCACTACTTCCCCGGTGGCAAGGACGAACTGCTGCTGGCCGTGGCCCGCCACGAGGCGGACCGGGTCCTCGACGAGCAGCAGCCCGAACTCGGCTCCCTCACCTCCTGGGACGCCTGGCAGCGGTGGCGCGGTAAGGTCGTCGCCCGCTACCGCGCGCAGGGCTCGGACTGCCCGCTGCACGTGGCCCTGTCCGAGCTGGGCTCGGCCACCGGCGCGGCCCGGACGGTGGCCGGCGAACTGCTGGCCCGCTGGCAGGACCAGCTCGCCGCCGGCATCCGCCACCTCCAGGACGCCGGCGAGGTCTCCCCCGCCCTGGACGCCGAGCAGGAGGCCGCGGCGCTGCTGGCCGGGGTCCAGGGCGGGGTGCTGATCCTGATGACCACCGGCTCGATCGCGCACCTGGAGGCCGCCCTGGACGTCTCCCTCGCCCGGCTGCGCGCGGCCCGGCCCGGGTCGGCCCGACGAGGGTCGGATCTGACGGCGAACGGCTGACGATGTGGCACGGGCCACACATAAAGGCCGGTTGAGGCCCCCGAAGTGACCAGGGTCACGCCCCCCGCGCGATCGGGCGCCCGGACGGCGACGGGCCCCGGCAGGACTGGACGAGCCGTTGATCGGCACAGGCCAAGGGCCCGTCCGCTTCGGGACCAAGGTCATGAATCCGGTCGACCTTCGGCCCGGTGGTGACGGTGGCGGACCCGGGCAACCGTGGACGGTCGCCCGGTGTGATCGGGCGGTGGCGCCGCCCGAGGTGGGCGGCGTCGTACCCCCGCCGTCTACCCGGCGCACGGGGGCGGGCCCCGCCCGCCGCCGTACGCTCCGGAGGACCCCAAGCACATGTCCCAAACGATCGACAACGCCCCGTATACCGCCTTCCACCGCAGGCTGGCCCTCGCCTGCTCGGGCGGGCCGCTGCTGGACGGCTACATCCTCAGCATCGTCGGCGTCGCCCTGATCGGGATGCGTCCCGACCTCGGGCTGTCCACCGCCGAGGTCAGCCTGATCGGCGCCGCCGCCCTGGTCGGCATGTTCGTCGGCGGCGCGCTCTTCGGCGTGCTGACCGACAGGATCGGCCGGGAGGTGATGTACACCGCCGACCTGCTGGTGATGGTCGCCTGCTCGGTGCTCTCCTTCTGGGTCGACGCGGTGTGGGCGATCACCCTGCTGCGCTTCGTGCTCGGCATGGCCGTGGCCGCCGACTACCCCATCGCCACCTCCCTGCTCGCCGAGTGGCTGCCCGCCAAGCAGCGCGGCCGCCTGCTCGGCCAGCAGATCGTGGCCTGGTACGCCGGCTCCGTGCTCGCCTACGTGGTGGGCTACCTGTTCCTGGAACTGGCCGGGCCGGGCAGCTGGCGGTGGATGCTGGCGAGCTCCACGGTGCTGTGCGTGGTCTTCCTGGTGATCCGCCGCGGCTCGCCGGAGTCGCCGCGCTGGCTCGCCGCCAACGGGCGGGTCGGCGACGCGGTGCGCGTGGTCGAGAAGCACCTCGGGGTACGGGTCGACGGCCGCGAGCTGATGCCCGACCCGGCCGAACGCGGCCGCCCCGCCGGACTGCGCCTGCTGATGACCCAGCCCTACCGGCGCCGCACCCTGTTCTGCGGCCTGTTCTTCCTCTGCCAGGTCGGCCCGCTGTTCGCGATGCTCACCTTCGGCCCGCAGATCCTCTCCTCCTTCGGCATGCCGGGCGGCACCGTGATGGAGACCCTCGGCACCGGCCTGATCAGCCTCGTCTTCCTGCTCGGCTGCTACCCGGCGCTGCGCCTGATCGACAGCCGCGGCCGGCGCCCCGTCATCATCTGGTCCTTCGCCCTGATGACCGTGCCGCTGGCCCTGCTCGGCGTGTGGCCCACCGCCCCCGCCGCGGTCGCCCTGCTGGCGCTGTGCGCGTACGCCTTCCTGTGCGGCGGGCCCAACGTCCTCGACTGGACCTACCCCAACGAGCTGTTCCCCACCGAGATCCGGGCCACCGCCGTGGGCGTGGCCACCTCGGTCAGCCGGATCGGCGCGGCCGTCGGCACCTACCTGCTGCCGCTGTCGCTGACCGGGCTCGGCACCGGCCCGACCATGCTGATCGCCGCCGGCACCACGGCCCTGGGCCTGCTGGTGTGCGTGCTGTGGGCGGAGGAGACCCGCGGCACCGCCCTGGGCGCCGCCCCGGCCGCCTCCGCCCGGACCCACACCCCCGCCGTCCCCGCCCAGCGCCTCCCCCAGCCGGTGCGCTGACGGCCACCGCATAACGCCTCGACGGCGCCGCCCGGACCTCCCGGGCGGCGCCGTCGCGTTCACGGGCCGCCGACTGCCGCCTCCGGGCGGTGGGTCGACGCCCCTTCGCCGCCCGGGGCGGGGCGCAGCCGGGCCAGGACTTTGCGGTAGGTCCCCCATGCGAAGTGCCGGTCGTAGCAGGGGTGCAGCGGGAGGGGGTCGTCGCGTTCGACGCCTGGCGGCAGGCCGCCGGTGACGGGCCTGAGCAGGCGGTCGCGGAAGCGGGCGAGGTGTGTCCAGTAGCCGACGTCCAGCGGTGCGGCGGCCACGCCGGGGGGTGGGGTCCAGGGCTCGCCGGTCTGCGGGTGACGGGGCACCACGGCGATGTCCGGGAGCGGGTCGGGCAGGAGCAGGCCCGGCCCGAGCAGGGCCAGGCGCTTGGGCGGGCTCCCCGGCGGCAGCGCCTGGTCCAGCAGGACGCGGAAGGTGTCGGCGAGGGGGCCGTCCGGGACGGTGACGGGCGAGCCGTCGGCGGCGGCGACCACATGGGCGAGCGTCACGGCTGCCTCCGACTCCCACCGCGGCTCCCACCACCCCTGCCGGTCCCACGGCTCGGTGGCGCACCACCACGCGGTGAGCTCGGCCCAGTCGGCGACCGGGCGGGCGGGGCCGGCGGGCAGGAGGCGCACGGCATCGGGCTCCAGCCAGGTGGCCTGCCAGAGCGAGCAGTCGTCGACCCGGGTGGCCACCTTGCGGCGGCAGCCCGCGCAGGTGACGTTGGGGCCGTACCGGCCGTAAATGCCGCAGCAGGCGCCGGGCTCGGCCCGCTGGATCAGGTCGGTGCCGACGGCGTCGCCTGGGGCGATCACGATCGACCGGGCCTCCCGGGCCGGACCCTCGTCGACCGCGTACGTGCCCGGCTCCATCAGGACCGGCATCGTCAGGCCGTTGCCGTAGTAGGAACCGGCGTAGGCGGGGAAGGGCACCCGCGACAGTGGGGCGGTCAGTTCGGCACCGCACCCCTCGCACGTGAAAACGTCCAAACGTGTGCTCCCCCCTGCAGATCCGGCCCGGCGGCTGGTACCGACACGAAGTATCGCGGGCGGGGCGGCCGGGGCCAACGGGTTTTCCGCCGGCTCCTGGAAGGGGGGCCGACGGGGGGTCAGGGGTGGAGCAGGGCCGCGGCGTTGGTACGGACGTGGTCCTGCCAGGCCGGGCGGATGCCGGGGATGCGGGACAGGGCGTGGAAGAAGAGGCTGTGGCAGACCATCACCGGGCGCCAGGGGTGGGGCGGCAGCGGGTCGTCGCGTTCGACGCCCGGGGGCAGGCGGCCGATGGCGGGGCGGGCGGGGTGCTCCCGGTGGAAGGCGAGCTGGCGCCAGAACCCGAGGTCCAGCGGGGCGGCGGCCACACCGGGGGGTACGGGCCAGGGCTCGCCGGTCTGCGGGTGGCGCGGGACCACGGCGATGTCCGGCAGGGGCTCGGGCAGGGGCAGTCCGGGCCCGGCCAGGACGGCGCGCTTGGCCGGGCGCGTCTGCGGGAGGGCGGCGAGGAACTGGCGGAAGGCGTCGGCGAGGAGCCGGTCGACGGTGACGGGCGAGCCGTCCGCGGCGGCGACCAGGTGGGCCAGCGTCACGGTGACCTCCGACTCCCAGCGCGGGTCCCACGCCCCCGTCAGGTCCAGCAGCGGGGTGCCGCACCGGTCCTCGGCGAGCTCGGCCCAGTCGGCGACCGGACGGGCGGGGCCCACGGCGACGAGGCGCACCGCGGCGGGCTCCAGCCAGGTGGCCTGCCAGAGCGAGCAGTCGTCGACCCGGGTGGCCACCTTGCGGCCGCAGCCCGCGCAGGTGACGTTGGGGCCGTTGCGGCCGTCGATGCCGCAGCAGGCGCCGTACTCGCGGCGCTGGACCAGGGCGGTGCCGTGGGCGTCACCGGGGGCGATCACGATCGAGTGGGCCTGCCAGGCGGCCGGGTCCTCGTCGACGGCGTAGGTGCCCGCCTCCATGAGCACGGGCATGGGGTGGCCGTTGCCGTAGGAGAAGCCCGCGTAGAGGGGGAAGGCGACCCGGGACAGCGGCGCGGTGAGCGCGGCGCCGCACCCCTCGCACGTGAAGACGTCCAAACCGCGTGTTCCCCCTTGTGACCCCGTCCGGTACCGGCTGGTACCGGCTGGTACCGGCTGGTACCGGCTGGCGAGTATCGCGGGCCGGGCGGCCGGGGGCCAACGGGTTTTCGGCCGACCGGGGGCCGACGGACCCAAGGCCGGCCGCTCCCTGGCCCTCCCCCGGCCGCTCCCTCATGGGACGGGGTTCCCGCAGGTGGCGGCCGGTCGTCCGTACCCGAGGGGCAGCCGTCCACCGGAAGCACCGGACGGCTTTGTCAAGCCCGTACCGGAGCACGGGCCCGCCGCAGTACCGTCGTCCTCTCAACGACCGTTCCGACACGGTGAATTGGAGGCACAGGTGGCCGAGGCGAAGCCCGGGGACGGCAACGGGAACGGCGGGGCCGGCTCGGGAGGCGGCGGGCCGCTGCACGAGCGGGAGGCCGAGATCCGTTCGGCGGGCCGGGCGATCGAGGCGCTCACCGGGCCGGTGGGCACCGAGGTCGGCGAGCTGCTGCTGTACACGGGCGCGGCCGGGCTGGGCAAGACCGCGGTGCTGACCGAGGTGCGGCGGGCGGCGCGGCGGGCGGGCTGCACGGTGCTGTTCGCCCGGGGCGGGCAGCGGCAGTGCCACGAACCGTTCCACGTGGTACGCCAGTTGGTGCGTCCGGTGCTGGCTGCCCTGTCGGCCGAGGAGCGGGCCCGGGTCTTCGGGCCGTGGGAGGACGTCGTCGGCCCGGCGGCCGGGCTGCTGCCGCCGGGCGGGCAGATCGATCCCCAAGGGGTGCGCGACGGGCTGGACTTCGTCCTCACCCGCCTCGTGCAGCTGCGTTCCCCGGTGGCGGTGATCGTCGACGACCTGCACTGGGCGGACCCGGAGTCGCTCGGCTGGCTGGCGGGCTTCGCGCTGCGCGTACGGGAGTTGCCGGCCCTGCTGGTGCTCGCCTGCCGCGACGAGTTCCCCGACGACGCCCTGGCGTTGCAGCGCGGCCTCGCCGAGCGGGCCGACCGCCGGCACGAACTGCGCCCGCTGCAGCCCGCCTCGGTCGCCCGGCTGGTCCGCGCGGCCCTGGGCACCGCGGCCGAGGACGCCTTCTGCCGCCACGTGTGGGCCGTCACCGGCGGGAACCCGTACGAGACCGCCGCCCTGCTGCGCGAGGTCGCCGACCAGCGGCTCGACCCGGTCGAGGAGAGCACCGGGCAGCTGCGCGAACTGGCCGCCACCGCACGGGGGATGACGCTGCGTCACTGGCTGGACCGGGTCGGCCCCACCGCGCTGCGCTTCGCCTGGGCGGCGTCCGTGCTGGACACCGACATCCGCCCCGACCTCGCCGCCGCCATCTGCGCCCAGGGCCCGGAGACCGCCGCCCGGTCGGTGCGGGAACTGCGCCACCACCGGGTGCTGACCGGCACCTCGGCGGGCCGGCTGGAGTTCGTCCACCCGCTGGTCGCCACCTCGGTGTACCAGTCGATGCCGCCCGCGGCCCGCACCGGGATGCACGGGGTCGCCGCCGTCGAGCTGGAGAACGCCGGCCTCGGCCTGCTCGCGGCCTCCCGCCACCTGCTGGAGATCCTGCCCGACGGGGACGGCGAGATCGTCGACAAGCTGCGCCGGGCGGCCCGCGAGCACCTGGCCATCGGCGCGCCCGAGGCGGCGCAGCGCTGCCTGCGGCGGGCCATCAGCGAGCCGCCGGCGGACGAGGACCGGGCCACGGTGCTGTACGAGCTGGGCTGTTCGGCGCTGCTCACCGACCCGGCGACCACGGTCAACCAGCTGCGGCTGGCGCTGGCCGACCCGTACGGGCTGGGCCCCGAGCTGCGGGTGGACGCGACGTTCCGGCTGGCGCAGGCGCTCGCGCACGGCAACCGGGTCGGTGAGGCGGCGGCGCTGTGCGCCGAGGAGGCGGCGCGGACCGGGCCGGGGCCGGGGCGGCTGCGGCTGGAGGTCGCGCACTTCATGTTCGGGGCGTTCCAGTTCGAGGACGCGGACGGGCCCGGGCGTTCGCGGCGGCTGGCGGAGTTCGACCGGATGCTGGGGACGGTCGGGCTGGCCTTCAGCGACGCCGACACCGAGGCGGGCGGAGGCACCCCGGGCGGGACGGTGTTCGAACGCGACGGCCTGGCGCACGCGGTGGCGGTGCTGCGCTGCTGGGACCTGACGCTGCGCGGCGTCGACCGGGCGGAGGCGATCGCGCTGGGCGAGTCCGCGCTGCCGGACGGGCGGCTGCCCCGCAGCCTGGGCTGGACCAACACCACCTGGGGCTTCGAGCTGCCCGGGATCCTGGGCATCAGCTACCTGTACGCCGACCGGGTCGACCGGGCGGAGGAGCTGTTCGGGGAGGCGGTGCGGGCCTACGAGGTCGCCGGGTGGAGCGGCGGTCACCTCGGCTTCGCCTATCTGCTGACCGGCATGCTGCGCTTCCGCTGCGGCGACCTCGCCGCGGCGGAGGACTACCTGCGCCGGGCGCTGCGGATCGCCGGGCGGATCGGCCGGGACATCCCGCTGCACTGGGACGCGGTCGGGGCGCTGGCGGAGACCCTGGCCGCGCGCGGGCGGCTGGCGGAGGCCCTGGAGCTGACGCGCGAGCACGCGTTCGGCCCGCCGTACCCGACGGTGATGGTGCTGCCCGACGCCCCGACGCTGTACGGGCGGCTGCTGCTGGCGCGGGGCGACGCGGCGGGGGCGGCCGCGGCGCTGGCCGCCGCCGGGGAGGTGCTGGACGCGCGGGGGTGGCGCAACACGGTGTGGGCGCCGTGGCTGGGCCACCTGGCCCGGGCGGTGGCCGCCGAGCAGCCGGAGCGGGCCCGGGAGCTGGCGGCGGAGGCGGTGCGCCGGGCCCGGGTGTCGGGGACGGAGTCGGCGGTCGGCAGCGCGCTGCGGCTGAGCGCGGCGGTGCACGGGCGGCCCCGGGCGGTCGGGCTGCTGGTGGAGGCGGTCGGCCTGCTGGAGCGGTCGCCGGCCCGGTACGAGCACGCGCTCGCGCTGGTGGACCTGGGTGAGGCGCTGGGCGGCGGGGCGGTGGATCCGGGGACGGCGGACGGCGGGGCGGCGCTCACCCGGGGGCTGGAGCTGGCCGTCCGGTGCGGGGCGGACGGGCTGGCGGCCCGGGCCCGGGGGCTGCTGGGAGCGGGCGGGGCAGGCTGAGACCGGGGCAGGGCCGGATGCAGACCCTTGCAGATACCTGCGCGCGCAACTATCTTTAGGTTCATAAGTTGCAGCTGCAATCAGTTGCGGGCATGCACGCCACGCGTCCTGGCGCCGCCGACCCACCGGGAGTCCGACCATGAGCACCACCCTCTTCACCCCGTACACCCTGCGGGAGCTGACCGTCCCCAACCGGATCTGGATGGCCGCGATGTGCCAGTACAGCGCGCAGCCGGACGGGGACGCGGCCGGGGTGCCGACGGACTGGCACTTCACCCACCTCGCGGCGCGCGCCGCCGGCGGCACCGGACTGATCGTCACGGAGGCCACCGCGGTCAGCCCCGAGGGCCGCATCAGCCCGTACGACCTCGGGATCTGGAACGACGAGCAGGCCGCGGCCTTCCGCCGGATCACCGCCTTCCTGAAGTCCCAGGGCACCGTCGCCGCGATCCAGCTCGCCCACGCCGGGCGCAAGGCCTCCACCGAGCGGACCTGGGTCGACCGCGGCCGCCCCCTCGGCGCCGGCGAGGAGCACGGCTGGGCGCCGGTCGGCCCCGGCGCCGAGGCCTTCTCCCCCGCCCACACCGCGCCGCACGAGCTGACCGGGGAGCAGATCGCCGAGATCGTCGGCCAGTTCGCCGACGCCGCCCGGCGCGCGCTCGACGCCGGCTTCCAGGTCGCCGAGATCCACGGCGCCCACGGCTACCTCGTCCACCAGTTCCTCTCCCCGCACACCAACCGCCGCACCGACGGCTACGGCGGCTCCTTCGAGGGCCGCATCCGCTTCGCGCTGGAGGTCGTCGACGCGGTGCGCTCGGTGTGGCCCGAGGAGCTGCCGGTCTTCTTCCGCGTCTCCGCCACCGACTGGCTCACCGAGAACCCCGAGGACGGCCGCGCGGGCTGGACCTCCCAGGACACCGTCCGCCTCGCCAAGGAACTGCAGGCCCACGGCGTGGACCTGCTGGACGTCTCCACCGGCGGCCTCGTCCCCGACGCCCGGATCGAGGCCGCGCCCGGCTTCCAGGTGCCCTTCGCCGAGGCCGTGCGCACCGGGACCGGCCTGCCGGTGGCCGCCGTCGGCCTGATCACCGACCCCGCCCAGGCCCAGGCCGTCCTCACCGAGGGCCGCGCCGACGCCGTCCTGCTCGGCCGCGAGCTGCTGCGCAACCCGTACTGGGCCCGCCACGCCGCCGCCGAACTCGGCGGCGAGGTCCCCACCCCGCTCCAGTACCACCGCGCCTGACGCCCTGGCACCGCTCCGGCACCGCCCCGTGTCGGACTTGAGTTGGAGTGCACTCCAAGTCCTACGGTTCTGCCGTAAGTCCGACCCGCCGACCCCGGCGGGCCGGACGAAACGGTACGGGACGTGGGCCGCCGCCCGGGCGGCCGGGAGACAGGAGCACCACGATGAGCACGAGCGCGAACGACGCACAGGCCCGCCAGGAGCGCTTCGAGCGCGGGATGGAGGTGCTGGAGCGCATCGACGGGGAGGTCGGGCGGCGGGTCGTGGAGTCGCTGGACGACATCAGCCCCGAACTCGGGCACCAGATCGTCGCCTGGGGCTTCGGGGAGATCTACAGCCGCCCCCGACTCGTGCCCCGCGACCGCCAGTTGGTCACCCTGGGCATGCTCACCGCGCTCGGCGGGTGCGAGCCGCAGCTGGAGGTCCACGTCAACGCCGCCCTGAACGTGGGCCTCACCCCCGAGGAGATCGTCGAGGCCCTGCTGCACTCCGCCGGCTACTGCGGCTTCCCCCGGGCACTGAACGCCACCTTCGTCGCCAAGAAGGTGTTCGCCGAGCGCGGCCTGCTCCCGGTCGCGGCCGACTGACGCGCCGCTGCGGACAGGTCCTGACCACCGCCGACTTCCTGGACGCGTACGTACTCGAGTGGACGCTGCACCACCTCGACCTCGTCGCGCACCTGCCGCACCTGCCGGCCCCGCCGCAGGGGGGCGCGGGCTCCCCCGCCGGGGGAGAGCGGGGGTGACGGCCCGGCGGGTCCGCTCCTTCTCCTACCCCCGGTCCCCGCGCCGATGGGAGTCGAACGGGTGGAAGCTGGTGTCACGGCAGTCGCCGACCGGGGGGCACAGGAACAGGGCGAGGTCCTGGTCCCCCTCGGGGATCCGGATGCCGTAGGAGACGAAGGTGACGAGCTCGCCGCTGCCGAGGTCGACGGTGCGGGTGCCGACGGGGCCGAGGACGTGGTCGGTGTCGCCGGTGACCGTCAGGTTCTCGACCCGGCCGTGGAAGGCGGTGACCGTGTACCAGTCCCCTCCCGCCCCCGAGTCGAAGGGCAGGAGACGGTCGGTGGTCAGGCCGTCGATGGAGCCGAACCCGACGCTCCGGGCGCCGTTCGCGCTGATGACCGCCCAGCAGACGTCCACGCTGTCGACCAGCCAGAAGGCCTCCGCCCGGCCGTGACCGTCGGAGTCGAGCACGGCCAGGGTCGCCAGGGTCGGCGCCGGGCACTGCTTTGGCCTCGCGTCCGCCGGGGTCACCGTGTCCACGATCCACTGGGCCGACGCCGGGGCAGGCTCGGGCAGCACCACCCTGTGGCTGTGGGGCCCGCCACTCCCGGTCTGCGCCGCCCAGACGGCCACGACCGCGACCCCCAGCAGCGCCGCCCAGCACAGAGCCCCTTGCCCGCGGTTCATCGCCTGCCCCCTGTGGAGACCGTTGTCTCCAGGCCAGGCTCCGCCCCGACGGGACGGCCGACAAGGCCTCGGGGTGTCCCGGATTCGTCGCAAGTCACCACGGGGGCAGGACGGTTCGGCGCGT
>NZ_BNBY01000032.1:0-11405 GCF_014656195.1 Kitasatospora xanthocidica | reverse complement strand
CGCGGCCGTCGCCGAGGGGTCAGGCCAGGAGGTCGGACTGGAGGGTGACGACCTGGCGGAAGGGGGCGGTGGGGATGCCGTCGGGGTTGGTCATCGTGATGACGGCCAGGATGTCGGCGGCGGAGAGGTAGGCGACACGGGCGGTGGGGTTGCCCTTGGGGCCGTTCCCGGTGGACTCCAGGGTGGTCAGGTCGACGCCGTTGACGGTGTCCCAGTCCTCGTGGGAGGTGGACTTCGTGTCGGGGGCGGCCTTCGGGGCGCTCTTGGCGCGCAGCGAGTTGTAGGTGCCCCAGGACTCGCCGGTGGAGCCGAAGCGCAGCAGCCGGATCTGGGTGCGGGTGCCGTCGGAGGCGGTCCACTCCCGGACGGTGGCCGCGCGGCAGGCGTTCGTCAGGAGGAGTTCGCGCAGCTTGGCCGGGTCCTGCTGCTCGGCGAGGATCGCGTCGCAGGGCACCCAGTCGGCCACGGCGGCGGGGCCGGGACTCGCTGCGGCCGTCGGCGAGGCCGTCGGGGACGCGGTCGGCGACGCCGTCGGGGAGCCGGAGGCGGCGGGGCTCGCGGTCGGGGCCGGGAAGGTCGGCGCGGTCAGCGCGCCGCCGGCCTCCTTGGGGACGGGCAGCAGCAGGTGGCGCAGGTCCGCGTAGTGGAGGGCCTTGCCCTTGCCGTCCGGCGCGGCCTTGCCGGAGGGCAGCGGCGGCAGGGCCAGCGGCGGGAAGGTGTAGCGGCCGTCGCTCGCGGTGGCCAGGCCCGGGATGTCGGTGCGCTCGGGGGCGGTGACGGCCAGCGCGCTGCCGGTGCCGGCGAGGGCGAACACCAGGGCGGCGCAGCTCCAGCGCACCGCGGCCTTGCGGCGCCGGGCCCGGCGGGCCTCCTGCGCGGCGATCGCCTCGGCGCTCTGCGCGGGATCGGTGAACTCCAGCGCCCCGATGGCCGGTTCGGCCACCGGCGGCACCGGCGGGGCGGCCATCGGCGGCACCGGCGGGGCGGCCATCGGCGGCACCGGCGGGGCGGCCATCGGCGGCACCGGCGGGGCGGCCATCGGCGGCACCGGCGGTGCCGCCGGAGCCGGGACCGGCGGAGCGGCCGGGGCCTCCGGGGCCGCGGCCGGGACCGGCGGGAGCGGGTCCGAGGCGGGCGGCGGCGGGGTGACGTGGTCGGTCATGCGGTCGCTCCCGGGCGGGCGAGGCGGTCGAGCTGCAGGGTGAAGAGGGCGACGATCTTGTCCTTGGGCAGCGGTGCCACGCCCTCGGCGTTCATGACGACCAGGAGGTCGCCCTCGGCGGCCGAGCACTCCAGGTAGTCGATCGGCGCGGACGGCGGCGCCGGCATCAGGTAGCAGTGCGCCTCGGGGTGGCCCGGGATCGTGGGGCCGATCCGGAACAGGCCGGTGTCGCCGGTGAAGACCGCCGTGTACTCGTTGATCCGCTGCACTTCCTGCTGGTTGAACTGGCGCAGCTTCAGGCCGATCAGCAGGTCGTCGCCGGAGGCCAGGTAGGTGCGCACGCCGGTGCCCTTGACGTGCAGGCCCTCCCAGTAGGAGCGGAGCTTGTCGCGCTTCTCCTTGGGGATCTGCTGGAGTTCGGCGTCCAGCTCGGCGGCCAGCTGCCCGCCGCTCAGCTCGGTGTCGTTGCCGTAGACGCCGTCGTCGGGGCCGAGTTCGTAACCGGCCGGGACGGGCACCAGCAGGTCGCGCAGCGCGCCGAAGTGGCTGCCGTTGGACTTGGCGCCGTACGGGGTCGCGGTCGCGGTCGGGGTGGGCGCGGCGGACGGGGCCGCGGCGGTGGCCGGGGCCGGGTCGTCGTACCGGGTCTTGATGATGCCGATGCCGATGGCCACGCCGACCAGCGCGGCCGCGACCGTCGCGGCCCCCGCCCGCAGCAGCAGCCGGGACCCGGGCACCGGGGCGGCGGGGTTCGGGACAGCGGCCTCGGGCGCGGCGGCGGTCTCGGCCGCGGGCGTCGGCTCGGAGGCCGTCTCGGGCGTCGGCTCGGGCGCGGCCGGGTGCTCGGTCACGGTGTCGTCGTTCATACGAGGCGCTCCCACTGCCGCTTGGCGAGGTCCTTGAGGACGTCGGCGCTCACCAGCTGGGTGCCGAACACCTCGATCGTCATCTGCAGCGAGCCGCGCTTGGCGACGGCTTCGCCGTAGTAGTACTGGTCGGTGCTCTCGGCCCAGCGCCGGGGGGCGGTCTCCACCTTGTAGCCGCCGGTGGCGCCGTCGGCGAACGGCAGCCAGCTGACGGACTTGGCCTGGTCGGCGCGGTCCGGGGCGAACTGGATCAGGGAGACGCGGTAGCGGACGTCGTCCTTCTTCCAGTCCACCTCGGCGGCGCGCCGGAAGCCGCGCGAGGCGAGGTCGCGGAAGGTGTAGGACGCGTTGCCGCTGTGCTCGGCGATCTCGCCGATCGAGGCCCAGGCGGGCTTGTCCGGGTAGTCGCCCCAGGGGGTGCTGCCCTCGGGGGCGGTGATCAGCAGCTTGGTCAGGTCGCCCTCGATGGCCAGCGGCGCGGGCTGCTCGGCGGCGAGGGCGGCCGGGTCGAGGACCTCGGCCGGGTAGGACGGGCGCGCCGCCTGCAACGGCGGCAGCGGCGTGGGCGGGCGCTGGGCCTGCACGGCGTAGCCGACGCCGCCGCCGGTCAGGGCGCCCAGCACCAGGGCGCAGGTGGCCAGCAGGACCGGGCGGGGGCGGCGCGGGGCGCGCGGGGCCTGCTCGGGGCCGGCCTCCAGCAGCTCGCCCGGCGCGGCGGTGAACGGATCGGCGGCGTACGGGTTGGCGGCGTACGGGCCGACGGCGGGCGGCGCGGTGGGCGGTATCGCAGGCGGCGGTACGGCGGGCGCGGGCGGCGCGGCGGGCGCGGGTACCGGCTCCGGGGGTTCGGTGGTCACGGAAGTGGCTCCAGAGGAGGAAGGAAGGGGTGGCGTCGGTGGACGGACGACGGCGGCGGCGCGCACGGGCACGCGCGCGCGGGCTCAGCCGCCCGAGGCGAGCCAGTCGCGCTGGCGCTTCATCAGCTCGCCCAGCAGCGCCGGGTCCGGCGTGCCCTTCACGTCGACGTCGATCGTGTACTGGACGTCGCCCTGGCTGGCGATGCCGGTCATCGAGCCGGTGTACGCCTGCTGCTTGGGCTTCTTGAGGTAGCCGCGGGCGTCGGGGAGGCCGGGGACGTCGACCGGGTCCAGCGACTTGATCTTGTAGCCCTTGACGAACTCGGTGGCCATCGAGGCGGAGCCGAAGTGCAGGAGGGTGACGGTCACCTCGGCCTTGCCGTCGGCCGTCCGGTACATCCGGGTCGCGCCCTCCTTGTAGCCGTAGGAGGCGAGGATGTCCTTGATGCCGTCCTGCTTGCCGAAGATGGCGGCGACGTCCTCGTCGCCCATGATCATCCCGTCCGCGGGCCCGTAGGACTCGCCGCCGGCCGGGATCGGGAGCAGGAAGAAGCGCAGGTCGCCCTCGTGCTTGCCGCCGCTGACGGTGCCCTTGACGGTGCTGGCCGGGGCGGGCTCGGTCGGGACGGCGGTCGGCACCGGGACGGGCTCGGGCGTCGGCGAGGCGCTCGCGGTGGCGCTCGCGCTCGCCGTCGGGGCGGCGGTCACGGCGGGGGCGGCGGCCGGCCGGGCGTCGGGCTTGCCGACGGCGACGGTCACCGCGGCGCTGGCCGCCGTGACGGCGAGCAGGCCGGCGGTGGCCAGCGCGACGCCGACGGCGCGCGGCAGCCGGCGCGCGGACGGCGCCTGCGCGGGCTGCGGCTCCGACTGCGACTCGGGCGCGAACGGCTGCGGCTGCGGCTGCGGCTCCGACTCGGGCGCGAACGGCTGCGACTGCGACTGCGACTCAGGCTCTGGCGCAACCGGCTGCGACTGCGACTCGAACGGCTGGGCCGGTGCCGGCGGTTCGGCGGCGGCGCTCTCGTTCTCGGGCTCGGGCAAGGGACTCCCCCAGGGAAAGAATGCGGATTCCCACACGTGGGGCCCTCGCGGGACCCACTCCCCCAGCGGGTTCCCCGGACCGTCCGTCACGCGTGTCAGCAGGCATTATGAGAGTCCGTCGACAGCCCTGCCAACAAATTCAATCACCGCACACTCACCCATTGCTTGATGAACCGGACACGCCCGTGATGCAACCGCAATGACTCCCCGCCGGGCCCGCGCGGCCCGGGGCCGACGTCCGCCGTCACCGCTTCGCCAGGGCGTGTCAGCCACGCCCCAGCCCCCTCAGGGCCGACTCCGCCGCGTGGAAGCCGGCCATCCCGTGCACCCCCGCGCCCGGCGGGGTGGCGGCGGAGCACAGGTAGGCACCGGGCACCCCGGTCGCGTACGGGTCCACCGCGAGGCGGGGGCGCAGCAGGAGCTGACGCACCGTGTTGGCTCCCCCGACGATGTCGCCGCCGACGTGGTTGGCGTTGTCCGACCGCATCCGCGCCACCGTGCGGACGGACCGGGCGCGTACCCGCGTCCGGAAGCCGGGGGCGAACCGCTCGATCTGGTCCAGGACCTGTTCGGTCGCGTCGCCCCGGTAGCCGTGCGGGACGTGGGCGTACGCTTGACATCCTCTCTGCCCTAAAGGACGGAGATTCCCGCCTGCCCCGCCGTTGACCGGCTCGGCTTCGGGTGGGTTCCTGTTTCTTCGCGCTGCGCCGGGACGATTCCCGGTCTTACCCGCGCTCCGCAGGCTGATGCCGCCAGTCCGGCGGCCTTGGCGACGTTGACCGCCGCGTTGATGTCCCGGTCGAGGACGGTCCCGCAGGCCCCGCACGTCCACACGCGGACGTCGAGGGACTTGGGGCCGTCCTTGACACCGCACACCGAGCAGACCTGAGAGGTCGGCTCGAACCGTCCGATGCGGTGGAAGACCCGGCCGAACTTCGCGGCCTTGTACTCCAGCATCGTCACGAACGCCGACCATCCGGCGTCGTGTACGGACTTGGCCATGCGGGTGCGGGCGAGTCCCTTGACCGCCAGGTCCTCCACCGCAACCGCTTGGTTCTCACGGATGATCCTGGTGGAGAGCTGGTGGTGGAACTCGCGCCGTGCGTCGGCCACCCGTGCGTGGGCGCGGGCGACCTTGATGCGGGCCTTGGCCCGGTTGTTGCTGCCCTCGGCCTTGCGGGACAGGTCCCGCTGGGCCTTCTTCAGCTTCTTCTCGGCCCGGCGCAGGAAGCGGGGGCTGTCGATCTTCGTGCCATCGGAGAGGATCGCGAAGTGGGTCAGGCCCAGGTCGATACCGACCACGGCATCCGTGGTGGGCAGCACCTCGGGGCCGGTCTCCACCACGAACGAGGCGAAGTACCGGCCCGCACTGTCCCTGACCACGGTCACCGTGGACGGGGCCGAGGGAAGGGCGCGAGACCACTTCACGTCCAGGTCACCGACCCTGGGGAGCCGGAGCTTCCCACCGGCCGTGATCTTCCATCCCGCGTTCGCCGTGAAGCGGATCGACTGCCGGCCGTCCTTGCGGGACTTGAACCGGGGCGCCCCCATGCGCGGGCGTCTGCCCTTGAGGCCGTCGAAGAAGTTCCTGTAGGCCGTGTCCAGATCGCGCAGGGACTGCTGCAACACCACCGATGACACCTCGGCGAGCCATGCCCGCTCGGGGGTCTTCTTCGCGGCGGTGAGTTGCCTGGACAGTTCTCCCGAGGGAACGAACGGCAGCCCGGCGGCTCGGGCGCTCTCACGGACGCGAAGCGCGTCGTTGAAGACCACCCGCGCACACCCGAACGCCCTTGCCAGCGCCACGCGCTGACCGGTGCTCGGATACACGCGGAAGCTGTACCGAAGCTGCACATCGACCACCATACCCTTTGGTTCATGTCACCAAGATGGAACCGAAATCCCGATGTCCGTACTGGGCGTCACGTCGTCCACAACGTGCATGTCCACTTGGTTTTCGTCACGAAGTACCGGCGCGAGGCCATGACCGACGCCATGCTGACGCGGTGCGAAGAGATCATGCGAGAGGTGTGCGCCGACTTCGAGGCCGAGCTGAAGCAGTTCAACGGCGAGGACGACCACGTGCACCTGTTGGTGCACTACCCGCCGAAGGTCCAGCTCTCCAAGTTGCCGGCCACGAGCCATCGATCGCCCCGTACGCTCGCCGCCGCCCGGTCGCGGAACCGCGCGGAGGGCACCCGGGACCACCCCGGGCCCCAGAAGAGGCCGTCGAGGTCGGTGAACGGGACCTGCCAGGCGTCGGCCAGGCTCCGGGCCACCGTGGTCTTGCCGGAGCCGGCCGCGCCGACCACCACGAGCCGGTTCATCCGGCGGCCCGGCCCCGGGCGCGGCCGGACAGGGCGCCGTACCTCTCCCGCACGCCGTACCTCTCCCGCACCCCGGACTCGACGTCGAGGATGACCAGGGCGCAGCCGGAAGGAGCGGCACACTCGGCGGCGTGCGCGTCGTCGACAGTCCTCATGCCTCGTCCCTCCGGGAGACGGCAGCCGGATCACGATCCACGGCTCAAGCTATCAACCGCCGCCGAAGGTGCGGCGGTAAGCGCCCGGGGTGGTGCCGACGGCGGTGCGAAAGCGGCGGCGCAGGTTGACGGCGGAGGCGAGGCCGACGCGGGTGGCGACGGCCTCCACGGGCAGGTCGGTGCGCTCCAGCAGGGCGCGGGCGGCGTCGATGCGCCGGGCCAGCAGCCACTGGCCGGGGCTGGTGCCCAGTTGCTCGGTGAAGCGGCGGGCCAGGGTGCGCCCGGACACCCCGGCGCGGGCGGCCAGCTCGTCCACTGTCAGGCGTTCCCCCAGGCGCTGTCCGGCCCATTCCAGCAGCGGGGCCAGTGACTCGTCCGCCCGGGCCGGCTCCGGGGTGGCGGCGTACTGCAGCTGGCTGCCCTCGCGGTGCGGGGGCAGCACCATGTGCCGGGCGACCTGGGCGGCGTAGGCGGCGCCGTGGTCGTGGCGCAGCAGGTGCAGGCACAGGTCGATGCCGGCGCCGGATCCGGCGCTGGTGGCGACGTCGCCGTGGTCGACGTAGAGGACGTCCCGGTCGACCCGCAACGCGGGGTATTCGGCGGCGAGTTGGGCGGTGCGGCCCCAGTGGGTGGTGGCGCTGCGGCCGTCGAGGAGTCCGGCTCGGGCGAGGACGAAGGCGCCGGTGCAGATGGAGACGATCCGGGCGCCGCGGGCGTGGGCGGCGCGCAGCGCGGCGAGGACGTCGGCCGGGACGGGGGAGCCGGGCGGCTGCCAGCCGGGGACGACGACGGTGTCGGCTTCCTCGAGTGCCGTCAGGCCGTCCTCGACCAGCAGGGGGACGCCGAGGGTGGTGGGTACCGGGCCGGGGGTGCGGGTGCACAGCCGGAAGTCGTAGTGGGCGGTGAGTCCGGGCCGTTCGGTGCCGAAGACCTCGGCGGCGCAGGCGAGTTCGAAGGGCGACTGGGGCGCGCCGAGCAGGGCCACCACCCGGTGGCGGCGCGCGGCGGGCGTACGGACAAGGGCGGTTCCGGTGCTCTCCGGGGCTGCGACGCTCATGTCAGGAATGTACCCGAGGATGTCTTTTAGGACTCTGGGGCGGTGGGTGCGGGGGCGGCCACAGTGGGGGCATGGACGACAACGAGATGGAACTGAAGACGTCGCTGCTGGTGGACGAGGTGGAGCCGGTGGAGGTCGCGCCGGGGATCGTGCGGCGCCGGCTGACGGCCACCGGGTACGCGCGCGGCTGGCTGATCGACTTCGCGCCGGGCAGCCGGTGGCCGGAGGTGGACGTGCACGACGCCGAGGAGCGGTACTTCGTGCTGAGCGGGGAGGTGATCGAGGGCGAGGAGCGTCACCCGGCGGGCAGCTACGTGGTGTTCGCGCCGGGCAGCAGCCACCGGCCGCGCACGGAGACGGGCGCGCGGATGCTCGGGGTCACCGTGACGAAGGCCTGAACACCCGACCACCCCGGCACCGGGCGGCCCGTGACGATGTCGCGGCCCCGTCACCGCTCGGCACGGATCCCGGCCCTGGGGTGTGGGCGGGCCCCCGGGCGGTAGGAGGATCGGCGGGAGGGCCGGACGACGGGGGAAGGACGGCGACGTGGGCGACCTGACGTACGGGCGGCGGGGGTGGGGGTGGGCGGCGCCGGCCGCGGTGGCGCTGGCGGTGCTGGCCGTCGCGGGCGGGTCGGCGGTGTGGGCGTGGTCGCAGGACCGGCCGGTGGGCGGGGCGCGGCTGTGGGTGTGCGCCGTGGCGCTGGCGGTGGCCGTCGCCGCCGGCGTCCCGCTGAGCCGCCGGGCGGCGGGCCGCGGTTTCGCGCCGGTCGCCTCCTTCGCGGTGCTGCTCCTGCTGGCGCTGTGGGGTACGGCGTTCGCGGCGGCCCAGGCCGCCGACACCGTCCGCACCCGGGTGCACGAGCCGCCGAGCGTGTGGGCGGTGGTGACGCACTGCCGGGTGACCGGCCAGGTGGCGGTGGAGGGCGGCGGGCTGGGCGACCGGACGTACGGCTGCACCTACCGGTGGAGCGTGGACGGTCGGCAGTTCAGCGAGGAGCGCCCGGTCGACAAGCCCTACCCGGACAACCACGAGGTCAAGGTCTGGTTGGAGGACGGCGGGCGGATGACCACCGGGCGGCCGAGCCTGCTGGCGATCCCGTTCTGGATCGTGCTGGCCCTGGCCTGCCTGGCCGCCGCGGTGGCCTCGGCCGTCCGGCTGGGCGGGTGGGCCGAGGACGCGGGCCTGCGCGGACCTTGACGGGCGGTCAGTCCCAATAGGCAGTCAGTCGACATATGCCGTTGGCCTGCCTATTGTGGTCGGTGCGGTGGCCGTCGTGCCGCCGCGCCCCTGACCCCTGCGCGAGAGGACCGCCGTGCCCCGACTCCCCCGTGCCACCCGCACATTCACCCTCGGCGCCACCGCCGTCGTGACGCTGGCGCTGGCCGTGCCGCCCGCCCTGGCCCTGCCGGCGGCGGGCGCCCCCGCGCCGGACGCGGACCCGGTGCCCGCCCTGGTGGCCGGCACCGACACCGCCGCCCCGCGACTGGTGACCGGCCTGTCCGACCCCGCCCCCGGCGACCCGGCGCCCGCCGCGCTCGCCCACCTCGCGGCCCATCCCGACCGCTACCGCGTCGACACCGGCGAGCTGGCCGAACTCGGCTCCACCCAGGGCCCCGACGGCCGGCGCACCGTCAGGTTCGAGCAGCGCCACGGCGGGATCCCCGTGCTCGGCGGCCAGTACCTGGTGCACCTGACCGGCCAGGGCGCCGGGCAGAAGGTGCAGTCGGCGGGCGGGCGCTACTTCACCGGGCTCACCGCCCCCACCACCCCCGCCGTCCCGGCCGGGACGCTGCGGCAGGCGGCGCTCGCCGAACTCCCCGACCCGCGCTCCCGCGACTCGGCCACCGCCGAGGACCTCGGAGCGGTGATCCTGCCCGGCGGCGGCGGCCGCCTGACCGAGCACTTCACCGTGCGCGACAAGGCCGCCGCCACCGCCCGGGAGGTGTACGTCGACGCCACCACCGGCACCGTCGCCCTCGCCCACGACGCCCGCGCACCCCGGCCCGCGACCGCCGCGACGACCACCGCCGCTCCCGCCGTGCCCGCCGACGGCCTCCAGCCCGCCACCGGCACCGCCCCCGACGTCCACGGACGCACCACCGCCGTGCACATCGCCAAACGGGCCGACGGCACCTACCAGTTCACCGACCTCACCCGCCCCGCCCCCATCACCACCTACGACGCCGACGGCCGCGACGCGGGCGACTTCGACCACGTGCCCGTCCCCGCCGACGCCGTCCCCGCCTCCTCCCCCACCCCCGCCTTCCCCGCCGCCACCGGCGAGCACGGCGCCACCGACGCCCACGTCAACGCCGGTATCGTGTACGACTTCTACCGCGACCGGCTGGGCCGCGACGGCCTGGACGGCAAGGGCGGGGCGATCGTCTCCGTGGTGAACGCGAGCGACGGCGGCAAGCCGTTCCCGAACGCGTTCTGGGACGGCTCCAAGATGGTCTACGGCTCCGGCGGCCCCGACTACTACCCGTTCTCCGTCGCCCTGGACGTGGCCGGGCACGAGATGACCCACGGCGTCGTCGAGCACACCGCCAACCTGTTCGCCCTCGGCCAGCCCGGCGCCATGAACGAGGGGATCTCCGACTACTTCGGCAACGCCATCGAGGCCACCGCCCGCGGCCTGTCCATGGACGACCCCGCCGCCGCACTGCTCGGCGAGGGCCTGTGCCGCGGCGGCACCCCGCAGGCCTGCGCCCAGCGCCGCCTGGACGACCACCGCACCACGGTGGCCGACTACCTGGGCACCCGCTACGAGATCGACCAGGGCGGAGCGCACTACAACTCCACCATCTTCAGCGGGGCGCTGTGGGACATCCGGCGCACCCTCGACCCGCTCACCGCCGACCGGGTCGTCTACCACGCGCTCGCCGACTACCTCACCCCGCTGGACGACTTCACCGCCGGCCGCGACGCGGTCCTCTCGGCCGGCCGCGACCTGGGCCTGACCAAGCGTCAACTGCGCTCCGTCGCCGCCGCGTTCGACGCGCACGGGATCACCACCGGCTGGCAGAAGCGGCTCGGCACCGACAGCCGCACCCTGCTGCCGAACATCTCCAACGGCATGGCCACCCCGGCCGTCGCCCGCGGCCACTGGCTGATCCTCGGCGACGGTCCCGCCGGCACCGGCCTGTACACCGGCACCGTCGACGGGCACGGCACCCCGGTGCGCCTCAGCCCCGAGGACGGCCGCATCCACAGCTGGGCCACCACCGACGGCACCAACGCCGTCTGGGCGGCCATGGGCGGCCCCCAGGGCGCGGGCCAGGAAGTGCTGACCGCCCCGCTCAGCGGCGCCGGCCCCGTACGCAGCGTCTTCCGCTCCACCAGCACCGCCCAGCAGCTCGGCAACGCCCGGATCTCCGGCACCGACATCGCCTTCACCCTCACCGAGAACGGCCACACCCGGCCCTACCTGAGCCACGACGGCGGCGCGCCGGTCGCCCTCCCGCTGCCCGAGGGGCACGACGCGTCCGGACTCGCCCTCAAGGACGGCACCCTCGCCTGGAACGAGACCTGGCGCGACGGCGACGGCCGGCTGGTGACCGTACCGACGCTCTACTCCGTCGCCGCCGGGAAGATCACCGCCCGCTACCCCGAACACGCCCCGGCCGGAACCGGGCCCGGCAGCGCCGCCTCCCTCACCCTGGCGAGCGGACGCCTGCTGTGGCTGGACTTCCCCGCCGACCAAACCCGGCACGCCACCATCCGCTCCGCGGCCCTGGACGGCTCGGGCATCGCCGACCTGCTGAGCGGCGACTCCCCGAACGCCCCGCGCTCCACCGTCCTCACCGCCTCCGACCAGGCCGTCACCTACCGGGTCGACAGCGACAAGCCCGCCGGCGGCTGGACCAACGCCGCCCTGCCCAAGCTGTGGCAGGTCCCGCTCACCGGCGGCACCCCGCAGCGCCTCTCCTGCGACCGC
>NZ_BNBY01000031.1:66876-87822 GCF_014656195.1 Kitasatospora xanthocidica | reverse complement strand
CCGGACGAGACGGCGTGCGTCAGCTCCTGGGCCCGCCGGTCAGCGGGGCGCCAGTCGACCCGTGCCCGCCCGGCACCGGGTCGGCCGGCTCAGTCGGACGTCCGGCCGACGTGCGCCAGGAGGCGCGCGAGATAGTCCGCACGGTCGGACAGCACCGTGATGCTGACGAGGATCCGCTCTTCGTCGAGCGGGAGGAAGACCGGGCCGGCGACAGGCAACGCGGTCACCCGCAGCCGGAATCCGCCCAGTCGGACGCCGCTGGCCCGCTCGTGCTCGCGCAGGGCGTCCCGCAGGCGGGGAACAGCGTGAGTGGGTCGGGTGACGCGAGCGACCTCGCGTTTGCGCGCGCCACTCCAGTGGTGAAGGGCGGCGAAGTTCTCCTCGACGACCCGGCCGAGCAGGCCCTCCGGCAGCGCCGGCGCGCCCGCCTCCTCACGCCGGGTGGCGTCGAGCGCGCGGCTCCACCAGCGCTGCCAGAGCTCTTCGGAGCCGCCGTCGGCCAGCACGGCCGAGTCGACGGCCAGGGCCTGCGGCGGATCGAGCGCCGGCAGGCCCTGCGGATCGGTGATGCCGAGCGCGTCGCGGACCGCCAGCGCGAAGGCCACGTCGTGCGAGTAGTCCAAGGCCACCGACCACGGCGCGCCCGACATCGTCACCATCCGGTCATTCTCCCATCAGAAGATCCACTCGGTGTCGCTGGGCCCACCGCTGGAACAGATCTCACCGTCCCACAGCAGCGCGTCACTGGACGGAACGACGCCGGCGGTCTCCCAGGTCGCCCCGCCGCTGCGCACGTCCCACTCACCGTGCCAGGACGTGTCCACTCCCAGGCCGCCGCCCCACGAGTGGGAGTCGGAGCCCCACGTGTCGGACCTGTTGACCTGCCAGTGGTAGGCGACCGCGCCCATGTTGAGGTCGAAGCCGGTCTCGATCTCCGAGACGTAACCGCCCACGGCGTGGACCCACAGGTAGGAGTCGCCGCAGTTGCCCTCGACCACGTTGTCGGGGCTGAACGTCGTCGTCGCCTTGGCCGTCGTCGCCTTGTACGGACTGCCGTCCGGGTTGGTGGCCGCAGCGGTCGGGACCACGTGCTGGGTGCCGTCCGGGCCGGTCACCACCTTGAAACCGTGCGATTCCGCGACCTGCCGGTCGACGCCGCGGACCGTCATCTTGGCGACCTTCGCGCCGGCGGGCGGTACGTGCTTCGACGGCTGGGCCACGGAAGCGGTCCGGCCGGGCGACGGATCAGCCTGAGCGGTGCCGACGCAGACCGTGGCGAGCGCGCAGGCCGCCACCCCCATGGTGATCGCCTGGCTGAAACGTGAAAGCCTCACAGTTTCTCCCCCCTCGACTGCCACAGCTTCCCCCAGGCCCCGTGCCCGGGCCGTGTGACAGACGGAAGCGACGGTAGCCAGGGGAGTCCCACGGGTCGCCGGTGACTCGGGTTGTTGGCCCGATCGCGCCGTGGAATGACCGGGGCCGCTCCTTGCCGGAGTACGCAAGGAACGCAATTCCGCTATGTCGGGCGGCAGTTCGTCGGCCTCGTCGATCTTGGTCGACACGGTTCCGGCACCACCTCACCGGCACCGGGTGGGCCGACAGCAGCCGAGCGCCCCGCCCCCGGTGTGGTGGGGGCGGGGCGCTCTGGTGTGCTGGTGTTACTCGGCGCTCCAGTGGACGAAGCGGGGCGGCTGTTCGCCCCAGGTGACGACGGCCCCGATGGGGCTGGGGCTGATCTCGCCGGAGATCACCCCGTGGAGGAACTCGGCCATCCCCATGTCGAAGAGCAGCGGCGCGCCGCCGTTGCGGCCGAGGACCAGGACCGGCCAGGCGTCGGGGTCGTCGCCGACGGCCAGCCAGCCGAGGGTGTCGGCGGTGCAGGAGCCGCCCCAGGCGATGATCTGTACTGTGGGAGCGGGTGTGCGAACTCCCCGTCCGGGAGGCCCACCGGGACTACATCCGGATCTGCATCGGCCCCGGCGGCGGCCAGGGCGTCGCCCGCTGCCTCGCCCGGGGCGGCAGCTGGAGCAGCACCCTCTACATCGGCGGCATGACCGACTGGACCGCCCACCCGATCACCATCACCACCCACCAGCCCTGAACCGCCCGTCCCCGCCCGGCACGAACGCCGGGCGGGGACGGAAAACCCCACCGGCCGCCGGGCGCTGGGCTCCGGCCGCCGGACGAGGGGGTGTGTCAGCTCCTCGGCCAGCAGGTCAGCCCCCACCCGCCACCATCATTCATAGGAGTAGATCGGAGTGAAACTCCGTACTTCACCCCTGACAAAGAATGGTCCAACCCCGCCCGAGATGCACTTGAAGATGAACTCGGAAACTTCCATCTGATACGAGAATTTCCGATCGTCCTCAGTGACGGCAACGATTGGCCATTTATTGGGATCCTCGCCGGAAGTCTCCCAGAAAAGAGACCCCCCGCGCTCCATGGCCCCCCAGATCAGCAGCCCAGAAGGGCTCGGGAATAGCTCAAAGGGGGCATACATGGATGCAAATTCATCATCGACATCGGCCCAGTCTTGCCGCCGTCGACATTCACCCACAATGCTGCCGGACTCTGGCTCCAAAGAAGCGGAGAAGACTTCGATGAAGTTACCGAACTCTCCCCACCCGAACATCTCTGAATGCGATTTATAGGACGCGGGAAGCGAAGTTCCCAGCGCGGATTCGACATCCCCCCAGTTCATGCTTCCACGTGGCCGGGGCCAGCCCAGCTCTACCGCAAGACGCTCAGTCCATGTGGGCACGGCTGCTACCCTCCCTCCCCTCAACGAACATTTGCAATCCTCGCCACGAACCTGATGTTTCAATCACCCCAGGCTATCATGACAATACTCTTCAGAATCGGCCTATCACCATCATAGACCGGCCTGACCGTATAGTAGACGGACTCGCCTGAATCCACGGCGGCCTTGACCCCGCTTTCATACCTCTTCATGGTCGACAGGTTCACGTTCCGATAAATCGGGACCAGGTTCCGCAGATCCTCGCCACTGCCACCCATCTGCCGAGCGAGCAGATGACCTCGGTACATTTCCCGAAAAATGAAACGGCAGTAGGTATATCCGACCGCCAGTAGACAGACAAAGAGACAAATGGCCAGTTATGGCGAAGATCACGCATGGGATCCAGGCAAGCCATGGGAAGTAGGGAACCCGCTACCGGGAGTGACGACTTCGGGTCCGATATCCGTCCCGGCCGGAGAGCGGCGCTACTTCGCCTTCGCCCACGGCGCCGGGGCTCCGCAGTAGGCGGTCCACTGTTCGGTGGGGATGTTGCCGCACCACAGGAGCGGGTAGGTGCTGTCGGTGGGGCGGCCGAGGAAGTGCGGGGCGACGCAGGGGCCGGCCGCGTACGGGGAGCAGGTGCCGTCGGTGCGCTGGAGGTGGTGGGCGCGCCAGGCGTCCAGGCCCATGTTCTGGTGGGTGGGGTCGCTGGGCTGGTAGCGGTTGGCCGACCAGGAGGCGCCCATGGCGGCGAACAGGGCGGCGGCGCACAGGGATCCGGCCGCGAGGCGGCGGCCGAGCGTCGGTGACGGCGTCGGGAACGTGCGGGCCGTCAGGGCGCGGGCGGTGCGGGTGGCGAGCATCGCGGCGAGGACGGTGAGGGCGATCAGCGCGTAGAGGATCTGCCAGGTGGTGCGGGGGTAGAGCATCACCGCCTGGTCGCGTTCCATGTGCCCGGCGAACCAGAACCGCAGCAGCCACGCGCTGACCAGGCAGGACAGGGCCGCGATCACCGCCGGCCGGCGCAGGCCGAGGGCGAGCGCCACGGCCGCTCCGGCGAGCAGCAGGAGGGTGAAGGTGCCCTGGCCGGCGAGTTCGCCGGTCGGCTGCCAGGGCAGTTCGGTGAGCCGGCCGGGCCGGTCCTGGTGCCAGCCGAGGACGTAGGCGGGGTCGGTGTAGACGTCGAAGTACGCGTAGCGGTCGACCGTGCCCGAGGCGTTCTGCAGCATCCGCAGCAGCAGGGGCGATCCGACCGCGCAGAACGCGGCGGCCGCGGCGGCCAGCAGGGCCCCGGCGCGCAGCACCGCCGCCCGGCCGCCGCGCCACGGGAAGAGGGCCGCCACCGCGACCAGCGCGCCGGGGCCGGTCCAGACGAACCAGCCGCAGTAGGTGAGGAAGAGCAGCCCCAGCGCCCCGCCGAGGAGTGCCCCGCGCAGTGCCGCCGAGCGCGGCGGGCGGCCGGGCGCGCGGGTGAGTTCGGTCAGCAGCCGGGCCAGGACCGGCAGCAGGACCACCATCACCAGGTGGCTGTAGGGCCGGATCGGGTCCAGGAAGACGACGGCGGCGGGCAGGGCCACGGCCAGGGCCCACCCGGGGCGCAGCAGGGTGCGCCAGGCGAGGTAGCAGGCGGGGCCGAGGAGGGCGCTGAGGAGGAGTTGGAGGTCCTTGAGGGCGTAGCCGACCTGGCCGTGGCGCAGGTGCTGGGTCCATTCGGCGAGCAGCACGATGAAGCCGGGCGGGTAGATGCCGGGCAGTCCCTCGCCGCGCAGGAAGGAGGTGGCGTAGCCCTGGAGGACGCCGGGGTCGCCGTCCTGGCCGCCGAGGCCCCAGGGGGTGCCGTGCAGGGCGACGGTGATGCCGCCGGCGACGATGCCGGTGCCGAGTCCGGCGACGACGGCGCAGCCGAGCCGCAGGGCGTGCTGGAAGTGGCGCCGGGAGGCGCGGTGTGCGGCGTAGAGGACGGCGGCCAGGACGGGCAGGGCGATCAGGGCGGCCCGGAACTGCAGGGTGGCGAGGCCGCTGACCTGGCCGATCCGGATGAGCGGGTCGACGTCGACGGTGCGGGCCCAGAGGGTGAAGCCGAGGGCGACGCCGGTGGAGACGGCGGCCTCGCCGGCGACGGCGAGGGCCCTGCGGCGGGAACGGGCGGGTAGGCGGGAACGGGTGGGCCGGCGCGGGCCTTGCGGCTGCCGCTCTTCCGGCCGCCCGTCCTCCGGCTCGGCGGGTGCCACGGCGTCGGGGGGCAGCGTCTCGGGGGCCGTCGTCGCCACGTCCGCCATGGTGTTCCGTTCCTGTCCTGTCCGGGAGTTCGGGTCCGGGGAGTTCGGGCCGCCGCCGGTCCGGGCGGGAGGGCCCTCGGGTACCTCGTGGGCGTTAACGACGTACCGCCGGACGGGGCAACGGCCGCCGCCGGACGGGTCGTTCGGATCACCCGGTCGGAGCAAGGACGCGGCCGTGCTGACACGCCGGCGGCGGCCGGACGCGCGGTCGCGTTCCTCGCTAGGCTCGGCGGGGAACGGGGTCTGCCGGCGGGACGTCTGAAGGTGGGGAGTGGGCATGCTCGGGTACGACGCGGACGGGTTCGTACGGGACGGGGTGGCGCACCGGGTGGTGGCCGGCGCGGTGCACTACTTCCGCATCCACCCCGACCTGTGGGAGGACCGGCTGCGCCGGGTGCGGGCACTGGGGGTGAACACGGTGGACACCTACGTGCCGTGGAACTTCCACGAACTGCCCGACGGCCGTACCGACTTCACCGGCTGGCGGGACGTGGCCCGGTTCGTGCGCCTGGCCGGCGGCCTGGGGCTGGACGTGATCCTGCGCCCCGGCCCGTACATCTGCGCCGAGTGGGAGTTCGGCGGGCTGCCGGCCCGGCTGCTGGCGGTGGACGGGCTGCGGCTACGCTGCGCGGACCCGGCCTACCTGGCCGAGGTGGACGGCTGGTTCGACGCCGTGGTGCCGGAGCTGCTGCCGCTGCTGGCGAGCCGGGGCGGGCCGGTGGTGGCGGTGCAGGTGGAGAACGAGTACGGCAGTTACGGGAACGACGGCGCCTACCTGCGCCACCTGCGCGACGGCCTGGTGCGGCGCGGCGTGGACTGCCTGCTGTTCACCACCGACGGCGCCCACGACACCATGCAGCAGGGCGGCGCCCTGCCCGGTCACCTGGCCACCGCGACCTTCGGCTCGCGCGCCCCCGAGCGGCTGGCGGTGCTGCGCCGCCACCAGGGCGAAGGGCCGCTGACGGCCATGGAGTTCTGGATCGGCTGGTTCGACCAGTGGGGCCTGCCCCACCACGTGCGCGACGCCAAGGAGACCGCCGCCTCGCTGGACGAGCTGCTCGCCACCGGCGCCTCCGTCAGCCTCTACATGGCCCACGGCGGCACCAGTTTCGGCCTGTGGGCCGGCGCCAACCACTCCGGCGCCCACCCGCTGGACGCCGGGTACGAGCCGACCGTCACCAGCTACGACTACGACGCGCCGATCGGCGAGGCCGGCGAGCTGACCGAGAAGTTCCACGCGCTGCGCGAGGTCATCGGCCGCTACCTGCCGCTGCTGCAGGAGGAGTTGCCGACCGACCCGCCCCGAGTGGCGCCGCAGCGGCTGGAGCGGGCGGACGGGCGGACGGCGCTGCCGGCGAACCTGGACGCGCTGTCGCAGCCGGTGGAGCGGGCCGCGCCGCTGCCCATGGAGCAGCTCGGGCAGTCCCTGGGCCTGATCCACTACCGCACCCAGGTGCCCGGGCCGCGCCCCGAACTGCCGCTGCGCATCGACGGGTTGGCCGACCGGGCGCAGGTGTTCGCGGACGGGCGCCCGCTGGGCACCCTCGACCGCAACTCCCCCGGCGCGACGCTGGCGCTGGCCACCGGGGAGGACGGGGTCACCCTGGACATCCTGGTCGAGGCGCTGGGGCGGGTGAACTACGGCCCGAACATGGACGACCGCAAGGGCATCACCCGCGGCGTCTCGCACGGCGGCCAGCGGCTGTTCGGCTGGCAGATCCGGCCGCTGCCGCTCACCGACCTGTCGGGGCTGCGCTTCACCGACGACGCACAGATCCTCGACGGCGAGCCGGTGTTCCATCGCTTCACGGCCGAACTGCCCTCCCCCGCCGACGCGTTCGTGGCCCTGCCCGGCTGGGGGCGCGGACTGCTGTGGGTCAACGGCTTCCTGCTCGGCCGCTACTGCGCCGCCGGACCCCAGCGCACCCTCTACGCCCCGGCGCCGCTGTGGCGGCCGGGCGGCAACGAGCTGGTCGTGCTGGAGCTGGAACGGCACGGAACGGCACTGGAGTTGCGGGACGAGCCGGACCTCGGGCCGACCACGGCGGCGCCGAGCTCCGAGTACTGAGCCGGACGAGCGGACGGGCCAGGCCAGGCCGGGTCAGGCCAGGCCAGGCCGGGTCGGGTCGGGTCAGTCCCACCAGAAGGACCACTGGTGGGCGCCCACCAGCCCCTCGGCGTACTCGGCGAGACTGCCGGTGCCCTGGAAGACCAGGTCCGGGCAGAGGGAGGTGTGCTCGGCGGCCAGCGGGAGCGCCTCGGCGAGCGTGGCGGGCGGCACGGGGACGCTCAACTCCAGGGTGTCGAAGCCGACTTCGACCACCTGGGCGCCGAAGCGGCGTTCCCAGTCGGCGAGCACGGCGGCAACCTTGGCGATGTCGTCCTCGTGGTTCGCCGGCCCGCTCCAGCCGCACACCGCCAGCGCCTCGGCGCCGCTGTCGGCCCGTACCAGGCCCAGGCGCACCTCCTTGACGGATTGCAGCACGTCCGCCAGCCCGCGGGCCTCGACGCCGGCCGCGCCCGCGGGCACGTCGACGGCGGGCGCCGGGCCGGGCCAGGTCAGGCCGTAGGGGGCGAGGGACTCGGCAAGCTCCTCGTCGTCCCCGCGGTCGTCCCCGTCCTCGCCGCCCGTCTCCCACCAGGTGCGCAGCAGCGCGGCCGGGTCGTACAGCCCGGCGGCGCCGGCGTCGCTCGGGTACAGCTCGCCGGACAGCCAGGGCCGGAAGTCGGGGCCGCCGCGGTCCAGCGGGCTGAGCAGCAGCGGCCACAGCCCGCTGTCCGGGTGCGCGCGGTGCAGCCGCGCCCACAGCCCGCCGGGGGCGGGCGCGTCGCTGACCCACAGCAGCGGCTCGCGCCCGTCCTCGCCGCCGACGAGGCGGCCGGGCGGCAGGGCGACGGGCAGTGCGGCGAGGGCGCCGGCCAGGTCCAGGGGCTGCGTCATGCCGCCCACCGTAGGAGGCGGCACCGACAGACGGGCCGCTCAGGCCGCCGCTCAGGCCCAGGGCAGCTGCGAGCGGGTGTGCCAGTACGCCTCCGACGGCTCGGCCATGGTGTCGAGGGTGGCCAGGTCCTGCGGGGTCAGGTGGGTGTCGGCCGCCGTCAGGTTGGAGGCGAGCTGGTCGAGGGTGGCGGCGCCGGACAGGACGATGTCGGCCCAGGGCTGGGCGGCGGCCGCGGCCAGGGCGAGGGCGTCGGGGGTGGTGCCGGTGCGGTCGGCCAGGGCGCGCAGGGGGGCGGTGTCGGGGCCGGTGGCGTTGCGTCCGGCCAGGCGGCCGTTGGCCATGCCCTCCTTGACGACGACCAGCCAGCCGGCCGCGTGTGCTTCGGCGAGGGCGGGGGCGGCGGAGGTCTCCAGCGGGTTCCAGGTGGACTGGACGGCGGTGAACAGCGGGCGGCCGGCCACGGTGACGGCCAGCGCCTCGCGGATGGTCTCGCCCTGGGCGGGGCCACTGGTGGACAGGCCCACCCGTACGCCCTCGGCGGCGAGCGCGGCCAGCCGCTCGTGCAGGGCGGGGTCGGTGAGGGCGGGGCTGCCGGGGACGACGGAGTGCACGAGGTAGACGTCCAGGCGGTCGCCGAGCAGGGCCCGGGTCTCGCGGACCTGGCGGTCGAACACGGCCGTGGAGTGCTCCTTGACCTCGTGCGCGTCCACCCCGTCGGCCCGCCAGCCGGCCGTGTAGGTGTAGCCCCACTTGCTGCCGACCGTCACCTCGGCGGCGGCTTCGGGGTGTGCGTCCAGCCACTGGGCGAGGAACTCCTCGGCGCGGCCGTAGGAGCGGGCGGTGTCGAGGTAGCGCACCCCGGCGGCGTACGCGGCGTCCAGCAGGGTGTGGGTGCGCTCGCGCAGCGCCTCGACGGTGCGGTCGGCGGGCAGGTCCGCGTCGCGCCCGAGGGTGATGTAGCCGGGCCGGCCGACGGCCGCGGTGCCCAGCCCGAGGCGGGCGGGCTCCGACGTGGTGTCTGCTGCGGCGGGGGCGGTCGGCATGGCGTGGTCTCCTCAGGCGCGACGGTTCTCACCTGGGACTTTAGCCGGGCTTCCGCAGCCGTCGGCGATCACGGTCGCCCACTGGGCGCCGATCACGGTCGCCCACTCGGCGCCGATCACGATCACTGACTCGACGCCGATGACGGTCGCTCACCCGGCGCCGATCAGGCTCGCTCACCTGGCGCCGATCACGGTCCGGATCCAGGGCGCGTACGCGGGCACGTCGCTGTACAGGCCCGGGCCGTCGGAGCAGGCCACGCCCGGGGCGCCGGGGCCGGAGGTGGCGCCGACCAGCTCCCACCGCCCGCCGCGCCCGCGCTGGACCTGCGGGCCGCCGGAGTCGCCGAAGCAGGCCATCGCCTTGGGGACCTGACTGACCGTGCACAGCCGGGTGGGCCCGGACCAGCCGGGCGCGCACTCGTCCTGGGCGCCGATCCGGGTGGGCAGTTCCTGGAGGCGGTCGGGGAAGACCATGTCGGGGTAGCTGTGGGTGTCCTTGACGGTGCCGAAGCCGAGCAGCCGGGTCGGGGTGCCGGCCGGGCCCGCGTGCTCGGCGATGCGGATGGGCCGCTGGGCGACCGGGCGGTCCAGGCGGATCAGGGCGAGGTCGTCGACGTTGGGCCGGGTGGCGCCGTCACCGAAGGCGAACCCGGGGTGGACCACGACCCGCGCGATGGTGCGCACGGTGCCGCCGCTGTCCCGGTGGGCGCTGCCGACGCGCACGGTGCCCTTGAGCTTCAGGCCGCTCTCCTCGTCCCCGACGACGCAGTGGGCGGCGGTCAGCACCCACTGCGGGTCGATCAGCGAGGCACCGCAGGAGCCGTCGGCCAGCTGCGCGGCGCTCAGCGGGACGGTCGCCATGAACGGGTAACGCTCGGTCGAGTCACGGCCGTTGACGATGGCCGAGGCGCTGCCGCTCATCGCGGTGGCGCCCAGGGCCCCGGCCAGCGCGGCGACGGCGGCGGCCTTGGCGACACGGCGGGAGGTCGTGCGGGTGGTCGTGCGGTCAGGGGTCGTACGAGTAGTGGTCGTGCTGACGGTCTTGCGGAAGTGCACGGTTGACGGCCTTTCGGGTCGGTCGGTGCGTGTGCCTCCAGCCAACCCGGGGCCGGCCCGCCGCGACACCCGGCCAGCGGGCCGCCCTGACCTGGGGTTATCCCCCGTACGCCCCGGCGGGCTACCAGGTGGCCCGCCGCCCGCCCTGCCCCGGCACGACGGCGGGAACGGCCGGGACGGCGGCGGGAACGGCCGGAACGGCGTCGCCCGGCCACCCCGAGGAGGAGGTGCGCACGGCCTGGACGGGCGCGGCGACGGGCACCCCGGTCACCCGGGCGGCGCGCAGCTGGGTGGGGGCCGGGGCGAGGGCCTGGTCCAGGCGCAGCACGAAGTTGACGTAGTCGAGCGGTTTGCCCGGCCAGTGGCAGTCGTTGCTGGTGAGCAACTGGCTGCGGATGCCGTCGCGTTCGGTGACCGGCCCGGGTGTGGTGCGCAGGTTGGGCTGCCAGCTGCGCCCCCACAGGTGGTGTTCCAGGGAGAGCGTCCAGCTCTCCTCGTCGATCTCGAGCGCGGCGCCGACCCGTCCGGCGAGCACCCGGGAGCCGTACGGGCCGCGCACGACCGCCCGCTGGTCGAAGTCGGCGCTGCGTCCGACCACCGTGATCCGCCACGCGCCGTGGTACCTGAGCATGCCCGCCTCCTGCCGCCCTGGCGCCCGCTCCGGCAGAGGGCGCCCCTCCCCGTCTACGGCCCGGCCGCCTCCGCCGGCTCACCCCGGCGGTGCCCGTGCCCGCGCCCGGCGGGATGGCGGTGGCCCGCATCGCGCCGTGCTGGCCGTCGCCCGTGCACGACCTCGTCAGAGCCCGCGCGAACGGCTACCGCTTCAGAAACAGGGTCGGCGTCGCGCAGGACGTCCGGGCCGCCGAATCTGTCCGTGTCGATGGCTTCATGTCCTGGGGAACCGGCCCGCCGGGCCCGGCGCCCCCGATATTTACTGTTCGTCAGTTCCCGTACGGGGCCGGTCTGCGGCCAGGGCGCGGAGCTGGACGTGGACGGCGGCGGGCTCGGTGCCGATGAGGGCGGCGATGTCGGCGGCGGACAGGTGGAGAACGAGGTGCAGCAGCAGGACGTCCTGCTGGGTGGCGGTGAGGTGGGCGACCGGGCCGAAGGGCCGTGGTCCGGCCAGGGCGCGGACGCGGCGGCGTACCGCCTGCCAGGCGCAGGCGGCCGGGCTGGTGGTGGCGAGGGCGTCGAGCCAGTGGCGGCTGAGGTCCTCGAAGGCGTCGCGGACGGCCAGGGGCGCGTCGGCGGGCGGCAGGAGCAGGGCGGCGTAGTCCAGGTAGTGGCGCAGGTGGAGGTCGTGCAGCGCCCGCAGGCCCAGGGCCGGGCCGGGGGCGGCCGGTTCGCGGCGTGGACGTGGCGTGGGTGACGGTGTTGTCGACGGCATCGGTGGTGTCGGCATCGGTGGTTGTCCCGGGGTGGCGCGGGTGGTTGCTGGTCCGCGGGCGGGGCGCGGCCGGCGCGCTCCGCCCGCGGACCCGGTCACACGGGCACCGACGGGGTGTCGTCGGTGCCTTCGGCCCGTTCGGCGGCGGACTGGCCGGGGTCTCCGGCCCGATCTGTCCGATCGGCTCGATCGGCCCGTTCGGCTCGTTCGGCTCGTTCGGCGGCGAGGCTGTTGCGCAGGGTCACCCACAGCCGGAAGAGGATCTCCGTCGAGGTGCCGCCGCTGGAGGACTGCATGGCCCGGGCGAACTCGCTGTGGTGCGTACGGGAGTTGACCGGGGCCGGGGTGCGGGCGTTGTTCGTCCGGTCCCAGGCCTCCGCCCACAGTGCGCGGCGGACCTCCCGGACCTGGCAGGCCTCCATATAGGCGAGGAACACGGGTTTGTGCAGCGGGGCTTCGCCCTTGAGCACCTGGGCCAGGGTGCTGGCGGGCAGGCGTCCGCCCTTGTCGCGGGCCCGGCGGTCCAGTTCCTTCAGGGAGGGCCAGTCGGCCTTGCGGCGCATCTCGTGCATCGCCCGGCGCAGGTCGGCGAAGGAGTCGGCCTGCTGGGGGTCGACCCGCCGGGGCGGGCGCAGGCGCCGGCTGCCGGAGGGGCGGGGCACGTGGGCCCAGTAGTTGGCCTGGGCCCATTTGCGCCGGGCGGTCTTGAGGTCGCCGCCGCATTCGCGGGTGACGGCCTCGACGACCTTCCAGTTGGGCACGGAGTGGCCGCTGGCGGCCCGCTGCAGGGTGGTGGCGTGGTAGTTGGTCCGGGCGGCGAGCTGACGGTACGTCAGTCCCGCCCGTTCGCGCTGCTCACGCAGCCATGCGGCCAGCCGGCCCAGCGCCGGCTCGGTCGCCTCGATCGGTTTCTCTCGGCGTCCCATCGCTGGCGGGCGCCTTTCCTAGGCCCGCTCCCGTCGCAGTCTGACGGCCGCCAGCCAGGCGCCGGCGGCCAGTTCGAGCGCCACCCCGGCCGACATGCCCGCCGCCACCAGCGCGGCCGCCACGGCGATCGTCAGGACGACCACGATGACGATCACGGCCGGCTCGTCGATCGCGAGCGGCCGGGGCAGCGGCGTGCGTACGGGTTTCGGGGCACCGGCCGCACAGTGGATGCGGGCGCGCCTGTTCCGTTTCCTCGACATCGAGGGAACCCTCCTGTCTATCACTGTCCACTCCGACGGACGGGCACTTTGCGCGGTTGGCGTCGCACGGGGTGCCCGGTGGCATCACACTCTGTCAGGCATACGGGTGATTCCCAATCGGTTCGGTGAACATCGGGCGGATTGATGCGCCGAGGCCCCGGCCCCCGCCCGCGATCTCGTGAACGCCCTATCAGAAAGCGGCAGTTCAGCGAATCGAAACCGGATTTTGATGCGCCTTTGTGCAGCATCCCCTTGTAAGCCGTCCTGGCCGGATGTGACGATTTGCCATGGCGTCACCAGGACCCGCGGGTCCGGAACCCGGGGGGCGCTGTTCACTCCGACAATCTCGGGAACATCGGCAGCGGGCCGTGTTGGCGCATGGGCCCGCCCGGACAGCAGAGACCGCCCGGCCCTGGTGGCCGAGGGCGGTCTCTCTGCGTTCGGGGGCGCCGCACGGGACGTCGGCCCGCCCCGACTTCCGGTGCACCACCGGCCGGCGTGCGGCGCCCGCGCCGCGCCCCTCGGGCGGGGAATCCGGTGGCCCCGCGCGGCCGGGTGGCAGCAGAGTGGGTGGCGTGACGACTGGTACGGGCCCTGGTGCTGCGTTCGTGTCCGGGCTGGAGCCGGCCCGGGTGCTGTTCGAGGAGGCGGTGCACGGGGCGGGCGGGCGCGGCCGCCGATGGGGGTTCCGTCGGCGGCCGCGCGGTCAGCCGTTCAGTCTCTGCCGCTCAGCCGTTCAGCACTGGGGGCGACGGCCGTGGTTGGCTCCGCGCTTGGCCCTGGCCTTCTTCTTGCGGCGGCGCTTCGACGACATGGCCACTCCTCTCGTAACCGGTCCACCCCCGGTCTTCCACCGTTCCACACCTGGCGCGCCCCGGCCCGTCGAGCGGGTGCCGGGGCGGGGAGCCGGGGAAGAGCCGGGAGCTCAGGCGCGGCTCTCCAGGGCGGCGCGCCAGGCGGGGCTGTCGACGTAGTGGTTGTCGAAGCGCTCGGAGGAGGCGGCGATCGCGGCCGGCGCGGTCTCGCCGCGCATGACGCTGCCGAGCAGGCGCAGGTAGTCGAAGCGGTCCATGCCGGGGGTGAACATGAACAGCACGTCGGCCTCGGAGCCCTTGGCGGCGGCGAAGGCGTGCGGGGTGTGCGGGGGCATGGCCAGGAAGTCGCCTTCGCCCAGGACGGTGACCTCCTCGCCGACCAGCACCTCCAGCGAGCCGCTGATCACGAAGAACAGTTCCCAGGCCCGGGTGTGGAAGTGCGAGGGGGCTCCGGCGGCGCCCTCGGCGAAGGTGGAGCGGTAGACGGTGAAGCCGCCCTGGCCCGGGTCGGTCTCGGCGAGCAGGGTCATGGTGGAGCTCGGGTCGGCGCAGGTCTCGGCCTCGGCGCGGCGGGTCAGGATGGGGGCCTGGGCGAGGGTCTGGGTGGCGGCGGTGGGGGCGGCGTTGGTGTTCTTCGTCGTCGTCATGTGATCAATCTACAGTCGGATAGACCCATGATCATGTGGCAATTCTCGGCCATTTTCATGGGTCAATTTCCTCCTCCACCCGAGCCCCCCGACATGACGAAGGAGGCCCTGAACACGGGGTTCAGGGCCTCCTCCACCGGACCGACGACCGCCCGCGGTCAGCCGGGGAGGTCCCCGTTGCCGCCCAGGTTGGCCACCATGCGGCGCAGCACGTTGACGGTGGTCACAAAGTCCTCGGGGTCGATGCCCTCGTGGGTGCGCTCGTGGACGCGCAGGTTGCGCTCGCGGGCCCGCAGGCGGCCGGCCTCGCCCTCCTCGGTGAGGGTGAACCCGCCGTCGGCGTCCTCGGTCAGCCAGCCGCGGGCGATCAGGTCGTCGAAGACGGCGTCGAAGGCGGTGTCCTGGTCGTCGTACGGGGTCAGCCGCTCGGTCAGGGCGGCCCGGTTCCAGCCGCCCGGCCTGCCGGCGGCGTGGTTGAGCGTCCACCAGTGCGGCTGGGTGAGGCCCTCCACCGCCAGCTGCTCGCGCAGGCCCCCCACCACCCGGCGGTACGCCTCGCCGCTCCACGCCCCGATGGGCTGCGCGGCGATGACCTCCGGTGCGTACGTCTTGATCGTCATGTCCCGTACTCCTTCGCTTGGCCGACGACCGATCACCCGACCGTCCGGTCGCCCGACCGACTGATCATCTGGACGCGATCGACCGTAGGACTTCAAGTCGACTTGAGGTCAAGCGATCGCCCGTCCGCCCCGACACCCCGGCCCGGGATCCGCTTCCGGAGCATTCGTCAACTGCCTTCTAA
Organism: Kitasatospora xanthocidica; assembly: GCF_014656195.1. Classification (GTDB taxonomy): domain Bacteria; phylum Actinomycetota; class Actinomycetes; order Streptomycetales; family Streptomycetaceae; genus Kitasatospora; species Kitasatospora xanthocidica. Next base: position 72,924 of record NZ_BNBY01000031.1, on the reverse strand, counting down.
CCTGGGCCGCATGAAGCCGATACCAGCCATCGCCGCCGCCCTCGCCCTGTCCGCGACCGCCGTCCTCACCACCGTCTCCCCCGCAGCCGCCGACCCGCTGGAGCGCTACCGCCGCCAGCCGCTCGCCTGGACCGCCTGCCAGGACCCGGAACTGGCCGCCGCCGGTGCCCGGTGCGCGACCCTGACCGTCCCGCTGGACTACCGCGAACCCGGCGGCCGCACCCTCCCCCTCGCCGTCTCCCGGATCAAGGCCGCCGACCCGGCCAAGCGCCACGGCATCCTGCAGACCAACCCCGGCGGCCCCGGCACCCGCGGACTGGCCATGCCCGCCGCGGTCCGGGCCGTGATGGCGCCCGCGACGGCCGCCGCCTTCGACATCGTCGGCATGGACACCCGCGGGGTCGGCGCCAGCGGCGGCCTCGACTGCGGTCTCACCAGGGGCAGTTGGCTGCGGTCGGTGGGCACCGACCGGGCCGGCTTCGAGCAGGCCTGGACCCTGGCCGAGGCCGACGCCGACGCCTGCTGGACCAGGTACCCCGACCTGCTGCCGCACCTGACCACCCGCAACATCGCCCGCGACACCGACCTGCTGCGCGCCGCCCTCGGCGAGCAGCGGACCTCCTTCCTCGGGCAGTCCTACGGCGCGATGCTGGGCGCGGTGTACGCGCAGCTGTACCCGGAGCGGGTCGACCGCCTCGTCCTCGACAGCGCCCCCGACCCGGCCCGCTACGGCATCCGGCTCTTCCAGGACATGGGCGTCGCCAACGAGCGCGCCCTGGACGACTTCGCCGCCTGGGCCGCCCCCCGCCACTCCGCGTACGGCCTGGGCGCGACGCCCGCGGCCGTCCGGGCCACCGTCGAGGGACTGGTCCGCCGGGCGGGGACGGCACCGATCGCCATCGACGGCTTCCAGCTGGACGACCGCCTGCTGCCGTTCCTGCTCGCCGTCTGCCAGGGCGACGACCGCGACAGCGCCGACTACGCCGACGTGCTGCGCCGGCTCCTCGACGCCGCCGACGGAAAGCCCGTCCAGGCGGGCCCGCTCCTGCACGAGCTGCTGACCACCGTCCTCGCCCCGAGCCCCGAGGGCGGCGCCGACCTCGCCGCCGCGATCGGCATCCTGTGCGACGACGTCACCATGCCGCGCTCACCGCGCTGGTACCGCGCCGCCGTCGACCGCGCCCGCCCCACCCAGCCCGTCTTCGGCCCGGTCTACAACTCCCCCACCCCGTGCGCCTCCTGGCGCCGAACCCCACTGGAACCCCCCGTCGAGGTCCGCACCGCCGTCCCCGCCCTGCAACTCCACTCCACCGGCGACACCCACGCCCCCTACCAGGGCGCCCTCGCCCTCCACACCCGCCTCCCCGCCTCCCGCCTGCTCACCGTCCCCGGCCGCACCCACACCCTCTACCTCAACGGCTACCGCCCCTGCGCCCAACAGGCGGTCGACACCTACCTGTTGACGGGCGTGCTCCCGGCGGCGGACACCACCTGCTGAGCGGCGTCCAGCTCCTTCCTGAAATGCTCGGTCCAGGAATCGCCACTGCCCTCCGGAACCACCCGAGGCTGCTTGACCACGGCCTCGCGAAGGTCACGTCCAAGGGTCGAACTTCCGTTCTCCGCACGGGCCTTGTGGATCCCGAAAAGATGCTCGACAGGAGCCGCACTCCCCCCTACCCTCCCGCCCCCGCCGCCTTCCGCAGGAAGCCCTCGAAGGCCACCACCGCCGGAGGCACCCGCTGCCCCCGCCTCGTCGCGGTCCACACGCGCCGCACCGGGGTGTCGTCGGGGTGGAGGGGGATGAGGGCGAGGTCGGGGCGGGCGGCGCGGGCGGCCAGGGCGGGGATGAGGGTGGGGCCCAGGCCGGCGGCCACCAGGCCGAGTTTGGCGGTCCAGGCGGCGACGGCGTACTCGATGCGGGGCTGGAAGCCGCTGCGCAGGCAGGCGGCGAGGAGGGTGGATTCGGCGTGGTGGCGGGCGGCGATCCAGGGTTCGTCGGCGAGTTCGGCCAGGCGCAGGCGTCGTCGTCCGGCGAGGCGGTGGGTGTGTGGCAGGGCGACCAGGACGGGGTCGTCGAGCAGGGGCCGCAGGTCGAACTGGTCGCGGTCGTAGGCGTCTTCCTCGTACGAGGCGACCAGCGCGAGGTCGATCGCGCCGTCGGCCAGCAGGTCGAGCAGGTGGGCCGCGAGGCCTTCGGTGAGGCTGATGGCGACCTGCGGGTGCGCGGCGCGGAAGGCGGCGAGCGCGCCGGGGACCAGGGCCGCGTTGGCGCTGTCGAAGGCGCCCACCCGTAGGCGTCCGGCGGTGAGTTCGGTGAGCGAGGCGAGGTCGCGCCGGGTGGTGTCGAGGCGTTCCAGCATCGCCTCGGCGTGCGGAAGCAGTGCGCGGCCGTGTTCGGTCAGCCGGACGCCGCGGGCCAGGCGGTCGAACAGTGGGGTGCCCAACTCGGCTTCCAGGGTGGCGATCTGGCGGGAGATCGCGGACTGGGTGTAGCCCAGCCGTTCACCGGCGGCGGTGAAGGAGCCGAGGTGTGCGACGGTGCGGAAGACGTCCAGCCAAGCCATGTCCATTCCGCATGGCTACCATGCCGGACATTCGTTTGTCGCCTGGCTCGCGGCTGCCTAGCGTGGTGGCCATGGAGAAGATCGCTTTTCTGGGACTGGGCCGGATGGGCCTGCCGATGGCCCGTCGCCTCGCCGACGCCGGCCACCCGTTGACCGTCTGGAACCGCTCCCCCGGCCGCGCCGACGGCCTGACCGAGGCCGCCACCCCGGCGGAGGCCGTGCGGGGTGCGGCCGTCGTCGTCACCATGCTGTCCGGCCCTGAGGCCGTCACCGAGGTGGCCGGGCGGTTCGCGGCCGAGCTGGCGCCGGGCACGCTGTGGATCGACATGTCCTCGATCGGCCCGGCCGCGACCTCCGGGCTGCGCGCCGGGCTCCCGGACGGCGTGGCCCTGGTGGACGCCCCGGTGATGGGCAGCGTGGGGCCGGCGGCCACCGGTGGCCTGGTGGTCTTCGCGGGCGGCGAGGACGCCGACCTGGACCGCGCGCAGCCGGTCCTGGAGCGGCTGGGCCGGGTGCGGCGCTGCGGCGGCCCGGGGTCGGGGGCGGCGTTGAAGGTGGTGGTGATCGGCGCGATCGTGGCCTCGGTCACGGTGGTCGGTGAAGTGCTGGCGGTGGCCGAGGAGTTGGGCGTGCCGCAGGAGCTGGCACGGGAGGTGCTGGCGGCCGGGCCACTCGCGGGGGTGGTGGCCCGGGCGCACAGCGCGGACTCGGACTTCCCGGTCCGGCTGGCCGCCAAGGACCTCGCCCTGGCGGGCGGCGGCCGGGTCCTGTCGGCGGCCCGCGAGGTGTTGCTGGCGGACCCGTCGATCGCCGAGGAGGACCTGTCGGCGGTGGTGGGCTCCCTGCGACAGCGGTGAACGGACTCCGATGGGACGGGCTCCGGTGGGACGGACGCCGGTAGGACGGACGCCTGGCCGTCAACCCGTCCGCCGCGAACTCGCCCGACCGGGGCCCGGGTTCGCGGCGCACCCCCGCCGCGACGTAGCGTCGTCCCGCGAGCGGGCGGGCCGTGGCCGGCGGCCGGCGGACCCTGGGGAGAGGGGGCGCACATGCGCGGTGGACGGGTGTCGGCGGCGGTGGCGGCCGTGGTGGCACTGGTGGTGTCGTCGGGGTGCGGGGCCGGCCCGGCGGGCGGGGGCGGGAAGCCGGCGCCGGAGGACGACCGGCCGCTGGCGCTGGTGTACCGGGGCCCGGCGGCCTGCGAGGGGTGTCCGGAGGCGGCGGGGGCGCTGCTGGCGGGCGACGGGTTCAGGGTGCGCTACGTGGGGCCGCGGGAGCGGGTGCGGTTCGGCCCGAACGTGATGACCGGGGTGGCCGTGTACGTGCAGCCGGGCGGCACCAACGGCCAGGAGGTGGGCACCGCGTGGGACCTGCTGGGGCACGAACCCGGCTTCTCCCCGGAGCTGGTGCGGGCCTACGTGCGCCGCGGCGGGCACTACCTGGGCCTGTGCATGGGCGGCTACCTGGCCGGCGACCCGGGCTTCGACCTCCTGCCGGGCGACTCCGGGCCGTACGTCCGCACCCCGGGGGCCACCGTCGCCGACGAGCGGGACACGCTCGTGGACGTGGTGTGGCGGGGCCGCCCGCAGCGGATGTACTTCCAGGACGGCCCGTACTTCGACGTCGACGGCCCGGCCGCGGAGGTCCTCGCCCGCTACTCCGACGGCCGCCCGGCCGCCGTGGTCGCCGCGTACGGCGCGGGCCGGGTCGCGGTCAGCGGCCCGCACCCGGAGGCGCCGGCCGCCTGGTACCGCGACTACGAGCTGCCCGACGAGTCGCAGACCGGCACGGTCCTGGGCCGGGACCTGCTGCACACCCTGACGGGCACCCCGGGCGGCGGAACCCCGGGCGGCGGAACCCCGGGCAGCGGAACCCCGGGCAGCGGGACGCCGACGCTCTAGCCACCCCGCCCGGAGTCGCCCCACCCGGAGTCGCCCCACCCGGAGTCGCCCCGCCCGGAGCCACCGCCATCGTGCCGCACTAGTGCACCCGCCGTCGCCCTCGACGCCCCCGCCACGGCCTCCCCGCTGCGGGAAAGCCCCCACCGTACGCCGCACACGGGCCCGGATCGGCCCCGAAGCGCCCTACCGTACTAGTGCACTACCGTCAAATTCCCCCAGCACAGGGCTTGTTGAGCGCAATGCGTACGGCGTACATTCATCGGTGTCGAGCACCCCGGCAGACACACCGACAGGACGGGCCCATGAACACCACCGACATCCTCATCTCCGGCGCCGGCATCGCCGGCCCCGCCCTCGCCCACTGGCTGCGCCGCCACGGCTTCCGCCCCACCGTCGTCGAACGCGCCCCCGGCCCGCGCCCCGGCGGGCAGGCCGTCGACCTGCGCGGCGCCGGCCGCACCGTGGTCGAGCGGATGGGCCTCATGGAGCGGGCCCGCGCGCTCTGCGTCGAGCAGGACGGCATGGCCCTGGTCGACCGGCGCGGGCGGGTGAGCGCCCGGATGCCCGTCGAGCTGTTCGAGGGCCAGGGCATCGTCTCCGAGATCGAGATCCTGCGCGGCGACCTCGCCGAGCTGCTCCAGGAGGCCACCGACGGCGTCGAGTACCTCTGGGACGACACCGTCACCGCGCTCGACGAGGACGCCGACGGCGTCACCGTCACCTTCGAGAACGCCCCCGCCCGCCGCTTCGCCCTGGTCATCGGCGCCGACGGCCTGCACTCCACCGTGCGCCGCCTCGCCTTCGAGACCCCCGGCCGCAGCGGCCGCAGCGACGGCGGTGACAGCCACTACCACCCCCTGGGCGGCTACCACGCCTGGTTCACCGTCCACGACACCGCGCTCGCCCGCGAGCTCGACGGCTGGTTCCTGATGTACAACGCCCCCGGCGGCCTGGTCGCCGGCGCCCGCCCCGGCCGGCTGCCCGGCGAGGTCAAGGCCTCCCTCGGCTTCCGCTCCGCGCCCCTGGCCTACGACCGCCGCGACACCGCCGCCCTCAAGCGCCTGCTCGGCGAACGCTTCGCCGGCGCCGGCTGGCAGGTGGACCGGCTGCTCGCCGGGATGCACGGCGCCGAGGACTTCGCCTTCGACTCCTTCGGCCAGATCCGCCTCGACCGCTACAGCCGCGGCCGCGTCGCCCTGCTCGGCGACGCCGGCTACAGCCCCAGTCCGCTCACCGGCCTCGGCACCAGCCTCGCCCTCGTCGGCGCCTACCTGCTCGCCGGTGAACTCGCCGCCGCCCGGGGCGACTTCACCACCGCCTTCGCCCGCTACGAGGAGCTGATGCGCCCCTACGTCACCCAGGCCCAGGAACTCCCGCCCGGCGGGCTGCACGGCTACGCCCCCGACAGCGCCCTGATGATCCGCCTGCGCGCCGCCTCCATGCGCTGGATGGGCCGCTGGCCGCTGCGCAACCTGCTGGCCGGCCAGTTCGCCAAGGCCGACGCCATCGACCTGCCCGACTACCCGCTGCCCGTCCACTCCCTCTGACCCGTCCGCCCGGAACCGGGGCCGCCCCCGGTCCCA
>NZ_BNBY01000031.1:0-66854 GCF_014656195.1 Kitasatospora xanthocidica | reverse complement strand
CCCCCCCCCCCCCGACTTGCACCTCACGCGACGTCAGGAGGAATGCTCGTGCCATGCCCACCGAACAGACCTGGAAGGTCGGCCCGCTCGCCGAGACGAGCGGGCTGACCGTACGCACCCTGCACCACTGGGACCAGATCGGCCTGCTCAGCCCCTCCCGGCGCACCGCCTCCGGCCACCGCGCCTACACCGAGCAGGACGTCGTCCGCCTCTACCAGATCCTCGCCCTGCGCCGCCTGGGCCTGGGCCTGGACACCATCGCCACCTGCCTGGACGCCGGCATCGACCCGGTCCGGCTGGTGCGCGAGCACCTCGCCGCCACCGAGGCCTCCCTCGCCGCCCTGCAGACGCTGCGCGACCGCCTCGCCCACGTGCACACCGAACTCTCCGCCGAACGCGCCCCCGGCACCGCCGACCTGCTGCGCCTGCTGCGGGCCGTCAGCGCCACCGGCCCGACCGCCCCCGCCGCCCGGGAGGCCCTGCACCGCCACCTCGACGAGGACCGGATCCACGCCCTCGCCGACCACGCCGCCGCCCTGGGGCCCGCCGCCCACTACCTGCTGGACGTCGAATGGCCCCAGCTGTACCGCGGCGCCGAGGCCCTGCGCACCGCCGGCGTGGCCCCCACCGACCCCCGGGTGCGCCGCATCGCCGACCGCCTCGACGAGCTCAGCCGCCTCTTCAGCGGCGGCGACACCAGCCTGTCGGCGGCCGTCCGCACCGCCTGGCGCGAGGAGCCCGCCGCGATGTCCGGCGTCCCCGACGCCCCCGCCGACGAATGGGCCGACCTGCGCACCTACCTCGACCGGGCCCGGGAGGACTCGTGACCACCACCGACCCCGCCGCCCCCGGCCCCGGCCCCGAAGGCCCCGCCGCCCCCGCCGACCTCACGAAGCCGGGGCGCCCCCGCCCGCCCCTCGGCCTGGCCAGCACGCTGCCCGTCCTCGGCCCGGCCGGCATCGCCGCCACCGTCGGCGTGCTGCCCTGGCCGGTCCTGCCCGCCCTCACCGCCGCCCTGCTGGTACGGGCCTGCCTGCCCGCCCCCGACCCCAACAGGCCCTGACCCCGGCGAAAACCCTGACCCCGGCGAGGCCCGGACCGGCCCCACGGGGGTGGACCGGACCGGCCCGCCGGCACCCCCGCCCGCACCCCGGGCGGGAACCGGGCGGGGAGCTGTCGCCCGTGGAAGGCCGGCAGCAGGGGGACCCGCCGCGAGAAGGGTGGCCGCCATGCCCCGGTTCGACGCCGGTGACGTGCCGCTGCACCACGAGCAGACCGGCACACCTACCCCGGCGCGGGCCACATCCCCCATGTGACGCACCCGCGGGACTACGCCGCGACGGTGACCGGCTTCCTGCACCGGTCCTGAAGCTGCCTCTGACGCTGCGCCTGGGGCGCTACGCGGTGCGCGGCTGGTTGAAGCGGAGCATGTTGCCCGACGGGTCGCGGAAGGCGCAGTCGCGCACGCCGTAGGGCTGGTCCATGGGCTCCTGGAGGACCTCGGCGCCGGCCGAGCGGATGCGTTCGAAGGTGGCGTCGCAGTCGTCGGTGCGGAAGATGACGCCGCGCAGCAGGCCCTTGGCGAGGAGTTCGGCGGCGGCCTGGCGGTCGTCCTCGGAGGCGTGCGGGTCGGCGAGCGGGGGTTCCAGGACGATCTCGACGCCGGGCTGGTCGGGCGAGCCGACGGTGACCCAGCGCATGCCCTCGAAGCCGACGTCGTTGCGCACCTCGAAGCCGAGGACGTCGCGGTAGAAGGCGAGGGCCTTGTCGTGGTCGTCGACGGCGATGAAGCACTGCGCGAGTTCGATGCTCATGACCGTCACGCTACGGGAGAGCCCGGTCCGGCGCCGCTACCGGTACCGGATCCCGACCCCGTTCCCGTTCCCGGCCCCGGGCGCCGCACCGGCCGGGTGCGGACCTTGGCGACGCAGGCCGGGATCGCGGCGCCGTCGCCGTGGTCGCGGGCCCGGTAGGCGCTGGGGCTCTCCCCGACGAGCTCGGTGAAGCGGGTGCTGAAGGAGCCCAGCGAGGTACAGCCCACGGCCATGCACACGTCGGTGACGCTCAGGTCCCCGCGCCGCAGCAGCGCCTTGGCCCGTTCGATCCGGCGGGTCATGAGGTAGCTGTACGGCGTCTCCCCGTAGGCGGCGCGGAAGCTGCGCGAGAAGTGCCCGGAGGACATCAGCGCGGTACGGGCGAGCGCCGGCACGTCGAGCGGCTGCGCGTAGTCGCGGTCCATCCGGTCGCGGGCCTGCCGCAGCCGCACGAGGTCGGCGACGGGGAGGCGGGCCGGACGGGTTTCACTGGTGGACACACCTGCCACCGTACCCACCCCCTCCGACAGCCGGGACGAAGCCGGGCCAGGGCGTGGGCGTCGCCGTCACCCTCCCCTGCCAGGCCCCGCCCGCCGGCGCGGCCTCACCCACCCCGACGGCCACCGCCCCCACGGCCACCGCCTGACGCCGGCGCCCGGGGACGGGGTGCCCGTGGGCGGCAGGCTGTCCGGGGCGTGCGGTCCTACGTCGCGGCCGCTGGCGTGGCCGCTGCCGTGGCGGTGTGCCAGGCGGTGACGAGGCCGGCGGCCTTGGCCTCGAAGTCGGGGTCCCGCCAGGTGCCCGGGAGGCCTATCAGCACCGGCAGGGTGCGCACGCCGTGGACCCGGTGCGTGATCCGTACGACGTCCGGGGCGTTGGCGCGCTCGTTCTTCTTCACCACCTCGGCGTTCGTGACGTCCGTCCAGGCGACCCGCTTGCGGCCGCCCCACAGGGGGGTCCACCACAGTTCGTGCCCGTCGAAGCTCACGCTGGTGCGCAGGGCGAGCAGGTGGGCGGTGCCGATGACGGCCAGCAGGGGGACGAACAGGATCCCGACCAGGGCGGTCCGTTCGTTCAGCGGCCGGCTGAGGACGAGGTGCAGGAGGTAGGCCGAGCCCGCCAGGAAGAGCGGTCCGCTGATCCACTGGCGCCGCTGCTGCGCGGTGGTGAGACGGTGGGTCGTGTGTTTCACCCGCGGATTCTGGCAGTACGGGTGGACCTGAGGAAGCGTCATTCCGGCGGCCGGCGAACGCCCCGTCACCCCGCCCCGTCACCCCGCCCCGTCACCCCGCCCGTCACCGCTCCGCGTGCATACGGGCGTTCAGGGCGTCCGGGGGGATCAGGGGGGCCGGGTAGTCGAGGGGTCCGTCGTGGGTCCAGGGCTGGTGGACGGTGCGGCCGGGGAGGTGGGCGAGTTCGGGGAGCCAGCGGCGGACGTAGGCGCCGTCGGGGTCGTAGCGCTCGGCCTGGCGCAGGGGGTTGAGGACGCGGTTGGGGCGGGTGTCGTTGCCGGTGCCGGCGATCCACTGCCAGTTGAGCTGGTTGTTCGCGAGGTCGCCGTCGACCAGGAGGTGGAGGAAGTGGGCGGCGCCGGGGCGCCAGTCGTGGCGCAGCGTCTTGGTGAGGAAGGAGGCGGTGATGAGGCGGGCGCGGTTGTGCATCCAGCCTTCGTGGGCGAGCTGTCGCATGCCGGCGTCGACGACGGGGTAGCCGGTGCGGCCTTCGCGCCAGGCCCGTAGTTCCTGTTCGTCGTGGTGCCATCGGGTGCCGCGGGGGCGGTAGTCGGCGTGGGCGGCGTCGGGGCGGGCGGCGAGGACCTGGTGGTGGAAGTCGCGCCAGGCGAGCTGGCGGACCAGGGCGTCGGCGCCGGGTCCGCCGTGGGCGGCGGCGTGGTGGGCGAGTTCGCGGGCGGAGAGGCAGCCGAAGTGCAGGTAGGGCGAGAGGCGGGAGGTGGCGTCGGCGGCGAGGTCGTCGTGGAGGTGGTCGTAGTGGTCCGGGTCCCAGGCGCGCAGTCGTCGGCGGGCGGCGGCTTCGCCGCCGGGCGGCAGGTCCGGGGAGGTGCCGGCGGGGGCTTGCGGCAGGGGGTCGCCGGCCGGGCCGTCGGGCGTGGCGAGGGTGAGGTGGCCGGGCAGGACGGGGCGGTGCGGGGTTCGCTGCCAGGCGCGCAGGTAGGGGGTGAAGACGGCGTAGTGGTCGCGTCCGGCGGGGGTGAGGGCGCCGGCGGGGACGACGGTGAGTCCGTCGTGCAGGTGCAGCCGCTCGCCCAGGGCCCGGCGCAGGGCGGTTTCGCGGCGGGTGGCGAAGGCGGAGACCCCGGCGGCGGTGTGGACGGTGGCGGCGTCGCATTCGGCGGCGAGGCGGGCGGTCTGTTCGGCGGGGTCGCCGTGGCGCAGGACCAGGCGGGAGCCGGCGGCGCGCAGGGCCCGGTCGAGGTCGGCGAGGCTGTCGGCGAGGAAGGCCCGCCGGTTGGGCGGGGCGAAGCCGGCCCGTTCGACGGCGGGGTCGAGGACGAACAGCGGGACGACCTGGTCGGCGCGGGTGCGGGCGGCGTGCAGGGCGGGGTTGTCGTGCAGGCGCAGGTCCTGGGTGAACAGGACGACGGCGGTGCTCATCGGGGGCCTCGTACGGTGCGCGGGGGTGGCGGTCTCAGTGGTCAACGGGTCTGCGGCTCTACAGGTGCTTCGCGGGGTGATTCGGGGGGGCTTCGCGGGATGATTCGCGGGGTGATTCGTGGCCGGTCGCGGAACGGATTGCCGCCCGGGAGTGAGAGACCGGTCACCCCCGGCTGCGGGGGCCGTCCGTGGCGATCTAGGGTGCAGGCATGATCCCCACACCGATATCCGACCCGATCTCCGACCCCCGCGAGGCGCTGCGGATGCTGATGGAGGGCAACGCGCGGTTCGTCGCGAGCAACCCCGAGCACCCCAACCAGGACGCGGGGCGCCGTGCCGCGCTCGCACCGGCGCAGCGGCCCTTCGCGGTGCTGTTCGGCTGTTCGGATTCCCGGCTGGCCGCCGAGATCATCTTCGACCAGGGTCTGGGTGACCTGTTCGTGGTACGCACCGCCGGGCACGTGACCGGCGCGGAGGCGCTGGGCAGCATCGAGTACGGGGTGAGCGTGCTGGAGTGCCCGCTGGTGGTGGTGCTGGGGCACGACTCGTGCGGTGCGGTGGCGGCGGCGCTGGACTCCCTGGAGCAGGGTCAGCTGCCGGGCGGTTTCGTGCGGGACGTGGTGGAGCGGGTGACCCCGAGCGTGCTGTCGGCGAAGGCGGCGGGCATCGAGGACCGGGACGCGATCGTGGACGTGCACATCCGCCAGACCGTGGACCTGCTGGTGGAGCGTTCCCAGGCGCTGGCGTCGAAGGTCGCGGAGGGCAAGGTGGCCGTGGTGGGCCTGTCCTACCGGCTGCTGGACGGCCAGGCCCGTCAGGTCGCCGCGCACGGGCCGGTGGACGGCGCGGCCTGACGGACCCGGCGGGGCCGCCGGGACGTCCGTCCGGGGCAACTGGATGTCCGATCACCGCCAGCGCCCCCGTCCGGGCGGGGGCAGAGTCGGTGACCGACAGCGGTTCCCTCTCCCAAGGACGACGATTCCCGTGCACAAGGTCATCGACCTGAAGGTCCTGTACTTCGGCACCCCGGTGGTGCTGATCGGCTCGCGCAACGAGGACGGCAGCGCCAATCTCGCGCCGATGTCCTCGGCGTGGTGGCTGGGGCAGTCCTGCGTGCTGGGTCTGGGCAACACCAGCCAGACCGCCGACAACCTGCGGCGCGAGGGCGAGTGCGTGCTGAACCTGCCGTCCTCGGCGCAGGTGGACGCCGTGGACGCCCTCGCGCTGCTGACCGCCCGTCCGGACATCTCGGAGCTGAGGCGGGAGCAGGGCTACCGCCATGAGCGGCGCAAGTTCGAGGCGGCCGGGCTGACGGAGCTGGCGGGCGAGCTGGTGCGGGCGCCGCGGGCGGCGGAGTGCCCGGTGCAGCTGGAGTGCCGGGTGGAGGCGGCGACGCCGCTGGCGGGCAACGACCGGTGCACCGCGTTCGAGGTGAAGGTCGTGCGGGCGCACGTCGAGGAGGGTCTGCTCGTGCCCGGCAGCGACCACTACGTGGACCCGGTGGGCTGGGACCCGCTGATCATGAAGTTCTGCGAGTTCTTCGGGGACGGCCGGCGGCTGTCCCCCTCCCGCCTGGCCGAGGGCTGGCGGATGCCGGGGCGCCTGCCGGCGGGCGCCTCGGCCGGGTGACGGCGGCCCGCCGGCCCGCTCAGGAGGCTCCTCAGGGGGCGATGGTCTCCCCACAGGAGTCGCACACCCGCGTGGCGGGCAGCTGCAGGAAGCAGTTCGGACAGATCGCCGGCGGGCGGGCCTCGGCGACGGCGGCGGCCTTGCGCTCCACCGAGGCCCGCAGGCGCGGGGCGAGGGCGGGGGTGCCGCCGTCGGCGGGCAGGTCGGCGCCGAAGTGCCGGTAGCAGGCCAGGCGGGCGGCGGCCGCGTGCTGTTCGCGGTCCATCTCCTCGGTCAGCGGGGGCTGTCCGGCCACCGCCAGTACCTCCTGGTAGCCGGGGCCGACCTTGCCGTCGACGGCGTGCACCACCAGGGCCGTCAGCGGCGGGTCGCCGCGCCGGTGGGCTTCGAGGACCACCAGGGAGAGCACCTTGCCGATCCAGTGCCGCTGGTTGATCCGGGTGCGTACCCCGGAGGCCTCCTGGACCGCTTCGGCGAGGTCCGCGTAGGTGATCACGCCGTGGTAGCGGCCTGCCACCTCCACCAGGGCCGGGTAGGCCGCCCTGGTCCACACGATGTGCGCCTGGGTGGCACTGACCGCCGAATCATCCGACACCCGCCAGTAGCCGCGCTGCTGCTCCGTCATCGACCGCCCCTGTCCGCCTCGTCCGTGCCCGTCCGCAGGCCCGCGCCGTGAGCGAGGCTACCCCGCGCCGGGGCGGCGGGGACGCGCGGGGGCGGGCCGCGGCGGGGACCGCGGCGGGCCCCGGGCTTGACTTCAAGTGCTGTTGAAGTTGTCGAATGGCACCCGACCGCAGCCGTACGGGCAATCCCGCGGTCGATGCCCCGCCCGTACGGAACCGTACCCGGGGCCGGGGCCGCCTGCTTCCCGATCGTGCCGCAGGCGGCCCCGGCCCCCGGGTCCACCCGCTCGCCCCGGCGGTCCCGGAACACGGTGCGAGAGCGTGACGCGGCGACCACCGGCCCGGACGCCATGATCATCCGCCTATTCACCGCTTCGGGCGATTTCCAGCGATCCATGTATCCGGCGCCGATTATGATCCGTTTCCCGTGACGAAGAGTCAGAACACCCGAACGGCCGGGAACACGGCCGATGTTGTCATCCTCGGCGCAGGACCTGCCGGCCTCCTGCTCGCGAACCTGCTCCACCGCGAGGGGATCGACTGCGCCGTCCTGGAACGCGCCACCCCCGTACACATCCGCACCCGGGCCCGGGCGGGCTTCCTCGCCGCGAACACCGTCCGGATCCTCGACCGGCACGGCCTGTCCGGGAACCTGCACCGCGACGGCCGGCTCCACGGCAGCTGCGAATTCCGCACCGACGACGGGCACTTCCGCCTGGACTACGCCGGCCTCGGCCTGCGCGAGCAGCACACCGTCTATCCGCAGCAGGACCTGGTCGGCGACCTGCTGGACCAGTACCTGGACGCCGGCGGGCGCGTCCACTTCGAGACCGAGGCCCTGGCCGTGCACGGCATCGACGGGCCGCGGCCCACGGTCACCGTCCGCACCCCGGACGGCGGCGGCACGCGAAGCGGCGGCGGCGACACGAACGGCACCGCCGAGTGGACGGCCCGCTACGTGGCCGGCTGCGACGGCCGCTACGGCGCGTCCCGGCGCTCCCTGCCGCCGACGGCCCGTCACCACCGCCGCGACCACGGCGTCTCCTGGCTCGGCCTGATCGCCGAGGCCCCGCCGAGCCTGGACGCCGTGGGCTACGCGCTGCACGGACGCGGCTTCGCCGGGCACATGGCCCGCACCCCGCAGGTCACCCGCTACTACCTGCAGTGCGAACGCGGCACCCGGGCCGGCGAGCTGCCCGAGGAGCGGATATGGGACGAACTCGACACCCGGATGCGCGCTCCCGAGCACGGCCCGCTGCACCGCGGCCGCATCCTCCAGCGCGCCGTCGTCGACCTGGAATCCGATGTCGTCGAACCGCTGCGCCACGGCTCCCTGCTGCTGGCCGGCGACGCCGCCGGCCTGATCAGCCCCGCCGCCGCCAAGGGCGCCAACCTCGCCGTCCTGGAGGCCGAACTGCTCGCCCGCGCCCTGGTCGACGACCTCGCCCACGGCGACGGCCGGGCGCTGGAGCGCTACTCCGCCGAGGCCCTGGAGCGCGTCTGGCGGGCCCAGGAGTTCTCCCACTGGATGGTCCAGCTGCTGCACGCGCGGCCCGGACCGTCCGATGACGAATCGTTCTTCCACGAATCCATCCGCCGCGCCCGCATCTCCTCACTGCGCACCTCGCGCTCCCACCAGGACTGGTTCGCCGAGAACTACGTCGGCATCTGACCACCGGGCCGGTCCGCCCCCCAGCACCGCAGCAACCCAGCACCGCAGCGCCGCACGCCCGGCGCCACACCGAGGACACCCTCATGACGACGACCACACCCACGACCGCCCAGGACGACGCGACCAGCCTGCGCCGCACGGCCGCGTTCGTCCGGGAACACGACACCGCCTCCCTGCTCCCCCTGCTGCTGCCCGGCCTGGCCGGCCCGGAGCTGCGGGCACTGGCCCGGCACTGCCGCTTCGCGCACGCCGCCCTCCTGGTCTTCCCGCCCGACCTGCCGACCCTGCACGCCCAACTCGCCGACTGCGGACTGGCCTTCGACGCGCCGCCGGTGCCCAGCGTCGTCGTCCGGGAGCGGCTGGCCCGGCGCCACGGGTACGACCCGGCCGGGCTCGACATCCGGATCCTGCGCCCGACCGCGCTCGGCCCCGGCCGTGAGCACCGGGAGGTCGAGGTGTTCGCGCTGACCGTCCCGCCGGGCTCCCCGCTCGCCCCCGTCGCCGCCCACGAACGGGCCCACCGGCACGAGGCGCACCTCGCCTTCGAGGTCGACTCCGCGGACCCGCTGGTGCTGCGCGGCCTGTGCGCGCTCCTGGCCCGGCACGGCGCCCGCGCCGACGGCGGCGGGTACAACCCGCACGAGGACGGCACCGTCCTCTACTTCACCGTGCCCGCCGCCTCCGGGGCCGCCTACCGCCGGCTGGAGCTGCACACCCACGGCGACCACCCCGACATCCTCGCCGCGCACCTCGGCGGCCACCCCGGCCACCGCTCCGCGAACGACCGGCCCGCGACCGCGACCGCCGAGACCCTCCTGCACCTGTTCACCGGCGCGTGGACGACCCAGGCACTGGCGGTCTGCGCCCGCCTGGCCCTGCCCGACGCCCTGGCCCCGGACACCGCCACCACCGGCGAGGCCCTGGCCGAGCGGGTCGGCGCCGACCCGGAGACCCTCACCGCGCTGCTGCGCTACCTGGCCATGCTGGACGTGGTGACGGAACACCCGGACGGCTTCCGCCTCACCGGGCTCGCCGCGCTGCTGCGCGCCGACGCCCCGGGGTCGATGCGGTCGCTGGCGCTGATGTACGGCGGCCCGTTCTACGAGTCCTTCGCGGGCCTGGAGCACACCGCCCGCACCGGGCGGCCCGCCTTCGACCACCTCTTCGGCGAGAACCACTTCGACCACTTCGCCCGTGACCCCGAACTCGCCGGGCTGTTCGACCAGTCCATGGCCGCGAGCTCCCCCATGTTCGAACCGCTGCCCGCCCACCCCGTCCTGGCGGCCGCCGCGGCCCGCACCACCGCCCCCGAGAGCGCCCCCACCCCCGCCACCGTCGTCGACGTCGCCGGCGGCAACGGCGAACTGCTCGGCCGCGTCCTGGCCGCCCACCCGGGCCTGCACGGGATCCTGCTGGAGCGCCCGCACGTCGTCGACGCCGCCCGCCGCCGCCTGGACGAGGCCGGCTGCGGCACCCGCTGCGACTACCGGGCGGGCGACTTCGCGGACGTCCCGGCGGGCGCGGACGTCTACCTGCTGTCCCGGGTGCTGCACGACTGGGACGACGCGCGCTGCCGCGAGATCCTGCGCCACTGCGCCCGCGCGATGCCCGCCCACGCCGACCTGCTCATCGTCGAGCGCCTGCTGCCCGACGACGGGTCGCTCTCCCTGGCCACCGCCTGGGACCTCCACATGCGCTGCAACACCGGCGGCCGCGAGCGCCGCGCCGACCACTACGGCCAGCTGCTCGCCGACGCCGGGCTCGAACTCCTGGGCCACTCCCCCCTCCCGCTGGGCGCCGCCGTCCTGCACGCCCGCAGGGCCGCCCTCCCGGCCCCGGCCCGTCCGCCCCGCGGCACCCCCGCCCTCGCGGCGGCCTCCAGCGGCTGAGCGGGCACGCGCTCAGGCGCTCCGCTCGGCCAGGGTGTGGGCGACCAGGGCGTTGGCGTGGCCGTGGCCGAGCCCGTGCTCGGCCTTCAGCCAGGCGACCAGCTCCATGTGCTTGACCAGCGGGGAGGTGCGGATCAGGTCCTTCCACTCCTCCACGGGGCGGCCGTACTTCTTCTCGATCGACGGGAAGTAGGACGCGGGGCCGCCCTTCGCGGGGGTCTTCACGGAGTCGATGCTCATGAGTCTGTTTCCTCTCGGTCCGGCAAACGGAAGCGGTGCGTTCACGGGATAGGACCGTGACCGCACCGCCGACTCATCGCTCGAACAACGTGACCTGCGTCACGCCGCCGCCGCCGCGGCCCGGCGCCGCCTGCGCCCGGCGGGCGGGGTCGGGTCGGCGTTCCACGCGGCGACGGGGTTGCCGAGCCAGCGGGTGGCCCCGGGCACGTTCTCGCCGCGCATGACGAGGGAGGCGGGCCCGACGGTGGTGTTCGCGCCGAGGGAGGAGTTGAGCAGGACGACGGAGTGCGGGCCGGTGGTGGAGCCGGCGCCGAGGTGGACGGGGCCCAGCCGCATGACGCGGTCGTGGAAGAGGTGGGTCTGCAGGACGGTGCCGCGGTTGACGCTGGCCCCGGCCTCGACGGTGACCAGGTCGCTCTCCGGCAGCCAGTGGGTCTCGCACCACACGCCGCGCCCGATGCGGGCGCCGAGGCTGCGCAGCCACGCGTTGAGGTACGGGGTGCCGGTGATGGTGGAGCCGCCGAAGGGCATGGCGAGTTCCTCGACGAAGGTGTCGTAGAGCTCGTTGCGCCACACGAAGGGGGACCAGAGCGGGTGCTCGGCGACGCGGAAGCGTCCGACCAGCAGCCACTTGGCGGCGGTGGTGACGGCGCAGGCGGTGACGGCGGCCAGGGTCAGGACGAGTCCGGCGGTGGCGCAGGCCGCGCCCAGCCCGTAGTCGTCGCGTACCGACTGCAGGGCGGCCAGGACGAGGTCGCCGAGGAGGGCGGCGAGGATGACGGGCAGCAGCCGGCAGACCTCGACGCCGGCGCGGGCCCACATCAGGCGCCGGGGCGGGTCGTAGGTGCGGCCCTCGCCGCCGGTGCCGGCGGCGCGGGGCAGGGCGAAGGCGGGGCGGCCGAGCCAGGAGGAGCCTTCGGGGGCGTGGGCGGGGGTGTCGGACAGGACGCCGACGAGGGAGTTGTCGGGCAGGTGGCGGCCGGGGCCGACGATGCCGGAGTTGCCGACGAAGGAGCGGCGTCCGACGTGGGCGGGGCCCAGGCGCAGCCAGCCGCCGCGCAGCTCGTAGGGGGCGACGAGGGTGTCGTCGGCGAGGAAGGCGCCGTCGTCGACGCGCATCAGGCCGGGCAGGGCGAGGACGGTGGAGGCTTCGACGCGGCGTCCGATGCGGGCGCCGAGCAGGCGCAGCCACACGGGGGTGAAGAGGCTGGCGTAGAAGGGGAAGAGGGTGCGCCGGGCGGTGTCGCCGAGGCGGCTGACGGCCCAGGCGCAGAAGGCGACGCGGCCGCCGGCGGGGTGGAAGCCGGGGCGCAGCGGGCGGGAGAGCAGGCGGACGAGGAGCGCTATGAGGGCGGCGTGGCAGAGCAGGGTGAGGGCGGCGAGGGGGATGGTGGCGGGCAGGAGCTGGAGGAGGGCGTCGGCCAGGGTGCGGTCGGTGTCGATCATCGGGTAGACGATGGCGAGGGCGGGGAGGGCGGAGAGGATCGGGACGAGGCCGAGGAGGGCGAAGGCGGCGCCGTAGGCGAGGTTCCAGGCGCGTGAGGAGGATGCGGCGGCGGCGGGCCAGTCGGCGAGGGGTTCGGTGCTGGGGCGGGCCGGGGAGCCGTGCCAGTGTTCGCCGGGCGGGACGGTGCCGGTGACGCAGGTGCCGGGGGCGATCTCGGCGCGGGCGCCGATGCGGGCGCCGGGCATGAGGGTGGCGCGGTGGCCGACGCGGGCGCCTTCGCCGACGTCGATGTGGCCGAGGTGGAGGGTGTCGCCGTCGAGCCACCAGCCGGCGAGGTCGGCTTCGGGTTCGAGGGAGCTGTGGGCGCCGAGGCGGGCGAGGCCGGTGACGGGGGGCAGGGTGTGCAGGCGGACGCCGGGGCCGACGCGGCAGCCCAGGGCCCGGGCGTAGCGCACGGCCCAGGGGGTGCCGGTGAGGGCGGCGGTGCCGAGCATGGCGGTGTAGCGTTCGGCGGCCCACAGCCGCAGGTGGACGTGGCCGCCGCGGGGGTGGCTGCCGGGGCGGACGCGGGCGGTGAGGAGGCGGGCGCCGGTGGCGGCGAGCAGGGTGCGGCCGGGGGCGCTGTGGAGGAGGAGGAGGCCGGCGGCGACGGGCCACCAGGAGCTGTGCGGGGCCCAGGCGAGGTGGTTGCCGGTGAGGTTGTCGAGGGCGGTGAGGGCGAGGATCCAGCGCAGCCCGGCGAGGGAGAACATGCCGAGGAGCAGGAGGGTCTGCCACAGGGCGGCGGTGCGGGGGGTGCGGCGGACGGTGCGCCGCTGGGCCGCGGCGGCGGGGGTGGTCTCGGGCTGCGGGGCCGGGTCGAGGGAGTCGAGGTAGTCGGCCAGGTCGCTCAGGACGGGGTGGGCGTACAGGTCGGCGACGGAGACGCCGCTGTGGCGGGTGCGCAGTTCGGAGACGAGGCGGGCGGCGGTGAGGCTGGAGCCGCCGAGGGCGAAGAAGTCGTCGCCGGGGCCGGGGGCGATGCCGAGCAGGCGTTCCCAGTGTCCGGCGAGCCGTCCGGCGGTGCCGTGGAGGGTTTCGGCGCCGGCGGCGGTGCCGGTGGTGGGCAGGGGCCAGGGCAGGGCGTTGCGGTCGACCTTGCCGGAGGTGCGGGTGGGCAGGGAGTCGACGAGGGCGAGGACGGGGACCAGCGGGGCGGGCAGGCGCTCCAGCAGGTGCTGTCGGGCGGCGGTGAGGTCGGGGGTGGTGCCGGGCCGGGCGACGAGGTAGCCGACGAGCAGGTCGGCGCCGGCGGGGGTCTTGCGGACGGCGGCGGCCGCGGCGCGGACGTGGGGCAGGGCCTGGAGGGCGGCGTCGATCTCGCCGAGTTCGATGCGGCGGCCGCCGAGTTTGATCTGGTCGTCGGCGCGGCCGAGGAAGACGAGGCCTTCGGGGTCGTTGCGCACCAGGTCGCCGCTGCGGTAGACGCGGGGTGAGGCGAGGGCGGGGTGGGCGCTGAACTTCTCGGCGTCCTTGGCGGGGTCGAGGTAGCGGGCGGTGCCGACGCCGGTGATGAGCAGTTCGCCGCTCTCGTACCAGGGGACGGGGTGGCCGGCCTGGTCGACGACGGCGATCTCCCAGCCGGCCAGGGGGGCGCCGATGCGTACGGGCTGTCCGGGGAGCATCCGGGCGGCGGTGGCGACGACGGTGGTCTCGGTGGGGCCGTAGGTGTTCCAGAACTCGCGGCCGGGGGTGGCGATGCGGTCGACGAGTTCGGCGGGGCAGGCTTCGCCGCCGACGATGATCAGGCGTACGGCGTCCAGGCATTCCTGGGGCCACAGGGCGAGCAGGGTGGGGACGGTGGAGATGGCGGTGATGCGGCGGTCCACGAGCCAGGGGCCGAGGTCGGTGCCGGCTTTGACGAGGGAGCGGGGGGCGGGGACGAGGCAGGCGCCGTGGCGCCAGGCCAGCCACATCTCCTCGCAGGAGGCGTCGAAGGCCACCGAGAGGCCGGCCAGGACGCGGTCGCCGGGGCCGAGGGGGGCGTGGGGCAGGAAGAGGCGGGCCTCGGCGTCGACGAAGGCGGCGGCGCTGCGGTGGGTGACGGCGACGCCCTTGGGGCGGCCGGTGGTGCCGGAGGTGAAGATGATCCAGGCGTCGTCGGCCGGGGTGGGCCAGGCGGGGCGGCCCGAGGGCCGGGCGGCGGGTCCGGCGTAGAGCTGGGCGCCGGCGCCGATGACGGCGCAGACGGCGGCGTCCTGCCAGATCATCTCGGCGCGTTCGTCGGGGTCGTCGGCGTCGACGGGCACGTAGGCGGCGCCGCAGCGCAGGACGGCGAGGATCGCGATGTAGAGGTCGGCGGTGCCGGAGGGGATGCGCACGCCGACCCGGTCGCCGGTGCCGATGCCGTGGGCGGCGAGCCGGCCGGCGAGGGTGTCGGCCTCGTGGAGCAGGGCGCGGTAGTCCAGGACGGTGTCGCCGGTGTCGAGCGCGGGTGCCTGGGGGTGGGCGTCGGCGGTGGCGGCGATGACGTCGAGCAGGCTGCGGGGGTGGGCGGGCTGGGCCACCGGCCAGCCGGCCGCGGGGCCCGGGTGGGGGCGGTGCAGCGTGCCTGGGCCGGCCTGGTCGTGGCGTGCGTCCATGGGGGGTTGTTCCTCGGCTCCGTGGTTCTGGGGGCGCGGTCGGGCTGTGTCGGGGGTGGTGGGAGGTGACACTGAGGTCACCGGCGGGCGCGCCCACTCACCATGACTCCGCTGGGAGTCCGCTGGATGCAGCGAAGGTGCGGTCAAAGGAAATTCTCATCATCGTTGCCGCGCGGGGCCGGCGGCACGTGAATCGAATGTCGATTCGGAGATTTTCGAGCATTTTCGCTGGTGAAGGGTAGTCGCCCGGCGGTGGGCGGGTGTGGTGGGAGAGGGCGGAGTGATGAACACCGTCGCGTCCGGCACCGTACCGGCAGTGGGGGTGGTTTTACCGAATCGGGAGGTTTTGTTCGGGCCGCCCGGGCGGGCCGTCCGGTGCGGGTGCGCGCCGGCCCGCCGCGGCGTCCCCGGTCCTGCGAGCGGGCCGTGAGTGCGAGCCCGGGCGGGGAGGACCTCGTCTGGTACGTGGCGTACGGCTCGAACCTGCACGCCGCCCGCCTCGCCTGCTACCTGCGCGGCGGCCGCCCCGACGGCTCGGCGCACACCCACCCCGGCTGCCGCGACCGGCGCCCCGCCCGCCGGACGGTGGCGGCCGCGCTGGCGGGCACCCTGTACTTCGCCGGCCGGTCAGCGGCCTGGGGCGGCGGCTCGGCCTTCTACGACCCGACGGCGCACGGCGAAGTGCCGTGCCGTGCCTATCTGGTGACGGTCGGTCAGTTCAGTGACATCGCCGCGCAGGAGATGCGCCGCTCCCCCGGCGCCGACCTCGACCTCACCCGGGTGCTCGCCGACGGGCGCGCCGCGCTGGGCCCGGGCCGCTACGAGACCCTGCTGCACGTCGGCGCCCTGGACGGGCACCCCCTGCTGACCTTCACCGCCCCCCACGGCCTGGCCGGCGCCGCGCTCGACGCCCCCTCCACCTCGTACCTGCGCACGCTGGCCGCCGGACTGGCCGAGTCCCACGCCTGGGGGCCCTGGCGCACCGCCGGCTACCTCGCCACCCGCCCCGGCGCGGCGGGCCACTGGACACCGGCGGCGGTCGCGGCGCTGCTGGGCCGAGCGGCGCCGCTGGGCTGAACGGCCCCGCCGTTCACACCCGCACGGGCGCGGTGGCGGAGGCCGGGGAGCAGCGCGGGGTGGTCGCGCACACCGTCAGCCGCTGCCAGGCCCCGCCCTCGCGGGGGACCTGCACGCTCCACAGCACCGGGGAGGGCAGGCCGCAGATCGCGCAGTGCCGTGCGGGCGGCTGGGGCGCGGGGGCGGGGGCGGGGACGGGCTGCGCGTACGGGTTGACCGGCGGCGGGGTGGTCCACGGCTGGGGCGCGGAGGGCACCGTCGGGGGTGCGGGTGCCGGGTACGGGGTGGACGGGGGCCCGAACCCGGTGGCGGGCGGCACGGCGGGCGCGGGCGGGGGCGGGGGCGGGGGCGGGGGCGCTGCGGGAGGCGGCGGGGCCGCGGGCATCGGCGGGGTCGGCGGCGCGTGCGGCGTCGGTGGTGCGGGCGGGGCCACCGGCGGCGGCGGGGTCGGCGGCACGGCCGGCATCGGGGGCGCCGCCGGAACGTCCTCCCAGATGCGCGCGCCGCGCATCGGGGTGCGGAAGTCGTGCCGGCACTTGTCGCAGGTGGTGAGGACGGCCTCGGCGCGCTGGTCGCCGCACCCGGGGCAGAAGGTGACGGGGCGCTCGTCGGCCTCGGTGCTCTCGCAGCGGGTGCAGATGAAGTCGGGTTCCAGCTTGGCCTGGCGGAAGACGGTGCTGAAGACCTGGAAGGGGTTCGGGTTGTCGCGCCCCGCGGTCACGCCGAGCACGGACGCCAGCATCTTGAGGTTGCGGTTCCTGGCCCGCAGCCGCTTCAGGTCCAGGTTGACGACCTTGGGGTGCTTGCAGTCCCGGCAGACGCAGAGCGTGCGCACCGGCAGCTGGGAGCGGATCGCCGCCTGCTGCC
Source organism: Kitasatospora xanthocidica (assembly GCF_014656195.1). GTDB lineage: Bacteria > Actinomycetota > Actinomycetes > Streptomycetales > Streptomycetaceae > Kitasatospora > Kitasatospora xanthocidica. The sequence continues at coordinate 50,363 of NZ_BNBY01000031.1, read as the reverse complement.
ACAGGAACTGGAAGGTCAGCCGGTGCTCGTCCGGGACGTGGACGGTCTGCGGCCCGTAGGCGCCACCCTGGGAGAGCCTGGTCTCGATCAGCGCGGCGAGGTCGAGCACCTTGGCGCGCAGCGCGTCCGGCAGCGAGGGCGCCCCGCCCGCGGACACCCGCTCGGAGCCGATCAGCGCGGGGACCGCCAGCAGCGCGCCGACGGCGGGCATGCCGAGCACCGCCTGGCCCGCGTCCGAGACGAACCGGACGTGGGTGATGCCCGCCCAGCCCGCCGGGCCGCTGCTCCTCGGCGCGCCGGACAGGCGGCCGGACAGCACCGAGGAGGCCCCGTCGACCAGGCGCTGCCCGGCGGCGTGGCCGCGCTCGGCGACGTCCGAACTGCGCTGGCGCGCCCACAGGTTCGGGGCGGGGAAGGCGCCGGGGGCGGTCCCGGGGACGAGGTCGGCGAGCGCCTTGTCGAAGGCGGCGAGGGTCGACAGGAACGCCTGCTGGAAGGGCTCCTGCACCCCGACCACCACGGCGGACAGCGCCCGGTCCGAGAAGTGCACCCGCACCAGCGCCGCCTGCGGCCCGGGGCCGGACCCGGGCTCGGGCTCGATCCCGGACCCGACGGCGGGCCCGACGGCGGGCCCGGGGTCGGGCAGCACGTTGATCCGCGCCAGCACCGGCACCTGGTCCGCCACCATCATCACCGCCCGTACGGCGGAGCCGCGTTGGGCCTCGATGACGGTGGCGAGGTCCGCGGTGAGCTGGAAGCCGGAGCGCTGGAGCACCGCCACCACGGCCGCGCGGGCCCGCTCCGGCGCGGCCGCGATCCGGCGTTCGGCGTCCAGGGTGATCGAGGGGGCCACGGCACCTCCGGTGGCGGCAGGCGGGGAGGGTCAGCCCACCCGGCGCCGGGCGCGGTGGGCCTGGGGCAGCGTCAGATCAGGTCCTGGCCGTCGCGCCCGGTGTCGGCGTCGTACCCCGGGTCGCTGTCGTGGGCCGCCTCGCCGCCGTAGAACGCCTCGGACTCGTGGGACTCGTAGGACCCCACGGCGACATCGGTCTCCGACACGGACAGGTAGCTCTCGAAACCGACCTCCGTGACCGCCACCGCCTCCACCACGTCGACCTCCACCACCTGGACGGCCTCCACCACCTGGACCGCGTGGACCTCGACCTCGGTCTCGGCCGTGAACTCCGCGTGCTCCTCGACCGCGACGGCCTCGGTCTCCGCGTAGGCGAACGAGGCGCCGCTCTCCGCCACGGTGTGGTCCTCCGCCAGGAATCCGTCCCACTCGCCCATGTGTCCCCCAAGCGCCGTTGCCACTCCGACCGGACCGGCCCCCGCCCAGGTCCGGGATCACCATAGGGCTCAGGGATGCCGCGCGACACCGGAGTTCGCGATTGCGTGACGAATCCGTGAAGGTCGGCCCCGGCGCCCGGCGGGCCCGCCGCCGGAGTGCGCCGCCGGGACCGGGGCCCTGAGACCTCCGCCACATGCCCTGACCTGGTGTCGGACCGGAACCGGCCGGGCGGTAGGCTCGGCCCGCAACACGACGCGGAGGGAAGCCGGATGGCGCGGGTTGCGGTGATGGGTGGCGGGATCAGCGGGCTGGGGACGGCGCTGATGCTGGGACGGCGGGGACACCAGGTCACCCTGTTCGAACAGGACGTCCGGCAGGCCGGGGAGGACCCGGAACACGACTTCTACCGCTGGCACCGCCCCCGGGTCCCGCAGGCCGTCCAGCCGCACTCCTTCCTCGCCCCCGTGCGCACCGTGCTGCACGCCGAGGCCCCCGACGTCTACGCGGACCTGCTGGCCCGCGGCGCCGAGGAGTACCACGACTTCGACTGGTTCGGCGAGCACCCGCCGCACCGGGCCGGCGACGAGGACCTGGTGACGCTGCGCACCCGCCGCATCGTGCTGGAGGCCGCCCTGACCGCCGCCGTGCGGCGGGAGCCCACCGTCGAGGTGCGCCGGGGCCGGCGGGTGAGCGCCCTCGCCGTCCGGGACGGGCGGCCGCCCCGGGTCACCGGCGTACGGGTGGGCGAGGAGACGTACGGGGCGGACCTCGTCGTCGACGCCTGCGGCCGCCGCTCGCCGGTGCCCGCCTGGCTGGTGGCGGCCGGGGCCCGCCCGCCCGTGGTGGAGAGCCACCGCGCCGGGATCGCCTACCTGTGCCGCTGGTACCGGCTGCGCCCCGACGGCCCCCGCGGCCCGGGGCGGATCAGGCCCGGCTCGGCGGCACCGTTCGCGCTCGCCGGCGTCTTCCCCTCCGACAACGGCACCTTCGCGGTCAACGTGGTGCTCTCCACGGCGGACCGCACCCGCGGCGCGCTCACCGACCCGGCCGTGTTCGAGGCCGCCGCCCGCCGCTTCCCCGCCACCGCCGCCTGGCTCGACCTGGACCCCGAGCCGCGCTCGCCGGTCCTGGCGATGGCCGGGCTGGACAACCGCTGGACCTCCCTCGCGGACGACGACGGACCCGTCGTCACCGGCCTGGTCAACGCCGGGGACAGCCTCATCCACACCAACCCCACCCTGGGCCACGGCGTGGCGCTGGGCCTGCTCGCCGCCCAGCACCTCGCCACCCACGTCGAGGAGATCGCCGCGGACCCCACCGGCTACCACGCCTGGACGAGGCGGGCCCTGCGCCGGTGGTTCGACGCGCAGGTGGCGTCCGACCGCACCGGCGCACAGCGCCTCGCCGACAGCGAACCGTCCACGGACGTGCGGGCCGCCGCCCAGGCCGCCTGCGCCTTCGACGACCCCGTCGTGATGCGCGCCCGGGCCCAGGTCCGCCACCTGCTGCGCACCCCCGACGAGGCGTTCGGCAGCGAGGAGGTGCAGGAGCGCGTCAGCGCCTGGCTGGCCGCCCGCCCGGACTTCACGCCCACCCACGACGGCCCGACCCGCGACCAGTGGGACGCGCTCATACCGGCCTGACCGGACTGCCCGGCCTGATCAGCCTCAGCATCAGGCGTGCGGCATCCAGAAGGCGGCCAGCCGCCCGGCGCCGTGCTCGACGCTCTTCCAACTCCCCTGGAACGTCAGCACGGCGGCGGCCGCCGTCGGGAACCCGGAGCGGTTCATCCGCGCGAGCAGGTCGCCCTCCGCCTCCCCCGCCAGGGCGTCGGCCAGCGCGTGGACGCCCGGGTTGTGGCCGACCACGACCACGTCCTGGACCTCGTCGGACACCTCGTTGAGGACCCCGATGAGCTCACCGAGGCTCGCCTCGTACAGCCGGTCCTCGAAGACCGTCCTCGGCTTGGTCGCCAGCTCGGCGGCCGCGAGTTCCCAGGTCTCGCGGGTGCGCAGGGCGGTGGAGACCAGCGCGAGGTCGGGGGCCAGGCCCGCGCCGGCGAGCCAGCGGCCGAGCACGGGGGCGTCCTTGCGGCCCCGCTCGGCGAGCGGGCGCCCGTGGTCCTCCCCGTCGAACTCGTCGGGCCGTTCGGCCTTGGCGTGGCGGACCAGGACGATCCGGCGCGGCATCTCCTCGGACATGGCGTCCTCCCTCACTCCCCCGCGAACTGCGACGGCAAGGATCGTGACAGCCCCGCCCGCCCACCCGCCCCGCGCCACACCGGCTCAGTGGCTGTACATGCCGACCTCGTAGCCGCCCGCGGGCTGACCGATCATCACATTGCCCCGGTTGAAGGCGTTGATGACCGCGATCACGCCGACCAGCGCGGCGAGCTGCTCCTCGTCGTAGTGCTTGGCGGCGTTCGCCCACACCTCGTCGCTGACCCCGCCCGCCGCGTCGGCCAGCCGGGTGCCCTCCTCGGCCAGCTCCAGGGCGGCCCGCTCGGCGTCGGTGAACACGGTCGCCTCCCGCCAGACGGCGACCAGGTTGAGGCGCACCGGGTCCTCGCCGGCGTGGACGGCCTCCTTGAAGTGCATGTCGAGGCAGGCGCCGCAGCCGTTGATCTGGCTGACGCGCAGCCGCACCAGCTCCTGGGTGGTGTACGGCAGGACGTCGTCGGTGACGGCCTTGCTGGCGGCGATGAAGTGCTTGAAGACCTTGCCGAGGACGGGGCTGGCGAAGGGGTTCAGGCGGGCTTCCATGGTGTGCTCCTCGGTACGTTGTCCGTTGCTGCCCATGAAGACAGGGCAGCCCGGCGGTCTGTGACAGGCCCCGGATGTGACGTGCGCCACCCGACGGCGGGGCGCCGGAGAGGGGGACTTCCATGACGGAACCGGCGGCGGACGCGGCGGCGACGGCGGCGGACGCGGCGGGGTACCGGCCGCTGCTGTTCTCCATCGCCTACGGGATGACGGGCTCGGTGGGCGACGCCGAGGACCTCGTCCAGGACACCTTCCTCGGCCTGACCCGCGCCGGCCTGGCCGGAACGACGGTCGACAACCCGAAGGCGTACCTGACCACGACCGTGACCCGCCTGGGCATCAACCACCTCAAGTCGGCGCGGGTGCGGCGCGAGAGCTACGTCGGGGAGTGGCTGCCCGAGCCGGTGGTCGCCTTCGCCGAGCGCCCGGACGGCCCGGCCGAGCACGCCGAGGTGGCCGAGCGGCTGTCGATGGCGTTCCTGCTGATGCTGGAGGCGCTCTCCCCCGCCGAGCGGGCGGTGTTCCTGCTGCGCGAGGCCTTCGGGTACGGCTACCCGGAGGTGGCGGCGATGACCGGCAGGTCGGAGGCGAACTGCCGTCAGATCTTCGCCCGGGCCCGCAAGCACCTGGCCCCCGCGGCCCCGGACGCCGGGCCCGCGCCGCGGCGGCGCGCGGAGGGCGAGGAGCTGGCCCGCCGCTTCTTCGCCGCCACCGAGGGCGGCGACCTGGAGGCCCTGCTGGAACTGCTGGCGCCCGACGTGGTCTTCCACGGCGACGGCGGCGGCAAGGCCCGCTCCGTGGGCCGGTCGGTGGCCGGCCTGCAGCGCGTCGCCCAGCTGCTGATGTTCGGCTTCGGCCGCAACCGCGAGCTCGGCATCTCCCGGAAGCCGGTCCTGGTCAACGGCCGCCCGGGCGCCCTCTGGCTCGACCCCCGGGGGCGCGTCGCCGGCGTCATCGCACTCGACATCGCCGACGGCGCGATCCGCGCCTTCCACGCGGTCAACAACCCCGACAAGCTCGCCCACCTCGGACTGCCGCTCTCCGACCTCGGCCTGCGGCCCCGGCGGTAGGGCGCGTGCCGCCGGGGAGTGGGACGTCGGACGGACCGACTTCCCACTCCCCGGCCGTCACCCGACGTCGCGGGCCGCGCTCCCCCGCGACTCCAGATTCCAGGTGACGATCCGCCGGGGGTGGACGCGGACGATGTCCCGGCTGAAGCGGTCGGGCGCCACCGGCGGCACGTCGACGGCCAGCACCTCGGCCCGGCCCCGGATCTCGACGCCGCGCCCCCACCCGGCGGCGACCGGGTCGTCGGCCGGGGCCATGTCGTCCACCAGCACGGAGACCTCGGGACGGTCCCGGGCGTTGCGGTACTTGCGGCTGTCGGCCATGGCGGGCCCGCCGATGTCGATGGTGCCGTCGGCGTTGAGCCGGAAGCCCACCGGGCGGACCTGCGGACCGCCATCGGGGCCGGTGGTGGCCAGCCGGGCCAGCGGCTGGGCGGCGAGGTAGGCGCGTTCTGTCTCAGTGAAGATCACCCGGCCGACCCTAGGAGCTCAAGTCCACTGGAGGTCAAGGCCGGACGCCACACCCGCTACCCGCTAGCCCGGCCGAGCGCCGGCGTTCCTCCGCCCGGGTAACGGGCCACCGCGCCCTCCGGGAACACCCGAGGCAGTTCGAGTACGCATCGACTGCGGCGCGGGAACCCACCCTCCGCCGACGAAGCCGAAACCCGACGTCCCAGGAGACCACGCATGGCCCGCATGAAGCCCCTCGTCCTGACCGCCCTTGCCGCGACCATCGTCCTGGCCGGCAGCACCGCGACGGCGGTCGCCGACAACAAGCCCGCCCCCGACGACAAGCCGGTCGGGAAGCCGGCCGTCGCCATGCCCAACGACCCGACCGCCGCCAACCCCTCGCTGCTGGCCGCGCACGCGCAGGTCTTCGGCGACTGGGTCGTCGTGCCCCCGGGCTCGAACGGGGTCGCCCTCGTCGCCTGCCCCTCCGGCCAGGTGCCCACCGGCGGCGGCGGCCAGACCAGCGGGATCAAGATCTTCTTCACCGACTCCTTCCCGAGCGGCAGCTACTGGTTCGCCCGCGGCACCAACACCAACACCGTGGACGAGTCCATCCGCGCCTCCGCCGTCTGCACCACCCCCTGACGAAGACCTGAGCGCCCCGGACCCGCCACCCCGGGTCCGGGGCGCTCCCCTGCGCCCGGTCAGCTCACCTGCCGTACCGGGCGCAGACGGGTGAACCAGCAGGCCAGCAGCAGGTTGGGCACCCAGCACAGCCAGGCGATCACCAGGTAGCAGGTGCGGAAGTCCAGGCCCGCCGCGAGGGCGGCGACCAGCATGAGCCGCAGGGTGACGGCGGCGAAGGTGAGGGCGAAGCTGCGGACCATCCACCGGCGGTGGCCCTCGACCCGGCCTCGCAGGATCATCCGCAGTCCGATGCCGCCGGTGATCAGCCAGGCCACGCCCAGGCAGGCGAAGCCGAGCCGGGAGACCGCGTTCCCGTAGGCGAGCGGCGCCAGGAACAGCGCCCCGATCCCGCCGACCAGGCAGCCCAGCAGGTAGAGGACGCCGATCCGGCGGTGCCAGTGCGGCCAACGCCGGCGCAGGCGGGCGCAGAACTGCCACGGCCCCACCGCCAGCGCGACGATCGCGCCGGATATGTGGACGCCGAGCGCGAGTTCGTGGCGCAGGTAGGTGTCGCGCTGCTCGCTGAGGAAGTCGTCCGGGTCGAGGCCGGCGTACTTGGCGGAGAGCAGGACGATCAGGGTGGAGAGCACCGTCATGAGGGCCCAACCGGCCCGGGTGATGCGCATGCCCCGAGTGTCGGGGCGCGCCGAGCGGCCCGGCATCAGGGTCAACCCCGAGAAGAATCCCCCAAAGAACCCTCATTTTCGTTTCCACAAAAGGGAATTGGAGACCTTTACGCCCTTCGCGGCCGATGCCATGGGGACATCCCCCCAATCCCCCCTGAGGCAAACCCGAGCACGCCCCGCCACGGGCCGGAAATGGTTAGCGTCCGGACATGACCTCGAATCTTCGGAAGCACCTCGCCGTGGCGGCCGGTGTCGCCGTGCTGCTCGCCACCGGCACGGCCACCGCCTCCGCCCGGCCCGCCCATGCCCCTTCCCCCGCCCAGCAGTTGCAGCGGGACGTGGCGGCGATCCACGCCCTGGGGATCAGCGGCGTGCAGGCCCGGACGGTCGGCCCGGACGGCCGCTCGTCGGTGGCCACCGCCGGCACGGCCGATCTGCGCACCGGGCGCCCGGTGTCCCCCGACGGCTACTTCCGGATGGCCAGTACGTCCAAGACGCTGATCGCCACGGTGGTCCTGCAGTTGGAGGCCGAGGGCAGGCTGTCCCTGGACGACCCGGTCGGCCGGTGGCTGCCGGACGTGCCCTGGGGCAAGGACTACGACCCCGCCCGCATCACCCTGCGCGACCTGCTCCAGCACACCGGCGGCATCTCCGACGCCGGCCTGCCCGGGTACCGCACGGCGAAGGAGTACGACGAGCAGCGCTTCCTGCGCTACAGCTCCGAGGAGTTGGTCGCCCGCGCCATGAACCAGGAGCCGGCGAAGGGCTGGAGCTACTCCAACACCGGCTACGTCATGCTGAGCCTGGTCATCGAGCGGGCCACCGGCCGTCCCTCCCACCTCGAGGTCGAGGACCGCGTCCTGCGACCCCTCGGCCTGAGCCGGACCCGGTGGACGGGCACCACGCCCACCCTGCCCCGACCGCACGCCCGGGCCTACGAGTTCTACGGCCCCGGCGCCGAGAAGGACGTCACCGTGCAGGTCCCGGTCTCCTCCGAGCTGTCGTGGGTCACCACGACCCGGGACGAGAACGCCTTCTTCCGCGCGCTGCTCTCCGGGCGCCTGCTGCCGGCCCGTCAGCTGGCCGCGATGAAGGACGGGGTGGACGTCTCCGGGAACCCGCAGGCCGCCGCGATGTGGCCGAAGGGCACCCGGTACGGGCTGGGCCTGGTCGGGATCCCGCTGGACTGCGGCGGGGGCAGGACGGGGACGTACTGGAGCCACGAGGGCGGCGACGGCGGCTACATCACCCTCAACGGCGTCACCGGGGACGGTCGGCGCAGCGCGGTGGTCTCGATGTCGGAGGCGCGCGGGGACTCCCTGGAGCACGTCGTCGCGCAGGAGAAGGCGGCCGAGGCCCTGATCGAGCACGCGCTGTGCGGCGCGGGCGACTGACCGCCCACCGAACGGTTCGGGCGGCCACCGTTTCGGGGTGATCTTGATCGGGTGTCGGCGCGGCGTCCGGAGGGTCGCGGCGCACCGTCCGGTATGCATGTCCGGGGTCAGGCTTCGTGGGCGAAGCACCCCCCGGGCCCGCCCGTCCATTGCCGGTATTCCGAAAGGATGTTGATCACTGTGAAGCTGGTACGACGAGTCGCTTCCGTCGGCTGCGCCCTCGCCCTCGCCCTGGGCGGTGCCGTCGCGCTCGCCCCGGCCGCGAGCGCGACCCCGCAGGGCTGCTTCTACTACGTGCTGGAGCACAAGCCGGACGCCGACACCCAGGTCACGCAGGACGCCTGCGAGATCGGCGCGGCCGGCGGCAAGGAGGCGTTCCAGAGCTGTTACCACCTCCTGCGCGAGGACTACGTCCCCGCCGTCATCGCCGGGAACGCCTGCCGCAAGGCCGCGCAGGAGTAGCCCCGGGACGGGCGGCGCTGCGCGGGAAGTCGGCCGGGNCGACTTCCCGCGCTGCGGCGTTGACCTGTCGGCCCGTCAGCCCGTGGGGGTGCCGACCCGGTCGCGTTCGAGCGCGGTCCGCAGGGTCGCGAGGGCCCGGGCGAGGGCGGTCAGCGCGGGGTCGTCGAGGGTGCCGCCGAGGAGTTCGGCGAGGCCGTCCGTGAAGGTCCGTTCGGCCTCCGCGACGAGCCGGGCGCCGTCGTCGGTGAGGGCGAGCAGGGAGGAGCGGCGGTCGGCCGGGTTCGGCCGGCGGGCGGCCCAGCCCAGCTTCTCCAGGCGGTCGACGCCCTTGCTGGTGGCGCCGACGCCGATGGCGAACTCGGCGGCGAGGTCGGCCACCCGGCAGCCGGGGTGGTCACGCAGGTAGCTCAGGAACTCGTACTGCGAGGTGACGATCCCGTGCCGCTCGCGGAGCCGGTCGCCCAGGGCGTTGTAGAGGCGCGTCTCGCACCGGACCAGGTCGGCGAAGAGCCCGGAGAAGCCGGCTGCGGCACGGTCCCCACTCAATGTATATTCCACGGCATATAGTGTACGGGAAGCTACTTGTGGCGGGAGTGTGCCCATGAGCAGGGAACAGCGCATCCAGGTCGACCGGATCCTGCGGCAGCCGGACCCCGGCCCCGACGGACCCCGGTCGGTGGAGCAGATCCGGGCCGGATTCCGGGAGTTGATGGCCCGGATGATCGTGCCGCACGACCGCATCCGCACCACGCCGACGACGCTCGGCGGCCGGCCCGCCCTGCGCGTCGAACCGACGGCGGGGCCGGGCACCGGAGAACCGACCCCCGGCGTGATCCTGTACTTCCACGGCGGCGGCTGGGTCTTCGGCTCGCCCGAGACCGCGCTCTCGCTGACCGGGAACCTGGTAGCCAGGACCGGCCTGCCGGCCTACTCGCTGGACTACCGGCTCGCCCCCGAACACCCCTTCCCCGCCGCGATCGAGGACACCCTGGCCGCCTACCGCGCCCTCCTCGACGGCGGCACGGACCCCGCCGCCGTCGTCCTCGCCGGGGACTCCGCGGGCGGCGGCCTCGCCGTCACCACCTGCCTCGCCGCCCGGGACGCGGGCCTGCCGCTGCCCGCCGCCGTCCTGGCCTTCTCCCCGGGCACCGACGCGACCCGCACCGGCGCGAGCATGGACACCAAGGAGGACGTCGACCCGATCTTCACCCGCGCCGCCCTCGAACACACCGGCGCGATGTACCTCGCCGGAGCCGACCCGCGCCACCCGCTGCTCAGCCCGGCCCTCCACGCCGACCTGACCGGCCTGCCGCCGATGCTGATCCAGGTCGGCGCCAACGAGGTGCTGCTGGACGACTCCACCCGGCTGGCCGCGCGGGCGATCGCGGCGGGCGTGGACGTCATCCTCGACGTCACCGCGGACGTGCCGCACGTGTTCCAGGCCTTCGCCGGCGTCCTCGACGAGGCCGACGAGGCCCTGGACCGCGCCGCCCTCTTCCTGCGCCAGCGCGTCAGCGCCGCGCGCGCCACGACGGCGTAGGAAGTCGGCCGGGCCGACTTCCTACGCCGATCCGAACGGCGGGCTGGGCCGCTGTCAGTCCACGCTGCCGAGCGGGACGTCGAGGTAGGCCCCGGCACCCTCGGGGGCGGTGATGTCCAGGGTGGTCGGGGCGGAGTTGGCGTCGGAGAAGAACGGGTCGTGGGTGCCGATGACCAGCTGGAGCCGGCGGCCCGCGGCCAGGACGTAGTGGGCGGGCTGGAGGGGGAAGGTCACGGTGGTGGCCTGGCCGGCCTCCGCGTTGGTGACGGTGTAGGGGGCGTGGGTGATGATCTGGGCCTTGCCGGTGGCCGGGTCGCAGTCCAGCAGGTAGGCCACGATCGTGGCATCCATCGCCCGCGGCTTCACGGCCACCCGCACCTCCGCCGTGCCCTGGAGGCGCATGGACTGCGTGAACGGCGCGGTCGTCCAGACCGCCGCGAGGTCGCGGTCGAGCTCGGCGGTCCTGTAGACGTGGGGCAGGCCCGCGCGCTCGGCCAGGCCGGTCTGGATCAGCTTCGGGGCGACGTAGACCCCGGCGTCCCGGCCGGTGGCCTTCAGGGAGCGGGACCAGCCCGACTGCGGCTGCCCGTCGGTCAGCTGCCCGTCGCGCTCGCCGGCGGCCTCGGCCAGGTGGAACCGCCTCGGCGGCAGGACGTAGCTCTCCCAGTCGGGGTTCCGGAGGTCGGACAGCAGGTTGTGCATGTACTCCGAGCGGACGCCGAACCGCGGCTCGCGTCCGTCGCCCGCGTGGCCGCCGAGGTAGTAGTCCATCCACCGGTAGGCCATCTCGGTGGGCTTGGAGAAGAGGCCGGCCAGGCCCGGGAGTTCACTGTTGCCGTGGTCGCCGATCTGGACGAGCAGCGACTTGGGCACCGTCAGGTCGGTGAAGAAGTCGACGACGGCGGGCACCGAGAAGATCGTCTCGTGCCAGGCGGTGGCCATCAGGATCGGCGTCGCGAAGTCGTTGTACTCGGCCAGGTAGTTCTTGGGCGAGCGCACCTCCGCGAACTCCCGGACCTCGTCGTCGATGATGTTGTTGCGGATCTTCTCGATGACGTTGCGGAACTCCTTGGAGCACTTCTCCTCGCCGAAGAGCTTCACGAGTTCCTCGAAGGCCTTCAGGTGGCGGGTGCCGTTCTCGTACAGCGAGGCGAACAGGTCGCCCCAGGCGCTGGTGCCGGCCACGGCCTTGATCCGCCGGTCCTTCGCGGCCGCCAGCAGGCTCGTCCCGGCGCCGTAGGAGGCGCCGAAGAAGCCGATCCGCTCGGAGTCGACGCCTTCCTGGCTGGTCAGCCAGTTGATGAGCGTGGTGGCGTCGGCCACGTCCTGCGGTCCGGCGACCTGGATCTCGCCCCCGGAGGCGGCCAGGCCGCGCTGGCTGTAGGCCAGGACGACGTAGCCGCCCAGCGCCCAGCGCGGGAACATGCCGAGGTAGGCCCGGTGCCCGTACTTGTTCAGCGGGGCGGGCAGGACGACCACCGGACAGGTCTGCCCGGGTGCGAGGTTGCGCGGGACGCTCAGCGACACGTCGAGCTCCGTCCCGTCGTCCATCGCGATCGAGAGCTCGCGGTACGAGGCGATCTCCGCGTACGACTCGTAGGTGTCGGCCAGGCCCCACTGGTCCAGGCTGCCGATCAGGCGCGGCGACGGGTCCAGCAGCCCGGCGCGGATCGCGTCCAGCCTGGCGATTTCGTCGGCGTTGAGCGCGAACGGGCTGTTCGAGGGGCTGTCAGTCGACATGGCTGTGAAGGCCTTCCAGGGAAAAGGGGATGACGAAGTGTCAGAGACATGCTCCATCCGTCGAGATCTTCACAGGAAAGCAACTGACGCCGATCACTCGAACGAGTGATCGGCGTCAGTTAAACCTCCAGGCGCGAAAAAGTTCGGGCCCAACTGTGGTGTTCAGGCCGCGCGTTGGCCGTGGAGGAGGACGGGCAGGGAGCGGTTGGCCAGGGCCTCGGCGGCGCGGGCGGCCTGGGCGGGCGCCATGTGGTGGGGGAGCTCGTGGGTGGGGACGAAGCGGGCGCCGAGCAGGCCGGACTTGTGCTGCGGCGGGACGGTGAGGCGGACGTGGTCGGGGACGGTGCCGCCGTCGAAGACCAGGTTGAGGCGCTCCAGGTAGCGGTCGGCCGGGGTGAAGTCGACCGCGATCACCTCGGTCAGGCGGAGGTTGAGGCCGGTCTCCGCCCGCAGGTGCCGGGCGGCGGCCAGGTGCGGGGGCTCGTTGGGACGGGCGGCGCCGCCCGGGAGGATGAGGCCGTCCATGTAGTCGGGGTCGACGAGCAGGACGTCGCCGCACTGGTTGCGGACGAGGACGAGGCAACCGAGCCGGCACACCGGCGGCTTGGCGAGGAGGCGGGGGTCACGCACCAGGGGCTCATTTCCTGAGGGCGGCGAGGAGGACGACGGCGAAGCAGGCCCACCAGAGGAGTCGGCCGAGGAGTTCAGTCGTCATGGGTGAGGCGCTCGTAGCGCAGGCCCTTGCGCAGCAGGTCGACCACGCGCAGGAGGTCGACCGGGCGGGCCGGGCCGAGGTCGATCAGGAAGTTGCCGGTGAGGCGGCCGTACTCCCAGTCGACTTCGATGGAGGGCAACTTGACACCACCGAGCGTGAGGACGGTGGTCAGGTCGTCCAGCACGGCGGCGGCCTGCCGGCGCTGCTCGGCGGTCGCCCGGGAGAGCGTGGAACTCATCGCTCCTCCCCCGGCCTCGGGTGGACCTCGAACTGCCGCCAGGCGCTGTAGGCGTCGGTGAAGAAGGTGAAGGTGGCCAGCTCACCGGAGTCCTGGAGCATCCACTCACCGGTGATCTCGTTGCGGACCCGGTAGCGCTGGGAGTCGGGGTCGAAGCGGACCCCGTAGCCGAGGAGGCGGGGCACCTTGTCGTCGGGCATGGGCATGGGAATGGAACCCTCTGCGATCGGAGTTTCACGTTCTGTGCACATGGTGGCGCAGCGTGGCCTACGATCGGAAGCGGCTTGCTACTTGCCTTCGGGCCGGGCGGGAGTTGAGGACTGCCGTGAACAAGAAGACGATCGACCCTGAATCGAGCCCCTGGGCGCCCTTCGGGATCCAACTCCGCAAGTTCCGCGAGGCCAAGGGCCTCCGCCAGGAGCAGCTGGCCCCGCGCCTGAAGTGCTCCGCCTCGCACCTGTCGTACGTCGAACTTGCGCAGCGCCCCCCGAAGCGCAGGCTTGCCGAACTGGCGGACGAAGCGCTCGACACCGACGGCACCTTGCTGCTGATGTGGTTTCAGCTGAAGAACGCGGCGATCCTGCAGGGCTTCCCGGACTTCGCCCGCTACGAGGCCGTTGCCGAGCAGATCAGGATCTTCGAGATTGACGTCATCACGGGACTTTTTCAGACCCGGGCGTATGCAACCGCGCTCCAGGTCGGTTACGCCAGGCAAGGCTTTGCAACCCAGAAGGTGGCCGAGGAACGCGTCGCGTTCAGGATTGCCCGGCAGCAAGTCCTGGAGCGCACCCCTCCTCCGTTCGTCCACGTGGTGTTGGACGAGAGCTGCCTCAGGAGGATCATCGGCGGGCGTGATGTCATGGTCGAACAGCTGCTCCACCTTGAGCAGTTGGCTGCTCGACCCCATGTGGTCATCCAGGTGGCGCCGTTCACTCTGGGCGAGAGCCGGGTGTTCTCACACCCGGTGACTCTCCTTACCATGCCGAACCGCAAGGTTCTCGCTTACGGCGAGACCGAACAGCGCGGATACCTCGACCACGATTCCAGGTCGGTTGCCGAACTCACCAGGGGCTACGATCGGCTTGCGGTCGAGGCCCACGGCCAGGCCGAATCGTTGGCTTTCATCCGCGCGGTAAGGAGGGACTTGGAGTGGATGTCGACCTGACGAGCGCTTCCTGGCGGAAGAGTTCGTACAGCGGCCCGAACGGCGGCCAGTGCATCGAGGTCGCCGACGGCTTCGCCGCCGTCACGCCCGTGCGCGACTCCAAGGACCCCTCCGGCCCGGCCCTCGTCTTCTCCTCCTCCGCCTGGCAGTCCTTCGTCACCGCCGTCCGCACCGGCGAATTCGACGCCCGCTGACCGCACGTACCGGCCCCGCCACCCCGCCCGGGGTGGCGGGGCCGTGTCGTTACGTTCGCCCTGCTGAGAAACCGACAGAGGTCAGAGCGGTGGGGTTCCGAAGGCCGTAGAGATGGGTTCGGCGTCGGGAGCGCTCTACAACAAAGTGGCGGCCCCCCGATGCCGGAACGTGTCAGGATCCTCGAATGGAGATCCGTCGTGTCACTCAGGTCGAGGCGGTCAACGCCGCTGGACATCTCTTCGACACCGCCCCAGGGCGGGAGGCCACTGAACGGTTCCTGACGGACGAGCGCCATCACCTCCTGATCGCCTACGTGGACGACGTCCCGGCGGGGATTGTCACCGGTGTCGAGATGACCCATCCGGACAAGGGAACCGAGATGTTCCTGTACGAGCTGGGCGTGGATGAGTCGTTCCGTGGGCGTGGCGTCGGCCGGGCTCTGGTGTCGGCGCTTGCGGACCTGTCACGTGGACAGGGCTGCTACGGCGTGTGGACGATCACGGACGAGGAGAATGCGGCGGCACTGGCGACGTACCGTCGCGCCGGCGGTGTCCCGGAAACGGGACAGGTGGTACTCACCTGGACATTCGATCAGCTGTAGACGGACGCAACGGATCCCCTTCCCGCACCGCATGGTTGGCGACCCGGCGTCCGGTGGACTACCTGGGATGTGCGGGTCTCCGTCGAGCTGGCCTGGTGGCGGAACGCGTGCGGGTCCGCGAGATCGATGATGACGGGGGCAGTCGGCTGCTGCGGATCGTCCGCCGGGGCACCGGGTCGGTGGTGACCTGGCGGCGGGCGCAGATGGTGCTGGGCGGGCGGCCACGGCCGTTCACCCTGCCCGAGCGCCGGGAGATCAAGACTCACCCTCGACGGCACCGACCACGCCAGCCACAACGTTGCCTGATGCGGCACTGGCACCTCATGTTCGAGAAGGCGACCCGCCTGATCACCCCCGGCGACGACCGCCACCAGGCCACCACCCCGTGGGTCGAGGAGGTCGAGAACACCGACACCCACCAGGACGTCGTCCTCATCGCCGGCGACCCCGCCGACCCGACGTCGCGCCGCCTCCGTCTCGTCGACGCCTGGGCCAGCGCCAGCTACCACCTGGACGAGGACGAGGACCCCGACGCCTTCGCGATCAGCTTCGCCGACATCGCCGTCGAGAAGTAGCGACGCGTGCCAACGTGCCCGCGCCGAGCGCGGGCACGTGACGGTTCGTCCACCGCCCCGGGCGCCCACGCGCGCTTCCGCACGCCGTGCTTCGCGCTCTGCCGTGCGGCTGACGGCGCCGTCGATCATGGGCCGTCCGGGGTGGATCGACGGCGAACGACGGTGTCCGGCGCCCCGGGTTACGTAGCGCTTCTCAGAAGGCACTACCGGGAGGACCGACATGACCGTCCGACAGCGACTGCTCCACCAGGTCGTCGCCCTGGCCGCGGCCCTGCTCGCCGCCGTGGCCGCCGTCCCGTTCACAGCCACCCCCGCGAGGGCGGCGGCCCCGATCTGCCTCAGCGGCGCGTTCCAGTACGACTACCAGTCCGCCGAGGACGGAACGGCCAAGCCCACCCGCACCAAGCCGGTGCGCAACGCCAACCTCGAACTGTGGGGCGCCGAGGGCAACGACGACCCGCACTACCTCGGCGTCTGGGGGTACAGCGGGAGGGACGACGGCAGCTACAACCTCTGCTACACGCCCACCAAGACCACCTCGCTGAGTGTCGTGTGGGTGCAGGCCTGGGCGGAGAGCAGCCGGCTGTGGCGGGTCCTGGACGGCGAGAACCAGTACGTCACCATGGAGTCGATGCCCCGGCTCGCCGTCACCGCCAGTACGAACCTCGGCACGATGAAGGCCGAGGCGTCCACGGCGCGGGCCTGGCACGCCTTCGACACCGTCAATCTCCTGTGGTGGTCCCGCAACAACCCGAAGAGCGCCTGCTGGTCCGCCCTCGAACCGGACAGCGGCAAGTGCACCGAGCTCACCATCCGCGCGTACGAGTCGGACCACGACCAGTCGCAGTACTCGCCGGGCTCCAACACCGTCTACCTCGTCGGCGCCGGCGCCGACTCCGAGCACCTCATCCTGCACGAGGCCGGCCACTTCTTCCTGCACCGCCTCTACAACGGAATGTGGCCGGCCGTCGACAACTGCTCGCCGCACTACATCCAGTGGACGAGCTCCGCGACGTGCGCGTGGACCGAGGGCTTCGCCGACGTGACCGCCGCCTACCTGCTCGGCGACAACCGCTTCGTCCACGGCACCGGGGACAGCACCGAGTTCACCTACGGCAGCGGGTGGGATGTCGGCGACCAGGTGCAGGGCAACGTGGGCGGCTCGCTGCTCGACCTGTGGCGCACCACCGACGGAGGCTGGAACAGGAGCATCGACGCGCTCACCGCGCGGCGGCCGGGCACCTTCTCGGCCTACTTCAACACCGCCCGCCCGGCGGCGAATCCGCCGCTGCCCACCGACAGCACGGCGCTCGGCAAGCTGGCCCGGCACGCGATCGACTACGGGCCCAGCATCGTCGGCGACGGCACGTACCACAGCCTCAGCGACGGCGGCGGCCTGGCGCTGGAGGTCTACGGTTCGTGCGTCGCCGGCAGCGGCGCGAACGTCACCCTCGGCACCTTCGACACCACCCGCGCCTGGCAGCGCTGGAGGGTCGACGCGAACGCGGACGGCACCGTGCGGATCTCCGACGCCTGCACCCAGCCGCTCACCCTCACCGCCCCCGCCGCCGTCGGCGGCGCGGTCACCGCCAAGGCCTTCGACCCGGCCAGCGCGTACCAGAAGTGGACGGTCACCAAGGGCAACGGCACCCTGAGGTTCACCAACCCGCAGACCGGCCGGGTCCTCGACAGCTCGCGCATCGCCGTGGGCGCCCCCCTGACCACCACAGCGCCGGGCAGCGCGAACTCCCAGTCCTGGGTGCCCCTGGCGTGAGTGGGACGTCGGCCCCGCCGACTTCCCACTCCCTGCCCCCGATAACCGCTTGCCTGGCGGCGATCACGGTGGATGCAATGTCCGCCATGACGACCTCCGTGCAGATAGGCGCCCTTGCCCCGCTGTCCCGGCCCGGGTGGGTGGAGGCGGGCCGGCACCTGCTCGCCGGGCTGGAGTCGGCCACGCGGGAGGTCAACTCCAGTGGCGGGATCGGCGGGCGGCCGCTCGAACTCCTCGTCCGGGACACGGCCGCCGATCCGCGGCGGGCGGTGGCGGCCGTGGACGAGCTGGCCGCCCTCGGCGTGCCCGCCATCGCCGGGGAGTACCACAGCGTCGTCGCCCAGGCCGTCGCCGCCCGGGCCGACGTGCTCGGCCTGCCGTACCTCTGCTCCTCCGCCGTGCTCAGCGCGCTCACCGAGCGGCCCTCGGAGTGGGTCGCCCGCATCTGCCCGGCGCAGGCGCACGGTTGGCGCTGCTACGCGGACTTCCTCCTCGGCGCGGGGCACCGCCGGATCGCCGTCGCGATCCAGCCGAACGTCTACTGGACCTCCGGCACCGGCATCCTGCGCGAACACCTCACTCCCCACGGCGCCACCCTCGTCGAACTCGACCTGACCACGCTCTCCCCCACCGCCGTCGCCGACGGACTCGCCCGCCACGGCGCGACCGCACTCCTCCTCCTGGCCGGCGCCCCGGACGCGGCGGGGGCCGTCGTCGAGGCCGTCCGCAAGGACCCGCGCCTGGCCGGGGTCCTGATCGGCGCCCCGGCGGGGCAGCCGGAGTTCGCCGAATGGGCGCAGCCGCTGGGCGACGGCGGATCGGCGGTCCCGTTCCTGCGCTACCTGCCCGAGCACCTCGGCCCGCTCGGCACCCGGGTCCACGCCGCGCTGCGCCAACAGCTGGGCACCGAGCCCTCCTTCGTCGCCTTCGAGGGCTACGACACCGTCACCGTCCTCGCCGAGGTCCTGCGCTCCGCCGGCACCGACCGGGCGCGCATCGCCGAAGCGTGGCCGCGCGTCGACGTCGAGGGCACCCGCGGGCGGATCCGCTTCTCCCGCACCCCGGACAGCAGCACCTGGCAGTGGGCCTGGCCCCCGGTCCAGGTCGCCGACCGCGACCCGGCGGCCCCCGAGCGCTTCCGCGTCCTCCACACCGGCTGAACGGGCCCGTCCGCGTGGGAAGTCGGCCCGGCCGACTTCCCNCGCGGCCACCACTGGGGTCTTTCGTGCAACTGCGGGCCGTGGCCGATGCGAAGGGCCTGATGTGGCAAGCCCGAGCGGGCGCGGAACGTCTCGCGGAAAACCCTTCGAGGACACCACCACCGACCCGCCATCCTGGTCGGATGCTGCTCAAACTGACCGGCTCCAGCTGTTCGGGCAAGACCACGCTCGCCTACGCCGTGGGCGAGCGGCTGGAGCGGGTCGCCGTGCACGACGTCGACGAGCTCGGCGTGCCGGAAGGCGCCGACCGCCGGTGGCGCAACCGTACGACCGAGAGGTGGGTGCGTCGCGCGCTGGAGTACCAGGACCGCGGCGTCGACCTCCTGCTGACCGGGCAGTCCCCGATGGGAGAGGTCCTGGCCAGCCCTTCCGCCCCGCTGCTGGACGGAATCGCCCTGTGTCTGGTCGACGTGTCCGACGAGGTCCGGCGCGACAGGCTCACCATGCGCGACCCGGGCCGGTGGGACGCTCCGGCGGTTGACGCCTTCCTCGGCTGGGCCGCCTGGCACCGCCGGCACGCCGAGGATCCCCGGTACCGGCCCGACGTCATCGTCGACGACAGCTGGCACCGCATGGCCTGGCACCGCTGGACCGGGTGGACGGCCGGCGACCGGCGATGGCGCACCCACCTGCTCGACACCACGGATCAGCCCGTCGCGGAATCCGTGGACCAGGTTGAGCGTTGGGTGACCGAACAGCGCGACGCGCTCCGATCCGGCTGTCTCCCCCTGCGGCGGGGCTGGTCCGACCGGACAGCCGCCCGAGCCGGCCACGATTCTTGATCCACTTTCGCAACAGACCCTGGTTCGGCCTCTGTGCTCGGCCGGTGGATGAGATCCGGCTCGGGCTCGGGCGACGCGACCTGCTGCGCAGCAGATGGACGATCGTCGGCATGAGCGTGCTCTTCGGTGGAGTGGCCGCCGCGTGCTGGTGGCTCCCGGGAACCAGGACCGGCAACCGGCCCGATCCGGACCGCGGCGCGTTCGTGATCGGGATCGCGGTCCTCTGGCTGGTCATCATGCTGCGGATGGTCAATCAGGCCGTCGGCACCACCCGCCTGACCCCTGACCACGTCCACCTGCGCGGCCTCGTCATGAGGCGGTCGATCCCGTGGGCGGAGATCACCCGTTTCGAGGAGCGGCGACGGACCACGCCGCGCGCCGGCCCGTACTGGCAGGTCCGGTTGCACCGGGCGAACGGCCGCCCGCTCACCATGCCCGGCTTCCACACCAGCGGCCGGCGCGACCACGCGTTCGCCGAGAACCTCCGCAGGCTGAACGGCTACCGGGCGTCGGTCACGGACGCCGTGCGGCCTCCCCGCTCCTGACCTCTCAGTGGTCGATGCCGAGGTACAGGATGGTGGCCCGACGGTCGGAGACCAGCAGCAGGCGGCGCCACCAGATCACCTTCGGGTACGGGCCTGGGACCGGTCCGCAGCTGCGGACCGGTCCCAGGTGCGCCTCGATGAGGTCGGCGAGGCCGTCGGCGGCCTCGCCGGTGCGCCGGATCTCCTCGGGGGTGCGCAACGGGGGCACCGCGGAGCCGAACCGCCGGGCGGGCTGCATGTATCCCTCGGTGACGTCGTGGTGCAGGATGTCCCGCCAGGCGTCGGCCTGCTCGTACGGCCGGACCGGTAGGGCGAGCCGGCATCCGCCGGGCACCGCGTCGTAGACGGCCTGGGCGATCTCCCGCAGCCCGTCCTGGCCGGGTGCCGCCCCGGCCGCCGGGACCGGGACGGGGACCACCGGGTACAGCTCGATCATGGCGACGTGGTTGCCGTCGTCGAGCAGGTCCTCGAGCCGCTCGGCGGCGGCCGTCACCGCGCCCAGGGTGTCGGTCGGGTTCGGCACGGTACGTCGGGGTCCTCTCGTGCGGGTGTGCGGGGCGGGCCTCATCGTGGCCGGTCGGGCGCGTGCGGGCAACGGGTTTCCCCGCCCGGCGCGGCCGGGCGCGGGCTCAGCCCCCGTGGGAAGTCGGCCGGTCCGACGTCCCACGCAACAGGTCTAGTCGGCGCGGCCGGACACGGCGACGGCCGTGCCCAGCCCGATCATCGCCAGCCCGCCGGTGCCGCCGATCAGGGACATCCGCCTCGGTGACCGGCCGAACCAGGTGCGCGCGGCCGAGGCCGTCAGCCCCCACAGGCCGTCGGAGATGAGGGCCAGCACCGCGCCCGCCAGTCCGAGCAGCAGCATCTGGGCGCTGACGTGGCCGGCCTCCCGGTCGACGAACTGCGGCAGCATCGCCGTGAGGAAGACGACGCTCTTCGGGTTCGTCACCCCGACGGTGAAGCCGGCCCACACCGAGCCCCCGCGACGCGACGGCCCCGAGGCGAAACTGACCGCCTGCGCGCGGTTCCTCCAGCTCGCCCGCAGGGCCTTCACACCGAGGAGGACGAGGTAGGCGGCCCCGGCCAGCTTGACCGTCTCGAAGACCACGACCGAGCGCTCGACCACCGCGCCGACGCCCAGGGCGACCGCGACGACCAGCGCGTAGCCGCCGAGCGCGTTGCCCAGCACCGAGGCCAGCGCGGTGCGGCGCCCGTGGGCCAGGGCCCGCCCGATGACGAACAGCACGCTCGGCCCCGGGATCGCGGACAGCAGCAGGGACGTGGAGCAGAAGGCGATGAGTTGATGAGAGCTGATCACGCCCGGGATCCTCCCCCGCGCCCGCACACGGGCACCAGAGCGACTTTCGGCCTAGGACCCGGCGGTTGGACAGGGGTCGGCGGTTGGACGGGGGGTCAGTAGTAGCCCTTGGTGCCGTCGAGGAGTTCGCGGACGATGTCGGCGTGGCCCGCGTGGCGGCCGGTCTCCTCGACGAGGTGGATCAGCATCCAGCGCAGGTTGGCGCCGGCGGAGTGGAAGCCGGTGTGGCGGCCCACGTCGTCCAGGGAGGCCGCGGCGACGATCTCGTTGCTGCGGGCGCACTGGGCCTCGTACTCGGCGAGGAGTTCGGCCAGGGGGCGGCCGCCGGTGTGCCAGTCGGCGCCCTCGGTCGATTCGTCGCAGGCGGGGTTCTGCTTCTCGTCGCCGCCGAGGAAGAGCACCTCCAGCCAGATGTGCTCGGTCCAGCGCATGTGGGAGACGAGCCCGGCCATCGTCATCGCCGGCGAGGTGGGGATGACCGCGCGGTGCGCGTCCTCCTCGCTCAGCCCCTTGCACTTCCAGCGCAGGATCTGCCGTTGCAGGTCCAGCCAGCCGATGAGCGCGGTGCGTTCGTCCGCTCGGAGCGGGGGGCGTTGCAGTTCGGGTGCCATGGCGGCGCAGGATACCCCGGGCGGCCGGGCGGGGGCACGCGGTTTTCCGGGCAGCCCGTCAGAGCGCCGCCCGTCAGAGGGTGTCGAGGCAGCGGTACGGGCGCGGGCGCCGCCGCTCGCCGAGGGGAGGGGCGAGCGGCGGCGTGTTCCGGGCCGGCCGGGTTCGACGCCAGGCCGGACAGCCCGGCTAGTAGAACAGGACGGAGAGACGGGCCGTGGTCGGGGCGACGTCGCAGAAGTAGGTGACCGCCTCCCCGCTGGTCACGTAGGCCCGGCCGGCGGCGTCGCACGCGGCGCCGCTCGGGTACATGCCGATGTAGGTGTAGCCGGTCGTCCTGGTGGTGGACGCCTGGGCGGCGGGGGCGGCCGCCAGGCCGCCGGCGACCGTCAGCAGTCCGGCCAGGGCCACGGTGGAAACCGCTCTGCGCAGTGCCATGTCGGTGTCTTCCCTCCTCGGGCGGGAACACCGGATTCCGCGTCCCGGCGTTCGGCTGCGAGCCTTCCGGAATCCGGGATTCGAGGCAATGGTAGAGACCAATTGTGGCATCAAGCTGTCGGTCGCCCGCGGCCCGCCGCGGCCCGCCCGACACCGCCCCCGTGGCACGCTCCCGGCCCCGCCGCGGCGGCGGGGCCGGGTCACCGCCGGACGGTCAGACGTAGATCTCGTTGGTGCAGTCGGTCCACCACGGGCTGGCGTGGGGAATGCCGAGCCACTTGGTGCCGCAGATCTTGATGCTGTGGACCTGCTGGTACTTGTTCGCGACGGCCTTGCCCGCGTCCGCCCGCTGTTCGCCGCGGTCGTGGCCGAAGTTGTCCGTGACGCGGACGGTGGCCGTGTAGTAGGTGCCGCTGCCCGTGTAGATCCAGACCCAGCCGTCGGAGCAGTTGTCCACCTGGACCTGGATGTTGTCGACCTTGTAGTACTTGGTGCAGCCGGCCGTGGCGGAGGTGCCCGCCGTGGCCGGGGCGGCCGATACGGCGGTCAGCGCGGCCACGGTGAGGCCGAGGACTGCGGCCGTCCTCGCCAGCTTGCCGGACGTGTTGTTCATGGGTGACGACTCCCCTGGTGCGGTTCCTGTGGGTCTGCTCTGCGAGCGCCTCCACTGTCCCGTTGCCGTCACGTGCGCGGCATCAGTCATGTGACTGCTCTGCGGCGCGCACAGGCGCGTACATGTGACGGTCAGCCGGTCGTCCCCGCGCTCAGCCGTTGCGGGTGAAGGTGCCCAGGCCGTCGTGGTCGAGCTGCTCGACGACCACCTTCGACGCCCGCCCGTCCGCACCGACGGTGAACGTCACGCCGGAGCGGCCGACCGCGTTCTCGCCCCTGGTCTGGAAGCTGAACACGTCCCCGGCGTACGGCTGGAGCGGGAACTGGCGGTTGTCCGGGCCCAGGGTCATCACCAGGCCTCCGCCGTTGCCGGTGCCGACCGTCAGCGGGCCGTAGTGGCCGTTGGCGTAGGTGCCGACGTAGGCCGCGTCGGGCTTGGCGGGGGCGGCGCCGGCCGGGGGCTTGGTGTAGTCGGTCGGGGAGACGCCGGTCAGCGCGGCGGCGGGGACGACCTTGCCGAGGAAGCCCAGCCAGTCGACGCTCTCGTGGCCCACCTCGGCGAGGTCGAAGAACTCCTCCCCCACGGCCTCCGGCAGGCCGGTCGGCTGGCCGTTGGTCAGCACGACGATGCCCAGCTGCTCGGCGGGCAGCAGGGTGACGACGGTGGAGGCGCCCAGTTCGAAGGCGCCGGAGTGGTTGAGCCGCAGCCGGCCGCCGCTGTCACGGCCGACGTTCCAGCCCAGGCCGTACTGGCCGGGGTTGCCGGCGGGCGAGGACGGCGGGTTGGAGAGGCTGTGCGGGATCCAGGTCTCGCCCAGGGCGGCCTTGTCGATGACCTGCCGGCCCTCGTAGCCGCCGTTCGCGAGCTGCAGGCGCATCCAGCGGGCGAGGTCCTGCACGGTGGAGGAGACACCGCCGGCCGGGGACTGCGGGTCGGCGTCGTTGGTGGTGGAGACCTGCCAGCCGCTGCCGTCGGCGGTGCGCACGTGCGGCACGGCCTTGTTCGCGGCGCTGTCGTAGGCGGAGCGCAGGGAACTCGTGGAGGTCATGCCGAGCGGCTTGTAGAGGGTGTCGGCGGCGAGGGCCTCCCAGGTGACGCCCTTGGCCTTGGCGACGGCCACGGCCGCCTCGGTCAGGCCGTAGTTGGTGTAGGCGTAGCTGGCGCGGAAGGGGGCGAGGGGCTGGTCGCGCAGGTGCTGGAGGATGTAGTCGCGCGGGTAGCCGAGGTCCTCCAGGAGGTCGCCGGCGTGGTCGGGCAGGCCGCTGCGGTGGGAGAAGAGGTCGGCGATCGTGACGTGGCTGCCGACCCAGGGGTCGGCGAGGGTGAAGCCGGGGTCGTGGGCGGTGACCGGGTCGTCCCATTTGACGGTCTTCTGGCCGACGGCGCCGGCGACGACCGTGGAGGCGATCGGCTTGGAGACGGAGGCGAGCTGGAAGACCGTGTCGGGGGTGACGGCGTCCGGCTTGCCGAGCTGGCGTACGCCGAAGCCCTTGGCGTGGACGACCTTGTCCTTGTAGACGACGGCCAGGGCCAGGCCGGGCACGCCGGTGGTGCGCATGGCGTCCTGGACGTAGGCGTCGATCCGGTCGACGGCGGAGTCGACCTGCTGCTCGGTGAGTTGGGGCGAGGGCTGCGGCGGCGCGGTGGCGGGGGCGGTGGAGGCGGGGCTGGTGGGCGCGGCCTCGGGACCGGTGGCGGCGGAGGTGCACCCGGCGAGCAGCGCACCGGCCAGCAGTGGTGCGGCGATGCTTCGTCCCTGCCGGGCAACGGTGCGGCGGTGCATCTGGGTCCTCCCTCGTCCGGGCGGGCGCGGCCGTCCGCCCCACCGCGCGAGTATTCGACGCGCCGCGACGCCCCGGGCGGGTGCCGCGCGCCGCCCGGGTCCGATTCCACCCGTCCGGCGGCGGCCGTGGGGCGGCGCGGCGTCGGCCCGGGGGCGGGGGGCCGGGGGCCGGGGGGGTCGTGGACCGCGGGGGCGTACCGGGCACGCGCTCCGAGGGGTGATCCGGGGGCGTTTGCCCGCACCGAACGTGATCACGCTGGTACGTTCCGCCCATGGACTTCATGAGCATTGCGAACTCGTTCGTCCCGCACTACTACAACACCTTCGACGGTGGCGACGGCGTCCGCAAGAACCTGCTGAGCCTCTACCGGCCCGAGTCGATGGCGACCTGGGAGGGCCAGCAGCTCCAGGGGGCGTCGAACATCGTCGCGAAGCTGACCGGTCCCGAACTGGCCGTCGTGAAGCACCAGGTGCAGAGCATCGACGCACAGCCCTCGCCCGGCGGCGGGGTCCTGGTGGTCGTGACCGGCGTGCTCGCCGTCGACAACGCCTTCGACAAGGCGATGCGTTTCTCGGAGACCTTCAACCTGCAGCCGATCCCCGGCCAGGCGGGCGGCTACTTCGTCTACAACCAGGTCTTCCGGCTGCTCCTCGGCTGACCCCTCCCCCGGTGCTGCGGCTGCGCGAACTGGCCGACGGCGACGCCGAGTCGGTGCGCCGGGTGTACGGCGGCGGCGCGGCGGCGGACGTGTGGTTCGGCGCGATGACCGCCGACCAGGCCCTCGCCTACGTGCGCGAGGCCGCCCGCGACCCGGTGCTGCTGGTGCGCGGGATCGAGGTGGACGGGGAGCTGGTCGGCGTCGTGCGGCTCGACCGGGCGAGCGGGCAACTGAGCTACCTGGTACGCGAGGACGCCCGGGGCAACGGCCACGCCACCGCCGCCGTACGGGAGTTGCTCGCGCGGGTGCGGCCGGCCGAGGAGCAGAAGGTGGTCGCCGTGCAGCGGGTGGCGAACGCGGCCTCGGGCCGGGTCCTCGCCAAGGCGGGGCTGGTGCCGGTCCGTACGGCGGGCGGGTACGTGCACTGGGAGCTTCCGGTCCGGGAGGCCCGGTGAACCGGCCCGCCGGAAGGGGCCGTTGACCGGGTCGGGGCGCGGCCGCGTACCCCCGCGCCGTTCCACGACCCCGGAGGACTCCGTGTCCGCTGCCCCCCGCTCCGTCACGGCGACCGGCCTGCTGGTCGCCGCCGGGCCGCTGTCCGCCGTCGGCGAGCGCGTCAAGACCCTCGGCACCCCGGACCGCGACGACTGGACCGCCTTCTAGCCGCACTCCGAGGGGAACCGGAAGTCCGTGTCCGAAGTCATGTCCGATGTGAACTCCGACGCCACCCAGAACGAAACCCGGAACGAGACCCGGGACGAGACCCGGGGCGCCTCCGTCCCGGCCCGCCGTCAGATCGACCGCAGAAGGCTGCTGCTGAGCGCCGCCGGGGGCCTCGGCGCGCTCGCCGTCACCGGCGGGGTCGGCTGGTGGGTACGCCGGCCGCAGGCGCGCGGGCCCCGGCTGTGGAGCGCGGCCGACCTCGGCGGGCGGGTCGTCCTGCCCGCCGGGGCGCAGCGCGGCCTGTTCGCCTCGGGGTACGACGGCCGGGTGCGGGCGCTCGATCCGGGGACGGGGGCGGTGCGGTGGAGCCGGGAGGTGCGGGCGGCCGCGCCGGTGGACCAGCTGGGGGTGTGGCAGCTGGACTCCTCCGGCGGGTGGCCGGTGGCCGCGGGGGACGGCGTGGTGTGCGTGGTGTCCACGAGCCATGTGCAGGTCTTCGACGCGGCCTCGGGTGAGCCGCGGTGGGAGGTGGCGCTGCCGCAGGGGGCGGATTCGGGGTGGAAGCAGGGCCCGGTCGTCGGCGGTGGCGCGGTGTTCGCGGTCCACGGGTCGGCGCTGCGCTGCTACGACGCGGCGAGCGGCGCCCTGCGCTGGAGCGGCGAGGGTGCCGTCGGTGCCGTGGGTGATCCGGACGCCTCGGGCGTCTCGGACGTCTCGGACGCCTCGGGTGTCTCGGGCGTTCTGGCGCTGGACGGGGACACGGTGTACGCGGCCGGGCAGCGCGGCGGGCTGCTGGCCTTCGACGCGCGCGGCGGTGAACGGCGCTGGGCGCAGCGGACGGTCGGCGTCCTCGACACCCCGCCCGTGGTGGAGCGCGGTGTCGTCCACGTCCTGGAGAACGGTCCGACGCCGGGTTCGGCGCGGGTGTTCGCGCTGGACGCGGCCACCGGGCGGGTGGTGTGGCAGCGCGGGCGCCTGCCGGTGGCGGGGCCGCTGTCGGTCGCGGACCGGGCGGTGTGCCTGCTCAGCGGGGACCGGCTGATGGCGCTGGACGCGGACACCGGAGAGACGCGGTGGACGGCGGAGGTGGCCGCCGGCCTGGGGCGCGGGGTGAGTTCGATGACCGCGGCGGACGGCGCGGTGTACGTGGGGACCAACGACGACCGGCTGTTCGCGTTCGACCTCGCGTCGGGCCTGCCACGCTGGCGGGACGAGCCGGAGCGGCTGCGGGAGGACACCGAGTTCACCCGGGTGTTCCTGGCGGCCTCCGGGTCGGCGGTCTTCCGGGGCAGCCGCAGCGGTCTGCGCGCGCTGGGGGCGCCGCCGTCGGCCTGACGGGGCGGCGTCTGACGAACGGGAGTGGGAGTACGGAGCGTGGAAATCCGCTGGTCACGGGGGTGGCCGGCGGGTCCGCCCGGCCCGCCGGCCCTTGCTAGGATCCACCGCGCCCGACAGTGGATCAAGGAGAGCCGGCAGTGGACCAGGCACGGATGGAGCTGGCGTACGCGCCGACCGCGGAGGACTTCCGCGAGGCGATGGCCGCCCAGGCCCGGCACACCTCGCTGGGCCGGCTGTCCCGGGTGGTGGTGTGGGTGCCGGCCGCCGTCGCCGCGCTCGGCTGCGCCGCGACGGCGATGACCGGCGGGGTCGGCGCCTCGGACGCCGTGCTGGTGGCCGTCCTGGCGGCGCTGGCCCTGCTCGCGCCGCGCTACCAGGTGTCCGCGGCGAGCCGGCGGGCGCGGCGGCGCGGCGGGGAGTACCGCGCGGTGGTGGACGTCACCGGGGTGAGCGTCACCGACGCGCGCGGCACCCGGGCCCTGGGCTGGGAGCGGGTGCCGCGCTCCCTGGAGACGGAGCGCCTGTTCGTGGTGCTCAACCGCAGCGGCAACTGCTTCCTCGTGCTGCCCAAGCGCGGCACCTCCTCCCCCGACGCGCTGCGGGCCCTGATCGCCCGGCACACGACGCCCGTCGTCCAGGCCGCCGCGGCGGCCCACGCGGGGTAGCGCGGACGCCCGCTCAGGCGGCCGCCAGGACGGAGCCGAGGGTGGCCGCGCTGAGCACGAGCATGCCGGTGGCGTTGAGGAAGAGGTTGCGTCCCAGGTCGCGGGCGCGGATGTGCATGGCGACGGCGGTGAGGAAGTAGCAGACCACGGCGGCGCAGGTCAGCACCGCCAGCGGGGTGAACCGGATGCCCGCGAGAAGTCCCGCCGCTGTCACGGTCTTCAGCACCGGCAGCAGCGGCCACCAGCGCCGAGGGAACCCGACGTCGCTCAGGCAGTCGCGGATGAAGCCGAGCGGCTTGAGGCACATCGCGGCGTCCGCGAGGTGGATGACGGCGAGGGCGGCCAGCGGCCACCAGGGCTGGATCACAGGAACTCCTTCGAACGGTTCGCCCCGCGTGGTCGCGACGGGGTGCGCCTGAAGGACCGGACGGCGCCGCGATCCGTGACATCACCCCGGCGCGGCTGTCGATGCTCACCGACGGCAAGGTGCCCGCCGACCGCATCGGGCCGCACGCGGACCTGCTGCCCGCCTTCCCGTACCTGGGCCACCCGCACTGATCCCGCCCGCAACGGGATCACTCCGGGCGCCGGGGGCAAGCAGGCGCGCCCCTGTCGGATGTCAGGGACCGCCGCCGGCTTCGCGTTCCTAGGCTGACGGGCACCGGAGCGGCGGACCGCCGGGTCCGCCCCGCACCAGCCAAGGGAGTACCACCCCATGCGCAGGATCACCCACGCCCTGGCCGCCCTCGGCCTCGCCACCGCCGCCCTGACCGCGATGGGCACCGGCAGCGCCGGTGCCGCCGACGGCTCCTGGGCGAACTGCCCGTCCGGCGCGGTCTGCATCTACCCGCAGAACCAGAACCCGGCCGTCTCCCCCACCGACGTGTACTACAGCTACGGCGCCCACAACCTGAGCAACCAGTACGGCAACCACTGGGTGCTCAACAACCAGACCGGCGGCGCGCACGCGCACCTGTGCCGGGGCTCGGGCGGCCGGGACTGCGTGTACGACATCCCGGCCCAGAACGGCGTCTACTACGACCTGGGGCCGATCAACTCGATCACCCTCGACCGTCCCTGACGTTCCGTCACCGGATGCCGGGGTGCCCGCCGCGCAGGGGGAGCGGCGGGCACCCCCCTTTTCGCGTCCCCCCGGGGGGTTACCGTGGCAGGCGCACCCGTCCTCCACGTGCGGTCGGTCTCCAAGCGTTTCGGGGTCCCGCGCACACCCACGAGACCCGGAGAAGCGCGTGAGCGTCGACCTGCGCCACCACACCGCCCTGACCCCGGCCGTGCGCCGGGACCTGCTGGACGTCTACACCGACGTGCGTGCCCCGCTGCTGCACCTGCCGAACTACGGCGTCGCCGCGTTCACCGAACGCCTGGAGCAGCACACCGCCGACCCCGGCTTCGAGCTCGTCCTCGGCTACCACGGCGAGGTGGCGGTCGGGTACGCCTACGGCAACAGTGTCGGCGCCGGCGACCGGTACTGGCGGCGGATGGCCGAGCCGCTGCCCGACGGGTTCACCGACGCCCCGGTGCTGGCGGTCAAGGAGATCGGCGTCCGCGCGCCCTGGCGCGGCACCGGGACCGCCCGCCGCATCCACGACGCGCTGCTGGCCCGCCGCGCCGAGGAGCGCGCCGTGCTGATGGTGAACCCGCTCGCCGGGGACGGGAAGGTCCGGCGGCTCTACGAGGCCTGGGGCTACCGGGAGTTCAACGCCCAGGACGCCACCGCGCAGTCCCCCCGGCTGGCCGTGATGATCCGTCCGGCCCGCTGAACCCCCGGCTCCCCCGCGTGAGAAGTCGGGCCCGCCGACTTCCCGTGCGGGCCGTCCGGGCGGACACGGCGCGGGCCGTCCGGACGAACACGGCGCGGACACGGGGCGCACGGGCCGTGCGCCGTTGACGGCCGCGCCGGGCCCGCCTACAACGGAGCACAGGCCCACCGGGGGCACCCCCGAGAGATCCCGAGGAGCAAGGCCATGGCTCCAGACGAACGCCGCTGCCCGGTACTGGACATGAGCGCCCGGACCCCGCACCAGCAGAACGCGCGGCTGCGCTCGGCCGGACCCGCCGTCCGGGTCGAACTCCCCAACGGCGTCATCGCCTGGTCCGTGACCCGCGGTTCGGTGATCCGCGCCCTGACCGGCGACCCGCGCATCTCCCGCGACCCGCGCAAGCACTGGCCCGCCCTGGCCTCCGTACCCGAGGGCTGGCCGCTGGGCCCGATCGCCTTCCAGGAGAACTTCTTCAACCTCTACGGCGACGAACACCGCACGGCCCGGCGGCGGATGGCCCCCTCCTTCTCGCCCCGCCGGGTGAGCGCGCTGCGCCCCGGCATCGAGGCGACCACCGCCGCCCTGGTCGGCGCGTTCCGCGACCTGGGCCCCGGCGAGGCCGTGGACGTCCGCCGGGCCCTCGCCCTCCCGCTGACCATGACGGTGATCTGCGACCTCTTCGGCGTCCCCGCCGACCTGCGGCCCCGGATCGGCACCGCGATGGACGCCCTGCTGACGACGACCGCCACCACCGGGCAGATGACGCTCTGGCGGGAGCGGATCGACGCGGTGCTGGCCGAACTGCTGGACCTCAAACGGCGCGAGCCCGGGCCCGACCTCGCCAGCGACGTCGCCGCCCTCGGCACCGGCGGCGACACCGGCCGCACCGAGCAGGAGTCCCGCGACACGCTGTTCCTGATGCTCGGCGCCGGCTACGAGACCGCGGTCAACCTCATCACCAGCGCCGTCCAGGAACTCCTCACCCACCCCGGCCACCTGGCCCTGGTCCGCGCGGGCACCCTCGGCTGGGAGGACGTCGTCGAGGAGACCCTGCGCCACGAGAGCCCGGTCATGCACGTCCCGCTGCGCTACCCGCTGGAGGACATCGACCTCGGTGAGGACGTGGTCATCCGGCGCGGCGAGCCGATCCTGCTCGGCTTCGGCGCCGCCGGCCGGGACCCGGAGGTCCACCCCCGGCACCCGGACGACTTCGACCCGACCCGCCCCGACAAGGACCACCTGGCCTTCGGCCACGGCCCGCACTTCTGCCTCGGCGCGCCCCTGGCCCGCCTGGAGGCCGAGGTCGCCCTGGCCGGCCTCTTCACCGCCTGCCCCGACGCCGTCCTGGACCCCTCCAGGACGGCACCGGCCCGGCTGGAGTCCGTCATCGTCAACGGCCCCTGCGAACTCTGGATCGTCCCCACGCCCTGGTGATCCTCGTAGGGCAGTTCGGTGATGGTCGATCAGATGATCGGGATCGACCGGAACTGCCCGCTCTCACCCCTGTTGTCCATATATCGGCCCGGTCAGGCACCCCGAGCCGCCCCCAGCAGGTCGGCGAAGCGCTCCAGGGCGCGGTCGGCGCGGTCGCGGTCGCCGGTGAGGGTGAGGTCGAGCAGCAGGCCCCGCAGGACGGCCATGACCAGGGTGGGGGTGGCGGTGTCGCCCTCCCCCTCGCAGACGTCGGCGAAGGCGGCGCTCAGGGTGTCGAACCAGTCGGTGACCGCCCGGGCGCGGTCCGGGTAGTGCTCGGGGTGGGCCAGCAGGTCGGCGTGGACCTCGAAGAACAGCCGGACGAACGGGGCGCGGTCGGGTGCGCTGAGCCAGGCCCAGATGCCGCGCAGCCGCTGCGCGGGTGTGCCCGCCCCCTGCGGCGGGCGGGAGGCCAGACGGGCCGCGCCGCGGCGGCGGGCCTCGGCCAGGACGGCGGCCACCAGCTCCTGCTTGCTGCCGAAGTCGTAGAGCAGCATCCGCGGGCTGGTGTCGAGGGCGGCGGCCAGCGGGCGCAGGCTCAGCCCGGCCAGTCCGTGCGCCAGCACGTGGTCGGTCGCGCGGGCCAGGGTGCGCTCGCGGCGGGCGGGGTCGGCGGGTCGTCCCACGGCGGTCGGTCCTTTCTGCGGAGTGGCCCGAGTTTATGGTACGACTGTTTCAAGAACGGCGGAGGCCGCCGCGATCAAGGGGGAAACCATGGCAGACGAGCACGCGGTGACGGACGGTCACGGACTCGGGCGGGCGCTGGTGCTCGGGCCCGGGGGCCGGCTGGGCGCCGCCTGGACGGCCGGCCTGGTCGGCGGGCTGCACGAGGCCGGGGTGGACCTCGGCGAGGCGGACCTGACGGTCGCCACCTCGGCCGGGGCGATCGTGGCCGCCCTGCTGGCCGGCGGGCAGGACCCGGCGCGCCTGGTGGACCCGGCCCGGCGCCCCCCGGCCCCCGCCCGCCGGCCCGATCCGGCCGTCATGGGCGAGGTGTTCGCCGTCCTCGGCCGGGGCCTGGAGCCCGCCGAGGCCCGCCGCCTGGTCGGACGCATCGCGCTCACGAGCGCCGACGACGACGCCGAACACGACCTGCTGGCCCGCCGCGAGGCCATGGTCGGCACGCCCGCCTGGCCGGCCCGGCGCCTGCTGGTGACCGCCGTCGACGCGGTCGACGGCGCACCGCTGGTCCTCGGCGCCGACGACGGCGTGCCGTTGCTGCGCGCGGTCGCCGCCTCCAGCGCCTTCCCCGGCACGGAGGTACCCGTCACCCTGCCGGGCGGGCGCCGCGCCATCGACGGCGCGCTGCGCGCCGGCGCCAACGCCGACCTCGCCGCCGGCGCCCGCACCCTGGTCGTGGTCGAGCCGCTGGCCCACCGCCACCGGCCCACCGACCTCACCCCCTGGCCGGCCGCCCTGGCCCTCACCCCCGACACCCCGGCCCAGGCCCTCCTCGACTCCGAACGCCCCGACTGGGACGCCTGGACCGCCGCCTACGCCGAGGGCACGCGCCAGGCCGCCGACGCCGCCGACCGCGTGCGCGCCCTCTGGACGACGGCCTGACGGCCCCCCGCCCCCGGAGGGCCCGCCGCGGACGGGCCGGCTACGGGCAGGCCGGCTACGGCTGCTGCTGCCCGGCCCTGCGGTGACGGCGGGCGACCAGCAACAGGGCACCGACCGCCCC
Organism: Kitasatospora xanthocidica; assembly: GCF_014656195.1. Taxonomy (GTDB): domain Bacteria; phylum Actinomycetota; class Actinomycetes; order Streptomycetales; family Streptomycetaceae; genus Kitasatospora; species Kitasatospora xanthocidica. Next base: position 17,510 of record NZ_BNBY01000031.1, on the reverse strand, counting down.
GAGCACGACGAGGAACCCGGCCGCCTTCCAGCGCAGCCGGACGTGGTGGGCGGGGGCCGGCGCGGCGTCGGCTACCGGGGGCGCGGCGGCCGGTGGGGCGCCGGCCGCCGGGGGTGCCGGCGAGGGCTGGGACGCCTGCTGCGGGGGGTAGAGGGGCACGGGGCCGGTGGTGGCGGGTTCGGCTCCGAGTGCGAGGGAGGGGTGGGAGGGGAGAGAGAACCGTGCCGGCTGTCCCAGCGCCCCCTCGGAGAGGATCACGGGAAGGGTGAAGCCGTACTCCCCACCCGCCTCGATGAACCTGGGGAACGTGCAACTCGTGGTGCCCGAAACGGGGCTGAGCTCGGTAACGGCGACGGGGACACAGGTGTCCGGCCGCTCGGGCACCTCGCTGCTCCCGCCCCCGCTGACCGTGCTCGGCGGGAAGACTCTCACGGAGTGTTCCCGGCTGCGGTCGTCGGGATCGTCCGCGAACGGGACCGGGCCGGAGTTCCTGAAGGTGACCGTGAGATGGCCGGCGAGGCCGTCCGGTGACGTGGGCTTCCAGGACGCCTCCACGGTGACGTCGGCCTGTCCACCGGTCACCCGGTACGTCTGGGCGGGGTTGAGACCTTCCTGCCGGAGCCCGTCGATCCGCTCCAGCCCCAGGGGACGGCCGGTGCCCTGCTGGAACCGGTGGCGGCTGCGCCAGTTGGCGGCCTCCGCGCCTTCCTCGGCGCCGACGGCGAAGGTCGCCCAGGTGGAGTCCACGGCGTCCGTCGCGTTCAGGACGAACGGGGTGACCACGTAGGCCTCGCCGACTCGCACGGTCCGGTCGAAGGTGCAGATGGCGTGCTGGGCGTCGGGACGGCCGTCGGTGGGCGGCTCGTCCTCCGGGAACGCGGCGTACTCGCAGTTGGAGAAGGTCTCGGCCGGGGCCAGCCCGTACACGGTGCTGAACGTGAGGACCACCTTCTGCGCCGGGGCGTCGCCGGAGTTCTCGAAGGCGGGCCGCGGCGTGAGCGCGGCCCCGGGCTCCGCCGTCGCGGGATCGATTCCGGCGAGCCGCAGGGCCGGGCCGCTGTCGGCGGCCTCCAGGACGACGTCCCTGGTCACCGGGGCCAGGCCCTCGGCGGACGCGGTGACGTGCACGGTGTTGTGGACGCCGCCGACCGACGGGACGTCGAGCAGCAGGGCCCGGGTGATCGGCCCGTCGCTGTCTCCCAGGGGGAGCGTCCAGCCGTGAAGGGAGACGGCCCGCTGGCCGGAACCCGGAGCGGTGGCCCACGCCCCCAAGGCATCGACGGTGATCCGGGCCTTCTTGAGCGCGCCGCCACCGCTGCGGCCGACCTCGACGCGAAGGAGGTTCTGACGCTTCCCGTTCAGAGGGGTGCCCTGCGTGACCTTGAGCGTGGACGGCACGGTCAGGACCAGCCCGCCGGCCTCGTCGGCGTGGGCGGGGGAGACGGCCGGGGCGGCGGCGGTGAGCAGGGCGATCGCGGCGAGCAGGCCGGTGAGCAGCCGGGTACGCGGGCGGGTGCGCCCCGCCCCCGACGCTCCTCTGTGAACCAACATGCGGTGATCACATCCGACCGGCGCGGCGGATGGAACGCGAGCACGGCACTTGTTCCGCGATCGTGACACACCGTCCGGGCCCGGGGCGTCGGACGGCGTCGAGGCGGCGGGCCGGTCAGGCCCCCGGGTCCGCCCCGGTTTCCCGCTTCCGGCGGTGGCGGCGGGCCGCCAGCAGCAGCACGCCGACCGCCCCGAGCACGGCGAGGAATCCGGCGGCCTTCCAGCGGAGCCTGACGTGGTGGGCGGCCGGCGCGGCGGCCGCCTGGGGAGCCGGCGGCGGCGCGGCGGCCGGGGCGGCATCGGACGCCGGGGGTGCGTCGGCCCCGGGCGGAAAGGCCGTCAGCGGAGGCGCCTCCACCGGAGGGGCCGGCCTGGTGCCGGGGTAGAGGGGCGCGGGGCCGGCTTCGGCGGGCTCGGTGCTGAGGACGAAGTCGGGGAGGCCGGCGATTCTCGCCGGCCGGCCCAGGCTCTCCTCGGTGAGGACCAGGGGAAGGGTGAAGCCGAACTTCCCGCCCACGTCGATGAACCGGGGAATCGTGCAGTTCGAGGCGCCCTCAGGGGTGGGTATCTCGCCGGAGAGGCGTATGACGCAGTTGTCCGGCCGCTCGGCTTCCTTGGTTCCCCACGGCGGCGTGACATCCATGTGGTCACGCCGGAGGAGGTCGGCGGGATCGTTCACGAACGGGACCCGGCCGGTGTTGCGGAGGGTGACCGTGAGGTCCCCGGCGAGGCCGTCCGGTGACGTCGGCTTCCAGGCCGCCTCGACGGTGACGTCGGCCTCCCCGGCGGCCACCCGGTAGGTCTGGACGCTGCGGAGGCCCTCCTTCTGAAGCCCGGCGATCCGGACCAGCTCCAGGGGGCGTCCAGTGCCCTGCCGGAACGGGTGGAGGGCGCGCCAGTTGACGGCCTCGGCGCCCTCCTCGCCGCCGACGGCGAAGGTCGCCCAGGTGGAGTCGAGGGCGCCGGTCACGTTCAGGGCGAACGGGTCGAGGACGTAGGCCTCACCGGGCTGCACCGTCCGGTCGAAGGTGCAGATGGCGTGCTGGGCGTCGGGACGCCCGCCGGTGGGCGGATCGTCCTCCGGGAACTCGGCGTACTCGCAGTTGGAGAAGGTCTCGGCCGGATCCAGCCCGTCCACGGTGGTGAACGAGAGGACCACCTTCTGCGCCGGAGCGGCCCCGGAGTTCTGGATGCCCGGCCGCGGCGTGAGCACATCCCCGGGCCCGGCCGACACGGGGGCCATCGGGGCGAGCTGCATGAGCGGGCTGCGGTCGGCGGGCCTCAGGACGACGTCCCTGGTCACCGGGGCCAGCCCCGCGGCCGAGGCGGTGACGTGCAGGGTCTTGTAGTTGTAGTCGAAGCCGCCCCGGGGGATGTCGAGCTGCAGGGCCCGGGCGACCGGCCCGTCGCCGTCCCCCAGGGGCAGCGTCCATGTGTGGGGGGCGGTGTACTGGCCCCCCTGGCCCGTCCCCGGGGCTGTGACCCGCACCCCCGTGGCCGCGTCGTCGACGGTGATCGTGACCTGCCGGAGCGCGCCGCCACCGCTGCGGGCGACCTCGAACGGGAGGAAGAGCGGGGGGCCGGCGGCCAGCGCATCCCTCGGACTGATGACCGCGAGCGTGGACGGCACGGTGAGGACCAGGCCGTCCGCCCCCTCCGCCTGAGCCGGGGTGACGGCCGGAGCGGCGGCGAACAGAGCCGCCGCCGCGAGCAGGACGCCGACCGAGCGGCCGCACACCCGCAACCGCCCCGTCCCCGCCACTCCCCCATGCACCATGTGCCGATCACACCCGACCGACCGGAGCCACCGGAACACCGGCAGAACACTTGTTCCAAGATCGTGACACACCGTCCACGCCGCCGTCCGCCCCCGGGGTGCGGACGGGGTCATGACCGGAGGGCTATCGTGGCCGGGACCACCATCACCATGGCGTCATGCCGCCGTGGACACAGGACCTGGGGGGGGTACCGGTGGATCTGCACGCGCTGACGCAGTTCCTGGCCGTGGCGCGGGTGGAGCACCTGAGCCGGGCGGCCGAGGAGCTGCGGGTCGCCCAGCCGTCGTTGAGCCGCAGTATCGCCCGGCTGGAGGCGGAGCTGGGCACCCCGCTGTTCGACCGGGGCGGGCGGCTGCGGCTCAACGAGTCGGGGCGGGTCTTCCGCGACCACGTCGAGCGGGCGCTCGGTGAACTGGCGGCCGGGCGGCGGGCGGTGGCGGAGGCCGCCGGGCAGGGGTTCGGCACGGTCCGGCTGGCCTCGGAGACCCTGCTGGCGTTCAGCGGGCCGCTGGCCGCGTTCAAGCGGGACCATCCGGACGTGGAGATGGAGCTGCACCAGCTGTCCGTCGAGGAGATGGCCCGCCGGCTGCGGGCCCAGGAGATCGACCTGGCCGTCGCCTCCCTGCCGGTCGACGCCCCGGGGCTGGAGTCGGTGCTGCTGCTCGACGAGGAGGTCGGCCTGGCGGTCGCGCGCGGCCACCCGCTGGCCGGGCGCGGCCCGGTCGCCGTCGCGGACCTCGCCGGGGAGGCGTTCGTCGCCGGCCGTCCCGGGCACTGGCAACGGCGCCTGCTGGAGCGGCTGTTCGCCGGGCAGGGCCTGACGCCCAGGATCGTCTGCGAGGTCGACGAGGCCGGCACCATCGCCGAACTCATCAGCGCGGACCTGGGCGTCGGCCTGGTGCCCGCCATCGCCCACCGCACCGCCACCCGGCTGCCGCTGACCTGGGTCTCGATCGACCACCCCGGCTGCCGGCGCACCCTCACCCTGTCCTGGGGTACGGGCGGGCGCCTGCCCACCGCCGTCCGGCTGCTGCGCGACGCCCTGGCCGGCTGGGACTGGACGGGCGGCGGCCCCCGGAGCTGACGGCGGGCGGGGCTGACGGCGGAAGGGCAGACGGTGCCCGGGGCTCGACGGCTACGGCTTCGCCACCGAGAAGGTGTCGCACTGGGCGAGGTCGCCGCCGCGGTAGCCGGTGGTGAACCAGGCCTTGCGCTGCTCGGAGGAACCGTGCGTCCACGCCTCCGGGTTGATCCGCCCGGTGGCCTGCTGCTGGATCCGGTCGTCGCCGACGGCCGCGGCCGCGTCCAGGCCCTGGGCGATGTCCTGGTCGGTGAGCGAGGCGATCAGCGGGCGCCCGGTGGAGGGCTGCGGGGTGGTGGTGGCGTGGTGCGCCCACACCCCCGCGTAGCAGTCGGCCTGCAGCTCCAGGCGCACCGAGCCGCTGTTGGCGCCCTGGCGGTCGCCGGCGGCTTTCTGCATGGCGCCGGTGAGGTTCTGGATGTGGTGGCCGTACTCGTGGGCGACGACGTAGGACTCGGCGAACGGGCCGCCCTTGGCGCCGAAGCGGGAGGACAGCTCGTTGAAGAAGCCGAGGTCGAAATAGGCTTTCCTGTCGCCTGGGCAGTAGAACGGGCCGACCGCCGAGGTCGCCGGCCCGCAGGCGGTGGAGACCTGGCCGGTGAACAGCACCGTCTCGGCGCTCCGGTACGGGATGCTGGTGCGGCGCGGCAGCTCGGTGCGCCAGAAGTCCTGGAGGCTGTTGGTGACGGCCACGATCCGGCAGTCCTGGCGCTTGTTGGCGTCCGCGCCGGTCTTGCAGGCCTGCTGCGCCTCGCCTGCGGTGCGTACGCCCGGGGAGGAGGCGGAGCCGCCGCCGGAGGACAGGCCCAGCAGCTGCGGGTCGACGCCGAGGATGACCGCGAACAGCACCGCGATCAGGCCCACGGCCCCGCCGCCGATGGCGACCTTGCCGCCCGGGATGCCGCGCCGGTCGTCCACCTGCGAGGTGTCGAGGTCGCCCTGGTCGTCGAACTGCATGCCCTGCCTGCCCGTTCCTGTCGCGTTCCGCCCGGATGGTGACGGTCTGTGCCGTCGGCGGCCCGGCCCAGCCTACGGCGGGCGGCGCCCGGCGCGCCGCAGCGGGGCCCCGGGCGGGGGGGCTTTCCAGGGGCCGTCAGACGGGGGCGCCGACCACCCGCAGCAGGTCCAGGCGGGAGGCGCACTCGCTGCCGGGCGCGGCGGTGTGCACCAGCAGCAGCTGCTCCTCGCCGGCGGTGGCCAGCACCTCGCACTCCAGGTCCAGCGGCCCCACCACCGGGTGCAGCACCCGCTTGCGGCCGCTGCGCCGCCGGGCGACCTCGTGCCGCTGCCAGCAGGCGGTGAACTCCTCGCCGGTGGCGAGGAGCTGCTCCAGCAGGTCGGCGGCGCGCCGGTCGCCGGGGCGGGCGGTACGGGCGGCGCGCAGGGAGGCGACGTGGGCGCGGGTGAGGTCCTCGTGGTCCTCGGGCGGGAACAGCGCGCGGACGTCCGGTTCGGTGAACCAGCGCAGCAGCAGGTTGCGCCGCTCGGGCGCCAGGGCGCCGACGTCGCCGAAGACGGCGGCGGCCATCGCGTTCTGGGCGAGCACGTCGCCGAGGTCGGAGACCACCTGGGCGGGCGTGTCGTGCAGCCGGTCCAGGACCAGCAGCAGGCCGGGGCGCACGTGTCCGAGCGGGCCGTGGCGGCGCGGCGGCTCGTGCCCGGCGAGGCGGAACAGGTGGTCGCGCTCGTCCTCGCTGAGCCGCAGCGCCCGGGCGAGGGAGGCCAGCAGCTGCGGCGAGGGCTGCGGGCCGCGCCGCTGCTCCAGGCGCGCGTAGTAGTCCACCGACAGCCCGGCCAGCTGCGCCACCTCCTCCCGGCGCAGCCCGGGGGTTCGCCGCCGCGCCCCGGGCGGCAGCCCCAGGTCGGCGGGGGTGAGCCGGGCCCGGGTGCGGGTGAGGAAGTCGGCCAGCGCCGCGCGGTCGATCATGCCCCCAGCATGGCCCCCGGGGGCGGGCCGTGGCCAGGGATTACCGGTCCCTGGCTGCGGGCCGCGCCGCCCCGCCGGGTGACCCTTCCCCGCCCGTCGCGTTGGACCGGGCGCACTTCCCCTCGGAGAACGGACGGTGACGAGATGTCGGACACGGCGAAGCGGCGCATCTTCGCGATGCTGGACAGCGACGGCGACGGCGTGATCACGCGGGACGAGTACCTCGCCCGGGTCGACCGGGCGGCCGCGGCCTTCGGGCGCGGCGACCGGGACCCGCTGGTCGCCGCGGCCCTCGGTGCCCACCGGGAGGTGTTCGGGCAGATGGACGGCGACGGGGACGGCGGCGTGACCTTCGAGGAGTACCGCGACTGGGCCGGCCACGAGGCCTTCGAGTCGACCTGCCGGCCCGCCCTCGGCTCGCTGTTCGACCTCGCCGACGGTGACGGCGACGGGCGCCTGACCCGCCCGGAGTTCACCCGGCTGCGCACCACCAGCGGCAACCCGGCCGAGGGGGCGGACGCCGCGTTCGACGCCCTCGACCCGGACGGGCTCGGCACGGTGGCGCGCGCCGCCTACCTGGCCGCGATCCACGACTTCCTCACCACCGGGGCCTCCCCCATGGCCGGCGCCTACGGCCAGGACCGCCCGGACCCGCGGGAACTGTCCGCCCGCTGACCGGTCGACCCGCGCCCCGGCGGCCTGGCGGTCGGCCGGCCGACCGCTTCACGCAACCGTACGGTTGCGCATGGGGTTCCGGGTGTGCAACCTTGGAGTTGCGCATCCGGATGACGACGAAGTGAGGCTGCCCGTGATCCCCGACACGATCGAACGCACCGTCATGATCAACGCCCCCAGGGAGCGGGTCTGGTCCGTCCTGACCGAACCGGCGTTCCTCGGCCGCTGGTTCGGCAGCGGCGCGCCGGTCGAGGTCGACCTGCGCCCCGGCGGCCTCCTGGTCTTCGACCACGGCGTCCACGGCACCATCCCCGCCCGCCTCCAGCGGGTCGAACCGCCGCACACCCTGTCCTGGCGGTGGTCCCAGGGCGCCGCCGGACAGGAGCCGGGCGACACCGACGCCACCCTGGTCGAGTTCACCCTGACCGCGGACGGCTCCACCGCCGGCACCCGGCTCACCATGGTCGAGAGCGGCTTCGCCCGCCTCGGCCTGCCCGCCGGCCAGGCCGCCGACCGGCACCGCGCCAACACCCTGAACTGGCCCGGCAAGCTCGACCGGCTGGCCGCGGACTGCGAACAGATTCCGGCGTGACCCGCGCCCCTGAGGGCGGCCCCGCTCCCGAACCGGTCCCCGAGGACGTCCTGGTGGCCCTCGCCGACCCGGTCCGCCGGGACGTGCTGACCGCCCTCGCCCTCGAAGGCGGCGCGACGGCGACCTCGCTGGCGGCACGGCTGCCCGTCACCCGCCAGGCGGTCGCCAAGCACCTGGCCGTCCTCGGCCGCGCCGGGCTGGTGCGCGCCCGCCGGGCCGGCCGCGAGGTCCGCTACGAGGCCGACCTGCGGCCGCTGCGGCGCACGACCCGGTGGATGGACACCCTCGCCGCCCGGTGGGAGGAGCGCCTGGACGCGATCAAGGAGCTGTCCGAGGAGCTGTCCGAGGAGGAGGGCACTGCGCCGTGAGGCCGCGCCGGCCGTCCCGGACGCCGGCCCGGCCGCCGGCCCGAACCAGGGACCGGCGGTCCCTGGTTCGGGAGGTCTCTGCCGCGCCGAGCGCGCCGCGGGCAGGGTTGTGGGTGTCGAAGGACAGCGACTTCCCGAAGGAGACAGACCATGACGACGATCCTGGTGACGGGCGCGACCGGTTCCGTGGGCACCCGGCTGGTGCCGCGGCTGCTGCGGTGGGCCGGGGCGCAGGGCTCCTCGGTCCGGGTGCTGGTGCGCGACGAGCGGAAGGCAGCCCCCCTGGCCGCGCTCGGCGCGCAGGTGGTGGCCGGCGACCTGACCGAAGAGGCCGACCGGGCAAAGGCCCTGGAGGGGGCCGACGCGGTGCTGAACGTCGCGGCGGCGCTGCGCGGGGTGCCGGACGAGGACGCGTGGGCGGTCAACCGGGACGCCGCGGTGGCGCTGGGCCGCCAGGCGGCGAAGGCGGGGGTGGCCCGGTTCGTCCACACCAGCACCAACCTGGTCTACGGGCGGGAGCTGGGACGCCCGGCCGTCGAGGACGACCGGCTGGCGCCGCACCCGGCGTGGGGCGTGTACGCGGCGTCCAAGGCGCAGGCCGAGGCCGGACTGCGCGCCCTGGGCGACGAACTGCCGCTGGTGGTCGCCCGGTTGGCGTTCGTGTACGGCGAGGGCGACCCGCACCTCGCGCAGGCGGCGCAGTGGGCGGCCACCTGGCCCGCGCACCAGCGCCTGGCCGTGGTGCACCACGCGGACGTCGCGCAGGCCCTGTGGCGGGCCCTGACCGCGCCCGGCATCGAAGGACGCACCTACAACGTCGGCGACGACGCGCCGCTGACCGCCTGGGACGTCCACGAGCTCAACGGCCGTACCCACCCGGGCACTTCGGCGCAGACGCCGTTCGACCCGTGGGAGGGGCAGATGTCGACGGCAGCGGCGCGCCGCGACCTCGGCTGGCGCCCGCTGTACCCGTCGGCCTGGTCGGCCGCGGAGGCCGGCGCGGCGTAACGGTGACGGTGACGGCGTAGCCGCGCGGCGCCCGGCCCTCCCGTCGTCCGGGAGGGCCGGGCGCCCCGGTGTCAGCCGGCGTTCACCGGCCCGCTCGCCGGCGCGGGCGCGTAGCCGGCCGGGCGGGTGGTGAAGGTGCCCCGGCCCTGGGTGCGGCCGCGCAGGCGGCCCGCGTAGCCGAACAGTTCGGCCAGCGGTACCAGCGCGCTCACCTGCGCGGTGGTGCCGTGTCCGGCCGTGGTGGCCCGGACGTGGCCGCGCCGGGCGGCGAGGTCGCCCAGGACGGTGCCCAGCGCGTCCTCGGGCACGGTGACCGTCACCTCCGCGACCGGTTCCAGCAGCCGCATCCGCCCGGCCCGCAGCGCCTCGCGCAGTCCGAGGCGGGCGGCGGTGCGGAAGGCGAGCTCGGAGGAGTCCTTGGGGTGGGTGGCCCCGTCGGTGAGGGTGACCGCGACGCCGGTGACCGGGTGCCCGCCCAGCGGCCCCTCGGTCAGCGCGTCGCGGCAGCCCGCCTCGACGGCCTGCACGTACTCGCGCGGCACCCGCCCGCCGGTGACGGTGGAGGTGAACACGAACCCCTCCCCCTCGTCCTGCGCGAGCGGCTGGACGTCCAGGACGAGGTGGGCGAACTGGCCCGCGCCGCCGTCCTGTTTGGCGTGCCGGTACACGAAGCCGCGCACGCCCTCCACCAGGGCCTCGCGCAGCGCGACCTTCGGCGCTCCGGTGACCGCCTCGACGCCGCTGTCGCGCCGCACCTTCTCCATCGCCACCTCCAGGTGCAGTTCGCCCAGCCCCGCCAGGGTGCGCTGCCCGGTCTCGGGGTCGGTGGCCAGGCGCAGCGAGGGGTCCTCCTCGGCGAGGCGGGCGAGGGCGGCGGTGAGCTTGTCGGTGTCGGTGGCGCGGCGGGCCTCGACGGCGACGGTGACGACGGGTTCGGCGCTCACGGGTGCCTCCAGGCGGATCGGGTGGTCGGGGTCGCAGAGGGTGGCGCCGACGCGGGCGGCCTTGGGGCCGATGACGGCGACGATGTCGCCGGCGCGGGCGTGGTCGGTCTCGGTGTGGCGGTCGGCCATCACCCGCAGGATGCGGGCGACGCGTTCGGTGCGGCCGGTGGTGGTGTCGAGCACGGTCGCCCCCTTGTGCAGGGTGCCTGCGTACAGGCGCAGGTAGGTGAGGCGGCCGGTGGGGGCCGCGACGACCTTGAACGCCAGGGCGGTCAGGGGCTGTCGGGGGTCGGCGGCGCGCTCCTCGGCGCGGTCGGCGGTGCCTGTTCCCTCGGCGGATCGGACCGGCGGGAGGTCGAGCGGGGAGGGCAGGTAGGCGACGACGGCGTCCAGGAGGGGTTCGATGCCGCGGTTGCGGTAGGCGGAGCCGCACAGCACGACCACGGCCTCGCCGGTGCGGGTGAGTTCGCGCAGGGCGGTGGCGAGGGTGGCGGCGGTGACGCTCCCGTGGGTGCAGAACTCCTCCAGGGCCTCGGGGTTCAGTTCGGCGACGGCCTCCTCCAGGGCGCGGCGGCGCTCGGCGGCCTGCGCCGCGAGGTGGGCGGGCACCGGGCCTTCGGGGGCGGGGGTGCCGTCGTCGTGCCAGGTGAGCGCGCGCAGGCGCAGCAGGTCGACGACGCCGGTGAACGACTCCTCGGTGCCGATGGGGAGTTGGACGGCGAGCGGGCGCGGGTGCAGGCGTTCGCGGATCGAGGCGACGGCGGCGTCCAGGTCGGCGCCGGCGCGGTCGAGCTTGTTGACGAACGCGATGCGGGGCACACCGTGGCGTTCGGCCTGGCGCCAGACGGACTCGCTCTGCGGCTCGACGCCGGCGACCGCGTCGAACACCGCCACCGCGCCGTCCAGGACGCGCAGGGAGCGTTCGACCTCGTCGGCGAAGTCGACGTGGCCGGGGGTGTCGATGAGGTTGATCCGGTGCCCGGCCCAGGCGCAGCTGACGGCGGCGGCGAAGATGGTGATGCCGCGGTCGCGTTCCTGGGGGTCGAAGTCGGTGACGGTGGTGCCGTCGTGGACCTCGCCGCGCTTGTGGGTGGTGCCGGTGAGGTAGAGGATCCGCTCGGTGACGGTGGTCTTGCCGGCGTCGACGTGGGCGAGGATGCCGAGGTTGCGGACCTCGGCGATGGCGGCGGTCGCGGCGGCGGTGGTCGCGGTGGCGGTGGCGGTCGTACGGGTGCTGGTGCTGGTGGTGGTGTCGGTGCGCATGGCCCGGGTGCCTTTCGAGGCGTTCTCCTGCGGGTGGGCGCGCGATCGTGCAGCGCCCGCAGACCGTCATGTGCGGTTCCCGGCAAGGCCTTTGCGGGCCGGGCGAGGGCGTGGTTCAGACGGTGGCGGCGCTGCTCCGGTGCCGGCCGCGCAGCGGGCACCGGGAGGACGGGGACACCAGGATCACCTCGTACCGGGAGGCGGGAGAGGGGGCGGCGGCGCTCTGCTTCGGCACGGCCGCTCACCCCCCTCTCTCTCGTCTGTCTCGTTCATCGGCACGGTGGGCCGCGCGTCGGAGCGCGGCTGCGTGGCGAGTGTAGGGAGGACGGGCCTCGCGGGGCGAGGGGTTTTACGGGGCCGGATCTTTACGGCGTAAAGACCCGGCGCCGGGTCTTTACGGCCCCCTGAAGCGCAGGACCGGTTCGGACCAGCCGTCGTCGGGCACCCCGGCGTCGAGGGCGGCGGAGATGGCCCGTTCCTCGTAGCCGAAGTGGGAGTCCATGATGGCGGCCAGCCCGTCGAGTTCGCGCCCGACGGCCTCCAGGTCCGCCGGGTCGCCCGCGTCCGCCGCGTCGGCGTCCGGCGCCGCGGCGGCCTGTTCGGCGAGGTCGCGGACCCGGGTGAGGATGGCGGCGATGAATCCGTGGTCCTCGACGAGTTTGGCGACGGTCGGCGCCAAGTCGGGCCGCTCGCGCAGGAGTTGGGCGAAGAGGCCGTCGTCCTCACCCTGGTGGTGGTTGGTCAGGGCGGTGCAGAAGGCCAGGCAGTGGGTGAGGAGCGTGCCGTCGTCCGGGCGGCGGCCGAGGTTGGTGCGCACGTCGGTGAGGCGGCGTCGCAAGTCCTGGTGCGCGCGGGAGAGTTGAAGACTGAGGGCGGCCGTACGGCCGTTCACGGGGGAGGCCACGGGTGGCGGTCCCTTCGGTTCCGCACCTCCATGCCTGACGCGGTCCGTCACCGGCACGCGATGCTGGCGCCAGCAGATCATGCCGTCCGGCTCCCGGGCAAGCGCGCCCCCTCGGTCTGCCCGGCCTCCTCGGTCCGCTCGACGGGTGCGGGCTCCTCGGTCCGCTCGACGGGTGCGGGCTCCGCGGCCCGGCCGCGCGGGCGTCCGAGGAGGATCCCGGCCGCGACCAGCGCCAGGCCCAGCCCCTGCCGCAGCCCGAACGGGTCGCCGTCCAGCGCGGTGCCCAGCAGCACCCCGGCCATCGGGTTGAGCAGTCCGAGCAGGCCCACCGTCCCGGCCGGCAGGTGGCGCAGTCCGGCGAACCAGCAGGTGAAGGCGAGGGCGGTGGCGATCAGGGTGCTGTAGCCGAAGGCGAGCAGGGCGGGGGTGTCCATCGCCGGGGGCGGGCCCTCGTCGGCCGCGGCGAGCGGCAGCAGCATCAGGCCGCCGGCGCTCAGCTGCCAGGCGGTGGCGGCCAGCGGGTCGGCGCCCTCGCGCCAGCGGGCGGCGAGGACGTAGCCGACGGAGGAGACCAGCATCGCCCCGGCCGAGGCGGCCAGGCCCGGCCAGCCGATCGCGCCGCCGGTGCCGAGCAGAGTCAGCGCGACCCCGGCCAGCCCGACCAGTGCCCCGGTCAGGTGGGCGCGGTGCGGGCGCCGTCCGGCCAGGGCCCAGGCGGTGAGCAGCATCGCGAGCGGGGAGGCGGCCATGACGGTGGCGGCGGCGCTGGTGGGCAGCAGTTGGGAGGCGAGGTAGAGCAGGACGAAGAAGACGGCGGTGTTGAGCAGTCCGAGCAGGGCGCTGCGCCACCACCAGGCGCCGTGCGGTCGGCGGCGGGCGAGGGCGAGCAGCAGCAGGCCGGCGGGCAGGGCGCGCAGGACGGCGCCCCACAGCGGGCGGTCGGCGGGCAGGTAGGCGTGGGTCACGTAGTAGTTGGCGCCCCAGGCGAGCGGGGCGAGGGCGGTCGGCAGCACCCAGCGCGCATTGGCTTCCATGGAAGACAATATAGCTTCCTTGGAAGCTACCCGCGCTACACTGGACGCCATGGAGCACCCCGAGCACCCCGACCGGCGCGGTGGCCACCCCGCCCCCGTCGACCCCGTCGACCACGTCGCGCAGATCCAGGCCGAGTGGCAGCGCGAACGCCCCGACCTCGACGTCTCCCCGCAGGCCGTCATCGGCCGCCTGCACCGCCTCGCCGACCGCCTGACCGCCGAACTCACCCTCGTCTACCAGCGCTACGGCCTCGGCGAGGGCGAGTTCGACGTCCTCGCCGCGCTGCGCCGCGCCGGCGCCCCCTACGAGCGCGCCCCCGGCGAACTCGCCGCACACACCATGGTCACCACCGGCGCGATGACCAAGCGGATCGACCGCCTGGAACGCGCCGGGCTGGTCACCCGCCGCCCCGCCGAGGACGACCGGCGCGGGCGCGTGGTCGCCCTCACCGACGCCGGCCGGCGCCTGATCGACGAGGCGTTCACCGCCCACATGCGCAACGAGCACCGCCTGCTCGCCCACCTCGCCCCCGAGGAGGCCGCCGCCCTGCAGACCCTGCTCACCGCCTGGCAGACCCGCCTGGACGGCACCGGGCAGCCGGACCGCCGCGCGGGGTGAGAAGCTGACCCATGACCAGCGCGCCGCCTCCCCCGGACTCCCCGCCGCCCGCCGCCCCGCCCCCGCCCGGCTGGGAGAACCCCGCCGTACGGGCAGACCGGCGCCTGGTGGAACTGCTGCAGGAACTGCGGGTGCTGCAGACCGGCGTACAGATCGTCTTCGCCTTCCTCCTCGGCGTCGCCTTCACCCCGCGCTTCGCCGCACTCACCGACGCCCAGCAGGACGTCTACGTCGCCACCCTGCTGCTGGCCGTCGTCGCCGCGGCCGTCCTGGCCACCCCCGTCGCCCTGCACCGCGGCCTGTACCGCCACCCCGGCAAGGAACGGATCGTCACCGTCTCCGCCCGCATCGCCCAGGCCGGCCTGCTGCTGCTCGCCGCCGCCCTGAGCGGCGCCGTCCTGCTGGTCCTCGACGTCGTCCTCGGCACGGCGGTCGCGGTGCCGATCACCTGCCTCATCGCGCTGATCTTCGCCGCCCTGTGGTTCGTCCTGCCCTGGGCCGTACGCCGCGCCACCACCCACGACAGCAGCTGACCGCACCCGGCCGGCCACACCCGGCCGCCGGGGGCCGTCCGTTTCCGCCGCCCGCGCGGGGAACGCGGGCGGCGGACGACGGACCGGGCCTTGGGCCGGCTGCCGACGCCGGGGGCCGGGCCGGGGAGGCCGCACCCCGTGCCGCCTCCCCCGCCCCCTAGAGCCCACCCACCCCCCGGACCGCTTACCGGGCCCCCTGTCGGGCCCGTCCGTACCCCCACCGGGCCCGTCCGCGCCCCCACCGCCTACCGTGACGGTATGCACACCGACGACACCCCCTGGGACGTCCTGCTGATCGGCGGCGCCTCCGGAACCGGCAAGAGCCGCGCCGCCGCCCGCCTCGCCGCCCGGCACGGGGCGTTCACCGTGGAGTTCGACGACGTCGTCGCCGCCCTGCAGGCCGCCACCACCGCGGCCACCCACCCCGGACTCCACCACTTCACCGCCCCCGACCGGGCCCGTAGCGCCGAACGGGCCCTGAGCGCCGAACGCGTCCTGGAGCTGCAGATCGCCACCGCCCACGCCCTGGACGACGCCCTGCTCGGCGTCGTACGCAACCGGCTGACCGTCGACGTGCCCGCGATCGTCGAGGGCGACTACCTCACCCCGGCCGCCGCCGCCCGCGCCGCCGCCGAGGCCGCCGCGCGGGGCCGGCGGGTGAGGGCGGTCTTCCTCCACGAGGGCGACCCGCACCGCATCGCCGCCAACTACGCCGACCGCGAGCCCGACGACGGCCCCCAGCCCGAACGCGCCGCCGTCAGCGCCCGCTACTCCGCCTGGCTCGCCGCCCAGGCCACCGCCCACGCCCTGCCCGTCGTCGACTGCCGCCCCTACCCCACCCTCCCCGAACGCCTCACCGCCACCCTGGCCTGAGGCCCCCGGGGCGCGGGGCCCTCAGGCCGCGGGGCCGGATCAGGCGTCCTCGATGTCCGAGATCAGCCTGGTGCCCAGGTCGCTCTGCACCGCGAGCCGGGTGTGGCCGGCGTCGGGGCCGGTGCCCCAGGTCAGCGTGACGGTGGTGAACAGGTGCCCGGCGCCGGAGTCCTGGTAGCGCACCTCCCAGCGGGTGGGCACGTCCTGGGCGCGCAGCACTCCGTCGGCGTGGTTGGCCTCCTCCCAGGCCGCCAGCCGCTGGCGGAAGTCCTCGGTCAGGTAGTGGGCGCGCAGTTCGCCGCCCAGGTCGTCGGTGCCGTCGGAGACCGCGTCGATGTACGCCCCGTAGAAGTCGGCGACCCGGTCCACCGCGGAGTCCGGGCTGCCTCCGCGCACGGCGGAGCCCGCGCCGGTCTCGGTGTCGGTGTCGGTGTCGGTCATGAACGTGTCCCTTCGTCAGGGCCGCAGCGGCTCGCCGCCGCCCGGCCGGGCCGTTCGACCCGCCCGGGACAACGAGCCCGGAACCGGGGAGGTTGCGGCCACGAAATCCCCATCGCGCCGCCGGCACCGCCGAGTTGGCGTCCCCCGAGGCCCCGGCGCCCCGGCCCCGCACGCGTGTCGGCCCGCACGCGAACGAGCGTGCGGGCCGACACGGCCGCGAACGGCTGCGGCAAGGTGCCGTGACGCCCTACGCGACGGCGCAGGACGTGGCTCACCCGCTCCCTCTCCTGCTGCGGGACGTTCCGTTCGCCGACGTCCCACACGCCTCCGTCCGTGGGCGTGCGTCGCGCCGTCGATCACCCGAAAGCGGCCGTCCCGGCGCCACGGCTCAACCCCGCGCGCCCTGCCCGTCGTCGTAGGCGGCCCGCGCGTCCAGCACCTGCGGCATGTGGGACTCCGCCCACGTCTTGATGGCCCGCATCAGCGGCAGCAAGTCCCGTCCGAGCACGGTGAGTTCGTAGTCCACGCGGGCCGGGACGCCGCCGGTGACGGTGCGGGTGAGCAGGCCGTCGCGTTCCAGGGCGCGCAGGGTCTGGGTGAGCATCTTCTCGCTCACCCCGGACAGGCGCCGGCGCAGGTCGCTGTAGCGGCGCGGCCCGTCGGCGAGGGCGTTGACGACCAGGCTGGTCCATTTGTCCCCGATGCGGTCCAGGAGTTGGCGGGCCGGGCACTCGGCGAGGTAGGCGTCGAAGCCGGCCGCGTCGGCGGCGCGGCGCTGGGCGGCGGTCATGGTGGGCACGTGCTCGCTCTCCTTGCCGTTCGGTACGCACCTTCGGGTGCGTGCTTCCCGTCGGAGAGTAGCTCTCCTTAGGTTGGGCGGCGTTCCCCTGGTTCCGTCTGAAGGAGTGTGGTGGGTGGTGCGTGCCGTGGTGGTGCGGGAGTTCGGCGGTCCGGAGGTGCTGGAGCTGGTCGAGGTGGCGCTGCCGGAGCCCGGTCGCGGGCAGGTGCGGGTGCGGGTGGCGGCGGCCGGGGTCAATCCGGTGGACGCGGTCACCCGCGCCGGGGTGCTCGCCAGGGCCGGGCTGATGACGCCCCGGGCGGTGACGGGCATCGGCTGGGACGTGGCGGGGGTGGTGGACGCCGTCGGCCCCGGGGTCACCGGATTCGCGCCCGGACAGCGGGTGGTGGGCCTGCGCGACCGCCTGGACGCCGACCTCGGCACCTACGCCGAGCACATCGTCCTGGACGCCGGCGCCCTCGCGCCCCTGCCGGCCTCCGTCCCCTTCGAGCAGGCCGCGACCCTGCCCCTGAACAGCCTCACCGCCCTGCAGGCCCTCGGCCTGCTCGACCTGCCCGCCGGCTCCACCGTGCTGGTCACCGGCGCGGCGGGCGCGGTCGGCGGCTTCGCCGTCGAACTCGCCGCGCGGCGCGGCCTGCGGGTGGCGGCACTGGCCGGGGAGGGGGACGAGACGCTGGTTCGCGCGCTCGGCGCGCAGTGGTTCGTGCCGCGCACGGCGGACGATGTGGCCGCGGCCGTACGGGAGTTGGTGCCCGGCGGGGTCGACGGCGCGGTCGACGCGGCCCTGCTGGGAGTACGGGCCCTTGGCGCGGTACGCGGCCGCGGGGCGTTCGTGGCGGTCGCGGGCGGCAGCGAACCGGTGGGGCTGCGCGGGATCCGGGTCGCCAACGTGTGGATCACCGCCGACGGCCCCGCCCTGGCCGGCCTCGCCGCCCTCGCGGGCGAGGGCCGGCTGACCCTGCGGGTGGCGGACACCCTGCCGCTGGAGCGGGCCGGCCAGGCGCACGAACGCCTGGCGGCGGGCGGACTGCGCGGGCGCCTGGTGCTGACGCCCTGAGGGGTCAGACACCCCATGACGTTTGAGGTCAAGCGGCATGGAGGTCTGCGTGGTGGGACCAGG
>NZ_BNBY01000030.1:91733-91885 GCF_014656195.1 Kitasatospora xanthocidica | reverse complement strand
TGTATACCCGTAATCGGGTCGACACCCGCGTTGAGCGGCACGGCAACCACCGGAATAGGGTGGCCCCGCGCACTGCGTCCTCGCTAGTGTTTTACTTCAAAAGGAATCTCCAACCCCGATCAAGTGATCGAGGCCGGGGATGTCAACATATC
>NZ_BNBY01000030.1:0-91669 GCF_014656195.1 Kitasatospora xanthocidica | reverse complement strand
GGACGCTTCCTTCGGACTGCCTTCCAGCAGGCCCTCCGGGCTTCGTTCTTTCGTGTTTCCAGCTTACCAGATGTTTTCCGCTCCGTTTACCGGAGCTTTTCGCATCTGAAATCTGGTGTTAACCGCCAAGTTGTGGCGACTCGACCAACCATAGCGGGTCGCCGACCGGAGTGCGAATCGGGGCGCGCCCGGTGTCACCCGGTCGGCGGCATGATTTGTTGCTCTCGCGAGCATATACAGCAATGGTCCCGATTCGCCAAGATGCCTGTAGAGTGCGGCGCATCGGGCCGAGAGGACTAGACCAGTCGCGGGCCGGTGGGGACGCCGGCCGGCAGGGGGGCGCGGGCGGGGGGTTCGCCCGGGAATGTCGACAGATGTCCTTAGTTGACATGATTTAGGCTTCAGCTGATCGTCGTGCCGCTCCTCGCGGCCGCTCGCTGTACTGCGCTCTTGGGAGGCACAACCATGACCACTGTGACGTCGCCGCTGACCGGCAAGGTCGTCGGGCTCGCCGGCGTGCCGGACCCGGTGTTCTCCGGCGCGATGGTGGGCCCCGGCACCGCGATCGACCCGGTCCGTCGGCCCACCGAGGCGGTCGCTCCGGTGGACGGCGTCGTCGTCTCCATGCACCCGCACGCCTTCGTGGTCGTGGACGACGAGGGCCACGGTGTGCTGACCCACCTCGGGATCGACACCGTCCAGCTCAACGGCGAGGGCTTCGAGCTGCTCGTCAACAAGGGCGACACGGTGACCCGCGGCCAGGCCGTCATCAAGTGGGACCCGGCCGCCGTCGCGGCCGCCGGCAAGTCGCCGATCTCGCCGATCGTCGCGCTCGAGGCCGCCCCGGACTCGCTCGGCGCCCTGCGGGAGGACGGCGAGGCCGTCTCCGGCGAGCCGCTGTTCAGCTGGAGCTGACCCCTCTCTATCCCCCACACACAGACTCAGCGGAGACAGGTACATGGAGAAGACACTGCACGGCGTGGGTGTCAGCCACGGGGTCGCGATCGGCCAGGTCCGTCACATGGGGACGGCGGTGCTGGAGCCCCCGGCCACCCAGATCCCGACCGAGGACGCCCCGCGGGAGCAGGCGCGCGCCCAGGCCGCCGTGGAGGCGGTCGCCGCCGACCTGATCGCGCGCGGCAACCTCGCGGGTGGCGAGGCGCAGGCCGTTCTGGAGGCCCAGGCGCTGATGGCGCAGGACCCGGAGCTGATGGCCGACGTGTCCCGCCGGATCGCCGTCGGCAGCAGTGCCGAACGCGGTGTCTACGACGCCTTCGCGGCCTTCCGTGCCCTGCTGGCCTCCGCCGGGGAGTACCTGGCCGGGCGGGTCGCCGACCTGGACGACGTGCGGAACCGCATCGTGGCCCGGCTGCTCGGGGTGCCGATGCCGGGGGTGCCGGACAGCGACGAGCCGTACGTGCTGTTCGCCCGTGACCTGGCGCCGGCCGACACCGCGCTGCTCGACCCGACGCTGGTGCTCGGCTTCGTGACCGAGGAGGGCGGGCCGACCAGCCACAGCGCCATCCTGGCGCGGGCGCTGGGCGTGCCGGCCGTCGTGGCGCTGCCCGGGGCGACCGACGTGGCCGAGGGCACTGTCGTCGCCGTGGACGGCAGTTCGGGCGACGTGCTGCTGGAGCCCTCGCAGGAGAAGCAGGACGAGCTGCGGGCGGTCGCCGCCGAGCGCAAGGCCGCGCTGGCCGCCTCCTCCGGCCCGGGGCAGACCTCTGACGGGCACCGCGTCCCGCTGCTGGCGAATGTGGGCGGCCCGGCGGACGTGCCGGCCGCGCTGGAGAACGGCGCCGAGGGCGTCGGCCTGTTCCGCACCGAGTTCCTGTTCCTGGACGACTCGGCGAAGGCTCCGAGCGAGGAGAAGCAGGTCGAGGCGTACCGCAAGGTGCTGGAGGCGTTCCCGGAGGGCCGGGTCGTCGTCCGGGTGCTCGACGCGGGCGCGGACAAGCCGCTGGACTTCCTGACCCCGGCCGACGAGCCGAACCCGGCGCTGGGCGTGCGCGGTCTGCGCACCCTGCTGGAGCACCCCGAGGTGCTGCGCACCCAGCTGCGGGCGCTGGCCACGGCCGCCGCGGGACTGCCGGTGCACCTCGAGGTGATGGCCCCGATGGTGGCCGACCGCAAGGACGCCAAGGACTTCGCGACCGCCTGCCGGGAGGCCGGGCTGGACGCCAAGTTCGGTGCGATGGTGGAGATCCCCTCGGCCGCGCTGCGGGCCAGGTCGATCCTGCAGGAGGTCGAGTTCCTGTCGCTGGGGACCAACGACCTCGCCCAGTACGCGTTCGCGGCGGACCGCCAGGTCGGTGCGCTGGCGCGGCTGCAGGACCCGTGGCAGCCGGCGCTGCTGGACCTGATCGCCGCGGCGGCCGACGCCGCGCGGGTGGCCGGCAAGAGCTGCGGCGTCTGCGGCGAGGCCGCGTCCGACCCGCTGCTGGCCGTGGTGCTGACCGGTCTGGGCGTCACCAGCCTGTCGATGGGCTCCGCGTCGATCCCGTACGTGCGGTCCACCCTGGCCAAGTACACGCTGGCGCAGTGCCGCCGGGCGGCCGAGGCGGCCCGGGCCGCGGACAGCGCCGAGGAGGCGCGCGTCGCGGCGCAGCAGGTGCTGTCCGGCGAGTAGGGACGGCACGAGTAGGGACAACAGCGGGAACCGGAAGGGGCGCCCCCACCATCGCGGTGGGGGCGCCCCTTCCGTGTCGTACCGGGCCGGTCAGGCCTGGCGGTCGACGCGCAGCTGCTCGAAGAAGCGCAGGTACTCGATGTTGTCGACGGAGCCGGGGTTGACGGCCTGCTCCAGCGGGGTGCCGGAGAGGATGCGCTTGACCGGGACCTCGATCCGCTTGCCGGTGAGGGTGTGCGGCAGGCCGCGGACGACGACGACCTCGTCGGGGACGTGGCGCGGGGAGAGCTCGGTGCGCAGCGAGGTGCGGATGCGGCCGATGAGCCCGTCGTTCAGCTCGGCGCCGGGGGCGAGGACGACGAACAGCGGCATCCAGTAGCCGCCGTCGGGCTCCTCCAGGCCGATGACCAGGGACTCGGCGATCTCGGGGAGGCGCTCGACCACCTCGTAGATGTCCGAGGAGCCCATCCGGACGCCCTGGCGGTTGAGGGTGGAGTCGGAGCGGCCGTGGATGACGACGGTGCCCCGGGAGGTGACGGTGATCCAGTCGCCGTGGCGCCAGATGCCGGGGTACATGTCGAAGTAGCTGTCGTGGTACCGGGTGCCCTCGGGGTCGTTCCAGAAGCCGGTGGGCATGGACGGGATGGGCTTGGTGACGACGAGCTCGCCGACGGCGTCGGTGAGCGGCTTGCCCTGGACGTCCCAGGACTCGACGGCGGCGCCGAGGCAGGGGGCCTGGATCTCGCCCAGGTACACCGGGAGGGTGGGGACGCCGCCGACGAAGCAGGAGCAGACGTCGGTGCCGCCGCTGACGGAGGCGAGCCAGACGTCCGACTTGACCTCGTCGTAGATCCAGCGGAAGCCGTCCGGCGGCAGCGGCGAGCCGGTGGTGCCGATGCAGCGCACGGCGGAGAGGTCGAGGTCCCGGCCGGGGTGGAGCTCGGCCTTGCGGCTGGCGATCACGTAGGCGGCGGAGGTGCCGAGGACGGTGGCGCCGGTGCGGGCGGCGACCGACCAGAGGGCGCCGGTGTCGGGGTGGCCGGGGCTGCCGTCGTAGGTGACGATCGTGGCCCCGACGAGGAGGCCGGCCAGCAGGAAGTTCCACATCATCCAGCCGGTGGAGGTGTACCAGAGGAAGCGGTCCTGCGGGCCGAGGTCGAGGTGGAGGCCGGCCTGCTTCAGGTGTTCGAGCAGGATGCCGCCCTGGCTCTGGACGATGGCCTTGGGCAGACCGGTGGTGCCGGAGGAGTAGAGGACCCAGAGCGGGTGGTCGAAGGGGACCGGCTCGAAGACCGGCTCGACCTCGTCGGCGACCAGGTCGTCCCAGTCGAGGGCGCCTTCCGGGGCCGGGCCACCGAGCAGTGGGACGTGGACGACGGTGCGCAGGCTGGGCAGCTCGCGCCGCAGCTCGGCGACGACCTCGGTGCGGTCGTGGTCCTTGCCGCCGTAGTGGTAGCCGTCGATGGCGAAGAGGACGGCCGGTTCGATCTGTTGGAGGCGGTCGAGGACGCTGCGGGCGCCGAAGTCGGGGGCGCAGCTGGTCCAGACCGCTCCGACGGCGGCGGTGGCGAGGAGGGCGACGGCGGCCTGCGGGACGTTCGGCAGGTAGGCGCTGACCCGGTCGCCGGGGCCGATGCCCCGGGCGCGGAGCGCGGCGGCCAGCGAGCCGACCTGGCGGCGCAGCTCGGCCCAGGTGAGGGCGACGGGCTGCTCGGTGGTCTCGTCCAGGTGGAGGATGGCCGGGCGGTCGGCGTTGGCGGGGTCGTCGGCGGCGCGCAGGGCGTGCTCGGCGTAGTTGAGGCGGGCGCCGGGGAACCAACGGGCGCCGGGCATCGCCGGGTCGGCGAGGACGGCGTCGGGGGCCTCGGTGAAGCGGACGTCGAACCACTGGGTGACGGCGGTCCAGAACCGGTCGAGGTCGTCGGTGGACCAGGCGTGCAGGTCGGCGTAGCGCTGGGCGGCCTGCTCATCGCCTGCGGCCGGGGCGAGCGGGGCGGCCGGGGCGCCGTGGTGCTCGGCGGCCCAGGCCTGGAAGGCCACCAGGCTGGTGGCGGCGGCGCGAGCGGGGTTGGGGCGCCAGAGCGGCTGGTCCTGGGATGGGGTGCTCACGGTGGTGGTCTCCCGGCCGGTGGTGGGGACGGGAGAGCTTGTGGCAGGCCCGTCCGGTTGGGCTGTCGGTGCAGACCATGCCATGTGCGCGGCCGTCGCGCCAGGGTCCGCCGGCGAGTGGTCCGCTGGTCAGCGGGGGGTGAACTCTCCGCCGAACCAGCGGCGCAGGACGCTGTTGTGGAAGTCCCAGACGAGTGCGGTGTCGGTGTCGGCGAGGAACCAGCCGTCGGTCTCGTCGGTGGGGCGCGAGGGCGGGAGCGCGGCGAGCGGGCGGGCGGGCAGCAGGCCGCAGAGGAACACGAACCGGCCGTTGGGGTCGGAGGCGGTGTGGATCAGGGTGACCTCGGCGGCGTCGGCCGTGATGCCGGTCTCCTCGTGCAGTTCGCGGACGCAGGCCTGCTGCCAGCTCTCGCCGTAGTCCATGTAGCCGCCGGGGAAGGCGAGTTCGCCGTATCCGGGCTCGATGGTGCGGCGGATGACGACCAGGGCGGGGTCGGCGTCGGGCCGGGTGACGGGGAGGACGGTGACCGCGACGGGCAGCGGGTTGCGGTAGCTGATCTCGGCGCAGCCGGGGCAGGTGCGGGGCCAGGCCCGGGTGTCGGGCGGGTAGGGCGTGCCGCAGAAGTGGCAGTGCGAGAACGGCCGGTGGGTGGTCTGGGTCGCTTCGTCGGTGGTCATGGCCGGATGGTAGCCCGGTGGGCCGGCGGTGGACCCGGGGGTCCGGCGATCAGTGCTGTTCGCCCTGCGGGCCGTCGACCGGTCGGCCTTCGCCCGGCCGGCCCTCGCCCGGCCGGTCCTCGCCCGGCCGGTCCTCACGGGTGGGGCGGAGCAGGGCGGGGTGCAGGAGGGAGGCGTCGCCGGCGTGGTAGGTGCGGGCGCGGGGGCCGCCGCGGGCTCCGGCGCGCTGGGTGGTGGTGCCGGTGCTCTCGACGAAGCCGGGGACGGAGAGGACCTTGCGGTGGAAGTTGCCCGGGTGGAGCTTCTCGTCCCAGACGGCCTCGTAGACGGCGCGCAGATCGGGGATGGTGAAGTCGTGGGGCAGGAAGGCGGTGGCCAGCGGGCTGTACTCCAGCTTGGCGCGCACCCGGTCGAGCCCGTCGGCGAGGATCCGGGCGTGGTCGAAGGCCAGGGCGAGCGGAGTGGGGCCGGTGCGCCCGTCGACGCCACCCCCGTGGGTGTCGGCGGGCGCACCGGCGGCTCGGGACCGGCCGCGGGGCCGGAGGTCCAGGTCGCGGACGGGGTGCCAGGCGGCGGCCGCGGCGTCCGTCCCGGCCTGGGGGTCGGGGAGGTCCGGTGCGAAGGCGAGGTAGGCGACGGAGACGACGTGCATCCGCGGGTCCCGCTCGGGGGCCCCGTAGGTGCCGAGCTGCTCCAGGTGGAGTCGGCAGAGCGTGGCCTCGGCCGCGCCCTGGAGGCCCGTCTCCTCCGCGAGTTCGCGGGCGGCGGCCTCGTCCAGGCCCTCCTCGCCGGCCCGCAGGAAGCCGCCGGGCAGTGCCCAGCAGCCCTGGTAGGGCGGGGCGCCGCGCTCGACGAGCAGCACGTGCAGGCTGCCCTGGCGCAGGGTCAGGGCGACCACGTCGACCGTGACGGCGATCGGGGCGTAGGCGCGCGGGTCGTACGCGGCGAGCCATTCCCGCTCGGCCGCGGGCCCGGTGCCGGGCTGGTCGTCCGCCGCCATCGCCGGTCCTTCCGCGCTCACTCGTGTCTCGTCTTGTTCTTCTTGATTGTCCGGCTTGCCGTCTCGGGCTGTCAGCTGTTGTCAGGTGCTGTCGTTCTCGTCCTGAGCACAACGTAGGCGATCGCGTTCCTGAGCGGCAAATGCTTTTCCCGGTCGGCGGAGGCCTCCTCCTTCTAGGCTGTGACCAGCACCGACCGCACCAGAGGAGGCCGCCATGCCCACTGCTCCCCCGCCGGACTTCGCCGCGGCGCTGGCCGCCGGTCCGCTGGTGCTGGACGGCGGGATGTCGAACCAGTTGGCGGCGGCGGGGCACGACCTGTCGGACGAGCTGTGGTCGGCCCGGCTGCTGGCCGACGACCCGGAGGCGGTGGTGGCGGTGCACCGGGCGTACTTCGAGGCCGGCGCGGACGTCGCCATCACGGCGAGCTACCAGGCGAGCTTCGAGGGCTTCGCCCGGCGCGGCATCGGCCGGGCGCAGGCCGCGCGGCTGCTGGCGAGCAGCGTGGAGCTGGCCCGGGAGGCGGCGTGGGCCGAGCCGGGCGGGCGGCGGCGCTGGGTGGCCGCGTCGGTGGGCCCGTACGGGGCGGTGCTGGCGGACGGTTCGGAGTACCGGGGCCGGTACGGGCTGAGCGTCGGGGAGCTGGTGGCCTTCCACCGGCCGCGGCTGGAGGTGCTCGCGGCGGCCCGGCCGGACGTGCTGGCGCTGGAGACGGTGCCGGACGCGGACGAGGCGCGGGCGCTGCTGGAGCTGGTGCGCGGGCTGGGGGTGCCGGCCTGGCTGTCGTACAGCGTCGAGGGCGACCGGACCCGGGCCGGGCAGCCGCTGGCGGAGGCGTTCGCGCTCGCCGCGGAGGTGGACGAGGTACTGGCGGTGGGCGTCAACTGCTGCACTCCGCAGGACGCGGACCGGGCGGTGGCGGTGGCCGCCGAGGTGACCGGGAAGCCGGTGGTGGTCTACCCGAACAGCGGGGAGCACTGGGACGCCGAGCGCCGGGGCTGGCGCGGGGAGCCGACCTTCCGCTCGGCCCGGGTGGGCGGCTGGCTCGCGGCCGGGGCCCGGCTGGTGGGCGGCTGCTGCCGGGTCGGGCCGGACGGGATCGCGGCGCTCGCGGCGGAGGTGGCGGTCCGCCGGGTGCCGTCGAACGGCGCGGTGGGTTAGAGCCCGTGCGCCCGGCCGGGGCGGGCTCCGGCGCCCGGCCGGGGGCGGGTAACCGAGGGGGAAGGTGCACGGAGTCTGTGTGGCCTGGCAGACTCGTCCCGTCACCACTGCGGTCGACAATGTCGACCGCCTGTCAGCGGAGGTATCCATGCCCGGCCCGATCCAGTCGCTTTCCCGGGCCGCCGCGATCATGCGCCTGCTGGCCGGCGGCGAGCGCCGCCTCGGCCTGTCCGAGGTCTCGACGGCGCTGGGCCTGGCCAAGGGCACCGCGCACGGCATCCTGCGCACGCTGCAGCAGGAGGGGTTCGTCGAGCAGGATCCGGAGAGCGGCAAGTACCAGCTGGGCGCGGAGCTGCTGCGGCTGGGACAGAGCTACCTGGACGTGCACGAGCTGCGGGCGCGGGCCCTGGTGTGGGCGGACGACCTGGCCCGGGCGGCCGGGGAGACGGTCTACCTGGGGGTGCTGCACCAGCAGGGCGTGCTGATCGTGCACCACGTGTTCCGGCCGGACGACACCCGGCAAGTGCTGGAGGTCGGCTCGATGCAGCCGCTGCACAGCACCGCCCTCGGCAAGGTGCTGGTGGCCTACGACCCGGTCGCGC
This sequence comes from Kitasatospora xanthocidica, assembly GCF_014656195.1. Classification (GTDB taxonomy): domain Bacteria; phylum Actinomycetota; class Actinomycetes; order Streptomycetales; family Streptomycetaceae; genus Kitasatospora; species Kitasatospora xanthocidica. The sequence goes on along the minus strand of NZ_BNBY01000030.1, from coordinate 83,492 downwards.
GCGGGGAGTTGGGCGACGGGCCGTACGAGTCGTACACCGTGCACACGCTCACCGAGGCGGTCGACGTGGACGCCGAGTGCGCGCTGATCCGCGAGCGCGGCTGGTCGGACTCGATCGAGGAGACCTGGGAGGGCGTGGCCTCGATCGGCGCGCTGATCCAGGACCGGCGGCGCAACCCGGTCGGTTCGGTGTGCATCAGCGGGCCGGTGGAGCGGGTCTGCGAGGACGGCTTCGTGAAGCCCTCGCTGGTGGCCTCGGTGCGCAGCGCGGCGCGGGCGATCTCCCGTGACCTGGGCGCCGGGCGGTTCTGAGAACAGCGGTCATTTCGTCACGCTGAGGCGCGGACAGGCGGGGAGCCTGTCCGCGCCTTGGCGTTTTGTCCTGTTTCGGAGCGCTCCGCTCGGTAACTTCGGAGGACCTGCCGAGGCGAGGGTCACAGCTGCGTAACCCTGCCTTGACGCGGGGGCGACCTGGGGAGGAAGCTTCCGCATGACGGTCGACATTGTCGAACGCTGGCCGGGGAGATCAGTCCCCCAGTGCGCTCACCCGCACCGCGATCGACCGGCCGCCCGCCCCCACCCGCACCTCCGGGCCATATGGACAAGGGAGTCTTTTGTGTCCGCGTTCTCCAACGGCGACGTTTTCGTCGGCGAAACCCTCGGCACCGCCGCGCTGATACTCCTCGGCGGTGGCGTCTGCGCCGCCGTGACCCTCAAGAAGTCGAAGGCCGTCAACGCCGGCTGGCTGGCGATCACCTTCGGCTGGGGTTTCGCGGTCCTCATCGCCGCCTACATGTCGGCTCCGAAGTCCGGCGCGCACCTCAACCCGGCAGTCACCCTCGCCCTGGCGGTCAAGAGCGGCGACTGGAGCCAGGTGCCGCTCTACCTCGGCTCGCAGCTGCTCGGCGCGATCATCGGCGCCGTGCTGGTCTGGGCGACCTACCTCGGCCAGTTCAACGCCAACGAGGAGCCCACCCTCGGCATCTTCTCGACCGGGCCCGAGATCCGGAACCCGTTCCAGAACGTCCTCACCGAGGTCATCGGCACCTTCGTGCTCTGCTTCGCGATCCTGACCATCGGCACCAACACCGGCCTCTCGCAGACCGGCACCGGCACCCTGATGGTGGCCTTCACCGTCGTCGGCATCGGCCTCTCGCTGGGCGGCCCGACCGGCTACGCGATCAACCCGGCCCGTGACCTCGGCCCGCGCATCGCGCACGCCCTGCTGCCGATCCCGAACAAGGGCGGCTCCGACTGGTCGTACGCCTGGATCCCGGTCGTCGGCCCGGTCCTCGGCGGCCTCGCGGCCGGCGGCGTCTACAACGCCCTCTTCTAAGCCGGGTTCGAACCCACCGAGCACGGGGACTGACCGGACGTCCGTACGCGAGCGTCAGACCCACCCACCCCGTATCCCCCGAACTGAGCCGAGGACCTCCCCATGACCTCCACCGGTAACTACATCGCCGCGATCGACCAGGGCACCACCTCCAGCCGCTGCATCATCTTCGGCGCCGACGGCCGGATCGTCTCCGTCGACCAGCAGGAGCACCGGCAGATCTTCCCCCAGCCCGGCTACGTCGAGCACGACGCCGCCGAGATCTGGACCCGGGTGCAGTCGGTCGTCCGCGGTGCGCTGGAGAAGGCCGGCCTGACCAAGGACGACATCCGCGCCATCGGCATCACCAACCAGCGCGAGACCACCGTCCTGTGGGACAAGAACACCGGTGAGCCGGTGCACAACGCCCTGGTGTGGCAGGACACCCGCACCGAGGCGCTCTGCCGCGAGCTCGGCCGCAACGTCGGCCAGGACCGCTTCCGCCGCGAGACCGGCCTCCCGCTGGCCAGCTACTTCGCCGGCCCGAAGATCCGCTGGCTGCTGGACAACGTCGAGGGCCTGCGCGAGCGCGCCGAGGCCGGCGACATCCTGTTCGGCACCATGGACACCTGGGTCATCTGGAACCTCACCGGCGGTGTCGACGGCGGCAAGCACGTCACCGACGTGACCAACGCCAGCCGCACCATGCTGATGAACCTCAACACGCTGGCGTGGGACGAGAAGATCGCCGAGTCGATGGGCGTGCCGCTGGCCGTCCTGCCGGAGATCCGCTCCTCCGCCGAGGTCTACGGCGAGGCCGTCGGCGACCTGGCGGGCGTCCCGGTCGCCGCCGCGCTCGGCGACCAGCAGGCCGCGCTGTTCGGCCAGACCTGCTTCAACGAGGGCGAGGCCAAGTCCACCTACGGCACCGGCACCTTCCTGCTGCTCAACACCGGCGAGAAGATCGTCAACTCGTACCACGGCCTGCTGACCACCGTCGGCTACCGGATCGGCGACCAGAAGCCGGTCTACGCGCTGGAAGGCTCGATCGCCGTCACCGGCTCGCTCGTCCAGTGGCTGCGCGACCAGCTCGGCATCATCTCCACCGCCGCCGAGATCGAGACCCTCGCCAACACGGTCGAGGACAACGGCGGTGCCTACTTCGTCCCGGCCTTCTCCGGCCTGTTCGCCCCGTACTGGCGCTCCGACGCCCGCGGTGTGATCGCCGGTCTGACCCGGTACGTCACCAAGGGCCACCTGGCCCGGGCCGTCCTGGAGGCCACCGCCTGGCAGACCCGCGAGGTCGTCGACGCCATGCAGAAGGACTCCGGGGTCGAGCTCACCGCCCTCAAGGTCGACGGCGGCATGACCAGCAACAACCTGCTCATGCAGAACATCGCCGACGTCCTGGACGCCCCGGTCGAGCGCCCGTACGTGGCCGAGACCACCGCCCTCGGCGCCGCCTACGCGGCCGGTCTCGCCGTCGGCTTCTGGAACGACCTCGACACCCTGCGGGCCAACTGGCACCGCGCCGCCGAGTGGACCCCGCGCATGGACGAGGCCACCCGGGAGCGCGAGTACAAGAAGTGGCTCAAGGCCGTGGAGCGCACCATGGGCTGGGTGGAGGAAGAAGAGAACAACTGACCGACAAGCCGGTCGGGGCCCCGTGCCCCGGCCGGCCGCCCGCTGTTCAGGCAGCGGGTGTCACCGCGTTTCACCGGCCCGCCGCACCGGGCCGACCGGCCTCTCCGGAGGGGCCGCACCGCACACGAGAGGAGTAACGGCGCCGCCTGACCCGCGCGCCGTACACAACCACCATGGCAACCATCCCGACCCTGGGCGCCGAGCGCACCGCCGGCCGCACCGCCTCCCGCGCCGAGACCCGCGAGCTGCTCGGCAAGGCCACCTACGACCTGCTGGTGATCGGGGGCGGCATCCTCGGCACGGCCGTCGCCTGGACCGCGTCCCAGGCCGGCCTGAAGGTCGCCATGGTCGACGCCGGCGACTTCGCCGGCGCCACCTCCAGCGCCTCCTCCAAGCTCGTCCACGGCGGTCTGCGCTACCTGCAGACCGGCGCGGTCAAGCTGGTCGCGGAGAACCACAAGGAGCGCCGCGCGCTCTCCACCGACGTGGCCCCGCACCTGGTCAACCCGCTGACCTTCTTCGTCCCGGTCTACAAGGGCGGCCCGCACGGCGCCGCCAAGCTCGGCGCCGGCGTGTTCCTCTACTCGGCGCTGTCCGCCTTCCGCGACGGCATGGGCCGGGTCTCCACCGCCGCCCACGCCGCCCAGCAGGTGCCCGCGCTGCGCACCGAGGGCCTGCGCTCGGTGGCCGTCTACGGCGACCACCAGATGAACGACTCGCGCGTCGCCGTGATGACCGTGCGCGCCGCCGTCGACGCCGGCGCCGTGGTGCTCAACCACGCCGAGGTCACCGGCCTGCGCTTCACCGGCAGCCGGGTCACCGGCGCCGAGCTCCGCGACCGCCTCGACGGCAGCGAGTTCGGCATCGACGCCCGCCTGGTGCTCAACGCCACCGGCCCGTGGGTCGACCACCTGCGCAAGATGGAGGACGCCGGCGCCGCGCCGTCGATCCGCCTCTCCAAGGGCGCCCACGTGGTCGTCAAGCGCCGCTCGCCGTGGCGCGCCGCGCTGACCATCCCGATCGACAAGTACCGCGTCTCCTTCGCCATCCCGTGGGAGGACCACGTCCTCCTCGGCACCACCGACGAGGAGTACACCGGCGACCCGAAGGACGTCCGGGCCACCGACGCGGACATCGACCAGATCATGGGCGAGGCCGCGCACGCGATCCGCGACGAGCACCTCGACCGTGACCTGATCACCTACTCCTTCGCCGGCCTGCGCGTACTGCCGGGCGGCCCGGGCGACACCGCCGCCGCCAAGCGCGAGACGGTCGTCACCGAGGGCAAGGGCGGCATGCTGTCGGTCTCCGGCGGCAAGTGGACCACCTACCGCCACATCGGCCGCGCCGTGCTGGAGAAGCTGGCCCACGTGCCCGGCACCAGCCTCGGCGAGGACATGTCCCCGATCGCCCCGACCGTCCCGCTGCCGGGCGTCGGCGCGCCGAACGCGGTGGCGCACCGCCTGCTGATCGACCGTGAGCCGGGCTCGCGGATGGAGCCGCTGGTCGCCAAGCACCTGGCCAGCCACTACGGCACCCTCTCCTTCGAGATCGCCCGCATGATCGACGAGAACCCGGAGCTCGGCCGGCCGATCCACGCCGACGGCCCGGACGTCTGGGCGCAGGTCGCCTACGCGGCCGACAACGAGTGGGCGTACACGACGGACGACGTGCTGCGCCGCCGCACCACCATGACGGTGCGCGGGCTCGACACGCCGGAGATCCGGGACGAGGTCGAGGCCTTCCTCGCGAAGCGTGGAACCAAGTAGGCACAGCCTCGCGAAGCGTGGAACCAAGTAGGCAACAACGGCTGTACGGCGGGCGGGCGTTCGGGATTCTCCCGGGCGCCCGCCCGCTGCTTTGTCAGACCGGTAGCCCGGCCTTCACCACGTGGCGCAGGTGCCGCTCCGGGCGGGTGAGGACGGTGAGGTCGGCCAGCGGGTCGCAGTCGACGACGAGCAGGTCGGCGTGGGCGCCCGGGGCGAGGGTGCCGATCTCCCCCGCCATGCCGAGCAGCCGGGCCGCCGTGGTGGTCGCCGAGCGGAGCACGTCCGCGGCCGGCTGGACCTGGGCGCGCAGCGTGAACTCCTCCAGCTGGGCCGGGTGCAGCGGGCCGAGCAGGTCGCTGCCGTAGACCAGGTTGACGCCCGCGCGGTGGGCGCGCTCCAGGGCGTCCAGGCCGCGGTCGCGGACCTCGGCGAGCTTGCCGACGGACGCGGGCGGCAGGCCCGAGGCGGCGCCGAGCTTCGCGGTCTGCTCGTACGCGACGAGGGTGGGGACCAGGAAGGCGTCCTTCTCCAGCAGCAGGGCCACCGTGCCGTCGTCCAGCAGGTTGCCGTGCTCCACGCAGCGGACCCCGGCCCGCAGGGCGCGGTCGATCGCGCGCGGGTGGTAGGCGTGCACGGTGACGTAGCGGTTGTGGTTCTCCGCCTCCTCGACCGCCGCGCGGATCTCCTCCTCGCTGTACTGGACGGCGGCGATCTCGTCGTGCGGGGAGGCGACCCCGCCGGAGAGCAGCACCTTGAGGTGGCGGGCGCCCTTGCGGAACTCGTCCCGGGCGGCGGCCCGTACGGCGTCCACGCCGTCGGCGATCCGGCCGAAGTTCGGCCGGGACTCGCAGCAGGGCAGGGCGTCGTCGCCGAGCGGGCGCAGGTCGCCGTGGCCGCCGGTCTGGGACAGCGCCTTGCCGCCGTGCAGCAGCCGGGGGCCGAGCACCAGGCCCTCGGCGAGGGCGCGGGCCATGCCGTGGTCGGCGCCGCCGACGTCGCGGACGGTGGTGAAGCCGCGGCGCAGCATCCGCTCGGCCTCGGCGAGGGCGCGGACGGTCGCGTACCCGGGGGTCCAGTCGGCGACGTCGTGCAGGTCGAGGGTGGTGACCAGTAGGTGGACGTGGGCGTCGATCAGCCCGGGCAGGACGGTGCCGCCCGCCGCGTCGACCACCCGGACGCCGTCGGACCCGGCGGGCGGGCGGCCGGTGCCGGTGGCGGCGATCCGGCCGTCGGCGGCCTCCAGCCAGCCGAGGTCGGTGCGGGTGCCGTCCTCGGGGTGGAGCAGGTGGGCGTTGGTGATCAGCAGTCGGCTCATGGTGGTGGTCCCCCTCGGGTACGGGCACGGCGGTTCGCCACGGCACGTACGGCAGGTTCCGTACGGCTCGCGGGGCCGGTTCAGTACGACTCGTATTGAATACGACTCGTACTGAATACACCATGTACCGTTCTCCTGTGAACCCGCCCCCCGCTGATGCCGCCGCTCCCCGACCGCCCCGACGCCGCGTCCACACCCGGGCCCGGCTGCTGGCCGCGGCGAGCGAACTGTTCCTCACCGTCGGCTTCGCGCGGACCAGCATCGAGGACGTCTGCGCAGCCGCCGGCTACACCCGCGGCGCCTTCTACTCGAACTTCGGCAGCAAGGAGGACCTGCTGCTGGCGCTCTTCGACGACCAGGCGGCCCGGCGGATGGCCGAGCTGGAGGAACTGGCCTCCGCCTGCGAGGCGCTGGCACCGCGGGAACGGGCCCGGCTGCTGGTCGAGGCGCTGCTGCGGGTCGAGCCCGCGGAGACCGGGTGGATCCTGCTGTTCCTGGAGTTCCGGCTGGTCGCCGCCCGGACGGAGGCGCTGGCCGCGCAGCTCGCCGTGCACGACCGGACCGTCGCGCGGGCGCTGGCCGACGTCCTGGAACGGGTGCTGCCGGAGCTGGTGCCCGCGGGCGCGAGCGCCGGGCAGGCCGCGGCGGTGATCCTCGCGGCGCGGGAGGGCCTGCTGGCCCGTACGGCGGCGGGCGGCGTGGTCGCGGAGGAGCTGCTGGCGTCGACGGCCGCCGTGCTGTCGGGGCTGCTGGGGCGGACGGACTGAGCGGGCGGCCTCGGCGGGCGGAGGGACCGACCGAACGCCGAGGGGCGGCACCCGTACGGTTCACGGGTGCCGCCCCTCGGCGGTGCTGCGGCTTCCGCCGCGGCGCCTAGATGATCAGGCTCAGCGGCAGGATCAGGGCGATCGCGACGACCGAGATCACCGTCTCCATCACCGACCAGGACTTCAGCGTCTGCCCGACGCTCATCCCGAAGTACTCCTTCACCAGCCAGAAGCCGGCGTCGTTGACGTGCGAGAAGAACAGCGAGCCGGCACCGATCGCGAGCACCAGCAGGGCCGCGTGGGTCGAGGACATGGTCGCGGCCAGCGGGGAGACGATGCCCGCCGCGGTGATCGTGGCGACCGTCGCCGAGCCCGTGGCCAGCCGGATCAGCACGGCGATCAGCCAGCCCAGCAGCAGCGCGGAGATGTGCCACTTGCCGGACCACTCGCTCACCGCGCTGCCGACGCCCACGTCGATCAGGGTCTGCTTGAAGCCGCCGCCCGCGCCGACGATGAACACGATGCCCGCGATCGGGCCGAGCGACTTGCCGACGGTGTCGGAGATCCGCGCCCGGTCGAAGCCGGCCGCCCGGCCGAGGGTCACCATCGCGAGCAGGGTCGCGGCGAGCAGGGCGATCAGCGGGGAGCCGACGAAGTCGAAGACCCGCTGGGCGACCGCCTTCGGGTCGTCGATCACCACGTCGGCCAGCGCCTTGCCGAGCATCAGCACGACCGGCAGCAGGATGGTGGCCAGCACCGCGCCGAAGGACGGCGTGCGGTCGTTCCTGACCGTCTCCTCGGGGGCGGTGGTCGCCGGGATCTCCAGCGGGCCGACCCAGCGCTCGGCGACCCGCGCGAACAGCGGACCGGCGATGACCAGGGTCGGGACGGCGATCAGCAGGCCGAGCGCCAGGGTGATGCCGAGGTCGGCCTTCAGGGCGTCGACGGCGACCAGCGGGCCCGGGTGCGGGGGCACCAGGCCGTGCAGCACCGACAGGCCGGCCAGGGCCGGGATGCCCACCCGGATCAGCGGCACGTTGCCACGGCGGGCGACCAGCAGCACGATCGGGATCAGCAGGACGACACCGACCTCGAAGAACAGCGGCAGGCCGAGCACCGCCGCGATCAGCGCCATGGCCCAGGGCAGCGCCTTGTTGCCGGTCCGGGACAGCACGGTGTCCGCGATGATGTTCGCGCCGCCGGAGTCGGCGAGCAGCTTGCCGAGCATCGCGCCGAGGCCGATCAGCAGGCCGACGCTCGCCACGGTGGAGCCGAAGCCGGTGGAGAAGCTGCTCAGCAGCTTGTCGAAGGGGGCGCCCGCGACGGCGGCCAGCAGACCGGAGCCGAGCGTGAGGGCGAGGAACGGGTGCAGCTTCAGCTTGGTGATCAGTACGACGATCGCGCCGATGCTGAGCAGCACCGCGACCAGCAGCTGGGAGTTGCTACCGGTGTGCGGCAGGACCGGTGGGGCGGCCGCCAGCAGGGTGGGGGCAGTGCTCACGCGAGGTCTCCATTGACGGGCCGCAGCAGCGCCACGGCCATCTCGACGAGTTGTTCGGGGGACGGGCCCACGTCCAGGACGGCGCCGCGCTCGTCCACCGCCAGGGGTTCCAGGGCGGCGTACTGCGAGTCGAGCAGCGACGACGGCATGAAGTGGCCGGTGCGGTGGCTGAGCCGGTCCTCGACCAGCTCGTGGCCACCGCTGAGGTGCAGGAAGAAGGCGCCCGGGCAGGCCGCGCGCAGGGTGTCGCGGTAGCGGCGCTTCAGCGCCGAGCAGGTGACCACACCGCCGCTGCCGTCCTCGGTCCGCTCGCCCAGCCAGGCGCCGATGGCGCGCAGCCAGGGGGCGCGGTCCTCGTCGTCCAGCGGGACGCCGGCCGACATCTTGGCGATGTTGGCCGCCGGGTGGAAGTCGTCCGCCTCGGCGAAGGGGAGGCCGAGGCGGTCCGCCAGCAGGCGGGCCAGGGTGGTCTTGCCGACGCCCGAGACGCCCATCACCACGATCGTGGGAGGGGTCTGCGGGAGGTCGTGGTTCTCGACGCTGAGAGCCATGGGTCGTGCTCCTTCGTTGCCTGGCCGCCACTATCGCTTCAAAGATATGACGTATTCAAGTGGCGGAAACCAAATCGTCATACTTTTACTTCCCCGGGGGCGAGGGGCTGACGGCGGGGTGGGGGTTGGGGGCGGAGGTGCCCTGCGGGGCCGGGCGGCGGGGCGGGCAGCACGGCGGGGCCGGGACGAGCGGGGCGAGGGTCGGAGGCGGGCCCGGATGGAGGGTGGCGCCGGGGGTCGGGGGCGGGGACGTCTAGGCTGGGCGGATGGAGATCCAGGGGCTGACCGGGCGACTGCTTGACGAGCTCGGGCCGGCGATCGCGTCCGGGGAGCTTCCCGAGGGTTCGGTGCTGCGCGGGGAGGAGCTGGAGGAGCGGTTCGGGGTGTCCCGGACGGTGGTCCGGGAGGCGGTGCGGATCCTGGAGGGGATGCGCATGGTGGCGTCCCGGCGGCGGGTCGGGATCACCGTGCTGCCGAAGTCGCTCTGGGACGTCTTCGACCCGATGGTGATCCGCTGGCGCCTGGCCGGGGCCGACCGGCCCGCCCAGCTGCGCTCGCTCGGCTCGCTGCGGGTGGCCGTCGAGCCGGCCGCGGCGGCGCTCGCCGCGGTCCACGCCACCGACGACGACCGGCGCGAACTCAGCGCACTGGCCGTGGAGTTGACGGTCGCGGCGCGCGAGGCCGACCTGAACACCTTCCTCGGGCACGACATCGCCTTCCACGCCCTGGTGCTGCGCGCCTCCGGCAACGAGATGTTCGCCCACCTCGGCGACACCGTGGGCGCGGTGCTCACCGGCCGGACCGAGTACCATCTGATGCCCCATCAGCCCGAGCCCTACGCGATCCGGCTGCACCGCGAGGTCGCCGACGCGATCTGCTCGGGGCACGGCGAGGAGGCCGAGCGCGCGATGCGGACGATCGTCACGGGCGCGCTGGCGGAGCTCAACCAGCAGCTGGGCTGACCGCCGGGCCCACCGGCTGCCCGGATGGCACGTTTTGACGGCAGTTCGGTGGATTCGGACGCATACTCCTGATTCGGTGGGGCAGAGTGTGCGAAGGGGGCGCGCACCGCGAGCGCCCGTCCCGCGTCCGTCGCCGAATCCGCGCCTGGGGGTCGCCCGTGTCCGCGCCACGCCGCCGTCGCCGCCTGCCCGACGAGGTGCGCGCCGCCGCAGTCCGGGCGGTGCTCTCGCTCGCCTTCACCCTGGTGGGCGTGGTCGTCGCGACGCTGGCCTCGTACGCGGGCAGTTGGATGCTGACGCCCGCGCTGATGGCCATGGGGCTGGGGGTGTTCGCCACCATGTGGTGCCTGCTGGAGATCCTGATCTCCCGCCAGGTCGCCGCCCAGCGGATGCGGGCGCCGGGCTCCGCCACCCACCCGATGGCGGGCAGCCGGGCGCCCGCCGAGCCGCTGGCGGCCCGGCCGTTCCCCCGCCCGGGCTCCTCGGTGTACCAGCAGCCGTACCCGCAGCAGTCGGTGTACCAGCAGCCCCGCCAACAGCCCCACCCACAGGCGCACCCGCAGCCGTACCCACAGTCGTATCCGCAGCCGCACCCGCCGTCCCAGCAGCGGCCGCAGCAGCCGCCGCCGCAGCCGCGGGTGTCCACGCCGCGCCCCTGACCTCCCATGACGTGACCCGACGGCGCGGACGGGGTGTCAGCGCGCACCCGTAGAGTCGGGTGCATGAAGCTCTTCCGTTCCAAGTCCGCACCCCAGTACGACCCCGACCTCACCGCCCTGACGACCGACCAGGCGGAGCACCTGCGCGAGCTGGTGCGCCGCTACCACGCGGGCATCGGCGTGCGGGTGACGGTCTCGGGCCGGACGGTGCAGCGGGCCGAGGGCAGCAGCAACCTGTACAACCTGGCCGAGTTCTGCCGCCGCGCCGACCGGGGCGAGTGGCCCGCGCTGGTGGAGCGCCACTACGCCGCCCTCGCCGGCGCGGCCGACAGCACCCCCGGGCAGGACGCCGAGGTCCTGCGCTGCGCCTACCTGCGGCTGATCGCCGACGACGCGATCCCGGCCGAACTGGCCCCGGAGTTCGGCTACCTCCGTCCGGTGGCGACCGGGCTGCAGGAGGCGCTCTGCCTGGACCTGCCCGACACCGTACGGACCCTGGACGACCGCTTCGTCGCCGAGGTGGGCCTGGAGCGGCTGCGGGCCGCCGGGCGCGCCAACCTGATCGCCGATCCGGTCGAGTACGACGTCCTCCAGGGCCCGACCGAGGGCTCGACCCTGTACGCGGTGCACGGCGAGTCGATGTTCGTCGCCAGCAAGGCGCTGGTGCTGGACGAGCTGGCCCGCGCGGTGACCGGGCGCGAACTCCCGCAGGATGGCGCCCTGTTCACTGCTCCCAGCCGGGACTACCTGTTCTTCCACCCGCTGGTGGAGCCGCAGGTCGCCGGTGCGGTCAACGACCTGGCCGACATCGCCCTGCGCGTCCACTCGGAGAACCCGGGCCCGCTGTCGCCCCGGCTCTACTGGTGGCACCGCGGCACGGTGACCAACCTGACCCACATCGACGAGGCCGAGCGCTCGTTCTCGATCCAGCCGCCCGCCGAACTCATGGCGATCCTGCGCCGGTTGAGCGGCTGAGTGGCCACCTAGTCGACCGGGACGACCCGGTAGTGGGTGGTCACCCGGCCGTCCCCGTCCAGGACGTGGAAGGCCAGCATCGGCGGGTGGTCGAAGGAGATGCCGCGCCCGCCCTCGCAGGGCAGGGTGACGGTGGAGACCACGCCGGGCGCGACCAGCACCGGCAGGCCCGCGAAGGTGGTCGCGGCGGGTGTGTGGGAGTGGCCGCAGAGCAGGGCGGCGACCCGGGGGTGGCCGCTCAGCACCCGCGCGAGCCGCTCCTCGCCGAACTGGCGGATCGGGTCGACCGTCGGCAGGTGCAGCTCGACCGGCGGGTGGTGGAAGGCCACCAGGGCGGGCAACTCGGTACGGCCGGAGGCGAGTTGCCCGTCCAGCCAGTCCAGCGTCCGGTCGTCCAGCAGGCCGTCGTGCTGCCCGGGTATGGACGAGTCGAGCATCAGCACGTCGGCGCCGGGGAGCCGGTGCGCCCGGTTGACCGGCTCCTCCCCCGGCGCCTCGCCGAGCAGCACCTCCCGGTACGGCGCCCGGGAGTCGTGGTTGCCGGGGCAGGTGAGCACCGGGTGCCGGGAGGCCAGCACCCCGGCGACCTGCCGGTACTCCTCGGCCAGGCCGTGGTCGGCGAGGTCGCCGGTGACCAGCACCCCGTCCAGCGGTCCCGGCAGGGCCTCCAGGTACGCCATCACCCGCTCGGCCCGCCGCCGGGCGCGCTTGCCGCCGTCCCGACGGTGGACCTGGCCGAGGTGGATGTCACTGAGGTGCGCGATCGTCAGCATGCCGATCACGCTAACCAGTTCACGGCTGCGCGGGAACCTCCGCGGGGCGCTTGAACATCCGGGTGGCGGTGATCTCGCCGTGGATGGCCGGGCCGTCCGGGTCCTGCGCGGCCGGCAGGCCGGGGCGCAGGTGCTCCTCGACCGAGATGTACTTGAGGCCGGCCCGCAGGTCGGCGTCGTTGCGCAGCCGGATCACCAGCGGGAACTCGGCGAGCGCGGTGGTGTCGAACAGGCCGGTGGTGTAGATCAGCTGGACGCCGAGCGCGTCGGCGACGGCGCGCTGGAGCTCCAGCAGGTAGGTGGCGTTGGCCCGGCCGATCGGGTTGTCCAGGAACAGCGTGCCGGCGTGCCGCAGCTGGGACTGGCCGCGGTCGTTGGCGCGCAGCGCGGCCATCGTGCAGTAGAGGGCGATGGCCGCGGTGAGCAGCTGGCCGCCGGAGAACACGTCCGACATCTGGCCGACGCTGACCCGCTCGGCGCGCAGCACCGCGTCCGGCTTGAGGATCTCGACGCTGACGCCCTTCGGGCCGATCGCGGCCGCGACGCCGCGCAGCAGCAGGGACATGCCGTCGCGACGCAGGTCGCTGTTCTTCTTGACGGCCGCGCGGGTGGCCTCGTCGATGACCTCGCCGAGGCGCTCGACCAGGGTGGCGTGGTCCGGGTCCTCGAAGCGGATCCGGAGGAACTCCTGGCCGGACCACTCCCCCAGGCCCTCGGGCAGCCGGGACAGCCGCTGGGCGGCGCGCAGGGTGGTGAGCGAGGACTCCACCAGGCCGCGCAGGCGGTCCACGATCGAGCCGCGGTTCTTCTCCAGCTGGACGAGCTCGTCGGTGAGCACCCGCAGCCGGGGCGCGAAGGCGGCGGCCCAGCTCGCGGCGTGCTCGGGCAGCGCCGAGGCCGGCAGCTCCCGGATCTGCTGGCGGGCGGGGGTGCGGACGGCCTCGTAGCGGGCGGCGTTGGCGTGCCGGACGAGGGCGTCGGCGGTGTCGCGGACGGCGAGTTCGGCGCTGGACAGCTCGCCGGCGGCGGTGCGCAGGCCGCGGCGGGCGTCGGTGGCGCCGGTGCGGGCCTCGGCGAGCGAGCCGAGGTACGGCTCGACCGGGTCGTCCGGGTCCTCCTGGTGGTCGCGCAGGCCGTCGCGCAGCTGGCCGGCCAGCTCGTCGAAGTCGGCGGCGGCGGCCTGGGCGCTGTCGAAGGTGCGCTGCAGGTCGGCGTGCGCGGTGCGGGCGTCGTCCAGGGCCTCGCGGCGTTCGGCGAGGCGGCTGGTGGCGGTGCGCAGCAGGGTCTGGGCGTGCTCCGGGTCGGTGGGGACGAGGTCCTCGGGCAGCTCGGTGTGCGCCTCGCCGTCGGTGGGGGCGGAGCGCTCGGCGTCGCCGCGCAGGCGGCCGAGCTGCTCGCTGGCGGCGGCGGAGCGGGCCTCGATGGTGGCGACCAGCTCCTCGGCGCGGGCGGCGGCGGCCTGGCGGGCCGGGCCGTCGGCGCCGTCGGGGCTGCCGAGCAGCTCCTCGGCGCGGGTGCGCACCTTGTTGGTGAGCCGGTCGAGTTCGGTCGCGGCGGCGGCCTCGTCGCCCTCGGCGCGGGCCTGTTCGGCGCGCAGGTCGGCGCCGACGCCGACCTTCTCGTACAGCTGGGAGGCGGCGCGGTAGGCCTCGCGCAGGGTGGGCAGCGCGACGGGGGCGGTGTCGGCGGGCTCGTCGGTCTGCTCGGCGGCGGGGATCTCGGCGCGTTCGGCGCGCAGCGCGCGGGCGGTGCGGCGGGCGTCGTCGGCGGCGCGCTGGGCGGCGCGGCGGTCCTCGTCGCAGGTGCGGGCGCGGTCGGCGCACAGGGCCTGGCGGCGGTCGCACTCGGCGGCGTCCTCGGCGAGTTCGCGCTGGCGGCGGGCCCAGGTGGCGCGCTCGCGCAGGCGGAAGGCGAGGCCGGAGAGGGCGTCGGCGCGGCGGCGGGCGCGCTGGGCGGCCTCGCGGTGCTCCTCGTGGGCGGAGGCCGCGGCGGCGTGGTCGGTCTCGGCCTCGTCGTGGTCGGCGCGCAGGGTGGCGAGGGCGGCGGCGGACTGCTCGGCGTGTTCGCGGGCGGCTTCGGCGGCGGCGGCGAGTTCGGCGAGGGTGCCGGGCGGGCAGCTGGCGTGCCAGGAGGCGAGGCGAGCGGCGAGGGCGCGGTCGGCGCCGAGGCGGCCGGCGAGTTCGCGGATGTGCTCCTCGCGGGCGCTCGCCCGGGCGCGCAGGTCGCGGCGCTCGTCGTCGGCGGCGGACTCGTCGTGCATGGCCGGGTTCGGCGGCACGAGGAAGAAGGCGGGCTCGTCGGTGATCGGGGCGATCAGCGAGGCGGCGGCGCCGACGGCCACGGTGGAGCGCGGCAGCAGGGCGGCGGACTGCAGGGCCTCGCGGGCGCGCTCCAGCGAGGACGGGTCGGTGACGACGACGCCGTCGACCAGTTCGGGGCGGGCGGCGAGGATCGCGTCGTGGTCGGCCGGGTCGACGGACTGGGCGAGGTAGCGCCAGCCGGGCAGGGCGGGGATGCCGTGCTCGGCGAGGTACTCGACGGTGGCGAGGACGTCCGGTCCGGGCGGCAGCAGGCCGCCGTCGCCGAGGGCGGCGAGGATCCGGGAGTCGTCGGCGGCGGCCGTGCGCAGGTCGAACAGGGTGCGCTCGGCGGTGGCGATGGCCTCGTCGAGGAGTTCGCGCAGGTACTCGGCGTTGCGGTCGAGGACGGCGGGGGTGAGGAAGCCGGCGTCCTCCTCGGCGTCTTCCTGGTACGGGGTGAGGGAGAGCAGGTCGGCGAGGCGCTGCTCGGTGGCGAGCAGGGCGGCGGTGCGCTGTTCGCCGGCCAGGGACCGGGCGGCGGCCTTGCGGGCGTCGCCGGCGCGTTCGGCGGCGAGTTCGGCGCGCGAGGTCGCGGCGGCGGCCTCGCGCAGCCGGGCGGCGGAGGCCTCGGCGGCGGCGCGGGCCTGGGCGAGCCCGGCGGCGGCGGCCTTCTCGACGTCGGCGGCGTGCAGCGCGGCGCGGGCCGGGTCCACGTCGCCGTCGGCGTCGATGAAGCCGGCTTCGACGGCGGCCTCGGTCTCCTGCTCGACCTCGGCGAGGCGCTGGCGCAGGTGCTCGGCCTCGCTGCGGGCCTTCTGGGCGGCGGTGGCGGCCTCGGTGGCGCCGGTCTGCGCCGTGGCACCGTCCTCCTGGAGCTCGCCGGCGCGCTGCTCCTCGGTGTCGGCGCGGGACTCGGCGGCCGCGGCGGCGGCCTCCAGGGCGCGGGCGAGGGCGGTCGCGGCGCGGGCCCGGGCGGCGAGCGCGGGGGCGGCGTCCAGCTCGGCCTCGCGGATGGCGGCGGCGACCCGGGTGACCCGGTCGGCGGCGGCGCGCTGGCGCAGCACCGCCTCGGCGGCCTGCCAGGCGGAGTGCAGGGTGCGGGCGTCGATGAGTTCGCGGCGCAGCGCGGCGGCTTCGGTGGTGGCGGCGGCGAGGCTCAGGGTGGCGTGCCGGTGGGTGAGTTCGTCGGCGATCAGGCTGTGCCGGGTGCGGTCGGCCTCGGCGGCGGTGACGGCGCTCGCGGCGGCGGAGACCTCGATGGCGAGGTCCTGGGCGCGGTCGCGTTCGGCGGTGGCCCGGGAGGCGAGGGCGTGGGCGAGCCGGCGGGTGCGGCGCTCGGCGGTGCGGTGGGCCTCGCGGACGGTCTCGCGGGCGGTGGTGGCCTCGGCGATGCGCTCCAGGAGGTCCAGCGAGCCGGCGGTGAAGTCGCGTTCGGCGGTGAGTTCGGCGCGGCGGCCGAGCTTGGCGGCGAAGCCGTGGACGAGGTCGGCGAGGCCGTCGGTGTCCCGGGTGTCGGTGACGGCGCGCAGCAGGAGGTCGGTGAAGTCGCTGTCGTGCTTGACCGCGAAGAGGCCGGCCGCCTCGCCCTCGTCGGCGTTCATCTCGCGCTGGTAGCGGAAGAGTTCGGGGTCGAGGCCGAGCTCGCCGAGGTGTTCGGTCCAGCGGTCGTGGCCGTCCTCGAAGACCAGGTCGAGGTGCGGGTGGGCCTTGCCGGCCTCGGTGAGGGCGTCGCGGAAGCCCTTCATGGTGCGGCGGCGGCCGCGGGCCTTCTGGTCGCCGGCCAGGCTGATCCGCTCGGCGACCGGCAGGGAGTCGAGGGTGAGGCCGGGGCCGGGGCGGAAGGAGTACCAGGTCTCCGCGAACTTGCGGGGGTCGGAGGAGACCTGGCGGCCGCGCCACTCGCTGACCTTGCCGACGACGATCGGCTCGCCGGTGACGGTGTGCTGCCACTCCAGGGCGACGTGGCCGCAGTCGTCGGCGAGCAGGAACTTGCGGAGCACGCCGGAGCTGGCGCCGCCGAGGGTGTTGCGGTGGCCGGGGAGCATGACCGAGAAGATCAGCTTGAGCAGGACGGACTTGCCGCCGCCGTTCTCCAGGAAGAGCACGCCGGCCGGGGCGGGGCGGCGGACCGGGCCCTCGGTGTCCTCGCCGAACAGGCCGATCTGCTGCGGGGCCGGATCGGAGACGGGCTCGCCGACGCCGCGCAGGTCGAGCACCGTGTCGGCGTAGCGGGCGCCGGCCGGTCCGATCGAGTAGAGGCGGACCCGGTTGAGCTCGTACATGTGCGGCGGTTCTCCGTGGCTGAGGGTGTGGTCAGAGCGAGTGGAACGGCAGGCCGGCGTCGGCGACCAGCTCGTCCGAGGTGTCCGGCGGCAGCAGGCTGGCGGTGCCGTCGGAGACCGGGACGACGCCCAGGTCGAGCAGTTCGGCCATGGCCGCGCTGCCGGCCAGGTCGCGGACCTGGAGCTGGTAGCGGGCGGTGGTGCGGTAGGTGCCGCCGGAGTCGTCGGAGACCTTCTGCAGGAAGCCGGAGTCGACCAGGAACAGCACGGCCTTGGCGACGATGCCGATGGTGGAGCCGGAGAGCCGGCGGGCGTCCTTGGTGGCGCCGGTGGCGGTGCGCCGGGCCCAGACCCGCCAGGCGGCCTCCAGGCCGGGGGCGTCGGACTGCGGGTCGGTGTTGGCGCCCTCGGCGTCGGCCTGCTCCTCCAGGCGGCGGCAGGCCTGGCGGACGAAGGCGTCGACGCCGTTGACGGTGATCCGGCCGAGGTAGGTGTCGTCGGCCAGGTCCTCGGGGCGGGGGAAGGCCATCGCGGCGACGGCCAGGTGGGCCAGGCCGTGCAGGAAGCGGTCGGTGGACTCGGAGGCGGCGCGGCGCGAGTAGTCGCCCATCCGGACGGCGAACAGCGAGTCCTCGGCGGCGGCCACGGCCATGCCGGCGCGCGGCGAGACCTCCAGGACGACCAGGCCCATGCCGGTGGCGATGGCGTCGGCGAGCCGGGCGAACGGCGGGTCCTCGCGGTGGCGGCGCACGAGCTCGGCGTACTCGACGTCCCGGGCGGGCAGCAGCTTGGCCTGGAGGCCGAAGGAGACCAGCCGGGCGGCGTCGGCGACGTCGGCCGGGGTGATCGGCGCGGGGGCCGCCGGTTCGGTCTCGGTCGCCCAGGACGCGTCGTGGTGGGTCGTCACGGGCGGTGCTCCTCGGGGGTGGCGCGGTGCTTGCGGTCGGTCGGGGTGGTGGTCTGGGTGGTGGTGTGGGTGCTGGGCGGTGTGCTGGTCACGGTGGGTGTCACGGTGGAGGTCTGTCCGGGCCGGTGGCCGGCGCGGCCGGTCAGCCGGCGTCCTTGCGGTCGGCGGCCATGCCGACCGCGTCGAGCAGGGCGCTGCCGACGATCAGGTCGGCGCCGCCGAACTCCCGGTCGCGCAGCGGGGTGCCGTCGTCCACGGCGAACAGCAGCCGCTCCTCGCCCTGGCGGTAGGCGGTGCCGACCGGCGGGCTGGCGGCGTGCACGGCGAGCAGGGCGACCAGGTACGGCAGGTCCGGGTCCTGCTTGCGGGCGTCGGCGAGCAGGCCGGAGAGCCGGCGGGGGGCGTCCGGCGGCAGGTCGAGCAGGACCAGCGCGGCCTCCAGCTGGGCCTCGGAGAACCGGCTGTCGTCCGGGGTGGCGACGAGGTCCGGGTCCGGCAGCTCGGCGCCGAGGTGCTCGCGCTCGACCGGCGGGGTGAGCAGCAGGTCGACCAGGTCGGCGACCCGGACCGAGGCCGGGGTGCGCAGGCCGGCGCCGCGGGCGAAGAAGGCGTCGGTGGGGCGGACGGCCTGCTCCACCGGCAGCCGCAGTACGGGGGCGAGCAGTTGCCCGTACAGGTCGATGCCGCTGCGGGCGCCGGGGGTGGCGAAGGCCTGTCGGTCCTGCTCGGCGCGGAACAGCGGGCCGGCCTCCAGCAGGCGGGTCTGCAGCTGGGTGTGGCGGCGGATGCAGTCCTTGACGATGTCGACCAGCTCGGCGGCGCGGCGCTTGTGCTCGGGGTCCTCGGCCTCGTCGCGGGCCTTGCGGATGTTGGTGAGAATCGCGTTCTCGTGCCGGTAGCGGTCGGCGATGTGGTCCAGCGCCTCTTCGATGAGGTCCGGGATCGCGCGCATCCAGTCGACGGCCCGGACGTTGCGGCGGGTGGCGTCGAGGGCGCGGCGCAGCGTCTCGGCGAACTGGACGGTGCGGTAGCGGGCCTGCTCGGCGGCGAGCTGGGCGTCGGCCAGGCGGCCGCGGCGGATCAGCACCTCCAGCTTGACCTCGGCGGCGATCTGGGCCGAGGTGACGTCGGTGTCGAGCGCGCCGACCAGGACGTTGACCGCCTCGTCGGTGGTGCGCAGGTAGACGCCGCCGTCGGGGCCGGGGACCTCCTCGATCAGCTTGAAGTCGTAGTCGCGGCGGACGTACTCGCCGTCCGCGCCGAAGGTGCCGTAGACGGCGCGGAAGCCGCGGTCCACGCTGCCGACGTTGATCAGCGACTCCAGCACCCAGCGGGCGACCCGCTCGTGCTCGGCCGCGGGGCGGCCCGCGGCCTGGGCGGCGACCCGGGGCAGCAGCCGGGCGAGGACTATCTCGCGGTCGGCCCCGGTGTCGAAGTCCATGTTCAGGGTGACCAGGTCGATCGCGGCGAGGCCGACCTCGGCCATCGCGTAGCCGCCGTACTCGCCGGCCAGGTTGACCTTGCGGTTGTCCAGGTCGTGCAGCGGGGCGGTGCAGGCCAGCGCCTTGAGCCGGCGGGCCAGGCCCTCGTCGGCGGCGGGGCCGGGCGCGGGGCGCACGACGGCCGGGCCGGCGGACGGGACGGCGGCCGGACCGACGGACGGCCGGAGGCCGGGCTCGGTGGGCGGGTCTGCGATGGCGGTCACGGAGGACAAGATTAGAGGTTCGCACCGACATCGACCGAAACGGACCTTGCGGACCGGCACAACGGCAGGTGAGCGGCCCTCCGGAGATCATTTTCGGAACGTGGTTTCGACGGAATCCCGCCATTCTCGAACCAGCATTCGAAAAACCGGTGAGGGCGGCGCAATGGTTCGGTGATGATCGACCTATGATCACCCGACTGGCCAAAGCGGGCGTTGCCGCCGCGCTGTCCGTGACCACCCTCACCACCGGTGCCGTCCTCACCGCCGGCACCGCCGCGGCCGCGACCCCCAAGGGCTCGACGCCCAAGGTCTCGGCACCTGCGATCCCGGCCCCCAAGGCCTCGACGCCCAAGGTCCCGACACCCAAGGTCTCGACGCCCGCGGTTTCGACTTCCGCGCAGCACGTGACCGTCTCGCAGAGCGGGAACTACCCCGGCGGCTTCTTCACCACCGGCAACATGTCGGCGAGCTGGGTGTCCGCCGGCAGCGCGGACCTGACCGGCCCGACCCACTTCACCGTCGACCTGCCGCCCGGCGTCACCACCGACGGCGCCATGTTCTACTCCACGCCGTACGACTACACCTTCACCGAGACCCTCTCGCCCGACGGCCGCCACCTGGAGGCCGTCCTCACCGGCACCCGGGTGGTCGGCAAGAGCGAGTTCATGAAGCTCAACCTGCGCACCACGCCCGGCGTGCCGATCACCGGCGTGATCACGGTGACGGCCGCCAACCCGAACGACACCGACCCGACCGGCCACGTCTCCCGCTACGACCTCGGCACCGGCGGCTACCTGCCGGCGACCGTCCAGGCCGCCCCGGCCGTCACCGGCCTCGGCACCACCACCGGCCCCGGCACCGGCGGCACCGCGGTGACCGTCAGCGGCAGCAACCTGGCCCACGGCATGGTGCTGGTCGGCGGCGTCCCCTCGGGCGGCAGCTGCACCGACACCGCCTGCACGGTGACCACGCCGGGCGGCTCGGGCAGCGTCCCGGTCAGCGTGGTGACGCCCGGCGGCACCGCCACCGCGACGGCCACCTTCGACTACACCGGCGCCACTCCCCCGGCCCCGCCCGCGCCCTCGGTCAGCAGCCTGTCCCCGGCGAGCGGCCCGGTCGCCGGCGGGACCCGGGTGAACGTGATCGGCAGCAACCTGACCTACGGGACGGTCGCGTTCGGCGGCGTGCCGGCCACCCACGTCTCCTGCGGCCCGTCCTTCTGCACGGCCACCGCTCCGGCGGGCGCCCAGCCCGGCCCGGTGAACGTCACGGTCACCACGGCGGGCGGCACCAGCGCGTCGGCGACGTACACCTACACGGCGTAACACCAGCACGGTCGGTGCCCGGGTGCTTCGGCACCCGGGCACCTTCGCGTTTCCGGGCGCCTTCGCGTCCCCGGGCGGCGCCAGGGGGTTCCGGGGATCACCTGGAGGCAAGTTGAACATGTTCAAAAGAAGGGTCTAGAGTCGGTTCCGCGCAGGCGGGACAAGGATCCGCCCGCAGTTCGGCACGCCGGTCCGCCCGGGGTGCCCGGCACGGAGGTGTACGCGGTGGACAGAGTGGACGAGGTTCGCGACATGGACGGCGACCCCGCGGTCGTCCTGCGCAGGGTCCGGCGCTGGCTGTGGTTCTTCCTGGTCTGCCTGGTGCTCAGCGGCCTGACCGCCTTCCCCCTGGAGACCGAGACCCGCCTGCTGGTCGACTTCGTCACCGGCCCGGCCGCCCCGCTGACCGACCACTTCCCCGCCGTGACGGCCTGGTTCGAACGGGTCCACACGGGCATCGCCGAGACCGACGAGCGCTACCCCTTCCTGGCCTACGGCACCGACTGGCTGGCCTTCGCCCACCTGGTGATCGCCGCCGCCTTCTGGGGGCCGCTCAAGGACCCGGTCCGCAACATCTGGGTGCTCCGCTGGGCCGTGCTCGCCTGCGGGGCGGTGATCCCGCTGGCGCTGATCTGCGGGCCGCTGCGGGGGATCCCGGTGGTGTGGCGATTCATCGACATGTCGTTCGGCGTCTTCGGTGTCATCCCGCTGCTGATCGTGCTGCGGGCCCTCCGTCCGCTGGAACGTTCCTTCCCGGAACCGGCGCCCACCCGCTGAGCCGGTCCGGCCCGTACGCCCCCTGTGGCGCCGCCCCGGGGCGTACGGGCCGGGTCACACGCCGTGGGGCTCCCCGGGGGCCCGGGCCACGGACAACGGCCTTCATCCGCAGGCCCTACCATCTGGCTCAACAGCTGCTGGGAGGCGGACGGACGTGGCCGATGCGGTGATCGATCTCAATGCGGACCTCGGCGAGGGGTTCGGGCGCTGGACGCTGACCGACGACGAGGCACTGCTGTCCGTGGTGACCAGCGCCAACGTCGCCTGCGGCTTCCACGCCGGGGACCCGTCGACGATGCGCCGGGTCTGCGCACTGGCCGCCGAGCGCGGCGTCCGGATCGGCGCCCAGGTCTCCTACCGCGACCTGGCCGGCTTCGGCCGCCGCGCGATGGACGTCCCGCCGGAGGAACTCGCCGACGAGATCGCGTACCAGATCGGCGCCCTCCAGGTGTTCGCCCGCGCCGCCGGCTCCAAGGTCTCCTACGTCAAACCGCACGGCGCGCTCTACAACCGGGTGGTCACCGACTCCGACCAGGCCGAGGCCGTGGTGGCCGGCGTGCTGCGGGCCGGCGCGGTCTGTGACGGCCCGCTGCCCGTCCTCGGCCTGCCGGGCTCCCGGTTCCTCGAGGTCGCCGAGGGAGTCGGACTGCCGGTGGTCACCGAGGCCTTCGCCGACCGGGCCTACACCCGCACCGGCACCCTCGTCCCGCGCCGGGAGCCCGGGGCGGTGGTGCACGACCCCGAGTCGGTGATCACCCGCGCCGTCGACATCGCCCGGGACGGCTCGGTGGAGTGCGTCACCGGCGAGCGGATCGCCGTCGAGGCCCGCTCGCTCTGCGTTCACGGCGACACCCCCGGCGCCGCCCAGCTCGCCTGGCGGGTGCGCGGCGGCCTGGCCTCGGCCGGGGTCCGGGTGGAGGCGTTCACGTGACGAGTGGAGGCGTTCACGTGACGGCGGGAGGCGGCGTGATGGGGTCGGGAGGCGGCGTGACGGGGTCGGACGAGTCGGTGCGACCGGTCGGCGAGGTGCGGCGGGTCGGCGAGGGAGCGCTGCTGGTCGAGCTGCCCGGGACGGCCGAGGTCGCGGCGCTGTACGGGTGGCTGCGCGAGCAGCGGGAGGCCGGGGTGCTCGGCGAGGTCGAGGAACTGGTGCCGGCCGCCCGCACGGTGCTGCTGGACGGCGTAGCGGACGTCGACGCGGTGGCCCGGCTGCTGCGCACGGCCCGTCCGGCCACCGCCGAGACGGCACGCGGACCGCTGCTGGAGGTCCCGACCGTGTACGACGGCGCCGACCTTGCCGAGGTCGCCGCGCTGTGGGGGGTGTCCGCGGAGGCGGCCGTCCGGATCCACACCGAGCCCGAGTACACGGTCGCCTTCTGCGGCTTCGCCCCCGGCTTCGGCTACCTCACCGGCCTGCCCGCACGCTACGACGTCCCGCGCCGGGCCACCCCGCGCAGCTCCGTCCCGGCCGGCTCGGTCGCCCTGGCCGGCCCGTACACCGGCGTCTACCCGCGCTCCTCCCCCGGCGGCTGGCAGCTCATCGGCCGCACCGCGCTCCCCCTGTGGGACACCGACCGGGAACCGCCCGCCCTGCTGGCCCCGGGCGTCCGGGTCCGGTTCACCGCTCGGCGGGCGTGAGCGGGTGGCGGGCGCGAGCGGATGGCGGGCCGCCGGGTCCGGTGCCGGGTGCAGGGCCGCCGCTGCTCTGTCAGAGGCGCTCACTAGACTTCGAGGGTGATCGAACTCCTCGACAACCTGGACCTGTTGACGCGCCGGGACCTCGACCTGACGACCCTGACGATGGGCGGCGTGGCCTTCGGAGCCCCGGCGGCCGACGTCCCGCGCGGACTGATCGTCGACGCCACGGCTCCCGTCGTCGCCCGGCGCAGGAGCGGGGACGACATCGAGCCCGAGTTCGAGGACCGCGGCGGCCGGGTGCTGACCCTGGCCCAGGTGGTGGACGACGCCGTCCGCTCGAAGGGCTTCCTGTACACCGCGGACGACCTCACCTACCGGATCCGATCCGGGAGGGTCGTCGGCTTCGCGATCTACGGCCCGCGGCTGGCGCACTTCTCCGGGCTGTCCTCGTACCAGGAGTTCCGCGCCGCGTTCGGCACGCCCGACCGCGTCGAGACGGACGAGGAGCCCGGAGGCGGCGAGCACACGGCCTACTGGCACCACTACTCGGACCCGCGCAGGTGCGCACGGTGGGACGCCGGGTCCCACCGGGTGAGCCTGGTCAACCTGGGCGAGTTCGACGACTAGAGGCTGCCTTGCCGGTGCACATAGCCAGGCCGCGCCGACGATCAACAGATGCTCTGTGGCTCCGCGAGCCAGGCGATTCCGTCCGTCATGCAGCTGATCCTGCCGCACCACACCGACACCCCCACCCCGAGCCGCCTGACTGTCCCGGACCGCTGCGGGAGCTGCGGAAGGCCGTGGGAGCGCCGGGGCTTCAGCTTCAGCGCCCCAGGAGCACCTCGGCGACGGCCTGTTGGGCGGGGTCCAGCTCCGTCCGGCCCTCCTCGGCCGTCCAGGCCGCGTTCTGCAGCACCCGGGCGAGCGTCCAGGCCGTCGCGACCCCGCGGTCCAGCTCCAGCGCCTCCGTCAGGAGGTCGAAGCGCCGGTGCACCGCCCGGGCGAGGTCGCCGGTGGCCACCACGTCCTCCCAGCGGTTGCGCAGCGCCGGGAGCAGCTCGAAGCCGGGGTGCCCGGCGAGCGGCTTGGGGTCGATGGCCAGCCAGCCGCCGCGGCCGCTCTCCGGGAGCGGGGCGAGGACGTTGCCGTAGTGCAGGTCCCAGTGGAGCAGCCGGTCGCCGGGGTCGCCGCACACCTCGCGGAGGGCGGCGGTGCAGTCGGCGAGCAGCCTCCGCTCGTCAGGGTCGCCGAACGCCGCGACGGCGGCCGGGGCGCGCTCCAGCAGCCCTCCGGAGATGTCCGCCAACATCCTGATGCCCGAGGGCGCTTGACGCTTCGTCAATTCGGCCAGCAGCTCGGCGATCACGCGCAGTGCCACGAGGTCGTCGGGTACGGCGAGGAGCGAGCGCGCCGAGTCAAGCCGCTCCAACAGCAGGGCGCCCGAGGCGGGTTCGTGGTCCAGCAGCCGGACGGCCCCGCGGCCGCGCCAGGCGCGCAGGGCGAGCGGTTCGCCCGCCGTCTCCTCGTCCACGGGCTGCAGCTTGAGCGCGGCAGGCCTCCCGTCGGCGCGCAGCACGGGCAGCACCAGCCCGACGACGCCGTGTGCGGTCGGGCCGTCCGGGCGCAGCTCCCAGCGGTCGAGCAACTCGTCCGCCAGAGCGGGCAGTCGAGCCGCCCAGGCGAGACCGTCCGCGCCGCGGAACTCCTCCAGGGACGCGGCCAGCGCGGGCGGGACGTCGACGGGCATCGGGCGGGCTCCTCTCGGGCACTCCGCCCAGCCTAGGCCCTCCGGCTCCTGGGGACCGGAGGTGGCCGGGCAGGCGCCCCGGGTTCAGCCCAGGCCGAGCGCCTCCGCCGCGGCGGCCGCGAAACCGTCCGGGTTGTCGAGCATGATGTTGTGCCCGCAGTCCGGGACGGCGACGACCCGGACCCCGGCCGCGCGGAGCCCGTCCGCGCCGGCCAACTCGCCGTCCTCCGCCGGGTGGAGGAAGGTGCGCGGGAGGTCGAGGCCGAGCAGCAGCTCGCGCATGGTCGGCCGGGTGGCCCGGGCGAGGTAGCAGGCGCTGCGGTACAACGCCTCCGGGCCGGCCAGCCGCATGGTGGCCCACCAGAACGGGCCGATCCGCTCGGCGACCTCCGCCCGGCCGCCGGCCAGGAACTCCGCCTCGGTGTAGCCCGCGATGCCGCTGCTGCCGGGGCGTCGCCGGTCGGGGTCGACCGGGTCCAGATTGGCGTCCACCATGACCAGCCGCGACACCAGTCCGGGGTGCCGGTCGGCGAGGACGATCGCGATCGCGCCGCCCATGCTGTGGCCGACCACCTCGACCCGGTCCAGCCCGGCCGCCCGCACCGCGGTGGCGACCGCGTCGGCGTGCTCCTCGACGGTGTACCCGAAGTCCGTCGGCCGGTCGCTGATGCCGAAGCCGAGCAGGTCCATCAGCAGTGAACGGCGGCCGGCGAGCAGCGGATGGGTGGCGGCGGCCGCGAAGTAGACCGGCGAGGTGGCACCCAGTCCGTGCAGGTAGAGCCGGGCGGGCTCGGCGCCGGGCAGTTCGACCCAGCGGATCAGGTCGCCGTTGGGGGTGACGGGGGCGTGACGCATCGCGAGGACTCCTCTGACAGGAACGCAGGAACACGGGGCACTGAGGCCCGGGCACATCGGAACCATACCTCGATGCCGAGGTATCTCACATGCGAGTTACCCTCGCCCCGAGGGATCGCCATGAGAAGGTGGCCCCATGCTCAAGCTCGCCATCCTCGGGTTCCTGTACGACCGGCCGCTGCACGGCTACGAGCTGCGCCGCCACCTCTCCGCACTCGCCGGGCACGTCCAGCCGATCAGCGACGGCACGCTCTACCCCGCGATCAAGCGCCTGGAGACCGCCGGACTGCTGGTCCGCCGGACCGAGCCCGGCAGCGCCGCCGCCCCCCGGCACACCCTGCACCTCACCGAGGCCGGCCGCGCCGCACTGCTCGACCGGCTGCGCGAGCCGGAGGCGCTGGACATCAGCGACGAGAACCGCTGGTTCACCCTGCTCGCCTTCCTCCGCCACCTGGCGGACCCCGCCGCCCAGGCCACCGTGCTCCGCCGCCGCCTGGCCTTCCTCTCCGAGCCGGCGAGCTTCTACTACGACGGCGACCGCCCGATGGGCGCCGAGGAGTTCACGGACCCGTTCCGACGCGGCCAGCTGCTGATCGCCCGCGCCACCACCGAGGCCGAACTCGGCTGGCTGCACGCGACCTTGGCCGAACTGGAGGGCGGCGCGCGGTAGCGGGCGAACGGACGAGCGGGCCGGAACGCGCCGCGGCCCGTACCGACCGTCGAACGGTCGGCACGGGCCGCAGGCGAGAGGTTCCGGCGCCTCGGATCAGTGCTGGTGGTGGGCGTGCACCAAGGCGTGGCCGCGCCCTCGGCCGATCATCCACTTGTTGACCGGGACGGTGAGGGCGAAGGCCAGGGCCAGCGAGCCCGCCAGCGCCACCCAGAACAGCAGGTCGCCGAGGCCCGCGTCCATCGCCCCCGGGACGGTGACCATCACGGTGTTGTCGATCAGCTCCATGACCAGGATCGACACGGTGTCGGCGGCCAGCGCGACCTTCACCGCGGCGCCGACCTCCAGTCCGGCCTTCAGCACGCCGCGCATGGTCAGCGCGTAGCCGAAGACGAAGGCCAGGACGATCGAGATCACCACGGTCGCACCGTTGTGCAGACCGAAGGCGGTGCCGAGCACCATGCCGAGGATCTCGCCGATGGCGCAGCCGGTGAGGCAGTGCAGGGTCGCCTGCGCGGCCGTCCGCCAGCTCGTTCCGCCGCTGTGAGCCTGGTGGTGGCCGTGCGCGCCGTGCTGCTCGTGCCCGTGCTGCCCGTGGTCGTGGTGCTCGTGCCCGTCGTGGCCCTCGTGCCCCTGGTGCCCGTCGTGCTGGTGGTGCTCGTGCTGTGCGGGGTGTGCCATGTCGTCCTCCGCGTGCTCCGACGCCCGTCCGGCGCCGTCTCCCTCACTCCGTCGATGATCGAAGTTATACCCCCATGGGGTATCCGGCAAGCCCTTTCCGACGCCCTCTTTCCCCCCGGGCCCATCCGTGCTCGGATGACGGGCATGGCAGACGACCGACGCAAGGGCTACGACGGAACCGGCGAGGGCGCGATCACCCCGGACGGCTGCGCCGTCGAGGTGTGGAGCCGCCTCCCCGTGGGCGACGCCCCGGACGTCATCGAGGCGGCGGTGCCGCCCGGCGCCCGTATCCTCGAACTGGGCTGCGGCGTCGGCCGGATGACGCACCCACTGACCGACCGCGGCTTCACCGTGACGGCCGTGGACGAGTCCGCCGAGATGCTGGCCCGGGTCCGCGAGGAGGTCCGCACGGTGCGCAGCCCGATCGAGGCGCTGGACCTCGGCGAGCGCTTCGACGTCGTCATGCTCGCCTCCTTCCTGGTGCACGCGGGCGATGTGACGGTCCGTCAGCGACTGCTGGAGACCTGCCGCCGCCACGTCGCCGAGGACGGCTGCGTACTGGTGCAGCGCGAGGGCGAGGACTGGCACCTCAGCCTGCCGCGCGAGACCGCGATCGGCCCCGGCGCGTGGTCCCGCCTGGTCTCCGCCACACCGGTCGGCGACGGTGTGAACTCCGTCCGCTGCGAGTACACGTTCCCGGACGGCGTCTGGACCCAGACCTTCCTGTCCCGCCCGCTCAGCACCGCGGCGTTCGAGCGGGCGCTGTCCGAGGCCGGCCTGACGGTCGAGCAGTACCTGACGGAGGACCGCACCTGGGTCCGGGCCCGGCCCTCGTCCTGACCGGGCTCCGGCCCTGCCCCCGGTGGGGAGGGCGCGCGTCCCGCCCCGGGGAGGGCCCGCGCGCAAAGGCCGAACAAAGGGTGAACAAAGAGCTGTCACTTTCACCCCGTACCATCAGCCGCGCGCCGGTCCCGCGCGCGGCCCGCGGGCCGGGCGGGTCGCGGTCGTCCGCACGCCCGTTCCGACCCGCAAGGACCCGCCCATGCCGCCCCTGCCCTCTGCCCGACGGATACCCCCGGTGGGTGCCCGGTGATCGAATGGTTCCACGGGGCCGTCCTCGGCCTGATCCAGGGGCTCACCGAGTTCCTCCCGGTCTCCTCCAGCGCCCACCTGCGGGTCTTCTCCGCGCTGCTGGGCTGGGACGACCCGGGCGCCGCCTTCACGGCCGTGACCCAGCTCGGCACCGAGACGGCGGTGCTGATCTACTTCCGCCGGGACATCGCCTCGATCGTGAAGACCTGGGCGCGGTCACTGGTCCGTCGTGAGCTGCGCTCGGACCCGGACGCCCGGATGGGCTGGTTCGTGATCATCGGCACCCTGCCGATCGGCATCCTCGGCAAACTGTTCCAGGACACCATCGAGACCCACCTGCGCGACCTGCGGATCATCGGCACCACGCTGATCGTCTTCGGCCTGGTCCTGGCCTTCGCCGACCGCACCCGGGCCGTCCGCAACGCCCGTCCGATCAGTGACCTCACCCTGCCGCACGCGGGCATCTACGGCTTCGCCCAGGCGCTGGCGCTGATCCCGGGCGTCTCCCGCTCCGGCGGCACGATCAGCGCGGGCCTGCTGCTCGGCTACAGCCGGGAGGCGGCGGCCCGCTACTCGTTCCTGCTGGCGATCCCGGCGGTGCTGGCCTCGGGGACGCTGGAGCTGTTCAAGATCGGTGAGGGTCCGGCGCCGGCCTGGGGGCCGACCATCCTGGCGACGCTGATCGCCTTCGCGGTCGGCTACGCGGCGATCGCCTGGTTCCTCAAGTACATCTCGAGCCACAGCTTCATGCCGTTCGTGATCTACCGGGTCCTGCTCGGCGTCCTGATCATCGGACTGGTGGCTGGCGGCGTCCTGCTCCCGGACGCGGGCTCGGTGAAGTAGAACCACGTTTCAGAACCATTTCGGATCCACCCCCCGAACGGCGGCGGAGCCACACAACGCAGTGGGCCGGGACACCGTGTCGGTGTCCCGGCCCACTCAGCGTTGAGGACCTACCTCCCGGGCTCCCGGGCGGCGGTCAGGCGGCCGCGTACGGCGGCGTGGACCTCGGCCTCCTCGGCCGGGTCGGCGGCGAGCCTGCGCAACCGCTCCAGCACACGCGCGTCGCCCGTGGTGGCGACATGGCGCGCGGCGAGCTCACGCGTGGACTCCTCGCAGTCCCAGAGGCACTCGACGGCGGGCCCCTCGGGAAAGTGCACGTCGGTGGCGGCGAGCGCCTTGGCGGCGCGACCGCGCAGCTCGGAGGAGGCGGCCTCCCCGTAGATGTGGCGCAGGACCGGTACGGCGTCGGCGGCGGCCAGCCGCCCCGCACCGTCCACCAGCGACCCGAGCCCGGTACCGCCGACCCCCCGCACGGAGACCCAGCGGCGCAGCCCGGCGACCACCAGCGGCCCGTCCTGCGGCTCGCCGGCGTCGGCGAGCAGCTGGACCGCGGCCTCGCCGAGGGCGCTGTCCGCTCCCCCGCTGGCCGGATCGGCCCAGCGGCGGGCCTGCGCCAGCACCTCGGGGCCGCGCATCCGGCCCAGCAGTTCCAGGGCGGACCGGACGATCCGGTCGTCCACGTCGGCGGCGGCGGCCTCGATCAGCTCGACGGCGGCCGGATCCCGCTGCTCGACGAGGTGGCGCAGGGCCGCGCGGCGGGCGCCGGGCAGGCCGTCGCGGGCGGCTTCCAGCAGCAGCGGACGGTCCTCGGGCCGGACGACGGCGGTGAGGCAGCGGGCGGCCGCGGCGGCGCGGCGGTCCACCGCGTCGGGGCCGCTCGGGGAGTCGGTGTCGCGCGCGGGCTCCGGGCGGGCGTCGGGCCGGCCGAGGAAGGCGCCCACGCCGAGGCCGCCCAGTTCGCCCTGGTCGGCCCAGGCCAGCACGTCCGCGGTGGACCAGCCGGGGGTGACGCCGCTGCGGTTGATCTGGCGTTGCCACAGGTCGAAGGGGGACTGCTCGCTGGCCGCCGCCACTCTCGGGTGGTAGGCCGCCCACAGCCGCCAGGGCCGGGGCTCGTACGCGTTGCGGATGAACTCGCGCAGCTCGGCGTCGCCCTCGGGGCCCGGCGGGAAGTGGTCGAGCACGGCGGTGCCGAGCAGCAGCAGGCCGCGGTCGTCGTCGCGCAGGGCGAGCTCGTCGAGGGCCCAGGACCAGTTGGCGCCGGTGGCGGCGTACTCGCGCAGCATCAGCAGCGCGTCGCGCCGGCCGTACGCGGCGAGGTGGCCCAGGACGGAGAGGGCGAGGCCGGTGCGGGCCTCGTCGTCGCTGACGAGGTCCTCGGCGGAGTGGAGGTGGTCCTCGATGCCGTCGAGGGGGGCCTCGAGCTCCATGTAGAGGCGGGCGTAGTAGAGGGAGCGGCTCTCGACCTGCCAGTCGGCTCGCGGATCCCTGGTGACACATTCCTCCAGCGCGGCGATGGCCTCGGCACGGTCGGCGGCCAGCGCATGGAGCTGCCCGTCACCACGGCCTCGCTGAAGGAGGCCCAGGAGGCTGGCGCTTGGTGCTATCACTGGCTCGAACATGAGGTCAGCATCCGTTGCGGCGGTCGGAGTGGCAACGGGATTTCCGTCGCCGGGGTCTCTGGTCGGTACTGCGGTGGGCGCCCGGGCGCCGGAATCACCGAAGGTTACCGCCTCGCGCACCCGTCCGCACACAGGGCGACGAGGCCCACTGCCACAGTGGCATATGCCAGGGGAATTTTGCCTGCGATCTGTCCAAATCGCCCACAGGGGTGAGGACGCTGTGCGACAGTCTTCTCACAACCCGACGACCCGCACAAAGCGGGCCGAACCCGAGCGATGGACCCGCCATGAACATGCCCTTAGGCGCCGCCCGCCCGCCGGGCACCGCCACGGTGGACGGCGCCCCGGCGGGCGCGACCGGCTCCGGCACGACCGGCTGCGGCACGAACGCCGGCGGAGCCGCCGGTGCCGCGGGCACGGCGGGCCGCGCCGGCGGCGGAACAGGCAGCGGCAGAACGGGCGACGACGGCACCGGCGGCGACGCCGACGGCGGAACGGACGGCAGAGTGGACGGCACGGCGCGGGAGCCGTCCGGCCCCTACCTCGGCGACGGCGGCGAGCACGGCGGTGCCCCCGGCGGCGAGGTCGTCCTCGGCTCCGCCGAGTGGGACCTGCAGACCGACGGCATCAAGTGGAACGCGGAGACCTACGTCCTCCTCGGCTGCGACCCGGAGCGCGGGCCGCTCAGCCTCGACCGGCTGCCCGACCGCCTTCCCGAGGCGGACCGGCCGCTCCTGCGCCGGATGATGACCGACGCCCTGGTGCACGGCCGCGTCGCCGCCGGCACCCTGCGGATCCGCCGGCCCTGCGGACGGCACGACAGCATCGAGTGCGCGGGCGAACCCGTCCTCGGCGCGGACGGCACCGTCACCGCGCTGCGCATGCTGCTCCGGCCGGCACCGCCGGACTGAGCCCTCGCGCCACCGGGCCGAAGCGCGGCACCGACCCACGGCACCGACCCACGGCGCCGAACCGCGCTGCCGGACCGCACCGCGCCACCGGACCGAGGGCCACGCCGGGCGCCCGCGCGCCGGTCCCGCTCCTCAGGTCAGCCGCGGCCGGTTCTTGGCGTCCGCCGCCCGCAGCTCCCGCCCCAGCTCGGCCCGCAGCTCGTCCACCACCGGCAGCCCCCGGTAGGCCGCGGTCAGCCGGTACATCTCGCGCAGCCGGTCCCAGGTCCGGTGCGAGGAGTTCTGGCCGATCAGGTTCATCACCATCTTGGCCTGCAGCTCCGCCGCGTCCGGCTCGCCCGTGATCAGGTGCACCGAGGCGAGGGTGATCCGGTCGAACAGCGCCGAGCGCAGCTGTCCGGTGCCCTCCCGCAGCGTGATCACCCGTTCCGCCTGCTTGCGGGCGTCGGCGGCCGCCCCCGGGTCGTGCTCGGCCAGCGTGCGCAGCACCAGGGCCTGCATGCCGCGCAGTTCGGCCTCGTCGAACACCTGCATCCAGGACGGCGGCGGCTCCGGCGAGTCCTCGGCGAACAGGTCCTCGGCCTCGCCGAGCAGCCGGTAGGTGTCCTGGGAGTGCCCGATCGAGGCGTGCGCCCAGGCCTCGACGGTGTTCAGCATGGCGCGCGTTCTGGGCACCAGCTGCCCGCCGGCCGCCTTGGCCGCCGACATCAGGTCGAGCGCGTCGTCGGCCCGGCCCAGGTGGACCATCTGGCGCGCGGCCCGGGAGATCGCCTCCCCGGCCCGCGGCCGGTCCCCGGCCTCCTTGGCGGCCTCGGCCGCGATCATGAAGTACCGCTGGGCGGTGGGCTCCAGGCCCACGTCGTGCGACATCCAGCCCGCCAGCACCGCCAGGTTGGCCGCGACCAGCCACAGCCGCTGCTCGACGGCGGCCGGGTGGCGGTGCGTCAACAGGCCGCCGACCTCGTTGAGCTGACCGACCACCGCCTTGCGCTGCAGCCCGCCGCCGCGGGCCGCGTCCCAGGCCCGGAAGACCTGCACCGAGTGCTCCAGCGACTCCACCTCGTCGAGCCCGACCGGGCCCGCGTCGTACACGTCCACCACCGGGCGCGCGCCGCTCCCGGCGACCACCTGGCGCGGCCCGGGCGCCGAGGCCGCGTACGCGACCGCGTCCCCGCCCAGCCAGCCCTTCAGCGAGTCGGCGATGACCGCCCCGGCCGTGAGCGCGGCTCCGGCGCCCACCAATCCACGTCGGTTCAGCATGAGGTCCATTCCCGTGAACTCGGTGAGGACCGCGGCTGTTCGATCCGGCGACCATGGCACTGCTGCGGACGGCTCCGCTCCGGACCTGGTGGGCCGGTGTCGTTCCAGACCGAGGTCCTCAGTGGTGACGACACGGCCGAGCCGCTCCGTGAACACGGCCGCCAGCACCCTCGGCACCGGATCGCGCGGGATCTCCCCCTGCTCGATCCAACGCCGTACCCTCGACGTGTCGGTGGACAGGTGCATCTGTCCCATCGCGGCACCCCGGCGGTTGACCAGCCGCGCGAGTTCGCCCTTGGACCATCCGGTCAGGACGAACAGGTCGGCGAGTCGGGTGTTGGGTCCCCTGCTCAATGAAGCCCCCAGGTTCCTCGGCTTCCTCCGAGGCTAGAGGCTCGGGCAAGTGCCAGGCGAGCATTCGCCACCGTTCGCCAGGGCCCGCCAGACTACTAAGCCAGTGCCCGACGGGTGTGTTGTAGGGGTGCGCCACCTCGCCCCCGGGTCGGGCGGCGTCCCACCAGCGTCGGGGCAGTCCCCCGACGGTGTCACGGGACGCTCCCGGTTCTCACCCGAGGGGGTGGCGCGGCCGGGTGGCGCGGGAGCGCCGGGCACGGCCACGGCACGGTCCGGCCGACCGCATTCCCCAGGGTGCGGACGGTCGGAGCACCGCCGAAACAGGGGTTCCTGACCCCGCGTCCGTGCCCGGCGCCCGTGCACCACCCACCGCACCGCACGCGGCACCGCACCCAGAACCACCCGCCGCACCGCGGTGGCGCACGGACCGGCGAAGCGCACGAACCGCACGAACCGCATTCGGGCACCGCGCCACCGCGAGCACCACCGCAAGGCACCACCCGCAGGGCCGCCGTCACGCCAGGAAGCACGGCACCGGCCCTCCCCGCCCCCGCGGGGCCGCACCTGCCGACGGACCGGAAGGGACCACCCTCAGCCCATGTACTCCTCAGCGACGACCCCCACGCCGACCGCGACCCGCACCGCGCTGCGCCCCCCCACCGCAGCCACCGGCCGACCCGGCCCCAGGCAGGTGCCCCCGGCGAGCCGCCCGGCGGCTCCGCGCGGCGTCGAGGGCAGGGCCGCGGACACCCGGGTCGCCCCGGCCGGCCGTACGGCGCTGGGACCCACCGGCCGTACCGCGCTGGGGCTGCGCGGCCCCGAGACGGTCCCGCCGCCCGGCGGCCGGATCCCGCTCGCCCGGCAAGCGGACGGCCAGGTGCTGCGCACCCGGCCGCGGCCCGGACTGCCCGGCGGGCCGGAGCGGATCGATCCGTCCGCGCTGCAGACCCCGTCGGTACGGGCCGCGCTGGCGAGCGTCGCGCGGATATGTCCCGCGTTCACCCCGCGCCAGGTCCTGCGCGAGGGCAGCCGCCACATCCTGGTGGCGGGCACCATCGGGCGGGCGCCGGTGGTCGCCAAGTGCCTGGCGCCGCAGGCGGTGCGGAGTGAGTACTTCGAGCAGCTGGTGGCCGACTTCCACCACGAGGTCGCGGTCTACCGGGCGTTCGTCCGGCACCGCCCGCCGGTGCGGCTGCCCCGGCTGGTCGCGGCCGACCACGACCGCTGCGTGCTGGTCATGGAGCGCGTCCCCGGCCGCCCGGCCGCCCGGGAGCGCCACCCGGTCAACGCGCCCACCCCGGGCGAGGTCCGGGCGCTGCTCAACACCGTCCGGACGCTGAACCTGTGGCGGCCGCCGACCGACGTGTTCCAGCCGCGCATGGACTACCCGCTGGAGATCGCCCGCTACCACTCGGTGGGCCAGCTCACCGACCGGGACGCCGGCGACCTGCGCGGCCTGCTGCACGGCCTCGGCCACACCCCGATGCAGCTCTGCCACGGCGACGCCCTGCTCAGCAACATGCTGCTGGCGCCGTCCGGCCCGGTGCTGGTCGACTGGGAGCAGGCCGGCTGGTACCTGCCCGGCTACGACCTGGCGGTGCTGTGGAGCGTGCTCTCCGGGGACACCGCGGCGCGTCGGCAGATCAGCCAACTCGCCCAGAGCGGCGGCACGCTGGCCCGGGACGCGTTCCTGGTGAACCTGGTGCTGGTGCTGATGCGGGAGATCCGGCTGTACGACGTGCCGGGCGCCGGCGAGGAGCAGCGGATCATGATCCGCCGGCTCTACGACGACGCCGCGCTCGCCCGCCGGGCCGTCCGGGCCGCGGTCGGGACGCGCTGAGACGACCGCGGGCCCGGGTCCGGCCAGGGCGCGCCATGGATCACGGCCGGGCGCCACGCTCCAGGGCGGCCCGGCCGGCGGCCTCCAGGACGGTCTCCTCGGACGCCAGGTGCACCCGGCTGCTGAGGACGTCCCGCAGGTACCGCTCCAGCGGGTGACGCCGGCTCAGGCCGGGATTTCCGGTCAGGGCGACGGCCTGCTGGACCGCGGCCGTCGCCGCCCGGGTGGCCAGCAGGTGCGCCGGACCGGTACGGGCGACGGCATCCGGCTCGCCCCGGTCCACCCGCGGTGCCAGGCCGTGCACCAGTTCCTCGGCGCCGATCAGCTGGGCCTCGATCTCGCCCAGGGCACAGCGGTAGCGGGGCAGGGTGCCGAGCGGCTCGGTCAGGTTGGCCGGGGTGCGCCGGCTCAGGAAACGGACCAGCCAGGCCTCGGCGGCCCGGGCCACCCCGATCGCCACCGCGGAGAGGGCCAGGTCGTGCCAGGCGCGGGCGAGTTCGGCCTCGGTGCCGTCGCCCGCCGACTCGCGGGTGCCGAGGCCGAGCGCCAGGTCCGCCGGCACCCGGACCCGGTCGAGCACCACGTCGTGGCTGGCGCTGGCCCGCAGGCCGAGCTGGTCCCAGGTCGGGTCGATCTCCAGGCCCTCGCTCTCGCCGCGGACCAGGAAGGTCCCGATCCTCGGCTCCTCCTCGTCGGTCCGCGCGGTGACCGCCATCCAGGCCAGCGCCTCGGCGCCGGTGCAGTAGGTCTTCCGGCCGGTCAGCAGCCAGCCGTCGCCGTCCCGTCGGGCCACCGTCTCCGGCAGGCCGCCCGGCTGCGCGC
The DNA here is from genome assembly GCF_014656195.1 of Kitasatospora xanthocidica. Taxonomy (GTDB): domain Bacteria; phylum Actinomycetota; class Actinomycetes; order Streptomycetales; family Streptomycetaceae; genus Kitasatospora; species Kitasatospora xanthocidica. The sequence continues at coordinate 47,631 of NZ_BNBY01000030.1, read as the reverse complement.
CGGGTTCCGCCCGCAGCGTGTTGACCAGCGCGGGGCCGCGCCGGGACTCGGTGAGCAGCCGCCGGTAGCCGGCCGCCGGCCAGTCCGCGCGGCGGGCCTGCTCGGCGTGCCGGAGCAGGGTGAACGCGGTGACCACGGCCACCGAGGCGTCCCCTCGGCCGAGTTGGGACAGCACCCGGACGGTGTCGGCGAGCGTGCCGCCCGGTCCGCCGTACTTCCGGGAGACGGTGAGGGTGAGCAGCCCGGCCTCGTGGACCGCCTCGATGCCCTGGTACGGGAAGGTCGCGTCCCGGTCGTGCTCCTCGGCGCGGGCGGCGAGCAGGTCCACCACCCGGGGCAGCCCGGCCAACGCGGCCTCGACCGCCGCACGCTCGGAGGCGGGGTGATCGGGCGTCGGCTGACCGGGGGTCGGGTGACCTGACGTCGGCTGAGCAGCCGTCAGACCGTCGGACGCCGCGTCATCGCGCGCCCGGCGACCGGAACCGGTCTGGCCGGAAGTCGACGGTGCCGGAGCGCTTCCCCGGGAGTGCTCGGCACCCGAACGATCACCGGCGGAACGATCGTCGGCCGAACGAGCGCTGGCCGAGCGGGCGCCTGCGGCCCGATCGTCGAGCGGGAGGTCACCGCCGGAGGCGCTCCCCCCGGGCGATCGGTCGACGGACGATCGACCTGCGGACGAACGGTCGACGGACGAACGGTTGGCGGCGCGGGTCGTCATGATGCTGTGCCTCCGGGCGGCAGCGTGGGCTCGGCGAATGCGGGCGGCACGCCGTACGGGCGCGCGGGTACCGAACGGCGGCCCCGGAGGTCAGGAAAACGGCCCGCCCCCGGGTTTTCGGCGTCGACCGGACCCGGCCGAGCTCCCGCCGCCGGGGGACGGATCCCCCTCAGCGACCCGGACACGCCGCGCTGGCGGTGCGCCGCAGATCCAGATGCCTGCGACGGGTCAGCATGGGGAGACGGCACGGCATGTTCGCGACTGTACGAACCGTTGATCGATACCGTCAAGCAGCGTCCGGCCCACGGGCGAACACCGGCCGGCCGGAGCGCATCCGGGCCCGTCGGTTTCGGGCCGACCGGAATCAGCCCTGGTGGAACATGTCCGCCGGGAGCGGCTTCAGCAGCTGATACAGGTCGTCCGAAATCGGTCGGTCCCAGGACGCGATGGTGACCAGGACGCCGTCGCTGCGGCCGAACTGGGCGCAGAACACGCGCTCCTCGCTGACCTTGACCTTCTTCACGATCAGCAGGTCGTCCCCGAGCATGACCGGGAAGTCCTCGGCCGAGACGAAGTCGACCGGCTCGTCGTTCTCCAGCGCCGCGAGCAGCTGCCGCACCTCGAAGGGCACGTCGTCGCCGGTCTCCCGGGCGGGCGAGCCCTCGGGGAGGTTGCCGATGAACATCGCCGGGCCTCTGCCGCCGAACAGGTCGTAGCGCAGGAAAATCCCCTGGCAGGAGCCGTCCGGGCCGGTCATCATGGCCGCACCGAAGTCGCCGGGCCAGTCACCCGGGTCCATCGCGAGCACGTCGAAGTCCGGGCCGGCGGGCTGTCCGGAGCGACGGCGGAGAAAAGACATGGGAACATCGTACGTGTCCGGCACACCGCGCTCGCGGGGTGGGTGGGGCACCGACGGGGGACGGTCGGGAGATCGACGCTCAGAGACCAATGTTGACTCTGAGCAACCGTCCGGGCTACGTTCGGTTCAGCACGACAGCCGTTCTGGGTTTCACCCTCCGGGGGGACGGCATGTCGCAACGCGGCCCTACACGCGTTTCCCTCACTGTGCACTTGTCGTGCCGAACTGCCGAGCACCCAGCTTCGTCATCGTCATCGCACACTGCACAAACACACAAGCCAACAGTTCCATGCATCACAAGCCAGATCCGCGGGGCCCCGGCCCGTCGCTCCCGTGGATCTTGCTCGGGACGCCGCCGCGTGGGGGCGTGCGGGTCCCGAGCATTCGGTGCCGCTGTCCGAGTCGCTCTCGGTCTCGGCGCCAGCCTCCCGGCGACTGCCGGCCCTTCGTGGGCCGGGACCGGCCGACGCACCCCGGTGCGCAGGGGATGACTGGGAGGATGGCCTGGCAACGCTGCCGGGCCGCACAGCAGGCGCCGTGTCTGGCCGCGTGGGGGCGGTGGGCACGGCGTCTGCCTGTGCTCATACTCTGAGCTGCGTTTGTCTAACAGTCAACAGAAATTCTGACGGGGCACGCTCAATAGATCATCAGTTGTGATGTTCCGACCGGAAAACCAGCTGCGGAGCGGGCCCCGGTCGGTGTTCCGGGGCCCGCTCCGCACTGGTTCACCCACGCGTCCCGAACGTGCCGCTCAGGCAAACGACACAGGTGAGCGGCTCAGGCGATCGGCTCAGGTGAGGTCGAACTCGCCGTCCCGGGCGCCGAGCACGAACGCCCGCCACTCCGCCGGCGTGAAGACCAGGACCGGCCCGTCCTCCTGGCGGCCGTCCCGCATCCCGATGTACCCGTCCACGAACGCGATCTGGACGTCTCCGACCCCCTGGCTGCTGCACAGCCACTCCGCACCGGTGAAGTCCACCCTGGGCTTCCCGCTCGGCGCCAGCTCCCGCTGCGCGCCACCGGTCCCCGTGTCCGTCCCACTGTTCACTGCCACTGACCGATCTCCTCCCGACGGCTTTCCCGAGCCAGCCTAGCCACACCTCCCGGCCCCGGTCAGCGGGTTGACGAGGACTCCCCCGACCGGGGCGGACACCCCCGGAGGCCGGCTCGAGGCACGGTCGAGAAGGTCGAGGCGTGTCCCGACCGGCAGGGGGCGCGGGCAGCTGCCAGAGTGCTGCCAGGGCGCCGCCCCGGGCCCGGGAGGGACCCGGCAGGACCCCGCCGGCCGTACGGGGGCCTCCGCGGGCCCCCACGGGGCCGGACCGGACCGCCGGGCGACCCCGCCCACCCCCACCCACCGACCTACCCACCGACCCGCCCAAGGGAGCAGCCGATGAGCCGCCGGGACGGCACCCGCGCCGACGTCATCCCCATCTCCGACGCCCCCTCGGCCCATCCTCCGGCGCCCCGTACGCCCCCCTCGCCCACCACGCTGCCCCGGCCGACGCCGCCCCGGCCCCCCGTGCACGGCCGGGTCGGGATCGTCCTGGTCTCGCACAGCCAGGAACTGGCCACCGCCGTGCGCGACCTCGCGCTCGCATTGACCGGATCCGACTCCCCCGCGCCGGTTTCCGCGACCGGCGGCGACCCGTCGGACGGTCCCGGCATCAGCGCCGTCCTGGTGGCCGCGGCGACCCGGCGGGTCGACCAGGGCCACGGCGTGGTGGTGCTCGCCGACCTGGGCGGCGCCGTCACCACCGTCCGCACCCTGCTGTCCGAGGCCGACGAGCACGGCCTGCCGTTCCCGGTCCGGTTCGCCGACGCCCCGTTCGTCGAGGGCGCGGTGGCCGCCACCGCGACCGCCACCGCGGGCGGCGACCTGGCGGCGGTACTGGACGCGGCGGAGGAGGCCTACCGGCAGCACAAGGGCTGACCGGCGGGCCGTGCGGGGAGAGCGTGGGCTGAGCTCAGGGGCGCTCCTTGCCCTCCCAGGTGAAGACGGCCGGGCCCTCGCACTCCAGCGCGTGGCGCAGCCGCTCGTGCTCGGACTCGACCATCGGCGGCAGCTCGTCCAGCGCGAACCAGCCGACCTCCAGCGACTCGTCGTCGTTCACCCGTGCCTCGCCGCCGATCGCGCGGCAGCGGAAGGTCAGCACCAGGTACTGCGTCACATCGCCGTTCGGGTACGTCACCTGCGGCGAGACGGTGACCGAGGCGAGCAGCTCGGGCACGGCCACCACGCCGGTCTCCTCCTCGCACTCGCGCACCACACCGTCGGCGGGCTGCTCACCGGGGTCGAGGATCCCGCCGATCGGCGCCCAGCGGCCGTCGTCGGCCCGGCGGGCGAGCAGCACCCGGTCGCGGTCGTCCAGTACGACGGCAACCACGGCGCTGAGCCAGAGCGGGCGGTGACCCACGACGGAGCGGAGTTCGGCGAGGAAGGGGGGAATTGCCATGTACCGCAGCCTAGCCGGGCGGTTCCCGGCCGGCCCGGCGCGAGTGTTCGGCGGGAGCCGGCTCGGGCGGGCCGTCGTCAGCCCCGCCGGTCTCCTGCGGGCCGCGGCCGCTCGGTGCTGGGGCGCAGCAGGGCGAGGACGGTGCGGCCGAGGATGTGCAGGTCGAGCCGGAGCGAGCGGTGCTCGACGTACCAGAGGTCGAGTTCGGCGGCGTGTCCGTGCAACTGGGCCCAGCCGGTCAGTCCGGGGCGTACGGCGAGCCGGGCCCACTGGTGGCAGGAGGAGCGGTCGAGCTGGTCGGGCCGGAGCGGTCGGGGACCGATCACCCCCATCTCGCCGCGGACGACGTTCCAGAGCCGCGGCAGCTCCTCCAGGCCGGTGCGGCGCAGCAGGGCGCCGAGCCGGCCGCCCCCGCCCGTTCGGAAGCGCAGGACCTGGAACTCGCGGCCGTGCCGCCCCGTCCGGATCTGCCGCTGGAGCACCGGACCGCCGGTGGTGCAGCGAAGCAGGACGGCGATCGACAGGGCCAGCGGCAGAGCCACGATCGCGGCCAGGGCGGCGACGGCGAGATCGCCACCGCGTTTCATGAGGCGGACATGGCATTAATCGATCTGCCGCTCATCGCTCCCCCTCCACGGCGCTTCGAGCCGGAAGAACGTATTCACAGTATAGGCGCGATGTAGTGATTGTCCGGGAATGGTGAAAGAAGGGGGCCCAAAATTGCCCGGCAGGACGATATCCGGTCGACCTGACCAATTTCGCTCGATCTGTCGTTTTGAAATGCCGAACGCGATCGACCTACGGGGTTCGGCCCCTTGTTGTTCAGCCCCTGGATCCGGTACGGGTCCGCGCCGGGCCGACGTCCACCCCCCGGGCCGAACGCCGTCAGAGCACCGTCAGACCGCGGTGCGCCGCCGGTCGCGGAAGAGGCCGAAGGCGATCCGGCCGAGCAGCAGGACACCCGCCGCCAGGCAGCCGGCCACCGCCATCGCCCAGGCCGGGCCACCGCTGTCCGGGACGATCACCGCCACGACGATGCCCGCCACCAGGCAGGCCAGGCCCACCAGGGCCAACGGGAGCTGGTGGGTGACCAGGGCTCCACCACTGCACGCGCGGGCCATCCGGGAAGCACCGTGCAAGTGGAAAGGGTCACGGTCCGCATCTGCCATGAGCCCAAGGTACCCCCGGCCGGGGCGGCAGGCAGCCCTCAGAGCGTCAACCGACGGACACGCTGCGCGACCGGCGAATCGAGGCCGACGCGGGTGCGACGGGACTAGTGGCAGGGTCCTGCCAAAATCTCTCGGCGGGGTTTAAGGCGGGGGTTGTGACAGCGGTTGTTGCGAGGCCGATCCGGAGCACATGTCAAGGGCCCGGACAAGAACCGGATGCGCATTTCGGCTCCACAATCAGTCCACGAAAAATCCTCGTCCCCCCGGTACAACCATCCCCGCGGTGCAACGGTCTCAATGGCATTGAGTGATCCAGGAGCCGTTCGGGGGATGGGTGTGAACCCCCACCGAGAACAGGAAATCCAGGGGCCGGAGCCGCCGACCCCTGGGGTCGGAGGCCGGGCTCCGTCCTCCGGCGGTACCGCCACGCCGCTCGGCGAACGAGGGGGAACCGTGCCGCAGTCCCAGTCCACAACATCGATCTCCATGGCCCGCGCCAGGCCCTTGCCCGGCGTGCGCGCGCTGCCGCCACCCGCCGGGTGGGCGGCCGACCGGCACGACGGGAACCGGCACGGCGGGGGCCGTCGCCGACTCCCGGCAGACGCGGAACACCAGGACGCACGGGGCGAATGGCTGCGGTTCGCCCCCGTCCAACCGCTGTTCCGGGCCCGGGCCGCCCAGCGCCTCGCCGTACTCGCCTACCACGGGGTGACCGACCACCGGTCGTTCGGTGCCCAGCTCGACCGGCTCCAGCGGCTCGCCACCCCCGTCTCGCTCACCGCCGTCCTCCAGGCCGTGACCGAGCGGCGGCCACTGCCGCCCCGGAGCGTCCTGGTCACCTTCGACGACGCCGACCGGAGCGTCCTCACCCACGCCCTCCCCGCCCTCGACGCCCGCGGCATCCCGGCCACCGCCTTCGTCATCTCGGAGCTCATCGGCACCGAGCGGCCGTTCTGGTGGCACGAGGCCGACTTCCTCGCCCGGCACGGGGGCCGGGCGCGCTCGCTCGACTGCGGGCACCCGTCCCAGCTGCTCCGCCGGCTCAAGGCCATGCCCGACCCGGACCGCCGGCGCAGCCTGCACGAACTGCGGGTCAGCGCCGACCGCCGACCGCCCAGCCAGGAACAGCTCACCCCCGCCGACCTCCTCGCCCTCCGGGACGGCGGCGTCGCGATCGGCAACCACACCCAGGGGCACCCGTGCCTCGGACGCTGCGACGACGACACCGTCCGCACCGAGATCACCGGCGCCCACGAGGCCCTCACCCGCTGGCTCGGCGAACCCCCGACGGCCTTCGCCTACCCGGACGGCGGCCACGACCCCCGTGCTGAAACCGTCCTGCAGGAGCTCGGCTACCGCCTCGGCTTCCTCTCCGACCACCGCCTCGGCCCCCGGCTCCCCTCCCACCCCCTCCAGATCAGCCGCCTCCAGGTCGACTCCACCACCAGTACCCGCCGGTTCGACACGATCCTCTCCGGCCTCGAACCCGCCTACCGCCGCTGGCGCCGCCAAGCCGTCGCCTGACCACCGCCGCGTGGGAAGTCGGCCACACCGACTTCCCACGCGCGAATTGCCCAGCAGGCGCCCGAAATGCCACCGAGGCAAACGGTGAATATCTACGCGGGTAGCGCTTTGCACAGGAAGTCGACATGGCCGACTTCCTGCGCAAAGCGAGGCAGGCAAGTCAATTCGGCCATCTTTCTGCACACCATCGCATCACCCGCACCATCCGCCCCACCATCACCAACCACCCCTGCGCGAGAAGTCGACCAGATCGACTTCCCGCGCACATCAAGCAGCCCTCCCCTGATCTACGCGTGTAGACACCGCGCCCGCAGACGCCCCGCCGGCCAGCGCCACAACCCTCCGCCCAGCACGCGAGAAGTCGAGTCCACCCCACCCGCCGGACGCCGAGACAACCCGCACCCGAGAAGTCGGCCAGTCCGACTTCCCGCGCGCCAACGCGCATCTACGCGAGTAGAACTGCCGGCCCGGGTGCGCCGGCGCCAGAAGTCGGCCAGGTCGACTTCTGGTGCGCTGCGGGCGAGCACTCCCACACTTCTGCGCGAGTAGACGACGCTGCGACCCGCGTCCGCCGCCTCCGCGGCCCGAGAAGTCGCCCTGGCCGACTTCCTGCGCGCCACAGCCGAGCATGCGCGCAGGAATCTACGCGAGTAGACACCGCTCCAACGCCTCCGCGCGCGGGAAGTCGACCGTGCCAACTTCCCGCGCACCCCCTGGCGGCCGCCACAGGATCGGTCCAGCCTTCCTGGCCCGGCTAGCACAGGAAGTCGGCCTGGCCGACTTCCTGTGCGCTGCGGGCGAGCACTCCCTCACCTCTGCGCGGCCCGCGCCCAACGCCACCGTGCGCGAGGCGTCAGGCCGGGCCTGAACGAGAGGTCGGCCGGTCCGACTTCTCGTGTGCTCAGCGCAGGCATAGGACGCCGACCTATTCAGCTGACTCGTGCCGGAAATCCGCAGGTCCGAATTCCTTCCGCACCCGACCCGGGTGGGCGGTGGGATATCGGGGGATCAGCCGGAATTTCCCATGAAAAGCCGACCTGGCCGAGTCCCGGATTCCGCACCGCCCACCGAAAACACCTGGACCTCCCCGGTGGGCGGGGAGGTCCAGGTGGGCGCCGTTGTGCTGGTGGGTCAGCCGATGAGGGTGGCCAGGACGTTGCCCTGCGGGTAGAGGGCGGCGGCCGGGGGGAGGACGGCGGGGGCGCCGGCGTGGAGGACGGTGAGGGTGCCGGTGCCCTTGCGGGTCGGGTCGGCGACGCGGCGGAGGGCCTGGGCGGCGACGGCGTCGGCGGAGCCGAGCAGGGTGAGCGCCGGGGCGGCGGTCGGGGCGACGGCGGCGCGGATGCGTTCGTCGACGAGTTCGTAGTGGGTGCAGCCCAGCACGAGCACCTCGGTGCCGACGGGCGTACGGGCGGCGGCGTCGGCGATGGCGGCGGTGATGGCGTCGTCGTCACCGTGCTCGACGGCGTCGGCGAGGCCCGGGCAGGCGACCTCCGTGATGTCCGCCGTGCCGCCGAAGTCACGGATGAGCCCGCGCTGGTAGGGGCTGCCGGTGGTGGCCGGGGTGGCCCAGATGGCGACCCGGCCGCCCAGCGCGGCGGCGGGCTTGATCGCCGGGACGGTGCCGATCACCGGCAGCCCGGGCTCCAGCTCGGCGCGCAGGGCGGCGAGCGCGTGGACCGAGGCCGTGTTGCAGGCGACCACCAGCGCGTCGGGTGCGAACGCGGCGGCCGCCCGGGAGCAGCCGAGGGCCAGCTCGGTGATCTCTTCGGGCGTGTGCGGCCCCCAGGGCATCGAAGCCGGGTTGGAGGACAGCACCAGGTCCACGTCCGGGCGCAGCTTCCGGAGGGTGGCGGCGGCGGCCAGCAGGCCGATTCCGGAGTCCATCAGTGCGATCTTCACGGGTCAAGACTTTAGTCGATCCACCCGTCGGACCCCGTTCTGCGGCAGACTGCCGGAGTGACCGTCCTGCTGTGGATCGCCGCGTTCTCCCTGCTGGTCTGGCTCTGGCTGGCGTGCTGCCACGGCTCGTTCTGGCGCACCGACGTGCGGCTGCCGCCGCGTCGCCCGCCGCTGCGCTGGCCGGAGGCGGCGGTCGTGGTGCCGGCCCGGGACGAGGCCGCGGTGCTGCCGCTGAGCCTGCCGACGCTGCTGGCGCAGAAGTACCCGGGGCGGGCGCGGGTGATCCTGGTGGACGACCACAGCTCGGACGGCACGGGCGCGCTGGCGGCGGAGCTGCGGACGATCGACGGGCTGGAGCTGACCGTCACCACTCCCCCGCCGCTGCCGCCCGGCTGGACGGGCAAGCTGTGGGCGCTGCGGCACGGCGTGGAGCTGGCCGGCCCGGACGTCGAGTACCTGCTGTTGACGGACGCGGACATCGCGCACGGCCCGGACTCGCTCGCCGAGCTGGTGGCGGCGGCCGAGGGCAACGGCCTGGACCTGGTGTCGCAGATGGCCCGGCTGCGGGTGGAGACCGGCTGGGAGCGTCTGATCGTGCCGGCCTTCGTGTACTTCTTCGCCCAGCTGTACCCGTTCCGCCGGAGCAACCGTCCGGGCGCCCGGACGGCGGCCGCGGCGGGCGGCTGCTCGCTGGTGCGGCGCGAGGCGCTGGAGCGGGCCGGCGGGGTGGCGGCGATCCGGGGCGCGGTGATCGACGACGTGACGCTGGCCCGGGCGGTGAAGTCCACCGGCGGCCGGACGTGGCTGGGCCTCGCCGGGGAGGTGGACAGCGTGCGCCCGTACCCGCGGCTGGAGCAGTTGTGGCGGATGGTGTCGCGCAGCGCGTACGCCCAGCTGCGGCACTCGCCGCTGCTGCTGCTCGGGACGGTGCTGGGGCTGGGGCTGGTCTACCTGGTGCCGCCGGCGGCGACGGTGGCCGGGCTGGTGGCGGGGGCCCCGGCGGTGGCGGTGACGGGCGGGGCGGCGTGGGCGCTGATGGCGGGTACGTACCTGCCGATGGTCCGGTACTACGGGCAGCCGGCCCCGGCCGTACTGTTGCTGCCGTTCACAGCGGGGCTGTACCTCCTGATGACGGTCGACTCCGCGGTGCAGCACTGGCGCGGCCGGGGCGCCGCGTGGAAGGGCCGGACGTACTCGCGGGCGTGACCCCCGTACACGCCCGCGAGCAGCCCGTTTCCCCCTGCGGACCCCGGAATTCCCGGGCGCCGTACGCCGATCGGCCTCATACTGCTCGGATGGACCGTCAGCAGATCTCCCGCCTCGCCCACGCCCACCACCCGATCGCGGCCCCGCTCGCGGACGAGTCGGTGGCCCGCCTGCTGGACCGTGCGACGGCCGGGCGGGAGGAGGGCCGGGCGCTGGACCTCGGCTGCGGCGAGGGCGCCTGGCTGCTCCGGGCGCTGGCCGCGCGCCCGGGCTGGCAGGCCGTGGGGGTGGACCTGGACGCCCGGGCCCTGACCCTGGCGCGGGAGACCGCGACCGCCCTCGGCGTCGAGCGCCGGATCGGTCTGCACCACCAGGACGCGACGGAGTTCACCGCGAAGGAGCCATTCGACCTGGTGCTGTGCGTCGGTTCCACCCATGCCTTCGGCGGACTGCTGCCGACGCTCGCCGCGGCCCGCGAACTCCTGTCCCCGAGCGGCCGGTTGCTGGTCGGCGACGCGTTCTGGCAGCGCGAGCCGTCGCAGGCCGCGCTGGACGGGCTGGGCGCGGCGCGGGAGGACTACGCGGACCTGGCGACCACCACCGACCGGGTCATGGCGGAGGGCTGGACGCCGGTGTCCGGGTACGTCAGCACGGAACACGAGTGGGACGACTACGAGTTCGCCTGGACGGGCACGCTCGCCGAGTGGGTGCTGGACCACCCCGACCACCCGGACGCGGCCGCCGCCCGGGAGGCCGCGGACCGGCACCGCACGGAGTGGTTGCACGGCTACCGGGGGACGCTCGGCTTCGTCACGTACCTGCTGCGCCGCGACTGAGCGGATCTTCGACTCACTCCCCGGTTCGCCGGCCCTGCGTGCCGCCTCTGCCAGACCGCTACTTCTGGGTGCGGGCGAGGAAGTCGTCGATCAGCGGGGCGATTTCGGGCAGCTTCTCCTCCAGCGCGAAATGCCCTGTGTCGAAGACGTGCAGTTCGGCCCCGGGCAGGTCGCGCAGGTAGGCGCGGGCGCCGGCCTCGGTGAAGAACGGGTCGTTGCGGCCCCAGAGGACCAGCGTGGGCGGCTGGGCGGCGCGCAGCCAGGCCTGCCAGGCCGGGTAGAGCTCGACGTTGGAGAAGTAGTCGAGGGCCAGTTCGACCTGGATGTCCTTGCGGCCGGGGAGGTCGAGGAAGTGCTGGTCGAGCGTCCAGCCGTCGGGGGCGACCAGGCTCGGGTCGCCGGTGCCGCCCTCGTACTGGCCGCGGGTGATCTCCGGCGTGAGGATCGAGCGGGCGGCCGCCGCGGCTCCGGGGACGCCGCGCCGGTTGGCGATGAACTCCCTCGCCTGGCCGGAGAGCCCCTCCTCGTAGGCGTTGCCGTTCTGGACCACCAGGCCGGTGATCCACTCCGGGCGGCGGGTGGCCAGGCGCAGGCCGACGGGGGCACCGAAGTCGAAGACGTACAGCGCGAAGCGGTCCAGGCCGAGGGCGAGGCAGAAGCCCTCGATCACGTCGGCCAGGGTGTCGAAGCGGTAGGCGAAGGCGTCGGGTGCGGGGCTGTCGCTGTGGCCGAAGCCGGGGTAGTCGGGGGCTATCAGGCGGTAGCGGGTGCCGAGCGCGTCGAGCAGCCGGGCGTACTGGTGCGAGGCGGAGGGGAAGCCGTGCAGCAGCAGGAGGACGGGGGCGTCGGCCGGGCCGGTTTCGCGGTAGAAGACGCGCAGCCCGTCGACGTCGACGTGGCGGTGGTGGACCTGCGGGATCGTCAGCTCGCTCATGCTAACCATTAAACCGCTTTTGAATGGTTAGGCAAGACCCGGAGGGCCGGCGGGCGACTCCGGCCCTCCGGCTCCGGATGGGCGTTCCGCACGAGCGAGCTGACCCGTCGTCACCGCTCCCGTGGGGATCAGCCCTTCTTCAGCTGCTCCTGCTGCACCAGGTAGTCGAGCACCTCGGGCATCGCCTCGACACCGCCGGCCTTGGTCGGCGAGGTCCGGTACTCGCCCTGGACGATGACCGTCGGCAGCTCGTTGATGCCGTACCGGACGAACGCGGCGGCGGCGTCCTCCACCGACTGCCGGACCTCGGCGGACCGGTAGGTCTGGCCGAAGAGCTGGGCGTCGATGCCGTGGTGGACGGCCCAGTCGGTGGACGCCGCCTCGGTCACGAGGTCGGCACCCTCCTCGTGGACGGAGCGGAAGACGCTCGTCTGCAGGCGCTCGACCAGGCCCAGGCGCTCCAGCGTGTAGTACATCCGCGCATGGCCGCGCTGCGCGTTCTCCTCCGGGCTGCCCTGCCAGATCGCCGGGACGCGGCGCAGCGACACGTCGTCGCGATGCTTCTCCGCCCAGGCCTGCAGGGGCTTCTCGAGTGCCTGGGAGTGGCCGCAGTCGTACCAGAAGAACTCGACCGCCTCCGTCCGGGCGCTCTCGCGCACCGGTTGCGGATGGTCGAGCTTCACGAACTGCTTGCCCTCGGACAGGGGTTGGTGGGTCGCCGCGCCGGCCTGGAGAGGGGATACGGCGATCCCGGCGGCGACGGCGAACAGGACGGTGGACCGCAGCAGCGACTTCGAGTTCACACCGGGCAGTGTGCTGGCGACGCTTCGTTACCGGCGAGTCGGTGCGCGACGCCAGGCCGGGATTCGCCCGAACGGCTTAGCTCGGGCCGCCCCGTCAGCCCTCCCCCGCCGGCCGGTCGGCCGGCGCCTCACCCGCCGTCCAGACCTCGGCCACCAGTTGCTGCCAGGCGTCCACCACCGCGCCCAGTTCGAAGTGCTCCAGCGCGTGCACCCGGGCGGCCGCGCCGAGGCCCGCGCGGTTGACGGCCAGCACCTTGCCCAGCGCCTCGGCCAGCGCGAGCGGGTCCCCGGGAGCGACGAGCGCACCGGTGGCGCCGTCCCGGACGACCTCGCGCACCCAGCCGACGTCGGTGGCGACGGCGGGCACGCCGGCCAGGGCGGCCTCGATCAGCGCTCCGGGCACACCCTCGCTGTCGCTGGTGAGCAGCAGCGCGTCGGCGGCGCGGTAGAGCGGCGCCGGGTCGGGCAGCGGGCCGAGGAAGTGGGCGCGGGCGGCGGCAGGGTGGCGGGCCAGCGACTCGCGCAGCGGCCCGTCCCCCGCGACGGCGAGCCGGACGTCGGGCAGCCGGTCGAGCACGTCGAGGGCCAGGTCGAGCCGCTTCTCGGGCGCTATGGCACCGATCCAGGCGACCAGCAGGACGTCCGCCGGAAGGCCCAGCGCGTGCCGGGCGGCGCGCCGGTCGTCCCGGCCGTCGGCGGGCGGATAGCTCTCCGCGGCACGGGAGTTGGGGATCACGTGCACCTTGCCGTCGGGCAGCGCGAACTGCTCCTGGAGCACCGCCCGCGCCTCGTCGGTGAGGGTGGTGACCGCGGCGGCCCGGTGCATCAGCGCGGCACCGCGGGTCCGGCGGAGCCGGTTGGCCGTCCAGTAGCGCGGGTGGCCGACGGAGACGTAGACGAACGGGGTGCGGGTGCCGGCCAGGGCGAGGGCGCAGGCGGCCAGGGTGTCCGAGCCGTGGGCGAGCACGACGTCGGCGGCGCGCGCGGCGGAGCGCAGGGCCCGCAGTGTGCTCGGGCGCAGGCGGCCGGGGCCGAGGACGGCGGCGGTGCGCAGACCGGAGGCGTCGGGGCAGTCGCCCGGGTCGGACTCCCCCGAACCCGGGTGGACGGCCGGGTGCGGGGCGAGGGCGCACAGCGCGGAGGACTGGCCCCGGCGGCCCAGTTCCCGGTGGAGGTCACGGGCGAAGTTCTGGGCGCCGCCGCGGCGCGAATCACTGATCAGGTGCAGGACGCGCGGACGGGTTCCGGCCGGATCGGCCGACATATGGTCGGGCATGGACCGACCTTGGCACAGTGCTCCGCCCGGGACAGCCCCTTCGCGCAACCTGATGGTGGCCCATCAGCCCGCGCTCGTACACCCGATGTGCGCCAGAAACCCGCCGTCGTGCGCCGGTTGCGACCACCGTGCGCCCCGTCTCACCCCTCGCCGCGCTCCGGTTCGCTCCCGTCGCGCCGTGCCGCACCCGGTCCCGTCGCGCCGCCGCTCCGCCACGGCGGCAGGTCGAGGCAGTCCGGGCCCCTCCCGCCGACGTCAAATGACACGTCAATTTCGGTGTCAAACAGTCGAGTTAACGTCTCCCCCCGCCCGCGATAGGGCGGTACGCGGAGCGCCCGCGCACCGCCCGGCCCGGCACCGCGGGTCGTTGCGGCGGTTACGCGGATCGGGTGAACGCGGTTGGACCTCGACCCGGGACGCTCGGCAGGATGTGCGGCCGGGGCGCCTCCGCGTGCCCCACCTCCCCCTCCCCCGTACGGATTTGGAGTCACCCGGTGCTCAAGGGATTCCGCAGCTTCCTGCTGCGCGGAAACGTGGTGGACCTCGCGGTCGGTATCGTGATCGGCGCGGCCTTCACCGCCGTCGTCACCGGGTTCGTCAGCGCGTTCCTCACCCCGCTGGTCGGCGTCGCGTCCGGCGCGGTCGGCGACTTCACCCAGAAGACCTTCGAGGTGGCCGGCACCCGGTTCCCGTACGGGCTGTTCGTGAACGCCCTGATCGGCTTCGTGCTGACCGCCGCCGTCATCTACTTCGCCGTGGTGCTGCCGGTCGGCAAGCTGCAGTCGCGCTTCGACTCGGCCGAGCCCGCGGCGGTCGCGAAGACGGACTGCCCCGAGTGCCTCAGCTCGATCCCGGCCGCCGCGACCCGCTGCTCCTTCTGCACCTCGGAGATCGGCAAGCCGGGCCTGCCCGCGCAGGCCCAGGCGCTGCAGTCGCACTGACCCGCGGACGCCCCGGCAGCGGCCTTAGCAGCAGCCACCGACAACGCCGGCGGCGCACCGCGCGGCTTCGGCCACCGAGCCCCGCACGACCGCCCGCAGCCACCGGCGACTCCCGACCGCCGTCGGCGCCCGGCCACGAGCGGCCACGACCACCCGACAGGCCTCGGACCAGGCGATCAACGCGCTGACGGGATCTTTATCCCCGAAACATTCACGAGCCCTCGCCGCACCCTCGGCGGGGGCTCGAATGCGCCCGCGCACGCCCCGTCCGCAAAAGTTTCTCCGCAGGGGCCCGGACCGTCCATCCGCCGGTCACCGCAGGCCCACCTGGCCGCGCCGTCCGGTCGCTGTTCGATCACTGACGGAGCGCCGAGGTTGTCCGGAACCGATCTCCGATATGTCCGTTCTTCCTACTTTCGAAACCTTTGTGCGAGCGAAGACTGTGTAAACACTCGAACTGCTCCCCCTCCCGCTCTCCTCAGCAGGCGCATTGTGGGCTTACCGTATGCCCCATGACCTCGCCCCGCTCCTACGACGGAGTCGGCTACCCCTCTCCGTCCTTCTCCTCCGGCACGCCGATTTACGACAGCCTCGTGGCTGAGCGCGGCGTCCCCCAGATCGCACCCATCAACGTGCCGGCCGCCCTGCCGCCGGCGCTGTCGTCCGGATACGGACCAGGCGTCGGCCAGTCCTACGAGAACCGGTACGGCAACGGGTACGAGAGTGCCGGCAGCAACCTCCCCGCGCTGCCGCCCGCCCGCCTCGCCCTGGGCCCCGGCCCGAGCAGCGGTCCCTCCGCCGGCCCCGCCACGGCGTACATCCCCGCGCAGCCCGCGCCGGCGTACGCCTCCCCCCAGCTGCCGGTCCCCGGCTACGGCACCCCCCAGCCGTACCAGCGGCCGCAGCCCGGCACCCCGGCCTTCACCCAGACCGCGAGCGGCGGCTACCAGCCGTCCGGCGGCCAGAGCTTCGGCGGCCAGAACACCTTCATCGGCGGCCAGGCCGGCCAGCAGTCCTTCGGCGCGCAGCAGGCCGGCCCGGGCGGTTTCGGCCAGGGCCAGCCCGGCGGGCCGCAGGGCTTCGGCGGCCCGCAGTCCTTCGGCGGCCAGGCCTCGGGCGGCCCCGGCTTCCAGGGTCAGAGCGGCGACCAGTCCTTCGGCGGCGCCCAGCTGCGCCCGGCCATGTCGCCGGTCGCGCCGGTCCGCCCGATGCAGCCGCAGCGCCCGGGCCCGTACGGCGAGCCCAACCAGTTCCAGGGCGGCGGCTACCAGTCGCAGGGCCAGGGCTACTGAAACCAGGGCCGGTGAGGCGCTGACAACCGAGGCCGTCCCCCACGCGGCCCGCACCCGCACCACCTGAGCACAACCCGGCGACCCCTGAACGCCGGGCGAACGGAGAAACGGGTCATCCACGGACCGCCCGGAACGCCCCCCACGGCGTCCCGGGCGGTCCGTGCGCATCCGGGGGTCGGTGCGCATCCGACTGCCCGCCCGTGCGGGGACGGGGGCCTGTGCAGAGACGGAAAACCTGCTGGCAGGATGGGGGAATGCAGCTCACCGGACTCCACGTCTACCCCGTCAAGTCCATGTACCGCCTGAGCCCGGACACCGCCGTCGTCCAACCGTGGGGTCTGGCCGGAGACCGCCGATGGATGCTCGCCGACCCCACCGGACGCTTCGTCAGCCAGCGCGAGGACGCCGCCCTCGGACAGATCCGGCCCGCGCTGCTGCCCGACGGCTCGCTCGTGCTGACCGCCCCCGACGGCTCCCGGATCGAGGTCCCGGCCCCCGCCGTCGCGTCCGGTGACCCGCTCGCCGAGGTCGAGGTCTGGGGCACCCGCTTCCACGCCGCCGAGGCCGCGAAGGAAGCCCACCAGTGGATCGCCGAACACCTCGGCGACTACCGCCTGGTGCACCTGGACGACCCGCGCGCCCGCCCCGTCGACCCCGACTTCAGCGAGCCCGGCGACACCGTCTCGATGGCCGACGGCTTCCCGCTGCTGCTCACCACCACCGCCTCGCTGGACCGGCTCAACGAGCTGATCGCCGCCGACCACCCGGAGGACCACCGGCCCCTGCCGATGGAGCGCTTCCGCCCCAACGTGGTGATCGCCGGCGCCGAGCCCTGGGCCGAGGACGGCTGGCGCCGGATCCGGATCGGCGGGCTCACCTTCAAGGTGGTCAAGCCCTGCGGCCGCTGCGTCATCACCACCACCGACCAGGAGACCGGCGAACGGCGCGGCAAGGAGCCGCTGCGCACCCTGGCCCGGCACCACCGGCTGCTGCGCAAGGCCTCGTTCGGGCAGAACCTGATCCCCGAGCGGCCGGCCGGCGCCGAGGGCGACGTGCTCGGCACGCTGCACCTGGGCGACGACGTCGAGGTGCTCGAGGACGGGGCGCACTGGTCGGTCGACGAGCGCTGAGCCCGGGCCGTACGCCGGAGAGCCGTCGCGGGGTGCGGGCACGGGGAACGCCGTCGCACCGAGCGTGTTCGCGGGGAACGCCCTCGCACCGATCGTCGTCGCACCGAGCGTCCTCGCGGGGAACGGTGTCGCGCCGGCCGTCGCCGCGCGGAACTACCGCTGTGCGCGCTCGTTGAACAAGTGGTCGGAACCTGTGGCCGCGGTGGGCTCTACCGGTGTCCGAGCGACGACGAGCGGCCGGACCACCCGTGCGAGCGCGCTACGGTGGGCGGACGGCCCGCGCACCGCAGCGCGTTCGGTCCGTTGAACGCCGGCTCGACGAAGGTGGGGACGACAGACCGTCATGGCTGAGCACAGGGTCCGGGTCACCCAGGACAGCGCATCCCGCTGGCGTCGCCGCGCGGGCGAGTACGACACGCTCGCGGAGGCCCTGGCCGCCGCCGAGCCGGGCGACACCGTGACCGTCCGGCCGGGCACCTTCCGGGAGAACGTGCTGCTGGACAAGCCGGTGACGATCGTTCCGGCCCAGGGCCCGGGCACCGTACGGATCGAACCGCCGTCAGGGGTGGCGGTGACGGTCACCGCCGCCGCGACCGTCCGCGACCTGGTCGTCGAGGGCGGCGACAGCTCCACCCCGGCCGTCCTGGTCACCGGTGCGGGGGCGACGCCCTCCTTCAGCGGCTGCCGGATCGAGACCCGCTCGGCCACCGGGATCGAGATCGTCGACGGCGCCCGGCCGACCCTGCGCGGCTGCGTGGTCGCCAACCCGGGCGGGCTCGGGCTGCGACTGCGCGGCGAGGGCACCGCCGCCGCCTTCGAGGACTGCGAGGTCGCCACCGCCGGCCAGGCCGGGCTCGCCGTCCTCGGCGGCGCGACCGCCGCCCTCGACCGCTGCCGCGTCCACCACGCCTCCGGCGCCGGCGTGCTGCTCTCCGACCCCGGCAGCGCGGCCGAGTTGACCGGCTGCGAGATCTACGAGATCCGCGGCAGCGGCGTGCAGGCCGAGGCGCACGCGGGCGGCCGGCTGGTCGACTGCGAGATCCACCGGGTCACCGGCAACGGGCTGACCCTGGACGGCGAGGCCGAACTGGTCCTGACCGGCTGCCGGGTGCACGACCTGCCGGAGAACGGCGCCGACCTGCGCGGACGCTCCCGGCTCAGCCTCGTGAACAGCACCGTCCGCGACTTCGGGCGCGGCGCGCTGTCGGTCTGGGACCAGGGCACCGAGGCCGTCGCCGAGTCCAGCGAGATCCACAGCTCCACCGGCGAGTACCCGGCGCTGTGGGTCAGCGACGGTGCCCGGCTCACCCTCACCGACTGCTCGCTGCACGACCTGCCGGACGCCCTGTTCGTCCTCGACCGGGACTCCGCCGCCACCGCCGAGGGTTGCTCGTTCAGCCGGATCCGCAGCTCGGCGGTCTCGGTCAGCGGCGGCGCCACCGTGTCCCTGGCCGCCTGTCGGGTGCAGGAGGCCGGCACCGGACTCTGGTTCCGCGACCACGGCAGCGGCGGGCTGCTCACCGACTGCGAGATCTCCGACGTGGCGACCGGGGTGATCGTCACCAAGGGCGCCGACCCGGTGCTGCGCGACTGCACCGTACGGGCCAGCAGCGACGCCGGGGTGTACGTCTCGGCACAGGGACGCGGCACCTTCGAGGACTGCCGGGTCTCGCACGGCAAGGGCTTCGGCTTCCACATCATCGACGGCTGCCGGACCCAGCTCACCCGGTGCCGGGCGGAACAGAACGAGCGGGCCGGGTTCGAGTTCTCCGAACCGGGGCCGGTCGCGGAGGGGTGCGTCTCGGACGACGTCGGGGCGGCGGCGCATGCGGCGGCGCCGGGCAGCGGGCTCGGGTCGGGGCTCGGCCTCGGCTCCGGGCGCGGGTCCGGCGTCGGGTCGGGGCTCGGGTCGTCGTTCGGGGGTGCGGATGTGCCGTCGCCGCGGACCGGCCAACTGGCCGCCGCCGCACAGGCGTTGACGCCTTCGGCGGCCGCTTCGGCGGCGATCGCGCCGATCCCGGACTGCCGGCCCGCCGACGAGGCGCTCGCCGAGCTGGACGCGCTGGTCGGGCTGGCCACGGTGAAGCAGGAGGTGCGCACCCTGATCGACCTGATCTCGGTCGGCCGGCGCCGCCGCCAGGCCGGGCTCAAGGCGCCCTCGCTGCGGCGGCACCTGGTCTTCACCGGCGCCCCAGGCACCGGGAAGACCACCGTCGCCCGGCTCTACGGCGAGATCCTCGCCTCGCTCGGGGTGCTCCAGCGCGGACACCTGGTCGAGGTGGCCCGGGTGGACCTGGTCGGCGAACACATCGGCTCCACCGCGATCCGTACGGCGGCCGCCTTCGACCGGGCGCGCGGCGGGGTGCTCTTCATCGACGAGGCGTACGCGCTCGCCCCCGAGGACGGCGCCCGGGACTTCGGACGCGAGGCCATCGACACCCTGGTCAAGCTGATGGAGGACCACCGGGACGAGGTGGTCGTCATCGTGGCCGGCTACACCGCCGAGATGGAACGCTTCCTCTCCGCCAACCCCGGTGTCTCGTCCCGCTTCTCACGCACCATCGGCTTCCCCGACTACACGGCGGACGAGCTGCTGGAGATCGCCCGGGCCCAGTGCGCGGAGCACGAGTACGCGCTCTCCGACGAGACGGAGAAGGCGCTGCTGGACCACTTCGGAGGGCTGGAGCGCGGCCCCAACTTCGGCAACGGGCGCACCGCCCGGCAGATCTTCGAGACCATGGTCGAGCGGCACGCGGTACGGGTCGCCCACCTCGCCGACCCCTCGACCGAGGAGCTCCAGCTCCTCGTCCCGGCCGACCTGCCGACCGCACCGCTGCCGTAGCGCACCCGGGTGGGCCTCGCTCGGCCCGGTGCATCCAGGGGTGAGCGCCGGGGAACTCGGCTGCCGCGCCGGGCCGTTGAGGCGTTCATGAGCATGCTTCTGACGGGCGCCGCGGGCGGGTTGCTGTTACCGGCCGGGCTGGTGGTTCTGTTCTTCCTCGGCGCCGTGGTGCGGCGGCTGCGCGCCCGCCCGGCGGCGGGTACGACCGGCGGACGCGGCGCGGGCGCGACCGCGACGGAGGAACTGCACGCGCTGCTCTACCCGAGCAAGCGGGTGCAACTGGAGCAGCGACGGGTCGAACTCGTACTCCGGGACGACGAGCACGACGGCGCACCGAAACGCACGGGCATCGACCTCGCGAGCGGCCGGGCAGTGATCCGGCGGGTGCCGACTGACCACTGACGACTGACAGGGTTCAGCCGACAGATAACAGAATCTGAAATCTGTCGGCTGAACTCTGTCAGCTGTCAGCTGTTCGCTGAAACCCGCCACCGGGCCGACGGCCGGGGCGTCAGCCCTCCCAGGGGCCGCCCGCGAGGAAGGACTCCAGCACGGCGCGGTAGGGCGCGATGTCGATCCGCTCGCCGGCCAGCCAGTCGTCCGAGTAGTACTTGTCGAGGTAGCGGTCCCCCGGGTCGCAGATCAGGCCGACCACGCTGCCGGTCTGCCCGGCCTCGCGCATCTCGGCGACGATCCGCAACGCGCTCCACAGGCCCGTCCCGGTGGAGGCTCCCGCCTTCTTCCCGAGGACCTGCTCCAGCACCCGCACGGTGGCGATCGACGCGGCGTCCGGAACCCGCATCATCCGGTCGATCGCCCCCGGCACGAAGCTCGGCTCCATCCGGGGCCGCCCGATGCCCTCGATCCGCGAGCCGCTCTCGCAGACGGCGTCCTGGTCGTGGCGCACCCAGCCGTCGAAGAAGCAGGAGTTCTCCGGGTCCGCGACGCATATCCGGGTGTCGTACTGCATGTAGTGCACGAAGCGGGCGATGGTCGCCGAGGTGCCGCCGGTGCCGGCGGTGGCGACGATCCAGGTCGGCTCCGGGTGCGGCTCCAGGCGCAGCTGGGCGAAGACCGACTCGGCGATGTTGTTGTTGCCGCGCCAGTCGGTGGCCCGCTCGGCGTAGGTGAACTGGTCCATGTAGTGCCCGCCGGTCTCCTCGGCGAGCCGGGCGGAGGCCTCGTACACCTCGTCGGAGCGCTCGACCAGGTGGCACTCGCCGCCGTGGAACTGGATCAGGTCGATCTTGGCCTGGCTGGTGCTCTTGGCCATGACGGCGATGAACGGCACGCCGATGAGCTGGGCGAAGTAGGCCTCGGAGACGGCGGTGGAGCCGCTGGAGGCCTCGATCACCGGCTTGCCAGGGCGGATCCAGCCGTTGCAGAGCCCGTAGAGGAAGAGCGAGCGGGCCAGCCGGTGCTTGAGCGAGCCGGTCGGGTGGGTGGACTCGTCCTTGAGGTAGAGGTCGATCCCCCACTCGGTCGGCAGCGGGAAGCGCAGGAGGTGGGTGTCGGCGGAGCGGTTGGCGTCGGCCTGGACCTTGCGCACCGCCTCCTTCAGCCAGGCGCGGTACTCCTGGTCGGAGCGGTCGACGTCGACGGTCGGCTCGATGGCGGACCGCTGGTCGCGCTCGATGCCGCGCTCGGCGCCGGGCTGGGTGCTCATGGTCGCTTCTCCCTCGTGATCGCCCCCCACTGCTCACTACGAGTATATGAGAGTCACGATAAGTAACCATTTTCGAAGACCCAGCTTCCGCTTATCGCCCCTCAGGATGCGACTCGCGGGTCGGGCCGGCCCGGCCGGCCCGACCCTGCCCGACCCGGCCCGACTCGGCCCGTCCGACCCGGCCCGTTCGGCCCCCGTCTAGCCGAGTTCGACCGGCACCGACTGCGGGTCCGCCAGGTACGGGCCCCAGCCCAGCTCGGCCGCGCCCGCGAGCGCGCCGTGCGCCAGCTCCGCGCCGACGATCGGCACCCGTCCGCTGCGCCCCCACAGGCTGCGGTCGGCGACCACCGCGCGCAGTCGCTCGGGCGCGGCCTCCAGCAGGTCGAGGTGGAGACCGCTGAGGACCACCCGGTCGGGGTTGAGGATGTTGGCGACACCGGCCAGCCCGAGCCCGAGCCGGTCGATGACGTGCTCGACCGCCGCGCGCGCCCGGTCGTCCGTGGCGGCCGCCCGGCACAGCTCGCGCGCCTGGTCGAGCAGCGGGCGGCCCGGCTCGGGGGCGAGCCCGGCGGCGGCGAACAGCGCGTCGGGGTCGGTCTCGGAGTTGAGGCAGCCCCGGTTGCCGCACATGCAGGGGCGGCCCTGCGGGTCGACGGTGAGGTGGCCGACCTCCAGGGCGAGGCCCGCGCTGCCGGTGTGCAGGTGGCCGTCGATCACCAGCGCCCCGCCGACGCCGCGGTGGCCGGAGGTGACGAAGAGCAGGTGCCGGGCGCCGCGGCCGGCGCCGTGCCGGTACTCGGCGAGCGCGGCGAGGTTGGCGTCGTTGGCGATCGCGGTGGGCAGCGGGCGCAGGGACCTCGGGCCGTGGTCGGCGCGGCCGACCTCGACGTCGTACAGGTCGGCGACCGGGGTGCCGCTCGGCCAGGCGAAGTGCAGCGCGGCGAGCGCCGCGCCGTCCGGCTCGGTGACCGGGTTGGGCAGCGCGAGCGCGGCGCCCAGGCAGCGGCGGTCGGTCGCCCGGGCGAGTCCGGCGCCCGCCTCGGCGACGGCGCGCAGCATCCGGACCGGGTCGGTGGCGGCCGGCAGCGGCAGGTGGACCGGCTGGTCGAGCAGCCCGCCGAGGCCCGCCAGGGTGACGCTCAGCCCGTCGGCGTGGATCTGCCCGGCGACCACGACCGGACCCCGCGGGTCGATCGCCAGCCGGTGCGAGGGGCGTCCGCGGCCCCCGCCGGCCGGACGCGAGTCGACCGTGATCAGGCCGAGCGCCTCGAGTTCGGCGGTCACCGCGCCGGCCGTGGCCCGGGTCACGTCCAGCGCACGGGTGAGCGCCGAACGGGTCGGCGTCTGGCCGGTGTGGATCAGCGACAGGGCGGGGCCGAGCAGCGTCCGGCCTCGGTCGGGGGCCGCGCGACGGTGGCCGTCGCGCGGCGCGTCGGGGTCGTTCCCGGTGCCGGGACGCGGGCTTGATGGTGAGAGCTGCACGCCCCTATTGTGACTTTGTGCCGCTTCGTAACAAAATCCGTGCCCATCCCCGCCCGGTCCGGCCCTCCTCCCAGTCTTGCAGCACACCCCCGGTGACCGACAGCCCCTGGGGCCCCACGCGCATCGCGCTCACCGCGTTCTTCGCCGTCGACGGCTTCCTCTTCGCCGCCTGGGTCGTCCGCATCCCGGACGTCCGCAGGCAGGTCAGCGCCTCGCACAGCGCCCTCGGGCTCGCTCTGCTCTGCCTGTCGATCGGCGCCGTGCTCACCATGCCCGCGGTCGGCCGGCTCTGCCTGCGGTACGGCTCGCGACCGGTGACCGTCGGCTCGCTCGCCCTGCTCAGCCTCGCCGTCCTGCTGCCCGCGCACACCCACTCGGTGACGGCGCTCGGCGCCGCGCTGGTGCTGTTCGGCGCCGGGTACGGCGGGGCCAACGTCGCGATGAACAGCGCCGCCGTCGACCTGGTCGCACAGCTGCGCAGGCCCGTCATGCCCAGCTTCCACGCCGGGTACAGCTTCGGCGGCCTGCTCGGCACCGGCGTCAGCGGGCTGCTCGCCGGGCCGCTGAGCACCGCCTGGGCGCTCGCGCTCAGCGGGCTGCTGGGCATGGCCGTCACGGTCGGCGCGGGCGTCGTGCTGCTGCGCGGGCCGGCGGCGCCGGCGGTCGTGCCCGGCCGGGGCGGCGGCGCGGAGCCCGGTACGGACGGTGCGTCCGAAGCCGCGGGCCACCCGGGCGGGGAGGGGGAAACGGGCGGGGACGCGGGCGGGGACGCGGGCGCGGCGCGTCGGTCCGCTCGGCTGCTGGTGCTGCTGCTCGGCGTCACCGCGCTGTGCACCGCGTACGGCGAGGGCGCGGTCGCCGACTGGACCACTCTCCACCTGACCGACGACGTCCACGCGAGCTCCGCGGTCGCGGCGGCCGGGTACGGCGCGTACGCCTTCGCGATGGCGGGCGGTCGGGTCGGCGGCACCTGGCTGTCCATCCGGCTCGGGCAGACCCGGCTGATGATGCTCGGCGGGCTGACGGCCGCGGCCGGGATGCTGGTCGCCGCCCTCGCGCCCGTGGCACCCCTGGCGATCGGCGGGTTCGTCCTGGTCGGTCTCGGCCTGGCCAACCTCTTCCCGCTCGCCATCGCCCGGGCCGGGGAGGCGGGCGGCCCGCAGGGGGTCGCGCTCGCCTCGTCCCTCGGGTACGGCGGGATGCTGATCGGCCCGGTGGTGATCGGCTTCCTGGCCGACGCGGCCGGACTGCCGCTGGCCCTCACCACGGTCGCGGTCGCGGCGACGGCGGCGGCGCTGCTCCCGCTCTCGGTCGGTCGGCGGTTCCGGTGACGGCTGGCGACGAGCGGCTGACGGCTGACGGCTGACGGCTGACGGCTGACGGCTGACGGCTGACGGCTGACGGCAAACAGATGACAGATGACAGCTTTCAGATTTCAACATCTGTCAGCTGTCATCTGTTCGCTGTTCGTTGTTCGCCTCCCTCCCCCGCCCCACCCCCGCCGCTGACGGGCCCGCCCGAGCAGTGGCAGGATGCGGGGCCATGACGACCAGCGAACGCTTCCAGGTACTGCGGGCGAGCGAGCGCCCGGCAACGGCGTGGCTCAACGGGGGCGGGGTGACCAGGGAGGTCGCCGGCTTCCCGGCCGGGTCCGGGCTGGACCGCTTCGACTGGCGGGTCAGCCTGGCCGACGTGGCCTCGGCCGGACCGTTCTCCCCGTTCCCCGGCATCGACCGGGTGATCACCCTGGTCGAGGGTGCCGGAATGGCGCTCACCGTCGACGGCGTCGAGCAGCGGGTCGACACGCCCTACCGGCCGTTCCCGTTCTCCGGCGACGCCACCACCGACTGCCGCCTGCTGGCCGGCCCGGTGGTGGACTTCAACGTGATGACGCGACGCGGGCGGGTCGAGGCCACCGTCGACCTGGCCACCGCGCCAATCACGGTCGAGGTCCCGGCCGAGGGCACCGTCCTCCTGGTCTGCCTGGCCGGCTCGGCCGTCCTCGGCGGCACCGACGCCGTCGAACTCGCCCGCTACGACGCCGCGCTGTCGGCCGTACCGGGCACCCACGGGCTGCGCCCGGACGGCGTCACCGCCGTCATCACCTTCCGTACGACCCGCTGACACACGAACGCCGACGGACGCACGCTGACGCACGAACGCTGACGCACGAACGCTGACGCACGAACGCCGACGCCACGAACGCCGACGGCGCTCCCGCCCCCGGCCACAGGAGCGGGGGGCGGGAGCGCCGTCGCGGTTCAGCCGCAGAGCGCCGGCGTGGCGTGCGCCGGGTCCAGGGCGTTGGTCACCAGGTGCAGCGCCGTCGGCGAGAACGCGATCGCGACGTGCTCCGCGAGCGAGATCGGGCAGTGGTTCTGCAGCACCACGTTGTCGACGTCCGGACCGTTCAGGAACTGGGTCCGCCACGGGGTGACGACCTCGTCGTACACGGTCGAGATCACCGTGTAGCGCACGCCCGGCACGGTGTCCGGCCGGGAGGCCATCGTCTTGTTGAAGTCGGAGCCGACGGCCTGGTCCCGGCAGGCCTGGCAGACGGTGTAGATCAGGTCCCTGACGCCCGGGAAGTACGGTGCGAGGTTGACGATCCCGTCGAGCGTGGTGCCGTGGTTGGACGGTGCCAGCCCGACCAGTCTGCCGACCTTGGACGCGCCGCCGAGGAACTTCAGGTAGTAGTTCGGCAGCATGCCGCCCTGGGAGTGCCCGACGATGTCGACCTTGGCCGCGCCGGTCGCGTTGCGCACCAGGTCCACGAAGCGGGCGAGTTGGGCGGCCGATTCCGGAACCGGGCCGAGGCCCCCGATCGGGAGCAGCAGGCCGCTGCCGCTGGAGGTGACGCCGGGGATCATCCCGTAGTCGAGGGCGAAGACGCAGTACCCGAGGCTCTTGAGCAGCGGGGAGAGCGCCAGCCAGTTCTCGTAGCGGTTGGCGAAGGTGCCGTGCACCAGGACGACCGGGTCGGGGTGCGCGGCGCTCGGCCGGCAGGTCCAGTCGTTGGCGCCGGGCGGCGAGGCCACCGTGTCGCCGTCGGGCGGGAGTGCGGTACCGGAAGCACCGGCGGCGTCGGTACCGGCAGCCTCGACACCGGCGGCCACGGCCGGGGCCGCGCCCGCCGGGACGGCCGTCGCGCCCGCCAGCAGCGCACCCGCGAGCAGGGCCGCGCCGAACGTGCCGCCGAGCCTACGGCGCAAGGGACTTGCGGAGAAGCGGAGAAGTGGGGTTCTCAACTGTTGCCTCCACAGCTGAATTTTGTTACCAACAGGTAACCCGAGTGGCTCCATCATGCGGTCGCCCCTCCGGCCCGGCCCTTGGGCGTTCCCCAGACCTGGACGGTGTTCTCTGTGACCGACCACAACGCACCCCACTGCCCGACCCCGAGCACCTCCGCGCAGACGCCCGGCTGGTGCGCCCCGGTGATCGGCGGCCTCCCGGCCGACCAGCGGCTCATCGGCGGCGTCCGCGAGTTGGCCGAGGCCGTGGTCGCGGCCCTGCTGGACCGGGTGCCGGTCTACCGCCGCCTGCCCCGCGAACAGCTCACCGGCGAACTCACCCGGGACACCGAGCGCCGGATCCGCGCCCTCGCCCACGCCGTGCGCACCGGACTCCCCGCCCCCGCCGAGGAGTTCACCGCCGTCCGGGAGGCCGCCGCCCGGCGCGCCGAGGAGGGCCTGCCGCTGGACGCCGTCCTGCTCGCCCACCACCTCGGCCTGGAGGTCTGCTGGGAGTTCGTCACCCGGCACGCCCGGGACGGCGACGCCGCCGAACTGCTGGTCCTCAACCGGCTGCTGCTCGACCAGCTCCGCGAGGTCACCACCGCCGCCGGCGCGGGCTACCTGGACGGGCGCCGGCCGGCCACCGACCGGCGGTGCGCGGCCCGGCAGTCCCTGCTCACCGCACTGCTCGCGGGCTCCCCCGCCGAGGAAGCCGCGGACCGGGCCGGTCTCCGGCTGCCCGCCCGCTACGCCGTGCTCTGCCTGTCCATCGCCGACCACCCGGACGAGCACTCGCCCGGCGTCGACCCGGGCATCGCCGCCCGCCGCAAGCTCCGCCGGCTCACCGCCGAACTCGACCACCGCACCCGCCAGTCGGCGCTCAGCACGCTCACCGCCTCGGGCGGACTGGTGCTCGTCCCGCTCCACGCACCCGCGGAGCCACCGGACTCACCGCAGTGGCCCGACAGCGCCACCGCCGACGCGCCCTGGGCGCAGCTCGCCACCACCGTCGCCGCCGTCGCCCGCGCCGCCGGTGCGGCCGTCCTGGCGGGGGCGGCCGCGGCTGCCCCCGCCGAAGTCCCCGAAGCGGCCGCGCTCGCGTACGAAGTCCTGGCCGTCGCCCGGGCGTTCGGCCGTCCACCCGGGCTGCACCGGCTGGACGACGTCCTGCTGGAGTACCAGCTGACCCGGCCCAGCCGGGCCCGCGCCAGGCTCGCCGCACTGATCGAACCCCTGGCCGACGGCGGGGAGTTGCTCACCACCCTGCGCACCCACCTGGCCGGGGGCCTCAACCGCCGGCACACCGCGAGTGCCTTGCACCTGCACCCCAACACCGTGGACTACCGGCTGCGCCGGATCGCCGCCCTGACCGGCCTCGACCCGGCACGCCCCGCCGACATCCCGCGGATCACCGCCGCCCTCGCCGCCCGGGACGCCGAACAGGCCTCGCCCGTACGGTAGTTCCGGACCGATCCGGGACCGTCGGGCGCCTGCTCCCGCTGTTCCTTCCGGGGTTCCGGCAGGAGTAGCGGCGCGGGCCGTCAGCCCTGCTCCCCCGGCAGCCGCAGGTCCCAGCCGACCAGGGCCCGCAACTGCTCCGCCGTCACGCCGTCCGGCACCGGCTGGGGCGCGTCGTGGCGCAGCGGCGGCTGCCAGCCGTCCTCCGCGGTCCAGCGGCGGACGACCTTGGCCGGCGCCCCGGCGACCACGCTGTGGTCCGGCACGTCGCCGCGCACCACCGCGCCCGCCGCGACCACCACGTTGCGGCCGATCCGCGCCCCCGGCAGGATCACCGCGCCGGTGCCGATCCAGCTGCCGGCGCCGACCTCCACCGGCTCGTTGCGCGGCCACTGCTTGCCGATCGGCAGGTCGGTGGCCCGGTACTCGTGCGCCTGGTCGGAGATGTAGACGCCGGGCCCGGTCCACACGTCGTCGCCGAGCACGATCGACTGGTGGCCGACGATGTGGCTGTCGCGGCCGATCACGCAGCCGCCGCCGATCCGCACGATCGGCTCCGGCCCGAGGTCGAGGCCGGGCAGGAAGCCCGCGCTGATGGTGACCCGCTCGCCGATGATCGAGAACGGCCCGATCGTGATCCACTGCTCGTTGAACACCGCCCCGAGCGGAAAGGCGAGGGTCGTCCCGTCCCCCAGCTCGCCGAACCGGTACGGGCCCGGGCTCCGGTTGGTGACCGCACCGGTCCGCTGCATCCAGCGCCAGCCCCGGTGGACGAGGCGCCCGGCGGCACGGCGGCCACCCGCCCGGACGGCGGAGACGAGGGAACGGGTTATCGGCATGCGCTCACGTTACCGGTCCGTAGCCCACGCCCGGCCGCCGGGCGGCCAACATCACACCGACCCCGTCGGCCCCACCGGCCCCACCCGCGAAGGCCCCGCCGAGGACCCCGCCAGGGACCCGCCGACGGCCCCGACGGCGGTCCCGACACCGCTCCGACGACGGCCTCGACCACAGGCTCGACGGCGGCCCCGAAGGAATGTCCGAAACCCGCGACCGGTGACACCCCCCGGTGGAAGACTCCGTGCCATGGAGATCACCGAGCACATCGACGCGCTGCGCCACGAGGGCACCCTGCTCGCCGACGCCGCCGCCCGTACCGACCTGTCCGCCCCCGTCCCCACCTGCCCGGACTGGCAGCTGCGCGATCTGCTGCGGCACACCGGCCACGTCCACCGCTGGGCCGCCGCCTTCCCCGCCCGGGGCCTGCGGGCGCCGCTGGACGAGGCCGACGAGGAGGCCGTCGTCGGGCCGATGCCCTCGGACGCCGCGCTGGTCGACTGGTTCCGGGAGGGCCACGCCGCCCTGGTGCGCACGCTCGCCGAGGCCTCGGCCGACGTCGAGTGCTGGACCTTCCTGCCCGCGCCCAGCCCGCTGGCGTTCTGGGCCCGGCGCCAGGCGCACGAGACCGCCGTCCACCGCCACGACGCCGACTCGGCCGCCGGCGAGCCCGGACCGGTCGTCGACACCGCGCTCGCCCTGGACGGCATCGACGAGCTGCTGCGCGGCTTCATGACCCGCGGCCGGGCCACGCTGCACAGCGACCGGCCGCGCACCCTCCGGGTCCGGGCCAACGACGGCCCCGGCTCCTGGCACCTGGCGATCACCCAGGAACCGCTGACCGTCACCACCGGCGAGAGCCCCGAACCGGCCGATCTGACCCTCACCGGCCCCGCCGACGAGCTCTACCTGCTGCTGTGGAACCGGCTGTCGGCCGACCGGGCCCGGAAGGTCGAACCGACCGGTGACCTGGACCTGCTCGACCTCTGGCGCGCCACGGCGATGGTCCGCTGATCCTCACGTACGAGCGGTCCTGACCGTCAACCGGTCCGGGCCCCAACCTCAAGGGTCAATAGAGCCGGGGAGCGGCCCCGCGGTCAGCGCACCCAGCGCGCGGGCCGCTTCTCCAGGAACGACCGCATGCCCTCCTGCGCCTCCTCCGAGCCGAACAGCCGCGCTGACAGTCCCACCAGCTCGTCGGCGTCCCGCTCGAAGGAGCGCACCACGTCCGCGTTGGCCAGCCGCTTCGACTCCGCCAGCCCCTGCGGGGAGCCCTGGCGCAGCGCGTCCAGCAGGCCCTTCAGCACGACGCCGGTGTCCTCGGCGGACCCGGTGGCACTGGTGATCAGGCCGATCCGGGCGGCCTCGGCGGCGTCGAAGACCTCGCCGGTGAGGTAGTAGCGGGAGGCGGCGCGGGGCTCCAGCTTGGGGCGCAGCGGCAGCGAGATGACGGCGGGCGCGAGGCCGAGCCGGACCTCGGTGAAGGCGAAGGTCGAGGCCGGTCCGGCGACCGCGAGGTCCGCCGCGCCGACCAGGCCGAGGCCGCCCGCGCGGACGTGCCCGTCGATGACGGCGATCACCGGCTTCGCGCAGTCGACGATCGCCCGCTGCAGCTCGACCAGGCCGCGCGGGCCGACCGTCGGGTCCGCGCCGGTCGCCTCGGAGAGGTCGGCGCCCGCGCAGAACACCTTGCCGGTGTGCCCGAGCACGACGACGCGGACCTCCGGGTCGGCCGCGGCGGCCGCCAGTCCGGCGTGCAGCTCGGCCATCAGGCGGGTGGAGAGCGCGTTGCGGTTGTGCGGCGAGTCGAGGGTGAGCGTGGTGACGGCGTCGGCGGTGCTGACGCGGACGAGGGGCTCGGCGCTGGTCATCGGTGGGCCTGCCTTCCGGCTGAGGGTGGGTCGGACTGCGGGCGCGGTCCGGGGTCCCCGGAGCGCGCCCGGACGACTCTGGCACGCCCACCCGCCCCTCGGCCAGAGCCAACCCGGCCCGCTCACCGATCCGCCGACCGAACCGACACCCGGACCGACCGAACCACCTGCCGCACCACCGACCGGACCACCGACGGATCCGAGGCAGCGGGCGCCCGGACCGTAATCCACTGGTCACGGCCACCCGCCCAGGGCAGCATCATCGCCATGACCACCGACACCCCGGCCCTGCTCCTCGCCCCGCGCATCAACGAGACGGGCCTGCAGCTTCGTACCGCCGCCGGACGGCGCGGTCTGCGGGCGTTCGTGGCGACGTCCTGGCAGGCCCCGCGCGAGCTGCTCGGCGCGGCGGTGCACGTGTACGGCGGGCCGCTGTTCGGCGACGCCGTCGGCCGGGAGCTCGGCCTCGGCCTGCTGGAGCCGGCGGCCGACTGGCTGACCCGGCTGCCGCTCGCCCTGACCGGACGCCGGGTCGCCTTCACCACCCTGGCCGAGGCGCGCCGGCTGCGGCGCCCGGCCTTCGTCAAGCCGCCGGTGGACAAGCTGTTCGCCGCCCGGGTCTACCCCGACGGCGGCGCGCTGCCGGGGCCCGGGCTGCTGGACGACGACACCCCGGTGCTGGTGAGCGACGTGGTGCGGTTCGCCACGGAGTACCGGCTGTTCGTGCTGGACGGCGCGGTGCGGGCCGGCTCTCGCTACGCGGTGGACGGCGACCTGTCCGTCGCCCCGCTCGGGACCATCAGTGCGCCCGGAGGCACCCAGGTGCCCGACGGCGAGTGCGCCGAGGTGCTCGCGTTCACCCGCGACGTCCTGGCCGCCGCCACGTCCGACGCGCCGCTGCCGAGCGCCTCCGTGGTGGACGTCGGCCGTACCGAGGACGGCCGTTGGGCCGTGGTGGAGGCCAACGCGGCCTGGGCCAGCGGCGGTTACGCGGCCGACCCGGACGCCGTCCTCGACGTGGTGCTGCGCTCGGGCGGGCCGGCCGCCCAACTCCCCGCCACCGACCGTCCGTTCCTGCGCGAGCTGCCCGAGGTGGTGCGCTGAGCGGGTCGGCCGTACGGGGCCGGGTCTTGCGGTGCCGGCGGATCATGGCCGAGGATCCGCGCCATGACCACCTCTCACCTCACCCACATCACCGAGCCGCCCGGCGTCGCGCCCGGCACCGGCTACACCCAGGTCGTCACCGGCACCGGCCGGCTGGTCCAGGTGTCCGGTCAGGTCGCCTTCGACGAGCAGCGGAACCTGGTCGGCGTGGACGACCCGAAGGCTCAGGCGCGGCAGGTGTTCGAGAACCTGCGCCGGTGCCTGGCCGCCGCCGGGGCCGGCTTCGAGCACGTCGTGAAGTTCACCTTCTTCATGACCGACATCGCCTACCTCCCGGCCGTCCGGGAGGCCCGCGACGAGTACCTGGGCTCCCTGCCGCTGCCGGCCGCCTCCGCGATGCAGGTGGTGGCGCTGTTCCGGCCGGAGGTGCTGATCGAGATCGAGGCCCTGGCGGTGGTCCCCGAGTAGCCGGGGTTCACGCCGCCCCGAGGCTCGCGTCCCGTCGCCCGGCCCACCGGACGACGGGGCGCATCCCCAGGCCCGCTGCCGCCAGCAGCGCGCCCAGGACGACCCAGCCGGCCGTGCCGTACCCGATCACCGCGGTGCTGACCAGCGCCGGGCCGGCCATCAGCGCCGCCGCCGTGCCCGCGTTGAACACGCCCTGGTAGGCGCCGTGGTCACGCTCGCCCGCGAGGTCGTAGCTGAGCGACCAGCCGCCCGCCTGGGCGGTGACCTCGCCGAGCGACTGCAGCATGACGCCGCCGAGCACCACCGCGGCCGCGAGGACCGAGGGCAGACCGGGTGCCACCGAGATCACCAGGCAGGAGGCGGCGAGCACCAGACCGGCACGTCCGCAGGCCCGGGCTGCCCCCGCGCGCTCCTCGGTGCCCCGGGTGGCCCGCATCTGCAGGGTGATCACCAGCAGGGTGTTGACGACCAGGGTGCCCGCGACGGTGATCCGCGGCGCCTCGGTCTCCTGCACGATCCAGAGCGGCACGCCGACCTCGAGGACGGCGAACTGGAGGCACAGCACGGCGTTCAGCACCGTCACGGCCAGGAACGGACCGTCCCGCAGCGCCGGGTTCCGCCGCCGTCCCTGCTTGACGCCCTTGCCCGCGGGGTCCGACGGGTCGGCCACGCCGGTCTTCGCCGTCGGTCCGCCCGCGGCCGAGGACCGGACCGAAGTCGAGGACCGGACCGCGGTCGAGGGGCGCGGCGGGACGGAGAGGCGGTGGAACAGCACGGCGACGGCCGCGAAGGAGACGGCGTCGGCCAGGATCGCCGTCAGGTAGACCGGCCTGGTGTCCAGTTGGAGCGCGATCGCGCCCAGCGCCGTACCCAGGCAGATCCCGATGTTGGTGACCACCCGCAGGTGGGCCCGGCCCGCCACCCGCCGGTCGGCGGGCAGCACCTCGGCGTAGAGCGCGTTGCGGACGGCGGCGGAGCCCCGGTCCACGGCGGAGACCAGGCAGGCCAGCGCGACGAACGCCGGGTAGCTGTGCACCAGCACGTACCCGGCCGTGGCAACCGCCTGCACCGACACCAGCACCACCAGGACCCGCCGGGCGCCCCAGCGGTCCGCGGCCCGGCCGGCCGGCACGCTCGCGATGACCCCGCACAGTCCGGCGGCGGTCAGCCCGAGGCCCAGCTGGGCGGCGCTCAGGCCGAGGACCCGGGTGAAGAACAGCACCGCGACGGAGAGGGACAGGCCGTTGCCCACCGTGTTGACCAGGGTGATCCCGGCCAGCCGGCGGACCGTCGGGTCGGGGTGGAGCCGGCGCCGCAGGGCGGCGGCGGCGCCGGTACCGGACGGGTCGACGGGCGCCGCCGGGCCCTCGGGAACAGCCGGGCCCTCGGGCGCCGCCGGACCCTCGGAGGCAGTCCGGCTCTCGGGCGCAGCCGGCTTCTCGGATCCGCTTTCGGGCATGGCAGGGGAAGGTGCGGAGGACTCCGCCGTCGAGGTGGTCATACGAAGATCCCACCGCCCGGCGGAGCGGTGCGGGTATTCCTTTAGGCTCTGGCTAAATCCTGAGCCCAAAGGACTCCCCTCCTCCGGCCGGATCCCAGCAGAAGGACGCCCGTGCACCGGTACACGCTCCGCCTGGCCGACCTCGCCAGCACCTGGTTCGCCGTCTCCCCGATCCACGAGGCCGTGCTCAGCCTGCGGATGTGGACCCACCCCGGCGTCTACCACCTGCAGAGCGGGGCCTTCGAGCGGCTCCGGCCCGCCTTCGAGCGGCTGGACTCCCGCCTGCTGCTCTCCCTCGTCGCCCAGAACCGCTGGGTCCCCGACTTCCTGACCCCCCGACCGGTCTCCCCCTCCCCCGAGTTCCGCTCCGAGCTCGCCGCCGTCCGCGCACTGCCGCCGGAGCAACTGCGCCCCGAACTGGAGCTGACCTTCCTCCCGCACGGCCAGCCGCTGCCCGCCACGCTGCAGGCAGGTCTCGCCGATCCGGAACAGCTGCTGGCGCGGATCGCCGACGCACTGGAGGAGTACTGGGAGGCGTGCCTCGCGCCCACCTGGTGGCCGCAGGCCCGCGCCACCCTGGAGGCCGACCTGGTCTACCGCGCCCGGCTGCTCGCCCACCACGGCGCGGCGGCCCTGTTCGCCGACCTGGACCACCGGCTCCGCTGGGAGAACGGCGCGCTGTCGATCAACCGGCACTGGACGGGCGGGGACGTCGAGACGGCGGTGGACGGGCGCGGCCTGGTGCTGTGTCCGACCTTCTTCGTCCGCGGCGCGATCACGATGATCAGCAACGAGCGCGCACCGCAGATCAGTTACCCGGCACGCGGGCAGGCGGGGATGGCCGGCCGGGGCGCCCCGGTGCCGGCGCGGGCGGTGGAGGCCCTGGTCGGCGCGCCGAAGGCCCGGCTGCTGGCGCTGCTGGCGGAGCCCGCCTCCACCACCGACCTCGCCTACCGGCTGGGCGTCACCCCGGGCGCGGTCAGCCAGCACCTGTCCGTCCTCGCCGCCACCGGCCTGGTCACCCGGGCCCGGCACGGCCGCTCGGTGCTGTACCTGCGCAGCCCGCTCGGGGACGAGCTGACGGGCGCGAACGGATAGCGGGCGGGCCGACCGAACACCCGACCCGCCCAACTCTCCAGTGGTACAGACCTGTTGACGCATTGGTCCAGTCCTCCTACAGTGCCCATGCCCCCGCCCCCCACGGCGCGGGCACCGGTCGTGCACGGATCAACCCCGGTTCTACGTCCCCCTGTTCCACCCCCACAGCCACAGGGAGAACCATGTCCGCTCGATCCCGGGCCGGACGCCCACGCATGCGCAGCAGACTGCTCGCACTGCTCAGCGTCCTGCTCCTCCCTCTCGCCGCGCTCACCGCGCTGGCCACCCCGGCGAACGCCGCCGGGAAGCTCACCGCCGCCTTCACCACCGCCGACAACGGCTCCTGGTGGCAAGGCACCTACATCGTCCACAACGACACCGCGGCCGCAGTCTCCGGCTGGACCCTGGAGTTCGACCTCCCGGCCGGCGTCACCATCGGAAACAGCTACAACGGCACCGCCACCATCAGCGGCCGGCACGTCAGCGTGGTCGCCGCGTTCTACAACTCCACCGTCAACGCCCATGGCACCACCGAGCCGTACAGCTTCTGGTTCGTCGGCAGCGGCCCGGCCGCCACCCCGCTCAACTGCCGGATCAACGGCGACAAGTGCGACGGCACCCCCGACGTCCCGCCGTCCGCGCCGGGCGCCCCGACGGTCACCGAGTCCACCGCGCACACCCTCGCCCTGAGCTGGCCGGCCGCCACCGGCGGCGACTTCCCGGTCACCTCCTACGACGTCCTGGACGGCGGCAACGGCGGCAGCGGCGGCACCGTCCTCGCGTCCGGCCCGGCCACCAGCGCCCTGGTCACCGGCCTCACCCCGGCCACCTCGTACACCCTGACCGTCCGGGCCAGGGACAGCCGTGGCAACACCGGTCCGCTCAGCGCGCCCGTCACCGCCGCCACCTTCGACCCGGCCACGGACACCGTCCCGCCCACCGCGCCGGCCAACCTCCGTACCACCGCGGTCGGTTCGACGGACGTCTCGCTCGCCTGGAACGCCGCGACCGACAACGTCCGGGTCGCCGCGTACGACGTCTACCAGGGCGGTGCCCTGGTGACGACGGTCACCGGCAAGGCCCTGGCCGCGACCGTCGGCAGCCTCTCGCCGTCCACCGCCTACACGTTCACCGTGAAGGCCCGCGACGCCGCCGACAACGCCTCGCCCGCCTCGGCGCCGCTCACCGTGACCACCTCGGACCTGGTCGGCGCCGGGAAGTACGCCCGGGTCGGGTACTTCGTCCAGTGGGGCATCTACGGCCGCCAGTACTTCGTCAAGAACCTGGAGACCTCGGGCAGCGCCGCCAAGCTCGACATCGTCAACTACGCCTTCGAGAACATCGATCCGGTCAACCTGACCTGCCTCGCGGGCGTCACCAAGGGCACCACCGCCAACCCGCAGGACCCGGACCAGGGCACCGGAGCCGGTGACGCCGACGCCGACTACGCCCGCCCGATGAGCGCCGACCAGTCGGTGGACGGCGTGGCCGACGACGGCTGGGGCAAACTCCGCGGCAACCTCAACCAGTTGAAGAAGCTCAAGGCCAAGCACCCGAACCTGAAGGTGGTCGTCTCACTCGGCGGCTGGACGTACTCCAAGTACTTCTCCGACGTCGCCGCCACCGACGCCTCCCGCCGGAAGTTCGTCAAGTCCTGCGTGGACACCTGGATCAAGGGCAACCTGCCGGTCTACAACGGCGCCGGCGGCGACGGCGTGGCCGCCGGGATCTTCGACGGCATCGACCTCGACTGGGAGTGGCCCGGCTCCGCCGACGGTCACGCCGGCAACCACTGGAGCGCCGGCGACAAGGACAACCTGACCCTGCTGCTGACCGAATTCCGCAAGCAGCTCGACGCGTTGGGCGGCTCGCACAAGCTGCTCACCGCCTTCACCCCGGCCGATCCGGCGAAGGTCGCCGCCGGCTGGGACGTGGGCAGGATCTTCGGCTCGCTGGACATCGCCAACGTCCAGGGCTACGACTTCCACGGTTCGGGCAGCGACAACTCCTGGGAACCGAACCGCACCGGCCACGCCGGCAACCTGTACCAGGACCCGAACGACCCGTACGGCTTCCACTTCAGCGTGGACGCGGCCGTCCAGGCCTACCTCGGCGCCGGGGTCAACCCGCGCAAGCTGACCATCGGCTTCCCGTTCTACGGGCGCGGCTGGCAGGGCGTGGCGGACGGCGGCGCGAAGGGCGTCTGGCAGTCCGCGACCGGTGCCGCGCCGGGCCAGTTCGCCGAGGAGGCCGGCACCCGCGGGTACCAGAACCTGATCACCGGCGTCCCCGGCCTCACCGTCTACCACGACCCCAAGTCCGTTGCGACGTACGGCTACACGGGGGCCGGCGGGCAGTGGTGGACCTTCGACGACGCCTGGTCGATCGCCCAGAAGACGGCCTACCTCAAGTCGAAGAACCTGCTCGGCGGCATGATCTGGGAGATGTCCGGCGACACCCCGTCCGGCACGCTCATGTCCGCGCTCGACACCGGCCTCAAGTAGCCGCTCCCGCCGTCTGGTTGCGGAAGCGCGCGGGGCCGGCGGCCCTCCCGAACCGGAGGGTCACCGGCCCCGCGCGGGTACGACCGCCCTACCGCGCCGCCATCGACGTCAGCTTCCGCGCCGCCCGGTTCTGCCGCAGCACCTGGGAGAAGGTGGTGTGCCCCTGGGTGTTCCGCGCGAAGGCCCGCCAGGCGGCCGGCACCAGGCAGACCGCGGCGTGGAACAGGTACGGCCGCCGCTCGAAGGCGTTCAGCAGCTGCTTGCCCGCGCGCATCTCCACGCCCAGCCCGGCCTTCACCGCGAACGCGTAGTTCAGCGCCTCGCGTCGCACCGCCGCCGCGTTGCCCGCCTCGGCGACCTGCACCGCCCACTCACCGGCCAGCCGGCCCGAGCGCAGCGCGTACGAGATGCCCTCGCGGGTCCACGGCTCCAGCAGTCCGGCCGCGTCGCCGGCGACCAGCACCCGGCCGCGGGAGAGCGGCGAGTCCTCGGCCCGGCAGCGGGTCAGGTGTCCGGACTCGACGCTGGGGGTGAAGCCGGACAGGCCCAGCCGCCGGATGTAGTCGGCGAGGTACTGCTTGGTCCGCTCGCCGTCGCCGCGCGCCGAGATGACGCCGACGGTCAGGCTGCTGGTCTCGGTCTTCGGGAACACCCAGCCGTAACTGCCGGGCAGCGGGCCCCAGTCGAGGTGGATCCGGCCGGCCCAGTCGGCCGCGACCTGCGGCGGCACCGGGATCTCCGCCTCCAGCCCGAGGTCGATCTGGTCGAAGGTGACGCCGACGTGCCGGGCGATCCGGCTCGCGCTGCCGTCCGCGCCGACCACCGCGCGGGCCTCGAAGGTGCGCCCGTCGGCGGCCGTCACCAGCGCGGTCCGGTGCTCGCCGCCGCGCTGCTCGACGCCGGTGACGGTCACTCCGGTGACCAGCACCGCCCCGGCCGCCTTGGCCGCCTGCACCAGGCGCAGGTCGAACTCGTCCCGGTTGACCAGGCCGAACAGCATCCGCTGAGAACGCCTCGTACGGGTGTACCGCCCGTCGTACGCGAAGGTGACGGCGTGCACCCGGTCCTGCAGCGGCAGCCGGAAGTCCGGCGGCAGGCTGTCCCGGGACGGGCCGATGATGCCGCCGCCGCAGGTCTTGTAGCGGGGGTGCTCGGCCTTGTCGAGCAGCAGCACCCGGCGGCCCTGGACGGCGGCGGCGTGAGCGGCCGAGGAGCCGGCCGGTCCGGCGCCGACCACCACGACGTCCCAGACGCCGTCCGGCGGCGAGGCCGCGTCGTCGAGCGGCGAGGCCGTCCCGTCGAGCGGGCTGTCGAGCGGGCTGCGGGAATCGGAGCTTCCGGAGTCATTCACGTCGAGCAATCCTATGCGTCCGCCCGCCCCACCGGACGCCGCACCACCCGACGCCGCGCGCCCTGAACATCCGGCGCCCACCCGAACACCGCGCGCCTGCCCCCGGCGCCACCCGGCCCGACCCCGGCCCCCGGCCCGCCCGGCCGGCTCGGAGCGCCCGGCCCTCGGAGCTCCCGGTTCCGCTCCCGCCTATGATCGGCGGTACCCCAACCGACTCCGTCCGCCCGCGGCACCCCACGGGCGGCCCCACCCCCTCGGAGCCCCGATGTCACAGCCCCTGGCCGACGCCGTCCGGTCCCTGATGGACCGTGCCCGCACCGACCTCGCCGAGCTGGTCGCCTTCCCGTCGGTCGCCGACCCGCGCCAGTTCCCGGTCGAGGAGTGCGAGAAGGCCGCGCGCTGGGTCGCCGACGCGTTCGCCGCCGAGGGCCTGACCAACGTCCAGCTGCTCGACACCCCGGACGGCACCCAGTCCGTCTACGCCGAGCTGCCCGGCCCGGCGGGCGCGCCGACCGTCCTGCTCTACTCGCACTACGACGTCCAGCCCCCGCTCGACGAGGCCGGCTGGTCCAGCCCCGCCTTCGAGCTGACCGAGCGTGACGGCCGCTGGTACGGGCGCGGCGCCGCGGACTGCAAGGGCAACATCCTGATGCACCTGACCGCCCTGCGGGCGCTGCGCCAGGTGTACGGGGACGCCTACCCGGTCGGCCTGAAGATCATCGTGGAGGGCTCGGAGGAGCAGGGCACCGGCGGCCTGGAGCGGTACGCCGAGGCGCACCCCGAGCTGCTCACCGCCGACGCGATCATCATCGGCGACACCGGCAACTTCGCCCCCGGCCTGCCCACGGTGACCGCCTCGCTGCGCGGCATGACGGTGGTCGAGGCCTCGGTCACCACCCTGGCCGGGAACCTGCACTCCGGCGCGTTCGGCGGCGCCGCCCCGGACGCGCTGCAGTCCCTGGTCCGGATGCTGGCCTCGCTGCACGACGAGAACGGCGACGTCACGGTCGCCAGGCTGAGCGCCGACCAGACCTGGGAGGGCGTGCAGTACCCGGAGGAGCAGTTCCGCGCCGACGCGAAGGTGCTCGACGGCGTCGCGCTGACCGGCACCGGCACCATCGCCGACCGCCTCTGGGCCCGCCCGTCGGTGACCGTCCTCGGCATCGACGCCCCGCCGGTGATCGGCGCCACCTCCTCCGTCCAGGCCGCCGCCAAGGCGCTGATCAGCCTGCGCGTCCCGCCGGGCATGGACTCCGCCGCCGCCCAGGACGCGCTGATCGCCCACCTGGAGGCGCGGGTCCCGCTCGGTGCCAAGCTCACCGTCGAGCGCCAGGGCTGCGGTTCCGCGTTCCGCGCCGACACCACCGGCCCCGCGTACGAGGCGATGGGCGCGGCCATGGCGGAGGCCTTCGGCACCGAGATGGTCGCGTCCGGCGAGGGCGGGTCGATCCCGCTCTGCAACACGCTGCGCTCGCTCTACCCGCAGGCCGAGATCGTGCTGATCGGTGTCGAGGAGCC
This sequence comes from Kitasatospora xanthocidica, assembly GCF_014656195.1. GTDB lineage: Bacteria > Actinomycetota > Actinomycetes > Streptomycetales > Streptomycetaceae > Kitasatospora > Kitasatospora xanthocidica. The sequence goes on along the minus strand of NZ_BNBY01000030.1, from coordinate 7,652 downwards.
GACCACCCAGATCCACGCGGTCAACGAGAGCGTCGACCCGCGGGAGCTGGAGCTGATGGCCCTCTCCGAGGCGCTGTTCCTCCGCCGCTACGCCGAGCTGCGCTCCGTCTGACGGACGCCGGCCTGACCGGCCCCGGGCCGGGGGCCACCGCTCCCGGCCCCCGGTCCCGGCCGTCCGCCGCGCCACCGGCGGGCGGCCGCCACCACGGCCGCGTACCCGACGGCGCCCACCGCGAGCCCGGCCCCGGCGCCGAAGCACACCTCCGGCACCAGGTTCCGCTTCAGCGGACTGAGCCGGTGCAGCACCCCGGCGGCCGTCGCCGCGCCCAGCACCACGACGGCCGCCCGCCGCGTCCGGGGGGCGAGCCGGACGGCCGGCCGCACCGGCTCGACCGCCCCCACCGCGCGCGACGCCCAACCGCCCATCGCCGCCAGTGCGAGGGCCGAACTGCCGTACTGCAGCGCCTCGTACAGCGGGACTCCGGCCACCGAGCGGTCCAGCACGGGCAGCAGCCGGACACCGAGCCGACCTCCGTGCGTGAACGCGTCCCAGCCGACGTGGGTGGCCGCGCCGATCGCCGCCGAGGCCGCGAACCACGCCACACCCTCGGCCGTACCCGCGCCCGCGCCGACGCCCGTACCCGTACTCGCGCCCGTACCGCCCCCGGCCCGCCGGACCGTCAGCGCCTCGGCGCCGCCCGCCCACCGCTCGGGCAGCAGCGCCACCAGCGGCCCCCGCAGCATTCCGTGCCAGCCGGCCACCAGCGCGCCGGCGAGCGCCACGTCCAGCGTCGGCACCGCCCACCAGCGGTGCGTCAGCCCGCCGTGGCCGTACACCCCCGGCAGCAGGGACTCGGCGAAGAACGGCAGGTCGGGCGCCATCGACCCGGCGACCAGCGCCGACGCCACCAGGGGCCCGCGCTCCCCGGCACGGCGCAGCAGCGGGAGGACGGCGGCGGGGTGGCTCAGCGTGAACGGCATGACCCCATCCTCCCGTACCGCCGCCCGCCACCCCTGTGAGCTCGTCCGGCCCCGGCCGAGCCCGATCCAACCGAGCCGCGCTGAGCCGACCGAGGCCGAACCGGGCTGAGCCAGGCCACCCCGCCGGAACAGCTACGCCGCGTCCGCCGTGCTCGCCAGCCCGACGGCCACCCGGCACCCCGCCTCCAGGTACCGCAGCTCCCCGATCCGCCGGGCCTCCAACGCGGCCGCGAGCCGCCGGTACCGGCTCGGGGGCAGCAGATCGGCGGCCTCGTCCAGGGTGACGAAGCGCCAGCTGCGCAACTCCTCGGGCTGCAGCAGGACGTTCTGGCGGCCGGCCGCGTCCAGCAGGCCGCCGTCGTACATCAGCCGCAGACCGCCGCGGCGCGGGCCGGTGCGCGGCTCCCAGTCGACGGCGAGCAGGCGCAGCCCGGCCGGGTCGAGGCGCAGGCCCAGCTCCTCGGCGGTCTCGCGCAGCGCGGCGTCGGTGGGGGCCTCGCCGCGCTCGACCACGCCGCCGGGGAAGTCCCAGTCGGGTTTGTAGACGGGGTCGACGAGCAGGACGCGGTCCTGCTCGTCGAAGAACAGGACGGCGGAGGCGACGGTGTCCCCGGTCGGGTCGGGGCTCTGGACGATCGGGCAGCGGGCCGCGCCGACCCGGACCAGCTCGGCGATCCGCAGGGCGGTCTCCCGGGGCGTGAGGTCGCTGGTGTCGATCATGCGGGCGTCCCCGACCAGCCAGCGGCGGGCTGCGCGGTAGCGGGGCAGGTGCTCGAAGCACCAGGTACGGACCCGTTCGCTGGCCTCCGGATCGCCCGGGCACTCCTCGCGGTGGGTTATGCGCTCACGCAGGATCGTTTCTTCGGGGTCCAGCACGAAGTGGTGCACCGTGACCCCGTGTGAGGCGAGGTCACCGAAGATCTCGTCCCGGTAGTCCTCTCTGAGCAGCGTCATCGGGACCACCAGCGGGCCCTCGACCTCGTTGAGCAGCGCGGCGGCCGTCTCCGGGACGAGCCGGCGCCAGGCCGCCAGGTCCTGGAAGTCTGACACCGCCGCCAGCCGGTCGGCCGGGAGCATCCGGCGCAGACCGAAGCCCACCTGCTCGGGATCGAAGAGCACGCTCCCGGGCAGCAGTTCCACCAGCTCGCGGCAGGCACTCGTCTTGCCCGCCCCGAATGTGCCATTGACCCAGACGATCACAACGTCCCCTGCCCCTCGACTTCCCCCGATGCCGTTCACACCGGGCAGCGCCCCCGTCGGCTGAACCAGCGCCACCCGTGGTGGTACCCGCGCCGAGCGGCTCCCCATGCCTCCCCGACGCACCCGCCCGCGCGTCCCGGTCTGCCCCGTGACAGCGGCATGTGCCCAGGCCAGGCGCCCGCGTACAGAAATATGCAGACCGGTCTACATCAAAATTGCACCCCTCCACCATTGCCCCCGCACAGGATGTCGGGTGGGCCGACTTCCCGCGCACGCCCACCCGCGCGCCGCTCACGCCCCCGCACTGACACCCGGTCCACGCTCTCACTGACACGCATTCCACGGCCCGCCGGTTGCCCACCCGCTTGCGCCGCCCGGACCCCGGCGCGTACAGAGGGACGATGAAGCTGCTGCCCGTCGGCCGGGTCGTCGTCATCGGATCGGTCACCACCGACCGGATCCTCCGGTGTCCCGCGCTCCCGTCCCCCGGCGGGACCGTCCTCGCCGACGCCGCCGCCCAGGGGTTCGGCGGCAAGGGCGCCAACCAGGCGGTGGCGGCGGGCCAGATGGGCGCGGCCACCCACCTGGTCGCCAAGATCGGGCGCGACGCCGAGGGCGAGGCGGCGCTCGCGGACCTGCGCGGCGCGGAGGTCGAGACGGGCGCCGTGCACACGCACCCCGACGCGCCCACCGGTCAGACGATCGTCCTGGTCGACCCGGCCGGCGAGAACATCGTCGTCGTCGTCCCCGGCGCCAACGCGTATCTGACCCCCGAGGAGGTCACCGCCGCCCTCGCCCGACTCCACCTGCTCCCCGTCGACGTGGTCCTCACCAGCAACGAGGTCCCCGCCGAGTGCATCCGGGCGACCGCCGCCGCCCTGCCCGCCCAGGGACCGTCCGGCGGCACCCGCTGGCTGCACGACACCGCCCCCGCCGGAGCCCTGCCCGGCCCCGGACCGACCGGGCGCCGCCCGCTGGTCGTCGCCAACGCCGCCGAGGCCCATCGGCTCACCGGGGTCGCCGACGTCACCGCGGCCGCCCTGGCCCTCGCGGACCGGGCCGAGGGCGTGGTGATCACCCTCGGCGGCGAGGGCGCGCTGGTCGCCGCCGACGGCCGGTCGCACCGCCTCCCCGCGCCCGCCGTCCGGGTGGTCGACACCGCCGGAGCGGGCGACGTCTTCCGCGGCGCCCTCGCCGCCGAACTCGCGCGCGGCGCCGAGCTCCCCGCCGCGGCCGCCACCGCCGTCGCCGCCGGGGCCTTCGCCGTCACCGCCCCCGGCGCCCGCGGCGCGCTCCCCCGCCCGACGGACCTCTGACCGGCCGTCGCTCGAACAGCCCGAAAAGCCCGAACAGCACGCACGGCACGCACAGCATGCACGGCACGCACAGCACGCGTCGGGGGCGCCGACCCGACCGGACGCCCCCGACGTGCGGATCCACGGACCCGCGGACGCGCTACGGCCGCCCCATGTACGCCGGGTAGTAGCCGCTGCTGATCCCCGAGATCCGGATGTCGGTCCCGGGCCGCGCGGCCTCGACGTACTGGTTGTTGCCGAGGTAGATCGCCACGTGCTGGATGCCCCGCGCGGTCCCGTCCGGCGACCAGAAGAGCAGGTCACCGCGGCGCAGCTGGCTCGCCGTGATCGGCGTGGTGGCGGCGTACTGGTCGTTGGCGACCCGCGGCAGGCTGATGCCGCCGCGCTTGAACGACTGCTGCACCAGGCCCGAGCAGTCGTACCCGTCCGGCCCGTTGCCCGCCGTCATGAACGGCTTGCCCAGCTGGGCCAGCGCGTACTGCACGGCGGTCTCGACGTCCGGGTCCACGGCGACCGAGCCGCCGGAGGAGGACGAGCCGGAGGAGGACGAGGACGAGGAACCGCCCCCGGTCCGCGCCAGGTAGATGTCGTAGTGGGTGGTCCAGCGCCACTCGCCCTTGCTGTTGCGGAACCAGTAGCGCGAGCCGTCCCAGCCCTGCTTGATCCCGCCGCTCGACGTGGTGGTCGAGGAGGACTTGGTCGAGGAGCCGCCCCCGGTCCGCGCCACGTACACGCTGTAGTGCGAGGTCCAGCGCCACTGCCCCTGGCTGTTCTTGAACCAGTACCGCGAGCCGTCCCACCCGGCGTGCGCCGGCGCGGTCTCGGCGACCGCGGGGCTCACGCCGGTGCCGAGGCCGAGCACGCCCGCTCCGGTCGCGATCACGGCCACCATGCCTATCCCCCGACGGATCCGGGCGGCCCGGGACGGACGGGAGGAGCGGGCGGTGGCAGCGGTCTGCTGCGCGGTCGGTTCGTCGGCGGCATCCGGCGCGCCGGTGTTGACGGTGGTCATCCTGCTGACTTCCTTCACTGCTGCGACGTTGCGGATCGCGGCGGATCGGTGTCGACCGCTGCGAACTGCCGCCGGACGGCGGCCGCGGAACTGCTTCGAACCCGCCGTACGTCCGGAAGGACCGGTTCGCACGGCTCGGCAGATCAGTCCTGCCTGCGTGTCACGTTAGGCACGCGTCCGCTCACGGCGCGCAGTGGAGTGCGCCAATGGATGGGTCACGGGCGGTGAGCACCGACGGCGCATCAGGGTGAACACCCGTCACCGGGAGGGCGTCCGACGCCCCCTCATCACCGGCCGCCGGCCTCCGCCAGCAGCTGCTTCTTCAGCACCTTCCCCAGTGCGTTCCTTGGCAGTTCGGGTACCAGCACGACCCGGCGCGGCCGCTTGTGCACCGAGAGCCGCTCCGCCACAAAGGCCGTCAGCTGGTCCCCCGTCACGGCACCGTCCGGGATGACGTACGCGACGATCGCCTGGCCGAGGTCCTCGTCCGGCACGCCGACCACCGCCGCGTCGGCGACCGACGGGTGATCGCGCAGCGCGGCCTCCACCTCGCCCGCGCCGATCCGGTAGCCGCCGCTCTTGATCAGGTCCACCGAGGCCCGGCCGACGATCCGGTGGAAGCCGTCCGCCCCGATCACCGCGACGTCACCGGTCCGGAACCAGCCGTCCGCCGTCCACGCCTCGGCGTCGGCGTCCGGCCGGTTGAGGTAGCCGCTGAACAGCGTCGGACCGGAAACCTGCAGCTCACCGACGGTCTCCCCGTCGTACGCCACCGGCGCGCCGTCCTCGCCGACCAGCCGGGTGCGCACCCCCTCCAGCGGCAGGCCGACGCTGCCGGGCCGCCGCTCGCCGTCCGCCCGGGTGCTGACGGTGATCAGCGACTCGGTCATCCCGTACCGCTCGATCGGGGCGTGCCCGGTGAGCGCGGCCAGCTTCTCGAACACCGGTACGGGCAGCGGCGCGCTGCCGGAGACCAGCAGCCGGGCCGGGGCCAGCCGGGCGGCCGCCTCCGGGTCCGCCGCCAGCCGGGACCAGACGGTGGGCACACCGAAGTACAGACTGCCGCCGGCCTCCGCGTACCCCGCCGGGGTGGGGCGCCCGGTGTGCACCAGCCGGCTGCCGGTGCGCAGGGCGCCGAGCACGCCGAGCAGCAGCCCGTGCACGTGGAACAGCGGCAGACCGTGGGCGAGGGTGTCCTCGGCGGTCCACTGCCAGGCCGCGGCCAGGGCGTCCAGGTCGGCGGCGATCGCCGCGCGCCGGATCACCGCGCCCTTCGGCGCGCCGGTGGTGCCCGAGGTATAGAGCACGAAGCCGGTCGACTCCGCGGCCGGCTCGGCGTGGGTGGTGGCGGAGCGCTGCTGGGGGTCGACCGGCAGGCCCTCCACCCGGCCTCCCTCCGGCAACGCCTCCCCGACGGCGTGCGCGAGCAGGGCCGCGCCCGAGTCCCGCAGGATGTGCTCGCGCTCCTTGGGCCCCGAGTCCGGCGGCAGCGGCACCACCGGGACACCGGCCAGCAGACCGCCGACCACGGCGATGACGGTCTCGACGGTGGGCCGGGCGAGCACCGCCAGCGCGGGGGCCCCGGCCACCCGGTCCGCGACGGCGGTCGCCGCGCCGAGCAGCTCCTCCCGGGAGAGCGCCCGGCCGTCGACCCGCAGCGCGTCCGCCGCGTCGCCGAAACCGCCCTGAAGTGCCGTCAGCAGTGCCATGCCACCGTCCTCGTCCTCGTCCCACGCCATCGCGTCACGCCCCTCGCGTCACACGTTCAGGTCATGCGCCCGGCTCATGAGCTCGGCTCATGTGCCCGGGTCGTGCCCCGCGCGTCACCCGTCCGGGTCATGAGCTCGACTCATGGGCGCGCCATGAGTCCGCCTCATGTCCCCGGGCATGAGCTTGTCTCATACCCCTCGCCATGAGTCCGCCTCATGCCCGTACGTCACCCACTCGCGCCGACTCTACGGGCCGCCTCTCCACGCACCGCGCACCGCCCGCCACCACCGCCCGCCGGGCACGACGGAGGGCGTGGCACCGAGCACCCGGCGCCACGCCCTCCGAAACCCTTCCCGCGGGATCAGCCCTTGCGGGCCGTCACCTCGGCGGTGAGCTGCGGCAGCACCTGGAAGAGGTCGCCGACCACTCCGTAGTCGACCAGCTCGAAGATCGGGGCCTCGGGGTCCTTGTTGACGGCCACGATGGTCTTCGAGGTCTGCATGCCGGCCCGGTGCTGGATGGCGCCCGAGATGCCCGCCGCGATGTACAGCTGCGGGGAGACCTGCTTGCCGGTCTGGCCGACCTGGTTGCTGTGCGGGTACCAGCCGGCGTCGACGGCGGCACGGGAGGCGCCGACGGCCGCGCCGAGCGCGTCCGCGAGCTCCTCGACCACGCCGAAGCCCTCGGCGGCACCGACACCACGGCCGCCGGAGACCACGATCGCGGCCTCGGTCAGCTCCGGGCGGCCGGTGGACACCCGCGGGGTGCGCGCGGTGACCTTGGCGGCGTTGCCGGTGAACTCCACCGACACGGACTCCACCGCGCCGGCGGCCGGAGCGGCCTCCGGGGCGACGGCGTTCGGCTTGACGGTGATGACCGGCGCGCCCTTGGTGACCGTGGACTTCACCTGGAACGAGGCGGCGAACACCGACTGGGTGGCGACCGGACCGCCGTCGCCGACCTCCAGGTCGACGGCGTCGGTGATGATGCCGGAGCCGATCCGCAGCGCGACGCGGGCGGCGACCTCCTTGCCCTCGCCGGAGGAGGTCACCAGGACGGCGGCCACGTCGTTGGCCTTGGCGATCTGGGCCAGGGCGTCCACCTTGGGGACGACCAGCTGGTCGGCGAACTCGGCGCCGTCGGCGACGTACACCTTCGCGGCGCCGAACTCGGCGGCCTTGGCGGCGATGTCGCCGGCCGCGGCACCGGCGCCCAGGACGACGGCGGACGGCTCGCCGATACGGCGGGCCAGGGTCAGCAGCTCCAGGGCCGGCTTGCGGACCACACCGTCGGCGTGGTCCACCAGAACCAGGATCTCAGCCATGATTCGTTGCTCCTGATCGATCGTTGGATGCGCGAACGGGTGGGGTTAGATGAACTTCTGGTCGGCGAGGAAGCCCGCGAGCGCCTTGCCGCCCTCGCCCTCGTCCTTG
>NZ_BNBY01000029.1:67721-102139 GCF_014656195.1 Kitasatospora xanthocidica | reverse complement strand
GGTGGGACCGGAGCTCCGGTCCCACCCGCCGCCTTTCCGTTCGATGCGTCAGTTCCACGGCTCCTCGGCGGTCGCCGTGGGGGTGGGGGTGGGAACGGTGACGGGGGTGGTGACCACGGCGTCGGAGAGCGTCCGCGGGGCCGAGTGGGCCGGGCCGCCGAGGGCGAGCAGGAGACCCGCCACGAGAGCGACGGCGGCGGCGAACAGGCTGACGGCGGAGGTACGGGTGGAACGCATCGTGCTCTCCTCGGTGTCGGTGCGAAGCAGGTCGGTCGGTGCCACACCGGAAATCTAGGTTTCCGTCCTGTCAGCGGGCTATCGAAGCGATTTCGCCGGACCCGAAATCGGGACGATAACCCGCCGAAAGGCCTGGTCCGTAGCGTGTTCCTCGCATCACCATCGAGTTCAGCGGCATCAAGAACAACGGGGCTACTAATGGAATTTCGTGTTCTCGGTCCGGTCGAGGCGAGACGGGGGACCACCTCGGTGGCCCTCGCGGGTTCGAAGATCCACACGGTGCTCGCGGCCCTGCTGCTGGCCAGGGGCCGGATCGTGCCGGACCGCCGGCTCAGCGGACTGCTGTGGGGCTGGACCCCGCCGGTCACCGCGAACGCGCAGATCTACACCTACGTCTCACGACTGCGTCGCCAGCTCGGCGCGGAAGTCAGTATCGTTCGGCGACAGCCGGGGTACGAGATCCGGCTGGGTGCCGGAACGCTCGACATCGACAGTTTTGAACGGCTCGAACAACAGGGCCGGGCGGCGCTCCAGGAGCGGCGCTTCGACCAGGCGAGTGCCCTGCTGGGTGACGCCCTGGGCCTGTGGCAGGGCTCGGCACTGGCCAATGTCACACCGTTCATGCAGGAGACCGAGCTGCCACAGCTCGAGGAGGCACGCATGATCACCTGGGAGAACCGGATCGAAGCCGATCTGGCGCTCGGCAGGCATCAGCAGGTCACCACCGAACTGACCTGGCTGTCCCAGCAGTTCCCGCTCCGCGAAGGGCTGCGGGCGCAGCTGATCACCGCGCTGTACCGCTGCGGTCGGCAGGCCGACGCGGTACGGGTGTTCCACGAGGGCCGGGCCGCGCTCTCCGAGCAGCTCGGCGTGGACCCGGGCGAGCGGCTGCGCGCCACCTACCAGTCGCTGATCAACGGCGAGCTGGCGCTTCCCCCGGCGCCCGTGGGCCGGCGGACCCGCCCGGTCCGGCCGGCCGCCACCCGGCACCGTACGGTGCGGCCGGCCGGCGCGCGCGGCACCACGATGCCGGCGCCGCTCGCCGACTTCACCGGGCGCCCGTGCGAACTCAGCCTGATCCAGCGGCTGTTGACGCACCGGCCGGAGGGGAGGGGGGACCGTCCGCGCTGCGTGGTGATCACCGGGCCGGCCGGCGCGGGCAAGACGGCCCTGGCCGTCCAGGCCGCGCACGCCGGCGCCGAGCACTTCCCCGACGGGCAGGTCTTCGTCGAGCTGAGCCGGCCCGACCGCACCCCGAAGCCGCCGGCCGAGGTGCTCACCGACCTGCTGTGGGCGCTCGGCGACCGGCTCCCCCGCCCGGCCGGCCTCGGCGGGGCGCCGGAGCTGGAGGAGCTGGTGCACCGCTACCGCGCCCGGACCGTCGGCCGGCGGCTGCTGGTCGTGCTGGACCGGGCGGCCCGCGACCAGCGACTCGAACCGCTGCTGCCGCGCAGCCCGCTGGCCGCGGTCCTGGTCACCCACCGCAGCCGGCCCGCCGGGCTGGACAGCGCGGACACCGTGCCGCTGGGCCCGCTGACCCGGGCGGAGGCGGCCCGGCTGCTCGCCTCGGCCGGCGGGGCCGGGCGGGCGGCCGAGGAGCCGCGCGCGGTCGACGCGCTGGTGGAGTACTGCGACGCGGTGCCGCTCGCCCTGCGCGGCGTCGGCGAGCACCTGGCGGCCCGACCGCGCGCCGGGTTCTCCGAGCTCGCCGAACGACTGGCCGAACCGGCCACCCGGCTGGGCGAGTTGCGCCGCCTCGGCCTGGACCTGCGGCGGGAGCTGCTGCCCTCGCTGCGGGACCTCTCCGCCGCCGGGCGGGAGGCGTTCGCCGCCCTCGCCCCGCAGCGGGACCGCGCCTTCCGCGCCCAGCAGGCCGCACCGCTGCTCGGCCTCTCCTCCTGGGAGGCCGAGCAGGTCCTGGAGGAACTGGTGGACGCGGCCCTGCTGGAGGCGGTCGGCGTCGACAGCGGAGGAAACCCGCTCTACCGCTACGAGGCCCTGGTCCAGCTCCTCGCGGCCTCCCTCGCCGGAGGTCCGGCGCGGGTGGCCCGACCCGAGCCGATCGTGGCCGTCGCCGGCTGACCGCCGGCACCCGACCCGGCGGCCGTACCCGGCCCGGCCGAAATATAGATCCCTGATAGCGACACCCCACACAATCGGCGCGAGAAGGACCGCGCCCCGGGGTGCGAGAGGAGTCAAGCATGTCCGAGCCGACCCGCCGCCCGGTGGCGGTGCTGAGCACGGCCGGCCTCACCCCGGGTCTGTTGCGGCTGATGCCGCATCTGCGGGCGGTCGGCGAGCAGGGGTTCGCCGCCCCGCTCGACACCGTGCTGCCCGCCGTCGCGGCGACCGCCCAGGCGACCTTCGCCACCGGTCTGCTGCCGCGCGACCACGGTGCGGTCGGCAGCGGCTGGTACCTCAGGGACCAGGGCCGGGTGATGGCACGGGGCGAGTTCGCCGGGCTGGTGTCCGGCGAGACGGTCTGGCAGGCCGCCCGGGCCGCCGACCCCCGGCACACCGCGGCCAGCGTGCACTGCGACTGGAGCGCCGGCGCCGAGGTGGACCTGTTGGTGGCCCCCAGCCACCGGCACCGCCACGACGGCCGGCTGACCGCCTGCTGCGACACCGTACCGGCCGGGCTGCGGGACGAGCTCGCCGCCGAGCTCGGCGCTCCCCCGCTGGTGCGCTGCGGCGGCGGCACGGCGGGCCTGGAGGAGACGCACTGGATCGCCGGCGCCGCCCGGCACGTCGTGACGCGCGGCCGGCCGGACCTGCTCTGGGTCCAGATCCCTTACCTCGACCACGAGTTGCAGCGCAGCGGCCCGGTCGGCCCGCAGGCCGAGAAGGCGGCGGCCGAGGTCGACGCCGCGCTCGCCCCGCTGCTCGGCGAACTGGCCGACCGCGGCACCACGGTGCTGGTGCTGAGCGGGCACGCGGTGCTGCCGGTGTGCCGCCCGGTGCCCCTCAACCGGGAGCTGCGCCGGGCCGGGCTGGTCTCGGTGGGGCTCGCGGCCGGCAAGGAGTACCTGCGGCCGTGGACCTCCCGGGCGTTCGCGGTCACCGACCGGCAGGCCGCGCACGTCTACGTGGCCGACCCGGCCGACCTGGAGCGCGCCCGCCGGGTGCTCGGCGAGGTGGCCGGCGTGGACGAGGTCCTGGACCGCTCGCAGCAGGCGGACTTCGGCCTGGACCACCCCAACGGCGGCGAGCTGCTGGCGATCGCCGAGCCCGACGCGTGGTTCAGCCCCGACTACTGGCTGGACGAGGCGGTGGCACCGGACTTCGGCCGGGACATGGAGCCGGAGGGCAGGCCGGGGACGGACCCGACCGAGCTGTTCCTGGAGGCCGGCGCCGCGACCGCGCGGATCGACCCGCTGCGGATCCGCGGCAGCCACGGCCGCCTCCCCGAGGACGGCCGGGAGGGCCCGCTGCTGCTCTGCTCGGACCCGGCTCCGCAGCAGGTCCGCTACCACGCCACGGAAGTGAAGGACCTGATACTCCGGCTGAACGGCCTGGCGCGGTAGCCCGCGGCTCGGCTTGCAACTGCGACTTTCGAGCGGGGCTTAAGCCGCTGGCCCGCCCGCACGCCCGAACCTACGCTCGCAAGCCAGCCGACCCCTAGGAAAGGGGGGTTCCACCGTGTTCGGGCCCGACGTGAGCTTTGAACCGCGTTCCTACCCGCCGACCATCCGCCGCAAGAGCCCCGTCCCGGGCAGCCCGCTCGAGGCGGCCGCCTGGCTGGCCGAGCACCGGTCCGAGATCGAGCAGCTGCTGCACGCCCACGGCGTGCTGCTGCTGCGCGGCTTCGGCATCACCGATGCCGACGCCTTCGAGTCGGTGGCCTCCGCCCTGGTCGCCACCCTGTACGGCGAGTACGGCGACCTCCCGCACGAGGAGAACGCCGGCAGCGTCTACAAGTCCACCCCGTACCCCGCCAACCAGTCCATCCTCTTCCACCACGAGAGTTCGCACATGCCGCACTGGCCACGACGGCAGTTCTTCTGCTGCGTCGAACCGTCCCCCCAGGGCGGCGCGACCCCGATCGTGGACGGCCGCGCGGTCTACGCGGCGCTGCCGCCGGAGGCCCGCGACCGCTTCGAGCGGGTCGGGATCCGGTACGTGCGCAACTTCATCGAGGGGCTCGACGTCGGGTGGCAGACGATGTTCGGCACCTTCGACCGGAGCGAGGTGGAGGCCCGCTGCGCCGCCCAGGGCATCGACTGCACCTGGCTGCCCGACGGCTCGCTGCGCACCGAGCAGTGGGCGCCCGCCGTGGTGCGGCACCCGACCACCGGGGAACCGGTCTTCTTCAACCAGCTCTTCCTGCACCACACCGCCTGCCTGGAGCCGGCGGTCCGGGAGGTGATGGCCTCGCTCTTCGGCGAGGACGAGACCGCCTTCCCGCGCAGCGCCGCCTACGGCGACGGCGAGCCGATCCCGGACGCCCTCGTCACCGAACTCCTCGGCCTGTACGACGCGCTCGCCCAGCGGTTCCGCTGGGAGCGCGGCGACGTGGCCGTGATCGACAACATGCTGGTCGCCCACGGACGCGATCCGTTCGCCGGCAACCGCAAGATCCTGGTCGCGATGGGCGACATGGTCGCCAGGAGCGACGCAAGTCCGGCACCGGCCCGCTAGCGGCGGGCCGCCTCACAGAGAAGGAACCGCGTTGACCACGTCGTTGGAAGGCTCGAACCGGATCTCCGGCGACGAGCACCGGGTCCCGGCGGACTCGGTACTGCACCTGGTGCGCGAGCACGCGCGGCTGCGGCCGCACGCGACCGCCGTGCGCTCCCCCGCGGGAGCCGTGACCTACGGTCGGCTCTGGCACCGGGTGCTGGTCCTCGCGGCCGCCCTGCACGAGGCCGGGGTGCGCCCCGGCGACCGGGTGGCGCTCTGGGCGGACCGCACCGCCGGCGTGGTCGGCGGCGCGCTGGCCGTGCTGGCGCTGCGGGCCGCGTACGTGCCGATCGACCCCACCCACCCGGGTGAGCGGGTCGCCGCGGTGCTCGCCGGCTCCGGCCCGGCCGCGCTGCTGCACGACCACGCCGACCCGGCCGCGCTGCCCGCCCTGCCGGGCCGGCCGGTGATCGACCTGAGCGAGGTCGCCGACCTGCCCGGACCGCCGGAGCGCGAGCTGCCGCGCCCGGAGGACATCGCCTACGTGATCTTCACCTCCGGCTCCACCGGCACGCCGAAGGGCGTCCTGATCGAGCACGGCTCGCTGGTCAACTACGCGGCCTGGGCGGGCTCGCTGGTCGGCGCCGAGGGGTCGGGCAGCCCGCTGTTCGCCAGCCTCGGCTTCGACCTGTCGATGACCTCCTTCTGGGTGCCGCTGTGCCAGGGCCGCCCGCTGGTGACGGTGGCCGGGCTCTGGGACCAGCAGACCATCTTCGGCCCCGGCGAGGAGCCCTACGGCTTCATCAAGCTGACGCCCTCGCACGCCCGCTTCTTCGAGTTCCTGGCCGAACCGCCCGACTACCGGAGGGCCACCCGGACGCTGATGTTCGGCGGCGAGGGGCTGGACCCGGAGCTGCTCCGCTCGCTGGGCGACCGGCTGGACGGGGTCCGGCTGGTGAACCACTACGGCCCGACCGAGACCACCGTCGGCTGCTGCGCCCACGTCTTCGACCGGAGCACGATCCCGGACACGCCCACCGTGCCGATCGGCCGCCCGGTCTGGAACTCCCGCGCGTACGTGGTGGACGAGGACCTGCGCCCGGTGCGCCCCGGCTCCCCCGGCGAACTGGTCGTCGCCGGACGGGCGGTGGCGGCCGGCTACCTCGGGCTCGACCGGGACGCGCGGTTCCTCGACGAGCGGGAGCTGGGCGGGGATCCCGGCCGGGCCTACCGCACCGGCGACCTGGTCGAACTGCGGCCGGACGGCTCGCTGCTCTACCTCGGCCGCCGGGACCAGCAGTTGAAGATCGCCGGCCACCGGGTCGAGCTGGGCGAGCTGCGCCACCACGTGCTGGCCGTCCCCGGGGTGGCCGACGTGGCCTTCGAGGTGGTCCGCGGCCCGGTGGACACCCTGGCCGCGTTCCTGCTGCCCGCCGCCCCGCCCGTCGACGGGGACGCCTTCGCCGAGACCGTCCGGACCGCCCTGGCCGCCTCGCTGCCGTCCCCGCTGGTGCCGGGCGAGCTGCACTGCGTGCCCGAGATCGTCTTCAACTCGAACGGCAAGTGCGACGTCGCCGCCACCCGCCGGCTGCTCGGCTCCGGCCGTCCGCCGGGCGGAGCGCTCGGATGAGCGCCGGGCAGGGCGCTCGGACGGGCGCCGGGCAGGGCGCTCGGACGGGCGCCGGGCTGGGCGCTCGGACGGGCGCCGGACCGGGCACGCCCGCCGACCGGGTGACCGTCGTCCTGGTCAGGACCGGCCGGGTGGACGCCGCCACCGCGCGGGCCCGGGTGCTGTCGGCCGCCGCCGAGGAGCTCGGCAGCCCGCGGCCGCTGCGGCTGGCCCACGAGCCCGGCGGACGGCCGCTGCTGCGCGGGTTCGGCCCGCGGGTGCGGGTGAGCCTCAGCCACGGCCGGGGGTACGCGGCGCTGGCGGTCGGGACGCACGGACCGCTCGGGGTGGACGTGGAGGTGGTCCGGCCGGTGCCGGCCGAACGGCTGGCGGCCCGCTGGTTCACCGCCGCCGAGGCCGACTGGATCGGCCGCCGACGGCCCGGCGAGCGGGCCGGCGCCTACTTCTGGGTCTGGACGCAGAAGGAGGCGGCCGGCAAGGCGCACGGCACCGGGCTGTCGACGCGGGCGCTGCGGGCGCCGGTGCCGCTGCCCGAGCGGTGGCCGCCGGCCGGCGACGGCCTGCGGTTGCGGCGCACCCCGGACGGCCTGTGCCGCGGCGGCCGAATACCCGTGCCCGGCGTCGTGCTGGCCCTGGCCACCGTCGCCGGACGGACCCCCGCACCGCCGGTCGACCTGCGGCTGAGGCTTGACGTACATCCCGGTTGACCGCGCCTCCTAACACCTGTCAGACTGAACTAACAGGTGTTGGTGGCCGCGAAGGGAGCGTGCGTCCTGACCAGCGAGGAGCTGCTGGCTCTGCTAGCCGCACTGGGGCACGCGCAGCGATTGCGAGTCATCGAAGAGCTGTCCCAGGGCGACGTGCACGTCAGCGAACTGGCGCGTCGGCTCGGACTGTCGAGACCGCTGCTGTACATGCATCTGGAGCGGCTCGAGAAGGCCGGTCTGATCATCGGGCGGCTGGAACTGTCCGCCGACGGCAAGGCAATGAAGATATTCCGTCTGGCACCGTTCGACGTGCATCTGACCCCGGAGACCGTCCTCGCCGCCCTGCGCGAGGACCGGGTCCACGAACAAGCGGTAGCCGACGACGAAACAAAGAGGATCTCGCCATGAGCGGTGGCATCATCGCCCTCCTGATCACCCTGACGGTCATCGGCGGTATCACCGCGAGTACCGTCGCGTACTTCACCCTGCAGCGGCACCGGGCCGACGCCGTGGCCATGGCCGGCTACCGGCGGCTGGCCGAACAGGCCGTCGTCGAGCAGGAAGTGCTGAACGACCGGCTGGCCGAACTCTCCGCGCGCCTGGGCGCCGTCGAGGAACTGCTGCGGAGCGTCGAGTGAGCCTGACCGACCGGTTACCCTTCCCCGTCGACCGGCGACCGCTGCGGATGCTGTTCTCCCGCAGGCCCTGGGTCGCCACCGCCTACCTCCTCGGCTACCTGCCGCTGGCGCCGGTGATGTTCGCCCTGACCGTCGCGGCCCTGGCCGTCTCCACGGTCCTCAACGTCACCCTGATCGGCCTGCCCCTGCTCGTCGGGGCGGCCGGGCTGGTCCGCGGCTTCGCCCATCTGGAACGGCTGCGCGCCCGCCCGCTGGTGGGCCCGGTCCCGGCGCGCTACCGGCCCGTTCCGGCCCCCGGCGTGATGTCCGCCCTCAGGACCCGCTGGCGCGATCCGAGCACCTGGCGCGCCTGCGCCTACCTGGTCGCGCTCTTCCCCCCGCTGCTGATCCTCGACGCCGCCGTGCTGATCGTCTGGTTCAGCGTGCTCGGCAGCATCACCTCCCCGGCCTGGTACTGGGCCGTCCCGGGCGGCGGCGTGCTGTTCATGTGGTCCGACAGCCTCGTCACCTCCGTCGTCTCCGCCGTCATCGCCGCGGGCCTGGCCCCGTACTGCGCCTACCTGGTGACCGGGGCGGCCCTGCTCCACGCGCACGTCGCACGTTCCTTGCTCGGTCCGGGAGCGGATCCGCTCGCCGAGGCCAAGCACATGCTCAGCGAAAACGGCCCCGCGGTCAGCGACTTGAGCGAGCGGCCGATCCGATGATCCGACACCAGGGGGACCTTGTGGACAGCACCGATTCGCACAGCCCGGACGACGTCGTCCGTCTCAGCTCGGTCAGCCGGACCTACGGGAACGAACGCAACAAGGTCGTCGCCCTCGACCAGGTCTCGATCGGCTTCAGCCGCCGCACCTTCACCGCCGTCATGGGCCCCTCCGGTTCCGGCAAGAGCACCATGCTGCAGTGCGCGGCGGGCCTGGACCGGCCCACCTCCGGCTCCGTCACCCTCGACGGCCAGGACCTCGGCGCGCTCGACGAGCGCGCCCTGACCGAACTGCGCCGCGAGCGGATCGGGTTCATCTTCCAGGCCTTCAACCTGCTGCCCGCCCTGACGGTCAGCGACAACGTCGCGCTGCCGATCCGGCTGGCCGGGCGCAAGCCCGACCGGGCCCGGATCGCGGAGGCGCTGAACCAGGTCGGCCTCGGCGACCTGGCCGACCGCCGGCCCGCCGAACTCTCCGGCGGCCAGCAGCAACGCGTCGCGGTGGCACGGGCGTTGGTCACCCAGCCGGCCGTCGTCTTCGGCGACGAGCCGACCGGCGCGCTGGACACCAGGACCGCGCGGGAGATCCTGCACCTGCTGCGGTCCGCCGTGCACGAGGGCGGCCAGACCGCGATCATGGTCACCCACGACCCGGTGGCCGCCTCCTACGCGGACCGGGTGCTCTTCCTCGTCGACGGCCGAATCTCGCACGAGCTGCGCGGCGCCGGCCCCGAGCAGATCGCCGAGCAGATGACCCAGCTGGGCGCCCGAGCGGGACAGGTGACACGCTGATGTTCCGCATCGCCATGCAGTCGCTGGCCTTCCGCAAGGGCAGCTTCCTCGCCTCCTTCATCTCGCTCTTCTTCGGCGCGACCATCCTGCTGGCCTGCGGCGGCCTGATGGAGACCGGCATCCGGGGCGCCGTGCCGCCGCAACGGCTGGCCGCCGCGCCACTGGTGGTCACCGGCGACCAGCACACCGGCAACAAGGTGCTGCCCTCCCGGGTCCGGCTCACCGACGACCTGGTCACCACCGTCCAGCACCTCCCCGGCGTCCAGCGGGCCGTGCCCGACGTCAGCTTCCCGGTCGTCCCGCTGAACGGTGCCCGCCCGGCCGCCGGCACCGACCTCCAGGGCCACGGCTGGTCCGCCGGCCAGCTGGCCGGCTACACCCCGGGCGAGGGCGGGGCCCCGAACGCGTCCGACGAGGTGCTCCTGGACACCGCCCTGGCCAAGCGCCTGGGCGTACGGACCGGGGACAAGGTCCAGCTCGCCGTGGCCGGCCGGCAACAGGAGTACCGGGTCAGCGGCGTGGCCACCGGCGGCGCCGGCGTCGACGCCTCGGCGTTCTACTTCTCCGACCGGCAGGCGGCCGAACTGCTCGGCCACGACGGCCGGGTGGACTCGATCGCGGTCGTCCCGTCGACGGCCGACGACGGCGCCCTGCGCAAGGCCCTCAAGGCCGCCGTGGCCGGCAAGGCGGCCGTGGTGCTGAGCGGCGACGACCGCGGCACCGCGGAGTTCCCGGACGCGCTGGCCGCGCCCACCCGGCTGATCTCGATGTCCGCGGTCTTCGGCGGCATCGCCGTGCTCGTCGCGGTGTTCGTGGTGGGCAGCACGCTGGCGCTGCTCGCCCAGCAGCGCCAGCGCGAGATGGCCCTGCTGCGCGCGATCGGCACCACCCCCCAGCAGGTGCGCCGGATGGTGGTCGGCGAGACCCTGGTGATCGCCCTGGCGGCGTCCCTGATCGCGCTGCTCCCCGGCTGGTTCGCCGGCGAGTGGATGCTGGGGCGGCTGCAGGACGGCGGCGTGATCGCCCCCCAGGTGGAGTACCACGAGGGCTGGATCCCGATGCTGGTCGGGGGCGCGGTGTCGCTGCTCTCCGCGGTCGGCGCCGCCTTCATCGCGGCCCGCGGCGCCGCCAGGGCCCGGCCCGCCGAGGCGCTCGCCGAGGCCGCGCTGCAGCGCCGCTGGCTCAGCACGCCCCGCCTGCTGCTCGCCCTGCTCTGCTTCGCGGGCGGCACGGCGCTGGCCGTCGTCACCTCGACCGTGATGCACGGGACCATCGCGGCCAGCACCGCCGGCCCGTCCGCGATGCTCTGGGCCGGCGGCCTGGCCCTGATCGGGCCCGGGCTGACCCGGGTGCTGACGGCCGTGCTGCACCCGGTGCTGCGCGGCCTCGGCGGACTCTCCGGCTACCTGGCCGTGCGCAACGCCAAGGCCCGCCGGATCCGGGTGGCCGGAGCCGTCACCCCGGTGATGCTGGCCACCGGGCTCGCCACCGCCCTGATCTACCTGCAGACCTCGCAGGCCCTGGTCGCCCACCAGGTCTCCACCGATCTGCTGGGCGCCGACGCGGTGGTCAGCTCGGCCACCGGCGGGATGGCGCCGCAGACCGTCGCGCAGATCGCCGGGCTGCCCGGGGTGCGGGCCGCCTCGCCGTACCTCACCAGCGAGGCCTTCCGGGTCACCCCGGCCACCGCGGACGACCACGGCAACGTCGACCGGCTGCCGGTCACCGGCGTGGCCGCCGACGCGGCCGACAAGGTGCTCACCGTCCGGCCGACCGCCGGCTCCTTCGACCGGCTGACCGGCGACAGCGTCGTCCTGCCCACCTCCTGGACCGCCAAGAAGGGCCAGGAGGTCGGCGGCACCGTGACCCTGCAACTCGGCGACGGCGCCTCGGTACCGCTGCGGGTGGTCGGCTCCTTCGAGGCCAAGCCCGGCTTCGACACCGCCTTCCTGCCCGCGGCCCTGATGCTGGAGCACTCCGACACCGGACTGGTCCCGCAGATCCTGGTCAGCACCGACCCGGGCACCTCCACGGACACCCTCCGGGCCTCGCTGGGCGGCGTCGGCGGCGTGCCCGGGAGCCTGCGGGCGACCGAACTGAGCACCGCCAAGGCCCAGTCGGGCGACAGCGGCACCAGCGCCTGGATCAACTACCTGCTGGCCGGCACCATCGTCGGCTACGCCGTGATCTCCCTGGTGAACACCCTGATCATCTCCGCCTCCGAGCGGCGGCGGGAGTTCGCCCTGCAACGGCTGGTGGGCTCCACCACGGCGCAGATCCTGCGCATGATGGCCGTCGAGGCCCTGCTGGTCGCCGTCTCCGGCGCCTTCCTGGGCACCCTCGTGGGCGTGGCCACCCTCGTGCCGTTCAGCCTGGCACTGAACGGCTCACCGTGGCCCCAGGGCTCGCTCTGGATCTACCTCGCGGTGATCGGCTCGGTCGGCGTGCTCACCTTCGCGGCGACCCTGCTGCCCACCCGGATGACCCTGCGCACCCGGCCGGCCGAGGTCATCGCGGCCACCTGACACCCCGGCGGCCCGCCCGCCTCACCGCCCGCACACTCCGGACCCGCGCCCACCCCGGCGCGGGTCCGGACTGCTTTCCGCGGCCCCCGCTCCACTCCTCACCAGGGCTTTTCACCCATCACTTAACGGCATCCTCCGGATATCCGGCGATACCTAGACTCATTTCCCATGGCGCCCTCACCGGGAGTCATTCGGCAGCCAGACAGAGTCGGGAGCATCGAATGCTGGACAATGTTGTGATCGTTGGCGGGGGAACGGCCGGCTGGATGACGGCTTCGTACCTCAAGGCCGCCTTCGGGGAAAACATCAACATCACCCTGGTGGAATCCGGGCAGGTCGGCACGATCGGGGTGGGCGAGGCCACCTTCAGCGACATCCGGCACTTCTTCGAGTTCCTCGGCCTCAAGGAGGCCGACTGGATGCCCGCGTGCAACGCCACCTACAAGCTCGCGGTGCGGTTCGAGAACTGGCGCGAGCCCGGGCACCACTTCTACCACCCCTTCGAGCACATGCCGACGGTCAACGGGCACTCGCTGACCGACTGGTGGCTCAAGGAGCAGCCCTCGGACCGGTTCGACAAGGACTGCTTCGTGATGGCCTCGCTGATCGACGCCGAGCGCAGCCCGCGCCACCTCGACGGCTCGCTCTTCGAGCAGGAGTTCGTCGAGGGCTCCAAGGAGGCGCACGGGCTGACCATGTCCGAGCACCAGGGCAAGGTCCAGTTCCCCTACGCCTACCACTTCGAGGCGGCGCTGCTGGCCAAGTACCTGACCGAGTACGCCACCTCGCGCGGCGTGCGGCACGTCGTCGACACCGTCCAGGAGGTCGTCCAGGACGAGCGCGGCTGGATCACCTCGGTCCGCACCGACGAGCACGGCGACCTCGGCGGCGACCTCTTCATCGACTGCACCGGATTCCGCGGCCTGCTGATCAACAAGGCGCTCGAGGAGCCGTTCATCTCCTACTCGGACACCCTGCCCAACGACAGCGCGGTGGCCCTGCAGGTCCCGATGGACATGGACAAGCGCGGCATCCGCCCGTGCACCACGGCCACCGCCCAGGACGCCGGCTGGATCTGGACCATCCCGCTGATGGGCCGGGTCGGCACCGGGTACGTCTACGCGAAGGACTACCTCTCCCCGGAGGAGGCGGAAAGCACCCTGCGGAAATTCGTCGGCCCCGCCGCGGCCGACGTCGAGGCCAATCACATTCGCATGCGGATCGGCCGGACCCGCAATTCCTGGGTGAACAACTGCGTCGCCGTCGGCCTTTCCAGCGGATTCGTCGAGCCGCTGGAGTCCACCGGAATCTTCTTCATCCACCACGCGATCGAGCAGCTCGCCAAGAACTTCCCGTCGGCGGCCTGGAACCCGAAGCAGCGGGAGATCTACAACGACGCCATCGCCCATGTGATGGACGGCGTGCGCGAGTTCCTGGTCCTGCACTACATCGGCGCCAAGCGGTCGGACAACCAGTACTGGCGGGACGCCAAGACCCGCCCGCTGCCGCCCGGCATGGCCGAGCGCCTGGAGCAGTGGAAGGCCCAGCTCCCCACCAGCGAGACGATCTTCCCGTACTACCACGGCCTCCCGCCGTACTCGTACCACTGCGTGCTGCTCGGCACCGGCGGGATCCAGGTGCAGTCCTCGCCGGCGCTCGGCCTGACCGACAGCGGCCCGGCCCTGGAGGAGTTCCGGCAGATCCGGGAGAAGACCGACCACCTGATCTCGGTCCTGCCCCGCGCCTACGACTACTTCGCCCGACTGCACTGAACGGCTGACGCCCGGCGATGAACCCGACGTCACAGGCGCCGACCACGGCGTCCATGCCGGCCCGCACGGCCACGGCCCCGGCGGCGATCCTGTCGATCGCCGCCGCGGGCCGGGCCGCCGGCCCGCCCCTCGACCCGGAAAGGAGCCCGCGGTGAGCGAACCCGCGATCCAGACCCAGCCCGCCGCCACCGGCGCCGAACTGCGCGACATGATGAGCACCTTCCCCACCGGGGTCAGCGTGGTGAGCGCCTTCGAGTACGGCGGCCGCCCGCGCGGGATGACCTGCTCCTCGGTGTGCAGCGTGGCGCTGGAGCCGCCCACCCTGCTGCTCTGCCTGCGCAGCGGCAGCCCCACCCTGGACGCGGTGCTGGGCACCGGCGCCTTCGCCGTCAACCTGCTGCACACCGGCGCCCGTCCGACCGCCGAACTGTTCGCCTCCGGCAATCCGCACCGGTTCGACCTGGTCGACTGGGAGGACCTGCCGGGCGCCGGCGGGCCGCACCTGGTCGCGGACGCGCACTCGATCGCCGACTGCGAGGTCTCGCTGACCCAGCGGCTCGGCGACCACGTGGTCGTCTTCGGCCTGGTCCGGCGGATCACCCCGCACCGCCCGCTGCCCCCGCTGCTGTACGGCGCACGGCAGTTCCGCGGCTGGACCGACCTCGCGGACGCGGCCTGACCCGACCGCCCACCGGTGGCCCCGAACCCCCCTCCGCCCGACGGAGGGGGGTTCGGGGCCACCGGCCTGTTCGGCACCGGACCGGACACCGGTGCTCAGCGGGCCGCGACACGCGGCCGGACCGCGCCGGCCGGCACCGCACCGGCCGCGACCGGCTGGCGCAGCCGGCGGCCGAGCAGCGCGCGGCCCAGCGGGGTGACCGAGTGCAGCACGCTGTTGTTCACCCGCCGGGTGGTGATCAGCCCCGACTGCCGCAGCACCGTGGCGTGCTGGCTGGCGCCCGCCGAGGAGATGCCGAGCCGGGCGGCCAGCTCGCCGGTGGTGCAGCTCGCGGTCAGCGCCCGCAGCGCGGCCGCGCGGGTCGGGCCGACCAGGGCGCCGAGCGCCTCGCCGCTGTCGTCGTCCGGGTCGGTCCACAGCGCGGCGGCGTCGCCCGAGCCCACGCTGAGCGCGTAGACCAGCGCCGGCACCCCGCTGTCCCGGGTCGCCGTGATCAGCCGGCCGACCCGGCCCGCCAGGAAGACCGACGGCACCAGCAGCAGCCCCCGGCCGTCCAGGTGGACGTCCCCCTCGGGGCCGTCCAGCAGCTCCAGCACCGGCGGGCGCCAGAGGATCCGCGGGTGCAGCGTGGCCAGCAGCATCTGGACGCCGCCGGCCATCACGATCCGCCCGCAGGCGTCGCACTCGTCGTCCAGCCGGGCCTGGATGCGCTCCCAGTAGGGCGCGGTGCCGATCCGCCAGGTGCTCAGCGCCAGCGCCGTCCCCTCCGCGGTGCTCAGGCCGGAGCCGGCCGGCATCCGCGGTTCGGGGCCCCCGTCGGGGTCCCGTTCCAGCAGGGCGACCAGGTCGTCCGGGTCGCGGAGCTTGCGCCGCAGCACGAACTGCGGCTGCTCGCGGAGCAGCCGGCTGGTCCGGGTGCGCCAGCCCGCGAACTCGGCCGACCCCCGCCGGTCGAGCGCTCCGAGCGCGAGCACGCCCTCGGCCAGCGGGCCGAGGGTGCTCCGCACCCGGGTTCTGGCGAGGTCTGCGACGGTGAAGTGGATTCTCTGCATGGGACACCCCGTTACGGATCTCTGGAACACGAATGACGACGGACAGCGGAAGGGCCTGCTCCAGGCGGGCCCGGCGGGACCGCTGGAACAGGCCCTGGATCGGGCGGGCGGGCGGGACTAGCCGGCGCCCCCTGCGGCCGGGCCGGCCGGCGCGTCGGCCGGCCCCTCGGTGGGCGGGCCGGCCTGGGCGGCGGCGGTCCGGTCGGCCTGGGCGCCGGTGAGCTGGAGGAAGACGTCGTCCAGGGTCGGCTGGCGCAGGCCGAAGTCGGCGACGGTCACACCCGCGTCCCGCAGCAGGGCTGCCGCCGCGGCGACCACGGCCATGCCGCCGTCCACCGGGAGGGCGATCAGGCCCCGGGTGCGGTCCAGCGCCGGTTCGCCGGTCGACAGCGGCGACAGCGCGCCGAGCGCGCTGGGCAGGTCGGCCGGGTCCGGCACGGTGATCTCCAGCCGCACCTGCCCGACCTTGCCCTTCAGCTGCTCGGGCGTGCCGTCGGCGATCACCTTGCCGCCGGCGACCACCACGATCTGGTCGGCCAGCTGGTCGGCCTCCTCCAGGTACTGGGTGGTCAGCAGCACGGTGACGCCCTGCTCGACCAGACCGCGTACGGCCGCCCAGAGCAGGTTGCGGCTCGCCGGGTCGAGCCCGGTGGTGGGCTCGTCCAGGAAGAGCACCTCGGGCCGGCGCACCAGGCAGCTCGCCAGGTCGAGCCGGCGCCGCATGCCGCCCGAGTAGGTGCCGACCGGGCGGTCGGCGGCCTCGGTCAGCCGGTACTCGGCGAGCAGCTCCTCGGCCCTGCGGCGCGCCTCCCGGCGGCCCAGGTGCAGCAGGACGCCGATCAGCACGAGGTTCTGACGTCCGGTCAGCAGTTCGTCCACGGCGGCGTACTGGCCCGCCAGGGCGATCCTGCGGCGGACCTGCTGCGGCTCCCGGGCGACGTCGTGCCCGGCCACCAGGGCGGTGCCGGAGTCCGGGGCGAGCAGGGTGGAGAGGACGCGCACGGTGGTGGTCTTGCCGGCCCCGTTGGGCCCGAGCAGGCCCAGCACGCTGCCGGTGCGCACGGTCAGGTCCAGGCCGTCCAGCGCCCGGGTGGTGCGGTGGAGCTTGCGCAGCCCCACCGCCTCGATCGCGAATTCCATCGGTGTTCCCCCTGCTCGTCCCGGCCGGTCAGCAGCCCGGGCCCGCGGCGGGCTCGCGCAGGCTGCGCGGGCGCAGGTCGGTCCAGTGGCTCTCGACCCAGGTCAGTGCCGCCGCCCGGTCGGTGCTCTCCAGGGCGACCGTCCAGCCCTCCGGGACGGCCGCGAAGGCGGGCCAGAGGCTGTGCTGCTCCTCGCTGTTGCGCAGGACCAGGAAGGAACCGTCCTGGTCGTCGAAGGGATTGCTCATGTCGCACGCTCCACGGGTGGGTTCGGTCGGGGGTTTCGTGTCGGGCGGGGCTCAGACCGCCGTGCGGTAGCGCCGCAGCCCGAAGGAGGCGCTGAGCAGCAGGGTCAGTCCGAGGGTCAGCGCGAGCACCGGGACGGGATGGGCGGACGGGAAGTCCGTCGCTCCCCCGCCGCTGTGCCAGAGCGTGCGGCAGGTCTGGGCGACCACGCTGACCGGGTTCCACTCGGCGACCGGTCGCAGCCAGCCGGGCAGGTTCTGCGGCGCCACGAAGGCGGTGGACAGGAACGGCAGCACGGTGGCCACCAGCGGGGTGATCGAGCTGATCGTCTCCAGACTGCGGGAGACCAGGCCCAGCACCACCCCGACCCAGAGCATCGCGTAGCCGAAGGCGGCCGCCAGCGCGAAGGCGCCGAGCGTCTCGCCGACGCCGCCGTGCGGGCGCCAGCCGAGCAGCACCCCGAAGACGGTCAGCAGCGCGAGGCCGCCGAGGCCGACCAGGAAGTCGGCCGCGGTGTGCCCCAGCAGCACCGCCGAGCGGGCGATCGGCATCGACCGGAAGCGGTCCGCCATGCCGCCGCGCACGTCGGAGGCGACCGCGATCGCGGTGGGGCCGACCCCGGCCAGCCCGGCCTGGACGACCGCGCCGGCGAACACGTACTCCTGGTAGCTCCCGCCGCCGGGCACGGTGGCGGACTTCTGGAACAGGATCCCGAGCACCAGCATCGACAGCAGCGGGTTGAGCGTGATGCCCAGGAACCGGCCCGGGGCCCGCCGCAGGTGCCGCAGCCGCCGCGCGGCCACCGCCGACACCTCCACCGCGAGCCGCCTCACGACGCGCCGCCGGCCCGCAGCGCCGCGGTCAGGTGCGCCCGCTGCAGTTCGGCCGCCACGGCTCCGCCGATCAGGGCCAGCGGGTCCGGGTGCATCATGTAGTCGTGGCTGCACGGGACCTGGTGCACGTCCACGCCGCCCTCGACGTGCGGGCGCCAGCGCCCGGCCTGCTGCTCGACCTGCTCCGGCGAGAGGTTCGCCGAGGCCACGAAGAGCTGCATCCGGCCCTTGAACGGGCGCGGGTCGAAGCCGTTCAGCAGCGAGCCGTTGTTGCGCATCGAGCTCAGCATCGCGAAGATCCGCTCGGTGCCGAGGCGCGCCATCGGGCTGTCACTGCTGCGGAGCACCTCCACCACGTCGTCCGGGGTCAGCTCGCGGCCGGCGAAGGCGGACTTGTCCTGGCCGACGAGTTCGACCACCCAGCCCAGCAGCGACTGGTCGTCGCCCTCCTCCTGCGCCGCGGTACGCGGGTAGGAGTCGAGGTTGGCCAGCAGGCCCACCTCGGCGCCGGCCTCCTGGAGCTGGACGGCGATCTCGTAGGCCAGCGAGCCGCCGAAGGACCAGCCGAGCAGGTGGTACGGGCCCTCCGGCCGCACCCGCCGGACGATCTTCACGTACTCGGCCGCCATCGAGCGCAGATCGGCCGCCAGCGGGGCGAGTTCGGTGATGCTGGGGGCCTGGATCCCGTAGATCGGGTACTCGGCGCCGATGTGCCGGGCCAGCCCCAGGTACGGCAGCGCGAAGCCGACGCCGCTGTGCAGGCAGAACAGCGGGGGCCGGTCGCCGCCGGGCCGCAGGGCGAGCACCGTCGCGAACGGGTCGGCGTTCTCCTGGGCGTCCAGCTGGTGGAAGACCTCGTCGATCACCGATCCCCGGGGCGGGGCCTGCCGGACGGGCTCCGCGCGGCGGTCCAGCTCGGCCGCCAGCAGCTCGGTGGTCTGGTGCGCGAAGACGTCGGCGATGCTGAGCTGCAGCCCGGCCTTCCTGGCCTGGCTGACCACCTGCATCGACCGGATGCTGTCCATCCCGTGCTCGAAGAAGACCTGGTCGACGCCGATCGCCGCCAGCCCGAGCACCTTGGTGACGATCCCGCTCAGCACCTCCTCGGTGCGGGTCCGCGGGGCCAGCGGGCCGCTCGGTGCGGGCAGCGCCGGTGCGCCCTCCACCGGCCGGGGCTCCGCGGACGGCACGGACGGCACCGACGGCACGGACGACACCGGTGCCGGCGCCGGCATCGACGGCACGGGGATCCGGGAGAGCCGGACCTCCGGGTCCGCCGCGACCGCGCGCAGCACCCGCAGCAGCCGTTCGGTCAGCGCCCGGACGGTGGCCTCGGTGTAGAGGTCGGTCGCGTACTCCAGCAGTCCGCGCAGCGCGGCCGGGCGGCCGTCGACGTGGACCTCGTCGAACTGCAGGCGCAGGTCGAACTTGGTGGTGCCGGTCTCCACCGGCTCCGGCGTGACCCGCAGTCCGGGCAGCGCGGCGGGCGCGTCCGCGTTGTTCTGCAGGACCAGCATCACCTGGAAGAGCGGGTGCCGGCCGAGCGAGCGGGTCGGGTTGACCGCCTCGACGATCTGCTCGAAGGGCAGGTCCTGGTGGGCGTAGCCGGCCAGGTCGGTCTCCCGGACCCGGTCCAGCAGGGTGCGGAAGGCCGGGTCGCCGGAGGTGTCGGTGCGCAGCACCAGGGTGTTGATGAAGGTGCCGACCAGGTCGGTGAGCGCGTCGTCGGTCCGGCCGGCGATGGGGCTGCCGAGCGGGATGTCGGTGCCGGCGCCGAGCCGGGTCAGCAGGGCCGCGAACGCCGCCTGGAGGACCATGAAGACGGTCGCGCCGGACTCCCGGGCGATCTCGGTGAGGCGGGCGTGGAGCTCGGGTTCGACGTCGAAGTCGACGCCGTCGCCCCGGTGGCTGCTCACCGCGGGCCGGGGGAAGTCGGCGGGCAGCTCCAGCTCCTCGGGCAGTCCGGCCAGTTCGGCCCGCCAGTACTCGAGTTGGCGGGACAGCACGCTGTCCGGGTCGCCCTCGGCGCCGAGCACGTCGCGCTGCCAGAGCGAGAAGTCGGAGTACTGCACGGGCAGCGGGGTCCAGTCGGGCCCGCGCCCGGCCGCCCGGGCGGCGTAGGCCACCCCGAGGTCGCGGACCAGCGGGGCGATGGACCAGCCGTCGAAGGCGATGTGGTGGAACACCAGCAGCAGCACGTACTCGTCGCCGCCGAGGCCGAACAGCCTGGTCCGCAGGGCGGGTTCGACCATCAGGTCGAAGCCGGCCCGGGCCTCGGCGGTGAGCGCGGCGGCCAGCTCGGCCTCCGGGATCTGGGTGACGACCAGCACCGGGTCACCCGCGGGGGCGTCCAGGACCCGCTGGTAGGGCACGTCGTCCTGGTGCGGGAAGACCGAGCGCAGCACCTGGTGGCGGGCCACCACGTCGCGCAGCGCGGACTGCAGGGCGTCCGGGTCGAGCCCGCCGCCGATCCGCAGCGCCAGCGGCACGTTGTAGGCGCTCGGGCCGCCCTCCTCCATCCGGTGGACGAACCAGAGCCGGCGCTGGGCGTAGGAGAGCGGGACGATCCCGCCGGCCGCTGCGGCCGCCCGGGCCCGAACCTCCGGCCTGGCCTCGTCCGCGCCGGCCACCCGGGCGGCCAGCGCGGCCACCGTACGGGCCTCGAACAGGGCGCGGATGGGCAGTTCGACGCCCAGCAGGCGGCGGGCCCGGCCGACCACCCGGGTGGCCAGCAGCGAGTGCCCGCCGAGGGCGAAGAAGTCGTCGTCGATGCCCACCCGGGGCAGTTCCAGGACGTCCGCGAAGATGCCGCAGAGGATCTCCTCGGCGAGGGTGCGCGGGGCCCGGCCGGTCGCCTGTCCGGCGAAGTCCGGTGCCGGGAGCGCCTTGCGGTCCACCTTGCCCTGCGGGGTGAGCGGCCAGCGCTCCAGCCGGACGACGGCGGCGGGCACCATGTGCTCGGGCATGACCTCGGCGACGTACCGCCGCAGCTCGCCCTCCAGCGCCCGGCCGGACTCCTCACCGACCACGTAGGCGACCAACTGGCCGCCTCCCGCGCTCTCCTGACGCAGTGTCACCAGGGCGCCGGAGACCGCCGGGTGTCCGGCCAGCACCGCCTCGATCTCGCCGAGCTCGACCCGGAAGCCGCGCAGCTGGACCTGGTCGTCGGCGCGCCCGAGGAAGTCGAGCTGTCCGTCCGGCAGCCAGCGCACCAGGTCGCCGGTGCGGTACATCCGCTCGCCGGCCGGGCCGTGCGGGTCGGCGACGAAGCGCTGGGCGGTCAGGCCGGGCTGGTTGAGGTAGCCCCGGGCCAGTCCGCCGCCGAGGTACAGCTCCCCCGTCACGCCGGCGCCGACCGGGCGCAGCGCGCCGTCCAGCACGTACACCCGGTGCGCGGCGGTCGGGCCGCCGATCGGCGGCCGGCCGTCACCGGCCCGCAGCGGTCCGGCGACCGTGGCGGCGACCACGGCCTCGGTGGGCCCGTAGCCGTTGAACAGCCGTACCCGGCCGGCCAGTCGGGCGACCACCTCGGGCGGGCAGGCCTCGCCCGCCACCGCGACGGTCAGGCCGGCCGGCAGTTCGGCGTCCTCGGGCAGCGCGGCCGCCACCGCGGGGGGCAGCCCGGCCAGGGTGACCCGGGCGGAGGCGAGCAGCTCGGCCAGCGGCTGCCCGGAGCCGCGGCTCTCCTCGTCGGCGATGACCAGGACGCCGCCGTTGAGCAGTGCCAGCCCCAGCTCCCAGACCGAGGCGTCGAAGCTGAGCGAGGCGAACTGGAGGACCCGGACGGACTCGTCGAGGCCGAAGCGGCGCACCAGTGAGGCGATCATCGCGGCGAAGCCGCGGTGGTCCACCATGACGCCCTTGGGGCGACCGGTCGATCCGGAGGTGTAGATGGTGTACGCCAGGTGCCCGGGCCGCAGCGGCGCGGTGCGCTCCCGGTCGGTCACGTCGGTGTCGGGGAGCAGCGCCAGTTCGGCGACGGTCTCCGGCTCCGCGGGCAGCAGCAGCGGCACCCCCTGCACCGGGAGCACGGCGGCCGCCTCGGCGCTGGTCACCAGGACGGCCGGGGCCGCGTCGGCGAGCATGTAGGCGATCCGGTCCGCCGGGTAGTCGGCGTCGATCGGCAGGAAGCCGGCCCCGGCCTTGAGCACCGCGAGGGTGGCGCCGACCGCTTCCGGGCCGCGCGGCAGGGCGAGGGCGACGGTCTGCTCGGGGCCGACCCCGCGGTCGATCAGCAGCCGGGCGAGCCGGTTGGCCCGGGCGTTGAGTTCGCCGTAGCCGAGTTCGGTGCCGCGGAACAGCACGGCGGGCGCCTGCGGGCGGTGCGCGGCCCTGGCCTCGAAGAGCTCGGTGACCACGGTGCCCGGGTCGGCGGTGACGGTGCCGCCCCAGCCGCGCAGGATCGTCGACCGCTCCTCCTCGGTCAGCGCCGAGAGTTCGGCCGTCCTGACGCCCGGCCGGGAGACCAGGTCGGACAGCAGCCGCACGAACCGTCCGGTGAGGTCCGAGGCGGTCTCCCGCCCGACCGCGGACGGGCTGTACTGGACGTGCAGGCGCAGCGTGCTGCCGGGGTAGACCGAGAGCGCGAACGGGTAGGAGGCGACCACCCTGGCCTCGCCGGCCAGGAAGTCCAGCCCGGGGACGAGGCCGGCCAGGCTGGTGACGTCGGCCATCGGGTAGTTGTTGAAGCTCAGTACGGTGTCGAACAGCTCGCCCGCGCCGACCAGTTGCCGCAGTTCGGCGAGGCCGATCCGCTGGTGGTCGGCGAGCGTGAACTGCTGCTCCTGGAGCTCGCTCAGCAGCGCGGCCACCGAGCCTCCCCGGTCGAGGCGGACCCGGACCGGCAGGGTGTTGAGGAAGGAGCCGACGATCGTCTCCACCCCGGCCAGCTCGGCCGGGCGGCCGGAGCCGACGCTGCCGAAGAGCACGTCGCGCCGGCCGGTGAGCTCGCCGAGCAGGACGGCCCAGGCGCCCTGGACGACGGTGTTGAGGGTCAGTCCGTGGCCGCCGGCCCAGGCGGTGAGCCGGGCGGTGAGCTCCTCGTCGACCTCGGCGAACAGCTCCTGCGGCAGGGCCGGTTCGGCCGCGCCGGCGCCGGGGAACAGCACCGTGCCCTCGCCGACGCCGTCCAGCACGGTCTTCCAGGCGGCGCGGTCGGCCTCGTCGTCGGTGGTCTCCAGCCAGGCCGCGTAGTCGCGGTACGGGGCGACCGGGGCCAGGACCGACGGGTCGGCGCCGTTGGCGTAGAGGGTGAAGAGCTCCTGGGCGAAGATCGCCATCGACCAGCCGTCCACCAGGGCGTGGTGCACGCTCCACAGCAGCCGGTGGCGTCCGGCGCCCAGGCGCAGCACGGTGAAGCGGACCAGCGGGGGGCTGGCCAGGTCGAACCGCCGGGAGAGTTCCTCGTCGGTGAGTTCGGTGAGCCGCTGCTGCTGGGCCGCGCCCGTGAGGCCGGTGAGGTCCTGCTCGGACCAGCCCAGCCGTACGCGCTCCGGCACGACCTGCACCGGTTCGCCGTCGTCGCGGGTGAGGAAGGCGGCCCGCAGGTTGTCGTGGCGGCGCAGCAGTGCCTCGGCGGAGGCGCGCAGCAGGGCCGGGTCGAGCTCGCCGGCCACGTCCACGGCGATCTGCAGGGTGTACGGGTCGACGCCCTCCCGGTCGAACTCGGCCTGGAAGAAGAGGCCCTGCTGCAGCGCGGTCAGCGGCAGCACGTCGGCCAGCGGGCCGGCGGTCCGTTCGAAGGACTCCACCTCGGCCTGGGTCAGGGCGACCAGCGGGAAGTCCGCGGGGGTGCGGCCGCCGGCGCCGGCGGTGCCGGCGTGGGCGACCAGGGCTTCCAGGGCCCGCTGCCAGGTGGCGGCGAGGTCCTCGACCTCGTCGGTGGTGAGCAGTTCCCCGGCCCAGTCCCACTGGACCACCAGGACCGGTCCGTCGGCGCGGTCCTCGGCCACCGCGGACAGTTCGACCACGTGGCGCAGCGGCGTCCGGGGTGCGGCGCCCAGGCCGACGGCCTCGCCGCCGGCCGCCGACAGGCCCGCCGTGCCGGTGAACCGGCCCAGGTAGTTGAAGCCGAACTGCGGGGTGGCGAGCCGGGACAGCACGCCCTGGGTCTGCGGGTTGAGGTGCCGCAGCAGCCCGAAGCCCAGTCCGTGGCCGGGCAGTTCGCGCAGCTGCTGCTTGATCCGCTTGAGCGCGGAGCCGGCCGAGCGGCCACCGGACCACAGGTCGGCCCAGTCGGTCTCGCCGGCGTCCAGCCGGGCCGGGTAGACGCTGGTGAGCCAGCCGACGGTGCGGGAGAGGTCGAGTTCGGCGCCGAGCTGTTCGCGGCCGTGGCCCTCGATCTCCACCAGCAGGTCGGGCTGCGGCACGCCGCGGCGGTGGCGCCAGTCGGCCGCGGCCAGGGTGAGGGCGGTCAGCAGCAGGTCGTTGGTCTCGGCGTGGAAGGCGGCCGGCGCGGCGGTCAGCAGCTGCCGGGTCAGCTCGGTGGGCAGTTCGGCCCGCAGGTGGCCGGCGGTGGCCCGGACGTCCCGGGCCGGGTCCAGCGGGCGCGCGCCCAGCGGGGCGTCCTCGCCTTCCAGCTGGCGGCGCCAGAAGGGGAGTTCGCGGACCCGGTAGGCGCTCCTGGCCTCCTCGGACAGGGCCCGGCCCCAGTGCCGCAGGGAGGTCGGCACCGGGTCGGGTTCCGGGGTGCGACCGGCCGCCGCGTCCGTCCAGGCCTCGCGCAGGTCGGGCAGCAGGATGCGCCAGGAGACGCCGTCCACGGCGAGGTGGTGGCCGACCAGGATCAGCCGGTCCGGCGCCCCGGCGGCGCCGGTGAGCAGCACCGCACGCAGCATCACGCCGTCCTCGGGGGCGAGCAGGGCGCGGGCGACGGCGGTGTGTTCGGCGAGCTGTCCGGCGAGCGGGGCTGCGGTGGCCGCGGCGGTCTCCAGCAGCCGTTCGGCCCGGACGGCGCCGGGCGCCAGCACCTCCAGGGTCCACAGCCCCTCGACCGGTACGGCCAGCTTCTGGCGCAGCGCCTGGTGCCGGTCGAGGACCGCCTGCAGGGCGGTGACCAGCTGGGGCTCGCCGATGCCGGCCGGCAGGTCGAGGACCACGTGCTGGCTGTACTCCCGCGCGGGGCTGTCCAGGCTCTCCAGGCTTTCCCGCAACTGGTGGGCGATCGGGAGCAGTTCGAGCTCGCCCGGGCCCTCGTCGACGCCCTGGGCGGCGGTCGGGTCGGCGCCCACCGGCTCGGCGACGGCCGCCATGGCCCGGGGGGTGCGGTAGTCGAAGACGTCGCGCGCGGTGACGGCGAGGCCGGCCCGACGGGCCCGGCTGACGACCTGGATGGAGCTGATGCTGTCGCCACCCAGCGAGAAGAAGCTGTCGTCCACGCCGACCTCGGCCAGGCCGAGGACCTCGGCCAGCACCCCGCAGAGGATCTCCTCGGTGCGGGTGCGGGTCGGCCGGTCGCCTGCGGGTGCGGCGAAGTCCGGTGCGGGCAGCGCCATGCGGTCCACCTTTCCGTGTGCGGTCAAGGGCAGCTCGGGCAGGACCCTCAGGTGCGCCGGGAGCATGTAGTCGGGCAGGACGCCGGCCAGTCGGCGGCGGACCTCGGCGAGGTCGGGGGCGACGGGCCCGTCGGAGACCAGGTAGCCGACGAGCTGCCGGCGGCCCTGCGGGTCGGGGACGGCCACGACGGCGGCCTGCGCCAGCCCGGGCTGGCCGCGCAGGGCGGCCTCGATCTCGCCGAGCTCGATCCGGTGGCCGCGGATCTTCACCTGGTGGTCGCGGCGTTCCAGGAACTCCAGCTGGCCGTCGGGGCGGCGCACCGCGCGGTCGCCGGTGCGGTACATCCGGGTGCCGGGCGGGCCGAACGGGTCGGCGAGGAAGGCGGTGGCGGTGCGGCCCGGGTCGCCGAGGTAGCCGCGGCCGACGCCGGCCCCGGCGGCGTAGAGGTCGCCGGCCACGCCGTCCGGGACGGGGTGCAGTTCGTCGTCCAGCAGGTAGAGCAGGGTGTTGCGCAGCGGGCGGCCGATCGGCGCGCCCGTCCCGGTCAGCTCGGTGCCGGGGGTGATCACCGCGTGCGTCACGTCGTCCGAGCACTCGGTCGGCCCGTAGGCGTTGACCAGCGGGACGGTGGGGAAGGCGGCGGTCCAGCGGGCGGCCAGGTCGGCCGGCAGCACCTCGCCGGTCACCATCAGCAGCCGCAGCCGCGGGAGCCGGGGCGGCTGCCCGGCGGACTGCCAGGCGTCCAGGGCCGCCCGCAGCAGCGAGGGCACCACTTCGAGCACGCTGATCGACTCGGCGGTGGTCAGCGGGAAGAGCAGGTACGGGTCGGCCGCGGTGTCCCGGTCGACGATCCGCACCCGGCCGCCGGCCAGCAGCGGGGCGAGCATCTGCCAGACCGAGATGTCGAAGGTGACGGGGGCGTTCTGCACCACGGCGTCGGCCGCGGTGAGGCCGAGGTCCTCGATCTTGCCCAGCAGGTGGTTGACCATGCCGGCGCGGTGCACCATGGCGCCCTTGGGCGCGCCGGTGGACCCGGAGGTGTAGATGACGTACGCCAGGTGGTCGCCGGAGCCGACCGGCGCGGGCAGCTCCCGGAGCGGGTCCGGGGTGGCGTCCAGCAGCAGCGGTTCGGCGGCGCCGCCCGCGAGTTCGGCCAGTTCGACGGCGCGCGCGTGGTGCGCGGCGTCCGCCAGCACCCAGGCCGCGCCGCTGTCCCGGATCAGCGCGGCCAGCCGGGCCTTCGGCGCCCGGACGTCGAGCGGGACGTACGCCCCGCCGGAGCCGATCACGCCGAGCACCGCGGTGACGAACTCGCGCCCGGGCGCGGCCAGGACGGCCACCAGGCCGGGCACCGGCAGCTGCCGGGAGACGGCGCCCGCGCCGGCGACCAGCTGGGCGTAGGTGAGGCTGCCGGTCGGGTCGGTCACGGCGATCGCGTCCGGCGTGCGTTCGGCCACCTTCCGCACCCGTTCCACCAGGCCTTCGGTGGAGGTCGCCGCCGCGGCCCCGGCGCCCGCGCGCAGCAGGGCGGCCCGGTGCTCGTCGGCGAGCAGGTCCAGCCGGCCGAGCGGGGTGTCGGGCCCCAGGTCCACGAAGCGTTCGACCAGGCGGCGCAGCCGGGCGGCGTGCGCGTCCATCTCCGCCTGGTCGTAGCGGCGGTCGTTTCCGCTGAGGTGGACGGTCATGCCCTGCCCGGCGGCGGCCTCCACCAGGGTGATCTCGAAGTCGTCGATCAGGCCGGTGGAGAGGTTGTTGACGGTCATCTCGCACGGACCGAGCGGGAGCAGGGTCTGCTGCGGCAGGATGTTGACCAGCGGCCCGAAGGGGCGCTTGTCGTCGCTGCGCAGGCCCAGTGCGCGGCGGATCCGGCTGACCCGCAGCCGCTGGTGCTTGATGCCGCGGGTGAACTCGCGCGAGGTCTGCCGGAGCAGTTCGCCGCGGGTGGCGCCGGGGTCGTAACGCAGCGCCAGCGGCAGGGTGTTGGCCACCATGCCGGGGACGGCCCGCATCGCCGCGCCCACCCGGGCGGTGACCGGGACGGTGAGCAGTACGTCGCGCACGCCGGTCAGCCGCCAGGTGTAGGCGCCGACGGCGGCCATCACCACGGTCGGCCAGGTCACCGAGGCGTCCCGGGCGACCTCGCGCAGCCGGTCCGCGGTCGGCCCGTCCAGTTCGAAGCGGCCGCGCACGAAGCCGGGCCCGGGCTCGGCGTCCCGGACGGCCAGGCTGACCGGTTCGGGGGTGTCGGGGAAGCGGCGCTGCCAGTACTCCTGGTCGCGGGTGACCTGCGCGGATTCCTGGTAGGCCCGTTCGCCGTCCAGCAGGACGCTCAGCGGCGGGAGCGTGCCGGCGGCCGGGTCCTGCCCGGTCAGCAGCGCCCGGTAGATCTCCGACAGCCGCCGCCAGAAGACGACCTGGCTGTAGCCGTCGCAGAGCAGGTGGTGGATGCACATGTAGAACAGGGCCCGGTCGGCGCCCAGGCGCAGCAGCGCCAGCCGGAACAGCGGGCCCTCCTCCGGGTCGAAGGCGGTGTCCAGGTCGGCCCGCATCCAGGCCAGCGCCGCCTGCTCGTCGCCCGGTTCGAGGAGCCGGTACGGCAGGTCGGCGAGCGGCTCGACGACCTGCCGGGGCGCGCCGTCCAGTTCCCGCACCCGGACCCGGGTGCACTCGGCCTCCTCGACCAGCCGCCGGGCGGCGCGCCGGAACAGCTCGGGGTCCAGCGGGCCGCGGATGTCCAGGTAGCCGGCCGTGTTGTAGGCGCTGCCGCCTCCGCTGAGCTTCTCGTCGAACCAGATGTCGGCCTGGCCGGCCGAGAGGGCCAGCCCCGCCGCCGTGGGTACGGTCATGATGCGCTCCTCCTGGTCGCCGGGCTCGCGGCGAGGTCGATCCCGTAGGTCTCGGTGGCCCACTCATCGCTGTAGATGGTGTCCAGGTAGCGGTCGCCCAGGTCCGGGGAGACGGCGACCGCGGTGGCGGTCCGGTCGGGGTCGTTGGCCTTCAGCCAGGCCACCGCGCCGGCCACCACGGTCCCGGTGGATCCGCCGAACACGAATCCCCGGGCGGAGAGCCGGCGGCAGGTGCGCACGGTCTCCGGTTCGGCGATGTGCACGACCTCGTCGACGAAGTCCTCGTCGAGGATCTGCGGCCGGACGCCGGCGCCCAGGCCGGGGATCGACCGGGGCGACGCCGGGGTGCCGAAGGTCACC
Source organism: Kitasatospora xanthocidica (assembly GCF_014656195.1). Lineage (GTDB taxonomy): Bacteria > Actinomycetota > Actinomycetes > Streptomycetales > Streptomycetaceae > Kitasatospora > Kitasatospora xanthocidica. Next base: position 73,866 of record NZ_BNBY01000029.1, on the reverse strand, counting down.
GACCCGACGCTGTCGATCGCCACCACCTTGACCGAGGGCTTGGCCTGGCGCAGGTAGCGGGCGCAGCCCATCAGCGTCCCGGTGGTGCCGGCGCCGAGGAAGACCACGTCCAGGCCCGGGAAGCTCTTGAGCATCTCCGGTCCGGTGGTCTGGAAGTGGGCCAGCCAGTTGCCCTCGTTCGCGTACTGGTTGAGCCAGATGTGGCCCTCGGGGCCGTCCCGGAGCCGGCGCACCTCGGCCAGCCGGGCGCCCAGCAGGCCCTCCACCGGGTCCGGTTCGGTGACCACGTGCACCTCGGTGCCGAGGGCCCGCATCAGCCGGCGGGCCGCCGCGGTGCAGCGGGAGTCGGTGACGCAGGTGAAGCGGTAGCCGCGGGCGGCGGCGATCAGGCTGATGGCGATGCCCATGTTCCCCGAGGAGCTCTCGACCAGCCGGGCGCCGGGGCGCAGCCGCCCGGCCCGCTCGGCGGTGGCGAGCATTTCGGCGGCCGCCTTGAGTTTGATCGAACCGGCGAAGTTGAATCCCTCGCACTTGAGGTAGATCGGGTGGCCGGACAGCCACTGGAGGTCGACGTAGAGGTCGTCGACGTTGAATTCCTGGGGCGTGTTGATGACTGGCACAGGAGGACTCCCACCCACGGCGCGGCGGCCGCTGGTCAACTTTTCCCGTAGCGGGTTGTCTCGTCGAAGAATCCGTCCACCACCGTGAGGTCGCCGGCGGCGGAGACGTGGTCGTAGACGAACTTTCCGACCACCAGATCCAGTACGCCGAGGCCGAACGGGGAGAAGACCAGCGGCCGGTCCCCGGCCGGCCGCAGCTCGCCGGTCAGCACGTCGTGGAGCGTTCCGGCCACGAACTCCCGGTGGCCGACGAGCTGTTCGGCGAGGTGCACGGAGGTGTTCGCCTTCAGGCAGTGCTCGACGTCGTCGACCACGTTGGTGGCGGCGAGGATCACCTCGGGCGCCAGGTCGCGCAGCGAGACGTGCAGGACCAGGGGGTTGTGCGCGAACCACGCCGGATCGGACACGTGCGGGGTCGCGGCCACGGTGGCGAAGACCACCAGGTCGCAGTCGCGGATCAGGTCCTCGGCCCGCTCGTGCACCGTCACCCGCCCGGCGTGCCCGGCCGACTCCAGGTAGCCGCGGAAGCCCGCGGCGTGCCGGGGGTCGAGGTCGTGCACGGCCACCCGGTCGAACTCCCAGCCGGAGCCCACCAGGTAGGTGTGCAGGAAGCGGGCGATCAGCCCGGTGCCGACGAAGCCGACCCGGTTCGGCCGGCCGCGCTCCCGGGAGAGCAGGTCCGCCCCCAGGGCGGCCGAGGCCGCGGTCCGCGCGGCGCTGATCACCGACCCCTCCAGCAGGGCGAACGGGTACCCGGTGGCACGGTCGTTGAGCAGCAGCGCCGCCGAGGCCCGGGGCAGCCCGGAGTCGATGTTCCGGGGGAAGCTGGACACCCATTTCAGGCCGTCCACCCCCACGCCGCCGCCCACCGAGGCCGGCAGGGCGATGATCCGCGAGTCCGGCCGGTCCGGGAAGCGCAGGAAGTACGAGGGCGGGTTGACGGTCAGGCCCGTCCCGTGCAGCCGGTATGCCTCCTCGACCAGTTCGATGACCTGCTTCTCCCGGCCGCGCAGCACTTGGTTGACCTGCGAACCCGGGATCACCGCGAAGGTCGGCGGCAGTTCGGACATGAGCTCCACGCTCCCTGGCATACGACGCATGACGATCTGACTGCCGCCCATGCTCGGTACTTCCACTGACCGGCTGCTGACCGGTAACTGACGTGCTCCTGGGGCCCGTTCGGGTCAGCGCAATGTCAGTAGCTCGTCAGTCGCGCCGGTTAGCTTGCCGAGCAATCACACGACCGTGCAGTCGGAGGCGGAGGAAGCCGATGAAGAAGCCCGGTTCGACCGGATCGCCGGCACTGCTGGCGGTATCGAGCCATCTCCCGGAGACCGTCCCGGTCTCCGCGCTCCAGGACGGGCTCTCGCTGAGCGATCAGCAGATCCGCCGGTTCACCCGGCTCTACGGACTGGACCGCATCTGCCAGTCCGCGCAGTCGGAGGCCGAGCTGATGCTGGCCGCCGTGGGCAAGCTGGAGGAGCTGCCCGGCCGGGAGGAGCAGGTCCGCTACATCGTGCGGGCCAAGGGCCTGCGGACCACCGCGCCCTACCCGCACAACCCCGTCCAGGAGGTCCGCGCCGAGCTCGGCCTGACGAGGGCCGAGACCTTCGCGGTCGCCGACCACGGCTGCGCCACCGGCCTGCTCGCCCTGGACGTCGCCGCCACCCTGCTGGCCGAGGACGGCGACCCCGACGCGCTGGCGCTGGTGCTGTTCGGGGACAAGACGCTCACCCCCTTCTCCCAGTGGGTGGCCGACGTGTCCATCATGGGCGAGGGCATGGCCGCCGCCCTGGTCGGCGCCACCGGCGACCACGACCGGATGCTCGGCTACGCCAGCCGGATCCACGGCCGCCCCGACGGGCAGATCGACATGACCCCGGAGATCGCCAAGCAGGCCCGGCAGATCTACCAGGACGCCCTGGAGGAGGTCGTGCTCGCCGCCTGCGAGCAGGCCGGGATCGGCGTGCGGGACCTCGACCTGGTGCTCCCCCACAACGTCAACCGGGTCTCCTGGACGATGACCGGGGACCGCCTCGGACTGCCCGACGAGAAGCTCTTCCTGGACAACATCCCGGCCACCGGGCACTGCTTCTGCGCCGACCCCTTCATCAACCACCAGAGCGCCGCCCGGCTCGGCCGGCTCAAGCCGGGCGACACGTACCTGATGACCTCCGCCGGCCTGGGCCAGGCCTTCGCGGCCATGGTCTTCGAGCACTGAGCGGCCGGAGGACACCATGACCGATTCCCTGACCGGGCCCGCCGCCGCGCCGGCCGCGCCGCCCGCACCGGACTTCACCCAGCGGCTGCGCACCGCGGTGGGCGCCCCGGACGCCCCGCTGGTCCTCCTCGGCAACTTCGAGGTCGAGGAGCAGTGGGCGGCCGGCGAGCACACCCTGCCGCGCTTCTCCGCCGACTCCGGCGCCGCGGTGGTCAACCGGATGGACGAGTTCGCCCTGCTGCTGGGGCGCCCGGGCGACCACGTGGTGCTCAAGACCGCGCCCGACCCGGCCTACCTCGACTACCTCACCGGCCTGGGCGTCGGCCTGCCGGAGGTGCACGTCGTGGCCGGCCAGCGCTTCGACCGGACCGTCACGGCCGACGCGCTCGACGACCCGGCCCTGCTGGAGCGGCTGTCCGCGCTCGGTGCCTCCGGCGCCCGGCTGCTGCCGCACGGGACCTCGCGTCCCGAGGAGCTGCTCGCCGAGCGCACCGGCCTGCCGCTGGCCACCCCCGGCGCGGCCCGGTGCAAGGCCGTCAACAGCAAGGTGTACAGCCGCCGGATCGCCGACGAACTCGGCCTGCGCCAGCCCGCCGGCTGGACCTGCGAGACGGTCGGCGAGCTGGCCGCCGCCCTGGAGAAGGCCAAGGGCCTGCTGGCCGAGGGCCGCCGCGCGGTGGTCAAGGAGGCCTACGGGGTCTCCGGCAAGGGCCTGGTGGTGCTGGACGGCGAACGCCGCGCGGACCGGGTGCTGAAGATGCTCTCGGCCAAGGCGGAGCGCTCCGGCCGGCCGGACCTCGCCTTCGTGGTCGAGGAGTGGGTGGACAACCGCGGCGACCTGAACTACCAGTTCACCGTCGCCCGGGACGGCTCGACACACTTCGACTTCGTCAAGCGGGCGCTCACCGAGGGCGGCGTCCACAAGGGCCACCGCTTCCCCGCCGACCTGACGCCCGGCCAGCTCGCGGACGTCACCCACGCGGCGGCCCGGCTGGGCGAGCGGCTCGCCGCGGACGGCTACTACGGGGTCGTCGGGGTCGACGCCATCCTCACCGCCGACGGCGGCGTCCACCCGGTGCTGGAGATCAACGCCCGCAACAACATGTCCACCTACCAGACCAGGCTGCAGGAGGCCTTCGTCGGCCCCGGCCGGGCCGCGCTGGCCCGGCACTACCCGGTGCGCCTGGACGGGCGGCTCGGCTTCGACCGGCTCCGCGAGCTGCTCGGCGACCTGCTGCTCACCGACCCCGCCGGCAGCGGACTGCTGGTCAACAACTTCGCGACCGTCAACGCCGGTCTCGACGTCAGGCCGGGCGAGCCCTTCGACGGCCGCCTCTACGGCATCGTGGTGGCCGGCTCGGCCGCCGAACTGGACGACCTGGACGAGCGCCTGACCGCCCGGCTCCAGGCCTTAGGAGCAGCCCATGTCCACTGAACAGTCCACCGGGCCCGTCGAGTTCGAGATCCAGGGCCTCGGTATCACCGAACTGGCGGAGCGCTTCGGCACGCCGCTCTACCTCTACGACGGCGACGTGCTGCGCGAGCGGATCACCGCCGTACGCGACCGGCTGCACCCGAGCCTGGAGGTCTTCTACTCGCTCAAGGCCAACCCCAACGTCTCGGTCTGCGCCCTGCTGCACGCCTTCGGCGCCCGCGCCGAGCTGTCCTCGCTGACCGAGCTGGCCACCGCCCGCCGGGCCGGCGTCGCCCCGCACGACATGCTCTTCCTCGGCCCCGGCAAGAGCCCCGAGGAGCTGGCGGCCTGTCTGGACGAGGGGGTCTTCGCGATCATCTGCGAGTCCTTCGGGGAACTCGCCGTGATCGACGAGCTGGCCACCGCCCGCGGCCGCACCGCGAACGTGGTGCTGCGGGTCAACCCGGAGTTCGCGGTCAAGGGCTCCGGGCTCACCATGGGCGGCAAGCCCCGCCAGTTCGGCATCGACGAGGCCCAGCTGCTCGCCGCCGGCGACCTGGCCGGGCGCCACCCCGGCGTACGGCTGATGGGCGTCCAGGTCTACATGGGCACCCGGATCCTGGCCGCCGAGGCGGTCGTCGAGAACACCGAGCGGATCCTGGCGCTGGCCGAGCGGATCTCCGAGCGGCTGGACTTCCCGCTGGAACTGGTGGACATCGGCGGCGGGCTCGGGGTCGCCTACTTCGACGGCGAGCGGGACCTCGACCTGGACGCGCTCGCCGCCGGCGTGAACCCGCTGATCGACGCGTTCGTCCGGCGCCACCCCGGCACCCGGATGGTCATGGAGCTGGGCCGCTACCTGACCGCCATGGCCGGCACCTACGTGGTGCGGGTGCGCTACGTGAAGGAGTCGATGGGCGAGAAGTTCGCCGTCGCCGACGGCGGGACCAACCACCACATGGCGGCGGTCGGCATCGGCTCCTTCGTCAAGCGCAACTTCCCGATGACCCTGCTCAACCGGATCGACGAGCCGGCCGACGAGAGCTGGAACGTCACCGGCCCGCTCTGCACCCCCAACGACACGCTCGGCAAGAAGGCCGCGCTGCCGCCGGTTCGGCCCGGGGACCTGATCGGGGTGGAGCGCTCCGGGGCGTACGGCCCCAGCGCCTCGCCGGTGTTCTTCCTCAGCCACGGCCACCCCGCCGAGGTCCTGGTCTGGCAGGGCCGGGCGAGTCTGGTCCGCGAGCGGGACCGCCACCAGGACCTGCTGGACCGCCAGCACCTCGTCGACATCGACGCCCACGCCACCGCTTCCTGAAGGGAACCCACCATGAGCGACACCACCACCGCCCTCGACCGCGCCTCCCTCGTGGCCGTCATCGGCCGGGCGCTCGGCGCGGTCCTCGGCGACGGGCTCCCCGAGCTCACCGAGGACTCCCGCCTCTTCGACCAGGTCGGCCTGGACTCCAGCGGCGTCTTCGAGCTGCTGATGGAGCTGGAGGAGGCCCTGGACATCGAACTGGACACCGACCACCTGGAGATGTCCCACTTCGAGACGCTGCGTTCGCTGGCCGACTTCCTGATCACAGAGATGAGTGCCTGAGCATGTACCAGACGGCCGCGCCCGTCCTCACGCGGACCCGGGACCGCCGGTCCGCCGCCGCGCCGCTGCGGCTGGCCGGGATCACCCACCGGGTCTTCGGCACCGGCACCACCCGGATCGACGACGCCTTCTCCGAACGCCACTTCACCGATCTGACCGGCGCCTACGGCGTCGACTACCGGCCCGAGCTGGCCGGCTCCGGCGCGGGGAACACCTTCGCCGCGATGTCGCGGGCGCTGGTCGAGTCGCTGGGCGCGGCCACGGCACCGGTCGACCTCGCCGTGGGG
>NZ_BNBY01000029.1:0-67702 GCF_014656195.1 Kitasatospora xanthocidica | reverse complement strand
CCCCACGCCACCCCGGACCTGGACTGCCGGGCCGCCGCCGCGACCTACCTGTCCGACGCCTGGCCGCACGGGCCGCTCGCGTTCTCGCTCTCCGACCAGGGCCCGTGCACGCCCTTCACCGCGCTGCGCCTGGCCCAGGCCTACGCGAGCCGGCACGACTACCAGCGGGTCCTGGTGCTGGTCCTCGACCAGTCCACGCTCCCCTACCCCACCGGCCGCGAGCTGGCCGGCGACGCGGGGGTGGCGATGCTGCTGACCCGGGACGGCGCCCTCGGCGCGCCCCGGACCGAGATCCACCCCGGGGTCCCGGTCGACCGGCTGCGCGACCGGCTGGCCGACCTGCTGCCGGCCGGCGACGGGACCGCCGTCCTGGCCGGCCCCGGCATCGTCACCCGGCGGGACCTGCCCGGCCACCCGGAGGCGGTCGGGACCGCGCCCGGCTACCCCACCGCGCGGCTCTGGGGCCGCCTGGCCGGGCAGCCGGCGGCCCGGACGGTCGTCCTGGTCGATCACGACGAGACCACCGGCGACCTGGCGCTCTGCACCCTGGACCGACCCGCGGAGGCGTCATGACCACCAGCACCGGACCGGCCCTGACCCGGCAGGACTGCATCCTCATCCACCGCACGGCCCGGCAGGACGGGCTGGCCCCGGCCCTCGCCCTGCTCGGCGAGGCCCTGCCGGCGGGCGGGACCGGTTACGGCCCGCACGGCCACGCGGTGGTGCCGGCCGACCGGCTCACCGCGGAGCAGCGCGATCCCGGCGGCGACCGGCCGAAGCTGCTGGGCGAGGTGGAGCTGCCCGGCGGCGCGGTCGCCCTGCTCCACCACCCCGGGCACGACGACCGCGCCTTCGCGGGGTCCGACCGGGGACCGGACCCGGAGCAGGCCGGCCGGGCCTTCCGCTACGGCCTGGCCTGGCTGCGGCTGGGCATCTCGGAGGGCCTGCGCGACGCGGCCCTGCGCTACCTGGCGGACCGTCGGGTCGGCGACACCCCGCTGATCCAGCAGCAGCTGGTGAAGGCGGCCGTCGCCGAGTCGCTGACCGAGCAGCTGGAGGTGCGGGCCACCCTCGACGAGCTGGACGCGACGAGTCTGCCCGGCGCCCTGCTGCACGACCTGCACCGGCAACTGACCCACTGCGACCGGGCCCAGGTCCAGTTGCTCGGCGCCGGCGGCTACCTCAGCGACGGCCCCGGACAGGTCGCGTACCTGTCCGAACTGCTGGCCGAGGCCTACGTCGCACCGCCGCCGTGCGAACCGGCCGCGAGCCCCGCCAGGAGCCGCTCCTGGTGACCGACACCCCCCATAGCCGCGCCCCGTGACCGATTCCCCCAGGTCACGGGGCGCTCACATTTGGTAGCCGAGTAACAGTTGACGGCTCGTACATTCACCTGTCAGCATCAACTGACAGGTGAAACCGCGAACACCGGCAGGTCTGGGGGCGTCATGACCGCACAACGCTTGACCGTTCGACTGGCCACGTGGAGTGCCCGGCACCCGTGGCGCGCCATCGTCAGCTGGCTGCTGCTGGTGGTGGTCTGCCTGGGCGTCGGCTCCGCGGCCGGCACCCGGATGGCCGACACCACCGACTACCGGGTCGGCGAGGCGGGCCGCGCCGAGGCCATGGCCGAGGCCGGCGGGATCCCGCAGCCGATCGTCGAGAACGTCGTCGTCACCGCCCGGGGCGGCTCCCTGGACGTCACCGCCGCCGAGGCCGCCGCCCAGGACGTCGCCCGTCGGATGGCCGGGCTGCCGGCCGTCAGCCGGGTCGGCGACCCGCTGCGCGCCCCGGACGGCCAGGCCTACCTGGTCCCGCTGACGATGCGCGGCGACGACGTGGCGGTGGCCAAGGACATCAAGGACGTGGTGGCGCGCACCGCCGAGGCGCAGCAGGCCCACCCCGAGGTCCAGATCGTGCAGACCGGCCACGCCTCGATGTCGGTCGACGTCGGCAAGCAGATGAGCAAGGACCTCGCCCTGGGCGAGCAGCTCACCCTGCCGCTGACCCTGGTGATCCTGATGGTGGTCTTCGGCGCGGTCGTCGCCGCCGGCATCCCGGTCCTGCTGGCGCTCTCCGGCGTCGCCGCGGCGATGGGCCTGTCCGCCCTCTTCTCGCACGTCTTCCCGAGCGTGGGCACCAACAACAACCTGATCCTGCTGATGGGCATGGCGGTCGGCGTCGACTACTCGCTGCTGGTGACCAAGCGCTTCCGGGAGGAGCGGGCCCGCAGCGGCGGCCGGCTCGGCGACGCCGCCGCGATCGAACTGGCGGCGGCCACCGCGGGCCGCGCCGCGCTGGTGGCCGGAGCGGCCGTGATGCTGGCGATGGCCTCCCTGTTCGCCATCGGCGACGTGGTGTTCTCCTCCCTGGCGATCAGCTCGATCATCGTGGTCCTGATCGTCATGACCGGCTCGGTCATCGTCCTGCCGGCCCTGCTGGTCAAGCTCGGCCGGGTGCTCGACCGCCCCCGGCTGCCGCTGCTCGGCCGCCTGGCGAAGCAGTCCTCCGAGCCCGGCAAGCTCTGGCCGCGGCTGCTGGCGCCCGCCGTCCGCCACCCCGGCCGCACCCTGGTCGCCGGACTCGTGGTCATCGCCGCGCTCGCCCTGCCCGCCCTCGGGATGCGGCTGATCTCGACCGAGGTCGGCACCCTGCCCAAGGTCCCCGCGGTGCAGGCCCGGGACCGGATGGTCGCCCACTTCCCGTCCGCCGGCGCCGCCTTCACCGTCGTGGTCCAGGGCACCGCCGCCCAGGCGGACGCCGCCGTCGACGCGCTGACCACCGCGGCCGCCGCCGACCCGCTGCTCTCCGCCGGCCGGCTGCCGGCCACCACGCTGCGCTCCGCCGACGGCACCACCCGCTCGCTCACCCTGACCACGCCCCACGCGATCGACGGCCCGCAGGCCCGGCAGGCACTGGACCGCCTGCGCCACGACCTGGTACCGGCCGTCGCGAACCGGGCGGACGGCCCCCGGGCCGCCGTCACCGGCGACGTGGCCCGCAACCAGGACGTGCTGGACCGCCAGCTCGGCGAACTGCCCTGGGTGATCGGCCTGCTGCTGCTCTTCAGCTTCGCGGTGCTGCTGGCCGCCTTCCGCTCGGTCCTGATCGCCCTGGTCTGCACCCTGCTGAACGTGCTCTCCTCGGCCGCCGCGCTGGGCATGCTGGTCGGGGTCTTCCAGTCCGGCCCGGTCACCGACCTGATCGGCCGGCACGCGGACGGCAGCATCGTCTCCCGGGTGCCGATCTTCCTCTTCGTGATCCTCTTCGGGCTCTCCACCGACTACAACGTCTTCATGGTCAGCCGGATCAAGGAGTCGATGGAGAAGGGCAGTTCGACCGCGGAGGCCCTGGTCGAGGGCCTCGGCCGGTCGGCCGGCGTGGTCACCGGCGGCGCCTTCATCATGGTCTCGGTCTTCGTCAGCTTCATGTTCACCAGCCTGCTGGAGATGAAGCAGCTGGGCTTCGGCCTCTGCGTGGCGGTCCTGGTGGACGTGGTGATCGTCCGGCTGATGGTGATGCCGGCCCTGCTGAAGCTGATCGGCCACCGGCTGCGCTGGTCCGCCCGCCCCGTCGGCCGGCCCGGCGCCACCCCCGATGCCACTGCCACCGCCACTGCCGCCGCCGGCACCGCGGCCGCGCCGGTCGCCCTGCCCGAGCGGGACCTGCCGGTCCACCACTGACCCCGCCCCGGGCGGCCCGGGGCGGCCGGGCCGACCCCGCACGGCGGACCGACAACCGAATATATGTCCCCGATAGATAGGGGGGGTGATCCTGTTGCGGGCAGGATCACCCCCTCTTCCATTGGAGACCTGCGGATGCACATCGACACAGTGAGCAACGGCGGGACGACGCTCCCGGTCCTGCGACTGGACCGCGCTCCCGACCTCGGGCGCGCGGAGACCACGGCCGAGCTGCGCGCCGTGGTCGAGGCCCGACTGGCCGAGCACGGCGGCCTGTTGATCCGCGGCCTCGGGCTGCCGGACATCGACGCCTTCCACCGGACGGTGACCCGCTTCGGCCACCCGGTGCTGGCCAGCTACCGGGGCGGGGACACCCCCCGCAGCGCCGTCGCGGAGGGCGTGTTCACCTCCACCGAGTACCCGGCGCGGTTCGAGATCAGCCTGCACAACGAGATGTCCTACGCCCACACCTGGCCCAGCCGGCTGTTCTTCCACTGCGTGGTGGCGGCCGAGAGCGGCGGCGCGACGCCGGTCTGCGACGGCCGGGCGCTGCTCGCCGACCTGCCGGAGGCGGTCCGCGAGCGCTACACCGGCCGGGGGGTGACATACCGTCAGCACCTTCATGGCGGGCTTGGCCTGGGCAAGTCCTGGCAGTCCACCTACGAGACCGACGACCGGGCCGTGGTGGAGAAGTTCCTGGCCGAGGCCGAGGCCGAGTACGAGTGGACCGCCGAGGGCGGGCTGCGGGTCAGCCAGCACCGGCCGGGCGTGCGCCCGCACCAGGACTCCGGCGAGCCGGTCTGGTTCAACCAGGCGGACCAGTGGCACCTGTCCAACCTGCCCGACGCCGAGGCCGAGTTGATGCGCTCGGTGGTCGACCGGATCGACGACCTGCCGCACTGGGTGACGTACGGCGACGGCCGCGAGATCCCGGACCGGGACCTGGACGAGGTGCGCCTGGCCATGGCGCGCAACAAGGTCGCCGTGCCCTGGCAGCCCGGTGACGTGATGGTGGTCGACAACATGCGGATGCTGCACGGGCGCGAGGCCTTCACCGGGGCCCGCAAAGTGGTCGTCTCGATGACCTGAGCGGTGCCTGGACCGATCGGGACCGGACGGCCAGGACGGAGAGCACGGAGAGGACGGGGGACATGGAGTTACAGCTACTGGGATCACTGACGGTGGTACGGAACGGCCGGCGGCACAACCTCGCGTCGAAGCGGGTGCGGACGGTGCTGGCGCTGCTCGCGCTGGCGCCCGGGCAACCGGTCGGCTTCGACCACCTGGTCGACCAGCTCTGGGCCGACCGCCGGATGGAGAACTCCAGGAACGCGCTGCAGGCCAACATAGGACGGCTGCGCAAGTTCCTGGAATCGGTCACCGGCGACCGCGGCGACCAACTGGTGCACACCCTCTACGGCGGCTACCTGCTCAACCTGCCGTCCGAGGCGGTGGACGCGCACCGCTTCCTGTCACTGGCCGAACGTGGCGGCGCGGCCGCCGCCGCCTCCCGGCCGGAGGAGGCCGTACGCCTGCTGGAGGAGGCGCTCCGGCTGTGGCGGGGCCCGGCACTGCTCGACCTCTACGAAGGCCCCCGGCTGCAGCTGGAGGCCTCGCACCTGGACGAGCAGCGGCTCAGCGCCCGGGAGGACCTGATCGCCGCCAAGCTCGCGCTGGGCGAGGAGCGCGGCATCATCTCCGAGCTGAAGCAGCTCACCACCCAGTACCCGGGGCGGGAGCGCTTCACCGAGCAGCTGATGCTCGCGCTCTACCGCAACGGCCGGCAGACCGAGGCCCTGGACGTGTTCCACCGCACCCGCCGCTGGCTGGTCAGCGAGCTGGGCCTGGAGCCCGGGCGCAGCCTGGCGGAGGTGTACCGTTCGATCCTCTCGCAGACCCTGGTGGCCGACTGAGGGTCCAAACGCCGTCAGGGCCGGTCCGTTTCGAACGGACCGGCCCTGACGGCGTTCTGGGTTCTCCGGCTCTGCGGCTCTGCGGCTCTCCGGCTGCGCTCAGCCGGCCGCCGGCGAGCCGGCCCGCTCCAGCTTGCCCGAAACGAGCCCCTGGAAGAGGTTGAGCTTCTGCATCGAGGTGGTCCCCTCGATGAACTCCATCGACCGGGCGTCCCGGGCCAGCTTGTCCAGCAGCGGGTGGTCCAGCCGGGCCCCCGGGCCGAAGAAGGTGCAGGCCTCCAGGGTGACCTCCTCGGCCAGCCGGCTGGCCCGGGCCTTGGCCGCGGAGGCGAGGTAGCCGTTGCCCCCGTCGGCGTCCACGGCCGCCGCGGCGGCGTGGATCAGCCGCCGGGTGGCGGCGATCCGCCGGCCGATGCCGTCCAGCCGCTCGCGCTCGGCGGGCCGCAGCGAACGGCGGTGGGTGAGCACGTAGGTGTGCGCCGCCCTGGCCACCCCGAGCGCGATCGCGGCGACCCCCGGCCGCAGCCGGTTGAAGGTCTGCACGAAGGCCCAGGTGCCGCGCCGGGTCCTGGGCAGGTGGCGGCCGAGGACGCGGTCCTCGGCGATCTCCACCCCGTCGAACTCGATCGTGCTGAGCCGCGCCCCGCGCAGGCCGATCATCGGCAGCGGCGCGGCCGAGTAGCCCGGCACGGCGGTCTCGGTGAGCACCGCGCTGACCCCCAGCGGGCCGGGCCCGGTCCGCGCGAAGACCACGCCGAGCTGGGCCCGGCAGGCGTTGCCCACGTAGCGCTTGGCGCCGGTGAGCCGCAGGCCGGTCCCGTCCGGGCCGGGGGTGAGCGCGGTCCGCATCCCGCTGGCGTCCGAACCCCGGTCGGGCTCGGTCAGCGCGAAGAAGGTCCAGAGCGGATCGGCCAGCATCCGGCCGTAGAACCACTCCTTCTGGCGCCGGTCCCCCAGCACCTCCAGCAGGACCCCGGCCAGCAGCGGTCCGGGCGAGGCGACCAGCATCCCGGCGTCGGCGCAGGCGAGTTCCTCCATGATGACCACGCGCTCCAGCGCCCGGTCGCCGTGGAACCGGTGTCCGCCGATGGGCTCGGGCCGGTTGCCGTACTCCTCGGGGATGCCCATGGTCGCCAGGAAGCGCACCGCGGGCAGGTCGAAGTAGCGGCGGATCGCCTCCGGATCGCGGTCCAGTTCGAGGGCGTGCGCCCGGAAGTCGTGCCCCCATTCCTGGCACTGGGCGCTCAGCGCCTTGAACGGGCTGTCGAGCTCGAACACTTCTCCTCCTCGGAAGATCCTTCGCTCGGCGGCGCGGACGGCCGCCGCGCCCCGGTCAGCCGCAGCCGCCGGCGTGGCCCTGGTCCGAGCCGGGCGAGGGCGCCGCGGCCTCGGCGACGGACAGCGCCCCGGCGGGGGTCAGCAGCCCGCCCGGGGGCGCCTGTTCGCGCAGCAGCGCCACGAAGTCCGCCAGCCGGTCCAGGCCCCAGTACCTGCTGAAGCCGTGGACGAAGAAGGGCACCCCGAAGACGCCGTCCCGGCACACCTCGTACAGCAGCCGGGCGCCCTGCTCGCGCAGCTCGTCCTGCTCCGCCGCGCCGGCCAACTCCTCCGGTTCGAGGCCGAGTTCGTCGCCGATCCCGGCGATCACGGCCGGGTCGCAGATGTTCCGGCCCTCCTCCCACCGGGTCCGGTACGCCGCCGCGACGTACTCGCGGCCGCGACCGTGGCGCTCGGCGACCAGGTAGGCCAGGTGCGGGACCTCCCACACCGGGTCCCGGTCCACCGGCCAGACCAGGGTGCGGTCCAGCCGCTTGGCCAGCCTGGCGACGTCCTGCAGCACGTACAGGTGCTTGGCCCGCGACATCGCGGAGTACGGGAACTCCCCGCCGAGCGCGGCGAGCAGTTCGCCGCTGCGCCGGTCCGGCTCCCAGAACGGTCGCCACTCGACCCGGTCCGCGACGTCGGGGTGGCGTTCGACCAGCTCCCGCCAGGCGAGCCAGGAGTAGGGGCTGCGCAGGGAGAAGTAGAAGCGCGGCACACTCGGGCGACGGGCCATCAGAGCACCAGCCCCCCGTCCACCCCGAAGACCTGGCCGGTGATGTAGGAGGCCCGTTCGGAGGCCAGGAAGGAGACCAGGTCGGCCACCTCCTCCGGCCGGCCGAAGCGCCGCAGCGGGATCTGCTCCGTCATCCGCTCGCCGACCTCGGGGGCGAGCCCCGCGGTCATGTCGGTGTCGACGAATCCGGGCGCCACCACGTTGGCCCGGATCCCGCGGACCCCGACCTCCTTGGCCAGCGCCTTGGTGAAGCCGATGATCCCGGCCTTGGACGCCGAGTAGTTGGACTGCGTCGCGTGGCCGTACACCCCGGCGACCGAGGACATGGTGATCAGCGAGCCGCGCCGGCGCTTCATCATCGCGAAGACCGCGGCCCGGCAGACGTGGTAGGTGCCGTCGAGGTTGGTGCGCAGCACGGCGTCCCAGTCCGCGGCGGAGAGCAGCACCAGCGGGTTGTCGCGCACCACGCCGGCGCTGGAGACCACGGTGTCCAGCGGCCCGAGCTCCCGTTCGGTCTCCTTGACGAAGGCGTCCACCGCGGCGGCCTCGGTCACGTCGACCCGCCGGCACAGCACGGCCGCGCCGTGCGCCCGCGCCTCCTTCGCCACCTGCTCGGCGGCTTCCTGGTTGGACTGGTAGCAGAAGGCGACGTCCCAGCCGTCGGCCGCCAGCCTGTTCACCACGGCGCGTCCGATGCCCCGGGACCCCCCGGTCACCAGCGCCACCCGGCGCGGGTCGGCACTCTGCCCGGTTGCGGACATCGTCATCCCTCTCCGTCGTTGGTTCTGTCGTCGGTTCCGTCGTCGGTTCCGTCGCTGCTTCTGTCGCCGGTCGCGTCGCCGGTGCTGCCGTCGGCCGACTCGGCGCGCAGGACCTCCGCCCCGCGCAGGGCCACGGTGAACTGGCCCACCTCCAGCACCGGCCGGCCGTCGGCGGTGCTCGACCCGCCGAGGATCACGGTGTCCCCCAGGTCGCGGACGATCCGGACCTCGTGCTCGACGACCTGCCCCGGGTGGACGGCCGCCAGGACCCTGGAGTCCTTGACCGCGGCCAGCAGCGCCACCTTGCCGGTGAGCACGTACGGGTTGGGCCGCTGCCAGCAGGCCAGCAGGACGGCGGCCTGCGCCCAGGACTCCAGCAGCTGGCCGGCCGGGTAGGCGTACCGCTCGGCCGGCGCGTCGTCGTCGAGCCCGGCGTAGCACGGCTCGGCGGCGGTCACCGCCTTGCGGGCGAGCAGCCGGCTGCCCGGTTCCACCTCGACCACCCGGTCCACCAGCAGCACGGGGTGCCGGTGCGGGATGGTCGCCTTGATCCGGTGGAGCGTGCCGGCCGGTTCGGTCGCGTCGCCGGCGGTGGTGCTGTTGCCGGTCGTGCCGACCGGGTCCGGCCTCCCCTCCGGGTAGCGGATCCGGAACTCGGCCGCGGGCTGCCCGTCGGCCCGCAGTTCGGCGGTGGCCAGGGCGTCGGTGGCGGAGGCGCCCGGACCGGCCGGGCCGGCCGGGGTCAGCCGCACCGTCACCAGCACCTGCTCCCCCGCCCGGACCGGCCGCAGGAACCTGGCCTTCTCCAGCACCAGCGGGAGGTCGGCCCGGCGCTCCAGCGCCGCCGAGGCCAGCGCGTGCACGTGCTGGACCAGGAAGAGGCCGGGCACCAGCGGGAAGCCCGGGTAGTGCCCGTCCAGGAGCGGGTCCGTGACCGGGATCCCGACCTTCCCGTGGAGCAGGACGGTGCCGTCCTGCTCCACGGTGCGGTCCGGGAGCTCCGGCGGATCGAACAGTTGATTGATCAGCATGAGCCTCTCCGACCGCTCCTCAGACGCCCAGTACGGCGCAGCCGACCTGGCCGTCACGGTCGGTCCCGGTGACCAGCGCGAGCTGCCCCTCGGACAGCTCGCCGCGCTCCACCGAGGCCAGCACGGCGGCCAGTTGGAGGCTGGTCGCGGCCGCGGCGGTGTCGCCGGTCAGCGGCCGGCAGTCCAGCCGGCGCGGCGCGGCGCCGCCGAGCGCCTCGACCACGGCGTCCCACTCCTCGTCCCCGCCGAGCGGGGCCACCAGCCGGACCTCCTCGGCGGAGCGCCCGGCCCGCTCCAGCGCCGCGCGCACGCAGGCCGTCAGCGCGGCGCCCGCGGTGCCCGGCCCCTGGTGGGCCCGGAACCGGACGCCGAGCAGCCGGGCCAGCGGCCGGCGCCCGGCCGCGGCCGCCCCGGCGGCGGACTCCAGCAGGACGACGGTGCCGCCCTCGCCGAGCTCCTCCGCCCCGGTGCCGCCGGCCCACTCCAGCCAGGCCCGCTGCACCGAGTACTCCTCGGCCGCGCCGCAGATCACCTGGTCGCAGTGGCCGCCCCGGTGCAGCCGCGCGGCGTAGTTCAGCGCGAGCAGTCCGGTCAGCCGGCCGCCGGCGATGGTGCTGTTGGGCCCCTTGATGCCGTGCCAGATGGCGCTCTGCCCGGCGGCCCGGTTCATCACCGTGTTGGGGAAGCGGGCCGGGTCGACGTGGTACGGCTTCTCCCCGGTCAGCGAGTCCCGGGTGAAGTCCATGATGCTCTGCACGCTGCCGTGCCCGGTGCCCAGCACCAGGCCGACCCGCTCCGGCCGCTCCAGCAGCCCGGGGCCGCACTCGGCGATGAGCCGGTCCACGGCGGTCACGGCCAGCGCCGTGACCCGGTCCATGGTCCTGGTCCCCTTGCGGCCGAGCGCCTCCGCCGCGCTGAACCCGGGCACCAGCCCGGCCCGCGCGTACGGGCCCGGGTACTGCTCGCGGTCCAGCTCGCCGACCGCGGTGCGGCCGGCCAGCACGCCGGCGCCGAACTCCGCGCGGTCCAGTCCGAAGGGTGTGACCGCCGACCAGGCGGTGAGCACCAGCTCGTCCCCCGCGGCCCCGACCGGGCCCGCCCCCGTGGTCGCGGGTGCCGCGGTCGTCACGCCGACCCCCGCCCGCTGATCCGGCCCGCCTTGCCGTTGATGCCGTTGAGGAGGCGGTCGTCGAAGTCCACCAGGGTCCAGTCGCGCCGGTTCTCGATCACGGCCCAGCCGTGGGTGATCTTCCCGGTGGCGGTCTTCACCAGCTCGCCGTCGCGCAGCACGTAGCAGTCCATCCGCGCGGTGTAGGTGAACCGCTTGAAGACGTTCTCGACGGTGTAGACGGTGTAGAGGGTCTCCTCCATCCGCGCCTCGTCGAGGATCTCGATGACGGAGTGCGGGACGACCGGGATCCAGTCCTGCTCGTCGAGCAGGGTCTTGATGGAGACGCCGCGGTCCTCCAGGAAGAGGTCCACGACCTCCTCCATCTGGCGCAGGTAGCCGGACATCTGCACGCGCTCGGTGAAGTGGCAGTAGAAGTAGGGCATCCGCCAGGCCCAGCCGAAGGAGTTGCTGCCGGCCGTCAGCGCGGCCAGCGGGTCCCCGTCGGCGTCGACCGTGACCGGCTCGACGGCCGCGGCCGTGGCCTTGGCACCGGCCGTGGCGCCGAGCCGGTCGACGACGAACGGCGCCAGCGCGGCGGGCGCCGGCTCGACGGCGTGGCCGCGCGGGTCCAGGCGCAGCTGGACGGCCACCTTGGAGACGACCGCCCGGACCGTCTCGCCGTCCCGCTCGACGGTCAGCTCGACGGTGAAACCGGCGCCGCGCTCGGTCACGCCGGTCGGGCGCACGGTGGCGGTGGCGAGGTCGTCGATGTGGAAGGCGGTGAGGATCTTGGTGTCGATCCGGGTGATGTCGGTGCCCAGGCCGAAGCGCTCGTAGAGCTCGCCGGCCGGGTGGCCCTGCTGGCGGAAGTGGTCGTACACCGCCTCCTCGACCATGTAGTTGACGTGCTTGAAGCCGATCCAGGTGCAGATGTTGGACCCCTCGTAGCGGGGCCGGATCTCGGTCCGGGTGACGGCGTCGGTGGTTGCGGGCTGGCTCATGTCGGCTCCGGGGCTCAAGGGGCTTGAGGGGCTCAAGAGGTGTGAAGGACGTCGGTGTCGCGCAGGACACCGGTGTCGTGCAGGAAGTCGGCGACCAACCGGGCGATCCGGTCCGGCTGTTCGACCATGGGGAAGTGCCGGCCGCCCTCGACCAGGTGGTAGCGCCCGTCGGGCAGCCGGTCGGCGAGCAGCCTGCCGTCCTCGGCGGGCGCGGCGATGTCCCGCTCACCGGACACCACCAGAACGGGGGCGCGGACGGCGTCGAGGTCCAGGAACGGCGAGCGCAGATAGGTCTCGAAGAACCTCATCCAGCCGTACGGGCCCACCTGGTCGCGCAGTTTGGCGGCCAGCCAGTCCCGGTGCGCCCGGGAGAACCGGCCGGTGTCGCCGACCTCCAGGGCCTCGGCGAAGGTCCGGTGGAACTCGTTGAGGCAGTAGCTGATGGTCCGCCAGTCGAAGTCGTCCGGGTTCGGCCGGTGGAAGGGGTTCATCAGGACGGTGGGCCGGGGGCGGATCCGCCCCCGGGCGAAGGCCTCGACCAGCAGGCAGGCCGAGAAGGAGTGGGCCACCAGGACGTCGAAGCGCTCGTCCACCGCCTCGTCCACGGCCTCGGCCAGCAGCTCCACCGGGTCCGCCCGGTGGCTCCAGCCGGCGTCCGCCATCGCGAGCCACGGCAGTTCCACGTCCCAGAGTTCCAGCCGGCCGGCCGCCTCGGTCAGCGGGCCGGCGAACCGGTCCCAGACCGAGGGCCGGCCGCCCAGTCCGTGCAGCAGCAGCGCCCGGACCGGGCCGCCGGAGCGGGCGGGGCCCGCCGGCTCCGCCGGTCCGCGCGGGCGCGGCCGGCCGGACCCGGTCGCCGCGCCCGTCGTCGCACCGGCCATCACTCCGGCCCGTAGCGACCGAGGATCAGCACGGCGTTGTTGCCGCCGAAGGCGAGGGCGTTGTTCTGCACCACCCGCACGTCGGCCGTGCGGGCGTGGTTGGGCACCGGGTCGAGGCCGCACTCCTCGTCGGTCTCCCGGTGGTTCACCGTCGGCGGGATGAAGCCCTCGGTGATGGCCAGCGCGCAGGCCGCCGAGGCGAGCGCACTGGCCGCGCCCATGGTGTGCCCGAGCATGCCCTTGACCGAGACGGTCGGCGGCGGCTCGGCGAAGACCTGACGGATCGCGCCCGCCTCCGTCACGTCGTTGGCCTTGGTGCCGGTGCCGTGCGCGGAGATGAAGTCGACCTGCCCGGGCTCCACCCCGGCGTTGCGGTGAGCCAGTTCGATGCACCGGGCCAGTGAGTCCCGGTCCGGCGCCACCGGGTGGTGCGCGTCGCAGTTGAGCCCGTACCCCAGCACCTCGGCGTAGATCCGGGCCCCGCGCCGCAGCGCCGACTCCAGGCTCTCCATCAGCAGGATCCCGGCGCCCTCACCGGTGAGGATGCCCTTGCGGTCCCGGTCGAAGGGCTGGCAGACCTCCGGGGCGATGGTGCCCAGGCGGTAGAACCCGGTGAAGGTCTTGCGGCAGATCGCGTCGGCACCGCCGGCCAGCACCACCTCGACCTCACCGGCCCGGATGGCGTCGTACCCGGAGCCGATCGCGTAGTTGCCGGCCGCGCAGGCGGTCGGAATGGTGACCGCCTCCGCGTCGACCAGCTCCAGCTCCCGGACCACGCTGGCGGACAGCAGCCCGGCCGTCGCCCGGCGGGCCACCACCGGGTCCAACGCCTCGGGCCCTTCGGCGAGCTGACGTTCGATCAGTTCGTCCAGGTCGCGCGACTCCCCGTCGGTGGTGCCCACCGACACCAGCACCCGGCGGTCCCGCAGGTCCGCGGGCGCCAGCCCGGCGTCGGCGGCGGCCATCCGCGCCGCCGCCACCGAGAACTGGGCGGCCCGGCCCAGCTCCTGCGGATCCACCGTCTTGATCCAGTCGGCGGGGTCGAAGTCCTCGATCCCGCAGCCGTTGGAGTACGCGAAGCCGGCCGTGTCGAAAGCGGTGATCGGCTTGACGGCGCTGCGGCCGGAACGCAGCCCCGCCAGGAACTCCGGCACCCCGATGCCGATGCTGGTGACCACCCCGAGCCCGGTGATCACCACCCGGTGCGGCGCCCTGCGCGCCTCGTCTACCTCGTCCACCCTGTGCCCCTCCGTCCGCGCCAGGCTTCCGTCGGTTACTTGGACGCGTCCTCGACCACGGCGACCACACCGTCCAGGTTGACCATGCGGGTCAGCTGCGACTGGTCGATCTCCACGTCGAAGGTGCGCTCCAGGGAGGAGAGGATCTCGATCGAGCCGAGCGAGTCGGCACCGTGCGCCTCCTTGAAGAGGCTGGTGTCGGTCATCTCCTCGGGCTCGATCTCCAGGATCTCGCAGACGATGTCCTTGATCTGCGCGCGCTGCTCGGCGGTGAGCTTCACGGCGCCGTCGGTGCTGGGCATGTCGCCTCCAGAAGGTGTTCGGTCAGCTTGTGCCAGCGATTCTGGCCACCCCTCCTGACGCCGTACTGACGCCCGGCTGACAGTGCCCCCCGACGGGGCGCCGCCAAGCGGCAGGAGCTCTTCGCCGCCGCCGGATCCTGCGGCCCTTCCGGCAGCTCGGCCGGGCGGTGCGAGTGACCAGCGGGGCTCGCCGCCGCGCGGGGCGCGTGTCTGGCGGGGAGGTGCGGGGGGGCACGACCGCCCCCCGGGAAACAGCGAGGCGAGCGTCAGCGGGTGACGAGCCGCGCGGGGCGGTAGTCGACGAAGGCCGTGGTGCCGGCGGGCCGGTCGGCGGTCAGAGCCGCGGCGCTGGTGTCGCCCCAGTGCCCGGTGTCGATCCGGCGGACCACGGCGTGCAGGCCGGCCAGGACCTCGTCGGGGGTGAAGTCGCAGTGCCCCTGGCGGGCGACGTAGGCCTGGCGCAGCAGCGCGCCGTCACCGGCGGCGCGGACCCGGGCCGCGAAGGCGTTCTCCTGCTCGACGGGGACCAGCTGGTCGGCGGTGGTGTGAATGTCGAGCAGCGGCACGTCCAGGCCCTGGCCCGCGGTGGAGGTCCGCTCCATCCAGCGGGTCGCGGCCGGGTCGGCCTGATGGGCGGGGGCGGCGTGGAGGGTGGAAAGGTCCTCGTCGAGGTCGAGACCGGCGGCCCGGTAGAGCGCGCGGACCTCGCCGTGGTGGGGTGAACTCGCCAGCAGGGACTTCCAGTTCAGTCCGGCGGTGGAACCGCTGTCACCGCCGGCGGCCTGCTCGATCGAGTAGCGGCCGGTGATGATGAAATTGAGCTGCCCGGAGGCCAGCCAGTCGTACTGCTGCGCCTCCTGGCCGGCCGGGTCGTCGGGGGCGGGCGGGTTCTTCCCCGGGGCCCAGGCCGGCAGGTTGAGGTAGGCCGCCGCCAGGGCGATGCGGGCGCGGCCTTGCGGGGTGGCCTGCGCGGCCTTGACGGCATCGGTGAGGGTGGTGGCGGTGGCGGCCGCCGCGGCCTGGCTGGGGTAGTCGGTGAGGCGCAGCCGGTCACCGGGCGCGAGCAGGGTGGCGAGGGCGGTCTCGCCGGCGAGCTGGTAGTTGTTCAGGTCGGCACCGCCCGCGACCAGTCCGCAGAGCCCGAGCGAGCCGGCCACCCGTCCGTGCGAGTCGCGGGCGATCTGGGCGTTGACCAGGCCGCCCATGGACAGGCCGACGGAGATCGTCCGGGTGGGGCGGCCGACGGCGGCGGTGAAGGCGTCGACGGTCTGGAACTGGTCGCGTTCCGCGCTGTCGAGGGCCCACCAGGACCCGTTCGGGTCGTAGGAGGAGCCGACGAGCGCGTAGCCCTCGGCGAGCAGTGCGGTGGCGGCGGCCGCGCTGGGGGCGTTCCCGGCCTGGGTGGGGCCGAAGCCGTGGCTGTACAGCAGCAGGGTGCCGTTCCAGTCGGCCGGGACGTCGGCGACCCAGGTGGCGCCGTCGGCGAGCGTGCCGGTGCGGTGGACGGGCGCGGTGTCGGCGTGGGCCACGACCGCGGGGGCGGCGGCGAGGGTGAGGGCGAGAGCGGTGCAGCCGGCGGCGAGCCGGCGCGAGAGGCGTGTGCCCATGGTGAGGTGATCCTTCTCGGGGGTGGGTTCGGAAGGAGCGGGGGAGGTGTGCCTCGGCGGGAGCGCCGGCGCGGGCCGAGGACTCGTTGAATGTAGGGCGATTTTTTGGCGACGGTCAAGACAGTGCCCAATCTTCGCCGACGGCGATCCCGTGCTTCGACATCACGGGAGAGCCCTCACGGGAGAGCCGTCACTGCGCCGGGATCGCGTCCAGGACCCGCTGGGCCTCCCCCCGCGCGGCGGCCGCACAGCGCTGGGCCAGGGCGTGGAACAGCTCCTCGGCGCGGATCGCCGGCCAGTCGGCGGGCAGGTGCTCCGCGGGCAGGTGCGGGTCCCGGCGGACCAGCTCCAGCCAGTCGGTGTGCAGCAGCAGCTGCCCGCCCAGCGGGTCGGGCCCGCCGGCCTCGGGCCCGCTCCAGCGCTCCAGGAAGGCGCGGTACTCGGCGGCGATCGCCGTGGTGTCGAAGGCCGACTCCACCACCTGCGCCACCTCCGTCGGTTCGAGGACCGTGCCGCGGAAGACCCGGAGGTGGGCGGCGAGGGAGAGGTCCTCCAGCAGCGCGGTGACGTCCACGACGCCCGGCGCGACCCAGAGGCCGCTCTGCAGCGGACCGAATCCGCCCCAGGTCAGCCGGGAGCGCAGATCGTGCCGCTCACGCCGCCAGGCTTCCGGCAGGGAGAAGCCGACCAGCGTCCACTGGCCGTCCCAGTCGCGGTTGACCGCGCCGGTGCGCCAGATCCGGTCGTGCCCGTCCTGCAGCACGGCGACGGCGCGGGGGGTCAGCGCGAAGTACATCTTCCGGCCCTGGCGGTGCCGCTCCAGCAGTCCGCGGTTGACCATGCGGGTGAGGGTCGAGCGAACGGCTTCCTCGGTGACGCCGATCCGCGCGAACACGTCGATCACACAGGCGGAGGACAGGGCGATGTCCCGGCCGAGCACATGGATGCCGAAGAAGCTGAGCATCAGCGACTGGGGACGCGGGGCGAGATCGGGACTGGTCACCGGCACAGCGTAGGGCGCTCCGGCGACCGGGGCGCGAATGGGTCCGAATATTCGGCAGTTCCATTGACGGCCGACATGAATCTGCCTAAGTTGAGCGCACCGACAGCCACACCCCAGCACATCCCGACACACCCCGACACCCCAGCCAAGGAGCAGTCGCATGGATCTGACCGGCAAGGTCGCCGTCGTCACCGGCAGCGGTCGCGGCCTCGGGCTCGCCTACGCCAAGGCCCTCGCCGCCGCGGGCGCGGCCGTCGTGGTCGACGACGTCGACGCGGACGCGGCGGCCACCGCGGTCAAGGAGATCGAGACGGCCGGCGGCCGGGCCGTCGCCGAGGTCGCCGCCGTCGGCACCGCCGAAGCCGCCGATGCCCTGGTCGCCCGCGCCGTCGAGGCCTTCGGGCGGCTGGACGTCATGGTCACCAACGCGGGCGTGCTGCGCGACCGGGTGCTGTGGAAGATGACCGACGAGGACTTCGACACCGTCGTCCAGGTCCATCTGCGCGGCACCTTCACCTGCGTCCGGGCCGCCGTGGAGCGGATGCGCGAGCAGGGCGAGGGCGGGCGGATCATCGTGGCCGGCTCCCCCGCCGGGCAGCGCGGCAACTTCGGCCAGACCAACTACGCCGCCGCCAAGGCGGGCATCGCCGCGATGGTCCGCACCTGGGCGATGGAGCTGGCCAAGGCCGGCATCACCGCCAACGCCGTGATCCCCGTCGCGGCCACGGCGATGACCAGGACCATCCCCGCCTTCGCCCCGCACATCGACGCCCTCGAGCAGCACGGCACCCCGCTGCCGGACGGCCTGCGCAAGGGCGAGGGCTTCGGCACCGCCGCGGACGTCGCCCCGCTGGTCACCTTCCTCGCCTCCGAGGCCTCCGCCGGGATCACCGGGCAGTGCATCGGCATCGGCGGCGACAAGCTGGCCCTGTGGTCGCACCCGCAGGAGGTCTCCGTCGCCTACGCCGACGGCGGCTGGAGCGCGGACGCCATCGCCGCCGCCTGGCCGGTCTCGGTCGGGCGCGTACCGGAGACGTACGGCATCCCGGCGCCCCGGGTCTGAAGGGAGTGCGCCCGATGAACGATGAACCGGGGTTCCGCCCGATGAACATCGACGAACTCGTCGCCGTCGACATGCACACCCACGCCGAGGTGGACTCACGCGGCCAGGGTTCGCTCTCGGAAGAGCTGGACACCGCCGCCGGGGCGTACTTCAAGGCGGAGCACCGCCGCCCGACCCTCCCGGAGATCGCCGCGTACTACCGCGAGCGACGGATGGCCTGCGTGGTCTTCACCGTGGACGCCGAGGCGGCCACCGGCACCCCGGCCGTCCCCAACGAGGAGGTCGCGGAGGCCGCGCGGGAGAACCCCGATGTGATCATCCCCTTCGCGAGCGTCGACCCGTACAAGGGGAAGATGGCCGTACGGCAGATCCGCAGGCTGGTCGGTGAGTTCGGAGTCAGGGGCTTCAAGTTCCACCCCAACGTCCAGGCCTTCCACCCCAATGACCGGATGGCCTACCCGCTGTACGAGGCCATCGAGGAGGCCGGCGCGATCGCCGTCTTCCACACGGGCCAGACCGGGATCGGCGCGGGGGCGCCGGGCGGGGGCGGCATCCGGCTGAAGTACTCCAACCCGATGCTGGTCGACGACGTCGCCGCCGACTTCCCCGGGATGCCGATCATCCTCGCCCATCCCTCGTTCCCCTGGCAGGACGAGGCGTTGGCGGTGGCCACCCACAAGCCGCAGGTGTACATCGACCTCTCGGGCTGGTCGCCGAAGTACTTCCCGCCGCAGCTGGTCCAGTACGCCAACAGCCTGCTCAAGGACAAGGTGCTGTTCGGCTCCGACTACCCGCTGATCAGCCCGGACCGCTGGCTCGCCGACTTCGCCGAGCTCCCGATCAAGGACGAGGTCCGACCGAAGATCCTCAAGGAGAACGCCGCCAGGCTGCTCGGCCTCGACAAGCAGCAGTGACGCCAGACAAGGGAGTCCCGCGTTGCAGAACCAAGGCATCGGATCCTGGCCCGCCCGCCGGGCCCGCAAGACCCCGCACCGCACCGCCCTGCTCCACGAAGAACGCGCCACCGGCTACGCCGAGTTGTACGACCGGACCACCCGCCTGGCCCACCTGCTGCGCGCCCGCGGCGTGCGGCCCGGCGACCGGGTGGCCTTCCTGGGGCCGAACCACCCCGCGTTCCTGGAGGCCCTGTTCGCCGCCGGACAGCTCGGCGCGGTCTTCGTCCCGCTCAACACCCGCCTCGCCGTGCCGGAACTGCGCCACCAGCTCCAGGACTCGGGCAGCAGACTGCTGCTGACGGTACGTCACTCCGATGCCGTCGAACTCGCCGGGGACGTCGAGCTGTTGGAGGCCGAGGGCGAAGCCTACGAGGCGCTGCTGGCCGAGGCCCCGGCCGAGCCGCTCGACGTGCCGGTCGGCCCGGACGACCTGTGCATGATCATGTACACCTCGGGGACCACCGGCTCCCCCAAGGGCGCGATGCTCACCCACGGCAACATCCTGTGGAACAGCCTCAACGTCCTGGTCGACGTGGACCTTTCGACCGACGAGGTCACCCTGGTCAGCGCGCCGCTGTTCCACACCGCCGCCCTCAACATGACCTGCCTGCCCACACTGCTCAAGGGCGGCACGGCCGTGCTGGAGTCCGCCTTCGACCCCGCCCGCGCCCTGGAGCTGATCGAACGCCACCGGGTCACCTGCCTGTTCGGCGTCCCCGCGATGTACGACGCGGTGGCCGCCGCGCCCGGCTGGGCGGAAGCGGACCTCGGCAGCCTGCGCAACCTGCTCTGCGGGGGCGCCCCCGTCCCGGCCCGGATCATCCGCCGCTACCTCGACCGGGGCCTGGCCTTCGTCCAGGGCTACGGGATGACCGAGGCCTCCCCCGGCGTCCTGCTGCTGGACCGGCAGGACGCGCTGACCCGCGCCGGCACGGCGGGCGTACCGCACTTCTTCACGGACGTACGGCTGGTGGACCCGGCCGGCGAACCGGCCGGGGTGGACGAGCCGGGCGAGGTGCTGGTCGCCGGGCCCAATGTCACGCCCGGCTACTGGGGCCGTCCCGAGGAGAGCGCCGACGCCTTCCGGGACGGCTCCTGGTTCCGCTCCGGCGACATCGCCGCGGTGGACGCCGAGGGCTACGTCCGGCTGGTCGACCGGCTGAAGGACATGTTCATCTCCGGCGGCGAGAACGTCTACCCGGCCGAGGTCGAGAACGCCCTGCTGGAGCACCCGGCCGTCGCCGAGTGCGCCGTCTTCGGTGTCCCGGACGAGAAGTGGGGCGAGGTCGGCCGCGCCGTCGTCGTCCTGCGGCCGGGCGCCGCGGCCGGCGTCGAGGAACTGACCGCCCACCTGGACGGACGGCTCGCCCGCTACAAGATCCCCAAGTCGGTGCTCCTCGCCGACACCCTCCCGCGCAGCGGCGCGGGCAAGCTGCTCAAGGGCCCGCTCCGGGCCGCCTACGGGCAGCGCTGACCCCTGGACCACTCAGAGAGGCTTCCCCCATGTCCCGTACCGTCAACGGCATCGCCGGACTGCTCGAACTCGGCGGCACCGACCTCGGCCGCAGCGAGTGGCTGGAGATCACCCAGGAGCGGGTGGACACCTTCGCCGACGCCACCGACGACCACCAGTGGATCCACGTCGACGCCGAGCGCGCCAAGACCGGCCCCTTCGGCGGCACCATCGCCCACGGCTACCTGAGCCTCTCGCTGCTCATCCCGCTGTGGAGCGAGCTGCTGGAGGTCCAGGGCGTCGGCATGGCCGTCAACTACGGCCTCAACAAGGTCCGTTTCCCCTCCCCCGTCCTGGTCGGCGCCAAGATCCGCGCCCACGGCGCGATCGCCTCGGTCACCGAGGTCAAGGGCGGCGCGGAGGTCACCGTCGACCTGACCGTCGAGATCGACGGCCGGCCCAAGCCCGCCGCCGTCGCCCAGGCCGTCTACCGCTTCTACGCGTGACCGACCCGGCCCCCCGTTCGGCCGCCGACCGGCTGCTCGCCGTGCTGGCGGCCTTCGGGCACGCCGGCCCGGCCCTGTCGCTGACCGAGATCGGGCGGCGCGCCGGGCTCACCCTGCCGACCGCGCACCGCCTCGTCGGGCTGCTGACGGCATGGGGCGCGCTCGAACGCGACCGGGAGGGCGTCTACCACATCGGCCTGCGGCTGTGGGAGCTCGGTTCCCTCGCCCCGCGCGGCCTCGCACTGCGCGAGGCCGCGATGCCGTTCCTGGAGGACCTGTACGAGGCCACCCATGAGAACGTGCAACTCGCGGTGCGGGACGGCCTGGAGGTCGTCTACATCGAGCGGATCTCGGGCCGCTCGGCCGTGGGGGTGCGGACCGAGGTCGGCGCGCGGTGGCCGCTGCACGCGACCGGCGTCGGTCTGGTGCTGCTCGCCCACAGCACCCCTGAGGTCAAGGAGCATTGCCTGGCCCAGGAGTTGGCCGCGTTCACGCCGCACACGGTGACCGATCCGGTGCGGCTGCGGCGGCTGCTCGCCGAGGTGCGCCGGTCGGGCTTCGCGGTGAGTGACCGTCAGATCACCGAGGACGCACTGTCGGTGGCGGCACCGGTGCGCGGGCCGCGGGGAGAGGTGGTGGCCTCCGTGTCCGTCGTGGTGCCGGTCGAGGGTGCCGCGCCGAGCGCCCTGGCTCCCGCCGTCCGGGTCGCCGGGCTGGGCATCTCCCGCGCCCTCGGGCGGACTTCCACCTGACGGAAGTCCCGTTGTGAGCGGCACCGCGCCCCTGCGAACCTCGTCGCACCCACCCCCACCCCTCAGCGACGGGAGTGCCCCATGGCCACCGCCTTCGCCCGCAACCAGTGGTACGTCGCCGCCTACGGCAGCGAGATCGGCCGCGAGCTGCTCGGCCGGACGATCCTCGGCGAACCGATCGTCCTCTACCGCACCGAGGCGGACGGGCGCGTCGTCGCCCTCGCCGACCGCTGCGTGCACCGCCGCTACCCGCTCTCGGCGAGCCGCCTGGACGGCGACCGGATCGTCTGCGGCTACCACGGCTTCACCTACGACACCGCCGGCGCCTGCGTCTCCGTCCCCGGCCAGCAGCGCATCCCCCGCACCGCCCGGGTCGCCGCCTATCCGGCGGTCGAGCTCGACTCCTTCGTCTGGGTCTGGATCGGCGACCCGGCGACGGCCGACGAGAAGCTGATCCCGCGCGCCCCGCACCTGGCGGACCCGGACCTGGTCACCGTCCGCGGCATGGAGCCGATCGACGGCGACTACGGGCTGCTGGTCGACAACCTGATGGACCTCTCCCACGAGACCTACCTGCACGGCGGCTACATCGGCACCCCCGAGGTCGCCGAGACCCCCATCACCACCGAGGTCGACGAGGACGCCGGCATCGTCCGGGTCTCCCGCCACATGACGGACGCCGAGTGCCCGCCCTTCTACGCCCGCTCGACGGGCATCGAGGGCCGGATCACCCGCCTGCAGGACATCGAGTACGTCGCCCCCTGCCTCTACCTGCTGCACAGCCGGATCATGCCGGCCGGGCAGGACGCCCCGGTGTTCCGCACCGAGATCACCTACGCCATCACCCCTTCCGCACCCGGCAAGGTCTACGACTTCTGGGCCGTCTCCCGCGACTTCGCGACGGACGACGACGAAGTCACCGCGTTCCTGCGGGACTTCAACCACCAGGTGGTGATGCAGGACGTCGACGCCCTGAACCTGCTTCAGCGCGCGCTCGACAGCGAGCCGGCCGGCTACCAGGAGCTCAGCATCAACATCGACACCGGCGGCCTCGCCGCCCGCCGCATCCTCGCGAAGCTGGCCGCCGGATGACCGGCCCGACCAGCGCGGTGGTCAACCGCGTCGACTGGCAGCCCGGCACCGATCTGCTGCACGGCACCTGCCACTGCGGCGCGCGGCACACGGCCGACGAACCGGTCGCGATGTGGGCCTGGCTGCTGGCCCACCCGGACGGACACCCGAGCGAGGCACCGAGTGACTGAGAACCTCCACACCGTCGTCGTGACCGACCGCCGCCAGGAGGCCGACGGCGTCGTCTCCCTGGCCCTCCGCGGCAGCGGGCTTCCCTCCTGGGAGCCGGGCGCCCACCTCGACCTCCTGCTCGCCGACGGACTGGAGCGTCAGTACTCGCTCTGCGGGGACCCGGCGGAGCGGGACGTCTGGCGGATCGCCGTGCTGCGCGAGCCCGAGGGGCGCGGAGGATCGGCCTTCGTGCACGAGCGGCTACGGGTCGGCGAGACCGTACGGGCCCGGGGGCCGCGCAACAACTTCCCGCTGAGGCCCGCCGGTCGGTACCTCTTCATCGCCGGAGGCATCGGCATCACCCCCGTCCTGCCGATGGTGCGGGCGGTGGACGCGGCCGGCGCCGACTGGTCCCTGCTCTACGGCGGGCGCACGCGCGGCTCCATGGCCTTCCTCGACGAGCTGACCGGCCGCCACGGCGAGCGGGTGGCCGTCCGGCCGCAGGACGAGACCGGCCTGCTGGACCTGGCCTCCTACCTGGGCGCACCGGAACCGGACACCGCCGTCTACTGCTGCGGGCCCGGCCCGCTCCTCGACGCCGTCGAGCAGTACAGCGCGGCGACCGGCCGGCCGGAGCCCCACCTGGAACGCTTCCGCCCGCGCACCCCGGCCGCCTCCCCCGACACCCCGTTCCAACTCGTCCTGGCCCGCTCCGGCCTGACCCTGACCGTCCCCGAGCACACCTCCGTCCTGGACACCGTCCGCGCAGCCGGCGTCGAGGCCCTCTACTCCTGCACCGAGGGCACCTGCGGCACCTGCGAGACGGACGTCCTGGAGGGCGTCCCCGACCACCGCGATTCACTGCTCACGGCGGAGGAGCGGGCGGCCGGGGCCACCATGCTGATCTGCGTCTCCCGCTGCCTGGGGAACCGGCTGGTCCTGGACCTCTGACCTCCGAGCCGGGGGTCCCCAGCTGATGCCTCGTCAGGGACCGCCGAGACGCGACGGCACATGGCCGACCCCTTCGTACTCGGGATCGGCCGTGCGCGGGCGGAGCGGATCAGCCAAGCGCGGTGGTGCAGGTGGTGCCGTTGAGGGTGAAGCCGCCGGGTGCGGGGTTGGTGCCGGAGTAGGCGCCGTTGAAGCCGATCGTGGTGGAACCCCCGGTGGGCAGGGACGCGTTCCAGCCGGCGTCCTTGACGGTGACCGTGGCGCCGGTCTGCGCCCAGGTGCCGTTCCAGCCCTGGGTGACCGTCTGGTTGCCGGTGAAGGTGAATCCGAGGTTCCAGCCGGTGACCGGTGCCGCCAGGTTGGTGATCTTCACGCTCGCGGTGAAGCCGCTGCCCCAGTCGTTGCCGACCTGGTAGGCGACGGTGCAGCCGCTCGTCGCGGCCGGGCCGGTGGTGACCTGCAGCGGAGCCGACGGCGGTGAGCTGCGGCCGCCGGTGTCGGTGGCCACCACGCGGAACGTGTAGGCGGTGACCGGGGTCAGGCCGGTGACGGTGGCGCTGGTGGCCGACGCGGAGACGGTGACCAGCGGCGCCGTGGTGGCCGGGTCACCGGCGTACACGCGGTAGTCCGCCAGAGGGGAGGTCCCGGCTGTGGCGGCCGGCCAGGTCAGCGTCACGCGGTCGGGGCCGGTCGCGGAGGCCGTGGGAGTGCCGGGTGCCGAGGGCGGGGTGGCCTGGGCCGAGCCGGCGGGAATGACGTACTCGGTGATGGAGTACGCCGGGAAGGTCGCGGTGAAGGCGCCGCCGTTCAGCGGCTGACCGGCCGGGCGCTGGATCACGGCGGGGTCGCCCTGGCCGTAGCGGTAGACCTGCGCCGTTGCCGGGAGCGCGGTGCTGCCGGTCACCGACACGGGTGCGGTGAGGTCGCCGGTGGTCTTGTTGATCACCATGACCGTGGTGGCGTGGTCGCTGCTGCGCTCGGCTGCGTACACCGACAGCTTGTCCTGGTCGGCGCTCGCGGCCTTGACGGAGGTGTCGCCGAAGGTGCCGCCCTGGCCGTCGTAGTTCAGGAACATGCGGAAGGCGTACGCTCCGGGGTCGGTCGGCTTCGGGGGTGACCACAGGGTGGCCAGGTCCAGCCCCTGACGTCCGAAGATCCCCAGCACGTCGGCCTGGGCCAAGCCGCCGTCGATGTGGTCCAGCGCGCCCCAGTTGTACTCCGAGATGGCCAGCTTGGTCCCCGGGTAGTTCTGGTCGACCAGCGAGCGCATCCGGGGGACGAACTGGATCGGCTGGTTGATCCAGCTCTCGTCGACGTAGGACGGATCCCACAGCTGCCGGGTGGAACGCAGTCGCAGGGCCTGCGTCGTCGCGTCGTCCGCGGTGCCGGACACCCCGGACTGCTGCGGGTAGATGTGCTCGTCGAAGTAGTCCAGGATCCGGCGCCCGTGCGCCTGCTCGTACTCCTTCATCTTCTGCAGGTACCACGGGGCGAACTGCAGGCCGCCGTGCGCGGCGGCGTCCGGCGGCTTCGACCAGCAACTGCCACCCTGCTGGCCGCACACCTGCTGGTCCAGGCCGGAGTAGATCAGCGAGTTGAAACCCCAGCCGACCGGGCCGAGGGTCTGCGCGGCCGGGTCGGCGTCCTTGACGGCTGCGGCGACGGCGTAGGTGCTGTCGCGCATCTCGTCGTAGCCCGGCCCGGCCGGGTGGACGTCGCGGTGCGTTCCGGACCACAGGTCCGGTTCGTTGTCGAGGTTGTAGAAGCGCACCCCGCCGCTGTTCGCGGTGCCGTAGGTGTTGGCGAGGTACTGCACCCAGCCCTTGACGAAGTCCGGCCCCGCGGGCGTGCTGGTCTCGGTCGGAGCGTTGCCCGTGATCAGGGTGTCGTCAGGCTTCCTGCCGTTGCCGCAGTCCGGCCGCCACTGGGCGTCGGTCTGCTGCTGAGGACCGTACTTGGCGACACTGAACCCGCAGCCGCTGTCGCGGCCGGCCGCCGTCCAGCCGATCATCGGCACGGTCATCAGCGTGTCGGTGCCGGTCCTGCGGTTCTGCTCGACGAACTTGTCGGCCTGCGATCCTGCGGGCAGTGCCGCGGTGTCGTTGTTGTAGTGCAGGTCCTCGAAGTACCAGTCGGACCCGGCGTTGTAGGCGTCGAGTTTGTAGTTGTAACGACTGGTGGCGTTGCCGCCCCAACGGCCCATCGGCAGGCGCAGCTCCTTGGCCAGCGCCTCGTCGGGGAAGTTCATGCCGTAGATGTGGGGGTCGATGGCGTGCCGTCCGCTGGTGGCGTCCACGGTGATCGCCGGGCCCGCGGTGGCGGCGGCCGCCGGCACCGCCCGCCCGGGCGCGGTGCCGGCGGCCTGCGCCGCTCCGGTACCGGCCAGCAGTACGGCGACTGCCGCCAGGGCGGCCGCCTTGCGTGTCGTACGCATGGTCTCCTTCTCAGCAGCCGACAGCGCGGGGGGACGGTCCGCCACGCCCGAAGCGTGCGATCGACACGTACCGTCGGCAGCGCCGCGGCCTTGGGTGGGGGATGGAAACGACCGCGCTGCGGGAACCCTGACACTCAACTCGACGCCCAGCTAGGTGAGTTCACGCATGGGAGCGCTCCCATTCAGGAGTCTGGAGCGCCCGGACCGGGGTGTCAACACGTATGCACGGAGCACTGGCCTGACAGTGAGGACGTGCAGTGGCTTCTCCGCCGGGTCCGCCGCACGCGCCGTAGTCCGGCGCGAGCTGGGGCACCGAACCGGACCCGGTCCTGGGGCGGCCGCACCGGCGGCTGCTGACGGGCCGACAGCATTCGGGGCCTGCCCGGTGCAGAACGACTCCGCCGGACAGGCCCCGTGGGACGACTCAGGGGCAGGGCGCCTGGGTACGGTCCTTGCGTGGCATCGGGGGCGGCTGCGCACTGCGTTCGCGGTCACCCGTTCCGGCACCGGCCGACGGCGGCGCCGCAGCAGCTGGGCCTGCTCACGCAGTCTTTCGCGGCACAGCCGGGTCAGTCCCGGATCGGAGAGCCGACGTAGTTGGCTGCCAACTCCGCCGCCGCGTGCGGGGAGGCGGCGATGCGCGCCAGCTGGGAGAGCTGCAAGCGGGTGTCGAAGGCGGACTGCTCCGGGTCGGCGTGCAAGGCGGTGGTCATGAAGTACGAGAAGTGCTCGGCCCGCCAGACGCGTTCGAGGCAGGTCTCGGAGTAGGCGTCGAGCAGTGCGGTGGACCCGGTCCGGTACAGCTCCGTGAACGCCCGGGCGAGGACGATGACGTCGGTGGCGGCGAGGTTGAGGCCCTTGGCACCGGTCGGGGGGACGATGTGGGCCGCGTCACCGGCCAGGAACACCCGTTCATGGCGCATCGGTTCGGTGACGTGGCTGCGCATCGGCAGCACCGACTTGGCGGTGATCGGGCCGCGCGCCAGCTTCCAGCCCGGCTCCTGGCGGGTGGCGAGACGGGCATCGAGCTCGTCCCAGATCCGCTCGTCGGACCAGTCGGCGGCGTCGGTGCCGTTGGGCACCTGGAGGTAGAGGCGGCTGACGGAGGGCGACCGCATGGAGGCGAGGGCGAAGCCGCGCTGGGAGTGGGCGTAGATCAGCTCGTCGTAGACCGGGGGCGCCTCGGCGAGGATGCCGAGCCAGGAGTACGGGTAGGTGCGCTCGTAGGTCCGCCGGGCGGCCGCCGGGATGGCGTTCCCGGTCACGCCGTGGAAGCCGTCGCACCCGACGACGTAGTCGCAGGTGAGGGTCTGCTCGCCGCCCTCGTGGGTGTAGCGGACGGTCGGGCGGCCGCCGTTCGCCTGCTCGACGGAGTGGACCCGGGCCTCGAAGAGCAGCGGGCCGCCCTCGGCGAGCTGGAGGGCGATCAGGTCCTTGACCACCTCGGTCTGGGCGTACACCATGACGCTCCGCCCGCCGGTCAGCTCGGGGAGGTCGACGCGGTGGGCGCGACCGTCGAAGCGGAGTTCGATGCCGTCGTGGATCAGACCTTCGCGGTCCATCCGCTCCCCCGCGCCGACCGCCCGCAGCGTGTCCACGGTGGTCTGCTCCAGGATGCCGGCCCGCTGGCGGTGTTCGAGGTAGGAGCGGTCCCTGGCCTCCAGGACGACGCTGTCGATGCCGGCCCGGTGCAGCAGACGGGCGAGCAGCAGGCCGGCGGGGCCGGCGCCGATGATGCCGACGGTCGTGTCCATCAGTGGTCGTCCTCCGTGTTCAAGACGCGATTAGCCGTGGCGAAGCCCGCGTTGGCGGCGGGGACGCCGCAGTAGACGGCGGTCTGGAGCAGTACCTCGCCGATCTCCTCGGGGGTGAGGCCGTTGGTGAGAGCGGCGCGGACGTGCATCGCGAGTTCCTCGTGGTGGCCGCCCGCGACCAGGGCGGTGAGGGTGATGCAGCTGCGGGTGCGGCGGTCCAGGCCGGGGCGGGTCCAGATCTCGCCCCAGGCGTAGCGGGTGATGAAGTCCTGGAAGCCGGCGGTGAATTCGGTGGTGCCGGCGACGGCCCGGTCGACGTGGGCGTCGCCGAGGACGGCGCGGCGGACGGTCATGCCGGCGGCGCGGCGGCTCTCGTCGTCCTGGGGCCCGGGGGTGAAGTGGCTCCGCAGGGCGTCGAGGACGGCCTGGGGCCGTTCGACCGGCGCGAGGTGGGCGGCGCCGGGGAGCTCGACCAGCGCGGATCGGGGGATGCCGTCGGCGAGTTGGCGGGCGTGGGCGGGCGGGGTGGCGAGGTCGTCCCGGCCGGCGAGGACGAGGGTGGGGGCCGTGATGCGGTGCAGTTCGGCGCGCAGGTCGTAGGAGGCCAGGGCGTCGCAGCAGGCCGCGTAGCCGGCCGGGTCGGCGGCGCGCTGGTCGGCGACCAGGCCGACGGCCAGGGCGTCGGCCCCGGGGGTCCCGACGAAGGTGGGGGTGAACCAGCGTGCGGGTGCGGTCTCGGCCAGCGGTGCCGTGCCCGCTCGCCGGACGAGTGCGGCGCGCTCGCGCCAGGCTTCGGGTTCACCGAAGCGGGCCGAGGAGCAGACCAGGGCGAGCGAGGAGATCCGCTCGGGGTGGTGGACGGCGAGGTGGGTGCCGACGGCGCCGCCGAGGGAGATGCCCGCATAGGCGAAGCGGGCCAGACCGAGCCGGTCGGCGACGGCCAGCACCAGATCGGCGAGGTCGGCGACGGTGGCGCCCTCGGAGAGGAGCCCGGCCGGGGAGCGGCCGTGGCCGGGCAGGTCCCAGCGGACCACCCGGTGGTGCCGGGCGAGGGCCGGGGCCTGTGCGTCCCAGACGGCGAGCGAGGTGCCGAGCGAGGGGCCGAGGATCAACGCCGGGGCGTCCGGCGGTCCTTCGGTGGTGAAGTGGAGCGTCACGGGAGGTTCCTCCGCTGCGGGGACGGTGGCGGGGTGCGCCGCAGGGCACGGTCGACCAGCGCGGCGGCCGATCCCAGGTACCCGGCCGGGTCGGTGAGTTGGCGCAGCCGCTCGGTGCCGATCCGGTCCTTCAGGTCGGGCTCGTCCGCCAGGACGTCCTGAAGGTCGAGGTCCTCGGCGACGGCTCGGCGGGCGGCTGCGGTGAGCAGTTCCCCGGCCGCCCGACGGCCGAGCGGTTCGCCGAGTTCGGCGGTGAGGCGCTCGCTGACCACCAGGCCCCGGGTGAGGTCGAGGTTGTCGCGCATCCGGTGCGCGAACACCTGGAGGCCGTCGGCGAGTTCGCTCGCGGCGCGGGCGGCCCCGCCGGTGAGGCGGAGCAGTTCCCGCAGGGTCTGCCATTCGGCGTGCCAGGCGCCGGCGGCGCGTTCGTCCTCGGCGGCTAGCGAGCCGAGCAGGACGGCGGCGAGGGCGGGTGCCTGCCGGGCGGCGGCGGCGATCAGGGTGGCGCGGACCGGGTTCGCCTTGTGGGGCATGGCCGAGGAGCCGCCGCCGCTGCCCTCCGCGACCTCGCCGATCTCGGTACGGGAGAGCACGAGCACGTCGGCCGCCGCCTTGCCGAGGGCCACGGCGGTGAAGGCGAGCGCGGCGGCCAGGTCGGCGACCGGGGTGCGCAGGGTGTGCCAGGGCAGGACGGGTGCGTCCAGGCCCAGGTCCCGGGCGTAGGCCTCGACCAGCCCGGGGCCGCTGCCAGGTGCCCGCGCCAGGGTCTCGAAGGCGGCCAGGGTCCCTGCGGCGCCGCCGAGTTGGGCGGGCAGGCGGACGGCGGACAGCCGGTCGGCGGCGTCCAGGACGAGGCTGCGCCAGCCTGCCGCCTTGAGGCCGAAGGTGGTCGGGACGGCGTGCTGGGTCAGGGTACGGCCGGGCATCGGGGTGTCGCGGTGCCCGGCCGCCAGGAGTGCGAGGGCCTCGGCGGTCCGGTGCAGGTCCGCGAGGATCGGCGGCCTGCTGCGGGCGGCGACCAGCATGGCGGCGGTGTCCAGGATGTCCTGGCTGGTCGCGCCCCGGTGCACGAAGGGTGCGGCGTCGTCGGGCACGGCGGCGGTCAGATCGGCGACCAGCGGGATGACGGGGTTGCCGCCGGCCCGGGCGCGCAGCGCGAGGTCGCGCACATCGAACCGCTCGGCGCGGGCTGCCGCGTCGACGGCGGCGGCGGCCGAGGCCGGAGCGTGCCCGAGGCGGGCCTGGGCCCGGGTGAGGGCGGCCTCGGCGTCGAGCATGGCCTGGAGGAAGGCGACGTCGCCGGTGGCCGTCTCGACGGCGGATCCCGCCCGGACCGGGGAGAGCAGGCCGACGTCGGCCACCGGAGTCCGATCAGTTGAAGTCAAGGAAGACCGTCTCCTCGGGCCCCTGCAGTCGCAGGTCGAAGCGGTAGGTGCCCGGGGCCTCCTCGGCCGCGAGCAGGGTGCCACGGCGGCCCGGCTCCAGCGAGGCGAGCAGCGGGTCGGCCGCGAGGTCCGCGCCGGGCAGGTAGATCCGGGTGAACAGGTGGTGGAGCAGTCCGCGGGCGAAGAGGCAGACCGACAGGTACGGCACACCGCCCGGGGCGAGGGTGCGCAGGCTGTAGTGGCCGTCGGCATCGGTGGCCACCCGGCCGAAGCCGGTGAAGGTGACGCCGTCACGGCCCGCGAATCCGCCGGTGACCGGGTCCCGGCGCAGCGAGCCCGGGGCGCCGGTGCGCGAGCCGTCCGGGGCGGGCTGCCAGACCTCCAGCAGCGCGTCGGGGATCGCTTCGCCGGCACCGTCCAGGACGCGGCCGTGGACGGCGACGGTGTCGCGGTGGCCGGCCGGGGCGATCTCGCCTCCGCCGGGGAAGGGCAGGGCGTAGCCGTAGAACGGGCCGACGGTCTGCGAAGGGGTGGGGAGCATCAGCGGCCTTCCTCGATCCAGGTGGCGGCCGGGCCGTCGAGGACGATGTCCCAGCGGTAGCCGAGGGACTGTTCGGGGACGGACAGGTCGTGGTCGTAGGTGGCGACCAGGCGGGCCCGGGCGGCGTCGTCGGTGACGGACTGCAGGATGGGGTCGTAGGGGAGGAGCGGGTCGCCGGGGAAGTACATCTGGGTGACCAGGCGCTGGGTGAAGGCCGTGCCGAACAGCGAGAAGTGGATGTGGGCGGGCCGCCAGGCGTTGGTGTGGTTGCGCCAGGGGTAGGCGCCGGGCTTGACGGTGGTGAAGCGGTAGGTGCCCTGGTCGTCCGTCAGTTGGCGGCCCGCGCCGGTGAAGTTGGGGTCGAGCGGCGCCGGGTGCTGATCGCGCTGGTGGGCGTACCGGCCGGAGGCGTTGGCCTGCCAGATCTCCACCAGCTGGCCGCGGACCGGGCGGCCGGCCCGGTCGAGCACCCGGCCGGTGACGACGATCCGTTCGCCGAGCGGTTCGCCGGTGTGCCGGCGGGTCAGGTCGCCGTCGAGTTCGGTGACGTCGGTGACGCCGAAGGCGGGGCCGGAGAGTTCGACGGCCTCCGGGTCCCGGACGGCGACCAGTGGCTGCCGCGGGTGGCGGAGCAGGCTGCTGCGGTAGGGGGCGTAGCCCCGGTCGGGGTGGTGCCGGACGGAGCCGGCGCGGGCGTACGCCTCGTGCTCCCGGGCGATCTCCTCGGAGATGGACTGCTGGGTGGGCGGCATGGCGGTCGGTCACCTTTCCGGGGAGAGGACGGGACCCTGGCCGACGGGGGCCGGGCCCCGGCCGACGGGGACGGCGATCCGCACGGGCGCGGCCGTGCGCCGGACGATCTCTTCGGGGGTCACGCCGGGGGCGGTCTCGACCAGCACCAGCCCGTCGCCGGTGACGTCGAGGACGCCCAGATCGGTGATGACGCGGTGGACGCAGCGCCGGCCGGTCAGCGGGAGCGAGCACTCGGCGACGACCTTCGGGGTGCCGTCCTTGGCGGTGTGC
Organism: Kitasatospora xanthocidica; assembly: GCF_014656195.1. Lineage (GTDB taxonomy): Bacteria > Actinomycetota > Actinomycetes > Streptomycetales > Streptomycetaceae > Kitasatospora > Kitasatospora xanthocidica. The sequence goes on along the minus strand of NZ_BNBY01000029.1, from coordinate 35,898 downwards.
TCCATCACCACGATGACCCGGCGGGCGCCGTGGACCAGGTCCATCGCGCCGCCCATGCCCTTGACCATCTTTCCGGGGACCATCCAGTTGGCCAGGTCGCCGCGGGCGGAGACCTGCATGGCGCCGAGGATCGCGGCGTCGATGTGGCCGCCGCGGATCATCCCGAAGGAGAGGGCGGAGTCGAAGAACGCCGCACCCGGGAGCACGGTCACGGTCTCCTTGCCAGCGTTGATCAGGTCGGGGTCGACCTCGGTCTCGGTCGGGTACGGGCCGACGCCGAGCAGGCCGTTCTCCGACTGGAGGACGACGTCGACGCCCTCGGGGAGGTGGTTGGGCACCAGCGTGGGCAGCCCGATGCCGAGGTTGACGTAGCTGCCGTCGGCCAGCTCCCGGGCGGCCCGGGCGGCCATCTCCTGCCTGGTCCAGCTCACCGCGCCGCCCCTCGTGCCGGAGGCGCGGAGACCGTCCGCCGCTCGATGCCCTTGTCGGCGGCCTGTTCCGGGGTCAGCGCGACCACGCGCTGCACGAACACACCGGGCAGGTGCACCTCGTCCGGGTCCAACTCGCCCGGTTCGACGAGCTCTTCGACCTCGGCGACGGTGATCCGGCCCGCCATCGCCGCCAGCGGGTTGAAGTTGCGCGCGGCCTTGTTGAAGACCAGGTTCCCGTGGCGGTCGCCCCTGGCCGCTCGGACCAGGGCGAAGTCGGTGGTGATGCCGCGTTCGAGGACGTGGTCGCGCCCGTCGTACGCGCGGATCTCCTTGGGCGGCGAGGCGACCGCCACGCTGCCGTCCGGGCCGTGGCGCCAGGGCAGCCCGCCGTCGGCGACCTGGGTGCCGACGCCCGCCGGGGTGAAGAACGCCGGGATGCCGCAGCCGCCCGCCCGCAGCCGCTCGGCCAGCGTCCCTTGCGGGACCAGCTCCAACTCCAGTTCGCCGCCGAGGTACTGGCGGGCGAACTCCTTGTTCTCGCCGACGTAGCTGCCGGTGACCCGGCTGATCCGGCCGACGGCCAGCAGCAGGCCGAGGCCGCCGCCGTCCACGCCGCAGTTGTTGGAGACCACGCTGAGGCCGGTGGATCCGCGCCCGTACAGCGCCTGGATCAGGACGTTCGGCACGCCGCTGAGGCCGAACCCCCCGACGGCCAGCGAGGAGCCGTCGCCGATGTCCGCGACCGCTTCCTCGGCGGTCGCAACCACTTTGTCCATGTGTTGACCCATTCGTCGAGCCATTCCGTCGAGCCATGGCGTTCGCCTGGTGAACGATCGTGCATAATGGCGGGGCCAGAGTGTGCGCCGCCGTACCGGCCGTGTCAATGCCCCGCCACTACCTCCGCGCCACCGATCAGGAGGGTCCGAGATGACCGCCTCTTCCCCGGATGAACCGGTCTCCCCGGATGCGGTTTCGCCGGACGCGGTCTCCCCGGATGAATCGGTCCGGCCACTGGAGCGCGGCCTGGCGGTGCTCCGCGCCATGGCGGCCGACCCGAGTCCGCGGCAGCGCGCCGGCGACCTCGCCCGCGAGACCGGACTCGCCCGCTCGACCGTCGACCGGGTCGCGACCACGCTCACCCGCCTCGGCCATCTGCGCTCCGACGGACGCGACCTGCTGCTCACCCCCCGGCTGATGGAGTTCGGCAACGCCTACCTGGCCTCCTGCGGACTGCCCGAGGCGCTCGCGCCGCACGCGTCCGCACTCGCCGACCGGCTGGACGAGTCCGTGTCGATCGCCGTACCCGACGAGGACGGCGTGCGGTTCATCACCCAGGCCCCGCGGCGGCGGACGATGGCCGTCTCGTTCCGGATCGGCGACCTGCTGCCGGCCGAGCGCTGCGCGCCCGGGGCCCTGTTCGCCGCCCGGTGGACCGAGGCCGAGCGCGAGCGCTGGCTGACCCGGCGCCGGACGGATCCGCTCGACAGCCGCTTCCCCGCCGTCCCGAAGCGGACCGGAGCCGACGACGGCCGGCAGGTCGAGGCGGACTTCGAGGACCGGGTGCGGGCGGCCCGCGAGACCGGCTCGTCGCTGGACGACCAACTGATCGAACCGGGGCTGGTCGCCGTGGCCCTGCCCGTCCGCGACCCCTCGGGCACCACGGTCTGCGCCGTCAGCGTCGTCAGCCACACGAGCCGCCACACCGCCCCGTCATTGGCCGAGCACGCCCTCCCCCGGCTGCGCTCCACCGTCGGCGCCATGGAACACACGCTGCGCTCCCAGGCCCCGGCCCCTCCACCGCCCGCGGACGCCCTCGCGGCCTTCGACAGCTCGCTGAAGGAGGAGCTGGGCTCAGGATTCCTGCAGTCACTGGCGCGCGGACTCGACGTCCTGCGCGCCCTCGGGTCGCGGCGCGGACCCATGAGCCTGGCCGACACGGCGCGCGCCACCGCACTCCCCCGCGCCACGGCACGCCGGGCCCTGCTCACCCTCCAGCACCTCGGCTACGCCACCGCCGAACCCGACGGCTACCGGCTGCTCCCCCGCGTCATGGACCTCGGCTTCCCCCGGCTGTCCCAGCTGACGTTCGCCCAGATCGCCAGGCCCCATCTGGCCGCCCTGGTGGAACAGGTCCACGAATCGGCGTCCGTCGCCGTCCTCGACGGCGACGACATCCGCTACCTCGCCCGCGTCGCCGCCTCCCGCATCATGCGGGTCGACATCACCGTGGGCACCCGGTTCCCCGCGTACGCCACCTCGATGGGCCGGGTGCTCCTGGCGGCACTGCCCGAGCAGGAACGTCTCGATCACCTCAGCCGGGTGACGCCCCGCCAGTTCACCCCGCGCACCAGGACGACCGTCCCGGCGCTCTCGCGTGCCCTGGCCACGGCGGCGCGGGAGGGCTGGGCGCTGGTCGACCAGGAGCTGGAGGAGGGGCTGTGCTCCCTCGCCGTCCCCGTCACCGACGACCTCGGACGGGTCATCGCCGCCGCCAACGTCGCCCTCCACGCCAGCCGTGGCACCGCCGACCAGATCCGCGACACCGTCCTCCCCCCACTGCGGGAGGCCGCCCGCCGGATCGGGGAGGACCTGGCCGTCGTCTCACGCTTCACCGGATCCCGCATCCGATGAGGTGACACCGCGGCCGCCGACCGGTCATCCGCACAGCCCCCGCGGCCTTTGCCGTCCGTTGTCGCCGTCCGCTGTCGTCGTCCGCTGTCGCCGCCCTTCGACGCCGCCCGCCGACCGCGCGCGAGCCCTCTCCGCGCCGGGCAGCGGAGACATGACGATCCGTCGTGCCGCCGCGCCCGGCGTACCCCGCCGCGAGCAGGGCCTTCGCCGGTGGGTGCCGACGGCCACGGCACAGCTGAGCTGGGATGCGGTGCTTTCGGTAGTCCGGCCGTCACACGGTCGAAACCGACCGGCCATAGCGTCTCGCCATGGCCGACATATTCGACTCGTACACGACAGCGGACGCGTGGGACGAGATGTTCGAGCGCCCCGGAGTGGTGAGACCGGCCTACGAGGCCGTGTTCGCCGCCCTGAGCCCCCTGGACTCCCTCGAACTCCGGTACCGCACCGACCAGATGGCCCGTGCCTTCACGGATCGCGGCGTGACCTACTCCTACGGCGGCGAGGAACGCCCCTTCCCGCTCGACCTGGTGCCACGCCTGCTCGACGCCGTCGAATGGGACCGGCTGAGCCGGGGCGTCCGGCAACGGGTCCTCGCCCTGGAGGCCTTCCTCGCCGACGCCTACGGCAGGCAGCGGGTCTTCGCCGACGGTGTGGTGCCCTACCGGCTGCTGTACTCCTCGCCGCACTTCCACCGGGCGGCGCACGGCATAGAACCGCCGAACGGGGTCCGCGTCCACGTCTCCGGGATCGACCTGGTCCGGGACGAGGAGGGCCGGTTCCGGGTGCTGGAGGACAACGTCCGGGTGCCGTCCGGCGTCTCGTACGTGATCGAGAACCGCCGGGTGATGACCCGGACCTTCCCGGCCCTCTTCGCCGAGCAGCCCGTACGCCCGGTGGACGAGTACCCGCAGCGCCTGCTGGCCGCCCTCAAGGCCTGCGCTCCCGAGGGCGTGACCGATCCGGTGGTGGTCGTCCTCACCCCGGGCGTGGCCAACGCGGCCTACTTCGAACACGCCCTGCTGGCACGGCTGATGGGCGTCCAACTGGTCGAGGGCCGCGACCTGGTCTGTTCCGGCAACAAGGTCCGGATGCGCACCACCCGCGGGGAGACCCCGGTCCACGTGATCTACCGGCGGCTCGACGACGACTTCCTCGACCCGCTGCACTTCCGCCCGGACTCGCTGATCGGCGTCCCGGGCATCATGTCCGCCGCCCACGCCGGGAACGTCACCCTCGCCAACGCCGTGGGCAACGGCATCGCCGACGACAAGCTGCTCTACACCTACGTCCCCGACCTGATCCGCTACTACCTGGCGGAGGAGCCGCTGCTGCCGAACGTGGAGACCATCCGCCCGGAGGAGCCGGGCCGGCTGGAGGAGGTACTGGACCAGCTGGACCGGCTGGTCCTGAAGCCGGTCGACGGCGCCGGCGGCAAGGGCATCGTGATCGGCCCGCGGGCGGAGCGGGACGCGCTCGACCGCCTGGCCGAGGAGGTGAAGGCGGACCCGCGCGGCTGGATCGCCCAGCGTCCGGTGGCGCTGTCCACCTCGCCGACCCTGAGCCGTCGCGGCGACGGCCAGGACGGGCTCGCCCCCCGCCACATCGACCTGCGGCCGTTCGCCGTCCACGACGGCAGCGACGTCTGGCTGGTCCCCGGCGGGCTGACCCGGGTGGCCCTCGGAGAGGGCAACCTGATCGTCAACTCCAGCCAGGGCGGCGGATCCAAGGACACCTGGGTGCTGGCGCCCGACGCCCCGCCGAGCCGGACCACCGGCGAGCGGTCCACCGCGGTGAGCGAAGTGAGCCCGCGCCAGTTCGGCCCCGGCGGCACGAGCACGCCCGGCGGCCCGGCCCAGGAGGAGGCACAGCAGCAGTGATCACCACCGACACCATGCTCTCCCGGATCGCCGAATCCCTCTTCTGGGTCGGCCGCTACGTGGAACGCGCCGACGACACCGCCCGCATCCTGGACGCCTACCTGCACCGGCTGCTGGAAGACCCGTGGAGCGACGAGGACGCCGCCTGCCGCTCGCTGCACGCCATCCTCGGCGTGGCCGTCCCGGGCGAACAGCACTGCGACATGGACTCGGTCCTGGCCCGGCTCGCCTTCGACGCGGCCAGCCCCGGCTCCATCGAGGGCGCGCTCAGGGCGGCCCGGCAGAACGCGCTGACCGCACGCGACGTGGTCTCCACCGAGATGTGGGAGACCCTCAACTCCACCTGGCACCAGCTCGCCGAGCACCAGCGCGCCGCGCGCCGCACCGGACCGGACGCCTACCTCGGGCTGGTCCGCCGCCGCGCCGCCCTGTTCTTCGGGCTCGCCGACTCCACCATGAGCCGTGACGACGGCTGGCGCTTCGTCGTCCTCGGGCGGAGCCTGGAGCGGGTCGACATGATCGCCCGGCTGCTCGCCGTCCGGGTGCTCGCAGCCGTCCACGCGCCCGACTGGCCCACGCTGCTCAGCGCCAGCGGCGCCGAGGAGGCCTTCGTCCGCGCCCGCGGGGCCGGCAGCGACCCGGGCGAGGTGGCGGCCTTCCTGCTGCTCGACCGGGGATTCCCGCGCTCCGTCCTTCACGCCCTGAGCGCCGCCGAGGAGTGCCTCGTCGAACTCGGCGGCGGCACGTCCGCCTGGCAGCGGCCCGAACCCGCGCGGCTGGCCGTGGGCCGGATGCGCACCAGGCTGGAGTACCTGGACTCCGCCGAGCTGGAGCAACTGCCCGCACTGCTGAGCGAACTCCAGCTCGCCTGCGGCGAGGCCACCCGGGCCGTGGCCGAGCGCTACTTCCCCTACGACGGCCCGATCGAGTGGTCCCACCAGTCCGTGACGCGAGAGGGAGCGTGAAAGCGATGGCCGGCCGACTGCGGATACGACACGAGACCCGGGTGGGATACCCGAGCCCGGCCGGCTCCTCGTACAACGAGGTGCGGATGAGCCCGCTCACTCTGCCCACCCAGACCGTCCTGGACTCCCGGCTGGACGTGGCCCCGGCCGCCTCGCTGTGGACCTACTGGGACTACTGGGGCACCCAGGTCACCGTGTTCGACCTGACCGACTCGCACACCAGCCTCTCGCTGACGGCGACCAGCCTGGTCGAGACCGCCCCGCCGACCCCGCTGCCCACACCGCTCGACCGCGCCGAGATCGCCGCGCGGTCGGCCGACTCCCGGCTGACCGAGTACCTCTCCGCGACACCGCGCACCACGGTGAGCCCGGACCTCGCCGCCCAGGCCTGTGCGGCCGCCGACGGCCTGGACGCCCACCAGACCGCGGCCGCGCTGACCGACCTGGTCAGGGAGCGCGTCTCCTACACCCAGGGAACCACCGGCGTACACAGCGGAGCACAGGACGCCTGGGACCAACGGGCGGGTGTCTGCCAGGACTTCGCCCACCTCACCGCGGCCCTGCTCCGCGCGGCCGGCATCCCGACCCGGTACGTGTCCGGCTACCTGCACCCCTCCCCCGACGCCGAACTCGACCGGCCGGTGGCCGGCGAGAGCCATGCCTGGGTCGAGTACTGGGCGGGCGAGTGGATCGGCCAGGACCCGACCAACGGCACCCGCCCCGGCGAGTCCCACGTCATCGTCGCACGCGGGCGCGAGTACGGCGACGTGCCCCCGCACAAGGGCGTCTACCGCGGCGCGCCCGGCGAACTGCCCCAGGTGCGAGTGGAATTCACCCGCCTCGCCTGACCCGAACACATCACGCGGCGGAGCGGCCCCCAGGCTCCGCCGCCTCGGATCAGATGCGCGACGACGATCCCGCCCCGGCTCGTCAGGCAGGTCTCGAAGGGACGCGGACGGTGCCGGTGAGCGGGTGAGGTCGAGTCCGGCGGCCGAAACCCCGCCCGGGGTCTCGCCCCTCTTCTCTTCGTCCGCCGCCACCGTCTCCATCTTCACCTCCACGATGGAACCCCACCCCACTCCCCCCTCGGCGGCAACCCCTACGACCCCCTGGCGACCGGCCCGGTCGCGCCCCCGCGCGGCCTCGGCACCCCCCGTCCGCCGATTCCGCGCCACCGGGACATCGCCGGGTTCACGAACTGCGTCGATATGCCCACATCGCCCGTCCCTTGCACCGTCATCGCCGTATTACGACATGACCTATCTCTCGGTCTCGCCAGCCGAACGAACTTGACCGGAAGCACCCTGCATGCCTAGCCTTTGGTATGTAAACAGTTAGAGCGCCGCCATGTTTCCCCATTGTTTTCAAAAGGATTGGCAAAGTTCCGACTGTGAATTGATTTTGCTCGCCCGAAAACCGAGGTCACCAGGGGTGCAGGTGACTTGTTTCCAGTCGAGCGGATCTCAAAACCGGGGGGTTTGAGCCTTGTTGTTGGTGGAGCACGCGGCCGCTGCGAGACAAATGGATGAGCTCGCCGCAGAGGCCTTCAGTGGAAACAGTGTCGTGGCCGTCATCAGCGGCACCACGGCGACCGGGAAAACCACGATGCTGCGGGACCTCAAAACGCGGGCCGGAGCGGCCGGGGCCACCGTGCTCAGCGCGTCCTGCTCGCGCGACGAACGGGACGTCCCGTTCGGAATCCTCGATCAGCTGGTGATGCGGGAGCGGCTGGAGGACCGCGCCCGGATCGCCGACGACGCGCACCGCGCGGTGGTGCGCCTGGCCGACCACGGGCCGGTGCTGATCATCGTCGACGACATCCAGTTCGCGGACGCGGAGAGCCTGCGGTCGCTCCGCTACCTCACCCGGCGGATGCTCTTCGCGCCGGTCCTGATCGCGGTGACCTGGGCCCCCGGTGTGGAGGACCGGCCGCTGCCGGCCGTGGACGAGTTCATCTACGGATCGAACGTCCGGCGGATCCAGCTCAAGCCGCTCACCCGCGACGGCATCCGGCAGCTGTGCTCCGACAGCCCCGGGGCCTGGCCCACGCCGCACTGGGCCACCCGCCTCCACGAGCTGAGCGGCGGCAACCCCGTCCTGGTCAGGGCACTGCTCGACGACCGCGACCGGGTGGAGCCGGATGCCGACTCCGGGATCGCCGTGGGCCGCGGCTACCAGCACGCCGTGGTGGCCTGCGTCCGCGCCCTGGGGCCGCTGGGGGTTCGTATCGCCCGCGCCGTCGCGGTCCTGGGCACCGCGACCGACCTCCACCTGGTCAGCCGGCTGAGCGAGGTCGACGCCGGCACCGGACAGCGGGGCGTCGACCTGCTCACCGCCTCCGGGATCCTGCGCGACGGCGGGTTCCCGCACCGGGTCACCCAGGCCGCGATCCTCGCGGACGTACCGGCGGGCGAGCACGTCGAGATCCGTTCCCGGGCCGCCGGGCTGCTGTACGACGACGGCGCGCCGGTCACCACCATCGCCGAGCAGCTCCTCGCGGTCGGGCCCGTCCAGCACGACTGGGCCCTGCCCATCCTGCGCGAGGCGGCCCGGCGGGCCCAGGCGGGCAACGACCTCGCCCGCGCCATCGCCTGCCTCAAGCTCGCCCACGACTGCTGCACCAACGAGGCCTCGCGGTACGAGTTGCGGGCCCAGATCACCCAGCTGAGGTGGCTCCAGGAGCCGAGCGCCAGCTCCCGCTTCCTCACCCTCAAGGGGCCGATGCTGGCCGGCAAGATCTGCTCCGACAGCGTGCTCGCCTCGGCGACGGCCCTGCTGTGGAACCTCCAGCACGACGACGCGCTGGAGATGATCGGCTACCTCGACGGCATCCCGGAGGTCGCGGAGGAACTCCACATCACCCGGCTGCTGATGTCCTCCATCTACCCCGGCGTGTCCGCGCGGCTGGACCGCCCGCTGAACGGCGACGAGCTCGACACCACGGCCCCGCGGCACTCCACGTCACCGCACCTGCGGCTGGCCTCCGCCCTGTCCGCCGTGCTCCGCAACGTCGCGGACGACCACACGATCGCCCAGGTCGAGCAGATCCTGCAGGACGAGGGGCTGGAGAACGGCCCGCTCGGCTGCGCCGTCCCGGCACTCCTGAGCCTGATCTACGCCGAACGCCTGGAATCCGCGGACGCCTGGTGCGAGCGCCTGCTGACCCAGGCGCGGCAGCACCAGACACCGACCACCCGGCTGATGCTGCTCGGGTTCCGGTCGATGATCGCCTTCCGCCAGGGCGACCTGGGCGCCGCCTCCGAGTTCGCCTCGGACGCGCTGGGCCACGTCCCCGAGCACGAGCTGAACATCAGCCTCGGGCACGCGATCGCCGCCCTGGCCGAGGCCAGCACCGCGATGGGCGACTACGAGACCGCCGCCGCCTGCTTCGCCCAGCCCGTCCCGCGCTCGCTGTTCCAGACCATCGCCGGTCTGCACTACCTCTACGCGCGCGGACGGCACCACCTGGCCAGCCAGCGGGCGCACGCCGCGCATGCCGACTTCATGGCCTGCGGCGAGCTGATGCGCAGCTGGAACATGGACCTGCCCGCCATGGCGCCCTGGCGCCTCGGCGCGGCCGAGGCGCTGCTGAGCCTCGACGAACCCAGGCAGGCCACCGCCCTGGTGGAGGAGCAGCTTCGGCTGACCAGGGCCCCGGGGCGGGTGCGCGGGATGGCCCTGCGGATCCTCGCCCAGGCGAAGCCGCTCTCCGAGCGCCCGGCGATCCTGGAGCGGGCCTTCGAGGAGCTCCAGCACAGCGCCTCCTACTACGAGGCCGCCTGTGCCCTCTCCGACCTGAGCCGGGTCATGCCCGACAAGGCGCAGGCCAGGATCACGGCCCGCCGCGCCTGGCGGATGGCCCGGAACTGCAAGGCCGAGAAGCTCTGCCAGACCCTGATGCCCAAGCATCCGACCAGTCAGGCGGCAGCCCCGGGCCCGGCGACCCCGGGCGAGGACGACACGCCGTACGCCCAGCTCAGCCAGTCCGAGCGGCGGGTGGCCGTGCTGGCCGCCCAGGGCTACGCCAACCGGGACATCGCCGACCGGCTGTTCGTCACCGTCAGCACGGTCGAACAGCACCTCACCCGGATCTACCGCAAGATGAACATCCGCAACCGCGACCAGCTCCCCACCGAGCTGCGCGTCGGTGCCGCCGAAGGCGTCTGACACCGCCGGCCCCGCCCCCTCCGAGCCCCTGCCGGGGTTCCCGGGACAGCAGGGGTCAGCCCGGCACCCCATCTGGGGTGGGGAGGGGTTGGGTCCGCCCGACCCCTCCCGTAGCGTTGGCCGCGTTATTCCGCCTGAATTTCGCAGCCCGTTGCCTGGCTGCCTTTTCCCAGGAAACGGTTGGTGCAGAGTTGGCGAATGACGACAAGCTCCGGGACTACCTCCGCAAAGCCACCGCCGAATTGCAGCAGACGCGGTGGCGGCTGAACCAGGCCGAGGCGCGGAGCCGGGAACCCATCGCCATCGTCGGCATGAGTTGCCGGTACCCCGGGGGGGTCCAGTCGCCCGCCGGCCTCTGGGAGCTGGTCGCCGCCGGCCGCGATGCCATCAGCGATTTCCCGGATAATCGGGGATGGAATAACGAAGCCCTCTACGACCCCGAACCCGCCGTCCCGGGCAAGACCTACTGCCGGGACGGCGGATTTCTGCACGATGCGGGCGATTTCGACGCCGAGCTGTTCCGCATCAGCCCCAAGGACGCCCTCACCATGGACCCCCAGCAGCGACTGCTGCTGGAGCTGACCTGGGAGGCCCTGGAGCGCAGCGGCTTCGACCCCACCTCCCTCAAGGGCACCGCCACCGGGGTGTTCGCCGGTCTCGTCTACCACGACTACGCGGGCAGCGCGAACGCCGGGAGCCTCGCCTCCGGCGTGGTCGCGTACAGCCTCGGGCTGGAGGGCCCGGCCGTGTCCGTCGACACCGCCTGCTCCTCCTCGCTGGTCGCCCTGCACTGGGCGATGCAGGCGCTGCGCTCCGGCGAGTGCACCCTCGCCCTGGCCGGCGGCGCCAACATCATGGCCACGCCCGAGACCTTCATCGACTTCAGCAACCAGCGGGGGCTCTCCCGCGACGGCCGCTGCAAGTCCTTCGCCGACGCCGCCGACGGCACCGGCTGGGGCGAGGGCGCCGGCATGCTCCTGCTGGAACGCCTCAGCGACGCCCAGGCCAACGGACACCGCGTCCTCGCCGTCGTCCGCGGCTCCGCCGTCAACCAGGACGGCGCCTCCAACGGCCTCACCGCACCCAACGGCCCCGCCCAGCAGCGGGTCATCCGCGCCGCGCTGGCCAACGCCCAGCTCACGGCAGCCGACGTCGACGTGGTCGAGGCGCACGGGACGGGCACCACGCTGGGCGACCCGATCGAGGCCCAGGCGCTGCTGGCCACCTACGGGCAGGACCGCGACGAGCCGCTCTGGCTGGGCTCGTTGAAGTCCAACATCGGACACTCGCAGGCGGCGGCCGGCGTCGGCGGCATCATCAAGATGGTCGAGGCCATGCGGCACGGCGTGCTGCCGAAGACGCTGCACGTCGACAAGCCGACGACCCACGTCGACTGGTCGGCCGGGCAGGTCGAACTCCTCACCGAGGCCCGGGAGTGGCCGAAGACCGGGCGCCCGCGCAGGGCCGGTGTCTCCTCCTTCGGCGTCAGCGGCACCAACGCCCACGTCATCCTGGAGGAAGCGCCGGAGGCCGAGGCGGGGCCGGAGCGGTCAGGGCCGGAGCAGTCGGACGAGATCCTGCTCGCCTGGCCGCTCTCCGGGCACACCGAGGCCGCCTTGCAGGCCCAGGCGGCCCGGCTGCTCGCCCACGTCGAGGCGACGGACGCCGACCCGCGCGACATCGCCCACTCCCTCACCACCACCCGCGCCCGACTCGACCACCGCGCCGTCGCCATCGGCACCGGACGCGACGAACTCCTCGACGGGCTCCGCGCACTGGCCGAGGGCAAGCGACTCGCCTCCGTCGTCACCGGCACGGCCACCGACGGGCAGCTGGCGTTCCTGTTCACCGGTCAGGGCGCGCAACGCCTCGGCATGGGACGGGAGTTGTACGAGGCGTTCCCGGTCTTCGCCTCCGCGCTGGACGACGTCCTCGCACGCTTCGACGCCCCCGTCCGGGAGGTGATGTGGGGCGAGGACCCGGACGCCCTCAACCAGACCGGCACCGCCCAACTCGCCCTCTTCGCCTTCGAAACCGCCCTCTACCGGCTCCTCGAATCACTCGGCGTACGCCCGGACTACCTCGCCGGGCACTCCCTCGGCGAGATCACCGCCGCCCACGCCTCCGGCATCCTCACCCTCGACGACGCCTGCACCCTCGTCTCCGCCCGCGCCCGCCTCATGCAATCCCTCCCCACCGGCGGAGCCATGGCCGCCCTGCGCGCCACCGAAGACGAAGTCATCCCGCTGCTCGGCGAGGACGTGACGATCGCAGCCGTCAACTCGGCTGACAGCGTGGTCATTTCGGGCGATGAGGCAGCCGTCGAGGCCGTGCTCGCCCACTTCGCCGACCGCAAGCACACCCGACTGAACGTCTCCCACGCCTTCCACTCCCCCCTCATGGACCCGATCCTCGAAGACTTCAGGACGGCCGCCAAGAGCATCACCCACAACGCCCCGACCATCCCGGTCATCTCCAACCTCACCGGGACACCGCTCACGGATGCCAACGCCAACTACTGGGTCAACCACCTCCGCGGCACCGTCCGCTACCACCACACCATCACCCACCTCGCCGAACAAGGCGTCACCACCCACCTCGAAATCGGCCCCGACGCCGCCCTCACCCCCCTCACCGACAACACCACCCCCACCACCCGACGCAACCACCCCGAGGTCCACCAGCTGGTCACCGCCCTCGCCACCCTCCACCTCACCCCCCTCAACCCCACCGCCCACACCATCCCCCTCCCCACCTACGCCTTCCAGCACCGGACGTACTGGGCCGTCCCGCCCGTTCCGGCCGGGAGTTCGGCCGACGCGGAGCTGTGGCAGGCCGTGGAGCAGGAGGACGTGTCGGCGCTCGCGGACCGCTGGCGCGTCACCCCGGAGGCGCTGGCCGAGGTGATCCCCGCGATGCGCGACTGGCGGGCCGCCGAGCACCGCCGGCGGACCGTCGACTCCTGGCGCTACCAGGTGAGGTGGCACCGGCTGGCCGAGTCCGACGGCACCGCGCCGGCCGGCCGGTGGCTGGTGCTCGCGCCCGCCGGACATCCGGTCGAACCGGTCGTCGAGGGCCTGCGGGCCGACGGCGTGGAGGTCGTACCCGTCGAGGTGTCCGACGCGTCGGCCGTGGAGCTGGCGCAGGCGCTGCGGACGCCCGGGATCACCGGGGTCGTGTCGCTGCTCCCGGTCGACCACCGGCCGCATCCCGATCATCCTGAGCTGGCGTGGGGTGAGGCGGCCACCGTGCTGCTGATCCAGGTCGCGGTGGAGGCCGGGCTCACCGTACCGGTCTGGTCGGTGACCTCCGGCGCCGTCGCGGTCGCCGCCGCCGAGGAGGTGGCGGATCCGCTGGGCGCGTCCGTCTGGGGCCTGGCGGCCGGTGCGGCGCTCGACCACCCCGGGGTGTGGCGCGGCGTGATCGACCTGCCCGCTTCTCCCGGGCCTGCGGACTACCGCCGGCTGGGCGCGGCGTTGGCGGGTACCGAGGACGAGGTGGCCGTCCGTGCGGACGGCCTGCACGCGCGTCGTCTGGTCCGGGCCCGGCCGGCCGCGTCGACCGGCCACCCCTGGCGGCCCACCGGCACGACCCTGGTCACCGGCGGAACCGGCGGATTCGGCGCCCACGTGGCGCGGTGGCTGGCGTCCTGCGGGGCCGAGCACCTGGTGCTCACCGGCCGGCGCGGCCTGGCCACCGAGGGCGTCGCCGAGTTGGCCGACGAACTCTTCGAGCTCGGCACCCGGGTGACCGTGGAGGCCTGCGACGTGACGGACCGGGCGGCGCTGTCCGCCCTGCTCGACGGCCTGCCGGACCTGCGCGCCGTGGTGCACGCCGCCGGTGTTCCGCAGCGCGACGCGCCGCTCGCCGACCTCTCGCTCGCGGAGTTCGCCGAGACCCGGCGGGCCAAGGTCGGCGGCGCCCTGCTGCTCGACGAGCTGCTGGGCGAGAAGGAGTTGGACGCCTTCGTGCTGTTCTCCTCCGGTTCCGCGGTGTGGGGCAGCGCCGGCCAGTCCGCGTACGGCAGCGCCAACGCCTTCCTGGACGCGCTCGCCCACCGGCGTCTGGCGCGCGGCCTGGCCGCGACCTCGATCGCCTGGGGTCCGCTGGACGCCGGGATGGTCGACGCCGAGGTCAAGGCGATCCTGCACCGGATCGGCGCGCCCGCGATGGCGCCCGCCGCGGCCCTCGGCGCGCTGGGCCAGGCGCTGGAGCTGGGGCTCGGGCACCTCGTGGTGGCCGACTTCGACTGGGCGCGCTTCGCCCCCACGTACACGCTCACCCGCCCGCGCCCGCTGCTCGACGGGGTGCCCGAGGTGCGGGACGTGCTGGCGGCGGAGGCGGCACCGGCCGGTGCCGAGCCCGGCGCCCGGCCCGAACTGCTGGACCGGCTGGCCGGGTCGTCGGAGGCCGAGCAGCGCAAGCTGCTGCTCGACCTGGTGCGCGCCGAGGTCGCCGTCCAGCTCGGGTACGACGCGGGGCAGGCCGTGGAGCCGCGCAAGCGGTTCACCGACCTCGGCTTCGACTCGGTCGCGGCGGTCGGCATCCGGACCCGGCTGAACGCGGTGACCGGCCGGACACTGCCCAGCACCCTGATCTTCGACCATGCGACACCCGCCGCGCTCGCGGACTACCTGCGCGCGGAACTCTGCCCGGACGAGGCCGCGGAGTCACCGGTCCTCACCGAACTGAGCCGCCTGGAGGAGGCCGTGGCGGTGCTCGACCCCGACACGGTCGACACCGCCCAGATCACCGGCCGGCTGCGGGCCCTCGTCGCCCGGCTCACCACACGCGACGGCGCGGACGAGGACACCGACCTCGGTGACCGGCTGCACGACGCCAGCGCGGACGACGTATTCGACTTCATTGACAGGGAACTCGGCCTGAGCTGAGCGGGTCCCGGAGGGTGTGAGGACCAGATGGCGAACGACGACAAGCTGCTCGACTACCTCAAGCGCGTCACGGCCGACCTGGCGCAGACGCGCCGTCGGCTGGAGGAGGCCGAGAGCACGGAACCCATTGCGATCATCGGCATGAGCTGCCGCTACCCCGGGGGCGTGACGTCCCCGGAGGACCTGTGGCGGCTCGTGTCCGAGGGGACCGATGCGGTCCGCGAGTTCCCGGCCGACCGCGGGTGGCCGTTGGACCGGCTGCTCAGCGAGTCCGGGGACGAGGCGGGCACCAGCTACGTCCGCCACGGCGGCTTCGTCGACGACGTCGCCGGCTTCGACCCCGGCTTCTTCGAGATCTCGCCGCGCGAGGCCGTCACCATGGACCCGCAGCAGCGCCTGATGCTGGAGGCCTCCTGGGAGGTCTTCGAGCGGGCCGGGCTCGACCCGCAGGGGATGCGCGGCAAGCCCGTCGGTGTGTTCGTCGGCTCCGGGATCCAGGACTACGACCAGCTGCTGCCGTCCTCCCCCGACGCCGAGACCTACATGACGACGGCGACCGCCGCCTCGGTCATCTCCGGCCGGGTCGCGTACTCGCTGGGCCTGGAGGGCCCGACGCTGACCGTCGACACGGCCTGCTCCTCCTCGCTGGTGGCCCTGCACCTGGCCTGCCAGTCCCTGCGCGACGACGAGTGCTCGCTCGCGCTGGTCGGCGGCGTCATGGTGATGTCCACCCCCGGCGCGTTCGTCGCCTTCTCCCGGCAGAAGGGCCTCGCGCCCGACGGCCGGTGCCGCTCCTTCTCCGACGACGCGGACGGCACCGGCTGGGCCGAGGGCTGCGGCGTGCTGCTCGTCGAGCGGCTCTCCGACGCGCAGCGCAACGGGCACCGGATCCTGGCCGTGGTGCGCGGGTCGGCGATCAACCAGGACGGCGCCTCCAACGGCCTCACCGCACCCAACGGCCCCGCCCAGCAGCGCGTCATCCGGGCCGCGCTGGCCAACGCCCGGCTGACCGCCGCCGAGGTCGACGCCGTCGAGGCGCACGGCACCGGCACCACCCTGGGTGACCCGATCGAGGCCCAGGCCCTGCTCGCCACCTACGGGCAGGAACGCGACGGCGACCCGCTCTGGCTCGGCTCCTTCAAGTCGAACATCGGGCACGCCCAGGCGGCGGCCGGGGTCGGCGGCATCATCAAGATGGTGCACGCGATGCAGCACGGGGTGCTGCCGAAGACCCTGCACGTCGACAAGCCGACCACCCATGTCGACTGGTCGACCGGGCAGGTCGAACTCCTCACCGAGGCAAGGGAATGGCCCGCGACCGGGCGTCCTCGCCGGGCCGCCGTCTCCTCCTTCGGCGTCAGCGGCACCAACGCCCACGTGATCGTGGAGCAGGCCCCGGACGCGGAGCCGGCCGCACCGCGCGCCGCTGCCCACCCGGCGGTGCCGCTGGCCTGGCCGCTGGCCGGGCACACCGAAGCCGCGCTGCGCGACCAGGCGGCCCGGCTGCTCGCGCACGTCGAGGCGACCGACGCCGACCCGCGCGACATCGCCCACTCCCTCACCACCACCCGGGCCCAGCTGGACCAGCGGGCCGTGGTCATCGGCAGCGGACGCGACGAACTCCTGGACGGGCTCCGCGCGTTGGCCGATGGTCAGAGCCACCCGGGGGTGGTCACCGGGCGGGCCGAGGACGGACAGCTGGCGTTCCTGTTCACCGGGCAGGGCGCGCAACGCCTCGGCATGGGCCGGGAGTTGTACGAGGCCTTCTCCGTCTTCGCCTCGGCGCTGGATGCCGTGCTGGAGCGCTTCGACGTCCCCG
Organism: Kitasatospora xanthocidica; assembly: GCF_014656195.1. Classification (GTDB taxonomy): domain Bacteria; phylum Actinomycetota; class Actinomycetes; order Streptomycetales; family Streptomycetaceae; genus Kitasatospora; species Kitasatospora xanthocidica. Next base: position 19,113 of record NZ_BNBY01000029.1, on the reverse strand, counting down.
TGCGGGAGGTGATGTGGGGCGAGGACCCGGACGCGCTCAACCAGACCGGCACCGCCCAACTCGCCCTCTTCGCCTTCGAAACCGCGCTGTACCGGCTGCTGGAGTCACTGGGGGTGCGCCCGGACTACCTCGCCGGACACTCCCTCGGCGAGATCACCGCCGCCCACGCCTCCGGCATCCTCACGTTGGAGGACGCCTGCACCCTCGTCTCCGCCCGCGCCCGCCTCATGCAATCCCTGCCCACCGGCGGAGCCATGGCCGCCCTGCGCGCCACCGAAGACGAAGTCATCCCGCTGCTCGGCGAGGACGTGACGATCGCGGCCGTCAACTCGGCTGACAGTGTGGTCATTTCGGGCGATGAGGCAGCCGTCGAGGCCGTGCTCGCGCAGTTCGCCGACCGCAAGCACACCCGGCTGAAGGTCTCGCACGCCTTCCACTCACCGCTGATGGACCCGATCCTCGAAGACTTCCGGGCCGTCGCCAAGAGCATCACCCACCACACGCCGACCATCCCGGTCATCTCCAACCTCACCGGCCAGCCCCTCACCGAGGCCTCCGCCGACTACTGGGTCAACCACCTCCGCGGCACCGTCCGCTACCACGACGCCGTCACCCACCTCGCCGAACAGGGCGTCACCACCCACCTCGAAATCGGCCCCGACGCCGCCCTCACCCCCCTCACCGACAACACCACCCCCACCGGACACCGCAAGCGCCCCGAGCCGCTCCAGCTCACCATCGCGCTGGCCACCCTCCACACCAACGGTGTCCCCGGCACCCTCACCACCCCGGGCGGCCGCACGGTCGATCTGCCCACCTACGCCTTCCAGCGCGAGCAGTTCTGGCTGCCCGCCCCGCTCACCTCCGGCGACCCGGCGGCCCTGGGCCTCACTCCCCTGCCCCACCCCGTCCTCACCGCGCACCTCACCATCCCGGACAGCGACACCACCGTCCTCACCGGACGTCTCTCCACTGCGGCTCACCCCTGGCTCGCCCACCACGTGGTCGCGGGCACCATCGTCTTCCCCGGTACCGGCCTGATCGAGCTGGCCACCCAGGCCGGCGACCACACCGGGTGCCCGACCGTCGAAGAGCTCACGCTCCACACCCCGCTGACCGTCCCCGAGCAGGGCACCGTCCAGCTCCAGGCCGTCGTCACCGCACCGGACGCCACCGGACGCCGCACCCTCACCATCCACTCCCGCCGCCCCGATGAGCAGGACTGGACCCGCCACGCCGAGGGCACCCTCGCCCCCACCACCGACGCGACACCCGAACCACTCACCACCTGGCCCCCCACCGGCGCCGAACCGATCGCGCTCGACGGCCTCTACGAGCAACTGGCCACCGCCGGACTCTCCTACGGCCCGGTGTTCCAGGGCGTACACGCCGCCTGGCGCCTGGGCGAGGACGTCTACGCCGACATCGCCCTCCCCGAGGACGAGGACCCGACGCCGTACAACCTGCACCCGGCCCTGCTCGACGCCGCCCTGCACCCGATCGCCCTGACCAGCGCCACCTCGGAGAACGGCGCCCTCCCGTTCGCCTGGTCCGGCCTGCACCTGCACGCCACCGGCGCACAGGCACTGCGCGTGCTGATCACCCCGCTCGGCACCGGGCAGGCCCGGCTGCTGATCGCCGACACCGACGGTCGGCCCGTCGCCACCGTGGAATCGCTGGCGCTGCGCGAGTTCAGTTCCGAGCAGATCGCCGGGCAGTCGGGCACCAGCCCGTACCGGTCGCTGTACCAGCTCATCTGGCAGCCCGTGCCGGTCCCGTCACCGGTGCCCTCGGTGGATCCCGGTCTCGTCCACCTGGACCTGACCGATCCCGGCACCGACGTCCACGCCGCCACCCACCGCCTGCTGGCCGGCCTCCAGGACGCGCTGGCCGACACCACCGGCCCGGTCGTCGTCACCACCCGCACCACCACCAGTGACAGCGGCCACCCCACCGACCCGGTCACCGCCGCACTCTGGGGCCTCACCAACACCGCCCAGAACGAACAGCCCGGCCGCATCACCCTCGTCGACCTCGACGAGCCGGACGCACTCCCACTCGCCCTGGCCACCGGCGAACCGCACGTCCTGCTGCGCAACGGCACCCCGCACGCGCCCCGCCTCGCCCGCACCACCCCGCAGGACGCCACCGCCCCGGCCGCCTTCGACCCCGACGGCACCGTCCTGATCACCGGCGGCACCGGCGGCCTCGGCGCGCTCCTCGCCCGCCACCTGGTCACCGCACACGGCGTCCGCCACCTCCTCCTCACCAGCCGCCGCGGACCCGACGCACCCGGCGCCACCGAACTCACCACCGAACTCACCAAACTCGGCGCCACCGTCCACGTGGTGGCCTGCGACGCCACCGACCGCGACGCCCTCGCCACCGTCCTGCGCGAAGCCACGCCCGGCGTCCGCGCGATCGTCCACACCGCCGGCGTGCTCGACGACACCACCGTCACCGCCCTCACGCCCGAACGTCTGAGCTCCGTCCTTGCGCCCAAGGCCGACGCCGCCCAGCACCTCCACGAGCTCAGCCTCCAACTCGGCCTCGACCTCACCCACTTCGTCCTCTTCTCCTCCGCCTCCGGCACCATGGGCGCCCCCGGCCAGGCCAACTACGCCGCCGCCAACACCTACCTGGACGCCCTCGCCCACCACCGCCGCCACACCGGCCTGCCCGCCCACTCCCTCGCCTGGGGCCTGTGGGACCAGCCCGGCGGCATGGCCGGCACCCTCGATGCCACCGACCACCAGCGGCTCGCCCGCAACGGCGTCACCGCGCTCTCCCCGCAGGACGGGCTGGCGCTCTTCGACGCCGCCCTCACCCTGCCCCACCCGCATCTGCTCCCCGTCCACCTCGACCCCACCCACCTGGACCCGGCCGACACCCCGCCGCTGTTCCGCGCCCTGCTGCCCGCCACCCGCCGCGTCAGTGCCGCCGGCCGCACCGGCGGCGCCGACACCGGCGCCCTGCACCGGCAACTGGCCGCCCTCACCCCGGAACAGCGCACCGACCACCTGCTCGCCCTCGTCCAGGCCCACGCCGCCACCGTCCTCGGCTACTCGAGCCCGGCCGCGATCGACCCGCAGCGGGCCTTCCGCGACCTCGGCTTCGACTCGCTCACCGCGGTCGAGCTGCGCAACGCCCTCAACGCGGCCACCGGACTGCGCCTGCCCGCCACCCTGGTCTTCGACTACCCGGCACCGGAGGCCCTGGTCCGGCACCTGCTGGAGGAGCTGTCCGGCACGGTGGCCGCCGCCGGTCCGGCCCCGGCGGCCGGCCCGGTCGCGGCGGACGAGCCGATCGCCATCATCGGCATGGCCTGCCGCTACCCGGGCGGGGTGGACTCACCCGAGGAGCTGTGGCGGCTGGTCGCCGACGGCGTCGACGCGATCTCCGAGTTCCCCACCAACCGCGGCTGGGACATCGACGCGATCTACGACCCGGAGGGCCTGCGGCCCGACACCAGCTACGTCAACCAGGCCGGATTCCTGCACGACGCCGGGGAGTTCGACGCCGACTTCTTCGGCATCAGCCCGATCGAGGCGGCGGCGATCGACCCCCAGCAGCGGCTGCTGCTGGAGACCTCCTGGGAGGCGCTGGAACGGGCCGCCATCGACCCGGCCGCCCTCAAGGGCAGCGCGACCGGCGTGTTCGCCGGGATGATGTACCACGACTACACGTACAACAACAGCACCGGAGCGATCGCCTCGGGCCGGGTCTCCTACGCGATGGGCCTGGAGGGCCCCTCGGTCACGGTGGACACCGCCTGCTCCTCCTCGCTGGTCGCGCTGCACATGGCCGCCCAGTCGCTGCGCTCCGGCGAGTGCTCGCTGGCCCTGGCCGGCGGAGTCGCCGTGATGGCCACCCCGGACGTCTTCGTCGAGTTCAGCACCCAGAAGGGCCTCTCCCGCGACGGCCGCTGCAAGTCCTTCGCCGCGGCGACCGACGGCACCGGCTGGGGCGAGGGTGTCGGCATGCTCCTGCTGGAGCGGCTGAGCGACGCCAAGGCCAACGGACGACGGATCCTCGCCGTGGTGCGCGGCTCCGCCGTCAACCAGGACGGCGCCTCCAACGGCCTCACCGCGCCCAACGGCCCGTCCCAGCGGCGGGTCATCCAGGGCGCGCTGGCCAACGCCGGGCTGACCACCGCCGACGTGGACGCCGTCGAGGCGCACGGCACCGGCACCCTGCTCGGCGACCCGATCGAGGCTCAGGCCCTGCTCGCCACCTACGGTCGCGAGCGCGCCGGGGAGCCGCTCTGGCTCGGCTCGATCAAGTCCAACATCGGGCACACCCAGGCCGCCGCCGGCGTCGCCGGGATCATCAAGATGGTCGAGGCGATGCACCACGGCGTGCTGCCCAAGACCCTGCACGTGGACGCCCCCTCACCGCAGGTGGACTGGGAGGCCGGCGAGGTGCGGCTGCTCACCGAGGCGCGGGACTGGCCGGACCTCGGCCGTCCGCGCCGCGCCGCCGTCTCCTCCTTCGGCATCTCCGGCACCAACGCCCACGTCATCCTCGAACAGCCCGAGCCGGCCCCCGCGCCGCGGCCGACCGGACCGGCGGGACCCGCCCCGCTGGCGCCGTCCGCGCCGCTGCCCCTGGTGCTGTCCGCCCGCAGCGGCGAGGCGGTGGCCGGACAGGCCGCCCGGCTGGCCGCCTTCCTCCGCGCGGAGCCCGCCCCGGACCTGCCCGACACCGGCCTCTCGCTGGCCCTCACCCGCACCGCCTTCGACCACCGTGCCGTCGTCCTCGGCACCGACCGGGACGAACTCCTCGCCGGACTGGACGCGTTGGCGGCCGGCGAGGACGCGGCGACCGCGCTCCGGGGCACCGTGACCGGCGGCCGGACGGTGTTCGTCTTCCCCGGCCAGGGCTCGCAGTGGGCCGGCATGGGCCGTGAACTCGCCGCCGTCTCACCGGTGTTCGCCGAGAGGCTGGCCGCCTGCGGCCGGGCCCTCGCCCCGTACACCGACTGGGACCTGCTGGACGTCCTGAACGAGGCCCCGGGCGCGCCCGGACTGGACCGGGTCGACGTCGTCCAACCCGCCCTCTGGGCCGTCATGGTGTCGCTGGCCGAGCTGTGGCGCGCCTTCGGCGTGCGCCCGGCCGCCGTGATCGGCCACTCCCAGGGCGAGATCGCCGCCGCCTGCGTGGCCGGCGCCCTCTCCCTGGAGGACGCGGCCAAGGTGGTCGCGGTGCGCAGCCGCATCATCCGGGAGGACCTGGCCGGGCAGGGCGGCATGATGACCGTCGCACTGCCCGCCGCCGAGGTCGAGGCCCACCTCGCGGACCGTCCCGAGCTGACCGGCGCCGTGCAGATCGCCGCGGTCAACGGCCCCCGCTCGGTGGTCGTCTGCGGCGACACCGACGCCCTGGCGGGGCTGCGCGCGACCTGGGACGCCGCGGGCGTGCGGGTCCGGGTCATCCCGGTGGACTACGCCTCGCACTCGCACTTCGTCGAGGGCATCCGCGGGCGGGTCACCACCGAACTGGACGGGCTGCGGCCGCGCTCCACCGACGTGGCGTTCTACTCGACGGTGACCGGCGCCCTGCTGGACACCGCCGTCCTGGACGCCGAGTACTGGTACACCAACCTGCGCGGCACCGTCCGCTTCGAGCAGGCCACCCGGGCCGCGCTGGCCGACGGGCACGGCGTGTTCGTCGAGAGCAGCCCGCACCCCGGGCTGCTGATCGGCCTCGGCGAGGTCGTCGAGGACACCGGCGCCTCCGCCGCCCTGGTGGAGTCGCTGCGCCGCGACGACGGCGGTCCGCTGCGCTTCACCGCCTCGCTCGCCCGCGCCCACACGGCCGGCGCGCGGGTCGACTGGTCCCGCTCCTTCCCCGGGGCCGCGCTCACCGCCCTGCCCACCTACGCCTTCCAGCGGCAGCGCTACTGGCTGGACGCCCCCGTCCAGGGCGGCGACCTCACGGCCGTCGGCCTGCGCGCCGCCGACCACCCGCTGCTCGCCGCCGCGCTCGTGCCCGCCGGCACCGAGCAGCTGGTGCTCACCGGCCGGATCTCGCTGCGGACCCACCCCTGGCTGGCCGACCACGCCGTCTCCGGCACCGTGCTGCTCCCGGGCACCGCGTTCGTCGAGCTGGCCGTCAGGGCCGGCGACGAGGTCGGCTGCGCCCGGCTGGAGGAGCTGACCCTCCAGTCCCCGCTCGTCCTGCCCGAGACCGGCGGTGTGCAGCTCCAGGTCACCGTCGGCGCACCGGGCGCGGACGGGAGCCGGGTGCTCGGCATCCACTCGCGCGCCGAGAGCGCCGAGGAGTGGACCCGGCACGCCGAGGGCCTGCTCCTGCCCGCCACCGCCCGGGCCGCCGACGGCGACCCGGAGGCGCCGTGGCCGCCGGCCGGTGCCGCACCCGTCGACCTGACCGACGGCTACCGCGCGCTGGCCGCCGCCGGGCTGGAGTACGGGCCGCTGTTCCAGGGGCTCACCGCCGCCTGGACCGTCGGCGGAGAGGTGTACGCCGAAGTCGCCCTGCCCGACCGGAAGGACGCCGACGGCTTCGGCCTCCACCCCGCCCTGCTGGACGCCGCCCTGCACGCCATCGCGCTCGGCGGCGCCGCCACCGAGGGCGCGGCACTGCCGTTCTCCTGGGGCGGGGTCGAGCTGTTCGCCACCGGCGCCGACACCCTGCGGGTGCACCTGGTGCCGACCGGGCCGGGCGCCGTCCGGCTGACCGCCGACGACCCGTCCGGGCGTCCGGTCCTCGCCGTCGACTCGCTCACCGTACGCCCGCTCGACCCGCGGCAGCTCGCCACCGAGCCGGTCCGCTCGCTGTACCGGGTGCGGTGGCAGCCCGCGCCCGAGACCGCCGACGGCGCGAACTCCGTCCCGTCCTGGGGTCGTTGGGAGGACCTGGACGCCTCCACCGCCACCGTGCCCGAGGTCGTCGTGCTCGCGGCCGGCGGCGCGGTGGGCGCCGAGGACGCGCTCACCGAGAGCTGCCGGGTCCTCGCGGCCGTCCAGTCCTGGCTGGCCGAGAACCGGTTCGCGGACGCCACGCTGGTCGTCACGACCCGTGGCGCCGACGGGCCCGCCGGCCCGGTCGCCGTCGACCCGTCGGGCGCCGCGGTCTGGGGCCTGCTGCGCACCGCGCAGTCCGAGGAACCGGGCCGGATCGTCCTGGCCGACCTGGACGTCCCGGTCGAGGCCGGGCTGCTCGGCCGGGTCCTGGCCGTCGGCGAGCCCCAGGTCGCCGTCCGCGAGGACGCCGTGCTGGTGCCGCGCCTGGTCCGCCACCCGGCGGCACCGGCCACCCCGGACGCCCCGGCGGCTGCCGGGGACGAGGCGACGTTCCGCGGCCGCGTCCTGGTCACCGGCGGCACCGGCACCCTGGGCGCCCTGGTCGCCCGGCACCTGGTGACCGCACACGGCGTCCGCGAGCTGGTGCTCACCGGGCGGCGCGGCCCGGACGCCCCCGGCGCCCGCGAACTCGTCGCCGAACTCGCCGGGTTGGGAGCCCACGCCGAGGTCGTGGCCTGTGACATGGCCGACCGCGCGGCGGTCGCGGCCCTGCTCGCCGCCCACCCCGTCAACGGGATCGTGCACACCGCCGGCGTCCTCGACGACGGACTGCTCTCCGCGCAGACACCGGAGCGGATGCACCGGGTGTTCGCCCCCAAGGCGCTCGCCGCCTGGCACCTGCACGAGCTCACCGCCGGCACGGACCTGTCCGCCTTCGTGCTGTTCGCCTCCGCCTCCGGCGTCCTCGGCACCTCCGGCCAGGCCAACTACGCCGCCGCCAACGCCTACCTGACCGCCCTCGCCGAGCACCGCCGAGCACACGGACTGCCCGGCCACTCACTGGCCTGGGGCCTGTGGGAGCAGGCCAGCGGCATGACCGGAGCGCTCGACCACGAGGACCGGGCCCGGATCGCCCGCAGCGGCGTGCTGCCGCTCGACACCGAGGAGGGCCTCGCCCTGCTCGACACGGCGGTGGCCGCCGAGCCCGCCGCCCTCGTCCCGATCCGCCTGGAGCTCGCCGGCGCCGACCGGGCCGAACTGCCGCCCCTGCTGCACGCCCTGGTCCGCACGCCGGTGCGCCGGGCCACCGCCGAACGCTCGGCCGGCTCGCTGCGCGACCAGCTGCTCCGGCTCCCGCTGGGCGAGCGCGAGTCCGCCCTCCTGGACACCGTGCGCAGCCGGACGGCCGCCATCCTCGGCCACACCGGCGCCCAGGCCGTCGACGGGCGGCGCCAGTTCCGCGACCTCGGCTTCGACTCGCTCGCCGCCGTCAACCTGCGCAACGCCCTCCAGGAAGCGACCGGGCTGCGCCTGCCCGCCACGCTGGTCTTCGACTACCCGACGCCCCGGGACCTCGCCCGGCACCTGCTGAGCAGCATCCCGGGCCTGGCCCGGACGGTCGTCGAGGCCCCGGCCGTCGGCACACCGGCCGTCACCACGCCGAGCGGCTCCGACGAGCCGATCGCGATCATCGGCATGGCCTGCCGCTTCCCCGGCGGCGTCTCCTCGCCCGAGGACCTGTGGCGGCTGGTCGCCGACGGCGTCGACGCGGTCGGCGAGTTCCCCGCCGACCGCGGCTGGGACGTCGAGACGCTCTACGACCCGGACCCGGCCGCCGAGCACAAGACCTACACCCGCCACGGCGGATTCCTGTACGACGCGGGCCGGTTCGACCCGGAGTTCTTCGGCATCAGCCCGCGCGAGGCCCTGGTCACCGACCCCCAGCAGCGCCTGCTGCTGGAGACCGCCTGGGAGGCACTGGAGCGCGCCGGGATCGACCCGCGCTCGCTGGAGTCCACGCCGACCGGCGTGTTCGCGGGGGTCATGCACCACGACTACGCCTACAACAGCAGCGCCGGCAGCGTGGCCTCCGGCCGGATCGCGTACACCTTCGGGTTCGAGGGTCCGGCCGTCACCGTCGACACCGCCTGTTCGTCCTCCCTGGTCGCGCTGCACATGGCCGCCCAGTCACTGCGCAGCGGCGAGTCCACACTCGCCCTCGCGGGCGGGGTCTGCGTGATGGCCACCCCCGAACTGTTCGTCGAGTTCAGCCGCCAGCGCGGACTCGCCGCGGACGGGCGCTGCAAGGCCTTCTCCGACGCGGCGGACGGCACCGGCTGGGCCGAGGGCGTCGGCATGCTGCTCGTCGAACGGCTCTCCGACGCCCGACGCAACGGCCACCCGGTGCTCGCCGTCGTCCGCGGCACGGCCGTCAACCAGGACGGCGCCTCCAACGGCCTCACCGCCCCCAACGGCCCCGCCCAGCAACGCGTCATCCGCCAGGCCCTCGCCAACGCCCAACTGACGGCGGCCGACGTCGACGCGGTCGAGGCGCACGGGACGGGCACCACGCTCGGCGACCCCATCGAGGCCCAGGCCCTGCTCGCCACCTACGGACAGGACCGCCAAGCCCCGCTCTGGCTCGGCTCGTTGAAGTCCAACATCGGACACGCCCAGGCGGCGGCCGGTGTCGGCGGCATCATCAAAATGGTCGAGGCCATGCGCCACGGCGTCCTGCCGAAGACCCTCCACGTCGACACACCGTCCAGCCATGTCGACTGGGAGACCGGCAAGGTCGAACTCCTCACCCAGGCCCAGGACTGGCCGCAGACCGGGCGCCCGCGCCGGGCCGCTGTCTCATCCTTCGGCATCTCCGGCACCAACGCCCACGTCATCATCGAACAGGCCCCCGAACCGGCAGCCATCGAACCGGCCGCCGAGCAGAACAACGCCCTCCCGCTGGTCTGGCCGCTGTCCGGCCGCACCCCGGAGGCCGTCCGGGCCCAGGCGGCCCGCCTGCTCGCCCACGTCGAGGCGACGGACGCCGACCCGCGCGACATCGCCCACTCCCTCACCACCACCCGCGCCCAGCTGGACCAGCGGGCCGTCGTCATCGGCACCGGACGCGACGAACTCCTCGACGCGCTCCGCGCACTGGCCTATGGCACGGCCGGATCGGCCGAGATCCGGCGGGCCCACCCGGCTGCCCGCCTCGCCTTCCTCTTCACCGGCCAGGGCGCCCAACACCTCGGCATGGGCCGTGAGCTGTACGAGGCGTTCCCCGTCTTCGCCTCGGCGCTGGACGACGTGCTGGAGCGCTTCGACGTCCCCGTCCGGGAGGTCATGTGGGGCGAGGACCCGGACGCCCTCAACCAGACCGGCACCGCCCAACTCGCCCTCTTCGCCTTCGAAACCGCCCTCTACCGACTCCTCGAATCATTCGGCGTCCGCCCGGACTACCTCGCCGGACACTCCCTCGGCGAGATCACCGCCGCCCACGCCTCCGGCATCCTCACCCTCGACGACGCCTGCACCCTCGTCTCCGCCCGCGCCCGCCTCATGCAATCCCTCCCCACCGGCGGAGCCATGGCCGCCCTGCGCGCCACCGAAGACGAAATCCAGCCCCACCTGAGTGACGACGTCACCATCGCCGCCGTCAACTCCGCCGACAGCGTCGTCATTTCGGGCACCGAAGCCGCCGTCGAAGCCGTGCTCGCACAGTTCGCGGACCGCAAGCACACCCGCCTGAAGGTCTCCCACGCCTTCCACTCCCCCCTCATGGACCCGATCCTCGAAGACTTCAGGACGGCCGCCAAGAGCATCACCCACCACGCGCCGACCATCCCGGTCATCTCCAACCTCACCGGCCAGCCCCTCACCGAGGTCTCCGCCGACTACTGGGTCAACCACCTGCGCGGCACCGTCCGCTACCACGACGCCGTCACCCACCTCGCCCAACAGGGCGTCACCACCCACCTCGAAATCGGCCCCGACGCCGCCCTCACCCCCCTCACCGACAACACCACCCCCACCGGACACCGCAAGCACCCCGAGGTCCACCAGCTCACCACCGCCCTCGCCACCCTCCACACCAACGGCGTCCCGGTCGGCTTCGGCTCGACCGGCCGCACGGTCGATCTGCCCACCTACGCCTTCCAGCACCGGCGCTACTGGCTCGCGGCTCCGCTCAGCCCCGACAGCGCTGAGCACCCGCTGCTCGGCACGGTGGTCGAAACCCCGGACGGGACGGCTCACTTCACCTCCCGGCTCGGCCTGGACACCCTGCCCTGGCTGGTCGATCACCAGATCGCGGACACCGTCCTGCTCCCCGGCACGGCTTTCCTCGAACTGGCCACCCAGGCCGGCGATCACACCGGCTCCCCGGTGGTCGAGGAGCTGACCCTGCACGCGCCCTTGGTCGTTCGCGAGCAGGGCACGGTCCTGTTGCAGACCACCGTGACCGCCGCCGATGCCGACGGCCGCCGCACCCTCACCATCCACTCCCGCCGTCCCGACGAGCAGGACTGGACCCGCCACGCCGAGGGCACGCTGGTCCCCGCCAGTGACGTGGCACCCGAGCCGGTGACCACCTGGCCGCCCGCCGGCGCCGAACCGATCGCGCTCGACGGCCTCTACGAGCAACTGGCCACCGCCGGACTCTCCTACGGCCCGGTGTTCCAGGGCGTACACGCCGCCTGGCGCCTCGGCGAGGACGTCTACGCCGACGTCACCCTCCCCGAGGACGAGGACGCGTCCCCGTACAACCTGCACCCGGCCCTGCTCGACGCCGCCCTGCACCCGATCGCCCTGACCAGCGCCACCTCGGAGAACGGCGCCCTGCCGTTCGCCTGGTCCGGCCTGCACCTGCACGCCACCGGCGCACAGGCACTGCGCGTGCGGATCACCCCGCGCCGCACCGGCGAGGTCGCGCTCACCGCGGCCGACACCACCGGCCGGCCGGTCGTGACCGTCGACTCGCTCACCCTGCGCGAGTTCGATCCGGCCCAGATCGGTGGAACCGGCCATCACCGGCACCTCTACCGGCTGGTCTGGCAGTCCGCGCCGGTCCCGTCGGCCGTGCCCGCGACCGACTCAGCTCTCGTCCACCTGGACCTGACCGATCCCGGCACCGACGTCCACGCCGCCACCCACCGCCTGCTGGCCGGCCTCCAGGACGCGCTGACGGACAGCACCGGCCCGGTCGTCGTCACCACCCGCACCACCACCGGTGACAGCGGCCACCCCACCGATCCGGTCACCGGCGCGCTCTGGGGTCTGATCCGCACCGCCCAGAACGAACAGCCCGGCCGCATCACCCTCGTCGACCTCGACGAGCCGGACGCACTCCCGCTCGCCCTGGCCACCGGCGAACCGCACGTGCTGGTCCGGGGCAACACCCTCCAGGTGCCCCGGCTGACCCGCACCGCCCCGCAGGACGCCACCGCCCCGGCCGCCTTCGACCCCGACGGTACGGTCCTGATCACCGGCGGCACCGGCGCCCTGGGCGCCCTGGTCGCCCGCCACCTGGTCACCGCACACGGCGTCCGCCACCTCCTCCTCACCAGCCGCCGAGGACCGGACGCCCCCGGCGCCACCGAACTCACCACCGAACTCACCGAACTCGGCGCCACCGTCCGCGTCGTGGCCTGCGACGCCACCGACCGCGACGCCCTCACCACCGTCCTGCGCGAGGCCACCCCCACCGTCCGCGCGATCGTCCACACCGCCGGCATCACCGACGACACCACCGTCACCGCCCTCACGCCCGAGCGTGTCGACGGTGTCCTGGCGCCCAAGGCCGACGCCGCCCAGCACCTCCACGAGCTCAGCCTCCAACTCGGCCTCGACCTCACCCACTTCCTCCTCTTCTCCTCCGCCTCCGGCACCTTGGGCGCCCCCGGCCAGGCCAACTACGCCGCCGCCAACGCCTACCTCGACGCCCTCGCCCACCGGCGCCGCGCCATCGGCCTGCCCGCCCACTCCCTCGGCTGGGGCCTGTGGGACCAGCCCGGCGGCATGGCCGGCACCCTCGATGCCACTGACCACCAGCGGCTCGCCCGCAGCGGCGTCGCGGCCCTGAGCGCTCAGGACGGTCTGGCGCTGTTCGATGCCGCCCTGGCCCTGCCCGACCCTCACCTGATCCCCGTCCACCTCGACCCGGCCCGTCTGGATCCGGCCGACACCCCGCCGCTGTTCCGTACCCTGCTGCCCGCCACCCGCCGTACCAGTGCCGCCGGCCGCACCGGCGGCGCCGACACCGGCGCCCTGCACCGGCAACTGGCCGCACTCACCCCGGAACAGCGCACCGACCACCTGCTCGCCCTCGTCCAGGCCCACGCCGCCACCGTCCTCGGCCATGCCGATGCGCAGGCCGTGGACCCGCTGCGCGGGTTCCTGGAGACCGGGTTCGACTCGCTCACCGCGGTCGAGCTGCGCAACGCCCTCAACGCGGCCACCGGACTGCGCCTGCCCGCGATGGCGGTGTTCGACAGCGAGAACCCGACCCGCCTGGCCGCGCTGCTCCACGAGCAGCTGGCCGAGACCCCGGGGCCGGACGCCTCGGCCCCGGCGGTCGTCCGGCAGCCCGAGGAGGACGACACCCTCAGCGGTCTGTTCCGGACGGCGGTGCTCGCCGGGCGCGGCGCCCAGGCCTTCGCGATGCTGCGGGCGGTCGCCGAGCTGCGCCCGGTCTTCAGCGGTCCGGAGGAGCTCGGGCAGCTGCCGAGCCCGCTCACCCTGGCGGACGGCCCGCGGGCTCCTCGCCTGATCTGCCTGGCCACCCCGATGGCCGGCGGCGGTGTGCACCAGCACGCCCGGCTGGCCGGGGCGTTCCGCGGCGAGCGGCCGGTGACGGCCCTGCCGCTGCCGGGCTTCGCCCCCGGGGAGCCGCTGCCGGACTCGGCCCGGGCAGCCGTCCGGGTGCTGGCGGACAGCGTGCTGGCCACCGCCGGGGACGAGCCCTTCGTCCTGGTCGGCTACTCCTCGGGCGGTGTCACCGCGTACGCGACGGCCCGCCACCTGGAGAACGTGCACGGCGTCCGGCCCGCCGGGGTGGTCCTGCTGGACACCTACCGGATCACCGCGCACGAACAGGCCAGCGGCTTCGAGCACATGACCCAGCAGATGCTCGGCCTGGAGGCGGAGTTCGGCCGGTTCGACAGCGCCAAGCTCTCCGCGATGAGCCGCTACCTGCACCTGCTGCCGGACTTCGACCTGGGCAGCGTCTCGGCGCCGGTCCTGTTCGTCTCCGCCGGGCGGTCGTACGTGCTGGGAGCGGACGGCACCTCGGAGGAGGGCGACTTCCAGCAGGCCCGGCCGTGGGACGCCGCCCACACCCACCGGGTGGCGGAGGCCAACCACTACGACCTGATCCGCGAGTCGGCCGACGGCACGGCCGCGATCGTCAGGGAGTGGCTGGAGGGCCTGCGGTAGGGCCGGTCCGCCAAGCGGCGAGAGGGGGCGGTGCCCGGTCGGGCACCGCCCCCTCTCGCCGTTCCCAGCTGGGCCGCACGTCAGCACGGCAGCTGGGCCGCACGGCAGCAGGGCAGCAGGGCAGCAGGGCAGCAGGGCAGCAGCACAACGGCAACACGAGGAGGAGGGCGGCCCCCCGTCCCGGGACCGCCCTCCTCAGTTCCTTCCGCCGACCGCCGGCTAGGCGGAGCGCGCCGCCTTAAGCAGCGAGCGCACCGCCGTCAGGCTGCGGGCCACGTTCTCGCTCGGCGAGAGCTCCCGCATCTCGGCGGAGAGGACCTCCACCGCCAGCTGCACCTTCGTCCCCTTGGCGTCCAGGGTGCGCAGCAGACCGACGAGGTCGAAGCCGCCGGCGCCCGGCAGCAGCCGGCCGTTGACGCACTCGTCGTTCAACGAAACGGTCAACTCGGCAGGAGCGTCCGACAGTTCGACGCCGATGACGTGCCGGCCGGCGATCTTCGCCAGCGCCTCCGGGCCCGTGGGGTCACGGAAGAGGTGCCAGGCGTCGATCAGCAGACCGCCGTTGGGGCGGTCCGCCAGGGTGACCACGTCGGCCGCCACCGCGTAGGTGAAACCGGGGTTGATCGCGATGGACTCCAGGGCGACCTGGAGTCCGCGATCGGCCGCCCGGTCGCACAGCGCGGCGAACCGCTCGGCCAGGTACTCGACCGGCGGCAGTTCGACGCCGGTCGGGTAGTAGCAACTGGCCTTGAAGCGCCGGGCGCCGGCCTGCTCGGCCAGCGCGAGCAGGCCGTGCTCCATGGCGTCGGCCTTCTCCTTCAGCTCCGCCGGAGCGTCCCAGCCGAACAGGATCTCCAGCTCGCCGATCCGGACGCCGTGGCCGTCCAGGACCGCCCGCAGCTCGGCCGCCCCACGGGTCTCCAGCAGCTGGGCCAGTTCCTCCTGGCCCATGCCGGTCGCGGTGCAGCCGTGCTCGGCCAGCGCCGCGACCCGGCTCTCGAAGGAGTCCCGCACCGGCTCGTCCCATCGGGAGCCGGTCAGGTGGAGGTGGGTGAAGAAGACGTCGTCCTGGTCGAGGAGGTCCACGGCGGCGGGAGCCGCGTGGTCCGTGCTCACTCGCCCAGCCAGGTGGAGATCTCCATGCCGTCGCCGATCGGCACGGTCGCGGTGTGGTACTTGCCGCTGGTACGCACGTACTCGAGGTACGGCACGTGGATCTGCGGCGAGTGGTCGGTGTCGTCGACGATGACCAGCGCGCCGGGGGCGAGCTTGGACTCGACCAGCTTCAGGATCGGAAGGTTGAGGTCCTTCCAGGCGTCCAGCAGCAGCAGGTCGATCGGGCCCTCGACATCGGCCAGGGTCTCGCGGGCGTCGCCCTCGCGCAGGTCGAGGAGCCCGTCCAGGCCGGCCTCCTCCAGGTTCTTGCGGGCGACCGCGGCCTTCGCCGGGACGGCCTCGGTGCCGATCACCACGCCGCCGCCGTTGTCCTGTACGGCCGAGGCGAGGAAGATCGTCGAGATGCCGAAGGAGGTGCCGAACTCGACGACGCGCTTGGCCTTGATGCCGCGGGTCAGCACGTACAGGAAGTCGCCGACCTGGCGGTCGACCGGCAGGTACGCCTCGGAGAAGAGCTCGTTCAGCTCCTGGTGCGAGTAGTCCTCCAGGGGGCGGTTGTGCGAGATGTGGGTCTCGATCGCCGGCGGGTCCTTCACCTGCTCATCGGCGTAGAGCCGGTCGAGGAGTTCGCGCACGCGCTGGGTGGTGATGGTGGTCATCGGGTGCCTTTCCCGCTGAAGGGTGGAACTCCGGAGGCAAGAACTCCGAAGGAGCGTGGGATCCCCAAGTCGCTTCGCGGCGACCGGCCTTCCCTTCTTCGCGGCATCAGTCTCGGCGCCGGGTGGGGGGCTGTAAACCCCAGCACAGGGCCCGACAACCCCTAGCGGCGCCCCCCGGAGCAGCGGCGGTAGGGGTCCGCGCGGCCCTATTCAGGGGGTTCCAGCGCCTGGTTTCCGGGCTAGCGTCACGCTCAGCGTCATTGTCGACATGAGCTGGGGTGGTGGCCGTGCCGGGAATTCCGGTCGTCAAGGGGAGCGTCCCGTTCGGGAATTACCGGACCTGGTACCGGATGGACGGCCGGCCCGGACCGGACCGCCCCACCCTCGTCGTCGTCCACGGCGGTCCGGGCAGCACCCACGACTACCTGACCTCCCTCGCCGAACTCGCCGAGCAGGGCTTCCCGGTGGTGCTCTACGACCAGCTCGGCAACGGCGGCTCCACCCATCTGCCCGACCGCGGTGCGGATTTCTGGACCGTCCAGCTCTTCCTCGACGAACTCGACAACCTGCTGCGCGAGTTGGGGATCCAGGACAACTACGTCCTGTTCGGCCACTCCTGGGGCGGAATGCTGAGCGCCGCGCACGCCGCCGCCAGGCCGGCCGGCCTGCGCGGGCTGGTCATCGCCAACTCGCCGGCCTCGTACGTGCTGTGGCGCCAGGAGATGAAGGTGCTGCGGGAGCAGCTCCCGCCCGGTGTCGACGAGACACTGCGCCGCCACGAGGCCGCCGGCACCACGGACTCCCCCGAGTACTTCGAGGCGATGACCGTCTTCTACCGCAAGCACGTCTGCCGGGCCGACCCGTGGCCGCGCGAGTTCATGGCCACGACGATGGAGGTCTTCAACAACCCCACCGTCTACTACGCGATGAACGGCCCGAGCGAGTTCCACGTCGTCGGATCGCTCAAGGACTGGTCGGTGGAGCCCGTCCTGCCCGACATCGCGGTCCCCACGCTGGTGATCTCCGGCCGCCACGACGAGGCGACCCCGGTCACCGTCCAGCCGTACCAGGACCTCATCCCCGACGTCCGGTGGCACATCTTCGAGGACTCCAGCCACGGCCCGCACCTGGAGGAGAAGGAAGCCTTCGCCACCGTGCTGACGGAGTACCTGCACGGCCTCGGCTGACCGGCCGCCCACCCGCGAGATCGCGCCCGCCCGTAGACACCCCAGTGAACAGAGGTTGATGGTGACCGTGGACCAGTCGGTCGACAAGATCGTCGAAGCGCTGCGCAGCTCCCTCGTGCAGAACGAGCGGCTGCGCCAGCAGAACGCCAAGCTGACCGCGGCAGCGACCGAACCGATCGCGATCATCGGCATGGCCTGCCGCTTCCCCGGCGGCGTCTCCTCCTCCGAGGACCTGTGGCAGCTGGTCGTCGACGGCGTCGACGCGGTCTCGGACTTCCCCACCGACCGCGGCTGGGACCTCGCCAACCTCTACGACCCGGAGCCCGGTACGCCCGGCCGCACGTACACCAAGGTCGGCGGCTTCCTCCACGAAGCGGGCCGCTTCGACGCGGACCTCTTCGGCGTCAGCCCCAACGAGGCCCTGATCATGGACCCGCAGCAGCGGGTGTTCCTGGAGGCCTCCTGGGAGGCGCTGGAGCGCGCCGGCGTCGACCCGACGGCACTCAAGGGCAGCGCGACCGGCGTCTTCTCCGGCGTCAACTACCACGACTACGGGATCGGCACCGACGGCGACAGCACCAGCAACGGCTGCTTCGTCTCGGGCCGGGTCGCCTACACCCTCGGCCTGGAGGGCCCGGCCGTGTCCGTCGACACCGCCTGCTCCTCCTCGCTGGTAGCGCTGCACATGGCCGCCCAGTCGCTGCGCAGCGGCGAGTGCTCCCTCGCCCTGGCCGG
Source organism: Kitasatospora xanthocidica (assembly GCF_014656195.1). Classification (GTDB taxonomy): domain Bacteria; phylum Actinomycetota; class Actinomycetes; order Streptomycetales; family Streptomycetaceae; genus Kitasatospora; species Kitasatospora xanthocidica. The sequence goes on along the minus strand of NZ_BNBY01000029.1, from coordinate 1,218 downwards.
CGGGGTGACCGTCATGGCCACCGCACACACCTTCGTCGAGTTCGCCGCCCAGCGCGGGCTGTCGGCGGACGGGCGGTGCAAGGCCTTCGCCGACGCGGCGGACGGCACCGGCTGGGCGGAGGGCGTCGGCGTCCTGCTGGTGGAACGGCTGACCGACGCGGTGCGCAACGGCCGCCGGATCCTGGCCGTCGTCCGCGGCTCCGCCGTCAACCAGGACGGCGCCAGCAACGGCATCACCGCCCCCAACGGGCCCGCACAGCGCCGGGTCATCCGCGCCGCGCTGGCCAGCGCCCAGCTCACCGCGGCGGACGTCGACGCCGTCGAGGCGCACGGGACGGGCACCACGCTGGGCGACCCGATCGAGGCCCAGGCGCTACTGGCCACCTACGGCCAGAACCGCGAAGAGCCGCTCTGGCTGGGCTCGTTGAAGTCCAACATCAGCCACACCCAGGCGGCGGCCGGCGTCGGCGGCATCATCAAGATGGTCGAGGCCATGCGCCACGGCGTGCTGCCGAAGACCCTGCACGTCGACCAGCCGTCCACGCACGTCGACTGGGAGGCCGGCAAGGTCCGGCTCCTCACCGAGGCCAGGGAATGGCCCGCGACCGGGCGTCCGCGCCGGGCCGCCGTCTCCTCCTTCGGCGTCAGCGGCACCAACGCCCACGTCATCATCGAACAGGCACCGGAGGCCGAGGCGGAGCCGGAGACACCCCGCACGGACCACCACCCCGCGGTGCCGCTGGCCTGGCCGCTGTCCGGCCGCACCCCGGAGGCCGTCCGGGCCCAGGCGGCCCGCCTGCTCGCGCACGTGGAGACGACGGACGCCGACCCGCGCGACGTCGCCCACTCCCTCACCACCACCCGGGCCCAGCTGGACCAGCGGGCCGTCGTCATCGGCAGCGGACGCGACGAACTCCTCGACGGGCTCCGCGCACTGGCCGAGGGTACGGCCGGATCGGCCGAGATCCGCCGAGCCCGCCCGGGTGCCCGGCTCGCGTTCCTGTTCACCGGCCAGGGGGCCCAACGGCTTAACATGGGCCGGGAGTTGTACGAGGCGTTCCCCGTCTTCGCCTCGGCCCTGGACGACGTGCTGGAGCGCTTCGACGTCCCCGTCCGGGAGGTGATGTGGGGCGAGGACCCGGACGCCCTCAACCAAACCGGCACCGCCCAACTCGCCCTCTTCGCCTTCGAAACCGCCCTCTACCGACTCCTCGAATC
>NZ_BNBY01000028.1 GCF_014656195.1 Kitasatospora xanthocidica | reverse complement strand
GACGCCGCCGAACAATCATTCCAAAAAGCCCCATCCGGATCCCGGATGGGGCTTTTTGCGTTTCCGGGAAAGCGGGCCGGACCCCTGCCGAGTGACCCCCGCCGAGTGGCTGGTGCACCGTCAATATGCCGCTAAAACCGCCTGATCAGCGGACTGATCCGCGGAAAATCGCTGCTCACGCCGTAGTCTCGAAGGGCAGGGGAACAGGTGTCCGGGGGTGGCTCCCGGACACGGCCGGATCAAGAATGGTGCTCATGGGACGAGGCAGGCTGCGCATCTACCTCGGGGCGGCCCCCGGGGTCGGCAAGACGTACGCCATGCTCGCCGAGGCGCACCGGCGGCAGGAACGCGGTACGGACGTCGTGGTGGCGTTCGTGGAGGACCACGGCCGCAGGCGCACCGCGGACATGGTCGCCGGGCTGGACGTCGTGCTGCGGCAGCAGGTGCTGCACCGGGGCGCGCGGTTCTCCGAGATGGACCTGGACGCGGTCCTCGCCCGCCGGCCGCAGGTGGCCCTGGTGGACGAGCTGGCCCACACCAACGTCCCGGGGTGCCGCAACGAGAAGCGCTGGCAGGACGTCGAGGAGCTGCTGGCGGCCGGGATCGACGTGATCTCCACCGTCAACGTGCAGCACCTGGAGTCGCTGGGCGACGCCGTCGCGGGCATCACCGGGGTGCGCCAGCGCGAGACCGTCCCGGACGAGGTGGTCCGGCGGGCCGATCAGATCGAGCTCGTGGACATGTCCCCGCAGGCGCTGCGGCGGCGGCTGGCGCACGGGAACGTGTACGCGCCGGAGAAGATCGACGCGGCGCTCGCCAACTACTTCCGTCCCGGGAACCTCACCGCGTTGCGCGAACTCGCGCTGCTGTGGACCGCCGACCGGGTGGACGAGTACCTGCAGAAGTACCGGGCCGAGCAGGGCATCGAGGGCACCTGGCAGGCCCGGGAGCGGATCGTGGTGGGCCTGACCGGCGGGCCGGAGGGGGCGACGCTGATCCGGCGGGCCGCCCGGATCGCGGCCCGCGTGTCGGGCGGTGAGCTGCTCGCCGTGCACATCTCCCGCTCGGACGGCCTCGTGGGTTCGGGCTCGCCGCAGATGCTGATCGAGCAGCGGGCGCTGGTGGAGAGCCTCGGCGGCTCCTTCCACGCGGTGCTGGGCGACGACCCGGCCGCCGGCCTGCTGGACTTCGCCCGGGGCGTGAACGCCACCCAGATCGTGCTGGGCACCAGCCGCCGGCCCGGCTGGCAGTACCTGTACGGGCCGGGCGTGGGCACCACGGTGACCCGGGAGGCCGGGGACATCGACGTCCACATGGTCACCCACGAGAACGCGGGGCACGGGCGCGGCAGGATTCCGGTCCGCCGGATCACCGACCTGGGCCGGACCAGGACGATCGCCGGCTGGCTGATCGGGCTGGGCGGTCCGCCGCTGATGGCGATCGTGCTGACCGCGATCGGCGGGCTGGGGCTCTCCACCGACATGCTGCTGTTCCTGTCGCTGACGGTGTGCGCGGCGCTGGTCGGCGGGCTGCTGCCGGCGATCGGTTCGGCGCTGGTCGGCTCCTCGGTGCTCAACTACTACTTCACGCCGCCGCTGCACACCTTCACCATCAACGAGCCGCAGAACATCATGGCGGTGGCGATATTCACCATCGTCGGCATATCGGTGGCCTCCGTGGTGGACCTGGCGGCCCGGCGCACCCACCAGGCGGCCCGCAGCCAGACCGAGGCGCAGACGCTCAGCGCGCTGGCCGGCACGATGCTGCGCGGCGCGCCGAACGGCGACGGGGTGCTGACCGCGCTGATGGAGCAGGTCCGGGAGACCTTCGGGCAGGAGAGCGCGGCGTTGCTGGAACGCCCGGATCCGCTCGGCCCGTGGGTGCCGGTGGCCACCGCCGGGCCGCGGCCGCCGGAGCGGCCGGAGGAGGCCGACGTGGACGTCCCGGTCGGCGAGAGCCTGGCGCTGGTGCTGCGCGGCCGGGTGCTGCCGGGGGCGGACCGGCGGCTGCTGGGGGCCTTCGCCGCGCAGGCCGCGGTGGTGCTGGAGCGCCGCCGGCTGGCCCGGGAGGCCGCGGCGGCCCGCCGGGAGGCCGAGGGCAACCGGATCCGGACCGCGCTGCTGGCCGCCGTCTCGCACGACCTGCGCACCCCGCTGGCGGGCATCAAGGCCTCGGTGAGCTCGCTGCGTTCGGCGGACGTCGACTGGGCCCCGGAGGACGAGGCCGAGCTGCTGGCCGGGATCGAGGACGGGGCCGACCGGCTGGACCACCTGATCAACAACCTGCTCGACATGAGCCGGCTGCAGACCGGGACGGTCACCCCGCTGATCCAGGAGACCGACCTGGACGAGGTGGTGCCGTTCGCGCTCGGCGGCGTACCGCTGGAGTCCGTCCGGCTGGACGTGCCGGAGACGCTCCCGATGGTGCGGGCCGACGGCGGGTTGCTGGAGCGCTCGCTGGCCAACCTGGTCGAGAACGCCGTCAAGTACAGCCCGGACGGCGTCCGGGTGCTGGTGAAGGCCGATGTGCTGGAGCAGCCGGGGCTGCCGGACCGGGTCGAGCTGCGGATCGTCGACCGCGGACCGGGGGTGCCGGAGGAGGCCAAGGAGCGGATCTTCGCCCCGTTCCAGCGTTACGGCGACGCGCCGCGCGGCGCCGGGGTGGGCCTCGGGCTCGCGGTGGCGCGCGGCTTCGTCGAGGCGATGGACGGTAGCGTCACCGCCGAGGACACCCCCGGCGGCGGCCTCACCATGGTCGTCAGCCTGCCCGCCGTCGAACGGCCGCCCGAGCCGGAGGAACCGGGTGCGTCGCACGGCGACGGGAGTGATCCGCTGCCGGAGCTGATCACCTGAGAACCGGCGGCGCACCGGTCGGGCCCGTCGCCCCCGGTACCGCCCGCCGTCCCGAGAGCCACTCCTCCCGCGATCGATCCGGTTCGTCGATCCGGTTCATCGATCCAGTCCCACAGTCCGCAAGCCCAGACAGCCCCGAAAGTTCAGACAGCCCCGAAAGGCGGAGCCCGCACATGACCCGGGTCCTCGTCGTGGACGACGAACCACAGATCGTCCGCGCGCTGGTGATCAACCTCAAGGCCCGCAAGTACGAGGTGGACGCGGCCCATGACGGCGCGAGCGCCCTGGAACTGGCCGCCGCCCGCCATCCGGACGTGGTCGTCCTCGACCTGGGCCTGCCCGACATGGACGGGGTCGAGGTGATCCGCGGCCTGCGCGGCTGGACCCGGGTCCCGATCATCGTGCTGTCGGCCCGGCACGCCTCGGACGAGAAGGTCGAGGCCCTGGACGCCGGCGCCGACGACTATGTGACCAAGCCGTTCGGCATGGACGAGCTGCTCGCCCGGATGCGGGCCGCCGTGCGGCGGGCCGAGCCGGTGGCCGGGGAGGCCGACTCGCTGGTCGTCACCGAGAGCTTCACGGTCGACCTCGCGGCCAAGAAGGTCAACCGGGACGGCGCCGACGTCCGCCTCACCCCGACCGAGTGGCACCTGCTGGAGGTGCTGGTCCGCAACGCCGGGCGGCTGGTCAGCCAGACCCAGCTGCTGCAGGAGGTGTGGGGCCCGGCCTACCGCACCGAGACCAACTACCTGCGGGTCTACCTCGCGCAGCTGCGCCGCAAGCTGGAGCGCGACCCCTCGCACCCGCGCCACTTCATCACCGAGCCGGGAATGGGATACCGGTTCGAGAGCTGACGGCCGGTGCCCCCGGTGGCTGAACGACCTGCCGCCGGGGCCCCGGAACCCGGTACCCTTCGGGCATGAGTGGTGACAACAGCAGCGGCCAGCCGCAGGGGCGGTTCCGCCGCATGCTCAGCAGGCTGACCTCCTCGGCCGAGGAACTGGACGCCGAGGATCTGCGCCAGGAGAGTGCCGCGGAGTCGGGTTGCACGCCGATCGCCGGCTGCGGCGACCGCGAGCTGGTCACCGTCGCGGGCACGCTGCGCACGGTGACGCTCCGCCCGCGGGCCGGGGTGCCGGCGCTGGAGGCCGAACTCTTCGACGGCACCGAGCCCCTGGACGTGGTCTGGCTCGGACGCCGCTCGATCGCGGGCATAGAGCCCGGCCGCAGGCTGGTCGCCAGCGGTCGGATCAGCCACGCGCGCGGGCGCCGCGTGCTGTTCAACCCCCGCTACGAGCTGCGTCCGGTCGGACACGGGAGCGAATGAGCGTGAGCAACCTGCCCGGCGGCGAGACCGCCGCCCAGCTCGACCCGGTCGTCGACGCGGCGGCGGAGGAAGCCGCCCGCAAGGCCGCCTCCAAGGAGGCCGCCGACACCGTCCTGAAGGCCTTCGGCGGCGTGCGCGGCATGATCGACATGACGCTGCCCGGCCTGGTCTTCATCGTCACGTACAACCTCACCCACCAGGTCAGCACCTCGGCGTGGGCGGCGCTCGGACTGAGCGCCCTGTTCGTGGTGGCCCGGCTGGCGAAGCGGGAGACCATCCAGCACGCCTTCAGCGGGGTGTTCGGCGTCGCGCTGGGCGCCTGGATCTCGATGAAGAGCGGCAAGGCCGAGGACTTCTACCTGCCAGGCCTGCTCTGGAACGTCGGCTACTGCATCGCGCTGGCGACGTCCGCGCTGGTGCGCTGGCCGATGATCGGCGTGATGCTCGGCCCGATCACCGGTGAGATGTTCACCTGGCGCAAGGAGAACCCGGGCCGACTGGCCGCCTACACCAAGGCGACCTGGGCCTGGGTGCTGATCATGGGCCTCAAGCCGCTGGTCCTCTTCCCGCTGTACTTCACCCACAACGTCAACCTGCTGGGCTGGCTGAAGGTCGCCCTCGGCATCCCGCCGCTGCTGCTGGCGATGTACGTGACGTGGCAGATCCTGCTGAAGGCGCCGCCGCCGATCAAGGCGCAGCTGGACGACGAGGAAGAGCCGGTGAAGTAGCCGCTCCCGCGAAGGCCGAGGGCCCGCACCCACCCCTGGAATCCGGGGAGTGGTGTGCGGGCCCTCGGCCGTGCTCGCGCTGCTACTGGGCGCCGGAGGTGGCCGACAGCAGCTCCTCCAGCTCCTCCTCGCGCTCCTGCGCGGCGACGAAGAGCAGCTCGTCGCCGCCCTCCAGGGTGTCGTCCTTGCCCGGCACCAGCACCCGGCCCTCGCGGATGATGGTCACCAGCGCGGTGTCCTGCGGCCAGGCGACGTCACCGACCCGGGTGCCGACCAGCTCGGTGTCGGAGGCCAGGGTCAGCTCGACCAGGTTGGCGTTGCCCTGGCTGAAGCGCATCAGCCGGACCAGGTCGCCGACGCTGACCGCCTCCTCGACCAGGGCGGACATCAGGCGCGGCGTGGACACGGCCACGTCCACGCCCCAGGACTCGTTGAAGAGCCACTCGTTCTTGGGGTTGTTCACCCGGGCGACCACCCGCGGCACCGCGTACTCGGTCTTGGCGAGCAGCGAGACGACCAGGTTGACCTTGTCGTCACCGGTGGCGGCGATCACCACGTGGCAGCGCTGCAGGGCGGCCTCGTCCAGCGAGGTGATCTCGCAGGCGTCGGCCAGCAGCCACTCGGCCATGGGCACCCGCTCCACCGAGATGGAGTTGGGGTTCTTGTCGATCAGCAGGACCTCGTGGCCGTTCTCCAGCAGCTCGCCCGCGATCGAGCGGCCCACGGCACCGGCCCCGGCAATGGCGACGCGCATCAGTGACCCTCCTCCTTCGGCCCCTGTGCGAACGCGGCCTCGACGGCCGTCAGGTCGCCCCGGCGCAGCATCACGTGCACCAGGTCGCCCTCCTGCACCACCATCTGCGGCGTGGGCAGGACGCCCTCGCCGAGCCGGGTGACGAACGCCACCCGGGCGCCGGAGGCCTCCTCCAGCAGGCCGATCCGGTGGCCGACCCAGCGCGGGTCGTAGGCGACCTCGGCGAGCTGCACGCCGCCGCTCGGGTCCTGCCACAGCGGCTCGGCGCCGCTCGGGAGCAGCCGGCGCAGCATCTGGTCGGCGGTCCAGCGGACCGTCGCGACGGTGGGGATGCCCAGGCGCTGGTACACCTCGGCGCGGCGGGGGTCGTAGATCCGGGCCGCGACGTTCTCGACGCCGAAGTTCTCCCGGGCCACCCGCGCGGCGATGATGTTGGAGTTGTCGCCGCTGGAGACCGCGGCGAACGCGCCGGCCTCCTCGATGCCCGCCTCGCGCAGGGTGTCCTGGTCGAAGCCGACGCCGGTCACCCGGCGCCCGTTGAACCCGGCGCCCAGCCGGCGGAACGCGGTCGGGTCCTGGTCGACCACGGCCACCGAGTGGCCCTGTTTCTCCAGCGCTCTCGCGAGGGCCGAGCCCACGCGGCCACAGCCCATGATGACGATGTGCACCGGCGCTACCTCACCCGTTCCGTCGGGGTACTGACCTGCGCAAACACCGTTCATCTCCCTTTCCCGCCGGGCCTTGCCGGGCGAGCGTTCTCGTGGGGTGCCGGCCTCGGCAACATCCGACAACCCGAGTGTTGCCCACCGACTCGTATCCGACACGCTAGCCGGTCCGTAGAACGCAGTCGCGACGAAGGGGGGGACAAACGGCGGAGCCTTGTCCGGGGAACCCCTACGATTCCTTACCGTGCCTATGCCGAAAGACCTTCCGAAACGCATCCTGATCGGGCGCGCGCTGCGCAGCGACAAGTTGGGCGAAACACTTCTTCCCAAGCGGATCGCGCTGCCCGTGTTCGCCTCGGACGCGCTCTCCTCGGTCGCGTACGCCCCCGAGGAGATCCTGCTCACGCTCTCAGTCGCGGGCGCCTCGGCGATCCACTTCTCGTGGCAGATCGGCGTCGTCGTCGCGGTCGTGATGCTCGCCGTGGTCGCCTCGTACCGACAGAACGTGCACGCCTATCCCAGTGGTGGCGGCGACTACGAGGTCGCGACCGTCAACCACGGGCCGGCCGCCGGTCTGGTGGTCGCCAGCGCGCTCATGGTCGACTACGTGCTCACCGTGGCCGTGTCGACCACGTCGGGCGTCGCCAACGTCGTCTCCGCCGTTCCCTCCCTACGCGGCCATGAACTGGTCGTGTCGGTGATCGTCGTCATCGTGCTGATGGGGATGAACCTGCGCGGTGTGCGCGAATCCGGTTCCGCCTTCGCCGTTCCCACCTACGCCTTCATGATCGGCGTCATAGGGATGGTCGGCTACGGGTTCGTCCGGCACTTCGTGCTCGGCCAGGACATGCCCGCCGAGAGCTCCGGCTTCACGCTGGAGGCCACCCCGGGCAACGCGTCGCTGGGTGGCATCGCCCTGGTGTTCCTGCTGCTGAAGTCGTTCTCCTCCGGCTGTGCCGCGCTCACCGGCGTGGAGGCGATCTCCAACGGCGTACCGGCCTTCCGCAAGCCGAAGAGCAAGAACGCCGCCACCACCCTGCTGATGATGGCGAGCATCGCCGTCGTGATGTTCATGGGCATCATCTGGCTGGCCCGGCTGACCGGCGTCCAGATGGCCGAGAACCCGGCCGAGCAGCTCGGCGGCGCCGGGGAGGGCTACCACCAGAAGACCGCGCTGGCCCAGATCAGCGAGGCCGTGTTCAGCAACTTCACGCCCGGCTTCTACTTCGTCGCCGCCGTGACCGGCCTGATCCTGGTGCTGGCCGCCAACACCGCCTTCAACGGCTTCCCGGTGCTCGGCTCGATCCTGGCCCAGGACCGCTACCTGCCGCGCCAGCTGCACACCCGCGGGGACCGGCTGGCGTTCTCCAACGGCATCATCCTGCTGGCGATCGCCGCGATCCTGTTCGTCATCGCCTTCGACGCCGACCCGAACCGGCTGATCCAGCTCTACATCGTCGGCGTCTTCGTGTCGTTCAACATGAGCCAGTCCGGCATGATCCGGCACTGGACCCGGCTGCTGCGCACCGAGACCGACCCGGCCAAGCGCGCCCACATGCAGCGCAGCCGGGCGATCAACACCTTCGGCCTGGTGATGACCATGGCGGTGCTGATCGTCGTCCTGGTCACCAAGATCAGCCACGCCTGGATCGCGATCGCGGCGATGGTCGTGCTGTTCGTGATGATGAAGGGCATCCGCCGCCACTACGACCGGATCTCCGAGGAGCTCATCGCCGCGGAGGAGCCGGACGACGTGGTGCTGCCCACCCGGGTGCACGCCATCGTGCTGGTCTCCAAGCTGCACAAGCCTGCGCTGCGCGCCCTCGCGTACGCCAAGCTGGCCCGTGCGCACACCCTGGAGGCCATCACGGTCAACGTGGACCCGGCCGACACCGCGGCGCTGCGCCAGGAGTGGGACGAGCGCGGCATCGAGGTGCCGCTCAAGGTGCTGGACTCGCCGTTCCGCGAGATCACCGGGCCGGTCCTGGACTACGTGAAGAACCTGCGCCGCAGCAGCCCGCGCGACGTGGTGTCGGTCTACATCCCCGAGTACGTGGTCGGCCACTGGTACGAGCACCTGCTGCACAACCAGAGCGCGCTGCGGCTCAAGGGGCGGCTGCTGTTCAAGCCCGGTGTGATGGTCACCTCGGTGCCCTGGCAGCTGGAGTCCTCGGAGCGGCGCAAGCCGCAGAAGGCCTGGTCGGCGCCGGGTGCCGTCCGGCGTGGCGAGCCTCGGGCCCCGAAGGCCGTAAAGTCGAAGGATTCCGTCTCCACCGGTACGAACGCCGGTGGCACCTCCGACCGCAGCAAGGACTCCTCCCAGTGACGCGCAACACTCCGTCCCGCTCCTCGGGCTCTTCCGGCAAGGGCTCCCGCCGGGGCGGCTCCCAGCCCGGGCAGGTCTCCCGGCCGCGCTGGGGCCGGCCGTCCCGTCCGGAGGCCACCGACCGCGACGGCCTGACCGCGCGCACCGCGCCGGTCGTGCCGGGGGAGCGGGAGCCGGAGGAGGACCGCCGACCGGGCCAGGGCCAGGCCGGCAAGGGCTCCTCGGCGAAGGGGTCCGCCGCCAAGGGCGCGGCCGGCAAGGGCGCCGCCGGTAAGGGCTCCACGGGCAAGGGCTCCGCCGGCAAGGGTGCCGCGGCGAAGGGTGCGGGCAGGGACGCGAGCGGGCCGGGCGCCGAGGGCGGGGCCCGGAAGGCGCCGCGCAAGCAGGCCGTCCGGCCGCCGAAGGCGCTGCGCACCGCCGCCGCGCGGCCCTCCCGGCCCGAGACGCCGTCCGGCGAGCCGCTCGCCGGACAGCGCTACGAGGTCGAGGTCGGCCCGGTCGCGCACGGCGGCGGGCACTGCGTGGCCCGGCACGAGGGGCGGGTGCTGTTCGTGCGGCACGCGCTGCCCGGCGAGAAGGTCGTCGCGCTGGTGACCGACGGCACGTCCACCTCGCGGTTCCTGCGGGCCGACGCGGTGGAGATCCTGGAGCCCGCCAAGGACCGGATCGAGGCGCCGTGCCCGTTCGCCGGGCCCGGCAAGTGCGGCGGCTGCGACTGGCAGCACGTGACCCCGGGCGGGCAGCGCAAGCTCAAGGCGGCGGTGCTGACCGAGCAGCTGGCCAAGCTGGCCGGGCTCACCCCGGCCGAGGCGGGCTGGGACGGCAGCGTCGAGCCGGTCGGCGGCAAGCTCCCGTCCGGCCAGGTGCCGGCCTGGCGCACCCGGGTGCAGTACGCGGTGGACGCGGAGACCGGCAAGGTCGGCCTGCGCAAGCACCGCTCGCACGAGGTGCAGCCGGTGGACCGCTGCCTGATCGCCGCCGAGGGCGTCACCGAGCTGGGCATCGAGTCCCGCGACTGGCCGGGCGTGGCGAGCGTCGAGGTGATCGCCGCGACCGGTTCCTCGGACCGCCAGGTGGTGCTGACCCCGCGCGACGGTGCCCAGCTGCCGCTGGTCGAGCTGGACAAGCCGGTGTCCATCGCCCGGGTGGACGAGCAGGGCGACGTGCACAAGGTGCACGGGCGCGGCTTCGTCCGCGAGCGGGCGGCCGGGCGGACCTGGCGGGTCAGCAACGGCGGCTTCTGGCAGATCCACCCGGAGGCGCCGGACACCCTGGTCGACGCCGTGCTGGACGGGCTGGACCCGCAGTGGGGCGAGAGCGCGCTCGACCTCTACTGCGGCGTCGGCCTGTTCGCCGGCGCGCTGGCCGACCGGGTCGGCGAGGAGGGCGCGGTGCTCGGCATCGAGTCCTCCAAGCAGGCCGTGGTCGACGCCCGGCACAACCTGGCCGCGCTGGACAACGTGCAGATCGAGTGCGACCGGGTCGAGACGCTGCTGCCGCGCACCGGCATCACCGCCACCGACCTGATCGTCCTGGACCCGCCGCGCGCGGGCGCCGGGCGCGAGACGGTGGCGCACCTGGTCGGCCTGGAGGCGCGCCGGATCGCGTACGTGGCCTGCGACCCGGCGGCGCTCGCCCGGGACCTGAAGTTCTTCCGCGAGGGCGGCTACCGGCTGGTCTCGCTGCGGGCCTTCGACCTGTTCCCGATGACGCACCACTTCGAGTGCGTGGCGATCCTGGAGCCGGCCGGGGAGTGATTCCGGGGACGGCCCGTTGGGCTGTCCGGTTGACCGATCGGTGGAGATTCCGGTGGAGCAGCCGGTGAGGAGGCGGTATCCGCTCGGCGGGTGCCGCCTCCTCGGCGTTGCCGGCCGGGCCGGTCAGGGCTCGTTGTGCTCCTCCTCGTCGGCGTCGTGCGGGAGGTCGATGCCGTGCTGGGCCGCGAGCCGGATGAGTGAGGCGATCCGGCCCTCGTACGCCTGGACGCCGTCGGCGTCCCCTTCGGCCCGTGCCGCCGCGAGGTCCTGCCGGGCCTGGGCGAGCTGCTCGCGCAGCTCCTGGTCGAACATGGCTGTCATCTGCCGGCCTCCACACCGGTCGGTGCCGCTCAGTGGAACGCTCAGGGGAGATCAGAGTCCCGGATGGTGCAGGACTCTTCAAGTCTCACTCGTCCTGGTGGGGTGGGGCGGCGACGGGCGGGTATGGGAGGTGGGCGGCCCGGAGCGGTGGTCGGTGACGGGGAGGTTGCGTGGGGGCGTGCGGCAGGTGTGCGGGCGGTGTGCGCGCGCCCTTGTTGTGCTAGCACTTCGGCGCTAGCTTGAAGGGCATGGCCAAGAAGCAGCTGAACGTCCGCGTGGACGCCACGACCGCGGAGATCGCCCGGGAACGGGCCGAGCAGCAGGGGATCAGCATGAACCAGTACATCGAGCGCCTGGTCCAGCAGGACATGGGCGAGTCCGGCCGGGCCTTCGTCGACGCGGCCGCGCAGTTCATGAAGGAGTACGAGACGTCCTTCCTCGCCGAGTTCGGGGAGCCGGGCGACCTCCAGGACGTGCGCCGTTGAAACTGGAGGTCGACCTCTCGTGGCTGCTCATGACCGCCGAGCAGTACACGCCCGGTGACCCGCAGGTCACCGACTACGGCTCGCTGCTCGCGGCCGTCACCCGGCATCAGGCCGAGATATTCGACATCGCCGTCTACCCCGAACCGCACGACCGCGCCGCCGCCCTGATGCACCAGCTGATCCGGGTGCCGGCCCTGGAGAAGACCAACGAGCTCTTCGCGACCGCCGTCGCGTACGCCTACCTCGTCGCCAGCGGCTGCACCGTCGCCACCACCGCCCGCGAGGTGCGCAGCCTCTCCCGGGCCATCCGCGAGGGGCGGCTCGGGGTGTCCGGCGTCGCCGAGCGGCTGGCGGCGTGGGTGGTGGACGAGGCCGAGGGGGAGGGCGTCAGCGGGGCTGACGACGAGGAGGAGGACGACGACTGACCTCCGTCCTCCCGTGCGTCGCGGCGGGGGCGTGACGGCTGCAGCCCTACCCGGGCGTGACCGCTGCGCCCCGCCGCCGTCCGGTCAGGCCTGCGGTGCGGCGGCGGGCTCGGCGATCAGGGCCGTCGCGAACGGGCGGAAGCCGGCCCGGCGGTAGATCCGGGCGACGTCCTCGTCGGCGGCGGACAGGAACACCGTCCCGACGCCGTTGGCCCGGGCGTGCGCGACCAGGACCGCGGTGACCGCGAGGCCCAGGCCGCGCCGACGGGCGGTGGGCAGTGTGCCCACGCCGACCACCTCGCCGACCGGGCCCACCGGGTTGTACTGGCCCGCGCACAGCACCGAACCGCCCTCCAGCGCGGCCGCCTGCACGGTGACCCCGTCGGTGATCCGCTGCGCGATCCGCGCCACCGCGCCGTCGGCCGCCAACCCCGCCACGCTCTGCGCCAGTTCGGCCGCACCGGCCGCGCCGATCGCGGTGCCCGGGGTTCCGAAGGCCACACGCGGGACGGCCACCGCCTCCGCCAGCTCGGGCGCGTCCGGGCCCAGCACCCGCACCTCGACCTGCTCCGGCAGCACCGGCGCCGGGGCCGGCTCGTCCCGTGCGCCCAACACCAGCAGCGGGTGCTCGTGCACCGTCAGGCCGGCCGCCTCGACGGCCGCGCGCAGCTCGGGATTCCGCTCGGCCACCCACTCGAAGGCCTCCGGCGCGCCCACCTCGCGCTGCCGCTCCAGCACCCGGCGGACGTCCTCGGCCGTGGCCGCCGGGCCGGTGTGGCCGGGCGTCGGACGGGCGTAGTAGTGCCAGCCGGTGTCGCCCTCGCGGACGAAGAGGGTCAGCGGGCCGAAGTCCTCGGCACGGGCGGCGCTGCGCGGTGCGGCGTCGTAGTAGCGCTCGATCTCGTCGAGCAGCGGGCGGTCGGGAGCATGATCGTCAGAAGTCACGGCGTGCATCAAAGCAGGGGCACGGGCGGGCTGCCACCGATTTGCCGCGCGTCGGGGCGGGGCGTCGGGGTAGGGGCCGGGGTGGTGGAGCGGGGCGTTCGGGCGGGGTTCGGCGGGGTGCGGACGGGGGCTGGGCGGGGCGCGGGCGGGGATTGTTGCCGAACGCTTACCGGCCCGCAGCGATCTTGTGCGGACAAAGCGTGCATGCTGATGCTTTTACAGCTCTGCCGAGGGGGACGGCGGACGTCTGCATTCGGCGAGGCAAGGGGGAAGACAGGCCCATGAGGCTCTGCTTTCTGGTGGAGGAACACTACCGGCGCGACGGCATGCCGCTCGACGTGGCGCGTCAGCTCACCGCGTGGGGGCACCGGGTGGACGTGCTGCGCCCCGGGGACTCGCTGATGGCGATCTCCGAGGCGGTCCGGGCCGGCAGCCACGACGCCTGGGTGCTCAAGACCGTCTCCGGCGGTCCCGGGCTGACCCTGCTGGAGGCGGCCGCCGCCGTCGGCCTCACCACGGTGAACGACGTGCGATCCATCCGGGGCGTCCGGGACAAGGCGCTCGCCGCGGTCATCGGCCGCACCCGCGGGCTGCCCGTCCCGGTGACGTACGCGGCGGCGCGCTGGGAGCGGCTCGCGGAGATCCCGACCGCCGAGTACCCGCTGGTGGTCAAGCCGGCCGACGGCAGCTCCGGGCGCGCCGTCCGGCTGGTGCGCAGCCCGGACCACCTGCTGGAGGTCGGGCCCGAACTGGCCGGCGAGGGGTTGCTGATCGCCCAGCCGTACGTGCCGAACTCGGGCACCGACCTGAAGGTGTACTGCGTCGACGGCGAGCTCTTCGCGACGGAACGTTCCTCCCCGCTGCACCCCGGGCAGGGCGTCCGGGAGCGGCAGGTGCCGCTGCCGGGGAGCGTCGCGCGGATCGTCGCGCAGGTCGGCGAGGTGTTCGGGCTGGACCTGTACGGGGTCGACGTGCTGCTCGGGCCGGACGGGCCGGTGGTGGTCGACATCAACGACTTCCCGAGCTTCCGGCAGGTGCCGGACGCCGTGGCCCGGGTCGCCCGCGCGGTGCTGAGGCTCGCCCGCAGCGGGACCGCCGTGTCGGTGCCCGGCGAGCCCGCCGCCCTGGTGTCGGCGGGCGGCGCCGATCGGTACGGGCAACTGGGCTTCGGCGAGGGGGAGTTGCTGTGAAGGTCGGGCTGATCACCGGGAACCCCGGGCACCCGGTGCTGGCGGCGACCGCGGCGCTGCTGGTGGAGGGCGGGCACGAGCTGGTGGTCGTGCCGCCGGTCGGGGCGTCTGCCGAGGCGCCGGTCGGCGCGTCCGCCGGGCCGTTCGCGGACGTGGCGGACGGCCCCGTGGACGTCTGTCTGCTGAAGGCCCGTACGCCCCGAGCGCTGTCGCTGGCACGGGAGTTCGAGCAGCGGGGCGTACCGGTGGTGAACTCGGCGGCGGCCACCGGACTCTGTCAGGACCGGGTGCGGATGGCCGACCTCGCGGCCGCCGCCGGACTGCCCTTCGCGGCCACCGTCGCCGCCGGGCCGCTGCGCGAACTCGCCGCCCCGGCCTACCCGTTCGTCGTCAAGAGCCGGCACAGCAGGCGGCACGACCTGGTCGCCCGGGTCGACGGCCCGGACCGGCTGCGCGAACTCGCCGAGCAGTGGCCCGAGGAGCCCGTCGTCACCCAGCCGTTCGTCCCCGGGACCGGCTGGGACCAGAAGCTGTGGGTGGTCGACGGGCGGGTCTTCGCCGCCCGCCGACGGTCCGAGCTCGCCACCGGATCGGGGGAGCCGGGCCGGGCCGAGGACTGGGAACCGCCCGCCGCGCGGGCCGCGCTCGCGCTGCGCGTCGGCGAGGTGTTCGGGCTCGACGTGTACGGGGTCGACCTGCTCGACGGGCCGGCCGAGCCCGTCATCGTGGACGTCAACGCCTTCCCCGGGATCCGCGGCCGGGCCGGCGCGCCCGAGGCGCTCGCCGCGCTCGCGCTGCGGGTCGCGGCGGAGCGGGGGCGGACGCCGGTGGGGCGGTTGGCGGTGCCGTCGGGGTCGTGAGGGGCGACCGGCGGGTCGGGGTGGTTAGGCTGGCTGGCGCCCCGACCGGCCGGGGCGTACGGCGAGAGAAGACGGAACGTTGCTGCAGGACATCGAGCGCTACCTGGCCTGCCCCCTCTGCGCGCAGGACCTCACCCGGCACGACCGCAGCCTGCGCTGCCCCTCCGGGCACAGCTTCGACCTCGCCAAGCAGGGCTACGTCAGCCTCCTCGCCGGCGACGCCCACACCGGCACCGGGGACACCGCCGGGATGGTCGCCGCCCGCTCCGACTTCCTCGCCGCCGGGCACTACCGGCCCATCGCGGACGCCCTCGCCGAGGCCGCAGTCGCGGCTGCCGCGGCGACCGCCGGTGATCGTGCAGGAGGCCCCGCCGCTGAGTCCGGTGGTCTGGTCGCCGACCTCGGCGCCGGCACCGGGCACTACCTGGCCCACGTCCTCGACGCCCTGCCCGACCGGGTCGGCGCGGCCCTCGACATCTCCAAGTACGCGCTGCGACGCGCCGCCAAGGCACACCCGCGGATCGGCGCCGTCGTCTGCGACGCCTGGCGCCCGCTGCCGCTACGCGACGCCTCCGCCGAGCTGATGCTCAACGTCTTCGCGCCGCGCAACGGGCCCGAGATCCGCCGGGCGCTGCGCCCCGGCGGCACCCTGCTGCTGGTCTCGCCCACCGCCCGCCACCTACGCGAACTCGTCGACGCGCTGGGGCTGTTGTCGGTGGACGAGGAGAAGCAGCGGCGGATCGACGAGAAGCTCGGGCCGTACCTGACGCCCGCGGACCGGCGGGAGGTCGAGTTCACCCTGCGGCTCGGCCCGCAGGACGTGCGCACCGTCGTCGGCATGGGGCCCAGCGCCTGGCACACCGACCCGGAGCGGCTGGAGGCCTCGCTCGCGGCCCTGCCGGACCCGGTCGAGGTGACCGCCTCGGTGACGGTGGCCGCCTACCGGCGCTGAGCGCCCGGGACTCGTTCGGCGTCGCTGCTGCGTGCCTCGGCGTTCTTCTGCGTGCTTCGAGGGCGCTTCGGCGTCGCTTCCGGGTGCGGTGGGTGGTCATCGGGGCGGGGTAGGGGCGCCACGTTGGGATGAATCTGGGGTGCAGGCACGTTTCCGCCGGTCGGCCTGCGGCTAACGTCCGACGGGTGAACCGCGACGCCACCAGGCCCGCCGGGCCGGCCCCCCTCCGACCGGACACCCCGGGGCCCGGCCGGTCGCCCGTGCCACGCCCCACCGTCGAGGAGCTCCGGCTCACCTCGTTCAAGTCCTACCGGCGCGCGGTGCTGCCCCTCGCGCCCCTGACCGTGCTCCACGGGCCCGCCGGGGTCGGCAAGTCCAACGCGCTCGACGCGCTCGCGGTGCTGTCCCGGCTCGCGCTCGGCGAGGAGCTCGCCGACTCGCTGGACGGGCTGCCCGACCGCGCCGGCCCGCTCGCCCTGCCCGTCCGGGGCGGCCTGCACGGCTGCGTTCCGCACGGGCGGGACGCGATCATCCTCGGCTGCACCGTCCGCTCCCCGCACGGCCGGATCCGGCTCGACGTCGTGATCCGGACGGACGGCCCGGTCCGGATCGCCCGGGAGTCGCTCACCCTCGACGGCCGGACCCTGATGGACACCGGCGAGCAGGACGTCCGCAACCGGCGGGTCAACGTCTGCTGGCACAACGACACCCGTCAGGGCGACATCCGGGCGCCCTTCCCCAGCGGCACCATGATCACCGCGCAGCTGCCGCTGCGGGTCGCGGGCTCGTCGGCCGGTGAGTGCCTGGTCCTGGCCGCCACCGAGGACCTGCTCACCGCGCTGCGCGAGGTCTTCCCGCTGCACCCCGTCCCCGCCCTGATGCGCGGCTGGGCCCGGGCCGACCCGCAGGCCAGGCTGCGCGGCAACGCCGCCAACATCTCCGCCGTCATCGCCCGGCTGGGCGACGAGTGCCAGCGCCGGTACGGGCAGCTCCTGCGCGTCGTGCAGTCCGCCGCGCCGCATCCGCTGCTGGGGCTCACCGTGGCCGAGCGGACGGGCGACGAGGGCGTGCGGCGGGTCCTGGCCGTCTTCGACGAGGGTGTGCTCGGGCGCACCGGGGCCGACCAGGCCTCCGACGGCATGCTGCGGCACCTCGCGTTCGCCGCGGTGCTGCTGACCGGGGCCGGGGTGCTCGACCTCGACGTGGCCGCCGAGGTGCCGTGGGCGCACCGGCAGCTCACCGTACTCGCCGAGGACCTGGGGGCGGGGCTGTCCACCGAGCAGACCGCCACGTTGCTGCGGCTGGCACGGGACATGGCGGACCGCAGCCAGCTGCGGGTGGTGGCGGCGCTGCAGGAGCCGGGGGCGGTGCGGGAGGCGCTGGGCGGCGATCCGCGGCCGGGCGGGGTGGCGGTGGTGGAGTGCCGGCGGGATCCCGGCTCGGGGTTCACGGTGCTGCGGCCGGAGCCGGCCCGGCCGCCGGCCCGGGTCCCGTTCCAGGGCGGGCGCGGGGAGGGGGCCGACGGTGCCGACGGGGTTGACGGAGCTGACAGTGCCTACGGGGCCGGCGGTGCCGACGGTGCGGGGGAAGGGGCGGGGACGGCGGTGGACGGGTTCGGGGTGGAGGGGTCCGGGCCGGTGGCGGGCGGCGATGGGGTAGACCTGGAGGGGTGAGCGAACGAGTGACGGGACCGGGGGAGCCGACCCTGGAGGCCCTGAGGCAGCGGCTGGTGGACTTCGCGGCGGCCCGGCGGTGGGAGCCCTTCCACACGCCGAAGAACCTGGCGGCGGCGCTGAGCGTGGAGGCGGGGGAGCTGCTGGAGATCTTCCAGTGGCTGACGCCCGAGCAGGCCGCCGCGGTGATGTCCGAGCCGGAGCGCGCGCACCGGGTGCGCGACGAGGTCGCGGACGTGCTGGCGTATCTGCTGCAGTTCTGCACGGCGGTCGGGGTGGACCCGCTGGAGGCCCTCGCGGCCAAGATCGAGCGCAACGAGCACCGCTTCCCGGTGCCGGAGGAGCCGACGGACGTCAACTCGGACGTGAGCGATCAACCCTTGTGAGGGACGAGGTTATCCACAACCCCCGACTTTTCCACAGCTTCTGACAAGGCGGATGCGGGTTTCCGCGCTTCCTCGCACGCTGTCGCCGTGACCATCCGGCCGCCTCCTCGGCGGCCGGGGCGACAGCGAGCGAGAGAGGAGCGGTGGCCATGGAGGCGCTGCGACTGATCAAGACGGCCCGGCACGCGCTGGCCGAGGCCCGGCACGTACCGGATGTGCTGGCCGAGGCGCGGCAGGCCGCGCTGCTCACCGAGGCGGTGGGTGCCCGGCTGGCGGAGTCGGCGGACGAGGAGCTCACCGGGCTGGGCCAGCAGCTCGCCGAGGCCGGGGCGCACGCGGCGGTCTGCCTGGACCGCTCCGTCGTCCGGGCCGCCCTGGTGAGCGGCGGCCGGGCGGCGCGGCTCACCGGACTCGGAGAGCCGGCCGCGGCCCTGGGCGCGCTGGAGGGGCTGCTGCAGGAGGTCGGGGAGACGCTGGTGGTGCTGGCCTGCGGGGCCGAAACCGAGAGCCTCTACTGGACGTGCATCGACGGCGTCGACGCGGTGTCGGAGTGCAAGGAGCTGGCCGGGCGGCTGCGCGAGGCAGCCGGCCGGGCCGATGGCGCGGAGCGGGCGGCGCTCGGCGGGGCGGAGCCCGAACGGGCCGACTGCGGCTCCCCGTTACTCGTCGTCAGGCTCGGCCCGCCGGATGACCACGACGCACGGGACGGTAGCGAGTCACGTGATGGCGGCGGGGCACGGGAGGTCGACGACGGCCGCCCGCCGGGGGAGAGTCGCCCGCCGGACGACGACGGCCCGCCGGGTGGGGGCGGGCCGTCGGAGCGGGAGCGGGCGGCCGGCTACCGGGTGCCCGGCACGGTCGGAGCCTCGGAGGTGTCCGTGCCGGTCGGATAGGTGGCGGGCTCGGTGTCCCGGAGGCCGGAGGACTGCAGCGCGGCGAGATCCGCGGTGACCGAGGCGAGCAGTTCCTGCATCTGCTCCAGCAGGCTCTTGGGGGCGTCGGGCCCGGCCCAGGCGCCGTCGGCCGAGCCCGTCGGGCTGCTCGGGGGCTGCGGCGTGGCAGAGGGTTCGGACATGGCGGGACCTCTTCGGATCGGTGGTGCGGTGTGCCGCAGCGACCAACGAACCGCGCCGGTGGCGGGTCACCGGGCACCACCCGATGCGGTCCGACTCCGGTACGCCGTAAGCCTCCCGGGTGAGCCCGGGTTGCCGCCGCGCCGTGGCCTGGGCTAGGCGGTGGCCCGGTGCGGTGCGGTGCGGTGCGGTGCGGTGCGGTGCGGTGCGGTGCGGTGCGGTG
Source organism: Kitasatospora xanthocidica (assembly GCF_014656195.1). Classification (GTDB taxonomy): domain Bacteria; phylum Actinomycetota; class Actinomycetes; order Streptomycetales; family Streptomycetaceae; genus Kitasatospora; species Kitasatospora xanthocidica. The sequence goes on along the minus strand of NZ_BNBY01000028.1, from coordinate 86,656 downwards.
CGGTGCGGTGCGGTGCGGTGCGGTGCGGCCCGGAGGCACAGGGCACGCGGACCGCACGCCCCGGCGCAGCGCGCCACGACTCAACGATGAGGAAGAACGGAGGTGGAGGAAGGCGGCGAAGGGGGAACACCCACCCCTTGCCACTCTCAAGGTATAGCGCAAGGGGGGTCTTGCGGCAAGGCCCCCGTGGTGGCGCACAATCGCAGGCCTCAGATCGGAGTTGATGCCATGACCCCCCTGACCACCAGCGCGTTCGACCTTCCCGACCGCCTCGCCGCCAAGGCCGACCCGGCACTGATCGGCGACGACGAGCGGCACTTCGCGGCCATCGCGGAGAGCCTCGAAGCGACGATCGCCGAGCTGTCCGACCGCCTCGACGCCGTGCGCCGGGCACCGGGCGGCAAGGGCCGGGAGGCGATGGACCGGGACATCGAGGTCCACAGGCTGACCGGTCGCCTGCGGGCGCTGCGCCGCTTCGGCCTGGACCTCTGTCTCGGCCACGTCGTTCGCGCGGACGACGTGGAGCCGGTGTACATCGGGCGGCTCGGCCTCACCGACAGCGAGGGGCGCCGGCTGCTGGTGGACTGGCGCTCGCCCGCGGCCGAGCCCTTCTTCGCGGCGACGCACGCAGATCCGATGGGGCTGGTGAGCCGCCGTCGGTACCGCTGGACCGGTGGCCGGATCGGCGACTACTGGGACGAGGTGTTCACCACCGAGGCCCTGGAGGGGCACGCCGCCCTGGACGACCAGTCCGCCTTCATCGCGAGCCTCGGCGGCAACCGCTCGGCCCGGATGCGGGACGTGCTGGCCACCATCCAGGCCGACCAGGACGCCGTCATCCGGGCCGGCTCCCGGGGCGCCCTGGTGGTCGACGGCGGTCCGGGCACCGGCAAGACCGTCGTCGCGCTGCACCGTTCCGCGTACCTGCTCTACTCCGACCCGCGCCTCGGCCACCGGCGGGGCGGTGTGCTGTTCGTCGGCCCGCACCAGCCGTACCTGTCGTACGTCGCCGACGTCCTGCCCAGCCTCGGCGAGGAGGGCGTGCGGACCTGCACCGTGCGGGACCTGGTCGCGGAAGGGACGAAGGCGGGGGCCGAGGCCGATCCGGAGGTGGCCCGGCTGAAGTCCACGGTCGACATGGTGAAGGCGATCGAGAAGGCCGTCCGCTTCTACGAGGAGCCGCCCACGGAGGGCATGGCGGTCACGACCCACTGGTCCGACCTCTGGCTGAGCGCCGACGACTGGGCCGACGCCTTCGCCGCGCCGGACCCGGGCACCCCGCACAACGAGGCGCGCGAGCAGATCTGGGAGGAGCTCACCACGATCCTGCTGGACAAGCTGGGCGAGGACGAGGAGGAGGTGTCGCCCGAGCTGTTCCGCCGCTCGCTGCGGCAGGACCGCGAGCTGGTGGAGACCCTCAACCGCGCGTGGCCGCTGCTCGAAGCGGCCGACCTGGTCGGCGACCTCTGGTCGGTGCCCGCCTACCTGCGGATGTGCGCTCCCTGGCTCGACCCCGAGGAGGTCCGCAAGCTGCAGCGCAAGGAGGCGCCCCAGGCCTGGACGGTGTCCGACCTGCCGCTCCTGGACGCCGCCCGGCAGCGGCTCGGCGATCCGGAGGCGGCGCGGCGGCAGCGCCGGCGCGAGGCCGCGGTCGCGGCCGAGCGGGCCCGCATGGCCGACGTCATCGGTGACCTGCTCCAGGCCGACGACGACGGCGAGGGCGCGGTGACGATGCTGCGCGGGCGGGACCTCCAGGACAGCCTGGTGGACGAGACCGCCCTGCCCGTCGCCGATCCGGAGCCGCTGGCCGGCCCGTTCGCGCACGTCGTGGTGGACGAGGCCCAGGAGCTGACCGACGCGGAGTGGCAGATGCTGCTGCTGCGCTGCCCGTCCCGGAGCTTCACCATCGTCGGGGACCGCGCGCAGGCCAGGCACGGCTTCACGGAGTCGTGGCTGGAGCGGCTGGAGCGGATCGGGCTCGACCGCGCCACGGTGGCCTCGCTGAGCATCAACTACCGGACGCCGGAGGAGGTCATGGCCGAGGCCGAGCCCGCCATCCGGGCCGCCCTGCCGGACGCCAACGTGCCGACCTCCGTCCGCAGCAGCGGCATCCCCGTGGTGCACGGGGCGGTGTCGGAGCTGGACGCGGTCCTGGACGGCTGGCTCGCCGAGCACGCCGAGGGTGTCGCCTGTGTGATCGGCGCCCCCGACTTCCGGGCCCGGCCGCGGGTGCGGTCGCTGACCCCGGAACTGTCGAAGGGGCTGGAGTTCGACCTGGTCGTCCTGGTCGATCCGGAGGCGTTCGGCGGGGGCGTGGAGGGCGCCGTCGACCGCTACGTCGCGATGACCAGGGCGACCCAGCGGCTGGTGGTCCTCAGGAGCTCGTGAGACGGGAGTGAACAGCGGTGAACAGGAGGGACCAGAGGGGCGCCGAGCGTGCGGAGGGGCCGTACCGCCCGTCGCCCGGTCGAGTGACGCGGGTGTCGGCAGACGGCTCCCGGACGCCAGACTGGGGCGATGGACGAGGAGGAACCGCTGGCGTCGTGGGCGGCCAGGCGGGAGCAACGGCTGCGGCCGGTAGGGCAGTTGCGGGCCGTCCGGCTCGCGGACGGACGGCCGGGCGGTGCCCACGTGGCGCCGGGCGAGCCGCGGCTGATCGTGCGCTGGGACGGCTACCAGTGGCTGCCGGAGACGGTGGCCGAGGACTACGCGGCCGCCCAGCGGATCCTGCACGGCGTCGAAGGCGACGGCCTGCGGCGCCCCGGGTACCGGGCGCCGCGGCCGACCAAGCCACCGGGGCGCCACCGCAAGCCCCGTGGGGTGTGAGGCACCGCGGGGAGCCGCTCGTCGCCCGGTTGCTGCGCGTGACGCGCGGCGGGTGGCGCGGGTGCCGGGCCGGGCGAGCCTCGGCGCCCCGCGGGCGCCTGACGACGTCCGACGACGCGAGCGGGGCCCGGCGCCACCCGGCGCCGGACCCCGACCGTCGTGGCCCGTACGTCAGTTGTGGGCGTGCAGGTCCGCGTTCAGGCCGCCCCAGGAGCCGGAGCGGGCGATGACCTCGACCGCGCCGGTCTGCGAGTTGCGGCGGAACAGCAGGTTGTCCTGGCCGGACAGCTCGACGGCCTTGGCCACCGTGCCGTCCGGGGTGGTGACCCGGGTGCCGGCGGTGACGTACAGGCCGGCCTCGACCACGCAGTCGCTGCCGAGCGAGATGCCGATGCCCGCGTTGGCACCGAGCAGGCAGCGCTCGCCGACCGAGACGACCTGCTTGCCGCCACCCGACAGGGTGCCCATGATCGAGGCGCCGCCGCCGATGTCGCTGTGGTCGCCGACGACGACGCCCGCGCTGATCCGGCCCTCGACCATGGAGGTGCCCAGCGTGCCGGCGTTGAAGTTGACGAAGCCCTCGTGCATCACGGTGGTGCCGACGGCCAGGTGCGCGCCCAGCCGGACGCGGTCGGCGTGGGCGATGCGCACACCGGTCGGGGCGACGTAGTCGGTCATCCGCGGGAACTTGTCGATCCCGAACACGGCCAGCTGGCCGCCCTGGGCGCGCACCGCGAGGCGGGCCTGCTCGACCTTGTCCACCGGGACGGGGCCGATGCTGGTCCACGCGACGTTGGCCAGCAGGCCGAAGATGCCGTCCAGGTTCAGGCCGTGCGGCTTGACCAGGCGGTGGCTGAGCAGGTGCAGGCGCAGGTACACGTCGTGCGTGTCGAGCGGCTTCTCGTCCAGCGAGGCGATGGTGGTGCGCACGGCGACCACCTCGACGCCGCGGCGCGCGTCGGCGCGCAGCGCCTCGGCCGCGCCGGTGCCGAGCTCGGCCTCGGCCTGCTCGGCGGTCAGGCGGACGGTGCCGGCCGGGCCGGGCTCGGCGGCCAGAACGGGGGTGGGGTACCACGTGTCGAGGACGGTGCCGTCGGCGGCGATGGTGGCCAGGCCGGTGGCCACGGCGCCGTTCGCCGGGGAGGTGGATTCGAGCGAGGTGGATTCAGCAGTCACATCGTGCACGTTAACCAATGCGGGGCCCCGGTGCCGAACACGCCCACCGTCCGGACCCGCCCGCCGTCCGGACCTGCCCGGCGTCCGGGCCCGCCCACCGTCCGGACCTGCCCGGCGGACTTCCCGGCCTCGGGGCCCCGGGCGGGAAAACCCCGTGCTCAGCGCCGTTTCGCTGAGCAATACTTCGGCGGGTGTTCATGTCGATCTCCACCACCGGCAGCGCCGAGGACCCGGCCACGGATCTCGGGTTCCTGCTGCACAAGCATCCCGGCAAGGTCCAGCGCTTCACGACGTCGCACGGTGAGGCCCACGTCTTCTACCCCGAGGCGGGGGACGAGGTCTGCACGGCGGCGCTGCTGCTGGACATCGACCCGGTCGCACTGGTCCGCAAGGGCCGGGGCGACGGCAGGGGGCGCGGCGGCTCGCCCGACTTCGCGCTCGCCCAGTACGTCAACGACCGCCCGTACGCCGCGTCCTCGCTCCTCGCGGTGGCGCTGCGGACGGTGTTCCGGTCCGCGATGAAGGGCGCCTGCCCGGCCCGTCCCGAACTGCCGGGGCGGGCGCGTCCGCTGCGGATCGAGCTGCCCGCCGTGCCCGCGAACGGCGCGGGCGAGGGCGGCGGCCCGGCGATGGTGGCCCGGCTGTTCGAGCCGCTGGGCTGGCGGGTCGAGGCCGTGGCGATCCCGCTGGACGAGTCGTTCCCGGAGTGGGGCGACTCCCGGTACGTGCGGATCGCGCTCGTCTCCGAGGCGGTGCGGCTCGCCGACGCGCTCCAGCAGCTGTACGTGCTGCTGCCGGTGCTGGACGGCGCCAAGCACTACTGGGTCGCCCCGGACGAGGTGGACAAGCTGCTCGCCGCCGGCGAGGGCTGGCTGGCCGCCCACCCGGAGCGTGCTCTGATCACCCGTCGCTACCTGGCCCGGCGCTGGTCGCTGACCCGGGCCGCGATGGAGCGCCTGGAACTGGCCCGGCTCGCCGAGGCGGACGACCGTGAGGTCGAGGAGGTCGACAACGCGGTCGACGACCGGCCCGAGGAGGAAGGCGCCCGGCCCGAGGAGGAGGGCACTCAGGGGAGCGGGGAGCGGCCGGCGGAGCCCGAGCGGCCCCGTCCGCCGTCCCTCGCCGAGCAGCGCCGTGCCGCGATCCTCGACGCCCTCCGCGAGACCGGGGCCGCCCGCGTCGCGGACCTCGGCTGCGGCCAGGGCGAGCTGATCGGCGAGCTGCTGAAGGACGCCCGGTTCACCGGGATCCTCGGCGTGGACGTGTCCGTGCGGGCACTGCAGGCGGCGAGCCGCAAGCTGCGCCTGGACCGGCTGCCCGAGCGGCAGGCGGCCCGGGTGACGCTGGCGCAGGGCGCGCTGACGTACACCGACGCCCGGTTGAAGGGCTTCGACGCGGCAGTGCTGTGCGAGGTGATCGAGCACCTGGACCTGCCGCGGCTGCCCGCCCTGGAGTACGCCGTGTTCGGCGCGGCCCGGCCCCGGGCCGTGGTGGTCACCACGCCGAACGCCGAGTACAACGTCCGCTGGGAGAGCCTGCCGGCGGGCACCGTCCGGCACGCCGACCACCGCTTCGAGTGGTCCCGCGCCGAGTTCGGCGCCTGGGCCGAGAAGGTCGCGGCCGCCTACGGCTACACCGTGGTGCTGCGCCCGGTCGGCCCGCAGGACGAGGAGGTCGGCGCACCGACCCAGCTCGCCCTGTTCACGGCCACCGTCGACGGGCCGGCCACTGCCGTCGACGCGCCGCCCACTGCCGTCGACGCGCCGCCCATCACCGTCGACGCGCCGGCCACCACCGGAGCAGCCACCACCACGACGCCCGAAGGAGGCGAACCCCGATGACCGACGCCACGGTCGACGCGACGACCGAGAGCACCGCCCCCCGCCTCCTGCCCGTCACCGACGTCTCGCTCGTCGTCCTGATCGGCACCAGCGGCGCGGGCAAGTCCACCTTCGCCCGCCGCCACTTCCTGCCCACCCAGGTGGTCTCCTCCGACTTCTGCCGGGGCCTGGTCGCGGACGACGAGAACGACCAGTCCGCCTCCGCCGAGGCCTTCGACCTCCTGCACTACATCGTCGGCAAGCGCCTGGCGGCGGGCCGGCTGACCGTCGTGGACGCCACCAACGTCCAGCCCGAGGCCCGCCGGCAGCTGGTCCGGATCGCCCGTGAGCACGACGTGCTGCCGATCGCGATCGTCCTGGACGTTCCGCCGGGGGTGTGTGCCGAGCGCAACCGGTCCCGCCCGGACCGCCAGCTGCCCGCCCATGTCATCCCGCGCCAGAACCGCGAGCTGCGCCGCTCCCTGCGCGGCCTGGAGCGCGAGGGCTTCCGCAAGGTGCACATCCTGCGCGGCGAGGCCGAGGTGGCGGCGGCCGAGGTCGTGCCGGAGAAGCGCTACAACGACCTGCGCCACCTCACCGGTCCGTTCGACGTCGTGGGCGACATCCACGGCTGCCGTTCGGAGCTGGAGACCCTGCTGACCCGTCTCGGCTACTCCCTGACCCGGGACGCCGAGGGCCGCCCGGTGGACGCCGCGCACCCGGCGGGCCGTACCGCCGTCTTCGTCGGGGACCTGGTCGACCGCGGCCCCGACACCCCGGGCGTGCTGCGCCTGGTGATGGGCATGGTCGCGGCGGGCCACGCGATCTGCGTGCCCGGCAACCACGAGAACAAGCTCGGCCGGGCGATGGACGGCAAGAAGGTCACCGTCTCGCACGGCCTGAAGGAGTCGCTGGACCAGCTGGCGGGCGAGTCCGAGGAGTTCCGGGCCGAGGTCCGGGAGTTCATGCGCGGCCTGGTCAGTCACTACCTGCTGGACGGCGGCGCGCTGGTGGTCTCCCACGCCGGTCTGCCGGAGAAGTACCACGGCCGCAACTCGGGCCGGGTCCGCTCGCACGCGCTGTACGGGGAGACCACCGGCGAGACCGACGAGTACGGCCTGCCGGTGCGCTACCCGTGGGCGGAGGAGTACCGCGGCCGGGCGCTGGTGGTCTACGGCCACACCCCGGTGCCGACGGCGGGCTTCGTCAACAACACCCTCTGCCTGGACACCGGCTGCGTCTTCGGCGGCAGCCTGACCGCGCTGCGCTACCCGGAGCGCGAGCTGGTGAGCGTGGAGGCGGAGCGCGAGTGGTACGCCCCGGTGCGTCCGCTGATCACCGACGCGCCGGGTGCGCGCGAGGGCCGTCCGCTGGACCTCGCCGACGTGGCCGGGCGCCGGATCGTCGAGACCCGCCTGCACGGGCGGGTCGCCGTCCGGGAGGAGAACGCGGCGGCCGCACTGGAGGTGATGAGCCGCTTCGCGCTGGACCCGCGGCTGCTGGCCTACCTGCCGCCGACCATGGCGCCGAGCGCCACCTCCCGCCGGGACGGCTACCTGGAGCACCCGGAGGAGGCGTTCCTCGCCTACCGCGCGGACGGCGTGCGCCACCTGGTGTGCGAGGAGAAGCACATGGGCTCGCGCGCGGTGCTGCTGGTCGCCCGGGACGGTGCCGCGCTGGAGCGCCGCTTCGGTGTGGCCGGCCCGGGTGCGATCTGGACCCGTACCGGCCGGGCGTTCCTCGACGACGACGGGCTGACTGCCGCCGTGCTGGGGCGGGTCCGGTCGGCCGCCGAGCGGGCCGGGCTGTTCGAGGAGCTGGGTACCGACTGGCTGCTGCTGGACGCCGAGCTGATGCCGTGGTCGCTGAAGGCGGTGGAGCTGCTGCGCCGCCAGTACGCGGCGGTCGGCGCGGCGGCGGGCGCGGCCCTGCCGGAGGTGCTGTCCGCCCTGGAGCGGGCGGCCGGGCGCGGCCTGGACCTCGCGGACCTGACCGCCCGCCAGCGGCAGCGCTCCGCCGACGCGGGGGCGTTCACCGAGGCGTACCGGCGGTACTGCTGGCCGACCGAGGGCCTGTCGGGCATCCGGCTGGCGCCGTTCCAGCTGCTGGCCGCCGAGGGGGCGAACCTGGCGGTGCGTCCGCACGACGAGCACCTGGCCTGGATCGACCGCCTGGTGGCGGCCGACGACGGGGAGGAGCCGGTGCTGCACCGCACCGGCCGGGTCCTGGTGGACACCGAGGACGAGGCCTCGACGGCGGCCGCCACCGCCTGGTGGGAGGAGCTGACCGGTGCGGGCGGCGAGGGCATGGTGGTCAAGCCGCTGGCCTCGCTGGTGCGGACCACGCGTGGTGAGGGCCGTCCGGGCGGACTGGTGCAGCCGGGGATGAAGGTGCGGGGGCGGGAGTACCTGCGGATCATCTACGGCCCGGACTACACCGAGCACCTGGACCGGCTGCGTCAGCGCTCGCTGGGCCACAAGCGCTCACTGGCGCTGCGCGAGTACGCGCTGGGGCTGGAGGCGCTGGACCGGCTGGCGGCCGGGGAGCCGCTGTGGCGGGTGCACGAACCGGTGTTCGCGGTGCTGGCGCTGGAGTCCGAGCCGGTCGACCCGCGGCTGTAGCGGCGCGGAGCCTGCGGAACCGGGCAGAGGGGAGTCCCGTCCGACGGGACTCCCCTCTCTCATCCCCATGTCTGTATAGAAATTCCAAGTATCGTATACACTTGCCAGCCTTCCCCCTCGTCCCGTCACCCCAGGAGCCCGGTATGGCCTTCAACCTCCGGAACAGGCACTTCCTCAAGGAGCTCGACTTCACGCCCCAGGAGTTCCGCTTCCTGGTGGACCTCGCCGCCGGGCTCAAGGCGGCGAAGTACGCGGGCACCGAGCAGCCCAGGCTGCGGGGCAAGAACATCGCGCTGATCTTCGAGAAGACCTCGACCCGCACCCGCTGCGCCTTCGAGGTGGCCGCCCACGACCAGGGTGCCACCACCACGTACCTGGACCCGGCGGCCTCGCAGATCGGCCACAAGGAGTCCATCAAGGACACCGCCCGGGTGCTCGGCCGGATGTTCGACGGGATCGAGTACCGCGGTCACGGCCAGGAGGTCGTCGAGGAGCTCGCCGAGCACGCCGGTGTCCCGGTCTGGAACGGCCTCACCGACGAGTGGCACCCGACCCAGATGCTGGCCGACGTGCTCACCGTCACCGAGCACACCGTCAAGCCGCTCACCGACGTCGCCCTCGCCTACCTCGGCGACGCCCGCTCCAACATGGGCAACTCACTGCTGGTCACCGGGGCCCTGCTCGGCATGGACATCCGGATCGTCGCCCCGCGCGCCCTCTGGCCGACCGAGGACGTGCAGAAGTCGGCGCGGGCCCTGGCCGAGTCGACCGGCGCCCGGATCACGCTGACCGAGGACGTGGCCGAGGGCGTGGCCGGCGCCGACTTCCTCTACACCGACGTCTGGGTCTCGATGGGCGAGCCCAAGGAGGTCTGGGCCGAGCGGATCGAGCTGCTCAAGCCCTACCAGGTCTCCATGGACACCGTCCGGGCCACCGGCAATCCGGCCGTGAAGTTCCTGCACTGCCTGCCCGCCTTCCACGACCTGGGCACGGTGGTCGGGCGGCAGATGTTCGAGGCCACCGGCATGACCGAGCTGGAGTGCACCGACGAGCTGTTCGAGTCGCCGCACTCCATCGTCTTCGACCAGGCCGAGAACCGGCTGCACACCATCAAGGCGGTCCTGGTCGCCACCCTCGGCTCCTGAGCAGCCGCCCGAGGAACGGCCTGACGAGCCGAGGGGCAGCCTGAGGAGCCCCCGGTCAGCCGTCCAGCTTGACGCAGCCCACCCGGTCGCCCGCCGCGTGCGGGCCGGCCGGCGTGCCCGCGTGCAGCACCAGCGAGCGTGCCCCGCCCGGGCGCGGCTGCCAGTCCACCGCCGCCGTCGCGGTGCCCCTGCCGTGCCCGTCGGTGCGCAGCACCAGGCGCAGCTCGTTGCGCCCGTTGGCGTACGCCGGGTCGGTGGACGGCTGCACCGGGTCGACCACGTGCTGGTAGTGGGGGCCGGAGGAGGCCGGGTCGGCCCCGCAGCTGCCGGTGTGCAGGTGCGCCGGGAACTCGTGGTCGGGGGCGAGCCCGGACACCGTCAGGGTGAGCACCGTCCGCCCGGGCACCGAGCGGTCGGTGGCGACCCGGACGTGCGAGCCGTACGGCACCAGGTCGTCCGCGTAGCTGACCGCGGTCGGCGGGACGAAGGCGGTGGCCGGGTCGAAGGCGGCCTCGACGACGGAGACCCGCGAGGTGGCGGGGGCGAGCAGGGCCAGCGGCAGCAGGGCGGCGGCGAACGGAGCGGTCATCGGCGGACCTTCTGGAGCAGGGGGGCGGTCGCCCTGCTCAACGAGGCCGGGCCGCCCGGGACACCCCGGTGGGCGCGCCGCCGCTCACTGCGGCTCGCGCCGGATGCCCCGGATCTCGCAGCGCGGCCCGCTGGCCCGCATCAGCCGCAGGTCGGCGGTGACCAGCGGCGCGCCGTACCGCTCGGCGACCGCGACGTACGCGGCGTCGTCCGGGGTCAGGTTGTCCTTGAGTTCCCAGATCCGGCCGAGCAGCGGTGCCACCTCGACCTTGCGGATCGCCACCGCGGCCAGCTCGCCGGTGAGTTCGGCGACCCGCTCGGCGGTCAGCTCCTTGGCCAGGTAGAGGCCGCGCAGCGACTGCATCACCTCGACCGTGATGTGCTCGGGCGCCAGCCATTCCCCGTCGGCGGCGAGTTCGGCCCGGGCGGCGGCCCCGCGCGGGCCCTCGTCGGCCAGCGCCAGCATCAGCGCGGACGCGTCCACCACGATCATCTTCAGGTCCCCTCCGCCGGTCACGGGACCGGGCACGTCACCGGTCACGTCACCGATCACCGTACCGGGCCCGCCGGTTCGGGTGGCGGGGGGCCGGTTCAGCCCCCGAGCAGCAGCCCGGCGAGCACCGAGGCGGCGTTGGCGGTGGCGGAGGCGGCCCAGGGGAGTGCGGTGCGCGGCGCCAGTCCGGTGAGCGGGGCGAGCAGGGCGCCCTCGGCGAGGCAGACGCCGGCCTCGCCGAGCCCGAAGGCGGTCCAGTACGCTGCGGCGGGCCCGGCGGCGTACGGCTGCAGGGACCACCAGAGCAGCGGGTGCGTCGCCAGGTTGACCAGGACGGCGGCACCGGCGGCCCGGGAGGGGCGCAGTCCGCCGGCCCGGGTGAGCGCGACGGTGTAGACGGGCACCTCGACCAGCAGGGTCAGGGCGAGGGCGAGGGCGTAGGGCACGGCGGGGATCGTGCCACGGGGAGGGGCGCATGACCACCGGGGCGGTACCCGCGTCGGCGTCGACGGTCGGAGGAGCCGACGGAGCAGGCGCGTCCGGGCCGGTCTGGCCGGCGCCGGGCCCGGCCGTCCGGCTGGGCGCCGCGCCGTTCGCGGGTTTCGCGCTGTCGGCCGTCCTGGCGCTGGCGCTGGCCCTGCGGGCGCCGACCGGTCTGGCGGTGCTGGGCCTGGCCGCCTTCGGTCTGCTGCACAACGTGCTGGAGCTGCGCTACGTGGCGGGCCGTTTCGCCGCCGTGCTGGCCGGGCCGCTGCTGCGGCTGCTGCTGGCGCTGGTGACGGGCATCGTGCTGTGCCGGCTGCTGCCGCCCTCCCGGCTGTCCCAGTCGGCGGAGATCCTGCTCGCTTACGGCCTGCTGGCGGCGGCCTGCCGGTACGGGCTGCGCGGGCGGCCGTGGCTGCTGACCGCGAGCGCGGTGCTGCTGGCGGCGGCCGGCGCGGTCTCGCTGGCCTTCCCGGCGTACCACTTCGTGGCGCTGGCGCACCTGCACAACGTGGTGCCGCTGCTGTTCCTGGCCGAGTGGTCGCGTCGGCTGCGGCGCGGGCGGGCGGCGTTCCTGGCGCTGCAGGGCGTCTGGGTGCTGCTGGTGCCGGCGTTGTTGCTGAGCGGGCTGCTGGACGGGCTGCTGAACGGCCCGCTGTCGGGGCGCCCGGGCGGCTGGACGGACCGGCTGGCCGCCGCGTACACCCCGCCGGCCTGGCTGACGCCGGAGGCGGGGCTGCGCTTCCTGGCGGTGTTCGCCTTCCTCCAGACGATGCACTACGTGGTCTGGGTCTGGTTCCTGCCGCGGTACGCGCCGGAGGCGGCGGAGCGTTTCGAGGCCCGGGTGCCGGTGCTGCGCGGCGGCCGGGCGTGGTTGCTGGGCGCGGGGGCCGGGGTGCTGCTGGCGGTGCTGTTCGCGGTGGACTACGCGCAGGGCCGGTCGTTGTACGCGGCGCTGGCGAGCTACCACGCGTACCTGGAGTTCCCGGTGCTGCTGACGCTGGTGCTCGGCGCCGGCGCGCGGTCCGGTACGGAGTGGAGCGTGGATGGAGTGGAGGTGAAGAGATGAGGACGATCCTGCTGGCGGACATCGCCCCCTCGCCGACCGGCGGTTCCGGTGGTGAGCTTGTGGTGGTGCTGCTGATGGCGGCCGCGGTGGTGGCGGGTGCGGTCTGGCTGATCAGGCTGGAGCGCAAGCGGCGCGGCCCGGACGGCGAGTGAGCCACGGCATGCACTATGGTTTATCTCGACATCGAGATAACTCACCCTTACGATATATCTCGACATCAAGATACTTGCCGAGAGGCGCTCACCGGCGATGCGGGCAAGGTAAGCCTAAGTAAGGCTGACCTTACCACCGCGTGGCGGCCGGATATCGCACGAAGCACCCAGAAGGAGTCAGTCGTGTCCGCGAACAGCTTCGACGCCCGCAGCTCGCTGCAGGTGGGCGACGAGTCGTACGAGATCTTCAAGCTCTCCGCCGTCGAGGGTTCCGAGCGGCTGCCGTACAGCCTCAAGGTGCTGCTGGAGAACCTGCTGCGCACCGAGGACGGCGCGAACATCACCGCCGACCACATCCGCGCCCTCGGCAACTGGGACGAGAACGCCCAGCCGAGCCAGGAGATCCAGTTCACCCCGGCCCGCGTGATCATGCAGGACTTCACCGGCGTGCCGTGCGTGGTCGACCTCGCCACCATGCGCGAGGCCGTGAAGGAGCTGGGCGGCGACCCGGCCAAGATCAACCCGCTCGCCCCGGCCGAGCTGGTCATCGACCACTCGGTCATCGCCGACAAGTTCGGCACCAAGGACGCGTTCACCCAGAACGTCGAGATCGAGTACGGCCGCAACAAGGAGCGCTACCAGTTCCTGCGCTGGGGCCAGACCGCCTTCGACGAGTTCAAGGTCGTCCCGCCGGGCACCGGCATCGTCCACCAGGTGAACATCGAGCACCTGGCCCGCACCGTCATGGTCCGCGGCGGCCAGGCCTACCCGGACACCTGCGTCGGCACCGACTCGCACACCACCATGGTCAACGGCCTGGGCGTGCTGGGCTGGGGCGTCGGCGGCATCGAGGCCGAGGCCGCGATGCTCGGCCAGCCGGTCTCCATGCTGATCCCGCGCGTCGTCGGCTTCAAGCTGACCGGCGAGCTGCCGGCCGGCACCACCGCCACCGACCTGGTGCTCACCATCACCGAGATGCTGCGCAAGCACGGTGTGGTCGGCAAGTTCGTCGAGTTCTACGGCGACGGCATCGGCTCCATCCCGCTGGCCAACCGCGCCACCATCGGCAACATGTCGCCGGAGTTCGGCTCGACCTGCGCGATCTTCCCGATCGACGCCGAGACCATCAGCTACCTGAAGCTCACCGGCCGCGACGAGCAGCAGCTCGCCCTGGTCGAGGCGTACGCCAAGGAGCAGGGCCTCTGGCACGACCCGTCGGTCGAGCCGGTCTACTCCGAGTACCTCGAGCTGGACGTCTCCACCGTCGTCCCGTCGATCTCCGGCCCGAAGCGCCCGCAGGACCGCGTGATCCTGGCCGAGGCCGCGAGCAAGTTCGCCGAGGCGCTGCCGACCTACTCCGCCGAGGCCTCGAAGCCGACCACCGTCACCGCCCCCGACGGCTCGACCTACGAGATCGACAACGGCGCGGTCGTGATCGCCTCGATCACCTCCTGCACCAACACCTCCAACCCCTCCGTCATGCTGGGCGCCGCCCTGCTGGCGAAGAAGGCCGTGGAGAAGGGCCTGCACGTCAAGCCCTGGGTCAAGACCACCCTGGCGCCCGGCTCCAAGGTCGTCATGGACTACTACGAGAAGGCCGGCCTGCTCCCGTACATGGAGAAGCTGGGCTTCAACCTGGTCGGCTACGGCTGCGTCACCTGCATCGGCAACTCGGGCCCGCTGCCCGAGGAGGTCTCGGCCGCCGTCAACGAGGCCGACCTCGCGGTCGTCTCGGTGCTCTCCGGCAACCGCAACTTCGAGGGCCGGATCAACCCCGACGTCAAGATGAACTACCTGGCCTCCCCGCCGCTGGTGGTCGCCTACGCCCTCGCGGGCAACATGAACATCGACATCACCAAGGACGCCCTGGGCCAGGACGCCGACGGCAACGACGTCTTCCTCGCCGACATCTGGCCGTCCGAGCAGGAGGTCGCGGCCACCGTCGCCGGCTCCATCGACGAGGCGATGTTCGACAAGGGCTACCAGGACGTCTTCGCCGGTGACCACCGCTGGCAGTCGCTCCCGGTCCCGACCGGCAACACCTTCGAGTGGGACGCCGAGTCCACCTACGTCCGCAAGCCCCCGTACTTCGAGGGCATGGCCAAGACCCCGAGCCCGGTGACCGACATCGCCGGTGCCCGCGTCCTGGCCAAGCTGGGCGACTCGGTCACCACCGACCACATCTCCCCGGCCGGCAACATCAAGCCGGGCACCCCGGCGGCGCAGTACCTGACCGCCAACGGTGTCGAGAAGCGCGACTTCAACTCCTACGGTTCCCGTCGTGGCAACCACGAGGTGATGATCCGCGGCACCTTCGCCAACATCCGCCTGCGCAACCAGATCGCGCCGGGCACCGAGGGCGGCTACACCCGCGACTTCACCCAGGCCGACGCGCCGGTGTCGTTCATCTACGACGCCTCGCAGAACTACCAGGCCGCCGGCACCCCGCTGGTCGTCCTGGCCGGCAAGGAGTACGGCTCCGGCTCGTCCCGTGACTGGGCCGCCAAGGGCACCGCGCTGCTCGGCGTCAAGGCCGTCATCGCCGAGTCCTACGAGCGCATCCACCGCTCGAACCTGATCGGCATGGGCGTCCTGCCGCTGCAGTTCCCGGAGGGCGAGAACGCCGACTCCCTCGGCCTGACCGGCGAGGAGACCTTCTCCTTCACCGGCGTGACCGAGCTCAACGAGGGCCGCACCCCGAAGACCGTC
This sequence comes from Kitasatospora xanthocidica, assembly GCF_014656195.1. GTDB lineage: Bacteria > Actinomycetota > Actinomycetes > Streptomycetales > Streptomycetaceae > Kitasatospora > Kitasatospora xanthocidica. The sequence goes on along the minus strand of NZ_BNBY01000028.1, from coordinate 71,574 downwards.
AAGGTCAAGGCCGGGGATGTGGAGTTCGACGCGGTCGTCCGCATCGACACCCCCGGTGAGGCGGACTACTACCGCAACGGCGGCATCCTGCAGTACGTGCTGCGCTCGCTCATCGGCTGAACTCCGGTTCAGTAGCTCCTGAAGGGGGCCGGACCCGCGACTCCGCGGGCCCGGCCCCCTTTTGCATGCTGCGCCGACCCGGCCCGCCCCCTTGTGCGGTGAACGGCGGATGGACTAAACCTCTGTCCCATCTGGTCCAGACCATTTGACGCCGCTTCAGAGAACGGGTCCGGTATGCCAACTCGCGCCTCAGCCCTGCTCGCCGCCGCCACCGTCGCCGCGCTGCTCGCCGCCCCCGCCACCGCCGACGCCGCCGACGGACGGCACGGCCCGACGTTGAAGGGCCAGCGGGTCGGCTACTTCACCCAGTGGGGCGCCGACAGCTCCGCCAAGCGGGTCCAGGAGTCCGGCCAGGCGGCCAGGCTCACCGTCGTCAACTACGCCTTCGGCAACGTCTCCGCCGACGGCACCTGCTTCGAGAGCGACGACGCGGGCCAGGGCGACGCCCGCAACGACTACCAGCGCGCCTTCTCCGCCGCCGAGTCGGTGGACGGCGTCGCCGACGCCCCGGGCCAGAAGCTGAAGGGCCACTTCAACCAACTGCGCAAGCTCAAGGCGAAGAACCCGCAGCTGCGCACGGTCATCTCGCTGGGCGGCTGGAGCTGGTCCAAGTACTTCTCGGACGCGGCCGCCACCGACGAGGCCCGGAAGAAGTTCGTCTCCTCCTGCATCGACCTCTACCTCAAGGGGAACGTGCCGGTCCTGGCCGGCTCCCCGGAGGGCGGCAAGGGCGCGGCCGCGGGCGTCTTCGACGGCATCGACATCGACTGGGAGTACCCGGGCGGCGGCGGGGACGCGGGCAACGTGGTCCGCCCCGAGGACGGCCGCAACTACACCCTGTTGATGCGGGAGTTCCGCACCCAGCTGGACGCGCTGTCCGGCTCCGGCACCAGCGCCGGCACCAGCGCCGGCACCAGCAGCAGCTCCGGCACCGGCGGCAAGAAGGGCAGGCACTACCTGCTCACCGCCGCCGTCGCCGCCAACGAGACCGTCGCCGACCGGCTCGAACTCCCGGAGCTGAGCCGGTCGGTGGACTGGCTCAACGTGATGACCTACGACCTGCACGGCCCCTGGGAGGGCACGGGCCCGGCGAACCACCAGGCCAACCTCTACTCCGACCCGGCCGACCCGGACCCCCGCCGACGCAGCGCCGACACGGCCGTGACGCACTACCAGGAGCGCGGCCTGCCCGCCCGGCAGCTCGTCCTCGGCGCCCCGCTCTACGGCCACGGCTGGACGGGCGTCGCCCCCGGCGACCGCGGCGGCCTCTACCAGAGCGCCACCGCCGCCGCGCCCGACCACTCGTACCAGGAGATCAACGCGCTGCCGGGCAAGGTCTACGTGGACCGCGACCACGGCGCGTCCTGGAAGTACGACGGCACCACCTTCTACAGCTACGACACCGCCGAGGTGCTCACCCGGAAGGCGCGGTACGCGCGCTGGAACGACCTGGGCGGCGTGATGGTCTGGTCGCTGGACGGCGACGACGCCCGGGGCAGCGCGATCGCCGCCCTGGACCGCGGCCTGCGCCGCGACTGACCCGGCGGCCCCTACGGCGGGCCCCCGGACGTCAGGACGTCAGGACCGTCAGGCCCGGTCGCAGGCCTGTGCCCGCAGGGCGCGGGCCAGGTCGTCCCGGCGCTCCAGCACCAGGCGGCGCAGCGCCGGCGCGGCCTGCGGGTGCCCGTCCAGCCAGGCGTCGGCCTCGGCCAGGGTCGACTCGTCGGTGTGGGCGCTCGGGAAGAAGCCGGCGACGAACCGCATCGCGACCTCGATGGTCCGCTCGGCCCAGATCCGCTCCAGCAGCTTGAAGTACGGAGCCGCGTAGAGGGCGGTCAGATCGCGGTGGGCGGGCACCGCGAAGCCCGCGATGTTGGCCTCGACGAGGGCGTTCGGCAGCTCGTCCGAGTCGACCACGGCCGACCAGGCGGCGGCCTTGGCCTCCGGGGTGGGCCGGGCGGCCAGGCAGTGGGTGTACTGGCGCTTGCCGCCGGCGGTGTTGTCGGCGGCCAGTTCGGCGGCCAGCTCCTCGTCGGAGGCCTGCCCGGCGGCGGCCAGGGCCAGCCACAGCGACCAGCGCAGCTCCTGGTCGACCTCCAGGCCGTCGATCCGGGCGCTGCCGGCCAGCAGGCCGCGGACCAGGCCGAGATGCTCGGCGCCGCCCGCGGTCTGGGCGAGGAAGCGGGCCCAGGCCAGCTGGTGGTCGCTGCCGGGGACGGCGTCGCGCAGCTCGCGCAGGGCGCCGTCGGCGAGCAGTCGGCCGCCCTCGGCGCGCCAGGCCGGGTCGGCGTACAGGTCGACGGCGGTCTTGGCCTGGAGGTGCAGCGACTGCAGCACGCCGATGTTGCCCTCCTGGCCGGCGAAGCGCAGCACCAGGGCGACGTAGTCGCGGGCCGGCATCAGGCCGTCCCGGGTGAGGTTCCAGACGGCGGACCAGGCCAGGGCGCGGGACAGCTCGTCGCGGATGTCGCCGAGGCCGGTGCGCAGGGTCTCCAGGGAGTCCTGGTCGAAGCGGATCTTGCAGTAGGTCAGGTCGTCGTCGTTGAGCAGGACCAGCGCCGGGCGGGGGCGGCCGGCCGCCCCGGTGACGACGGTGCGGGCGCCGGTGACGTCCAGCTCGATCCGCTCGGTGCGCACCAGGGCGCCGTCGGAGTCCCGGTCGTACAGGCCGAGCGCGATCCGGTGCGGGCGCAGCACTTCGCCGTCCTGCAGCACGGCGAGCTCGGTGATCCGGCCCTCGGCGTCGGTGGTGACCTGCGGGGTGAGCGAGTTCACGCCGGCGGTCTGCAGCCAGGCGGCGGCCCAGGCCTTGAGGTCGCGGCCGCTGGTCTCCTCCAGGATGTCCAGCAGGTCGGTGAGCTCGGTGTTGCCGAAGGCGTGCCGCTTGAAGTAGCGGCGGGCGCCCTCGAAGAAGGCCTCCGAACCGGCGTACGCCACCAGCTGCTTGAGGACGGAGGCGCCCTTGGCGTAGGTGATGCCGTCGAAGTTGAGCTTGGCGTCCTCGAGGTCCCGGATGTCCGCGGTGATCGGGTGCGTGGTGGGGAACTGGTCCTGCCGGTACGCCCAGGCCTTGCGCTGGTTGGCGAAGGTGACCCAGGCGGAGGAGTAGCGGGTGCGGGCGCCGATCAGGCCGTAGGAGCCCATGAAGTCGGCGAAGGACTCCTTCAGCCAGAGGTCGTCCCACCAGCGCATGGTGACCAGGTCGCCGAACCACATGTGCGCCATCTCGTGCAGGATGACGTTGGCCCGGGCCTCGTAGGCGGCGTCGGTGACCTTCGAGCGGAAGACGAACTCCTCGCGGAAGGTCACGCAGCCGGGGTTCTCCATCGCGCCGATGTTGTACTCGGGGACGAAGGCCTGGTCGTACTTGCCGAAGGGGTACGGGTAGTCGAACTCCTCGTGGAAGAAGTCGAGGCCGAGCTTGGTGACGCCGAGGATCTCCTCCGCGTCGAAGTACGGGGCGAGGGAGCGCCGGCACATCGCGGAGAGCGGGATCTCCAGGGTGGTGCCGTCGGCGAGCTCGCGGCTGTAGTGGTCGCGGGCGACGTGGTACGGGCCGGCGACGACCGCGGTGAGGTAGGTGGAGATCGGCTTGGTCGGCGCGAACTCCCAGGTACGCGCGGAGTCCTCGGCGGTGACGGACTCGTGCGGCGCGTTGGACCGGACGTCCCAGGCGGCCGGGGCGGTCACGGTGAAGGTGAACGGGGCCTTCAGGTCGGGCTGTTCGAAGGTCGCGAACACCCGGCGGGCGTCGGCCGGCTCGTAGTGGGTGTAGAGGTAGGTCTCGCCGTCCACCGGGTCGACGAAGCGGTGCAGGCCCTCGCCGGTGCGGCTGTAGGCGCAGTCGGCCTCGATGGTCAGCTCGTTCTCGGCGGCCAGGCCGTCCACGTGCACCCGGGCGCCGTCGTAGGCGGTGGCCGGGTCGAGGGCGCGCCCGTTGAGGGTGACCGAGCGGACGGCGGGGGCGAGCAGGTCGAGGAAGGTGCCGGCGCCGGGCTGGGTGCAGCGGAAGGCGACCGTGGTGGTGGAGCGGAACGTGGCGGCCGCCGGGTCGGGGGCCGAGGTCACGTCGAGCCGGACCCGGTAGCCGTCCACGGCCAGGATGCTGGCCCGCTGCTGGGCTTCGTCGCGGCTGAGGTTCTTGCCCGGCACGGCGGTACTCCTTTGTCCGGCTCGCACGGTGGTGCGCGGATGGGTGGTGCGGTCTCGGCGCACGGGTGTCGGCCGCGCACGCGGGGTCATCCTTTCACGCGTTCCGCCGTCGGTACCATTGCACAGGCCGACGCGCCCGGGGCGGAATCAGCGGCGTCGAGCGGGCGTTGGGGTCCTGCGGGGGAGTTCACCCCTGCCTCGGATCACCTCACGAAGGACGACACGCAGTGACCACTGCCGTTGAGCGCAAGACCGCCGACTTCTGGTTCGACCCGGCCTGCCCGTGGGCGTGGATGACCTCCCGCTGGCTGATCGAGGTCCAGCAGCTGCGCCCGGTCGACGTGCGCTGGCACGTGATGAGCCTCTCGGTGCTGAACGAGCACCGGGACCTGCCGGACAACTACCGCGAGCTCCTGAACAACGCCTGGGGCGCGGTGCGGGTCTGCATCGCCGCCGCCGAGAAGCACGGCGAGGAGGTGCTCGGCCGGCTCTACACCGAGCTGGGCGTGCGCTTCCACAACCAGGGCCTGCCGCAGGACCGGGAGACCATACAGGCCGCCCTGGTGGCCGCGGGCCTGCCCGCCGAGCTGGCCGACGCGGCCGGCACGGACATCCACGACGAGGCCCTGCGCGCCTCCCACAAGGAGGGCATCACCCTGGTCGGCGAGGACGTCGGCACCCCGGTGATCGCGGTCGAGGGCGCGGACGGCGAGCGGGTCGCCTTCTTCGGCCCGGTGGTCACCCCGGCCCCGAAGGGCGAGGCCGCGGCCCGGCTCTGGGACGGCACCCTGCTGGTGGCCTCCACCCCGGGCTTCTACGAGATCAAGCGCACCCGGACGGCCGGCCCGTCCTTCGAGTAGTCCCCGGCCCCGGCCCCGAGCCGGAGCGCGGCAGGGCCCGGTACCGCGAGCGGTACCGGGCCCTGCGCGTGGACGGCGGCTCAGCGGGCGGCGGCGTCCCGGCGCTGCTTGAACAGACCGGCGGTGACCAGCGCCGCGACCAGCACCCCGGCCGCGTACAGCTGCTCCCGGTTGCCCTCGGTGGTGGTCATCAGCGCGAGGATGCCGGCCACGGCGGCCATCGCGACCCAGGTCAGGTACGGGTAGCCCCACATCTTCACGGTGAGCAGCTCGGGAGCCTCGCGCTCCAGCCGGCGGCGCATCCGCAGCTGGACCGCGCAGATGAACAGCCAGACCACCAGGATCGCCACGCCGGTGGTGTTCATCAGCCAGGTGAACACGGTGTCCGGCCAGAACTTGGCGGCCAGCACGGCGCCGAAGCCGAACAGGCAGGAGGCCAGCACGGCCCGGCGCGGCACCCCGCCGCTGACCTTGGCCAGCGCCTTGGGGCCCTGGCCGCGGCCGACCAGCGAGTACGCCATCCGGGAGGCGCCGTAGATGTTGGCGTTCATCGCGGACAGCAGCGCGACCAGCACCACCACCTGCATGATCGCCCCGGCGCCGGGCACCCCGAGGTGGCGCAGCACGGTGACGTACGGGCCGTCGGCGACGACCGCCGGGTCCTGCCAGGAGACCAGGGTGACCACCAGGGCCATCGAGCCGATGTAGAAGATCGCGATCCGCCACACCGCGGTGCGCACGGCGTTGGCGACGTTCTTCTTGGGGTCGTCGGACTCGGCGGCGGCGATGGTGACGGTCTCCAGACCGCCGTACGCGAAGACCGAGGCCAGCAGGCCGACGATCAGGCCGTCGACGCCGTTGGGCAGGAAGCCGCCGTGGCCGGTGAGGTTGGCCGTGCCGGGGGCGCCGGGGCCGAGCACCCCGGCGACGCCGAGCCCGCCGAGGACCAGGAAGGCGACGATCGCGGCGACCTTCACGGTGGCGAACCAGAACTCGAACTCACCGAAGTTCTTCACCGCGGTGAGGTTGCTGGCGCAGAAGAAGACCATGAACAGGGCGACCCAGACCCAGGACGAGACGCCCGGTATCCAGCCGTTGACGATCTTCCCGGCGGCGGTGGCCTCGGCGGCGACGCCGCAGCAGAGCATCACCCAGTACATCCAGCCCGCCGTGATCCCGGCCCACGGGCCGATCTCCTTCTCGGCGTGCACCGAGAAGGAGCCCGAGGCGGGGCGGGCGGCGGACATCTCGCCGAGCATCCTCATGATCAGCATGACCAGCAGGCCGGAGAGCACGAAGGCCAGGATGATCGCCGGGCCGGCGGCCGCGATGCCGGCGCCGGAGCCGACGAAGAGGCCGGCGCCGATCACGCCGCCGAGGGCGATCATCGACAGGTGGCGCTGCTTCAGCCCGTGGGAGAGCTGCTGGCTGCCCGGTGCCGGGGTGGCGGCGTCGGTGGTCCCGGGCGCCGGGGGCGCGGAGGTGGGGGCCATAGGGGTGGTTCCAGACTGTGCGGTATGCGGCATGAGCTGTCCAATATCCGGTGGGGCCTCTGTTCATGCCAACCACCTCCGGTTCGGGACCACATTGCGGACCGGGCCGGAACGGAGGGTGCCCGGGTGGTCACCCCGTGTCGCTTCGGGCCGGTTCCGACAACGCCCCGGGGTGGGGGTTTGTCCGAAACCGTGCAGGTCGCGCAGTGGATCACCGCGTAGGTTCACAGGTGTTCACTCACCTGGACCCCACGGAGGGACCCCCGATGGCCACTGCCACCACCCCGATACCGCGCCGCGCCGTCCTCGCCGACCTGCTGCCCGCCGCCTCCACCCGCCTCGGCGGCCAGGTCCGCGACCTGGCCCTGGTGGCCGGCGGCGCCGCGCTGACCGGCGTGGCCGCCCAGCTGTCCGTCAACGTCCCCGGCTCGCCGGTACCGGTCACCGGCCAGACCTTCGCCGCCCTGCTGGTCGGCACCGCGCTCGGCGCCCGCCGCGGCGTCGCCTCGCTCGCCCTCTACCTGCTCGCCGGCATGGCGGGGATGCCCTGGTTCGCCGAGGGCACCTCCGGCTGGGCGATGCCCTCCTTCGGCTACGTGCTCGGCTTCGTCCTCGCCGCCGCCCTGACCGGCGCGCTGGCCCGCCGCGGCGCCGACCGCAGCCCGGTCAACACCGCCGTCACCATGGTCCTGGGCAGCCTCGCCATCTACGCGGTCGGCGTCCCCTACCTGGCCTTCGCGCTGGACGTGCCGCTCGCCCGCGCCGCCGAGCTCGGCCTCTACCCGTACCTGGTCGGCGACGCCCTCAAGGCCGCCTTCGCCGCCGGGGCCCTGCCGCTCGCTTGGAAGCTCCTCGGCAAGCGCTGAGGGCCCGCCGTGATCGGGCCGCTCGCGCCCGGCTCGCACCCGCGTGCCACACTCATGGCATGCGCGTGTACCTGGGCTCCGACCATGCCGGATACGAACTGAAGAACCACCTCGTGGAGTGGCTCAAGGGGGCCGGCCACGAGCCGGTCGACTGCGGGCCGCACATCTACGACGCCGAGGACGACTACCCGCCGTTCTGCCTGCGCGCCGCCGAGCGCACCGCCGCCGACCCCGAGGCCCTGGGCATCGTGATCGGCGGCTCGGGCAACGGCGAGGCGATCGCCGCCAACAAGGTCAAGGGCGTCCGGGCCGCACTGGCCTGGAGCACGCAGACCGCCGAGCTCGGCCGTCAGCACAACAACGCCAACGTGATCTCCATCGGCGGCCGGATGCACACGGAGGAGGAGGCCACCAAGTTCGTCGAGGTCTTCCTCGCCACCCCGTACAGCGGCGAGCCGCGGCACACCCGCCGGATCGAGATGCTGAGCGAGTACGAGACCACCGGCGAGCTCCCGCCGATCCCGGCCCACCACCCCCAGGGCTGATCCCACCCCCCCCGTCCGCCAACGGCCGGCCGCACGCTCCCGTGCGGCCGGCCGCCGCCGTCCCCGGCCGCCGCAGTCCCGGGCCCCGGTCGCCCTGTGGGATCGGACACAGGCCCCGGCGCGCGGACGGCCCCGCGCGCGGGGCGCACGCGCCGACCACGAGATTCGTACGCCCAACCGGTGTACGCCTCCTGACGACGCGCCCGTGACCACCCCGATCGGCCGAAACCCACTGAGCGCCCCGCACCCCGGCGCACCCGCCCGCGTCCGAGCCGTCGACGCCGGGCCGTGCCCGTGGATAGGGTCGGACCCCATGGCTGGCAGACCGCCGGGCGCACCGCCCCAGACGACTGCGACGAGGCCCGGCGCCACCACGGCGTCCGACCCCGTGACGGCCCGGTTGCGCAAGAAGCTCCGCCGGGTCCGCCGAAGGCTGCGCAACGCCGGTGTGGACTACTTCCGCGGCGGCGCCGCCGACTGGCCGGTGCTCTGCGCGCTCGCCCTGCTCGTCCCCCTGCTGATCCTGCTCAACATCTGGATGCCCGACTGGGCCCCGCCCACCTCCCTGGTCCTGCCGATCCTGGCCGGCGCGCTGCTGCTGCGCCCCGGCAGCCTGGTGGTGCTCTACGCGCTCGCCGCACTCGGCCTCTCCGCCGAGTCCGTGATCCACACCGGCCAGCGGGTCGCCAGCGACAACCCGGAGGCCTACGTCTACGGCGTGACCCCGGGCGCGGCCCTGGTGGTCGGCGCCGCCGGGGTGGGCGGACTGCTGCTGGCCCAGTTCCGGGCCAGGGTCGGCGTGCCCTGGTGGGGCGGCTCCACCATGCTCTTCGACCTGCGCGAGCGCCTTCGGGTGCAGAGCCGGGTGCCCGCGCTGCCGGCCGGCTGGCACGCGGACATGGCGCTGCGCCCGGCCGGCGGCCAGTCCTTCTCCGGGGACTTCGTGGTCGCCGCTCGGACCGGCCCCGGCCAGCGGCTGCTGGAGGTGGTCCTCGCGGACGTCTCCGGCAAGGGCATGGACGCCGGCTCCCGCGCGCTGCTGCTCTCCGGCGCCTTCGGCGGCCTGGTCGGCTCGCTGCCCGCGCACGACTTCCTGCCCGCCGCCAACGGCTACCTGCTGCGCCAGTCCTGGGAGGAGGGCTTCGCCACCGCCGTCCACCTGGTGCTGGACCTGGACACCGGCGAGTACGAGCTGCTGTCGGCCGGGCACCTGCCGGGCATGCAGCGCCTGGCCGGCGCCGGGCGCTGGGAGGTCAAGCAGGCCGAGGGCCCGCTGCTGGGGATCTACGACGGCGCCAAGTTCGAGGGCGTGCGCGGCCGGCTGAACCGGGGGGACGTCCTGCTGCTGTGCACCGACGGCATGGTCGAGGCGCCGGGGCGGGACCTCACGGAGGGCATGGACCGGCTGATGGGGGAGGCCGACCGGCTGGTGCCCGGTGCCGACCGGGGCGCGGGTGCGGGCGCCGCCGCCGCGCTGATCGAAACCGTGGCCCGGGACATCAACGACGACCGCGCGGTGCTGCTGCTCTGGCGCGACTGAGCCGCGACCCGCTCGCGTGCACATGCCGCGGGCATCGGCTGTCAAGCCAGGCAGCTGATCTTCGGCCAAATCGGACGGCCCGCCGACGGACCGGACCAGCGGCTTCCGCTACCCGCCCCCGACCGCTTCCCGGCCGCTCAGCACGGCCCCGCCGACGATCCGTCAGCGCGGCTCGGCTATCGTCCCGGTCGGCGGAAACTCGTCTCGCATCGCAGGATATCGGCGCTGGGCTGACTGTCAGACCTTTACGCAATCGGCACGGTCGACCACACTGAGTCCGGGCGGGACTGTTCAGGATTCGGGGGATAGGGGGCGTCACATGCGGCACGACAGACAGCGGTCGACCGTGGCCTCCCTCACCGGCGGTGTGTCGGACGGTCCGCGATTCCGCCTCGGGACCGTGGGACATGCCGGGGTCCGGCTTTCGCTGGTGTCGCCGGGTGGTGGCACCCCGCTATGAAAACGAGGAAGTGAGTCCGGGTGGCACTCTCCGTCTCCGCGCTGGTCCTGTTCGCGATCCTGAGCATCATCTTCATCCGCAACAAGCAGATGAAGATCCCGCACGCGATCGTCGCCGCCCTGTTCGGCTTCATGCTGCACGAGACCACGGTCGCGACCTCGATCAACTCCCTGCTGGCCAACCTGGCGCACAGCATCTCCAGCATCACCGGGGGCTGATCCGACCGCATCGCCCGCTCATCGGTCGGAGCGGGCGAGCAACCTTCACCGCCCGGCCCGTCTGGCCTCCCGCCAGCGAGCGAACAGTCCCCGGGGGCGTGCGGCCGCCGGGGCCGGGGCGCGCATCGGCGCGGGTGCCACGGCGCCCGTCGGCGTGGTCCGCCCCGGGGCCGTCCGCTCGGCCGTCAACAGGACGAACAGCCGTGCCCAGCACAGCCGTTCGCCCCGCGGCCAGTCCAGCGCGCGCAGCGCGGCCGACGCCGCCTCCGACACCTCGCCGCCCACCCGGACCTCGGCGACGTCGTCCCCGGCCTTCCCGCCCAGGAAGAGCTTGACCCCGACCGGCCCCGGACCGGTCAGTTCCGCGCGCAGGGCGGGGGCCAGCGCCGGGAGCACCCGGTTCTCGGCGAGCCACCCCGCCAAGTGCTCGTTGCCGAAGCCGAACACCGCGGCCGGCCCCTGGACCGCGCGCCAGCCCGGGAGTTCGGGCAGGTCCGGGTGGTCGGCGTGCACCCCGCGCCCCTCGGCGAGCTCGACCAGCACCGAGGCGGTGGTGGTCGCCCACATCTTCACCGCGTTGGCGAGCTTCTCCTCCTCGGTCTTGCCGAGGCCGGCCGCGCAGTCCCACACCACCGGCGCGTCCGCCCGGCCGAGTTGCAGTACGAAGCCGAGGTCCACGTGGCCGGCGCCGTCGTCCCCGGGGTGCTCGCGCACCGCCACCGCCGTGGTGCCGGGGCCGCGCACCACCTCGCCGTCCAGCCTGAACACCTGGCCCAGTCGCGCCATCTCCCGGACCACACAGCGCTGTATGACGGCCAGTCGCTCCTGCGGACCCACCGCGACTCCTCCACCTTGGGAGCGCGGCGGCTGAGCTCGCGCTCGAACTGCACTCGAACGCCGCCGAGGCTATCGGCCCGACACCCAACCGGGAAACCATTCGGACTTCCCGGCCCTCCGGTCGCGGAATTGTTCTGAATGCCCCACTTTGGGCAGCGGAACCCGCACGCCTTCCGCCCGGAGAGCCCGCATGCCCCGCACCACCGACCCGACGCCCCCTCCGCCCCCGGCCCGGCCGCACCCGCTCCGGCAGCACCCGCCCGGCCCGCACCCGTCCGGCCCGTTCCCGTCCCGCCCGTTCCCGCTCCGCCCGGACGCCTCCGGCCTGGTCGCCGAGATCGAGGCCTACCTCGCCTCGCTGCCCGCCCCCGCGCGCGCCCCCGGACCGTACGTCTGCCCGTACGGCCGTACCGCGAGCCCCTGGTTCGCCGGCCACCCGGTGCCCCGGGCGACCCTGCTCGACCGGGCGCTGCGCCGCCCGGCCCGTCCGGTCCCGGTCACCGCGGCCGACCACCTCCGGCTGGCCTCCCGCTACATCGGCGTCCACGGCTGGCTGCAGGGCGCGATGTGGGACGAGGGAGGTCGGGTCTGCCTGCTCGGCGCCCAGGCCGCCGTGCTGGCGCACGGCTACGGCACCCCGGCCACGGTCCGCACCGCCCGGGTCCAGCTGATGGAGGTGCTGCACGGCACCGGACGCCCGGCGCGCTCCCCGGACGAGTTCAACGACCGCCCCACCACCCGGGAGGGCGACGTCCACCTGCTGCTCGACCGGGCCGCGGCCAGGGCCGCCCGCCTCGGACTCTGAGCGGGGCGGGGGAGGGGCGCACGGGCCCCGGAAACGCAACCGGCCCCGGCGCGGAATGCGCGCCGGGGCCGGACGAGGAGCGGGCGACGAGAATCGAACTCGCGTGACTAGTTTGGAAGACTAGGGCTCTACCATTGAGCTACGCCCGCGTGACCCCCCAGCCGTCACCGGCCGGAAGTTCGGGCAACAGCGTACCTGGTCCGGCCGCCCGCGTGCACACTCCATTTCGGGAACCCCCGTCGCGCACCCCCGCGCGCCCGTCCGCCCGCGTCGCCCCGCGCCCGCGCGGAATGGCCCGCGCGCAATACCCGGCGAGCCGAACAGGCCCGCCGTGTACGCTTCCTCTCGGCACCACGGGGTGTGGCGCAGTTTGGTAGCGCGTCCGCTTTGGGAGCGGAAGGCCGTCGGTTCGAATCCGGCCACCCCGACAGTGCGGCAGGGTCTCGCCCACCGGGGCGGGGCCCTGTTCTGTTCGGCCGGTACGGTGGCGCCTGGCGTCCGCCTTTCGTGGTACCGGTAGGATGGGGCGCTGGCGGTAGTCCCTGCGGCGTCAACCCAGGTCAACCGCACGAGGGCGAGGAGTCAAGCTCACCGTCCACCCCACGGGAGATGCAGCTCCAACCGCCCATCGCCCGTCTCGCCCGACCCACCCTTCCGGCTCCGGCCGGGCGGCGCGGCCGGGCGGAGACAACCTGACCGCAAGCCCCTAGGAGACCTAACCGTGAAGAGCGCCGTCGAGACTCTGAACCCCACGCGGGTTCGACTCACCGTCGAGGTGCCCTTCGAGGAGCTCAAGCCCAGCCTCGACGCGGCGTACAAGAAGATCAACCAGCAGGTCACGGTTCCGGGCTTCCGCAAGGGCAAGATCCCGGCTCGCGTCATCGACCAGCGTTTCGGCCGTGGCGCCGTGCTGGAAGAGGCCGTCAACGACGCCCTGCCGCGCTTCTACACGCAGGCCGTCGACGAGGGCAAGATCGAGGTCCTCGGCCAGCCCGACATCACCAACATCGAGGGTGTCGAGACGATCGCCGACGGCGGTGACCTGAAGTTCACCGCCGAGGTGGACATCCGTCCGGAGATCACCCTTCCGGAGTTCTCCTCCATCGAGGTGACGGTCGACCCGATCGTCGTCGCCGACGAGGACATCGAGAAGTCGCTGGAGCAGCTGCGCGAGCGCTTCTCGTCGGTCAAGGACGTCGAGCGCGCCGCGGCCGCCGGTGACATCGTGGTCGTCGACCTCGTCGCCAAGGTCGACGGTGAGGTGCCGGACGACGGCACCGCCACCGGCGTGAGCTACGAGATCGGCTCGGGCCGTCTGATCGACGGCATCGACGAGGCCGTCGTCGGCCTGTCGGCCGGCGAGGAGAAGACCTTCGAGACCGAGCTCAAGGGTGGCACCCAGGCGGGCAAGACCTCCGAGGTCACCGTCACCGTCACCACCGTCCAGGAGAAGGAGCTGCCGGAGCTGGACGACGAGTTCGCCCAGCTGGCCAGCGAGTTCGACACCCTGGAGGAGCTCCGCGCCGACTCCCGCAAGCGCCTGGAGCGCATGAAGGAGTACGACCAGGCCACCCAGGCCCAGGAGAAGGTGCTGGACGCCCTGCTGGCGCTGGTCGAGATCGAGTACCCCGAGAAGCTCCTCGCGGACGAGATCCAGACCCGCAAGCACAACGTCGAGCACCACCAGCTGGAGCCGATGGGCCTGAACCTCGAGGCTTACCTGGAGACCCAGGGCAAGACCCGCGAGGAGTGGGACGCGGAGATCGAGGAGCAGGCGAAGAAGGGCATCAAGACCCAGTTCGTCCTGGACCAGATCGTCGCCGACGAGGAGCTGGGTGTTAACCAGGAGGAGCTGACCGAGCACCTCATCCGCCGCGCCGCCGGCTCGGGTCTCACCCCCGACCAGTTCGCGCAGCAGGTCGTCCAGGGTGGCCAGGTGCCGCTGCTGGTCGGCGAGGTCGCCCGTGGCAAGGCGCTGGCCACGGTGGTCGAGGCCGCCAAGGTCGTCGACACCGAGGGCAACGAGATCAACTTCGACGACGAGGACGAGACGGCCGAGACCGTCGAGGCCCCCGCCGCCGAGGCCGCCGAGGAGAAGACCGAGGCCTGAGCCCCGGCAGCCCCCTGAGGCACACAGCGGGCCCGGACGCCGTCATGGTGTCCGGGCCCGCTGTCTTCCCGCCCGCGGGCCGTCGCGACCCTGCGCTCACAGCGAACAGTTCTGCGTGAGGGATTCTGCGGCCCGGCCTGCGCGTTAGGGTCCTTGGACAGCGACAATCACGACGTGATACCCGGAAGCTGTGCGACATCGTGACGGCCGTCGAGCGACCGTCCAAAACGACTGAGCAGGTGGCTAAGTGACGTTCCCGCAGATGCAGATGCCTGGCCCGATGGCGCCGCACGCCGCCGCTGGTGACGTGCTCGGCGGCCTTGGCGACCAGGTCTACAACCGGCTGCTGAACGAGCGGATCATCTTCCTCGGCCAGCAGGTCGACGACGACATCGCCAACAAGATCACCGCGCAGCTGCTGCTGCTGGCCGCGGACCCGGAAAAGGACATCTTCCTCTACATCAACTCCCCGGGCGGCTCGATCTCGGCCGGCATGGCGATCTACGACACCATGCAGTACATCAAGAACGACGTCGTCACCATCGCGATGGGCATGGCCGCCTCGATGGGCCAGTTCCTGCTGACGGCCGGCGCCAAGGGCAAGCGCTTCTCGCTGCCGAACGCCAACATCCTGATGCACCAGCCCTCCGCGGGCCTGGGCGGCTCCGCCACCGACATCCGCATCCAGGCCGAGCAGCTGCTCCGCACCAAGAAGCGGATGTCCGAGCTGATCGCCTTCCACAGCGGCCAGTCCTTCGAGCAGATCACCCGGGACTCCGACCGCGACCGCTGGTTCAGCCCGGAGGAGGCCCTGGAGTACGGCCTCATCGACGCGATCATGCACAGCGCCGCGGACGTCCCCGGCGGCGGCGGCACGGGCGCCTGAGCCTCGGCCCGGCCCACGAGACCACAGCCACAACGCCCCGGAGGACCAGAATCCCCATGAACATCCCCAGCCTGTCGTCCGCCCAGGCCCGCGTCGAGGACATGCGCGCGGAGGGCCGCTACATCGTCCCGCGCTTCGTCGAGCGCACCACGCAGGGCATCCGCGAGTACGACCCGTACGCCAAGCTGTTCGAGGAGCGCATCATCTTCCTCGGCTCCCAGGTGGACGACGTCTCGGCGAACGACATCATGGCCCAGCTGCTGTGCCTGGAGTCGATGGACCCGGACCGCGAGATCCAGATGTACATCAACTCGCCCGGCGGCTCGTTCACGGCCCTGACGGCCATCTACGACACCATGCAGTACGTGAAGCCGGACATCACCACGGTCTGCATGGGCCAGGCGGCCTCCGCCGCGGCCGTGCTGCTCGCCGCCGGCACCCCCGGCAAGCGGATGGCGCTGCCGAACGCCCGGATCCTGATCCACCAGCCGTACACCGAGACCGGCCGCGGCCAGGTGTCCGACCTGGAGATCCAGGCCAAGGAGATCTTCCGGATGCGCGAGCAGCTGGAGCAGATGCTCTCCAAGCACTCCAACAAGTCGGTGGAGCAGGTCCGCGAGGACATCGAGCGCGACAAGATCCTCACCGCCGAGGAGGCCGCCGAGTACGGCCTGATCGACCAGATCATCTCCACCCGCAAGACCTCGCTGACCTCCTGAGGCCGGCTCCCTCCGGGTCCGCGGGCGGGCACGGAGGACCCGTCGGGGCGGGGCACGCACCCCTGGTGCGAGTCCCGCCCCGACCCGTCGGCGGCGCCGTGCCACGGCATCTGTTCGGTATCAATTCGCCCAGGGCGTAGGGCAGACCCGGCGAAGAGGACGGAATCAAGGGCCCGGCAGAGTACCGTCGGATAGCGAGACCGAGCGCCGTCGGCGTTGACGGTCCACAGCACCAGGCCCCGGAACCCCTGCGGGGCCCCTGGCGAAGGGGAAGCACCTCGTGGCACGCATCGGAGACGGTGGCGACCTGCTCAAGTGCTCGTTCTGCGGCAAGTCGCAGAAGCAGGTGAAGAAGCTGATCGCCGGCCCAGGCGTGTACATCTGCGACGAGTGCATCGACCTGTGCAACGAGATCATCGAGGAGGAACTCGCCGAGACCTCCGAGGTGCGCTTCGAGGAACTCCCGAAGCCGCGCGAGATCTACGAGTTCCTGGACCAGTACGTCGTCGGCCAGGACCTCGCCAAGAAGGCGCTGTCGGTGGCCGTCTACAACCACTACAAGCGGGTCCAGGCCGGCGAGGCGGGCCGCAGCGGCGGCAACGGCCGCGAGGACGCCATCGAGCTGGCCAAGTCCAACATCCTGCTGCTGGGCCCCACCGGCTCCGGCAAGACGCTGCTGGCGCAGACCCTGGCCCGGATGCTCAACGTGCCGTTCGCGATCGCGGACGCCACCGCGCTGACCGAGGCCGGCTACGTCGGCGAGGACGTCGAGAACATCCTGCTCAAGCTGATCCAGGCGGCCGACTACGACGTCAAGAAGGCCGAGACCGGGATCATCTACATCGACGAGATCGACAAGGTCGCGCGCAAGAGCGAGAACCCGTCGATCACCCGGGACGTCTCCGGCGAGGGCGTGCAGCAGGCCCTGCTGAAGATCCTGGAGGGCACCACCGCGTCGGTGCCGCCGCAGGGCGGGCGCAAGCACCCGCACCAGGAGTTCATCCAGATCGACACCACCAACGTGCTGTTCATCGTCGGCGGCGCGTTCGCCGGCCTGGAGCGGATCATCGAGGGCCGCGCGGGTGCCAAGGGCATCGGCTTCGGCGCCAACATCCGCTCCAAGCGGGAGTCGGACGCCAGCGACCACTTCCGCCAGGTGATGCCCGAGGACCTGGTGAAGTTCGGCATGATCCCCGAGTTCATCGGCCGTCTGCCGGTGATCACCAGCGTGCACAACCTGGACCGCGAGGCGCTGCTGCAGATCCTCACCGAGCCGCGCAACGCGCTGGTCAAGCAGTACCGCAAGCTCTTCGAACTCGACGGCGTGGAGCTGGAGTTCTCCCGGGACGCGCTGGAGGCGATCGCCGACCAGGCGATCCTGCGCGGCACCGGTGCGCGCGGTCTGCGGGCCATCATGGAGGAGGTGCTGATGTCCGTGATGTACGAGGTCCCCTCGCGCCAGGACGTCGCCCGCGTGGTGGTCACCGGGGACGTCGTCTCCAAGCACGCCATCCCCACCCTGGTCCCGCGCGACATGATCAAGCGCGAGCGCCGCGACAAGAGCGCCTGACCGAGGCCGTTCCGCGAGAGGGGCCCCGCACCGGATCCGGTGCGGGGCCCCTCTCGCGTGCGCGCGCCGTCCGGCGCGGGCGCTACTTGGCGACGACCATGGCGTCGCGGATCGTCCGGGTCTTGGCGGCCGCCTGCTCCGCGGTGAGCGCCTGGCCGCCGCCACCGCTCAGGCTGACCTTGGTGAAGGAGACCCGGCCGGTGGTGGACTTGTCCGCCCACACGCAGATCGTCGGGCCGGGCTTGCCGAGCATGGTCGAGGTGCCGCAGGAGAGCTTCGCCCCGGAGTTGTTGGCGTCCTGCGCCGGGAAGTCGGCCATCGACGTGGACAGGCCGTCGCCGTCCTTCTTGGAGTCCTCGATGATCTGCGCGGGGTCGTTGAGGTTGCCGTAGACGCCGACCACCGAGAAGGTGTCCATCGGGTCCGAGCTCTTGCTGTAGCTGGCCACCAGGACCTGCAGGTCGGTGCCGAACTTGGACGCCCCGGGCTTGCTCATGTCGGCGGCCTGCTCCTTGGCCGACTTCTGGACGTAGCCGTCGGCCAGGGTCTGCGGGGCGGTGATCTTGTACTGGCCGCCCTTGTCGCCGCCGAGGAACTTCCACGCGGCGAAGCCGCCGCCGCCCAGCACCAGCGCGCCGATCACCAGGCCGACGACCAGGCCGCCCTTGCCCTTCCGCGGCGGCTGCGGGTAACCCGGCTGCCCGTACGGCGCCTGCGGCGGCACCCCGTACGGCTGCTGGGGCGCGCCGTAGGGCTGCTGCGGCGGGTAGCCGTACTGGGGCTGCGGGGCGCCGTAGGGCTGCTGCGGGGGCTGGCCGTACGGCGGCTGGCCACCGTAAGGCTGCTGCGGCTGTCCCTGCGGATACTGCTGTCCCTGGCCGTACATCTGCGTCTGTGCTCCCCCGCCGCACCCGCGGCCTGTCTCGGTGTGGAGTCGTTCCGTGTACGCCCGGTCAACCGGACGAACGCCCGGGCACGGTACCGCACGGCACCCGTCCGGGGCCCGTTCGGGCGCGGCGGGTCCACGGACCGAAAGCGGTTCGTGACCCGCCCCCACGGTTACGTAAACTGTGCGTCGTGACCGACACGACGAACCAGCGCCCCGTGAGCACCACCGGGGACGACGCGGCGACCCTCCCGACGACCTACACCCCAGCGGACGTAGAGGGCGAGCTGTACGAGCGCTGGGTAGAGCGTGGCTACTTCACCGCGGACGCCAAGAGCGACAAGCCCCCGTTCACCATCGTCATCCCGCCGCCGAACGTCACCGGCAGCCTGCACCTGGGCCACGCCTTCGAGCACACGCTGATCGACGCCCTGGTCCGCCGCAAGCGCATGCAGGGCTTCGAGGCCCTGTGGCAGCCCGGCATGGACCACGCCGGCATCGCCACCCAGAACGTGGTCGAGCGCGAGCTCGCCAAGGAGGGCAAGTCCCGCCACGACCTGGGCCGCGAGGCCTTCGTCGAGCGCGTCTGGAAGTGGAAGGCGGAGTCCGGCGGCCAGATCTCCGGCCAGATGCGGCGCCTGGGCGACGGCGTCGACTGGTCCCGCGAGCGCTTCACGATGGACGAGGGCCTGTCCCAGGCCGTCCAGACCATCTTCAAGAAGCTCTACGACGACGAGCTGATCTACCGCGCCGAGCGCATCATCAACTGGTGCCCGCGCTGCCTGACCGCCATCTCGGACATCGAGGTGGAGTACCAGGACGACGACGGCGAGCTGGTCTCGATCCGCTACGGCGAGGGCGAGAACTCCATCGTCGTGGCCACCACCCGCGCCGAGACGATGCTGGGCGACACCGCGGTCGCCGTCCACCCGGAGGACGAGCGCTACAAGCACCTGGTCGGCACCGAGATCGAGCTGCCGCTGACCGGCCGCCGGATCCCGATCGTCGCCGACACCCACGTCGATCCGGAGTTCGGCACCGGCGCCGTCAAGGTGACGCCCGCGCACGACCCGAACGACTTCGAGATCGGCCAGCGGCACGACCTGCCGAACATCGCCGTCATGGACGAGCACGCCGTCATCACCGTGCACGGCCCCTTCCTCGGCCTGGACCGCCTGGAGGCCCGCTCGGCGATCGTCGCCGCGCTGCGCGCCGAGGGCCGGATCGTCGCCGAGAAGCGCCCGTACACCCACTCGGTGGGCCACTGCTCGCGCTGCAAGACCACCATCGAGCCGCGGCTGTCCATGCAGTGGTGGGTCAAGGTCGGCCCGCTCGCCCAGGCCGCCGGTGACGCGGTCCGCGACGGCAAGGTCAAGATCCACCCGCAGGAGATGGAGAAGCGGTACTTCGACTGGGTCGACAACCTGCACGACTGGTGCATCTCGCGCCAGCTGTGGTGGGGCCACCGCATCCCGGTCTGGTACGGCCCGAACGGCGAGATCGTCTGCGTCGGCCCCGACGAGCAGCCGCCGACGGGCGAGGGCTGGCACCAGGACACCGACGTCCTGGACACCTGGTTCTCCTCCGGCCTGTGGCCGTTCTCCACGCTCGGCTGGCCGGAGCAGACCGAGAGCCTCGCGAAGTTCTACCCGAACTCCGTCCTGGTCACCGGCTACGACATCCTGTTCTTCTGGGTCGCCCGGATGATGATGTTCGGCCTCTACGCGATGGACGGCACCCCGCCGTTCCACACCATCGCGCTGCACGGCATGGTCCGTGACCAGAACGGCAAGAAGATGTCGAAGTCCTTCGGCAACGTGGTCAACCCGCTGGACTGGATGGACAAGTACGGCTCCGACGCGCTGCGCTTCACCCTGGCGCGCGGTGCCAACCCGGGCGTCGACGTGCCGATCGGCGAGGACTGGGTCCAGGCGGCGCGCAACTTCGCCAACAAGATCTGGAACGCCACCCGCTTCGCGCTGATGAACGGCGCCACCGTCGAGGGCCCGCTGCCCGCGCCGGAGGAGCTGACCGCGAGCGACCGCTGGATCCTGTCGCGCCTCAACAGCACCGTCGCCGAGGTGGACGGGCTGTACGAGGACTACCAGTTCTCCAAGCTCTCCGAGGCGCTGTACCACTTCGCCTGGGACGAGGTCTTCGACTGGTACGTCGAGCTCTCCAAGACCACCCTGGCCAAGGGCGGCCCGCAGGCCGACGCCGCGCGCCGGGTGCTCGGCGAGGTCCTGGACGTCACCCTGCGCCTGCTGCACCCGATCGTCCCCTTCGTCACCGAGACGCTGTGGACCACGCTGACCGGTGCCGAGTCGGTGGTCATCGCCGACTGGCCGCAGGACAGCGGCTTCCGCGACGCCGCGGCCGAGGCGGAGATCGCCACGCTGCAGCAGGTCGTCACCGAGGTCCGCCGGTTCCGCACGGACCAGGGCCTCAAGCCGGGCCAGCGCGTCCCGGCCCAGCTGGACCTGGACGGCACCACGCTGGCCGCCCACGAGGACGCGATCCGCTCGCTGCTGCGGCTGACCGCCCCCGAGGAGGGCTTCGCGGCCACCGCCTCGCTGCCGGTCGCCGGCGCCACCGTGGCGCTGGACCTCTCCGGCACCATCGACGTCGCGGCGGAGCGCAAGCGCCTCGCCAAGGACCTCGCGGCCGCCGAGAAGGAGAAGGCCCAGACCACCGCCAAGCTCGGCAACGAGGCGTTCCTCGCCAAGGCGCCGGACGAGGTGGTCGCCAAGATCAAGACGCGGCAGGAGGCCGCCGAGGCCGACATCGCCCGGATCACCGCCCAGCTCGCGGCGCTGCCGCAGGGCTGAGCCGCCACCGGCCCGTGAGGGGCCGCACTCCGCGACACGCGGGGTGCGGCCCCTTCGGCGTTTCGCGCCCCGTGCTCCCGGTTCCGCCTCGGGGGCGCTTTCGTTACGCCTAATAGCGCAGCAACATTGCTCCCTTCCGGCGAATATTCATCCTGGACCGGGTGAGGTCCTATTCCGAGCGAATTGATTCCGGTCTTGCCCGCGCGCGTTCGCCGAAGTTTGCAGGTCGGATGTGTACGGTGTGCACGGAGTTTCCGAAGGACGTTTCTTCCGAGCGTTCCTGCGGGGTGTTCCTGATGGGCGACGGACGGGAGGGCACGGCGTGGTGGTGACCGAGGAGTTGGCCGACGAACTGCCTGCCGAGATGGTCGAGGAGGCCAAGGCCAGGGCGGCGACCCTGCTGCTCGCCTTCCGGCACGGGAACCAGCTCGCGTTCGACCACGAGCTGGACCTGTTGTTCGCCGAGCGCGCCGAACGCGAGGTGACCACGCTGCTCGCCTGGATCGCCGCCGAGGCCGTCCGCAAGGCGTACGCGCCCGAGGTCGGCGACCGGGTGCTGCGGGCGATGGCCCGGCGCGCCCCGGCCGACACCGGCGCGGTCGCGGTGGACGAGGAGAGCGCGAACGCCGCCCGGCTGATCGAGGCGGTGGCGGCCGGCGAGGTGGGCGAGGTCCGCGGCCTGGTCGCCTCGACGGCCGACACCACCTTCCTGCTGGGCGGTCTGCTGCAGGGCGTGGCGATGATGCTGCCGCTGCTGCCGGAGGGCGAACTCGCCGAGATCACCGCCGAGTTGCGCCGTCGGCACGGCGCCGCCGCGCATGTGCCGGAGGCCCGGGCCGGGGTCTGAGCTCCGACCTGTTGATAACTCAAGTCCCCTTCGGGAAAAGCGACTTGCCCCACACGGTGGAGTGGATCGGTCCCGCGGTCAGGACACGCCTAGGCGGCGAGCGGCCGTGCCTCGGCGTCGGCGGGCTCGGCGAGCGCGGCGGTCAGCGCGGCGATCCGGGCCGAGGCCAGGCCGTCGCCGTACGGGCTAGGGGTGGCCGCCAGCCGGGCGAGGCGTTCGGGGGTGTCGGTGAGCCAGTCGCGGGCCAGCCCGCCCAGCTCCTCGCCCGGGCCCACCAGCGCGGCGAAGCCGGCCGCCACGGCCTCCGGGCGCTCGGTGGAGCGGCGCACCACCAGCAGCGGACGGCCGAGCACGGTGCACTCCTCCTGCACGCCGCCGGAGTCGGAGACCAGCAGCGCCGCGTGGCTCGCCAGGCCCAGGAAGTCGCCGTAGCCGACCGGCCCGGTGACGGCCAGCCGCTCCAGCAGGCCGTCCAGGCCGAAGCGCTCGACGGCGGCCCGGGTGCGCGGGTGCATCGGGAACAGCACCGGGGTGCCGGCCCGGGCGATCCGGTCCAGTTCGGCGAGCACGGCGCCGAGTGCCTCGGCGGTGTCGGTGTTCTCCGGGCGGTGCACGGTGGCCAGCACGTACCCGTCCGGGCGAAGCCCGTGCGCCGCGAGCAGCGCGGCGCGGGCGGCCGCGTCCGGCAGCTGACGGCGGACCACCTCGACGACGGTGTTGCCGGTGAGCGCGATCCGCTCCTCGGCCAGGGACTCGGCGCGCAGGTTGGCGACGTTGTCCCCGGTGGCGGCGCAGAGCAGGTCGGAGACGTGGTCGACCATCACCCGGTTGTGCTCCTCGGGCATCGCCCGGTCGAAGCTGCGCAGCCCGGCCTCGACGTGGACCAGCGGGATCCCCCGGGCGTTGGCGGCCAGCGCCCCGGCGAGGGTGGCGTTGGTGTCGCCCTGGACGACCACGGCGACGGGCCGGTCCTCGGCGAAGGCGGCGTCCAGCTGGCCCAGGGACTGGGCGATCTGGCCGGCCCGGGGGCGGCCGCCGACACCGGTGAGCAGCTCGGGCCGGGGCAGGTCCAGGTCGCGCAGGAAGCGCCCGGACATCGCCTCGTCCCAGTGCTGGCCGGTGTGCACCAGTCGGGTGGCGTCGCCGAGTTCGTGGATCAGCGGGGCGAGCTTGACCAGCTCGGGGCGGGTCCCGAGGACGACGGCGACGCTGGACGGGGGCAGACACGTGCTCATGCGGGGGCTCCGGTGGGGACGTGGGGAGGAAGCGAGGGGGGAGGGGCGGCGGCTCAGGACTCGAGCGCGGTGGGGGCGCCGAGGCCGACCTGCTCGGCGTTGCGGCGGGTCTTGGCCCAGCCGTTGCGTCCGAGCAGCATCCGGACGGCGGCCCGGGCCGCGACCACGAACAGGTGGTAGGCGTAGAGCCAGACCAGCACGCCCCAGAGCAGCCCGGTGAGCCGGCCGCGGTCGGGGTGGACGGCCCGGCGGTAGGCGAGGCCCCAGAACACCATCGGCAGCGTGGCGAGCAGGAAGGCGAGCAGCATCCACGGCCCGAAGCGGAGCTGGAAGTCGGCGGTCTCGGCGGGGAAGAGCACCAGCCCGGCGGCGGTGATCCCGAGCGAGAGCGGGAACAGCAGCACCAGCAGCACGCAGACCACGGGCTGCAGGAAGGTGTACATCACCTCGGCCTTGCCGGACCAGGTGTAGTGCGGGGAGCGCAGCACCCGGCCGGTGTAGCGCAGGCACTGCATGTTGCCCTGGGCCCAGCGGGTGCGCTGGGTGAGGAAGCGGCGCAGCGAGACCAGGCCCTCCTGGGAGACCTGGGTCTCGGTGACATGGGTGAGCCGCCAGCCGGCCAGGCGCAGGTCCAGGCCGGATTCGTAGTCCTCCAGCAGCGCGCGCTCGGGCCAGGGGCGGCCGGCCCGGCCCTCCTCGGCGGTGAGCGAGTCGAGGGCGGTGAGCCGGACGAACTGGCCGTTGCCGCCGAGGCCGACGCTGCCGGTGCGGCGGCGCAGCAGCTGCATGCCGGCGTTGTTGGCCTGGAACTCGACGTCCTGCATCCGGACGAGCGCGCGGGCCAGCGCGTTGGCGGCGCGGCCGCGCCCGGGCAGCGGGAGCTCGTCGTCGGCGTTGCGCATCCGGACGCCGATCTGGACGGCGCCGGTGTCGGGCCGGCCGAGCGCCTTGGCGTTGCAGACCCGGGCGAGGGTGCCGGGGTCGAGCTGGCCGTCGGCGTCGACCACGCCGATCACCACCCGGGAGCGGTCGGTGGACCGGGGCAGCCGGTCGGAGATCTCCCGGTAGGCGGCGTTGAGGGCGGCGCCCTTGCCGATCCGGGCGTGCGGGCGGCGGCGCTGGACGAGGTGGACGCGCGGGTCGCGGGCGGCCGCGGCGAGCACGAGCTCGCGGGTGGCGTCCTCGCTGTCGTCGTCGATCACCCACAGGTGCGCCTCGGGCGCGGCGGCCCGCAGGCCGTCCAGGGTCTGGGTGACCACGGCCTCCTCGTCGCGGCAGGGGATCACCAGGTGCCACTCGAAGGCGGCGGGGTCGCCGGGCTCGGCGGGCCGGCCGTGCTTGAAGGCGTGGCGGGAGCCGGCCCAGTACACGAGGAAGCGTCCGAAGACGAGCACCATGTAGCCGACGAGGGCCAGCGAGATCAGTCCGGCGACCCAGACGACGGCGTCCTGGCGAAGCTCGATCCACTCGTGCAGGGCGTCGGGCATGGCGCGGTGCTCCTTGTGATCAAAGGCTGGTGGCTCCTGTCGGCTGCGAATCGATGCTTCATTGCGGTTCAAACTCGCCAAAGAGATAGTAAAGCGATCAAACTGGAAGGTGTGGTGGAAGACCGGACAAAGTGGCCGTTCTCACCCCGGCCCTCGCCCCAGGCCTCACCCCAGCCCTCACCCCCGCTCTCACCCTGTGAGGACGCCCCGCCACCGCTCCGTAGACTGTGGACGTGAGTGACAAGGCCGACCCGAATCCGTACACCATCCGCCCCGCCGACGGCGGCACCGGAGACGCCCTGCGCGACGTCGAGGTGGAACTCTCCGAGCGCTGGCCGGAGAACAAGCTTGAGCCCTCCCTCGACCGGATCGAGGCGCTGATGGACATCCTGGGCCAGCCCCAGCGGTCCTTCCCCTCCATCCACATCACCGGCACCAACGGCAAGACCTCTACCGCCCGGATGATCGAGCAGCTGCTCAACACCTTCGAGCTGCGCACCGGCCGCTACACCAGCCCGCACGTGGAGTCCGTCACCGAGCGGATCAGCCTCGACGGCGCCCCGATCAGCCCCGAGCGCTTCGTCGAGGTCTACCGCGACATCGAGCCCTACGTGCGGATGGTCGACGCGGCGCAGCCGGTGCCGATGTCCTTCTTCGAGGTGCTCACCGGCATGGCCTACGCCGCCTTCGCCGACGCCCCGGTGGACGTCGGCGTGGTCGAGGTCGGCATGGGCGGCTCCTGGGACGCCACCAACGTCATCGACGCCGGCGTCGCCGTGATCACCCCGATCGGCCTGGACCACACCGACAAGCTCGGCGAGACCACCGGCGAGATCGCCGGCGAGAAGTCCGGGATCATCAAGTCCGGTGCCGTCGCCGTCGTCGCCCAGCAGCAGCTGGACGCCGCCCAGGTCATCCTGCGCCGCGCCGTCGAGGTCGACGCCACGGTCGCCCGCGAGGGCATGGAGTTCGGCGTGATCCGCCGCGAACTCGCGGTCGGCGGCCAGCTGGTGACGCTGCGCGGACTCGGCGGCGAGGAGTACGAGGACGTCTTCATCCCGCTGCACGGCGAGTACCAGGCGCAGAACGCGGCGCTGGCGCTGGCGGCGGTCGAGGCCTTCTTCGGCGTCGGCGGCGCCCGCGGCGGACAGCTCGACGTGGACAAGGTCCGCCAGGGCTTCGCCGGCGTCTCCTCCCCGGGCCGCCTGGAGATCGTGCGCCGCAGCCCCACGATCCTCCTGGACGCCGCGCACAACCCGCACGGCGCCCAGGCCACCGTCGCCGCGCTCACCGAGTCCTTCGGCTTCACCCGGCTGGTCGGCGTGATCGGCACCTCCGGGGACAAGGACGTGGCCGGCGTGCTGGAGGCCTTCGAGCCGATCCTGGCCGAGGTCGTCATCACCCAGAACTCCACCCACCGCGCGATGGACGTGGACGCGCTCGCCGCCCTGGCGGTCGAGGTCTTCGGCGAGGACCGCGTGCAGGTCGAGCCCAGGCTCGACGACGCCATCGCCGCGGCCGTCACCCTCGCCGAGGAGGAGGGCGACCTCGGCGGCGCCGGGGTGCTGGTCACCGGTTCGGTCATCACGGTGGGCGAGGCCCGCCTGCTGCTCGGGAGGAAGTGACATGAGGACGCTCTGCTCCTCGACGCTGATCGGCGAGGCGTTGCTGATCATGTTCGCGGCGCTGGTCGCGATGCGGCTCACCGACGTCTCCACCGGGGAGATCTGGACGGTCAGCGGCATCGCGATGGCCCTGTGCGTCGCGCTCTGCGGCATGATCGACCGGCCCGGCGCGGTGCAGATCGGCTGGGCGCTGCAGATCGGCCTGATCGCCGCCGGCTTCGTCCTGCCGACGATGTTCGGCCTCGGCGTGGTCTTCGCCGGCCTCTGGTGGTGCTCGGTGCACTACGGCCGCAAGGTGGACGCGTTCAAGGCCGCCCGCGCGGCCGCCGCCGAGGCCGCCGCCGAGGCCGCCGCCGCATAGGCCCGGCCGTAGCGGTCCGGGGGCCCGGACCAGCGCACCGACACGCCGTGTACGCAAGGTAACCTCTGCCGTGTCGGCCCACTCGTCGACCCGACCGTCCGTCGAACCGAATCCCCAGGAGACGCACCGTGTCCCAGCGCACTCTCGTCCTGCTCAAGCCCGACGCCGTCCGCCGCGGCCTGGCGGGCGAGATCATCAGCCGCATCGAGCGCAAGGCCGGCTGGCGCTTCGGCGCCGTCGAGCTGCGCACCTTCGACCGGGCGACGCTGGAGCAGCACTACGCGGAGCACGTCGGCCGCCCGTTCTACGAGCCGCTGCTGGAGTTCATGACCTCCGGCCCGTCGATCGCGCTGATCGTCGAGGGCGAGGAGGTCGTCAAGGGCATCCGCATGCTCGCCGGGGCCACAAACCCGCTGGAGGCCGGCGCCGGCACCATCCGCGGCGACTACGCGACGATCACCCGCGAGAACCTGATCCACGCCTCCGACTCCCCGGAGTCCGCCGAGCGCGAGATCAAGATCTTCTTCCCGGCCCACGCCTGAGCCGGCCCGGGCGACACGCCCGGAGGACCTTGGGACTGCCCCGGTCGGGACCATTGGCCCGGCCGGGGCATTCTTATCGGGAAATAGGGAACTGGGGGGGCCGACACGGCGTCCCAATCCTGGGAGAAGCGATCACGCTCCGGACAATGGACGGTATGCCCCACGTCGACGTCCGTACCGCACGGCGTGACTACGATGGACGCGACTCAAGGGCCCGGTAAGGCAGCTCAGCTGGTCTCCGCCCAAGCGTGGGCGCACGCAGTCGTCCACCCCCCATGAACTCCGAGCCCGGGAAGGCACCTACACCCCATGGCGAGCAACCTGTCGTTCATCGGCCGCGACTTGGCGATCGACCTCGGAACTGCCAACACGCTGGTGTACGTCAGGGGCAAGGGCATCGTCCTGAACGAGCCGTCGGTGGTCGCGGTGAACACCAACACCGGCGGCATCCTCGCCGTCGGCGCCGAGGCCAAGAAGATGATCGGCCGCACCCCGGGCAACATCGTCGCCATCCGCCCCCTCAAGGACGGCGTGATCGCCGACTTCGAGATCACCGAGCGGATGCTGCGGTACTTCATCCTCAAGATCCACCGCCGCCGCTACCTGGCCCGCCCGCGCGTCGTCGTCTGCGTGCCCTCCGGCATCACCGGCGTCGAGCGCCGCGCCGTCATCGAGGCCTCCTCGCAGGCCGGCGCCCGCCAGGTGCACATCATCGAGGAGCCGATGGCCGCCGCCATCGGCGCCGGCCTGCCCGTCCACGAGGCCACCGGCAACATGGTCGTCGACATCGGCGGCGGCACCACCGAGGTCGCCGTGATCTCCCTCGGCGGCATCGTCACCGCCCAGTCCATCCGGGTGGCCGGCGACGAACTGGACAACGCGATCGTCCAGCACATCAAGAAGGAGTACTCGCTCCTCCTCGGTGAGCGCAGCGCCGAACAGATCAAGATGAGCATCGGCAGCGCCTTCGGCATGGAGGGCGAGAAGGACGAGCACGCCGAGATCCGCGGCCGCGACCTCGTCAGCGGCCTCCCCAAGACCGTGGTCATCTCCGCCGCCGAGGTCCGCGAGGCCATCGACGAGCCGGTCAACTCGATCATCGACGCGGTCAAGACCACCCTCGACCAGTGCCCGCCCGAGCTGGCCGGCGACGTCATGGACCGCGGCATCGTCCTCACCGGCGGCGGCGCCCTGCTGCGCGGCCTCGACGAGCGGCTGCGCCGCGAGACCGGCATGCCGATCCACATCGCCGAGAACCCGCTCGACTCCGTCGCACTCGGCTCCGGCAAGTGCGTCGAGGAGTTCGAGGCCCTCCAGCAGGTACTCGACGCGCAGCCGCGCCGTTAGTACCAGCGCCAGCACCACCGCACATCCGACACTCGACTGACGGGCCGCCGCCCGGGCCCCACAGCCCCGGGCGGCCGCCAGGTACGAAGGGGCAGTACCAGCACCGTGAGGGACACACGAGAGAGCCGGCTGCTGCTCATCCTGCTGGTGGCCGTCGCCTTCGCGCTGATCACCGTGGACATCAAGGGCGGTGAGGACTCCCCGCTCGGCCCCGCCCGGCACGCGGCCGCCACCGTCCTCGGACCGGTCGAGCGCGGCGCCGCCACCGTCGTCGACCCCGTCGCCGACACCGTCCGGGCCTTCCGGGACACCGCGACCAACAGCGGCCGCACCGACCAGCTCGCCCGCGAGAACACCGAACTGCGGCAGAAGCTCGCCTCCTCCGACATGGCCGCCGGCCGCACCAAGCAGCTGGACGACCTGCTGCGCACCGCCGGCGCCGGCGGCTACACCGTCAAGGCCGCCCAGGTCATCGCGATCGGCCCGGCCCAGGGCTTCTCCTGGACCATCACCATCGACGCCGGCGGCGACGACGGCCTCACCCGCGACATGACCGTGATCAACGGCCAGGGCCTGGTCGGCCGGATCACCACCGTCGCCCCGACCACCGCCACCGTGCTGCTCGCCTCCGACCCCGGCTTCTCGGCCGGCACCCGGCTGGAGGGCACCGGCGAGATCGGCTTCGCCTCCGGCGGCGGCGACAGCCCGATGAAGGTCTCCCTGCTCAACGGCAAGGCCCAGGTCAAGGCCGGCGACCGGCTGGTCACCTTCGGCTCGCAGAGCGGCCGCCCGTTCGTGCCCGGCGTCCCGGTCGGCAAGGTCACCGAGGTCCAGGCCAACGCGGGCCAGCTGACCAAGACCGTCCTGGTCGAGCCCTTCGTCCAGTTCACCCGGCTGGACCTGGTCGGCGTCGTGGTCGTGCCCCCGCGCGCCGACCCCCGCGACGCCGTCCTGCCGCCGGCCCCCGCCGCGGGCCAGGGCCAGGCCCCCGCCGCGCCCGCCCCGGGCCAGGCCCCGGCCTCCGCGCCCGCCGCCCCGCCCGCCAAGCCCACTGGGGGGAACTGAGCCATGCGCCTCGCCCGCATCCCCGTCTCCGCCGTCCTGATGCTGTTCGGCCTGATCCTCCAGGTCAGCGTCTTCGGCCGGCTCCAGCTCCCGGGAGCCACCCCGGACATACTGCTGCTCGTCGTGGTCGGCCTGGCCATGGTCTACGGGCCCACCGGCGGCTGCCTGGTCGGCTTCACCGCCGGCCTGCTGGCCGACCTCGCACCGCCCTCCGACCACGCGATCGGCCGCTACGCGCTGGTGCTCTGCCTGATGGGCTACGCCGCCGGACTGCTGCGCCCCGACCACGGCCGCCAGCGCTCCGTCGCCAGCGCGCTGCTGGTGGTGGGCGCCGCGGCGGTCGCCTCCACGCTGCTGTACGCCACGGTCGGCGCCCTGGTCGGCGACACCGCGGCCCGGCACGTCGGCCTCGGCGGCCTGGTGATCAGCGCCCTGCTCTACGACCTGCTGCTGGCGCCGTTCGTGGTGCCGCTGGTGATGCTGCTCGGCCGCCGCTTCGGGCGCGACCCGGTGGCCGCCGCCGACGACGACGAGAGCGGCCCCGGCCTGGGCCTGGGCTCGCTGGCCCGCTACCGCACCACCCGCGAGGTCTCCTCCGGGCCGGGCTACCGGAAGCGGCGCGTGCCCGGCTTCGCCCGCCGCCCGTAACCGGTCCGGCCCCGACCTCCCGACTTCCCCGCACCCTGGAGCGCACGAGACGTGAGCAACATCCCCGAGACCGGCCGCACCCGGCGGGTGACGATCCGTCTGGTGGTGCTGCAGATCCTGGTGCTGTCGCTGCTCGCCACCCTCGGCGGGCGGCTGTGGTACCTGCAGATCCGCAACGCCAAGGAGTACACGGCCAAGGCGACCGGCAACCACATCCGCGAGGTGGTCGAACCGGCCGTCCGCGGCGAGATCCTGGACGCCTCCGGGCGGGTGCTGGCCGGCAACGAGACCCGCCTGGTGGTCTCCGTCAGCCGCACCTCGCTGCTGCAGCAGAAGGACGGCGGCAAGGCGGTCCTGGCCCGGCTCGCCGAGGTGCTCGGGATGCCCGCCAAGGACGTCCAGGAGAAGGTCCGGCTCTGCGACGCCAAGACCCCGCAGCCCTGCTGGAACGGCTCGCCCTACCAGCCGATCCCGGTGACCAAGGACGCGACCACCCAGCAGGCGATGCAGATGATGGAGCGCCGCGAGGACTTCCCCGGGGTCACCGCGCAGCCCACCGCCGTACGCCGCTACACCGGCGCCGAGGGCGCCAACCTCGCCCAGGTGCTCGGCTACCTCTCGCCGGTCACCGACGAGGAGGTCAGCAAGACCGCCGACAGGAGCGGCCTGGACCGGTACCTGCCCGCCGACCAGATCGGCCGGGCCGGCCTGGAATCGGTGTACGACCGCGACCTGCGCGGCACCGCCGGCATCACCAAGCTGGAGGTGGACAACCTCGGCCGGGTGATCGGCACCGCCGGCACGGTCTCCCCGAAGACCGGCGACAACCTGGTCACCAGCATCGACGCCCGGGTGCAGAAGGTGGTCGAGGACAACCTCGTCCAGGCCATGAACGACGCCCGGAACACCTTCGACAAGGTCACCAACCGCAACTACGAGGCCGACTCCGGCGCCGCCGTGGTGATGGACGTGCACACCGGCCGGATCGTCGCGATGGCCAGCGCCCCGACCTACGACCCGAACCTCTGGGTGGGCGGCATCAGCGGCAAGGACTACCAGTCGCTGACCAGCAAGGAGTCCAACTTCCCGCTGCTCAACCGGGCCATACAGGGTCAGTCCGCCCCCGGCTCGACCTTCAAGGTCATCTCCACCACCGCCGCCGTGCAGGCCGGCTACTCCCTGGACGGCACCTACCCGTGCCCCAAGAGCCTGACCATCGGCGGCCGCGAGTTCAAGAACTTCGAGAGCGAGAACTTCGGCTCCATCACGCTGGAGAAGGCGCTGGAGGTCTCCTGCGACACCGTCTTCTACGGCCTGGCGAACGACCAGTGGCTGAAGGACGGCGGCATCAAGCCGAAGAAGGAGCCGGCCGACTGGTTCTTCAAGACCGCCCACGAGTTCGGCCTCGGCGCCAAGACCGGCATCGACCTGCCGTCCGAGGTGACCGGCCGGGTGCCGGACCGGCAGTGGAAGCAGTCCTTCTACGACAACAACAAGGACGCCTGGTGCGCCCAGGCGAAGAAGGGCGGCACCAGCTTCTCGGACCAGATCGCCCGGGAGAACTGCGTCGACGGCTACCAGATGCGCGCCGGTGACGCCGTCAACTTCGCGATCGGCCAGGGCGACACCCTCGTCACCCCGGTCCAGATGGCCCGGATCTACTCGGCGCTGGCCAACGGCGGCACCTTCTACCGGCCGACCATCGCCAAGGCGGTGATAAGCCCGGGCGGGGACCTCGTCCGCGAGATCGCCCCGCAGGCGGACGCCAAGTTCCCCGGCGACGAGAAGCTGCTGAGCTACATCAACCAGGCCACCGAGGGCGTCGTCAAGAGCGGCACCGCGGCCTGGAAGTTCGTCCAGGCCGGCTGGCCGCAGGACAAGATCGCGCTGCACGCCAAGACCGGCACCGCCGAGGTCGAGGGCAAGCAGACCACCTCCTGGCTGACCACGTACAGCAAGGACTACGCGGTCGTCATGACGATCAGCCAGGGCGGCACCGGCTCCGGCGGCTCCGGTGACGCCATCCGCCGGATCTACCAGGCGCTGTACGGCGTGGACGACAAGGGCAACATCGACAACGGCAAGGCGCTGCTGCCCGCCCCGCAGGCCGAGCTGCCGAAGTTCAACCCGGACGGCACGGCGATCATCAAGCCGGTCGGGTACTCCGGCGGCGGGGCGGCGGGCGTCGCTGGTGCCCCGGTCGCCCCGGCTGCCTCGGCGCAGGCGGCCCCGGCCCCCGCGTCGGCCTTCCTCGACGAGGCACCGCCGACCGACCATCCGGCGTCGTACACCGCGGCCGACGCCGCGCTCGAACCCGGCCGCGGCCCGGGAAGGGGACGGGCATGACCTCCTACGGCTCCTACCGGCAGCTGCGGCTGGCCCCGCAGCGCAGAGGGGTCCCCAAGACCCTCGCCAAGGACTCCCCGCTCTGGCGGCTGGACTGGATACTGCTGCTGGCCGCGCTCGCCCTCTCGGCGGGCAGCTCGCTGCTGGTCTGGTCGGCCACCCGCGGGCGCGACTCCCTCACCCACGGGGACCCGCAGTACTTCCTGTACCGGCACCTGACCAACTTCGTGGTCGGGCTGGTGCTGTGCTCCGTCGTGATAGCGATAGGGAGCCGGCGTTTCCGCACCCTGGTGCCGTTCCTGTACGTCGGCGTGATCGTGCTGCTGGCGGCGACGCTCAGCCCGCTGGGCTCGACCATCAACGGCGCGCACTCGTGGATCCAGCTCGGCGGCGGCTTCTCGATCCAGCCCGCCGAGTTCGCGAAGCTGGCGATCGTCCTGGCGATGGCGGTCGTGCTGTCCGACCAGGTGGACGCGGGGGAGCGGGAGTTCCCCTCGCACCGGGCCGTGTTCCGGGGCCTGGTCTGGGCCGGCCTGCCGATGGCCGTCGTGATGCTGATGCCGGACGCCGGCTCGGTGATGGTGATGGCCGCGATCGTGCTGGGCATCCTGCTCGGCTCCGGCGCGGCCAACCGCTGGGTCCTCGGACTGCTGATGGCGGGCGCCGCCGGCTGCGTGGCGATCTGGAAGTTCGGGCTGCTCAGCAAGTACCAGATCGACCGCTTCGCGGCCTTCGCCAACCCACAGCTGGACCCCAACGGCGTCGGCTACAACACCGCGCAGGCCCGGATCGCGATCGGCTCGGGCGGACTCACCGGCAAGGGCCTGTTCCACGGGACCCAGACCACCGGGCAGTTCGTGCCGGAGCAGCAGACCGACTTCGTGTTCACCGTCGCCGGCGAGGAACTGGGCTTCGTCGGAGCGCTGGCGATCATCCTGCTGGTCGGCGTGGTGCTGTGGCGGGCCTGCCGGATCGCCCGGCAGGCGACCGACCTCTACGGCACGATCGTGGCGGCCGGGATCGTCGCCTGGCTGTCCTTCCAGGCCTTCGAGAACATAGGGATGTGCCTGGGCATCATGCCGGTCGCCGGCATCCCGCTGCCGTTCGTCTCGTACGGCGGGTCGTCGATGTTCGCGAACTGGCTGGCGATCGGGCTGCTCCAGGCGGTGCGCAGCCAGCGGCCGATAGCGGCCTGAGCGGCCTGAGCGGCCTGAGCGGGTGCGCGGCGGGGCCGGTCCGGGGAATCCCGGACCGGCCCTTTCGCTTTCTCTCCATTGGAGTTGACGTATCGTCAGGTCAACTGGAGCAGGCAGTCGGCGGCCGCGAGGACGGCGCGGGTCTGGTGCGCCAACTGCTCCTGCACCGGCACCCAGCGGGCGCCGAAGCGGTTGCGCAGCCGGTCCAGACTGTCGGCCACGACACCCCGGGCGCGCTCCCGGGCGGCCTCCGCGCCAGGGCCGCGGGCGTCCGCGAGCAGCCGCAGCAGCACCGAAGCGACCCGCAGCGGCAACCGGGCCGCGACCAGCCCGACGGTGGTCACCCGCGAACAGGAGAGCGGCTCGGGGCTCCAGCGGTCCAGCCACTCCTGCGCCACCCGCGGCGCCACCGCCAGACTGAACTCGGCGGTGCGCACCAGCGGGCCGTACGCCTCGTGGCCGTGCGCGGGGACCCGGGCGAGCACCGCCCGCAGCTCCTCGGCGCGCGCGGTGAGGTCCCGGGCGGCGGCCGCGAGGGCCCGCGGCCCGGCCGGGTGGGGGCGGCCGTCGCCGACCGCGTCCACCGCCCACATCGGCACCTCCAGCACGGCCGTGACCGCCCCCTGCCGGGCGGCGTAGGACCAGGTCGACAGCTCCGGCTCGTCCGGCAGCGCCCGGGAGGCCTCCCGGCTGCCGGGCGCCGGCATCAGATACGTGCCGGGGGCGGGGCTGGCCCAGCCGATCGCGTCGTAGGAGTCCACGTCCAGCGGCAGGCCGGCCCGCTCGGCGGAGCGGGCGAACCGCTCGGCCAGACCGGGCACCGGGCCGGTGAGCTGCACGAAGGCGCCGCCGAAGTCCACCCCGTGCAGCGAGCACTGCAGGAACGGGCGCAGCTCGTCGATCAGGCCGGTCAGCGCCAGGCTCTCCGGCATCGGCGGGCGGCCGCCGCCGGGGGCGGGCAACAGCTCCGGCTGCTCCTCGAAGGAGGGCCGGAAGAAGTGCTCGTAGTGGCGGCCCATGGTGAGCGGGCCGTCCAGCCAGCCGGCGTTCAGCGCGGCGCCGTCCGGGTCGAGGCAGAGCAGCAGGTGCCAGGACAGCCCCGGACGGGCGGGGCGCTCCAGCAGCAGCTCGGCCAGCCGGACCGCCCCGGCGGTGCCGATCGGCTCGTTCGGATGCGGGCCGCCGACCACCAGCACGGCGCGCGGGCCGCGGTCCACGGAGAGCAGCAGCAGCGGGCGCCCGGCCCGGGAACGGCCCACCTCGCGCAGCCGGCAGCGGTCCGGGTGGCGCAGGGCGAGCCGTCGGGCCGCGCACTCGGCCTGGGCCGCCGTGGGGTAGCGGGCCGGACGGGAGTCGAGGGGCCGGAGGGGGCGGATCCGCCGACCGGTGTCGGTCATGGTTCTCCTTGCGCCGGTCGTACGGCCCGCCCGGCGGCCGGGCGCCCTCGGCCGGCGCGCGGGTGCGCCGCCGGGCACGGGGCGCGGGCGGGGGACGGGCACCGCGGGCCGGGGACGGCGGCCGGGCGGACACGGGACGGGCCTGGTGAGGGTGGACGGGGCCGTGCGGGCGTGGGGGAGGGAGAGGGGCAGCGCCGGGGGGAACTCCGGCGAGGGCCCGAGCGTACGACCCAACTCCCTTGTCCGGAAGGGGTCCAGATGGGCCAGGCGGAGCCGTGCCCCTGGCGGGGAGCTGCCCTTGGCGGAGCCGTGCCCTGGCGCGGCCCTGCCCTTGGCGGAGCCCTGTCAGTACCGCACGGGCCGTCCGGGCGTGTCAACGGCGGACGGCGCCGGGCGGCGGGCGCGCACTGCGCGTACCGGGGCGGGCACCGAGCGGTCGGGTCGCGCCGGAGCGCGGTGGGCCCGCGCCCGGGGGCAGACGGTCCGATCCCCGGATTGGGCTACCCTTGAGGGTCACCCCTCCCGTGCCGACTCGCGGCACCGAATCACGTCGTAAGGGTTCCTAGTACATGACTGTCGAATCGGTCTTCCCACGCCTGGAGGCCCTCCTCCCGCACGTCCAGAAGCCGATCCAGTACGTCGGCGGCGAGCTCAACTCGACCGTCAAGGACTGGGACGCCTGCGACGTCCGTTGGGCACTGATGTACCCCGACGCCTACGAGGTCGGCCTCCCCAACCAGGGCGTCATGATCCTCTACGAGGTGCTGAACGAGCGCGAGGGCGTGCTGGCCGAGCGCACCTACAGCGTCTGGCCGGACCTCGAGGCGCTGATGCGCGAGCACAAGGTCCCGCAGTTCACCGTCGACGCCCACCGCCCGGTGAAGGCCTTCGACGTGTTCGGCCTCTCGTTCTCCACCGAGCTCGGCTACACCAACATGCTGACCGCGCTCGACCTGGCCGGCATCCCGCTGGAGTCCAAGGACCGCACCGACGAGGACCCGATCGTCCTCGCCGGCGGCCACGCGGCCTTCAACCCGGAGCCGATCGCGGACTTCCTGGACGCGGCGGTCGTCGGCGACGGCGAGCAGGCCGTCCTCGACATGACCGAGATCATCCGCGCCTGGAAGGCCGAGGGCCGCCCCGGCGGGCGCGACGAGGTGCTGCTGCGCCTGGCCCGCACCGGCGGGTTCTACGTGCCGAAGTTCTACGACGTGGAGTACCTGGCCGACGGCCGGATCGGCCGCGTCGTGCCGAACGCCCCCGGCGTGCCGTGGCGGGTGTCCAAGCACACCGTGATGGACCTGGACGAGTGGCCCTACCCCAAGCAGCCGCTCGTCCCGCTCGCGGAGACCGTGCACGAGCGGATGTCCGTGGAGATCTTCCGCGGCTGCACCCGCGGCTGCCGCTTCTGCCAGGCCGGCATGATCACGCGCCCCGTGCGGGAGCGAAGCATCACCGGCATCGGCGAGATGGTCGAACGCGGGCTGAAGGCGACCGGCTTCGAGGAGGTCGGCCTGCTGTCGCTGTCCAGCGCCGACCACACCGAGATCGGCGACATCGCCAAGGGCCTGGCGGACCGCTACACCGAGGACAAGATCGGCCTGTCGCTGCCGTCCACCCGCGTCGACGCCTTCAACATCGACCTCGCCAACGAGCTGTCCCGCAACGGACGCCGCTCGGGCCTCACCTTCGCCCCCGAGGGCGGCAGCGAGCGCATGCGCAAGGTGATCAACAAGATGGTGTCGGAGGAGGACCTGATCCGCACCGTCGCCACCGCGTACGGCAACGGCTGGCGCCAGGTGAAGCTGTACTTCATGTGCGGCCTGCCGACCGAGACCGACGAGGACGTGCTCCAGATCGGCGAGATGGCGAAGAACGTCATCCAGAAGGGCCGCGAGGTCACCGGCCAGAACGACATCCGCTGCACCGTCTCCATCGGCGGGTTCGTGCCCAAGCCGCACACCCCGTTCCAGTGGGCCCCGCAGCTGTCCGCCGAGGCCACCGACGCCCGGCTGGCCAAGCTGCGCGACTCGATCCGCGGCGACCGCAAGTACGGCAAGAACATCGGCTACCGCTACCACGACGGCAAGCCCGGCATCATCGAGGGCCTGCTCTCCCGCGGCGACCGCCGGGTCGGCGCGGTCATCCGGGCCGTCTACGAGGACGGCGGCCGCTTCGACGGCTGGCGCGAGTACTTCTCGTACGACCGCTGGATCGCCTGCGCCGAGAAGGGCCTGGCCGGCACCGGCGTCGACGTCGACTGGTACACCACCCGCGAGCGCACCTACGAGGAGGTGCTGCCCTGGGACCACCTGGACAGCGGCCTCGACAAGGACTGGCTCTGGGAGGACTGGCAGGACGCGCTGGAGGAGGTCGAGGTCGACGACTGCCGCTGGACGCCGTGCTTCGACTGCGGCGTGTGCCCGCAGATGGACACCCACATCCAGATCGGTCCCACCGGTAAGAAGATGCTGCCGCTGACGGTCGTCAACAAGTAGCCGCGGGCGTCGGCGGTGGTCGTCGGCGAGTGACGGTTCCCACACCCTGGGCCCCGGTCGGAAGGTTCCGGCCGGGGCCCGGGGCGTGGCTGACCAGGGGCGGAGCGAGCGGGGCGGTGGGGCGCGTACCCTTTGAGGTGACAGAGTCCGGGCAGTGGCGGGAAGACGCCGCGCCGGACGGGGACAACTGACTAAGGACTGAGCGACCCTGGCACGCCGTACGCCCGACGGTCCGCCGCCCGCGCCGACGGTGCAGCGGATTCGTCTCCGCTACACCAAGCGCGGCCGGCTCCGCTTCACCAGCCACCGTGACTTCCAGCGCGCCTTCGAGCGCGCCCTGCGCCGGTCGGCCGTTCCGATGGCCTACTCGGCCGGCTTCACCCCGCACCCCAAGGTCTCCTACGCCAACGCCGCCCCGACCGGGGTGGCCAGCGAGGCGGAGTACCTGGAGATCGGCCTGGCCGCCGTCCGTGACCCGGAGCAGTTGCGGGCGCAGCTGGACGAGTCGCTGCCGAACGGCCTCGACGTGATCGACGCGGTCGAGGTGCGCACCCCGAACTTCGTGGAGCGCCTGGAGGCCTCCGAGTGGCTGGTCAGGCTCGACGGCGTGGAGCCGGACGAGGCGGCCGGCGCCGTGGCGCGTTTCCTGGCCGAGGAGCGGGTCGAGGTCGAACGTGTCACCAAGAACGGCGTGCGGGTATTCGACGCGCGCGGCGCGGTGGCGGCGCTCGACGTCCTCCCGCCCCAGGTCGACGGCGGTGCGGACACGGAGGCCGGAACGGACCGCGATGTTCGGACCGGCCGTCCCTGTGCGATACTGCGCCTGGTAGTACGACACGCCACACCCGCCGTACGACCCGACGACGTATTGTCCGGTCTCCGTGCGACGGCCGACCTGGCGCCGCCGGTCCCCGCAGAGGTGACCAGGCTGGCGCAGGGGCCGCTCGACGAGGGGACCGGCACGGTGACCGACCCGCTGGCGCTCGACCGCGCCGCGGCCCCGGCCGGCTCGGAGCCGGACGCCGGGCCGCGCGCTACCGCGCCCGCCTAGCGGGCGGAGGCCGGGTCCAGTGCCTCACTGGACCCGATGGTCCTCCAGGGTTCCCGCGGCTCCCCAGGGGAGCGAGCGTCGTCGCAGCACAGGCCTGTCACCCGGGGCCTGCCGGCCAGGACGGCCGGTGGGCCCGGGGCCCCGTCCGGGAGCCACCCGGGGTTGGGGGACGGCGCAGCTTGGGAAAACCTCAGAAGACTGGTCAGACCAGAAGACTTTCGACACCCCGCCGAGCGCGGGGCGCCGAGCGAGACTACGAGCCCCTGTGCGGCCTCGCGTCCGCACGGCGGCACCGTGAACGGGTCCGGCCCGAGCATCCTCGAGATGCCGGCCACCCGCAGGTGCCGTGCCGTGCCCGGATGCGGAGCCCGGGGGCCTGACGGGAGATCCACCCGCATGCTCGATAACACCGATCCGCAGCAGACCGCGGCCACGGAACCGAACGAAACCACCGCGACCGGCGGTGAGGGCGCGTCCGCCGCGCCGCCGCGCCGTCGTCGCCGCGCGGTCTCCCGCCCGGCGGGCACCCCCCAGGGTGCGGCCGTCGAGGCGGCCGAGACCGTGGTGCCGGCCGAGGCGCCGACGACCGAGGCCGCTCCGGCCCCGGCTGCCGAGAAGCCGGCCGCCGAGCCGGCCGCCGAGAAGCCGGTCCGGGCCCGCCGGACCCGCAAGCGCGCCGAGGCCCCGGCCGGGACGCCCGAGGCGGCGCCGGCCGAGGCCGCCCCCGTCGCCGAGAAGCCCGCTGAGCCGATCGCCGCTCCGGCTGCCGAGCCGGTGGCCGAGAAGCCCGCCCGGGCCCGCCGCGCCCGCAAGCGCGCCGAGGCTCCGGCCGGTGCGCCCGCCGCCGAGGCCGAGGCGCCCGTGGTCGAGGCCACGGTCGTCGAGACCCCCGCGCCCGCCGCCGCCCCCGTCGCCGAGCCGGCGGCCGAGGAGGCCCCCGCCGCTCCGGCCCGTCGCCCCCGCCGCCGTCGCGTGGTCGAGGCCGCGCCGGTCGTCGAGGCCCCGGTCGAGGAGCCGGCCGCCGAGGAGCCGCAGGCCGAGGAGCCGGCCGTCGCCGAGGAGCCCGAGGAGGAGGCCGCCCCGGCCGCCGCCGCTCCGGCCCCCGCTCCGGTCGCCGAGGCCGAGCCGCCGCACCGGACGCGCCGCCGCGCCGTCCGCCCGGCCACCGCCGTCTTCCAGGCCCCGGTCTTCCAGGAGCCCGCCCCCTACGTCGCGCCGGCCGCGGCCGCGCAGCCCGCCGTCGCCGCCCCGGCCCCGGCGCAGGCTCCGGTGCAGGCCGAGGCCCCGGCGCAGGCCGAGTCCACCGAGGACGACGAGTTCGAGTACAGCGGCGTCGGCCGCCGCCGCCGGGTCCGCACCCGGGTCGAGCCGACCCGCCGCAAGGGCGCCGGCCGGTCGGCCGCCGCCAAGCCCGTCGCCGCCAAGCCGGTCGTCGAGGCGCCGGTCGTCGTCGAGGCCCCGGTCGAGGTGCCCGTCGTCGAGGCGCCCGTCGTGGAGGCCCCCGTCGCCGGTCCGGAGGCCGAGGACGAGTGGGAGGACGGCCGTCCGTCGCGCCGTCGCCGCCGGGGTGGCCGTCGCCGCCGTCGCGGTGAGGCCGAGGAGTTCGACGCCGCTGAGGCCGTCGAGACCGAGCAGCCCGTCGCCGAGGAGCCGGCCGCGGCCGTCCTCGACGAGGACGAGGACGACGACGACCTGGCCGCCGGCCTGTCCTCGTCGCGCCGTCGCCGTCGCCGTCGCCGCCGCAGCGGTGAGGCCGGCGCCGTCGAGACCGCCGAGACCACCGAGGACGGCGTCCGCACGGTGGTGAAGGTGCGCGAGCCGCGCCGCCGCTCCACCGAGCCGTCCTTCGACCCGGACGAGGTGCAGTCCATCAAGGGCTCGACCCGTCTGGAGGCGAAGAAGCAGCGCCGCCGCGAGGGCCGCGAGCTGGGCCGCCGCCGGGTGCCGATCATCACCGAGGCCGAGTTCCTGGCCCGCCGGGAGTCGGTCGAGCGCGTCATGGTGGTGCGCCAGAACGGCCTGCGGACCCAGATCGGCGTCCTCGAGGACGGCGTCCTGGTCGAGCACTACGTCAACAAGGAGCAGGCCACCTCGTACGTCGGCAACGTCTACCTGGGCAAGGTCCAGAACGTGCTGCCGTCGATGGAGGCCGCCTTCGTCGACATCGGCAAGGGCCGCAACGCGGTGCTGTACGCCGGTGAGGTCAACTTCGGTGCGCTGGGCCACGGCGGTCCGCGCCGGATCGAGTCGGTGCTGAAGTCCGGCCAGTCCGTGCTGGTGCAGGTCTCCAAGGACCCGATCGGCCACAAGGGCGCCCGCCTGACCAGCCAGATCTCGCTGCCCGGCCGCTACCTGGTCTACGTGCCCGAGGGCTCGATGACCGGCATCTCGCGCAAGCTGCCCGAGAACGAGCGCGCCCGTCTGAAGCAGATCCTCAAGAAGATCGTCCCGGACGACGCGGGCGTCATCGTGCGCACCGCCGCCGAGGGCGCCTCCGAGGAGGAGCTGACCCGCGACGTCCAGCGGCTGCAGCAGCAGTGGGAGGACATCCGCAAGAAGGCCGCCACCGGCAACGCCCCGGCGCTGCTGTACGGCGAGCCGGACATGACCGTCCGGGTCGTCCGCGACATCTTCAACGAGGACTTCACCAAGGTCATCGTCTCCGGCGACGAGGCGTGGAAGACCATCCACGAGTACGTCTCCAACGTGGCCCCGGACCTCGCCGAGCGCCTCCAGCGGTGGACCTCCGAGGTGGACGTGTTCGCCACCTACCGGATCGACGAGCAGCTGATGAAGGCGCTGGACCGCAAGGTCTGGCTGCCCAGCGGCGGTTCGCTGGTGATCGACCGCACCGAGGCGATGGTCGTCATCGACGTCAACACCGGGAAGTTCGTCGGCCAGGGCGGCAACCTGGAGGAGACGGTCACCCGCAACAACATCGAGGCGGCCGAGGAGATCGTGCGCCAGCTGCGGCTGCGCGACCTCGGCGGCATCATCGTGATCGACTTCATCGACATGGTGCTGGAGTCCAACCGCGACCTGGTGCTGCGCCGTCTGCTGGAGTGCCTGGGCCGGGACCGGACCAAGCACCAGGTGGCCGAGGTCACCTCGCTGGGCCTGGTCCAGATGACCCGCAAGCGGGTCGGCCAGGGCCTGCTGGAGTCCTTCTCCGAGGCCTGCGTGCACTGCAACGGCCGCGGTGTCATCGTCCACATGGAGCAGCCGAGCGCCCACGTGCACGCCCCGTCCGTCCCGGCGGGCGAGGCCGTCGGCGGCAAGCGCCGTCGTCGGGGCAAGGGCGGCGCGGGCCAGGAGGAGCCGCAGGCCGTCGAGGCCGCGGTGGCCGTCGTGACCGAGCCGGCGGCCGTGGAGGCCGTCGTCGAGCCGGCCGAGCCGGTGCGCGAGGAGATCGAGGGCCAGCTGGCTCTGGAGGTCCCGGGCGTCGAGGCCGTGGAGGTCGTGGAGGCCGTCGCGCAGGCTCCGGTCGTCGAGGCCCCGGCCGTCGCGGAGCCCGCGCCGGCCGCTCCGGCGGGCCGTCAGCGCCGCCGCGCGGTGCGTAAGGCGACGGCTCCGGCCGGTTCGCCGGGCACCGCCGAGATCGTGGTGCTCCAGGCGAAGGCCGAGGCGGCGCTGGAGGCGGCCCTGGAGGCCGCTGCCCCGGCCGTCGCGGAGGCCGCCGCCCAGGCCGTCGCCGAGGCGCCGGGTGAGCCCGTCGTGGTCGCGGAGGCCGTGGCCGTCGAGACCCCGGCCGCGGAGGCCGCCGAGGCTCCCGCCGCCGAGGCTCCCGCCGCAGAGGAGGCGCCGGCGCCGAAGAAGCGGGCCGCTCGCAAGACCGCCGCGAAGAAGACCGCCGCCAAGAAGACGACCACGGCGGCCAAGAAGACCACCGCCCGCAAGACCGCTACCAAGCGGACGAGCGCGGCGGCCAAGAAGGCCGCGGCCGCCGAGGGTGATACGACGGCCGAGTAGTGCCCACGCCCGGGGCGGGAGCCACTTCCGCCCCGGGCCGTGCGGGCCGGTTTGCCCCCCGGGCGGCCGGTCCGTATTCTTGACCACTGGCGTGTCTACGCCATGCTCCCGAGCACATCACCTTCCCGAGGTCACCGCGTTCGCGCGGCGAGTGAGGGAAGAGGCTCCTGTGTCCGTACCCAGGTGGCTGGCGTCGGGGGTTCCGACCGAGCAAGGAAAGCAGGTACCGCATGTACGCGATCGTTCGCGCAGGCGGCCGCCAGCACAAGGTCGCCGTGGGCGACGTGCTGGAGATCGACCGTATCGAGGCCAAGCCGGGTGACTCGGTCGAGCTCTCGACCCTCCTCGTCGTCGACGGTGACGCTGTCACCTCCGACCCGTGGGTCCTGGCCGGCGTGAAGGCTCACGCCGAGGTGGTCGACCAGACCAAGGGTGACAAGATCGTCATCCTGCGTTACAAGAACAAGACCGGCTACCGCCGCCGTCAGGGCCACCGCCAGCAGCACACCGCGGTGCGCATCACCAGCATCGACTCGGTCAGCAAGTAAGGGGATAGCGAGATATGGCACACAAGAAGGGCGCAAGCTCTACCCGTAACGGCCGTGACTCGAACGCCCAGCGCCTCGGCGTGAAGCGCTTCGGCGGCCAGGTCGTCTCGGCCGGCGAGATCCTCGTCCGCCAGCGTGGCACCCACTTCCACCCGGGTGCGGGCGTCGGTCGCGGTGGCGACGACACCCTGTTCGCGCTGACCGCCGGTGCCGTGCAGTTCGGCAACCGTCGTGGCCGCAAGGTCGTCAACATCGTGGCCGTCGAGGCCTGAGTCCCCGCGGACTCCCGAGTCGTGTGACGACTCACAGTGAGGGGTGGGCCGGAATTCTCCGGTCCACCCTTCACGCTTTACGCAGGTAGCAAGCAGACTCTCGCGCACTGGAGGCACACCCATGACCACCTTCGTGGACCGCGTCGAACTTCACGTCGCCGCGGGTAACGGGGGCCACGGCTGCGCCTCCGTGCACCGCGAGAAGTTCAAGCCGCTCGGCGGCCCGGACGGCGGCAACGGTGGGGAGGGCGGCAGCGTCATCCTCACCGTGGACTCGCAGGTCACCACCCTGCTCGAGTACCACCA
This sequence comes from Kitasatospora xanthocidica, assembly GCF_014656195.1. Lineage (GTDB taxonomy): Bacteria > Actinomycetota > Actinomycetes > Streptomycetales > Streptomycetaceae > Kitasatospora > Kitasatospora xanthocidica. The sequence goes on along the minus strand of NZ_BNBY01000028.1, from coordinate 27,939 downwards.
CTCGCCCAAGCGCAAGGCCACCAACGGCAAGCCCGGCGCCGGCGGCAACCGCACCGGCGCGGACGGCGGCGACCTCGTCCTGATCGTGCCGGACGGCACCGTGGTGCTGGACCGCGCCGGCAACGTGCTGGCCGACCTGGTCGGGCACGGCACCAGCTTCGTCGCCGCCCAGGGCGGCCGCGGCGGCCTCGGCAACGCCGCGCTGGCCTCGGCCCGCCGCAAGGCGCCCGGCTTCGCGCTGCTCGGCGAGCCCGGCGAGGCCCGCGACATCGTGATGGAGCTCAAGTCCGTCGCCGACGTGGCCCTGGTGGGCTACCCGAGCGCCGGCAAGTCCTCGCTGATCTCGGTGCTCTCCGCCGCCAAGCCGAAGATCGCGGACTACCCGTTCACCACCCTGATCCCCAACCTGGGCGTGGTCACCGCGGGCGACACCGTCTACACCATCGCCGATGTCCCCGGCCTGATCCCGGGCGCCAGCCAGGGCCGTGGCCTGGGCCTGGAGTTCCTGCGGCACGTCGAGCGCTGTTCGGTGCTGGTGCACGTGCTGGACTGCGCCACCCTGGAGCCCGGCCGCGACCCGCTGACCGACCTGGAGACCATCGAGGCCGAGCTCTCCGAGTACGGCGGCCTGGACGACCGCCCGCGCCTGGTCGCGCTCAACAAGATCGACGTGCCGGACGGCCAGGACATCGCCGACCTCACCCGCGCCTCCCTGGAGGAGCGCGGCTACCGGGTGTTCGAGGTCTCCGCCGCCTCCCGCAAGGGCCTGCGCGAGCTGAGCTTCGCGCTGGCCGGGATCGTCGGCGAGGCGCGCGCCGCCAAGCCGGCCGAGGAGTCCACCCGGATCGTGCTGCGGCCCAAGGCCGTCGACGACGAGGGCTTCACCATCACCGAGGAGGACGGCGCCTTCCGCATCCGCGGCGTCAAGCCGGAGCGCTGGGTCCGCCAGACCGACTTCTCCAACGACGAGGCCGTCGGCTACCTCGCCGACCGGCTGGCCCGTCTCGGTGTCGAGGAGAAGCTCTGGAAGGTCGGGGCGCACGAGGGCGACACCGTCATCATCGGCCCGGACGAGAACGCCGTCGTCTTCGACTGGGAGCCGACCATGGCCGCCGGCGCCGAGATGCTCGGCCGCCGCGGTGAGGACCACCGGATGGAGACCCAGCGCCCGGCGGTCGACCGCCGCCGCGAGAAGCAGAAGGGCCGGGACGCGGCCGAGGCCGAGTTCCTCGCCTTCGAGGCGCTGTCCAGCGGCCGCCAGGCCGCCATCGAGGGCGACGACGACGAGGACTGAGCGCGCTCGGACCGGGTCCGCTGGATCCGGAGCCCGCTGACGCGAACAGCTCCGGTGTGACGAACGGCCCCCGCCACCTCGACAGGTGGCGGGGGCCGTTCGTCGTGCTCAGGGGTGACCGGGCATCACTTGGTCCAGGCGGCCTGGACCTTGCTGATGTCGGTCGAGTCGCCGTAGCCGACCATCACCGGGGTGGCGCCGGCCTGGAAGCTGACGATGTCGCAGCCCTTGAACTCGACGCCCTTGGTGGCACCCGAGAAGCTCGGGGTGTTGCACTTGGCGACCGGGTTGGCGGCCGAGTTGGCGAACATCCCGAGGTTGCCGGCGGCGTCGTAGACCTTGAACTTGGAGTTCGGGGCGGCGAAGGTCAGCTTCGCGTCCGACATGTTCTTCATGGTCCAGCTGACGTAGAACAGCGCACGGCCGTCCAGACCCGCGGTGGAGGCCTTGGCGTCCTGGAGGTCCTTGACGGAGCCCGGGACGACACCGGTGACGGTGATCTCCAGCTTGGCGGCGGCGTTGAAGGTCTTGTCGGCGAAGTCCACGGTGGCGGGCTGGCCGAACTTCACCGAGGTGCCGGCCTGCGGCAGCTTGCCGCCGCCCGCACCGCCGCCCGCGGCGCCGGCCGTACCGGCACCGCCCGTGGCACCGGGGGTGGCCGTGCCTCCAGTGGCCCCGCCCGTGGCGGCGCCGCCCGTCGCGCCCCCGGTGGCCCCGCCCGTCGGGGCGGCGGTCGAACCGCCGGCCGCGCCCCCCGCGGTGGCGCCCGGGCCGCCGGTGGTCGGGGCGGGAGCGGCGCCGGTGGCGCCACCGGTCCCGGCCGGGGTGTCCGCGTTGTCCGGGCCGCAGGCCGCGAGGGACAGGGCGGTGGCCGCCGCCAGGGCGGCGACGGTCAGCTTGGTGGTGTACGAACGCATGATGCGCTTTTCTCCCGGGCGCGCGGCCGCGAACCGTTGCCGGCCTGCCCAGTGCGGCGCCGCCCTCTCGTGACAGGAAGGGTCGAAGACGAAATGGGTCCAGCGGGCAAGAAGCCGTCCCCCGATCTGGCTTTCGGTCAGGGACCATACCAGCCATCCGGATTGCCGTACGGGCTGTGGCACGTCCGTGACCAGGTCGGGTCCAGCCGGTGAAACGACCGCGGGGGACCTGCGCGAATCGCGTAGATTTCGGGGGTGACGGCCGGGCCAGGGTCCGCCGTACCCGCACCACACCGGAAGGGCGTACAGCGAGATGAGCCAGGACTCTCTGCGGGAGGAGGTGCTGACCGCACGGCGGATCGTGGTCAAGGTCGGCTCCTCCTCACTCACCACGGCGGCCGGCGGCCTGGACGCCGACCGCGTCGACGCCCTGGTGGACGCGCTCGCCAAGGTGCGCAGCCGCCCCGACGCCCCGGAGGTCGTCCTCGTCTCCTCCGGTGCCATCGCCGCCGGACTCGCCCCGCTCGGCCTCGACAAGCGGCCCAAGGACCTGGCCCGCCAGCAGGCCGCCGCCAGCGTCGGCCAGGGCCTGCTCGTCGCCCGGTACACCGCCTCCTTCGCCCGGTACGGCATCCGGGTCGGCCAGGTGCTGCTCACCGCCGAGGACGCCAGCCGCCGCGCCCACTACCGCAACGCCTACCGCACCCTGGACCAGCTGCTGGCGATGGGCGCGATGCCGGTCGTCAACGAGAACGACACCGTCGCCACCGCCGAAATCAAGTTCGGCGACAACGACCGGCTCGCCGCCCTGGTCGCCCACCTCGTCCGGGCCGACCTGCTGGTGCTGCTCTCCGACGTCGACGGCCTGTACGACGGCGACCCCTCCCGGCCCGGCACCAGCCGGATCGCCCGGGTCGGCGGCCCGCACGACCTCGACGGCATCGAGATCGGCAGCGCCGGCAAGGCCGGGGTCGGCACCGGCGGCATGGTCACCAAGGTCGAGGCGGCCCGGATCGCCACCGGCGCCGGCATCCCCGTGGTGCTCACCGCCGCCAGCCACGCCGCCGACGCGCTGGCCGGCCGCCCCACCGGCACCCTCTTCCTGCGCACCGGCGCCCGCACCTCCGACCGGATGCTCTGGCTGGCCCACGCCAGCAGCCCGCGCGGCGCCCTGCACCTGGACGCGGGCGCCGTCGACGCGGTCGTCTCCGGCGGTGCCTCGCTGCTGCCGGCCGGGGTCACCAAGGTCGACGGGGAGTTCGCCGCGGGTGATCCGGTGGACCTTCTTGGTGAAAACGGCCACATCGTGGCTCGCGGACTGGTCAACTTTGATGCGAGGGAGTTGCCCCGCCTGCTCGGCCGGTCCACCCGCGACCTGGCCCAGGAGTTCGGCGCCGCGTACGAGCGCGAGGTCGTCCACCGCGACGACCTGGTCGTTCTGCGCGGCTGACCGACCCGGGGCCTGTCTCTTGGGTTTCGTCGGATCAGGCCGCGGCGTCAGGGTGCGTGCATCGCAAGGCGGAGGAGGGAGTCCATGCGGAGCATCGGCGACCGACGACAACGCGGCGAGGTGCGTGCCCTGGCGTCGCGGGCCCGGCAAGGACCCGAGAGACAGGCCCCAGGGGCCGGCACCGGCCGCCGGCCGAGCGGCGCAGCGCGGACGGCGGGCCGCTCCGTACCCGGAGCGGCCCGGCCACGGGCGAGGAGGGGCGCAGCCGGACCGGTCGGCCGAGGGCCGGCGGGGCCGGTGGGGACGACACGAGATCGCCGAACAGGAGGCCGCCGGTGGAACGCAGGCGCGAGGCAGCGCTGACCGGAGGGACGGCGGGCCGGCGGCTGACCAGCATCGACGGCGGACGCGGGGACGGCCCCGCCGAGCCGGCCGGTCCGCCGCCCCAGGGACCGGGCGGGACGCGCAGGCCACGGCCCCAGCGCGCCGACGCGGCGGACCCGCCCACCGTGCCCGAGCAGGCACGGCTGTGGCACGTGGTGCTGAGCGTGGCCGGGCAGGTCACCCCGCTGTCCGCGCTGCGCGCCTCACTGGAACGGCTGGCGCACGACCACTCGTTCTTCCTGACCGCCCGCTACGCGGCCGACCACGCCGAGATCCGGTACTGGGAACAGGCCCGGGACCTGCACGACGCGGCGGCCATAGCGCTGCGGCTCTGGGGCGAGCACAAGGTCACCGCCAAGCTGCCGCCGTGGGAGATCGTCGGGCTGGAGGTGGTCGACCGGGCGACGTACCACAAGCGGGTGGCGGAGGGCTTCGGCGATCCGCCGCCGCACCTGGGCGGGGTGCACCCGTACTGAGGCGGGGCGCACCCGTACCGCGCGGGGTGCGTCGTTCTGAGGGGTGCGCCCGGACGTGCGCCCGGACGTGCGCCCGGACGGTGTCTCACCGGGCGAAATAGGGGATCGGCGGGGCGGGCGCAGTCGCTACCCTTGGCGGCATGACCAGCGACCTCGCCACCGCCGACAGCCCCGTCCTCGCCGTAGCGCGCCGAGCCCGGGAGGCCGCCGCCGCGCTCGCCCCGCTGCCGCGCAAGGCGAAGGACGCCGCGCTGGTGGCGATCGCGGACGCGCTGGTGGCCCGCAGTGCCGAGATCGTCGCGGCCAACGCCGAGGACGTCGCCCGGGCCCGGGAGGCCGGGACGGCCGAGTCGGTGATCGACCGGCTGACGCTGACCGACGAGCGGGTCGCCGCGATCGCCTCCGACGTGCGCGACGTGGCCGGCCTGCCCGACCCGGTCGGCGAGGTGGTGCGCGGCTACACCCTGCCGAACGGCCTGGACGTGCGGCAGGTGCGGGTGCCGCTCGGCGTGGTCGGGATCATCTACGAGGCCCGCCCGAACGTCACCGCCGACGCCGCCGCGCTCTGCCTCAAGTCCGGCAACGCGGTGCTGCTGCGCGGCTCGGCCTCGGCCTACCGCTCCAACACCGCGCTGGTCGCCGTCCTGCGGGACGCCGTCGTCGCGGCCGGGCTGCCCGCCGACGTGATCCAGCTGGTGCCGGGGGAGAGCCGGGAGTCCGTGCAGGAGCTGATGCGCGCCCGCGGCCTCGTCGACGTGCTGATCCCGCGCGGCGGCGCCTCGCTGATCCGCACCGTCGTCGAGGGCTCGACCGTCCCGGTGATCGAGACCGGCACCGGCAACTGCCACGTGTACGTGGACGCCGAGACCGACCTCGCGATGGCCGTCGGCATCCTGCTGAACTCCAAGGCGCAGCGGGTCAGCGTCTGCAACGCGGCCGAGACGCTGCTGGTCCACCAGGACGTCGCGGACGCCTTCCTGCCGCTCGCGCTGGCCGCCCTGGCCGGGGCCGGGGTGACCGTGCACGGCGACGAGGCGGTGCTCAAGGCCGCCGAGGGCGGCCCGGCCACCGTGCTGCCCGCGACCGACGAGGACTGGGGCGCCGAGTACCTCTCGCTGGACCTGGCCGCGGCCGTGGTGCCCTCGCTGGAGGCCGCCGTCGCGCACATCCGCCGCTGGTCCTCCGGCCACACCGAGGCGATCGTCACCACCTCGCAGGCCGCCGCCCGCCGCTTCACCCAACTGGTCGACTCGACCACGGTGGCCGTCAACGCCTCCACCCGGTTCACCGACGGCGGCGAGTTCGGCTTCGGCGCGGAGATCGGCATCTCCACCCAGAAGCTGCACGCCCGCGGCCCGATGGGCCTGCCGGAGCTGACCAGCACCAAGTACATCGTCACCGGTGACGGGCACGTGCGGGGCGAGGCGACGCAGACCGTCGGTGGCACCCAGGACGCCCGCTGAGCCGTCGCCGCGGGCCGTCCGTCACACGTGTGACGGACCAACTGCCGGGAGCCACAGACAAAACGCCCGACCGGTAATACGCTGAATCCGTGGCTGAGGATGTGGGGGGCTTGCCGTACCCCGACGGCGCCGACCACGGTGGTGCGGACGACGAGTTCGCCACCGTGGTCTTCGATGAGGCCTTCGTCCGGTCCGCCGCCGTGCACGAGCCGACCGCCAAGGAGCGGCAACTCGCCGCCGCCGAGGCCCGGTTCGAGTCGGACAGCGCGGGCCCGGGCTGGAGCTATGACGTCTCGGCCGGTGACGGGCTGCCGCTGGAGCTGCGCCCGTACCCGACCGGACTCGACGCGGACCACCTCTACCCCGACCCCTGGTCGGGACCGGGCCGGGCGGTCGACCGACCCGGCCGACGCCGGTGGCGGCGCGGCTACGACCCGGTGCGCGCCCGCGGCCGGTACGTGGCCCAGCAGCGCTGGCACCGGCCGGTGGCCTGGGTGCTCGCCGTGATCATGGGCGTGAGCCTGGTCGCGGTGGCGGTCGCGGCGATCTCCCAGGGCGTGGGCGGCTCCTCGGGCACGTCGCGCAGACCGGAGTCCGGCAGCAGCAGCGCCGGGGTGGACCAGCGTCCCGTCCCGGCCGAGCCGCCGCTGGTGGTCACCGCACCCGCCGGCTAGACCGGCCCGGACCGGCCCCGGACCGGCCCCGGACCGGCTGCGGCTGCCCCGGGTGCCGCCGGTCGGGTGGCAGTCGGAGGGCGGTCGGGCGGCGGTGCGGTGCGGGCCCCCGGCGGGTGGTCACGGAGCGTCCCCGGGAATCTGTGCGAGGACCCTCGTGGCGGCGCGGGTGTCCGCCTACCCTGGTGTTATGGGTGACCCGCGAGAGCCTCCTGAGGGTCCGCCCGAGGGCGGTTCCGGCAACGAGGACGAATTCCGGTCCGTCGTGTTCGACGAATCGTTCGTCCGGGCTGCCCGGATCCAGGAGCTGTCCGCCCGGGAGCGGCTGGCGGGCTCCTTCGGCAAGGCGACCCGGCAGCGGGTACGGCTCGGCCCGCTGGGCAGCGTCCCGCGCCAGGCGCTCGCCCTGCTGCTGCTCATCCTGTTCGCCTTCGGGGCCGCGGTGTACTTCGGGATCAGCTCGCCGAAGGGGATCCCGGCCCGGCCCGAAGGAAGCCAACTGACCGTCAGTCTGGTCGCGTTGAGCCCGGCTTCGGCCGTCCGCCCGGTCGCCGACCCGGCGAACCCCTTCGCCGCCCTGCCACCCGGGTACGGGGACGGCACGCTCGGGCTGAACACCCCGACCGGGGCGGCCACCGAGCACTTCGGCCGGGTCGAGGTGACCAAGGCGCTCGACACCGTCCAGCGCTACCTGGTCGCCTCCTCGCTGGCCCCGACCGCCCTGGTCCGGGGCGCCACCGCGGACGTCCGGGCCTTCGTCACGCCCGGTGAGCAGGCGGAGTTCGACGCGGGCGTGACCCAGCCGGTGGACGACCGGCACCACGCGGTGACCGGCTGGCTGGTCCGCTTCGACCCGGCCCAGGTCGCGCTGGCCTCGGACACCGTCAAGGTGGCCGGCGCGATGAGGATCGACGAGGCGGACAGCGGGACGCTGCAGATCACCACCGACCACACCTTCGTCTACGCGCTGAAGCCGGCCGGAGCCCCGGCCGGAGCGCCGGTCACCCTGGAGACCGTGCGGCGGCAGCTGACCTTCCAGTTCGACCGGGTCGACCTGGCCTCGGCGCAGCTGCGGCTGGTGGACTCGGTGCTGCAGGCCGGGCCGGAGCCCTGCGGCACCTCGATGGCGGGCTTCCTGCAGCCGGTGCTGGCCACCGCGCAGGGCACCGTGGTCGCGCCGCCGACGGCGGTCGACCCCGGCAACCACGCCCGGCCCGGGTGGCAGGTGTGCGGGGTGCTGGCGGGGAGCTGAGGGCCGGGGCCGCCGCGCCGGCGGAGGTTGAGGGGGCTCGGACGACTCGGATGGCTGGGTGGCCGGACGGCCGGTGACCCGGGTGGGTCACCGGCCGTCGGCGGTGTTCGGCGTTCGGTGCTCCGCGCGCCCGGAGCCCGCGCCCGGTGTCCGCGCTCGGCGGCCGGGGTTCAGCTGCCGCTGCGGTCGTCGGACCCGTTCGAGCCGTTTCCGTTCCCGTTCCCGTTCGAGCCGCCGCGGTTGGTGGCGCCGGTGAAGGTGTCGCGGAGCTTGCCGCCCACGGTCGCGGCGCCGCCGGCGACGTCCCGCAGCAGGCCCATCAGCGGGTCCTTGCTCTCCTTCACCGAGGTCGTGTAGTGGTCGGCGGCGGCCTTCCACTGCTCGCCGACCGAGGTGTCCCGGTCGTCCGAGCGGCGCGGGTAGGCGCCCGCCAGGATCGAGCGGTACTCGTCGCTCTCCGCCCACTTCTTCAGCTGGGCGACCCGGGTCACCGCGAAGGGGTGGGTCTGCGGCAGCACCTGGAGCAGCTTGAGCACGCCGTCGCGCAGGTCGCCGGCCTTCTCGTACTCCTCGGCCTGCTCCAGGAAGGCGTCGACGTTCATCTCGGCCAGGTTGTGCCCGCCGGCCAGCTTCATCAGGGCCCGCATGGATGCCTGGAGGTCCTGCCCGGCGAGCAGGCCGGCCCGGTCGCTGGACAGCTCCGCCTTGCGGAACCACTCCTTGAGCGCGGTGACCAGCGCCATGATCGCCAGGTTGCCGAGCGGCACCCAGGCGATCCGGGTGGCGATGTTGGTGAGGATCATCAGCATCGTCCGGTAGACGGCGTGGCCGGACATCGCGTGGCCGACCTCGTGGCCGATGACCGAGCGCAGCTCCTCCTCGTCGAGCAGCTCGACCAGGCCGCTGGTGACCACGATGATCGGGGTGTCGATGCCGATGGTGAACGCGTTGACCGTCGGGTCCTGGGTCACGTACAGGTCCGGGACCTGCTCCAGGTCGAGCACGTAGGCGGCGTCGCGCACCATGGTGTGGAGCTCGGGGAACTGCCGCTCGGAGGTCTTCACCGCGGTGGCCAGGAACATCAGCCGGATCGAGCGCTCGGAGACCAGGCCGGCGAGCTTTTTCAGGATGTCGTCGAAGCCGGACAGCTTGCGCAGGGCCACCAGCGCCGAGCGGTCCGCCGGGTGCTCCCAGGCGCGGGTGGAGATGCCGGGGAAGCGCTCGCGGCGACGGCTCGGGGTCTTCGCGGTCGTGTCGGTCATGGTCTGAGTACCTCCTGGTCGACGGCGGCCGCGGCCCGCTGGCCGGCCCCCCGCTGGTCTTCGCCTTCAACGACTGTCTGTGCAACGTCCGTGGTTGCGTACTCGTCCCCGGCGCCAGCGTACGCGCGGGCGGGGCGCGCCACAGGGGCCGGTGAGGGGTGCCGGTGTGAGGCCGGTTTACCCTGATTGCCCTGGACCACCGAGACCGGACCCGGCCGCGGTACCGAGCAGTTCGAGGAGCCCCCAGATGTCCACCGACGCGCTTGTCAGCCTGGCCGCGCCCATCTCCGACGAGGCCGGCCCGGGCCTCTTCCTGCGGATCATCATCGTCGCCTCCTTCGTGGGCGTCGGCCTGCTGGTCTGGCTGATGGCCCGCGCCTTCCGCGGAAACTAGACCCCGGGGCCCGGTGGCGACCGGCCTCGCGGGCCCCTCGGGTCCGGTCCGGGCCACCCCGGCTCACGCCCCTTCAGCGGCGGTGGGCCGCCGAGCGGTTGCGGTGCGACCCCCCGTACGATGACGGGTGGGCCCTCACCGGCCCGGAACAACCCCCAGGTCCGTTCACCGAGCCGAGAAGGTCCCGCCGACGATGAGCACTGCCGCCGCACTCCCTGTTCTGAACCTGCTCGCCGAGAGCGAGGGGGGCAACCACGACAGCCTGAACCCGGCTCTGACGGGTGGCGCCGCCCTGGTGATCCTGCTGCTCCTGCTCTTCATCACCACCCGCTTCAACCGGGACCGCTGAGCCCGCTCCGCGGACCGCTCGGGGAGCGTCCGGCCACCGGCCGGCCGCTCCCTCACGCATATCCGCGGACACCCCCCGGCGGGTGCGTGGACCGTCGCCGCCGGGGCCGAAACCGGGGTTGCCGTGGGGCCGTGGCCGGGGTTGCCGTGGGGCCGTGGCCGGGGGTCGTCGCCGGTCCGTAACCGGGGTCGTCGCCGGTCCGTCACCGGGTCTGCGGGCCGCCCCCACCGGGTCTGCGGAGGACCCCCACCCGGCCGTTCCCGCACCGTAACGGGTGTCGCGTAATGTGTGGCGGCATGGGAGAGCAGGCCGGGAATCCCGGCGGACCGGAACCGGTGAAGAAGCGCCTCGGCGTGATGGGCGGCACCTTCGACCCGATCCATCACGGCCACCTCGTCGCCGCCAGTGAGGTCGCGAGCGCGTTCCACCTGGACGAGGTGATCTTCGTCCCGACCGGTCAGCCGTGGCAGAAGAGCGACCGGCACGTCACCCCGGCCGAGGACCGCTACCTGATGACGGTCATCGCCACCGCCGAGAACCCGCAGTTCTCGGTCAGCCGGATCGACATCGACCGCCAGGGTCCGACCTACACCGTCGACACCCTGCGCGACCTGCACGCCCTGCACCCGGACGCCGACCTCTTCTTCATCACCGGCGCCGACGCGCTCGCCCAGATCCTGTCCTGGCGCGACTCCGACGAACTCTTCTCGCTGGCCCACTTCATCGGATGCACCCGCCCGGGGCACACTCTCTCGGACGCCGGGCTTCCGGTGGGCGGGGTCTCCCTGGTGGAGGTCCCGGCCCTGGCCATCTCCTCCACGGACTGCCGCAACCGGGTCGCCAAGGGCGAGCCGGTCTGGTACCTCGTCCCGGACGGCGTGGTCCGCTACATCGACAAGCGGGCGCTGTACGCGCCGCGCGGGACCTGAGCCAGGAGCGGCGCATGACGGATCGCAGCGGCGGCCAGCAGCGGCCGGAGGACTGGTCCACCGGGCAGTACCAGCAGCCGTACCAGGGTCAGGGCCAGGGTCAGGGCCAGAGCCAGGGGTATTCGCAGCAGCAGGGGTACGAGTCGTACGGGCAGCCGCAGTACGACCAGTACGGGCAGCCCGTCTACACCCAGGACCCGTACGGCTACCAGCAGCAGGGCTACCAGGGGCAGCAGGGCTACGACGGCTACCAGCAGAACGGTCAGGGCCAGGGGTATCCGCAGCAGCAGGGGTACGAGTCGTACGGGCAGCCGCAGTACGACCAGTACGGGCAGCCCGTCTACACCCAGGACCCGTACGGCTACCAGCAGCAGGGCTACCAGGGGCAGCAGGACTACCAGCAGCCGTACCAGCCCGAGGCTGCGGCGCCCGAGGCCGCCGCGCCCGCGCCCGCGCCCGTCGAGCCGGTGGCCCCCGCCGCCGTGCCGCCGCGCCCGCGGGCGAACCGGCCCGCCGCGGAGGCGGCGCCGGCGCCGGCCAAGGACCGGTCGCCGTCCGAGCAGGTCGCCGGGGCCCGCGGCGGCAAGGCCGGGAGCAAGGCGCCCAAGGACGGCTACACCACGGGCGAGTTCACCTTCGTCGACGAGGAGGCGGAGGAGACCGAGGACGTCATCGACTGGCTGAAGTTCGCCGAGTCCCGCAGCGAGGTGCGCGCCGAGCGCCGCCGCAAGCTGCGCAACCGGCTGATCGGCCTGGGCGTGGTGGTGGCGCTCACGGCGGGCGGTGTCGGCGGCTACCTGTGGTTCACCGGCGACAAGCCGACCGCGGCCGCCGCGGCCGGCGGGCGCCAGGTCAACGTCGTCCACCTGCGCGACCTGCAGGGCAAGGTGTCCAGCGCGCTGCTGGTCGACGACGCCTCCGGGAAGAAGGGCACCGTGCTGCTGCTGCCCGACAACCTGCGGCTGCCCGGCCCCGGCGACCCGCCGGTCACCACCATCGGCCAGGCCATGGACAGCATCGGCGCCTCGGCGACCCGGGACGGCCTGTCCACCGTGCTCGGCGCCCCGGTGGCCGGCACCTGGCGGCTGGACACCCCGTACCTGGAACTGCTGGTCTCCCAGCTCGGCGGGGTCCGGGTGGACACCAACGCCGAGACCCACGAGGGCGGCAAGCCGGACGGCAAGCTGCTGTCCGCGGCCGGGAAGAACACCATGCTGAGCGGGAAGGCCGCGGTCGCGTACGCCACCCTGCAGAACCCGGGCGAGAACCGGGACGCCCAGCTGGCCCGGTTCGGGCAGGTCATGGACGCGGTGGTGCGCACCATGCCGACCGAGTTCAAGGACGCCAAGGACGACGTGCACCGGATGAACGCGGTCCTCGACCCCTCACTGCCCGAGGACGCCCTCGCCGGGGTGCTCGTCCAGCTCGCCCAGCAGGCGAAGGGCGGCCACTTCGGCACCACCGCGCTGACCGTCAAGCCGGACGGCAGCCTGGACGAGGCGACCGCGGGCAAGCAGGTCAAGGACGTGCTGGGCGGCACCGTGAAGTCCGCGGCCGCCAGCAACGCCCCCGCCCGGGTCGCGCTGCAGGACGCCAGCGGCAACGACGCCGCGGCCGCCGCCGCGCAGGTCCAGATCGTCAACTCCGGCCTGACCTTCATCCCCGGCGGGGCCAAGACCGCCGCGCAGGCCACCAGTGAGATCCGCTACACCGACGACGCCCGACAGGGCGCGGCGAAGTCGCTGGCGACCAGCCTCGGCCTGCCGGACACGGCGCTGAAGAAGGTCACCGGGGACACCCAGAACGCGGACCTGCTGGTCGTGCTCGGCAAGGACTACCAGGCACCGAAGAACCCGTAGGACGGCGACGGACACCCGCGCGACGGCGGCCCGGCCCCCGGTGGCCGGCCCCGTCGCCCGGGCCGTGGGCGGTGCGGCGGCCCGGGCGGGCACGGGCGGGGCCCGGAAAACGGTTCCGGGCCCGCCCGGGCGGCGTGAGATCCTGGAAGGCGACCCCGGCCCAGTTGCCGGGGCGCGCCCCACGCAGCCGAGCCGGAAGATCACCGTGACCGTCACCGACCACAGCCAGCAGCTCATCAACGTCGCCGCCCAGGCGGCGGCCGACAAGCTCGCGCACAACATCATCGCCTTCGACGTCAGCGAGGTGCTGTCGATCACCGACGCCTTCCTGATCGCCTCCGCGAACAACGACCGCCAGGTCCGCTCGATCGCCGAGGAGATCGAGGACCAGCTGCGCGAGCAGCTGGACATCAAGCCGGTGCGCCGCGAGGGCGAGCGCGAGGGCCGCTGGATCCTGCTCGACTACCTGGACATCGTCGTGCACGTCCAGCACTCCGAGGAGCGCTCCTTCTACTCGCTCGACCGGCTCTGGAAGGACTGCCCCGAGCTGCCGCTGCCCGAGGACGCCCTGGCCTCGCGCAACCGTCCCGACGCGCACACCGACGAGGCCGGCAACGCCCTCGCCCCGGCCGACGACTTCGGCAAGCCCGAGGACCTGCACTGAGCCGCGGCGCGCGAGGCCCGCGCATCGTCTTCTGGCGGCACGGCCAGACGTCCTGGAACCTCGAGTCGCGGTTCCAGGGCACCACGGACATCGAGCTGACCGGCCAGGGCGTCCTTCAGGCCCAGCGGGCGGCCCGGCTGCTCTCCGGGCTCCGCCCCGACCTGGTGATCTCCTCGGACCTCAAGCGCGCCCGGCGCACCGCCGACGAGCTCGCCGCGGTCACCGGGCTCGACGTGACCCACCACGAGGGCCTGCGGGAGACCTACGCGGGCTCCTGGCAGGGCCTGACCAACGCCGAGATCCGCGAGCGCTTCCCCGAGGAGTACGCGGCCTGGGCGGCCGGCGAGCCGGTGCGGCGCGGCGGCGGTGGCGAGCTGGCCACCGAGGTCGCCGACCGCTCGGTGCCGCTGGTGCTGGAGGCCGTCGGCAAGCTGCCGGAGGACGGCACGCTGGTCGTGGTCAGCCACGGCGGGACGATCCGCACCATGCTCGGGCGCCTGCTGGACCTGGAGCCGCCCCAGTGGGAGCGCTTCGGCGGACTGTCCAACTGCTGCTGGTCGGTGCTCGGCCACGGGGCGCGCGGCTGGCGCCTGCTGGAGCACAACGCGGGCACGCTCCCGCAGCCGGTCATCGGCGACGACACCTGAGCGGTACGGCAGCGGTTCGGTAGTGGCGCGGCAGCGGTTCGGCACGGGCGTCCGGCGCGGGTCCGCGGGGGGCCGCAGGGTTCCTCGCGGGGGCCCGGTGGGGGCCTCGACGGAGGTCCGGCGGGGGCCTCACGAGGGCGGATTTCGCAGTTCCGGCCCTGACCAGCTAGAGTCTTCCTCGTTCGCAGGGAAGGAACGCGGCCCGGAAGGGAAGCGGGAGATCCGGTGAGTGCGGGGCTGTAGCTCAGTTGGTAGAGCGCTTGCATGGCATGCAAGAGGTCCGGGGTTCAATTCCCCGTAGCTCCACTCCGCATCGGCGGTCGTGGTCAGTCAGCCAGGGTCGTCCGTGTCGCGGGGCTGTAGCTCAGTTGGTAGAGCGCTTGCATGGCATGCAAGAGGTCCGGGGTTCAATTCCCCGTAGCTCCACAGCAGTTCGGAAGGCCGTCACCCGAGGGGTGGCGGCCTTCCGGCGTTCGCGCGCCCGTCACTGCTCGCAGACGTGCGTCCAGCCGCCCGGCGGCAGCGAGCCGAGCCGTTCCACCCGCTCCCGGTCCTCCGGGTCCGCCGGGAGGTACACCACGATGTAGCACTCCGGCACCCCCGGGATCGTCAGGTACGTGGCGTTCACCCGCAGCACCCCGAGCTGCGGGTGCCGGAAGATCCGCAGCCAGGTCTCCGGCGGCGCGACCTCCTGGCGGGCCCACAGCTCCCGGAACAGCCCGCTGCGAGCCGACAGCCGCTGCACGTGCTCCTCCCAGGCCGGCTCGCCCACGTGCTTGCCGTACGCCGAGCGCAGCACCGCCACCATCCGCGGCAGCGCCTCGTCCCGGTTCCCACACGGGTTGCAGCACGGCGGGGCGGTCAGCATGCACCAGAGGCTGTTGAAGACGACCCCGCCGACCGGGCGCATCCGCTCGGTGCCGAACAGCGAACGGTACGGCCCGTTGTAGCTCAGCACGTCGAAACGGGTGTTGGAGACCGCCGCCGGCAGCGGGGCGAGGGAGTCCAGGATCACCTGGATCGACGGGCTCAGCTCCGGCGGCGCCGGCTGCGCGTGCGGCGACGGGGACATCCCGGCCAGCCCGAACAGGTGCTCGCGCTCGGTGCCGTCCAGCCGCAGCGCCCGGGCCACCGCCAGCAGCACCTGCTCGCTCGCGTTGATCGGCCGCCCCTGCTCCAGCCACGTGTACCAGGTGACCCCGACCCCGGCGAGCTGCGCCACCTCCTCGCGCCGCAGCCCCGGCGTCCGACGGCGCAGCCCGGGCGGCAGCCCGACCTCCTCGGGGGCGACCCGCGCCCGGCAGGCCTTCAGGAAGCGGGCCAGCTCGGTACGGCGGCGGTCGCGCCCGCCCGCCGCGGTCGGGAGTTCCTCCAGCACGGTCATGGCCACCATCGTGCCGCAGCACCGGCGGGCGATACAGGTGCTGCCAGTACCAGGATCAGCAGGCTCTAACCACCAGTACCGGCACGGCCGCAGGCTGGCTGCCATGACGGACCTCCAGATCCGGCCCGGCGCGGTCGGCGGCACCACCGGAGCACCGGCCGTACGGCCAGGGCTGCTCCTCGCGCTCGTCCTGTGCGGGCAGTTCATGGCCGTGCTCGACGTCTCCATCGTCAACGTCGCGGTCCCCACCATCCGTACCGACCTCGGCGCCTCCGGTGCCGCCCTGCAGCTGGTCATCGCCGGCTACACCATCAGCTACGCCGTGCTGCTCATCACCGGGGCCCGGCTGGGCGCCCGCCACGGCTACAGCCGGATGTTCCAGCTCGGCCTGGCCGCCTTCACCGCCACCTCGCTGGCCTGCGGCCTCGCCCCGTCCACCGGCTGGCTGATCGCCTTCCGGCTGCTCCAGGGCGCCGGCTCGGCGCTGATGGTGCCGCAGGTGATGAGCCTGCTGCAGCGCACCTTCACCGGCGCCGCCCGCACCCGGGCGCTCGGCCTCTACTCGGCCGTCCTGGCCGGCGGCATGGCCCTCGGCCAGGTGCTCGGCGGCGTGCTGGTCAGCGCCGACCTGTTCGGCAGCGGATGGCGGCCGGTGTTCCTGGTCAACGTGCCGATCGGGGTGCTGCTGCTCGCCGCCGGCGCCCGGCTGCTGCCCCGGCTGCCCGGCGACGCCACCCGCGGCTTCGACGTCCCCGGCCTGGTGGTGCTCGGCGCGGCGCTCGGCCTGCTGGTGGTGCCGCTCGTCCTCGGCCACGAGCTCGGCTGGCCCGCCTGGGGCTGGGCGATGATCGCGGGCAGCGTGCTGCTGTTCGCCCTCTTCGTGGTGGTCGAGCGCCGGATCGCCCGCGCCGGCGGCCAGCCGCTGATCGCCGGACGGGTGCTGCGCGCCCCCGGACTGCGGCCGGCGGCGGCCGGACTGTTCGCGATCATGGCGGCCTTCGCCGGGTTCATGTTCGCCTTCGCCCTGCACCAGCAGGCCGGGCTCGGCCACACCGCCCTGGCGGCCGGGCTCTGCTCGGCGCCCGTCGCCGTCGGCTTCGGCCTGTCCAGCATGCACTGGCACCGGCTGCCCGGCCGGCTGCACGGCGCCCTGCCGACGGTCGCCGCGGTGCTCCTCTCCGGCGGCTACCTGCTGCTGGGCGTCCTGCTCGGCGACGGCGCCGGGATCGGGGCGGGGCCGCTGGCCGAGATGGCCGCGCTCGGCCTGGTCGCCGGCTGCGCGTACGCGCCGCTGTTCGCCCGGGCGCTCGCCGGGGTGGCGCCCGAGGACGCGGCCGACGCCAGCGGGGTGATGGTGACGGTCATCCAGCTCGGGCAGGTGCTCGGCGTCGCGGTGCTCGGCTCGGTGTTCCTCGGGCAGGTCGACCTGCCGGCGCCGGCCGCCGAGTCCGGGCACGCGCTGTGGACCACGCTGCTGGTCAACGCCGTCGTGGTGCTCCTCACCGCCGGCTTCGCGGCGCGTGGGCGGCGGGCGGCGCGGTAGGAGGGGCGTGCCTGGGGGCTCGGGGGCCGGGGCGGGGGCTTGGGCGCTGGGCGCCGGGGGACTTCGGGGAGGGGGTGGGGCGGGCTCCGGGAAACGGATTTCTGGAGCACGCCCCGGACCGTGTAAAGTAGTCGATGTCGCCAAGGGAAACCGGACGGAAACGGCCGAAAGACCAAGGCGACGAAGCAGGTCAAGGGGCTGTAGCTCAGTTGGTAGAGCGCTTGCATGGCATGCAAGAGGTCCGGGGTTCAATTCCCCGTAGCTCCACAGCAGTCGAGAGCCGCCTCCCGAAACGGGAGGCGGCTCTTCGCCGTTTCGACCGTGCCACCCGCGGGACGGCCGGGAATCCCGCTACCGTCGTGCCATGGCCGATCTGGAGCGAAGGCGGAACGAGGAACTGGCCCGGATACTCCACCAGCTCGGATGGAGTCCGGAACGGCTCGCCCGCGAGGTGAGCCTCGCCCTGCCGCCGGGCCTCGCCATCAGCTCCACCGCCCCCTACAAGTGGCGCGACCGCGGCATGGTGCCGCGCAGCCCGCACGACCAGGCGGTCTGCGAAGTGCTCAGCCGCACCCTCGGCATCGCCGTCACCTACGAGCAGCTCTGGGGCCGGATGGGCGGCCACCGCGGCGCCAAGATCCTCTCGCCCCGGCTGCTCACCGACCCGTGGACCGCCGACACCGCCCAGACCGCGCTGCGCGAGGCCGCCACCGACGCCGGTCCGGTCCGCCTCACCGACCTCTTCCGCAACGCCGACCTCGACCAGGCCGCCGCCCGGTTCACCTCCCCGCCCCCGCCCGTCGGCGGCGGCGAGGGCGCGCTGCGCGTGGAAGCCGCGCTGGTCGGCGAACTCGGCCTGTCCTACCGCAGCAAACAGCGACTCGAACGGTCCTGCGGCGGCGGCCTCGTCCTCGGCCCCACCAGGGCTGAACTCGCCATGCTCGCCAAGCTGCTGGAACTCGGCGCCTACGACGAACGGCTGGGACGCGAGCTGTACGGCACCGCCAGCAGGCTCGCCCGACTGGCCGGCTGGGCCGCGTACGACCTCGGCCACGACGCGGCCGCGCAACGCGCCTTCGTCGCCGCGCTGCGCGCCGCCCACGTCAGCGGCGACCCCCGGCTCGGCGTCGCCGTGCTCGGCGCACTGGTGGTGCTCGCCACCCAGGGCCCCGGCGGGCGCGGCCTGGACGCCGTCTCCGCCCTGGAGGGCGCCCTGGAGGCCCACGGCGCGGCCCTCGGCCCCACCGGCCGGGCCCGCCAGCTCGGCCGGCTCGCCCGCGCCTACGGCCGCCGTGGCGAGCCGGACCGGGCCGAGGCCGCCGCCGCCCGGGCCTTCGCCGAACTGGACGGCGTGCCCGGCACCGAGGAGGCCCGCGCCTCCCTCGCCGGCATGGTCGGGGAGGGGCGGCTGGCACTCGGCCGGGCCCGGCTCGCCAAGGCCCCGCTCGCCGAGGCGGTCGCGGGGCTCGGACCCGGGCGGGCACGCTCCAAGGCGCTGCTGATGGTGCGCCTCGCCGAGACCCACCGGCGGCTCGGCGACCAGCGGGAGGCCGCCCGCACCGCGGCGCTGGCGCGCTCGCTCGCCGCGGGGATGCAGTCGGAGCGGCTGGCGAAGGCGCTGCGGGACTTCGACGCGGCGGGGCGGACGGCGGCGCGCTGAGGCGGGGGCGTGGTGGCGCCGGGGTGCGGGGCGTGGGGGAGGGGGCGTGGGGGAGAGGCCCCGCTCGTGCGCGGCCCCGGCGGTATACCCAGCGGCGGGCCGGGCCGCTTGCGGTACCCTGAGCCCATGCGAACCGTGCGCCTGCTCCTTAGCCGGCCGCGCTGACCAGGACCGGCTGAGCCCTCGGGCGGTGCCGGAGTCGGCGTGGCGTCCCCTCCTGCGAGGGGCTTTTTTGTTTTCCGCCCCCGATCCCGTCCCGGGCCGGGCCCACGCGCCGGCCGCCTGCGCGGTTCGCCAACCGACACCGATGGAGCTTGAAGGACCATGAGCGAGACGACCCCTGCGTCCGGCGCGGCCGAGATCGCGACCGAGCCGTTCCGGTACAGCGCCGCGCTGGCGGCCGAGATCGAGTCCCGCTGGCAGGACCTCTGGGAGAAGGAGGGCACCTTCCACGCCCCCAACCCCACCGGTGCGCTGGCCGACCCGTCCGCCGGTGACGTCGCCGCGAAGCCGCACAGCTTCATCATGGACATGTTCCCGTACCCCTCGGGTGCGGGCCTGCACGTCGGCCACCCGCTGGGCTACATCGCCACCGACGTCTTCGCCCGCTACCAGCGGATGACCGGCCACAACGTGCTGCACACGCTGGGCTACGACGCCTTCGGCCTGCCCGCCGAGCAGTACGCGGTGCAGACCGGCACCCACCCGCGGGTCTCCACCGAGGCCAACATCGCCAACATGCGCCAGCAGCTGCGCCGGCTGGGCCTGGGCCACGACCCGCGCCGCTCGATCTCCACGATCGACCCGGACTACTACCGCTGGACCCAGTGGATCTTCCTGCAGATCTTCAACTCCTGGTACGACGAGACCGCCCGCAAGGCCCGTCCGATCGCCGAACTGGTCGCCCAGTTCGAGTCCGGTGAGCGCGAGGTGCCGGGCGGTCAGGCCTGGGCGGCGCTGTCCGCCGCCGAGCGCGACCAGGTCCTGGGCGAGTACCGCCTGGCGTACGCCAAGGAGGTGCCGGTCAACTGGTGCCCGGGCCTGGGCACCGTACTGGCCAACGAGGAGGTCACCGCGGACGGCCGCTCCGAGCGCGGCAACTTCCCGGTGTTCAAGTCCAACCTGCGCCAGTGGATGATGCGCATCACCGCGTACTCCGACCGGCTGATCGAGGACCTGGACCTGCTGGACTGGCCCGAGGCCATCAAGCTGCAGCAGCGCAACTGGATCGGACGCTCCGAAGGCGCCCGGGTCGACTTCGCCGTCGGCACCGACGAGAAGATCACCGTCTTCACCACCCGCCCCGACACCCTGTTCGGCGCCACCTACATGGTGCTGGCCCCCGAGCACGGCCTGGTCGACGCCGTCGTCCCCGCCGCCTGGCCGCAGGACGTGCCCGCCGAGTGGACCGGCGGCGCCGCCACCCCCGCCGAGGCCGTCGCCGCCTACCGGGCCGCGGCCGCCGCCAAGTCGGACGTCGAGCGCCAGGTCGAGGCCAAGGTCAAGACCGGTGTCTTCACCGGCGCCTACGCCGTCAACCCGGTCAGCGGCGCCCCCGTCCCGGTGTTCATCGCCGACTACGTGCTGATGGGCTACGGCACCGGCGCCATCATGGCCGTCCCCGCCCACGACCACCGCGACTTCGCCTTCGCCCGCGCCTTCGCCCTGCCGATGCGCTGCGTCGTCGAGCCGACCGACGGCCGCGGCGAGGACACCGCGCAGTGGGACGACGCGTTCGACACCTACGACTCCGTCATCGTCAACTCCGCCCGGTCCGCCGGGTCCGCCCGGGAGGAAGGCGACCTGTCGCTGAACGGGCTGAGCGTCGTCGACGCCAAGGCCCGCGCCACCGCCTGGCTGGCCGAGCGCGGCATCGGCGAGGGCACCGTCAACTACCGCCTGCGCGACTGGCTGTTCAGCCGTCAGCGGTACTGGGGCGAGCCCTTCCCGATCGTCTACGACGAGGACGGCGTCATGCACGCCCTGCCCGAGTCGATGCTGCCCGTCGAGGTCCCCGAGGTCGACGACTACTCGCCGCGCACCTACGACCCGTTCGACGCCGACTCCTCGCCCGAGACCCCGCTGTCGCGCAACGAGGCCTGGGTCGACGTCGAGCTGGACCTGGGCGACGGGCCGAAGAAGTACCGCCGCGAGACCAACACCATGCCCAACTGGGCCGGTTCCTGCTGGTACGAGCTGCGCTACGTCGACCCGGCCAACTCCGCCGCCGTCGTCGACCCCGCCAACGAGCGGTACTGGCTGGGCCCGACGGACACCAAGCCGGCCGGTGGCGCCGACCTGTACGTCGGCGGCGCCGAGCACGCCGTGCTGCACCTGCTGTACGCGCGCTTCTGGCACAAGGTGCTGCACGACCTGGGCCACGTCTCCTCCGTCGAGCCGTTCCACAAGCTGTTCAACCAGGGCATGATCACCGCCGACGTCTACCGCGACGAGCGCGGCTTCCCGGTGCCCGCCGCCGAGGTCGAGGAGCGCGGCGGCCAGTACTTCTGGCAGGGCGAGCCGGTCAAGCGCGAGGCCGGGAAGATGGGCAAGTCCCTGAAGAACGCCGTCGCGCCCGACGACATCGCCGACGAGTACGGCGCCGACACCCTGCGCCTGTACGAGATGTCGATGGGCCCGCTGGACGTCTCCCGCCCCTGGGACACCCGCGCCGTCGTCGGCTCCTACCGCTTCCTGCAGCGCCTGTGGCGCAACGTCGTCTCGGAGACCACCGGCGAACTGGTCGTCACCGAGGAGACGCCCGACGACGCGACGCTGCGCGCCCTGCACAAGGCGATCGACGGCATCCGCGGCGACATGGCAGGGCTGCGCTTCAACACGGCCGTCGCCAAGGCGATCGAGCTGAACAACTTCCTGGTCAAGCGCGGCTCGACGCCGCGGGTCGTGGCCGAGCAGCTGGTACTGATGGTCGCCCCGCTGGCCCCGCACGTCGCCGAGGAGCTGTGGCGCCGCCTGGGCCACGGCGAGTCGCTGGCGCACACCGACTACCCGGTCGCCGATCCGGCGTACGTGGTGGACGAGTCGGTGACCTGCGTGGTGCAGATCAAGGGCAAGGTGAAGGCCCGGCTGGAGGTCGCGCCGGGCATCTCCGACGCCGAGCTGGAGGCGCTGGCGCTGGCGGACCCGGCGGTCGTCGCGGCGATCGGCGGCGCGGAGGTGCGCAAGGTGATCGCGCGCGCCCCGAAGCTGGTGAACATCGTCACGGGCTGATTCGGAACCGGATTCCGGGCTGGATCCGAGGCCGATCGATCGGGCGGGCGTCCTTCGGGGCGCCCGCCCGGTGCTTTTGGTGCGCTGCTCCGTGGGGAGGTGGGGCGGGATGGGGTGGGGCGGGCTCGGGCCCTCGGGGAGATCCCGGATCTGTCCCTGATCTCCGGCCTTCCGGACCGTTCGGAGCCCCCTCGGGAGGGGACGGGGGCTACCGTGGAACCCTCGGCGATGCGGCCCGCGTTGGGCTCGGTGGGGCCCGAAACGGTGGCGGAAGGTGGCGCGCGATGGACGTGTTCGGCGTGATGATCGGCCTGGTCCTGCTTGTCGGGATCACGGTGGTCGCCCTGATGGTGATCGGCACGGTCAAGGCCGCCAAGGCCGTCGGCGCGAAGATCGAGAAGTACGAGGCCAACGCCCGGCGCGCCGTCGAGACCGCCACCCTCAAGGCGAAGACGTACACCAAGATCGGCCCGCCCGCGCAGATCGCCACCGTCCGGCTCGGCCTGCGGACCTCCCTCGACGGCACCCGACAGGTGCTGGAGGGCGGCCTCGCGCAGGACGGCCAGCTCGGCGAATCGCTCGCCCTGCTCACCCGGCTCGACGCCCACGCGGCGGAACTCGACGGCGAGCTCCGGGTGCTCGAACGCGAGCCGGACACCGCGCGGATCGCCGCCAAGCTCCCCGAACTGCGCGAGCGGGCGGAGCGGATCACGCACGCCGCTGAGACCATGCGCTGGGCCGCGCAGGACCGGATGCACCGGTTCGCGGACGACGAGCTGAGCCGGCTCAGCCAGGAGTGCGAGAGCGAGGCGGGGGCGCTGCGGCACTGGGACGGGTCGGGGACCGGGGCGGCGGGGGCCGGCGGTTCCGTTGGATCCTCGGGGTCCGGCGCGGGTTCCGGGTCCCGCTCCGGTGCCGGCGGGGGTGCGGCCCGGGCCCGACTGACGGACGGGAAGGGGCGGCCGAGCGCGGAGGAGCTGCTGGGGCTCGCCGATCCGCTGGCCAAGCTGGCGCAGCGGCTGCGGAAGCCGTCGACGGGGTCCTCGGCGGGCTGATCGTCCGGGGCCGGCCCTGGGCGGGGGCACACAGGGCGGCGCCTCGCGGGGACGTCGCGGGTACCTCCCGGGCGCCTCGCGGGCGCCTCGGGGCCGAGGCGCGGTCGTCCGCCGGCGGGCGCTGTCCTCGCGCACGGACGGGGAGTAACCTCCGCCTCATGCCCTCCGACCTCGCGCTCGTCACCGATTCCACGGCCTATCTGCCGCAGGAGGCCCTCGACCGGTACGGGATCACGGTCGTCCCGCTGAGCGTCGCGGTCGGTGACTCGGTCCTGAGCGAGGGCGTCGAGATCTCCCCGAAGGACGTCGCCGAGGCGCTGCGCGGCAAGCAGCGGGTGACCACCTCCCGGCCGAACCCGGAGACCTTCGCGGCCACCTACCGGGCGGCCGCCGAAGCCGGGGCGAAGGGGATCGTCTCGGTGCACATCTCCGGCGAGCTCTCCGGCACCGTCGAGGCCGCCCGGCTGGCGGCCGCCGAGGCGCCCGTACCGGTGCGGGTGGTGGACAGCCGACTGGTCGGGATGGCGCTCGGGTACGCGGTGCTGGCGGCCGCCGAGTCGATCGCGGCCGGGCAGGGACTCGCGGAGGCGGCTGAGGCGGCGACCCGGCGGGCGGCGACGACCAGCGGGTTCTTCTACGTCGACACCCTGGAACACCTGCGCCGGGGTGGGCGGATCGGGGCGGCGCGGGCGCTGCTCGGGTCCGCGCTGGCGGTCAAGCCGCTGCTGCACCTGGACGGTGGACGGATCGAGCCGCTGGAGAAGGTGCGGACGGCGTCGCGGGCGATCGCGCGGCTGGAGGAGATCGCGGTCGAGCGGTCGGGGGAGCGGGAGGTCGACATCACCGTGCACCACCTGGCGGCCGAGGACCGGGCCGAGCCGCTCGCGGAGCGGTTGCGGGCACGGGTGCCGGGGCTGCGGGAGCTGTACGTCGGCGAGGTGGGGGCGGTGATCGGCGCGCACGTCGGGCCGGGGCTGCTCGCGGTGGTGGTCGCGCCGCGCTGAGGGGGCCGGAGCGGGGCCGGGGGTTGGGGGTTGGGCGGGGGTCGAAGGGGTGTCTCGTAGGTTGTGTGGTCAACATCCGGGATCTACGCCCACTCGTGTGAGTGACCTTTGTTGTCCACAACCCCCGGGTTATCCACAGGCTTTCGGTAATTTCCACGCGTTCGCCGGAGGACTCCTACCGTCCTCGGCATGACGACGATGGGCCTGGGCGCGGCGAAGCGCCAAGCGATCAACGAGACGGTGCGGCTGCGGATGGCCGCGCTGCTCCCGACGGGCGACGAGCCGGTGGGAGTCCCTGGCGGTTCCTCGACACCGACACCGACACCGGCACCGGCACTGGCACCGGCACAAGCCCCGGGGGCGGCCGCGGGTACGGCAGCGTTCACGGCGGGGGAGCGGCCGGCGACGGGGCCGCCGGCTGGCCCGGCACCGCCGCTGCCGGGCGCGGATGCGGCGGATCCGGGCGTCGGGGCGGATCCACCGGACACCGGAGTGCGTCCGAAGGGCGGTCCGTTCGCTCCGTTCGCCCCGGCGATGGCGCTCGACCGGCGTGCGGTGGCCGGACTGGTCATCCTGCTGCTGTTCGCCGTGGGCTACGCGGTGCAGCACTTCTGGCTGGCCAGACCGGAGACCGTCGCCGTACCCGCGCTGGCGGCCGCCTCGGCGCTGGCGGGGGCACCCGCGCAGGCCCCGGGCGACACGGTGCCTGGGACCGGTCCGTCCGAGGTCGGCACCGTCGTGCCCGGTATCGGGGACGGGACAGGGAGCGGCGTCGGGCCCGGCGCCGGTGCGGCCGTCGTGGTCGACATCGGCGGGCGGGTCCACCTTCCCGGCCTGCACACCCTGCCCGGCGGCTCTCGGGTGGCCGACGCCCTGCGGGCCGCGGGCGGGGTACTGCCGGAGACGGACACCAGGAACCTCAACCTGGCCCGCGTCCTGACGGACGGTGAGCAGCTGATGGTCGGCGAGCAGGCCGCGGCCCCCGCCGCCCCGGCCACCGGGACCGGAAACGGACCTCCGCCGCCCGCCGCGCCCCGACCACCCGTCAGCCTCAACCGAGCCACCCTCGAACAGCTCGACACCCTCCCCGGCGTCGGCCCGACCCTCGCCCAGCGCATCCTCGCCTACCGAACCTCCCACGGCTCCTTCCGCTCCCTCGACCAGCTCCGGCAGGTCAGCGGCATCGGCGCCCGCACGTACGCGGAACTCCGTCCGCTGCTCACCCTCTGACGCTTCCCCGTCCCGTTCCGCCCGTTCCCCTCGCTCCGAAGGGAGGTACCGACGTGTCCGCTCCCACCACCCCGGTCCCGCACGCCCGCTCCTCGGGCGCCGACTTCCGGCTCCTGCTGCCCGCCGTCTCGGCCTGGGCCGTCACAGCGGCGCTCCTGCGTCTGGAGGCGGGGCACGAGGTCCCGGTCCTCGCGGCGGCGGGCGTCGCCGTCCTCGTAGCCGGCCGGCTGCTCGCCCGGCCGGGCGTCCTGCGCCTGCGCGGAGCCGCGGTGACTCTGGCAGCCGTCCTGCTCACCGCGGCGGCGGCCGCCATCGCGACCCCGCTGCACACCGCCGACCTGCACCGAGGCCCGCTGCCGGAGCTCGCCGACGCGGCCGAGCACAGCACGCCGCGCTCACCGGCGGCCACGCCCGCCCCGGCGGTGGACGTGGAACTGACCGTCGCCGGAGACCCCGAGATCCACACCTCCCGCGGCGGCACCACCGATGGGCGGACACTCCTCACCGTGGGCGCCGTGGCCGACCGTGTCGCCCTGCTCCCGTCCGGCCCCACCACCCGGACGCGCACACCGGTGACCGTCATGGTCCGAGGTGCGGACGCCGAGTCCTGGCAACGGCTGCTCCCGTCCGAGCGGCTGGCCGTGGAGGCCGAGGTGCAGCCGGCGGGGGAGGGCCACGACACCGAGTCCGCGGCGCTGCTGCTCGCCCATGGTCCGCCCCGGCAGCTGGCCCCGCCGAGCCTGCCGCAGCGCATCGCCGGACGGCTGCGTGAGGGCCTGCGCGCGGCCACCGACGGGCTTCCACCGGACGCGCGCGGGCTGCTCCCCGGCCTGGTCGTGGGGGACACCTCGCGCGTGCCCGACGACCTGGAGGAGGCCTTCCGGGCCACCGACCTGGTTCACCTGGTGGCGGTCAGCGGGGCCAACCTGGCGATCGTCCTCGGCGCGCTGCTGGGCGCGCCCGGCCGGGCCGGGACCCCGGAACGGCGCGGGCTGGCCGCGGTGCTGGGGCTGTCGCTGCGCACCGGCGCGCTGCTCGGCACCGGGCTGACCCTGGCCTTCGTGACGGTCTGCCGCCCCGAGCCCAGTGTGCTGCGGGCGGCCGGGACGGGGCTGATCGGCATGCTGGCCCTGGCCACCGGCCGTCCCCGCCAGGCGGTGCCCGCGCTCGCCGGAGCCGTCCTGGTACTGGTCCTGCTGGACCCGTTCCTCTCCCACTCGTTCGGTTTCCTGCTCTCGGTGCTCGCCACGGCCGGGCTGCTCGTGCTCGGCCCGCACTGGGCCGAGGCCCTGCGGGCCCGGCGCTGGCCGCACCACCTCGCGGGCGCCCTGGCGGCGACGGCGGCCGCGCAGGCGCTGTGCGCGCCGGTGACGGTGGTGCTGTCCGGGCACGTCAGCCTGGTCGGCATCCCCTGCAACCTGCTGGCCGAGCTGGCCGTGGCCCCGGCGACACTGCTCGGCTTCGGGGTGCTCGTCCTGCAGCCGGTCCTCCCGGCCCTCGCACATCTGCTCGCCGTCCCGGCCGGGGTGGCGGCCGGCTGGCTCGCGCTGGTCGCCCGGCGCGGTGCCGAGCTTCCGGGCGGCCAACTCTCCTGGCCGGGAGGCTGGTTCGGGACGGTCACGGTCGCATCGGCCGTCCTGGCGCTCTGCTGGTCCGTGCCCCTCCTGCTGCCCAGGAGAGCGGAGCCCGACATCCGGGCGCCGGCCCGCGACCGGCACCGAGGGGCACGGGTGCTGGTGACGGGGGCGCTGCTGGTGGTACTGCTGGCCGTCCTGCTGCGCCCACCGCAACTCACCCGGATCGCCACCGGTTGGCCCCCGCCGGGGTGGCGCCTGGCGATGTGCGACGTCGGCCAGGGGGACATGTTGGCCCTTACGGCGGGTGTGCCGGGCAGCGCGGTGGTGATCGACGCCGGGCCGGATCCGAACGCGGCCGACAGATGTCTGCGTGACCTCGGGATCACGACGGTGCCGCTCCTGCTGCTGACGCACTTCCACGCCGACCATGTCGAGGGTGTGCCAGGGGTGTTGCGGGGGCGCAAGGTCGGTGCGGTCGAGGGCACGACGCTGGACGAGCCGCCGGGCGAGGCGGCCCGGGTGGCGGGCTGGGCGGCCGGGGCCGGCGTCCCGCTGCTGCGGGCGGGGCGCGGTGAACGGCGCTCGATCGGACCGGAGTTGGCCTGGGAGGTGGTGTGGCCCGTTCCCGGGGCGGGCGTGGAGGCGCCCGGCGCGAACAACGCGAGTGTCGCATTGACGGTGTCACTGACAGGAGGACTACGCATGGCACTGCTCGGAGATCTGGAACCGCAGGCTCAGTCGGCCCTGTTGGGTCACCTGGGGAAGGTTGACGTGCTGAAGGTCGCGCACCACGGCTCGGCCCATCAGGACTGGGACCTGACCGGCGCGCTACGGCCCCGACTGGCCCTCATCTCCTGTGGGGAGGGCAATGCGTACGGTCACCCGTCCCCGAAGACGGTGGACCGGCTGCGCGCGCTCGGCGCGACGGTCCTGCGGACCGACCGGGTGGGCGACATCGCGGTGACGGGTGACTCCCCGGCCACGCTCGGGGTGTCCGTCCACCCGCAGCCGGCCCACACGGCCCACAAGTCGCGCCCCCGCGGCGCTGCCGACTCCGCGTCCCCCACCCGCCCCGGGCAGGCCCCGGGCACACCGCGGGCCCCGCCCAGGTGATCCCCGCTCTCCTCCTCCCAACCGTGGAGTGGGGTAGGGAAGGGGTTGGGGGTTGGGAGAGGAGAGCGGGAGGGGCCGGGCCCGGCCCGGCAGAAACGTTTCGGCGCGCTCCGGGCCCGGGCCCGGAG
>NZ_BNBY01000027.1 GCF_014656195.1 Kitasatospora xanthocidica | reverse complement strand
TGTGTTAAGCACGCCGCCAGCGTTCGTCCTGAGCCAGGATCAAACTCTCCGTGAATGTTTACCCGTAATCGGGTCGACACCCGCGTTGAGCGGCACGGCAACCACCGGAATAGGGTGATCCCGCGCACTGCGTCCTCGCTAGTGTTTTACTTCAAAAGGAATCTCCAACCCCAGAACAATCTGAGGCCGGGGATGTCAACATATCTGGCGTTGACTTTTGGCACGCTGTTGAGTTCTCAAGGAACGGACGCTTCCTTCGGACTGCCTTCCAGCAGGCCCTCCGGGCTTCGTTCTTTCGTGTTTCCAGCTTATCAGATGTTTTCCGCCCCGTTTCCGGGCTTCCTCATCCAACTCGCCGGTGTCTTCTGCGGCTTGACGCCCCGTCCGACGTTTCAAACTCTAGCCGATCCCCGCTCCGAAAAGCGAATCGACCGCAACCCATTAAAACGAGCACGCCGAATAAGAACCGAGCCACGACGCGGAAATGCGAACGCGACCCAGCCCGAACTGGGAAGTGGTGTTTCAGAGGATTGGCCGCCCCGGAACCGTCCGCGCAGATGCGTGTCCGGTGCTCCCTGCCAGGCAGCTCGAAGAACTCTACGCTCTCCTGCGGTCGGATGCAAACGGCAGGCAAACGCCCGTCGACCGGGCCCCGGGGAGATGGGGTCCGGTCGACGGGTCGGTGAAGCGCGGGCTCAGCTGTTGGTGGGGAAGCCGAGGTTGATGCCGCCGTGCGACGGGTCCAGCCAGCGCTGGGTCACGGCCTTGCCGCGGGTGAAGAAGTGCACGCCGTCCGGGCCGTACGCGTGGGCGTCGCCGAAGAGCGAGGCCTTCCAGCCGCCGAAGGAGTAGTAGGCGACCGGCACCGGGATCGGGACGTTGATGCCGACCATGCCGACCTCCACCTCGAACTGGAAGCGCCGGGCGGCGCCGCCGTCGTTGGTGAACAGGGCGGTGCCGTTGCCGTACGGGTTGGCGTTGATCAGCTCCAGGCCCTCCTCGTAGGAGGCGACGCGCACGACCGAGAGGATCGGGCCGAAGA
Organism: Kitasatospora xanthocidica; assembly: GCF_014656195.1. Classification (GTDB taxonomy): domain Bacteria; phylum Actinomycetota; class Actinomycetes; order Streptomycetales; family Streptomycetaceae; genus Kitasatospora; species Kitasatospora xanthocidica. The sequence goes on along the minus strand of NZ_BNBY01000027.1, from coordinate 104,584 downwards.
TCTCGTCGTTGTAGACGGACATGCCGGGCTTCACGTGGTCGAACAGCGTCGGGCCGAGCCAGAAGCCGTCGGTGGTCGGGGTGCCGTCCTTGTCCTCGGCGGCGATCGGGTGCTTGCGGCCGTCCACGGCGAGCTCGGCGCCGTCGGCGATGCCGGACTCCACGTAGGAGGTGACCTTGTCCCGGTGCTGGCCGGTGACCAGCGGGCCCATCTCGGAGTCGCCGTTGCAGCCCGGGCCGACCTTGAGGCCGGCGACCCGCTGCTTGATCTTCTCGACCAGCTCGTCGCCGATCGGGTCGACCGCGACCAGGACGGACACCGCCATGCAACGCTCGCCGGCCGCGCCGAATCCGGCGTTGACGGCGGCGTCGGCGGCGAGGTCCAGGTCGGCGTCGGGCAGGACCAGCATGTGGTTCTTGGCGCCGCCCAGGGCCTGCACGCGCTTGCCGTAGCGGGTGCCGGTCTCGTAGACGTAGCGGGCGATCGGGGTGGAGCCGACGAAGCTGACGGACTTGATGTCCGGGTGCTCCAGCAGGCGGTCGACGGCCACCTTGTCGCCGTGCACGACGTTGAAGACGCCGTCCGGCAGGCCTGCCTCCTTCCACAGTCCGGCGAGGAAGTTGGCGGCGGACGGGTCCTTCTCCGAGGGCTTGACCACGACGGTGTTGCCGGCCGCGATCGCGATCGGGAAGAACCACATCGGCACCATGGCCGGGAAGTTGAACGGCGAGATGATCGCGACCGGGCCGAGCGGCTGGCGGATCGAGTAGACGTCGATGCCGGTGGAGGCCTGCTCGGTGAAGCCGCCCTTGATGAGCTGCGGGATGCCGCAGGCGTACTCCACGACCTCCAGGCCGCGGGCGATCTCGCCCAGGGCGTCGGAGTGGACCTTGCCGTGCTCCGACACGATGATCGAGGCCAGCTCCTCGCGGCGGGCGTTCAGCAGCTCGCGGAAGGCGAAGAGCACGGTCGACCGCTTGGCGACCGAGGCGGTGCGCCACTCGGTGAACGCCGAGGCGGCGGCGGCCACGGCCTGGTCGACCTCGGCGATGCCGGCGAAGTCGACCTGGCCGGCGACCTGTCCGGTGGCCGGGTCGAAGATGTCACCGCGGCGGGGCGCCGCACCGGCGGTGGCGACCGGCTTGCCGGAGATCCAGTGAATGATGTGCTTGCTCAAGGTCCGTCTGCCTCCGAAGTCCCGGGCGGCGTCCTGCCACCGGTCCGGTCTGGCGCCGCCCGCGAGTGGGCCGGGCGACGGAAATTCACGGGGCTACCGCGCTCGTCTCCCAGTCTGGTCCCCGACCGGGCCGGGCTCAACGAACAGGCTGACGGGGATCTCGGATTCAGCCTTACAGGTCGTCCGGTCGCTACTCCGAACGTGTTGCTCCCCCGGCCCCCGGCCCCCGCCCAGCCGCGACTCCTCAGGCCTCCTCAGGCCTCCTCGTCCTCCGGGGACGACTCCTCCAGGTACGGGCCCTCCAGGTACGGGTCCTCCAGGTACGGATCGTGCAGTCCGTCCGCCGCCTCCCGGGTCTCCAGCAGGTCCAGCCGCAGGTCCTGCGCCCACGCCAGCGCCCACCGCTTCCGCTCACCCACGGCTCCGGCCGGCACGCCCCGGGCGCGGAACCGCCCGTCGGCCGCCTCGGCGAGCGTCTCCAGCCGGTCGGCGAGCGCCGCCGGCTGGAAGTCCGGGTCCAACTCACCTGCCAGGGCGATCAGTTCGCCCTCCCGGTAGAAGCGGGTGAGGGCGTGGACGTCGATCAGGTCGCGCGGCATGCCCCGGTCCACGAGCAGCACGGTGGTCAGCGCCGCCGCGTCCTCCAGGGCGACGACCGGCAGGACCACCGGCGGCTCGTCCGGCCCGGGCGCACCGAGGTCGAGCCGGACCGGCCGGTGGGCCAGCGGCTCCTTGCGCAGCTCCACCGAGTGCGTCCGGCCGCCCAGCGCGAGCCGTACGGTGAGCTGCTCCAGCCGGGGGGTGCCCGGCCGCTCGGCCACCCCGCCGCCCGCGGCGCGGTACGCCTCGGTGAGGGCGTCGGCGACCTCCGGCAGGTCGGCGCCGCCGGTCGCCAGGGTGAGCCCGTCCTGCGCGCAGGCGGCGATGCCGTGGGCGCGCAGCGCGTGCCCGCCGGCGAGGGCGAGCCCGTACCGGTCGCAGACCGGCGCGGCCAGACCGGCCAGGCGCAGCTGGGCGCGGCCCGGCCGGAGGGAGGCGTCGACGGTGTGCGGGGCGCTGGTCACCCCTCCAGTCTGACCCGGCCGCCCGCTCGGCGCGCCACCGCCGATGCGGTCACCACCCGCCGAGTCCGGCCGCCGCCTCGTGCAGGGCGAGCTCCAGCAGTACCGGGTCGTTCAGCCGCCCGGAGCCGTCCGGCGGGACGAGCCAGCGCACGCCGCGGCTGGTGCGTTCGGGGTGCGGGACGACGATCCAGGTGCCCTCCCCCGCGCCGCGCACCCCGGTGCCGACCCAGCGGGCGGCGGTGCCGACCGGCACCAGGAAGCTGACGTGCTCCGCGCCGAAGTCGGTGAGGACGGGGCCGCGGAGGCCGCCGTCGAGGAGCTCCAGGGCCGGGTGCCCGAGCCGTCCGGGGACGGAGAGGACGTCCCAGCGGCGGCCGGCCGGTAGCAGCATCAGGCCCAGCCCGGTGCGTTCCCACTGCTTCCGGAAGGACTCCGGGTCCGGTGCCACCTGGGCGAGCCAGTGCAGTCCGGTGCTCTCCATGTCTGTCCCCGCTTCTCGCCGTTCGTACTGTTCGGGCGGCGGCGGGAAGGACCGAGACCCGCCGCCACCAAGGAGAGGCGGACGGCGGGTCCCTCTTACACGGGTCCGGGGAAGCTTCGGACCTGCTCGCGCGGGGTCAGCTGTCGAAGCCCAGCCCCAGCCGGTCGAGCGTGCGCAGCCAGAGGTTGCGGTGGCCGCCGTTGCGGTCGGCCCGCTCCAGCGAGCGGGTGGTGATCTCGATCCCGGCCCAGCGGACCGGCTCGGGCGGAAACGGCAGCGGCTTGCTGCGCACCATCTCCAGCGAGGTGCGCTCGGTGCGCTCGCCCGCGAGCAGGTCGAGCATCACCTCGGCGCCGAAGCGGGTCGCGCCGACGCCGAGCCCGGTGTAGCCGACCGCGTAGGCGACCTTGCCCCGGTACCCGGTGTCGAAGAAGGCCGAGAACCGGCTGCAGGTGTCGATCGCGCCGCCCCAGGCGTTGGTGAAGCGCACCCCCTCCAGCTGCGGGAAGCAGCGGAAGAAGTTGTTCGCCAGGGTGCGGAAGGTCTCCGGCCGCTGGTCGTACTCGTGCCGGACGTGGCCGCCGTAGTGGTAGACCGCGTCGTAGCCGCCCCACAGGATCCGGTTGTCGGCGGAGAGCCGGAAGTAGTGGAACTTGTTGGCGCTGTCGCCGAGCCCCTGGCGCCCGCGCCAGCCGATCGAGGCGAGCTGCGCCTCGTCGAGCGGTTCGGTCATCAGCGCGTAGTCGTACACCGGCACGATGTACGGGCGGACCCGCTTGAGCAGGGACGGGAACACGTTGGTGCCGAGCGCGACCCGGCGGGCGAAGACCCGGCCGTACGTGGTGCGGGCGGCCATGCCGCTGCCGTACTCGCGCAGGTCGGTGGCGCGGGTGTGCTCGTAGACGCGCACGCCCTGGCTCAGGCAGGCGGCCTTGAGGCCCCAGGCGAGTTTGGCGGGGTGGACCATGGCCACGCCCTCCTTGTCCCAGAGGCCGCCGAGGAAGGTCGGCGAGTTCACCTCGGCGCGCAGCTGGTCGGCGTCCAGCACGGTGATGTCGAGGCCGTAGCGGGCGACCGCCTCGGCGACCTCGTGCAGCTCCTCGACCTGGTGGGGCTGGGTGGCGACGTCGATCTCGCCGGTGCGCTCCCACTCGGCGTCGATGCCGTAGCGCTTGACGGTCGCCTCGATGCCGTCGAGGTTGGCGGCGCCGAGACGTTCCAGCTGGGCGAGTTCGGAGGGCCAGCGCTCCAGGCCGTTGCCGAAGCCGTGGGTGAGGCTGGCCGCGCAGAACCCGCCGTTGCGCCCCGACGCGGCCCACCCGACCTCGTTGCCCTCGACCAGGACGACGTCCAGTGAGGGGTCGCGTTCCTTGGCGATGAGGGCGGTCCACAGACCGGAGTAGCCGCCGCCGACGACCAGCAGGTCGCAGGTGGTGTCGCCGACCAGGGCGGGCAGCGCCGCCGGCCGGCCGGGGTCCTCCAGCCAGAAGGGGGTGGGCCTGGCGTCACTGAGCGCGCGGGCGGAGTCCATGCATTATCAGCCACTTTCCACGGATAGATGACATTACGGGCCACCGCCGTCCGACCGTACGTCAGGCGGTGGCCGTGCGGCACGTCAGGCGGTGGCCTTGCGGCGGTTGCCGAGCCACTGGCCGGCGACGGTCAGCACGACGGCGGCGAGGAACATCGCGGTGCCGATCACGTTGACCTGCACCGGGATGCCGCGCTGCGAGGCGCCCCAGACGAACATCGGGAAGGTGACCGTGGTCGGGCCCGAGTTGAACTGGGTGATGATGAAGTCGTCGAAGGAGAGCGCGAAGCTGAGCAGCGCGCCCGCCGCGATACCGGGTGCCGCCAGCGGCAGGGTGACCCGGAGGAAGGTCTGGACGGGGGTCGCGTAGAGGTCCTGGGCGGCCTGTTCGAGCCTCGGGTCCATGCTCATCACGCGGGCCTTGACCGCCGTCACCACGAAGCTGAGGCAGAACATGATGTGCGCGATGAGGATGGTGGTGAAGCCGAACGGGATGCGCATGTTGAGGAAGAGCGTCCCGAGCGAGGCGGCCATGACCACCTCGGGCATGGCCATCGGCAGGAAGATCATCGCGGTGGTGGCGGAGCGGCCGCGGAAGCGGTAGCGGGCCAGTGCGAAGGCGACCATGGTGCCGAGCACGGTGGCGCCGATGGTGGCGAGCACCGCGATCTGCAGGCTGAGCGAGAGCGACTGGCACATGTCGGCCACGCCGCAGGGGTTGGTCCAGGCGTCGGTGGAGAACTCGTTCCACTCGTAGTTGAACTTGCCCACCGGCTTGTTGAACGAGAAGGCGAGCACGACCAGGTTGGGCAGCACCAGGTAGGCGAGGGCCAGCAGTCCGGCCAGCACCACCAGGTGGGCGCGGACCCACTTCAGAATCCGGGACATCAGACCAGTTCCTCCGTCCCGGCCTTGCGCATGTAGACCGTCACCATGCCCAGGATCAGGGCCATCAGGATGAAGCTCAGCGCGGCCGCCGTGGGGTAGTCGAGCACGTTCAGGAACTGCTTCTGGATGCCGTTGCCGACCATCTGCTCGCTCGGCGAGCCCAGCAGCTGGGCGTTGATGTAGTCGCCGGAGGCCGGGATGAAGGTCAGCAGGGTGCCCGCGACCACGCCCGGCAGCGAGATCGGGAAGGTGACCTTGCGGAAGGTGGTGAACGGGCGGGCGTAGAGGTCGCCGGCCGCCTCGTGCAGCCGCGGGTCGATCCGCTCCAGCGAGGTGTACAGCGGAAGGATCATGAACGGCAGGAAGTTGTACGTCAGGCCGCAGACCACCGCGAGCGGCGTGGCCAGCACCCGGTCGCCGGAGGTCAGGCCGACCAGGTTGGTGAGGTCCAGGACGTGCAGCGCGTTCAGCGCGCCGACCACCGGGCCGCCGTCGGACAGGATGGTCTTCCAGGCCAGCGTGCGGATCAGGAAGCTGGTGAAGAACGGCGCGATGACCAGGATCAGGATGACGTTGCGCCAGCGCTTGCTCGCCTTGAAGGCGATCGTGTACGCGAGCGGGTAGCCGACGGCCAGGCAGAGCACGGTGGCCACGGCCGCGTAGGAGAACGAGCGGACGAAGTGCCACTTGTACTCGACCAGGGCGTCCCAGTAGGTCGAGAAGTGCCAGGTGACCTTGAAGCCCTCTTCGAGCGAGCCGGTCTGCAGCGAGGTGGACGCCTGGTAGAGCATCGGGACGGCGAAGAAGACCACCAGCCAGGCGATGCCGGGCAGCAGCAGCCAGTACGGGGTGAGCTTGCGCCGGGGCTTGCCCTCCGCGGGGGTCAACGGGATGACTTGGGGCGGCGCCGCCGGGGTGGTGGTGGTCATGCGGCCTCCTCCCCGGTGCCCGCGTCGATCGCCTGCGAGGCGTCCAGGGCGAAGGAGTGCGCCGGGTTCCAGTGCAGCCGGACGCCGGCGCCGGGGACGATCCGGGCGTCGCGCTCCATGTTCTGCTCGAAGACGGTGACCTCCTGGCCGCCGTCGGTGCGCACCACGTACTGGGTGGAGACGCCGATGAAGCTGGAGTCGAGCACCGTGCCGACGAGCGCGTTGCGGCCCTCGGCGACCTCCTCGGTGACGTGGGTGATGGTGATCTTCTCCGGGCGGACGCCGAGGTGGACGCGCTTGGCGTCGGTGGCGCAGCGGGCCTTCGGCACGGTGAGGCGGGTGCCGGCGGCGCTGAGCAGCAGGTCCTCGCCGGCGGTGCCGGTGACCTCGGCGGGCAGCAGGTTGGACTGACCGAGGAAGTTGGCCACGAAGGTGGTGGCGGGGTTCTCGTACAGGTCGGCGGGCGCGCCCAGTTGCTCGACCCGGCCGCCGTTCATCACCGCGATGGTGTCGGCCATGGTCATGGCCTCCTCCTGGTCGTGGGTGACGTGCACGAAGGTGATGCCGACCTCGGTCTGGATCCGCTTGAGCTCCAGCTGCATCTGGCGGCGGAGCTTGAGGTCGAGCGCGCCGAGCGGCTCGTCCAGGAGCAGCACCTGCGGGTGGTTGATCAGCGCGCGGGCGACCGCGACGCGCTGCTGCTGGCCGCCGGAGAGCTGGTGCGGCTTGCGCCGGGCGTACTGGCCGAGTTCGACCAGCTCCAGCATGTCCTCGACCTGCTTCTTGACGTCCTTCTTGCCGCGCCGGCGCAGGCCGAAGGCGACGTTCTCGAAGATGTCCAGGTGCGGGAAGAGCGCGTAGCTCTGGAAGACGGTGTTCACCGGCCGCTTGTACGGGGGCAGGGCGGTGACGTCCTGGCCGCCGATCAGGACGGTGCCGCTGGTGGGCTCCTCCAGGCCGGCGATCATGCGCAGGGTGGTGGTCTTGCCGCAGCCGGAGGCGCCCAGCAGGGCGAAGAAGGAGCCCTGGGGGACGGTCAGGTCGAGGGGGTGGACGGCGGTGAAGGAACCGTAGGTCTTGCCGATGCCGGTGAGCCGGACGTCGCCGCCGGCGGCCGCGTCGCGCTGCTGGTCTGTCATGGGGTGGTGTCTTCCTGGGTCTCTCTGCCGGGGGTGGGGGTCAGGCGCCGATGAGCTTGGAGAACTTCTGCTCGAAGTCGGTCTCCTCGCTCTCGGTGAGCGTGCGGAACACGTGCGCCTTGGCCGCCATCTCGGGGGTGGGTACGACCAGCGGGTTGGCCGCGCTGTCCGGGGCGAGGGCGGTGAGCTCGTCCTTCATCCCGGTGACGGCGGAGACGTAGCCGATGCCCGCGACCAGCTGCGCCGCGATCTTCGGCTGATAGTAGAAGTCGATCAGCTTTTCCGCGTTCGCCTTGTGCTGCGCCTTGGCCGGGACCAGCAGGTTGTCGGTCGAGGAGATGAAGCCCTTCTCCGGGACGACGAACTCGATGTCCTGGTTGTCGGCGCGCAGTTGGATCAGGTCGCCGCCCCAGGCGACGCAGGCGGCGATGTCCCCGGAGGAGAGCTCCTGGCCGTAGTCGTTGCCGGTGAAGCGGCGGATCTGCTTGCTGTCGACGGCCTTCTGCACCCGGGCGATCGCGGCCTCGAAGTCGTCGGCGGTGAACTTCGCCGGGTCCTTGCCCATGTCCAGCAGGACCATCCCGATGCTGTCGCGCATCTCGGAGAGGAAGGTGACCCGGCCCTTGAGGTCAGGGTCGTCCAGCAGCTGGGAGACGCTGGTGACCTCCTTCCCCTTGGTCGCCTTCTTGTTGTAGGCGACGACGACCTGGATGCCGGCCCACGGGTAGGAGTAGAGCCGGCCCGGGTCCCAGTCGGGGGCGCGGAAGCGCGGTTCGACGTTGGTGATCGCGGTGGTGACGTTCGCCGGGTTGAGCTTCTGCACCCAGCCGAGCCGGATCAGCCGGGCGGCCATCCAGTCGGTGAGCACCATCAGGTCGCGGCCGGTGTCCTGGCCGGAGGCGAGCTGCGGCTTGATCTTGCCGAAGAACTCGACGTTGTCGTTGACGTCCTCGGTGTACTTGACCTTGATCCCGGTGGTCGCGGTGAAGGCCTCCAGGGTGCCGTGCTTCTCCTTGTCCTGCTCGTCGGTGTCCACGTAGAGCGGCCAGTTGGAGAAGGAGACCTCCTTCTCGGTGTCCGAGAGGTCCTTGGCGGCGTTCGCGGTGGAGTCACCGGTCGCCCGGGGCGCCGCCGGGATGCCGCAGGCCGCCAGGGTGCCCGCTCCGGCGGTCAGGGCGGCGGCGCGCAGCAGGGCGCGGCGGCCGAGCGCGGCCCGGCCGCTGGTCAGGCTGCGTTCCCAGGCCTTGCGGACCGGTTCGGGCAGACCGTCGGTGAGCTCGTTGAACGCCATGGAACGGGCCTCCTGGGGGAGAAGGGGCGTGGGGGAAGCGCCCTGGGTCCGGGGGTTGCTGGTCCGGGGTTATCTGTCGCCGAAGACGGTGCGGTGCCAGTCCTTGCGGGCCACCGCGGTGGTGTCGAACATGACGTGCTTGACCTGCGTGTACTCGTCCAGCGAGTACTGGGACATGTCCTTGCCGTAGCCGGACGCCTTGTAGCCGCCGTGCGGCATCTCGCTGATGATCGGGATGTGGTCGTTGACCCAGACGCACCCGGCCGCGATCTCCCGGGTGGCGCGCAGCGCGCGGTGCACGTTGCCCGTCCAGGCGGAGGCGGCCAGGCCGTAGGGGGTGTCGTTGGCCAGCCGCAGTCCCTCGTCGTCGCCGTCGAAGGGCAGCACGACCAGCACCGGCCCGAAGACCTCGCCCTGGACGACCTCGCTGTCCTGGGCGGCGCCGGTGATCAGGGTCGGCGGGTAGTACGCGCCCCGGGTGAGGTCGAAGCCGTCGTGGCCCTTCTGCGGCACCCGGCCGCCGGTAACCACGGTGGCGTACCCGCGGGCGCGCTCCACGAAGCCCGCCACCCGGTCCCGGTGGGTGTACGAGACCAGCGGGCCGAGGTCGGTGCGCGGGTTCAGCGGGTCGCCGATCCGGACCGCCGCGAACAGCTCGGCCACCCCGGCCACGAAGGCCTCGTACAGCGGGCGCTGGACGTACGCGCGGGTGGCGGCGGTGCAGTCCTGGCCGCCGTTGATCAGCGAGGCGGCGACGGCGCCGTGCACGGCGGCGTCCAGGTCGGCGTCGTCGAAGACCACGAACGGGGCCTTGCCGCCGAGCTCCAGGTGGGTGCGCTTGACGCTCGCGGTGGCGAGTTCGGCGACCCGCCTGCCGACGGCGGTGGAGCCGGTGAAGGAGACCATCGCGACGTCCGGGTGCCCGACCAGGTGCTCGCCCGCGGTGCGGCCGGCGCCGGTGACCACGTTGACCACGCCGTCCGGGATGCCCGCCTCCGTACAGGCCGCGGCGAACATCAGCGAGGTCAGCGGGGTCAGCTCGGCCGGCTTGAGCACGATGGTGTTGCCCGCCGCGATCGCCGGGAGGATCTTCCAGGCGGCCATCTGCAGCGGGTAGTTCCACGGCGAGATCGAGCCGACCACGCCGATCGCCTCGCGCCGCACGTACGAGGTGTGGTCGCCGGAGTACTCCCCGGCCGCCTTGCCCTCCAGGTTGCGGGCGGCGCCGGCGAAGAACGCCGCGTTGTCGACGGTGCCGGGGACGTCGAACTCGGTGGCCAGCTTGACCGGCTTGCCGGTCTGCGCGGTCTCCACCCGGGCCAGGTCCGCGCCGGCGCCGGCCAGTACGGCGGCCAGCCGGGTGAGCGCCTCGGAGCGGGCGCCGGGGGTGGCGGAGGACCAGCCGGGCAGGGCGGCCTTCGCGGCGGCGACGGCCGCGTCGACGTCCCCGGCGGTGGCCAGGGCGACCTGCTGGACCACGCTGCCGTCGGCGGGGTTGACGACCTGGAAGGGCGCGCCGCTCCCCCGGGTCCGGCGGCCCGCGATGTACTGGGCGCCCGCGCCGAAGTCGGTCAGGTCCATCTGCTTCCTCCAAGTGCCGGTGTACGACTGGGCGACGGAGCGCCCGCCTCCGCGGTGGGGGTCTGCGGGAGTGCGGGAGTCCGTCCGGTCGATCATCGGGGTTGCGCGATCCTGACAGTCCGATCCGCTCCGGACAAGGGATTCCACGGTTGCGTTCTCGTTAACGCGACGGATTCCGGCGTGGGGTCGGGTTTCCGCCACAGCGCCGACCCGCTGACCATGCCCGGTGCCGCCGGGGCGTGACAAGGGTCACTGCGGCAATCTCGATACGAAGGGCCTTACAGGGTGCAAGGGTCCCGGCAGGGCGACAGGTCGTCGGGAGGATGGATGATTCACCTGACACTCTGACCAGCGCCGATCCCCCGCACACCGTTCCCCACGCAACCGCACAACCGATCCCCGCACCGATCCCCCGCACCGGCCCCACGGCCATGGAGGCCCGCGATGCTCCCCACCGTCGCCCGCGTACTCGACCTGGAGGTGATGCGGCGCGGCCTGCCCCAGGTCGTGGCCGGCGCCGACCACCTGGAGCGGCCCGTCCGCTGGGTCCACGTCAGCGAACTGCCCGACGTCGCCGGGATGCTGCGCGGCGGCGAACTGGTGCTGACCACCGGCATCGCACTGCCCGAGGACCGCGAGGGCCTGGCCCGCTACATCCGCGACCTGGACGAGGTCGGGGTGGCCGGCCTGGTCGTCGAGTTCGGGCGGCGCTACTTCGACACGCTCCCCCGGGCACTGGTGAACGCCGCCGAGCAGCGCGGGCTGCCGCTGATCACGCTCCGCCGCGAGCTGCGCTTCGTCGCCGTCACCGAGGCCGTGCACGCCCTGGTGGTCAACGCCCAGCTGGAGCAGCTGCGGGTCTCCGAGTCCGTCCACCAGGTGTTCAACGAACTGGTGGTGGAGGGCGCCGAGCCGCCCGAGGTGATCCGGCAGGTGGCCCGGATGGCGGGCGCGCCGGTCGTCCTGGAGAACCTCGCCCACCAGGTGCTCGCCCACGACACCGCCGGGCGTCCGGAGGCCGAGGTGCTGGAGCACTGGGAGCGCCGCTCGCGCGGGGTGCGGCCGCCCGGCCGCACCGGCCACGACCCGCGCAGCGGCTGGCTGGTCACCACCGTCGGCGCCCGCGGCCAGGACTGGGGCCGGCTGGTGCTGGTCCAGGAGCCCGGCCCGCTGCCCGAGGGCCAGGCCCACCCGCACGGCATGCTGCTGGAGCGCGGGGCGTCCGCGCTGGCGCTCAACCGGCTGGTGGTCCGCGACCGGGAGAGCCTGGAGCGGCAGACCCACCGCACCCTGCTCTCCGGCATCCTCACCCACGCGCTGACCGTCTCCGAGGCGGCGCTGCGCGCCCAGGCGCTCGGCGTCCCGCTGGAGGGCCGCCGACTGGTCGGCGTGGTGCTGCGGCAGCGGCGCGGGCCGATCCCGGCCGCGCTGGAGGCGCAGGCCAGGCTGCGCGACTTCACCGAACTGGCGGCCGGCGCGGTCCGGGCCAGCCGGCTCTCCGCGCTGGTCGGCGCCCTGGACGACGAGGCGGTCGGCCTGCTGATCTCGCTCGGCGCCCAGCAGGACGAGCACGCCGCGCTGGACGCCTTCTCGGCCGCGCTGCGCCGGATGTCCGCCGAGGCCGCCCGGGAGGGCGCCGACCCGGCGGGCCCGGTGGTCGCGGTCGGCTCCTCGGTCGGCTCGGTGCGCGACGCCCGGCGCACCCTGCTGGAGGCCACCCAGGTCGCCGACGCCGCCCTGCACGACGCGCCCGGCGGCCGCACCGCCTCCTACTACCGGCTGCCGGACGTCCGGCTGCGCGGCCTGCTCCACCTGCTGCGCGACGACGCCCGGCTGCAGACCTACGTGGAGCGCGAGCTGGGCCCACTGCTGGCCCACGACGCCGAGCACAACGGCCAGTTGGTGCAGATGCTGCGGATCTACCTGGAGCAGGGCCGGAACAAGTCGGCCGCGGCGGACGCCGCGCACCTGTCCCGGCCGTCCTTCTACGACCGGCTGCACAAGGTCGAGCGGATCCTCGGCGTGGACCTCGACCAGGTCGAGTCCTGTCTCTCCCTGCACGTCGCCCTGCTCGCGCTGGACGCCGTACGGCGCTGAGCCGGAGTCCGTCCGGTGGGTCACACCCCGGTGATGCGGCCCCAGACCTTGTGCAGCCCGGGCCGCTCCGCCGAGGTGACGTCGCGCATGGTGCGCAGCCGGGCGCGCATCTCCTCGGTCGGGAAGACCAGCGGGTTCTCGGCGAGTTCGGCCTTCTCCTTGTCGCCACTGGCCGCCAGCACCTCGCGGGCGGCCGGCACCGGGCAGATGTACTGGACGGCCGCGGCGAGCTCGGCGGCCACCTCGGGCTGGTAGTAGTAGTCGATCAGCGCCTCGGCGTTGCGCTTGTGGGTGGCCCGGTTGGGGATCATCAGGCTCTCCGCCCACAGCTCGCCGCCCTCCTCCGGCACCACGAACTCGATGTCCGGGTTCTCGGCGGTGAGCTGGACGGCGTCCCCGGAGTAGGCCTGGCAGGCGAGGGCCGCACCGGAGGCGAGGTCGCTGGTGTAGTCGTTGCCGGTGAAGCGGCGGACGTGGCCGGTGTCGACCATCTTCTGCACCAGGTCCATCGCCTTGCGCGCGTCGTCGTCGGTGAACGCCGCGAGCTCCGCGCCCTGGGAGAGCATCAGCAGCCCGAGCGCCTCGTCCAGCCCGGCGAACAGCGTGACCCGGCCCTTGAGGTCGGGCGCCCACAGGTCGGCGGTGGACCTGATCTCCCGGCCGAGCGCCTTGCGGTTGTAGGCGATGCCGGTGATCCCGGACTGCCAGGGCACGCTGCGCCGGCGCCCGGGGTCGAAGGCCGGGTTCGCGAGCTGCGGGTCCAGGTTGGCGGTGACGTTGGGCAGGTTGGCCCGGTCCATGGCCTGCACCCAGCCCAGCGAGACGTACCGCCCGGCCATCCAGTCGCTGACCACCATCAGGTCCCGGCCGGGGTCCGCGCCCTGGGTGAGCACCGGGCTGATCTTGCCGAAGAACTCGTCGTTGTCGTTGATGTCCTCGGTGTAGGCGACCTCGATGCCGCTCTTCGCGACGAAGGCGTCCAGGGTCGGGCGCCCGCCCTGGTCGTCGGTGTCGATGTACTGCGTCCAGTTGGAGAAGGCGAGCCGCCTGTCGCTGTCCGAGCGGTCCGGCGCCGACCGGCGGTCCTCGGCGACGTACGCGGACGGGATCCCGCAGCCGGTCAGCGTGCCCGCGCCGAGCAGCGCGGCCCCGCCGAGCACGGAACGCCGGCGCACGGCGGTGGAGTCGTACGAACGGCGGGTCAGGGTGGAGCTGGGCATGGCGAGCCTTCCGGAGCGTGGGACGGCCCCGGGCACACAGGTGTCCGGGGCCGTCCTGGTAGGAACGTCAGACGGTGTGCGCGTCGGTGAGCGACAGCACCTCGTCCAGCACCGCGAGGCCGGTCTTGGCCTCCTCCTCGGTGACGGTGCACGGCGGGACGACGTGGAAGCGGTTCATGTTGACGAACGGCCAGAGCCCGCGCTGCTTGCAGGCGGCGGCCAGCTCGGCCATCGGCGCGTTGGCGGCGCCCGCGGCGTTGTACGGCACCAGCGGCTCGCGGGTCGTCCGGTCCTTCACCAGGTCGAGCGCCCAGAACACGCCCATGCCGCGGACCTCGCCGATCGACGGGTGCCGCTCGGCCAGCTCACGCAGGCCGGGGCCGAGCACGTCCTCGCCGATCCGCTTGGCGTTCTCTACGATGCCCTCCTCCGCCATCGTGTTGATGGTCGCCACCGCCGAGGCGCAGGCCAGCGGGTGGCCGGAGTAGGTGAGCCCGCCGGGGAACGGCCGCTCGTCGAAGGTGGCCGCGATCTCGGCGCTGATCGCCACGCCGCCGAGCGGCACGTAGCCGGAGTTGACGCCCTTGGCGAAGGTGAGCAGGTCCGGGGTGACGCCCCAGTGGTCGGCGGCGAACCACTCGCCGGTGCGGCCGAAGCCCGCCATCACCTCGTCGAGGATGAACACGATGCCGTGGCGGTCGCAGATCTCCCGCACCCCCGCCAGGTAGCCCGGCGGCGGCACGAGGATGCCCGCCGTGCCGACCACGGTCTCCAGGATGACCGCCGCGACGGTGCCCGGCCCCTCGAACGCGATCACCTCCTCCAGGTGCCGCAGCGCGCGCTCGCACTCCTGCGCCTCGTTCTCGGCGTGGAAGTTGGAGCGGTAGGCGTACGGGCCCCAGAAGTGCACCACGCCGGAGACGCCGGTCTCGTTGGCCCAGCGCCGCGGGTCGCCGGTGAGGGCGATCGCGTTGGCGGTGGCGCCGTGGTACGAGCGGTAGGTGGAGAGGACCTTCTGCCGGCCGGTGTGCAGCCGGGCCAGCCGGATGGCGTTCTCGTTGGCCTCGGCGCCGCCGTTGGTGAAGAAGATCTTGTCCAGGTCGCCCGGGGTGCGCTCGGCGACCAGCCGGGCCGCCTCGCTGCGCGCCTCGACCGCGAAGCCGGGGGCGATGGTGCAGAGCTTCGCCGCCTGCTCCTGGATCGCGGCGACCACCTTCGGGTGCTGGTGGCCGATGTTGGTGTTGACCAGCTGCGAGGAGAAGTCGAGGTAGCGGTTTCCGTCGTAGTCCCAGAAGTACGAGCCCTCGGCGCCGGCCACCGCGAGGGGGTCGATCAGCGCCTGGGCGGACCACGAGTGGAAGACGTGCGCGCGGTCGGCGGCCTTGACGGCCTGGCCGGCGGCTGAGTCAGCGGTGGGGATGCTCATGCCGGTAAGGCTAGGGCGAGTTGCTCGGGAAGTGCAGTTCCATCGTGTCAGCCGGTCGCGCGATCCGTCGACAGGGTGCAAAGCCACAAGGGCCCGGGGCGAAAAGCCCCGGACCCTTGGTCAGTTCATACGACCTGAACTACATCAGATCGCGGTCATACTGCGCCCGACGGTCATGACCCGCTAGATCGCGGTCATGACGTGCTTCACCCGGGTGTAGTCCTCGAAGCCGTACGACGACAGGTCCTTGCCGTAGCCCGACTTCTTGAAGCCGCCGTGCGGCATCTCGGCGACCAGCGGGATGTGGGTGTTGATCCAGACGCAGCCGAAGTCCAGGCGGCGCGACATCCGCATGGCGCGGGCGTGGTCCTTGGTCCACACCGAGGAGGCCAGCGCGAACTCGACGCCGTTGGCGTACTCGACGGCCTGGTCCTCGTCGGTGAACTTCTGCACGGTGATGACCGGGCCGAAGACCTCGTTCTGGATGATCTCGTCGTCCTGGTTCAGGCCGGAGACGACGGTCGGGGCGTAGAAGTAGCCCTTGTCGCCGACCCGGTGGCCACCGGCCTCGACCTTGGCGTGGGCGGGCAGCCGCTCGATGAAGCCGCTGACCTGCTTCAGCTGGTTGGCGTTGTTCAGCGGGCCGTACAGGACGTCCTCGTCGTCCACGCCGCCGGTCTTGGTCTCGGCCGCGGCCTTGGCCAGCGCCTCGACGAAGGCGTCGTGGATCGACTCGTGCACCAGCACGCGGGTGGCGGCGGTGCAGTCCTGGCCGGCGTTGAAGTAGCCCGCCACCGAGATGCCCTCGACGGCCTCGGCGATGTCGGCGTCCTCGAAGACCACGACCGGGGCCTTGCCGCCCAGCTCCAGGTGGACGCGCTTGACGTCCTTGGAGGCCGACTCGGCGACCTGGATGCCGGCCCGGACCGAGCCGGTGATGGAGGCCATCGCCGGGGTCCTGTGCTCGACCATCAGCTTGCCGGTCTCGCGGTCGCCGCAGATGACGTTGAAGACGCCGGCCGGCAGGTCGAGGTCCTTGAGGACGCCGCCGATGATCTCGGCCAGCAGCACGGTGGAGGCCGGGGTGGTGTCCGAGGGCTTCAGGACGACGGCGTTGCCCGCGGCGATGGCCGGGGCGAACTTCCAGACGGCCATCATCATCGGGTAGTTCCACGGCGCGACCTGGGCACAGACGCCGACCGGCTCGCGGCGGATGATCGAGGTCATCCCGTCCATGTACTCACCGGCGGCCTTGCCCTCCAGCAGGCGGGCGGCGCCGGCGAAGAAGCGGATCTGGTCCACCATCGGGCCGATCTCCTCGGAGAGGGTCAGCGCGCGGGGCTTGCCGGTGTTGCGCACCTCGGCGTCGACGATCTCGTCGGCCCGGGCCTCGACCGCGTCGGCGATCTTGAGCAGGAGCTTCTGCCGGGTGCTCGGGGTGGCGTCCCGCCAGATCGGGAACGCGGCGGCGGCGGAGGCCATGGCGGCGTCCACGTCGGCGGCACCGGACAGCGGCGACGTCGCGTACACCTCACCGGTGGTCGGGTCGACGATGTCGAGCGTGCGGCCGTCAGCCGCGTCGACGAACTCACCATTGATGTAGTTGCGCAGCGTACGAAGGTCGCTCACGGATCTCTCCTCGGTCTGAGCCTGCGGCGTTGCAGATTCCGGCGCCATGGTACGTCGGCGGGTCCGACGCACGAAGGGTGCCGAGTGGCCGGGCCCGGGAGGACGCGGTCCACTGGTGGCGGTACGCACGGCTCCTCGCGGGGCCGCGCGCGTACGGTGCCAGGGTAGCCGCACGACTGCCGTTATCGACAGACGGAGTCGGCGTACGCGATGAAATCCGTATGCGATTTCCAAGATCACGACGAAATCAGCAGTTTCCAAGCTTGCGAACATGGGTCTGATCAGGCACAGTGGCGGCGTGGCCAACCGCGACCGGAACGCCAGCGTTCCCCTCGACGCCGCCTCCAAGGCGATCATCGAGCAGCTCCAGGAGGACGGGCGCCGCCCGTACGCCGCCATCGGCAAGGCCGTCGGCCTGTCCGAGGCGGCCGTGCGACAGCGCGTCCAGAAGCTGCTCGACCAGGGCGTGATGCAGATCGTCGCCGTCACGGACCCGCTCACCGTCGGCTTCACCCGCCAGGCGATGGTCGGGATCCGGGTCGAGGGTGACATCGAGCCCGTCGCCGACGCGCTGGCCGCCCTCGACGAGGTCGACTACGTCGTCTGCACCGCGGGCTCGTTCGACCTCCTGGCCGAACTGGTCTGCGAGGACGACGAGCACCTGCTCGAACTGATCAACAAGCGCATCCGCGCGCTTCCCGGCGTGCGGAGCACCGAGAGCTTCGTTTACCTGAAGCTCCGGAAACAGACCTACACCTGGGGCACCCGATGACAGCCGACCCGGCGCAGAAGGACCTTTCCAAGACCGCCTACGACCACCTGTGGATGCACTTCACCCGCATGTCGTCGTACGAGAACTCCCCCGTGCCGACGATCGTCAAGGGCGAGGGCACCTACATCTGGGACGACAAGGGCCGGAAGTACATCGACGGCCTGGCCGGCCTGTTCGTCGTGCAGGCCGGTCACGGCCGCACCGAGCTCGCCGAGGTCGCCGCCAAGCAGGCCAAGGAACTCGCGTTCTTCCCGATCTGGAGCTACGCGCACCCCAAGGCCGTCGAGCTGGCCGAGCGCCTGGCCAACTACGCCCCGGGCGACCTGAACAAGGTCTTCTTCTCCACCGGCGGCGGCGAGGCCGTCGAGACCGCCTGGAAGCTCGCCAAGCAGTACTTCAAGCTGATCGGCAAGCCGACCAAGTACAAGGTCATCTCCCGCGCCGTCGCCTACCACGGCACCCCCCAGGGCGCGCTGTCCATCACCGGCCTGCCGGGCCTGAAGGCCCCGTTCGAGCCGCTGGTGCCGGGCACCCACAAGGCCCCGAACACCAACATCTACCGCGCCCCGGCCTTCCTCGAGGGCCCGGACGGCACCGTCGACCCCGAGGCGTACGGCCGCTGGTGCGCCGACGAGGTCGAGGTCGCCATCCTCAACGAGGGCGCCGAGACCGTCGCCGCCGTCTTCGTCGAGCCGGTGCAGAACGCCGGCGGCTGCTTCCCGCCGCCGCCCGGCTACTTCCAGCGCCTGCGCGAGATCTGCGACCGCCACGACGTGCTGCTGGTCTCGGACGAGGTCATCTGCGCCTTCGGCCGCCTGGGCACCATGTTCGGCGCCGACAAGTTCGGCTACCAGCCCGACATGATCACCTGCGCCAAGGGCATGACCTCGGGCTACTCCCCGATCGGCGCCACGATCATCTCCGACCGCCTGGCCGAGCCGTTCTACAAGGGTGACAACACCTTCCTGCACGGCTACACCTTCGCCGGCCACCCGGTCTCCTCGGCCGTGGCACTCGCCAACCTCGACATCTTCGAGCGCGAGGGCCTCAACCGGAAGGTCCTCGACAACGAGGCCGCCTTCCTGGGCACCCTGAACAAGCTGCGCGACCTGCCGATCGTCGGCGACGTCCGCGGCAACGGGTACTTCTACGGCATCGAGCTCGTCAAGGACAAGGTCACCAAGGAGTCCTTCAACGACGACGAGGTCGAGCGCGTGCTCTACGGCTTCCTGTCGAAGGCCCTCTTCGACAACGGCCTGTACTGCCGCGCCGACGACCGTGGCGACCCGGTCATCCAGCTGGCCCCGCCGCTGATCTCCGACCAGTCGACCTTCGACGAGATCGAGCAGATCCTGCGGACCAGCCTCACCGACGCGTGGGCGAAGCTCTGATCCCCTGAGCCCTCTTCCCCACCCTCCGCCGAAGGGCGGTCCCGCTTCCCGCGGGGCCGCCCTTCGGCGTTCCCGCACCGCGACGTCCCCGTCACCCCAACATCACAGTCCAACGACCAAACATGCCTGAATGCGGGTGATTTGCCCGTGATGGACCAGTGCGCCGCAACCGCGCCCCGCCCCGGTCGTTCTAATCTGACGACTGTCATATCCCTGCGGCCCCCAGGATGGAACCTCATGTCAGCGGCACCGCCTGACAACGACGTGCTGTGGGCCCGAGGGATCGTCAAGTCCCATCACGGCACCCCCGCCCTGCGCGGCATCTCGCTCGGCGTCCGCGAGGGCGAGGTGCTCGCTGTCACCGGCCCGCGCGGCTCCGGCAAGAGCACCCTGCTGGCCTGCCTCTCCGCCCAGCTCCCGGTCGACGAGGGCGAGGTCTGGTTCAACAGCTCCCCCGTGCACACCCTCACCCGGGCCGGCCGCGAACGGCTGCGCCGCGACCGCTTCGGCTTCGTCGGCTCCGAGCCGCACCTGGTCCCCGAGCTCACCGCCCGGGAGAACGTCGCCCTGCCGCTGCTGCTCGCCGGAGCCGGCAACAAGGCCGCCTACACCGCCGCCGACGAGTGGCTGGAGCGCCTCGACGTCGGCGACGTCGGCAGGCAGCGCCCGGACCGGCTGGTCCAGAGCCAGCGCCAGCGGGTCTCCGTCGCCCGCGCCCTGGCCCCGCTGCCGCCCGTCGTCTTCGCCGACGACCCCACCGCCCCGCTGCACCGCGAGGCCGCCGACCAGGTCCTGCGGATACTGACCAGCGCGGCCCGCTCGCACCAGCTCACCCTCGTCCTGGCCACCCACGATCCCGAGCTCGTCCGGTTCGCGGACCGCGCCGTCGCCCTCGTCGACGGCCGGCTGACCGCCCCCGCCGCGCCCGTCCCGCGCGGCACCGCCGTGTCTGCGGCCTCCGGAGCGTCCGCCGTCACGGCCGTCCGCCGCTGACGACGCCCAGCCGCTGAAAGAGTCGACGTGTTCTATCTCCGCCTGGCCCGGGGCTACCGGGTGCCCGACCTGGGCCGCTGGCTGCTCACCGCCCTGGCCGCCGCCGTGGTCGCCGCCTTCCTGCTGCGCTCCCTCGGCCGGGCGATGAGCGACCGGATCGGCGACGCCGACCCGCTGGTCCGGCTGCTCTGGTGCCTGCCCCCACTCGCCGCCGTCGCCTGGTTCGCGGCCGTCGCCGCCCGCGCGGTGCCCGCCCGGCGCCCCGAGCGGATCGCCGGCCTCACCGCCGCCGGAGCCGGCTCCCGCCGGATCCGCACCCTGATCGCCGGCGAGGTCGCCCTCGCCTGCACCCTCGGCAGCGTGCTCACCCTGCTGGTCTTCCTGGTGCTGCGCAACGACATCGCCGGGCCCTCGCTCGCCCCCGACCTCGGCATGGGCGTGCCGCTGCCGGCCGCCGCCCCGGTCACCCTGCTCGCGCTGGTCCCGCTCACGGCCGGCCTCGCCGCCGCCTGCGCGGTGCCCGCCACCGAGGCCCGGCCCGGTGGTCGCACCCCCCACGGCACCGGCTTCGCCGCCTGGCGGATCGCCCTGCCGACCGGACTGGTCGTGATCGGCGCCGCGCTCGAACTCATCGCCCTGCGGCCCGGCGCCGCGGCCGACGGCCGCCCGGTCCACCTGCCCGCCGGACTCGGCACCACCAGCACCGCCGCCCTCGGCGGCTGGGCCGCCGGCGCGCTCGGCCTCGCCCTGCTCACCGGACCGCTGCTGGCCTGGGCCGGACGGCTGCTCGCACTCGGCCGGCCCACCCCGCTGCGGCTGCTCGCCGGGCGAGGGCTCACCGCCCAGGCCCCGCGCCTCGGCGCGCCGCTCGCCGTCCTCACCCTCGCCGTCGCGCTGGTGCTCACCACCGTCCGCTACTGGATCGGCACCCCCGACAGCGCCGACGCGCTGCCCGCCGTCGAGGCCTGCCTGGTGCTGGGCTGCACGGCCGCCGCGGTGGCCGTCCGGCTCGCCGAAGTGCGCAGCGACCGCCGGGACGTCGCCGAGGCGCTGCTGCGCCTCGGGACCTCGCCCCGGCTGCTCTTCGGCGCGGTCGCGCTGCGCACCTTGGCGGTCGGCACCACGCTGCTGCTGACCGGCGGGGCGACCGCCGCACTGGCGGCCGCCGGACTGCGGTGACCACCGGGCCCCGGTGAGGGCCGGCGCCGCGGCGGGTCGGTCCCCGCCGGGTCCGGCCGGCCGGGACTAGCCCGCCGCGGCGAGCTGGCCGCAGGCGCCGTCGATCTCCTGGCCGCGGGTGTCGCGGACGGTCGTCGGCACGCCGTACGACCGCAGCCGGCGGACGAACTCCCGCTCGTCCTCGGGCCGGGACGCGGTCCACTTGGAACCCGGGGTCGGGTTCAGCGGGATCAGGTTGACGTGCACCCGGTGGTTCTTGATCAGCCGGCCCAGCAGGTCGGCCCGCCAGGCCTGGTCGTTGATGTCCTTGATCAGCGCGTACTCGATGGAGATCCGGCGGCCGGACTTCTCCGCGTAGTTCCACGCCGCGTCCAGCACCTCGGCGACCTTCCACCGGGTGTTCACCGGCACCAGCTCGTCGCGCAGCTCGTCGTCCGGGGCGTGCAGCGACAGCGCCAGACGGCAGCTGAGGCCCTCGTCGGCGAAGCGGTGCATCGCCGGGACGAGCCCGACGGTGGAGACGGTGATGCCGCGCTGGGACAGGCCGAAGCCGTCCGGCGCCGGGTCGGTCAGCCGGCGGATCGAGGCCAGCACCCGGTTGTAGTTGGCGAGCGGCTCACCCATGCCCATGAAGACCACGTTGGACAGCCGCGCCTCCCCGCCCGGGCCGCTGCCGTCCCCGGAGGACGACTCCCCCTGCCCCCCGAACTCACCGGACTTGAGCGAGCGCATCCCGGCCGCGATCTGCTCGACGATCTCGGCGGTGGAGAGGTTGCGGGTCAGACCGGCCTGGCCGGTGGCGCAGAACGGGCAATTCATGCCGCAGCCGGCCTGCGAGCTGATGCACATGGTGACCCGGTCCGGGTAGCGCATCAGCACGGACTCCACGAGCGTGCCGTCGAAGAGCTTCCACAGCGTCTTGCGGGTGGCGTCGTCGTCGCAGGAGACGTGCCGCACCACCGACATCAGCTCGGGCAGCAGGCTCTCGGTGAGCTTCTCCCGGCTGGCGGCGGGGATGTCCGTCCAGCTCGCCGGGTCGTTCGACATCCGGCCGAAGTAGTGGTTGGAGAGCTGCTTGGCGCGGAACGGCTGCTCGCCCAGCTCGGCGACGGCCTCCTTGCGCTCGGCGGGGCTCAGGTCGGCGAGGTGTCGCGGGGGCTTGGCGCCGCGCGGCGCGACAAAGGTGAGTTCTCCGGGCTTAGGCATGGTTGTTCCAGTGTCGCAGACGTCGGGAGTCGGCCCCGCCCGGGCCGGGGCGGGGTCCGGCCGCGGCCGGGTCACGGCTCCTCGACGGTGCTCCAGTCGCCGAACGAACCGTCCGCCCGCTCCCGGCTGTGGCGCAGCCGGCCGTCCGCGCCGAGCGCCACCAGGTCCGTGCGGCCGTCGCGGTCGACCCCGGCGGCCGGGGCGCCGACGGTGAAGCCGTCCAGGGCACTCCAGTCGCCGAACTGTCCGTCGGCGCCCTGGCGGGTCACGCTGACGCCGCCGTCCCCGTTGCGCACCGCCACCACCATCGGGTGCCCGGCGGCGGCGGGCGCCACCGCGGCGGGCTCGCCGCTGCCGCCGGGATCGGCCCCGCCGCCGACCGGCCCGGCCGGCGCCCAGCGCCCGTCCGGGGCGCTCCAGACGAGGCGCATCAGGGCCGACCGGGTGGTCGGCCCGGGCAGCGGGCCGCTCGGGAGCTGCCGGTAGAACAGCACCGGACGGCCGTCGGGGTCCGTCCCCACCCCGATGCCGCCGGACGGGGAGACGGCCGGGAAGTCGTGGTCGGGCAGCAGCGCGCCGTCGGCGGACCCGGACCCGGACCCGGACCCGGACCAGTGCAGTACGACCGGGCGCGTGCCGGCGGCCTTCACGGAGACGGCGAAGACCTCGATCCGGCCGTCCGCGGTGGTGACGGCCGAGGGCGCGCCCTGCACGTCCGTACCGCCGAGCGCGGCCCACGCGCCCCACCTCCCGTCGGGACCGGTCTGCGCCCGGGCGCTGACGCCGCCGCCCCGGTTGCGGACGAACAGGTGCAGCCGCCCCTCGCCGTCGGCGGCCACCACGGGCATGCTCACCTGGAGCGCGGGGTTGGCGAGCTTGGAGACCGCCGGGGCGGCGACGGGGTCGGGACTGCCCAGGTCGGACCAGGTCCAGCCGCCGGCCGGGTCCTGGGTGCCGGAGACGATCACGCCGGTGTCCGCGCGCTGGCCGAACACCGCGAGCCCGCCGTCCGGGCGGCGGGTGACGGTCACGCCGGCCGCCAGCGGCCCGCCCGGGCCGTCGTGCGCGACCGGGCCGTGCCACGCCTCGTTCTCGTCCTCGGCCCACTCCAGGAGCGAGCCGCTCTCCACCACGAAGGCGTGCAGGGCCCCGCTCCGGTCCGCGGCCACCACCTGGGTGGACCGTGGGGAGCGCTGGTACTGCCGGGACAGCCACCCCGCGTACGCGCCCGCGGCGAAGGCCGCTCCGGTGGGCAGCTTGGTGTCCCGCCCGGCGTACTCGCGGAAGGTGGCGTACTTGTCGGCGGTCTCCTCGGAGGAGAGGACGGCCGGCGAGGACCAGATGTTGTAGGCGCGGTAGTGCTCGATCACCACCCGGTGCCCAGCCGCCGTGTACGCCGCGGCCGCCGCGTCCCCGAACCACGCGGCGGAGATATGGTCCGCGTGGTCGTGCTCCGCGTGGGAGGCCCACAGCGTCGGGTCCGGTGCCGGGTCCTGCACCCTGACCAGGGTCGGGCCCTGGTCGGCGAGCACCGCGTGCAGCATGTCGATCAGCCGCGCGCCGTCGTAGGTCTGCGGCCAGACGGTGCCGGGGCCGTCCATGTCCAGCGTCCCGGTCCGGGCGGGCTCGGCGCTCGCCCTGGTGTCCCAGAGCCGGCGCAGGGCGTTCCCGCCGAGGTAGGCGGAGTCGGCGAACTCGGGGAGGTTGAGGAAGACGAGCTGCAGCGACCGGTTCGTCTTGAGGGTGAAGCGTTCGGCCACCGGACCGTCCGGCATCGGCCGGTAGTCGTCCCGGTCCCAGCAGGCCGGGCCCGGGTCGTCGGCGCAGTCACCGGCCCCGGTCCCGGCGGCCTCGCCGGCCATCCGGGCGTAGGCGAGCCGGGCGCCGTCCTGCCGGTGGGCGGCGAAGGCCGCCCCGCTGCCGGCGGCGCCGCCCGTCACGTAGACGGTGGTCACCTTCAGGCCCGCCCGGATGCTGTTGGACAGGTCCGGGTTCATGAACAGCAGGTCGTCGTCCTGGTGGGCGACGATCTGGACGACCCCCGCGGGCTCGTCGGCCACGGCGGGCCGGTGCCTCGGTCCGGCCGTCAGCGCCGCCGGTGCCGTCCACGTCTGCGACAGTGCCAAGGCCAGCGCCGCCATGGCGGTCGTCACCCGCCCCACCCCGCACCCGCCCCTTCGCCCGTCCCGGTCGCGTCCGCCCCTGGGGCGATTCCGAAGGGATTATCACACCACGTCAGTGCGTGGCGGACACCGCCGGTCGCGAACGGGAGCGGGGCGGTGCGGAGAGGGGTCCGGGGCGGGCTCCGGGGCGGCCCGATCGCCTCTGCGGACCCCGTGCGACGCGGCGGGTCGAGGCGGGGCGGCGGGTCGAGGCGGCGCGGCCCGCGTTACTCCCCTGCGGCGGCGGAGGCGTGGACCGCCGGGCGGGCCGGACCGGCCTCCTCGGGCAGCTGGGCCTCGAAGCGGGAGGGCACCGGGAAGTAAGCCCGCAGGAAGGCGGTGACGGCCGCCTCTTGCTCCTGCGGGGGCATGTGGTCACGGGTGCCGTCGGCGAGGCAGAAGTGGTCCGCCCAGCGCTCGTCCAGCAGGTCCGTGAGCCGGGCGAGGTCCTCGGCGCTGTCGGTGACGAAGTAGCCGTCGTAGAGGTGCCCCTCCACCGCGCGGGCGGTCGCGTGGGCGTAGTGGACCGCCAGGGTGACCGGCGCGAGGTCGGTGGCGGCCCGGAAGGCCGACCGGACCGTGCCGTCCAGCTCGTCCGCGAACCGCTCGGCGCTCTCGGCCAGCACGCTCCGGCGCAGCGGGTGCGGGGAGTGCTTGAGAGTGCGCGGGTAGGTCTTGCCTACGGCGGCGGCCAGCGTGGCGCGGGTGTTCTTCAGGGCGGCGACGTAGACCGAGTCGTCGGCGGCGGCCGCGCCCGGCGGAACGATTCGGCTGTCGGGGAAGCAGCGCGGCAGGCCGTTGCCGAGGAAGAAGTCCTCCGGCACGAGGGTGCGGCCGAGGAAGACGTCGTCGTTCACGTACAGGAAGTGCTCGGACAGCCCGGGGACCAGGTGCAGCCGGCTCTCGATGGCGTGCGAGTTGAACACCGGCCCGGCGTCGGTGCCGGCGAACAGCTCGCGGTGCGGGACCACGGACAGGCCCGGCTGGTCGGTGTCCAGCCAGTGCGGCACCTGGTCGTCGGTGACCAGGTGGATGTGCCGGATCCACGGCGCGTGCGCGGCGAGGGCGCGCAGGCAGTACCTCAGCTCGTCGCGGTTGCGGAAGCGCTGGTCGGCGTCGCCCGCGATGCCGCTGGCCGCGACGCCGTCCTCCTCCGCGATCGGGGCCGCGGTGTGCGCGAGCCGGGCCCGGGCGGCGGCGCGGCGCTCCTGCCAGGCGGGGTCGGCGTCGTCCACCCAGGTGATCACGACGTCCACGGGGAAGGTGACCCGGTCCGGCAGGTCGGTGGCGAAGATGTCGAGCAGCGGGTAGGGCCGGCCGTCGACGGTCGTGGTGGCGGTGGCCTCCAACGAGGGCACCCACCAGCCGAGCGGGGTCTCGTCGATCGAGGCGATCGCGCCCTCGGAGGGGGCGGCGGAGTCCCAGAACTCGACGTCGCAGCCGGTGTCGGAGCCGTACAGCAGGGTGCCGATAGCGGCGGGCCGGTAGATCCGCACGCCCTTGACCCGGTCCTCCGGCCAGATCGGACCGACCTGGGCCTCGCCGTCCGGCGCCCGGTCCCCGTCCGGCTCACCGGCCGGGGCGTCGTCCGGGGAGCCCGGCGCGTCCTCCACCAGGGCCACCGCGGCGGGCAGCTGCTCGGCCAGGACGGTGCCGAGGGTGCGCCCGTGCTCCAGCAGGTCCGCGTAGACGGCCTGCCCGGCGAACGAGGCGGCCAGCGCCTCCAGGACCGCCGGCCGGTCGCCGGGGGATATCGCCAGCCGGTGACGCGGGTGCCGGTCGGGCACGATGCCGTGCGCGATGCCCGTGCCGCTCAGCACCCCGGCCACCTCGGCCAGGTTTCCGTCCCGGCGCTGCCCCGGCAGGAGCGTGCGGTGCGGCTCCGCCAGCAGGTCGCCGCAGCGGGCCACCCCTGGGAGCGAGGAGATCAGCTCCGCCTCGCGCGCGGCACGCTCCTGGGCCAGCCGCTCGATCGCGGCGAGCGGCTCCTCCACCGCGGCCTCCGGCCCGGTTTCCGGCGCGGCTTCCGGCGCGGTCCGCTCCTGGACCGGCCCTTGGCCGACACCCTCGCCCGCGGCGGGCCGGCGACGGCGTGCCAGCGCGGCGAACGGGCGCATCGCGGTGCTGAGACGGGCCGGGCGTACGGACACGGAAACTCCAAGAGGGGGGGCTGAGGGGCGACGACGCGAAATGGCGGGGAGAAAGTGCCTTATGCCTGAAGGTCCGTTTTCACCGGCTTCCTCTCCACCCATCGCCCCTGACGGGAGCCCCATTGCGCTGCCGGAGATCGTATGCGACCGGGAGAATTTTTCATTGAGTTCAGGTAACGATCACGCGTCCGTTTGGGGACCCGTCCCCTTTGTGCCGATCACCGCCGCCCGGTCGTGCGGACCGGACCGGCGGATTCTCCCCGACGACCGCTCACCGGCCACGCCTGGGGGTGCGATCAGCGCTCCGGCCTGCGAGGACCCGGTGGGGCCTGGTCGGAGCCGCTCGGGTTCCCGGCTGCCCCGCGGCCCAGCTCACGTCCCGGTTCGCTCCCCGCCCGCTCTCCTCGCGCGTGCTTGCCGGACGGGCGCGACCGCGTCCCCAAGGCCGTCGGCGGGCCGTTTCCCGCCGGTCGGAACGTCCCCGAACGGCAGGAGGACGCGACCGCTCCCGTGCGTGCGAAGACCATCGGAAACAGGACGCAACCGTTCCGGTACGAAGACCGCCGGCACGAGGAAGACCGCCGGCCGCCGGAATACCCGTGGGAATGGGGCTGGCGCCGGTTCGCCCACCGGGGGCGCCTCCCCGGTCCGGATACCGGTGCTCCGGTGTCCGGACGCGCGCGGGCCCCGGACGTCAGACGTCCGGGGCCCTGCGTTCCTACGCGCGGATCAGCTGCCCACGAAGGCCGCCAGCAGCAGCCAGACCACCGGGGCGGTCGGCAGGAGCGAGTCCAGCCGGTCCATGATGCCGCCGTGGCCGGGCAGCAGCGTGCCCATGTCCTTGATCCCGAGGTCGCGCTTGATCATCGACTCGCCCAGGTCGCCCAGGGTCGCGGTGACCGCCGCGCAGCCGCCCAGGATCAGGCCCTGCCACCAGCTGCCGTCGTCGATGATCAGCTGCATCAGCAGCGCGCCCGCCAGCATCGACAGCGCGATGCCGCCGGCCAGGCCCTCGCGGGTCTTGCCGGGACTGATCGTCGGGGCCAGCTTGGTCTTGCCGAACTTGTAGCCCACGGCGTAGGCGCCGGTGTCGCTGCAGATCGTGACGATCAGGAACAGCACGATCCGCTGGGGGCCGTCGTCGGCCGCCAGCATCATCGCCACGAAGGTGGCCAGGAACGGCACGTAGAAGGCGGTGAACACCCCCGCCGTTATGTCCCGCAGGTAGTCCTCCGGCGGCTCGGCCATCCGCCAGACCATCACCGCCAGCCCGGTCAGCGCGAGCGAGGCCGCGGCCCACTGGATCCCGGACCAGTAGCCGGTGGCGACCATGGCGATGCCGCCCACGACCAGCGGGACCAGCGGCGCCTTGATCTGCTTGCGCTCGGCGAGCCGACTGGTCAGCTCCCAGACGCCCACCGCGACCGCGGCCATCACGACGACCAGGAACAGTGCCTTCACCACGAACAGCGAGGCGACGATCACCGCCCCGAGGCCGACCCCGACGCCTATGGCGGCCTGGAGGTTACGGCCACCGCGCTGCTTGCGCGGCTGCGGTTGCGGGTCGGGCTGGGCGGCCACGGGTGTCTCCTGCCCTGGATGGGACGACGGCACGAAGTGGGGCCGGCCGGCCGCCGGGTGGCTGGGCGGCGGCGCGGGATGCACCGATGCCCCCGAGTACGGCGGGGTGCCGTGGCCGGGGGCGGCGGCGTCGGATATGGCGCGCAACACGACCGTCTCCGTCACGCCGGGCTGCGCGTTCCCGGACTGCAGGGCACCGGGCTGTGCGGCACCGGGCTGAGGAGCACCGGGCTGTGCGGCACCGGGCTGCTCGTCCCGGAACAGCGGGCCGCTCAGCCGGCCGGCCTCCCGGGCCGGTCCCGCGGCGGGGTCGGCCGGGCCGTGGGCTGACGCGCCGTGAGCTGACGTGCCGTGGGCGGGCGCGCCGGGCAGCGGGCCGGGGTCGGCCGGTACGGGAGGCATGACCTGAGTCTCCTCCGCGTCGCCACCCCAGTACACCGGAGGCTGCTGCGGGTGATCCGAACGGAGGCCCCGCTCCCCCGGGACGCCGCCGGGCGCGCCGGGCGGCACGGCGTGGCCGCCTGGGCGGCCGGGGTGTCCCTGGACCGGCGCCGGCGGCTCGCCGTACCCCGGCGCCGGGTGGGCCGGGGTACGGGGTGCCTGCGGCGGCGGCTGCGGCTGCGGCTGCGGCTGCGGCGCCGGACGGTAGGGCTGGAACTGCTGGTCGGACGAGCCCCAGTAGCCAGGGGCGTCAGGGGCGTCGTTCATCAGACCTCGAGCAGCTCGGATTCCTTGTGCTTCAGCAGCTCGTCGACCTGCGCCACGTACTTGGCCGTGGTGTCGTCGAGCTCCTTCTCGGCGCGGCGGCCGTCGTCCTCGCCGACCTCGCCGTCCTTGACCAGCTTGTCGATGGCGTCCTTGGCCTTGCGGCGCACCGAACGGATCGAGACCTTGGCGTCCTCGCCCTTGGTACGGGCGATCTTGATGAACTCCCGGCGACGCTCCTCGGTCAGCTCCGGCAGCACCACGCGGATGATCGAGCCGTCGTTCGACGGGTTGACGCCCAGGTCGGAGTCGCGGATCGCCTGCTCGATGGCCTTCAGCGCGGTCTTGTCGAACGGCGAGACGACCGCCATCCGCGGCTCCGGCACCGAGAACGAGGCCAGCTGGTTGATCGGCGTGATGGCGCCGTAGTACTCCGCGACGATCTTGGCGAACATCGCCGGGTGCGCGCGGCCGGTGCGGATGGCCGCGAGGTCGTCCTTGGCGACGCTGACGGCCTTCTCCATCTTCTCCTCGGCCTCGAGGAGGGTCTCTTCGATCACTGTGGTCTCCCTGTCCGGTTCATCTGCTGTTGTCCCGACCGGTGTCGGCGCGGAGGCCGGTCGCGGCTCCCGCGCCGTTCCGTACGGCTGGTTGCGGCTCAGGCCCGGACGGAATCCTGGCTGATGAGTGTGCCGATCTTCTCACTCTTCACCGCACGCGCGATATTGCCCTCCGCCAGCAGTTCGAAGACCAGCATCGGGAGGTTGTTGTCCTTGCACAGCGTGATCGCGGTGAGGTCGGCCACCTTGAGGTCGCGCGCGATGACCTCGGAGTACTCCAGCGCGTCGAACTTGACGGCGTCCGGGTTGGTCCGCGGGTCGGAGTCGTAGACGCCGTCCACACCGTTCTTGCCCATCAGCAGGACGTCGGCGTGGATCTCCAGCGCGCGCTGGACGGCCGTGGTGTCGGTCGAGAAGTACGGCATGCCCATACCGGCGCCGAAGATCACCACACGGCCCTTCTCCAGGTGCCGGACGGCCCGCAGCGGCAGGTACGGCTCGGCGACCTGGCCCATGGTGATCGCGGTCTGGACCCGGGTCTCGATGCCCTCCTTGACCAGGAAGTCCTGCAGCGCCAGGCAGTTCATGACGGTGCCGAGCATGCCCATGTAGTCGGACCGGGCCCGGTCCATGCCGCGCACCTGCAGCTCGGCGCCCCGGAAGAAGTTCCCGCCGCCGATGACCACCGCGACCTCGGTACCGGCGCGGACGACGGTGGCGATCTCCCGGGCGATCGCGTGCACGACGTCCGGGTCGACGCCGAGCCCGCCGCCACCGGCGAAGGCTTCACCGGACAGCTTCAGCAGCACCCGGCGGCGCGAGCCGTCCTTGGGGTCCTGCGCGGTCTCCTGCGTCTCCTGCATGGACTTCTCCTTTTTGCACCTACTGGTCACAGGCGTGGGTGTGCGGATGCCCCGCCTGCGCGTACACGCGAGGAGGCCACTGCCGCGGGAACCGGTTCGGTGTCCTGCACGGCAATGGCCTCCTCGTCGTTCATGGTGCCGACGCGAGCCCGCCCGTGGACGGTTGGCGCTGGGTGAGCCCGTTCGGCGTTCCTCCCGCCCCGGTCAGCGGGCGGGGGCGGTTCCCAGCGTAAGGGGGCCGGGGACCAGGTGGAACGTGGCTCAGGCGCCGACGCGGAAACGCGCGAAACGCTTGAGGGTGACGCCGTTCTCCTCGAGGACCTTGGCGACGGTCTTCTTGTTGTCCTTCGCGAAGGCCTGCTCCAGGACGGAGAACTCCTTGACGAAACCGGTGACGCGACCCTCGACGATCTTCGGCAGGGCGGCCTCCGGCTTGCCCTCCTCGCGAGCGGTGGCCTCGGCGACGCGGCGCTCGTTCTCGATGTCCTCGGCCGGGATGTCCTCGCGGGACAGGTACTTCGGGGCGAAGGCGGCGATGTGCTGCGCGACGTCCTTCGCGACCTCGGCGTTCTCCTTGTCCAGCTCGACCAGGACGCCGACGGCCGGCGGCAGGTCGGGGCTGGTCTTGTGCAGGTAGACCGCGACGAAGCCGTCACCGTCGAACTGGGCGAAGCGGCGGAAGACGATCTTCTCGCCCAGGGTCGCGTTGGCCTCGTCCACGAACTGCTGGACGGTCTTGCCGGCCTCGATCTCGGAGGCCAGGGCGGCGTCCAGGTCGGCCGGGGCGGTCTTGGCGACGTGGGCGGCGATGGCGTCGGCGACCTTGACGAAGTTGTCACCCTTGGCGACGAAGTCGGTCTCGCAGTTCAGCTCGACCAGAACGCCGGACTTCTTGTCCTCGGCGATCAGCGCGGCGACGGCGCCGTTGGAGGCGTCACGGCCCTCGCGCTTGGCAACGCCCTTCTGGCCCTTGATGCGCAGGAGCTCGACGGCCTTCTCGACGTTGCCCTCGGCCTCGTCCAGGGCCTTCTTGCAGTCCATCATGCCGGCGCCGGTGAGCTCACGGAGCTTCTTGACGTCCGCGGCGGTGAAGTTCGCCATGGTGTGAATCTCTTCTCGCGTCTCGCGTGTCTGCGTGGGGATGCGCCGGGACCGATGGTTCGGTCCCGGCGCGGGAGAGAGGGGCACCTACCGGTGTCGTACCGGCGGGCGCCCCTCACCCTTGGTACGTCAGGCCTGCTCGGCCGGGGCCTCGGCGGCGGGGGCCTCGACGGCCGGAGCCTCGGCAGCGGCCTCAGCGGCAGCGGGGGCCTCGGCGGCGGCGGGGGCCTCCTCGGCCTTCTTCTCGCCCTCGATGAGGTCCTTCTCCCAGTCGGCCAGCGGCTGGTCGGCGCCCGGCTCGGCCTTGACGTCGCCCTTGGCGACACCGGCGCGGGACTTCAGGCCCTCGGCGACGGCGTCGGCGATCACGCGGGTCAGCAGGGTGACGGAGCGGATCGCATCGTCGTTGCCCGGGATCTTGTAGTCGACCTCGTCCGGGTCACAGTTGGTGTCGAGGATGGCGACGACCGGGATGTTGAGCTTCCGGGCCTCGCCGACCGCGATGTGCTCCTTCTTGGTGTCCACGATCCAGACGGCGCTGGGAACGCGCTGCATGTCGCGGATACCGCCGAGGGTCTTCTCCAGCTTGTCGTGCTCGCGCTGGAGGACCAGGAGCTCCTTCTTGGTGAGACCGGAACCGGCCACATCCGAGAAGTCCAGCTCGCCGAGCTCCTTCAGGCGCTGCAGGCGCTTGTAGACGGTCGAGAAGTTGGTCAGCATGCCGCCGAGCCAGCGCTGGTTCACGTAGGGCATGCCCACGCGGGTGGCCTGCTCGGCGATGGCCTCCTGGGCCTGCTTCTTCGTGCCGACGAAGAGGACGCTGCCGCCGTGGGCAACGGTCTCCTTGATGAACTCGAAGGCGCGGTCGATGTAGTTCAGCGACTGCAGGAGGTCGATGATGTAGATGCCGTTGCGCTCGGTGATGATGAAGCGCTTCATCTTCGGGTTCCAGCGGCGGGTCTGGTGACCGAAGTGGACGCCGCTCTCCAGCAGCTCCCGCATCGTGACGACGGCCATTGCCGTGCTCCTCAGGTGTTACGGCCCAGCGGCGGCAGCTCTGCGAGCGACGCTCACAGCCGGGTCATTCTCGGTTTGTCCGTGGCGGCCAGGTGACAGCCACGCCTGACGCCCCGAACGTGCCGAGCCGCTTCTGCCCGGTCGGCCAGGGGCCGGTCGGGCTCGGCGGACCGAGCGGCACTCGCACCTGGCGGGGCTGCGGACGAACCGCGTCCGACCACCGGTGGCGGGGCGTGCGAAGTCGACCCGGCGGACCGGGTCGCGTGTGAAGTGTACGGGAAGCGCCGAGCGGCGGGCGACTTCACGAGCGGCCGGCGACCCTCCGGGGACCTGGGAAGAGCCTGGGAACGGCCGGAACGGGCGGGGAGGCGGCGGCTCCCGGCGACGACTGGGGAGCGGCGGGCTCCGACGGGCTGCCTGCCCGCGGCCGGTCGCCGGTATGCCGCTTGTACACCGGATGGCGGCACCCGTACACCCGTCCGGGGGACGGGGTTCCGGCGCGGGGACGGTTTGTCCACAGGAGTCCCGATGTGGGTGGTGCGGGGGCGCCGGAGCGGCGAGCCTTCGCGCATGGGTGCTCGCGCGTGGTTCGTCGGGGTTCGGGGGCTGGTCGCCGTGGGGGTGGCGACGGGGGTGCTGGGGGCGGTCGGCGCGCTCGGCGCACCGGGGGCGGCGGGGGCCTCCGGCGTGGGCCGTGTGGGCGTGGGCCGTGTGGGCGTGGGCGGCGTCGGTGTGGGCGGTGTGGGCGTGGGCGGGTCCGGGGGTGGTGGTTCCGGGGCTGCGCGGGCCTGGCCGGTGGGTGGGCCCGGCGGGGTTCTGGAGCGCTTCGAGCCGCCGGCGAAGCCCTGGGCCGCCGGGCACCGTGGCGTGGACCTCGCCGCCGCTCCCGGGGCGGAGGTACGGGCGGCGGCAGCCGGGGTGGTCGTGTTCTCCGGGCAGGTGGCGGGGCGCCCGGTGGTGACCGTCTCCCACCCGGGCTCGGGCTCTCCCCCGCTGCGGACCACCTACCTGCCCGTCACCGGCGTCCTCCCGGTCGGCACCGCGGTGGCCGCCGGGCAGGTGATCGGACGGCTCGCCCCGGACGGGCGGCACTGCGCCGGGCGCGACTGCCTGCACTGGGGGCTGCTGCGCGGCGGCCGCTACCTGGACCCGCTGGCCCTGTTCGGCGCGGGCCGGGCACGACTGCTGCCGCTGGGCCCGGGCCCAGCCGAGGACGAGCGGACCGTCACGCCCGACTGAGGCCGTGCAGCGCGAAAGCGACAGCGGCGTCCGCGACCTCCTCGGGGTTCTCGGACAGGCAGCCGGCCCGGCCTGCCCGGCCACCCGAGGCCGCCTGCTCCGCTCGACGGACCGCCGCCTCCACGACCCCCTGCAGCAGCACCGCGGCGAGCCTGGGCTGCTCGTGGCCCAGGTCCTCCAGCGCCTGGACGACCAGACCGGCCAGCCTGCCGTGCGCCGCCCGGATCCGCTCCCGCGCGGCCTCGTCGAGTTCCAGCGCCGAGATCGCCACGACCGCGCGGTGGCGCGGGTCGGCGGCCAGCGCCAGCTGGCCCCGGACATACGCCTCGATCCGCTCGGCGGCGGTGTCCCTGCTCGCCATCCCGGCCTCGATCTCGGCCGCCCAGAGCGGGAAGTCCACCTCGCAGAGCGCCTCCACCACGGCGGCGCGGGAGCGGAAGTACTCGTAGACCGAGGAGCGCGCCAGCCCGGTGCGCGCCGCGAGCGCGGGGAAGGTCAAGGCCTCCTTGCCGCCCTCGGTGAGCAGGACGCGGGCAGCGTCGAGGAGGGCTGCCCGCTGCAGCTGGCGATGCTCGGCCACCGTGGCCGCTCGGATCTTCGGCACGCTCCCACTGTACGGAGCCCTACCCACGGCCGGAACGGCGCCGCGCATCCGAACGGGAGCACGGCCCCACCGGGCGGGTCCGGCCCGCGCCGACGAGCGCCCGGCTGTCGACGGCCGGTCGCCGGTTGCCGGCTACCGACTCCCGGACCGGCGTGCTACCGGATGTCCGAGAGCTTGGCGCGCAGCTGGAGGACGGACTTGGTGTGGATCTGGCTCACCCGGCTCTCCGTCACCCCCAGCACCTGCCCGATCTCGGCGAGGGTGAGCCCCTCGTAGTAGTAGAGCGTCACCACGGTCTTCTCCCGTTCCGGGAGGGTGTTGACGGCCTGGGCCAGCAGCCTGCGGAGCTCGCGGTCCTCGGCCACCTCGACCGGGTTGTCCGCGCCGTGGTCCTCCAGGGTGTCCATCAGGCTCAGCCGGTCGCCGCCTTCCCCCACCGGGTGGAGCAACTCGTCCAGGGCCACCACGTTGGCGAGCGACAGCTGGCTGAAGATGGCGTGCAGGTCCTCGATCGCGATACCCATCTCGGCCGCGACCTCGGGGTCGTGCGGCGTCCGGCGCAGCCGGGCCTCCAGCGTCGCGTACGTCCGCTCGACCGCCTTCGCCTTCTGCCGGACCGAACGCGGGATCCAGTCCAGGGCGCGCAGCTCGTCGATGATCGCGCCGCGGATCCGGCTGATCGCATAGGTCTCGAACTTGATGGCGCGACCGATGTCGAACTTCTCGATCGCGTCGATCAGTCCGAAGACCCCGGAGGAGACGAAGTCCGCCTGCTCCACGTTGGAGGGCAGACCGACCCCGACCCGCCCCGCCACGTACTTGACGAGCGGTGAGTAGTGCAGGATCAGCTG
The DNA here is from genome assembly GCF_014656195.1 of Kitasatospora xanthocidica. Classification (GTDB taxonomy): domain Bacteria; phylum Actinomycetota; class Actinomycetes; order Streptomycetales; family Streptomycetaceae; genus Kitasatospora; species Kitasatospora xanthocidica. Next base: position 69,757 of record NZ_BNBY01000027.1, on the reverse strand, counting down.
CTCGCGCAGCCGCTGGTCGCCGGTCTCCTTGTAGGAGCGCCAGAGCTCTTCGAGCGCGCTGCGCCCCTGGGCCACGGCGCCCCGGCCGGCCTGCCCCGGGTCGGCGGAGGTGCCGGCGGGTGTGCCGGCGGCCGTGCTGGCGGAGGTGCCGGCGGAGGTGCCAGCGGCCGTGTCCGAGGAGGTGCCGACCGGAGTACCGGCGGAAGGGTCGGCAGGCCTGCCGGCGGAGGTGGCCGGGGGCGCGTCCGCCGCCGTGACCGCCGCCGTGTCGGTGAGCACGCCGGTGTGCGCGTCTGCGTGCGCGTCGGTCGGTGCGTCGGCGGCACCGTCCGTCTCCGCGCCCCGGGCCGCGTCGGCGGGCTGGCCTGGCACCACCGTCGGCCGGCCGCCCTGGCGCGACAGGCCGCCCATCGTCCCCGCCGGCTTGGGCGGGAACTCCGTTGCCGGGCGCCGCTCGGTCCGCGGCCCTCCCGAGGACCGAGCGCCACCGGTCACTCTGTGTCCGGGAATGTGTGTGGGCATGCGTTGGTCTGCGCCGTTCTGCCGAGTCATGTGCTGATAGGGAAGGCATGTGGAGCGTAGCGTGACCGACTCACTGCAAAGCGCTACCGCCACTCGGTCGTCCCCCGATCCGGTGGCGTTCACTCACCGGATCCGGCCACGCGAGCGGAAGAACCGGATCAGCAGGTCAGCCGGGCGGTCCGGACACGCCCTCCCAGGGCGCACACTCGTTCTCCGTCTTGACACTCACCTCCTCCGCACCATGCGCCAGTGCGCGCCGTGTCGCTCGACGTAGCCGAGCGAGCTCAACTCGTAGAGCCGCTGGAGCACTTCGTCCGGCGGGAGCCCCGACTGTCGGGCCAACCGCTCGACCGGCGCACCCTCCGCCGTCGCCGGTACGGCCTCCAGCACCCTGGCCACCGGCGGCTCCAGCAGATCCCGCGGCAGGACCGGACCGCTGCGCTGCGGGGCCAGATCGTCCCCGATCGCCCCGATCAGCTCGGTGATCTCGGCCGCGTCGGTGACCAGCGTGGCGCCGCCGCTGCGGATCAGGGCGTGCACCCCGGCCGAGAGCTCCGAGGTCACCGGGCCGGCGACACCCATGGTGTGGCGGTTGAGGTCCCGCGCCCGTCTGGCCGTACTCAGGGCCCCGCTGCGCACGGCCGCCTCGACCACCACGGTGCCGCGGGTGAGCGCCGCGATGACCCGGTTGCGGAGGACGAAGCGGAAGCGGTTCGGGTGCTCCCCCGGCGGGAGTTCACTCACCAGCAGGCCCTGGACGCCGATCCGCCTGATCAGCTCGGCGTTCCCCTTCGGGTAGGCGACGTCGACTCCGCAGGCGAGCACCGCGACCGTCATCCCGCCGACGGCGAGTGCCCCGCGGTGGACGGCCGCGTCGATCCCGTAGGCGGCGCCGGACACCACCACCCAACCGCGCTCGGCCAGTTGGGCCGCCAGCTCCCCGGCGACGTGGGCGCCGTAGGCCGTGCAGGCGCGGGAGCCCACCATCGCGACCGAGCGGAGCGCGAGCAGCCGCAGCGAGCCGGTGCCGACCGTCCAGAGCCCGATGGGCCGTCCGTCGCCCAGATCATCGAGTTGGCTGGGCCATTCCGTGTCCCCCGGAATGATGAACCGGCCACCGACGTGCCGTACCCGTTTCAGGTCCGTCTCCGGGTCCGGCCCCGGGAGTCTCGCCTGGTACCCGCTCAGCCGGGCGGCGTCCAGCCCGGGGTGGTCGGGGACCGCCCCGGTCCGGATCGCCTCGACCACGTCGACGGCAGGGAGCCGGGCGAGCCAGCGACCGATCACCGCGTCCCCGGGCTCGCCGAGACGGCTGAGCAGCGCGCGGGCGACGCGCTCGGCGTCGGGCGCCGCGGAGGCGCCGGTGGTGCCGGTGGTGCCGGCTCCGACCGCGGGCCCTCCGGCGGGCCCGGGCCCGACCCCGGCCCCGACGTCACCGTCTGTCCGCGGGTGCCGCAACAGCTGGTTCATGCCTCGCCCTCCGTGTTCTCCGCAGGTTCGTCACGCCCAGGCCGGCCGTCGTCCGGCCGACCGTCGTCCGGAGGGCCGTTGCGCTGGGCCGGGATGCCTCCGAGCCGACCGAAGACCCGTTCGGTCCACGGCAGCCCGTGCTCCACCCCGGTCCGCAGGACCAGGGCGGTGCGCATGTCCCGCTGGTCCGGCCGGTCGCGTCCGGCGAGGTCGGCGACCGTCCAGGCGACCCGGAGCACCCGGTCCAGGCCCCGGGCGGTCAGCAGCCCCCGCTCCAGCTGGCGCGCGACGTCGTTGAGCGCGCCGGACGCGAGCTGCCAGCGCGTGCGCAACTCGTGGCCCGGCACCTCCGCGTTGGTCCGCCACGGGGTGTTCGCCAGCCGGGCCGCCGCCCGCTCCCGTGCGGCCAGCACCCGGGCCGCGACGGTCTCGGTGGTCTCCGCCGAGGCGTCCCGCTCCATGAGTTCGACCCTCGTGACCGGCGAGACCTGCACCTGGAGGTCGACCCGGTCCAGCAGCGGCCCGGAGAGCCGCCCCTGGTAGCGGCTGACCATCGCCGGGGTGCACTCGCACCCCTCGCCCCGCCGTGAGTACCGCCCGCACGGGCACGGGTTGGCGGCCAGACAGAGGAGGAAGCGGGCCGGCAGCCGGAGCGACCCTGCCGAGCGGGCGATCACCACCTCGCCCGCCTCCAACGGCTGGCGCAGCGCGTCGAGCACCCGGACCGGGAACTCCGGCGCCTCGTCCAGGAACAGCACGCCCCGGTGGGCCAGCGAGACGGCGCCCGGTCTCGGCAGGCCGCTGCCGCCGCCGACGATCGCGGGCATCGTGGTGGAGTGGTGCGGGGCGCAGTAGGGCGCGGTGTCGATCAGCGGGCGCCCGGCCGGGAGCAGGCCCGCCACCGAGTGCACGGCGGTGACCTCCAGCGCCTCCTTCTGGGTCAGCGGCGGGAGCAGCGCGGGCAGCCGCTCCGCCAGCATGGTCTTGCCCGCACCCGGCGGCCCCTTCAGATAGAGGTGGTGCCCGCCGGCGGCGGCGATCTCCAGGGCCCGCCGCGCCTCGTACTGGCCGGCCACGTCGGCCATGTCGAGGCGGGCCGCCTTGTCGTCGGGCAGACCCCGCACGCTCGCGCTGGGCAGCATCAGCCCGGCCATCAGCGGATCCGGGCGGCCGCCGATCGGATCCGGCGGTTCCTCCGGCGGCGTCGCGCCGGTCAGGATCGCGACCAGCTGGCGCAGGCTGCGGACGCCGATGACCGTCACCCCGGGGACGAGCGAGGCCTCGGGAGCGGTCTGCTCGGCGACCACGACCCGCTGGTAGCCGGCGTCCGCGGCGGCCAGCACCGACGGCAGCACCCCGCGCACCGGCCGCACCCGGCCGTCCAGCCCCAGCTCGCCGATGATCAGCAGGTCGGCGATGGACGACGGGTCGAGCCGCTCGGCGGCGGCCAGCACGGCGCAGGCCACCGCGAGGTCGAAGCCGCTGCCGCTCTTGGGCACCGAGGCGGGGCTGAGGCCGACCGTCAGCTTGCGCTGCGGCCAGACCTCGCCACTGTTGACCAGTGCGGCGCGGACCCGGTCGCGGGCCTCGGTGAGCGCCTTGTCGGGCAGGCCGACCAGGGTGAACGCGGCCACCCCGGGCTCCAGATCGGCCTGGACCTCGACGACCACCCCGTCGACACCGACCAGTGCGACGGAACAGGTACGGGCGAAGGCCATCTCAGACCACCCCCCGCAGGTGGTCGACCAGGGCCGCACCCCGCGCCCGGTTGACCACGGCGACCAGGTCGATCCGCACCCCGCCCGGTGGGGCGGGGGGCCAGTGCGGATCCGTCGGCGCCGCGTCCTCGTCTGCGCCGGCCAGCCGGGCGAAGTGGCCGGGCCAGCGTTCGGCCATCCAGCGCTCGGCCAGGCGCTGCAGCCGGGCGGCCTTGGCCTGGTCGATGGCCTCGGTAGGCTGCTGGAAGCCCCGCTCGGAGCGGGTCTTCACCTCGCAGACCGCCACGGTGTCGCCGTCGAGGGCGACGATGTCCAGCTCGCCCTCGACGCAGCGCCAGTTGCGGTCCAGGATGCGGAGCCCGGCCTCCGTCAGGCGGCGGGCGGCGACCCGCTCCCCGTAGCGGCCGAGCCCGGTCCTGGTGTTGCGGTCCGGGACCGCCCGTGGCTTCTTCCCGGGTGCGGCCGTGTCCGGTACTGCCACGGCCGGCACTGCACCGGCCGGCGCGGCCGCGTTCGGTACGGCCTGGTCCTGCACGACGGTGTGCTGCATGGTGACCACCTCCGCCGAGGAGGCTGCCCCACCGCGCACGTCGCGGCCCGGAAATTCCCTTCGCCTGTGGATAACTCGGATCTGCGGAGAACTTCTGTCACCCGCAGGGGTGAGAGACCCCGCTCCCGCGATATTCGGCTGGACAACGCGGTACGGAGTCGTCCAACGTCAGTTCCCGAAGCCGGACTCGTCCGAGGGCAGCTCCAGATCGCTCTTCGCGAGTTCCTCGATGTTCACGTCCTTGAAGGTCAGCACCCGGACCTTGCGGACGAACCGGGCCGGCCGGTACATGTCCCAGACCCACGCATCCGCCATCGACACCTCGAAGAACACCTCGCCCTGGACCGAGTGCACCTGCAGCTCGTAGTCATTGGTGAGGTAGAACCGTCGCTCGGTCTCGATCACGTACTTGAACAGGCCGACGACGTCCCGGTACTCCCGGTAGAGCTTGAGCTCCATCTCGGTCTCGTACTTCTCGAGATCTTCGGCACTCATCCAGGCGTCCCCTCAATTGTCACGTCCACCCATTGTGGACCACCGCACCCACGGTCAGAGCCGTACCGGTTCCACCGGCGGGCCCTCGACCAGCAGCCGTTCCAGGAATTCCGCCAGGCCGGCCGGATAGACCGTCTCGGCGGTCCCCCTCAGTTCCTCGACCGTCCACCAGCGCACCGCCAGCAGCTGGGCGTGCTCGTCCGCGCCCATTCCCGAGTGGTCCAGCCCCGTGTCCGTGGTCCGGGCCAGGTGGAACCACTGCTCCTGCTCGTAGCGCTGTCCCCGAAAGGAGAACGACACCGTGCCGTACGCCACCAAGGGCCCCAGGTCCACACCTCGCAAGCCGGTCTCCTCCGCGAGCTCCCGCTCGGCGGCCTCGCGCACGTCCTCCCCCGCTTCCAAGCCGCCACCGGGCGTGAACCACCACGTCTCCCCGGGGACTGCCGGGTCGGCGCCCAGGAAGAGGAGGATGCGGTCCAGCCCGTCCAGCAGCAGGATCCGCGCCGCCCGGCGACGCTGTGCTGTCATGGCAGCGCTCCACGCTCCTTCCGTCCGCATCGGTGGTGCTACCGATCCTGCCACCCGGCGCGGCCGTCCGGGGCGATGTTCGGCAGAGCGGCCCGCGCCGCGACGGCCCCGTTCAGGAGCTGCGCCCCCGGCGCAGTCGGCGGGCCAGGCCCGCCACCCCGCCGACCGCCGAGGTCAGCAGGATCAGGGCGGCACCGGCGACGGTGGCGTAGGCGGCGGGTTCCAGCGGGCCCGGCTGCGACGCCCTCGGCCCCGTGAAGGCGTCGAAGGCCGTGCTCCGGTCGAGCAGGCCCGTCCGGCCGAAGGGCTTCAGGGTGGCCTCGACCCTGGCCTCGACGGCGTCGGCCGGGACGGTCCCGCCGTCGACCTCCAGGTGGGTGCGGGAGTCGAGCGAGCCGACCCGGTTGTCGCCGAGCAGGAACAGCCGGCCCTGCGGCACCGTCACGCTGAACGACTCGCCCTGGCGGCCCTGCGTCGCCAGGTAGGGCTCGTCGACCGGCTGTCCGTTGACCGTCAGCCGACGGTTGTCCCCGCTGGTGGCGACGGTGTCCCCGCCGACCGCGACCACGCGCTTGACCATGAGCTCGCCGCCCCAGGCCTGGTCCCGGAAGACCACGACGTCGCCCCGGCCGACGGCCGCGCCGTCGGTCTTGCGGGCGAGCACGGTGTCCCCGGCCTGCAGCGTCGGGTGCATCGAGGGGGTGGGGATGTTGTACGGCCGGTAGTCGATCGCGATGAGGGCGAACCCGCCGATCATCAGCACCAGCCCGAGCGCCAGCGCGACGCCCTGCAGCACCGCGGCGGGCCGACGGCGCTCACGGGCGGGCGCGACCGGGTGATCGGCCGTCTGCTCCACGACACTGCTCATCGTCACCGTCCACCTCTGGCCGACCGGAGAACACCACTGGCACGCCGGAGGCACCGGCGGGAATGCCGACGGGCCGTGGCACGTCCGAGCAGATTACTCGTCGGTACCACGGCCCGCGCAAGGGTCGGGGACGATCCGGTGGAGCTCAGGACTCCTGCCGGCGCTCCTTCCGGCCCCGCACCCGACGCACCAGCGGGAGCAGCGCGACGGCCCCCACCGCACCGGCCACGGGGGGCGCCATCGGCGCGGCCGCCGCCAGCCCCTTCTGGTCGAAGGTGCCCGGCACCGGCAGCGTCGACCAGTGGTCGATCGGCCAGGCCACCACGAAGGCGCGCCCGATCACGTTGTCCACCGGAACGGTGCCACCGCCCGGCTGGTCCATGTGGAAGCGGGAGTCCAGCGAGTTGGCGCGGTGGTCGCCCATCACCCAGATCCGGCCCTCGGGCACCTTGACCGGCGCGAAGGGGTGGTCACCGCAGGGGGTGTTGCCCTGGTAGACGTACGGCTCGTTGAGCGCGACGCCGTTGACCTTCACCGGTCCCTCGCCCTCGCACTCGACGGTGTCCCCGCCGACCGCGATGACCCGCTTGATCAGGTCCTTCTCGTTCGCGGAGGGCATCAGGCCGACGAAGCTGAGCACGTCCTGCACACCACGGACGAAGGAGTTGCTGCTCTGCGGGGTCGGCTCGTCGTTCAGCCAGCCGCCCGGGTCGTGGAACACCACGACCTCGCCGCGCTCGGGCTCGGCCCCGAACCACGGGGTCAGCTTGTCCACCAGGACGCGGTCGCCGACCTGCAACGTGTTCTGCATCGACTCCGACGGAATGGAGAACGCCTGGACGAAGAAGGTCTTGATCACGAGCGCGAGGATCAGCGCGATGCCGATCAGGATCGGCAGCTCCTTCCAGAAGGAGCGCTGCTTGCGCGGCTTGGCCGGCCCATCCGACTCCGACCCGTCCGCCGGCCCGGTCTCCGGGTGCGAGGGTTCCGGCGAGTCCTCGGCCCCGGTGCCCTGCTCGTCGGCGGTCTGGGCCGCGGCGTCGTCGACCGCGGCCGAGGGCGCCGACGGCTCGGCGGACCGGGCCGCCCGACGGCCTGGGCCCTCGGGCTCTCCGGCGCCCGAGCGGGCGCCGATCACCAAATCCCCCACAACGTCTCCTCCCTGCTGTGCGGACGCCCGCGCGCCCGCGCTCAGAGTGCCGCACAGCGGGCACCACGCTCGCCACGACCATGAACGCATCAGGGTTGCCCACCGCGGGCTCCCCTGACACCAGCACAGCCTCGGCGCACGGCCGGGACCACTCCCGGCCGCACCTGCACTTCTCTATCACTCCAGGGCATCCGGCTCGCGGTCCCACACGCGAGGCCCGGCCGGTCAGCGGCCTGCGAGGCTCACTCCGGAGGCCGCCCCGGCCGGCGTACGACAAGCGGAAGGATGCCCAACACACCCATAACGAGCGGGGGTTCCATCGGAACCGGCCCAACGCCCACGGATTCCGCGGCAGTTCCACCGGCCTGCGGAGCCGGGGCGAGAGAGGAGAGTGAACCCGGCACATCGAGTTGATGGAAGCGGTCCAGCGGCCAGGCGATGACGAACGCGCGACCGACCACGCCGCTCAGCGGAATCGTGCCCTGGCCCGGATTGCCCATGTGGAAGCGGGAGTCGGCGGAGACGTCCCGGTGGTCGCCCATGACCCACAGCCGGCCTTTCGGCACCTTCACCTTGAAGGGCTGCCGGGACGGCGGGTTGCCGGGCGCGAGGTAGGTCTCGTCCACCGGGTGGCCGTTGACGCTGAGCCGCCCCTGAGCGTCGCAGCACTCGACGGTGTCCCCGCCGACGCCGATCACCCGCTTGATCAGGTCCTGCTCGTTGTCGGACGGCAGCAGCCCGACGAAGGTCAGCACGTGCTTGGCCCCGCCCAGCACCGGGCCGTCGTCGGAGCGCTTGCGGTCGCTCTCCAGCCAGCCGCCCGGGTCCTTGAACACCACCACGTCGCCGCGCTGCGGCTCGCTGCCGAACCAGGGGGTCAACTTGTCCACCAGCACCCGGTCGCCGATCCGGATGGTCTGCTCCATCGAGCCCGAGGGGATCACGAACACCTGGATCAGGAAGGTCTTCATCACCAGCGCCACCAACAGGGCGACCAGGATGATCAGCGGCACTTCGCGCACCAGCGACCGCTTGCGCCGACGGGCCGCCCGTCGGGCGCTGCGACGACGATCGGCCCGGCCGCGCACGGGCGGGACCGCGGCGGGACCGGTGCCCTCCGCCCCGGGGCCGGCGCCCTCCGTGCCGCGATCGGCGCCACTCGCGCCCGTGCCACCCTCGCCAGTGCTACCCGACCCCGTGCCACCCGCCCGCGGGCGGGCCGGCTCGCGGGACGGGCGGTCGGCGAGCCGCCCTCTACCTCTGGTCCCCATGACCACCCGTCCCCGCAGTCACGGCGAAGGCCGCCGGCCGGTCCAGACCGGTCCAGCGCGAGAACGGGTAGACCACCCAGTCCGCCCGGCCGATCACCTTCTCCTCGGGCACGAAGCCGCCACCCGGCTCGCCGAGGTGGTCGCGGGAGTCCCTGGAGGCGCTGCGGTGGTCCCCCATCACCCACAGCTCACCGGTCGGCACCACCACGTCGAAGGCGACGCTCGACGGGTCGTCCCCCGGGGAGAGGTAGGACGTCTCGTCCACCGGCACGCCGTTGACCGTGATCGGCGCCCCCGGGCCGGTGCTGGTCACCCGGTCCCCGCCGACCCCGATCACGCGCTTGACGTAGAGGGTGTCCCCGGCCGGGGCCAGCCCGAGGTCCCGGGCGAGCGACCGAGCGCCGTCCCAGAAGCCGGTCGGCTTCGCCGACTCCCGCAGGAAGGAGCCCGTCCCGTCGAAGACCACGATGTCGCCCCGCTGGGGGTGGCCGCCGAAGGCGTACGCCAACTGGTTCGCGATCAGCCGGTCGCCCGGACGCAGGGTGTCCTCCATCGACCCGGAGGGCACCGAGAACGGGCGCGCGACGAAGGCGTTCACCAGGAGCAGGGCCGCCAGGCAGATCCCCACCAACAGCAGGAGGTCACGCGAGCGCGAGTGGCCGGGCCGGCCGGACTTCTGGTCCTCCTGCTCCGGGCCCTCGGCCTCGTCCGGATCGCCGACCGGATCCGCAACCGGATCACCAACGGAATCACCGGCCCGGTCGCCGGTCCGGTCGCCGGTCCGGTCGCCGGCCGGCTCACTGTCCCGATCGCCAGCCCGCTCACGGCCCCGCTCCGGGCTCTCGGCGGCGGCACCGGAAGCGACCCCGGAACCCACTCCGGAAACGACCGCGGACCGCGACAGCGAGTCCGCACCGGTCGGTGCGGGACTGCCGTCGCGGTCCGCGGGTGGTTCGTGCGTGCTCATCGGGGGGTGAGCTTACCGTGCGGCCGTTCGGCCCCCCGAAGAACTCCGGTCCCCCGGCGAGGCCGGGGGTCGGTGGATCAGCGGTCGCGCTTCTCCTTGATCTTCGCGGCCTTGCCGCGGAGGTCACGCAGGTAGTACAGCTTGGCGCGGCGAACCGCACCGCGGGTCACGACCTCGATCTTCTCGACGACCGGGGTGTGCACCGGGAAGGTGCGCTCCACGCCGACGTTGAAGCTGACCTTGCGAACGGTGAAGGTCTCACCGATGCCGGCGCCGTGGCGGCGGATGACGACGCCCTGGAAGACCTGGACACGGGAGCGGTTGCCCTCGATGACCCGGACGTGAACCTTCAGGGTGTCACCGGCGCGGAAGGCCGGGATGTCGCTACGCAGCGAGGCCGCGTCGACAGCAGCGAGCTTGTTGCTCATGGTGCTCTCCATCGCAGGCGCCACGGGCCGCCCACGGAAAGTCGTCACAATGGGGTTTGCTGCGGGCCGCATCGGCTGACGACGATCCCCCCGTGGCGAGGGCGCCGGTCCACGTGCCCCCTACGGGAGGGGACCAGCGACAGACAGCAGCGGCCTATTCTTCCACATCACCGGCCGCGGACCGAAATCGGCCGAGCCGCTCGTCCCAGGCGAGACCGAGGATGCTGAGCGCCTCCCGGTCCTTCTTGTCGAAGGAGCCGTACTGCCAGCGCTCGACCAGGTCGGGCCGGTTGGACAGGGTGCGGGCGAAGGCCTGCTCGCGCCGCCAGCGGGCGATCCGGCCGTGGTTGCCGCTGAGCAGCACGTCCGGCACGGTCCGGCCGCGCCACTCGGCGGGCTTGGTGTACACCGGGCCCTCCAGCAGGTCGGCCATCGCGCCGGGCGCGAAGGAGTCGTCGCGGTGGGACTCGGCGTTGCCGAGCACCCCGGGCAGCAGCCGGGCGATCGCCTCGACCATCACCAGCACCGCGACCTCGCCGCCGGCCAGCACGTAGTCGCCGATCGAGGCCTCGACCACCGGCATCCGGGTGGCCGCTTCCTCGATCACCCGGCGGTCGATGCCCTCGTACCGCGCGGGGGTGAAGGCCAGCCAGGGGCGGCCGGCCAGCTCCTGGGCGAGCTCCTGGGTGAACGGGCGCCCGCTCGGGGTCGGCACGACCAGCGTGGGCAGTTCACCCTCGGGCCCGCCGGCGACCACCGCGTCCAGCGCCTCGCCCCACGGCTCCGGCTTCATCACCATGCCGGGGCCGCCGCCGTACGGGCTGTCGTCCACCGTGCGGTGCACGTCGTGGGTCCACTCGCGCAGGTCGTGGACGTGCACGTCCAGCTGGCCGCGCGCCCGGGCCTTGCCGACCAGCGAGATGTTCAGCGGCTCCAGGTACTCCGGGAAGATCGAGACGACGTCGATCCGCATGCCGCTCTGCACCCCACCGGCCTGCACGCCACCCGCCTGCGCGTCACCCGCCTGCACCTCACCGGCCTGCGTCTCGTCGCCCTGCACGCCGCCGTTCCCCTCGACGGTCACTCCGACTCCTCCGGGCCCTCGGCACCCTCCGCGCCCTCGGCTCCTTCGGCCGCGGACGTGCCGGCGACGTCGGCCTGCTCCGGGTCGATCAGCCCGGGCGGCGGGGTGATCACCGCGCGCTGGTTCTCCAGGTCGATGGTCGGCACGATCTGGGTGACGAAGGGCACGAGCACCTCCGTCCCGTCGGGCTTCTCCACCGTGAGCAGGTCCTGGTACGGCAGGTGGAGGACCTCGGTGAGTTCACCGACCAGGGTGCCGTCGAGCAGCACCACGTCCAGGCCGATCAGCTGGTGGTCGTAGTACTCCTCCGGGTCGTCGGGGCGCTCCTCCGGGTCGACCTCGGCGATCAGCAGGGTGCCCCGGAGGGCCTCGGCCGCGTTGCGGTCCTTGACGCCCGCGAAGCGCAGCAGCAGCCGGCCGCTGTGCACCCGGCCGGACTCGACGGTCAGCGGCCCGGCCGATCCGGGGTCGGTGAGCAGGACGGCACCCGGGCCGAGCCGGAGCTCCGGCTCGTCGGTGCGGACCTCGACACTGACGTCCCCCCTGATGCCGTGGGCACGGCCGATCTTGCCGACGACGAGCTGCACGGTGATCGTTCTCCTGGAGTTCCTGGTGGGGCGGTGCGGGGAGTGGGGTGGTGCGGGAAACGAGAAAGGCCGACCGGGACGACATGCGTCCCGGTCGGCCCCAAGCCCTGACGGCTGAACGAGCAGCTACGTCAGCGGATGTTGTCCACGTCGACCAGGTCGACCCGGACGTTGCGACCGCCGAGGGCGCCGACCACGGTGCGCAGAGCGCGAGCCGTGCGGCCGCCCCGGCCGATCACCTTGCCGAGGTCATCGGGGTGCACTCGCACCTCGATGGTGTTCCCCCGACGCAGGTTGCGCGAGCGCACCTGCACCTCGTCGGGGTGCTCGACGATGCCCTTCACCAGGTGGTCGAGGGCGTCCTCGATCACGCTCAGGCCTCGACGGCGGCGTCGGCCTCAGCCTCGACCTTGTCCGACTTCTTGGCCTTCGGGGTGATGGCGACACCGGTGGTGGCGTCCTCGAAGCCGGCGACGGCCTTCGCGAACAGGTGCGAGAAGTCCTCGACCTTGGGCTCCGCGACCAGCAGCGGGGCCGGGGCCGGCAGGCCCTTGTACTTCTGCCAGTCGCCGGTCAGCTTCAGGATGGCGAGCACCGGCTCGGTCGGCTGGGCGCCGACGGACAGCCAGTACTGGGCGCGCTCGCTGTCGACCTCGATCTTCGAGGGGTTGTAGGTCGGCTGGTAGATGCCGATCTCCTCGATCGCGCGACCGTCACGCTTGGTGCGCGAGTCGGCGACGACGATGCGGTAGTGCGGGGAGCGAATCTTGCCGAGACGCTTGAGCTTGATCTTGACTGCCACGGGAGTGGATTCTCCTGGTGTTGACGTGGGTGAGCGGGCTCGCCTCCGCGTGGGGTTGCGGGGCGGACCGTTCAGGGGACACGCCAGCCGTAGGAGAGAGGGGTCCTGCTCGGCTGCCGAGTACTCAGCTGTCCATTCTGCCATACCGGCGCGAGCCGCCCGCACGCGGACCCCGGGGGTGATCAGGGTCCCGACCGGGGGCGTCAGGGCCGGGCCGGGTGGCGATCAGGGTCCGACCGGGAGCCCCCGCCCCCGGTCCAACCCACGGACTGACCGTCGTACTGCGCTGCCGTTTATCGCTGTCCTGCTGTTACCGCTGTCCTGCCGTTTACCGCTGTCCTGCTGTTACCGCTGTCCTGCCGTTTACCGCTGTCCTGCTGTTGCCGCCGGGCCGTACCGCGCTGCCCGCCGTGCCGTCTCGCCGCGCGACCGTCCCGTCGCGCGGCCCGTACGTGCTCGGCGGATACCTGCCGTACCGCTCGCTCCGGCCGGGCCGCTGCCCGCACAGCGGCCGCCGGTCGTCGACCGCTTACGCGATCTTGAACGGCTGCTGGCACGCACCGCAGACGATGGACGCCTGCGCGAGCACCGACGGCACGACCCGGACGTTGCGTCCGCAGCCGCAGACCGCCTTGACCCGGACGCCGCCCCCGGAGGAGCCGTGCCGGGCGGCCGGGCCGCGGAAGGCACGCGTCGCGCCGTCGCCGGCCACCGCCTCCTGGTGCGCGCCGAGGGCGCGGTCCAGGCGCTCGATGGTGCCGGCGTAGCGTTCCTGGGTCTCCTTGAGCATGGTCACCTGGGAGAAGCCGCTACTCGCGTGCGGTTCGACCGGGTGCGCCAGACCGAGCTCGGAGGCGAGCATCAGGAAGCGCCGGTTGTGGTAGCGGCCGGCCCGCGAGGTGTCCCGGATGTCCCGGGCCGCGGCCAGACCATGGGCAGCCTCGTGGAGGAGCCGCTCGAAACCGAGCCGCGTCCCACAGGCCGAGGAGGACTCGCCGATCAGGGCCTCGGGCGAGGCCAGGTCGGGGAGGTCCTGGTGGTAGGCCTGGATGTCACTCCAGGCGGCGGCCAGTTCGGCCGCGAGAACGAGGGGCTGTGTCGTGCTCACGCTAGACCAACGATGGAGTGCGAGCCGATGTTCCGCATGTTCCCGATCTCCGGGAATTCACAGGGAACTCCCAGGAATGCATGGCCGCGCGCGAAATGCACGCTCCGGATCTGACGCAAGACCAACCCCCTGCCGGTTTCGGCCCGTCGCAGAGTCGGCGGGCCTGTCGAAATTCCGCCCGAGGGGCGGGCTGTCGCCCCCAAGACGTACGGCCCGCGGTCCTGCCTGATTGACAGGGCCACGGGCCGTACACCGTACCGCTATTCCGTTAATACCGGGAGTTGACCGGCCAGTAGGGATGTCCACCGCCGGGAGTCCCCCGGAAGAGTTACCGGATTCTTACCCGCCCGCATTCCGGGCAAATGTCGCCGCGGACGGTCATTACCTGCAGGTAACAGACATCCGGCGGACATCCCGGGATCGCGGAAGCGCTCCGGAAGAGCCGCGAAACCGACCCTGGAACGGCCCGGAACGCCCCGTAAGCAGCCCGGAACGGCCCGGAACCGGACGCGGATCCGAACCGGGAACCCGCATCCGACCGCTACCCGCGGACGTCAGTACGCGCGGGCGACGATCGCGATGTTGCCGTCCTGGTCGTCCGTCGCCGGCACCGAGCCGTCGGCCGCGACGATGCAGCGCACCGTGACGCCCTGCTCGGCCAGCTTGGCCTCGCCCTCCGCGCCGAGGTCGGCCCAGGAGATCCGGCCCCAGCCGGTGGCGGCGGCCTCGATGGCCTCGTCGATGGTCTTGACGTCGACGGTGCGGGACTCGCGGCGCTCGCGGGACTGGCGCAGCAGCAGCGCCTGGTCCTCCTCCAGGATGCCGGGGAGCAGCGCGGCCAGGGAGTCGATGGCGACCGGCTCCTTGCCGCCCGGGATGCGGCGGGCCAGCATCGCGGTGCCGTTCTCCAGGTCGCGCGGGCCGACCTCGATGCGCAGCGGAACGCCCTTGAGCTCCCAGTCGACGGCGCGGCGGCCGAACGGGGTGTCGGTGCGGTCGTCGACCACGACGCGGATGCCGACGGCCTCCAGCTGCGCGCCGATCTCGCGGACCTTGGCGATGACCGCGTCGTCGCCCTTGATCGCGAGCACGACGGCCTGGACGGCGGCCAGGCGCGGGGGCACCCGCAGGCCGTTGTCGTCACCGTGGGACATGATCAGGCCGCCGACCATGCGGGTCGAGACGCCCCAGGAGGTCTGCCAGACGTACTCGCGCTCGGCGCCCTGCAGCTGGTACGTGGTGTTGAACGCCTTGGCGAAGTTCTGGCCCAGCTCGTGGCTGGTGCCCATCTGCAGCGCCTTGCCGTCGCCCATCATGCCCTCGAGGGTGAGGGTGTTGATGGCGCCGGCGAAGCGCTCCTTGGCGGTCTTGCGGCCGAGCACGACGTCGATGCCGAGCACGTTGGTCATGAAGTCGCCGTAGACCTGGGTGTGGATCATCGACGCGTACGCGCGGGCGTCCTCGTACGTGGCGTGGGCGGTGTGGCCCTCCTGCCAGAGGAACTCGGTGGTGCGCAGGAAGACGCGCGGGCGCAGCTCCCAACGGACCACATTGGCCCACTGGTTGATCAGCAGGGGCAGGTCGCGGTGGCTCTGCACCCACTTCGAGAAGTACTCGTTGATGATCGTCTCGGAGGTCGGCCGGACGACGACCGGCTCCTCCAGCTGCTTGCCGCCACCGTGGGTGACCACCGCGAGCTCGGGCGCGAAGCCCTCGACGTGCTCGGCTTCCTTGGTCAGGTAGGACTGCGGGATGAACATCGGGAAGTAGGCGTTCTGCGCACCCGCCTTCTTGATGCGCGCGTCCATCTCCTGCTGCATCCGCTCCCACAGCCCGTAGCCGTACGGTCGGATGACCATGGTGCCGCGCACCGGACCGTTGTCGGCCAGCTCGGCCTTGTTGATGAGGTCCTGGTACCAGCGCGGGAAGTCTTCCGCCTGAGGGGTGAGAACGGGTGCCTTAGCCATGGGGCGAATGGTACGGGGAGCGACCCCCTGACTTCGAATCGGTATCACACCCGCCGAGAGCCGCCGACCGAACCGCCGACCGGGCCGCCGACCGCGCCACGGCCCCGGCCCCCGACCGGGCGGCGGAACAGGGGGCGGACCCGGCCCGTCGAACGGGGGGCGCACCACCGCGACACGCGCGCACCACCCTGCACCCCTCTGGACGCCGGGCCCGACCCGCTGTTCGCTGGAGTGGGGCGGGACTTTGGGGGAGCCGTAGCAGCACACCGAAGGACCGGATGGGAGGCCGCGATGGCTTCAGCTCGGACGACCGGCACGACCGTACGACCGACCGGCGCACGCGCGCACCACCCGCGGCCCGGGGCCACCGGCCCCGCGCGGGCGCGCGACTGGGCGGAGATCCAGGAACGCATGCTGGTACCGCTCTACGAGGCGGTCTACGACCGGCTGGAGGTCGGCCCGGCGAGCAGCGTGCTGGGCCTGGGCTGCCGGGCCGGACTGGCCCTGCTGCTCGCGGCCGGCCGGGGCGCCCAGGTCTCCGGGCAGGAGCCGCGCGAGGAGCTGCGCGAGCTGGCCCGCGGACGGCGGCTTCGGGTGTGCGCCGGGGCCAGGACGGCCGCCGCCGTCCCCCACCCGGCCCATTCGCTGGTGACGGTTTTCGAGCAGCTGCCGGGTGCCGCCGAGCCCGGCACGGTGGTGGCCGAGGCCGCCCGGCACGTGCTTCCTGGCGGGCACGTGGTGCTCGCCGCCTGGGGCCCGCCGGAGCGCTGCGAGAGCGCCCCGGTGCTGGACGTGGCCCGGCGGATGGCGGGCCGCACCACCGCGCGCGACCCGTTCGAGCTGAGCGCGCCCGGGACGCTGGAGGACCTGCTCGCCCCGGCCGGCCTGCGCCCGGCCGGCAGCGGCCGGGTGGGCTGCCCGTTCGCCTACCCGGACCTGGACAGCGCGGTGCGCGGCCTGCTCTCCACCGGCCTGTTCGAGGCGGCCGAGGAGTTCTCCGGCGCCTCGCTGGTGGCCAAGGAGCTGGAGGAGGCGCTGCAGCCGTTCCTGCGCGCGGACGGCTCGGTACGGATGGAGAACGTGTTCCGCTACCTGGTCGCCGAACGGCCGAGCCGGGGGGCCTGAGGACGACGCGCGAAACCGGGGGCGCCCGCCATCTCGGCGAGCGCCCCCGGCACCGGTCTCACGCCCGGCTCGAATGCCCGGCTCGAATGCCCAGCTCGAATGCCCGGCTCGAATGCCCGGCTTCACGCCTGATCGAGCGACTTCCCGCCGGCCCCGGACGGCCCCTCGGACCCGCCAGCCCCATCAGCCTCCTCAGCCCCTTCGGCCCCTTCGGCCCCGACGGCCCCCTCGGCCCCGGCCGAGCCCTCCCCGGCCCCCTCCCGCGGCACGCCCGCCGCGCGGTAGGCCTGCTCCTCGTCCAGCGTCTCCGCCTCCAGCAGCGCCGCCGCCAGAGCGTCCAGCCGGTGCCGCTGCTCGGTCAGCAGCCTCACCGCCTCGTCGTAGCACTCGGAGACGATCCGCCGGGCCTCCTCGTCCACCGCGTCCAGGGTGGTCGGCGCGGCGGAGAGCCCGTACGCGCCCTGCGGGTCGGAGGGCACCGCGGTGAGCCGGCCGACCCGCTCGCTCATGCCCCAGCGTCCGGCCATCCCGCGGGCGATGTTGGTGACCTGCTCCAGGTCGCTCTCCGCGCCGGTGGTGATCACCCCGTAGACCACCTGCTCGGCCGCCATGCCGCCGAGCGCGCCGATGATCCGGCCGCGCAGGTACGGCTCGGTGTACGAGTAGCGGTCGTTCTCGGGGGTGGAGAGGGTGACGCCGAGCGCCCGGCCGCGCGGCACGATGGTGATCTTGCGCACCGGGTCCGCGCCCGGCTGCAGCATGCCCAGCAGCGCGTGCCCGCTCTCGTGGTACGCCGTCCGCTCGCGCTCCTCCTGCGGCATCACCAGCGGTCGTACGGCGCCCAGTTGGACCTTCTCCAGGGCGTCCGAGAGGTCCCGCTCGTTGACCGCGTCCTGCTCGCGCTTGACGGCCAGCAGGGCGGCCTCGTTGACCAGGTTGGCGAGTTCGGCGCCGGTCATCCCGGGGGTGACCTTGGCCAGCTGCCGGAGGTCGGTGTCGCCGGCCAGCGGGACGGTGCGGGTGTGGATGCGCAGGATCGCGGCGCGGCCGTCCCGGTCGGGCGGGCTGACGGTGATCCGCCGGTCGAAGCGGCCGGGGCGCAGCAGCGCCGGGTCGAGCACGTCCGCCCGGTTGGTCGCGGCGATCACGATGACGCCCTCGGAGCCGGAGAAGCCGTCCATCTCGGTGAGGATCTGGTTGAGCGTCTGCTCGCGCTCGTCGTGCCCGCCCATGCCGCCGCCCGCGCCGCGCTGGCGTCCGATGGTGTCGATCTCGTCGATGAAGATGATCGCGGGGGCGACCTTGCGGGCCTCCGCGAACAGTTCGCGGACCCGGCTGGCGCCGACGCCGACGATCATCTCGATGAACTCGGAGGCGGAGGCCGAGAAGAACGGCACGTCCGCCTCGCCGGCCACGGCCCGGGCCAGCAGGGTCTTGCCCGTTCCGGGTGGTCCGCTCAGCAGGACTCCGCGCGGCATCTTGGCGCCGAGCCGGCGGTAGCGGTCGGGGTTCTTCAAGTAGTCGACCACCTCCGTGAGTTCGGCCTCGACCTCGTCGATGCCGGCCACGTCGGCGAAGGTGGTGCGCTTGCCCTGGTCGGCGGCGACCGGCTTGGGCGGCGCCTTGCGCCCCAGCGGCCCGCCGCCGAGGCCCCCGGCCATCCGGCGGGCGAGCAGCACCCAGATGAAGACCAGCAGCAGCATCGGGGCGAGCGACAGCAGCAGGTTGGTGAGGAAGCTGCGCTGCTGGACCGGCGAGGTGGCGGTGACCTCCACGCCCTGCTGCTGCAGCGTGCTCCACAGGTTGTCGCCCGCGAAGGAGGGGCGCTGGGTGTCGAACTCGGTGTAGTCGCCCTTGCCGCCGTCCGGCTTGGGCTGCGCGCTCTTGAGGGTGCCCTCGATCGCGTCGCCCTTGGAGTAGATCTTGGTGATGTTGCCCTTGTTCAGCTGGTTGTTGAACTCGGTGTACGAGATCGTGGTGGCGCCCTCGTTGCCGAAGAACGACAGCAGGACGTCGGAGATCAGGAACACCACGAGGGCGGTGAGGACGAGGCCGGTCCAGCCGCCGGGCATCCGACGGCGGGGCGGTGGCGGAGGCGGGGCTCCCTCGGAACGCCAGGGCTGGTCGGGGGTCTGACGCGGCGGCACGGGTTCGGTCACCCATCGGACGATACGGACAGGTGCTCGGGCGGGCCAACCGCAACGCCGCGCCCGGGCGCCCGTACGGCCCCGCCGACCGTCCCCACCAGAGACCCTGCCACCTCCCCCACCAGCGGCTATGCCGAGGCGCCGGGCCACTCCTCGGCGGTCAGCGCGAACCGCTCGTGGTCGCGCCAGTCGCCCTGCAGGAACAGCATCCGCGGCGAGAAGCCCTCGTGCCGGAAGCCCAGCCGCTTGGCCATCGCGACCGAGCGCTCGTTGTCCGGCTGCACGTTGATCTCCAGCCGGTGCAGCCCCAGCCCGCCGCCCGAGTGCGGGGCGAAGCAGCGGTCCAGGACCAGCCGCATGCCCTCGGTCATCCGCCCGGTGCCGGCGAACGGCAGGTAGGAGTCGTAGCCCAGGGTCGCGTTGCAGAAGCGGCCCAGCACGATGTTGGCGACGTTCACCTTGCCGACCAGCCCGGCGCTCTCCCGGTCGACGATCAGGAAGGTGCGCAGGCCCGCCCCCTGGCGCTCCAGCAGCTCGGGCAGCCCGTCCGGCTCGACCGGGTTCCACCGCCCGATGTGCTCGGCGGACCGGCGGACCGCCTCGGCGTACGCAACCGTGTCCTCGGCCCTCGGGGCCCTGATCATCACTCGCATGCCCCCATCATCGGACACGCGATCGGCCCGCCGCCCGGAAACACCGGACGACGGGCCGATCGGAATCGATCAAGACCTCTCCCGAAGGAGCCGCGAACGACCGCGCGCGGACACCCACAGGCACACAAGGACTACAGCAGGTCCTTGAACTCCTTGGGCAGCTCGAAGTCGGCCGGGCCCTTGCCCGCGCCGAGGCCGAACGCCCCGCCGTCCGCCGGGCCCTGGCCCGCGCCCGGGCCGAGCGCGCGGCGCTCGGCGGCCGCGGCCTCCTCCTGCGCCCGCTTCAGCGGGTTGCCGCTCTTGCGCTTGCCCTTGGCCTGCGGGGCCTTCTTGCCGGACTTCTTCGCGCCGCCGCCCATGCCCGGGATCCCCGGCATGCCGGGCATGCCCTTGCCGGAGGCCATCGCGGACATCATCTTGCGGGCGTCGAAGAACCGCTCGACCAGGTTCTTCACCTCGCCGACCTGGACGCCCGAACCCTTGGCGATGCGGGCCCGGCGGGAGCCGTTGATCAGCTCCGGCTCGGCCCGCTCGGCCGGGGTCATCGACTTGATGATCGCGCCGACCCGGTTGACGTCCTTGTCGTCGATGTTGTTGATCTGGTCCCGGATCTGGCCCATGCCGGGCAGCATGCCGAGCAGCTTGGAGATCGAGCCCATCTTCTGGACCTGCTCCAGCTGCGACAGGAAGTCGTCCAGCGTGAAGGCCTTCGGGCCGCCGCGCAGCTTGGCGGCGATCTTCTCCGCCTCGGCCTGCGAGAAGGTCTGCTCGGCCTTCTCGATCAGCGAGAGGACGTCACCCATGCCGAGGATGCGCGAGGCCATCCGGTCCGGGTGGAAGGCGTCGAAGTCGTCGACCTTCTCGCCGTTGGAGGCGAACATGATCTGGCG
Organism: Kitasatospora xanthocidica; assembly: GCF_014656195.1. Taxonomy (GTDB): domain Bacteria; phylum Actinomycetota; class Actinomycetes; order Streptomycetales; family Streptomycetaceae; genus Kitasatospora; species Kitasatospora xanthocidica. Next base: position 49,427 of record NZ_BNBY01000027.1, on the reverse strand, counting down.
GCCGGTGACGTGCGCGACCGACAGGGCGGCACCACCGCGGGCGTCGCCGTCGAGCTTGGAGAGCACGACACCGGTGAAGTCCACGCCCTCGAGGAAGGCCTGCGCGGTGGTGACCGCGTCCTGGCCGATCATCGCGTCGACGACGAACAGGACCTCGTCCGGGTTCACCGCGGCGCGGATGTCGGCGGCCTGCTGCATCAGCTCGGCGTCGATGCCCAGGCGGCCGGCGGTGTCGACGATGACGACGTCGTACTGCTTCTGCTTGGCGTACTCGATCGAGTCCTCGGCCACCCGCACCGGGTCGCCGACGCCGTTGCCCGGCTGCGGGCCGTAGAAGGCCACGCCGGCGCGCTCGGCGACGACCTGGAGCTGGTTGACCGCGTTGGGGCGCTGGAGGTCGCAGGCGACCAGCAGCGGGGTGTGCTTCTGGCTCTTCAGCCAGTGGCCGAGCTTGCCCGCGAGGGTGGTCTTACCGGCACCCTGCAGACCGGCGAGCATGATGACCGTCGGGCCGTTCTTGGCGAACCGCACCCGGCGGGTCTCGCCACCGAGGATCGCGATGAGCTCCTCGTTGACGATCTTGATGATCTGCTGCGCCGGGTTCAGCGCGCCGGAGACCTCGACACCGAGCGCCCGCTCCTTGACCTGCTTGATGAAGGCCCGGACGACCGGCAGCGCGACGTCCGCCTCCAGCAGCGCGATGCGGATCTCGCGGGCGGTGGCGTCGATGTCCGCCTCGCTCAGGCGGCCCTTGCCCCGGAGGTTCTTGAACGTCGCTGCGAGGCGATCGGAAAGGGTGTCGAACACGTCGTCGCGGGTCCTCTACGGCATCGGTATCGGTTCGGTCGTCGTCCCCAGGGTATCCGGCCGCCCCGGGTACGGTCTCCACCCCCGGTACCGGAGACCTCAGCGGCCGTTCCTCAGCCCAGTGCCGCCCGGACCGCCGCCGCCACCTCCCCGGCCCGCCCGGCGGTGAGCGGACGGCCCTCCCCGTCGGTCAGGTAGAAGGAGTCGACGGCGTCCGCGCCCAGCGTGGAGACGTGCGCGGTGCGCACCCGTACGCCGGCCCCGTCCAGCGCCCGGCCGATCCGGTGCAGCAGCCCGGGGGCGTCGTGCGCCCGGACCTCCAGCACGGTCGCGGTCGCCGAGGCCACCGCGGGCGCCACCGCGACCACCGGCGGCGGGGTCGGGATGCCCTTACGGCGCGGGGCGGCGGCGTCCCGCTCGGCGAGGCGCCGCGCCACGTCCAGCGAGCCGTCCAGGGCCCGGCGCAGGTCCGCCCGCAGCCGGGCCGCCTCCGGCAGTTCGCCGAACTCGGCGGCCACCCGCCAGGACAGCAGCAGCACCGGCCCGGCGCCGATCGGGTCCAGCTCGCGCAGCCCGGCCGAGCGGACGGCCAGCCGGTGCAGCGCGAGCACCCCGGCGGCGGTGCCCAGCAGCCCGGGACGGTCGGGGACGGCCACGGTCAGCTCGACGCCCATCGGCTCGACACCCATCGCCTCGGCGCCCGGGTCCGCTCCGCCGGCCTGGGCCCGCAGCGAGAGGGCCGGCTCGCCGGTGCGGGCGGCCTCGATCGCCAGCCGCTCCTGCTCGGCGGTCGGCGCCGCCTCGACCGGCGCGGTGCCCGCCCCGGCCAGCCGGTCGGCCGCCCGGGCCACCAGGCCGTCCACCAGCGAGGCCCGCCAGCCGCTCCACGCGGCCGGGCCGGTGGCCAGCGCGTCCGCCTCGGTGAGCGCGTGCAGCAGCTCCAGCTCCGGCAGGGTGGTGACCGCCTTGATGATCGTCTCGACGGTGGCCGGGTCGTCCGGGTCGCGGCGGGTCGCGGTGTCGACCAGCGTCAGGTGGTGGCGGACCAGCACCGCCAGGGTCCGGGTGTCGTCCGGTCCGAAGCCCATCCGGGGCGCGAGGTCGCGGACGATCACCTCGCCGGCCTCGCTGTGGTCCCCGGGCCAGCCCTTGCCGATGTCGTGCAGCAGCGCGGCGACCAGCAGGAGGTCCGGCCGGGCCACCCGGCGGGTCATCGCGGCGGCCCGCACCGCCGTCTCCACCAGGTGCCGGTCCACCGTCCAGCGGTGCACGGCGTTGCGCTGCGGACGGCAGCGCACCCGCTCCCAGTCCGGGAGCAGCCGGGTGACCAGCCCCTCCGCCTCCATCGCCTCCCAGACCGGGACGGCCGCCTCCCCCGCGCCCAGCAGGGTGACCAGCTGCTCGCGCGCCTCGTCCGGCCAGGGCACCGGCAGCGGCCGGCACTCGGCGGCCAGTCGGCGCACCGTCGCGTACGAGACGGTCAGCCCGTTCTGCGCGGCGGCGGCCGCGGCGCGCAGCGGCAGCACCGGGTCGGCCGCCGGGCGGGCGCCCTGGGCCAGCACCGCCTCGCCGTCCTGCTCGACCACGCCGTCGGCGAGCGGGCGGCGCTCGACCGCGCCCCGGGCCACCGCGCCCGCGCCGCGCCCGGCACCGGTGAACGGCGCGGTGAACGGGAACGCCCGCCGGACCGCCCGGCGGCCCCGGCCGGCCCGGTCGGCGAGCACCCGGTCCACCGCCCGCCAGGTGACGTCACCGGCGTAGGCGATGGTGCGGGCGGCCTCGTAGACCTGGCGCAGCAGGCTGTCGGCGTCCAGCACCCCGAGCCGCTCGGCGACCTGGTCCTGGTCCTGCAGGCTGAGCCGCTCGGTGGCCCGGCCGGTCACCAGGTGCAGGGCGTCGCGCACGTCCGCGAGCCGCAGCGCGGCGGCGTCCAGGCCGTCGCGGGGCGCGTCGGCCAGCCAGGTGGCGGCGACGGCGTTGAGCGCGACCACGTCGCGCAGGCCGCCGCGGGCCTCCTTGAGGTCGGGTTCCAGCAGGAAGGACAGCTCGCCGTGCCGTTCGGCCCGCTCGCGGCCCAGCTCGCGCAGTTCGGGCAGGCGCGCGGGGGCGCTCGCGCGCCAGTCGGTGAACACCGCGGAGCGCAGCTCGGCGGTGAGCGCCGGGTCCCCGGCGAGGTGGCGGGCGTCCAGCAGGCCGAGCTGCGCCTTGAGGTCGGCGGCGGCGACCGCCCGGGCCTCGGCGACGGTGCGCACCGAGTGGTCGAGCTTGGCGCCCGCGTCCCAGACCGGGTACCAGATCCGCTCGGGCAGCTCGCGGGCGATCGGACCGTCGTGCAGCAGCAGCACGTCCAGGTCGCTGCGCGGCGACAGCTCGCCGCGCCCGTAGCCGCCGACGGCGACCAGCGCGACCTTGGGCGGGGCGCCGGCGGCCTGGAGCAGGCCTGCCAGCCAGTCGTCGGTGGCCCGGGCGAGCGCCTCGCGGCGCGGGCGGCCGACCGGGCCGGGGTCGGCGATCAGCGCGGCCCGGGCGGCGGTGGGGTCGGCGGGGTCGGAAGGCCTGGTCTCGGTGGTCATGCGCGGGGTCCCGTCCGTCGTGCGGCCGGACCGTCCCGCGGTGCGCCGGGATTGCGTGCGCCGCGGTTCGGCCGGGCGGGGGTACGCCGTTCGGCGGGCCCGCGTCCCCAAGGGGGTGGCGGGCCCGCCGACGGTGGGGGCTACAGGGGCATCCGGGCCTACAGGGCGTCCGGTCCGCGCTCTCCGGTGCGGACCCGTACGGCGGTGTCGACCGGGACGCTCCAGACCTTGCCGTCGCCGATCTTCCCGGTCCGGGCGGCCTTCACCAGGACCTCGATCAGGTCGTCGGCGTCCTCGTCCTCGACCAGGACCTCGATCCTGACCTTCGGCACCAGGTCCACGGTGTACTCGGCGCCGCGGTACACCTCGGTGTGGCCGCGCTGGCGGCCGTAGCCGCTGGCCTCGGTGACGGTCAGGCCGTGGACCCCGAAGGCCTGCAGGGCGGCCTTCACCTCGTCCAGGCGGTACGGCTTGATCACGGCGGTGATGAGCTTCATCAGGCGTCGACCTCGGTCTTCTCGGCGGCCTTTCCGGCGGCCTTCTCGGTGGGCTTCTCGGCGGACGGACCGCCCGGTGCGGCGGCCGTGGCCAGGCCCGGGAGGGCCCGCGCCAGTCCCGCGCCGACGGCGCTGAAATCGTAGGCGGACTCGGCGTGTTCGGCCTGGTCGATGCCGGCCACCTCGACCTCCTCGGCGACCCGGAAGCCGACCAGCTTGTCCACCGCCTTGGCCAGCAGCCAGGAGAGGACGAAGGAGTACGCCGCGACCACGGCCACGCCCATCGCCTGCTTGCCGAGCTGCCCGAGCCCGCCGCCGTAGAACAGGCCCTTGGCGGTCTGGCCGACCCCGCCGGTGGCGAAGACGCCGACCAGCAGCGAGCCGATCGCCCCGCCCACCGCGTGCACGCCCACCACGTCGAGCGAGTCGTCGAAGCCCCAGCGGTACTTCAGCGAGACGGCGGCGGCGCAGACCGCGCCGGCGACCAGGCCGATCGCCACCGCGCCGAGCGGGCTGACCGAGCCGCAGGCCGGGGTGATCGCGACCAGTCCGGCCACCGCGCCGGAGGCGGCGCCCAGCGTGGTGAACGCGCCGTGCTTCAGCTTCTCGTAGATCAGCCAGCCGACCAGCGCCGCACCGGTGGCGACCTGGGTGTTGACCATCGCCATCGCGGCGACGCCGTTGGCGGCCAGCGCCGAGCCCGCGTTGAAGCCGAACCAGCCGAACCACAGCAGCCCGGAGCCGAGCATCACCAGCGGCAGGCTGTGCGGGCGCATCGGGTCCTTCTTGAAGCCGACCCGCTTGCCCAGCACCAGGCAGAGCGCGAGGCCCGCGACACCGGCGTTGATGTGCACGGCCGTGCCGCCGGCGAAGTCGATCACGCCGTTGCGGTCGCCCAGCCAGCCGCCGTTGCCGCCGTCGAAGAAGAAGACCCAGTGCGCGACCGGGAAGTAGACGACCGTCACCCAGAGCGCGATGAACAGGCCCCAGGCGGCGAACTTGGCCCGGTCCGCGATGGCGCCGCTGATCAGCGCCGGTGTGATGATCGCGAACATCAGCTGGAAGATCGCGAAGGCGGTGACCGGGATGGTCCCGCTCAGCTCGTTCAGGCCGATGCCGCGCATCCCGAGGAAGTCCAGGTTGCCGATCAGTCCGCCGAAGGCGTCGGGCCCGAAGCTGAGCGAGTACCCGTAGAGGACCCAGAGCACGCTGACGATGCCGAGCGAGAGGAAACTCATCGCCAGCATGTTCAGTGTGCTCTTGGCCCTGACCATGCCCCCGTAGAAGAAGGCCAGGCCCGGGGTCATCACCATGACCAGGGCCGCACTGATGAGCACGAAGGCGGTGTCGCCCGCGCTGAAGCCGTCCGGCATCGGCGTCTCCTCTGCGTTCAAGCCGATCCGCACCCGGGGTCCTGTCCCGTGCCACTCCGGGGTGTCGGCGATGAGGAGGAGCGTGCCGAAGGCTGGTTTCGGCCAGTGCGGCCGGTTGTTTCGCGGCCGTGACGCGTGCGACGCACGGGTTACGGCCACGTGAACCGGGGCCTCCGGACCACCCGGACGGGCTACCGTGCCGCCGCACGGGACGGCTCCGGACACCCCGGACGGCCGCAGACGCGAAACCGGCCGAGCCCGGGCGCGAAAGAGCCACCGACCGTGACGGCGGCGGCCGCCACGGTCGGTGGAGTCAGGTGGGAGCGGCGGTCAGACCACCGAGACGTACTCCGGGATGTCCTGAACCACCCGCTCCTTGAGCCGGCTCACCGCGTCCACGCCCTTGAACCGGGCCGCGGCGGCCTCCGTGGTCTTGCGCACCCGGGAGTTCAGCCGCTCCGAGCGCACCTTGGTCGCGATGTCCACCGCCTGCTCGGCCATCACCGCCGCCTGCTCGGCCTCCCGCTGCAGCAGGTGCACGCTGGCCATGCCGATCAGGTTGAAGGCGTACGAGCGCACGTGGTCGCCGTCCTGGCGGAACAGGTCGACGGCACGCTCCATCACCGGCGCCGACAGCGAGGCGTACAGCTGGGCGTTGTCGGAGTGGTACGCGAGGTCGCGGAAGGAGTGCGCGTTCTCCGCGTTCAGCTCGGCCGGCGAGAAGAACTTCAGCCAGTCCGGCTCCTCGTCCCCCTCGCGGATGTCGGTGAAGGTGTCCTCGGACAGCCGGATCGCCCGGGCGCAGCGGTTGATCTCGCCGATGGTGGCGTAGGCGCGCGCCTCCATCGCGTACAGCAGGGACTGCTGGCGCGGGGTGGCGGTGTCGCGGCTGCCGTACTGCGCCAGGTGGATCAGCTCCAGGGCGTCCTCGCCCCGGTTGAGGTGGATCATCTGGCGGCTCATGTCGGTCAGGATCAGCGCGCCGAACGGGCGGTCGCCGGCCTCCTTGGCCGCGTGCAGGGCCAGCACGTAGTACTTCTGCGCGCTCGGGTGCATCCCGACGTCGTACGACATCCAGCCGGCCAGGTGGGCGAGTTCGGCGGTGAGCCGGAACAGCCGCCGGGTGGTGTCCTCGCTGTACGTCTCCTGGAGCAGGTCGGTGACCTCGTGCAGCTGGCCGACGACGGCCTTGCGGCGCAGCCCGCCGCCGTTCTGCGCGTCCCACTGGCGGAACATGACCGTGGTCTGCTCCAGCAGTTCGAGCTCGGGTTCGGAGAGCCGACCGGTGAACGCCTCGCCGCCGTTGGCCGCGGTCAGGATCGGGGTGGGCACGCCGGTCGGGCCGGGGGTCAGCCAGCGCTGCATCGGCTCGATCAGCGCGGCGCCGGCGGTCAGCGCCAGCGAGGTGCCGAGGAAGCCCCGGCGGTTCAGCATCAGGTCGCTGCGGGAGTAGTCACTGATCAGCTGGACGGTCTGCGGGCCGCTCCACGGCAGGTCGACCCCGCCGCCCACGGTGGAGACCGGGATGGCGGCGCGCAGGCCGAGGTCCTCGATCGAGACGACCGAGCCGAAGCGCTCGGAGAAGAGCTCCGACATGATCTTGGGGATCGGCTCGCGGGGCTGCTCGCCGTCGAGCCAGCGGCGCACCCGGGAGGTGTCGGTGGACACGTGGTGGGCGCCGATCTGCCGGGCCCGGCGGTTCACCTGCCGGGCCAGCTCACCCTTGGACCAGCCGCTGCGGGCGAACCACGTGGTCAGCTTCTCATTGGGTTGCTTCTCTGCCATGGGGAACGTCCCATCCCGCCCGGCCCCTCGCGGGGCCCCCGATCGTGACCGCCCGACGGTTGCGGGCTCTTGCCAGGCGTGCCGTGCCTGAGGTGGTGCCGTGCCGCGCCCTCGCACTGGTGTGCCATCGTCGCGGACGAGCCGTCAGATTCCCAACTCCCGGTCCCCGACGGCCCGGAGCGGGATCACCGACGACATCCGCGCCCTGAACGTAATGCCCCGCGAGGGGCCCGCGGGAGCGGCCCTGGCGAAACGCCACCTTTCGCCACCCCCAGGAGTGAACCGAAGTCAGGGGGCACACGCTTCACTAGGTAGTCCCGGCGGTCCGGCATATGCGGGCCGCCAAGTCCCCGGGCTCACCCCGGGGAGCCCGGCAGAACCCGCAATTCACCTCAGGCACAAGCGAGTTCACCACCCACTCCGGGCGGCAACAGCCTCGCGCACACGACGATCCGGCATCCGCGCCGCCCCCACAAGGCGGCGCCCGAGGCGCACCACCGGAACAGGCGCACACCACGCGCTGCGCGCCGCCACCGCACTACGCACCACACACCTGACAATCGACACACAGTCACCGTCCCGTAACCATCGGCAACGAGAACCTGTTGGGGGAGGCATGGACAACCTGTTCGGCGAACTTCGACTGGGGCACCTGCGGCTGGCACCGCTGGGCGCGCGCCGCCGCACCAAGGTCACCGCGTCCCAGGCCGCCGCGGAGTACACCGGCCGCTGGGGCTGGGCGGTCGCCACCGGAGACCCGGCCGCCGCAGCACCCGTCGCCGCAGCCCCGGCCGCCGGCGCCACCGCCCCGACCCGCTGTCCCTGCGGCGCCGCCCGCTGCGCCGCGCCCGGCCTGCACCCCGTACCGGGCGGCGAGGGCCGGGCCCGCGCCGGTCGCGCCGAGGGCTCGGTGCTGTTCCCCACCGGCCGCGCCTTCGACGTCCTGGACGTCCCCGAGCAGGCCGGCCTGCAGGCACTGGTCCGGCTGGAGCGGATGGGCACCCAGGTCGGCCCGGTGCTCGCCGCACCCACCGGCCGGCTGCAGTTCCTGGTCGCCGCCGGCACCGCCCGCCGCCTGCCCGACCTGCTCTACCGGATGGGCTGGGACGACGCCGCGCTCGACCTCACCTGCCACGGCGAGGGCAGCTACGTCGCCGCCCCGCCCACCGTCCTCGGCGGCCTCGGCCCGGTCCGCTGGCTGCGCCGCCCCACCCGCGACAACGCCGGCTGCCCGCCCGAGGCCCGCCTGCTGCTCGGCACCCTCGCGTACGCCTGCCACCGCGGCCGCGAGCGCACCGCCGAACCGGCCTGGATCGCGTCCTGATCCGCCCGCTCGCCTCCGAAGCGCTCTGACCCCTCGGCTCGGGTCGGGTTCCCCGTCCCACCCGTGACGCGGCTCGGGCGGCCCTTGGCGCGGTCGCCCGCCCATCCGGCCCCGGGTACGCGAAAGGGCCCGCCCCCAGCGGAGCGGACCCTTCCCGGCCCAGGCCGGCGGGGAGCCTCAGTCCCCGATCAGCGCGTCCACGAACGCACCCGGCTCGAACGGCGCCAGGTCGTCGGCGCCCTCGCCCAGGCCGATCAGCTTGACCGGCACGCCCAGCTCGCGCTGGACCGCGACCACGATGCCGCCCTTGGCGGTGCCGTCCAGCTTGGTCAGCACGATGCCGGTGATGTCGACCACCTCGGCGAACACCCGGGCCTGGATCAGGCCGTTCTGGCCGGTGGTGGCGTCCAGCACCAGCAGCACCTCGTCCACCGGGCCGTGCTTCTCCACGACCCGCTTGACCTTGCCCAGCTCGTCCATCAGACCGGTCTTGGTGTGCAGTCGGCCGGCGGTGTCGATCAGCACGGTGTCGACGCCCTCGGCGATGCCCTCCTTGACCGCGTCGAAGGCGATCGAGGCCGGGTCCCCGCCCTCGGGGCCGCGCACGGTGCGCGCACCGACCCGCTCGCCCCAGGTCTGCAGCTGGTCCGCGGCGGCGGCACGGAAGGTGTCGGCGGCGCCGAGGACCACCGTGCGGCCGTCGGCGACCAGGACGCGGGCCAGCTTGCCGGTGGTGGTGGTCTTGCCGACGCCGTTGACGCCGACGACCAGGACCACGGCCGGGCCGTCCTCGTGCTTGGTGGAGCGGACGACGCGGTCGGAGTCCTTGCCGACCAGCTCGACCAGTTCCTCGCGCAGCAGCGCGCGCAGCTCCTCGGGCGTACGGGTGCCGAGCACCTTCACCCGGGTGCGCAGCCGCTCGACCAGTTCCTGGGTGGGGGTGACGCCGACGTCGGCGGTGAGCAGGGTCTCCTCGATCTCCTCCCAGGTGTCCTCGTCCAGGTGCTCGCGCGAGAGCAGCGAGAGCAGGCCCTTGCCGAGCGAGTTCTGCGAGCGGGAGAGCCGCGAGCGCAGCCGGACCAGCCGGCCGGCGGTGGGCTCGGGGACCTCGACGGCGGGGGCCGCCTCGGCCTCGGCGGGCTCGACCTCGACGGCCTCGACGGCCTCGGGGGCCGCCGGCTCCGCCGGGAGTTGCACCTCCTCGACGGTGCGGCGGGGTTCCTCGGTCGGCGGCGCGGACTCGTCGCCGACCTGGGGTTCCGCCGGGGTGGGCTTCGGCGCCGTGATGACCGGCGCCTGCGACTTCGGGGGCAGCTGCTGGCGTCGTCTGCCGGAAACGACGAGGCCGGCGATCGCGCCGACGGCGACCACGGCGATGACTACGGCAAGGATCACGTATTCCATATCCGCTCCAGTATCCGTGACCGGAGCCCGGATGGACCGCCGCCGCCCTACACCGGTGCGGTACGCACCCCCATCGGCCGCTCCCGGGCCCCGTCCCGCTCCCTGCCCCGGGCCCGGTCCGCGTCCCGCAGCCGCTGGCTGATCACCTGGGAGATGCCGTCGCCCTTCATCGTCACGCCGTAGAGGGCGTCGGCGGACTCCATGGTCAGCTTCTGGTGGGTGATCACGATCAGCTGGGAGCTCTCCCGCAGCTCCTCCATGATCCCGACCAGCCGGCGCAGGTTGGTCTCGTCCAGCGCCGCCTCCACCTCGTCCATCACGTAGAACGGGCTGGGCCTGGCCTTGAAGATCGCGACCAGCAGCGCCACCGCGGTCAGCGAGCGCTCGCCGCCGGACAGCAGGGACAGCCGCTTGACCTTCTTGCCGGGCGGCCGGGCCTCCACCTCGACCCCGGTGGCGAGCATGTCGTCCGGATCGGTCAGCACCAGCCGGCCCTCCCCGCCCGGGAAGAGCCGGGCGAAGACGCCCTCGAACTGCGCGGCGGTGTCGTGGTACGCCGCGGTGAACAGCTGCTCGACCCGCTGGTCCACGTCCCGGACGATGTCCAGCAGGTCGCGCCGGCCGCGCTTGAGGTCGTCCAGCTGCTCGCCGAGGAACTTGTGGCGCTCCTCCAGCGCGGCGAACTCCTCCAGCGCCAGCGGGTTGACCTTGCCGAGCTGCTGGTACGCCTTCTCGGCGGCCCGCAGCCGCTTCTCCTGCTCGGCCCGGACGTACGGGTACGGCTCCCCCGGCTCCTGGCCGTCCTCCGGCGTCGCGGGCGGGACCGGCCGGTCCGGCCCGTACCCGGCCAGCAGCTCGCCGCCGTCGATGCCGAACTCCTCCAGCGCGCGGGACTCCAGCTGCTCGATCCGCAGCCGCTTCTCCGCCCGCAGCACCTCGTCCCGGTGCCCGGCGTCGACCAGCTTGTCCAGCTCCTCCTTGAGGCCGCGGCCGTGCTCGCGGTGCTCCCGCAGCTCCTGCTCGCGTTCGCCGCGCGCCTGTTCGACGGCCGCCCGCCCGGCGTCCGCGCGGGCCAGCGACACCTCCAGACAGGCGAGCAGCTGCCGGGCGCCGGCCGCGACGGCGTTCGCCACCCCGGCGTCGTGCTCGGCCCGCCGGCGGCGCTCGGCGGCGCGGGCGCGCGCCTCGCGCTCGGCGCGGGCGGCCCGGTCCAGCTGGTCCGCCCGCCCGGCCAGCGCGCGCACCCGCTCCTCGTGGGTGCGCACCGCGAGCCGGGCCTCCAGTTCGGCCTGCCGGGCGGCGCTCGCGGCCTCCGCCAGCCGCTGCTGCTCGGCGGGGTCCGGCTCGTCCTCCCCGGCGTCCGCCGACTCCTCGGCCAGGGCCAGGCGGCGCGCCGCCTCCTCGGCGGCGGTCAGCACGGCGGCCAGGCCCTGCTCGGCCCGCGCGGCGGCGGCCGACAGCCGTTCGGCCTCGCCGACGGCGGCCCGGGCCTGCCCGCCGAGGCGGCCGAGCGCGCCGGCGACCTGGGCCCGTTCCCGCTCCGCCTGCCGTCGCCGCTCGCCTTGCCGTTCGACCTCGGCGGCCGACTCCCGGCGCCGCTCGGTGAGTTCGGCCAGCCGTTCGGCCGACTCGGCGCAGCGGTCGGTGAGTTCGCCGATCGCCCGGGCCGTCTCGTCGACCGCGGCCTGGGTCTCCAGCAGGCTCGGCGCGCCGCCGGCGCCGCCGTGCGCGAAGCCGGCGCCCAGCCGGTCCCCGTCGGCGGTGACGGCGGTCAGCCCGGGGTGGTCCGCGACCAGCCGCAGCGCCGCGTCCAGGTCCGGGACCACCGCCACCCCGGCCAGCAAGCGCCGTACGGCGGCGAGCAACTCGGCGGGGCCGTACACCAGTTCGGCAGCCCAGCGGGCGCCGTCCGGCAACTCCCCCGCCGCACCGGGCACATCGGCCACGCCGGGCCCGTCGGCCGCGCCCGCGATCAGCAGGGCGGCCCGCCCGGCGTCGTCGGCCCGGAGCAGTCGCAGCGCCCCGGCGGCGGCGGTCGGCGAGTCGACGGCCACCGCGTCGGCCGCGGCCCCGAGCGCCGCCGCCACCGGCACCTCGTGGCCGGTCTCGATCCGCAGCAGCCCGGCCGCCGGGCCGAGCAGCCCGTCCAGCCGCTCCCCCGCCGCGAGCAGCGCGCCGGTGCCGTCCTTGCGGCGCAGCCCGAGCGAGAGCGCCTCGTGACGCGCGGTGAGCCCGGCCCGTTCGCGTTCGGCGGCGCCGGCCGCCTCCCGGGCGGCGGTGAGTTCCCGTTCGACGGCGGCCAGCCGCTCACGCGCCTCCCGGTACCCGGTCTCGGCCCGCTCGTCGTCCCCGGCCGTGCCGTCGACCTGCTGCTGGAGTTCCTCCAGTTCGGCGCGCGCGGCCTCGGCGCGCAGCAGCGCCTCGTCCCTGGCCTCGGCGAGCCGGCCGGTCTCGGCCTGGGCGGCGGCGGCCTCGGAGCGGGCGGCGGCGGCCTGTCCCTGCAGCCGGGCGAGCCCTTCCCTGCGGTCGGCGATGGCCCGGGCGGCGTCGCGCAGCCGGCGTTCCTCGGCGGCCAGTTCGCGTTCCAGCCCGCCCTTGCGCTCGACCGCCTCGGCCAGCGCGTACCGGGCCTCCTCCAGAGCCCCGGCCAGTTCGGCCTCCTCCTCGCGGACCCGGGCGGCCTCCTGCTCCAGCTGCTCGGGGTCGCGTCCGGTGCGCTCCTCGACCCGCCCGCCGGCGGCGGCGTGCCGGGCCCTGGCCTCGGCCAGTCCGATGGTGCCGCGGGTGCGCTCGGCGAGCGCGGAGAGCCGGTACCAGGTCTGCCGGGCGGCCTCCAGGCCGGGGCCGAGCTGCTGGACCTGGGCCTCCAGGACACGCTCGCGCTGGACGGCGCGGGCCAGCTCCTGCTCGACGGTGGTCCGGCGCAGCCGCAGCGCCAGCTCGTCCGCGACCTCGGCCTCGACGGCCCGGCGCAGGGTGGACAGGTCGTCGGCGAGCAGTCGCAGCCGGGCGTCGCGCAGGTCGGCCTGGATGCCGGCGGCCCGGCGGGCGATCCTGGCCTGTCGGCCGAGCGGGCCGAGTTGGCGGCGCAGTTCGGCCACCAGGTCCTGGACCCGGTTGAGGTTGGCCTGCATCGCGTCCAGCTTCCGCAGCGCCTTCTCCTTGCGCTTGCGGTGCTTGAGGACGCCGGCCGCCTCCTCGATGAAGGCGCGCCGGCCCATCGGGTCGGCGTGCAGGACGGAGTCCAGCTGTCCCTGCCCGACGATGACGTGCATCTCCCGGCCGATGCCGGAGTCGGAGAGCAGCTCCTGGATGTCCAGCAGGCGGCAGGTCTCGCCGTTGAGCGCGTACTCGCTGCCGCCGTTGCGGAACATCGTCCGGGTGATGGTCACCTCGGCGTAGTCGATCGGCAGGGCGCCGTCGGTGTTGTCGATGGTGAGGCTGACCTCGGCGCGGCCGAGCGGGGCGCGCCCGCTGGTCCCGGCGAAGATGACGTCCTCCATCTTGCCGCCGCGCAGCGACTTGGCGCCCTGCTCGCCCATCACCCAGGACAGCGCGTCGACCACGTTCGACTTGCCGGAGCCGTTCGGGCCGACCACGCAGGTGATGCCCGGTTCGAAGCGCAGGGTGGTGGCGGAGGCGAAGGACTTGAACCCGCGCAGCGTCAGACTCTTCAGGTGCACGCGGCCGGTCTCCTCGTCGCTCGCCAGGGCCCCCGGCGTGCGACTGTATCCGGAGTCGGACACGACGAAGGGACGCCACATCAGGGCGTCCCTTGCAAGCTGCGTCCCTTTCGGGGCGGCTCAGTGCACAGCGGCGTCGATCTGCGAGGACCGGGCGGGACTCAGGTGAGAGCCGGCTCCCGCTGATCCAGATCAATGCTGTTGAGCAGCGAGTGCTCGTCAGCGACAGCGGTGAGAGCGTCGTTCTCGGCCTGCATCCGAAGGAGCTCGGATTCAAGGTCCTGGACGCGCTGCTGAAGCCGTCGCATCTCGGAGAGCATTCGCGGGTCGGGGCCGCCGACGTACCCGAGAAGCGCCTTTGCCATGATGAATGGTCCTCCACGCTGAGTGACCGAACCGGAACGGTACAGGTCTAGGGGGAAGGGGGACGCACGCGCGGCGCGTCACCGGAAGTGCTGGCTGGGCACTACGGCACAACCACCGTGAGCTGGGCTCACGAGGGCATGCGCCTGCCGGATAAACGCGGTCGTGTGCGCGGGTTTCCAGCGTCTCACCAAAGACGGAAAGGGTCAACACGATCACCGCACGCTACCGCGCCCCTGTCACCTGCCCGGCGGTGTGGTCACGCCTGGGGGTCCATCGGGACGGGTCCACCACGTGCTCGTGGATCATCGTTCGATGCGGAGTCAACCACGAGTCTGCCCGGATGGCAACCTCGTGACACCGACAGTTCCGGATCTTTTCGGGGTGGGCCTGGCGGGGGGCCCACGGGGGCCCGGCGGGGGCGGTCCGGAAGCGGCTCAGCGGATCTCGAAACCCTCGTAACCAGGGCCGACGGCCGTCCAGATCTCGGTCACCCCGCTGACGCTGCCCGGGGTCCCGGGGCCGCGCAGCCGGACCAGCAGCTCCTCGCAGTCGGGCGCCAGGCCCTCGGCGACCACCTGCACCCGGCCGTCGCCGAGGTTGCTCGCGTAGCCGGTCAAGCCGATCTCCAGCGCCCGTGCCCTGGTCCACCAGCGGAACCCGACCTGCTGGACCTTCCCCCGGACCCAGGCGGTGACCCGGACCGGTTCCTCACTGTGGGCGTCGCGACCGTGCATGCCCCGACCCTAGCCGCTCCCCCACCGGGGTGCCCGGACACGGGAGCGGCCCCGCCGGAGGAACCGACGGGGCCGCGCGGGGTCGGGCGTTCGGCCGGGGCTACCAGTCCCCGCCGCCGAAGTCGCCGCCGCCGGAGTCACCGCCACCGCTCCAGCCCCCGCCGCTGAAGTCCCCGGCGTTGAAGTCGGCCCCGGTGTAGTCGCCGCCCTCGTACTGGTCCTGGTAGCCGTGGTGGCCGCCGTCCATCATGGGCGCCGCGTAGGCCGGGGTGCTCATCATCGAGCCGAGCATGGTGCCGACCAGCAGGCCCGGCAGGAGGCCGCCGCCGAAGCTGCTGTAGTAGCCGCCCGCGTACGGGGCGTACGCCGGGCCGGCGTTCCAGTACGGCTGCGGGCCGTGCTCGGTGTCCACGGTGCGGACGGCCGGGTCGAGGCCGGCCGCCACCCGGTCCGCGTCGGCCTGGCAGACCGGGACGGAGCGGGCGGAGCCACCGGCCGGGGCCCAGTCGACGTCCTTGACGGACGGGCCGTGGCGCGGGTCCATGAAGCACGGGGGCCGGCGCTCGGGCAGCGGGCGCTTGTCCCGCCGGGCACTCAGGGTGGCCAGCGCGAACCGGCCGTCCTCGATCGCCTCGGTGACCGGCTTGACGTCCTCCGGCCGCTTGGCCTCCGCCATCAGGCGCTTGGACTTCTCGTACGAGTCCAGGGCGTGGGTGTAGTCGGTGCGCTGGGCGTCGTCGGCGTCGGCCGCGCCCGGGTTGAAGTCGAGCCGGTCCAGCTCCTCGCCGAAGGCGGTGATGTCCTCGTCCACCACCCGGCTCACCTGCTCCAGCTCGGCCCGGGCCTGCTCCTCCTTGCGCTTCTTGGCGCGGCGGAAGAGGAAGAAGACGCCGGCACCGGCCAGGGCCACCAGCACGACCGGGATGACCACCCAGGCGATCGAGGTGCTGTGGTTGACGCCCTGGCCCTTGGTCTGCGGGGCGGCCTGGTCGACGAAGTCGTTCAGGGTGGCGTTGATGTCACCCTTGTCGGCACGGCCGACGGCGCCCGCGATCCTCTCCGCGGTGCCGACGCCCATCGCGCCGCGGTCTGCGTGGGCCAGGAAGCCGCCGGTGCCTCGCCAAACGCCGTAGACGCCGTCGATGCCCACCAGGGTGCGAAGGTCCGTGAGGACGGTGTCCTTGTTGGCGGCGTCGGGGACGACCGCGATGAAGATCGGCTTGTCGGCCTTCTCGATCTTCTTGGTCAGGGCGTCCGCCTGGTCCTGGCTGAAGCGGTTCAGCATCGTCGGATCGACGTAGACCTGCCCCTTCTTCAGGGTGGCGGCGGCGTTGCTCAGCCCGCCGGCGGCCGAGGCCGCCGGGGCCAGCAGGAGCAGCAGCCCGAGCAGCGCCGCCACCAGGGCAAGTGGCCCGGCGCCCCGGGAACGTCGTGCAAGGGTTCTCATGTCCCCGACGCTACCGCGAGCGGCGTCGGAGCACGCCATACCCTTCGCATACTGGTAGAGGCGGGACTCCCCGCCGACCGCCGGGTCCGCTCCCCTTCTCGGGGATGATGTTTCCCCCGGCCGACCCTGACCCGGGTGGGGCACGGGAACCGCGGAAGGCGCCCGGACGTACGTCCCGGCAGGTCCGGCCCGAATCCGGGGCAGCCCGGGGGCGTGCCGACCGTACCGCGCGAACGGGCATAGTGGTCCCGGACCGCCGGTCCCTTTGTCTTTTCTTGACCCAGCCCGTTCCTGACCCAACTCCCGATCGGAGCACTTCGGTGATCATCGGCCTCGTCACCGCCGTGGCGGCATCCGCCTGCTACGGCACCGGCTCGGTCCTGCAGGCCGTCGGATCCCGCCGTTCCGCCCGGGAGGAGGCCGCCAAGGGCACCACCACCGCCACCACCGAGCACGGCGGGCCGAGCCTCTCCTCGACCGCGAAGGCCGCCGTCACCTGGGAGTTCATCCTCGGCACGGTGCTCGACCTGATCGGCTTCGGGCTCGGCGCGCTGGCCGCGCGGCTGCTGCCGCTGTTCCTCTCCCAGACCATCATCAGCGCCAACCTGGTGATCACCGCGCTGCTCAGCATCAAGCTGCTGGGCATCCGGCTCAAGCAGCTGGAGTGGGCCTCGATCGGCGTGCTCTGCTCGGCGCTGGTGCTGCTGGCCGTCTCGGCCGGCCCCGAGGGTGGCCACCACGCCGACCCGTCCTTCCACTGGTGGCTGCTGATCGTCATCACCGTGCTGCTGGTCGGCGGCAGCCTGCTGGTGCGGCGGATGGGAGCGAACGGCGCGATCGTCGCCGGCCTGCTCTCCGGTCTCGGCTTCGGCGCCCTGGGCGTCGGCGTGCGCATCCTCAACGGCGTCGAGCCGTTCGACCTCGGCGCGCTGCTCTCCGACCCGGCCCTGTACGCGGTCCTGGTCGGCGGCCTCGGCGGCATGTACATCCACACCGTGGCGCTGCAGATCGGCTCGGTGAACGGCGCCACGGCCGCGCTGGTGGTCGGCGAGACGGTGCTGCCCGGCGCGGTCGGCGTGCTCTGGCTCGGCGACTCCTCCAAGGCCGGCCTGGCCTGGCTCGGCGTGGTCGGCTTCCTGCTCGCCGTGGTGGCCGCGGTCGGCGTCGCCTACTTCGGCCAGGACACCCACGGCTCGCCCGGCGGCACGGACGCCGAGCAGCCCGAACTCGCCACCCGGCCGTAGGGCTCGGAAACCGGGCCCTGGGGCGGGCTCAGCCCCCGCTGCGGTCGCGCGGCACGCGCTGGCAGCGGGGGCAGAAGTAGCTGGAGCGGTTCATCCAGGCCGCCCGCCGGATCGCGGTGCCGCAGCGGCGGCAGGGCTCGTGCTCGCGGCCGTAGGCGTCGAGGTCCCGGGAGAAGTAGCCGCTCTCGCCGTTCACGTTGACGTAGAGGCTGTCGAAGCTGGTGCCGCCGACGGCGAGCGCCGCGGTCATCACGTCCCGGGCGTGCGCCAGCAGGGCGGCGGCCTGCGGGCGGGTGAGCGTCGCGGTCGGCCGGTCGTAGTGCAGCTTGGCGCGCCACAGCGCCTCGTCGGCGTAGATGTTGCCGACGCCGCTGATCAGTGTCTGGTCGAGCAGCGCGCGCTTGACGGTGGTGCGCTTGGCCCGCAGCGCGGCGACGAAGGTCCCGTCGTCGAAGCGCTGGTCGAGCGGGTCGCGGGCGATGTGCGCGATGGAGACGGGCGTGCCCTCCGGGTCGCCCTCCTCGGCCTCCTCGACCGCCAGGCCGCCGAAGGTCCGCTGGTCGACGAAGCGCAGTTCGCGCCCGCCGTCGGCGAAGCGCAGCCGGACCCGCAGGTGCGTCTCGTCGGGGACGGCCGGGTCCTGGACGAGGAGCTGGCCGCTCATCCCGAGGTGGCCGATCAGCGAGAAGCCCGCCCCGGTCCCGGACAGCGGCACCCACAGGTACTTGCCGCGCCGTTGCGCGGTGCCGAGGGTGGTGCCGGTCAGCCGGGCGGTGAAGTCGGCCGCGCCGGCGGGCTGGCGGCGCACCGCGCGCGGGTGCAGCACCTGGACGTCGGCGACGGTCCGCCCGGCGACCCAGTTGGCCAGACCACGGCGGACGACCTCGACCTCGGGGAGTTCGGGCACGGGAAGGAGCCTCCTGCTTCGGTACCGATCGGTGCTTCGGTACCGATCGGTGCTTCGGTACCGATCGGCAGGGGAAAGGCTACGTCCGGATCAGGCGCCCGCGGGCAGCCGGTCGGCGTACTTCTCCTTGATCGCGCGCCAGGCGCTCTCGGCGGCCTTCTGCTCGGCTTCCTTCTTCGAGCGGCCGACGCCGCTGCCGAAGTCCTCGCCGGCCACCCGGGCCGCCGCGGTGAAGGTCTTCTCGTGGTCCGGACCGGACTCCATGACCACGTACTCGGGAACCCCGATGCCCACCGAGGCGGTGAGCTCCTGCAGGCTGGTCTTCCAGTCCAGGCCCGCGCCCAGCTGAGAGGATTCCTCGATCAGCGGGTCGAACAGCCGGTGGACGAACTCGGTCGCCGCGTCCAGACCCTGGTCCAGGTAGACGGCGCCGATCACGGCCTCGACGGTGTCGGCGAGGATCGACGACTTGTCGCGGCCGCCGGTGCCCTCCTCGCCCTTGCCGAGCCGGATGAACGTGCCGAGCTCCAGGCCGCGGCCGACGTCCGCGAGCGCGCGGGAGTTGACCACCGCGGCGCGCAGCTTGGCGAGCGTGCCCTCCGGGACGTCCGGGTGGACGCGGTAGAGGGTGTCGGTCACCACCAGGCCCAGCACCGAGTCGCCGAGGAATTCCAGGCGCTCGTTGGTGGGCAGACCCCCGTTCTCGTACGCGTACGAGCGGTGGGTCAGGGCACGCACCAGAAGGGCGCGCTCGAGCGTGTACCCGAGGCGCCCTTCCAGGACGTCGTATTCGGTCGAAGCCGGCCCGCCGGCCTTGCCACCGCCAGAAGAAGAACCCTTCGGGGCGGCGGACGCCTTGCGGGTGGAGTTACCGTCCGACATCGATCCGTGCACCCCGCCGATCAGACCGAGAGGACCTGGCGACGGTTGTACGTGCCGCAGCTCGGGCACGCGATGTGGCCCAGCTTCGGCTCGTGGCAGCGGTCGCACGCCACGAGGGCCGGGACGACGGCCTTCCAGTTGGACCGACGGTGGCGCGTGTTGCTGCGCGACATCTTCCGCTTCGGAACAGCCACGGCTACTTCTCCTGGTTCTCGGCGAGACCCTCACGGGTACCGCTGGTCTTGGTTCCGTCACCCTCGTCGCCGGGGGCGGCGGAGAGTCCCTGCAGAGCCGCCCACCGGGGGTCGGCGGCATCGTGGTGGTGCGCCGGGTCGTCGCTCAGGCGCGCTCCGCATTCGGAGCACAGGCCCAGGCAGTCTTCCTGGCACACCGGCTGCAGCGGCAGTGCGAGCACCACCGCGTCACGCAGCACCGGCCGGAGGTCGAAGAAATCGCCCTCCAGACGGTAAGTCTCGTCTTCCGAGTCCTCGTCGAGGTCCTCGGTCCCGGTGGTCCGGGCGCGGTGGCGCTCGTCGGACTCCGGGTAGTAGTAGAGCTCCTGGAAGTCCACGTCGATGTCGAACTCGACGGGCTCCAGGCACCGGACGCACTCACCCTCGACCTGGGCGTCGGCGGTGCCGGTGACCAGCACGCCCTCGACCACGGACTCCAGGCGGAGCTCCAGCTCGATCGGGCTCTTCTCCGGGACGGCGATCACGTCGATGATCCCGAAGCCCTCGGGGGCCTCCAGGGTCCGGGACACCTTGCGCATCGCACCCGGGCGACGACCGAGCTCGTGCGTGTCGAACACGAGGGGGTCGCGGTGGTCGAGGCGGTTCACGGTGTCCTGACTTCCATAGGAAACGATCGAGGGGGTCTCCCCCATCTGTGTCGGCGCCTCGCGGGCAAGCCGACGACCGGACATGGGGATGCCGGAGTGGTCAGACTACCGGAGTCTCCCGTCAGGCCCAACTTCGGTCCTGTCAGGAGACTCCGCGACGGTCCGCTCAGCGGCCGCCGAGCTCCCGCAGCCTGGTCATGTCGATCATGCTGGTGTCGAAGAAGCTGGTCTCGTCCAGGCCCTGCTGCTGTTGCGGCACGGCCGGCGGGGAGGCGGGCTGCTGCGGGTAGTTGTAGCCGTCGTACGGCTGCGCGGCGTAGCCCTGCTGCTGTTGCGGCTGCTGGTAGCCGTAGCCGTCCTGCTGCTGGGCCGGGTAGCCCTGCTGCTGGTAGCCGCCCTGCTGCTGGCCCCACTGGGTGTTGTACGGGTCGCCCTGGCCGGCCGGGTCGAAGCCCCCGCCGTACACCTCCGCGTACTGCCCGCCCGGTTGCTGCTGGGCGGTCGCCGCGTACTGGTCGGTCCCGGGGGACTGCCAGTCCGCCGCGGCCGGGGCCTGCTCGGGCCAGGTCTGCTGCTGCGGGACGTCCTCGCGGTACCAGGCGATGTCCGAGCCGTCCGCGTCCGTGGCGAAGCCCGCGGCCACCGCCTCGGCCCGCTCCTTGGCCTGCTGGGCCTCGTCGGCGGCGGCCAGGTAGGCGCCCAGCTCGTCGATCGGCCGCTTGCCGAGCAGCTTGTCCCGGCCCTTGCCGACGGCCTCCAGGGTCGCGCTGAGCACGTTCTCCAACGTGGCGAGCTTCACGTCGACGTACTCGTCGACCTCGGGGCTCGGGCTGATCCGCTGCGGCCGGAACTCCTCGCCGTCGGTCTCGGCGTCGTGCTCGCTCTCGAAGACGCCGGCGTCGCCGCGCAGCTTGGTGCGGCCGCGGCCGACCGCGCCGAGCGTCTTGGTCAGCACGACCTCGAAGTTGGCGAGCTTGCTGTCCACGTAGTCGTCGGCCTCGGCCCGCTTGGCCTCGACCTCGGCGCGCGCCTCGGCGAGGATCCGGTCCGCCTGGGACTGGGCCTGGCGGACCACCTCGGTGTCCGAGATCAACGAGCCGCGCTCGGCGTGCGCCCCCTGGATGATCAGGTCGGCCTCGGCCTGCGCACCGGCCACCACCTGCTCGTGGTCGGCCATCACCGACTGGGCCTGGGCGAGTTCGGCGGGCAGGGCCGCCTTGAGGTCGTTGAGCAGGCCGATCAGCTCGGACCGGTTCACCACGCAGGAGGCCGACATCGGCATCGAGCGGGCGTTCTCGACCGCCGCGACGATCTCGTCGACCTTGTTCTGCACGTCCACGGGGCTTCGTCTTTCCGTGTGCCGCCGACGGTCCGGCGGAGGCAGGCCCGGCGCGGTGAACCTCACCGCAGGGCAGGAATACAGACTGTACGGCCACCCCGGGGCCGGGTCACAACGCCTGAACCGAACCGGCCACCCACTCTTCGGGCAAAGCATGACGAACCGGCAGAAAAGGACAAGCGGCCGGCAACCGGCCGACCGCCGCCCGGCCTTACGCCCCTACTGCTGCGCCTTGCGCTCCGCGATCCGCTCGACCAGGCGGCGGTGCACCGTCTCCGGCAGCAGGTGCGAGACGTCGCCCCCGTACGAGGCGACCTCCTTGACCAGCGTGGAGGAGAGGAAGCTGTACGTCGGCGAGGTCGGCAGGAAGAGCGTCTCGACGCCGGTCAGCCCGTGGTTCATCTGGGCCATCTGCAGCTCGTAGTCGAAGTCGCTGACGGCGCGCAGGCCCTTGACGATCGCCGGGATGCCGCGCTCCCGGCAGAAGTCCACCAGCAGGCCCAGGTGCGACTCGACCACGATGTTGCCGTACTTGGCGGTGGTCTCCTCGATCAGGGCGATCCGCTCGTCGATGGTGAACATGCCCTGCTTGTTCCGGTTGATCGCGACCGCGACATGCACCACGTCGTACAGCTTCGAGGCCCGCTCGATGATGTCGAGATGACCGTTGGTGATCGGGTCGAACGAACCCGGGCAGACGGCTCGGCGCATGGCGTGTGTGCTCCCTCGTGGGGTGACGGCTCGTGCGGGCCCCGCGGCCCGCTACTCCTGTTGACCGGCCGCGGCGGCGGCGCGACCGTACCAGAGCGTGCCCTCGCCGTAGCGGCGGGAGCGCAGCCCCTCGAAACCCTCGGGCCAGCCGAACTCGCCGCCACGCGTGCTGCGCTCCACGGTGACGAGTGTGTCCTCCGCGAGCCACCCTCCGGCCAGGAGTGTGATCAGCATCTCGCGCAGTTCCTCGTCCGTCATCACGTACGGCGGGTCCAGGAACACCAGGTCGTACGGGCTCTGCGGCGGCGGGCCGACGACCACCTTCTCCGCCTTCACGGCCCGCACCTCGGCACCCGGCAGCCCGATCGTGCGGACGTTCTCCCGGATCACCCGGGCCGCCTGGGCGTCCGCCTCGACCAGCAGGACGTGCTCGGCGCCGCGCGACAGCGCCTCCAGCCCGACCGCGCCCGATCCGCCGAACAGGTCCAGCATCCGGGCCCCCTGCAGGGTGCCGCGCAGCGCCTCCAGGGTGGAGAACATCGCCTCGCGGGCCTTGTCGGAGGTCGGTCGGGTGCCCCGGCCGGGCGGTACGGCCAGCCGGCGGCCGCCGGCCGCCCCGGCGATCACGCGGGTCATGGTGGTGGAAGGTCCTTTCGTCGCTGCCCGACCACGCTATCCCGCCCCGAGCCGAAGGGGCGCGCCGGTGCCGAAAGGGAGAAGCGAGGAGGCCCGAGGGACGAGGGCCTTGGAGCGCCGACCGTCGGCACCGGGCCGGAGCGCCCCGGAGGCGAGCGGGCGAGTCACAGCCCGGAGGCGCGAGGAGACGTCGCAGGCCCCGCCGGGTGTGCCCGGCGGGGCCTGCGGGGCGTCACGGCTCAGCTCGCCTCGGAGCCCGTCGCCTGGGCCGGGACGGACCCGCCGAGCAGGGCCGGCGAGGCGTAGCGGGACCAGGACAGGCAGCCGTCGGGCGGGCAGAACTCGGGGCGGCGCGGGTCGTGCCCGAGCTCGCGCAGCTTGGTCCGGACGGAGTCGGGGGTACGGCCGAAGCGGGCGGCGATCCGGGCGACGGTCTCACCGTCGTGGAAGCGCCGGACCAGCTCCTCCTCGTGCTGCGGCACCCAGGGGGCGCCGTGGCCGGGGTACAGCTCGCGCAGCACGTCGCGGTCGGGGATGGGCTCGGAGACGTCGGCGACGATCGCCAGCGCCCGCAGCGCGCGGTTGAGCGCGATCCGCAGCGAGGCGACGTCCTCGACCGGCAGGCGGAGCTTGCCCGAGGCGAGCGGCGCGGCCGCCGCCCCCTCGCGCCAGCCGGTGAGGGTGAGGGTGACCTCGCGGTCGTCGTCGCTGGCGAGTTCGATCCGGAAGACCTTGTCGCCCAGCGGGAGCTCGTTGAGATGACGGAATGCCATTGCAGGACCCCCAAGTGTCGTGCCAGGTACGCACCTTGAGGGTGCGTCCTGAACAACTACATTCTCTCGCGGGGGTCTGACAATCCGGCCTGCCGGAGGGCCCGCTCAGCCCTTCTCCAGGTACTCGGCGCGGTCCGCGTCGAGCAGGCTCTCCAGCGCGGTGCGCAGGTCCGGGTGGGCGGCCAGTTCCGGATCCTCGGCGACCAGCCGGGTGGCCTCGGCCCGGGCGGTCACGATGACCTCCTCGTCCTCCAGCACCGAGAGCACCTTGAGCGAGGACTTCACCCCGGACTGCGCCTGGCCCAGCACGTCGCCCTCGCGGCGCTGTTCGAGGTCGATCCGGGACAGCTCGAAGCCGTCCAGGGTGCCCGCCACCGCGTCCAGCCGGCCGCGGGCCGCGCTGCCCGCGGGCATCTCGCTGACCAGCAGGCACAGGCCCGCCGCACTGCCGCGGCCGACCCGGCCGCGCAGCTGGTGGAGCTGGGAGACCCCGAAGCGGTCGGCGTCCATGATGACCATCACGGTGGAGTTGGGGACGTTGACGCCGACCTCGATCACCGTGGTGGCGACCAGCACGTCCACCTCGCCGGCGGCGAACCGGCGCATCACCTCGTCCTTGGCCTCCGGAGCGAGCCGGCCGTGCAGGATCTCCACCCGCAGGCCGGCCAGCGGGCCCTTCACCAGCTTCTCGGCGGTCTCCACCACCGAGAGCGGGGGCCGCCGTTCGTCGCTCGCCGCGCCGAGGTCGGCGACCTCCTCGAAGTCCTCCTCGGGCGCCTTCCGCTTCTTCTTCGCGTTCTTCGGGTCGGACGCGGGCTCCTCGTCCCCGATCCGGGGGCAGACCACGTACGCCTGGTGGCCCTTGCCGACCTCCTCGCGGACCCGCTCCCAGGCCCGGGTGAGGAAGTTGGGCTTCTCCAGCGCCGGGACGACGTGGCTGGAGATCGGCGAGCGGCCGGCCGGCAGCTGGTCCAGGACGGAGGTCTCCAGGTCCCCGAAGACGGTCATCGCGACGGTGCGCGGGATCGGCGTGGCCGTCATCACCAGCAGGTGCGGCGGCTGCTCCCCCTTGGCGCGCAGCGCGTCCCGCTGCTCGACGCCGAAGCGGTGCTGCTCGTCGACCACCACCAGGCCGAGGTCCTGGAACTGCACCTTGTCCTCGATCAGCGCGTGGGTGCCGATGGCGAGCCCGGCGTCCCCGCAGGCCATGTCGAGCAGCGCCTGGCGGCGGGCGGCGACGCCCATCGAGCCGGTCAGCAGCACCACCTTGGTGCCGAGGTCCGAGCCGCCGAGCATGCCGCCCTCGGCGAGGTCCCCCATCATCTCGACGATCGAGCGGTGGTGCTGCTGGGCGAGCACCTCGGTGGGGGCGAGCAGGACGGCCTGGCCGCCCGCGTCCACCACGGCGAGCATGGCCCGCAGCGCGACCAAGGTCTTGCCGGAGCCGACCTCGCCCTGGAGCAGCCGGTGCATCGGGTGCTCGGTCGCCAGGTCGGCGGCGATCTCGGCGGAGACCTTCCGCTGGCCCTCGGTGAGGGTGAACGGCAGCCGGGCGTCGAAGGCGTCCAGCAGGCCGCCCTCGCGGGCCCGGCGCGGCTTGGCGGGCAGCGCCGAGTCGGCGGCCCGGCGCTGGGCCAGGGCGACCTGGAGGACGAAGGCCTCGTCCCAGCGCAGCCGGCTCTGGGCGCGCTCCCGGTCGGCCTGGCTACGGGGGCGGTGGATCAGCTCCAGCGCCTCGGGCAGCGGGATCAGGTCGTGCCGCTCGCGCAGTTCGGCGGGCAGCGGCTCGCCGACATCGCCGAGGTGCTTGGTGAGCGCGGTCTCGACGCAGATCGACAGCTTCCAGCTGGGCATCTGCGCGCTGGCGCCGTACACCGGGATGAGCCGGCCGGCGAACTGCTGCGCGGCATCCGAGCCGGCGTCCTCGTCGAGGAGCTGGTAGTCCGGGGAGACCAGCTGGCGGGTGCGGTTGAAGACGCCGACCTTGCCGGCGAACAGGCCCTGGGCGCCCGCCCTGAGCTCCTTCTGCCGCCAGCCCTGGTTGAAGAAGACCAGCGAGAGCCGGCTGCGGCCGTCGGTGACGACGACCTCCAGGCGGTCGCCCTTGCGGCCGCGGAACGGGATCAGGGTGACCTTCTCGATCCGGGCCAGCACGGTGACGTGCTCGTCGATCTCCAGCTCGTCCAGGCTGGTGAGCTGGCCGCGTTCGACGTAGCGGCGCGGGTAGTGGTGCAGCAGGTCCCCGACCGTGCGCAGCTTGAGGCTGTCGGCGAGCACCTTCGCGGTGCGGTCGCCGACGAGCTTGGTCAGTGGTTCATCGAGAGCGCCCATCAGCGCCTTGTTTACACCACCGGACCGACAATCCGGGCGAGGGAAGGCGGGCGAGGGTAGGACCGGCTACTCCACGCCGATGAGCAGCGGTGCCGGTTCCTGCCCGCCGTGGAAGACCACCGCGTCCACCTCGGGCCTCCGGTGCCGCACGTGCGCGACCAGCCGTTCGGCGAGCGCCTCGTCGGTGCCCCCGCCGAGGATCAGGGTGACGAGTTCGCCGCCGGCGCCGAGCATCCGGTCCAGCACGCTCTCGCCGACCTCGGCCAGCCCGGTGCCGATGACCGCGACGTCACCGTCGATCAGCCCGAGCACGTCCCCGGCCTGGCAGACCCCGGCCATCGTCCAGGACTCCCCCTCGGCGACGGCCAGTTCGGCGTACCGGGTGGCCCCGGCCGCGGAGGTCATGGCGACCACGTCCTCGTCGAAGCGGCGGCCGCCCTCGTGCACCGCGAGCGCCGCCAGCCCCTGCACCGGTGAGCGGGTGGGCAGGACGGCGATTCGGACGCCCTCCTCGCGCAGCTGGTCGGCGGCGGCCCCGGCGGCGGCGCGCAGCTCGGGGTCGTTGAGCAGCAGGACGACCTCGCGGGCGGCCGAGCGGCGCACCGCGGCGGCGAGTTCGACGCTGGCCGGCGGGCGGTCCGGGTCGGCGTGCAGGACGACGGCGCCGGCCTGCTCGCAGAGCTCGGCCAGGCCCTCGCCGGAGACCACCGAGAGCACCGCGCGGGCCCGTTCCGCGCGCTCGCCGCGCTCGGTGGCGCTGCCGGCCCGGGCGGCGGCCTCGGCGAAGTGCGTGATCCGGATCTGGTGCGGGCGCCCGGCCCGGACCCCGGCCTCCACGGCGGCGCCCGCGTCGTCCACGTGGACGTGCACGTTCCACAGGCCGTCGCCGCCGCCGATCACCAGCGAGTCGCCGAGCCCGCCGAGCCGCTCGCGCAGCGCGGGCAGCGCCCCGTCCTCGGCGTCCAGCAGGTAGATGACCTCGAAGGCGGGGTGCCCGGGGCCGGGCGGCCGGACGTGCGCCGTGCAGCTCTCCGCGACCCGGACGTCCCCGCGCAGCGCGACCGGCCCCATCGGCTGCTGCCCGGCGACGGCGTCGGCGAGCGCGCCGAGGACGGCCACCAGGCCGCGCCCGCCGGCGTCCACGACCCCGTTCTCGGCCAGGACGGCGAGCTGCTCGGGGGTGTGCCGCAGCGCGTCCCGGGCGGCCCGGTGGGCGGTGTCGGCGACCTGCGCGAGCCCGTCCCCGGCCCGGGCCGCCTCCCGGGCGGCGACCCGGGCGACGGTCAGCAGCGTGCCCTCGACGGGCTCGGCGACCGCCTGGTAGGCGGAGTCGGCGGCGCGCTGGAGGGCGGCCCGCAGCTGTTCGGCGCCGCCGCCCTCGGACAGCGTCTCGGCGGTGCCGCGCAGCCACTGGGCGAGGATCACCCCGGAGTTGCCGCGGGCTCCGACCAGCGCGCCGCGGGCCATCGCCCGGACGGCGTCGGCCAGTCCGGGGGCCGGGTCGGCGGCGGGGTCGGCGAAGCGGCTCTCCACCTCGGCGGCGGCGGATTCGACGGTCAGGTAGAGGTTGGTGCCGGTGTCGCCGTCCGGGACGGGGTAGACGTTGAGCGCGTCGATCTCCTCGCGCGCCTGGCCGAGCGCGCGCAGGGCGAGCTGGCACCAGGTGCGCACGGCCGGGGCGTCGAGCGTGTGCAGCACCAGGTCTCCTCCGGATGGGACGCCGCGATGGCCTCTGGAGCAGCAGCATTCAAAAGCTGCGGCTAGGGGTGGTACCGGCAGGTTATCGGGGGTCGGGGAGGCCCGTCCGGCCCGGCGACCGCAGCGATCACTCAGCCGGTCATGGTAGTTTCGTGGGACGGAAGCAAGCGTTGTATGCTCTTCCGGTTGCCTGGAACCGTCCAGGCTCACCCCCTTGTCCGGTCTGGTTCACGCGAGTGCTCCGGTGGGTGGGCGGGGTTTTCGAAAGTATCTGATCTGAAGTCTTGGAGTGACTCCTGTGGCTGCCAACTGCGACGTCTGCGGCAAGGGGCCGGGCTTCGGCAACAGCATCTCCCACTCTCACCGCCGTACCCCCCGTCGTTGGAACCCCAACATCCAGACGGTGCGCGCTGTGATTGGGCGGACGCCGAAGCGGCTCAACGTCTGCACCTCGTGCATCAAGGCCGGTAAGGTCTCGCGCTGACGCGCAGACCGGCATGCCGGTCCTCCAGTGAGTCGGTTCATCCCCGGATGGACCGGCTTCGCTGTTTTCGTGACCGGCGACGTCGATTCCGGACCATCACTGGTGGGCGGGCACCTTCGGGTACCCGCCCACCAGTGTTTTTGTCCTGACTCCGCGGCTCCGGGCGTTCTCAGCGCCAGCGCCAGGCGTGGTCGACCGGCCCGATCCCGGCGCCCAGGGCGAAGCCCCCGGCGATCGCGCCGGTGATGTACTCCTTGGCCGAGCCCACCGCCTCCGGCAGCGACTCGCCCTTGGCCAGCCCGGCCGCGATCGAGCTGGCCAGGGTGCAGCCGGTGCCGTGGGTGTGCCGGTTGTCGTAGCGCGGCGCACGGTACCAGTGCTCCTCCCCCGGCCCGCCGTACAGCAGGTCGGCGGCCTCGCCCTCCAGGTGGCCGCCCTTGACCAGCACCCAGCGCGGCCCGAGGTCGAGCAGCGCCTTGGCGGCGTCCAGCATCTGCCCCTCGTGCTCGACGGTGCGGCCGGTGAGCTGCGTCACCTCGTGCAGGTTGGGGGTGGCCAGGGTGGCGACCGGCAGCAGCCGTTCGCGGACGGTGGCGACGGCCTCGGCGGCCAGCAGCGCGTCCCCGTGCTTGGAGACGCCGACCGGGTCGACCACCACCGGGGCGGCCACCCCGGCGAGCAGCTCGGAGACGGTCTCGACCAGTTCGACCGAGGCGAGCATGCCGGTCTTCACGACCTGCACCCCGATGTCGTCCACCACGCTGCGGAACTGCGCCCGGACGGCTTCGGCGGGCAGTTCCCAGTAGCCCTGGACGCCGAGCGAGTTCTGCGCGGTGACGGCGGTGATCACGCTCATGCCGTGGACGCCGAGGGCGAGCATCGCCTTGAGGTCGGCCTGGATGCCGGCGCCGCCGCCGGAGTCGGAGCCGGCGACGGTGAGCACGCGGGGAGGAGCAGTCGAAACCATGAGGTCAACCTACCCCCGGCGGTTCACAGCACGGCCTCGGATTCCGCCCAGCGGTCCTCCGGCACCGTCTTCAGCCGGGTCACCGCGTCACCGATCGGCACCAGCTCGATCCCGGTCCGGCGCAGCGCGGTGAAGTGCCCGAAGGCGCCCCGGTGGACGGCCTCCACCGCGTGCCAGCCGAAGCGGGTGGCGAGCACCCGGTCCCGGGCGGTCGGGGTGCCGCCGCGCTGGGTGTGGCCGAGGATGACCGGGCGGGCCTCCTTGCCGAGCAGGTCCTCCAGCTCGTGGGCGAGCCGGTTGCCGATCCCGCCGAAGGTCCGGTGGCCGTACTGGTCGACCTCGCCGTGGTCGAAGCGCATGGTGCCGGGCACCGGGGTGGCGCCCTCCGCGACGGCGATGATGGCGAACTTCTTGCCGCGCGCGAAGCGGTCCTCGATTATCCGGGCCACCGCCTCGATGTCGAAGGGCTTCTCCGGGATCAGGATGCCGTGCGCGCCGCCGGCCATGCCCGCGGTCAGGGTGATCCAGCCGGTGTGACGGCCCATCAACTCGACGACCATGACCCGCTGGTGGGATTCTGCGGTGGTCTTCAGCCGGTCGATCGCCTCGGTCGCGACGTGCACCGCGGTGTCGAAGCCGAAGGTGACGTCGGTGGCGTCGATGTCGTTGTCGATGGTCTTCGGCACCCCGACCACCGGCAGTCCGGCCTCGCTGAACAGCTTGGCGGCGGTCAGCGTCCCC
Source organism: Kitasatospora xanthocidica (assembly GCF_014656195.1). Classification (GTDB taxonomy): domain Bacteria; phylum Actinomycetota; class Actinomycetes; order Streptomycetales; family Streptomycetaceae; genus Kitasatospora; species Kitasatospora xanthocidica. The sequence continues at coordinate 19,880 of NZ_BNBY01000027.1, read as the reverse complement.
TCGCCGCCGATCGCGATCAGCGCGTCGATGCCGATGTCCCGGGCCAGCACCTTCGCGTTCTCCACCGCCCAGGCGATCCGGTCGCGCCGCACCCGGGCCGAGCCCAGGATGGTGCCGCCGAGGGTGAGCAGGCCGGTGACGTCGTCGTGCGAGACCGTCCGGGTGCGGCCCTCGATCAGGCCGAGGAAGCCGTCCTCGATGCCGACGATCTCGTCGCCGTGGACGTCCGTGCCCCGGTGCACCACCGAGCGGATCACCGCGTTGAGGCCGGGGCAGTCGCCGCCGCTGGTCAGTACACCGATGCGCATGTCAGGTGTGCTCCCGCTCGCAGTGGTTCGGTCCGCCCGCGCCGGACGGGCGGGCGGACTCCGATGCCGCAAGCCTACGCAAAACGCACCCGCGAAGCCCGTCCGCCGCACGCCCGGAGCGTCACGCGCCGTGCGCCGTAAGGCAATCGGCGAAGCACCCGGAGGCCGCCCCGAGCCGAAGGGGCGCGCCGGTGCCGAAAGGGAGAAGCGAGGAGGCCCGAGGGACGAGGGCCTTGGAGCGCCGACCGTCGGCACCGGGCCGGAGCGCCCCGGAGGCGAGCGGGCGAGCCCCCGCCCCGAGCCGAAGGGGCGCGCCGGTGCCGAAAGGGAGAGCGTGAGGGAGCGAGGCACGAGCGAGGGAGCGCCGACCGTCGGCACCGGGCCGGAGCGCCCCGGAGGCGAGCGGGCGAGTCACCGCCCGCCTCATTCGGCGAAGTGGTCCCAGCCGCCGACCCGGTCCCAGGGGGCGCCGTCCACCGTCACCCGGCCGCTGCGGCTGCCCGTCGGGCGGCCGGTGACCTCGCCCACCACCCGCCAGCGGGCCGGGAGTTGGACTCCGCGCGGGAAGGTCGCCACGATCGCGTGGTCCTCGCCGCCGGAGAGCACCCAGACCAGCGGGTCGACCCCGACCGCCTGGCCGATGTCGGCCATCTGCGCCGGGACGTCGAAGTCGGCGGCCTTGAGGTCGATGTCCACCTCGCTGGCCCGGGCCACGTGGCCGAGGTCGGCGACCAGCCCGTCGCTCACGTCGATCATCGAGGTCGCGCCCAACTCGGCCCCGGCCGGGCCCGCGTGGTACGGCGGTTCGGGCCGGCGGTGCGCCTCGACGAAGGCGCGCGGGGAGCGGAAGCCGCGCTGCAGCACGGTCAGGCCGGCGGCCGACCAGCCCAGCCAGCCGGTCACCGCGACCACGTCGCCGACCTGCGCGCCGGAGCGCGTCACCGGCGCGCGCCCCTGCAGGTCCCCGAGCGCCGTGATGGCCAGCGTGACGGTGTCCCCGCGCACCACGTCGCCGCCGACCACCGTCGCCCCGGCGACCTGGCACTCGTCGCGCAGTCCGTCCATCAACTCGGTGGCCCAGGTGGTCGGGAGGTCGGCGGGGGCGACCAGGCCGAGCAGTATCGCGGTCGGCACCGCCCCCATCGCGGCCACGTCGGCGAGGTTCTGGGCGGCGGCCTTGCGGCCCACGTCGTAGGCGGTGGACCAGTCCCGGCGGAAGTGCCGGTTCTCGATCAGGACGTCCGTGGTCGCCACCACCCGGCCGTCCGGAGCCCGCACCACCGCGGCGTCGTCACCCGGGCCGAGGTCGACCGCGTCGGTGAGCGGTACCCGGGCGGTCAGCTCCCTGATGAGTCCGAACTCGCCGAGCTCGCCCACGGTCCCCTGCATCTGCCGTCCTCTCGCCTTTCAATCCGGATAGCGCTGCGGTCCCCGTCCCGCTCCCCCGCGCGCAGCGTACGCCCTTCGGGGGTGCGGAGGTCTCCCCTCCCCGGCCCACCGCGCGGTAGCGTGGTGATCAGGCTGCCGGTGAGCCCGTTCCACCCCGACGCCTGACCCGGGCGATCACGGCGGCGATCCCCGTAACCGGCCGCCGGGAGGTCCTCGTGGTACAGGCATACATCCTGATCCAGACCGAAGTAGGAAAGGCCACCGCGGTGGCCGAGCTGATCACCAAGATCCCCGGCGTGCTCGCCGCCGAGGACGTCACCGGCCCCTACGACGTGATCGTCAAGGCCGAGGCCGAGACGGTGGACGAGCTGGGCCGCATGGTCGTGGCCCAGGTCCAGAAGGTCGAGGGCATCACCCGTACCCTCACCTGTCCGGTGGTCCACCTGTAGGCCCCGGCTACCATCGGCGGGTGGCCAGAGAAACCCGTGTCCCCAAGGCGCTGACCGCCGTGCCGGCGCCGATCCGCTGGCTGGCCCTGCCCGTCGCGCTGACCTGCGCGGTCGTCGTGCTGGTCGGCAGCTGGGGTTCGGGGGACGGGGACACCGAGGCCCCGCAGCCGAGCGGCAGGGCCGCCGACTACTGCCGGGCCCTGGCCGCCGCGCTGCCGCAGGTGCTGCTCGGGCACGCCCGCAAGGACCCGTCGCCCGGCTCGCCGTACGTGGCCGTCTGGGACAGCTCGCCCCGGACGGTCATGCGCTGCGGCATCGACCGGCCCGAGGAGTTGGACGGACCGCACGCCAAGGACCTGTCGCCGACCGTCGACGACCTCACCTGGTGGTCGCAGAAGCGGGACGACGGGAGCTACCGGCTCGTCGCGACCATGCGCGCGGCCTACGTCGAGGTGATCTCCCCGCCCGGGGTCTACAGCAGCCCGCTGGACCCGGCCGCGGCACTCACCCCGCTGGTCAAGGCCAACATCCCCGGCTGAGCCGGGCGGTGCCGGCCGGTGCCGACGTACCGAGGGCGGGCCGGGGGTTTCCCGGCCCGCCCTCCGCCGTACGGACCCGCTAGCGCAGCCCGGTCGAGCGGCGCAGCGCCGTCTGCAGCAGCCGGTCGATCAGCTCCGGGTACGAGACCCCGCTGGCCTCCCACATCTTCGGGAAGGCCGAGATCGGGGTGAATCCGGGCATGGTGTTGATCTCGTTGATCATCCAGGTGCCGTCCTCCAGCAGGAAGAAGTCCACCCGGGCCAGGCCCTCGCAGCCGAGCGCCTCGAAGGCCTCGACCGCCTGGCGCCGGATCTCGGCCAGCTCCTCGTCGGAGAGCTCCGCGGGGATCCGCACGTCGGAGGAGTCGATGTACTTGGCCTCGAAGTCGTAGAAGTCGAAGCCTTCGCCGACCAGGACCTCACCGGCCACGCTGGCCCGCGGGCCGTCCTCGAACTCCAGCACGCCGCACTCGATCTCGCGGCCGGTCACGCCCGCCTCGATGATCAGCTTGGGGTCGTGCCGGCGGGCCTCCTCGATCGCGGCGTCGAGGTCGGCGGCGTCCTTGACCTTGGTGATGCCGATGCTGGAGCCGGCCCGGCAGGGCTTCACGAACACCGGCAGGCCGAGCTCGGCGACCCGCTCGCGCACCGCCGCGCGACCCGCCTCGCTCTCCCACTCGCGCGGCCGCACGATGGTGTACCGGCCGACGCCCAGGCCGTGCGAGGCCAGGACCCGCTTGGCGAACTCCTTGTCCATGCCGACCGCGCTGGCCAGCACGCCGTTGCCGACGTAGGGGACGCCGGAGAGCTCCAGCAGGCCCTGCAGGGTGCCGTCCTCGCCCCACGGGCCGTGCAGCAGCGGGAACACCACGTCGACCTCGCCGAGCACCTTGGGGGCGCTGCCCGGCTCGCTCAGCAGCACCTCCCGGCTGCCCGGGGCGACGGGCAGCGCGACCTGCGCGTCGACGGACTCGGCGACGTGCGCCACGTCCGGCAGCTTGCCGTCGGTGATGGCCATCCGGGCCGGCTCGTCGCTGGTCAGCGCCCAGCGGCCCTCGTGCGTGATGCCGATCGGCAGCACGTCGTACTTGTCGCGGTCGATAGCCCTGAGCACACTGCCCGCGGTGGAGACCGAGATGGCGTGCTCGGAGCTGCGTCCGCCGAACACCAGCGCGACGCGGGGCTTCGGGGCGGACGGGTTCGGGGAGGACTGTTCGATGCTCATATCGGGTTTGAGACTACCGTGCGACGTGTTTCCGGGACGTCAGCCGCCCCGCCACGCCACCCTCCCGGGCCGCCTTCCCGGGCCGTCAGCGCCGCCGCTCCGCCTTCGCCGAGCGCGACATCAGCGTCTGCAGCGCCTCCTGGGTCGGCCGCCCGTTGTGCACGACCTCCACCACGGCCTCGACGATCGGCATGTCGACCCCGTTGCGCCGGGCCAGGTCCAGCACCGACTCGCAGGACTTGACGCCCTCGGCGGTCTGCCGGGTGGCCGCGATGGTCTCGGCGAGCGACATGCCCCGGCCCAGGTTCATGCCGAAGGTGTTGTTGCGGGACAGCGGCGAGGAGCAGGTGGCGACCAGGTCGCCCATCCCGGCGAGCCCCGCGAAGGTGTGCGGGTCGGCGCCCAGCACCTCGCCGAGCCGGGTGGTCTCGGCCAGCCCGCGGGTGATCAGCGTCGCCTTGGTGTTGTCGCCGAGCCCCATGCCGGCCGCCATGCCGACCGCCAGGCCGATCACGTTCTTGACCGCGCCGCCGAGCTCGCAGCCCACCACGTCGGTGTTGGTGTACGGCCGGAAGTACGGCGTGTGGCAGGCCGCCTGGAGCCGCTTGGCGACCGCCTCGTCGGTGCAGGCGACGACGCTCGCCGCGGGCTGCCGGTTGGCGATCTCCTTGGCCAGGTTGGGCCCGCTGACCACCGCGACGCGCTCCGGGCCGACCTTGGTGACCTCGTCGATGACCTCGCTCATCCGCTTGGCGGTGCCGAGCTCGATGCCCTTCATCAGGCTCACCAGCACGGTCTGCGGCTCGATCAGCGGCGTCCAGGCGGCCAGGTTGTCGCGCAGCGTCTGCGAGGGCACCACCAGGACGGCGAAGTCGGCGCCGGCCAGCGCCTCGGCGGCGTCGGTGGTGGCCCGCACCGAGTCGGGCAGCCGGACGCCCGGCAGGTAGTCCGGGTTCTCGTGCGTGGAGTTGACGGCGTCCACCAGCTCCTGGCGGCGGGCCCACAGCACGACCTCGCAGCCGGCGTCGGCGAGCACCATCGCGAAGGCGGTGCCCCAGGATCCGGTCCCCATCACGGCGCAGCGGGTCACTTGCCGGCCTCCTCGGTGCCGATGCTCCGCTCGCCCTTGGCGCGCCGGCGCTCGGCCAGCGCCGCCGCGGCGCGCTCCCGGGCGGCCCTGCGCATGTCGTAGCGCTCGGCCGGCGGCCGCTCGCCGCGGACCTCGGCCAGCACCTCGGTGATCGCCGTCATGATGTCCTCGGTCGCGTCGGCGAGCACCTGGGCGGTGAGCTCCTGGCCCCGGTACTTGCTCAGGTCCACGGCCGGGCCGGCCGCGACGGTCACCCGGTGGCGGGGGAAGAGGTTGAACTTGCCCTTCCCGAAGCCGGTCCGGCCGTACGGCGGGATGATCTCGTGGGCGCCCCAGTGGGCGACCGGGATGACCGGCGCGCCGGTCATCAGCGCGACCCGGGCGACACCGCTCTTGCCGGTCATCGGCCACAGGTCCGGGTCCCGGGTGAGCGTTCCCTCCGGGTAGAACTGCACGCACTGGCCGCTGTTGACGGCGTCGATCGCGGCCCGGAACGCAGCCGCGGCGTCGGTCGACTCGCGGAACACCGGAATCTGACCGGTCTTGCGCAGCATGAATCCGATGAAGGGAATCGAGAACAGCGAGGACTTGCCGAGAATGCGCGGCGGGCGTCCACTGTTGTACTGCCAGTGCGCGTAGATCACCGGATCGATGATCGAATTGTGGTTCACGGCGGCGATGAAACCGCCTTCCTCCGGGATGTGCTCCCAGCCCCGCCAGTCGGGCTTCACCAGGGCGGTCGTCACCGGCTTCACCAGCACGGCCGCGAAGCGGTACCAGATGCCGTAGTCGGCGTTGCCGAACTTGGCGTACGAGCGGCGGGCCACCCCAGCTCCTTCTCATCCGAGTGCGACACGTGGAGTGCCGCCGTCATGGCCTCCCGGTGCCGCGCACCGGTGCCAGCGGTGCCCGGGCCACGGGCGCGGAACAGTGTCGCCCGCCCGCTCACCGGCTGTCGAGCGGCCGCGCCAACCCGCCGGGCGGGCGTGATCAAACGCACGTCCGCACAGCTCGGACGGCCTGGCGAGGGCTCCGGGACCGGCGACACAATGACGCCGATGACCCAGGACACCGTACGCCCCAGCGGGCCCGTCGCGCCCGCCGCACCCACCGCCGGCTGGTCGCTGGTGCTCCCGCTCAAGCCGCTCGCGCTGGCGAAGAGCAGACTCGCCCCGTACGCCGGGCCGCACCGGGCCGACCTGGCCATGTCGTTCGCGCTCGACACCGTCACCGCGGCGCTGGCCACCCCGGGCGTCGCCCGCGTCCTGGTGGTCACCAGGGACGCCACGGCCGGTGCCCGGCTGGCCGCGCTGGGCGCGCTGGTGGTCGCCGACGAGCCGGGCGGCGGCCTCAACCTGGCGCTGGCGCACGGCGCGTCGGCCGCCCTGGCGCTCGCCCCGGCGGCCCCGCTCGCCGCCCTCTCGGCGGACCTGCCCGCCCTGCGCCCGGCCGAACTCGCCCGGGTGCTGGGCGCGGTGCCGCCGGACGGCCGGGCCTTCCTGCCGGACTCCCCCGGCCTCGGCACCACCCTGCTCGCCTGCGCCCCCGGGCGCCCGCTCTCCCCCGCCTTCGGGGACGGCTCGCGGGCCCGGCACGCGGCCGGCGGGGCGCTCGAACTGCGGCTCGCGGACGTGGAGTCGGTGCGCCGGGACGTCGACACCGGTACCGACCTCGGGGAGGCCGCGGCGCTCGGCCTCGGTCCGCACACCAGTGCGCTGTTCGCCCGGCTGAGCCTGTCCTGAGCCCGCCCTGAACCCGTTCTGAACGCGTCCTCAGCCCGTTCCGGCGGCCGGTCGACGGCCCACCGGCCCCGGGCCGGCGCCGGTCCGCTCGCTATGCTGCTGCCATGCAGGCCACCGCGTTCACCTTCGACCCCGCCACCCGGGCCGGCTCCGTGCTGCTCGACGACGGGACCCCGGTGCCGTTCGACGCGGCCGCCTTCGACGCCGGCGGCCTGCGGCTGCTGCGCCCGGGCCAGCGGGTGCGGATCCGTACCGAGGGCGCCGGCGAGGCCCGCCGGGTGGTCTTCGTGACGCTGCAGACCTTCCCCGACCCCGCCGAGGGCTGACCGCCCGCGGGATGCCCGGCCGCCGGGCCCGCCGACCGTCGACCGCCCGGTCCCGCCGCACGCCCCGCGATCCTGACTAAGCGCCCGGAAAGCGGAAGAGCCGCGGCAACCGGTGCCCGTGAATGCACGGGAGGGTGCCGCGGCTCTTGACCGAAGGCCGTCCGGGGACGGCCGCGCGGGACCTACTTGGCAGAGGTCTTGCGCGCGGTGGTCTTGCGGGTGGCGGTCTTCTTCGCCGGAGCCGTCTTCTTGGCCGTCGCGGTCGCCTTCTTGGCGGTCGCGGTGGTCTTCTTGGCGGCGGCCGTGGTGGTCGCCTTCTTGGCGGCGGCCGTCTTCTTGGTCGCGGCCGCGGTGGTGGTCGCCTTCTTGGCCGCGGTGGTCTTCGCGGCGGTGGCCTTCACCGCGGTCTTCTTGGCCGTGGCCGCCTTCTTCGCGGTGGTGGCCGTGGTCTTCTTGGCGGCGGCCGTGGTGGCCGTCTTCTTCGCGGCGGCCTTCTTGGTGGCCGGAGCGGCGGCGGCAGCGGCGGCGGTGGCCCGCTTGGTGGCGGCGCGCTTGGCGGCCGGGGTGGCAGCCACACCGGTCTTGCCCGGGGTGAGGGAGCCCTTGGGGGCCTTCTTCACCGAGGGGCCCTCCTTCGGCAGCTTCTTGCTGCCGCTGACCAGGTCCTTGAAGCCCTGGCCGGGGCGGAAGCGGGGGACCGAGGTCTTCTTGACCTTGACCCGCTCGCCGGTCTGCGGGTTGCGGGCGAAGCGCGCGGAGCGCTCCACCTTCTCGAAGGTGCCGAAACCGGTGACCGAAACCCGGTCACCGGCCACGACGGCACGGACCATGGTGTCGAGCACTGCGTCGACAGCCTCTGCGGCAGCCTTGCGACCGCCCAGCTGCTCGGCCACCGCTTCGACAAGCTGAGCCTTGTTCACGTCTTCCCCTTCGGAAACGGGCGCCGGATGATTCCATCCGTTCTTTTCGCACGTTAGGTATGTATCTGCGGACTTTCAATTACCAAACGCGCGAATCACCCTAGTGTCGCAATGGATTTGCGCGTCGGCGACCTCAGCGGAGCGGCGGGGGCCCCTCGTCGAGGTCATGTACAAAGCGACTCAACCGCCTTGCCGCCTCCGGAAGATCGCGCTTGGCGGTCTCGGTGACGATGAGGAGTTGACGGGTGAGAGCGGTCTTTGCATCGGCAGACACGTTCAGCGCATGCACGCGGGCGTGAGCTTGCTTCAACCGCTCGGCCACGAGCGCGTAGAGCGCTGCGACTTCCTGGTCGTCCGGCTCCTCAGCTGGCGCGGAGGTGACGTCCGGCCGGTCGTCAATTCGGCGTTCGGATGGCCGGCCCCTGGAGTCCTCAGCCGCGGGTTCGCCGCCCGCGTACGGAGGTTCATGGTGCCGGTGCATGTACTGATTGTGCCATCTACCCGCAGTTGTACTTGCGCGGGCCCCTCTTCCGCAAAGCCAAATGGGCAATCCGGGGCGGGCCGCGGCGCTAACTCGTGCTCCGGAACGACGGATGGCCCGGCCCCCCCGAGGGGGGCGCGGGCCATCCGGCGGATCGTCAGAATGCTTGTTCTGAGGGGAACTCAGGCGACCGGCAGAGTACGGGGCTTGAAGGCCGGGCGGGTCGCCTCGAAGGCCGAGATGTCGGCCTCGTTCTGCAGCGTGATGCTGATGTCGTCCAGGCCGTTGAGCAGCCGCCACCGGACGTTGTCGTCCAGTTCGAAGGCCGCGGTGACACCCTCGGCGCGCACTTCGCGCGCCTCCAGGTCAACGGTGATCTCCGCCGAAGGGTCACTCTCAGTGAGCGCCCAGAGCCGCTCCACGGTCTCCTGCGGCAGGACGACGGTCAGCAGACCGTTCTTCAGGGAGTTGCCCCGGAAGATGTCGGCGAAGCGCGAGGAGATGACCGCGTGGAAGCCGTAGTTCTGCAGCGCCCAGACGGCGTGCTCGCGGGAGGAGCCGGTGCCGAACTCGGGGCCGGCCACCAGGACGGTGGCGCCCTGCCGCTCGGGGCGGTTGAAGACGAACGACTCGTCCTTGCGCCAGGCTTCGAACAGGCCGTCCTCGAAACCGGATCGGGTGACCTTCTTGAGCCAGTGGGCCGGGATGATCTGGTCGGTGTCCACGTTGCTGCGGCGCAGCGGGACGGCCCGGCCGGTGTGGGTGGTGAACTTCTCCATGGCTCAGGCCTCCACGGCAACGTCGGTGTCCGCCGGGTCGGCGGCGGTCAGGTCGGCGGGGGCGGCGAGGCGGCCCAGCACGGCGGTCGCGGCGGCGACCTGCGGGGAGACCAGGTGGGTGCGGCCGCCCTTGCCCTGCCGGCCCTCGAAGTTGCGGTTCGAGGTGGAGGCGCAGCGCTCGCCCGGGGCCAGCTGGTCGGGGTTCATGCCCAGGCACATCGAGCAGCCCGCGTGGCGCCACTCGGCACCGGCCGCGGTGAACACCTTGTCCAGGCCCTCCTCGACGGCCTGCAGGGCGACCCGTACGGAACCGGGGACCACCAGCATCCGTACGCCCTCGGCGATCCGGCGGCCCTCCAGCAGGGCGGCGGCGGCCCGCAGGTCCTCGATCCGGCCGTTGGTGCAGGAGCCGACGAAGACGGCGTCGACCTTCACCTCGCGCAGCGGGGTGCCGGCCTCCAGGCCCATGTACGCCAGGGCGTTCTCGGCGGCCGCGCGCTCCTGCGGGTCGGCGAAGGAGGCCGGGTCCGGCACGTTCGAGCCCAGCGGGGCGCCCTGACCGGGGTTGGTGCCCCAGGTGACGAACGGGCTCAGCTCGCTCGCGTCGATGAAGATCTCGTGGTCGAAGACCGCGTCCTCGTCGGTGCCCAGGGTCTTCCAGTACGCGACGGCGGCGTCCCAGTCCTCGCCCTGCGGGGCGTGCGGGCGGCCCTCCAGGTAGGCGAAGGTGGTCTCGTCCGGGGCGATCATGCCGGCCCGGGCGCCCGCCTCGATCGACATGTTGCAGATGGTCATCCGGGCCTCCATGGACAGGCCCCGGATCGCCGAACCGCGGTACTCCAGGACGTAGCCCTGGCCGCCGCCGGTGCCGATCCTGGCGATGACGGCCAGGATCAGGTCCTTGGCGGTGACGCCCTCCGGCAGTTCGCCCTCGACGGTGATCGCCATGGTCCGGAACGGGGCCAGCGGCAGGGTCTGGGTGGCCAGCACGTGTTCGACCTGGCTGGTGCCGATGCCGAACGCCAGTGCGCCGAAGGCGCCGTGGGTGGAGGTGTGGGAGTCGCCGCAGACCACGGTCATACCGGGCTGGGTGAGGCCGAGCTGCGGGCCGACGACGTGCACGACGCCCTGCTCGACGTCGCCCAGCGAGTGGATCCGGACGCCGAACTCGGCGGCGTTCCGGCGCAGCGTCTCCAGCTGCACCCTGGAGACCGGGTCGGCGATCGGCTTGTCGATGTCGAGGGTGGGGGTGTTGTGGTCCTCGGTGGCGATCGTCAGGTCGGTGCGGCGGACCGTACGGCCGGCCAGTCGCAGCCCGTCGAAGGCCTGCGGGCTGGTGACCTCGTGGAGCAGGTGCAGGTCGATGAAGAGGAGGTCGGGCTCGCCCTCCGCGCGCCGCACGACGTGGTCGTCCCAGACCTTCTCTGCGAGTGTCCGTCCCATCGGATTCCCTCCAGCCGGCCGCGTTGCCGGCCTTCTCGTGTCGTCGAGGTCAGAACGTGCGCCACCCGGTGGGGGGCGCTTCCGCACGACCTGCACGCCGGATCGCTGTCCACGATGCGGACACTCGGACGAGGCCCCATCCTGGATGTCTCCCGGGCTGCTGCATCCAGAGTGGCGCTTTTCTCGGAAGATTGAACTTGCGTCTCGCGGACTGAGACTGCAGTCTTAGGGCATGGACAACACTAGCGGCGTCGGCGTTCTCGACAAGGCCGCTCTGGTGCTGAGCGCACTGGAGTCGGGCCCCGCCACGTTGGCGGGGCTGGTCGCCGCCACCGGTCTGGCGCGCCCCACGGCACACAGACTCGCCGTCGCACTCGAACACCACCGTCTCGTCACCAGAGACATGCAGGGACGCTTCATCCTCGGTCCCCGCCTGTCCGAACTCTCCGCCGCGGCGGGCGAGGACCGGCTGCTCGCCACCGCGGGCCCGGTCCTGACCCACCTGCGCGACGTCACCGGCGAGAGCGCACAGCTCTACCGCCGCCAGGGCGAGATGCGGATCTGCGTCGCCGCCGCCGAGCGGCTCTCCGGCCTGCGGGACACCGTCCCGGTCGGCAGCACCCTGCCGATGAAGGCCGGCTCGGCCGCCCAGGTCCTGCTGGCCTGGGAGGAGCCCGAGCGGCTCCACCGCGGCCTCCAGGGCGCCCGCTTCACCGCCACCGCGCTGAGCGGCGTCCGGCGGCGCGGCTGGGCCCAGTCGATCGGCGAGCGCGAGCCGGGCGTCGCGTCCGTCTCCGCGCCCGTCCGCGGCCCCTCCAACCGCGTGGTGGCCGCCGTCTCCGTCTCCGGCCCGATCGAGCGCCTGACCCGCCACCCGGGCCGGCTGCACGCCCAGGCCATCATCGAGGCCGCGAACCGGCTCACCGAGGCCCTCCGCCGCAGCTGACCCCCGCTGCCCGGCGGAATCCCCCACCCGCCCCCACCCGTCCCCACCGAAGACCTTCCCCCACCGAACACCGAAAGGGCCCCGCTCGCACGCGAGTGGGGCCCTTCGGACATCCGGCCGGAATGCGGCCGGGAAAACAAAAAAGACCCCGTTGGCCGGGGCCTTCCTTTTCTGGCTGGGGTACCAGGACTCGAACCTAGACTAAATGAACCAGAATCACTCGTGCTGCCAATTACACCATACCCCAACACAAAGCAAGGGCCGATGGGCGAGCCCACCGGCTTCCTGCTCTGAAGTACCCCCGACCGGATTCGAACCGGCGCTACTGCCGTGAGAGGGCAGCGTGCTAGGCCGCTACACAACGGGGGCATCCTGGCGATCCCTTGCGGGATCAGTACCCCCGACCGGATTCGAACCGGCGCTACTGCCGTGAGAGGGCAGCGTGCTAGGCCGCTACACAACGGGGGCTTTCCAGGTGATCCCTTGCGGGATCCGTGCGATCCCTTGCGGGATCAGTACCCCCGACCGGATTCGAACCGGCGCTACTGCCGTGAGAGGGCAGCGTGCTAGGCCGCTACACAACGGGGGCTTGATCTTCAGTTTTCCTGCGGTACTGCTGTTACTGCGTACTGCGCTGGGGTACCAGGACTCGAACCTAGACTAAATGAACCAGAATCACTCGTGCTGCCAATTACACCATACCCCACCAGAGTTGAACCCTCGTCGGGATCTTCTCAGGCGTTGCGCCTCTCGTTCGGTCCCGGCCGGGGGGCTTTCGCTCCCTCGTCCGTTCCCTCCCGGGCGGCGCAGAAAGAACATTACCCGACGTCGGCCCTGGCTCCAAAATCGATAACCCCAGGCAGCGGCGGGGAGGCCGGCGGATGACCTCCGGGTACGCCGCGGGCCCGGCACGGAGCCGGGCCCGCGGCCTGCTCAGCGGCCCGCTCAGGCGGCCGGCACGGCGTCCAGGGCGGCGCGCAGGCGGCGCAGCGTCTCGGGGCGGCCCAGCAGCTCCATGGACTCGAAGAGCGGCGGCGAGACCCGGCGGCCCGTGACGGCCACCCGCAGCGGCGTGAAGGCGAACTTGGGCTTGATGCCCAGCCCCTCCACCAGCGCCGCGCGCAGCGCGGCCTGGATCGGCTCCGGGGTGAAGTCCGCGAGCTCCTCCAGCGCCTTGACGCTGGCCTCCAGCACCGGGCGGGCGTCCGCGGTCAGCACCTTGGCGGCGTCGTCCGGGTCGAGGGCGAAGTCCTCCGGCGCGACGAACAGGAAGCCGGCCATGTTCACGATCTCGCTCAGCACGACCATCCGCTCCTGGGTGAGCGGCGCGACCTTGGCGAGCACGTCCAGCTGCTCGGCGGTCGGCTCGGCCGGCAGCAGCCCGGCGGTCTGCAGGAACGGCACCAGGCGGGCGGCGAAGTCCTCCGGGGCCAGCTTCCGGACGTGCTCGGCGTTGATCGCCTCGCACTTCTTCAGGTCGAAGCGGGCCGGGTTGGCGTTCACCTTGGTGATGTCGAAGGCGGCGACCATCTCGTCGATGTCGAAGATGTCGCGGTCCTCGGCCAGCGACCAGCCCAGCAGGGACAGGTAGTTGAGCAGGCCCTCGGGGATGAAGCCGCGCTCGCGGTACAGGTTGAGCGAGGACTGCGGGTCGCGCTTGGAGAGCTTCTTGTTGCCCTCGCCCATCACGTACGGCAGGTGGCCGAAGCGCGGGGTGGTGCCGTTGCCCACGCCGATCTCGGCGAGCGCGGCGTACAGCGCGATCTGCCGCGGGGTGGAGGACAGCAGGTCCTCGCCGCGCAGCACGTGGGTGATGCCCATCAGGGCGTCGTCCACCGGGTTGACCAGGGTGTACAGCGGGGCGCCGTTGGCCCGGACGATGCCGTAGTCCGGCACGTTCTCCGGCTCGAAGGTGAGCGTGCCGCGCACCACGTCGTCGAAGGAGATCGTCTTGTCGGGCATCCGGAAGCGCAGGATCGGCTCGCGCTTCTCCAGCTTGTAGACGGCCACCTGGTCGTCGGTCAGCTCGCGGCAGTGGCCGTCGTAGCCGGAGGGCTTGCCGGCCGCGCGGGCGGCCTCGCGGCGGGCGTCCAGCTCCTCGGTGCTGCAGTAGCAGTGGTAGGCGTGGCCGGCCTCGTGCAGGCGACGGGCGACGTCGGCGTAGATGTCCATCCGCTGCGACTGGCGGTACGGCTCGTGCGGGCCGCCGACCTCCGGGCCCTCGTCCCAGTCGAAGCCGAGCCAGCGCATGGCGTCGAGCAGCTGGCCGTACGACTCCTCGGAGTCGCGGGCGGAGTCGGTGTCCTCGATCCGGAAGACCAGCGTGCCGCCGTTGTGGCGGGCGAAGGCCCAGTTGAAGAGGGCGGTGCGGACCAGGCCCACGTGGGGGTTGCCGGTCGGGGAGGGACAGAAGCGAACCCGGACGGCCGGGTCAGTGTTAGCCACGCTTGATCACCTTGTTGGTGAGAGTGCCGATGCCTTCGATGGAGACGGCGACCTCGTCGCCGACGTTGAGGGGGCCCACCCCTGCGGGCGTGCCGGTGAGGATGACGTCGCCGGGCAGCAGCGTCATGGCCTCGGAGATGTGGACGATCAGCTCGGCGACCGAGCGGACCATCAGGGAGGTGCGGCCGGCCTGGCGGAGCTCGCCGTTGACCGTGCAGGTGACGGCCAGGTCGCTCGGGTCCAGGTCGGTCTCGATCCACGGGCCCAGCGGGCAGGAGGTGTCGAAGCCCTTGGCCCGGGCCCACTGGCCCTCGCGCTGCTGGACGTCCCGGGCGGTGACGTCGTTGGCGCAGGTGTAGCCGAGGATCACCTCGGGCACCCGCTCCAGCGGCACCTCGCGGCACATCCGGCCGATCACCACGGCCAGTTCGGCCTCGTGCTGGACGTCCGAGGAGAACGGCGGGTACGCGATGCTCTCGGTCGGGCCGATCACCGCCGTGGACGGCTTGAAGAAGGTCAGCGGGACGTCCGGGACCCGGTTGCCCAGCTCCTCGGCGTGCGCCGCGTAGTTCCGGCCGACCGCCACGATCTTGTTCGGGAGCATCGGGCTGAGCAGCCGGACGTCCTGGAAGCGGTAGCTCTCGCCGGTGGGCTGGGGCTGGCCGAACGGGTGGCCGGCCAGCGCGTGGACGACCAGCGAGTCGGGCTGGGAAGGGTCGCCCTCCACCACGCCGAAGGAGACGCTGCCGGCGGCAGGACTCCCTTCCCGGACGGAAAACCTGGCAATGCGCACGGCTGGGCTACCCCTCGCTTCGTCGGCCGCCCGGGGCGCGCCCGGGCGCTGGTGGGCCGCCGCCCACGGGTGGGCGCGGCCCCGTCAATCGGCCTCCAGGCTATCGCGTGGGGCCCCGGCTGACCGCTTTGCCCCTGTTCAGCGCGGTTGGGACGGATCGGCCGCGGGGCCGGTACGCGCGAGGGCACCCGGCCGCGGTGCGGCGGGGTGCCCTCGTACGAACGCGTTCCGGCGTCAGTCCTGGACGACGACGACCGGGGCGACCATCAGCTGGACGCGCCGCGGGTTGGCGGTGCTGGCCGGCAGCTCGGTGCCGTAGGTCACGACGTCCTCGGGCTTGCGGGCGCCCGGGATCTTGCTGAAGTCCTCGACCGAGGCCAGCGTCGTCCGGCGCGGGTTCGCCGTGGGGCGGCTGGACAGCGTGGACGTGGTGGCCTTCTTCGTCTGGGACATCGACAGCACCTCGGTGTTCGCGGCCGGGCGGATCCGCGGCGGATCGGCGCCGGCCTGAGTGATTCCGATTGATTCGGAGGGGTTCTGGGCAGGCTGAACGCGGCCGTGCTCCGGAGACAGCCAGATTACGAGATCTCTTTCCATAGAGACCGTGACCAAAGCTACACATTAGACTGTGATTTTGCTCACAAAATGCTGAGCAAAGCGAAAATATCCGACATATCGCCGCACCGGAATATTCCGACATTCAGCCGATATCGGGCATTCCGGAAGGTCTGTGACTCTTTTCGATCTACGGTCTGCTTGGCATGTATCCGGCGAGTGTCCGAAAAAGGCGGTATTCCGGTCCGGTTACCGCACAGTCAGTGAGATGCCGCAAGCGTTCGGTAGCGCCGGGCGCCGGGTTCCTGCGGCCCTTGTTGGGATTCCCCGGCTGTGCTGGAATGCGACGGACCGTGGGTAGGGAGTGGTCCACCCCGGTGACCCGCTCTCCCGGACCGGCCGGGAGGCGGATGGAAACTCGACACCGTCCAGGCCGTGGCGACGCGGCGGGACGCCCGGTCCAGAGGTTGCGACGCCAGTGCAGGGACGTTTCAAAAGGGGTAGCGGCGCCGCGGGTAACCCGGAGTCGCGTGAGCCTGTGGCAGCCCCCCAACAGGCGGCGGCGCCCGGCGGCCCGACCGGGCCGGTGCCGCCCGAGGCCGTCGGCCGACCGGAGGACGACGGTCAGGAGCGCAAGTCCGCACGGGACAAGCTCCGGACCTCCCTGACCCGGCGCCGGGCCACCGGTCTGAACCGGCTCGCGATGCGCAACTGGCGCATCCGCACCCGACTGATCGCCCTGCTCGCCCTCCCCGTCATGGTCGCGCTGGTCCTCGGTGGCCTGCGTATCCAGACCTCGATGGAGAACTCGCAGCAACTCGCCCAGATGGCCAACCTGTCCGACCTGGCCAAGAAGGCGACCAACCTCGCGGACGCGCTGCAGACCGAGCGCGACATCAGCGCCGGCCCGATCACGGACAAGCCGAGCGCCCAGCTGGACGACGACATCGTCGCCGCCCGCAAGGCCACCGACGACCTGAGCCGCACCTTCACCGCCTCCTCCGACAAGTTCGAGAACCTCGAACTGTCCGGCGGAAAGGCGCTGCTGCTGCAGATCCGCAAGGACCTCAACTCGATCGCGGACACCCGCAGCCTGCCGTACCAGAACAACCAGAACATCCAGTCGACGATCACCGCCTACGACGTGATCATCCGCGACCTGCTGTCCATCACCCAGGACATCGCGCTCGCGTCCAACAACAAGGACCTGGTCGTCTCCACCCGCGCGCTGCAGCAGTTCTCGCTCGCCAAGAACGCCACCTCGCAGCAGCGGGCCCTGATCAGCGCCGCGCTCGCCAACCCCAAGGCCCCCGACCTCAGCCTGAGCGACGAGTCCTTCGGTATCCGCCTGCGCCTGTCGTACGACAACGCGATCGCCAGCTTCAACAACATCTACACCGCGCACGACCTGGACAACCTGCGCAGCCAGCTGAGCTACAACGGCGTCGTCGCCGACGCCGACCGCTACGCCCAGACGATCCTCACCCAGGGCGGCATCCACCAGACCGAGCCGGTCAGCTACAAGGACTGGTACGAGAAGTCCAGCGCCAAGATCTCCGCCGAGCGCCGGATCGAGTCCAAGCTCATCGAGAACCTGGACGGCAAGGCCCAGGACCTGCAGTCCCAGGCCGACACGGACGCCCTGATCATCGGTGTCGCCATCGCCCTGGTGCTGCTCGTCGCCCTCGGTGGCGCCGGTCTGATCGCCCGCTCGATGGTGCGCTCGCTGACCCGTCTGCAGGCCGCGGCCGAGGACGTCGCCGAGCGCCGCCTGCCCGAGCTGGTCAAGACCCTCTCCGAGAGCGACCCGCACGACGTCGACACCACGGTGGAGCCGGTCGCCGTCGACTCCGCCGACGAGATCGGCCACGTGGCGCACGCCTTCGACATGGTGCACAGCGAGGCCGTCCGCCTCGCCGCCGAGCAGGCCCTCCTCCGCGGCAACATCAACGCGATGTTCACCAACCTCTCCCGCCGCAGCCAGGGCCTCATCCAGCGCCAGCTGTCGCTCATCTCCGAGCTGGAGAGCCGCGAGGCGGACCCGGACCAGCTGGCCAACCTCTTCAAGCTGGACCACCTCGCGACCCGCATGCGCCGCAACGGCGAAAACCTCCTCGTCCTCGCCGGTGAGGACCCGGGCCGCCGTTGGACCCGCCCCGTCCCGCTGGTCGACGTGCTCCGCGCCGCCGCGTCCGAGGTGGAGCAGTACGAGCGCATCGAGCTCGCCGCCGTACCGTCGGCCGAGGTCGCCGGCCGCGTCGTCAACGACCTCGTCCACCTGCTCGCCGAGCTGCTCGAGAACGCCACCTCGTTCTCCAGCCCGCAGACCCGCGTCCGGGTCACCGGCCACGCGCTGCCGGACGGCCGCGTGCTGGTCGAGATCCACGACACCGGCATCGGCCTGAGCCCCGACGACCTCGCCGAGATCAACGAGCGCCTCGCCAACCCGCCGACGGTGGACGTCTCCGTCTCCCGCCGCATGGGCCTCTTCGTGGTCGGCCGCCTGTCGCTGCGCCACGGCATCCGCATCCAGCTGCGCCCCAGCGACTCCGGCGGCACCACCGCGCTGGTCATGCTCCCGGTGGACGTCACCAACTCCGGCGACCGCCGCCCCACCGGCCGCGGCGGCGCCGCGCAGGCCAAGCAGCAGCAGCGCGGGGTCGCCCCGACGCCGCGCCAGCAGCGCCAGATGCAGCCCGGCCGTCAGAACGGTCCGGCCGCGCTCGGCCAGGGCCCGGGCGGCGGTGCTCCGCAGGGCGGGCGCCCGCAGCTCGGCCAGGGCGGCCAGGGCGGCCCGGCCGCTCCGGCCGGTCCCGGCGGACAGGGCGGTCCCGGCGGACAGGCCGGCCCGGGTGGGCAGGGCGGTCCGGGTGCGCCCGGCGGTCGCCCCGGCGGTCTGCCGACCCGCCAGGTCGGCAAGTCGCTGCGGGAGAACCCCGTCGTCCCGCCGGCTGGCCAGGGCCGACAGCCCGCCCCCCAGCCGCAGCAGGCCCAGCAGCCCCAGCAGTCGCCGCAGGCCCAGCAGCAGCCGCAGCAGTCGCAGCAGTCGCCGCAGGCCCAGCAGCAGCCGCAGCAGTCGCAGCAGTCGCCGCAGGGCGGCCTGCCGCAGCGCACCCCCGGCCACCAGGGCCCGCCGCAGGCGGGACCGAACGGCCTGCCCCGCCGCGACCGCCAGCCGCAGGCCCCGCAGCAGCCCGGCCAGGGCCAGCAGGGCCGGCCGCAGCCCGGTCAGCCCCGGCCCGGCCAGGAGCGGCCGCGCCCCGCCGGCGCGCCCGACGGCGGTCCGGGTCCCCGGACCGGCGAACAGCCCCAGCACGGCCGCCCCGGCGGTCCCGGCGCCCCGCAGCAGGGTGCCCGCCCGGGCAACCGTCCGCAGGACGGCCTGCCGCAGCGCGCCCCCGGCCGTCAGGGCCCGGGCGCCCAGGGTGCCCCCGGCCGTCCCGGTGCCCAGGGTCCGCGCCGTCCGCAGCGCCCGGGCCCGGAGGCGCCGCAGCGCGACCGCCAGCCCCAGCTGCCGCCGCAGGCCCAGCAGCAGCCCCAGCCGCTGCCGTCGGCCGAGCCGGCGCCGGTGGAGAGCACCCAGCAGTTCGCCCGTCCGCGCTTCGAGGCCAGCCAGATCGACCCGCGCGACCCGCTGGGCCTCGGCCTGGTCGAGCCGGTGCTGCCGAACGTGCCGAACCCGGCGCGCCCGGAGCCGGTGCGCCAGGAGCAGGCCCCGCAGCAGCAGCCGCAGCCGCTGCCGTACCAGGAGCCGATGGCGCTGCCGGCCGCCGGTCAGCAGCCCGCCGACCAGCAGTCCTGGTACGCGCAGGCCGAGGCCGAGCAGCAGGCGCGGCAGCAGTCGTACCAGCCGCGTCGCCCCGGCACCTCCGCGCCGGAGTTCCAGCAGGGCCGGCCCCAGCAGCCGGGCCGTCAGCAGGCCCCGCAGCAGCACCAGCAGCCGCAGCCGGGCCAGCAGCACCAGCCCCAGCAGGCCCAGCAGCAGCCGCACCCGCAGGGTCCGCAGCAGCCGATGCCCGGCGAGGGTGACGCGCCCTGGCGCCCGTCCGCCAACGACGAGCGCTGGCGCCGTGCCGAGCAGGTCCGCGAGCCCTCGACCAACGGCGTCACCATGTCGGGCCTGCCCCGGCGGACGCCGCAGGCGAACCTGGTCTCCGGCACCGCCGAGGCCTCGCCGCTGACCGGTCCCCAGGTCTCCCGGGCCCCCGAGGAGGTCCGCGGCCGGCTGACCAACCTGCGCCGCGGCATCCAGCAGGGCCGCCGGGCCGGGGCCGAGCAGGCCTCCAACCAGCCGGGCTCCCAGCATGGTGCCCAGCAGCCCGGATTCGATAGTTTCGGTGGCCGCAGCGACGGCAACGGCGCAGATCACCAGGAGCGTTGAGTTGAACCAGATGAGCCAGGCCGCACAGAACCTGAACTGGCTGATCACCAATTTCGTGGACAACACCCC
>NZ_BNBY01000026.1 GCF_014656195.1 Kitasatospora xanthocidica | reverse complement strand
AACTGGGGCGAGACCACCATCCTGCGCTCGCTCGACGAGGTCGCCGCACTGAAGGAGACCGAGGGCGGCCCGATCATCGTCCACGGCAGCGCCGCCCTCAACCAGGCCCTCTCCGACGCCGGCCTGGTCGACCGCTACCACCTGCTCGTCTTCCCCCTGCTCCTCGGCGCCGGCAAGCGACTCTTCAGCACCACGGACAAGGACGCCCAGAAGCTGAAGCTGGTCGAGCACGAGGTCTACAGCAACGGCCTGCAGAAGCAGGTCCTCGACGTCCTCCGCTGACAAGGTCCCCGCTGACGGGTCAGGAGGCGAGGGAGACGGCGAAGGGCCTGAAGCCGTGTCGGCGCAGGACGTGGGGGACCACGAGGACCATGGCCTCGGTGGCGCGGGCCGTGGTGATGCCGCCGAGGTCCTCGATCCATCCGGGCTGCCAGCCCAGGTCGCCGAGCAGGCGGGTGACGGTCTCCTTCGCGTTCCGGTCGTCGCCCGAGAGGTAGGCGGTCGGTGGGACGGCCAGGGTTTCGGGAGCGGTCATGACCATGAACAGCATGGTGTTGAGGGTCTTGACCACCCGGGTGTCGGGGAGTGCGGCCTGGAGCTTCTCGGCGAGGCTGCTGCCGGGATAGCAGAGGTCGCCGGGCAGACCGTCATCGGTGTCGCGGGTGGCGTTGGAGACGTCGACGAGGAGTTTTCCGGAGAGCTCGGTGCGCAGGCCGACCAGGCGGTCCAGGGAGCTGTCGCCGGGCGTCGCGTTGATCACGATGTCCGCGGTGCGGGCGGTGGTGCGCTGGTCGGCGAAGGCGATCTGCGGGGCGATGCCGGCGGCGGGCGCTGCGGTGTCCTCCGGGTTCCGGACACCGAGGGTGACACGGTGTCCGGCCACGGAGAGCTTGCCGGCGAGGTTGGCGCCGACGCGGCCGGCGCCCAGGATGCCGATGCTGGTCATGAGGTGATGCTCCTTGCGGTATCGGGTGGGTGGCGCGGAGGGGCCCGGTCAGGCGATGGTCGACAGGACCTTGCGGGCTGCGGTGTGGATGCCGGGGGCGGCGGCCAGGAAGTCGCGGCTGCCGGTGTGCCAGGGCTCGCCCGCCAGGTCGGTGACGGTGCCTCCGGCCTCGGAGACCAGCAGGGCGCCGGCGACCAGGCCGGAGCGGACGTCGGAGAACTGCCAGAAGGCGTCCATGCGTCCGGCGGCGACGTGGATGAGCTGCATCGTGGCGGGAACGGACACGCGCACGACCAGGCCGTTGACGAGCATGGCGGTGACCGAGTCGCCGATCCGCCGGAAGGTGCGCTCGTCCTCACCGGGCCTGGCCTGGCCGGTGCCGATGAGCGCGGCACCCAGGTCGGTCTTGGCGGACACCTTCAGGGGCCGGTCGTTGAGGCGGGCACCGCCGCCGGCGACGGCGGTGTAGGTGTCGCCGGTCAGCGGCAGGTGGACGACGGTGAGCACCGGCAGGTTGTCGCGGACCAGGGTGGCGGTGACGGCCCAGTCCTCCATGCCGTGGACGTGGTTGATGTTGCCCTCGGCGGGGTCGACGACCCACCACTCCCCCGACGGGAGCGCACCGCCGGCCAACTCGTCCTCGGCCCACCGCGATCCGGGCCGCGCCCGCAGCAGCGGCCCCCGCAGCACGTCCAGCACCGCGTCGTCGTTGGCGTGGATCTCGGCGACGACCTCGTCCAGACTCACGCCCCGGGCGTGCGAGGTGTGGCGGTCGCGCAGCGTGAGGCCAGCGGTCCTCACCGCGGCGGTCACCTCGGACAGGAGCGTCGTGTCGGCGGCGAAAGGCATGGCTGTGCTCATGGCGGGCTCCCTGGGTTCGATGGGTGCGGGCGGCTTGTCTCTCGCCCGCACTTCGAAGGTAGGGGCCCCGATCATTAACAACAAGTGCATGCTATGCACTTGTAGAGTTACCGACATGCAACTGGATCTGAACCTGCTCACGGCCCTGGACGCACTGCTGGAAGAGGGCAGCGTCGCCGGCGCCGCGGCACGCCTCCACGTCACCGCACCGGCGATGAGCCGCTCCCTGGGCCGCATCCGCAAGGCCACCGGAGACCAGATCCTGGTCCGCACCGGCCGCAGCATGGTCCCCACCACCCGCGCACTCGCCATGCGCGCCCGGGTCCACGCCCTCGTACAGCAGGCCCACCAACTCCTGTCCGCGCAGCAGGAACTCGACCTCGCGGCTCTGGACCGGGTGTTCACCGTGCGCTGGCACGACGCCCTGACCGCCGCCTGCGGCACCACCCTGATCACCGCCGTCCACCAGCGGGCCCCCGGCGTCCGGCTGCGCCTGTCCGCCGAACCCGGGACGGACGACGCCGAGTTGCGCCGGGGCGAGGTCGACCTCGAATCGGCCTCCAGCGCTCCGGCGCTCCCCGACATCCGCCACCGCCTCGTCGGCAGGGACCGGCTGGTCGTCGCCGTCCGGCCGGGCCACCCCCTCACCGAGGGTCCGCCGAGCACCGAGCGCTACGCGGCCGCCGAACACCTCACCGTCTCGCGCCGCGGAAGCCTGCGCGACCCGATCGACGACGCCCTGACCACCCGCGGCCTCGAACGACGCGTCGTCGCCGCGGGGCCCACCGCCGCCTTCGCACTGCAACTCGCCCTCGACACCGACCTGGTCGTCACCCTCCCCGACGCGGTCACCCGCGCGGCCCGGGAACACCTCGGCCTGGCCACCCTGCCACCACCACTCCCGCTGCCCGACGTCCCCCTGTACCTGCTGTGGCACCAGCGCTACGACGACGACCGCGCCCACACCTGGCTGCGAGACCTGGCCACCGAAACCGTCCAGGCCCTGTTCGCCCCACCGACCGGACCTCAACAGCCCCCCAGCGACCGGACCGGGCAGTGACGGATGCACCCGGGGAAAGGCCTACGGCAGCCGACTCCCGTTCCCGTGAACATCACGTGTCCACTGATCGTCCTGCGGCGCCCGGTATTCGAGGAAGCCGCTGATGTCTGTACCCATGCCGGGCATTCTTCCGACCCCGTCAACCGGTTTCGTCTGCACCGGGTCGACGGTCCCGTGTCCGCCGTGGTTGACGGGAGGGGTCCCGGGTCGGCTCCTCTTGAGTCGGGGTCAGCACACCCGGAGGTCGGTCACCGGCTGGTTGGCCACCTCGTAGCGGCACAGGCGGCCGTTGGCCCACAGGGCGACGTCGATCTGTTCGCCGGGCCTGGCCAGTTCGGCGGCGAGCCGGTCGGAGAAGGCGTCGAGCTCCTCGGGCGTGACGTGGTGGCCGGTGAAACGGGCCGTGTGCCGGACGGGCAGTTCGCCGGCGCGGTGGGCGATGTCCCACAGGATGCCGGAGGCCTCGGCGAGTACGGGGATGAGGACGGTGGTCCGGGCGGGGTCGGCCGGGGCCGGGTGCAGGTTCGGGGTGAGGGCGGCCGGGAGGGTGGAGGTGGTGGGGGTCTCGGCGGCCCACCAGAGGTCCAGCTCGACGGCCGGGAGGGGCTCGGGGCCGAGGGCTGACCGGGTGTCGGTCCAGTAGCTGGTCAGACTGTCGGCGTCGACGTAGAAGGCGCTCTCCACCAGCCCGGTGCGGCGCAGCCGGGTGACGGTCTGCCGGCACTGGGCGCGGAGCACGGCGAACGTGTCCTCGGGGTACGGGGCGCTCTTGGAGGGGGAAAGGCTGAGCCAGTGGTCGTAGGCGTGCTCGAAGGTCCGGGAGGGGTCGACGAGGTCCCTCGGGTCGGTGGAGACGGTGATCCACATCCTGCTGTGACCGTCGGCCGAGACGATCTTGCCGACGATGCCCGACCCGTTCCGGGAGGTGATGCCGAACTGTTCGGCCAACTCCTCGGCGGACGGAGCTTGGCCGTGGGGCCAGCGCAGGTACAGGCCGGCGTCCACAGACATGGGCGTGCTCCCTTCGGGGTGACGGACGGGACCGGGGCTCGGATGCTACGGGCGGGAAAGGCCTTCCTGCCAGCGCGTTTCGCCGCTCCGAAGGGTGGCAGGCGGAGCCCGGCCGGGTCAGTAGCCCTCGCGTACCTCGAAGACGCCGCTGCTCCAGTACACGGACGGCTCGTCGGCCGAGCTCGGCCAGTCGCTCTGCAGATGGCGGCGGCCGTGCCCCAGGGCCCCGGCCCGGTGCGGGCTCAGCCGGCCCGCCGTCAGGTCGTCCGCCTCGGTGTCCGTGATCGGCAGCACGGTCCGGTACTGCGCGTCCCGCGAGCCGGCCCAGTCGACGTACTCGGTGAAGACGCTCACGAAGGCCTGCGAACAGAGGCCGCAGCGCTGGACGGAGACGATGAAGTGCGAGTCGTCCTGGATCATCGTCTCCAGCCGGACCCCGGTGTAGCTCTGATGGTGCGCCCGTGCCGCCGAGGCGTCCTCGGCACAGCACGCCTCACACCCGAAACGCTCTGACTCCGTCACGCCGCCCCCCATCCCCCGTGGCCGCACCCCTGCTCCGGCCGTGGCGCCACATGCTACCCGGGCCCGTGCCGGCCGCGGGGCGCACCGCGTCGGACGCGGGCACCCGCTCGGCAGCGGCCGGATCCGGGCCGGCCGGCCGGCCGATGCCCAATTGCCTTGGTGGCACTATGCTCCGGCTGCATTCGAGCCCAACTCACCTACGGAGAGACCGATGAGCGACGACACCACGTCTCAGAGCCCGCTTGCCGAGCCGGCCGGGTCCGCCGTCGAGGACGCCCGGCATGTCCCCGGGCGACGGCGGGGCATGAGCCTGCGCCGGACGTACCTGGCCCGGCTCGCCGCCCTGGCGCTCGCCGGCGCCGCCGTGACCGCGGGCTACGCCGCCTACGGGGCCGACTCGCGGCCCACCACCACGAACGCCGACGTGACGGCGGGCGCCGCGTACGCCTACTACTGATCGGGCGCCACGGGGACCGCGGCCGGCCCGCGGCGGTGGCCACCCCGTCGCCGGGAGCCCCACCCCCCGGAAGCCGCCTGAGCGGGGGCGGGGGGCGGGGCTCCCGGCGACGTACGGTTCGCGGCTAGCCGAGGCCGCGGGCGTCCTGCTTCAGCGCGGTGTCCACGGTCAGCGCGGTCGCGACGACGAGGCTGAGCAGCGGGTCGGCGAGCGGGCGGTGGATCTGGAGCACGTAGTTGTCGGCCGTGGTGAACATCGTCTTCGCCAGGCCTTCCCAGGTCTTGGTGATCCGGGCGACCTCGGTGTCCGTCTGGTCGACGATGGAGAAGTTCCAGGCCCGCCAGTTCTCCGCCTTGATGGCGCCGACCTTCTGGCCGCCGACCTCCAGCGCGAAATTGATCTTCCCGATGGCGTTCTGCTGGATGATCTGGCCGACCTCCTGGCCGTCCGGACGCTGCACGATCACCCGCGACTTGATGAGCTTCGCCGGACGGGTCAGCAGCAGCACCGGGGTGCCGTGCGCGTCACGGATCTCCAGCTTGTGGGTGAGGTACTGGTCGAGGGAGGTGAGCAGCCGCAGGACCTTGCGCAGCGCGCCCTGGCCGACCTGGACCACCGATCCCAGCGTGGCGCCCTGCTGGTCGAAGACCGCGTACTCGTTGGTCAGCTCGATCAGCTTGGCCTTCTGATTCACCACCAGGACGGGCTCGGAGAAGAGGGTGCCGCCGCCACCGGAGACCGGTCCGACGCCCGCCTGCTGCTGTACCTGGCGCTGCACCTTGGCGGAGTCGCCGGCCGGAGCGGCCGGCTGCCCGGGGAAACCGGGGGTGTTCGTGTTCTGGGACATGGCGGGCAGGCTAGGCCCAATCCGCTTGGGGAGCCAGGTCGTTTCGAGCGGCCCCCGGGTTCGTCCGGGACGTCGATTTGTGAATTTGACGTGCAGGTCCGGGGTTTGTGATCGACACCCGGCCGGTGCTCGGCGGAGCGGATGTGGCTGATGTCACATCCGCTCCGCCGTGCATCCGATGCGTCCTCAGGTCGTGGCGCGCGGCGGGGGCGGAGCCGGCGATCGGGTCACTCCCGGTGCACGACGGCCGCGAGGGCGCGCTCGCGGACGTCCGCCGAGGGGTGGCGGCGCAGTTCGCGCAGGAGGGCCCGCCACTCCTGGGGCCAGCCGAGGCGGTCGCCGAACACCTCGGTCAGCGCCGTGGCGAACAGTCCGGCGGCCGCGCCGGTGTCCCCGTCCCGGCGGGCGGTGCGCGCCAGCGCGTCGGGGGTCCCGGGCGGCGGCAGCGGGCCCGAGGTGTGCTCGCGCAGCAGCGCCGCCGCGGTGAGCGCGGCCGCCGCCGGCCGGCCCTGGTGGGCGTCGGCGAGCGTGCCGAGCGCGGCCGCCAGCGCCTGCGGCCCGGCCGCGGGGTCCACCAGCCGGCGCAGCGCGGCCGTCCTGATGCCCGTCAGGTCGGGTTCGGCCGCGAGCAGGTCGGCGGCGCCGGCGAGCAGCGGCCGGTGGCGGTCGTCCGCGGGGAGGTCGGCGAGGTGGGCCAGCCTCCGGCGGGCCGGCAGGTCCCGGTCGACCCCGGCGTCGTGGTCGTCCCCGGCGTCGGGGTCGCTCCCGGCGTCGTGGTCGTCCGTCCGTGTGGCGGCGGCGAGTTCGGCGAGGGTGCGGTGCAGCAGGCTGCCGGGGGCGGCGCCGCCGAGCGGGTGCGGCAGCCCGGAGGCGGCGAGTGCGCGGACGGCGCCCGCAGCCTCCAGCCAACTGCCCCGGTTCGCAAGGTCGGTGACGGTTCGTCGGGCAACGTCCGCGGTCTCCGGCGCCCAGGCGGCCCACCGCGGCAGCTCGGCGAGGGCGGGCGTGGCGACTTCCGAGTCCGGCGAGGCGGCGACGGAGGCCACCAGGCGGGCGTAGCGGGCCCGGTGGACCTCCGGGAGGTGCGCCGGGTGGGCCCGCAGTACGGCGCGGCGCACGGGTGGCGGGGCCTGCCCGGCGGCCTCGGCGAGCAGGTCCCAGACGGGTTCGGCGTCCAGCAGGCCGGTCGCGAAGGCGACCACCGCGGCGCGGACGTCGCGGTGCTGGCCTTCGACGCGGTACGCGGTGACCAGCAGGTCGGCGGCGGTCCGCGGCGGGAGGTGCTCGGCGGCCAGCCGTACGGCCTCCTTGCGGCTGGTCACCTTGCTGCCCTGCGTCCTGGACAGCAACTCGCCGAGCCGCTGGGCGAGTTCGCCGGGCGGGGCGAACCGGGCGGCCCGGGTGGCCGCGTACACCGCGACCCGGGCGCGGTCGCCGCCCGCGTGGGCGAGCAGGTCGCCCAGCGCGTCGGCGGGCCGGTCCGTCCGGGCCAGGGCGGCGAGCGCCGCCTCGACGAGCACGGTCTCGCTGGGCGCGGTCTCGGTGGGCGCGGTGTCGGTGAGCACCGCCTCGCTGAGCGCCGCCTCGCTGAGCGCCGCCTCGGTGGAGTGCAGGTGGGCGCGGACGACCGCCTCGCCGTACTCGGGGATCGCGGCGGCGGCGTGGACGGCCGCGGCACGCCCGTGCAGTGGCAGGGAGGGGTCGTTCGCCGCCGCGGCGGCGAGGCGGGCGGCGGCCCGCCACTGGCGCGGCGTCCAGCGCCTCGCCGACCCGGTCGGCGGCAGGGGCGCCCGCTGCGGCCGCTTGAGGAACCGCCCGTACGGCGGCACGGGGGCGAGCAGCGGGTCGAGCAGGTCGGTGCGCCGCTCGGCCAGCACGTCCCGCACCGGCCGCAGGAGGGCGGCGGAGGGCTCGAGTCCGAGGATCTCGGCGACCCGGGTGTCGCGGGTGCGCGGGTCGTCCAGCCACAGGGCGGCGGCCGTGACGAAGGCGCCGTCCGACCCGAACTGAAGGGCGTGCAGGAGGAGTTCCTGCAGTTCCGGGACGCCGCGGGCCCGTCGGCCGAGTGAACGGGCCAGGGTGAACAGCAGCCAGTACTCCGCGGTGTCGGCCATGGCGTCCAGCCACGGCCGCAGGGTCTCGAACACGGCGTGCTCCTGGCCGCGCCGCAACCGGTGCTCCAGCCGGCCGAGTTCGACCGTGCCGGTCTGCCCGGCGATGCGGCGCAGGCTCCGCAGTGCCCACTCGACCAGCTCGGCGCCGCCGGTGACGGCGTGCTCCCGCAGGACCTCGGCGACCAGTCGCTGCAGGGCGGTGCGGGTGGCGTACGAGCAGTCACGGGCGTCGACGGCGTCCTGGACGGCGGCGTCGAGGACGGGCACCGCCTCCCGGGTCAGCAGCCGGGCGGGCACCTGGGCGAGCGCGGTCAGCGCCGCGCAGCGGACCGGGTCCTGCTCGTTGCGCAGCCGCGGCAGCAGGCCGAGCGCGTCCTGGACGGCGGCCCGGTCGCCGGAGGCGGCCGCGCCCGCGAACAGGGCCGTCCAGGCGGCGCAGCGGTCGTCGGCGTCCGGGCGGGCGAGGGCGGCTCGCAGCTCCGGCCGGGCCTCCTCGGTGGGCAGGTGGGCCAGGGCGGGGGCGATCCGGGCCCAAGGGCGGCCCTTCGCGCGGCGTGCGGCGACCTGCCGCCGGGCCTCGGCGTGGCGGCGCGCGTGCGGGAACAGCGGTAGGAGGAGGGAGAGTTCGCCCTCTCGTGGGAGGGCGCCGGCGTACACGAGGTCGAGGAACGCGTCGCGCCGGCCCGGGGGAAGGGCGCGCAGCAGGGCGGCGAGGCAGCGGGGCGCGGCCAGCCAGTGCCGGCCCAGGGCGGGGAGCGAGGGCGGGTCGGCGCGCACCAGCCGGCGCAGCGTGCCGCCGGTGGGCGGCGTGGTGTACGGCCCGACCGCGCCGCGCCGCGGATCGGCGAGGAGCCGGACGGTGCGTTCGGCGTCGGTGGCGGCCAGCGGCGGCAGGTGCTCCCGGCGCAGCGGGAGGTCCGGGCCGAACCGCTCCAGCAGGTCGAGGACCCGTGCGGGGCGGGCCCGCACGACGGCGCCGAGGACGTCGGCGAGGGCGGGCCAGTGCCCGAGCCGCAGCGTCTCGGGGTGCTTGGCGAGGACCCGCTCCAGGTGGTCCAGGACCTCGTCCGGGAAGCGTGCGGCGAGGGGTGCGAGCGGTGCGGCGTGCGCGAGTTCGGGCAGGGTCCGGCCGACGAAGGCGGGGCCGCAGGCGGAGAGCAGCCGGGCGGCCTCGGCATCGCCCCACTCGGCGCGCAGGCGGCCCACCAGCCGCTCGGCGAGCCGGTGCCGGCGGCCGTGCCGGACGACCCGGGTCAGCTGTCGGCGCAGGGTGCAGGAGGCGCCGGTGAAGGCCGCCTCGATCGCCTCGTCCGGGATGCCCTGGGTGCGGGCGGCGCGCAGGGCGTACCCGCGGACCACCGGGTCGGGGTCGGTCAGCCGCTCAGCGAGGTAGCCGGTGGCCCGGCCGGCCGACGCGGCGAGCGCGGCCAGCCGTCGGCCGTACACACCGGAGCGCTCCAGGCCGAGCAGGAGCCCAGGGAGCCCGCCGTCGGCGGCGAACTCCCTGGCCCTGCGGGCGGCGAGCCGTTGACGCTCCGGGTGGGAGAGCGGGTCGAGGTCGGCGAGCAGCTGATCGGCTTCGTGCGGCATGCGGTCATTCTGGCCGGGCACGGCGGGCACCCCCACCGGTTTTTGTGCGAGGCCTCGGGGGCGGGTGCCGCTGGGGCGGGGTGCCTCTCGGACGGGTGCCGCTGGGGCGGGAGGCCTCCCGCCGGGGCGGCTCACTCCCCCCAGGGCGTGCCGGTGGTGGCGAGTTCCATACCGGTCACGCCGTCGGCCCGGCGTTCGCGGAGGAGTTCGCCGCCGAGCGAGTAGCGGGGAGCCGCGGCGTCCGACCGGGCGGCCCGCTCCACGATCGCGTCGACGAGCGAGCGGACCATGGCCAGGCGGGGGTGGGCGGCGTGGATCCGCTTCTCCCACGGGGCGACGATCTCCGCGCCGCGCCCGAAGTCGGCGCCCACGCCCTCGCGGGTGAGGTGGCACAGCAGGCCGCGGCGCTCGGCGATGCCGGGTGAGGTGTGCAGGGCGATGGCCTCCCACACGCGGTCGACGTCCGCCTCGGGGACGTCGTGCCGGCGCAGCAGATCCGCCGCCAGGTCCGCGCCCTCCACCTCGAACCGGGCCTCGCCCTTGGCCAGGCTGCCGGTGCCCAGGTCGTGCAGGACGGTGGCGGCGAACAGCAGGTCGCGGTCGTAGGCGGCGTCGTCCAGGCATCCGTCGTGGGCGGCCAGGAGCTGGGCGAAGAGGAAGCTGCGCACGCTGTGGTTGAGGATCGGCGCGGTCTCCGAGGCTCGCGCGGCGGCGAGGACGGCCTCGGCCAGGGGGCCGGTCGGCAGGTCGAGCGAGAGTTCCGTGGGCGAGCGTTCCATGGGCGAGCGTTCCATCGGTGAGAGTTCCATGGGCGCAGGCTACGAATCGCGGCCGGGCCGCCGACAGTGGCACGGGGGCCGTTCACCGCTAGGATCGTGCCATGTCGGCCGTCGATGGGCACCGGGTCGCGGTGCTGGCGCTTCCCGGGGTCCTTCCGCTCGACCTCGGCATCCCGGCGCAGGCCTTCGGGTCGGACCCGCACTACCGGATCACCGTCTGCACCGACCCGTCCGCCGGGCCGGTTCTCAGCGGCGGGTTCACGGTGGGCACCTCCGCCGGGCTGGAGGCGCTGCGCGACGCCGACACCGTGGTCGTCCCCGGCTACGAGGATCCGGACAGCCCGCTTCCCGCCACGGCGCTGTCGGCGATCCGCTCGGCGCACGAGCGCGGAGCGCGGCTGGTGTCGATCTGCACGGGGGCGTTCGCCCTGGCGGCCGCCGGGCTGCTGGACGGGCGCCCCGCCACGACCCACTGGCGGGACGCCGCCGAGCTGCAACGCCGGTACCCCCGGATCGACGTCCGGCCGAACCTGCTCTACGTCGACGACGGCGACGTCCTCACCTCCGCGGGGGTGACCGCGGGCGTCGACCTGTGCCTGCACATCATCCGCGGGGACTACGGCGCCGCGGCCGCCAACGCCCGCGCCCGGCTGCTCGTCGCCCCGCCCCGACGTTCGGGCGGCCAGGCGCAGTTCGTCGATCGCTTCCGGCCGGCCGCCCGCGGCGAGGACCTCGCCCCGGTCCGCGCCTGGATGCTCGACAACCTCGCCCACCGCCAGAGCGTGGACGAGCTGGCCCACCGCGCGCACATGTCCCGCCGGACGTTCATCCGCCGTTTCCAGCAGGAGACGGGCACCTCGCCGATGGCCTGGCTGACCGACGCCCGCATCGACTGGGCCCGCGAACTCCTGGAGACGACCGCCGGCCCCGTCGAACAGATCGCCCGCCTCAGCGGTTTGGGCAGCCCGGCCGCCTTCCGGGCCGCCTTCCACCGCCGCGTCGGCACGTCCCCCGCGGACTACCGGGCCACCTTCCGCGTCACCGCGCCAGGCGACGCCCTCCGGCCCCCCGCCGGGTAGGGCCTCGCGTGGGGCACCTCGTGGTGGCAGGGGTGGCAGGGGCAGCCGGCGCCGTCCCGCTCGTCAGAGGGTGTCGGTCGCCGCGAACTCCCCCGTCAGGCCCGCGCGGGCCAGTGCCCGGACGATGGCCGGCGGGTCCAGCGGGTCGTCGTCGCGGTTGGTCTCGCCCAGCCGTTCCAGCAGTTCGCGCGGCTGCAGCCGGTACGCTTCCGCGTCGGCCAGGAGGCTGTCCGCGCTCGGCCCGTCGGCCGTGTCGTCCAGGTGGTCCGTCAGTTCGCCCAGGACCTCGCCGCGGTCGATGAAGGAGCTCATGCCGCAGTCCAGGCCGTCGTCGGCGAGGCCGTCCGGGTACGGCGCCCGGGCCCAGACACCGTTCGCGTACCATTGACATCCTCTCCGCCCTGAAGGACGGAGATTCCCGCCTGCCCGCTGGTGGTGACCGGCTGGGGCTTCGGGTGGGTTCCTGTTTCTTCGCGCTGCGCCGGGACGATTCCCGGTCTTACCCGCGCTCCGCAGGCTGATGCCGCCAGTCCAGCGGCCTTGGCGACGTTGACCGCCGCGTTGATGTCCCGATCGAGCACTGCCCCGCACGCCCCGCAGGTCCACTCACGGACCGAAAGGGGCTTGGGTCCGTCCTTGACGCCGCACACCGAGCAGACCTGAGAGGTCGGCTCGAACCGTCCGATGCGATGGAAGACCCGGCCGAACTTGGCGGCCTTGTACTCCAGCATCGTCACGAACGCCGACCATCCGGCGTCGTGTACGGACTTGGCCATGCGCGTACGGGCGAGTCCCTTGACCGCCAGGTCTTCCACGGCAACCGCTTGATTCTCACGGATGATCTTGGTGGAGAGCTGGTGGTGGAAATCGCGTCGCGCATCGGCTGTCCGTGCGTGGCAACGCGCGACCTTGATGCGGGCCTTGGCCCGGTTGCTGCTGCCCTCGGCCTTGCGGGACAGGTCCCGCTGGGCCTTCTTCAGCTTCTTCTCGGCCCGGCGCAGGAAGCGGGGGCTGTCGATCTTCGTGCCGTCGGAGAGGATCGCGAAGTGGGTCAGCCCCAGATCGATGCCGACCGTGCTGCCCGTCTCCGGCAGCGCTTCGGTCTCCGTCTCCACGACGAAGGAGGCGAAGTACCTCCCGGCAGCGTCCTTGACGATCGTCACCGTCGACGGCACGGAAGGCAGGGAGCGGGACCACTTCACCCGCACGTCGCCGACCTTGGGAAGCCGTAGCCTACCACCGGGCGTGATCTTCCACCCGGCGTTCGCCGTGAACCGGATCGACTGCCGGCTGTCCTTGCGGGACTTGAACCGAGGCGCGCCCATGCGCGGGCGTTTGCCCTTGAGGCCGTCGAAGAAGTTCTTGTAGGCCGTGTCCAGATCTCGGAGGGACTGTTGCAACACGACCGATGACACCTCGGTGAGCCATGCCCGCTCGGGGGTCTTCTTCGCGGCGGTGAGTTGCTTGGACAGTTCGCCCGAGGAAACGAACGGCAGCCCGGCGGCTCGGGCGGTCTCACGGACGCGAAGCGCGTCGTTGAAGACCACCCGCACACACCCGAACGCCCTTGCCAGCGCCATGCACTGACCGGTGCCCGGATACACGCGGAAGCTGTACCGAAGCTGCATTTCGATCACTATACATTTTGGTTTATGTCACCACGCTGGAATCCGAATCCCGATATTCGTAGCGGCCGTCACGTCGTCCAGCAACGGCCATAAGGTCATGCCTCGGTATTCTCGCCCGACGACGCACAGCGGGACAGGTGGCACAGCTCACCCGACCGGTCGTCAAACCACCGCACGAGCGGCCGTGATCGCCCCGGGCACGACGACGCGGACGCGACCGCTGCCGGCCGGTCCCCGGCTGGTAGCATCGCCGGCTCGGGAGCGGCCCGCGAAGGGTGACGGCCTCTCCCTTGAGGACAGTGAGGTTCGGCGGGAATGCGTACGGCGGCCCCTTTCACGGCCTGGGACGGCCCGTCCGCCGGCCTGGGGAGCCGCCTGCTCGGTGTCGAGCTCGACGGGCGACCGGCGGTCATCCGGGCGGGCTCGACCCAGGGTCGGGGCTTGACGGCATTCGATGCCGAAGACGGTTCCCTGGTACGGGAGTTCGCGCTCGACGAACGCTTCATCAGCGGCCAGCTCCGCCAGGCTCACGTCCACGGCGACGGCGGCGACGGCGAACGGCCGGTGCTGGTGGTCCTGGATCAGTTCCGGGGACTGCGCGGGACGGTGTTCCAGTTCGACCTGACGACGGGCGAGCGGGTCTGTCCCGACACCTGGGGCAAGCGGCGCAAGCCGTGGGGCCGGACGTGGCCGCGGATGTCGGCGGCGTTTCCCCACCGCGGCGCCGACGGGCGGCGGAACCTGCTGCTCGGGTGGAACGACGGCCGTGTGGAGCGGGTCGACGCGGTGACCGGGGAGGCGGCGGGGCCGCGGATGCGCGGCACCGGTCGCAGGGAGGTGTGGTCGCTGACCGCGTTCACCACGGCGGACGGCACGGCCCTGCTGGCCGGCGGGGACGCCGACGGGCTGCTGCGGGCCTGGGACCCGGCGACCGGCCGGCCGGCGGGCGGTCCGGTCAAGGCGCACAACGGGCCGATCAACCACCTCGTCCCGTACGCGGCGGACGGCCGGATCCTGCTGGCCACCGGCGCCACGGACCACTCGGTGCGGATCTGGGACCCCGAGACCTGGACACCGCTCGGCGCGATGATGGTGCACCCCGAGAACACACTGGGCCTGTGCGCCTACCAGGCGGGCGGCCGGACGGTGCTGGCGGTGGCCTCGGACCGCCTCCACCGGTACGACGCGCTCACCGGACAGCCCGTGGGCGAGCCGGTCGACGGCTGGGAGGAGGACGCCTGTCTGGCGGTGGGCGCCGTCCGGGTGGGCGGCCGGGTCGCCCTGTTCGGTGCGGACGAGAACGGAGTACGCCGCCTCGACGGCGCCACCGGCGAGGAATGGCCCGCCGGGCCCGCGTGAGCACACCCCGGGCGGGGCCACCGCCTGACGTCGGTCAGTGGGTGACGGTCTCGGCGTGCCGGTGGAGCGTGTCCAGGAGTGCGGTCTGGTGGTCGGTCAGCTTGCCGTCGGTGCGGGCCTTGGCCTGTTTGCGCAGCCAGGTGCCGGGGCGGAAGGTGGGGTCGCCCGTGAGGCCGGTGCGGTTGGCGGGGCCGTCGAGGGTGCCGCCGGCGGCGAGGTAGGCGAGCAGGCGGCGGTAGGAGCGGTTCCAGTCCGGTTCCAGGCGCCAGAGTTCGTCCAGGGCGTCGAGCTCGGCCGCCTGGTCGGGGGTGAGGTGGTCGGCCTTGCGCTGGCGGCGCATCCAGGCACCCACCGCGTAGTCGTCGAGCTTCGCGGTGGCGGGGATCGCCAGGTGGCCGTGCCGGCGGTGGAACGCGGCGGCGTACGCGGCCCCGCGTTCCCAGGCGTTGGCGTTCTTCGACCAGATCATGCCGAGCGCCTCCAGCTCGCTGACCCGGGCGGGGTCGAGCAGGCCCTGGCCGTTGAGGTGGCGCTGGCGGGCGAGCCAGGAGATCAGCTCCCCGTGCTGCTCGCGCTCGGTGGGGTCGAGGTGGCCGTGCTCGAGGTGGAACCCGGCGGCGACGGCGTGCATCCGCTGCCACTCCACGGCCCGCGGGTTGAACGCCCGCAGCTTCACCGTCTGCAGGATCCGCGCCGCGTGGTGGCGGGCGTCGATCCGCAGCCACTCGGCCGGCGACTCGACCGGCGCCGACGGCCGCTCGGCCTCGGAGGCCTCGCCCTCGCCGGCCGCGGTCGTGGTGGTGTGCGCGGTGCCCTGGGACCGCGCACCGCGCAGCTCGGTGATCCGGCCGGCCACCCTGGCGTCGTGCGCCGCCAGCGCGCGCAGGACCCGCCAGATCGTACGGAAGGAGCTGGCCTCGATCTCGGCGTCGGCCTCCGCCTTCACGGCCTCGCCCGCGTCGTGGACCTCGGCCGGGTCGGCGGACGCCGTGTCGTCGCCGACCTCCGGCGTCGGCAGGTACACCGGGATGACGACCCAGGACACCTTGCCCTGCCGGTAGGACTGGCGCAGCGCGCGGCCGACGGCCTGGACGATGTCGATGACCGACGACTTCGGGTCGGCGAAGCAGACGGCGTCGACGGCGGCCACGTCGATGCCCTCCGACAGGAGGCGCGAGTTGCAGATGACGCAGCACTCCTCGCCGTCGTCACCGGTGGAGGCCTTGAACGTGGCGAACGCGGCGCGGCGGTCCTTGAGGCGGTCGGTACCGGCCACGGCGAGCGCCGTCAACCGCTCCGGCCTGTCCTTGTCCTCCAGCAGCTCCGACGCGTCCAGCAGGGTGTTCGCGAACTCGCGTGCCGCCGACACCCGGGAGTGGAAGGTGATGACGCGGCGCAGGCCGAGGTCGGCGATCGCGCGCAGCACCGCGATCTGCAGGGCCAGGCACAGCAGTTCCTCGTTGCCGCGCTGGGAGCGCAGGTCGGCGACGGCGGGGAGGCGCAGCAGTTCGCGCAGGTCCTCGTCGGTGACGACAGGGACCAGGACGCGGTAGTCGGCGAGGTAGCCGTGCTCGATGCCCTGGCCGAGGGTCCAGGTGAACACGGTGGGGCCGTAGACCGTCTCGTCGTCCATGGAGCACAGCGCCGGCAGCTTCTCGGCGCCATCGGCGTCGGCGAGGTCGGCCAGGCCGTCCTTCGCGCGCCGGTCGTCGGCGATCCGCGGGGTGGCGGTGACGTACAGGCGCCTGTGGGCGGGGACTTGGGCGTCGTCGTGGACGGCCGCCCACGCCTTCCCCTCCGAACCGGCGGTGCGGTGGGCCTCATCGACGACGACCAGGTCCCAGACCGGGAGGCCGCACAGCCGGTGGGCCTCGACGATGCGCTCCAGCGAGGCGTAGGTCGCGTACACGGTGACCGGCTCGCCCGGCTTCTCGGCGGCGACCAGGTCGGCGATCCGCGGGGCCTGCGTCGACACCTCGGCCCGTACCCGGCCCCCGGCCTCCGCGCTCTCCAACGCCTCCTCCCGCGAACATGCCGCCACCGCCAGCCCGCGGCGCCCGCCCCGCAGCGACCACGCCTCCGCCGTCTGCTCCAGCAGCTCGATCGTCGGCACCAGCACCAGCACCCGCCCCCGGGCGGCGAGACGACGGGCGCAGCCCGCGGCGATCAGGGTCTTGCCGGAGCCGGTGGCCGCGACGACCGTCGCCCGGCCGCCGTCCTTCACCTCGCGCACCGCGGCCGCCACCGCGTCCTTCTGGAACCAGTGCAGCGGCAGCGGGTTCACCGCGGCGGTGCCGGACGGCTGCACCGGGAGCGGCGGTACGGCCTGGGCGCGCGGCCCGGTCGGCACGTCCTGCTCGGCGGTGGCGGTGGCGGTGGTGCTCTCCACGGCGGTGCTTCTCCTTCGGATGCCGGGACGGCGGAGCGGGGCGGGCGGGGCTGCGGAAGGGGCGGCGCGAGCGGGTCGGTGTTCACATGCGCCGTGCCGTCAGGTTCGGCGCCCGCTGCCTCCGGTGCGGCTCAGCACCGCGCGGAATCGCTCCCGCCCGGCCGCGACGCTCGCCTCCCACAGGCCTGCGGCGGTACCGGACACCGAGAGGGACTGGAGTCGCAGTTCCTCGGCGGTGAAGGGGGCGCCGGTCGCGTTCTGGTCGAGCATGCCCATGGCGGTGAGTGTCGCGTGGCCGCAGGACACCGCGTGGTCGGCGTTCCCGGTGTCGTGGACCGACAAGGCGTGCCGCAGGGCCAGGGTCGCGAGGAACGTGTAGGTGTCGGCGACGCCGGTGTTCCCGTCCTCGACCGGCTGCAGCTCGGGGAACCGCTCCAGCAGGCGGGCACGGTCGGCGGCGTCGGGAAGCGGACGGTCGACGTTCCAGAGGTGGCCCACCGACTCCCGGTAGAACTCCACGTCGGCCTCCCGTCCCGTCTCGCCCGCCCGCAGACCGATGAACAGCGGGGCCATCCGCTCGGCGCAGGCTGCGACGTACAGGCGAACCGCCTCGTCTCCCCCGGTGCGGAGCTCGGCCACAACGGTCTCTTCCACCAGCGTCTTCATACGCCGCCCTCTCTCCACGTCACGTGTTGCTCGACTGGTCGACTCGACCGCTCACCGGCCGACTGAAGCGCCCGGTCGCAGGGCCCCCGGGCTCTACTGCCTCTCGGGGATCCAGCCGCGGACTTCCAGGTAGGCGATGTCGGCGTCCTCGACGGCGCGGCCGGTCTCCACCAGCCAGGCCCGCATCGCCTCGGTGACGTCGCCGTGGTGGTCGGCGACCCGCTGGGACCACTCGGCGGCGTCGAACCCGCCCGTGGACGCGGAGCCGTAGGTGCGCTCCTCGGTGCCGTCGGCGCGGACGATGTAGCCGCGCCGGATGCCGCCGGAGTCCTGCTCCGACCCGGGAGAGTAGGTGTACTGGTCCGCGCGCATCCGGACGGTGAAGGCGAGGCGGCCGCCGGCCTGGCCGGTCTCGTGCACGACCGGGGCGAGGTGGCTCGCACCGGACTTGATGGCCTGCTTCCCGGCGCGGCCGGCCATCGACCCACCCGCCTCGCCGACGGTGTCCTTGCCGCGGACCCGGGCCTTCTGCCCGGTCTTCGTACGGCGGCGGCTGGTGTTCGCCTCGGCGATCCCGGACAGCGCCTCCTCGTCCCGCTCACCGCCGCGCACCGCGCGGACCAGCTGGCGCAGCGCGTTGACCATGCTCGCGCCCTTGCCCTTGGTGAAGAACTGGCTCACCAGCGAGGCGTCGCGGCCGAGCATCCTGGCGACCTGGCGCTTGGTGAAGCCCTGGTCGATCAGCTGCTGGGTGAGGCGGGCGGCCTCGTTCGGGTCGGCCGGGCTCACTGCTTCTCAGCTCCGTTCGCGGCGAGTTCGGCGCGGCCCAGGGCGCGCAGCTTCAGGTACTGCTCCTGGCTGGCCGGGTGCTCCACCGGCCCGCTCAGGTGGCCCTTGAGCAGGTAGTCGCCCGGCTCGCCCCGGTACGGCCAGGGCTGGCGCTCGGTCAGGGCGATGCCGTCGGTGCCGAAGTAGACGACCGTGCCGGGCCTGGCGTGCAGGGCACCGGCGTGGCCGATGACCTCCTTGCCCTGGCGGTACTTCATGTCCAGCAGCGCCGCCCGGGCTCCCGACCACACGTACGCGGCCCACTCCGGGTGCGCGTACGGGTCGCGGGAGAAGCCGGCCTGCCGCTGCCAGGTGACCACCTCGCCGTCCTGGCCGAGGATCTCCACCCCGGCCGGGAGGGTCTCGCCGACCGGGGTGGTGCCGGAGACCAGGCGCGGGCGCTGCGCGAACCCGCCCAGGCCGAACAGCAGCACCGACCGGACCGCGCGGGAGGCGAGGTAGGCGGCGGTGCGCTGGCGCTCGTCGCCGTGGACGCGGGAGAGGTTGGTCAGGTCCGCCCAGGCGGCCTTGAGGCGCTTGCCCCACTCGTCGAGCGGCTTGCCGTCCTCCCACAGCAGGCCGCCCAGGATCTCGACCTTCCACGGCATCAGGTGGTTGGACAGCACGAGGTGGACCTCCGCGCCACCCGCCCACGTCACGAAGGTGGCGCCCGGTGTGGCCGGGTAGACCCAGGCCCGGTCCCCGGTCACCGGCGCCGGCAGCAGGCCGACGTGCTGCCACCCGGCCGGGACGGTGACGCGCACGTTCCAGTGCGAGCAGGACATCAGCGCCTTCGTCTGCTCCTGCTCGCTCATCGCCGCGAACGCCTGCGCGGTGATCCGCCGGGGCGTGCCGACCGGCGACTTCCACAGGTGCTTCGCGTACGCGAAGGTGCGGTCGTACTCCACCAGGGCGGGCAGCTGCTCCGGCACCCGGGGCGGCAGGACCAGCTCGGTCCGTCCCTGGCCGCCGGTCGCGTGCAGCAGCCCGCGCAGCTCCTCCGACAGGACCGGGTAGCCCCCGGCCCACTTGCCGCTGGTCGGGATGGTGCGCGACCACAGGTCCCGCCCCGTCTGCGACGGCGAACCCATCAGCACCGCGTCGTCCCAGTGCCGGCGCAGCGCCTGCCACAGCAGCGTGAACGCCTGACGGCAGGTCACGACGTCGGCGCCGTCCGGATCGAACCACTCCCCCATCGAGCGGATCTCGGTGCTGCCGCCGTCCGGGGAGGCGGCGGGGGCGTAGCGGCCGACGGGCTGGCGCTGGTGGACGAAGTGCCCGGCGAGCTTGTCCCGGCCCGAGCCGACGGCGGTGGTCCACCGCTCGGACGGGGTGTTCAGCCAGGCCGCGACGGCGTCCTTGAGCGTGGAGTAGCGCTCGGCGCCGTCGTGCCAGGGGGCACCGGCGGTGATGTAGATCCGCTCGGTGCCGGGC
The DNA here is from genome assembly GCF_014656195.1 of Kitasatospora xanthocidica. GTDB lineage: Bacteria > Actinomycetota > Actinomycetes > Streptomycetales > Streptomycetaceae > Kitasatospora > Kitasatospora xanthocidica. Next base: position 86,552 of record NZ_BNBY01000026.1, on the reverse strand, counting down.
GCGGTCGCCAGGACGGCGTCCAGGATCTCCCCGGGGGTGCGGGCGCCGAGGTCGACCCGGACGACCTGGTCGCGGACCGCGAGCGTCCCGGCCGTCGCGTCCAGGAACACCGTCGAGCGGGCCTGCTGCGTGAAGTTGGGGCGCTTGGAGACCAGACCGGTCGTCACGGCCTCGAACCGCGCGCCCGCCGACCCCTCGGGGAGGGCGGGCAGCTCCCGCGGACCGACCTCGACCACCGGACGCACCGGGGCAGCGACCGCAGCGACTGGAGCGACCGGAGCGACCGAAGCCGAGGACTCCACGGACGGAGCAGCGGCGACGGGAGCGGCCGGGGCGGGCCGCTCGACGACAGCGACGGCGACGGCGGGGCGGGTCAGTGCCGGGGCCACCGCGGCGGCGGGCTCGGCGACCGGCTCGGCCACGGGCGCCGGGACGGACGCGCCGGCGGCCTGGTCGTCGGCCTTCGCGGCGCGGACGGCGGCCGGGGTCGGGTCCAGCAGCGGCGCGATCCGCACCACGTCACCCACCGACAGCCCGGAGGCCTTCGCGACCGCCGCCGCCTGCGCGCCCTCGTACCCCGCGAGCCCGGCCACCCGGCGCGCACGCTGGCCGGTGAGCTTGTCCAGCTCCTTCTGCGCGGCCGCGACCGCCTTCTCCGCGGCCGTGATCCCGGTGCGCAGCTCGCGCAGACCGGCGAGCTCGGCGGTGTACGTCTTGCGGTCCATCAGCGGGTCACTCCCCCGTCGGCGGCGGGCTGGTCGGCGGTGGTCGGACGGGTGGTGACGTAGGCGATCGGGCCGCCGGACACCGACGCCAGGCGGGTGCCGAGCAGCAGGCCCGCCAGGCGCGCGTCCTCCGGGTCGGCCGGGCCGGCGGCGTTCGCCGGGACGGTGAGGTCGGTCAGGTAGCCGGCCAGCCGGGCCCTCGGGAAGCGGTAGCGCCCCGCGGTGCCGACAGTGCCGTCGGCCTCCCACTCATCCAGGCCGGTCAGCACCGCGACGACGAACCCGGCCACCGTCACCGGCAGCACCCCGCCGGCCGCGACCCGCGCCGGGTCGCACCGCCACCAGCCGGACAGCGCGGCCAGAAGCTGCGCCCGGCCCAGCGCGGTGCCGAAGCCGATCCACTCCCGGTCCGGCTCGTCCACCTTCGCGGGGGCGTCCGAGCGCAGCACCGCCACCTCGGCCGTGCCGAGCACGGTCAGGTCGACGGCGGGACGGGCCTGCAACCGCTGGAGAGCGGCCAGCGGGAACACCTGACGCCCGGTCTCGCGCACGCCGGGGACCACGCCGGTGGCCATCAGCTTCTTCACCGTCGGGATCGAGCACCCCAGAGCCGTCCCGGCCTGCCCGGTCGTCACGAACACACCCAGACCTCCACGCCTATTCAGCTGACTGGAAACGCTAGGGCGACTCTACGCCTCCCGACGACACATCCGTCACATCCGTCGTCATGACGCGCGGGTCCCGCCGGGGCCCCGCTCGCGCGAGGCCCCACGACGGGATCAGACGGTGAGGACGAGCTTGCCCTGGAGGTGACCGCCGTCGAGCAGCCGGTGCGCGTCGGCGACGCGCTCGAACGGGAACGTCTCCTGCACGTGGACCCGGAGCCTGCCCTGTTCGACGAGTTCGACGAGACCTCGCAGGGCGACCGGATCGGGGTCGACCCCGATGCCGCTGAAGCGCATGCCGGCCGCCTCGTACCTGGCGATGAGCTCCGTGTCCTCCTCCGCGACCGCCGTCACCAGGTGACCGCCGGGGCGGAGCACGTCGAGCGACCGCTCGACGGTGTCGCCGCCGATCGTGTCGAGCACGACGTCGATGTCGCGGACCGCCTCGGTGAAGTCGACCGCCGTGTAGTCGATCACCTCGTCGGCGCCGAGCCCCTCGACGAACGTCCGCTTGCCCCCGCTGGCGGTCGCGATCACGTGCGCGCCGAGCGCCTTCGCGATCTGGATCGCGACGTGGCCGACCCCGCCGCCACCGCCGTGGACCAGGACGCGGTCGCCCTCGGTCACGCCGCCGAGGTCGACCAGGCCCTGCCACGCCGTCAGCCCGACGACCGGCAGCGCCGACGCCTCGACGTGCGACAGCGACGCCGGCTTGCGGACCAGGTGCAACGCGGGCGCCGACACGAGCTCGGCGTACGCGCTCGCCGCCCGCGGGAACAGCGGCATCCCGAACACCTCGTCACCGGGCCTGAACCGCCACGTCTGCGCCTGCTCGACCACTCCGCTGACGTCCCAGCCGAGGACGAACGGCGGCCGGCCGAGCAGCGGGAACTCGCCGGCGCGCAGACGCGCTTCCAGCGGGTTCAGCCCGATCGCCTTGACACGGACGAGGACCTCGCTCGGCAGGGGCCGGGGCTCGGGCGCGTCCACGACGGTGAGCACCTCGGGACCGCCGAGCGACTGCTGGGTGATGACTCGCATGACTCTCCTGACTCGGGAAGGGATCGGAAGGGATCGGAAGGGAAGGAGAGAATCCACGCTAGGTTCCCGACAGGAACCGGCAGGTACCGTAGGCGCCATGAGCGGATTCGGTCCCGGCGATCCCTTTCTCTCCGACTGCCCGGCGCGTCTGACGGTCGAGCTGATCTCCGACAAGTGGACGGCGGTCGTGCTCTACGGCCTCAGCAAGGGCCCGGTGCGCCACGGCGAGCTGGTCGAGCTGATCGGCGGCATCTCCCGCAAGGTGCTCACCCAGACCCTCCGACGGCTCGAGGCCCACGGACTCGTCCGCCGCCACGCCTACCCCGAGGTGCCGCCCCGCGTCGAGTACGAACTCACCCCGCTCGGGGCGACGCTGATCGATCCGATCCACATGCTGACCGAGTGGGCGCGGGCGAACGGCGACGCGGTCCTCGACGCGCTCGACGCGCTCGACGCCGCTCCCGAACCGGGTCGGCCGTAGCGGCCACAGCGGCTGGGGCCCTCAACGGCCGATGCGGGCGGAAGGTTCACCCGGGAACCGGACAACTCCCTTGTGGGCGAGGAGAGATGACTCTCACCGGACCAGATTGATCATGAGTCGGCAGCTGCGCGAGGATGGGGCCGAAGCCCTGGCGTGAACGACCGCCGGCCTTCCGCCACGGCCCGGCCGTCCCCTGCCCGCCCCGCCCCCCCCCGAGGTATCCATGAACAAGCCCGCAGCCGCACTCGCCACCCTCACCCTGCTCGCCACCGCTGTCCTGACCGCCACCCCCGCGCAGGCCGGCGACCTCCCCCGGGTCTGCACCAGCACGCACGGCTTCGACAACGGCAGCTTCTACTGCGGCGGCGCCTACGGCGACGGCGAGAGCCTCTGGCCGCTGAACAGCGGCGACTGGGTGGACTTCGTGATCGGCACCGACCACGCCGTCTGGTTCCGCACCACCAACAGCGGCTGGAACTCCCTGGGCGGCTACTTCACCGGCAAGGTGACGTTCACCAAGAAGCTCAACGACCTCAACTTCACCATCAACGCCCTCGGCTCCGACGGCGTGACGACCTGGTCCCGCGACCGCACCCACAAGGGGTTCGTCACCCCGTGGTACGTCAAGAGCTGAGGCCCTCCGGCGGACGATCCGCCCCCGGTCCCGGACCCGCCGGACCTGCCGGACCTGGAGGACCCGCCGGAGCAGGAGTGCCGCGCAGGATGGTCACTGCGCCGGCAGGTCCTCCAGGTCGCTGATCACGAGGGTGCCCAGGTCCACCGAGTGCCAGACGTCCTGCGACTGTCCGCCGCCCCAGCGCTCCGTGAGGACGATCGTGGTGTGGCCGGCGCCGCTGCCCTCGTAGCGGGTGGACCAGTCACGCGGCACGTTCTGGGCGCGGAACACCGGGTCGGCGTCGTTCGCCTGGGCCCAGGCGTCGAGCCGCTTGTTCAGGTCCGGTGTCAGGTAGTGGGCGCGGACCTCGGCGGGCGACCGGTCCTTCGTGTCGAGGACGGCCCGGCGGTACTCCCGGAAGAAGGTGTTCACCTGGGCCTCGGGCGTGGTCGCGGCCGCACGGGCGGGAACGGCGGGCACCACGACGGCGGGCACCACGACGGCGGCGCTGAGGAGCGCGGCGGCGAGGGCGGTGGGCAACTTCGGCACGGATCCTCCATCAGGACGGGAACGCCTTCCCCGGAGGAACGATCGGCCGCGCCTTCCGCTACTACGGGGCGGCGGCGGGCCCTACTTGCGGTACCTCTCCAGGTCGTCGACGGTCAGGCCGTGGGTGCTGTGCATGGCGATCGAGCTGTAGGAGGAGCGGGCGGCCTGCAGTCGGGCCCTCAGCTCCTGCTCGGCCCGCAACCCCTCGACGGTCTCGGTCCGGCTGCCGGACCGCCGGTGCAGGTGGACCGCGAGGCCGGTCACCAAGACGGCGAGGCCCGCGAGCAGAACGATCACAGTGGCCATGTCCGCCCCCTCGGGTAGCTGTCGAATCAATCGGTATGTACCCGCATGATTCGAGGGTCGAACCTCCGGGATCTCACTCCGTAGGCTTTCGACCACAGTCCGCATCGTGCTCGCGCAGCCCGAGCCTGGGGCCTCGGGCTGCGAACCGGCTGTCGTACGCGCGGAGGGCCCGACCGCGCCGCCGAACTGCCGCACGGCGGTCAGCGGCCCGGAACCGCTGCCCGCGCGCTCACCGGGCGCCTCCGCGCGCCCTCAGAACGTGAGGGTCTGGCCCGGGGCGGACGCCTGCCTCCCGGTGTAGGCGACGCCGTGCACCTTGAGGCCGGCCGGGTCGAGGAGGGTGATCACGCCGCCGTCCTCGCCCAGTCGGAAGCCGTTCGCGACCGGGAGGGTGGCGGAGGCGCCCGGCTGGAGCTCGGTGTCGGGCAGCGGGAGCAGGTTCTGCTGGTCGGTGAGGTGCCAGCCCTGGAGGTTGATCGGCGCGGCCGAGGTGTTGACCACGGTCACCGTCCCGGTCGCCGGGGCGAGCGGGTTGACCAGCGCGGCCGAGATCCGTACCGGCTCCTGGTGCGGGGTGGTGGGCCGGGTGGGGGCGAGGGCGTGGCCGGTGGTGTCGTCGGTGTGCCAGGCCTGGGACTGGAAGGCCAGGAAGATCGCGACCCAGCGGTTCTCCGGGGCCACGTGCAGCAGCAGGCCGCCGTCCTGCCAGACCCCGTCGTCGCCGGCGTGCCCCGCGTCGTTGCCCTGGTTCATGTGGATGTCGTGGACGCCGTTTCCGGGGTGGAAGCCGAACACCTTGTCACTGGCGTCGGTGGGCCAGCGCTGGCCGAAGACGTACAGGCCGATGCTCTGGTCGGCGATGGCCCGCTGGACGTAGTGGTCGAGGAGGTCCTCCAGGTCGTTGTCGAGGCCTGGAACGTCGGGCGGGAGGACACGCATGGTGGCCGGGTCGAAGAGGTTCCCGCGGATGAAGTCGAGGCTGACCGTGCCGGGCCGGGACGGCTCCGGGTGCCAGCCGCTGCCGGTCGGCGGGAGCAGCTGCGTCAGCGGATGGTGGAAGTCGTCGATGGCGGCGTACAGCAGGTTCGGCGGCGTGCCCTGGGACCTGACGTTCACGGCGATCCGGTAGTCGACGCCGCCGTCGTCGCGCACGTGGATCTGGTAGTGCGGCGTCGAGTTCCCTGCCTCGCGCTTGCTCTCGACGACTCTGGCGGCGAGCACACCGTAGTTGATCAGGGGCATCTGTCATCCTCTCGGCTGAACACGCGGGCGGCGGCCCGGGCTGCCTCCCGTTATCGCCGATCGGCCGCCGGGAGGGACGGAGAACCACGCGGGGTTCACCCGCCTGCCGCCCGACCGCACGCCGAACGCGCCCGGGCCGCGCCGCCGCCCCCGGACACCGGCCCGAAAGCGGAGCGCGGATGGGCCGGAGGCGAGCCCCGGCAGGTCCGGCAGGTCCGGCACGGTCGGCGGAGCCGATCCGGGGAGGGGAACCGCGTGATCCGCTCGTACCGGTGCCCGGGGTTGATCACGGGCGAAGCCGGAGCCGGAGAGCCGGAGCTGGAGCCGGATCGCGGCAACGGCGGGACGGGCCGTACGTCATGTCTCGCCGTCAAATGACTGATGTGTGCCCGGGTGCGGGTCGGCGAGAGTCGGGGTGCCGGGTGTTCCCCGGTGGCGGGCGCGAGGGTGCGCCCGTGTTTGTCGACATGCGGGATCGAGGAGTACCAGGATGGCATCCAGTCTGCGTTTCGCCGGAAAGTGGAAGACGGCCGTGGTCGCCGGGGCGGCGGCCCTCGCCGTCAGCGGCGCCGTCGCCGCGCCGGCCGGCGCGGCGCCCCAGCCGAGCTCGGCGGCCGACCGCCTGAGCAGCGGGAACCAGGACCTGTACGGCGACGTGCAGTCGGGCGAGCCGGTGCACCCCCGGGACCACCCGGGCGGGCGCCCGCTGATCAAGCACTACTGGGTCGCCAAGCTCGGGTACGCCGCCGTGTCCGCCCTGAACCAGAGGACCAACTACGCCTGGCAGCGCAACTACAAGGACTGGACGGTTGCCATCGTCGGCAACAACATCCAGGGCAAGGAGGTCACCGTCTACACCAAGATCACCAACCTGATCTACGGCGAGGGCGGCGTCATCGGCGCCCAGACGGCGCCGACGTCACAGGTGACGGTGGCCCACAACACCATCGTCGCCCAGGGGAACGTCAACATCATCACCGAGATCGTGAACGCCCACGTCATCAGCCCCAAGTGGGAGGACGTCTACAACGCCGACTGCCGCGCCCAGGAGGACCTCCGCAACGCGGTGAAGGCGCAGCTCGCCTGCACGATGGGCTGATCCCCAGCCGGGCTGAGCGAGGGCCGGGCGATGCCCGCCCGAGGCCGGAACGGCCGGTCGGTCACGGTACCGGCCGGCCGTTCCTTCGCGTGCGCACCCAGGCGGTGGCGATCCGGCGCGGCGGGCGGACGGGGCCATCCGGGTCCTGACGGTTCGTTCCCCGGCCGAGGAGCTCAGCCAGGGTCTGCACTCCGCCACCGTCTGCGCCGACTCCCGCTTCCCGTGGGGCACCACCGACACCCCGGTCGCGGGCCGGGCGGCGGCACTGGAGCGCACCCGGCAGCGGCTGACCACCGAGCAGACCTGGCCGTACGACGCCGCCACCGCGACCGGGCTCGGCAGCCTGCTGGTCTGCCTGGACTGGCCGCGCGAACCGGTGCCACCGGCCCCGCCGGCGCACCGCAAGCTGCCCAAGGTGCCGGTGCTGCTGCTCGGCGGCGACCGGGACCTGGCCACGCCGTACGAAGTGCTGTACGAGCAGGCCGAGTTGGCGCACGACCCGAAGATCGTGATCGTGCCCGGGGCGGCGCACTCGGTGCAGAACCGGGCGGCGAACCCGGCCGGGCGGCAGGCGGTGTACGACTTCCTGCTGAAGTAGCGGGAGCCGGTGGCGGCCCGACGGCCTCAGGAGCGGGTGGTCACCGGATCACGAAGGCCGGAAGAGGCCGTTCCTCCACGTCGCGGGGCAGGGCGAGGCCGAACCGGGACTCGAGCATCCCCAGGGTGGCGCGCTCCTCGTCCCCGAGGCCCTCCTCGTCCGAGCGGGCGGACTCGCCGTCCGGGAGGAGCACACCGGCCCGCACCAGATCGGCCAGCAGGAAGTCCGGCTGCTGGCCCCACCGCCAGACCTCCTCGCCGAGACCGAAGGAACATATCTCCACCCCGTCCCTGGCGTAGGCGAACTGCTTCGGCGGATGGTCGGGCTGAGGATCCAGCCGGACGACCTCCACCCCGCCCCGCGAGATGTCCGCCAACCGCTCCGCCCCGGTGGGAATCCCGTACTCCAGGGCGAAGGACCACTCCCCGTACGCACCGACGCGCACCAGATCCTCGTCGTCCGTCCCGTCGTCCATGACGACGCGCCAGGCCTCCGCACCCGTGATCGGCGACCCGACGGACCCCGGCACACCGCCCATCCGCAGGGCGAGCTCCTCCGGCGCGAGGCCACGGCCGAAGAAGACGCTGTGGCACCAGTCGTCGTGGTCCAACAGCCACTGAATACCGTCACCCATGGCACAGACCCCTTCCCCCACCCGCAGGTGATGATCACTACGCATCCGCGGCCACTCTAGGCACCAGCACCGACAAGCCGTCTCCCGCTCCGGCACGGAAAGCGAGCGCCCGGCTCCGGGCTTGGACGGGTGCGCTTACTCGAAACTGATCAACCACCACGCGACCAGGTGGAGCAGGAACACGCCCCCGGCCAGGCCGACGAGACCCAGCACGCCCCCCAGGCAGCCCTTCGCCAAGCCCTTGTCGAACACTCCGCCCCTCCGTCCTGACTCCCGTCCCATCACCGTAGGCGCGGGGCCCGGAGCAGCGCCTGAGTACCCGTACTCAAGCGCAGGCCACGGGCCCGCACCATCCCGGGTGAGGCGGAACCCCCGGCCCCCGCAGCCGACGCGCGCTGACGGCGTGGGCGCGGTGGATCAGGCGGGCGGGACCGGTTCGGCGGGGGGGAGGGCCCGGGCGCGCAGGCAGGCGTGGGCGTGGGCCAGGGACGTGGCGGCGTGGCGCAGGTGGTGGTTGACGACGGGGATCGGGGTGCCGCGCAGGCGGTCGGCGGCGTGGAGGGCGGTGGCGGCCTGGTCCAGCAGGTCGCCGGCGCGGTGTATCGCCTGGCCCCGGTCGCTGGCGCGGTACTCCCCGGCCAGGGCCTGGGCGGCGTGGGCGAGTTCGCCGACACCGGGGTCCTCCACCGGGTCGGCGCCGAAGAACTCCAGCGCGTATGCCAGTTCCGCCAGCCGGACGCTGCGGCGCGTCTCCCACCACGTACTCACGTCGCGATCATCCACCACAACGGGACCCGGCGGGTACGGAACGAACCAACTCACCCGTTCCGGGCGAGAAATCGGCCCTTGTGAAGGGCCCCGCCGGGGTGCGGTGCGGTGTGGAACTGGCGGGCGAGGTAGTCGGTCCAGGTCCGGTGGAAGGTGGCGGCCAGCCGTGAGCCGGGGGCGATGAGGTCGAAGGCGTGGTAGGCGCCGGGGTAGAGGTGGAGTTCGACCGGGACGCCCTGGGCGCGCAGGCGGGTGGCGTAGTCGAGGTCCTCGTCCCGGAAGCAGTCGAGGTCGCCGACGGTGATGAAGGTGGGCGGCAGGGAGCCGAGGTCGGCGGCGCGGGCGGGGGCCGCGTACGGGCAGACGTCGTCGGTGCCGGCGCGCTCGCCCAGGATCGCCTGCCAGGCCAGGAGGTTGGTCGAGCGGTCCCAGATGCCGATGTCGGTGATCTCGTGGCTCGACGCGGTCCGGTTGCGGTCGTCGAGCATGGGATACGTCAGTGACTGGAACAGGGGCTGCGCGCCGCCGCGGTCGCGGACCAGGAGGGCGGTGGCCGCCGCGATGCCTCCGCCGCCGCTCTGGCCGGCGATGCCGATGCGGGTGCCGTCCAGGCCCAGGGCGTCCGCCTCGCGGCCGAGCCACCGGTAGGCGGTGAAGCCGTCCTCGGCGGCGCCGGGGGCGGGTGTCTCCGGGGCGAGCCGGTAGTCGACCGCGGCGACGGCGCAGCCGAGGGTCGCGCTCAGCCGGGTGAGCCAGGGGTCGTCCTGGGCGGCGAAGCCGAGGACCTGCCCGCCGCCGTGGAACCAGAGCAGCACCGGCAGCGGCCCGGGCGCGGCCGTGGGCCGCAGCAGGCGGACCGGTACGTCGGGGCCGTCCGTCCGGCTCACGAGGTGTTCCTCGATGGCGACCGACGGGTCGGCAGGCTGGCTGTCGGCGGCGGATTCGGCCTGGGCGCGGAAGGCCGCGCGCGTCGCGGCGAGGTCGGTCAGGTCGAACGCGCCGTTGGGGGTCATGGGGACCGCGTCGAGGGCCAGGCTCAGTTCCTGGTCCATGGGTCGGCGGGAATCGGGCATGGGTGTGCCTGCTCTCAGGGGAGACGGTTCGGACGGTCCGACGGGTCGAACCGGTTCGGACGGTCCGACGGGTCGAACCGGTTCGGACGGTTCAGGGGCGGAAGGCGTCGATGACGACGACGCCGGTGGGCCCGTACGTCTCCAGGGACTCCAGGACCTCGCTCGCCTCGTGGAGGCCGACGGTGCGCGAGACGATGCGGCCGGGGCTGAGGCGGCCGGCGGCGATCATGTTCAGCATCGTGCCGAAGCGCTGGCCCTGCATGCCGAAGGCGCTCAGGAACTCCAGCTCCTTGACCATCATGACGTCGACCGGCAGCGGGACGTCCCCCTGCTCGGCGGCGGTGGTGTGCCCGAGTTGGAGGTGGCGGCCGCGGGTGCGCAGGGAGAGTACGGAGTTGCGGCAGGCGGCGGCGATGCCCACGGCGTCGACCGACACGTGCGCGCCGCCGCCGGTGAGGTCCTTCACGGCCTCGGCGGGGTCGGTCGCGGCCGCGTCGACGGTGTGGACGGCGCCGAGCGCGCGGGCGGCGTCCAGTTTGTCCTGGGTGATGTCGATCGCGATGACGTTGGCGCCGGTCGCCGCGGCGATCTCCACCGTCGACAGGCCCATGCCGCCGCCGGCGCCGTACACCGCGACCCATTCGCCGCCGCGGACCCGCGCCTGGTCGACGATCCCGTGGAAGGCCGTCATGTAGCGGCAGGCCAGCGCGGCGACGTCCACGAAGCCGACGCCCTCCGGCACTTCGACCAGGTTGACGTCGGCGAAGCGGACCATGACGTACTCGGCGAAGGCGCCCCAGTAGGAGACCCCGGGCACGAGCGCGTCCACGTGCTCGCAGACGTGCTGGTTGCCGCTGCGGCACATCTCGCACGAGCCCTCGCCGGGGTTCATCGGGAAGATGACGCGGTCGCCCTCCTTCCACCCCCGCACCTCGCGGCCGACCTCCACGACGGTGCCGGCGAACTCGTGGCCGAGGACGAACGGGGCCTCGACCCGCGGTCCGCCCGTCCAGAACTGCCCGGCCCACAGGGCCCAGTCGGTCCGGCAGATGCCGTTCGCCCCGACGCGCACGATCGCGCCGTCCGGCGGGCAGGCGGGTTCGGGCACGTCGCGGAGGACGAGCGGCTTGTGGAGTTCCTCGATGACTGCGGCGCGCATGGCGCGGCCTCCTCGTGCTGCGGAGAGACGTTGCGGGAAGCGGGGACTGCCCGCTCAAAGTCCACCGGTTCAAGCGGTGGACCTGGAAGCTAGCCGTTTGCCCGGAATCATGTCAACCGCATAAAGTGGTGGACATGGAAGACGGCGCAGCAGAAGACACGAACGGCAAGGACGGCGGCCGCGAGGGGCGTCAGCGCGCCAAGGCCGACTTCCGCTTCGACGACGCCCGGCTGTGCTTCGCCTTCGCCGGCACCCTGGCCGACCGCGGCACCGGCACGCCCTTCGAACGGCTGGCCCGGCCCGAGGACTTGAGCCGCTGGGCCGTGCAGAGCGCCTGCACGACGGCCGCGCCGCCCTGCGCCGAAGCCGACCTGGACCACGCCAGGCACCTGCGCGAGGCGATCCAGCGCACCGGCCGCGCCCTGGCGGACGCCGTCCCGCCCTCCCCCGCGGACATCGCACTCGTCAACCGCGCCGCCGCCGAGCCGCCCTCGATGCCCGAACTCGCCCCCGACGCGGCCACCGTGCGCTGGCACGGCGACTCGATCGCGGCGGTGCTCTCGATGGTCGCCCGGGACCTGATCGCCCTCTGCGCGTCGGAGCACCGCAGCCGCGTCCGCCTCTGCGGGAACCCCGACTGCGGCGTCCCCTTCGTCGACACCTCCCGCGCGGGCGCCCGCCGCTGGTGCTCGATGAAGACCTGCGGCGCCCTCGTCAAGAAGCGCGCCTACCGGGCGAGGCTGCAAGCCCCCGGCGACGGCGCCTGACCGGGCGCCCCGACCGCTCCACCCCTGTCCACCTGCCCGCTTGTCTGTCTCCCTGCCGGACCGGTCGCGGCGCCCTCAGGCCGGGTAACTTCCGCCCACCCCACGACCGTTGGAACACAGACACGACGGCATTTCAAGGGACGCGGCCCGGGTCGAGCAAAAGGAAAGCCGGCCGTCCCCGCGGTGAAGATCTGTCAGAAAGCACAAGTGCCTGGTCAGGGTGGGCGATGACAGGCTCTTGCGCACAGTGGCCGTCGGGGGGCGGTCACCGGCTCACCAGGGGCGACGTGGCCACAGCCGACATCGAGGTGGACCCGGCCCTCCCGCGCGCGGCACGGCTCCCGGCGCGCGGGACGTCCCGTACCCGGCGGAGACCGGTGGACGGAGGGCCGGGTCCCCCGACCAACCGAGCACACCCATCCGCATCAGGAGGACCACTGTGCGAGTCCTGTTCACCGCCCCCGGGGCGGTCGGCCACATCTTTCCCGTGATACCCACCGCCCTGGCCCTGCGGGCGGCCGGGCACGACGTCCTGTTCGCCGGCCAGGAGCCGGTCGCGGTCCTGCGCAACACCGGACTGCCCGTCGTCGAGGTCGGCGACGGCGGCACCCTCAGGGAGGCCTTCGCCCGGGCCCTGCCGGAGGACGTCCGTTTCGCCGACGCGGAGCGGACGGAGGAGGAGACCAACGAACTGGGCGCCCTCGGTTTCGCCGAGTTCGGCCGGTCGACCGTCGACGGGCTGCTGAAGGTCGCGCGGGACTGGCGGCCGGACGTCGTCGTGCACGAGTCCTTCCAGGGCGCCGCGCCGCTGGTGGCCGCCAAGCTCGGCATACCCGCCGTGGCGCACAACTTCGGGGTGACCTCGGGCGGGGTGGCCGCCCGCCTGCGCCGGCTGCTCGCCGCCGACTACCGCGCGCACGGGGTCGAGGCGACCGCGCCGGCCGCCGTCGTGGACGTCGTGCCGGCTTCGCTCGGCGGGGATGGCGGGGGCTGGCGGGTGCGGTACGTGCCGTACAACGGCGGCGGGACGATCCCCGCCGACCTGGTCGGGCGCGGCCCCAAGCCGCGGATCGCGGTGACGCTGGGCACGGTGTTCACCGAGTGGGAGGGCATCGCGCCCGTCTCCCGGCTGATCGAGCAGGCCGGGGCGCTCGACGCCGAGGTCCTGCTCGCCGTCGGCGACGAGGACCTCACGCCGCTCGGTACGCTGCCCGGCAACGTCCGGCCGCTGCCGTGGGTGCCGCTGAGCCAGCTGCTCCAGGCCAGCGACGGCGTCGTCCACCACGGCGGCTCGGGGAGCATGCTGACCGCGGCGGCGCTGGGCGTCCCCCAGCTGATCCTCCCCCAGGGCGCCGACAACTTCGCCAACGCCACCGCCGGCCGGGCCAACGGCTTCGCACTGACCTCCAGCCTGGACGCCGTCGACACCGCCCTGCTCGACCGGCTGGTCACGGACGACGGCCTGCGGAAGTCGGCCACGGCCGTGAAGGCCGAGATCGACGCCCTCCCGTCCCCCGCCGACCTGGTGGCGGACTTCGAATCGCTGGCCTCTCCCGGCGTGGGCACGGACCGGGTGACGCTCCGGTAGCCGGTACGAGGACGGGTGGACGCGGCCGGACCGTGCGGACGGCGCGTCAGGCGGGCCCGGCGGCATCACGCGGGCCCGGCGGCGTCACACGGCCCCGGCGGCGTCACGCGGACCCGGTGCGTCACGCGGGCCGGGCCGCCTCCAGCAGGCGCGGCGGGAGGTAGGGCGAGCGGACGTGGACGGTCCAGCCGCGGGTGCGGCGGGCGTGGCAGGCGAGGGCGAGGATGCCGAGGTTGAGCGGGGCCTCGGTGTCGGTGGCGCGGTCGGCGACGGAGTGGTGGTCGCGGTGGGCTTCCAGGGCGTCCAGCAGGGCGAGGTTGAAGCTGGTCTCGTCGCCCTCGACGAGCTGCGAGAAGAGGACGACCGGGGGCGGGAGGAAGATCCGGTCCCCGATGCGTTCCACCTCCTTCAGGGCCCGCTCGGTGGCCGGGCGCGGGTCGGCGCCGCGGAGGTGGTCGTGCAGGGCGGTGCGGTACGGGGCGGCGAACGGCGAGCGGTCCTCGGCGGCGATCGTGGGGCCGGCCAGGAGGAGCGGTTCGAGGTCCTCGGAGCTGCCGGTGATCAGCGCGTAGGAGAGGGCCGTCTCCCAGAAGGCCGGGCCGAAGTCCGTGTCCCGGCTGGCGGGGAAGCGCAGCGTCCGGCCGTCGATCGTCGCCTCGGCCTCGGTGCCCGGCTCGGCGAGGGCGGCCCGGTACACGGCGGCCCCCAGCCGGGAGCCGAGCCGCAGGTTGGCGAGCTGGGCGTCGGTGGCGTCGGAGGACTCCGAGGCGCGCGCCGCGAGGAGGTAGGTCTGGTAGCGCAGGGCGCAGGTGAGCTCCCAGGCGTCCAGCGGCTCGCCCTCCTTCGGTGTGAGGGCCTCCAGGGTGCGCCGCTCGAACCGGGCCTCGCTGTCCGGGCTGAGCGGCCGGGCCGGGCTCGTCCGGTCGAGGTCGACGGGCCCGGCGGCGAGCCGGGCCACGGCGTCGGGGCGCGGGTCGCGGCCGAGGCCGCGGACGCGCGGGCCGGGGGCCTCGAAGCCGGTGACCAGGGCGTGCGGGAGGTAGTCGGTGTCGACCGCCGGGGACCAGCCGTGGGTGCGGTACGCGAGGGCGGCGAGCGCGATCGGGACCAGCGGCAGGAGGCTGGCCGGTCCGGTGCCGTGCGGGCCGTCCTGGAGGAGCGCGAGCAGCGCGGCGTCGAAGGCCTCGCGGTCCCCGTCGGTGAGGGCGCGCAGCGCGCGCAGGCCGGGCTGCGGTTCGGCGGCGGAGGCCGTGGGGAATTCCTCCTCCTCGAAGAAGTGGGCCCCGAAGCCGTCGGCGAGTTCGAGGGTGGAGGTGACCGGCCCGTCGGGCATCAGCTGCCGGGCCCAGCAGAAGGCCTCACCGTGGGCGGGGACCTTGTCGGAGAGGATCGCGAGGCAGAAGGCGTCGAGCCAGTCCCCGGCGGTGACCCGGTTGCGGGGGTCGCGCTCCTGCCCGTACTCGGGGTCGTAGCTCATCCCGAAGTTCGGGTAGTCGAGGAAGACGTGGAAGCTGTCGTGCGGGTGGTAGGCGGCGAAGGAGACGGCGCCGGCGGCGGCCTCGGCGGCGTCCTTGAGGACGGCCTTGGCCTCGGCGCAGTCCAGGTCGGGCCGGGTGGTGGAGAGGGCCCCGAGGTAGTCGAGGAAGGAGTCGGTGATCAGCTGCCACTCGGTGGTGGTCATCAGACCGGCGCGGGAGTAGGAGTGGACCTGCCTCCCGATCCGGTTCACGAAGTCCTCGCGGGCCTTCGCCACCCGCGCCCCGTCCACCTGGTGACGTTCGATCCGCACAGTCCTGCCCCCTTGGTCATCGGCCTGGCCCCAGCCTAGGCAGTGGGTCGGACATCGGGGCCCGCGGGGTGGTCGGGGCAGGCGGGGGGCGGCCAGGACGGACGGGGCGTACGGGGCGTACGGGGCGTACGGGGCGTACGGGCTACTGCAGACCGGTGAGCAGCTCCTTCATCACGTCACTGGTCGTGGCGGCCACGGCGTCGTCCCGGAAACCCGTGTCGTGCGGGACGTACGCCCTGACGACCCGGTTGGCGGTGACCGTGGCCAGGCGGTAGTCCCGTTCGGACAGGGCGGTGTCGTCCTTCGTCGACTGGAAGGCCTTCTCGCCGAGCGCGACGGGCGGCCTGGACGCCGTCCCGGTGTCGCTCTTCTCCCAGTCCGCGTAGAACTGCCGGGCCTGCTCGGGAGTCCCGAAGGTCAGGGTCTCGAAGCCGACGTAGGTACTGGCCCTGGCACCGCCGGCGAACCAGAGGGTGCAGGACTGCGAGGAGAACGCGTTCGCGGTACCGGCACCGTAGGACTTGGTGCTCCCCTCGGGCGCGCGCGTCCCCTTGCCGAAGAGCTGCTCCAGCTTTCCGGTGTCGATGTTCCGGCACTCGGCGGGCACCGGCCGGCCGGGGGTCGCCGCGGTGCTCGGGGCGGTCGCCGCCGCGATCGGGGCAGTCGGCGTGACCGCGGGGACGGACGGGCTGTTCCCCGGGACGGCCCGCCCCGAAGCGGCCTTCCCCGCGCCGGGGTGCAGCAGCGCGGCCGCCGTGACCGCCGCCGCGGCCAGCACGACCGCGGCGGCGGCGACCAGCGCGTTGCCGCGCTTGCCCCGCGTCGGGGCGGGCGCGGGCTCCGGCACCAGCACCGTCGTCTTCGGATCCGGCACCGGCTCCGGCACCGGCTCCGCTGTCGCTTCCGTCCTCGTCAGCACCGTCCTCGTCGGCACCGGCTCCGGCTCAGGCACCGGCGGGGCCTGTGCCGGGTCCTCCGTCCGCTCCGGTGCCGCGTCCAGGTTGAGCAGTTCCACCGTCCTGCGGCTGATCTGCGCCATCAGCGGCGCGGCGAGCCAGCCGGCCGCGACCAGCTCGGCGGCCCCGCCGGGGGCGAGCCTGGCCGCGACCTCCCGCGGGCCGGGCCGGGCGGCCGGGTCCTTGGCCAGGCAGGCCTGCGCCACCGCTCGCGGCTCGCCCCGCAGGCCGCTCAGCTCCGGCTCGCCGTGCGCCACCTTGTAGAGCAGGGCGGCCGCGCTGTCCGCGCCGAACGGCGACCGTCCGGTGGCCGCGAACGCCAGCACCGCGCCGAGCTGGAACACGTCCGAGGCAGGACCGAGCGGCCGGTCCTGGACCTGCTCCGGCGACATGTACCCCGGCGATCCCACCACGACCCCGGTGCTGGTGAGCGAGGACGTGGCGAGGCTGTCCATCGCCCGCGCGATCCCGAAGTCGATCAGCACCGGGCCGTCCGGCGACAGCATCACGTTCGACGGTTTGAGGTCACGGTGGATCAGCCCCAGCCCGTGGATGGCCTCCAGCGCCTCCGCGAGCCCGGCCGCCAGCGCCCGCACCCCGTGCTCGGACAGCGGTCCGAACTGTGCCACCGCCTCGGCCAGCGAGGGCCCGGCGACGTAGCCGGTGGCCACCCAGGGCTCGGGCGATTCGGTGTCCGAATCGAGCACCGGCGCCGTCCACTCGCTCCCGACCCGCCGCGCCGCCGCCACCTCGCGCCGGAACCGGGCCCGGAACTCGGCGTCCGCCGCCAGCTCCGGCCGCACGACCTTCACCGCGACGGTCCGGCCCCCGGCCGTCCGCCCCAGGTAGACGCAGCCCATCCCGCCCGCGCCCAGCCGCCCCAGCAGCCGGTACGACCCGATGACCGACGGATCCTCGGCCAGCAACGGCTGCATCGCCGCACCACTCCCCCACTCGCCCTCCCGGGCACGGCGCCCCGAAGCCGCCCAGAGCCTAGCGGTATCCCCCGGGAGCTCCTACGGCCCGCCCGGCCTCGCCCCCGGCCGGGACGACGATCACCGGACAGCGACCGGAGCCGGCCCGGGCGGAAAGGCTCACGCTAAACCTGAGGGTGAGGGTCCGTTCGGTCGGGGGCGGTCCGCGCGTGGGCACGGAGGAGGTCGTCGGCGATGGTGGTCAGTGCGTCGGGCGCGAGTGCGGCGAGGAGGTCGGCCGTCCGGTGCCAGCTGCCCAGCCGTAGTGCCCGGACGGCCAGCGGGCGGGCCCGGTCCGGGTCGGCGTGGCGGGCCACGGCCGCGAGCGCCTCGGCCTGCCGGTCCGGGTCGGCGATGGACCGGGCGATCGATGCGGCGCGGTCGACAAGCCCCGCGCGGGCCACCACCTGAGCCGTGCCCAGCAGCGCGTGGGCCCGGGCCCGTGGCCCCGGGTGGACCGCGGCGCCTGACAGGGCCTCGGCTTCGCGGGCGAGTGCGGTGGCGTCGTCGACGCGCCCCTGCCGTGCCAGCGCCTCGGCGAGTCCGGCCAGCGCCCATGCCAGCCACCAGGAGCCTGCGAACGGAGACGACGCAGCGGAGGTGGCGGGCCTGGCGGAACGTCACTCCCGCGCGGTCCAGATGCTCAGGGCGCGGTCGCGGACATCGGGCCGCGGATGCCGGCGCAGGGCGAGCAGGGCCGCCCGCCACGGTGCCGACCACTGCCGGCCGGGGCCGTACAGGGCCACCAGCCTGGCCGCGAACAGCCCGGCGGCCAGGCCGCCGTCCTCCGTCAACCGGCGGACGGCCGCCAGTGTGTGCTCCCCCGGCGGCGTGCGGTCGTCGTCCGGGCGCAGCGCCTCGGCGGCCTTGCCGGCGAGGATCGGGCGGTCCGTCAGCACGGCCGCCAGCTGGACGAGGTCCTCGCCGAGGGTCGCGGAGTGCAGGTCGACGGCGTGGCACAACCGGGGGACGGCCTGCGGGACCAGGGACGGCTCGGTCATCAGCAGGGCGGCCAGGGCGCGGTCCCTCGCCCGGCTCTCGGCCGTCACTTCCGTGAGGTAGAAGTGCGTGCCGCTGAACTCCGCGATCCGCTGCCGGGCCGCCTCGTCCCGGCCCTCGTCCCGGCCCTCGTCGTCCGCCGGCCCGCCGGTGCGGACGGCCTCGATCAGGCGGCTCAGGGTCTGTTCCAGCAGGCTCCCCGGGGCGAGGCCGCCGAACGGGTGCGGCGCGTCCGACCAGGCGATCGCGCTCACCGCCCGGGCGGCCGGGCGCCACCGCTCCCGCTCGGCCAGGTCCGTGACCACGGGGACCAGCGCGGCCACCGCCTGCGGGGCGTACCGTCCCCACACCGCGAGCTTGCCCGCGCCCATGGCCGCGACCAGGGTGTCCTCGGCGAGGGCCAGCCGGCCGACCAGTTCCGCGTAGCGGCGGCGGTCGTCCACCGGCAGTCCGTCCGGGCGGAGCTCCCCGGCGAGCACCGTCCGCAGCTCGGAGGTGCCCTCGGCGACCTCCGTCAGCACGTCCCAGAGCGGGAGGTCGGCGGGCCGGGCACTCGCCTGCTCCACCACCACCCGCCGTACGTCCTGGTGCTGCTCGGGGGCCCGGTAGGCCGTCTCCAGCAGCGCGGTCGCCTCGGGCAGCGGCAGGTGGGCGGCGGCGATCCGGACGGCCTGCTTGCGGCTGGTCACCTTGGTCGTGGGGTCGGTCACGATCCGGGCCAGGGCCGGGCCGAGCTCGTCGGCCGGGGTGAACCGGGCGGCGCGGGCGGCCGCGTACACCGCGACCCGGGCGCGCTCGTCGGCGGCGTGGCCGAGCAGTACGGGCAGCGCCTCGGCGGGCCGGGCCGTCCACGGCAGGGCGGCGAGGGCGGCCTCGGAGAGCACCGTGTCGGTGTGGCCGGCGTAGCGCAGCAGCAGGTCCCGGCCGTGGCCGGGCAGGTGCGCGGCGGCCCGGAGGGCGGTGGTCCGCTGCGCGGGCGTCGCCGTGGTGTCGTCCGCCGTGCGGGCCAGCGCCGCGGCGGCGGCCCGCACCTGGCGGTCCGTCCAGCGGTCGGCGGCGGTGAGGTCGAGCGGCGCCGGGGCGGGGCCGCCGCCCGGTGTGCTGATCCCCGGAGCAAGCAGTGCGGTGAGCAGCGGGGTGAGCAGGTCGGTGCGGTCCCGGGTCAGGACCGCCCGCACGGCCGGGAGCGGGACGGCGGCGGGCTCGGCCTCGATCAGGCGGGCGACCCGCTGCCCGCGGGTGGCGGGGTCGGCGAGCAGGTGGGTCACCGCCCGTCCGTACTCCTGGCCGTCGGCCGGCACCCGCTCCAACAGGCTTGTGATCAGCGGGAGTCGACGTGCGGCGGGGTGCAGTCCGTCGACGAACGCGAGCAGCAGTGCGGCCGACCGTTCCAGTGCCGGCCGCAGCTCGGCCGCCACCGCCGCCTGCCGCTCCCGCGGGAAGACCGGAGCGGGCGGGGCGGTCAGGGCGGTCGGCGCGGCCCGGGCGAGTTTCTCGATCGTGCGGACGGCCCAGTCGACCAGGTCCCGGGCGGTGCCGCCGGCGTGCTCGGCCAGTACGGAGCAGGCCAGCAGGGCGAGTTGGGTCCGGGTGTACGGCGAGCAGTCGCGCGCGGTCAGCGCGTCCTCGGCGAGGCGCGCCAGGGGTCCGGCCGCGTCGGCCTCGAAGAGCTTCGGCGGTACGGCGGCGACCGCCGCCAGGGCCTCGGCCCGCACCATGTCCTGTTCGTTCCGCAGGCCTTGGAGCAGGACCAGGGCTTCGGTGACCGCGCTCGGCTCGCCGGACAGTCCGGCCCGCTCCACCACCTGGCCCCAGGCGTAGCCCCGGTCCCAGGACTCCGCCGTCCTGGTCGCCGCCAGCAGCCGGGGCAGCGCCTCGGCGGCCGGGAGCTGGACGAGCAGGTTCAGCGCCTCCGGGTCCTCGGCCAGCCGGGCCCGGGCCCGGGCGATCCGCTCCGGCGCGGGCAGGGTGGCCAGCACCTCGCCGGAGTACCCGCGGGGGTAGGTCTTCGACACGGCCACCACGGCGTCGTGCAGCGCCACCCGGGCGGCCGGCGGCAGTCCGCGCGACAGCGCCGCGTGGTCGGCGGGGCTGCGGTGGGCCAGTTCGGTGAGGAGCGGCAGCGGGGCCGCCGCCAGCCGGCGGGCGAGCGCGGGCCGCGGCGCCGGATCGTGCCGGTCCCGGCCGGCAGCCACCAGCAGCCGGGCGGTCCGCTCCGGGTCGTGGGCGGCCAGGGCCGCGAGCCGGTCGCGCAGCGGCGCGGGGAAGGTCGGCCGGTACTGGGTGGCGGGGTGGCGCTCCAGCAGATCCAGCGCCCTCCCGGGCAGCCGGCCGGCGGCGGCGCCCAGCCCGACGGCGTTCCGCCGCCAGAACCCCGCCCGCTCCACGCGGGGCAGTTCGCCGAGCCGGCGCTCCGCCTCGTCCAGCACCGCTGCCGGGTGACGTTCCCCGAGCGAGCGGGTGAAGGTGACGGCATGGGCCAGGCCGGGCAGTTCACGTGCCACGAACGCGGGTGAGCAGACCGGCAGCAGCAGCCCCGCCTCGGCGCACCCCCACCGCTGCCGGGCGACGGGCACCAGGCGCTCGGCCACCGCCGTCCGGCCGGCCTTCAGGACGGCGCGGATCAGCTCGTCCCGGACGGCGGTCGGGGCGGTGCGGACGGCCCGCTCCACCACCTCGTCCGGTACCGGGAGTTCACGCACCGCCCGGTGGGCGTAGCGGCGCACCACCGGATCGGGGTCGGTCAACCTTCGTGACAGATAAGGGAGTTGCTTCCCGGTCAGGGCCGCGAGCGCGGCGGTCCGCTGCTCGTACGGGCCGCCGGCGGCCAAGTCGTCGATCAGGGGGGAGAGTCGGCCCTTTTCCGCGAGGCGGTGGGCGGTGCGGGCGACCTCGCGCAGGCGCAGGGCATGGGGCAGGGACTCGACATCGGCCAGCAGCCGGTCGGCAGTGAACTGAAGCATCGCCGGCGATTCTGCCCGCCGGGGCAGCGGCCCCGCACCCGGTTTTCTCCGGCCGCCTCCCCCGCGTCGAGGAGCAGGCCGTTCGTTCGAGGAGCGGCTGTTCAGGGGTTGCGGCCGTCGCCGTCGTCCGACGGCTCACGGCGCCGCGAGCGGTGCCGCCGCAGGTACCAGACCAGCAGGGCGACGGCGACGAGCACGGCGATCGCGATGGCGGCGACCCGGCCGACCGTGCCCTCCACCCTGGTGTAGGCGGCCCCGGCGAAGTAGCCGAGCAGGGTGAAGCCGACGCCCCAGGCGAGCCCGCCGAGGGCGTTGTAGAACAGGAACCGGCGGTACGGCATCCGGGACATCCCGGCCAGCGAGGGCACCAGCGGGCGGAAGAAGGCGATGAAGCGGCCGACGAAGACGGCGGCCGGCCCGCGCCGGCGGATCAGGTCCTGCGCCGTGTCGACCTGCTTGGCGTGGCGCCGCAGCGGGCGGGTGCGCAGGATCGCCGGGCCGAGGTGCCGGCCGATCTCGTAGCCGGCGGAGTCGCCGAGGACGGCCGCGCAGACCACGACCAGGACCATCCAGCCGAGGGAGACCCTGCCCTGGTGGGCGAGGAAGCCGCCGAGGACGGCGGCGGTCTCGCCGGGGATGAAGAAGCTGAAGAACAGGGCGTCCTCGGTGAAGACCATGCCGCCGATGACCGCGTACACGACCGGGCCGGACAGGCCGCGCAGCCAGTCGGTGATCGAGTGCATCGGCCACACCCCGTCGGCGATCGTGCCCCTTTTCGCCCCAATGTAGTGCTTCTTCCCGTGCCGGCCCTGTCGGGCGGGGACCCGACCGTCGCACCCGTCTCCGCGGCCTGGTACCCGGCGGTGTCGTCCGACAGGATGCTCCGGTGGCGAACATGACCCGGATCTGGACGACGACCCGCACCAACTTCCGCTCGGCCGACCCGGCCGAGCGGTGGACCGCCCGCGCGGCCTGGGCCGTACTGACGGCGACGGCCTGGCTGGCGGTGATGTTCACGACCGTCTTCGGGGCCGAGGTCGCCGGGGTTCCCATGGGTACCGTGACGTGGCTGGCGATCGCCCTCTCGCTGGCGGTCCCCCTCGTCTCGTGGATCGCCGTCACCTCCGAACCCGGCGGGCGCCCCGGTGCCCCGGCGCTGACGGTCGTCCTCCTGCTCGCGGCCGTCCTGCTGGTCATCGCCCTCACCTGAGCCGAGGCGGGCGGCCCCCGGTCGCGGAAAACCGGGTGTCGGCGTGGCGATGAGTTTTCCGGCGCCGGGAGGTCTACATCTCGACCGGAACGACCAGAACGACCGGCGTGCCCGGAACGCCGGGACGACCGATTCATCGGGAGTACAGACATGGGACTCATCCAGATCGAGATGTTCGCGACCCTCGACCTCGTCGGGCAGGCACCCGGCGGGCCCGACGAGGACCCGGTGGGGTTCCCGTACGGCGGCTGGCAGGCGCCCCTGCTGAACGAGACCACCGGGGCGCAGATCCTCGCCGCGTACGAGGGCACGGACGCCCTCCTGCTCGGCCGGCGGACGTACGACATCTTCGCCTCCTACTGGCCGCACCAGAAGGAGGGCGAGATCGCCGAGCTCTTCAACCGCGTCCCGAAATACGTGGCCTCCCGCGGCACGCCCGAGCTCCCGTGGGCCGGGTCCACCCAGCTCGGCCCGGACCTGGCCGAGGCGGTGCGCGGGATCCGCGACCGGCACGAGAACGTGAAGGTCGTCGGGAGCCTGGACCTGGTGCAGAGCCTCTTGCGGGAGAAGCTCTTCGACCGCCTCGACCTCTGGGTGCACCCGATCGTGCTCGGCGTCGGGAAGAAGGTGTTCGAGGGCGGCGCGGTGCCCACGAACCTCACGCTCCTCGAACCGCCGGCAGCCGGTTCGCAGGGCACCGTGTACCTGCGCTACGCCCTCGCCGACGGCACACCGAGGACGGGCGACATGAGCGCGCCCGACCGCGGTCTCGGGCCCGACGACGGCCGGTGATCCCGATGACCACGGTCGACGTCGACGGGACCGCCCTGGGCATCGAGTCGTTCGGCGACGACGACGCGCCGCTGGTCCTGCTCGCGGGCGGGACGACGATGCTCTCCTGGCCCGACGCGCTCTGCGAACGCCTCGCCGCCGGCGGGCGCCGCGTGGTGCGCTACGACCTGCGCGACAGCGGGGAGTCGACGACGGCGGATCCGCAGGCGCCCGCCTACACCCTGCGCGGCCTCGCCGCCGACGCGGCGGCCCTGGCCGGCGCGCTCGGCCGCGGGCCCGCGCACCTCGCGGGGATCGGCGTCGGCGGGATGGTCGCCCAGGTGGCCGCGCTCGACCATCCGGGCGCGTTCTCCGCGCTCACCCTGGTCGGCACCCGCGCGATCGCCCCCGGCCCGCCCGACGACGACCTCCCCGACCACGACCCGGCGACGATGGGCCGGCTGTTCGCGCGTCCGCTGCCCGACTGGGCCGACCGCGCGGCGGTCGCGGAGTTCGCCGCAGCCGGCGCGGAGATCCTCGGCGACGACCCCGCCGCCGCGCGCGCCGTCGCCGGGCGCGTCTGGGACCGCACCCCCGGCACCGCGCCCCCGGTCCAGCTGGCCAACCAGCTGGGCCTGGTGTTCTCCCGGCTCGACTGCGCGCCCCGCTGGCGCGAGCGCCTGCCCGGGATCGGCGTCCCCGCCCTCGTCGTCCACGGCCGCCGCGACCGCTTCTTCCCCGTCGGCAACGGCGAGGCCATGGCCCGCGAGATCCCCGGGGCCCGGCTGCTCGTCCTCGAGGAGGGCGCCACCGCGATCCCCGCCACGGCGGTCGGCGAGGTCGCCGAGGCGATGCTCACCCTCGGGTAGCGGGCGCCGGGCGGCACCGGTCGTCCCGCCGTGGTCCAGCCCTGGGGCGGGACCACGGCGGACCGGCGGCGTCCGTCAGTACGAGGCGCTGGTGGCGCAGCGGCCGGTGTCCCCGTTGCACACGACGACGTGCGAGGTGATCCCGGCGTCCAGCAGGGTGTCGGTCCAGGCCGTGTCGTGGAGGATGTTGGTCCAGTTGCTCGAGCTGTTGCCGTTCGACTGCTGGAGGACCACGCTGCAGGAGTCACCCATGGTGGAGGTCGCGTAGCCCCGCACGTGGTCGTGCCCGCTGTAGAACGAGACCACCATGCCGCCGGCACAGCCGGGGACGTTGGCCGGGTAGGTGGTGTCGGCCACCGCCATCCCGGTGCTGAGGCCCAGGCCGGCGGTGGTGACGGCGATGACAGCGGCGAGGCGGACGGCGGTGTGCTTCCTGATCACGGGGGTCTCCTGGTGTCAGACGGATGATCGTGAGGACCGGGGGTGCCGTGAGCGGGCCCCGGAGCGGCGCTCGGACGCTCCGGCCCGCCCGGTGTCCATCGTCACGGCAGGACGCACCGGCCGACCACGACGTTGACCCGACGTTGACCCGACACTTCCGACACGGGCGGCAGAGGCAGGCCGACGGTCGGTGGCCCATCCGGGCAGGCTCCGCCCTGAGCGGTACCAGCTGACCCCCCGCGCCACCGACCTCCTGGCCGGGCAGGCCCTACCCTGATCCGCGACAAGGGGAGGCCGGGGACGTGGAACTGACGGCGCGGGACAAGCGCTGGATGGGCGTGGTGGGCTTGATCGGGGTCGGGGTGGCGACGTGCTACGCGGTGTGGGGCGGTGAATCCGACTATCCGCTCCCGTACAAGCGGCGGGACGCTTCGGTCCTGCGCCGCATCGCGCTCGCCGACCCGTCCACGCGGAACACCGCCGTGGCGGCGGACGACCGCACGATCACGATGGAGGTCTCCTGGAGCGGCTGCGACTACAAGCCCGACCTGGTCGTTCGCGAGAGCGACGAGCAGGTCGCACTGCTCCTCGAACGCCGCGACGCCTCGGGCCCGGACATCGGGTGCGAGGACGGCGGCGTCGCCGGGCTCAAGGCCGTCCTGCGCCGGCCGCTCGGTACCCGGGCCCTGACCGACGCCCTCACCGGCGAACCCGTCCCCCACGCCCACGCCTGACAACAGCCCGCGGGGACCGTCCGGGGTTTCCTCCGGGCCCGGCCGAGGAATTCGTTCCTCGGCCGGGCGCCCATCGTCAGGCGGGAGACTGGGCCCCCGGCGTAGCGTCGGCGGGCGCCGGCGTGGCGGCCGGAGGGGACGCCTGGGCCCGGGCCCGGGCTTCCTGGGCGGCTCTGGCGGCGAGCGGGTTGATGTCGGCCCGGCGTGCCTGCTGCATGGCGGTCAGCCGGTTGACCACCTGGATCGCCGCCACCGCCGCCACCAGGCGCAGCGCCGATCCGGCGGCCTCGACCCGGATGGTGTCGCGCAGGCTCTCCAGGTTGTCGATGACCGTCAGGTCGACGTGGCGCACCATGGTGCTCGCGATCCGGCCGACGACGATCGAGCCGATCCAGGTGGACCACCACAGGGCGAGCACCTTCTCCGACGGCGTGCGTCGCCGTCCCTCGGCGTCCAGCGGCGCGCTCGCCCGCCAGCAGTCCACCATCAGCTGCCAGGGGAACCAGAGCAGGACGACGGGGGTGAACCAGGCCCCGATGGTCCAGCCGCGTCCGTGGCGGTGCCCGTTCGGCGTCAGCAGGTCGGCGTTCTCGCGGATCCGGTAGAACCAGACGATGAACACCACGGCGGTGGCGAGCGCCAGCGGGAGGAATATCCCGTTCACCGTGTCCGCCACGGCTTTCACGGCGTCGAAGTCGTCGAGGCCGACGTCGTCCGACCCGTCCAGCACCCGGCCCAGGAGCACGTCCGACCAGACGTCGACCGCGACCACCACGGCCGCCAGGACGGCGTTCAACCCCAGCAGGACGTAGACCGCCGCGGCAAGGCCGTTCGCCGGGCGCAGCGCCGCCGCCCATCCGGGAGCCGCTTCCGCGCAGCCGAAGCAGCGGCCGCTGTCCGTCCCCACCGGGCGTGCCCCGCACGCCACACACACCATCAGACCGTCAACTCCTGGAATCGCCACGCGTGCTCGACCACGCACGCCGGTACGCCACCACCCCGACCGGGACGGGCGCGCCGACTCTAGGGGATCCGCGACCTCGGCTGCCAGCGAGAATTCCCAGCTCAGCGGCGGTATCGCCAGATAACCGACAGATCGCTCCGACAAGCCGGTCGACGGCTACCCGGGCGGTGAGCAGGTCGCGGGCGCCCATGACCGGCGGGCCGGTGGCCGGTGACCGGTGTGACTTCAACGGGTAGTTTGCGAGTGCGCGTTCTGCGACCTGGGGTTGCGACTTGTAGTTTGCGAGCCGTTGCAGGCGTTACTTTGCGAAGTGGCGTCCAGCCATAGTGACAGTCGGTGACGGATCAAGCTGTTGGCAGGTTGCACATACGGGGCAAGTAGTGGCGGGGCAGCCAATAGGGTCGAGATTGATCATGCCGCAGGCCGACCGCCAGCTGCGGACAATGCTGCACGGGCAGCGTGGCCGTACGCCGAGGGGTCGGTAGCGCTGTCCGACCACGCGAGAGTGGGCTACGGGCTCAGTCAGCTCTGGTGCGATGTGTTTCAGTGGCGGATGCCGGGCGGACCAGGCGGGCGTCGTAGGCGGCGATGACGAGTTGGGCCCGGTCGCGGGCGCCGAGTTTCATGAGCAGGCGTCCGACGTGGGTCTTGGCGGTGGACAGGCTGACGTGCAGGTGGGTGGCGATCTCGGTGTTCGACAGGCCGAGACCGACCAGGGTCAGAACCTCCCGCTCCCGATCGGTTATCTCCACCAGCGCGGGGGAGGGCCGGCTGGAGGCTTCGGGGAGGCGGGTGAATTCCTCGATGAGGCGGCGGGTGACGCCCGGGGCGAGCAGAGCGTCGCCCGCCGCGATGACACGGATTGCGGCCAGCAGGTCGGCCGGCCGGGTGTCCTTGAGCAGGAAGCCGCTCGCGCCTGCGTGGAGGGCTGCGAAGACGTACTCGTCGATGTCGAAGGTCGTCAGGATCAGCACTCTGACACCCGAGGTCGCCGGGTCTGCAGTGATCCGCCGGGTCGCCTCGATGCCGTCCAGGCCCGGCATCCTGATGTCCATCAGGATGACGTCGGGCCTCTCTCGCCTGGCGAGGTCGACAGTCTCCTCGCCCGACTCGGCCTCGCCGACGGCGGTCAGGTCGGGTGCGGTGTCCACGAGGAGACGGAAGCTGCCACGGACCAGTGCCTGGTCGTCGGCGACCAGTACGCGGATCACAGCGAGACCCCGGTCGTGGTGGCCGGGAATCGGGCGGTGACCTGGAAGCCGCCTCCTGGCCTTGGCCCGGCCCTGAATGCGCCGCCGTACATGCCGACCCGCTCACGCATGCCGACAATGCCGTGGCTGGCCACCGGCCAGCCGATGCCCTTCCCGGCGTCCCATCCGTCACCGACGCCGTCGTCCGTGATCTCCACCGTCACCGCATCAGGGTGGTACATGACGGCCACCCGGCACCGCTCCACTGCCGCGTGCTTGATCACATTGGTGACCGCCTCCTGAACGACCCGGAAGGCGGCCAGCTCCAGGCCGGCAGACAGCTCCGGCCGCTCGCCGCAGACCTCCAGATCCACCCGAACGCCCGCCTCCGCAGTCCGCTCCACCAGGGCACCCAGATCCGCCAGCCCCGGTGCGGGGGCCGTCCCGGCACCGCCTTGGCTCGGCTGCCCGCTGTTCTCCTCGCCCCTGAGAATCCCGAGCATCGCCCGCATCTCCCGCAGTGCCCCGCGACTGGTCTCCTCGATAGACGACAGCGCGCGCCGCGCTTCGTCCGGACGCTCGGCGGCGACATGGTTCGCGACCCCCGCCTGCACCGCGATCACACTCATCGTGTGCGCCACCACATCGTGTAACTCCCTCGCTATCCGCAGGCGTTCCTCACCGGCCGCGCGACGGGCCTCGGCCAGCTGCTCCTGCGCCCGTTGCTCCGCCTGCGCGTGCAGGCTGTCGGTGTAGAGCCTCTGCTGCTGCACCGCGTAGCCGATCGTCCACGCCACCGTGACGAGCAGCGCGCTCTCGACGAGCAGCGCGGCGCTGTGTCGAGTGGGCGGACCGTACGGCAATTGCAGGAACCCGGTGAGCCCGGCGGTCGGCACCATCACCAGCAAGGTGGCGGCGAGCACCCGGAGCGCCTCACGTCGTCGTGACCGTTGAGGGATCACGTACATCGCGAAGGCGACCGCCACCAGCGGCACCGGCCCCCCACGCACGAACGTAGCGACGGTTCCGACGGTCACAACCCCCGCGAGCGCGGCAAGCGGCCAGCGCCGGCGGAAGGCTACCGCCAGCAGCGAGAGCACGGCGATGAGAAGGTCAGCGAGCTTCGGCCCGTCCGCGTGGGCCGTCCCCTGCCAGAGCAGGGTGGAACCGGCCATCACCAGCACCGCGGCAGCACAGTCGATCACAGCCCAGTGCGTCGTGCTCAGGCGCTTGAGCAGGGGCGGTTGAAGCGATTCCATGATCGCAATGTAGCTGCCGGGTCAGGGGCCCCGCGTCGGTCTGTGGGCTGATGCGGCGAGGTGTACCTGAGGCCAGTCGGCCACGTCGAGGTCTGTCCTCGGGCCCGACGCCGCCCCCTCTATTCAACGGCACGGTGGAAGCCGTCGCCGCAGCACACCGTAGCGGATCGCTCGCGGCTACCCGCGATCAGAGGAGAACCATGACCGCCGTCATCGAGGCCCACGGGCTGGGCAAGAGGTATCGGGGCCGGTGGGCCCTGGAAGAGTGCACGCTGTCGATCCCGGCAGGACGGGTGGTGGGGCTGGTCGGCCCGAACGGGGCCGGAAAGTCCACACTGCTGAACCTGGCCTGCGGCCAGCTGACCCCCACCACCGGAAGCATCCGTGTTCTCGGCCACCAGCCGGGGACTGGCCCCGGACAACTGGCCAGGGTCGGATTCGTCGCCCAGGACACCCCGGTGTACGCCGGCTTGTCGGTCGCCGACCACCTGCGCTTCGGCGCTCGGATGAACCCTGCCTGGGACCACGAGGCCGCGCACCGTCGGATCGAACGGCTCGGCCTCGATCCTCAACAGAAGGCTGGCAGGCTGTCCGGCGGCCAGCGCGCGCAACTGGCACTGGCCCTCGCGGCCGCGAAGCAGCCCGAACTGCTGCTGCTGGACGAGCCGGTGGCCGCCCTCGACCCGCTGGCACGGCGCTCCTTCCTGCACGGCCTGACGGAGTTCGCCGCAGAGCGGGAGGGAAGGACCATCGTCCTGTCCTCCCACGTGATCGCCGACCTCGAACGGGTCTGCGACTACCTGCTCCTGATCTCCGGAGCCCGGGTGCGGTTGGCCGGGCCCTGCGAGGACCTGATCGCCGAGCACTACCGCATCGTCGGTCCACGCCGTGCAGCGTCCGCGCTCCCCCCACACCTGTCGGTCGTGCAGGAGGACCACACCGACCACCAGAGCGCATTCCTCGTCAGGACCACCGAGCCACTGCCGGAGGGGAACTGGCAGGCCGAGCGCCCCGACCTCGAAGACCTGGTCCTCGCCTACCTGGACCGCGACCGGCAGACGCACAACTCGCATGACCTGGAGGGCCTCCGATGATCTGGGTGACCTGGCGTCAGTTCCGTACGCAGGCGATCGCCGGCGCGATCGCTCTTGCCGCAGCCGCGATCTACCTGCTGGTACTCGGACTGAACATCCACAATGACTACGACCGCAGCCTGGCGGGGTGCATCGCCACAGGCTGCGCGCCCGGCCTCGTCTCGGGCTTCGCGGACAAGTACTCCACTGTCGTCATGCTCACGGATCTGGCCCTGATGACCGTCCCTGGCCTGCTCGGTGCCTTCTGGGGAGCACCATTGATCAGCGGGGAGCTGGCAGCCGGAACGCACCGGCTGGCCTGGCACCAGAGCGTCACCCGAAGCCGGTGGCTGACGGTGAAGCTGCTGACCATCGGCCTCGGCGCGGTGACCCTGACAGGACTGCTCGATCTGCCGATGTCCTGGGGCGCGAGCCAGTACGACACGGTCAAGGCCGCCAGGTTCTCCGCGCTGGTCTTCGGCGCACGCGGCATCGTTCCGCTCTCCTATGCGGCCTTCGCCTTCACCCTGGGAACCGCCACCGGTGTGCTGCTGCGCCGACCAGTCGCCGCCATGGGCCTGACCCTGGCCCTGTTCGCGGCCGTGCAGTTCACCGTGCCGACCGCCCTTCGGCCGAACTACCTCCCAGCGCGCACCGCGGATATCCGGCTCGATGCAACGACACTGAGCCACGCCGACGGCATCATCCAAAACGGCTCGTCGCTCGTGATCGACGGAATCTCCCTCCCGGATGCCTGGGTCATCTCCGCCGGCCACGCGCTCGGCTCGGCCGGACAACCGCCAAGCGCTGAGAAGATCAACACCTGCCTGATGCCAGGCCAGTTCGACGGTACGATCACCTGCCTGGCCAGACAGGACCTCCACGTGACCGCCACCTACCAGCCGAACACTCGCTACTGGCCCTTCCAGCTGATCGAGGCAGCGCTCTATACCGCCATGACTGCGGCGCTCGCGGGCTTCTGCTTCTTCTGGATCCGACGCCGTACGACCTGATCCGGCTCTGCTCGGCCTCGAGCCACACACGGGCCCGGGACCAAGCTCACGCTCCCCTCGACCGACCTGCGGAAGGCACGACTCACCCCCACCGAAAGGCGTACGGGCGTTCGAGGCCGTTGCGCTGCTACCACTCAAGACCGAAGTAGGTCGGCGGCGTGCTCGGCAAGCAGCGGCAGGAGGACGGAGTAGGGCTAGCGGGGTTTGTCTCGTCGGAGCCGGTTGGCGAGATGGATGGCCGGATCGCTTCTGGTCGTGCTGCGGCCCGGTGCGGCGAAGGGCAGGCGGAAGCAGGGGGCGAGGCAGGGCTCGCTGCCTGTGACCTGTGACCAGATGAGTGCGGAGAGGGCCTCGTGCAGTTGGTCTGCTGGGGCTGCCGGCTTTCGTTTGTTGACCGCGACAAAGCGCTCGACGAGCTCGGCGAACGCGTCGTCGCCGAGGTGCCAAGACTCGTATTGTCGGCGGCGACGCCGGTAGTCGACATGGTCGGCCGCGGGGATGGCGGCGAGGTGGTCGGCGAGCCGGTAAAGGCTTTCGTGAAGGTCGTCCGTGCGTTCGTCAGAGCTGGCGGGGGCCGGCTGCTGGGCCGGAGTGGCCAGCAAGTTGGTGCCGGGCGGGAAGCCGAGGTACTCGGCTGCCTGTTGGGCGTTCATGTCTTCGGCGATCTGGACGAGCAGGATCGCGGCCGTGCGCCGGAACCTACGCGAGTGCGGTGGCAACGGGCAGTCCGCGTCCGTCCAGAAGATCCGGAACCACTGGTCGGGTAGTTCCTGGGGGATGTTCTCGGGGGCGAAACCGTGGCGGTGTTCGATCTTGAGGGCGAGGAGCGAGGGGATGATCTGGCGACGCGACCAGGCTGTGGAGGGGGTGCGCGGGCGGGGGCGCTTGCGCAGGGGTTGCTGGACGACTGCGCGGCGCGCGAGTGTGGTGTCCTTGTCCAGGAGCTTCCAAATGGCTCCCCACCGCTTGTTGTCGCGTTCAGGGCATCGGGGGGCGAGCCGTCCGAGTTCCTGCCCGAGTTCCCCGTCGGGCAGGCTCAGCAGCCGGTCGGCGACGGACAGGACAGTGGCGGCGCCGATGGACGAGCGCGGCAGGTAGGTCCAGAAGACGCCGTCGTCGCGCGGCGCGCTCTGGGCGACGAAGCCGGGCAGTCGCTTCTCCTGGGCGGTCAGGTGCTCGTCGACGGCGGCTTTCTGGTCGGTGGTGACCATCTCCGCCATCGCGGGCCAGGTCGCGAGGACGAGTGCGGTGATCGTCTGGAGGTCGGCAAAGGTCGCGAAGGCGTCTTCCGGTGCGGTTTCCTCGTCGAAGAGGTGGTCGAGGCGGGACTGCAGATCCGCGAGGTTCTGTGGTAGGGGCCGCAGGGGCGCGTTGGCGGGCTGGTCGAGTCGGTGGCCGCAGATCACGCCGGGCCGTCCGCGCTCGGCGTCGCTGCGGCAGGCGGCCGGATGGAGACCTTCCAGCCCGGGGTTGCCGATCAGCAGGAGGGAGCCGGGCCAACCCCCGTTGAGCGTGAGGCCGGACGGCCGGTGGCAACCGGGGCACTCGTGTTCCAGAAACACGCGGTGCTTGACGCAGGCGAAGCTGGTTGCCAGTCGCCAGCGACGGCGCCAGGACCCGCCGTGCCGTTGTTGGACGGCCGAGCCGTCCCCGGCCAGGCAATGGGGCGGTCTTGCCATAGTGGCCGAAGCCGCTGACCATCACCCCGGCCAGTGTCGGATCGTCCATCTTGAGCGCGTTGCCGTGCAGCCGCCGCTTGATCAGCCGGGTCACCTTCGTCGCCATCGGGGTCTGCTGCAGCGGCAGGTTCACGTTCGTCAGCCGGCGGAACATGTCGTAGTCGAACCGGCGGTCGACGGGCAGCACCGCCCACTGCTTCGGAGTCAGCTGCGGCGGGGGCAGCAACTGACCGCGGGTGAGCCGGTAGTGCTGCCAGCCCTCGAAGGTGTCGCGGTGCAGCGTGGGCCGCAGCACGAGCTCGGCGAGCCGTTCCCGCGACGGCCACTGGTCCTGCGGATCGCCTGATCCGGATGCCGTCACGTGTTCTCCAGGGGTTCGTCGTCGGCCTGGCCGACCGGGGCGTGGGCGGGAAGGAGGAACAGGTTGCCGCGCAAGGACTCCTCCAGCAGCGGCGGTGCCGTCAGCGCGGCCGGCTTCGCGCTCTCGCGCCGGCGGCGGCGGTCGGCGTCGACCGCCGCCCGGACGGTCCTGGCGTGCCGCTCCCACGGCTGCGGCATCGCCGCAGGCGCCGGGACGGCGTCGGGCTTGGGCCGGTCGGCGGCCGCCGCCTGGGCCCGCGTGTGCTCGCGCGAGCGGGCTGCCCGGTCCTTCTTCCCGGCCTGGCTCGGCCAGGCCGCGACCGGGGTGACCGAGCCCAGCAGCCCCAGCAGGACCGGCAGCAGCTCGGCGTCCGAGCGCGGGGCCAGCCCGGCCCGCCGGACCTCTGCGAGCAGGTCGGCCGCGGTCTTGTCGGAGAACGCCGGGACCTCGCCCTCGGACGGCAGCCCGTTCCAACGCAGCGTGTGCCAGACCTGGTGGTCGTCGGGGTCCTGGAAGAACACGGTGCGTCGGTCGCGCCGGTCGCTGGAGACCACCCACTTGCCCGCGTGCCGGCCGCCGCGCTCCGACGGCAGAAGGTAACGCGGCTGGTCGACGTGATACCAAAGGCCGAGGATCTTCACCCCGCGACGCGGGTGGATCTTGACGTAGTGCCGGCGAAGCAGCCGGTAGTAGAGCTCCGGCTCGGGGATCCGCAGCGAGAAGCCGCCCTGCTGCATCGCCGCCGCGAACAGCGAGTTCGGGCTGTGCCGCTCGCCCGGCCCCCAGGCCGGGGCGTACTCGCCCAATTCCCTGGCCTGCCAGACCCGGACGATCCAGGTGGCAATCAGGTGTTCCATCTGGGAGAACGTCAGCACCGCGTCCGCCTCCAGATCGCTTCCGCGGTCGGCGACATCCGTCCCGGTGAACCCGAGCAGGTGCTCGAACAGCAGCGTCTTGAACGCGGAGAACGCACGCTCGACGGCGAACTTGTCGGTCGGACGCAGAGCCCGGGCAGGCAGGACGTTGCAGCCCAGCTCCCGCTCCGCCGCCACCAGTTCATGGCTCTTGTAGGGGCCACCGTGGTCGGTGGTGACCGTCTCCGGGGTGAAGAACGGCAGGGCGGCGACCTCGTGCCCGGCGAACTCGGCCACGATCTCGGCGGGGACGCCGGGGTAGGGCCAGGCCATCTCCTCGCCCCAGCCCGGACGCATCGGCAGCGGCAGCATCACGTCCCGCAGGAGCATGGCGACGTCGACCGACTGATCCGCCTGCGGGGTCAGCCGGAACGCAGGCACCGAGTGCGTGAACAGGTCCAGGCCGAGCGTCAGCGTCGCGCTCACCGGCTCCCCGAACACCGACTCGCGCAGCATGACCGGCAGCGGAGTGGAGTCCAGCGCCAGCACCTGACCCGGCCGGTGGACCACCACCCGGCCCTGGACGCCCGCCTCCTTGGCCGCCGCGGCCGACCGCAGGTAGCGCTGCCGGCCGTCCTGCGGACCGAACCACTCCTCCCAGACCGCTGCCAGCGTGTCCCGGCAGGGGACCTTCTCGGTCGGGAAGTCGGAAAACCGCTCCGCGACGTACTGGTGCAGCAGACGGTGCTTTGCGCTCATGCTGATCCGCGAACGGCCCTCGCACTCCTTGCGGACCGCGAAGACCGCCTCGCGGATCTCCGGGGTGATGCTGCGGCGCGGACCGCGCCGCCGGGTCCACCGGCCGTCCGCGCAGGCCGCCGGCAGATCCTGCGGCGCGACCGTGGACAGGCCCTGGAGCGTGCGCAGTCCCAGCCCGATAAGTCCCAGCACCGCCGCCTCGCCGGCGGGCAGGGCCTTCAACTCGGCAACCTTGGCCCGCCGGCGCTCGGTCAGCGTCGTGGTCGCGGGATCATAGTCAGGCCGCGGCTCGCCGGGCCTGGCCAGGGACGCGGTCCCCTCGCGCCACCGCCAAGTCGAACGACCGCATCACAAGCCGCCGACGCGGGTGGGCCAGACCAACGAAGTATGCCCAGCGGCCGGCCCAGATCGACGCCCAGCCGCCGGTGCCAGAGCAAATGCGTCGCGTGCGCGCGGGCGACGGCCGGCAACCTGGTCGCCGCCACCAGCTCACCGAACCGCAGCGGCGCCGCCCTCAGCAACTCTCCCTCCAGACCGAGCCGGTCCGGCAACGGACGACGCTGGGACGACAGGTGGTCCAAGCCGGTCAACACGTGCTCCCGCCAGCCGGCCACCACCGAATAGCCCCAGCCACAGGCCGCCGCCGCCTCTCGGGCAGCGGCGAACTTCAGCCGGTCCTCCGGCTTGATCAGCCGCTCCGGGCGGACGTCGAAGAGCCAGATCCTGCCGCCCGGCATCACCACCAGGAAGTCCGGGACATGGCGCGACCGTCCCCCCAGGTGCTCGAAGTCCAGCTCGAACGGCTGCGGCAGGACCTCCAGGACGCCGACGAAGTCCAGCGCGAGCAGCAGGCGCTGTTCCTCCAGCGACTCGAAACCGTGGTGCCGCCCCGTGGAGACCATGAACTGCAGCCCCGGCCGGTGCCCTTGCCGAGACCGCCACGTGAACCTCCGCACCGGCCGTGCCGCCGACACCGGAGCCGACGCCATGTCCCCCAACGGCCACGAGACCTCCGTCTCGCCGACCAGCCACGTACCGACCCAGCGACGCAGCCAGCCATCCGCCAGCCGAAGACGATCCCGGTCCGCGGCATCACCCGCGTACGCCACCAACAGGTCGCCCACGCCGCACACATCGGACCCGATCAAGGCCCCAGCCGAAGAACCCACCCGTCCACAGCACCACGGTCACATACCTCAGCGCTGCCAGAGACCGCACATGACCACTACTCACCGTGACTCGACCGAGCCCCGGACCGCCGCTCGCAAACTATCGGTCGCAGTCACAACCGGCCGCATTACGTCGGGGTGACCGATGCCCGGTGTACGGCCGTCGCCGTAGCGTCGGTGACGTCACCCCGCAGCAGAACGAAAGCAGGACTTTGCGCCAGCTCACCTACTACGTCGGCACCACCCTCGACGGCTTCATCGCGGGCCCCGACGGCCAGTTCGACTTCTTCCCCTTCGAGGGCGATCTCGCCGCCGCGCTGGTGACCGAGTACCCCGAGACCTTTCCGGCCCACGGCCGCGGGCCGCTGGGCCTGGACGGCGTCGCCAACAAGCGGTTCGACACGGTGCTGATGGGCCGCGGCACCTACGGGCACGGCCTCGCGGCCGGCGTCACCAGCCCCTACCCTCACCTCGCCCAGTACGTCTTCTCCCGCACCCTGGCCCCGCTGGACCCGGCGGTGGAGATCGTCTCCGGCGACCCGGTGGCGTTCGTCCGCGGCCTCAAGCGGCAGGACGGCGCGGGCATCTGGCTGTGCGGCGGGGCGGACCTCGCCGGTCAGCTGCTCGGCGAGATCGACGAACTGGTCGTCAAGCGCTACCCGGTGGTGGCCGGCTCCGGCATCCCGCTGTTCCGGGCGCCCTTCCTCCCCACCGGGTTCACGCTGACCGACTCCCGGGTCTTCACCTCCGGCGCCACCGTCACCACGTACACCAAGGAGTCCCGGATGCTGTTCCGCCCCACCACCGAAGCCGACCTCGACCGGGTCACCGCCGTGACGGTGGACGAGCCGGTCGGCTGGATCGACGCCGACCGCTACCTGGAGGAGCTCGGGGAGGGCATGTACCGCCCGGAGTGGACCTGGATCGCCGAGCAGGACGGCCGGGTGGTGGCCCGCGCCCTGTGGTGGGGGCAGGCGGGCAGCGAACACCCCGTCGCCCTGGACTGCCTGTACGTCGACCCGTCGGTCGCCGACCGGGCTGCGGTCGGGGCCGAGCTGATCGGCGCCGGCCTGCGGGCCTTCGCCGAGCAGGGCGCGGCCAAGCCCCCGCTCTACAACCTGACGCTGCCGACGGGCTGGCGCGAGGACCCGGCCGTGGTCGCGGCCGCCGACTGGCGCCGCGCCGCCGCGCTGGCCGCCGGGCTCACCGACGTGGTGGAACGGCTGCGCCTGGAGTGGACCCCGGAGGCCGGGCTGCCCGCCGGCAGCGGACGGCTGGTCTTCACCGAGGGCACGGACGAGGAGTTCCTCGACGTGTTCCGCCGGATCGCGGTCGGCAGCCTGGACGCCGAGACCCGCCGCAACGTCGCGCTGATGGGGGCCGAGGCAGCCGCCCAGGAGGAGGTCGACTTCTACCTCGGCTGCCCCGGGGAGCGCTCGTGGTGGCGGCTGGCCCGCACCCCCGACGGCGCGGTCGCCGGGCTGGCGCTGCCGTCGGCGACGCCGTACAACCGCAACGTCGGCTACCTCGGCGTGGTCCCCGAGCTGCGCGGCCAGGGGTACGTGGACGACGTGCTGGCCGAGATCACCCGGGTGCAGGTGGAGGCGGGGGCCGAGCTGATCACGGCCACCACGGACACCGACAACGCGCCGATGGCGGCCGCCTTCGCCCGGGCCGGCTACCGGGTCGCCCAGACCCGGCTGGTCTGGTCGGTGCCGGAGTCGGCGCCTGCGCAGTGAGGCCGGAGGCGCCTCGTGAGACCGGAAGCGGCGGCACGGAGTCGGCTCCCGCCTCAGGACGCCAGCAGAGCGGCCAGTTCGGTGCGGGAGCCGACGCCCAGCTTGGGGAAGGCCCGGTACAGGTGGTGCCCGACCGTACGGGGGCTGAGGAACAGCTGCGCGGCGATCTCCCGGTTGCTCGCCCCGGCCGCGGCCAGCCGGACCACCTCGCGCTCCTGCGGGCTGAGCAGGCTGATCGGCCCGTCCTGGCGGGTGGTCAGCACGGTCTCTCCCCCGGCGGCGCCCAGCTCCGCCCTGGCCCGGTCGGCCCAGGGCCGGGCGCCGAGCCGTTCGAAGTCCTCCCGGGCGGCGCGCAGCCGCTCCCGGGCGTCGATCTGGCGGCGCAGGCGGCGCAGCCACTCCCCGTGCAGCAGTGCGGTGCGGGCCCGGTCGAACGCGCTGCCGCCCTCGTGCAGGGCCCGGGCCTCGGTGAAGTGCTCCTCGGCCGCGCTGTCGGGGCCGGTCAGCGCCCGGCAGCGGGCGGCCAGGGCGCCGAGCGCGGGCCGTCCCAGTGCGGTGGCCCACTCGTCGAGCTGCCGGGCGGCGTCCGCCGCCCGCTCCGGGCGGCCGGCCCGGACGGCCGCCTCGACCAGGTCCGGCAGCAGGGGCAGCGAGAGCAGCGGATGGGCCACCTCGCGCCGGGCCGCCTCCAGCTGTTCCAGGGCCGCTTCCGCCCGGCCCAGGCCGAGTTCGAGCAGGCCCAGCGCCCACAGGGCGTCCGCCGTGGCCCGGCCGACGCCGCGCGGCCGGGCGTAGGCCAGGGCCTCGTCGGTCAGCGCCCGGACCTGCTCCTCCTCGCCCCGGACGGCCGCCGCCGTGGCCAGGGCGGCGCGCAGGTGGGCGGCCCGGTGGGCGAGGTCGTAGTACTCGGCCAGCCCGAGCGCCTCGGTGCCCCGGGCCGTCGCCTCGTCGTGGTGGCCGAGCGCCAGCTCCGTACGGACCAGCAGGTCCAGCGTGGTGGGCAGCCAGCCGCTGACGCCCTGCTCCCGGCAGTGGGCGACCGCTGCGGCGGCGGCCTGTCGCGCGGCCTGGTGGTCCCCCGTCAGCCGGCAGTAGATCCCGGTCATCAGCCGGTCCATCACGCCGGTGCCGTCGTCCCGGCTGCTCGCCACGAGCCGCCGCAGCGCGTCGAGCGCGCCGGGCACGTCCCCGCCGAACAGCCGGGCGGGCACGGCCAGGACGGGCAGGTCGGGGGCGCGGGAGGCGATCTCCTCGATCAGCGCGGCGTTCCCGCCGGACCAGGCCGCGTGGACGGCGTCGGTCAGCAGGGAGGCCGTGGTGTCCGGCGGCGCGGCAGCGGCCGGGGCGGCGTCCGTCGGGTCGGCGCCGGCCGGGCTCGCACCCGCCGCGGCTACGCCGGTCGAACCGGCGGCACCCGTCCGGTCGGCGCTGTCGAGCAGGATCCGGGCGGCCCGTTCCGGGCTGCGGTAGCCGAGTTCGACCACCGCCCGGGCGCGCGCGAAGTTCGCCGCCACCCCGGGGTCCGCCAGCGGCAGCGGCACCTGGTCGGCCAGGGCGCCGCACCGTTCGTCCTGGCCGGCGTCGGCGGCCTTCTGCGCGGCCTGGACCAGGCGGCGGGCCCGCCGGTCCGGGTCCGCGGTGAGCTGGGCCGCGCGTTCGTACGCGGCGGACGCGGACGCCATCGCCTGCCGGTTGCCGGCCCACTCGGCGACCCGCTCCAGCTCCTCGGCGACCCGCTCGTCCGGTCCGGTCGACGCGGCGGCCAGGTGCCAGGCCCGCCGGTGGGCCTGGCCCACCGCGCCCAGGGCCTCGGCGAGCGCCCGGTGCGCGGCGATCCGCCGGGCCAGCGGGGCGCTCCGGTAGGCGGCGTAGCGCACCAGCGGGTGCCGGAAGCGCACCAGTTCCCCGGTCAGGACCACGAACCCGGCCCGTTCGGCGGGTTCGAGGTGTTCCACGGCCGTGCCCAGCTCCCGGGCGGCCCGCAGCACCACGGCGAGGCTGCCGGTGTCGTCGGCGGCGGCCACCAGCAGCACCAGCTGGGCGGCGTCCGGCAGCCGCCGGATCTGCTCCAGGAATCCGTCCTGGATGCGGCTCGGCCGCCCGGCGGCCGTCTCGGGCAGCGCCAGCGGGCCCATCCGCCCGGCGCGCTGGGCGGGGGTGAGCGAGGCCGACAGCTCGATCAGGGCCAGCGGGTTGCCGCCGGCCTCCTCGATCACCCGGTCCGCGACGTACGGGGGCAGGCCCGGGAGCAGTTCGGCGGCGGCGGTGCGTTCCAGCCCCTCGACGAGCAGCCCGGGGATCCCCTTCACGGTGGCGCCCGGCGCCCCGTCGCGGACCGCGAAGAGCATCACGACGCCCTCCGCGCGGAGCCGGCGGGCGGCGAAGGTCAGCATGTCCACCGAGGGCTGGTCGACCCACTGGGCGTCGTCGACCAGGCAGAGCAGCGGGCCGTCGGCGGCGGCCTCCGACAGCAGCGTGAGGACGGCGAGGCCGACGGTGAAGCCGTCGCGGACGCTGTCGGCGGTCAGCCCGAAGACCGCCCGCAGGGCGGCGGCCTGCGGGCCCGGCAGGGCGTCGACGAGGTCCAGGACGGGCAGGAACAACTGGTGCAGGCCGCCGTAGGCGAGCTCCGTCTCCGACTCGATGCCCTCGACGCTCAGCACCCGCGCGCCGTCGGCCTGCCCGGCGGCCCAGTCGAGCAGGGCGGTCTTGCCGATGCCGGCCTCGCCGTGCAGCAGCAGCGCGCCGCCGGTCCCCTGCCGGGCGTCCGCCAGCAGCCGCCCGATCCGGTCCCGCTCCGTGTCGCGCCCCCGCACCTGTGCCCCTGCCCCCGTGTGCTGATCGTCTCTGTCGATCGCCTGTTCTGATCGTCTGTGCCGATCGTCGTCCGTACGGGCCGCGCGGCGCCGTACGGGGGCGGCCGGACGCCGCCCCGGTGATCCTCTCATCAGGCGCGGCCGGGCATACGCCCAGGTCAGGCACGTCCTTCGCGGCCCCCGGCGGAGCGGGGCGGCGGCCCTCGTAGAGTGGCTCACCGATCTTGAAGGGGAAACGCGTCATGCCCAGCAGTTCTCAGCCGGCAGCCGTGTCGCCGGCCGGGCCCGGCAACACGCCCGCCCGGGTCAGCGCCTGGTCGGCCGCCGTCGGTGTCGGCCTGATCGTCGCCGTCTTCGCGACGCCGGTGTTCTGGCTGCTGTACGGCGGCTACTACACGTTCGCCATGTTCGTGTCCGGGGTCGTGGCCATCCCGGCCGGGCACCTGGGCCGCCGCCGCGGCAAGCTCCTGGGCGGCCGCGACCGCGGTCTGGCCCTCCTCGGCATCGCCACCGGCTGGCTGCTGGTCTTCTGCAGCCTGCTGCTGGTGCTGGCCTACGCCGGGGCGGTGGCCGGGCTCGGCTTCCTGCTCGGCTCCGCCGGCTGAGCCGCCACCCGTAGCCGGCGTCGGCGTCGAACAGCTCCCGGCGCAGCAGCCGCTCGTGGGCGACGATGCGGATCGGGATGAGCTTGCGGGTCGGCATCCGCGGTGGGGCGCGATGTCACCGCACGGCGCGCCGGCTGCGTGCGGAGCGCACGGCGAGGAAGACCACGTCGGCGACGAGGAGAAGGACGCCGATGGCGAGCAGGTACAGCATCCCGTGCACCACGACGCCGACGATGCCCAGCACCATCGCCACGATGACGACCAAGAGGAACAGGGCCATCACATGCCTCCCTGCGGCGCGGGCACGCCCGGGCGGATTGCCGGTGCACTTCCAGTCTGCGCCCCGCCCGCCGGCCTTCACCAATACCACCGGGTGGCGGGATGCGGCCCGAGGGCGGCACCGGCGGGTTCGACGGTGCCGCATCAAGATCGGGTGAATGACAACCGCGCCGTGAGACCGGAAGACCCCTGCCGAGGAAAGGCTCATCCGTGCGGGCACAGCCCGCTACCGCCGTCGGCACCCGGGTCCTCACCGGCTCGGACAGCCGAGGATATTCGGCTACGCCAATATGTTTTTATGACATTTCCCTGTGCATCTGCCGTTCTACTGAAGTCAACCGAGTCGGTCGTGTCCTGACGTTGAGCGCCGGAATCCTGCGTTCCACTCTCTTGCTAAGCGATCGCCGAAAAGAGCCTCCAGGACCTGCGAGATCCTGCTGACGCCTCCGAGTCAGAAGCCTCTCGACGCGATTGTGCAGGGCGCCAAATGCCCGTCACGTGTTTCACACCAGAGATTGGTATCAGATGACATTGAAATTCTCCAGTTCGCCTTACTGGCGAACGCTGTCCGGTTGGATCGCGGCGGTGGCATTGATCACCAGTGCCGCCGTGGCGTTGACGCCCGCACGGGCACAAGCTGTCGCTTCACCCATTTCCCTGGGCACCGCGAGCAGCTTCGCGGTCCTGGGCGGTCAGTCGGTCAGCAACACCGGTCCTTCCGTGATCACCGGAGACCTCGGGGTGAGCCCCGGGACAGCCGTCAGCGGATTTCCGCCCGGCACGGTGAACGGCACCATCCACTCGGCGGACGCGGTCGCCCTGCAGGCCCAGAGCGACCTGACCGTGGCCTACAACAACGCCGCGAGCCAGGCCATGGACGCCAGCCTCACCTCGCCGGGAGACCTCGGCGGCCTGACGCTGGTCCCGGGCGTCTACAACGCCTCCTCCTCCATCGGGCTCACCGGAACGCTCACCCTGGACGCGGGTGGCGACCCGAACGCCGTCTGGGTGTTCCAGGTCGGATCGACCCTGACGACCGCTTCCGCCAGCCGGGTGAACCTGATCAACGGCGCCGCACCCTGCAATGTCTTCTGGCAGATCGGAAGCTCCGCCACGCTCGGCACCAACTCCACCTTCGTGGGCAACATCCTGGCCCTCACGTCGATCACCGTGACCACGGGGACGACCATCGACGGTCGGGCCCTGGCCCGGAACGGGTCGGTGACGCTGGACACCAACACGATCACCCGTGAGACGTGCGCCGGCGGCACGACGGGTGGCACGACCGGCGGGACCACCGGCGGCACGACGGGTGGCACCACCGGCGGCACGACCGGCGGGACCACCGGCGGCACGACGGGTGGCACCACCGGCGGCACGACGGGTGGCACCACCGGCGGGACCACGGGTGGCACCACCGGCGGGACCACCGGCGGGACCACGGGTGGCACCACCGGCGGCACGACGGGTGGCACCACCGGCGGGACCACCGGCGGCACGACGGGTGGCACCACCGGCGGCACGACCGGCGGGGACGACTGCCCGCCGATCCCGTGTCCGCCGATCCCGTGCCCGTGACGGTGACTGCGAGGCGGTCGCCGGCTCGGTGAAGGTGACCTCCAGCGGCACACGACGAATCCCCCACGGATCGTCGTGTGCCGTTCGGGGCCGGCGCCGGGCAGGCATCCCGAGGATCACAGCAGCCTGTCTGCGAGGGGAGCAACGAAGATGGAAACGACTGGGCGCGGCACCGCGCCTGGCACCGTTGGGCCACAGGATGTGGACGAGGACCCGTGCCGCGGGCCGGCCCACGACACGGCCGCCGCCGGCAAGGGGCCGCACGTGCGACCTACGGCCGGGGCAGCCGGCGTGCCCCCGGGATTCTCGGACCTGCCGCTCCCGCTGCGGGCGGCCGTGAGGATCGCTGCGGCCCTGTGTCTGGCGGTCGCTCTCGTCCACGTGGTCATGGTGTTTCTGTACGTCGCCCCTGCGAACGAAGTGTCGCAGCGCTACCGCAAACAGATCAATGCCTGGATCCACCCGCTGTTCGAGCAGAACTGGCGACTCTTCGCCCCGGATCCGCAATCGGTCACCCAACAGGTTTCCGCGAGGACCCTCCACGTCTCCGCCGACGGCACCCAGCAGGTCAGCGACTGGTTCGACCTGACCGCCGTCGACGATTCCGCCGTCAACCACAACGCCTTCCCGAGCCGCACCTCCCAGAACATGCTGCGCCGCGCCTGGGACGCCTATGCCGCATCGCACGGAGCCGATGACCGATCGAACTCGGAACGGGCCCTGATGCTGCAGAAGTACCTGCGCAACATCGCCGTGGACCGCGTGTCCGCCTACCGGCACGACGCGTTCGAGGACATCGAGCTGCGGGTGATCACACGGCCGATCGCCGCCGACGGCCCCCGTCCGAACACACCGGCCCAGACCAGGTACCTGCCCTGGTGGAAGGTGGCATCCGATGGAAACTGAGCAAGCACCCCGGGTAGCGCCCACACCGCACCACCCGGCCCCACAGGCCTCGGGCACGCACGCCCAGCGGCTGCTCGGTCGCCTCGCAGCGCCGCGCACCGTCCTGACCAGGCCGCCGGTCTCCCTCCACGCGGCGGCGGTGCTGCGTATCGGGTACGGGCTGCTCTACCTCGCCATCCTGCTGAGGGAGTTCCCGCACCGCGACGAGATCTGGGGTCCCGGTTCGCCATGGACGCCCGCACTGGCCACCGAGCTGTTCCACCAGACGGAATGGTCCAGCATCCTGACCCTGTCCGACAGCCAGGTGTACTTCGAGGCCTGCTACGCGCTGGCTCTGGCCACCTCCGCGGTGTTCATGCTCGGCTGGCACACCCGGGCAGTGTCCGTCCTGTTCGCGATCGTGGTCACCTCCTTCCATGCCAGGGCCGTCTTCATGACGGACGGAGGCGACAACCTCATCCTGCTGATGGCCCTGTACCTGCCCTTCACCGCGTGCGGCCGACGCTGGTCCCTCGATGCGCGCAGAGCCCGGATCCGAGCATCCGCGGGCACGGCCGCGCGATCGGCGGGAAGCCGCGGAGCGGACCACCTGGTGGGACAACTCGGGTACGCGCGCCGGCTCTTGACCACGGTGCTGCACAACTGCGGCATGTTCGTCATCGCGGCTCAGGTCTGCTTCCTCTACGGATCCGCGGGGCTGTACAAGGTGCAGGGCGGCTCCTGGGGAAGCGGAACCGCCCTCCACTACGTCCTGAACCTCGACCTGTTCCGGCCGTGGCCCGCGCTGTCGCTCCTGGTGGACAGCCGTCCGATGCTGGTCGCCGTCGCGAGCTACGCGACCGTACTCCTGCAAGTGGCCTTTCCGTTCGTCCTGTTCGGCAGGTACAAGTACCTCGTGCTCACCATGCTGCTCGGCATGCACGTGGGCATCGCGGTCCTCCTGGGACTCCCGGTCTTCTCCGGAGCAATGATCATCGCGGATGCCGTGTTCCTGCCGGACCGCTTCTGGACGGCCCTGGGACACACGTGCCGGAGCACCCTGCGACGAACAACCGAAGACAGGGTGGGGACGTTGTCCACGGCGGAAGCCACGCCCGTACCGCCGCAGACCGGATCGGCCGGCTGAAAGGCCGGCCCCGCAAGACAGGGACGGCGGAGCATGTCCGACACCATGTCGCCAGTGATCATCTACGACGGCAGCTGCGGCTTCTGCCGCGCAGCCGTCCGCTTCCTCATGCCGCGCCTGGCCCTGGCCGGCGTGGTCCAACCCTGGCAGGGCGCCGATCTGACGGCCTACGGACTGACCGAGGACCAGGCCAGGGCCCGGATGTGGTTCGTCCAGGGCGACCGATGCCACGGCGGTGCCGCCGCCTTCGCGGCCTGGGCCCGGACCGGCAACGCCGGCGCCCGTGCCGCCGGACGCCTGCTGTCGCTGCCCGGAATCACCCGGATGGCGGCCGGGGCCTAC
This sequence comes from Kitasatospora xanthocidica, assembly GCF_014656195.1. GTDB lineage: Bacteria > Actinomycetota > Actinomycetes > Streptomycetales > Streptomycetaceae > Kitasatospora > Kitasatospora xanthocidica. The sequence continues at coordinate 41,823 of NZ_BNBY01000026.1, read as the reverse complement.
TGGATCGTCGCCAGGAACCGGCATCGGATCCCTGGGCCTTGGGAGCACACCTGCACGCTCTGAGCACCTCTTATGCAGGACACGACAAAGCTGCCCCGGCTTCTTCGACGTCCGCGGCACGGTCCCCCGCCCCCACGGCCGGGTGTGTCACTCGCGTGACCATTCGGCCTCGGCCTGGGGCCGGTCGGCGATGTCGGCCCCGTCCCAGAGTCGGATCCTGATCGCCCGAGGGCCGGGCGCGGGCCGGGAGAGCGTGCGCACGAACACGTCCCGCAGGTGGTTGGCCGCCTGCTGGGGCGGCCCGTCGTACTCCAGCGGATCCCGCAGGGGAGCGCCGTCCTGCCGGGACCAGCGGCCGTCGTCGTCCTGTGTCTCCAGAACCCATCGGTAGCGCCGCATCCTGGTCTCCCGTGCCGACGATCACGCCCCCGGGACGACTCTATGGGCGGGACGGATCGACAGCGACCGGTGGATCCGCCCGGCCACGGCCGAGCAGCCGGGCAACCGCCGCCGAGGGCCTGCAGTCCGCCCGGAACGGATCGTCGTCAGTACTCGCAGCCGCTTCGCAGGCAGGTTCCCTCAGGACGCTTCGCCCGGTGGCTCGGGACCGATGCCGGTGGCGACGAGGATCTGCCGCGCCGAGTCGGTCCCGTCGGCCTCGACCGCGCGTGCCATCGCGGCCAGGGCCGCCTCCTGACTCGCCTGCGGAGGGACGACCAGCAGGCTGAAGTGATCGCGGTCGCCCCGCGTGACGATCACCGTGTCATCACCGACCGGGTACCGGTCGATGTGCACCGACCGGCCGTCCACGACCAGCCGCGCCGGCACGTCGTCCCAGGCTTCAGCGTCCAGCCCGACGCCCACCACGGGCCCGAGGTGTTCGGTCAACGCCCTGACCAGACCCGGCAGTTCGGCTCCGACATCCCGTGAACGCGGCCACCACGCACCGTCGAGCACTCCCTCCCGGGACCGGGTGGTCTCCAGACGCAACAGGAGCGTCCCCGGCTTCGCGGCCTGCCGGAACCGGTCCGGCAGGAATCCCGGGAACGCAGCACCGGTTTCGTCCGACATGGCTCGCCACCTGTCCGTGGACGCCCGCCCGGCCCCACCGAGCCAGGCCCGACCCTCGGGGAGCGGCAGCCCGGGCCGCCCCGATATCCCCACGGTACTCCGCCCGCACCGCGCCGATCCGGCCGATCCGGCCGGCCGGGAGAAGGCGGAGCACAGCCTCCACCGTGGTGGCGGTTTCGGTTGCGTCCACCTCCGGCCACAGCCGTTCAGAGCCTTGGCGACAGGACGCTCCGTCGCAGCTCAGGACACATGCGGACCTCTCCGGACAGTCGGACGGACATGTGGCGGGGAAGGCACTGGGCGCCCCCTGCGAGTGCCGGAGGGACCGCTGCACCGGAACGCTGGACACCTCGGAGAGGAACGCCGGTTCCTCGGCCCTACCGCGGACTCTCGGCCCTACCGCAGGTCGCGGACGAGCCGGCTGACGGCCTGGGACAGGGCGAGGCCGTCGTCGCGGAAGTCCGGGATGTAGTACTCGCGGATGGCGCGGGCCACGTCGTAGCCGGCGTCGGCGTCGAACAGCTCCCAGCGCAGCAGCCGCTCGTGGGCGACGATGCGGATCGGGAAGAGCTTGCGGGTCCCGCTCTCCCGTTCCGCCCGTACGGCCCGGCCGATCTCGGTGGCCACCCAGTTGCTGGCCATGCTGGCCTCGGAGAGCACGAGGATCATCCGTCCGCGCCGCTGGATCTCCTCGGTGACCTGCTCCAGGATCGTGCGTCCGCCGCGGATGTCGTGCGGCGCGAACCAGGTGTCCACGCCGTTGGCCTCCAGCTGGTCGCGCAGCGTGGCGGCGAAGGGCTCGTCGGCGGCGCTGTAGCTGATGAAGACGCTGGGCCGGGCCGGTTCGCGGGCACCGCGGGCGGTGTCGCGGTAGGCGCGTACGGTGGCCGGGTCGGCCCCGGCCTGTACGAGGAACCGTTCCAGGCCGGCGAGGTCGCGGGTCAGCTCCCGGACGGCCTGGTCGTCCCGCAGTCGGTCGCGGGCGTGGTCCAGGGCCCGGCTGGTGAGGATGAAGGAGGCGGCGATGGTGCGCTCGTCGATCCGGCAGAGCCCGTTGACGGCCACCGGGTCCAGCGTGCTGGAGAGCAGCTTGGCGTCGGCGAAGACGTTGAATCCGAAGTGGGCGCCGTCGAAGCGGGCACCGCGGAAGGTGACCTCGTCGAAGACGGCCTGGACGAAGAACGCCTCGCGGTAGTTGCCGCCGAACGTTCCGCCGCGGAAGGTGGCCTTGAAGAAGTCGGCGGTGCCGAAGGCCGCCTGTTCGAGGTCGCAGTGCAGGAACCGGGCCTCGGTGAAGCTCGCCTGGATGGCGTTGATGCGGCGCAGGCGGCAGCCGCGGAACTCGCAGCGGTCGAAGGCGCCGAGGGCGAGGACGCAGTCGTCGAACTCGCAGTTGACGAAGACGGCGTCGCTGAGGTTCTCGCGGCCGAGCCGCAGCCCGGTGAACGTCCTGCCGTCGAACTCGCGGGTGCCGGCGGCGTACTCGGCGAGCAGGGCGCGGGTGGCCTGCTCGCCGCCGCGGTCGGCGTCGGCGTCACCGCCGGTGTCGGTCATGGACGGCCCCCGGGGTTCCTGCGGACGCGGGACGGACACATCGAACATAGCACCGGGGTAAGGAAGTTGGGCGCTATTCAGGGCCCCCCGAGACCCCCAGATCCCCCGAGACCCCAGGGCACCCTCCTAGAGTAACCAAAGGTTGCGCATCGCGGCGGGGCGACCTACCGTTGTACGCAACCAAAGGTTGCGCAAGGAGGAGAGCGGCATGGAGTACGGCAGCATCGCGCGGGAGATCCGCGTCGAGGCCACGCCCGAGGTGGTCTACGAGGTCATCAGCACGCCCGAACACCTGCGGGAGTGGTGGCCGGACGAGGCGGACCTCAAGCCGGTCCCGGGGGCCACCGGGGTCATCTCGTTCGGCGTGGGGACGCCGGACGTGAAGGTCGAACCGCTCACGGTGGTGGAGGCCGACCCGCCCCGGCGGTTCAGCTTCCGCTGGGTCTACGACGAGGGCCGGGCCGCGGCGCCGGGCAACTCGCTCCTGGTCACCTTCGACCTGGTCCCCTCGGACGGCGGCACCCTGCTGCGGTTCACCGAGACGGGGTTCCGGGAGAGGGGCTGGGAGGCGGCCGTCCTGGAGGAGGCCTACCGCGACCACGCCAGCGGCTGGGACCACTTCCTGCCCCGCCTCGTCACCCACGTCGCCCGAGTGGTGTCGCGCGCGTGAACGCGGCCCGCAACGCGCCCGGGAGCGTCGCCGTCGACGACGAGCTCTGGTCGGCGGTGGGAGACCCCATCCGGCGCCGGATGCTCGACCTGCTCCTGACCGGCGACGGCGGGACGGCGACCACCCTGAGCGAGCAGCTGCCGGTCACCCGGCAGGCGGTCGCCAAGCACCTCGGCGTGCTGGGCCGCGTCGGGCTCGTCCACGACACGCCGTCCGGACGCGAACGCCGCTACGAGGTCGACGAGGCCCAACTCGCCCGCGCGGTCGCCCAGTTGTCGTCGGTCGGCGCCGCCTGGGACGCCCGGCTGCACCGCATCAAGCGGATCGCCGAGGCCATCCAGCACGACCGGGACGAGCACGACCCGGACGACTGAGCCCACGGGCACGGACGGACGAACGCGCCCGGAAGCGGGCGCCCGCACGAGAGAGAGGTACCGCCATGGCGGACATCCTGAGGGCCGAGGGGTTCGCCCCTCGGCCCCCGGGGCCCCCGGCCCCGTACGGCTGGTCGGCAGGACGGGCTCAGCGGAAGTCGTCGGCGTGGTCGGCGGCCCACTGGGCGTAGGTGTGGGCCGGAGCGCCGGTGATCTTCTCGGCGATGACGGAGGTCGCGGCCGCGACGCCGTCGGCGGCGGCCCACTGGCTCACGATCGCCTCGGCCACGACCGGGTGCATGGTTCTGGCGACGTCCGCGCGGGCCTGCTCCTCGGAGACGCGTTCCACCCGGATGTGCCGGCCGACGGCCTCGCCGATGTGCTCGACCTGGCGTCGCAGGGTCAGGGACTCGGCCCCGTGGACGGTGTAGGCCTGGTGCGAGTGGCCCGGTTCGGTCAGGGCGGTCACCGCCAGCGCCGCGATGTCCTTCTCGTGCACCGGTGCCGACTGCGCGAGCGGATAGGGGAGGCGGACGACGCCGTCGGTGCGGATCGATTCGGCCCACCAGGTGCGGGTGTTGGCCGCGAACGTCCCCGGCCTGAGGAACGTCCAGTCCATGCCGGACCGTTGGACGGCCTGCTCGATCGTGCGGTTCAGGCGGGCGACCGGGTGGCCGGCGTCGGGGTCCAGGACGACCGCCACCGACGAGAGCAGCACCACCCGGCGGATCCCCGCGGCCGCGGCCGCCGCGGTGACCTTCTCGATGTCGTAGGGCTTCTGGGGGTCGAGCATGCCGTACAGGAACAGCTTGTCGCCGCCGTCGAACGCCGCGGGCAGCGTCTCGGGACGCGCCAGGTCGGCGACGACCGCTTCGCACCCGGGCGCCGTGCCCGCGGCCGGGGTCCGGTTGACCGCTCGGACCTGCTCACCGGCGGCCAGCAGGCCGTCGGCCACGTGACGGCCGACGTTTCCGCGGGCGCCTAGGACGACTGCCACCATGAGGGAACCTCCTGCTTGCTGTGGACGTGAACTGCCGTATCTGCGCGGTCGGTCGCGGGTGACGCGGGTGAGGGCTTCCGACGTGAGCGCCGGTCGCCGATGGCCGGTCAGGGCCGGATGTTCTCCAGGTCCGCCAGGAGGCCGGGGTGCTGCGGCTCCCAGCCGAGCACCTGCCGGGTGCGGGTGCTGGACGAGGGCTGGTCGGCCGTGAAGATCGGGCCGAGCGGGCCGTAGGTCTCCTGCGGCACCGGCTCGACCGGCAGGCCCAGCCGTCGGCCGATGACGGCCGCGATGTCCCGTACCGCGTCCCCCTCGTCGGCCACGGCGTGCCAGGCGGTACCGGCCTCCGCCCGTTCCAGGGCGAGCCGGAAGAGGACGGCCGCGTCGAGCGCGTGGACGGCAGGCCAGCGCTGGGTGCCGTCACCGGGGTAGCCGGAGACCCCGCTCCGGCGTGCGATGTCGGTCAGCAGACCGGCGAACCCGCCCGTGCCCTCGTTGTGCACCGTGCGCGGCAGGCGTACGGACGTGCTCCGGACCCCGCGCGAGGCCAGGCCCAGGACCGCCGTGACCGTGCGACCGCGGCCGCCGACCGGCCCGTCGGTCGGCACCGGGTCGGCCTCGGTGGAGGCACGGCCCGCCACCCGGGGCGTACCCGAGACGGTGACCAGGGGACGGCCGCTGCCGACGAGTTCCTCGCCGAGGGCGGTGAGAGCGGCGGTCTCCTCGGCGATGTTCCGGGCGAGGGCCTCGGGGCTGCTGAAGTCGTTGCCGAAGGCGAGGTGGATCACCCCGTCGGCCCGGGCGGCGCCGGAGCGCAGGACGTCCGGATCGGCGAGGCCTCCCCGCAGCGGCTCGGCGCCGGCCGCCTCTGCGGCCTGCGCGGAGGCCTCGGAGCGGGCGAGCGCGAGGACGGCGTGGCCCGCGCCGAGGAGTTCGGCGACGACGGCGGTACCGATCAGACCGGTGCCGCCGGTGACGAAGACGCGCATGGAACCCTCCCAGAAGTCATGGGACTCTTGTCCCATCACTGTAGCAGAGTGATGGGACAAGAGTCCCATCACATATGCTGAGCCCATGAGTCGATGGGAACCAGGTGCGCGTGAACGCCTCGTCGTGGCCGCGGTCGACCTGTTCACGGAGCAGGGGTACGACGCCACGACGGTCGCGCAGATCGCCGAGCGTGCCGGGGTCACCAAGAGCACCTTCTTCCGGCACTTCCCCGACAAGCGCGAGCTGCTGGTCGCCGGGCAGGAGACGCTGAGCCGGCTGCTGGCCGAGGGGATCGCCGACGCGCCCGGTGACGCCAGCCCGCTCGAGGCGGTCGCCGCAGGTCTTGAGCGCGCCTCGGCCGCGATGGGCCCCGGGAGCCGCGAGCTCGCCCCCCGCCTGAAGGCGGCCGTCGCCGCCAGCACCGAGCTCCAGGAGCGCGACACCCTCAAGACCGTCAGCCTCGCGGCCGCGATGACGACCGCTCTGGTCGCCCGCGGCGTGCCCGACCCGACCGCGGCCCTCGCCGGCGAGCTGGGCGTCCTCGCCTTCAAACGCGGCTACGCCGCATGGGCCGGGGACGACCGCGGCGCCGAGAACGAGCTCGCCGGGTACGCCCTGGCGGCCCTGGACGAACTGCGCGCGGCGAGCGCGTCACTGGGCTGACCGGACGCCGCCGAGGCGTGAAGCCGCGGGCACCGTGGCCGGCACCGTCGCGGGGCCCGGACGCCGTGCTCCGCCCTACCGGGCCCCGCCGCCGGGGGCCGGGGTGCGCGGTCGCAGGCGCTCCCCCTGCGGCCCGAACATGATCAGGTATTCGACCGGTCCGCCGGGTCCGGCGTTCGCGACCCCGTGGGCGGTGCGGGTGTCGAACTCGGCCACCTCCCCGGCGCTCAGCACGAGGTCCTGCTCGCCGAGCGCCAGCCACAGCCGCCCGTACAGGACGCACAGCCACTCGTACCCGTCGTGGGAGACCTGCCGCGGCCGCGCCGGCGGCGCGTCGACGGCAGGCAGGACGTGCTTGTGCGCGTGCAGGCCCCCGACGTACCGGGTCAGCGGCAGCACCTCCTTGCCGTCGCCGGAACGCCGCGGCACCGGGGCGCGCGGTCCGGCCGCCGTGGCGGGTCCGCTGCCGGCCGCCGCGGCGGGTGCGGTGCCGGCCAGCTCGTCCAGGGAGACGCCGTACGCCTTCGCGAGCCGCAGCAGCACCTCCAGGGTCGGCTTGCGCCGGCCGGTCTCGATCCGCGACAGCGTGCTCAGCGAGACGCCGGTCGCCAGGCTGACGCCGGTGAGGGTGGCGCCGTGCCGCTCGCGCGCGGCCCGCAGCCGGGGGCCCATGGCCGCCAGCGCGTCGGCAGTGCCGTCGTCCGTCACCGTCACCGTCGCCCCGCTCCCTCCGGCCGTGCCGCCTCCACCGCCCTGTCCTGCCAGTTTGCCAGAATGACAAGGGTGTTCGCGTCGCGCGGCCGCCGCGCCGCATGATCGGCGGGTAACCGCGGCCGCCCGTGAACCGAGGAGAAGCGATGCACCACCCCGCACCGTCCGCCGACCCGCGCCACCGCACCGTCGAGGCACCCGCCGGGCGCCTGCACCTGGTCGAGCAGGGCACCGGACCGCTGATCCTGCTCGTCCACGGCTTCCCCGAGTCCTGGTACTCCTGGCGCCGCCAGCTCCCGGCCCTCGCCGCAGCCGGGTACCGGGCCGTCGCCCTCGACGTGCGCGGCTACGGCCGCTCCTCCAAGCCGGCCGCGACGCACGCCTACCGGATGCTCGACCTGGTGGCGGACAACGTCGCCCTGGTCCGCGCCCTGGGCGAGGAGACGGCCGTGGTCGTCGGACACGACTGGGGCTCCCCCATCGCGGCGGCCTCCGCCCTGCTCCACCCCGAAGTCTTCCGCGCCGTCGCACTGCTGAGCGTCCCCTACACGCCGCCCGGCGGCCCCCGCCCCACCGACGTCTTCGCGCGGATGGGCGGCGACCAGGAGTTCTACGTCTCCTACTTCCAGGAACCCGGCCGGGCCGAAGCGGAGATGGAACCCGACCTCCGGGGCTGGCTCGCCGGCTTCTACGCCGCCATGTCCGCCGACACCATGCCCGCCCAGGACGAGCCCGACCCGCATTTCGTGACCCGCGCCGGCGGCCGGCTGCGCGACCGCTTCCCCGCCGGCAGACTGCCCGCCTGGCTGACCGAGGACGACCTCGACGTGTACGCCGGGGAGTTCGAGCGCACCGGCATGACCGGGGCCCTCAACCGCTACCGCACCATGGACCGCGACTGGCAGGACCTCGCCCCGTACAACGGAGCCCCGATCACACAGCCGTCCCTGTTCATCGGCGGCGCCCTCGACGCCTCCACGACCTGGATGGCCGACGCGATCGCCGCCCACCCGGCCACCCTCCCCGCCCTGACCTCCACCCACATCCTGGACGGCTGCGGCCACTGGATCCAGCAGGAACGCCCCGACGAGGTCAACCACCTGCTGACCACCTGGCTCGCCACCCTCCAGGACTGAACCGGCGGGCGCGGCTCACCGACTGGCTCCGCGGAAACCAGCCCGTGCCGACGATCCACCCCGTTCCCGGCTGCCCTGACTGCTGACGGACCCTCGGTCGGTCACGACCGGTCAGTCGGTGTCGGTGGCGGCCAGGACCGCGATCTCCCGGCCCCCGGGCCTGAGGGCCGCGACGGCGAGGTCCCAGGCGACGTCGTGGAACCACGGGGACGAGGTGCCGATGCGGAACCAGCTTGTCCGCCGGACGAGTTCGGCGACCTCGGCGACGGGGGCGTCCGCGGGGCTTCCGGTCAGGCCGCCGAGGGAGCGCCAGGCGGCCAGCCTTCCGTACGCGCCGTGGCGGGCCCGGCCGTAGGCCGGTGCGCGGACCGCGGCGGTGAGCAGGATCCGCAGCGAGAGGTCGGCGTCCGACGGGTGGAGCGTCGCCCGGGCCCCGTCCGCGGGCCAGGGGGTGAGCGGCAGGAGCTCGAAGACCGCCGGGAAATCCTCTCGCGCCACCGGGTCCATCAGCCAGAACTCCTGGGCGGCGACCGTGCCGTTGGAGTGGGCGAGCCAGTGTTCGACGGCCGCGCCCATGGCATCGGCCGTGGCCGGGACGCCGGTCTCGGTGGGATCGAGGGCGGCCGCCCGCCGACGCATCGACGGCGTGATCAGCGGCTCGTGCGGGTCGGCCGTCTCCCGCCAGACGGGGGGAACCATCCAGGTCCAGTCGTCCGCGGCTTCCGGTGGGCGCCGGAGCCCGTGCTCCTCGGGCAGGAGGCTCAGCGGCAGGACGGCGAGGGGGTGGTCCTCGGCCAGGAGGGTGTCGGCGAAGGCGCGCAGGGCCGGGTGGCCGTCCACCTCGCCCTGGACGAGCACCGACTCCTGGAGGAGGCACGCCGCGAACTCGCGCGCGAAGGCGGCCTCGGACACCCGGCCGAACACCGCGTCGGCGATGGTCTCGACGCGGTGGCCGCCGGCCACGACCGCGGCCAGGAAGCTCGGGGAGGCGGCCTGGTCGACGCCGCCGTGGTGCGGTGATTCCATGACGCGCACGAGGGCGCGCAGGCTTTCCGGCTCCGGGTGGGCCGCCAGGGCGTGGAGGGCCCAGTGGGCGACCGTGCCGCAGTGCCCCTTGCCGTCCTCCCCCGCGCCGACCCGGGCGGCCAGCTCCACCGCGAGGCCGCCGACCCAGTCGAACTCCCCGGCGGCGACCCGTGACTCGACCTCGGCGCGGAGGACGAAGACCTCCGCGTCGTCGTCCTCGCACAGGGCGTCAACGGTTCGGGTGATGTCCTTGCCCATGGCGTGATTGTCTCCCGACGTGCGGGGCGGGGCGTGCCCCGGCCGGGCGGCGGCGGGCAGGGGCACCCACCGCCGTCCGGCCGTCCGGCCGGCCGTCCCCGGCTAGACGCTGTCCTGCGGGTGGTAGAGCTCCCGGGCGCGGGCCAGGTCGACGGGCCCGTCCGGGTGCAGGCGCAGGAAGAAGTCCAGCTGCCACGCCTGCGTACGGCCGGCCTGGCGGTTGGGAGGGGTCACCCAGGGCGGGTAGACGCGAAGGGCCCGCTTCCCACCCGAACCGTCCGCCGATACGACGCCGTGCCGGCGGAGCGCGTCCACGGGAAAGACAAACTGGCCGAAGCCGTGACCGTCGCGGGTGCTGATGACGAAGAGGTCGACGGGGTCCGTGACATCGAAGGGCTGGATGGGCCCGGCCGGGGACCTCTTCCAGACAGTGACGAACTGGCCGGCCTTGGTGGGGGTCGTCCTGGCCGCGCGAAACCGGACGGCGAGGCCGTCGAGGGTGAACTCGTGGGCGGCGTAATCGGCACTCTCGGATTCGGGCACCGGCTGCGAGCAGGAGAATCCGCAGCGGTCGTAGACGAGTGCCTTCGCCGCGACGAGATCTCCGTGGACCGGGGCGTTCCCCGGCCCGGGTTCCGGGCGGAGATCGGCTGAGTTCTCGCGGTCCGTGGTCATGCGCCCACTCTGTCACGGGTGGTGATCGGAGCGATCGGAGTGATCGGAACGACTCGGCCCCAGGACTAGGACAGCAGCTCCTCGGGGACGTCGGTGGCCCGGGTGAACACCGAGACCGGGTACTGGGTGTCGCAGTACTTGTTGCCGGTGGAGACCACGCCGATCACGACGCCGCCGACCATCAGCGGCCCGCCCGAGTCGCCCTTGCAGACGCTGTCCGTCGTGCCGGCCCGCGGCAGGCCGCAGACCTTGAGCAGCGGCGAGTCGTCGGGAAAGGTGTACGGGTCGCAGGAGGCCGGCGGGGCCTGCGTCAGCACCGCCTGCTTGAGGTGCGTACCGGGGCGGCCGTCCGGGCCGGTGCGGCCGAACCCCAGCAGCGTGGCCGTGCGGCCGTCCCGGTACAGCGCCTCGTCCCCCTGCCGCGCCACCCGGACCGGCTTCTGCGGCAGCGGACGGTCCAGGGTGAGGACGGCGGAGTCGTGCTGCAGGCCGGAGGTGTAGCGCGGGTCCACCCGGTACCCCTTCACCCGGCGGACCTGGCCGCCGGAGCCGGTCAGGTCGGTCCGCCCGGCGATCACCCGCAGCGAGGCCGGGTCGTCGGCCTCGGCGACGCAGTGACCCGCGGTCAGCACCTTGGTCGGCGCGATCAGCGCGCCGGTGCACCACTGCTCGCCCGCGGCGGTCTCCAGGGCCACGACGAACGGGTGGGCCTTGGTCGTGGTGTCCGATCCGCCGTGGACGGCGGCGGCCGGGGCGGCGGCGACGGCCACCAGTCCGGCGGCGGCCAGCAGGACGGTGGTCGGGCGTCGGTTCGAGGTGCGCATGAAGGGTCTTCCCCCTGGGGTCGGGTGCCGGTGGCGGGGCCGGGCTCGGTGCCGACCCGCCGTCGGTCCACAGACTGTCCCGGGCCCCGTCCCGCCCGCCAGCTCCGCCCGGCGATCCGGGACGCTGGAACAGCGTCATACCCCTTGACCTGCGGATTCGCCCCTTCCTGGAACGTCACGACGGAACGCGGTGCGTGCCGGAACAGGTGTGCCCGGAACGGGTGCGCGAGGGCTGGAGACCGACCCACGACAGGGGGCGGCCGCCGATCCCGGAAAGCACGAAACCGGGGCCCGCACCCTCAGGTGCGGACCCCGGTTCGCGCATGCGCGCCGGCGAATCAGGCGGGCGTGATGTTCTCCGCCTGCGGGCCCTTCTGGCCCTGCGTGACGTCGAAGGAGACCCGCTGGCCCTCCTGGAGCTCACGGAAGCCCTGGGCCGCGATGTTCGAGTAGTGGGCGAAGACGTCGGGGCCGCCGCCGTCCTGCTCGATGAAGCCGAAGCCCTTTTCGGCGTTGAACCACTTCACGGTTCCCTGTGCCATGACGTTCTCCTTCTGTAGGCAGAGGCCCCATCCGGAGACGCCGGAAAACAAATAATGTGCCTGGAGGAAAGCATTCCCGTCAGGCACACATAGTTCATGGGTACCACAACTGCGACTCCAAAAACCGTAGCACGATGCACTGGCTCATGGTCGATCATCGAGGCGTCGGAGTTCCTCGGAGTCATTCATTAATGTGATATTCATTCCGATTAGTTCGGACGGTTACCGCGGTGGCCGAACGGATCGCGCCGGACGGATCACACCGCCCGGCCGCGCGGTGTCCGTCAGCACGCGCAGGAGATGCCCGAGCGCGGGGCGGTCAGGTCGTCGATCGGGCGCTGCTCGGTGCCGGCCGCGGAGTCGTAGGCGAAGCCCTCGCGCACCCAGTACTCGAAGCCGCCGAGCATCTCCTTGACCCGGTAGCCGAGGCGGGCGAAGGCCAGCGCCGCGCGGGTCGCGCCGTTGCAGCCGGGGCCCCAGCAGTAGGTGACCACGGTCAGGGCCGGGTCGATGAGCTTCGGTGCCAGCTCGGCGATCCGCGCGGTGGGGATGTGGAGGGCGCCGGGGATGCGGCCCTGGTCCCAGGCGGCATCGCCGCGGGTGTCGACCACCACGACGCCGGGTGCGCCGGACGCCAGGTCGGTGTGGACGTCCGAGACGTCCGCCTCGAAGGCGAGACGGGCGGCGAAGTGGGCGGCGGCCTCGGCCGGGGCCGCGGCGGGCACGCTCAGGACGGCGCCGACGGTCTCGGTGGCAGCGGTGGCAGACATGGGGGCCTCGCGTTCGTGCTGGTCGGGACGGGTTCCGGTGGGCCGGGCCGGGTTCCCCCGGCCGGCGACGACTCCATCCTCCGGCCCCCGGGGCCGCCCCACGAGTGGCGTAAACGCCTGAGGCCGCCAAGATCCCGCCAGCCGCCCGGAGTGCCGGAGTGCCCCTCGCCGGAGCGCCCCTCGCCGGAGCGCCCCTGGCCGGGCACTCCCCCGCGCCCTTCCCGGACCCCCTACCCGTTCAGGTGCGCCGCAGCGTGGCCGTGGCGATCTCCAGGAAGTCACGCACCAGCCTCTCCCGCCGGTCCGCGAGGACGGCCAGGCAGGTCTCGATCGCGGGGGCGTCGGTGACGGGACGGTGGGCCAGGTCGGGGCGGGAGTAGGAGCGCGCGACGCTCCGCGGGACCAGCGCGATGCCCTGCCCGGAGGCGATGAGCTCGAACTTCTCCTCGAGCGAGGAGGTCCGCCGCCTCGGCACGTCGAGCATCCGCTCGCCGTCGAGGTCCGCGGAGGTGAGCTCGTCCCGGCGCGCCAGCGGGTGCGCCGCGGGCATGCAGGCGACCCTGGGGTCCTGGCCGATCGGGATGGTGTGCAGCCCCGATTCGTCGAACGGCCGCCGCAGGTAGCCGACCTGGGACCGGCCGTCGCGCAGCGACGCGTCCGGCTCCCACCAGCGCGCCGGGACGACGTCGGTCTCGACGTCGGGGTGGCGCTGCGCGAACGCCCGGATCGCGTCGGCCACGTGGAGTCCGGGCGAGAAGGCGACGACGAGCCGCCGGGTGCCCCGGTCGGCGTCGTGCACGCGCTGCACCGCCGCGGCGACGGCCGCGAGGATCCCCTGCGCCTCCTGGTAGAGCTGCTTGCCCGCGGGGGTCAACTCCACCCGGCGCGTGGTCCGTTCGAGCAAGGTGCAGTCCAACTCCTGCTCGATGGCCCTGATTTGGCGGCTGAGTACCGGCTGGGTGATGTAGAGCTGTTCCGCCGCCCGGCCGAAGTGCCGGTGTTCGACCACCGCGACGAAGTAGCGGAGCTTGCGCAGGTCGAGATCCATGCCGAGAAGGTATCAACGGCCGGAAAGGGCATTGGACGCCGCGGGCGGGCCGCCCGGAGACTCGAAACATGATCGTCATCACCACTCCCACCGGCCAGATCGGCGGCCGGCTCCTCGACATCCTGCTCGACCTGGCCCCCGCCCGCGGCGAAGAGCTGCGCGTCGTCGTGCGCGACCCGGAGAAGCTTCCGGACGCGGTCCGCGCCCGGGGCGACGTCGACGTCGTCACCGGCTCGCACGGCGACGCGGAGGTCGTCGACCGGGCCTTCGCCGGCGCGGACGCCGTCTTCTGGGTGGTCCCGCCGACGCCGCGGCCGCCGAGCCTGGACGCCCTGTACCTCGACTTCACCCGCGCCGCCGCGAAGGCCGTCACGGCCCACGGCGTCGGACACGTCGTCGGCGTCTCGGCGCTCGGCCGCGGCACCCCCGTCGCCGGCCGCGCCGGGCTCGTGACGGCGTCGCTGGCCATGGACGACCTCATCGCGGGTACGGGCACGGCCTACCGGGCCCTCGCCTGCCCGAGCTTCATGGACAACCTGCTGCGGCAGGCGGCGACGATCCGTGACGACGGCGTGTTCACCGACATCGTCTCCGCCGACCGCAGGGCGCCCCTGGCCGCCACCGGGGACATCGCCGCGGCCGCCGCCGGCCTGCTGCTCGACCGGTCCTGGACGGGAGCGGGCGAGGTCCCAGTGCTGGGCCCCGAGGACCTTTCGGCGGACGACATGGCGCGCGTCCTGTCCGAGGTGCTCGGCCGCCCGGTCCGCTACGAGCGCCGGCCGCTCGACGACTTCCGCGCCGCGCTCACCGGACGGGGTGCCACGGAGGCGCTCGTGGAGGGCTACGTCGACATGATGCGCGCCAAGGAGGACGGCCTCGACGCCGGGGTGGAGCGGACCCCGCGGACCGCGAGCCCGACCACCTTCCGCCAGTGGTGCGAGGAGGTGCTCACTCCGGCGCTCCGGGCCTGAACGCCGAGCCGTACCGGCGGGCGCCGGCGCCGTACCGGGCAGGGGGCGCAGCCGGCCGGGGTCCCGGGGAGCAGGGGGTTGGTCCGCGGGGCCCCGGCCGTGTGGGAGGCCAGCCGCGCCATTGGGGGGGGAGGACGCGGCTGCTCTGCTCGGCGGCCCGACTGCGGTGGGGTCGCCGTGTCGGGAATGCTAGACCCCGGGTGGTGTGGTGAACAGTGCTGTGACCTGGGATTTTTCGGCCGCGAGCATGCCATCCGGAAGCCGCGGCTCCGGCTGTCGCCCCGCCCCCTGACCCCTGGGCCGCGCCCGAAGACCGGCCCCCGTCCACGCGGTCGCCCCCGTACCGCGGGCCTCGTGATCGTTTTCGACGGCAGGCCGCTGACCTGCTAGTCTTCTTCTCGTCGCGAGGGAGATGATTCCTCGTCAGGCGTCAGCGGTGCTACCAGAGCACGCCCTACTTTCAGTAGGGAGAGTCCGTGCGACCCGGGCCTGGCGCTCCACAGTCGGACGAGGTCCGGTACCCACTCGGGTACCGGACCTCGTCCGCGTTCACGGACGGCCCGCGGGCCGGGCCCGTGACACGGCATCACCTGCTCCTGACCGGCTGTCCGGGGAGGGGCGCGGGGTCGACGCCGGTCAGGTCTCGGCTGGCGTCCCAGAGGCGGGCCGCGACGGAGGTGTCGGCGAGGTGGGGCCAGAGCGGTTCGCGCCGGGGGGTGCCGCGTAGGCCGAAGGCGCGTGGTCCCCAGAGCTGGCCCCCGCGTACGGCCGGGTCGAGCACGGCCCGGACGGCGGGCCAGGCGCCGGCGTGCTTGCCCTGGACGAGGAGGGCCGCGGGGGCCGCGCCCAGCCGGGCGCCGGTGGTCCGGACGTGGACCGGCGGCCGTGCGGGGGTGAGGGAGTCCAGCGCGCCGCCGGGGTGGACCACCACGCTCGTCACCGTGCTGCCGGCGGCGCGCAGGCGGCGGTCGAGTTCGAGGCCGAAGTACATCTGGGCCAGCTTGGAGCGCCCGTAGGCGCGCTTGGGCCGGTAGTCGTCGCGGGACTGCAGGTCGTCCGGGTCGAGCCGCTCGGACTTGGCCGCGAAGCTGCCCGTGGTGACGATCCGGGCCGCCGGAGCGGCCGTCAGCAGCGGCATCAGCCACCGGGTCAGGGCGAAGTGCCCGAGGTGGTTCGTGCCGAACATCAGCTCGTGGCCGTCGCGGGTCTCCGTGCGCGGCGGGTCGTCGAGCGCGACGCCGGCGTTGTGGACCACCGCGTCGAGGCGTTCCACCCGCAGTGATTCCGCGACGGTCCGCAGCGACGGGAGGTCGGCGAGGTCCAGCCGGACGGCCCGCACCCGCGCTCCGGGCACGCGCGCGCGGATCGAGGCCGTGGCGTCCTCGGCCTTCGCGGGGTTGCGGCTGCCGAGGACGACGGTCGCCCCGGTCGCCGAGAGCTGCTCGGCGACGAAGTACCCGATGCCGGCGTTGCCGCCGGTGACCAGGAAGACGCTGCCGTCGGCACGCGGCAGCCGGTGGACGTTCCAGGGCGGGGTGGAGGATGCGGATGGCACGGTGACGGGGCTCCCTTGCTGGTGGCGAAAGCCGCGGCTGCTCGCCGGGCGACTCGCGGCCCACGGTTCCAGCGGCCACCGGCATCCCGCCCACAGACGGCCCACAGGCGGCCCACAGACCGCTGGCAGCCCGCCTGCAGCCCTGTCGGACGGCCGGCGGCCCGAACGGGTTCGGGCCGCCGGTCCGGCGGGACGTCAGACCCGCACGACGGTCAGGACGCGCACTCGCGGCAGATGGGCTGACCGTTCTTGTCCTCACCGGCGAGTTGCGCGCGGTGGTGGACCAGGAAGCAGGTCATGCAGGTGAACTCGTCCGCCTGCAGGGGCACGACCCGGACGGTGAGCTCCTCCCCGGACAGGTCGGCACCCGGGAGCTCCAGCCCTTCGACGGCCTCGGGCTCCACGTCGACGGTGGAACTCTGCTTGTCGTCGCGCCGGCCCTTCAGTGCCTCGATGCTTTCGTCGTTGCTCTCGTCGCCGGTGTCGCGGGGGGCGTCGTAGTCGGTTGCCACTGTGCTGTCTTCTCCTCAAGGGTCGCTTCCGGCGGACGGGTCGTACCGCCCGCCGGTCCGCACGGTGCCGGCCGACGCGTGGTCGTCCCGCCCGTGGCGCACCACCATCCCATCTGTCGGGCCCGGCCGCCGCGCGACGGACGGGTGGCGATCGTCTCGTCCGGGCCGGGGCCGGCCGAAACCCGGGGGCGAGGCGGTCCTGACCCAGGCCCGGCCGGGCCGGTGACGGTCAGTCCTGGCCGGCGGCGAAGGGCCCCTCGTCGACGAAGCGGCGCAGCAGGCGGGCGAAGGCCTGGGCGTCGGCCTGCGGCCAGGTGGCGAGCGACTCCTCGATGCCGGTGGCGAGCCGCTGCCGGGTGGCCTCGACGGCGGTGCGGCCGTCGTCGGTGAGGGCGAGCAGGGTGGCGCGGCCGTCGGCCGGGTCGGGCTGGCGCCGCAGGAGGCCGGCCTGTTCGAGGCGGTCGGCGCGGCGGGTGACGGTGGTGCGGTCGAGTCCGATCTCGCGGCCCAGGTCGGCGGCGCTGTACGGGCCGGTGCGGGCCAGGCCGCTGAGGACCGGGTAGGTGAGTTCGTCGACCGCCTCCCCCAGTCCTTCGGTCAGGCGGGTGTAGACGCGGGCTCGGGTGCTGCGGCGCAGGAGCAGCCCGAGGGCGTCGGCGATGTCGTGTCCGGTCGGGTTCTTCACCCCTGCAGATTAGCGTGCTCGGCGCACGCTTTTCCTGGTACAGTCATAAGCGTGCTTCAGGCACGCATCTTCATCATCCACCGCGGGCCGCTCCCGAGCGTTTCCGAGCGCTCCCGCACGCCTCCGAAGGAATCCCCGTGAACCACACCGACGTCCGCGCCGCCCTCACCGACCTGCTGCTCACCCCGGGCCTCGACCTGGACGAGGCCGCCGACCGGCACTTCGCGCCCGACTACCGCCAGCGCACCGACGGAGAGTGGGCCGACCGCGCCGAGTTCCTGGCCCACATCGCCCACCTGCGCACCGTCGTCGCCGACGGCTCCGTCGAGGTCCACGACGAACTCGCCTCCGGCGACCGCTACGCCGACCGCCACACCATGACCATCGTCAAGACCGACGGGTCCACCGCCCGCATCGAGGTCTACGTCTTCGCCGAGTTCGCCCCCGACGGCCGCTTCCGCCGCATCGAGGAGACCACCCTCATGCTCGAAGGCACCGAGCACGACCGGAACCTCGGCAGCGCCCGCTGATCCCCCGGCACGAAGCGCACCCTGCGCGGGAAGTCGGCCCCGCCGACTTCCCGCGCGCCCCGGTGCCGCACGGTGGCCCGCGTGCGGGAGCGCACGACGGGCGCGCGGGCGCCCGCGCGCGACGGCACGGCCGGCGGCGAGGGTGCCGGTGACGCCCCTGACCAGGAGGTCCGGACGGGACGGGCGGTGCGTACGATGCCTCGCTGTGGGGGAAACGGGAAGGGACGTCCGGCCGTGGCCGGCGCGGGCGTTGGCGGTGGCGGTCGGAGCCGCCCTGGTGGCGGTGCACCTCTTGAAGGGGCTGGCGCGCGTACCGGCGCAGCCGGGTGCGGGGGCCGCGGTCGTGGCGGCCTGCCTCGCCCTGGTGGTGCTGCAGTCGCGGCACACCCGGCCCGGCGCGGACGGCGGGCCCGTACGGGCGGGCTGGACGGTCGCGGAGCTGGCGGTGGCCTTCCTCGCGGTCGGTCCGCTCGGGGTCTCGGTCGGCCTGCTCTGCCTGCCCGCCGCCTCCCTGCTGCTGGAACGCCGCCGGCCGCTGCGCCGGCTGCTGCTGCCGCCGTTCGTGGGGGCCGCCGTCCTGGCCGCGGCGGTGCGGTCCGCGTCCGTCCGGGACACCGTCGACCTGCTGCTGACGGTCGCGCTCGGCGGCGTCATGCTGTACACCGTCACCCGGCTCGCGCTGCTGGCGGCCGGCGTCCACGCCGCGCGGCTCACGCTGGCGGCCTCCGCGGTCACCGACGAGCGGCTGCGCATCGCGTCGAGCCTGCGCAGCGAGCTGTCCGAAGGGCTCGCCCGGATCCGGGGCCTGGCCGTGCGGGCGGACCCGTCGGTCCTGGACCCGCTGATCGCCGTGGCCCGCGGGACGCTCGCGGCCGCCCGGGCCACCACCGCCGAGCTGCGCAGCCTCTCGCTGGCCCCGGAGGCGGCCAGCGCCCGGGCGCTGCTGGCCTCCGCCGGCGTCGCGGCCGACATCCGGATCGGGCACCGCGAGCCGCTGGGACCGGCCGGGACCGTGCTCGCGACGGTGCTGCGCGAGTCGGTCACGGCGGTCGTCCGGGTCGGGGACGCCCGCCGCTGCGAGGTCAGCACCGGTGAGCGGGCCGGGCGGGTGGTGCTGCGCGTGGTCAGCGACGGCATGCCGACGGCCGCGCTCGGCGCGGACCTCCTGGACGACCTCGCGGACCGGGTCCGGGCCGTGGGCGGCCGGCTGACGGCGGGTCTGGAGCCGGACGGGCGCTTCGCCGTGGAGGCGTCCGTCGCCGCCACGGCCGCCCCGCGGGCCGCCGCCGACCCGTCCGAGCTGCGGACCGCGCTCGGCCTCTACTACTTCCTCCTCGCCGCCTTCGGCGCCAGGGTGCTGCTGTTCGTTCCGGCGACGGTGTCCGGCCTGGGTCTCGGCGTGGCGTGTGTGCTGGCGTTCTGCGCCGTCCAGGTCCGCGTCTCGGTCCACGGCGTGACCCGGCACCTTCGCTCCGCCCTGCTCGCCTCGGCGGTCCTCGCCCTGGTGCCGCTGCCCTGGCTGGGCCGGAACTGGATCGGGGCGGCCGGCATCCTGGCCGGCTCGCTGCTGGTCGCCCTGCCGCTGCGCGCCGGTGCGGCCGCGGCCGCCGTGCTGGTGGTGGCCGCCGGGGTGATCGGCGGGGGCGCTCCGGTGTCCGGACTGTCGGCGCTGTCGGCGCTGTCGACCACGGTCAGCGTGATGATCACCTGTGTGGTGGTGTACGCGGTGCTGCGGCTGGTCAGGCTGGTGCGGGAGTTCCAGCGGGCGGGTGCCGGGCTGGCCCGCGCCGCCGTGGTCACCGAGCGCCTGCGCGCCGCCCGGGACCTGCACGACCTGCTCGGGCACGGTCTGGCCGCGATCGTGCTCAAGGCCGAGCTCGCGCGACGGCTCGCGGACGTCGCCGGGGGTGGCATCGGGGACGCCGCCGGGGGTGGCAGCGGGGGTGACAGCGGGGGTGACAGCGGGGACGCCGCCGAGGCGGCCGGTGAGCGTTGCCGTGCCGAGCTCGCGGACATCGTGCGGCTGGCCGAGCGGGGGCAGAGCGAGCTGGGGGCGGTGGCCGAGGAGAGCCCCCGGCTGTCCTTCGCCGCCGAACTCACGTCGGCGGCGGCGGTCCTGGAGGCGGCCGCCATCACCGTGGAGCTGGAGGACGTCCCGGTGCCGGGCGAGGCGGGGGCCGTGCTGGGCGTGGCCCTGCGCGAGGCCGTGACCAACATCCTGCGGCACAGCCACGCCCGCCATGCGCGGATCGCCACCTCCGTCACCGGCGACGTGGCGCGCCTGGAGGTGGAGAACGACGGCGTCCGCGAGGGCGTCACCGCACCCGGCTCCGGGATCGGCGGGCTGACGGTCCGCCTCGCCGAGGCGGGCGGCACCCTGACCGCCGGCCCGGACGACGGCTGGTACCTGCTCCGGGCCGAGCTGCCGCTGCACTGCCCCTGAACCGACCGTACGGTCAGCCCCGGCCCCGGCCGGCCTACGCCGTCAGCCAGCCCGCCTCCCGCGCGATGCGCACCGCGTCCGTCCGGTTGCGGGCGTTCAGTTTGCCGACGACGGCGGTGAGCACGTTGCGCACCGTCCCCGTCGACAGGTGCAGCCGCGCGGCGATCTCGGGCGGTTCGGCGCCCTCGGCCAGCTCCCGCAGCACGTCGTTCTCGCGCGGCGTGAGCGGATTGTCCGCCAGGTCCCAGGCCGCCACGGCCAGCGACGGGTCCAGCACCCGCCCGCCGGCGGCGACCTGGCGGATGGCCGCGACCAGGTCCGCCGGCGGGGCGGTCTTCAGCAGGAAGCCGTCGACCTTCGCGTCCAGGGCCCGGCGCAGCAGCCCGGGACGGCCGAGGGAGGTCAGCATCAGCGTCCGGCAGTGCGGCAGCTTCTCCTTGAGCGCGGCGGCGGCCTGCAGGCCGTCCGTCCGGCCCGGCATCTCGATGTCGAGGACCGCGACGTCGGGGGTGAAGACCAGTGCGCGGGGCACCACGTCGTCGGCCGAGTCCGCCTGTGCGACGACCCGGAGGTCGGGTTCCAGTTCCAGGAGTGCCACCAGGGCGCCGCGCACCACGTGCTGGTCCTCGGCCAACAGGAGTTTGATCATGCTCCGACCCTACCCGTGACGATGTCACGGGTGGCCCGTGATCCCCTCCCTGGGACGGGAGTTCGCAGGTCGGCAGGCTTGGGGGCATGAACGAAGCGATCACTCTGGACGCCGTGAGCAAGGTCTACGGCAAGGGGCGGGGCGCGGTGGCCGCGCTGCGCGAGGTGACGGTGCACCTGCCCAAGGGCGGCTTCACCGCCGTGATGGGGCCGTCCGGTTCGGGCAAGAGCACCTTCCTGCACTGCGCGGCCGGCCTGGACCGCCCGTCGTCCGGGACGGTCCGTCTCGGCGGCACCGACCTGTCGCGGCTGAGTGAGCACAAGCTGACCGAACTGCGCCGGGAGCGCGCGGGGTTCGTGTTCCAGGCGTTCAACCTGATCTCCTCGCTGACCGTCGAGCAGAACGTCGCCCTGCCGCTGCGGCTGGCCGGTCGGCGCGCCGACGCCGGCCGGCTGGCCGAACTCGTGCGCCGGGTGGGGCTGCGGGAGCGTGCCGGGCACCGGCCCGGGCAGCTGTCCGGCGGCCAGCAGCAGCGGGTGGCGATCGCCCGGGCGCTGATCTCGGACCCCGAGGTGGTGTTCGCGGACGAGCCCACCGGCGCGCTGGACACCATGACCGCCCGTGAGGTGCTGACGCTGCTGCGCCAGACCGTCGACGAGCTCGGCCAGACCATCGTCATGGTCACCCACGACCCCGTCGCCGCGTCCTACGCCGACGAGGTCCTCTTCCTGGCCGACGGCCGGGTCGCCGACACCATGTCCGGGCCGACCGCCGCCAAGGTCGCCGACCGCATGATCCGCCTGGGAGCGTGGAACCGATGATGCTGAGCCTCGCCCTCGCCACCCTCCGGCACCGCGCGGCCGGCTTCGCGGGCGCCTTCGTCGCCCTGTTCTGCGCGGCCGCCCTGGTCTGCGGGTGCGGGACCCTCCTGGTCACCGGCCTCACCGGCACCGTCCGGCCCGAACGCTACGCGGCCGCGCCGATCGTCGTGTCCGGGGACCAGGACGTGCACGCCGTCGAGGACAAGGGCAAGGGGAAGGTCAAGGAGAAGAGCAAGCCGGTCGCCGACCACGCCTGGGTGCCGGCCGCCCTCGCCGACCGCATCGCCGCCCTGCCCTCGGTCCGGGCCGTCGCCACCGAGGTGACCTTCCCGGTGCTGCTGCCCGGCGGGCCCACCGGCGGCTCCTGGGGCCACGGTTGGGAGTCCGCGCCGCTGAGCGGGCTCACCCTCGCCGCCGGCCGCGCACCCTCCGGCCCGGACGAGGTCGTGGTCGACGCGGCCACCGCCGCCGGGCTCCGCCTGTCGCCGGGCTCCACCACCACCGCCCGTACGGCCTCGGGCACGCTGACCGTCCACGTGGTCGGCGTCACCGCCCAGGGCTTCGACAGCCAGGCCGCCGTCTACTTCGCCCCCGACCGGGCCCGCCGGCTCGCCGGCCACGACGGCCTGGTCGGCGCGATCGGCGTCTTCCCGGCCGCGCCGTCGGCCGCCGACGACGTCCGGGCGCTGCTCGCCGGAACCCGGACCGTCCCGGCGCCCGGCGGGACCGCCCCGGCGCCCGGCCAGAGCGTCCCTGCCCCCGTGGTCCGCACCGGCGACGACCGCGGCCGGGTCGAGTTCCCCGACGCCGCCAACGCTCAGGTCCGCCTGGTCAGCATGGGCGCCGTCCTGGCCGGCACCTCGCTGCTGGTCGCCCTGCTGGTCGTCGTCGGCACCTTCGGCCTGTCGATCCAGCAGCGGCAGCGGGAGATCGCCGTCCTGCGGGCCGTGGCCGCGACCGGCCGGCAGGTCCGCAAAATGATCGGCGGCGAGGCGCTCGCCATCGGCCTGGCGGCCGGAACCCTCGGCGCCGCCGCCGGCCTGCCGCTGGGCGACTGGCTGCACGGCCGCTTCGTGGCCCTGGACGTCATCCCGGCCAACCTGCCCGTCGTCCTCTCCCCCTTCCCCGTCGTCGCCGCCGCGGCCGCCACCCTGCTGGCCGGCTGGGCAGCCGCCCGCCTCTCCGCCCGGCGCGCCACCGCCGTCAAGCCGGTCGAGGCCCTCGGCGAAGCCGAACTCAAGCCCCCGCGGCTGGCCCGGACCCGGATCGCCCTCGGCGTCCTCGCCACCGCCGGCGCCGTCACGCTCACCGCCCTGCTCACCGTCCTGCACTCCGACCAGGCCTCGACCCCGGCCTGCTTCGTCGCCGTCCTGCTGTGGTGCACGGCGCTCGCCCTGCTCGGCCCGCTGGTGGCCCGTGCCGGTGTCGCCGTCCTCGGCCTGCCGCTGCGGGCGTCCCGGGTCGGCGGCTACCTCGCCGCCCACAACCTGCGCGCCGGGGCGCACCGGCTGGCCTCGGTCGTCACCCCGCTGACCCTGCTGGTCGCGATGGCCTGCACCATCCTGTTCACCCAGACCACCGTCGACCACGCGGCGGACGCGCAGCGCGAGCGCGGGAACACCGCCGACTTCGTCGTCGGGCCGCGCGTGCCGGGCACCGCCGCCCAGGCGCTCGCCGCCGTCCCGGGCGTACGGACCGTGACCCGGGTGCTCCACACCCAGGTCCGCGACGGGCTGACCAAGCGCAGCGTCCAGGCGGTCACGCCCGAGCGCCTGTCCGACACCCTCGACCTCGGCGTCACCGCCGGCGACCTCGGCCGTCTGACGGACGGTACGGCGGCGGCCGCCGACGGGCTGGGCTACCGGCTCGGCCAGCGGGTGCGCCTGGTCCTCGCCGACGGCACCCCGGCCGAGGTGACGGTCGTCGCCCTCTACGGCCGCGGCCTCGGCTTCGGCGACCTCACCCTCGCGCACTCCCTGGTCACCGCCCACGTCGACGTGCCGCTCGACGACGAACTGCTCGTCCGGGGCGACGGCAGCGGGGCCGCGCCCACCCGGCAGGCCCTCACCGCCGCCCTGCACGGCGACCCCGGCCTGGGGGTGCTGGAGCGCGCCGCCGCCGTCCAGGCCTCGCAGACCCGGGTCAGCGCCCAGATCGGCTACGTCACCCTCGGGCTGATCATCGCCTTCGTCGCCATCGCCGTCCTCAACACCCTGGCCATGAGCATCAGCGACCGCCGCCCCGAGTTCGCGGCCCTGCGGCTCACCGGCGCCACCCGCCGCCAGATCCGGCGAATGCTCGGCTGGGAGACCGCGGCCTCCGTCGCCGTCGCCACCGCGCTCGGCCTCGCCATCGCCGTCGCGGTGCTCACCACCTACGCCCAGGGCATCACCCGCGGCACCGCCGGACCCGCCGTACCGGCCACCACCCTCGCCCTGGTCCTCGCCGGCACCGCCGCCCTCGCCGCCCTCGGCACCTGGCTCCCCGCCCGCACCACCCTCCGCGGCCTCCGCGGCCGGGCGTGAACAACCCCGCACCCCGGCGGCCCGGCCCCGGCTACGGGGCCGGGCCCGCGTGGGCCCGGCCCCGTAGCCGACACGCGCGGAAACCGGGATGCCCCGGCCCGCTCGGGCGGAGGCGCCGTCGTTCGTGAGGGTCCGTGAGCGCCCGTGTGGGCCCGTGTGGGAGAGTACGGCGCGATCATGAATCCTGGGGGGTGGATCAGTGCGCACACGTCATCGCGTGGTGACCGGGCTCGTTCTCGCGGTTCTCGGCGTGTCGGCCTGCGCAGCCGACCCGCGGGCCCGTCCGGACAGCCCCGCGGCCTCCCGCCACGTGCCTTCGGACCGGCTGCGGGACGGCCTGCTGACCCAGGACCGGCTCCCCCGCGGTTTCCGGCTGAACACGGCGGAGGCCGACTCGACGACCACCGGCGCTCCGCACACCCCCTCGGCGGTCCCCATCGCGGCGATGCCGTGCTCCGAACTCGGTGTCGACTCCTTCATGACGGCTCACGCCCCACCGGCGGAGGACGTCGCGGTGGGGGTGGAACGGACTCCGGTCGGCGACGGCGACGACGACTCCGGGTGGTTCGGCCAGGAAGCGCTCGACCGGTACCAGCCCGGACAGGCGGCCGCGGTCATGGCCGCCATCCGCGAGGCCGCCCGGCGCTGCGCCTCCTTCACCACCACCGTCGTGGACGGGACGCCGCTCCGCCAGACCGTGTCCGTCACACCGGCCGGGGTACCGGCCGACGACGGCCTGCTGCTCCACCTCACGTCGACCTTCCCCGACGACCCGCAGCCGTTCATCGACGAGACCGCCTTCGTCCGGATCGGCGATGTGATCGTCCTGGTGCAGCGGATCGCCGACCGGAAGCCGTCGTCGGATTCGGAAGCCGTGCTCGCGGCCGCGGTGACGACGTACCGTTCCGCCACCGGCCGCTGACGGCTCAGCCGCCCGCCGGCACCCGGAGCGTGCCGCACCGCTGCATCCGCTGCCGGCGCGGCCGGGAGCCGGCGAGGGCGGTGAAGACGGACTGGACCACCACCAGGTACATCAGTTGCCGGTGGACGAACTGCCGCAGCGGCAGGCTCCACAGCCGTCCGAGCCGTTCCCCGTCCAGCCGGAACGCGTAGGCGCCCATCAGCGTCTGGACGGGGCCTCGGTCCACGCCTCGGTCCACGCCTCGGTCCACGCCTCGGCCTTCTCCTCGTAGACGACCCGCCGGCCGGCCCGGCAGAGCGCCATGGTGCGGCCGGTGTCCTCGGCGAGCGTCTCCTCGCCCACGCCGCCGGCCGCCGGCAGCGCCGAGCGGCGGAAGGCGCCGACCGCGCCCGGCACGGTGGGCATGCACTCGGCGAGGTCGAAGAGCCGGCGGTCCGGGTTGAAGCCGACCAGCGATCGCGGCGGATCGCGGGGTGGGTGGCCGCACCCTGTTCAGCGCCTGTGCCCGGCCCGCTGTCACACCCCTTCTCCCCCTCCCGGGCGGCCGTGGGGCGGCGTCGGGCCCGGCTGCCGGGCCGTGGGCCGTGGGGGCCTGATCGCGCCGAACGCCGTTTCCTGCCACGGCGTCTCGGCTACGCTCGCGCTGGGGACGGCCGGAATCGAACAAGGGGGCGCATCCATGCCGTACGCGATCGGCGCGAAGGTGAAGCTGACCAGGGACGCGCAGGTCACCTCGGACGCCGCGGCGGCCGGGCTCGGCCTCCCCGGCCCGCTGTTCCTGGCCGAGGGCCTGGAGGGCGTCGTCACGGGCTCGGCGCAGGAGAGCGGCGGCATGGCCCAGGAGTACCTCGCCGCCTTCGACCAGCAGGTCGGCCCGGGCCAGTTCACGGGTCACACGGCCCTCCTGATCGACGGGCTGCGTCAGCAGGTCATCCGGCACGGGGCGGCCGTCCCCGGGGGCAGCGCCCGGGTCAGGTACCGGGTGCGCTTCGAGAACGGGTTCGTCCTCGGCGGTGTCGAAGAGGACTGGCTGACCGGAGCCTGAGTGCCCGCCACCGTGCTCCCGCCGGCCGGCGGGAGCCGGGCATGACGTCCGGCAGGCGCGGGCCCCGCTCATCCCCCGGCGCCGCGGAAGGCGACGGCGGTGACCAGTCCGGCGATCCGGTGTTCGGCGGCCGGGCGCAGTCCGGCCTCGGCCGCGTGGCGCAGCCACACCGACCGGGGCAGGAAGTGCCAGGCCCCGGGGCCGTAGGCGGCGATGTTGGCGGCGTCACGCAGGTGCTCGACCAGCAGCAGGGTGCCGCCCGGGCGCAGCGTGCGGGCCACCTCGGTGAACAGCGCGCGGCGGTCCTCGGGGCGGCGCAGCTCGTGGGCGGCGAAGACGGCGAACACGGTGTCCAGCGAGGACGTCCGGGCGGGCAGCGCGCCCGGACGGGCCGGCACGGTGCCGGGGGCGGGCGGGACGCGGCGCCGGGCCCGCCGGATCGAGCCCTCCGTGGTGAGCGCCGGGTCGTACAGGTCGGCGATGTGCTGGCGGGCCGCCGGGTGGCGGGCGGAGATCCGGGGGCTGGCCTCGTCCAGCCCGGCGGAGATCACCAGGTGCGTGCCGGGGCCGTCGGGCAGCAGCGCGGGCAGCCAGTCGTAGGTGTAGAGCGCGGAGCGGTCGTAGACGCACCAGGTGGCGAGGGTGCTGACGGCGAGGTGGGCGGCCGCGGTGGCGGCCCCGGCCCGGGCGAGCACGGCGGCCGGCCGGGGCAGGTGGCGGGCCGCCGCCCAGCCGCCGGCCGCGGTGAGGACGCCGGCCGCGTACAGGGGCCAGTTGTAACGGACCACCTCGCGGACGCCGGAGGCGCGCCGGGGCGGTGGGACGGTGCTCACCGGGCGGCCCCGTCCAGGGTGCGGCGGCTGCCGCGCTGCCAGCCGTAGTCGACGTCGGCGACGTGGAAGGCGTTGGCGAGCACGGGCCGGCTGCCGGCCAGCGGGCCGTGGTCGAAGAAGGTCAGCCGGGGGACCTCGACCGCCACCGGGACGGGCTGCCAGTCGGTTCGGGTGGCCTTGACCACGACGACCGAGCGGGTCTGCGGCTCGTACTCGAAGGTGTAGGGCAGCGGGCCGGCGAACCGCCGGGCCGCCCGGGCGTCCGCGAAGGGGCTGCCCGGCGGCAGGGCGGCCGGGGCGCTCCCCAGGTCGGCGCGCACATGCAGGTCGGCGCGGCCGTCGCCGCTGAGGACCTTGAACTCCAGGGTGTCGCCGACCGTCCGGGTGCCGATCCGGGCGTGGCGGTAGTGGTAGCGGGTCAGGAGGTTGCCGCCGGCGGTCATCAGCCGGCTGTCGGTGTCCGAGCGCAGGATCCGCAGCCCGCGCATGGTCCGCCCAGCGGGGGTAGGGAACCGGGTGAAGACCCGGTAGCCGGTGAGGATGAAGTCGCGGCCGAACCGGGCCGGCAGCGCGGCCGGGCGCAGCGCCCGGGTGTCGACCACGGCGGCCGCGACGAAGCCGTGCTCGGTTCCGGTCGGGTCGGTGTAGGTGTCCAGGGCGAGCCCGGGCGGTACCAGCGGGGCGAGCAGCCGGGGCGGCAGCGCGTAGGTGAGGACGAGGGAGTGCGCGAAGTGGGTGCGGATCGGGACGGGGTGGCGCTGGAGGAGGTGTCGCACGGTCGACTCCGTTGGTCTGCGCGGGGGTTGGGGTGGGGGTGGGCGTTCGCGGCGTGGGTTCGCGGGGCGCGGTTCAGGGGCGCGGGGCGCTGGGCGCGGGTTCGCGGGGCGCGGGCTCAGAGGTGGACAAGCCGGATGACGCCCCACAGCGGGCAGCGGTCCTCGGCGGCGGCTCCCGGGCCGGCGGGCCCCGGTTCGCGGACGCTGCGCAGCACCGCGACCCCTCCGGGCCGGACGGCGTGGCGCACGGCGGCGAGCAGCCGGCGGGCGAAGGCCGGGTCGGGGCCGTCCAGGACGTTGGAGAGCGTCACCGCGTCGTAGGCCGCGGCCGGGGAGCGTTCGAGGTGTTCGAGGACGTCGCCGTGGAGCAGCCGGACGGGTGGCCCGGGCGGGGCCGTTCTGCCGGGCGGTACGTCGCCGCCGGGCAGTTCGCGCCCGAGCAGGAGCCGCCAGGCCCAGGGGTTGTCGGCGTTGGGGTGGCGGGCGAAGCCGCGGGCCAGCCGGGCCCGCAGCACGGTGTCGAAGCGGTGCGGCAGCACGGCCCGGAACGCCGGGCGCAGGCCGCCCGCGAGCGTGCCGGCCGGACGGAGGGCGGCGCCGAGCAGCAGCCGCAGGCCCGGGCCGTCGAGGTGGCGGTGCCAGTGGCGGGCCTGCGCCGCCGGGTCGTCGAGGCGCAGGAACCGTTCCAGCGCCGCCGGGCGCCAGGCCGGCAGGACGGTCGCGGCGGCGGACCGGCCGAGGGCGAGCAGCCGTTCCGCCGTACCGGTCGCGGCGGGCGCACCGGCGGCCAGGCGGGCGTGGGCGTAGGCGAGTTGGGCCGGGTTGAGGTCGACCGCGGTGACCTGGTGGCCGGCGGCGGCCAGCGCGGCGGCGGTGTCCCCGGCGGAGGCGACGCACAGGACGCGGGCGCCGGGCGGCGGGAAGGCGGCGAGCTCGACACCGGGGTCCTCGTACATCCGGCCGAACAGCACGGCGGGGCGTCGGGGGCGCAGGCTCAGCAGCCGGTGGTCGGCCCAGGGGGTCGTGGTGCTCACGCGGTCCTCACCGTACGGGTGGCGGGGGTGTGCCGGCTGGCGGCGACGGTCCAGATCAGCGCCAGGAAGGCGAGGTCCTGGACGACCAGCCGTCCGGGTTCGGGGATCTCGTCGGCGCCGAACAGCAGGCCGCCGGTGTTGAACCCGGCCACCAGGACGGTCTGCACGACCGCGGCGAGGCGGGCGCGGCGGCCGGTCAGCACCCAGAGGCCGAGGGCCACCTCGGCCGCCCCGATGGCGAGCAGCAGTGGTGTCACCGCCCACCCGGGCAGCAGCGGCACCGACTCCACGATGGCCCGCTGGTCCGCCCGGCCCGGCCAGATCTTGCACCAGAGCCCTTCGTAGCCCCACATCAGCGCCACCGCTGCGGCGGCCGCCCTGTTCTGCCACGGCGTCATGTCTCCCCCTTCCTCCTGCTGCCTCACCGGGGTCACGCGACCGCGTCGGGGCAGCCCGGGACCGCCCCGCACCGCTGTTCACGGCCGGGAGGTGCCTGCTCGGCATCATCATGGCGCACGACTTTGAACACGTTCAACTCGGCTCCTCCCCTACCCGCCGGGGCCGCCACCGAGCGGGCCGCGCCACCCCGGCGACGGACGTGGGGGGGACGTCGCGACGGCCCCGTGCCAGGGCGTCCGGTCCGCGGGCGCAGGGCCTCCTGGACGCACGAGAGCCCACCGGCGCAACGCTGCGGCGTACGCGCGGGCGCGAGGCGCCGGCGGCGTGCGGCGGCGGCGTGCGGCGGCCGCGAGTACGGGTACGGGTACGGGTACGGGGGCATTTGGTGGGCGAGGGCGGATTCGAACCGCCACAGCCGAAGCGGGGGTGTTACAGACCCTTGGGCTCTCCTGTGCCCGGCTCGCCCTTGGCGGAGGAGGTGGGGGTCGAACCCACACGGATGCTCGCGCACCCCAACGGTTTTCAAGACCGAGGCCGGCGCCGCCTGTCGGCTGGCTCCTCCAACGAACTGCTCAGTACTGCGCGGAGAGTGCGCGGATCGAACGCGCGCGGGCTTTCACCCGACGACGGCTTAGCAAGCCGCTGCCTTACCACTCGGCCAACTCTCCATGTGCTGCGCTGCCGGACGAGGATTCGAACCCCGATCGCCTGATCCAGAGTCAGGTGTGCTGCCTGTTGCACCATCCGGCACGGGGGGCGGCACACACGAAAAAGGGCCGCCCGCGCGGGGAACGCTCCCCGGGGCGGCCCGGCAGGAACGCCGGTCAGCGCGCTACGAGGACGTCCCGCTACTCTGGGAACGCGAGGAGCACTGATACGACTGAACGCGGGTGACGCTGCTGTTCACGGTCGTTGCTCCTTCCTTCTCCAGGGCCTGTGCGGCGCGATGTGCCCACTGTGCCGGAGCAACGACGGCGGGGACAACCGGTTTTAGCGGCCGGGCGGTTCGAGCGCCTCGTCCTCCAACCCGCGGCGCA
This sequence comes from Kitasatospora xanthocidica, assembly GCF_014656195.1. GTDB lineage: Bacteria > Actinomycetota > Actinomycetes > Streptomycetales > Streptomycetaceae > Kitasatospora > Kitasatospora xanthocidica. The sequence goes on along the minus strand of NZ_BNBY01000026.1, from coordinate 11,774 downwards.
TCGTCCCGATCTCCGGCCTACGGCCCACGCCGTAGGATGACGCCGATCATCACGCTGAACAGGGGGAGGTGTTCCCGTGGATCTCACCGGGCGCACGATGGTGGTGACCGGGGCCGGGCGCGGTTTCGGGCGGGCGTTGGCGCTTCAGGCGGGTCGGCTGGGTGCGCGTGTGTTCGTGTCCGCGCGTTCTCTGGCGACGGCTCGGAAGGTGGCCGACGAGGTGGCGGCCGACAGCGGCGCGCCGGCTGACGCGTTCGCCTGCGATCTGGCCGATCCGGCTTCCGTCCGGGCCTTCGGCGCCGGAGTGGCCTCCCGCACCGACCGGGTGGACGTGCTGGTCAACAACGGTGCCCGTTACCTGGCGGGTCCCGATCTCGGGGACGCGGACGACGACGCGATCACCGACACCGTCGCCTCCGGAGCCACCGGCACACTGCTGACGGTCAAGCACCTCCTGCCACTGCTGCGCGCTTCCGCCGGAGCGGACGTGGTCAACCTGGTCTCCTCGGCCGCGGAACCCCGGGACCACCGCTCCCAGGCACACCCCGCGTTCTACGCCGCCAAAGCCGCCCAGGCCGGCTTCGCCGACGTCCTCTCCCACCGGCTGCGCCCCGAGGGCATCCGCGTCATCTCGCTCTACCCCCCGGACTTCACGGACGGCGACCCGCTCGCCCCCGCCTGGGATCACGCTTCCCGGACCGCAAGCGACCCGCTGACCGCGCAGTCCGTTCTCGACTGCGTCCTGTTCGCGATCAACCAGCCGCGGGACTGCTTCGTCCGCTCCTTCCACTTCGAGCAGTTGTAGGAACTGCCCCGGCCGAGCGCGCCTTCACCCACTCACCGGGACGACCCGCCGAGTCCATGCGAGCCGCCTGACCGAACACCCTGAATCCGGCGTCCGGTAGGCGGCGCCGGACGGTTCACCCGCCGTCCGCGGCCCGCACCGGGCGGCGCGGAAATTCCTGGAATCCGTGACCCCGCGGCCGCCCGGAACAGTGCCGTGGGCGGCCCTCGGCGGGCCTTGGCGGCGGTGCGGCGGCCGGGCGGCACGGTGGGCGGCCGGGCGCTTCCGATCGCGCCTCAGAGGGCCCGTCGACGGCTTCGGCAAACCGGCTCTGACCTGGTGTTTTCTCGGAAATCCCCTAGGCTGGGCGAGCTCTGTCGGACACCCTCGGAGGGGGCATCATGAGCGAGGAATCCACGGCGTACGACGCCGGCATGATCGTGGCTCTGGAGGGCCTGGACGCCGTTCGGAAACGGCCCGGGATGTACGTCGGATCGGTCGGTCGACGCGGCCTGCACCACCTGGTGTTCGAGGCCGCAGAGCGGGCGCTGGAGGAGGTCCTCGCGGGCACCGCCGCCCGGGTCGAGATCACCCTCACCGCCGACGGCGGCGTCCGCGTCGCCGACGACGGCGCGGGCCTGCCGGTCGGGCGCGCGGGCCACACCGGCCCCGGTGGACCCGGCGACGGCCCCGGCGACGGCCCTTCGCTGGAGCAGTGGTTGACCGTGCTCGGCTGCGGGATCCAGCCGGTCAACCGGCGCTCGCTGTCCGGTGGTTACTCCGGCGTGGGACTGGCCGTCGTCAACGCGCTGTCGGACCGGCTGACGGCCGAGGTGCGGCGTGGCGGCGCCCGCTGGGTGCTGGAGTACGAGCAGGGCGTGGCCATCGCGGCGCCCGTCCGCACCGGACCGGCCGAGGGCAGCGGGACCACGATCACCTTCCGGCCCGATGCCGGGATCTTCGAGACGCTGGAGTTCTCGTTCGACGCGCTGGCCGAGCACTTCAGGGAACTGGCCTTCCTGAACCGGGACTTGGACATCACCCTGACCGACGACCGCGACCCCGCGGCGCCCCGGGCCGTCCGCTTCCGCTTCCCGGGCGGGCTGCGGGACCACCTCGCCGAGCAGGGCGGCCCGCTCCACCCGGACGTGATCGCCTTCGAGCGCGAGTGCCCCGGCATGGAGGGCACCGTCGAGGTCGCCCTGCGCTGGTGCGACTCCCCCGGGGAACGGGTCACGAGCTACGCCAACAGCCGGCCGACCGCCGGCGGCACCCACGAACTCGGCCTCCGCGACGGCCTGGCGGCCGCACTCACCGCCCACGCCCGCGAGCAGCGGCTGCTCGCCCCGTCCGACCCCGACCTCACCCCCGGCCGACTCGGCGCGGGCCTGACGGCGGTCGTCTCGGTGAAGCTCGACCGCCCCGAGTTCGAGGGCTGCATGCGCGAGCGGCTGGGCAACACGCCCGTGCGCGCCTGCGTCGCCGAGGCCGTCCGGGAGCACCTGGCCGCCTGGCTCCGCGCCGAACCGGCGCAGGCGACGGCCGTCCTCACCCGGATCCGGGCGGCCAACCGCCGCTGACGGCGGCACACCGCCGGCCCGGAGGGTTGTCCCCCGCCTCCGGCCGGTGCTTTGCTGACGGCATCAACTCCCGGCGGTGGGGCGGGTGATGAACGGGGGAGGTATCACATGCCGGAATGGACCGGCGGGGTCGCGAAGATGACCGTCATGAGCGCCGTCGTGGCATCCGCCGCGCTCGGCCTCGCGGCACCGTCGCACGCCGCCGCACCGCAGGCGCCGGTGTCCGCCGCCGCCCACGAGACCCACGCGGCCCACGCGGCCGCCGACACCGCCGCTCCCGTACACCCGGTGACGGACAGGCAGAACCAGGGGCACTGACGGGAAGTGGCGACGGCTCCCCCGGTACGGCCGGGGGAGCCGTCGCCCGTGTCTCCCAGCGCATGTCGTTCCCGGGGGCCCGGTCAGACGGGGAGGCGCCGGGCGAGCCGCTCCCACTGCCGTACGGGCGGGGAGTCGGGCGTGGTGGTGACGAGGTGGAGGCTGACGTGGTCGGCTCCGGCGTCGAGGTGCTCCAGGACGCGGTGGGCGATGTCCTCGGCGCGGCCGTGGGCCACCAGTGCGTCGACCAGCCGGCCGTCGAGCGCGTCCGGGTCCTCGTGCCCGATCCCTCGCAGCAGTTCGCGACGGTTCGGCAGGGCGGCCGCGGCCGCGGTGCGGGCCAGGTCGGCGCTGTCCGCGCGGTCGTGGCCGAGCACGCACAGCTGGGTGACGGCCAGCAGGGCCTCGTTCCCGAGGACGGTCCTGGCGGTGCGGGTGTACTCGACCGGCATACCCAACATCGTTGCGCCCCGCGCGCGTTCGGCGGCGAGGGCGAGCATGTCGGGTGTCAGCGCGGCGAGTACGCGGCTGGGCGAGGAGGCCGTGCCGGGTGGCCCGAACGGGGCGGTGTCCAGTGCGTCGAGGTAGGAGCGCATGGTGGCCACGGGCGGCCCGAAGCGGTGGCCGCGGACGTCCTCGGCGAGGCTCGGGTGGCTGTCCCACAGGCCGAGCAGGAACCGTCCGGGGAACGCCTCGTCCAGGGTGCGCTGCGCGGCGGCGGCCGTGACGGGGTCGCGGGCGTAGATGTCGGTCATGCCGGCGGCCACGGTGAGGTGCCGCGTCGCCGTCAGGAGGATCGCGGCCTGCGCCACGGCCTCCCGTCCGGTGGTCTCGGCGAACCACAGGGTGCCGTAGCCGAGGTCCTCGACCGCGGCGGCGGCGTCGCGGACCCCGGCGGCGGGGAGGTGGTCGAGGTCCCCCGCCCAGATCCCGATCCGCCCGAGGCCGTGGGGGCGGGCGCTCACGCTTCCTGCCCCGCGGCGCGCGCGGAGTCCGGGGCGGAGCCCGGGGCAGAGTCTCTGGCGGAGTCCAGGAACGCCGCGATCCGGGACGCGCCGGTGCGCTCCAGCCAGGTGCCGAAGTCCATCACCGCGGGGTGGATCCTCCGGGTGGCGGGGAGGTCGGCGCGGTAGCCGAGCGTGTTGAGCCACTCGTTGGCGTAGGCGAAGTCCTCGCTCAGGGCCCGGATCGCGTCGATCGGGATCCGGACGTAGGGCAGCGGTATGCCGAGCGCCTCCCCGATGGCCGCGGCGATCCGGACCGGCGTGAGTTCGTCCCCGGCCAGGGCGACCGCCCGGCCGATCCACTCCTGCGGCCGGGAGAACGCCAGCGCGGTGACGGCGCCGACGTCGTCGACGGCCATGACCTGCTGGGGGACGTCCGGTGCGAGCCCGGTGGACAACGTCCCGTCCCGCAGCGCGTATCCGCCGGTGAAGTTCTCCATGAAGGAGACCGGCCTCAGGATCGTCGCGGGCAGGCCGAGCGCGGCGATGTGCCGCTCGATCCGCCACTTGCTGACCAGGTTCGCCGGGACCTTCTCCTCGGGGTGGCGGTCCGCTCCGGCGACCGAGGTGAAGACGAGGTGCCCGACGCCGGCGGCGTGCGCGGCCTCGGCGACGTTCATGCCCCAGCGCACCTCGTCCTCGGCGGTGAAGTCCGGTGCGGTGCCGGGCGAGCCGACGGTGGGCTGGACGCTGAACAGGCCCCAGGCGCCCTCGGCCGCGGCGGTCAGGGAGTCGACGTCCTCCATCCGCGCCCGCACCACCCGCGCTCCGGCCCGTGCCAGCGCCACGGCACCGGGCCCGTTCGGGTCGCGCGTCAGTGCGCGCACCTGCCAGCCGTCGCGGAGCAGGTGACGCGTCACGGCCGTGCCCTGCGGGCCGGTCGCTCCCGTCACCACGACGGTCTTCTGCGGCGGTTCCACGTCTCTTCTCCATCGCTTCCGTGCGGAAGGGGAGCCGCCCCATAAGTGGGGTGTCCCTCCGTTTCTCGTTCGCTACGATATGGAGGACCACCCCGTTTTTCAAGCCGTCAGGAACGCCCGTGCCCAAGGACGCCGCCACCCCGCCGAACCGGCCGATGCGGCCGATGCGCGCCGACGCCCGCCGCAACGCCGAGAAGATCGTGGCCGCCGCCGGGGCCCTCATCGCCGAGCACGGCGCCGACGCCTCCCTGGAGGAAGTCGCCCGCCGCGCCGGGGTCGGCTCGGCCACCCTGCACCGCCACTTCCCCTCCCGGCAGGCGCTCCTGGAGGCGGTCTTCAAGGACCGGGTGGAAGCCCTGTGCGCGAGGGCCCGCGATCTGCTCACCGACCCCGACCCCGGCCACGCCCTGTCCACCTGGCTGCGCGCCGTCGGCGCACACGCCGTCGCCAACCGGGGCCTGGGGGCGTCCCTGATGCGCGACGCGGACCCGGCACTGGGCGAGACCTGCCACGACATGATCACCGACGCCGGAGACGCCCTCCTCGCGCGCGCCCGGGCGGCGGACGCCGTCCGCCCCGGGATCACCACCACCCGGCTGCTGAGACTCGTCGGAGCCATCGCCCTGGCCACCGAACAGGACAGCGACGGCCCGGCCGAGGCCGACCTCCTGCTCACGATCGCCATCGACGGCGTACGCGCGCGCTGACGGTCCGCCGGGCCCGCGTCACCTCTCCCCGGCTGCCCGGCTGGGGAGAGGTGACGCGGGTGCCGGCGGTGCGGGTGTCCGAGGTGGTCACCCGCCGCGGGGGTCAGCTCCAGACGCGGTAGACGGCCTCGCGCGCCGGGCCGAGGTACTTCTGGTAGGTGCCCAGGTTCCAGGCCGCCCAGGAGGCCCAGCCGCGGCCGGTGCCGTCGTTGTCGATCCTGTAGGCCTTGCGGGCCGACCAGCCCATGTCCTGCCAGTTCTCGGCGGTGACGACCTCGGCGTCGTGGTAGTGGACCTCGGGGTACCAGCGCTCGTTGATCTGCCAGGCGCCGAGGTCCTTGGTGCCCGGGTCGGGGTCGGTGGGCAGGTTGGTGTGGACGGCCAGGCGGTCGCAGCCGGACTCGGCCATGGCGATCGCCACGGCGTAGATCGCGTCGTCGTTGCGGCCCTCGCCGGACTTGTCCTTCGCGAAGCCCGCCAACTGGGCTTCGCGGGCGCAGGCGTCGATGCCGCTCTGGTCGCCTGCGGCCTCGGCGGTGAAGGTGGTCGAGGTGAGGCAGAGGGCCAGGACGGCGACCGAACCGGTCAGCAGGGCACGGGTCTTGCTCAGCACGGGAGTTCTCCCTTCGACGACGGCCCGGGGTCGGGCCGTTACGAGGAAGGACGCTAGGCAGCGTTGGTAGACAAACGGTCAACGCGCGAGCGCGGACCGTCACCGCCCATGGGCCGGTGCTACCGGTCGAGGTGACGGATCGTCACAGTAAAACCCGTCGCCGAGGCCGACGCATGCCGTCGGGGTCCCGGTGGTGTGGTCAGTCCGAGGTGGTCGGGGCACCGGGGCGGTCGCCTTGGCGGGCGACGGCCTCCGTCCACTGGGGGAACTGTGCCAGGGGTATCGCGGGCGAGGTGGCGGGGAGGAAGGCGACGCGGCAGCGGCGGCACAACCAGCTTTCCCGCCACACCTGTTGGAGCTGCTGCCACTGCTCGTAGGTCCGGGGCCACTGGTCCGCCGTGTCGCCGCGGCGGCTCCGGTGGCCGGACTGGACGGCGAGCCCGATCCCCAGCAGGATCGCGGCGACGAGGAACACGCCGTAGCGGTAGCCGACCCGGTAGGCGGGGTCGGAGCTGCCGCCGCCGTCGCCGGAGAGGAGCGTGTGCAGGCCCAGCAGGGCGAGGAGGCCGGCGAGGACGAAGAGGGTGATCGCGGCTCCGGTCGTGCCCCCGGGCTCGGGTGGCAGCGACAGCAGTTCCCGCGTCGGCGGGTCGAGGGGGCGGTCGGAGTCCAGCAGGGCTTTCCGTACGGCGACGGTTTCGTCCGCCGCGGCGCACGTCGGGCAGGTGGGGCTCATCGGGTGGTGGCTCCGGAGGTGATGCACGGCGTGCACGAAGGGACGACGGGACGAGCACGTAGTACAGCACAGGGGGCTGACCGCCCGTCCGACCGGCCCGGGGGCCGGGACCCGGAGCCGGGACCCCCGGAGCCGGAACCCCGGAACCGGGACCCCGGGGCCGGAACGCGACGGCCGTGCGGCGGGGCCTACTTGCCGGCGCCGGCCATGGAGGTGACGGCCTCGGCGACGGTGGGGCGGTAAAGCCCCATCTGCGGGTTGAGGACGTGTGCGCCGCCGGGCAGCGGGAAGTTGCGGGTGTTCGCGAGGGGCATGTTGGTGCCCTCGTCGTCGACCAGCACGTTGATTTCGTTGATGCCGGGGGCGGTGCCGGTGGTGGCGCCGCTCGGGTCGAGGTCGATCACCGCGTAGGCCTTCTGGCCCGCCGCGACCGGAACGCGCAGCGTGCCGCTGGCGAGGATCGGCTTGATGTTCTTGCTCTGGTCGCGGGCGGTGGAGTTGCCCAGGTCGACCCCCGGGGAGGAGCTCAGGCTGCAGGCGGCCGTACCGGTGTTGTGCACCTCTATCACCCACTGGTTGGGTGCCCCGGTGCGGGCCGCCGCGTTGATCGCGAGGTTCTGGATGTCGCACGGGCGGGCGGTGGAGCCGGCGCCCCCGCCGTCGGGGTGGGTGCCGCCGGACGGGCTCGCGCCGGACGGCGTGTGCGGGGCGGGCGCGGCGGTGTGCGAAGTCCCCGCGGTGGCCGGGGTGTTCGCGGTGGGGGCGGCGGGGGCCGGGGCACCCGCCGAGGGCGTGGCGGCCGCCGTCGCGGGCGCGGGGGCCGCCGAGCCGCCGGCCGGGTCGGCGTTGTCGGGCCCGCACGCGGTCAGCGCGAGCCCCGCCCCGACGACGAGGGCGGCGGAGGCGAGCAGCGAACGACGGTGGCGGACGGACATGGTGGCTCCCCGGTGGCGGTTGCGTGCTGACTGTTCGGACACAGCACAGGACGGCCGGAGGGCGGGATCCGGTGGCAGACGGGGCGTCACAATCGTCAGGACATGACAGGGATGGGACTGTGACATTCGGTCGGATGCGGTGGACTCGACGCAGGGCTCCCCCTGTCCGCGGACAACGGCGCGCGGGCACCCGGCCGTGGTGGCGCCGTGGGACGCTGTGGCGGGCGCGGGCACCCAGGCCGTCGCGGCGCGGGCACCCGGCGCCCGCCGGTCAGAGGGAGAGCGCCCCGGGGAAGACCCCGTGCCCGACGCCGGGCTCCGTCAGCGCGAACCAGCCGTGACCGGTCATCGGGGTGTCGGCGTCGATGTCGTCGGGGTCGACGGCGAGCGTGGCCGCCACCGCCTGGGCATCCGATTCCAGCGACGCGTTGGGCTCGTACAGGCCGGGCTCCCACCGCGGGTCGGCCGTCTGCGGCTCCTCCCAGGGGAGCGGCTCGCCCGTCCAGGCGGGTTCGCGGTACGTCGAGTAGGAGCGGACGATGCCGCGGCCGCGCTCGGCGATCGCCCAGGTGTGCTCGTCCTCGTAGCCGTCCCGGCCGAAGTAGAGCGCCCGGCCGCAGCGTTCGGCGAGTTGCTCCAGCGCTCCCGTGTCCGGGCAGCTCACGAGGACCGTGCCGAACAGCAGCCGCCAGCCGGCGATCTCGGGCGTGACGAACACCCGGTGCACCGTCAGCGCGGTACCGCCCGGGCCCGGCACGACCGCCTCGTCGTGGATCCGGCCGGACTGGCCCATCGCCAGGGTGGCGGGGATCCAGTCGTGCAGCCCCAGCACCTCGAAGGCGCCCTCGTACGTGTCGCCCGGCAGCGCGATCCAGTGGAAGTCCCAGTCCGGCTCCGGGCGCCGGTCGGTGATCAGCTTGATCCGCACCAGGCGTTCCAGCGCCGACCGGTCACCCTCCGCCAGCCGGTCGCAGGCGCCGAGCACGGCGAGGGCGTGCAGGGCGTGGCGGCGCAGCCGGCCCGGGCCCGCCGCCCGGACGGCCAGCAGCTCCGGGACGGCCTCCTCCCCCATCGCCCGCACGGCCCGCTCGGCCGAGGTGGACGCTCCCCGGTCGCCGAGCAGCGGCAGGACGGCCCGTACGGCGGGCGCGGCGGCCGGCCCCAGTCCGGCCAGGGCGTGGAGCGCGGCACCGCGCACCGGGGGTTGCGGGTGGCGCAGCAGGCCGGTCAGCTCGTCCAGTTCGTCCTGCTCGTTCACCGCGTCCGCCTGCTGTTCCGTGCTCATGCCGGAGAGGGTAGGCGACCCCACCGACGCCCGGCGGGGGCGCGGCGGCGGGGCGGGCGGTCCGTCAGACGGTCACCGCGATCGCGTACGCCGTCACCGCGAGCAGCCCGGCACAGATCACCACGGCCGGCACCCACTCCAGCAGCAGCCGCTGCTGCCAGGGCCGCTCAGCCTGCTCGGCCGCCTCAGCCGCCTCGGTCGGCTCCGGCTCGGCCGGTTCCTGCGCCAGCCGGCGCAAGCGGGCGGCGAACTCCTCGGTCAGCCGCGGGTCCGACTCGGGCGGTGCGTCCCGCAGTTCCGAGAGCAGCGCGCCGAGCCCGTCCGGTGGGCCGGGCGGCGCCGGGTGTGCGAGCAGCTGGTGCAGTGTGGCGCCGAGCGCGGACAGGTCGGGCGTCCGGGCCGGGGCGAGGGTGCCGAAGCCGAGGATCTTCACGACTCCGGCCGGGGTGAGCAGCAGGCGGGCGGGGTCGATCCCGCCGTGCGTCATCCCGGCCCGGTGCGCGACCGCCAGGGCCTCCGCGACCTGGGCCCCGAACTCGGCGACCTGGGCCGCCCGGTAGCCGCCGTCCAGCAGGTGGTCGTCCAGCGTGTACCCGTCGAGCCGCTCCATGACGAGGAAGGGCCGGCCCTCGTGCTCGCCCGCGTCGAGCACCGTGACGATCCCCGGGTGGCGCAGCCGGACGGCCGGTCCCGGCGCCCGGGCGGGCGTCTTCACCGCCACCGGCCGTCCCGACGCGGTGTCCCGCGCGTACCGGACCTCCCCCGCCCCGCCGGCCTCGATCCGGTACCGCCCGCCGACCACGCTGCCGATCTCCACGCCGCCCCCAGCCACTCCCGGCCCCTCGCCGACTCGGCCCCTTGGCCCCCTCCTCCGGGAGTCCGTACGGAACCGTGGCGACCAGTGTGCGGCACCCGGACGTACCCGCGACGTGCCCGCCTCTCAGCGGAACCGCGCCGCGTGCTCGGCCGCCCAGTCCCGGAAGCCACGGGGCCGGCGCCCGGTGACCCGGCGGACGGTGTCGGTGACCGGCTCCGGATCGCCGATCCGGGCGTGCAGGAAGTCGAGCGCCCCGTCGGCGATCGAGGCCGGCCACCCGTCGGCCAGCATCCGTTCCCGGGCGGCCCCGCGCGGGATCTCCTCCCAGCGGGTCGGCCGTCCCGCCGCCTCGCCGATGATCCGGACCTGTTCGGCCCGGGTGAGCGCCTCCGGCCCGGTGAGGACGTAGCGGGCGCCGTCGTGGCCGTCCCCGGTGAGGACCCGGGCGGCGACCTCGGCGATGTCCCGCTCGTCGACGGGATTGAGCCCGGCCGCCCCGCCGTAGTCCCGCACCACTCCCTCGGCGCGGATCTCCGCGGCCCAGCGCAGCGCGTTGGCGGCGAAGCCGTACGGCCGCAGCACGGTGTGCCGCACACGGCTGCGGACGAGCATCGCCTCGATCTCGCCGTCCGGCCGCCCCGGCGACTGCGGCCCGGCCCCTGGGACGTCCCGGACGGCCGCCGAGGACAGGTACACCACCCGGCCGACCTGTCCGGCCAGTGCCGCCACCGTCTCCTCCGCGCCGTCGACGGTCGGGAACGGCCAGACGAGGAACGCCGCCGTCGCGCCCCGCGCGGCCGCCGCCACCGACTCCGGGTCGCGCAGGTCCCCCCGGACGAGCTCCCCCGCCTGCTCCTTTGCCCGCTCCGGGTCCCTGGTCAGGGCCCGTACCCGCACCGCGGCGGCCGTGAGCCGGGGCACCAGGTGGCGGCCGACCGTCCCCGAGGCGCCGGTCACGAGGACCTCGGGCGATGCGTCAGTTCGTGTGTCCGTCATGCCTACGACCGTAGGTTCGCAGGCCCGGGCGGCCCATGCGTACGGGTCTTCCGTTCCTGCGTGATCGTCTACCTTCGTGCGGGTGGACGTATTGAGCGTGGACGTATTGAGCGACGTGGTCGCGACGCTGCGGACGGGGGAACCGCGCTCGGCCCGGGTGGCCTGGCGGGCGCCGTGGGGCCAGCGCTTCCCGGGGGCGCCGGGGGCGGGCTTCCAGGTGATCCTGCGCGGCTCCTGCTGGCTGGTCCCGGACAGCGGCGAGCCGCTCCGACTGGCCGCGGGGGACGTGCTGTTCCTGCCGCGCGGCCACGGGCACGCCCTCGCCGACCACCCCGGCACACCGCTCGCCGAGCCGCGCTGCGAGCCGCTGGCGGGTCCGTACACGGGTCCGTACACGGGAGCGGAGACGGGAGCGCGGGCGGAGCCGGACACCGTCACCCTCTGCGGTGCGTACCAGCTCGACCCGGTACACGCCCACCCGCTGCTCCGGGACGTCCCGGACGTCCTGCACCTGGCCGCCCGGCCCGGCCGGCACCCGGAGCTCCGCGCGGCCGTCGGACTCCTCGCCGGCGAGCTGGAGTCCCCGCGCCCGGGCGCGGCCGCCGTCGTCCCTGCACTGCTCGACACGCTGCTGATGTTCATCCTGCGGGCCTGGTCCGAGCGGTCGGCGGACGGGCCGGAGCACGGCTGGGCGGCGGCCCTGGCCGATCCCGCGCTGGGACGCGCCCTGCAGGCCGTCCACGCCGAACCGGGCCGGAGCTGGACGGTCGGGACGCTGGCGGCCGAGGCCGGCCTCTCCCGCGCGGCCTTCGCCCGCCGCTTCACCGCCGCGGTCGGTCGGCCGCCCCTCGGGTACGTCACCTGGTGGCGGATGGCGCTGGCCACCCGCCTGCTGCGCGACTCCGACCTGCCGCTCGGCGTGCTCGCCGCCCGGGTCGGCTACACCTCGGAGTTCGCCTTCTCACACGCCTTCAAGCGCCACCACGGCCTCGCCCCGGGACGCTACCGCAGCGCCTCCGCCTAATGGGACTTGCTGAGTCGTAGAGACTCGGTGCCGTAGCCGCCAGCAGGTGAGCACT
>NZ_BNBY01000025.1 GCF_014656195.1 Kitasatospora xanthocidica | reverse complement strand
ACTGTCTCGCGAAGAACCGCAGATCAGCAGGTCGGGTGACCTCCGAGGTTAAACAACAAGCTGAGTGCCTGTGCCTAAAGGTCCCGGGCGCGTTTGTGCAGGTCAGGAATCGAACAGAGCCTGAATCAGCCGAGGAGCTGGGCCGGTGTGGTGAGGAGGAAGAGCTGGCCGGCCGCCGCGGTGGGCCGGAAGTCTGCGAACGCCTTGCTGGGGATCAGAGGGTGTCCGTGGTGTGGCGACGGGCGAAGTCCCATGGGGCGGGTGCGTTCGCGGCCTCGTACTCCGAAGCGATGCCGAAGACGCTTCCGCAACGCGGGCACTCCGCCCGGCCGAACAGGTGCGTGAGGCCCCAGGCGAGCGTTGTCTGTCCGTCCCGTTCAGCCAGCTCGTGCAGCATCCTCCCGACATCGGTCAGCGTGTCTGCTGTGGCCGGCCTCAGCGGGATCCGGTGGACGTCCCCCAGGTCCCAGTCCCGGATCGAGGAGTAGCAGCCGTAGCCGCCGATCGCGATCGTCACGGCTGCGTGGCAGTGCGGGCAGGCGACGTCGTAGAAGGAGTCGGTGAAGTCGTCCAGAGTCTCGGACCACAGGGGTCGGCGATCGAAGGCGAGTATCGCCTGCAGCAAGCCGAGGTAGGTTCGACTGTCATGGCCGGGTGCCAGGCGCGCTGTGGCCAGGTCCCGTAGCCGTGCCAGCGTGGGCTCCTGGCGGGCCACCTCTTCGTCGGCGCCGTGGTGGTCTTGGAGCAGGCCGCCCGCGATGGCGCCGGCCAGGCTGAGCGCCCAGTCTCCGTAGGCGGTGGTCTCGGCGATGTCCGCCAGCCGCGGCAGCACGGCAATGCTTGCCGAGGAGATCGTCCCCTGATGGCACAAGCGTCCCCAGAGCCGCTTGATCGCGTCCTGATCACGATCGACTGCCCGTTCCAGAAGCCCGGGTATCGCAGCAGCCGAGCCGTAGGCGTCGTGCAGAGTGGACCAGTCGATCATCCGGCGATTCAAGCATGCTGCCGACGGCCGCCGTCGGTCCGGATAGGCCACTGCTGCGGCGAGTTCCTGCGGAGCCGGGTCGGGGGATCCGCTGACAGGCCGGTTGATGCCGTGGGACAGTGATGCCGCGCGCAGTCCGTGGTCGGGACTTCGCCGAGGTGGCTCGGACCGCCCTGAGAACGATCAGTCCCGCTGAGCCTCGCAGGAGGTGGGCTGACCGGCCCGGCGCGACTGACGCCGGGTGATGCGCCTGGTCATGATGGTGATTGCGGCCCAGGTGATCAGCGACTCGGAGTGCTGGATGAGGCGTTCGTAGTCGCGTGCGTGTCGGCGGGCGTGCATGATCCACGCTATCGACCGTTCGACCACCCAACGGCGGGGCAGGATGACGAACCCCTTGGCGTCCTTGGGCCGGCTGACGGTCTTGAGGGTGAGGTTCAGGTACTTCTTCGCCCAGGTCACGAGCTGTCCGGCATAGCCGGAGTCGGCCCAGACGATCGTGATCTCCGGGTGCATCAAGCGGAGGCGGAACAGCACCTCCTTCGCCGCGTCACGGTCGGTCATGTCGGCCGGGGTGACCAGGACCAACAGCGGCAGACCCTTCGTGTCCACGACCAGGTGCCTCTTCCTCCCGTTGATCTTCTTCGCGCCGTCGTAGCCGCGCGAGTCCTTCCCGACCGTCTCGGCGGCCTTGACCGACTGCGAGTCGATGACCGTGGCCACCGCGCCCGGGGCCCGGCCCATGTCCCGGCGAACCCGCTCGCGCAGTTGGTCGCGGATCCGCCCGACGACGCCGGCCGCCGCCCAGCGCGCCATGAAGCCGTAGCAGGTCCGCCAGGGCGGGAAGTCCTTCGGCAGCGCGCGCCACTTGCATCCTGTGTCCACGACGTACCGAATCGCGTCCACGATCTCCCGGCGCGGGTGCTTCTCCGGCCGCCCGCCGGCCTTCGTCTCGCAGGCCGGGGTCGGCAGCAGCGGTTCGATCAGCGCCCACTCGTCGTCCCAGGTGTCCGACGGATAGCAGCGGCGCCGGGCCATGCGCCTTCCTCCCCTCATGGCGAAGGTCCGGGTTCCGGACGGCGGGGCCGTCCGGAACCCGGACCGGTCAGACGTCGCTGTAGTCCGCGATCATTTCGAGCGTGGACTCCACCGAGTTGAGCTGGGTGTTCAGGTGCTTCACCCACCGGCCCTTCGGTTGCAGGGCGAGGTGCGGGGCGACGATGCCGGTGATGAAGCGGCGGATCTCGGTGAGCTTCTCGCGGATCACCGCGACTTCGACGGCCTGCAGCTCGGTGGGGTCGGAGCAGAACTTGTAGCCGTCCGCCCTGGTCCAGATCAGCGGCGGCCAGCCGCGTTCGGCGATGATGTCGCGCAGGCAGGCGAGCCCCGCCCGGGTCTGGCTCGGGCTCAGGTCGGCCGCCCGGCTGAGCTGGTTGAAGGCAAGGCCCGCGGGCCTGGCCTCGAAGAGGACGAACCGGACGGTGTCGGCGTGGCGCTCGGCAGCGGCGGACCTGCGCTCGGAGGCGCGGGGCATGGCCTACTCGCCTTGCAGAAGCCGGGCCAGCTCGCCGTCGACGTCGACCTGCCCGGTGTCGACCGCCGTCTCGATCCAGTCCAGCGTCGCCCTCACCCGGGCGACGTTCTCGTGGACGATCACGCGCTCGTCGTCACCGAGCTCCCGGTCGCGCAGGCCCGGGACGACCCGGCCGGCGGCGGCCACGAACGCGTGGCAGGCGGTCACCAGGTCCAGGAACTCCACCGTCCGGTCGATCTGGCGGATGGCCGGCGCGACGGGGCTGGTCTCCTCGAAGTTCTCGCGGGCTTGCCGGCCGCGCTCAACCTGGGCGTGGTTGACCTGGTGGCGGGCGGTGTCGTCGGCCATCGCCCGGGCCGCGACATCCGGGCGCCGCAGCAAGCCGGTGGTCACCTCGGCGGCGACGGTCTCGTCGCGGGTCAGCTCCTCGACAACCTTCACCTTCTCTGCCGGGGCGACCCGGGCAACGACGGCCGGGCGCCGCAGGAACTCCGGGGCGACCGCGGCCGCCACCTCGTCGTCGCGGGTCAGCTCGGCGACCACCCGGACCTTGTCCTCCGGCTTGACCTGGGCGACCACCGCCGGGCGCCGCAGCAGATCGCCGGTGACCGTCGCGGCGACCTCCTCGTCCTGGGCGAGGGCGTGGATCGCGCTGACCTTCTCCTGCGGGGTGACAGGGTTCTCGACCTGTCGGCCGACGCGCCGCCGGGCTCCGTCCGCCGTCCACCTCGCCTTGCCCTCCGGCGGGGTGACGATCGCGGCGAACCGCTCCCGCTCGTCGGATATCCCCGCGAGGATCTTGTGAACCGTGAACGACACCCCGCTCTGCCGGCGCTCGGCCGGCCAGCGCGAGGCCGTCCACCTTGCTTCCTTGACGAACGCGTAGCTCAGCCCGATGTCCTCGGCCAGGCGGAACAGCGAGTCCTTGACGGTGAACAGGTCGTCGGCCGGCGCCGAGCCGCCCGGTCCGCGCATCGGCTCGACCTCCAGCGCGTAGTCGCCGATCGTGAACTGCGCGCGGCTGGTCTCCTCGACCAGCTTCCGCAGCTCGGCGACGATCTGCGCGTACCGGTCCGCGCTGACGCTGCCGACCTTGTCTGCCTTCTCGATCTCCTCGGGCATGGTGCTTTCACCACCCAACTCGCGGGCCGAGCACGGCTGTTGGCCGTGACGGGACGCGGCCCGCTTCCCCGCAGCAGAGTCAGCCCGCTCATGTGGTGATCACAACAACTAGCGGTCAGATGAACGGAGTTGAACGATAATGACCGACAGAGCCGTTCGCGTTGCGGTCACTGTGACCGTTCGCCGAACGAATCGGTCCGGGCTCTCCAAGCCCTCATCACGCACCGCCTGGAGCAGTAGACGGCGTTCGAACGCCGGTCCACCCCAGCCACCCACCACCGGCCGCACTCCGGGCACTCCACCCGGCCGGCGCCGCTGATCTCAGCCGCCACCCGCTTCCGCAGCCGGCGTTCCACCCGCCACTGCCTGGCACGACACGCCGTCGAGCAAAACACCGCGTCGGGCCGCGCTGTCGGCCTCAGCCGACCGCCGCAGCCCCTGCACTTCCGCTCCCCGGCCTGCCCGGTGCCCTTGGACACCAGGCCAGATTAGGGCTCCAGGCTACCCAAAGCGGGGGTTCAGACACAGGCACTGAGCGGTGGGGGGGCGCGCAGGTGGGTGCGACAGGGTGCCGGTGGTGGCCGCCGCTGACCCCTCTCATCGAAGTTTGAGCAGCCTCGGCGAGGTTTGACCGCTGCCGGATTCCGCGGGCAGGCGGTGCCAGTGCTCGAATGCAGTCACGCGGGGATCTCGGGCCGTGAGGGGATTCGAGGGCGTGAGCTGGACGGAAGGAGCCTGAGTGATTGGCCAGACGGTGAAGATCGGGGCGCTCTGCGAGTGCGGCGACATGGCGGTGCGGCAGGTGAATCAGTACATCAATTACGACGAGTTGTGCTGGGATGCCGAGTTCTTCTGCGTCAGCTGCGGCTCCTACCGGTGCGAGCATGCCGGGCCCGGGCTCCTGGCCTTCGTCGCCTGGCATGTGTGCGGCGCCGCCCGCGAGCGGGCGCCGGTCACGGGGTTGCCCCCCGTCCTCGTCTGGCGAGCCGAAAATCAGCAGGGAGGTTCGTAGGGGATACCCGGCAGGTGGTTCTCCCAAGAGGTACGGGTGAGGGCTTGCCAGGTGGTGTCGCAGACGATGCGGGACAGGTCGTCCGGGCTCAGTGCGCGGAGTTGGACGGTGCCGTCACGGCTCGTGGTCACCAGGTGTCTTCCGTCCGGGCTGTAGGCCAGGGCGGTCACCGGTCCCGCGTGGCCCGTCAGGGGGGTGCCGAGGGGGCGAGGGTGGGAGATGTCGCTGATGTCCCAGAGGCGCACGGTGTGGTCCTCGCCGCTCGTCGCCAGGGTCTTGCCCTGCGGTTCGAGGGCCAGGGAGGTCACCTTGACGGCATGTGCGGTGACGGCGGGACCGCGTGACCGGGGTCGTGTCGGGTCGCCGACGTCCCACAAGTGGAGCCTCCCGTCCTGGTCACCGAGGATGAGGGTCGTTCCGGCGAGGGCCAGGGAGGTGACGGAGACAGGCGGACCCGATTCAACGGCGCCGAGTGGGTCGGACAGGGTGCCGACCGGACGTGGTCGGGCCGGATCACGGACGTCCCACAAGCGCACGTTCGTTTTCCCCGCGCCTTCGCGGGTTTCGACGGCGAGCAGGGCTCCGTCGGCGCTGAGGGCCAGGTGGCCGATGCCTACGCCATAGTCGTATGCCGCCTGGTCAGCGAGATCGATGAGGGTGGCCAGTGCCTTCGGGCTGGCCGGGTCCTTGACGTTCCACAGCCGCACCGACGTCTGGTCGTTGGTGAAGAGTGCACCCCCGTCCGGGCTGAAGACCATCTGATTGATTGCGTCCTTGTGTCGGGTCGTCGTGCTTCCGACTGCCCGCGGCGAGGCCGGGTCACGCATGTCCCACAGCCGTATGGTCTGGTCGGTCGTGGCGGCCGCGAGCGTCCGCCCGGCCGGGCTGAACACCGCTGACCACGCGTCCTTGAACCGGTGGTCGGCCTCGGTCCTGTCCCGGGTGCCCGCCGGGGTGGTCCGCAGTATCCGGATGCCCGGGCGGCCGTCCTCACTTCGCACGGCGAGAAGTTCGCCGTCGGAGCTGATCGAGAGGTTCCCCGTGGGATCGCCCTGTTGCACCAGCCGTGATCCCGGCAGGCTCCACAACCGGACCGTGCTGTCCATCCCTGCCGTCGCCAGAGTCGTGCCGTCCGGGCCGAATGTCAGGGAGCGGACGGCGTCACCGTGGCCGATGAGCGGGTTGCCGAGGGGGGTGATGTGCTCGGGCAGCGCCACGTTCCACAGGCGCACCGTTCCGTCCTCGCCTGCCGCGGCAAGCGTGGTGCTGTCGGGGCTGAAGACGAGTTCGTAGCCGTTGTCGAGCCGGTCCGAGGGCAGGGGGCCGGACGTCGGGGAGGATCCTGGCAGAGGTGTGCCGAGGGGCTTGGGGCGCGCGCGGTCGGTGATGTCCCACAGCCGAATGGTGCGGTCGTCGCCCGCGACGGCGAGAGTGTGGCCGTCAGGGCTGTACGCGAGGGACTCCGGTATGCCGCCGTGACCGGACAGCGGCTCCCCCAGCGGTGCGGGAGCTGCTGGATTGCCGATGTCCCACCGGTGGACGGTCCCGCTGCCGGCCGCCACGGCGACCTCCTTGCCGTCGGGGCTCATGCCGAACCAGCTCACCGTAGGCTCGCCCTCCATCCCCAAGGCCGTGCTGCGCGGGGTGGAGGCGGCCGCCAAGCCGGTCAGATCCCACACCCGGACCGCGGCGTCCGCCGGGTCCGTGGCCGGGACGCCCACGACCAGGGAGTTGCCCTCCCGGCCGAAGCGCAGGCGGGTGACGAGGCCGGTCTGGCCGAGCGGCTCACCGAGCGGGGCCGGTGACGAGGGGACGGCCAGGTCCCAGACCCGGACCTGTTTGCCGTCGCCCGCGGCCAGACGGCCGCCGTCGGGGCTGAAGGCGATCGCGTCGGTAGCGCCATTCGTCCTCAGGGTGGCCCCGGCCTTCGGGCCGGCGGGGTCGGTGACGTCCCACAGCCGGAGGTATCCCTCGCCGCCCGCGGCCAGCAGTTTGCCGTCCGGGCTGAACGCGGCCGACAGGACACCGGTGTCGAGTCCTGGCAGCAGGTCGGTCCGGGAGGCGGGGTGCCGCGGTTCGGTCGTGTCCCACAGTTCCAGGGCACCGTGCAGTCCCACACCGGCGAGGAGCCGGCCGTCCGGGCTGAACACCACCTCGTCGACCGGGTTCCGGTGAGCCAGGGCGGTCGACAACGTCGATGCGGCATCGTTGACAAGTCGCGTGTACGCCTCCGGGTCGGCCTGACGCATGCGGTATGCGGCCAGGTCCAGTTGGGCGGCCAGCGACGGATCGGTGCCCCTCAGGTGGTCCGCCTTGGCCAGGATCTGGTGGAACACGGCGGTGTCGCGCTCGGAGCGGGCCGTGAGGCTCTGCCGTACGGCGATCGCTGCAGCGGCGACCGCGACGAGGGACAGAGCGCTCAGCACCGCGATCACCCGGTTGCGGCGGGCGGCCGCTCGGCGGGCTCGGTGCGCGGAGGCCGTCAGGAAGGCAGTGGCGAGCGGGCCGGCCTCGTGGGCCACCAGCCTGGCCGCGGCCAGGCGTTCGCCCCGGTAGAGCATGCCCGGATCCCGGCCGTCACGTTCCCAGGCCGCCGCGGCCTCTTCGAGGCCCTGGCGGACGAGCTGGTCGGCACGATCGGACTCGATCCAGGTCCGCATGCGGGGCCAGGCGCGGAGGAGGGCTTCGTGCGCGATGGTGACGGTGTCGTGTTCCACGGTGAGCAGCCTGCCGATGGTGAACAGCTCGACGAGGCCGACGGGCAGGTCGGACCGGGCGACCCGGCGACGGGTGTCCTCCGCTCCGGCGGTGCTCTCGCCGATTCGGACCAGCCGTAAGAACATGGCCTGGGCCGCCGTCTGCCCTGCCGGGTCGAGGCCGGAGTAGATCCGCTCGGCGCTGGTCGCCACGGCCTGGCCGATCCCGCCGGTCGTGCGATACCCGCTGACGGTCAGGGTGTTGCCATGCCGGTGGTGCCAGACGGCCCGCAAGGCGTGGGCCAGCAGCGGCAGCCGGCCGGCCTCCTGCCCCGGCCCCCCGAGGTCGGCCAGCATCAGCTCTACCAGTCCGGGCTCCAGGATCAGTCCGACCTCCCGGGCAGGGAAGAGGATGGCCTCCCGGAGATTCTCCTGCGACAGCGGCCCGACGAGGATCTGGCGGTGCTGCAACGCGGATCTCAACGGGGGGTAGGTCACGCACCGGGAGTAGAAGTCGGACCGCAGGGTGCAGACGACAAGGGCGGCGGGCTCCGGACCAGCGGCCAGGGCGTCCAGAAGATCGAGGAACGCGTGTCGCTGCGGCTCGTCGGTGCACAGGGTGAACAGTTCTTCGAGCTGGTCCACGACCAGCAGGAGGCGAGAGGTGCCGGGCGACGCGCGCAGCGCGGACGCAACCGCGTCCGAGCCCGCCTCGATCGCGCGACGGAGCTCCGCGGCAGTGACCCCGACGGCCCGCTCCAGCAGGGCCGTCAGTTCGTCGACCGGCCGCTCAGTGGGGGTCAGCAGCAGTGGGCTCCAGTCGGCCGAACCGGGCAGGCGGCCTGCCGCGAGCGCCGGCAGCACCCCTGCCCGCAGCAGCGAGGACTTACCCGCCCCGGAGGGAGCGACGATAACGAGAGGCCCCTCGGCGTCGCGGTCGAGCTCTGCCAGCACCTGCGCGACGAGGTCGTCCCTGCCGAAGAACCACCGGGCATCGTCCGTCTCGAACGGCTTCAGCCCCGGGTACGGGCAGTCCGCGGCGGCGTCCACGGGGGCCCGCCGGGTCTCGCGTACGCCGTCAAGGTAGTGCAGATGGACATCGCCGGCTTCCGCCACGACCATGTCACGGCCGGATTGGAAGATCCTTGCCCCGTTGTCGGCTGCAGCGCGCATCGAAGGTGGCTGCTCCGCCGCGTCCTCAGAGTCCTGCCGCCCTGCGCCGCTCACCGTTCTCCGCCGCGCTCCTGGTGCGCCCGTGAAACGATCGCGCCCACCCTCAGCTCCCCCCATCGGATCCGCCGCCGCCCATGGTGCCACCGCTGGGACGGCCCCGCCACAGGGGAGGAGGGCCTGTCCATTGAGCAGCCCGGTCGCTCATTCGGTCGTGGCGGGGCGCCGCGTTTTGTGCAGAAGGACTCCAAGTTCGAGACGATGCCGGTTACGGTCCTTACGGCAATGTCTTGTCGACGTGGGGGGTGGGATGGATCCAATCGTCCTGACAGCAGGGAGCGCGCTGGTGAGCGCGATGGCAACCGACGGCTGGCAGCAGACCCGGGCCGTGGTGGTGGAGTGGTGGCGGAGCCGACGCCCGGACCGGGCCGATGACGTCGGATCCGATCTGGAGGCAGCGCGCACTCAGGTGCTGGCTGCGCGGGAGCAAGGCGACGAGGACACCGAGCAGGCTCTGGCAGGCGCCTGGCGTCTGCGGTTCCAGCAGTTGCTCAGCGAGGATCCCGCTCTCGCCGACGAACTGCGGCTACTACTGAACGAACACCTGGCTCCGGCGTTGTCCGACGGCGAGCAGACCCAGGATCGGCCGATCATCATGAAGGCGGAAGCCCGCGACAACTCCCGTGTGTACTTGGCCGGGCGGGACCAGCACATCACCGGCCCTTGAACAGCAGCCCGCCGGGTGCAGCAAGGGTGGCTTTGCTGCACCCGTGACCGTCCGGCCCGGCCGGGGTGCACCGGTATGACGACCTCTCCGCTGTCCTGCCTGCCGATCTCCTCCTCGCTCGACGCCGACTCCGAACCCGCGCCCGGAGAAGATCTGACCGAGATGGAGCGCGCCAGGCTGCAGCTCAAGCACGCCGCCCGGCGGGCGATGGCGAACCGCACCACCCTCACCTACGGCAAGCCTGTCGCACGGTGGGCCAAGGAGTTCGACAACCAGCTGCAGGTCGCCGCGGCCAAGAGGCCGATCTCCCTGCTCCAAGCCCGCCGGGCTGGCCAGACCATCGTGGGTCGGCCGAGCAATTGTCAAGAGTTGTGGATTGACTCTCTGCCGGGCTGGCGAGGTGAGGTGCTGCTTGATGCGCCGAGCATCGGAAACTCCGCGTGACGCCGCCAGCATTGACCATCGCTCACGAACAGGCTCACCGACACGATCGTCGCGGTGACGGGGAGCCGGTTGGCCAGCGCCGCCTCCACCTCGTCGAAGACCCGGGATGGCTGCCCATGGGCGACGGTCAGGTGCGGGATGACCTCGGCAAACTGTCCCCCGTAGGGCGGCGCCTCCGGCCATCGCTCGGCGATGGACTCGGTCAGCGCGCGAAACGGCTGGTCTGGGGTCGGCGCCAGGTAGAGCACGTCAGGGAAGCGGCCGCACTCCTCGAATCGGACCGCGAAGGGGCTGTGCCCGGCGATCAGGGACGTGAGATCACCGATGACCGCGGCACTGATGAGATCGATGTCGAGGAACGGGAAGAGCGCCGTCACGTGGGCGGGAACCCCGGCCGCTGCGGAGGCGTCGAATCGCCCACGCCAGTGCTCAACCAGCGGTTCGGCTTCCGCCACCGTGGCGAGCAAGGCGGTCTGACCTGCTCGGTAACGTCCTGACTCGTCTTGGGACACGACTGGATGATCTCGGACGGCTTCCGTTCGCGCCACCGGTTTCAGGCAGCGGTGACCTCCTCGCGCTCAACCAGGACACCGTTCTCGAACCTCGCCCCGGAGCGGACCAGCGCGACGAGCTGAGCCCCAGTGATCGCCCGCCAGCGGGCCTGAGCGGATTCAACCAGCTCAACAATCTCGTCCTGGTCGCCATGTTCGGCCTCTACATCGACCTGATGACCGCGCCTGAAAAGGTCTCGGACATCACCGGCGCCCAGGTCGGGCTGCTCGGGATCGGCACCACACTCGCGCTGGCCCTCCAGGCACTCGCCTTGATCCCCTACGCCCTCGCGGCCGGCTTCCGGTTCCGGCCGCGCTTCGACTGGCGGGGAACCGGCCTGCGCAAGAGCGTGAACGCGGCCCGCTGGACCTTGTTGTTCGTGCTGGCCAACCTCGTGGCGAGCACGGTGGTCACCCGCCTGGCCTCCGCCGCCGACGCCGCCCTGCCCCGCGGCGGCGTCGGCTACACCGCCTACAGCTACGCCCAGCAGATCTGGACGCTGCCCCAGTCGATCGTCACCGTCTCCCTCGTGACGGCCCTCCTCCCGCGGATGAGCCGGGCCGTGGCCGAGCACCGCATCGACGACCTGCGCGCAGACCTGTCACGCGCGCTGCGGGTCAGCGGCGTCGTCATCGTCCCGGCCGCCTTCTTCTTCCTCGCCTTCGGCCCGCAGATCGCCCGACTGCTCTTCGCCCACGGCGCCGCCGACGCGGCCGCCACTGTCCCCCTGGGCCACATGCTGCAGGCCTTCGGCCTCGGACTGATCCCGTTCTCCGCCCAGTACCTTCTGCTGCGCGGCTTCTACGCCTTCGAAGACACCCGCACGCCGTTCCGGATGGCGGTGTGGATCAGCGGCGTCAACATCGCCCTCGCCACGGCCTGCCACCTCCTGCTGCCCCCGCGCTGGGCCGTCACGGGGATGGCCGCCGCCTACGCTCTGTCCTACGCGATCGGCCTGCTGCTGACCGCCGTGCGCCTGCGGCGGCGTACGGAGGGGCTGCTCGACGGGCGGCGGATCTGCCGCACCTACGCGAAACTCACCGCGGCTGCCACCGCCGCCGGGGGCGCCGGGTGGCTCATCGCCCGCTTCTGCGGCCAGGGCCTGGCATCGGCCTCTTGGGCACCCGTGCTCTCGCTGGCTGCGGGCGGCACCGCGATGGTCCTGCTGTTCCTGCTCTTCGCACGGATCTCGCGGATCGGGGAGTTGCGCGGCCTGCCGGGGCTGGGGTGAACGCGGCACCGGCGGAGTCAACCCCGGACGGACTTCCGGAGCCGTCCTCTGAGGCCCCCGTCGGCGCCGCCTACGGCTCCAGGCGGGGGTCGTCGATGTTCACGGTGGCGATCCCGGGCGGGTACAGCTCCGGACGGGCCGTCAGGATCAAGTGCTGCAGCGGGCGTGCCGGGGTGGGCAGGCTCGTGGCGATGGCGTGGGCCAGGTCCGGGCCGCCGTAGCCGTCGCGGACCATGGTGGCCACCAGCACGGCGGTACTCGCGTCCAGGGGCTCGAACTCGAGCGCGGGCAGCGCCATGACCGCGTGCGCGGCGCCCTCGTCCTTGGCCTCGGCCTCGACGACGCACAGTACCGGGACCAGCAGATGCTGGAACGGGCTCTGCAGGGCGGAGTCCACGATCCGGTGCAGGCGCGGGTGACCGGCGGCCAGCGCGGACAGGGCGCTGGAGTCGAGGATGATCACGCGCTGCGCCGGGGGGTGACCTTGGCGCGCGCGTCGGCCGCGGCGACGTCGTAGACCCGCTGCAGAAGGTTCGGGCCCTCGTCCAGCTCCGTGTCGGTGAGGGTCATCCCGAAGTGATCCCGCAGCAGCCGACGGCCCTCGGCGACGCGTTCCGCGATCTGCTCCGCGGTGGGCTGCGCCTCCACCAGCAGGGCCACCTGGGCGCCGATCGTGGTGCCGCGGGCCGCCGCGAGAGCGGCCAGCCGGTCACGCGTGTCAGGGGACACCTTGATCGTCGCATCAGCCATACCACGATCGTACACCGCCGGTACACCAGTGGTGTACCGCTCCGCCCGGCCTTGGAACGCCCGACCCCGCCACCCGTAGGGCAGGCACAGGCGGCTACGCGCACGGTCCGGCGCGCGCCCCACCGCGGCCTCGGGCTCGCACTCGTTCGCGCCCGCCCCATTTTCGGGAAACCGGCCCCGCCCAGGTAGCCGGTCTGGCATGCTCACCCGAATGCAGCAGGCTCCGGGTGACCGAAGCCTCACTCAGAGTCAGATGCGGGCGGGGTGGGCAGTGGAGTACACGATCAGCGCGACGGCGTTCCTCGCGATCATCATCGTCCTCAGGCTCCGGCGCCGTACCGAGGCCCGCAGCCGCACCGACGAGGCGTTCACCGTCTTCACCGCCGTCACTTTCGGTGTCCTGATCGCCGCCACCGCCTGGGGCCACGCCATCCTCCAGCTCGTCGGAATCGCCGTCGAAGCCACCCACTGACCCGGCCTGCGCGACAGTCCCCACGGAAAGGACACCGACGTGATCAGCCCCGGAGCAGCGCATGGCTAGCCGCAGGCCGCCGGCACGCGGGCGCCGTGGGCGCGGGCCCGCCCGGCGCGACGACGCCACCTGGCTCGTCTACGGACTCCTGGCGCTCCTGGCGCTCCTGGCGTTCAGTGCGGCGGCCACCGTCCTGCGGTGGCTGGCCGCGAACTGGTGGATCCCGGTCGCCGCCGCCCTCGTGGCCGGCGGCGTCGCCCTGGCCGTTCTGCGGAACCGGGCCCTGGCCGCCCGCGAGCACCGGCTGCGCGCCGCCCGGCTGCGGCTGGCACTCAGCGGTCCGGGCGGGATCGATCACATGACGCCGGACGCGTTCGAGTTCGCGGTGCGCGACCTGCTGGAACGCGACGGCTGCCGCGCGCGCAAGGTCGGGCGGGCCAACGACCAGAGCGTCGACGTGCTCGCCGAGGACCCGACGGGGCGGCGCTGGGCCGTCCAGTGCAAGCACAAGCGGGACCCGGTCGGCGGAAAGCCGGTGGGAGTCGGCGTCCTGTACGCGCTCGCCGGAACCTACCAGCGCGCCCACCGCGCCCAGGTCGCCGTCGTCGTGACCAACGGCCGCTTCTCCCGCGAGGCCCACCGCTGGGGGAACGAGCAGGGCATCCACCTCGTCGACCGCACCGCCCTCGCCCGCTGGGCCGCCGACGGACGGCCCCTGTGGAACGTCCTGCCCCGCGTCCCCGCGCCCCGCGACGGTCGGCGGAACTGACCTGGCCGGTCGGTGGTACCGGGTCGCCGGGCCTGCTCTGATCCACGGCTCTGCGGCGAGGGGAAGGGCGGGGGCGTGGGGCCGACGGTGCGGGCAAGCGCCGGACGGCCGACGCGGGGCTGGTCGCGGTCTCGGTGTCGGCGTGCGCCCCGGGGGAGTGTGGTTCCGGCTGTCCGCTCCCATCCGAGGGGCAGACGCATCCGTCCTGCGCGCCGCATCGCGTTCGCCGATCCGTCCGCGCCCCGGGTCGCGGGGGTCTCTCCACGCCTGCGGAGTCCAGCCGGCGTAGCCGCCTTCGGTGCGGGACGTGGTCACAGTTCTCTCTGCGTCCGCGAGGGGCGGTCCTGTGTCCGAGCCCTGTGCGCTCACGTCGCGGTACCGACGCCTCTGTGGCGGACAGGTCGACGGGCCGTCTGGCCTCCTGATCCGCAGGTCGTGGCGCAGGGCGAGACCCGGCGACCGGTGGCCGGCCGACCCGGCGTTCGGGGCCGGCGTCACAACGGCGGGTTCGACGCAGCCCTCAGGAGGCCAGCGCCGCAGCCACCCGGCCGAGGCGATCCGCCGGGAGGGAAAAGTCGTTGGCCGGGTTCCGGTACGCGTGGCCGCCGTCGTTGATCGGGAAACCGTGCCGGGTCGCGCTCCAGCGCACCCGCCCGCACGGCCCCTGATCTTCCAGCATCGCAGCCGCGAGGCGTTCGGGGTCTTCGACCGCGGTGCGCGCCAGCAGCGCCGCGGTCAGACGCCCCACCGCCCCGTCCGGCACAGCCGTGTCCCCGAACGCGGGCAGTAGGAGCAGCAGGCGGGCGTGGGGGTCGGCGGTGGATCCGCCTGCCAGGCCGTTGTCCGCTGCCGCCGTCAGCTCGGACCAGGACAGAGCGGGGCCCATGAAGTGACCGTCGTCGCTGGCGAGCAGTTCGGCACGGTCCCAGTCCGGGTGGTGCAGGAGGTAGTCGGTGCCCGCGTCGTCCGGGAGGTTGCGGTAGACGATGTGCAGACGGCAGCCCGCGGCGACCGGGACGGTGAAGACGGGCCAGTGCGGGTGTCCGAGCATCCGGTCGTGGAAGTCCAGGGCCGCGTCGTAGTCGGCGCCGAAGAGGAGTTCCTCCCTCTCCTCGCCCTGCGCGCAGGAATAGAGGTGCCGCGGCCAGAACAACGGGTCGTCGAGCAGGTCGGGAAGATCGGCGAGGAGGCCACTCTCGTAGCCCGGGATCCGGTTCGGATTCAGGTTCGTCACGCCGGCATCATGCCGACCGCCACCGTCACCGCCCGGTCCCGGTTACCCGTCGATGGCCACGGCCACGGCCGGGGCCGGGGCCGGGCGAACAGCGAACCCGTCAGTCACGTTCCGCGTCCGGCTCGACCCTTCCTCGGCTTCGGTTGATGACGACCCGTCGAACGGCACGTTCTCAGGCGGTCGAGGCGATCGCTCGGGTGACGGCCGTGACCGCCGGGGTCGGGCGGCCGGGCAGGCGCGCCACGAGGACCCGGCGGATCTCGGGAGGCGCGCCCTCAACGCGCAGCAGGCTCACCCCGGGCGGCAGTACCGGCGAGAGCCGGGAGGGCACCGTCGTCACCCCGAAGCCGCCGGCGACCAGCTGGAGCTTGGTCAGCCAGTCGCGCGCGCTGTGGACGATGTGCGGCCGTCCGGGCAGGCCGGGCCAGACGCCCAGCAGCGGTTCGGAGTTCGACGCCGGGGTGGCGATCCACGGGGCGTCGACCAGTTCGTCGACGTGCACCGTGGTGCGGCCGGCGAACGCTCCGGTCGACGGCGCCGCCACGACCAGTTCGGTGTCCGCGATGGTCTCGACGTGCAGGCGCGGCGACTCGCCGTCCAAGGGCCGGTGGGGCGGGCGGGACGTCAGCACGGCGAGGTCGATCGATCCCGCGCGCAGTGCCCGGGTCAGGGCGGGTGTGGTGCCCTCGGTCGTCGTGACCGCGATCTGCGGGTCGGTCGCCGCGAGGCGGGTGAGCGTGGGAGGCAGGAGGGCCGCGCCCGCGCTCAGGAACAGCCCGAGCCGCACCGGTTCGGTCCGCGGGCCGGTGCCGGTGAGGTCGCGCTCGGCCGCGGTCAGGCAGGCCAGGATCGTGTGGGCGTGGCGCAGCAGGATCAGGCCGGCGGGGGTGAGCCGTACTCCGTCGGGACGGCGTTCGAACAGGGTGGTGCCGGCGCTGCGTTCGAGGGCGGCGGCTTGGCGTGAGACGGCCGACTGGGTGTAGCCGAGCCGGACGGCTGCCGCGGTGAAGCTGCCGGACTCGGCGATCTGTCGCAGGACGCGCAGGCCCGTGCTGGAGATGTCCATGCGCCATAGGCATACCAGGGTTGAGGGATCGTCGCTTCCCGCATGCCCGCCGGGCTCCTACTGTCGATCGCGAGGAACAGGGACGGACAGGGAGGTCATCACGTGCGAGCAGCGGTTCTGACGCGGTTCGGTGCGCCGCTCACGGTGCGGGAGGTGCCCGACCCCGAGCCGGGCGGCGGCGAGGTGGTGGTCGAGGTGCTCGCCACCTGCGTGGCCCCGTACGCGGCCGAGGTCTTCAGCGGCGAGCGGAACTACCCCCTGGTCCCGCCCGTCGTGCCCGGGATCGGCGGTGTGGGACGGGTCGTCCACGCGGGCCCGGACGCCACCCGGCTGCGCCCCGGCGATCTGGTGTGGTGCGACTGCACGGTGCGGTCGCGGGACGACGCCCTGACGCCCGACATCACGCTCCAGGGCTGGAGCTCGCGCGGCGAGGGCGGCGCGCGGCTCGCCCGGTACCTGCACGACGGGTCGTTCGCCGAGCTCATGCGGGTCCCGACGGAGAACGTGTTCCCGCTGCCCGCGGCGGCGGGGGACGACCCGGCGCGCTGGGCCGCGCTCGGCGTGCACCTCATCCCCTACGGCGGGCTGCTGGCCGGCGGGCTCGCGGCCGGTGAGACGCTGCTCGTCAGCGGGGCCACCGGCAACCTCGGCAGCAGTGCGGTCGCGGTCGCGCTCGCCATGGGGGCGGGCCGTGTGGTCGCCCCGGGCCGCAACCGGGCCGCGCTCGACCTCCTCGCCGACCGGTTCGGTCCGCGGGTGCGCCCGGTCCCGCTCACCGGGGACGAGGCCGGCGACCGCGCGGCGATGTCCGCGGCGGGCGACGGCCCGATCGACATGGTGATCGACCTGCTACCGCCGAGCGCACCCAGCTCGGCGGCGCGCACGGCGGCCATGACCGTGCGCGAGTACGGCCGCGTCGTCCTCATGGGCGGCGTCGGCATGCTCGGCGGCGACGACCTCGCACTCCCGTACCCGTGGATCATGCGCAACTCGATCACCGTGCGCGGCCAGTGGATGTACCCGCGTACGGCGAACGTCGGCCTCATCCGGCTCCTCGCCGCGGGCACCCTGGACCTCGCCCTCGAACAGGTCCGGTCGTTCGGCCTCGACGCCGTCAACGACGCCGTCGCGTACGCCGCCTCACACGGTGGCCCGTTCGACCGCACCGCCCTCACGCCACCGGCTCGCTGACGAGGCCTATCTCCCCACGTCGGCGCCACGGCCCGCTGCCCTCACGGACGAAGGCCACCGCCGCTGCAGCAATGTACGACTGCGCGCCGCCGCCGGATACCGCTACGGCGGACCGCCCATTTGGGCCCGGCCAGCGACTGAGGCCACCGCCTCGGACCCGAGATTCGGCGCATAGCAACCTTCACAGGTGCTCCCTTGCACGGCACAGGCACATGGGATGCTTCTCTGGAGCCCTTTGACACCTCAACAGCCCGCACGCCTCGTTGAGACCTCGATGCCAGTACGCCAACTGGAAAAGAAATGGCAAAGCCACCACATCGCCCCAGGTCGCGAAGTGTCCTCCCCGCACCTGCGGGGGTCAGCCGCGCTACTCGGCTCGGTACCTGCCTGACCTGGCGTCCTCCCCGCACCTGCGGGGGTCAGCCGGTGGTGACGCGGCCGGGTAGACCGGGCGGATCGTCCTCCCCGCACCTGCGGGGGTCAGCCGCGAGCCTCCATGGCGCGGAGGCTGCGGGGCGGGTCCTCCCCGCACCTGCGGGGGTCAGCCGACGCAGTTCACGTTCGAGCTGCTGGAACGTTCGTCCTCCCCGCACCTGCGGGGGTCAGCCGCTGCAAGGGGGAACTGCACCATGTCCGTGACCGTCCTCCCCGCACCTGCGGGGGTCAGCCACTTCGGTTTCCTGCTTTACATCCCGGTGGAAAGTCCTCCCCGCACCTGCGGGGGTCAGCCGCGCACAGGGCCAGCCTTCGGCAACCTCTATTTGTCCTCCCCGCACCTGCGGGGGTCAGCCACTGTTGCAGTTTCCGGCGTCCGGGCCGGTTCCGTCCTCCCCGCACCTGCGGGGGTCAGCCGGTGGGAACGCGCATGAACAGGATCGCACCGCCGTCCTCCCCGCACCTGCGGGGGTCAGCCGGTGCTCAAGGACGACGGGATCACCCCGCCGGCCTCCTCCCCGCACCTGCGGGGGTCAGCCGCTGAAGAAGATCAACCGGTCGGACATCGGCGCGTCCTCCCCGCACCTGCGGGGGTCAGCCGGTTCGCGATCATCTGCTCGACGGCCTGCTCCTGTCCTCCCCGCACCTGCGGGGGTCAGCCGCAGGCCAGCAGCGGGCCGAGGACGTCGGTCTCGTCCTCCCCGCACCTGCGGGGGTCAGCCGCCAGAGAGGCCAGCGCCATGACCGCCACCGCCGTCCTCCCCGCACCTGCGGGGGTCAGCCGTCGCGGGAGAGCCGGTAGTCGACCTGTTCGGGGTCCTCCCCGCACCTGCGGGGGTCAGCCGACCTTGAGCACGTCCCAGGCGTCACGGCGGCGGTCCTTCCCGCACTCGCGGGGGTCAGCCGATCAAGGACACCATGGGTAGTCCAATTTGGAAGTCCTCCCCGCACTCGCGGGGGTCAGCCGCATTCGATCTGGGTGGCGGGAGCAGGGGAGGGGTCCTCCCCGCACTCGCGGGGGTCAGCCGGTGATGCGGTCTATGGCTTCGTCGACCTCTGCGTCCTCCCCGCACTCGCGGGGGTCAGCCGCGGCCGTGGTCCTGCCACCACTGCACGGCCTCGTCCTCCCCGCACCGGCGGGGGTCAGCCGCCCTCCTGGAGGAGGTAGGCGTTGAGGTCGACGTCCTCCCCGCACCTACGGGGCTCAGCCGCCCTGAGTCTCGGGCATCATGGGGCCGTGGAGGTCCTCCCCGCACGCGCGGGGGCAGCCGGAGCACCGAGGAGAGGAGCGCTGCCATGAGCCAGCCCGCGCACGACGGGATCGAGCTGATCCCCCGGCCCGACCGGAGTCCGGCCGCGCTCAAGGCCGCCCTGGCCGTCGTCGCCGCGGATCGCCTCCCGGAGATGATCGACGGGCAGACGAGGGCCATGGCCGAGGCCATCGAGACCGGGAGCGTGCAGCCGATCCGCTCGTTCGTCGCGCACTGGGCCGCCGTTGTCGAGATCGAGCGCCTTCCGGACACCGCCCGGGCCTACCACCGGGCGAACTATCTCGCGAACCATGCCGCGACCGTCGCCGAGTGCCGTGAGCACGCCGCCACCGTCGCCGAGCTCTACCGCGCCGCCTACACTGCGGTGAACGCGTGACCTGGAGCTGGGAGTACCTCCCCAGTGAGCAGCACGTCACGGCCGGAGCCCCGGCTGAATTCCTTGCCTCCGTCGAGCAGCGGGCTGCGGAACTCGTCCGCGCTTCCGCGGCGCTCTACCTGGACGGCACCACCTACCAGGGCAGCGGCGAGCCGATGCGCTACCTCGACGTCGCCGGAGGCCTGCTCGCCTACTACGTCGTCCCGCGCCTGAAGCTCGTCGTCATCTGCCAGGTCACACCGCCTCCCGCCTCTTGATCTCTGGCCCATTCCGGGTCGGGCGGGGTCTGGCCACGGGTCCTGGGCCGGGCCTCGGAACACCGGGGGGCGGCCCAGCCTGGTCATTCGTCACACCGTGCTCCAACGCATCGGCGGACACAGCGCCCGCGCGCCCTCGAAGAACCCTCCCCACCCTGCTGCGCCGCCCGTCCATCGGCAGGCTGCGCAGCAGGTGCGGGCTGTCCCGGAGATGAGGTGAACGGGCCCCAGCGGGGTGGGGAGGTGCGGCGAGTTCTCCCCGTACCCGCGGGGGCCGACCCGCGACTGAATGACCCCGCATGACCTCGAAGTCGCCACCTGGTGCCGCGGCCCGGGGCGTTCGTCGATCCGGGCGGTACCGACCCGTCGTCAACCCGGGGATGAGGCGCCCACGGAAGCCCCCGGACGCCCTGGAGCCGTTGCGAAATCCGATGGATCCTCCGCCGCGAGCGAGGCACAATCCCGGGAACCGCAACGAGGGGAGCTTGTTTGGACGTGTTCGCGTGTGCCGGGTGCGGCACCGAGCTGACGGCGCCGGTGTCCCGGGTCGCACTCCCCGTTCACACCCACCACGGTGCCTGGGAGGAGCTGCATCCTCCGCTGATGGAGCCGGCGACGTACGCCGTCGAGCCCCGGCCCACCGGACCGCCCTGGCGGTTGTGGCAGGAGGTCGGAGAGGAAGCGGCTGCCCGGCAGGGGGTGTACGCGCCGGTGTACTCCGTCTCCTTCGGCGCGCGGGGCAGGATCGTCATCGCGCCCGGTGACTCCCGGTCGATGACTCTGATCCTGGAGAAGTGCGAGGGCTACTGCCGGGGTGTGGACGGCCGGGCCGGACCCAACCTGGCCTGTGCGGGGTGCGGGCGGGCCGCGGCGACCCGGATCGACGACTGCGGTTCGTGGCAGACGGTGTGGCTGGAGCCCGACGCGGTCGTCCGCCGTCCCTCGGGGCTCCCGGCCGGCCCGCCACCCGGATGGGCGGACCTGGAGCGTGCCGAACACCGCGTCCCGCCGGTCGAACCCGACGGGTCGTGGAGCCGCCGCTGGGAGGCCGCGGTCGGCGTCGCGCTGGCCCACCTCGTGGCGGCCACCGAGAAGCAGCCGGTGACCCTCGCCGCCGGCCCCGTCGCCGAGCTGCTGGGCCACGCCGTGGCCCGCTACCTTCCGCCCGGGCCTGCCCCCCGCTCGGTGGGATTGGCCGGCCCGGGCATCCCCGAGCCCCGTCCCCGCCCTGATGTCCTCCTCGTCCCGCGCCACCCCGGCACGGGTGAGCCGTGGCGCCCACCCGACCGAGAGGCGACGGTGGTGCCGCTGGACAGCGGGGTCTGGGCGTACCTCGCCGGCCCCGGGGAGACCTCGCCGACGCCCGCCACAGGGGGGCTCCCGGAGGGCGTCCTGCGCGACGACTACCCACTGCTATCCCGCCCCTGGTACCCCCTGGAACCCCACCGCGGCGCCTTCGCGGGCACCCTGGTCGGGCTGCCCGCGATCCGTGGCCCCAGGCTGCGCGGGTATCACCGGCCATGACACCTGATGAGCGGCGGAGTTTTTCGAGTCAAGGAGTCGTTGTCGACCGGACGTCGGCCTCCGGAAGGAGCTGGACCACGCTGACCCAAGGGGAGTCGCCGCTCCTGTGGAACGCGCGCACTCTCCAGCGTCCCGCGGGCAGGTCGACGGGGGCTTGGTCCGGCTCGCCTCCGCCGTCCGGGTAAGGCGTGCCGAGGCTCTCACCGGCCTCGACCGAGTCCATGAGGACCGCCGGTCCGTCGGTCTCCCAGAGGCCGTACTCCTCCCACGGCGTCGCCGGGTCGTTCAGCACGGCTTCGGTGGCGGCGAGCAGCTCGGCGTCGGAGTCGGCGGCGAGCCAGCGCATGAAGGCCCTATGCTCGGGCAGGTAGCAGGTGGTGGCGGGCTCGTCGCCCAGCACCAGCGCGGTGACGCCGCCGGGGCCGCGCAGGCCGATCACCTCGGCCAGGTCCTGGACCTCGCAGGCCCGGTCGTAGTCGTCGGGCTGGTCGCCGTCACCGATGATCATGCCGTCCTCGGTGCAACCACCCCAGTGATGCAGTGCGGACACCGGGACGACGATCAGCGGACCACCCATGGACTCGACCCAGGTCAGATCGAGGGTCCTCCGGACGGCATGTGGATCAGTACTCATGCCCGCAGTGTGCCGTTGATCGGTGACAAGCAGGGAACCCGGGTGAGTAGCCGCACGATGGACAGCGGACAGAACCGGTGGACCTACGGATCCGTCAGCGCCAGAGATGGTTGATCGCGCGCAGCCGCGCCGGCAACTCGGCGCGACGCTCGCGCTCCTGCGGCGTCAACGCCGCCTCGCTGAACTCCTCCGCGGCCCTCAGCTCCCTGCGGCGTTGTCCTTCGCGATCAGCTCCGGCAGTTCCGACAGCGAGTCGATCCGGAACGTGGCACGCGCCGCAGCCCGGTCGTGCTGCTGGATCCAGCCCCACGGGCCCCGTCGGATCAGCGCCGTCCGCATCCCGGCGGCTCTGGCGGGGAGCACGTCGTTGTCGAGCCGGTCGCCGACGTAGAGGATCTCGCCCGGCTCGGCAGGCACCGCCTCGGCGACGCGTTCGAAGAAGGCGGGGTCGGGCTTGCTGGCACCCCAGTCGTCCGAGGTTCCGATCAGGTCGACGTCGCCGGTGAAAAGCCCACGGAGGATGGCTCCGGACCGGACCGTCTGGTTGCCGGCGATGGCCAGCCACAGCCCGTCGGCTCGCAGCCGGGCTAATGCCGGCCGGACATCCGGATAGAGGTCGTCCTCGCCGAACCACTCCGGACGGCCGGGGGCGGCTCGCTTCTCGCGTTCCTCGTACAGGTCGAATCCCGGCGAGAAGACCTGGAACGTCTCCCGGTAGTCCCGACCCTGTGCGATCACCGCACCGAGCCGGGCCGCGAACGTGTGCCTCGGCACCCCCAGCCAGTCGGCCCAGGTGCCGAACTCCCGGGTCTCGTCCACCAGACACTCGCCGACGTCGAACACCACGGCCTTGATCGTCATGCCCGCAGCCTAGTGGTCTGAGGACAGCCGTCGGCCTGGGCGATATCCTGAGCCGACCGGCACGCGTGAAGGATTCGACGAACCGTCACAGCCGCCTCGGCGGCGCCGGTGCACTGGAACTCCTCGCCGCACCTGCGGGGGTCAGCCGTGGCGTAGCGCGTACACAGCGACGTTCCTCGAGTCCTCCTCGTACCCTGCGGGGGTCAGCCGGGGTTCGGCAGCATTCCAATAACGCTGGTGACGATCTCCCCTTATCTGGGGATCAGCCATAGAGGACGATGCTCCCCGCGCCCGCGGGGTCAGCCGCACTGGGTGAACGGGAAGCTCGCCCACCACTGCTCCTCCCCGCTCCCGCGGGGGGGTAGCCAAGCGACATCGCTGGCGCCCACGCCAGACGGCAAGCAAGGAGCCGGTACCGACGGCTGAGTGGGTGCGAGGGGGGCGTGCCGAGCCGGCCCGAACACCGTGCCAGGCTGTCAGCCCGTGAGCACCCGCCGCACGCTCTCGAGTCGCGCACGGTGGTCCTCGACCCAGCCGGCCGGCGGCGACAGCGGCAGGCTGACCGTCACCTGTGACGAGGGAGCGTCATGGATCGACACTCCGATCGCACCGGACCGCAGTGGCTTGATCCCGAGCTCGACCGACCGGCCGGAGTTCAACCACGAGACGAACAGGTCGTCAGCGAGCCTGTCGAGGGCTTCTTCCCAGTCGTCGAGGTCGTCGGAGGTGATGCCGACGGGGAAGCTGCCGCTGATGGTCTCGGTCTCCACGACGAACTCGCAGTCGAGGAAGCCGCTGCGCGGCACCCGCTTCAGTACTCGCAGGGAGACCGCGTGGCCACTCGTTCCCGGCGGATCGGCAAGGTGGATCAGGTCCCTGAAGTCGTCTTCCATCGCTGCCCCTCTTCTCGGTCTCGAACGGGAGCATCATGTCGGAGGCGACTGACACGGCCGTCCCCTGGCGCGGAGATCATCTGCCGCGCCCGGGCCGCCGCCTACACCCAGGCGACCGAGGAGGCTGCCCCCGATGCGATCGAGGTGGCGCCGAGTCCAGGGTCCCCGACTGCATGCGGGCCGCACAAGAGCAGTGCGGCCGCGCGGAATCGGTACCGGGATGTTCCGGTGGACGTCAATCCTCTGGAGAACGGTCGGCTTGAACGATGTGTCGGGTTGTCGGGGCAACTGGTCAGGGCGCGATGGAAGGCCTGGGCGCATCGGGACCGGCCACGGGCTCGATGCGCCGTCCACGCCGGCCGGACCGGTCGACGCCGGACCCCGGGCAGCCGTCACGAGCGTGCCCGGCGGAGTCGATGTCGCTGGTCCCGGTTACCCTCGCGGCGGGCCACGGCGTTCGTGGTGACGATGACGCGGCGTGCTGACGCCCGACCCCGATGAGGAGAACCGGTGCGCGACTATCTCGCTGACGTCTTCGCCATGCTCGGCCCCGGCGGTCATCGCTTCGCCGACCCCGATGCGTGGGCCGGGTTGGAAGCCGAGATCGGCACCGTCTTCCCCGAGGACTACAAGGCCGTGGTCGACGCCTACGCCCCGATGCAGATCAACGGGCACTTGTACCTCTCACATCCGGCCACCGAGCGCTGGAACCTCGGGAAGGAGATCCGCGAGACCTCCCAGGTCTGGACCGCGTTCGACTGGGACCGGGAGGACTGGCTGGAGCCGGAGGAGGACATCCGCGTCGTCCTCGACCTGCAGGAGGTGAGGTTCGGAACGAAGGACGGCCTGATCCCGATCACCAGCACCGACCGCGGCGAATGCGTCTTCCTGGCCCCGCTGCCCGACCGCACGGGACACCGGATCTGCGCGTTGGAGCACGACGGTTGCTGGTACGAGTACCGGATGAGCTTCTCCGAGTGGCTCTACCGCTATCTGGTCGGCGAGGACATGGTCGGTCCGAACAGCTCGGCCTTCTACCCGGGCCCGGTGCTGCTCGAACCACTGCCGATGTCGCCCGACGACCGCCCTACTCCGATGTACGGCCCAGAGCGCGGCATGTGACTGGCACAGGCGCTTCGGCCCGGTGGCCGACGTCGTCCTGGCCGCCGGCGACGCCCTGAGGCCGCACACAGGTACGGCGGCACCGCCGATGTCCTGGCCTATGCGCGGTGCTGGGGCGTGCGCCTGTCCACGGTCCGTGGCCCGAGGGCGCGACTCGGTACCTCCGGCCATACCAGTCGGCCACGAACGCATGTGACCGCCCGGCAGCCCGGTAGCGTCACTCGCACACCACACCAGTCCCAGGGGGGATCATGCGTATCCGTACCTCCGTCACGGCCACGGCCGTCGCCGTGCTGCTCGCCACCGGCTCCACGGCGTGCTCCAGCTCGACCTCGAGCAGCAACTCGAAGGGAGCCGCCACGGCGCCGAGCAACGCGCCCACAGCCGCGCAGACCTCGGCGGCGGCGACGCGGCCGGGACGACGACGGCAGCTCCGGCAGCCACCGGGCCGGGCGGTCTACCCCCGAAGCCGGACGAAGCCACGACGGCGAAGTACCTCGCCGCGTTGATCGCCATCGATCCGGAGATCGTCGGCGACAAGCCGGACCGCGCGGTGTCGCGTGGCCGTGATCAGTGCAGCTCAGTCGCTCAGCATCCGCACGACACTGCCGGGCTGGTCAAGCTGACGAACCAGCGCTTCACCTCTCCCAAGCACCCGGAGGGACTCGGGGACGCGAAGTCCACGCGGATCCTCGCTGCCGTTCGTGCACACGTCTGCCCGACATTCTGACCGCCCGCACAGGGCGCCCGACTTCGGCGCACTGGGCGCTCTCCCCGCACCCGCGGGGGTCAGCCGGGGCTGGGCGGCGCGATGCGCGGCCTCGGCAAGTCCTCCCCGCACCCACGGGGGCCAGCCGGCCGTTGATCATGGCGGTCCGGGGTGTGCTGGTGCTCCCCGCACCTGCGGGGAGCACACGGGGCACTGGACCGACGCTGACGCACCGGTCGGCTCCTCCCCGCACGTGTGGGGTCCTTCGACGCATCCCCCGCTTCCGCACCTCCGGCAACCTGAAGATGCATCTGAACAGTTCACAGTAGGAGGGCATGCTGGTGGCGGGTTGTACGAGGCTGAGCAGGGCCCGGCTCCTGGCCCGGTGGGGAGCTCCGCAGTAGGGTGATGAATTCTGTCACTGCTTTTTCGCCGCCTCTGGAGATGAAGTACAGGATGCACATCCTGGATGATCCCTCCGAACTGTCGGAGCGGGCACAGGATCTCCTCCGCCGTACGGGCCGTCGCGAGAGCCCGGTCAGGTTCGAAGTCCCGATCGAGATGTGGCGAGTGCGCGACCGCGCGGGCCGTCTCGTTCCAGCCCCCATGGAACTCATCATCCGTTGTGAGGGCTTCGAGCAGAGATTCGGCGGCCTGCGCTACCAGGTACGGCACAGCATGACCCTGAACGGGGAGCGGTACGAGACGGCCCGCAGCTGGGCGTACGACCATTTCGGCGTGGGGACACGGGCCTGGCAGGATCCCGCGCGGGGCGGCTGGTACTTCGAGTGGTTCGGAGAACACGTGTCGAAGCCGTGCCGGGACCTGCTCCACACCGATGGAAGTGTCGGCACCGACGTGGACGGCGGTAGTCCCTACCTTCCCGTCGCGCCGTCGATCACGCACCTGATCGAGTCCCATGCCCTCGCCGACGCCGTCTCCGTTTGGAGGCACTGGCCCGTCGGCGGTTCCGCTGCCGCTTCGGTCGCCGAGGCCCTCGACGGACTCGTCGAGGTGCCGGAAGCCTCGTGGAAGAGATCGCGATGGCGTCTGTCGGACTCCGTCGCGGTCTTCGACAGTGAGAGCTGGAACCGGGACGATCCGAATCGGCGTGTGCTCGTCTGGTCGCGGGATGAGGTCGGCCACCGTCAGATCCAGGATGCTCTGAGGTCCGAGTGAGCAAGGTCTCGGCATCTCGGGACGTGGATTCTCAACGGCTCAATCGGTCTCGAATCGGCCTGGCGTCCGTGCAGGAGGAGGTTCTCGCCTTGGACGACTTCCGGTGCCTTCCGGAGTTTCACTACTTCGGGGAGCCCGTCGCCGCCCTCGAACCGCACGCCACCGCGAACAGGTACGACCCGGCCGGCTACCTCGTGGACCTCGCCACGTCGGGGAGGCGCCGGCCCTCGTGCGCCGCACCGGGTGGCCCCGACCGCCCGTCGTACCGACGACCCACCTGTGGTCGGACGGGCCACCACTCCGAAGTCCCGCCCGGTTCAGGGCCGATCAGCGGATATAGGGTGGGCGCGAATCCAGGGGGTGGGTCGATGCGTATCGTCAACGTGCAGCCGCCGGCGTGGTGGTGGGAGACGCCGGGCGAGTCGCTGGCCCGGGCCTTGGACGTACCACGTATCAACTTCGGCGACCTCATCCGCGACCACCTGCGGCAGGGTACCGAGCTGGGCCTGCGGGCCGACGAGATCATGGAGGCCGGGGGCGCGCCCCTGGACGAGCTCAGAACCGCCATCGTCCGCGACCATCTGCGTCGGGAGGCCCCTGCGGCCTTCCTCCTCGACCACCACCCGGTCAACGTCGTCCAGGCGCTGGCCCTGGACGAACTGCTCCACGAACTCGGGACGCCCCTCGACGGTGTGGTGCGGCTGCGCCTTCCCGAGCACGAGCTGGAGCGCCACGTCCGAAGCGTGGCCGACCGGCGCGTCTGTCGCGGCATCCCGACCCACGGCCACGAGCCGGCCGCGGGCACCCCTGCCGCCGAGGGCGCCTGCGACGTCTGCGGCGCCGGTCTCCACCAGCGCCGGGACGACGAGGAGAGCACCGTCCGCGCTCGGTTCGGCACGCACGAGGCGAGGACGGCGCCCGTCACCCGGTACTACGCCGAGCGCGGGCTCCTCGTCACGGTCGACGCCGTCGGCACGCCCGACGAGATCGCCGCCCGTGCGCTCGCCGCGCTCCGGCGGCGCGGCGGTCGGGTCGGCTGACCGCCTGGCACCGCCCGCCCGGCCGTGCCATCCTGCGTGGACGGCGGCCGGGGGAGGGCCGTCGGATCTTCCGTGCTTCAGGGGGGCCTGATGGGATCGATCGGTGTGGTGTGCGCGGCGGTCGCCGGGCTCGTGGGGGCGGGGCTGCTGCGGTGGATGCCGGTCCGGGGGAGGCCTGACGGTCTGCCGGCGGCGGGAATCGCGGGGGTGCGTGGGGGGTCGAAGGCCGCGCTGGTGGTGGCCGTCGTCGAACTGCACCTCGCGGGGGTGCTCGACACCGACCGGCGGGGCCGCCTGCGGAGGGTGGTGCACGCCCACCCCGGGCAGGACGCGACTCCACTGCACCGGGCCGCGCGGACGGCGTTCGGCCGGGACCTGTCCTGGGCCGACGCCGTGACCACCCCGCCCGTGCGGCGGGCCCGCGAGGAGGCCCGCACCGACCTGGTCCGCCGCGGCCTGCGCTGCGGCCCGGCCCGGCTGGCGGCGTCGGGCCTGCTGGCCGCAGCCGCGTGCGCCGCGGCCGTGCTCACCACCACGCAGGGGGCCTGGTGGGCGGGCCTGCCCGTGGCCGCGCTCTCGCTCACGCTGCTCTGCTCACCGGCCCGCACCCTGGCCGGACACCGGCTGCTGCGCGAGCTGCGCCGTCTGCACCCCCTGCCCGGGGCGGCGGCGTCCGGTGCCACGACGCCGGGGCCCGACGAGGCGGGACTGCTGACCGCGCTGTACGGACGCCGGGCACTGCGCCTGCTGCTGCCGGACTTCGCCGCCCGGGCCGCGCTGCTCGGCGGACGCGCGGCCCGGGAGACCGTCGCCCGCACCGGCAGCGACTCCGGCCAGCACGAGGGGGCCGGCGCCGCCACGAGCTACAGCAGCGACCAGTGACGTCCGACGGCCCCGGCCGTCGCCGCTGGCCCGGCACCCACCTGCGGACTGCGGGTAAGCGCCGGACCGTCCGCCCCTGCCACGCGTCGATCCGTTCGACGACCTCCCCTGCGGGGCCCGACCGGAACGGCTCCCGGTCCACGCCCGCCCGGCCCCCGCGGTGACGACCGCCATGGCCCCGGCGGGGATGGGCCGGTCGCCCTCGTCCAGGTGCCGGACGCGGGCCCGGTAGACCTCGAAGGCCTCGGCGCGCGGCGGACCCGCCAGTCATATCCCGGCTGAGCACCACGCTGTCGTTCAGAGCCCGGGTCATGCCCACGGGTCGTCGCAGGCACTGGGGTCGGGGATGTCCGGGTGGAGCATGGCGTGCACGCACCGTCGCAGGCCGGTCGCCGTGGCCGAGGAGGCCGCTTGCATCCAGGGCAGGGGTTCCAGGAGTTCGGCGAGGTCGGAGGTGGCGAGGTCGTCGACGGCGGTGCGCAGGTCGTCCGGGACCGGCTCGTCCGTGAGGCACAGCCAGCCCAGTGCGGCGCTCACTCGGACCTCGGGCGGCCGGTCGGGGTCCGCCCAGCGGGTCCGCATCCAGGCCGTGGTCGGCAGGTCCCGGTGCGCGCGGGCCAGCTGTGCGATCGCCAGCACCAGACCAGCGCGTACGGCCGGGTCGTGTTCGACGGTCAGGCGGGCGTGGACGGCGGCGAGGATGTGCCGGGCACGGCCGACGGCGGCCGCCAGCGCGTAGGCGGCGCCGACGCGTACGGCGGGGTCCGGGTCGTCGAGCACCGGCAGGAGGAGGTCGGCGTCGGCGGTGATCGCCTCGCGAGCGGCCCGCACCGACCAGGTCTGCGGGTAACCGGTGACCTCGAAGCGCCATTCGTCGTCGCCGAGGAAGCGCAGCATGTCCTCGCGCCTGCAGACACCTTGGTGCGCCATACGCGCGACCTCGCCCGAGACGGTCAGCGCCTCGGCGCGGTGGCCGGCCGCCTGGTCGGTACCGAACCGGACCAGGAACGGCACAGCCGGCGCGGCCGCGGCCCTCATGTCGTTGGCGCACAACCCGTTGATCCTGGACAGGGCGCGGCGGACGGCACAGTCCTCTCCCGAGCGCGACCGCTCCAGATCCTCCCTGACGTCGGTGCCGTCCGGGAAACGCTCCCAGGGCACCTCCTCGATCAGGAACCCGTCCTTGGCCTCCGGACGGATGCCCGCCACCACCGCCCGCACGTCGAGCGGCCCGCCGGCCTGGTCGAGCGGATCCCCGTCGACGAACGCGCGGATCACCGCCAGCTCGGCCGGACCGTACTCCCACGCCCCCACAACACCCCCACGACAACGTCTCCGGGCCCGGCACCGCCGGCCTGGAGGGGATCCAAGTATCCGGCCGATCGTGCCAGCCTCCGCAGACAACCCGACCCGCTACCGCCCGGACCAGACGACCTGGGCGACGGGACGGCTGAGCGGCGCACCTTCCGGCACGCGGCGGCCGGCTGCGGCTCCTCGGCGTAGCCCGAACCACTCCGGCAGCACGGCGACCGCGCCCCGGAGGTCGGAGTTTCACGGTTCCGGTGCTGCGAGGGCACCTGCTGAGGGGTCATCGGTCCCGGCGCCCGCCGAGTGGGCGCGCGCGTCAGGAGGATGCCGGGAAGGGGTGCCGTGGTGCGGGTGGAGATCACGTGGGGGTTCTCGGTGTTCTGGTCCTCACGGTGAGCCAGGCAGCGTTGAAGCACTGCCCAGCTTGCTGGGCCCAGAGGCACCGGGCCGCAGGGCGGATGCACCGCAGCGAACAAGTGCCAGCCCCATTTGGCTGGACCAAGACCTTCACCGACCCCGCCTCTGCGCGGCCATCGTCGACCGCCTGACCTTCAACGGCACCATCTTCGAGACCAGCACCGACTCCTACAGGCTCGCCTCGACCCGGGCACGGACCGAGGAACCGGCGAAGGCCAGCTGACCGTTGCGCGCACTACTCGACGGTCCTCCGATATGTTCCTCCGGACTCGTGCTGGCGGGTCACACGCGCATTTGAGGGGGAAACATGCCAGGTGAGCGACTTGACGCGGAGTGGGTTCGATCCTGGTGGCAGCACGCCGACGCGGCCCTGACGAAGCTGATGCAGTCGTTCCTCCCGACGCACGGCTTCCCGCCCGGCCACAACGCCGTGATACTCGCAACCGACGACAGCCACCAAGCAACGAGCGCACTCGTGGACCTGACGCCGATCCCCTCCGACCTGACCACGCTCTACCGGGTGGTCAGCGAGGCTTCCCTGCCCGATGTCGACAGCGGGTACTTCATCCACTCACCCGCGACGGTCGCGGGGCACTTCCGCGAGTACGGCCCCGCCCCGATCGACGGCGAATGGATCGCACTGGTATTCGCCAGCGACGGCGGAGGCCGGCTGTTCGCAATCGGCGACAGCGGGCAGGTCTGGAAGTCCACCACGGCTTCCTCGCTCGACGACTTCGACCTCGCTGCTGCCAGCCTGCAGGGGT
Organism: Kitasatospora xanthocidica; assembly: GCF_014656195.1. Lineage (GTDB taxonomy): Bacteria > Actinomycetota > Actinomycetes > Streptomycetales > Streptomycetaceae > Kitasatospora > Kitasatospora xanthocidica. Next base: position 97,084 of record NZ_BNBY01000025.1, on the reverse strand, counting down.
TCCTCGAACAGCTCAGCCAACGGATCGCGGACCAGCCCTGATCATCGGCCGAGGTGTAAAACCGGCACTCGTCCGACGAAGACGAACCCAGTTACCGGTTGACGTCATTTCTGGGGTTCTGGCTCAACTTCTGGGCTCTGTCGCTGATTGAGGGGTCTCTTCTGGTCGATCACGGTGACAGGAGGATGCGGCGTCGCAGGAGGTCGAAGTCGGCCCGTCCGTACATCTGCCTCTTCAAGAGCTTGATCCTGGTCACGTTGCCCTCGACCGCTCCCGAGGTGAACGTCGTGGTCAGGGCCGCGAGCACGGCTGTGTGGTCGCGGCGGATCCCGCCGGCCAGGGTGCGGAACTCTGGTTGACCGTCGAGGCGGACGTCGGCGAGCCAGACGTCGAGGGCCAGGTGCTCGCTGCGTCGTTCGCGCACCATGGTGGCCAGGCGTCGGGCGTACTCGGTGGTAGTGGCCAGCGCGGGGTTGCGTTCGCACAGATCCTCAAGGCACTTGCGTGTGGTGTCGTCGAGCTGCTCGGGACGGCGCATGATCCAGTCGGTGACGCGGCGGACGGTCAGGTGGGGCAGTGGGGCCTCTGTCGGGATCGCTCCGGTGCGGTAGGGCCGTAGGTGCCGCCGGACGGTGTTCACATCACCGCGGTAGCCCAATTCTTGGATCTCCCTGGTGAGCGCCGCGGCGTTGGTGCACCCCTCCATCCACCGGTGGTGCAAGTAGCGTCGGTAGTCGTCGACCACGCTCGGGCGGTGGACCGCGGCGACGAGGAGTTGCTCGACGTCGGCGGCTCGGGCGAAGCGCAGGACGGTGCCGCGACTGAGGTGGAGTTCCGGGGCGATGGTGCGCAGGCTGTCGCCGCGTTCGATGCGTTCGTGGATCTGCTGGTGGCGTTCACGGGTTCGGGCGACCAAGGGGCGTGCTCTGCCGTGGATGTCCAGCTCGTTCGAGCCGGCGGCCGCGGAACGGGTCACGTCATCCTGGTGTTCTCTCGTGGTGAGGGGCTCGCGCAGGTCGGCGCGGTGGCGGCCGACGACGCGCTCGACGGCCTCGGCAAGGTTGTGCAGCAGGTGCCAGGCGTCGGCGATTTGCCGGGCCTGCGGCGCACCCGCGTGTGCACCGTCGCGGAAGGCGCCGGCTCGATCCCGGCAGACGACCCGCACCTTGGGATGGTCGCGCAGCCAGGCGGCGAAGGTGTGCGCGGTCCGGTCGGCGAGGACATCGACCGGCCGGTGGGTGTCCATGTCGACGGGGATGGTCGCGTAGGTGCGACCACGGCGTACGGCGAACTCGTCCACGCCCAGATGTGGGACGAGGTCCGGTGACGGGACGGGCAGAGCTCGGATGAGGCGAAGCAGGGTGTCGCGGCAGGTGGTGATGGCCAGACGTTCGGAGAGCCGGGCTCCGGCTCGTCCGCCCAGGAACAGGGCGATGTCGGTGAGCTGAGCGGTGAGGGCGGTCGTGCGGCGCGTGTGCCGGGCCGTCAGATCCTGGATCTGCTCGGCGAACGTCCGCCGCCCGCACCGGTCGTTCCCGCACACGAGACGACGCGCCCGCAGCTCCAGGCGCACCCGTCGGCCGGCTATCGGACGGTCCGCAAGTCGCCGCGTGTAGTGGCAGTGCAGCCGCGACGATCTCCGCCCACACCCGGGACAGGTGGCCGACACAGCCGCCGACCGCAAGGCGAGACGAACCTCGTCATCCCCGAGAACCGTCTCCTCGACCTCCACGCCGATCCCCGGGAAGAGAAGGTCAGCCACACCCGCCGCGTCCATCACGTCGAGGTCATGCCCACCACCCGTTCCTGGTCGGCACGGACCCCTCGATCAGCGACAGAGCCCGGAAATTGAGCCAGAACCACGACTGGTGATTAAAGCCACCACGCCGCACGACCCGTACGCCACCACCGCGCAAGAGGCGGTCGAGCACCTGCGGATGCTGGCGCTGGAGCGCCTGATCGGCCGCCAGGTCTACGAGGACCAGCTGGTCCAGGCCGGCTTGACCGCAAAGGCGCTCGACGTCGAAGCGCCGTCCCTACCGCTGCTCGCCGGCCTGTCGCACGGCGAGTACGAACAGGCCTCCGCGCTCTTCGAGCAGGTGCTGACCGAGCTGGGCATTGCCTCAAGCCTCCCTATCGACGACACCGACATCCCATGGGAGTCGGCCCGCTGGGAGCTCGTCCGCTGGTGGCTCCGTCTGATCGTGACCGGAGGCATGGCACCCGCAGCTGGCGGCGGGGTGATCGCCTCCGACGGGTGGGGCATGCTAGCCCGGCCCCGGGCACTGCGACCGCTGGTCGACCTGGTCAACGACTGCAACGACTGGGAGACGAGGCAGCACCACACACCCGAGGAGCCCGCCCGAGCGGTGGTCGCGGAGGCCGAGCGGCTGCTCGTCGGCCCCTGGCCGCCGCACGGACCACGCTGAAGGCTCGGACGGCGACGACCTCTGAGCGCCGGTGGTTCTGCTGACGGGCCGGTAGCGGCTATGGGAGGGTGGAGTCCGGGCAGGGGTGTTGCAAAGTCCGGTGATCTTGTAGTTGCGCTGGTCAGGCGATGCCCAGGAGCGTGCGAGGCGCTCTCCTGCCGCGGCCCAGGGTCACCGGTCCCGGGGGTCCACCGTTACGCCGTCACGGGTCACGCGGTCAAGGCATCGGTGACCGCCGTTATCCCCTGGGGTGCCAACTGTTCCACGAGACCGGTGATCCCGTACCAGCCGCCGAGCGCGGCGAGTCGTGCGGCGAGCCTGCGGGCGTCGGACGGCGCGGCCAGCCCCGCGACGACGAACAGCGCGCGGTCCCGTGTCTCGCGGAAGGCGATCGTGTCGGCGAGCGCCTCGGCCCTCCCCGTCTCCCCGCGCCGGGCCAACTCCTCGACCACGGGGACCAGTGCGTGCCCGCGCGCCCACAGGTCGGTGATCGCCCGGGTGAGCGCCTGGGCTCGGTCCGTCTCCCCGCGCCGGGCCAACTCCTCGACCACGGCGATCAGTGCTCTGGCTCGTGCCCGTCGGTCAGTGATCGCGTGGGCGAGCGTCTCGGCCCGGCCCGTGTCCCCGCCGCGGGCCAGCTCCCCGACGATCTCCGCCTGCCAACCCGCACGGCGGTGGGGGGCGTTCATCGCGTCGGCAAAGGCCATGGCCCACTCGACCTGACCGTGCCGGGCCAGCATCCGCGCCGCCGCCGCCCGCAGGTCGTCGGCGTGCCAGGAAGTGGGGCTGCAGGCGTCGAGCAGTGTCTGCGTCCGCTCCACCAGCGCGAGGACCACGTCCGCTTCGGCGGTCTCGGCAGCCGCCTCCAGCACGTCGACCATGACTGCGGGGTAGAGGGGCGATGTTCCCGGACGGCGCAGGAGGGCGTCGAGCCGATCCAGGTCGCCGCGGCCGACCTCGGGGACCAGGATCGCCGTCAGCGGTCGCGGCCCGGCCGGGTCGTGCTCCCGAGCGGCGGGTCCGTGGAGTCGGGCGAAGTCCTCCAGACGGTCGACGAGGTCACCGGCCCGGACGTGGTCGCCGGCCGCGGTGGCCACGTCGAGAAGGAGGGTAAGCACCCGTGAGGACGCACTGCCCACGGCGCGGTCGGCGAAGTCGAGCGCGCCGCGGAAGTCCCCGATGTCCGCCAGCGCTTTCGCCAGGAGGGCCCAGGTGATGCCCCAGTTGTGCGGATAGCGGACCCGCTCCGCCAGCGCGAGGGCCCGGTCGAGTTCACCGGCCCTGGCCCACGCCGGCACCAGCGCGACCAGGGCACGATCGTGGCAGTCCCTCACACGGATCGAGTCGACCAGCGCCTGGGCCCCGAGCAGGTCTCCCGCACCGGCCGCCTCCTCCACCAGCGCCAGCAGCGCTTCGCCCTGCTTCGGCTCGTCGCTGATCGTGAACGCCAGCTCGGCCGCACGCGCGAGGTGACCGGTCCGGGCGAGTGCCCTCAGATGCCACAACGGAACGGGCTCGCGGGCACCATCCGCGTCCCGTGACGCCAGCAACCGGAACAGGGTCACCAAACACGGTTCGAACCCGCCCGGGAGGACGCCCTTTCCGGCATCACCCTCCCGAGCGAGGCCATAGCGCCGCTCACGCCACCGCTCCATGAACAGCTCATAGCCCCACTCGGCCATGCCCTTCTGCGTACTCACGTCGCCCCCGGTCGCGTCCTGCCGCTGTCCCGTAGCGTAGAGCCTGCTGCGCGCCACCGGGCCGGTGCCTGGACGCACGGCGGTGGAGGAATCCACCTCCGCGGCGGGACGCGCCACGTCGGTCGCGGAACCCCCACTCGTTCCCCGTCGTCTCCCCAGGAAGGGGCGGGACCCCGCACGACGGGGGTGGGCCGTGGAGGCGGGGAGGGGCGCGTGAGCGAACACGAGGCGGCGCTGGCAGTGGGAGCCGCCGGCGGCCTGGGCCGTTACCGGGGCTTCGCGGTCCCGAAGTCCACAGTCGGCGACGGGTTCCTCATGACGATGGGCCTGTTGTTCCTCGGGGCCTCCAGCTGCGCGCTGGTCCTCGGTGGCCCGCTCTGGTCCGACGGGGTACTCCTCACCTGTGGGCTGTTCATGGGACTGGGCATGGCCGGCCCCGCCTTCTGGCCCCGCTTCGAGCGACGCCGAGGAGGCCGCCTGGAGCGACGCCGAGGAGGCCGCCTGGAGCGCCTCCACTGCTTCGAAGACGGCCTCGTGATCGGCAGTGGCCACACCATGCGCCCCATCCGCTGGTCGGACGTCACCATCACCAGCGAGGACTACCCGGCCTACCCGGCCTACCCGGGGAGCGAGTACCACCAACCGGGCACGAGCCGCACCCTCACCACACCCGACGGCACCGTGGTCGCCCGGTTCACCGGTCAGGAACCCGAGCGGGTCGGCGGCTACCAGGTGATGCTCCTCCACCAAGCCGCCACCGAGCGTGAAGCCGTCCACCCCTCGCCGGGCCCGACGCCGAGTGACGCGCGACCCACCGAAGCCTGACCGAGCGGTCAGGGACTGACCGCGGAGCCGATCGCTCGGATGCATCCCGGCTCTCGCCAATTGTCAACCGAGCGGCATTTCAAAGTCCGGTGATCACGTGAGTCCGTAGGTCGCGGCGGTCCAAGGGGGGTCGGGCCAGGCCGTCACAAACGCGACGAAGCTCCGGTTGAACGGTGACCTTCCCAAGTCGCCTCGTACCGCCGGAGCTTCGATGTGTCGTCAGTCTGCCACCGTCTGTGTGGTCAAGTCGCCCACCCTGGAGGGCATGGCGGGGTTGTCGCTGGTGGAGCGGTTGCGGCTGCTGCAGGATCCGCGTCGGCGCCGAGGGGTGCGTCACCCGTTCGTGGCGGTGCTGCTGGTTGCCGCCTCGGCAGTGGTCGCCGGAGCACGCTCATATACGGCCATCGGCCAGTGGTCCGCGAACGCGCCACAGCATGCCCTGGCCCGCCTGGGTGCCCGGGTCGCGGGGGCGTTGAGCGTACGCGTCGCGCCGAGTGCCGCCACGATTCGGCGGGTTGTCGGTCTGGTGTGTCCCGGTGGTCTGGCCGATCTGACCGGCGCTGCCCCTGCCGGCTCGGACTCGGTGGCGATCGACGGCAAGACCGCCCGCGGCTCCCGACGCGGCCAGACGCCCGCGGCCCACCTGCTGGCCGCGATGACCGGCGACGGCCGGACCGTGACCCAACTGCGGGTGCCCGACAAGACCAATGAGATCGCCTGCTTCGCCGCGCTACTGGCGCCCTTCGACCTGACGGGGGTCACGGTCACGGCCGATGCCCTGCACACCCAGCGCGCGTACGCGTGCTTCCTGGTGGAGGAGAAGAAGGCGCACTACCTGCTGGTGGTCAAGGCCAACCAGCCCGAGCTGCACCGCCGGCTGCGATCGCTGCCGTGGAAGGACGTCACCGCCCGCCGCTACGACCGCGAGATCGGCCACGGCCGCCGGGAAACCCGGGCGACTAGAGCCCTCACCGTGACCGACCTCGGCCTGGACTTCCCGCACGCCGCCCAGGCCGTGCGCATCCTGCGTTACCGCACGAATCTCAAGACCGGTGTCGTCAGCCGCCAGACCGTCTGCGCGATCACGGACCTGACCTCGCATCAGGCCTCGCCCCAGCGCCTGGGCCAACTCGCCAGGTCGCAGTGGACCATCGAGAACCGGCTGCACTTCGTCCGCGACACCACCTTCGCCGAGGACGCCTCGAAGATCCGCACCGGCCATGGACCCGAGAACATGGCGACCTTGCGCAACCTGGCGATCAACGCCCTCCGCGCCGCTGGACACCGCAACATAGCGGCTGGCATCCGGCACGTCTCCTACGAGCCGTTCACCCGCCCGCTCGACCTCCTGGGCATCGCCTGAACAGCGCAACTACAAGATCACCGGACTTTGCAACACACTCTGGGAGTCCGGGCCAGCGGTTCGGGCCGCTCCGGGCCGAGGGGTGTCTGCGGTGACCGTGGGAATGATCAGCCCCGCTGGGCTTGCCGGAGGCCAGTTGCCTGGGCCCGCGAGACTGGCATCGGGTGATTCGCCTGGCCATGAGGGTCATCGCGGCCCAGGTGACCAGCGTCTCGGATTCTCTGAACTACGGACCGTAGCTCGTGGGACCCCGCTTGTGGGGGTTGTCTCCTGGGTAGGTCATGATGCGGCGATGAGCGTGCAGCATCCTCAGGAAGTTGGCCAGGGGCATGTCGTAGTCCGGTATGTCGCTGGTGAACAGCGATACCTCGAACTGCTAGGAGGTAGTTTCCTCCACCTTGGGGAGGAGGCGCGGGCCGCCTTCGTAGACTCGCTGCAAGCTGACTCCCTCCAGGCGAGCGACCAGGAGATCAGGGCACTCCTCGGGTACGAATGGCGTGCCCGACTGACCGCTGCGTGGTTGGTCGGTGTGGCACGGCGGGTTGAGTGGCGTGAACGCATCGGACGCCTCCTGCTGGCCAGTGAACTCACCTATGCAGGTCAGGGCTACTGCTTTGCGCTTGCCCGGTTCGGCAGCCAGGATGACGCGGAGATACTAGCGTCCTATTTGGACCGTTATCTTCCGCAGCTGGAATGCCGGTATGACCAGGGACCCGCCCTTGGAGCTCTCATAAGGCTGGATTCCCAGCTGGGCACAAGTCACGCCGAGCGATTCGTTTCTCCGGACGGCCTCTGGGAACGCTGGGTCGATGCGCTTCCGCATACGCGCGGGACCGCGACCGCGTGGGCGGACAGCTCCAGAGAAGCGATCGACGCATGGTGCGGGCCTTGGGACGCTTGATCCGTCGCTCATGAAGTGGCGAACGGTGCCGGGTGTCGGTGGTGCGTCCCCGATCTGGTTGAAGGTGGGCATCCCGAGAGAGACCGCCGAAGCCGTGCGGGCTGTGACGGTGTCCATCTGGACGAGCTTGTCGTTGGCGCTGGCGAGGCTGGTTTCGAGGCCTTCGACTTCGCCGAGCCAGCCTTCCCCCGTGGCTTCGGCGATGCGGTCGCACCCGGGTGCCCGCCAGTTCTTGCGGCTCGCCGACGGCGTGGTCCGTCTCTGGGCTTGACCGGAAATCGCGGAAGGGGCGGGTAAGCAGTGGACAGAGACCGGCGGCATAAAGCTGTCGTGGCGCTCCGAGAACTCGGGCGAAGCCACGACTACCGTGACCGGGCGGATGCCGGCCACGGCCTGGCACGCCTCGCCGAGATGCAGGAGGCCCTCGGGCCACTGTTGGAGCTCGTGCTCGACCCAGGTGACACCTTCGTCACCCGGGTGACCGCGGGAGTCGTGCTCCGGCGAAAGGACAGGATCGGGTTGGCGGTAGTCGCGTCAGCGCTGGCAGTCGCCGACCCAAATCACAGCGATTGGATCCATACCGCAGTCCTCGATGTGTTCAGCATCTTCTCCGCAGACCGGGACAACGCGATGCAGCTGTGCGAGGAGATGTTGCGGGACACTGACGACCGCGTGGCTATGGGGGCTCGTCAGCTGCACGACATCCTGGCCGAGATCGACCCTGTTCTTCGCCCCGTGTAGCACTGGGCGGACACTGTCGGCGCTCAGTGTTCTGGTTCGGTGCAGCTTCGTCCGGCGTCCCGGCGGAAGTCCGGCATGCCGAGGTGGACAGTGGACGGCTGGGCTGCACGCTCGCGCACGGCCTCCGGCTTCTGCGCGGCGGTCATGGTGATCTCGTCACGGCCCGGGTCCGGCGGCAGCCGGACTTTCGTGATCGGCGCAGTGGCGTCGGCCCGATACGGCGTGCGGTGGGCGACGGCAATCGGCGCGGGCCGCGGGAGCGGCACGGATGGTCAGCCCGTCCGCCGGAGACAGATACGGCGGGGGTCCGATCACGCCCGGACTCGGCGTCGTAGGCAACGGTCCGCAGTGCACTCCGCGGCTGAGGGGGCGGGCTCGAGGCCGGTTCAGGTGTCGGTGGGCGGCGTCAGGTAGCCGATGCCCGCGCTGGTGATCCAGTCGGTGGTGGCGTCGTCGAGCTCCCATGGCGCCTTGAGGAGCCTGGCGCGCAGGGCGCTGCGGTCGTGCAGGATGGGCGGCTCGGGTGGCAGTCTCTCGCGATACTGGGCGTCGGGACCCCAGTGGGGGTCGTCGGGGTGGTCGAGAACCGCGGTGAATCGGTCGACTCGCGCGGGCCAGGAGGGGTGGCCCCACCACTGCGGGCAGGCCAGTGCGCCGTGGCAGGCCGTGTACAGCAGGCCGAAGCGGACGCCCTTGTCCTCCGTCTGCGCGACGAAGGCGCGCAAGCTCCGGTCGGCGTGCTCGATGTAGTCGTCGAGGTCTTCGTCGGTTCCGGCGAGGCCGCCCAGCGTGCTGCCGGTCGCGAGCTTGCGCTCGGGCTTCGTCAGCCAGCGGTAGAGACCTTCAGCATCCCCAGTGCCCACCCGATCCTCCGGGCGACCTCGGGTGAGTCCGCCGCTGCGGAGGCCTGCGCCAAGGGCAGGAAAGCGGGCTCCCCGATCCGGCACAGGACGTCTGCCGAGGCGGCCCAGTCGACCGGTGACCGCTCGTCGCAGAGCAGCTCCAGCACTGCCGCGACGATCTCCTCTCCCCGTTCGACGAGCGCATCGCGAGCCGACCGGGTGTCATTCCAGGCACCGGAGAGTTCCTCGACCAACAGTCGCTTGTCCATGGCGGGCACACTAGCCAGGCGCTCTGACAATCACGCCGGAGCGGATGGCGGGCGGTCTGCCCGGAGATGTTCCGAACGAGACGCCCGACGGCTCACACGCCGTCGCCGATCAGTTGGGATGACGGTCGCCCTTCACAGATGAACGGGTCTCAACCTGGGCAGGATGCGCGTCGAATGCCGTAGTCCACCCGTGTGGGCATAGCCGAGGAGGCTTCAGTGCACGTCATGATGAAGGTTAGCGAGGACGACCAGGAGACCGAGCTCCGCTCCTTGCACGCGTGGTTGGGCCAGGCTCCCGAGGTGCGTGGTTCGGCGACGCTCTCACTCGTGGAGCAGCCCGCGCCTTCGGGGGCCATGGGCGGTTGGCTGGACACGCTGCAGGTCGTGACCGAGAACGGGTGGAGTGCCGCGTCGTTCGTGATGGCGGTGGTCACGTGGCGACAGACCCGGCCGCGGCCGCCCCGGGTCGTCGTCCGGCACGGCGGCGTCGAGGTGGCCCTGACAGAGGGGACGGATGCGGAGATACAGCAGGTGATCGAGCTGTTGTCGCGGCAGACCCCCGACGGCGGAGAGGACGACGCGGCGTGAAGGGGCTCCCGGAGGCGGCGGCCTCACGTGCGGTGCTGGTCGGGGTGGCACAGTACATGGGCTTGGAGGCGTTGCCTGCGGTGGCGAACAACCTGCCCGCCCTGGCGGACGTGTTGACGGGCTCCGGGTCATGGGGGCTGGCGCCGGAGCACTGTGCGGTGGTCGCGGAACCGGCGAACCCTCAGGACGTACTGGAGCCGGTGGCGGAGGGAGCAGGGACGGCGCGGGACACCCTTCTGGTGTACTTCGCCGGCCACGGCCTGACCGATGGCCGTGGCGAGTTGTTCCTCGGCCTTCCCGGGTCGCAGCAGGGCCGCAGTTACACGGGGGTACCGTACGCGATGCTGCGCGACGCGATCATGTCCGGGCGCGCGCGGCGTCATGTGATCATTCTCGACTGCTGCTTCAGCGGGCGCGCTCTGGGGACGATGGGCGCCTCGATGGCCGACCAGGCTCAGATCGACGGCAGTTACCTGCTGGCTGCCGCCCCGGAGACCGGACTGGCGCTGGCACCGCCCGGGGAACGGTACACCGCGTTCACCGGCGAGTTGCTCGAGGTCCTGGGGAACGGGATCGAGGACGGCGAAGCCTGGCTGGATCTGGAGTCGGTCTACCGGCAGCTGCGGTCCGCGTTGGGGGCGAAGGGCCGACCGCTGCCGCAGAAGCGTGACCGCAACACCGCAGGCCGCCTGCTGCTGGGACGCAACCATGCCTATAAACCCTGGACCTCGACGGCGGTAGCGGCGGCAGCGGCGCTCCAGGACGGCGTCCGCTGGCCTGACCCCGACGCGCTCGAGACCGCCGAGGAGTTCATCGAGGCGCTCGGGCATGTTCGGGCGATCAGCGGGCGCAGCGTACAAGCCGTCAGCGACAACGCCCGGCCCTCGCTCTCTCCCAGCGCTATCAGTTCTCTCCTGAACCGCAGGACCCTGCCGCGATCGTGGAAGAGCCCGGAGATCTTCCTTCACGCGTGCGGGCTGCCGGCCGACCATGTGCGACGCTGGCAGGCCGTCTGGGAGCGAATCAAGGCGAATACCGTGATGCGGCCTGACGAGACGGAGCAGGAGAGCGAGAAGGGAACGCCGCCGATGGACCGGGGGTGGCGTACCCGGTTCAGTCCGCGACGAGCGAATCGTCCTTAGAGGAGCTAACACAAGGCCTGGACACGTCGGTATGTGATCACGCAGCAGGCCAGTTTGAGGAAGGCCTCGTGGATGTCGTCGCGGATGTCCCAGCGGATTCGCAGGCGTCGGAAGCCGTGGATCCAGGCGTTCGTTCGCTCGACGACCCACCGCACGGCTCCGAGCCCGGAGCCGTGCGGCACTCCTCTACGGGCGATGACCGGCTTGATGCCCCTCTTCCAGAGCAGGCGGCGGTACTTGTCGTAGTCGTAGCCGCGGTCGGCGAACAACTTCTTCGGCCGGTGGCGTGGCCGACCGGTCTTCCCGCGGATGCGCGGGATCGCGTCCAGAAGCGGCAGGAGCTGGGTGACGTCGTGGCGGTTGCCGCCGGTCAGGGTGATGGCCAGCGGTGTCCCCCGGCCGTCGGTGATCACGTGGTGCTTCGAGCCCGGTCGGGCGCGGTCGACCGGGCTCGGTCCCGTTTTGGGCCGCCGCGACGGGCCTGGTGGTGCGAGCCGTCGATCACCGCCCGCGACCAGTCCAGCTCGCCGGCGCGGTGCAGCTCGGCCAGCAGCACCTGGTGCAGCCGGTCCCACACCCCGGCCTGGTGCCAGTCCCGCAGCCGGCGCCAGCACGTCATCCCGGACCCAAAGCCGAGCTCCTGCGGCAGCCACTCCCACTGGATGCCCGTGTGCAGCACGAACAGGATCCCCTGCAGGCAGCCCCGGTCATCCAGCGGCGGGCGGCCAATCCTGCGGAGCCGCTGCTGCCGCGCCGGCAGCAGCGGCTCGATCCGGCCCCACAGGTCGTCTGACACCAACCACGGTGCTCTCTTCCCCACTCCCACTCAACGAGCCGACGGACGAACAGACATGGGCACCGCGCCGTTCTGTTAGTTCCTCTTAGCGGCAGCTGTACGAACTCATCGGCTGGAGGCAGACGGGCTGGGGCCGAGGGACGAGGGCGAAGTACCAGGGCTCTGGACGGTGGCGGCTCCAGAACCTCCGGAGCCATCCGAGATCAGCATCAGTACGACAACCATGGCGATCAGGCCCAGAACACCTGCGCCCGTCAGCGGCTTCACCGCCGTCTTGCCCCCGCCCGTCGGACGGTTCACCCAGTGACCCGCACGGTAGTACTTACCGGAACGCCCAGCCATCCCGCACCCCCGATACCGACGACAGACCTCCTGCCGCCGGACCCGAGTGTGACAGGCACAATCGCGGTAAACCGCGAATGGCGAGGACATGGCCGATTCCATTCGCCGCACCCAGTGACCGTGCCGTCTCGACCCGATGCCAGTTCCTCGAGCTGAACGACCGAGCATGCTGAAGCGAGCCCCTCATGAAGCTCCTTCAGCTGTTTCCGCACGGCTCGCGCCGGGTCGGCTGCCTCCCGCCTTCCCCCGATCCTCACTGCCGGTCGGCTGTCCGCAATCGCGGACCGTGCCGGGGGACAGCCGTCCCCGCACAAGCGGGAGTCAGCCGCACTCGCGGTACAGACAGTGGCCGGGGGCGGGTCCTCCCCGCGCAGGCGGGGGTCAGCCGAAGCGCCGCACGTCGGCGCGCAACACCCCCGTGTCCTCCCCGCACCCGCGGGGGTCAGCCGCAGTGATGACGCTCTGCAAAGTTCCTCAGGTGCTACTCAAGTGGGGGCCAAACATGCTCAGTTGATCTCCCCATCCTTCGTATGACCCTGCTCGGCGTGTCGGGATAGTTCGTGGCCGGGTGGAAAGCCTGCGTGCGCATGGAGTTCGGGCTGTTCGGGGGCCTTGATGCTCACCAGGGAGGAAGACGTGGACGCGCACGCGCTGCGTCGGCAGGGATGGTCGATCTCGGCGATCGCGCGGCATCTGGGCCGGGATCGCAAGACGATCCGCGCCTACCTGGCCGGGGAGCGCGTCGCCGGCGTCCGGGCCCCTGCCCTGGATGAGTTCGTGCCGTTCCTGCCCTACTGCCGGCAGCGGCTGGCGGACGATCCGCACCTGTGGGCGACCACGCTGTTCGACGAGGTCATCGATCTCGGCTACCGCGGTGGCTACTCGACGTTCACCCGGGCCCTGCGCAAGCACCAGGTCAGGCCGCACTGCGGGCCATGCCACCGCGGCGCGAGGCGGGACAGCTCGATCATCGAGCACCCGCCGGGCGAGGAGGTCCAGTTCGACTGGTTGGAGCTGCCCGACCCACCCGGGCACTGGGGCGTCGGGGCGAACGCCCACCTGCTGGTCGGTGCGCTCGCACACTCGGGACGATGGCGCGGGGTGCTGGCCGAGAGCAAGGACTTCCCCCACCTGGTCGAGGCGCTGGACCAGGTCCTTCGGAGGATGCACGGCACCGGACGGCGGTGGCGCTTCGACCGCATGGCGACGGTCTGCAACCCGGCCAGTGGCAAGCTGACCGCCGCGTTCACGGGCGTCGCGAAGTACTACGGGGTGGGTGTCGACATCTGCCCGCCAAGGCGGGGCAACCGCAAGGGCGTGGTCGAGAAGGCCAACCACTCGGCCGCGCAACGCTGGTGGCGCACGGTTGCGGACGGCATCAGTGTCGAGGCCGCGCAGGGCGGGATCGACAGACTCGCCGTCCGGATGGACGGTCGCGGGCGCGCGATCGAGGGCGTCCGCACCACGGTCGGCGACCTCGCGGAGGCTGAACCGCTGCTGGAACTGCCCCTCGCCCCGTTCCCGGCCCAGGCCACCGCCGACCGTGTCGTGACCGCGCAGGCCCTGGTCCCGTTCCGCGGCAACTTCTACTCGGTCCCGCCGGGCCTGCCGGGCGCTATCGTCTCGGTCCGCTGGCGCCTGGACGAGCCGTTCCTGTCGATCGCCACCGCGGGCGGGGCGGTCATCGCCCGCCACGAGATGGCCCCGCGGGGCTGCGGCCAGACCGTCCGCGACGCCGGGCACGTCGTCGCCCTGGAACGGGCGGTGCTGGAGGCATTCAGCGACGCCCCGCCCTGCCGCGGCAAAGTCCGCCGGCCGCTCTCGCCCCAGGCCCTGGCCGAGGCCCTACGAGGCCAGGGCAGGACGGCCGACCCCGCGGCCAGGGTCGTCATCGACCTGTCCACCTACGCCGACGTCGCCGCCCGGCTGCGGACGGCACCCGGCAACGAGGATAAGGAGAAAGAGAGTTGAGCGAACCCGTCCCGATGAGCGAGGCACGCCGCTACCAGCAGCTGCGGGCCCACCTGTCCTACCTGAAGCTGAACAACGCGGTCGAGGCCCTGCCCAGGATCCTCGACCAGGCCCGCGCCGAGCGGATGTCCCTGACCACGGCGCTGGAGCGGCTGCTGGAGATCGAGGTGGAGGCGACCGAGGCCCGCAAGCTGGTCTCCCGGATGCGCTTCGCCTGCCTGCCCGAGCCCTGGACGCTGAACGACTTCGACTTCGCCGCCCAACCGGGAGTCGACGAGAAGCTGATCCGGGACCTGGCCACCCTCAGGTTCCTCGACAACACCTCCAACGTCCTGTTCGTCGGACCGCCGGGTGTCGGCAAGACCATGCTGGCCATCGCGCTCGCCCGCTCGGCGGTCGAGGCCGGCCACCGCGTCCCACCGCCGCCGAGCTCGCCGCCAAGTGCCACAAGGCCGCCATCGAGGGCCGCTGGTCGACCTGCATGCGGTTCTTCGCCGGGCCCAGGCTCCTCGTGATCGACGAGCTCGGCTACCTCCCGCTGCCCGGGGACGGGGCCTCTGCCCTGTTCCAGGTGATCAACCAGCGGTATCTGAAGTCCAGCACCATCCTGACGACCAACGTCGGCATCGCCGACTGGGCCGGCGCCTTCGGGGATGCCACCGTCGCCGCGGCCATGCTCGACCGTCTCCTGCACCGCGCCGCCGTCGTCGGCATCGACGGACCGTCCTACCGGATGCGCTCCCACCAGGACCACGCCGAGACCCTCCGCCGGGGAGTGAACGCCCGTGTCTCCTGAAGCCGACCCGCTCACCGACGCCGCCGGCCGCCTGCCCCGCTACTGCCGCCACTGCGACACGGAGTTCGACCCCGCTCCCGGAACCCGACAGATCTTCTGCTCGCCGCGATGCGCCGACCTCGCCCGCCGCCCCGCGCCGCCCCCGCCGGTGGTCAAGAACTGCCCGAACTGCGGAAGCGAGTTCACCCACGAGGCCCGGGTCCGCCAGGTCTACTGCTCGCCGCTCTGCCGCCGCGACGCGGAGAAGACCCGCGACCGCGAGCGCGACGAACGACGGGCCCGCCGCCTCGGCGAACCCCTGCCCAACCGGCCCGCGGTCGCCGCCGGCCCCGCCATGCCCGCTCTCCCGCCGCCGCCTCGGCCCCGCACCGGCGACACGCTCGCGCCCACCGCGATCCGCAACTGCCCGCACTGCGACCAGCCCATCACCATCGTCGCGCTGCTGGCCACCCCGGAAGCCGCCCGCCCGACCATCCCGCAACCAACCACCGACGTCATCCCCCTGCGCAGGGTCTGACCTGGCAGCCGTCGTGGGGCGCCCGCGCTGCGGGTTCCCCACGACATCGCAGTCGTCATCAGACGGAGTCGTGCAGTCCCAGCACTCGTTCAAGCCCGGCAACGGCCTCGATGGCTGAGCGAGTCACCAACGCCACCTCGGCCGGATGGACATAGGGACTCCCGCGCCAGACGACATAGCCGTCTTCTGGGTTCACCGTCACGAACGCCGGAACCGGCTCCCCGTCGCCCATCCACCACCGCGGCCCCGTGCTGAAACACAGTCGGCCCATGCTGGTGAACGGATAGAAGCGCGCGAGCCCACTACCCCGAGCCGCCGAGACCAGGGCCACCAAGCCCACGTGCTCATCACGGCCATAGGCCTGGTCAATCCCTGCTGAGTTGTCCAGCTCAAAGTCCCAGGCCGCTTCCGGCGATTCCTTCATCAGGCCATGCTCTCGCCAATCTGATCAGCAGAAAAGGGTCAAACGCTCACCCCACTCCCCAGACCGTTCACCCCTCAAAGAACTGAGGAGCTGGAGCAACACCGGCCAGATTCAGAGAGCCTCATCAGCAGGTCCTGCTCGACTCCGCCGGAGCCTCCCCGTCCTCCCCGCACCCGCGAGGGTCAGCCGTAGTGCATGGCGGTCAGGAGGCCGGCGGCCAGGTCCTCCCCGCACCCGCAGGAGCCTGCCGAACCCGTGCTACCGCCTTGAAAGGGCGGCGTCGGCGCGGGCAGGCGGCTCGCTCGCGGCGGAGCTTTTCCTGTCAGATGACGGCCTGTTGTCGGTAGCGCGGCAGCGGATCCGTCGGCCCGCGCTTACAAGATCGAATACGCCTGCCGGGGCCGGGGCGCCCTCATGTCTCCCGCCAAGGCGGAGTGCTCACGGCGGACTGCAGGTGTTTCGCTGTCCGAGCGTGCTGATGTCGAAGAACGATGCCGTCGGCCTCACCCCCAGCTGCCCTGCCTGTCGAACTTCCAGCGGACGACGATGAGCGAGCCGGACCGATCCATTCGGTACACGGATCCCGTGTACCACTCGTAGAAATCGCCGTCACTATTGCCTTTGGTGAACACGTTTTCAT
Organism: Kitasatospora xanthocidica; assembly: GCF_014656195.1. GTDB lineage: Bacteria > Actinomycetota > Actinomycetes > Streptomycetales > Streptomycetaceae > Kitasatospora > Kitasatospora xanthocidica. The sequence continues at coordinate 80,798 of NZ_BNBY01000025.1, read as the reverse complement.
GCGGAATCCTCCGTACGGACTTCACCTCGCTCATATCCATGCCGGTGCGGAACCGAACACGGCCCTTGTCGTAGCCGTAGGGCAGGGCAGCGGGTGCGCACTCGGCCACGAAGGAGTCGAACTCCTCGATCCACACCTTCAGCATCTCGGCCCTCGGGCGCATACCCGCCCAGTGGGTTCTGTCGTCCTGGCCTTCCGCCAGGAGCTCCTGCTCGGTCCCCCGCCAGATCGGCGCCCTCTTCAGCCACTTGCCGCAGACCTTCATGGCTACGGCCAGGCGTGCCTCGTAGTCACTCATGCGCCGAGTCTGGGCCACCGGATCGCGGCAGGGGACCGGCGTCCCGAGAACGGCCGGTTTTCGAGGTCGCGTCAAGTGGTCTCGAAAGAGATGAAACGCATCCGTTTCCGGATCTAGCTCCGCATCTGCCGGAACTTGGTTACATCCGGGTCCGGATCTTCTGCTTGAGGCGTTCATAGCGGGGTCTGGCCGCCGAGGGCGCCGTGTGGGCGGTGAAACTTGTGGGAGTCCTCCCATTCTCGGAGTTGTCGTGGAGGACGCCGGTGTCGTCGACGGCAAAACCGGCGAGGATGCGGTGGAATTCCTCCGCGTCGACGCGGTGTGAGCGTTCGACCTTGCCGTTGAGGTGCGGGGACGCCGGCTTGATGTAGGTGTGGGCGATGCCCCTGTCGAGCACGTGCCAGTGGAAGGCGGACTGGAACTCGGCGCCATGGTCGACAGAAATGGGCGCGAAAGGGCCATGGCCCCTCAAAAGACCCTGTGGGCACCCTTGAACGGAATCATGGTTACCTCTTGCGGCGGATGTGATGCGTGCTCATAACCGGTTGCACCAGACTCTCCCCTCGGTGCCCCCGGGGCTGTCGGGGGCGGACGGGAGAACCATGCGACTGACCAAGCGCCTGGCCACGACCGGCGCGGCCCTGGGCCTGGCGACGGCCGGACTGGTCGGGCTCGGCAGCACGAGCGCGCACGCCGCCGACAACTGCCAGGAGCTCGACAGCTACTACGGGGCGCGGATCAACATGTGCATCTACCGCGTCAACTTGTGGGACGTCACGATGCACTACAACGTGATCCGGCGCGGATCCACCGACGAGCGTGTCTGGTTCACCTCGTACACGCCGGGCTGCGGGAGCGGCACCTACACCGACGTGTCGGGGAACGACTACAGCGAGCCGTCGAAGTACTTCGAGGTGGTGTGCGCGGGCCAGGTCGGCGGCATCACCGGCTGGATATCGGAGTCCGGCCGCAACAACTCGGTCGGCGGCGTGGGGGTGACCTGGTGAGCGCGGCGAAGCGTCTCAGCGCGAGCACGGCGGCCGTGGGCCTGGCCGCGGCCGGCCTGGTCGGTCTGACCGCCACTGCGGCTCACGCCGACGGCTGTACCAACGTCGGCACTCGCTACCACGCGGTGATCCGCGCGTGCGCGCACCAGGACGGCTACCCGGGCTGGGTGGGCATGAGCTACAGCGTGGTGACGGCTGGGAGCACCGATGAGCGCGTCTGGTTCAAGGTCGAGTCGAGCTGCGGCGAGAAGTACTTCTCCGGCAACGACGTGCAGGAGCCCAGCTGGAGCCTGGGCTACACCTGCGGCAGCCTCACCGGGGGCTACATCCGCTCCGTCGAGGTGTACACCACGGAGTCCGGCGTGCAGGACAGCAACAGCTACTTCCCGGTCTACCACTGACCGCTGCCCGCTGATCGAGTGACCGAGTGACCGAGTGATCGAGGAGAGACGATGAAGAGCAGGATCAAGCGGCTCGCCGGCACGGGCGCGGCGCTCGGCTTGGCCGCGGCCGGTGTCGTGGGGTTCGGTGCGGGTGCGGCGCACGCGGACGGGCAGCGCTGCGCGGAGCTGGACACCCGGTACGGTGCGCGGATCTCGATGTGCGCCTACGTGGTCAACGCGAACTACCTGAAGATGAGCTACAACGTGATCCAGCGCGGCAGGACGGACGAGCGCGCGTGGTTCCAGGTCACCTCGCAGTGCGGGCAGTATCCGGGTGCTGAGGGGTCGTCGTACGACTGGTTCTCCGACAACGACTACAACACCACCTACGACACCTTCGAGAAGTGGTGCGACGTGCCGAACGGCGGCTTCAACGTCGCGGTCAAGGTCACCGAGTCGGGGAACGTCTCGGACTATCAGGGCGTCGTCTACCTGTACTGATCCGAGAGCCGAGCGGAGTGGGCCCAGCGCCACCGCGACCCGGCCGCCCGGGCGGGCCGACCTACGCGGGCCCGCCGGGCGGACCCGGGCGCCTGCGTCGAGGCCGGCGGCCCCGGCCGGGCGCGGCCCCACGCGTTTCTGACGCACCGCCCGGTCCGGCCCGCACAAAGGCCCCGCTCTGGCGGATGGATGACCATCCCCGGGGTGGGGCCGACGCATGCTGCAGCAGCAGGATCACACCGCGGAGCTTCATCCAGCTCCGCTCGGACGGGGCCCCAGGCGCTGCACCGGCCAGGCCGGCACCTGGGGAATTACGCCGACACGACGCCTGGGCGATGCCGCCGCCGTTCACAGGTCGGTGCCCAGCCTGGCCGGGACCGCGCGGCGGCTCATGGCAGAGAATGCGACAGTCCCCGGCCTACCAGTGCGGCCGGGCGCCGACCGGTGAAGTGCGGGAACTCACGGATGAAGTGGTTCTGGTCGGGGAAGGTGGCGCCGGCGACCGAGGAAGGTCGACCATGTGGTCATGACTTCCTCGCCCCGCCCGCCGCACGCCGGTGGCCGACCGGATCCGACCGACGGGACCACTGGGCCCGGTGGAGAGTCCGCTTCCGCCCGCGGGTACCTGCTGGACAACGCGCGCGCCGAGGCGGGCGAGCGGTTCGTCTGGCTGGCCGAGCTGTTCGACGGTGTGACGCGCGGGCACTTCGACCGGCTGGGGGTCGGTGCCGGCTGGCGCTGCTGGGAAGTGGGGGCCGGTGGCCCCGGTATCCCTCGGGCGCTCGCGGCGGCCGTCGGTCCGACCGGGCACGTGCTGGCCACGGACATCGACCCGTCGTGGCTGGAGACCGGCGACGGGTACGAGGTGCGCCGGCACGACGTCGCCGCCGACCCGCCGCCGGAGCCGGGGACGTTCGATCTGGTGCACGCCCGGCTCGTACTGGTCCACGTACCCGACCGGGCGAGGGCGCTGGCCACGATGGCGGCAGCGCTGCGGCCCGGCGGCCGGCTGCTGGTCGAGGACGCCGACACCGCTCTGCAGCCGCTGGCGTGCCTGGACGACAGCGGCTCCGCGCAGCGGCGGGCCAACCGGCTGCGTGACGCGGTCCGGGAGCTGCTGGCGCGCCGCGGCGCGGACCTGCGCTACGGCCGGACCCTGCCGCGGGCCTTGCGTGAGGCCGGCCTGGTGGATGTCGCCGCGGCGGGCACCTTCCCGGTCGGCGGGCCGGCCTGCGACCGGTTGGAGGCGGCGACCATCCGGCACGTGCGCGGCGAGCTGCTCGCGGCCGGCCTGGCCGACGACGCCGAGATCGACGCGCACCTGGCCGCCGTCCACGCGGGCGAACTCGACCTGACACTCGCGCCGCTGATCTCGGCCTGGGGACGCCGTCCGGCCGAGCACCCGCCGGCACTCGGTTAGGGCGGGTCCGGGGCGTTGTCCGCCCCGCCCACGGCGCTGTTCGCCGAGGGAGGCCGGGCGGCTCGCGCAGGGTGGTCCGCGCCGCGCGCCACCGGAGCAGGGGCTGGCCCGCGTTCCCGTCCGGCGTCTCCCGACGACACGACGTCGACCGAGTCCTAGCCGGGTTCAGCTCATGTGCTTGTCGAACCACTCGATCATCTGCTCCGGGTGCTCGGAGAAGTAGTTGTAGCCGTCCCAGCGCCGGGTGCTGCCTTCGATCCAGAACAGCTTCTTGTCAGCGGTGGGAATCGCGTCGAAGATCGCCTGCACGTCGGAGGACTTGGTCAGCACGTCGTCGCGGACCTGGATGATGAAGGTCGGGATCCGGCAGTTCCTGGCATACTCGATCGGCGACACCTGGTCGATCGTGAAGCTGGTGATCAGCTTGAACTCCCGGTCGACGGCGTCGAACTGGTCGGTGGCCCCCATCATCTCAAGGTTGCGCTCCACCATGGCGCGCATCGAGATCGGCTGCGGGTTGACGATGCACCGCACGTCGGCGAAGAGTTCGGGGTGCCGCGTCAACGCCATGTAGGTGGCGTTGCCGCCCATGCACCGGCTGAGCAGGCCCAGTGTCATGCCGGCCGTGTCGGGGCGGGACTTGACGTAGGCCAGCGAACCGACCACGTCGCGGGATTCGAACCGGCCCCAGGTGAAGATGCCGCCGTTGGCCTCGCCGCTCTGACCGAAGTTGCGCGCGTCATAGGTCAGCACGTTGTAGCCGGCATCATGCAGGTACCGGTACTCCCGCATGTAGTTGACCTCGATGTCGTTGCCGCCGGGCACAGCCCACCGCGGCAGGTGCGAGGGGACGCCGTAGCGGTTCAGTTGCATCGGGTGGTTGGCGATGACCAGTTTGTCCGAGCCCGGCGCGGGGATCCACCAGGCCTCCAGAGGCGTACCGTCCTGGGACGGGAACGTGACGTCCTCGTACGCCATCCCGTACTCGTCCGGTGTGTGCAGGATCGGCGCGCGGACCGGGCTGCTCATGCCCTTGGCCAGCCCCTTGACCATTTCCGAGATATCCGTCATCAGAGTCTCTCCCTCTTTGTGTTCTCTACCGAAATCTCCCGGTATTTCCTTTCTGCTATGAGAACGTAACTTTCGAGCCGAGGAGAAGCCACTGGTGAAAGGTGTACTGGCAGTACACCCCTGAGCCGGGAAGAGCGCCCTAACCTGGACACTGTGGACCATGCAGCCGAGACCCGGGAATTCCTGACCTCCCGCCGTGCCAGGATCAGCCCGCAGCAGGCGGGGCTACCCGCCTACGGCACCCGCCGGGTGCCGGGACTGCGCCGCGCCGAAGTCGCCCAGCTCGCCGGGATCAGCGTCGAGTACTACGCACGACTGGAACGCGGCGATCTGTCCGGAGTCTCCGGCCAGGTCCTCGACGCCCTCGCCCGGGCTCTGCGGCTGAACGAGGACGACCGCACCCACCTGGACGACCTCGCCCGCACCGCCGGCCCAGGGCGCCGGCACCGACGCCGCCCGGCCACCGCCACGGTACGGCCGAACGTGCGACGCCTCCTGGACTCCATGACCTGCCCGGCGTTCCTCCTCAACGGCCGCGGTGACGTCCTGGCCGCCAACGCCCTCGGCCGCGCCCTGTACGCCCCCATGATCGAAGCTGCCCGGGGCGCCACCCCCAACCACGGCCGGTTCATATTCCTCGACCCCCGCTCCCGCCGGTTCTGGGGTGACTGGGAACGTGCCGCTGACAGCCTCGTCGCCCTCCTGCACGCCCAGGCGGGCCGCACCCCCTACGACCAGGACCTCACCGACCTCATCGGTGAGCTGTCCACCCGCAGCGACGAATTCCGCACCCGCTGGGCCGGCCACGACGTCCGCCAGCACCACCAGGGCGCCAAACACATCCACCACCCCGTCGTCGGCACCCTCCACCTCACCTACGAATCCCTCGACCTGCCCGCCGACGGCCTCATCCTCTTCGCCTACGGCACCGAACCGGGCAGCGACTCCGAAGACGCCTTGCGCATCCTGGCCAGTTGGGCCGCCGACCACGATCCCGAGCCGGCCGAGCACTCCCACCGGTAAGGACGGTCGCGGCCGGGCACCCCCGCAGTCGAGCACCCCGTCGACCTCGACACGCTGACGCGTCCACCCTGCCCGCACGTCGGATCGAGATCACTGTCGGCAATGCCCGTGGTCAATACACCTAACACCCAGGCCGTCGCCCGCCGGACACGGTAGCTCCAGCGGGCGAGTGACCTGACGACCGTTGCGGCACCGACGGGGTTGGCGCTGTGCACGAGGACGGCTCCGATCTGAAAGGGCCGTCCGTTGAAGGCGGCCTCTTCCAGGAGGGTCACCACCGGCATGATGGTGTCGTCGCCACCGAGATCGTGGTCGAGCCACAGCTCGTCGATGAAGCTGTCGCGGTGCTCCTCCAGAAGCCGGACGCCCTCGCGGCCGGTGCGGGCGATCCGCGTGGCCCGGGGGAGGGGACGGAGGTCGTCTATGCCGAGAACGACGACGGGTGCCGGCGAGGTCGGGGCTTCCTTCACCGGGTGATTGTCACAGGAGGAGGGAGCGACGACCACGGTGCGTCGACGCTCTGGCAGCCGCCGCCGGCGGCGAAGGTCCCGGGCGGCGACTTCGACCTGCGGCAGGTCCGGCAGGAACCGCTTGTAGGTGGCCTGCTCGCGCCGTGCGGTGCCCGGGGTCGATGAACCGCCCGCGGAACGCCGGCAGGCGAAGCTCGCGGCATGCCTCGTCGATGGGCATGTCCTCCGGTTCGCCGGGCGGCGACATCCTGCGGCCGGGGACCTTACCGGTGTCCCACTCATCGTCCTGGTCGGTGACGGTGATGGTCGGCCTCGTGCGCCGTGGCCTTTCCGGGTCCGGCGGTCGCGGCCGTCGACCGGGCTCAGCAGCCGGTCGTACTCGCTCATGCCGGGCGGTCCCGGCCGCGGGTCGGGCGGCAGGCGGCGCGCGTGCCGCCCAGAGCTGAGCCGCGCCGAGGCGGCGGCGCCGACCCGTCGGCAGACCTTGCGCTTCCTCCCGTCCCGGCGGCCGCCCCGGGCTGTCAGGACACCGTCGGTCGCGGTCACCTCGGCGTGCCGAAAGGCGCCCGACCGCCGCCGGAGCCGACCGGGGCCGCCGGGCGCGGCAACGGGGCGGGAATCAGGGGACAAGAAAAACGTACTAGCTTCTCATCACACCCAACTGCTATAGATCGTCCACATGACGATCAGGTCACTGCAGCAGGAGCTGGCCGGGTTCGCGGCCGAACGGGACTGGGAGCAGTTCCACACCCCCAAGAACCTCGCCATGGCCCTCAGCGGGGAGGCTGGTGAACTCCTCGAACTGTTCCAGTGGCTGACGCCCGAACAGTCGTCCGCCGTCATGGCCGACCCCCAGCGCGCGCAGCGGGTCCGGGAGGAACTCGCCGACGTCCTCGCCTACCTGCTGCGGCTCGCGGACGTCCTCGGCATCGACCCCGAGCAGGCGCTCACCGAGAAGATCGCGTCCAACCGCGCCAAGTACCCGGTCCACCTCGCCCGCGGACGGGCCGACAAGTACACCGAGCTGGGGGGCTGACCACCGCATGCGCGTCGTGCTGCAGCCGGCCGGCAGGTCGAAGAAGGTCATCAACCAGCACTACCTGGACACCATCGCCTCCCCGGTCGTGTTCGACGACCACGCGGACCTGCTCGAGCCGGGCGTCCGCGAACGCCTGGACCAGCTGTTCCCCGGCGGATCGGCCCAGATGTGGGGCGTCGTACCGGGTGTGGGCGACGCCAACGTCCACTGGGTCGAGAAGATGAGCCCGGGGGACTTCGCGCTCTTCAGCGGCGACAAGAAGATCTACTTCGGCGGGACCATCGCCCTGATGTGGCGCAACGAGGGCCTGGCCGGGCGTCTCTGGGGGCGCAAGGACAACGGCCAGACGTGGGAGTACATGTACGCCCTCTCCGGCACCCAGGGCTTCGACGTCACCGTCGACGAGATCCGCCGGCTCCTCGACTGGAAGCCTAAGCGCAACATCCAGGGGGTCTACGTCCTCGACCAGGACGACAGCGACACCCTCCAGGCCCACCTCACCCTCGAGGCCTCCACCGCGGACACCGCCTGCGGCCCGCCGCCGGACCCCCAGGCCGACGCCGACGCCGCCACCGGCTACGACGGCGAACTCGAACGCACGGCGACACGCGCCTACCGGGGAGAACAGGCCGCCCTCAAACGCCACCTCCTGCCCGGCCCGACAGGGGAATGCGCCCTGTGCGGCCGCACCCTGCCGGCCGGCTTCCTGATAGCCGCCCACATCAAGAAGCGCGCCGTCTGCACCGACGACGAGAAACGCGACTTCCAGAACATCGCCATGCTCGCCTGCAGCCTCGGCTGCGACAGCCTCTACGAACGCGGCTACATCACCGTCACCGACACCGGCCACATCCGGATAAGCCCCCTCGCCCACACCATGCCCGGCGTCCACGACCACATCCGGCAACACCTCGCCGACCGCACCGTCCCCTGGTGGACCCAGGCACGCGAACCCCACTTCCACTGGCACCGCACCCACACCTTCAAACCCGACCCGCCGGCGTAGGAGCCGCCTGTCCGGCCGTAGCGGTCTCCGCGCGGACAGGGCCCGGCCCGGCAGCCCCCATCCGGGAGGCCCGTACCAGAACCGCTCCCCTCATCGTCGGGGTGACATGGCACGATGGACCACGCTCCTTGACACCACGACAGCTCACCGAGACCCGGCATCTCGTCGGCGTCCGGCATGGCCAAGAAACAGCAAAGGCCTCGCTCCGTCGCAGGTCAGAAAGTCTCCTCCCCGCGCGAGCGGGGGTCAGCCGACGCCGCACGGCGGTGGACGTCCACACGGAGGCTCCTCCCCGCGCGAGCGGGGGTCAGCCGTCGCGGCCAGGCGCGGATCAGGGCGGCCGTCGCTCCTCCCCGCGCGAGCGGGGGTCAGCCGTCGACCAGCAGCCGGCCCTTCCCCTTGCCGGCCTCCTCCCCGCGCGAGCGGGGGTCAGCCGGTGCTCCTTCAGGGAGCCGGAATCCGCTACCGCTCCTCCCCGCGCGAGCGGGGGTCAGCCGTGGGAGATGCCCGCGATCCAGTTCACGGGCGAGTCCTCCCCGCACCGCGGGGGTCAGCCGGTGAGGACGCCTGCCCGGTCGACGTGGTGGGCATCCTCCCCACACCTGCGGGGGTCAGCCGGCCTGGTGCACTCGGGACCGCCGACCCTATACGTGACCAGCGGAAATGCAGTCCCCAAGCCCGGAAAAACAACAGCCACTCACTCTGGGATAGACCGGCAGCTGCCGCTGGCCCGGACATCTGCCCTCTATTGCGCGTCAGCGCTGGGGCCACTGCTTCCGCTGCGCCCCGGGGTGGTGGTCGAGAGAGCCAGGCCAATGGGCAGCCGGTTGGCGATGAGTGCAGCCAGCTGCTGGGCCTGGTCGGACGAGAAGCTTCCAGAGATCGTCGCGTTGCCACCGGGGATGGATTCGGTGACGTACGCGTGCGACACGACCGCGCCGTCCAGCACGATCGCGAACTGGTTGCTCGGGGAGGGCTGCGTGGCAAGCCTGCCGGTGACGTCGGCGAAGGCCCGGCCCCCGACGCCGTTGAACGAGAGGTTGATCTGCCAGCCGGCGCCGTTACGGTCGTCGAAGGCGGCCTGCGCTCCGGACACGTCCTTGCCGTCGACCGCGACGGGACCGAGTGCGAATTTGAACCAGGTGTTCTGTTCGGCGTTGTAGCTGCAAGCGACGGTTGCCGCTGAGGGGCTGCTCTGGTGGTCGATTCGTTGGCGGGAATCGGAGCAGTCGAGGGCTGCGAACGCGGTGATCAGATCGGCCGGCACCGCGCCCTGGGTGAGTGCGGCCGAGAGGTCGCCCGAGCCGGGCATGGGAGCCGCGGAGGCAGAGGGGGCGTCCGTAGCCAGCGCGTACAGCCCGACCTTGGTCGCCGCCGGGGTGGGTGCCGCAGGCGCCTTGATCGACGGCGCGAGCGCGAGGACGGGCCGGAAGGAAAGCTGGCCCTGCTTGGCCAGCGCGGCGAATTGCTCCGCGGTGGCACCAGCAGCGGACGCCAAGATGTGGCTCCCACTGACTTCGATCCGCACCTCCGACAGGCCAAAGGCCCCCGCTCGGTGCTGTAGTTGGGTCGCCGTCTGCTGCAGGTCGGCAGGTGAAGCCGGAGCGCTCGGGGTGAACGTGGCCTCGGTTCGCGTGTGCGCCCCGGTGGCCAACGTGGAGGGGGCGCTGGTCGGCGGGTTGGGCCGACTGGATCCCGAAGCCGAACCACCTGGCGCATCCGTTGCATCGGTCGCCGAGCAGCCCGTGAGCAGGGCCAGGGTGAGCAGGACCGAGGCTGGGATGGCGATCGCTCGGCGACGTGCTTCATCCTGTGCAGCATCGCGTGGTGAAGTCATGACGGCCAGTGTTGACCCTGCCCGGCCGAACATCCGGGTCATTGACCCAACTGTGATGCAATACAACTAATTTGATGGCGTTTCATCAAAAGGACCGGCATCGGAACCTGTTGCCCGAGATGTGTGCATCGCAAGCGCGCTGACCGTCCGAGCGCCCGCGCGTCCACCCGACGGGCTCATTCGGGCAGCCCGCGGCCAGCCGGTGCAGGGTGCCTGCCTTCGCCGGTCGATGCTGAGCCCCCAGCGCGTCTTCACCACCGTCCAGTCGGTGATGTAGGTGCACTGGTCGTCGCTGGGCATCGGCAGCCAGTTGCTGACGTCCTTGTCGGACTTCTGGCGGTTCGATCGGCCGGTGACGGCCTGCCGACCGGGTTCGAGGTCGTTGGCTGGATCCAGTGCGGGCCAGCCAGGCCGCCGTCGGCATTCTGAAACGGCGCAGATGAACAGCGCCGGATCGTTCTGCTGTTCTACCCATCCCCTTGCGGGTCTACCAGAGGATCGTTCAGCAGCTGCTCCTGTTCTCCCAGCTGGCGCAGGAGCGCCCGCGGCAAGTCGGTGTAGGTGTCGGCGGTCACGCCGGGGTTGTCGCCGATCACCGTTGCGGTGACGGCATCGAACGTCGACGCGCCGACGAGCTGCGCCGGGATCGCCGGGTGCGGCCCCCTGCGGCCGGGCGGTGTCAGCGACGGATCCGGTTCGGGAGTCGACATGATGGTGCTCCTCTCGATGGGTGACGAGTGGTGTGACCTCCTGGGCCTGGTGTCCTCGTCAGGCCCAGAAGGAGACTCAGGGCGTGGTCAGGACGGTGTGTCGTCGGCCTCGACCGATTCCGGTTCGGGGCAGTGTTCAACGATGGAGATGTGCGCGGTGAGGTCCTCGACCCATCGGCCTCGAACCCACGCGCCGCAGTGCCGGCACCGGCCCAGCTCTACGCGGGCCTCGACAGGCATCCCGCCGACGGAGCTCACTCGGCACCCACCGACTCGGCCAGACGGCACCCGACGTGCTCGGTGATCCAGTCGTAGATACCGGTCAGAGCCCCGTCGTACCGGCCGAGACCGTAGTCACGGCACCTTCGGCAGACTCCGCACACCCGGTCCTCGACGGGTTCCGGCTGCTCGGTCACTGTCCCTCCTTGGTGCATCCGTCGGCACAGGCCACGACGGGCCAGCCGAGTGGGGCGGAGTTCTCGCCGGTCACGGTGTGGACGTGTCCGGCCGGGGCGAGCTCGCCGTCCTCGGCTCCGCAGTGAATGCAGGCCTGCTCGTGAAGCTGCGCCCTGCTCGGCGGCAGGTTCGTCCGGGGCATGCGAATCCCCACTGTCAGTAGGCTGACGCCACCAATCGGTGACAGGGGTAATCGTCGTCCAGGATGCGGACGCCCTGAAGGTCCTGGAGAGGACATCGAGAGGACGCCTGAAGGCCTTTGCGGCCCATCATGTGCCCAAGCGGTCCCCGAACCGTCCTGTCGAGCCGTACCGTTGACACAACATCGGCTCGTGCGGAGGACACCGTGCCCAACACCGCGCTCAAGGCGGCCCGCCAGGCCGCCGGCTATGCCAGCCAGCAGGCACTCGCCGACGCCCTCACCCGGGCCGCCAGGCAGCTCGGGTTGAACGGCATCGTCGTCAGCACCCGACAGGTCCGACGCTGGGAGTCCGACACCCCGCCCTGGCCCAACCAGGACTACCAGCGCCTCCTCGTCCACGTCCTGCACCGGCCGATCGAGGAGCTGGGATTCCACGCCCCGTGGAACCGTTCCCGACCCGCCACCCCACCGACCTCGGCCCCGCCTGTCCAACCGTCCGCTCCGACCACACCACGGGCAGCCCTGCCCAGGCCGTACGGCTCTGGCGGCACACAACCCGGCACCGTTGGCGCGGACTACGCCGTAATCACCGAGGCCCACCGCCGCCTGTACCTGTCGACCGCGCCCGCCGCCCTTCACCCGACGGTTGCCGCACACGCCGACCTCGGCACGGTCCTGCTCGGCGAGACCGACGGTGTAGCCCGCAGGGTGCTAGCCGCGGCCCTCGCTGAATCCCTGTTGCTGCTCGGGCGGATCGAGTTCTTCGACCTGTGCCGGCCGACCGCGGCTGACGCCACGTTCGTCCGGGCGCTCCAGGCCGCAGGCGAGGCAGACGACTGCCTGCTCGGCGCCGCGATCCTCGCTCATTCGGCATTCGTTCCCGGGTGGGACGGCCGTATCGACCGCGCACGCGAGCGCATGGTGGCCGCACGCACCTATGCCCGTCGAGCCCCTGCCTCTGCCGAGGTGCTGGCGTGGCTTGATGCCGTGGAGGCCGAGTGCCTCACCCGCTGCGGGGACCCCCGCAGCGCGCTGGCCCTGCTGCGGCACGCCGAGGACGTCCTGGCCGCTGGCAGCAGCGCGCTGTCGCCGGACTGGTTCACCTGGTTCTCCGCTGTCCGCCTCCGCGCCTTCCGAGGCAACACCGAGTTGCTGGCCGGGCTGATCCCGCAGGCTCGCACCACCCTTGAGCAGACGCTCGCCGAGCTCCCCGATACCGACGGCAAGCAGCGTGTCGTCGTCCTGGGAGACCTCGCTGCGGTCGAGGCCGCAGCGAGGAAGCCGGAACAGGCGTGCGCGCTGCTGGAGCAGGCGCTCGACCAACTGGCCGTCACTTGGTACGCCACCGGCATGGAGCGTGTCCGTGAAGCCCGGCGGGCACTCGCTCAGTGGCAGGACTCGGCGGCCGTCCAGCGCGTGGACGACCGCCTCTACTCCTGGTCGGCCACACTCAGCTCACTCCAGCGTTAGCCTTCGCGATCAGCTCCGGAAGCTCCCCCAACGAGTCGATCCGAAACGTCGCCTGGCCGGCGGCCGGGTCGTGCTGCTGAATCCAGCCCCACGGCCCACGACGGATCAGCGCCGTCCGCATCCCCGCCCGAGCGGCGGGGAGCACGTCGTTGTCGAGCCGGTCGCCGACGTACAGGATCTCGCCCGGCTCGGCCGGGACCACCTCGGCGACCCGCTCGAAGAACAGCGCATCGGGCTTGCTCGCGCCCCAGTCGTCCGACGTGCCGATCAGGTCGACGTCGGCGGCGAAAAGCTCGCGCAGGATGCCGCCGGCCCGCACGGTCTGGTTGCCGGCGATCGCCAGCCACAGGCCATCCGCCCGAAGCTGGGCGAGGGCGGGTCGAACGTCCCGGTAGAGGTCCTCCTCGCCGAAGGTCTCCGGCTTGCCGGCCGCCGCCCGCTTCTCCCGTTCGGCATACAGGTCGAACCCTGGCGCGAAGATCTGGAAGGTCTCCCTGTAGTCCAGCCCACGCGCGATCGTCGCACCGAAGGCGGAGACGAACGTATGCCTCGGCACGTTCAGCCAGTCCGCCCAGGTGCCGTACTCCCGCGTCTCGTCCACCAGGCACTCGCCGACATCGAATACCACGGCCGTGATCGTCATGTCCGCAGCCTAGCGGCGGTGGGACGTCCTGTCGGCGTCCTCTCAAATCCAGCCTGCCTGACCTACGCGATCCAACGCCGACCGTACGAGGGCCGCATGGCTGCCCCTGATCTCCCCGCTGACCTGCTGCCCCCGCATACTGCCGCGCTCCGTGCGGAGCGGACGATGACGGAGGCCGGGTTGACCAGTGGCGACGTGGAGGCCGCGCGAGGAGTACCTCATCGCCACGACCGCGCTGCACGACGGTTCCGGTACGAGCACGAGACGCTGAGGCCGCTTGAGGCCGCGGCTATCAGAGACCTCCTCCACCTGGGCGAGTAGCCACATCGGGTGCTCGCCGGGCTTCGTCGGGCCGGCCATGACGGATTCCGCGTGCCCGCGACGTGCAGGACCCCTCGATCCCTACGAAGCGCACAGCAGGTTCCCGGCCGGCCCCGGATCTGCGTGCCATGCGAGAACGACAAGACGATCCACATGCTGAACGGCGAGCCACTGCCGCTACGCGCGGCCTGGCCAGCGGGCCCTCACCAGCACCCGGAGTGGGTCGGCAGCGACTCACTGGGCGAGCACGTGAGCATGGGAGTGGGCACCGTGCTTGGATCGTGGGGCCGCGCGCGGCAGCCTCACTAACGACGAAGGACCCCGCCCGGCACACGGCCGAGCGGAGCAGGCTCAGTTGTAGATCCCCGAGCCGTCGAAGCGGGCCAGTAGGCGCCGGACGCCGTCCTCGTCGAGGCCGAGGGCGGCGCCGGCCTGTTCCCGGGTCAGCTCGCGCCGGACCGCGCGGGCGGGCCAGTACCCGACCTGCCCGGCCACCACCTCCAGCTGCCGGGCCGCCCGCAACGCCGCCACCGGGGACGTGTTCCCTAGCTTCTCGATCTCCTCTCCCAGCCGGCGCAGCAGGTCGGTGACCGCCTCGGGCAGGGGAACGGTCGACCGTTCCACCTCGGCGACGTGCTCGTCCCACTGGTCCTGGCAGGTGTCCGCGACGTCGTAGGCCTTGTCGCCGAACTCCGGCTCGTCTCCTTCGTCGGCTTCGTCCAGGTCGACGGGCTGCGCGGGGCCGGTCCACCCGCAGGAGCACACCGCGCGCAGCGCGTGCGCCTTGGGGGCGAGTCCGAAGTGCCCTCCGTTGTAGGCCGTCCAGAACGACGTGGTCGGTCCGCCGCCGCCGTTCGCCGTCATGTAGGTGATCGGACGGGGAACGGTGCCGTCGGCCAGGAGCACGCCCACCCTGCCCTCGTGCGAGGTCCCGAACTCCTCCGTCGTCCACGTCTCCCGCACCACGGCACCCCTTTTCCCGGCGTCAGTCCCGACGCGCGCCCGCTCGGCGGGCGTCGGGACCGACGATCCCTCAGCGGTCGCCCGTGGCGCCACCGAAACCGTGAAACTCCAGCCTCCAGGGGGCGTCATCCGGCAGGCATCCGGGAACCCCGCGGCCGGGGCGCGCCGTCCGCCGGCGGGACGTGCCTCACCCGCGCGTCGAGACCTGCGCGTAGCGGCGCACGGTCGGCCGGCTCGCCCGACGGGGCTCGGCGGACCGACCGCCGGCGATGTCAGAACGGGGATTCCTCTGGCCAGTACCCGGTGCGTGACGGCGGCCGGGGGCTGTGCCGCTGGAGGGCGGCCAGGGCGTCGTCGCCTTCGACCACGGGCCTCGTTCGCTGCTGCCGTGGCGGCTCCGGGCAGCCCACTCGCGGGCGGGTTCCAGGCTGTCAGCTGGACAAGCAGGTGCCTCCGAGGTCTTGTGAACTCGGGGCACCGGCATGATCGGGGTCGAGGTCAGCTGGTCTTGACCCATTCCTGGCAGGCGGTGGTCTTGAAGATCTTGTCGCCGGTCTTGATGGTGACGGTGGCGGGGCCCTGGACGGTGTCGTTGGCGATGATGGATCCAACGCCGTCGCCGCCGTTGTTGCGCTCCCAGTAGCACATGCCGATGCCGCCGGGCTTGGGGCCCTTGCTCTTGTAGGTGCCGGGCTGGACGTCGGTTCCGACCTCATAGCTGCCGTCGCCGCCGATGGTGCTGCCCTTGGGCTTGTCGGGCGTAGGAGCAGCGGGGGCGGCTGCCGTCACGGTGACGGTGGCGGCGGGGAGAGGGGCGGGCGCGGCGTTCGCAGCGGCCGGAACGGTGACGGTGGTTGTGGCCGTGGGTGCGGCGGTTGGAGTGTCGTTCTTCTTGTTTCCGCCTCCGGCCGCGCCGATGGCGATGCCTAGGACGAGGGCGGCGGGTGCGACGAAGCGGACCTTGCGGTAGACGGGGCGCTTGGCCTGGGCGGTCGGCTGCAGGGTGTACTGGTCGCCGTGGACGGGGGTGGTCATAAGGAATGGTCTTCCTGTGAAGGTGGTGCGTGGACAACGCGCGCCAGCCTTGCGCATCCCTGAGTGGCGCCATGGGCAAGTGACCGAAACGTGTCCCAAAGGGGGATATTCCGTAGTTGTGGCGGTGGAATCAGTCCTCCCGCACCCGCGGGGGTCAGCCGCGGGCGATTCCGTTGAACGCGGCGCGGAACGGCTCTTCCCCGCGCGCGCAGGGGTCAGCCGGCGCGGTGGGGGCGGTTGGTCTCGTCGTGGCTGTCCTCCCCGCACCCGCGGGGGTCAGCCGGGCCTCGCCGGGATCGGCCGCACACTCCTCGTGTCCTCCCCGTACCCGCTGGGGTCAGCCCGGCCGGCACCGCCTCCCACCGGCACTCACCGGACGAGCCGGGCCTCGACGCGGCCAGCCCGGGGAGTCTGCCGGTGGGGTGCAGCGCGCAACGACGGGCCCTGGCATTGAGCAGGGCGGCGCGACGCGGTTGGCGCTGGCCGGTGGGCCCGGGCGCAGCGGCGTGCGGCTCGGCCTGGGCGGAGACGCGCGAGGGCCCGGCGGAGGGGCCCGTCAGGTGTCCTTGCCGACGGTCGGGCGTGAGAAGGCTGAGGGCCCGTCCGGGTTCGACGGGCCCCACTCGCCAGTGTCAGCGCAGGGTGCCGAGGTCCTTCGGGGCGGTGGTGCCGCTGAAGGTCAGCAGGTGCCGGTCGGCGGTGACGGCGTACAGGTCGGGCTGTCCGTCACCGTCGCCGTCGCCCGAGCTGCCGAGTGTCGGGTACTCGGCGACCGGGAAGGTGCCGGTCACCGTGCCCGCCGCGGGGTCGGCCAGCGTGGTGAGGTCGTACCTGCCGTCGGCGCCCTTGGTGATGGGGTGCGTCCGCAGTTCGCCGGTGGCGCGGTCGCGCGACCAGAGTGCGAGCGAGCCGTCGGCGGCCTTGCCCGGGGCGATCAGGTCGTATCCGGCCCAGGCGCCCGAGGTGGAGATCTTCACGAAGGTCCCGTAGCCGTACAGGAAGCCGGGGTCGGTGAAGAGCCACAGGTTGCCGTCCTCGACCGTGAGGATCGAGGTCCGCTGGTCCGCCCCGAGCGCGCCCAGGGGCACCAGTTGGGTGGCCTTCGACCAGTCGGCGTTGAAGCCCTCCGGGAGCACCGGCGGGTCGAACGGGTCGACGTCCCGGGTCAGCCAGATCACGCCGCGGGCGAAGGCGCCCATGTCGAAGTTGCGGTAGAGGCTGAGGCCCGCACCGCCGGGCTGGTGGGCCATCAGGTCGTCCACGGGTGCGTGCGAGCGGTCCCAGCCGCGGTGCAGCAGTTGCACGCCGTTCCAGCCCGCGCCGCCCGGCGCGCGGGTGGCGGCGACGGTCGAGGTCGGCACGGTGGTGGTGGCGTCCGCGCTGATGATCTGGAGGTTGCCGGCCGTGTCGGGCAGCAGGATGTCGGGAACGCCGTCGCCGTTGACGTCGCCGGGGGCGACCGGCGGGTTCGGGTTCGAGGGCGCGTAGAAGGTGTAGGTGACCGGCTGGCTGGTGTTGCCCGCGTTGTCGACGGCCTGCACGGTGAGGACGTTGGTGCCCCATTGGGCCGGCTTCAGCCGGATCGTCGCGGTGCCGTCGGCGCCGGCCGCCGCGGTGCCCGTGCCCTGGCACGGCGGGCCGACGCTCGGCGTGCCGTTCAGGACGTACTGGTAGCAGGCCACGCCCGAGCCCTGGTCGGTGCCCTTGACGGTGAAGGCCCCGGTCTGGCCGGCGTACTTGAGCGCGGGCGCCCCGCTGGTGGAGGCCGGGAAGTCGGTGGAGTCGACGGTGAACCGCGGGGCGGTGGCGTCGACTCCGAAGTGGCAGGCCGCGGTCGGCTTTCCGCCGCCCGGGCCGTAGTCGGGCCAGACCTGCCAGGAGTAGCCGGCGCCCTCGGCGAGGCCCGTGGGCCGGACCTGGACGGTGCCGTCGGCGGCCGTCTGCGCGGTGTGGTCGAAGACCTTGGCACCGGCCGCGTTCCACACCTTGAAGCGCGCGCCGGGGGCGGCGGTGCGCGCTGTGAGCGTGGGCTCGGTGGTGTTGATCCAGCCCGGCGTCGTGGTGTCGTCACAGGCGTCGGTGGACACCCGGGTGGCGACCGAGCCCGGGCTCGGGACGGCCTTGGGGTCGGTCACGGCCGACTGCCCGTTCTCGGCCGTGGCCGTGGGCACACCGACGGCCATCAGGACGACGACGGCGGCGCCCAGCGTGGCGGCCAGGCGCCCGCCGATAGTGGTTGACATGCAGCTTCCCCCATTTTCGAACGCGTTCGATCTCGCGGCGGGAGCACTCTTCCAGCGGGCCGCCCCGGCGTCAAACACTTTCGGGCACGACGCGGGGCCCGCAGGTCACGAAGGCGGATCGCGCCGATCGCCGGTGCCAGGACGATGGGGGGCGGAGAGCAGGAGGTGCGCCCGGAGGAAGGCGGTCGGCCGGGAGTGGCCCGACTGTTCTCGCCGGACTCGGTCGGGTACGGGTGCGCCCGCGCCGGAGGCCGCGCGCCCAGGGCTGCTGCCGGTCATCTTGCCGGGCCATGCTGCCTGTTCATGACAAGGGCGGGTCGGTGAAGGATGCGCCACACCTGGACGGCTCGGCCGGCCTCCGCCCGAAGCCCGCACCACCGCGTGCGGGCGACGGGACTCCCGGGCCAGGGCACCGGACCCGGGTGGGACAGATCGCGTCCCACCGGCAACACCGAAGCACGTCGGCCCGACGGGGAGCGACCGTGTGCCTGAGACGCCCCGCGTGCTGGACACCCTCATCCGGTGTCCGGCATCGTCCGACGGCGGCGCGGCTTCGGAGGACGGGCCACGCGGCTCCGCGCACGCGACAGCCGACCGACCAGGACCATCGTGGTGAACGGTCAGACGGTCGGCGTCCACCGGTGGCACCCAGCATCGCGCGGGGGAGGTGTCGGGGAAGTGACGCCGCTTGGAGAGCAGGGTGGAGTGGGGACGGAACTGGTCCTGGTGGCCGGACGTTCCGAGCCGGTGGAGGCCTCCCCGTACCCGTTCCCGGTGATCGCGGAGGTCCGAGGCGTCACCGCGCCCGCGCACTTCAGCAAGCTGCCGGATGCGATGGCCGCGCTCCTGAAGACGCTCGACGCGCTCCCGCTCAGCCCGGACCAGCAGGGCTACTTCGCCGAGCTGTTCGGGCCGTCAGAGGCGCAGTCGATCGGCCACCGGCTCGCGACGCACGGCGAGGTGCGGGCCCTGGCCTTCCTCGACCTGACCCCGACAGTCGTCCGCCGGCACCCCGCCGGCCCCGGGACACCCCAGTGATCCGGCACCCGCGGGCCTGGTGGGACCACGTTTCCACCTGGTGGTTGCTGAACGGCCAGTTCTCCCGGCCGGTGCGGGCCGTCTCGCCGAGCCGGCAGGCCGCGCACCGTGACGCGTTGGCGTGGTACGCCGAACCAGGATTCGCCGAAGACCAACGGGTGCTGCTCATGCGGCAGACCTGGCGGAAGAGGGCGGGCGTCGACGATCCGCTGCTCGACGTGACCGAGGCGGAGCTGTTCCGGCGGATCCTCGGCTGTGAGAAGCCGACTCGGGACCGCACCTGACCTGATCAGGGACAACTGAAGGCCTGCCGGACCACCCCGGAACCTTGGCGGGAGAGGGGTGGTCCGGTGGGTCGGAGCCCGATGCGCTGAGGGCGGCCAGCCAGCAGACGGTCCATCGCGCCGGCAAGGCGACCGTGGTGCAGGCGGAGATGCCCGGTCCTGGGACGGGTGGCCGGTGGCGGTGCGGATCACGAATTCTCCCGGGTGGCACGGGCGAGGACGGCCTCGATCCGGTCGAGCAGGGCCAGGAGCTGGAGGCGGTGGCTGGTGTAGAGGGGCAGGTGTTCGGGGCCGATGGTGTTGTCGGAGCAGCGGTCAGGGCGGCCCCGGTCCTGCATCGGCCCGTCGGCGCCCTCGGGCAGCGCGGCGTTCTCCAGGCACAGTGCTCTGGCGGGGGAGGCGGGGCCGTAGGTGCAGTGGTTGAGGGTGCCGACGCGTATGGTCAGGCCGGCGTTCCTCAGCAGGGCGCGCTCGACGGTGGCGTCGCCGGATCGCGCGGCGGCTGTTGCCCGCACGTGCTCGAAGACTGCGGCGGCCTTATCGGCGCCACCGCCGTGGCCCATCGGTTCGCCGTTCTTGTGGGCGAGGTGGAGGTCTTCGAAGCGGCGGAAGCGGGCGGCGTCGCGTCCCGCGTGGGGACGACTCCCGCCCCACCGGAGGCCGCGCCCGCAGCCGCCGCCGAGGAACGGACGACCGCCCTCATGGACATCGCCTGCAAACAGGAGACCGGGCTCGTCCGGATCTGGAACGAGGCCGAGGCCGCTGTCCAGCGCACCCTAATCCAGCAGAACGCCACCGCGTTCGACGGCGTCCTGACCGAACGGCGCCGCATGCTCGGCGAAGCGGACGCCGTCCTCGCCCGCCCCGCACCCGGACCGTAGCGCTACCCGGGCCAGCCCTCATGACGTCCAGCCGGCTGCGGCCCGGCGCTACTCAGCCGGTTCTTGAGTACGTCCGCTCATGAATCCCTGCCGCTCGCTTCCTACCGTGAGCCGTATGAACACGACCTCGACTCCCGCTCACCCGCCGACCTCGGGAAACTCGAACTGGGTCTGGGCCACCGTCTTCGGGATCGTGATAGCCGTCCCCACCACCCTGATCATCCTGGTAGCCATGGCACTGGCCAAGTTCGAGGACGGCCTGACCCAGCACGGGTACGTCAAAGGCCCCGGAACCGTGACCGAGCCCCTGCGCGCCGGCGGGACCGCCCGCTACGACGACGGCCTGACCATCACCGTGAGCCCGCCCCACCGGGAACCCGACGACAGCTACAGCTTCACGATCACCTACGACAACGGCACCGACAAGGAACTGCGCCCCGGCGGAACGCCCCCGCACACCGGCGTCGGCACGACCCGTGGCTACGCCCCCGTCGTGGTCCGCGCGGGGAAGGCCATGGACTCCGGCACACCGTCCCCTACCTTCACCTCCAGCGCCGGCCTCGGCTCCGCTCCCGTCCCCGTCCCCGCGCCCGGAGTGACCTTCTTGGACCAGGACGCGTCCGTCACCGCCCTCACGCCGTCCCTCGACACGAAGCAAAAGCGCACCGTGCCGGTGCGGGTGAAACCCGACAGGGAAGGGAGCCTGGTCACGGTGGAGGTCGCCCCGGAGTCGTCCGGGTACCGCGAGACCGCGTACTGGCAGTTCGACCTCAGCTGACCGGCCGAGCCCACGGGCGGGTGCCGCGTCTGTCTGCGCCCCATGTCCATCGGACGGACCCAGCGCCTATGGGGGCGTTCCGGGTGTGCCAACGCCACGGGAAGCGCCACGGGTGAGCGGACGCCGGTCAGCCTTCCGTAAGGACTCCGGCGCGTGCGAGAGCTCGCTGAGCGGACGCTCGGCCTGACGCCTCAGAAGGGTCAGTGGCACGCCGATCAGGGGCGTGGGGTGGTCCTGGTCCCCGTCCTCTCGCGGAACCGGTTCCCTTCACATCGACGAGCAAGGTATCGAAGTCACCGAGGCTCCAACCGAGGATGGCGGTCTGGCGATCGGTCAGCACCGGCGTGTCCACCTCAGTTGTGGCCAGTGCTTCGTGAACACGATTGTTTACAGATACATCACGACTCGACTGCGGGACCGGTACTCGTCAGGACTCATCGCTACGGTTCCCCCGTCACATCTGTCACGTCATGGGGGGACCATGCGTCGTACCGCCATCGCCTTGTCCGTCGCCGCAGCCGTCCTGGGCCTGGCCGCCTGCGACCCGAAGGGCTCGGCTGGCACCGGTGCCGAGACCACAGCCGCCCGGCCGGCGGCCGGCGCCCCGTCACAGCCCGCGCCCCCGAGCGGTGCGCCTGTCGACGCCAAGACGGCCACGCTCCCCGACTTCGTCGGCATGGGGCTTCAGTCAGCCCAGGACGCCGCGCAGAGCGCCGGGTTCCTTGTTCTCACCAGTCATGACGCACTCGGCCGCGACCGCAACCAGATCTCCGACCGCAATTGGAAGGTCTGCACGCAAAACCCGGCTCCGGGCGACCACCCCACCACCACGAAGATCGACATGGGGGCGGTGAAGCTGGACGAGAGCTGCCCGACCCAGGACCAGGGCGTCGGCGGGCCCGCCAAGGCCGGATCCACCATGCCCGACTTCAAGGGCAAGGCCGTGTCGGTGGTACGTGACTCGTTGCCCGGCAACACGTCGATCAACGCCAAGGACGCCAGCCCGAAGAACCGCGCCATCCTGGTGCAGTCGAACTGGCAGGTGTGCGGCCAGGACCCGGCTCCGGGCGCAGCGCTCACCGGCCAGCCGGTGAGCGTCAAGGCCGTGAAGTTCGGCGAGACCTGTCCGTAGCGGAGTGCCCGACCGGCCTTTCGCCCAGACTGGCCCAGCCATGAGACAGAGTGGCGCAGATTCGGTCACCTGAGCCTGGGTCGGACATGCAGCCGTCCATGGATTCAAGGGGTGTCGAGCACACATCGGGACGAGTCGGCCGGGTTTACGGCCGGGATCTGCGCGTCGGCGCCACAACCGGAGACGGCGGCCTCTTCCCCGCACCTGCGGGGGTCAGCCGACCATGCGCGCGTCGTTACGGTCGTTCGCCGCGTCCGTCCCTTGCGAGCAGGGGGTCAGCCGGCGGTGACTGCTGCTCTGGACAGCCTGATCGCTTCCTCCCCGCGCCAAGCGGGGGTCAGCCGGAGGCAACGCCGGTTCGCATCCGGTCCAGCACCGCCTCCCCGCTCTCCGCGGGGGTCAGCCGCCCTGGTGATCTCGCAGGATGCCGCGGGAAGCATCCGTCATGAACGTGCCGGGATGGTGGATGCCGCTGTGCGTCAACCGACGTCCCGCTACGCCCGACGGTAATTCCTTGTCTCTCCTGTCCGGCGCTGGAATACTCGGTGGCCATTAAGTTCGCCGTCGACCGATACGTGCCGGTGGCGGGTTCGGCGTGAGTGGTTCGGCCGCGACGAGGTCCGGTCGGTCATCGGGGGAGTGGGTTCGAGATGGCGACCGGTGCTGTGTGGGGAGCGTTGGAGGCGTACTGGCCCGCCGAGGAGCTGGTGCGCAACCGGCTGGCGTTGGTCGACAAGATCGAGCAGTGCTACCGGGAGGCCCACCCCGAGGGCAAGGACCCGTCGACGGGCGATGTGACGTCGTGGCGGGAGAGTCTCTACGAGCTGGCGACCGTCCTGACCGACCTCGGGCGGGGCCAGGTGTGGATGTTCATCGAGTACCGCGTCGACCCCGGTATGAGCCCGATCGACGTCGTGCTCGCCGGCGACCACCCGTCGGGCGGGTTGAGCTTCGCCGTCATCGAACTCAAGCAGTGGAACGTCGTCGAGCGTCCCCGGGCGGACAAGCCCAAGGGTCTCTGCGCGTCGTGCCGGTCCGGAGGCGGGAACGGGCTGTGCGCGCGGTGCGCGGTCGACCGCGTCTTCGTGCCGGATTACGACAAGCACAAGAAGCACCCGGCCGTTCAGGTGCAGGACAACGTGGTCGCGCTCAGGAAGCACCACAGCATGTTCGACAGCCGCTACGTCAACCTCGCCGGCGCCTCCTACCTGCACAACCTCAAGCGCCCGGACGCGCAGTGGATCGGAAACGTCGCACCGTGCCCGGGCATCCCGACGTTCACGGCCCGCCGTCCCGCCGACCTGCGGACGTTCCTCGAGGCCAACTTCGCCCCGGCATCGGGTGCCGAGGCTGCCCAGGCGCTCCTGGACCGGCGGCGCTCGGAGACGCTCCTCACCGACGAGATCGGCGCGATCATCGACGGCCACACCCGCTTCAGCCTGGTGGAGAACCAGCTGCGCGCGGTGAACGACGTGATGGAGTCCGTCCGCGCCGCCTCCGCCCCCGGCACCAAGAAGGTCTACGTGGTGAGCGGACGGGCGGGCAGCGGCAAGTCGCTGGTCGCGCTGACCCTGCTGGGAGACGCGCTGTCCGAGGGCTACCAGACCGCCTTCGTTTCCGGGGGGATCGCCTCGCGCGACACCTTCCGACGCGCGGCACCGGGCCGGCGCCACGCGTTCACGACACTGAGCAAGGTCGCCGACGACCGGGCGGTGGACGAACTCGACGTCATCCTGTGCGACGAGGCGCACCGGTTGTCGGAGCGCCCGATGCGGGGCTCCTTCCACATGCGTCCCGGTGAGTCGTCGGTCGAGGTGATCGTCTCCCGAGCGCGGGTACCGGTGTTCTTCATCGACGGTGACCAGCGCCTGTTCGCCGAGGAGGTGTGGTCTCCGGAGGCGCTCGTCGAGGAGATCAAGCGTCTCGGGGCGGAGGTCGTCCCGATCACCCTGGACCGGGTCCTGCGTGCCGTCGGGAGTGCGACGTACGACGCCTGGGTCCAGCCACTCATGGCCGGTACCCCGATCGTGTGGAACCCCGACGACGGTCCGGATCCGGAGCCGTTCCAGCTCTACTACGCCGAGAGCGCGGGCGAGATGGAGGGGTTCCTGCGTGAGCGGCAGGAGGCGGGTGCCAGTGCTCGGATGAGTGCCGGCATGTGCTGGCCGTGGACCGATTCGAGCGGCACGGTGCCGGAGGTCGCGCCGGACGAGGGGTGGGCTCGCCCGTGGAACGCCGGTGACGATCACAAGACTCCCGGTGTCCCGAAGCGGAAGTATTGGGCGACGGATCCCGGGGGCTTCGGGCAGATCGGCTGCGTGCACACCGCGCAGGGGCTGGAGTACGAGTGGGGCGGCGTGATCATGGGCCCCGACCTCACGTGGGAGCACGGCGCCTGGACCGTGCATCGCGAGCACGTGCTCAGCAAGGCCGACCGGATACGGTCCGACGAGGAGCTCGCCCGGGCGATCCGCAACGCCTACGGCGTCCTCATGACGCGTTCCATCCGCGGCACGGTGCTGTACTCGGTCGACCCGGCGACCAGGCGGCTCTTCGCCGATCTCGGTCTCCAGAAGGTCTGAGCCCCCGATGATCGACGGCGCCCGCCGGGCCGCCCCCGGACGGCCCACGATGGAAAGCGGGAACCGGTTGCCCCTCGATCTGCCGCTGCCGCCCGGCTGGGCCCGCCGCCGGGTCGGCGAGATCGCCACGGTCCAGCCCGGCCGGGGTACCTCCCGTTCGCGGGTACCCGGCGCGCTCACGCGGCGCCAGCTGAGGTGCTCCAACCTGGGCTGGGGCGTCCTGGACCTCGCGAAGGTCGCGACCACGGAACTGACCCGGGAACAGGCCCGCAGGTACGCCCTGCTCCCG
Source organism: Kitasatospora xanthocidica (assembly GCF_014656195.1). Lineage (GTDB taxonomy): Bacteria > Actinomycetota > Actinomycetes > Streptomycetales > Streptomycetaceae > Kitasatospora > Kitasatospora xanthocidica. Next base: position 55,776 of record NZ_BNBY01000025.1, on the reverse strand, counting down.
GGCGACATCCTCCTGGCCGAGGCCTCCGGGAGCGTCGAGCGCATCGGCCGTCCGGTGCTGTGGAACGGCGAGATCGAGGACTGCTCCTTCCACAGCGGTCTCATCCGCGTCCGGTCGGTCCCCGGGGTGGACCCCCGTTACCTCTGTCACGCCCTCTCCTACGACGCGTTGCGCGGTGAGTTCGGCCGCCGTGCCAGGGGCGTCACCGGGCTCAAGCATCTGGGCTCCACCGCGGTCCGGGAGTGGCGCGTCCCGGTGCCGCCGCCGGCCGAGCAACGGCGCGTCGCCGACGCCCTGGACGAGCTGCTGGGCCGTCTCGACGCGGGCGAGGCGGCCCACGATGCCGCGTACCAGGGGCTTCCCCGTTTGTGGGACAGCGTCTTGAACGCCGTGGTCAGCGGGCGTCTCACCGGCGACGGCATCACCGACGGCCCGGTCCCGGGGCCCGCCACCGGGCCGCTGCTGCCGATCGCGGAGGTCGCCGAGGTCACCGCGGGTCTGCGCACGCCCAAAGCCGCGGACAGGGGATCGGCGCATCCGTACCTCGGCGTCGCGAACGTCGCGCGCGAGACCCTGACGCTCCGTGACGTCCGCCAGGTCACCATCCCCGAACACGCCCTCGACTCCGTGCGCCGCCACCTCGTCGAGGCCGGCGACCTCCTGGTCGTCCGGCAGAACGGCAGCCTCGAACGCATCGGCCAGGCCGCCACCTGGCACGGGGAGCCGGCTGGCGCCCTGTACCAGAACCACCTCGTGCGCATCAGGCCGGGCCGGCGGCTCCTTCCGCGGTTCCTCGAGCTCGTCTGGAACGCCCCCGCCACCCGCCGCCGCCTCCAGGACCAGGTCAGGGCCACGACGGGCAGCCTCTCCGTCCGCCTCGAGGACATCAAGGCCATCACGATCCCAGTTCCCGCCCTGCCCATCCAGGACCGGCTCGTACGGGCGGCGGAGGTCTGGAAGGAGCACGTGAGCACCACCGGCGCGCTCGTGGACGACGCCCGCCGATCCGGTCCGGCGCTGCGGCTGTCGATCCTCGCCCAGGGGTTGTCCGGCCGGCTCACCGGGTCCGTGGCTGCCGACGATCCCACCCGGCTCAACGAGCCGACGAGGTTCCCCGAGACCGGCTACGAGCAGCAGGAGTTCGACTTTCGATGAGCGACAGCCACCCCACCGACCCGCCCCTGCCCTTCGAGGAGGCGGAACGTCCGAAGGCTCTGGCGGACCGTCTGTGGAGCCGGTACGAGCGACTGCGCGAGGACGGCGTCCCCGGCTGGATGTTCCTCGAGACGCTGTCCCACCTCCTCCTGCTCAAGCGGGCCGACCGACTGGCAGCACCTCGGCCCGGGCACCCGGCCGACCCGGAGCTCGCCACCGCGGCCGGCGCCTGGCATTCGCTCCGCGCCGCTCCGGACGGCGATCTGCCCGAGGTGTACCAGCGGATCCTGAAGGACCTCGGCAGCCGGCCTGACACCGCACTCGGGCGCGCTTTCGCCGACGCGCGCGGGGCCGTCGCCGACCCACTCCTGCTCCGGGAGCTGATCGACGACCTGGAGGAGGGCCTCACCCCGGGTCCCGGGAGCGAGGTGGAGGGCGATGTCCTGGAGGCCCTGTTCGAACTCGCCGTCCAGGACGCCCGGAGAAGCAGCCCGCACCACACCCCACGCTTCCTCGTCGACACGCTCGTACGGCTCGCGGGACCGGGCCCGGCGGACAGCATCGCCGACCCCGCGTGCGGATCAGGCGGCTTCCTCGCCGCCGCGCTACGCCACATCCGCGAGCAGCACCCCGACACCATGCCATCGCCGTCGGCCGGACACCGCCTCGAGGGCAACGAGCCGTCCCCCGCGAGCCGCCTGGCCGGCGCCAACCTTCTCCTGCAGGACACCGGCCGGTACGGCGGCCCGGTCCACGTCACCGAGACCGACCCGCTTGACACGCGCCGTTTCACCCAGGCCGACATCGTCCTCAGCAATCCGCCGTTCGGAATGCTGGACATCCCGCCGGAGCGCCCCGACTTCGCCGTCCGGACACGCGACAAGGCCCTCAACCACCTCCAGCACATCATGTCGGTCCTGGCCCCCGGAGGCAGAGCGGCGGTGATTCTTCCGGACGGCGTCCTGTTCGGAAGCGGCCCCGCGGAGGCGGTGCGGCGGCTACTCCTTCACGACTTCGACCTCCACACGCTCATCAGGCTGCCCACGGGGATCTTCCACGGCGCGCCGGGGGTCCGTACCAACGTCCTCTACTTCACCAAGCCGCGGGCACGGTCGGACACGCCGGCCACCACGCACCTGTGGGTCTACGACCTGCGCACCGGCCACTCCTTCCACCCGACACGGCGCCCACTGCGGGCGGAGGACCTGACCGGCGCCCTCGAGGCCCTGCGCCCCGGCGACCGTGCCTCCCGCACGGAGACCCCGGACGGCCGCTTCAAGCGCTTCACCTACGAGAACCTGATCAACCGGGATGACGCCAACCTCGACCTGACCTGCCCGATCGCGCAGCCGACCCCGCCGGATGACAGCCCGCCCGAGGTCATCGCGGCCGAGATCTCGCAGAACCTGCGGGCCGCACTCGCCGAGTTCGAGGCCATCACCCACACGCTCGCCCAAGCGCCATCGCCGTCCCTGTTCTCGGATTCGGCAGAAGCCGCCGATCCCGCCTCTGGCGGGTGAGTTCCAGCGCCCGTGACAACTGTCGATCGAGAACGTTCTCTCTCCCCCACCCACGGGGACCCAGTCCGACCGCCCTGTCCGGGACAGCCCATGCCAGAACCGCTCCCCTCATCGTCGGGGTGACATGGCAGGATGGACCACACGCCTTGACACCACGACAGCTCACCGAAACCGGCATCTCGTCGGCCACCCGGCGTGGTCAAGAAACAGCAAAGGCCTCCCTCCGTCGCAGGTCAGAAAGTCTCCTCCCCGCGCGAGCGGGGGTCAGCCGGGGACGACGGACTACCGCCCGGGGATCGCCGGCTCCTCCCCGCGCGAGCGGGGGTCAGCCGCCGCACCCGAACACCTGGGACCACGCCGGATACTCCTCCCCGCGCGAGCGGGGGTCAGCCGGAGAAGACCAACAAGCCTTCCGTCCCTCCGTCCTCCTCCCCGCGCGAGCGGGGGTCAGCCGGCCGTCACCGAGCGCGGCCTGGCCGTCGATCCCTCCTCCCCGCGCGAGCGGGGGTCAGCCGGGCGGCGATGTCCTCGGTGGTGATGTCGAGCTCTCCTCCCCGCGCGAGCGGGGGTCAGCCGCGTTGTTCCGCTTCGCTGCCCTTCCGGCGGTGCTCCTCCCCGCGCGAGCGGGGGTCAGCCGAGGAAACGTGACGGGGCCGAGCGCGTGACGACCTCCTCCCCGCGCGAGCGGGGGTCAGCCGTCCCAGCGCGCCTCCCGCTGGGGGCCGTTGTGCTCCTCCCCGCGCGAGCGGGGGTCAGCCGCCCGCTTCCTCGCCGATTCCGCGCGGTTGTTCCTCCTCCCCGCGCGAGCGGGGGTCAGCCGTGTTCGCGTCTGCTGGCACGTCGAACTGGGCGCTCCTCCCCGCGCGAGCGGGGGTCAGCCGTCCTCGAGGTCGTCGCCGTCCTGGTCGCCGTCCTCCTCCCCGCGCGAGCGGGGGTCAGCCGGGTGTCTTGTCCAGCAACGCAATTCCCATCGTCTCCTCCCCGCGCGAGCGGGGGTCAGCCGCGCGGGCCGACCGGCTCGCCGCCGTCCTCGGCCTCCTCCCCGCGCGAGCGGGGGTCAGCCGTGGGGCCGCATCGCCGACACGCTGTCGGACCCCTCCTCCCCGCGCGAGCGGGGGTCAGCCGTTCAACGACGTAATGAACAAGATCGTTACGTTCTCCTCCCCGCGCGAGCGGGGGGCAGCCAGCACTGGCATTGGGGCTCGCGGTCAGAGAGTTCGCGGAACCCCAAGGGCACCCCCTTGAGCGGCCGGCCGCGTCAGCGGGCGGCGCGGCTCGCGGGGGTGTCCTTCGGGCCGGTCAGATCGGCCGGACGTTGGAGATCCAGCGCTTGTTCGCGTCGAGCTGGTGAGGCGCCTGGCTTTCCGGCCCCATACCGTTGCCCCATTGCTGGGCGGGCGCGCCGTTCTCGGTGTCCCAGTCCGCGATCTCCAGCAGCCTGCCGGAGTTCTCGTTGATCAGATTGCCCGCGCTGTTCCCATCGAGGAAGGGCGAGGGGTACCAGTACTGGTTGATGCTCCCCGTGCACGTCCACTGGCGGGCGGGCGCGCCGTCCTCGCGGTCGAAGTCGGCGATCTCCAGGCACTTGCCGGAGTGGCGGTTGACGATGGTGTACTGGCCGCCGGGGTGGTACACGACGTCCCACAGCTGGTTGTCGCCGCCGTCGCAGTCCCACTGCTGGGCGGGCGCGCCGTCATCGGTGCTCAGGTCGGCGATCTCCAGGCACTTACCGCTGTTGACGTTCACGAACGTGGTGACGTAGGTGTCGGCACCGGATGCGTGGGCCGCAGGGGCGGGCAGCGCGGCGAGCAGGGCGACCACACTGCCGACAATGACTGCGGCGGTGCGGGCGTGGGGCAGGCGGCTGGCTGAGTGCACGGGGAACCGGTCCCTTTCAGGGGTCGAGGAAGGGGGCTCGGTCCACCGGGCGCAGCTCTCACCCGACACCGCGTCGGCCAGGGCCCCGGTCGCGCGCTCGCGCCGGTCGCCCTCCCCCCTACCGCCCGGACGGTCTGCCGGGCCGCCGACACGGCAAAGGACGACGCGAACGGACGGTCCGGTTCTCACCGCTGGGCGGAGCCCTGAAGAACTCGCCGATCCGGGTGACCGCGTCGGGCCGGTTGAAGCCGGGCGCCCTGGACGATCAGGATCCGCTGGACGCGCAACAGGTCCGGCACCATCTGCGCGTCCCGCGCCGGCAGGAACCGGTGCCGCGGCTCACGCCGCCCGCGCTCCGCAACCACCTCGTCCAGGGCGCCTTCGTGCGTCCCGCTCAGTACGTCGGGCAGAGATGCTTGCGCACGACCTCGAGGATCTTCGCGGACTTCTCGGGCCCGAACCCGTCCGGGTGCTTCGCCGAGGTGAACCGCCGGTTTGCGAGGGCTACCAACCCCGCCTGGTCCCCCGGGGACTGGGCAACCGACGTGCACTGATCGCGGCCACGGCTGACCGCACGGTCCACCTTGTCGCTGACGATCTCCGGATCGATGGCCGTCAAGGCCGCGATGTAGGCGGCGGTAGTCGCGGCATCCGGCCGCGGCGGCGGCCCGCTCGGCTTCGCCCCGGCAGGCGCGGCCGTCGTGGTCCCGGCTGGCGCCGGGGGCGCAGTAGGTGCGGCCGCCGCCGGAGCCTGAGGGGCCGTGGCTGCGCTACTCGGCGCCGCGGACCACTTCGAACTGCCGGTCGAGCTAGAGCAGGCCGTCGAGCCGACGGCGAGCAGCGCGACGACGGCGGCCGCGGCGGCGGTACGGATGCGCATGGTCCCCCTTGGTGAGGTGTGCGCGCGACGCTACCGGGCTACCTGTCGGTCGGGTACGGCCGTTTGTGAGTCGTGACGTCCCGCAGCATTCGCTACGTGTAGCGTGCGCTGCATGACCGATGTCGCTCGCACGACGATCGCCCACATTGTGTCCACCGTCGCGCACGCGCCCCGCAGGAGCCCGGTTCCCCCGCAATTCCGTTCCCGCCGCTCCGGGAGTTCCTGGGCCACCCCCAGCACTGCGGCGTGCGTTCGGCCGGCCCTCGACCCGGGGCTTGAATTCCCCAGGGGCTACCGCGTAGCTCCCTCGGGCCACAGCACCTGAACGGGCACGCCGCAACGCCGTGTGTAGGACACGACGTCGGCGGTGCCGCCGTGGCCGCGGGCAGGTAGGCCGTCCCAGACCGCCAGGACGACGTCCGCCAATCCGACCACAGCCTCGCTGCCGGCCATGTGAGCCGCGGTGTCCGAGGCGATCATGCCGGTGCAGTGAACCTCGGCCGCGCGATCGAACAGCCGGTCGTAGAGCGGGTGGTGGTCGGGCGGTAGGCCGTCCCGGTACTCCTCCGCCGGCACAACGACCTCGAGGGATCCGCCCTGTTCCAGAACGAGCTGTGCGAACCAGCTGTCGGGGCCGTCCGCGAGCATGGACACGACGGTCAGGTCCGGCCCGTCGTAGGTGCGCGCGGCGGCGGCCAGGAGTTGGCGGACCTGTTGCTCGACGACTCCGGTCAGGCCCCTGTGGCCGGTGATCCCGATTCGCATGCTGCCCCTCCTACAGGTACACGTCGTGAAGACGGTCGTCGAACTCTCGCACCACGCGGGGCGGTGTCGTGGTGGTGAGGGTACGCCGCAGACCGCAGGCCCGGTCGACGATCCGGCCGGACCGGTAGGTGAGCCCGATGTCGAGGGCCCGGTCGGCGATTGCGAAGGCGCCGTCGACGCGGCCGGCGGCGAGATGCCCGGCGGCGATGTCCAACATCAGGAGTGCCCGCTGCTTCTCATGGCCGGTGGCCAACGCTGCGGTGTCGGCGGACAGCACCCAGTCCGCCAGACCGAGCCGTGCCCCGCACGCCACCCGGGCGGCTGACACCTTCGACTCGTCGAACGTGAAGACCCAGGGCCACGGGGGAGTTTCCTCCCGGCCGAGTCGCAGTGCGACCTTCCGGCTGTGGGTGAGTGCCTGGTCCGCGCGGTCGCGGTCTCCGCCTGCTGCGTGCGCCAGCGCTTCCACGGAGGTGAGCCAGGCGTCCGCGATGGCTGGCGGGTCGGCGAGGATCGTCCGGGCTCTCCCGGCGAGGCTGAGCGCTTGGGGGCTGTTGCCCGCGTGGGCCTCGAACTGGGCGAGGCTGCCAAGTTGGTAGGCGGCGAGGAGGCTGTTCTGGGCCGCGCGGGCTGCCTTGATCGCGTGGCCGTAGGAGGATCGGGCGGAGCCGTGGTCGCCCATGTCCCAGGAGAGCCAGCCCGCGAATGCGAGCGCCTCGGACCGGACGGCCGCAAGCTGGGGCCGATCCCTGCCAGCGGACAGCCGGTCGATCAGCTGGATATGGCCGCGGACGGCGTCGGCCAGATCCCGGGACGGCGTCGACCCGTCAAGCCGGCGGTACGACGCGGTGCCGAGCCGAAGAGCGGCGGGCTGGCCCGTCTCGGGCTGCACAGGGATCACGGCGAGGACCGGCGTAACCGCTGCTGCTGCGCCGATGCCGAGGAATTCCCGTCGCTCCACTGCCACCGATCCTGATGGGGTGCCCGCCAGACCAACGAGACTGGCGGAGATGTGCAGGTGTGCTGCTGCGCGTCCGAGTAGCGCCATGTCGTAGGTGCCCGACGGACCGCGCTTCTCCAGTCGGGAGATCGCCGACTGGGACAGCCCGAGGGTCTCGCCGAGCTGCACCTGGGTCAACCGCCGTTCTCGGCGTCCCAGTTCAACCACTTTGCCATAGTCACCGGCCCGTGACGCCGCCTGGATTTCGCTCCGTCGAGTGCTTCCCGAAGGACCGGTTCGTGGGTCGTGACAGTGGCGGGACTTGCGGCACGTGGTGTTTCAGCCTTCCCCACGTGTGATGTCGAGGGCTCCGTCGTGCAGGACGACGCGGCGAACCGCATTGTCGTCGACCGCGACGGGGGGCCCGCTGGTTCCGTGGAACGCCTCTGTCCGCAGCTTGAAGCGAGCGGGGTTGGCGGCGTGCATGGCGCGCAGCCGCCACGGGTCGTCCTCGGCGTTCCGGGGGTACGGCGGCACGGCCAGGTGCACGAGGGCGGAGGCGTCGTGGTCCGCGCCGTAGCGTGTGTGTGCCGAGGTGTAGGAGGCCATCCGGAGTTCGACCTCGATCGGGCCAAAGGCCGCCGCAGGCTTCGCGTCGGGGTTCGCGGCGGGCTTCTGCGGTGTGCCGACGGTCGGGTGCGGTCGGTCCTCGTCACGGAGGCCGGTGAGGAGGTCCGGTCGGTGGCCGGTGTCCGTCAGCACGCCGGTGAACCAGGACGCGAGGGCCGGTCCGCCACGTCGGACCCAGGTCTCGACCAGGTGGCGGAAAGCCGCTTCCCGCCGGTGGGGCAGGTAGTGATCACCTGCGGCGAGGATCGCCTCGCCGGCTCCGGTGAAGGCCCGGGTGAACTCGCGGACCGGGACCTGGCCCGCGTACCCGGCACTACTCCCCAAGCGGACCTGCAGCATGGCGCGGTGCAGGACGGTCGCCGCGGCCAGGGCGTCGACGCTCAGGTCCCCCTTCTGCGCGGGGAGGACGCGGGCGGGCCGGGTGTCGCGGGGCGGTGTGGTCGCGTCGGCCCGGCGCCCGGCGGAGGACAGGTGCCAGTGGTCGTCGTCTGGGTGCAGGTCGGCCGTCGCCGCGCGAAGTGTCCCTCGATCCCCCAGGGCGATGGACACCCCGTCCGCTCGCGCTCGCAGGACGGCGCCCCGGGCGTCCTGCGAGTCGAAGCGGACCTCGGTGAGGTCACGCAGCCGTACGGCCAGCGTCGCGGTCTCGGGCGAGGTGCCGTCGTCGACGGGGTAGGAACGGGTGACGGCCAGTTCGAGTCGGCCGACGAGACGGCTGCTGCCGACCCGCTCGACCTGCAGATGGCGGACCTGGGCCGAGGGCAGGTCGTAGTCGGCGGCCAGGCTCTGCGCGGTGTGCGCGGTCAGCGGCATCACCGGGGCCATCACCAGTCCCCGATAGTCCCGGCGCGGCGCGGACGGCTTCCGGGGCGCGAGGAGCCCGTCCAACGACTGCCCTGCGGCCGTGGCCTGCTCGCTCATCCAGGCACGTCGTTCCTCACCGAGGTCGGCCATCCATTCCAACGCCGCCCTCGCTCGACGCTCGCGCCCGCTGCGCGTGCCGGCCGTCGCCGCCCGGAACAGCGGGAAGGTGTTGTTGTCCCACACGTCCGCCGCCGCGCGGATCGTCTCCCGGTCGAAGCACTGGGCGTCGGCGGCGGCGTCGGCGATCTGCACCAGCGACCGGTCGAGCAGCGCCCCCAGCAAGGCCAGGGCAGAGTTGCGCAGGCCCTGCGCCGTTCCACGCGGCCCACCACTGTTCACACGGCGCTCCGGAGAAGAAGCGTCAAGGTTCGCCATCCCCGGATCGTCGCATGGAACACGATCGCACCGGACGGAGACTGAGCGCGTCCGTCCATACCGAGCTGAGCACCTGACGGAGCACGCCGACGGCTGTCCGCCTGCTTGCGTCCCTCCACGCAGATCACGCCGACACGTCGATCGCGTCGACTACCGCGAGGAGTGGCGCCTCCGATCGCCGTCGGACGGTCGCGGGTCGGCCCTTCAGACGGGGCGTAGCGGCGGTGTGAGGCCTGATCCGGCGGGCTGTCGTGGGAGCAGTGTCGTTCGGGCGGTGCGTAGGGCTGCCCGGACGCGGGCGGCTCCGGCGGATGCCACGGCTGCGGTGCCGGTTTCGCCGTCCGACGTGGCGTGTCGTCCGCCGAGGCCTGCGCACGCGGCGCAGATGCCGGGGCGCGGGACGGGGTCGTGGCAGGTGGCGCACTCGGTGTAGCGGGGCCGGGGCTGTCCGGACGGCTGGTGCGGGGGCCGGTCGGGCGGCAGTTTGTGCTGCAGGCGGTGGCGGAGGACACCGGCCGGTGAGTGCACGGGGGTCGGCAGGCCGGGTAGGAGTGCCTGGGCCAGTTCGGCGGTGGTGGCGCCGCGCTGGAGCCATTGGGTGACGAGCGGGGCGAGTTCCTTCGCTTCGGTCTCGCCGAGGCGTAGGCGTGGTTCCGGTCGGATCACCCGGAACAGGGTCGCGATCGCCTCGCGGGTCTGTTCGTCGGGTGGTGTGGACGGTCGTCGGTCGCTGTCGGGGTTCGCCTCCCGCCGATCGGGCCGATCGGGCCGATCGGGCCGATCGGGCCGATCCCGCCGGCCGGGCCGACCGGGGTCGTCGGCCGGTTCGGCTCCGGTGGGGTGGGAGGGTTCTTGGTACCGGTCCTTTACAGGGGTGTCCGTGGCGCCGGTCTCCGCCGTACCGGACGCCGGACGGGGGACACCCGGCGGCGGCCCGAGCTGCGGGGTGTCGTAGACGTGGGTCTCGGAGCGGATGGTGCCGTCGGGCATGCGGACGACGTCGACCCGGTAGTACCCGGCCTGGGTCAGCTCCTTGAGGGCTTTGCGGATCGCCCCGCGTCCTTGGGGGCTGGTGTCCGCCATGTGCCGGCCGTCCTCGCGCCAGCCGTCAGGGCGGGAGAGGAGGTCCGCGAGGAGGCCGCGGGCGGTGAAGCCCAGCCGGCGGTCCTGCAGCAGGGTGTTGGGCAGCACGGTGAAGTTGCGCGCGTGGGCGGTACGATGGATCCGCATTGGGAGTGGGAGCTCCTGTGCCGGACCCCGGAGCGTTGGCGCGCTGCCGGGGTCAACTGTTTTCGGTTGGGTTACGGAACGTACCACGCCGCTCACGGGGGCAGGGGCTCTTCGTATCAACGGGTGTGACGGACACTCACTTCTCAGGAGCGTGCGTTCGATCGGCGCGGTGGTCCGGGCCGTTCAGAGGGTGGCGCTGAGCGGGGACGGTTCCGACCGGCGAAGGTCGCTTCCCGGTCCGTCGGAGATCGTTCCCCGAACCGTTCCGACGTGGGCTGACCCTCAGGAGCTGTCCCCTCGGCCGCGTCGACCTCCCACGAGTGTCGGAGGCTGCTGGAACACTGCGGCCGTGGTCAACGAAGCAGCCGTCGACGCTCCCGGCAGTCCCACGGTGTTCCTGCCGCCCCAGGCCCTGGCCGAGCTCACCGCCACCGCGTGGAGCGAGCTGCCGCACGTCTGCACCGGCCTGCACAACGTGCCCGACACACCGGACATCCTCGCCCGGCTACTCGACGCCGATCACACCCGCCGGGCCCGCGCGGTCTGGGACCTGTACCGGCTGCTCCTCCACCATGAGCGCGTGTTCCCGGCGACCGCCCCGGCAGCGCTGGTCGTCGCCGCGCTGCTCGACGATCCGCGCACGCTCGCCGGGGGCCGGTGGGAACGGCGAGCCGGCCGGCGGCCGCTGCGCGCGGAACTGCTGAACTGGCTGGCCTCGTTCGCCGATGTCGCCCGCCTCGACGCCGTGGACGGTGCCGGCGCACCGCGGGACCTGGCCGCCGCCCGTGCCGCACGGCCGACGCTCCTCACCCGGGTCGCGGTCTTCTGCGAGGACGGTGACCCTCTGGTGAGGGAGGCCGCCATAGCGGCCACCGCCCTGCTGCTGGCAGACCCCGCCCTCGCCGCGTCGGTCCCGCGGTACGCGCCCGTCGTCCGCGACGTCCTGGCCCGGAGCGCGGACTCGTACTACCGGTGGATCGCGCGGGAGCGGCTGGAGGCCTGGGGTGAGGACACCACGGCCCTCACCGCCACGGAGGAGGATCACCGCGCGGCGGCGGGCCGGGCATACGCGCTGGCCGAGAACCCGTTCGGCGACGGCCAGGAGCAGGCGACCCGTTGGCTGGCCGAGCAACCAGAGGACACCGCCGCCCTGGAACCGCCCGGCCGCTGGCACCCTGACTGGACGGCACCGGCACCGGAGCCGGCGGCCCCGCACGAGCCGGCACCCGAACCGCCCACCGCCGTCCAGGGGAGTGACCCGGGGCACCGGGGCCCGTGGCGGATCGCCAGAGACGAGGAACGCCACGAGTGGACGTTCACGCCGTACGTCGGCGTCGGACCGCTGCACTTCGGCATGACCCTGGACGAGATCACCGCCGCCCTCGGCGAAGAGGGATCCGTCTCCTCCTACTACGACCCCGGCAGCGACGAGCGCCATCTCGGCTACGCCGACTTCCGCACCGCCGGAGTCAGGGCTCTCTTCCGGACGGACCGCCTGGAGTGCGTGGCCGTGAACGCCCTCACCGGCCCCCAGGTACGACTGGACGGCACCCCGCTGACCGGCTGCGCACCGTCCCGGGTGGAGGACTGGCTCGTCCACCGCACGGCGCACGGCCGGCTGCTGTACAGCCCCGCCGCCGACCCGGTCTTCCCCGACCTCGGCCTCGCGATCCGCGCCCAGCGTGCGGGCGACGTCAACCTGACCCGGCCGCTCTTCCTGCTGCACGGCTGGCTCGACCTCTGGCACTCACTGCCCAGCGAGGAGTGGGACTGCCGGTAGCCTGCCGGGGTGCGGCCCGGCTCATCCACGGCCACCGCGGGCTCTGGAGAACGCCTTTCGGAGGTCGCCGATCAAGGGGGCATTTCCATGGACATCGATACCGGCCGCGAGAGCCCGGACGGACTGGACGCACTGTTCGAACCTGACGCGCTCGCACAGATCACCGCTGACCGCTCGCCGTCCGCCGTCGGCCGACCGGCATGAGCACCGCGAGCCACCCGACGGCCGGGACGCCTGCGGGGAGCCCGGAGACTCGGCTCGTGGTCGTCCGGGGGAACTCGGCGTCGGGTAAGTCGTCGGTGGCGGCGGGAATCCGGGAGCGGTTCGGCCGGGGCCTGGCCGTCGTCGCGCAGGACAACCTCCGCCGGATCGTGCTGCGCGAGCGGGACCAGCCCGGCGGCGCGAACATCGGACTGATCGACACCGTCGCACGGTACGCGCTGAACGCCGGCTACCACGTCGTCATCGAAGGCATCCTGTACGCCGACCACTACGGCGAGATGCTCACGCGCCTGGTGGCCGACCATCTCGGCGTCACCTGCTGCTACTACCTCGACATCCCGATCGACGAGACGTTCCTGCGGCACGCCTCGAAGGCCGATCGCGAGTACCTGGCCGCCGTCACTGAGCGGGAACTGCGCGACTGGTACCGCGAGCACGACGTTCTGCCGGGCGGCATCGAGACCGTCATCGGCGGCGACAGCACCCTCCGCGACACAGTCGAGCGCATCATGCGGGACACCGCGCTCTCGGAGCTGCCCACGCGCGACAGCTAGCGGCAGCTGTCGCGCGCCGTGTCCGCGCCATTGACCGTTCCACCCCGGCAAGGAGCCCCCGACGCACGGACCGGCGGCTGTCGGTCGGCATCATCGCCCACGGCCCGGACACCGACCTGGTCACCGTCCAGATCCACCGGCTCACCACCGCGTCCGGCTGACTCAGCCTCGATCGGTGAGGATCCCCGAGAGTACGCGTCGCGCGTCACGGGCGTCGGCGCCGTCCTCGCCCAGGCTGTCGGCGCACGAGACGAGCGTCTTCCACAGCGCCCATCCGCGTCCGCGCGCCCACGTCGCGTCGTCGACGCCCAGCCGCTCCCGGAACACGTCGCGGCCGTCGGCCGAGAGCAAGGTCCACGCGATCGCGAGGTCGCAAGCAGGGTCCCCCACGCCGCACGTACCGAAGTCGATGACGGCGGCGAGCCGTCCGTCCTGAAGGAGCAGGTTGCCCTGGGCGAGGTCGCCGTGGAACCAGACGTCGGCCCCGTCCCACCGCGCTTCGAGTGCCTGAGTCCACAACTCATGTGCCGGCGCGACGTCGATGTGGCCGCGCAGCTCGTCCAGCGCACCGAGCGCCAGCGCCTCGTAGGTCCGCAGCGTCGCTCCACGGAACCAGTTGTGCTTGCCGGGCTGTGGCCCTTCCGAGGCGTCGACGTTCCGCAACGCAGTGACGAAGTCGGCCAGGTCCCCGGCGAAGCGGATCGGATCGGCGACCGACCCGAACGTCGCGGGCGTGCCGTCGATCCACCCGTAGACCGACCACGCGAACGGGTAGGCCGCACCAGGACTCCCCTTCGCCAGCGGCACCGGGATCGGCAACGGGAGAGCGGGTGCCAGCTCGGGCAGCCAACGGTGCTCCTTCTCCACGGCCAGGGCGTACTCCTCCGCGCTGGGCAGGCGGAGCAGCATGCTGTCGCCCAAGCGGAAGGTCCGGTTGTCCCAGCCGCCGTTCTCCACAGCCGTCACCGGCAGTGCGGCCCACTGCGGGAACTGCTCGGCCACCAGCCGCCCCGCCTGTTCGGCACTGACGGCGACCCGCTGGGGCATGGGCCCAAGATCCGGAACATCGTTCACCAGGTACCCCCTTGTCCAGGCTCCAGTGTGAGCGGACAGGCATCGCTCCACGCGAGCAGAACCCACCCGATACGGGTTCGGCAACCCGCCCGACGGCCGGTTCCGCGTGATCTCGGCGCAGTGGTCCAACGGACTGTCGCGGAAGGACGCCTACCCGCGCTCGTGGTCGTCCACGACAGCGAGGGCGAGGGCGAGGGCGAGGGCGACTGGCTGATCGGGGACGGTATCAACGATCCGAACCTCCCGGATACCAGTGGTGTGTACTGCCTGGCGTGCCTGGTGGAGGAGGACGCCTCCGTCTCTGGGACTGCGGACCTGCAGCCCGGCTGCGCGGCCTATCGGGACGAGCCTGGCCTGGCCTGGACGATCGAACCGTTCCGCTACGAAGACGACGAAGGCTGAACGCCAAGCTGACGAAGGTCCGGACGTGGGCGCACTCTCACGGAAGCCGGCCGCCGGCAGCCGTCGTTCCTCCGACCTGCGGACCGCCCACGAACGCAGACGAGGCCCGGTACCCGGGTGGGTACTGGGCCTCGCCTCAGTGGAGCGCCAGGCCCGGGTCGCACAGACTCTTCCTACTGAAAGTAGGACGTGCTCTGGTAGCACCGCTGACGCCTGACGAGGAATCATCTCCCTCGCGACAAGAAGAATATTAGCAGGTCAGCGACCCTTCATCGACGGCGGTCACGGGGGAGCCCCGCACTGAGCCGACCGCCTGGCGGAAGCCGGACGGGGCGGTGGCGTCGCGCGGGGGGACAGGGGCGCCACCGCCATCGGCGTACGGGGTGCCTTGCCGCCGCTTGCGCCGTCACCCCTGCCGTCGCCGCAGAAGCAGAGCGGGGCTACACAACGCGAGGCGGAGGTGGGCTCGAACGGACGCCTCGGCCGAATCACTGGCGGCCGACCTGGAACTGGCCACGGCAGAGCTCAGAATCCTGCGCGCAGAGCGGGACCGGCTCAAGGCAGGCATGGCTCAGCTGCGGGAGCCCGATGCCGGGCGTGATCGGCTGCGTTGAGTGAGGAGCTGAAGGAGACCGAGGAGAAACCGGAGTCCACGCTCGAGGAATGCCGTGGCCACCGGGTCCTCCCCTGCCGGATCCCTGACTGACAGGTTCTCGGCGTGAGTGGACCCGGCTCCGAGGACTCCAGCTTGCAGCGCCTGCTCGCGGATCTCCGCTCGCCGGCACGTCGCTCGTTGGCGGCGGGCGCTCGTGCTCCACGAGGTCAAGCGGCGGCGGCCGAGGCCGGCGACCTGTTGTCGGTGGCCTCGCGGATCCGCGCTGTCGAGTACGAGATCAACCGGACGGCGTGACCGGGGACCGAACGCCGAGCCACTGCTCAGCGCCCCAGGCCTGGTACCGCTCCACCTCGGTGAACCCCAGCTTCGCCGCGAGGCGCATCGAGCCGACGTTGGCGGTCTGGGTGGCGAGCACCACCGGCTCACCGGGAAGGACATCGGCGAGCCAGTCGAGTGCCGCCGCGCACGCCTCGGCGGCGTACCCGACCCCCCACGCCCGCGGCAGGAACAGGTAGCCGAGATCGGCCTTCCCCGCGGCGGCCGGGCGATGGTGCTCCGGCGCCCTCCTGAGCAGGATCTGGCCGATCATCGACCCGTCGAGCTCGACGACGAAACTCCCCGGCCACCGCTCGGGCACCTCGGGCATCTCACGCTCGAGCTCGTCACGCGGCCGGGGGCCGCCGAGGTAGGTGTGCGCCTCCTGCGAGGCGAGCAGCTCGATGAACACCGCACGGTCCCGGGCCTCGGGCTCACGGAGCACGAGACGCTCGGTCCTGATCGGCTCAGGTGGCCAGACGACGGGTCCGAGTCCGGTCATGGCGGGCGATTCCTCTCGACGGCGGCGACACCAGGAGACGGTGCCGCAGAGGGGGATGCGTCTGACGAGTGGTCCAGTTCCGGGCGACGGGTCCGCCAAGCCGTCGCCGTGCCCGGTGGACCGGCCCTGCCGTTCGGTGGCAACGGCGACGTGGTCGCGCTTGTCGGAGCCTTCAGCTCCGAACGTTGCCTCCGGCATCGCCGACGTGGTCGAGTCCTCCCCGCACCCGCGGGGGTCAGCCGCGGATCTCGTCCTGGAGACGCACGGTGGTGCCGTCCTCCCCGCACCGGCGGGGGTCAGCCGTGATCCATGCCTGCTGGACCACCGGCTCACGCGGGCCACAGCATTCGCGTCGTCCAACGGCAACTCGGCATGACCAACCGAACGGTCGAGCTCGCGGCCGACGCCTACGTCGCCGCAGGATGATCCGACTCTCCCGCCGGAATGACGCAAGGACCATCTGTCTTCGCGGCCCCAGTTGCTCTGCGACACCCGCTCCGCGTCCCGTTCCAGGGTTCCAGGATCGACCCGTTTCCCCTGGTCAGAGCCGGTCACTCCGTTCCACCTTACCCATCGTGCCGACGGCGCTGGCGGCCGGGCTGCGGGAGGGTGATCTTGACTGATCGGACCGCACAGCCACGTCGCCCTGGAAGAATCCCGGCATGGCACGCACCCCCCGACCGCGACCGGACGACGAAGCACAGCTTCGCCTCACACCTGCCGAGCGCGAGAAGCTCAAGGCAGTAGTACTCGACGCGAACGCCTACGGGCACGCACGACCCGACCTGGACCGGCTCGCGCGCTGGGCGCAGCGCCTCGCCGCGATGGGTGTCGAGACCTGGGTGCCGGAACCCGTCGCCTGGGAGTGGGCAGAACACCTGGTTCGCGACTGGGAGGTCATGAAGAACGCGGCCCGCAAGGAGCGGGGGCGGCTTGAGAGTGCCGGCCTGGAGGTACCTGCACCGCTCGGCTACCCCACCCGCGACGATGTGATCGCCGCAGTGCTCACCAACCTTTCGAAGATCCCGGGTGTGAAGGTCATCGCGCTCACTGGCCGTAGCGCGGTTGAGGGGCTGAAGGACCAGGTGCTCCTACGGCGCCCGGCAAAAACGAAGGGCGAGGGAGACAAGGCGACCAAGACGGGGGCAAGCGACAGCGCCTGGCTCCGCGACGTCTTCGACCTGGCCGAACCGGACGAGATCCTCATCGTCACCAGCGACGGAGACGTTCAAGCCGCGTGCGAGGCATGGGGCAAGCCCGTACCCAACCTGCGATCCCTGGCCCAGCTGCGATCGACACTGTTCGACTTCAAGGTCGACGACGGCCACGCGCGCACCGCGATCATTCGCTACCTGACCGAGCGCCTCCCCATTGACCAGACCGATCAGGACGCACTCGACATCGGCCGTATCAGCGGTCTGGAGGCCGCCTACGCCGCCAAGCTCGAGGACCGGGACGACGGCACCGCGAGCGTGTACGGGGCCGAAGTAACCGAGCTCGTCGCTCTGGCCGGCATCGGGGTCGTCCGTGTGCAGGTAGATGAAGTGCCCGAGGATGCGCCGACCAACGGCTGGGTCGATCCGACAGATCCTGGAACCGCGCATCCGGAGATCGTCGACGCGGTGGTGTTCTTCCTGGCGACCGGAGAAGCCACTCTCCAGCAGGTGCCACAAGCCGATGACCTTGAAATGCGGGTCGCCACGATCGGCAACGTCCTGGTGCGCGCCAACCTCACCTTCGAGTTCTCCGACGGGGTCATCAGCGAGATGTCGGCCGACACCGACGCCGCCGCCATGCTCTTGGAAAGGGCCTTCGACGAGAGCTACGAGTTCGAGGAAGACTTCATGACGGCCTTGGCCATGGTCCCCGGCGTCACCTTTGACGAGGGAACCTTGGAGGACCACCAGAGCTTCGATGTCCCGGGCACGGACGCGCACATCGAGGTCAGCGTGACCCGGGACGGCGAGGACTGGACGGCCGAGATCGACCTCTGGCGCGGCCAGTCCGACGACGAGGCGCTACGGAGCTTGGACGGAACCATCGGCGTAGAGTGCCGGTACAACACCGACTCGTGGCTCGGCGGCGGCAGGGACGGCTTCCAGGGGCCCGAGGCTTTCCCCGTTGGCGTGTACGGCAACGGACTGCACCACGGGCACAGCATCTGGTCTCTCTCCGCGTGGCTGCTCCAGACCATCACCTGGCCCAGGTTCCGGTGCTCGCCGCGGAGATGCAGTCGGCCACGAAGGATGACAAACCCACCGACACGTGAGCAGACAGACGGTTGTCACAGTACTTGCGTCCACGCCACTGTCAGTCATGGTCGAGTGACTACCGGCTCAGAGGGAGTCGTCTTCGACGGCGTTGGGGTTCGTCGAGGGGTGCGGCAGGTTGCCGGTGATCTC
Organism: Kitasatospora xanthocidica; assembly: GCF_014656195.1. GTDB lineage: Bacteria > Actinomycetota > Actinomycetes > Streptomycetales > Streptomycetaceae > Kitasatospora > Kitasatospora xanthocidica. The sequence continues at coordinate 37,672 of NZ_BNBY01000025.1, read as the reverse complement.
TGCGCTTCGGGTCTACGGACCGTGCGGTCGTGTCAGTACGTCCAGGACGTCCCGGTGCCGCGGTACTCCTCGACCGGGATCGGGTGCACGCCCTGACGCATGCGGTCGGTGTAAAGCAGTCCGCCCAGGTGGTCGATCTCGTGGGCGATGAGCCTGGCCAGGCCGAACTCGTAGGTCACGGTGGTGACGGCACCGTCCAAGGCGGTGGCGGTGACATCCATCCGCAGCGGTCGGGGCACCATGCCGCGCACGTCGAAGAAGCTGAGGCAGCCCTCGTACTGCTCGTCCGTCTCGTCGGAGACGGCCGTCACCTTCGGGTTGAGCAGGATGATCGGCTCAGCTCCGGCCGTCGGGGGCAGCACGATGGCGCCGGCGCGCGGGATGCCGATCTGCGGGGCTGCGATGCCCATGCCCTTGGCGAAGGAGTGGACGCGGCCGATCCGGTCGATGGCGCCGAACAGCTCGTCAATGACCGCCTGAGCGGCTGCGGCCTCCGTCGGCAGGTCGAACGGCTCGGCTGACCGGTGGAGGATCGGAGTGCCCTGCTGAATCACGCCGAGGGACCGCATCTGCTGGCTGGGCCGCACCAGGCTCACCTGGCCTCCTTCGTCCGCTGTGGGGTGGAGCGGAAGCGCTATGGGGCCTGACAGTCTCGATCAAGAGTGAAACGTGGTTCCACTGACCCATCTGCCTCCGTCGAACCCGAGGAGACCGGGGTGGTCAGCTCAACTGCTGCCGGGCAGCCTTCTTGGCCTCCACCTTCGCCCGCACAGCCACCGCCTTGGGGGAGTCGCCGTACCACCACCACGTGTACCCGGCGATCGCCAAGAACAAAGCCACGAAGACGAAGAAGAGCGGATTGACCCCAAAGTGCCCGCCTCTGGCCAGGCCGAAAAGGGTCGAGCAGGCGAGGACGATCGCGCCTCTGAGCAGGACACCCAGCGTCTTCTTGGTGCGGAGATTCATGCCGCGCACTGTAAGGCCCCGCGCCAAAGTTGACCAAGTGTCACGACAGAAGGGGAATACCGGGGCTGATCTGCCAAAACGCCGCTATTCGATCACCAACGCGAACCCCCTCCGCTTGCTCGGCCGCGCTCAAGCGATGCGGGTGTAGCTGTGCCGGTCGGGCGCGGGGTGGAGGCGTTCGCCCTCGCGGGCGGCGGCGCAGAAGCGCCATTCGAGGCGGAAGCGGGCGTGCACCGACGAGTCGTCGGTGGCCAAGGCGAAGTGTCAGCGCTCACCGTCGTTGCGGCAGCCCCGCTCAGCCACCCATGTTCAGGAGCACGTCGCGGTGCTGCCACGCCAGCTGAAGCAGCGCTGCTCCCGCCGGCTGCATCGGCTCCCTCATGGTCAACCGCTCCACCTGCTCGGCCGTGAACGGAATCCCCACTGCCTGCCCGGTGCTGTCCTCCAACTGCACTGAGTGAGGCCGAGCTGGTTGACCTCACCGGTGCTGGCCGGAGGTTCCGGCCCCCTGACTTACCACACCCTCAAGACCGCCGAGAGGATCAGCGAACTGACCACGACGCCCCTCGCAGCCGCCATCTGAATCCACCCCACGGAGGCAGGCCGTCGCCCGCGCACCGCCAGGAGATAGCGAACCGCTGTTGCGATCGGATCGTCCCTTAGCCTGGGGCGATGAAGCTGAGCACCGCCTGTCGGGTCGCCGAATCGCTTCTCACGCAGTTGCCTTCGCGCTGGGCGCACTCCTGTCAGGTCCTGGAACAGGCCAGACGTCTCGCACCGGTGCTTGGAGCGGACACCGAGCTACTCTCGGTTGCCGCGGTCCTCCATGATGTCGGCTACGCCCGGGCCGCCGTAGACACCGGTCAGCACATGATCGACGGCGCCCGGTTCCTCGACCGCCTCGGCGTCGATCCGACAGTCTGTTCACTCGTTGCCTACCACTCCTCCTCGGAGTGGGAGGCTTCCGAGCTCGGCTTGTCCGCCGAGCTCGCGAAATTCCTCAGGCCGCCGTCCGAGCTACTGGACGCGATCACCTACTGCGACCTCACCAGCGGCCCGGACGGCACCGAGGTCGACCCCGTCTCCAGGCTGGACGAAGTCCTCCGACGGTACGGCCCCACCCACGTCGTCCATCGAGCCGTGTCGACTGCCCGGCCCGCCTTGCTGGCCATGGTCGAGCGGACGAAGAAGCGGATCGCCGAGTCCGACCGGTCGTGATCAACCGATATGCGGGGCAACCTCGTTCAGAAAGCCGTGTCCGAGCCGGAGCCTGGTCGTCGGCGCGATGTCCAGGGACTCCAACTCCTCCCGCGACACCCAGCGAACCTCGAAGGATTCGGTGCTCGCGCTGAGTTCACCGCCGACAGGCCTCGCCCGGAAGCACAGCGAGAACTCCTGGCGCACCTCCCCGTCGGAGAACTCGATCACGTGCCCCGGGTCGCTGTAGGTGCCGACGAGCCCGGTCACCTCGACGTCGATTCCGGTCTCCTCCCGCACTTCGCGAACGACTGCGCCGGAAAGGTCCTCGCCGATCTCCAGGACGCCGCCAGGCATCCCCCACCGGCCGTTGTCGGAGCGCCGCTCCAGCAGGAGTTCGCCCTGGGCGCTGACAACGAAGGCGGTCACGGCGGGAACGATCCGCTGGGCCTTCGGGGCGCGCGGGTCGTCGAAGTAGTCGGTACGGCTCACGATGCCTGCCTCGGTAGGGGAACTGCGCTGGTCCAGACCATTTCGAAGCTGTGCTGGTAGGTCAAGACCAGCTGGGCGCCGGCGACCCGCCTCAGGTGAAGCACCGGCGTCAGCGGGGCGCTCACCCCGTAGACCTGGGTGTTGACGAGGATGTCGTCGTCGAATCTGTAGAGAGAGTTGTGCAGCGTGGAGCAGTGCGCCCGGAACTCGATGCCCGGCGTCCCGTAGAGCGGGCGGTAGAGCTTCATGACCTCGCGCACCTTGTACGCGACGCCTTCGCCGATCTCCTCCTCCTGGCCCCTTCGCGCGATCTCGGGGCTGTCCGGATCACCCAACAGCACGCGGATCCGAACTCCCGACCTCGCCCGGTCCATTAGTGTCCGGTGCCACCTGGGATTCTCCGCGAGGTGCACGCCGGCGTGGACGAGGACCCCGATCTCGGTGGTGGCCCGCTCGGCGAACTGCAGCCACAGATCCGGAGGTACGGACGACCGGTGAGGATACACGTGGACGATCTCGGCATCGGCCTCGTCGAGGCGCTGTCCCTCGGACTTCGCGTCCGGCCAGAGGTAGTCCTCGTCAATCTGCAGCCTGGCCGACGTAGCTTGGCGGTGCCGGCGGTAGGGTTCGCGGTTCTTGAGGATCCAGCGCTCCACCGTTTTGGCGTCCACGCCGCAGTGCTCGGCCAGCTCCTTCTCGGTGACTCCACGGATGACCAGAGCCGACCGAAGGCGTTCGTTCGCCATAGCGCTCCCGAGTGGGACGTCTTGGGACGTACTGAGGTCCTCGGACGATACCGAGGACGTCCCAAGACGTCCACCTCAGACCTGATCATGTCCTCCTCACCACGGGCATTCTGATGCCCCGAAAGCTCGACGCGCAGCAGCGGTCGAGCTGATCAACTCCGCCCATCCGCAGAGGCTCACTATGAGATCGCCCGCCCTGAGCAGCGCCATCGTCGCGCCCAGCAACTCCGGCCACACGGAGATCGGAAGGCGGGGATCGGGAGGAGGTCCGCGGCAGAGCGATGCCCATCCCCATCACCTGAGCGCTGTGCTCGAAACCAGCTGGCTGGCCGGCAACCTCCTGCTCCTCCTCCTGTTGGGCCTGCTCGTCAACCGGCAGCTGGAACGGCAACAGGTCGCGCACGGGCCAGCGCCTGCCCGGTCCACCGTCGACCTCGGAGAGGTATAGCCACGCAACCACCGAACATGGCATCAGCTGTCCTGTCTTCGACAGCGAGGTGGCCGGTGCCTTCGACGCTCGACGGATATCCCCAGTTCTCGTACGGGCGCTGGTCTACTTGGCTGCGGAACTCACGTGGTGGACCGGACCCGGTCCACTTGACGACGCCGCTCCTGGGGAGCTGGCCGACATCTGCCGCGAGGTCCGGGCCACAAGGGCCCGCTCGGCCGACGTCGGAATCGCCGGAGACGCTCTCGCCCAGTGCGAGGAGTTCCTGAGGGCCACCGACAGGCTCCGTGGGGCTGCTCCCGCCGTACGGCTCCGGCATGTGCGCCGTGCCTGCTTCGTGTCTGCGGCCGCGCGCCTTCTCTGCCCTACCCCTCCAACAGCGGCTCCGCCCCGGATCGTCAGAGGCGAGGTGCTCGCGTCCCCGCCGGCATGAATCCGTCCGAGCGTTGCCGGCTAACTCGCTGGCTCATCACGGACGCACGACAGCCGATTCGCTCCGACCTCCGGTGACGGAGGACTACGAGGAAGACGTATAGAGATGACTGAACACGCTCCTCCGCAGCATGCGGTGCCCGCGCGGCCCCTCACCGCCCGGCCCGGCTGGCAGGCCGTCACCGATGCCCTGGCGGATCACAAGGCCGCCGGGGTCCTCACTTGGACCCGCGGCATGGTCCACGACGACGAGCACGCGACCGCCTTCGACCGGCTCGCCGACATCCTGCGGGAGCGCGGCGCCTTCCTCGCCGCCGCCCACCCGGCCACCGCGGCCACCCCGGTCGGCACCGTGCCGCCGCGCCGCTCGGCGGGCGACCGCTGGCGACGGCGCGAGCTCTCGTCGTCGGCCGCCGGTCTGTTCGTCTCTCGTCGCGCGGCGGGACACGGCACCGACCCCAGGAACTCCGGATGCTGATCCGTCCTGTGCCGCACCGCCGACGGGACCGGCGATGACCACCACCCTCGAACGGTCACAGCAGGATCTGGAGGCGCCCCTGGGCGCCCGGCCGGCCCCGGCGACCCTGCGGCTGCCGTACACCCCTCAGTCGGCACGTGCCGCCCGGCGCCTGGTCAACGTCAAGCTCACCGAGTGGGGCTTGGAGGCCTTGGTCGAGGACGCCGAGCTGATCATCTCGGAGCTGGTGGGCAACGCGGCGAAGACGGGCTGCCAGACGTTCATGGTCGTGGCCGTGCGCCGCCCCGCCGCGGGGATTGTGCGTCTGCTGGTCTCCGACGGCTCCGCGTCGATGCCCGTGCGCATCGACGCCGGCCCCTCGGCTGAGTCCGGACGGGGGCTGGACCTGGTCCACCGCCTCACGAAGGCCAAGTGGGGTGTCCAGCTGTGGGCGCGAGGCAAGGTCGTGCACGCCGACCTCGAGGTGCCCAGCGAGATCGCCTGACGGCGTCCCCGGACTCCGCCCGGCGTCCCGTGCGGACCCGGTGCGGGCCGTACGCCCCCAAGGCGTGGGCTGGTTCCGTCCCGTTCCCTATCCACCCGGGCGTTGGGCTGACCGTGGCTCGCACCGCGCTGGAGCACCACTGTACGGCCACTCCGCATGGGGAGTGGCCGCCCTGGCCGCGTCCTGCCCGCACACGACTGCGCGAAGGAGAACGAGGTGCTCGAATCGGTCGGCCGCAAGGTCCCCGGGCAGTGGGGCGTCGACACCGTGACGGAGCAGGTCAAGAGCTTCGCCGGCAGGGTCGGTAGCCCGCTCCGAGCTTTAGGCCGCTATCTCGGCCCTCAGCCGCGCAAGAGCGTCGTCCGCCTGCTCCCGCACCTCGGACAACCGGTGGCTGGCCCGCACGACGCGCTGAAGCTGGTGAGGCAGACGGTGAAGGGTCGCCCCGTCGACCGCGGCGGTCAGCTGCTGCGCTGCTCCGGTCGCGTCTCCTCGTCGCAGAAGTACCTCACCGGCGGTGATAGCCGCAATGATCCGCCACTGGGACGTCGCCGCGAGTCCGGCGGCCGGTGCCTGATCGAGCTGCTGGACGGCTTCCGCGACCCGACCGGTACCCATGAGACCGCGAAGGCGGACCTCGTGGAGGGTGAACTCGGAGAACAGCGCGGTGGGGGCCGTTTCGCCCAAGAGTCGGTGGCCGTCCTCGACTGCCTTGTCGAAAACGGTGGCGTTCCCGGCGGCTCCGGCCGCTCGTGCCAGCAGGACGACCGCCTCAGCGCGTTCGGTGGCGGTGCGGGCCGCGTCGCGGGCCTGCCCGAGCCGATCCAGCGCGCGAAGGTGCAAGCCGGATTTGCGCAGCTCGTTGCCATGGTGGCGCAGCGCGTGGGCGTGCAGGGCGGGATCGCCCAGGCGTCGGGCGACGCTGAGGCCCTTGCCGGTCCAGCGGGCCGCGGTGGCCAGGCGTTCCTCCGGGAGCACGTGACCGAGGGCGACGCCGAGGCCGACGCGGGAGCGGGCGAGCAGGCGCAGGGTGTCGAGGTCGGCGTGGCCGTCGGCGGTGCGGGCCTCCAGACGGGCGACCAGCGGCCACAGCTCCGCGACGGCGGTGGTGGCGTGACCGGCCTGACGGGCGGTCCTGGCCAGGCGCAGTACGGAGTCGGCGAGCTGGATCACGAGTTGGTGGTCTGCGTCGGTGTCGTCGGTGATTCCGAGGCAGTGCGGCGGGAGGCCGAGGCGTTCGGCGAGGTGGCGCAGGGCGCCGATGTCGGTGATCGTGCGCGAGCCGGTCTCGATGCGGGAGACGTAGCTGGTGGAGTAGCCGAGGAGGTCGGCGAGTTCCTGTTGCGGCAGGCCATGGATCTCTCGGTGGAACTGGAGGATCTCGGGCAGGGCGCGGCGGCGCAGGATGTCCTGGGCCCTGGGCGTGGTCCAGTGCCAGCGGATTCCGCCGTGGGGGTCGACCCGGGCCACGGATCAGGCCTGGTCGTGCAGCTCGTACCAGCGGGCGATGGAGTCCTTGTAGCCCTGCGGCATGACCAGGCCGGGCACCTCGTCGCGGTGGAAGAGGCCGGCTTCCTTGTGCTCGTGGCTGACGACCGGAGCCTGGTGTGCGTCGGCGGCGGTGCAGCCGTAGGTGACGATGAAGACCTTACGGCCGGGAATCGGCTCGTACATCCACACGTCCAGCAGCGGCCCGGCACTCGCCGTCCAGCCGCTCTCCTCGTGGATCTCCGTGACCACCCGCTCCTCGGGTGTCTCCGTCCCCTCCAGCTTCCCGCCGGGCAGCTCCCACTCCTGGCGCTCGTTCTTCAGCAGCAGTACCCGCTGCTGCGGGTCGAGCACGACGCCCTTGATGGAGATCGGGAAAGCCGTTGGCACGTAGGGCTGTTCTGTCTGTCCGGTCATCGCTTCTTCCGGGGCGCGCAGGCGGGCACGGGCCTGTCGAAGGTAGCAGTCGCGCGGCGCGGCGACGCCCCACCGGCAGGTGATCGCGCTTTGACAATCTGTCACTTTCCACGAGGACGGTGGGGCGTGGAGAGTGTGTCGCCTCCCGCCCACTCGGCCCCACGAGGGAGATTCACCATGCCGTCGTACGACACCGCCGCCACGAGCGGCGAGGAGTTCACCGCGAGCGCGCTGGTCGGAGCCACGCGCGAGCGAGCCGAATCGGTGCTGCGCGAGCACGGGCTGCTGCGACTGGCCGGGCTGGGCGGGCGCGACGACGTTCTCCTGGCGGTCGGCCGCTTGATGTCCTCGCTGTGGCGGCACCGGGATGCCGACCCGGACGGGTTGACCGCCATCCGCGACACCGGCCGCCACGCGGGGAGGCCGGGCTTCGCCGGCCTCGGGCGCGGCGCCTTGGCCGTGCACACCGAGTGCGCGCAGCACCCCGATCCTCCCCGTCTGCTCCTGCTAGCGTGCACACGCGCCGGTGACACGGGCGGCGAGAGCCTACTGGTGGACGGCCAGGCCGTCCTCGCCGAGCTGGCCGCGCACCACCCCGCCGCTATCGAGGCGCTCTCCGCCGAGCAGGCCGCCTACTTCGGTGGATCAGGCGGCCACTTCGCCCCGGTCCTCCAGCAGCTGCCCGCGGGCCGCTGGCGGCTGCGCCTGCGGCGGGACGACCTCGCCCGGTTCTCGCCGGACGCCGAGGCACACCTGCCCCCTCTGTGCCAGGCCATCGACCGGAACCTCCTGCGGCTTCACCTGGCCCCCGGGCAGGGCGTCGTGCTGGACAACCACCGCATGCTGCACGGGCGCACCGGCTTCTCGGGCGAGCGGCTGATACTGCGTGCGCTGGGTGAACCGCGATCCGCGCTCAGCCCCGGCTTCCCCTCGCGGTGGTCCACGGCGTGCCCCACCGCCCCGTACACGGAAAGCCATGCCGCGGGCACTCCCCACGGACAGCAGGCCCCCGCAGCGCAGTCGACCGTCGACGAGCGGCACTGCCGCCTCACCGTCTCCTGGTGACGCGGGGCGCATCCCCGCGCCCCGGCCCCAGGTCTCGCAAGGAAAACCCAAGAAGGAGGAACATCAATGGCCCAGAAGATCACGGCCGGGCCCCAGGCCGCCACGGCGGTCGTCATCGGCGACGAGTTCGACCTCGACGTCAGCACCGTCGAGAGGACCGACGCGGCGAGCCTGGAGGTGCTCACCGACGACGGCTGCGGCTCGACCTGCGGCGCCTGCACCACCGGCTTCCACTGATCCACCCGGTCGGTGCCGCCGGAAGGAGCGCTCGTTCCGGCGGCACCGACCGACACCTACTGCCGTCATCCGATTCACCACCGAGGTCAGCCATGCGCCGCTCCATTCCTCCGGCTTCCTATCTCGCCGCCGATGTGGCAATCGTCCGCGCTGTCGCCCGTCCCGATCTGCCCGTTCCCGCCTGGCCTGATCTGACTGCCGCCAGTAGCGCCTTGGTCCCCGGGCAGGTCGGGTGGCTGCGCGAGGTGTGGGCCGACGAGGGCCTCACCGAGGCGCTCGCGCTCGCCAGCCCAGTCCTGGCCCGCCAGGTCGTGCAGCTGCTCTCCGCTGGAGAGCCGACGCCGCGCGAGGTCCGTCGCGCCGCGCTCTCAACCGCCCGCTACCTGTTGCGGGCGACCTCTCGGCCGACCCCGTTCGGGCACTTCGCCGGCGTCCAGGCAGCCGGGTTCGGACCCGCCGCCGAGGTGCGCTGGGGCGCCGAGCACCACACCGTCGCGCGGGCCTCAGCCGCCTGGGTGGCCCAGCTGATCCGGCAGTTGGAGCAGACTCCGGCAGTGCTCGCCCGGCTGGAGGTGGTCGCGAACACCACCGCGCACGTGCGCGACGACCGCCTGGTGATTCCGCATCAGCCACTCTTCCGGTCCGGGAGCGGCACGGGTACGGCGGAGGTGAGCCTGCGCCACACCCGCCCCGTCGCGCTCGCCCTGGCCCTCGCCCATCGCCCGATCCTGTTCCGGGCGATGGCCGACAAGCTGGCCTCCGAGTTCCCCACCGCAGCCGACTGGCGGATCGAGGACGCGCTGGCCGAGTTGGTCGCCCGCCGTGCCCTGATCACCAGCCTCCACGCTCCCGCCACCGAACCGGACCCGCTCGGTCACCTGATCGCCGCGCTGGAGAAGGACGGCGCCGGCCAAGTGCCGGAGGCCGCCGGGCTGCTCGCCGACCTGCGGGCCGTCGAGGACGGGATCGCCGGCCATGCTCAAGCGCCGAGTCGCGCCGCCCGTACGGAGATCACCCGGGCGATGGCAGCAGCCGGTCGGCCTGCCATGGCGGACCGACCGGTGCTGGCCGTTGATGTGTGCCTGGACACCGACCTCGTGCTGCCCCGGACCGTCGCCGACGACGCCGCCACGGCGGCCGGCCTGCTCACCCGACTCAGCGCCCTGCCGTTCGGGGCTGCCGCGTGGCGCTCCTACCATCGGAGGTTCTACGAGCGGTATGGCCGGGGCGCGTTGGTGCCGCTGCTGGACATGGTCGCGGACAGCGGGATCGGCTGGCCCGACGGGTACCCCGGCGCCCAACCGGCCGAGGCCCCGCGCTTCGGCGAGCGTGACGAGCTCCTGGCCTCTCTCGCCCAGCGGGCGGCGCTCGACTTGCAGCGTGAGGTCGTCCTCGACGAGCAGATTCTCGACGCCCTCGACCTCGGCCCCGCCGAGGGGCCGCGTCTTCCTCCGCATCTGGAGATCGTCTTCCGCCTCCGGGCCCGCAGCTCGCAGGCCCTGGACCGGGGTCGCTTCTGGTTGGAGGTCGTCTCCGTCGCCCGGGCGGCCGGGGTGTCGACCGGCCGGTTCCTTCATATCCTCGCCCCGCAGCACCGCGCGGCCTTCACCGAGGTGCTGACGAACCTGCCGAGCATGGACGAGCACGCGGTCACCGCTCAGCTGTCCTGCCCGCCGCTGGACGCGGCGACCGGGCACGTGGCCCGCAGCACGGCGACCGGACAGCTCGTCGTCAGCCTCACCGAACACCGCCCGGACACCGATGACCGGGTTCTCCGCCTGGAGGACCTGGCAGTCGGCTGCGACGGCCGACGGATGTACCTGGCCGCGCCCGCGCACGGCGTGCGGATCGAGGCGAGCGCCACCCACGCCCTGAACCTGCGCATCCACACGGCGCCGATGGCCCGGCTGATCACCGAACTCTCCCGCGCCCAGGCCGCGCAGGTCACCCTCTTCTCCTGGGGCGCGCTGGCCTCCCTACCGTTCCGGCCCCGGCTGCGGTACGGCCGCATCATCCTCTCCCCGGCCACCTGGCGGCTGTCCGCCACCGAGCTTCCGCCCCCACGTGTGCCGTCGGCACAGTGGGAGGACGCGCTCCTCGCATTGCTGGACCGGCGCCGGGCACCGCGTCGGATGCTGCTGGCCGCCGACAGCCAAGGCCTGCCGCTCGACCTGGACCACCCCGGCCACCGCGTCCTGCTGCGCTCCCACCTCCACTCCGCGTCGCACGCCGTCCTCGTGGAGACCCCCTCTCCGACGGACCTGGGTTGGGCCGGCGGCCGGGCTCACGAGATCGTCGTCCCGGTCACCGCCACCCGGGCCCCGGCCTGGCCGCGACTGCCCAAGCCCACCACCGCGCGGATCCTGCGGCGCGGCCACGGGGACGCACCGGGCACTTCCCGGGTACTGCTCGCCTCGCTGTACGGCGACCCGGAACGCCAGAACACCGTCCTCACCCGGCACTTGCCCGACCTGCTCACGCGGCTCAGGCATCCGGCCTGGTGGTTCGTCCGGTTCCGCGACCCCCGCCAGCACCTGCGGCTGCGTATCGCCCTGCCCGGCCCGGACGGCTTCGGTCCCGCCGCCGCCGTGATCAGCACCTGGGTCGCCGAGATGCACCAGGCCGGACTGCTGTCGGAGGTCGTGTACCCCACCTCGTACACGGAGACCGGCCGCTGGGGCGAGGGCCCCGCCTGGGCCGCGGCCGAGCAGGTCTTCCGCGCCGACTCCGCCGCCGTCCTCGCCCACCTGTCCCAGCCCGCCCGGCCAGAGCGGCTGGCGCTGCTGACCGCCCACGCCGTCGCCATCGCCGCAGGCTTCACAGGCTCCCCCTCCGCCGGGCTCCACTGGCTCATCCGCAACGTCCCCGCCACACCCCCAGCCGCCATACCCCGGCCGGTCTTCCGCGAGGCCGTGCGCCTGGCCGACCCCGCAGGCGGCTTCGCGGCGCTGCGCACGGAGCCCGGAGGCGACACGATCGTGGACACCTGGGCCGGACGGCACCGGACCCTCGACGCCTACCGCCGCTTCTTCCCCGGCCCACACACCCAGGGGGTCTCGCCGGACGACGTCCTCGGCTCGCTGCTGCACTGCTCCTACGCCCGCGCCCACCGCATCGACTTCGACGACGAGGCCCAGGTCCTGCACCTGGCCCGCGCCGCCGCCTGCGCCCGCCTTTCCCGGGACGGCGACCTGTGAACCCGCACCCCGCCCTCCGCCTGTCCGACCGGATCGCCGAGCTGCTCGCCGCCCCCGACGATGCGCCCACCGGCTGGGCCTCGCGTCCGCAGTGGCGCCAGTCCCTGGCCACCGGTGCCCCTGGCATCGCCCTGCTCCACATCGAGCGCGCCGCCACCGGACGGGGCCCGTGGGAACCGGCCCGTGCCTGGCTCGAGGTCGCGACCGGCGCCCAGGTCACCAGCGGGCCGGAAAGCCACCTCTACTACGGCGCCCCCGCCCTCACCCACGTCCTCGGCTGCGCAGCCCAGGCCCTACCCGGCTCCTACAAGCGAGCCCTCGACCAACTCGACCAGGTAGTGACAGCCGATGCTCTCGCCCGGTGCGAGGCCGCGTTCGCCCGGATCGATGGCGGCGACCTCCCGACCCTCGCGGAGTTCGACACCATCCGCGGCCTGGCCGGCCTCGGCTCCGTCCTGCTGCGCCGGGCGCCGCGCGGGAACGCGATCCGCGCAGTGCTGACCTACGTCGTCCGGCTCACCGAAGACGTGAAGCGCGGCGGCGAGCTACTGCCGGGCTGGTGGACCGCGAGCGGCCCGTCCGGGAAACCCGACGACCGATTCCCCGCAGGACACGCCAACAACGGCCTCGCGCACGGGATCGCCGGTCCTCTCGCCCTGCTCGCCCTGGCTCTGCGCCACGGAGTGGAGGTGGACGGCCAACGCTCGGCGATCGGCACGATCCTGGCCTGGCTGGAGCGCTGGCGTGACCACCACGCCTGGCCGTACTGGATCACCCCCGTGCACCTGCCCCTCGGCGCCCGCGAACCGCTGGCCCCGCAACGGCCGAGCTGGTGCTACGGCACCGCCGGAATCGCCCGCGCCCAGCAGCTCGCCGCCCTCGCCCTCGGCGACCAGCGCCTCCGTCACAACGCCGAGGACGCCCTGTCCGCCGCCCTGCTGGACCCGCCGTCGCTGGCCGCGACCACTGATCTGTCCGCCTGCCACGGCTTCGCCGGGCTCGCCCACATCGCCCACCGCGCCGCCGCCGACGCCTCCCCACGCCTCGCCGCCCGGCTGCGCTCCGCCGCCGCCCTGCTCCTGGACACCGCCCACCCACCCCGTACCGACCCCGGCTCGCAAGCCCGACAGCTGCTCACCTCAGCCGGACCCGGGTTCCTGGAAGGCGCCGCCGGCACCGCTCTCGCGCTGCTCGCCCCCGCCACCGGCGCCGCACCGGCGACCCGCTGGGACGCCTGCCTCCTGACCTCCTGACCGAGGACCCATCGATGACCACCGGCTGGATCCAGCACAACCTCACCTTCGCCGACCGCGACACCGTCGAACAGCTCGCCACCCACCGCCTGGCCCCTGTCCTCACTGCCGCCCAGAACTCCGCCGTGCTGGAGGACTGGTGGTACATCCGCAAGCAGCCGCTCCGGCTCCGCTATCGTGCCGACGCACCCTCTCCCGAGGTGACCGCCCTCCTGGACGGCCTCGTCGGCGAGGGTCTCCTGACCTGCTGGAACCATGAGGTCTACGAACCCGAGACCGAGGCGTTCGGCGGCCCCGAGGCCATGGAGATCGCCCACCGCCTCTTCCACGCCGACAGCCACCACCTGCTCGCCCGCGGCGCCCAGCAGGCGCCTGCCCGCCTCGGCCGGACCGAGACCTTCGTCGTACTGGCCGCCGCCATGCTCCGCGCCGCAGGCCTCGACTGGTACGAACAGGGCGACGTCTGGTGGAAGTTCGCCGCCGAACGGCCCGAGCCGTCCACCCTCACCCCCGAGCGGGCCGCCGCCCTGACCGCCGCGATGCGCCGCCTGATGACCCTCGACACCCGCCGGCTCACCCGCCCCGGTGGACCGCTCGCCGGACGCACCGGCTGGGTCGACGCCTTCGAGAAGGCCGGACAAGACCTCGTCCGCCTGACCCGCGACGGCCGTCTCACCCGCGGACTGCGCGCCGTCCTGGCCCACCTGCTGATCTTCCAGGCCAACCGCGCCGGCGTGCCCGTCGAACACCAAGCCGCCACCGCCGCCCGCGCGTTGGACAGCGTCTTCCACTCCGTCGAGAGCCCCGCGCTCTCGCAGTCCACCATCCGCACAACCACTAGGGTCACCCAAATGACTACTCTCAGCGACAGCTCCGCCACCCCGGCCGCCGAGCAGCTGCGCGACAGCCTCACCGACCGCCTGCTCGCCCGGAAAGACATCACCAGCACCGCGGTGGAACACGCCTTCCGCACCGTCGCCCGCGAGCACTTCCTGCCCGGCTTCCCTCTGGATGCCAGCTACTCCGACAACCCCACCTATACCAAGACCGACGGCTCCGGCACCCAGATCAGCGCCGCGTCCCAGCCCACGATCGTCGCCCTGATGCTGGAACAACTCGACGCCCAGCCCGGCGAGCACATCTTCGAGGCCGGAGCCGGCACCGGCGTCAACGCCGCCTACATGGCCACCATCGTCGGCCCCGACGGACACGTCGTCGCCGTGGACGTGGACGACGACCTCGTCGACAGCGCTCGCAAGCACCTCGCCGACGCTGGCGTCACCAACGTCGACGTCGTCCTCGGCGACGGCGCCCTCGGCCACCCCGACGGCGCCCCGTTCGACCGGGTGATCGCCACGGTGAGCACCAACGAGATGCCCACCGCATGGCTCCAGCAGCTCAAGCCCTCCGGGCGGATCGTCCTGCCGCTGCGCCTGCGCGGCACCGCCAGCCGGGTGATCGCCTTCGAGCGCGGCAAAGACGGCTGGGTGTCGGTCGACGACCAGCTCGCCGTCTTCATGCCGCTGCGCGGGAGCATGGACGACGCCCGCCGCACCGTCCAGCTCACCGACGGGGGCGACGTCACGCTCCAGGTCCACAAGGACCAGGACGAGGCGGTCGACGCCGACCTGTTGACGGGCGTCCTCGACAACCAACGCCACGAGGCCTGGACCGGGGTGGCCATCCCGGCCGGCACCACCTACGAGTACCAGGACCTGTGGCTGGCCCTCACCCTCCCGAACTCCCTGATGCGGATGAGCGTGACCGCCGCCGCCCGCGAGCGCGGCGTGAACCCCATGTTCGGCTGGGGCGCCATGGCCACCGTGGACGCCGACTCCCTCGCCTACCTCACCCTGCGCCCCGGCGAGCCCGACACCGAGGGCCGCGCGACCTTCGAGACCGGCGTGATCGGCCACGGCCCTGCGGGCGCCGCCCTCGCCGACCTCGTCGCCGAACACGTCCGCGCCTGGAACGCCGGTTTCCGCGGCCGGACGTTGCGGTTCGAACTCCCCGACACCCCGGCCACCCCGGACCCGGCCGCCGGCCGCTTCGTCCTGGACCGCCCCCACCACCCGATCACCGTCATCTGGGAGTAGCCTCGTGCACCCGACCGGCCCCGTCGCCCGGCGCTTCCCGCTAGTCGCACGTCACCGGCCCGCGTGCCTGCCCCTCGACGCCCGTGTCGGCCGGCTCTGCGAGCTGGCCGACACGGCCTCCCGGCAGGCCGACCCGGGCCTCGCGTCCACCATCTTCAACCAAGCGGCCCTCCTCGCCTCCGACCTCGCCCTTCCCGGCTACGCACGGGAACTGTGCCACCGCCACGCCGCCCTCCACCTCACCCGCGGCCCGCTCCCGGCGACGAGCGCCATCCGCGGACTTGAGCCGATCATCAACCTCGCCCGCCTCCACACCCGCGCCGGCCGCCACCAGCGCGGCCACCGACTCCTCCTCGACCTCTACCGCGCCGTCACCAGCGGCACCGAGGCCGCCACCGAGGCAACGCTCGACGGCATCACCCTCCCTACCCGCCTCACCGAGACCGACCAGCAGCGCCACGAAGTCCGCCAGTGGCTATGGCGGGTCGTGCTCGCCGACGGCGCCCGCGCCCTCACCTCCGCCGGCCACTGGAGCGATGCCCTGCGACACATCGAGGCGCACCGCGGAATCGGCCGACGCATGTTCGACGGCCGCCAGGTCGCCGTCCTCGCCCGAGCCACCACCAGGGATCTCACCGGTGCCCTCACGCTGGTGGAGGAGACCGAGGCCGGCGCCCCGTGGGAGGACGCCGTCACCGCCGTGCTCACCGCGCTCTGCCGTCCCGGGAACCGACAGGCCGCCGAGACCGCGGTCGACCTGTGCCTCACCTTCGAGCCGAACGAGGGCCTGAACGTGTTCACCACCCGCCTCGCTCTGAGCGCGCTCGACGCCACCGAACCCGACACACCCGCCGCCCGAAACCTGGTCGAGCAGCTGTCCAGCCGAACGGGTGAATCGGGCGACGGTTACGCACTGCGCGACCTCCTCGCGCACGAGGGCGTCCGCCGCCGCCTCGATCCCGGCCGGACAGCCGCGCTCGAACGCTCGCTCGCCACCTGCGCACTGGGCTCCGCCATCCTCCCCGAACCCATCCGCGACCGACTGGAGGAGGCCCTCTCCCACGCCCGGAATGTGCTCGAAAAGTCCCCGTTCACCCCGGGCTCTCCCGGAGGCAATCCACTTGAACAACGCGCCCGGCCAGCACCAACATCGGACGCCGCCCCCTAGAAAATTAATGAACTCCACTCTACGAAAACCGACTTGGCTTCCGGAGCAACTCTTGCCCGCCCCCGAGCCGACCGTGTTTGCAGGCGCTGCGGCGACGACCAGCACCGACCGGCGGGCCGCGCCCGCCCGAGACACTGAGGAGCCCCGCTGATGATCGACTTCGATGTGCTGAGACCGTGCAGGCAGCCGTCGTACGCCTCGACAGGCATACAACGTTCCGCAGAGGGATCCCGTACCCTCGCAGTGCCCATGCCCTGGATAGCCTGTTACCTGGAGGCGAGCCCGGCGGGCAAGTCAGCGGCGTCGTCGGCCTCCGCGTCGTCGGCATCGCCGGCCCTGGCCTCCGGCTAACCATCGCCGGCGGAGGATGCGACCTGGTGCTGCGGTGCGCCCCTGAGACGAACTGGGTTGGCGCGCTCGAAAGCCGATGGCAACGCCCACAGAGCTCGGATGAGCAAGCTATGGAGTACCGAGAATCCCCTAGATCACGGGCCTTGACTCGCTCCCAACGACATCTCTGGGAACGAGGCCTGGTCGGTCTCGAGCCAGCCTCGACTCATCGGCTGGCCTCGGGGCTGGAGCTGCGGTCCCGCGAGGTCCAGATGATCATTCCCGACCATGTGAAGGTTGTTCCGATGCCCGAGAAGGTCACCAAGGAGAAGGTGCTCGTCTACGTCGTGCGCGACGGGCGGCTGCTGGTGTTCCGGCACACCGACTACAGCTACGAGGAGGTCGGTATCCAGGTCCCGGCCGGTGGCATCCGGCTGGGAGAGAGCCCGGAGGCCGCCGCGCTGCGGGAGGCCCGGGAGGAGACCGGCCTGAACGACTTCAGGATCGTGCGCAAGCTCGGCGAGACCGAGTACGACATCAGCCCGTACCGGTTCGAGATCCAGCACCGGCACGTCTTCCATCTAGAGCTCACCGAGCCCACCCCGGAGCGGTGGACGAGCCGGGAGGACCACGACGGCGGGCAGGATCCCACCCACTTCGAGTGCTTCTGGATTCCGTTGGAGGCCGCGCACATCCTCCAGTCCGGCCAGGGCGCCCTGCTGGGACGGCTGTTCGACTGACAGCCCGGTCACGCATCAAGGAAGGCAGCCGATACACCGCACCACCGAACAGCACCACCCGATCGACCGGCTCGTCCGGAGCCCGGGGCCCGGAGCCCGAGAACACCAGCACGGCAGTACCGCTGATCGTCAAGCTCCGCAGGGAGCCCCCAGAAGTCGGCCAGCCAGCCAGCAGCACCGGACGCGAGGCAGGGCAACGGGCCCTCCCTGCACGCGTGGGGGGCATCCGCCCCGCTGGCCCGGTCCTTTCAATGGCCCCTAGAAACCGCCGACTGGCCGGGGCTGGGCGGTTGAGCCGTCACCGGGCCGGCTGGGTCATGTGTCGGAGCTTGCGGGACTTCCTGTTCCGCTTGCCCGCAGTGTCAGGATGAAGTCGGTCACGGCGCGTCCCTTGAGGAGTTTCGGCCCGGTGATCTGATCGAAGCGCCAAGTAATCGGGCACATCACCGAATTCGGCAGGGTTGCCGCCGACCGTCCCCACAAGGTTCGACGACTGCCATGCCCACCACGCGCCCGGTCCTGTACCTCTTCGGCTCCGCCGCCCCGCCGGTCCTGAACATGGCGCAGGTCGTACGCCACGCCCAGTTCAGGGGATGGGAGGTCGCGCTCGGGCTCACCCCGACCGCGGAGAGCTGGCTCCAGGACGACCTCCCCACGCTGAGGCGCCTGACCGGCCATCCGGTGAAGTCCACCTACCGTCGGCCCGGCGACCCGGACGTCCTCCCACCCGCCGACGCGGTCCTCTTCGCACCCGCCACGATGAACAGCATCAACAGCCTCGCCCTCGGCATCACCACCTCCTGGGTCATAGGGTTCGCCGCCGAGGCGATCGGCAAGGGAATCCCGCTGACGGTGATGCCCTGCACGAACACGGCGCTGACCGGCCACCCCCAGTTCCCCCGCAGCGTCGCCACCCTGCGCGAAGCCGGCGTGCGCGTTCTGCTCGGCGAAGGAGGCTTCGTCCCGAACGCTCCCGGCCAGGGGCAGCCGGAGGCTTACCCGTGGGAGGCCGCACTCGCGGCTGTGGAGGAGTCTGTCCGGCAGTGACTCACAGAATGCGGAACCTGGAATGGTCATCGGCCTGGTCACGGTTCCCCATGCCTTCGAGCGGGATGTTCGGGACAGACGGTGGCCGGCCGCTCGAATGGATGAGCGCGGAAAGGGCCGTCAAGGCCCGGGTCCGGCGGCAGCCGGACTTTCGTGATCGGCGCGGTGACACCCACTCGGCATGGTGTGCAGCCGACGACGGTGACCAGCCCGGGCGGCGGAAGCGGCACGGATCGTCAGGCTGCCGGGGCAACCGGCAGCTGGGGTGCGCAACGGCAAACGGTCGAGCCGTGTCCGGCGGAATCGGGCTACCGCAGTCGATGTCAGCGGCGGGTATTACCGTCCAGGGTATGGGCTTCACCAGCGTTTGGGCGATCACCAGCCACCCGGATTCCTTTATCTCCGACCTGTCTCCCCGGTTACTGCCCGCTATGGAGGCGGACCGGTCCCAGCCCCGCGCTCAAGCGCGATGGGAACGTTGGCTGCAGGCGCCGCTGCCCGACTACCGGACGTGGTACAGGAGTTCAGGGCCCGCGTCGGCCGACGATGCCGCGGTGGAATCGTTCCGGGAACTCACCGCCCCAGGGCTCAACGTTGACGCTATGTGCTACGGAGAGGCCGATCCGGACTTCTGTGTCATCGACGATGTGTGGACGGATCAACCGGGTGACGGCCTTTTCGTCTCGGTGAATTCCAAGGAGTACGCGGTCGCATCGCTCTTCCATGCCATCGGCCCGGCCCGCGCCTCTTTCCTTCCGGGCTGGTGCGGCAACTTCCTGCTCACCTCCGCTCAGGTCCGCCAGACCTTGCCTCGCGTGGAGCGAGCCCTCACCTTCACCGAGGCCGAGCGTTCTGCGGCGGATGCTCAGGATTGGCTGCACTACTCGCCCCGGGAGGAGTCCGTCCTTGACGGCCCGCTGCGACTGTGGCGCGCCGCGGCCGAGAACGGGCTCGGCTTGTGCGGCGTGGCGGTACACGTCTCCTGACTCGCTCCCCAACTCAGCCTGCTGGAAGGGCCGTTACGCTCACGTCCTTGGCAGCCAGCCGGTCGAGCCGGCAGGCGGTTGTTCTTGCTGACCGAGCTTCGGATACGGGTCGGTGACCCGGTCCGTCGCACCCGATCCGCAGGCCTCGAACAGATCCTCTTCTCAGTCGCCAGTCCGCAGATCACGCAGGCCGTCCTCGAATGCTGTGAGTGCGTACTGCCCTGTGCCGCGCCCGGGCATCTCGAGCTTCTTGAGCTGTCCTCCGACGATGTGGGAGACCAGCGGTACCGGAAGTGCGTCGGGCCAGAGGCCGGTCCGCTTGCCCTCTGAAAGCACCCGGCGGAACGCGCCGGTGGATCCCCGCAGGCTCCGGCCGTTCGCCTTCAACTCCTCTGCGGCGCATTCGCCTTCGCCGTGGATGACCTGGAGCAGGATCTGCTGCGCGCGGGGTGGCAGACGGTCGTAGTACGAGCGGGCCCGCTTCGGTGTCCAGCGGTCGTCGGGCTCCGTGGTCACGACGGCTGCCGGCATGGCGGCGAGGGCGAGCAGCTTCTCGAGTGCCTCGGGGGTCGGATTCTCCACGGTGATCGTGATCTTCATGACGGACACCCTTGCACCCCATGGGGCTGAACACAAATAACCACGACAGACGTCCTGGAAACAGAGGGCCAACTTGGAGCGCTTCTTATGTATCAATCTCTGTGTTGCGTCCTCTAACTGGATTTAGAGGACGCGATACAGGGCCTGGTACAGATAGGCTGTCCCGGACGGATCATCAGCCCGCGCGTCGGAAGGGAAGCTCCCGTGGACGAGGAAGCGGACAACCTGCCCGCCTTGGCCGACGCACCCACCGAGATCGTGCTCGGCGAACTGGTCGACGCCGGCCAGGTGCTCGTGCCGTTCACCCTCGCCGGGCTCGACCCGAACGAGACGCTGACCGAGGACGCGGCCGACGACCTCGCCACCGCCCGGCCGGCGCGCACCAGCCAGACCTACGCCGAACAGTGGCGCTACTTCGCCCGCTGGTGCGCCGACAACGGCCGCCACCCGGGGCCGCGCACTAGCGAGGCGAACATGGTCTCCTACGTCTCCCACCTGCGCCGCCGCGGCGGACGCGACGGAACGGGCGCGCCCGTCAGCTCCCTGCGCCTGGCCATGGCCGCGATCCGCGACGCCAACGCCCGCGCTGGGTACGAGAACTGGCCTCCGAAGAAGGCTACCGCCGAACTGATCCGCAAGCAGGCCGCCGACCACGCCCGCGCCCGCCGCACCCCGAAGTCCAGCCCACCCATCGACGCCGCCCGCATCGCCCACCTCCAGCAGGGCACCACCGCCGACATCCCACTCACCCGCTGGCGCGACCTGACAATCCTGCACCTCGGCTACCGCACCCGCGCCCGCCGCTCCGAACAGGCCGCCTACCGCATCGACTCCATCGTGTTCGAGCGTTTGGAGGACGGCACCGAACAGATGGTCGTCGGCAAACGCACCAGCAAGAACGACCACTGGTCCACCGGCCGCGAGTACGTCATCCGCGACCCGGTCGCCATCACCGTCGTGCGCACCTACATCTCACTGCTCGCCGAACTCGGCCAAGCAGAGCCGCAGTTGCCCCTGCTCCGCGGCATCACCCGCTGGGGCCGCCTCATGCCCGTCCCCGCCTCCGGCACCGGCATGACCGGCCACGCCGTGAACCGCGCCTTCAAACGCATGGTCACCCGCACCCCCGACTTCGACGCCAAGAACGCCACCAGCCACGGCCTGCGCGCCGGCGTCCCCGCCGACCTCGCCGCCCAGGGCTACAGTGCCGCCGAGATCATGGTCATCACGGAGGACTGGAAGTCCACCACCATGGTCGAGCAATACGCCAAGGCTGGCCTACGCCGTGCTGGCAAAGACAACCTCGGCCGTGCCCAGCAAGCCCTCGACGCATTGGTCGTACCACCGCTAGACCGCTCTGCCAGCGTAGGGCGCGCAGAATCCTATAGCCCACGCCAATAGACCTTCGCAATTCCCGGACTACCCAGGAAAACTGTCGGACATGCCATTGAAGACAACGCCATCGCCCCAATTGCAAGTAAGACCGAGGTGATACCCGCGATCCTCTGACCAGCAACCCTTACGCCAAGAAACCAGAGGCTCTGCCGGAGACGTGTCCGACAGAGCCTCAAGATGGCCATAATCGTTTAAGGTTGAATTCGAGCCAATGATGGGGTGGCCGGCTCAGATCCAACCACCCCAGAGGCCGAATAGGTGAACCTGCAAAGGCCCGGGTTGAGCAAGCTTAACCAAGCCCGGACACCTAGCCAGATTCAGCCATCAATCGGGATTCGCCATTTTCACCGCCTTAACCCCCCTGATCATATTAGTAAGACCCTCGGAGAATAGTTCGAGCCGAAATGACCATGCGCCAACCAGATATAGGATTGCATCCTCGTCTATAGCGAGAAAGAACTCTCCTTGTCCGATTTCTCTAATAGGAAAAATTTCCGGTTGAATTTTCGCGACAGATCCGCGAATGCGAACTCCTCGCCTGCTGCTAGCTCCGGATCGATCTCAAAGGGCTCTCTTGCGACCGATACGCCCGGGCCGCGCACATCTACGGAGATCCCGCCAAACTCCTCGAGGAACCTCTCTGAAGCTTCATGCCAGGCAAACCCAGAAAGCGTCTCCTTGTAGCCGCTGATTCCCACCGAACGCCCGGGAAACCAGCCAGAGAGACGCAGTACGGCCTCAACATCCGAAGCGAAAATTCCCACTATTTACCCCGTTTCAAATATGATATCAAAATGCGCGACCAGGGATTTGCAGCTATCGCAGGGACCAATTCCTGACTTGAAGTTCTTATTTGCCCTGGCTCGCCCCAGAACAGAGGCAGCCCTCGCGCAACTCGTTATCAACGCCGGACTGCGCCTGCACGAAGTCGCCGACCTCAACAGCAACGACATCAAGCTGGAGCACGACACCGAGGACCTGCTCCACGAGACCAACCCGCGGTGCCGCGTCCGAATCGCCTTTGGCAAGGCCCCACGGACCATCCCGGTCGCCGAGCCTGCGGCCCGCGCCCTCCACCGGTGGATGTCCAGCCAGCCCAGCGCCGCGCCACTGTTCCCGCGTTCCCTACCGAGGACCGGGTCAGCAGCCGCTGGCCTGCCCACCACCAGCCCGACAAACCGAAACGGCCCGCCGGATGAACCGACGGACCGTCACGAAATATCGAGGTTAACATCACTGCCGATGAGAGCTCGTGCATCTCACACGGAATTTTGGCCGATTAGAGTGCACTAGTGACGAGATTCACGCGAAGCAGCGACAAATGGATTCCTCCCCTGACGACCATATCCCACACCTCAATCTCTCGATCACTTCCGGATTGAACCTAAATTGACCACCGTCCCGCGCCCCTGAGATCGCAAGCGCGAAACCACCCCAATATTTCAGCGCTGCAGCGGCCTCCACAGGAATCATGTTACCAAAGGAGAATTCTCCACCGACAGAAAAGGGGACCTTGGGTACGAGCCGGTGCCCAGCGGGCAGCGGCCCATTCCGCATCTGCCATTCATGCCCCACTGAGTATCCAGTGACATAATTCCAGTCCGCGACGACGCCATCCTGCCAACTCGTGACATCTTCAGAGAATTTCGAAAGAGCGGCCGTCTCGGGATTGAAGGAGTAGACGGCACCATCCCCCGCCATGGCAAATTGACCGCCGAAAACATCCTCTGCGAAGAAGATCATTTCCGGAATCAAGCGGCCGTAGCTTTCCCGCCAAAGTGACTTCGAATTCCACTCCTCTAGTGAACGCCCCGGCAGCCCGGGCTCACCTGAGGGAAATACGTGGAGTGCCGACTCGAAGGCATAGAATCCGTTCATTTCGGCCAGTAGGACCTCAAGGGAAGTCGCAGCACTGCCAAGTGCGGGACTAATCTTCGGCGTTTTGGGAGAAATTGCCCCACTTGCAACCGAAAGCAACTTGCTCATTCGATCTCGCATATCATTAATTTCGCCCCAATATGTAGTTGAGGCTCATGATGGTGACCCTCACTCGACTGCCGTTCGGAATGCCCACGAGCTGATTCTTCATATCGGAACCGGCGCCTCGATTATCTCCGGCCCCAATGTGCTTTACATGGGCACTTGCCCCTTCCTTGAATACCGCAGGCGGGAATTCGTCCCTATCCTGGCCGGGAAGTGTTGGTATACCTCGCAGATTATCTGTCCGCCTAGCGTCTGCACCTGCCCTGTCGAGGGTCACCATCATGCCCTCACCACCTTGCTCGGCTGCATGAATTGCGCTATCTGGATGCTGAATCGCATCGATGGTCCATGTAGCGGGCCTTGGGCTCGGACAGGAGCACGCGGCCCCGGAGGCATCCTGGCCGCCTTGGCAGTTGTGGACGAGTACCGGAGTGGCCCCCGCCAGCACATAGTACGTGTGGAGGTCGGCGATCGTGAGGTCGTATGCGGCCTGTGGGGCGGCGTTGTAGTTCCTCACTGTCAGGACGGTGAGGGTCCCGCCGTCTGCGGTGCGGACGTCGTCTCCGGCGCGCAGGTCTGAGGCGTTGGTCCAGCGGTGGGTGGTCTCATCCCAGAACGGGTGGTGCTGGGTGCTGGTGAGGCTCTCTGTCGCTCCAGAGCTGGCACTGGAGTCGTGGGCCTGCAGGGTCAGGTCGGTGAACTGCTCGTCGTCCGGCGTGCGGATCGTGCGGATGACCGACTTGGACTGGGTGGTTCCGGTTTCCGGGTCTGTTGCCGTGACCTGGTCGCCGGGTTGGAGGTTGTCGATGGCTCGGGTCGTGCCGTCGGCGAGGAGAACCTGGGTGCCGGGCAGGAAGCTGTGTGCGTCCTGGATGAGGCTGGTGATGTCACAGGCTGTGTTGATGGTCTGATCGATTTTTTCCGCGGCGTTGGCGGCCGTCGCTGCCTTTCCGGCGATGCCGGCGGCCTTTGCGGCTACGCGCTCGCCGGGAACGAGGCCGGCCAGGTTCTGGGCGGCGCTCATGTAGTTGCCGTCATGGGCATCGATGACGGCGGATCCGACGGCCCCGACGGCGTTCAGCCCGGGGACGTACTGCAATGTGTCGGCGAGCTGCTTGAAGGCCGCCTTGTACGTTCCGCCGCGGTAGAGGATGAAGTAGTGGTTGCCTACGTGGTTGGGGTGGTCCCTGTTGCCGCTGTACCAGTTCCAGTAGCCCTCGGTCCAGGAACCGTCGCGTTCGAGCTTGAAGGTCTCGGTGGTGATGTTGCCCTTGTAGTCAGCGCAGGTACCGAACCCACCGCAGACGCCCTCGGGCCGTAGGCCGCTGGGGTCGGAGAGGTTGACCGGGTTGTTGTTGCTGTAGGCGTAGCCGTTCCACTGCTGGGGATCGGCTTGGTCCAGGACGGGGTCCGGGCTGATGAAGCGTCCGCGGGCGGGGTCGTATTGGCGGGCGCCGAGGTTGGTGAGTCCGGTGGTGTCGTCCTTGCTGCCGCCGATGAAGCCCTTGGTGCCGGCCCACTGGCTGGCAGTGGGCCGGGTGCCGCGGGGGTTACCGAAGGGGTCGGTGGGGCGTCGGGTGACGGTCTGGGCGGTGTTGCCGGTGATCTGGACGCCGTTGGTGCCGTGCGGGTCGGCGGCCTGGATCAGGACGGTGCCTCCGCCGACGGCGGCGGTGACACGGGTGTACGTCAGACCTCCGGGTCCGGCGATGGAACGGACGTTGCTCGTGGAGCCGCTGGCCGTGTCGAGCGTGAGCTCGTCGGTGGCCAGGTTGAGCGTGGTCTTGCCGGGGTTACGGCGGATGAGCTGGTTGCCGTCCGCGTCGTAGAGGTAGGTGGTGGCGCCGGCCTGGCCGGTCTTGGTGAGGGAGTCGAGCTTGTCCTCGCCGTTCCAGGTCAGGGTGGTGGTGCCGCCGGTGTCGGTGATGGCGGTGGTGTTGCCCTTGGCGTCGTACTGGTAGGTGACGGCCTTGGTGCCCGCCGGTCCGCTGGTGGTGGAGGTGAACAGGGCGTGGGGCCCGCCAGTTCCGCCGCCGGTGTTGGGGGCGTTGGTGGGGGTGTTGGTGGTCTTGGCGGCTCCGAAGGTCTGGGTGGTGGTGGTGTCGTTGAGGCTGTTGCCGGTGATGTCGTGCTGGACGAGGCCTGTGCGGTTGCCGGTCGCGTCGTAGGTGTAGGTGTTCCAGTACGGTGCCGGGCCACCGACGGTCCGTCCGCCGGGGCTGACGGTGGCGGGGCCGTCCTTGTTGATGCAGCCGCCGACGCCCGGGACGGTGGTGGAGCTGCCGGTGCCATGAACGGTGCCGGAGGAGTCGGTCCAGTCGGCGGTGGTGGAGACGCCGCCGGTGTCGGTCCAGGCGCCGGTCAGCCGGCTCAGGTGGTCATAGGTGAAGCACTGGGTGTCGGTGGCGGCGGCGTCCTGGCGGTCGGTGACCGACGTGATGCGGCCCGACGGGGTGTAGGTGTAGGAGGTCTGGTCGAGGGAGGTGGTGCCGGTCTGGCGGTCCAGGAAGGAGTTGATGACCCTGCCGGTACCCCAGTCGTACTGCTGGGTGGAGACGACCTGCTTGCCGTAATCGCCGGCGGTCGTCCTCACGGGACGTGCGAGGGCGTCGTACGCGACCTGGGCGATGACGGCCTTGCCGCGACTGGCGGAGGCCGTCAGGAGACCGGTGATGGTCCGCCCGTAACTGACCGTCTCGGCCGGCAGTCCGCCGGCCGCGGGGATGTCGAGCTTCTTCAGGGACCCGATGACCGGGCTGTAGGTGTTGGCCGTCGTGTAGGTGCCGGCCAACTCCTTCTCAACCGCGGGGATGGTGATGGAGGTACCGAGCGGCCGGTACGCGGTGTCGTAGCCGGTGACGGCGTTCGTGTAGGCCGCGCCGCTCGCTCCGCCCACGTAGCGGGTCGAGGACGTGTTCTGACCCTTGACGAGGGTGTCGTAGGTCCAGGCGGCCAGCTGGTTGGCGGGCGCGACGCTTCCGGTGAAGGAACCGGTCTTGCGGCCCAGCAGGTCGTAGGTGAAGGCGACCGTGTTGTTTCTGGCGTCGACGGTGTGGTCGACGCGCGAGTTGACGTCGTAGAACGTCCTGGTGGTGCCGGTGTCCGGGTCGGCCGCCGAGATCTGGCGTCCGCGCAGGTCGTAGGTGTAGCTCCAGGTGTTGCCGCTGCCGTCGGTCCGCGACGAGGCCAGGCCTGTCGGTGTGAAGCCGTAGGCGGTGATGTCCGCGTCTGCGGGATTGCCGGTCGCGGTGGGCGTCCGGTACTGCCACAGGGCGGTGGCGCGCCCGCGGGCGTCGACGACGGCCGAGGACGGCGTGGCGCCCGAGGGCGGGGTGACGTCAGTACGGTCGGCGCCGGGGTAGGCGGTCGTGGTGGCCCACTGGAGGTTGCCGTTGGAGCGGAACTCCGAGCGCACGACGCGCCCGTTGCCGTCGTAGCTGTTCCAGGTCTGGCCGGGGACCTGGCCGTCGGCCGCCGGAAGGAAGATGGACTGGGTGGGGAAGGAGCCCTGCTCGTAGTACGGGGCGGAGGTCTTGATCACCCAACCGTGGCTGTCGTAGACGGTGTCGGTGATCAGCCGCCCGGTGGGCTTGGCGTCACTGGTGCTCTGGGTCTGCCGGGGCCTTCCCAGGCCGTCGTAGATCTCGACGCTCGCCGAGTAGGAGAGCGCGTCGTCGTTGATCGACTCGGTCGTGACCGCGGACGGGGCCTTCGACCCGTTGAGCGCGTAGGTGAACTTCCGGCTCGGGAATTCCGCGGTCGGCCGGTCGGGCGCCCAGACCGCGGTGAGGCGACCGAGGGCGTCGTACTGGCTGGTGGTGACGCGGTCGTTGATGTCCTTGCTGGTCAGCGGTGAGCCGCGGGCAGGGTCCTGGGTGACGGTGGTGGTCCATCCCGCTCCCAGCGGCCCGGTGGTGCGGATCTCGGTCGGCAGCCGGCCCGAGGCCGGGGTGAGGGCGATGGTGGTGACGGCGGGGGTGACGGATGGGCCTGTGATCTGCGCGCCGCTGTGATCGTAGGTCGATCCGTCGGTCGTCGCAGTCGTCAGGCCTCGGCCGTATACGTCGAACGTCGAGCTGCCGTTGTGGACGTAGACGGGGTTGCCGGCCTGGTCGAAGTGATCGAGGACCTGGTTGCTGGTCGCGTCCCCGACAGTGCCGGCCTTCGCGAGAGGCTTGCCGTCGTAGATGATGCGGCTGGCAGCCAGGGTGTTCGCTGACGTTGCCGTCCCCGAGCAGGACCCCTGGAAGGTGGTCGTGTCCGACGCCAGGGTCAGCATCTGGGGGTTGTCGCCGGTCGCGTAGCCGGTCGTGGTGCAGGTCTCGGGGGTGGCGGCGGTGCCGTCGCCCTTGTCGTCGACCTTGACGACTCGGTTGCCGTTGGCCGGCTCGGTGGTGGTGACAGCCGTGGTCGTACGCCAGCTGCCGTCCGCGAGTCGGGCCTTGGTGATCGCGGTGCTCTCGGCGTCCGGGAGCCAAGCGTAGACCTTGGGCGCGCCTGCGCTCTGGGCGTGGGTCGCGGACTTCTGCTGTCCGCTGTAGGTGATCCCGGTCACGCCGGTGACCGTGCCGCCGGCCTTGTCGAAGACCTCAGTGGCCACGGCACGCCCTGCCAGCTGGGCGCTGTCGGTGACCGTGCCGCCCAGTGGGCTCGGCACCTGGACGGTGCGCTGGGTGCTGTTGGCGAGATAGTCGTCGGTCATGCCCCGCAGGTAGGTGACCCGCTGCTGGGTCTTGGGGGCCTCGGAGGCGTCGCCGCTCCCGGTGGTGGTGATCACCGACTGGTAGCCGCGGAACTGGTCCCAGGTCCGCGTCTTGGGGTCGGTGAACTCGGCGTCGTTGCGGTGCCAGGCGGCGCCGCCCTCGTAGGTGTACTCGGTGGTCTTGCTGACCCCGGGGGTGCTGACCAGGTCCTGTTCCGTGACGACCTTGACGAGGGGCTTGTCGAACCAGTCGTTGACCGGGTCCGGCGAGGACTGGCCCTGCAGATACCACTTGACGGGTATGCAGGCCATCGTGTTGCCGTCCTCGGACGACGGCATACGGTTGTTGACCCGCGAGCACTCCGGGTCCTTGTAGATGACGTTGATGCTCCCACCGGTCTCGGTGGTGATGCCCATCAGGCGCGGGCGCATGAACATCGGCGACGCCGGGACCAGGCCGTCGACGCGGTTGGCACGCATCGTGTACTGGAACTGCACGGCGGGCAGGTCCTTGATCTCCGCCTGGCCGTTGCTCGGTACCCGCTGGACGGAGTCGAGCTGCAGGAGCTGCTTGGTTCCGTCCTTGGGGTCGGCGAGCTGCTGGTTGAGGTTCCAGGTGTCGACGACTCGGGGCCCGGAATCGGTCTGGACCTGGGTGGTGATCGTGGTCAGGCGCTTGGTCGTGAAGAACGTGGGCGCCGAGACCGTGCAGGAGGAGTCGGTGCAGATCTGGTCGATCGGCGTGTCCGGCCAGGCGCCGGCGTTGGCGGCCGTGCGCTGGTCCTCGGAGCAGGTGATCGATCCGCTGGGGATACAGCGCTCCGCGACGGAGAAGGTGACCTTCGCCGCCGGGACCGCCCCGCCCTTGGCCGCCGTCTGCTCGTCCAGGCGCTGGCCGTACGCGATCTCCTTGAGGTAACCGGCCCTCTGGTAGTCCGCGAGAGTTCCGACGCCGCCGCTCTGGACGCGTCCACGCTGGTACTTGTTGCCCTCGGTGGCGTACTTGTACGTGGTCAGGTTGCCGTGCGGGTCGACGACGTAGTCGAGCTGCCAGCGCCATGCCATCTGGCACCACGAGTTGTTGCCGCTGCCGGTGCTGTAGCAGGGGTCGCCGCTGTTGGGCGAGTACACCGGCACCGTCAGCACGGAGTTCGCGGCCGGGTCGCTTCCGTCGCCGCCCGGCAGGTGGTTGAGGCCGAAGTAGTACTGGACCCCGTCCGGGGTGGTGACCCGCCAGTACTCCATGCCCTGGTAGTCGATGTCACCGGCGGCCTTCGGCGCGCCGGTGAGCTGCTCGACCTTGGTGCCGTCGTCGCTCTCGAGGTGCCAGCTGCCGGTGGTGTCGTCGCGCACGATCGCGCCGGAATGCCCTCCCAGGGAGAGGGAGGCGTTCTGTCCGCCCCAGCACTGGTCGGGTGAGCCGGTGATCCCGGCCTTGTCGCAGCCGCGGTAGGAGCGCTCGATGAAGCCGGGCTCGAAGCCCCAGCCGTCACCGACCCAGGAGGGCTGGGCGTTGGTGGCGGACGTCTTGCCGTCCACGTCCGCCGAGTTGTAGCCCAGCGCCACGGTAGGGGCGGCGCCGCCGAGCGCCGGCGGGAGCTGGATCGGGTAGCTGTAGGTGAAGCTGCCCGTGTTCGAGCCCGCCGTCCACGCCGACGACGACGAGAGCGACGTCGCGGTGTAGTTGCCCATGGAGCCGGACGGCGACGACGCCACGGTGAGGACCACCGGGCTCCCGGCGGAGCCCGCGCTGCTGGAGGCCGGCGTCACGGCGGCATCCTGCCGCGTGGTGTACGACGCCTTGACGGCGCCGGTGCGCGCGTTGTCGGGCGCGGCCGCCGGTGGGAGGGTGATGTCGGCGGTGACGGTGCCGACGCTGTCGGCCTTGGCCGTCACCGGCGTCTGCGTGCGGCACTCGGGGCGTTCCGGTGTCATCAGGGAGCAGGCCGGCAGCGCGATGAGCTGTGCCCGGTCCGACCATCCGCCGGCTTGCAGGGCCTTCAAGTCCAGGGAGACGTGAGCCTCGCGACCGTTGCCTCCTGCCTGGGCTTCGGCGTCCTTGAGCGAGATGAGCGGCCCGCTGACGCCGGCGGCCTTGCCCTTGTCCTGCCCGGCCACCTCGACGGTGACGGTGTGAGCGCTCTCGCCGGTGCCGGTTCCGGGTGCGACCCGGACCGCCAGGTTGCCAGCCTTGGCGCCGGTCTGGCCCCCGGAGGCCGGCGATGCCCCACCGGTGACCTTTCGGGCGGCCTCGGCCTCGGCGCTGCCGGCCCCGACGACCACCGTCGCCGTGCCGGTGACGACGGGTGCCGCGACCTCCGGCTTCCAGTCGGCCGCCTTGGTCGGGGCCTTGGCGCCCGAAGGCTTGGCGTCATGCCCCTTGACCGGGCGGCCCGTGCTTCCCAGGGGCGTGTTCGGAGGTGTCCAGACCTTGCCCTCGGGTTCGGGGTAGGTCCATGCCACTGCCGGTGGCACGCTCACGCCGGTCAGTGCGAGCGCGACTGCGGCTGCCACCGCCGGTGACCGCCACCGCCCGCCTATTCGTGTTCCGGCCCGTTTCCGGGCAGGCCAAACCGTCACGTGGCTTCTCCTCGTGAAATGTCGACACAACGTCATATAGTCATGGACGCACCATGCTCGAGGTGACGATATGTGAGCCGGCGATCACATCACCAGGTTGTTCGGACGCCATGCATGAGATGTTTATGAAGTCTTGATCTCGCGATCCACCGCATATCTGGACATGTCCGTGCAAGCCGATGCCGGGGTTGACCCAACCCCAGGTCAGGCCGCATCGTTCCCACCCGAACGTCCCCCTTCGAGGGGCGGCCGACCGGGAGGGACCCCACAGCTCCACCATGTCCAGCACTCCACGCGCCATCGCGCACACACCGCCAACACCGTCCATACGCAAGCGCCTGCTCACATTCACCGCGCTCGGCACCGGCTGCGCACTGAGCCTCGCTCTGCTCAGTGCTCCGACCGCGCTCGCGGCTGACACGACCCCGGCCCCACCGACCCACGGCCCCGTGGGCGGCGTGAAGGTCCCTGTTCCGACGTCACCCGCACCGTCGCGCAGGCCCGAGCAGCAGGCGATGCTGGATGCGATCGCCAAGGCCAAGTCGACCGGGAAGCCCGTCCCCGTCGAGAGGCTGACGAACGAGCTCTCCACGACGGTCGCCAACCCGAACGGCACGCTGACCACTACCGACAACGCCCAGGCCGTGCGCACCAAGCGCGCCGGCTCCTGGAAGGACATCGACCCGACGCTGCGGGCCAACGGCAACGGCACGCTCAGCCCGGCGGTGGCCACGACCGGGCTGACGTTCTCGGGCGGCGGTGCGGGCCCGATGGCCACCGTGACCACCGACGACGGCAAGAGCCTGGCGGTGAACGCACCGTTCCCGCTGCCGAAGCCGTCCGTGGCCGGTGCCAACGCCACCTACGCCGACGTCCTTCCCGGGGTGGACCTGCAGCTGACCGCGCTGCCCCAGGGCGGCTGGCGGGACGTCATCGTCGTACGGACCAAGGCCGCCGCAGAGAGCGCGGCACTCAAGTCGCTGACCTTCCCGGTCTCCGCGCAGGGTCTGTCGGTCGCCGCCGACCAGTCGGGTGCGCTCAGTGTCAAGGACGACAAGGGCACGACCCGCTTCCGCGCCCCGGCGCCCCTGCAGTGGGACTCCAGCAAGCCCGCGAACCCGCCCGTGGCCGCGACCCGTGCCTCCCGGTCGGAGCAGCGCGCGGCGCTCGCCGCCGATCCGGCCCCGGCGCCCACGGCGGGGCCGACCGGGATCCCGTCGACCACCGAGGAGCCGGGTGACGGTGCGAACATCGCGGCCATCGCCACCAAGGTCACCCCTTCGGCCATCGAGCTGACGCCGAACCAGGACGCGCTGGGATCAGGCGACGGGCCGTGGTTCCTCGACCCCTCCTTCGTCGCGGCCACCAGCTACACGCAGGGCTCCGTCGAGGTCCAGGAGAACCACAAGGAGGCCAAGAACTACAACCTGAAGTCCAACGTCGCCACCGGCTACTGCGGCTTCCACAGCAAGGATCCCAGCCTCGACTGCGGTCAGGAAGGGCGCCAGCGCGCGTACTTCCAGTTCGGCATCAACCCGGCCATCTACACGATCCCCCAGGGTGCCTACTCCGCCCCGACCATCCTCGGAGCCACCTTCAACGGGCAGGTCACCAGCGCTTCCAACATGGCGACCGACACGCCGTTCGTCATCTACTCCACACCCTCAGACAAGACGATCGGCCTCGACACCAACTGGTACGTGCAGCCCTGTGGTGACAACGGAAACCTCGTCATGAACGGGTGCACCCCCGTCAACGGGCAGATGCTCAAGGGCACCGGCCCGCTGGCCATCGACGTGACCGACACCATGAAGCGCGCCGCCGCGGAGAAGTGGCAGGTCTGGACGGTCGGCATCGCACCGCAGACCTCCGAGTGGAACATGGACTTCCGCCACTACCTGGCGAACAATCCCTCCATCACCACCACCTACGACATCACACCCACCATCTGGTACCCGCGCACCAGTCCCGCCCCTGGGTTCGCGAGCAACAACAGCACGGCCGAGTGCACCAGCGGCGGCGCCAACCCCTGGGACAACCCCGGCTGGGTCGGCAACAACCAGGACATCTACCTGACCGCCAACAGTTGGTCGCCCACGGGCCAGAACCTCTACACCGGCTACCAGATGTGGGACGACAACGACCCCAACTTCAGCGCGGTTCCCGGTGGGTGGGGTGGAAGCTACAACGATCCGGGCCCGACCTCGGGCGTGGGTTCGCTGTCGGATGGCCACCAGTACGGCTGGCTCGCCCGCGCCACCGACGAGACGCTCACCTCGCCCAGCAGTGCCTGGTGCTACTTCCGCGTCGACAAGACCAACCCGCGCCTCAGTATCAGCTCCACCGACTTCCCGCCGTCGGGCACACCGAACCCCAACCCGGCCAAGTACGTCAACGACCAGGGCACCTTCACCATCAACGCCGAGGACCCCGCCCCCGGCGCCGGCCTGCAGGCCTCCGGCGTCGCGTGCGTGCGGGTGAGCAATGACCCGACCCCGGTCGTCGGCTGGAAGTGCGGCCAGGGCGGCACCCTCGCCCCCGGCCAGCCCTACACGTACAAGCCCAAGGACTGGGGCACCAACACCCTGTACGCCTGGGCCATGGACAACGCAGGCAACTACAGCCAGGCGGCCGTCTACAACTTCTACGTCCCCTGGAAGCCCGACACCCAGCCGCTGTTCGGCGACGTCGACAACGACCAGAAGCCCGACATGGTCACCGTCGACAAGAACGGCGACCTGCGCGTCATCGGCGGCACCACCGACCCGACCACATCGCTGGCCGCCCCCGCCGCCGCGGCCCCCAACAATGGCACGTACGGCACCACGTGGGCCGACTACCAGATCAGCCACCACGGCACTTTCGATGTCGGTCAGGCCGTCGACGAGGTCCTCGCGCACTACAACAAGGACACCACGTCCAAGCTCCGCGAGGCCCTGTACCTGATCCCCAACAATGGCACCGGGCGCTTCGACACCCTCACCCCCGTCGCCCTCAACCGCCCCGCCTGCACAACCTACGTAACCGGCGCGGCCTGCCCCGGCTACAACCAGGCCAACTGGAGCAGCGCCTCGCAGGTCCTCGCGATCGGCACGCCCGACGGCGAGGCGGTCGGCGGCGACCCGGGCAACGCGAACCGCAAGGTCATCATGACCCAGACCTCCATCCTCTCCCTGGAGAACAACAACCTCTACCTCTTCCAGCCCAACGGCCTCGCCGACGCCCTCGACGCCGCCACCTACCTGCCCGCAGCCTCCGGCAGCTGGGCCGACCTGGAGCTGATCAACCCGGGCGCGGCCAACGGGACCACCGTCGTCCCCGGCACCACCGACCCCACCAGCCAGGCCACCGTCTGGGCACGCAACCGCGTCACCGGCGACGTCTACGCCTACCCGCTGGGCTGGAAGCCCGACGGGACCGTCGACTACACCGCCCTCACCAAGCCCGACCAGGGAATCAAGCTCACCGTCGGGCTGCCGGTGAAGGCGTCCGACTACCCCCGCATCGGCGCCGGCGACCTCAACAACGACGGCACACCCGACCTGTGGGTCATGGACAACACCAACGCGATCGCCATCTTCCCCGGCAAGAGCGGCACCGGCGTCAAGGGCAAGGTCGACAGCTTCGACCACTGGGCCTTCGCCGGCTACTCCGACTCCAGCGTCACCGTCCACCCCAAGCTGGCGGACGGGCAGTGCATGGACTCCATCGGCGGCCCCAACGAAGGCACCGACGTCGCCGTCTACGGCTGCTGGCAAACCGTCAACCAGCGGTTCAACTTCGCCATCGACGGCACCATCCGCTCCGGCAGCTGGTGCGTGTCTACCAAGGGCAACACCCTCGCCAACGGCACCGGCCTGATGCTCTCCCGCTGCGTCGGCAACACCGGCCAGAAGTGGGCGGTTCGCCCCGACGGCCGGATCTACCTGCCCGCCACCGTCACCGCGGACAACCCCGGCGGCCGCTGCCTCGAACTGCCCGGATGGCACACCGAACCGGGAACCCGCCTCGGCATCTGGGACTGCCCCGCGCCGCAGGCCAACCAGCAGTGGAACCTCACCTACGAGAAGCACGCTCCCTGAGAACGAAGCGGTCGGGCCGGTCGAGCCGACCTTGCTGACACCCGAGGGCGGGGCCCGGCAGACCAGACACTGTTGGTAAATAGCTGGGTTTGACTGTGTCCCGCCGTTCTCAAGCGGCGGGACACAGTCGTTCGAAGCGGGAGCCGCGGGTTCCGGCGCGTGGTGTGCCGGTGATCCAGGCGTCGAGTCGGGTGAGGTTCATGGCGGTGGCGGTGTAGAGGTGCTGGAGGCTGGTCTTCGGTTGCCCGCGGTAGCGGGATCGGCGCAGGCCGAATGCTCGAACGCCCTGCGAGATGGTTGCCTCGATTCCCTGGCGGTGCTGGTAGATACGCTGCCAATCGGGATCTTGCTGATCAGCACGGTTCTTCTGGATGGCGTCGTGCGCGTCCTTCTCGCGCAGCGTGATCTCCCGGCCTCGGCCGGCCTTCGAGGGCGCACAGGTCTGGACGTCGGGGCAAGGCTGGCAGACGGAGGAGGGAAACCGGATTCGGATCACCGGGATACCACGGGAAGAGGCTCGGGAATACCACTGCTCGGAGACCTGGCCGTTGGGGCAGGTCACGCTCCTGGCTTCCCAATCCACCGTGAACGCCTCGGTGGTGAACCTGCTGGAGGACTGGGTGGCCTTGTTCTTCTGGATCGGCCCCACCAGCTTGAAGTCGGATTGGCGGCAGGCCGCCAGACGCTGGGCGTCCACATAGTTCGCATCGACCAGGTGCACAGCGGGCAGCCGGTCGCGGGATCGCAGGTCAGCGCGGATGACGTCAGTCATCCTCATGTCGCTCACCGATGCGCCGGTGGTGGCAACGTGGGTGATCAGATTCGGGGCGTCCGGCTCGCACGTCTCGGTCAGCTGCACTGCGTAGCCGGTCCATGTGCTGCCCCGCTTGTTGCCGGCGCGGGCGTGCGGGTCGTATGGGGAGAACGGGCGTAACCGGCCTGGGGGAACGTTCTTCGCATCCCTCAACGACACCTGCCTGTCAAGGACTTGGTAGTTCTGTACCCAGATCTGCCGCAGGAGCTCCACCGCCTCCAGCGAACGGGCCTCAGTCGGCGCCCATGGCGAGAAGACCGCTTCCAGCAGGCGTATCCCGTCGACGCCGGCCCGCAGTGCCCACTCCCCGCGCTTGGCCGCGCTTCGGGGCAGCCTGGACTCCTCCACCCGATGGCCGTACCGGTCGGACCACTCCGGGACGGCCTGAGTGGCCAGCCACTCGGGGACCGCCTCAGCGAGCGCGTTCAAGGCCGCCCGCAGCGTCTCTCCGAGCATCTCCAGGCGGTTGACCGCCCGGACCGCCGCCAGCACCTTGGTGGAGTCGGTCCGCGCCCGCCCTGCTGTCTTCAACAGACCACGTTCCCTGGCAGCCCGGAGCACCCGCTCGAAGATCTCATCAGCCATCCGCCCTTCCACCAGGCGGGCACGGAACTCGCTGAGCACCGAGAAGTCGAAACCGGTGGCCGTCAGCTCCAGCCCCAGCGCGTATTTCCAGTCGATCCTCACCCGGACCGCTTCGGCGGCCTGCCGGTCCGACAGCCCTTCAGCGAACTGCAGCACCGTGACCAGCGCCAACACGCCCGGTGACACCGCAGGTCGGCCCCGGCGGGGGAAGAGAGCCGCGAACGCGTCACCGGAGAAGACCTCCCCGAACTCGTCGCGCAGCCTCATCGCCAACGTGCCCTCCGAACACACCGCCCGAGCCACCCGCACAGTCTCCGCCGGGATCTCACCCAGCCCGCTCTCCCGCAACGACACCGATACCCTCCCCAAGCGCAACGTCGGTCCTCACCACCCACAACCAGGTGGAGAAGACCGACGTCACGGTCGGGGTCTGGCTATTTACCAACAGTGTCAGACCAGCCGGGCCCCGCCCTCGGCGCGTACCGGCCCACCAGCTGCAAGGCAGTCGGCGCAGCAGTCCTGGCCTCCCTGCACCGTACCGCCGGTCCCGGGCCTGACCTCCGAGTTGCGCCAAGTCCTATGCTGGAGAGCATGCTTAAGGGAGTGATCAGCCGCGAATCGGTGCTCAGTGCGGTAGACGA
Source organism: Kitasatospora xanthocidica (assembly GCF_014656195.1). GTDB lineage: Bacteria > Actinomycetota > Actinomycetes > Streptomycetales > Streptomycetaceae > Kitasatospora > Kitasatospora xanthocidica. The sequence continues at coordinate 1,023 of NZ_BNBY01000025.1, read as the reverse complement.
GTACGACCGTGTCGGCCAGGACGCCTTCCTCGCCGAGTACGGGTTCGCCCAGGCCCGCAACTACCTGCTCGTACACGAGGGCAGGGAGTACGACTCGAAGGCCATCGCCGGCGTGGCCCACCAGTACGAGTACGGCAGGGCGCTGCGGCCGACGGAGTTCCACGGCGGTACCGGGGAGGCCGTCGTCTGGCTGGAGCAGCTCGGTTTCACGGTCAAGTCGCTCCGCAATCCCGACTGGGCGTGGGATGAGGTCGTCCTGGCGTGCGCTATCACGGCAGACAACGGCTGGAGGGGGCTGGCCGCGACCGACCCCCGCGTCGTCGAGCTATCCGGCCTGCTCCGGCTCCTCCCGATCCACGACGCCTCGTCAAGGAACGACACCTTCCGCAACGCCAACGGGGTCGCACGCAAGACCTTCGACATCGCTACGCGCCATCCGGACTACCAGGGCAAGCCCACCAACGGCGGCGCTACAGACCGCGCCGTCCTGCAGGAGTTCCTGGCAAGCCCGGTCGAGATGGCTGCGGCTGCCCAGCTGATCCGGGCCGGCGTCCTCACTGGTGGCCTGCAGGCACCGGCCGTCGCAGATGAAGACCTGGAGGACTTCGACGCGCCGGAAGGCCGTCTCCTGCTGCGCCAGCACCTCGCCCGGGAGAGGAACCCCAAGCTGCGGCGCCAAAAGATCGAATCAGTGGTGCGGCACGGACGGCGCCTCGCCTGCGAGGCCTGCGGCTTCGACTTCCAGCGGACCTACGGCGACCGCGGCACGGGGTACATCGAGTGCCACCACGTAGTCCCCCTGCATGCGGCGGGAGAGGGCCGGACGAAGCTCTCGGACCTGGCTCTGATCTGTGCGAACTGCCACCGGATGATCCATCGCCGCGCTCCGTGGCCGACACCTGGAGAGCTTCGGTCCCTGATCTCGGAGGCCGGGGCGCCGGGCGCCCAGGACGGCTCCTGACTAAGGCCTGTCTGATAATTGATCTCGTGGCAGGTCGAGGTGAGTTGACGGACGCGGCGTGG
>NZ_BNBY01000024.1 GCF_014656195.1 Kitasatospora xanthocidica | reverse complement strand
TGGCGGCCGGGGCGCCGCTGACGCGGCGTCAGCCGGGGAGTGCCGGCTACGCCGTCACCATGCGTGGCGTGGCCTCGGCTGCGCCTCGGCGGGTGGTGGGTGGTTGGGGGAATTCGCCTGCGGCGAATTAGCGGGCTTGCTCGGGTGGTTGGTAGCGGGGCTTGGGCGTCGCTGCACTCCGCCTTTCCGATGGCTTTTCCCCGGGCCTACGGCCCGTCAATCGGTCGGCATTCCGGTCTTGTTGGGCCGATGTTTTCACGGCCCTACGGGCCCGATTGGCTGGCAGGGTTTCCCGGGCTGCGCCCGGGGTGAGCGTTGACGATGTGACGCGGAATTCGGGTAGTAGCCCATCCCTCCGGGCGGGCGGGGTGCCGGCCGGGGCCTGCGGCCCTCGGCGTTGACGATGTGTCGCGGACTTCCGGTATCAGTCACAACCCCACCCCTGGGGGCCCTCCCCCGGTCCCGGCCGGTGGCCGGTCCGCCGCCTGGTTGCTGGGCTGGCGGCCCATCCGGCGCCCCTGGGGCGGGGCCTGCGGCCCTCGGGAGCAACCTCCGGGCCACCGGTCCGGCTTCGGTCTCCCCGGCCCCGGTGGCGGGCCCTCACGGACGCCCCGAACGGCGGTCCCTGGCGGGCCCTCAACCGCAGACTCCGAACCGGAATCCGAAGCGAATCCGGGAGCGTTTCGCCGGCTGCCACATAGCCCTATCCTACCGGTTCCCCGGAGGGCGCCAGCGGCGAACAGGCAACCTCACGGCGACCGCCCATCACCGCTCTACCCGGCCGCGCTCACGGCGGGAATCCGAATTCCCTTACGCTCCCTTTCTGGGGAAAATCCGGAACCCTTTCGGGGCGCAGCGGCTGGGAATCGAATTCGGGCATCTCAGAAAGGGGCCTACGGCCCCTGAATCCGACACGGCGACCGCCCTTCCAGGCCGCCCAAGAAATCCCGTCCAGCGTCACCCGAGCAATTCCCGGAGTGGCGACACCAAACCGAACACCGGACCTGGACGGCGGCCACGACGGCGGCCAGGGCGGGGCGCAGCGGGGCGGCACCGGACGGCCAGGACGGGGGCACAGGCACAGCGCCCCGGACGGCCGAGACGGGCACGGACGGGCCGCCGGCGGCCGGGACAGGCGCAGCGGGACGGCCTGGCGGCCGACCAGGACGGCTGCCAGGCCCGGCAGCGGAGCGCCGCACCGGGCGACGCGGGCAGGCGGCAGCGGGCCCGGGGAGGCCGGTAACGTGCCCTGATGACCTCTCCCGCCATACCCGAGCCGTCGCTGCCGACACAGCAGCAGCTGAGAGACCTGCACAACTTCATCGACGGCCGGGCCTACGCCGCCCTCGGCCCCATCATCCGTATCCCGGGTACGCCGCACCCACTACGGGACGAGCAGCGCGCCGTCGTCAGCAACGCCGTGAACGCGGTCTTCGCCACCTCCCGGCACCTCTACCAGGCGCTGTGGCACCACCTCGGCCAAGACCAGCCAGACGCAGCCGCCCGCGCCACGTGGGCAGCCCTCCAAGCCCTCGCCACCCCCTGGCGCGACCACCCCGACCTCCCCATCCACCTCCACCCCACGCCCCACCAACACCCCTGACCAACCAACCCAAACCATCGACGGCCAGGGCGCAGCGGGACGGCCTGGCGGCCGACCAGGACAGCGGCCAGGGTGGCCTGACAGCCACCCAGCCATCCATCGAGGACGGCGGCCGGCCAGGCGTAGCAGGCCGGAACGACTCGGACGGCAGGCCCGGGACGGCGGCACCCAGCCCGGACCACCAAACCGAACACCAACCCCCGCCGCCACCCCTACCCCGCAATTCCGGCCCGAATTCAGACTACTGCGGGCAACCAATCCGCCGAAACAATTCAACGGAATTCTCGGTGGAATTAACCCCCGAATCCACATCCAACAATGCCCCACCGGCCCTCGAGTGAGCCGACCCGACCCCCGACCTCGCCAACCATCACACATAGTCATCAGAACAGCCCGGCCCCCGACCCGCAGGACGCGTCAACAGGTCCAACCAAAGGTCCAGACAACTAGGCCTATGAGGCCATTTCACGCCCACAGAAGCCAACAGGTCACACCCTGCGGCCCCTCGCCGGGTAGAACCTGGCGTGCAGCACTCGTTGGAGTGAACGGTGTCCGTTCTCCTATCTGCCGGATTCTCAACGGACTTGACTGCCTGGCGGCAGGTCTCTGCGGTGAGGGGTGGGTTTGGTGGACGCGGCAAGGGTGGAGGCGTGCTTCGTCACGGTCGCCGGCGAGGTGGTCCAGCAGCGCCTGGGGCGGGCGGCCGGGCAGGTGCGCTTCGAGGAGTTGGGGCCGGTTGCGGCGTTCCCCGTGGTGCCGGGGCGCAGCTGGGGTCCGGGGTGGTGGTGGTCCTCGACGACGGGGCGGCTGGTGGCGCACGGGTCGATGGCGATGCGGATGCAGTTGATGCTGCTGGACCGCGAGCGTTCGGTGACCGGTCTGGCGGGGCGGCCGGTGCGGCTGCTGTGGCGCGAGGACGACGGCACGGTGCGTTCCTGGGTGCCGCAGCTGTTCGCCCGCTACGCGGGCGGCGGGGCGCTGCTGGCCGACTGTCCTGCCGTCCCTGGCCCGGGCGGGCCGGCGGCGCAGCGGGCTGCGCGGGTGCTGGCTCAGGTGTGTGAGGGGGTGGGGTGGGTGTATCGGCGGTTGGAGCCGCCGTCGCCGGTGGTGGCGGCGAATGTGCGGTGGCTGGCCGGGTACCGGCATCCCCGGTTCGGGGCTGACGGGGTGCTGCGTGAGGCGGTGCTGGCCGCGTTCGCGCGGCCGAGGGCGTTGGCGGAGGGGGTCGCGGCGGTGGGTGTGCCGTTGCGGGCGGGGCCGATGGTCTTCCATCTGTTGTGGTCCGGTGCTCTGTCCGCGGCGTTGGAGGAGCGGCCGTTGGACGCCGGGACCGTGGTGGGTCGGGGGGTGGCGGCGTGAGTGGCGGGTCGGGCCGGCGGGTGCTGGCGGTGGGCGCGCACGTCGTCTTCGACGGGCGTGCCTGGCAGGTGGTCGGGGTGGAGGGGCAGCTGGTGCGCCTGGCTGGCGAGCGGGGCGAGGTCGCAACCGTGCTGGCCGGGCACCTGGTGGCGGCGCCGGACTTCGCGGTGACCGGCGCGCGGCCGCAGGCGGGGGTACCGCAGTGGGGGCTGTTCCAGACGGTGCCGGTGCGCGAGCAGGAGAAGGCGCTGGCCTGGCAGCGGCACATCCAGGAAGTGGAGTTCGGGCTCGTCGGTGGGGAGGGCGCGGCGGGGGTGCCGCGGCCTCAGTACGACCCGCTCTCGCGCACGCTCGCCGAGCGGGAGCAGGCCAAGGCCGACGAGCTCACCGCGCTGGGGTGGGAACGCGTCGCTGTCAGCACGGTGCAGCGGATGCGGTTGAACTATCGGCGACAGGGGCTGTGGGGGCTGGTCGACCACCGCACCACCAAGCCGGTCAGCCGCACCGGGCGCGCCGACGAGAAGGTCGTCGCTGCAGTGCTGGAGGCGCTGCGGCGCCAGCGCGGCCGTTCCAAGGGCACGGTGAAGGGGTTGATGCAGCTCACTCGTCAGGTGCTGGACGAGCGGTACGGAGTGGGGGCGGTGAAGCTGCCGGCGCAGGCGACGTTCTACCGGCTGGTGAAGGCGCTGGCCGACCCCGCTGAACTGCCCGGCCGGCCCGCGCGCACCGCCACCGCCTCACCGGGGCGGCCGTTCACGCCGGCGGTGGCGCTGCGGCCGGGCGAGCAGGTCATGCTCGACTCCACCCGCCTGGACGTCATGGCCGTCTTCGCCGACGGCACCACCGGCCGCCCGGAGCTGACCATCGCGCTGGACGTCGCCACCCGCTCCATCCTGGCCGCCGTCCTGCGCCCGGCGAGCACCAAGGCCGTCGACGCGGCGCTGCTGCTCGCCGAGATGGCCGTCCCGCACCCGCTGCGCCCCGCCTGGCCCGACGCGCTGGCGATGTCGCGCGCGCCCGTGCCGTACGAGGACCTCCTGGACGCTGACCCGCGCCTGGCGGCCGCCGCTGGCCGCCCGGTGGTGGTGCCGGAGACCGTGGTCGTCGACCGCGGCCGGATCTTCCTGTCCGCGGCGTTCCTGGCCGCCTGCGAGAGCCTGGGCATCAGCGTGCAGCCCACCCCGCCGAGGCGCCCCAGCGCCAAGGGCCACGTCGAGCGTGCCTTCGGGTCCGTCAACACCCTGTTCTGCCAGCACGTCGCCGGCCACACCGGCGCCAACGTCCTGCGCCGAGGATCCGACAGCCAGCGCGAGGCCGTGTGGAGCGTCGTCCAGTTGCAGGACATGCTCGACCAGTGGATCACCACCGAGTGGCAGAACCGGCCCACCGAGGGACTGCGCCACCCCTCGATGCCCGCCACCGCCCTGACCCCGAACGAGATGTGGGGCGCCATGCTCGGCGCCACCGGGCACGTGCCGCTCCCCCTGAGCGGCGACGACTACATCGAACTGCTGCCCGTGGTCTGGAAACCGATCACCGAGCGCGGCATCCGCCTGAACCACCGCACCTACGACCACCCCGCGCTCACCGACTACCGCGGCCAGCCCTCCGGCGTCACAGCGCAGCAGGGCCGGTGGGAGGTCCACCACAACCCCCACGACGCCCGCCGGATCTGGGTCCGCCTCGGCGACGGCGGCTTCACGCCCATCCCGTGGATCCACGCCGACCACGTCCACCAGCCCTTCGGCGACCAGCTGTGGCAGCACCTCAAGGACACCGTCGCCCGACGCGGGGACCGCGACCGGCACGAAGCCGACCTCGCGAGGGCCCTCGACGACCTCCTGCGCCGCGCCCGAGGCGGCACCGCCCACCCCCGCGAACACGCCCTGATCACCCGCCACGCACCCGCCGCCCTCCCCCACGACACCGACGGGCCCACCGGGCCCGACACCGTGGAGGACCCGGACGGACAGGCAACCAGGCGCGGTGAAACGAGACAGCGGAAGCGGACCGCCGGTGCGGGAAACGCCGGCCCCGGGCAGCAGCGAGAGGGTCGCGGGCATGACGTTCCGCGGCCACGGCGGGCCGGCGTCGCACGGGCCGGGACGGCGGCCGGGGAAGACGAGGCCTCCGCGACACTGTTCGGCGCCGCCGCACCGTGGCCCACGCCGGTGCCAACCCCGGGAAGTCCGGCCCCGGGCGGTGAGGACGACGAGGACGGTCTCGACGACGCCGGGCCCGGCTGGGACGACGAGGACGGTCTGGACGACGCGGATGCGGGGGACGCCGGCTTCGGGCTGTTCGACGCGGCCGAGGAGGCGCAGCAGTGGTGACCCCGACCGCCCGTCAGCCCGCGGCCCAGGCCGGGAGCGCGACGCCCACCACCTGGGAGGAATGGCGGCGCTTCGTCGACCGCAAACGACCCGCACCGCCCTCACCCGAGGGACCCCGGCGCAGCGCCGCCCAGCGGCTGGCCTACCACTCCCGGTTCGTCGTCGTACGCACCCCGGCCCTCGACAAGATCACCGCCAGCGTGCGCACCCTCACACTGCTCGGGCGCCACCAGGACGGCACCGCCCGCCCCGGACTGATCGTCACCGGGCCGCCCACCACCGGCAAGAGCACCGCCCTGCAGGAAGTCGGGCGCACCTACGAGCTGCACCAGCGGTCCCTGTCCCACAGTCCCGTCCCCGGGCGGGCGCCGGTCGCGTACATCCTGGTGCCGCCCGGCGCGAGCGCCAAGAGCCTGGCTGCCGAGTTCGCCCGCTTCGTCGGCCTGCCGGTCGGCCCGCGCATGACCCAGGCCCTGCTCACCGCGACCGTCTGCAGCATGTACACCAGCCTGGGGGTGAGCCTGGTCCTCGTGGACGAGATCCACCGCCTCAACCCCCGCACCACAGGCGGCGCCGAGGCCGCCGACTTCCTCAAAGACCTCTCCGAACGGCTACCCGCGACGTTCGTGTACGCCGGCGTCGACGTCACCGACACCCCGCTGTTCTCCGGCGTGCGCGGCGCCCAGCTCGCCGGGCGCGCCTCGCTGGTCGACTGCGACCCCCTGCCCGCCCGCCACGGCCCCCAGACGCCGTTCCGTTCCACCGTGGCCGCGTTCGAGAACGCCCTCGACCTCACCGCCCACCGCCCCGGCTCCCTGCGGCGCCTGGCCCCCTACCTGCACGAGCGGACCGCCGGCCGGATCGGCAGCCTCTCCCGCCTCATCCGCGAAGCCGCGATCACCGCCATCGTCGACGGCACCGAGAAGATCACCAAGACCTCCCTGGACGCGATCACCCTCGACCACCTCGCCGAAGAACACCACCGCCCCACCCACCGGGCCCGACGCCGACCGCCCGGCCCGAGGTGAGCGGCGCCCACCCGGGCCGGGCAGCGCACCCCGCGCTGCCGGCCCCCGTGCCCACCACCCAGGACGTCCGGCCCCTGCCGTCGGAGAGCACCGCCTCCTGGCTTTCCCGCCTCGCCCAGGCCCACCACCTGCCCCCGCCCTACCTCCTGGACGGCCTGAACATCACCACCACCGGCCGCCCCGGCCACACGCCAGGAGGATCCGAGATCCACCTCGACCACACGGCGCAGCACCACCTCGCCGTGTTCACCCGCGTCCCCCACCACCACCTCACCCGCGCCCTGCCCCGCCTGAACGCCCTCCCCCCCAGTCACCGCCCGCCCCGGCCGCACAGGCGGCCACGCCGCCTGGCGCGGGCTCGGGGCCCACGAGGCTCCCGCGCGGGCCTGCCCCACCTGCACCCTGCGCCGCACCCACGGCACCACCAACCGGGCCCTGGCCTACCTGCCCGACCACACACGGCTGTGTCCGCGCCACCACCGCTGGGCCGCCGGCCCGCACCACAGCCTCAGTACCGCCGTGCTCCCCGAACTCACCCGCGCCCACACGGGCCACCAGCGCCTACACCGGCGCACAGACACCGCGGACGCGTGGACCTGGGCCACCGCGGTCACCACCCGCTGGCACGACCACTGCACCCACGCCACCCTCACCGCCCGCTGGCAGCACCGCCGACGCCTCCTCCAGGCCACCAACCCCGACGTGAAGCCCGTGACCGGCTCCTGGACACTCCTGGCCCGTGACGCCGTCACCTACCCCGAAACCGTCACCCTCGCCCGGAACCTGGCCACCACCGCCCTGTTCCCCGCACCCCGCCACGGCCGCCCCCACCCGGCCGTACGCGCATTCCTCAACACCACGGCAGCCGCGCTCGGCCTGCCCCGCCTCACCCCACTACCCGGTGACCTCCTCACCACCTGGACCCGCCACCACACCCACTAACCCCAGGCCTGCCCGGTCCGTGTTCAGGGACCGTCCACTTCCCTCCGCACGCCGCTGCTGGGCTCTATCAGCTCATGGCGCAGCGGAACCGTGACCTGCATCCTCTGGGCCCAGGAGCGGGCATAGACGACGGTGTGGAAACCACCGGCGTGGTAGCCGCCACTGCAGATCACCACCTCGACGTCGGTGACCTTCACGGTGAGCCGGCGCCGTGCTCCCCATTCGCCCACCAGGTAGTCGTTGCCTGCGGCTCGCACGTACCCGGCGGAGTCCGGCTGCACCCGGGTACGGTGGCTGTCCGGAGGCGGCTGGAGCAGCGGATGGGCAGCTGAAGGACCCCCGAACAGGGCAGAGCGCTCAGCGGCCCAGCGCGCTGTCCGGTCAGGATCCCAAGATCTGTGGAAGTCCTCCTGCCACGTGTGCAGGGCGGCGGCAAGGTCCTCCGGCGATGTGAAAGAACGATCCGGTGGGCAGGCCGCCGTGAGATACCGACGGGCGGTCGCCAGCAGGTTCGACACGGTGGTTCCCTCGTCGACGAACTCGACCGTGGTGCTGCCCAGCTCGGCCTGCATCCGGTAAGTGGACCAGCCAGTTCCCTCGTCCCAGCTCCATGACGGCACATCGATGCCCTGGGGATCCCAGCGCACCGTGTGCGGCACGCCGCCCCACTCATGGAGAAGGTGATGCTGAGCGGCCCACACGTCCGACAGCTTCGATGACACCGCTGCCCGGGCTGCCAGCCGGCCGGAGTCCCCGGCGACCATCAGCACGACCGGGCAGCGGCGCCGCTGCCCGGCCCCCACCTCTACCGGGCCCTCGGGCAGCCACAGACCGCACTCCGCCCAGCCCGGCGCCAGTTCTGGCACGAGACGCTGTCGCAGTACCGGCACCGTCACCAAAGGACGCAAGCGCGCCACCTCGGCCCGCAGCAGGCTCTGCGACGCCGGCCACCTGATCCGGCGGCCGATCTCCGCAGCAGACCGGGAGGGCTGCTCCTTCAGCAGGCGCAGGATCCGGGCCTCGAACGGGGCCGAGACCGGGGGGCGCGGCGACCGCCGGTAGCGGGGGGCTTCCGCCGCGCGGACGAGGCGGCGCACCGTGTTCGGCGCCATCCCCTCACGGTGTGCGATCTGCTTGATCGGCATGCCGCCCTCGTGCAGAAGACGCACCCGGGCCCAAGCCTCAGAGGAGAACACGCCGCTCGCCCTCCTCGCTCGCATCCGCCGCTTCGATGGCATGGCGGCCCGGCTCCCGCCACGCCCGGCGCACCTCGCTCAGCGCGGCGATGACAGGAACCACGGCCAGCAGAAGGGCCTCCAGACCCCTCAGCACCCGACGGCCCAGGTAGTACAGGGCCGCCAAAAGACCCCCGCCGGCCGTCACCGTCGCGGAGAGCTCGCTCAGCGTCATGCGGCACCGCCACGGCGGCAAGATACGACTGCAACCGGACGACCGGTAGATGCGGGTCCCACTGCGTACTCCTTCGTGCAGCATCCACGCGGGCCCACGTCAAAGGGCCCGCCCTGCCAGCGCGCATGGATCTCCATTAGCGCTGGCACGACGGGCCATCACGTCCACAACTACTGTCCCGACCGGGTACGACAAACCCGCGAACGACCGCCAACCGAAAACTGAACCCCTCCCTGCGGTCCGCCGCCCCGAGCCTGCACCAGCCGGCCCCACCGGACGGCCCGGCGGCCGCGGCGAACACTCCGGCACCGGCAGGAAAGACCTGCCGTCGTACGCCAGGGCCGCATGACCCGGCTATCTGCGCGTTCCGCTGATCCCCACCAGTCAGCCCGCCTGCCGAAGCCCGCCCGTGCCGAAGACGTCATCGAAACCATGCGCCTGCTGGGTGGTCACCAGGTAGTAGGAGCCGCCCGGGTGATGGTGCCCGTAGCCGCTGTAGAACGCCACCTCCGAGGGAGTCAGGACCCTCAGGTCACCGAAGACGTAGTACAGCGGGATCGAGACGCTGATGGCTGTGAACTGGAGGCCCGCCACCAGGCTTTTGCGAGAGACGGAGAAGCGGTGGGAGTCCGCGCTGCCCAGCGAGGTCTTGGCGTCGATGCAGACGACCTGCATGCCCCGCGCGGCGATCATGTCGGGCAGCTGCCGCAGGGGCGAGTCGGTGAGGCGCAGCGCGGCCTGGATCGCCGGCGGATAGGTGCCCTGGCCGAACGGGTGGACCGTCCAGCCACGGCGTTCGAGTTCGTGCATGACGTGCTGTTCGTGCCGGTCCCCGATCGCTTTGCGGTGGGTCCAGTCGGCCACGCGGCCCTCCCCCTCAACACACTTCCGTGGTACTAAAACCGACGCTTCCGTACTACTACGCTACCCGCTAAGCTGACGCCATGTCGGCATACGTTGACCCACGTTTTCGTCCCACGCTCTGGCCTGACACCGTCATCCCCGTCCCCCCGATCGCACGCCGTATCAAAGACGTCCGGATCAAGGGCGACTGGCTACTGTGGACTCCGGTCCCCCAAGACCGCGAACTGGTCTATCTGCCGGACGACTTCTACCTGCGCGAGCTCATGGAGGTCCGGGCCGACGACCTCGAAGGCACGGCGGCGCTGTTCACGGCCTACGGTTCGCTCTTCGGCACCGACCGGGAGGACCTCCACATCGACACCCCGGAGATCTGGGAAGCGCTCCAGAAGCTTCCCGAAGCCGACAGCGACGAGCAGCCCTACCCTTTCGCCGTACACAAAGACGTCATCAGGATCTACCTGGAGACCGCTCAGGACGCCGTTGCCACCTGGATCGCCTGCCAGCGTGAAGGCGGTCTCGAAGCCCTAGTCGAGCCCGAGATCACCGAAGAGGCCCTCGCCGACAGCCAATCGGAGAACCTGGAGGTCAGCGAGACGCCGTGGCCGCATTCCCTCGATCACCTGCGTGAGCTCCTCATCGACGGCCGCATCCACGCACTCGAGCAGGTGCTGAACAGGGCACTGGGCCGGTTCAGCATCGGAGTGGGAAACCTGGCCGACCGCGACCCCACCATCCTCTCGGTGGCCTTCCTTCAGCTGTACAACCACCTCGTAGAGGAAGCCACCGTGCGCCGGTGCGCCAACGAGAACTGCGGCCGCAACTTCGTACGCCAGCGCGGCCGCGCCGAATACGGCCAACACCGCACCACCGGCGTCAAATACTGCTCCCGGGAATGCGCCCGCGCCCAAGCCCAACGCGACCTTCGCCGCCGACGCCGCACCACCAACGCCACCCTTTGACCAGACGGCTACTGACGCAACCGCCACGCGGCCCACATCGAGCAGGTCAGCGTCCTCGGCGACGGGCCCCGGCGACCACAGATGGGAAGATGATCGCCCTGTGATTCACAGACTGACCGACGAACCCCTCCCCCGTGCGCAGTGGCTACGAGAGGAAAGCTGGGGCGCCATCACCGACGCCTACAACCGGCTCAGACGGGCAGCCGCCGACAACGACCGCCCACTGCTTGTCGGCTCCGCCAAGGAACTGGTCGAGTCCGTGTCCCGGGTAACGCTCGCTGCGGCGGGGAAGCCCAGTGGAGACAACGCGGACTACCTCCAGGTACTGACCTCAGCTCACAAGACCGTCGAGCATGCCATCGGTCCGGAGCTGGCCGGCAACGACCCGCTGCGGCAGATCCCCGACGCCGCAAGGCGAATGGCGAGCCAACTGCGTGAACTGCGCAACCGGTTTGGCACGGGACACGGACGCGCGGTCGTCCACACCGTCACCGACGAAGTGGTCGAGGCATCCGTCCACGGGGCACTGATCTGGACGCGATGGGCACTGGCCAGGCTGCACATCGTGCTCCTGGGGGCGGTACAGCCCCTCATCTCCGGCCTCCTCGACGGCGAGAGCTTCTACAGCGGCGACCTCACGCAGCGGCTGACCGCCGCCAACATCACCAAACTCGACGAACCGGAGCAACGCGCACTCGGGCTCGCGGTTGGACAGCGAGCAGCCAGAGCAACCTTCAACGTCCGCATAGAGGGAATCGAAGCAGTCGCCAAAAATCCCAGCCTATGGCCAGACCCCTACCGCGAAGCCGCCCTCCAAGGACTATTCATCAACCCCGACGGCCAGGTGTTCACCGACCCGGACCACAGCGCACCCAGCGCACTCGTCCTCCTGAGGGACCACACCGCGCCGGACCGCGCCGTCAACGAGCTCCGCGCTCTCCTCACAGACTCCTCCTGGTCGGTCGAGTTCCAGTACCGCCCCACCGCCACGGTCACCTCCATGGAAGCCGTCACATCCCAAATCCCCGCGACCGCACAACAGAGCTGGCAAGCAACGATCAACGACTTGAAACACCGCGCCGGCCTCTGACAAGCCCCGAACCCCAAGAAGACAAACAGGGCTCTCATCACAACTGCGAGAAACCCCACCGCTTCTCAGGCCATCCAGAACTTCTCAACCAACCACACAACTACGCAGGCCAACGCCCCAGACACCCAGCCGAACACCCCGACGGAACTGGCCCCCAGCCCCAAACCACCAGACCAACCACCGGTCCAGAATTCTCAACCATCCACCAAACCCACAGACAGCCAACAAGATCAACCAGCGAACCACCGACCCGCCACACCTGAGCCCACTGGTGCGCACTAGTCTCGATCCGTACCATCACGGTTGGCATCTACGAGGGGGAATATGCTTTGGACATAAGGGAGTTGGCCGCAGCCGCAGTCGACGGACTCGTGAACTCAGCCACCTACGCGAGAACGCCGGGGGTGCCAAGCGAGGACCTGACCGCGCTCCTGCGCGAGCGACTCGGCCGCACCCAGCTCGGCACCGCCGCGCTCTTCCGGCTCGACACCGAGGGAGGAGGAGGCGGGGCGGCGGACATCGTCCGCAGCATCCTGGTGGACGAGATCTCCCACGACCCCGCCTTCGGGCAGCTTCTCCAAGCAGCCCTGAGCACCGCCCGGCCCACAATGCCAACCATGCCCGCGGGCCCCCCGTCCCAGCCCCCGCCGTACGCCCCGGCCAGGCCACCGCGCCCCCGCCCTGCCAGCGGCAGGACCGCCACCGTCTGGCTGTTTGGCCTGCCCCAGTTCCTCGTCGCCAGCATCGGCGCCGGCCTGGTCGCCAGCCAGGACGCCCCGAACTCCGTCTACTACCTGATCCTCGCCACCTCCCTCGCCCTCCTTGTCACCGGGATCATCCTCGGCGCCACGGCCCTGCTCCGATCGACGAGCCGCATGCTGATCGCAGGCATTGCAGTCGACATCCTGCTGCTCCTCGACCTGTTCCGCATCGTGGCAACACACGCAAGTCACACGTAAGCCCCGAACTCGCCACCCGACCCGGCACTGCCGTCATCAAAGCCGTCCCGGACGCCCTCCACGGCACAGCGGAGAGCAAGATCCCGAGCGGAGAGCACAGCTGTCACAATGCCCGGATGCTTCCGCCCCGGGTAGAGCTTGGCGTGGAACACCGGTACCTCCCACCACGGATCGCCCGGAACGGACACCGGCGCGGCCACCAGCTCACGCTTGGCCGGGGCGGGCAGCACCATCGGCCCCAGCTCCTCCACCTCCCGGTCGCTGACGCACTGCGGGCACTCCAACCGGTCCGGGCCAGCCTTCACCCACAGCTCCAGCTCCGGGCCCGCCTTCCCGCCGACCGAGCCCCGACACGACCAACACGGACGCAGCGCGGCGTTCGCGGTACGGGCGTCGGACAGTCCGTCAAGGACAGCATGCCGACGTCTGTTGCTCCGCGTGCACGGCCCATACCCTGTAGACGTGGGCTGGGGGACGATCGTCGGTACTGTCATTGGCGGAGTCATGGCCGTGGGTGCCACTTCCCTGGCGGACCGATCCCGATGGCGTCGGGAGGAAACGCTTCGCCGGACCGACGTCGAGCGAGAGTTGTATGGCGCCTACCTCGCAGCCGTGGCGCAAACATGGGCGACCACCACGAAGCCCACTTCCACCCCAACACCGCGATAGCGGCGATCTACTACGTCGAAGTACCCGGCACGTGCGATCTGGACCTCATCGACCCCCGCGCGAACATCGACTACTTCGACCCCGGCATCACCTTCGCCGGCGAGGGCCGCAACTTCCGCCTGCGCTGCGCGCCCGGGGAACTGGTGCTGTTCCCCGGCTGGCTCAAGCACGCCGTACCCGAGTTCCACGACGACTCCGTCCGCATCTCCATGTCCTGGAACCTCAGCTACAACATCGTCCCAGCGGCCGGCCCGCAGCCCACCGGTAGCGGCGACAGTACGGCCGGCTCCGCTTGAGCCACGCTCCCCGGGGGACTCAACCCGCCTTCGTCGCGATCAGTCCGCCTCCGACGCACTGATCGCGACGAGCTCGACCTCGAAACCGTCGTCGTTCTCCAGATAGGCGGCATAGACGTGCTCGCCACTGGCGTGCGGGTGACGGTCGGGAAACATCAGACACCAGCCGTGCTGGAGGGCTTCCGAGACCAGCGCCTCCACCGTGTCCGGTCCGTCGATGTGGAACGCCAGGTGGTTCAGCCCCGGCCGACAACGGTCATGACGGTCGGCGGTGAGAGCCCTCGACTGTTCGAAGACGAGGTACGTCGACCCGAGGCGCCAACTGCGCCCATCGCTCCAGCTCTGGAACAACGTGTATCCGAGGGCCTCCAACAGCCACCCGAAAGATGCGGTGGCACGGTCGAGGTCAGGAACCCAGATCTCGACGTGGTGCAGCATTCCGCTGATGGGCCTGGTCACGCCGCCGACACCACTGAGAACGTCCCGGCCGACCAGCCCGGTTCGCATGATGCCCCCACCGGCGTGACATCACATCGACAGCTCCCGACTGCTTCGGTGACCCTTGAGCAGGTCCGACACGTAGCTGGGGAATCGCGGAGCGTCAGCACATCGTCCTCATCGTCGGTCATGGCCTCGGCCCGTCCGTTGCTCCCGAACCCGCTCGAGGTCGCTCAGCTCGGCGGGCCCCGCCGTGCACGCGTTTGCGGGCATTGTAGATGTCCTGCAACGCCCCTTTCTCCATTGGCCATCTCCGCGGTTGCATCCACACCCAGGCCTTCCAACGGCGGATCCAGTGCGGGCGCCCCCGCTCGCGAGTGACCAGTCGAGCCGGTCGACGCCCGTGGTCGATACGGGCGGCGTAGGCCTCGCGGTGGACGCGGGGACGTTCCCGCCCCAGAAGCCGGCAGACGCCGGACTTCCGGAGTGACGAGCGTCCGCTCGCGCGGCCGTCGTGCCGTCCGCCCACCAGTCCCCCGTCCCGTTCGACGTGGGCGCGGCCATGGCGGCCCAGCTGCCCGGCAGCGTCGTGGTCGGCCGTGAGGGCGACGACTCCAGCACGTTCCTGTTCTCCCCGTGCGTGCGGGACGCCATGAACCGCTGCCTGACCACCCTCGCCCTGCCCGCCGCCGGTGCCACCTGCACCACCTGAGCCCGGATCACCCGCAGCGCGTGCCCCCGCCCGCCGCTCCGGCCGGGCTGAGGGCACGCGCTGATGCGCCACGACCGCCCGGGCGGCTCCGCCGCCCTCAGCCGAAGCCGCGGGCCACCAACTCGGCGTAGCGGGAGGCGAGATGGGCCATGGGCCCCTTCGCCGCCGGCCAGGACTGACCGCCACCGGACGGGCGCGGTGGCTGCCGCGACGTGTGGCGGGCGCCGGGGCGGGGACGAGGGCCGTTGCCGGTCGGTCCGGTTGGTAGCGTCGCGCCGGCTTCGGGGCCGTCCTGCGGACAGCCCCCCTTTGAGGACAGTGAGGTTCGGAAGTCATGCACAGGGCGACCCCTTTCACGGTCTGGCGCAACCCGTTGATCGGCGCCGGGCAGCTGCTCGGGGCCGAGCTCGGCGGCCGGCCGGCGGTCATCCGGCGGTCATCCGGCCGGTCTTCGCCCCGGTCCGGGGCTTCGCGGCGTACGACGCCGAAGACGGTTCCCTGGTAAGGGAGTTCGCGCTCGACGCGGGATTCACCGGCGGCCCGCTGTGCCGGATGCACCTCGACGCGGGCGGTGAACGGCCGGTGCTGGTGGCCCTGGAGGAGTCCCGGGGGCTGCACGGGACGGTGGTCCAGGTCGACCTGGTGACCGGCGAGCGGGCCTGTCCCGACACCTGGGGCAAGCGGCGCAAGCCATGGAGCTGCGGGTGTCCGCGGCGGCTTCCTGCCGCGGAGAAGACGGGCGGCGGACCCTGCTGCTCGGGTTGAGCGACGGCCGCGTGGACCGGGTCGACGCGGTGACCGGGGAGGTGGCCGGGCCTCGGATGCGCGGCACCGGCCGCACGGGCCTGCGGTCGCTGGCCGTCTTCACCGCGGCGGACGGCACGGCCCGCCTGGCCGGCGCGGACGCCGGCGGGCTGCGGCGCCTCGACGGCGCCACGGCGAGGAATGGCCCGCCGAACCGCCCATGCGGGAAGGGGACTTGTAACGGCGGCAGGTGGCGGGCTCCCCCACCCGGGCCGCCGGTGGAAACCGGGTTGCCCGGACGGTGGCCGGTCGAGGATCATCCTCAGGTCCTGCCCCTCCCGACCCCGGAGACACATGACCACCGAACTGTCCGAAGCCTGGGAGCTCTTCGAGTCCGGCGACCCGCAGGGATCGATGCGGGTGCTGCGCTCCGCGGCCGACCGGCTCCCGCCCGCCGGCATCGCACCGCTGGTGGCCGAGCTGGCCGAAGGCGCCGGTTTCGAGGACTTGGTGGAGGCTTCGACAGCACTGGCGGCCCGGCCCGGGGAGGCCGGCCGGCTCTACGCCTACGGCTACGCCTGCGTCGAGCGCGGCATCGACGCGGTGGCCGTACCCGCGCTGCGGGAGGCGCTGCGGCTGGTCCAGGCCCCGCCCGCCGCCCCGGCGCGCACCGGCCTGTTCCGCCGCAAGCCCCAGCCGCAGGCCGCCCAGGCGCTCGGCCCGCGCAAGGTGCTGCTGGAGCTGGTCTCCGCGCTGGAGGGCTGCGAGCGGCACGACGAGGCGCTGGCCGTGCTGCGGGAGCACGACGCCCGGCTCGGCGACTGGCCGGACCGGTACCTGACGGTCTACAACGCGCTGATGGCCGGCCGGATCTCCCTGGCCCGGGAGGTGTACGAGGCGCTGTCGGCCCCCGAGGGCGTCTGGGTCGGCCCGGCGCAGCGGGTCGGGCGGATGCTGGAGCGGGCCGCGGCCCTGCCGCCGGCCGACGGCCAGGACCTGCGCGGCTGGCACTACGTGCTCACCGGCGGCCTGCTCACCACCCTCTCCCCGCACGGGTTCGACCAGGGCATGACCGGCCGCTGGGCCTACCTGCAGGACGACTTCGAGCACTGCCGTTACGGCCTGGAGCGCCTGCGCGCCGTGCTGGCCGCCACCGACCGCGAGCCCGCCTCGGTCGGCCTGCTGCCCGACCGGGGCAGCCGGGCGCTCGGACTGGCGGCGGCGCGGCTGCTCGGCCTGCCGGCGGCACCGTACCGGCCGGAGGCGCCGGACGTGCTGGTGGTCGCGTACGACCTGAACGCGTGCGATCCGGACGTGGTGGCGCAGCTGCACGAGCGGGCCGAGGGCCAGTTGCTCTTCGAGCACGCCACCTGCTGGACCGACCCGCCCGCCGTGACGGCCGACGTCTCCACCCTGCTGGGGCAGATCGTGAACGCCCCGTGGGAGCCCGGCCTGCGGTTCGGTGAGGACGGCGAACCGCAGGAGGCCGGGCCCGACCGGCGTTCGGCCGAGGAACTCGCCGAGGCGGTCCTGGCCGCCGCTCCGACCGCCCCGGAGGGCGACGGCCGGACCCCGCCCGACCCGGACGCCGCCCTCACGGCCTTCGCCACCCGCGCGGCCGGCTGGCCCGCCGCGGGCCCGCGCGACCGCGTCCGCTCCGCCGGCCCGGTCCGCAGCTCCCGCTTCGCGTGACGCTCCGCGCCCGTGCGATCGAGGGCCCGTCCGGCGGGACGGGCCCTCGGTCGCACGTGATCGGCGCGGGGTGCCGGTGCCGGTGTCGGCGGCGCTGTCGCTGTCGTCCGAGGGATCGTGGCGCCGTGAGCGGTGCCGTCGCAGGTACCAGACCAGCAGGGTGAAGCCGACGCCCCAGGCGAGCCCGCCGAGGGCGTTGTGGAACAGGAACCGGCGGTACGGCATCCGGGACATCCCGGCCAGCGAGGGCACCAGCGGGCGGAAGAAGGCGACGAAGCGGCCGACGAAGACGGCGGCCGGCCCGCGCCGGCGGATCAGGTCCCGCGCCGTGTCGACCCGCGTTCGCAGCGGCGAAGTCCGGGGCGCGGGCCGGGATGTCACGCTACGGCCTGGGGTCGGTGCGCAGGAGGCCGTACATGGCGGAGTCGCGCCATTCGCCGGCGCGGAAGGTCACGGCGCGATGGACGCCCTCACGGGTGAAGCCGATCTTCTCCAGGGCACGCTGCTCGGCGAGGTTGCCGGTCTCGGTGTCCGCTTCCACGCGCATCACCGGTGTGCAGGCGAACAGGTAGTCCACCAGGAGGCGTTGGGCCTGGGTTCCGATCCCGCGCCCGCGTGCGTGCGGGGCCAGCTGGATCCCGATGTTCCAGTACGGCATGGTGGGCAGCAGGCCCATCCGGTCGGCGGCGACGAAGCCGCAGAACTCGTCGCCGAGGGCGACCGCGAAGATCCACTGGTCGTCGCCGAGCAGCCCGTGCTCCTCCCAGCGGCGGCGGAGCCGCTCGGGATCCCGCCAGCCGTGCCACTGGAACTCACCGGTCGCTTCCGGGTCGTTGATCAGCCGGCCGAGGGCGGGGAGGTCGGTTTCGGCTACCGGGCGCAAGGAGACCGCTTCATCGCTCACCCCGGTCACCCTAACCACCCGGAGCGCCAGGCTCCCTGACGCCCGCCTCGTGCGGCGCAACGCGCCGGCCGACGCCGGGTGGAGGGGGTGACGCCCCGGGCCGACGGGACGGAGAAGCGGTCGGGGTCAGCGGGCGACCGAGATCGCGAAGGGTGCGAATCCGGTGGACCGGATGACGCGCGGGACGAAGAGGATCGCCTGCACCCTCGGCTCACCCGTCGCTCGGCCTGGATCGCCGACCAGAACGCCGAACTTCCCGTCCTGCACGGCCTCGTGGTCCGACTGGCCGTGGAGCGCCTGCCCGGCGGACGGGACCCGGGCCCGGTGTGGCTGTGGTCCTCACGCCCAGGGGCCGACGCCCGCCACGTCGACCGGCTACGGGCGTGGAGCCGGACGCGGGCCAGGACCGGCATGCTCAGGTGCGGGAAGGGGTTCTCGCGCAGACGGGGAAGGCGACGGGGGCGGAGGACACGTCGGCGGGCGTGCCTGGGGCGCCGAGAGACTCCTCGACGGCTGGGAGAGGGTGCGGGGATCGTCCTCGTACGGAGCCGGTGCAGGACCGCGGAAGCGGGGCTACCGGGGGCGGTTGCGGCCTGACCGGCGGCATGGATGCGGTCGGCGTACCCGGACTCGTCCTCGATCGGCTCCGCAGCTGGTATTACTGTCACCTCTTTGAATGATCATTCAGCTCGGGGGGCAGTTCAGCATGGTGCAAGACAGCGCGGTCGTCGCGCTGACCGGAGTCCGGCGGGTGTACGGCGACGGCGAGAGCCGGGTCGCGGCCCTGGACGGGGTGACCCTGGAGTTCTCGGCCGGCTCCTTCACCGCGGTGATGGGGCCGTCCGGCTCCGGGAAGTCGACCCTGCTCCAGTGCGCGGCGGGGCTCGACCAAGTGGACGAGGGCCGGGTCCGCCTCGCCGGAGTGGACCCGCGCGGCATGTCGGAGACGGCGCTGACCAGGCTGCGCCGTGAGCGGATCGGCTTCGTCTTCCAGTCCTTCAACCTGCTGCCCACGCTGACCGCCCGCCAGAACGTCGAGCTGCCGCTCCAGCTGGCCAAGAAACCGCCCCGGCCCGCCGAAGTCGACCGGGTACTGGCCGAACTGGGCCTGGCCGCCCGAGCCGCGCACCTGCCGAGCGAGCTCTCCGGCGGCCAGCAGCAGCGCGTGGCCATCGCCCGCGCCCTGGTCACCCGTCCCCAGGTGCTCTTCGCCGACGAGCCGACCGGGGCCCTGGACTCCCGCACGTCCCGGGAGGTGCTGGCACTGTTGCGCCGGATCGTCGCCGAGCACGGGCAGACGATCATCATGGTGACCCACGACCCGGTGGCCGCCTCGTACGCCGGGCGGGTGGTCTTCCTCGCCGACGGCCGAGTGGTGGACGAGCTGGCCAACCCGACGGTCGACGCGGTCGCCGCCCGGATGGCCGCGCTGGAGCCGGCCGACGACGAACCCACCGGTACCGGCCACGGCCACGGCCACCTCGAGGAGGCCGCGGCGTGCTGAAGCTGGCCATGGCCAACCTGCGCAGCCGCTGGACCGCCTTCGCCGGGGTGTTCGCCGCCCTGGTCCTGGGCACCGGGCTGATCTCGATGATGTCGCTCGTCCTGGCCGCGACCGCCGGTACGCCCTACCCCGCGCCCCAGCGGTTCGCGGCCGCCACCGCCGTGGCCGTGCCCGCCGACGCACGCGGCGAGGCGGCCCGGCTTCCCACCGGGCTGCCGGCCGCCGTGGCGGGCGGGGCTCCGGCCGGGACCGTCGCCGACCGCACCTTCCCGGCCCGCCGCCCGGGCGGCCCGTCCGACGGCGTCGGGCACGGCTGGTCGTCGGCCGCCTTGACGCCGTACCACCTGACGGCCGGCCGGGCGCCGGTGGCGGACGACGAGATCGTGCTGACCGGCGGCGCCGAGCTGGTCGGCCACCGGATCGAACTCGCGACCGCGGCCGGACGCTCCGCCTACACCGTCGTCGGCGCCACCGAGCAGCGCTGGTTCGAACACGCGGCCTTCTTCACCGACGCCGCCGCCGCGCGGATCTCGCCACCGGTCAACGCGCTGGCCACCACCGGCCCCGCGGCCGCCCTGCCGACAGCCGACGGCGTGCTGCTGCTCACCGGGCCGGAACGCCGCCAGGCCGATCCCGACCCGTCCGGCGGCGCGGACCAGCTGCTGAACGCGCAGGCCATGGCCGCCACCACCAGCGCAATCGCGGTCTCGGTCGCGGTCTTCATCGTGATCGCGACCTTCGCCTTCTCGATCGAGCAGCGCGGCCGCGAGCTCGCGCTGCTCAGGCTGACCGGCGCCACCCCGCCCCAGGTGGCCGGCCTGGTCCTGGCCGAGGCCGGACTGGTCGGCGCGGCCGGGTCGCTGCTCGGGTCGTTGCTCGGGGTGGCGGGCGCCGGCGTGCTGCGCGAGTGGATGGTCGACCACGGCGTCGCACCCGGGTGGTTCGACGTCGGAGCCGATCCGCTCGCGCTGCTGCTTGCCGCACTGCTGGGCGTCGCCGCCGCGCTGTCAGGCGCCGCCGCCGTCGCCGTCCGGGCCGCCCGGGTGCGCCCGGTCGCGGCGCTGCGGGACTCCGCCGCGAACACCCGGGCGATGACGCCACTGCGCTGGGTACTGGCCCTGGGCCTGCTCGCCGGCGCCGTCGCCACCGGCTGGACGATCACCGCGACCTCGCCCGAGTACGCGGTGAACGCCCGCAAGTACGGTGCCGTTCCGCTGCTCTTCGTCGGCGGTCTCGCCCTGCTCGCGCCGGTGCTGCTGCGGCCCGCCGCCCGGCTGGCCACGTGGCCGCTGGCCCGGCTCGGCGCCGGCCCGCTGATCGTCCGCCAGAACACGCTCAACGCCAGGCGCCGGACCGCCGCCACGGTCACCCCCGTGGTGGTGGCCGTGGGGCTGGTCGCGGCCATGATGAGCATGCAGGGCGCCGGCGACGGGGCCCGCGCAGATCTCGCGCGAAGCCAGACCCACGCCGCCGCCGTGGTACTGCCCGTGGACGGCGGGCTGCTGGACCGGCCGACGGCCGCCGCGCTCGCGAACCTGCGGGCCACCACCGTCACCCCCACCCGGCTGGAGATCGGCGGCGCCGACGGCACGATCCTGGACTCGCTCAGCGGAAAGGCCGTCCGGCCCGACGCACTCGGCTCGGTGCTGACGCCGACCGTGGTCGCGGGCTCACTGACCGGGCTCGGCGACGACTTCCTGGTGGTCGACGAACACACCGCCCGCAGTGACGACCTGTCACCGGGGCAGACCGTGACCTGCTGGCTCCCGGACGGGTCACGGACCGCACTGCGCATCGCGGCGGTGGTCCGGACCGGTCTCAACGGCGACGACACCTACCTCTCGGCGGCACACACGACGGGCGCACTGCCCGCGCTGGCCTGGCTCGACACGCCCACCGACGCGGCAACGGCCCGTACGGCGCTCGGCGGCCTGGACGCCAAGGTCGGACCAGCCGACCTGTACTTCGACCGGTCGGCGGCCAAGCAGCGCGCGCAGTCGCGGAACGCGAGCGTGGTGGTGCTGGGGATCTCGGTCGGCTACTCGCTGCTCTCGGTGGCCAACACCCTGGTCATGGCCGCGGCCGGCCGACGGCGCGAACTGGCGGCACTCAACCTCGCCGGGGCGACCAGGGCCCAGACCCTGCGGCTGATCGCGGCGGAGTCCCTGCTTGCCGTACTGGTGGGCACACTGCTCGCCGCCGTGGCCGGCGCGGCGGTCGCGGCCACTCAGGCGACAGCGCTGCACCGCCTGGTGGACGGCTTCGCGGCCACCGTCCCGTGGACACCGGTCGCGCAGGCGGTGGCCCTGTGTGCCGCGGTCGCGGTGACAGCGGCCGTACTCGCCGCCTGGCGCACCACTCGCGGGCGCTCGATCGAAGCGGCGGGGGCACGGGAGTAGCGGGGCCCGGCCACACCGGCGACCCGCGGATCGACCGGACCAGAGGGGAGCTCCGTCCCCTGCGGTGACCTCGGCGACGGGGGCGAGGTCACCGTTCGGGAGCTGCCGAGAGCGGACGATGTCGATGACCGGGCTCCTGGGGTCGGCGAAGCGGACGGCCGCCCCTCGCCGCGCGGCACTTTCGGCGCTCACGACCTGTGTGTGGCGGCGTCCCTGGCGGTTCCTCGCCTTTCGGACGACCCGCGCGTCGCGCGACGCCGCTGCGCCGCTGCGCCGCTGCCGCTGTCAGTGGCGCGCGATGGCCTCTGCCTCGGCGGTGTAGAGCCGGGCCGGGTCGAATCCCATGCCGGTGAAGTGGCCGGCGAGTTCGAGGGACAGCACGCCGTGAAGGCGGGTCCGCCTCGACGCCGCGCAGTGCGAAGGCCGCGGTGCGGGTGCGCTCCAGCCGGCTCATGACCTGGCGCAGCGTGTCGGGGTCGAGGTGGCGGGTGAGGTCGCGGACGGCCTGGTGGTCGTCGTCGGTGAGCGCGTGGAGGCCGGCGCGGCCGAGGGCGGTGCCGAGGGGCTGGGCGGGGGGCAGGCGGCCAGGGGCGTGGAAGGCGATCGTCCCAGGGCCGACGGCCTCCGGCTGCTCCTTTGCCTCGCTGCCCGGGCCGCAGGCGCTGATGCCGTACCCGACTCGCCGGACTGGACACTCCCGACAACCTCGCTGCCTACGGCCAAAGCCAGGCCCACGCCCCGCCCGAACCGGGTGGAATCGACCCCGTCTGACAGGGCGCCCGGGCATGCTGGAGCGACCGAGATCGAAACACGGCAGACTGGCTGGCGCCGGTCAGCCGAAGACCACATGGAGGCGGACCATGGCCACCCCGGCAGAGCCCGGCCGCAATCTGTACGTGAAGGTCTACGAGGGAAACATCCCCGCCAAGGACCTCCTTGACAGCGACCCCTACGTACAGGTGACGGTCGGCGACGAGACGGTCGAGACCCCCGTCGACGACGACACGACCAAGCCGCGGTGGAACTGGTCGCACACCTTCCAGAACGTGACCCCGGACGCAAGGATGAAGTTCCACGTCTACGGCGACGACGCCACCGATGTCGACGACGACCTGGGGTCGATCCAGATGACCGTGCGCCAGTTCCTCTACAACAACGAGGACAAACGCCAGACCATCCACGCAGGCGACAGCCGCATCGACGTCAAGGCCCGCTGGGAGGCATAGCATCACAAGGCGCCGGCCGCCTGACCCTGCGCCCGGGTGCCCCGCTGCCCGGATCGGAGAAGCCGGCGGTGCGGCACGGGCGCGAGCACCTGCCCGATGTCGGCCGGATCCACGCCGCCTTCGTCACCGACGCCCGGGAGCGCGGCGAGGCCTGCGGCCCGCTCGACCTCCTCCCCGCCCCCGGACCTGCCCGCCGCCAGCGGCGGGGTGTACCGGCCCGCCGCCCGCCTCGCCGACACCGGCTACGACCGGCACCGGCTGCGGGCGTTCATCGAACGGCACCGCCCGGCGCCGGCGCCGAGCCGCACCGATCTGGCACCCGCTCAGCGGCAGCGGGCGGGCGGATGGACGGAGCTGTGGAGCGGTGAGCGGGAGCCGCGGGGTGGCCTGCCGCCGGCCGTCGACAGTCGCTGCTGCGACCGCTTGGGACGGCTCACGCTCGGCATGATCGGTGCGGGGTAGGCCGAACGCGGCCGAACCGCGAGTGACGTCCGTAGGGGCGTCGACGGCTTCTCAACGCCCCAGCGGCACGTGGGGCAGGCCGCCGGAGCCGAGCAGCGATGCGGACACCCAGAGGAACACGCCGCCCACCGCCGTGGCCGTGATCGGGAATCCCCAGGGGGCGATGCCGCCGATCCTGCGGGCGCGCTGCGGCTTCCCGGCCGGGTACCCGACCCGGACCGTCTCTCCGACCCGGCCGCGGACGTTCGTCTCGAAGCGTCGGGGAGTACCGGACTCGTCCATGAACTGAACCGTGCAGGAGCTGCCGCCGCGCCCGGCGGCGCTGATGCGCGTGATCATGCCACTGGTGCGGCGCCCCGCGCCGGCCTGCCACTGACGCGCCGCCTGATAGGCCGCGGCTCCCCAGGCGGCGGTCCCGGCTGCGCCGGTGAAGAGGGCTCCGGTGTCGACCATGGTTCCGCCTGCTCGGTGCTCGGTGGCCGCGGGCGGGGTCGCCGACGGCTGGGCGTGCAGCATACGCGGCGCGCTCGGCTTCCTTGGGGCGCGGGTGTGCCACCGGCGCAGGCCCTCGGCGTCGTGGCCGTGGCCCGGTGCCGCTGGAAGCGGATCAGCGGATCAGCGGATCAGCGGATCAGCGGCGGGTGCTCCACGGCTTCGGGGTCTGTCCGCGGGTCGTACCGGTCCGGGCCGCTGAACACCGACCGGTGAGCCTGGTCACGGCGGTTGGAACCGGTGAGGGTCGGTGTGCTGTGGTTTCCGGTCCGTGGGCCACGCTTGTCGGCACCGCGTGGTCACGCTTGGTGCGACCGACCGTGAGTTGTCAGTCTTCTTGGCACCCGTCACCGCCGCACAGCCGGTGCAGGGCCGCGCGGCTCTCGTCGTCCGCGGCGCGGTAGACCAGAAGCCGCAGCTCCGGATCCTCCAGCGGGAGCAGGACCTCGAAGTCGACGGCGATCGTCCCGACGGCCGGGTGCCGCAGCAGCTTGCGACCGCGACCGTTGACGCGGACCTCCCGCTCGGCCCAGAGCCGGGCGAAGTCCTCGTCCTGCGCGGTGAATTCGGCGATCAGCCCGGCCAGTGCCCGCTCCTCCGGGTGGGCGGCCCAGGCCGCGCGCAGATGGGCGACGCCGTCCCGCAGCACCCCCTCGCGGTCGGCGTAGAAGCCGCGCATCGGCGGGTGCAGCAGGCACAGCCACATCGCGTTGCGCCGCTCCGGCGGCACGGCGTCGAACTCCGGTAGCAGCCGGGCCATTTCGGGGTTCCAGGCCAGCAGGTCGTAGCGGTGGTCCAGCAGCGCGGCGGGCAGCGGGGAGAGTTCGTCGACCAGGTGGGCCAGCGACGGCGCCGCACCGGCGGCTGCCCCGCCGCGGGTGCCGCCGGGGCGGCGGTGTCCGGCCAGGTCGAAGAGGTAGTCGCGTTCGCCGGGTGCCAGCCGCAGGGCCCGGGCCAGCGCCGCCAGCACCTCCGCGGAGGGCCGAAGCCCCCGGCCCTGCTCCAGCCGGACCACGTAGTCGGTGCTGACCCCGGCCAGCTCGGCGACCTCCTCGCGGCGCAGTCCTGGCGTCCGCCGGGCCCGCCGGTGCGCGGGCAGCCCCAGCCGGTCCGGGTCCAGCCGTTCGCGCCTGCCGCGCAGGAAGGCGGCCAGTTCCTGGGTGGTGTCCACGGTTCGTGTCGTCATGACCGGTCCAACCGCCAGGGTGGGACCGGCCTTCCCAGGAAAGTCCCTCCCTTATCCGGGGCCCGCCGCCGCCGCAGACTCGGTCCCGGCAACGGAACACGAGCACACGCGAGCACAGGAGAACCTGATGGCACTGGCCCTCGACGACTACCGGCTGCTGGGCCGCTCGGGACTGCGGGTCTCACCGCTGGCCCTGGGCACCGCGACCTTCGGCACCGAATGGGGGTGGGGCGCGGAACGGGCCGAGGCCCGCAAACTGTTCGACCGCTACGTCGGGCTCGGCGGCAACCTCCTCGACACCGCCGACACCTACACCGACGGCAGCTCCGAGCGCCTGCTGGGCGAGTTCGCCCACGAGGAGCGCGAACGCCTGGTGCTGGCGACCAAGTACTCGACCCTGCGCCGCCCCGGCGACCCGAACTCCGGGGGCGGGCACCGCAAGGCGCTGTTCGGCTCGGTGGAGGGCAGCCTGCGGCGGCTCGGCACCGACTACCTCGACCTGCTGTACCTGCACGTCTGGGACTTCCGGACCTCGGTGGAGGAGGTGCTGCGCGGCCTGGACGACCTGGTCCGGCAGGGCAAGGTGCTGTACGTGGCGATGTCCAACACCCCGGCCTGGCAGGTGTCCCGGATGCAGGCGATCGCGGACCTGCGCGGCTGGTCGCCGCTGGTCGCGCTGCAGGTCGAGTACAGCCTGATCGAACGCACCGCGGAGCGCGACCTGATTCCGATGGCCCGGGAGCTGGGCCTGGGCGTGGTGCCGTACTCGCCGCTGGGCGGCGGGGTGCTCAGCGGCAAGTACGGCCGGGAGGACGTGGGCGCGACGGGCGCCGGCCCCGACGGGAGCACCCGCCGGAGCCACAATCTCGCCCTGGGCACCCTCACCGAACGCAGCCTCGGCGTGGCCGGGGTGGTCCGGGAGGTGGCCGGCGAGCTGGGGCACACCCCGGCCCAGGTGGCGCTGGCCTGGACGCTGCGGAAGCCGGGCGTGACGAGCACGCTGCTCGGCGCCCGCACCCCCGCCCAGTTGGAGGACAACCTGGGCGCCCTGGCGGTCGAGCTGACGGACGCCCAGCTGGCCCGGCTCGACGCGGCGGGCGCGATCGCCCTCGGCCAGCCGCACGAGCTGCTGACGAGCGAGCCCATCCGCCGGGTGACCACCGGCGGCCTGCGGATCGAGACCCGCCGCTGACCCGGCCGCCGGCGGCGGGAGCCGGGGTACGGAGCCGCGGTCGGTTCACCGTCCGGGCGAACCACGTCCGGATCGCTTCCGCCGTCGGACTCCGTCGAACCCGGCGAGCCTCACCGTTCTCACGCCCCCGACCGGAGGTGGTTGACCATGGACTGCGCGCGAGGGTCAGGGGCCGGGTCAGGACCGGCGCCGTCAGGACCCGGGCGTGGGTAGAAGAGCAGGAGTGGTCCGGGGTCGGGCCCGTGGTGTCGGTCATTCTCCCGCCAGGATGTCGGCGAAGACGATCACGGCCGCGCTCTCGCCGTACTTCGCCGACTTCTCCTGTCGGCGTTTGCCGCTCCGCACGAGGATCTGCCTGATGTGGATCTTGGTGCCGATGGGGAAGGTCATCTCCTCCTCGGACTGGTTGTTCCTGCCGAGCGCCCTCCCCCGGTGGCCCTCCGGGAGGCGGAACTCCCAGACGATCTCCTTGCCCGCCACGTACGTGTGGGTCAACGGATCGCCGTACGTGGTCGACAGGATCGCCGGCCACTCGATCGTCTGGTCCACCGGGACGTAACCGCCGTCCGGGTGGCCCTCCTGCTGCTTGAGGATGCCGCCGAACGACTCGTACAGGTGCTTGCTGTCGCCCCGCATCACGTTGCCGTCCGCGTTCGCGGGGGGCGTCGTGAAGTCGTCCCACACGCCGTTGATCCGGGCGAAGATGTCGAAGGTGTCCGCGAGGTGCTTCTCGTCCCACGACTGCGTGGTCTGCTCGTCCGCGTAACCGCGCGCCATGGCGACACTGCGCCACGTGTGGAGCACCTCGCTCTCCCTCGACTTGTAGGAGAAGCCGGGGGCGGCGATCTCGCCGGGGGCGAAGCCGACCTGCCCGAGGGCCGCGAGGAGCGGGTTGATCCGGCGGTAGTCGGCGCTGAGGTAGTTCTCGCCGAGGTCGAGGTCCTTCTGCTTCTGCTTGGCGGCGAGGACCGCCGGGTCCAGCTCCAGGGCGCGGGCCGCCTCGTAGTTCGCGCGGGAGGCCACCCGGTCCTCGACCGTCCCCCACGACTTGTCGCTGAGGGACGCCCGGGACCTCTTGCCGTCCGGGCCCTCGATCAGGTAGGACCCGAAGCGGGAGCTGAAACTGAGGATCGCCTGCCCCTCGACGTCCCCCTCGTCCGTGTGCCTGACGACCGGGGTCCCGTTCTCGAGGCCTGCCGCGAGGGTGCGCTGCACGGTCGCCTGCGCCGCACCGGCCGTCCCGGCCCCGGGGCCGGCCGCACGCTGCACGTCGGAGGAGGCCTGCGGGGCCGGGCGGCTCATCGCCGCGCGGGCGTTGGCCTCGGCCTCGCGCTCGAAGCGGTCGGAGGGGTCGGAGACCTTCAGCCCGTTGCCGTTGTCGGTGCCGCTGACCGGCCCCCGGCGCTGCTGGATGACATGGGTGAGCTCGTGGGCGAGGGTGTGCGCGTCGCCCCCTCCCTCGCCGATGACGACGTGGTTGCCGGAGGTGTAGGCACGCGCGCCGACCTCGGCGGCGGTGGCCCTGGCGGCGCCGCCGGTGTGGATGCGCACGTCGGAGAAGTCGGCGCCGAGGCGGGACTCCATGTCCGTACGGGTGGCCCGGTCCAGGGACCGGCCGGGGCCGCGCAGGACGTCGTGGACGGAGGAGCGCTGGACGGCGGGGGCCACGGCACGCCGGACGGCGGGGCCCTCGAAGCCCTCGTGTCCGCAGCCGCCCCCGTGCCGGTGCGCCTCCTCGTCCGGGCGGCGGCCCGCCCGGCGGAGCATCTGGACGACCGCCGCGTTGCCCACGGAGCCCTGGAGGGCGAGCAGTCGGGACCGCGGGCTCCCGGCGTCGACGGGCGCGCGCCTCGCCGCCCGGCCGGCCTTGGCCCTGGTCGCTTCCTCGTTCTCCCGCTCGCGCATCGGGCTCCGCCTCTCCTGGATCGTCGACGACCTCCCACTGAACCCGACCGCCGCGGCGCGGCGGAAGGTACTCCGGGGCAGAGTCGGGGATCTCCGCGACGGTCTCCGGCGGCACTTCCGTACTGGCGGCACGCCGGCAGGGGAAGGAGGCGGTCGGCGGTGCCGGGCGGGGTGGGACGACGCGGTTCGCCGGTGCGCGGGTCGAGGTCGGCGCGCCGGTGGGGGTGGCGGCCCGGGCGCACGCTGTTGACGCGGCCTTCGGGCGGCGGGCGGCGGCGGCAATCCGGCGGCGGACGCTCAGGTGTCCGGGGTGAGGAGGGGGATGTGACGGAGGGCGCGGCCCTGGGGGTCGAGGAGGCGGCCCATGCGCTTGTGGGTGCGGAAGGTCACGGTGCGGCCGTCGAGGCGCAGTTCGGGGGCACGGTCGGCGAGGACGGCCTCCACGGCGGTGATGTCGTCGGTGGTACGCAGCCAGACCGAGAAGAGGAGGTTGGTGGAACCGGTGACGGAGGCGCACAGGCGGGTCTGGGGAAGGCGGGCCAGCATCGCGCCGACGCGGTCGAGCGCGCCGTGCGGGACGGCCGCGCGGTAGCCGACCACGACGGGCCAGCCGGCGAGGCGCTGGGCGAGGTCACAGCGCAGTAGGAGTCCGCGCTGGCGCAGCCGGCGGTTGAGGTGGCGGCGGACGGTGGATTCGCCGATGCCGGTGCGGGCGGCGAGTTCGGTGTGGCCCGCACGGCCGTCCTCGCCGAGCGCGCGCAGGAGTGCCAGGTCGGTCGGGCTGTGGAGCAGTTCGGGGCCGGCGGCCGGCCCGTCGGGAGGGGTCCGCTGGGTGAGTTCGGCTCGGCGGGCCGGGGCCAGTGCCCGGATCTGCCAGGCGCTGCCTTCCAGGTAGGTGCGCAGGGAGAGCCGGGTGCGCACGGCACGGACCTCCGGGCGGGCGCCGATGTCCTGGACGAGCCGGCCGAGGCCCGGGAGGTCCGTGGCGCAGACGGACAGGAAGAGGTCGAACTCGCCGGCGACGTGTTCGATGCTGAACACCCAGGGCAGTTCGGCGAGCGCGGCGATGAGCTGTGCCACGGAACCGGCGTCGCACGTGACTTCCAGGTAGGCGACGGGCGCCGTGCCCGGGGCGGCGTACGCGGTGACCCAGGCGAGGCCGGCGGTGCTGAGGCGGTCCCAGCGGCGGGCGGCGGTGGTGGCGTCCACGCCGAGTGCGGGGCCGATCCGGGTCCAGGGCGCCCGGGGGTCGGCCTGGAGGGCGTCGATCAGGGCGAGGTCGATTTCGGAGAAGGGGTTGCCGGATTCCGGTGGGACGCCGGGTGCGGTGCCGTTTTCCTGCATTTCGGGCTCCTCTTCGCCGCCGGACCGGATTCTGTGTCCACCCTCCGCGTGCCGCGGCACGACCGCTGTCCGAGGCCCCGCTGTCCGACCGCCCCCACTGTAGGGAGGAACGCCCGTGGCCACACCCCCCACTGCTGCCACGCAGGCCCCGGTCCGCCGGGAGAGACTCGACCGAACGGCCCGGGTGACGGTGGCGCTGCTGTTCAGTGCCTGGCTGGTCGACTACGTGGACCGGCTGGTGATCAACCTGGCGCTGCCGTCGGTCGGCCGGGAGTTCGGCCTGGACCGCACGGAGCAGGGCCTGGCGGTGGCGGTGTTCTTCCTGGCGTACGCGCTGTGCCAGATCCCGGGCGGGCTGCTGGCCGACCGGTTCGGCGCGAAGCGGACGGCCGGCTGGGCGCTGCTGGTCTGGTCGGCGTTCACGGCTCTGACCGGGCTGGCGGGCTCGTTCGCGGTGCTGCTGGTGGTGCGGTTCCTGTTCGGCGCGGCCGAGGGGGTCTTCCCGGCGGCGGCGATGAAGGCGGTCAGCGAGCGCACCACGCCCGGCCAGCGGATGGGTGCCAACGGCCTGGTGTCCAGCTCGAACGCACTGGCCGCGGTGGTCGCGCCGGTGCTGGGCGCGCCGCTGATCGTGGCGTTCGGCTGGCGGTGGGCGTTCTTCTCGATCGCGGTGGTCGGCGTGCTGGTGTCCGTGGCGCTGCGGCTGTGGCTGCCCGCGCCGGCCGGCTCGGCGGTCGTGCCGGTGGGGCCGGCTCCGGGCGGGGTGCGGACCGTGCTCGCCTCCGCGGTGATGTGGCGGTTCGCCGCGATGTTCTTCGGCTACGACCTGATCGTCTGGGGCCTGAACACCTGGGTGCCGACGTACCTGAACGACGAGCGCGGCATCTCGCTGACCGCGGCAGGGGCCGCGGCGCTGGTGCCGGCGGTGGTCTCGGCCGTGGCGGCGGTGGCGGGCGGCCGGATCGCGGACCGTCTGGGCGGGCGGCACGCCCTGGTGGTGGCACCGGCGATGGCGGTGACGGCGGTCTGCGTGCTGCTGATGGCCTCGGCGCAGTCGCTGGCGGCGTTCGTCGGCTGGCTGACGCTGGCCGCACTCGGTGCGGGGCTGAGCTTCATGCCGATCTTCGCGGTGCCGATGCGGAGCCTGCCCGCCGAACTGGCCGGGGCCGGCTCCGGAATGATCATCTTCGGCGGCCAACTGGCCGGCGTGGTGGCCCCGGTGGTGATGGGCACGCTCGCCGACGCCGTCTCCTTCCGTGCCGCCTTCGCCTTCCTGGTGCTCGGCGCGGCCCTGGCCGCCGCCCTCGCGCTGACCACCCCTCAGGACACCGAGGGCTTCCTGTCCGCGCTCCACGGCCGGCGGCCCTCCGAGGTGGCGGCCGACAGCACCCGCACCGAAGCCGGAAGCACCGAAACCGACAACGAAACCGACAACGAGACCGACAAGGAACCGGCATGACGAACACCGATCGACTCCCCCTCGCCGCAGGCCTGGCCGCCCGCCTGCCGGAACTGGAGGCCCTGTACCGGGAGCTGCACCGCCACCCGGAACTGGCCTTCCAGGAGCACCGCACCGCCGCCGTGGTCGCCGCGCACCTGCGGGCGCAGGGCTGGGAGACCACGGAGCGGGTCGGCGGCACGGGCGTGGTGGGCGTGCTGCGATCGGGCGACGGGCCGGTCGTGCTGCTGCGCGCCGACATGGACGGCCTGCCGGTGCGGGAGGCGACCGGGCTGCCGTACGCGTCGACCGACACCGGTGTCGACGAGGACGGCGACGAGGTGCCGGTGATGCACGCATGCGGGCACGACATGCACGTGACCTGCCTGCTCGGCGCGGCGGGGCGGCTGGCCGCGAACCGGGACGCCTGGCGGGGCACGGTGGTGGCGGTGTTCCAGCCCGCCGAGGAGAACGGCGAGGGAGCGGCGGCGATGGCAGCCGACGGGTTCCTCGACCGGTTCCCGCGTCCCGAGGTGTGCCTGGGCCAGCACGTCGGCCCGCTGCCCGTGGGGGTGGCGGTGACCCGGCCCGGGCCGGTGATGTCGGCCTCGGACAGTTTCCGGGTGCGGCTGTTCGGCCGGGGTGGCCACGGCTCCTCCCCCGAGCACGCGGTCGACCCGGTGGTGCTGGCCGCCGCCGTGGTGCTGCGGTTGCAGACGGTGGTGTCGCGGGAGGTCGGCGCGGCACAGACGGCGGTGGTGACGGTCGGTTCGATCCATGCCGGCACCAGGCAGAACATCATCCCGGACGAGGCCGAGCTGAAGGTCAACGTCCGGACCACCGACATCCGGGTGCGGGAACGGGTGCTGGCCGCGATCGAACGGATCGTGCGGGCCGAGGCGGCCGCCTCGGGCGCACCGAAGGAACCGGAGATCACGCCGCTCACCGCGCTGCCGCTGACCGTCAACGACGCGACGGCCACCGAGCGGACGGTAGCGGGCCTGCGGTCCGCGCTGGGTGACGAGGCGGTGGTGCCGTTGCCGCGGCCGCTGACCGGCAGCGAGGACTTCGGCAACCTGGGCACCGCGTTCGGTGTGCCGTCGGTGTTCTGGCACTTCGGCGGAACGGACCCGGCGGCGTTCGGCGAGTCCGGGATCGCCTCGCTGATGTCGGGCGAACTGCCGGCCGGGATCGCCTTCAACCACTCGCCGCACTACGCGCCGGTGCCCGGTCCGACGATCGACCGCGGGGTGCGGGCGCTGCTGGGCGCGGCCGCGCAGTGGATCGGCCGGTAGGCCGGCCCGGGCGACGCGGCGCCCGCCGGATGCCGCGGGCCCGGCATGAGCTTGCGAGCGGATCAGGGCCGGGCCGACGCGTACGGCGCGGCGGGTCCGTTCGCGGTCGGCGGCGGTCGGCGGGTCGAGTGCCTCCACCCGTGAGCAGCGTCGCGTTCCCGTCGGCGAAGGCGTCCCGCAACCGCTCCGTCTTCGGGACCCGGCGGCAGTCGGCGCAGGTCAGGGCCCGCACAGGGTCGCGGTCGACTTGGCGTGCCTTCTTCTCCCGGGGCCTTCCGGTGTCGGTCGTAGGCGTCCCGTCCGGGGCCGTCGCATCGCATTTGTGCTGGGTGGGGTGCCCCGGTCATGATGTGCCCCCTCGCGAACAAAGGAACGAACGTGAACGTCCAGGTGGAGTACGACGCAGCACCTGAGGAACTCGCCGCCGCGGTGAGAGCCAACTTCCCGGCCCCGGCGGTGCGCTGGGCGGTCGCCGGCGCCTGGTTGCTGCTCTCCCTGCTCTGCCTCGCGGCGGACGGTGTCCTCTTCGCGATCGCCGCGCTCATCGCCTGCCTGCTCCAGGTCCAGAACATCACCGTGGTCGTCAAGAAGCTCGGCTCTCGTGCCGCCCAGCGCCAGGCCGGTCCCACCTCGGTCGCGCTGACCGATCAGGAGGCCGTCATCCGTACGGCGTCCGGGGAGCTGAGGTTCCCGTGGACGTCGGTCGCCCGGGCCACGGACACTCCCCTGGCCTGGTCGATCCTGGTCAAGAGGCCGAGCGGAGCGCCGGTGCCCACGACCGTCCTCAAGAAGGCCTTCACCGACGCCCAGGCCGCCGACGTCACGGCCGCGCTCACACGGCTGACCAAGGCCAAGGTCAAGGTACGCGGGTCGAACGCCCCCGGCGTCGCCTCCGGAGCCCCGGCCCGGTAGCAGAAGGCTTCAGGTCACACACACCGGCCCTTCGCCGAGCAGAGCCTCGTCCGGCCCTCCCACCGCTGGTCGTCCTGTTGTCGCAGGTGGCCGGGCGTGGCCGCCCCCACGCCCGGCCACATGGCACCTGCTCAGACCCGCGGCACAGCCCCGTGTCGCACCCCACCGCAAGACCGCGTGGCACCCATGGTCCACCGTGATCGGAAAGCAGCTCGCGGGACGAGCGCACACGCGACGGCTGGTATTACTGGGGCATGCAGGAAGAGACGGCACGCTCCGCGATCGATACGTTCATCTCCGCGTTCAACGCCTCGGACGACAGCTATGTGACTGCCCTGCTCTCCCAGGCCCTGACCTCAGACGTGGTCTTCTGGGGCCCGTTGGGTCGCAGCGAAGGAATCGCGGCGGTCGAACGGTTCGTGCTGGACATCCGGCGCCATCCGGCGGGGACCGGCACGATGGCACGCTGCTCGGCGGTGGACATGCCCGACGAGTGGGCCCGGTACCGGTGGGTCTTCACCACGCCGGACGGAGGCCCCCGCCTGGCGGGAACGGACGTCGTCCATCTGCGACGCAACCTCATCGACCAGGTCATCGTCTTTGCGGGAGAGATCGAGCCGTCCGCCTCCTGACTCGCCCTGAAGGACGGGGCATCCTGGGAGATCAAAGGTGAGAGTTCTCCGTTGGGCCCCGCTCACCAGGTCACGGGCAGCGACCGCATCCCGTAGATGAACGACTCGGTACGGAACCCGCGCTCGCCGGCCGGCCGCAGCCCCGGCAGCCGGCGGAACAGCGTCTCCAGGGCGATCTGGAGTTCGGCGCGGGCCAGCGGCTGGCCCAGGCACTGGTGCACGCCGAAGCCGAACGCCAGGTGCCGCCGGGCGTCCCGGTACAGGTCCAGCTCGTCCGTCGCCCGATGGCCGGCGCCGCCGAACACCGCCTCGTCCCGGTTGGCGGTGGAGAGCATCGCCATCACGCCCTCCCCGGCCCGGACGGTGACGCCGCCCAGCTCCACGTCCTCCAGGGCCACCCGGGGCAGGCCGGTGTGCACGATGGTCAGCAGCCGCAGCAGCTCCTCCACCGCGCCGGGCAGGGTGGCCGGGTCGGCCAGGCCGGGGATCTGCTCGGGGTGCTCCAGCAGCAGCGCGGTCGACAGCGAGATCATGTTCGCGGTCGTCTCGTGCCCGGCGACCAGCAGCAGCACGCCCATGGCGGCCGCGTCGTCCGGGGTCAGGTCGTCCCGCGCCGCGAGCCGGCTGAGGACGTCGTCCTCCGGCTGTGCGCGCTTGCGGGCCGTCAGGTCGCGCAGGTAGTCCAGGACCTCCTCCTGGGCCTCCCGGAGCTGCTCCACGGTGCTCTCCCGGTTGAGCATCGTGCGGCTCAGGCTCTGGAAGCGGTCGTGGTCCTCGTACGGCACGCCGAGCAGCAGGCAGATCACCAGCGAGGGCACCGGCAGCGCGAAGTCGGTGACCAGGTCGGCCGTGGTCCGGCCCGCGGTCATCCGGTCCAGTGCCTCGTCCACGATCCGCTGGATCTCCGGGCGCAGCGCCTCCACCCGCTTGACCAGGAATTCCGCGGTGAGCATGCGGCGCTGGCGGGCGTGCTCGGGGTCGTCGAGCCGCAGGAAGTCCGGATTGTCGGTGATCAGCTCGCGAGCGCCGGCGACCAGCAGCGGGAAGGCCGGGTGGCGTATGTCGGCACTGAACCGGCGGTCGGACAGCACGGTGCGGACCTCGGCGAAGCCGGTGACCAGCCAGCAGAGGTCGCCGTCGGGCAGCTCGGCCCTGGTCACCGGCCCGGTGGCGGCGGCCTCGGGGTACGCGGGCGGCGGGCCGAACGGGCAGCCGCCGGAGTGCCGGGCCGGCAGTGGGAGGACGGGGGTGGTGGGTGCGGTGGTCACGGCGGGGGTCTCCTCACGTCGCGGGTGTTCTCGTGGGGTGCGGGGCCCGGGAAGGTTCCCGGCGGCCTGCGGGGCCGGCGGCGGGGTCCGTCAGGCCCCGGTCCGCGCGGGCTCGTCCCCGGTGACGGTGATCGCCCGGCCCGGGCAGAGCTCGGAGGCGAGTCTGACGTCGTCGAACTGCTGGGGCAGCAAGACGGTCTGACGGAGCCTCACGAGACTGTCCCGGTCGTCCTGGTCGAAGACCTCGGGGGCGTTCGTCACGCACATGCCGGAGCTGCAGCAACGGTCCCGGTCGACGCTCACCTGCATGTCGGGCACCTTTCGCCAGGGCGGCGCCAACTGCCCTGCGGCCGCCTCTCGTTGTCACGGTCAACCTAGCCGTCACCGGTCCGTTGACGGAGGAGTACGGTGGCCGGATCGAGAACGGCTGATTCGGCCCCTGTGTGTGAACCCCCGTTGCGGCGCACCGCGTTTCAACCCGCGGTACTTCGCCGGACGGGTCGGCGGACCCGGCCGCGCGGACGGCCTCACAAGCCTTCGGCGGTGGCCGACTCCCGTACGGAGGCCACCGTGTCGGCCTCGGCGGCGCTCCTGTCCGGCCGGTAGCGCACCGCCCGGGCGAACCGCGGGGCCGGCCCGGCGGGGTGGCGGGGGGCTGCGCCGGAGGCCGTCGAAGGCGACCTCGACGACCGGTTCCTGCCGGACCGGCACCGTCCGGGCGTCCCGCCCGGTCTCCCGGGCGAGCGACTCGGCGGTCTGCCAGGCGATGTCGTCGAGCTCGACGTCAAGGCCCGGCGGCACGACGGCCACCGTCCTTGAAGCAGACATCGACAAGAAGGCCCAGGCCGGAAACGTCGTCTCCGTCCGGCTCCGCTTCCACTGCTGACGGCGGCTCGTCCCGCGCCTCGGTGCGGCGGCGGGCGCCGGCGCCCGCCTTCTCGGCAGGCCGCACCCCGGTCACGCGTGTCACCCGGCTCCGGTCGCGTGCTACCGCTCGTAGCCCATCTCGGGGAAGCGCGGCGACGGGCCGTCCAGGAGGTGGTCGTCGTGACCGCGCAGCCAGCGGTCGAAGAACGACGCGACGTACGAGCGGGTGGCCAGCACCGCGCGGTCCGGGCGGACGTCGCCGACGTCCTCGGTCAGCTTCGCCCCGCTGATCGCGCCCTGGCGGGCGAGCTGGGGCAGCAGGGACTGCGCGTCGGTGTAGGAGCCGTGGCGGGAGCCGGTGAGGGTCACATCGGCGTGCCAGCCGGTGCTGTGCTGCCACAGGGCGTCCCAGCCGGGTTGCCGGTGGTAGCTGCCGGAGTCGGGGTTCTGGGTGCCCATGAGCAGGAAGGGCCGGGTCAGGCCGTCCTCGGCGACGGTGGACAGGTGGACTCCGGTGCCGTCCGGGCCGGGGAAGTGCAGCTGGCCGTCGAGGTTGACGCCGGCCTTGAGGCGCGGATCGTCGTGCATGGTCTGCAGGGCCGTGGAGCCGCCCCCGGAGTGGCCGACCATGCCGATCCGGTCGAGGTCGAGCGAGGCGGCGAGGCCGGCCGGCAGCTGGTCGTCGTGGCGCAGCCCGGCGAGCCGGTCCAGGACGAAGCGGGTGTCGTCGACCCGGGTCTGCAGCGTCTTGCGCAGGAGGGTGCCGATGTCGAGGCCGGGTTGGGCCATCAGCTCGGGGAAGACGGAGGTGGCGAGGTCCCCGTCGGGGAAGGCGACCTCGGAGGCGTCGTAGGTGTGGTCGACGGTGACGACGACGTAGCCGCGCGAGGCGAGGTCCTCCACCAGGCCGGTGCCCCAGGTGCGCGGGTCGCCGAAGCCCGCCGAGTACAGCACGACGGGGTGCTTTCCCCCGGGGCGGGCGGGCGCGTCGGCGCGGGCGTGGGTGCGGATGCCCGCCCAGTCGGTGCGGCCGGGCTCGAAGCCGTAGTCGCCCTGGCCGACGCTCCCGGCGCTGCCGAAGTGGCCGGCGGCGGCGGGGAGCATGTACGGCGCGCGGTCGTTTCCGGTGGCGGGCCGGGTGGTCGGGTACCAGAAGCTGATCGCCAGCTTGCGGTGCTGCCCGGGCTTCCAGGGATCGTCCCTGCGGTCGTCCGTGAGCTGCAGGGACGTCGTGCCGACCGGGTACGGCCCGGTCGGCTGCGGCAGCCAGGCCCCGGCCTGCCGCTCGGTGCCCCGCCCCGCCGCCACCGCGCCCGGTGCGCCGACCACGCCCAACGTCGCCGTCGCCGCCAGCAGCACCGCCGCCACGGCCCGTCCTCGCCCGCTCATCGCCGTTCCTCCTCGTTCGGTTCCGCGTCCGCCTTCGACACGGGCGACGGTACGGGCGGGGAGGGACGGAAACCGTCATCCCGGGGTGCCAAGTCCCGCTGTAGCACCCCGGTATGACGGCGCTCGGCGCTACGGGGTTCCGGCCGCCCCGGCCCGGTCTCCGGGACCTCGCCCTCCAGGCCGTCGCGGACCCGTTCACCTTCGAGCGTCAGGAGCCCGGTAGGCCGGGGTCAGGGGCTCGGTACGGGCTGTTCCGGGGCGAGGGAGTTGCCGGCCGGGATGTGGCCGCAGTCGGAGGGGGCGGGGCGGCCGGCGAAGCGGTCGTTCAGCCAGGCGAGAGCCTGCGGGGCCCAGACGGCGGGGACGGCGAAGTGGCTGAGGGCGTCGTACTGCTGGTACGCGACCGCCGCGGTGCCGGTCGCGCAGTACTGGCGGGCGAGCGCCCGTACGTCCCCGGCGACCATCACGCCGTCGCCCGTGCCGATGCCGGGCGGGTTGGCGAAGGTGCCTTCGAGGACGCCGGCGTTGCCCTGGGCGAGGTAGCCGGGCACGGTCGGGGTCGGGGCCGAACCGAGGTTGGTCCGGTTGACGCCCGTGACGAAGGGCTCCACCGAGTTCGGGTCGGCGTACTGGGGCTTGGCCATCGCCTTCCAGCTCAGCCCGGGGTAGTGGCCCAGGGCGTCGGTGAGCGAGGCGTGCTCCAGCTGCCGGTAGACCGACCGGCCGTAGTCGTTCAGGTAGGGCGAGAGGTCGATGCCGTAGGAGCGCGAGACCCCGATCAGCGCCATCGGGATGATCCCGCTCCACACCAGCGAGCCGTCCATGTACCTGATG
This sequence comes from Kitasatospora xanthocidica, assembly GCF_014656195.1. Lineage (GTDB taxonomy): Bacteria > Actinomycetota > Actinomycetes > Streptomycetales > Streptomycetaceae > Kitasatospora > Kitasatospora xanthocidica. The sequence goes on along the minus strand of NZ_BNBY01000024.1, from coordinate 89,635 downwards.
TTGTGGGCCGGGTCCACCAGCAGCCCGCCCTCGGCGTAGCCGACCAGCCTGGCGTTCACCTCGGGCGCGTAGCCGGGCGCGAGCGCGGCCGCCCAGGCGGAGGCGACGGCGCCGCCGGAGTACCCCATCAGCCCGACACGGGTGTCCGGGGTCAGGCCGGTCGCCGGGGATCCGGTCGCGGCCCGGATCGAGTCCAGGGTGGTGGTGGCGTACTCCGGCCCGGCTCCGAAGTCGGCGTTCTGGCCCTCGGTGTCCGGGACCACCACGTTGTAGCCCTGGGCGAGCAGCGGCACGATGAAGATCGCCTCGACGCTCGGGATCGCGCCGCCCAGGCTGAGGTTCCCGGCCACCGCCCGGGAGGGGCCGTCCGCCGGGTCGAGCGAGTCGTAGAAGGACTGGTACGAGACGGCTCTGCCGCTGTCCCCGGTCAGGCTGCGGAGCACGGTGGTGACGTTGGCGGCCGGACGCCCCTGGGCGTCGGTGGTGCGGTAGAGCAGTTGGACGGCCGTCACCGGGGTGGGCAGCCCCAGGACGTGGTACGGCAGGGTCCGCGTGCTGAGCACGGTGCCCGGCGCGAGCGAGGCCAGCGGGGTGCTGCCGTCGTAGGTGTAGAAGGGGTCGCTCGCGGCGGCGGAGCGCGCGGCGGTGGAGCGCGCCGTCGCCGAGGCCGGGCCGGCCGTGGCGGCCGTGGCGGTGGCGGTCAGGGCGGCGGTGACCGCGGCGGCGAGCAGCCTGGACGTGCGCTTGCGCATGACTCCCCCGGGTGGCTGGGATTCCTGATGGCCTGTCGTAGGACGCGTGTGGCCACGCTTCGTGTTACCGACCCGTAGCCGGCGTCCCGGAGAACATCATGGCGACGGCCGGGCGCGCTGTCTCCGGAACGGGCCACGGAAATTCCCGGTCCGGTCTGTGACCGGTCACGCCGCGGGTGATCAAGCGTCTCTTCGGGGCAGGCGGCGGCGTCAGCGGTGAACCGCCGCAGGCACGCCGGGGAATCGGGAGCGGCGATTACTTCGATCGGTACGTCGTCTTCGGGGCGCCGGACGACGATCTGCCCGACGCCGTGCTCGCCACCGCTCTCGCCCGGGTTGAATCCGCCTCGCTCCCCAGCGCCGAAGCGCCCCGGCCGCGGCGGGCGGCCTGGGTCTGTCCGGGCGATGTGCTGGGGTCCGGCCGACCTGAACGTCTTCCTCCGCCCCCCGCGCCGACGCCGCATGGGCCTGGTGGGCTTCACGCTCGCCGGGTAGGGAGCGCAGGTCCGCCGCCCGCTGCGAGCGACTCTGACGGCGGACCTGTTCGACATCAGCGGCACCGGCCGGGCGGCTGTCGAGCAATCGGCCGGGTCGGGACCGTCGGCGCGGGCACCCTATGGAGGGGAGGAGCGATTGCACCGGCCCGGCGGCATGGCGCTCGTCCGCGGCCGCGCACTCCGCGCGTCGTGGATACCGTCGCCGCGATCGGCAACCCGCGGGCCGGTCGCGGTCAGTGGCGTCGTCGCCGGGCGAGGCCGGCCAGGACCAGAACTGCTCCGGCGACTAGAGCTACGGCCGCCGCGGCAGCGGCGGTGACGGTGCCGCTCGCACCGGTGTGGGCGAGTTCCCCGTCAGCCGGGGTGGTGGAGGGTCCGGCCGGCTCGGCGGTCGTGCCGGTGGGGCCCGTGGCGCCGGTGGGGCCGGAGCCGGCTTCGTGGCTCGGTGTGCCGGTGGGGACGGAAGTCTGGGACGGGTGCGGTGAGCTGGACGCGGTGGGGTCGGGGGACGGCGCCGGATCGTTCCCGCCGTTGCCCGGCTCTTCCGGCTTGTTCCCGTTTCCGGGTTCCTCGGACTCGCCGTTTCCGGGATCGCTGGGGTCTTCGGGGTTCTCGGTGGGCGGTGGCGTGGGATCAGCCGCGGTCCACACCGCCTTCGCGGTCGCGCTGACGGGGACCCGAGCGTCACCGCCCACCACGAGGAGGTCCTGGCTGTCCGGGCTGGTGAGCGCTCGGCCCGGCGGGGCGGCGACGGCGGCGGTCGCGGTGACGGTCGCCTGGCCCGGCGTGGCGTCGGCCGGGACCTTCAGGAACAGTTGCCCACCGTTCTTCGCGGGGCGGGTCAGTGCGCCGTGGCCGTCGGAGAGGACGTTTCCTTCCTGGTCGGTGAGCGTCGCACCAGCCGTGACCGCTGCCGGGTCGAGGGATGCGGCAACCGGATCACCGCTGGAGGTGATCACGATCGGGCCGAGAACCGTTCCGGCCTTTCCGGTCACCGTGTCGGGGGACAGGGAGAGCGCGGCGGCCGGTTCCGGGATGTCGGCGGCGTGTGAGGTCAGGTAGTCGGCGAGCTTGGCCCCGACCGAGTCGAACGGCACGCCGGCGACGTGGTTGGTGATGCGCCAGATGGCGGCCTGGGTCGCGCCGGCCGCCGCGTCCTTGGACAGCTCGCCGCCGACCAGCTTGCCGAGCTCGCCCTCGGTGACGTTGGGGTAGCTGTGCTGGAGGATCCAGTTGACCTTCCCCGCATCGGGGTTGCCCTTCAGTGTGGTCGCACCGGATGGAGCGGTCTCCTGGTAGAGCGAGCCCTCCCGCACGTCGGTCTCGGTGTCCAGGCAGTACACGAGGAACGTTCCCCCCTCGGCGGTCCTCACCTCGATCAGACCGCCGGGCACACCGTCGTCCTCGTCGCCGCTGAAGCGGATGTAGTCGCTTTCGGCGAGCTCAGCAGCCGTGATGAGGGTGCCAGCGGCCGTTGCGGCCGGCCCCTTCGAGCCTTCGGTTGCCGCGGCGGCCACCGCCGGCGCCAGCCCGCCGCCGGCCAGCAACCCGGTCGCCAGTGCGACGGCTGCCGTTTTCGTTGCGCGATTCCACTTCACTGCCGGGTCTTCTCCTGTATCAGTGTCCGGGCTGAACAGCCCGTTTCCCATCGGCACAGCACTGCTGTCCGACCTCACCCTTCACGCCACGGCTGAGCCGGGGTAGGGGCGGCCGATCGATTACCCCATAGAGCTGTCGTATGGCCTGCCCGGGCTGACACCGGCGATTCGATGCCGGCCTTTTGCGAAACGTCTGATATCGCCGCCGGCAGTGGTGACTTCGAGCCCCTTCGGTGAAGGACCAAAGATTCCCCGGGCTGGGACCTAAGTCCCGTCTTCCGAGAAAGGCCGCAGAGCCACTTCCTTTTCCGTCGTCCCGTATGCCACAGTCCCGGAAGCAAGATCGCTTCGGCTCGGCCGCCCGTCTCCCGGTCCGCAAGCCGGCACTGCCAGGCACCGCGCCTGGGCATCGACGAGGCCGGCACCGGCGGCTCCGCAGGAATCCGCCAGGAACGGACCCCGTCCTCGGGCCGGCCGGGCGGGGGAAGCACGTCACGCGATCCCGCCATCGGCGGCGAATCCCGGCATGCCCGGATGCGTACGACCGGCGTCCCGCGCCGGATTTCAGGAAGCTGCACCGGAATCTGCAGGAAGCTGCGGCCTACTGCGGCCTGCCCGATTGCCTTTCCTGCGACAGATAGATTCAGGAGGCCCACTCGGGGCCTCACTGCCCAGCCGGCAGTAATTCATCGGAGGGACCAATGAATTCCCGGGTTCTTCGCCCGTTCTCGACCGCGCTCGCCGTGGTCGTCACCTGCTCGCTCCTGGCCGCCGCCGGAAATGCCTCGGCCGCCGTGGCGCTTCCCCGCGACAACGGCGCCGTCGCCGTCGCCCAGGCCGACCCAGCGCGGCAAGCCGTCACCGAGCAGATCCTCGCCGCCGTCGACGCCGCGCGCCAGGACGGCCTGCGGCCGGGCCGGTCCGTTCCGGTCTACACGGCGGACGCGGTCACCGTGGAGCTGGCCGACGTGGACGGCACCCTCGTCCTGCGTGCCGACACCGGCCCTCAGCAGCACGGCTTCTGCCACACGGCGGCGATGACCGCCGTCTACACCATCGGCGCGCCGGTCTTCGGCGCGGCGGCGCTGGCCGGGGGCATCACCGTCGTCGGGATCGCGATATCGGCGGAGGCCGCGGGGGCGTTGTCGTCCGCGCTCGCCGTCGGCTCCGGCGTCTCCGGTCTCGTCTCCCTCCACATCTGCTGAGGCCCGGTATGCGTGAACTTCTGGCATCACTCGCCGTGCTCGACATCGTCGTGGTGACCGGTGCGATCGTCACCCGGCGTGAGAGCGAAGGCCGCTCCGGCACCGCGTGGACGGCCGCGCTCATCGCCGTCAACGCCGCCCTGGGCGTGGCCACCCTGTGCTGGATGGCCCTCAGCGGCTGAACCCCGCCGCCACCAAGCCCGCGCAGCCCGGTACGTCCCGTCCGACGGCGGGCGGCGTACCCGGGCTCCGCCCAGACCAGCCAAGTGGGGCCGGCCGACCAGCCGGCGGCCGGCCCCGGACACTCCCTCACATCATGAGCCCGCTGCCGGGCCACCGACCCGGTCCGCCGCCGCCCCGCTCCGGAGCCCTGATGACCCGTACCCCTGCCCCGTCGCCCGCCCCCGCCCCCGGGGACCCGTGCGCGCCGTGACAGCGGACCCCCACACCCAGGCCGTCGAACAGCCTCCAGCCCGCTGGCTCTTCTCCTGCCCGGCCGCCTTCGCCGCACTCGGCCTGCTCACCCTTGCCGCAACGGCCGTCTGCGGTCCGTGGGTACGCCCCCTCGTCCCCTGGTACACGATGTGGCCGCTCCTCGTAGCCCTCGCCGCACGGCACCAGGCCAGAGGCCATATTGGCGGTGCGCCTCCCGCCTCCCTGCCGGACGGCGCCTGAGCTGCTGCCAGCGGAATGCCAGCGGTCTGCCAGCGGGGTGCGGAACTGTCACATGTGCCGGGCGGTGCGCCGCAACCGAGGAGCGCCTACGACTGCCCGGACCGTCGACGAAAGGGCACCCGCGTGACTCGCACCTCCCCTCCCACCGGCCCGGCCGCAGGACCGCGCCGACCCAGGGCCTCCCGCACCGCGAATCGGCGGGAGGCAGCCTGGCGGCTCGTCGCCGGTGCCGCCGCGGCCGCGCTGCTGGCCGCGGTGTGCCCGACGACCGCGGTGGCCGCGCCGGACACCGTCCCGGTGCCCCGACTCGCCTGGGCGGCGTGCGCGGACGGCTTCGAGTGCGCGACCGCCCGCGTCCCGCTGGATCACCACGACCCGCGCGGCGCCGGGATCGACCTCGCTGTCATCCGGCACCTGGCGCAGGACCGAGCCCACCGGATCGGCTCACTGTTCTACAATCCCGGCGGCCCGGCCGTAGCCGGCACCGTGGCCCTGCCCATGATGCTCGGGCAGTTCCCCGAAGAGGTGCGCCAGCGCTTCGACATCGTCAGCTTCGACCCGCGCGGCACCGGTGGCAGCGCTCCCGTCCAGTGCTTCGACGACCCGGCGGACGAGCAGGCCCTGCTGGCGGGCACGGCCGCCGGCTACCCCGAGGGCGCGGACCAGCAGAAGGCCTGGGCCGAGGCCTACCAGCGCCTCGCCCGGCAGTGCGCGGCCCGCAATCCCGCCCTGCTGTCGCACATCTCCACCGCCAACGTGGCCCGGGACATGGACCTGCTCCGCCGCGCGGTCGGCGACCGGCAGCTCAGCTACCTGGGCACCTCGTACGGCAGCTACCTCGGCGCCACCTACTCCAACCTGTTCCCCGGCCGGGTCCGCGCGATGGTCCTCGACAGTGCCCCGGACCCGGTGGCCTGGTCGACCGGTCACGGTGGGCAGGCCGCCACCACGGGCACCCTGCTGCGCAACGGCAGCGACGTGGCCGCCGGCCGCGTCCTGGACGCCTTCCTCGACCAGTGCGGCCAGGCCGGCCCCCGGACCTGCGCCTTCTCCGCCGGAACGGCCGCCGCCACCCGGGCCAGGTACGGCGAGCTGCTCCAGCGGCTGCGCACCCGGCCGGTCGTGGTCGACGGGGCGACCGTCACCGCCGGCTCGACCGTGGAGACGACGATCACCTACCTGTACGCCACCAACCCCGTCGCGAAGCTGCCCATCGACTGGAGCCAGCTCGGCACCAGGCTCCAGACGTTCTGGACCGCCACCGAGACCCTCTCCGCGCCGGGCACCCCGCTGCCGCCCGTCCCCCACCAGTCTCCGGACCAGGCGCTCGCGGTGGTCTGCTCGGACAGCGCCAACCCGACCGCCCGGGCCGACTACCCCGCTCTGGCCGCGTCCGCCCGGGCCCGCTCCGGTGAGGTGGGCCCGTACTTCGCCTGGGCCGACGAGCGCTGCGCCGACTGGCCCGTCCGGGACCGCGACCGCTACGACGGCCCGTGGAACCGGCCGACCGCCCGGTCGGTCCTGGTGGTCGCCAACACCGGTGACCCGGCCATGCCGTACGAGGGGTCCCGCGCGATGGCCCGCTCGCTCGCCCGCGCGCGGCTGCTGACCGTCGACGGCTATGGCCACACCGTGCTGGCCAACCCCAGCGACTGCGCCGCCGAGCACGAGACCCGCTACCTGATCGACGGCGTCCTGCCCGCTCCCGGTACGGTCTGCGCACCCACCAAGCCGCCGTTCAGCGGCTGATCGCACATCCGGCCAGCCCCCCCGGGGGGGCGGTCAGCCCGCCTCCAGAGCCAGCGACTCCGGCCGCGACAACGCCCGACCGCGCTCCCAGGCGGACCGGAAGCCGGCCTCCCCGAGAGCCTCGGCGCAGCCGTCCAGGACGGCCCGCAGCTCCGGATCGCCCGCGTCGTGGGTCCCGCGCAGGCCGTACGCGGCGCCCAGTGCCGCCGCACCGCGCGCTGCCTCGCCGAGGTCGAGGCAGTACTCGGCGAACCCCTCCAGCACGTCCGCCCGCACTGGTTGGTCGCCGCTCCTGGCGGCCAGCTCCAGGGCCCGGCGGTGCAGCGGGCCGGCCGCGTCCGGCGCGCCGCGCCGCTGCTGGGTGCGGGCCAGGCTGGTGTGCAGCAGGGCGAGCAGGTGCAGGCGCGCGGGGGCGCCGGGGCCGGTCGTCGGCAGTTGCTCCAGGCGCCGCAGCGTCTCCTGCTGGCCGTGCAGCGATTCCCCCAAGTCCCCGGTGCGGCGCGCGAGTTCACCGAGCGCGTAGCGGGCCGCGGCCTGCAGGTGCGGGTCCCGGGCCCGTTCTGCTTCGGCCAGCGCTCGCTCCAGGTCGGCCCGGGCCGCGGCCGGTTGGCCGCAGCGCGCCCGCAGGCGGCCAGACAGCAGCGGTGACAGCGGCGCCTCGCCGGAGCCGCCCATCTCGGCGTCCCGCTCACCGGCTTCTGTCAGCGCCGCGAGGGCCTCGTCGGCCGCGCCGGTGACGGACAGCAGCGCGGCGAGCGTGACCAGCGCCATGGCCGTCGCCCAGCGGTCACCCAGGGCGCGGAAGCCGTCCACCGCGGTCCGCAGGCAGTGTTCGGCGTGCCCGATCCGGCCCGCGCCCAACTCGATCCGGCCGAGCACCAGATGGGCGGCGGCCCGCATCCACCGGTCGGGGTGCTCGGCGTACCGCTGCGCGGTCGCGCCCACTGCTTCCGGCGGTCCCGCCATGGCGAGCAGCAGCGCGGCGGCCAGGGCAACCGGGTGGTCGGCCTGCTGTGCCGTGACCAGTGCCGCGCCCATCGCCTCCGGTGGGATCGCGGACTCGCCGCTCTCCCGGAGCGGGGCGGTGAGCTGGGCCAGGACCACGCACAGGGCGTGTGCCTGCTCCAGGTTGGGCGGCGGAGTGCAGCCGTGGGCAGCGAGAACGGCCGCCGTCCACTCACCGGCCTCACGACCCTGACCGCGCATCAACCAGGGCCAGGCCCGGGCGGCCGTCAGCCGCAGCGCGTGTTCCGGTGGGCCGACGGCGACCGCCCGGCGCAGTGCCGCGTCCAGGTTGCCCTGCTCCGCGTCGAGCCGGGCCAGCCAGCCGGCCTGGCCGTCCGTGCGCAGCCGGGGTTCGGCGTTCTCGGCGAGCTCGACGAAACAGCGCAGGTGGGCGGCGCCGGTTCGGTCGTCCTCGCCGGCCTCGGCGAGCCGTTCGGCGGCATAGGCGCGGACCGTCTCCAGCAGCCGGTAGCGCACCGTGCCGGTCTCCCGGCCGACGGCCGCGACCAGGGACTTGTCGGCCAGGGACGCCAGCAGGTCCTCCACGGCCGTCGGGTCGGGCGCCGGCCCGCCCGGCCAGTTGTCGGCGCAGACCAGGTGTGTGTCGGGGAGGGTCGCTCCGCCGGCGAACACGGATAGCCGTCGCAGCAGGGCGCGTTCGTCCTCGTCGAGCAGTTCCCAGCTCCAGTCGATGACGGCGCGCAGAGTGCGGTGCCGGTCGGGAGCGGTGCGTGGGCCGCGGTCCAGCAGCCGGAGCCGGTCGTGCAGCCGCGCCGCGACCTGTCCGGGGCTCAGGGCCCGCAGCCGGGCCGCCGCCAGTTCGAGGGCCAGCGGCAGGCCGTCCAGCTCCCGGCAGATCCGGACGACCGGCTCGACGGTGTCGTGGTCCAGCGTGAAGCTGGGGCAGGCTGCAGCAGCCCGTTCCGTGAAGAGGTCGACGGCCGGGTGCGCGAGCGCTTCCTGGGCGGTGGAGCCGGGCTCGGGCACGGCGAGCGGTGTCACCGGCCAGAGCGCCTCGCCGGTGATTGCGAGCGGTTCGCGGCTGGTGGCCAGCACGGTGAGCCGGGGCGCGGCGGCCAGCAGTCGATGGGTCAACCGGGCCGCGTCCTCGATCAGGTGCTCGCAGTTGTCCAGGACGAGCAGGACCTCTCGGCCCTCCATGGCCCGGACGATCCGGTCGACGGGGTCCCCGGCCTGCTCGCCGGCGGGCAGGCCGCCGGCCAGCACGCCGGCCTCCGCCGGGCGGCAGACAGCTGTCAGTACGGCCTGGGTCACTGCGTCCGGCCCGTCGACGCCCGCGAGTTCGGCGAGCCGTACGTCCGTCGCGGGCGGGGCGGCCGTCGCGGCCGCAATCGCCAACCGGGTCTTTCCGACACCGCCCGGCCCGGTGAGCGTCACCAGGCGGGACCGGTGCAGGCGCTCCCCAACCGCCGCCAGCGCCTCGTCGCGGCCGACCAGAGCGGTGAGCCAAGTGGGCAGTGCCGCACGCCCGGCCGGGAACCCTGTGGGAGCTGGGGCCGGCCTGGGCGCCGGCGACCCTGCGCCGGACAGCACCTGCAGGTGGGCGTCGCGCAGTTCGGCGGACGGGTCGGCGCCCAGTTCCTCGGCCAGTGCCCGCCGGGTACGTTCGTACACCTTCAGCGCCGCCGCCTGCTGCCCGTCCGCGTGGAGCGCGCGCATCAGCCTGACGGCGGCCCGCTCGCGCAGCGGATGCGCGACGCAGAGCCCGGTGAGCTCGGCGACCAGCCGCGGCAGCGCTTCGGTGCTGCCGAGCGCGAGCAGGGCGTCTGCCCGGTCCTCGAGCGCCGCCAGCCGCAGCTCCGTCAGCCGGGCCGCCGGCGCGGAGGTGAACCCGGCGCTCGCGGCGTCCGTGAACGGTGCCCCGCGCCACAGTTCCAGTGCCCCGTCCAGCAGCGCGACCGCCTCGGCGGACCGGCCCGCCGTCAGCGCCGCCCGCCCTGCGGCCACCCGCTGCTCGAAGTCCCAGGCGTCCACGCTCGCCCGGGGCCGGTCCAGCAGATACCCGGCGGGGTGCGAACCGATCACGGTCCGGTCGGCCCCCAGCGCCCGGCGGAGCCGGGAAACCAGGGACTGCAGGGCGCCGGCGGGCTCCTCCGGCGGGGTGTCTCCCCAGAGGTCGTCCACCAGACGCTCACGGGTGACCACGCGCCCGGGGTCGAGAGCCAGCCGGACCAGCAGCAGCCGAAGCCGCGCCCCGCCGACCTCGAAGTCCGCCCCGTCCCCACCCCGCACAACCTGAAGCGGCCCCAGAACGTTGATCCGCACCCCGCCCGCCCCTCGCCCAGCACCAGCCAGCATCCAAGATCATTATCCCGATGTCCCACCAGACCCGGACGGCAGGGCACGATCCGAGCGAGGCCTCATGGCCGCACCACGGGACGGCGTGTAGAACGTCCCGTCCAGTGACGAACGCGTAGCGCATCCGAGCCCGCCTGACGGCGTGCTGGTCGGAGTTGATGAGCGGCGGAAGACCAGTCGTCAACCTGGTGCGCCGTTCATTCGTGACACCAGGACGGTGGCATCGCAATGTCCCACAGCCCAACAGGCACCCGCAGGTCGACCCATCCGCGCCCAGGCCCTGTGCCTCATGAGACACCCGGACTGTAGAGAACACGCCCACCCACCGCCGGCGGGTGACCTCCAGGCGCAGCGTGGCGGTGGGCTGGGGGCGGCCGTGGCAGATCACGGCGGCAGCGGTGCGGCTCGGTGCGGGCGGCTCAGCGCAGGCAGCCGGTGATGCGGACGTTGGTCTGGGTCCGGCCGGTGAGGCCGTTGGCGGGGTCGCGGGCGGTGAGGACGAGCGGGTAGGTGCCGTCGGCGAGCAGCGGGACGGTGAAGGTGGCGGTGGTGCCGTGGCCGAGGGTGAGCGGTCCGTTGGGCCCGATCAGCTGCCAGGTGGTGGCCTGCGGGTCGGTGATCGGCTGGTTGCCGGGCCGGGTGTGGGCGGTGCCGCTGAAGTGCTCCTCGCAGCCACGCCGCAGGGTGCCGCCGGAGGCGGGCTGCTCGATGGTGACGGCCGGTGGCTGCGGTTCGGGGTTCGCGGTGGGCGGGCTGCTCGGGGCGGTCGACGGGGCTCCGGTCGGGCTCTGGCTGCCGGGCCGAACGGACGGGGTGGTCTGCGGGGCTCCGGTCGGGCCGTGGCTGCTGGGCCGACCGGACGGGGTGCTCGGCACGGCGGAGGGGCTGGGCGAGGGCGACTGCGGCGACCCGGACTGCGAGGGCGAGGTCGACGGCGGGGTCGACGGCAAGACGGAGGGCGGGACCGTCGGTACGACGGCGGGTGAGGCGATCCCCCCTGGGACGTCCACGGCGGGCGGCGGTTTCGGCAGCCCGGTGGCGACGTGGACCGCGCCCGGCTCGGTGGGTTCGGCGTCGATGGTGGCGCAGACGGCGGCGGCGACCATGTGCTGGCTGTCCGGTGCGGTGGTGCCGCGCAGGAGTTGGTCGTCGGCGCCGTGCGGGTGGCTGTCGAAGTAGACGTTGCCGGTGGAGGTTTCGCGGTCGCTGTGCTCGATCCACACCGAATCCTCGTACTGGGCGCCGGCCTGCTGCCGGTTACGGCCGGTGATCTGCCAGTCCTTGACGGCGTGCCCGCTGGCGCCGGGGGTGGGCCCGGAGGCCGGGGCGTACAGCCAGCCGTCGCTGTGGAAGCGCGGGGCGCCACCGACTGCCTTCTCCCGGAAGCTGTACCCGCCGCCCACGACGAAGCGGCCCTTGGGGCAGGCGACGGCGGCCGCGGCGGTTCCGCCGGCGGGAACGTCCACCGCGCCGGTCACGATGGTGGCGGAGGGCAGTTTGGCGCAGATCGGCCGGACACCGACCGCGTAGTTGGCCTCGGGCGGCTGCGGATCGACGATCCGGGTCATGCGCTCCGCGCCGTCACTGTCGCCCAGCGGGAACGGTCGGGTGCTGAGCGCGGTCCCGGGGTTGGTCTTGGCGGCCCAGTAACTGGGGGCGCTGGAGCCGGTGTCGGCGGAGGCCGAGTTCAGTTCGGCCAGTGGTACGGGTGCCACCGCCCGTCCGGTGACCAGGCGGGTGGCCCGGAACTCCACGCCGAGCTGAACGAGTCCGCCACCGTCGCAGTAGGGCTGTGCCATCGACTTCGCGGTCAGCCCGGCGAACGGGCCCTGCTCGGTCAGGTCGCCGCCCCCGATCTTGTCGCTGCTGCGGTCCTGGAAGGCGTGCGCCTGCATGGTGTACTCGCCGCGCGGAGCGAACTCCACCGATGCGTTGACGCACAGCACGTAGGCGGTGAGGGTGACGGAGGTGCCCCCGGGGTTGTACGCGGACACCAGCCAGTCGGAGCCGCCGAGGAACTCGCTGGTGGTGGCGAACCCGTCGCCGTCGACGGCGTACCCGCCGCTGAGCGCGGTCTCGTGCTTGGCGCAGCCGGCCACCGCGGTCTGTTCGCCGCCGCCCGCCACCACGACCTGCGCACTGCGCTGCACCACGTGGAGCGCGGGGCCGTGGACGGCCCACCAGACGCCGGCGCCGGCCGCCGTCAGTCCTCCGGCGGCGATCAGTGCGGCCGTCCGCCCGCCGATCCCTCCGCCGAGCTTCGCCAGGACCCCCGAGCCCATCCCCGCCGCCTCCCACCCGCGTCCGTCCGCAAGCCCCGCTGCGGTGCGGGAACTGTAGCGCCGGGGCGACGCCGGGCACAGGGCCCGCGCACGGCGGTCGCAGAAGACGGACGCGACCGGTTCGTAGTGCATCTGCGACTTGAGGAACCGGTGCGCGGCGAGGGAGCCGGTGCCGGTGGCCACCGCGGCGACCATCAGCAGCGGTACGGTGCTCTCCAGTCCGACGACGATGCTGACGGCGAGGCTGCAGCCGGCGATCGGCAGGCTGGTGATCAGTACGACGTTGGCCGGCTGCCGCCAGTCGGCCGGCTCCTGCTGCTGCGTGTTGCCCCAGTCGCCGACGGTGCGGGCCGTCTTCTGCCCGTTGTCGTCGTCGCGCAGCCGCACCTGCCAGACGTCGGCGGTGCCCTCGCAGTCGGTGGGCGACGCGGTCAGCTGGATGCTGTTGCCGATGGCGCGCAGGTCGAGGTGGCGGGGCCCGTCCTCGTTGTTCAGCGCGGTGGCGTACCGGTCGCCCGCAGGCCCGATCTCCAAGCGGGCGGCGTTGGCACGCAGGTCCGTCACCTGTGCTGGATCAGCAGGATGGCGGCCGCTGTGGCGCTCACGCCGACAGCGCAGGCAGCACCTCGAACGGTGCCGAGGCGAGCAACGGCGCTCAGACACTTGACCGTTGGGTGCGGGCGGTGAAACCGTCCACAGGTGATCAATACTGCGGGGGAATCGACTTCGGCCCGACCGGACGACCGCGCCGCGTCCGTTCTGCGCTTCGCGGTGGAACTCGTCGCATGGGTGGCGACGCCCTGGGTGCTGGCCGGCCACTCCTGGCTGCTTGCCGCTCTGTCCGTGGTACTCCTGGTCGGCCTTCCCACGTGCTTCTCCACTCCAGGTGACAAAGCACAGGTGATCATCGCAGTACCGGGCTGGGTCACGATCCTTCTGGTGCTGCTCCAACTCGCCTCGGCCGTGGCTTCCTCATGGCTGGCCTGGCCTGTGTGGGCGGCCGGCCCCGTGACCCTGCTGGCCGCCGCGACTCTGGTCACGGAGCGCCGACGCTGGCGGTGGCTGGTCTCCGGCGAACCGACTCGTCACCCAGGGCACTCATCCGCCAGCTGAAGCGCTCAGTCACAACAGCCGGACGCCAGCGGCCTCCGGCCGCGAAGGCTACAGCTCGACGTCCATCCGTGCGACGTCGTTGAGCTCGACGTCGAGTCCGCCGGCGCGGCGGCCGCCGTCCTTGAAGTACTCGTCGCGCAGGGCCTCGGCGAGGATCGCTCCCTGCCGGGCCTGGGGTCTTTCCGGCGCCCGGGGCGAGGCCTGTGGCCCGCTCGACCTCGTCCCCGCCCCGGAGCTGTCCGCCGGCGGCGCGGGGTGTACCGGCTCGCCGCCCACCTCGCATACACCGCCGGCACCGGCGAGGAGCGGCACCGTCTGCGGGCGTTCATCGAACGGCACCGTCCCTCGCACCGAGGACGGGCAGACCGCGGCGCACCTGGCGACCTGCGCCGGGGTGTGGGAGAAGGCGGGGAGGGCCGGGCGTGGGAGCGGCGCTGGCGCTCGTTTCCACAGCTGGTGGTGGTCCTGGTCGGCACGGCGGCCTCCCGTGCGCGCTGTCGGTGCCGCGTTCTAGGATCAACTTCGTGTACCGAACACCGGTACGACAGGTGAACACGGCAGGGGGGACCACGATGAAGCGGACGAAGACGCGCACGCTCGCCGCAGCGGCCGGGGTGCTGGGGGTGACGCTGGCGTTCGCCGGGACGGCGTCGGCGCGGCCCGCCGATCCGGCACCGGCACCGGACGAGCCCTTCGGCCAGCCGGGGACGGGCCGGATCCTGCCGCCGGCTTCGGACGAGGACACCATGTTCTCGATCCCCGACTGGATCGGGAACGGCGGCGCGGTGACGGCCTCGGTGATCGAGACGCTGCCGATCGCCGTCACCGTCGGCTGTCAGGGCGGCGGTTCGGTGCAGGTGCACGTCGGCGGTCCGGCTCCGGCCGACTTCACGGTGCAGTGCCCGGTGGACTCCGTCGGCGTCGGCTCGGTGGACATCCCCGCCCGCCCGGGCCGGGACTTCCAGTTCACCGTGCACACCTCGGACCCGTCGATCCACTGGGGCATCAACGCCCTCCAGGTCCGCCCCGTCCACTGACCCGGAGCCCGGGGCCGGGGCCTCGGCCTCGCTCCGGGGGGTGACGGCCGTACGCAAACGTGCCCACCCGGGTGCGCGGTTCGCGGTCGGCGGCGAGCACCATGCGAGCCCGCGCCGGATCCCCGGGGCGGGCCTCGCGGGCCCGTTCCACGATCCGGTCGGCCCCGCTGCCGCCCGGCAGCAGGAGCCCGGTCACGCGACCCGCCTGGTCTCGGGTCTGGAAGGCGGCGTGGTCGTCGCGCCACTGCTGCGTCGGCCGGGTCACCGGCGCCGGCACGGCCCGTCGGGGCGGCCGGTGGCGGCCGCCCCGACGAGTGGTCAGGTGTCGGGGTTCGCGCTGGTCCGCTGCGGGCTCAGGTGGTGGTCTGGCCCGCCCCGTCCATCTCCGTCTTCCAGATGGGGGCACCCGCACCCAGGTAGTGCCCCTGGGTGTCGGTACCGACCACGCTGGTCGGGCGCCGCTGGCCGTCAGGGGCGTCGGCGCCGTCGCTGACGGCCGCGGCACCGACACCGACGAGCACCGCCGTGGTCAGGCCGGCAGCGGCGACGGCGTGGGCCAACCCACCACTCCAGTCAGGCATATTGATCATCCCCCGTAGTTCGCGGCCCGTCCGGTGACAGGCTCGACTGACGCAAAGTCAAGCACCGACATCGGGCTCGGACAAGGCGCAGACGGATGCGCTCGGCACTACGCGGCGGGTCGAACCTCCGACTGAACCCTGGAAAGGACAACGGCTGCACGGGTCAAGGGAGTTGGCGCGTGAGTCTGGGGGCTCAGCGGCTGGTGAGCCAACGGAGGCGGTGCGCCGGACGGGGCTGCCCGGGGCTGAGCGCTTCGACGGGCGGATCGTCAGCGGCAGCGGCGACCGTCACCGCCCTGCCCTCTGGCAGCGGTGCGGTGCCCACCTGTAGCTTCCCCATCTACCCGAACCTGTGACAGCCGTCGACCGAAGAGGAACGATCGCAGCATGAGCAAGCATCCTCAGAGCCGCCGCCGGTTCCTGGCCCGGGCCGGAGCGGCGGGCATCGCCCTGGGCGGGGCGGCGGCCGGCGCCGGTGGCGGCCTGTCCGGCGCACAGGCCGCCACCCCGGCGGGCGGCACGGCGAGCGGCATGTTCGGCTACACCGACGACGGCCGCGAGTACACCGTGCGCACCGGCGCCGACCTGGTCTTCCGGGTCAGCAGGAGCACCGGCGACCTGACCTCCCTGGTCTACCGGGGCACCGAGTACCAGGGCTACAACGGGCAGAACTCCCAGGTCGAATCCGGCCTCGGCCAGTCCACGGTGAGCATCGCCCAGCACGGCGGGACCATCCTGGTCAGCGTCGCCCACGGCACCCTGCGCCACTACTACGCCGCACGCCAGGGCGAGAACAACGTCTACCTGTGGACCGACAAGGCGGACGACTCGATCACCGTCACCCGCTACATCGTGCGCGTCCCCCCAGGCCTCTTCCCCAATGACAACCCCGACTCCTGGGACTCCACCCAGGACGTCCTCATCGAGGCGCAGGACGTGCGCCGCCGGCCCGACGGCACCACCCGGTCCAAGCACTACTCCAACCAACGGGTCATCGACTACCGGTACGTGGGCTGGAGCAAGCCCGGCGTCGGCCTGTGGATGGTGCGCAGCAACCACGAGAAGGCGTCCGGCGGACCGTTCTACCGCTCCCTGATGCGGCACTCCTACGAGAACGGCGCGGGCCTGTACGAGATCCTCTACTACGGCGAGAACCAGACCGAGCCGAAGCGCTTCGGCCTCCAGGGGCCGTACGTGCTCGCCTTCACCGACGGCGGCGCGCCCTCGTCGGAGCTGTGGCACGAGCGCGTCGATACCTCCTGGGTGGACGGTCTCGGCTTGGAAGGCTGGGTCGGCGACAGCGGCCGCGGAGCCGTGGCCGGGGTGGGCATTTCGGGCCGCGACCCCTCCCTCGCCTACACCGTCGGGTTCGCCAACGCCGACGCGCAGTACTGGGCGGCCGCCGCCCCGGGCACCGGCGCGTACGCCGCCCGCCGGATGCTGCCCGGCGACTACACCTGGACGGTCTACCAGGGCGAACTCGCTGTCCGCACCGGCACCGTGACCGTCCGGCCCGGCAGCACCACCGCCCTGCACACCATCACCCTCACCCCCTCCGACGACCCGGGCCGGGCTCCGGCGATCTGGCGCATCGGCCGCTGGGACGGCACCCCGGCCGGCTTCCGCAATGCCGGCCTGGTCACCCACGCACACCCCTCGGACGTGCGCGCCGAGCCGTGGACCGGCGACTTCACCGTGGGCCGGTCCACGGACGCCGACTTCCCCGCCTACCAGTGGCGGGACGTCAACGACGGCCGGAAGGTCACCTTCGACCTGACGGCAGAGCAGGCCGCCGCCCCGCGCACCCTCAACATCGGCATCACCACCGCCTTCCTCAACGCCCGCCCCCGGATCCGGCTCAACGACTGGACCTCACCCGTCCTCCCGCCCAGCCCCGAACCGAGCACCCGCTCGCTCACGGTCGGCTCCTACCGCGGCAACAACCACACCTACGCCTTCACCGTCCCCGCCTCCGCCCTGCGGCCCGGCACCAACACGCTCACCGTCACCGTCGTCTCCGGCAGCAGCGGCTCGCGATTCCTCAGCCCCGGCTTCGCCTACGACTGCGTCGAACTGCTCACCTGAACCCGGCACCAGACGGAGCCGCCCCAGCCACGGGCGGCTCCACCGGATGCCTCCGCGCACCCCCCGGGAAGCGCCCCGGACCGCCCGGCCCGATCGGCAGTCCCGAAAACGCGCCGACCCCGTCTCCGCGCCCGGGGAACGAGGCCCGGGGAACGAGGCCCAGCAGCCCGCGCCCGCCGGACTGAGCAGGAAAGGCCGGGTCGGCGGCGGGGGCCGGGGCCCTCTTGATCGTCGGAGTGGTGCGGGAAAGGATCGACAAGCCGTGTCGGCCCGAGCGGCCGACGACGCACACGAACGACGGGGTGGGGCGGGATGAGCGAGCACGGCCAGCGGCGGCGTCACCGTACGGTGGACCGGGTCGTGTGGATCCTGGAGGCCGCCGCGCGGGCGCCGGGCGGGGTGACCGTGGCCGAGTTGGCGCGGGCGGTCGAGGCGCCGGCGAGTTCGGTGCAGGATCTGGTCAACGGCCTTGTCGCGACCGGTTTTCTGCTGGAACAGCACCGGCGCTTCCGGCTTGGGCCCGCCCCGCACGTCCTCAATCTCATCGCAGGCCGGGTCGTCCCGCGGATCGGCCAGGCCGAACTCGACGAACTGAGCCGCGTCGCGGGGACCCCGGTGCTGCTCACGGTGCGGGTCGGGCTCGACGCCGTGCACCTCGCGCGCGGCGGCGAGGACGAGATTCCCCGGCTCGTGCCGCTCGCCGACGAGCACATGGCCCGGCCGCTGCTGCGTACCGCCGCCGGCCGGTTGCTGCTGGCCTTCACCGACGAGGTGGAGCGCCGTGGGCTGCTCGACGAGCTCGCCCGCCACGACCCCGAGGGCGTCGCCGAGTTCCGCCGCGCGCTCCCGGCGATCCGTGCGTCGCGGATCAGCCGCAGCGAGGGTCTGGCCGACCCCGAGGTCAGCGCGCTCGCGATCCCCGTCACCGAAGGCCCCGTCGTCACGGGCGCCCTCGTTCTGACGCACCGGCGTCGCGGCCGCTCGGAGCGTCTGGGTCTGGACCGGGCGGCGGCCCGGCTCCTCGCGCACATCCAGGAGGGGCGGAGGTGACGTTCGCATCAGTTCACGGATATCCGTGAACGCGGGCGCCCGTGCGGTACCGGGAACGAGCATCCCGGCATGACTTCGAACCCGCCCACCACGACCGGGCCGACGCCTCCGCCGTCCACCGGCGAGATGGTCTCCCGGCTGCTGCACACCCTCGGCGACCCCGACCCGGCCCGGGGAGCCGAGGACATCACCGTCGTCGGGGCCGATCCCCTGGTGCCCTCGGTGCACCGCCTCGCCGATGCCATGTCCGCCGCGATCGGGGTCTTCGGGCGGCAGACGGCGGCGCTCGGCGAACAGCGCGGCCACCCGCACCAGAGGGTCCGGGTGCGGGCCGGGGCCGCGATCGACCAGCTCATGGCGACGTATCACACGACGCTCTCGGGACGCCCGCTCGGTGCTCTCCTCGACGATCCGACGCTGCTCGGCAACAACGACTTCTACCGGGCCCGCGACGGCCGGTGGATCTTCATCATCACCACCTATCCGCATCTGCGGGACGCGGTCCACTCCGTGCTGAGGTGCGGGCTCGACAAGGTGGGGATCGCGCGGGCCGCGGCCGGCTGGGACGCCTTCACGCTGGAGGAGGCCGTCTGCGCGCGGGGCGGCGTCGCCTGCGTCGTGCGCACCCGCCACGAGTGGCTCGCGCACCCCGCCGGGCGGTACGTGGCCCGGCGTCCGGTCGTCGAGATCGAACGCGTCGGAGACGGACCGGTCCGGCCGCTGGAGCCGGTCGGTGAGGCCGAGGAGGCGCTCGCGGGCGTGCGGGTGCTCGATCTCACCCATGTCATCGCGGGTCCCGTCGCGGCGCGGCTCCTCGCCCAGTTCGGCGCCGACGTGCTGCACCTGTCGCGCCCCGACCGCCCCGACCCGATCCCGATGATCGCGATGACCGGCGGCGGAAAACGCAACGCCTACTGCGACCTGCGCGACGATCATGACCGCGCGGCCTTCCACGACACGCTCCAGGACGCGGACGTCTTCGTGCACGCCTACCGGGGACTCGCCCGGCACGGGGCGTCGACCGAGGAGCTCGTCCGGCGCCGCCCCGGACTCATCACCCTCGAATACCACGCCTGGGGCGCCGACGGCCCTTGGGGCGAACGCGGCGGGTTCGACCAACTCGCCTGCTCCGCAACCGGATTCGCCGTCGATGAGTGGACCGACCGGCCCTCGCTGCCGCCGACGTACCTGCTCAACGACTACCTCGCCGCCTACCTCGGGGCCGCCGCCGTCGCAACGGTCCTGCGCCGACGTGCGACCGAGGGCGGCTCCTGGCGGATCCGCGTGACCCTGGCCGGGGTGTGCCACTGGGTGCAGGAACTCGGACTCCTCGCGCGGGAGAGCGTACGCGACCTGCCCCGGCCCGGGCGGGCGCCACTCGCCGCGCTGTCGACCACCGACACGGACTTCGGCCCGCTCACCGAACCGGCGACACCGTTCGCGTACAGCGGGCGCCCGGTCCCCCAGCCCGGTCGGCGCTCCCCGCTCGGGTCCGCCGCCCTCCGGTGGCGCTGAGCGCTCCGCGGCACCGGAGTGCGCCACGCGCGGGCCGGTGAGGGCCGGTCGCGCGGTTCACCGCACCCCCTCGCGGCGCGATCCCGCCCGCCGTTCGCCGTTCGCCCGTCCCGCCCCGTTCCCCAAGGAGGACCGGAAGATGTCCGAGAAGCCGAAGATGTCCAGGAAGCCGAACAGCCCGTCCGGCCGAGGACTCCTCGCCGGAGTCCGCGTCGTCGAACTCGCCGGCGTGATCATGGCTCCGTACGCCGCCCAGCAACTGGGAGACCTGGGCGCCGACGTGATCAAGGTCGAGCCGCCCACCGGTGACATGACGCGCCACTACCCGCCACAGCGCCACCCCGGCATGGGCGGGGCGGCACTCAACCTGAACCGCAACAAGCGCAGCGCCGCCATCGACCTCAAGGCCCCGCACGGCCGCGACGCCCTGCTCGCCCTGCTGCGCACCGCCGACGTCTTCATCACCAATGTGCGCCCGCAGGCCCTGGAGAGGCTCCGACTCGGCTACGACGACGTCGCGGCCGTCAACCCCGGCCTGATCTACGCCAACGCCCAGGGCTTCCGCAGCGACAGCCGCTACGGCACCCACGCCGCGTACGACGACGTCATCCAGGCGGCCAGCGGCCTGGTCTGGCTCAACCACCAGGTCTCCGGCCAACCCCACTACGTCCCCACCGTGCTGGCCGACAAGATCTGCGGCATGCAGATCGCCCAGTCGGTCCTGGCCGCGCTGCACTACCGGGAGCACGGCGGCACAGGACAGCACATCGAGGTCCCGATGGCCGACACCATGCTCGCCTTCAACCTGGTCGAGCACCTGGGAGCGGCCGCCCTGGACACCGACGGGGCGTTCGGCTCGCCCCGCTCGCTCAGCCCGCGGCGCCGCGCCCTGCGCACCGCCGACGGCTGGATGTGCATCCTGCCGCAGAGCGACCGCAACTGGCGGGACTTCACCGCCTTCGTGGGCCGCCCCGAACTGGCCGTCGATCCGCGCTTCGCCACCGGCCCCGACCGGGCGGGCAACGCCGACGCGTTCTATCCGCTGCTCGCCGAGCTGACGCCACTCCACACCAGCGCCGAGTGGCAGGAGTTCTGCGACCGGGCGGGCATCGCCGCCGCTGCCGTGCTCGACCTGGCCTCCGCCGCCACCACCGCCTACGCCCAGGAGGGCGGCCTGCTGTACGAGGCCGAGCACCCCACCGAGGGCCGCTACCGGGTCATCGGCAACCCGGTGCGCTACTCGGCCGACCCCGAGCCTCGGCTGCGCCCCTGCCCGGCCATAGGCCAGCACACCGACGAGGTCCTCCGCGAAGTCGGCTTCGACCCCTCCCTGCTGCACCCCACAGGCTGACCGAAGTCCCGTACCGAGAAGAAGTCAACCGCTCGTCCACCAGCCCAGGAGCGAATGAACCATGTCGCCTTCAACGCCTTCAACGCCTTCAACGCCTTCACCGATGGCATTCCCCGACGTCGTCCTGCCCGAATCGGCCTGCCGGCTCCGCGCCGAGGTCCGCGCCTTTCTCGACGAGGAGCGCGCCCGCGGCACCGTACTCGGCCGCCCCGACTCCTGGCTGGCCGGCTGGGACCCCGACTTCAGCCGCCGCCTCGCGGAGCGCGGCTGGGTCGGCATGGCCCTGCCCGTCGAGTACGGCGGCGCCGGCCGCGGCTTCCTGGAGCGCTACGTGGTGATCGAGGAACTGCTCGCCGCCGGCGCCCCGGTCAGCGCCCACTGGGTCTCCGACCGGCAGGCCGGCCCGTCCGTCCTCCAGCACGGCACCGAGGAGCAGCGCCGGTTCTTCCTGCCCCGGATCGCCGCCGGGCGGTGCTTCTTCTCCATCGGCATGAGTGAGAAGGGCAGCGGCTCCGATCTCGCCTCGGTCGCCACCCGTGCCGAACGGACCGCCGACGGCTGGCGGCTGACCGGTACCAAGATGTGGACCGGCGGCGCCCACGTCAACGACTACGCCATCGTCCTCGCCCGCACCGACGACACCGAGGACAGGCACGCCGGTCTCAGCCAGTTCATCGTCGACCTGCGCGCCCCGGGCGTTCGGGTCGAGCCGATCCGGCTGATGAGCGGCGAGCACCGCTTCAACGCCGTCCACCTCGACGGCGTCGACGTCCCCGACGGCATGCTGCTCGGGCAGCGGGGCGGCGGCTGGAAGCAGGTCACCGGCGAACTCGCCTTCGAACGCAGCGGCCCCGAACGCTACCTGTCCACCTTCCCCCTGCTGGTCTCCCTGCTCCGCGAACTGGAGCGGCGCCCGGCCACCGCCGAACAGCTCACCCAGGTGGGCATTCTGACGGCCCGTCTGCACGGCATCCGCCGGCTGTCCCTCGGCGTGGCCGCGGCCCTGGACGCCGGAGCCTCCCCCGACACCCAGGCCGCCCTGGTCAAGGACCTGGGCACCCGGCTGGAGAGCTCGCTGGTCGACACCGTCCGCGGCATCCTGCCGACCCCGGCCGATCCGTACGCCACCCCCGGTACCCACCCGGAACTGCTCGCCTTCGCCCTGCTGCACAGCCCCGGCTACACGCTGCGCGGCGGCACCAACGAAATCCTTCGCGGCATCGTCACTCGCGGTCTGGAGCAGCACCGATGAACACCCACACGATCGACACCAGCGCCCCCGTCATCTCCGCCGACGCCTACGACACCACCGCCTTCTACGCCGACGCGGACTCCATCGCCGTCGTCACCAACACGACCGCCCCCGACGCCGTGGCCCTCCCCTCCCCCGGTGCCTCCACCGCCCAGCTCCTCGCCGCCGCCCAGGAAGCAGGACGCCGCGCCGTCCCCGGCCCGCTCGCCGAGACCGCCCTGGTCGCCCGCCCCCTGCTGCGCCGCGCCGGCCTCCCCGTCCCCGACGGCCCGCTCGGCTACGCCGTCGCCCCCGAGCTGACGATCCGCTACGCCCGTCCGGCCGCCTCCCCCGTCGGCTCGGCCGGCTGCTCGGGCGACGACGACACCCTGCTGGTCACCGGCACCCTGCGCCGCGTCCCCTGGGCCCGCACCGCCACCGCCGTGGTCGTCCTGGCCACCGCCCCCTCCGGCCCCGTCCTGTTCACCCTCGCCCCCGACCGGGCCGTCCTCGCCCCCGGTGTCAACCTCGCCGAGGAACCCCGCGACGACCTGCACCTCGCCGCCGTGGAGATCCCCGCCGCGCAGGTCCGCCGGGTCTCCCCGGAACTACTCGACGAGGCCCGGCTCCGCGCGGCCCTGGCCCGCGCCGCCCTGATCGCCGGAGCCGCCGAACGCTGCGTCGACCTGACGGTCGCCCACACCACCGCCCGCACCCAGTTCGGCCGTCCGCTCAGCCGCTTCCAGGCCGTCAAGCAGGAAGAGGCGCGGCTGATCGAGGAAGCCGCCTTGGTCCGCGCCGTGGTCCAGGCCGCCGCCGTCCCGCTGGACATCGGCGGCCCCGCCGCGCACTTCGCCGTCGCCGCCGCCAAGACCCAGGCATCCGCCTCGGCCGCCGAGATCGCCCGCATCGCCCACCAACTCCACGGCGCCATCGGCATCACCCGGCTCAACCCGCTCCACCTCGCCACCACCCGCCTGTGGTCCTGGCGCGACGAAGACGGCGACGAGACCTATTGGGCGCCCCGCCTCGCCCGGCCCCTCACAGCCACCACCCTGTGGCCCGCCCTCACCGCCACGCCCTGACCCCTCGCCCCCACGCCCTGCTCGCCACCGGGGCCCGTCAGGGGTCTGGTGGGCGCCAGCTGTCCCCGCCCCCGCGCCTGTCGTCATTCGACCGAGCATTCGACCGAATGACGACAGGCGCCTCGCTGACGGTCGCCGGGCAGATCAGCGAGTGGGCGGGCCGCGGCCAGGACCTTCTCTCCGAAGCCGGCCGCGTTCCGGCAGCGCCCTCGGTTCACGGGGTGGCGACGATGAGGACGCAGCCGCTCGCGCCGGCGGTCCCGTTCTCACCGTTCTGCCCGTGGGGTTGTGCTCTCCGGCCGCCGTTGCCGCCGCGTCCGCCGCTTCCGCCGTTGCCTGTCGTGGCGCCGGCGGGACAGTCGCTGGTGACGGCGGGAGGCAGGGTGACGGTCCCACCGGTGCTGCCGGTCTGACCGTCGGTCACCGCGGCGCCGGCGGTGCCGGTGTAGAGGGTGGGGGTGGCGTTCACGCCGGTGGCGGTGGCCGCGCAGACCGGGTCGGTGCCCTCCTGGCCGCCGGTGGCCTGGGAGAAGCCGCCGGAGCCACCCGCCCCGCCGCCCTGGCCCGCCGGGCTGCCGGCGGTTCCGGAACCGCCCGGAGGCCGGTTGGCGGAGCCGTGACCGCCGGCTCCGCCGCCTCCGCCGGGCGCGAGGATCTCGATTCCACCGGGGCCGGTGACGGACGCGGCTTGGCCGCCCTTGCCGCCGTGGCCGGGGTTGCCGGCGGTGCCACCGTAGCCGCCCGCCCCGCCGGAAGTGGCGAAGGGCACCGTGACGTCCAGGACGGTACCCGGCTGAAGCCCGGTGAAGGTGCACGTGAGGGCTGCCGCCGCCCGTGCCGCCCTGGCCGCTGACGCCGTCGCCGTAGATGCCGCTGGCATCCTGACCGCCGCCGCCGCCGCTACCCGCGGCGCCCACGGCCATGACGGTCAGCGTGCCGGCCTGGGCCGGGACGGTGTACTGGGCGAGGCCGGGGGCGCAGACGGATGTGGAACCGCTGGGA
Organism: Kitasatospora xanthocidica; assembly: GCF_014656195.1. Lineage (GTDB taxonomy): Bacteria > Actinomycetota > Actinomycetes > Streptomycetales > Streptomycetaceae > Kitasatospora > Kitasatospora xanthocidica. The sequence continues at coordinate 65,503 of NZ_BNBY01000024.1, read as the reverse complement.
GGACAGGACAGGACGGGAGTGATCAGGACGCATCCCGGCAGACCGTCGCCGAATCCGGGGAGGCCCAAGCCGTCCCAGGCACCCGGGCCGCCCGGGCCGCCGAAGCCGGCCCCGGGGCACTGGGGTGCGAGACCGTCAGGAGAGATCGTCCCGCCGCTGCCGCCGTCCAAGCCGGGTTGCCCGGCCGTGCTGGTGGCGGCCGGGCCCGCGACGGCCGTCAGCCCGTTGCCGGACGCGGTACAGGTCGGTGAGGTGCCCGGCTGGCCGGCGGTCGCCTCCGGAGAGCCGTTCACCGAGCCGCCGGCGCCCCCGCCGTCGCCGCCACCGGCACCGGCACCGCCGTTGACGCCGTCGATCTCGTCGACGCTCCCGGCGCCTCCTCCGCCACCGGCGGCGGAGACGACCAGACCCGAAGCGGTGACGGAGGCGGCCTGGCCACCTCCGGCAGGACTCAGGATCTGCGAACTCTCCTCCAGCGCACCGGCGTTGCCGCCGGCCTGAGTGCGCAACGGCGGTCCTGCGCGGCGTCATGACCGACCCGGCCCGACCCGCCCGGAGCGCCCCGACCTCGATCGAGGGGTTCCGTGCTGGGGAGTCAGCCCCAGGTGAGCGGGTCGAGGTGGAGGTAGAAGCGCAGACGTTGGTGGTCCAGGGTGATGCCGTACCTCTTGGCGAACGCCACGTCCGCGGCCTGTGCCTGCTCCTCGTCCGTCCACGTCTCCCGCGCGTCGGCCAGGAGCAGTGCCAGGTCGGCGTAGCGGTCGGCCCGGCCGAGGCGGCCCAGGTCGATGAAGCCTGACACGTCCAGGGCCTGTGGATCGAGCATGATGTTGGGCAGGCACAGGTCCCCCCGGCAGACGACCGCGTCGTCGTCGTACCAGTCGAGGGCGGCCGGGCCCAGTACCTCCTGAGCGCTCAGCCACACGATCCGGTCGCGCTCCGCCGCCAGGTTCGCCGCGTCCACGGCGGGCACGCACTTGGCGTACCGGCGGGCGTCCGCACTGCGGAAGACGAAGGCCTCCGACTCGCCGGTGGTGACAGGCAGCCAGTCACCGCCGATGCCGAGCAGTGCCGGTGACACGACCCGCGGGCCCGAGCGATCGTCCATAGCGGCCACCCTGTCCAGCACGGCCTTCCCCCTGGGCCGGCCCGGTTCCGGCCGACGGTACCCGAACTGCCTGGTGCGCCGTGCCTGCCCGTCGGATCGGCACGGTCCTCCCCGAGCCGTTCCCCCACCGGCCTCGATCCGGCCGCGCCGCGGCGACGGGCCCTGCCCGGCTACGCCTTGGTGCAGGTCAGGTCGGCCTCCGGCAGGCGCCCGGCGGCCAGGTAGGCGTTGACCGCGTCGTCCACGCACGCGTTGCCGTACGTCCCGTAGAGGCCGTGCTGGTCGGCGCCCCGCAGGGTCAGCAGCCGGGAGCCGGGCAGCATCCCGTGCAGCGCGACGCCGTCCCGGTAGGGGGTGCGCGGGTCCCCGGTGGCGGAGAGGATCAGCGCCCGGGCGCCGCGGCGCACCTCGGTGGACGGCTCGCGCGGGGGGTCCAGGAAGGCGCACGGGGAGATGTTGTCGAGCAGCGGGCCGGACAGCGGGTACCGGGCGCGGTCGCGCTCGATCCGGCGCCAGTAGTCCTCCGGGTCGCGCGGCGCGGTGCCGTCCGCGCACAGGATGGCCTGGGAGACGCTGCCGGACGGCGACCCTTGCGGGGTGAACAGGAAGCGCAGGAGGGCGGTGGTCCCGTCCGAGGGGGTGACCGGCCTGCCCTCCGCGGCCTCGGCGAGCATCGCCACCAGCTCGGCGAGGACCGCCCGTTCAGCGTCGGAGTCGCCCGCGAGGTTCCCGAACAGCAGCAGCGGCACCCGGGTGTCGTCGAGCTCGAAGGCGCCCGCGCCGGTGCCGACGACGAGCGGGCGCGCCGCGGCCGCCCGGACCGTTCGCAGCACCCCGGCGACCACCTCCTCGCGGGTGCGGCCCAGCCCGTACGTGTCGTGGCGGGCCGCCGCCCAGTCCGCCCAGTCGGCGAACGCCCGCTCGTTCTCCGGCGCCATGTTGGGGAGCAGCTCCGGCCCGGCGTGGGCCGGGGCCAGCGCGCTGTCCAGGACCACCCGGTCGTAGCGGCCGGGGAACATCTGGGTGTACACCGTGCCGAGGTAGGTGCCGTACGAGAGGCCGAGGTAGGAGATCTGCCGTTCGCCGAGCGCGCCCCGCACCACGTCCATGTCGCGGGCCGCGTCGCGGGTGCTCGCGTGCGGCAGCAGGTCCCCGGCCGCCGAACGGCACCTGGTCGCGAGGTCCCGCTGGAAGGCGACCTGGCGTTCGAAGGAGGCCCGGCTGGTCCCGGCGGAGGTGATGCTGTAGCCGATCGGCCAGTCGCAGTCGAGGGGGGCGCTGCGGCCGACGAAGCGCTGGTCCAGCCCGACGATGTCGAAGCGGGCGGCGGTGTCCTTCAACGCGGCGTGCACCCGCGGCGGGGCGCCGAGCGTCGGACTGCCGGGGCCGCCGTCGTTGAGCAGCAGCGTGCCGACCCGGTGGCGGATGTCGGTGGCCTTGATCCGGGAGAGCGCCAGCGTGACGGTGCGTCCGCCGGGGTCGCCGTAGTCGAGCGGGACGGTGACCTCCGTGCAGCGGGCGCCGGCCCGGTCCAGAACGGCGCCCTCCTCGTCCTGCGGGCCCTGGGCGCAGCTGTGCCAGGCCGGGCGCTGCTGGTAGTAGCGGTCGAGCCCCCGGGGGATGCCGGCGGCCTGTGCGGCGGCTTCCGCCGGTGCGGTGGCGGCGGCCGTGGTCAGGCCGGCCACGAGGGCGAGAGCGGCCGCGGCGGCGCGGCGGCGGAGGTGGGTCATGCCGTCTCCTCGGCGGTGCGGGGCACCCTCTCATCGTCCCTCACGATCGTTACCGGGTGGCGGTTTTCCTCAGGGGCTCGGCCCGCCGCCCCTGGCGGCCGACCTCGGTCCGAGCCGCCTGCACCGGCGGCCGGGCCCCGCGATTCGAGCGGAGGACCCCCGCCGCCGGGCTGGGGGTGGTGCACGGGCCGGGTTCTACGCGGTGAAGCGCAATCCGATCGTCCCCCTTCCCCTGGTGGGCCGGGAGCCGACGGCGGTGAACATGTCGTGTTCCGTACAACTTCGGGGTGGTTTCGCGGCTGTCCGGCTCCGGCCGGGCGGCTCGCGCCGCCGTTGCGTCCGACGGCCATTCTCTCCATGGGCCGCGATCACACCGGCGCCTCGACATCCCGATACTCGACCGAAGGATTCCCCATGCAGATCGGCAGGAAGCTCCTCACCCTCACCGCCACCGCCGGCCTCGCCCTGGCCGGGCTGGCCGTGGCGGCACCGGCGAACGCCATCGGCGGAGTGGGCTGCCCGACGAACGGGCTCACGGTCACCACCAGCGGCAACGGCAACTTCTGCGCTGCGGGCTCCATCGGCTACAAGAACACCAGCAGCCTGTTCGGGATCGGCCAGATCGACCACGTCATCTACGAGTCGACCAACTGGAACTGGGCCGCGTTCTACAACTCCAGCGGCGTCATCAAGCTGAAGCCCGGTCAGTCCACCGGCTACCTCGGCGGCGTGATCACCTACGCGCTGGAGATCGACAACCCGAACTGGACGTGATCCCCGGCCCCACCGGTCCGTGAATCCGGCACCCGCCACCGACCCGCGGTCGCCCGTGGCGGGTGCCGCTCCGCCGCGCCCGCTCCCGGAGGACGGAAATGAAGCGCTCCACGACCTCGGCCCTGACGCTCGTCCTGCTGACGGCCCTCGCGGGCTGCGGCACGGGCGGCACCCGCACCGCTCCCCCGCAGCTGGGCGAGATCCCCACCATCACCGGCGTCGGCCAGGTGGTGCGCCCGATCGACGTCTACCTCCCCACCACGGCGCAGACCCGGACCGTGGAACGGGCCGCCTACCTGACGAGCGCCCTCTGTCTGCGACGGCTGGGCATCACGGAGCCTCCCGGCCCGGACCCGGCCCGCGCCGAACCCGCCGACCGGGACGTCCGGTCCCAGCTCTACGGGTACTTCGCCCCCGACCGCGTCGCGACCACCGGATACGACGCCGTCGTGGCCACCGGCACCGGGCAGCCGACCTCCGCCGCCACCGTGCAGGTACTCACCGGGCGGGACGCGGCCGGCACCCCCGTCACGGACTTCCAGGGCCGGGCCGCCCCCAAGGGCGGCTGCCTCCAGGAGGGCCTGGACGCCGTCGGCGGAGCGGTGTTCCTGAGCTCCGACCCCTCCGCCCTGCCCGGCGGCGGGCCGAAGGAGCCCCTGACGGATCCTCGCGTCGTGGCCGCCGACCGGCAGTGGAGCAGCTGCATGAAGGACCACGGCTTCACCTACGCCACCCCGGCGGACGCCTACATGGACCCGCGCTGGCGCGACCGCACGCACGGCGCCGCGGCGTCCGCCGCCCACACCCCGGCCGAGCTCGCCACCGCGGCCGCCGACGACGCCTGCAAGCGGTCCACCAACTTCATGGGGATCGCGGTCGCCGTCCAGGCCGCCTACGACCGGCAGTACATCGCGGCGCACCCGCAGGAGCTGGCGACGTTCGCGCAGGGCGTCAGCCGGCACGTCGCCGACGCGCAGAAGGCCGTCGCGGAGGGCGCGGCCGGGTAGCGCAGGCCCGGGTGGCCCGGGTGGCCTGGGACGGGGGCGGTTTCCGGGCCCGGGCCCGGGTTCGGGCCCGGGTTCGGGCCCGGGTTCGGGCGCTGGGCTGGGCCGGGCCGGGCGGATTCGCCTCTCGGGTGCGGGGCGGCCGGTAGGGGCGGCGGGTGGTCCGCTGCCGGGGGTTCCGCTGGTCGGTCGCCGGTGGGGACGGGCGGGGGTGCTGCCGTCAGCGGGTACCGGTCGGGGACGGGTGGCTCGCGCGGGCGAGGGCTTGCCGGCGCAGGCCGCGGAGTTGGTCGAGGAGGGGCTGGTCGGTGCCGAGCACGGTCTTCTCGACGTCGGACTGGATCTGTTCCACGGTGGCGGCGAGGCCGGACTGGTCCTGGCAGCGGGCCGAGGTCTTCGCGAGGGAGAGCTCGCCGCCGATGAGGTCGTGGGTCTTCGCCGGGTCGCCGCCGTCCTGTTTCACCCGTTGGTCGATCACGGCCACCGGGTCCGCCAGGTGGGCGGCGCTCTGGTGGGCTGAGGACATGCAGTCACGCCAGTGGCCTTCGGCGGTGGTGTACCGACCGTCGGCCTGGACCCCGCTGACGACCTTGTTGCCGAGCACCTGGAAGGTGTTGAACAGCCGGAAGTAGTCGGGGCCGTAGAGGGTGTCGCGGGCCTGGGTGAGGCAGGAGTCGCTGTTGTAGTAGAACTGCTGGTGGTCGGGCAGGTCGACGGTGACCTGGTGCGCGTCCGTCCCCAGCAGGGCGGCCTTCCATGCCTGGTCGGCGTCGTGGTCCTGGTTGGGGTCGGCGGCCTGCTTCAGGTTCAGCGCCGTGCTGATCACGCCGAAGCCGTCGTCGGCGGCCTGGTCGCCGCTGAGCAGCCCGTACGGGTTGGCGTCGACGCGGTGGTCGCCGGTGACGAGGCCCTGGGGGCGGTAGGCGAAGCCGCGCTCTCGCATGCATCCGGTGACGAGGACTTCTTCGGCGTCGTGCAGGGCGGCGCGCTGCCGCTCGTCGTAGTGGGTGACGCCGCCGAAGGGACGCGGCAGGGCCCCGGGCGGGGTGGTGCCGCCGGACGAGGAGCATCCGGCGGCACCGAGGCCCAGGAGGACCGCCGCGAGGGCGAGGGTGGTCCTGGTCTTCATCACTGGATCAGACCGTGCACCAGCGGTTGGAGAGGATCGTGGGCAGGTTGTCCCCGATCAGGGTCCAGCCCTGGCCGCGGTAGAGGATCCAGCCCTGGCCCTGGGCGTTCTTGTCGGCGTAGACGACGACGTTGCAGCTGTTGCCGTTGTTGAACGCCGAACCGCCCTGGCTGTGGGCGAAGTTGGTGTACTGGCTGAGGTCGTTGTTGTCCTGGTAGACGGTCTGGACGCCGCCGCCGTAGTTGGCGTTCCAGTACACGCAGAGGCCGCCCGCGTTGCAGCCGGACGGCGCGGCCTGGGCGGCGGGGGCGGTGCCGACCAGGGTGAACAGGGCGGCGCCGGCGACGGCGGTCGCGGCGGCGGCCTTGGCGATGCGCGACTTGATGGTCACGGAGGTGTCCCTTCCAGGGTGGTGTGAGCGCTGGCTCGGATTCGTGTGCTGGTGCCGACGGCCGGTCGATTGCTTCCGGCCGCCGCGTTCCGGGGAAGAGCCTCTCCGGATCGTGATCACGCCGCTATCCGCTTTCGTGGTGGCGGGTTTTCCCGTCTTGTGGATAGCGGAGCGGGGCGGAGGCTCTTACACACCCGGACGGGCGGCCGCTCGGGTCGCTCGGTCGCTGGGTCGCTCAGGTTGCTCGGTCGCTGGGTCGCTCAGGTTGCTCGACGGCTTCGGCGCAGCGTCTCGGACGGCGGCTGTCCGAAGGACTTGCGGTACGCCGCGCTGAAGCGGCCGAGGTGGGTGAAGCCCCAGCGGCAGGCCACGTCGGTCACCGTGCCCTGCGCCTGGCCGCCGGCGATGGCGAGGAGGTCGCGATGGGCGTGGTCGAGCCGCAGCTGGCGCAGATACGCCCGGGGCGTGGTGTTCAGGTGCGTGCGGAAACCCTCTCTCAGGCTCGGCAGACTGGCGCGCGCGGCGAGGGCGATGTCCGCCACCGAGACGGCCTCGTGCACGTGTTCCTCGCAGAACGCCTTGGCCCGGCGTACGGCGGGTGGCAGGGCGGCGGCCGAGTCGCCGGCCGTCAGGGTGCCGCTCTGAGTGTGGTGTCGGGCGTCCGGTGGGCCGTCGATCGGGAGCTGTTCGACGTGCCGTGCTCCCAGCGGAGAGCGGCGAGTCGACGGCGATGCGAGGAACTCGTTGAATCCCCGGACGAGTTCGATCCACGCGCCGGCCAGCGGGTCCTGCTCGTCGAGCACGGGGTCGGAGCTCCCCGAAGCGATGGAGGACTTACCCCTGTGTGCTTCCAGGGCCTGCGCGACGACCCAGCCCGGAATGGTGAGGACGTAGTTCCGTGCCTCGCCGTTCCACGTCATCGAGACCCGGCTGCCCGGGCCGGCGGTACTCCGCGTGGACGGCAGGGCCATGCCGTCCACGGTGACGACGCCCGTACCCGACAGGGGCAGCTGAACGGTGTGGATCCCCGCGCGCGGCCGGACGCTCCTGGCGAGGCGCCGCGTTGCCCGTCGCCCCATGACGAACGTGGGGAACGTGGGGAACGCCCACCGCCGCGGACGCGATGCCGGAGGTCGTGATCGGACTCGCCACGGCGAGCGCGTCGTCGGATGAGCGTGATTCGCCGTCCGCAACGATGCCCGAAGCCCACGAGGGCGAACACCCCCGCTCCGTCCCACCCGGCGGCCCCGCTCCGTCCCACGCCGCCTGGCCGCGGTGTGCGACGCGATCCGGCAAGGGATCGAGACCGCCGCGACCTTGGCGGGACAGCCGCAACCGCGGCTCCGCCGGCGGCCCATGACCCGGCCGCGGCGGACAACGGGCCGGGTCCGGGCCATGGCCCTCAAGGTTCCCGGCTCCGCGGGGACGGCGTGCCCGACTTGAACGGGCCGGTCGACCGTGGTCACTGACAGCTCCGACCAGGCAGCGTTGATCGCGAAACGGCGCGAGGGGAGGGTGATCTGACGGCCAGTCCGATGCTGATCTCGCGCATGGTGTTTCCCTCCCGTTGGCGTGCGCGCCGTACCGGCGGCGCATCGTGTGCTCCGAGACTAGGCAGCAGGTATGCCTCCGAGGGGTATCCAATTGAGCGCCGTTCCCGTGGGCCATTCGGACGGCCGGAGGCCGCTCACCTGGCCCCTTCCCCGTTGCCCGGGGCGGCCGGAAGCCCCTCCCCTCCGCGAAGGCGAGACGAACCCCGCGCCGCCGAGGACCGGGCGCTATCACCGCTTGGTCCCGCCCACCGCCGAACACTGCGGGCGCCGCGGGAGCAGCGGGAGCAGCGGCGGGTGCTGGGGCCGGTGACGCCCGGACCTGCCCGTCGAGGGCGGCCGGAGCGATCTCGCACCGGGCGGTCTTCCCGGGCCGCTCGCCTGCACGTTGCGGCGGGGCCGCGACGAGTCGGTCCCCGTCGCGGCCCCGCCACGGCGCTGCTCCCCGGGGTGAGGGCGACGGCCCCCGTGACCGCCGCCACGATGATCGACAATCTGCGCATGACGCACTCCTCCCGAAACCCGCGCCCACCCGCCGGGGCGTGCACGCACCAAGCTACGAGGAGCGGCCGGTTGGTATCCATGACCGCGTACCGGTAACCCGTTCGGCCGTATTGAGCGGACGATATGCCTGTCAGATCAAACGGCCGTCACATGAGCGCTTCCCGGGCAGCGCCAAGGAGCCGTGGGCGGCTGAGGCGCATTGGGCCGCGCGCGCTGTGCCGGGTGCGCCGTCGTCCGAGGCGCATCCACTTCCGGGACATTGACCATTCCTGGCTTGCGAACGAATACTGTGAGTTGCCGTTCGGGTGACGTCGCCCATGGTTTCGCCGACGAAGTGGAAATGTCCGAAGGCTTGATCCGCTCACGATCCACGAACGTCGAGGAGTTCCCATGAAGTCGCGATTCGTACGTGCCGCCGGGGTGGCGGCCCTGGCGGCCGGACTGCTGACGGTGCCGGCGTACGCCGTCCCGACGGTACAGACGGCGGACCTGGCCGCCGACACCTACCTCACGAACGGGCAGGGCACCGGCAGCTGCCCGTCGGGCCGACTGTGCCTCTACCGGGACGCCAACTACAACGGGGGCGGCAGCGCCCCGATGCTGGTCACCCGCTCGAACGTGTCCTACCTGGGTGCCTACAACTTCAATGATGCAGCCAGCTCGTACTACAACAACACCAACCTGCCGGCGGTGCTCTACGAACACGCGGACTACGCGGGCGGACAGCTGGCGATCCGATCGTGGGGGTACGGCAACCTCGACAGCTCCTGGAACGACAAGGCATCCTCCCTGCAGTTCTTCTCGTAGCCCCCGCACCGGCCCCACGGCCGGCACGGCCACGGGAAGACGCCACTCCGCGCCGGTCCAGGCCTTCAGCAGGTCCTGGAGGAGACCCAGGACCTGATAGAGAGTCAGGCCGGCGTGTGGACTTTCGGGTCGAGCCGCCCGAGGGTGAAGCAGCCTCGGCGGGCTCCACCGGGCGGGACGGCGGGGTGGAACGCCCGCCGGGGACACCGCCCACCACGGCCGGCGCACGGTCGGTGAGGCGATCTGCTCGCGCAGCGTCTCGACGTCCTCCCTGGCACCGTGCACCATGACGACGAAATCGTCGGCATAACGCACCAACCGCCAGTTCGGCAGTCCTTTCTGACGCCGCCGCTCGCGCCGCTTCTCGCTCGACATCGTCCCACCCGGCTGCCACGGCCCCATCACGTGCTCATCGAGCTCGGACAGTGCAATGTTCGCCGATAGCGGTGACAGGATGCCGCCTTGCGGAGTACCGGTGTCGGAGTCCTCGTGTCGGCCGTGTTCGGTCATCACCCCGGCTTTGAGAAACGCCTTGACCAGCGTCAGCACACGCTTGTCCTTGATCCGCCTCCGCACCCGGTCGATCAAGGCCGAGCGCGATATCGAGTCGAAGCACGCCTCGATATCGGCATCCAGCACCCACTGGTACCGCTCGGTGCCGAACAGATGGATCTCGGAGATAGCGTCATGCGCCCTCCGCAAAGGCCGGAAGCCGTAGGAGACCGGCTTGAAGTCGGCCTCGAAAATCGGCTCCAGCACGAGCTTCAGCGCGGCCTGCACCACCCGGTCCGCAACGGTGGGAATCCCCAGCCTGCGGACCTTTCCGGAACCGCCCGGCTTCGGGATCTCACGCTCCCGAACAGGCAACGGCCGGAACGAGCCGTCCTTCAACTCGGCTCGCAGGTTGTGCAGGAACCCGAAGACCCCGATCTGTCGCTCGACGTCTGCGACGGTCAGCCCGTCCACGCCAGCCGGCTGGCTGCCGGCGGCCAGGGAACCGGACTCGGGTGGTTCCCGTGTTCACTGCGATTCGCATCAGCGAAGGAGGAGCCCGACTGTGCCCCGGTGGCCTCGCCATGGGTACGCCGCAGACCTTCCCCATGGCCTCCCGGACGGCGATTCGGTGCCGGATGCATTCCCAACCCGGATCGTGGTGGATCGACGGCCGGGCGGGGAGGTGCTGCGGGATGACGGCGGTCAGGCCTTGGACGGCCTCTGACGGACCGGACTCCCGGTGGGGTGGGGTGCTCTCTGGGACGGCCCGGCCTCACCTTCGTCGTTTCAGCGCACCTACCACGCGGGGGTATTCGCCGTGGAGCAGCCGGCCGGCCAGTGCGCCGCCGTACACGACGGCGCCGACGCCGACCAGCCAGGACTGGATGACCAGGACGGTGCCGATCGGTCCGTAGGCGAGGGTGTTGGTGGCGATCAGCGGCGAGAAGACGAGCCGGGAGAAGACCCTCAGGCCGAGAAGGCCGACGGTCGTGGCCACGGCGCCGGGCAGCAGGGCGCTCCAGCGGACCCTTCCGCCGAGCAGCAACCGCTGCGACCACCAGAGAAACAGGATGGCGCTCAGCGCCGCGGCGCCGCCGCCGAGCGGGGTCCGACGCCACAAGGTGGTGATCGCGGACAGCAGGAGAAGGCCGATGAGGGCGGCGAGTCACACGACGTGCCGCCACCTGGCCCACCAGCGGCCCGGTGGCAGGCCCCAGACCTTCTCGTAGGTGGTCTGCACCGCTGCCCCGAACGACAGTCCGAAGACGGCGAGTGCGGCGAGGCTGAACGCCGTGGTGGTCCGCAGTGTCTGGCCGGGCAGGGCGATCAGCTGCTCGATCTTGTTCCTGGAGGGCGCCGCCATGCCGAGTCCTTCGCCCAGCCATTGTGCGAAGCCCTGCCCGTTCGCCGGGTCGGCCGCTGAGATGACGATCAGCAGCGGCACGAGGGTGAGGAAGCCGAGCGCCGCGAAGCCCAGCGACCGCTGCCACAGCTCGAGGGCACTGCCCCGTCTCCATCCGCGTCCGGCCGGTTTCCGGCCGCAGCGGTGGCGGGTGGGGTGAGGGCACCTTTCGAGGGGTTGTGGGTCGACGCGCTGTCGGTGTCGCTCGGGGAACGGGGTCGGTTGCTCTGTCGGCACGCCTGCCGTTTCACGGCAGCGAGCAGGATGTACGGGCCGGCCATCGCCGCGACGGAGCCCGCAGAACCTGTCCATAGGCTCCGCCCGCGGCTGTGGCCGTGCCGGTCCGGTCAGGTGTCCGCGGTGGGCTCCTGGTCGTGCCGGGAGCGGCGGAGTCGTTCGTTGAGGCGCAGGGCTTCTTCGAGTTGGTCTTCGAGGATGACGATGCGGCAGGCGGCTTCGATGGGGGTGCCCTGGTCGACGAGGTCGCGGGCGCGCATGGCGATGCGTAGTTGGTAGCGGGAGTAGCGGCGGTGGCCGCCTTCGGAGCGCAGGGGGGTGATGAGGCGGTGTTCGCCGAGGGCTCGGAGGAAGCCCGGGGTGGTGCCGGTCATCTCGGCGGCGCGGCCCATGGTGTAGGCGGGGTAGTCGTCGTCGTCGAGTTTGTCGGTTGTGTCGGGTGTGTCGGGGCTGGCCGTTGTAGTCACTGCACCTCTCTGGTTCTCGGGGAGAACGCGTCGAGGGGCCCCGGGGCCGTGTCGGCTCCGGGGCCCCGAAGGGGAACAACACCATCTACCGGCCTGGGCCGGTCCTTCTACTTCCGCAATACCCCGGGGTAGGGGGTGTGCGGGGATCGCGTATGCGTGACCGGAAACCACCGTCCTTGCGTTGGGGTCTGCGGTGTCCGCCCGGGTGAGTGTTCACGGGCCGGGCGATCCTGATGGCGCTTGCGCCCTCCGTTCATCCTCTGTACTGAACTGTCGGTTTCGTACTGCTGGTACTGCTGGTACTGCTGGTAGTGCACCTGCTGAACTGCGTACTACGGGTACCGCTGGTGGCGGCCCCTGATGCCTGCGGGCCGCCCGGCCCGGCAGCCAGCCCCGTCGCCGTCCTGCACCTGCTGGCTTCGGAACTCCGCTGCCGGACCGAACTGCGAACTTCTGTCCAACAACCCCGGCCAGTTCGTGTCTGGCCGGTATCGCCGACTGCTGTCTACGAGAGAAACGTTAGACCCGCCCACGGGCAATGTCTACTCCGGCGCGCATAGATTTTGCGGTGCCGGCGAGTGAGGTAGCCTCCCGCTGCGCGCGGCGGCGGCAACCCCCCGAGCCGCCGCCGCGCACCCGAGGAAACGAGCGACACCGCACAGGGAGGCGGGTATGGAAGGGCTGGCGCCCGCAGTGCCGGTGACGGCCCGTATCCGGTCCCGGGTCACGCCGCGGTGATGAGGTCGGCTCGGCCGAACAGGAGGGCGTAGCCGCGGGGCAGCTCCGCGAGAAGCCGGTCGGTCAGCCGGTCGCCGCCCAGGTCGGCGAGGGCGGCGAGGACGGAGGAGGTGTCCCAGCGGGCGCCGCTGAGGCTGGTGTTCAGGGCATGGGCGACGGCTTCGACGAAGGCGGGGGCGGCGACCGGCTCGGGCAGCGGGATCTGCGAGGCGAGGACCGCGCGGGCCCGCTCCGGCAGAACCGCCGCGAGGTCGCAGCGTTCGTCACCGGTGAGCTGGCTGCCGAGGACGGCCAGAACGGCGTGCAGGACACGCTCGGCCTCCTCGTCGGTGGTGTAGCGGCCGCGGGTGCGGACCTGCTGGAGAAGGAGGCGGTACCGGGTCATGGCGGTGGCCTTCCGGGGCGGGGCCGGCCGGGCGGTCGCGGCGGCGCGGACGGGTTCAGGGGCGGTGGCCGGGCTGGGGCCGGCCGAACAGGAGGTCGTAACCGGGGGGCAGCTGGAGCAGGACACGCCCGGTGAGGTCGTCGCCGGCGGCGTCGGCCACCGTGGACAGGACGGCGCCGATGTCCCACAGGGCCGTGGCTTCGGTGGCGCCCTCGATCCAGGCCGCCGTCGCGCGCACGAAGCGCTCGGGGCTGAGCGGCTCGGCGGCCTGCAAGGGGTTGAGCAGGACCAGGGCCATGGTCTCCGGCAGGCGGGCGGCCAGTTCTGCGCGCACGCCGCCGACCAGATGGGCGCCCAGCAGGGCCAGGACGACCCGGGCGGCCCGCTCGGCCTCCTGCGGGGTGGCGTACTCACCGCGCTCCCGGACCTCCTCCAGGAACGCCTCCCATCGAAGAGTCACCGCGGTTCTCCCTCCATCCCGAGGAGCCTGTGCGAACGGTGCCCGGTCAGGGGTCGACGGCCAGGCGCCGGTGCAGACCGGTGAGCTTGAGCAGCCGGACCACACGGCGCCCGGCCCCGCGCAGGACCAGGCGCCCCCCGCTGCGGTCGGCCTGGTTGCGGGCCCGGACCAGGGTGCCCAGGCCCGCGCAGTCCGTGAACGTCACCTCCGACAGATCGAGCACCACCTCCCGGTGCGACTCGAGCGCGGCGGCCAGGGCGCGGCGCAGCACGGGGGCGGTGTCGAGGTCGATCTCGCCGTTCGCCCGTACGGTGAAGGGCTGGTCGCTCTGGCCGTTCATGGCGTCTTCGCGTCGCTGGGGGCAGGCCGGTCCGGGCGAGGGCGGCCTGCCCGGGGGTGTTCCGGCCGCCCCTTCGACCGAGGGGGAGAGATCAGGGGCGGCCGGAACGGCGTCGGGGGCCGGTCAGGCCCGGATCTGCTTGCGGTCGCCGCTGTGGCTGATCGCGACCTTGCGGGGCTTGGCCTTCTCGGCGACCGGGATCTTCAGGGTCAGCACGCCGGCGTCGTAGTCGGCGGTGATCCCGGCGGGGTCGAGGGTGTCGGACAGCATGACCTGGCGGGAGAACACGCCGAGCGGGCGCTCGGACAGCTCCCACTTCACGCCCTCGCCTTCCTGGCGGGGCCGGCGCTCGGCCTTGACGGTCACCATGTTCCGCTCGACGTCGATGTCGATCGCCTCCGGGGCCACCCCCGGCAGGTCGAAGCAGATCACGTACTCGTCGCCGGCCCGGTAGGCGTCCAGCGGCATCGGTGCCGGACGCGACCAGGTTCCCGTGTTGCCCAGGAACTGCTGGGTCAGACGGTCCAGCTCGCGGAACGGGTCAGTGCGCAGCAGCATCGCGAAACACCTCCACTGATCGAACGGGTGCCAGTGCGCTTCGTCTGACACCTTTCTAGCGCGTCATCCGTCCGATGACAAGTAGCCGTGTCGCCTATAGAGTGACCGCATGAGTGAGAAGTCCCGCAGAGCCGCCGCCGACTCTCCCCTGCCGGTCGAGCCCGCCTCGTTCCTGGCGGCCGCGGCGGCGCTGGCCGCCATCGACGACGCCGTCCGCACCGCCCGGAACCCCGCGTCCCGGCCCCCGGCCGCCCCTGATGCCCAGGAAGGCCCCGAGCAGGCCCTGGCCGCCCTGGTGCTGCTGCGCGAGCTGCGCGCCGAGCTCGCCGGCTGGGAAGCCGGCCTGGTGGAGACCGCCCGGGAGGCCGGCGCCACCTGGGCCGACCTCGCCCGCCCCATGGGCGTCGCCAGCCGCCAGGCCGCGGAGAACCGCTACCTCCGCCTCAAGCCCGCCAGCAGCACGACGGGGGCCGGTACCGGTGCCGAACGCGTCAAGGCCGTCCGCGACCGCCGCGCCGCCGACCGCACCGTCACCGCCTGGGCCCGCGACAACGCCGCCGAGCTACGGGTCCTCGCCGCCCGGATCACCGCCGTGCCCGGCCTGCCGGCCGGTGCCCGGACCGCCCAGGCCGCACTCACCACCGCCCTCGGCAGCGCCGACCCCGCCGACCTCATAGCGCCCCTCGCCGCCGTCCGCCCCCACCTCGGCACCGGCCAGGACGATCTCGCCACCCGCCTCGACGCCCTCACCCACCACACCACCCTGCTCCGCGATGACAGCGACCGCCGACGCTCCTGACCCGGCCGCCACCGCCGAAAGGCGCTGGCAGGACCTCCTGAACCGGATCCACGACCTCGAAGGGCGAGTGACCACCACCACGAGCACCGTCAACGCCGCCCTCGACGCCCACCTCGCCCGGCTCGACGCCCTGCACCGCCACCTCGCCCACCCCGCCTGGCCGCTGCCCGCCCCCGGTCCGGGCAGCTCCCCCACCACGCCCTCGAACGACGGGCCGGCCTGACGAGGCCGGGAGCCCCCGGTCCAACCCGACGGCCCGTCAGGGCGACGCGGGCTTCGCGCACCGGCGCGGGGCAGTCGGGGTGAGCAGGATCGTCCTACTCAAGGGTGAGCAGGATCGCCACCGTGTTGCCCTCGGCGTCCAGGCACTCGGTCGTGTTGGAGCCGTCCGGGTCGGCCAGGACGCCCAGCACGGTGCCGACGCCGTCCTCGTCCGGGATCATCAGCCAGTCGTTGGCGAAGTCGCCCTCGACCGGCTCCACCGGCCAGTCGGCCGGGTCGACCGAGGCACGCTGGAGAATCTCGCGGAGGTTCTCCAGCCTCCAGCTGTCGCCCTCGGCGGCGCGGGCGTGCAAGGCGGCCCAGGCGCGCTTGAGCATCCCGGTGCCCGGCTCGATCCAGGTCGTACTGGGATTCGCGTGCACCACGGCCAGGCCGGACGGGGTCGCCACGCGGTCGCCCCAGTCCTGCGTCCGGACCGGGACGGTCTCGCCGGGGTGCACCAGGACGGCAACCGGGGCGCCGGGTGCGTCCTCGCGGGCGATCAGGTAGACCGGCGTACCGCCGGGCCGCATCGGGAAACCCCCGCCCTCCGGCCCCAGCGGGTCGTAGACGGTGCCGTCGCCCGCGGCTCCCCGGATCAGACCGAGCCGCTCGATCCGCCAGCCGTCGAGGGCCCGCACACCCTCTGGCGGATCGGCCAGGACCGTGGTCAGCGCGGGCATGAACCCGTACTCGCACTCGTCATCGTCGTAGGACATTCGATCACTTCCCGAAATCGTGGATGTCCGGGAACGTAGACCACGGCACCGACAAGCCGCGCAGCGGGGCGGCGGCCCGGGCTCCGGCCGCCCGGCGGGGCGTCAGACCCAGGGGTCGCCCTCCTTGAACGGCGACGACGGCGGCGACGGCGGCGGTCGCGGGTGGGGTGTGGGGCCCTGATGCCCTCGTCGGTGAAGGCCGGGGGAAGGCGGACCTCGACCACGGCGACGTCCGGGCGGTGGGCGAGCGCGACCGGCCCCGCGGACCGCGGCCCCGCGCGTACCCTCCCGGCTCAGCCGCCCAGCGGGCGGAGGGCCGAATCCAGCGGGTCGAGCGACCAACCACCGCCGCCGGGGCGGCAGTTGAGCGCGGTGTCGGCCGTGCCGGCCGCGTTGGTGCCGGTGTTGAAGTTGGCGTTCGGGGTGTTCGGCAGCACGCCCATGTAGTACATGCCGGCCGATGTCCACACGCACTGGTGCAGGTTGAGGAAGCGGTTGCCGGCCAGGTCGAAGGACTTGACGGCGGAGTTGGCGAGCGTCAGCGTCCAGCCGCCCCCGCCCGGGCTGCACCGCAGCGTGGTGTCGGGCGTGTCGGAGACGTTGGTGCCGGTGTTGAAGTTGACGTTCGGGGTGTTCGGCAGGATGGCCGTGTAGTGCTGGCCGGCCGAGAAGTACACGCACTGGTGGACGTTCAGGTAGCGGCCGGCGGCGAGGTCGAACGCCTTCACCGCCGAGTTGGCCGGCGCCGGCTTCCAGCCCCCGCTCCCCGGACCGCAGGAGAGCGCCGTGTCCGGCGTGTCGGAGACGTTCGTCCCGGTGTTGAAGGGCGTCTCGGCGGTGTTCGGCAGCAGGTTGGTGTAGTGCCCGCCGGGGCCGTAGTACACGCACTGGTGGATGTTCAGGTAGCGCGCGGCGAGCCGCGGCCCCGGCGGCCCCGCCACGGCGCTGCTCCCCAGGGCGAGGGCGACGGCCCCCGTGACCGCCGCCACGATGATCGACAATCTGCGCATGGTGTGCACTCCTCCCGAACCCGCGCCCACCCACCGGGGCGTGCACGCACCAAGCTACTGAGGAGCGGCCGGCGGGTGTCCACGACCGCGTACAGGCAACCCGTTCGGCCGTATTGAGCGGACGATATGCCTGTCAGATCAAACGACCGTCGACACCCGAGCCGCCCGGGTCGTCGCCCACCCGCTGCAGCCCCACACCGGCAGGGGGTCGGCGGCGGTATGCAGACGTTCGATTACCGGAACCCACTCGACCCGGCCAACCGGATGATGCTCAATCAGTTCGCTTTCGCCACCGAGACGGAGGCATTGTCGATCAAGGAATGCGTCGCCGGGGCGCAGGCAGCGATGCGCAATACGGCACCCCGCTCGTGTTCGGCTGGAGGCCTACCGTCCTGCACAAGCCCCTTCGGAAGTTGCCCTGATCGGATGGACGACCCGCAAGGGGATGCCGGTCCGAGACTCACCAGGCAGCCCCGTGATGGCCACCGAAGAACCGGGGAAAGACAGCGGCCGCCTTCGGAGCCTTCGCCGTCGGCCCCTGACTCACTTCCGTGCCCACCAGGCCGTGAAGACCGTACCTCCTGCTGCCGTCGCCGTGATGAGCCACGGAGGGATGCGCTGGATGGTCAAGTGCATTCCACCCCAGCGAAGTTCGAACTGTGGCCGCTTGGCTTCTCGTTGCGTTGCTGGCATGCCGTCCATAATGCACCTTCGAATCGAAGGCGCACATCGACAGGGAGGCGAAAACCCACAGGATGCCAGGTCCGTCCTGGCCGCCGTGTCCAATCCGGGTTGCCGAGTTCCGCATATCGACCCCGGCCCCGTGCGGCGTGCCGGGGTGCCCCGAGCTGACCATCTGTCGTGGTTGCCGACCTACCTACTTCCACGCCGACCAGGCCGTGAGGACGGTGCCGCCGGCGGACGTCGCCCCACCCTCGATCGTCACCGGAGTTCCTCCGCGCCCGGCCGGCGGGCCTGTGGTGCGAGAGTGTGATCCGGCGCCGGGTGGGGTCCACGTCAGACATCGAGGTGCACAACTGGCGGTTCCGCGGGCGTCCGTCATGACCCGTGGACGTCCGGACCGGCGGGCCGGACCCGGCCGGCGGAGCCGGGGAGCAGCGGAGCCGGCGAGCGGCCGAAGCGGACCCACGCGACGGCGGCCGAGCCCGGACACGGCTGGCCCCGTGCCCCCCGGCTCTCCGGGCGGAGGGGCGGGGGGCACGGGGCGGCGGGGCGGGGGGTGCTACCCGGCGCGGACGACGGGGCCGTCCCGGAGGCCGGATTCGGTCGGGTAGAGGGACGCCTCGAAGCCGCCCGAGGCGCAGTGGACCCAGGCGTCGCCGACGTTCATGCCGTTGTCCTGGTAGTCGTTCCAGTCGGTGTCGAGGCGGTCGCCGCAGGCACTGGCGACGCGGAGCCAGAAACGCTCGTCGGTGCTGGTGCGGCTGGCGTTGACGGTCCAGTGGATCAGGGCGTCCTGGGGGCCGGAGTAGGTGACGCAGACCTGGTACGGCGCGCCGTAGCGGCTGCCGCCCCATGTGGAGCAGAGCGGCGGGTCGGCGTGCGCGGTGCCCGCGCCCAGGCCCACGACACCGGCGGCGGCCAGGCCGAGGACGGCGAGGCCGGTGGTGGTCTTCTTCATGGCGGGTCCCCTCAGGCCGAGGCGGTGGGGCCGCTGTAGTTGCCGGACTCGGTCGGGTAGAGCTCGATCTCGACCCCGCCGATGATGCCCATGCCGCAGCCGATGCTCGCGCCGCCGTTGTTCCGGCTGCCCTGCGACCAGTCGTTCCAGTCGGTCCAGATGTCCTGATCGGTGCAGTTGCTGACGACCTTGAGGTGGAAACGCTCGTCGGTCTTCGAGTAGCTGGTGTTCACCGACCAGGAGACCGTGGCGTGGGTCGGGTCGTTGTAGGTGAGGCAGACCCGGTACTCGGTGGCGTAGTTGCTCCACAGGTAGTCGGAGCAGTTGGTGCCGGCGTGGGCGGTGCCCGCGCCGAGCGCGATGACGCCGCCGGTCGCGAGCGCCAGCGCGGTCGCGGAGCGGGTGAGTGCGTGGAGTGCGCGTTTCATCGTTCCCCCAGGTGAGTAGGTTTGCGGCGTTCGGGCGATGGGCTGAAGACCGTGGGCGACGGCCCGGTCAGCACCGGTAGCTTCCCCAGGTGTTCGGGGACGGCGTTCCGGTGCGGAAGTCCCACCAGGCGGAGCCCTCGTCGATCGAGCACGTGTTGTAGACCCAGCCCAGGAACGCGGTGAACTGCATGCTCGGGTACCCGTCGATGGAGGACGGCGGAGTCGTGTAGTCCGGGAAGGACGAGTTCCCGCTGGAGACGTTCCTGACGGCGACGGGCGCGGCCTTGTTGTTGTAGAGCGAGAGGTCCACGTTCCAGCCCGAGTGGTGGGACGTGAAGGTGGAGTCGACGTGGAAGTGCGCCTCGACGCTGCGGCAGGCCGGGGCGTAGAGGAGTTCCACGAAGCCGACGTACTCGCCCTGCGAGGTGCGGATGTCCTGCGTCCCGTAGCGGCCGGTGTAGGAGCACGAGGCCGCGGCGGCCGGACTCGCCGCCGCGGTGTCCGCGATCCCGGCGAGGAGGGAGGCGCCGATCAGCGCCCCGACGACGAGGTTCCTGCGCTTGGCGGGCTTGGCAGCCTCGGCGGGCTTTGCGGGTATGGCGGTCTTCACGGGCATGGCGGCCTTTCCGGGGGTCGGCGGGTTCGGCAGGGTCCGTGGGGTCGACACCAGGACGGCTCCGCGGTGCGCCCCTTCTTCGTCCGCACACCAGGGTGCCGGTCACGAGGGAGCCGGGGAACGACGTTGACCGGACGTTGGCCTGACACTCGCTGGCCCCGCCGGGCGGGGCGGCGGGGTGGAGCGCCCCGGCCGGGGCGCCGGTCACCGTGGGCGGTGCACGGTCGGTGAGCTGCTAATATTCTTCTTGTCGCGAGGGACAGTGAGTCCTCGTCAGGCGTCAGCGGTGCTACCAGAGCACGTCCTACTTTCAGTAGGAAGAGTCCGTGCGATCCGGGCCTGGCGCTCCACTGTCGGAAGGGGTCCGGCACCTGCCCAGGTGCCGGACCCCTTCCGCGTCCCGTCCCGGGCCCGGCCTCGCGCCTGCAGGACGCCGCTCGGCCTCGCGGCGGGCAGGCCCTACGACGGGATGCGGGTCAGGAGTTCACGGGCGGCCCGGGTCAGGCGCTCGGCGGCCTCCTCCGCGGGCGGCTGCGAGTCGGGACGGCCCATGGACGCCACCACCGCGTCGACCATGGGCGCCAGTTCCTCGCACGCCCCGTACGCCTCGGCCACGTTCTCGATGATGAACCCGGCCCCCTCGAAGGGGTCGAGCCATCCGCCGACGATCTCGGCGGCCCACCAGCGGGCGAGCGCCAGCCGGCCCTGCCAGTAGTCCCCGTACTCCCCGAGCGGGCGCAGGCCGAACCCGAGCTCGTCCATCACCCGGTCGAACAGGACCGGGGCCTGGTCCTCCTCGCCGCTGAGCAGCCAGGCGAGCAGCCACAGAGACGGCGTGTCCACACCGGCGACCAGGGCGCGCAGAGCGGCCCGGATCAGCGTCTGCGGCTCGGCGTGGCGGCCGTCGACCCACTCGTGGGCGATCCCCCGCAGTTCGCGCACCGCTTCGGCCGCCGTTCCGGGGGCTCCGCTCGTCGTCATGGCGGCATCCTGCTGGGCTCCGCCCGCCGCCCGCCAGCGGATTTCCCTCCCTCCTCTTCCTCCTCCTCCGACGGCGCCCGGGAAAATTCCCTCTCTCCGGACCGATGAGTTCGGGTGGCGGCGGCGGTCAAAGCAGGGAAAGCAACGCCAACCGAGCCGGGGAGACCTGAGATGTCCAGCACCGCCACCGCCGTGAAGTCCAGCCAGGCCGCCGTCCGGACGGTCTGGACGCTGCGGATCCTGCTCGCGCTTTTCTTCGCCCTGGCCAGCGCGCTGCCCAAGCTGCTCGCGCTGCCCGCCGCCACCACCGTCTTCGACGCCATCGGCTGGGGCCACTGGTTCATGTACCTGACCGGGCTGGTGGAGCTCGCCGGGGCGGTCGGCCTGCTGGTCCGCCGGCTGGCCGGGCCGGCCGCGACGGCGCTCATCGTCTTCCTGGCGTTCGCGTTCGTCACCCAGCTCACCGCGATGCACGGCGAGAACGCCGGGACCCCGTTCCTCTTCATGGTGCCGCTGGCCGTCATCGCCTGGAACCAGCGCACCGGGACGGCCGGGCTGCTCGGCCTCCGGCGCTGACGGGGGCGCCCGCAGGGCCCGCCGGCCGCGTGAGGACCTGGCCCTGACCGATCACCGCGGTCCGGCGCCCCTTCGGTCGCCTTCGGTCGCCGGACCGCAAGGGTGCGTCATGAGACACGTGACGCATCCGGGGCGGACAGTCGCTCGGTGCCGGCGCCGAAGGGGAGGAAGACGGTGCGGCCGGCGAGGAGCCAGGCGCCGTCGATCTTGTGGAAGGTGTCCTCGTAGTGGCCGACATTGGCCGGGAGCCTGGGCTCGATCATTCCGCCCGCGTAGCCGTCGACCCGGTACGTCGTCAGGTACGAGACGGCCCGCGCCGTCGACCCGGACTCCACCGTGACCAGGATGTTCGTCATCAGGCGACGTGACAGCCTGTCCGCCGGGCGGGAGGCGAAGTAGCGGCGCAGGGCCTCGCGTCCCTCGATGCGCCGGTCCCCGTGGGGCCAGTGCCAGAAGCCGTCCGCGGTGAACAACTCGGCCACCGAGCCCGGGTCGCCGAGGTCGAGGCGATGGATGAAGTCCACGATGATGCGCTCGCAGGCGCGTTCCGCGAGCATCCGCTCGACCGGGGGAATGATTTCGTCGTCCATGTCCCCTTCTATCAGCGCCAACGGGCCCCAGGGCAACGGGTTTTCCGTATCAGCCCTGGCAGGACACCGCCCCGCGTCGCCTTCGGGAGTTCGCCTTTTCGTTGGCCGCGCCGCCCCGGCCTTGAAGGCCCTTCCCGGCTCTGGGCAGGGCCTTCAAGGTGCGCTGATCGCCGCCCGGGGCGGGTCCAGGGATCAGGCCTTGGCCTTGAGCCCGGAGACCAGCTGGCTGCTCAGCTTCTTGGCGGTGGCCGCGCCGTTGTCGCTGCCGTCGTTGGCGAGCACGGTCACCACGGAGGTGCCGACCCGGGCCGCGATCAGGGTGTCACCGTTCTGCCAGGCCGAGTCGGTCACCGTGATGGTGTACGCCTCGTCGCCCAGGCCGGCGAGCGGCGTCTCGGTGACCTTGGTCTTGCTGCTGGTCTGGGCGTCGGCGAAGGACGGGCAGGCCAGGGCGAGCTTGCCCAGCGCGCCGATCACGGTCTGGGCGGTGGCGCCCTGGTAGACGTCGATCTCCTGGGCGATCTCTGCGGAGGTGTTCTTGTTGACGTAGTCGTTCTGGGCGAACGACACACCGGTGATCCCGGTGATGCCGGTCCAGGACGTGCCGCCCAGCCGGGTGCAGTCCGGAGTGGGCACGTCGGCGGCGGTCGGCTGGGTGTAGGTGTCGCCGGTGTCGCGCGAGCCGGCCGAGTCGACGTCGAAGCCGGACGGGAAGAACGTGGCGGGCGCCAGCAGGGCCTTCAGCTGGGTGCCTGTCAGTAGGCCGGCGTTCGGGCCCGCGGCCTTCGTCGCGGCCGGCGAGGAGGCGTCGGCTTTCGTCGCGGCGGGCGAGGAGGCGGCCGTCTGGGCGGCGGGGGCGGCGGACTTGGTGGAGGTAGGCCCGCAGGCCGTCAGGACGAGCGGCAGAGCGATGGCGGAGAGCAGCTTGACGGCGGGAGGAGAGAGACGCATTGGAGCCTGATCCAGGAGGTACGCGGGAGCGCGGCGCGGCACCGTGGCCGCCCGCTGCGGGCCTGGCCCATCGCCAGATCCTGAGCGGGGACGATAACCAGCCAAGATTACTGAATAGGCACATTTTGGCCACGGAACGATCGACACGGGAACTCCTACCGGACGTTCCCACCAGCGACACAGTCCGACCACGGACGGAACACGTACCAGCGCACGCGTCGGAGCGGTCCTGCCCCGGCGTGGAGATTCGCCCGCGCCTCCGCCGCCTCGCCGACCTCCCCCGTCTCCCCCGTCTCCCCCAGCGCCGTCGACGCCTCCGAGCTCCAGGAAGCGGGGATCTACTCCCTGATGAACCAGCACACCGGCCGCTGCATCGACGGACAGCGAGCTCGGCTTCCGGTCCGTCGACTGCAACCAGAAGGACTACCAGGGCTGGTACCTGCAGAAGTACAACTGGCCCCTGGTACCGCCAGGACCCGCCGTCGGCACTGCCCGGCGGCGGGCGCCCCACGCCGACCGGGCCGTCAGTCCTCCCGGGGGACGGCGGCGAACACGGCCCCGCCGGCCGCACGTTCCAGGCGGTACGGTCCGCAGACCCGGTCGAAGCGGGCCCGGCTCCCCGGCGGGGCGCCGCGCAGGTCGGCGACCGGTGCGGTGTCCGGGACCCTGGCGGCCAGTTCGGCCACCACCGGGTCCGCGCCGGGGGTGCGGAGTGCCGCCGCGACGGGCAGCGGCAGGTCGGGGCCGTCCGGGTACAGGGCGTCCCAGAAGTCGTCGGCGTACGGCTGGACCCCCTCGTCGAAGCCGGGGTCGTCCACCAGTTCCTCCGCGGTGGTGACCAGCCGGTCCAGCCACTCGGCGAGCGAACCGGCCTGGACGTACAGCCCTCCCTCCCGGTACCGCATCAGCACCTGGCCCCACCCTCCGTCGGCCGCGATGTCGACCCAGGTCAGCCCGCCACCGCCGTCGTCGGAGACCACCCAGCGCCGTTGCGGCAGTCCCTGCCCGCTCCCCTGGCGCGGATGCCCGGTGAGCGCGAACTCCACCGGCGGAACGGTGAACCCGCCGATGGCGCCGAGCAGTTCACGCTCGACGGCGGGCAGCGGAAGGCCCCACGGGACCCCGGGTGCGGCGCCCGGGCGCAGCGCGAGGTCGAAGGGCACCCGGTCGGCGAGCGCGTGCAGGCGGGTGAGCAGGGTGTCGGCGGTGATCACGCCGGCCACGCTAGCGGGTCGCGGTGGTCGTCGGGGCCGGGGCGTGGGGGTGGGCTCAGACGGCGGGTGGGGAGTGGGGGGCGAAGCGGGCGATCGCGTCGCGGATGTGCTGGACCTTGGTCTCGCTGTCGAGGTGGCCGGCGTCCTCGGCGACTTTCACCTCGGCCTGCGGCCAGGCCCTGGTCAGTTCCCGGACGGCTTCGAGCGGCCCGTTGAGGTCCATGCGGCCGTGCACCAGTACGCCGGGGATCCCGGCCAGCCGGGCGGCCCCGCGGACGAGCGCGCCGTCCTCCAGGAAGAGCCCGTTGGAGAAGTAGTGCGCGCAGAGGCGGGTGAGGCCCGTCCGCTCGCGTGCGGGGAGGTCGGTGAACACCCCGGCCTTGCCCTGTGTCTCGTGGGACAGCAGGGCGTCCTCCCAGGCCGACCAGTCCAGCGAGGCCTTGTCCCGGACCTCCGGGTCCGGGTCCTCCATCAGCCGGGCGTAGCCTCCGAGGAGGTCGAGGACGTCGCCGTCGGGTGAGGCGCCGGGTACCCCGGCGACGAACCGCTCCCACTCGTCCGGGTAGAAGCGTCCGGCCTGGTGGTAGAGCCAGTCGATGTCGCGGCGGCGGCCGCCGAAGACGGCCGCCAGGATGATCTCGGACACCCGCTCCGGGTGCTGCTGGGCGTAGGCCAGGCTGAGTGCCGAGCCCCAGGAGTAGCCGTAGAGCAGCCAGCGTTCGATGCCCAGGTGCTCGCGCAGCCTCTCCATGTCGGCGATCAGGTGCTGGGTGGTGTTGTGCCGCAGGTCGGTGGCCGGGTCGCCGGCGTGCGGGGTGCTGTCGCCGCAGCCGCGCTGGTCGAAGAGCACCAGTTGGTAGCCGGCCGGGTCGAAGCTCCGGTACCCGCCCCGGGCGAAGCCGCCGCCCGGGCCGCCGTGGACGACGACCGCGGGCTTACCTCCGGGCGTGCCGCGGACCTGCCAGTACACCTGGTGGCCGTCGCCGACGTCGAGCATGCCGTCGTCGTAGGGCTGCGGCGCTGTGTTCGGGTGGGTCACGTGCACTCCTTCGGCGAGGTGGTTCACGTCGCGGATGTGGGCCCGGGCCCTGGCAGGGCCCATCGGACGCACCCGGAGGAATCTACCGGCCGTCAGGAGTGCCACGGATCGGAGGTCCCCGCCGCTGTCGCCATGGGGTACTCCCTCGGTTGGGGTGCGTTGCCTCCTGAAATGGGCTGCAAAAAGGCGGCGTTCGGCTGATGTTCCGACAACTCGTTGATTGGAGAGTCGAGTTATTCGGTCGGTCGGGCGAGTGGCGGGGAAAGATGATTCCCGTACGGTGTTTTCGTCCCCGGTTCGGTGCGCCGCCGGGGTGGTGCGCCGCGCCGCTGCGTGCGTACGGCCCGCCGGGCGCGGGAACCGTTCGCCCCTCGCGGGCGTTCCGGGTCCGGGGCTCGGCGGTGGGCTCGCCTTCGGTCGCCGCCGCGCACGTCCCGCCTCGCGGAGATCGTGGGTGACCAGCGGTGATGATGCGGCCGAGCGCCGGCGACCCGGTGGTCCGGCCAGGGCGCCGGTGCGGTGAGTGGCCGTTTCAGCACCACGGCAAGGGTCTCGGGGTCGGCCCGCGTCACACCCTGATGGCGTGATTTGGATCACATGCCGATCGCCGGTTCATCCGATTTCGCCCATGCTGCCCCGCCTGGCCCAGTGGCGTCAGAGGCGCTTTTCTCATGCTTTTCTGATGAACCGTTGACATTTCTTTTAGCTGTCCGTGAAGATCCGCTCGATCCTTTCCCGCATACCGGAGTCGGAGCTTACGCACAGTGAGAACAGCAGCAAGACGGTCGGGCAGCCTGCTCGCCGCGGTCGCGCTGGCCGCGACCGCGGTGGTGCCGGCCGCCGCCGCCACCGGGGGGACACCTCCGCCCGGCGCGACGGGCACCCAGGACGCCCAGGACACCGCCGAAACCCGGGCCGTCCACGAGGCCGCCCGCACCGGGAAGCCGGTCGAGGTGCTCGCCAAGCGCGGCGAGTCCAGCGACACCGTCGCCCAGCCCGACGGCAGGCTGAAGACCACCACCTACGTCCAGCCCAAGCGGGTGCGCAAGAACGGCGCCTGGGTGGAGCTCGACCCGACGCTGCAGTCCGTGCCCGGCGGCGCCGTCGCCCCCAAGGGCTCCACCGCGGACCTGCGGTTCTCCGGCGGCGGCAGCGCGCCACTGGTCACGATGGCCCGGGCCGGCAAGGAGCTGAAGCTCAGCTGGCCGAAGCCGCTGCCCAAGCCGACGCTCAACGGCGCGACCGCGGAGTACGCGTCGATCCTGCCGGACGTGGACCTGCGGCTGTCCGCCACCAAGACCGGGTTCACCCAGGTCATCGTGGTGCACACGCCCGAGGCCGCCAAGAACCCCGAGCTGGACCGGCTCCGGCTCGGCCTCCACGGCGAAGGCCTGACGTTCAGCCAGGAGGCGGACGGCACTCTCAAGGCAAAGGACCCGTCCGGCGGCGGCACCGTCTTCGAGGCGCCCGTCCCGGTGATGTGGGACTCTTCCAAGCCGGCCGCCCCGGCCAACACCCCGGCCAACACCCCGGCCGCCGCCCCGAAGACCCTCAAGGCCGCCCCGCAGGCCGCCCCGCAGGCCGAGGCCGCCGCCCCCGCGCAGAACGACCCCGCCGCCGCCGGCTACGGCGACCTGCCCGGCGAGGGCGCGAAGATGACCCGCCTCAAGGTCGAGCTGCCCAAGGACGGCCTGCTGCTCTCCCCCGACCAGGGCATGCTGGCCGCCCCGGACACCGTCTACCCGGTGATGATCGACCCGGCGTGGAACACCCCGCACGCCGGCGACTGGGCGGGCGTCTCGCGCACCTACCCGAACCAGGCGTACTGGCACTTCACGTACAACAGCACCTACGTCCACGACTGGGGCGTCGGCTACTGCGGCGACACCTCCCGGTGCGCGCCGACCGACGTGAAGCGGGCCTTCTTCCAGGTGCCCAACCCGTTCGTCGGCAAGCAGATCCTCTCCGCCACCTTCGGCACCTACGAGAGCTGGTCGTACTCCTGCGACGCCCGGCCCGTCGAGCTGTGGAGCACCGGCTACATATCCTCCGGCCTGACCTGGACCGCCCAGAACGCCTCCGGCTTCTGGAGCCGCTACCTGCAGACCATCAACACCGCCAAGGGCTGGAGCGGCACCTGCCCCGGCGACTGGCTGGAGTACGGCGGGGACGGCGGGAACGGCGGGAACGGCGCGGTGCGCAACCTCGTCCAGGACGCCGCCAACTGGGGCTGGCCGACCATCACCTTCGGCCTGAAGGCCCAGAACGAGGGCGACACCCTCGCCTGGAAGCGCTTCACCGACGACGCCTACCTGCAGGTGTACTACAACCTGCGGCCCAACCAGATCCCGATGTCCGACATGACGATGTCGCCGGGCTCGGTCTGCCAGTACCCCGGCATCAAGATCAACAAGATGCCGCAGGTCACCACCCGGGCCTCCGACCCGGACGGTGAGGCGATCGGCGTGCAGTTCGCGGTCGGCTGGGACGACGGCACCGGCCTGCGCCGGCGCTGGTGGTCCACCGGCTCCGAGGACGCCGCACCGGGAGGCAACACCTTCAAGGCCTCCGGCTCGATCTTCTCCTGGCCGCTGCCGACGTCCCTGCCGCAGAACGTCCAGCTCGACTGGGAGGCCCGCGCCTGGGACGGCGCGCAGTGGGGGCCGTGGTCCGCCGACGGCGACCCGACCGGCTGCTACTTCACCGTCGACACCTCCGCCCCCGACGGCCCGGCGATCACCTCGGACGCCTACCCGGGCTCCAAGGACGCCACCGCGACGCTGCCGTGGACCGACGGCGTCGGCAGGAACGGCCTGTTCACCCTGAAGTCCGCCGCCACCGACGTGGTCAGGTACCAGTGGGCCCTCGACGGCTCGGCGCCGACCGACGTGGCGACCAGCAACGGCGCCGCGCAGACCGTGCGCGTCCAGCCGCAGACCGCCGGAGTGCACATGTTCTCCGCCAAGGCGATCGACGGCGCGGGCAACGCCTCGCAGTCCGAGGCGTACTACTTCAATGTGCTCTCCGGGCAGGCCCAGCGCACCGGCTGGGCGATGGACGACACGGGCGGCACCACCGTCACCGGCACCGGCGGCACCTTCGAGGCCACCCCCGGCTCCGGCGCCACCCCGGGCGCGCCCGGCCACCTCAAGGAAGGCCTCGCCCTGGACGGCACCGCCAACGGCTACGCCGAGACCCAGGGCAACGTGCTGGACACCACCCGCGGCTTCACCGTCTCCGCCTGGGTCAACCTCACCGGCGACACCTCCCGCAACCGGGCCGCGGTCAGCGAGAACGGCAACTGGGCCACCCGCTTCGCCCTCGGCCTGATGGGCGGCAAGTGGGCGATGTGGACCTCCACCCAGGACACCAACGCCGTCTACACCCTGGAGACCGCGAGCTCGGACACCCCGGTGGTGCTCAACCAGTGGACCCACCTGACGGGCGTCTACGACCCGGTGGCCAGGACCGCCACCCTGTACGTCAACGGCGTGCCCGGCACCCCGGTGGCCGTCACGGCGGCCTGGGACGCGCGCGGCCCGCTGGAGTTCGGCCGCTCCAAGTGGCACGGCAACATGACCGACCCGTGGAAGGGCTCGGTCGACGAGGTCCGGCTCTGGGACCGCAACCTGGGCAAGGCCGAGGCCACCGACGTGGCCGCCGACAAGCAGCTCGCCACCGGCCGCCCGGCCAAGGCCGTCTGGCACCTGGACGGCACCGGCGCCAAGCCGGTCGGCACCACCGAGACCGACAACCTGACCGCCGGCAACGGCGTCGCGCTCGGCCGCCCGGGCATCGCCGACAAGGCGATCCACCTGGACGGCGTCGACGACTACCTGCGCGGCACCCGCCCGCAGGTGGACGGCAGCCGGGACTTCTCCGTCTCCGCGTGGGTCAAGCTGCCCGCGCCGGCCGCCGGCGACACCAACCCGAAGATGGCGGTCACCCAGAACGGCCAGCACAACAACGAGTTCTCGCTGTACTACTCGCCCTACTGGAAGCGCTGGATCTTCGGCCGCTACAAGGAGGACACCTCCGCCGACACCCTGGTGCGCACCTGGCAGGCCGACTGCACCCCGAACACCCAGGTGAACGGCGTGCCCTGCTTCGCCGGGACCACCGGCGAGTGGACCCACCTGATGGGCGTCTCCGACACCGCCGCCAGGAAGCTGCGCCTGTACATCAACGGCTACCTGGTCGGCGAGTCCGACTACACCCAGAACGCGCCCTGGGCCAGCCCCGGCCCGCTGCAGATCGGCGCGGTCAACCGCGAGGGCGTCAACGCCGAGTTCTTCGGCGGCGACATCGACGACGTCCGGCTCTACGACCGGGTCGTCACCGGCCCGGAGGCCACCGCGATGGTGCAGCAGCGCCCGCAGCTGGCCGGCCGCTGGAAGCTCTCCTCGGTCACCGGCACCCCGGCGGTCACCACCCCCGACGAGGGCCCGGCCAAGGCCGGCGCCCAGCTCGGCGGCGGCGCCTCGATCAAGGCCGACGGCGGCGTGCTGCCCGTCCCCGGCACCCTGCTGCTGGACGGCACCGCCGGCTACGCCGCGACCGCCTCGACCCCGCTGCACACCGGCCAGAGCTTCACCCTGGCCGGCTGGGCGAACACCGCGGGCGTCCCGACCCGGGACATGACGGTCCTGTCCGTGAGCGGCGCCAACAACAGCGCGGTCACCCTGCGCTGGCACGCCCTGGGCAACGACGCCAACGGGCAGCCCACCGGCCAGTGGCAGGCCGAGGTCCGCGACTCCGACGCCAACGGCGCGGTGCGCACCCTGACCGCGCACACCAAGGCTTCCTCCGTCCAGGAGAACTGGACGCACCTGGCGGTCAGTTACGACGCCTTCGCGGACCGGCTGGTGCTGTACGTCAACGGCCAGCCGGAGAACCAGGGCTGCCCGGACGCCACTCCCGGCTGCGTGCCGCTCGTGTCCTCGACCGGTGCCCCGCAGCCCTACGAGGCGGGCGGCGGTGTGCAGTTCGGCCGGAACAGGGCGGCCGGAGCCTGGGGCGAGTACTTCTCCGGTGAGCTGGACGACGTCTGGCTGTACCAGGGCGTGCTGAGCCACGCGCAGATCGTCAAGCTCGCCGACTACGGCGTCGAGCTGGCCACCGCCACCGGCGTCTGATCC
The DNA here is from genome assembly GCF_014656195.1 of Kitasatospora xanthocidica. Classification (GTDB taxonomy): domain Bacteria; phylum Actinomycetota; class Actinomycetes; order Streptomycetales; family Streptomycetaceae; genus Kitasatospora; species Kitasatospora xanthocidica. The sequence goes on along the minus strand of NZ_BNBY01000024.1, from coordinate 35,460 downwards.
CCCCTTTCCACGGGCCGGGCGGCTACCTGCCGCCCGGCCCGCGGTCTGTCCTATCCACCTACTCCCGAGGAGTCGTTCCACCATGAGCAGGAAGAGGTCGGTGCCGCTGCCGGCCCGGTCCAGGGTGTCCGCGGTCATCGCGGGCGCACTGGTCGGGTCGCTGCTGCCGGCACTGCCGCTGGCCGCCGTCGCGGCGGCCGCCGAACCGTACACCAAGCCGTCCGCCGTCTCACCGGAGAAGCCGGTCAAGGGCTCGGACGCCAAGCCCAAGGGGCCCAAGGCCGACACCACCGTCAGCAAGGTCGACGGCAAGCACGGCGGCCTGCCCGGCGCGGGCAGCGCCACCGTCGACGTCCCCGGCGAGAAGGGCAAGGCGGTCAAGGCCGGCGCGCTGCCGGTCGCCGTCTCCTCCGCCGGCTCGGCGGGCCGGGCGAAGGTCGAACTGCTCGGCCAGGACGCCGCCGTCAAGGCCGGGATCAACGGCGTGCTGCTGACCGTCTCCGGCGCCGACGAGAACAGCGGCCTCGCCGTCGACTACTCGTCCTTCGCGCAGGCGGCGGGCTCCGGCTTCGGCTCGCGGCTGAAGCTGGTCCGCCTGCCCGAGTGCGCGCTGACCACCCCGGACCTGCCCGAGTGCCGGGTGCAGACCCCGCTGCCGGGCGGCAACGACCCGGAGCGGCAGACGGTGGCCGCGGACGCCCTGACCGCGGCCCCGGCCGGGTCGATGCGGCTGGCGTCGGCTCCGGGGGCGATGGTGGTGGCCGCCACGACCGGCAGCGGCGGCCCGAGCGGCACCTACAAGGCGACCCCGTTGTCCTCGGCGTCGACCTGGTCGACCGCGCTGAACAGCGGCTCGTTCAGCTGGTCGTACGACATGCCGCTCACTCCGATGCCCGGCGGGCTGACCCCCAAGCTCGGCCTGTCGTACAACTCCGGCCGGATCGACGGCCGCACCGCGAACAGCAACAACCAGGCCTCCTGGGCGGGTGACGGTTTCGACCTCTCCCCCGGCTTCGTGGAACGCGGCTACAAGCCCTGTGCCGACGACGGCGCGCCGAAGACCAACGGTTCGGAGTCCGGCGACCAGTGCTGGGCGACCGACAACGCCACCATCAGCTTCGCCGGCCACTCCGGAGAGCTGATCCCGGTCTCCAACGACGAGTGGCGCATCGAGGGCGACGACAACACCAAGGTCACCAGGGTTCGCGACACCAACCGCGGCAACGGCGACAACGACGGCGAGTACTTCCGCGCCACCACCACGGACGGCACCAGCTACTACTTCGGCTACAACCGGCTGCCGAACTGGAGCGCGGGCAAGCCGGAGACCAAGTCCGTCTACACCGTCCCGGTGTTCGGCAACAACGCCGGAGAGCCGTGCAACGGCGCCGACTTCGCGTCCTCCTGGTGCCAGCAGGGCTGGCGGTGGAACCTCGACCTGGTGGTCGACACCCACGGCAACGACATCACCTACTGGTACACCCCCGAGACCAACAACTACGGCCGCAACCTGAAGGCCACCGACCGCACCCCGTACGTCCGGGGCGGCCGGCTGGAGCACGTCGAGTACGGCCAGCAGCAGGGCGACCTCTACTCGGCCACCGTCAAGCCGATGGGCCGGGTCGAGTTCGGCACCGCCGAGCGCTGCCTGGAGACCAACGCCGCGCTCTGCGACCCGGCGAAGATCGACGCCAACCGCCAGTACTGGTACGACACCCCGTGGGACCAGAACTGCAAGGACGGCACCGACTGCACCGGCCAGTTCTCGCCGACGTTCTTCACCCGCACCCGCCTCACCCAGGTCGTGGCCAAGACCCTGCAGACCGACGGTAGTTACGCCGCCGTCGACACCTGGGACCTGACCCACAAGTGGGGCACCGCCGACTTCGACTACCAGCTCCTGCTGGACTCGATCAAGCACACCGGCTCCTCCGCCACCCCCTCCGTCGCGCTGCCGAAGACCACCTTCGCCTACAAGCAGCTGGCCAACCGGCTCGACAAGGTCGGTGACGGCCGCATGCCGTTCGTCAAGCAGCGCCTGGGCACCGTCACCGACGAGCTCGGCGGCCAGATCGACGTCAACTACTCGGCGCCGGCCTGCGACTGGAACGCACTGCCCACCCCGCAGACCAACACCACCCGCTGCTTCCCGCAGCAGTACCAGCCGACCAACGACGTGCCGGTGACCACCGAGTGGTTCAACAAGTACGTGGTCGAGTCGGTCATCGCCACCGACCGCACCGGCGGCGCACCCGACATGGTCACCCACTACACCTACCTCGGCGACGCCGCCTGGCACTACGACGACGAGGACGGGCTGACTCGGGAGAAGCTCAAGACCTGGTCCCAGTGGCGCGGCTACGCCCGCACCCGGGTGGAGACCGGCGGCGTCACCGGCATGTCCACCCAGGCCGACCACTACTTCCTGCGCGGCATGGACGGCGACCGCTCCGACCCGGCCGACAAGAACAGCAAGCGCACGGTGACCGTCGACGACGGCCAGGGCACCACCCTCACCGACGACAACGCGTGGGCCGGCTTCGAGTACCGCGTCGAGCAGTACGACGGGCCGGGCGGCAAGGTCCTCGGCAAGAACGTCAACACGCCGTGGAAGAAGGAGACCGCCAAGCGCGTCCGCGACTGGGGCACCACCACGGCCAACCTGACCGGCACGTCGGTCCGGCGCTCCTTCACCTCGCTGGACAAGGGCGCCGGGAACTCCTGGCGCGAGGTGCGCAGCAGCACCACCGTCGACGACTACGGCCGCACCACCCAGTCCGAGGACCTGGGTGACGTCGCGAGCGGCACGGACGACAAGTGCACCCGGATCACTTACGCGGACAACGCCCCGGCCTGGATCCTGGCGGCCGCGGTCCGCACCGAGACCGTCGCCGCGAACTGCTCGGCGAACGTCAACCGGGACACGCAGCCTGACGGCACCTCGGCCGTCCTGGCCGACACCCGGGTGAGTTTCGACGGCCAGGCCCACGGCGTCGCCCCCACCAAGGGCGACGTCACGCGGACGGAGACGCTCAAGTCCCGTACCGGCAACAGCGCCACCTACCTCGGCAACACCGCCGCCTTCGACGGCTACGGGCGGACGCTGACCAGCACCGAACTCGCCGTCAGCACGGTCTACGACCTCACCGGGGCCACCGCGCCGGTCAGCACGGCGACTCCGCTCGCCCGGACCACCACGACGGTCTACACCCCGGCGGCCGGCCGGCCGGCGCAGTCGAAGACCACCGGCGCCCCGTCCGTCGCCGGCAACAGCGCCACCGCGCACACCGTCACGACCGACTACGAGCCCGTCCGCGGCCTGACCGCCGACACGATCGACGCCAACAACCGCCGCACCGACCTGCAGTACGACGGCCTCGGCCGGATCCTGAAGGTCTGGCTGCCCAACCGCGCCAAGAGCACCGGCCAGTCGCCGAACCACCAGTTCGGCTACGACATCGCCGACGGCAGGATCACCTCCGTCGCGACGCTGACCCTGAACGCCGACGGCTCCCAGGACACCGCGTACACGCTGTACGACGGCATGGGCCGGGTGCGCCAGACCCAGGCACCCGGTGACAACGGCGGCCGCATCCTCAGCGACAGCTTCTACGACGAACGCGGCCAGGCCGCCCTCGCCTACACGCCGTACTACGCCACCGGCGCCCCGAGCACGACCCTGTTCAAGGTCGAGGACGCCACCGGTGTCGAGACCCAGACCGCGAAGACCTTCGACGGCCTCGGCCGCGTGGTGACGTCCACGGTGCTGGCCGGCAACGGGGTCGGCACCCCGCTGTCCACCACGACCACCGAGTACGGCGGCGACCGGGTCACCGTCGTCCCGCCCGCCGGGGCGGTCCCGACCACGACCATCGCGGACGCGGCCGGGCACACCACCGAGGTCCGCCAGTACAAGGACCGGACCCTCACCGGCTACGACGCCACCGGCTACGCCTACGACCCGGCCGGCCACCTCACCAGGCTGACCGACCCGGCCGGCACCGCCTGGACCTGGCTGTACGACCAGCGCGGCCGGCAGACCAAGACCGTCGACCCCGACTCCGGGACCACCCTCAAGGTCTTCAACGACCGCGCGGAGATGGTCAGCACCACCGACGGCCGCGGCAGGACCGTCACCACCGTCTACGACAACATGTCCCGCCCGGTGGAGACCCACGACGGCTCCGTCACCGGCCCGCTGACGACCTCCACGGTGTGGGACCCGACGGGCAACAAGGGGATGCTCTCCTCGACGACCCGCTACGCCACCGTCAACGGCACCACCTACCAGTACAAGACCGCCTACTCGCTCTACGACCCGCTGGGCCGGGCGACCCGCACCACGGTCACCGTCCCGTCCGTCCCCGGACAGGAGGCGCTCGCCGGCACCTACGTCACCGGCGCGATCTACCGGCTCGACGGCCTGCCCCAGTCCGTCTCCTACCCGGCGGCGGGCAACCTCCCCGCCGAGTCACTGGCCTTCACCTACGACCAGCTCCACCGGGCGACGGCGGTCTCCGGGCTCAGCAGCTACCAGACCGGCCAGACCTTCAGCCTGACCGGCAAGCCGCTGCAGTCCACCCTGAACGCGGGCACCCCGGGCAAGGACGTCTACGTCACCAACTCCTACGAGTGGGGCACCCAGCGCCTCGCCGCCAGCCGCACCGACGAGTACGGCGTCACCGGCGCGCTGCGGGCCGCGGCCTACACGTACGACCAGGCCGGCAACATCACCTCGCTGACCGACAGCACGCCCGCGGGCGTCGACCGGCAGTGCTTCCAGTACGACTACCAGGTCCGCCTCACCGAGGCGTTCACGCCCTCCGGAACCGGCTGCCCGTCGGCCCCCGACGGCGCGTCGCTCGGCGGCCCGGCCCCGTACTGGAACAGCTACACCTACAACACCAACGGCACCCGGGCCGGTGAGACCCGGCACGACCCCAAGGGCAACCCCACCCTCGACACCACGACCGGCTACGCGTACCCGGCGGCGACCGGCACCCGTCCGCACGCCCTGGGCAGCACCAGCACGGCCGTGGGCCCGGTCGGCACCCCGGCCGTCGAGTCCTACGACTACGACGCATCCGGCAACACCGTGGGCCGCCACCTCAAGCCCTCCGGCAACCAGACCAGCGACCAGGTGCTGGTGTGGAACTCCGAGGGGAAGCTGGACAAGGTCACCGACACCGTGAAGACCACGGTCGGCACCACCACCGGCACCACCACGAGGACCACCGACTACCTGTACGACGCGGTCGGCAACCGCCTGCTCACGCACAACCTCGACACGGCCGCCCCGGCCGGCGAGAAGTGGACCCTCAACCTCGGCAACACCGAGCTCACCCTGGCCAAGGGCGCGGCCAAGCCCACCGCGGTCCGCTACTACCAGCTGGGCGGCGCGACCGCGCTGCGCACCGACGACAACAAGGTCACCTTCCAGGTCGGCGACCACCACGGCACGGCGACGCTCAACATCGACGCCGTCACCGGGGCGGCCGCCGTCCGGCGGACCACCCCGTTCGGCGCGGCCCGCGGCGCGGCCCCGGCCACCTGGGCGGGCAGCCGCGGCTTCGTCGGCGGCACCAACGAGCCCACCGGACTCGTCCACCTCGGGGCCCGTGACTACGACCCCGCCACCGGCCGGTTCATCAGCATCGACCCGGTCTTCGCCGAGAACGACCCCCAGTCGCTCAACGGCTACGCCTACGCCCACAGCAGCCCGCTCAACCGCAGCGACCCGAGCGGACTGTTCGACCCCGACGAGCGCGACTACTGCCGAACGCACGCGGACGACTGCCAGGGCAACCACCTCCGGCCGTCGAACGCCTACCAGCAAGGCGTCCAGGAGGGCAAGAACGTCATCTGGGACGGCTACGGCGTGCCGCACGTGCTGGCCGAGACCGAGGACTTCAGCAAGAACCCGACCGAGGGCATCGCCTACCACACCATGAACAACGACCTGAAGGACTCCGGCAACTGGTACGACGGGTCGAAGACGGGCAGCGGCGTGCGGTACCTGGTGCAGGACGAGAACAATCCGATCATCCAGAAGAACACCATCCTGGACGCGAACGGGAACAGCGTGCCCCTCGGCACCACGTCCGACTTCATCAAGGTCACCTGGCGCAACGGCAAGATCGTCGGCGTCGAGTCGGTGGACGCGACCGGCGGGAAGTACGTCCAGGGCGGCATCGACACCATCACCAACAAGCTGGACGTCAACAAGAAGGCCCAGGCCGGAAACGTCGTCTTCGTCGCCCAGGACGCCGACCAGGCCAAGCAGATCGCCGACCACTTCGCCGGGAACCAGAACGTCCGGATCATCACCGCGGACGGGTCGTTCGACAGCCGCCGTTCGGTGAAGGTCAGCGTCACCCCGCCGAAGCCGCCGGCGGCGGCTCCGAAGCCGGGGGCGCCCAAGGGCGGCCGTCTCGGGATCCTCGGCCGGATTCCGGTGCTCACCGTCATCACGACGCCGTTGACGGTGATGCAGGCCAAGGACGACATCCACGACTACGGCTGGGAGAGGGGAATCGACCTGACCCTGCAGAATATCTTCGACCCGTTCGACTTCGGCGGCTCACGCGAGATGATCCTTCCCCAGCAGCAGCCGATGGCGTAGCACGCCACAGCAGCCGGACCGGCTGAACCGCCGGATCCCGGCCCCCGGGCCGGCCCGCCGCCTCATCGGCGCGGGCCGGCCCGGGGCCGACTGCCTTCCCCCGTCCCCTTCTCTCCGCCCTCCCCGTCCTTCCTCAGCAGGTCCGCATCAGTAGGATCACCTGGTCGTATCCGTCGGTCCCCAGACCTCACGCACTCATCCCCTCCCCCTTAGGCGCGCACCATGGCTCGTGATCTCCTGACCGTCTGCCTCCCCCCGACCCCGCCGGACGAGGTCACGGCGGCGATCGGAGCCGCCATGGCGCCCTACGACTACGACTACGAGGCGCAGCCCGGCGGCCCCGCCTGGCAGGGGAAATGGGATGTATGGGACATCTACGGCGGGCACGACGGCGACGGGTTCCCCGTCTCCCCCGCCGACGAGGCGGACCCCCGCCTGATCTTCAACCCGACCCTGCCGAACGGCACCCCCCGGCAGCGGACCCCCTCGCGGTGGGACGGCGGCCCGCGCGCCCTCCTCGACTTCGACGCCGCCCGGGCCCCCGTGGCCGCGCGCGCCGCCGAACGCCTGCGGGCATGGCAGACGTTCGCCGCGGGCTTCCCGCCGGCCCTGCCGTTCGACACCTTCGCCGAACGCGCCCGCCGGGACCTCGCCGCCTACCCCGTCGCCCGAGCCCGCGCCGACTACTACGAGCAGCCGCTGATCAGCGCGGCCAACGACTCGCCCGAGGTCTGCGGCCTCTTCCCGCGCCTGACCGACCCGCTCCACCACTTCCGCGGCGACCCGGCGGAGTTCGTCCGCCGCGAGACGGCACAGGTCATCCCGACGAACTACCTGCTGCTCCTGAACGGTCAGTGGATCGACGGCACCGTCGAGGACTGGGGCCGGGAACTCGGCCGGTCCGGCGACTACCACCGGTTCGCGGACGACTACCTGGAGACCCTGCCGGGCGACTGCCTGGTGATCCGGCTCCGCTTCCACTACTGACGCCGCGCATCACCCCGTACGGACGGTGGCAGAAGGGGGCGTCAGAAGCCGACTTCCAGTACGCCTTCGAGAACGAAGATGATTTCGGTGGCCCGGGCTCGCGTGGAGTTCCTCGTCCTGATGGGCCAGGCCGCGTCCCTGCGCGCGGACTCCTTCCAGTCGGCCCACGAATACCTGGGACGCAGACTCGGCCTGTTCGCCTCGGGCGCGATCACGCTGGTCGCCGCGGCCACGGCCGTGCACCGGGTGCTGGACGACGGGCCCCCGACGCCGATCGTCCAGCACGACCCGAGCGCCGTCGACACCGACGCCGGCACCCGGCGGATCAAGATGTCCATGCACCTGACGAGCCACGAGGACAGGCTCTCCCTCACGCTCGCCGCATGTGCTGAACTCTCCCAGTTGGCTTAGTGGTTGTAGCCATAGCCTACCGAGTGGTGGGCGTCGCCTCCGCCGACGTACCGTCGCCCGCGCGCGCCTTCAGGAGGCCGCGCCCCGAGCCGGGCACTGCCAGTCGGCCGCGTCGATCGCATGGCCCGCAACGTCGGTGAGGTGGAAGCAATGACCGTTGACCCACACGGTCACCGAATCCGGCCGGTGCACGACCTGGAAGGGTTCGTCCCCGCGCGACGTCCCGGACCAGGAACCGTCCGCCGCCGGTGCGTGGGTGACAACGACGCAGGTCTGCTGCGGCTGGATCTGGTAGGTGTCCGCCCAGGGCTCCACGGTCAACTCCAGCGGCGCTTCACCGTCGTTGGTGACCAGCAACCGCGCGGTTCCCCCGACGGACATCTCCAGCACCTCCCACTCCCCCTGCGGGTGATCTCGCAGGCAAGCACCGTCCACGGGTGCACAGGCCTGATCCTCACACACGGGATCAGCTTCGCCGGCGCCGTCCCCCTTACTCGGCCGTTGGGCCGCCGGCCCGGGTCAGTCCGAGCCGCACCGCGCGTTCGACCGGCGTGTAGGCGCCGTCGGCGCGGTGGAGGTCGAGTGGGGCGGCCGACAGCAGCGGGGGCTGGGCGAGGAACCTCGGCCGGGTGCCGCGGTTGGGCTGGCCGGCGTGGATCAGGAACGGGTGGCAGAGGTAGACGTCTCCGGCTCGCCCGGTGGCATGGGCCAGCGGGCGGTCGGGGGCGTCGAGCCTGCCCGCGGTGTCCATGGTCCGGCAGAGCTCCATCCCGTCGACACCGGGTTCGCCCATCGGCTCCAGGAAGGCTGGAACGTCCAGGTGCGAGCCGACCTTGATCCGGGTCGGCCCGTGGTCGGCGTCGACGTCCGAGAACAGGAACAGCATCAGCAACGCCCGTTCACGGGATCGGAGGTTGAGCCAGTACCCGCTCTCCCCCTCGGGCGTGTAACTGGCGTCCATGTGCCACCCGGTGTCGCCGGGGTCGTCGGGATGCGGAAAGCGGATGGGAAACGTGCCCAGCCCGGTACGCGGCAACCAGCGGCCCGGGCCGACCAGTTGGTCGAAGGCGCCGTGCAGGCGCTCGGTGGTCGCGGCGCGCTGGAACGGCGCATCCGCGTATCCCCACAGCCTGACCACCGGCTGGGTCCAGCCGGCGGGATCGTCCGGATCGAGGCCGGTCTCGCGCCACAGGAACGCCCGGCACTCATCGGCCAGGGACCGGGGGAACGCCTCTTCGAGGTGGATGAAGCCCTCGGAGACGAATCGGTCGATCTGATCTGACGTCAGAACTTCTCGCATGATGATGCTTTCAATCGCAGTTGATGGACGGGCAACGGCAACAGGCAACGGGCTTCAGGCGCCGCGCAGACCGGCGTCGACCAGGCCCAGGTGGTGTTCGAGCGCGAACCGGACGATGGCACGGTTGGCGGAGACGCCGTGCGGTCCGGCGTTGGAGGCGGACACGACGGCGAAGTCGCGTTCCGGCACCAGGAGCAGTTCGACGAACTGTCCGAAGCCCGAGCCGCCCTGCCAGACGGTGCGCACTCGATCGACATCGCGCAGGAACCAGCAGGTCCCGATCGTGTCCGCGAGCGCACTGGACCGCACGGTGACGGTCGGTTCCCGCATCTGCCTCAGCGAGGCGGTGGGAAGCAGGCGTTCGCCGCGCCGCGTCCGACCGTCTCCGAGATGGAACCGTGCCCAGCACAACAGATCCGAGACCGAGGAGGCCAGGCCCCCTCCCGGATTGTTCGCGCGGGTTCCCTTCCACCGCCGCGAGACCGCCGGCTTCCCCTCCGCGTCGGCGACGTGTCCGACGGCGAAGCGCCGGGTCAGCACGTCGCCGGGCGCGAAGAGGGAGTCTTCGAGCCCCACGGGGTCGAGGACGAACTCGGCGACGGCCTGCTCGTAGGGCATCCCGCTGACCTTCTCGATCACCCGTCCGAGCAGGTTGTATCCGGCCTGACTGTGCGAAGCCCGCTCCGCGGGTGCTGCCAGGAGCGGCGGGTCTGTCAGCCGGGCCACCTCGGCGGCCAGGGCGTCGTCACCTTCCCCGGTGTCGATGACCAGGCCCCGGTCCAGTCCGGCCGTGTGGTCGAGCAGGTTCGACACGGTCATCTGCGCGGCGGCCTGCTCGTCGGCGAGCCGCAGCTCCGGCAGGTAGCGGCGCACCGGCGAGCCGAGGTCGACCAGCCCGTCCTCGACCAGCCACATCAGCGCGGTCGCGGTGAACGTCTTCGTCACGGCCCCCAGGAGGAACACCGTGTCCCGGGTGACCGGCAGCGGGTTCTCGACACTCGTCACACCGTGGCACGCGAAGTCCTCCCGGCCGTTCGCCCACACCCCGACGGCGACACCGGGGATCCCGAGCCTGGCCGCGGCGGCCTCGACGAAACCGGCCACCGCGCCCTCGGGCGGCGGCAGGCCGGCACCGGCCCCTGCCGTGGCACTGTCGCTCACTGTCATCTCTTCCTCCTTGGGTGGCCGGTCCGGCTCGGGTGGCCGGTCCGGCCGGCTCCGCGTCTCGGGACGCACCGGGACGGCGCAGGTCCGCGGGACCGACGCTAGGAGAGGTGACGGTGGGTCAACCCGACTTTTCGAGGACGGCTTCGGTCGGGCCGACGGGGCCCGACGGGGGTATGTCAGGCCGGGCGCTTCGCGGCGGCGCGCCGCTGCCGTGAAGCCTCGTACAGCACGGCGGTCGCGGCGTTCGCCGCGTTCAGAGAGCTCGCCGAGCCGCTCATCGGAATGCTGACCGTGTGGTCGCACAGCTCCCGCCAGGCGTTGCTCAGTCCCGACGTCTCGTTGCCGATCAGCAGCAGCACCGGCTGGGTGAAGTCGAAGTCGAAGACGTCGCAGTCGCCCTTCTCGTCGGTGCCGACCAGGGCGATCGGCTGCCCGGCGGCCCGCTGCCCGCCGACCCAGGCCATCACGTCGTCGGGCGACGGCACGCGCACGGCGGGCAGTGCGAACAGGGATCCCGTACTGGCCCGAACCGCCCTGGGGTCGTACACGTCCGCGGCATGGCCCGAGACTATGAGCCCGTGCGCACCGAAGGCGTCCGCGGACCGGATGATGCTGCCGATGTTGCCGGGGTTGGTCGGCCGGTCGAACAGGACACCCAGGAAGCTGTCGTCGGCCCGTTGCAGCCGGCTCAGATCGTCGGCCGGCATCTCCACCACGGCCACCACTTCCGGCGCGCTGTCGTTCTTCTCCCCCAGCTCCGCCAGCATCTCGGGAGCCATGGCGATCTGCTCGGCGTCGACCGTCCGCAGCAGTTCCTCCGCCCACCGCGACAGCTTCCGCTTGCAGTCGAAGATCAACGCCCGGACGGGCCAGCCGTACTGGACCGCCAATGAGATCGGACGTACGCCCTGCACCAGGAACTCTCCCGCGCGCGTCCGCTTGTTGCGGTTGCCGAGCAGTGATTCCCACTGCTGGAAGCGCGCGTTGCGCGACATGATCCGCCGAACCGCCGGCACTTGACCCCCCAAGTCGACTGCCATCCGCCGTGCGCTCCACCCCGAAGAGGTCCGCATCGGCACCTCTCGAGACAGTACACCCCACAAGATCACGACCGACCTGTGGGCGGTGACGATGCGGAGGCGGGCCGCCTCGGACAGCTGATCGCTCATCAAAGGCAGACCAGCGGGCGTCCGTTGAGCAGACTGAGCCGAATGACGACACAGCCCTCTTCTCAGGAAGACCTCCGTGCTGTTCTCTTCGACTCGGGCGGCGTGCTGATGCGGCCGATCGGCGGCCGGTGGAACCCGCGGGCGGACTTCGAGCAGACCGTTCTCGCCCACGTGCCCTCGATCACGTCGGAACAGTTCGCGGCGGCCGTCGCCGTAGGCGACCGATTCCTCGCCGCCTCCTCGCCCGAGCCCGAACCCGACGACTACCACCGGCTGATGCTGCGTGAGGTGGGGGTGGACCCGGGCTCGGAGCTCCTCGCCGACCTGCGCCGCGAGGTGCCGCCGGCCACGCTCCTGGAGACCTACCCGGAGGTCGTGGGCACTCTGGAAGAGCTCGGCCGACGGGGCGTGCGGATGGCGGTGGTGTCGGATGCCTGGCCCAATCTGCCCGACCTTCACGCGGGGCTGGGGATCGCGCGGTTCTTCGAGGCGTACGCGATCTCCGCGGTGCTCGGCTGCAACAAGCCGGACCCGCGCATGTACCACCATGCCAGCACCGCGTTGGGGCTCGCACCGGCGCAGTGCCTGTTCGTCGACGACGATCCGGCCCTGGTCGCCGCCGCGATCGGGCTCGGGTACGCGGGGCGCGCGGTCTGCCGGGGATCGGCCACCACGGAGGTGCCGTCCGTCGCGTCCCTGGCGGAGTTGCCGGACCTCTTCTGACACGGGCGGAACGGTCTGCGTCCCGGACGCGGACTGCCCCGGGGTGGTGCGGGGTGACCGGGCGCTTCAGTGGGCGGGTTGCGCGGCCTGACCGGGGGTCAGGGCCGGGAGTGGCCGCCAGGTGGCGGGGAGGCCGCGCATGACCAGGGCGCTGTCCAGGGTCGCGCTTCCCGGGGGGAAGCGGTCCGGGTCGTCGAAGAAGGTGGAGGCGGCGGAGCGGACCCGGCCGGCTTCCATCTGCCAGGCGTCGGTGCGCAGTTCGATGCCGTCGAGGTGGCGGCCGGAGCTCGTGGCCGAGTAGCCCTTGGCCCCGGACCGGAAGAACCGTGAGGCTTCGGCGAGGTCGGCGAAGAGTTCGCTGCCCCGCAGTTCGTCGGAGAGTTCGACGGTGACATCCACCCGGGTGTCGCCGTCGCGGGTGGCGAGTGCGACGCGCAGCCGATCGGCGGTCTCGTCCACCTGGAAGTCGGCCCGGCCGTGCTCGCCGGGGAAGAGGCGGCCGCCCGCCCAGGCGTTGAGCCGCGAGGCGGTGTCGCGCCGCGGGATGTAGACGCCGGTCTCGACGCCGTCCGGGCCGTCCCACTCGACGGCGATCCGGTGTGCCGCGTTCTCGCTCCGCAGGCCGAACGAGCCGGGCGCCCAGGTGGGCCGGGCGCTTCCCAGGCGCAGCAGGCAGATGCCCGCGACCGCGTGGCCGTGGACCAGTTGCGGGCGCAGCGGGCCGGGGAGCAGGCGGGCCGCGGCGTCGGGGGCGACCCGGTAGTTCACCAGGAGCCGTCGCTCGATGACGGTGGACAGGTACGGTTGCCTCATGATCCCTCGCTCTGCGGGCCGGGGCGCCATTTGGTGTGGCGGAGCACGATCTGTTCGGGGCAGACGGCGCTGAGGAAGCGGCCGACGCAGGTGGCCAGGCGTTCCTCGGCCAGCGCGTAGATGATCCGGTTGCCCTCCCGCCGCTCGGTGATCAGTCCGGCTCCCTTGAGCACGCCGAGGTGCCGGGAGACGGAGGGCGCGCTGATGGCGAACCTGGCGGCGATGTCACCGGCCGCGAGTTCGCCGTCCCGGAGGTCTTCGAGGATCTGGCGCCTGGTCGGATCGGCGAGGGCGCGGAAGGCTCCGGCCTCGTCCTGGGCTTCTGTCATGCCATCTATTTAGCACTTTAGCTAAGCATCTAACAAGGTGGCGGGTGGACGGCGTGACAGCGGTCGGCGGGTGTCCACGCTTCGGTCGGACCGGCCGGAGGACTTGATCACGACGGGTGGTCGGGGCCAGGATCTCCCCCGGTTGGATCACAACGGGGGGAGCCGTGATGTCAGAGGACCGGTCGGTCGGTCGTGGACTGAGACAGCGCCACATCGCCATGATCGCGCTGGGCGGTGCGATCGGAGCCGGGCTGTTCGTCGGCTCCGGCGTCGGGATCGCCGCGGCGGGGCCCGGGATCGTGGTGTCGTACGTGGTGGCCGGGGTGCTCACGGTGCTGGTCATGCGGATGCTCGGCGAGATGTCCGCCGCCCGCCCCGGCTCCGGGTCGTTCTCCGCGCACGCCACCCGCGCCTGGGGGCCGTGGGCCGGGCTGCTGGCCGGCTGGATGTACTGGGCGCTGCTGGTGGTGAGCGTGGCCGCGGAGGCGATCGGGGCGTCCCGGATCGTGGCGGGCTGGCTGCCGCAGGTGCCGGCCTGGGTGTGGGTGGCGGTGTTCATGGCGCTGTTCACCGGGACGAACCTGGCGGGGGTGCGGCACTTCGGTGAGCTGGAGTTCTGGTTCGCCGGGGTGAAGGCGGCCGCGATCTGCGCGTTCATCCTGCTCGGCGCCGCCGCCGTGCTCACCGGCCGGGCTCCGGCCGCGGAGAACCTGACCGCGCACGGCGGCCTGCTGCCGCACGGCTGGCACGGGGTCGCGGTGGGCACCATCGCGGCGGTGTTCGCGTACGGCGGGCTGGAGACGGTGACCATCGCCGCCGCCGAGTGCGCGGACCCGGTGGCCGCGGTGCGCCGGGCGGTGCGCACGGTGCTGTGGCGGGTGGCGCTGTTCTACATCGGCTCGATGGCGGTGATCGTCGCCGTGGTGCCGTGGGACGACCCGGCGGTCGCCGGCGGCCCGTACGCGGCGGCGATCGGCCGGATCGGGGTGCCGGGCGCGGCGCAGCTGATGAACGCCGTCGTGCTGGTGGCCCTGCTGTCGGCGATGAACGCCAACATCTACGGCTCCTCGCGGATGCTGCACGCCCTCGCCGCCCGCGGCGACGCCCCGCGCCTGCTGACCCGCGGCGGCCGGGGCGGGCAGGGCGGCGCGGCCGGAACCGGCCGCGCCGTGCTCGCCTCGGCCGCGTTCGGCTTCGCGTCGGTGGTGCTCAGCCTGGTGTGGCCGCGGACCGTCTTCCCGTTCCTGCTGAACTCGATCGGGACGGCGATCCTGGTGGTCTGGATCCTGATCGCCGCTTCCCACCTGCGGCTGCACGGCCGCCGGCAGCGCACGGACGGGCAGGAGCGCGGGCCGGGCCAGGAACGCGGACCGGGGCGGGCGGCCCCGATGCGGGGCTTCCCGTACCTGGGGTGCCTGGCGCTGGCGGCGATGGCCGGGGTGCTGGTGTTCATGCTGGTGGACCCGGGCAGCCGCAGCCAGGTGCTCTGCACCGGCGCGTGGACGGCGGTGCTGCTGCTGGTGGCCGGGGTGCGGCAGCGGCGCCGGCGCGGGCCGGGCGCCGGAACCGCCGCCGGGCCCGCCGTTGCCGCGGTCACTGCCACAGTGGGCACTGCCGCCGCGGGCACTGCCGCCGCGGTCACCGCTCCCGCGCGTACCGCGTCAGGAACAGGTCGACCCCGGAGCTGATCATCCGGCGCATCCCGGCCTCGTCCAGTTCGGCCTCCGGGCGGAACGTCCGTACCAGCTGCGGCACGCCCACCGTGCAGGCGACCAGCTGCTGCACGGCCAGCGCCGGGTCCTCCACGGCGAGCACGCCGCGGCGGTCCAGTTCGGCGAAGGCCTCGATCAGCGGGCCGTTGTTCATGTCGTAGCTGACCCGGTACCAGAGCTGGCCCAGCTGGGGGAAGCGGTCGATCTCGCCGATCACCAGGCGGCGCAGCGACATGATGTCGGGGCGCAGCAGGATGCGGGTCCAGTCGAGGGTGAGCGTGATCAGCGCGGAGCGCAGGTCGTCGGCCTCGGCGATGGTGGAGTTCCACGGCTTGAGGTCCTCGTAGGTGGTGGGCAGTATGCCGCCGATCACCGCGAGGAAGAGCCGTTCCTTGTTGCCGAAGTGCTTGTAGATGGTCGCCTTGGAGACACCGGAGCGGGCGGTGATGGCGTCCATCGAGGCGGCGGAGTAGCCCTCTTTCAGGAACTCGGCGAGCGCGGCGTCGATGATCGCCTGCCGGCGTCGCTGGGCGGCGTCGGTCGGCCCCGGGATGATCGGGATGCCGAACTCGTCGGTCGGCTGGGGGCTTTCGGCGGCCATCGGGGGTTCTCCTCGGGTACTCGGGGGGAGACGGTACGGGCCAGTATAGGAAACTGAACGGTTCGGTTGGTGCCATCCCGGCACCCCGGCGCGGCGGCTACGGGCCCAGCCCGGCGAGCCGCCCGCCGAACGCCGCCAGCTGCGGGCCGAGCGCCGCACCGAGCAGGAACACCAGGTTGAACAGCCCGATCGCCTCCGGCCGTCGCCGCGGCGCCACGGCCTCGGCGGCGGCGCCGGTCAGGACGCCCTGGCCGCCCGCGTTGACGCAGGCGCTGGCCCCGGCGCCCAGCAGCACCAGCGGCGCCCAGGGGCCGAACGCGGCGAGCGCGAGTGCGGCGAACGAGACGCCGAGCAGCAGGCCGGCGGTCCGCCGCAGGCCCAGCCGGGGCGCGGCGCGTACCAGCGACCAGGAGAGCAGCGCGCCGGTCAGGGTGGCGAGCGAGCCGACGGCGCCGGTCTGGACGGCGCTCCAGCCGGTCAGCGCGGCGGCCCGCCGCGGTGCGCCGTAGACCAGGCCGAAGTTGACGGTCGCCAGGACCAGCATCACCGCCGCGACGGCCCGGAAGCGCGGCACCGCCAGGGCGTCCAGGCCGAGGAACGAGCGGCACGCCGCCACCACGCCCGCGCCCGCACCCCGCGCCGACTCAGACGCCGGCTCCGGCTCCGGTACGGTCCCGACCGTCGGGCCCGCGGCCGGTCCGGCGCACCCGCGCAGTGCGGCGGGCAGCACCGCCAGGGTCAGCACCGGCAGCACCAGGCAGGCCCGCCAGCCCAGCCCGGCCGCCACCGCCGCGCCGATGAACAGTCCGGCGGTGCCGCCCGCCGCGCTGCCGATCGCGACGATCCCGGAGGCGCGTCCGTCCGGTTGGCGCGCGGCCAGTTGGAAGGCGGCCACGTTGAACCCGGCCGCGCCGACCGCCTGCAGAGCGCGCCCGGCGACCAGCGGGCCGAGGGCCGTCCCGGCGGCGAGTGTGACCAGCACGCCGAGCAGCAGCGCCCCCGTGGAGGCGAGCAGCAGCGCCCGGGGGCCGCGCCGCCCGGCGGTGCCGGTGAGCAGCGGGGTGCCGAGCATCATGCCGAGCCCGTAGCCGCTCATCAGCCAGGCGGCGGAGCCGGGGCCGGTGTGCAGTTCCCGGGCGATGGCGGGCAGGACGAGGCTCGGGCTGGAGAGTCCGGCCGCCCCCGGGGCGGCGACCGCCGCGAGCAGCAGGCCGGTCCGGAGCGACCCCTGTACGCCCCGGCCGGTGCTGCCCGTCGGGGGCCCCGCCGGCGGCTCCGCCGGGGGTCCCGTTGAGGGTTCCGTTGGGGGCGCGCCCGCCCCTGCCGCCGTGTCCAGCGTTCCCGGGCTCACTCCGGGATCCGCCCGAACTTCCCGTTCGAGAAGTCGAGTTGGGCCTGCCGGAGCTCGGCTGCGGTGTTCATCACGAACGGGCCGCCGCGGGCCACCGGCTCGCCGATGGGCTCGCCGGCCAGGACCAGCACCTCGGCCGGGCCGTCCGGCGCGGCGACGGCGATCCGCTCGCCGTCGTGCGCCAGCACCGCGAGCTGGCCGTCCGCCAGCGGCGCGTCGGGCAGTTCGGCGGCGCCGGAGAGCACGTAGACGGCGGCGTTGTGGCCGACCGGCACGGTGAACTCGGCCTGCCCGCCGGCGGGCAGTACGGCGTGCGCGAGCAGGACCGGCAGGTGGGTCTCGAAGGGTCCGGCCACGCCGTGGCTGCGGCCCGCGATCACCTTGATCCGGCTGCCGTCCTCGGTGTGCACCACCGGGATGGTGTCGGGTCCCTGGTTCTGGCTGCGGGCGGGGAGGTCCTTCAGCCGGGCGGGCAGGTTCACCCAGATCTGGAGCATGTGCTGGCGGCCGCCGTGGGCGAGCAGTTCGGCGGTCGGCTCGTTGGAGTGGACGATGCCGGCGCCGGCGGTGAGCCATTCGACCTCGCCGGCGACGCTGGTGCCGCGCCGGCCGGTCGAGTCGGCCCAGTCCATCGAGCCCTCGATGAGGTAGGAGACCGCCTCGAAGCCGCGGTGCGGGTGGGCGGGGGCGCCCTTGGCCTCGCCGGGGGCGAGCAGCAGCGGACCGGTCTGGTCGACCATCAGGAACGGGTCGAGCATCGGGAGCTCGGCCACCGGGAACGGGCGGCGGACGGGGAAGCCGGCGCCCTCGAAGGTGTGCACGGGGTCGATGACGGTGGTGGTCGAGCGGACGGGGGCGGCCTGGGCCGCGGCGGGCTGAGTCGTCGTCATGCCGAAAACTGAACTACACGACTCAGTTCAGAGTCAAGACTGAACTGTCTGGTTGACGCATTGAACTGAACCGTTTAGATTTCTCGGCGTCGGAACGACCGGCGGCCCGGCACCGGGCCCGCACCGGGCAGGCCGCCACCCGCACCCACACCCGCACCGCAAGCAAGGAGCACCGTCATGAGCGCGTCCAAGGTCTTCGCCATCTCCGGTTCGCTGCGCGCCGACTCGCACAACACCGCGCTGCTGCGCGCCGCCCGCAAGCTCGACCCGGCCGGCATGGAGATCGAGATCTACGACGGCCTGCGCGAGATCCCGCCGTACGACTACGACCTCGACCACCCGGGCAAGCGCCCGGCCGTGGTCGAGGAGCTGCGCCGCAAGGTGGCCGAGGCCGACGGACTGCTCATCGCCACCCCGGAGTTCAACTACTCCATCCCCGGCGTCCTGAAGAACGCCCTGGACTGGCTGAGCACCGACTGGACCAAGACCGAGGGCCTGCCGCTGCACCGCAAGCCCACCGCGATCATGGGCGCCGCCCCCACCAACTTCGGTTCCGTCCGCGCCCAGCTGGCCCTGCGTCAGGTCTTCGTCTGGACCGACAGCGATGTCGTCGTCAAGCCCGAACTCGTCGCCTTCCGCTCCCACGAGCGCTTCGACGACCAGGGCGAACTGACCGACGAGACCACCGCCGGCATCCTCAAGGACCTGCTCACCGCCCTCCAGGGCAAGATCGACGCCCGCGCCTGACACCCGCACCCGATCGCCCGACACCCGCCCGCACCCCGGTCGACCGGCGCCCACGCCCCGATCGACCGGCGTCCGACGGGCCGCCTCGGTGCCCCGGCCCGGCCCTGCGCCACGCCCCGGCACTGCCCCGGCCCGACACCGCACCCCCACCTCGGTATCCGCACCCGCGGCACCCGCACCCCGAAATCCACCGCCCCCACGCGGTCCGAAGCCCCGCCGGGCACCTGCCCGGCGGGGCTTCACCACACCCGCGGCTGCGGGTCATCCGGCCTGATTCGCCTCCGCCGGGAAAAAGGGGCGAGGGCCGTGCGGTGTGCACGGCCCTCGCATCGGGTGTGGGCGCCCCGATCCCGCCCTCGCCGTCCGGATCTGCACATGGTGGTGAGCTGTGCGATGTGCTCTGTCACCTGTACGCGATGCTGAGCTGCATTGTTGAGTGAGGAATCGAACCCCTGCGTTGCTCTCCACGCGCCAGGGCCGGATGAACCGCCGGCCACGGTGTGTGCACGCCTCCGTGACGACTACCTGCTTTTCCCACACCCTGCTCGTGGGGGTCAGTCCTCGACCAGGTCGATCTCCCAGTTGGTGCGCTGGATCAGCGTGTCCACCTCGCGGATCTCCTTGGCCAGCTCATCTGCCCGGGCGCGGAGTTCGGCCACCGGCAGAGCGGAAAGGATCCTGAGCTCGGACCGCAACTGCCGTACGGCTCCGCGCTGGTCGCGGCCGGAGGCGGCGTCGGCGGCCGACGTGGTCACCGAGTGGCGCAGCCGCAGGACGTCCCGGCGGGCGAGGGCGTCGGTGAGGGTGCCACCACCCTCGACGACCGTGGTGGAGTTGGTCCGGTTGATCTGCCGGATCAGCCGCTCCAGCTCGTCCAGCACTTCCCCGGTCTGGGCCAGGACCTCCGCCGCGTTCTCGGCCGGTTCCTCGCCCTCCTGGTAGCGGGCGCTGCCGACGACCCGCGCCCGCAACTGCTCCACCTGCCGCACCGCAGCCGCGCGCTGCGCGAGCGCCTCAGCCAGTTTCACCGCGCCATCACCTCTACGTGCTCCTGATCGTCCGGTAAGTATGCACATCGGTGTCCGACGGCGCGGTCGGCGGGGTGGGGGTCGGCCGGACCTTCGCGGCGGGAGGCGGGCCAGGTCCTCCCCTGCGGATCCAGCGGACCTGTCCGCCGCGGGTCCGGTCTCCGGCGGACAGCCGGCCCTCGCCGTCGACCGGACGACCGGACGACCGGACGACCGGTCATCAGCGCGCCGACGCGCCGTGGTTGTCGGTGGGTCACCCGGCTGGACCACACGACGGGCGGGGCCCGGGGGCGGGTGCCAGATTCGTGCCGTGAGCGTGCCTTCCGCTCACGGCACGAATCACCGCCAGTCAGCACCACCTGGTACGCGGCCTCCGCACCGGGGCGCACCGCACCGGGCCACCGGGGCGCCTCCCGTGGCCCTCGTCTCCACCGTCCCACCGTCCCGCCGTTGCCCGTGGGCGATCCCGTGCCCCCGGGCGGACCCGTTCCCCGGCGGTGACCTGTCGCAGAACGGCGGCTCCCTCCGTGAAACCCCTGAAGTTCGCCGCCGCGGCCGTGACCGGCGCGGCGATGTGCGTGCTCGTGTCGCCGCCGGCCCCGGCGGCGGACCGCGGGGCCGCGGGCCAGCCCCGGCCCGCGGTCCAGCCCTGGCCGTGGCCCTCACCGGGGAACGGGTCGTGGCCGTTCCCGAACGGCGGGCCGGCCTTCCCCTCGCTGCCGACGCCCGGCACCGGGATACCCGGGCACCCCGCCACGCCCTCGCCCGGCCTCCCCCGGCCGGTGTCGGGCCCGGCACCGGCCGGGCCGGCGGGCCCCTGGGACCCGACGTTCGCCGACGAGTTCAACGGCACGTCACTGGACCCGAAGAAGTGGTCGTTCCAGTCCGAGGCGGAGGCCGACTGGTCCGCCAGCCCCCTGGGGACGGGGAACCCGGACAACCAGCAGCTCGAGTTCGACCAGCCGGCGAACTGCTCCGTCTCCGGCGGGATGCTGGACATCACGGCGAAGCCGGACGACATCACCAGCGCCGCCGGAAAGCACTACGCCTGGTCCAGCTGCATGATCAACACCTCGCCGTCCTACGCCTTCCAGTACGGCTACACCGAGATCCGGGCGAAGCTCCCGGCACCGAAGGGCTTCTGGCCGGCCCTGTGGACCTGGTCCGCGCCCGGCGTCGACATCCCGGCCCACGGCGAGACCGACGCCTTCGAGTTCTACTCGGACGACCATTCGCGGCTCCACCTCAGCCAGCACAACCCGGCCGGAGGCGGCGGGTTCGTCCCGTCCGGGTTCATCCCGTCCGGGCTCTCGTGGCCCGGACTCGCCGGCACCGTGCACCGGCCCGCGTTCGACCCGGCCACGGGCTTCCACACCTACGGCGTCGACATCGAGCCGTGGGGGACGACCTGGTGGATCGACGGCCGGATGGTCTACTACAGCACCAGGACCTCGCCCGGCCGGGTGAACGTCCTCCTCGACAACTTCGTCTACTCCAAGATCCCCCCGGCCCCCGGCAGCCAGGGGCACCTGCTGGTCGACTACGTGCGGGCCTGGCAGCGCCCGGCGAACTTCCCCCGGCCGCCGGTCCCCGCGTTCCCGTTCCCGCTCCACTGACCCCCTGACCAGCCCGACCCGCCGACCCGCCGTACTCAGGCGGTGGTTGAGTACCTCCGCCCATGAAGTCCCGGCCGGCCGGTCCCTATCGTGACCCGCATGGACACGGACCCGACCCCCACGCCCCCTCCGCCCGCGGACGAGCCGCGGTGGGCCACCGGCTGCGGGATCGCGCTGGCCGTCCTCACCCTCCTGGCCGTCCTGGGAGCCATGGCACTGGGCGAGTTCGAGAAGGGCCTGACCGGGTAGCGCCGGATCGGGCGGCCGCGAAGGCGACCCGTTCGGCGCTGGTTCGCGGCGGGTTCGTCGCGCGGGGGTGTGGTCCGATGGGCGTGCTCCCCCGGCCCCTCCCCCCGATGAGGACACCATGCCCTCCGCTCCCAGCCGCCCCGCGCGCGTCCGGCGCGGGGAGTTCCGCTCGATCTGCGTGGAGGGGCTGGGACGCATGGCGCTGGCCGGTGTGCTCGCCCTGGCCGGGGTGGTGGCCACGACGACGGTCGCCCGGGCCGCGCCCGCCTTCGACACCGCTCCGGCCGCCGCGGCGCTCGGGCGGCTCCTTCCCGCCCAGCAGAGGCAGATCACCCTGGTCCCGGTCGCCCGGGGGGCGGGGGGTGACGCCTTCTCGGTCTCCGGTACCCGGGGGGCCGTCACGGTGTCCGGGACCACGCCGGCGACGCTGCTCGCCGGTGTGGGCTGGTACCTGGAGCACGTGGCCCGGGTCGACATCGGCCTGCCCGGGGACTCGCTCGGGGCGCTCCCCGCCGTACTCCCCGCGGTGGGCACCCCGGTCAGGCGGTCGGCCGTGGTGCCGCACCGCTACGCGCTGAACGACACCGACGCGGGCTACTCCGGCGCCTACCGTGACTTCGCCGCCCACCGGCGCGAGCTCGACGTCCTCGCCCTCCACGGGATCAACGAGGTCTTCGTCCAGACCGGCGCCGAGTACCCGTACTACCGGGCGCTCCAGGAGTTCGGCTACGGCGCGGCGGAGCTGCGCTCGTGGATCCCGGGCCCGGCGCACCAGAGCTGGTGGCTGCTGCAGAACATGAGCGCCTTCGCCGGGCCGGTCTCCGAGCAGCTGATCGACGCCCGGGTGGCGATGGGCAGGCGGATCACCGACCACCTCCGCGCTCTCGGCATGACCCCGGTGCTGCCGGGCTACTTCGGCACCGTCCCGGCCGGCTTCGCGGCGCGGAACGCCGGCGCCCGGGTGGTGCCGCAGGGGAACTGGGTGGGCTTCGCCCGTCCCGACTGGCTCGACCCGACCGGCCCCGTCTTCGCCGGGCTGGCCGCCGCCTACTACCGGGCGCAGCGTGCGGCCTTCGGCGACAGTTCGATGTACAAGATGGACCTGCTGCACGAGGGCGGCACCGCCGGGCCGGTCGACGTGGGCGCGGCGGCCGGTGCGGTGCAGCGCGCGCTGCGGGCGGCGCATCCCGGGGCCGTGTGGGCGCTCCTGGGCTGGGAGGGCAATCCGTCGCGGGCGCTGCTGTCCGGGGTGGACCGCGGCCGGATGCTGGTCCTGGACGGGCTCGCCGACCGTTACGACGGCCTGGACCGCGAGTCCCAGTGGCAGGGCACGCCCTACGCGTTCGGCACGATCCCGAACTTCGGCGGGCACACCTCGCCCGGGGCGAACACGGCGGTGTGGGTGCGGCGTTTCCGGCAGTGGCGGGCGAAGTCCGGCAGCGCGCTGCGGGGCATCGCGTACCTGCCGGAGGCGACGGGGACGGATCCGGCGGCGTTGGCGCTGTTCAGCCTGCTCGCCTGGGAGCCGGCGGCGGTCGACCGGACCGCCTGGTTCGACGACTACGCCGCGCGCCGCTACGGCGGGGCCGACCGGCACGCGGCGGCTGCCTGGGCCGCGCTGCGGCGGGGCCCGTACGGCATGCCGTCCGGCGCGTGGAGCGAGGCGCAGGACAGCCTGTTCGCCGCGCGGCCGGGCCTGTCGGTGTCCAAGGGTGCGCAGTGGAGCCCGGGCGCGATGCGCTACGACCCGGCCCTGGTCCGCTCCGCTCTCGACGAACTCCTGCTGGTCGCACCGGCGTTGAGGGGTTCGGACGCCTACCGGTTCGATCTGGTGACCTTCTCCCGGCAGGTGCTGGACAACCGTGCGCGGGCCCTGCTCCCGCGGATCTCCGCTGCCTACGGCGCCCGGGACCTGCCGCTGTTCCGGGTACTGGTGGCGGAGTGGAGCCACGACCTGGCGCTGGTGGACCGGGTCTCCGGGGCGGACGCGCGGTCCATGGTGGGGCCGTGGATCGCCGCCGCCCGGGCCTGGGGGGCCGACGCGGCGGAGCGTGACCGGCTGGAGTACGACGTCCGCTCGCTCCTGACGACCTGGGGTCCGCGGGCCGCGAGCGACGACAACGGCCTGCACGACTACGCGAACCGGGACTGGGCCGGGCTGGTGTCCGGGCTGTACGCCCGGCGCTGGAGTGCCTACTTCGCCTCGCTGGACACGGCGTTGTCCACCGGGGCCTCCCCCGCGGCGATCGACTGGTTCGCCGTGGACGACGCCTGGGCCCGGCAGACCACCGCGTACCCCACCGTGCCCGCCGGGGATCCGGTCGCGCTGGCCCGGGAGGTGGCGGAGGCGGTCCCGGTGGCGGAGGCGGTCCCGGGCCCGGTGTCCGCGGGGCGGCCTCAGGCTCCGGTGGCGGTGGGGGCGGCGGAGAGGGTGTCGTCGAGCCAGTCGTAGACGCGGGCGAGGGCCAGGCGCATGGCGCCGGGGTGGCAGTGGGCGCCGGCGCCCTCCTCGGCGGTGAACAGCATCAGCGTCTTGGGGCAGGTCAGGTGGTCGTAGAGCTGCTGCGGCTGGCCCTCGAAGAACTCGTCCTCGGCGGCGTCGCAGACCAGGGTGGGGCACTGGATCCGCTCGGCGATGCCGTGGTCGAGGGTGTAGTCGAGGTAGGAGGCGTTGAAGGCGCGGGGGGTGTCGACGCCCATGACGTACATGCCGTGGTTGATCGCCCATCGTGCGGTCGCGTCGGCGGCCATGATCTGTTCGAGGGCGGCGTCGAGTTCGGGGGCGGAGTCGGCGCGCAGGAGCCGTTCGGCCTCCGCGCGGCCGCCGGGGATGTTGCGCACGGATATCCGGCCGAGGTCGTAGACGCCGTCGACGGCGATCAGCGCGGCCAGCCGGTGTTCGAAGGCCGCGGCCCGTGGGGCGAGGAGGCCGCCCATGCTGGAGCCCAGCAGCGCGATCCGGCCGGTGTCGACCTCTGGAACGGTCTCGGCGAAGTCGATCACGGGGGTGATGACCTTCTCCCAGTCCGGACGGAAGACGAGGCCCTGGTGGTGGCGGGGCCCGGGCTGTCCGGGGCCGTCGAAGGTCAGCACGGTGTAGCCGCGCTCGACGGCCGCCAGCGCGCCGCTGAAGTGCAGTTCCTCGGCGGTGCCGTCGAAGCCGGAGTGCATGATCAGGGTCGGCCGGGGCGTGCCGGTGGTGTCGGCGCGGTAGAGGTAGCCGGGCAGGGTGGTGCCCTCGTAGGGGATGCGGACCGGCTCGACGCACGGGGTGTACAGGGCGGCGGCCGCCCGGAAGCACTCCACGCTGCGGTCGTAGGCGTGGTCGTGGCGGGGGTCGCAGGGGTGGCCGTGCAGGAAGAACTCGGCCGAGCGGTAGTAGTTGGACGCCCGGAGGAAGCCGTCCCGGGCGCTCACCCGGTGGCCTGCCGCCAGGGCCCGCCGGGCCTGGTCGGCGACCCGGTCGGCGGTGGCCAGCCACTCGTCGTGCCAGCTGTCGTAGTCGCCTTCCACGATGCGCTCGCCGGTGGACACGACCTCGCCGAAGTCGGCGCCGCCGTAGGCGATGTGACTCATCGAGCGCAGGGTCTCGTACCAGAACTGGGGGTTGTTCGGGAACAGCAGCTGCTTCATCGCACGCACTCTCCTCGGAGACATCAAGCACAGATCTGTGCTTACGGCAGGACTCTAGGCCCTCCGGGCGCCACTAAGCAAACATCTGTGCTTACGATGTGGGAGTGACTTCGAAACAACCGACCACGCGCAGCCGCAAGAGCCCCGAAGAGGTCCGCTCGGCCGTCCACCAGGCGGTCATCGACCTGCTGTCGGCCTCCGGGGGCGCGGAGCTCACCATCCCCGCGATCGCCCAGCACGCCGGGGTGAACCACACCAGCGTCTACCGGCGTTGGGGCAGCCGGGAGGCGCTCCTGGCCGACGTGGTCACCACCCGCCTGGAACGGGACTGGCCGCTCGACGACACCGGCACCCTGCGCGGCGACCTCATCGCCTGGGTGCGCGCGGGGGTGGCCAGCATCCGCACGACCGAGGGCCGCCTCCTCGTCCGCGCCGTCGCCCTGTCCATGCCGAGCGGCCCCGACGCGCAGGCCGACCGCGCACAGCACTTCCGGCGCCGGCTCCACGCCGTCGAGCGCATCCGCGAGCGGGCCACCGCCCGCGGCGAGACCCCACCGCCCCTGGAATCCATCCTCGACCAGCTCGTCGCACCGCTCTACCTGCGGGCGATCTTCGGCATCGAGCCCCCGGCCTCCGGCTACCCGGAACTCCTGGTGGACCGGCTGCTCGACAGCACGGGCGCACCGGGCACGGACTGAGCCCCGGCCCGGGCACCCGGACGGAATGAGGTCACCGGCCTGCCCGAAGGCCCCCGGGCACCGCGCACCGCGCACCGGACCCCGGCGCGGGCCTTCCGGAGGCGGCCTGGTGGCGGGCAGCATGGGGGCATGACTGTCGATCATGCCTTCGCACAGCGGTTCGCCGGGGAATGGGTGGCGGCGTGGAACGCCCGCGACCTGGAGGGCGTCCTCGCCCACTACACGGACGACGTCGTCTTCTCCTCCCCCCGGGTGGTCACCGTCCTGGGAGAACCCTCCGGGGAGGTGCGCGGCAAGGAGGCGCTGCGCGCGTACTGGAGCAAAGCCCTGGCCCTGCTGCCCGATCTCCGCTTCACCCTGGAGTCGGTACGGGTCTCGGTCGACACCATCGTGATCGACTACCGCAACGAGCGCGGGGTGGCCGTCTCGGAGGCCCTGACCTTCCGTGACGGCCTGGTCCACCGGGGCTTCGGGGCGTACGGGCCGGAGAGCTGAGCAGCGCCCCGCCCCGGGCAGCCCGAGGCGGAGCGCTCAGTGCCAGCCGGTGGACCCGCCCGGGCTCGCGGGCCCGGCGTCGGACAGGAAACCGGCCACGAAGAGGACCAGCACGATCAGCGCGAGCAGCACCAGCCAGAACGTGTCCTCGAACCCCGGACGGTGCGGCACGGGCGGACGGTCCCGCCGATCGCCGTCTCCCCCGGTCTCTCCCCCGGCCCCTACGTCCGCGGACCGGCCCTCGTCGTCGCTGTTCTCATCGGTCACCGCGCACCCTCCCTGCCGCCGGATCCATCGGACCGCCCCGCGGCGCCGGCGTCAACCTCCCCGCAACAGCCTGGGACGGCCGGGACGACAGGGACGACAGGGCCGCCGGGTCATTCGCCCGTGGTGTCCTCGGCCTCCCAGCGGAGCAGGTCGCCCGGCTGGCAGTCGAGCACCTCGCAGAGTGCGGCGAGTGTCGCGAAGCGCACCGCCTTGGCCCGGCCGTTCTTGAGTACGGCCAGGTTGGCGGGTGTGATCCCCACGCGGTCCGCGAGTTCGCCCACGGACATCTTCCGCCTGGCCAGCATCACGTCGATGTCGACGGCGATGGGCATCAGATCACCTCGTCCAACTCCGCCTGGAGCTGGGCCGCTTCGACGTCGCGGGCGACGGCCTGGGCGAGCAGCGTCCGCAGCACGAGCACGATGAGCGCGACTCCCAGGATGGCCAGGCCGATCCCGCCCATGATGAGGGTGACGCCCGGGTCGTCCCGCTGGCCGGGCGCGTTGACGGCCGTGACCGTGAACCACATGAGGGAGGCCGCGACGATCGCGCCGATGATGACGTCCACGTACCGGAAGGCGGCGTGGGAGAACACGGTTCCGCGCCGCACCATCGTCACCAGTCGCCAGACACAGACGAGGGTGACCTGGGCCGCCCCGATGCCCAGGACCGTGATCACCCGCAGCGGGGTCAGCGGGAGCGACCCGTCCTCCGGGTCGTTCCCGCTGGCCAGCGTCCACACCATCAGCGCCTGGACGAACACGGTGCCGGTGAGCACCACCACGAGCACGGCGCGCAGCGCGCGCACTGTCAGCTTTCCCATGACCTACTCTTCCATCGAATTGCGATGGGAATCTATCGACTATCGATAGGCAGAGCAAATGGCCCGGTCTTGCGCTGCGCGAGTTCAGCGCCGCACGGGCTCAGCGCCGCACGGGCTCAGCGCCGCACGGGCTCAGCGCCGCGCCGGGTGGAACAGCGTGTCGTCGTAGTCGGGGAAGACGAGCGGCATCGCGCGGCGGAAGGCGGTGACCTCCGCGCTGTCCTCCAGGCCCCGGCAGAGCGTCTGCGGCCAGTACCAGAAGCCGCGGGAGGCGATCAGCCGTTCCAGGTACGCGTCGAACGGGTACCCGGTGTCGTACAACTCCTCGCCGAGGTAGTGGTAGTGGACGGAGCCGAGGGGTGGGACGAACGCCGCGCAGGCCTCGGGGACGAACCTGTCGAAGGGTTTGACGGCGCGGAACTGCTGGTCGTCCGCCGAGTGCCAGGTGATGCCCTCCCAGTCGCCGAAGACCTCGCGCAACGGCAGCAGGTCGATCAGGCCCTGGTCGGAGAGGTCGTCGTTCAGGACCTCGGGGACGGTGTGCCGCCAGGTCAGGCGGACCGCGCCGACCTCGCGGTAGAAGGCCTCGACACCGTCCGGGAGACGGCCGCCGGCCAGGCGGGTGGCGAGCTCGATGTCCGCCGGCGGGGTCGGCGGCGCGACGGTGGCCTCCAGGAGCTCCACCCGGGGGTTGCGGTCCAGGTCGGCGATCATCGCGGTCAGCCGGGCACGGGGGTTGATCACGTACGTACGTCTCCTTCGGCGTCTTCAGCGGCGCCAGCGGGTGTGGTCACTTCTTCCGGTTGTTCTCGATCTCCCACGCGTCGCCGCGCAGTTCCTTGCCGGTGGTGTCGTAGACGGTGTACTCGGCGTGGAGCTTGCCGGCGAGTTTGGCGGCGTAGTTGGCGTCGATGTCGGCATCCACGTTGGCGTCCCCCGTGTCGAAGTCCTTCGCGGCGGGGTGGGTGCCGTACTGGGCTTCCACGTAGTACTCGACCACGTTGCCCTGGTTCAGCACCTCGTCCTTGACGTCCTTCTCGACCTTGGAGTGGTGCGCCGAGTTCGCGGACGCGGTGATCGGCGTCATGTTCTTCATGACGCCGGGGCCGCCGACGTTGTGGTTGAGCAGGTGCCCCTGCACCATGTAGTTCTTGAACCACGTGCCGGTCGCGCCGGTCTTGGGCCACCAGGACGGCTGCTCCTTGGGCACGGAGCCCGTTCCGAGCTGCCCGGGCCAGAGTTCGGCGTGCATCGTGGTGCCGACGCCGTTCCCGTTCACCCCGCCGTAGGTGACGTACGGGGCGCCGGTGAAGGCGCGCTGCACCACCGGCTCCTGCTCGGCGGACGGCGACCGCACGGCGGCCCGCTGGACGGCGTCGGGCACCGGCCCGCTCAGCGCCCGGACGGCGTTCGCCTCGGCGGCGCGCTCGAAACGGTCGCCGGGGTCGCTGACGGACAGCCCGTCGCCGTGGTCGGTGCCGGCCACGGGGCCCGAGCGCTGCTGGATGACGTGGGTCAACTCGTGGGCCAGCGTGTGCTTGTCGGCGCCGCCGTGGCCGAGCACGACGTGCTCGCCGGAGGTGTAGGCGCGGGCGCTGATCTCGGCAGCCGAGCGGGCCGCGGCGGAGTCGTCGTGGATCCGCACACCGCTGAAGTCGGCGCCCAGGCGGGCCTCCATCTCCGCCCGCACGTCCTCGGCCATCGGCCGGCCCGGCGACCGCAGCACCTGGTGGACCGTCGAACGCTGCACCGGTGCATCCGACTCCCGCTGCTGCCTGAGCAGTTGAACGACGGCCGCATTGCCTATCGTGCGCTGCAGCGCGCCGATCGAGCGGGGATCCGCGGGCGCGAACCGCCGCTGTTCGGTCGGGCGGCCGCGGTCACGCCGCTCGGGCCCGCCCTTCGGTTTCTGGTCATGCGCGTGCACATCCACCTCCTGGACGGGCCGTTCGAGCCGCGGTTCGCGGTCTGTCCATGCCGGTCTATGCCGGGCCCCGGGGCCCGCGCAAGGACCCGAGGGGCAGTGTCGGGGCAAGCTCCGGGGAACCCGGAGCTTGCCGGGCGGCCGGGCGGGAGCAACCGGCCGTCGGGCGGCCGGGTGTGGGAGCGGGCGGCCGCCCGACCGGCCGGGTGTGGGAGCGGGCGGCCGAGGCCGGGTCAGCCGGTCCGGGATTCCTCGCCGCGGGCGGTCGTCGGGACCGACTGCTCCTCGCCGTACGAGGGGCTGGCGCGCCGCCGGATCCGCCGCAGCGGGGCCGGTGCCCACCAGGCCCGGTGTCCCAGCAGTTTCATCGTCGCCGGAACGAGTACGGCCCGGACCAGGGTCGCGTCCACCACGATGGCGATCACCAGGCCGACGCCGATCATCTGCATGAAGGCGATGGACGAGGTCAGGAAGCCGCAGACGACGACCGCCAGCAGGAGAGCGGCACTTGTGATGATCTTTCCGGTCCGCTGCAGGCCGAGCGCGACGGACTCGCCCGGATCGCCCGTGCGGTCGTAGCTCTCCTTGATCCGGGAGAGCAGGAAGACCTCGTAGTCCATGGCCAGGCCGAAGGCGATCGCCACGATCAGCACCGGGAAGTCGGCGTCGATCGCGCCGATCGGGGTGAAGCCGAGCAGGTCCTTCAGGTACCCGTCCTGGAAGATCAGCTTGATCGCGCCGAACGCCGCCGAGAGCGACAGCAGGTTCAGCAGGACCGACTTCAGCGGGATGGTCACCGAGCCGAAGGCCAGGAAGAGCACCAGGGAGGACACCGCCGCGACGAACAGGGCCATCCACGGCGCCCGGGAGCCGATCATGTCGACGATGTCCACCCGGGAGACCGGCATCCCGGTGAACCGGGTGGCGGCGGCCGCCGGCGGTGTCTGTGCCCGCAGGCCGTCCACCATGGTGCGGGCTTCCTCGGACATCGGGTCCATCGAGTAGTACGCGGTGATCCGGGCCAGGTTCCCGTGGGTGCCGGTCACCGCGGCGCCCCGCACGCCGGGTACCGCGTTCAACCGGGCGGCGTACTCGCCGAGCGCGCCGGCCTCGCCGCTCGCGGGGCCCGGCAGCGTGACGACGGCCGTGACGGTCCTGGTCGGGTCCTGCCGGAAGTCCGTGGCGAACTGCCGGCTGACGACCCGGGCGTCCGAGCCGCCGGGCAGCACCCAGTCGCCGGGGCGCGCCCAGTTGACGCCCAGGAACGGCGCCCCCAGGCCGACCAGCAGGGCGACCACCGCGAGCGTGGTCAGCAGCGGACGGCGCATCACGGCCTTGGCCGTGCGGTACCACCGGCCCCGGCTCTCCGGCCCGGGTGCCGCGCCCCGCCGGTCCCACGGCATCGGCACCCGCCACGAGTCGATCCGGCGGCCGGTGACCCGGAGCAGCGCGGGGAGCAGGGTCAGCGAGCCGATCACCGCGAAGGCGACCACGGAGACGGCCGCGTAGCCCATCGAGCTCAGGAAGCGGGACGGGAAGAGCGTCAGGCCGGCAAAAGAGATGGCGACCGCGAGGCCGGAGAAGGCCACCGTACGGCCCGCGGTGGCGCTGGTGCGCTCGACGGCGGCGTCCACGGACGCTCCGGCGGCGAGCTCCTCACGGAACCGGTTGACCATGAACAGCGCGTAGTCGATGGCGAGTCCGAGCCCGAGGATGGTGATCACGTTGATCACGCTGCTCGAGACGGCGGCGAAGAGGGTGAGCACGCGCAGTACCGCGAAGGACCCGAGCGCCACCACCGCGCCGACGGCCAGCGGGAGGGAGGCGGCGACGGCACTGCGGAAGACGAGGACGAGCAGCACCAGCAACAGCGGTACCGAGAGCATCTCGGCCCGCCCGATGTCCTTCCCCGTCAGCCCGTTGACCTGCTCCGTCATCGCGGTGACGCCGCCGAACCGGACGTCCGTCCCCGGGACCTCGAAGCGGTCCTCGATCGCCTGCAGGGCCCTGACCCGCTCCTGCTCGTCCGAGGACGTGAACTGCAGTGCCACATAGGTGGCGTGACCGTCCTTGCTGAGGAAGTCCGGGTTGTCGCCGGTGGACCAGTAGGTGTCCACCCGGGCCAGGTCGGTGCGGGGCACGGCGGCCACCGCCGCCTGGATCGGTCCGGCGAGGGACGGGTCGGTGACCGGACGGTCGGCGCTGCGGTACATCACCACCACGTCGTCGGCCCGACGGCCCAGAGGTCCGGCGAGCACCCTGTCGGCCTGGGCGGACTGGCTGGCCGGGTCGTCGAACCCGGCCCCGCCCGTGATGGCACCGAACACGCCGGTGCCCCAGCCGCCGGCCAGCAGGGTGAACAGGGCCGCGGCCATGAGGACCCACCGCCGGTTCGCGGCGGCGAATCTCCCGATTGACGCGATCACTTGGCGCTCCTTCAGAGAAATGGGGAGTGGAGAGTGGAGAGAGCCGGGGGGACGGCCGGTCAGCCCGCCGCGCGGCGGTGCACCCGCAGGGCGTAGGCCAGGCAGCCCGCCGCGTACGGGAGTTCCAGCGTCACGGCGGTCAGCAGGGCCGCCGGCAGGTAGTCCGAGGGCGCGGTGCCGACGTCGAACCACAGGTCGGCCACCATGAAGACGGCGATCCCGGCGGCGGCCAGCCCCACCCGGGAGTCGCGCCTCAGGGCCAGCCGGGAGGCCAGCGCCATCGCGGCGGCCTCCAGGACGTCGAAGCCGACCCAGAGCACCCGGCGGCCCGGCTCGGCGTGGACGCCGAGCGTCACCGCCCAGACCGTCACCACCAGGGCGGACAGGGCGAAGACGTATCCGGCGAACGGTCGCCGCGCACGAACCTGTCCGTTCCCGGCCTGTCCGCCGTGGGCCGTCACCGGGAGGAGCGCCATATTCGACGGGGCGCCGACAGTATGAGCCTTGGTCATGTGCCCAGACTTCCGGCAGGGCAGGCTCACGGGCTTCGGGCGACCGGTCGGACCAAGCGGCCTGAAGGGCCGGACGGGGCGGCCTGAAGGAGGAGACCGCCCTCCCCCTCGGGGAGGATCATGAAAGGCGCCGGTCACCGTACAGTCCCACCTGTGGCGCGGGAGTGGATCAGACGTCTCTTCAACCGCCGGTTCGGGCCGATGCGGCTGGCACTGGTGGCCTTCGGCCTGGGCTACCTGCTGCTCCTGCGCAGGCCGGCCGAGCTGGGGGCGGCGGACTGGTCCGTCGGCCTGGCCGTGCTGGTGCTGGCCTCGGTCGGCGGTTTCCGACTGCTGCCCGTGGCGCTCGGCCAGGCCGGGATGCTGGCGCTGGCCGAGCTGTCCGCGCCGGCCGTGCTGGTCGAGGTCAAGGTCGGCGCCAGCGCCGCGCTGTTCGAACTGGCGGTGCGCCGGTGGGGCCGACCGACGACGGTGGCCGCGGCGGCGCTGCTGGCCGCTCAGCTGGTCTCCGCCGGCCACACCGTCGACGGCATCGGATCCGCCCTCTACCGGGCGGCGGTGATCGTCAGCGTCCCGGTGCTGCTGGCCGGCTACATCCGCTCGGCGGAGTCGGCGGCCCGCACCGCCCAGGAGCGTGCCCGCGAGGCCGAGCACAGCCGGGACCTCGCCGAGTGGGGTGCCCGGATGGGCGAACGGGCCGCGATCGCCCGGGAGTTGCACGACATGGTGGCGCACCATCTGGCCTCCACGGTGCTCCGGGTGGGCGTGGCGCGGCACGTCCTGCCGCGGACCGACCAGCGGCTCGCCGAGGTGCTGGACGACGTGCACGCCAGCGCCACCACCGCGCTCACCGACCTGCGGCGGCTGCTCACCGCGCTGCGCGAGCCCGCCGACCACGACCTGCCACCCCGGCACCTGGCGCCGCTGCTCGCGGAGACCACCGGCCTGCCGGCCGCGGTGCAGGGGGTGGTCGAGCGGTCCCGGCAGGCCGGGCTGAGGATCGAGGCCGAGATCGGCCCGCAGATCTCGGAGTTGGACGCGATCCGGAGCCTGACCGTGCTGCGGCTGGTCCAGGAGGGGCTGGCGAACGTGACCAAGCACGCCGGACCGTCCGCCGCGGTACGGCTCCGGGTCGGGATGGAGGAGGGGACCTTGCGGCTGGACCTGGAGAACGACCTGCCCCAACGGCACGGGCCTGGCGGGCCTGGCGGGCCGGACCTGCCGCAGCACGACGGCACCGGCTACGGGTTGCTCGGCATGCGCGAACGGGTCGCGCTGGTCGGAGGCGCCATCGACGTGGGCAGGGTCCCCGGCGGTTGGCGCCTCACTGCCAGCCTGCCCGCGCCGACCTCCCCGACCCCGGCGGACCGGAGCCGGCTGTGATCAGCGTGCTGATCGCCGACGACCAGCAGCTGGTGCGGGCGGGGGTGCGGATGCTCTGCGAGTCCACGGCGGACATCACGGTGGCCGGCGAGGCGGTGAACGGCGCCGAGGCGCTGCGGCTGGCCGAGCGGCTGCACCCGGACGTGGTCCTGATGGACCTGCACATGCCCGGGATGGACGGCATCACGGCGACACGCCGGATCCTTCAGGCGCGGCCCGCCACCCGGGTGGTGGTGCTGACCACCTTCGACGACGACGATCGGCTCTACCCCGCACTCGGCGCGGGCGCCTGCGGCTTCCTGGCCAAGGACGTGTCCCCGGCCTCGGTGCTGGACGCGATCCGCCGGGCGGTCCAGGGAGAGAGCCCGTACAGCCCGAGTGTGCTGCGCAGGGTGGTGTCCCGGGCCTCCTCGGCCTGGGACAGCGAGGGCGACCGCCGGCGCGACGCGGTGCACTTCACGGACCGCGAGCAGGAGGTGCTCCGGCTGGTCGCGGAGGGGCTGTCCAACACCGAGATCGGCGAACGGATGCACATCGGGATCACCACGGTGAAGACCCATGTGTCGAACCTGATGACCAAGACCGGCAGCCCCAACCGGGTACGGCTGGCGGTGCTGGCGATCCAGCAGGGCCTGGCCGCCCGCTGACCGACCGTCCCGGCCGGGTCAGCGGGAGGCCGGGTCGTCACGAGGCCGGGTCAGCGGGAGGCCGGGTCGACGGGAGCGGGGAGGCTGAGCACAGCGCCCAGGCGCGCGACGGAGGCGGTGTCACCTTCGACCTGGACGTCCCCCGCCGCGATCGCGTCGGCCAGGGGGCGTCCTCCGTACACGACGCGTGCGAGCGCGGAGGGCCGCGCGGTGATGACGGCTTCAGGTTGCTGCTGGTGGCCGCGTTCGGCGCGCAGGGTGCCGTCGGCGATGAGGACCCGGAAGACCTCGTCGCCGAGGTGGAGCTCGTAGCGCCCGTGCACGTCCTGGGCGCGGGCCGGGTCGAAGTTGGTGCGCAGGGAGAGGACGAACGAGGTGGGGCTCAGGTGGGCGGTGCGGTCGTGGGCCGGTGAGCGTACGGCCCAGCGGCCCAGCGCCCGTACGACGGGTTCGAGTTCGAGGCCCCAGTCGGTGAGCTCGTAGGCCTCTGCGGCGGCGGGGGCGGGGAGGCGGTGCTTGCGCACGATGCCGGATGCCTCCAGTTCGGCGAGGCGCTGGGCGAGCACGTTGGTGCTGATGCCGGGCAGGTCCGTGCGCAGTTGGCCGTACCGCTTGGGGCCCAGCAGCAGTTCGCGGACCACGAGGAGTGCCCATCGCTCGCCGACGAGATCGAGCGCGTGGCCGGTCCCGCACGCGTCGTTGTAGCTCCGTTTCGTTGCCATGCCGGTCAGTCTACCCCTGGTGCTTTCGAATCAAAACTGACTGGTTGTTTTTTGAAAGCGTGGTGGCTATGGTGATCACAACGACGGCCGGAAGCGCGCCGTCCGCGGCAGGCCGCACCGGGCCGGCGCCACGAGAACCAGCTACGAGACACCGAGGACCCGCAGATGCGCACCCTGATCAGCTCCGCTTTCATCTCCCTCGACGGCGTCGTCGA
>NZ_BNBY01000023.1:131928-134546 GCF_014656195.1 Kitasatospora xanthocidica | reverse complement strand
CCGTTCCGGGTGACGAAGTGCCGCCCGGGCCGTTGACGCGGCTTGTCTGAACATGTGAAATGTCACCCATCACATGCGACGAGCCTGTCGACCTGATTTGAACGTTCAAACACCCTGGTAGTCAACCACCCCGACCGGAAGAGGACCTGCCATGCCACCCCGCACCCGCGCCTTACCGTCCGGTCTCCTGCTCCTGGCCGTCCTCGCCGCCCAGGCCCTCGGCGGCGGCCCCGCCTTCGCGGACGGCCAGCCCCTCGACCGGGCGCCCCTGGTGGACGGCGGCAGCTACGTCCTCGGCTCCGCCCTCGACGGCAGCTGCCTCGCCCCGCAGTACGCCCGGACCGCCCCCGGCACCCCGGTCGTCGGCGCGGACTGCCAGCGACTGCTCAGTCAGCGCTGGCAGTTGCGCCGCACCGGCGGCGACTACCTGCTGGTCAACGCCGCGAGCGGCCGCTGCCTCACCCTCGACGGCCCGGGCCGCCCGCCCGTCGCCGCCGACTGCGGCACCTCCCCCGGCGGCGAGCGCTTCACCGTCTCCCGCGCCCCGCAGGGCACGTACACCCTCGCCGCGCGCGGCTCGGACGCCTGTCTGAGCGCCGACCCCGACGACGGCAGGTCCCCGACGCCCCGGCACTGCGACGCCCGGCCGGCCCACCGCTGGACGCTCACCCGCACCGAGCCCCTCGTCCTCGCCAACCCCGGCTTCGAGCAGGGCGCCGACGGCTGGACCCTCACCGAGCACACCGGCATCGCCGTCAACAACCCGCACAGCGGCACCCGCCTCGCCTACCTCGACGCCGGAACCGGCTTCACGGTGAGCCGGCAGACCACCGCCACCGCCGCCGGCAGCCACGACCTGTCCGCCTGGATCGCGACCGGCGGCGCCGGCGGCACCTTCTCGGTCAGCGTCAACGGCGCCGTGGTGCGCTCGCTCACCCTCCCCGAGCAGCCCGTCTACGCCAAGTACACCCTGCCCCGGGTCCGGGTCGCCCCCGGCGACCGCGTCGTCCTCACCATCGGGTCCTCGCCCACCGGTTGGGTCAACGTGGACGACGCCGCCGTCGCCCCGTCCGCGCCCAACGACCCGGTCGCCAGCTCCTCCGACCCCGAGGTCGTCGCCCTGTTCGACTGGGCCAAGAGCAAGGCCAACAGCTGGGTCCAGCAGGCCGGCACCTCCGGCGTGCTCGACATGGACGAGAACCACCCGGGCGGCACCGGCACCACCACCTACGACGCCACCTACTGGGCCGGCTACCCCTTCCGGTCCGCCTTCTACAGCCGCGACTTCGCCCACCAGCTGGTCGGCGCCCACCTGCTCGGCCTGGACGCCGAGAACAAGACCATGCTGCGCGGCTTCGCCGACTCCGCCACCGAGACCAACGGGCTCTACCCGGTCTGGGCACTCAACTTCGACGCCCGGTCGTACGGCGCGATCGACTATCGCGGCCCGAACCGCTTCGTCCGCGAGCTGCCCGCGCCGTTCGAGCTCGTCCAGAAGGCCGGCGAGGCCTACCGGTGGACCGGCGACCGCGACTACGCCGACGACCCCGCCCTCGGCACGTACGTCCGCAACACCCTCGGCCCGTTCATCACCCGCCACCCGGGCCCGGTCGACAACGGCGGCGTGCCGATCCCCCAGGCCACCAGCCGCAGCATCTTCGCCGGCACCGCCAGTTACGCCGAGAACGCCGCCGGCACCTACGCCGAGGCCGGTGACGCGCTCGGCGCCCAGTACCAGGCCTACCTCGCCGCCGCCACCCTGGCCGAGGCCCGGGGCGACGCCGCCTCCGCCGCCGACCACCGGCGCGCCGCCGAAGCGCTGCGGTCGTACGTCAACTCCCGCTGGAGCGTGGACGATCAGCGGCCCGGCGAGGTCGTGCACGGCTACGACACCGCCGGCCAGCCGGTCGCCGGCTGGGGCTACGAGGCGAGCGTGCTGATGCCGGTCAAGCAGCTGCTCGACCCGGGCCCGCGCCGGGACGGCTACCTCGCCGCCATCGACGCCGCCGACTCCGGCCCGGAGCGCTCGGCCAACCTGGAGGCCTACACCTACCTGCCGGACGCCTTCTTCGCCAACCAGGACGGCGCCACCGCCTGGAAGTGGATGCGGTACATCCACCGGAGCGCCGGAGAGCGGCACGCGAGCGGGCAGATGCTGAACGGCGACTACCCCGAGGTGCCGTTCACCCTGCTCGCCCAGACCGTCCAGGGCCTGCTCGGCGTGGAGCCGGACGCCGCCGCCGGCGCCCTCGCCACCACCTCCCGGCTGCCCGCCTCGATGGGCTGGCTGCAGGTCGCCTCCATCCCGGTCGGCGGCGGCACGGTGACCGTCCGCCACGACGGCGAGCGCTCCAGCACCGTCACCAACACAGGCTCGGGTGCGCTTACTTGGGAGGCCCGCTTCCGAGGTGAGCACCCGCGGCTGACCGTCGACGGCGTGGCGCGCGACGCCCGCACCAGGACGGTCGACGGCGTCACGTACACCTACGCCACCGTCACCCTCGCCCCCGGCCGCACCGCGACCGCGGCCGTCACCGACTGATCCCCCACGCGGCACCACCGCGCCACCTACCCCCACACCGCACCACCCGCGGCCGGCCGGCCCCACCCGGCCGGCC
>NZ_BNBY01000023.1:0-131874 GCF_014656195.1 Kitasatospora xanthocidica | reverse complement strand
CACCCTGCTCTCACTCGCCCTCGCCACCGGCGGCCTCACCGCCGCCGGCCTCGGTGCGGCCGCCCCCGCCGCCGCGCTCGGCAACGGCAACGCCCTGACCCCGCCGATGGGCTGGAACTCCTGGAACTCCCTCGGCACCGAGGTCACCCAGGAACAGGTCGTCCAGACCATCGACTTCATGGCCGCCAACGGCCTGGTCGCGGCCGGCTACGACACCGTCACCATCGACGACGGCTGGTCGCTCTGGCACCGCGACGGCCAGAGCACCGACCTGGTCCGCAACGCCGACGGCGGCCTCCAGCTGTACGACGACGCCGGGCACCCGGTCGGCGGCAGCGACGGCACCGGCACCGACCCGACCTCCGGCCACCTCGTCCCGCGCCCCGACCACTTCCCCGCGCAGACCGTCAACGGCCGTACCGTCAACGGCATCGAGTACCTCGCCCGGTACGCGCACGGCAAGGGCATGAAGTTCGGCCTCTACGCCACCGACACCTACCTCACCTGCCAGATGCACCCCGGCAGTCTCGGCCACGAGAGCACCGACGCAGCCGACTTCGTCGCCTGGGGCGTCGACTTCGTCAAGTACGACGACTGCCCGTACGGCCCGCCGGTCACCGGCCCGGACGGGCACGACTACGGTACCCAGGGCGAGGGAAAGGAGCTGACCCGCTCGATCTACACCCGGGTGCAGACCTTCCAGCGCGCCCTGGACGCCGCCTCCGCCGCGCAGGGCCGGCCCAAGGTCACGCTCAGCGTCTCCGCCCAGCCCGTCCACACCGGAGTCCCGCACCTGCTCGCCGCCGACGACCCGGCCCGCACCGACCCGGTCGTCCGGGCCGCCGGCACCGCCCCCTTCCAGGCTCCCGGCTACGCGCCCACCGGCGTCTGGTGCGGCCAGGTCGCCCACCTCTGCCGGATCGGCGGGGACCGGGACAGCGAGCTCGACGGGGTGCTCTGGAACGGGCAGTTGCAGACCGCGCTGCGCTACCCGGGCAACGTCCGCCCGGGCAGCTGGAACGACCTGGACATGATGTTCACCGGCTGGCAGGACGTCTACGGCCTGTACGGCACCACCGACACCTGCCCCTGCCACAAGCCCTTCACCGACGACCAGTCCCGGACCGAGACCTCGGTCCTCGCCATGCTCGCCGCACCGCTGATCTCCGGCGCCGACCTGCGCACCGCCGAGCAGTCCCGGCACAGCGCCGACGGCTACACCTGGTCCACCGGGATCAGCGCCGAGAGCCTCGCGATCCTGAAGAACCGCGAGGTGATCGCCGTCGACCAGGACGGCCTGGCCGAGCCCGCCACCCTGGTCGGTGCCAAGCCGGCCGACGGGCGGGCACCGGTCGTGCTCAAGCGGCGGCTGGCCGGCGGCGACACCGCCGTCCTGCTGGTCAACCAGGACCCGACGACGGCCCGGACGGTCGGCACCAGCCTCGCCGAACTCGGGCTCAGCGGCACCGGCTACCGCGCCAAAGAGCTCTGGACGGGCGCGAGTTCGACCGTCACCGGCCCGCTCGGCTCCACGCTACCCCCGCACGGGGCAGCCCTCTACCGGCTCGCCGCGCAGCCGGCCGGCGGGGCGACGGGCGTGGTCGACGACGGCCGGTACCACGGCCTCACCACCGGCGGCCTGGCCCTGAGCCTGACCGGATCCTGCACCTCGCCGCTCACCTCGACCACGGACCTGGAAGCCCCGCGCGGCGGGGACCCGGCGCAGCGGTGGACGTTCACCGGCAACCCGGACGGCACCGTCCGGATCACCGACGGCTGCGACACCGCGACCCACCGCCACACCGTGCTCTCGGCCGGGGCCTCCGCCGGCGACAGCGCCTACCTGCTCGACCTCGCGCCCGGCAACCCGTGGCAGGAGTGGAAGGTGCGGCAGGACCCGGCCACCGGCGCCCTGACCGTCACCAACGTCGCCACCGGTCTCGACCTCGGCGCCACCACCGCCGCGCCGGGCACGCCGGTCACCACCGACCCGCCCGCCGGGCGGAGTTGGACCCTCACCTCCTGAGCGAGCGCTACCGGGCGCCGGACCGCCGCACGGCGCGGGCGGCCGGCGTCCGGACCAGGGCCGCCACGCTCAGGCCGAAGATCAGCACGCCCAGCGGGACGTGCACGGCCGGGACGTGCGCGACGCCCAGGACCACCTGCGCCGAGGCGAGCACCAGGAAGCCGGTCGCGTGCAGGATCGGCCGGGGCGATCCGCCGCCCGGGCGCCAGGCCAGGACGGCGGCGAGCACGTACAGCATCGAGGCGCCGTACATCACCCGCGCGCCGACGCTGTGCAGCGTCTCGCCGTAGGAGGTGGACAGCAGCAGGCCCGCGCTGACCGCCTGGAGGAAGACGGTCCCGGTCTGCAGGGCCACGGCGACCCGCAGGAAGGTGCGGGTGCGCGGCCCCGCGGTGGTGTCCGCCGTCGTCGTGCCCGTCGTGCCATTGGCCGTGCCCGCCGTCGCTCCGATGGCCATGATCCGGTCCCCTCTTCTGCCTCGCGGCGGTTGATCGATAGTGTCCCGATCGTCCGACGACACAGGCCCGCGAAGTGTGAGGCGAAGTTCCATGAGCACCCCGAGCACCCCGAGCGCCTCGTCCGAGCCGGGGTACGACCGGTCCGAAACAGGGCACGAGCGCTCCGAGCCGGGGCAGGACCGGTCCGAGCCCGACCTGAGCGTGGTCGTCGGCGAGCGGCGGCAGCTGATCAACCTGTCCTACCGGCTGCTCGGCTCGCTCGCCGAGGCCGAGGACGCCGTGCAGGAGACGTACGCCCGCTGGTACGCGATGACGCCGGGGCAGCGGGCGGCCGTGCTGTCGCCCGGCGCGTGGCTGACCACGGTGGCCACCCGGGTCTGCCTGGACCTGCTCGGGTCGGCCCGGGCCCGGCGCGAGCGGTACGTCGGCGAGTGGATCCCCGAGCCGCTGCCGGACCGTACGGAGTGGATCGGCGGGACGGGCGGCGGCGGGGCGCAGCCGGCCGACCCCGCCGACCAGGTCACCCTGGACGAGTCGGTGAACATGGCCTTCCTCGTCGTCCTGGAGGCGATGACGCCGGCCGAGCGGGTCGCGTTCATCCTGCACGACGTCTTCCGCTACCCCTTCCCGGAGGTCGCCGAGATCGTCGGCCGGACCCCGGCGGCCTGCCGGCAGCTGGCCACCTCGGCGCGCCGCCGGGTGCGCGCCGCGCAGACCCCGACCGCGCCCCGGGCCGGACAGGCCGGCCTGGTGCGGCACTTCAAGGAGGCCTGGGAGGCCAGGGACATCGCTGCGCTGGTCGGCCTGCTCGCCCCCGACGCCTCGATGACCGCCGACGGCGGCGGGACGGTCGGCGCCGCCCTGCGCCCGGTCGTGGGCGCGGAGCGGATCGCCCAGTACCTGGTCCACTTCGCCGAGAAGGCCCCCGGGCTCACCCTCCTCGAACGGACCGTCAAC
This sequence comes from Kitasatospora xanthocidica, assembly GCF_014656195.1. GTDB lineage: Bacteria > Actinomycetota > Actinomycetes > Streptomycetales > Streptomycetaceae > Kitasatospora > Kitasatospora xanthocidica. The sequence goes on along the minus strand of NZ_BNBY01000023.1, from coordinate 128,433 downwards.
GGCCGACCCGGTCTGGTCGCCCGGTACGCCGGGGTCACCGCGACCGTGGCGGCGTTCGGCGTGGACGGCGAGCGCATCACCCACATCTGGGCGGTCCGCAACCCGGAGAAGCTGCGCCCGTGGACGGAGGACGGGCCGCTCCCGGGCTGAGGCGGTGACTGACGCGCCGCTCCTGGGCTGCGGCGCCCGCTACAGCTCCTCCACCACCTCCACCCCCGGGCGCTCCCGCGCCAGGTCGCGGAAGAACCGCTCGGCGTCGATCGCCGCCTCGGGCGGGTGCACTCCCGCCGACCCGACCGTCCCGTCCAGCAGTTGGGCCAGCGCCAGCCCGGCGGGCACGCCGGTCGCCTCGGCCATGTCCGCCAGCAGCCCGTCCGCGCCGGCGAGGCGGGCCAGGGCCGCCGCTGGGCGGCCGTCCCGCGTCCCGGTGGCGGCGGCGAAGAAGGGCGGGAGGGTGCCCGGGCCGCGCAGCCGCGGGGTTCGGAGGGCGGCGCGCAGGCTGCGGCGCAGCGTGGGGCGGTCGAGGTCGGCGGCGGCGGTCTCGTTGCCGAGCCGCCCGGCGTCGAGGTCCTCGCGCAGCACGTCGAGGTAGGCGGCGGTGCCGGCCCGGACCACCATCAGGTTGGCGGCCGCGCCGGCGGGCCGCAGGCTGCGGTGCAGGGTGACCGGTTCCGGGTGGCCGACGGTGTACGCCGTGCCCCGGTGGCCGCCGGGCAGGTCGAGGGTGACGGGGCGCAGCGGGGGCCGCCGGACGATCCGCCCCGCCTCGACCACCGCGACGGTGCCGCTGATCTGCTGCATCCAGTGCACGGCGGCGGCCGAGACGGCGCCGCCCGGGTCGCGGAGGGTGGTGTCGGCCGACAGGCTGCCGGCCTCGGGGCCGACGTCGACCGGCCAGGCGGTGTACAGGTCGGTCAGGGTGTCGAGGCGGGCGGCGGCGCGGGCGGCGAGCAGGTTGCTGACGCCGGGGCTGGCGCCCATGCCGATCACGGCGCGGACCCCGGCGGCGCGGGCCTCGTCGTCCAGTCCCAGCATCGCGACGGTGGGCTCCCAGTCGTCGCAGATGTCCAGGTAGTCGGTGCGGGCGCGGATCGCGGCGCGCAGCACGTCGAGGCCGAAGCGGTAGTACGGGCCGACGGTGTTCAGCACGAGGTCGGCGTCCGCGAAGGCGGTGTCCAGGGCCGTGCCGTCGGTGACGTCCACCCCCAGTGCCCGGACCGGGACGGCCGTGGTCGTGGCGAGCGCGGCGGCCGTGCGGCGGGCGGCGGGCAGGTCGCGGTCGGCGATCACGAGTTCACGGACGCCGGGGAGCGCGGCGGCGACGCGGGCGGCGACCCGGCCCGTCGCGCCCGCTCCGCCGAGGGCGAGCACCTTCATCGTCGTCATCCCTTCCGGTGGTCCTGCTGGTCCTGGCGGTCCTGATGGTCCTGTCGGTCCTGGTGGTCCTGCCGGTCCAGCGAGGTCAGGAACCGCCGCATGCCGTCGAGGTAGCCGGGGGTGAAGAGCGAGCGGGGTGCGGCGATCGCGAGGAAGGTGCTCCTGAGCTCGGAGTCCTCGACGTCCTTGGGCACGATGTTGTGGGTGGCGTCCTGGAAGCGCTCCACCGTGAGCTGCCCTGGGGCGGTGAGGAGGCGTCGGTAGCCGGCCTCGGTCTCGTCGCTGTCGACGTTGACGTCCTGGCCGCCCAGGACGAGTCGGACCGGCACCCGGAGGGCGGTGAGGTCCTCGGTGGCGTCGGAGCGGTGGTTGCGCTTGTCGAAGGCCCAGCGCTCCGGGGTGAGGCCGTCGGTGTCGCCGCCGGCGGCCCGGTACTGCTCGAAGGTCCCGGAGGCCTGGAGGGCGGCGAGGTTGCGGTCGCTGCGGGCGACGGCGGCCGCGGTCTCCTCGGGCGAGGCGTGCCGGGCCCGGAGTTCGGCGAGCAGGTTGTAGCGGCCCTGCCGGAGCCAGTTGAGCGCGGGGGCGACGGCGATCACGAACCTCACGTCCGGGGACTGCCGGGCGGCCTTGGGCATCACCCAGCCGGCCTGGCTGGCGCCCCACAGGCCGATCCGGGTCGGGTCGATGCCGGGCTGGGTCCTGGCCCAGGCGATGGCGGCGACGGTCTCGTCGGCGCGGTCCTGGATGCTCTGGTCCAGCCAGTTGCCGGGGGCGTGGTTGACGCCGGGTTTGTCCCAGGAGAGCGTCGCGTAGCCGGCCGCGGCCATGGCCTCCCAGATCGGCCGGTAGAAGGTGTCGTGGGTGGCGTCGGTGGGCCCGTCCCCGTGGACGAAGACGACCAGTCCGTACGGTCCGCGGCCTCCGGTGGGGCGGGCCAGGACGCCCTGGAGCGGCTGCTTGCCGCCGGTGATGGTGACCCGTTCCTCCGTGAGGTCGTACTCGTTCTGGTACACGACCCAGCCGCCGACGCCGGCTACCAGCAGCACCACGGACAGCAGCGACCCCCAGAGCCACCGGTGTCTGCCCAACATCCCCATATCGTTCACCCTAAAATCGATCGTTTCGAAAACGACCGTATCAGAGATGAACGCACTATGATGATCGTCATGCAGGAGATCCCGACCCGGGTACTGGTGGACGCGCTGGTCCGCACCGACGGCACGGTCGACTGCGGCGACCTCTACGCCGTGGCCGGCCACCTCGGCATGACCGACCAGCAGGTCCGGCTGACCGTCAGACGCCTCACCGCCGACGGGCGCTTCGTCCAGGAGGGCCGCGGCCGCCGGGCCCTGCTGCGCGCCACCGCCGCGACCACCCGGGCGATGGAACCGGATCTCGACCACCTCGCGTTCATGTACGCCCAGGACCGCGGCCAGGCCCCCTGGGACGGCGTCTGGCACCTGGCCGGCTTCGCCGTCCCCGAGCGCGACCGCGCCGCCCGCGACGCCCTGCGCGAGGCCCTGCTGCGGATCGGCGGCGCCCCCGTGCAGAACGGCCTCTACGTCTCACCGCACCCCTGGGAGCCCGACGTCCGGGCGGCGGCCGAACCGCTGGGGGTCCTCGGCAACCTCACCCTCCTCAGTACCACCGACCTGCGGAGCGGCGACACCGACGACCCGCAGGAGCTGGCCCGCCTCTGGTGGCCGCTGGACGAGGTCGCCGAAGGCCACCGCCGCCTCGCCGGGACCGCCGCCGACGCCCTGGCCCGGCTGACCGAGGGCGGCCTCGGCGACGCCGAACTCCTCACCCTCGCCGTGGAGCTCGCCGCCGCCTTCACCGAGGCCGTGGAACCCGACCCGCTGCTCCCCCCGGAGCTGCTGCCGCAGCCGTGGCCCGGCACCGGGGCCCGCGAGCTGGTCGCCCGCTGCTGGGCGCTGCTGCTCGCCGACCCCAGGCCGGGCGCGCCACGGCTGTTCGACACCTACGCGGAGGTCGTCGCGGCGGTCACGGCCTGACCGGCGCCGCCTCGTGTGCCGCCGGCTCCGGCTCCTCCGGCGCCACCGGCTCTGGCATCACCGGCTCCGGCGTCTCCGGCGCCACCGGCTCCGGGAGCGTCCGGAACAGCGCCCAGCTCAGCACCGGCATCAGCACCAGCGGCAGCAGCGCCGTCCGCAGCGAGGTCGCGTCCGCGAGCCCACCGATCAGCGGGCCCGCCAGGCCGCCGATGCTCACCGTCAGCCCGAGGGTGATCCCGCTCGCCGTGCCGATCCGGGACGGAAGGTAGTCCTGCCCCAGGGTGACCTGCAGGGAGAACGGCACGTACAGCCCCGCCGAGGTCAGCGCCACGCACAGGTACAGCGCCGGCCCGGGCACCAGCAGCACCCCGGCCACCGCGACCGCCGCCACCAGGTACGACCAGCGGGCCACCGCGACCCGCCCCCACCGGTCCGCCAGCGCGCCGCCCAGCACCGATCCCACCGCGCCGCCCGCGTACAGCACCACCAGCGCCGCCGTACCCGTCGCCGCACCGCCGCCCAGGCGCTGGGTGACGAACAGCGAGAGGAAGGTGCTCAGCCCGACGAAGGCGATCGACCGGCACACGACGGCCAGCGACAGTTTCAGGAAGGACGCCCGGTCGTCCGCGACCGCGGGCGGCGTCGGCCCGGCGCCGGACGCGCGCCGCCGCTCCAGCTCGCGCAGCACCGGCAGGCACAGCGCCGTACCGGCCAGCGCCGGCAGCGCCAGCAGCGGGGTCAGCCGCAGCCCGCCGGTGCCGACCACGGCGGCGACCAGCAGCGGGGCCGCCGCGAAGCCCAGGTTGCCGCCCAGCGAGAACCAGGCCATGCCCCGGTGGCCGCCCCGCCCGCCGGACGCCCGCCGCGCCGCCAGCCGCGCCACCCGCGCCGACTCCGGGTGGTAGGCCGCCACCCCGACCCCGGACAGCGCCACGAAGGCGAGCGTCAGCCCGTACGAGCCGCTCACCCCGCTCAGCGCGATGCCCGCCCCGCCCAGCAGCGTGCTGACCGGCAGCAGCCAGGGCAGCGGACGGCGGTCGGTGAGCGCCCCGAACAGCGGCTGCGCCACCGAGGACAGCAGCGAGGCGGCGAGCACCACACCGGACACGGCGGCGTAGCCGTAGTGGCGCTCGGCCGCGAAGAACGGCACCAGGGCCGCCACCGCGCCCTGGTAGACGTCCACGCAGGAGTGCCCGAGCGAGAGCAGGAGGATCGAGCGGTTGTCGTGCGTACGTTTCGGCATGCCGCCATGCTCGGGGCCACACCCCCTGTCGGACTTCCGATAATCTGCCAGGCGATGCCGAACATCCGCCATGACCCCGTCGCCCCGACCCGCGCCCAACTCCTGCCGCCCGGCGGCGGGATCGACGCGCACCGGCACGACGACCACCAGATCGCCTACGCCGCCCGCGGGGTCCTCGCCATCACCACCGACGCCGGCTCCTGGGTCGCCCCCGGCAACCGCGCCATCTGGATCCCGGCCGGCACCGTCCACGCCCACCAGGCCCACGGCGCACTCGAACTCCACCTCGTCGGCCTGCCCGCCACCGAGAACCCGCTGGCCCTCGACCGGCCGACCGTCCTCGCCGTCGGCCCGCTGCTACGCGAACTGATCGTCGCCTACACCCGCACCCCCGACGACCGCGGCCCCGAACGCGCCCGGCTGCGCGCCGTCCTGCTCGACCAGCTGCGCGCCTCGCCCCAGCAACCGCTCCACCTGCCCGCCGCCACCGCGCCCGTGCTCCGCGCCGCGTGCACCCTGCTGACGGCCGACCCCGCCGACCGCCGTACGCTCGCCGAGCTCGGCCGCGCCGTCGGCGCCAGCGACCGCACCCTCTCCCGGCTCTTCCGCGCCGACCTCGGCATGACCTTCCCCCAGTGGCGCACCCAGCTGCGGCTCCACCACGCCCTGGTGCTGCTCGCCGAGGGGCTGCCGGTCACGGCCGTCGCCCACCGCTGCGGCTGGGCCTCCGCCAGCGCCTTCATCGACGTCTTCCGCCGCACCTTCGGCCACACCCCGGGCGGGCAGGCACCGCCCTGAACCGGCGGGGTGCGGCCGGTCGCGGGCCGGTCGTGACAGGGGCGCGGCCCGGTCGCGGCCCGGTTGTCCCTCCCTGGTGGCAGGCTGGGGGGCATGTGCGGCCGCTTCGTCTCCACCACCACGCCCCAGGACCTCGTCTCGCTGCTCGGAGAGCTCCGCTGGGACCCGGCCGAGACCTTCGCGCCGAGCTGGAACGTCGCCCCCACCGACCCGGTGCCGGCCGTCCTGGAACGCGTCGACCGGGACACCGGCGAGCTGCTGCGCCACCTGCGCCCGCTGCGCTGGGGCCTCGTCCCCTCCTGGTCGAAGGACCCGTCCGGCGGCGCCCGCATGATCAACGCCCGCTCGGAGACCGTCGACACCAAGCCCGCCTTCCGCAAGGCCTTCACCGCCCGCCGCTGCGTCATCCCCGCCGACGGCTACTTCGAGTGGCGCGAGGTCCCCGCCACCGCCGACCGCAAGGCGTACAAGCAGCCGTACTTCCTCAGCACCGGCGGCGTGATGCTGATGGCCGGCCTCTACGAGTTCTGGCGCGACCGCACCCGCGCCGACGACGACCCGCTCGCCTGGCTGGCCACCGCCACCGTCATCACCACCGACGCCACCGACAACGCCGGCCGCGTCCACGACCGGATGCCCCTCACCATCGCCCCCGACGACCTCCCCGGCTGGCTCTCCCCCGCCCACACCGACCCCGCCGAACTCCACCACCTCCTCCGCCGCCCCGCCGACGGCGACCTGCGCGTCCGCGCCGTCCCCACCACCGTCAACAGCGTCCGCAACAACGGCCCCGAACTCCTCGACACCGCCCCCGACCCCCTGGGCCTCGCGGACTGACCGACCGTTCCGGGAGACGGAGTCGAGACGAAGGCGAGACGGCGGAAAGACTGCGGACCGTTAAGGACGCCTCGGCGCCCGGCTCAGGTGCGCTCGAAGCCGTGGGAGTGCGCGATGACCTCGAAGCCCCGGCGGGCGTACCAGGTGCGCGGCCAGTCGTCGGACTCGGCGATCAGGAAGCGGGTGCCGCAGTCGGCGGCCGCAGCGCGGTGCAGGGCGGCGGCGAGGACGGCGTCGGCGTGGCCTTGGCGGCGGTGGTCCTCGGCGGTCATCAGGTCCTCGATCTGGGCGGTCCCGGCGGCGGGTTCGAGGTAGAGGTCCGTCCAGGCGGCGACCTCGCCGTTCTCCGCCCGGGCGCCGAGGAAGTGGACGTGTTCGGCGCCGCGGAGGGTGGCCACGCGCCGGTCGACCAGCAGGCGGACCACCTCCTCGTCGGCCTGCGGGAGGGCCGTGCGCCAGCTCGCCGCGAGCGGCGGCCGGAGCGCCTCCAGGTCCACCTCCTCGACGGTGCGGCCGTCGGCGGCGGCGGGGACCGGGCCGGTGTGCAGCATCACCAGGTAGGTGCTGTGCCGGTAGCCGGCCCGCTCGAAGGGCTCGACGCAGGCGTCGCCGAACTCGCCGTCCAGCACGGACACCACGCGGAACGGCCGGTCGCCCATCACCTCGTCGACGAGGCCCGGCAGGGCGGCCGGGTCGGCGTCGGCACGGTCGACGAAGACCTGGTTGTTCGACCAGGAGCCCGCGAAGCGGTCGTCGAACACCGCGAACCCGCCCGGGAGTTCGACCGTGCGCTCGGCGCGCCGACGGGCGAACCCGGCCAGGAAGTCGTTGATCCGCCGCACCACGTCATCCGTCATGCCCGGCACTCTACGGGTTCCCTTGCCGTACACCGTAGTTGGCGGTCAGCCGGGCGGTGCCGTGATTCACGGGGTGAGGGTGCTCGGCCTCCCCAGCGGTAGCAGGTACTGGATCGGCTCCTCGAGGTCGTCCAGGCCGAGGAGTTCGTGGGCGAGGTCGTCCTGGAGGCCGCCGAGGGGGGTGGTGCCGAGGCCGTGGGCGGCGGAGGTGAGGAGGAGGTTCTGGGTGAGGTGGCCGGCTTCCAGGAGGCCCAGGCGCAGGGCGCGCAGGCCGTAGCGGCGGCGCAGGTGGGCCAGGTCGAGGTAGACGGCGAGGACGGCGGGGGCGTCGTCGATGCCGATCGCGGCCGGGTCGGCCGCCGGGCGGGCGGTGTAGGAGGAGAGGGCCTTGAGGTCGTCGAGGGCGGGCGCCGGGCCGATCGGGCGCAGGCTGCGGTGGACCGGGAGGCACTGGTAGGTGCCGGCCGGCAGGCCGTCCACGGCGAGGGCGACCAGGCGCAGCCGGACGGTGTGCAGGGCGCCCGCGCTGGGGTACGGGCGGTGGCCGGTGCCCTCGCCCGGGGCGTACGCGGACCACAGCAGCCCGCCGAGGGTGGCGGCCGTCAGCGGGCCGGTCAGCGGGCCCCGGGTGGAGCGGCGGGTGTGCAGGGCCTCGGCGAGGGTGACGGCCGGCAGGGGAGCGCCGGGCAGCGGGATGTCGCCGGGCAGCGGCCGCGGGGCCGGGGCGGGCGGCAGCTCGCGCAGGGTGCTGTCCTCGGTGCGGCCGATCTGGAACTTGCTGCGTTCCAGGTACTGGCGGTCCGGGGCGTGGTGGTCGGCGGGGAAGAAGGTGAACGGCTGCGCGGTCTCCAGCAGGGTCCGGGCGGCGAGGCGGCAGACCGCCCGTTCCTCGTCGGGGCCGACGCCGAGCCGGTTGAACAGCATGTGCAGCTGGGAGGCCCAGACCCAGAGGAGCCGGTCCGCTGCCTCCGGAGGTGCGACGGCCCGCATCCTGGCGTCGGCGTCGGCGACCCGTGCGGCCCACTCCCCCAGCCAGGGCGCGGCCGTGCCCGTGTCCAGCGCCGCGCGCAGCGCCCGGGCCCGCCCGGCCAGGGCCTGCCGCTGCCGGGCGAACACCGTGTTGACCCGGGTGTGCACCGCGGCGCCGGGCAGCGCCCGGAACTCGGTGACCCAGCGCCAGGAGGCGGCGTGCCGGCGCAGCCAGCGCGAGGCGGCGAGCTCGTCGAGGCCGAGGGCGGACGCGGTGGTGTGCGCGAGGTCGAGGGCGAGCGGCAGCCGGGACCCGGGGGCCGCTTCGAGGGCCCGCAGGGCCTGGACGGCGGTGCGGGTGGAGTGGGTGAACACCTCCTCGGCGATCGGCAGCAGCGCCGGGCCGCCGTAGCGCTCGGTCTCCGGCTGGTACGGCACCTCCGTGACCTCGCCGTGCGTGGGCGTCCAGGGGCCGTCGAGCGGGGTGCGGCGGGCGGCGAGCCGGGTGAGGTCGGTGGCGAGGCCGGTGGTGAGGTCGGCGGCGCGCTCGGCGGGCGGCGGGCCCGGGGTGCGCAGGCGGATCCGCAGATGGGGGCCGCCCTCGCCGTAGCGGATGAAGAACCAGTCGGTGTCGGCGAGTTCGTCCAGCAGCGGGGCGAGGTCGGCGGTGAGGAAGGCATCGGCCTCGTGGGCGGGCAGCGGCAGCGCGAGGTGGAGGCTGCGCCAGCGGGCGGCCCGCGGCTGCGCCGGGTCCTTCGTGGTGCTCATGTCCTGCATGGTCGTCGTGTCCTTCCCGGACGGCTGGGGCTCCGAGGGTTCCAGGGCGCTAAGGGAACGGGTGCGGGTGGAGCGGCAGTTCGTCGTGGCGCAGCGGGCCCGGGGTGCGGCCGAGCCGGTACGGGACCTCCAGCAGGCGCGGCAGGCCCCGGGTGCGCCGGTTGAGGTGGCCGAAGGTCATCGGCAGCGCGCCGGGGACGATGACCTTGGCGCAGTGCAGGCCGAGCCGGTCGCGGACGCCGGGCTCGTCCTGGGTGACCACCAGGACCTCCAGGCCCTCCCCGGCGAGCCGGGTGACCGTCCGCTCCAGCAGCTCGGTCAGGTCGGCGACCGGGGCGGGGGCCTCGGGCCAGCGTTCGCGCCAGGGCACCGGGGGCGGGCCGGCGAAGAGGAAGTCCAGTCGGGGTTGTGCCTCGGGCAGGGCGTTGAGACCGACGTGGTCGTCCAGGCCGACGACCAGCTCGGGCCGTTCCAGCATCGGCCGCAGCCGCTCCGGATCGCGCGGACCGCCCGGGGCGGTGGAGCGGTGCGGGGCCTCCTGGACGTTGGTGACCACCTCGGCGACGGCGGAGCGGATCGCCGTCAGCGGGTCGTGGTGGGCGCCGGCGGCCAGGAAGGTGCGCGGGGCGTCCGGGTGGCTGTCGGTGGGGCGCCCGGCATGACGGCCTGCGTGGCGGCCCGCGTGGCGGCAGAGGGCGAGCACCGCCGGGACGCCGAGGTCGTTGGTCGCGTCGAGCAGGGTGAGCCGGTAGCCGAGCAGCCGGGCCCGGGCGGCCAGGTCGGCGATCTGCGGGTCCTCGGTGGGGACGGCGATGCCGGGCAGCGGGGTGCGCGCGTACCAGGCCATCAGGAAGGCGTCGCGCTCGGCGACCTCGAACAGGCCGTAGAGCGCTGCCTCCTGGGGGCTGTTGCCGAGCCCGCAGCCGTTCGAGGACTCGTAGACGACGCGGGGGCGCTCGCGGTCGGGCAGCTCCCAGTAGGCGGCGTGCTCGGGGACGGCGACCGGGCGGCGGTGGGTGAGCGACCAGCTGTGGACCCAGTCGAGTACGAGGTCCGGGCGGTACGGGACGGTGGCGGTGGCGGTGGCGGCGGGGTGCCCGGGGTGGGTGAGGTCGGGCAGGCCGAGCCGGACCGGGTCGAGGACCGCTCCGGGGCCGAGGTCGCGTGCGAGCTCGGCGTAGGAGGCCCGCAGGACGGTCCGGCGCCCGAGCGGCCGCATACCCGCGTACCGTTCCACGGCCTCGAACAGCGCCACCCGCTCGCTGGAGCGGAAGTCCGCAGCCCGCCCGTACCCGCCGTCGTCGACCGCCCGGCCGTCGGCCACCCAGGCGGTGGTGAGCGCGAAGGCGGAGTCCTCGGTACGGAACAGTCGGCGGACCGGGCCGAAGCGTTCGTCGTACAGTTCGGCCCGCAGCCGCTCGGCTCCCGTACGGTCGTTGGGGCCGCGCAGGACGGTCGGGTCGGGCAGCGGGCGGGGTGCCGCGGGCAGCCGGGCGGCTTCGGGCGAGTCGGCGGGCAGCGGGCGGCAGACCGGGCAGCCGCCGACGGGGCGGACCCGATGGGTGGACCAGGTGGCGCGGGCGCCGTTCACGACGTGGACAGCCGCATCACCCTCATCGTCAGCACCACCCGCATCGCCCGCATCGCCCGCATCGCCCGCATCGCCCGTCGGGGCTTCGGCCAGTTCGGCGGCGAGCGCGGCCACCGCCGCGCCGAAGGCCGGGGTGCCGGTACCCGCGAGCGCCAGGGCGGGGCTCTGCCAGGGCACCCGGCCACCGGCGGTGGCGAGCCGCTGGTACTCGGTGCAGCCAAGGCAGGCCGGCGCGCCGGGGTGCAGCACCGGGCCGACCAGGGTCAGCGCGCCGTCCTCGCGCACCGGCACCAGGCGTACGGGGTGGTCCAGGGCGTGCCGGCTGAGCCGGGCGGCGAGGCCGAGGGTCCATTCGGTGAGGTGGACGACGGCGGTACCGCTGGTGGTGGCCAGGGCCTGCGCCGGGGTGAGGACGGGCAGGTCGGTCATCGGGCGTCTCCTGCCGAGACGGATGCCGGACCGGGAGCCGGGACGAGGGCCGTGAAACCGCAGCCGTCCAGGGCACCGGCGAACGCGCGGGCCGCGGGCGTGGCCGGCCGCCAGGGGGTGGTGCGCAGGCCGGTCAGCCGGCCCAGGTCGGCACGCAAGTCCGCCTCATGGTCGGCGAGTTCGGCGAGCCAGCGGTCGGTCCAGCCCTCGTCGGTCCAGGCGGCCGGGTGGCGGCCCGCGGCCGCGAGCGGGGCGGCCGCGCCGGTGAGGGCGGTGTGGTGGGCAGCGGTCAGGCCGCTCGACCGGGCGAGCAGACGGGTGAGGGCGGCCAGAGCGGCGTGGGCGACGGCGTCGGCGGGGGTGGCTTCGAGGGCCCGGGCACCTTCGACTTCCGCCTGGAACACCCGGGCGTCCGTGAATTGACGGACCGTCAATTCTGGTGAGCGGCCGAGGCAGCGGGCCAGCGTCTCCCACCAGTGCGCCGCCTGCGGATGCTCCCGCCAGACCGCCTCCGGTAGCGCGGGACCGGTCGGCACGGCCCGGGCGAGGGCCGCGCGGCGCAGGGCCCGGCCGAGGGCGTGGTCCGGGTCGGCGCCGACCACCGGCGCCGTTCCCCCGTCGACGGCGGCCAGGTGGAGCTCCGCGGACCGGCAGGCGGCGGCCAGCCGGGCGAGGTCCGTCCGGGCCGCGCCGGCCACCAGGGTGCCGGTGGGCGTGCCGCAGGAGACCAAGGCGGCGGGCAGTTGCGGCAGGCCACCGGGGGACGGCGCGTCGAGGACGCCCAGCCGGGCGTCGCCGAGGGCGGTGACCCGGCGAAGCGCCTCGGCGAGGTCCCCGGGCGGTGCGGCCACGGGGCCCGGGCCGGCTGCCCACGGGTGGTGCTCGGCGCGCGGCGGACGGGCCTCGGCGAGCAGGACGGCGGGGCGGCCGCCGAGCAGGCGCGGGTCGTCGCCCGGCTCACCCGGGTCCGGCAGACCGGCTACCGCGCAGAGCAGCCGCTGGGCAGCGGCGGCGGCGAGCAGAACGGGCAGGGCGGAGACGGCTCGTACGGTGCCAGGGTCGGAGCCCAGCCGGGCCGCGAGGGCGGTGGCGTCCGCCCGGGCGCGGCCCGGGTCGGCGGGCTCGGTGACGAAGCCGCCGTCCGTACCGCACTGGACGGCGACCGCGACCGGCGGCTCGCCCGCCGAGGCCACCACCCGCCCGGGAGGCAGCCCGGGTTCGGCGACCACGGTCGGTGCGGCCGTCCCGCCCGCGGCCAGGGCCTGGGCCACCGCACGGCCCAGCGGGCCGTCCGGGTCGGCGGCGGCCACCACCGGGCGGGCGGCCGCGAGGGCCGCCGCGGCGACGCCGGGTTCGTCGGCCACCGCGCCGGGCCAGTCGGGCAGCCGGGCGCCCGCCGGGTGGTCCACGATCAGGTCGTGCTCGCGCAGCCGGGCGGTGACGGTGGCCAGCGCCGCCGCGACCTTCGGCTCGGTGACGGGCTCCGCGGCCTCCGGACCGGGGGCGAGCCGGGCGGCGAGCAGCTTCCACAGCTCCGGGAGCGCGCGGCTGCCCTCCAGGGTGAGGCCGGTGCCGCGCCCGCGCAGGTGCAGGCCCTCCCGGAGCGGGGTCACCGCCACCCCGGGCCGCAGGTGGGGCCGCAGACGGGGCCGTACGGCGCCGGGCTCGACAACCACCCCGGTGGCCGACCCGTCGCCCGTCATGCGGCGCTCTCCACCACGGCGATGACCTCGTCCACCCGGTCCTGCCACCGGTGCCCGGTGAGCGCGGGCACGCTGCGGACCACCAGGTGGGCTGCCAGGTAGCGCTCCACCGGCCGGACGTCGCAGATCGAGAGCAGCCGGTACAGGCCGTTGGTGCAGGCCCGGTAGATCAGGTAGTCCGGGCGGGTCCACATCGTGCCGGCGGGGTCGGAGCGGTGCAGCAGCCGGTGGAACTCGCTGTAGCGGGTGCGCAGGTCGAAGTCCCAGCGGGCGGCGGTGTCCGGGTCGCCGAGGCCGGCCGCGCGCTCCCGGTACTCCTCGCGACTGCCGCCGAGGTCGGCCCCGGCCGCCAGCAGGCCCTCCGCCCGGGCCCAGGCGGTGGCCGACCAGTGCGCCCAGTCCCGCTCCCAGCCCTGGGCGCCGCCGTCGGTGATCCGGCCCACCAGCCGGGTGACCGCGTCGCCGACGCGCTCCCAGCGCCGTTCGAAGGCGGCCCGCAGGCTGCCGTCCGGGTCCTCGTGGACGAGGAAGTCCTCCAGGTGCGACAGCATCGAGTAGTGGCCGCCGATCAGCCCGTCCGGGTGCGCGGTGGCGTGCGCCGCGAGCGCCGCCACCACCAGCTGCACCCGGGCCTCGGACGCGTCGCCGTGCGCGCCGAGGAAGTCGCACCCGGAGCCGATCGCGGGCAGCCCGCGGCCGAGCAACTCGTCGCGCAGGGCGGCCGATTCGGCGCCCAGCAGGGCGTTCAGCGAGGCCTCCTCGGCCGGATCGACCGGCAGCACCCGGACGGTGTTGTCCGGCACCAGCGGCCCGTACGGCGGCGCGACCAGCTCCACCCGTCCGGCGACCACGGCCTCGGCCAGCAGCTGCTCGTCCGTCCGGTCGGCGACGGACGGGTGCGCCGCCGTCCACGCCCGCAGCACCTCCGCCGCCCGCTCCGCCGCGACGGCCACCCGCGGGCCCGGACCGCGCAGCCGCAGCCGCAGGTGCGGGCCGAACCGCCAGTGCCGCTCGACGTGCGCGTCCAGCCCCTCCGCCGCCGCCTGCCGGGCCTGCGGCAGTACGGCTTCGCGCAGCGCGCGGGCCTTGACGGGCTGGTAGTAGGTCAGGACCACATCACGGGCGGTCACGGCCTCCGGGCCGTCGGCCGGATCACTCATCGGACGTCTCCTCGGCGCTGCGGGACGGATTGGGACGGACGGACGAACACGGGACCGGCCGACGGGCCGGAGAACGGCCGACGGACCGGAGAACGGCGGGCGGACCGGAGAACGGCGAGCGGGACGGAGAACGGCGGGCGGGGAGGCAGCGATCCGGGCGCCCCGGAGCTCCGGCACCGGAGCGCGACGCCCGGGAGGGCGACCGCACACCCGCCCCCTCGGGCCGCCGGCTCGGACGGCGGCCGGACCCCTTCGCGGCCGAGCCGGAGACCGCTCGGAGCACCGGCCTCACCGGCGCGGCACCGACCGGTCGTGGCCGTACCTCGACGCGGCTCACCTGGCCCCCTCCGGGCCCGCGTCGCCGCCGACGGCGACGCCACCACCGACGCCCGCCCGGCCCGGGCGGTAGGTCTCCACCACGAGCTCGACCGCCCGGGCCGGTTCCGCCGTGCCGGCGACGGCGGGCAGGGATTCCTCCAGCACGACGCCGTTCGGGTAGCGGGTGAGCCACTTGGCGAGGTGGCACAGGTGCAGCGGGTTGCCGAGGTCGACGGGTTGCGGCTTGGGGGCGCGCAGGTGCGCGACGAAGGCGTCGGCGGGCGTGCCCGTGGTCGTGGCGGCGGTCTGCACGGGGTGGAGGAAAAGCTGTTCGGGGAGCCCGAGTCGGGCGCGCCAGCGGGCGACGGTACGCGCCGGGACGCCGTCGGGGCCCGGGTCGGCGGCGAGGTCGGCGCGCAGGGCGTCGAGGACGGCGGGCGGCAGCTGCCAGCGGCGGCGGGCCAGGACGACGTGCCGGTGGCGCAGGCGCGGGGTGCGGGTGACGGTGCCGCCGGGGGCGTCGACGGCGGTGCGGGGCAGCAGTGGACGGAAGTCGACCACACCGTTGGGGTGGTCGGCGAGCAGCGGGGCGAGCCGCTGGGGCAGCATGATCGGGGCGAGGAAGCCGAGGTAGAGGACGTCCAGCGGTTCGCCGGTGCTCCGCAGCCGGAAGCGGAGCTGGTCGGTGGCGGGGTCGTGGACGAGGTCGAGGTCGTCCTCGGCGAGGCCGGTCCACCGCCGGTCGGGGCCGATCTCCTCGTCCAGCAGCAGCGGGTGCAGGTTGGCGTTGAAGCCGCCGACCGGCCGGACCTGCGCGGCCCGGGCGCCCTCGCCGAGGCCCCGGCGGATCTGCCGGGCGACGTCGGTGGCGGCGCGGGGCGCGGTGGCGTCGAGGAAGCGGCTGGTGAAGCGGCCCCAGCCGCCGTAGACGTGGTTGACGGCCAACAGGCCCTGGGCGGCGTCGCATTGGACGAACCAGGAGTAGCTGAGCGGTCGGGCGGCGGTCCAGTCGGGCAGCCGGCCGGCCAGCGCGCGGACCCGGTCGGCGGGCAGCACCAGCTCGCCGTCCGTCTCCGGTACGGCGGCGAACTCCCGTCGCAGGGCGTTCAGTTCGTCCGGAACGGCCATCTCGGACCAGGCCTGGGCGGTCTCGGCGCCGAACTCCCACGGGGTGGCGCACACCCCGCCGATCCCGTAGCGGGCCACGAACCGGTCGCGGGCCGCCCGTCGCATCAGGTGGCCGTGGTCGAACAGCTCGGCCAGTGCGGTGAGTTCGGCGAGCGCGACCCGGTCGGCGGCACTGGGCGACGGCCGGTGCGGCGGCGCGGGCGCGTGCACGTCCTCGCTGAGGACGGTGAGCGGCGCGGCGTCCTCGGGCACCGGCCGGCCGGCGTCGGCCAGCACCCGGCGCCAGTCGGCGGCGAGGCCGGCCAGCAGCGCCGGCCGGCGCTCACCGGGCGCGTCCGCCACCTCGGCCGTACCGGACGCCAGGCGCTCGACGGCCGCGACGAACGCGGCGTCCTCCGGCCACTGCCGGAGCCAGTCGGCGAGGCCGCGCAGCGGCTGCGGGGCCTGTGGATCGACCGGGTCGGTGGGCACCAGCAGCCGGGCGGCCAGGAGTTGGCCGAGGAAGCGGTGCACGGCGGGGTCGCCGTCCGGGCGTCCGAGGGCGGCGGCGAGGCGGGTGGCGAGCCGCTCGGGAGTGTCCGGGGTCGCGGTGAGCGAGGCGAGGAGCGCCAGTTCGGGCCGGGCAGCCAGTTCGACCTCCTCCTCGCGGGTGACCAGGTAGCGTCCGCCCGCGAACACCACCTCGCTGCGGGGGTAGTGGGCCCGGCCGTCGGCGACGCGGGCGGCGCCGGCCATCCGGTGCGGCAGGGTGCGGCTGCGCCGGGGGTCGTCGAGCAGGGCCTGGACGAGCGCGGCGACCAGCGTCCGGTTCTCCCGGACCACCGCGTACGGAAGCCCGGCAGGGTCATCCGCTACCCCGTCCGCCGTCCCGTCCAGCGACCCGTCCGCCATCCCGTCCGCCGTCACGTCCCCGGCGGACCAGCCGACCGCCGTGAACCAGGAGAGCGGGCTGGTCTTGGTGGTGGCCCGCAGCGCGTGGCGCAGCACGGCGGCCTCCTCCTTGCGGGCCCGCCCGGACTTCGTCCCCGTCGCCCCCGCCTCGCGGGCCGTGTTGGCGACCGCGCGCAGCAGGTCGGCGCTGGTGAGCGCGATGGCGCGGGCGAAGGCGGGTTCGCCGCAGAGCCCGACGAGGGCCGCGCGCTCGGCGGCCAGCGCGGGCGGCACGGCGTCCGCCAGCGCGGCGGTCAACTCGGCTCGTCGGAGCCGCAGTTCCAGCCACTCGGCGAGCCGGGGGACGCGCTGCGGCAGGTCGGCGAGCCGGTCGAGCAGGGCGGGGCGGGGCGGGCGCCCGTTGTGCAGGTCGCGGCGGAGTGTGAGCACGATCCGACGGTGGAACTCCTCATCGTGGCCGGCGCGGCTGTCGTACAGGTCGTCGCAGAGCTCGGGCCGCAGCGCCGCGTCCACGGCCTCCACGGCGCCGAGTTCGGCCAGCAGGCTCCGGACGGCTGCCGAGGCGGCGGACTGCGCGGGCCGGGCGAGGACGGTGGCGCGCACCAGGGCGTGGCGCGCGGTGTACGCGGCGGTCGCCGGGGCCTCGGGGAGCGAGGGGCGTGGCAGGGTTCGGTTCGGCATGGCTGCTCCCTCCGACGGGACTCGGGCGGTGCACGGCAGGAACCCGGCGCGTCCGCGCGAACGCGCCGGGTTCGGCCTTGCTGCGTATCAGGTGCGCGGTGGTGCGGGGCTTGCGAGTGCTGCGGAGCTCACGGGGTGGTGCGGGGCCTACGGGTGGTGCGGGTGGTGCCCTGCTACCGACCTCAGTAGGTCTCGAGGACCGGCGGGTGCGGAACGCCGCAGGACGACGATCCGCAGGAGCTCGAACTGACCCCACCGGAGGCACCGGTCTCGGGCAGCGCGACGGTGTCGCGCAGCGAGGTGACGGTCAGCTCCCCCAGGTCGAGGCTGTCGAGGTCGAGTACGTCGGCGAGCGTGAGCTCGCGCTGGGCCTGATCGGACATTGCGGTCTCCCGGAATCTCGAACGGATTGGGCCGGACGGTGAACTGACGGAACGTCAGCCGATCGGGGCGCTCATGTCCTGCGGCTGGGCGCAGGAGGACGAGGCCTGGCAGGAGCAGGAGCCCCAGGAGGCGCCGTTCTCCGGCAGCGCGACGGTGTCGCGCAGGGAGGTGACGGTCAGCTCGCTGAGGTCGAGGTCCTGGAGGTCGAGAGTGTTGTCGGACATGGCGGACTCCCTTGAGGTGGCAGACGGGCCGGCCGGGCCGGGACGCGCCTGCGAGGTGGGTGGTGCTGCGGGATGTGCCGGGCCCCCCGTGGGTGCGTCGACCGCGGATCCCTCGGACCCTGGCGTCGCGCCGCCCGAGGTCGACTCTAGGCCGCGGGAACGGGCCGGCGATACGGTCCGCCGGGCGTTTGGCCGGTAGTCCGTGCCCCGACGGCGCATCGCCGCCGCCACTTCAGCGGCGCTTGAGCGATCCGCCACCGACCTGCGATGTTCCGCCTCCGACAGCGGTCGAACGACCTTTTCCTGAGCGGGAATCGAGAAGCACGCCGAATGGCGGGCGCGGCCGTCCGCACCCGCTCGATGGGGGAATTTCCGGCGCACTCGGCCGGGCGTTTCGCAGCCGTTCCGCGGGAAGGCACCCGGCGCTCCGCGACGAACTCCCGCGCGTCTCCCGGAGGACCTCTCACGTGCCCTGCCGGGGCGGCTCAGCTCAGCGGCAGCAGTCCCGGCACCGGGCCGCCGCGGCGGGAGAGGCGGCGCAGGAAGGTGGTGACGCCGGGGGTGCCGACCGCCCAGGCACGGGCCTCGGCGTCCGGCTGCCGGCCTGCGAGGACCGGCCGGGTCGGCGGGCCGCCCGCACGGGTGAGGAGGAGGCCGGCGAGTTCTTCGGCGGCCGTCCAGTGGCGGTTGTCCCCGGTGGCCACGGCCAGGTCGACCAGGAGGTCCCCGACGCCGGCCAGGCCGCAGCAGCGGTACACCTGGGCGGTCCGCGGGGCGAGGGTCCGGCAGGTGTCGGCGGCGTCGGCGGCCAGGTCGAGCAACTCCTGGTCGCCGTACCGCAGTCCGGCCTGGACCAGCAGTGTGCCGAGTCCTGCCAGCCCCCGGCACCAGGAGAGGTAGCGGCGGGTCGCACCGGGCCGGAGCGCGGCGTCCGCGATCCGGGGGAGGTCGGCGGCGAGGCCGTCGACGATCCGGCGGGCTGTGTGCCGGGACGCCTCGTCGGGCATGGCGAGCAGGAAGTGGGCGATGCCGGCGCGGCCGTGGGCGAAGCCCTCCGCGAGGGCGGCGGTACCGGGGTTGGGCTCGTCCTCGGGTTCGTCGAGGGGCCCGGTGGTCAGCCGGAGCGCACAGCGGGCGGCGGACTCCCGGTGCCCGTCGGCCTCCGGGCCGCGAAGCTCCGCGAGCAGCAACCGCCCGGTGCCGATCCCGGCCGCGCCCCCGATCTGATCCGTCCCCGTGCCCGTCCCCGCGCTCCGACCAAGCGTGCAGGACGGGCCAGCCTCCGGCAGTTTCGCCCCCAGCACCCCCGCCGCCTCCGCGAGGAACAGCTCGACGCCGACCCGGCCCTGGTACAGGGAGTCGTCCAGCCGGTCGAGGGCCGGGTGGGCGGCGGTCCAGCGGGCGAGGTCGGCGGCGGCGGAGCGGGCGTCCGGGCGCTCCGGGTGCTGCAGCAGTTCGAGGCCGAGCCCGGCCGCGCCGTCGTAGAGCGAGAGCAGGGTGCGCGGCCGTTCCGTGCCGGGGCCGGCCGCGACCAGCTCGCGGGCCATCCGGACGCAGGTGGTGACGGTGTGGTCCAGCGCTTCGTCCAACGGCGCGCGCCCGGGCCGCGCGGGCCGGCGCCGTGTGAGGGCGGTCGGGTCGGAACGCCGGAGCCCCGAGGCCGCCTCGGCGCGCCGCGCCGGGTCGAAGCTCAGCAGCCCCGCGACCAGGTCCACCAGCGCGTCCGCTTCCGGAAGGGCCGCGCGCAGGCAGGCCACGGTCCGGTCGCGGTTCGTCTCCGGATCGGGGTCGATGACGACCGGGTCGAGTCCGGTGAGGGCGTAGTGCAGGGTGGTGCCCAGCGCGTAGAGGTCCTCGGTGGGGTCGTGGCCGGTGCCGCCCGGCAGGCCGTAGCCGGCGGTGGCCCCGGCCGGACGGTCGCCGGCCAGGGCGCTCACTCCGAAGTCGACCAGCGAGGCGCGGCCGTCCTGGTCGAGCACCACGTTGGCGGGTTTGAGGTCGCAGACCACGACGCCGCGCGCGTGCACCGCGTCCAGGATCCGCAGCAGCTCGCGCGCCAGCGCCCGGCCGTCGCGCCCGCCCTCGCCCTCTCCCCCGCCCTCGGCAGCGGTGTACGGGCCGGAGGTCAGGACCTCCCGCCGCAGGTCGCGCCGGCCGCGGGCGCCGCTGACCAGGTACTCGTCGGTCCCGTGCCGGAAGTAGTCGACCAGCGGAGGCACCCCGGACACGCCCGCCAGTGCGGCGAGCACCCGGCGCTCGTGCCGCAGCCGGCCGCGCGCGTCGGTGCCCGCGCCGTCCTCGGCGACGAAGGCCCTGGCCTGCTTGACCACCACCTCGCGCCCGGTGGCGAGTTCGACGGCGCGGTAGACGTGGCCGCTGGGCGCGCGGGAGATCCCGGCGGTGATGCGGTAGCGGCCGTCGCCGACCCGGGTGGTCGCCGTCCGGGCGGAGTCGCCCTCCGGCGCGAACGGGTCGTTCGCCCAGGGCGGTTGACGGTAGCGGGCCTCTGCCAGGCCCGGGAACCGCGAGCCGTCGGGGCCGGCCATGCCGCGTTCCGCTTCCTCCTCCGTGACCCGGAAGGGACCGTAGCGGTAGTACACCGGGGAGTCCGGCCTGATCCGGCGGTCGCTGACCACCTCGGGACCGGCCCAGCCGGCCAACGCTTGCGCCAACTCCTGCCCCAGGGCGTGGACTTCGTCCGGCCTCGGGTAGACCGTCACGGCCTTCCCGACGGCGGCGCCGCCGTGCCGGCCGCTGTTGAGCTCCTGCAGCACCGCCGCGCTGTGCGCGAACTTCACGTCGCAGGTGTGGCGCAGCAGGATCGGGAGCACCACCCCCAGCAGGTCCGCGAGTCCGCCGGGGCGGGCGGACACGTGCAGCTTCCATCCGTGCGCCAGTTCCGGCAGCCGCCGGTCCTGGAGGTACCACCACTGTCCGTCGGTGCGCAGCGGTCCGCGCGCGGCGGCGTCAGCGGTACCGGTGGCGGCTGCGGCGGCAGCTGCGGCGAGCGCCTCGACGCTGCGCCGCAGCCCGTCGGCGGAGCCGGGGGCGGGGGCGGGTGGTGTGCTCAAGGGTCCGTTCCCTCCCCCGGTTCCGCTGTCCTCCGGTCGGATCGCCGGGATCAGAAGTCTTCGCAGGGGAAGCGGGTCGGGACGTACGTGACCCACGGGTCGGCGAGACAAGCGACCGGCGTGAGGTCCGCGTCGAAGGCGTCCTCGAACGCGATGGCGTCCTCGTCGATGTCCAGCAGGCCGGCGTCGCGGACGTCGGTCACCAGTGCACTCATGGGGGTCCTCCCTGTGGTTCTGGTCATTGGAACCTTTCGTGGAGCTGCCCCATGCTAGCCACGCCCGACAGGCCGCGACAGGGCCCGGGAGGAGGGAACCCGCCTACGTCAAAGGGTGGTTCCGTTTGTGGACACCGCGTGTGCCCACGGGTACGACGCGAGCGGGCCGGCCCGGTACCCGAGGGGGTGGGTACCGGACCGGCCCGTGCCGCGTGCGCCGAGGGGTCAGCGTGCGGCGGTCTTGCGGGTGCGGCGGGAGACGGAGTCCAGGACGACGGCCGCGAGCAGCACGGCGCCGGTGATCATGTACTGGATCGCCTGGTCGACGTGGACCAGGTCGAGCCCGGTGATGATCGACTGGATGACCAGGATGCCCAGCAGGGCGGACCAGGTCTTGCCGCGCCCGCCGAACAGGCTGGTGCCGCCGATGACGGCCGCGGCGATCGAGTTCATCAGGACGTTGCCGCCACCCAGCAGCTTGTCGGCCGAGCCCTGCTGCGAGGCGATGAACAGGCCGCCGAGCGCCGCCATGCCGGCGGAGATCATGAAGACCGAGATCCGCACCCAGGCGACGTTGATGCCCGCGCGGCGGGCCGCCTCCACGCCACCGCCGACGGCGAAGATCTGCCGGCCGTAGCTCGTGCGGCGCAGGACGAAGTCGGTGATGACGACCACGCCCAGGAAGACCACCAGCGGCAGCGGCAGGCCGCGGTCCTGGTTGAGCATGTAGGCGGCGGTCAGCGCGATCGCGGCGAGGACCCCGGTGCGCAGCGCGATCTCGCTCGTCGGACGCGCGGCGAGGCCGGCGGCGGCGCGACGGCGGGCGTCGAGGAGCTGGCCGGCGGCGAAGAGCGCGATGCCGAGGACGGCCAGGCCCCAGGTGTAGGCGATGTCGCCGTCACCGAGGAAGTAGGTGTCCAGGTTGGCCAGGACGCCGTCGTTGACGACGTTGACGGTGCCCTTGTCGCCCAGCACGTACTGCTGCAGGCCGCTCCAGGCGAGCAGGCCGGCGAGGGTGACGACGAAGGCCGGTACGCCGATCTTGGCGAAGAAGAAGCCGTGCAGGGCGCCGATGGCGACGGCCGCGGCGACCGCGATGAGGCAGGAGAGCCACTCGTTGTAGCCGGAGCGCGCGGACAGCACGGCGGCGATCGCGGCGGAGACACCGGCGACGGAGCCGAGCGAGAGGTCGATCTCGCCGAGCAGCAGCACGAAGACGATGCCGACGGCGATCAGGCCGGGGCCGGCGATCCACTTGGTGATGTTGGTGAGGATGTCGGCGTTGAGGAAGTCGCCGGTGATGCCCTGGAAGATGGCGCCGATCAGGATCAGGCCGAGGACGACGGGAACGGAGCCGAGGTCGCCGTTCTTCATCTTCCGCTTGAACTCGGCGACGTAGCCGGCCAGGCCGGCCTCGCGGACGAGCAGCCGGGGGTCGACCGCGGGGGCCGCGTCCGCCGGAGCGGCGGGGGTGGTGGTCTGGTCGGTGGTCACTTCGCGTCCTCCGCGAGTCGGGCCTGGCGCCGGGTGACGGCGTTCTCGGTGGCGCCGGTGATGGCGGAGATGATCTCCTCGTGCGAGGTGTTCGCCACCTCGAAGACGCCGTTGTTGCGGCCCAGGCGCAGGACCGCGACGGTGTCGGCGACGGCCTTGACGTCGGCCATGTTGTGGCTGATCAGGATCACGCCGAGGCCGCGGTCGCGCAGCCGCTCGACCAGGTCGAGGACCTGGGCGGTCTGCTCGACGCCGAGCGCGGCGGTGGGCTCGTCCAGGATGACGATCTTGGGGTCGCCGACCAGGGCGCGGGCGATGGCGACCACCTGGCGCTGGCCGCCGGACAGCGCGGCGATCGGGATGCGCACGCTCGGGATGCGGATGGAGAGGGTGTCGAGCAGTTCCCGGGCGCGCTTCTCCATGGCGACCTCGTCGAGCGTGCCGAAGCGCCTCAGCTCGCGGCCGAGGAAGAGGTTGCCGACCACGTCGAGGTTGTCGCAGAGCGCGAGGTCCTGGTAGACGGTGGCGACGCCGAGCGCCTGGGCGTCGTGCGGCCGGCCGATGGTGACCGACTGCCCCTCCCACTCGATCGTTCCCTCGTCGATCGGGTGCACTCCGGCGATGGTCTTCACCAGCGTGGACTTTCCGGCGCCGTTGTCGCCCACCAGGGCCACCACCTCGCCGGCGTGTACCTCCAGGTGCACGTCGGTCAGTGCCTGGACGGCGCCGAAGCGCTTGGAGACCCCGCGCAACGCCAGTACGGGTGCGCCTGTCACGTGAACCATCTCCTTCTTCCCGCGCTCGCCGTGACGGTGGGTGGGCGGCCGGGGTGGCCCGCGCGCCGTGCGGGCGGGCGGGTGAACGTCGAAAAGGGGGTGCCGGGGCGGGGCGTGGCCCGCCGCGCGGTGCGGGCGGTGCTCCCCGGGGTGAGGGGGAGCTCCGCCCGGACGGTGCTACTTCAGGCCGGCGGTGGCGCAGGCGGCGGCGTAGTCCGCGGTGCAGATGTCGGCGGCCTTGTAGAGGCCGTCGGCGATCACGGTGTCGTTGATGTTGGCCTTGGTGACGACCTTGGGGTCGAGCAGCTTGGCCGGGATGCCCTTGTCGGTGGCGCTGTCGACGCTCGCGGTGGCCACGGACTTGACGTCCTTGCCCTGGAGCAGCGCGACGGCCAGCTCGGCGGCGTTGTCGGCGAGCGGGCGGTAGGCCTTGTAGATCGTGTAGGCCTGGTCGCCGTTGACGATGCGCTGGATCGCGTCGAGGCCGGCGTCCTGACCGCCGACCGGGACCTTGATGCCCGCGCCCTGGAGCTGGGTGATGATCGCGCCCGCCATGCCGTCGTTGGCGGAGTACACGGCCTGGAAGCCGTCCTTGCCGAGCTCGGTGATCGCGGCGCCGATCTTCTGGCCGGCGACGGTGGGCTTCCACTCACCGGACTGCTCGTAGACGACCTTCTTCACCTTGCCGTCGAGGACCTTGTGCGCTCCGGCCTTGAACTGGCCGGCGTTCGGGTCCGCGGAGTCACCGTTGATCATGACGACGTTGGCGTCGGCGGCCTTGCCCGCGAGGGCGTCGACCAGGGCCTGGCCCTGGAGCTCGCCGACCTTCTCGTTGTCGAAGGAGACGTAGGCGGCGACCGGGCCGGTGGCCAGGCGGTCGTAGGCCACGACCTTGACGCCCTTGTCGGCGGCCTCCTTGACCCAGGCCTGGGTGGAGGTGGCGTCGAAGGCGTCCAGCACGATCACCTTCACGCCCTGGGCGATCAGGGTGTCGAACTGCTGCTTCTGCTTGGACGCGCTGCCCTCGGCGTTGTTGTACAGCACCTTGCAGTCCGCGCACAGCGCCTTGACCTTGGCCTCGATGAACGGGCGGTCGAAGGACTCGTAGCGGGTCGAGGACGCGTTCTCGGGCAGCAGCAGACCGATGGACTTGTTGTCGCCGGAGGCGGCGGAGTCCTTCTTGTCGCTGCCGGCCTTGCCGCAGGCGGCCATGGACAGAGCCATCGAGACGGCCGCAGTGGCGATAACGGCGCGACGCATCATTGCGTTCATGTGGGGGTGCCTCCCTGACGTCGCCGCGACGGTGCGGCGGGGTGTGAGGGAGTCAACCCGCACATGCCGAATGGAGTCAAGAAGTAAATCCAAGACGAGATGACGTGGGGCCTTTTCGTTATCTTCCTGAACACAGACATCACAGATCCGGGCGTCATGAGCACGCAACGAAACCGCCGGGAAACATTCGGTGACGACGACCATCCGCAGGACAGCCCACCTGGCACCGTCGAGGCACCGCACCGGGGCGCCGGGCGCTACCTGGCCACCCAGGAGCCCCGCGCGTTCAAGATGTGTCGTCTGGGATAGAGTCCGCACATCGGACCCGGACCCCGGCCCGGACCCCCGGCCCGGCCGCCACTGGGAGCACCACCGAGCGCACCCACCGGGAGCACCCACCGGAGCACCCATCGGGCCGGCCGCCGCGCCGCGGAGCCGATCCGGGCCGCGGAACGTCAAGCGAACGTTCACGCCGGGGGCGGTGCGTGTCGCCGGTCGTACCGCGACACGATCTCCGGCGAACAGGCCCTACACACCGGCCTGCTGATAGAGCGTCACCAGAAGCCCGTACACCGGCTCGCCCTCCGGATCCTCCTCCGTCTCGTCGACCAGTGCGGCCAGCGCCTCGGCCAGCCGCGCCGCCTTGGCCGGGCTGAGCCTGATGTGACGAAGCGTCAGAAGGTGGTCGGCGGGCGAGCGGTCCAGCTCCTGGGCGACCGCGCCGAACAGCGCGGCCGTGCCCTCGGCCTGCGGTTCGGCGACGAGGAGCCGCTCGGCGGTCCGCCGGTAGTACTTCTCGGTACCGCCGCGCACCTGCCGCGTTCCCGCGTCCTGGACCAGCCCCGCCTCGCACAACACCCTGAGGTGGTGGGAGACGCTGCCCTTGTTCACCCCCAGCTGCGCGGCGAGCCGGCTGATCGTCGACGGCCGGCCGCTCAGGGCGAAGAGCAGGCGCTGGCGCACGGGGTGGGCGAGTGCGGTGTGCTGCTGAGGCGTGCTGATCCGCTGGACGTCTTCGTCTGATTGATGGCTCACCAGATCAAGCGTTAAGTACGCTTGACGCTCTGGCAAGCCCGCTGGTGTACTCCCTCCCATGACCTCCACCACTTCGCCACCAGCGCTGGACGCCGCCGTCGTCGTCGAGTCGATCGCCGACCTGGTCGGCGAGCACTACGTCTTCCCCGACACCGCCCGGGAACTGACGGCCCTGTTGCGGCGCCGGAACGCCGAGGGCGCCTACCGGACCGAATCCGCCGAGGAGTTGGCCGACGCGGTCACCACGGACCTGCGGTCCGTCAACGGCGACCTGCACCTGGCCCTTCAGTACCACGCCGTGCCCGTGCCGCCGGACCGCGGCGCGGCGGTACTCGCCGCGATGCGCCGGGACTTCGACTCCTCCCTGGGCGGCGTTCCGCGCGTGGAGCTCCTCGACGGCGGCGTCGCGGTCCTGGAGATCGGACCCAAGGTGTTCCCGCTGGACTGGGCCGCGCAGCCGCTGGCCGCGGCGCTCTCCCTGGCGGCCCCCGCCCGCGCCCTCATCCTGGACCTGCGCCGCAACACCGGCGGCGACCCGGACACGGTCGCCTTCGTCTGCGGCTACCTGCTCGACGGCCGCACCCACCTCAACACCCTCGTCTCGCGGCAGGGCGAGGTGGCCGAGCAGTCCTGGACTCCCCCGTACGTACCGGGTGCCCGGTTCGGCGCCGACAAGCCGGTCTACGTGCTGACGAGCGGAAACACCTTCTCCGCCGCCGAGGAGCTCGCCTACGACCTGCAGCAGCTCGGGCGCGCCGAGGTCGTCGGGGAGGCCACCCGCGGCGGCGCCCACCCGCGGGACGGCTGGACGGTGCACCCGCACCTGGAACTCAGCGTGCCCGTCGCCCGCGCGGTCAACCCGGTCTCGGGCACCAACTGGGAGGGCACCGGCGTCCGGCCCGACGTCCCGTGCGACGCCGACGCGGCCCTCGACCGCGCACTGGCCCTGGCCGTGACGCGCCTGGTCTAGGTGTTCTGACCCGTGAGGTTGGGGACGCGGCTGGCGGGTGGCTTGCCTGCGAGTGCGGTGTGTCCGCGGTGGTGATTGTAGGTGTGGAGCCAGTCGGGGAAGGCGTCGCGGCGTTCCTGCTCGGTGCGGTAGGGCCGGGCGTAGGCCCACTCGTCGAGCAGGGTGCGGTTGAAGCGTTCGACCTTGCCGTTGGTCTGGGGCCGGTAGGGCCGGGTGCGTTTGTGCGTGATGCCCTCGGCCGCGAGGGCATCACGCCACGGGTGCGAGCGGTAGCAGGAGCCGTTGTCGGTCATCACCCGCTGGACCGTGATCCCGGCCCGGGCGAAGAACTCGTTCGCCCGGGCCCAGAACGCGGCGGCGGTCTCCTTGCGCTCGTCGGGCAGGATCTCGCTGTAGGCCAGCCGGGAGTGGTCGTCCACGGCGTTGTGCAGGTAGCTGTAGCCGGCGCCCGAGCGGGTCTTGCGGCCGGCCTGGCGGCCGAGGACGTGGTGGCCGCCGCCGTCGGGGATGTTGCCGAGCTTCTTGATGTCGACGTGGACCAGATCGCCCGGTGCGGCGCGTTCGTAGCGCCGCACCGGGCGTGCGGTGGCGCGGTCGAGGTGCGAGAGGCGGGCGAGGCGGTAGCGGACCAGGACCCGGTGGACGGTGGCCGGGTTCAGGCGGAGCAGGTGGGCGATGCGGGCCGGTCCCCAGCGGCGGAGCACACGGACCTTGATGATCCGCCGCTCGGTGCGGGCCGACAGCCGGCGCGGACTGCGGTGGGGGCGGCTGGAGCGGTCGCTCATGCCGGCCTCGCCCAGCGTGCGGTAGCGGTCTGCCCAGCGCTTCGCGGTGGTGGGCGAGACCTGGAAGCGTTCGGCGGCCCGGCGCAGTGGCCAGCCGTCCTCGACCACGCAGCGGGCCAGACGCAGGCGTCCGGTCTCGGTCAGCGGTGCGTTACGGTGTGGCATGAGGGCCTTTCTGAAGTCGGTGCAGATGTCGCAATCCACACCGAGCCAGAAGGCCCTCACTCATTTCAAGATCACCAGGCCGCGAACCCCGTCACCAACCTCCGTGGTCAGAACATCTAGGGCTCGTCTTCGAACCCGAGGAGCCGCAGCCCCTCCCGCTGACAATTGTCATGGTGCGTCGGTGCGGGAGCACACTGCACCGCGCACCGGGCCCGTGGCCACGATGGGTGCATGACCTCCACCGACACCCGCACCGGTCCCGGCCCCGGCCCCGGCCCCGAAGCCGCCGGCCCGCTCCACGGCGACACCCGGCGGGCCTTCCGCACCGTACGGCGGTTCGTCCTCGCCTACCTCGGCCTCAGCGTCCTCACCCTGGTGGCCGCCTTCGTCCTCCGCGACCACCACTCCCTCGTCACCCCGGCGGTCTGGATCCGCGGCACCATCGTCGTGATCAGCGCCGCCGTGACCCTGCTGCTCACCGACCGTGCGGCCCGCGGCTCCCGGGGGGCGTTCCGGCGGCTGCGGATCGTCTCGGCGGTCATGCTCGCCGCGATCGCCACGATCATCGTCCTGCCGGGGGTCTTCCCGGTGTGGATGAAGGTCGAGCAAGGGCTGTGCGGACTCGCGCTGCTGGGAGTGGCCGTCCCGGTCAACGGGCGGCGGCTGCGTACCCTGTTCGCCAGGCTCTGAGGGAAGGGACGCGAGGGTGACCGACCTCGACCGCGGGGCGACGCCGGGCGCCGCCCACCGCTGGGGGCACGGCCGACGGCGCCTGCTGCTGGGCGCCGGCATGCTGGTCTTCCCGGCACTCACCGCCGTCGCCGTGAACGGCACCGTCGACGGGGCGGCGGCGGCCGCCGGGTACGCCGTGGTCACCGCGTTCTGCCTCTGCTACGCGCTCACCGCCGTCGCCCTGGAGCGCGGCCGACGGACCTGGATCGTGCCGCTGCTGACGGTGATGACCGTCCTGTTCCTCGCCGCGCTGCCGTTCGCCCACGCGGACGCCTTCTTCCTCGCCACGGTGGTCGTCTCCGCGGTCGCGGTGCTGTGGCGCGAGCACGCCGGCACGGTGGTGACCGGGGCCGCGCTGGCCGCCTTCCTGCTGCCCTGGGCGGTGCGCCCCTGGCACTCCGGGCCGGGCGGGTTCCAGGCGCTGGCGCTGCTGTTCACGGCGCTCACCTGCCGCGCCTTCGCCGAGATCGCCGCCACCAACCGGGAGCTGGTCGCCGCCCGGGCGGAGGTGGCCCGGCTGGCCTCCGAGGCCGAACGCGACCGGATCGCCCGCGACTTGCACGACCTGCTCGGCCACTCCCTCACCGCGATCACCGTCAAGTCCCGGCTGGCGCAGCGGCTGGCCGACCGGGACCCGGGCCGGTCGGTCGCCGAGATGGCGGCCGTGGAGTCGCTCTCCCGGCAGGCGCTGGCCGATGTGCGTGCGGCCGTCACCGGCTACCGCGAGGTGACCGTGGCCGGGGAGCTCGCCCGAGCCCGCGAACTGCTGCGCGCCGCCGGGGTGGTGGCCGACCTGCCGTCGGCGGCGGACGCGGTCGGGCCGGACCACCGCGAGCTGTTCGGCTGGGTGCTGCGCGAGGGCATCACCAACACGGTCCGGCACGCCCGCGCCGACCGCTGCTCGGTGGTGCTCACCGCGACCTCGGTGGAGATCCGCGACGACGGCCCGGGACCCGACGGTCCGGGACCCGACGCTCACGGTGCCCGAGGCGGCCGGGGCATCCGGGGCGGCGGCAAGGGCCTCACCGGGCTGCGCGAACGGGTCGCGGCGGCGGGCGGTACGGTCGAGGCGGGCCCGCTCGCCCCGCGCGGATGGCGGCTGCTGGTGACCGTCCCGTCCGGTCGCCCCGACTCTCCGCACGAAGGGACGCCATGACGATCCGTCTGCTGCTCGCCGAGGACCAGGAGCTGGTGCGCACCGCGCTGTGCGCCCTGCTGGACCTGGAGGACGACTTCGAGGTGGTCGCCGCCGTCGGCCGCGGCGACCAGGTGGCGGAGGCGGCCCGCGAGCACCGGCCGGACGTCGCCCTCCTCGACATCGAGATGCCCGGTCTGGACGGCCTGGCGGCGGCCGCCGTCCTGGCCCAGCGGGCGCCGCGGTGCCGGGTCGTCATCCTCACCACCTTCGGGCGGGCCGGCTACCTGCGCCGGGCCATGGAGGCCGGCGCGGTCGGCTTCGTGGTCAAGGACGCGCCCGCCGAGGTGCTGGCCGACGCGATCCGCCGGGTCTCGGCCGGGGAGCGGGTGGTCGACCCGGAGCTCGCCGCCGCCACCCTGGCCGCAGGCACCTCGCCGCTCACCGCCCGCGAGCGCGACGTGC
Organism: Kitasatospora xanthocidica; assembly: GCF_014656195.1. Taxonomy (GTDB): domain Bacteria; phylum Actinomycetota; class Actinomycetes; order Streptomycetales; family Streptomycetaceae; genus Kitasatospora; species Kitasatospora xanthocidica. The sequence continues at coordinate 98,936 of NZ_BNBY01000023.1, read as the reverse complement.
TGAACGCCTCCCGCCCGGGCGCCGGGGTCGCCGAGATCGCCGCGAAGCTGTACCTCTCCGAGGGGACGGTCCGCAACTACTTCTCCTCGGCCATCGCCAAGACCGGCACCCGCAACCGTACGGAGGCGCTGCGGGTCGCGGACGAGCGCGGCTGGCTCTGACCCGGCCCGGTACGGGGCTGGGAGCCGAAAGCCGTGAACCGTCAGCCGCGCAGCCGTCGGGCCCGGAGGTACTCCCGGGCGAGCAGCCGCAGCGCGGCGAACTTGGCCGGGCTCGCGGAGCGGCGCAGCAGCGCGCCCAGGTCGGCGCGGGCGGCGACGCCGGTCAGTTCCTCGACCCCGACGATGCACCGCACCATCGGCCGGTGCGCGGCCGGCACCAGGTCGACGACGGCCCGGCCCTCGGCGAGGGTGCGGTCGGCCAGGTCGAGCAGTTCGCCGAGCAGTGCCCTTACGGCCGGCAGGTCGCGGGCCTGCTCCAGGTCGGCCCGGGTGACGCCGTGGGCCCGTAGGGTCTGTTCGGGAACGGTCAGCCGGCCCTCGGCCAGGTCCTCGGCGAGGTCGTTGACGAAGTCGAGCCGCTGGCTGGCGTCGATGAAGGTGCGGCAGGCGGCGCGGTAGGCGCTCTGGTCGCCGTCCGGGCCGAGCAGCGCGGCGACGACCATGAAGCCGGGCAGCGAGTACCCGTCCACGTACGCCTGGTAGTCCGCCTCGGTGGCGAAGCCGGCGAAGTCGAGGTCGGCGTCCGCCGCGGCGAGGAAGTCCAGGGCCCGGTCGCGCAGGGCGGGGTGCGCCTCGACGCTGTGCAGCAGGGGGCGCAGGTCGGGATCGTCGGTGCGGCCGGCGGCGAGGCTCTCGGTGACGTCCCGCCGCCAGCGGGCGGAGGCCGCCCGGCGTTCGGCGAGCGGGCCGCTGTCGAGCAGGGTGTCGGTGTGGTGCATGAAGGCGGCCGCCGCGATCACGGGCGGGACCATGCGGTCCGGCAGCAGCAGACCGGCCGCCAGCGTGACCTCCCGCTTGTACCGGCTGACCCGGTCCCGCTGCCGGCCGAAGTCGGCCCGCAGCCCGGGGTCGTGCACGCCGGCCGCGTCCAGCGCCCGCTCCCACCTGCTCACTCGGTCCACCCACATCCTGTTCGTGAGGGACCGAGCGTAGTGGGCGGGAGTCGGGCGGTCCCGGCCGGGGCCCGGCAGCGTCAGCGCTGGCGGATCGTGGAGAAGCCGCAGGCCGGGGTGCAGAGCGTGACGATGCCGCTGTAGCGGTAGGTCGTCCGGCCCTTGGTGATGCTGTGGACGGTGAGCTTCTCCCGGAGGTTCAGCTCCCGGCAGCGCGGGCAGGCGGCGCTGACCGGCTTGCCCCAGGGGCGGTTCGGGTTCAGCTTGGTGTAGGCCACCACCATCAGGACGGCGGCGAGCCCGGCGGCGCCGAAGCCTATGCCCCGCCACACGCCGTTGGAGGACTCCCGGCGGTCGATCATCTCGTCGTAGGAGTAGGTGCCCCCGCCGCCGTGGTTGGACCAGATCCGGCACTCGCTGGTCCGGGTCATGGTGTGGCCGTCGCAGGTGGGCGCGGTGTCCGGGTCGGACTTGCCGACGACCAGCGCCAGGAAGATGCCGATCGCGGCCAGGACGCCCAGCACGACCATCGTGGTGGTCCGGCTGCGGCCGGTGTGCAGCCGTTTGCGCTCGTTGTACGCCGTATCGATCACTGCCTGGGCCATGTTGCCCCCGTCGACCGCCACCACGTGTCTCCCGTTCTCCGGATGTCCGTACCGCTCGTCGTGCCGAGCCGGATGTCCCCCTCGGCGGGGGCGAGACGAACCCACCATGATCGACGGCCGCCCGCACCCGACTTGGGAAGCTTTTGACCTTTCAGATTCCGGGCGTTCCCCCGTTTTCCGGACGTACGGTCAGTCTCCCGAGGTGACCGAGGCCAGGTAGGCGGCCGCCTTGTCCGGGTCGAGGTACCAGCGTTCGGCGTCCGCCGGGTCGTCGAAGGTGTTGGCGAACCGGTCGGCGACGGCCTGGTACTGCCCGCCCGCGACCAGCAGGTCGAGGACGAACGGGGGCGGCGGGGCGAGCATGGCGTTGGTCCAGGTGGTGACCGGGCCCGCGACCTGCCAGAAGGCGTCGAAGGCGGCCTGCTGGAAGTCCCGGTCGAAGGGCTTGTCGCCGTGGGCGAGGATCGCGGCCAGGTAGAGCGCCGCGCACTTGGCGGCGGTGTTGGCGCCCTGTCCGGTGATCGGGTCGTTGGTGACGACCACGTCCGCGACGCCCAACACCGTGCCGCCACCGGGCAGTTCGCCGACGGGGCGACGGACCACCGGGGTGAAGCGGCCGGCCAGGGTGGCGCCGGCGTCGGTGAGTTCGAGGCCCTTGCGCGCCCGGTCGTACTCCCAAGGTGTGAAGGTCTTCATCAACTCCAGCGTCACCCGCAGGTGTTCGGCCGGGTCACGGATCCCGTCGAAGGCGTCCGCCGGTCCGCCCGGCACGGCCTCCCAGAGCACGATGTCGCAGGGCCCCGACACGGTCAGGGCCGGCATCACGAACAGCTCGCCGATGCCGGGCACCACGTTGCAGCGCACCGCCGGGAAGTCGTGCTCGGGGCGCGGCCCGAGCCCGTGCACGTAGACGGCGGACAGCGCGCGCTGGGGGCGCTCGAACGGGGAGTGCGCGTGGTCGCGTTCGAACAGCGAGCCCAGCGGGCCCTTGCCGGAGGCGACCAGCACCAGGTCGTACGAGCCGGCCAGGTGCTGCAGGTCGGCGGCGGTCACCTTGCGCAGCTCGACCCGGCCGCCGCGCTCGGCGAAGGCCTCCAGCCAGGTGGACATCTTCAGCCGCTGGTCGACGGACTGCGCGTAGGCGTCCAGCCGCCCGACCCAGTCGATCACCCGCGTCCCGTCCGGCCCGGGGACGGAGAGGCCGACGCCCTCGATCCGGGGCGCCTCGTCGGCCCACAGGTCCAGGCCCAGGGCGCGCTCGGTACTCAGCGCGGACTCGAACATGCACTGGCTGGACAGCACCCGCCCGGCCCGCACCTCGTCCGCGCCGCGGTCCGTCAGCACCGTCACGTCGTAGCCGTGGGACTGCAGCCCCAGGGCCAGTTGGAGTCCGGCCTGCCCGGCGCCGACGATCAGAATTCTGCGCATCGCCCCTGCTCTCCTGGTGGTACGTCGCGGCCCGGCGGCCCGTTCCGTCCGGCTGCCCAGTGGTCTGGATACCAGTCATCGGCGCGCTCGTCCACGGGCCGTGCGGCAGGCCGGCCGACGGGGGCGGCGGTTCCACGTACGGTCCGTCAGCACAACGGCCGGGCCGTCACGGTGCCGCCCGGCCGGCCACCAGCTGGTCACCCAACGCGCTGCGCCGGTACAGGACCTGCCGCCCGTCGCGGGCCCGGACGACCAGTCCCCCGGCGAACAGGACGCGCAGGTGCTGGGAGACGGCGCTCGGCGTCACCCGCAGCCGGCGGGCGAGCTCGACGGTGGCCGAGGGCTCCGCCAGGAGGACCAGCAGCCGGGCGCGCGGCGCGCCCAGCAGCGCCGCCAAGGCGGTCGGGTCGGCGGCGGGCGGGGTGTCCCACAGGGTGGCCACGCCCCGGCTCGGGTAGACCAGGCTCGGCGGCTCCTCCGGACTGAGCGGCGGCGCGGGCTTGTGCGCGAACACGGACGGCATCAGCAGCAGCCCCCGGCCCGCCGCCGCGACGCGGTGCCGGCTGATCATCCGGTCGATGTGCAGCACGCCGCCCCGCCAGCGCAGGTCCGGGTGCATGTCGGCGAACAGCAGCCGGGCGCCGCCGAGCGCGAGCCGCCGGGCCCGGTAGGTCATGTCCGCCTCCAGTACCAGGCGCATCCGCGGCCACTCCGGCTCGATCGCCGACTCCCAGTACCGGCGTAGGAGTTCGCACAGGCCGTCGCGCAGCCCGGCGACCGCGGCGTCGTCGCCGGCGACGAAGAGCCGCAGCGCCTCGGGCACCGGGTCCGGCGCGTGCGTCGCCACCAGGTCGCGGCGGACCAGCTCCGGTTCGGTCCGGCGCACCACGGCCAGCTCCTCCTCGAAGCTCGGAGCGAAGACGGCCGGCACCGGCGTCAGGAAGTCGGGGACGGTCCGCCGGCGTGCGACCAGGGACAGCAGCAGCCCGGCGTCGAGCGCGCCCAGCCGGGCGAGGACGGCGCGGCGCCACGGCAGGTGCAGCGCCGACAGCCCGGGGTCCCGCAGCACCCGCAGGCTCAGCACCGCCTCGTGCAGGGGCGACAGCGCGAACCGGGTGTCCGCGAGGTCCTCGACGTCCAGGACGAAGCTGATCATTAAGCGCCACGCTACATCGATTGGCGGCGCCGCGGCGTTCCCGTGCACTGGCGCCATGACAACTCCCGTGCGCCGCACCGCCGACACTCCCGGCCAGGCCGACGGATTGACCCGTCGGCTGGTCCTCCTCCTGGCCCTGGCCTGCGCCGTGGCGGTTGGGAACCTCTACTTCCCCCAGGCCGTCGGCCCGCTGATCGCCACCGGACTGCACGTGCCCCCCGACGCGGCGGCCCTGGTCGTGACCGCCACCCAGCTCGGGTACACCGCCGGCATCGTCCTGCTCGTGCCCCTCGCCGACCGGCTCCCCCACCGTCCGCTGCTCGTCGCGCTGCTCACCCTCACCGGCCTGGGCCTGCTCACCGCGGGCTGCGCGCCGACCCTGCCCGTCCTGATCGCGGCGAGCGCCGCCGTCGGCCTCACCACGGTCGCCGCCCAGGTCGTCGGAACGCTCGCGGCGAACCTGGCCGCCGCCGACCGCCAGGGCGCGGTGATCGGCGCGCTGCTGAGCGGCTCCACCGGCGGCATGCTGCTCGCCCGCACCTTCGGCGGCACCCTCGGCGAGTGGCTCGGCTGGCGTGCCCCGTACCTGGCCGCGGCCGCCCTCACCCTGCTCCTCGCCGCCGTCCTGGCCCGCACCGTCCCGGCCACGACCGCCTCCTCCCGCGCGCCGTATCCGGCCCTGCTCACCGAGCCGCTGCGCCTGCTGCGCACCGAACCCGAGCTGCGCCGCTCCTGCGTGTACCAGGCGAGCGTCTTCGCCGGCTTCTCCGCCGTCTGGACCTGTCTGGCCCTGCTGCTCACCGGCCCGGCCTACGGACTGGACGCCCGGGCGGTCGGGCTGCTCGCCCTGGTCGGCGCGGCCACCATGCTCTGCACCCCGTACGCCGGACGGCTGGTGGACCGCCACGGCCCCGACCCGGTGAACCTCGCCTGCCTGCTGGGCGTCCTCGCGGCGGCCGCCGTCCTCGCCGCCGGCCGCCGGGGCGGCCCGCTCGGCCTGACCGCCCTCACCCTGGGCACCCTGCTGCTCGACGTCGCCATGCAGTGCGGCACGGTCGCCGGTCAGGCCCGGGTGAACGCCCTCCGGCCGGACGCCCGCGGCCGCCTCAGGACCGCCTACATGACCTGCGCCTACCTGGGCGGCACCGCCGGCTCCTGGCTCGGCGTCCAGGTCTGGAGCCGGGCGGGCTGGTGGGGCGTGTGCACCCTCCTCGCCCTGCTCGCCGCCCTCGCCCTGACCCGCCACCTGACAGCGGCCCCGCACCCCTGGCCGGGGTCGCAGTGAACGGCCCCGGAAGGCAGGACCCGCCGCGTCCGGCCGCGGCGGGGTCAGCCGGTGACCAGGCGGCGGCCGGTGACCTCCTCCGGCCGGATCCGCACCCAGCGCGGCCGGTCGCCGCCTGCCCAGGGGGAGGCGCCGGGGAGGCCGGTCAGGTGGTGGAGTTCGGCCGGGTCGGTCACGTAGTGGGCCGGGCCGAGGGCGAGGACGCTCCAGCCGCGGCCGAGGTGCTCGTCGATGCGGTCGACCTGGAAGGAGACCGCGGCGCCCTCGGTGGGGGCGGTGGTGTTGTGCTCGCCGGTGCGGAAGGCGAAGGAGGCCCGGTCGACCACGTAGTTGACGGGCAGGACCACCGGCCCCGGCTCGACCGGCAGGGCGATCCGGCCGACGCCGTGGGTGCCGACGAGCTGCCAGCACTCGGCCTCGGTGAGGTTCTGCAACCGGGGGTGCGGCCCGGGCCCGCCGTGGCCGGGCGCGGCGTCGGCGCGGCCGTACAGGAGCTCGTCGCGGCTGCTGCCGAGCACGGCGGCGAGCCGGACGAAGCCCGCCGGGTCGAAGCCGGGCCCGGCGACGAGCAGATGGCGGAGGTAGCCGGGAGCCATCGCCGCCCGGCGCGCCAGGTCCTCGTCGTCGAGGCCCAGCTCCTGGCACCGTTCGGCGATCCGCCGGGCCACCACGGCCGGGTCGGGGCTGTCGTGGGTGTCAGGGCTGTCGGGGCTGTCGTGCACGGGGGTGACTCCTCGGCTCGCCGGGGTGTTCGGGCCGCGTCCGGGCGGAGTCCGGTGCGGTTCCGTCCGGTTGACCGGGGCGGATCCATCCAACCGCCCGGTCCGCGGCAAGTCGAGCAGCTGCGCGGCCCGTGCGTGTCGTCGCGCGCCCGGCCGACGGGGCGTCAGCGCGCCGCGGCGCTCCCGCGGTCCCGCCACGCCGGGGCGAGCGCGGCGAGCATCACGGCCGCGGTGAGCAGCAGCGCCCACGGGTAGCCCGTCCCGCCCGCGACCGCCCCGAAGGCGACCGCGCCGATGCCCATCCCGCCGTCGTAGGCGACGTTCCACAGCGCGGTCACCGTGCCGTACCCGGACGGCGGCACCCGGGCGTACATCAGCGCCAGCGTCGCGTTCTGCGCGACGCCGAAGCCGAGCCCGAACACCGCCGCCCCGGCGACCACCGCGACCGCGCTGCCCGTGCACGCCAGCAGCAGCACACCGGCGGCCGAGACCAGCAGGGCGGGCAGCACCAGCGGGGCCGGGCCGCGCCGGTCCCCGTGCCGCCCGGCGAGCCAGCGGGCGAGCGTCATCGCCCCGGGCTGGACCAGCAGCGCGACGGCGACGGCCGTGGCGGAGGGCACGGCGAGCGGCAGGAAGGTGACGATGATCCCGGCCGCCAGCGCCGTGGCGGCGAACACGGTGGCGGGCCGCAGCAGGGCGCCGCTGCGCAGCCCGTCCCGCAGGCCCACCGACGGGCCGGCGGCCCGGGTGCGGTCCGGGAGCGCGGGCACGGAGGCGACGGCGGCCAGCGGGGCGGCCGCCCCGATCGCGAACACCCAGCCCCAGCCGACGTGTTGGCCCAGCCAGACGCCGAGCGGCAGCCCGAACAGGGACGGCAGGCCGGAGACCAGCCCGACCAGCGCGAGCCCCTCCCCGCGCCGCTCGGCCGGTATCAGCGAGGCCGTCAGCGCCCCGCCGGCGACCAGCGCGAGCGCGAAGCCCAGCCCGCGCAGCAGGCATACCGCCACCACCGCCACCATCCCGCCGGTCACGGCCAGCACCAGCGCGGGCGCGCCCAGCAGCACCAGCCCGGCCGCCAGCACCAGCCGGTAGCCGTACCGGGCGGTCAGCGCCGGCGTCGCCAGCTCACCGGCCACGGTGGCCAGCATCAGCGCCCCGGTGGCGAGCCCCGCCGCGTGGTCGCCGCCACCGGACTCCTGGGCGTACAGCGGAACGGCGGACAGCAGCAGGTTGAAGCCGACGGCGGAGCCGAGCAGCGAGACGAAGCGCAGCAGCAGCGCCCGGGTGAGCAGCGGCGGCCGGTCGGAACCGGCCTCCGGGGAAGGGGAGTTGATCGTCGTCGTGGTCACCCGGTGACGGTATCGGCCCACCGGACCACCGGTAAGATCCGATTCCATGCCGCTGGAGTGGTCCGGTTTCTCGCCCGAGCTGTTGCTGGTCCTCGACCGCGGCGGCGGCCGGCCGCTGCGCGCGCAGCTGGAGGACCACCTGCGCTGCGCGATCCGCACGGGACGGCTGGCGGCCGGTGAGCGGCTGCCGTCCTCCCGGGAGCTCGCCCGCACGCTCGGCCTCTCACGCGGCCTGGTCCAGGACTGCTACGCCCAACTCCTCGCCGAGGGCTACCTGGTGACCCGTGGCGGGTCCGCCACCCGGGTCGCCGCCGGAGCGGCCGCCCCGCCCGCGCCGACCGCCGGTGCCGCCCCCGCGCCCCGGCTGCTGGCCGACTTCCGGCACGGCGTCCCGGACCTGACGGCCTTCCCGATGGCCGACTGGCTGTGGGCGGTGCGCGAGGCCGGCCGGGCACTGCCGAGGGAGGCGCTCGACTACGGCGACCCGCGCGGCGCCGCGGCGCTGCGCGAGGTGCTGGCCGGGTACCTGCGCCGGGTCCGCGCGGCCGCCGCCGAACCGGACCACCTGCTGGTCTGCTCCGGCTACGCCCAGGGGCTCTCGCTCACCCTGCGCGCCCTCGCCCGCACGGGCGTGCGCACCGTCGCGTACGAGGACCCGGGCTCGCCGGGCCCCGTCCGGGCGGCCGCCGCCGTGGCCGGTCTGCGGGCCGTCCCGGTGCCGGTGGACGAACAGGGCCTGGTCGTGGACGCGTTGGCGGCCACCGACGCCCGCGCGGTGGTCACCACCCCCGCCCACCAGTGGCCGACCGGGGTCGCCCTGGCACCGCGGCGGCGACTCGCCCTGATCGACTGGGCCCGGGCGCGGGACGCGGTGGTGATCGAGGACGACTACGACGCCGAGTTCCGGTACGACCGCGAACCGGTGGGCGCCCTGCAGGGCCTGGCCGCCGACCGGGTGGTCGCCATCGGCACGGTCAGCAAGTCGCTCGCGCCCGCGCTGCGCACCGGCTGGGTGCTCTGCCCGCCGGCGCTCACCGACCGGCTGTGCGAGCTCAAGCAGATCGACGACCGGGGTTCCCCCGTGCTGGACCAGCTGGCGCTGGCCCGGCTGATCGAGTCCGGCCGCTTCGACCGGCACCTGCGCCGGATGCGCGCGCTCTACGCGTCCCGCCGGACCGCGCTGCTCGCCGCACTGGCCGAGCACGCCCCCGGCCTGCCGGTCACCGGCCTGGCGGCGGGCTTCCACGCCGTCGCCTGGCTGCCGGAGGGCGCGCACGAGGGGCGGGTGGTCGCGGCGGCCCGCGAGCGCTCGGTCGGCCTGTACGGGATGAGCGCGAACCGGGCCTCCGGCGCCGGCGACCCGCCCCGGCTGGTGCTCGGCTTCGGCGACGTCACCGAGCGCGCCATCGCGGCGGGCATCGCGGCCGTCGGGGACCTGCTGCGCTGAGCCCCGGGGGCGACCCTCCGAGAGGGCTCAGTGCGGCGGTTCGTCCCCGGCGCCGGTGAGGTCGGCCGCGAGGGCGGCGAGGCCGTCGCGGAGCAGGCGCAGGAGGGGGTCCTGGTCGCGGCGGGGGTGCCAGAGGAGGGTGACCCGCAGGGGGCGCAGCCGGGCGGGTGCGGGGACGGGGAGGACGCCGAGGGCCGGGCCGAGTTCGCGGACCAGGGCGGCGGGGGCGAGGGTGACCAGGTCGGTGCGGCCGACCAGGTGCAGTGCGGCGAGGTACCCGGGCACGACGCAGCGGACGGTACGGGGCAGGCCGGCCTCGCGCAGTTCCCGGTCGAGCGCCTCCTCGGGGCGGCCGCTGCGGGAGACCAGGACGTGCTCGGCGGCGGCGAACCGCTCGGCGGTCACCTCGCCGCGGGTGAGGTCGTGGCCCGCCCGGACGGCGGCGGTGAGCCCGGCCCGGACGAGGCCGAGGGAGCGCAGGTCCGGGTACTTGGCCGCGTTGACGACGACCGCGAGGTCGGCGGTGCCGTCCCGGACGGCTTCGGCGCCGTCCCGCCCGCCGTCGGAGGCCAGCAGGCGCAGTTCGGCGGCGGGGGCGTCCACGGCGAGCCGGGCGAGCAGGTCGGCGCTCCTGGTCACGATCAGGTCCTGCGGGGCGACGACCGTCAGGCTCCGGTCGAGCGGCTGGGCCTGGCGGTCGAGGAGCTGCTCGGCCTGTTCGAGCCAGAGCCGCAGGCGCGGCCGGAGGTCGACGGCGGCGGCGGTGGGCCGCAGCCCGCGGCCGGAGCGGACCAGCAGCTGGTCCCGGAAGGTGCGGCGCAGCCGGCCGAGGGCGCGGCTGGTCGCCGGGACGGAGAGGTTGAGCCGGTGCGCGGCCCGGGTGACGGAGCCCTCCTCCAGGAGGGCGTCCAGGACCACCAGCAGGTTGAGGTCGACCGAGGACAGTTGCACCAGGTGAAACTATCAGTTGCCGTTTTGCCGATTGCCGCAAATCAGCAGGCCGCCTAGGTTCGAGGCAGAGCGACCGCAGCCCGCCCGACCGGTGTCCGCACCGGGGCGCCCTGCCCGTCGCCGATTCCCGCCTCGACCCGGAAGGGGTCCCCCATGCCTTCTGCCGTGCCCGAACCCGGCCACCGGACGCGGCGCGAGCGCCGCCCCCTCGGCCCTGCCGGGCTGACCGCCGTCTGCGGCGCCTCGCTGTTCGTCACCAGCCTGGACTCCACCGCGGTGAACGTCGCCCTGCCCTCCCTGCGCACCGAACTGTCCGCCGGTTCATCGCAGTTGGCCTGGATCGTGGACGCCTACACGCTCACCCTGGCGGTGCTGCTGCTCCTGGCCGGCTCGCTCGGGGACCGGCTCGGGCGGCGCACCATGTTCCGCGCCGGTCTGCTGGTCTTCGGGATCGGCTCGCTGGGCTGCGCGCTCGCCGGCAGCGCCGACCAGCTGATCGCCGTCCGGGTCGTCCAGGGCCTCGGCGCCGCGCTGCTCGGGCCCAACGCGCTGTCCACCGTGACCACGGCGATCCAGGATCCGGTGCGCCGGGCCCGGGCGCTCGGCTTCTGGGCGGCGATCTTCGGGCTGGCCGCGGCGCTCGGCCCGCTGGTCGGCGGTTCGCTGATCGACGCCCTGGGCTGGCGGTGGATCTTCCTGGTGAACCTGCCGGTGGTCGCGCTGGTGCTGGCGGCGTCGGTGCGGGTGCCGGAGACCAGGGGCGGTACGGCCCGTCCGCTCGACCCGGCCGGGCTGGCGCTGGGCGCGGTGGCGGTCTTCGGTGTCACCGAACTGCTCATCCACGGCGCCCACCAGGGCTTCGGCGGCGTCACCACGGTGGTCTGCGCGGTGCTGGCGCTGGGCGGCGGCGCGGCGTTCGTGGCGGTCGAACGGCGGCGCGCGCACCCGGTGCTCCCGCTCGCGCTGCTGCGCCGTCCGACCTTCACCGCGGCCACGGTCAGCGCGGTGCTGGTGTTCGCGATCCTGGCCGGGTTCCTGTTCGTCTCCAGCGTGTACTGGCAGCAGCAGCGGCACGTCTCGGCGCTGGGAACCGGGCTGGCGCTGCTCCCGGCGACGCTGGCGATCGCCGTGGTCTCCCCGCTGAGCGGCCGGCTGATCCCCGTGGTGGGGGCGCGCCGGCTCCTGGTGGGCTCCGGCCTGCTGCTGGCGCTGGGCGCCGGCCTGCTCGCGCTGGCGGCCGGGGGCGACGCCTACCCACCGTACGCCGCCGGGTACCTGGCCCTCGGGCTGGGCTTCGGCCTGGTCAACCCGCCGATCACCAACACCGCGGTGACCGGTCTGCCCGCGCAGCAGGCGGGCGTGGCCTCCGCGCTGGCCACCACCTCCCGGCAGCTCGGCAACACCCTGGGCGTGGCGGTGCTCGCCTCGGTCGCGGCCGGCCCCCACCTCGACCAGCGGCGGGCCTGGCTGATCGCGCTCGGCCTGGGCCTGGCGGTCGCGGCGCTCAACGCGGTGGCCGGCCGGCGCTGCCGGACCGTACCGGCCACGGCCGAACCCGCGCGGGAGACCGAGCGGGCCGGCGTGCGCTAAAGATCCGTCAAAACCGCTGCGCACACCCCTGTCAGGCCCGATGCCCCGGGCGCATACTGTGCTGCGCGGCCCGCACCGGGCGACAGGGCCAGTTCGGTCCCGGCCCGGTCGCGCCGCGAACGGGGGGTCGGAATCGTGGCAGTCGTCGTGATCGTCGCCGTGGTGCTCCTGCTGTGGCTGATGACGGGTGTGCGGGTGGTGCAGCAGTACGAGCGGGGTGTGGTGTCCCGGCTCGGGCAGGTGCTCCCGCAGGTCCGCGAGCCGGGCCTCACCCTGCTGATGCCGCTGGTGGACCGGATGCGCAAGGTCAACGTCCAGGTCGTCACCATGCCGGTGCCCGCACAGGAGGGCATCACCAAGGACAACGTCTCGGTCAGCGTCGACGCGGTGCTGTACTTCCGCGTGATGGACCCGATCAGGGCCACCGTGGACGTGCAGAACTACGCCTTCGCCATGCTGCAGGTCGCCCAGACCTCGCTGCGCTCGATCATCGGCAAGAGCGAGCTGGACGACCTGCTCTCCGGCCGGGAGAACCTCCACCAGGGGCTGGAGGTCATGCTGGAGAGCCCGGCGACCGGCTGGGGCGTGCACATCGACCGGGTGGAGATCAAGGACGTCAGCCTGCCCGACTCGATGAAGCGCTCGATGGCCCGCCAGGCCGAGGCGGACCGCGAGCGCCGGGCCCGGATCATCACCGCCGACGGCGAGTTCCAGGCGGCCGCCAAGCTCTCCGAGGCCGCCGCCAAGATGGCCGAGACCCCGGCGGCGATGCAGCTGCGGCTGCTGCAGACCGTGGTCGAGGTCGCGGCGGAGAAGAACTCCACGCTGGTGCTGCCCTTCCCGGTGGAGCTGCTGCGCTTCTTCGAGGCCTCCGCCACCCGGATCACCGGCGGAGCCGAGGGCACAAGCGGCACGGACGACAGCGCCGCCGCCGGGACCCCGGCCCCGCCGGCCGTCCCCGGGCAGGCCCCCGCCGACCGGAGCTGACGCCGCGCGGCCGGTCCCGGCACCCACCCGGACCGGCCGCTCACCCATAGGTCGTCTCTATGAGGTCATAGACCGGAGCCGACTACACCACCGCCCCACCTCCGGGTTGGCTGCAAGGGTCCAGACCACTTGTCGCCGCGCCCGCCCGGAGGACCGCCATGCCCCGTCCGATCAGAGTCGCGATCGTCGGTGCCGGCCCCGCCGGCATCTACGCCGCGGACGCCCTGCTGAAGTCCGACGCCGCCGGGACGCCCGGCGTCTCGATCGACCTGTTCGAGCGGATGCCCGCCCCGTTCGGCCTGATCCGCTACGGCGTCGCGCCCGACCACCCGCGCATCAAGGGCATCGTGACGGCCCTGCACCAGGTGCTCGACAAGCCCCAGGTCCGCCTCTTCGGCAACGTCGACTACCCGTCCGACCTCGCCCTGGACGACCTGCACCGGTTCTACGACGCCGTGGTCTTCGCCACCGGCGCGATGGCCGACCGCTCGCTCGACCTGCCCGGCATCGGGCTGGACGGCTCCTACGGCGCGGCCGACTTCGTCTCCTGGTACGACGGCCACCCGGACGTGCCCCGCGACTGGCCGCTGGAGGCCGAGAAGGTCGCCGTGCTCGGCGTCGGCAACGTCGCCCTGGACGTGGCCCGGATCCTCGCCAAGACCGCGGACGAGCTGCTGCCCACCGAGATCCCCCCGAACGTCCACGAGGGCCTGGGCCGCAACCGCGCCCGCGAGGTGCACGTCTTCGGCCGCCGCGGGCCGGCCCAGGCCAAGTTCAGCCCGATGGAGCTGCGCGAGCTGGACCACTCCCCCACCATCGAGGTGATCGTCGCCCCCGAGGACATCGAGTACGACGCCGGCTCGATCGCCGAGCGCCGCGCCGTCAAGCACGTCGACCTGGTCGCGGCGACCCTGGAGAAGTGGGCGATCCGCGACGTCGGCGACCGCCCGCACCGGATCTTCCTGCACTTCTTCGAGTCCCCGGTGGAGGTCCTCGGCGCGGACGGCCAGGTGGCCGGGCTGCGCACCGAGCGCACCGAGCTGGACGGCACCGGCAACGTCCGCGGCACCGGCCGCTTCACCGACTGGGACGTGCGGGCGGTCTACCGGGCCGTCGGCTACTACTCGGACGAGCTGCCCAAGCTGCCCTTCGACCCGGTCTCGGGCACCGTCCCGCACGCGGCCGGCCGGGTCCTGGACGGCGACGGCTCGCACCGCGCCGCCACGTACGTCACCGGCTGGATCAAGCGCGGCCCGGTCGGCCTGATCGGCCACACCAAGGGCGACGCCAACGAGACCGTGGCCTGCCTGCTGGACGACCACGCGACCGGCCGCCTGCCCGGCGCCCTCGAGCCCGACCCGGCGGCGGTCGAGGAGCACCTGCGCGACCGGGGCGTGCGCTACACCACCTGGGCGGGCTGGCAGGAGCTCGACGCCCACGAGCGCGCGCTCGGCGCGGCCGAGGACCGCGAGCGGGTCAAGGTCGTCGAGCGCGAGGAGATGCTCCGCCACAGCGGGGCGTGAGACCGGCGGCCGCCGGTCGTCCGGCCCTCACGGGCGGACGATCGGCAGCAGCACCTCGTCCACGATCTCCGCCGGGTCGAGCTGCACCACGTCCCCGCCGCACATCTTGATCCGGTACAGCATCAGCGCCGGCACCACGTCGGTGACCAGCGGGGTGACGGCCCCAGGCCGGACCTCGCCGCGCGCGGTGCCGCGGTCCAGGACCTCGGCGATCAGCGCGGTCGTCGGCTCGACCACCCGCTCCAGCACGATCGCGACGAAGGCGTGCGCCCGCCGGTGGTCCAGCTCGCTCATGATCGCCCGCACGGCGGCGCCCAGGTCGCTGAACATCGCCGCCCGCAGCCCGGCCACCACCGCCAGCAGGTCCCCGCGCAGGCTGCCGGTGTCGGGGACCGGCCCGGCCGGGGGCAGGCTCGCCCGCAGCGCGTCCATGACCAGCTCCTCCTTGGAGGTCCAGCGCCGGTAGAGCGCCGCCTTGCCGGTCTGCGCGGCGGCGGCCACCCCCTCCATGGTCAGCCGGGCGTAGCCGTCGGTGGTGAGCTGCCGGAGCACCGCCTCGTGGATGGCGCTCTCCAGCGCCTCACCGCGCCGCCGCAGCGGGGGGCCGGCCACCGGTCCCGGTACGGCATCCGTTTCAGCGGTCATGGCTGTGCACCTTCGTCCGTCGTCCTTCCTCGATCACGGCGACGGCGTTTCCCCTCTCACGCCACCACCTTCGATGTTAGTGAACGAACCCGTTCCCCTCCCAACCGCGCGCCCGCGGCCGAGTTGCGGCGGGTGGTCGCCCGGATACGCTTCGAACAGGGGTTCCCATCGCTCGGTCGGCAGCACTCGACGCGACCACGCTCTCACCCGGCGGGACCGGATCAGGACCGTCGCCCCATGCGGATGGGGCGCGACCGGCGGTGGCATGGAGGAGCGGGCCGGAACGACCGGCCCGCGGAACCCACCGTGGAGGTCACCATGACCGACAGAACGGGCGGTGCGACACTGCTGGCGGCCGCGGCCGCGGCGGTCTTCGCCGTCGTCAGCCTCGCCGCAGCGGCCCGGGCCTGCCGGTGCCGGGTCGAGGGCGGCACAAGCCGCGGAGGCCACGGGGGCGGCGGCCGGAGACGGCGGCCGAGCACCGGGCACTCCTCCGGCAGGCCCACCCACAAGTGCCCCAATCCGCCGAACTGCAACTGACGGCGCCGCCGATCCCGTCGTCCGCCAGCCGTCCCCGCCCCCGGCCGCCCGTCCGCGCCGGGGGCGGACCCGCGCCGCTCAGCCCCGCTCAGCCGCGCGCGGGGCGCCGCGGGAGCACCGCGTGCACCCGGGTGCCGCGGTTGAGGGCGTCGACGGTGCAGCTGCCGCCGATCTCGGCGGCCCGCTCGGACATCGACCGCAGCCCCACCCCCGGGTGCGCCGGGCCGCTGCGGCCGGGGCCCTGCCCGTCGTCCTCGACGACGAGCTCCAGCGCCCCCGGGTCCACCCGGACGGACACCGTGGCGCTGCGCGCCCGGGCGTGCCGCAGCACGTTGTTGAGCGCCTCCGCGGTGATCCGGTAGACCGCGACCTCCACGGCGGCGGGCAGCTCCGGCAGCGGGTCCGGCTCCAGCCGGGCCGTGACGGAGAGGTCCGCACCGCTGAAGGTCTCCGCGAGCCGGCCCAGCGCCCGGGACAGCCCGTAGTCGCCCAGTGCCGTCGGTCCGAGCCGGTCGGTGATCCGCCGGACCTCCCGGACGGCCGTCGCGAGGTCGTCCGCGACCCGCTCCAGCGCACCGGAGAACCGCGCCGGGTCGTCCACCGCGGCCGCTCCCTGCAGCCGCAGCCGCAGGCCGGCCAGCATCGGGCCGAGTCCGTCGTGGATGTCGCGGCGCAGCTGGCGGCGCTCCTCCTCGCGGGCCGCGACGATCTGCTCGCGGCTGGCCCGGAGGTCCTCCATCAGCCGGAGGGAGGCGACGGCGGGCGCGGCCTGGTCGGCGAGCGAGCGCAGGATGTCCCGGTCGCTGTCGTCGAGGGTCCGCTGGCCGGGGCGCGGGGCGACGGTGAGCCGGCCGATCTCGGCGCCGCGGTGGACCAGCGGGAAGCCCTCGACGCTGCCGGAGCCGTCCCCGAAGGCGGCCAGCGGGCGTTCGCCGCCGCGGGTGGAGACGGTCAACGCCACGCTGGACAACCGGAGTTCGTCACCGACGGTGGCGCACAGCACGGCCGGCACGTCCTGCGGGTCGACGGTCTGGCTGACCCGTCCGGCCAGGCTGCGCAGCACCTGGTAGGGCTGCGCCCGCGAGCCGTAGTACCAGCGGTCCACGACGCCGGAGGCCCAGCGCACGCCCCGGGGCAGCCCGGCCGCCAGCAGGAAGACCAGGGCGACCAGCAGCAGCGCCCCGGCGCCGCGCCGCCCGGGCATCAGCATGGTGGAGAGCACGCAGGCCACCAGGACGAACACCACGACCAGCCCGGTGGCCACCAGCAGGCCCACGAGCACCCGGCGGGCCGCCCGGTCGAGCCGCCAGGAGCCGTCCCGGACGACGACGGCGGCCAGGGTGAGCGTCCACAGCGCGGAGGTGACCGCGAAGGCGACGTACGAGGGCGTGCTCTGGTCGTCGAAGTAGTAGCCGAGTTCGGCACCGCCCCAGAGCAGGTAGACGCCCAGGCCGAGCAGGACGTTCTGCCGGCGCCGCCGCGACACCCCGCGGGTGCGGGCGAGCGGGACCAGGACCACCAGGACGGCCAGCACGACGAACACGATCAGCTGGGTGGTGTGCAGCCGGTCGTTGAAGGTCCGCAGCCAGCTCGCGACCGTGCTTCCCGCCAGCGGGTTGGGCCGGCCGAACACCGTGGGCTGGTACACGTAGTAGCAGGCCTGGGGCAGCATCCACAGCGCCACCGCGCCGATCGCGTACCACCACCGGCGGCTCGGCAGCGTCCCGTACGGCAGCCACAGCGGCAGGGCGTGCCAGATGGTGCCGCTGACGGTGTACCCGGCCGACACCAGGACCACGACGGCCCCGACCACCCGCGAGTCGCCCACCTCGACCCAGACCGGGGTCTGGGCGGCGAGCGGGACGATCAGCGCCGTCCCGTAGCAGAGCAGGACCCAGCCGAGCTGGTTGCCCGGGCGGTGGGCGTGCAGCAGTACCCCGCCGGCCACGGCGGCGAGGCCGTAGCCCAGCACCGCCAGGTGGTGGGCGGGCACGGAGATCCCGGGTGCGCCCCGGTGGCTCAGCACGTAGCCGATCCACAGGCCGCCGGCCACCAGGCAGACGACGGCGCACAGCCCCGCCAGGGCCAGTTGCCGCTCCGCCGGGCCGGACCGGGGCCGCCACCAGGCTCTCCGCACACTCTCCGTGGCCATGAGCACCCGTTCCTCTCCGCGGACCCACCGGATGGCAGCAGTGTCCAGCACCCGGTGTCCCGGGCACATGAGGCAGTGGCCCCGGCGGGGCGCGGCGCCCCCNNNNGGGGGCGCCGCGCGACGGGCTCAGCGAACGGTCGCGTCAGGCGGGCTCGTCGAACGGTCGCGTCAGGCGGGCTCGTCGAACCGTCGCGTCAGGCGGGGTCAGCGGCCGGGGCGGGCCGGCGGTAGGTGAAGTACGGCAGGAAGAACTGGGTGACCGGCCCGACCAGCAGGGCGTAGAGGACCGTGCCGAGGCCGACCGTCCCGCCGAGCGCCCAGCCGGCCGCGAGGACCGTGACCTCCAGCCCCGTCCGGACGAACCGCACCGAGCGGCCCGTCGTGGCCGCCAGCCCGGTCATCAGCCCGTCCCGGGGGCCCGGCCCGAACCGGGCGCCGACGTAGACCGCGACGGAGAACCCGTTGAGGAGGATGCCCGCCAGCAGCAGGAAGCAGCGGTACGCCATGCCGAGGTCCTCGGGGATGACCGCGAGCCCCAGGTCGGAGGAGAAGGCGAGCACCAGGACGTTGGCGAAGGTGCCGAGCGTCGGTTTCTGCCGCAGCGGCACCCACGCCAGCAGGACGAGCACGCCCACCACCGCGCTGATCGTGCCGAAGCTCAGCGAGGAGTGGTGCTGCAGACCCTGGTACAGCACGCTCCAGGGGTTGACGCCGAGAGCGGCGCGGACCAGCAGGGAGAGGCTGAACCCGTACAGGGCCAGCCCGACGAGCAGCCGGGCGAGGCGCTGCACCGGGCGTTCCGCGAGCGGCAGGTAGCCGAGCGGCGGCAGCGGCGCGCGTCCGGCGGCCGGACGGCGGGGCGGCGAGGTGGTGACGGGCATGGGGTGTTCCTCCGGTCCTGGTGCGCTGTGCCGTGCACCTGACGAGGAGTCTCCGGGGCCGCCGACCGGAATTGGATGGCCAATCGGCGGCAAGTGGTATGTTCCCCATAGCCAATCCGGATGACGCAGCGCCAGTCCGGATGACGCAGCGCCGCTCCGAGGGAGGCAGCACCGCTCCGCGGGACACGGCGCCGATCCGAGGGACACGGTCCGATGACACAGGCGCTCGGCGCACGACAGCTGGCCGCCCTGCTGCCCGGCCTGAGCGGGGCCCGGCCGGTCTACCGCCACCTGTTCGAGGGGATCAGCGCGCTGATCCTGGACGGCCGGGTGCCGCTGCACGTCCGGCTCCCCGCCGAGCGGGCGCTGGCCACCTCACTCGGGCTCAGCAGACCGACCGTCACCTCCGCCTACGAACTGCTGCGCGAGCACGGGTACGCCCACAGCCGGCGGGGCTCCGGCACCTGGACCGCCCTGCCGGAGGAGGTCGTGCCGCACAAGGTCAGCCGGGCGCTGCCCGCCCCCGACGCCGCCATCGACCTGGCCCGAGCGGCCCCCGGGCTGCCCTCGGAGGTGCTGGACGACGCCCTCGCCCGGGTGGCCCCGCAACTGGCCGTGTACACCCGCGGCTCCGGCTACCACCCGTACGGGCTGCCCGGTCTGCGGGCGGCGGTGGCCCACCGGTTCACCCGGCGCGGGCTGCCGACCGTGCCCGACCAGGTCCTGATCACCTCCGGCGCCCAGCACGCGCTCAGCCTGGTCCTCGGGCTGTTGGCCGCGCCGGGCGACCGGGTGCTGGTGGAGAACCCGTCCTACCCCAACGCCCTGGAGGCCGTGCGCCGCGCCCGGCTGCGGCTGGTGCCCACCCCGGTCTCGGAGGACGGCTGGGACGTCGAGGCCGTCGAGGCCGCGTTCCGCGGGGCGGTCCCCCGGCTGGCCCTGCTCACCCCGGACTTCCACAACCCCACCGGTCTGCTGATGCCCGAGGAGAGCCGCGCCCGGATCGCCCGGGCGGCCCGGGCGTACGGCACCTGGCTGGTGATCGACGAGACCATGGCCGACCTGGCCCTCGACTGCCCGGCCCCGGCCCCCTTCGCGAGCCGTGCCCTGTCCGGCGGCGCGGGCGGGGTCATCACCCTCGGGTCGATGAGCAAGACCCACTGGGGCGGGCTGCGGATCGGCTGGCTGCGCGCGCCGGCGCAGCTCGTGACGGAGCTCGCCGGCCAGCGGATAGCGACCGACCTGGGCGGCTCCGTCCTGGACCAGCTGCTGGCCCACACCCTGCTCGACGCCGGAGACGGGCCGCAGCGCGGCCGGCTGGACGCGCTGCGCGGTCAGCGCGCCGCGCTGGCCGACGCCCTGACCGAGCACCTCCCCCGGTGGAGCTGGCAGCTGCCGCCCGGCGGGCTCTCGCTCTGGGTCGACCTCGGGGCGCCGGTCGCGACCGCCCTCGCCGAACGGCTCCTGGACCACGGCGTGCGGATCGAGAGCGGCGCCTGCTTCGCCACCGATCCGGGCGTCTTCGAGAACCGCCTGCGGATCCCGTACACGATGCCGCCCGCCGTCCTGCACGAGGCGGTGCGGCGGATGGCCGCGACCATGGCCGAGGGGCTGCGGGCCCCGTCGCCGGCGCGACGGCCGCACCTGGTGGTCTGAGACTCGTTGGTCAGGGACTCGGTGCTCTGACCGGCCCGGGAAGGGTGTGGCGCGCCTCCCGGGCCGCCGGTCAGGCCACCAGCTGCGTGGCGTAGTCCCGTTCGCGTTCGATCTCGCCGGCCGTCTGGGCGATCCGGCCGGTCGCCCGGCGCAGCAGCGGCGGCGCCATGACCGAGGTGACCACCGCCACCAGGACGACGACGGTGTACGAGGCGGTGTTGAGCACGCCGAGGCCCAGGCCGACGGAGGCCAGGACGATCTCGACCACGCCGCGGGCGTTCAGCCCGGCGCCGATGGCCACGGCCTCGTCGTGGTCCAGCCGGCCCAGCCGGGCTCCGGCGTACCCGCCGACCAGCTTCGCGCCGACGGCGACGAGCAGGGTGACCAGCGCGGCGCCGAGCACCGAGAGGTCCTTGAGCGCGGTCAGGTCGACCTGCAGTCCGGCGGTGGCCAGGAACAGCGGCGCGAGCACGGCCATGACGAACGGCCGCAGGGTGTCCAGGAAGCGCCGGGCCCCGGCGCCGAGGGAGCCGATGACGATGCCGCACAGGAAGGCGCCGAGGATCGGCTCCATCTCGAGCACGTGGGTGCCGGCCGCGGCGAACACGATCAGCACCAGGACGGTCGCCGCGCCCAGCTCCCGCCCGTTCTCGGCCCGCTCGATCGGCCGCAGCAGCCGGCCGATCAGCGGGCGGGCCAGGAAGGCCGTCACGGCCAGGACGAGCAGCAGGTAGCCGACGGACTCCGCCACCACGCCGGCCCGCAGGCCCTCGGTGGCCATGGCGGAGACGACCGACAGCATCAGCCAGCCCAGGATGTCGCTGACGGCGGCGGCGCCGATGATCACCTGGCCGACGTTGCGGTGCAGCAGCCTCATGTCGATCAGGATCTTCGCGATCACCGGGAGGGCGCTGACCGCGACGGCCACCCCGATGAAGAGGGCGAAGGTGGTGCGGTCACCGGCCCTGCCCAGCATCGACCCGGGCAGCAGGAAGCCCAGGCCGATGCCCAGCGCCATCGGCAGCAGCACGCTGCCGAGGCTGACCCAGGTGATGGCGCCCCGCTTGCGGCGCAGCAGGTCCAGGTCGATGTGGGCGCCGGTGATGCCCACCAGCAGCAGGACGCCCAACTGCGCGATGGCGCCGAGCAGGTGCATCTGTTCGGCGTTCCTGGGCAGCAGCCAGTCGGACACCGCGGGGGCCGCGCCGCCCAGTACGGAGGGCCCCACCACGATGCCGGCGAGGAGTTCGCCGACCACCGCCGGCAGTCCGAGGCGCAGGGCGAGCCGGCCGAGGCCGGTCGCGAGGGCGAGCAGCGTACCGACCTGGACCAGCAACACCAGGAGGTGACCGTGGCTGATGCCGGGTACGGGCGCCGTGGCCAGTACCATCCGACGTCCTTTCATGCCGAGGGGACCGGGTGCGCGGGTGCGCGCCGGGGTGGTACGGGTCCTGCCGCCGGTAGCCGTCCCGGTCAGGTGTAGAGGCCGTCCTCCTCCAGCGCCCGCAGGGCCCGGTAGTCGCGCTCGACCTCGGCCGGGTCCTCGGCGGCCAGGTAGACGTAGCCGGGGCTGTTGATCAGGTCGCTGGTCGCGGGCAGGTGCCGGCCGGGGGCGACGCCGTGCGCGAGGTGGACCAGAGTGGGCAGCTCCCGCAGGCGCTCGGTCCAGTCCAGCGGTCCGGCGATCCCGGCGGCCGGGTTGATCAGGGCGACGTTGCGCAGCGCGCCGGACCAGCTGACGGCGGTGTCCCGGAAGGCCGCGAGCCGCTCGGGGGCGAGCAGGGTGTCGGCCAGCAGCGAGGTCTGCGAGACCCCGGCGTACTTCTCCACCACCGCGGGCGCGGTGCCGCCGCCGAGCCGGGCGCCGGTCTCGATCAGCACCGGGCCGCGGGCGGTCGTCATCACCTCGGTGTGGGCCGCCCCGGAGACGATGCCCAGGGCGTCCAGGGCCGCGGTGACGAAACCGAGCAGGGGTGCCGCTTCCGCCGAGTCGGCGGGGACCGGCTCCTCGTAGTCGTAGACGGGGTGGCCGACGCTGCCGGCCCGCTTGGTGTACCTCCACAACTCCGCGAAGCGGTGGACCCCGTCGTGCGACACGGTGTTGGCGTAGTACTCGACGCCGTGCACCCGCTCCTGGACCAGGACGGCGGTGTTCGGCTGCCCGTAGAGGTTGTCGGCGCACAGGACGGACTTGCAGGCGTCGCGCACCTCGTCGAC
The DNA here is from genome assembly GCF_014656195.1 of Kitasatospora xanthocidica. Taxonomy (GTDB): domain Bacteria; phylum Actinomycetota; class Actinomycetes; order Streptomycetales; family Streptomycetaceae; genus Kitasatospora; species Kitasatospora xanthocidica. The sequence continues at coordinate 76,688 of NZ_BNBY01000023.1, read as the reverse complement.
GCTCCGGCAGAACCGGACGTTGTCGGTGCCGGCGCTGTTCGGCGGCTTGACCACGGCCTCGGTCAGGCCGCCCGCCTCGAACCAGGCGGCGGCCGCGTCGGCCTCCTCGAAGCGCCTGCCCCGTGGCACGGCGACGCCGGCGGCTGACGCGGTGTCGGCCATCGCCTGCTTGTCGCGGCGGGCGGCGAGGGTCTCGACGCGGTTGCCCGGCAGGCCCATCAGATGGGTGAGGGTGTCGGCGAGGATGACCCCCGACTCGGTGCCGGCCACCACCCGGTCCACGCCCGACGCGGCCAGGATCCGGGCGAGTTCGGCCGGGTCGCCGCCGCCGTCCAGGAGCTCCGTGTAGTCGGAGGCGTCGAAGGCGCGGGTGAAGTACTCCGGCATGTCCGGGGAGGACCGCACGTGCACGCAACGGGCACCGCGGTCGCGCAGGGCGGAGACGAGCAGTCGGCCGGTCGAGTAGCCGTCGATCACCGCGATCTTCATCGGTACGTCCTTCCGGGGCGCGCGTTCGTCAGGCCGGGTCGACGGCGGGGGCGGCGTCACCGGTCTCGCCGGTCTCGCCGGTCTCGTAGAAAGAGCAGGCGACCCGGGCGCCGCCGTTCATGCTCACCACGCCCACCTCCGGATCGGTGCTCCCGCGCACCAGGCAGCCGTTGTAGCCGTCGCCCCCGGTGACCAGCGGATCGGTGAGGAACACGCCCCAGTTGAGGAACAGCTCCTGGGTGCCGTCGCCGTCGTCCGCGGGGAAGACCTCGGGGATCGGCTTGATGCGCTCCTGGAGCACGTAGGGGCCGTCCAGTGCCTCGGCCAGCCGGGCCCGCCACTCCTCGGGGCCCACCGTCCAGCCGGGCACGATGCCGCTGCCGCCGTGCAGCAGCGTCGGCTTCAGGATCAGGTCCTCCCGGTGCGCCTCGGCGTACGGCAGGAGGTCCAGCTCCCGGCCCTCGGCGTCGGTCGCGGTGGCCCTGACGTGCCGGGTCCACGGCAGGAAGCGGTCGACGCAGGCCCGCTCCTCGGCGGTGAAGAGGTGCCGGTTACGGTCGTCGGAGAGCATGGCGAGCGCGCCCTTGTTGCCGTACAGCTCCGCGTCCAGGCGGCTGAACATGCCCACCCGGCCCTCCTCGAAGGCGCGCAGCAGCGGCTCGACGAACGCCGCGTCGGCGGGCGTGGCGATCTCCTCGACGAGGAAGAAGCGGTACAGCACGTCGATGGCGCGGCCCGCGACCTCGAGGCGGCCGCCGTTCTCGCCGATCTGGCCGACGTGGCAGGGGACGGCGTCGATCCCCTCCCGGTCGAACAGCGCCGCCATGACCTTCAGCCGGGGCTCGTAGGACTTGAAGCTCTCCGGCCAGTCGACCAGGGCCACGACGGGGCGCCGGCCCCGCGGCTCCATGTGCCGCGCGCACTCGGCGCGCAGCGTCCTGGTGATGCCGGCGAAGGTGTCGACGTAGCCGAGCTTCCGTCCCGCGACGAACTCGGACAGCGCCGGGTGCGCCAGCATCGCCCGGTTGATGCCCGCGTTCTCGAAGCCGCCCAGGGCACTGGTGATGTTGAGTTCCAGCAGCTTGAAGCCGTCCGCGCCGCGGTAGAGGTCGGACCGGGCGAGCGGTACGAGCGGCGCATCCGCCGTGGTGGCGCGGCGGACGATGTCGGTCTGGGTGTCGGTCATCCCGACGGCGCGGGCCATCGCCGCGACATCGCCGTCGAAGAGCCGCTCGGGGAGTTCGGTGAGCAGCCGGTGGACCTGGAGGAGGTCGGCCGCGACCAGGGCGCGCTCGGCTGCCGACAGGAAGACCGGGGCGGCCAGGAACCGGCCCCGGTAGGCCACGGTGACGAGGTCGTCCGCGACGACGTGCTCGATCAGCTCGCCGGGCTCGGCACCTCGCCGCTTCAGGACGTCGAGGTACTCGGCGCCGATCCCGGACCGGGGAACGCGCGCGGTGGTGGGGAGTTGTGGCGTCATCGGGAGCTTCTCTTTCGGTCGCGGCGGAACGGGGTGCGGGGGGACGGCTGTGAGCTGGGGGGGAGAGTGCGGGCGCGGTTCAGCGCGGTGCGGGCGTCGGGAACCAGGTCCGGAGGCCGAAGGCCAGCCGGATCGCGACGACGGCCATCAGCCCCACGCCGAGCGCGTACACGGCCGGGGTGCCGTGGCTCTTGGAGACCACGCCGGCCAGGCCCGCCCCGAGCGGCAGGGCGCCCCAGGCGAACAGCCGGTAGATGCTGTTGACCCGGCCCTGCAGGTCCTTGGGGACGAGGGTCTGCCGCAGCACGACCGCCACCGTGTTCCAGGTCACCGAGGCGCAGGCGCCCAGGGCCAGGGCCGCCCCGACCGCCCACACCCGGGGGACGAGCCAGATGACCAGGTTGCTGCACCCGATCGCGGTGACCACGCTCACCAGCGCCCAGCCGTTGCCGATCCGGCGCACCAGCGAGGGCGACAGCTTGGCGGCGCTGATCGCGCCCACCGCCTGACAGGCGACCAGTCCGCCGTACCCCAGGTCGGACAGGCCCAGCTCTCGGTGCGCGTAGACCACCAGCACGGCCAGGGCGCCGGTGTAGACCAGGTTGATCGCGCCGGCGGTGAAGGACAGGGTGCGCAGCAGACGGTTCGCGAAGAGCCAGCGCAGTCCGGTGGCCATGTCGGTGATCAGCCGGGGGCGCCCAGCCGCCGGCCGGGGCCGGTGGTCGCCCTGCGGCAGCCGCAGCCGGGTGAGCAGGAACGCCGAGGCGAAGAAGGTCGCGGCGTTGACCCCGAAGGGGACGGCCGGGGCGAGCAGGAACAGTGACGAGCCGATCAGCGGGCCGACGAACTGGTTGCCCACCGTCTCGGACCCCATGATCCGCCCGTTCGCGGCCACCAGGTGCTTCTCCGGCACCACGGACGGCACCAGGATCTGCGCCGCGTTGCGGAAGAAGGTCTCGCAGGTGCCGATCAGGAAGAAGCACGCGTACAGCGCCCAGAGGCTGCCGAAGCCCAGCGCGACCGACAGGACGAACCCGGTGATGAGGCAGCCCCGGAAGAGGTCGATGCGCACCATCGTCCGGCGCCGGTCGACCCGGTCGACGAGCACGCCGGCCGGGATGCCGAACAGCGCGTACGGCAGGGTCAGGGCCATGCTGACGCCCGCGATGAGCCGGGGGTCGTCGGTGAACGTGCTGGCCATCAGGGGTGCGGCGGCCATCGACACCCCTTCGCCGATCGACGAGGAGGACGCGGCGGTCCACAGGGTGGTGAACTGCCGCCCGAGTCCGGGCCGTTCCTCCTCGCCGTCCGGCCTCGCCTCGGTGGTCAGCGAGCCGTCGCTCTTCACTCGGTTCTCCCTCTGCGATGCGACGATCGCGGTGTCCGTGGTGCGCGGGGTCGTCCGTGTCGCGCGGGGTCGTCCGGGCCCGTCAGCCGAGCGGGAGCGAGCGCAGGAAGTGCAGGCACTGCTCCAGCTGGGCCAGGGCGACGAACTCGTTCGCGGTGTGCGCCTCGGTGATGGCGCCGGGCCCGCAGACGACGGTCGGGATCCGGGCGTGCCCCCAGATCAGGCCGGCCTCGGTGCCGAAGGGGACGAACTCGGGGTCCTCCTTGGCGCCGAGCGCCTCCCGTACGAAGGTGACGAACTCGTGCTCCGGGTCGATGGCGAACGACGGGGTGTCGGTGAGCTGTTCGGTGCGCACCTCGACGGCGTCGGACTTGGCCCGCATGCCCGCCAGCACCTCCCCGGTCGCGAAGCGCCCGAGTTCGGCGGCGATGCCGTCGCAGGAGTGGTCGGGGATGTTGCGGATCTCGAACTCGACCACGCAGTCCTCGGGCACGATGTTGGGCTTCACCCCGCCCTCGACCCGGCCCACGTTGATCCAGGAGTGGCCGATGGCGAACCGGTCGTCGTGCGGCCCCTGGACCCGGAAGGTCTCGTTGAGGATGTCGGCCCGGCCGATGACCGCGGCCGCGGCCGTGATCGGGTTGGGCAGCAGCGGGGCGAGCGCGGCGTGCTTGGGCTCGCCCTTGAAGCTGATCCGGTGGTTCTGCTTGCCCTTGTGGCCGACGACGACCTTCAGGCCGGTCGGCTCGCCGACGATGCAGCCCCGGACCTTGCCCTCCCAGCCGCGCAGTTCCTCGACGAGCCGGCGGGCTCCGACGCAGCCCACCTCCTCCTCGTAGGTGAGCACCAGCGTGACGGGGACGGTGAGGCGCTCGTGGTCCACCCGGGACAGGATCGTCAGGCAGCAGGCGATGAAGCCCTTCATGTCCGCGGTGCCGCGGCCGATGGCGACGGTGTCCGTGAGCGTGAGGGCGAAGGGGTCGGTGTCCCAGGCCTGTCCGTCGACCGGGACGACGTCCGTGTGGGCCGACCAGACGATGCCGCGCTCCCCGTCCGCGCCGTCGGCGCCGGGGCCGACGGTCGCCACCAGGTTGGCCTTGGTGTGCTCGTCGTTCCAGTGGAGCCGGCTCTCGATCCCGTTGCCGGACAGCAATTCCTGCACGTAGTCGAGGAGTTCGATGTTCGACCGGTGGCTGGTGGTGTCGAACCCCACCAGCCGTTCGAGGATTTCGAGCATGCGGGAGTACAGGTCGCCGTCGGACGGGCGGAGGGGAATGCCGGATGCCATGGTGACTCGCTCACGGGTCGGACGGACGGTCGGACGGTCAGGCGGACGGTCGGACGGACTGTCTGTGGGGGGCCTGGGCCTCGGCGCCGGCCCGGGCGCGGTCCGGCGCCGAGGGGCGCTCCCCCGGTCTCAGGCCTTCGGGGAGAGCCGGCTGTGGCCGACCTCAGGCAGCGAGGGCGTCACCGGCTGGCCGTGCGTGGTCAGCCGCAGCAGCTTCCGTACGTGCTTCTCGTCGAGGTCCTTCGTGGTCGCCGAGTGCAGCACGCACCGGTTGTCCCAGACCACCACGTCCAGCGGGCTCCACCGGTGCCGGTAGACGTACGGCTCGCTGGTGATGTGCGCGATCAGCTCCTCGATGAGGGCCGTGCTCTCCGCCTCGGGCAGCCCGTCGATGCCGACCACGCTGCCGATGATCCGGGGCTGGATGAAGAGGGTCTCGCGGCCGGTGTCCGGGTGGCGGCGGACCAGCGGGTGGGTGATCTCCGGAGTCTGCTCGCGCTCCTCCGGTCCGATGTACTTCCACCGCGCCCACGGGTCCTCGCGGTCCGGCGACCACCGGTACTGGTGGCGCACCCGGAGCGTCCGCAGGTACGCCTTGCGCTCCTCCGGCAGCGCCTCGAACGCCGCCTCGGCGTTGGCGAAGAGGGTGTCGCCGCCCTCCACCGGGATCTCCAGGCCGTGCAGCATCGTCGCGCTGCCCGGGACGAGCTTGTAGGAGTAGTCCGAGTGCCAGCCCTGGCCGGAGGTCTTCATCTCCTTGTTCCGGCCCGGCTCGTTCTGGTTCGAGAGCAGGGAGAGGGTCGGCTCCTCGGGGTGGCGCAGCTTGATGACGTGGTGCTCCTCGGGCCGGCCGAAGATGGTGCCGAACCGGGCGAAGGTGCTCGCCGGTATGTCCTGGGAGCGGAAGACCAGGACCTTGTGGTCCAGGTACGTCTCGTAGATCGCGCGTCCGTGCTCCTGGATCACCTCGGGGGTCAGCCGGAGCTCCTTCACCTCCGCGCCGAACGTCTCGGAGACCCTGGTCGCGACGACCGTGGATTCAGCGGTCACTTCATTCCTTCCGTCGTTGTTCCGCCTTACCTGGGTTTACCCGGCCCCGACACCCACGCGGAACCGGATCCGGTCTCAGGCGATTTCCTTGCGCAGGAATACCCGGTGCGAATGCTCGTTCCGCTCGGTGTGCGTGACCTCGTACCGCAGGCCCTGGTAGAAGGCGATGTTGTCGACCATTTCCACCCGGGTCCACAGCCGGACACCGCGCAGCCCGGCGGACCGCGCCATTTCCTCGACGAGTGCGACGAGTTTCCTCCCGATGCCCCGCCCCTGGCAGGACGGCCGCACCGCGAGGTTCCGGAGCACGAGGTACGGGTCCCCGTCCTCCGGCGTCTCCACCGTCACCATCCCGAGCGTCCCGTCGTCCGAGACCGCGACGTGGCACCGGCCGGACGCCGCGACCTCCCGGTAGTCGAGCAGCAGGGGGGCCGGCGGTTCGTCCACCAGGCCGAGGTACTTCCCGTAGGCCTCGCGCGCTATCTCCGCGAGGACCTCGCCGTCCGCGGCCGCGGCCGGCCGGATCCCGACGGCAGCGCCGTGTGCAGCAGTCGCCATGTCCTTCCCGTTCCGTGCTCGGGGCGACGGGACCGGCAGCGGTCCCGGTCAGCCGTTGTGGACGTCCAGGGTGCGCGCCTCGCGGGTGCCGTCGAAGTACCGGCCGGCGTAGACCCGCTCGCCGTCGTCCGAGGCGACCTTCTCGTTGAAGTCGCTGCCCACGTCGTAGTTGAAGGTCACCCGCGGGTAGGCGAGCGCGTCGACCCTGCCCTTGTCGTACCGGGCGTCGATCGAGGAGAAGCGGAGGGCGTAGGCGAGCCGGGACGGGATCGGGCCCTCCCCCAGCGGCACGCTGCGGTGCAGCACGTACTTGTCGAAGATCAGGGCGTCGCCGGGCTCGAACGAGTCCTCCACCGCGATGTGGTCCAGCAGGCCCGTCATCTGGGGCGAGTTCAGCAGGCTGTTCTTCAGCACGCTGAAGTCGTCGTAGCCGAGCTCCTCGCCGGCCTCCGCCCGGGCCCGCATGTAACCGGGCAGCAGGTTGATGTGCTGGTAGACGAACTCGCCGGACAGGTGCTTCTTCGACACGTACTTCATGCCGCCGCGCTGGCCCTCGGCGTCGATGTCGCACAGCGGCGTCCAGATGGTGAACCCGGCGTCCTGGCGGCGCTGGAAGCCGAAGCTCTGGGTGCCCACGTGCCACGGGAAGCCGGTGCTCTTGTTCTTCTCCAGCTCGAAGCCGAGCCCCTGGGTGAAGAAGAGCCTCTGGCCGGTGAGCTCCGCCATGGCGGTGGCGAAGCCGCGGTCACCCATGAGTTCGAGGATCGTCGGGTCGTCGTTGCCGATGTCGTACTTCAGCTTGCTGAAGCCCGATCCGTAGTTGTCGGCGGGCGGGACGATCTCCGAAGTGCTGAGCTTCTTCATGTGATCGACGAGCCCGGCCGAGAAGACCTGCTTGAGCTTCAGGAAGCCGTGTTCCCGGAAGCTCTCCACGTCCTCGTCACTGATAGCGAATGCCGGGTTAATCATTGAGGAATTCCCCCAGATCTCTTCCGCGAATTTCCACTGGCTGCGCCGCCGGGTGGCGGTCGGCCACATAGCGGCGCACTTCCGACTTCCCTTCGAAGATATCCACCGGCCGGCGCCGGCGTCGAGGCGTGTTCAAGTGTGTGCGCACACACTCTTCCCGTTCGTTCCCCCCGGATCCGGTCCGGCGGCCCGGCGGCCCGGCGGTCCGGCGGCGCGGTGACCCGGAAAGGGAATGGGGGACCGTCACCCCGCCGGATCGCGCCGGGCCGGTTCCTCGCGCTCCTCCAGGTGCTCGGCGAACCGCAGCCACTGCTCGGCGTACTGACGGGCCAGCCGCCCCACCATCGACTCGCAGTGCGCCGGGACGGCGCTGCTCAGCCCGGACCACTCGGCGGTGGCGTTGTGCTGGAGGAGCCGCAGGAGTCCTCGTCCCTCCTCCCGCAGCCGGAGCGAGGGGTCGCGCCGGAGCGCGGCGAGCAGCAGGTCGGGGTGGGGAGCGGCGGGGCGCTCCGCGCGGTGGCAGTCCGGGCGGGCTGTGCCCGCGGGAGGCCTCCCCTGCGGGTCCGTCCGGGCGCCGGCCTCCTCCGGCGGCGGCGTGGTGGCGGGCCCGTCCCCTCCGGAGTCGGCCGGTGGCAGTCCGGCCCGGACCCGGCGGCGCACGTCGCTCGCGGTGGCCGGCGAGATGCCCGCGAGCCGCGCGATCTCCCGCAGTGACGCCTCCGGGTTCTCGGCCAGCACACCCGCCGCCCGCCACCTGCCCTCGGCGGCGTTCAGCGGGCGCACCCGGCCGTCCCTGCCGACGCGCCTATCCAACTGCGGCGGTGCGGCAGTTGAACGAGCCGCGCGGATCCTGGCGACCGCCTTCGCGCCCAGCCCCGAGGCCCTGGCGACGGCCCGGTCGGACATCTGCGGGTGCGAGGCGATGATGCGGGCCGCGGCGGCCCGCCGGTCCTTCAGACTGAGTGGCAGACCGTGCGCCACATTGGCTTCGACGGCGCGCAGGAACGCGTCGCCGTCCGAGCCGTCGAAGAACTCGACCTCTATCGTCTGGTCCCCCCGGGCCCGGGCCGCCTGAAGACGGTGCATGCCGTCGATGACGACGAGGTCGGAGCGCCGCACCAGGATCGGCGGCAGGCGGTCCTCGACGGAGGCCAGTCTCGCGACGTGTTCGCCGTCCACGCCCTCGGTCCGCGGGGACTCGCCGAGTGAGAGCGTGGACATCCGTACGACGGCGGTCCGCCCGCCGGAGCGGATGACCGACTCCATCCGGACGCCGGATAATGCGTCTTCGACGCGGGCGGTCATGGTGCTCCCAGCAGCTGTCAGCTGCATCCTTCCCCCCTGCGCATAATCACTACGTTCCGCACGCGGCCCCATGCCAGGAGTAGCCGGATCGCGACTGTGGATGGCTCTGGTTGCGTTGGCTCGTCGACCGTTGGTGGTTGCCGGACTCGGACTATTCGTCAGGGCCCTGTCATTATCATCGGTCGACGTTCCCGCAGTTGTCGAGATGACCTCGACTGTCTGACGGTGTGACAGAAGCCTCCCTGACGTGCCCAAACACCCGGACGACCGGCCGGAGGTACATACCGGCGGTCCGGCCGGGACCACCTACCGGCACCCCTGATTCCGGGAACGGTCCAGCCCAGAGCGGCACTGCGGCGGCCGGCCCGGGGCGCGCCGGGCCGCCCCGGCGGAGCCGATCCGTCCGCTGGAAACCCCCCGGAAGGCCGATTCGACTGCCCTGGGGTGTTTCTGATGACATGTCTGGCCACTTCCGCGACGGCGCCCGTGCTGTGATACTGCACCGACGGGCGTACACATGGCCGCCCTCACCCCTCGCTCTCCGTCGTGGCCCCGGACCCAGGCCCGCTCTACAGACCCAGGTCGACGGCCAGGCAGTTGTAGAACTTCCAGGCGCCTTCGGGGTTGTACGGGTCGTTCGGATCGCCACCCGGGGCGGGCGCCACCCCTTCCGTCATGGACTCGAAGCGGATCCGCTCGGGCAGCTTGCCGTATCGCGCCCGCCGCGTCTCGGAGGCGGCATCGCGACTGGATTCCTCACTCATACTCCTCAGCATGCGCCCGCACCCGTCACCCGTCAAGGCGGTGACGAGCACATACGCACCCCCCACCGCCCGGCACACGTGTTTGACCGGATCCACACTTTCAACAGATGGTTGAACATGTGATGATCCCCCTCCCGGTCTCACATCCGGCCGAACACCCGTCAGGCAGGTGCTCACCGGTTCGCTGTCCCCCGGAGCCGACTGCGGCGGCAGTCACGCCTGGCTCACCGGTTCGCTGGCCCAGTCCAACGTTCCACTGGTGGCCGTGAGTTACCGGGTGGTCCCGGCCTGACGACCCCGGTAACGTCCTGGTCAGCCGTGGTTCCGCCCCGGGCAGTCGCCCCGGGGTGGGGCCACGGCTGACTCGTTCACCGACACCAGCACGAAGGAGACGACTCCATGGCCAACCCCGACACCTCCGGCCGCGGCCGAGCGCAGGAGACCGTGTCGGCGGCACTCGACCGGGCCGCCGCGACCGCACACCTCAACGCCTTCATCACCCTCGACGCCGAGGGCGCGCTCGCCGAGGCCGCGCGCCGGGACGCCCAGGCCGCGCGCCGGGACGCCGAGGCCGACCGGGGTGGCCGGGCCGACCAGGCCGACTGGTGCCTCGTCGTCAAGGACAACATCCACGTCGCGGGCCTGCCCAACACCGCGGGCACCCCCGCCCTCAGGGACTTCGTCCCGGCCGCCGACGCGCCCGTCGTCCGGGCCCTGCGCTCGGCCGGGGCGATCGTGCTCGGCAAGACGAACATGCACGAGCTGGCCCTGGGCGCCACCTCGTGCAACCACACCTTCGGCGCGGTCGGCAACGGCACCGACCCGGCCCTGTTCGCGGGCGGCAGCAGCGGCGGTACGGCCGCCGCGGTGGCGGCCGGCGTCGCGGAGGCCGGGCTCGGCTCCGACACCGGCGGCTCCGTCACCATCCCGGCCGCCCTCAACGGGATCTACGGCCTGCGCCCCAGCGCCGGGCGCTATCCCTCGGCGGGCCTCACCCCCCTGTGCCCCACCCGGGACACCCCCGGGCCGATGGCGCGCTCCCTGGACCTCCTCAGGACGCTGGACACCCTCGTCACCGGGGAGACCGACGGAGCACGGGGCCCGGACCGCCCACTCCGGCTGGGCCTGCCGAGGCACGTGTTCACCGAGGACCTGGAGGGCCCGGTCCGGGCCGCCTGGGAGGCGGCCGTCGTCCGGCTCTCCACCGAGCACGCCACCTGGATCCCGGTGGACACCGCGCACCTGGTGGAGCACGACGGCCGGGTCGGGTTCCCGCTCGTCTTCGGCGAGTTCGCCGACGCCCTCGGCCGCTACCTCGACGAGCACCGCGCCGGACCGACCCCGGCCGAGCTGCTCGACGCCGTCGGGGACCCGGTCATCGGCGACATGCTCAAGGCCACCGCGCTGCCGACCGGCCCCGGGTACCCCGGGCCCGCCGCCCTGCAGGGGGCGCTCGCACAACGCCGGGTGATGCAGGCCGCCTACGACGAACTCTTCGCGCTGAACGGCCTGGACGCGATCGTCAGCCCCACCGTGCCGGTGTGCGCCCGGCCGCTGCACCGGTTCGAGGACTCCCTGCCGCTCAACGGGCAGGACGCGCCGACGTTCTTCACCCTGATCCGCAACACCTCCCCGGCCGCCACCGCGGGCCGACCGTCGGTGACGATCCCGCTCCCGGTCTCCGACTCCCCGCCCGTGGGCCTGCAACTGATCGGGCGTCGGATGGCCGACCGGGAGCTGCTGGCCGCGGCCGTACGGGTCGACGCCCTGGTGCGCCGCGGGTAGCCCCCGACGCCGTCACTTCCTTGACAGGTGACGCCACGCCCGGACAGACTCATCACCAGTCAGAACGGTGACGGGGTCGGCCCTGCCGACCCCGCCCATATCCGGAATGCCCGAAAGGGGTTTGTCGTGGTGAGCATCAAGGGTCGACGCGGGCGACTGGTGGCGGCCGCGGTCTCGGCACTCACGGCGGGTCTCGCGCTCTGCGCGTTCACCCTCCCGAGCCCGGCCGGGGCCGCCGGGGCCGCCGGGGCCGACGCTTTCGGCGGCCGCGCCAAGCCGACCGTCGTCCTGGAGCACGGCGCCTTCGCCGACGGCTCCAGCTGGAACGGCGTCATCGCCGAACTGCGCAAGGACGGCTACCCGGTGGTCGCCGCCGCCAACCCGCTGCGCGGTCCGGCCTCCGACGCCGCCGCCCTGCGCACCGTCCTCGACCACATCAAGGGCCCCAAGATCCTCGCCGGGCACTCCTACGGCGGCACCGTCATCAGCGCGGCCGCGACCGACGACCCCGAGGTCAAGGGCCTGGTCTACGTGGCCGCCTTCCTGCCCGCCCCCGGCGAGACCGCGCTGGAGCTCACCAACAGGTTCCCGGGCTCCACCCTCCCCGATGCCCTCGACCCCGTCACCTACCCGCATGGTGACGGCGGCACCGCGACCGACCTGTACATCCGCCAGGACAGGTTCCGCCAGCAGTTCGCCGCCGACGTCCCGGCCGGCCAGGCCGCCCTGATGGCCGCCGAACAGCGCCCGATCGCCAAGGCCGCCCTGGAGGAGAAGGCCACCGGCGCCGCCTGGCAGACCAGGCCCAGCTGGGCCGTCGTCACCACCCGGGACCTCAACATCCCGGCGGCGGTCCAGCGTTACATGGCCGAGCGCGCCCACGCCCACACCACCGAGGTGGCCGCCTCGCACTCGGTCGCCGTCTCCCGCCCCCGCCTCGTCGCGGACGTCATCGAGCAGGCCGCCCGCGCCACCGCCCGCTGACCGGCCCTGCCTGACCCGGACCCGGCCCGGGTCCGCCACCCGGCCCTCACCTGGCAGGAACGCCGGATCGCGGTCCTCGCCGCCGGCGGCCTCACCAACAAGGAGATCGGCGCCCGCATGCACCTGTCGCCGCGCACGGTCGGCACCCACCTCTACCGCGTCTTCCCCAGACTGGGCATCACCTCCCGGGCCGCCCTGCGCGACGCCCTGGGCACGGCGTCCGACGGGCGGAACGCCTGACCTCCGGCATCGCCCGGGCGAAGGGGGCGGACGACAGTCGAATGACTCAAGTCCGACGGTCGGCCGCTGTGTTCGGCCCTCTGCGGCCGCCCCTCTCGCCCGGGCGTTCGCACACCTGGCAAGCGTCACCACCTTGACTGGTGACGCATCGCCATGGAACCCCATCGTCACCGGTCAGAACAGTAACTTCTCAGCGAGGAAGCCCATCATGGCAGTCGTACGGTTCCATCTCGTCTCCACGCTCGCCCCGGCGGAGGTCCTGGCGGTGCTGACCGACTTCAGCCCCGCCCGCGCCGAGGCGTGGCCCACGATCGACGCCAAGCACTTCGAGGTCCACGACCTCGGCGACACCTGGGCCGAGGTCACCGAGGGCACCGCCGCCGCCTGGGAGCGCGCCCGGTACGAGTGGCGGGCCGGCGGGGACACCGTCACCGTCACCACCCTCGACTCCAAGCTCTTCGGCGCCGGCGGCGGCTGGGTCTTCCGGATGGCCCCGGAGGGCGACGGCACCCGGGTCGACGTCGAGCTGACCCGGGAGCCCACCACCCTCAAGGGCAAGATGCTCGCCGCCCTCCTCCCGGTCGCCGCTCCCCCGTCCCTGCGCAAGTCCTTCGCGGGCCCGCTGCGCGCCGCATGAGCACGCCCCCGGCCCCGCTCGGCGGGACCGGGGAGACCGACGGAAGCCCGGAAGGGGCCGGCAGCCCGAGCTGCCGGCCCCTTCGTGCTGCCACCTCCGACGGTCCCGTCAGTCCGCGGCGCCCAGGTGGACGGTGAAGAAGTCGGCGAGCCTGTCCACCGCCTGGTCGATGTACTCCTTCCGGTCGTAGAGGCCGACGTGGTCCGCCCCCTCGATCCAGTGCAACTCCGCGGGCCCGGTGGCCCGTTGGTGCGCCTCGACGGCCATCCAGGAGGTGACGGCGCGCTCGCCGACGATCTGCAGCATCGGGCGCGGGCCGATCAGCGGGACGGCGAAGAAGGCGTCGTAGCAGGCCATCCGGTCGATGCTCTCCCAGGCCAGGACCTTCGCGGACCGCTCGTGCCCGCCGCGCGAGGTGCAGTAGTACTCGAAGCCCTGGACGCCGTGGTCGCCGCCCAGCGCGAACGCCTCGTCGGCCGTCTCCGGGAACATCGTCAGCACACCGGGGTCCTCCCCCCGGGCCGCGGCGGTGCGGGCCCGGCCGGCCGCGTCCAGCAGGGCCCGGAAGACCGCCGGGTCCTGGGCGCCGTCGGCTCCGAGCCGGAACTGGCGGGAGGGATCGGCGGTGCACACCGCGGCCACCGCCCGGACCCGGGGATCACCACCGGTGGCGGCCAGCGAATAGCCGCCGGAGGCGCAGATGCCCAGCAGGCCGATCCGCCCCTCGTCGACCTCCGCCCGGGTGAGCAGGTGGGACACCGCGGCCTTGAAGTCCTCCACCCTCTGGGCCGGGTCCTCCAGCCCGCGCGGCAGACCTCCCGACTCGCCCTGGTACGCGGCGTCGAAGGCGAGCGCGACGAAGCCGCGCTCCGCCATCCGCCGCGCGTACGTGCCGGAGGTCTGCTCCTTCACCCCGGTGCCCGGGTGCCCGACCACCAGCGCCGGACGCGGGCCGGACGCCGGGGTGTCGGGGGTGTACAGGTGCGCGGCGATCTCGATGCCGGCGCTGTGGAAACGGATGTCGGACCTGGCCATGCGGGCACTCTTCCCTGTCGATCGGCTCGTCGGTGCTCTCCCGGCGTCGCCCCGCTGCGGGGCGCGGCGCCTCGGCCCTCACTGTGCGCCCGTCGGATCGGGCGGCGGAACAGTCAAATGACGGTCCGCCCGTGGACGCCCGGACCGCCCTCCGCGCCGCCCCCTCCGACGCGGCGCCCCGCCGCACCGCGTCCGCCGACCGTCATGTGACCGATGCGCCCGGCGCCGCGTCCGGCGAAGAGTGGGTGCCGCACCGTTCACACCCGGAGGGGGAACTCCTGCCATGCACCGTGACCAATCGCCACTGCGGGCCCGTTCGACGCCCGAGCACCTGCCGCCACTGCTGCTGGACACCGACCAGATGCTCGACGAGTTCACCCGGCTGCCCGTGCGGGCGGAGTTCCGCTTCGATCCGGCGATGCCCGCCGTGATCACCGTCGAGTTCCTCGCGGAACGCGGACCGAGCCTCATCTGGCGGCTCGGCCGCGAGCTGCTGCACGGCGGCCTGAGCACGATGAGCGGCTGCGGCGACGTCCGGATGTGGCCGGCCCAGTCCGACGAGCGGCTCTCCTCCTGGCTCCTCCTCGAAACCCCGGAGATCGAGGCGCTGTTCGAGCTGCCGACCGGCCCGCTGGAGGTCTGGCTGGACGCCACCTACCGGATCGCCCCGGCCGGTTCGGAACTGGCCGGCATCGACTGGGACGGGTTCCTCCGCGGGCTGCTCGAACGCCCGGGAGCACCGTCCGAATGACGGCGGCCGTCGCACCCGGCCTCAGCGACTTGCCCGACCTTGCGTCACCTGTCAGAGTGGTGACGCATAAGGTCGTCGTCGAGCCGATGGGCGCGTGAGGTCACACGTGTGCCGTTCGGCACTCCCCGCACACCCCCTGACGACGCGCCACCGCAGGCCGCTCGCGCGGCGGACGAGGAGGAATGACATGAAGAGCACCAACCCGGTCCTCTCCCGCTGGGGCGCCACCCGCACCCCGGCCCCCGCCGACACCGTGCTGCTCCAGCCGGTCGGCGTCCACGCGGGCGGCCCGCCGGAGAGCGACCTCCGTACCCACGAGGACCCCACCCCCGTAACCCCGATGACCCTGGACGACGTCGTCGTACGCACCGCGACGACGCTCGGCACCACGGTCCTGACGGCGGTGCTCTCCTGGCTCCTCCTCCCGGTCGACGCCGCGAACCTCGGCACCTCGTACGGGATCGCCCTGGGCGCCGCCGCCGTCGCCTTCGCCCTGGCGATGCTCCAGTCCGTCAGGCGGCAGCCCTCCCCCGCCCTGATCCTCGGGTACGCCGCGTTCGAAGGCCTCTTTCTCGGGGTGATCTCCAGCGCGACCTCCACCCACCTCACCCCGGGCGTCGTCGTCCAGACCGTCCTCGGCACCTTCGCCGTGGCCGCGGGCGTGCTGCTCGCCTACCGGATGCGCTGGATCCGCGTCACCCACCGGTTCGCCGGGTTCCTCACCGCCGCCGCGACCGGCTTCCTCCTGCTGCTCCTCGCCGACACCCTCTTCTCCGCCTTCGGCGCGGGCAACGGCCTCGGCTTCCACAGCGGCGGCCTCGGCCTCCTCTTCGGCGCCATCGGCGTCCTGCTCGGCGCAGGGTTCCTCGCCCTGGACTTCCGCCAGATCGAGGACGCCCTCACCGACGGCGCCCCCCGGGAGGACGCCTGGCTGGCCGCCTTCGGCCTCACCACCACGCTGGTCTGGATCTACCTGGAGATCCTCCAGGTCCTCTCCCTCTTCAACAGCAACGACAACTGAGCTCCCCCCGACGCCGGACGCCGGAGGGGCATGCGCACCCGCGCATGCCCCTCCGGCGTGTCCGTCCGACCTGCCCCAGGGCTAGGGCAGCGACATCGCCAGCACCACCACGTAGGCGCATGCGAAGACGACGGTCCCGTACGCCTCCCACCACCTGAGAGCCTTCGGGCTGCGCGAGTGCTGCGACCGGCCGACGCCCCAGCCCAACGCGAGCACCGCTACCCCCAATCCCACCCAGACCGGCCAGTTCGCGGAGGTGGGAATCGTGACCTTCCCGATGTACCGAATCAGGATCCCGGCCACGACGACGCCCAAAGCGGTCACCGCGAGCCATAGGGACTTCCTGTACGCGGCCTTCTGGCCGGCGACCCAGGATCCGCTGGCGGCCGGGCCGTCGATCCAACTGTCGCCCACGGCACACGAGACGAAGAAGACGCCGACGAGCCCGCCGATCCAAACGATCACCTGGAACAGCTTCTTCTGCTCCGCCAGGTAGACCGAGGCCATCACCTCGAAGGCCCCCAGCATGGTCACGAGCGACACGACCGCCGACACCCCCACGAACATGATCGCCGCCGGGAGGTTCGGCGTCTCCGCTTCCTCCCCGCCCACCGAAGCCAGCCCGATCGCCCCTGCCAGGCTTCCGATCATCGCCACGACGAGAAGCCCCGCCGCCAGCGCTACGCGGCCTCTGTCGACAACGAAACCGGGCGGCGTGACGCTCGACAGCGAGGTGAAGAGGAACACGATCGCCGGCACCGCAAGGGCCCCGAAGACCCCCACGATCTGCGCGTAGCCGGCAGCCCCCTTCACGATGCTGTAGTGCCCCCTTCCGGCCGTCCCCGCATCAGTCGGCCCGTCGGGGTCTGCGGCTGTCTCTTCGGGGGCTCCACCACCGGCGTTCTGAGCCGCTGGGTGGAGCGACGCCGCGACCATCACCGCACCGACGAGCAGACTCCAACAACCGGTCTTGATCCACTGAGGTCTCATGCGGGGCATGTCCCCCGGCGGCCACTCCTCGAACGGGGCCATCCGGCGGATGCGGGGTCTCGGCGCGGTGTTGGTGGGTTGCACGTCACGACGCGTCCCTGGGCAGTTCTGACCTGCCGTTCGCCGTCGAGGAGACCGTCCCCTGTTGGTGGAGGGCCTGCTCCCCCGCCTGGGCACGCCCGGCCTCGCGTGCCTGGACCGCTTCGACCGGACCGTCCCTTGGTGGCCCCGGAACGAAAGAACCCGGCCCGCGCCAGGGGGGCACGGGCCGGGAGAGAGAGTCGGTGCCGGGAGGGAATCAGTACCGGTTCGCCGGGACGCAGCGGAAGCTGGACGCCGCCGCCGGGTCGCCGTGGCCCGAGTAGCGGGACACCTTGGGGTAGGCGCACACGTCACGCTTGACGTCGCGTCCGGCGGCGTCGGTCAGGGTGGCGGGCAGCGTCCTGGGGGCCTTGCCCTGCTCGACCCAGGCGGTCAGCGCGGCGAGGTCGTCGATGGTGCCGACGCCCTTGTTGAGGCCGCAGTGGCCCGCGCCGGGGACCAGGAAGAGGCGGTAGAAGTCGTCGACCCGCTTGCCGCCGCCCATCGTCCGCTCGACCTGCCGGCGGTAGTCGACGGTCCCCTGGGTGGGGATGAACTGGTCGGCCTGGCCGTGCCAGCTCAGGAGCTTGCCGCCGGCGTCGCGGAAGGCGGAGAGGTCGGGGTCGTCCGTGCCGATGATCCGGTCGTACTCGGCGCGGGACTGCTCGAACAGCTGGGTGAACTGGTCGTACGTGATCGTCGAGACGTCGAACGACGGCTGCTTCTTCAGCCAGCTCGCCACCCAGTACTGCGGCACGGGGAACGGCGCGCCCTTCACCGCGCCGGTGTCGGCATCGCGGGCGACACCCGCCAGGGCCGACAGGTCCGCGCCGACCGGGACGCCGGACCACAGCTTCTTGCCGGAGGCGGTCCGCGGGCCGTCCCATATCTTGCGCACCACGGCCGCGTCGGCTGCCGTGATCGTCAGCTCCCGGCCCTCGCAGACCACTGTGGTGCCGATCAGCCGGCGCGGGTCGAAGTCGCACCGCGACGCGTCGTTGACCAGGCCGTCCTTGAGGCCGTCCAGCGGGTCGCAGGCCTTGACGGCGGCGTCGGTGAAGGCCTTGAACTCGCAGGCGGACGGGTAGGTCTTCTCGTTGTTCATGACCACCTGCGGCCACAGGGTGGCGACCTCGAACTCGCCCCAGTTGACGGCGGGCGCGTTGGCGAGGATGCCGTCGAAGTCGTCGGGGTAGCGCTGGGCCTCCATGTAGCCCTGGCGTCCCCCGGTGGAGCACCCGTTGAAGTAGGAGTAGGAGGCCTGCTGCCCGTAGGCCGCGGCGACGACCTGCTTGCCGACGAGCGCGGCCTCGTGCTGGGAGCGGGAGGCGAGGTTCTCCAGCAGCGCGGTGTTGACCTCGCCCTTGGCGTTCAGCGCCCAGGAGACGTCGACGGCGTCGCCGAGTCCGGCGTCGGTGGTGGTCGCGGCGTAGCCGTTCTTGACCGCGGTGCCCATCCCGACGTTGTTGTCCCCGGCGGCGTAGGCGCTGCCGCCGAGCGCCTGGAAGCGGCCGTTCCAGCCGCTGACGGGCAGCCAGGTCCGTACCCTGGCGTGGTCGTCGTCGCCCGGGTGGGTCAGGGTGACGGTCACCTCGCAGTAGGCGGGCACGCCGGTGACGGTGCCGCCCACCACTCCGGTGCCGTTGACGGTGCCGCCCTCCTGGCGGAGCGTCGTCACGGACTCCACCGCGGTGCCGGCGGGGGCCTGGACGGACACCGGGGCGCAGGAGAAGGTCGCGGGCACGGGGCTGCTCTGTGCCGCCGCCGCCATCGGCAGGTTCGCGGCGGCCAGCGCCGCGCCGGTGGCGAGCACGATCAGGATTTTCTTCATGGGTGTCCCGTCCGAGAAAGGTGGGTGTGTGCCCGGCCGTGCGGAAACATGTGCACGGCACATGGGCAGGGGGCTTGGTCGAAACGTATCACCGGCCAAGCCGGTGACGAAAGGGGTCGGCGGCCACCGCTGTCAACGACGCGACCGGGGCAGGCTGGCACGGGCGGTGGGGGCGGTCCAGGCGGCACACGCGGTCCGGTGAGAAACCTCGGCGGCCGACGGTCACACCTGCTACGCTGCGTGTGACCAGACATCATGTGATCGAGGAGTGGCAGTCATGGCGGGTGACGACGACATCTCCGGGTGAGATCCGGAACCGACGGCCACCGGCCGGTGCTCCAGGAGCGCCGCAGCCGTAGTGGTCCGTTTCGTCGTACCCCTTTCCCATGTCTGCCCGGGGCAGCGCTCCCAGCCCTGCCCTCAGTCTCCTTCGAGGTCACCTCCATGTCCGACGCCTCCGTCGTCTGCTCCAACCTCTCCTTCTCCTGGCCGGACGACACCCCGGTCTTCCACGACCTGTCCTTCACCGTGCCCACGGGCCGCACCGGCCTCGTCGCACCCAACGGCTCCGGCAAGAGCACCCTGCTCAAGCTCATCGCCGGCGAACTCACGCCCGCCACCGGCTCGGTGACGGTCGGCGGCACCCTCGGCTACCTCAGCCAGAGCCTGCCCCTCACCGGTGACCTCACGGTCGCCGAGGTGCTCGACGTGGCCGACGTCATCCGGGCCATCGACGCCGTCGAGTCCGGCGACGTCGATGAGCGGCACTTCACCACCATCGGCGACGACTGGGACATCGAGGAGCGCACCCGCGCCCAGCTGGACCGGCTCGGCCTCGGCCACCTCGCCCTGGACCGCGGCCTGAGCACGCTCAGCGGCGGCCAGATCGTCTCCCTCGGCCTCGCCGCCCAACTCCTCAAGCGCCCCGACGTCCTGCTGCTCGACGAGCCGACCAACAACCTCGACCTGGCCGCCCGGCACAAGCTCTACGACGTGCTGACGGACTTCAACGGCTGCCTGCTGCTGGTCAGCCACGACCGCGCGCTGCTCGACCGGATGCAGGGCATCGCCGAGCTCGACGGCGGTGAACTGCGCTACTACGGAGGCGACTTCACCGCGTACGAGGAGGCGGTGCGGGCCGAGCAGGAGGTCGCCGAGAAGAACGTCCGCAACGCCGAGCAGGAGCTGAAGCGGGAGAAGCGCGAACTGCAGCAGGCCCGCGAGCGCGCCGAGCGCCGCGCGAGCAACGCCGCCCGCAGCCTCAAGAACGCCGGCCTGCCCCGCATCTTCGCCGGAAACATGAAGCGCGGCGCCCAGGAGGCGGCCGGCCGCTCCGGCCAGGTGCACGCCTCCCGGGTCAGCGAGGCCAAGGCCCGGCTCGACGAGGCCGGCCGGGCCCTGCGCGAGGACCAGCGGCTCGCCCTGGAACTGCCGGACACCCAGGTGCCCGCCGGACGCAACCTCTTCCTCGGCGAGGGCCTCCAGGTCCGCCACGCCGGCCGCGCCGTGTTCGCCGACGGCGGCGTCGACCTGAGCGTCCGCGGCCCCGAACGCATCGCGCTGACCGGGCCCAACGGCGCGGGCAAGTCCACCCTGCTGCGCCTGATCACCGGCGAGCTCACCCCGGACGAGGGGCGGATCACCCGCGCCGACGGCCGGATCGCCTACCTCTCCCAGCGCCTGGACCTCCTGGACCCGGAGCGCACCGTGGCCGAGAACTTCGCGGCCGCCGCCCCCGAGCGCCCCGAGACGGAACGGATGAACCTGCTCGCCCGCTTCCTCTTCCGCGGCGCCCGGGCCCACCTGCCGGTCCGGGTGCTCTCCGGCGGCGAGCGGCTGCGCGCCACCCTGGCCTGCGTACTGTGCGCCGAGCCGGCCCCCCACCTGCTGCTGCTCGACGAGCCGACCAACAACCTCGACCTGGTCAGCGCGAGCCAGCTGGAGAGCGCCCTCAACGCCTACCGGGGCGCCTTCCTGGTGGTCAGCCACGACGAGCGCTTCCTCGCCGAGATCGGCGTGGACCGCCGCCTGCGCCTCACCGACGGCACCCTGCGGGAAACCGGAGCCCCCACGGTGTGACCCGTCGGTGCACGACGCGGCCCGCGCCGGGGCCTCCGGGCCCGGCGCGGGGCGTGTCGTTCGTGCACCTGCCGTCGGGGCCCGCGCGGAGGGTGGTTCTTGCGCCTCTTACAGTCACCTGTCAGGATGGTGATGTGAACCTTGACCATGTCTTCGTGTGCGGGCACCCGGCCCTCGACTTCGCCGCCACCCTCCGCGCGCGGCGCTCGACCCGGTTCGAGATGTTCGTGACGCCCGAGCGGCTGAACGCCTGGTACCTCGACTGCGGGCTCGTGGACACGATCACGCCCGGCGACGAGCACGACGTCCGGGAGGCGAAGACCGTGCGCGAGGCCGTCTACCGGCTCGTCACCAACCGGCTCGCCGAGGAGGAGTTCGACCGCGAGGCGCTCGCCGTCCTCAACGGCGCCGCGCGCAAGCCACCGGTGACACCGCAGCTCACCCTGGCCGGACGGCACAACGAGGCGACCCCCGAACAGGCCCTGGCCACCGTCGCGCGGCACGCCGTCGAACTCCTCAGCGGACCGGACCTCCCGCTGATGAAGGAGTGCGGCAACCCGGAGTGCACCCGGATCTACATCGACCGCTCCCGGGGCATGCGCCGCCAGTGGTGCGGCATGGAGTCCTGCGGCAACAAGATCAAGGCCGCCGCCTACCGGGCGCGGAAGAAGACCTCGCCCGCCATGGGTGTGCACTGACGCACGACCGGCATGTTCCGCCCGGGCCACACCCGGGCCCTCGGCACGGGTACCATGCAACACCATCCATCTCGAGGGAGTGAGCGGTCGTGACCCGCCAGCCAGCCCCCACACTCCGGTCCCGGTACGTGGAACAGGTCGCGTCGGACCTGGAGGAGAACCACCGGCGACAGCAGGAGCTGGAGAACGCGCTCAAGGTGCTGAAGCAGGAGGAGTCCCTGCTGGTCGAGCTCCTCTCCCTCGCCGAGCGGTACGAGGGCTTCGCCGACCCGTCGCGCCTGCCCGAGCAGACGCAGGAGGAGCCCGTCCCCGCGACGGCGCGGCCGGTCGCCCGCACGGCGAAGGCCGGCGCGAAGGAGAACTCGCGCCGGCCCCTGCTGAGTGACCTGCTGGTGGAGCTGCTGGGCCGCCACGCCGAACCCTGCCCGGCGAAGGACCTGCGGGAGGAGCTCATGGCGAAGCACCCGAAGCGCGACCCCACGCCCCAGGTCGTCCGGAACACCCTGGAATCGCTCGTCGCCAAGGGGCGCGTCCGGCGCCACAAGCAGGAGCGCTCGGTCCTGTACACCCTCGTCGGGACGGACCCGGCCGGCTGACCCACCGGGCCCACGGCCCACGGCGATACGTCACCCTCGGCGCGTCACACGAAGTACCACGCCCCGGGGCCGTAGCCCAGCAGCACCGCGGTCTCCGCCCAGTTCCACACCTGGGCGCCGTCCGGCCACCGCTCCTCCCCGACGCGCCCGACACGCTCCGGGCCACGGCGCCGCCGTTCGGCCGGACCGGTGGAGCACCGGTCCGGGGCGTGACGGGCACGTCCGGCCGCGCGGGGAAACATGTGCGTCGTGGCGGCCATCGCGGGCCCTCGCTCTCCGGTCGGCGGTACGGGTGCGGCGGTGCGGGTGCAGCGGTTCAGGTGTGCGGGTCGGCGGTCACGGGTGTGCGGAGTGGGAGCGGGCCCCGTGCGGGACGGGGGTACAGGCACGGGGCCCGCCGTCCGGGGGTGGGTCAGGCGGCGACGCCGGCGTTGATGGTGACCGGGATGTTGTCGCGGGTGGCCTTGGAGTACGGGCAGATGCCGTGGGCGGCCCGGGCGAGCTCCTCGGCGGTGGCCCGGTCCACGCCGCCGAGCACCGGGTTGAGGACCGCGGAGAGCGTGAACTCGTTGTCGTCGCCGTGGGTCAGCGTGATCTCGGCGGTGATGGTGGTGCTGGTCAGCCGGATCCTGCGGTCAGCGGCGGCGCGGCGCAGCGCCCCGAGGAAGCAGGCGGCCCAGCCGGCCGCCAGCAGCTGCTCCGGGTTGGTCGCCGTGCCGGCGCCGCCCAGTTCCTTCGGGATGGCGAGGCCGGTCTCCAGCAGGCCGTCGGAGGAGTGGACCCGGCCGCCGTTGCGGCCCTCTCCGTCGACGTTGACGACGGCGGTGTAGCTGACTGCCATGGTGCGCTCCCGATCCGGGTCGTAGGTTTCCGTCCGCCCCACCGAGGTCGAGATACGTTTCTCGCGCTTCTCGTCACTGGTTGGGGCGGTGATGAAATGATGGCAGTCGCTCACATCACCAGTCAAGCCAGTGACGCACACTTGAAGGGTGGTCCAGTCGGCCCCGCCGGACCGGAGTTGACGCCGGCCGGGGACTTCCACCACCCTTCCACTAATCAAATAGTGAAAGGGTTCTTTGCCGATGCCCCTGGCCCTCGCCCCGCACAGCCGGCCCCGCCCCCGGCCGGCCGCACCCCCACCCCGACGCACCGCCCGGCTCGTCCGCCACCCCGCCGCACTGGCCTGGGGCCTGGCGGCGGTCTTCGCCGCGCTCTACGTCTGCGTCGGCGCCAACCGGCACCGCCGAGGCCTCACCAAGGCCTACGACCTGGGAATCTTCGAGCAGGCCGTCCGGGCGTACGCGCACCTCCGGGCGCCGGTCGTGCCGCTCAAGGGGCCCGGGTACCACCTGCTCGGGGACCACTTCCACCCGCTGATCGCCACCCTCGCCCCCGCCTACCGGGTCTTCCCCACGCCGCTCACGCTCGTGGTCGCCCAGGCCCTGCTCATGGCGCTGGCGGTCGTCCCGCTCACCCGCTGGGCCCACGAGGTGGCCGGGCCCCGGGTGGCACTGCTCGTCGGCTGTGTCACCGGGGCCTCCTGGGGGATCGTCAGGGCGGCGGCCGACGACTTCCACGAGATCGCCTTCGCCGTCCCGCTGCTGGCCTTCGCCGCCACCGCGCTCGGCCGGCGCCGACCGCTCGCAGCCGCGCTCTGGTCGCTGCCGCTGCTGCTGGTCAAGGAGGACCTGGGCCTGACGGTGGCCGCCGTCGGCCTGCTGATCGCCTGGCAGGCCCGGCAGGACCGGCGCGCCCCGCTGCCCGGGCTCGCCCTCGCCGCCCTCGGCCTCGCCGCGACCGCGCTCACCGTGCTCGTCGTCCTCCCGGCCTTCAACCCGAGCGGAGGCTTCGACTACTGGCAGCAGTTGGACGGCGGCGGGCGGCCCTCGCTCTGGGCGCTGCCGCTGCGGTTCGGCTGGCCGCCCGTCAAGTGGCTGCTGCTGTTCCTGCTGGCCGCCACGACCGGCTTCCTCGGTCTGCGCTCGCCGCTCCTCCTGCTCTGCGTGCCCACCCTGGCCTGGCGGCTGTCCTCGGCCAACCCGCACTACTGGGGCGTCAGTTACCACTACAGCGCGGTGCTGATGCCGATCGCGGTCGCCGCCCTGGTCGACGCGCTGCGCCGCTCCGGCGCCCGCCCGGGCCCCAGCCCCACCGGCGCCCCGTGCGCCCCGCGCGCCCCGCTGGCGCGTCCGGCCCGGCGCGCGCTCGCCGTCAGCGCCCTGGTGACGGCCGTGACGCTGCCGCTCTACCCGCTGCACGAGGTGGTGATGCCCGAGGCCTGGAGCACCTCGCCCCGGCTCGCCGAGACCCGGGCGATGCTCCGCCTGATACCGGACGACGCCACGGTGGCCGCCTCCAACCGGCTGGCCGCCCAGCTGACCGACCGGGCGGAGGTCTCCCTGGTGTGCCGGCAGCCGGTCTGGCCGGGCCCGGACTGGGTGGTCGTCGACCTGCGCGATCCGAGCGTCCGGGCCCCGTGCGCCACCGCCGACACCGCCCGGATGCTGACGCTCTACCAGAGCTACGGCTACCGGCGGCTGGTCGACCAGGACGGCCTGCTGCTGCTCAGGCTTCCCTGAGCCCGATCCGCCGCCCCCTCCCCCGGGTTCGGCTTGACCACCGCGCCGCGGTGGTCCACCATTCCACTATTGAACTAGTGAAAGGTCGGAACGCCGGTGATCGAGTACCGCATCGAGCGGCGCAGCGGCGTCTCGACGTACCAGCAGATCGTGCAGCAGACCAAGCAGGCGCTGCGGCTCGGACTGCTGCAGCCCGGGGACAAACTGCCGACCGCCCGCGAGGTGGTCGAGCTGACCGCGATCAACCCCAACACCGTGCTGAAGGCCTACCGCGAACTCGAACGCGAGGGGCTGGTCGAGCCCCGCCCGGGGCTCGGCACCTTCGTCCGGCGTTCGCTCGCCCGGCCGGAGGCGGCCGCCGACGGGCCGCTGCGCGCGGACCTGGTCGGCTGGGTGGACCGGGCCCGCGAGGCCGGGCTGGAACGCGAGGACATCTCCGCGCTGATGGCCTCCGTCCTGGAGCAGCGTTTCGACACCGGGGTCTCCCCGGCAACACCGAACTGAGAACTGTGGGGGGACCGGGTGGACGACCCGACGACCATGACGCCCGCGTTGGAGGCCGTCGGCCTCGGCCGGCGCTACCGGGGCGGCTGGGCCCTGCGGGGCTGCGACTTCACCGTCCCGACCGGGCGGATCTGCGGCGTGGTGGGCCCCAACGGCGCCGGCAAGAGCACCCTGCTCGCCCTCGCTGCCCGCCAACTGACTCCGACCGAGGGTGAGTTGCGGGTCTTCGGCGAAGCTGCCGGCAGCCCGGGGCAACGCGCCCGGGTGGCGTACGTGGCACAGGACAAGCCGCTCTATCCGGGCCTGACCGTCACCGAGACCCTGCGGATGGGGCGCGAGCTCAACCCGGGCTGGGACCAGGAGGCGGCCCAGCGCGTCGTCGACCAGGGCGAGTTGCGGCCCAAGGCGCGGATCGGATCGCTCTCCGGCGGCCAGCGCACCCGGGTCTCGCTGGCGCTCGCGCTCGGCAAGGTCCCCGATCTGCTGCTGCTCGACGAACCGATGGCCGACCTGGACCCGCTCGCCCGGCACCAGCTGATGGGCACCCTGATGTCGGCCGCCGCCGAGCGCGGTACCACCATCGTGGTCTCCTCCCACATCCTGCCCGAACTGGACGGCGTCATCGACCACGTGCTGCTCGTCCAGCGCGGGGGGATCCGGCTGGCCGGCGACCTGGACGAGGTCCTGGACGGGCACCGACTGCTGACCGGGCCCGCCGAGGACGCCGAGCTCCCGGCCGACCTGGTGGTCGAGCGGCGCGTCGGGGGCCGTCAGGCCACCGCGCTGGTGCGCACCGCTGAGCCCCTGGAAGGCCGTTGGGAGCCGGACGGCCGTTGGGAGAGCGAGCGGCCCAGCCTGGAGGAGCTGCTGCTGGGCTACCTCCGCGCACCGGCCGACCCGCGACCGGGCACCACCCCGGCCGACGACCACCACACCGACCACGAGGCCGCCGCATGAACACCGACGTCCTGCCCGACCGCGCCACCGCCCCCGCACCCATCTCCGGTGCCCGACG
The DNA here is from genome assembly GCF_014656195.1 of Kitasatospora xanthocidica. Lineage (GTDB taxonomy): Bacteria > Actinomycetota > Actinomycetes > Streptomycetales > Streptomycetaceae > Kitasatospora > Kitasatospora xanthocidica. The sequence goes on along the minus strand of NZ_BNBY01000023.1, from coordinate 50,611 downwards.
CCCCGCCGCGCCCGGGCTGCGCGGCCTGCTCTGGCTGACACTTCGTCAGAACAGGGCGGTGCTGTGGACCCTGGCCGCGCTGCTGGTCGTGGTGGCGGCCGACCTGGTCTGGATACACGTCGTCATCCGGCACACCGTGGGCGTCCTGAAGCGCACCGGCTGCTACGAGCCCGAGACCTGGTCCGACGCCCGGTGCTGGACCCTGCTCTCACCGATCAACCGGCCGAACTTCTGGTTCGTCTCCGTCCTCCAGCCCGCGGTCACCGCCGTGCCGCTGCTGATCGGCGTGTTCATCGGCGCGCCGCTGCTGGCCCAGGAGTACGAGCGCGGCACTATCCGGCTGATCCGCGCGCAGTCCGTCAGCCCGGTGCGCTGGCTGGCCGCCCGCCTCGCGGTGCCCGGTCTCGCCGTCCTGGTCTTCAGCGGCACCGTCGCCTCCCTGATGACCTGGGTGTGGTGGACGGACGTCGTGCACGGTCAGGGCGCCTTCGACCCGCCGTTCCAGTTCTTCACCTACCCGGCCCTCGGGTTGGCACCGGTCGCCTGGTCGCTGTTCGCGCTGGCGCTGGGTGTGCTGGTCGGCCGGCTGGTGCGCCGTACGCTGCCGGCGATGTTCCTGACCGGCGCGCTGGTCGCTGCCATGCACGGGATCATCCGCTGGGGCCGCCCGTACTTCCGGCCCGTCGTGGACGAGGTGACCGCACTGCCCGACCGGGCGACGGGGCTGGGCGCCGCGCAGCCCCCCAACGCCTGGCTGATCGACCGCGGTGCCGTGCTGGCCGACGGCAGCAGGGTCTCCTCCGACACCTGTCTGTTCTCGGACCGCTGCGACAACGCCACCGCCGCCTGGCTCCGCTACCACCCGGTCGACCACCTGGTGCCGATCCAGCTCGTCGAGGCCGGGATCCTGCTGGCGCTCACCGCCGTCATCCTGGTGGTCGTCTTCCGCCGGATCCGCACCTGAGGCAGAGCCGGAAAGAGGCGTGACCCCGGGGCCCGCGCCGGCCCCGGGGCCACGCCGTTCCGCACCCGCCCCGGGGTCACGCCGTTCCGTGCCCGCCCCGGGAGGCGCCGATCGCGCCCACTGCCGATACTGGGGCCGCACCCGTGGCGCCGGGCGGCGCCGCCCGCGACCGCCGCGGAATCGAGGCGGAACCGAGGAGGACGCCATGACCGGATCCGTGGTCGTCGGCTTCGACGGCTCGCCCGAGAGCCTGACCGCCACCGAGTGGGGCGCCCGCGAGGCGCACCGCCGCGGCCTGCCCGTCGAGCTCCTCCAGGCCTGGCCCTGGCCGAAGCACGACGTGGTCGGCAGCGACCAGAGCTACCAGCGGGCGCTGGCCCGGCTCGCCGAGCGCGAGGCCGAGCTCGGCGCCCTGGCGCCCGGGGTGGCGGTCTCCTCCTCGTCGGTGACCACCGACCCCGCCGAGGCGCTGGAGGAGGCCGCCCGGCGCGCGGCCGTGCTGGTCCTCGGCTCGCGCGGCCTGGGCACCCTCCGCGGTTTCCTGGTCGGCTCGGTCAGCCAGGAGGTGCTGCGCCGCGCCGACTGCCCGGTGGTGCTGGTCCGGGCCGGCGAGGAGGAGGCGAGCGGCCCGGTGACGGTCGGCCTGGACCTGGCGCGCCCGGCGGAGCCGGTGCTGGCCTTCGCCTTCGAGGCCGCCGCGCTCCGTTCGGCGCCGCTGCGCGTGGTGCACGTCTGGGCGCCGCCGGCCGGCAGCGAGCACATGTCCTACGGCGCGATCGGCGGGCTGGAGGGCGAGGTGTCGGCCGGCGAACGGGCGGATCTCGCCGAGGCCCTGGAGTCCTGGCGGGCCCGCCACCCCGAGGTGGCCGTGACGACCGACCTCGTCCGGGGCAAGCCCGCCGTCGAGCTCGTGACCGCGGCGGCGACGGCCCGGCTGCTCGTCCTGGGCCGCCGCCACCACCGCATGCCACGGCGTCACCACCTCGGCCCGGTGGCCCACGCCGCGATCCACCACGTCCACTGCCCGGTCGCCGTCGTCCCGTACGACTGACCGGGCGCTCAGGGCGTGTCCGACGGTTCCCGGTGCGCGAAGCAGGGGTAGCCCGGCAGCGGGTCGACCCGCCAGCCGCCGGCGACGTCCCGCAGCAGCCGGCGCATCGTCTCGGTGAACGCGGGGGACGCGGCGAACGCTGGCAACCCGGGGGACGCGGCGAACCCTTCCAGCGCCGCCGCCGTCTCCCAGCGGTGCCTCAGCACCTGGCGCCTGGTCGCCACCGGCCGCCGGGTGCGGTGCATCGGGCCGTCCTCGACCGTCCGCGGCAGCAGGCTCGCGGTCGCGCTCACCGTCCACACCACGACGGCCTCGCGTATCCCGGCCTCCCACACCGCGTCCTCGGCCAGCGCCGGGTAGACCGGGACGACCTCGGCCCGGTACGCCTCCTCGATCCGCCGGGCGAGCCCGGCCGGGAGGGCGAAGACGCACCAGCAGGTGGAGAACGGCATCCGGCAGTACGCCGCGGTCAGGAACACCGACTGGAAGGAGGCCGCCTCGAAGTCGATCAGCCGCAGGCCGTCCGGGGTGAGCAGGTTGTTGTCCGGGCAGGTGTCCCCCGGGCTGAACGCCGGGTACTCCTCCCCGCCCGCCGTCCCGATCCGGGCGAGCTCGTCGGCGAGGCCGGGCGGCGCGGTGACCCCGGCCGCTTCGAGCCTGCCGGGGAGGGCGGCGACGACCCGCGGGATCCACGGCTCGTCGTCCCAGCTCGGCATGCCCCGGTCGTAGCGCGCCCACAGCCGGGTGAGCTCCGCGCGCCGGTCCACCGAGCGGGCGGCCAGCCGGCCGAGCCCGCGGGCCCAGGCCAGCAGCCCCTCCTCGGCGGCCTTCGGGTCGTCCCCCAGCAGCACGTCGGCGAGGGTCGGCGCGTCGCCGAGGTCCGCCAGGACCAGCAGCGGCACCTCCGGGTCCACCCCGAGCACCTCCGGGCCGGCCAGTCCGAGCGCGAGCCCGGCCGCCTCCGCGGTGAAGCCGCGCAGCGCGTCGGACCCGCCGGTGTAGGCCTTGAGGACGACGCTCCGTCCGTCGGCCGTCCGGCAGCGCAGCACGGTGGTGCGCCGGCTGCCACCCAGGTCGACGGGGTCGGAGAGCCGGGTGGCCAGCAGCCGTTCGGCGGCATGCATGATCGCGTTCACCCGGGCATCCTGCCTCGTACGGGGCCACGGCCGGGCCGTTTCCGGGCAACGCCCTTCGTTATACGTTTAACGCCACCACCCGCGCATCCCGGAGGAACACGCCATGGACGAACTCACCCGCGCCCACCTGCTCGCCACCATCGAGCTCGCGCACAGCGCGCGGGCGCACGGCAACCACCCCTTCGGCGCGCTGCTCACCGACCCCGCCGGGAAGGTCCTGCTCACCGCCGAGAACTCCGTGCTGTCCGACCGCGACGTCACCGCCCACGCGGAGACCAACCTGGTGCGGGCGGCGACCCGCACGCTCGCCCCGGCCCAGCTGACCGGGGCCGTCCTCTACAGCAGCACCGAGCCCTGCGCGATGTGCGCCGGCGCGATCTACTGGAGCGGCATCCGACGGGTCGTCTACGCGCTCTCCGCCACCGAGCTGAACGCCATCGCGGGGGTCGACCCGGACGAGCCGGTGCTCGACCTGCCGTGCCGCCAGGTCTTCGCGGCCGGCGGCAACACCGTGGAGGCGTCGGGGCCGCACCTGTACGAGGAGGCCGCCGCCCCGCACACCGGGTACTGGGGGTAGGTGGTCCGGACGGCGGAACCCCGGTGGCCGCCCGCACCACCGGGCGGCCGCGCTACAGTCCGGGCATGAGTGAGCCCGTACCCCCGCCCTTCGGATCCTTCCCGGCCGCCTTCGCGGCACTGGAGGTCGGCGACGACCTCGCCGGCCCGGTGGCCGACGCCCTGAAGAACTGGGACGCCCGGGAGGCCGCCACCTCCGTGCTCTACGTGGACACCGACCCCGGGAAGGCCGACACCGCGGTGTTCTGCGAGGCCTACGACACCCCGCCGGAGCTGTCCGCGAACTGCGTGGTGGTCGCCGCCAAGCGGGCCGGCGAGATCACCCACGCCGCGTGCCTGGCCCTGGCCACCACCCGCGTCGACGTCAACCGGACGGTCCGCACCCACCTGGGCGCGCGCAAGGCCTCCTTCGCCCCGATGGACACCGCGGTCGAGCTGACCGGCATGGAGTACGGCGGCATCACCCCCGTCGGCCTCCCCGCCGGCTGGCCGCTGCTCATCGACGAGGCGGTGGCCGCGGCCCCGTACGTCCTGGTCGGCAGCGGTCGGCGCCGGGGCAAGCTGATCCTCCCCGGCTGGGCACTGGCGCGGCTGCCGGGCGCCGAGGTGCTATCCGGCCTGGCCGGCTGAGCCCGCACCCGGGGCCGCCGCGACCGTCACCCGGGTGCCGGACCCGTGCTGGCGGCGGCTCCGGACGGCCCGCACCGTGGTGGCAGGGGCGACGACCGACAGGACGGTGGCACATGGACGCGCACGACTCCGCTCCCCGCGTGGTGGTCGGCGTCGACGGCTCGCCGTCGTCGCACGCCGCGCTGCGCTGGGCGCTCCGGCACGCCACGCTGATCGGCGGCGTCGTGGACGCGGTGGGCGCGTGGGAGCCGCCGAGCCGCGTCGGCTGGTCGGCGCCGGTGGTCGACATGTCCTTCGACCGGGACCTCGCCGAGCGGCGGTTCACCGACGAGCTCCGGACGGTGCTCGGCGCGGACCGCCCGGTGGAGGTCCGCACGACGATGGTGCTGGGCGACCCCTCGGACGTCCTGCTGAACGCCTCGCGGGGCGCGGAGATCCTGGTCGTCGGCAGCCACGGCCACAGCGGTTTCACCCGCGCCCTGCTCGGCTCGGTGAGCACCCGCTGCGCGCAGCACGCCGCCTGCCCGGTGGTCATCGTCCGCCCGGAGACCGGCTCCGCGTGACGGAGCCGACCCGCCCGACGCCCTCGACCCACCCGACGCCGACCCGCCCGACGCCCGCCGTCCACCCGGCGCGCCTGACGCGCCCGGCGCACCCGGCCGCCCCGGTGGGAGAATGCCGGTGTGGGCTCGCCGGTTGAGTCGGACCTCGTCGGCCGGGCGGCGCTGCTGACCTCCCTGTGCCGTGCGGTGGACGACGCCGCCGCCGGCCGCGGCGCCCTGGTGCTGCTGGCCGGGGAGCCCGGGATCGGGAAGACCGCGCTCGCCGCCGAGGTCGTGCGCTACGCCCGCGGTGCCGGGCTGACGGCGGTGTGGGGAGGCTGCGAGGACGGCGGCGCCGCGCCCGGGCTCTGGCCCTGGCAGCAGGTCGTGCGCGCCGTCACCGGGCGGGCGGAGCCGTTCGTCCGGGCGCCGGTCACAGTGCGGGATCCGGCCACGGCCCGGGAGCCGGGCGCAGTCCCGGAGCCGACCACCGTCCCGGAGCCGACCACGCCCCGGGAGCCGGCCACGGCCGCCGCCGAGGACTCCCGGCTGGCCCTGTTCGACCGGATCGCCGGTCTGCTGCTGCGGGACGGCCGCCCGCTGGTCGTGGTCCTGGACGACCTGCAGTGGGCGGACACCGCCTCGGTCCTGCTGCTCGGCCACCTGGGCCGGCGCGCCCGGCACGAGCCGCTGCTGCTGATCGGCACCTACCGGGACGTCGAACTGCCCGCCGGGCACCCGCTGCCAGCGCTGCCCGGCGCCGAGGTGGTGCTGCTCGGCGGCCTGGACGCGACGGGGGTCGGAACGCTGCTGAACCGCTGCGGACCACCTGCGACGGCCGAGACCGCCTCCCTGGTGCACCGGCGGACCGGCGGCAACCCCTTCTTCGTCCAGCAGGTCGCCCGGCTGCGCGCCGCCGGCAGCGGCAACCCGGCGGGCAGCGACAACCCGACCGTGCCCACCGCCGTCGGCCAGACGGTGGCCCGGCGCCTGGCCCGGCTGCCGGACCGCACGGCCCGCGCCTTGGGCGGCGCCGCGGTGCTCGGCCGCACCTTCACCGTCGCCGGGCTGGCCGCCGTCACCGCGCGGCCCGCCGCCGAGGTCCCCGGCCTGCTGGAGCCCGCCCTGCTCGCCCGGATCGTCGCCCGGGACGGCCCCGACGGCTACCGCTTCGTCCACGACCTCTTCCGCGAGGAGCTCGTCGCCCGGCTCGATCCGGCCCGCCGCGCCGAGGCCCACCTGGCCGCCGCGCGGGCCCTGGCCGGCACCGCCGGACCGGCCGAGCTGGCCTGGCACCACGGGCAGGCGCTGCCGTTCGGCCCGGTGGAGCCCGCGGTCCGTCACGCCGTCCTGGCCGCCGAGGAGGCCATGGGCCTGCTGGCGTACGAGGAGGCCGCCCGCTGGTGGCACCAGGCCGTCCGGCTCACCGCCCCGGACGATCCCGCGGCGCTGCGGCTGCGCGCCGCCCTGGCGGGGGCGGAGCTGCGCGCCGGGGCGCGGGACTCGGCCGCCCGCCGGTTCGCCGGGCTCGCCGAGGCGGCCGCCCGAGCCGGGAACCGGCCCGAGCTGCTGGCGGCGGCCGCGCTGGGGCTGCACCAGGCGGGCGTGCGCAGCGGTGACTCGCCGCGTGTGGTGGTCGGCTGGCTGGAGCGCGCCGAGGCGGCCCTGGCCGGCGGGCCGCACCCGGCCGTGCACGCCGAGGTGCTGGCCGCCCTGGCCAGGGAGCTGGCCGACGGCCCGGAGCGGGAGCCCGACCTGGCCCGGGAACTCGCCCGGCGGGCGGCCGACCGGGCGCGCGCCGCCGGTGATCCGCACGCGCTGGCCACCGCGCTGTTCGCGCGGCACGACGTCGAGTGGGCGCCGGGCACCGCACACCGCCGGCTGGCCCTCGCGGACGGCCTGGTGGCGGCGGCGGTGGACGCGCGGGACGCGGCGCTGGAGTTCGAGGGCGCCCTGTGCCGCTTCGTGGCCCTGCTGGAACTCGCCGACCCGGGTGCGGCGGAGGCGCTGCACCGGGCGGCGGACGCGGCCGGGCGGTGCCGGCTGCCGCGCGCCCGATACCTGGTCCGCTCGCGCGAGGCCGCCTGGGCCCTGCTCCGCGGCCGTTTCCGGGAGGCCGAGCAACTGTCCGACGAGGCCGCCGAGTTCGCCGAGGCGATCGGCGAACCGGACGGCGCCGGGGTGGCCGCCACCCAGCGGATCGCCGGTGCGCTGGCCCGGGCGGGGCCGACCGGTGTCTCGGCGACCCTGGCCGAGTACGGCGAGGCCGGGCTGCCGCCCGAGTTCCTGCCGCACTGGCGCTGCCTCGACCACCTGGCGGCCGGCGAGACCGAGGCGGCCGCCGCCGTCCTGCGGGCCCTGCCCCCGGCCGAGGACCTGTCCCGCTTCCGCTGGCGGGCGCTGGCCGGTCTGGCCTTCGACGTGGAGATCGCCGTCGCGGCCGACGTGCCGGAGGTGCGCGCGGACCGCTACCGGCGGCTGCTCCCGTACGCGGAGGAGACCATCGTGGTCGGCGGCGGGGTCGCCGTGCTGGGCCCGGTGGCGCTCTACCTGGGCCTGGCCGCCGACGGGCCGGAGGCCGTCCGGCACCTGACGGACGCCCTGGACGCCGCCGACCGGCTCGGCGCCCGGCCGTTCGCGGTCCGGGCCCGGCTGGAACTCGGCCGGGCACTGTGCGCCCACGAGCCCTCGGGCGAACGCGGCCGGCTGCTGCTCGGCCAGGCTCAGGCCACCGCCGCCGAGCTGGGCCTGGACTGGCTGCGCGAGGGGGCCCGCGCCGCGCTGGCCCGGACGGACGACGACCACGTCTTCCACCGGGACGGGCAGCTGTGGACGCTCGGGTACCGCGGCCGCACGGTGGTCCTCAAGGACGCCAAGGGCTTGCACGACCTGGCGCTGCTGCTCTCCTCCCCCGGCCGGGAGCTCCCCGCCACCCGGCTGCTGGGCGGCGAGGACCTCCCGCCCACCGGCAGCGACGAACGCGCCGACGAACGGGCCCGCGTCGCCTACCGGGCCCGGCTGGAGCGCCTCGACGAGGAGATCGCCGAGGCCCGCGACCGCGACGACCTGCCCGGGCTGGACCGGGCCGAGCGGGAGCGCGACGCGCTGGTCGCCGAGCTGCGCGGCGCCTACGGCCTCGGCGGGCGCCCCCGCCGCCTCGGCGACGCCGGGGAACGCGCCCGCACCACCGTCACCGCCCGGATCCGGGACGCCCTGCGGCACATCGAACGCGAGCACCCCGAGCTCGGCCGGCACCTCGCCGCCTCCGTGACCACCGGACGGTCCTGCGCCTACCGCCCGGAGCAACCGGTGCGCTGGCGACTCTGACCGTCCGCCCTCCCGACGACCGGCCGCCCTCCCGACCACCGTCCGCCTCACGGGGTGTGAGGCGGTTCCTCACGCCTCCCGGTCACCAGGACTTCCCAAGAGGTGATCGAGATGGCCACATCGACCGAAACCCCGACCCCGTCCGGGACGACGGTGGACCCCGAGCGACTGGAAGCCGCCGTGGGCCACGTCTTCGGCGAGCTCGGCGTCAACTGCACCGCACCGCTGGTCGTGCTCGGCGACCGGCTCGGCCTGTTCCGCGCCCTGGCCGGGGCCGGCCCCCTCACCCCCGTCGCGCTCGCCGACCGCACCGGCCTGGTCGAGCGGTACGTCCGGGAGTGGCTGCGCGGCGTCGCTGTCGCCGGCTACCTGGACTACGACCCCGCGGCGGACACCTTCACCCTCACCGACGCGTACGCCGCCGTCCTCGCCGACGACGAGTCCCCGACCGCGCTGATCGGCGTCTTCCCCGGCCTCACGGCGCTCTGGGCGGACCTCGACCGGATCGAGGGCTTCTTCCGCACCGGCGGCGGCATGGGCTGGGGCGAGCACCACCCGGCGCTCGGGCTGGCCCAGGAGCGCTTCACCCGCCCCGCCTACGTGCACGGTCTGATCGCCGCCTGGATCCCCGCCGTCGAGGGCATCGTGCCCAGGCTCGAAGCGGGCGCCGAGGTCGCCGACATCGGCTGCGGCCACGGCCTGTCCTCGATCCTGATCGCTCAGCGGTGGCCGCGCACCACCGTCACCGGCTTCGACCCCGACGACTCCGCCGTCGCCCACGCCCGCGCGGCCGCCGCCGAGGCCGGGCTCGACGGACGGGCCGCGTTCGAGGTCGCCGACGCCGCCGGCTTCCCCGGCCACGGTTACGACCTGGTCACCTTCACCGACTCGCTGCACGACATGGGCGACCCGGTCGCCGCCGCCGCGCACGCCCGGGCCGCGCTCGCACCGGGCGGCGCCGTCCTGGTCGTCGAGCCGCTGGCCGCCGACCGCTTCGCCGACGACTTCGCCAACCCGTACGCCCGCGTCGGCTACGCGATCTCCACCCTGGTCTGCACCCCGTCCTCGCTCGCCCAGACCGGCGCCGCGGCGCTCGGCACGATGGCCGGCGAGGCCCGGCTGCGCGAGGTGCTCGCGGCGGGCGGGTTCACCCGGGTCCGGCGGGTCGCCGAGGACAGCGCACCGCTCAACATCCTCCTGGAGGCCCGGCCGTGACCACGCTCACCGCCTCCGACGCCGACGCCCTGACCGCGCTCGACGCCACCGACCAGGCGGCCCTGGTGCGCGCGGGGACGGTGAGCGCCGAGGAGCTGGTCACCGCGGCGATCGCCCGGATCGAGCGGCTCGACCCGGGCCTCAACGCGGTGATCACGCCCGCCTTCGACCGCGCCCTGGACCAGGTCCGCGCCGGGCTGCCCGACGGCCCGTTCCGCGGTGTCCCGTACCTGCTCAAGGACCTCGCGACCGAGCAGGCCGGGGTGCGCTTCACCGAGGGCTCGGCCTTCCTTCGCGACCACGTGTCCCGCCGCGACCAGGAACTCGTCCGGCGGCTGCGCGCCGCCGGGCTGGTCCTCCTCGGCAAGACCAACACCCCCGAGTTCGGCATGAGCCCGACCTGCGAGCCGCTGCTGCACGGCCCCACCCGCAACCCCTGGGACCGGACCCGCACCACCGGCGGCTCCTCCGGGGGATCCGCGGCGGCCGTCGCCGCCCGGCTCGTCCCGGCCGCCCACGGCAACGACGCGGGCGGCTCGCTGCGCTTCCCCGCCTCCTGCTGCGGCCTGTTCGGCCTCAAGCCCGGCCGCGCCCGGGTGCCGCTGGGCCCCGCGTACGGCGACGCCTTCGGCGGCTGGGCGGCCGAGCACGCCCTCACCCGCACCGTGCGCGACTCCGCCGCCCTGCTGGACGCCGTCGCCGGGCCCGAGCCGGGCGACCCGTACCCCGCTCCCCCGGCGGCCGGTCCGTTCCGCGCCGAGGTGGACCGGGAGCCCGGACGGCTGCGGATCGCGTACAGCCTGCGCACCGCCGGCGGCCACCCCGTCCACCCGGACTGCGCCGCCGCGCTCGACGACGCAGTCCGGCTGTGCGCGGGCCTCGGACACGAACCGGCCGAGGCGCACCTGCCCGGCCTCACCGACGAGGTGAGCGACGCCATCGGTACCGTCTTCGGCGCCGCCATGGCCTGGATCGTCGCCTACTGGACCCGCGAACTCGGCCGCCCGCCACGGCCCGAGGAGCTGGAGCCGTACACCCGGGCCTCCTGGGAGCACGGCCGCCGGGTCTCCGCGGGCGACTACCTGCTGGCCGTCACCACCCTGCAGTCCTTCGCCCGGACCGTCGCCGGGTTCCTCACCCGGTACGACCTCTGGCTCACCCCGACGCTGGCCCGACCCCCGCTCCCGCTCGGCGAGATGACCTCCACCGAGGACGACCCCTGGCGCACCGCGCGCGCCGCCGCGCCGTTCGTCGCCTTCCCGGCCGTCGTCGCCAACCTCACCGGGGCGCCCGCGATGTCCGTCCCGCTGTACCGCTCCGCGACGGGCCTGCCCATCGGTGTGCACGTCCTCGGCCGACCCGGTGGGGAGGCCACCCTGCTGCGCCTCGCCGGGCAGCTGGAACGGGCCCGCCCGTGGTCCCGACGGGCTCCCGGCGGCTGCTGACGTGCCGCGTCACGGCGGCGCGGGTGCCCACGGGGAGCACCCGCGGTCCGCGCTCACGCGGCGCCGGTGACGCCCTCGACGATGAACCGCCGGTGGAGCGAGCTGAACGCCACCTCGGGCTCGCCGGCGATGCCGGCCTTCTCGACCGCGGGCGCCAGCCGTTCGGCGAAGAACGCCTCGAAGGCCTGCTGGGACTCCCACACGTCGGTCACGTGCAGGCTCTGCGCGTCGAACCAGGCGACGTGCAGGTGCGCGCCGGCCGGCGCGAGTTCCTCCCACCGCACCGCGTCCCGCACGGTGTCGTACTGCCCGGGGGTGACCCCGGCCCAGCGCATCGACATCACCACAGCCATGACACCGCTCCCTTCACTCCCGGCCGCTGCGTCGCGGTCCGGAACCCCGTGGTTCCAGCCAACTCCCGCTCCCGCCCGTACGCACCTCGGCCGGTACCGGGAACGGCCCGCGGGCTCCGCTATCGTGAGGCCGATCCCGATCCCGCGCCGGTCTCGCACCCGCACCCGCACGCAACGGCCCGGGCCGGGAGCCGTCGTTCACCGGCTCGGCGATCGCGGAGGCATCGTGGGGACGAACCCCGGAACGGACCCCGGCAGGGACCCCGGCACGGACCCCTCGGGGCCGGACCGGCCCGCCGCCCCGGCGGAGCGGTCGCCGGGCCTGCGGCCGTGGCGGTTCGTCGTCTGGTTCGGTGTGGTGAGCCTCCTCGCGGACTTCGTCTACGAGGGCGCCCGGTCCGTCACCGGCCCGCTGCTGGCCTCCCTGGGCGCGTCGGCGCTGGTGGTCGGCGTGGTCACCGGCGCCGGGGAGGCCGCGGCCCTCGGACTCCGGCTGCTGTCCGGGCCGCTGGCGGACCGTACCGGCCGGTTCTGGGCGCTGACCGTCGCCGGGTACGCGCTGACCGTCGCCGCCGTGCCGCTGCTGGGCGTGGCCGGGACGCTCACCGCGGCGTGCGTGCTGGTGGTGGCCGAGCGGGTCGGCAAGGCCGTACGGTCCCCCGCCAAGGACACCCTGCTCTCGCACGCCACCGCCGCCACCGGCCGGGGCCGGGGGTTCGCGGTGCACGAGGCGCTCGACCAGTTCGGGGCGGTGATCGGCCCGCTGACCGTGGCCGGGGTGCTGGCGGTGACCGGAGGCTACGGGCCCGCGCTGGGCGTCCTCGCCGTCCCGGGCGTCGCGGCGCTCGCCCTGCTGCTGTGGCTGCGCGCCCGGGTGCCCGAGCCCGCCCGCTACGAGCCCGCCGCCACCCGCCCGGCGGACGGCGAAGCGGGCCGGCGCGCCCGGCTGCCCCGGGCGTTCTGGGTGTACGCGGCCTTCACCGCGGCGACGACCACCGGCTTCGCGACTTTCGGCGTGGTCTCCTTCCACCTGGTCCACCGTCACCTGGTGTCCGCGTCGCTGGTGCCGGTGCTGTACGCGGCGGCGATGCTCGCCGACGCCGTCGTCGCGCTCGCCACCGGCTGGCTGTACGACCGGGTGGGCCCGCGGGTCCTCGCGGTGCTGCCGGTGCTGGTCGCCGCGATGACCGCGCTCGCCTTCAGCGGCACCCGGGCCGCCGTGGTCGCCGGCGTCCTGCTGTGGGGAGCGGTGATGGGCGTGCAGGAGTCGACGCTGCGCGCCACCGTCGCCGACCTGGTGCCGACCGGTCACCGCGCCACCGCCTACGGCGTGTTCGCCGCCGTCGTCGGCGTCGCGACCCTCGCGGGCGGCGCCCTGACCGGCACGCTGTACGAGGTGTCGGTGCCGGCCCTGGTCGCGACGGTGGCGCTCGTCCAGGCAGCGGCCCTGGCCCTGCTCGTGGCCGTCCGCCCGGCCGGGGAAAGCACCAGCTGATGACCGTGGAACAACGAATCGCAGAGAGTAAGGGACGGCTCACCTCAGGAAGGCCGGCCTTCCCCGGCGCCAAGCGCCTGACACCCCCGGCCCTCCCCACCCCGGATGCGCCCGGCCGTCCGGGGTGGTCGACTCGACATGACGGGAAGTCTCGGGGGTCGTCACCGAGAGGAGCCGTACCGATGCCGAAGGTTTCCAAGCAATCCGCGACGCGGGTCCAGGAGTTCGGGCCGGTGACCGACCGCCGCGAGGAGATGGACGGGTACACCGTCGAATTCGTCTCCTTCGCCGCCGACGCCGACCTGGACGGCCCGCTGCAGGCCCTGCCCGACGGGTCGTGCCAGTGCCCGCACTGGGGCTACGTCATCGCCGGCCGCCTGCGCTTCGTCTCCGGGGACAAGGAGGAGGTGTACGAGGCCGGTGACGCCTTCTACCAGCCGCCGGGCCACCGCCCGTACGTCGACGCCGGCACCGAGCTGCTGCAGTTCAGCCCCACCGACGAGCTCGCCCGCACCGAGGAGGCCATCGCGGACTGGATGAGCCGCCAGCAGGGCGGAGCAGCCTGACACCACCGCGGTGCCCTCCGTGACGAGGGCCCGGCTCCCGAGCCGGGGTGACCGGCTACCCCGCCGCGCGTTCCGGGTGGGTCAGGTTGGCCCCGGTGCGGGGGTCGAAGACGTGGATCCGCGCGGTGTCGACCCACAGGTCCAGCGGGCCGCCCTCGGCGGCGCGGGTCGCGGTGCTCAGCCGCGCGACGACGCGGTGCTCCTGCAGGCCGGTGTCGGCCCGGCCCGAGTCGGCCGCGAGCTCGGCGAGCTCCTCGGTCGGCACCGGCCCGCCCTCCTCCGCGAAGTGGACGTACACGTCCGAGCCCACGGACTCCCTGACCTCGACGGTGACGGTGCAGACGGCCCCGCCGGTGTGCTCGCCCAGGGCGGCGTCCTCGAAGTCCTCGGGGCGGATGCCGACGATCAGGTCGCGCGGCGCGTCCGCGCGTTCCAGCGCGCGCCGGGTGCGGTCGTCCAGCGGCAGCGCGCCCAGCGAGGTGCGCAGGGTGTTCTCCGCGAGCGCGGCGCCGAGGAAGTTCATGCCGGGCGAGCCGATGAACCCGGCCACGAACAGGTTCACCGGCTCGTCGTACAGCTCCTGCGGCGAGCCGACCTGCTGGACGACGCCGGCCCGCATGACGACCACCCGGTCGCCCAGCGTCATCGCCTCCACCTGGTCGTGGGTGACGTAGACGGTGGTGGTGCCGAGGCGGCGCTGGAGCGCGGCGATCTGGGTGCGCATCTGGACCCGGAGCTTGGCGTCGAGGTTGGAGAGCGGCTCGTCCATCAGGAAGGCCTTGGGGTCGCGGACGATCGCCCGCCCCATCGCGACCCGCTGGCGCTGGCCGCCGGAGAGGTTGGCGGGCTTTCGGTCGAGGTGCTGGGTGAGGTCCAGGATGCGCGCGGCCTCCTCCACCTTGGCGGCGATGGTCGCCTTGTCGGCCTTGGCCAGGCGCAGCGCGAAGCCCATGTTGTCGCGCACGCTCATGTGCGGGTAGAGGGCGTAGCTCTGGAAGACCATCGCGATGTCCCGGTCCTTGGGCGCGCGGTCGTTGACGACCTGTCCGGCGATCCGCAGGGTGCCCTCGGTGATGTCCTCCAGCCCGGCGATCATGTTGAGCGTGGTGGACTTGCCGCAGCCCGACGGGCCGACCAGGATCACGAACTCGCCGTCGGCGATGGTGAGGTCGACGCCGCGGACGGCGAGGGCGCCGTCCGGGTAGCGCTTGGTGATGCCGTCGAGGACGATCTCGGCCACGGTCCGCCTTCCTGGTCCGCCGGGTGGGGCGGTCTCATCCTGTGGGTCCTGCGAGTCCTGTGGGTCCTGCGGGCCTCAGCCCTTGACTGCGCCGGCGGTCAGCCCGGCGACGATGCGGCGCTGGAACAGCAGCACGAAGACGACGATCGGGATCGTGATGATCACGGCGGCGGCCGCGATCGAGCCGGTCGGCTGCTCGAACTGGGAGCTCCCGGTGAAGAAGGCGATGGCGGCCGGGACGGTCCGGGCCGAGGTGGTGGAGGTCAGCGAGATCGCGAACAGGAAGTCGTTCCAGCAGAAGATGAAGACCAGGATGCCGGTGGTGAACACGCCAGGCGCCGCCAATGGCGCGATGACCAGCCGGAACGCCTGCCAGGGGGTGGCGCCGTCGACCTTGGCGGCCTTCTCCAGGTCCCAGGGGATCTCCCGGAAGAACGCCGAGAGCGTGTAGATCGCCAGCGGCAGCGAGAAGGTCATGTACGGGATGATCAGCCCGGCCCAGGTGTCGAAGAGGCCGAGCACCCGCTCGATGTCGAACAGCGGCGAGACCAGCGAGATCGGCGGGAACATCGCGATCAGCAGGGAGACCCCGATCAGCAGCCGCTTGCCGGGGAAGCGCAGCCGGGCCACCGCGTAGGCGGCCATGGTGCCGAGGACGACGGCGACGGTGGTGGCGATCACCGCGATCCCGATCGAGTTCACCAGGGCCCGGGTGAACTCCGAGGTCCGGAAGATGCCCCGGTAGTTGGCCCAGGTCCAGGTGCGCGGCACGAAGTCGCCGTCGGAGAGGGTGGCCGGGTCCTTGAAGGAGAGCGCGACGATCCACCAGACCGGGAAGAGCGCGTAGAGCACGACGGCCAGGTTGGCGATGCCCCAGCCGGTGAGGCTGCGGGCTTGACGGGTGCTCAGGCGGGTGCTCGGACGGGCGCTCATCGGCGCTCCGGTCCGGCGCCCGGGGCGGCCGCGCCGAACAGCTTGACGAAGACCAGGGCGATCAGGGCGACGCAGCCGAAGATCAGGACCGAGACGGCCGAGCCGATGCCGAGGTTGAGCGCGGTGAAGAGGTTGTCGTAGCCGAGGATCGACACCGATCCGGTGTCGTTGGAGCCGCCGGTCAGCACGTAGATGTTGTCGAAGATCCGGAAGGCGTCCAGGGTGCGGAAGAGCAGGGCGACCAGGATCGCCGGCTTCATCAGCGGCAGGATCACCAGGCGCAGCCGCTGCCCGAAGCCCGCGCCGTCCACCATCGCCGCCCGGACGGTCTCCTCGGGCACCAGCGCGAGGCCCGCGAGCAGGAGCAGGGCCATGAACGGGGTGGTCTTCCACACTTCGGCGAGGACGATCAGGGCGACGGCGGGCCACTGCTCGGTCAGCGGGGCGCTGCCCTCCGGCAGCAGGGCGGCCAGGTAACCGGTGCCCGGTGTCCAGGCGTACTGCCAGGAGTAGGCGGCGACGACGGTCACGATCCCGTACGGGACCAGGACGGCGGTGCGGACGGTGCCCCGGCCGAAGACGGCGCGGTGCATCACCAGGGCGAGCGCCAGTCCGAGGACCAGTTCGACGGCGACCGACACCGCGGTGATCAGCACGGTGACGCCGAGCGCCTGCCACCAGTACGTCGAGGTCAGCACGGCGCCGTAGTTGGCGAGCCCGACCCAGTGCGCCTGCGCGGGGAAGCGCAGGTCGTAGCGCTGGAGCGAGAGGTAGACGGCGTAGCCGATCGGGTAGGCGGTGACGGCGAGCATCACCAGGACGGCCGGGGCGCAGAGCAGCAGGCCGAGCCGGCGTTCCTGGCGGGCGCCGCGGGACGGACCGGCCGGTCTCCGGGGGGCGTCGGCGCGGGCTCCGGCGGTCGGTGTCGCGGGTGTCACGGGTGTCACGGGATCAGCCCCTTCGAGCCGAGGGCGTCCTGGATCTGCCCCCGGAGGTCGGCCACGTCGTTCTCCGGGCGGATGTCGGCGGGCGGGGAGAGGGTGTGGGAGACGGCGATGGAGACGTTCTGGTAGGCCGGGGTCTGCGGGCGGAGGCCGGCGGAGTCCAGGGCGGCGAGCACCTCGGCCGCGAAGGGGTAGCTGCGGGTGAGTTCCGCCGCCTGGTAGAGGCTGCGCAGGGAGGGCGGGAGGCCGCCCTCCAGCGCGTTGGTGAGCTGGTTGTCCCGGTCGCGCAGGCACAGGGTGGCCTCGAAGGCGAGCTCGGCGTGCCGGCTGTAGGCGCCCACCGCGAGGTCGATGCCGCCGATGGTGACGCTGGCGGGCCGGTCGGGGGTGACGGCGGGGTACGGGGCCCAGCGGAAGTGCGGGAACAGCTCGGGCCGGTTGGCCTTCATCGAGGGGTAGACGAACGGGTAGTTGAGTTCGAAGGCGGCCGTGCCCGACTCCATGGCGAGCCGGTTCTGGTCCTCCATCTGGTTGGGCAGCGAGGGGTCGGCGGCGACGGACCTCGCCAGGTCCCGCATCACCGTGGCGGCCGCGACAGCCGGTGCGCCGAGCGAGGGCGCCTGCGCGTCGGGGGTGAGGATCGACCCTCCGGCGCTGGTGACCAGCGTGTTGAACCAGACCGTCAGCCCCTCGTACTGGGCGCCCTGGATCTCCACCCGGTGCGGCTTGCCCGCGCGGGCCAGGTCCTCGGCGGCGGCCAGCATCTCGGCCCAGGTCCTGGGCGGGGTCTTCACCAGGTCGTCGCGGTACCAGAGGAGTTGGGTGTTGGAGTTGTACGGGACCGCGTACAGCCGGCCCCGCCAGGTCGCGGTGCGCACCGCCGCGTCGAGCGTGTCGGCGGTGCCCCGCTCGCGCGCCTCGCCGGCCCATTCGCGGATCCAGCCGGCCTCGGCGAACTCGGCGGGCCAGGTGACGTCCAGGCCCAGGATGTCGACCCCGGTGTCGTGCGCCGCCATCCGGCGCACCAGTTGCTGGCGCTGGCCGTCCGCGCCGCGCGGCAGTTTGTTGTAGCGGATGGTGTAGCGCCCGCCGGACCGCTGCCCACAGCGGTCGGCCGCCTGCTGGAGGGCGCCGGAGTCGTCCGGGAAGTTGTACCAGTTCAGCGTGACGGGGCCGCCCTGCCCGCCGCTTCCGCAGCCCGCGAGGGCGGAGGCGACCACGGCCAGCCCGGCGGCGGCGCTCATCCACCGCGAGCGGAGACTGGGGACCCTCGGCATCGTTCTCCCGTGGTGGGCGGAGTGCGCCCGGTGGTGGGGCGGACCGGCCCCGCCGACCCTAGCCCGGCTCCGCCGCGGCTCCCCCGTCTGCCGCGCCGTCGGCCAGCCGGACGGGTGAACCCTCGTCAGGGTCGCGAGCGCTCCCCTCGGAAGGCCGCTGCACCGGGGCGATTGAGCCGACCGGCCCCCGGCGGCCCCGCCCGACACACCACGGGCGGCGGACCATCACCCGCCGTCCGGAGGGCTCCGCCTACTGTCACCTCTCGCCCGCCCAGGGACACCTACTGACAGAAGCGGAGAATCCCCCATGAACCGTCACATCGCCCGGACGCTCGTCCTGCTCGCCGCCGCCGGCCTCGCCGCCGTACCGACCGCCGCGAGCGCCGAGGTCGTCTCCGGCGGCAACCACGGGACGGTGATCATCGGCGACGACAACCAGGTCGCCGGCTACGACATCATCAACGCCGGCAACGACGCCACCGTCGGCTCCCACAACGGCGGGAGCGGGGTGGCCGGTGCCGCCATGGAGGCCGCCCAGGCCACCGGCGGCAACTACGGCACCGTCATCATCGGCGACCGCAACCAGGTCGCCGGCGACGACATCGTGAACGCCTACCACGACGCCACCGTCGGCTCCTACAACGGCGCCTCCGGCATGGCGGCGACGATGACCGCCGCGCTGAGGCCGATCACGGGCTGAGGCCCGCGCGCCGGGAGAAGCCGAACCGGCGTGACGGGAACCCCGTCACGCCGGTTCGTCCGGTCCTCGTCGGCGCTCGTCGGCGCCGTCGGCGCTCAGTCGAGACCGAGCTCGCCCATCTTGGACCACCCGTCGGCGCCCTCGATGACGGTGCTCACGATCTGCGGCGCGCGCTCGACCAGCGGACGCATGGTCTCCATCGCGGCCCGGAAGTGGTCCGAGGTGACGTGCGCCTCACCGGCACCGTCCTGGAACGCCTCGGTGAGGACGTAGGTGTGCGGGTCCTCGACGCTGCGCGACCACTCGAACCACAGGTTGCCGGGCTCGTCCCGGGTCGCGCGCGTGAAGTCCTCCACGAGGGCCGGCCACGACTCGGCGTATTCGGGCTTGACCTGGAATTTCACGACAATGAAGATCATGTGCCGAGTCTAGTTCAGCAGAAAGGCCCCACGGCCCGGGCGTCGGCGCAGGCCGCGAGGTGTCGCGGAAATCGCGAGGTGCCGTGGGAATGCCGAAGGGCCCGCACCGCGCATGCGCGGTGCGGGCCCCTCACTGCTCAGGCGGATGCCCTCACAGCAGAACTACAGGGGGCGAATGTTCTCCGCCTGCGGGCCCTTCTGGCCCTGCGTGACGTCGAACTCGACCTTCTGGCCCTCGAGCAGCTCACGGAAGCCGTTGGCGTTGATGTTCGAGTAGTGGGCGAAGACGTCGGGGCCGCCACCCTCCTGCTCGATGAAGCCGAAGCCCTTCTCCGAGTTGAACCACTTCACAGTGCCATTAGCCATTAAATATCTCCTTCAAGGCTGTCCGAAGCACGCACCGTGCGAACTTCGAGTCACCGCATGGAGTGCCCACCGGAAGAACCGGGGAACAAAAAATGCGCCTGCAATACATCAGCAGGCGCACACAAAGTTCATGGGAACCACTACTGCAACTAAGTCGACTGTAGCAGGCCGCGGCCCGCCGTGGTGGGACGCTTCACCCCCGATTTTCCGGGGCCTCCCCCCGCGACGGCCGGCAGCGGTCCGGGAGGACGGTCAACACGCGTGCGGACCAGCCCCTTTGAGCCTGCCGCCGCACCCTCGGGGGCCGCGGGATCCCCGGGAAGGGTGATGCGGTACCGACTCGGTCTCGACCGCGCCGGAGCGGCCCACGCCGACGTTTCCGGGCGCATACTGGTGGGAATGACAAATTATTCTGCAGGCCGCCGCCCCCTGCCCACCAGCCCCTTCAAGAGACCGGCGGAGCCACCACGCAAGCACTTCGCCGTCGGCGACCGGGTCACCCATGACGGATTCGGCCTCGGCCGGGTCATCGGCGTCGAGGGTCAGGGCGACATCGCGGTACTCGTCGACTTCGGCGCACGACAGGAACGCATCGCCCACCCGTACACGGCGATGTTCAAGCTCTGACCCGGCCCGGGCAAGCCGAAGGCCCCTCGGTGACGCGAGGGCTCTTCGGAACCCGGGCCCCCACTCACCCGCCCGCTCACCCGCCCGGCACCACGTTCGACAGCGGCAGGCCCTCGAAGAAGGCCACCGCCTCCGCGCGCCAGTGCGGGCGCCAGCCCTCGGCTTCGGCACGGGCCGCCTCGGCACAGCGGCGCATGTCCGAGCGGAGCTTCCCGTCCACGCCCAGCAGCCGGGCCAGCTCGCGGACGCGCTCGACCGTCTCGGCGGGGCAGTGCGGGTCCCCGAGCGCGGACTCCACCACGGCCCGCTGCGCCTCGTCCGCGCCCGCCAGCAGAGCGGTCACGGCGTAGCTGCGACGCCCCGCACGCAGGTCGGCGCCGGTGGACTTCCCGGTGGCGCCTTCGTCCCCGAACAGGTCGAGGTAGTCGTCGCGCAGCTGGCCGCCGATGCCGACCAGCGTCGCGTACCGGCGCAGCCGTGCGTCGTGGCGGGCCAGGTCCTCGCCGGCCGCCAGCAGCCCCAGCCGCAGCGGGGCGAGCACGGAGTACCGGGTGGACTTGTACTCGCAGACGGTGTGCAGGAACTCCTCGTCCGGGAGCGGACGGAAGTCGCGTTCGAGGTCGACGATCTGGCCGGCGACCGTCTGGGCGCCGGCGTTCAGCTGCACCTCCAGCATCGCCTGGCGCAGCTCGGCCGGGACGTCCGCCTCCAGCAGGACCCGCATCGCGAGGAAGGCGGCGAGGTCCCCGGCCAGGACGGCCAGGCCGAGTGCGGTGCGGTCCGCCTCCGGGAACTCCTCGCGGTAGGCGTAGTAGGTGGAGGGGCCGCCCCGGCGTACGGGCGCGTCGTCGATGATGTCGTCGTGGACGAGCCCGTGCGTCTGGAGCAGTTCGATGCTCAGCGCGGCCTCCGCCAGGCCGGGCACCGGGTCGGTGGTCACCAGCCGGGCGGCCTCGTACAGCAGGGCGACCCGCAGCCGCTTGCCGCCGCGCAGCGAGAGGTCCCGCAGCAGCTCCAGGCAGCGCGGGGTGAAGCGGCTGAGCGGCGGTGTGTCGAGGCGCTCGGGCAGGGCGGCGAAGTAGGCCTCGAAGCGGAGGTCGAACGCGCGCCGGTGCCGGGCGGCTCGTTCGCGGGCGGTTGCCATGATCGTCTCGTTCACGAGGCCTACCCTCGCATCCGCCCCGGGCCGCCCCCGCACCCGGGCTCCGGCTCTGCCCGCCGTCGGGCCGTCCACGCCGCCCTCCTCGCCGCCCGGGTGAACGCCCCTGCGGTGCTGAGCCGTGGACCAGGTCGGGTGCGGGCCGGTCGGCGGCGCGCGACGACGTCAGGAACGCGGCCATGCTCACATTCCACGGCCCGTGGAGGATCACCGTGCTCACGCGGAATTCCGACTTCGAGCAACGGGCGGTCGTCCGCGGCCCCTACGGGACCCGGGTGCTCCCCGGCCGGCCGGGCGCCACGCTGGCCGTGGACGAGGAGAGCTGGACGCTGTCGCTGGAGTACCTGCCGTGGGACCGCAGATGGCGACCCAACGTGCGGGTGATTCCCGGTCCCCTCCTCGAACGCGACGGCGTCCTCGGCCAGTTGCTGACCAGCAGCGACCAGGACTTCCCCGGCAAGCCGCTGGACTACCCGAACTTCGTCCTACGCCTGGATCGGGTCCCCGCCCACGCCCCCGTACCCTCCCCCGCGGCCACCCGACTGCCCGCCGCGACGCAGACGCTCCGCACCTCCTCGGACACCGCCCGGGTCACCCCCCTGCGGCCCGCGGCGACTCCACCCGGCCGGCAGGCCCCCGGGCAGGGCTGGCCACCGGCAGGTGAGGGACGCTGGTAACGGTCGGAGCGTGGACGACGCGGGTATTCGGGGGCGGGTGCCAGGGCGCCGGCCGTCAGCGCCTGCCGTCCCGGCGGCGCGAGCGCAGCAGTTCCAGGACGAGCGGCAGCAGGGACACCACGACCACGACGGCGACGATGGGCAGCAGGTAGTGGTCGACGTTCGGTACGGAGGAGCCGAGCGCGTACCCGGCGAGGACCAGTCCGAACGTCCAGACCAGGCCGCCGACGACCTGCCAGAGGGTGAAGGTGCGGGCGCTGACGCCGAGCGCGCCCGCGAGCGGGTTGAGGACGGTGCGTACCACCGGGACGAAGCGGGCCAGGACGACGGCCTTGGCGTGCCCGTAGCGGTGCAGGATCTCCTCGGCCCGCGCCGCCCCCTCGTGGAGGCGCTTGTTGCGGGAGCGGGCGAGCAGGGCCCGGCCGCCGCGGCGGCCGAGCAGGTAGCCGACCTGGGCGCCGGCGAGGGCGCCGACGGCCGAGGCGGCGAGGACCTGGGCGAGGTCCAGGTGCGGGCCGCCGTGGGTGCCGGTGGTGCACAGCAGGCCCGCCGTGAACAGCAGCGAGTCGCCGGGCAGGAAGAAGCCGACCAGCAGGCCGGTCTCGGCGAACAGCACCACGGCGATCCCGAGGGCGCCGAACGCGCCGAGGAGTGATCCCGCGTCCAACGGGTTGACGGCCAGAAGGCTCGACGACAGGTTCATCGCGTGCGGCGCCCTTTCGCGGGAGCGGATCGGTCGGACGGGTGGTGGGTCGGACGGGTGGCGGGTCGGACGGGTGGCGGGTTGGCCGGGCCGGTTGGCCGGGCGGCTTGGCCGGGCGGGTGAAGGGGCGGTCCTCAGGCCAATGCTCGGGGTTCGCGGCGCTCGGCCGTGGTCAGCCACACCACGGCCGCCACGATGACCACGGCGAGCGTGAGGCTGACCGGGCCGGTGCCGAGGTCGAGGCCGCCGCGCTCGTGGCTGACCCCGGCCCAGTCGGCGAAGCAGGCGCCCAGCGGCCGGGTGAGGACGTAGGCCCACCAGAACGTGAGGACGGGCGAGAGGCCGGACAGCCAGTGGGCGAGTGCCGGCAGCGCGATCAGCGCGGCGAACAGCAGCCCGGAGGGCAGGTAGCCCCAGCCCAGGGTGGCCGCGGTCAGGTCACCGACGGCGGTGCCGAGCGCGAAGGTGGCCATCACCGCGCACCAGTAGAAGACCTCACGGCGCCCGCCGGCGACCGTCTCCACCGCGAGGGTCCCCTCGGTGCGCCGCCACAGGACGAACACCAGGGCGAGGGCTACGGCGAACGCCACCGCGGACACGGCGTACGGCACGCCGAGCGCGACGTGCGCGACATCGGCCGCCATGGTGCCGAACACGCTGACCATGACCACCGCCGCCCAGTACACGACCGGGACGTAGCGGCGGGCACGGGCCTGGACGAACAGCACGGCCGCCAGCAGCAGGGCGGCCGAGCCGACGGCCGGCACCGGCCCCAGCACCCGGGCCAGGTAGTCGGAGGTGGTCTCGCCCATCCCGGTGGTGAGGATCTTGACCACCCAGAACACCGCCGTGACCTGCGGGACCTTGCTCCAGGCGGGCCCGGCGGACGCGCCCTGACCCGGATGCGTCCGCTGGGGGACTGTCGTGGCGCCCAAGACGACGGCGCTCCTTTCGATGACGCGCGGCCCGGGGCCGCGCCGACGGGACGGGTGGGTCAACCGCCCAGGACGGTGTTGCCGGTGACCGTGCCGTCGGTGCCGTCGACGGTCACCAGGTGTCGCACACCGTCCGGACCGACGACCACGGCCTGCCAGGCGCGGCCGCCGCCCTGCTCGGTGGCCGGGGACAGCGACTCCACCTTGCCGCCGGGCACCGCCGAGGAGGCCTTGGCCACCGCGTCGCCCGCACCGGTCGCCGGCAGCGGCGCCGGCGCGCCGTGCGTACCCTGCCCGTGCTCTCCGTTGCCGCCTCGGTGGTGTGCACCACGCTCATGGCCGTCCCTGCCGTCCCGGCCGTCGGGCCGCTCGCGCTCACCCGCGAGCTTGCGGTCACCGTGGCCCTCGCCCTCGTGATGGTGAACCGCCACCGCCACGGCGCCGCCCCCGAGCACGACCACCGCCGCGCCGACCGCGACCCAGCGCCCGGAGCGCCGGCGCACCCAGCGCCCGGCCCGCCCCAGCCCCGTACGCGTCCGGCCCGAGGCCTTCTGCGGCTCCAGCGGCTCCCCGGCCTCCATGGGCTCGCTCACGGTACCCACCCCTCTCCTCGAACGGCCCGGGACCGTTCCCGGGCGATGGCCTCAGCATGTCCGGGCGTTGCTGAAGATCGGCTGAAGACCTGAAGGGGTCTTCAGCTCCCCGCCGCCGGGACCTGCCACCCTGGTGGGTATGCGCGTACTGGTGGTGGAGGACGAACGTCGGCTGGCCCAAGCCCTTCAGCTCGGGCTGGCCGCGGAGGGCTTCACCGTCGACCTGGCCCACGACGGGCTGACCGGCCTGGCGAAGGCCACGGACCACGCCTACGACGTGGTCGTCCTCGACATCATGCTGCCCGGCCTGAACGGCTACCGGGTGTGCTCACGCCTGCGGGCCTCGGGCAGCGACGTCGGCATCCTGATGCTCACCGCCAAGGACGGCGAATGGGACGAGGCCGAGGCACTGGACACCGGCGCCGACGACTACCTGTCCAAGCCGTTCTCCTTCGTCGTCCTCGTCGCCCGCCTCAAGGCGCTCGCCCGCCGCATCGGCAGCCGCGCGCCCAGGCGCACCGTCCTGGGCGACCTCGTCGTCGACTCCGCCGCCCGCACCTGCACCCGGGGGGGCACCGCCATCGCCCTCACACCCCGCGAGTTCGCCATCCTCGACCACCTCGCCCGCCGGGCCGGCGAAGCCGTCTCCAAGCGCGAGATCCTCGACGCGGTCTGGGACAGCGCCCTCGACAGCGACCCCAACACCGTCGAGGTCCACGTCAGCGCCCTGCGCCGCAAGATCGACACCCCCTACGGGCGGGCGGCGGTGCAGACCGTGCGCGGCGCCGGCTACCGGCTGGCGGCCGACGGTGGCTGACCGCACCCCCGGCCGTACCCTCGGCCGCCCGCTCGCCAGCGTCCCCGGCCGCCCCCTCGCCCGCCTCGCCGCCCGCGTCCGCGCGGCCGCCCACCGCCGCCTCGACCGGCACCCGCGTCTCGCGGCCCTCGCCGACCGGCTGACCCCGCGCTCGGTCCGCGCCCGCACCACCCTCGCCGCCTGCCTCAGCGTCGCCGTGGTCCTCGCCGTCGCCTCGGCCGCCGTCGTCCTCCTGCTGCGCGCCAACCTGGAACGCACCGTCGAAACCGGCGCCCGCGAACAGGCCCTGGCCGTCGCCCGGCTCGCCACCGACGGACACCTCGCCAGCCCGCTCCCGCTCGACCACGGCACCGACTTCATCCAGGTCGTGGACGCGAACGGCCGGGTCGTCGCCGCCAGCCAGAACCTCGCCGGCCACTCCCCCCTCACACCCGCCCACCGCCGGGACGGCCACACCACCTTCAACCTCGGCGCCCTGGGCGACGAGCACCACCAGCGCGTCACCACGGTCACCGCCGCCACCCCCACCGGCCCCGTCACCATCCACGTCGGCGCGTCGCTGCGCACCGTCGACGCCGCCGAGGACCTCACCACCGCCGCGCTCGCCGCCCTGAGCGCCGTCCTGCTGCTCACCGTCGGCGCCCTCACCTGGCGCGCGACCGGCCGGGCCCTCCGCCCGGTGGAAGCCATCCGCGCCGAGGTGGCCGCCATCGGCGACCGCGACCTGGACCGCCGCGTCCCCGAACCCCGCAGCGACGACGAGATCGCCCGCCTCGCGGGCACCATGAACGCCATGCTCGAACGGCTGGAGGCCGCCGGGGCCCGCCAACGCCGCTTCATCGCCGACGCCTCCCACGAACTGCGCAGCCCCCTCACCGTCCTGCGCACCCAGCTCGAAGTCGCCCGCACCCACCCCGACCCGGACGTCCGCGGCGGCCTGGTGGCCGGCGCCCTGGAGGACACCGAACGGCTCCAGACCCTCGCCACCGACCTCCTGCTGCTCGCCCGCCTCGACGCCACGGGCCACGACTGGCCCCACGAACCCGTCGACCTCACCGACCTCGTCCGCGCCACCGTCGCGGCCCGCGGCCACGAGCCCCACCCGGTCACCGTCCACGCACCCGCGCCGGTCGCCGTCCACGGGAACCCCCTGTGGCTGGGCCGCCTGCTGACCAACCTGCTCGACAACGCCCAACGCCACGCCGGACACCGCGTCACCGTGACCCTCCGCCTCGACCGGGCCACCGGGCAGGCCCTCCTCGACGTCGCCAACGACGGCCCCCCGATCGACCCCGCCGACCGGGAGAAGATCTTCGAGCGCTTCGCCCGCCTCGACGACGCCCGCAGCCGCGACGACGGCGGCACCGGCCTCGGCCTCCCGATCGCCCGCGACATCGCCACCGTCCACGGCGGGACCCTCACCGTCCTCGACACCCCCGGGGCAACCACCTTCCGGACCCGGCTCCCCGCACGGGCCGACGTCGGGCCGTAGGACGCAGCCTTTTCGGCCAACCGTGCGAAAGGTCTGTTCGTGGCCACGACACCCCCCTAGAGTGGCCGCACTCCTCCACAAGTGGCCTTTTCTTCACGCCGGTTCACCGGTTCTTCACACCGGTTCGCCGGTCTCGGGACGTTCAGCGCGCTCTGTTCCCCCCATCGAGCCGGAAGGGCCGGGCCCGTGACGCAGGCGTTCCAGTCCCCCGGTTTCGCCGCGCTGGCGGGCGACCGCGCGGTCGAGACGCGGCTCGTCGACGAGCGCTGGCAGGCGGTGGCCTGGGACCTGGGGACCGGGCGGCGCCGGGTGGTCACCGACCGGCCCGAGGGCGTCCACCTCAGCGAGATCGAGCCGGACGGCGACGCCATCTGGTGGTTCGACGCCGACGGTGCCGGGGAGGGCCGGTGGCGGCGCGAGCCGTTCGCGGGCGGCTCGGGCGGCTCGGGCGGTGAGGCGCTGCACGGCGTGCCGCGCGGGCGGGCGTACGGCGTCGCCTTCGACCGGACGGGCGCGCTCGCCGCGGTGGTGGTCGGGGTCGACGGCGGCTCGCACTGCTACCTCGGCCCGCCCGGGGGCGAGGCGCGGCTGATCGGTTCGGCCCCCGGGTACCTGAGCCTGGCCGACCTGTCCCCGGACGGTCGGCTGCTCGTCCTCGGCGGGCGGCCCGACGGGGACGACGCGGTGGTCCTGTTACCCGCGGACGCCCGGGCGGCGGGCCCACTGCGGCTCGCCGGGCACCGCCGACGGCGGCTCTGGCCGATCGAGTTCAACCCGCTCGCCGCACTCGAACCGGAGCTGCTGGTGGTGGTCGAGGAGGACGAGCGGTACACCGTCGCGACCTGGCGGGCGGGCGCGGGACTGACCGGGTACCCGGGGCTGTCCTTCGACTCGCAGATATCGGCCGGCTGGTACCAGGGGCCGCGCGGGGTGCTGATCCAGCACGAGCGGGCCGGTCGGAGCCGGCTGCTCCTCGCCGACCTCGACCCGGCGGCGGGGCGGGCTCCGAAAAGGCAAGGGACCGCGGGGCCGGGAACGGTCGGCCGACGACCGGCGGGGCACGATCCGTCGGAGCAGAGTCCTCCCGCCCAGGAGATCAGCACGCCCGGTGGCACGATCCACGACCTGTCGTGCGCCCCGGACGGCACCCTGCACTGCGTCTGGAGCCGGGAGTCGACACCGCCCCGCCTGCTGGTCCTGCGCCCCGGCACCTCGGTGGCGCCCGACCTCGAAGCGGACCGGGGCGACATCTCCCGCAGCCGGCGCTGGACGCCCCGACCGTACGGGCCGATCCACAGCTTCGTCAGCACCCCGGCCGGCCAGGGCCCGTGGCCGACCCTCTTCCTGGTCCACGGCGGCCCCGCCACCCACGACCGTGACTCCTACGACCCCCGGGTGAACGCCCTGGTGGACCAGGGCTACGCGGTGGTGCGCACCAACTACCGCGGCTCCACCGGTTACGGCGCCCGCTGGCAGCACGAGTACGGCCACCGGGTCGGGCTGGCCCAGATCGAGGACCTGGCCGCCGTCCGCGCGGAGCTGGTCGCCGACGGTACGGCGCTCGCGGAGCGCACCGGCCTCTGCGGGTTCTCGTGGGGCGGCTACCTGACCCTGCTGGCGCTGGGCGCACAGCCGGACTTGTGGTCACTCGGCATGGCCGCCCAGCCGATCGCGGACTACCCCGCCGTCTACCGCACCACCACCCCCGCACTGCGCGAGCTCGACCGGCAGCTCTTCGGCGGGACCCCGGACGAGGTCCCCGAGCGCTACCGCGCCGCCGACCCGCGAGCGTACGTGCGCCAGGTCCGCTCGCCCGTCCTGCTGGTCGCCTCGCGGACCGACGAGCGCTGCCCGCCCGAGCAGGTGGCCGGCTACGCCGACGACCTGCGCCGGCTGGCGGTGCCGCACGAGCTGCTCTGGGTGGACGGCGGCCACTACAGCCGCCGTACCGCCGACCACCGATCGGTGCTGGCCGCGATGGTCCGGTTCGCCGGACACGCCTGGCCGGCGCCGCTCCCCCGGACACCTCGGGGCGACCGCCCCGAGGCACCCGCCGATCCGCTGGAAGGAGGTGAACAGCCATGAAGCGACGCAGCATTCAGAGCGACCCGATCAGCACCCCGGAGCGTGACCGGGGCGCCGTGATCGTCCAGAACTTCGCGCTCGACATCACAAAGGCCGCACCGGTCGCGCCCGCCCTCAAGGGGCAGCCGAAGCCGAAGCCGGAAGCGAAGAAGTGACCCGCCGTCGCTCCGGGGCGCCCTCGGCACCCCGGAGCGACACCTCTCCGACCGAACCGCGAACACCAACCGACCGCCGGCGAACGACAGAAGTGGCCACCATGCGTATCGTCCTGCTGCACATGCCCTGGGGCGCGATCGACGTGCCGTCGCTGGCGCTCGGGATCCTGCACACCGCCGCCGAACGCGCCGGCCATCAGGTCGACGTGCGGTACGCCAACCTGGACTTCGTGGACTGGGCGGCCGAGACCGCGGGCTTCGGCGTGGACGACTACCAGTACTTCTCCGAGAAGTCCTACTTCCAGGGCGCGGGCGACTGGGCGTTCGCCGGTGCGCTGTACGGCGACGACGGAGGCAGTGACGGCGACGGCAGTGACGGCGAGGGCGACGCGGACGCTGGCACCGACGCCGGGTTCGCGGGCTACTTCGCGTACCTGGCCACCAGCGGTGCGAGCGAGCAGGAGATCGCACTGACCCGGGCCACCCGCGCGCTCGCCCCCGTGTTCATCGCCCGCCTGGTCGAGGAGCTCGCCGCCGACCCGCCGGACCTGGTCGGCTTCACCACCACCTTCCAGCAGAACACCGCGAGCCTCGCCGCCGCCAGGCTGCTCAAGCAGCGGTGCCCGCAGGTGCGCACGGTGTTCGGCGGCGCGAACTGCGACGGCCCGCAGGGCGCCGCGCTGCACCGCAACTTCCCCTTCCTGGACTTCGTGGTGCGCGGCGAGGGCGAGGCCGCCTTCCCGGCGCTCCTGGCGGGCCTCCTGGAAGGCGGCGACCTCTCCGCCGTCCCCGGGCTGTGCTGGCGCGACGGCTCCGGCACGTCGACGGCCAACGTTATGACGACACGTCCGCTGCCGCCAGCGGCGATCCTCGCGCCACGCTACGACGGCTTCTTCGAGCGGCTCGACGCCTCCGTCGCGGCCGGCTGGGTCGATCCCAAACTCGTCCTCGAAGGCTCCCGCGGCTGCTGGTGGGGCGAGAAGCACCACTGCACCTTCTGCGGGCTCAACGGCTCCTCGATGGAGTTCCGCTCCAAGCCGCCCGCGGACTTCCTCGCCGAGGTGCTCACGCTCGTCGAACGCCACCAGCTGCTGGACGTCTACGTGGTCGACAACATCCTGGACATGGGCTACTTCGACACCGTCCTGAAGTCGCTGGCCGAGCTCCCGGTCGATCTGCGGCTGCACTTCGAGATCAAGGCCAACCTGCGCCGCCACCAGTTCCAGCTCCTCGGCGACTCGGGCGCGGCCCAGGTGCAGCCCGGCATCGAGAGTCTGAGCACCCGGGTGCTGCGGATCATGGACAAGGGGGTCACCGGCTGCCAGAACGTCCGCGCGCTGCGGGACGCCCAGAGCGCCGGGGTCTCGGTGACGTGGAACTACCTCTACGGCTTCCCGGGCGAGCAGCCCGCCGACTACGAGTCGGTGATCCGCCAACTGCCCGTGCTGCACCACCTGGACCCGCCGACCGGAGCGGGCCGGATCGCGATCGAGCGGTTCAGCCCGTACTTCGACCGCCCCGAGCTGGGCTTCGCGATCACCCGGCCTGCCTTCCAGTACCGCGCGACCTACCGCCTGCCGGAGAGCGAACTGAACGAACTGGCCTACGTGTTCACCGCGCCACCGCGCGGGATCGGCGGCGACCTCGCGGAGCGGCTGAGCACCGCCGTGGACACCTGGCTCGCGCGGTTCCCCGACAGCCGGCTCAGCTACCGGGACGCGGGCGGACGGATCGTACTCGTCAACACCCGCCCCGGGTACGACTGGCGGGTGGTCGAGCTGACCGGTCCGGCGGAGCTCGCCGCCTTCCGGCTGCTGGCCCAGCCCCGCTCGACCGCCGCGCTGGCCGCCAAGGTCCCCGGCGGCGCGGCGGCGGTCGAGCCGGTGCTGGAGCGTTTCACCGCGCTGGGCCTGCTGTTCCACGACGGGGACAGCTACCTGCAGGTCGCCGTCGAGTCCGACAACCAGGTGCTGATGCGGATGCAGCACCGGCACGGCCCGGCCGCCGCCCGTCCCCGCACCGAGGAGGTGCCCGATGCCGTCCCGATCGGCTGAACGGACCGGTGCCGCCGCCTGGCGCGCGGCCGGCCCCGAGGTCGAGCTCTGGCTCGACTACGACCCCGCGGCACGGGAGTTGCCGGACTACGCGCTCGGTCGCCGCACCCTGCCCGGCCCGGCGCAGACGGAGGTCACCGAGCTGCACCGCGCCGGGGTCCGCTGCCTGCGGCTGACCGAGCCGGTGCGGCTCTGCGCGGACGCGCCGGCGGCGTCCGCGCGGGCGCTGATGCTGCTGCGCGAGGCGACCGGGCAGGGGCTGGCCGTGCTCTGGCGAGCGGTCTGCACGGACGGCTGCGCGGCCCGGCGCCGGTTCCACCACCTGTACCCGCCGGAGCGGTTGACCGGCGGCGGCACGGAGGACGTCCTCGCCGACTGGCGCGCCACGTACTTCCCGAGCAAGTGCGTCTTCCGGCGCGGCCCCAACTTCGTCGAGGTGCGCGACCGCCGGTTCGGGACGCTGGAACTGTTCACCGTCGACGAGCCGGGCCACCTGGCGCAGCTGGACGCGCTGGCCGAGGGCGTCGAGGTCGGCCTGCTGCCGGACGCCGTCCACCGGGACCTCGCCGAGGCCGGCCTGATCGCCGAACAGGCCGGCCGCGCGTGGTTCCTGCCCATGCGGGTGCGCCGCTGGCCCTTCCCGTCGCTGACGGTGTAGCCGCGTGGCCGCGTAGCCGCCCGGTCGGGTGGCCGTGCAGCCGTGAGAGTTTCGAGCCCGAGGAGGGAACCATGAGCACCGCGGTCGACGACGCCGCCGCGCGGATGTCCGCCTTCATCCGCGACCCCTACCCCACGCTCGCCCGGATCCGGGAGGCCGGCGCGGTCTCCACCGTGGAGTTCGGCGAGGGCCTGCCGGTCTACCTGGTGACGCGCTACGAGGACGTCCGGGCCGCGCTGATGGACCCGCGCTTCGGGCAGGACGTCCGCCGCAGCCAGGCCATCGCGAGCGGACGGGGCGCCGGCCTGACGCTCGGCTCGGAGGTCGTCCACATGCTCAACAGCGACCCGCCGGACCACACCCGGCTGCGCCGCCTGATCCAGGGCGTCTTCACCCGCCGACGGGTCGACCTGATGCGGCCGCTGGTCGAGCGCATCGCCGACGGCCTGCTGGACGGGCTGCGAGGACGGGAGAGCGCCGACCTGGTGACGGACTTCGCCTTCCCGCTGCCGATCATGATCATCTGCGAGCTGCTGGGCTTCCCCCCGGAGGACATGCGGGCCTTCCGCACCTGGTCGACGGCGATCCTCACCCAGGGCGGCGAGATGACCTTCGGCCAGGCCACCGCCGAACTCAACGACTACCTCAGGGAGTTGATGACGGCCCGGCGGGCGACGCCGAGCACGGACATCCTCACCGACCTGGTCCAGGCCTGCGACGCCGGTGAACTCACCGAGCAGGAGGTGTTCTCGATGGTCTTCCTGCTGCTGATCGGCGGCCACGAGACCACCGTCAACCTGCTCGGCACCGCCACCCTGGCCCTGCTCCACCACCCCGACCAGCTCACCTGGCTGCGCGCCAACCCGGCGGCGATGCCGGTCGCGATCGACGAGTTCCTGCGCTACGAGTCCCCGGTGAGCATGGCCACGCTGCGGTTCACCAACGCCGACGTGATGGTCGACGACGTCGAGATCCCGGCGGACGAACTGGTGCTGCTCTCGCTCGGCGCGGCCAACCGGGACCCGGCACGCTTCACCGAACCCGACCGCCTGATCCTGGACCGCGGCGATCCGGGCCACCTGGCCTTCGGGCAGGGCCTGCACCGGTGCCTCGGCTCCTTCCTCGGCAAGCTGGAGAGCGAGGTCGCGCTGACCGGCCTGCTGGAACGCTTCTCGCGGATCGAACTGGCCGCCGCCGAGGAGACCCTGCCCTGGCGCAACACGATCATGCTGCGCGGCCTGGAGTCGCTGCCGGTCTCGCTCCATGGCTAGCAGCACGGGGGTGGGCGGCGCGGGATCGGGCGGCGCGGGGGTGGGCGACGCGGGCGACGCGAGGACGGACAGCCCCCGGGCGGGCCGCGCGGCGGGGCTGTTGCGGTTCCGCCCCCGGATCGGCGTCGCCCCGCTGCGTTCGCGCGGCTACCGGCTGCTGGTGATCGGGCAGGCCACCTCGGAGTTCGGCAACGCGTTCCAGGTGGTCGCCCTGCCGCTGCTGGTCTACTCCCTCGGCGGAGGCGCCCGCCAGCTGAGCCTGGTGATCGCCGCCTACGGCGCGGGCCGGCTGGCCGCCACCCCGCTCGGCGGGATCCTCGCCGACCGGTACGGCGCCCGGCGGGTGATGCTCGCCGCCGACCTCGGCCGGCTGCTCGCCACCGCCGGGCTCTGCGCGGTCGCCGCCGGCGGGACGGCCGACTTCTGGCTGATCGGCGGGCTCGCCCTGCTGGTCGGCCTCGGCGCGGGGGTGTTCCTGCCGGCCGCCTGGGCGATCACCCCGACCCTGCTGCCCGCCGAGGACCTGCACGCGGGCAACGCGCTGAACAGCACGGTCACCTTCGGAGCGGGCTTGCTCGGTCCGGCGGCGGCCGGCCCGCTGGTCGCCTGGCTGGACCCCGCCGCCGCACTGGGCCTGGACGCGGCGACCTTCGCCGTGTCGACGGCGACGCTGTTGTTGATCGGGCGCGGCAGCCCCGTCGCACCGCCCAACCCGGTCTCCGAACGTGCCTCCGTACCCAGGAACTTCCGCGGCCTGCTGCGGGAGTCGCCGCTGCTGCGCGCGGTACTCACGGTGACGGTGATCGCGAACCTGACGGTCGGCGGCGCCACCCGGGTCGCCCTGCCGACCCTGGCCACCCAGGGATTCGCCGCCGGCGCCGTCGGCCTGGGCGTGCTGCTGGCCGCGTTCACCGGCGGCGCGCTGGTCGGCGGCCTGTTCGCGGCCGGTCTCACCGAGGTCCGCTCACGGGGCCGTACGGCGATGCGCTCCGGCCTGGTCATGGGGGCGGCGATCGGCCTGGTGCCGTTCACCGGTCTCGTCGGCGCCGTGCTGCTGCTCGCCGTGGCCGGCGGCGCCAGCACGGTGACCAACGTCCTGGTCGTCACCGGCGTGCAGAAGAGCACCCCGCCCGCGCTGCTGGCCCGGGTCATGGCGGCCATCACCTTCTGCGGCCTGGGTGTCTTCCCGCTCTCGGTGATCGCGGCCGGCGCGGCGGTGGACGCGTTCGGGAGCCGGGGGGTGTTCGCGACGACCGGACTCTGCCTGCTGGGCGCGTTCGGGTACGCGCTGACCAGGCGTGAGATCCGCGAACTCTGAGGCCACGGCCCCGGTTGGTGGACGCACCGCCGCCCACGCGGAGTGTCGGCCTCAGGACAGCTTCGCTTCGGGGGCGAAGGCGGGCAGCTTCTCAAGGCTGCTGCGCACGGCCTCGGCGCCGTACTCGAACATCTGCCGCTCGTAGTCGTCGACCGCGCCGGGCAGATCCCGGCGGCCTTCGTCGGCCTCGATCAGGCGGCGGCGCAGCAGGTCGGCGTCGCGCAGCGCGGTGTTGGCGCCGTTGCCGCCGGTCGGGGAGGTGGCGTGGATCGCGTCGCCGAGGAGCGTGACCGGGCCGGGCGCCCAGCGCCGGCCGGGCTTGACCACCCGGATGGACAGCAGTGTGCTGTTGTCCGGGTCGGCCTGCTCGATCAGCGCGCGCAGTTGCGGGTGCCAGCCTTCCGTCCTGGACAGCACGGCGTCCTGCGCGGTCAGGTTCTCCGGTGAGCCGTTGGGCGGGAGGATCATGGCCCAGCGTACGTAGTCGCCGATGTCGGGCAGCGTGACGTCGGGGGCCAGCTGTTCGGCGGCCTGCTTCGGCGGGGTGCGGAAGCGCATCGCGCCGAGCAGCAGGCTGACGCCGTCGCCGGTGATCTTCGAGCCGTAGGCCTTGGACAGGCCGGCGAACTCCTCGGTCAGCGGGGTGCGGCCGATGACGAACCGGACGCCGGTGTCGGTCGGGGTGGTCTGCGGCGAGAGGACCGCGCGGACGGCGGAGGTGACGCCGTCCGCGCCGACGAGCAGGTCGGCGGTGGCCGGGTCGCGGCGGTCGAACCGGGCTCGGACCGTGCCGTCGGCCGTCACCTCGTAGCCGGTCAACGCGGCGTCGGTGTGCACGGTCAGGCCGGTCAGCAACAGGTGTCGCAGCACCTGCCGGTCGACCACGAGGCCGGTCCGGCCCGCGCCGAGCCTGCCGATCTCGTTCAGCCTCGGGTCCAGGATCAGCTGCTCGGCGGAGGCCTCCATGACGATCTCGTCCAGCAGCGGGTGCCAGCGCGTCGGCAGGCAGTCGCGCACCGCCTGGAAGCCGGTCCGGTTCAGCACGAGCCGGTAGCCCTGGAACCGTGCGGCGATCCCCGGGTCGCGCTCGAACACGTCGGCCTC
The DNA here is from genome assembly GCF_014656195.1 of Kitasatospora xanthocidica. GTDB lineage: Bacteria > Actinomycetota > Actinomycetes > Streptomycetales > Streptomycetaceae > Kitasatospora > Kitasatospora xanthocidica. Next base: position 15,784 of record NZ_BNBY01000023.1, on the reverse strand, counting down.
GATCCCGGCACCACGCAGACCCTGCGCGAGAGCCAGACCTCCCAGACCGGCTCCGACGACGGAAACCCGCATCACACACCTCCGCGAGATCGATACGAACTTAGTTCGTTCTGACGATCTAAGTTCTACGGAACGAACTTAGATCGTGTCAAGGTAGGGTGGTCGGCATGTCCGCCGATCCCCGCCAGCGCCGCGCAGCCCGCCACGCCCGACCCGCAGCGGAGGTCGCCGCGCCGGCACCGCGCAAGAAGCCGATCACCGTCGAACGGATCACCGACGCCGCCCTGGAAGTCGTCGCCACCGAGGGCTATGACGCGCTGACCATCCGCCGGGTCGCCGCCGTGCTCGGCACCGGACCGTCGTCGCTGTACGCGCACATCGTCAACAAGGACGACCTCGACGACCTGCTGATCGGCAGGCTCTACTCCGAGGTCGTCCTCCCCGCACCGGACCCGGCCGCCTGGCGCGAGCAGCTGGTCGGGGTGTACACCCAGATCCGCGACCTGTACCTGGAATACCCCGGAGTCTCACGCGCCGCGCTGGCCATGGTGCCGACCCACCTGGAAACGCTGCGGGTCGGCGAAGGGATCCTGGCGATCCTGCTCGCGGGCGGCGTCGAACCGAGGACGGCCGGATGGGCCCGCGACGCGCTGTCCCTCTACGTCAGCGCCTACGCACTGGAGCAGTCACTGGTCCGGCAACGGCGCCGGCACCAGGACCAGGAATGGGTGCTCAGCCACGAGGAGTTGCTGGACCGCTTCACCGCGCTGCCCGCCGAGGAATTCCCGCAGACGCGACGCCACGCCGCCGAGCTGATCTCCGGCACCGGACCCGACCGCTTCGAGTTCGCCCTCGGCCAGCTCATCAACAACCTGCGGCCCGCATCCGGCTGACCCCGGGAACACCGGGACCGGAAAGCACGGGCATTTCCGTAATGAACGGTTGTGTTCCCTATCTCCCAGGGCTACTGTCGGTGGAGGTGAACGAATCCGTCCCCCTCCCGTCGTTCGCTCCCGAGCCATTGGGGAACCTGCCATGGCCACCTCGCGTGCCCTGGCCACGGCTCCGCCCGCGACCGCACGTCGGGGCCAGCACCCAGGGATAGCCCTCACCGTCATCGCGGCCACCCAGCTGATGGTCGTCCTGGACATCACGATCGTGAACATCGCGCTGCCGCACATCCAGCAGGCGCTGAAGTTCAACACCACCGACCTGTCCTGGGTCATCAACGCCTACACCCTGACCTTCGGCGGGCTGCTGCTGCTCGGCGGCCGGGCCGGCGACATCCTCGGCCGGCGGCGGGTGTTCGTCGTCGGCGTCCTGGTCTTCAGCCTGGCCTCGCTGCTCGGCGGGTTCGCGACCTCCTCCGCCTGGCTGCTGGCCGCGCGGGCCCTGCAGGGGCTGGGCGGCGCCATCGCCTCGCCGACCGCGCTCGCGCTGATCGCCACCAACTTCAAGGAAGGACCGGACCGCAACCGGGCCTTCGGCGTGTTCTCGGCCGTCGCGGGCGCGGGCGGCGCGATCGGGCTGCTGCTCGGCGGCATGCTGACGTCCTGGCTCTCCTGGCGCTGGGTGTTCTTCGTCAATGTGCCGATCGGCATCGCGATCGCGCTGCTGGCACCGCTCTACATCAACGAGTCCGAACGCCACCCCGGCCGCTTCGACCTGACCGGCGCGTTCACCGCCACGGCCGGCATGGTCTCGCTGGTGTACGGCTTCATCCGCGCCTCCGAGCACGGCTGGACGGACCAGGTGACACTGACCGCGTTCAGCCTCGCCGTCGTCCTGCTGGCCGCCTTCCTGCTCAACGAGCGGCGCGTGCCGCAGCCGATCACCCCGCTGCACCTGTTCCGCGACCGCAACCGCTCCGGCGCGTACGGGCTGATGCTCTGCGTGGCCGCGGCGATGTTCAGCATCTTCTTCTTCATCACCCTGTTCGTGCAGGAGATCCTCGGCTTCAGCCCACTGCGGGCCGGGTTCGCCTTCCTGCCGATCAGCGCGGCCATCATCGGCGCCGCCCAGTTCGCCGCCCGCAACCAACTGCGGTGGGGCCCCAAGCCGTTCCTGGTCACCGGCTCGGTCCTGGTGCTCACCGGAGTCGCCTGGGCGAGCCGGATCGACATCAACAGCAGCTATGTCGGCGGCATCCTAGGCCCGACCCTGCTGTTCGGCTTCGGCATGGGCTCGATCTTCGTGCCGGTGATGCTCACCGCCGTCTCCAAGGTCGCCCCGCACGAGACGGGCGCCGCCACCGGCATGCTCAACACCACCCAGCAGGTGGGCGGTTCGCTGGGCCTGTCGATCCTGGTCACGGTGTACGGCACGGCGAGCCGCGACGAGGCCCGGCAGCAGGCCGGGAAGTTCCTCCAGCAGGCCACCCCGCAGGAGGCCCTGCGCTTCAAGGCGACCGGACAGCTCCCGCAGCCGTACTCCTCGCAGGTGCTGGTGCACGGCATCTCCAGCGCCTTCCAGCTGGGCCTGGTCTTCGCGGCGCTGGCCGTCGTCATCGCGGCGCTCGTCATCAAGGTGCGCCGGCTGCCGGAGCCGGCGGCCGTCAGCCCTTCGGGGGGCGGTGCTTGACAGGGCGTCATGGGGACCGGGAGAGTCTTTCTTGCAATGGTTTTCATCTTCGATAGCCGTTGCGTGCCGTTGACCGCTGCCCACCGGCAGCCGGACCCCCGTACCCCCTTTTGCACTCCCGAAAGAGGACACCCATGTCGCTCGACGTCTCCCCCGCCCTCCTCGCCCAGGCCCGGGAGGGCCGCGTCGAGGAGGCCGACTTCCTCGAGACCGTCCGCGCCTCGCTCCCGTACGCCTACCAGGTCGTCGCCGGGCTCAGCACCGAACTCGCCGCCGGTGACCAGGAGTTCACCACCGACAACACCACGCCCAGCGACGAGGAGCGGGCCCAGCTGCTGCGCGCGCTGGCCAGCAACGCCATCCGGGGGAGCCTGGAGGACCACTTCGGCGTGAAGCTCGCCTTCGTCAACTGCCACCGTGTCGGCGCCTTCCGGCCCGGCGCCGAGGACAGCGCGGCGTACCGCGAGTTCACCTCGCTGCACAACCAGATCCGCAACCAAAGCCCGGAGCTGCGCAGCTGCTGACGGCCGACCGACGCGGGGCACCGTCCGCCCGGGCGTCCATCCGGGCGTCCATCCGGGTGGGCGGGCCCCGCACCCGTGGCGCCGTGTTGCGCCCCGTTACGGCCGGTTGCGGCTGATTGCGGCCGGTTGCGACGCCGTGGCCGGATCGCGTGCCGATCTTGTCGGCCCCGGGCACCGGTGCGTACGTTCGGAGGGCACCAGTCGACCGGCCCTCCCCGGGGCCGCCTCACCCGCGGAGCCGCCACCATGTCGCCGCACCCCCGCCCGCTGCGCAAGCTCGGCTTCCTCACCATCGGGCTCTTCGACGAGGCGGACCCGCGCCGCGGCCACGAGTCCACCCTCGACCTCATCACCCTCGGCGAGCAGCTCGGCTTCGACAGCGCCTGGCTGCGCCACCGCCACCTCCAGTACGGGATCTCCTCCCCCGTCGCCGTCCTCGCCGCCGCCACCCAGCGCACCAGCCGCATCCAGCTCGGCACCGCCGTCACCCCGCTCGGCTGGGAGAACCCGCTGCGGCTCGCCGAGGACCTCGCCACCGTGGACGTCCTGTCCGGCGGCCGGCTCAACCCCGGCTTCAGCGTCGGCCCGCCCACCCACTACGAGCACGTCCGTGACGCGCTCTACCCCGACACCGCCGGGGCCGAGGACTTCAGCCCCCGCCGCGCCGAACGCCTGCTCGCCCTCGTCCGCGGCGAGGACGCCTCCGACTTCGCCGGCACCGAGGGCATCGAGGTGTACTCCCGCCGCGTCCAGCCGCACTCCCCCGGCCTCGCCGACCGGCTCTGGTACGGCGCCGGCAGCCTGCGCTCCGCCCGATGGGCCGGCGAGCAGGGGCTCAACCTGCTCACCAGCAGCGTCGTCAAGGACGAGAGCGAGAACGGGGCCTCGGCCCCGGACGGGCAGCCGGACTTCGGCGCGATCCAGGCCACCCAGATCCGCGCCTACCGCGAACGCCACCCCGACGGCGAGCGGGCCCGGGTCTCCCAGGGGCTGGTGGTCATCCCCACCGACACCGCCACCCCCGAACAGCGCGCCAGGTACGAGGCGTACGCCCGCTCCCGCACCCCGCGCACCCTCGCGCCGCAGGGCCCGGCCCGGCTGCTGTTCGCCCCGGACCTGGTCGGCACCACCCCGGAACTCGTCGAACGGCTGCACGCCCACACCGGGTACCGGGAGGTCGACGAGGTCGCCTTCGCGCTGCCGTTCAGCTTCGAGCACCGGGACTACGTCCAGATCCTCACCGACCTCGCCACCCGCCTCGGACCGGCGCTCGGCTGGCAGCCGGCCGACGCCCACCCCGCCGCGGCCCCCGGCGAGGGCTGACCGGCTGACCTGTCGGTGCGGCGGCCGGGGACCGCGCCGACAGGTCGCCTACCCTCGCGGCCATGCACTCCGACGGCCCCACCCTGCTGCGCCCGCCCGAGACACTCGTCGACACCCCCGGCACCCGGCTCAGCCACGGCGGCCTCCTGGACACCCCGGCCGGCCTGCTCACCGTGCTCGCCCTCGAACACCGCCCGGTGCCGCCCGCCGGCGGGGCCGTGTCACCGTGGCTGGTCTACCTCACCGTGCCCGGGCGCCCGTACGGCACGCTGGCGCTGCCCGGGCTCGTCGACGACCCGGAGTACGGCGTCCAGTTCGTGGTCTGCCAGTTCGGGCGGGTGGCGCAGCGGAACGGGCCGGTGCTCGTGGTGCACCACTCCCTGCTGCCCCGGTCGGTGGGGCTCTTCCTCGACGCCGCGGTGACCCCGTCCACGGTGGCCGAGCTGGTCGCCGAACCCGCGCCGCTGGAGCCTCCGGGCGGTGGGGAGGACGGCATCCGGGTCTGGCACAGCGGGGCACTGCGGGTCGGCGGCCTGCTCTACACCCGGCTGGAGGCCACCGCCGACCGGCCCGGCCTGCTCACCGCCCCGGGCTGGGACCCGTCCCCGTACCGGCCGGCCGACAGCCGGCCGCCCCTGGAGGTCCGGGCCGAGCCCCGTGGCGGGCAGCGCCACGACGCGCGCTCGTGGGGCGAGGAGTACTCCGCCGTCGACGCCGTCCTCCTCGCCGGTGACACCCCGCTCCGCATCGACTGGACCTGCCACCCCCTCGGGGCGTCCGACAGCCGGGAGATCGACGGGAGCTGACCGCGACCACGGCAGCCGGACGGCCCGTGGGGCGTCAGAACTCGGTGGTGTCCAGGTCCAGTTCGAACGGCTCGGGAAGCCGCACCGGGATCCCGAACGGGTGCGGCCCCTCGACCCGGGTGTAACCCAGTGTGCCGGGTTGGGAGAACAGCGTGCAGGCCCGCTCCTGCCGGTCCACCAGCAGGTAGAGCGGCGCACCGAACTGGGCGTACCGGCGGCGCTTCACGGTCCGGTCGGTGTCGCCGTTCGAGGGCGAGGTGACCTCGACGACGAGGACCGTCTGGTCGGGCAGCAAGGCGCCCTTCGCCTTGGCCAGTTCGCGCGGCACGACGGCCAGGTCGGGCACGTACCGGTCCCCCGTCCCCGGGAGGGCGAGGTCTCCCGAGCCCGCGCGCAAACCGAGTTCGCGCTGTCGCGGGCCGATCTGCAACCGGACCAGGTCGACCGTGGTCTGGTGGGCCCAGGAGTGCGCCACCGGGGTGGGCACTCCCTCGATGATCTCCGTCTCCACGGAGCGCAGCATACGCGGGTCTTCCGCTCGGCTCTTTCCTCTGCGCAGGCCCCTGGTCAGATGAATAAGCGCTTGCTTAGAATCGGGGCTCGTTCGGTTTCAGAGCCCCGATGTGTGACCAGGAGACGTCATGACCGCAGTCAACCGTCAGATCCGCCTTGCCCGTCGGCCGGTCGGGGAGGTCCGGGCGGAGGACTGGGGGCACGGGAGCGAGCCGGTGGGGGTGCCCGGGGACGGGGAGTTCCTGGGGCGGACGAAGTACGTGTCGCTCGACCCGGCGATGCGGGGGTGGCTGGACGACCGGCCCTCGTACCTGCCGCCGGTGGGGCTGGGCGAGGTGATGCGGGCCGGTTCGGTGGTCGAGGTCGTCGCGTCGAACCACCCGCGGTTCGCGGTCGGGGAGCACGTGGTCGGGGCCTTCGGGGTGCAGGAGTACGCGCTCTCCGACGGCAAGGGCGCGATCACCGTGGATCCCGCGCTCGCGCCGCTGTCCACCTACCTCGGCGCCCTCGGGATGCCCGGCATGACGGCGTACTTCGGGCTGCTGGAGGTCGGGGCGCTCAAGGAGGGCGAGACCGTCCTCGTCTCCGGCGCCGCCGGGGCGGTCGGCAGCATGGTCGGGCAGATCGCCAAGGTGAAGGGCTGCCGGGTGATCGGCATCGCCGGCGGCCCCGAGAAGTGCGCGCTGCTCACCGGGGAGCTGGGCTTCGACGCGGCGATCGACTACCGCGCCGAGGACGTCCGCAAGGCGCTGCGCACCCACGCCCCCGACGGCGTCGACGTCTACTTCGACAACGTCGGCGGTCCGGTCCTGGACGCCGCGCTGACCTCGCTCGCCCTGCACGCCCGGGTGGTGGTCTGCGGCGCGATCAGCCAGTACAACAACGAGAGCGCCGTCCAGGGCCCGTCCAACTACCTGGCGCTGCTGGTGCGCCGGGCCCGGATGGAGGGCTTCGTGGTGTTCGACTACGCCCGCCGGTACGCGGAGGCCGCCGCCGAGATCGCGGGCTGGATCGGCGACGGCCGGATCGCCGTGAAGGAGCAGGTGGTGGAGGGCACCGTGGACGACTTCCCGGAGACCTTCCAGATGCTGTTCCGCGGCGAGAACACCGGCAAGCTGGTGCTCCGCCTCGCCTGATCCCGCCTCACCTGGTCCCGCCTCGGCGGGACAGGAATCCTCGGGCGGCCGGATCCCCCCGGCCGCGGCCGCCCGAGGACCCGGTCAGAGCAGGCGCTTGATCTCGCCGTGGGCCCGGTAGAAGCCGCCCGAGGCGGACTCCCGCACCTCGGCGACCAGGTAGCGCGCCCCGGCGACCCGGACGTCCTTCGGGAACTGCACCCGCCAGGTCGGGTCGAAGCCCTGGGAGACCACCCGCACCCGCAGCCGGGCGCCGTCCTGGACGCACTCGACCTCGATCCCGCCGCCGGCCGCCCCGACCGCGGTGACCTCGACCGTCTCCAGCGCCGCACCGGCCAGCACGGGCTCCCAGCCGGCACCCTTCACCTCGGCGGTCTTCGGCAGGGTGCCGTCCTCGGCGGCCCGGACGGCCTGCTCGCTCGCGTCCAGGCAGGCCAGCGAGCCGTCGGTGGTGACCACGTAGAGCCGGCCGTCCCGGTACTGCATGCTGTACGCCGAGCCGCAGCCGGTGGCGAGCTTCCACAGCCGGGTGCCGTCGGCGGCGAAGCAGTACACCGAGGAGTGGTTGTCCCCGGCGAACACGTACTCGCCGTCCGGGGAGGCCGCGCAGGAGAAGACGGCGGCGTCGCAGCGGTAGGAGGCCACCTCGGAGCCGTCCGACTTGCGCAGCCGGTGCACCCAGCCGCGCCCGGTGCCGGCGAACACCTCCTCGGCCTCCTGCCAGCCGAACAGCACCTCGCCCTTGGTGGGGGTGTGCCAGCGCGCGTCGCCGCTGCGGTTGTCGTAGCGGGCGACGCCGCGCGAGTGGCCGTGGTAGACGCCGTCGGCGTCGCAGCGCACCATCCAGCCGTCGCGGCCGTCGGCCTGGCGGCGCCACTGGAACTCGTCCTCGTGGTCCACCGTGGTCAGTCCGCCGCGCTCGTCGGCGACGCCGAGCACGCCGTCGTGGATGTCGAGCCAGAAGATGTCGACGTCCTGGGCTATCTCGTAGGCGACCCGCGGGACCTTGCCGCCCAGGTCGTACACCTTGCCGTCGTCGCAGCCGGCGTAGATCCACCAGTCGTCGGCGACGATGCACTTGACGCCGTCCGGGAGGCCGTAGCGGGCGGTGACCTCGCCGTCGTGGGTGAGGGTGTAGACGTCGCCGCGCTCGTTGCCGACCCAGGCGTGCTCCTCGCCGACGAAGATCCCGAAGGCCGGCGAGCCGGAGCGGAACCGCCACAGCAGCGGCGCCTGACGGGCGGTGGAGCGGCTGCTGACGATCTGGCGCCTGGTCACCGCGCGGCGCTGGCGCACGCCCCGCACGGCGGGCGCGTAGCCCTTGCGGACCTTCTCGCCGACCTTCTTGGCCGCCGCCGAGGCCGCCTTCTCCGCGGTCGGGTAGCCGGTGGCCTTGCTCTGCCCCGGCTCACCGATCCGCCCGTACCGGACCGTCACGACCGTCCCGGCGAGCCGCACCTCGTAGAACTTGTGCGCACTCCCCTCGTCCTCGGACAGTTCGAGGTAGGTGACCTGCTCTTCCACGGCGACGGACACGGCGAAAGCCCCTTTCGGACAACGGAGATGGAGGCGCGGGGGCTGCTCCGGCCCGCCGACGTGGAACACGCTATGCCCCGGCACCGACAGTCCGCTTCCGGGTCCGCCCCGGGCCGCGCACGGCCGGGCTCACCGGTCGGTGCGCAGCTCCGTGAGGAAGGCCTGCCAGTCGCGTTCGGCGGCCTCGCGGGCGCGCTCGGGCGGGACGAGGCGGTCGGTCTCCTCGAACCACGCGGCCAGTTCGCCGACGGGCAGTTCCAGGACGGCGCCGGTCTCCCGGGAGGCCAGGCGCAGCCAGGCCAGGGCGCCGCGCTCGCCGGGCAGCGGCCAGATCCGGACGTCGCCCTCGCCGCTGGGCTCGGTGAGGCCGCGGTGCAGCAGCCCGCGGCCGATGCGCCAGGTGACGGCGCGGCCGCGGGGCGGGGTGAGGGTGAGGGTGACGAGGTCCGGGGTGGCCGGGTCGAAGCGGAACTCCGCCCGTAGCGGCTGGCGCGCCGTCCGCCCCAGCACCCGGTGGACGTCCAGGGCGAGCGCGTGGACGCCCTTCGGCACCTCGCGGCAGCCGCCGTGTCCGAGCCTTTCGCCGCTCATGGCGGTGCTCCCCTTTCCTCGTTCCGGTCTCCTGGTCCCGGCCGTCCCCCGACGTTCCGGCCGTCCCCCGACTCTTCCGCCACCGGCCGGTCCGGGGCATCCGTCACTTGACCCACGGTTTCCGTACGTCACCCTCCGCTCCGCCGGCCTGACCGGGGCGTTCGGCGGGCCCGGACGGCGGGAGCAACCGTCAGATGACGGGTGTGCCGCCGCGCCCCGCGTCGGTCACACCCACGTGTGAGCCGGGCCGGCCGACACCTCCGCCGACACCCCACCGACACCTCCACCGAGATCCCGCCCCACACCTCGGCCGAAAACGTGATCGGAACACCTGCTCGCCCGTGGGAAACTGACCGGAGGACACGGCAGCCGCTGGGCTTCCCGTGTGCAACCGAAGTCGTAGGGAGAGCCCGTGAACCAGCCGGTCAGGACCGTCCGCACGATGGTCGGCCGCCGGTACGAGGGGGACGTGCTGTCGTCCTTCGTGACATCACCGCAGGGGCAGGCGCTGGTACTCAAGGGCGAGACGGGTGTGGGCAAGAGCGCGCTCCTCGACCACACCGTCGGGCTGGCGGCCGAGCGGGGCCACCGGGTGATCCGGGCGACCGGTGTCGAGGCCGAGTCGGACCTGCCGTTCGCCGGCCTGCACCAGCTGCTGCACCCGCTGCTCCCCCAGCTCAGCCGGCTCGACAACGGCTACCGCGGGGTGTTCGACGTCGTGTTCGGCCGTAGTCAGGAGAAGCCGCCGTCGGTGATGGCCCTCGCCATCGCGGTGCTCGACCTGCTGTCCCTGGCCGCCTCGCAGCAGCCCCTGTTGCTGGTCCTCGACGACGGGCAGTGGTTCGACACCGCCAGCGCGGAGGTGGTCGGGTTCGCCGGGCGCCGGCTCAGCGGCGGCTCGGTGAAGCTGCTCGTCGCGCTGCGCTCCGACATCCCGTCCCGGCTGGACACCGCGGCCCTGCCCGAACTGTCCGTGGCCCCCCTGTCGGAGGAGGAGGCCGGTGTGCTGCTGGACCGGCGGCACCCCGGCCTCGACCCGCAGCTGCGCCGGGTCGTCCTGCACGAGGCGCAGGGCAACCCGCTGGCACTGCTGGAGCTGCCGCCGTACCTGAGGGGCCGGCCGGCGCACGGGGCCGAGGCGGGGCCGGACTACCCGGGCGTCCCGCTGCCGCGCCGCCTCCAGTACGTCTACGGCACCCGGATCGAGGCCCTGGACGGGGCGGTGCGCACGGAACTGCTGCGCGGGGCGCTGGACGGTGTGACGGCCGGGCCCGCCGCGGGGCACGCCCGCGGCGCCCGCTACCGGATGGCCGACGCCGACGAGGCGGCCGTCCGCGGCCTGCTGGACATCGACCCGATCAGCGGCGACTTCGTCTTCCGCCACCCCCTGGTGCGCTCGACCGTCGTCCAGCTGGCGACCCCCAACGAGCGCCGCGCGGCGCACGCGACGCTCGCCCGCTTCCACCGCGACGACCTCGAACGGCGCGCCACCCACCTGGCGGCCGCGACGCTGGACCCCGACGAGCGGGTCGCCGCCGACCTGGAGGCGGCCGCCGAGTCCGCGACCCGGCGCGGCGGCGCGGTGGCCGCCGTGGCCTGGCTGACCCGGGCCGCGGAGCTCAGCGAGAACCACGCGGACCGCTCGCGGCGGCTGGGCGACGCGGCGTTCCTCGCCGGGCAGGCCGGGCTGCTCGACCGGGCGCAGCGGCTGGCGCACGCCGACCTCGTCCCGGGCGGCGGCGAATCACCCGCCGCGGTGCTCGCCGCCGCCTACCTGGCGCTGTACCAGGACGGGGAGGTGCGGTCCTCGCGCCGCCGGGTCATGGCCGCGCTGGAGGCCCTGCACGCGGACGGCCCGCGGGAGGGCGACGAGACGGCGCCCCGGCTGATCACCCTGCTGCTGGCGATCTGTCAGTACGGCAGCGACGGCGCCGCGTGGCAGGAGACCCGGGAGTTCCTGGAGCGGCTGGGCGACCTGGTGCCGGCCCGCTCGCTGATCTACCGCGACGCCTGGGGCGATGTGGTGCGGCACGGCGCCGGGGTGCGGGAGCGGCTGGAGGCCGCGTTCGCCGATCCCCGGGACCTGGAGCTCTGGGACGTCACCCGGCTCGGTGTCGCCGCCTACCACCTGGACGTCCTCGGCCCGTACCGGCCGTACCTGCAGCGGGTCGTCGACCGCGAGGTGGCGACGGGCGTGATGTCGGCCGGGATGACGATGCTGCACCTGATCATGCTCGACCAGCTGGCCCTCGGCGAGTGGGACGAGGCCGAGCGGACCGGGCTGCGCGGCCTGGAGCTGGCGACGGGCCACGGCCACGACCTCTTCGCCCACCACAGCCGCGCCTACCTCGCGCTCGTGGCGGCCATGCGCGGCCGGCTGGAGCGGGCCCGCGAGCTGCAGGCCGCCGTGGACGCCTGGGCGCGGCCGCGCGGGGTGGGGTTCCTCACCCAGATCACGGACTCGGTGGGCACGATCGCCGCGCTCAGCGAGGGCGACTTCGAGACCGCCTACCTGTACGCGATCGGCATCACCACCCCGGGCTCGTTCACGCCGTACGCTCACCAGGCGTCCCGAACGCTGCTCGACCTGGTCGAGGCGGCCCTGCACACCGGGCGCACCGAGCAGGCCCGGCGGCACGCGCTGGCCGCGCGCGACGCCGGGCTGCCCGACATCTCGCCCCGGCTGGCGCTGGTGACGTACGGCGCGCTGGCGATGACGACCGAGGACGCCGAGGAGGCGGCCCGGCTCTTCGAGCGGGTGGAGGCGCTGCCGGACGCCGACCGCTTCCCGTTCGAGCTGGCCCGCATCCGGCTCGCCCACGGCTACCGGGCCCGGCTCGCCCGCGGCCCGGCGGCGGCCCGGCGGCCGCTGACCCAGTCGGCCGAGGCCTTCGAGCGGCTCGGCGCCACCGCCTGGACCGAGCGGGCCCGCGGTGAACTGCGCACCTCCGGACTGCCCGCCCGGGCCTCCTCGGCCCACCTGGCCACCCTCACCTGGCAGGAGCACCGGATCGCCGACCTCGCCGCCGGGGGCCTGACCAACAAGGAGATCGGCGAGCGGATGCACCTGTCCCCCCGGACGGTCAGCTCCCACCTGTACCGGGTGTTCCCCAAGCTCGGCATCACCTCCCGGGCCGCCCTGCGCGACGCGCTCGGCGGCGCCCCGGCCCCCGGCACGGGGTGAGGCGCACACGTGTGCTCGACCTACGCCCCGGAGTCGACGGCCCGGATGTCCTGCCGTGCCAGCCAGTCCAGGACGTGGTCCGCGACCGGGCGCCAGCCGCTGTCCACCACCAGGGAGTGGCTGCGGTCCGCGAACTGCTTGAGCTCGGTCACCGCCGTGGAGTCGCCGTACTGCTTGTAGACGGCGCGGGTCACCGCGTCGGGCACCAGCAGGTCCTCCTGGCCGGAGATCAGCAGCAGCGGCCCGCGGGCCCGTCGGCCGACGTCCACGGTGGTCAGCGCGGACGGGCCGCCGCCCACCTCGGTGATCAGCCGGCGCGGGGCCGGGACCGCGTAGCGCTGGTAGAGCTCGGCGGCGCCGCGCTCGTCCGAGGTGTTCGCGAAGAAGTGCCGGAACTGACCTGCGGAGAGCGGAAGTTGCGCACCCTCCCGGCCGGCCTTCTCCTCCGGCGGCGCCCCGGGCCCGGCGAGCGGGCTCGGCAGCGGCACGCCGTTGATCGGCGCGGAGGCGATGGCCACCGCCGCGCGCCCCAGGCCGTCCGCCAGCATCCGCTGCACGACCAGCCCGCCCACCGAGTGCCCGATGAGCACCGGCGGGTTGTCGAACTCCCCCACCACGCCGGTGAAGTGCTCGGTGAGCGCCGCCAGTCCGAGGTCCGGGAGCCGGTCCGGGCGGCGCCGCGCCTCGTCGGCCGTCGGGAGCTCGCCCGGCCAGCCCGGGGCCACCACGGTGAAGCCCCGGGCCGTGAAGCGCTGGGCCCACGCCTCCCAGCACAGTGCGTGGAACCACGCTCCATGGACGAACACGACGGGTGTTCCGGGCACTGCGGGGCCTCCAGGTGTGATGACCGCCCAGCACCGACGTGTGGGCACCCGGCCAGGATCGAACGGGAACGGCGGCACCGAAACAGTCGAATGACTTAATTGCGTCCGGGAACACCTCCGGAGCCGAAGCCGGCTGAGCCACCGTGCCGTCCCCGGGTCAGCCCACGGCGGCGAGGATCGGTGCCCAGACCGGCCCGGTGAGGACGGCCACCGCCTGCTGCTCGGAGAGCGGCGGAGCGGCACGCGTCGGCTTCACCGTGCCGGGGCCGGTGCCGAGGGCGGTGTTCCACTGCACCAGCTGGAGCTGCGCGCCGGTCGACTTCAGGGTCACCGTCACCGTCCAGCGGCGGGGGGTGTCGGCCTGGGCGGGCTGGTGGGAGGCGTTCTGCTCCGACATCACCAGGGCCCCGCCGGGGATCGCCGCGCTGCTCGGCAGCTCGCTCATCGTGCAGGTGTCACCGCCGCGCGTGTGCTTCAGGTCGCAGCCCAGCCCGTCGCCGTCCCGGAGCGGCAGCCTGAGCCGTACGGCCGAGATGCCGACCGTGGCGGCGCCCTGTCCGTCGTCGACGACCAGTCCGCCGTTGGCGACCGCCCCGCTGGACGGGTCCGAGGGGTTGTTGTCCTGCCCGGTCTGCTGGCTGAACCGGGCCCCGGGGAACGTCGCCTCCAGCGTCTGGATCATCTGGGCGCCGGTGATCACGGAACGGGGCGCCGACTGCGCCGCCGGTTCGAGGTCGGATCCGCCGGAGCCGAACCCGGGGAGCGTGCCGGAGAGGACCAGGCCGGCTGCCGTGAGCACGGCGCAGGCGCCGACCCCGGCCCCGGCGACGAGGCCCGCGGTGCGCCGGCGCCGGCGGCTGCGCCCGCGGTCGACGGCTCCGGCCAGGAGCGCGGTGAGGTCGGGTTCGAGGGGGTCGGTGGTGCGGTCCAAGGCGCGTGCGAGGTCCGTTTCGAACGGCATGCCGGTGTCACCTTCTCTGTCTTCGCTGTCACGGACGGGGGTTTCGTGGTGGTCTCGACCTGCGGGCACGGTGCTCAGCGCGGTACCAGGTCGGACAGGCTGTCGCCGAGCAGCGCGCGCACCTTGGCGAGTGCCCGGGTGCCCTGGGAGCGGACCGCGCTGCTGCTCAGTCTGAGCATCCCGGCGGTCTCCTCGATGCTGCGGTCCTCCCAGTAGCGCAGCAGCAGCACCGCCCGGTCGCGGGGCGGGAGTTGCCCGAGAGCGTCGAGCAGGGTGAGCCGCAGCGCCGTGTCCGGGCCGCTCGCCGCGCCGTCGGGCAGGTCCCCGGTCGGGCGCTCCGTCGAGCTGCGGCGCCGCCGCAGGCTGAGGAAGGTGCGGACCAGCACCGTCTGGGCGTAGGCCTCCGGACTGTCCGCCCCGGACACGCGCTTCCAGTGCACATACACCCGGCCGAGCGTCTCCTGGACCAGGTCCTCGGCGAGGTGCGTGTCCCCGGCCGCGAGGACGTACGCCGAGCGGTAGAGCGCCTTCGCCCTCGCGGCCACGAACTCCACGTACGCGGCCTCCTGTGCTGACTTCACTCGGTTCCCGCCCGTTCCCTCATGCTGTGATCTTCGTGCATACCCCTGATGACTACGTGAGACCGCGGAATGTCGCGCGGGCGGGCCGCCCGATTCTCCGCCGACGCCGGCCCGACGCCGGCCCGGCTGCGGCCCGGCGGATTGTCGAGATGGTGTGCAGGGCGCGTCCGGGGCCTTGTGGCACCCGCCGGGCCTGCTCATACTTCCCGTCAGCGCCTGTCAGGGGCAGATCACCGCGGTGGCACCCCCATGGGCGCCGTCGGGTGTCCGCGCACTCCCTGACCGCGCCTCACGGCCCCCACACCCAGGAGGAGATCAGTGAGGACCACGCGCACCATCCCCCACAGCGGCACCGCGAGGACCACCCGACTGCTCGCCGCCACCCTCGGACTGCTGTCCGCCGTCGCCGTCGCCGCGCCGGGTGCGGTCGCCGCGCCCGCCGCCCCCACCGGAGCGGCCCGGCTCACGGCGGTGAGCGACGCCGTGCAGCGGGCCGACGTCAACGGCATCGCCTGGTACGTCGACCAGTCGGCCGGCCGGGTCGTCGTCACCGCCGACGGCACCGTCTCCCCGGCCGCGATCGCCAGGCTCAGGCAGGCCGCGGGCCCCGACGCCGCCATGCGGATCGAGCGCTCCCCCGGCACCTTCCGCCCGCTGCTCGGCGCGGGCAGCGCCGTCTACGGCGACCAGTACCGCTGCTCACTCGGCTTCAACGTGGTGAGCGGCGGCACGTACTACTTCCTCACCGCGGGGCACTGCGGCAACGTCGCGAGCACCTGGTACACCAACTCCGATCACACCACGCTGATCGGGGCGACCGTCGACTCCAGCTTCCCCGGCAACGACTACGCGCTCGTCCGCTACGACAACGGCTCGCTGAGCCACACCGGCGGCTACACCTCCGCCCCGAACGCGTACGTCGGGGAGTCGGTCAAGCGCACCGGATCGACCAGCGGCACGCACGGCGGTACGGTCACCGGCCTCAACGCCACCGTGCGCTACTCCGACGGCGGCACCGTCCGCGGCATGATCCAGACCAACGTCTGCGCCGAACCCGGCGACTCCGGCGGCCCGCTGTACGACGGCGCCAAGGCCCTCGGCATCACCTCCGGCGGCAGCGGCGACTGCACCAGCGGTGGCACGACCTTCTTCCAGCCGGTCAACGAGGCGCTCGCCAGGTACGGCGTCAGCGTCTACTGACCGCCCCCCCAGAGCGGGGTCGGCG
>NZ_BNBY01000022.1:24988-147127 GCF_014656195.1 Kitasatospora xanthocidica | reverse complement strand
TGTACGGGGACCGACCCGCCACATGCAAATCGCCCCCGCCCGGACTCCCGGGCAGGGGCGATCTGGACGGTCAGCGGACCTCGGTGATCTCCGGGCCGCGCGCGAACGGGTCGAGCGCCGTGCCGCCGAATCGGTTCTCGGCCTCGCCGGCGCCGGCGGCTGCCCCGCCACCGTCGGCCACCATCTGGGCGTCCTCGGGGAGCTTCAGCACGATCGGGTCGCGGGGAGCCATCGGGGACTCACCGCGCACGACGACCGTCTGCCGGAAGACCTGCTCCAGGATCCCGGCCATCTCCGGCTGCACCGCCGCCTGGCCCGAGATCACGCCGCGCAGGAACCAGCGCGGACCGTCGCAGCCGACGAACCGGACCAGCTGGACACCCTGGGTGCCGTCCGGCAGCTGCACGGGGACCTGGGCGCGGAGGTGCCAGCCGAGCGGGCCCTCCTCCTCCTCGATGAGGCCGCCCTGCGAGGTGATGCCGTTGGCGATCTCCTCCCGGACCTCTCCCCAGATGCCCTCGGACTTGGGGGCCGCGAAAGCCTGGAGCTGGATGGCGCTGTTGCCGAGCACGAGGGTCGCGGCCACGATCGCGTCACCGGCGACCTCGACCCGAAGCTCCATGCCCTCGACACCGGGGACCAGCAGACCCCCGAGGTCCACCCGTCCCTCTTCGGGGTTCTCCAGCTCGGAGTGGTCCCACGGACCGTCCGGCCGCGGAGCCGGCGGCAGGCCGACCCGGTCGGCCACATCCAGCTCGGTCACGTTCTCGCTCTCGGCGGAACCTTCGACGTCATCGGCCGTCTCGTCGGCGCTGATGGCGTCGTCGGCGAGCTGCTCGACAGCGTCCTCGCTCTTCTGGCGACGACGGAACACGGTCACTGTCCTTCCCGGTCCAAGACCGATGCGAATACCTGCTCGGCTTCCTGCGAGGCCGCGGGAATGCTAGACCGCGGCGTGGCCGCCGGTCGACCCGAACCCGCCCTCGGCACGTGCCGACCCGGGCAGTTCCTCCACCTCGTGGAAGCGGGCCTTCTCGACCTGCTGGATCACCAGCTGGGCGATTCGGTCCCCTCGGCGGAACTTGACCCCCTCGCGCGGGTCCAGATTGACGACGATCACCTTGATCTCTCCACGGTACCCGGCATCGACCGTCCCCGGGGCGTTCACGAGAGCAACTCCGCAACGAGCTGCCAGCCCGGAGCGGGGGTGGACGAAGGCCGCGTAGCCGTCGGGGAGGGCGATGGCGATGCCCGTGGGCAGGACGACCCGCTCGCCGGGGGCCAGTTCGGCGTCCACGGTGGTGCGCAGATCGGCGCCGGCGTCGCCGGGCTGCGCGTAGGCGGGCAGCGGCAGCTCGGGGTCGATGCGCTTGATCAGGACGTCCAGCAGCGGGCGGGGGGTATCGCTCAAGGGTTCACCTCAAAGGCTCGTGCGCGCTTCATCAGATCCGGGTCGTCGAGGACCTTCTCGATGTCCTCGGCACGACCGTGCGTGGTGAAGTGTTCCAGCTTCACCTCGATGAAGAGCGCCTGAGCGCGTACGGCGACCGGTCCGTCCGGGCCGCCGATCCGCGCCTCGGCCGCGCTGTAGATCTTCCGGCCGTGCACGCCGGTGACCCAGGCGCGCAGGTGCAGCACCGAGTCGACGGGCACCGGGGAGAGGAAGTCGGTCTCCAGCCGGGCGGTCACGGCGGGGGCGTGCAGCAGCCAGTTGAGCGTGCCGAGGGTCTCGTCCATGGCCGTGGTCAGCAGGCCGCCGTGGGCCAGGCCGGGGCCGCCCTGGTGGACGTCCCGGACGGTGAACTCGGCCGTGACGTCGAGTCCTTCGCCGGCGATCGCGTCGATCTTCAGGCCGCCGGGGTGTTGCGGGCCGCAGCCGAAGCAGTGCTCGTAGTGGGAGCCGAGCCGGGTGCCGGGGGCGGGCGCCTGAGGGGCGCGCGGCGGCAGGACGGCGTCCGGCGGCGGGGTCGTCGGGGTCGGCGGCATCGTGGGCGCCGGCCGGTCGGTGGGGGTGTCGGGGGCTGTCGTACCGGTCACGGCGCCCAACCCTACCCAGGGGTAGGAAGGCCCTCGGTGGGGGTGGCGTCCCGCGCGGGGTGTCAGGGCGCCCACAATGGAGGGCATGTACGACGAACGCCTCACGGTGCCGCGCTCCTGGTGGCTGCTCCCGGTCGCGGTGGGCCTCACGCTCGCGCTGATCCTGATCCGGGTCAGCGGCCCGGCCGCGCTGGTCGGGCTGGTGGTCGGCATCGCCGCCGGCGCGGTCGGGATCAGCAGTTACGGCTCGGCCCGGATCCGCGTGGTCCAGGGCTCGCTGGTGGCCGGACCGGCCCGGATCCCGGTGGAAGCGCTCGGCACCGCGCAGGCGCTGAGCCCCAAGGAGGCGGCGGCCTGGCGCGGTCCCAAGGCCGATCCCCGCGCCTTCATGCTGCTGCGCAGCTACGTTCCGACGGCGCTGCGGGTCGAGGTGAGCGACCCGGCCGACCCGACGCCGTACCTCTACCTGTCGACCCGCTCGCCGATGAAGCTGTCGGAGGCGCTGGAGGAGGCCCGGCGCGGCGCCCGCGCCTGAGGGAGCGGGCCCAGGGCACGAGGGCCCGAGAAGGACCGGTGAAACGGAGAGGGACGGTTCCGCTGCTGCGGGACCGTCCCTACGACTTTGCGCCGGCCGCCGTGTCGGCCGGCTCCGTCCTGTCGGGGCCGTCCGGACGGACGGCCCCCGGAACTGCCGTCCGGCCCCGCTGCCCGGGGCCGGAAGGAGCGGTGTGCCGGTCCCGCGGGAGCCGCGGGCACCGGGCCCTGTCCGCCGCGGTGCTCAGGCGCCGCAGTCCCGGCAGATCGGGTTGCCGTTCTTCTCGCTGTACAGCTGGCTGCGGTGGTGGACCAGGAAGCAGCTCATGCAGGTGAACTCATCGGCCTGCTTCGGCAGGACCCGAACGGCGAGCTCCTCGTTCGAGAGGTCGGCGCCCGGGAGCTCCATGCCCTCGGCAGCCTCGAACTCGTCGACGTCGACAGAGCTTCCGCCCTTGTCGTTCCGCCGAGCCTTGAGTTCCTCGATGCTGTCCTCGTTGAGCTCGTCGTCGGTCTTGCGTGGGGTGTCGTAGTCGGTTGCCATTTTTCGCTCTCCCCCTCCGGGTTTGTGCGGTGTGTGCGGTATCTCCAGGGCACGTAACGCATGGGGGGTCGGTCTTGTGCCCGACCCGAGGCGGAGATTTTGCCTTACTTCAAGCCCTGTTACTCAATCGACACTCAGCCGGGCCTCCATCGGGGTGATCCTCGGGGCTGGCGAAGGCCTCACGCTGGGCCATCGCCGCCCCTTCCCGAGCTCGGCGAACCGGACACGCACAGTGAGCAGAGCTGGTGCGGACACCCACCGAATCCCTTGCCCACCAGGGACGCCGACCGTCGCGACGGGTCCGCCCGAGGACGGAATCCGGTCACGCACGGCGACCGACACCCCCGGCCGGATGATCACTCTCCGAGGTTGTCCAGGACCGTGGAGCGACACGGTGTGAGCTTGGTCACGTTCAGAATCTTCCGGGGCAAACCACGGAAAATCCACCCACTCCGACCGCCCCTCGGCGCACCCTATTCGGCGCCCTTCCGGGCCGCCCGACGGGCCAGGATCGCGGCCTGGCGCTCCTCGAACTTGCGCGCCTGGGCGTCCAGCCCGTCCAGGAAGACACCCAGCTCGTTCTGGGCCAGCACGCCCTCCGGGCCGAGGCCGTCGATCTCCATCACCTTGAGCTTGCGCAGCACCGGCTGCAGCACGTCGTCGTGGTGGATGCGCAGGTTGTACACCCCGCCGAGGGCGATCTGGGCGGCGGCGCGCTCGAAGCCGGGGATCCCGTGGCCGGGCATCCGGAAGTCGGTCACCACGTCGGCGATGGCCCGCATGGCCTGGTCCGGGGCGATCTCCAGGGCGGCCTTCAGCAGGTTCCGGTAGAAGACCATGTGCAGGTTCTCGTCGTTGGCGATCTTCGCCAGGAGCTGCTCGCACAGCGGGTCGCCGGCGTGCTTGCCGGTGTTGCGGTGCGCGATGCGGGTGGCGAGCTCCTGGAAGGCCACGTACGCGACCGACTGCAGCATGCTGTGCGCGTTGTCGGACTCGAAGCCCTCGGACATGTGGTTCATCCGGGCCCGCTCCAGCTCCACCGGGTCGACGGCCCGGGTGGCGAGCAGGTAGTCGCGAATGGCTATGCCGTGGCGGCCCTCCTCGGCCGTCCAGCGGTGCACCCAGGTGCCCCAGGCGCCCTCGCGCCCGAACATGCTCGCGATCTCGTGGTGGTAGCTGGGGAGGTTGTCCTCGGTCAGCAGGTTGACCACCAGCGACACCCGGCCCAGCGCGGTCACCTGGGACTGCTCGAGCGACCAGGCCTCGCCGCCCAGCACGCCGTCGAAGTCGCGCCCGCGGCTCCACGGGACGAACTCGTGCGGCATCCACTCCTTGGCCACGCCCAGGTGGCGGTTGAGCTCCTTCTCCACGACCTCTTCGAGGGCCAGGATGAGCCGCGCGTCGGTCCAGCCGCTCGATCCGAGGGCGGGGCTGCTCTGCACGGTGCTGCGCTGTACAGGGGCGATGGTCACGGTCTTGCTCCCGGAGGACGGCACGCGCGGGGACGGGCGCGCTGGGCGGGCACGCAACGTGCGGACCCGTCGGCGGGGGGCACCGGCGGACCCACTTACGGTTGCGTAGGTTACGACACCGTAAGTTGCTCGGGCCGGAAAAGACAAGCCGCCCCCGCCAGGCCTTATGTCGTCTTGACGGGCCTGGCGGGGGCGGCGGGAAACGGTCGCCCACGGAAGGGGCGGTCAGCGCGGGGCGGAGCCCGGGACGGCGCCCTGGGGCGACGGGATGCGGACCCGCATGGTGAGCCCGCCGCCGGCGCGCGGGGTGGCCTCCACGGTGCCTCCGTGGGCGCGCACGACCGAGCGGACGATGGACAGGCCGAGCCCGACCCCCTTGTCGCTGCGGGTGCGGTCGGCGCCCTTCACCCGGCGGAACGGCTCGAAGATGTGTTCCAGCTCGTACCCGGGCACCACCGGTCCGGTGTTGGAGACCACCAGCTCGCCGCCGCCCGGCACCGCGGCGGTGGCCAGCTCGACCCAGCCGCCCGCGGTGTTGTACCGGACTGCGTTCTGCAGCAGGTTGAGCGCGAGCCGCTCCAGCAGCACGCCGTTGCCCGCGACCACGGCCGGATCGAGCTTCGAGCGCAGCTCGACCTCGCGCTTGTCCGCCTCGGCCCGGGTCTGCTCCAGCGCCCGGGTGGCCACCTCGGAGAGCTCCACCGGGCGGCGGTCGGTCAGCTCGTTCTCGCTCCGGGCGAGCAGCAGCAGGCCCTCGACCAGCTGCTCGCTGCGCTCGTTGGTGGCCAGCAGGGTCTTGCCGAGCTGCTGCAGGTCGGGCGAGGCGGCCGGGTCGGAGAGCTGGACCTCCAGCAGGGTGCGGTTGATCGCCAGCGGGGTGCGCAGCTCGTGCGAGGCGTTGGCGACGAAGCGGCGCTGGGAGTCGAAGGAGCGGTCCAGCCGGTCCAGCATGTCGTCGAAGGTGTCGGCGAGCTCCTTGAGCTCGTCGTCCGGCCCGTCCAGCTCGATCCGGCGGTGCAGGTCGGAGGAGGCGACGTCGCGGGCGGTGCGGGTGATCCGGCCGAGCGGGCGCAGCACCCGGCCGGCCATCGCGTAGCCGGCCGCGAAGGCGATCACGGCGAGGCAGACCAGGACGGTGAGCAGCTTGCGCAGCAGGGTGTTGAGCGCCTGGCTGGCCTGGTAGGCCTTGTAGTCGTTCAGCCACTGGTCGAGCGCGGACTGGCTGGTCAGGGTGAGGTTGTCCGGGGTGCGCACCGAGATGCCCGAGCCGTTGAGCACCAGGTGCGGCTGGCCGACCTCCTGGAGGGCCTGCTGGACGAAGAAGTACATCACCAGCAGCAGCACCACGCCGGCCATCAGGAACATCCCGCCGTAG
This sequence comes from Kitasatospora xanthocidica, assembly GCF_014656195.1. Lineage (GTDB taxonomy): Bacteria > Actinomycetota > Actinomycetes > Streptomycetales > Streptomycetaceae > Kitasatospora > Kitasatospora xanthocidica. Next base: position 141,165 of record NZ_BNBY01000022.1, on the reverse strand, counting down.
AGCAGGGTGAGCCGCATCCGGATGGTGGGGCGGAAGGGCAGCCAGGCGAGCACGCCGTCGCCGGGGACGTAGGTCTGGTTCGACCGGGCCGAGCGCGGGGGGTGCACGGGCTTGGGCGGGACGGCGCGCGGGCCGCCGGCGGGCGCGCCGGAGGCCCCGCCGGCCGGGGGCGGGGTGGTCATGATCGTCCTCTCGGGGCGTCCGCCGTGGCGGGCGCGGGGTGGTGGGGTCCCGGGGCGGGGGCCCTCCTCGGTGATGAGTCCGGGGAGCCCGCCGGGCGGGTCGCTCCCCGGCGGGATCAGGTGGCCGATCCGTGACCGGATCCGGTGGCCGGAAACGGTGGCCGGAGCCGGCGGTCGATCCGGTGGTCAGATCCGGTAGCCGGAGCCCGGCACGGTGACGATCACCGGCGGGTCGCCGAGCTTGCGGCGCAGCGTCATCACGGTGACGCGCACGACGTTGGTGAACGGGTCGGTGTGCTCGTCCCAGGCCTTCTCGAGCAACTGCTCGGCGGAGACGACGGCGCCGCCGGCCCGCATCAGCACCTCCAGGACGGCGAACTCCTTGGGGGCGAGCTGGACGGTGCGCCCCTCGCGGATCACCTCGCGCCGGCCGGGGTCGAGCGAGATCCCGGCCCGCTCCAGCACCGGGGGCAGCGGGACGGTCGCACGGCGGCCCAGCGCCCTTACCCGGGCGACGAGTTCGCTGAAGGCGAACGGCTTCGGAAGGTAGTCGTCCGCGCCGATCTCCAGCCCCTCGACCCGGTCGCTGATGTCGCCGGAGGCGGTCAGCATGATCACCCGGGTCGCCAGGCCCTGCTCGACCACCTTGCGGCAGACGTCGTCGCCGTGGACCAGCGGGAGGTCCCGGTCCAGGACCACCACGTCGTAGTCGTTGACCGCGATGCGCTGGAGCGCGGCCTCCCCGTCGTACACCACGTCGACGGCCATCGCCTCGCGGCGCAGGCCGGTCGCGACGGCCTCGGCAAGCAGCTGCTCGTCCTCGACGACGAGAACCCGCACGGTCGTTGTCCCTTCTCCAGGCCGGCCCCGGAAAGCGGACGCACGGCTCCGACGGTGCCTCCATCCTGCCTGGTCCTGCGGTAAAGCAGCGATAAGCTGCCACTCGGGCAGGACGCCCGGGGCCGCGACGGTGACCGTTCGTGTCGGTATCACTCCGCTTGGAATGTGACACGGGCAACTTTCTTCCGCCGGGAGGTTTCCCGGCCCCCTCCCGGGGGAGGACAGCTGCACACCCGCGATCTGGTTCTTGGCCGATCGCACCCACCCGCCGTGCGTTCATCCGCGCCGGCCCTGGGGCTGGGACATCACCGGGAGCGGCCGAAGGCCGTCTCCGCGCCCGACCGGAGAGCCACCACCTGCCGGCCGGGGCGCATTCACCGGCTGAACCTCCTCGGGGCGGAGAACGCACGACCGTGCACGTCCGACACAGTAAGGGGGCCCGTATGGACGCCTTCAAGGCCGGAATCCTGCAGCGCATAGCCAACGCCGAGCAGGACCTGCACCGCGCGATCGAGGCCGGGGACGAGTTCCTCGCCGAGGTGGAGCAGTCCGAGCTGGACGACCTCCGCCGACTCGCCGCCGAGCACGGCGTCGACACGGTGCTGGAGCGCCACCGCACCGCTGCCTGACCCGTCCGGTACCACCGACCCGTCGCCGGGACTCCGGCACCTGCGGCCCTGTGGGGGCCGTGCGAAACCCCAGGCCCTGGCATCCCCCGTATGCCAGGGCTCTTCGCATGCCCGGGCCCTTCGCACGTTTCGCGCGATTCACGTGTTTCGCATGCTTCGCGTGTTCGGGTTCGCCGCCGGCCCCGGGCTCTTGTCGTGCCCGGGGCCGGTCGGCGGGTGGCCCGTCGGCCGGCCCCGGTCCGGGCCGACCGGAGCCGGTCAGTCCGCCCAGGCGCGCAGCGCGGCCAGGCGCTCCTGCAGCGGCTCGTACACGCCCGGGGCGGCGGCCACGGTCAGCTCGCGGTCCGGGTCGTGCCCGGGGCGGCCGCCGGTCAGGGCGCCGGCCTCGGCGGCGATCAGGCAGCCGGCCGCGCGGTCCCAGGGGGCGAGGCCGCGCTCGTAGTAGCCGTCCAGCCGCCCGGCGGCGACGTCGCACAGGTCCACGGCGGCCGCCCCGCCCCGGCGGACGTCCCGCACCTCGGGCATCAGGGCCAGCAGCACCTCGGCCTGGCGCACCCGCACCGACTGGACGTAGTTGAAGCCGGTGGCGATCAGCGCCTGCCCCCACGGCGGGGCCGGGCGGGCCGAGAGCGGCGCGCCGTTCAGCCGGGCGCCCCGGCCCAGCACGGCGTGGAACAGCTCCTCGCGCGCCGGGGCGTACACCACGCCGACGACCGCCCGGCCGTCCACCTCGGCGGCCACGCTGACCGCCCAGGAGGGCAGCCCGTACAGGTAGTTGACCGTGCCGTCGAGCGGGTCCACGACCCAGCGGACCCCGCTGGTGCCGGACCGCTCGGCGCCCTCCTCGCCGAGGTAGCCGTCCGCCGGGCGGCGTTCGGTGATCAGCTCCAGCACGAGCTTCTCGGACGCGAGGTCCATCTCGGTCACCACGTCGACCGGGCTGCTCTTGGTGCCGGCCACACCGAGGTCGGCGGGGCGGCCGTCGCGCAGCAGGGCGCCGGCCTGCCGGGCCGCGTCCAGGGCGACGTCCAGCAGGTCGTCGAGGAGCCGGTCGTCGGGCTGGGCGGGGGCGGTCACGGGATTCTCCTCCGGAACGGCGGGACGGACGGTCGGCGGGCGGGCGGGCAGGACGGCCGGCACGCGGGACGGACGGTCAGCGCTCGGCGACGGCCGGGCGCTGGGAGCGCGGGTTGGGGCAGCAGGCCACCGCGCACACGTCCTGGCTGGGGCCGAGCCGGCCGAGGGCGCAGCGGGTCACATCCTCGCCGCGCTCGGTCGCGGCCCGCTCCAGGAGCAGCTCGCGCACGGCGGCGGTGAAGCGGGGGTCGGCGCCGACGGTGGCGGCGCGGGCCACCGGCAGGCCGAGTTCGGCGGCCTTGGCGACGGCCTCGGTGTCGAGGTCGTACTTGACCTCCATGTGGTCGGAGACGAAACCGATCGGGACCATCACCACGGCGGGCGCGCCCTCGGCGTGCCGCGCCTCCAGGTGGTCGCAGATGTCCGGTTCCAGCCACGGGGTGTGCGGGGCTCCGCTGCGGCTCTGGAACACCAGGTCCCAGGGCCGGTCGGCGACGCCGGTGCGCTCGGCGACGGCCGCGGCGATCAGCCGGGCCACGTCCAGGTGCTGGGCGACGTAGGCGCCGCCCGGCGTGCCGCGGGCCGGGTCGTCCGGGGCGCCGGAGGTCTCGGCCATGGTGTCCGGGATGGAGTGGGTGGTGAACGCCAGCCGGGCGCCGGCCCGGACGGCCTCGGGGAGCTCCGCCAGCGCGGCCAGGGTGGCGTCGGTCATCGGCTCGACGAAGCCGGGGTGGTTGTAGAAGTGCCGCAGCTTGTCGACCCGCAGCGCGGGCACGCCCTCCGCGGCCAGCGCGGCCAGCGCGTCGGCGAGGTTCTCCCGGTACTGGCGGCAGCCCGAGTAGCCGGCGTAGGCGCTGGTGGCGAGCACGGCGATCCGGCGGTGGCCGTCGGCGGCCATCTCGCGCAGGGCGTCGACCAGGTAGGGCGCCCAGTTCCGGTTGCCCCAGTAGACCGGCAGGTCCAGCCCGTTCTCGGCGAAGTCCTTGCGCAGCGCGGCGAGCAGCTCGCGGTTCTGCTCGTTGATCGGGCTGACCCCGCCGAACAGGAAGTAGTGCTTGCCCACTTCCTTCAGCCGCTCGGTGGGGATCCCGCGGCCGCGGGTGACGTTCTCCAGGAACGGGACGACCTCCTCGGGGCCCTCGGGCCCGCCGAAGGACAGCAGCAGCAGGGCGTCGTACGGGGCGGCGCCGGAGGGGGAGGGTTTGCGCGCGTCGGACATGGCACCGATCCTGCCACTGAGGGGTCGGGTGCCGTCGCCGGGGCCGCGCCGGTGTCCGGAAAATACCGTTTGCCAACGTACGTAAGCTGTGTACGCCAATCTTGTTCCTTACTTCACCCCTGACCCCGGTCCTCACTCCCCACGGAGATCCCCCGTGCTGTCCAGCTACCGCCGGATATTCGCCGCCCCCGGCACCCTGGCCTTCTCGTCCGCCGGGTTCATAGCCCGTCTGCCGATCTCCATGGCGGGCATCGGCATCGTGACCATGCTCTCCCAGCTGACGGGGTCGTACGGCCTGGCGGGAGCGGTCTCGGCGACCATGGCCGTCGCCGCCGCCGCCCTCGGCCCGGCGGTCTCCTGGCTGGTCGACCGCCGCGGACAGCGCCGCATCGCCCTCCCGGCCACCGCGTTCACCGTCGCCGCCGCGACCGGACTCCTGCTCTGCGCCCACTTCCACGCGCCGTCCTGGACCCTGTTCCTCTTCGCCGTCGGCCTCGGCGTCATGCCCAGCGCCGGCGCCATGGTCCGCGCCCGCTGGGCCCACCTCTACCGCGACGACGCGGCCAAGCTGCACACCGCGTACTCCTTCGAGGCCGTCGTCGACGAGGTCTGCTTCATCGTCGGCCCGATCCTCGCCATCGGCCTGGCCACCAACGTCTTCCCCGAGTCCGGCGTCCTGGTGGCCGTCATCGCGCTCGCCGTCGGCATCGCCCTGTTCACCGCCCAGCGCCGCACCGAGCCACCGGTCCACCCGGCCGCGGCCCACAGCGGCGGCAGCGCCATCCTCAACGGCGGCCTGGTCGTCCTGGTGCTGACCTTCGTCGCCACCGGCGCGATCTTCGGCTCGGTCGAGATCGTCACCGTCGCCTTCGCCGACGCCCAGGGGCACAAGGGGCTCTCCAGCGTCGTCCTGGCCGTCTGGGCGCTCGGCTCCGGCCTGGCCGGCGTCGTCTACGGGGCGCTCAAGCCCAAGAGCCCGCTGTCCACCCGCTTCCTCGTCGGCGTGGTGATGATGGCGCTCAGCATGATCCCCATCCTGGTCGTCGCCTCCACCGTGCACGGCGTCGGCGCCCTGATCGCGGCCGGTGCCGCCCTGCTGATCGCCGGCGTCGCCATCTCCCCCACCCTGATCTCCGCGATGGCCCTGGTCGAGCGGCTCGTCCCGGCCGCCAAGCTCACCGAGGGCATGGCCTGGACCACCACCGGACTCGCCCTCGGCGTGGCCTTCGGCTCCTCGGTCGGCGGCTGGGTGGTCGACGCCTCCGGCGCCTCGGCGGGCTACTGGGTGCCGCTGGCCGCCGGCGCCCTCGGCGTGGTCGCCGCGGTCTCCGGACTCGGCCGCCTGCGCGCCGGAGTCGCCGCGAACGAGCCCGCCGACGAGGCCGGACGACCCGTAGACGCCGAACGGTGAACTGACTAATCTCTCGCCCTACCCATGGGTAAGCCCGTGGGTAGGGCGGCCCGCCGCCCTGACCGCGCCGACCCGTTCGGCCACGGAGCAGGAGGCAGCGCAATGCCCCAGGCCAGTACCGCGACCCGCGCCCGGTGGACCAACTGGGCCGGCAACCAGAGCGCCCGGCCGGCCCGGGCCGCCGAGCCCGGCACCGCGGAGGAACTGGCCAAGGAGATCCTGCGCGCCGCCGAACAGGGCCGCACCGTCAAGGCCGTCGGCTCCGGCCACTCCTTCACCTCGATCGCCTCCGCCGGCGACGGCGTCCAGATCCGCCCGCACGCGCTCACCGCCGTCCGCGCGATCGACCGCGAGGCCGTCACCGTCGAGTCCGGCCTGCCGCTGCACCGCCTCAACCGGGTCCTCGCCGCCGAGGGCCTCTCGCTCACCAACATGGGCGACATCGAGGTCCAGACCGTCGCCGGCGCCACCAGCACCGGCACCCACGGCACCGGCCGCGACTCCGGCTCGCTCGCCGCCCAGGTCCGCGCCCTGGAGATCGTCCTCGCCGACGGCTCCGTCAAGCGCTGCTCCCCCACCGAGAACCCCCGGCTCTTCCAGGGCGCCCGGCTCGGCCTCGGCGCCCTCGGCGTGATCACCGCACTCACCTTCGGCGTCGAACCGGCCTTCCTGCTCACCGCGCACGAGCAGCCGATGGACTTCGACGAGGTGCTGGAGCGCCTCGACGACCTCACCGCCGTCAACGAGCACTTCGAGTTCTACTGGTTCCCTCACACCGACCGCTGCGCCACCAAGCGCAACAACCGCAGCCAGGGGCCGGCCGCCCCGCTGCCCCGGTTCAAGGAGTGGCTGGAGGACGACTTCCTCTCCAACACCGTCTGGGAGGGCGCCTGCCGGGTCGGCCGGCGGTTCCCCGGCTCGATCCCCTCGATCGCCGCCCTGGCCAGCCGCGCCTGGTCCGAGCGCAGCTTCACCGACACCGCGTACCGGGTCTTCACCAGCCCGCGCAAGGTCCGCTTCGTGGAGATGGAGTACGCGGTGCCGCGCGAGGCCGTCGCCGAGGTGCTGCGCGAGCTGAAGGCCCTGGTCGAACGGTCCGACTGGAAGGTCAGCTTCCCGGTCGAGGTGCGCTTCGCCCCCGCCGACGACCTCTGGCTCTCCACCGCCTCCGGCCGGGACAGCGCCTACATCGCCGTCCACCTCTACCGGGGCACCGCCGACCAGGGCTACTTCACCGGCGTCGAACAGCTCATGACCGCCCATCAGGGCCGCCCCCACTGGGGCAAGCTGCACACCCGCGACGCCGAGTACCTGGCCGGCGTCTACCCGCACTTCGGCGACTTCACCGCACTGCGCGACGAGGTCGACCCGCGGCGGGTCTTCGCCAACGACTACCTGCGCCGGGTGCTGGGGGCCTAACTCGCAGGGGTGCCGTCGGCCGGCGGCGGGGTCGCGGTCGCCCCGGCCGGCTCGTTGCCGGGTACGGGCGGCCGCGAGGTGGCGCCGCCGGTGGGCTGCCCACCGCCCGCGGACGGGGAGGACCCCGCCGACGGGCTCGCGCTCGGGCTCGGGCTCGGGCCCGCCGAGGGTGAGGCCGTCCCCGCGCCGGTGCTCGGGGTGGAGCTCGGCTCCCGGCTCGGCCGGCTCGTCGCCGGGGCCGAGGCACCGCCGGACGGCGTGGCGTCCGCGCCCCGCTCGCCGCCCCGGGCCGGCCGCTCCGGCGGAGCGTCCTGCGGGCGGGAGGACTTGGGCGTCACCGCGCCGCCGAAGGAGGTGCCGTTGCCGGACTCGCCCTTGACCGTCGCCGACACCGGCTGCCCGGTGGCCAGTTCGAACACCACGATCGGCGTCATCGCCAGCACGAACACCAGCCCGGACACCACCGCGTAGGACTTCCAGCCCCACCGCCGGCGCGCCCGCACCACCTGCGGCTCGTTCCACTCCGCCGTGATCACCGGCGGCCCCGCGGGCTCCCCTGGTTCCGCCGGCACCTGGCGCAGCGTGTTGACGGTCTGGTTCGGCCCGCGGTCCACCGCTTCGCGCAGCTGTTCCCCGGTCCGTCTGAAGACGTGCTGGAACACCGCGCCGCCGGTGGTGGCCCCGATGCTCACCACCGCGGCGCCCATGATCGTTCCGTACACGCCCAGTTCGGAGGCCAACAGCGCGCCCACGACGGCGGCCAGCGCACTCGCCACGACCTGAGCCACACTCAGATCGATTCGCCCACGCTCCTCCTTGCCGCCCTCCTCGGCGGGGCTCCGCTCCGGCATCAACATCCCTCGGTCCGTACGACTGTTCCTCGAACAAGCCACTCCATCTTGCCCAAAGAAGGACACAAGGGGCGAAAATGCGGTTCCGCACGCCCGGATTGTGTGAAGATGATCACCGTTCACCCGACGGCGGTCCGCCATCGGGGGCGCGCGCTCTTGAGATTCCCGTGAATCGCGGGAGACTTGAGCGGCGAGCCGCCCCTTCGGATGCCACGAATGGAGTACTGTTCGTAAAGCCTGAGCCTTGGGTCGACTTGTCGACTGCGCCTACACCGGCAGCTTGACGAGGAGCCACGGACCAGGCACGCACGGCGACGCCCGTCCCGGATCGTCGCGATCACTGCGCGTGCGAGGACGGCCGGGACACCCAGGCGCGACGTCGACGGATGACGTGGCAAAAAGGCAACCGTGCCACAGCGGCATGTCCGGGCCTAAGCCCGACACGCCGGGGAACTCAGCAAGGTTGTGGCCAGTCGCGAGTGGGCAGGCCACACTCAGTACGGGAGCAGCGACGCAGGTGACGTCGGCAGGCACCACCCGGGAGGTAACCGTGCCCGAACTGCGGGTTGTGGCCGTCAGCAACGACGGCACACGGCTGGTGCTCAAGGCTGCCGACAGCACGGAGTACACCCTCCCCATCGACGAGCGGCTACGCGCCGCCATCCGCGGCGACCGGCCGCGCCTCGGCCAGATCGAGATCGAGGTCGAGAGCCACCTCCGCCCCCGGGACATCCAGGCCCGGATACGAGCCGGTGCCTCCGCCGAGGAGGTCGCCCAGGCCGCCGGGATCTCCGTCGACCGCGTGCGCCGCTTCGAGGGCCCGGTCCTCGCCGAGCGCGCCTTCATGGCCGAGCGCGCCCGCAAGACCGCCATCCGCCGCAACGGCGAGTCCACCGGCCCGCAGCTCGGGGAGGCCGTCTCCGAGCGGCTCGCGCTGCGCGGCGCCGAGAAGGACACCGAACGCTGGGACTCCTGGCGCCGCGACGACGGCACCTGGGAGGTCATCCTCTACTACCGGGCCGACGGCGAGGGGCGCAGCGCCTCCTGGACGTACGACCCGCCGCGGCGCCTGGTCCAGCCCAACGACGACGAGGCCCGCGCGCTGATCGGCGAGAACGTCGAGCGCGAGGAGGAGTCGGTCTTCCCGTTCATCCCGCGGATCGCCCGGCTCCCCCAGGACCGGCCGCCCCGCCCGATGATCGACCGGCCCTCGGCCGACCGCATCATGTCGGCCCGCGAGGTCCGCGAGTCGCGGGAGGCCACCGCCGATTCCCGGGACTCGCTGACCAGCCTGCTCGACGTGGTCCCCGCCTTCCGCGGCGACCTCGCCGTCGGCAGCCCCACCGCGATCGAACCGGTGCCCGCGGAGGTCGCCGAGGAGAGCGAGGAGTCGGCCGCGGCCGCCGCCCCGGCGGTCGGCGCGGGCTCGGCCTACGCCGACATCCTGATGCCGCGCGCCGTCGCCCCGCACCGCGAGCGCCTGGTCGGCACCACCGACCGGCAGGCCGAGGCGGACGGCGTCCGGCCCGGGCGCCGGGCCACCGTGCCCAGCTGGGACGAGATCGTCTTCGGCAGCCGGCGCAAGAAACAGGAGTAGCGGCGGACACCGTGACGGGGCGGGAGGCCCGGCCTCCCGCCCCTCCGGCACGGCTCAGCCCGGCTGGTCGGTGACCGCCACCGGGCGGCCGTCGTCGCTCGACCACTCGCTCCACGACCCCGGGTACAGCGTGGCCGGCAGGCCCGCCACCTCCAGCGCCAGGATCTGGTGCGCCGCCGTCACCCCCGAGCCGCAGTAGACCGCGGTCTCCCGCTCCCCCGCGCCCAGCCCCCGGAAGCGGGCCGCCAGTTCGGCGACCGGGCGGAACCGCCCGTCCGGACCGACGTTCTCCGTGGTCGGCGCGGACACCGCGCCCGGCACGTGCCCGGCCTTCGGGTCCACCGGCTCGACCTCGCCCCGGTAGCGTTCCCCCGACCGGGCGTCCAGCAGCAGGCCGTCGCGCGCCCACACCGCCGCGCCGTCCGCGTCCACCGTCGGCAGCTGACCCGGCACCGGCTTGAAGTCTCCCTCGGCGGCCTCCGGCAGCTCGTCCGTCACCGGCAGTCCGGCCGCCCGCCAGGCCGCGAAACCGCCGTCCAGCACCCGGACGTCCCGGTGCCCGGCCCAGCGCAGCAGCCACCAGGCGCGCGCGGCCGCCATCGAGGCCGCGCCGTCGTACACCACGACCGGACGGTCGGCGCTCACCCCGAAGCCGCGCATCGTCGCACCGAACACCTCCGGGTCCGGCAGCGGGTGGCGCCCACCCCGGCCGGGAGCGCCGGGCGGGGCCGCGAGGTCCCGGTCCAGCTCGACGAAGTGGGCACCGGGCAGATGCCCGGCCCGGTACTCCTCGGCCGCGGTCGGGCCGCCCGGGGCGGCACCGACCAGCTGGTAGCGCACGTCCAGCAGCACCGGCGGACGGGCGGAGGCGAGCGCCTCCCCCAGCTCGGCCGCGGAGATCAGCGGGGAACCCTCGTTGTAGGTGGTCATGGCGGCCATTGTCGCGCAGCGCCGCCGACCCGCCGCTCTTTGTGCGGACTTTGCCGGGATTTCCGCGCGGCCCGAGGGTTGGGCGCCCGTCAGGGTGGAAGCATCACCCTCGCGCCCGAGGATTCCCGTGCGCCAATCACCCATGAGGAGGCCCGCATTGCCCGCGGTGGAACTCCGACTGGCCCAGGGGACGCCCTGCTGGGTCAGCCTGCTGACCGATGACCTGGCCGGCGCCCGCGCCTTCTACGGCGAGCTGCTCGGCTGGACGTACACCCCGGGGCCGGGCCAGCTCGGCGACTACGTCCGGGCCGAGCTCGACGGGACACCGGTCGCCGGCCTCGGCCTCTCCACCGCCACCGGCTTCCCGGTGCAGTGGACCACCTACTTCGCCGTCGACGACGCCGACCGCACCGCCCAGCTGATCCGGGAGTGCGGCGGCACCGTCGCCGTCGGGCCGCTCCAGGCCGAACGCGCCGGGCGGATGGCCATCGCCTCCGACGTCTCCGGCGCCGTCTTCGGCCTCTGGCAGGGAGAGGAACACCTCGGCCGGGAGGCCGGAACCGACCCCGGCGAACCGGCCTGGGCCGAACTGCTCACCCCCGACACCGAGGGCGCCGCCGTCTTCTACGCCACCGTGCTCGACCGCTCGGTCCGGCCCGGCGCGGACGAGAGCTCCCTGCTGGTGCACGGCCGGCCGGTCGCCGGCATCCGGCACCGCGCCGACCTGCGCGGCCACCCGCCGCGCTGGCGCACCCACTTCGCCGTCCGGGACGCGGCCCTGACCGCCCGTCACGCGCTGGAGCTCGGCGGCCGGATCCTGGTCGAGCCGCACGAGACCTCGCACGGCCTCGCCGCCCGGCTCGCCGACCCCCAGGGCGGGCACTTCTCCGTCCTGGAACCGGCGGGCTGACACCGCCCCGCGGGCTCGGGCCCGCTCGCCTCCCGGGCGGGGCGGGAGCCCGCGGCTCAGACCTGCTGCTCCTCGAAGGGCAGCACGTCCGGGGAGAGCACCGAGGCGCGGGCCGTCGCCGCGGTCAGCCGGCGGCGGTGGTGGCGGCGGCAGAGCACCTCGTAGCCGATCTCGTCCTCGCTCACCGATATGTCGCCGATCACCACCTGGGCGCCCTCGACCACCATCACCCCGCCGACCGTACGGGCATTGTGGGTCGCCCGCGCCCCGCACCAGCACAGCGCCTCGACCTGCAGCACCTCCACCCGGTCGGCCAGCTCGATCAGCCGCTGCGAGCCGGGGAACAGCCGGGTGCGGAAGTCGGTGGTGATGCCGAAGGTGTAGACGTCGATGCCCAGCTCGTCCACCACCCGGGCCAGCTGGTCGACCTGCTCCGCGGCGAAGAACTGGGCCTCGTCGCAGATCAGGTAGTCCACCCGGCCGCCCGCCGAGAGCCGCTGCACCACATGGGCGTGGAAGTCGAAGTCGTCCGTCACCTCGACCGCCTCGGCCCGCAGGCCCAGCCGGCTGGAGATCGTCGCGGCGCCCGCCCGGTCGTTGCGGGTGAGGATGACGCCCCGCCGGCCGCGCGCGGCGTGGTTGTGGTCCATCTGCAGCGCCAGCGTCGACTTGCCGCAGTCCATCGTGCCCGAGAAGAACACCAGTTCAGCCATGGGTGGAGCAAGGGCCTTTCAGATCAGGGGAGTTCGGGCACAGAGGGGTCAAGGACGCGGCTCAGCCGCGGACTTCCAGCAACGGCACGAACTGCTCGACCGGGGTCATCGAACCGTGCAGGCCGATCATCGCGGATTCGCCGGGCTCGTTGCGGGAGGCGACGATCGCGATGTCGTCGCGCGCCGCGGCGACCACGTCGCCGATCCGGGCGTACACCCGCTCGTCCACGACCGGGCCGAACCAGCCCGCCTCGATCGCCTGGTCCCTGGTCGCGACCCACATCCGGTCGCCCAGCACCTCGCTCCAGACCGTGTGCACGTCGGCCGCGGCCCCCGGCACCGCGTACACGTGCCGGGCCCGCCCCTCGCCGCCGAGCAGGGCCACACCGGCGCCCAGCTCCCAGTCCTCGTCGAAGTCGATCCGGTCCTCCGGCGCGATGTCGATCATGCCGTGGTCGGCCGTCACGTACATCGCCGAGCGCGGCGGCAGCTGCTCGGCCAACCGGCGGGCCAGCCGGTCCACCGCGTCCAGCGTCATCCGCCACTCGTCCGAGTCCACCCCGAACCGGTGGCCCGCCCCGTCCAGCTCGCTGACGTAGGTGTACACCAGCGCCCGGTCGTGCTCGGCCAGCCAGGAGGCCGCCAGGTCCATCCGCTCCTCGCCCGTGGTCCGGCCGAGGAAGGTGCCGCCGGACAGCGCCACCCTGGTCAGCGGGGTCTGGGCGAACAGCGGGGAGGAGACCTGCGCGGTCGCCACCCCCGCCCGGTGCGTCTGCTCGAACACCGTCGGGTACGGCTGCCAGGCGTGCGGCTCGGTCGGCGGCTGCCAGCGCAGCTGGTTCATCAGGTAGCCGGCGCCCGGCACCGCCACCGTGTACCCCGCCAGGCCGTGCAGGCCCGGCGGCGTCCCGGTGCCGACCGAGGCCAGCGAGGTCGCCGTGGTGGACGGGAAGCCCGCGGTCAGCGGACGGCCGGTACCGCCCAGCGAGCTCGCGGCCAGCGAGGACAGGAACGGCGCGTACTCGGGGTGGCGCAGCAGCAGCTCCCAGCCCAGGCCGTCGACCAGGAACACCACCACCCGGTCCGCCGGGGCGATCGGCAGCGTCGCGGTGAACCCGGGGACGCCGAGCCCCGCCGCCACCGAGGGCAGCAGGTCGCTCAGCGAACCGCTGCCGTAGGGGGGCGCGGGGGCCGCGGCCGGGTCAAGGATCTCGAAGGCGTCGTAGCCGTCGGCAGAAACGAAGGACATGGAACCGGATTCGTAGCGTTCGGAGGCGGCGATCAGGCCCGCGGGCCGTTGTCGATCGTCGCGTCGGACAGCGCCCGGGCGAACAGCAGTGCCTGGGACACCGTCTCCGGGCCGTCACCGGCCTCGCTCACCCGCAGCGAGAGGTCGTCGGCCGTCGCCGAGCCGGTGTAGCCGTGGTCGGCCTCGCAGTTCGGGTCCGAGCAGCCGGCCGGCTCCAGGTCCAGACGCTGCACCGCGCCCCAGCCGATCGTCAGCACGACCTCGCGCGGCAGCGTCCCCGGCGTGTACGTCTCCGGGTTCGCCACCATCCGGCTCAGCACGACCGAGCCGATCCGGTCCAGCCGGACGCTCTCCGTCGACGTCGTCGCGAACGGCACCGAGGGGCTGCCCTCGGCCCCCGACTGCTCGTCGGTGTGGCTCACCACGAACCGGGTCGGGGTCAGCACCAGCACGGTCACGTGCCGGCGGACCTCGTTGGCGTCGAAGGTCGTCTCCTGGTGCACCAGGTAGGAGCTGATCGGCTCCGGGCCCACCGCGGCCTCCACCGCCTCGGACACCAGGGCCGGGTAGTAACCGCTGCGCTCGATAGCCGAGCGCAGGTCCTGAGTGCTGGTGGTACCGGTCTTCGCCATATCTCCATCCTGGCATGGTCCGCCGACGAAGCGGGCGGCACGGCGCCGAGCTTCGGACAACAGCGCCCGGGCAGGGCGCAACCAAGGAAGGTTACAGCGTGCTCATCGCGCGCGGGCCCAGATCGCTGCGGACCGGCAGGGGTGCGACCCGCACCCGCGCCCCCAGGATCGCCAGCCCGTGCGGGGCCACGACCACGGGTTCGAGATCCACCGACGCGATCTCCGGGACGTCGTCCACCAGCTGCGACACCCTGAGCAGCAGTTCCTCCAGGGCGCCGGTGTCCACCGCCTCCGCGCCGCGCCAGCCGAACAGCAGCGGCGCCGCCCGTACCTCCCGGATCAGCCCGGCGACGTCCTGGTCGGTGGCCGGAACCAGCCGGTGCGCCGTGTCGCCCAACAGTTCGGCCGGCGCGCCGGCCAGCCCGAAGGAGAGGATCGCGCCGACCGCCGGGTCGACCGTGGCACCGATCACGGTGTCCACCCCGCGCGGCGCCAGCCGCTGCACCACCAGCTCGGCCTGCGCGGCGCCGCCGAGCAGCGCGTCCAGCTCGCGGTGGGCCCGGCGCAGGCCCGGCTCCCCGGTCAGGTCCAGCCGGACACTGCCCAGGTCGGGGCGGTGGCGCAGGTGCGGGGCGGTCGCCTTCAACGCCACCGGGTAGCCGAGCGAGGCCGCCGCCGCGACCGCCGTCTCCTCGTCCGGCGCCGGGAGCGTCGGCGAGACGTCGATGCCGTAGCGGGCCAGCAGCTCACGGGTCCCGGCGTCCGGCAGGGTGATCCGGGCGCCGCCCGGCTGGGTGCGCGCCGCGACCGCCGTCCGGGTGCTCAGCGCCGCCGCCACCAGGGTGCGGGCGCCGGGCTCGTCGATCCGGTCCAGCTCGGGGACGCGCGCCGTCTCCTCCGCCTCGGCCGTCCGGCGGCGCCACTGCGCGTAGTGGACGGCGTGGCCGAGGGCGTTCACGGCCCGCTCGGGCGCCGGGTACGCGGGGATGCCGCCGGGGCGCAGCCGGGCCGGCAGGTCGGTCAGCGCCAGGTGGGCGAGCACCAGCGGCTTGCCCAGCTCCCGGGCGCGCTCACCGGCTTCGAGCAGGGCGACGGCGATCTCCGGGTCGTCGGTGCCCATCGCGGGGTCGTCCTCGCCGGTCAGCCGGCCGCCCATGAAGGCGTGCGCGGAGGTGCCGATCGGCGGGATGGCGACGGCGATCACCGCGTCCACGGCCGGGTCGGCGAGGGCTACGTCCAGCGCGATCCGGAAGTTCTCGCCGGTCGCGGCGGTCGTCAGGTCGACCGGTGTGCGCGGGCGCAGGCCCGCGCTCAGCAGGGCGTCGTAGGTGAGCAGGCCGAGCGAGTCCGAGTTGCCGACCACGGCCACCCGGTCCCCCTTCGGCAGCGGCTGCAGGGCCAGCAGCTCTCCGGTGTCGTACAGCTCGGTGATGGTCGAGACCCGGAGGACGCCCGCCTGTTCGAACAGTGCGTCGACGGTCGCGTCGCGCAGGGCGGTGGCGGTGGCCGGGACGGCGTGGCCGGGCGGCAGGCTGCCGGTGTGCCGGGCGCCCTTGACCACCACGACCGGCTTGACGGCGGCCAGCCGGCGGGCGATCCGGGTGAACTTGCGCGGGTTGCCGAAGGACTCCAGGTACAGCAGCACCACCTGGGTGGCCTCGTCCTCGGCCCAGTACTGCAGGAAGTCGTTGCCGGAGACGTCGG
Organism: Kitasatospora xanthocidica; assembly: GCF_014656195.1. Lineage (GTDB taxonomy): Bacteria > Actinomycetota > Actinomycetes > Streptomycetales > Streptomycetaceae > Kitasatospora > Kitasatospora xanthocidica. The sequence goes on along the minus strand of NZ_BNBY01000022.1, from coordinate 125,802 downwards.
CGCGGTTGCCCACCGAGGCGAAGGAGGAGACGCCGAGGCCGCGCTTGTGGGCGGCCTCCAGCAGGGCCACCCCGATCGCGCCGGACTGGCAGAAGATGCCGAAGCCGCCGCGGCCGGGCAGGCGCGGCGCGAGGGAGGCGTTCAGCGGGTACGCCGGGTCGGTGTTGATCAGGCCGAAGGCGTTCGGGCCGACCACCCGCATCCCGGCCGCGCGGGCCTGGCGGACCAGCGCCCGCTGCCGGTCCCGGCCCTCCGGACCGGTCTCCGCGTAACCGGCGGTGACCACCACCAGGCCCTGCACGCCGTGCGCGCCGCACTCGGCGACGGCCGCCGGGACGGCGCCCTCGGGGACGGCGACCACCGCGAGGTCCACCGGCCCGGGAATGTCCAGAATCGACCGGTGCACCGGGACGCCGTCCAGCTCGGTGCCGGGCGGGGCGTTGCGGTTCACCGCGTGGACGGGAAACCCGTCCGGGGCGGTGCCCAGCAGGTCGCGCAGGATCGCCCGGCCCACCGTCTGCGGGGTGCGGGAGGCCCCGATCACCGCCACCGAGCGCGGGGTCAGCAGCCGCTGCACCGAGCGCGCCTCGGCACGGTGCTCGCGCGCCCGCATCACGGCGAGCGAGCGGTCGGTCTGTTCGAGGTCGAACTCCAGGTGCACCACGCCGTCGGCGAAACTGCGGTGCTGGGTGTAGCCGGCGTCGGTGAAGACCTTCACCATCTTCCGGTTCTCCGGCAGCACCTCGGCCTGGAAGCGGCGGATGCCGCGCTCCTGGGCGACGGCGGCGATGTGCTCCAGCAGCGCGGAGGCCACGCCCCGGCCCTGGTGGGCGTCCTGCACCAGGAAGGCCACCTCGGCGTCGGTCCCGGTGGCGGACGGGCGGCCCTCGGCGTCGATCCGGTCGTAGCGGACGGTGGCGATGAAGTGGTCGCGGACGACCACCGCGAGGCCCACCCGGTTCACGAAGTCGTGGTGGGTGAAGCGGCGGACGTCCTTGGCGGAGAGCCGCGGATAAGGGGCGAAGAAGCGGAAGTACTTGGACTGGTCCGAGACCTGCTCGTAGAACTCCACGAGGCGCCCGGCGTCGGCGGGCGTGATCGGCCGGATCCGCGCCGTACCGCCGTCCCGCAGGAGGATGTCGGCCTCCCAGTGCTGCGGATAGTCCGGTTGCTGCTCGGGGTTCGCCACCGCGGAGTCGTCCACATTCGTCAGGTTATCCGGCGGCGAGCCGAATGGCGCCGGACCAGTGCCCACGGCAGGGTGGACGGGATCCGCCGCGGGGGTTTATGCCCCGAAAAGAAACAATCACAACTCCTGAACACGGCGGCTCGCAGGGGTCACCTGCATGCAACACTGGTCTAGACAACATGGCCGTTCCCCCGCTCCCCCGAGCACGGCCGTGACCAGCTTCACCGGAAAGGCACGTCTCATGGCCGAGCGCCGCGTCACCATCGGTTGGGCCGAGGGCCTGCACGCCCGTCCCGCCTCCGTCTTCGTCCGGGCCGTCACGGCCACCGGCGTGCCGATCACCATCGCCAAGCCCGGCGGCAACCCGGTCAACGCCGCCTCCATGCTCGGCCTCCTCGGCCTGGGCGCCCAGGGCGGCGACGAGGTCATCCTCGCCTCCGACGCCGAGAACGCCGACGCCGCGCTCGACCGCCTCGCCAAGCTCGTCCAGGAAGGCCTCGACGAGCTCCCCGCCGCCTGAGGCCTCGCGAACGCCCGATCGGGGTGCCACCGGATTCCGGTGGCACCCCGATCCGCTGTGGTCAGCCCTTGACGCAGACGACCTGCTTGAGGTGTGCGACCACCTCGACGAGGTCCTTCTGCTGCTCGATGACCTTCTCGATGTTCTTGTAAGCGCCCGGGATCTCGTCCACCACGCCGCTGTCCTTGCGGCACTCCACGCCCGCGGTCTGCTCGGCCAGGTCCCGCGTGGTGAACTTCTTCTTGGCGGCGTTGCGGCTCATCTTGCGACCGGCGCCGTGCGAGGCGGAGTTGAACGCCGCCTCGTTGCCCAGGCCGCGGACGATGTAGGACCCCGTCCCCATCGAACCCGGGATGATCCCGAGGTCGCCGGAGCCGGCCCGGATCGCGCCCTTGCGGGTCACCAGCAGGTCGACACCGTCATACCGCTCCTCCGCCACGTAGTTGTGGTGGCAGCTGATGACCTCGTCGAAGGTCACCTCGGCCTTGGCGAACTCGCGCCGGACGACGTCCTGGAAGAGCGCCATCATGACCGCGCGGTTGTACTTCGCGTACTCCTGCGCCCAGAACAGGTCCTGGCGGTAGGCGCCCATCTCCGAGGTCTTCCCGAGGAAGACCGCCAGATCCCGGTCGATCAGGCCCTGGTTGTGCGGCAGCGAACGGGCGACGCCCATGTGGTGCTCCGCCAGCTCCTTGCCGATGTTCCGGGAACCGGAGTGCAGCATCAGCCAGACAGAACCGGATGTATCGACACAAACCTCGCAAAAGTGGTTCCCGGATCCGAGCGTTCCCATCTGCTGCATCGCCCGCTCGCGGCGCCACTTGACGTCCTCCGCGATGTCGTCGAAGCGCCGCCAGAAGTCGTCCCAGCCGGTGGCCCGGAAGCCCTGCAGCCCCGCCGGGTCGACCGGGTCGGTGTGCAGGCCTCGGCCGACCGGGATGGTCTGCTCGATCTTGCTGCGCAGGCCGGACAGGTCGTCCGGGAGGTCGTCGGCGGTGAGCGAGGTCTTCACCGCGCTCATCCCGCAGCCGATGTCGACGCCGACCGCCGCCGGGCAGACCGCGTCCTTCATGGCGATGACGGAGCCGACCGTCGCGCCCTTGCCCAGGTGGACGTCGGGCATCACGGCGAGGCCGTGCAGCCAGGGCAGCGAGCTGATGTTGCGCAGCTGCTGCAGGGCCTGGCCCTCGACCGTCGCCGGGTCGGTCCACATCCGGATCGGGACCCGGACGCCGGGGACTTCGGTGTACGTCATGATCGAACGACCTCCATGGGTCGGGTGGTTCACGAGAGAGTGGGGTGCCGCGCGAAAGGATCCCGGCGTGGCTCGGGGAAGTTCGGGGTGGGGCTCAGGCGCCCTGGGCACAGGGGGAGGACGGCCTTGGGGAGCGTCGTCGTATGGCTCGCTCGACCCGCATGGTGACCGCCTCCCTTCGTTCGTCAGAGTTCGTACGTGTGTGCCGGGGGATATCTATCCACGGAACGGCACCGGCCTGCAAGGGATTTAGAAACGCCTCCGGCCCGGCGGAGCGGGTGCTCCACCGGGCCGGACGTGAACGGCGAGGGGCGTCAGCTGACGACGGTGACCTCGCCGATGCCGAGTGCCCGCACGTCGTCGGCGATCACGGCCGCGTCGCCGACCAGGACGGTGACCAGGCGGTCCGGCGGGAAGGCCGCGACGACCGCCTCGGTGGCGGCGGCGGTGGGCAGTTCGGCGAGCTGCCGGTAGACCTCGGCCTGGTAGTCGTCCGCCAGGTGCTGCTCGACCTGGTCGGCCAGCGTGCCGGCCACCGAGCCCGCGGTCTCGTACTTCAGCGGGGCGACGCCGACCAGGAACTGCACGGCCTCGTCGCGCTCGGCGTCGGTCAGGCCCTCGGCGGCGAGGGTGCGCAGGATGGTCCAGGTGTCGGCGAGCGCCGGGGCGGTGGAGGCGGTGTCCACCGAGCCGCTGATGGCGATCAGCGAGCGCCCGCTGCCGTCGGCGGCGGAGCGCAGCGGCTGGGCGAAGGCGCGGACGCCGTAGGTGTAGCCCTTCTCCTCGCGCAGGACGCGGTCCAGGCGGGAGGTGAGGGTGCCGCCCAGGCAGTAGGTGCCGAGGCTCTGGGCCGCCCAGACCGGGTCGTGGCGGTCGGGACCGATCCGGCCGATGAGCACCTGGGTCTGGACGGAGCCGGGGCGGTCCACGATGACCACGCGGCCGTGGTCGTCGCCGGTGACCGGGGCGTGCGCGGCGGCCTCGGCGGCCGCGCCCTTCCAGGTGCCGAGGGTGCTCTCCAGGAGGGCGGGCAGGTCGACGCCGGTGAGGTCGCCGACCACGACGACGGTGCTGGTCGCGGGGCGCACGTGGGCCTCGTAGAAGGCCTTGACGGCGGCCCGGTCGATCGACTTGACGGTGTCGGCGGTGCCGGAGCGGGGCCGGGAGAGCCGGTCGGCGGCGTCGAACAGCTCGGCGTAGAGGGCCTTGGCGGCGCGCCGGGCGGGGTTGGCCTGCTCGTGGACGATCTCGTCCAGGCGGTTGGCGACCAGGCGCTCGATCTCGGCCTCGGGCAGCGCGGGGGCGCGCAGGGCGTCGGCGAGCAGGGAGAGGCCGCGCTGGAGCCGGGAGGCCGGGACCTCCAGGGAGACCCGGATGCACGGGTGGTCGGCGTGGGCGTCCAGGGTGGCGCCGGCGCGCTCCAGTTCGCCGGCGAACTCCTCGGCGCTGAGGGTGTCGGTGCCCTCGCTGAGGGCGCGGGCGAGGATGGCGGCGATGCCGTCGAGGCCCTCGGGTTCGGCGGCGAGCGGGGCGTCGAGGAGGACCTCGACGGCGACCAGCTGCTGGCCGGGCCGGTGGCAGTGCAGCACGGTGATGCCGTTGCCGAGCGCGGCCCGCTCGGGGGCGGGGAAGGCCCACGGGCTGGGGGTGCCGGGCTGCGGCTGGGGGTGGAAGGTCATGGCGGGGACGTAGTCGGTGCTCATACGGCGGCACCCTCCTCTTCGGAAGCGGCGTCGGAGTCGGCGTCGGCGTCGGCGGCGCTCTCGGTCGCGGTCGCGGTCTCGGCCTCGGCCTCGGCGGCGGTCGGCTCGTAGGCGAGGACGGCCCGGTTGTCGGGGTGGATCCTGGCCTCGGCGACGGCCCGGACCTCCTCGGCGGTGACGTCGAGGACCTTGGGGAGGGCGTCGTTCAGCAGCTTGGGGTCGCCGAACAGGACGGCGTAGCGGCAGAGTTCGTCGGCGCGGCCGGCGACGGTGGTGAGCCGGTCGAGCCATTCGCGCTCGATCTGGGCCTGGGCGCGCTCCAGTTCCTCGGGCGTGGGGCCCTCGGCGGCGAAGCGGGCGAGTTCCTCGTCGACGGCGGCGTCGATCTGCGCGAGGGTGGCGTCGCCGGAGGTCTTGACGTCGAGCCAGCCGAGGCTGGGGGCGCCGGCCAGGCGCAGCAGGCCGAAGCCGGCGGCGACGGCGGTGCGGTCGCGGCGGACGAGCCGGTTGTAGAGGCGGCTGGACTCGCCGCTGCCGAGGATGGTGAGGGCGAGGTCGGCGGCGTCGGCCTCGCGGGTGCCGTCGTGCGGGAGGCGGTAGGCGGCCATCAGGGCGCGGGAGGGGACGTCCTCGTGGATCTCCTCGCGGATCTCCCGGCCGATGGTGTCGGGGAGTTCGCCGGAGCGCGGCGGCTGCTTGCCGTCGTGGGCGGGGATGGTGCCGAAGTACTTCTCGACCCAGGCGATGGTCTGCTCGGGGTCGATGTCGCCGACGACGGAGAGCACGGCGTTGTTCGGCGCGTAGTACGTGCGGAAGAACGTCCGGGCGTCCTCCAGGGTGGCCGCGTCGAGGTCGGCCATGGAGCCGATCGGCGTGTGGTGGTACGGGTGGCCGTCGGGGAAGGACAGCGCGGTGAGCTTCTCGAACGCGGTGCCGTAGGGCACGTTGTCGTAGCGCTGGCGGCGCTCGTTCTTGACGACGTCGCGCTGGTTCTCCATGGAGGTGTCGTCGAGGGCGGCGAGCAGCGAGCCCATGCGGTCGGCCTCCAGCCAGAGGGCGAGCTCCAGCTGGTGGGCGGGCATGGTCTCGAAGTAGTTGGTGCGCTCGAAGCTGGTGGTGCCGTTGAGCGAGCCGCCGGCGCCCTGGACCAGTTCGAAGTGGCCGTTGTTGGAGACGTTGGCGGAGCCCTGGAACATCAGGTGCTCGAAGAGGTGCGCGAGGCCGGTGCGGCCCTTGACCTCGTGGCGGGAGCCCACGTCGTACCAGAGGCAGACGGCGGCGACCGGGGTGAGGTGGTCCTCGGAGAGGACGACGCGCAGGCCGTTGGCCAGGCGGTGCTCGGTGATGGCGATGCCTCGGCTGGAGGCGGGGGCCGGGTTGGCCATGCGCTCGGGTCCTTCCCGTCGTCGATGTCGGGGTTCGTGTGGCGTCCCCCATTGTGGTGCAACGTGCGGGAGCCGCGTTCGTGTCCGCGCGGACCGGGTCGTTCGCCAGGGGCTGAAGAGGGCCGCTGACCGGGAGTGTCCGCGCGAGGGTCCACAATGGGGGCGCCGCGCCCTGTCGACCGTGTCCGGTTGACGGGTTCGGCGACCGGCCGGCACGGACCGACCGACGTCCGACCGAGACACAGCCAGCGACACGTAAGGGAGCCCCGCCGCGATGGCCCGCCGCAGTTCGCAGACCCCGCCGCCCGGAGACTTCGAGGAGCGGATCCTCGACGTCGACGTCGTGGACGAGATGCAGGGCTCCTTCCTGGAGTACGCCTACTCGGTGATCTACTCGCGTGCGCTGCCCGACGCGCGGGACGGTCTGAAGCCGGTGCACCGCCGGATCCTGTACCAGGCCAACGAGATGGGCCTTCGTCCGGACCGCGCGCACGTGAAGTGCGCCCGTGTGGTGGGCGAGGTGATGGGCCGGCTGCACCCGCACGGTGACGCGTCGATCTACGACTCCGTGGTGCGCATGGCGCAGCCGTTCTCGATGCGGCTGCCGCTGATCGACGGGCACGGCAACTTCGGTTCGCTGGGCAACGACGACCCGCCGGCGGCGATGCGTTACACCGAGTCGCGGCTCACCGCGGCCTCGATGGCGATGGTGGAGTCGATCCACGAGGACACCGTCGACTTCGGTCCGAACTACGACGGCAGCGAGCAGGAGCCGCTGGCGCTGCCGGCGGCGTTCCCGAACCTGCTGGTGAACGGCGCGACGGGCATCGCGGTGGGCATGGCGACGAACATGCCGCCGCACAACCTGTCCGAGGTGGTGGCGGCGGCCCGGCACCTGATCAAGCACCCGAACGCCGACCTGGACACGCTGATGCGGTTCGTCCCCGGTCCCGACCTGCCGACCGGTGGGCGGATCGTGGGCCTGTCGGGCATCCGGGACGCGTACGAGTCGGGCCGCGGCACGTTCAAGATCCGGGCGACGACGACGATCGAGGCGGTGACGGCGCGCCGCAAGGGCATCGTGGTGACCGAGCTGCCGTACAACGTCGGCCCGGAGAAGGTCATCGCGAAGATCAAGGACCTGGTCAACGCGAAGAAGCTGCAGGGCATCGCGGACGTCAAGGACCTGACCGACCGCGAGCACGGGCTGCGGCTGGTCATCGAGGTGAAGAACGGCTTCGTGCCGGAGGCGCTGCTGGAGCAGCTCTACAAGCTGACGCCGATGGAGGAGACCTTCGGCATCAACAACGTGGCGCTGGTGGACGGGCAGCCGCTGACGCTGGGTCTGAAGGAGCTGCTGGAGGTCTACGTCGACCACCGCTTCACCGTGGTGCGCCGGCGCAGCGACTTCCGTCGCCGCAAGCGGCAGGAGCGGCTGCACCTGGTCGAGGGCCTGCTGGTGGCGCTGCTCGACATCGACGAGGTCATCGCGATCATCCGGTCGAGTGACAACGCGCAGCAGGCGAAGGAGCGCCTGATGGAGCGCTTCTCGCTGTCGGAGACGCAGACGGCGTACATCCTGGACACCCCGCTGCGCCGGCTGACCAGGTTCGACCGGGTCGAGCTGGAGCAGGAGCAGGAGAAGCTCAACTCGGAGATCGCGGACCTGACCGAGATCCTGGAGTCGGACACCAAGCTGCGCAGCGTGGTGTCCTCCGAACTCGGCGCGGTGGCCAAGCAGTTCGGCACCGAGCGGCGGACGGTCCTGCTGGAGGCGGGCGCGGCGCCGTCGGCGGCGCTGTCGGTGTCGCTGGAGGTCGCGGACGACCCGTGCCGGGTGCTGCTGTCCTCGACGGGCCTGCTGGCGCGTACGGCGGACGGCGAGCCGTTCGAGCTGTCGGAGAAGCGTTCCAAGCACGACGTGATCGTGTCGGCGGTGCACGCGACGGCGCGTGCGGACGTGGGTGTGGTGACGTCGGCGGGCCGGGTGCTGCGGCTGCCGGTGATCGACCTGCCGGCGCTGCCGCCGACGCCGTCGCCGAACCTGGCCGGCGGTGCCGCGGTGGGCGAGTTCCTGCGGCTGGAGGCCGGCGAGCGGGTGCTGGCGCTGACCACGCTGGACGAGTCCTCGCCGGGGCTGGCGCTGGGCACCCTGCAGGGCGTGGTGAAGCGGGTGGTGCCGGAGTGGCCGGCGAACAAGGACGAGTTCGAGGTGATCGCCCTCAAGGAGGGTGACGAGTTGATCGGCGCGGTCGAACTGCGCACCGGCGACGAGGACCTGGTCTTCATCGCCTCGGACGCCCAGCTGCTGCGCTACCCGGCGGGCCAGGTCCGTCCGCAGGGCCGCCCGGCCGGCGGCATGGCGGGCATCAAGCTGACCGACGGTGCCCGGGTGCTCTCCTTCACGGCGGTGGACCCGTCCGCGGACGCCGTGGTGGTCTCGGTGGCCACGGCCACCGGCACGCTGTCCGACGGCGAGCAGACCACCTGGAAGGTCACCCCGTTCGAGCAGTACCCGCGCAAGGGCCGCGCCACCGGCGGTGTGCGCTGCCAGCGCTTCCTGCGCGGCGAGGACGCCCTCGCCTTCGCGTGGGCCGGCGCCGCCCCGGCCCACGCGGCCACCGCCAAGGGCGTCCCGGTCGACCTGCCGGAGCGCGACCCGCGTCGTGACGGCTCGGGCACCCCGGTCACCACCCCGGTCGCGGTGGTCGCCGGCCCGGCGTAACGGCGCGCGGACGGAGGGAGGGGCGCCCGCGGGTGGCCCTCCCTCCGCCGTTCCCTGGGCTGTCCACCGTTCCCGGGGCTCTCCGTTCCCCGGCTCGGTGGCCGCGGTGGCAGGTGAGGGTAGCCTTGCCCGCGTGAGCACCTGTGCGACCGTGTCGCGTGAACTTTCGGAGCCGCTGGCCGCGACGGCGGCGGTGGCGAGCACCTGGCTGCTGGTGGAGCAGAACGGGCCGTGGGGTGCGAAGGCGCTGAGCGAGAGCCACCTGGACGCGGCGGTCGGGCGGGCGCTGGAGGAGGCCGCGGCGGGGACGGGCGTGCGGGTGGCGCTGGTCCGGCGGCCGGGCCGGCACGCGGACTGCCTGCCGACGGCGCGGCACGAGGTGATCGTGGCCCACACGCTGCCCGGCCGCGGCTGGGTGCGCCGGGCGCAGGTGGCGGACCCGGCGGAGCTGCTGGGGCTGGACTTCGCGGCGCTGGGCGCCGGCGACCACACGGGTTTCGGGGCGGAGCACGTCGGCGGCCCGCTGGCCCTGGTGTGCACCAACGGGCGGCGGGACCGCTGCTGCGCGCTGCTGGGCCGTCCGCTCGCGGCGGAGCTGGCCGCGGCCGGGCACAGCGAGGTGTGGGAGGTGACCCACCTGGGCGGGCACCGCTTCTCCCCGACGATGCTGGTGCTGCCGTACGGCTACGCGTACGGGCGGCTGACGCCGGAGAGCGCCAAGGAGGTCCTGGCGGCGACGGCGGCCGGGCACGTGGTGCCGGAGTGGTCGCGGGGCTGCTCGGGGTGGGAGCGTCCGGGGCAGGCGGCCGAGCACGCGGTGCGGCTGGCGACCGGCGAGACCGCGGTGGACGCGCTGACGCTGACCCAGCGGCCGGACGGCGAGGGCCGCTGGCTGGTGGGGGTGCTGCACCGGGACGGCCGGGCCTGGGAGGTGGACGTGATCGAGGCGGTGAGCGAGCCGGCGCGTCCGGAGAGCTGCGGCAAGGCGGCGGGGACGCCGTCGCGGATGGACGTGCTGTCCGTCCGGGGAGTCTGACGAGAGGCCGGGGAGTCCCCGCGTTCGGGGAACGGGTCACGGCCCCGCGTTCGGGGAACGGGTCACGGCCCCGCGCCCGTGGGGGTGGGCGCGGGACCGCGGCAACGGGGGCGGCCCGCTCAGCCGGTGGCCTTGCCGACGAACTCCGTGGTGTACGTCCTGGACAGGTCGATCGAGCCCTCCTTGCCCTTGACGTCCGGGTGGAAGGCGGCGAGCACCGCGAGCACCGTCTTCGGCCCGTCGGCCGGCATCACGCCGTCCGTGGTGAACATCGGCAGCGTCGCCTTGATCGCCGCCGCGTACTGCTCGGCGCCGCCCTGGCCGTAGTCGGCGGGCATCTTCGCGGCGATCTCCTCGGGGGTGTGGGTGGACATCCACTTGAGGGTCTTCACGAAGGCGTTGGCGAGCTTCTGGGTGGTGTCCTTGTTCTTCTCCACCCAGTCGGTGTTCATGTAGAGCGAGGACGAGGGGTACAGCCCGCCGAGCGCCTGGCGCGAGCCCTCGGGGGTGCGCATGTCGTAGAGGACCTTGCCGAGGCCCTTGTCCAGGACGGTGGCGACGGTCGGGTCGGTGGTCATCCCGGCGTCGATGCTGCCCTGCTGGAGGGCGGCGATGAAGGTCTGCCCGGCGCCGACCGCGATCGGGCTGAACTCGCTGACGGCGGTGCCGTTCTTGACCGCGAGGTACTTGGTGAGGAAGTCGGTCGAGGAGCCGATGCTGGTGACGCCGAGCTTCTTGCCCTTGAAGTCGGCGCCGGACCGGACGGCGTCGGCCTGCTTGGTGGAGACCACCTCGACCTCGCCGGGCGCCTGGGAGAACTGCACCACGGACTCGACGTGCTTGCCCTTGGCCTGCAGGTCGATGGTGTGGTCGTAGAAGCCGACGGCGCCCTGGACGTCCCCGGCGAGCAGGGCGGTGGTGGCGTTGACACCGGCGGGCTCGGTCATCAGCTCGACGTTGACGCCGGCCTCGGCGAAGTAGCCGAGCCGCTGGGTGAGCATCGCGGGGAGGTAGATGACCTTGTCCAGGCCGCCGACCATGATCTTGACCTTGGGCCCGTCGACCTCCTGCCCGGCGGGGGCGGCGACCGCGCCGTGGCCGGCGGCGGCGTCGTTGGCGCAGGCGGAGAGCGGGAGGATCAGGGCGGCGGCGAGGGCGGCGGCGGCGACTCTGCCGGTCGGGTTGGGGCGCATGGGTGGGGATGCCTCTCTCTTCTTGCCGGCGGGGGTCAGCGGCTCTGGCCGGCGGCGGGGTCAGCAGCGGGGGTCAGCGGCTCGGGCCGACGGGGGTCAGCGGCCGTCGCCCGCGTCGGCGGGCTTCCAGCGGAACAGCTTCTTCTCGGCGAAGGTCAGCAGCCCCTCGGTGAGCAGCGCGACGACGGCGAGGATGGTCATGGCCGCGTACACGCCGGCCGCGTTGAAGGTGCCCTGGGCGGCGGCGACCATCAGGCCGAGGCCCTTGGTGGCGCCGATGTACTCGCCGACGATGGCGCCGATCAGCGCGAAGCCGAAGCTCACGTGCAGGCTGGTGAAGATCCAGGTGGTGGCGGCGGGGATGACCACCTGGAAGGTGACCTTGCGGTTGTCGGCGCCCAGGATGCGGGCGTTGGCGACGAGGTTGCGGTCCACCTCGCGGGCGCCCTGGAAGGCGTTGAAGAACACCGGGAAGAACACCAGCACCACGGCGGAGGCGACCTTGGAGGCCGGGCCGAGGCCGAACCAGATCAGGAAGATCGGCGCGAGCACGATCCGCGGGATCGCGTTGAGCACCTTGATGTACGGCCCGAACACGTCGGCCAGGAAGCGGATCCGGCCGAGCGCGATGCCCAGCAGGACACCGCCGACGACGCCGATCACCCAGCCGGTGAGGGCCTCGTACAGGGTGTAGCCGATCTGTTCGCCGAGCGAGCCCTGCGCGGTGCCGTGGGTGATCCACTGCCAGATCTGGTCCCAGATCCTCGACGGCTGCGAGAAGTTGAACGGGTCGATGACGTCCGTGCGGGCGCAGACCTCCCAGAGCCCGAGGAAGGCGACCAGGACCGCCACCCGGGCGCCGTAGACACCCAACTTCCGGTTGCGGGCGGCCCGTTGTCGGGCCTCGGTTCTCGTCGTGACGGCCGGGGGCTTCCCGGCGCCGGGCACCGCGTTCTCGGGCGCGGTCTCGGACGTGGTCTCGGTCTCAAGCGGCACGACCCGCTCCTCTCTCCCGGGTGATGCGCACCTCTTCGCCGAGCGAGGCCCAGATCTCGCGGTACAGCTCGACGAACCTCGGCTCCAGCCGGACGGCCTCCACGGTGCGCGGTCGTGGCAGGTCGACGGTGAAGACCTCCTTGACGGTGGCCGGTCCGGCGGTCATGACGACGACCCGGTCGGCGAGCGCGATGGCCTCGTCCAGGTCGTGGGTGACGAAGACGACCGACGAGCCCGTTCCGGCCCACAGCTCCAGCAGCTGGTCCGACATGAGGGCGCGGGTCTGCACGTCCAGCGCCGAGAACGGCTCGTCCATCAGCAGGATCGCCGGGTCGTTGACGAAGGTCTGGGCGAGCGCGACGCGCTTGCGCATGCCGCCGGACAGCTGGTGCGGGTAGCGGTCCTCGAAGGCGGCCAGGCCGACCCGGCCCAGCCAGTCCCTGGCCCGTTCCCTGGCCTCGGCGGCCGGCACGCCGCGGAAGCGCGGGCCGGCCATGACGTTGGACAGGACGGTGCGCCAGGGGAAGACGGCGTCCTGCTGGAACACGAACCCGACCTTGGGGTCGATCCCGGTGACGGGCTCGCCGTACACCCTGACCTCGCCCTCGGTGGGCTCCTCCAGTCCGCTGACCAGGGTCAGCGTGGTCGACTTGCCGCAGCCGGTGGGCCCGACGACGGCGACGAACTCGCCCTGGGCGACGGTCAGATCGAGATCGCGGACGGCGGTGTGCAGGGCCCCGGACGGGGTGCGGAACCGTTTGGTCGCGCCGGTCAGCTCGATCGCCGGGGTCTTGCTCATGCGTTCCTCCCGGATAAGTGCTTGCCCCGGAAAGGTAGGAGCGCGCCGGCCCCGGCGGGAGCCTTCTCCGCGTAGTGCGGGTTCTCCGCGTTGAGGGCTGTTCTGCTCGTTTTGCTTCCGCTACAACTGCGGGGACGCGGCTGACAGAAACACGCCGGAAACGTAAGGTGTCCCGATCCCCGCCCCCGCGGGCCGACACCACCACCCCCTCGGAACACCCCCACCCCCTCGGAACGCCCCCGGAACGCCCCCACCCCCACGGAACGGTCCGCAGAACCGCCCGAAGCCGCCGAGAGGAGGCCCGGATGAAGCTCCCCCACTGGCCCCGCCGGGTCTTCGCGCAGCTGCTGCTGAGCCAGACCGTCGTCACCGTCGGTGTCACCGCCGTGACCGCCGGGCTGTTCCTGGCCCCGGTCAGCAGCGAGCTGGACCACGACGCGATGCAGCGGGCGCTGTCGATCGCCCAGGCCACCGCCACCGACGAGACCATCGCCCGGGCCGCCGCCGCCCGCGACGTGGTGACCGCGCAGCGCAACGCCGAGCAGATCCGCCTGGCCACCGGCGCCAGTTTCGTGGTGGTCACCGACCTGGACGGGATCCGGCTCTCGCACACCGACCCGGGCCGGATCGGCCACCGGGTCAGCACCGACCCGGAGCCCGCGCTGGGCGGCCGCAGCGTCACCGCGATCCAGCAGGGCACCCTGGGCCGCACCGCCCGCGGCAAGGTGCCGCTGCGGATGGCGGACGGCCGGATCGTCGGCGAGGTGTCGGTCGGGATCAGCGACGACTCGATCCGCCGCCGGCTGCTGAAGATGCTCACCGGCATCCTGCTGTGCGCGGGCGCAGGGTTGGCCGCCGGGACCGTCGCCACGCTGGCCCTGGCCCGCCGGCTCAAGCGCCGCACCCACAACATCGCGCTGGCCGACATCTCCGCGCTGCTGGTGGAGCGGGAGGCGATGCTGCACGGCATCCGCGAGGGAATGGTGGCGCTGGACGAGCGGGGCCGGATCCGGCTGGCCAACGACGAGGCGGTCCGGCTGCTCGGCCTGCCGGAGGACTGCGCCGGCCGCCCGATCGACCGGGTGCTGCCACCGGGCCGGCTGGCCGACGTGCTCACCGGGCGGATCACCGGCGCCGACCTGCCGGCCGTCCGGGACGACCGGGTGCTGGTGGTCAACCGGATGGCCACCCCCGAGGGCGGCGCGGTGGTCACGCTGCGCGACCGCACCGAGCTGGAGTCGCTGGTGCGCGAACTGGACACCACCCGCAGCCTGACCGAGGCGCTGCGGGCCCAGGACCACGAGCACGCCAACCGGATGCACACCCTGCTGGGCCTGCTCGAGCTGGGCCGCCACGAGCAGGCGGTGGCGTTCATCTCGGAGCAGTCCGGCTCGCACGCCGTGGTCGCCGCCCGGATCGCCGAGCAGGTGCAGGACCCGCACGTCGCGGCGCTGCTGGCGGGCAAGACCGCGGTGGCGGGCGAGCGCGGGGTCCGGCTGGCGCTGGCCCCGGCGGCGCACCTGCCGGACACGGTGGTGGACGCCCGAGCGCTGGTGACGGTGCTCGGCAACCTGGTCGACAACGCGGTCGACGCGGTGACGCCCGGTGGGAGCGGCCGGGTGGAGGTGAGCCTGGCGGCGGCCGGCTCCACCCTGCTGCTGCAGGTCGCGGACAGCGGCCCGGGCGTGCCGGAGGAGCTGCGCGAGCAGGTCTTCGAGGAGGGGTGGACCAGCAAGGACGCACCCGCGCACCGTCCGCGCGGGCTGGGGCTGGCGATGGTGCGGCGGCTGGTCGAACGGACCGGCGGCCGGATCGTGCTCGACACCGGGCCGCTGGGCGGCGCCCGGTTCACCGTCGAACTGCCCGAGGCCCTGCTCACCGACCGGCTCGTGGAGGCGTGATGATCGACGTACTCGTGGTGGACGACGACTTCCGGGTCGCCGACGTGCACGCCGCGTACGTGGCCAAGGTGCCCGGCTTCCGGGTCACCGGCACCGCGCACTCGGCCGGGGAGGCGCTAGCCGCGCTGGAACGCCGCCCGGTGGACCTGCTGCTGCTCGACCACCACCTGCCCGACGAGACCGGACTGGCCCTGGTGCGCCGGCTCCGGGACCGCCAGGTGGCCTGCGACGTGATGATGGTGACCGCCGCCCGGGACGTGTCCACGGTGCACGCCGCCATGCAGCACGGCGCGCTGCAGTACCTGGTCAAGCCGTTCACCTTCGCCGGCCTGCGCGAGAAGCTGGTGGCGTACGCGCAGCTGCGGCACGCGTTGGCCGCGCCCGCCCGGGAGGCGGGCCAGGACGAGGTGGACCGGCTGTTCGCGACCCTGCGCAGCGCCGCCGCCCCGACCGGGCCCCTGCCCAAGGGCCACTCGGCGCCGACCACCGACCTGGTGATGGGGGTGCTGCGCCGGGCGGGCCGGCCGCTGTCCGCCCAGGAGGTCGCGGACGCCACCGGGCTGAGCCGCTCCACCGCGCAGCGCTACCTCAAGCAGCTGGAACGCGACAGCCGGCTGCGGCTGACCCTGCGCTACGGCGACACCGGCCGCCCGGAGCACCGCTACGGGCTGGCGGCCCGGGCCTAGGGCGTGTCTGACAATTCGCGTCGGATCAGCGCGCGGCGTTGGGGTGCGTGCATCGCAAGGCGGAGGAGGGAGTCCATGCGGAGCATCGGCGACCGACGACAACGCGGCGAGGTGCGCTTGTGCCCTGGGGGTACCTCCCGGCCGAAGGCTGGGGGAGCGTCGCGCGCCCGGCGGGAATTGTCAGACCCGCCCTAACCCCGGCTGCCCGGATCCGCCCCCGGACAGGCGGGAACCCCGGCGGCCCCAGGCCCGCCGGGGTTCCCCGGGGCGCGACGGCTCAGGCCGCGCCCGCACCGGTGAGGGCACGCACCTCCAGCTCGGCGAAGCGGTCCGGGTCGGCCGGCTCGGGCGAGGTGATCGTCCCGATCCAGCCCGCCAGGAACCCGAGCGGGATCGAGACGATGCCGGGGTTCTCCAGCGGGAACCAGTGGAAGTCGACACCGGGGAACAGCGCCACCTTGGTGCCCGAGACCACCGGCGAGAAGAACACCAGCACGATGGCCGGGACCAGCCCGCCGTACACCGACCAGACCGCACCCCGGGCGGTGAACCGCGACCAGAACAGGCTGTACAGCAGGACGGGCAGGTTGGCCGAGGCCGCGACGGCGAAGGCCAGGCCGACCAGGAAGGCGACGTTCAGCTGCTGGGCGTAGAGGCTGATCACGATCGCCGCCGCGCCGATCCCGCCGGCCGCGAACCGGGCGACCACGACCTCCTGCTGCTCGCCGGCCGCGGGCCCCGGGTCCTCGCCCGACCGGGAGGCCGGGACGCCCTCGGCCGCCGGCCGGCTCACCCGCCCGCGCAGGCCGGCCCGTTGCCGCCCCGTCCGCTCCCGCCGTGGCCGGTTGCGCCAGGCCCCGGCCCAGATGTCGTGGGCGAAGGCCGCCGAGGAGGCCAGGGTCAGCCCGGCGACCACGGCCAGGATGGTGGCGAAGGCGATCGCCGAGATCAGCGCGAACAGCACCACCCCGCCGGTGCTGCCGTTGCCGCCGCCGAGCACCAGGGCGAGCAGCGGGACGGCGGTGTTCCCGGCCGAGTTGGCGTGCCGCACCTCGGCCGAGCCGACCAGCGCGGTGGCGCCGAGGCCGAGCGCGATGGCCATCAGGTAGAAGCCGCCGACCAGGCCGATCGCCCACATCGTGGAGCGCCGGGCGGCCCGCGCGGTGGGCACGGTGTAGAAGCGGGACAGGATGTGCGGCAGGCCCGCGGTGCCGAGCACCAGGGCGAGGCCGAGGCTGAAGAAGTCCAGCCGGCTGGTGAAGGTCTTGCCGTACTTGAGCCCGGGCTCCAGGTAGCGGCGCCCGGCGCCGCTGTGCTGCGCCGCCTGGCGCATCAGCTCGCCGAGGTCGCCGTGGAAGCGGACCACGAGCAGCACGGTGAGCAGCACCGAGCCGGTGACCAGCAGGAAGGCCTTGATGATCTGGATCCAGGTGGTGGCCCGCATCCCGCCGATCGTGACGTAGACGATCATCAGGGCGCCGACCGCGATGATCGTCCAGGTCCGGGCGGCCGGGCTGTCGGTGCCGAGCAGCAGGGCGACCAGCGAACCGGCGCCGACCATCTGGGCGACCAGGTAGAGCAGGGTCACGACGACGCTGGCGCCGCCGGCCGCGGCGCGCACCTTGCGCCGGCGCAGCCGCAGCGCGAGCACGTCGGCGAGGGTGTACCGGCCGGCGTTGCGGACCAGCTCGGCGACCAGCATCAGCACGACCAGCCAGGCGACCAGGAAGCCGATGCTGTAGAGCACGCCGTCGTAGCCGTACAGGGCGATCAGCCCGGCGACGCCCAGGAAGGAGGCGGCGGACAGGTAGTCGCCGGAGAGCGCGAAGCCGTTCTGCAGCGGGGTGAAGTCGCGGCCGCCGGCGTAGAAGTCCTCGGCGGCGTTGCCCCGGCGGCCGACCCAGAGGGTGATGCCCAGGGTGACCAGGACGACGACGGCGAACAGCGCGATCGCGAGCGAGTGGTGGTCGCCGGTGGGGGCGACGGGGGGCGGGGTGGCGGTCGTCAGCACGGTCGTCACCGTGTTCTTCACCGCGCCGGTCATCAGGGTGGTCATCACGCTCGTCATCGCAGTTGGTCCTGGGTGTCCCAGCGCAGCCCCAGGGCGGCGCGGTCGCGCTTGGTCCGGGCGTTGCGGGCGTAGAGCCAGGTGAGCAGGAAGGTGGAGGCGAACTGCAGCAGGCCCAGCAGCCAGGCGACGTTGAACGGCCCGGCCACCTGGATGCGCATCAGGCCGGGGGCGGCGGCCTGGGCGGCGACGTACATCAGGTACCAGCCGAGGAAGACGCCGGAGACCGGGAAGACGAACGACCGGTAGCTGTGGCGGATGTCCTGGAAGGCGGCGCTGGCCTGGACGGCCCGGTAGACCTCGGTGCTGTCGGTGGTGGCGGCCGGGGCGGCCTCGGCCGCCGGGACCGCCGCCGGGACCGGGGTGTCCCGCCGGTCCGCCGGTCCCGCGGACCGGCCCGCCGGAGCGCTGCCGGCCACCGGCTCGGCCGTGGCCGGCGCCGGTGACCGCTCCGCCCGGACGGGGGCCGTCCGGGCGGGTGCGGGCTGCGCCGGTACGGCCGGTCGGCGGTGCGGGGCCGGCGGCTCGGACGGGGTGCCGGACGGGGCACCGGGCGAGGGGACGCCGGACAGAGCGGCACCGGGCACAGGGGGGTCGGACGGGACGGCGTCCGACGGGGTGGCGGCAGCCGGAGCGGCCCACCAGTCGAAACGCTGCCCCTGACCGGGACTGCTCGTCTGCTGCTGTGGCACTGCTGCTCCTGCGACGGGCCGGACGTTCTGTCCCGAACCATGATGGAGGCCGCCGGACGGCCCCTCCGACCATCGCAGATACGTTCACTCGATGAGGTGGTCGATGATCCGACAGGCACTCATCCGACTACTACTGCGTACCGGTGATTCCGTGTCGGAACGCGTACGCGACCGCCTGCGCCCGGTCCCGCACCGCCGTCTTGGCGAACAGGTTGTTGATGTGCGTCTTCACGGTGGCCTGGCTGACGAACAGCCGCTGGGCGATCTCGGCGTTGGAGAGCCCCTCCGCGATCAGCGCCAGCACCTCGGCCTCCCGCACGGTCAGCCCGTCGGGCAGCTCCCGCGGCCGGGCGGCGGGCCGCTCGGCCGCCGGGCCGGACCGGCCCGGCTGCTCCGACAGCCGCTCCAGCAAGCGGAGTTGGACCTGCGGCGAGAGCCCGGCCGCACCCGCGCGGACGTCCGCGACAGCCCGGGCGATCTCCTCGGCGCCGGCGTCCTTGGTGAGGTAGCCGCGCGCTCCGGCCTGCAGCGCCGGGAACAGCGAGTCGTCGTCGGCGTAGGTGGTGAGCACCACCACCTCGGTCTCCGGGTACGCCGCCCGGATCCGCCGGGTCGCCTCCACGCCGTCGCAGCGCGGCATCCGGAGGTCCATCAGCACCACGTCCGGGTGGTACCGCTCCACCAGGGCGACGGCCTCCTCCCCGTCCCCCGCCGCGCCGACCACCTCGATGCCGGGCAGCAGCCCCAGCAGCATCACGATGCCCTCGCGCACCACCGTCTGGTCGTCCGCCACCAGCACCCTGGTGACCGCCTCCGTCATGCCGGCACCCGCAGCAGCACGCGCCACCCTCCGTCCTCCGGCCCCGCCCGCAGCGTGCCGCCGAGCAGTTCCGCGCGTTCGCGCATTCCCAGCAGACCGTACCCGCTGCCGCTGTCGGCGAGCTCATCCCCGGCCTGGGCGCGCGGCGGGCGGGTGTTGCGCACCTCCAGCTCCACCACCCCCTCCAGGTAGCGCAGTTCCACGGAGCAGCGGGCGCCGGGCGCGTGCTTGCGCACATTGGTCACCGCCTCCTGCGCGGTGCGCCGCAGCGCGAGGGCGGGCTCGGCGGCGAGCGGCCGGGGCGTGCCGGTGACGACGAGGGCGGCCCGCTCCCGGCCGGTCAGCTCGACCAGGAACTCCCCGACCGGCGTGAGCTCCCCGCGCAGCGCGGACAGTGCCTGCCTGGTCTCGACCAGCCCGTCCTGCGCCATCCTCCGGGCGGCGACGACCCGTTCGCGGATCTGCTCCCGGTCGGTGCCGCGCTCCAGCATCAGCCGGGCCGCCTCCAGGTGGACGAGCTGCGCGGAGAGGCTGTGGGCGAGCACGTCGTGGATCTCCCGGGCGATCCTGGCCCGTTCGGCGAGCGCGGCGCTCTCCGCCTCGGCCGCCCGGGCGGCACGCTCCTGCACCAGCAGCCGGCGCGCGGTGCCGCGCGCCTCGACGTCCAGCCGCAGCAGGTAGCCGAGCAGAGCGATCCCGACCACGGTGCCGCCGATCCCCACCCAGTCCGCCGGACTGACCGCCGTGTACGAGCCCATGGCCGCCACCGCGACGACCACCGCGGGCACCAGTGGCAACCGGACCAGCGAGATCACGGCCAGCCCGCACCACAGGACGTCGCCGAGCGTGGGGGCCTGCCCCCAGTGGGCCACCCAGCCGGCCCCGAACACGGCGACGGCGGACACCGACGACGGCACCGGGCGCTGCTCCCGGGTGGCGCGCAGGAAACCGACGCTGAGGGCGACGGCCGCGACCAGTCCGGCCACCGCCGCCGCGAGGGCCCAGCCGGTGTACCGGCCGCCGGAGAAGGTGCCCCAGCAGACCACGCTCAGCAGGACGATCCGCCCCAGCACCGTGAGGATCCGCCGTGGCCGGCTCTCGGCCTCGCGTTCCAGCCCCTCGCGGGACGGCCAGCGGGTCCCGTACCACCCGGCCACGGATGCCTCCTCGTGCTCACGGTGGCCCGGGGCTCACCGGCGGTGGTCACTGCGCTGGATCACTGCGGTCGGATCACTGGGGTCGGATCACTGCGGTGCGGCGGACCGCTACGCGGGCTCCAGCATCCGGGCCCGCCAGTTCACCACGAGCGAGCGCACCAGCAGCAGGACCGCCATGCCGAGCATCAGCGAACTGCCCGACTGGTGGACGTGCAGCGCCGAGCCGATCCCGTACAGGGCGACCCGGACGGCGATCATCCCACCCCAGGCGGCCATCGTGGCCTTGGTGCCCTTGGCCAGGACGGTGCCGTCGGCGTCCCGCCAGAGCCGGACGGTCCAGCCCCAGACGGAGCCCATGGCGAGCACCGTGACCAGTCCGGCGGTCAGCAGGGCGACCGAGAGACCGGTGTGCCCGTGGTCGATCAGCTGCGGGTCGCGCAGCGCGAGCGCGCCCAGGATCAGTGGCAGCAGCCAGAAGCGGCGCTCGGTCTCCAGGCGCTGCACCCGCATCTGGCGCTGGACCACCACGATCACCACCACGGCGATGACGAGGAGGTTGGCGAGGGCACTCATCGGCTGTTTCTCCGTCCCGACGGAAAGGGTTCTGCTGACCTCTCCGACGCTACGGACCGGGGCGTTCCCGCTGATCGGAGCCGGGGTGGAGCTCGGGTGGAAGGAAAACGCGCGGGCCCTCCACCCGTGGGTGGAGGGCCCGGCCGGACGGGTCAGCAGACCTGCGTCAGGCGTCGATGCGGGAGCGGTCCAGGGTGGCCGCCGAGTCCACGATGAACTCCTTGCGCGGGGCGACGTCGTTGCCCATCAGCAGGTCGAAGATCCGCTCGGCCTGCTCCAGGTCGCCCAGGTTGATCCGGCGCAGCGTGCGGTGGCGCGGGTCCATGGTGGTCTCGGCCAGCTGGTCGGCGTCCATCTCGCCCAGACCCTTGTAGCGCTGCACCGGCTCCTTCCAGCGCTGCCCCTTGCGCTGGAACTCCAGCAGGGTGGAACGCAGTTCGGCGTCGGAGTAGGTGTAGTGGTACTTCTCCTGGCCACGCTTGGGGCTGGTGAGCTCGATCCGGTGCAGCGGCGGCACCGCGGCGAAGACCCGGCCCTGCTCGACCATCGGCCGCATGTAGCGGTGGAAGAGGGTGAGCAGCAGGGTGCGGATGTGCGAGCCGTCGACGTCGGCGTCGGCCATGAAGATGACCCGGCCGTAGCGGGCCTGGTCGATGTCGAAGGTGCGGCCCGAACCGGCCCCTATCACCTGGATGATCGCGGCGCACTCGGCGTTCTTGAGCATGTCGCTCACCGAGGCCTTCTGCACGTTGAGGATCTTGCCGCGGATCGGCAGCAGCGCCTGGAACTCGGAGTTGCGGGCGAGCTTGGCGGTGCCGAGCGCGGAGTCACCCTCGACGATGAACAGTTCGCTGCGGTCGACGTCGTCGCTGCGGCAGTCGGCCAGCTTGGCGGGCAGCGAGCTGGTCTCCAGCGCCGTCTTGCGGCGCTGGGCCTCCTTGTGCTGGCGGGCGGCGACCCGGGTGCGGGCGGCCGCGACGACCTTGTCCAGCACGGCCCTGGCCTGCAGCTTCTCGTCCTTCTTGGACGAGGTGAGGAAGGCCTTGAGCTCCTTGGCGACGACGGCGGCCACGATCCGGTTGGCCGCGGAGGTGCCGAGCACCTCCTTGGTCTGGCCCTCGAACTGCGGCTCGGCCAGCCGGACGGTGACCACCGCGGTGAGGCCCTCGGTGGCGTCGTCCTTGGTGATGTCGTCCTCGGCCACGCGCAGCAGCTTGCCCGCCCGCAGGGCCTCGTTGACGGTCTTGGCCAGCGAGCGCTCGAAGCCGGTGACGTGGGTGCCGCCCTTGGGGGTGGCGATGATGTTGACGAAGGAGCGCAGGGTGGTGTCGTAGCCGGCGCCCCAGCGCAGCGCGATGTCCACGCCGAGGGTGCGGGTGACCTCGGTGGGGGTCATGTGCCCGAGCTCGTCCAGGACCGGCACGGTCTCCTTGAAGCTGCCCTCGCCGCGCAGCCGCAGCACGTCGCAGACCGGCTTGTCGGGGGCCAGGAACTCGCAGAACTCGGCGATGCCGCCGTCGTAGCGGAAGACCGACTCCTCGACCTTCTCGCTCTCGGTGAGCCGCTCGTCACGCACCACGATGGTCAGGCCGGGGACGAGGAAGGCCGTCTGCCGGGCGCGGCTGTGCAGCGTGTCCAGGGTGAGCTTGGCGTCCTTGAGGAAGATCTGCCGGTCGGCCCAGTAGCGGATCCGGGTGCCGGTGCGGGTCTTCGGCACCTTGCGGGCCTTGGTCATGCCGTTGGCGGGCTCGAACGGCGCGTCCGGGCTGGTCTCGGTGAAGATGCCGGGGGTGCCGCGGCGGAAGCTGATCGCGTGGGTGTGGCCGTTGCGGTCGACCTCGACGTCCAGCCGGGCGGAGAGGGCGTTGACGACCGAGGCGCCGACGCCGTGCAGACCGCCGGAGGCCGCGTAGGAGCCGCCGCCGAACTTGCCGCCGGCGTGCAGCTTGGTCATCACGACCTCGACGCCGGACAGCCCGGTCTTGGGCTCGACGTCCACCGGGATGCCGCGGCCGTTGTCGCGGACCTCGACGGAGGAGTCCGGGTGCAGCACGACGTCGATGCGGTCGCAGTAGCCGCCCAGCGCCTCGTCGACGGAGTTGTCGATGATCTCCCAGAGGCAGTGCATCAGGCCGCGGCTGTCGGTCGAGCCGATGTACATGCCGGGGCGCTTGCGGACCGCCTCCAGCCCCTCCAGGACGAGCAGGTGCCGCGCGGTGTAGTTGGAACCGTCGTCGCCGGCCAGCAGCGCGGACGGCACGGTCGTTTCGGCACTCACGCGGCACTCTCCTCGGTGAAGTTCTGTCTCATCGGTCACATCCGGACGGATCCGGATCAAACGCCAGTGCAGCACGCCGCACCGACACCCGTCGCTCTGCGTGCCCGCGCCCCTCCGCCGGGTGCGCAGCACGACGAACCGGCCCCGCGCAGCTTGTACGCGCTGCGCGAACAAGGACTGCTCCCGGGTGTGGGCCCGGGGGTGCCATCTCCTCCCGGTAGCACCGGTCCTGGCGGTTCGTGGGGCCTGGCACAGGCTCCGGAACTGCCGTTATGCAGGCTACCGGGGCCCGGGACGGGGCTTATGCTCCAACCCGGCAGAGGATTATGCTACGCGGACCTCGGACCCGATCCCGATCGGACGTTCGAGCGACGGGCGGATCCCGGTATCCGGCAGGCATGAACCACCGGCGCCCGGGGCACGTCCTCATCAACACAGCAGAATCCTCAGAGAAGAAAAGCCACGAGCGGGAACGTTTTCGGCCTGGTTGGATGTTGACCCTGGTACGACAGCTCGTCGAGCTAGAGAAGAGGCGACGTGACTACTGTTCTGACACCTGCGAGCCCGCTCACCGCGGCTGACCGCTGCGACCGCTGCGGCGCCCAGGCTTACCTGCGCGTCGTACTCGCCAGCGGCGGCGAGCTGCTCTTCTGCGCCCACCACGGCCGGAAGTTCGAGCCCGAGCTCAAGAAGATCGCCGTGGAGATACAGGACGAGAGCGGCCGTCTCACCACCACCACGACGGCAACGGCCGCCGAGGAAGAGCGCTGATCCCAGGCGCCACCAGCAGCCAGCGTCGAGCTGTGTCCGGTTGCACACCACGTGCGACCGGTGAGCCGGGCGGCCGACCCCTCCGGGGGCCGGTCGTCCGGCTCTGCTGTTTCTCCCGATCCGCTCTCCTGAGCTGTTCGCCCTGAACCGTTCGCCCTGGGCTGTTCCCCCTGAGCTGTTCTCCCGGCGCTTCTCCCGCGTTCAGCCCGCCCTCTGGCCCGTCGCCCGACGCGGCGTCAGAACGTGACCGCCGCCTCACCCGGCGCGACGCCCACGGAGTGCGCCCGACCCCTCACAGCACCGAGCGCACCGCGTCCGCGACCGAGGACACCCGCGTGTAGACGCCCGGGTGGGCCGCCTCGGCACAGCCCGTCCCCCAGGACACCAGGCCGACCAGCCGCCCGCCGACCACCAGCGGGCCGCCGCTGTCACCCTGGCAGGCGTCCTTGCCGCCCTTCTCCTCGCCCGCGCAGACCATGCCCCGGGCGTCGAACTTCCCGTCCTGCCCGCCCGGGTAGGCGTGCGCACAGGTCTGGTCAGGGACGACCGACACGTCCACCCCGCGCAGCACCGGCGAGTAGTCGCCCCGCCCGGTGGTGTCCCCCCAGCCGTACACCTGCGCCCTGGTCCCGGCCGCGTACGGCCCGGTCTCGCCCTGGCCGACCAACTCGACCACCGGCCTCGAACCCTGGGACTCGGCCAGGGTGAGCACCGCGACGTCGTCCATGTTGGCGGCGAAGGAGTACTCCGGGTGGATCCAGACCGACTGCACCGCCACCTCCCGACCGGAGGTCCCGCGCATGTCGTCCCGGCCGACGATCACCTTGAGACCCGGCCGCTCCACCCGGCCCTTGGCCTCGTCGTAGAAGCAGTGCGCGGCCGTCACCACCTTGGTCGGTGTGACCAGCGCACCCCCGCAGAACTGACCGGAGCGGCCGCTGCCGAACTGCTGGCGACTGGCCAGCGCCACGATCCACGGGTGGTCGACGGTGCTCGCGGCGTTGCCGCCGACCACCCGGCGCTGCGCCTGGGCCGGCGCCGCCGCCCCGAGGGCGACCAGCGGGACGGGCACCGCGGCGAGCAGCGCCAGTACGGCGGCCCGGCGACGGCGGTTCGCCCGGGCGGCGGCCGGGTCCGCCCGGAGCGGGGCGGGGATCGACAGGTCAGTGCGGTCCGGCTCGGTCGGCACCGTGACTCCAGAAGGCTCGGCAGCAGGCAACCGGCACAGCGTAGGTGATCGACTACGCGGTGCGACTGCTTCCCGCCGCCCCGCCACCCGGACGAGCGACAACCACCACCCGGACGCTGACACGCCCGGACCCGAACAGCCCCGGAGGCCCCCTGAACAGCCTCTGCACGGCCCCTGAACGGCCGCGACGGAGCCGACGGGGCCCGCGAACCTCCCCGGCACGGACCCTGGACAGACCCTGGACGGACCCTGGACGGACCCTGGACGGACCCGGAAACGCCGGGAGGCCCGGAGCCGTAACGGCTCCGGGCCTCCTCTTCGACGATCGCCGCCGATCAGTCCAGGTAGTCGCGCAGCACCTGGGAGCGCGACGGGTGGCGCAGCTTCGACATGGTCTTCGACTCGATCTGGCGGATGCGCTCACGGGTGACCCCGTACACCTTGCCGATCTCGTCGAGCGTCTTCGGCTGGCCGTCGGTCAGGCCGAAACGCATCGAGACCACGCCGGCCTCGCGCTCGGACAGGGTGTCCAGCACCGAGTGCAGCTGCTCCTGCAGCAGGGTGAAGGAGACCGCGTCGGCCGGGACGACCGCCTCGGAGTCCTCGATCAGGTCACCGAACTCACTGTCGCCGTCCTCGCCCAGCGGGGTGTGCAGCGAGATCGGCTCACGGCCGTACTTCTGGACCTCGATGACCTTCTCGGGGGTCATGTCGAGTTCCTTGGCCAGCTCCTCCGGGGTGGGCTCGCGGCCCAGGTCCTGGAGCATCTGACGCTGGACGCGGGCCAGCTTGTTGATGACCTCGACCATGTGCACCGGGATGCGGATGGTGCGGGCCTGGTCGGCCATCGCGCGCGTGATCGCCTGACGGATCCACCAGGTGGCGTAGGTCGAGAACTTGTAGCCCTTGGTGTAGTCGAACTTCTCGACCGCACGGATCAGGCCCAGGTTGCCTTCCTGGATCAGGTCCAGGAAGAGCATGCCGCGGCCGGTGTAGCGCTTGGCCAGCGAGACCACCAGACGGAGGTTGGCCTCCAGCAGGTGGTTCTTGGCGCGGCGGCCGTCCTCGGCGATGATCTCCAGCTCGCGCTTGAGCTTGGGGGCGAGCTTGTCGGCGGCCGAGAGCTTGTCCTCGGCGAACAGGCCGGCCTCGATGCGCTTGGCGAGCTCGACCTCCTGCTCGGCGTTGAGCAGCGGGACCTTGCCGATCTGCTTCAGGTAGTCCTTGACCGGGTCGGCGGTGGCACCGGCGACGGCGACCTGCTGGGCCGGCGCGTCGTCCTCGTCGTCGTCGGAGAGGACGAAGCCCTGGTCCGACTCCTCCTCCGGAGTCTCGGCCTCGGCCTTGTCGCCCGGCAGAGCGGTCTCTTCGAGCAGCTCCTCCTCGCCGAGCAGCTCCTCCTCGCCGCCCTTGCCGGACTTGGCGGAGGCGGTCTTCTTGGCGGCGGTCTTCTTGGCCGGCGCGGCGGTCTTCTTGGCCGCGGCCTTCTTGGCCGGGGCGGCCTTCTTCGCGGCGACGGCCTTGACCTCGGTGCCGAGGGCGGTCGACTCGTCGACGGTGATCTCGGCGGAGACGGTGGGGGCCGGGGCCGCGGCGGCGGCGACGGCCGGAGCCGCGACGGGGGCGCCGGGGGCGATCCGCACGGGCGGCTTGGTCGGGGCCGACGGAGCGGCCGGGGTCCGGGTGGTGACAGCCTTGGTGGCGGTGCGCTTGGTGGGGCTCTTGGCAGCAACGCTCTTGCGCTTGGCGCCGGCCGGTTCGGCCGCGCTGACCATGAGGTCCACCCCCTCCTCAATCAGCACCTGGTTGAGGCTGCGCATGACGTTCTTCCACTTGGTGACCGGGATCTGGTCCGCCTCGAACGCCTGGCGCACGTCGTCACCGGCGATCTGCCCCTGGGCCTTGCCCCGCTCGATGAGCGCCAGCAGAGCCGCGGACTCGGCGATCTCGGGGGGAAGCGAACGGGATGTGCTGGCCGACACGAACAACCTCTCGGACGATGAGTGGACTCGAACCCGTACCGGCCGCCCGAGCGGGCGGGGAAGGAAATCGCGCGTCGGACGCGCGGTGTCGATTCCGACCGACTCGGGCTTGAGGACTGGGTTTGCAGGACGGCAGCAGCGCCGCGGACCAACACAGCATTCTGACATGTTGGAGTATTCCGGAGCTGCTCCCGCTCAGGAGACATCGCTGCTACTCGTCAAGTGTTACGCATGGCCTTCGTGTCGCGGGTCACACCACGTGGTGCCCGCGGCCACCGGGCCGGATTCCATCATCGCGCACTCGCGCCGAAACCTTTGTCATGGACCGGGCGGGTTGCGGAGGGGTGTCGGCCCACCCCTTCCGGACCCCGGGCCGCCGCACGCATGCGGAGGCCCTCCGGCTGCGCCGCGCGGTGCGACCGGAGGGCCTCCGGCGGAGCGGGCCGTCGGGCCCGCTGCCTCCGCCCGTCGGGAACGGCCCGTTCAGTGCTCCCGGGGCGCGGGGACGGACGGCTCGATCTCGGGGTGGACGGTGAGCAGCGCCCGCATCGCGACCTCGCCCGCGGCGCCGTCGCCGGCCCCCAGCGCATCCACCAGCCGGGCGTGCAGGCCGACCGAGGACTCGGTGGGCCGCTCGCAGGAGATCGCCGGGCCGCCCGAGACCTGCAGGGCACAGGCGACGATCGCGGACAGGTGCTCCAGCATCCGGTTGCCGGCCATCTGCAGGACCAGGCCGTGCAGCTCGGCGTCGGCCCGGGTGTAGGTGGAGAGGTCGGCCTGGGCGGCGGCGTGGCCCATGATCTCGACCAGCTCGACCAGCCGCTGCTGGACGTCCTCCCGGCCGTGGCCGGCGGCCAGCCGGGCGGCCAGCGGGTCGATCGCCCAGCGGAGCTCGAACAGCTCCCGGCGCTGCTCGTCCCGCTGCGGGCCGAAGGCGCGCCACTCGATGATGTCCGGGTCCAGCAGGTTCCAGTCGGTGACCGGACGGACCCGGGTGCCGACGTTCGGCCGGGCGCTGACCAGGCCCTTGGCCTCCAGCACGCGCAGCGACTCGCGGACGACCGTCCGGGAGACCTCGAAGCGCTGGCCGATCTCCTCCGGCACCAGCGGGCGGTCCGCGCCGAGGTCGCCGGAGACGATCATCTGGCCGAGCTGCTGGACCAGCTGGCCGTGCAGACCGCGGCCGCGGCTGCTGGTGGTCTTGCGGCCGACCCGGGCGATGTCGGACTCGGCGCCCTCCCAGCGGGGCGCCGGCGGGGTCGGCCGGTCGGCGTACGAGAAGCGGTCCAGGTCGCCGGAGCCGTGGATGGGCCCATCGGCGGAACGGGCGGGGGTCATGGTGGGGTGCGCAAGGGTACTCACGCCTCCTTTGTCGGCGATCGGCAGGCGCGGCTTGAGAATTCTCGTGAAAAGCACACGAAAGGGTGATCGCCCGTGACTGGATAATTGACTTCTTATCAGGAAGAACCGCTCAATACGGTCACTGCTGGTCGATCTTGGTCCTTCGGGGCAGCCGACCCCCGGTACCCCGTGGCGGCGGGAGTCCGCGGCGTACGACGGCGAGGCTCTACGGCGTACGACGGCGAGGCTCTACGGCGTACGACGGCGAGGTCTTACGGCGTACGACGGCGGGCCTGGACGAGCAGGGCGGCGAGCAGCAGCACGGCCGCGGGGGCCGCGACCGCCGCCAGCAGCGCCGGGTCGGTCAGCGACACGCTCCCGACCACCGCCTCGTGCGCCCCGCCGTACACCCAGCCGTAGGCCCACTCGATGCCGGACTGGAACGGCAGCAGCTCGGCCGCGCGCACCGGCCACGGCCGACCGGTGCGGCGCAGCAGCAGGGCCACGCCGGACTCCAGCAGCGGCGGCAGCGCGCAGAGCAGCAGCACCCCGACGGCGGCGCTGCGGGTCAGCGACGCGGTCAGCACCCCGGTCCAGGCGGCCACGACCGTCAGCAGGACGAACGCCAGCAGCGCGGCCGGCGCCCCGTGACCCGCCGGCAGCGCCAACGGGGCCAAGAAGCCCGGCAGGTCGGACAGGCCGGACAGCCCGGCGCCGCTCACCACCTCGGACACCCGGGCCGACAGTGCGGCCGGCTCCGCCCAGGCCGCCACCGTCACCCCGCCCGGCAGCGCGAGGTGCACGGCCACCGTGTCCAGCAGCAGGGTGGCCAGCGCCAGCAGCGCCGCCACCGGGCCGACCACCAGCAGCTTGGCCAGCAGCAGCCGCACCCGGCGCGGGTACGACACCAGCGAGGCCGGCAGCCCCGGGTGGCGCACCTCGTGCCCGTACGACAGCGCGCCCAGCACCCCGGCGCCGAGGGCGGCGAACGGCAGCGGGATCAGCGGGACGGTGGCGGTCAGCAGCCGCACCCCGGCGGGGGCGGCCAACTGGCCGCCCGGGGTCTGGCTCGCCAGGACGGCGGCCACGGCGGCGTCGCCGATCAGCACGGCGGCGAGCAGCAGCCAGGTGGAACGCAGGCCGCACAGGCGGCGCAGCTCGTAGGCCAGGACACGCACGGTTCACTCGCTCCGGTGGTCGTCGGTGGTGGCGGGGGCCGGGGCGGCGGTCGCGCCCGAGGTGAGGCGACGGAGGCGGACGGTGTCGTCGGTCAGCAGGTCGGCGTTCACCCGGCGGCCCGGGGGCTTGGCACGGGCCGCCTCCCCGGCCGGGACCGGGTGATCGGCCGGGACGTCGGCCGGGACGGGGTCGTCGCGGAAGAGCCGGTCGACGGCGACGGTGGGGGCCGGCGCGCCGATCCCGCTGCGCTCGACGGGCTCGGCGCGGGCGGTGCGCCGAGTGCGGTCGGCGCGTTCGGTGCGCTGGGTGAGCTGGGCGCGTTCGGTGCGGTCGTCGTGCTCGGCGGGCCGGGGTGCGGGTGTGCCCAGGGCCGGGAGGGCCGCGACCACCGCGACGGGCAGGGCACGGGTGGGCAGGGAGGCGTCGTCCTGGGGTCGCGGCACCCGGCGCTGCGGGGTGGTGGCCACGCGGTCGGGGTCGCTGCCGGGTGCGTCAGCGGCGGGTCCAGTTACGGGTTCGGCGGGTTCGGCGGGTTCGGCGGGTTCGGCGGGCCCGACGGCGGACGGCAGCGCGGGCCCGGGGGCCGGCTCGTCGGTCGCCGGTTCAGAAGCTCCCGAGTCCGGAGCCACCGGGTCGAGGGCCACCGGGTCGACGACCGGCTCCGGGCTGGGCTCGGCGCTCGCTTCGGCGTCCGGTACCGGACGGACCCGGAGGTGACCGGAGCGGCCCGAGGCGACCGGCAGGACGACCCTGGGCGCCGGCTGCTCGACCACCCGGTCGGCCAGCTCGTGCAGCAGGATCCCGTGGCGGTAGGCGAGTTCGCCGATCTCGGTGCGGTCGATGCCGGCTACCGCGAGGCCCACGCTGCCGTCACGGCGGACCTCGGCGCCCTGGCTGACCAGCAAGTCCGCCAGCCGCGCCATCTGCGGCCCCCGGACGGCGACCTCGGGGCTGAGCCTGGTCCGGCGGAACTCCGCGACCGGCTGATCGGCCACCAGGCGTCCGCGGTCCAGGGTGACGACCCGGTCCGCGAGCTGCGAGGCCTCCTGCGGGGTGCGGGTGGTCACCAGGACCGTCCCCCCGGCGACGCCGAACGAGCGCAGGAAGGAATGGAACCACTCGACGTTGCGCGGCGACAGCCCCTCGGTGGGCGCGTCCAGCAGCAGCGTGCCGGGGTCGCCGAGCAGGGCGGCGGCCAGGGCCAGCCGACGGTGCATACCGGGCGAGAAGGTGCGCAGCCGCTGCCCGGCGACGGTGGCCAGCCGGGTCTGCTCCAGCAGTTCGTCGGCCCGCCGGGCCGGGACGCCGACGGCCGCGGCGAGCATCCGCAGGTGGCCCTGCGCCTTGCGACCGGGGTGCCCCGCCACCGCGGCCACGCCCTCTCCCGGACCGGGCAGCAGCACGCCGACCTCACGCTCGGGACGGCGCAGCCTGCGGTAGGGGCGGCCGTCGAAGAGTGTGACGCCCTGGCCGCGCTCGAGTTCGAGCATCAGCCGCAGCGCGGTGGACTTGCCCGCACCCTCGGCGCCGAGCAGCGCGGTCACCGCGCCGGGCCTGGCGTCGAAGGTCAGGTCGAGCACCGCGGGCGGGGCCCCCTTGCGGTAGACCTTGGTCAGTCCGGTGATCTGGATCATCGCTGGCTGCTCCCATGCCCTCGGCCGACCTGCTCGGCACGGAGCGCCCCCTGATGGGCCGGCCTGCGCCCGCACGGCTCCGCGCCAGCACATTAGGGGGCGGCGGGGGCTATTCCGGGCATTACGGGAACGGCGCGGGCCCGCCGCCTGCCCGCCTCACCCGATCAGGGGAAAATCCGATCCTGCGATTCACGTGACCGTGCGCTCCGGCCCCTCCCGGACCGCGGGCGGAGGGCCCCGCTCCCGGCCGCCGCTCCTAGCCGGGCGACCAGGGCAGCGGCGGGAGCTTCTCGCCGCCGCAGACCGCCCGGAACTCGTCGACGGCCGCCCGACCCTCGACCGTGAGCTGGCCCAGCTGCTCGCGCTCCGCCGCCAGCCTCTCCTCCACGGCGGCGATCGACTCGGGCGCCGCCCGCCCGGCCTCGAGGGCGGCCAGCTCCTGCTCGGTGGCGGTGGTGGTCGCGTCGAGGCTCTCGTAGTCGGCCACCAGCCCCTCGATGAGGAATCGCTGGTGCGCGCAGTCCTTGGGGACCATCACGGGGCTCCCGGGGTCCGGAGGGCCTTCGGCCCCGGCGGCCGAAGCGTCCACCGGCCACTGTGCGCCAGTCCCCGCGGAACCGCAGCCGGACCGGGCCGTTCGGCTGCCCGCCGACGGGCCCGGGAGGCGGCCGGGGTCGAACTCCGGGGAGCGGCCTGCGGTCGGGCCGCGGGGAGCCGCCTGCGGGCGGGCCCCGGGTGCCCGACCCGGACGAGGCCGGTGCGGCTCAGGACTCCGGGCGGAGCATGGGCGGGTTGAGAACGGTCGCGCCACCGGCGGTGAACAGCTGGGCCGGGCGGCCGCCCTGGCGGGTCGTCGTGCCGCCGGAGGGCAGCAGGAAGCCGGGGGTGCCGGTGACCTTGCGGTGGAAGTTCCGCGGGTCCAGCACCACGCCCCAGACCGCCTCGTAGACCCGGCGCAGCTCGCCGACGGTGAACTCGGTCGGGCAGAAGGCGGTCGCGAGGGAGGAGTACTCGATCTTGGAGCGGGCGCGCTCCACTCCGTCGGCGAGGATCAGCCCGTGGTCGAAGGCGAGCGGCACGCCGTCCACCGGGTTGTCGCCGAGGAGCTCGCCGACCGGGGCCCAGCGGGCGCTGCTGGCGTCGCCGCCGGCCCGGGGCGTCGGCAGGTCGGGGGCGAGCACGAGGTAGGCGACGCTGACCACCCGCATCCGGGGGTCGCGCTGCGGATGGCCGTAGGTGGCGAGCTGCTCCAAGTGGGCTCCGGCCGCACCGGGCCCGACCGCCTCGTGGCCCGGTGCCGAGTGCGCGCGCAGACCGGTCTCCTCGGCCAGCTCCCGCGAGGCGGCCTCGGCCAGGCCCTCGTCCGGGCGGACGAAGCCACCGGGCAGGGCCCAGTACCCCTGGAAGGGTGGCTCGCCTCGTCTGACCAGCAGGGCGCAGAGCGAGTGGTCGCGCACCGTCAGCACCACCAGGTCAACCGTGACTGCGAACGGGGGGAAGGCCGACGGATCGTAACGCGACATGGCGCCGATCATAGTCGTCTCTCTGACGATAAGCACAGGCCTTGCACACGGACCGCGTGAGACCGGCGGGCCCGCCCGCCCGGAACGGTTCGCGCACGGGCGGGCCGGGCCTCTCGGGCCGGTGTCCGCGGAGCGGCGCCGGTCGCCCGGCAGGCGCCGCAGGCGGCTCAGCGGGCGGCCGGGCAGCTCAGGCGGCTCAGCGGGCGACGAGTTGCAGGGCCGCAGGCGCCTCCTCGACCATCGCCACCCCGATCCGGCTCACCCGGACCGAGAAGGGCTCGCCCGCCACCCGCAGTCCGGTCAGCTCCAGCTCGCCGAGCGGGGCGGTGCTGGCCGGGCGGACCAGGACCCGGCCTCCCGGCACGTCGGGCCGGACCCCGGCCAGCGCGAACACCGCGTGCACGGCACCGGCCGCGGAGACCGCCGCCGGGCGGCAGGCGGCCGGGTGCGGCACGGGCTGGCAGCCCGGGGTGCGCTGCTCCCCCGCGTACATCTCCGGCAGCCGCCCCTCGAAGTGGGCGGCCGCGGCGAGCAGGCCCTCCAGCAGGGCGCCGGCCTCGTTCTCGTGGCCGGCCTCGGCCAGCCCCGCGATCGCCAGCGCCGTCTCGTGGACCCGCACCGCGCCGCCGCGGTGGCCCAGCGGGTTGAAGCGGGGGGACTTGGCGCTGAGGGTGCGCAGGCCCCAGCCGCTGTCCAGCTCCGGCGCGACCAGGCGCTGGGCGAGCAGCCGCGTCTGCTCGCGGTCCAGCAGGCTCTCGTGCCGTTCGCCGTCGGCGGCGAGCCCGGTGTCCAGCAGGTGCACCAGGGAGGAGGCGACGGCGGGCAGCGGCTGGCCGCCCGGAGCCAGCCCGGCGGCCGGACGGCCCCCGGAGAGGTCGTCGATCCAGAACCGCTCGCGGAAGCGGCCGCGCAGCTCGGCGGCCCAGCTGCGCCAGCCGTCGGCGCCCGGACGGCCGAAGGCCTCCAGCAGTTCGGCGCCGTGCAGGGCGGCCCGATGGGCCTGCGCCTGGACTTCGGCGCGGGCGGCCGCCGGGTGGGCGGAGCGCTCCTCGGCGGGGCGGCTCAGGTCGATGACGAAGCCGTCGGCCAGGCCCTCGTGCAGGGCGGCCAAGGCCCGTTCGGCGGCGGGGAGCAGCTCGGCGACCTCCGCCCGGGGCAGGCCCCAGCGCCAGGCTTCCGCCAGCACCGTGACGAACAGCAGGGTGGCCTCGGTGGCGGTGCAGGTGGGCGGCAGCTCCGGGCCGCCGTGCCGCAGGGCGCCGGGCAGCAAGCCCTCGGTGCGGCCCGGGGCGGGGGCGAGCTGCTGACGGCGGGCCAGCGCCCGGAGGGTGCCGGCGGCCAGCCGGGTGCCGAGCGGGAGGGTGAGCCGGGCCGCCCAGAGCGCATCGGCCGGGGCGAGGCCGAAGCGCCAGGGCGCGCCGGAGGCCGGGTAGAGATCGGTCGGCCGGTCCGGGTCGGCGAACAGCAGCCCGCCGAGGGCGTCCAGGGAGCGGGAGACCAGCGGGGCGGCCCGGGAGTCGTCGCTGCGGACATCGGGCTCGGACCAGGGCAGCGGCACGCCGGTGCCGCGGCCACCGGGCGGGCGGGGACCGGTGGCCGCGCTCTCCAGCTCGGTGCGCAGCTCGACCGACCAGCGGGCGCCGGGCTGGACCTCCAGGTCCCAGCGGAGCACCCCGGCGCCGGCCAGGACGGCGTGCGGGGAGGGCTTGGCGCTCACTACGGCGCTGTGCACCGGGCCCGACCAGCGCAGCCCGGCGGACTGCACCTGCCCCGGCAGGTCGGGCGGGCGGTGCCCGGCGGCGATCTCGGCGACCGGGCCGAGGTCCGTGCCGACGGCGATCTCCAGCGGCAGCCGGGCGGGTCGGGCGCCGGTGTTGCGCACGACGACCGTCTCCACGCCGTCCGCGTGGCGCAGCCGCTCCACGGTGAGCGCCGGGTCCGGGTCGAGGTCGCCGGGGAGGCGGACGGCGCCGAGGAAGCGGGCCTGCGCGGTGCTGGTCAGCGCGCCCTGGAGCGGCAGCGGCTCCATGCCGCCCAGTCGCAGCTCCATCCGGGCGAGCGCCCGGACGCCGTTGCGGTAGAAGCCGTGCAGGCCGTGGCCGCGCAGCTGGCCGTCGGGGCCGGAGGCGGCCATCGCCGGGGCGTTGACGCAGATCACCGCGTGGTGGACGGCGGGTGGCTGCGGGCGCGGCGGGGCCGCGGGCCGA
The DNA here is from genome assembly GCF_014656195.1 of Kitasatospora xanthocidica. GTDB lineage: Bacteria > Actinomycetota > Actinomycetes > Streptomycetales > Streptomycetaceae > Kitasatospora > Kitasatospora xanthocidica. The sequence goes on along the minus strand of NZ_BNBY01000022.1, from coordinate 91,000 downwards.
CCCGGGCCGACGGGTGCGCCCCCGGGGCCGGTCGGCGGGACCTGGTCGGAACGCCCGACCGGTCTCGGCGCGCCGACCACGCTCTCGGCCGGCATGGCCTGTGGTGGCCTCATGGCGGTCACCGGACTCTCCTCCCCTCGGCGGTCCGGTGGCCGGGTCAGGCCGGTGGGCCGCGAGCATGCTCGATCGCGTGCTGATGGTGCCGGGCCGGCGGGGTTCCCCGTCGGCGGATGTGCCGTGTCTGGCCGTACCCGGTGCCGGGCCGTGCCAAGCGGTGCTCGGTACCGGGCCGGAACCGGTACCGCCGTGCCTTCGCGTCGGGCCCGGGCGCCGTACCCGGCACACCGTCGGGCCCGGTGTCCCGGACCACCGGTGACGCCCCGCCCCGTGGGCCGCGTCCTCCGGACCGGCTGGCCGCTCGTGGCGACCGGGCCCCGGTGCCGCGTGTGGCCGGGCCGCCGTCGGTGCCCGGGGCGGCCGGGTGCCGCGCCGCCGGTCGGAGTCCGTCCGGGCGCAGGGCCCCCGGGGTGAACGCCGCGCACCGCCGCCAGGTCACGCCCCGCCGTGGCCGCCGCTGGTCGGGACCGGCCCCGTCGGGGCGGTCGTGCCGCTTCCGCCGGAGTGTCACCACGGCCTCGCCGCGGGCCCGTCGTCGCCCGCGACCCGGGCCCGGATCCGGCTTCCCCGACTGCCGTCGGTGCGGCTCGTGGCGGCTCGTGGCGGCTCGTGGCGGCTCCGGCCGGTGCCGGCCGCCCGCTCGGATCGGCGGGGACGGTCGAACCGGCGCTCGACCGCCGCCAGGATACGGTGCGGGGGTCGCGGCCCCGCACCCGGTGACCCCGTGAACCGCGACGCCAGCGCTGTGACCAGCAGAGACCGAGGAGTTGCATGTCCACCATCAGCCGGCTGCCCGGGATTGTCACGACCGACCACGCCTTCCAGGTACCCCTCGACCACGCGGCCCCGCAGGGCGAGCAGATCGAGGTGTACGCCCGCGAGGTGGTGGCCGCCGGTCGTGAGCGGGACGACCTGCCCTGGCTGCTCTTCCTCCAGGGCGGGCCCGGCGGCAAGGCCGCCCGCCCGCTCGGCCGGGACGCCTGGCTGGAGCGCGCCCTGGACGACTACCGGGTCCTCCTGCTCGACCAGCGCGGCACCGGGCGGTCCACGCCCGCGACCCGGCAGACCCTCGTCCGGCGCGGCGGCCCGCAGGAGCAGGCGGACTACCTGGCCCACTTCCGCGCGGACTCGATCGTCCGGGACGCCGAGCTGATCCGCGTCCGGCTGCTCGGCGCCGATCGGCGCTGGAGCGTCCTCGGCCAGAGCTTCGGCGGCTTCTGCACCCTCACCTACCTCTCCATCGCTCCTGAGGGCCTGACCGAGGCCTTCATCACCGGCGGGCTGGCCGGCCTCGGCAGCTCGGCCGACGACGTCTACCGCGCCGCCTACCCGCGCGTGGTCAGCAAGAACGAGAACCACTACGCCCGGTTCCCGCAGGACGTCGAGGCGGTGCGGCGGATCGCCGCGCACCTCGCCCACTCCCCCGCCGCCCTGCCGGACGGCGGGGTGCTCACCGTCGAGGCGTTCCAGGCCCTCGGAATGCTGCTCGGCGGCGGCAGCGGCTCCGGTGTCCTGCACTACCTGCTGGAGGAGGCCTGGGTGGAGGGCGCGGCCGGGCCCGAGCTCTCCGACACCTTCCTGGCCGGCGCCCAGGCCCAGCTCTCCTTCGCGGGCGGCCCGCTGTACGCGGTGCTGCACGAGTCGATCTACGGCCAGCGGTCGGTGGACCAGGGCGGCACCGCCTGGTCGGCCGAGCGGCTCCGCAAGGAGTTCCCGCAGTTCGACGCCCGGGCCGCGCTCGGGTCCGACGCACCGGTGCTGTTCACCGGGGAGATGATCTACCCCTGGATGTTCGACACCGATCCGGCGCTGCGCCCGCTGAAGGAGACCGCGGAGCTGCTCGCCGCCCGCACCGACTGGCCGGACCTGTACGACCGGGCGCGGCTGGCCGCCAACAGCGTCCCGGTCGTGGCGGCGGTGTACCACGACGACATGTACGTGGACACCGCCGACTCGCTGGAGACCGCCCGCGCGGTGCGCGGCCTGCGGACCTGGATCACCAACGAGTGGGAGCACGACGGCCTGCGGGTGAGCGGCGGCAAGGTGCTGGACCGCCTGATCAAGATGGCGCACGGCGAGGTCTAGCAGCCCACCGCCCCGTCCGGCGAGGGAGGTTCAGTGGGCACGGCGACCTCCCCTCGCCGCCCGCCGGACCCCGCGGCACCGGTGCAGGCCGCTTCCGGAGCGAGCGGCCGGCGCGCACCCCGCCGCGCGGCCGAGCCGCAGGCCCCTGGCGGATCGTTCGCCGGCCGGGCGGGCGCACCCGGGGGCCGAGGCCCGGGCGGGTGCGGGCAGCAGGGCGACCGGACCGGGGGCGCCACCGTCCGGCGCCGGCCCGTCGGGACCGGACGGGCGCGGGATGCCGCCCGGCCCGGGGTCGGCCGGGGCGGGTGCCGGTGCCGCGGGCGCGCCCTTCCGACGGCCGCCCCGGCGGCGTCGGCGGGCGCCGGAGGCCCGGCCGGGCCCCCCGTCGGGGACCTCACCCACCGGCGTCGGGGATGCCGTGACCGAGGGCACCGGGGCCGCGGGCGCCGCCCCGTCGGAGGGCGACGGGTCATCGGCCGGTAGCGGGGCACCGTCCGGGGCCGACCCGGACGCGTGCTGCTCGCGCCGCCGCCGCTGGGCCTCGACCGCGGCCAGCAGCGCCCCGGGCCTCATCCCGTCGTTGAGCGACTCGTAGAGCAGCTCGGCCAGCAGGTAGTCCGGGTCGAGCCGCAGGACGTGGCCGAGCACGACCCTGGCCGTCGCCGTGTCCCCCGCGACCCAGGAGGCCCAGGCGAGCAGGGTGAGCGGGGCCACCGCACAGCTCTCGTACGACGGGACGGCCCGCCGGGCGAGGAAGCGCCAGAGCCGCTCGGCGGGAGCCAGCTCGGCGGGCCGGGCGTACTCGACGCCGCGGTCCCGGACGATCCGATCCCGCAGGGCGAGCAGCAGCCGGGCCGTCCGGTCCGGATCGAGCTCCCGGGCGCCGGCCGCGAACTCGGCGACCGCCTGGTCGAGCAGCGCGATGCCCTGCTCCCGGGAGAAGGAGCCCACGGCCGCCTCGGCCCGGACGAGCGCCTCGCGCTGCGCGGCGTCCTCCGGCGGGCCGATCGGGACCAGCCCGCCGAGGATCGCCTTGCGGCTGCCGCGCGGCACCAGGCCGGCGACCGTCGCGGCGGCGGCCGCCGGGCCCGGGTCGGGGCCGCGCCGCACCGGGTTGCCCGCCTGGTCGCAGCACCCGGTGCCGCGGCAGAGGAAGGACCACCAGCGGCCGTCGGAGACGCACAGCGACTCCTTGACCGCGACGCCCCGGCGTCCGAAGGCCGCCCTGAGGTCGGCGGCCAGCGGCCGCAGGCCGTCCACCACCGGCGGGGCGTGCGGCGCGCCGGGATCCTGGCAGAGGTAGAGGAGCACCTGGAGCGGTCGGGCGCCGTGCCGCTCGGCGAGGGCGACCAACAGAGCGGCCGTCTCCTCCGCGGCGGCCGGCCACTGCGCGGGCGAGTCCGGCAGGTCCGCCCGGATCACCCCGCCCTGGCGCAGATCGGGACCGTGGAGGCCGACCGCGACGATGCTGTCGTCGGGGTAGAACCCCAGGAAGTAGGGCAGCAGCTCGGCCATGTCGGCCGGACCGCGCATGACGACCGGCCGGTGCTCGGAAGCCGGGCCGAGGGACAGAATGACGTGTTCGTTGTTCATCGCGTTCATGGCCGCAAGAGTGGACGCAATCCGCGAACGGCGCCGAAACCGACTTTTTTCTGTGGATAACTCCGGCCTCAGATTTTCCTTCGCTCATTCGGAGCAAGCGACACGCCCTCGACCGAGTCGATTTTGACTGCCGTTCAGCGGATCAGCGGATGAAATACACCCGGTCTTCCCCTTGTCCGCCTCCCCGGCATTCGCCGCTTGTCGGCGGCACGGGGTTACATGGACGCCATGCAGCAGCCCGACACCCACACCACCGCCCCCGCCGACCGCGCCGAGGTCCGAGCCCGGGCCGAGGCCGTCCTGCGCGAGCTCGCCGGCCCCGGCGCCGCCCTGCGCGAGGACCAGTGGACGGCCATCGAAGCCCTCGTGGTCGACCACCGCCGCGCCCTGGTCGTCCAGCGCACCGGCTGGGGGAAGTCCGCGGTCTACTTCATCGCCACCGCCCTGCTCCGGGCCCGCGGAGCCGGGCCGACGGTGATCGTCTCGCCGCTGCTGGCCCTGATGCGCAACCAGGTCGACTCGGCGGCCCGGGCCGGCATCCACGCCCGCACCATCAACTCGGCCAACACCGACGAGTGGGACGAGGTCCAGGCCGAGGTCGCCGCCGGCAAGGTCGACGTCCTGCTGGTCAGCCCCGAGCGGCTGAACAACCCGGACTTCCGCGACCAGGTGCTGCCCAAGCTCGCCGCCTCCACCGGCCTCCTGGTGGTCGACGAGGCCCACTGCATCTCGGACTGGGGCCACGACTTCCGCCCCGACTACCGCCGGCTGCGCACCATGCTCGCGGACCTGCCGCCCGGAGTCCCGGTGCTGGCCACAACCGCCACCGCCAACGCCCGGGTCACCGCGGACGTCGCCGAGCAGCTCGGCACCGGCACCTCCGACGAGCGCGCCCTGGTGCTGCGCGGGCCGCTCGACCGGGAGAGCCTCACCCTGGGCGTGCTGGCCCTGCCCGACCCGGCACACCGGCTCGCCTGGCTGGCCGACCACCTCGACCGGCTCCCCGGCTCGGGCATCGTCTACACCCTGACGGTGGCCGCGGCCGAGGAGGTGACGGCCTTCCTGCGCGAGCGCGGCTTCCCGGTGGCCTCCTACTCCGGCCGCACCGAGGACGCCGAGCGCCGCACCGCCGAGGCCGACCTGCTGGCCAACCGGGTCAAGGCGCTGGTCGCCACCTCCGCGCTCGGCATGGGCTTCGACAAGCCCGACCTCGGCTTCGTCGTGCACCTCGGCTCGCCCAGCTCGCCGATCGCCTACTACCAGCAGGTCGGCCGGGCCGGGCGCGGCGTGGACCGGGCCGAGGTGCTGCTGCTGCCCGGTCGCGAGGACGAGGCGATCTGGCGCTACTTCGCCTCGCTGGCCTTCCCGCCGGAGGAGCAGGTGCGCCGCACCATCGACGCGCTGGCCGAGGCCGGCCGCCCGCTCTCCACCGCCGCGCTGGAGCCCCGGGTGGACCTCCGCAGGGCCCGGCTGGAGACCATGCTCAAGGTGCTGGACGTGGACGGCGCCGTCCGCCGGGTCAAGGGCGGCTGGACGGCCACCGGCCAGAGCTGGGCGTACGACACCGCCCGCTACGCCAAGGTCGCCGCCTCCCGAGAGGCGGAACAGCGGGCGATGCGCGACTATGCGGCGGCCACCGGCTGCCGGATGGAGTTCCTGCGCCGCCAGCTGGACGACGAGCAGGCCGCGCCGTGCGGGCGGTGCGACAACTGCGCGGGGCCGCTGCACACCCCGGACGTCACCGCCGAGACGCTGGCCGCCGCCCGCGCCGCGCTCGGCCGCCCGGGCGTGAGCTTCGAGCCGCGCCGGCTCTGGCCGACCGGGATGGACGCGCTCGGGGTGCCGCTCAAGGGCCGGATCCCGGCGGGCGAGCAGGCCGAGTCCGGCCGGGCACTCGGCCGGCTGTCCGACATCGGGTGGGGCAACCGGCTGCGCACCCTGCTCGCCGACCAGGCACCGGACGTGCCGGTGCCCGGCGAGGCGGTGGACGCGCTGGTGGCGGTGCTCGCCGACTGGGCGCGCGGGCCGGGCGGCTGGGCCGGGCCCGAGACGACGGAGGGCTCCCGGCTGGCGCGGCCGGTCGGCGTGGTGACCATGGCCTCCTCGTCCCGGCCCCAGCTGGTCGGCAGCCTCGGCGCGCGGATCGCCGAGATCGGACGGCTGCCGCTGCTCGGCCGGATCGAGTACGCGGGCGGACTCCCGCCGCACGGGGCCCGCAGCAACAGCGCCCAGCGGCTGCACTCACTGGCCGGGGCCTTGGTCCTGCCGCCGGAGGTGGAGCAGGCGGTGGCGGCCGCCGCCGGACCGGTGCTGCTGGTGGACGACCTCGTCGACTCGGGCTGGACGGTCACCGTGGCCGCCCGGCTGCTGCGCCGGGCCGGGGCGAGTGCGGTGTTGCCTCTGGTACTGGCGGTGCAGGGGTGACAGAACGGCAGAAGGCCGTGGAGAGCCCAACGGCCTTCACTCGAATGGCCTAACAGAAAGGATCAAGCGGAGCGATTTCGATCACACCGGCTGACGGACCCCGGAAAGGAGTGGTCACCGTGCCGACGACGGCTCACCTCGCACTTCGGGCGTTGTGGATCAAGGCCCGGCAGCACCCCGGCGGCACCCGGGCCACGGTGGAACATATCCGGCAGACCATGGGCTATCGGGTGGCGTTCATCATTTCATCGTTGCCGCTCCGGCCCCGATGCCCCGAGAATTGGGGGGTACCCGAAACTCGGTCCGCCGGACCCACCTTTCGGCGTACCCGGGCACCCGTCTTCCCACGGGTCAGGAAGGAGGATCGTGATCAACGGCATCGACCGAGGTCAGCATCCCCTCTCCGGGAGCTCGGTACCCAGACGGGTGCTGGACTTGGAGGCCTGGGCCGCCTCGGGGATCCCGTTGCTGCGCGACCCCCGCGAGTTCGTCCTGGAGCTGCACCAGCGCCACCTGCCCCAGCCGGGCACCGTCGTGGTCGCCGTCCTGGACGCGCTCCACCGCCTCGCCGCCTCGGCATCCTTCACCCCCTGGCCGCACGACACCGACGGCTGGCAGCACCGGAACGCCCTGCTGGCGCACCTGCGCCGGGTCGTCCCGCACGACCTGCGACTGCCCGAGCCGACCCGCACGGCCGTCCTGGTGCGCTGCCGCGACGGCGCGCCCGGCTGGACGGAACAGGACGGCGCCTGGATGTGGGCACTGCGGGACGCGTCCGTACTGCACGGGATGCGCTGCGGGGCGTACATCGGACTCACCCCGGCGGGCTGGCAGGTCCTCGGGGACGGGCGCAACGGGCGCAACCCGCACGCGGGGTCATGGGCGGACGGGCCGGTGCACACCGTGACGGAGCTGCCGCCGCGCTCGTCCCTCGACGTACCGCGCGGCCAGCGCACCCGCCGACCGGCGGCGGAGCAGGCCGAGCACCTCGGCGAGGCGCAGCGCTCCCCGCAGTCCGAGCCGCCGTGGATCCCCGCGCGGGTCGCGACGACCGAGCCGACCCGCCGCACCGGCACGCGCTGACCCGGCCGGGCGGACACTCGGCGGACACCCCGCGGACACCCGGCAGGCGGCGCGCACCGCGGGAGCGCCGACGGTCGGACCCTCCGACCGCCCCGGCGCCCCGGTGCCTCGTCGTTTCGACCGCACGGCGGAGGGACGGACACGGGACCGACTCCGACACTCGCACCGGCACCGGCACCGGACGAGTTCAGGACGACAACCGCCCACCGCGGGAACGGACTTCGGGCCCGGCACCGTACGGCACCGGGCCCGGAACGAAACGGGAGGGAACGGCTGGGTCAGGCCTTGACCGGGCGCGCGGGCGCGGCTCCGGTCGCCACCGCGGTCGCCGGGCCGGCGTCGCCGCAGACCAGCAGCAGGGCGGTCGCCCGGTCGAGCGCCTCGGCGTACGCCTTGGCGGCCCGGGCGGGCGTTCCACCGTTGACCACCAGGACGACCACCTCGCGGCGAACCGGACGGTCCAACGCGGCATCCGCGTAGAACACGTCCCCGCCGTCGGTGAGCTGCGCCCAGTAGCGCTCCTCACCGAAGGACAGCTCGTGCTGCTGCCACGGGTGCGCCTCGCCGACCGTGAGGACGAGGACCTCGCCCGGGTCACGGCCGGAGTCCAGCAGCCGGTCGACGGCGTCGTCCGCGCGCTCCACCGCCTGGGCCGGGGTGGCGGCGATCCGCTGGACCTCGGCCTTCGGGGCGGCGGGAGCCGGGCGGCGCGGCGCCGGACCGGGCTTGGGGATCAGCCCGGGCGGACCGGGCCTGGCGGCGCGCGGCGGTGCCGGACGCGGGGGCGCCGGCCGGGGGCCGGGCACCGCGGCCGGGGCGGCGACGGTGGTGGGTGCGGTGGCGGGCGCGCCGGTGGCAGGCGCGCGGAGGGCTTGTGCGTCCGACTCTCGGGGGAAGGGAACGCCGGGGCCCGGGAGGCTCTCGTGAATCTCCGGCTCCTCGGGGAAGACAGGCATACCCGGATATCTATCAAATGCCGGTCGAACGCGCACGGGCGCCCCACCCTTCGGGCACCAGATCGCCGCCACCCCCACCTGGGGCAATTCCAGACGGACCGTCAGAAACCGAGCGTCAACTGTTCGTCGGCGGACGCGTGACCCGCGCCGACGACCTCCCGGACACGCTTGAGGTGACGCCACTTCGGCAGTCCGTCCATGTACGCCCAGGAGAGCCGGTGGTGTTCGGTGGGGCCGAGTTCCTCCAGCGCCGCACGGTGCACCGGGGACGGGTAGCCAGCGTTGGCGGCGAAGCCGTACTCCGGGCACGATTCGCCCAGTTCGGCCATCAGGCCGTCGCGGTGGACCTTGGCGAGCACCGAGGCGGCGGCGACGCAGATGCAGGACTGGTCGCCCTTGATCACCGTGCGCACCCGCCAGGGGCCGCCCAGGTAGTCGTGCTTGCCGTCCAGGATCACCGCGTCGGGCTCGACCGGCAGCGCCTCCAGCGCGCGGACGGCGGCCAGTCGCAGCGCCGCCGTCATGCCGAGTTCGTCGCACTCCTGCGGCGAGGCCTGCCCGAGGGCGTACGCGCTGACCCAGTCGGCGAGGACCGGGGCGAGCGACTGGCGGCGCAGTTCGGTGAGCAGCTTGGAGTCGGTCAGCCCGTCCGGCGCCTTGCGCAGGCCGGTGACGGCCGCACCCACGGTGACCGGTCCGGCCCAGGCGCCGCGCCCCACCTCGTCCAGGCCGACGACGATCTTGGCGCCGGCCCGGCGGAGCGAGCGTTCGACGGAGTGCGTCGGAGGGACGATGGGCATGGCGGCTTCCGTTCAGCTGGGGCGGCCTCCAGCCTAAGCCCGCCCCACACCCGCACCCGAACTCCGTCCCCGCCCCCGAACTCCGTCCCCGGCCCTGGCCCAGGCCCCGCGCCCGCAACCCCGCCACGGCCACGACCGCGCCCCCGACCTCGCCCCGACCACCGGCCTGGCCTGGCCCGGCCCGGCCAGGCCGAGCCCCGGCTCCCGCCGAGCCCTCAGGCGCGGATGATCGGCTGGAGGACCTCGTCCACCAGCCTGGCCGCGAAGTCCGGCCCCAGGTCCTGGAATCCGCGGATCTTGGCCTGGTAGAGCAGCATCGCCGGGATGACGTCGGCCACCAGCGGGGTGGCCGCGCCCGGCCGGACGTCCCCGCGCTCGGCGCCGCGGCGGAGGATCTCCAGGATGGTCGCCGTGGTCGGCCCGATGACCCGGTCCTCGATGAAGCCCTTGAAGACCTCGGCCTGCTCCTGGTCGATCTCGGCCATCAGCGCGTGGAGGGCGGCGCCCACCCGGGAGGTCACCGCGGTCGTGAACGCCCCGATGAGCTGCAGGAGTTCGTCATGGGCGGACCCGAGGTCGGGGGTGTCGTAAGGGCGTGGAAGAGTGGCGTCCAGGGCATCGATGACGAGTTCGTCCTTGGACGCCCAGCGCCGGTAGAGCGCGGCCTTCCCGGTCCGCGCCGCGCCGGCGACCCCTTCCATGGTCAGCCGCGCGTATCCGCCGGAGGTGAGCTGGTCGAGCGTGGCCTCGAAGATCGCGTTCTCCAACTCCTTCCCCCGGCGCCTCCCGGGCCGCGTCAGGGCCTGATGGGCGGCCCGCACCGGACAGAGGGGCGACTCGGCCCCCGGGCCCCCCGACACCGGGACGTCGGACACAACCGAGACAGCCGGAACACCGGGGACGCCCGGAACACCGGGGACGCCCGGAACACCCGCGGGCCCCGCAGGTGGGGCCGCCGCACCCGCCGCCCTGCCGGTCGACCGCCCCGCGGACCGACCGGACCGGTCCGCCACCAGGCGTCGCACCAACCGTTCCATCGCCACCACCCTTAAGGAACGCTTGCGTTCACAATCAAGCACAGGTTATCGTCCAGATTAGTGAACGATCCCGTTCCTTCCCGGTCTGCGCAAGGGCGCAGCACCGCGCCCGGACACCGGCGGGTCCGGCGGGTCCGCCGGGTCCACAGCACCGAGCACATAGCCAGCAGGGGGCACATTCGTGGCTATCTCCGACACGCTCAGCAAGAACCCACCACCGAAGGCCACGAAGGGGCGGGGCAAGGGCATCACCCTGACCGTCATCGCGGCCACCCAGCTCATGGTGGTGCTCGACGCGACCATCGTGAACATCGCGTTGCCGCACATCAAGGACGCCCTGAGCTTCTCGACCACCGACCTGTCGTGGGTCATCAACGCCTACACCCTGACCTTCGGCGGGCTGCTGCTGCTCGGTGGTCGTGCGGGTGACATCCTCGGCCGCCGCCGGGTGTTCATCTTCGGCACCCTGCTCTTCGGCCTGGCCTCGCTGCTCGGCGGTTTCGCCCAGGACAGCACCCTGCTGCTGGCCGCCCGCGCGCTCCAGGGCATCGGCGGCGCGATCTGTTCGCCGACGGCCTTCGCGCTGATCGCCACCAACTTCGAGGAGGGGCCGGAACGCAACAAGGCGTTCGGCGTCTTCTCGGCGGTGGCCGGCTCGGGCGCCGCGATCGGCCTGCTGGCCGGCGGTCTGCTCACCGAGTACCTGAACTGGCGCTGGGTGTTCTTCGTCAACGTGCCGATCGCCGTGCTGATCGCGGTCGCCGCGCCGCGCTACATCGCCGAGTCCAAGCGCTACCCGGGCCGCTTCGACCTGCCCGGCGCGCTCACCTCGACGCTCGGCCTGGTCGGCCTGGTCTACGGGTTCATCCGGGCCGCCTCGGACGGCTGGTCGGACAGCATCACGCTCGGCTCCTTCGCCGCCGGCGTGATCCTGCTGGCCGCCTTCCTCGTGATCGAGAGCCGCACCGACCAGCCGATCACCCCGATGCACCTGTTCGCCGACCGCAACCGCACTGGCGGCCTGGTGATGATGCTCTGCCTGGCCGCGGCCATGTTCGGCATCTTCTTCTACGTGGTGCTGTTCGTGCAGGGCCCGCTCGGCTACAGCCCGCTGATGGCCGGCGTGTCCTTCCTGCCGATCAGCGTCGCGATCATCATCGCCGCGCAGATCGCGTCCACCCTCCAGGCCAAGTACGGCCCGAAGCCGTTCATGGCCGGCGGCGCGCTGCTGGTCACCGTCGGCCTCAGCTGGCTCACCCAGATGAGCAAGGACAGCGGCTACCTGGACGGGGTGCTCGGCCCCACGGTGGTCTTCGGCTTCGGCATGGGCCTGATCTTCGTCCCGGTGATGCTGCTCGCGGTCGCGGGCGTCCCCGGCGAGGAGACCGGCGCCGCCTCCGGCCTGCTCAACTCGATGCAGCAGATCGGTGGTTCGCTCGGCCTGTCGATCCTGACCACGGTCTTCGCGCACTACGCCACGGCCGAGGCCGCCACGCAGATGCCGAAGTTCATGCAGAGCGCGAGCCCGAACCAGCTGGCCTACCTCCAGCAGCACCACGAGTTCCCGGCGGGCACGGACGCCGCCAACACCGTGCTCACCGAGGGCATTTCGCACGGCTTCATCGTGGGTGCCGCGCTCGCGGCGGTCGCGCTGCTGGTCGCGGTCTTCGCGATCAAGGCCAAGGCCGGCGACCTGCCGAGCGGAGACTCCGCCGTCGCGATGCACTGACGCCGGAGTACGGCGCCGGACAGCGACGCCGGAGAACGACGCCGAGGGCCGGCCGGGAGCAGCACGCTCCCGGCCGGCCCTTCCGCTGTCCGCAGGCCACCCCGCCACCCCGGCACCCCGGCACCCTCGCGCCCCGACGTCCTACCGCGGCCCCGTCAGGTCGCAGAGCCAGCGCACTTCCGCCGGCGACTGCACCAGCAGCGGCCGCTCCTTCAGGACCTGCCGGGCCCGGGCGGCCGCGAGGTCGGTCGCGTACCAGGGCTTCGCCTTCCCGCGCAGGTCCTCGTTGATCAGTTGCATCGCGCAGCTGCGCTGAGGCTCGGGGAGGCGGTCCAGGGCGGGCACCGCGTCCGCCGAGAGCGTGCGGACGTTGCGCAGGTCCATGGTCGCGGTGGCCAGGTCGGTCTTCAGCGCCCGCTCGTACCGGGTGACGTTCTGGTTCGCGATGATCGCGTCCGGGCCCATCAGTCCGTAGACCGCCAGGGTGAGCACCCCGCTGAGGACGACGACGCGCGGCAGCCAGCCGGTGCGGCCGGTCAGCCCGGAGGCGATCAGCAGCAGGAAGACGACGCCCAGCCAGACCTCGACCACGAGCACCCAGAGCCGCAGCCGGGTGAGCCCGGAGGCGTCCACGTAGAACCACATCCGGCCGAGCGCCGCGGCGACCACGGCCAGCGCCAGCACGCAGAGCAGCCCGAGCAGGACCTTCGCCAGACGCCGGTCAGCGCCGGTGGTGCGCGGCGCCCAGCGCTTGGCGACGGCCACCACGGCCAGGGTCAGCACGGTGATCACGCTCAGCTGCCAGAAGCCCTGCCGGGCGTACGCGGCGCGGCTCATCCCGGTGGTGCTCAGCACGGCGTCCGCGCCGCCGAGCACCACCACGGCCTGGATCACCGTGAAGGCGCCGAACATCAGGTTCAGCGCGACCAACGGCAGCGCCCACTCCAGCCGGCGCCGCTCCCGGCCCGGCCGGATCTCGGTCCGGTCCCAGCGGCGCGGGCCGGCCGCGATGTGGGCGAAGCCCAGCGCGGTCACCGTCCCGAGCACGAAGAGCGCCGCGCGCGCCGGGAGTCGGCCGAGGTCGAGGTCCGGGCTGAGGTTGCCCATCAGGTCGGCCATGCCGGCGTCGGCGCTGGCGAACAGCAGGCCGAAGACGGTCAGCAGGACGGCGGCGACCGCGAGCGCCTTGAGCACCGGGACGATCCGGTCGCGTCCGGGCAGCGAACGCACCTCCAGGCCGACCCGGACCCAGCCCACCGCGGGCACCGGCTGCCACAGGAAGCCGGGCAGGGCGAGCAGCACACCCGGCCAGCGGCGCCCCCCGTGCAGCGCCAGCGAGGCCAGGCCGAGCGCGCCCACGGCCGCCAGCACGGCCGGCCAGCCCGCGTTCCAGACGGCCGGGACGACGAGCAGGGCGACGGCGGCCACGCTCCAGACGGCCGTCCAGGGCCGGATCCGGCGACCTGCCGTGCGGGCGGCGGTACCGGCCCCGACGGCGACGACGACACCGCAGACCAGCAGGTTGACCCCGAGGCCGTCGTACAGCAGCCAGGCCGTCAGCAGGCCGGTGAGCAGGGCGGCCAGCATCACCCGGGGCGTGGCCGCCGCCCGGCGCTCGGGGTCGCTGCGGCGCAGCCAGCTCTCCCCCACCGCCACGCGCACGCCGGGCGAGCGCCGGGGACCGGCCGCGCCGTACGGACGCGACGAACCGTACGGACCGGCCGCGCCGTAGGAGCCCGACCTGTCGTACGGACCCGACGCGGCGTACGGATCCGAGGCGGCGTACGGACCGTACGGGTCGTACGGGTCGTCCGAGGGGTACGGCCCGTCGGGACCTTCAGGGCCACCCGGGCCGAGCGGTCCCCCCGGCCCCTCCGCGTAGGCCGCACCACCGACACCGCCAGCACCATCAGCATCGCCGGCACCACCAGAACCGCCGGGACCACCAGAACCGCCGGGACCGCGCGGGCCGGCCGCCCCGGGCAGGGGTGGCGGATCGGCTGGGGCGGGCGTGGGCAGAGCGGACATGAGTCCCCCTCAGTGGTCAACGGGCATGCGGAATCCGCCCTCGGGGCAGTCCGCCGGCGGGCGCGACGGGCGCCGCCTCCGCTGCCGACTGTAGACCATTCTGAACAGGTTCAAAAGTTGGTTCTGAACACGTTCAGAACCCTCCCGCCATCGACTACCCCTTCACCGACCCGGCCAGCAGCCCCCGGACGAAGTACCGCTGGAGGCTGAAGAAGACGATCAGCGGCACGATGATCGACAGGAACGCCCCGGCCGTCAGCAGCTCCCAGCGCCCGCCGAGCGAGCCCGACAGCTGCGCCAGGCGCACCGTCATCGGCGCCACCTCCGGCGTGCCCCCCGCGAAGGTCAGCGCGACCAGCAGGTCGTTCCAGACCCACAGGAACTGGAAGATCGCGAACGAGGCCAGCGCCGGGGCGCTCAGCGGCAGCACGATCGAGCGGAAGATCTTGAAGTGCGAGGCGCCGTCCACCACCGCCGCCTCCATCAGGTCGCGCGGCAGCTGGGCGATGAAGTTGTGCAGCAGGAACACCGCCAGCGGCATCGCGAACATGGTGTGCGCCAGCCAGACCGGCGCGTAACTGCCCTTCAGGTCCACCGCCGGGATCAGCGTCAGCGAACCCAGGTGCGCGCCGCCGGCGAACAGCCGCAGCAGCGGGATCAGCGCCATCTGGAGCGGCACCACCTGCAGCGCGAACACCGTGAAGAACACCGCGTCGCTCCCCCGGAACCGCACCCAGGCCAGCGCGTAGGCCGCCATCGCCGCGAGCACCAGCGGGAAGACGGTGGCCGGGACGCTGATCGCCAGCGAGTTCACCAGGAACGGCAGCAGGCCCGTGGAAGCCCCGGAACCTCCCTCGAACAGCACGGAACGGTAGTTGCCGAGACCGAAGTCCGGGTGGAGCAGGGCGGTCCACCAGCCGCTGGAGGTCACGTCCTGCTTGGGCCGCAGCGAGGTCACCAGCAGGCCCAGGGTGGGGATCGTCCAGAGCACCGTCATCGCGATCACGAACACCGAGGCCAGCGGACTGCTGAAGGCCTTCCGGACCGGACCGCCGACGCCCGCCGGGCCCCCGGGACCACCGCGGCCACCGCGCCCGCGCACACGTCGGCCCGGTACCGCGCCCTCCGGTACGCCGTCCTCCGGCACCGGACCCTCCGGGACGGAGTCCTTCCGAAGCGAGGTCACCGCACCTCACGCTCCTTCCGCAGCTGGACGATGTTGTAGGCCACCAGCGGCAGCACCGCGAGGAAGAGGATCACCGCGAGGGCGCTGCCCCGCCCGGTGTTGAACTGCACGAAGGACTGCGAGTACATCTCGTTGGCCAGCACCTGGGTGCCGAAGTTGCCGCCGGTCATGGTGCGGACGATGTCGAAGGCCTTCAGCGTGATGATCATGACGGTGGTCAGCACCACCATCACCGTCGTACGGATCATCGGCACGGTGACGTACCAGAACAGCCGCAGCCCGCTCGCGCCGTCCAGCCGGGCCGCCTCCACGACCTCGTCCGGGATCGCCTTGATCGCCGCCGACAGCACCACCATCGCGAAGCCGGTCTGCACCCAGACCAGCACCGCCATCAGCAGGAAGGTGTTCAGCGGCTGGGAGAGCAGCCAGTTCGGCGGGTCGTCCCAGCCCACCGCGACGGCGAGTCGGCTGAGCAGGCCGATCTGCGGCTGCCCCGGCCCGCGCGACTCGTAGACGAACTTGAAGATGATCGAGGCGCCGACCAGCGAGATCGCCATCGGCATGAAGATCAGCGACTTGTACACCGCCTGGCCGCGCATCCGGTCCACCAGCAGCGCCAGCACCAGCCCCAGCCCGGTCGCCACCAGCGGGGCGACCACCAGCCACAGCAGGGTGTTGAGCAGCACCTCCTGGACCGAGTCGGTGGTGAGGGCCCAGCCGAAGTTCTCGCCGCCGACGAACCGGCTGCCGTCGTCGTTCTGCAGGCTCAGGTAGACCGTGCGGACCAGCGGCACCACCAGGCCGACCGCCAGCAGCAGCACCGCCGGGCCGAGGAAGACCCCGACGGCCAGTGGGCGGGCCAGCCGGCCGCGGGCCCGCCCGGCGACCAGGAAGACCACCAGCAGGATGCCGAGGAAGCCGGCGACGGCGCCGAAGGTGTTGCCGAACTTGACCGCCGCGTCGCCCCAGGCGCCGCCCGCCAGTCTCCCGTCGGCCAGCGCGGCGACGGGTGACGCGGCGCCGGCCAACGCGGCGACGGGTGACGCGGATCCGGATACGGACATGGCTGCGTGTCCCTTCGAGTCGGTGGGAAGGGGCGGGCGGTGCGGGTGGGTGGCCCCGCACCGCCCTCGACAGGTGGTCCTCGGTGCGCCGTGCCCGCACCCACCGCCCGTGCCCGCGCCCGCGCCCGTGTCCGCACCCGCGAACAACACGGGCCGGGCGACGAACCGGGCGCCGGGCGGCGGGCGCCGGCCCCCGGCTACTGCGGCCAGGCGGCGTCGATGTCGGCGGCCGTCTTCTGGATCGACTGCCCCTCGGCGAACCAGGCGGTCAGCGACTTCCACTCCTGCCCGGACCCGACGGCGGCCGGCATCAGGTCGGAGCCGTCGAAGCGGAAGGTGGCGGCCGGGTCGGTCAGCGCCTCGGCCGACAGCTTGTCGATCGGGTCGGTGTACAGGCTCTTGTCCACGCCCTGGTTGGCCGAGACCCAGCCGGTCGCGGTCTTCACCCGGCTGCTCGCCCAGTCCGAGCTGGACAGGTAGTTCTGCACCGCCTGCACCTCGGGCCGGCCGGCGAACGCGGCCAGGAACTCGCCGCCGCCCTCGACCGGGTTGGCGACGGACGGGTTCACCGCGGGCAGGTGGAAGGCGAAGACGTCCCCGTCCGGGCCGACCTTGGTGCCCTTCGGCCACTGCGCCTCGTAGAACGAGGCCTGCTGCAGCATCATGCACTTGCCGCTCAGGACCGGCGTGCCGGCGTCCTGGAAGGTCGTGGTGGCGATCGACTTCACGTCGCCGAAGCCCGCGTTGACCCAGGCCGGGTTCTGCATCCAGTCGGCGACCGTCTTCATCGCCGTGGTGATCTTCTCGTCGGAGAACTTCACCTGGTGGCCGACCCACTGGTCGTACACCTCACCGCCGTAGCTGCCCAGCACCACCTCCTCCAGCCAGTCGGTGGCCGGCCAGCCGGTGGCCGTACCGGAGGCGATGCCGCCGCACCAGGGCTTGGCGCCGCCCGCCTTCGCGATCCGGTCACTGAGCGCCATGAGGTCCGCCCAGGTCTTCGGCGTCTCGTAGCCGGCCGCGGTGAAGGCCTTCGGCGAGTACCAGACCAGCGACTTCATGTTGGCGCTCATCGGGGCCGCGTAGAAGGTGCCGTTGACCGAGCCGTAGGTCTTCCAGATCGGGCTCCACTTGTCCTGGTTGGCGACCGTCTGGGCGGGCGGCTTGACCACCTTGCCGCTCTTCACCATCTGCGCCAGCAGGCCCGGTTGCGGGATGATCGCGAAGTCCGGGGCGTTGCCGCCGGCCACCCGGACCGGGAGCTGCGACTCGAAGTCGTTCGACCCCTCGTAACTGATCTTGATCCCGGTGCACTTGCTGAACTCGGACCAGGACTTCTCCAGGTTGTCCGACTCCGGGCTCAGGATGGAGGCGAACATCGTCACGGTCGTGCCCGAATGCCCGGCGTACGGCTGGTACTTGGCGCAGTCGCCGGACAGCGTCTGGGCCGCACCGCCCCCGCCGTCACCCGAGCCGCCGGAGCTGTTGGAGCAGGCCGCGGTCAGCGCCAGTGCCGCCACCAGGGCGGGCACGGCGGCCAGACGGCGGCGGTGCCTCGGATGCGGCGCGGTCGGGTTGGGAGTCAATGCGGTCCTCCTCGCCAGGGCATTGCTGCCGACGGTGGCTGAACGACATCGCGCTGTACCGGAGACGGGCGTGCAGGGATCGCGGACGGCCGCTGACGGGCGGCGACCGGCGGGCGGGCCGGACTGATCGAAGACGTTAACGCAGCAGCAGCCCCCCGCCAAGGTCCACGTTCGACCTTCACGACCCGGTGTCCCGACCGTGACCCGCGACCAGGCGATTTCCGAACCGCCGCCACCAGAAGTCGAAGGCCCCGCCCGGAAACCCGGACGGGGCCCATGTCGTGACGGTACGTCAGAACGACATGTCACGACAGCATGTCACGACAGCGCGCCACAACAGCACGTCACCGGCGCGTCAGACCAGCACGTCAGAACAGCCGGATCGGCAGCTCCAGCAGGCTGTTCACCACCAGCGACCCGCTCGACCGGAGCTCGGCGTCCGGCACCGCGAGCGACAGGTCCGGGAACCGCTCGAACAGCGCCGGCAGCGCGATCGCCGCCTCCAGCCGGGCCAGCGGCGAGCCCGGGCAGACGTGCGGGCCGTGGCCGAAGGACAGGTGGCGGCTCGGGTCCCGGGTGATGTCGAACAGCTCCGCCGTCACCCCGTGCTGCAAGGGGTCGCGGCCGATCGCGTTGTACGACACCAGCACCGGCTCGCCCGCCGGGATCACCACGTCGCCCACCGCGACGTCCTCGGCGGTGAAGCGGAACAGGAAGTTGCTGGTCGGCGGGGTCCAGCGGAGCGACTCCTCCACCACCGCGTCCCAGGACACCTTCCCCGCGCGCACCAGTTCCAGCTGCTCCGGGTGCGCCAGCAGCGCCCGCACCGCGTTGCCGATCAGGTTCACCGTGGTCTCGTGACCGGCCGCGATGATCACCCGCAGGGTGGCCGCCGCCTCCGCGTCGGTCAGCGCCCCGCCCTCGGTGTCGGCCGCCAGCAGCACGCTCGCCAGGTCCTCCCCGGGGGCCGAACGGCGCTGCGCCACCAGGTCGTTGACGAAGGCGTTCAGCCCGGCGATGGTCGCCTGGATGCCCGCCGGGTCCGGCTTGACGCCGAAGAACCGCTCGTACAGGTCGCGCAGCACGCCGTGCTCCGACTCCGGCACGCCCAGCAGCGAGCAGATCACCGTCATCGGCAGCGGGAAGGCGAAGGCCGTCTTCAGGTCGACCTCCGCCTCCCCCGCCGCCAGGGCGTCCAGCAGCGCGTGGGTGATCTCCTCGACCCGCGGACGCATCAGCTCCACCCGGCGCGGGGTGAAGGCGTGCGCGACCAGCGCCCGCAGCCGGCGGTGCTCGGCGCCGTCCGTGGTCACCATGCTCGGGCCGGGCACCGCCAGGCCGATCAGCGGCCAGGTCTTCGGCACCTCGCCGCGCTGGTAGGCCCCCCAGTGCGCGGCGTCCTTCACCACCCGGGCGTCCGTCAGCAGCTCGCGGGCCGCCGCGTGCTGCGTCACCGCCCAGGCGGCCACGCCACCGGGCAGCTCGATCGGCACCACCGGGCCGGCGGCCCGCAGCAGGGCGCCCTCGGCCGCGTTGTCACGGGCCAGCGGGTCGAGGACGATCGGGGCCGGGGCAGCAGTCATCGCAACTCTCTTTCGGACGACGGGCGTCGACGGGTCCCGGCCGATCGGGCCGGGTGTCGACGGACAGCGACGGGTGTCGGCGAACGGCGACGGGTGTCGGCGAACGGCGACGAACGTCGACGGATCAGGCCTGGTGGCCCGGGGTGAACGCGACCGGCAGCGCCACCAGCCCGCGCACCCAGGCCGACGGCCGCCACACCAGCGCGTGCTCCGCCACCGCCAGCCGCAGGTCCGGCAGCCGGTCCAGCAGCACCTCGATCGCGGTGGTCGCGATCACCTCGGCCGCCTCCTGCGCCGGGAACGGGCAGCCGTGCTCGCCGTACGAGTAGCTCATGTGCGCCCGGTTGCCCTCGGCCGGGCGGCCGTCGGGCTGCCGGACCGACGGGTCCGCGTTGGCCCCGGCGAAGCCCAGCAGCACCATGTCGCCCGCGCCGATCCGCTGACCGCCCAGCTGGGTGTCCCGGACCGCCCAGCGCCCGGCGAAGATCTGCGTCGGGGTGTCCTCCCAGAGCGCCTCGTTGAGCGCCTGGCTGATGCTGCGGCGGCCGCCCGCCAGCGAGGCGGCGAACCGCTCGTCGGTGAGCATCAGCCGCAGCGCGTTGGAGATCCAGTACGAGGACGGCTGGTGGCCGGCGATCAGCAGCACCCGCAGGTCGCGCATCACCTCGTCGTGGGTCAGCCCCGCCTCGTGCTCCAGCATCCGCGAGGCCACGTCGGCGCCGGGGTACTCGGCCTTCTCCTCGACCAGCGCGAGCATCAGCTCCAGCAGCCGCTGCGCGCCGGCCGGCGCGTCCGGGCCGCCGTCCAGCATCGCCAGCAGCGCCGCGATCAGCTGCGGCGCCTGCTCCTCGTCCAGGCCGAACACCCGGCACAGCACCAGCAGCGGCATCCGGTGCGCGTACTCGGCGACCAGGTCTGCCTCGCCGCGCCCGGCGAACTCGTCGATCAGCTGGTCGGCGATCTCCTCGGAGTGCTTGCGCAGCTCGTACGGGTCGATCCCGGCCAGCGCGTCGGTGACCGCGCGCGAACGCCGCACGTGCTCCTCGCCCTCGGCGTACAGGATCGAGGGCACCGGCGCCATCATCGGCTTCAGCGGCCAGTCGGCGGGCAGCGTCTCCCAGGCGTGCCAGCGGCTGGAGTCCCGGCCGAACAACTGCGGCTGCCCGGTGACCAGCTGCAGCTCGCGGTAGCCGATGACCAGCCACGCGGGCACGCCGCCGGCCAGCTCGACCGGGGCGACCGGGCCGTGCGCGGCACGCAGCTCGCGGTAGAGCTGGGCCGGGTCGGTCTGGAAGCGCGGCCCGTACAGCGGCGTGGCGCCGGCGTGCGCCGGGCAGCCCGGGGGCGGGGTGGCGGCGGGCTCGGTCACGGGGTGCTCTCCTCGTACATCGCGGTGGGGGCCGCTGCCGGGGCGACGGCCTCGTCGGTCCCGGCCAGGGCGGTCTCGTCGGCCCCGGCGGTCTCGTCGGCCCCGGCAAAGACGGCCTCGTCGATCCCGGCCAGGGCGGCCTCGTCGGCCCCGGCCAGGGCCGCCAGGTGGTGGACCAGTTCGATCAGCACCCGCTTGCCGGACTCGCGGTCACGCGCGTCGCAGTCCACCAGCGGCACCTCGGTCGGCAGGTCCAGCGCCTCGCGGACCTGCTCCAGGGTGTGGGTCGGCTCGCCGAAGTTGTTGCGGGCCACGATGAACGGGGTGCCGTGGTGCTCCAGCCGGTCGATCGCGTACCAGGACTCCTCCAGCCGCCGGGTGTCCACCAGGACGACCGCGCCCAGGGCGCCGCTGAACAGCCGGTCCCAGAGGAACCAGAAGCGCTCCTGTCCGGGCGCGCCGAACAGGTACAGCACCTGGCGCGCGGAGAGGGTGATCCGGCCGAAGTCGAAGGCGACCGTGGTGGAGCGCTTGCCCCAGTCACCGGCCGGGTCGATGCCCTCCCCCGCCCGGGTCATCACCTCTTCGGTGTTCAGCGGGCGGATCTCGCTGACCGAGCCGACCAGCGTGGTCTTGCCCACGCCGAAGCCGCCGACCACGACGATCTTCAGCGCGTTGTCGGCGGTCGCCCGCAGCGGGGTCCGCGGGGCGGCGGGCCGGACGTCAGAGCCGTTGGAGGCCATGCAGCACCTGCTTCAGCGTGTCGAGGTCGGGCAGCCGGGCCTTGTTCGGCGCGAACCTGGGGTGGCGGGCGGTGACCGCCCCGGACTCCAGCAGGTCGCCGAGCAGGATCTTCACCACCGAGATCGGCAGCGCCAGCTCCGCCGCCACCTCCACGACGGCGGTCGGGGCCTCGCACATCCGCAGGATCCGGACGTGCTCCGACTGCATCCCCGACGCCGGCTGCCGTTCGGCGACGATCAGGGTGACCAGGTCGAAGGCGTTCTCGGGGGAGCGGCTTCGGCCCTTGGTGATGGTGTAGAGGCGGTCCGGGTCGTCGTCGCGGCCCGGCAGCACCGGCCCGTCGGTCATATCCCCGCGCCCTCCTGTGTGGCGGCGCTCGGGCCGGCGGCGCCGTCCGGGGCTCCGGCCGCGGCCCCGTCCTCCGGTCCGCCCGCCGAGCCGTCCACCGGACCGCCCGCCGTGTCGCGGGCCGGCGCGCTGAGGTGGACGCCGATCTGCTCGATCAGGCCGTGCATGTTGTGGCCGACCACGCCGACGTCCGCCTCGTCGTCCGTGACCACCGCGAGGTGCGCGCCCTCGCCCGCCGCCACGATGCACAGGATGCCGCCGTGGAATTCGGTCATCGACTGCCGGACGCCGCCGCTGCCGTCGCCGAACTCGATCGAGGCGCCGTGCGCCAGGCTCTGCAGACCGGAGGCGATCGCCGCCAGCTGGTCGGCCTGGTCGGTGCTCAGCCCGGCCGTGTGGCAGAGCTTGAGGCCGTCGGCGGAGAGAACCAGGGCGTGCCGGGTGCCGGGGGTTGCCGCCAGCAGGTTTTCCAGCAGCCAGTCGAGGTCGCGATCGGGGGCGCTGCTCATCAGGTGTCCTTCTCGGTGACGGGGGAAGCGTCGGGCGTGGTGTCGGGGTCCGTGGTCGGCGTCGGGATCCCGGTGGAGCGCTGCTCGCCCTCCACCGGACGGGCGGCTGCCCGCCGGAACGCGCCGAACCGGGCGGCGGCGGTCGCCGCGTCGGCCCGTACGGGCTTCGCGGTCCGGTCGGCCGCCGGGGTGGTGGCCAGCGTCTGCCCGCGCCGGCGCTGCGGCAGGCCGCTGTCGGTCATCCGGGCGGGCGCGGGCGGCCGGGGGGCCGCGGCGAGGGGGGCGGGTACGGGCGGGGCGGCGAGCGCGGCCGGGGCGGTGAGCGCGGTCGGTGCGGCGGGCGCCGGCGGCAGGGGCGCGGGAGCCGGGCGGGCGGGGGTGAGCACGGGGCGCGCGGACTCCACGACCGGCGCCTTCGTCCGGGCGGACGCCGGGCCGGACACGGGAACGGACACCGGGGCGGGCGCCGGAGCCTGGTGCGTGATCAGCTGCTGCGGGATCAGCATCACCACCCCGGTACCGCCGCGCGCCGACGGCCGGAAGGAGATCTGCAGCCCGTGCTTGCGCGCCAGCATGCCGACCACCGCGAGGCCCAGCCGGGTACCGGCGGAGAGCGTGGTCAGGTCCAGCGGCTCGGCGGAGACCGCCCGTTCGGCCCGGCGGAGCCAGCTGTCGCCCAGGCCGAGGCCGCTGTCCTCGACGGTGACCGCCAGCCCGGCGGGCACCTCCTCGACGTAGACGTGCACCTCGGCCGGCGGGGCCGAGAAGTTGGTGGCGTTGTCCAGCAGCTCGGCCAGCGCGTGCATGACGCCCTCGGCGGCGTACCCGGCGACCGCGGCGGAGCTGGCGTTGTGCAGCCGCACCCGCTGGTAGGCGCCGATCCGGCCGAGCGCACCGCGCAGCACCGACTCCACCGCGATCGGCTTCGCCCAACGGCGGCCCGAGCGGGCACCGGTGAGCACCGCGATGCTGTCCGCCATCCGGCCCGCCTGGGCGGTCGAGTGGTCCAGGCTCAGCAGGTCGCCGAGGACCTCCTCGTCGTGCCGGTGCTGCATCTCGCGCAGCTCCGCGTGCATGCTCGTGGCCAGCGCCTGGACCCGCCCGGCGGCCGTCGCGCACACCGCGAGCGCGGCGGCCCGCAGCCGCTCGCCGCGGCCGATCTCCTCGCCGACGGCCCGCAGCAGCGCGTACTGGGGGTGCTTGCGGTGGGCGGCCAGCGCGCTGTCCACGGCCGCGCCCGCGCGCAGCCTCTCCACCACCTCGGGCAGGACCCCCTCGGCGATCAGGTCCAGCTCGGCGCGCTCCGCCTCGGCCCGCGCCCGCTCCGCCTCCAGGCCGGCCCGCTCGGCGTCCAGCTCGGCCCGCACCCCGGCCAGCTCGGCCCGCACCGTGGCGACGTCCGCCTCGGCCCGGGCCAGCTCGGCGCGGGCGGCGTCCCGCTCGGCCTCGGCCGCGCCGGCCCGTCCCCTGGCCGCCGCCTCGGACTGCCGGGCGGAGCCCGCGACGACGAGCGCCGTCATCGCCTCCTCGTGCTTCTCCGCCACCTCCTCGGCGAGCCGGCGGGAGCGCTCGGCGCCGATCGCCGCCAGACCGACGGCGATCAGCCAGAGGACGGCGACGGCGCCCACGGCGAGGGCGGTGAGCGGCTGGTTCGCGTCCAGGGCCCGGCTGACACCGACCGGTGCGGCGGCCAGTGCCAGCAGGACGGCGGCCGCCGTCAGGGCGACGGTGCGCGGCGCGGGCCGTCGGCTCGGCCGGCCGTCGGGGCTGGTGGCTTCTCTCATCGGTGCGGTCCTCGGCAACGTCGGCGGGCGGCGGGCGGCGGCACGGCGGCGGGTCGGCGACTCTCGCGACCGCCGACAGCTGGTCGGGCGCATGCCAGACCGCCCGGGGACGCGACGAAACGTCTCCGGGCGGCTGATCGGTTCACGCTTTCGGCCGATCATATCGATTCAGACATTGGCCTCAAGTGGCCAGTTGACGGGCAGTCTCCTTCATCCACGTCCCGTACACCGATTGACGACGCAACCGCCGCACCGCCGAGTGGCCGGATTCACACCCGCACGTTCACAGCCGATGGGCCACACCCGACGGTTCACAGCCGAACCGTCGTGCCATCGGTTCACGGCCGAATCCTCGTGCCCGAACGTTCACGCCCGAACGGTTCAGCCCAGCGTCCGCTCGACCGCCCGCCGGACGGCCCCCGGGTCCAGCCCGTGATCGAGGAGCACCCGCACCGCCGGCCCCTCCCCCTCCCCCTCCCGGAGCACACCCAGCAGCAGGTGCCCCACGCCGATCTCCCCCGACTTCAGCCGCAGCGACTCCCGCAGCGACAGCTCCAGGGCCTTCTTCGCCCGGGCCGTGAACGGGCTGCGCCCGACGGAGGAACCGCCGGAGCGGAACCAGCCCCGCCGCTTCGGCTCCTCCTCGGGCCGGACGTCCAGGGCCCCCTCCCCGAACGCCGACTCGACCGCTTCCCGCACCGCGTCCAGGTCGACCCCGATCGCCGCCAGGGCGGCGGCGTCGTCCCCCGGCCCGACCAGTCGGCGCACCGCCCGCCGCGCGGTCTCGTGGTCCAGGCCCGCCTCGACCAGGACGGCGGCCGCCGGGTCCTCCGGCACGCCGAGGATCGCCAGCAGCAGGTGCTCCGTCCCGATGTAGCCGTGCCGCAGTTCCCGCGCCTCCTGCTGCGCACCGGTCACCACCCGCCGGGCCCGTTCGGTGAAACGCTCGAACATCGCTCAACCTCCGTCCTGGTCGCCACCGGCGCCGCGCTTCGCGTACTTCTTGTGCACCGCTTGCCTGGTCACCCCGAGGCAGACCGCGATGTCCTGCCAGGACCAGCCCTGCGACCGGGCGTTGCCCACCTGCAGGGCCTCCAGCCGGTCCGCCAGGTCACGCAGGGCGCGGACCGACCGGAGCCCCACCGCAGGGTCACGACTGCTCGCCGCGGCCGCGAGTTCTCCGCTCTCGCTCATGCTGTCAACTTTGGTTGACAGCCACGACGATGTCAACCCCGGTTGACAAAACCCCGGCGTCAGCGCTGCCCGAACCTCCGCTCCAGCGCCTCCTCGAAGGTCCCCCGGCCCACCGCTCGCCCCGGCGCCAACAGCCCGCCCCCGCGCAGCCCCCGGCCCCCCGCCCCCGGAATCCACAACGGCAGCAGCACCCGCCGCTTGCCCGCCGCCCGCAGGTACGCCCGGGCCAGCTCCCGGTACGACCGCACCTGCGGCCCGCCCACCTCCGGCGCGAACCCGACGGGCTCCTCCCCCACCAGCCCGGCCACCGCCTCCGCCACCTCCCGGACGTCCACCGGCTGGAACCGCACCCCGCCGAGCACCGGGAACACCGGCAGCCGCACCCCGGCGTCGAAGAACCTCAGCAACAGGTCGTGGAACTGCGTGGCCCGCAGCACCGACCACCCCAGCCCCGACTCCCGCACCACCGACTCACAGGCCAGCTTCGCCCCGTAGTACGCGATCGGCACCCGGTCGATCCCCACGATCGACACGTACACCAGGTGCCGGACCCCCGCCTCCCGCGCCCGCGCCACCAGCGTCCGCACCCCGGCCACGTCCGCCTTCTTCTGCGTGGTCGCGCAGTCCACCACCACCTCGACCCCGGCCATCGCCTCCGCGATCCCCGCCCCGGTCACCAGGTCCCCGACCACCCACTCGACCCCGTCACCCCCGCCCCGCACCCGCCGGCTCAACCCCCGCACCGCCACCCCGCGCGCCACCAGCAGCCGCACCACCTCCCGCCCCAACGTCCCCGTCGCCCCGGTCACCAGCACCGTCCCGTTCACCACACCACTCCTCCCGTCGACTGCCCTTCCCCCTACAGACCGACCACGGCCCCGATCCGTGACATCGACGACATCGACGGCCCGGAAGAACGGAGGAGAACGCGAAAAGGCGGGGCGAGGACGTGAAGTCCTCGCCCCGCCTCAGGGATTCACCTCAGCGGGTGAAACCGGGGTCGAACGCGATCAGCTGCAGCCGCTGGTGGAGCCGCAGCCCTCGCAGAGGTAGCAGCTGCCGGCTCGGCGCATCTTGGTGCCGCAGGAGAAGCAGAGCGGGGCGTCGGCGTTGAGGCCGAGCTGAATCTCCATCAGCTCCGTGGAGTTGTGGGCCTGCTTCGGGGCGGCCGGCTTGGGCGCCTCGACGGCCGGGGCCGGCTTGGCGGCGACCACCGGGGCGGACTGGGCGAGCGACTCGGTGTCGAGCTCCTCGGCCTCCAGCGGCTCGTACGAGCCCGTCTCCAGGTGGCGCTGGCGCTCCTCGACGGAGTGGATGCCGAGCGCCGAGCGGGTCTCGAACGGCAGGAAGTCCAGGGCCAGGCGGCGGAAGATGTAGTCGACGATCGACTGCGCCATCCGCACGTCCGGGTCGTCGGTCAGACCGGCCGGCTCGAAGCGCATGTTGGTGAACTTCGAGACGTAGGTCTCCAGCGGCACGCCGTACTGCAGGCCGACCGAGACGGCGATGGAGAAGGCGTCCATCATGCCCGCGAGGGTCGAGCCCTGCTTGGACATCTTCAGGAAGACCTCGCCGAGGCCGTCGTCCGGGTAGGAGTTGGCGGTCATGTAGCCCTCGGCGCCACCGACCGTGAAGGAGGTGGTGATGCCCGGACGGCCCTTGGGCAGGCGCTTGCGGACCGGGCGGTACTCGACGACCTTCTCGACCGCGACGGGGGCCTCGGCCTGCTCGGCCTTGGCCTCGGAGTCCTTCTTCTTGGCCGAGAGCGGCTGGCCGACCTTCGAGTTTTCGCGGTAGATCGCGAGCGCCTTGACGCCCATCTTCCACGCCTCGAAGTAGATCTCCTCGACGTCCTCGACGGTCGCGGCGGCCGGCATGTTCACGGTCTTGGAGATGGCGCCGGAGATCCACGGCTGGATCGCGGCCATCATCCGCACGTGGCCCATCGGGGAGATGGTGCGCTCGCCCATCGCGCAGTCGAACACCTCGTAGTGCTCGGACTTCAGGCCCGGGGCGTCCACCACGTTGCCGTGCTCGGCGATGTGGGCGACGACCGCCTCGATCTGCTCGTCCTGGTAGCCGAGGCGCTTGAGGGCGCGCGGGACGGTGCCGTTGACGATCTGCATGGAGCCGCCGCCGACGAGCTTCTTGAACTTGACCAGGGCGAGGTCGGGCTCGACGCCGGTGGTGTCGCAGTCCATCATCAGGCCGATGGTGCCGGTCGGGGCGAGCACGGAGGCCTGGGCGTTGCGGAAGCCGTTCTGCGCGCCGACGCGCACGACGTCCTGCCAGGTCTTGTTGGCGGCCAGCCAGACCGGGGCGTCCAGCTCGTCGACCGAGACGGCGTCGAGCGAGGCGTCCGCGTGCTGCTTCATGACCTGCTGGTGAGCGGCCGCGTTGCGGGCGTAGCCGTCGTACGGGCCCACCACGCCGGCGAGTTCGGCGCCGCGGCGGTAGGCGGTGCCGGTCATCAGCGAGGTGATGGCGCCGGCCAGGGCGCGGCCGCCCTCGCTGTCGTAGGCGTGGCCGGTGGCCATCAGCAGGGCACCGAGGTTGGCGTAGCCGATGCCGAGCTGGCGGTAGGCGCGGGTGGTCTCGCCGATCTTCTCGGTGGGGAAGTCGGCGAAGCAGATGGAGATGTCCATCGCGGTGATGACCAGCTCGACGACCTTGGCGAAGCGCTCGGCGTCGAAGGAGTCGTCGTCGCGGAGGAACTTCATCAGGTTGAGCGAGGCGAGGTTGCAGCTGGAGTTGTCCAGGTGCATGTACTCGGAGCAGGGGTTGGACGCGTTGATGCGGCCGGACTCCGGGCAGGTGTGCCAGTGGTTGATCGTGGAGTCGTACTGGATGCCGGGGTCGGCGCAGGCCCAGGCGGCCTCGGCCATCTTGCGGAACAGCTTCTTCGCGTCGACGGTCTCGATGACCTCGCCGGTCATCCGGGCGCGCAGGCCGAATTCGGTGCCGTTCTCGACGGCGGTCATGAATTCGTCGGAGACGCGGACGGAGTTGTTGGCGTTCTGGTACTGGACGGAGGTGATGTCGTCCCCGCCGAGGTCCATGTCGAAGCCCGCGTCGCGCAGGGCGCGGATCTTCTCCTCCTCCTTCACCTTGGTCTCGATGAAGGCCTCGACGTCCGGGTGGTCGACGTCGAGGACGACCATCTTGGCGGCGCGGCGGGTGGCGCCGCCGGACTTGATGGTGCCGGCCGAGGCGTCGGCGCCGCGCATGAAGGAGACCGGGCCGGAGGCGTTGCCGCCGGAGGACAGCAGTTCCTTGGAGGAGCGGATCCGGGAGAGGTTGAGGCCGGCGCCGGAGCCGCCCTTGAAGATCATGCCCTCTTCCTTGTACCAGTCGAGGATCGACTCCATGGAGTCGTCGACGGACAGGATGAAGCAGGCGCTGACCTGCTGGGGCTGCTTGGTGCCGACGTTGAACCAGACCGGCGAGTTGAAGCTGAACACCTGGTGGAGGAGGGCGTGCGTCAGCTCGTGCTCGAAGATCTCGGCGTCGTCTTTGGTGGCGAAGTAGCCGTGCTTCTCGCCGGCGGCGCGGTAGGTGAGCACCACGCGGTCGATGATCTGCTTGAGGCTCCACTCGCGCTGCGGGGTGCCGACGGCGCCGCGGAAGTACTTGGACGTGACGATGTTGACGGCGTTGACCGACCAGAAGTCGGGGAACTCGACGCCGCGCTGCTCGAAGTTGATCGAGCCGTCGCGCCAGTTGGTCATGACGACGTCACGACGCTCCCAGCGGACCTCGTCGTACGGGTGCACGCCGGGAGTGGTGTAGATGCGCTCCGTCCGGAGACCGCCCTTCGGGGCCTTGGCGCCCTTGGCGACGGCCTTCTCGGACTTCGACCCGCGTGCGGAACCGCTCGTGGTGTCTGTCACTTCTCGCTCCTCCTCCTGGGCAAACGCCCGTAGTGCCCTGAAAAGTCCGGGCACCGCTGGTTCGTTCTTCCGGTGTGCGGGCAGGCGGAGACCCTGCCTGTTTTCGCACGGTTTGTAGTGTTCTGCGCGCCGTTTCCGGGCACGCGGGGGCCCCGTGGGGCCGTTGTGGTGCGGCTGGACCCCGCGGCGGGGGCCGGTGCGCCGGCGCCTCCTAGGGCGCGGCGGCGGGGACGGAGACGCAGGCGTCGTCCGTCTCCGGGGTGAGGGGCCGCTCGGCGCGGAGTTCCGCGATGGCGACCTCGAAGTCTTCCAGTCCGTCGTAGGCCTGGTACACGCTGGCGAAGCGCAGGTAGGCGACCACGTCGAGTTCCTTGAGCGGGCCCAGTATGGCCAGGCCCACGTCGTGGGTGGTCAGCTCGGCGCTGCCGCTGGCCCGCACGCACTCCTCGACCCGCTGGCCGAGCTGGGCGAGCGCGTCCTCGGTGACCGGTCGGCCCTGGCAGGCCTTGCGGACGCCGGTGATGACCTTCTGCCGGGAGAACGGCTCGGTGACGCCGCTGCGCTTGATGACCATCAGCGCGGCCGTTTCCACGGTGGTGAAGCGGCGGCCGCAGTCCGGGCACTGCCGGCGGCGGCGGATACAGCTGCCGTCCTCGGTGGTCCGGCTGTCGACAACGCGGCTGTCGGAGTGCCGGCAGAAGGGGCAGTGCACCTGGGGATCCCTCCCTGGCAGATCGTGCGGACCTCTTGAGTCTATGCGATGTGCCCCCGGCCTCGGCAAGCTGATCATGCGCGGCAACCACTAGTACTGGGCACGGAGAGGACTGTAGCCACTACATCTAGGTCTCCGGGGGAGGTGACACCCCTGGCGTGTCGGCGCCGATTAGACTGCCCGGGTCGGGTTCTGGTCGAACATTTACTCGATGTACAACAAAGCCTTGATCGAGTCAGCCAAGTCCCGAATAATTCACTCGAACGTGTGTTTGGCGCAACCTTTCGATAGGAGGTGCGTTGGGCTGGAAAAGGGAGAGGACAGCCGTCGAGAGGGGCCGCCGTGAACACGATCGAAAGCAACACCATCCCGGTGCAGGAACACTCCCAGTTCAAGGTGGGGCAGCGCACCACGAATCAGCAGAGCGTGGACATCAGCATGGACCGCAGCGAAGACCACCGCCTCTCCGGTACGGCCCTTTCCGGCTCGAACCGGGTGCCCGACCAGCCGATCGAACACTCCGCCACCATGGATGACTCCCACCCCTCGCCCGCCCGGGCGATGCCCGGCCGCCCCCCCGGCATCCGGACCGACGAGGCCGGGCTCACCGAGCGCCAGCGCCGGGTGATCGAGGTCATCCGGGACTCCGTCCAGCGCCGGGGCTACCCGCCGTCCATGCGCGAGATCGGCCAGGCCGTCGGCCTGTCCAGCACCTCCTCGGTCGCGCACCAGCTGATGGCCCTGGAGCGCAAGGGCTTCCTGCGCCGGGACCCGCACCGTCCGCGCGCCTACGAGGTCCGCGGCGTCGAGGTGGCCCGTCCCAACACCGCCGAGACGGCCGGGCGCCCGTCCACCTCGTACGTGCCGCTGGTGGGCCGGATCGCCGCCGGCGGGCCGATCCTGGCCGAGCAGACGGTCGAGGACGTCTTCCCGCTGCCCCGCCAACTGGTCGGCGAGGGCGAGCTGTTCGCGCTCACCGTGCGCGGCGACTCGATGATCGAGGCGGCCATCTGCGACGGCGACTGGGTCACCGTGCGCCGCCAGCCGGTCGCCGAGAACGGCGACATCGTGGCCGCGATGATCGACGGCGAGGCCACCGTCAAGCGGCTCAAGCGCGAGGACGGCCGGATCTGGCTGATGCCGCACAACCCGGCGTACGAGCCGATCAACGGCGACAACGCGACC
This sequence comes from Kitasatospora xanthocidica, assembly GCF_014656195.1. Taxonomy (GTDB): domain Bacteria; phylum Actinomycetota; class Actinomycetes; order Streptomycetales; family Streptomycetaceae; genus Kitasatospora; species Kitasatospora xanthocidica. The sequence goes on along the minus strand of NZ_BNBY01000022.1, from coordinate 59,985 downwards.
ATCCTGGGCAAGGTCGTCGCGGTCCTGCGCCGCCTCTGAACAGCGCCCGCGGTCCGCTGCCCCCGCGGGGTCACGGCGGCCCCGCGGGACCGCCCAGGACCACCCCCAGGCACCACCCACGCACCACGACACCGGGAAGGGGCTCACCGCTCACGCGGCGAGCCCCTCCGGCGTTCCGTCTCCCCGGGCCGCCTCAGCGCCGGCCGCCTCAGCCCCGCTTCGCCACCGGCCGCACCGGCGCCGCCGAGGCGTCGATCGCCGCCAGCGAGCGGCGCACCTGGTTGCGGTCCGTGGTGTACCAGAACTCGGGCATCGAGGAGCGGAAGAAGCTCCCGTACCGCTTGGTCTCCACCCGCGGGTCGAGCACCGCGACCACCCCGCGGTCGTCCGCCGCGCGCACCAGCCGGCCCGCGCCCTGCGCCATCAGCAGCGCCGCGTGCGTCGCGGCGACCGCCATGAAGCCGTTCCCGCCGCGCTGTTCGACGTCCCGCTGGCGGGCGCTCATCAGCGGGTCGTCCGGCCGGGGGAACGGGATGCGGTCCATCACGACCAGCTGGCAGGCCGAGCCGGGCACGTCCACGCCCTGCCAGAGCGAGAGCGTGCCGAACAGGCAGGTGGTGGCGTCCGAGGCGAACTCCCGGATCAACTCGCCCAGGGTGTCCTCCCCCTGGAGCAGGATCCGGTGGTCCAGCCGCTCGCGCATCGCCTCGGCGGCGGTCTGGGCGCCGCGCATCGAGGAGAACAGGCCCAGCGTCCGGCCGCCGGCCGCGTCGATCAGCTCGGCCAACTCGTCGAGCATGTCCGGCCGTTCGGGGTCTCGCCCGGGGTCGGCCAGGTGCTTGGCGACGTACAGGATGCCCTGCTTGGGGTACTTGAAGGGCGAGCCGACGTCGATCCCGCGCCAGTGCGGCACGGCGTCCTCGCCGAAGCCGGGGCCGGGCTCCGGGTTGTCCCCCTCCGTGCGGGCGTCCGGCAGCCTGGTCTCGGAGGGCAGGCCGACCGAGGCGGCGACGCCGTTGAAGTCCCCGCCGAGCTTGAGCGTGGCCGAGGTGAGGACGACCGAGCGCTCCTTGTACAGGCCCTCGCGCAGCAGCCCGGAGACGCTCAGCGGGGCGACCCGCAGGGAGGCGGTGCCCAGTCCGTAGCGGTCGCTGCGCTCGATCCAGACCACGTCGTACTCGGAGCCCTCCAGCAGCCGTTCGGCGGTCTCGTGCAGCGTCTCGGCCGAGGCCATCGCCTGCTTGCGGACGGCGTCCTCGTCGCTGAGCCCCTTGTCCCTGGTCTCCCCGAGCGAGGTGATCACCTGGCGGGCGGCGTCCCGGATCGCGGTGACCGCGTAGGCCAGGTACTCGGGCAGTTCCTCGACCCGGCCGGGCTGGGCGGTCTCCATCAGGCCGTGGTAGTTCTCGGCGGCGGCCTGGAGGAGGTCCACGGCCTTCTCGTTGGCGAGCCGGGCGGCCCGCTTCACGGCCCGGTTGACGGCGCCGACGGTGAGCTCGGCGGTGGCCGCGCCGGTGACCCGGTTGACCAGCTCGTGGGCCTCGTCGACGATCAGCAGCCCGTGCTCGGGCAGCACCGGCGCGCCCTCGATCGCGTCGATGGCGAGCATCGCGTGGTTGGTGACCACGACGTCCGCGAGCTTGGCGCGCTCCCGCGCCTTCTCGGCGAAGCACTCCTGCCCGTAAGCGCAGCGGGTGGCGCCCAGGCACTCCTTGGAGGTGACCGAGAGCTGGGCCCAGGCCTTGTCGGAGACGCCGGGGCTCATGTCGTCCCGGTCGCCGGTGTCGGTCTCGTCGGCCCAGTCGCGCAGCCGCAGCACGTCCTGCCCGAGTTTGCCGGTGGGCCCGCCGAGCGCGTCCACCGGGTCGAACAGGCCCTCGCCCTCCTCGCTCGGGGTGCCCTCGTTGGCCCGGTGCAGGCACAGGTAGTTGGAGCGGCCCTTGAGCATCGCGAACAGCGGGCGGCGGCGCAGCACCGGGTGCAGCGCGTCCACGGTGCGCGGCAGGTCGCGCTCCACCAGCTGGCGCTGCAGGGCCAGGGTGGCGGTGGCGACCACCACGCGGTCCCCGTGGGCGAGCGCGGGCACCAGGTAGGCCAGGGACTTCCCGGTGCCGGTGCCGGCCTGGACGAGCAGGTGCTCGCCGTGGTCGACGGCGTCGGCGACGGCCTCGGCCATCCGGACCTGGCCGGGGCGCTCGACGCCGCCGACGGCCGCCACCGCGGCGTGCAGCAGTTCGGGGATCCGCGAGCGCGGGACGGCGACGGCTTCCTCGGCCTCGTCGCCGAGGTCCACCGCCCGCTGGGATTCGGAGTCGTGGGATTCGGAGTCGTTCGTCATGACCCTCCCACCCTACGGGGCGGGGGTGACAATCCGGTCCCGTCGCGCGGGAAGCCGCACGTCCACGGCCACCAGGGCGTTCGGTACGGTCCCGAACCGGGCGGCGTGCGGGCGGTGCGGGCGGTCCTGGTAGCCGTCGAGGAGCAGCCGGTTGCGGTTGAGGCAGAGCCGGTCGATCCGGGGCCGGAAGAGGTCGAACAGCTCGAAGCGCTCGCGCAGCTCGGGGAAGCGGTCCTGGTGGCGGAGGACCTCGGCGCGCAGCAGGGCCCAGAACTCGGTCTCGGGCAGTCCGGTCTGCGCCTCCAGCAGCGGGGCGAGGAAGCGGAAGACGCCGATGAACAGCCCGGAGTGGATGAACTGGCAGAGCCCCTGGGCGCCGTCCCGCAGCAGCACGTCGGCGACCTCGGCGGGCACCTCGCTCAGCTCGGGCAGGTCGGCGTTGCTGAGGTTGACGTCGTCGACGAAGTCCTTGACCGCGAGCCGGCTCGGGGCGTCGCGCCGGTCGAAGACCACGATGGCGTTCTCGCCGTGCGGGGAGAAGACCAGCCCGTAGCGGTAGAGGAAGTGCAGCAGCGGGGGCAGCATCGCGGCGAACAGCCGGCCGGTCCACTCGGCCGGGGTGAGGCCGGAGCGGGCGATCAGCTCGGCGGCGAGCGCCCGCCCGTCGGAGCCGGTCTGCAGCAGGGCGGCGAGGGTGCGGGCGCGTTCGTCGTCGTCCAGGAAGGGGCCGAGCGGTTCGCGCCAGATCGCGCCGAGCAGCTCCTTGTACTGGTAGGGGGCCTCGGGCATCTCCCGGTAGACCGGGTGGTCGACGGTGACGGAGGCGATCTCGCCGAGCAGGATCACCCGGCACTCGTCGCGCAGGAAGGGGTCGGCGTCGCGCAGGCCGTGCAGCCAGGCGGTGACGGCGGGCGCGGCGAGGGTGCGTTCGGTGGGCAGGCCGCGCCAGACCAGGGTGTTGAGGATGGACAGCGGCAGCTTGACGGTGCAGCGCTCGGGGCGGGCGGTGTTGAAGAAGGAGCGGATGGACTGCTGGGGCAGTCGTGGGTCGCCGTCGGTGGGGAGCGGGACGATCTCGCCGGAGGCGATCCAGGGCGCGAACAGCGGCAGGACCGTCTCGTCCCACTGCCAGGGGTGGACGGGCAGCAGCAGGTAGTCGTCGGCGTCCGGGCCGAGCGCGGCGCGCAGCGCGTCCACGTCGTCCAGCTCGCGGGCGTACAGCTGCTCGGGCCGTTCCAGGCCGGGCACGCCGCGGTACTCGGCGAGCCGGCGGTGGACGGCGATCCAGGGCAGCGGGCGCGGGCTGCGGGCCTCCGGGGCCCAGCGGGCGGCGTCGGCGGCGGAGAAGCCGATCCGGCCCTTGTTGGGGACGATCCAGGGGTGGCCGCCCTGCCGTCCCTCCAGCGCGGCGTGGTCGAGGTCGGCGAGTTCGGCGGCGGTGAGGGCGGTGGCGAGCTGGCGGGCGTCGGCGGTGAGGGTGGCGGAGAGCTCGCGGATCAGGTGGGCGGTGGTCTCGCCGCGCATCCCGAGGGTCTGCCGGGCGTACGGGAGGAAGCGCAGCGGGTCCAGGCCGTCCGGTGCGGAGCAGTGGATCGACTCCGGGTCGACCTGCCAGCCGTCGTAGGCGCCGCGCCGGGCGGTGAAGCGGTACTCGGCCTCGGGGAGCTTCAGCAGGTACTCGCCGTCGAGGGCGCCGGGGACGGGCTTGAGCAGTTCCTCGTAGGCGAACTCGCCGAGCATCTTGGCCAGCAGGGCCCGGCCGGCCCGCTGCCAGTGCCCGGTGGTGAGGTGCGGGGGCAGGTAGAGCGGCGGTTCAGCGGCCGGCTGTTGCGGCACGGGTCAGCTCCTGGGGGCGAGGGAGGACGGGGGTCCGGTCGAGGGGGGCGGGGGCGGGCGGTGCGAAGCCGGTCCAGGCGGTGCGCTCGGGCAGCCGGTGGACGGTCCGGCCGGTGACGGCGTTGAGGATCACGGCGGCCCGGTGGGCGCCGAGCCCGAGGTCGGGGGTGCCGACGCCGTGGGTGTGCAGTTCGGCGTTCTGGACGTAGAGGCCGCCGGTGAGCCCGGGCCGGGTGGCGACCCGGTGGTCGAGGTCGACCCGGTAGCGGCCGGCCTCGTCCCAGTCGATCAGGTCGGCGAGCGGTTCGAGTGCGGCCGGCCGGGCGGCCCGGTAGCCGGTGGCGAGCACCACGGCGTCGGTGCGCAGGACGTGCTCGGCGCCGGAGTCGGTGTGCCGGCAGTGCAGTTCGAGGCCGCCGCAGGGGCCGGGGCGGGTCCCGGTGACGGCCGTGCCGGGGGTGATCTCGACCGGGGCGGTGTCGATCGGGCGGCCGATGGTGCGCTCGTAGAGGTGGTCGTGGATCTCGGCGAGGGTCTCGGCGCTGGCGGCCTTGTGCAGTTGCCACTGGGCGGTGACCAGGGCGTCCCGGACCGGGCCGGGCAGGCCGTGGAAGTAGCGGGTGTAGTCGGGGGTGAAGTGCTCCAGGCCGAGCTTGGAGTACTCCATGGGGGCGAGCGCCCGGGTGCGGGTGAGCCAGCGCAGCCGGACGCCGTCGCCCTCGTGGCGGCGGAGCAGGTCGAGGAAGACCTCGGCGCCGGACTGGCCGCTGCCGACCACGGTGATGTCCCGGGCGTCGGCCAGGCCGGCGCGGCGGTCCAGGTAGTCGGCGGAGTGGAAGGACCGCGGGTGGCCGGCCAGGCCGGCGAAGGCCTCGGGCAGCACCGGCCGGGTGCCGACGCCGAGGGCGAGGTTGCGGGCCCGTACGGTGGACCGCCGGCCGGTCGCGGTGTCGGTCAACTCGACCCGGTAGCAGGGCTCTTCGCCCGGCGCGGCGTCCCAGTGCAGGGCGGTGACCTCGGTGCCGAAGCGGCAGTTGGCCAGCCGCTCGGCGGCCCAGCGGCAGTAGTGGTCGTACTCGCGGCGCGGCAGCTGGAAGCGCTCGGCGAAGTAGAACGGGAACAGCCGGTCCTGTTCGCGCAGGTAGTTGAGGAAGGACCACCGGTTGGTCGGGTCCACCAGGGAGACCAGGTCGGCGAGGAACGGCACCTGCATCCTGGCCCCGTCCACCAGCATCCCGTGGTGCCAGCGGAACTCCGGGCGCTGGTCGCAGAAGAGCGTGCGCAGGCCGGGAACGGGCTCGGCGAGCGCGGCGAGCGAGAGGTTGAACGGACCGATGCCGACGCCGAGCAGGTCGTACGGCGGCGGCGGTGCGGGGGTGTCCACGGGGTGTCCTAGGCGGGGTCGGGGCCGGGGCCGGGGTCGGACGGGCCGGGGTGAGCCGGACCGAGGTGAGACGGGCCCGGGCCGGGGGCGCGCGGCCGCACCATCAGGGCGGCGCGCTTGTCGGGCAGGTCGAGTTCGGCGGCCGCCCGGAACCCGGCCCGTTCGAAGGCCCGGACCGAGCGCCGGTTGCGGACGTCCGGTTCGGCGACGACCCGCTGGCAGGACGGGCGGCGGCGCAGGATCCGCTCCGCGAGGGCGGCCAGCAGGACGGCGCCCAGTCCCCGGCCGCGGCTGGCGGCCGGGCCGAGCAGCAGGTGGACGCCGGTGTCGTGCGGCCGGGCGGGGTAGTGCGCGGCCAGCGGGTCGAGGTCGGCGCGGTAGACCTCCCAGTAGCTGACCGGCTCGCCGTCGAGCAGGCCGAGGCAGGGAACGCTGCGGCCGTCGCCGTCCAGCTGGGCCCGGACGTGCCGCCCGGTGACCTCCGGCGGCCCGGCGAGCTCCCAGAAGGCGGCGACCTCGGGGTCGTTCATCCATCCGGCGAGCAGGTCCAGGTCGGCCGGCAGCCGGACCGGGCTGAGCCGGAACTCGCCGGCCGGGGTGGGGATCGCGCCCCACCCGGGCAGGTCGTCCAGCATCAGCCGCCCGCCACCGGGTTGGGGATGTCCACGTAGACGGACTGGCTGGCGACCGGGCCGACCAGCTCGTCCATGCCGTTGATCCGGGTGAGCAGGTTGGCCTTGCAGGGCAGCGTGGGCGCCTCCAGCAGCAGCCCGGGCAGCGCCGAGCCGGTGGCGGCGGCCCGCGGCCCGGCGAGGAAGCGGCGCAGCGCGGCCAGCAGCACCGGCTCCTCGGCCAGCCCCTGGGAGCCGAGGGCGCCGATCAGGCCGAGCACGTGGTTGATGCCGAGGTAGTAGGCGAAGTGGTGGTCGATCACCGGGTCCGGCAGGAAGGTGTCGCTGTCGGCGCCGAGCCCGGGCAGCCGGGCGGTGAGCCGCTCGGTGGCGCTCTCCCGGTAGTAGTAGCCCTGGTTGTCGCGGTAGCGGCCGCCGCTCGGCCAGCCGTCCTCGTCGAGCAGGACGAGGCTGTTCTGCTGGTGCGCCTCCAGGGCGATGCCGCCCCGGCCGTCCAGCCAGAGGATGGGCAGCACGACGGCGTCCAGGTAGCGCAGGAACCATTCGGCGGCGACGGTCGGCAGCGGGCGGCCGCTGCGCGCAGCGAGCGCCCGCAGGATGTCGCCGAGCCGGGACGGCACGGTGTCGCCGGTGCCGAGCGGCTGTTCGGCGACCAGCCCGGCGACGCACAGCGCGCGCTCGGCGGGCGCGAAGGGCTGGGCGCGCAGCACGGTGTCCAGGCCGCCCGGGTCGCCGAGGGTCGGATGGTCGACGCCGATCCAGGCCGGGTCGCGGACGATGTCGAAGCCGGGGTGGGCGGCCCGCCACTCGGCGGCCAGCCCGCTCTCCAGCAGCCGGTGCATCTCCAGGCCGCGGTGGAGTTCCTTGCGGAGGTTCTCCCGGCGGGAGTTGGTGATCCGCAGGCCCAGCGAGAGCTTGAGCATCCAGGGGGTGCCGGGCCGGTAGACGGTGCGCACCGAGGAGGTGGGGTGCCAGGGCTCGCCGGCCGGGCCGAGGTCGTGCAGCAGCCCGTCGGCGAGCAGCGCGGCGACGGCCGGGCGGTGGGCGAGTTCGCGGGCCTGCCAGGGGTGCAGCGGCAGGGCGGCGGTGCCGGGCGGCAGGGCGAGGCGGCCGTCGAGCAGGCCGGCGGTGAGCTGTTCGGCGCTCTCGGCGACGGCGGAGCCGGCGGCGAGCAGTTCCCGGTCCACGGCGTACCAGTGGAGTTGGAAGGAGCCGTGCAGTTCGGGCGAGTAGGCGACGCTCTGGGCCGGGCCGAGGCCGTCGCGGCTCTTCGGGGTGGGGTGCAGCGGGTGGCCGAGCAGCAGGGACTGTTCGGCGGCGAGGAAGTGGGAGCGTTCCGGGCCGCCGGGCTCGGCGGCGGTCCGGCGGTGGGCGAGGATCTCGGCGGTGCGGACGACCGAGTCGGCGACCCGGGCCGCGAGGTCGGCGACCTGCCCGGGGTCGGGGCGGTCGGCGGCCGCGGCGGCGAGCAGCGCGGCGGCGGTGACGGCGTCCACCGGGGCGGCGGCCCCCTCCCCCGCCGCACCGCCCTGGCCGGCCGCGAGGCTGGCCGGGCCGAAGCGGTGCCAGCCGCCGGGCGACCAGTAGCGCACCGGGGCGGTGAGCCGGGCGGCACCGCCGAGGACGGCGATCCGCAGCCGGCCGTCGGGGCCCGGCCGGGCCCCGGTCTCCCGGGCCCAGCAGCGCAACAGGGCTTCCAGGGCGGCCTGTTCGGCGGCCACGGCGGGATCGGGGTGCAGCAGCGGGTCCGGCTCGGGCCGCCCCTGGCCGCCCGCCTCCGGGTGCTCGGGCCGCTGCGCCGACGCTCTCCCCCGGCCTTCGACCGGGGGTGCCCCCACCGTTCGCTCCTCGCTCGTCGCTTGCGGTGTCCGCTCGCCCTTGGACGCCCGGGGGGGCTCCGTCGGCTGCGGCGGTTCGGGCGGGGCTCCGGTGAGGGCGGTGCTCAAGGCTGCTCCTTGGGGCGCGTGGGGGTGCGGACGCGCTCTGCGGTGGAGGGGGCGGCGGGCGCTCGCACCGTCGCGTCAGGTAAGGGTTACCTATCCCTGAGGGGTGATCACAAGGACCGCTCACTCGTCCGGGTGAGAATCGGGGATTGTCCGCCACCCGGGCGAAAGGGCCTGCTGTGCCAACGAGCCGACCGGGCCCGCGTCACGGATCGGAGTCCTCCGGCCCGCGCCGCAACCCGGGGGGCGGGCACGGCCGTCCTCATCCCCGATGGAAGACTCCAGGACGGCGGGCCGCCGCGGCACGGACCGGCCGGACACGGACGAGCCGTCACCGACCGGACCCGCACCGCCGACCGGGCGCCGAGCACCGAGCAGCCACAGAGCGACAACAGCGCACCGAGCACCGAGCACCCAGCACCGAGCACCGACAGAAACCACAGACCGACCGAGCACAGGGGGAAGCGCACAGATGCCTACGATCCACCGGTCAGCCCTGGCCGCCGCCGCGGTCGCGGGAACCCTGCTCGCCGTGAGCGCCTGCGGGCCGGACGGCCCGGCGGGCGACGGCGGGGGCAGCGCCGCGCCGCCGCCCTCCTCGGCCGCGGCGAGCGGCGGCGCGGGCGGAGGCGGCGTGATCGGCGGGATCACCCTGCCGTCCGGCCTTCCGACCGGTCTGCTGGAGGGCCTGCCGAAGACCTGGGACGACCTGAAGAAGTGGAAGTTCGAGGACTGGGACACCTGGGCGTCCAAGCACGTCTTCAACAACCCGGTGGTGAAGGACTTCTGGGACCCGGACAAGATGGGCGACTCCAAGCCCGCCGACCCGGCCCCGCCCGCCAGCAAGCCCTCGCCGGCCACCCCCAAGCCCGGTGACGACGGGGTGACCGACCCGGAGCCCGCGGTGGTCAACGCCGTGGCGGTGCCCCGCCCGTACACCAAGCAGCCCTCCGGCAAGGTGTTCTTCTCCGCCAAGGGCGGCCGCGGCAACTGCTCGGCGACGGTGATCGCCGACCCGCAGCACCCCGGCAGGAGCAACCTGGTCTGGACGGCCGGCCACTGCGTGCACGAGGGCAAGGGCGGGAACTTCTACAAGGACCTGGTCTTCGTGCCCGCCTACAACAACTCGGGTGCCTCCAGCGGCGGCAAGCGCGCCCCGCTGTCCGAGCTGGCCCCGCTCGGCACCTGGTGGGCCGACCAGGTCACCACCTCGCCGCAGTGGATGGTCGAGGGCGGCGGCACCGGGGACGCCGCCAACCAGTACGACTTCGCCGTCATGCGCGTGCACAACCAGAACGACACCGGCAAGTCCCTGGAGGAGACGGTCGGTTCGGCCGTCCCGGTGTGGTTCGACGCCCCGCGCGACAAGCTGAACGTGTCGGCCACCGGCTACCCGCTGCTCAAGCCGTTCGACGGCCAGGAGCTGTACAGGTGCGACGGCGGCAAGCCGACCCGGCTCTCCTTCGACGCCAAGCGCCCCACGATGCTCACCATCGGCTGCAACATGACCCAGGGCTCCAGCGGCGGCGGCTGGTTCGCCACCATGCCCGACGGGAGGACCGCCCTGGTCAGCAACACCTCGATCGGGACGCAGGACCACACCTCGCTCAGCGGCCCCTACCTGGAGGCGGTCGCCAAGCAGGCCCTGGACTGGATCTCCAGGAAGCAGTGATCCGCCACCGGGGGGCGGTACGGGAACACCAGCACAGCACGGGGGACGATGGAGCATGCCGAGAACCACCAACCGGGGGCGCCGGGCCGGGACGGCCGGCGCCGCGCTGCTCGCCGTGACCGCCCTCGCCGCGGCCGGCTGCGGCCCGGACGGCCCCGCCAGGCCCGCCACCCCGCCCCCCGCCCTGCCCAAGTCCGCACCGACCAGCCTGGGCGACCTGACGGGCTGGAAGCTGGAGGAGTGGACCAAGTACGTCGCGGAGAGCGGGTTCGCCAACGAGGCGGCCCCGGGCGCCTGGACGACCGCCCGGATGGACGCCGCCAAGCCCCGGCCCACCCCGGAGTACTCGCTCACCGCCACGGCGGCCCCCGGTGTCGAGCGGGACGCCCCGCCCGCCGCCGTGCCCGCCCAGCCGCAGCCGCACCCGTACGGGCAGGCCACCGCGGTGGTCGGCCGGCTCTTCATGACCACGCCGCAGGGCGACGCGGCCTGCTCCGCCACCGTGGTCTCCGACCCGGTCAACCCCGGCCGCAGCAACCTGGTCTACACCGCCGCGCACTGCCTGCACGACGGCAAGGGCGGCGGCTGGCTGAAGAACCTGGTCTTCGTGCCCGGCTTCAACCGGGACGGCCGGGCGACCCGCGGCAAGCCGTACCCCGACGCGCTGGCCGCCCCGTACGGCCGGTGGACGGCGGTGCGCGCGCTGGTGTCGCCGACCTGGCTCCAGGAGAGCGGCGTGGGCGCCCACAACCAGTTCGACTACGGGGTCCTGCGGGTGCGCGCCGAGAACGACACCGGCAAGTCCCTGGAGGAGACGGTCGGCGGCTCGGTCCCGGTCTGGTTCAACGCCCCGCGCGACCAGATCACCTCGGTCGCCGCCTACGGCTACCCCGCCGAGCGGCCCTTCGACGGCACGGAACTGGAGCACTGCGACTCCCCGGCGCCGCCCGTCCGGCTCTCCTTCGACCGGACCCGCCCGCCGATGTACGTGCTCGGCTGCACCATGACCGCCGGTTCGAGCGGCGGCGGCTGGTTCATCACCAAGGACGGCAAGCCCAACCTGATCAGCGTCGGCGCGATCGGCAACCGCAACCCGGCCGGCTACCAGGCCGGGCCCTCCCTGCAGGAGCAGGCGAAGCAGGCCTTCGACTTCTTCGCCAAGAACGTCCGCTGACCTCCCGGGCACCGACCGCGATCGCCGACCCGCGCGCGCAAGGGCCCCCGCAACGCCGGCCTCCGCGCGCCCGGCACGCGCAAGGGCCCCCGGACCGTGCGGTCCGGGGGCCCTTCCGTGCGGTCGCGCCTCAGCCGTGCAGGGCCACCGCGAAGTGCTCCAGCTCGGCGGCCAGCTCGGCCGGCACCTTGGCGTGCAGCAGCGTGCCCTCGCCGGTGTGCTCGGTGGCGATCAGCTCGCCCTCCGCGTGCACCCGGGAGACCAGCGCGCCCTGGGTGTAGGGCACCAGGGCCCGCACCTCGACGGCCGGTCGCGGCAGCTCGTCGTCGATGAGCGTCAGCAGCTCCTCGATGCCGGCGCCGCTGCGGGCCGACACCACGATGGCGTGCGGCTCGCGGCGCAGCAGCCGCTGCAGCACGTGCGGGTCGGCGGCGTCGGCCTTGTTGATCACCACGATCTCCGGCACGTTCTGCGCGTCGACCGAGACGATGACCTCGCGGACGGCGGCCAGCTGCGTCTCCGGCTCGGGGTGCGAGCCGTCGACCACGTGCAGGATGAGGTCCGCGTCGGCGACCTCCTCCATGGTCGAGCGGAAGGCCTCGACCAGGTGGTGCGGCAGGTGCCGGACGAAGCCGACCGTGTCGGCCAGGGTGTAGACCCGCCCGCTCGGGGTCTGGGCCCGGCGCACGGTCGGGTCCAGGGTGGCGAACAGCGAGTTCTCCACCAGCACGCCCGCGCCGGTGAGCCGGTTGAGCAGGGAGGACTTGCCGGCGTTGGTGTAGCCGGCGATGGCCACCGACGGCACCTGGTGGCGCCGGCGCTCCTGGCGCTTGGTGTCGCGGCCCTTCTTCATGTCCGCGATCTCCCGGCGCAGCTTCGCCATCTTCTCGCGGATCCGGCGCCGGTCGGTCTCGATCTTGGTCTCACCGGGACCACGGGTGGCCATGCCGCCGCCGGACGAGCCGGAGCCGCCACCACCCATCTGCCGGGACAGCGACTGACCCCAGCCTCGCAGCCGCGGCAGCATGTACTGCATCTGCGCGAGCGAGACCTGCGCCTTGCCCTCCCGGGACTTGGCGTGCTGGGCGAAGATGTCCAGGATCAGGGCCGTCCGGTCGACGACCTTGACCTTGACCACGTCTTCCAGGTGGATCAGCTGGCCGGGGGTGAGCTCACCGTCGCAGACCACGGTGTCGGCGCCGGTGGAGGCGACGATGTCGCGCAGCTCCTTCGCCTTGCCGGAGCCGATGTAGGTGGCCGCGTCGGGCTTGTCGCGGCGCTGGATCACGCCGTCCAGCACCTGGGAGCCGGCGGTCTCGGCGAGCGCGGCGAGCTCCGCCATGGAGTTCTCCGCCTCCTCCAGCGTGCCGTCGGTCCAGACGCCGACGAGCACCACGCGCTCCAGGCGGAGCTGGCGGTACTCGACCTCGGTGACGTCTTCGAGTTCGGTGGAGAGGCCGGCGACCCGTCGCAGGGCGGCGCGCTCGCTGCGGTCGTACTGGTCGCCGTCGTAGTGGTGGCCGAGGTCCTCGTCGATGGCCGCGAGGTCCTCGTCCATGAGGGCTTCCGCCCGCAGACCGTCGATGCGGCGCGTGGCGTCGGCGTGGTCGCGGGTGTCGAACGTGGAGGTCATTCTGTCCTTTGGCTCGCTGGTGAGGGTGGCCTTCCGGGACCGCCGCGCGGTCCCGTACGGAGTCTGCCCAGCTGCCGCCCCGGCTACCGTCCGGGCGGGGGTGAGCTAACCCCTCGGGTCCTCGGGTGCCACCGGGACTCCTGTGCCCTGTGAACGCCGTGGACCGGCCGTGAATTCCCCACGATGGTCGCACGCCCGGCCGGGACCGGTCATCCCCATTTCGCCGCGCGGCGGCGCCGGCCCGGCGGCCCCGGGCCCGGCGCCCGGCCCCATGGCCCCGGCCGACCGGGCCGGGCGGGCCCTACCCCACCTCCGGGGCGTGCGGGCGGCTGACGTCGTAGACCCCGGAGACCCGCAGCATCGCCCGCATCAGCCCGGGCAGCGCGCCCGGCTCGGGCAGTTCGACGGTGTAGGTGTGCCGGACCCGCGACTCCTGCGGCGGCTCGACCCCGGCCGAGACGATGCCGACGCCGGCCGCGGAGATCGCCGCGGTGATGTCGGCGAGCAGCCGGGGCCGGTTCAGCGCCTCGGCCCGCAGGGTGGCCCGGTGCCCGGTGGCCGGGGTGGACTGCGGCTGCCAGCGGACCTCCAGCGCGGTCCGCCCGTCCGCCCGCATCCGCTCGCCCGCCGGGCAGCCGGTGCGGTGCACGGCCACCGCGCCGCCGCGGATCGGGTAGCCGGCCACCTCGTCCGGCGGGACGGGCGTGCAGCAGCGCGCCAGCCGTACGGTCGCCCCGGGCCGTCCGGTCACCGCGACCGGGGCGGACCGCTTCTCGGCGGTACGGCGGCCGGGCGGGGCGGGCTGGGCCCCGGCCGGGCCGGTGCGGACGGCGGGCAGCCGGGCCGGGGGGTCGGCCAGCCAGCGTTCGATGGCCAGCCGGGCGGCCGGGGTGCGGGCGTGCGCCAGCCACTCGGGGGCGGGGCCGGAGGGCTGTCCACCGCCGGCCGGGGGGCTCTCGGTGAGCACCTCGACCAGGTCGCCGTCCTCCAGCACGGTGGAGAGCGCGCTGAGCCGTCCGTTGACCCGGACGCCGATACATCGGTGGCCGGTCTCCTCGCCGAGCAGGTAGGCCGCGTCCACACAGGTGGCGCCGGCCCGCAGCTGAAGCGTTTCGCCGCTCTCCGTGACCACGGTGATCTCGCGGTCGCCGGCCAGGTCGGCGGTGAGCGCGGACCAGAAGGCGTCCGGGTCGGGCGTCTCCTGCTGCCACTCCAGGAGCCGGCTGAGCCAGCCGGGCCTGGCCGGGTCGGTGCGGTCCAGTTCGTCGGTGTCCTGGGCGGCGCCGGCCGGGGACGGGCCGCCCAGCGTGACCACCCCGGTCTCGGCGACCTCGTGCATCCGGCGGGTGCGGACCAGCACCTCGACCACCGCGCCGTCGCTCAGCGCCACGGCGGTGTGCAGCGACTGGTACAGGTTGAACTTGGGCGCGGCGACGAAGTCCTTGAACTCCCCGGGCAGCGGCGTCCAGCAGGTGTGCAGCTCGCCGAGCACCGCGTAGCAGTCGGCGTTCTCCTCGACCACCACCAGCAGCCGCCCGAAGTCGGCGGGCCGCGGCCCCTGCGGCCGGCCGTCCGGCCCGGGCGCGCCGGACCGCTTGAGCAGCACCCGGTGCAGCGAGACGCAGTGCCGGGGGCGGACCGTCACCTCGGCGGCCACCCCGGCCTCGGCCAGCTGCCGGGCCAGCTGCCGGGCGAAGGGCTCCAGCACGGTGTCCGGCTCGGCCTCGTGGCCGGCCATCAGGGCACGGGTGCGGGCGTGCTCCTCGGGGTGCAGGGTGGCGAAGACGATGTCCTCCAGCTCCGCCTTGAGCACCTGGATGCCGAGCCGCTCGGCCAGCGGGATCAGCACGTCCCGGGTGACCTTGGCGATCCGCACCTGGCTGGCCGGCTTCATGTGCCGGATGGTGCGCATGTTGTGCAGCCGGTCGGCCAGCTTGATCACCATCACCCGGACGTCGTCCCCGGTGGCGACCAGCATCTTGCGGAAGGTCTCCGCCTCGGCGGCGGCGCCGAAGTCGACCTTCTCCAGTTTCGTCACCCCGTCGACCAGGTAGGCGACTTCGGGCCCGAACCCGGCGCTCACCTGGTCCAGCGTCAACTCGGTGTCCTCGACGGTGTCGTGGAGCAGCGAGGCGACCAAGGTGGTCGTCCCGGCGCCGAGTTGGGCCAGGATCATGGTGACGGCCAGCGGGTGGGTGATGTACGGCTCGCCGCTCTTGCGCTTCTGGCCGCGGTGGCTGGCCTCGGCGAGCCGGTACGCCCTGGCGAGCAGGCCGAGGTCGGCCTGCGGATGGTGCTGCCGGTGGACCCGGACGAGCGGTTCCAGGGCGTCCGGCACCGGCGGCCGGCCGGTCGCCAGCAGCGCGGCCCGGCCGGCCCGGCCGAGGGCTGCCCGGCCGAGCTCTCCGAGGGGCCTCCTGGCCCCGGCCTGCCGTACGGTCGTCGGCTGCCCCGTCAGGGACTGCCCGGCTTCGATGGTCATCGGCACCTCCGGCAACGGTCGCCGGGCGGCGCCCCTCCCCGTGGGGTGATCGACCCGGTGGTCCATGCTACCGAGCAGAGCACGTTCCGCGACGCCGTGATTCCCGTCCGCGACCGGTATCACCCGATCGGGGGGATTCGTCGCCGTACGAATTGGGCAAACCGGGCTGTCAGCTCCGGCGGACGGACTCCCACCAGCGCTCGTCCAGCCGTCCCTCGGCCACGATCACGGCCGGCCCGGTCATCTCCACCCGGCCGTCCGGGTGCTCGGTGATGACCAGCCGGCCGCCCAGCACGTCCACGGTGTACGCGACGGCCTCACCGGTGACCGCCGGGTCGACGCCGTCCCGGCGGATCGCCGCCACCGCGACGGCGCAGGCGCCGGTGCCGCAGGAACGGGTCTCGCCCGAGCCGCGCTCGTGCACCCGCATCGCGACGTGCCGCGGGCCGCGGTCCACCACGAACTCGACGTTGACGCCCTGCGGGTAGGTGCCCTCGGGGCTGGTGAGCGGCGCGGTGTACAGGTCGCCCGCGTGGTCCAGGCTCTCCACGAAGGCCACCGCGTGCGGGTTGCCCATGTTGACGTTCAGGGCCGGCCAGCGCCGCTCCCCGACCGCGACCTCGATGCCGTCCGGCCCGGGCAGCCGGGCGCGGCCCATGTCGATGGTGACGTCACCGGGCGTGCCGTCCCCGGCGTCCTCGGCGACCCTCGCGGTGAGCACCCCGGAGCGGGTGGCGATCGCCAGCTCACCCGGCTTGGCCAGACCGGCCCCGACCAGGAAGCGGGCGAAGACCCGCAGGCCGTTTCCGCACATCTCGGCGAGGCTGCCGTCGGAGTTGCGGTAGTCCATGAACCACTCGGCCCGGTCGGCCATCCCCGCGGCGGCCGGGTCCGCGGCCGCCCGCACCACCCGCAGCAACCCGTCCCCGCCGATGCCGGCCCGCCGGTCGCACAGCGCGGCGACGGCCGCGGGACCGATCTCCAGCGCGCCGTCCGGGTCCGGGACGATGACGAAGTCGTTCTGGGTGCCGTGCCCCTTGAAGAAGGGGATGCCGCCGTGCTGGGAAGAGGATGCGCTCACCCTCCCGATGGTACTGATACTCGCCCGCTCGCCTCCGGGGCGCTCCGGCCCGGTGCCGACGGTCGGCGCTCCCTCGCGCTCTCCCTTTCGGCACCGGCGCGCCCCTTCGGCTCGGGGCGGGGACCCGGGCGGAGCTCAGCGCAGGTAGGCGACGCGCCAGACCGCGAGCGCGCAGGCGGCCAGCGCGATCACGGTGTAGAGCACGATCGCCTTCCACCCGGCGCGCTGCCCGGAGCCCCGGCGGGGCAGCCCCGGCCACTTGTAGCCGGCGTGCCGGGCGGCCATCGCGCCCCAGCCGACCGAGGCGGCGGTGAGCAGCAGCCCGAGCATCCCGACCATGGTGGCGCGCGCGCCGGCCGAGCCGAAGGCGAGCGGGAAGGCGAACATCAGCGAGCCGAGGGTGCCCAGCAGCGCGATCGGCAGGGTCTGCCACCAGCGCAGCCGGCGCAGCGGCCGGATCTCCCGCTCGTGCACCGCGCCGCCGGGCGGGGTACGGGTGTCCAGGGCGGGCATCGCGACCGCGTACGAGGTCGGCGCCTCAAGTCCGGTCAGCACGGGGAGGTCGCCCATCGTCGACTCGTCGAAGGCCTCGGCCGGCGCGGTGACACTCCCGCTCTGACCGGGTTCGGGGCCGGTACCCGTCGACACACGGCCTCCCCTGACAGTTCGACACGAGCGGACTCGCGGCCGGGCTCGGTCGGCCCGTTCGGCCGACTCCTATGCCTTCGATGATGGCATGTCCAGACGGTCATTCCGGGCCTGACCGGGGTCGACGGGTGATCCGTGGCCATCACGTGATCGGGCCGTGACCGCCGGTTCGTCCTGCACGGTCACCTGCCCGCGCAGGTGCACCGCCGAATTGGCCGGAACCCGTCCTACGCGGCCGGAACACCCTGACGGCCGATCAGTTCGAGGGACCGTTCCAGCATCTCGACGGGGTCGGTTCCGGCCGGTCGGGAGAGCCAGTGGATCCGGTCGTCGCGGCGGAACCAGGACTCCTGGCGGCGGGCGAAGCGCTTGGTGGCCCGGACGGTCTCGGCCCGCGCCTCGTCCTCGGTGCACTCGCCGGCGAAGTGGTCGAGCACCTGCTGGTAGCCGAGCGCCCGGGAGGCGGTCCTCCCCTCCCGCAGTCCGGCCTTCTCCAGCTCCCGCACCTCGTCCAGGAGTCCGGCCTCCCACATCCGGTCGACCCGCAGCGTGATCCGCTCGTCCAGCTCGGGACGCGGCACGGCGACGCCGATCTGCACCGCCTCGTACACGGCGGTGTTGCTCGGCAGGTTGGCGGTGAACGGCTGCCCGGTGATCTCGATGACCTCCAGCGCGCGGACGATCCGCCGTCCGTTGCTCGTGAGGATCGCCTCGGCGGCCGCCGGGTCCAGGCCGGCCAGCCGGCCGTGCAGCGCGTACGGGCCGAGCTCCTCCAGTTCGGCCTCCAGCCGGGCCCGGACGGCCGGGTCGGTGCCGGGGAACTCCATCTCGTCGATGGCCGCCCGGACGTACAGCCCGGAGCCGCCGACCAGGACGGGCGTGCGCCCGGCGGCGAGCAGCCGGTCGATCTCGGCCCGGGCCAGCCGCTGGTACTCGGCCACGCTGGCGGCCTCGGTGACGTCCCAGACGTCCATCAGGTGGTGCGGGACCCCTTCGCGCTCGGCCATGGTGAGCTTGGCGGTGCCGATGTCCATGCCCCGGTACAGCTGCATCGAGTCGGTGTTGATCACCTCGCCGTCGAGGCTGCGGGCGAGGGCGACGGCCAGGTCGGACTTGCCGGCGGCGGTCGCGCCGACGACGCAGATCACACGGGCAGGGGCGACACGCGGGGTAAGGGAGCTGCTCACCGCTCCAGTCTCGCAAAACCGCGGCGGGGACGGGGACCGGGCTGCCGGTCGCCCGGAGCTGCGCGACGATATGACTGTTCTCCGGACCGTTTCCGGACGTTTTCCCAGTTGGCGCCCGGTTTGCGAACGCTTCGCCGAGCGCGGACGTTGTGCAGGGGACGGGGATGGACGGACGACAGGGAAGGGTGAGACCGCCATGGGTCTGATGGACAACCTCAAGGGCAAGGCCGAGGAGCTCAAGGAGAAGGCGAGCGAGCTGGCCGGCAAGCACAGCGACCAGATCGAGAAGGCCGTGGACAAGGCCGGCGGCGCGATCGACAAGGCGACCAAGGGCAAGTACAGCGACAAGATCGAGCACGGCGCCGGCAAGGCCAAGCACGCCGTCGACGACTTCGCGCACAAGCCGAAGCCGGGCGAGCCGGGACAGCCCCCGAAGTCCTGACCCGCCGGGGGCCCGACCGGGGCCCGCCAGGAACCCGACCGGAACCCGCCAGGGACCGGCTAGGCCCCCTGGGCCCAGCTCGCCACGAAGTACCCGACGCCGTACGGCGCGTCCTGGTAGCCCAGCCGCCCGGTGAGGCCGGCGCCCTCCGCGGCGCCGGCCAGCACCTGCCAGGGCGCCCGGCCCTCGGCCTTGAGCTCGGCGGCCAGGCCCGCGTCCAGGGCGGCCAGCGCCGCCGGGTCGGCCGCGCCCAGGGCGGCGGCCAGGGCGGCGTCGAAGTCCTCGGCCCGCTCGTCCAGGTAGCCGGGCGCCTTCACCGAGCGGCAGGCGCTGCCGTCGCCGAGCACCAGCAGGGCGACCCGGTCGGCGAGCCCGGCCAGGCCCTGGCCGAGGCCGAGCATCCGGTCGGCCGGGGCGTCGGCGGGCACCGCGCAGGCGTGCGTGGGCAGGGTCACCCCGGCGCGCTCCAGCAGCCAGGCGCCGACGGTCAGCGAGGGCGCCAGCTCCGGCCCCTCGACCCGGTCACCGGGCAGCTTGGCGACCAGCGGCACCCCGTAGCGGCGGAAGGAGCCGGCCCCGCCCTCGGTCCACACCTCGGCCTCCGGCCCGGTGCCGACCACCACGACCAGCTCCGGCTCGGCCGCGACCAGTGCCGCCAGCGCCTCGTCGCAGGCGGCGCGCAGCGCGTCCAGCTCGGCCGCCGCCCCGGCGGCGACCTCCGGGACGAGCAGCGGCGGACAGGGGCACACGGCGGCGGCTACCAGCATGTGGATCACTCTAGCCAACGGGAACGGCGGCCCCGCAGAAGCTGTGACTCGCGCGCTCGCCTCCGGGGCGCTCTTGGCCCGGTGCCGACGGTCGTCGCTCCAAGGCCCTCTCCCCCAGCCTTCGGCCGGGGGGACCCCCGTCTCGGGCCTCCTCGCTCCTCGCTTTCGGCACCGGCGCGCCCCTTCGGCTCGGCGCGGCTCTCACCGCACCGAGCCGGAAGCAGGCCGTCAGTCGCCGCAGCAGGCCCCGCCCGCCGGCGCGGCGAGCGGCAGCGCGGCCGGGGCGCCGATGGACGGCAGGCCGAGCATCACGCCGGCCGGCTTGGCGGCGGGCTTGGCCTGGCGCTTCTCCCAGGCGTCGCCGGCCCGGGTGCGGCGCACCGAGAGCGCCGGGCCCTCGGCCAGCAGGTGGTGCGGGGCGGCGTAGGTGATCTCGACGGTCACCATGTCGCCCGGGCGCACCGGCTCCTCGGGCTTGCTGAAGTGCACCAGGCGGTTGTCGGGCGCGCGCCCGGAGAGCCGCCGGGTCTGGTCGTCCTTCTTGCCCTCGCCCTCGGCGACCAGGATCTCCAGGGTGCGGCCGACCTGCTTCTTGTTCTCCTCCCAGGAGATCTCCTCCTGGAGGGCGATCAGCCGGTCGTAGCGGGCCTGCACGACCTCCTTCGGCACCTGGTCCTCCATTTCCGCCGCCGGGGTCCCGGGGCGCTTGGAGTACTGGAAGGTGAAGGCGTTGGTGAAGCGGGCCTCGCGGACGGTGTGCATCGTCTCCTCGAAGTCCTCCTCGGTCTCGCCGGGGAAGCCCACGATGATGTCGGTGGAGATCGCCGCGTCGGGCATCGCCTCGCGGACCGATCTGATGATCCCGAGGAAACGCTCCTGCCGGTAGGAGCGGCGCATCGCCTTGAGCACCCGGTCGGAGCCGGACTGCAGCGGCATGTGCAGCTGGTGCATCACGGTCGGGGTCTCTGCCATCGCGGCGATCACGTCGTCGGTGAAGTCGCGCGGGTGCGGCGAGGTGAAGCGGATCCGCTCCAGGCCCTCGATCTGCCCGGCGGCGCGCAGCAGCTTGGAGAAGGCCTCGCGGTCGCCCAGGTCGGAGCCGTAGGCGTTGACGTTCTGGCCGAGCAGGGTCACCTCGATGACGCCCTCGTCCACCAGCGCCTCGATCTCGGCGAGGACGTCGCCGGGGCGGCGGTCCTCCTCCTTGCCGCGCAGGGCGGGGACGATGCAGAAGGTGCAGGTGTTGTTGCAGCCGACCGAGATCGAGACCCAGGCGGCGTACGCGGAGTCGCGGCGGGTCGGCAGGGTGGAGGGGAAGGTCTCCAGCGATTCGAGGATCTCGACCTGGGCCTTCTTCTCGATCGCGGCCCGCTCCAGCAGTGCGGGCAGGTGCCCGATGTTGTGGGTGCCGAACACCACGTCGACCCAGGGGGCGCGGGTGACGATGGTGTCGCGGTCCTTCTGGGCCAGGCAGCCGCCGACGGCGATCTGCATGCCCTTGTGGCGGGTCTTGACCGGCGCCAGCTGGCCGAGGTTGCCGTACAGCTTGTTGTCGGCGTTCTCGCGCACCGCGCAGGTGTTGAACACCACCAGGTCCGGGTCGCCCTCGGGCCCGGCCTTGACGTAGCCCGCCTCCTCCAGCAGCCCGGACAGCCGCTCGGAGTCGTGGACGTTCATCTGACAGCCGTGCGTGACGACCTTGTAGCTCTTCAATCCGCTCTCACCGCTCACCAGACCAGGGTACGGGCAGCCGCGAAGCGCTTTTCCCGGAGCGGGCCCCGTCCGTTCCGGGAAACTCCC
Organism: Kitasatospora xanthocidica; assembly: GCF_014656195.1. GTDB lineage: Bacteria > Actinomycetota > Actinomycetes > Streptomycetales > Streptomycetaceae > Kitasatospora > Kitasatospora xanthocidica. The sequence goes on along the minus strand of NZ_BNBY01000022.1, from coordinate 38,966 downwards.
CCGCCCCTCCCCGGCAGCTCCCCGACCTCTCCCCGCTCCCTCCGCAGCCCCTCCCCGCCCTTCCCCGGAGCTTTCCCCGGCCCGTTCCCCTCCCGTTCCGCCGGAGCGCCTGGCAGTATCCCTGCATGACCCCCACCACCCCGTCACGTCTCGGCGCCGCCGTCCGCACCGCGGCCCGCAGCCCGCTGTGGCGGACGGTGCTGGTGCTGGTGCTGCTGGTCGCCGGGTTCGGCGGCTGGTGGCTGTCGGCGGGCCGCTCGCCCGGGTACCCGCGCGGGGAGGTCCGCTTCGCCACCGGCGTGCAGCGCGGCGTCTACGACCGGTACGGGCAGCTGCTGCAGACGCACGTCTCCGGGACGATGCCGGGGGTGCGGCTGGCCCTGGACAACACCGAGGGCTCGATAGACAACCTCACCCGGGTGATCACCGGCCGGGACACCTTCGCGATCGCCACCGCCGACGCGGTCGCCGACTACCAGGGTCCCGGCAAGGACCGGCTGCGGGCGATCGCCCGGCTCTACGACGACTACCTGCAGCTGGTCGTCCCGGCCTCCTCCCCGGTGCACCGCACGGCCGACCTCAAGGGCCTGCGGGTCGGCGTCGGCCTGAAGCAGTCCGGGGTGAACCTGGTGACCAAGCGGCTGCTGACCGCCGCCGGGCTGAACCCCGAGCACGACGTCGTCGCGGTCCCGGCCGGGGTCGGCGAGGCCGCCGACGCGCTGCGCGCGGGCCAGCTGGACGCCTTCTTCTGGTCCGGCGGCCTGCCCACCAGCGCGCTCACCGACCTCTCCGACCACGTCAAGATCCGGATCGTGCCGCTGAACGACCTGTCCGAGGCGCTGCACAAGGCGGAGGGCGGCGGCATCGACGCGTACCGGGCGGCCACCATGCCCAAGGGCACCTACCCGAACGCCGAGCCCAAGGACGCGGTCGCGACGATGGCCGTGCCCAACCTGCTGATCACCCGGGACGACGTGGACCCGGGCCTGGTCGAGGGCATGACCCGGGCGGTGATCGACAGTCGCGACCAGATCGGCGCCCAGGTGCACGCCGCCCAGCTGGTCGACCTGCGCACCGCCGTCTACACCGACCCGCTCCCCCTGCACACGGGCGCGGCGCGCTACTACCGCTCGGTCAAGCCGTAGCGGCCACCGTAGCGCCCGCCGTACCGCCCGCCGCCGTCACTTCTCCGGCCGCGGCACCGCCAGCGTCACCGCGAGCCCGGTCGGCTTGACCGGTGCGAAGGCGAGCGAGCCGCCGCCGGCCGCCAGCAGGGTGCGGGCGATGGACAGGCCCAGCCCGGAGCCGTCCACGTTCTGGTGCCGCGGGCTGCGCCAGAACCGGTCGCCGGCCCGGGACAGCTCGTCCTCGGTGAGGCCTGGCCCGGCGTCGACGACGGTCACCGCGACCTCGTCCCGGCGGACCGCGACCCGCACCCGCACCTCGCCGCCGGCCGGGCTGAACTTGATCGCGTTGTCCACCACGGCGTCCAGGGCGGAGCCGAAGCCGATCGGGTCGGCCATGCCGATGGCCAGCGCCGGGCCCTCCCAGCGCAGCGCGATCCCGCTCCGCTCGGCGACCGGCCGCCAGGCGTCCATCCGGGCCAGGGTGAGCTCGGCGAGGTCGGTGCGCTCCGGCTCGGGGCGGGCGTGCTCGGCGGTGGCCAGCCCGAGCAGGTCGTCCAGCACCCGGGCCAGCCGGGTGCCCTCCTCGCGGACGCCGCTGAGCTCCTCCTCGTGGCCCTCGGGCAGCTCCAGGCCGAGCAGCTCGACCCGCAGCAGCAGCGCCGAGAGCGGGTTGCGCAGCTGGTGCGAGGCGTCCGCGACGAAGGCCTTCTGCTGGTCCATCGCGAGCACCACGTGGTCCGCCATCTCGTTGAACGAGCGGGCCAGCCGCTGCAGCTCGGGCGGTCCGCCGCCGGGGGCGACCCGGGCGGCCATCCGGCCGGTGGCGATGTCGTGGGTGGCCCGGTCCAGGGTGCGCACCGGGCGCAGCACCCACTCGGTGAGCCGGACGGCCAGCAGGACGGCGACGATCATCGCGGCGGCCTCGCCGGTGACGAGCACCAGCCACTTGTGCAGCACCCGGGTGCTCAGCGCCCCGGTCGGGGACTCGCTCAGCACCACCGCCACCACGTCGCCGTCGCGCACCACGGGGGCGGCGACGGTGATCGTGCGGTCCGGGGTCCAGGGCCAGACCTGCGGCGGGTTGTGGCTGCGCCGCCCGTCCAGCGCCTCCTGGAAGGCCTGGGCGCCCCAGCCGGCGGCGGGCACCCGCCAGTTCGCGGGCGCGGCGGCGATCGGCAGGCCGTCGCGCTGGAAGATGCCCAGCCGTACGCCGTACAGGTCGAAGTAGCGGTTGACCTCGGCGTCGATCGAGTGCTGCCGGCTGAGGTCCCCGGGGGCGGGTTCGGGCTCGCCCTTGCGGGCGGCGTCGTTGGCGCCGGAGGTGGGCAGGTCCTGGGCGAACCGCGCGGCGTCGTCGAGCCGGTCGACGACCACCTTGGTCTGCTCGGCCGCCGCGACCGCCGCCGCGAGCGGCAGCCCCAGGGCTGCCAGGACGCAGAGCATGAGGGCGATCAGGATGCCGAGCAGGCGGGTGCGCACGTGCGGTCAGTGCTCCGCGGGGGCGTTCGGGGCCTGGTCCGCCGGGGTGGCCGCCGGGCACTCGGGGATCAGCCGGTAGCCGACGCCGCGGACGGCCTCGACCAGGCCGGGCAGCGCGAGCTTGTTGCGCAGCGAGCCGATGTGGACCTCCAGGGTGCGCCCGTTGCCCTCCCAGCCGCTGCGCCAGACCTCGCTGAAGATCTGCTCGCGCCGGTAGACCACGCCCGGGCTCTGCGCGAGCAGGGCGAGCAGGTCGAACTCCTTGCGGGTGAGCGGCACGTCGCGGCCGTCCACGCTGACCCGGCGGCGCTCCCGGTCGATCCGGATGCCGCGGGACTCCAGCGGGCCGCGCTGCTGCGGTACGGCGTCGGGCGCGGGCACCGGCACCACGGAGGGGGCGGCGCCGCGGCGGGCGACGGCGTGGATGCGGGCGAGCAGCTCTCCCATGTCGTACGGCTTGGTGACGTAGTCGTCGGCGCCCAGGTTGAGGCCGTGGATCCGGGAGCGGACGTCGGCGCGGGCGGTGACCATGATCACCGGGACGCCGCTGCCGGCCCTGATCCGGCTGCACACCTCGAAGCCGTCGCGATCGGGCAGCCCGAGGTCGAGCAGCACCACCCGGTACGGCTCGTTTCCGTCCGGCACCAGGGCGTCGAGCGCCTCGTGCCCGCTGCGGGCGTGCCGGACCTGGAAGCCGTGCCGGCCCAGTACCGCGACCAGCGCGGCGGCCACGCGTTCGTCGTCCTCGACGAGCAGCAGTCGCATCCTGTTCTCCTCCTTCCCCCACGTGATCACCGGTGATCATCGGACCGATCGGTCCGGTCCGGTCCTGCGCAGTATGAGCCAGCGGACGGCCCGACGCCAGGTTCGACCTCGCACCGGGCTCGTGGGGGACGGGGAGCGCCGGCGCGGATTCCCGCTGTGACATGCCCCGTCGGCACCCGTGCGAACAGTGCGCGCGCACCGTGTGGCCGTTTCGTGATCCTCAAGTTCCGCTCAGATCGGCTGACGGGGTGCCGTCACGGCTCCTAAGGTCGGCCCACCGGGGGCTGCGGCTCCGCCGGTCGCGGCTCCCGGATTCGCACCACCATTGCCTCCCAAGGGAGTTGAGACTTCTCAGGTAGGCACGATTCGATACACAGAGGGAGCAGGCGCGATGACCGAGAGCCCGGTCCAGGACTCCACCCCCGCAGCCGCCCCACTGGTCGTGCTGAGCAACGTCAACAAGCACTACGGCGCGCTGCACGTGCTGCAGGACATCGACCTCTCGATCGCCCAGGGCGAGGTGGTCGTGCTGATCGGCCCGTCCGGCTCGGGGAAGTCCACGCTCTGCCGGACGATCAACCGGCTGGAGACCATCGACTCCGGCGCGATCACCATCGACGGCCGGCCGCTGCCCGCCGAGGGCAAGGAGCTGGCCCGGCTGCGCGCCGAGGTCGGCATGGTGTTCCAGAGCTTCAACCTGTTCGCGCACAAGACCGTGCTGGAGAACGTGGTCATCGGCCAGGTCAAGGTGCGCAAGGTGCCCCGCCCGGAGGCCGAGAAGACCGCCCGCGGACTGCTGGAGCGCGTCGGCGTCGCCGCGCAGGCCGACAAGTTCCCGGCCCAGCTCTCCGGCGGCCAGCAGCAGCGCGTGGCGATCGCCCGGGCGCTGGCGATGAAGCCCAAGGTGATGCTCTTCGACGAGCCCACCTCGGCCCTCGACCCGGAGATGGTCAACGAGGTGCTGGAGGTCATGCGCCAGCTGGCCGCGGACGGCATGACGATGGTCGTGGTCACCCACGAGATGGGCTTCGCCCGCTCCGCCGCCAACCGCGTGCTGTTCATGGCCGACGGCAAGATCGTCGAGCAGAACACCCCGGACGCCTTCTTCACCGCGCCGCGCTCCGAGCGCGCCAAGGACTTCCTCTCGAAGATCCTGCACCACTGACGCCCACCGGACGTCTCCAGACCACACGGGCCGCCACCGGCGACTGTGCCGACCGGCCCTGCCCGTGCACGAACTTCCAGACGCCAGAGCCCGGTTGCGACCGCGGCCCAGCCCCAGGAGAACAGCCCTCATGAGGACTTCCCGCACCCTCGCCGTCGCGCTCTGTGCCGTCGCGCTCACCGCCACCGCCGCCTGCGGCAAGGACGGCACCCCCGGCGCCGCCGCCACCGCGAGCGACGCCCCGAAGCTCCCGACCTACACGGTCAAGACCGACGCCAAGGTCGACTCCCCGATCATCGCGGAGGCCAAGAAGCGCGGCCAGCTGATCATCGGCGCCAAGGCCGACCAGCCGAACCTCGGCTGGGAGGACGTCGCCAGCGGCGACCGCAGCGGCTTCGACATCGAGGTCGCCAAGATGATCGCCGCCGACCTCGGCTTCACCCCGCAGCAGATCAAGTGGCAGACCCTGGTCTCCTCGCAGCGCGAGCCCGCCATCGCCAAGGGCCAGATCGACTTCTACGTCGGCACCTACAGCATCAACGACGAGCGCAAGAAGACCGTCTCCTTCGCCGGCCCGTACTACATCGCCGGCCAGGACCTCCTGGTGAAGCAGGACAACACGACGATCACCGGGGCGGAGAGCGTCAACGGCAAGAACGTCTGCACCGCCACCGGCTCGACCTCGATCAAGAACATCCAGCAGTACAGCCCGAAGATCACGCAGTTCGACACCTACTCGGCCTGCGTCGAGAAGCTCCTCTCCGGCGAGGTCGACGCCGTCACCACCGACGACGCCATCCTCAAGGGCTACGCCTCCAAGTACGCCGGCAAGCTCAAGGTCGTCGGCAAGCCGTTCACCAAGGAGAACTACGGCGTCGGCCTCAACAAGGACGACGCGGTGCTGCGCAACGCCATCAGCGACGCCCTGAAGGCCCACGAGGACAACGGCGACTGGAAGAAGGCCTACGACGCCACCCTGGGCGCCTCCGGCTCCCCGGCCCCGGAGGTCCCGGCCCTCGACCGCTACTGATCAGCCCGCACGACATCCCCGATCGACCCGTCGATCGACATTCCCGACCCTGATTGAGAGGAGGGCCGCCGGATGGGGTTCCTGTTCGAGGACGACAACTTCGCGTTGTTCCGCGACGGCTTCCTGCAGACGATCGAGCTGAGCGCCCTCAGCGCCCTGCTCGCCCTGCTGCTGGGCACCCTGCTGGCGGCCTTCCGGGTCTCCCCGGTGCCGGTGCTGCGCGCTTTCGGCACCACCTGGGTGACGCTGTTCCGCAACACCCCGCTGACCCTGCTGTTCTTCGCCGTCACCTTCGGCCTGCCGCCGCTGGGCGTGCACTTCAGCCACCTGGTCTTCGCGGTGCTGGCGCTCGGCGGGTACACCGCCTCGTTCGTCTGCGAGGTGATCCGCTCCGGCATCAACACCGTGCCGCTCGGCCAGGCGGAAGCCGCCCGCAGCCTCGGCATGACCTTCGGCCAGACCCTCACCCTGGTCATCCTGCCGCAGGCCACCCGCACCGTCCTGGCCCCGATGAGCAGCGTGTTCATCGCCCTGCCGAGGAACTCGGCGATCGCCGGCGCGTTCAGCGTGGGCGAGCTGTACAGCGCCCAGCAGACCTTCTCCGAGCGCGGCTACTCGATCTTCGCGATCTTCTTCTGGGTGGCCTGCGCCTACCTGCTGATCAGCGCGACGGTCGCCACGCTCTTCCGCTTCCTGGAAAACCGACTGGCGGTGGCCCGATGAGTCTTCTGAACCGCCCCGCGACGGCCAGCGTCCTCTACGACGCCCCCGGCCCGAAGACCCGCGCCCGGTACCGCCTGTTCGGCGCCCTCTCCCTGATCGGCGTCGCCGGGCTCCTCTGGTACGTCGTCACCGCGCTCAGTGACAACGGCCAGTTCGACGCCGACCTGTGGGACGCCTTCCAGTACACGTATGTCCAGCAGATGATCCTGGACGGCCTGGTCTCCACCCTGAAGGCCTTCGGCCTGGCGGCGGCGTTCTCGCTCACGCTGGGCGCACTCCTGGCGGCCGGGCAGCTCTCCGACCACAAGCCGGTCCGCTGGCTCTGCGTCGGCATCGTCCAGTTCTTCCGGGCGATGCCGCTGCTGATCCTGATCGTCGGGCTCTACTACGCCTTCTTCGCCAAGGACCCGATGTGGGCCCTGGTGCTCGGCCTCACCCTCTACAACGGCTCGGTCCAGGCGGAGATCATCCGCAGCGGCGTCAACGCCGTCCCGCGCGGCCAGGGCGAGGCCGCCTACGGCCTCGGCATGCGCAAGACCCAGGTCATGACCAGTATTCTGGTGCCGCAGGCCGTCCGCTCGATGCTGCCCTCGATGATCGGCCAGCTGGTCGTCACCCTCAAGGACACCTCGCTCGGGTACATCATCACCTACAACGAGCTGCTGTTCATGGGCAAGAAGATCGCCAGCCAGCCGCTGAACGCCGCCGGCTTCCCCTACATCCCCGTGGTGCTGGTGATCGGCCCGATCTACATCGCCCTGTGCCTGCTGCTGACCGCGCTCGCGCGCTGGATCGAGGCACGCGGCCGTCGCGGCGCGAACCGGCGCACTTCAGCTGCTGCTTGACGGACACGCAGGTGAACTGTTGCATTGCTCTTCGTGACACCTCCCGGGAGCATCCACGCGGCATATGCGGCAGCGGTAACTGACGCCGGCCGATCGGCCGGTTCGTGCCCGGAGGTCCCCACATGGACCCGGTGATCGTGGTCGGGGCCGGACCGGTCGGTCTGGCCCTGGCCCTCGCCCTCGCCCGGCACGAGGTGCCGACCGTCGTCCTGGACGAGGGCTCCGGGCTCTGCCCCGAGGGCCCCCGCAGCCTCGTCGTCGGCGCCGACGGCGCCGCCTTCCTGACCCGGATCGGCTACCCCCGGGCGGTCTCGGACTCCGCCCTGTGGGACTCCTTCACCATCTGGCGGCGCCGCCAGGAGGTGCTGCGGATCGACCTCACCGACTCGCCCACCTTCCACCTCCCCCAGCACCGCCTCCAGCGCGGCCTGCGCGACGCCCTGACCGGCACCCCGCTGATCAAGCTGGTCCCGCTCAACCGGGTCCTCGAACTCGAACAGGACCGGGACGGCGTCAGCGTCCGCACCGTGGGCACCCAGGACGGCACCACCACCTGGTGGCGCGGCAGCCACCTGGTCGGCTGCGACGGCGCGAGATCCGCCGTCCGCAAGCTCCTGAAGATCCGCTTCCCCGGCCGCCCGGCGGTCGACCGCAACGCCATCGCCACCGTCCGGGTCGACCTGCCCTTCGACGGCGCCCGGCTGCACCGCGAGCCCCCGTGGCGCGGCGACCGCGAGGCCTCCGCCCGTCCACTGCCGGACGGCGTCTGGCGGCTCGACTGGCGGCTGCCCCCCGGCCGGCCCGCGCCCACCGAGAACGTCGACCCGCACGCCACCTGGCCGGGCATCGTCACCGGCGACACCCTGCTCACCCGGGTCACCTCCACCCTCACCGGCTGGTGCGGCGAACTCCCCCGCTTCGAACTGCTCGCCGCCGCCGACCACACCGCCCAGCAGCGCCTCGCCGCCCGGTTCCGGGTCGGCCGCTGCTTCCTGGCCGGCGACGCCGCCCACCTGCACGGCGCGCTCGGAATGCAGAACCTCACCGACGGGCTGCGCGACGCCGACAACCTCGCCTGGCGGCTCGCCCTGGCCTGGCACCTCCACTCCGGCGGCCCGCAGCCCGGCGGCTCCCTGCTGGACGGCTACGAGGCCGAGCGGCGCGGCGCGGTCGGCGCCCGGCTGCGCGCCGTCGACCAGTCCATGCCGCTGCTGCGCCCGCTGCGCGGCTGGCAGCAGACCCGGCGCTCGCTGCTGGTCGGCGGCTTCCGCAAGCACGCCCCGCTGCTCGCCGACGGTCAGCTCGGCACCGGCCGCTTCGGCGGCGCGCCCGCCTACCCGGCGGCGCCCTCCGGCGTGCCCGCCCGGGTCCCGGTGCAGCGCGGCGCGCGCGGCGCGACCTCGCTCAGCGAACTGCTGCCCGCCACCGCACCCGGCGTGCTCGTCCCGGACCTGCCGGTGCTCGCCACCGACGGCACCCCCGACCACCTGCACGCCCGCCTCGGCGCCACCTTCCTGCTGCTGCTGGTCGCCCCCGGCACCGCCGTCTGGTCGTCCGAGCACTGGCTCGGCGCCGGGCTGATGCCCCGGCTCGCCGAGGTCGCCGCCGCCCTGCCGGTACCCGCCGAGGTGCTGGTCACCGAGGAGTACCCGGGCGCCGGCCCGCACACCGTGCTGCTGATCCGCCCCGACGGCCACCTGGTCGGCGCCACCCAGGGCGCCGTCGCCGAGGACCTCCTCGCCCTGGCCGACCACGCCCGCGGCGGCCCGGCCCCGCTCGAACCCGCCCCGGAGCCCGTCGCGGACCACGAGCCCGAGCACGAGCACCTCGACCGGCACGCGCCGCAGCAGGTCGACTCACCCAGTTAGGAGTGCCCGCCCGGCCGGGGAAAGGACGCCGGCCCACGGTGCCCCGGATCCGTCCCGGGTGGGCGAGCGCGGCTCCGAGGCCGTCCGCCGCATCCGGGCGGACCGTCACTCCCACGGGCCCTCCGACGGTTCACCCGCTTCCTCGTCCAGCGCGGCGCGCACCACCCGGAACGCCAGCCCCTCGGAGTAGCCGCGCCGGGCCAGCATCCCGACCAGCCGTCGGGTGCGGACCTGCCGGTCCAGGCCCCGGGTGGACCGCAGCTTGCGCTCGACCAGCGCCCGGGCCGCTTCCTCCTCGTCGTCGTGGTCGACCTGGGCGACGGCCTCCTCGACCAGGTCGGCGGCCACCCCCTTGGTGCGCAGCTCCTGCGTGAGGGCCCGCCGGGACAGCCCGCGGACGGCGTGCCGGGACTCGACCCAGGCCGCGGCGAAGGCGGCGTCGTCGATCAGCCCGACCTCCTCCAGCCGGGTGAGCACCCCGTCGGCGACCTCGTCCGGGATCTCCCGCTTGCGCAGGGCGTCGGCGAGCTGCTTACGGCTCTTGGCGGCACCGGTCAGCAGCCGCAGGCAGATGTCCCGGGCGCGGGTCTCCGGATCGACCGAGTCCTCGGCCTGCTTCCTCCGCGAGGCGCGGCCGGCGCGCCCGCCGCCGGACGGGTCCTCGCCGGGCGTCTCCGCCCCGAACGCCCCCTCACCCGACGGACCCTCGGCGGAACGCCCGCGCCGGGTACGGCCGCGCCGGGGACCGGAGCGAAGGGGCGAGGCGGCCGCACCCCCGTGACCGGCCGCCCCACCATCGCCGAAACCGCGTTCCATCCCCGCGAAGCCGTTCGCCTCGGAGCCGTCCGCGTCGAAGCCGTTCCCCGCCGAGCCGTCGGGTGCCGGGGCGGGCAGGCCCGCTCCGGGCTCCTCGGCTGCCAGGGCCGAACGCCGTCGGCGGCGGCCGGTGGGCAGCTCGGAGGCGGAGACCAGCCCGAGCGTCTCGATCGGGGCCTCCGCCGACCGCTCCCACTCCGAAGCCGGCCCGGGCGCCGCGCCGCGCGCCACCCGGGCCGGGGCCTGGTCGGACTCCGGCTCCTGACCGGATGTCCGGCGTGCGGTGGACGGGCGTTCCCGCCGCCCCCGGCGCGAGGACGGGGGCGCGGGCGGCTCCGGCACGGACTCCGGCTCCTCCGCGACCGCGGCGAACCAGTCCGGCGGCCCGTAGTCGTCGTCCTCCGGGCCCGCCGGGCCGTCGCCCACCGTGTCGTACTGCGTCAACGGCTCAGGCCTTGGCCGCCGCCGTCTTCTTCGCCGCGGCCGTCTTGGCGACGGTCGCGGTGATCGGCTTCGCGGCGCCGTCGGCGGTCGCGGCGGTGGCGGCGTCCGCCGAGGCCTCGGCCGGCTCCTCGACCTTCGGGCCGATGCCGAGCTTGCTCTTGATCTTCCGCTCGATCTCGTCGGCGAGCTGCGGGTTGTCCTTCAGGAAGTTGCGGGCGTTCTCCTTGCCCTGACCGAGCTGGTCGCCCTCGTAGGTGTACCAGGCGCCCGACTTGCGGATGAAGCCGTGCTCGACGCCCATGTCGATCAGGCCGCCCTCGCGGCTGATGCCGACGCCGTAGAGGATGTCGAACTCGGCCTGCTTGAACGGCGCGGCGACCTTGTTCTTGACCACCTTGACGCGGGTACGGTTGCCGACCGCCTCGGTGCCGTCCTTCAGGGTCTCGATCCGGCGGATGTCCAGCCGGACCGAGGCGTAGAACTTCAGCGCCCGGCCACCGGTCGTGGTCTCCGGCGAGCCGAACATCACGCCGATCTTCTCGCGCAGCTGGTTGATGAAGATCGCGGTGGTGTTCGACTGGTTCAGCGCACCGGCGATCTTGCGCAGCGCCTGGCTCATCAGCCGGGCCTGCAGACCGACGTGCGAGTCGCCCATCTCACCCTCGATCTCGGCGCGCGGGACGAGCGCCGCGACCGAGTCGATGATCACCAGGTCGATCGCGCCGGAGCGGATCAGCATGTCGGTGATCTCCAGCGCCTGCTCACCGGTGTCCGGCTGGCTGACCAGCAGGGCGTCGGTGTCCACGCCGAGCTTCTTGGCGTACTCCGGGTCGAGCGCGTGCTCCGCGTCGACGAAGGCGACCGTGCCGCCCGCCTTCTGGGCGTTGGCCGCCAGGTGCAGGGTCAGGGTGGTCTTGCCGGAGGACTCGGGGCCGTAGATCTCGACCACGCGGCCGCGCGGAATGCCGCCGACCCCCAGGGCGACGTCCAGGGCGGTGGATCCGGTGGAGATCACCTCGACCGGCTCGTTGGCCTTCTCGCCGAGGCGCATCACCGAGCCCTTGCCGAACTGCCGCTCGATCTGGGCGAGCGCGGTTTCCAGGGCCTTCTCGCGGTCCGTACCTGCCATGGCTTTTTCCCTCGGGTTCTGTGCTGTGCGCTTCATCGTCATCGACGCTAGCGCGTCCCACTGACAAACGAGACCGACCGGGCTCGCCCTGTGGAAAACTCTTCGCCGGAGAGTACAAAGAACATCTGTTCGATTCAAGCTTCGCACGTCCGCGCCCCGGCGCCCCGGGACTCACCCCCGGGGCGCCGCCCCCGCCTCACTTCCCGTCCCCGCCGACCATCCGCCGCAGCCGCCGCGCCGCCTCCCGGCGCAGCTCCCGCCGGGCCCGCCGCTGCTCACCCCGGTCGATCCGCGGATCGACGGCCACCTCGTACCGCCGCACGTACGTGCCGACGAAGCCCTGCAGGGTCGCCGCCGCCGGGATCGCGATCAGCGCGCCCACCGCGCCGAGCAGCGCCGCGCCCGCGATCACCGCGCCGAAGGCCACCGCCGGGTGCACGTCCACCGTCCGCGCGGTGATCCTCGGGTGCAGCAGGTAGTTCTCGACCTGCTGGTAGACCACCACGAACACCAGCACCCAGAGCGCGTCCACCGGCTCCACGGTCAGCGCCACCAGCACCGGCAGCGCCCCGGCCAGGTACGTCCCGATGGTCGGCACGAACTGCGACATGACGCCCACCCAGATCGCCAGCGCCGCCGAGTACGGCAGGTCCAGCAGCGCGAACATCACCCAGTGCCCGGCGGCCGACACCACCGCGAGCAGCGCCCGGGAGTAGAGGTAGCCGCCGGTCTTGGCGAGCGCGATCTCCCAGGCCCGCAGCACCTCGCCCTGCTTGGCGGGCGGCAGCAGCGAGCAGACCGTCCGGCGCACCCGCGGGCCCTCGGCGGTGAAGTAGAAGGTGAACAGCCCGACCGTGAAGGCCTGGAAGAGCCCGCCGATCACGGTGGAGGAGACGCCCCAGACGTTGTCGGCGGCCTGCTGGGCGTAGTTCTCGATGGTCCCGGAGTCCTTGAGCAGCTTCTGCTGCAACTGCCCCAGCGACAGGTCCTGGTGGAAGGTCCGGTTGATCCAGCCGATCAGGTTGTCGACCAGGTGCGGCAGATCCCCGGCGATCTTCGCCACCTGGTCGACCAGCAGCGTGCCGAGCGCCGCCAGGAACCCGAGCACCGCGACCCCGACCGCGACGAACACCAGGAAGGCACCGACCCCCCGACGCACCCCGCGCGCCGCCATCCGGTCCACGGCCGGCTCCAGCGCGAGCGAGAGGAAGAAGGCCACCAGCAGCATCACGAAGAGGTCGATCAGCTGCCGGAAGGCCCAGTCGGCGAGCTGGAACAGCCCGACCAGCACCAGGAACAGCACCATCGCCCGGGGCAGCCAGCGCGGCATCCCGCCACCCCACAGGGCCCCGCCGCCCTTCCAGGCCTCCGCGGCCGGGCCGTCGTCGACCCCCACGCCGTCCGCGGCCCGCCCCGCCCTGTCCGAATTCGTCTGATCTGCGCTGCTTGTCACCCGGACAGTCTGTCCCATACCGACCGGGCGGCCCCGGCCGACTCAGCGGCGCCGGAGGGTCAGCGCAGCAGCGTCGAGACCCCCTGGGTCGCGCAGACGACGCGCCAGACGTCCTTGGCCTCCCAGCCCGCGTCCAGCGCCTGGCGCACCGTCCGCCCGCCCAGCTCGGTCATCACGTGGTCGGTCGCGAACGACTCCGCGTACGCCTCCCCGAAGTGCTCGTACATCCGTCGCCAGAACTCCGTCAGCCTCATGGCTCAATTATCCCGGGCCCGCCACTGCTCGGCGGTCAGCGCGTACTCGACCTCGCCGTGCTCACTGCCGGGGATCATCTCCGGGTAGTCCTCGTGGAAGGTGCGGACGTACCCGAGCCCGCACTTCTCCATCACCCGCCGCGAGCGCTCGTTCACCGTCATGGTGTACGCCACCACCCGCTCGACACCCGACCCCGCGTCGGTGAAGCCGCGGCGGATCAGCGCCCGCGCGCCCTCCGTCGCATACCCGCGCCCCCACCCCGCCCGACGCAACCGATAGCCGAGCTCGACCTCGGCGCGCACACCCTCCACCGTCGGCCGGAACTCGAACCAGCCCAGGAACTCCCCACTCGCCCGCTCCTCCGCCGCCCACCAGGCGAGGTCCCCGTACCGGCGGTAGTGCTCCAGGTACCGCGGAATCAACGTGGACTCGACCCACTCCCGCGCACTGGGCTTCCCCCCGGTGAGGAAGCGCATCACCTCCGGGTCACCGTCCAGCCCCACAAGGTCGTCGGCATCCGCGGACGTGAAGCGACGCAACACCAGCCGCTCAGTAGTGAGGTGCACAGACCTGCCCAGATCATCCATCCCCCGATCCTCACCCGCCCCCCACCACCCCGTCACCCGCTTTTCCCGAAGCCCACCACCCCACCCCACCCCACCCGCACCTCACCCCCAACACCCACCCACCCCCACTCCCACCCACCCCCACTCCCCTCCCCCTCACCGGCGAGAGGGACGCGCCGCGGAAGGGGCGGCGCAGGGGGTGGGTGCGGAGAGGGGCGTTGCGGGTAATTTTCAGACTGCCAACGACGCCCAACCCCCACCCCACAGAGTCGGCAGTCTGAAAATCATCCAGCCCCCGGAGCACCCACCCCCG
>NZ_BNBY01000022.1:0-24959 GCF_014656195.1 Kitasatospora xanthocidica | reverse complement strand
CCCAAGCCCCGCGCAGCGGCCCCTCACCGCGACACCACCACCGCCCCCGCCCCAAAATAAGCACGGTCCCCACAGCCGTACGGCCCACCCTGGCACCCCGCCGCCGCCGTGCTCGCGAGCAGCGCCGCCAGCGCGTCGGACCCGTAGTCGGGGTGCAGCGCCGCCGCCACCGCCACCGCGCCGGTCACGTGCGCGGCCGCCATCGAGGTGCCGGCCAGCGCCGCGTACTGCCCGCCGGGCCAGTCGGAGACGACCGCGTTCTGCGACCCGCCGTCCGGGTCCCCGCCGGGGGCGGCCAGCGAGACCCGGCCGCGGCCGTAGTTGGAGTAGCCGGACGGGTGGCCGTCCCGGTTGACGGCGGTGACGGTGAGGACGCCGGGCAGTTCGCCGGGCAGCCGGACGCATTCGGTGCCCAGGAAGCGGGTCTGCGCCGGGCCGGAGACCCGGTCGTTGGGGCTGCGCTCGTCGGTCCGGGCGGCGCCGAGGTCCTGCGCGTCGTTGCCGGCCGAGGCGACCACCACCGCGCCCTTGCCCCGGGCGTACCGGACGGCCCGGTCGACGGCGGCGGTCAGCGCGGCCTGGTCCCGGTCCTCGGGGCAGTTGTACTTCCACGGGTCGGCGAAGTAGCTGTTGTTGACCGCCTTGGCGCCGTGGTCGGCGGCCCAGAGCAGTCCGCAGACGATGTTCTCGGCGTAGTACTGCCCGAGCGGCCCGAGCAGCCGGACGGCGGCGATCCGCACGCCGGGCGCGACCCCGGTGACGCCGCGGCCGTCCCGGGCGGCGCCGACGATCCCGGCGACGTGGGTGCCGTGGCCGCTCTCGCCCACCCCGGGGTCGGGCCGCCAGGCGCCGGTGCGGGCGTCGGGGCGGCCGTCGGCGCAGGAGGCGGAGGCCTTCGGGTCGACGGCGGCGCGCAGGTCCGGGTGGGTGTCGTCCACGCCGGAGTCCAGCACCGCGACCAGCACCCGGTGCAGCGTGCCGGGGTCCGGTACGCCGCCCGCGACCGGGGAGGCGTCGCCGGCCCCGGTCCGGGTGCCCACGCCGATCAGGGCGAGGTTCCAGGCGCCCCCCTCGGCCGGGTCCGGGACGGTGGTGGTGCCGGCGCCGCTGTCCGCCCGGCCACCACCGGCACGACCGGTGACGCGGGCGTCGCCCGCCCTGGCACTGTCGGTCCCAGCACGGTCCGCCCCGAAAACCCCCCGCCCGCCACCGGCCCCACCGGCCCCACCGGCCCCACCGGCCACGCCGGCCGTGAAGTCCCCCGCCCCGTCCACCGCCCGGGGCGGTGCCACCACCGGCGCGGTCCGGGTCGCCCCGACGGCGGCGATCCCCGGCCGGGCGCGCACCCGGTCAGCGAACCCCCCGGTCGCGTACGCGAGGACGGCCCCGATCTGCGGGTACTCCTGCACCACCCGCCCGCCGGCCGCCCGGCTCTCCGCGCCCGCCAGTTCGGCGCCGGCGGCGTCCTCCCGTCCGGCCAGCACCAGGTAGCTGAGGTAGGCCCGCCCGGGCCCGGAGACGTACGGGACGGCCCCGCCCACCACGAGCGCCGTGAGCAGCATCGCGAGCAGCGCCCGGACGGGCCCACGGACCCGGCGGGGCCGTCCGGGCCTGCCCGACGGGTTCGCCTGCGCCATCGCACGGCCTCCGCTCGTCGGTCCGGTGGGTCTCGGATGGATCATGTTTCCGAATCATCACCATATGAGCGGATTGTCGCTTCCGCTTCTCGACATACACCCCACCCTCACCCCCACCCGCACGACCGCGCCCGCCCCACCCTCACCACCGCCCCACGACCGCCCTCACCCCCACCCCCACGACCCCCCGGTTGTCAGTCCCACCCGGCACCATGGGGGCATGGCGCCCCAGCACCCGACCCCGTCCGCCGACGACCCCTCGTCCGCCCAAGACCCCCTGGCCGGCTTCGCCCCGGCCACCCGGGCCTGGTTCACCGGCGCCTTCTCCGCCCCCACCGCCGCCCAGGCCGAGGCCTGGCGCGCCATCGGCCGGGACACCGACGTCCTGGTGGTCGCCCCCACCGGCTCCGGCAAGACGCTCGCCGCCTTCCTCTCCGCCCTGGACCGGCTCAGCAGCACCCCGCCACCGGCCGAGCCGAAGCGCCGCTGCCGGGTCCTCTACGTCTCACCGCTCAAGGCCCTCGCGGTGGACGTCGAGCGGAACCTGCGCGCCCCGCTGGCCGGCCTGCGCCAGGCCGCCGTCCGGCTCGGCCTGCCCGAGCCGGAGGTCCAGGTCGCCATCCGCTCCGGCGACACCCCGGCCGCCGACCGCCGCCGCTTCGCGACCCACCCGCCGGACATCCTGATCACCACCCCCGAGTCCCTGTTCCTGCTGCTCACCTCCGCCTCCCGGGAGGCCCTGCGCGGCGTGGACACGGTGATCCTGGACGAGGTGCACGCGGTCGCCGGCACCAAGCGCGGCGCCCACCTCGCCCTCACCCTGGAGCGGCTGGACGAGCTGCTGGACCGCCCGGCCCGCCGGATCGGCCTGTCCGCCACGGTCCGCCCGGTCGAGGAAGTGGCCCGTTTCCTCAGCCCGCGGCGCGGCGCCGTCGTCGTCCAGCCCCCTGCCGACAAGGCCTTCGACCTCTCGGTGGTCGTCCCCGTCCCCGACCTGGACGACCTGCCCGCCGCCCCGGCCACCGGCGGCGCCGCCGCCGACGACCCGAAGCGGCAGGCCTCGATCTGGCCGCACGTCGAGGAGCGGATCGTCGACCTGGTCGAGGCACACCGCTCGACCATCGTCTTCGCCAACTCCCGCCGCCTGGCCGAGCGCCTGTGCAACCGGCTGAACGAGATCGCCCACGAGCGCGCCACCGGCACCGCCGTCCCCGAGGCGCACGCCCCGGCCCAACTGATGGGCGGCTCGGGGGCGGCCAAGGGCGCCCCCGCCGTCATCGCCCGGGCCCACCACGGCTCCGTCTCCAAGGAACAGCGCTCCCTGGTCGAGGAGGAGCTGAAGGCCGGCCGGCTGCCCGCCGTGGTCGCCACCTCCAGCCTGGAGCTGGGCATCGACATGGGCGCCGTCGACCTGGTCGTCCAGGTCGAGTCCCCGCCCTCGGTCGCCTCCGGCCTCCAGCGGGTCGGCCGGGCCGGCCACCAGGTCGGCGCCGTCTCCACCGGTGTCTTCTTCCCCAAGTACCGGGGTGACCTGGTGCAGTCCGCGGTGGTCACCGAGCGGATGCGGGACGGCCTGATCGAGGCGCTGCGCGTCCCGAGCAACCCGCTGGACGTCCTGGCCCAGCAGCTGGTCGCGATGACGGCCCTGGACGCCTGGCCGGTGGACGAGCTGCTCGCCGTGGTCCGCCGGGCCGCGCCCTTCGCGGCCCTCCCGCAGTCCGCCTTCGACGCCGTGCTCGACATGCTGGCCGGCCGCTACCCCTCGGACGCCTTCGCCGAGCTGCGCCCCCGGGTGGTGTGGGACCGGGTGGCCGGCACCGTGGCCGGCCGCCCCGGCGCCCAGCGGCTGGCCGTCACCTCCGGCGGCACCATCCCCGACCGCGGCCTGTTCGGCGTCTTCATCGCCGGCTCGGACGCGTCCGACGCGAAGACCGGCGGAAAGAGCGGGAAGGGCGGCGGCAGGGTCGGGGAGCTCGACGAGGAGATGGTCTAC
Organism: Kitasatospora xanthocidica; assembly: GCF_014656195.1. Classification (GTDB taxonomy): domain Bacteria; phylum Actinomycetota; class Actinomycetes; order Streptomycetales; family Streptomycetaceae; genus Kitasatospora; species Kitasatospora xanthocidica. The sequence continues at coordinate 21,329 of NZ_BNBY01000022.1, read as the reverse complement.
GAGTCCCGGGTGGGCGACGTCTTCACCCTGGGCACCACCTCCTGGCGGATCGAGGACATCACCCACGACAAGGTGCTGGTCACCCCCGCCCCCGGTGTGCCCGGCCGGCTGCCGTTCTGGAAGGGCGACACCCTCGGCCGTCCGCTCGAACTCGGCCGCGCCCTCGGCGCGTTCACCCGCGAGCTGGGCGCCCTGGAGCCCGCGGCCGCCACCGAGCGCCTCAAGCGGGCCGGCCTGGACGACTGGGCCGCCGCCAACCTGCTCGACTACCTCGCCGAGCAGCGCGCCGCCTGCGGCCACCTCCCGGACGACCGCACCATCGTGGTCGAGCGCTTCCGGGACGAGCTCGGCGACTGGCGGATCGTCATCCACTCCCCCTTCGGCGCCCAGGTGCACGCCCCCTGGGCCCTCGCCCTGGGCGCCCGGCTGCGCGAGAAGCACGGGCTGGACCCCCAGGTCATGCACGCCGACGACGGCATCGTGCTCCGCCTGCCGGACGCCGACCTGCTGGCCCCCGACTTCGATTTCGGCAGCCCTTCCGACCCCGCGGGCCCGGCCGCGGACAACGCCCCTGACGACGCCCCGGTCGGCGCCGACGCCGCCCTGTTCGACCCCGCCGAGATCGAGCAGCTGGTCACCGACCAGGTCGGCGGCTCCGCCCTGTTCGCCTCCCGCTTCCGCGAGTGCGCGGGCCGCGCCCTGCTGCTCCCCCGCCGCAACCCCGGCCGCCGCACCCCGCTCTGGCAGCAGCGCCAGCGCGCCGCCCAACTCCTCGAAGTCGCCTCCGAGTACGGCTCGTTCCCGATCGTCCTGGAGGCCGTCCGGGAGTGCCTGCAGGACGTCTTCGACGTCCCCGGCCTGGTCGAGCTGATGGGGGACCTCGAGTCCCGCGCCGTCCGCCTGGTCGAGGTCACCACCCACGAGCCCTCCCCCTTCGCCCGCTCACTCCTCTTCGGCTACGTCGCCCAGTTCCTCTACGAGGGCGACTCCCCGCTGGCCGAGCGCCGCGCCGCCGCCCTCTCGCTGGACTCCCGGCTGCTGTCCGAACTCCTCGGCCAGGCCGAGCTGAGCGAGCTGCTCGACCCCCGGGTGCTCGCCGAACTGGAGGCCGAGCTCCAGCGCCTCACCCCCGAGCGCCGGATCAGGGACGCCGAGGGGGTCGCCGACGCCCTGCGGCTGCTCGGCCCGCTCAGCGAGGCCGAACTGACCGTCCGCGGCGCCGAGCCGCTCTGGGCCCTGGAGCTGGAGGCCGCCCGCCGGGTGATCCAGGTCCGGATCGGCGGCGAGCGGCGCTGGGCCGCGATCGAGGACGCCGGACGGCTGCGGGACGCGCTCGGCACCCCGCTGCCGGTCGGCGTCCCCGAGGCCTTCACCGAGCCGGTCAAGGACCCGTTGGGCGATCTGATCGCCCGCCACGCCCGCACCCACGGCCCGTTCACCGCCGCCGAGGCCGCCGACCGCTTCGGCCTCGGCACCGCCGTCGTCACCGGCACCCTGCAGCGCCTCACCGCCGCCGGCCGCCTGGTCCAGGGCCAGTACCGGCCCGCCGAGCAGCACACCGCCCACGAGTGGTGCGACGCCGAGGTGCTGCGCCGGCTGCGCCGCCGCTCGCTGGCCGCCCTGCGCCAGGAGGTCGAGCCCGTCCCGCCGCGCGCCCTGGCCGCCTTCCTCCCCCAGTGGCAGCACCTGGCCGGCCACCGGCTGCGCGGCCCGGACGGCCTGCTGCGGGTGGTCGAGCAGCTCCAGGGCACCGCACTGCCCGCCTCCGCCCTGGAGAAGCTGATCCTCCCGGCCCGGCTCGCCGACTACTCCCCCGGTCTGCTGGACGAGTTGACGGCGGCCGGCGAGATCGGCTGGTGCGGGGCCGGCGCCCTGCCGGGCAAGGACGGCTGGCTCAGCCTGCACCTCGCCGAGAACGCCCACCTGCTGCGCCCCGAGCCCGTCCCGCCCGCGCTCACCCCGCTGCACAGCGCCCTGATGTCCGCCCTGGCCGGCGGCTACGGCCTGTTCTTCCGCCAACTGGTCCAGCGGCTCCCGGAGGAGACCCCGGAGCCCGAGGTCGTCGAGGCCCTCTGGGACCTGGTCTGGGCCGGCTACGTCACCAATGACACCCTCGCCCCGCTGCGCGCCCTGCTGGGCTCCGGCCGGACGGCGGGCGCCACCGCGCACCGCGCGCCCCGGGCCACCCCGCGCGGCCGCTACGGCGGGGCCGGCCGCGCCTTCGGCCGGGCCGGCGGCGCCCTGCGCAGCGGCCCGCCGACGGTGGCCGGCCGCTGGTCGCTGCTGCCCGCCTTCTCCGCCGACCCGACGGTGCGGGCCACCGCCCGGGCGCAGAGCCTGCTGGACCGGCACGGCCTGCTCACCCGGGGCACGGTGGCGGCCGAGCGGGTGCCCGGCGGCTTCGCCGGGGTCTACCGGGTGCTGGCCGCGATGGAGGAGCGCGGCCGGGCCCGCCGGGGCTACTTCGTCGAGGGCCTGGGCGGCGCCCAGTTCGCCATGGAGGGCGCGCCGGACCGGCTGCGCTCGGTCAACGGCCGGCTGGAGCGGGCCGGGGCCGCCGAGTGGCCGGCCGCCCCGGCCGGCGAGCCGCCGCAGACGCTGGTGCTGGCCGCCGCCGACCCGGCGAACGCCTACGGCGCCGCCCTGCCCTGGCCGGAGCCGCCCGCCGCCCCCGACGGCAAGGAGTCCACCGCCCACCGCCCGGGCCGCAAGGCGGGCGCGCTGGTGGTCCTGGTGGACGGCGAACTGGTGCTGTACGTGGAGCGCGGCGGCAAGTCCCTGCTGGCCTGGCCGGAGGACGGCGCCACCCGGGCGCTCGCGGCCGCGGCGCTGGCCCGCGCGGTGCGGGAGGGCGCGCTGGGCAGCGTCACGGTGGAACGGGCCAACGGCGGGCCCGCCCTCGGCTCGGACCTCGGCCGCGCCCTGGAGGAGGCCGGCTTCCACGCCACCCCGCGCGGCCTGCGGCTGCGCCCGTAGCGCCCTCGGGCCCGCGCCGGAACGCACCGGAGGCCGCGGGGTCGTGGACCCCGCGGCCTCCGGCCACGTCGAATCACCCGATCGGCGGCGGCTGTGCCTCCACCGGTCGTACCGTCTCCGCTCGGCGGCGCGGGGCCGGTCCGGTCGCGTTCCGGTCGGCGTGGACCGGGATGAGACCGAGTCCCCACCCTCCGGCCGCGAGCAGCCCGAGGGCCGCACCGTCGGCCAGTTGTCCCCGGACGACCAGGAGCCACCAGGCGAGCCCGGCCGCCACGGCTGCCAGGATCCACCGCACCGGACGCCGCTCCCGGGGCAACAGTCGCGCCCGAGCCCGTATTCGGGCCACCGGGCGCATCATCGCGTCTCTCCGCACGACCGCCATCCCTTCGCTCGCCCCGGGCAGTGCTGCCCGCGCTCGGCGAGGCCGGGATCAGGCGGCGACCACGTCCATCGCGGCGGCCTTGGGCGACATGTTCGCCCGGTCGGTGCCGGGGGCGGGCAGCGGAACCGGTTCGAGTACCGGCCTCAGCAGATCACCTTCGGAGAGGGTGGCCATCGCCGCAAGTTCGGCGAGCGACAGTTCGTCGCTGACCTCGCGCATGACCTCGGACATCCGGACGTCGAGTGCGTCGCAGATGGCGGAGAGCAGCTCCGAGGAGGCCTCCTTCTGTCCCCGCTCGACCTCGGAGAGGTATCCGAGCGAAACCCTGGCGGCCGCCGACACCTCGCGGAGTGTGCGGCCCTGGCGCTGGCGCTGCCGACGCAGTACATCGCCCAGTAGGCGACGGAGCAGGATCATCGGTGCCTCCCTCCTCGGACTGCGGATCGAGATGTCACGACCCCACCGTACCGCCTTGCCCGCTTCGCGTGCGGGGACCCTGGTCGTGTTCACTGTGGGCTGCAAGGCTGTCCCCCTCCTCGTTCCGGTGTCGTTCCCGGGTTTGCGGGCCCCTCGTGGTACCCGGCGCGGGCGACCCGGCCACCGTCACGCAACTCGTTCGCCACCTGGTTTCTGCCCAACCAGGCTGTTGGATGTAACACGATCCTCCAGCTGTGTCATACCCGGGCGCCAGACCACCGGATCCCGTTCCGGTGGAGGCCCGGCTGAGCCCGCCCCGTCGGGGCCCGCCCGTTCAGCCCGCGAGCCGGCCGACGAGCAGCTCCAGCGCGGCGGTCACCGCCCCCTGACGGATTCTGGCACGCCCGCCCGACAGCAGGGGTGAACTGACCAGAGTTCCCCCCGGGCCGGCGACGGCCAGGTGTACGGTGCCCACCGGCTGCCCGTCCTGCGGGTCCGGACCGGCCACCCCGGTCGTCGCGAGCCCGTACGTCGCCCCCAGCAGCCCGCGCACGCCCTCGGCCATCTGCCGGGCCACCACCGGGTGCACCGGCCCGTACACGTCCAGCAGGCCCTCGTCCACCCCGAGCACGGAGGCCTTCAGCTCGGTCGCGTACGCGGTGACCGAGCCCCGGAAGGTCGCGGAGGCCCCGGGGACGTCCACCAGCGCGGCCGCCAGCAGACCGCCGGTCAGCGACTCGGCGACGGCCAGCGTGCCGCCGCCGGCCCGCAACGCGGCGTGCGCCCGCTCGGCCAGCAGGTAGTCGTGCTCCGCCATCCGCTCTCCCCCGTCGCTCAGCGGCCCGCGCGCTCCGCGGCCCGTCCCTCCCGGCGCAGGCGCAGCGCCTGCCCGACGTAGTCCAGCGCGGTGCCGACGGTCAGCAGCACCGCCAGCCCCATCAGCACGGCCCGCCCGGTGGCCAGCCAGCCGGTCAGGGCCAGGACGTACATGCCGACCGCGGTGCCCTGGGTCAGCGTCTTGAGCTTGCCGCCGCGGCTGGCCGGGATGACCCCGTAGCGGATCACCCAGAACCGCATCAGGGTGATGCCCAGTTCGCGGGCCAGGATCACCACGGTGACCCACCAGGGCAGGTCGCCGAGCACCGAGAGGCCGATCAGCGCCGAGCCCATGATCGCCTTGTCCGCGATCGGGTCGGCGATCTTCCCGAAGTCGGTGACCAGGCCCTTGCGGCGGGCCAGCTCCCCGTCGAACAGGTCGGTGATCATCGCGACGGCGAACGAGGCCCAGGCGACCGAGCGCCACTTGGGGTCGTGTCCGCCGTCGGCGAACAGCAGCACCACGAAGACGGGCACCAGCAGCACCCGGACCATCGTGAGCACGTTGGCGATGTTCCAGATCCCCGGGGTCGGCGCCGCCGCGGCCGCCGGTCTGCCCGGGTGGGCCGCGGCCGGGGCGCCGGGCCCCTGGGTCATTCCCCGACTCCCGAGGCCTCGGCCTCCGGGGCGCCGGTCTGCGCGGTCCCGGTCTGCGCGGTCCGGGGCAGTCGCACCTGCTCCAGCGCCTCGGCGATCAGGTCGACGCCCTCGCTGGCCACCACCTTGGCCCGCCAGAACTGCCCGACCTCGGGGGCCTCGACGCCCTCCAGGGTGGTCAGGCCGTCGGTCTCCGGCGCCTGGTGGGCGGCCCGGCCCTCGACCACGCCGTCCTCGATCGACTCGATCAGCACCTCGATCTCGGTGCCGATCCGCTGCTCGGCCCGCTGGGCGGTCATCTCCTCGGCCAGCCGGCTCAGCCGGTCGACGCGCTCGGCGACCACGTCCTCGGGCAGCTTGCCGTCGTAGGTCGCGGCCTCGGTGCCGTCCTCGTCGGAGTAGCCGAAGACGCCGATCGCGTCCAGCCCGGCGTGGGTGACGAAGCGCTCCAGCTCGGCGAAGTCCTCCTCGGTCTCACCGGGGAAGCCGACGATGAAGTTGGACCGGGCCCCGGCCTGCGGGGCCTTGTCCCGGATGGTCCCGAGCAGCTGCAGGAACTGGTCGGTGGAGCCGAAGCGGCGCATCCGGCGCAGCACGGCGGGCGCCGAGTGCTGGAAGGACAGGTCGAAGTAGGGCACCACGTCGGCGGTCCCGGTCATCGCGTCGATCAGGCCCGGGCGCATCTCGGCCGGCTGCAGGTAGGAGACCCGCACCCGCTCGACGCCCTCGATCGAGGAGATCTCGCCGAGCAGCGTCTCCAGCAGCCGGATGTCGCCGAGGTCCTTGCCGTACGAGGTGTTGTTCTCGCTGACCAGGACGACCTCGCGGACGCCCTGCCCGGCCAGCCACTGGGCCTCGTGCAGCACGTCGGAGGGGCGGCGGGAGATGAAGGAGCCGCGGAAGGCCGGGATGGCGCAGAAGGAGCAGCGGCGGTCGCAGCCGGAGGCGAGCTTGACCGAGGCGACCGGGTTGTCGTCCAGGCGCTTGCGCAGGGTGCGCGGGCCGGAGGCCGGGGCGAGGCCCTCGGGCAGGTCCGCGATCGGCTCGGCGGCGGCCTCGGCGCCGTGGCCGGGCAGGGCGACCGCCTCGGCGGCGGACTGCCGCTCGGCGGGGCTGATCGGCAGCAGCTTGCGGCGGTCGCGCGGGATGTGCGGCGCGTGGTGGCCGCCGGAGAGGATGGTCTGGAGGCGGTCGGAGATGTCGGCGTAGTCGTCGAAGCCGAGCACGCCGTCGGCCTCGGGCAGCGCGTCGGCGAGCTCCTTGCCGTACCGCTCGGCCATGCAGCCGACCGCGACGACGGCCTGGGTGCGGCCGTGCCCCTTGAGGTCGTTGGCCTCCAGCAGGGCGTCCACGGAGTCCTTCTTGGCGGCCTCGACGAAGCCGCAGGTGTTGACGACGGCGACGTCCGCTTCGGCGGCGTCGTCGACGAGCGACCAGCCGTCCGCCTCCAGTCGCCCGGCGAGTTCCTCGGAGTCCACCTCGTTGCGGGCGCATCCGAGCGTGACAAGGGCGACAGTACGGCGTTCAGGCATAGGCCCAAGATTAACGCGCGGCCTCCGGTGCCGTTCGCCCCGGAGGCCGCGCGCCTCGGATCAGCTGATCATCACCGGGCCTGTGCGGCCCCTGTGGTCAGCCAGCCTGCGGGTCCCCGGGGGTGTACGTGACGTGCACCACCTGCCCGTCCTTGCCGAGGAGGCCGAGGTCCTTGCCGTTGACGTACGCGTGCACGGCCCCGCCGTTGCCCAGCACCAGCTTGATCTGCTTGGGGTCGGTGAAGGTCTGGTCCTGGCCGTCGCTGATGTTGTTCTGGAACAGCGACTTGCCGTTGCTGTTCATCGCCGAGACCCAGCTGGTGCCCTCGGCGACCAGCTTCACGGTGACCTTGTCGGCCGGGACGGCGGCGATCGCGGCGGCGCTCGGGGCGGGCGCCGGCGGCTGGACGGCGGGCGAGGCGGCGGGGGCCACCGAGCCGGTGCCGGAGCCGCTGGGCAGCGGCGCGCTGGCGGAGCCGGTGGTGCCGTGCCCGCCCTTGCCGCTGACCAGGTTGAAGCCGATCAGGGCGACCACCGCGACGATCGCGGCGACCATGGCGGCCGCCCAGTTCGGCCGGCCGCGGCTGGGCACCTTGATCGGGCCGTTGTCGATCAGGGCGCTCGCCGGACGCTTGGCGGCCGGCGAGCCGCCGTGCGCGGCGTCGTAGCGGGCGACCAGCTCCGCGCCGTCGACGCCGACGGCGCGGGCGATGAGCCGGATGTGCCCGCGGGCGTAGAAGTCGCCTCCGCAGCGGCCGAAGTCGTCCTCCTCGACGGCATGGACGATCGGCACCCGGACGCGGGTGGCGGTACTCACCTGGTCCACCGTGAGTCCCGCGTCGATCCGGGCGGCGGACAGCACCCGGCCGATGCTCGGGGCATCGGCCGCCTGCACCGCGTCGTCGGTCGGCTCGACGGACGACGGGGTGTTCTCGCGGTCGGTGGACTTGCCGATGGTCACGGGGCACGCCTTTCGAGCGGATGGCCACCTGCTGGGGAACAGTCTAGGGGCGTGGGCGGATCGTTTCTCAAGCGGAACGGGCCCGAATGCGCACACCCGGTCCGACCGGGGTCCGGCACCCGACTGAACGGTCGTCAGCGGAGCCGCACGCTGGGGACCCGATCTTCGCTTTCCGGCCTGTGACGCGGTGCGCGGACGTTCGGTTCCCCACTCCGCGCCTACCCTCCTCCGAACGAGTGACACCTCGTCCGGGACACGGGTTCGTCCGGCCCGCGGGGGCGCCGGACGACCGGTCCACCGGGCCCGCCGGGCCGCCCCGGCTCCGCAGGCTCACCCTCGGCCCCGCGGGCCCGCCCTCAGCCCCGCAGGGTCACCAGCACCCCGTCCAGCTCGTCCGGCTTGACCAGGACGTCGCGGGCCTTGGAGCCCTCGCTGGGGCCGACGATCCCCCGCGACTCCATCAGGTCCATCAGCCGGCCCGCCTTGGCGAAGCCGACCCGGAGCTTGCGCTGGAGCATCGAGGTCGAGCCGAACTGGGTGGAGACGACCAGCTCGGCCGCCTGGATCAGCAGGTCCAGGTCGTCGCCGATCTCCTCGTCGATCTCCTTCTTCGGCCCGCCGCCGACCGTGACGTCGTCCCGGTAGACGGCGGTCAGCTGGTCCTTGCAGTGCTGCACCACCTTGGCGATCTCCGCCTCGGTGACGAACGCGCCCTGCATCCGGATCGGCTTGCTGGCCCCCATCGGCAGGAAGAGCGCGTCGCCCTTGCCGATCAGCTTCTCCGCGCCGGGCTGGTCCAGGATGACCCGGGAGTCGGCCATCGCGGAGGTCGCGAAGGCCAGCCGGGACGGCACGTTGGCCTTGATCAGACCGGTGACCACGTCCACCGAGGGCCGCTGGGTGGCGAGCACCAGGTGGATGCCGGCCGCGCGGGCCAGCTGGGTGATCCGGACCACCGAGTCCTCGACGTCGCGCGGCGCGACCATCATCAGGTCGGCCAGCTCGTCGACGATCACCAGCAGGTACGGGTACGGCCGCAGCTCCCGCTCGCTGCCGAGCGGCGGGGTGACGGTGCCGGCCCGCACCGCCGCGTTGAAGTCGTCCACGTGCCGGAAGCCGTACGCCGCGAGGTCGTCGTAGCGCATGTCCATCTCGCGCACCACCCACTGGAGGGCCTCGGCGGCCTTCTTGGGGTTGGTGATGATCGGCGTGATCAGGTGCGGGATGCCCTCGTAGGCGGTCAGCTCGACCCGCTTGGGGTCGACCAGCACCATCCGCACCTCGTCCGGGGTGGCCCGGGCGAGGATCGAGGTGATCAGGCAGTTGATGCAGGACGACTTGCCCGCGCCGGTCGCGCCGGCCACCAGGATGTGCGGCATCTTGGCGAGGTTGGCCATCACGCTGTGGCCCTCGACGTCCTTGCCCATGCCGACGACCATCGGGTGGGTGTCCTCGGCGGCCGTGCGCGAGCGCAGCAGGTCGCCGAGGTTGACCATCTCGCGGTCCCGGTTGGGGATCTCGATGCCGACCGCGGACTTGCCCGGGATCGGGCTGATGATCCGCACGTCCGGGCTGGCCACGGCGTACGCGATGTTCTTGGCGAGCGCGGTGATCCGCTCCACCTTGACGGCCGGGCCGAGCTCGACCTCGTAGCGGGTGACCGTCGGCCCCCGGGTGAAGCCGGTGACCCGGGCGTCCACCTTGAACTCGGAGAAGGTGCTGGTGAGCTGGGCGACCACCTCGTCGTTGAGCGCGCTGCGGGCCTTGGCCGGGCCGCCGCGCTCCAGCAGGTCGAGCGGGGGCAGCGCGTAGGTGACGCCCTCGCCGAGCTGGAGCTGCTCCATCCGCACCGGCGCCGGGCCGTGCTCCTCGGGGGCGCCGGGGCCGCCGCTGCGGGCGGCCGGGACGGCGGGCTCCTCGGGCACGGCGGTGTAGTCCTGGACCTGGTGCATCATGTCCGCCACGGCGGAGGAGGCGGGCACGCCGTAGACCAGCGCGCCGTCCAGGTCGGCGGCCGCGCCGGCGGCCAGGTCGCGGGTGGCGTACGGGTCCAGCGGCTCCTTGTCCAGGGAGACCCGGACGGCCTCCGCCGGGTCCTCCGCGTCGCCCGTCCCGCGCCGGCGGCGGCGCCGGCGGGCGGCCACCTCGTCCGTCGGGCCGTCACCACCGGTGTCCACGGTGAACGGCAGCGCGTCGGGGTCGGCGTCCTCCGGCGGTTCGGTGGACAGCTCGCGCTCCGGCGTGCGCCCCCGGCGCAGCTCGTCCTCCGGCCCGGGCTCGACCACGCCGAGCCGTATCCCGATGCCCCGGATCCGCTCGCCGATGCGGTTGACCGGGGTGGCGGTGACCACCAGCAGGCCGAAGAAGGCCAGCAGCAGGAGCAGCGGCACGGCGAGCGCCGGCCCGGCGGCGGCCATCATCGGGGTGGACGCGGCCCAGCCGATGATGCCGCCGGCCGACCTTATCCGGGAGGCGCCGCTGCCCATCATGGGTGCGCCGCAGCCGATGTGGACCAGGCCGAGGACGCCGACCAGCAGCGCGCTCAGCCCGATCACGATCCGCCCGTTGGCCTCCGGCAGCTCCGGGTGGCGCCAGAGCCGGATCGCGATCGCGGCCAGCAGGAACGGCACCAGCACGTCGAGCCGGCCGAACAGCCCGGACACCACGGCGGTGGCCGCCTCGCCCAGCCAGCCCTGCGGACTGAACCAGGTGCCGGCGGCGGTCACCAGCGCGAGCGCGAACAGCAGCAGGCCCACGCCGTCCTTGCGGTGGGCCGGGTCGAGGTTCTTGGCCCCGTCGCCGAAGCCCCGGAAGATCGCGGCGACCGGGCTGGCGATCGCGTTGAGGGCACCCATCAGCACCGACCTGGACGGCGGTGCGGACGGCGCGGCCGACTTGGCCGCCGTCCTCTTCGCGGGAGCCGCCTTCTTCGCCGCCGCCTTCTTCGCGGGCGGCTTGCCCGGGGCTTTCGCCGCGGCCTTCTTGGACGGTCCCGGACTCGTCTTACGTGCTGCGTTCCCGGGCGTGCGAGTGGCCATGGGTCAGCAGCCTACCGGTGTGGACCACGGGTGCACATGCGCCGGAGCCGGGCCGCCCGGACGTGTCGCAGACACACCGTCACGCTGACCGGGATTCACCCGGCCGCCGCACCCGGACCACCCGTACGGGTGAACGCGGGGCAGCGGATCAGGAGCTTCCGGGGCGCATCGCGTCCAACGCCCGGCGCAGCCCCACGAGCTTGCGCTCCAGGTGCGCGGCGGTCGCCGCCACCCCGGCGTCCTCGACCCCGTCCAGCTGCTTGCCGAGCGCCTCCGCCTGCTCCTCGACCGCCGCCAGCCGCGCGGACAGCTCGCCCAGCAGCGCCCCGCCGAGGGCCGACTCGCCGCCGCCCGACTCCAGCTGCAGCCGCAGCAGCGCGGCCTGCTCCTTCAGCTGGCAGTTCTTGACGTACAGGTCGACGAAGACGGAGACCTTGGCGCGCAGCACCCACGGGTCGAAGGGCTTGGAGATGTAGTCCACGGCCCCGGCCGCGTAGCCGCGGAAGGTGTGGTGCGGGCCGTGGTTGAGCGCGGTCAGGAAGATGATCGGGATGTCCCGGGTGCGCTCGCGGCGCTTGATGTGGGCGGCCGTCTCGAAGCCGTCCATCCCGGGCATCTGGACGTCCAGCAGGATCACCGCGAAGTCGTCGGTGAGCAGCGCCTTGAGCGCCTCCTCGCCGGAGGCGGCGCGCACCAGCGTCTGGTCCAGCGCGGAGAGGATCGCCTCCAGCGCCAGCAGGTTCTCCGGTCGGTCGTCGACCAGGAGGATCTTCGCCTTCTGCATCAGGGCCCGCCCTCCTGTCGCCTGCCTGCTCGCCGGTGCAGGCACCCGCGTACCGCCCACCGCTACCCCGGTCATGCTAGCCGCACCCCCTCGCCCGGCACATCGCCCCGTCGGGACCCGATCCGGAGCGGCGCGCGGCCAGTGCTCCGGCGCACGCTCAGCAGGGCGTCGTCATCCGGTCACTGTTCGCAACGATCGGTGACCCTACCGGGTTCCCGGGGCCGACCGCCAGCAAACCGACCGACCGGCAGGCGTGAACCGCGGGGGCCGGCCCGGGGTTCACGCCTCCCCGGGCCGCCACGCGCCCGCCCCGGTACGCCCGTTCACGCGCGGTCCCCGCTCAGCCACTCGTGCATCACCGACAACAGGTGGTCGGTCTCCACCGGCTTGGTGATGTGGTCGGTCGCGCCCGCCTCCAGCGACTTCTCCCGGTCGCCCTTCATCGCCTTGGCGGTCAGCGCGATGATCGGCAGACCGGCGAACTGGGGCATCCGGCGGATCGCCTCGGTGGTCGCGTAGCCGTCCATCTCCGGCATCATGATGTCCATCAGGACCAGCGCCACGTTCTCGTGCTGCTCCAGCATCTCGATGCCCTCGCGGCCGTTCTCGGCGTACAGGACGGTCAGGCCGTGCTGCTCCAGCACGCTGGTGAGCGCGAACACGTTGCGGACGTCGTCGTCCACGATCAGCACCTGCTGGCCGTCGAAGCGCCGGTCGCCGTTGACCGGCCGGGGCCGCACCGGCTCCACCGGCCGCGGCCCGGCGGCGCTCTCCAGTGCCGCGCTGCGCCGGCGCTCCACGGCGCCGCGGCGGCGCTCCTCCGCCAGCTCGCGGACCTCCTGGGCCCAGTGGTCGGCCGGGTTCTCCCCGACCGGCACCGGGAGGCCCACCGGGGTCACGCCGACCGAGGCGCGCGGCGCCTGGGCGTTCGACCCGGCCAGGCGCTCGCCCGGGCGCGGCTCCCCGGCGGGGTCCGGGGCCTCGGTGCGCAGCGGCAGGTAGAGCGTGAACGTGGAGCCCTTGCCCAGCTCGCTCTCGGCGTGGATCTCGCCGCCGAGCAGCCGGGCGATCTCCCGGCTGATCGACAGGCCGAGGCCGGTGCCGCCGTACTTGCGGCTGGTGGTGCCGTCGGCCTGCTTGAACGCCTCGAAGATCTCCCGCAGCTTGTTGTCGGGGATGCCGATGCCGGTGTCGGAGACCGAGAAGGCGATCAGCCCGTCGTCCGGGCCCTGGATCGAGCCGGACTCCAGCAGCCGCTCCCGCACGTGCTGCGGGACCTCCTGGCCGGCCGGGCGGATCGAGAAGTCCACGGCCCCGGCGTCGGTGAACTTCACCGCGTTGGAGATCAGGTTGCGCAGCACCTGCTGGAGCCGCTGCTCGTCGGTGTGCAGGGTGACCGGCAGGGCGGGCGAGACCCGGACGGCGAAGTCCAGGTTCTTGTCCAGCGCGACCGGCTGGAAGGTGGCCTCCACGTAGTCGACCAGCTGGACCAGGGCGATCCGGGCCGGGCGGACGTCCATCTTCCCGGCCTCGACCTTGGAGAGGTCGAGGATGTCGTTGATCAGCTGGAGCAGGTCGGAGCCGGCGCCGTGGATGGTGTCGGCGAACTCGACCTGCTTCGGCGAGAGGTTGCCCTCGTTGTTGTCGGAGAGCAGCTTGGCCAGGATCAGCAGCGAGTTGAGCGGGGTGCGCAGCTCGTGCGACATGTTGGCGAGGAACTCGCTCTTGTACCGGGAGGCCAGGGCGAGCTGTTCGGCGCGCTCCTCCAGGACCTGCCGGGCCTCTTCGATCTCGCTGTTCTTGATCTCGATGTCGCGGTTCTGCTGGGCGAGTTGCTCGGCCTTCTCCTGCAACTCCTCGTTGGTGCGCTCCAGTTCCTCCTGGCGCGCCTCCAACTCCGCCGACCGCATGGAGAGTTCCGCGGTGAGCCGCTGGGACTCCAGCAGCAGGCCCTCGGTCTTGGTGTTGACGCTGATGGTGTTGACGGTGACGCCGATCAGGTCGGCGATCTGGTTCAGGAAGTCCAGCGCGACGGTGGTGAAGGAGCTGAAGGTGGCCAGCTCGATCACCCCGAGCAGCCGGCCCTCGAACAGCACCGGCAGCACCACGATGTGGGCCGGGGAGGCCTCGCCGAGACCGGAGGCGATCTTGAGGTACCCGGGCGGCGCCTCCTTGAGGATGATCGCCCGCTTCTCCACCGCGGCCTGGCCGATCAGCGACTCGCCGGGGCGGAAGGTGGTCGGCATCGCCCGCCGCTGGTAGCCGTAGCTGCCGATCAGCCGCAGCACGGTGTCGTTCTCGTCGTCGTCCTCGGTGATCAGCTCGGCGGTGCGGCCGGCCGGCTGGGCGAGGAAGAAGGCGCCGTGCTGGGCGGAGACCACCGGGGTCAGCTCGGTCATGATCAGCGACGCGACCGCCTCCAGGTCCCGGCGGCCCTGGAGCAGGCCGGAGATCCGGGCCAGGTTGGTCTTGAGCCAGTCCTGCTCCTGGTTGGTGCGGGTGGTCTCGCGCAGGTTGGCGATCATCTGGTTGATGTTGTCCTTGAGCTCGTCGAGCTCGCCGGCGGCGTCCACGTCGATCCGCAGGCTCAGGTCGCCCCTGGTCACCGCGGTGGCGACCTGGGCGATCGCGCGCACCTGCCGGGTCAGGTTGTTGGCCAGTTCGTTCACCGACTCGGTCAGGTCCTGCCAGGTGCCGTCCACCCCGGGCACCCGGGCCTGGCCGCCGAGGCGTCCGTCGGTGCCCACCTCGCGGGCGACCCGGGTGACCTCGTCGGCGAACGCGGAGAGCTGGTCGACCATGGTGTTGATGCTGGTCTTGAGCTGGAGGATCTCGCCGCTCGCGTCGACGTCGATCTTCTGCGAGAGGTCGCCGCGGGCCACCGCGGTGATCACCAGCGCGATGTTCCGCACCTGGCCGGTGAGGTTGTTGGCCATCAGGTTGACGTTGTCGGTCAGGTCCTTCCAGATGCCGGCCACGCCCGGCACGCTCGCCTGGCCGCCCAGGGTGCCGTCGGTGCCCACCTCGCGGGCCACCCGGGTCACCTCCACCGCGAAGGAGGAGAGCTGGTCGACCATGGTGTTGAGGGTCCCGGCGAGCGCCGCCACCTCGCCCTGCGCGTCGATGGAGATCTTCTTGGAGAGGTCGCCGCGGGCCACCGCGCCGGCCACCTCGGCGATGTTGCGCACCTGGCCGGTCAGGTTGGACGCCATGAAGTTGACGTTGTCGGTCAGGTCCTTCCAGATGCCCGACACCCCGCGCACCCGCGCCTGGCCGCCCAGGATCCCCTCGGTGCCCACCTCGCGGGCCACCCGGGTCACCTCGTCGGCGAAGGCCGACAGCTGGTCGACCATGGTGTTGACGGTCGTCACCAGCTCCAGGATCTCGCCCCGGGCGTCGACGGTGATCTTCTTCGACACGTCGCCGCGCGCCACCGCCGTGGTCACCTCGGCGATGCTGCGGACCTGACTGGTCAGGTTGTTGGCCATCAGGTTGACGGAGTTGGTCAGGTCCTTCCAGATGCCGGCCACCCCGGGCACGCTGGCCTGGCCGCCGAGGATGCCCTCGGTGCCGACGTCCCGGGCCACCCTGGTGACCTCGTCCGCGAAGGCGCCCAGCTGGTCCACCATCGTGTTGATGGTGTTCTTCAGCTCCAGGATCTCCCCGCGCGCGTCCACCTGGATCTTCTGCGACAGGTCGCCCTTGGCCACCGCGGTCGTCACCTGGGCGATGTTGCGCACCTGATCGGTGAGGTTGTTCGCCATGAAGTTGACGTTGTCGGTCAGGTCCCGCCACACCCCGGCCGCCCAGGGCACCTGCGCCTGGCCGCCCAGCCGGCCCTCGGTGCCCACCTGACGGGCCACCCTGGTCACCTGCTCGGCGAAGCCGGAGAGCTGGTCGACCATCGTGTTGATGGTGTTCTTCAGCTCCAGCATCTCGCCGCGCGCGTCCACCTCGATCTTCTGCGAGAGGTCCCCGCGCGCCACCGCCGTGGTCACCTGGGCGATGTTGCGGACCTGGCCGGTCAGGTTGTCGGCCATGAAGTTCACCGAGTCGGTGAGGTCCCGCCACACCCCGGCCACGCCCGGCACCTGCGCCTGGCCGCCCAGCCGGCCCTCCGTCCCCACGTCCCTGGCCACCGTGGTGACCTGCGCGGCGAAGCCGTTCAGCTGGTCCACCATCGTGTTGACGGTGTTCTTCAGCTCCAGCATCTCGCCGGCCACCTCGACGGTGACCTTGCGGGACAGGTCGCCCTTGGCCACCGCGGTGGTCACCTGGGCGATGTTGCGCACCTGCGCGGTCAGCCGCCCGGCCATGGTGTTGACCGAGTCCGCCAGGTCCTTCCAACTGCCCGACACGCTGCGGACCTTGGCCTGGCCGCCGAGCTTGCCCTCGGTGCCGACCTCGCGGGCCACCCGGGTCACCTCGTCGGTGAACTCCGAGAGCTGGTCCACCAGCCCGTTGACGGTCCGCCCGATCCTCAGGTACTCGCCGCGCAGCGGGTGGCTCACCCCGTTGCCGTGCAGCGAGCGCAGCTCCATCTTCTGGTCCAGGTCGCCCTCGGCGATCGAGGTCAGCACCCGGCCCACGTCGGCCATCGGCCGGGCCAGGTCGTCGATCAGCGCGTTGCAGTTGTCGACCGCCGCCATCCAGGCGCCCTCGCCCGCGCCGGTCTCCAGCCGCTCGTTCAGCCGGCCCTCGCGGCCCACCGCGCGCCGCACCCGCGCCAGTTCGCCGGTCAGGTGCTGGTTGCGCTCGGCGACCTCGTTGAACACCGCGGCGATCTCCGCCAGCGGTCCGTCACCCGGCACGGTCAGCCGGCGGCGGAAGTTCCCGTCCCGCATCGCGGTCAGCGCGGACAGCAGCTTGCGCAGGTCGGCGGGCTCCGCGCCACGGTTGTGGCTCGCTCGCCGGCCGGCCGCGTTCCGCGGCGCGGTCCCGGAGCGGCCGCCGCGCTGAGCGGGCGGCGTCGTACCGGTTGCGTCCTTGGTGGCCGAACTCAACGGGCCCCTCCCACATCGTGAACCGTCCGGTGGCCGCCCGTGCCGGGCCCGGCACGCGCCCGGGCACCGGCCCGGCTGGGCTGCGTACCGGCGGCCTTCGGCGCGCCGGCACCCACACGACCGTACTGCTCGTACCGGTCATCGCGGACCCCCCAGTCTGGCAGCACCTGCGCCCGGTGCACGGCCGGTTGCGCACGGTTGGTACCGCACCGTCCGAAACAGGTGGGCAGAATCACCCTCAGGTGCCTGTTTCGGCGCCCCGCCCCCACGGGGAACCAAGCGGAAAGTAGGGTGGAGCGCTGCACCGGGCCACGACCCGACCCAGCGCCGCCGCTCACCCCCCGGCGGCGCGTACGGGGAAGTCGCCGCACCCCGGACAGCCAGGGCCAGAGCAGCAGAGGAGAAGTGGCAACGTGGTCACCGCACGCGCAGCCGCCACGTTCGACCCCGACGGCCGGTCCGCGGCCGCCGCCCGGGGCTTCGTCCGGGACGCGCTGCTCGGCTGGGGCCTGCCCGAGGTCGTCGACGACGCGGTCGTCCTGGTCAGCGAGCTGGTCACCAACGCCGTCGTGCACGCCGGCACCGCCGCCGAGGTCTGCTGCCTGCGCGAGGAGGAGACCGTCCGGATCGAGGTCACCGACCACCACCCGGAACGCGGCCTGCCCTCCCTCGGCGACGGACCCGTCACCGCCTCCGACCGCTACGCCGACCCCGACGGCGAGGGCGGCCGCGGACTGCTGATGTGCTCCGCCCTCGCCGAACGGTGGGGCGTCGAGTACGGGGCCGGCCGCAAGACCGTCTGGTTCCGCCTCCTGCTGCCCGCACAGGTGGTCGGCACCCGCTACGCCGTTCCCGCCACCCCGGGCAGCGACCTGCCGAGCGGCCCCGGCCCGGTGCACGTCGCCGTCGTCCAACTCGACGAGGACGGCCGCGTCCTGGCCTGGAACCCGGACGCCGAAGCCCTCTTCCGGTACCCCGCCGCCACCGTCCTCGGCCGCCCCTGGGCCGACCTGGCCGTCTGGCCGCAGTCCCCCGGCCGCGGCCCCGGCCTCGCCGACACCCTGCGGATGGCCCGCTGGGAGGGCGGCTACGGGATCCGCCGCCAGGACGGCCAGGAGGTCGAGGTGTACGGCGTCCAGGTCCGGGTCCGCGACACCGAGGGCGTCCCCTCCACGCTCTGCCTGCTCGTCCTCGAACCCGACCGCGCCGTGCTGCGCTCCCCCGCCCGCGCCCTGCCCGGCGAGCGCCCCGACCAGGCCGGCCCCCGGCTCGACCTGCTGGCCGGCCCGGTCGCCACCGACGACCTCGACACCCTGCTGCAGCGCACCGTCGAACGCGCCCGCGACCTGCTCGACGGCGACGCCGCGTACCTGCTGCTCACCACCGAGGACGAGACCGAGTTCGAGGTCCGCGCCGCCACCGGCCTCACCTCCGGGCACCGCCGGCACACCCGCTTCCCGGTCGAGACCGGCAGCCGCTACCACTCCGCCCGGCTGCCCTCCGTCCACGAGGACCTCTCCGCCCGCCCCACCGGCCTGCCCCTGCTCTCCGACAGCGGCATGCGCTCCCTGCTGACCGTGCCGCTCAAGGTCGAGGGCCGCCTGATCGGCTCGCTCGGCATCGCCGCCACCGCCCCCGGCCGCTACGACAACGAGGACGCGCTGCGCCTGCAGTTCGCCGCCGACCGGGTCGCCCTCGCGGTCGAGAGCACCCGGCTGACCGAGCTCGAACGGCTGCGCCGGGGCTCGCTCTCCTTCCTCGTCGAGGCCTCCGACCTGCTGGCCGGCACCCTCGAACACGAGCAGACCCTCGCCCTGATGGCCCAGATGGCCGTCCCCACCCTCGCCTCCTGGTGCGCGCTCTACACCACGGCCGACCACACCTCCCCGGCCCGGCTCGCCTTCGTCCTGCACGAGGACGAGGACCGCATCGACCCGCTGCGCGACCTGCTCGACAAGACCCCCGTCCCGGAGGCCGGCCCGACCCACGGCGTCCGCTTCTGGCGGGCACCGGCCGAGACCGCCGAGGCCGGCGGCCTCACCGACAGCCCCGAACTCGCCGGTCTGCTGGGCGAGACCGTCGTCATCGCGCTGACCGCCCGCAACCGGGTCATCGGCCTGCTGGCGCTGGGCGTCCCGTCCGGCGTCCGCTTCCGCCAGGAGATCCTCGAACTCGCCGAGGACCTCTCCCGCCGCGCCGCCCTCGCCCTGGACAACTCCCGCCTCTACTCCGAGCGCACCGCCACCAGCCAGGCCCTGCAGCGCAGCCTGCTCCCGCCGGACCTGCCGGAGATCCCCGGCGTCGAGGTGGACGTCTACTACCAGGCCGCCGGCGAGGGCAACGAGGTCGGCGGGGACTTCTACGACCTGTTCACCATCCGCGAGGGCACCTACGGCTTCGCCATCGGCGACGTCTGCGGCACCGGCCCCGAGGCCGCCTCGGTCACCGGCCTGGCCCGGCACTCGCTGCGCCTGCTCGCCCGCGAGGGCCTCGACGCCCCGCAGGTGCTCCGCCGCCTCAACGCGGCCATCCTGGACGAGGGTGCGCGCAGCCGCTTCCTCACCCTGCTCTACGGCGAGTTGACGCCCCGCCCGGACGGCAGCACCGAGCTCTCCCTGGTCTGCGCCGGCCACCCGCTGCCGCTGCGGCTGCGCACCGACGGCCGGGTCGACCGCGCCGCCACCCCGCAGCCGCTGCTCGGCGTCATGGACGACCTCGACCTCACCGCCGAGCACCTGGTGCTCTCCCCGGGCGAGGTCCTGCTCTGCGTCACCGACGGCGTCACCGAACGCCGGGAGGGCCGCCGGATGCTGGGCGACGACGGCCTCGCCGAGGTGCTCACCGGCTGCACCGGCCTGACCGCCGGCGCCGTCGCGGCCCGCGTCCAGCGCGCCGTCGAGCGCTTCGCCCCCGAGCCGCCCTCCGACGACATGGCGATCCTGACCCTGCGGGTGCCCAACCAGCGCCAGCCGTGAGCGTTCCACAGCTGACGCAGTCACAAATTGTTATCTTCACAAGGGTACAAGCGCCCGACGCCGGGTAGACCGATCCCACCGGGAAATCCACCCGGCGGGGACGTGACCAGCGGGCTCTCCGCTGGCCCATCACTTCCGACCGCAGCCCACGCACGCTCACAGCCGTGCGTCCTCGGCGCGGTCGCGCGCATCCACCCATCGGAACCACACCACAGCGTTACTGCGCCCTGCGCGCGCCCAGAGTGAAAGGAGCCTCCGGTGAGCAATGACGCTACCGGGGCAACGAACGCCCGCTCCACCGGAGCCGACGCGGGTAACCTCGGCTACCTCGCCCTCGGCCTGACACTGCTCGCCTACGGCCTGCTCTCCACCGGCATCCTGCACGGCGCCGGCGTCGGGGACGCGGCCCACCTCGCCCACCTGCTCGGCGGCGTCACCCTCTTCATCGCGGGCCTCTGGCAGCTCCGCGGCGGCGAGGGCTTCACCGGAACCGCGTTCACCACCCTCGGCGCCTTCTGGGCGACCTGGTCCGCCGCCGGCGGAGCGGGCAAGAACGCCGCCGGACTGTTCCTGCTCCTGTGGGCCCTGCTCGCCCTCACCCTCACCGCGGCGAGTTGGGGCGCGGGCCTGCTCAGCCGCGCCGTCTACGGCCTGCTGACGCTCTCCCTGCTCCTGTCCGCCATCGCCACCTTCGGCGGCTACGGCGGCCTGGCCAAGCTCGCCGGCTGGGTCGCGGCCGCCTCCGGGCTCGCCGCCTGGTACTGGGCCACCTCCGCGCTGAGCAACGGCGCCTGGGGAAAGCTCGCCCTACCGGTCAAGTGAGACGCTGACGGCTGAGTCGCTGACGGCTCGACCGCCAGCTCGACCGAGGCTCAACCGACCTGCTCCAACCGCTCATCGGCGGTGCGGGGCCGGGTCTCCGTCCCGACGGAGACCCGGCCCCGTCGGCGTGCCGCCAGCGCCAGGACTGCGTAGGCGAACAGGAGGATCGCCACGGCGACGATGCCGTCCGCCCAGAAGTGGTTGGCCGTCACCACGACCACCGCGACCGTCAACACCGGATGCAGCACCACGGCCCACCGCAGCGAACTCCGGGACACCCGGATCACCGCGACCGCGGCCAGCACGCACCAGGCCACGTGCACCGAGGGCATCGCCGACAGCTGGTCCGCCACCACGACGCCGCCCATCGCGCCCCCGTACACCGACTGCCCGTACTGCGCGGCCACGTCGACGAAACCGCTCCCCGGCAGCATCCGGGGCGGCGCCACCGGGATGAACTGCACCAGCAGACAGACCGCGGTCGTGATCACCACCGTGTTCCGCACCCACGCGTACCGCTGGCGGTGCCGCACGAACACCCAGAGCAGGACGCCGAGCATCACCGCGAAGTGCATGACCGCGTAGTAGTAGTTCGCCAGCCGCACAAGCACCGGGTACGGCGTCACCGCCGCCTGCCAGGACGCCTCGTCCGGCAACCCGATCACCTGCTCGGTGTGGTGGATCCAGTCCGCCCGGTCCAGCGCGTGGTCCGCGCTCATCACCGACAGGTGCCCGACCAGCTGCCACAGCGCGAAGAGCGCCAGCAGCGTGCCGGCCTCCCGCAGCAACGCCGTCAGCCCCGGCTTCCGAACCCTCGACGCGACGTACGCGCCCGCGTAGAGGCCGGCGGCGGCGCCCCCGGCCGACTGCCAGGTGAGGGTCAGGTTCTGCATTGGCAGAGGGTAACGCAAAAAGCCCCATCCGGGATCCGGATGGGGCTTTTTGGAATGATTGTTCGGCGGCGTC
>NZ_BNBY01000021.1 GCF_014656195.1 Kitasatospora xanthocidica | reverse complement strand
GGCGGGCGTCACCGGTGCCGGCCGCCCGACCGATGCCCGCAGTGCCGCGGTCCCGCGCAGTCCCCAGTCCCGCAGTCCACGGTCCCCGAGGAACGGAGCAACCCCGTGCCGGAAGAAGCACTCGTTTCCCAGGGTGAACTGTCGGTCTGCCAGGATGCCGCCGCCACCCTCCCGGACGGGCGGCCCGTCACCCGCTGGATCATCGGCTCGCCGGACGGCCTGACGGTGGAGGTGCTCGACCTGGGGGCCCGCCTCCAGGCCCTGCACGCGCCGGACCGGCACGGCCGGCGGGCGAACGTCGTCCTCGGCTGCGAGGACGTCGGGGACCTGCTCGGCGACGCCGCCTACCTCGGTGCCACGGTCGGCCGGTACGCCAACCGGATCGCCGACGGCCTGCTGCCGCTCGACAGCACGACGCACCGGCTGGCGACCCAGGCCACCGGGCACACCCTGCACGGCGGCCCGGACGGCTTCGCCACCCGGCTCTGGGAGGGCACTCCCGTCCGGGAGGGACGGCGGGCCGGGGTCCGGCTGCGGCTGCACAGCCCCGACGGCGACCAGGGGTTCCCGGGGGCGCTCACCGTCGAGGTGACGTACCTGCTCGACCCGGCCGGCGCCCTGTGGATCGGCTACCGGGCGACCACGGACGCCCCGACGGTGGTCAACCTCGCCAACCACGCGTACTTCAACCTGGCCGGCGAGGGCAGCGGAACGGTGCTCGACCACCTGCTGCGGGTCGAGGCCCTCGGGTACCTGCCCGTCGACGGGGAGCTGATCCCGGTCGGCCCGGTCGCCCGGGTCGCCGGCACGCCCTTCGACCTGCGCGAGCCGGCGGTGATCGGCGAGCGCGTCGCCGACGCGGACCCGCAGGTCCGCCGGGCCGGCGCGGGCTTCGACCACAACTGGGTGCTCGCCGGGAACGGGTTCCGGAAGGTCGCCGTGCTGAGCCACCCGGCCAGCGGCCGGCGGGTCGAGTGCCTGACGACGGAGCCGGGGCTCCAGGTCTACACCGGCAGCCACTTCGACGGCTCGCTGACCGGCCCCTCCGGCCGCCCCTACCACGCGTACGCGGGCATCGCGCTGGAGACGCAGCACTTCCCCGACTCACCGAACCGTCCCGAGTACCCCTCCACCGTCCTGCGCCCGGGCGAGGTGTTCCGGTCGATGACGGTCTACTGCTTCTCGGCGGAGTAAGCGGACGCCCCGCTGAGGGGAACGGGGGGCGGTGGGCCGGCAGGGGCCCGCCGCCCCCTTTCACGTTCCTCGGGTCGCGACGAAGACCCGCACGTCCGTCATCCCGCTCGGGGACCTGCCCTTCCCGGTCTGAGCCGGCCCCGACGCGAGGCCTCGCGTGCCCCCGCACGGGCGCGCGGGGCCCCGCCCTTTTCTCACCGCCGGTCCGGGCCGGGGGCGACGGTCGCACAATCCCGCCGATACGGGCCAGGAGCGCCTTCCACGGGAATGTCCGGCGGAGGGAATTTCCGGCGCGGACCGTGAAAATCGCGCCGGCGGGGCGGGCGCGCCGAACCCGCGGAAAGTCCCCGCCGGGGCGCGGGCACGCGCCCAAGGGGCCTGCCACTGCCGCGTGTTCACGGTCCGCCCGGCCCGGAGCGGCTGCCCCGGGGGCCGGCCGCGGCGGAACCGGGCGCGGAACATCCCGCCGCGGCGGGCGGCGGCCTGCTACAGTCGACTTAGTTGCAGTAGTGGTTCCCATGAACTTTGTGTGCGCCTGCTGATGTATTGCAGGCGCGTTTTTGTTTCCCGGCTCTTCCCCGGGTGGGCGCTCCATGCGGTGACTCGAAGCCCGCGGTGTGCGTGGCTTCGAACAACCCTTTGAAGGAGATTTCTTTATGGCTAATGGCACTGTGAAGTGGTTCAACGCGGAGAAGGGCTTCGGCTTCATCGAGCAGGAGGGTGGCGGCCCCGACGTCTTCGCCCACTACTCGAACATCAACGCCAACGGCTTCCGTGAGCTGCTCGAGGGCCAGAAGGTCGAGTTCGACGTCACGCAGGGCCAGAAGGGCCCGCAGGCCGAGAACATTCGCCCGCTGTAGTTCTACTGCCACGGCACCCGCCTGACAGCGAGGGGCCCGCACCGCGCACATGCCCGGTGCGGGCCCCTCGGCGTGGGCGCCACGACGCTTTCCCCCGGCCGCTCAGGCCCCATGGCTCCGCCACCGGCGGCCATCCCCACGCGAGACGCACAGCGCCGCGTCCGGATCGGCGCCCTGCCGTGACAGTTCACGGTTCGAGGCCGTTCGCTCCCGCCTTCCGCGGTGAGCGCCGACCGCAGACGGCGTGCCGCACGGTTCCACCGTTCACGCTCCGCCCGTCACATTTTCCGGCCCGTTCCCTTGCGGTCTCCGCCCGGCGCCCCGCGCCGAGGAGCCTTCCTCGTGACGTGCCGCCCGAGGAAGGTCTCCCGCATGAACCGCTCCAGTCGCTCCTCGCACCACAACGCCGCCTCCCGGTCCGGTGGAGGGTCCTTCTACGGTGACCGGCCCGCCGGAGGCCGGCGCCCCTCCGGCCGGGGCGGGCGAGGGGGTGGCTCCCCGCAGGGCGAGTTCGCGATGCCGGTGAGCACCACTCCGGCACTGCCGCCCGTGGCCTCCTTCGCCGAGCTGGACATGCCGAAGGCGCTGCTGTCGGTGCTGACCCGCCAGGGCGTCACGGAGCCGTTCCCGATCCAGGCCGCGACGCTGCCGAACTCGCTGGCCGGCCGTGACGTCCTCGGCCGGGGCCGGACCGGCTCCGGCAAGACCATCGCGTTCGGCCTCGCCGTGCTGGCCCGCACCGCCGGGCAGCGGGCCGAGCCGGGCCGCCCGCTGGCCCTGGTGCTGGTCCCCACCCGCGAGCTCGCGCAGCAGGTCACCGACTCGCTCACCCCCTACGCCCACGCGGTGCGCCTGCGGATGACGAGCGTGGTGGGCGGGACGTCGATCAGCCGCCAGGCCTGGGCGCTGAACCGCGGGGCGGAGGTCGTGGTGGCCACCCCCGGGCGGCTCAAGGACCTGATCCAGCGCGGTGACTGCCGGCTGGACCGGGTCGCCGTCACGGTGCTCGACGAGGCCGACCAGATGGCCGACATGGGCTTCCTGCCGCAGGTGACCGAGCTCCTCGGGCAGGTCGCGGAGGGCGGGCAGACCATGCTGTTCTCCGCCACCCTGGACCGCAACGTCGACCGCCTGGTGCGGAGCTTCCTCTCGGACCCGGTCACCCACTCGGTGGACCCGTCCGCGGGAGCGGTCAGCACCATGGAGCACCACGTGCTGCACGTGCAGAACTTCGACAAGAACGCCACGATTGCCCACATCGCCTCCCGCGAGGGCAGGGTGATCATGTTCATCGACACCAAGGACGGCGCCGACCGCCTGGTGGACGACCTGCTCGCGAACGGGGTGAAGGCCGCCGCCCTGCACGGCGGAAAGTCCCAGCCGCAGCGCACCCGCACCCTGGAGCAGTTCCGTACGGGCGAGGTCACGGCCCTGATCGCGACCAACGTCGCGGCCCGCGGCATCCACGTCGACGGGCTCGACCTCGTCGTCAACCTGGACCCGCCGGGCGACCACAAGGACTACCTCCACCGGGGCGGCCGCACCGCCCGGGCCGGGGAGTCCGGCACCGTCGTCACGCTGGTGCTGCCCAACCAGCGCCGCGGGATGGCCCGGATGATGACGACGGCCGCCATCACCCCCGTCACCACCAGGGTCAGCGCCGGCGGCGAGGACCTGGCCCGGATCACCGGCGCCCGGGTGCCCACCGGCATTCCCACCGTGATCGCCGACCCGGTCGTCGAGCGGCCGCGCCGCGGCCCGTCCACGGGGCGCGGCCGACGCGGTGGCGGCCCCGGCCGGGGCGCCGGCGACACCCGGACCACCACCGGCCGCGACCAGCAGGGCTCCGCCGGCCGGGGCCAGCAGGGCTCCTCGGGCCGCGGCCGGGCGCCCGGGCGCGCCGCGCGCGTGGCGTAACGCCGCCTTCGCGGGCCGCCCGGTTGTACGGGCGGCCCGCCGGGTCGGGTGACCGGTTGGTCTCAGCGGGCGCCGAGGAGGTGCTCCATGGCCAGCTGGTCCAGCTGCTCGAAGGCCATGCCGCGCCGGGCGGCGGCGTCGACGTCGAACTCCTCGAAGGCGGAGCCGTCCGCCAGCAGCCCGGCCAGGCCGTCCTGGGCGGTGGGGAGGGCCAGTTCGGGCAGCCGGGAGGCGGTCAGCGCGGCCTGCACCTCCGGGTCGGCCCGGAAGGCGCGGGAGCGCTCGGCCAGCAGCAGGTAGTTGCGCATGCAGCCGGCCGCCGAGGCCCAGACGCCGTCGAAGTCCTCGGTGCGCGGCGGCTTGAAGTCGAAGTGCTTGGGGCCGTCGTAGCCGGCCGACTCCAGCAGGTCGACCAGCCAGAAGGCCTGCCGGAGGTCTCCCGCGCCGAAGCGCAGGTCCTGGTCGTACTTGATGCCGGACTGGCCGTTGAGGTCGATGTGGAACAGCTTGTCGTGCCACAGGGCCTGGGCGATGCCGTGCGGGAAGTTGAGCCCGGCCATCTGCTCGTGGCCCACCTCCGGGTTGACGCCGACCCGCTCGGGGCGCTCCAACTCGTTGATGAACGCCAGGGCGTGGCCGACCGTGGGCAGCAGGATGTCGCCGCGCGGCTCGTTGGGCTTGGGCTCGATCGCGAACCGCAGGTCGTAGCCCTGCTGCTCGACGTACTCGCCCAGCAGGTCGAAGGCCTCCTTCAGCCGGTCCAGCGCGGTGCGCACGTCCTTGGCCGCACCGGACTCCGCGCCCTCGCGACCGCCCCAGGCGACGTAGACCGAGGCACCGAGCTCCGCCGCCAGGTCGATGTTGCGGATCGTCTTGCGCAGCGCGTAGCGCCGTACGTCGCGGTCGTTGGCGGTGAAGGCGCCGTCCTTGAAGACGGGGTGGGTGAACAGGTTGGTGGTCGCCATCGGGACCTTCAGCCCGGCGGCGTCCAGCGCGGCGCGGAAGCGCTTGACGGTCTCCTCGCGGGTGGCGTCGTCCGAGCCGAAGGGGATCAGGTCGTCGTCGTGGAAGGTGACGCCGTAGGCGCCGAGTCCGGCCAGCCGCTGCACGGTCTCGACCGGGTCGAGGGCGGGGCGGGTCGCGTCGCCGAAGGGGTCGCGCCCCTGCCAGCCGACGGTCCACAGGCCGAAGGTGAACTTGTGCGCCGGGGTGGGGGCGAGCGGGTCGTGGGACATGGAGCGGCTCCGGATCGGTGCGCGGGGGTGTTTGTCAGGGCTCTCAACAAATTAGTATGCCGGGACGTCAGAAGGAACCCCCATCGGAGGAACGCATGGCTGAGCAGCGTGTCGTGATCGGCGTCGACAGCTCCACCCAGTCCACCAAGGCCCTCGCCGTCGACATCGACACGGGCACGGTGCTGGGCGAGGGCCGGGCCCCGCACACCGTCAGCGAGGGAGCCGGCCGGGAGAGCGACCCCGAGCAGTGGTGGCGGGCGTTCGGGGAGGCCGTCGCGGGGACGGGCTGGGCCGAGCGCGCGGCCGCCGTCTCGATCGGCGGCCAGCAGCACGGCCTGGTCACCCTCGACGCGGCCGGGGCACCGGTCCGCCCCGCGCTGCTGTGGAACGACGTCCGGTCCGCCCCCCAGGCCGCCGCGCTGCGGGCCGGGATCGGCCCGGCGGAGATCGTCCGGCGCACCGGCAGCCTGCCGACCGCCGCCTTCACCGCCCCCAAGTGGGCCTGGCTGCGCGCCAACGAGCCGGTCGCGGCCGACCGCGTCGCGGCCGTCCGGCTCCCGCACGACTTCCTGACCGAGCGGCTGACCGGGGAGGCGGTCACCGACCGCGGCGACGCCTCGGGAACCGGTTGGTGGGGGCCGGACGGCTACGACAAGGAGATCCTCGACCGCATCGGCCTCGACCCGGCCCTGCTGCCCCAGGTCCTGGTGCCGGGCGCGCCGGCCGGCGTGGTCCGCCCCGGGACGGCGCTGCGCGAGGGCGCCCTGGTGGCCGCCGGGACCGGCGACAACATGGCCGCCGCCCTCGGGCTGGGCCTGCGACCCGGGCAGCCGGTGCTCAGCCTCGGCACCTCCGGGACGGTCTACGCCGTCGGCCGGAAGCGGCCGGTGGACGCGAGCGGGACGGTCGCCGGCTTCGCCGACGCCCTGGGCGGCTGGCTGCCGCTCGCCTGCACGCTCAACTGCACCCTCGCCGTCGACCGCGTCGCCGCCCTGCTCGGACGCGGGCGCGAGGAGGTTGAGCAGGGCGGCACCGTGGTGGTCCTGCCCTACCTGGACGGCGAGCGCACACCCGACCTGCCCGGCGCGTCTGGCCTGGTCCACGGACTCCGGCACGACACCACCCCGGGGGAGCTGCTCCAAGGCGCCTACGACGGCGCCGCCCACGCCCTGCTCACCGCGCTGGACGACGTGCTGCGCGCGGGCGGCGAGGACCCGGCGGGCGACGAGCCGCTGCTGCTGATCGGCGGCGGCGCCCGCGGCCGGGCCTGGCAGCGGACCGTCCTGCGGCTCTCGGGCCGGGCCGTCCGGATCCCCGCCGCGCAGGAGCTGGTCGCGCTCGGCGCGGCCGCCCAGGCCGCCGCCCTGCTCACCGGCGAGCCCGCCGAGGCGGTGGCACGCCGCTGGCGCACCGCCGACGGCCCGGTGCTGGAGCCCGTGGCGCGGGACGCGGACGCACTCGAACGGATCAGCGATACCCTGCGTCGGGCCGGGGCCTTGCAGGGAGCCCCGGCCGGGGACCGGTAGGAGGGGCGCGCGCGTGACAGTGGTCGGCAGAGCGAGGAACAGCCAGGGCAACGGGCCCGCGTCGCAGCAGGACATGCGGCGGCGCAACCTCTCGGTGGTCCTCGGCGCGGTCGCCGCGCACAACCCGCTCACCCGCCCGCTGTCCCGCGCGGACGTCGCCGTCCGCGTCGGCCTGACCAGGGCGGCCGTCTCCTCGCTGGTCGACGAACTGATCGGCCGGGGCGCGCTGACCGAGGCGGAGACCGCGCCCGACGGACGGGTCGGCCGCCCCGGACGCGCGCTGTCGGTGCGCGACCAGGGCCCG
The DNA here is from genome assembly GCF_014656195.1 of Kitasatospora xanthocidica. Taxonomy (GTDB): domain Bacteria; phylum Actinomycetota; class Actinomycetes; order Streptomycetales; family Streptomycetaceae; genus Kitasatospora; species Kitasatospora xanthocidica. The sequence goes on along the minus strand of NZ_BNBY01000021.1, from coordinate 155,156 downwards.
GCCGGCCTCGGCCTGGAGATCGGCGTCACCCACCTCGCCGCGTGCGTCGTGGACCTGCGCGGCGAACCCCGGGTGTGGCGCCGGGTGGAACGGGCGAACGCCGGCCGCCCGGCCGGGGAGGTGCTGGCCGCGACCGCCGAGCTGGCCGCCGCGGCGGAGGCCGAGGCCCGCGGCCTCGGGCTGAGCGTCGAGGGCCGGGTCCTGGCCGTGCCCGGGGTGGTGCCGAACGAACCCGCCGGACGGGTCGAGCGCGCGCCCAACCTGGGCTGGCACACCGTCGGCGTCGCCGACCACTGGCCCGACCCGGACACCGCGCCCGAGCCGGAGAACGAGGCCAACCTCGGGGCCCTGGCCGAGTACTGGAACGCCGAACAGGCCGTCGAGACCTTCGTGCACGTCTCCGCGGACGCCGGGATCGGTGCCGCCCTGGTCATCGACGGGCAGGTGTTCCGCGGCGCCCGCGGCTTCGCCGGCGAACTCGGCCACATCCCCGTCCACCCGGACGGAATCCGGTGCGCCTGCGGCGCGCGCGGCTGCCTGGAGCAGTACGCGGGCCAGGCGGCCGTACTGCGCGAGGCCGGTCTCACGCCGCCCTGCCCGGGCCCGGCCGGCTCCGTGGCGGCCGGCGATCCGGCGGCCGGCGACCCGGTCGCCCTGCTGGCCGAGCGGGCGGGTGCCGGGCACGCCCCGACCCTGGCGGCGCTGGACCGGGCCGGCCGCGCCCTGGGCCTCGCCCTCGCGTCCGCCGTCGAACTCATCGACCCGGACGGCCTCGTCCTCGGCGGCACCTACGCCGAACTGGCCGAGTGGCTGCTGCCCTCCGTCCGCGCCGAACTCGCCGAGCGGGTCACCGTCCGGCCCTGGGCCCCGGCGGCGCTGCGCCCGTCCGCCCTGGGGCGGCGCGGACCCGTGCTGGGCGCGGCGCAGACCACGATCCGCCGGATCATGGCGGACCCCACCCTGCTCCCGGTGGGCTGACCCGAGGCCCGACGGGTGGGGCCCGGTGCACCGAGAGCCCGGTACACCGAGAGGCTGGTGCACCGGGCCCGGCGCGCGGTCAGTCGTGCTCGACCACGACCATCGCGTGCCCGTCCGGGGTGGTGACCCGCACGTGGACGTACTCGCCGTCGTGCTGCCAGGGCAGCTCCTGCCCCGAGGGCTGCAGCCGCACCGAGCGCGGCGCGGTGGCGAGCCGGAGGGCGACGGGGACGTCGAGCAGCGGGAACGGGTCGTGCACCAGGTCGAGCTCCGGGGTCTCACGGGCCGGCACGAAGCTGACCAGGTGCAGCACGGTGCCCGTGGCGGTGCGCTGCACGGTGGTCTCCAGGTGGACCGGCCCGCCGGCGCGGACGAGCGGGTCCGGGAGGATCCGGTCCAGGGCCGCGCCCAGCAGGTGGCGGTACGCCTCCAGGCCGTGCTCGTGGAAGGCCTCCAGCAGGGACACGGTCACCGCCGCCACCCCGTCGCCGACGACGACGGCCGCCTCGTCGGTCGGGTCGGCCGGGGGAGTGTAGGAGTGGCCGCAGAAGCGGTCCCAGGAGCGCGGGAAGTAGGGCGCCACGACCCGGGCCAGGACGTCGGCGCCGGGCAGCGCCCGGGCGGTCAGCCGGGCGCCGTGGCTGATGACCGGGAAGTCCTCCGGGACGCCGGGCACGCCCTCGCAGGAGAGGAAGTCCTCGCCGGCCGGGGCCGGCGCCAGGTCCTCGACCGGGAGGTCGGGCAGGGTCGGCTCGGTGCCGTTCCTGAGCAGCGCGGGCCCGACCAGCAGCACGGCGCCGCCGGCCCGCCGGTACGCGCCCAGGCGCTCGGCCAGGGCGTCGTCGACGGGGGTGCTCTCCGGCACCACGACGGCCCGGTACCCGCTCAGGTCGGCGGTCGGCGGGACCATGTCGAACTGGGCGCGCAGCTGCTGGAGCGCCCGGAGCGCGCCGATGTTGCTCGCGCCGGGGTTGTCGCCGAGAGCCGGGTCGACGACCACGGCCACCTCGCTGACGACCCGGGCCCCGTCGAGGAACGGCTCGCAGGCCCGGATGTGACCGTAGGCCGAGCCGATCAGCTCGTACGCCGCCCGCGAGGGCACTCCGCGCGGGTGCAGTACGTCACCGACGCCGCCGGTCAGTCCGTGGCTCAGCATCTGGGTGGTCTCGTAGAGCAGCGCCGCCCGGGGCTTGAGGGCGGCGTTGTCCCCCCAGCTCTCGTGGAAACGGCCGGTGTGGCTGAGGACCGGCAGCCCGAACGGGCGGACGAAGCGGGCGACGTACGGCAGGAACGCGTAGCCCCAGCCGCCGGTGGGCAGCCCCTCGATCTCGACGTGCTTGAGGTACTGCTGCTCCTCGGCCAGCCCGGTCTTCGGCCGGCTGTTGTACCAGGCGCCCTGGACGGCGTCCGCGGGGAGGGCCTTCTCGACCATCGCGGAGTAGCGGGCCATGTAGCGTTTGGCCACGAGGTCGGCGTAGCGGTTGCGGTGGTCCCGGTCGGCCGGGTCCAGGCCCTCGCGGCGCATCCCGTCCACCGCCCAGCGGCTGACGCTGGGCTGGTTCCAGCACATGTCGATGAAGATGCCGTCGACCGGGGCGAAGCGGCGCAGCACCTCGTCCAGCTGGTCGGCGAAGTAGTCGGCGTAGGGGCTGGACATGTCGAGGATGTTCCAGGCCGCCTCGAAGGCGGAGGTGCTCCAGCGGGCGAGCTTGAGGTCCTCGCCGAGCGCGATCCACTCGGGGTGCTCGCGGGCCGCGTACTCGTCGACCTGGAGGGAGAGGTAGATCGGCGTGCGGATGCCCACGGCGCGCAGGGCCTCGACCTGTTCGGTGAGCAGGTCCAGGTCGGGGGAGAGGCCGGGGTGGCGCTCCGGCCGGTCGGTGCCGTAGTAGAGGTGGCCGTGGTGGCACTTGGCGAAGAGGGTGACGCTGTCGACGTCGGCCTCCTGGAAGGCCCGGGCGAAGGTCACCGGGTCGAAGTCCCGTCCCACGTCGGGGATGTCGGGGCCGGTGTGGAAGTCCAGGTGCACGGTGCGGCGCGGGAAGCGCTGCTGGGTGTGAGCGTTCACATCGCGAGCCATGGGACGGATTTAACGGAGTAGTGCGCGGCGCGTCCAGGGGGCCTGCGGCGTAAGTTGCGAAAAACCTTGTCAAACCGCCGAATTGGACGGCACTTGGTGCCCGTCCCTCGGGGTGGCGATTCCTGCTCCCTTTCAGGACATGGGATCACCTGCTACGTTGGCGCCGTGTCACTGACGGACAAGGCCGCATTGGGGCAAGTCCTGCTCTGCCACGACGACTTCGGCCGCCGGGCCGCCCGCCGCCCGTGATCCCGACCGGGGCGGCGCGTCCTCCGGCGCCCGGGGTCCCTCGCCCGAACCTAGGGCCGGTCGCCGAACAGGCGGCGCTGGATCTCCCGCCGGTAGTCCTCCAGCGTCCGGTCGAGGTGCACCGTCGTGGCCGCGGCCGCCTCGTCGGGCCGACCGTCGCGGATGGCGCGGTAGATCGCCTCGTGCTCCTCGACCGCGGCCTTGGCGCCTTCGCCGAGCATGTCGTGGATGCCGATGGCGCTGGACTGGCGCTGCAGCCGGCGGGCGTCGCGCACCGCGCTGAGCAGGAAGGTGTTGTGCGCGGCGGTGGCCACGGCGGTGTGGAAGTCGTCGTCCGCCTGGTTGAAGACGTCCACCTGGCCGTGGAGGACCCCGTGCCGGCACTGCTGCATGGCGACCTCGATGGTGCGCAGCTCGGCCGGGGTGGCACGGGTGGCCGCGAGACTGCTGGCGGCCGTCTCCTGGACCTTGCGGAACTCGAAGAGCATCAGGACGTGGTCGAGGTCGACGGGGCGGAAGAACCCGCCCCAGCGGCTGGTGATGAGCATGCCCTCGTCGTCCGCGACGAACAGCCCGCGTCCCTTGTGCGCCCGCACCCGGCCGAGCGCGGAGAGGATCTTCACGGCTTCCCGCACGACCGCTCTGCTGGTGTTCAGCGTCTTGGCCAGGTCGTGTTCCGTGGGCAGCCGGTCGCCGGGTGCCAGGCGTGCCTCGGCGATGTACTCGAGGATCTGCTCCGACACGATCTCGTACCCGGGCCGGTAGTCCCGCCGCTCCTCGCCCGAGCCGTTGCCCGCTGCCGCGACAGCGGGGGGCGCCTGCGCGGGCAGGGCCGCCTGGGGCGTGGGCGTGTCGTTCATCTGTCCTGCCTTCCGGGTGAGGGGCACGAGCGGAGACTGATCATTGCGGAGCTGGACCAGCGTACCGCAGAGGGTAATGAGTCCGACTCATTTTGGGGGGCCTGGTGGCGAGAATTGGGGACGCAAAGCGGACAAAGATGCCCTTATATGGCGCTAGTGCACCTACAGGCCTGGGAAGTCGGTCTGAAATCGATCTGAATAAGCCTGTGTGAACTCTTGACGGGCCGCGCGATAGGGCGGCTAATTGTCTCCCAGGGCGGCAGCGGAACGGCAGCCCTTCGGTATCCGACGCCGGACCGGGACGGCCCGGCGTCGCCCTCCCCCCACCTCCCGACCAGTTCGGGGCCTCTGCAGTGGAGTCGATGATGACCGTCAACAAGCCTCAGGTCGGCCGGGTAGCAGTGTCCGGTAAGAGACGAGCTGTGCTGCTCGCCGCCTGCGCGGCGACTCTGGTGATGACCGTGTCCGCCTGTAGCAGCAGCGGCTCGTCCGGGAAGACCACCAAGGACGGCTTCGCCCAGGCGGCGCAGACCGACGGCGCGCTGACCGTCTGGGTCGACGCGACCCGGCTGGCCGCCGCGAAGCAGTACCAGCAGCTGCACCCGGAGGTGAAGCTGGACATCGTCTCCTACGACGGTGACGCCAACGGCTCGAACTACCTCCAGACCAAGGTCCAGCTCTTCAACCGGACCGGCAAGGGCTGGCCGGACGTCGTCTTCAGCTCCCAGAACAACGAGGCGAGCTGGGCGGTCGACGCCGGCTTCGCGGCGCCGCTCGACAAGGGCCTGGTCCCGGCGGACACCCTGAGCGGCTTCGCCAAGGGCGCCAACGACGTGTGTACGGTCAACGGCACCGTCTACTGCCTGCGCAACGACCTCTCGCAGGCGGTGCTCTGGTACAACGCGCCGCTGATGCAGCAGTTCGGCTACACCGTCCCGAAGACCTGGGAGGAGTACCAGCAGTTGGGCGAGAAGGTGGCCGCCGAGCACCCGGGCTACCTGGTGGGCGACGCCGGCGACTCCTTCGCCCCCGAGATCTACCTCTGGGCGAGCAAGTGCGGGGCCAACCAGATCACCGGTCCCAAGGCCGTCACGGTGAACACCGGCAGCGAGAACTGCACCAAGATGGCCAAGCTCATGGACGGGCTGATCAAGAACAAGTCGATGTCCATCAGCGGGGTGTTCAGCACCGACTTCGCCAAGAACGAGGCCGACAAGGTGCTGCTCATGCCCGGCCCGGCCTGGTTCGGCGGCGCGGTGTTCAAGGACACCCTCAAGATCGCGGACAAGACGATCGGCGTGGCCCCGATCCCCCAGTGGCAGGGCGACACCGAGCCGGCCACCGGCAACGTCGGCGGCGGCACCTGGCTGGTCTCCCAGCACTCCACCCACCTCAAGGCGGCCACCGACTTCCTGAAGTGGGTCACCACCGACAACGCCTACCAGGCTCAGAAGTCCCCGGGCTTCCCGGCCTACGCGCCCGCCGCCGAGGAGTGGCTCAAGGCGCAGGCGGCCTCCGGCTACTTCGCCGGTGACCTCGGCGCCCTCAAGGACGCCTCCTCCCAGGTGTGGCCGGGCTGGGGTTCGGGCCAGTTCAGCCAGGAGGGAGTCTGGGCCGCCACGGTCAAGCCCGGCCTGACCCAGGGGCAGACCATCACCTCCCTGCTGCCCGCCTGGCAGGACTCGATCGTCAAGCACGCCCAGTCGTTCGGATACAAGGTTTCCCAGTGACCACCACCGTCTCCCCGGCCGGCTCCGGCCGGCGTCCTCGTGGCGCCGGCCGGAGCTGGGCCGGCCCGGCCTTCGTCGCCGGCTACGTACTCCTCCTGATCGCCTTCGGCGTCCTCCCGATCGGCTACGCGATCTACTTCGCGTTCACCGACGCGGGGGGCTCGTTCACCGGCTTCACCAACTTCGTGACCACGGCGCAGGACTTCCGGTTCGTGGACGCACTCGGCCACGTGGCGCTCTACCTGCTGTTCTGGCTGGTCTCGCTGGTGGTGTTCGTGGTGGCGTTGGCGCTGTTGCTGCACCGCGTGTCCTCCGGTCGGATCAGCCAGGCGCTCCGCTTCCTGTACTACATCCCCGGGGCGCTGGCCGGCGCCGCCAGCGTGCTGGTGTGGCTGTTCATGCTCGACCCGACGGTGAGCCCGGTCAGTTCGCTGCTGGGGGCCCTCGGGTTCGACACCTTCGGCCAGGTCATCGCCCCGGGCAACCTGCCGGTGCTGTTCACGGTCATCGCGTTCTGGACCGGCGCGGGCGGCTGGATCGTCGTCATGTACGGCGCGCTCAACAACATCCCCAGCGACGTCCTGGAAGCCGCGCGGATCGACGGCGCGGGTGCCTGGAAGACCGCCTGGCACGTGCAGATCCCGATGCTCCGCAAATGGATCGTCTACATGGTGATCCTCGCCTTCGCGGGCGGCGCCCAGCTCTTCGTCGAGCCGCAGCTGCTCTCCCTGGCCAGCGTGGGCGTGGCCGGTCGCGACTACTCGCTCAACCAGCTGACCTACGACTTCGCCTTCCAGCTGAACAACGTCAACGGCGCCGCCGCGGTCTCGATGGAGCTCCTGGTCGTGAGCGTGTCGGTCGCCGGCGTCTTCGTCGCTCGATCGAGGTTCTTCGATGCCGACTGAGACCCACGCCACCCCGGCCGCCACCGCGCCACGCACCGAACGGGAACCGAGCGCCATGAGCCGAACCGCACCCCGGGCGTCGCGGCGGGCCCACCGATCCGTGGGCGAGATGTCGTACCGGCTGCTGGCCGGTTCGATCCTGACGGTGTTCGTGGTGTTCTTCGTCCTGCCGGTGGTCTGGCTCCTCCTCGCTGCGACCAAGACCGACCAGCAGCTGGTCCACGACCACCCGCTCTCCTTCGGCTCCTTCGGCGCGCTCGCGGACAACTGGCACTCGCTGACCGCCTTCCAGGACGGCGCGATCCTCCAGTGGCTGGGCAACTCCGCCCTGTACGCCGTCGTCTCCCTGGTCATCACGCTCTGCGTGTCGGTGCCGGCGGGGTACGCGCTGGCCATGACCGAGTTCCGCGGCCGGAAGACCCTGCTGGTGACCACCCTGGTCGTCATGCTGATGCCGACCGCGACGCTGGTGGTGCCGCTCTTCCTGGAGGTCAACGCGGCGCACCTGATCGGCACCATGTGGTCGATCGTCCTGCCGTACTCGTTCTACCCGTTCGGGGTGTACCTGACGTACATCTACTTCACCACCGCCGTGCCGAAGGACCTGCTGGCGGCCGCACGGATGGACGGCTGCTCGGAGTTCGGCGTCTTCCGCCACATCGCACTGCCGCTGGCCACGCCGGTCATCGCGCTCGTGGGCTTCTTCAGCTTCGTCGCCAACTGGACCAACTACTTCCTGCCCTACGTGATGCTCCCCCAGGACGACCAGATGCCGGTCCAGGTCGGCGTCGGCAACCTGCTCAGCAGCGTGCCGCAGTTCAACCCGACCGCCGGTTCGCTCGCGATCGAGCGCCCACAGCTGGCCCTCGCGACCCTCGTGGCCATCACCCCGGTCCTGGTCGTCTTCCTCTTCGCCCAGCGCTTCCTGGTCAGCGGGATGCTCGCCGGAGCCACCAAGGAATGACGCCCGTGCCGTCCCCCCGATCGGAGATCCTCCCCATGTCCCCCAGTTCCACCGACCGCTCCCCGGGCGAGGACGCCGCAGCCTCCCCAGTCGAGATCCAGGCCTCGGTGCCGCTGCTCGAACCGCCCGGCTGGGCGCTGGCGCAGCGCGCGCTGTTCGACCTGCTCGACCACGGCTGGCGGCAGTTCGCCCGTGACTTCACCGGCCCCGACGGCCGGCTGAACTACACCGGGCAGCTGACCACCCGTGACGGCGTGGACGACTTCTACGAGGTCTTCTTCAACTGGCCGCAGCTGTACCTCCTCGGCGGCGCCGACGACCTCCTGGCCGCCAGCGCGAAGCACTGGGAGGGGGTCACCGCCCACCTCACCGAACTGGACATGCTCCGCGACGAGTACGAGCGCGGCTACGACTGGTTCCACCAGGGCGAGAGCCTGCTGCTGCTCTACTTCCTCTGCATGGCCGACCCCGAGCGCTGGTCGGAGCGCGCCCTGCGGTTCGCCGAGCTGTACGTCGACCCGGTCCACGGCAACTACGACCCCGCGCACCGCATCGTCACCCGCCCGCACAACGGCAGCGACCCCGACCGGCAGGGCGTGTCCGACGGTGAGGTCTACCCGTGGCTGCAGAAGGAGGCGGACACCTACGGCTATCCGCTCGAATGGCTGCCCGAGGCACAGGACGGCCCGTACCCGCTCTCGGCGGACCCGCGGCTCGGCGCCCAGATGCGGGAGCGGATCGGCGTCGGCGACACCGCCGTCAATCTCGCCGTGGCCGGGCTGGTCCTCAACGCCTGGATCCTGTCCGGCGAGCAGCGCTACCGCGACTGGATCGTCGAGTACGTCGGTGCCTGGCGGGAGCGCACCGAGGCGAACGGCGGTCTGATCCCGGACAACGCAGGCCCGGACGGGGTCGTCGGCAGCCGGCTCGAAGGCCGCTGGTACGGCGGCCACTACGGCTGGTCCTGGCCGCACGGCTGGCACAGCGTGGGCCACGCGGCCTGCGTGGCGGCCATAGCCGCGGCGGTGTCCACCGGGGAGGACGACTACCTCGCGATGGTCGGGACCTCGCTCGACGAGATGATCTCCCGGGCCAAGCTGATGCCCTTCGCCGAGGCGGACTCCAGCCTCCAGTCCAAGTGGGCGGTCGAACTCGCCGGGGACGCCGACAAGCCGACGCTCCACCTCCCGTTCCGGCGCAACGACTCGGGCTGGTTCGACTACAACCCGGTGACCCTGCCGGTGCCGATGGCGCTGTGGCACCACTCCGCCTCCGAGGCCGACCGCGCCCGGATAGAACGGCTGCGCGAGGCGGACGAGCTGGACTGGAGCACCGTGCGGTCGTTCCGGGCCAAGGAGGAGTCCGGGCACGAGAAGGCGTGGTTCGCCTTCCTCGCCGGTGACGACCCGGAGTACCCCGAGCGGATCCTCGCCGCCGCCCAGGCACAGGTCCGCCACCGCCTGCGGAGGATGGAGCGCTACCGCGACCTGGAGGTCGACGAGGCCGACATCCACGTGTGGCAGCAGTGCAATCCGGTGGCCACCGAGGCCCTGGTCCAGCTGACCTGGGGCGGCCCCCAGGTGCTCTACAACGGCGGTCTCCAGCAGGCCCGGCTGCGCTACCACGACGCGCAGGCCCGCCGCGCGGGGCTGCCGCAGGACGTGGCCGCCCTGGTCACGTCCATCGACCCCGAGGCGACCACGGTCGAGCTGGTGAACCTCTCGCCAGAGAAAGATCGGATGATTATCATTCAGGCGGGCGCCTTTGCCGAGCACTCCATCACCTCGGTCCGGTACACGACCTGTCCGGACGAGGGCTGGATCGGCGACATGTACGACTACGGCCACACCGAGCCGGTGGTCGGCGAGGCGAAGACGTCCGGTGACGGCGCCCACCTGACGGTGCGGCTGCCCGCGTCCACCCGGATCCGGCTGACGCTCCGGCTGGAGCTCCGCACCCGTACGCCCAGCTATCGTTCACCCTTCGGTACCCCGGCCGACGTGCCGAACGCCGAAACATCGGAGGAATCCGCATGAGGCGCTTCGCCCAGACCATCAAGCTCCGGCCCGAGTACCGCGAGGAGTACCTCGAACTCCACTCCGCCGTCTGGCCCGGAGTCGAGGCGGCCCTCCACCGGGCGCGGATCCGCAACTACAGCATCTACCTCCACGGCGACGTGCTGTTCGCCTACTTCGAGTACCACGGCGAGGACTTCGACGCCGACATCGCGGAACTCGAGGCCGACCCGGTGACCCAGGAGTGGTGGAAGCGCACCGACCCCTGCCAGGAGCCCTGGCCCGACCGGGGCGACTCCCGCCAGTGGACCGAACTCCCCGAGATCTGGCACCTGGGCGAACCCGGCGAGCCCACCGCCGACTGACCGGCCCACTCCAGACGACCCCACCCGGAGCCCCCAAGTGACCTCCACCCCGCCGCCCGTGCTCATCGACGCCCACCACCACCTGTGGGACCTCGCGCAGCGCCCGCAGCCGTGGCTCGACGACCCGGCCCTGACGTCGATCCGCCGTACGTTCACCCCCGAGGACCTGCGCACCACCGCCACCCGGGAGGTGGCCGGCCGCCGGCTGCACGGCACGGTGGTCGTGCAGTGCGTGCCGGACGTGCCCGAGACCGAGGACCTGCTCGCGCTCGCCGAGCAGGACCCGCTGATCGAGGCCGTGGTCGGCTGGGTGGACCTCACGTCCCCCGCGGTCGGTGACGAGCTCGACCGGCTGCTCGCCGGACCGGGGGGCGGCTTCCTGCGGTCGCTGCGCAGCCTGGTCCAGGGCGAGCCGGACCCGGAATGGCTGCAACGCGCCGACGTCGAGCGCGGGTTGGCGGCGGTCGGGGAGCGCGGGCTGGGCTACGACGTGCTCGTCCGCAGCCACCAGCTCGACCAGGCGGTCCGGCTGGCCGAACGCCTCCCCGGCCTGCCCCTGGTGCTCGACCACGCGGGCAAGCCGGACCTCGCCGGCGGCGAACTGGCGGACTGGGAAAGCCGGTTGCGGGAGCTGGCCGCGCACCCCCAGGTGGTCTGCAAGGTGTCGGGCCTGATCACCGAGGCCGACCACGACACCTGGACCACCACCGACATCCGCCCGGCCTGGGACGTCCTGCTGAGCGCCTTCGGCGCCGACCGGCTGATGTTCGGCTCGGACTGGCCGGTGGCGAACCTCGCCGGGGGCTGGAACCGCTGGGCCGCCACCGTGGACGAACTGCTCGACGGATGCTCGGCCGACGAGACCTCGGCGGTCCTCGCGGGCACCGCGACCGCCTTCTACCGCCTCACCCGTACCGAAGAGACTCGGGAATCACGATGACCCTTGCTGTCCGCTACACGGCCGCTCGTACGCTGGACACGGCTCCGGTCGAGCCGTCCGAGCCCGGCCCCGGGGAGGTGCTGCTGGCTCCCGCGTACGTGGGGATCTGCGGTACCGATCTGCACATCTTCCACGGCGACATGGACGCCCGGGTTGCCGCGCCGGCGGTCCTGGGCCACGAGATGTCCGGCCGGGTGCTCGCGGTGGGCGCCGGGGTGGAGGGCTGGCGGCCCGGGGACGCGGTGACGGTGATGCCGCTGCGCTGGGACGGCACCTGCCCGGCGTGTCTGAGCGGCCACCGGCACGTCTGCCAGAACCTGGACTTCATCGGCATCGACTCGCCGGGCGCGATGCAGCAGCGCTGGACGGTCCCCGCCGACACGCTGATCCGGCTGCCGGACTCGCTGGCGCTGGACCGGGCCGCGCTGGTGGAGCCGACCGCGGTGGCCGTGCACGATGTCGGGCGGGCCGGGGTGCGGGCCGGTGAGCGGGTCGTCGTGGTGGGCGGCGGTCCGGTGGGGATCCTGATCGCGCTGGTGGCGCGGGCGGCCGGGGCCGAGGTCCGGGTGGTGGAGCTGAGCGCCCACCGGCGGAAGCTGGCCGAGGAGTCGGGGCTGGCCACCTGGGACCCGGCGGACGGGGACGTCGTCGAGGCGGTCCGGGAGTGGACCGGCGGCGCGGGCGCGGACGTCGCGTTCGAGGTGTCCGGTGCGGCGGCCGGTGTCGACACCGCGGTGGAGGTGCTGGGCGTACGCGGCCGGCTGTGCCTGGTGGCGATCCACCCCCGGCCCCGCGAGGTCAACCTGCACCGCTTCTTCTGGCGCGAGCTCACCCTGGTGGGGGCCCGGCTGTACGACCGCTGCGACTTCGAGCGGGCGGTGGCGCTGGTCGCCGACGGCACGATCCCGGCCGAGCGGCTGATCAGCAAGGTCGTGCCGCTGACCGAGGCACCCGCGGCGTTCGAGGCCCTGGAGGGCGGCGGCGACGTGATGAAGATCCTCGTGGACTGCACCGACGACACCCAGGAGGTTTCGGCATGAGCGCCTTCGACCCGACCGGCCGGCTCGCCGTCGTCACCGGCGCCGGCGCGGCATCGGCCGGGCCATGGCCCGCGGCCAGGGCAAGATCATCTTCACGGCCTCGCTGCTCAGCTTCCAGGGCGGCAAGAGCGTCGTCGCGGTCGGCGTGTTCAACTCCGGACTGCTCTCCCGTGACCGGCCGGCCGACGGCATGAAGGACGACTACCGGGAGGCTCCCCCGGCCGTGGTGACCCGCGCCCGGGCGATCGCCGAGGTCTGCGCGGAGCACGGTACGACCTTGCCCGCCGCCGCGGTCGCCTTCCCGTACAGCCATCCCAGTATCATCAACGTCACCCTCGGCATGCGGACCGCGGAACAGGTCGGACGGAACGTGGAACTCCACAGTCAGCACATCCCCCAGGCCCTCTGGGACGATCTGCGCGCCCAGGAACTCATCAGGTCGGACGTGCCCGTCGCGATCAGGGCCGGAAGGAGCGCACGGTGTCGCTGACGGACAAGGCCATCGCGCGGATCCGGGAGCTGATCCGCAGCGGAGCGCTGCCCCCAGGCTCGAAGCTCCCGCCGGAGCAGGAGCTGGCCACCCAGCTCGGCCTCTCCCGCAATCTCGCACGGGAGGCCGTGAAGGCGTTGGCCGTCGCCCGGGTCCTGGAGGTCCGACGGGGCGACGGCACCTACGTGACCAGCCTGCAGCCGAGCCTCCTCCTGGAGGGGCTCGGCGGTGCGGTGGAACTGCTGCAGGGCGACTCCGCCGCGGTGCAGGACCTCTTCGAGGTGCGGCGGCTCCTGGAACCGGTCGCCACAGCGCTGGCCGCCACCCGGATCTCCGACGAGCAGCTGGCCGAGGTCGAGCGGCACCTGGAGGCCATGCGCGAAGCCCGTGACGACGTGGAGCTGCTCAACGCCCATGACGCCGCGTTCCACCGCGCCGTCATCGCGGCCACGGGCAACGAGACGCTGCTCACGCTCCTGGAGGGCATCTCCGGGCGGACCTTGCGCGCCCGAACCTGGCGCGGTCTGGTCGACGCCCAGGCCTCGGACCGGACCATCGCCGAGCACGAGGCGATCCTCCGGGCGCTGTCGATCCGCGACGCCTCGCTCAGTCAGGCCGCCGCTCTGCTGCACGTCAGCAACACCGCCCAGTGGCTGAGCGAGCACCTGCGTTCGGGAGAAGCCCTCCCGTGGGCCTGATGGCCCGTCAGCGCAGGACCGCTGCGAGGTCGGCTCCCTCGCGCACGAGGACGGGGATGCGTTCCAGCGGGGCGTCGACGTCGAGGGTGCCACCGTCTTGGGACACCTGCCCGGTGGCCGGGCCGAGCCAGCGGGCGCCGGACGGCAGGTACACCCGGCGGGAACGGGCGCCCGCCTCGTACACGGGCGCCGCCAGCACGTCGGGCCCGAGCAGGAACTGGTCGTCGACGTCCCAGGCGCGCTCGTCCCCGGGTACCACGCCTTCCGCGACGTCATCGCCAAGTACGCCCCGGTACCGGCCGAGCCGGTGCCGGCCCCCGCGCCGAAGCTCCCCGCGGCCAGGGTGACGCTCACCGACACCGCACCACTGTTCACCGTCCTGTCGGCCCTCGGCAGCGCAGAGACGTCCGAACACCCGCTCACCATGGAGCAGTTGGGTCAGGGCTTCGGCTACGTCCTCTACGAGGCGACCCTGCCGACCGCAGGCCCCGCGCTGCTGGAACTGGACGGCGTCCGCGACCGCGCCCAGGTCTTCGTCGACGGACAGCCCATCGGCGTGCTCGAACGGGAGAACCACGAACGGGCCATCGCGTTCACCGCCCCCGCTGCCCGAAGCGTGCTGCGCGTCCTGGTGGAGAACCAGGGCCGCGTGAACTACGGCCGAGGAATGCACGACCGCAAGGGCCTGCTCGGCCCCGTCCTGCTCAACGGCACCGAACTGACGGGCTGGACCAACCGCCCGCTGCCCCTGACCGACCTCGGCGGCCTCGCCTTCGCACCCACCGAGGGGCCCGCCGTCGGGCCGGTCTTCCACAGGGGCACCTTCGACGTCGAGGAACCGGCCGACACCTTGGTCCACCTGCCCGACTGGACCAAGGGCAACGTCTGGATCAACGGCTTCCACCTCGGCCGCCACTGGTCCCGCGGCCCCCAGCGCTCCCTGTACGTACCCGGCCCCGTCCTGCGCCCGGGGCCGAACGAGATCACCGTGCTCGAACTGCACACCACGAGCCTCGACCGCACGGTGGAACTGCGCGAGCAGCCCGACCTCGGCCCCACCCAGGAATGACCGACCACCCGTGAACAGCCGGGGCGGCCCTCAAGACCGCGGCCATTCCCGAGGCCGCGTGGACGCCGATCCGGGACGCGGAAGCGTTCGTGGATCCCGATACCGGCGAGCTGGTCTTCGACGCGAAGGTCACCGAGGCCGGGTACACGGCGTTCGCGGGCCGGACGGCCGCGCCGACGGGCAGTTCGCCGGGCTGTGCCACTGTGCGGCCGCCTACGCGGAGCCGGGCGTCCGGCGCTCCAGGACCACCACCGTGATCTGACGCTCCCCCGCCGGCCCCGCCGCCCGATGGGCAGCGCGGCCGACTTGTTCGCACGTCAGCTATGAGTACTACTCATTTGCCAGTGAGATTGCCTGTCAATGACACCGAGAGATAAGGGGCATCCAGGGATTTACCAGACATTATCCCACCCTTTATGGTCTCACCGCACCGTGCTGTCGTAATGAACCCTGCATAAACCCTTGACTGGGCTCGTGATAGGTCGGCTAATTTCACCCACAGAAGTCGCCGAGCCGCTATGAGCGTCTGCTCGACCGTCCGAGCCACCAGGATGGATCAGGATGAAACCCCTCAGCTCCGTCGTCCGCAAGGCGCCAGTGGCGCTTGCGACGGCCGTCTCCGTAACGCTACTGACCTCCCTCGCCGCACCGCCCCCGGCCTCGGCCTCGGCCCAGGCGACGTACTACGTCGCCCCCGGCGGTGACGACGCCAACCCCGGTACCGTCACGGCGCCGTTCAGGACCCTCCAGCACGCGCGGGACGTCGTGCGCACGGTCGACGGCAACATGACCGGGGACATCAACGTCCTTCTCCGGGGCGGTACTTACCCGATGAGCAGCACCGTCGACTTCACCTCGGCCGACTCCGGCACGAACGGTCACCGTGTCGTGTACGCCGCCTTCCCGGGCGAGAAGCCGGTCCTGGACGGAGGCGTTCAGGTGTCGGGGTGGACCCAGCACAGCGGGAACATCTGGAAGGCCACCCTCGACCGGGACGACAAGCTCCGCGCGCTCTACGTCAACGACAAGCGCGCCCAGATGGCGTCGAAGACGATCAACACGACCGGTTGCTACGGGACTTACACGGTCACGGCAGGCCAGGCTCCCTGGGCCTGGGAGTCGGGTTCGCAGTGCGACGGGGCCAAGTACGGCCTCTCCGACCTGCCGGCCGTCGCGTCCAACCAGGACGACATCGAGATCGAGTCGGCGACGACCTGGACCACGGCCATCGTGGGTGTCCGCCAGATCACCACGAGCCCGGACGGTGCCAACCGCGTGGCCCTGTTCCAGCAGCCGGGTGCGGCCATCGCCCAGGCACCGCCGTACGGCCCGTTCAAAGCCAGCGGCAGTCACACGTTCATGAACGCGTACGAGTTCCTGGACCAGCCGGGCGAGTTCTACTTCGACAAGAGCACCCACACGCTGTACTACTACAAGTCCGGCTCCGAGGACATGGCCACGGCGAAGGTCTTCGCGCCGAACAACCTGTCCACCCTCCTCAAGATCGCCGGCACGTCGACCACCGACCACGCGCGGAACATCACGTTCTCCGGGCTCACGGTCGAGCACTCCGACTGGAACCTGGTCAATGTCGCGGGCTCCGTCTTCCGGCAGGGAACACAGGGCAACGCGAGCTCGACCGTGTACGCGAGGAAGAACTTCCACGCCTACACCTACCGCAACGTCGACCTGCCGCCCGCGGCCGTCCAGATCGAGAACGCCGACGGGATCGTCCTGCAGGGCAACACGGTGCAGCACACCGGTGCCGACGGGATCACCCTGGCCAACGACGTGACGGACTCACAGTTGACCGGCAACGTCACGAATGACACAGCCGGCTCCGCGATCACCGTGGGGCACCCCCAGCACGTGTACATCGGGGACTACACCTCGGCCGACCACGAGAAGTACCCGGTGAACGTCGAGGGGCTCTGCAAGAACATCTCGATCACGGACAACTACCTCTACGACAGCGCGGTGTTGTTCCAGGGCTCCAGCCCCGTGTCGGCGTACTTCGTCGAGTCCCTGTCCGTGCAGCACAACCGGATCGAGAAGTCCCCGTGGGCGGGCATCACCCTCGGCTGGGGCTGGTGGAACTTCGACGGTTCGACGAACTCCGTCAATCCCGGGAACCCGACCACCACGGCGAAGAACAACACCGTCAAGTACAACCAGATCCTCGACACGATGCAGGTGCTCGGCGACTCCGCTCCCATCTACACGCTGGGCAGCCAGCCGGGAACGGAGATCAGCGGCAACTACATCAAGGGTGTCCCTGCCGGCCACAAGTACGGCCTGCACCCCGATGAGGGCTCCGCCTTCATCAACGAGCACGACAACGTGTTCGACGTCGACCCGGGTCTGGCGTACACCGTCAACTCCGGCACCTGGGGCCGGCAACACGACCTGACCATCACCAACAACTACGGCACCGTCAACAAGATCGCCGGCAGGAACGTCCCGAACAGCACGATCCAGGACGTGCGGGGGTACGGGGACAACGTGTGGCCGTCGCAGGCGTACGGCATCGCCCTGAACGCGGGTCTGGAGGACGCCTACAAGAACCTCGTCCCCCGGAGCAGAGCGGCGGCTCTCCAGGACTACACCCTGCCCGCGAGCACGTTCGCCGGCACGGGCGTGATGAGTGTTCCGGTGCGCAGCCCCGGGGACGCGGCCAAGACGCTCTGGCTGGCTCCCGCCGGTACGACGACGTTCGCCGCCGGTCCCACCATGACCAGCGCGAGCGGCGCCTCGACGCGGATCAGCGTTCCGCAGGCGGCGGGCGACTACCGCCTCTACGTCGTGGACGCCCAGGGGAACGCGTCCGCCGCGTCGAACACCCTCGTGCGACAGCGCTGGAACCACGTCGACGACAAGGCCGCGGGCGTGACCTACTCCGGGACCTGGTCGAACTGGAACGACACGAAGGACATGAACGGGTCCGAGAAGTTCACGAGCACCGCGGGCGACTACGCCGAGTTCTCGTTCACCGGCTCGGGCGTGCGGTACCTCGGCATGACGCAGCCGAACATGGGCAAGGTGGACGTCTACATCGACGGCACCTTGGCCCGGGCCGGCATCGACGCGTACGCCCCGACCGTGACGAAGCAGGTGCCGCTGTTCGAGAAGACGGACCTGGCCGCGGGCCCGCACACGATCAGGGTGGTGTGCACAGGGACGAAGAACACCGCCGCCTCCTCCGCCGTCTGCGCGGTGGACGCGTTCGCCCCCATCTCGTTCCCCGCGACGAACGCCAACCACAAGATGGTCAACAAGAGCGGCTCCAAGGCGGTCGACGTCTCGGGCGGATCGTTGTCCGCCGGAGCCGACGTCATCCAGTGGACCGACTCCGGAGCCGGGAACCAGAACTGGCGCTTCGTCCCGGTGGGTGACGGCAGTTACAAGGTCACCAACCGGAACAGTGCCCTGGTCATGGACGTCAGCGGTGCTTCCACCGCGGACGGCGCGTCCGTCGTCCAGTCGGCCGACACCAACGCCGCGGACCAGCACTGGACACCGGTCGCCACCGGAAACGGCTACTACAAGATCAAGAACGTGAACAGCGGCAAGGTGCTCGACGTGTCCTCGGGAGGCACTCAGCTCGTCCAGGCGACGGACACCAACGCCGACAGCCAGTTGTGGAAGGTGGTCGACGTGGACTGACCTGCTCCGCGAAGGACGCAGCCCCGGTCCGGCGGGCTGCCTCCCCCGGGCCGACCTCAGGACTCCCCGCTTCCTCGGCGAAGCCGGGAGCCCTGCGGCGCTCGCCTGCGCAACACCCCACCGCAGACCACACAGCGGAGGTCGCACAGTTCACACCCGACAGGCCGGACACCGGCAAGGAAACGACTCGATTCGTAAGAACTCGGATGGGCCTGCC
Source organism: Kitasatospora xanthocidica (assembly GCF_014656195.1). Classification (GTDB taxonomy): domain Bacteria; phylum Actinomycetota; class Actinomycetes; order Streptomycetales; family Streptomycetaceae; genus Kitasatospora; species Kitasatospora xanthocidica. The sequence continues at coordinate 136,893 of NZ_BNBY01000021.1, read as the reverse complement.
TCGATCCACCGCCCTCACCGCGCAGGAGGGTGTGCGGGCGAAGACCGACCTGGAGCGCCCGCTTGAGCGCCGCCCGGGGCTCGGTGCCGTGGGCGTGACCAGTGGACAAGTGTGAACCCGCGCACCGGGGCGCGAGCTCACGCCCGCTTCGCCGGCGGTGCTCACTGACCGACCGTCAGGAGAACGGTCACGGCGCCGTTGGCGATGAGCAGGGCCAAGCAGATCAAGATTGGGTAACAGCGAGTACTTCCTCTTGTCGACCAAATTGTTAACGCTAACAATCTCACCGGAGCGAAACAGCGGCGTCACTTCCGGTTCACACGAGCGACCTGGAAAGGGCGTTGCCCGACCGCTCACGATCCGGGCTGCGCACTCCTGCCGTCACCACGCCGACACGTGTCGCTCTCGGAAGGGACGGTCGGCCGGCGGCCTTGTTCCCGCTGTGTGGTGCGGGGCCGACCGTGTCCCGCCCCGCCGAGACCGAGCCCGCCCACCACCCCAGTTCCTCCCTTCGCCCTGGTGCACGCACAGAACGATCAGGAGATGTCCATGTCCGCGCTTCGCGCCCGGCTGTCGGTGATGCTGCTCGCCGTCTGCCTCCTCTTCACAGGCCAAGCCCTGTCCGCAGCCCAGCGGGCGGCCGCCGCCGATCCCGGCTACCTGATGGTCCACTTCACCGGCGATTCCGCGACCGGTCAGATGCTGTACCTCGCGCACAGCACGGACGGCCTGCACTGGAACGACCTCAACGGCGGGGCACCGGTCCTGGACTCCACGATCGGCACGAAGGGAGTGCGCGACCCCGCACTGGTGCGGTCTCCCGACGGCAGCCGGTACTGGATCATCGCGACCGACCTGTGCATCCGCTGCGGCTCGACCTACCAGAACGGCAGCCCCAACTTCGTGGTGTGGGAGTCGACGGACCTGGTGACGTGGTCGAACCCGTGGCTGCTCGGCGCCGCCGGACTGATCCCCGGTGGGAAGAACGCCTGGGCGCCGGAGGCGATCTGGAACCCCGAGACCAACGACTTCGTCCTGTACTGGGCGACGAACGCCACCGTGAACGGCGTCTTCAAGTACCGCATCTACTCCGCCCGCACCACGGACTTCCGCACCATCACCACCCCGCAGATCTGGATCGACCCGCCCGGCGCCACGCCGGTCGTCGACACCCAGATGACCGAGGTGCCCGCAGGTACCGGCCCCTACCGTTACCTGCGGGTCTCCGGCGACGGCCAGAACAACGTCGAGGGCAGCAACTCGATCCTGGGGACGTGGACCAACCTCGGCAACCTCTCCAGCATCGGCCTCACCGGCAACGTGGTCGAAGGCCCGGTCTGGATGAAGTTCAGGGACCGCAACGAGTGGGCCCTCTACATCGACTACAACAACCCGCAGGGCGTACGCGAGTACCGGCCGATCCTGACGACCAACCCGTTCGACGTCAGCACCTACCGACTCCAGCCCTCCACCGCCTACGACATGGGCGGCACCGCCAAGCGCCACGGTGCCATCACCACCCTGACGGCGGCCGAGGAGAGCCGGGTGCTCGCCCGCTGGCCCAACACCCCCGCCCAGCGGCTCCAGTCCTTCAACTTCCAGGACCGGTACGTCCGCCAGAGCAACTTCGACGTCCGGATCGACCCGAACGTCAGCCCGCTGGACGACTCCCGGTTCCGGCTGCGCCCGGGTCTCGCGGGCACCGGAACGGTCTCCTTCGAGTCGGTGAACTTCCCCGGCTACTTCCTGCGCCACTCCAACTACGACTTCCAGCTCGTCCGTAACGACGGCACCACCAGGTTCGCGGAGGACGCGACGTTCCGTCAGGTCGCCGGCCTCGCCGACCCGACCTGGTCCTCGTTCCAGTCGTACAACTTCCCTGACCGCTACATCCGCCACTACGCCTACGAGTTGAAGCTCGACCCGATCACCACCACGACGGGACGCGGTGACGCCACCTTCCGCGTGACGAGCTGACCCGCATCACCAGGAGTGCCGGCGCCTCCAGATCGGCGCCGGCACGGATGCGTCAACTCCAACTACCCGCGTCCGCAAGGCCCTCATGGCGGCACCAAGGCTTGGGACAACACGAGAGCGCGGCCCGGGAATCCAACCGGCTCACCGCGGCTCCCTGGAGCTGACGAGGGACCGAAACCGTGGGCGGCTCCAAGGCCGGGCCGCCCATGGTTCCGGATCCGCCCGCACCTTCCCTACACCCCGGAGGCACCGGATGAGCGCAACACCCCTCCCGTCGCGCCGGCTCTTCCTCGGCATGGCCGCGGCCGTGCCGCTGTCCACCACCGGCGTGCTGACCCTCGGCAGCCGGTCCGCGAGCGCCGCGACGACCTCCCCTTACGTCATGGCCTACTTCACCCAGTCACCGAGAAACCTCGGCACGGACTACGGCCTGCACCTCGCCGTCAGCACCGACGCGCTGCAATGGATGCCGCTGAACCAGAACAACCCCGTCGTGACCCCGACCGCGGGCGACGGCGGCCTGCGCGACCCCGTCATCCTGCCCAAGCAGGACGGCGCCTACGTCGTCATGGCGACCAACCTGAAGGGCACCGACTGGACCAGGAAGAGCCCCTACATCCACGTCTGGGACTCCGCCGACCTGCGCTCCTTCGACAACTACCGCCTCCTGAAGCTGCACGACATGGCCACCCACACCTGGGCGCCCGACGCCTTCTGGGACCCCTCCCGCGGCCAGTACGCCATCATCTACTCGGCCGTCAACAGCAGCGGCCACAACGTGATCATGGTCAACTACACCACGGACTTCCAGACCGTGACGTCGCCGCAGGTCTTCTTCGACCCCGGCTACGACATCATCGACGGCACCCTGGCCAAGGACGTGAACGGCGTCAACTACCTGTACTACAAAGGCCACAACAGCCTCACGGGTGCGAAGTCCACCTCCCTCGCTCCCGGCAGCTTCACCCAGTTCACCTCGGGCCTGGCGCCCCAGGGAGGCATCGAGGGCCCGATCCTCGCCCAGGCCGCCGGCACCTGGTACCTGTGGGGCGACGCCAACGCGCTGTTCCACACCTGGCAGACCAGCGACCTCTCCACCGGCACGTGGACCGCCACCGACCGGCGCGTCTACACCCAGCCGCTGAACTCCAAGCACGCCGACATCAAGCCGATTCCCCAGACGGTGTACGACAACATGGTCGCCACGTGGGGAAAGCCGGCCTGGAACCGGCTGAAGTCCTACAACTTCCCGGACAGATACTGGCGACAGGCCGACGGCATCGGCCGCATCGACCCGTACCCCTTCGACCCCTACACCGACTCGCAGTGGAAGCTGGTGCCAGGGCTGGCCGACCCCTCCGGCGTCTCCTTCCAGTCCGCCACGCAGCCGACCCGCTACCTGCGGCACCTCGGCTACCAGCTACGGCTGGATGCCGACGACGGCACCACGAGGTTCGCCCAGGACGCCACCTTCCACCGGACCGCCGGCCTCGCCGACCCGTCCTGGTCGTCGTTCCGCTCCCACAGCCACCCCGACCGCTACATCCGCCACTACGCCTATCAGCTGCGCATCGACCCGGTCTCCACCACCACCGGCCGAGCCGACGCCACGTTCTCGGTCTGCTACTGAGGCCACGCGCACCCGCTGCGAGTGCCCCCGGTTACTCGCCGGAGGGCGCTACGTAGAGCTCTCCGGACTACGCGGCGACCAGCTCGGCCGCGTCACCCCGCAGGTCGGCGTGGAGCCGCTTCACGTGTGCAGAGGTGAGAGCCAACCGCTTGGCGGTGATCGCGCCACGGACAGCCGCGATGTCCACTGCGGCAATAGGGGCTCAGCCGGCTCCCATGCCGCGTCCGTCAACTCGTCTCGACCAGTCACAAGATCGATCACGAGACACCTCTGCGGGGGGCGGTGAAGGGAGGAACTCGCACAGGGCATTCGGGTCGCGTGCGGTGCGCTGGACGGTGCCGTCGGGGCGGACGAGCGCCGCTGTGGTGTGGCCACGGTGGAGCCAGCGGTGCAGGGCGGTGCCGGGGGTGACGGTGACCAGGACGGCACCGCGGTCGTGGACCTCGGCTTGCAGGGAGGGGGTGGCGGCTGCGGAGGTGACCAGCGCGTAGCGGCCGGCGGCCAGGTCGTCGAAGCGTCGGCCGTCCGGTAGCTGGGCGTTGGGGCACAGATGTCCGGCGAGGCCGAGCCCGAGCCGCCTACGGTCCACCAGGACGGACCGGTGCAGGGCCGGGGTCCGGCTGTCGAGGATGCGGTTGCTCAGGCCGGGTACCCGGTACAGGTGGGGTGCGAGGATGCGGCGCAGGGCGTTGCCGGTGTCCCCGCCGGCGGTCATGGCGGTGCCGATCAGCTTCGCGAGGGTGATCATCGAACGGGTGTGGGGTTTGCGTTCGGCCTCGTAGCTGTCCAGCGCGTGTTCGGGGAGGCGGCCGTCGAGGACGGCGGCGAGTTTCCAGGTGAGGTTGGCGGCGTCGCGCAGGCCGGCGCCCATGCCCTGGCCGATGAAGGGCGGGGTGAGGTGGGCGGCGTCGCCGAGCAGGAAGACGTGCTGTTTGCGCCAGTGGTCGGCGATCTGGGCGCGGAAGGTGTACTCGGCCGTGCGGACGATCTCCAGTTCGTCTGCGGGGACGTTGTGGGTCCAGGGTCGGATGAGGGGTTGCAGGCGGGTCATGTCGCGGTAGTCGTCGGCGGTTTCGCCGGGTAGGAGCTGGAACTCCCAGCGGTAGCGGCGTGCGCCGATGCGCATGTAGGTGGCTGCACGTACCGGGTCGCAGACCTGGTGCACGCCCTCCCACTGGGCCAGGTCGGCGTCGGTGGCGACGTCGACGACCAGCCAGCGCTGTGTGAAGGCCAGGTCGTGCATGCTGGATCCGATCGTCGCGCGGGTCAGGCTGTTGGCGCCGTCGCAGCCGAGCAGGTAGCCGGCCGTCACGGTGCTGGTCTCGTCGGTGCTCCGGTCGGTGAACCGTACACGCACCGTGCCGCCGTCGGACTGCTCGATCGCGGTGACCTCCGTGTTGCCGCGCAGGGTGACGGTCGGGTGCCGTTCGAGGTTGGCGCGCAGCAGCTCCTCCAGTTGAGGCTGGTCGAACATGTTGGCCTCGGGGTGGCCGTGGCGGCCGAGGTCGGCGCCGCGCCGGAACTCGGCCAGCACCCGCAGCTCGCCGTCCAGGAGCCGCAGGCCGTGGGCGGGGCGGGAGATGGCGGCGAACTGCTCGGCGGTGCCGAGGCGGGCGAGCAGCCGGTAGATCTCGTCGTCGAGGTGGACCGCCCGCGGCAGTGGATAGACCGACGCCCAGCGGTCCAGCACGAGGGTCTCGATGCCGTACTGGCCCAGCAGGGTCGCCGCGGTCAGGCCGGTGGGACCGGCGCCGATCACGACCACCGGGACGATGTCGGGGGTCATGGCGCCACCGGTCCGGGCGTCGCCGGGGACCACGTCCATCGCAGGGCGTACTGGTCGAGGACCGCTCTGATGGCCTCGCGGTCACCGGCGCCGAGGGTGACGGAGACCAGGACGGACCCGTCCTCGACCGCCGCGTCGACTTCGTTGCCGAAGCCTTGACCGGCCAGGGCCTCTGCGACAACCAGCCGGGTGGCGTCCGCCCGCAGGGCGAGCTTGTAGGGCTTGCCGACGTCCGTCACCGGCATCGCGGCGAGGACGGTGACGGACTTCGGTGCGGCCGCGCGTTCCGGGACGCGCTCGGCGGCCCACCGGCGGAGCTCGTCCTCGCTCACCTCCGCATCCGGTGCGAGGGTCACGTACGCCACCGGGACCTCGCCCGCGTGCGGGTCGGGGCGTCCGACCGCGCCGGCACCGGTGACGTACGGGTGGGTGAGCAGCGCGTCCTCGATGACAGCCGGGTCGATGTTGTGGCCGCCGCGGATGATCAGGTCCTTGGCACGGCCGGCCAGGTGGACGAACCCGTCGGCGTCGAGTCGGGCCAGGTCGCCGGTGTCGAGCCAGCCGTCCACGAGCTTGCCCAGGCCGTCGAGGACCGGACGGCCCTGGGCGTCGCGGCCGGTGACGTAGCAGGCGAACACGGTCGGGCCGGCGATCGCCAGCAGGCCGGTCTGCCCGGCGGGCAGCTCCGCCCCCGATTCCGGGTGGACGACCTTCAGCCGCTGGTAGGGCATGCGCTGCCCGACCGCGCCGGGGCGCGGCGCGTCGGGGAAGCTGCGGGCGCTGGCACAGGTGGCCTCGGTCAAGCCGTAGCCCTCGACCAGCGTCACCTTGGTGCGGGCCTCGAACGCGGCGCGGACGGCGTCGGGCAGCGGCGACGCGCCGACCATGGCGTACCGCAGGCTGCTGATGTCCGCCGTGCCGACCGGGCACTGGGCGAGCACCTGGTAGACGGTCGGCACGGCGCTCATGGCCGCGATGCCGTAGTGCTCGACTATCGACCAGAACTCCCCGTACAGGGCGGGTTCGCGGTAGCCGAGCGGCCCTGCCCACACCACCTGCTGGCCCTTGAACAGCGGCGCCAGCAGGGTGACCACGAGGGCGTTGACGTGGAACAGGGGCAGGGCGGCGAAGATCACCGCGTCGCCGTCGAGCAGCGAGTTGGCGGCGATCATCCAGGCGTTGGCGACCTCGCTCTCGTGGGTGTGGGCGGCGAGCTTCGGGGTTCCGGTGGTGCCGCCGGTGTGGAAGAACGCGGCCAGGTCGCCCGCCGCGGGCTCGTCGCCCGAGAAGCCGGACGGGTCCTGGTCCTGGGACAACTCCGCCAGTTCGCCGACCAATACTCCGTCGAGTCGGGGCAGCGGCGCCGCTGGGGCCTGCGCGTCCGTGGGGCGCAGCACCAGGACCGCGTCCAGGGCGCCGGTCAGCTCGGGGACCTTCGCCCACGCCTGCGGGTCCAGCTCCGGTCCCGCAGTGATCAGGACCCGGGCGCCGGAACGCCGCAGCAGCTCGCCCAGGTGGGCCGGGGCGAGCGCGCCGTTGAGCGGCACGGCGATCCCGGCGAGCTGCGCGGCCAGCACGGCCGGTACGAGGTCCGCGCAGTTGAGCGCCATCAGTGCCACCGCGTCGCCGCGCCGTACCCCCAGACGGTGCAGCAGGTTGGCGTAGCGGTGCACCCGTTCCAGCAGGTCGGCGAAGGTCAGCCGCACCGGCTCGCGCCACCGGGCGGCCTCGGGCAGCACCGTGAGCGCGGTGCGGTCCGGCCACCTGCTCGCCGCGCGTACGAGCAGGTCGTACGTCGAACCGGGCAGACCGCGCGCCTGGAGCGGGACGGCCTCGATCGCGGCCAGGTCGTCGGGGGCGGCGTAGCGGGGCCACAGCAGGTCCTCGGTCACCGGGCGTACCTCACCGTCGTGCGCTGGCGGCCGAGGTCGAGCGTGCCGTCGTCGGTGGCTACGGCGGCCTCCACCAGGTCGCCGGGTCGCAGGTACTTGGGGTTCTTGGCCTGGGCCTTGAAGAACAGGCGCCACTTGGTCGCGGCCGGCAGCAGCGAGCCGAGGACCTCGACCGGCTTGGGCGGCGCGCTGAGCGCGGTGCCGACCGGGGTGCCGGTGAGCAGCAGGTCGCCGGGGTCGAGCCGCTGGAAGCCGCTGAGCGCCCGGAGGGCTTCGAGCGGCCGGTAGATCATGTCGGAGGCGGGCATGTCCTGCCGCAGCTCGCCGTTGACCCACAGGCGCAGCCGCAGCTGCGCGAAACGGTCGAGGTCGCCCTCCTCCAGCAGCACCAGCGCCGGTCCGGTGGGGGTGAAGGTGGGGTAGGACTTGGCCTCGTAGAACTGGGTCTTGGGCAGCTGCAGGTCCCGGGCGGAGACGTCGTTGGTGACCACGAGGGCTGCGACGTGGTCGGCGAGGTTCGCGGCGGAGACCTCGGTGCCGACCGGCAGCGGTGCGCCGATGACGAGGCCGATCTCCACCTCGTAGTCGAGCAGCCGGACGTGGGCGGGCTTGACGATGTCCTCGTACGGGCCGCTGATCGACCCGGACGCCTTGCGGAAGAAGGTGAGCGGGACGTTCTTCGGGTCGAGTCCCGCGTCGGCCGCGTGCGACGCGAAGTTCGTCATCTGGGCGACGACCCGGCGCCCTGGGGTGATGGGGGAGAGCACCGCGAGGTCGGCGACCGGCACGCCGGGGGTGGTGCTGTGCGCGGCGGCGGTGACGGCGTCCCGGTCGGCCAGCAGCTCGGCGGTGGTGGCGGCAGTGGTCTGCACCCGGACGGCGCGCTGCTCGCGGACGGCGTACCAGCCGTCGGTGGTGCGCAGGACGTTGACGCTCATCGGTTCATCGCTTTCATCAGGCCCAGCAGACGGCCGGGGTCGATCTCGTTGTCGGCGCGCAGGGCGCGCATCACCTCGCGGATCAGGGCGGGGGTGGGGTTGGCGCCGAGGAAGTCACGGGTGGCGGGCGGGCCCCACTGGGCCAGGCCGCTCGCGGACATCGGGGCCCAGCCGGGTTCCAGGTCGCAGGAGAACAGGTCGCCGTCGGCGAAGTGCTCGACCATCAGCCGGTCCGGGTCGCGCCAGTAGTCGAAGAGCTGGCTGCCCTGGATGTGCCGGCCGATGCCCCAGCTGCGCTTGTAGCCGCGCTCGGCGAGGTACTGACCGCCGGCGGCGATCGCGTCGAGGTCGGTGACCTGGTAGGCGGAGTGGACGTAGCCGGTGCGCGGGCCCAGGTGCATCGCGAGGGTGTGGTGGTCGACCGGGGTGCTGCCCCGGTCGCAGCGGATGAACGCCATTGTCGGCCCGCGGTCGCGCCGCCCGTCCAGGAACAGGAAGTCGCTGACGATCAGGCCAAGGGTTTCCAGGTACCAGTCCAGGGCCTGGGTGAACCTCGGTGTCTCCAGGACCACGTGGCCGAGCCGCTGGATGCGGGCGGGTTCGCGCGGCGGGCGCTGGGTGGCGTTGGTCCGGGCCCGGCTGCCACCGAAGTTGAGCAGGAGCGGGGGCTGTTCGGGCAGGGCCGGGAGCTGCTCGGTGCCGTGGACGACGCGGACCGGGAAGCCGGACGGGTCGGTCAGGTCCACGACCTGCCCGCCGCCGAACTCGGTGAGGTCGCGGACCGGACGGCCGGTGGCCCGGGCCAGGTGGTCCAGGTCCGCGCGCTCGGCGGCCCGGAACGCCGGCCCGAGGAACCGCGAGGTGCGGCCGCGGCGCAGCACCACGCACGCCGAACCGGGCAGCGTGCCGCGCAGGTACAGGGCCTGGGCGGTGCGCGCGGCGACGGCGAAGCCGAAGTCGCGGGCGAACACCTCGGCGCGGGACAGGTCGGGCTTCTCGAACTCCAGCCAGGCCAGGTCCGCCACCTTGATCACGGGCTGCCGGGCACGGCCGGGGTGCTCCCCGCGCAGCGGCCCGTGCTCGCTGTGCAGGTCTTGGTGGGCGGTGCTGGGCCCGGGTGGACGGGCGCGGTCCTTCGCCATGTGGTGGCTCCGTCAGGGTGGCTCGAACGGACACGCTTCTGATGAGAAGCTCTGAATTGATAGAAGCATCAGTCTTGGCAGAGCAATCGTCAAGGCCCAGAGTGATGGAGTCATCAGATCTGAATGCGCCTAGACTGGCGGTATGCCGAACCAGCTCGACACCACCGACGGCCCCGCCAGTGCGAATCGCTTCGAGCGCCGCCGTGCGCGCACTCGCCAGGCGCTGATCGCCGCCGCGCGGCAGATCCTGGCCGAGACGGGCGAGACCTCGGCCAGCATCCAGGAGATCGCCGAACGCGCCGACGTGGGTTTCGGCACGTTCTACAACCACTTCGAGACCAAGAACGAGCTCTTCGACGCCGCCGTCGGCGACGCCCTGGAGGAGTACGGCCAGCTGCTCGACAGCGTCACCGAAGGCATCGACGACCCGGCCGCGGTCTTCGCCACCAGCGTCCGCCTCACGCTGCGGCTGGCCGCCTCGCATCCCGAGATCACCCAGATCCTGCGCCTGCGGGGCCTGCCGCACATCAACGCCGCCACCGGGCTCGGGCCGCGTGCCCTGCGCGACCTGGAGGTCGGCAAGGCGTCCGGGCGCTTCACCTTCGACGACCCGCTCGTGGCCCTGTCTGCGGTCGGCGGCGCGCTGATCGGCCTGCTCCAGCTCAACTCGGCGCGCGACCTCGGCGCAGCCGCCGGCGAGCAGACGGCCGAGATGATCCTGCGCATGCTAGGGCTCCCCGCCGAGGAGGCGTGCGAGATCGCCACCGGCCCCCTGCCCGACCTCCCCTGACCCCGGCCTGCCGGCCAGAACTCCACTCCAGGCCCCCGCACCGTTCCACGGCGCGGGGGCCTGCCGTACTCCCCAGCCCTGTGAGCGCACCTGATTCTTTGGTCGTAACTGATGAAGCCATCAGTTACGATGAGGGCATGAAAACGCCCGCGTTCAGCAACTCCCCTGTCCGAACGGGTCGTGGCGGCCAGAGCGGCGTGCTCTTCGCCATGTGCCTCTCCCTCGTCCTGGTCGTGGCCTCGGTCTCCGCGCTGAACCTCGCGCTGCCGAGCCTCGCCGTGGAACTGGGCGCCACCAACTCGGCGCTCACCTGGATCGCCGACGGCTACACCGTGGCCCTGGCCGCGCTGGTCCTGCCGCTGGGTGCGCTCGGTGACCGGATCGGGCGCCGCAAGGTCCTGATCGCCGGGAACGTCGTCTTCGGCGCCGCCGCGGCCCTCGCGGCCTGCTCCTCCTCCACCTCGCACCTGATCGTGTGCCGGGTGGTGATGGGCGTCGGCGCGGCCATGATCATGCCGGGGACGCTGTCGACGATCACCGCGGTCCTCCCCGCGGACAGGAAGGACCGCGGGGTCGCGATCTGGTCCGGCTTCGCCGCGGCCGGGGCCATCATCGGCATGCTCGTCGCCGGCGGCCTGCTGGAGCAGTTCTCCTGGAAGTCGATCTTCTGGACCAGTGGGGCCACCGCCATGGCGTGCGCGCTCGCCGCGCTGCTGCTGGCCCCGGAGACCCGCAGCTCGGTGCGGGAGCGCTTCGACTTCCCCGGGTCGGCCACCACCGCACTGGCGGTGGGGGCGCTGGTCTACGGGATCATCGAGGGCAACGACCGGGGCTGGACCCGCCCGGAGGTCCCCGCCGCGTTCGCGGTCGCCGCGGTGGCGCTGGCCGCCTACGTGGTGCTGGGCCTGCGCAGCCGACACCCGCTGCTGGACCCGCGCCTCTTCAAACTGCGCGGCTTCGGCGCGGGCACGCTGGCGATCCTGGTGCAGTTCATGGCCGTCTTCGGGTTCTTCTTCGTCGGCCTGCAGTTCCTCCAGCTGATCCTCGGCTACAGCCCGCTGCGCAGCGCAGTCGCACTGGTCCCGGTCGCGGCCGTCGTCCTGCCCACCTCAGTGGTCACACCGCGCCTGGCCCAGCGCCTGGGCGTCAAGGCGGTCATGCCCGCAGGCCTGCTGTGCCTGGCAGGCGGCATGTTCTGGCTGACCCGCCTGCACGCCGACAGCGGCTACCTGCCCTTCCTCGGCGCCCTGATCCTCGCCGGGGCCGGTATCGGCCTGACCAGCGCCACCGGCACCAGCTCCATCGTCGACTCCCTCGGCCCCGACAGCCAGGGGGTGGCCTCGGCCATGAACGACACCGCCCGCGAGGTCGGCTCCGCGATCGGCATCGCACTGATGGGCTCGGTGTTCTCCAGCCACTACCGCTCCGCACTGCCCGACGACCTGTCCCGCCTGCCCGCCCAGGCCGCCGAGACCGTGCACCACTCCGCCGCCGGCGGACTCGAAGTCGCGGCCCACCTCGGCGCCCAGGGGTCCGCGCTGGCCACCGCGGTCCGCGACGCCTTCATGTCCGGCTTCACCTCCGCGATGGAAGTCATCGCAGCGATTCTGGCGGTCGCCGCCATCGCCTGCGCCGCGATCGCACCGCGCCCCGGCGGCAAGGCCCGGACCGCAACCCCGGAGCCCCACTGGTCCACCGACCCCGAGCCCGATCGCGAAGCTGCGGCCAAGCAGACGGCGGCGACACCGAGTACGTGATCGCCCTCACCCGCCGCGCGTCCGCCCTCGAGGTCCTGCACCAGCCCAGCCCAGCCCGGCTTCGGCAACACCACGCGGGCGCACCTCACCCGCCTGTCCACAAGGAGCCCCCGTGCCCCTCTTGCCTCTCGCAGCGCGCCGCCACCCTGCCCTTGCCGCCACCGCGGCCCTCGCGGCCCTCGCGCTCGGTACGACCGGGGCCGACCGCGCAGTCGCCCAGTACGTCCAGCACCGCACTGCCGACGCCTTCCAGCAGGCCACCGGCACCTCCCGGGCGCCCCGGGTCACCATCGACGGTTTCCCCGTCCTGAGCCAGGTCGTCGCCGGACGCCTGGACCACGTCGGCATCACTGCCCACGGCATACCCGCCCACGACGGCCGCCTGCCCGTCACCCGCCTCGACCTCGACCTCACCGGGGTGCGGCAGTCGGGCGACGAGCGGGCGGCCCGTGCCGACTCCGCCGAGGCCAGCGCCTTCCTGTCCTACGACGACCTCTCCAGCGCCCTCGGCCTCGGCATCACCGCCGGCGACCGGCCCGGCTACGTCGACGCGCAGGTCCTCCTGCCCCTGGTCGGGGCCGCCACCCTCACCGCCAAGGTCTCCGCGGGCACCGGCAACACCATCGTCTTCACCGACCTCCATCCGGTGTCCGGCAACCTGCCCGGCCCCGGGACGCAGCTGCTCGCGAAGATCTTCGACCAGCCGATTCCCCTGCACGACATCCCCCAGGGCCTTCACCTCGACGCCCTCCGGACGAGCGCCGGCGGCCTGGAAGCCCGGCTCGCCGGCGACGACGTCACCTTCCGCACGGGCGCACCCGCCGTCGGCGCATAACGCTGCGAGGCCATCACGGCCCCCAGGCCCGAGCCCCACGCGTTCCGCGACCCCCGAAACGGTGACAGTCCACCAGGACACGCCCCACCCTGCATGCCTCCATCGAAGTTGATGCTCTCATCGGAAATCGAGGCTCGCCGCCTCACCGACCGGCCACCCTTCCAAGGGACGTGACCCGACATGACCACAACTCCCCGTACCCCCGCTCAGGCATCCGAGGAGGCCGCCGCAGGCCGGGCCGGCCACCGCGGCGTCCTGTTCTCCATGTGCCTGGCGCTCGTCCTGGTGGTCGCGTCGGTCTCGGCCCTCAACCTGGCCCTGCCCGACCTCGCCGTGGACCTGTCGGCCACCAACGCCTCGCTCACCTGGATCGCCGACGCCTACACCGTCGCGCTTGCCGCACTTGTCCTGCCCCTCGGCGCGATCGGAGACCGCATCGGCCGCCGCCACGTCCTGGTCGCCGGCACCGTCGTCTTCGGCGCCGCCTCCCTCGCGGCGTCCTTCTCCGACACCACCGCCCACCTGATCGTGTGGCGGATCGTCATGGGCATCGGCGCGGCCATGATCATGCCCGGCACCCTGTCCACGATCACCGCGGCCTTCCCGCCCGAGCAGCGGGCCAAGGGCGTCGCGGTGTGGTCGGGCTTCGCCGCGGCCGGCGCCATCATCGGCATGCTCGCCGCGGGCGCCCAGCTGGAGCAGTTCTCCTGGCGCTCGATCTTCGTCGCCAGCGCCGTCACCGCCCTGGTCGCGGGGGCTGCCGCGGCGGCACTGGCCCCCAACACCAAGGACCCCCACCCCCACCGGCCCGACGTCATCGGTGCCACCTGCACGGCTGTCGCCATCGGCTGCCTGGTCTTCGCCATCGTCGAGGGCAACGAGCAGGGCTGGAGCGAACCCGTCGTCCTCGCAACCCTGGCCGTCACCGTCGTCGGCTTCGCCGCCTACGCCTTCTTCGGGCTGCGCAACGACCAACCGCTCCTCGACCCGCACCTGTTCGGCATCCCGGGCTTCCGTGCCGGGGCCGTCACCGTGCTGGTGCAGTTCATGGCCGTCTTCGGGTTCTTCTTCGTCGGCCTGCAGTACCTCCAGCTCATCCTCGGCTACAGCCCCCTGAAGGCCGCCGTCGCCCTCGTCCCCGTCGCCGTCGTCGTCCTGCCCACCTCCCACATCACCCCCCACCTCGTCGCCCGCCTGGGCATGAAAGCCGTCATGGTCGCGGGCCTGACCCTGCTCAGCGGCGGCCTGTTCACGATCTCCCGCATCCACGCCGACTCCGGGTACCTGCCCTTCCTCGGCGGGCTGGTCCTGTGCGGCCTCGGCATCGGACTGACCGGCGCCGCCGGAACCGCCGCCATCACCGGGTCCCTCGGCCGCGGCCAGCAGGGCGTGGCCTCCGCGATGAACGACACCACCCGCGAAGTCGGCTCCGCCATCGGCATCGCCCTCATGGGCTCCGTCTACGGCAGCCACTACCGCGACGCCCTCCCCGCGAGCATCGACCAGCTCCCGCCCCACGCCGCCGACTCCGTCCGCGACTCCGCGGCCGCCGGCCTGCAGGTGGCCCAACACGCCGGCGCACAGGGCCCCGCCCTGGCGCAGGCCGTCAAGGACGCCTTCATCAGCGGCCTGTCGGCCTCCCTCGTCGTCGTCGCCGTCATCGTGCTCGCCGCCGCCACCGGGTGCCTCTTCCGCGCGCCGCGCCAAGCCCCCGACGCCGATGCCTGAGTTGCCGCCCTCGCGACAGTCAGCTGCAGACCGGGGCTCCGTGGCACGATCTCCCTGAACGACACGGACCGTGGCAGACCCTCGCCGAGCGGTTGGAGGCGGACAGCAGCTGGGCGAAGCCTGCCGGAGCATTGCCTGCCGATCCGCGTCCACCGCTGACCGAACCCGAAGTCCGATGACGGAGGCCCTGGGGCGCCGCGCCGAGCACTTGGCCCAAGCGCTGTGCTCCGGCAGTTGGCTGCCAAGGCTTCGCTTCTCGCACCGATGTGTCGTGCGCCCGTGGACTGACGTCAGCGTGCACTTGCAAAGACGAGAGGCGGGCCTTAAGGCCGATCAGCAACCGGCGGTGGCCCCTGGCGGCCCGGGAGCCGGGAAGGCCCGGCCCGCCACGGCGGTCGTGGAGGCCCGCCCCACGGCTCACGCGTCCATGCCGAGCCTTCGCCCCGTGGATAGACTGACCAGGCGTTCCAGGAACGGACCCGGCGCGGGCGACAGAGCTCCCGCCGCGCCCCGTGGTCGCGCGCGTACACCACTCCACCGCGTGACCGCAGCGGCGGGAACGGGTCGCGGATGATCCGGCAGCGGGCCATCGATCGGACGGGAGCCCTGCCATGGCGAACACGTCCAGGTCTCCGGGCGGCCACGACCCCGAGATCACCGGCCGCGTGTCCGTCGGCACCCCCGCGCCGTCATCGGCCCCCCGGAACGACACCGAGCCGACCGCGGCCAACGACCGGCTGGCGCTCAACGGCATGGGCAGCTTCGACTGGGACCTCGACAAGGGCACCTACCATCTGGACGACACGGGCCTGGAAGTGTTCGACCTGCGGGCCGACGAGTTCGACGGAGATCCCGCGTCACTCTCCGCGAGGGTGGTGCCGACGGACAGCGAGCGGCTCGACGAGGCCGTGGCACTCGCGCTGCGGGAGGGACACCTGACCTTCGCGTCCTACTTCCGCCTGATCTGCCGCGACGGAACCCTGCGCTGGGCCCACACGCAGGGGCGCATCCTGCGCGACCCGCAGCTGCGCCCGTACCGCATCGTCGGCATCGTCCGCAACGCCGAGGAGGAACTGGCCCACGCCGAGGGGATGCGTACGCTCGCCGCCGACCGGCGCCGCCAGACCGACTCCGTGCGCGCCACCACCGAAGCCCTCGCCCGCGCCGTCACCGTCCGCGACGTGACCGACGTGCTGACCGACAGCGAAGGCCTGCGCCGCTTCGGCGCGGACGGGCTCGCCCTCGGGCTGGTGGACGGCGACGTCATGCGCCTCGTCGCCGCGACCGAGCAGCCGTCGGCGGAACTCAGGGCCCGGGACGACCTGTCCATGACCCATCTGGGGGACGGCCTCCCGCTGTCCGAGGCCGTGCTCACCCGACGCCCGCGATTCCTCGGCACCAGGGAGGAACTCACCACCCGCTACCCCCGCCTGCTGCCCTACACCGAGGAGATGGGGATCGAGGCGGCGGCCTTCCTGCCCCTGGCCGCCCAGGCCCGCTCCATCGGCGCGCTCGGCCTGTTCTACCGGGACAGGCACCACTTCAGCACCGAGGACCGCAACATCTGCATCGCGCTCAGCAGTGCGGTCGCGCAGTCCCTGCAACGCGCCATGCTCTTCGACCAGGAACGCGAATTCGCGACCACGCTCCAGACCACCATGCTGCCCCGCCGGATCCCCGAGATCAACGGCGGTGAGGTGGCCGTCCGCTACCGGGCCGGCCGCAGCGGACGCGAGGTGGGCGGGGACTGGTACGACGTCATCCCCCTGCCGGGCCGGCGGGTGGGTCTCGTGGTCGGCGACGTGGAGGGGCACGACAGCCACGCGGCCGCCATCATGGGGCAGTTGAGGATCGCCCTACGGGCCTACGCCACCGAAGGACACACCCCCGCCACGGTCATGACCCGCGCCTCCGGATTCCTCGCCGATCTCGACACCGAGCGGTCCGCGACCTGCATCTACGTCGACGCCGACCTGGAGACCGGAACACTGCGCCTGGTGCGGGCCGGCCACCTCGAACCACTCGTGCGGCGCGGTACCGGCGTCACCGGCTGGGTCAGCGTCCGCGGCGGCCTGCCGCTCGGCGTGGCCACGGTGTTCGGCCAGGACGGCTACCCCGAGACCCGTCTCGACCTCAACCCCGCGGACACCCTGCTCCTGTGCACCGACGGGATGGTCGAACACCCCGGTCGGGACATCGCGGACGGCATCGAAGCCCTCGCCGCCGCCCTGCGCGACGGCCCACAGGACACCGAGGCGCTCGCCGACCACCTCTGCGGCGGCCATCCGAGCCGCCTCGGCAGCAGCGACGACATGGCGCTCCTGCTGCTGCACCGCGCCGCCGTACCCGGCGCCCACGCCACCCGGCGGATGACCCAGCACGTCCACCAGGCCGATCCGGAAGGGTTGACGGAGACCAGGGCCATGCTCCGCCAGGCACTGGCCGCGTGGGGTGCGACCGACCTCCTGCCGGCCGTCGAACTGACGGCGAACGAACTGATCACCAACGCCCTCGTCCACACCGACGGGGGCGCACTGCTCACCATAGAACTGCGGACCGGCGGCACCCCCTGCATCCGTCTGGAGATCCGGGACCGCTCCAGCGTCCTGCCGCGCCGTCGGACCCCTGGCGAGACCGCCACCTCCGGCCGCGGTCTCCTGCTGGTGGACGCCCTCACCGGGAGCTGGGGCGTCGAGCCGCTCGGCAGCGGCAAGAACGTCTGGTGCGAATTCCCGCTGGCGGGCTGACCACCCGACGGCGGCCCGGACACGTCGGAGGCCGGCCGGCCTGCTCGGTGGTGGGGCCGCCCGAGGGCGGCCCCACCACCTGTCCCGGACGGTGACGCCGTCTCAGATGGTGTAACTCGACACGGTGGTGGTGATCGGCTCCCCCTGGTCCAGGACGACCACGCCGGCCGAGCCGACGGTCAGGCCGGCGAGGATCGCCACCCGCAGCCGGGCCCGGCGGGCCGCGTGGTCAGCCGCCGTACGACGCTCGTCGGTCTCCTGCGGCTCGTTGTCCACTCTTTCGAGCAGTCCGCCGTCCATCATGGTGATGCCCTCCTTCTCGTTCGACGGGCCCCGGTGCCGCTGCTGGTCGCAGCAGCAGCACCGAGGGGATCCTGGGGCCGAAGCCGAGCCGCAGCAGGCCGTAGCCGATGCCGGCCAGTCCGGTCAGCAGGCCGGGTGTGGGCACCTCACCGGGGGTCCCGCAACGGGCGCCCTGCTGTTCGACGGACCGCACCAGTCGAGCGGCCGTACGGCGCCGGCCGGCATCGGTCGACGCCGGCTCCACCAGCGGTTCCAGCAGGCCGAGTTCGCCGTGGCGGAGCGAGTGGTCCGGCATCGGCCCGCGGTCGGCGAACAGGGCGAGGCGCTGGTCCGCCTCGCGGGCGCGCGGCGCCCGGCCGACCCGGTCCGGGCACCGGCCGGGGCCGTCGGAGTCCGCCCGGTCCACCGCCGCTCGCTCCCGCAGGGCCCACGCGACGCCCTCGTGGCCGTGGAGGAAGCCGGGCCGCTCAGGACGGGGCCGACGGCCCGCCAAGGTCCGGACGGTGTGGGCGAGTTCGGCGGCTTCCGGCAGCCGCGTCTGAGCGTGCACGGCCTCGGCCGCGAGCAGGGCACCGGCCAGGCCGTCGGCGATGTCCATGGGGGCCGCCGGATCGACGGCGGCCGTGTGCAGTGCGGCGAGGCCGGCGGGCAGGGCGGCGCTCAGCTCCGGGGAGTCCAGCAGGGCGGCGAGCCGGGCGGTGACGTAACTGATGCCGCCCAGCCCGGAGAAACCGCCCGGCCCCACGGCACGCGCGAGTTCGGGGTGCTCCGCCAGGAGCCTCAGGAGCTGGGGCAGGGCGCGGACGGCCTGGTCGGCGGCCTCCTGATAGCGGACCGCCCCGGTGAGTCGGCCCAGCTCGGCGAGGAACAGCGCCGGGCCGGTGTAGCCGTCGCCGAGCGCCATGCCCATCGGCAGCACCGCCCACTGTCCTGGCCCGGTCTCCTGCAGCCCGAGCCAGTTCACCCGGCCCTCGCCCCGGCAGGCCCGGGCGAGCAGGTCCTCCCCGATCCCCCGGGCGAGCTCCAGCGCCCGGGCACCGAGGTCATCGTCGTGGGCGTCCTTGAATTCGGCAGCGGGGCGCCCAGGAGCACGGCGCCCAGGAGCACAGCGGCCCGGAGACCGTCGTCCGGCGGCCAGGGAGGCGCGGATCAGCCATGCCTGCCGGTCGAGGTCGCCCTCCGACATCCCCCGGATCGTCCTCGCGGCGGCCGCTGTCCCGGATTCGTCGAGCCGGAAAGGGAGTTCACGACCGTCCCAGGTCTGCGGGGTGCGGGCAGCGGGGGTCACGGTGAAGTACGGGATCTCGCCGGCGAGCAGGTCGGTGAGTTCGTGGGGTGCCAGCACGTGCAGGTGCGGGTGGCCGGTCTCGTCGTCCAGTGCGGCGAAGGCCCGCTCCCGACCGGAGTGGTCGCGCAGCAGCTCCGGTTCGGTCGCCTCGGCGAGCAGCGTCGCATAGCTCTGGCTGGGCCGCGCGACCAGGCGCATCGTCTCATCCGCGAAGCGGGACAACAGCCCCTGCTCACCGAGTAGTTCATGGGAGTTTGCGGCAATCGCCCGGTAGCCGGCGCGGAATCCGCACAGCAGCCGGTCGAGCTGGTCGGCCGGATCGGCGGGTCTCCCGGCCAGCATCGGGCGGTTGTCGGCACCGGGCCAGCGGGCCGGGCGGCGGACCAGCCGCATCAGGTCGGTGCCCGCGTCCGCCCACCCGGGCACCGGGTCCGGCGTCCACTGGCCGGCCTGGCCACCGAGTGCCGAGAGGTCGAGTGAACCGCCCTCGCCGAAGCGCCGGTTCGGCAGCACCATGGTCCGCTGCACGGACGCGGCGAGCTCCCGGGCGGCCGGATCGGCGCCGCCGTCGGTGACGGGCACCCAGCACGGGTGGAACAACGTCTCCACGTCCACCACGACCGGCTGGTCGCGCGCGGCGATGAGGTTCTCGGCATGGATGTCGACCGCGTTCACCGCGTGCAGCAGCGCGAGTTGGGCGCCGAGCCGCTCGTAGAACCGCCCGACGTCGGCGTGGGCCCGGCACGGGCGCGGCTCGACGTACTCGGCCCAGCCGTACCCCGCCCGCGGCAGCAACCGAACGGCTCGCGCCGCCAGTCGGGGCCGGCGTTCGCCGAACCAGGCGAGCAGTTCGTTCCACCGGGCGTGCAGACCGAGCGGGCGCGGCTTGTACACCAGGTGCCGCCCGCCGTCGAACTCCAGCACGGCGACGGACCGGCCCGCCGCGTGCGGGTCCCCCAGTCCGAAGCGGACCCGGGTCAGACGACCGGGCTCGCCGTCGAGCAGGGCGGCGGCGAGCTGCTCCCGGTCCGCGTGGAGCCGCTCCAGCAGTTCGGTGGCCGCGGCGACGGTACGCATGCACCGTTCGGCCAGCAGCCGGGCCAGCACGGGATGACGGTGCAGCACCGCACCCAGGGCCGGCCCGGCGGCGATCTCGCGCAGGAACGCGTCGAACCGCTCCCGGCCGTCCTGCCCGGTCAAGGTTCCGGCCCGGCGCGCGCGTCCCAACTCCCGCACCAGTGTGCGCCCGGCCAGCCGCACCAGGCCGTCGGCCAGGTGGCGCCGTGCACCGGCCCACACCACCCGCCGGTCCGCTGCGGCAGGGTTCGCCGCCGCGAACTGGCGGGAGGCGGTCAGCAGGAACGGCCGCAGCGGATGCAGCAGTCGGCCCTCGGGGCCCGTCCCGGGGAGCGAGCGGATCCGCCCGCCGGGCGCCGACTCGGCGCGGCGCAGCGTCTGCTCCACCGACTCGGCCCAGCGTGGCGTTCGTCCGGGCGGCAGGGCATCGCGCTCGGCCGGGGACAGTGCGGGCAGCCACCAGGCGCCGCACGCCGCGGGCAGCGGAACCGACCGAGTCGCCTTCACCGTCACTCCACGACTCTGGCACACCATCACCCACTTTCGACAGGGGGGTGCGTCGGATTCCCGGCAGGCCTCGGCAGGCCCTGACGGGCCCTAGCGTGCGGCGAGGAAGTCCGCCACGAAATCGCACAGCTGGGCGCGGGTGGCGGAGTTGGTCTTGCCGATCAGACTGGCGATGTGTTTCTCGACCGTCCGGGGAGAGATCTGCAGGCGGGCGGCCACGGTCTTGTTGCCGACCCGTTCGACCAGCAGGCAGAAGACGTCGTACTCGCGCGGGGTGACGCCGAGCGCGACGAGTTCGGCCGGAATCCGGTCCGTGCCGGTGCGGCGCTGCCCGACCGGAGCGCCCAGCGAACGCAGCCGGGAACGGCACGCGGCGGCGACGGCGTCGACACCCGAGTGGTGGAAGTACGTCTCGGCCTCCGTCAACCAGTCACGGACCGCCCCCCATCCGTCGGTGACCGCGGCGTCGGCGACCAGACGCAGGCCGAGGTGACGAGCCGTCGGGAAGACCACCGCGTCGGCCTGTGCGGCGCGGCACGCCGCCACCGCCTCGGCCCGGCGGCCTTCCCGCCCGTACAGGACGGCCCGGGCCAAGCCGACGAACTGCCGGTTCCACCGCATCCGGCCCGCCTGGCTCGCGGTGATCCGTTCGACCTCCGCCCAGTCGGCTCGCCCGGCCAGCACGGACAGCAGCAGGACCAGCCCGTGGCTGCCGGCGAGGTGGAAGTAGTTCTCCTCGTCCGGCGGGACCGCGGCGGTCAGCCGCGCGGCCAGCTCCGCCGCCTGCTCGTGGTCCTCCTCCAACAGCGCGCAGAACAGCTCGGCGAGGCCGAGCACGAGCGGTGCCTCCCGCGACTCGTTCCCACCGCTGCTCCGGAACCGGGCGAGCGCCGCCCGCAGTTGGGGCCTGCGGGCCCGGTGGGCGGCCGCCACCGCGCCCACCATCAGGGCGTACCGGGTCACCGAGTGCAACTGCAGTCGCTCGGTCTCGGCCCTGGAGCCGTCCAGCAGGGCCGCGGCCCGGTCGAAGTCGGCTCGCAGCACCGCGTCGAGCGCCAGCATCGCCCCGACGTTGTGCGCCAGGCTCACGCAACCGGTTCGCATCGTCTCCTGGTGCGCGTGGTGCAGCCCGTCCAGGTCGGCTTCGGCGAGCCAGGCGTTGCTGCCCAGGCCGATCAGCCCGTGGTTGTGCCAGCTCACCTGGCGGCTCTCGGCGGCCATCCGCAGCGTGCGGCGGAAGCACCGGTCGGATTCGGCCAGGGAGCGCCCACGGGTCGCGAAACCCATCGCGTACCACGCCTGGCAGGCCAGTGCGTGGTCACCGCGCTGTTCCGCGCCCTCGATCGCCCGGCGGGCCAGTTGCTCGCTGCGGCCGATCCGCCCCTGCTCCGCCGTCGACACCATCAGGTAGGCCTCGACCACGTCGATGCCCGCGGTGTCCCGCGCCCCCGCCCCCTCGGGCAGCAGTTCCCGGGCCGCGCGGACCTGTTCCAGTCCCGCGTCCCACTGCCCGGCCACCTGCGCCGCCCAGGCCAGCCGCACGTGCAGCTCGACCCGGCGTCCCGGATCGGCCTCGACATCGGCCCGGCGCAGTTGCCGCGCCACCTCGGTGGCCCGCTCGAACCGGCCGTCGTCCGCGAGGGCGAGCAGCAGGGTCTCCAGCAACTCCCGTCGCACGCCGGCCGGCACGGCGTCGTCCGGCAGGTGGAGGTCCGATCCGTCGACGGGCCCCAGGGCCGACCGGGCTTCGTGCAGCACCGCGATCGCCGTTCCGGGCCCGTGGCCGGCCAGGGCACGGCGGGCCACCTCCAGGTAGCGGACGGCGGCGGTCCGGCGGTCCCCCGCCTGCGCGTGCAGCCGCGCGGCCAGCAGGCACCACGTGCCGGGCAGGCTCGGCTCGAGCTCGTTCATGGCCGCCACGGCCCGGGCGGCGAGCTCGGCCCGGTCGGCCGGCGTGAGCCGGTCGAGCAACGCCTCCTGGGTCAGCGGATGCTCGAAGGCGTACCAGTCGGGCCCACGCTCGTCGTCCGGCACCAGCAGGCCGTCGACGACGGCGGAGCGCAGCGAGCCGGCGGCCTCGTGGCCGTCCGGCGCGGCACAGCGCCCCGCCACCGACAGCGGAAAGCTGCGGCCCAGCACCGCGGCGGCCGACAGCAGCCGGAGCGTCTGCGCTCCGAGCCGCTCCGCCCGCTGCTCGACCGCCCGGACCAGGGTGAACGGGATGGCCGCGCGGCTGGTGCCGACCAGCCGCCAGCGGTCCTCGGTGCGGACGAGTCGGCCCTCGACGCGCATGCCACGGATCAACTCGACGGCGGTGAACGGGATTCCGCTGCTGTCGGCGAGCACCCGGTCGGACACCGCCACCGGCAGTTCGTCCGGCGGGCAGCCGAGACAGCTCGCGGTCAGCGCGTGCACCTGCGCGGCGCCGAGCCGGCCGAGTCTCAGCAGGCCGGCTTCCCCGCGCTGGGCCAGCGTGTCCGCGAGCGCGTGGGCGGTGCCCGGCGTGTCCCGCAGGGTGGCGACGACAGCGACCGGCAGCAGGGCCAGGTTGGCCGCCAGGTACTCCAGGACCGCGAGCGTCTCGAGGTCCGCGTCGTGCAGGTCGTCGATGACGAGCAGGCAGCCGCGCTCCCGTCCGCAGGCGGCGGCCAGCCGGAGCACGGCCTCGGCCAGCACGATCGGCGACCGGTCGCAGGCGTCCCCGATCGCCCACTCGGGCACCAGGCGGCCGAGCACGGGCAGGTACGGTCCGAGCGCGTCGGTGGGCGGCGCGCCGCCGGCACGGGCGAGTGACAGCAGTGCCTCGGTGAGCGACCGGTACGGCACGGCCGGGCCGGTGGCGACGCAGCGGCCCTTGAGCACGGTCATCCCGGCCTCCCGGGCCAGCGTGATCGCCTCGCCGGCCAGCCTGGTCTTCCCGATACCCGGCTCTCCGATCACGCACACCGTGCCGCCCCGCGACGTCCGCGCGTCCCGCAGGGCGCGGTCCAGCAGGGCGAGTTCGTCCTCGCGTCCGACGAGTCCACTGGATCGGTCCACACGCGGTTCCGTCATCGTGCTCCCCTCCGGTCTGCCGATCCGATCAAGGCCGATCCGATCAAGGGGGACCCTAGGCCGACTCGTCGTCGCCGTTGAGGGCTTCCTCCAGCCACGTCACGACCGTCTCGGCGGCCTCGTCCGGCCCCGGCATGGCGGGCCCGACGCCGTTCTCCTTCTGCCAGAGCAGGAACATCTCGCGCTCGGTCGGCTCGACCACGGTGTGGCCGTCGGCGCGCAGCGTGCTGACATGACGCCGGGTCGCGGGCTTGCGCCACATCGAGCCGTTCATGTTCGGGAAGAACAGTGCGGGCCGCTCGTGGGCCAGCAGGACCGTCTGGGCCGGCGTGGCGGCCAGCCCGAGTGCCGCCGCGGCCAGGGTGTTGGCGGTGGCGGGCAGCACCACCAGGCCGAGCGAGCGGTGCGCGAACTCGGTGGGGTTGAGGGCCGGGTCGTCGGCGACGTACACCTCGTCCGCGTGCCAGGCCAGTACCTGGGGCTGGACGAAGCGCGCGGCGCTCGCGGTCAGCAGGACCCGTAACGGCAGGTCGATCTCCTGGCGGAGGAAGACGAGGTAGCTCGGCAGGTCCTTGGCCGCGATCGAGCCGCAGGCGATCACGGAGAGGGCGTCGTTTCGCATGTCATGGATGGTGTCCGAGCCCGGCCGCCCCGGTATGGGGATCGGGCCCCCGTTTTCCGTCCCGGCTCCCGGCAGGAAGACGGGGACCGACTACCCATGTCCGCCCACCGGGCGCCGTGCCATCGTCGGACTCGCCGATCCGCCTCCAGGGCGGGCGGCGCCAACCCGCCTCTTCATCAAGGGAGTCGAACCATGAAGAAGATCACTGTGCGCAAGACCGGTTCCATCAAGCTCACCTCGCCGGCGTCCTACATCCTCACGGTCTGCTGACCCGGTGACACCCCCGGGCCCGCGTGCGGCACAGCACGCGGGCCCGGGCTCGTACCGCCGCACCCGCCCGAGCGGGCCGCACCCGTCCGAGCGGCCCGCACCCCTCCGAGGGAGAGACCATGGCGACCGCCGACCTCGCGTTCCATCCGCTCACCTTCGTCACCGAACGCGACGGCACGCTGGTGGGCCGGCCCGACACCGGGTCCTTCGCGCTGCTCCCGGAGGACGGCGCGGCGCTGCTGCGACGCCTGGCCGACGGCATGCCGCCCGCCGAGGCCGCCGCCTGGTACGAAGCGGCCTACGGAGAGCCGGTCGACCTGGCCGACTTCATCGAGACCATGCGCGATCTCGGCTTCGTCCACGAGCCCGGCGCCGCCGCCGAGCCCGTGCCCGTACGCCTCCAGGCCTGGGGACGTGCCATGTTCTCGCCGCTCGCCTGGGGCTGCTACGCGCTGATCACCGCACTGGCGATCGCGGCGATGATCCACGAGCCCCGACTGCAGCCGCACACCCGGAACCTGTTCTTCGTCCCGTCCCTGGTCGCGGTGGAGGTGACCCTCGCCGCGCTGCAGATGCCACTCATGCTCTGGCACGAGGGCTGGCACGTCCTGGCCGGCCGCAGGCTCGGCCTGCCCACCGGCCTGGGCGTCGGGCGGCGGCTCTACTTCGTGGTCTTCGAGACCCGGCTCAACGCGCTGTTCGGTGTGCGGCCCGCGCAGCGCTACCTGCCCTTCCTGGCCGGGATGCTCGGCGAGGTCGTGCTCTTCGGCGCGCTCACCCTCGCGGCGGCGGCCGACCTCGCGACCGGACCGTCCTGGGCCGGGCGGCTCGCCCTCGCCGTGGCGTACGTGATCCTGCCCCGGCTGGCCTGGCAGTTCCTGATCTTCCTGCGCACCGACCTCTACTACGTCCTCGCCACGGCCCTGGGCTGCGCCGACCTGCACGAGGTGGGTTCGGCCTATCTGCGCCACCGCCTGGGCCGGGGCGACTGGGCGGAGGACCGCTGGACGGCGCGGGAGCGGGCACTGGCCCCCTGGTACGCCCTGCTGACCGCGATCGGCACCGCCGTCCTGCTGGTCACCGCCGTGATCACCGTCGTCCTGCCGGCCGTGACGTTCGCCCGACGACTCGCCGACGGCATCGCGCACCGCTCGCTGGGCGACGGCCGGCTCTGGGACGCCGCCGTCGCCCTGCTCGTCATCGTCGTCCAGGTCGTCGTGCTGCCCCTGCTGGTCGGCCGCAGGCAACGCCGCGCCGCCGCGTGACCCGCCCGCGCACTCACGAAAGGAAAACCCGTGACCTCCCACACCTGGCGCGTCCAGCCCGAAGGCACCGCGCACGACGACCGGTACGACGACCGGTACGACGCCCGAGCCGACTGCCACCGGCGGCTGCGCGGACCGTACACCGGTCTGGGCACCCTGCTGCGCGCACTGGTGCCGGACGCGCACCGGGCCCGCCCGGAGCTCGTGGCGCACCACGCCGTCGAAATCCTGTCCGCCGCTCCGGAACTCAAGGACCTGATCGGCGCCGGACCGCAGACCCTCACCTCACTGGCCGTGCCCAACGAGCGCACCCGCCTCTACCCGGCGAAGCGCACCCGCCGTCTCGCCCACGGCATCATCGAGTTCCTGCACGGCCACGCCCGCGGGCGCGGCCACGCGCTGGCCCTGCGCTTCGACCGGGTCGACGAGGCCGATCACACCGACCAGGAGTTCCTCTCCATCCTGCTGCGCCGGGCCCTGCCGGACCTGGTGACGGTCACCGTGCACACCGGCGGCGCCGACCTGATCCCCGAACTCACCACGGCTCTCGCCGCCCACGCCACCCACACCCTCGCCCACACCCTCGCCCGACAACCCGGCGAGCACGAAGACCTGACGGACCGTCACAAGTCGGCCCTGGCCTACGTCGAGTCCGACGGCACCTCCCACGACCCCGCCGAACAAGCCGCCTACCGCCGCCTCGACGCCGCCGAGCGGGCCCGACTGCACGACCGGCGGGCGGCCGAGCTGCGCCGCGGCGGAGACTGGAGCCTGTGCCTCGGGGCGATCCTCTATCACCTGGAGCACGGCAGCGACCGGGAAGCCGCCGCCGACGCGTTCCTCGAAGCCGCCGAGTACCTGGTCTCGATGGGCTTCTACCACGCGCTGCTCGACGTGGCCGGACGTGGCACGGCCCTGATGGACCCGGCCGAGGACCCCCGGAAGTACTGGATGCTAGGCACCAAGGTCACCACCGCGCTGTCGATCCTCGGCCGGCCGGAGGAGGCCGAACGGCGCTACATCGAGCTGCGCGCCATGTTCGACCAGCCGATGCTGCACATCTTCTCCGGCTACGCCCTCGCCATGCTCTACACCCGCTACTACCCGGCCGAGCACAAGGACCACCAGCTGGCCAAGGCCCACCTGAACAACGTGCTCGCGATGGCCTCCCTGCTGCCGGACCACGACCAGCGCGTCTTCCAGTCGGTCTTCAACCGCAACGGCCTGGCCCTGGTGGAGCTCCAGCTGGGCAACCCGGCCGAGGCGCTGCGCCTGGTCAGCACCGGTCTGGCCGACATCGACCGCGAACTCCCCGCCGAGAAGCACCGCTTGCACCGCTCCGTGCTGGTGCACAACCGGGGCCGGGTGTACACGGTGCTCGGCCGGCTGGAGGAGGCGCTGGCCGACATCGACACCGTCATCGAGCTGGATCCCAACTACCCGGACTACTACTTCGACCGGGCCGACCTGCGGCGCCGGATGGGCGACCTGCCCGGCGCGCTGGCCGACTACAGCGAGTCGATCACCTTCGCCGCGCCGTTCTGGGAGATGCACTACAACCGGGCCGACCTGCGCCTGGAACTGGGCGACCTGGCGGGCGCGATCGCGGACCTGTCGTACGTGCTCGACCTGGAACCCGACGAGCTGGACGCCCGGATCAACCTCGCCAGCCTGCTGCGGGAGCAGGGCGACGCGGCGGGCTCGCTGACCCAGGTCGAGGAGGGGCTGCGCCACCATCCGGGCGACGCCCGCCTGTTGTGCGCCCGGGGGCTGCTGGCGCTGGACGCGGGCGCCGACCAGGAGGCGCTGCGCGACTTCGACCTGGCGCTCACCGCCGAGCCGGACCTGGTGAGCGCGCTGGCCAACCGCGCGGCCCTGGTCCTGGAAACGGGCGACCACCGCACCGCGGTCGCGGACCTCACCCGGGCGCTGACGATCGAGGCCGACAATCCGGACCTGCTCTACAACCGTGGCTACGTCCACCAGAGCGCCGGTGACTGGGAGTCGGCCCGCCGCGACTACACCGCCGCACTGCTGCTGCCCGGCGCCGACCGGGCCGACCTGCTGCGACAGCGCGCCGAATGCCACCTCGCGCTGGGTGATCCGACGGCCCATCAGGCGGACCTGGCGGCAGCCGAGTCGGCCGCGAGCCCGCCGAACGAGGTCGCGGATCCGGTGAGGGTGCCGTGACGGCCGGGCCGGATCCCGGCACCGTGACCGGTCCGGCGACGCCCCGGCCGGAGACCCCGGCCGTCACCGGACCGGCCCTGCGGAGCGTCATGCGCCGCTGGGCCACGGGGGTCGCCCTGGTCACCGCCACGGCCCAGGGCCGGCCGACCGGTTGCACGGCCAGCTCCTTCACCTCGGTCTCGCTCAGCCCGCCGCTCGTGCTGGTGTCGCTGTACCGGAGCAGCAGCACCCTGGCCGCGATCACCGGCCAGGGTGCCTTCGGCATCAACCTCCTCGGCCGCCGTCACCAGGACCTGGCCGACCGGTTCGCCACCGCACCGGCCGAGCAGCGGTTCACCGGGATCGGCCACCGGCTGGTCCGGGACGTCCCGGTGATCGACGAGGCGATGGCGGCCCTGGTGTGCCGGGTCGAGCGCACCGTCGCCGCCGCCGACCACCTGCTCGTGCTGGGGCAGCCCGTGTGGTGCGACCGGAACGGCGCCGCCGACCCCCTGGTGCACTTCGAGAGCCACTACCAGTGCCTGGCCGTGGGATCGGCACGTGCGTGAGCCGGTAGGGCCGTGTGGCACCGATGCGGGATCAGCCTGGCGGGCTTCCCGCGTTGCCCCACCGGCGTACTCGCACCGGTGCGAGTACGCCGGTGAAATCTCCACCGAGCCCGGGGCGATTCAGGCCCACCGAGCGGCGCCGCATTGTTGCAAGAAGGGTTGACACTGCGGGCGGGGTATTGGAAGCTCCCATTGGCCGACGCCGGGGACATTCACCTCGGTGATCTTTTTTACGAGTGATTGTTAGCGCTAACAACCGGAGATCCGGTCCGGATTCGCCGCCCCGATATGCCAGGGAAGTCACACCGGAAACACCGGCGCGCATTCCTCCATTTCTTCACGCGGCGACCTCGTCGCCCGATCGAGTCTTCTCGGAGTCCCCGCTCCGCAACCGTGCGGCCATTCACCGAAAACGCGTTTGTCATGCTCACGTAGATCCTGGGTGAATGCCGAACCGCGAGAAACAGACACCTCCCCCACCACTCCATCAGGAGGCGACCACATGCTCCACGCGGACCCGCGCGCCACCCGACCACCGGCGCGCCCACGGCTGCGGAGGACGCTCGCCTGCGTCCTCTCGGCGTTACTCCTGTCCTTGGCGATTCCGCTGCTCTCCCTGGGCGCGGCCCCGCCGGCCGCGGCCGTGGGCGCGACCCCGGTGCCCGCAGCCGTGGGCAACGGTCTGGCGGCCACGCCGCCGATGGGCTTCAACGACTGGAACGCCTACGGCTGCAACGTCTCCGAGTCACTGATCAAGAGCACGGCGTCGGCCATGCACAACAACGGCATGCAGAGCGCCGGGTACGAGTACGTCAACATCGACGACTGCTGGATGACCCACTCCCGGGGTTCCGACGGGCGCCTGGTGCCCGATCCGACCAAGTTCCCGGACGGGATCAAGGGCACCGCCGACTACGTCCACTCGCTGGGGTTGAAGCTGGGCATCTACGAGGACGCCGGACTGCAGACCTGCGCCGGCTTCCCGGGCAGCCTGGGCCACGAGACCACGGACGCGCAGAGCTTCGCCGCCTGGGGCGTGGACTATCTCAAGTACGACAACTGCTATGCGGGGCCCGGCTGTTGGCTGAACACCTGTCCCAACGGCAACAAGGCGCCCACGCAGGCCCGGTACACCACGATGCGCGACGCGCTGGCCGCGACCGGCCGGCCCATCCTGTTCAACATGTCCATCTGGGGCGAGGACAGTGTGTGGACCTGGGGCGCGGGCGTCGGCAACAGCTGGCGCACCACCGGCGACATCAACGCCAGCTATTCCAGCATGCTGTCGATCTTCCACAGCAACGTGAACCTGGCCGCCTACGCCGGGCCCGGTCACTGGAACGACCCGGACATGCTGGAGGTCGGCAACGGCCCGCTCACCGACACCGAGGCCCGCTCGGAGTTCAGCCTGTGGGCGGAGATGGCGGCCCCGCTGATCGCGGGTACCAACATCGTCTCTGCCAGCCCGGCCACCCTGGCCACGCTCACCAATGCCCGGGTGATCGCGGTGGACCAGGACCCGCTCGGCAAGCAGGGCACCCTGGTGTCCTCCGCCGGCGGCCTCGACGTACTGGCCAAGCCGCTGGCGAACGGTGACGTCTCGGTGGCCCTGTTCAACGAGACCGGATCGACCGCGACCATCAGCACCTCCGCCGCCGCGATCGGGAAGACCGGCGCCGCCGGCTACAGCCTCACCGACCTGTGGTCCGGCGCGACGTCGACCACCACCGGCACCATCAGCGCCTCGGTTCCGGCGCACGGCACCACCATGTTCCGCGTCGCGGGCGGCACCAGCGGCGGAACGGACCGGACCGGCCCGGTGCGCGCGGTCGGGGCGGGCAAGTGCCTGGACGTGCCGAACTCGACCACCACCCCGGGCACCCAGCTGCAGATCTGGGACTGCAACGGCCAGCCGAACCAGACCTGGACCCGCACCGCCTCCGGCCAGCTGACCGTCACCTCGGGCGGCACCCGGATGTGCCTGGACGCGTACGACGGCCAGACCGCGCCCGGCACCAAGGTCGAGATCTGGACCTGCAACGACCAGGCGAACCAGCAGTGGAAGGTGAACGCGGACGGCACCGTCACCAGCGCCCAGTCCGGACTCTGCCTCGACGTCACCGCCAAGTCCACCGCCAACGGCGCCCTGATCGACCTGTGGACCTGCAACGGCCAGACCAACCAGCAGTGGGCCGTCTGAGCGGTCACCGCCAGGCGCGACCGCCGTGCTGCCTCCGGGTTCCCCACCTCCTGAGGCAGCACGGCGGTCGCACCGCCCGTCCAGCACGCCCCGTATCCCCCGACGAGCCGCAGGGAGCTCAGATGCGCGACAGTCAAGGCCCGCAACGACGACCGAGGACCACGCCCTCGCCTCACCACCGGCTCGGCACGCTGATCCGCGTGGCCGCCACGATCCTCCTGGTCGTCGCCGGTCTCACCGGTGCGGGCCCCCTCACTACCAGCGCGAGGGCCGCCACCGCCGGCCCGTGTGACATCTACGCGGCGGGCGGAACCCCCTGCGTGGCCGCGCACTCCACGACCCGCGCGCTCTACTCGACGTACAGCGGAGCGCTCTACCAAGTGCGGAGCTCGGACGGCAGGACGCGGAACATCGGCGTCGTCAGCGCCGGGGGCGTCGCCGACGCGTCCGCCCAGGACGCCTTCTGCGCGGGCACCTCGTGCGTGGTCACAGTGGTCTTCGACCAGTCCGGGCACGGCAACGACCTCGCCTACCAGGGCCCCGGGGGCGCCGGAGGCAGTGACACCCCGGCCACCGCGACCAGCGAGGCCCTCACGGTCGGCGGCGCCAAGGCGTACTCGCTCTACATCAACCCCGGGAACAGCTACTGGCACGACGGGTCCTCCTCCGGGATGCCGCGCGGCAGTGCCCCCCAGGGCGCGTACATGGTGACCAGCGGAACCCACGTCAACGGCGGCTGCTGCTTCGACTACGGGAACAGCGAGACGGACCGCAAGGCGGACGGTGCGGGCGCCATGAACGCCATCTACTTCGGAACCAGTTGCTGGTTCGGCGGCTGCTCGGGGACCGGTCCGTGGGTTCAGGCCGACCTCGAGTACGGCCTGTACTCCGGCGGCAGTTCGTCCTGGAACCAGAACCAGCGGGCCTTCTCCAGCCGCTACGTCACCGCGATGCTGAAGAACAACGGCACCTCCCGGTTCGCGCTCAAGGGCGGTGACGCCCAGTCCGGCGGGCTCACGACGCTCTGGAACGGCGCGCTCCCGCCCGGCTACAGCCCGATGAAGCAGCAGGGCGCCGTCATCCTGGGCAGCGGCGGCGACTGCTGCGCCGGCAACACCAACCAGAGCCTCGGCACGTTCTACGAAGGCGCCGTCGTCAGCGGCTACCCGTCCGACGCCACCGACGACGCCGTCCAGGCCAACATCGCGGCAGCCGGCTACAGCCCCGGCTCCGGCGGCGGCTCCAGCACCGGCCCGCTGCACGCCGTCGGCGCCGCCAAGTGCCTGGACGTCCCTGGCTCCAGCACCACCAGCGGCACCCAGGCCCAGATCCACTCCTGCTCCGGAGCCGCGAACCAGACGTGGACCGCCACCTCCTCGGGCCGGCTGACGGTGTACTCCGGCAGCGGCCAGATGTGCCTGGACGCCGACAACAAGGGCACCTCGAACGGCACGAAGGCGATCATCTGGCCCTGCAACGGACAGCCCAACCAGCAGTGGACCCGGAACGCCGACGGCACCGTCACCGGCGCCCAGTCCGGACTCTGCCTGGACGTCAGTGGAGCGTCGACGGCGAACGGCTCTCTGGTCCAGCTGTGGGCCTGCAACGGGCAGAGCAACCAGCAGTGGAAGCTCGGCTGACTTCCACCCGGAGAGTGATGCCCCGACGGCAGGAGCGGGACTCCTGCCGTCGGGGCGGACCGATGTTCGCGTCCGGAGAGCTGCCTTCTTCCTGAGTCTGCGGAAGCGGCCGGCCGCAGGGGCGACGCGTCGGTCGAGCCGGCCCGGGAGCGGGCCCGACGCGTCGGTCGAGCCGGCCCGGGAGCGGGCCCGCCCCGGCGGCCGAGTTGATCACCGTGCCGCGGTCCGGTCCGAGGAGCCGCCGGAGGTCCCGCGGAGCCGCCGGCCCGCGGCAACCCCGCAGGTGGACCCGGCCTCGCCGTCGCCCCGGCGCCTTGCCGCACGAGCAACTGGCCGATGGACAGATCGACTTGGAGACCGGCAAACGCGCGCCCGCTCGGCGCCGCGGCCAGGCTCCGGTGACTCGATCGTTACGCACGCGGGTCGGCGCAAGGGCTTGGCGGACCTCATCACAAGCCGTATGTTGTCGCGGGCAACAAACAGCGGCCGGATGCTTCCCCCGCCCCCGCTTCGTGCTCGTGCCCATCCCCACCCTTCATCGGCCAACGCACGTCCGGCACAGGTCGGACACGCCTCCGAAAGGACCCTGCCCATGCGCAAGGGGCTCCTGTTCGCCACTGCTGCCCTGTCAGCAGCCCTGCTCTCCACGGTCACCGCCTGCAGTTCCTCGGGCTCCGGCTCCGGTTCCGGCTCGTCAGGCGCCAAGAAGCCGAAGATCGGCGTGATCCTGCCGGACAGCAAGTCGTCCGTCCGCTGGGAGACCGCGGACCGGACGTACCTCGCCGCGGCCTTCAAGGCCGCCGGTGTGGACTACGACATCCAGAACGCCGAGGGCGACAAGCAGGCGTTCCAGACGATCGCCGACCAGATGATCACCAGTGGCGTGAACGTTCTGGTCATCGTCAACCTCGACAGCGGAACCGGCAAGGCCGTCCTGGACAAGGCCAAGACCCAGGGCGTGGCCACCATCGACTACGACCGGCTCACCCTCGGCGGCTCCGCCCAGTACTACGTCAGCTTCGACAACGACCAGGTCGGCAAGCTCCAGGGCCAGGGCCTGACGAAGTGCCTGACCGACATGGGCGCCAAGAACCCCGTCGTCGCCGAACTCAACGGCTCGCCGACGGACAACAACGCCACCCTGTTCGCCAAGGGCTACAACAGCGTGCTGGACCCGCTGTTCGCCTCCGGGGAGTACACCAAGGGCCCCGACCAGGCGGTGCCCGACTGGGACAGCGCCCAGGCCCAGACGATCTTCGAGCAGATGAACACCAGCCAGCCCAACATCGGCGGGGTGCTCGCGGCCAACGACACCCTCGCCAACGCGGCCATCGCCGTGCTGCGCAAGAACCACCGCAACGGACAGGTGCCGATCACCGGTCAGGACGCCTCGGTGCAGGGCCTGCAGAACATCCTGGCGGGCGATCAGTGCATGACCGTCTACAAGGCCGTGAAGAAGGAGGCCGACGCCGTGTCGGCCCTCGCGGTCGAGCTGGCCGGCGGCAAGAAGGGCCAGACCAGCGCCACCGTCCACGACCCGACGGGCAACCGCGACGTCCCGTCGGTGCTGCTGACGCCCGAAGCCGTCGTCAAGAACAACATCCAGGACGTCATCAACGACGGCTACGTCACCAAGGCGCAGCTGTGCACCGGCGACTACGACGCGCTGTGCACGAAGGCCGGCATCAAGTAGCGCGCATACCGGCCTCACCAGTGGGCCCCGGCCGCCCGCGGCGCGGGGCCCACCCCGCCAATCCCCAGGAGCCTCACCCATGACAGAGACACCGACTCTCGAGTTGCGCGGGATCGACAAGAGCTTCGGCCCCGTCCAGGTCCTGCACGACATCGCGCTCAGCGCCCACGCGGGGGAGGTCACCGCACTCGTCGGCGACAACGGCGCGGGCAAGTCGACGCTCGTCAAGTGCATCGGCGGCATCCACCCCATCGACGCGGGGGACTACCTCTTCGACGGCCGGCCGGTCCACGTGCACAGCCCGCGCGACGCCGCCGCGCTCGGAGTGGAGATCGTCTACCAGGACCTCGCGCTGTGCGACAACCTCGACATCGTGCAGAACATGTTCCTGGGGCGGGAGAAGCGCCGCGGCCTGGTGCTCGACGACTCGACCATGGAGGAGATGGCCGCCGCGACGCTCCGGGGACTGTCTGTACGCACGGTCAAGTCCCTTCGCCAGAAGGTCTCCAGCCTCTCCGGCGGCCAGCGCCAGACCGTCGCCATCGCCAAGGCGGTGCTGTGGAACAGCAAGCTCGTGGTCCTCGACGAGCCCACCGCGGCCCTGGGCGTCGCCCAGACCGCGCAGGTCCTGGAACTCGTGCGCCGGCTGGCCGACAACGGCCTGGCCGTCGTGCTCATCTCGCACAACATGAACGACGTCTTCGCGGTCTCCGACCGGATAGCCGCGCTGCACCTCGGGCGGATGGCCGCTCAGGTCAAGGCCTCCGAGGTGACACACGCACAGGTCGTCGAACTGATCACCTCGGGCCGCAGCGGCGACCTGGGCCCTCGGACCACCCCCAACGGAGCCGCCGTATGACCTCCGCCCTCGCCCCCCAGAAGCCCGAGCGGCCGAACCGGCCCACCGACTCCGAGGAAGACCGCCCACCGACCGCCGGCCTCGGGGACATCGGCCGCCGCTACCTCGACCAGGTGCGCGCGGGCGAACTCGGCGCCCTTCCCGCCGTCGCCGGCCTGGTCGTCCTGTGCGTGTTCTTCTCCCTGCTGCGCCCGGTCTTCCTGTCCAACCTGAACTTCGCCAACCTGCTCACCCAGAGCGCGGGCAGCATAGCCATCGCCATGGGGCTGGTCTTCGTCCTGCTCCTCGGCGAGATCGACCTGTCCGCCGGATACGCCAGCGGTGTGTGCGCCGCGGTCCTGGCCATCCTGCTGACCAACCACGGCTGGCCCTGGTACGGCGCCGTGGCCGCCGCCATGCTGACCGGCGCGGTCATCGGCCTGCTCATCGGCACGCTCGTCGCCAAGGTCGGCATCCCCTCGTTCGTGGTGACGCTGGCCGCGTTCCTCGGCTTCCAGGGCGTCGTCCTGATCCTGCTGAAGGAAGGCACGAACGTCTCGGTCAAGGACCCGACCATCCTGGCCATCGCGAACGACAACCTCAGCCCCGTCCTCGGCTGGGTCCTGCTGGCCGGCTGCGCCGTCGGCTACGCCGTCCTGCAACTGCGCCGCAGCCGCGACCGGCTCGGCCGGGGCCTCGCCGGAACCCCGGTGGCGCTCCTCGCCGTCCGCACCGGCGCCGTCGTCGTCCTCGGGGGCGCGGCCGTCTACCTGCTCAACCAGGAGCGCAGCCGCAACGTCATCGTCAGCTCCCTCAAGGGCGTGCCCATCGTCGTGCCCGTGATCGGAGCCCTTCTGCTGCTCGGGACGTTCACCCTGCAGCGGACCGGCTTCGGCCTGCACATCTACGCCGTGGGCGGCAGCGCCGAAGCCGCCCGCCGGGCCGGGATCAGCGTCGCCTTCATCCGGACCTCCGCCTTCGTCATCTGCTCCTGCCTGGCGGCCGTCGGCGGCATCATCGCCGCCTCCCGGGGCAACTCCGTGGACCCCAACACCGGCGGGAGCAACGTCCTGCTGCTCGCCGTCGGCAGCGCCGTCATCGGCGGCACGAGCCTGTTCGGCGGCCGCGGCCGCGTCGTCGACGCCGTGCTGGGCGGCCTGGTCGTCGCGGTGATCCAGAACGGCATGGGCCTGATGGGCTACTCCTCGGGCGTCAAGTACGCTGTCACGGGATCGGTTCTGCTGGTGGCCGCCGGTGTGGACGCGATGTCCCGCCGCCGCTCAGCCCAACGATGAGGGGCGCCAGCCCCGACGATGAGGGTCGCCAGCCATGAAAGCCGGTCCTTCCCAGGAAGAGGTCCGCCAGCACAACCTGAGTGCCCTGCTGCGCCAGGTCCACTTCGGCGGGCCCACCTCGCGAGCCGTCCTGGCGACCCGGCTCGGCCTCAACCGCAGCACCATTCTGGGCCTGGTCGGCGATCTGACGGCCGCGGGCCTGGTCCGTGAGGAGTTGCCGCAGGAGACCGGCCGGGCCGGGCGGCCCTCGCTGGTCGTGAAGCCCGAGTCCACCCGCGTGCACGTCCTCGCGGCGGACGTGGGCGTGGAACGCCTGGCGGCGGCCCTCATCGGACTCGGCGGCGTGTTCCTGGACCGGCGCGAGTGCCCATGGCCCGGTGGGCACCCGCAGGACCCCGCGCACGTGGCCGACATCCTCGCGGGATTCGCCCACGAGATGCTGGCTCGCGCACCGACCGGCAGTTCGTGCGTCGGCGTCGCCGTGGCGGTACGCGGCATCGTCCGCCACCCCGACGGGCTGATCAGCCTCACTCCCAACATGGGCTGGAAGGGCATCGACTTCGGCGGCGCGTTCGCCGACCGACTCCGCCTGGACGTCCCGGTCCTCGTCGCGAACGAGGCCAATCTCGGCGCGCTCGCCGAGCATCGGCGCGGCGTCGGCCGCGGCAGCCAGAACCTCGTCTACCTCCACGGCGAGGTCGGGATCGGCGCCGGCGTGATCACCGACGGTGAACTCCTGCGCGGCGAGCGCGGATACGCCGGCGAGATCGGCCACATGAACGTCAACCCGTACCAGGGACGGCCGTGCGGCTGCGGCGCCCACGGCTGCCTGGAAGCCGAGGCGGGTGAGCGCGCCCTCCTGGAAGCCGCCGGCCGGGACGGCAGCGTCACCGGGGTCGACGCCGTACGGTCGGTGGTCGTCGCCGCCGACCACGGGGACGTCACCGCGCGTGCGGCTCTGCACCGCGTCGGGGACTGGCTCGGCATCGGCATCGCGAACCTCGCCAACCTCTTCGATCCGGAGCTGGTCATCCTCGGCGGCACCCTCCGGGACGTCTTCCTCGGATCCGCCGCACAGGTGCGCAGCCGGATCAACACCAATGCCCTCGCCGCGGTGCGGGAGAACCTGCGACTGCGGGTCAGCGAACTCGGCGGTGACACCGTCCTGATCGGCGCCGCCGAACTGGCGTTCTCCGAGGTGCTCACCCGGCCGCTGGAGACGCTCACCCGCGTCTCGGGAGGACGCCAGCTGAGCCCGTCCTTGCCGGCGCCCTGAGAGGAGCTTCGGTCAGGCGGTCTCCTTCCGCGGGTGCAGGTCGAGGGTGATGTGGGGGGCGAGCGCGCGCAGGAAGTCGGGGGCGTCGAAGATCTCGCCGGCGGAGGCCACGCCGACGGCCTTGGTGCGGCCGGTCAGCACGCGGTCGAGGGCTTCGACGACCAGGGGCGCGGTGACGGCGTAGATGTCCTGGCCGCCGGCCGTGGCGCGGCGCTCGGCCCCGCCCGAGCGGACGAGGACGTCGACGAGGAAGGTCTGGTCCGAGCGCCCGGCCGCGTCGGTGGCGGTCGGGGCCGGGGTGTGGGGGGCGACGACGTCGCGGGCCGCCTCGGTGGTCATGTAGGTGGTCACGTCGGAGACGGACAGGTGCTGGGGGACGGTCACGACGTCCGCCATCGTGAACTCCCCGATCACCGGGCGGCGTCCCACCGGGTCCGGAAAGGTCCACTCCAGGGTGGGCGCGGCATCGGTGCGCCGCTCCCACTGCCCGCCGCGGTAGCGCAGCCGGTGGTCGCCGCGCCGCTCGCGGGAGACCGCGCCCGACAGCCGGGTACCGGCGGTGGGGTGCCAGCTGCTGAGCGCGTAGGCGATGTGCGCCTCGTCGGCCGTGGCCCAGTCGCCCATCGCCGCGGTGGCCAGCAGGTCGCCGAGGCCGCCGAAGAAGGCCATCGCCGGGACGACCACCGCTCCCGCCTCCCGGGCCGGCTCGCGGTACTGCGCGAAGGTGTCGAGGTTGGCCTCGATCTCGGCCGCCACGTCCAGGTACGGGATCCTCGCGCGGAGCGCGGCCTCGATCACGGGGCCGGTGGTCGAGGCGAAGGGGCCCGCGCAGTTGATGACCGCCACCGTGCCCGCCAGGGCGCGGTCCAGCGAGGCCGGGTCGTCCACCGACGCCACCCGGGCCTCCAGCCCGTACTCACCCGCCAGTTCCTCCAGCGCCTGCGCGTTGCGCCCGGAGGGCACCGGGACGAATCCGCGCGCGGCCAGCTCCGCGACCACGAACCGCCCGGTGTGACCGTACGCGCCGAACACCGCCACCGACTGGCCTGCCCCCATGGAACCGCTCCCCTGTACTCGAACGTCCGCCGCGGTCTTGATCCGCCGCGGCCCGACACCCCCAATCCTGTCCGTCCGGCGGCACCCCATGTGAGTGTCGGAAACGACATGACGCGTACACTTTCGGACATGCACAGGGTCGCACTGGCCGTCACCGACGGCATGCTCCACTACGAACTGTCCGTCGCCGTCGAGGTCTTCGGATCCGACCTGACCCACCTCGTCGACCCCTGGTACGACTTCTCCCTCTGCGGACCCGGCCCGGTACGCCTCGACCGCTTCCGGCTGGACCCCGACCACGGACTCGACCACCTCCCCCACGCCGACACCGTGATAGTCCCCGGCTGGGCCGACACCGACCGCGAACCGCCCGCCGAGCTGGTCGACGCGGTCCGCGCCGCCCACCAGGCCGGCGCCCGCGTCGTCTCACTGTGCACCGGCGCCTTCGTCCTGGGAG
The DNA here is from genome assembly GCF_014656195.1 of Kitasatospora xanthocidica. Taxonomy (GTDB): domain Bacteria; phylum Actinomycetota; class Actinomycetes; order Streptomycetales; family Streptomycetaceae; genus Kitasatospora; species Kitasatospora xanthocidica. The sequence goes on along the minus strand of NZ_BNBY01000021.1, from coordinate 98,092 downwards.
CGGCCGGACTGCTCGACGGCAGACGCGCCACCACCCACTGGGCCCACACCCGGGAACTGGCCCGGCGCCACCCCGCCGCCACCGTCGACCCGGACGTCCTCTACGTCGACAACGGCGACGTCCTCACCTCCGCCGGCAAGGCCGCCGCCATGGACCTCTGCCTCCACCTGGTCCGCCTCGACCACGGCTCCGCCAACGCCAACAGGATCGCCCGCCGCCTGGTCGTCCCACCGCACCGGGACGGCGGCCAGGCCCAGTTCATCGCCACCCCCCTCCCCGCCCCGGGCAACCACCCCCTCGGCGAACTCTTCCCCTGGGCACTCAAGCGACTCGACCAGCCGCTCACCGTCGAAGACCTGGCCCGCCAGGCCCGCATGAGCTCACGCCACCTCGGCCGCCACTTCAAGCACCTCACCGGCACCACACCACTGCAGTGGCTCCACACCCAACGCATCCGCCACGCCCAGGAACTGCTGGAAACCACCGACGCCACCGTCGACACCATCGCCACGGCCACCGGCATGGGCACCGCCACCACCCTGCGCCGCCACTTCCACCGCAGCGTCGGCGTCCCACCGGACACCTACCGGCGCACCTTCCGCCCCTAGGCGATCTTCCTCCGGATCGAATCCGTTAGCATGCGTGGTCGGTTTTCGAACGCACGGGCGGGCCGGTCACCGGCCCGAACGCATGGGGGGCATGCATGGCAGATCCTGACGCGGGCTTGCAGTTCAAGGTCAAGCCGGCCGAACTCGACGGCTGCGGGCAGAGCGCGCAGCACATCGGCGGTCTGATACCGGGCGAGACGTCGAAACTCGCGGAGCCGTGCAACCAGGCGGCCGGCACCCTGCAGGGCTGGCTCACGGCAACCGCCGTCCAGAACTGCGGGACGAACTGGAAGACGCTGCTGGACAAGCTCGCCGGTGACATGGGGGACGTCGGCACCAAGCTCGGCACGACGGCCACCTACTACCGGCAGGTCGAGAAGGACGTCCACACGAGCATGCGGAACCCGGCCGCCCCGGCCCCGGCCGAGCCGGACCCCTTCGGCACGGTCGTCGTCCCGGGCCCCGTCAAGCCTTCGAGCGCGAAGGCGGCCGAGTAGCCCGATGGACATCAAGACGCTCTACGACGCCAACATCAACAACATCACCACCGCGAAGAACGCCTTCGACGCGCTCTACTCGGCCTTCGGTCAGCACATCGAGTCCTGGCAGCACGAGGTCGTCGACCGCCTCAACCACTCCGGGTGGACCGGCACCGCCGCCGGCCACGCCAACACCCGGATCCAGTTCCTGGGCACCGAACTCCAGTCCGCGAAGCAGGAACTGGACCTCGTCAGCAAGGCGCTCGCCGACGCCGCCGAGGGCATCGCGGCGGCCCAGGCCCACCTGATCAGCGCGCTGGACGACGCGAAGAACAACAAGATGACCGTGGCCCCCGACGGCCGCATCACCTGGGACAACGACCCCAACTCCGCCAACTACGCCGGTGACAAGGCCGAGGCCACCGCCCAGGCGATCAGCAAGCGGATCACCGCCGCGCTCACCGAGGCCGACCACACCGACCAGACCATCAGCGCCCGGCTCAACCACCTCGCCACCAACGCGAGCAACGGAACCGGCCTCGACGCCGCCACCGCGAAGGCCGACACGGACGCCGCGAACGCGCTCCACCAGATCCCCGCCGCCGGCACCGACCCGAACAGCGTCAAGACCTGGTGGAACGGCCTGACCGACGCTCAGCAGCAGCGGATGATCCTCAACCACCCGGACCTGATCGGCAACCTCGACGGCATCCCCGCCGCCGCCCGCGACCAGGCCAACCGCACCAACCTGAAGAACCTGATCCAGGACCGCCAGATCCAGCTCGCCAACCTCGGCCCCGCGCCGGCCGCCACCATCGGTACCGGCAGGTTCATCCGCCCGAACCCCGCCTACACGGAGTGGAAGGCCAAGCGCGACGCCCTGCAGGAGAAGCTCGACGGCTTCCAGTCCATCCAGAACCGGCTCGACGGCAAACTGGACAACGGTGTGGGCGGGCCGAACTCCGACCCGCCGCTGCTGCTGCTGGGGATCGGCGATCAGGGGCAGGGCCGCGCGATCGTGTCCTGGGGCGACCCGGACAAGGCCCGCAACGTCTCCTCCCTGGTGCCCGGGCTGAACAGCACAGTGTCCGGCGTCGGAGGGGGCGACGCCATGACGGCGAAGCGCGTCTACGATGCCGCGGTGACGAGCGCGACGGACAACAAGGAGACGCCGAGCGTCGCGTCCGTGTTCTGGCTGGGGTACGACGCGCCGCAACTGGACGGCCCCTCGGTGCTCATGCAGGACCGGGCGGAGGAGGGCGGGGCCGCGTACAACAAGTTCCTCACCGGTCTCCGGGCCACCCACGAGGGCGAGCCGGCCCACATGACCGCGCAGGGGCACAGCTACGGCTCCCTGGTGGTCGGGAAGGCGACCCAGCAGCCCGGCGGCCTGCCGGTCGACGACATCGTCCTGGTCGGCAGCCCGGGTGTCGGGGTGGACAAGGCGTCACAGCTCGGGATCGGTGCGGACCACGTGTACGTCGGCACGGCCAAGTACGACCCCGTCGCGGACGCGCCGTCCCCCGGGATGCTCATCCCCGGCTGGGCCGCGGTCGAGGCGATCACGAATCCCGACGGCTCCTGGCACGGCACTGACCCGGCGAGCGAGAGCTTCGGCGGGCAGCGCTTCTCGGTGGCGGACGGGACCGTCACCGACTCCCACGACAACTATTTCGGGAAGCACGGCAAGGGCGGCGACTCGCTCCCCAACATCGGGAAGATCGTGAGCGGCCACGGGAACACGATCACCAGGGAGGACCCGAGGTGAAGGCGACGGTATGGCGCGTGGGCGTGCCAGGGGTGCTGCTGGCCCTCCTGGCCGGCTGGTACGCCTGGCCGGAGCCCGAGAAGCCCACCGTGCCGGTCGACCAGGCGCAGCACCGGGTCGAGGCCGAACTCGCCGATGTCGCTGGGGTCTTCCACCCGGGGCTCCAGTGGGCCGAGCCGAAGTACGAGAGCGACCCCGACCTGACCGGTTTCTGCGGTACGTCCGGCTGCAGGAAAACGGGCCGGACGGAGATGATCGTCAGACAGGCAGCCCGGGTCCGAATCGCCCCCACCCACGATCAGGAGCCGCTCGACACCGTCCAGGCGCTCTGGAGGGGCAAGGGCTACGCGGTCGAACGCAACAAGGGCTCGGTGGAGGTGAGGGCCCAGGGGTTCGGCCTCTGGTTCGCCGTCGGTGTCAACGGTTGTGCCGAGGTCCGGGCCACCCTGACCGATGTCACCGACACCACCGACAGCAACGGGAACGGCGGGTTCGTCCGGGGACCACTGAACTACGCCGCCGACTGCGCGACGGTCGACGAGCCGTACTGGTCGCACTGACACCGCCGAGCCCACAGCGGCACCAGGGTGCCGACGACGATCCACATCCGAGGGGAGAACGGCCATCGCCACCATCGTTCAGGACATCGTGATCGAAGCCGGGGCGGACGAGGTGTGGGACGCGGTCCGGGACGTGGCGGCGGTGCACGAGCGCCTCGTTCCCGGCTATGTCCTCGACGCCCGCGTGGAGGGCGACACCCGGTACCTGACCGTGCCCGGCGGCGCGGTGATCCGCGAGCTGATCGTCAGCATCGACGACGACCTCCGCCGGCTCGCCTACTCGGCGGTCGAGGGGTTCAAGATCCCCCTCACCCACCACCACGCCTCGTTCCAGGTCCTTCCCGAGGGGCCCGAGCACTGCCGACTGGTCTGGACCACCGATGTGCTGCCGCACGAGATGGTCGAGCAGGTCCGGCCGCGCGTCGTCCGGGGCGCCCAGGTCATGAAGGAGACGCTGGAGCAGCAGACCGCGCGCTGACAACCAGCCCCAGGACCGGTACGGATGGCCCGTCGGAGGAATCCGACGGGCCATCCGGCGTTTCGCCCCGTCCTCGGGGCGTGCGGTCCGGTCCGGTGTCAGTGGGTGATGCCCTCCGGGGTGTGCAGGTCGGTGGGGCGCAGGGAGGCGGTGAGCAGGGCGCGCAGGGCGTGGGCGGTGGTGGTGGCGGGCAGGGAGGGCTGGGCCCGGTCGAGGACCTGCTCGGGCAGGGCCGGGACGTGGACGAACCCGCCGCGGGTGGTGGGGCGTTCGGTGGCGAGCTGGTGCATCAGGGCGTAGAAGACGTGGTTGCACACGAAGGTCCCGGCGGTGTGGGAGAGCGAGGCGGGCAGGCCGGCCTCCCGGACGGCGGCCACGCACGCCTTGACAGGCAGGGTGGCGAAGTAGGCCGCGGGGCCGCCCCGGACGACCGGCCGGTCGACGGGCCGGCGGCCGGCGTTGTCGGGGATGCGCGCGTCGTCGATGTTGACGGCTATCCGCTCGACGCTGATGTCGGGGCGTCCGGTGGCCTGGCCGAGGCAGACCACCACGTCCGGGCCGGTCTCCCGGACGGCCGCCCGCAGTTCGTCGACGGCCCGGCCGAAGACGCAGCTCAGGCGGGTGGAGGTGACCTCCAGCCCCCGCGGCGGGTCGGCGGCGACGAGGCGGGCTGCCTCCCAGGACGGGTTGAGGGCGGCGCCGTCGAACGGCTCGAAACCGGTGAGCAGGACCCGGGGCATGGGCGGGCTGGCCCTTTCTGTCGGACGGCGTGATGCGGGTCGGGGCGGCGTGGCTCAGAGGGCTCAGAAGGCGAAGAGCGACATGATGGCGACGTTGCAGACCAACATGATCGCCGCGGTGGGCAGTTGCGCCTTGATCGGCCCGTACTGGTCCTTGAGTTCCAGCAGCGCGGCCGGGACGAGGTTGAAGTTCGCGGCCATCGGGGTGGCCAGGGTGCCGCAGAAGCCGGACAGCATGCCCACGGCCAGGACCACCGGTGCGCTGCCGTGGAGTTGGGCGACCAGGACGGGCCAGCCGATGGCGGCGGTCATGACGGGGAAGGCGGCGAAGGCGTTGCCCATGATGAGCGTGAACAGGGCCATGCCGAGGCAGTAGACCGCCACGGCGGTGTACCTGCTGCCGTCCGGCAGGACGTGGGTGACGATCTTGCCGACCTGGGTGCCGACGCCCGCGCTCTGGAAGATCGAGCCGAGCACGGCGAGGAGTTGGGGCAGCAGCAGCGCCCAGCCCATCGCCTCCAGCAGCCCGCGGCCGGCCGTCAGGGCGACGGCGGGGTTGCGCTCGCGGGTGAGGAGGAGGGCGACCACGAGGGCGACGATCGAGCCGATGCCGAGGCCGAGGAGCGTCTCGCTGCCGCTCTGCAGCAGCGGGCCGCCGCCGAGGTGGACGTCCTTGAGCAGGGTGCCGCAGGCGAGCGCGACCAGCGGGAGGGTGAGGGCGGGGATGAACAGCTTGCTGCGCAGGCGGGCGGCGGAGGCGGCCCGCCGCTCGGGCGCGGCGGTCGTGGGCGTGCCGCGGCCGGTGAGGCCGAAGCCGGCCAGACAGATCATCGCCAGCACGGCGGCGCCCAGCGGCGCGGCCGGCGCGCTCTTGTCGGCGACCCAGGTGCCGTAGCCGAAGCTCGCGCCGAGCAGGCCCCAGAAGGCGGCGTTGCCGTAGCGCCTGGGGTTGCCGCGGTCGGCGGCCATCTGGGCGGCCATCGCGAGGAAGACGGCGCCGACGAGCCAGTACAGCCACTCGACCTTGATCACTTGGAGCCCTCCGTGACTCGGCCGGTACGGCCCTCGGCGGCGGCCGGCAGGTCGCCGGTGCGGGAGGTGAGGGAGGCGAGGGAGCTGTCCAGTCGCAGCAGGCGGGTGCCGTGGACGAGGGTGGCGCAGACCGCGGTGGGGATGGCCCACAGGGCGAGCTGCACGGGCTCCAGGGCGGTGTGGTAGGTCGCGTTGACGAAGCCGGTGATCAGGAGGATCGAGCCGACGGCGAGGAAGCAGTCCTCGCCGAAGAACAGGCCGACGGTGTCGGCGCTGGCGGCGAAGGAGCGCAGCCGCTCGCGGGCCTTCTCGGTCAGGGGGCCGTGGCGGCGCTCGGCCGCGGCTTCCGCCATCGGCGCGATCATCGGCCGCACCGCCTGGGCCGGTCCGCCGAGTGCGGTGAGCCCGAGGGCCGCGCCGAGTTGACGGATCACCAGGTAGAGCGCGAGCACCCGGCCGGCGCTGACCTTGGCGAGCCGGTTCATCAGGGTGCGGGCCTGTTCCTGCAGGCCGTGGCGCTCCAGGAGGCCGATCACCGGCAGGGTGACGGCGAAGAGGGTCACCGAGCGACTGGAGGCGAAGCCGGTGCCGAACGCGTCCAGTACCTTCATCGGGCTCAGGCCGCCCAGCAGGCCGGTGGCGACGCCGGCGGCGCCGACGACGAGGAGCGGATTCCGCCGGGTGGCGAACCCGGCCACCACGACGAGGATGCCGACAAGGACGATCATGTTCCGGGCCGCCTTTCGGAAAGGGGGATCCGCCCGGTGGGCGACCGTTCGGGACGCCGACCGGCGGAGGAGGCCGGGGCCCTGGGGCGGCGGCCTTGCGGGGGGTTGCCGCGAGGCTAGGGGATTGTGGAACAATCCGGCAATAGTTCGGTCAGTGTTCGGTTCGGGCGGCTCCCAGGACGGCTTCCAGGACGGCCATGGGGCGGCAACTCCCGGGCGGCCCCGGGGAATCCGGCGGCCCCCGTCCGGCGGAAGGCGGGAGACAGCACATGGCAGGGGTTTTCGACGCGCTCGCGGCCGATCGCAGCCGGATCGAACGCGCCAGCGCTGCCCAGCGGGTGGCCGAGGTGCTGCGCGAGCACATCACCGAGGGCCGCCTCGCCCCGGGCACCCGGCTGTCGGAGGAGGCACTCGGCGAGGCGCTCGCCGTCTCCCGCAACACGCTGCGCGAAGCGTTCCGACTGCTCGCCGACCAGCGCCTGGTCGTGCACGAGCTCAACCGCGGCGTGTTCGTCAAGGTCCTGAACCCGCAGGACGTCGCCGACATCTACACGCTGCGCCTCGCGCTGGAGACCGCGGGCGTCCGCGCGCTGCACAGCGCCGCGACGGAGCGGCTGGCCGCGGTGCGCACCGCGCTCGCCCGGGCGGAGGCCGCCGAGGCGCTGGGCGACTGGGTGGCCGTCGGCACCGCGGACCTGCACTACCACCAGGCCGTCGCCGGGCTGGCGGGCAGCCCGCGGATCGACGAGGCGATGGCGCACCTGGTGGCGGAGCTGCGCCTGGCCTTCGCGGCGGTGCCCTCGGCGCACGCCCTGCACGAGCCGTTCCTGCGGCGCAACCAGACGCTCGCCGGACTGCTGGAGTCCGGTGAGATCGACGACGCCGAGGTCGAGTTGACCCGGTACCTGGACGACGCGCGCGCGGTGATCGTCCGGGCGATGACGGAGACCCGGCCATGACGGAGTCCGGCGGTGACGAGGCCCGACGTATGACGGGCACTCATCGGTGACGCCGCACCGGCGCGGAGCTGTGGGACCCTGCGCGGGAGCCCGTCGCGCCGCTCGCGCCGGGCACCGGAGTCCGGTTCGCGATCGAGGAGAGTCGATGACGGTCACCGTCGCCCGCCCAGGCCTGCTGACGACCGTTCAGGACCTCGGCCGGCCCGGCCACGCCCACCTGGGGGTGCCGCGCTCCGGCGCGCTGGACCGGCCTGCCCACCGGCTGGCCAACCGGCTGGTCGGCAACCCGGAGACGGCGGCCACGCTGGAGACCACCCTGCTGGGCTGCGCGGTGCGGGTGGAGCGTGCCGTGACGGCGGCCGTGACCGGGGCGCCGTGCGCCGTACGGGTGGACGGGCGGCCCGCTGCCTGGGCCGCCCCGGTGCGGCTGCCCGCCGGGGCGCTGCTGGAGGTCGGGCCCGCGACCCGGGGCGTGCGCAGCTACGTGGCGTTCGCGGGCGGGATCGCCGTCGTCCCCGTGCTCGGCAGCCGGTCGACCGACCTGCTCTCGGGGCTGGGGCCGCCGCCGCTGGCGGCCGGGGACGCGCTGCCGCTCGGGGAGCCGTCGGGCGCGTCGGGCGGGGCGGACGTGGTGCCGTGTTCGGGGGCGCCGGAGGTGGTGGTGCTGCCGCTGCTCCTCGGCCCGCGCGACGACTGGTTCACCGCGCGCTCGCTGGCCTCCCTGGCCCGGGCCGACTACCGCGTCTCGCCGACCAGCAACCGCATCGGGCTGCGCCTGGACGGGCCGGGCCTGGAGCGCGCCCGGGAGGGTGAACTGCCCAGCGAGGGCATGGTGCTGGGCGCCGTGCAGGTGCCGCCGAGCGGGCGCCCGGTCATCTTCCTCGCCGACCACCCGACCACCGGCGGCTACCCGGTCGTCGGCGTCGTCCCCGCCACCGCCCTGCCCGCCGCCGCCCAGGCCGCCCCGGGCACCCCGGTGCGCTTCAGCCCGGTGGCACGGCCCGCCACCGCAGGGTGAGACGAGAACCCGTCACAGCATCCGGGCGACGGGGGTGAGCCGGGGGTGGTCGTCGCCGAGGCGGTAGCCGAGGAGGACGTGGGCGTGCTGCGCGAGCTGCCGAGCGGCCTGCCGACGGCCGGCGGCGGCCAGGACCTGGGCCAGCCGCCAGCGGTTCTCGGCCCAGGCCGGGTGGTGGTCGCCGTGCACCGCGAGGTGGAGACCGGCGGCCTCGCCGAGGACTTCCTCCGCCGGCCCGAACCGGCCCAGCGCGGACAGCAGCATGCCGTACATGTCGAGGGCGGTGGCCAGTCGGTGCGGCTGCTCCCCGGCGTGTTCCCGACGGTACGCCAGGACCGCCTCGGCGATGGCCGTCAGCGCCGTCACCCGCCCCTGCCAGAGGCTCCGGTACGTGTCCATCCCGGCCTGCTCACGGGGCTTCAGCTCGTCGAGGGCCGCCCGGGTGATGTCGACCAGGGTCTCGCTGGCGCTCATGATCACGTCGAGGCCCTCGGTGTCGTGCCGCTTCCCGGCCTTGCGGATGCTCGCCGCGAGGACTTCGCAGACCGAGAGGCTGGGGCGGCCCTGGAGGAGGGAGATCCGTGCGCGGTCCTGACGGATCGTCACCTCCAGCAGGTCCGCGTTGCGCGGCCGGTCCGATCCGAGGCGGAGCAGCCCGGTCCACGCCAGTTCCAGCTGCTCCTCGGCCTCGGCCAGCCGGCCGGCCTCCAGTTCGGTCAGGGCCGTTTCGCGCTGGATCTCCAGGCGGGTGAGGAGGCCAGCGGGTGAGGTCGGGGTCAGGGTCGCCCGGGCGGCCCGCAGTTGCGTCCTGGACTCCTCCAGCAGGTACGACTCCCGGAGGACCGCGGCGGCCAGCCGGTGGGCCTGCACGGTCCTGAGGTCGCGCTCGCCGTCGCCGCCCAGGACCTCCTCGACGTACTCGAGGACGTGTGCGTAGCGACCGGCTCCGTGCAGGACCCTGGCCATCAGCAGGGCGGCGTCCACGTCCGCCGACCCGGCCGGCAGTTCACGGACCAGGAAGCGGCGCTGGCGCAGGTACGCCTCGGCCGAGTCGAACTCGCCCTGGGCGGCCCGGAACCTGGCCAGCTGGTGCAGGAGTTCGGCGCGCAGGCGCAGCGAGCGGTCGTCGAGGCCGGGCTGCTGGAGCACGGTGTGGGCGTGCGGCAGGAGGGCCGTGCAGGCGGGCCATCGTTCCGTGGGTGTCGGGTCCGACGGGAAGCTCGCCACCACGGCTCGTACGGCGGCCATCGCCCAGGCCTTCCGCTCACCGGCCGTCAGCCGGGCCCGGACGGACTGCTGCAGCGGGACGGGCACGCTGAGGGCGGCCGAACCGCGGTGGTTCGGGGCGACCCGGAGCAGTCGCCGGGCGGACAGCTTGCTGATCACCGCGGCCGAGAGCCGGGGCACCTCCCGTTCGACGCCGGTGCCGGGCTCACCGCCGGCGGCCAGCAGGCCCTGGTTGATCAGCTCGATCGACAGGCCGGTGGCGGCGAGGAAGGTGCAGGCCTTGAGGACGTCCAGGGCCTCCCCGTCCTCTCCGGCCAGGTGGACGAGCAACGGACCGTAGGCGACCCGCTCTTCGGGCTCGGGTGGCGGAGGCGCGGGACGGGACCCGGCGCTGGGCGGCGCGGCGGTGTCGGTGGCCCGGGCGAGCAGGCCGGGCAGGGCCGCCAGGTCGTCGTCCGGCGTGTCCGCGGTGGCGAGCGGCTCGGCGCGCCACTGGTCGGCGAGGAGGTGGAGGGTGTGGTCCTGGAGGACGGCACCGGTGTTGGTCGCCACCCGTGAGGTGATCAGGACGCTGCCGAAGCCGTCGGGCGGCCAGCGGTCGCCCACCAGTGCGCGCGGCGAGTAGCCGGCCATCCAGCGTTCGTCCTCGGGGAGTTCCCGGGCGAGGTCGTCGATGACGATCAGCCAGCCGGGGTGCTCGGCGAGCCACTGGTTCAGCGCGCCCGCGACGTCGCCGTCGAGCGGCAGGCCCTGGAGGGTGGCCAGGTGGTCGAGGGACTGCGCGATGGTCTCGTGGCTGCGGCCGTCCACCCACCAGACCAGGGAGTAGTCGGTCAGGTGCAGGTGCGCGTAGGCGAGGGCGACGGTGGTCTTGCCGGTGTTCTCCTGGCCCTGGACGAGGCAGAGCGAACGCCCGTCGGACGGGTGGGCCGCCCGCCGGACGTCCGCGGCGGAGCGGCCGGGGTGCAGGATGCGCTCGACCTGGACGAGTCGGCTCTCCCAGCCCGTCATGTCGGGCAGGCCCGGCGGCAGGTTGTTCCAGGTCGGAGGGGCGGGCTCGGGCGCGGACGCCGGCGGCGGTCCGGCGGTCGCCCCGGTGGTCGTGGTCCTGCGCCGCTGCCACCAGCGCCGCTCCGGGCGGGCGGCGTCCGCCTCGTCCGACGGGGGCAGCCACCCCGCTCGGTCGGTGCCGGCCGGGGGCGGCGGCACGGGCGCTCCCGCCCGCTCCGTCCTCCCCTCCCCCGGCGCCGCCTCCGGTGGCCGCCGCTCCCCCTTCCGGGCCGCCGCGACCGCCTCCCGCACCCGCGACCCCGCCGGCAGGCTGACCGCCAGCCGCTCCGCCAGCGCGCGGTCCGCGCCGCCGAGGCCCCGCAGGACCTCGACCGCCACCTCGGCGAACGGCACGCTCTCCGACGGCAGTCCGGGCCCACCGCCGGTGCCCGCGTCCGCGAGCGCCGCCAGCGCGCGGAAGTCCAGCGTCCCGCCGAACGCGCCCGCCACGGACTGCGACACCCCCGCCAGCACGCGCAGCACCGTCGCCGACTCGCGCCTCGTCAGCGTGCCGAGCAGCCGGTCCCGGACACCGGGGCGGAAGTCGTACAGCACCGCCTCCGGGTCCTCCCCGGGCCGTTCCGGGCAGCGGCGCTCCAGCAGCCCGGACAGGTAGATCTCGGCGAGGTGCGTCGCCGACGAGTCGCCGAGCATGGCCGCCTGGACGTGCCGCATCACCGGCAGGCTCAGCGGCGCGGCGGCGAGGAACCCGGCGAGCTCGTACGCGGTCGGCGAGGCCTCCCGGCGGAACCGGGCCAGCAGGTCGGCGGGCTTCTCCTCGGCCACCGGGGCCGGCGCTCCGGCCGGGACCGGCTCGCCGGAACGCGCCGGGCCGTCCAACGGCACCGCCAGCACCGGCGTCCAGTCCGAGGCCCGCCCCGACAGCATCCGGGCCCACGGCGCCAGCCAGTCCGCCCGCAGCTCCAGGACCCCGGCCCAGGCCGTCCCGGGGTCGGCCCAGCCCTCGTCGTCCGGGGCGTAGTGGACCGTCGGCCGAACCCCCGGCCGTACCCGGGCCCGCGCCGGAACCGGCCGCAGGGCCGTACGGTGCCAGTGCCGCCGCGGCAGCACCTGGAGGACGGTGACCGGCGCCTGCCGGCTCCACTCGCGCATCGCCGCCGCGAGGGCGCCGCTGTGCCAGAGCGGGCCGACGCCGTCCGTGAGCAGCAGCACGATCCGACGGCCGCGCGGATCCGCGGCCGGCCCGATGCCGCCGCCCTGCGCCGCCCCCACCCCGCGCGGGGTCAGGACGGGTGCCCCGGCGCGGTCGTGCACCGACCAGACGCGCACCCGGTGGAACGCGCCATGGCGGCGGAGCAGCCCGACCAGCTCGTCGCCCAGGGTGGACCAGACCGCCATGGTCGGTCCGCCGTCGACCACCACGTCCACGTCGAGCCAGCGTTCGGGGGCGCCCCGCCAGACCGGGAGCAGCAGTCCGGCCCGGCCGGAGACGGAGACGGTGGCCTCCTCGTCCAGCACGAACTCGTGGGCCGACCGGACGGTGCGGCGCAGCGGGCGCAGGGCGCGGGAGAGGGCGAGGGTGCCGGTCAGCGCGGGCCGGGCGGGGGTGCGGACGGTGGCCGCGGGTGCGTCGGCCGGCTCCGACGGGCCCGGGACGGACGGCAGGAAGAACGGGACGACGGGCTCCGGCACCGGCGCCCCCGCCGCGGCGGGCACCGCCCCGGCCGCCCCCTCGGGCAGGCCCTGCCGCGGCGTCCGGGCCGGCACCGGAGCGCCCTCCCCCGCCTGCTCCTCCACGACCCGGTCGACCGCCGCCCGCAGCGCGGCGCTCCAGGCCGCCGTCGCCCGCTCGTCCGCCTCCGCGTCGATCGCGGGCAGCGGCGGCAGCTCGGCGGGCGGCACCGACGGATCACCCGTCGTGCCGGGCGACTCGTCCGGCCGCATCCCGCAGACCCGCGCGAGCCACAGCACGTCGGCCAGGTCGCGCGGGTCGGTGCTGCCGCCCGGCTCGGCGCCGTCGGCCGTCAGCAGGCGGCCGAGCTGGCGCAGCAGCTCGGCGGGCACGGGGCGGGCGGCGGGCATCGAGGTCAGCGCTCTTCCAGGGAACGCAGCAGGTGACGGTCGACCAGCCGCCGTCCGGCGTCGTCGTCCCACAGTCCGCGGGTGGCCATCAGCAGGGCGTTGAGCAGCTGGTCGTTGGCGAGGTCGGCGCCCTCCTCGTGCTGCTTGGCGAGGAAGCGGGCGATCAGCCGCTCGCGGACCTCGGCGGGGACGGCCGCCGGACCGCTCAGATGGGCGGCGACCATCCGGGCCAGCTTGTCGGGGCCGGGGCGGGGGATCTCCAGGCGAAGGCAGCGGCGGAGGAACGCGGGCGGGAACTCGCGCTCCTCGTTGCTGGTCAGGACGACCAGCGGGAACTCGCTGCAGCGGACCCGGCCCCGGTGCAGGGCGGCCCAGCCCTCGTCGTCGGCGGTCGTCACCCGGGCGTGCTCCTCGTCCAGGCGGCTGAGTTCGGGGATGACGAACTCGCCCTCCTCGAAGACGGTGAGCAGGTCGTTCGGCAGGTCGAGGTCGGCCTTGTCGATCTCGTCGACGAGCAGCACCCGGGGCCGGTCCCAGGGCACCAGCGCGGTGCCGAGCGGGCCGAGCCGCAGGTAGGGGCCGATGCCGGGGGCCGGCCCGGGCCGGCCGTCGGCGTCGGCGGGGCGCAGCCCGGTGTCCTGGAGGCGGCCGATCGCGTCGTAGTGGTACTGGCCCTCGCGGAGGGTGGAGCGGCTGGTGATCGGCCAGTGCAGCACCGGGCCGAGCTTCAGCTCGTGCGCGACGCTGTAGGCGAGCGTGGACTTGCCGACCCCCGGCGGGCCGGTGACCAGCAGCGGGCGGCGCAGGTGGAGGGCCATGTTGACGAGGTGGATCTCCTTCTCGTCGGCCTGGTAGGCGGCGGCCTGGTGGGCCCGGCCGAGTTTGCGGGCGGCCGTCGTGGTGTCCATCTCCGGGGGCACGGGCAGGTCGGCGCGCTCCTCGTCCTCGCGGCGGAAGGAGCGCCAGGGCGGGGCGTCGGGCAGGTCGCGGATGCCGTCGTGCGGGGCGCCGGTGGAGCGGTAGATCCACCAGTCCGGGATCGCCGCGTCGTCCTGGGCGGTGGTCATGCGTGGGGTCCTTCCGGTGTCGGGGAGACGGGCGGGGCGGGGGCGGGTGTCGCGGGAACGAGCGGGGCGGGGGCGGGCGGGGCCGGTGCGCCGGCGCCGGGCGGCGCGGCGACGGCGGTGGGGGCGGCCGAGGCGGGGACGGGGGCGCGGAACGGGGCCGGGGTGAGCCAGGCCGCGTGTCCGGGCTCGTCCCAGAGCAGCGTGATGTGGTGGCCGAGGTCCGTCCGGTCGTCCTCGCTGGCGGCCCGGCGCCGGCGCTGCACGTGGGCGGCCAGCCCGGCCAGCTGGCCGGCGGCCAACTCTCCCAGCAGTACGTGGAGTTCTGTGGGGCTTCCGTCGGTGTCGCGCCGCCAGATCATCACCGGGATGCCCTCGCGGACGGCGTCCTTGACGGCCTGGTACGGGACGGCCCGGCGCTTCGGGTGGTAGGCGTACGGGAAGGACAGCGCCAGGACGGCGGTCAGCGGCCGGCTGTCCAGCCAGCGCCGGACGTCGCCCTTGGTGCCGCCGATGTGCAGGGTGCGTCCGGTCACCTCGGCGTCGAGCGGGGCCGCGCCCTCGGTGTGGACGAACCAGCCGGGCAGGTCGGCGACGGTGTCCTGGCCGCAGTTCTCCAGGGTGGCCTCCAGCGCCCGCCACTTGTTCTTCCACGCGGTGTGCCAGAACGCGGCCCTGATCCGGTCCAGCGAGCGCACGATCACGGGGAAGTGCATGCCGACGGGGTAGTCGTCCTCGTCCATCGGCCAGAGTTCGGCGGGGTGGCCGAGCAGGGACCAGGGCAGCAGGAACTCCACCCGCAGGCCCTCGGCGTCGGCCGCGGCGGCGGCGAGTTCGCCCCACGTGGTCAGGTGGCGGCTGCCGCGGGCGCGCAGGGCGGACTGCGGTACGGGTTCGTCGCCCGCGCGCTTGGAGATCAGCCGCCAGGGCTGTTCGGTGGTGTCGTAGAGGGCGGCCTCGAAGGCGTAGACGGGTTCGGCCTCCGAGCCGACCGGCGAGACGTCGTCCAGGGCGATCTGCAGGACCAGCGGGTGGCGCTGCGCGGGGCCGGTGCGGGCGCTGAAGGCGCCCCCGCACGACGTCACGGGCTCGGCCAGGTCGCCCTCCGTCAGCCCCAGTTCATGGGCGTGGCGCTTGACCAGCTCCTTCAGCTGGGCGCCCTCGGGCCCGGGGCGCGTCGCGGCGAGCCGGGCCAGGAAGCCCAGCAGCAGCGGGGGCGCGTCGTCCAGCCGGGCCTGGTTGAGCCGGCTCGCCGCCTCGGCCAGACCGTCCCGCGCGCGGACCGGGTGGGTCCGTCCGGCGCAGGCGGCCTCCACCAGGCGCAGCACCTCGGCCGGCCGGGGCTGGGGGCTCAGCGAGCGCAGCGTCCGGAGCAGGGCGTGCTGCGCGTCCGGGGTGAGCAGGCCCTTCTCCGTGACGGCGTCGACGGCGGCGTCCAGCCAGCCGACGGCGGCGGTGCCGGGTCGCAGGGTGCGGATGCTGTCGGCGAGCCGGGCGAGCGCGCGGAGCGGGTCCTGCCAGCGGCGGCAGGCGTGGACCAGGTCCATGAGGTGGTCCACCGCCTGGGCGCTGTCCGCGACGGCGAACGGGGTGGCGAGCCCGAGCCGGCGGCCCAGGTCCGCCAGCACGAGGTGGCGGAAGTCCGGCTGGTGGAGGTCGGGGACCTGGCAGAGGAAGTCGTGCAGCACCGCGTCCGCGCCGGCCGACCACGGCTCCCGGCCGGCCGGCTCGCCGGGGGGCGGTTCGGCGTCGGCCTTGAGTCTCAGTTTGGCGAGCAGGATGCGGACGTCCTTCACGAACCGCCCTCCGGGAGGCCGGTGAGCGCGTGGAGGTCGTCGACGGCGGCCGTGCCGGGGCGCAGCAGGTCCAGCGCCTCGACCACTGCGGCCAGGGCGGCCCACGGGTCCCGGTGGGAGAGGCAGGCCTGCGCCAACTCCAGCAGATGGTCGGTGTCGTGGGCCCGGTAGGCGACGTTCAGCGGGTCGGCCAGGGTCTCGTTCGCCGTCCGGACGACCCCGCGGCGGAAGTCCGGGTCGTCCATGCCGGGCACCCGGAGCAGGACGGGCAGCAGCCGACGCGCGGTGGGCGGGGCGACCGGCGGAGCGACGGGCGGGGCGGTGGATGGGGCGGTGGACAGAGCGGCAGGCAGGGCGACCGGCGGTGCCGCGAGGCGTGCGCGCAGCGGGTCGTCGGCGGGCAGCACGGCGGCCAGCGCCGACAGCGGCGTGAACCAGCCGCCGCGCACGCCCTCGAAGTCCCGGCTGCCCTTGAGCACCCCGCAGACGGCCCCGGTGTCCAGCCGGATCACCATGCCGCCGCTGAAGCCGTCCCGCACCTCGTCGCCGGTCACCCGGACGTAGTCGGCGGCCGGTCCCGCCACGGTGAGCAGCAGGGAGTCGTCGTGGACGCCGTTCGTCGGCGTGTGGGGCGAGAATCCGGCCACCAGCACCGGCGTTCCGGCGGGCGGCACCTCGGGGTCCAGGACGAGCTCCGGTGGCGCGACCGGGACTTCGAGGGTGAGCACGGCGAGGTCCGGGAAGGCGTGGAAGCGGCCCGTCCCCGGGTCGGCCGGGAACAGCCGGGCCGGTCCCGCCGTCTTCGCGCTCCCCCAGCTTCCGGACACCGAAGGGCCGTTCAGGGCCCGGCGCGCCACGTGGGCGACGGTCAGCACGGTGCCGGGCGCCACCAGGAAGCCGCTGCCCAGGAAGGAGTGACCGTCCCGCACCTCGACCGCGGCGGCCCGGGCGGCCGGGCCGGTCAACGGTCGCCGTCGGGGGTCGCGGCCCGCGCGGCCCTGGCCGCCGCCACCCGGGCGGTGTCCCAGCTCATCCGCACCGTGAACGACGCCTCGCCGCCCGCCTCGGCCAGCACGCCCACCAGCGCACCCGACTTGACGGCCAGCTTGAGCCCGAACTCGATCTCCAGCGTGTCCGGCACGGCGGGCCCGGTGCCCGAGACGCTGTCGGCGGCCCAGCGCCCGACGTTGCGCACCACCTCGCGCACCGCGTCCAGCCGCTGCGGCAGCTCCGCGAACGCCCGCGCGGCCGTGTCCCGGACCCCGGCGTCCCCGCCCGGCTCACCGGCCGCCGGCGTGAACCCGGTCTCCGCCCGGTCCAGCACCGTCACCTCGGCGTGGACGAACGCGCCCTCGCCGAGATCCACCGTGATGACGTCCCCCACGAGCCGACTCCCCTCAGTCCTGTGCATGGCCGGAACCCGGCGCGAGCGCCGGTCCGACGAGAGAACTATAGGACCGTGGAACGGTGTTGACTGGGGATCACCTCGTATCCCCCGCCCGATCGGGGACCCGATCGGGGACCCGTCCTCGGCTCGCCGCGCACCGCACCGCGGCGCGGGCCGTCACTCCGGGCCGCGGTTGGCCGCCGACGGCCTCGTTCCCGGCGCGCGGGCGGGGGGAGACGCTCCTATCGTGGAAATCAGACGTCCACAGAGGAAGCGCACCTGCCGAGGGGTCCGCGCTGATTCCCGGTGCCCCGTGCGCAGCATCACAGCCCGTCACCGCACTTACGGCCCGTCACCGCAATCACGGGGAGTCATCATGACGACGCCCGGCGACCCGCACCACCCCGCCCCGGGCCGGACCGGCGGCGGATACCGCACCTCGCTCCCCTGGCGGATCGTGACCAGCGCCTCCGAGTACGTCGACCGGCACCTCGGCTGGGACCGGCTGCCGGTCGTCCCCGGTCTGCTGACCCTCCTCGGGCTGCGGGTCCGGCTGCGGCAGCAGAACCTGTACGACACCGGCGGGCTGCCCTCCGTCGACCTGCCCGACCCCGCGCCCCCGTCCGCGAAGCACAAGGTCAACCGGACCGCCGACGGCAGCCACAACGACCTCGGCGAGCCGCGCATGGGCATGGCGGGCATGCGCTTCGGCCGCAACATCCCATTGGACCGGATCGCCCCCGCCACCGCCGAGTCGGTCCTGACCGGGCCCAGCCCGCGCGAGGTCAGCCGCGTCCTGCTGACCCGGCACGAGCTGATCCCGGCCGGGTCGGTCAACTCCCTGGTCGCCGCCTGGCTCCAGTTCATGATCCGCGACTGGTTCAGCCACGGCACGAGCCCCACCGACCGCCCCTGGGAGGTGCAGCTCCTGGACGACGACCCGTGGCCCGAGCGGCCGATGCGGATCATGCGGACCCCGGACGACCCGACCCGGGACCCACAGGCGCCCGCCGGGACCCCCGACACCCGCGTCAACGTCTCCTCCCACTGGTGGGACGCCTCCCAGATCTACGGGACCGACGAGGCCGAGCAGCGCCTGCTGCGCACCGGGGAGCTGGGCCGGCTCCACACCTGGGACAACGGGCAGAGCCCGTTCGCCTCGGACCCCTCCCGCGACCCCGCCCGGCTTCCCGGTTTCTGGCTGGGCCTGGCGATGATGCACGCCCTGTTCGTCCGGGAGCACAACGCGATCTGCGACCACCTGCACGGCGCCTACCCGTCCTGGGACGACGAGGAGCTGTTCCAGCGGGCCAGGCTCGTGAACGCCGCGCTCCTCGCCAAGATCCACACCGTGGAGTGGACGCCGGCCGTGATCAGCCACCCCACCACCGTCGCCGCGCTCCGGGCCAACTGGTGGGGCGTCGCGGGCGAACGGGTGCACGGGCTGTTCGGCCGGATCAGCGACAGCGAGGTCGTCAGCGGCATCCCCGGCGGCGACACCGACCACTACGGCGTCCCGTACTCGCTCACCGAGGAGTTCGTGGCCGTCTACCGGATGCACCCCCTCGTCCGCGACGACTGGGACCTGCGCTCCGCCGACGACGACGCCGGCCTGCGGCAGTGCACCTTCCGTGACATCTCGGGGCCCGACGCGCTGAAGGTCCTCGGGACGCTGCGGACCGCCGACCTGCTGTACAGCTTCGGCACGCTCCCGCCGGGCCTGGTCACCCTGCACAACTTCCCGAGGTTCCTGCAGGAGTACCGGCGCCCGGACGGGAACCTGCAGGACCTCGCCGCCACCGACATCCTGCGCAGCAGGGAACTCGGGATCCCCCGCTACAACGAGTTCCGCCGCCTGCTGCGGCTGGAGCCCGCGCGGAGCTTCCGGGAGCTGACGGACAACGCGGAGTGGGCCGAGGAGATCGAGCGGGTCTACGAGGGCGACATCGAGAAGGTCGACGTGACGGTCGGGATGTACGCGGAGAAGCTGCCCACCGGATTCGCCTTCAGCGACACGGCCTTCCGGATCTTCGTCCTGATGGCCTCACGGCGGCTGAACAGCGACCGGTTCTTCACCGAGTACTACACCCCCGAGGTCTACTCGAAGGCCGGTCTGGCCTGGATCGACGACAACACCATGGTCACGGTGCTGCTGCGCCACCACCCGGAGCTGCGGACGGCGCTCGCGGGCCTGACGAACGCCTTCGTGCCGTGGCACACCGCCGGAGGGGCGGCGGCCTGACCCGGCACGGCGGGGCCGGACGGCGGTACGGGCGAGCGGTGCCGGATCACGGGGCGGGCGAGCGGGCGCATCAATCGGGCACATCAGGAACAAGTAGGATGACTCAACTTCCGCGCTACGCGCGAAGAGTTCCATAGATGTTCCATTTGCCCGATTTATCTCCCGCTTCACACGCCCGGAGCCACCCTCATGGACAACCCGTCCGCCGTCGACACCGGCAGCGCGATAGAGACCCGCGGTATCGAACCCGTCCCCGACCACGAGCGCCGGGGCAGAGTCCGCGAGCTCTTCCCGACCTGGGTCGCGGCGAACATCAGCGTGCTGCTGCTCACCATGGGTGCCGCCCTGGTGGTGTTCAACCGGCTGAACTTCTGGCAGGTCCTGGTCGTCGCCGCCTGCGCCGCGCTCGTGTCGTTCGGCATGGTCGGCGTGCTGTCGGTCTCCGGGAAGTGGGGCGGGGCGCCGGGCGCGACCCTGTCCCGGGCCACCTTCGGGGTGCGCGGGAACCTCTTCCCCGGCGCGATCCTCTGGATCGCCCGGTTCGGCTGGGAGACGATCAACGCCGTCACCGGCGCCTACGCCGTGCTGACCGTCCTCGACCTGATGTTCGGCGTCAAGAGCAACACCGTCCTGATCGTGATCACGCTCTTCGCCTTCGTCGCCTGCACCTTCCTGGTCTCCGGGATGGGCCGGAAGGCGCTGAACGTCTGCAACACCTGGTCGACGTACCTCTTCGGCGTCTTCAGCGTCCTGGTGCTGGGCTACCTGATCGCGACCATCCACTGGAACGAGGTCTTCTCCAAGCCCGCGGGCACCACGGCGATGATGGTCGCCGGGGTCGGGACCATCGCCGCCGGCGGCATCAGCTGGGTCCCCACCGGCCCGGACTTCGCCCGCTACCTGCCGCACGCCGCCTCCGGCCGGAAGATCGTCGGCGTGACGGTCTCCGGGGCCGGCCTGGTGATGGTGCCGATGGTGCTGATGGGCGCCGTGATGGCGGTGGCCTCGCCCGGGCTGGCGGAGGCCGCCGACCCGGTCTCCTTCCTCGGCGACCTGCTGCCGACCTGGCTGGCCGTGCCCTACCTGCTGACCGCGATCGTGGGCATGCTGCTGATCAACAGCCTCTCGATGTACTCGGCCGGCTTCACCGCGCAGACCATGGGCGTCCGGCTGCCGCGCGCCATGGCCGTCAGCATCAACGCCGTGATCTCGCTGGTCGGCGGCCTGCTGCTGATGCTGGTCGCCAAGAGCTTCCTGGGCTCCTTCATCACCTTCCTGATCCTGCTCGCGGTCTCCTTCTCGGCCTGGATCGGCGTCTACGCGGTCGACATGTTCCGCCGCCGGTCGCGTGCGGTGCGCTACGACGCCGACGCGCTGATGGACACCACCAGGAACAGCCGGTACTGGTACGTGGGCGGCTTCTGCTGGCAGGCGATGGTGTCCTGGGTGCTGGCCCTGGTGATGGGGCTCGCCTTCACCACGTGCGACTGGTTCGCCGGCCCGCTCTCCGACACCCCCGTCGGCCGGTACGGGCTCGCCTGGGCGGCGACCATCGTGATCTCCGGCGTGATCATGGCCGTGCTCCCCGCGCCGCAGGAGAACACCCCCGCCGCCGCTTCCGCCACCGCCGAGCAGCCGGCGGAGCGCGCCGAACGGGTCACCGTCTGACCGCCCCCGCCACCCCGGACCGCCCGGTCGCCCGCTCAGCCGAGCCGGCCACCGGGCGGTCCGCTTTCGCCGTCCTGTTCCGGGTCGCCGTCGACGGTGAGCCGGTGGACCGGTGGACCGGTGGACCGCTGGACCGCTGGACCGCTGGACCGGTCAGTCCGCGGCGGGGACCGGCCGGGGCTCGCGGCGCAGGGCGATGAGGGCGGCGCCGAGGACGCAGGCGACGGCGGCGGTGAGGTAGGCGAGGTGGTAGCCGCTGAGGTGGTCGTCGTCGGTCTCGGCGACGAGGACCATCACCGCCACTCCCGCGCTGGCGCCGATCTGCTGGGTGACCACGTTGACCGCGCCCGCCACGGCGTGCTGTCGCTCCGGGACGCCGGTGAGGCCGGCCGAGGTCATGGAGGGGAAGTTGAGCCCCTGGCCGATGCCGCTGAGCACCAGGCCGGGCAGGACGTGCTGCACGTAGCCGCCGTCGTTCGGGGTGCCGACCCACAGGGCGGTGCCGACGCCGATCAGGACGAGGCCGACGGCCATCAGGGTGCGCGGGGCGTGTTTGGCGAGGAGCCGACCGGTGGCGAAGTTGGCGGTGAGGAACACCGCCAGGGACATCGGCACCAGGGCGAGGCCGGACGCGAAGGGCGAGTAGTCCAGCATCCCCTGCAGGTAGAGCGGCGCGAAGAACAGCATCCCGACCGACGCCGTGTACTGGAGGAAGGCCGCCAGGCTCGCCGCCCGCACCGAGGCGATCCGGAACAGGCCGAGCGGGAGCACCGGGTCGGCGGTGCGGTGCTCCCGTACGACGAACAGCACCAGCAGGACGGCCGCGGCGGCGAGGACGGCCCAGGCGGAGGCGCCGTCGGTGCTGACGCCGACGACGAGCAGGGTGAGGCCGAGGGTGCCGGTGATCGCGCCGGGCAGGTCCAGCCGGCCGCTGTGGCCGGTGCCGCCGGGCAGTCCGGCGCGGGTCGCGGCCAGGACGGCGAGTCCGAGCAGCACCGAGAACCAGAGCACCGAGCGCCAGCCGAGGAACTGGGTGAGGACGCCGCCGAGCATCACCCCGCCGCTGAAGCTCGCCGCGCCGACGGCCGCGTACACGCCGAACGCCCGGTTGCGCGCCGGGCCCGCCGGAAAGGTCTCGGTGAGCAGGGCCAGCGCGGCCGGGCCGGACAGGGCGGCGCCGATGCCCTGGACGGCGCGGGCGCCCAGCAGCACCGCGGTGTCCGGGGCGGCCGCTCCGACCAGCGCGGAGGCGGTGAACAGCGCGACGCCGACCTCGAACACCCGCCGCCGGCCGAGCACGTCGGCCAGCCGGCCGCCCACCAGCAGGAAGCCGGCGAAGGTGACGGCGTAGGCGGTCATGACCCACTGGAGGGTGGTGTCGCCGAGGTCGAAGCGGGTGCCGATCGACGGCAGGGCGGCGTTGAGCACGCCGAGGCCGCTGACGTCCAGCGCGAGCGCCCCGGCGAGCACGCCGAGGGCCAGTCCCGGCCGGCGCACCGGCCCACCGGCCCTGTCGTTGCTGTCCGCGGTGTCGTTGCTGTCGGCACCACCTGCGGTGCCCGTGGTGCCCGTGGTGTCGGTCATGCGGGCCTGCCGGCGAGGTCACGTACGGCGAGGTCACATCCGGCTAAGGGGCCGTCGGTGCCTGCCGACGACGCGTCAAGAGTCTCAACTGCCATGCGGTCAGCTTGCATTGATCACTCATCCGCTGTCTACCCCGCCGTTCCGGATATGGCGCCGGGTGGTTCGGCTCCGGTCGATTCCTCCGGCTCGTCGCAGTGAGCGGCACAAGGGGGGGCCGGTGGAAACGGAGTTCATCTCGTGGACGGATTGCGGGGACGGCCGTGGGGCCGGGTGCCTGATTTCGGCCAGGACATCCAAATTACTGCGCGTTTACCGCTCCTGAGGAGATCGAATCGGACACCGGGGAGATCGGATTCCGCCACTGCCCGGACCACTGCTCGAATTACCCTTGTTTCGCCATTCCCCCGGTGGCACGCTGATGCCCGCCGGTCGGGTCAGTACGCGATCCGGTCCCCCACCAATCCACATCATCGTCACTCTTGACCCCATGGACCTCGGCTTTCGCCGGCAGTGGCCGCGCAGGTGAGGATTCCACGCGACGCGTGATCCCGTGATCGACGCACGCACGGGGAGATTTTCCCCTGAGTCAGGACGACTTGACGGCGGCTCGCCCCCCGACGGAATTCCCCGACCCGAGTCCGACCGTCCGATTCACGACGACGGTCCGATTCCCGACGACCGTGCGCGTCACCGGAGGCCCGATTCACGCCGGGCACCCTCCGGACGCCACCCGGGCACCGCGGAACGGCGCTGAACCGTGCGGCTGCCGCCTCGGGCCCTCGAACGCCCCGTCGTTCCCGTCGCCCTCCATTCCTTTCACCCTCCATTCCATCCGCCCCGCTGAGGGAGTCGCCATGCCTCGAGAACGCGCAGCGCGAGACCTGCCCACCGTCACGGATTTCCTGCTTTCGCGCGCCACCGAACTGTTGGGCATTCCCGCGAACACCCTGGACCGCTGGGCCCCGATGCACCGGTACGGGCTGGACTCGGCGAAGGCGGTGGCCCTCGCGGCCTCGCTGTCCGAGTTACTCGGGCGGCAGGTCCCGGCCACCTGGATGTGGCAGTACCCGACCGTCGACGGGCTGGCCCGTGCGCTGGTCGACGGCCCGGGGGCCGAGGAGCCCGATCCGGGCCTGGAGCGCCGGGCGTCCGCGCGCGAGCCCGTCGCGATCGTGGGCATCGGCTGCCGCTTCCCCGGCGGGCCGGACCCGTCCTCGTTCTGGCGGCTGCTGGTCGAGGGCGGCGACGCCGTCGGGCCGGTGCCGGCCGGGCGAAGAGCGCTGCTGAACGACCGGGTGCGCTGGGGCGGGTTCATCGACGGCATCGACCGGTTCGATCCGCTGTTCTTCGGCATCTCGCCCCGGGAGGCCGTCCAGATGGATCCGCAGCAGCGGCTGATCCTGGAGCTGGCCTGGGAGGCGCTGGAGGACGCGGGGGTCGCGCCGCACAGTCTGGTCGGCAGCGACACCGGCGTGTTCATGGCCTCCTGTTGGGGTGACTACGCCGCGCTGGCGCACTACCGCGGGCCGGACAGCGGGATCACCCCGCACACCGCCACCGGCATGCACGACGGCATCATCGCCAACCGGGTCTCCTACGTCCTGGGTCTGCAGGGCCCGAGCATGGCCATCGACGCGGCGTGTGCAGGTTCGCTGGTCTCGGTGCACGTGGGGTGCCAGTCGATCTGGCTGGGCGAGAGCGAGTTGGTGCTGGCCGGTGGCGTGAACCTGAGCTTCGTCTCCGACTACTACACCGCCATGGAGCAGATGGGCGCGCTCGCCCCGGACGGCCGCTGCAAGTCCTTCGACGCCCGGGCGAACGGCTACGTCCGCGGCGAGGGCGCCGGCGTGGTGGTGCTCGCGCCGCTGAGCGTGGCGCTGGAGCGCGATCTGCCGGTGTACTGCCTGATCAAGGGCAGTTCCTCCAACAACGACGGTTTGAGCAACGGGATGACGGCGCCGAACCCGCAGGCGCAGGAGAAGATGCTCCGCACCGCGTACCGGCGGGCGGGCATCGCCCCGCACCTGGTGGACTACGTCGAGTGCCACGGGTCCGCGACGCCGCTCGGCGACCCGATCGAGGCCAACGCGATCGGCGCGGTGCTGGGCGGCGACCGGGCGGAGCCGCTGCGGCTCGGCTCGGTGAAGTCCAACGTCGGGCACCTGGAGGCGGCGGCCGGCATCGTCGGCCTGGTCAAGCTGGCGATGTCGGTGCGCAACGGCGTGCTGCCGCCGAGCCTGCACTACAGCGCGCCGAACCCGCAGATCCTGTTCGACGAGTACGGCCTCACCGTCCAGGACCGGCTGACGCCGTGGCCGCGGCACTCGGACGCCCGCCGGGGCGGGGTGAGCTCCTTCGGGTTCGGCGGCGCGATCTGCCACGTCGCGGTCGAGGAACTGCCGCGCCCGGAGAGTTCGCTCCTGCTGCTGGCCGCGGACTCCCGGGAGGAGCTGGCGGAGCGGGCGCTGGCGCTGCGGAACGAGACCGACCTGCGCGCGCTCTGCGGCCGTAGCCCCGGCGATGAAACGTTCCGCCTCGCGGCCACCGCCCGCGACATGGCCGAACTCAGGGCCCAGCTCGACGCCTTCGGCAGCGGTACGGCGGCCGCCGGGCTGAGCGTCGGGGAGAAGACCGGCCGCCGGCCGCGGGTGGCGTTCCTGTTCTCGGGCAACGGCTCGCAGTGGGCGGGCATGGGGCGGCAGCTGCTCGCCGGCCTGCCGGTGTTCCGCCGGTCCCTGCTGCGCTCCGACCGGCGGATGCGCGAACTGCTCGGCTTCTCCCCGGTCGACCAGCTGCTCTCCCCCGACGGCCGCCTCGACGACATGGACGTCTTCCAGCCGCTGCTGTTCTCCCTCCAGGTCGCGCTGGCCGACGCCTGGCGCTCACTGGGGGTGGAGCCGGACGTCGTCGTCGGGCAGAGCGTGGGCGAGTTCGCCGCCGCCCACATCGCGGGCGCGCTCGACTTCGCCGACGCCTCCCGGCTGGCCGCCCACCACGGGAGGCTGCTCCAGCAACTCGCCGTGGGGCGCGGCGAGGGCATCGTGGTGATGACCCCCGCGGCCGGGGTCGAGCCGCACCTGACCGGCGGGCTCACCGTCTCCGGCCACAACGGCCTGAACTCCACCCTGGTCACCGGCACTCCGCAGGAGATCGACGACCTCGTCCACCGGCTCACCGAGGCGGGCGTCACCAGCCACCGGGTGCGGATGGGCCACGCCCCGCACTCCCCGCTGGTCGACCACGTCCTCGCCCCGCTGAAGCTCGAACTCGACGGCATCGCACCCCGGACCACCCGCGTCCCGATGATCTCGA
Organism: Kitasatospora xanthocidica; assembly: GCF_014656195.1. Classification (GTDB taxonomy): domain Bacteria; phylum Actinomycetota; class Actinomycetes; order Streptomycetales; family Streptomycetaceae; genus Kitasatospora; species Kitasatospora xanthocidica. Next base: position 72,349 of record NZ_BNBY01000021.1, on the reverse strand, counting down.
CGGTCACCGGCGCGCTCGTCGACGGCGCCGAACTCGGACCGGACTACTGGGCGGACAACCTGCGCCGGGAGATCCGGGTGGTCGACGCGCTCACCACCCTGCGCGACCACGACGTCGACGCGGTGATCGAGCTCAGCCCGCACCCCCTGCTGCTCAAGTCGGCGTCCGAGATCCTCACCGCCGCCACCCTGCCCTCGCTGCGCCGCGGCGCCGACGAGGCCGCGACCCTGCTCGGCTCGCTCGGCGCCCTGTACGCCGCCGGGCACCCCGTCGCGGCCCACCCGTTCCTGGCCGGCGACCGCGGCCGGCACGTCGCCCCGAGCCGCGGCGAGGTGGCGGCCGACGAGCCGGTCCAGCTCGTCCCCGTCACGGCCCGCACCGCGGACGCGCTCACCGACACCTGCCGCGAACTCTCCAACCACCTCGAACGCGACCCGGGCCTGCGGGTCTCCGACCTCGCCTACACCCTCGCCACCCGTCGCACCCACCACCACCACCGGATCGCGCTGCTCGCCCGCAACCGCCAGGACGTGCTGGACGGACTCGCCCGGGTCGCCGCCGGGCAGCCGCACCCCGACGTGGTCACCGGCACGCTCTCCGGCAGCACCGACCGCCGGGTGGCCCTGGTGTTCTCCGGCGGCGGCACCCAGTGGGTCGGCATGGGCCGCGAACTGCTGAGCTCGCACGCCGGCTTCCGCACCTGGATGACCGCCTGCGACGAGGCCGTGCGCGCGGCCGGCGGCTGCTCGGTGCTCGACCAGCTCGCCGCGCCGACCGAGGAGGCCCGGTACGAGGAGATGGACGTCCAGCAGCCGGTGCTGTTCGCCCTCCAGGTCTCGCTGGCCAAGGTCTGGCTGGAGCTCGGCATCCGGCCGGCCGCCGTCGTCGGGCACAGCCTGGGCGAGGTCGCCGCCGCCTGCGTCGCCGGCACGCTGTCGCTGGAGGACGCAGCCCGGGTCGTGGTCGCCCGCTCGCACCTGCTGGAACGCGAGGCCGCCGCGGGCGCCATGATCTCGGTGGACCTGCCGGAGGCGGAGCTGCTGCCGCGGCTCGCCCCGTACGCCGCGCACGCGGCCGTCGCCGTGGTCAACAGCCCCACCAGCGCGGCGGTCTCCGGCTCGCCCGAAGCCGTCGACGCCCTGGAGGCCGACCTCCGGCGGGACGGCGTCCCGACCCGGCGGATCCGGGTCGAACGGCCGGTGCACAGCCCCGGCATGGACCCGCTGCTCCAGCCGCTGCGCGAGCGCGTCGACGGCATCACCCCGCTGGCGCCCGGCCTCGACTTCCACTCCACCGCCCTGGCCGACACGGTGAACCCGGTCACCGACGTCGAGTACTGGGTGCACAACCTGCGCAACCAGGTCCGGTTCGCGGAGACGATCGGCGCGCTGGTCGACCGCGGCGTCGACACCTTCATCGAGATCGGCCCGCACGAGACCCTGCGCGGCGCGGTCGAGGAGATCGCCCTGAGCCGCGGCACCGAGGTGCACGCGGTCAACTCCCTGCGGCGCTCGGAGAGCGACCTCCGCTGCCTGCTGAGGGCCGCCGCCTCGCTGTACGTCAGGGGCGTCCCGCTGACCTTCGACCCGCTGTTCACCGACGACGCCGAGGTCGTGGAGACACCGCTCGTCCAGTGGCAGAAGGACCGCTACTGGATCGACACCGAACCCGGCCGGGCACCCGCGCCGACCGCGGCTCCGACGGTCGACGCCGCGCCCGTGGCACGGGCCGTGGCACAGACCGTGGCACAGCCGGTCGAGGACCGGCCGGTGGCGGACGTCGTCCTCGCCGAACTCGCCGACGCGCTGGGCGTACCGGTGAGCAGGTTCGACCCGAACGCCAGCCTGCTCGACTTCGGCCTGGACTCGATGCTGGCGATCCGCCTCGTCAACCGCCTGCAGGCGCTGTTCGGGCACCGGGTGTCGCCGGTGGTGTTCCTGGACGGCCGGTCCATCTCCGAGGTCGTCGGCCACGTCGTCGGGCTCACCGGCGGACCGGCACCGGCCGCTCAAGCACCGGCACCGGCCCCACAGGCGCCGACTCCGGCCCCCGCCCCGATGCCCGAGCCGGACCGGCCCCTCCTCGACGGCCTCGACAGCCTCGCCGAACTCTCCGAACTCGACGCCGAGGAGCTCGTGGAGGAGCTGGAAGCCCGCGGACTCCTGGAGCCCTCCGACGCCCCGGCCCCGGAGCGGCTGCGCGCCGACGACCTCGGCCTCACCCTCGCGCCGGCCTCGCACGGCCAGGCCTCGCTCTGGTTCATGCAGATGGTCGCGCCGGACGCCGTCCCGTACAACTTCATGGTGGCCGCCCGGATCCGGAAGGCCGTCGACGAGCAGGCGCTGGAGCGCGCCGTCCGGGCCGTGCTGGCCCGGCACCCCGCGCTGCGCACCCTCTTCGTGGAGGCGGGCGGGCGGCCGTACCAGGTCGTCCTGGACGAGCCGGTGTACGAGTTCCTCGTGGTGGACGGCGCCGGACTGGACGAGGAGCAGGCCCGCGAGGAACTGGCCCGGCACGGGCACCGTCCGCTCGACCTGGACGACGGGCCGCTGGTGCGGATCGTCCTGCTGACCCGCGGTCCGGCCGACCACTACCTGCTGGTGCTGGTCCACCACATCGCCTCGGACGCCGCCTCGGCGGACGTCATGATCCGCGAACTCCAGGAGCACTACGAGGGGTCCGTCCCCGCCGGCCGCGGGCCGGCCGCCCCGTACACGGAGTTCGTCGCCTGGGAGCGGCAGTGGCTCGCGGGGCCGGCGGCCGAGGCGGCGCTGGACTGGTGGTCGCGGAAGCTGGCCGACCCGCCCGCCCACCTGGACCTGTCCGCCAAGGAGCGGCCGCCGGGCGTCACCTACGAGGGCCGCGACCTGGCGTTCCGCTGGAGCGCCGAAGAGACGCGCCTGCTGCGGGAGTTCGCGGTCCGCGAGGGCGTGTCGACCAGCACCGTCGTCCTGGCCGGGTTCTTCGCCACGCTCAACCGCGCGGCCGGGACCGAGGATTCGGTCCTGGCCACCGCCATCGCCCAACGGGCCGAACCCGGTTGGGAGTCCGCCGTCGGCTACTACCTCAACACGGTGCTGGTGCGGGCGAACCCCACCGGTGACCGCGGCTTCCGCGAGCTGCTGCGCGAGGTCCACGCCTTCTCGCTCGGCCTCCTGGAGCACATGAACTACCCGCTCGACCTGCTGGCCTCGCAGCTGAAGCCGCCGAGGGCCGAGGGCCGCTCCCCGTGGTTCGACGTGGTGGTGAACTGGCTGTCCTCGGACGCCTTCCCCCGCTCCGTCAAGCTCTTCCACGGCGTCGGCGACACGATCGCGCCGGACGGCGCGCTGCCGCTCGAACCGCTCCAGGTCCGCAGGCACCTCGCCAAGTTCGACCTGGAGATCTCGATGGCCGACATCGACGGCCGGGTGGCCGGCCACGTCCAGTTCAAGCCGAGCTACCTGGAGCGGCGGACCGTGACGGCGCTGCTCGCGCTGTTCCGCACCGTCCTCTTCGACTCGATCGCCCGACCCGACCTGGCCCTCGGCGCCATCGCGCCGTCCGGCCTCCCCCAGGAGACGGACCAGTGACCGTGACCGAAACCCTGCACTCCGCGTTCGTCGAGCACGCGGCCAAGAACCCCGACGCGACCGCCGTGCACTCCGAGGCCGGCGTCCTGACCTACGGCGAACTGGACGAGCGGTCCCGGGTGCTGGCCGAGCGGCTGGTCGCCGACGGCGCGGGACCGGGCGTCCCGGTCGGCATCTGCGTCGAGCGCACCCCCGACCTGCTGGTCGCCGTCCTGGCGGCCCTGCGCGCCGGGTCCTGCTACCTGCCGCTGGACCCGGACTACCCCGCCGACCGGCTGGCCTTCATGGTCCGGGACAGCGGCACCTGGCTGCTGCTCACCACGCCCGCGTCCCGGGCCGCCTGCCCGCCCGGGCCGACCGTCGTCGTGCTCGGCGAGGCCGTGACCACCGAGCCCGGCGCGAAGCCGGTGGCGGTCGTGCCCGAGGACACCGCGTACGTCATCTACACCTCGGGCTCCACCGGGCGTCCCAAGGGCGTCGCCGTCCGGCACGGCGCCTGCGTGGCGATGCTCGCCGACCTGGACCGGGCCCTCGCGGGCTGCGACCTGAGCGGGGTCTCGGCGGCCAGCTCGATCTGCTTCGACATGTCGGTGATGGAGCTCTTCAACGCGCTGTGCCGCGGCGGCGCCGTCGTGCTCGTCGAGAGCGCCCTGCACCTGGCGGAGAGCCGCCACGCCGACCGGATCACCCACCTGAACGTCGTCCCGTCGGTCATGAACAGCCTGCTGGACGCCGGGGCCCTGCCCCCGAACGTGCGCAGCGTCGTGTTCGGCGGCGAGGCCCTGCACCGCAAGCTGGCGGACCGGGTCTACCGGGAAACCGGCGCGGAACGGGTGTTCAACGCCTACGGCCCCACCGAGGGGACGGTGTTCTGCTCCTTCGGGCTGGTGCCCGAGGGCGGCACGGACGAGCCGACGATCGGCCCGCCGACGGCCGGAGACCGGGTCTACGTGCTGGACGGGGAGCTGCGCCCGCTCCCGGCCGGTGAGCCCGGTGAGCTCTACCTCGGCGGCGCCGGCCTCGCCCACGGCTACGTCAACCGGCCGGCCACCACGGCGGAACGGTTCGTGCCTGACCCGTTCCGCGCCGGCGAGCGGATGTACCGCACCGGGGACCTCGTCCGGTTCACCGAGGACGGCGAACTCCGGTTCCTCGGCCGCACCGACCACCAGGTCAAGCTGCGCGGCTACCGGATCGAGCTGGAGGAGGTCGAGGCCCGGCTGACCGGCTGCCCCGGGGTCCGGGAGGCCGCCGCCGCCGTGCGCGGCAACCGGCTCGTCGGGTACGTGGTGCCGACGGCCGACGCCGCCTCGCCGGACGGCCCGGCACCGGACGGCACGACGCCGGACGGCTCCCGGGCGGAGGCTGCGCTGCGCAGCGCCGTCACCGGCCGGCTCGCCGCCGAACTGCCCGAGTACATGGTGCCCGCGACGCTCGTCCTGCTGCCCGCCCTCCCGCTGGGGCCGGGCGGGAAGCTCGACCGCGCCGCGCTGCCCGAGCCGCCGGCCGCCGACGCCGGCGGGCCCCGGACGGCCGCCGGCACGCCGACCGAGGTGGCCCTGGCGGAGATCTGGGGCCAGCTGCTCGACCTCGAACCGTCGGGCATCGACGTGCGGTCCGCCTTCTACGACCTCGGCGGCGACTCGCTGCTGCTCGTCCGCCTGGCCCGGCTGATGACCCGGCGCTTCGACCGGCGCGTCCGGGTGCCCGACCTGTTCAGCTTCCGCGACATCTCCTCCCTCGCCGGCTGGCTCGACGACGAGAGCGGCGCCGCCCCCGAGGTGGTCCGGTCGGCCCGCGAGCGGGCCGGGGCCCGTCGGGCCGCGCTGCGCGGCCGCGGCACCACCGGTACCGGCACCGGCCGCTGAGCCCTCGGCACTCGTCCCCGTCACCCCACCCGATCACCGAACAGGAGCCTCCCCATGACCGACCGACCAGCACAGGACCACGCCCCGCAGGACTACGACCCGGGCGACGTGGCCGTCATCGGCATGTCCCTGCGGGCACCCGGGGCCCGTACCAAGGAGGAGTTCTGGGACAACCTCGTCCACGGCAGGGAGTCCGTGTCGTTCCTGGCCAAGGACGACATCCACGTCGACGAGACCCTGATCCACAGCCCGTTCTACGTCCGGGCCTGCGGCCTGCTCGACACCTACGACAGGTTCGACCCGGCGGTGTTCGGCATCAGCGACCGGATGGCCGCCGCGATGACCCCGGAGAACCGGCTGTTCCTGGAGAGCGCCTGGGAGGCCATGGAGGACGGCGGCTACGACCCGGACCGGCTGAAGGCCGAGGTCGGGATGTACGGCGCCAACAACCCGCAGACCGCCGCGCTCTACAGCTCCCCGCCGGACCGGGTGTCGGTCGGCCCCGAGGCGATCGAGGCCAGTCTGGCGTGGTCGCCGGACACCATGACCTCCAACGCCCTGTACTACCTGGGGCTGACCGGCGAGGCCGTCACCGTCGCCGCCGTCTGCGCGGGCTTCCACTACGCGGTGCACCTGGCCTGCCAGTCGCTCCTGCTCGGCCAGACCGACCTGGCGGTCGCCGGCGGCGCGATGGTCCGCCTGCCGCACCCCCGCGGCCACCTGTGGGAGGAGAACCGCGTCCTGTCGAAGGACGGCCACTGCCGCCCGTTCGACGCCAACGGCACCGGCACCGCGCTGTCCAGCGGCGTCGTCACCGTGCTGCTGAAGCCGCTCGACCGGGCCGTCGCCGACCGCGACCACGTCTACGCCGTGGTCAAGGGCTCGGCCGTCAACAACAACGGGGTCAGCGCGGTGGCGTACGGCCTGGCCCAGCCCGAGCGGCTGAGCGCGTGCATCGCCGCCGCCATGGAGGTGGGCGGCGTCGCACCCGACACCGTGTCCATGTACGAGGCCAACGGCCTCGGCCTGCCGATGACCGACGAACTGGAGGTGCACGCGGCCAGCATGGCCTTCGGCAAGCAGACCGCGACCACCTCGATCGGCGGGGTCAAGGGCAACGTGGGCCACGGCGGGGTGGTGTCCGGCGGCTTCGGCGCGATCAAGGCCGCGCTGGCCCTGTACCACCGGAAGCTCCCGGCGACGATCAACCTGACCGAGGTCAACCCGGACCTCGACTTCCCCGCCACCCCCTTCGTGCCGCAGCTCGAAGGGGCGGACTGGGAGCCGGAGGCCGGCGTCCGCCGCGCGGGCATCACCTCGATCGGCGGCGGCGGCTACAACGCCCACCTGGTGCTGGAGGAGCCGCCGACGCCCGCCCGGCGCGCCCCCGAGGAGACGGGCAGGCCGCGCCTGGCCACCCTCTCCGCCCTGGACGACGAGGCGTTGGCCCGTCAGCGCGCCCGGCTCAAGGAGCGGCTGGAGGCCGACCCGGAGCTCCGGCTGGACGACGTCTGCTACAGCCTCAACCTCGGCCGCAAGGTGCTGCCGCGCCGGTGGGCGGCCGTGGTCCGCAGCCGCGCCGAGCTGATCGCGGCGCTGTCCGAGGACCTCGCCGGCGGCCCGGGCGCGCCGGCCGCCACCTCGACCGCCGCCGCCCCGCACACGGACCCCGGCGCCTTCTCGCGCGGTGAGCGCGGGATCGTGCCGGACGGCACGGACGCCCGGGCGCTGTCCGACCTGGCCGCCGCCTGGGTGACCGGCGGGCAGGTGGACTTCGACGCCCTGCACCGGGGGGAGGCCAGCCACCGCGTGCCGCTGCCCACCTACCCGTTCCGGCCGCGCCGGTTCTGGCGCACGGACTGGTGACCGTGCACAGGCCGACCGCAAGTACTGCGGACGCGGACACCGTGGACCCGGGCGCCGTGGACCTGGGCGACCAGGCCACCTTCGCCGACCAGGGCCTCGACCTCGACGGCTACTGGCGCACCCTGCGGGACACCGCCCCGCTGCACTGGAACCCTCCGGCGGGCGGCCGCCGGGGGTTCTGGGTGGTCTCCCGCCACGAGGACATCATGACCACCTACCGCGACGACACCCACTTCACCTCCGAGCGCGGCAATGTGCTCGTCACGCTGCTCGGCGGTGGCGACGCCGGGGCCGGCCGGATGCTGGCCGTCACCGACGGGCCCCGCCACCACGAGCTGCGCAAGATCCTCCAGCGGGTGCTCTCCCCGCGCGTGCTCGACGAGACCGCGCGGGCGGTGCGGGCCAACACCCGGCAGTGGATCCGCGAGGCCGTCGAGTCCGGCGGCTGCGACTTCGCGGACCGGATCGCCGGCCGGATCCCGATGACCACCATCTCCAAGCTGCTCGGACTGCCCGAGCGGGACCGGGACCTCCTGCTCGGGCTGACCAAGGCGGCGCTGTCGGCCGACCACGAGGACGGCGACGGGGTCGACGGGGCCGGCTCCGACGTCGACTCCGAGCTCGACTCCGAGATGGCCCGCAACGAGATCCTGATGTACTTCATGGACGTCGTCGAGGAGCGGCGCGAGTCCCCCGGCGAGGATGTGATCAGCCTGCTGATCGACAGTTCCGTCGACGGCGTGCCGCTGTCCGACGAGGACATCGTGCTCAACTGCTACAGCCTGATCATCGGCGGCGACGAGACCAGCCGGCTGACGATGATCGACTGCGTCCGCACCCTCGCCGACCGGCCCGAGCAGTGGCGGCGGCTCAAGCACGGCGAGGTCGCGGTCGACACCGCCGTCGACGAGGTCCTGCGCTGGGCCTCGCCCACGATGCACTTCGGGCGCAGCGTCGTCCGGGAGACCGAACTGCACGGCGTACGGCTGCGGCCGGGCGAGGTCGTCACCCTGTGGCACGCCTCCGGCAACCGGGACGAGCGGGTCTTCGCCCGGCCCGGGGAGTTCGACCTCGGCCGCACCCCCAACAAGCACCTGGCCTTCGGCTACGGCCCGCACTTCTGCGTCGGCTCGTACCTGGCCAAGGTGGAGATCGCCGAACTGCTCAAGGCCCTGCGGGACTTCACCACCGGCTTCGAGCGGACCGGCCCGGCACGACGGATCCGGTCCAACTTCCTGACCGGGTTCGCCACCATGCCGCTGCGGTTCGAACCCGACCCCTGCGGTCCGAAGGAGGCCGATCGCGGATGAACATCTACCTGTCGGGACAGGGGGCGTTCGCGGTGCAGGTCGCCGAAGCCCTGCTGGACGAAGGTCACAAGATCGTCGGCGCGGCCGCTCCCCGGCTGCGCAAGGGGCGCACCGACGAGGGCGACGCGATGTCCTGGGACCGCCTGCGCGCCTGGGCGTACCCCCGGGACATCCCGTGGACGGACTCGGCCGAACTGCGCGCGCGGCACGTCCCCGACGGGGTGGACGTCATCGTCGCCGCGCACTCCCACGCCTTCCTGGGCCGCCAGACCCGCGCCCGGGCCGCCGTCGCCACCATCGGCTACCACCCCAGCCTGCTGCCCCTGCACCGCGGCCGGGACGCGATCCGGTGGACCGTCCGCGACGGCGACAAGGTGACCGGCGGAAGCGTCTACCACCTCACCGAGCGCACCGACGCCGGCCCGCTCGCCGCCCAGGAGCACCTGATCGTGCCCCCGGGCTCGACCGCGCAGAGCCTGTGGCGGGACCACCTGGCGCCGCTCGGCGTGCGGCTGCTGCTGAAGGTGGTCACCGACCTCGCCGCGGACCGCCGGATCGAGGTACCCCAGGACGAGCGGCTGGCGACCTGGGAGCCGTCGATGAGCGCACCGCCGCTGTTCAAGCCCGAACTCATCGCCCTGCCCGGGACCACCCCGGTCGACGGCGACCCGCGGGCGCTCCACGAGCGGTGATCCCCGCCGGTCGTCCGGACGCCGTCGACTGAACGCCGAGGCCCCGCACACCCGTTGTGCGGGGCCTCGGCGTTCGGGCCGGGGAAGCCCGTCCCGGCGGGCTCAGCCCCGGTACTGGGCCACGATCTTGGTGAACTCGTACGGGGACTGCGCGACGCCGCTGCAGGCGTCGGCGTCCGTGCCGGAGCCGCAGGCGCGGTCCCGGTTGACGGCCCAGAAGGCGAAGCGGGCGAGGTGGTGCTGCTGGGCGTACCCGAGGATGGTGCGGAAGTCGCCGGTGCTGACGGTCTCCCCCGCCTCGTCGGTCTTCCCGTTCATCGAGGAGACGCCGATGTGCCGGTACGCCGCGTCGTCGCCGTAGCCGTACGCGCTCTTGACCGCGGCCTTCAGCCCCTCCAGCGCGCTGACCGTCGCCTGGCCCATGCTGCCGCTGTGGCCGCCGAAGTCGAAGGGCATGATCACCCAGCCGTCGTTGGCCAGGCCGGCGGCCGCGCCCCGCTTGATCAGGTCCTTGCCGTTGGCGTCCGGGCCGCTGGGCGTGGTGCCCAGGGTGACGTAGGTGACGATGCCGGGGTTCTTGGTCTTGACGATCTTCAGCGCGTCGACCACCCGCTGACGGACCGTCGCGTTGCCGAACTCGGTGTCCTCGATGTCGATGTCGAGCGCCTTCAGCCGGTAGGCGTCGATCACCTTCTGGTAGGCGCCGGCCAGGGCGCTCGCACTGGAGCACTTCTCGCCGAGCTTGTTGCCGCTCCAGCCGCCGACCGAGATCACCACGTCACCGCCGGCCGCCCGGATCGAGTCGACGGCGGCCTGGTCGGAGCCCCCGGTGAGCGCCCGGGTGCCGTCCCACTTCGGGGTGCACCCGCCGTCGGAGAGCACGAAGGCCAGGGTGAACCACTTGACCCCGGTTGCCTTCATCACATCGGTCGGCTTCTGCGGGCTGCCCCAGCCGAGGTACTCGTACGGCGCGGCGGCCATGCCGGGCACGGCCGCGACGGCGGCGGGGGTGGCGGCCGCGGAGGTCACGGGGGCCAGCAGGAGGGCGGCCGGCCCGAGGGCGGCGGCGAGCAGCGGGGCGGTGAGACGGACTCCGATGGTCTTGCGCATGCCAACTCACTTTCGTCGATCCAGTGGAGCGGTGACGGCAGGTCAGGGAGGTGTCTCACAGAATCGGGGCACCGGGGCCCGGGGGTCAATGACTTTGGTTAGGAAAGTTTCCCAACGGTGCCATCCCGCACCGGGCCCGGGCCCGGTCAGCCGTTCCAGGAGCTGCCGGTCGAGGTGGTCGGCCGGGCCCCGTACTGCTCCGCACCGCCCGAGCCGGAGGTCCGTACGCCCGGGACGGCCGGGCCGTTCGCCGGGCCGTTCGCCGGTCCGGCCGAGGTGCGCGGCGCGGCCTGCCCGGCCGGGGCCCCCGGCGAGTGCCGCGCGACGGTGGTCCGGCGGGCGGCGGCGGTCACCGCCGGGACGTCCGTACCGGCCGGCGCGAGCCGCTCGATCCGCAGCACCAGGTTGCGGTCCTGCCGGTCACCGGCCTGGTCGCGGTTGCGGCTGTGCACGACCTGGGTGGAGACGCCCCCGATCTCCTGCCAACGCCCCTGCACCGCACGGATGTTCGGGCACCACTCGCCCTGGTGGCGGTGCTCCAGGTCGAGCTGCCAGCTCTCCCCCTCGACGACCCGCACCGCGCCGACCTCCCCCGGCAGCTCCATCCGCGCGCCGCCCCGGACCGTGACCACCGCCCGCTGCGGCCACTGCCCCTCGACCGCCGTCACCGTGATCCGGCTCCGCCCCTGGTACCAGGCCATCGTCGTCCTCCCGCGTCCGTCCTCGTGCCGGCTGCCGCCGGCCTCAGTCGGTAGCACGGACGGCGCGCCCACCGGGGTTCGACCCGCCCCGGTCCGGAACTGAACCCCGGGGCGCACGGCATCCGTTCAGCGCGGCCCCCCTCACCGGGTTCCGACGGTTCACCGGCGGCGGCGGTCACCGGTGGCGCGGCTCCGACAGGCCGGTGCAGGAGGCCGGGGCCGCGACGCCGGGCGCCAGCGCGTCCCAGGCCCGCAGGGCGGCGTGGGCGGCGGCCCGCTCGGAGACGGTGGGCCGGGCGCCCGCCGGGCCGAGCAGGTAGTCGGCCACCGGGGTGAGCAGCAGGGTGGCGGCGCCGGACGGGAGCAGGACGGCCTCGTCCCACTCGTGCCGGGTGACGGTGCGGCGCAGCAGGGTGCCGTGGCGCGGCCGGAGCGGGCGGGTGGTGGTGCGGCGCCGCAGCTCGGGGCCGACCTCGGCCTCCAGTACGGTGCGCACGCCCGCCAGCGGGCCGAGCGGCACGTGCGCGGCGGCGAGGTCGAGCAGGGCGACGGTCTCCGGGGCGAGCCGGTAGGCGGCGACCACGGCGGCGGTCTCGACGGGTTCGAAGGGCTGCCCGGCCAGTTGGGACACGTCGAGCACGTCGCCGGGGTGGAAGGGGCGGCCGAGGCCCTCCTCGGCGAGGGCGATCAGGCACTCGACGTGGTCGTCGGCGGCCAGGTAGGGGCGGACCGGGACGGTCTCCGGATCGCCGGTGAGCGCGGCGGTGCCGAGCCGCACCTGGTACCAGGGGTCGAGCAGCGGGTCCTCGGCCGGCCAGCGCAGGGTGACGGTGGTGTGCCGGGGGCGGTCGCCGAGCAGGGCGACCTCGACGGACTCCACCGGGTGGTCGGTGACCAGCCGGTTGACGGCCTGCCAGAGCGCGGCCTCGGTGGGGCTGACGAGGGTGAGTTCGCCCAGCGGCCGGGGCAGGTCGGCCGGGTAGTAGCCGGCCAGCGGGAGGTCGCGGATCGGGCGGACGCCGGTGGCGTCGGCGAGCTCGCCGGCGAGGCGGGCGTAGCAGTCGGAGCGGTCCCGGGCGCGCCGCAGTTCGGCCCGGGCGTGCTCGCCCATCCGGACGTCCTCCCGGGCGAGCGCGGCGAGCACCAGGTAGGGCAGGTCGCGGAGGCCGCGGGCGCGTTGGAGCAGTTCGACCGGTCCGGCGTCCGGGCCGAGGTCGAGCAACCGGTGGAGCAGGTCGGTGTTCACGGGCGTCCGCCTCCGAGAGCTGTGGTGGCCGCCGGGGTGCGGTCCGGCGACCGAGGGTGTGGCGGGCCCGGCGGTTGGTGCCGGGCCGACGGCAGGGGAGCCACACCCATGATTGTGGTGACGGCCGATCAACACCCGATCACCACCGGCTCGACGATCTCTCGACAGCCGGAGGGGTGGCGTGGGTTGATAGGGGCTCATCAATCGGGGGGAAGCACGTGCGCGGGCGGGGGCGAGCACACGAATGCGGGCAGGTGCGGTACTAATGGGTGATTTCCGGTTCTCGGTGCTGGGACTGATGCGGGCACAACGCGGCACCGCCGTACTGAAGGTCGGAAGTCCGCAGCAGCAGGCCATGCTGGCGGTGCTGCTGCTACGTCCGGGGCACGGTGCGAGTGCCACGGACCTGATCGACGCCCTGTGGGGCGAGGAGCCGCCGGGCACCGCGATGACGACGGTGCGGACGTACGCCTGGCGGTGGCGCAAGATCCTGCACGGGGAGGAGCCGGACGCGCCGACCGTGCTGACCTCCGTCGGGGACGGCTACCGGCTGGTGCTGCCCAAGCACGCCGTGGACGCGGCGCAGGCCGAGGAGCTGGCGGCCCAGGCCGAGCGCACGGCGGCCGCCGGGCAGCCCCAGCAGGCGCGGGACCTGCTGAACCAGGCGCTGGACCTGTGGCAGGGCGAGCCGCTGGCCGGCATCCCGGGGCCGTTCGCGCAGCGTCAGCGGCAGCGGCTGGAGGAGCTGCGGCTGACCCTGCTGGAGGAGCGGATCGCCCTGGACCTGGCGTTGGGCCGGTTCTCCCGGTGCATCCCGGAGCTGACCTCGCTGACCACCGAGCACCCGCTGCACGAGCGGGCGTACGGGCTGCTGATGCGCGCGCTGTACCAGGCCGGCCGGCAGGCGGACGCGCTGGCGGTCTACCGGAGCGTGCGTCAGCTGTTCCTGGCCGAGCTGGGGGTGGAGCCCGGCGCCGAGCTGGACCAGCTGCACCGGCGGATCCTGGAGGGCGACCCGGCGCTGGCCGCCCCGGTGCCCGCCGCCCCGGCGGTGGTCGCGGCGCCCGCCGCCGCCCCGGCCGGCCCGGCGGAGCCGGCCGCGGCCGTGCCCGCGCTGCCGGAGCCGCCGGTCGAGCCCGCGGTCGCGCTGGCCCCGAGACCGGCCCAACTCCCGCCGGACGCAGCCGACTTCACCGGCCGTACGGTCCTGGTCGAACGGCTCGGCGAGGCCCTGGGCAGCTCGGGGCAGCAGGCGCTGGTGATCGCCACCGTGGTCGGGATGGGCGGGGTCGGCAAGACCGCGCTGGCCCTGCACGTCGCCCACCGCGTCCGCGAGACCTACCCCGACGGGCAGCTCTACGTCGACCTGCGGGGCGCCGACCCCACCCCGGCCGACCCGGAGGCCGTGCTCAGCGGCTTCCTGCTGGCGCTCGGGGTGCCGGCCGACGCTGTGCCCGACGGACTGGACGCCCGCTCGGCGCTGTTCCGCTCGGTGGTGGACGGCCGGCGGCTGCTGCTGCTCCTCGACAACGTGCACGACACCGCACAGATCCGGCCCCTGCTGCCGGGCGCGACCGGCTGCGCCGTGCTCACCACCAGCCGTACCCGGCTGTCCGGCCTGCCCGCGACCGTCCACACCGACCTGGACGTCTTCGAACCCGGGGAGGCGCTCGAACTCCTCGGCCGCACCATCGGCGCCGAACGGCTGGCCGCCGAGGCCGAGGCCGCCCGGGACCTGCTGCAGGTCTGCGGCCACCTGCCGCTCGCGGTGCGGATCGTGGCCGCCCGGCTGGCCGCCCGGCCCAGCTGGACGGTGCAGACGCTGGGCCGCCGGCTCGCGGTCGAACGGCGGCGGATCGACGAGCTGCGGATCGGCGACCTGGCGGTGGAGGCGGCCTTCGAACTCAGCTACCGCCAGCTGACGCCCGCCCAGGCCCGGGCCTTCCGGCTGGCCGCCTCGGTGGACGGCCCGGACATCGGCCTGGCCGCCGCGGCCGCCCTGCTGGACCTGGACGAGTACGACGCCGAGGACCTGCTGGAGGCCCTGGTGGACGTGGCGATGATGGAGTCGCCCTTCCCCGGCCGCTACCGCTACCACGACCTGCTGCGCGCCTTCGCCCGGCGACGGCCCGACGGCCCCGGCGCGGCCGTCGAGGCCCGCGACCGGCTGCTGGACCACCTCCTCGCCACCGCGTGCACGGCCTTCCAGCACGCCGTCCCCGGGGATCCGGCGGCCGGTGCGCTCGGGCCCGCCCGCAGCGCCGGGGTGGAGCTGACCGGCGCGGACGGCGCCCGGGCCTGGGCCGAGGCGGAGTCCACCGGGGCGATCGCGCTGGCCGCCCAGGTCGCCGCCTGGACGATGGCCGAGGCCCCCGCAGCCGCAGCCGCAGCCGCCGCGGGCGACTCCCCCGCGTCTCCGGACGGCCAGGACGCCCCGCCGGACCCGCTGCGCGCCGCGATCGACCTGCTGATCGCGCTCACCCCCTTCACCCTCGCCCCGCCCGGTCGCCAACTCGCCGCCACGGCGGAGTCCCTGGCGGCCGCGGCCACCCACCGCGCCGACCACCGGGCAGCCGGTCGCGCGCACTTCCTGCGCGGCAACGTCGCGCTGGCCGCCACCCGGCTGGAGGAGGCCGAGGCGGCCGCCCGCCTGGCCGTGGCCGCCTCCCGGTCGGCCGGCGACACGGTGATCCTGCGCCAGGCGCTCAACGACCTCGGCCTGGTCTGCCAGTTCCTCAGCCGCTACGACGAGGCCGTCGAGCTGTACGACGAGGCCCTGCTGCTGGCCCGCCGGCTCGGCCACCGCTCGGGGGAGCTGGTGACGACGGTGAACGCCGCGCTGGCCCGGGTCCGCAGCGGCCGGGCCGCCGAGGCGGTGGCGATCTGCCACGCGGCGCTGGCCGACCTGCGCACCCGCAACGACGATCCCGGCCGGGCGTACACCCTGTACGTGCTGGGGCTGGCGCTGCACGGGCTGGAGCGGCACGAGGAGGCGGTGACCTGGTTCGGCGAGTGCCTCGCGGTGGCCACGGCGGCCGGTCTGCAGGCCCGGGCCGCGCACGCCCGCTACCGGCTGGCGGACAGTCTGCGGTCGCTGGGCCGGACCGAGGAGGCGCTGGAGCACGCCGGCCAGGCGCTGGCCCTGTGCGAGGAGCTGGGGGCGGAGCGGGACCACGCGCAGGCGCTGGTGGTGCTGGGCCGGACGCTGGCGGACCTCGGGCGCGAGGCCGAGGCGTGGGACCGGTGGCGGGAGGCTCACGCGATCTTCGTCCGGCTGGGGCTGCCGGACGCCCAGGAGGTGGCGGGGCTGCTGGCCCGGGGGCGGGACGGCGTCCCGTCGGCGCGGGACGGGCGGTCGGCGGGCCGGGAGGCGGCCGGGGTGCCGGTGACCGGTCGGCGCTGACGCGCTCCGGCCTCGCACTGCGGCCCTACTGCTGGCTACAGAGCTGACTACGGCTGACCGACGGGGTTCACGGCCTGATCACCGGCCGGGAGGAATCGATCCTGCGACAGCCCGGCCGCTCAGGAGCCGGTGCTGTTCCAGTCACCGGAGCTGCCGTGCCCGGTGGTGGCGGTCGGGGCGGGGGTGACGGGGGTGGGCGTCGGCGTCGCGTCGCCGACCACCACAGTCGCCGTCCCGCCGCCGGCCGTCCCCGCCACCGCGGCCGTGACGGAGAGGCCGGCGCCCAGGGCGACGACCACCCCGAGGCCGACGGTGAACAGCCGGAGGCGGGCGGAGGCGGTGGCCGGACGCTGCGTCATCTCTGGTGCTCCTTCGGTGGCTTCCCTGTGGAGGGAAGGTGTCCTTCGTGGTGTGGCACCAGTCTTGCGGGGGCCGGTCAACGGCCGATCTACGGCGGAGCACCGCTGATCACCGGGCGGTGATCAGGCCGCCCCGCGGATCTCCAGGGTGCAGCACTTGACGCTGCCCCCGCCCTTGAGCAGCTCGCTCAGGTCCATCCCGATCGGCCGGAACCCGCGCTCCCGCAGCCGCGCCGCCAGGCCCACGGCCGCCTCCGGCAGCACCACGTGCAGGCCGTCGCTCACCGCGTTGAGCCCGAACACCTCGGCGTCCGCCTCGTCCACCAGCAGGGCGTCCGGGAAGAGCCGGCGCAGCACCGTCCGGCTGCCGGGCGAGAAGGCCTCCGGGTAGTACATGATCTCGTCGCCGTCGAGCACCGACAGCGCGGTGTCCAGGTGGTAGAAGCGCGGGTCGACCAGCTCCAGCCCGACCACCGGGCGGCCGAAGAACTCCTGCGCCTCGGCGTGCCCTTCGGCCACGCTGCGGAAGCCCCGGCCGGCCAGCACGAAGCTCGCGGTCAGCAGCAGGTCCCCCTCGCCCTCGTTGACGAACTCCGGGTCGTGCGTCGCGAAGCCCCGGTCGCGGAACCACTCCAGGTAGGCGGGGCCCTCGGCGGCCCGCTCGGCGTTGCGGAAGCGCGCCCCGAGCACCCGGCCGTCCACCACGGTGGCGCCGTTGGCCGCGTAGACCATGTCGGGCAGGCCGGGCAGCGGCTCGATCAGCTCGACCTGGTGGCCGAGTTCGGCGTACAGGGCGTACAGCCGCTCCCACTGGGCGACGGCCAGGTCGGTGTCGACCGGCTTGGCCGGGTCCATCCAGGGGTTGATCGCGTAGGTGACGTCGAAGTGGTCCGGACGGCACATCAGGTAGCGGCGCGGACGGGCGGTGCGAGTCATCGGGTCCTCCAAGTCGGGGCGGTGCGGGAAGCGGCGGTGCGGGAAGCGGACGTGCACAAGGACGGGGTCAGGCGGCCGGGGTGGACGGCCGGGTGGGGAAGTCGCGCAGGCCGCGCAGCGGGCTGGCCAGCAGCAGCAGGCCGGCCGAGAGCAGCACGCCCGCCATCAGCCAGATGGTGGCGCGGGCGCCGATCACCTCGCCGAGCCAGCCGCCGAGCAGGGCGCCCACCGGGATCGCGCTGTAGTTGACGGTCGCGGAGCTGGCCCGGATCCGGCCGATCAGCTCCGGCGGGCAGTAGGCCTGGGAGAAGCTGCCGGCCAGCACGTTGCCCGCCACCACGCCGCAGACCGCGACGGCCCAGGCGAGCGCGGAGACCAGGAGCGGCAGCCGTTCGCCCGCCAGCGGCAGCAGCAGGATGAAGGGGGCGACCACCAGCTCGCAGACCAGCAGGGCGCGGGCGGTGCCCAGCCGGCGGGCGATCCGCCCGGCCAGCATCGCCCCGGCCAGGCCGCCGACGCTCACCAGGGCGAACACCCCGCCCACCGCGCCGGGTTCGATCCCCACGGTGCGCACCAGGAAGACGGTCTGCACCGCCTGGATGCCGTTCAGCCCGAGGTTGCCGATCGCGGCGAAGCAGGCGAAGGTGCGCAGGTACGGGTCGCGCAGCAGGAAGCGGACGCCCTCGCCGATCTCGCGCTGGATGCCGCGCCGCTCGGACACCGGCGGGGGGTGCTCCTCGGTCCTGATCCGCCGCAGGCAGACCGCCGACACCAGGTAGGTGAGCGAGTCGACGAGCATCCCGCTGGCGGCGCCGAAGGCCTGGGAGAGCAGACCGGCCACGCCCGGGCCGGCGATGTCCGCCGCCGAGGCCCCGGAGCGCAGTTTGACGTTGGCCTCCAGCAGGTCGGCCTTGGCCACCAGGGTGGGCAGCACCGCGCCGTACGCGGTGGAGAAGAACACCTTCACCGCGCCGGTCAGCAGGGCCACCACGACCAGCTGGGCGAGGGAGAGCACCCCCAGCCAGCCGGCCACCGGGACGCTGCCGAAGAACGCCAGCAGCAGCAGGTCGCAGACCAGCATCACCCGCAGCCGGGGCCAGCGGTCCACCCAGGCGCCGGCCGGCAGGCCGAGGAACAGCCAGGGCAGCCAGGCGGCGGCGTTGACCACGCCGACCGCGAGCGGGCCGGCGCCCAGGGTGACGACGGCCACCAGGGACAGCGCCACGCTGCCGACCGCCGTGCCGAGGGTGCTGGTGGTCTCGCCGAGCCAGAGCCGGCGGAAGTCCCCCTGGGCCCACAGGCCCCAGCGGCCGCGCGGCCGCTCCGGCGGCGCCGGGGATTCGATCGGGACGGTGGTGGTCATCGCGGTCACGCTCCGAGCTTCTCGGTCAGCACGGCGGCGATCCGTGCGAGGGGTTCCGGCTGGGTCAGCTCACCGTGGGCGCAGGCGAGGCGGTGGGTCTCGACCGGGCCGTCCAGGTAAGGGCGCCAGGCCTGTTCGTACGGCCAGTCCGCCGGCTTGCCGGTGGTCGCCCCGAAGAAGACGGCGTCCCCCCGGTAGCGGTCCGGCACGTGTTCGGCCATCAGCTTGCGGTGCCGGTCGAAGACCTCGGGCAGCACCGCCACGGCCTCGCCGAGCACGGCCTTCAGGCTCGCCAGGCCGCGGTCGTCGGCCGGGTCGTGGCCGAGCGAGCGCAGCAACTCGTCCAGGGTGTCGGCGGGTTCGACGATCGGGGCGGCGGCGGTACGGACCGCCGGGGCGCCGTCCAGCAGGGCCAGCAGGCCGACCTCGGCGCCCTCGGCGCGCAGCCGCACCGCCATCTCCTGGGCGACCACGGCCCCGAAGGACCAGCCCAGCAGGTGGTACGGGCCGTCGGGGCGCACGGCGCGGATCTGCCGCACGTAGTCCTCGGCGATCTCGGCGACGCTCGCCGGGGCGCCGCCGCGCAGGCCGCGGGCCTGGAGGCCGTACACCGGCTGATCGGGGCCGAGGTGGCGCAGCAGCCCGGAGTAGACCCAGCTGATGCCGGCCGCCGGGTGGACGCAGAACAGCGGGGCCCGGTCGCCGCCGGTGCGCAGCGGCAGCAGGACGTCCAGGGCGTCGGCGGCCGGGCCCCGGTCGAGCAGGCGGGCCAGCCCGGCCACGGTGGGCGCCTCGAACAGGGCCCGCATGCCCGGGTCCGCGCCGAGGGTGGCGCGGATGCGGGCGAGCAGCTTCATGGCGAGCAGGGAGTGGCCGCCGAGGTCGAAGAAGTCGTCGTCGATGCCGACGGTCTCCAGGCCGAGGACCTCCGCGAACAGCGCGCAGAGGATCTCCTCCCGCGGGGTGCGGGCGGCGCGGCCGCCGCTGAGCTGCCCGAAGTCCGGTGCGGGCAGCGCCGCGCGGTCCAGCTTCCCGCTGCCGGTGAGCGGCAGCGCGGCCAGCGGGACGACGGCGGCGGGCAGCATGTAGCCGGGCAGGTGGCCGGCGGCGAAGGCGCGCAGCTCGACCGGGTCGAGCGGGCCGTCGGTGACCACGTACGCGACCAGGCGCAGCCCGTCCCCGTCGGGCAGGACGGCGGCGGCGGTCACCTCCGGGTGGAGCGTCAGCACGTGTTCGATCTCGCCGAGTTCGATCCGGAAGCCGCGGATCTTGACCTGGTGGTCGGTGCGGCCCAGGTACTCCAGCCCCCCGTCACGGGTACGGCGCACCAGGTCCCCGGTGCGGTACATCCGCGCCCCGGGCTCGAAGGGGCAGGCCAGGAACCGCTCCGCCGTCAGGCCCGGCCGGGCCAGGTAGCCGCGGGCCAGACCGGCACCCGCCAGGTACAACTCCCCCGGTACCCCGACCGGGACCGGGTTGAGGTACCCGTCCAGCACGTAGCCCCGGGTGCCCGCGACCGTACGACCCAGAACCGGCCGCTCGGTCGCGTCCAGCGGGTGGGTCAGCGCGTCGACGGTGCACTCGGTCGGGCCGTACAGGTTGTGGGCGGCGGTAGCCGGCGCCTCGCGCAATCGCTGCCACAGCGCCTGGCCGACGGCCTCGCCGCCGAGCAGCACCAGGGCGGGCGCGGGCTCCTCCAGCAACCCCTCCTCGATCAACTGCTCGGCGTACGACGGCGTCACCTCCAGCACACCGATCCCGCGCTCCCGTACGTGGCCGACCAGCGCCCGGGCGTCGCGCCGGGTCTCACCGCCGATCAGGTGCAGCTCGTGCCCGGCCACCAGCCAGAGCAGACCGTCCCAGGAGGCGTCGAAGCAGAGCGAAGCCGTCAACGCCACCCGCTGCCGGGAGACACCGGCCATCACACCCGTCCGGTGAGCGGCCAACAGCGCGGCGATACTGCCGTGCTGGACCACCACACCCTTGGGACGGCCGGTCGACCCGGAAGTGAAGATCACGTACGCGGCGTCCTCGGCGGAGGCACGCGCCGTCGGGTTCGTCTCCGGGCCGCTCGCCCCGGCGACCGCCAGGGCGGGCAGTCCGGCCAGCGCCTCGGGGTGCGGCCAGTCGTCCCCGGTGAGGACGAGGGCGGGGGCCGCGTCGGCGAGGGTGCGGGCGGTGCGGTCGGCCGGGTGGTCGGCGTCCAGCGGCAGGTAGGCGCCGCCCGCCTTGAGCACCGCCAGGATCGCCATCACCGACTCCGCCGAGCGCGGCAGGGCCAGCGCCACCACGGACTCGGGGCCGACACCCCCCGCGATCAGCCGGTGCGCCAGCCGGTTCGCCCGGACGTTCAACTCCGCATACGTCAAGGAGAGTTCGCCGCAGACCAGGGCCACGGCGTCCGGAGTCTCGGCGGCCTGCGCCTCGAACGCGGCCGGCACCAGCGGCACCCGCTCCGGCAGGGCGGCCCTGGCCGCGGGCAGCGTGACGGACTCCTGTGCCGAGAGGAGTTCGATGCGGCCGATCGGCAGCTCCGGCCGGGCGGCCACCGCCGCCAGCAGCCGGCCGAGCCGGACGGCGATCGCCTCGACGGTCTCCCGGTCGAAGAGGTCCGTCGCGAAGTCGATCGCGCACTCCAGGCCGGCGGGCGCGCCGTCCGCGTCGAAGGACTCGCCGAGGCCGACGCTCAGGTCGAACTTGGCGACCGTCCCGTCGGAGGACTCGACCCGGGCGTCCAGACCGGCCGGGGCCAGCGGTGCCGACTCCCCCCGGCCCTCCAGCAGCAGCATCACCTGGAAGAGCGGGTGACGGGCCAGCGAGCGGGCCGGGTTCAGCTCCTCGACCAGCCGCTCGAAGGGCACGTCCTGGTGGGCGTGGGCGTCGAGCTGGGTCTCCCGGACGCGGGCCAGCAGCTCGCTGAAGCTCGGGTTCCCGGAGGTGTCGGTGCGCAGCACCACGGTGTTGACGAAGAAGCCGACCAGGTCGTCCAGGGCCTCGTCGGAGCGCCCGGCCACCACCGAGCCGATCGGGACGTCGGTGCCCGCGCCGAGCCGGGTGAGCAGCGCGGCGAGCGCGGCCTGGACGGTCATGAACATCGTCACCCGGTGCTCGCGCGACAACTCGGCTATCGCGCGGTGGAGTTCGGCGCCGTACGGGACGACGACCCGCTCGCCCCGGTGGCTGGCGGCCGCGCGGCGCGGCCGGTCGACGGGCAGCGACAGTTCCTCGGGCAGACCGGCCAGGGCCTGGCGCCAGTGGTCGAGCTGGCGGGCGAGCAGGCTCTCCGGGTCGCTCTCCTCGCCGAGCAGCTCGCGCTGCCAGAGCGCGTAGTCGGCGTACTGGACGGGCAGCGGCTCCCACTGCGGGGCCGCGCCGTCCCGGCGGGCCGCGTAGGCCTCGGCGAGGTCGCGCAGCAGCGGGCCCATCGACCAGCCGTCACCGGCGATGTGGTGCAGGACCAGGACGAGCAGGTGCTCGCCGGGCGGGGCCGGGATGACGTGGGCGCGGACCGGGAGGTCGGCGGCCAGGTCGAAGGGCCGGGCCGTGCAGCTCGCCGGCGCGGTGCCGGGCGGCAGCAGCTCGACGCGGACGCGGGCCTGCCCGGCGGGCAGGATCCGCTGGTACGGGGTGCCGTCCTCCTCGGCGATCAGGGTGCGCAGGCTCTCGTGCCGGGCCACCACGTCGCCGAGCGCCGACTCCAGCGCCGCGGTGTCCAGCTCCCCCGCCACCCCCAGGACGAGCGGCAGGTTGTAGAGGGCGCTGGGGCCCTCCATCCGGTCGATCAGCCAGAGCCGCTGCTGGGCGAAGGAGAGCGGCACCCGCTCCGGCCGCTCACCGGCCGCGGTCAGCGCCAGGCGCTCGGGGCCGCTGCCCAGCCGGGCGGTCAGCCCCTCCACCGTCGGCGCCTCGAAGACGTCCCGGATGCCGAGCTCCGCGCCCAGCACGGACCTCACCCGGCTGAGCAGCTTGGTGGCCAGCAGCGAGTGCCCGCCCAGGTCGAAGAAGTCGTCGTCGATGCCGACGCCCTCCAGTCCGAGCACCTCCGCGAACAGCCCGCAGAGGATCTCCTCCTGCGGCGTCCGCGCCGCCCGGCCCGCCGCGAGCGCGCCGAAGTCCGGTGCGGGCAGCGCCCGGTGGTCCACCTTGCCGCTGCCGGTCAGCGGCAGCGCGGCCAGCAGGACGACGGCGGCCGGCACCATGTAGCCGGGCAGCGACTCGGCGGCGAACCGGCGCAGCTCGGCGGCGAGTTCGGGCGATTCCCGGTCCACCGTGCAGTAGCCGACCAGCCGGCGGTCGCCGCTGTCGCTCTCCCGTACGGTGACCACGCACTGGCGGACGGCGGGGTGGCGCGCCACCACCTGCTCGATCTCGCCGAGTTCGACCCGGAAGCCGCGGATCTTCACCTGGTGGTCGGCGCGGCCCAGGTACTCCACGCCGCCCTCCCGGGTGCGCCGGGCGAGGTCGCCGGTGCGGTACATCCGCGCGCCGGGCTCGAAGGGCGAGGCGACGAAGCGCTCCGCCGTCAGGCCCGGCCGCGCCAGGTAGCCGCGGGCCAGACCGGCGCCCGCCAGGTACAGCTCCCCCGGCACCCCGACCGGGACCGGGTTGAGGTACCCGTCCAGGACGTGGGCCTCGACGCCGGCGATCGGGCCGCCGAGCCCCGGGCGCCGCGCCGCGTGGAGCGGCTGGGTGAGCGCGTACACGGTGGCCTCGGTCGGGCCGTAGAAGTTGTGGCCGGCGGTGTCCGGGTGCTCCCGCAGCCGCTGCCACAGGGCCTGGCCGACGGCCTCGCCGCCGAGCAGCAGCAGGCGCGGCGCGGGTGCGTCCAGCAGGCCCTCCTCGATCAGCTGCTCGGCGTAGGAGGGGGTGAGGTGCAGGGCGTCGATGCCCGCCGCGGCGGTGTGGCGCACGAGGGCGGCCGGGTCGCGGCGCAGCTCGTCGCCGATCAGGTGCAGCTCGTGCCCGGCGTACATCCAGAGCACGGGCTCCAGGGAGGCGTCGAAGCAGAGCGAGGCGGTGAGCGCGATCCGCTGCCGGCCGTGGGCCTGCTCGGTGCCCCGGATCAGGGCGGCCCGGTGGGCGGCGAGCAGGGCGGCGACGGCGCCGTGCGGGACGACCACGCCCTTGGGGCGGCCGGTGGAGCCGGAGGTGTAGATGACGTAGGCGGCGTCGCCCGGGTCGACGGCGCACCGCGGGTCGGTGGAGCGCTGCGGGTCGGTGGAACTCTCCGAGGAGGGCTCGGTGACGTCCAGGGTGCGCAGTCCGTCCAGCACCTCGGGCAGCGGCCAGCGGCCGTCGGTGAGGGCGAGCGCCGGGCGGGCGTCCGCCAGCATGTGGGCGGTGCGCTCGGCCGGGTACTCGGCGTCCAGCGGCAGGTAGGCGCCGCCGGCCTTGAGCACGGCCAGCATGGCGACCACCGTCTCCGCCGAGCGCGGCAGGGCGAGGGCGACCACCGACTCCCGGCCCGCGCCGGCGGCCAGCAGGCGGTGGGCGAGCCGGTTGGCGCGGGCGTTCAGTTCGGCGAAGGTGAGCGAGGTGGAGCCGCAGACCAGGGCGACGGCCTCCGGGGTCTCGGCCGCCCGGGCGGCGAAGGCGGCGGGCAGCAGCGGGAGTCCGGCGGGCAGGGCGGGCCCTGCGGCGGGCAGCGCGGCCCGCTCCTCGGCGGGGAGCAGTTCGATCCGGCCGATCGGCAGCTCGGGCCGCTCGGCCACCGCGGCCAGCAGCCGGCCGAGCCGGGCCGCGATCGCCTCGACGGTCTCCCGGTCGAACAGGTCGACGGCGTAGTCGAGGGCGCAGTCGATCCCGGCGGGCTCGCCGTCGGGGCCGAAGGACTCCTCGGCGATCAGGCTGAGGTCGAACTTGGCGGAGCCGGTGGCCGCCGCCAGGGGCTCGACCCGCAGGCCGGCCGTCGACGGTTCGGCCTGCTCGTTGCTCTGGAGCACCAGCATGATCTGGAACAGCGGGTGGCGGGCCAGCGAGCGGGTCGGCCTGACCTCCTCCACCAGCCGTTCGAAGGGCACGTCCTGGTGGGCGTAGGCGCCGAGGGCGGTCTCCCGGGCCCGGCCGAGCAGGTCGGCGAAGCTCGGGTTGCCCGAGGTGTCGGTGCGCAGCACCAGGGTGTTGACGAAGAAGCCGACCAGGTCGTCCAGGGCTTCGTCGGAGCGCCCGGCCACCACCGAGCCGATCGGGACGTCGGTGCCCGCGCCGAGCCGGGTCAGCAGCGTGGCGAGGGCCGCCTGCAGCGTCATGAACATCGTCACCCGGTGGGCCCGGGACAGCCCGAGCAGCTCGCGGTGGCACTCGGCGCCGAGGCTGAGCGCGACCCGGTCGCCGCGGTGGGAGGCGACCGGCGGGCGGGGGCGGTCCAGCGGCAGCGTGGCCTCCTCCGGGAGGTCCGCCAGGGTCTCGCGCCAGTAGGCGAGCTGGCGGGCGGCCAGGCTCTCCGGATCGGTCTCCTCGCCGAGCAGTTCGCGCTGCCAGAGCGCGTAGTCGGCGTACTGGACGGGCAGCGGCGCCCAGCCGGGGGCGGCGCCGCCGGTGCGGGCCGCGTACGCGGAGGTGAGGTCGCGGACCAGCGGGCCGAGGGACCAGCCGTCGCTGGCGATGTGGTGCAGCGCCAGGACCAGTACGTGCTCCTCCGGCGAGACCGTCAACAGGGCGGCACGGACCGGGAGTTCGGTGCGCAGGTCGAAGGCGCGGCGGCACAGTCCGGCGACCGTGGCAGCCACCTCGGCGGCCGGGCGGTCCAGGGTGTCGAACGGGAGCGCGGCCTCGTCGGCGGGCAGTATCCGCTGGTACGGGGTGCCGTCCTCCTCGGCGATCAGGGTGCGCAGGCTCTCGTGCCGGGCGAGCAGGTCGCCGAGGGCGAGCTCCAGGGCGGCGGTGTCCAGTTCGCCGGCCAGGCGCAGCGCCAGCGGCGCGTTGTAGAGGGCGCTGGGGCCTTCCATCCGGTCGATCAGCCAGAGCCGCTGCTGGGCGAAGGAGAGCGGCACCCGCTCCGGCCGGTCACCGGCCGCGGTCAGCGCCGGGCGGTCCGAGCCGGTGTCCAGCCGGGCGGCCAGTCCGGCCACGGTGGGCGCCTCGAAGACGTCCCGGATGCCCGGCTCGGCGCCGAGCGCCGCCCTGATCCGGCTGAGCAGCTTGGTGGCCAGCAGCGAGTGCCCGCCGAGGTCGAAGAAGTCGTCGTCGATGCCGATCCCGTCGAGGCCGAGGACCTCCGCGAACAGCCCGCAGAGGATCTCCTCCTGCGGCGTGCGCGCCGCCCGGCCCGCCGCGAGGGCGCCGAAGTCCGGTGCCGGGAGGGCGGTCCGGTCGAGTTTGCCGTTGGCGTTCAGCGGCAGGGCGTCCAGTACCACGATCGCGGCGGGCAGCATGTAGCCGGGCAGTGTCCGGGCGGCGGTGGCCCGGGCCTCCGCCGGGTCGAGCGGGCCGTCGGTGACCACGTAGGCGACCAGGCGCAGCCCGTCCCCGTCGGGCAGGACGGCGGCCTGGAGGACCCGCGGGTGCGCGGTCAGGGCGCGCTCGATCTCGCCGAGTTCGATCCGGAAGCCGCGGATCTTGACCTGGTGGTCGGTGCGGCCCAGGTACTCCAGCCCCCCGTCACGGGTACGGCGGACCAGGTCCCCGGTGCGGTACATCCGCGCCCCGGGCTCGAAGGGGCAGGCGAGGAAGCGCTCGGCGGTCAGGGCCGGTCGGGCCAGGTAGCCGCGGGCCAGACCGGCACCCGCCAGGTACAGCTCCCCCGGCACCCCGACCGGGACCGGGTTGAGGTACTCGTCCAGCACGTAGCCCCGGGTGCCCGCGACCGTACGACCCAGAACCGGCCGCTCGGTGGCCGCCAGCGGGTGGGTCAGGGCGTCGACGGTGCACTCGGTCGGGCCGTACAGGTTGTGGGCCGCGGTGGCCGGCGCCTCGCGCAGCCGGGTCCAGAGCGCCTGGCCGACGGCCTCGCCACCGAGCAGCACCAGGGCGGGCGCGGGCTCCTCCAGCAGGCCCTCCTCGATCAACTGCTCGGCGTAGGAAGGCGTCACCTCCAGCACACCGATCCCGCGCTCCCGCACATGACCGACCAGCGCCCGGGCGTCGCGCCGGGTCTCACCGCCGATCAGGTGCAGCTCGTGCCCGGCCACCAGCCAGAGCAGACCGTCCCAGGAGGCGTCGAAGCAGAGCGAGGCGGTGAGCGCCACCCGCTGCCGGGAGACACCGGCCATCACACCCGTCCGGTGAGCGGCGAGCAGCGCGGCGATACTGCCGTGCTGGACCACCACACCCTTGGGACGGCCGGTCGAACCGGAAGTGAAGATCACGTACGCGGCGTCGGCCGCCGTGGCCCGCGGGGCCGGGTCCGTCTCCGCGAAGGCCCCGCCCTCGGCGAGGTCGAGCACCGGGTGCCCGTCGAGGACCTCGGGCAGCGGCCAGCGCCCGTCGGTCAGCACCAGCGCCGGGCCCGCCTGCGCCAGGGTGTCGGCGGTGCGGTCGGCCGGGTACTCGGCGTCCAGCGGCAGGTAGGCGCCGCCGGCCTTGAGCACCGCCAGGATCGCCACCACCGTCTCCGCCGAGCGCGGCAGGGCCAGCGCCACCACGGACTCGGGGCCGACACCCCCCGCGATCAGCCGGTGCGCCAGCCGGTTCGCCCGGACGTTCAACTCCGCATACGTCAGGGAGAGTTCACCGCAGACCAGGGCCACGGCGTCCGGAGTCTCGGCGGCCTGCGCCTCGAACGCGGCCGGCACCAGCGGCACCTCCTCCGGCAGCGGGGTGTGGCCGCCCGCGGCCTCGGCCCGCTCCCGCGCCGACAGCACGTCCAGCTCGGCGACCGGCCGGGCGGGGTCGTCCGCGACCTGGCGCAGGATCGACTCCAGGGCGGCGGCCAGCCGTTCGCCGGTCTCCCGGTCGAAGAGGTCGGTGGCGTACTCCAGGACTCCGGCCAGCCCCGCGGCGGCGCCGTCCTCGCCCTGGCGCTCGACCAGCCGCAGCGTCAGGTCGAAGGTCGCGGTGCCGAAGTCGACCGGCTCCTCCGTCACCGTCACCCCGGGGAAGGCCGGGCCGTCCTCGGCGGCGCCCGCGAAGGCGATCATCACCTGGAACAGCGGGGTGCAGGCGGTCGACCGGGTCGGGTTCAGCTCCTCGACCAGCCGCTCGAAGGGCACGTCCTGGTGGGCGTGGGCGGCCGGGTCGCTCTCCCGGATCCGGCCCAGCAGTTCGGCGAAGCCGGGGCGGCCGGACAGGTCGGTGCGCAGCACCAGGGTGTTGGCGAAGAAGCCGACCAGCTCGTGCGTCGCCTCGTCGAGGCGGCCGGCCAGCGGGGTGCCGATGGGCAGGTCGGTGCCCGCGCCGAAGCGGTGCAGCAGGGTGGCGTACGCGGCCCGCAGGACCATGAAGAGGGTGACGCCGTGCTCGGCGGCGAGCGCGGTCAGCCGGGTGTGCAGGTCCGCGTCGAACTCCAGCGGGACGATCGCGCCGCGGTGCGAGGCGACCGGCGGGCGGGGGCGGTCGACCGGCAGCGGCAGCTCCTCGGGGGCGCCGGCCAGCGCCTGGCGCCAGTGGTCGAGCTGGCGGGCGAGCGGGCTCTCCGGGTCGTCCTCGTCGCCGAGCAGCTCGTGCTGCCAGAGCGCGTAGTCGGCGTACTGGACGGGCAGCGGCTCCCACTGCGGGGCCGCGCCGTCGCGGCGGGCCGCGTAGGCCTCGGCGAGGTCGCGGTAGAGCGGGCCCAGTGAGGCGCCGTCCCCGGCGATGTGGTGGACCACCAGGACCAGCACGTGCTCCTCGGCGTCCTCGGGCCGCAGGTAGGCGTGGACCGGGAGGTCCGCGGCGAGGTCGAAGGTGTGGCCGGCGAGTTCGTCCGTGGGCCGGTCGGTGACGGTGAGCAGGCCGCCGTCGGGGGCGTCCAGGACGCGCTGGTACGGGGTGCCGTCCTGCTCGCCGAAGACGGTGCGCAGCGCCTCGTGCCGGTGCACGACGTCGCCGAGGGCGGCCGCCAGGGCGGTGGCGTCGAGCGGGCCGGTCAGCCGCAGGGCGAGGGTGACGTTGTAGGTGGCCGAGGGGCCGTCGGCCCGGTCGAGGAACCAGAGCCGGCGCTGGGCGAAGGAGAGCGGCACCCGCTCGGGCCGGGTGGCGGGCCGCAGCGCCGGGCGGGCCGGGCCGGTGGCGCCGGGGTCGCGGTCGGCGATCCGCTCGACCAGTCCGGCGACGGTCGGCGCCTGGAAGAGGTCGCCGATGGAGAGTTCGACGCCGAGGTCGGTGCGGGCCCGCCCGGTGAGCCGGGTGGCGAGCAGGGAGTGGCCGCCGAGCGCGAAGAAGTCGTCGTCGATGGTGATGTCGTCGATGCCGAGCAGTTCGCCGAACAGCTCGCACAGGGCGCGTTCGCGCTCGTCCCGCGGGGCGCGGCCGTCGCCGTCGGCGGCGAGGTCGGGGGCGGGCAGGGCCCGGCGGTCGACCTTGCCGTTGTTGTTGAGCGGCAGCGCGTCGAGGAGGACGACGGCGGCGGGGACCATGTAGCCGGGCAGGGTGGTGCCGGCGAAGGAGCGCAGCCCGTCCGCGGTGAGCGAGGGGTCGGCGGTGCAGTAGGCGACCAGCCGGAGGTCGCCGGGCCGGTCCTCGCGGGCGATCACGATGACCTGGCGGACGGCGGGGTGGCGGGAGAGCGCCGCCTCGATCTCGCCGAGTTCGATCCGGAAGCCGCGCAGTTTGACCTGGCCGTCGATCCGGCCGAGGAACTCCACCGCGCCGTCGGCGCGCAGCCGTACCAGGTCCCCGGTGCGGTACATCCGCTCGCCGGGCGCGTACGGGCAGGCGACGAAGCGCTCGGCGGTCAGGCCGGGCCGGTTGAGGTAGCCGCGGGCCAGGCCGGCCCCGGCGATGTACAGCTCGCCGGGCACCCCGGGCGGAACGGGCCGCAGCCGGGCGTCCAGGACGTGGCTGCGCATGTTGTCGAGCGGGCCGCCGATCGGGACCCGGGGGCCCGCCAGGTCGGCGGCGGTGAGCGGGTGGTGGGTGGCGAAGGTGGTGGTCTCGGTGGGGCCGTAGACGTGGGCGAGCAGCAGGTCGGGGCAGGCGTCCAGGACGCGGCGCAGCAGCACGCCGGAGGCGGCCTCGCCGCCGGTGCAGACGGTCCGCAGGGCGGCGAAGGTCTCCGGGGCCTGCTCGGCGACGAGGTCGAACAGGGCCTTGGTGAGGAAGACCGCGGTGACCTCGTGCCGGGTGGTGACGGCGTGCAGGGCGGCGGCGTCGAGGGCCCCGGGCGGGGCGACCACGACGGTGCCGCCGGCCAGCAGGGGCGTCCAGATCTCGTAGGTGGCGGCGTCGAAGGCGTGCGGGGAGTGCAGCAGGACCCGCCGGTGGCGGCCGTCCTGCCAGCGCCGGTCGGCGGCGAGGTCGAGGACGTCGCGGTGGCGCACGGCGACGCCCTTGGGGCGCCCGGTGGAGCCGGAGGTGAACATCGCGTAGGCGAGCTGGTCCGGGTGGACGGGCAGGCCGGGGCGGTGGCCGGGGGCGCCGGCCTCGTCGCCGGGGCGGACCACGGCCGCCGCGTGCGGGAAGCCGGGGTCGGCCCGGTCGGTGAGCAGGACGGGGGCGCCGGTGTCGGCGAGCACGTCGGCCATCCGCTCGGGCGGCAGGCCGGGGTGCATGGGGACGTACCAGCCGCCGGCCTTGAGGATCGCCAGGGTGGCGACGACGACGTCGACGGAGCGTTCCATCAGCATCGCGACGGGGGTCTCGGTGCCGACGCCGAGGGTGGTCAGGTGGTGGGCGAGGCGGTTGGCGCGGGCGTCGAGTTCCGCGTAGGAGACGGTGCCGCCGTCGTGGGCGAGGGCGACGGCGTCCGGGGTGCGGTCGGCCTGGCGCTCGAAGGACTCGGCGAGGGTGCCGGTCCGGCGGGGGGCCTCGGTGGCGTTCCACTCGACGAGGACGCGGGTGCGCTCCTCGGGGGCGAGGACGTCGAGGGTGCCGATCGGGGCGTGCGGGGCGGCGGCGGCGCCGGCCAGCAGCCGGCCCAGCCGGTCGGCCAGGGCGGCGACGGTGGTGCGGTCGTAGAGGTCGGCGGCGTACTCGATCGAGCCGGTGAGCCCGGCGGGGGCGCCGTCGGGGGCGTGGTGTTCGGCGATGCCGATGTTGAGGTCGAACTTGGCGACCCGCAGGCCGATCGGCTCGGTGGCGGACTCCAGCCCGGGCAGGTCGAGTTCGGCGTCCTGCCCGTGGTTCTGCAGGACCAGCAGGGTCTGGAACAGCGGGTGGCGGCCGAGCGCGCGGGGCGGGTTGAGCTCCTCCACCAGGCGCTCGAAGGGGATGTCCTGGTGGGCGAAGGCGTCGAGCTGGGCTTCCCGGACCCGGCCGAGCAGCTCGGCGAAGCTCGGGTCTCCGGACGTGTCGGCCCGCAGCACCAGCGAATTCACGAAGAAGCCGACCAGGTCGTCCAGGGCCTCGTCGGAGCGGCCGGCGAGGCCGGTGCCGAGCGGGATGTCGGTGCCGGCGCCGAGCCGGGTGAACAGCGCGGCCAGGCCGGCCTGGAGGACGGTGAACAGGGTGGTGCGGTGGGTGCGGGCGAGGTCGAGCAGGGCGGTGTGCAGGTCGGTGCCCCAGGCCAGGTCCACGGAGTCGGCGGCGCCGGTGGGGGCGGGCGGTCGGGGTCGGTCGGTGGGCAGCTCCAGTTCTTCCGGCAGGCCGGCCAGGGCGGTGCGCCAGTGGTCGAGTTGGCGGGCGAGCAGGGACTCGGGGTCGTGTTCGTCGCCGAGCAGGTCGCGCTGCCAGAGCGCGTAGTCGGCGTACTGGACGGGCAGGGGTTCCCAGTCGGGGGCGCGGCCGGTGAGCCGGGCCCGGTAGGCGGTGGCGAGGTCGCGCAGCAGCGGGCCGAGCGACCAGCCGTCACCGGCGATGTGGTGCAGCACGACCAGCAGTACGTGCTCGGTCGGGGAGAGGGTGAACACCGTGACCCGGATGGGCAGTTCGCGGCTCAGGTCGAAGGTCTCGGCGGCGGCCGCGTCCCGGTGGGCGGGGTAGTCGGCCGGTGCGCGGTCCACCACCTGGAAGCGCGGCCGCGCTTCCTCGGCGGGCAGGATCCGCTGCACCGGGACTCCCCCGACCACCGGGAACACCGTGCGGAGGGCCTCGTGCCGGGCGACCACGTCCACCGTCGCGGCGCGCAGCGCGGCGGTGTCGAGCTCGCCGCGCAGGCGCAGGGCGAACGGCAGGTTGTACAGCGCGGTCGGCCCCTCGATCTGGTCGATCAGCCAGAGACGCTGTTGGGCGTACGAAACCGGGATCACGGTGCTTCCTCTACTCACGACACGACACGGCACGGGGTGGTGGGGGCTGGTCTCGCGGACGGCCGTCAGACGGCGGCCAGGTCCGGCCGGACGCTGGGCCGGCAGTCCAGGACGTCGACCGGCTGTCCCATCGAGACGGCGATCCTGCGGTCGCCGCGGTACGGGTCCCGGCCGTGCGCGCAGAGCACGTTGTCGACCAGCATCACGTCGCCGACCTGCCACCGCTCGCGGACGGTCGCGGTGTGGTACGCCTCGTTGAGGGCGTCGACGTCGGCGCGTCCGAGCGGTTCGGCGTCACCGAATCCGGTGTTGAACGGCAGGCCGTCCGGGCCGAACTCCTCGGTCATCGCCTCGTGGATGTCGGGGTCGAGCGACCACTCGTTCCAGAACGCGAGGTGGTTGAACCAGACCTCCTCACCCGTGCGCGGGTGGTGGATCGTGGCGGGGCGCAGCTGGCTGGTGCGCAGGTTGCCGTCGGGGCGCCACTCGCAGGTGATGCCGTTCTCCCGGCAGTAGGCCTCGACCTCGGCCCGGTCCTCGGTGGCGAAGGCGGTGCGCCAGCCGAGGGAGACGTAGTCCGAGTAGTTGCGGGTGAGCGTCCAGCCGGAGGTCCGCCCCCGCTCGACCAGGTGCGCCGGCAGGTGGTCGAGCACCTTGCGGCAGTCGGCGGTCGGGGTGGCCCCGCCCTCCTCGGGGGCGGTGAGGCAGGCGAAGAGCAGCCGGCCGGGGAACGTGAGGGTGTAGCTGTTCTCGTTGTGCATCCGGATCGGCTGGGCCGGCGGGAGGTCGGTCGAGGAGAAGACCCCGTTGCCGTAGTCGCTGCGCGGGGTGGCCTTCTCGCGGTAGGGGGTGCGCTCGGGGATGAGCACGTCGCGCACGGCCGCGACGTCCTCGGTGCTGGCGACCGGCAGGCCGCGCAGGAAGATCGTGCCGTGGCGGTGCAGGGCGTCGGTGAGCTCGGCCTCGTTCTCCCGCAGCCAGTCGCAGGCCTCGCCGAGGTCGGCGGTGCGCGGGGCGTGGGCGAGGGCCGGTCGGCCGGGGTTCAGTTCCCAGGTCGGCATGGCGGCGCTCACTGGTGGGCGAGGGAGGCGACCAGGCTCGCGGGCCTGATGTCGGTCCAGTTGGCCTCGATGTAGTCGAGGCAGCCCTGGCGGGTGTCCTCGCCGTGGACGGTGGTCCAGCCGGCCGGCACGTCGATCCAGACGGGCCAGAGGGAGTGCTGGTTCTCGTCGTTGGCCAGCACCAGGTAGCCGGCGTTGTCGTCCTCGAACGGGTTGCTCATGGTGTCCTCCTTGGGTTGATTCGAAGGTACGGGCGGCCCGGGGCCCGTAACGGCAGGAGGCGAGGCAGGTACGCGGCAGTTAAGGTGCGGGCGACTGCCGCCGTCGGGGGGCGGTCAGCGCGTCGGGCGGTCAGCGCGTCGGGCGGTCAGCGCGGGAGCAGGCGGACCGGGAAGTGGTCCAGGCCGAAGTTGATGATCGAGCGGTTGTGGGTGACCGGGCCGGTCGGCTCGATCGTGTCGACGCGTTCCAGCATCGCCGTGAACAGGGCGCCGAGTTCGGCCTTGGCCAGCGGTGCGCCGATGCAGTAGTGGGCGCCGAGGCCGAGGGCGAGGTGCTTGTTGGGGCTGCGGTCGAGCAGGATCTCCTCGGGCCGGTCGAAGGCCTCCGGGTCCCGGTTGGCGGACCACACCCAGACGGCGACCCGGTCGCCGCGCCGGATGGTGTGGCCGTCGAGTTCGGTGTCCCGGCTCGCGGTGCGCAGGGTGTGCAGCCCGACCGAGGTCCAGCGCAGGAGTTCGTCCAGGGCCGAGTCCATGCCGACTTCGCCCCGCTGCAGCTTCCGCCACAGTTCCGGGTTCTGGGTGAGGGTGTAGAGGCCCATGGCGGCGGTGTGGCGGACCGTCTGGACGCCGCCGACCACGATGTTGTCCAGGTTGAGCACGACGTCCTCGACCGGCAGCAGCTTGCCGCCGACCCGGTAGGTCGCCATCTTGCTGATCAGGTCGTCCTTCGGGTTCATCCGGCGCAGCATCACCTGGTGCAGCAGGTACGGGATGAGCTGCTGGTGGCCGGCCCGGCGCTCCTCGGGGGTGTTGCCGAGGAACGCGACGTCGCAGACCCGTTCGACCATCTCGCGGTCCTGCTCGGGGACGTCCAGGAGGTCGCACATGACGGACAGCGGGAGGGCGGAGACGGCGTCGACGAGGTTGACCTCGCCCAGTTCGACGGCCTTCCCGACGATCGAGGCGGCCAGGTCGGTGATGCCGCGGGCGGCGCCGCGGACCGGGCCGGGGGCGAAGAACGGGTTGGCGGGGGCGCGGAGTTCGCGGTGCCGGGGCGGGTCGGTGAGGGCCATCATCCGGCCGGAGCCGACCGGGACGTTGCCCTCGCCGGCGCCGAGCAGCGAGCCCTGCTCGGAGCTGTAGAGGGCGGCGTCGCGCAGCACCTGCGCGGAGTGGCGGTAGGAGAGCACCGACCAGACCGGCCCGTCGTCGACGGTGTCGGTGCGGTGGACGGCGGCCTCCCGGCGCAGTTCGGCGATCAGGCCGGGGGTGTCGGGGCGGGCCCACAGGTCGGGGTCGGTGAGGTCGACCGCGGTGGTGGTCAGCATGAGAACTCCGTCGTGGACTGGGTGGCGGCGCCGGGCCGCGCGATGAGCGAGGTCAGGAGGTCGACCGGGCCGGGCCCGTCGACGGTGGCGAGCAGGTGGCCGCCGGGGACGACGTGGTGGCCGGAGTCGCCGCGGGTGTGGACGGCCCAGCCTTCGAGCCCGCCGGCGGCGAGGAGCGGGTCCTCGACGCCGACGACGGTGTGCAGGCGGGAGCCGATCGGCGGGTGGGGGCGCGGCCGGTAGGTGGCGACCACGTCCAGGTCGGTGCGGATGCCGCGCAGCGCGTGTTCCTTCAGGTCCGCCTCGCCCTCGACGAGTTCGCCCATGCCGGCCAGGCGCAGCAGGTCGTCGGCGGTGTGCCGGGGGCGGTCCCGCCCGGCCCAGGCGGCCGGCGGCGAGGCGGAGGCGGCGACGACCAGTTCGGGCCGCCGCTCGGCGGGCAGGGCCCGGGCGGCCTCGTAGGCCAGCAGGGCGCCGAAGCTCTGCCCGTAGAAGCCGAACCGCCCGGTCAGGTGCGGGGTGAGGGCTTCCACGACGGCGTCGACCAGCAGGTCGAAGCTCGCGGGCATCGGGTGGGCGAGGCGGCCGCCGCGGGCGGGCGGGCGCACCGCCCAGACCTCGGCGGCGGGGGCGAGGGCGCGGGCCAGCGGGGTGTAGGCGGTGGCGTCGCCCCCGGCGTGCGGGAAGCAGAACAGCCGGAACGGGCGGTGCGGTTGGGGCACGGGGACGAACAGCCAGTCCCCCTCGACCCGGGGCCGGACCCGGGTGGCGGTGGTCATCCGCCGCTCACCGGGCCCGGGCGGTCAGGGCGGGCCGGGGGGCGGCGGTGCCGGCCCGGGTGGCCCCCTCGACGGTGGCGGTGAAGGCGGCCAGGTCGGCCGAGTCGAGCAGGTGGCGCAGCTGCAGCTCGATGCCGAGGCGGCGGCGCAGCAGGTGGACGACCCGCAGGGCGGCGAGGGAGTGGCCGCCGAGCGAGAAGAAGTCGTCGGTGGGCACCAGGCCGGACACGCCGAGGACGGTGCTCCAGACCTCGGCGACCTGGCCGGCCAGGCCGGTGGCCTCCTGCGGCTCCGCCTCCTCGGCGGCGGCCGGGACGGGCAGCGCCGCCAGGTCGACCTTGCCGTTGGGGGTGAGCGGCATGGCGTCCAGCACGGTGATCACCGAGGGCACCAGGTGGGCGGGCACGGTGGCCCGCAGCCGCTCGGTCAGCTCGGCGGGGGTGACGGCGCCGGTGACGTAGCCGGCCAGCCTGCGGTCGCCAGGGGCCGGCTCGTACACGGTGACGGCGGCGGCCTGGACGCCGTCCAGCCGGCCCAGCGCGTGCTCGACCTCGCCGAGCTCGATCCGGAAGCCGCGCAGCTTGACC
Organism: Kitasatospora xanthocidica; assembly: GCF_014656195.1. GTDB lineage: Bacteria > Actinomycetota > Actinomycetes > Streptomycetales > Streptomycetaceae > Kitasatospora > Kitasatospora xanthocidica. The sequence goes on along the minus strand of NZ_BNBY01000021.1, from coordinate 36,682 downwards.
TGGCGGTCCACCCGGCCGACGTACTCCAGCAGGCCGCCCTGGCCGCGCCGGGCCTGGTCGCCGGTGCGGTACATCCGGGCGCCCGGCCCGCCGGACGGGTCGGCGACGAAGCGTTCGGCGGTCAGTCCGGGCCGGCCGACGTAGCCGTGGGCGAGCCCGGGCCCGGCCAGGTACAGCTCGCCGACCACGCCGTCGGGGACCGGGGCGAGCTTCTCGTCGAGCAGGTGGAGGACCACGCCGGGCATCGGCGCGCCCAGGTGCGGCCCGGGGCCGCTGATCGGCGCGGTGACGGCCTCGACGGTGCACTCGGTGGGCCCGTACAGGTTGAGGGCGTCGATGCCGCCGTCGGCCAGTTCCCGCCAGGTGCGCTCGGGGACGGCCTCGCCGCCCATGAAGAGCCGGGGCACCCGGGCGCCGGCCAGCGGCTCGCGCAGCAGCTCCCAGTGCGAGGGGGTCAGGTCGAAGTCGGTGACGGCGTGTTCGGTCAGCAGGGCGGCCAGCCGTGCCGGGTCGGCGCGGTGCTCGTCGCCGATGACCAGGACGGTGTCGCCGCGGCAGATCCTGGTCCACTGCGGGACGGAGGCGTCGAAGGAGATGCTGGCGTTCCAGCCGACCACGCCGGGCTCGGCGCGGAAGGCGCCGGTGGCCTCCAGCCCCTCGATCAGTCCGGCGACGGCGCCGCGCGGCACCTCGACGCCCTTGGGGCGGCCGGTGGAGCCGGAGGTGTAGATGACGTAGGCCGGGTCGAGCGGGTCCGTCCGCTCGGGCAGCTCGGGCCCGTCGGCGGCGGCGTCCGGGCGCAGCACCGGCACGCCCTCGGCGGCCGGCAGGCCGTCGGCGCTGATCAGGGCGGTGAGGCGGGCGTCGGAGGCCATGAAGGCGAGCCGCTCGGCGGGGTAGGCCGGGTCGAGCGGGACGTAGGCGGCGCCGGCCCGCCAGACGGCGAGCAGGGCGACCGGCAGGTCGGCGGTGCGGCCGAGGTGGACGCCGACCCGGTCGCCGCGGCCGACGCCGAGGGCGCGCAGGGCGCGGGCCAGGGCGGCGGTGCGGCGGTCGAGGGCGGCGAAGTCGAGGCGGTCGGCGCCGGCGAGGACGGCGGTGCGCTCGGGGTGGGCGGCGACGGTGTCGCGCAGGCGCTGCAGCAGGTCGGTCATGGCGGGTCCTCAGAGGTCTCGGGCGGCGGCGGCCATGGCGTGCAGGGCGGCCGTGTAGGTGTCGATGAACTGTTCGGCGGTGCGGTCGGTGACCAGGGAGCGCTGGTGGTCCACGGCGAGCAGCACGCGCTGCGAGACCGGGTCCTGGATCAGCGAGGCGCCGAAGGCGAAGCTGTTGGGTTCGTGGCGCAGGGTCGGCTCGCAGCCGATCCGGCCGTCCACGATGCGGGCCGAGCTGAGCCGGCCCAGGGCGTGGAAGCGCAGGAAGCCGAACTGGGTGTCCAGCGCGGTGTCGGTCATCAGCCGGGCGAGGCGGGCGAAGGGCACCCTGCGGTGCGGCAGCATGTCGAGCTCCTCCCGGTGCACCTCGCGGGCCAGCGCCAGCAGGTCGTCGGTGGGCTCGCAGCTCAGCGGGACGGTGTTGAGGAACAGCCCGTACACCTCGGTGCCGCCGAGCCGTTCCAGCCGGCCGTTGACGGCCAGGCCGGTGGTGACCCGGGAGCGCCCGGTGATCGCGGCGAGGGCGTGCAGGTGGGCGGCGAGCGCGACCGACTTGACCGGGACGGCGAGCGCCTCGGCGACCAGCCGCAGCTGTCCGGGCGCCTCGGGCAGCACCCGCTCGACGGTGCGCGACAGCTCGTGCACGTCCTCACTGCCGGGGAACAGCTGGCCGCTGGCGCCGGACAGCCGCTCGCGCCAGTACGCCAGCGAGCGCTCGTCCCGGGCGGCCTCCCGCTCGACGGCCACGAAGTCGCGGAAGGCGGTGCGCGGCGGCGGGGTGGGGGCGCCGAGCGGGTCGGCGGCGAGGGCGGTGTGGCGTTCCAGGATCTCGGTGAGCAGCGAGGTGAAGCTCCAGCCGTCCAGGATCGCGTGGTGCTCGGAGACGGTGAGCTGGAAGACGTCGTCGGCGAGGCGCTGCACGGTGATCCGGAACAGCGGCGGCGCGGTGAGGTCGAAGGGGGTCAGCCGGTGGGCGTCGAAGACCTCCCGGACGGCCGTGTCCTGGTCCGGTTCGCCGCGCAGGTCGGCGAACTCGACGGGGGCGGGCAGCCGGCCGTGGACGAGCTGCAGCGGTTCGCCGTAGCCGGACAGGTCGAGGCCGGTGCGCAGCACCGCGTGCCGGTCCATCGCCTCGGCGACGGAGCGGCGGAAGGCCGGCTCGTCGAGGTCGCCGGAGATCCGGTAGGAGTTGACGTTGTGGTAGCTGTCGGTGCCGCCGGCGATCTCCATGTGGAAGACCATGGAGAGCTGCATGGACACCATCGGGTAGGCGTCGGCGAGGCCGGGCGGCAGGTCGGCGCGGTCCTCCGGGGTGATCAGGGCGAAGGGCTCGCGGGCCTCCGCTCCCCCGGCGACGGGTTTGGCCAGCGGCAGCAGGGCGGCGACGGTGGGGGCGTCGAAGACGTCCCGCAGGCTCACCCCCCAGCCGCGCTCGTGCAGCGCGCCGGCCAGCTGGACGGCCCGGATGGAGTCCCCGCCGAGGTGGAAGAAGTCGTCGTGGACGCCGATGCCGTCCACCCCGAGGACCTCCGTCCAGACGGCGGCGAAGGCCTCCTCCTCCGGGGTGCGCGGCTCGACGTGGCGGCCGCCGGTGGCCGTGCTGCGCTGGCCGGGGGCGGGCAGCGCGGCCCGGTCCACCTTGCCGTTGACGGTCAGCGGCAGCGACTCCAGCACGGTGTAGCTGGCCGGGACCATGTACGGGGGCAGCGAGCGGCCGAGGAAGGCGCGGACGTCGGCGGGTTCGCGCCCGGTGACGTACGCGGCGAGGCGGTCCTCGTGCACGGTGACCACGCAGGCGTCCACGTCCGGGTGGGCGGCGAGGGCGTTCTCGATCTCGCCGAGCTCGATCCGGAAGCCGCGCAGCTTGACCTGGAAGTCGGCGCGGCCGATGTACTCCAGTCCGCCGCCGGGCAGCCGGCGGGCGACGTCGCCGGTGCGGTAGAGCCGGGACCCGGGCGGGCCGTAGGGGTCGGCGACGAAGCGGCCGGCGGTGAGGCCGGGGCGGCCCCAGTAGCCGTGGGCGAGGCTGCCGCCGCCGATGTACAGCTCGCCGGCCGCACCGGGCGGGCAGGGCCGCAGCCAGTCGTCGAGGACCTGCGCGGTCAGGTGCGGCATGGGCGCGCCGATCAGGCTGCGTTCGAAGCCCTCGCTGCCGGCCAGGTCGTGGGTGGTGACGTGGACGGTGGTCTCGGTGATGCCGTACAGGTTGCAGAGCCGGGCCGGGGGCGGCGGGTCGAGCTCGAACCAGCGCTGGACGACGGCCGGGTCCAGCGCCTCCCCGCCGAGCATGATCCACTTCAGCGCGGGCAGGGCGCGCGGGCTGCGGCGCAGCACGGGCTCCAGCTGGCGCAGCGCCGAGGGGGTGAGGCAGAGATAGGAGACCCGCTCCTCCTCCAGCAGCTGGGCGAACTCCTCCGGCGAGCGGCTGGTCACGTACGGGACGACGACCAGCCGGGCGCCGTGCAGCAGCGCGCCCCACATCTCCCAGACCGTCCAGTCGAAGGCGTAGCTGTGGAAGAGCGTCCAGGTCTCCTCCGGGCCGAAGCCGAAGTGCCGCTCGCCGTCCGCCATGAGCCGGCTGACGTGCTCGTGGGCGACGGCGACGCCCTTGGGTCGGCCGGTGGAGCCGGAGGTGAAGATGACGTAGGCGACGTCGCCGGGGCGGCCGGCGGCGGGCGGGCGGGTGTCCGGCCGGGCGGCCAGGTCGGCGGCCTCGGCGCCCAGGTCGTAGGCCTGCCAGGGGCCTTCGGGCACCCGGTCGGCGCGGTCGGTGACCACCAGGGTGACGTCCGTGTCGCCGAAGACGAGCGCGGCGCGGTCGGCGGGGGCGGCCAGGTCGACGGGCACGTACGCGGCGCCGGTCTTGAGCACGCCGAGGACGGTGACCAGGACGTCGGCGGTGCGGTCCAGCAGCATGCCGATCCGGTCGCCGGGGCCGGCGCCGCGGGCCCGCAGGGCGTGCGCGAGGCGGTTGGCCCGGCGGTCGAGTTCGGCGTAGCTCAGGGTGCGGTCCTGGTCGCTGACCGCGGGCCGGTCCGGGTGGGCGTCGGCGGCCCGCTCGAACAGGTGGTGCAGGCAGTGGCCGGGGGTGTCGGTGGCGCGCGGCGCGTCGTCGCTCCTGGTGGTCAGCCGCAGCACGGTGGCGTCGGGCTCGGCCAGGGCCGCGCCGAGCAGGGCGTCGAACTCGGCGGCGAGGCGCCGGACGGTCCCCGGGTCGAACAGCTCGCTGCGGTACTCGGCCTCGCCGCGCAGCTCGCCGCCGTCACCGCCGTCGAAGAGGGACCAGGTGAGGTCGAACTTGCTGGTGCCGTTGGAGCGGACCCGGCTCTCGGCGGTGGCCGCGCCGAGCGCGAACGGGGTGCGGTCCTCGCCGTGAGCCCCGAACACCACCTGGACCAGCGGCGGGTGCTGCGCGGTACGGGCGGCGCCGAGGTGGTCGACCAGCTGGTCGAAGGGCACGTCGAGGTAGCCGTAGGCGTCGAAGGCGACGTCCTGGACGTGCTCCAGCAGGCCCCGGAAGGTCTGGGTCGGCGAGAGCCGCAGCCGCAGCGGCAGCAGATTGACGAAGTAGCCGAGCAGGTGCTCCAGTTCGGGGCGGTCGCGGGTGGTGACCGGGGTGCCGATCACCAGGTCGTCGGCGCCGGTCCAGCGGTTCAGCAGCAGGGCGAAGGCCGCCAGCTGGACGGTGAACGGGGTGACGCCCTCCGCCTCGGCCAGGTCGCGGACCCGGGCCGCCGTCCCGGGGGCGAGGCCGAAGCCCTCGGTGCCGCCGGCCGCGCCGCGCTCGGCGGGCCGGGGCCGGTCGGTGGGCAGCTCCAGCAGGCCGGGCGCGCCGTCCAGCTGCTCCTTCCAGTAGGTCAGGTGGTCCTCGTAGGAGGTGCCGAGCCGCTCCCGCACGTCATCGGCGTACTGCACGGTCAGCTCCGGCAGCACGGCCTCCCGGCCCGCCACCGCGGCGCCGTACAGTTCGGCGAGTTCGCGGCCGAAGACCTCGGCGGACCAGCCGTCCCAGACGATGTGGTGGACGGTGAACAGCACCGTGGTGCGCTCGTCCGCCAGCCGGAAGGCCTCGGCCCGCAGCAGCGGGCCGGTGGCCAGGTCGAAGGGCTCGGCGCAGCGGGCCGCCAGCAGCTCCTCCAGCCGCTCTTCCAGGCGCTCGTCCGGGCGCTCTTCCGGGCGCTCGTCCGGGCCGGGGCCGGGCTGCTCGGGGCCGGCCGACGGGCGCAGGTCGGTCACCGCGAGCGGCACCCGCAGGGCGTGGTGCACCTCCTGGCGGGGGCCGTCCGGGTGCAGGGCGAAGGTGGTGCGCAGCACCTCGTGCCGGGCCGTCACGGCGTCCAGCGCGCCCTGGAGCAGTCCGAGGTCGAGCGGGCCGGTGACCTCGACGGTCCAGGGGGTGCAGTAGGTGACGGCCTTCGGGTCGAGGCGGTCGAGGAACCAGAGGCCGCGCTGCAGCCCCGAGACGGGCGCGGTGCGCGCCGGGTGGTCGGACGGGCGCACGGCCTCGTTCCCTTCCTGTGACGGGCCCACGGGCTCGTTCCCTTCCTGTGCGGTACGGCCCGTCATCGGGCGGCCAGCCGTTCGGCGATGGCGCTCACGGTCCGGGCCCGGAACACCAGTTGCGGGGGGACGCGGGTACCGGTCTCCCGGGACAGTCGCATCGCGACCCGGACGGCGGCCAGCGAGTTGCCGCCGATCCGGAAGAAGTTGTCCTCGCGGCCGACCTCGGCGAGGTCGAGCACCTCGCGCATCGCGTCGGCGACCAGCCGCTCGGCCTCGGTCAGCGGGTCGGGCGCGGCGGCCCGGCGGCCCACGGGGGCGGGCAGCGCCCGGCGGTCGACCTTGCCGTTGTGGTTGAGCGGCAGCGCGTCCAGGACGTCCAGGGTGGCGGGCACCATGTGCTCGGGCAGCAGGGCGGCCAGGTGGTCGAGCAGGGCGTCCGGCTCGGGGGCCCCGGCGCCGACGGTGACGTAGGCGGCGAGCCGGCGGTCGCCCGGGGCGGGCTCGTGCACGGTGACCACCGCCTCCTGGACGGCCGGGTGGCGGGTGAGCGCGTCCTCGATCTCGCCGGGCTCGACCCGGAAGCCGCGGACCTTGACCTGGTCGTCGATCCGGCCGGTGACCTCCAGCAGCCCCTCGGCGTTGACGAAGCCGAGGTCGCCGGTGCGGTAGAGCCGCTCGCCGGACTCGCTGAACGGGGAGGCGACGAAGCGTTCGGCGGTCAGCGCGGGCCGGCCGAGGTAGCCGTGGGCGAGGCCGCCGCCGGCGGCGTACAGCTCGCCCGTGACGCCGGGCTCGACCGGGCGCAGCAGCTCGTCCAGGACGTGGACGCCCTTGCCGTTCAGCGCGGTGCCGATCGGCACCGAGCCGCCGGCCAGGTCGGCGGGGGCGACCCGGTGGCAGGTGGTCAGCCCGAGGCTCTCGACCGGGCCGTAGCCGTTGGCGACCGCCAGGCCGGGGTGGTTCTCCAGGGCCTTCGCCACATGGGTGACGGAGGCCCGTTCACCGGCGGTGAAGGCGAGCTTGAGGCCGTCGTAGGTCTCCGGGAACTCCTCCAGCAGGAAGTTGAACAGGCTCGCGGAGAGCTGGAGCTGGGTGACGCCGTGGCGGCGGGTCAGCTCGGCGATGGTCTGCGGGTCCGGCCGCTGGCCGGGCTGCAGGACGCAGCTGCCGCCGAAGCAGAGGGCGCCGTAGAGCTCCAGCGCGAAGGCGTCCCAGGAGACCGGCGAGCACTGCAGCCAGACCTCCTCCGGGCCGAAGCGGGCGTAGTCCTGGCCGAGGTAGGTGCTGGTGAGCGCCCGGTGCGGGACGGCCACGCCCTTGGGGCGGCCGGTGGAGCCGGAGGTGAACATCACGCAGGCGAGGTCGGCGCCGCTGACCGGCAGGCCGAGGTCGTGCGCCGGGTACGTGGCGAGTTCGGCGGCCGAGGCGTCCAGGTCCACCTGGCCCACCCGCTCCGGGAGGGCGAACGGCACCGTGGCGCGCCGGTGGGTGACCACCGTGGCGGCGTCGGTCTCGGCGACCGCGCCGGCCAGCCGCTCGGCCGGGAAGTCCGGGTCCAGCAGGGTGTAGGCGGCGCCGGTCTTGAGGGCCGCCAGCAGCGCGGTGACCAGCTCGGGGCCGCGCTCGGCCAGCACCGCGACGGTGTCGCCGCGGCCGATGCCCAGGCCCGCCAGGTGGCGGGCGAGCCGGTTCGCGTCGGCGTTCAACTCGCCGTAGCCGACGGTCCGTTCGCCGGAGACCAGGGCGGTGGCGTGCGGGGCGCCGGCGGCCCGCGCCTCGAACAGGGCGTGCACCGGCACCTCGACGGCGGCGGCCAGGGTGCCCAGCCACTCCTCGCACAGGCCGGCCATGGCGGCCGGGCCGAAGAGGTCGCTGTCGTACTCGAAGCGGCCGGTGAAGCCGGTGCCGAGGTCGTCCACCGAGACGGAGAGGTCGAAGCGGGAGACCGGGTTGGAGTGCAGGGCGCGGGTCACCTGGTGGCCGCCGACCGTCAACGGCCGGGTGTCCAGCGGGTGCAGCTCCAGCAGCACCTGGCAGAGCGGGTTGCGGTCCTCGGGGCGCTCCTCCAGGACGGCGTTCGCGATGTCGTCGAAGGGCACCTCCTGGTGGCGGTAGCCGCCGATCGACACCTCGCGCACGTGCCGGACCAGCTCGCGGAAGGACGCCCCCTCCTCCAGCTTCAGCCGCAGCGGCAGCAGGTTGACGAAGTAGCCGATCAGGCCGTCGAGTTCGGCCCGGCCCCGGACGTTCACCGGCGAGCCGAGCACCAGGTCGCGCTGCCCGGAGCGGCGGTGCAGGGTGAGCGCCAGCCCGGCCAGCAGCACCATGAACGGGGTGGCGTCCTCGCTGCGGGCCAGCGCCCGGACGGCCTCGGCCACCGGGTCCGGCATCGCGAAGCGGTGGAAGGCGCCGCGGAAGGCCTGCTCCTCGGGCCTGGGGTGTTCCGTGGCCAGCGCCGGCTCCGTCGGGGCGTCGCGCAACTGCTCACGCCAGTAGTCGAGTTGTTGCTCGGCGGTGTCGTCCCGGTACTGCCAGGCGGCGTAGTCGCCGTACTGGACGGCGAGTTCCGGCAGCTCGGCCGGACGGCCCTCGGCCGCCGCGGCGTACAGCTCCTGGAGTTCGCCCTCCAGCACCGCCAGCGAGCCCTCGTCCCAGACGATGTGGTGGAAGAGCAGCAGCAGCGTGGTCGCCCCGTCGGCCCGGAAGACCCGGGCGCGCACCAGCGGCCCCCGCTCCAGGTCGAAGGGGACCAGCGCGGCCTCGGCGACCAGCTCGTCCACCCGGTCGGCGGTGGTCTCGGTGAGCGTGAACGGCAGCTCCACCGACGGGTGGACGACCTGGCGCGGACCGTCCTCGGCGAGCTCGAAGGTCGTCCGCAGGCTCTCGTGCCGCTCCACCACCCCCGCCAGCGCCCGCCGCAGCAGTTCCGGGTCGACCGGCCCGGCGAAGCGGAACACCCAGGGCACCACGTAGGTCGGCGCGTCCGGGTTCCACTGGTCGAGGAACCAGAGGCCGCGCTGGAACTTGGACAGCGGGGCCTCGGTGGCGCCCGACCGGACCAGCTCCGGGCGCTCGCCCCCGGTCGCGGAGCTCACCGCGGCGGCGAACTCGGCCAGCGTCGGCGCGTCGAAGATGGTGTACGGCGACACCATGCCGAAGACGTCGAAGACCCGGCCCACCACCCGTACGGCGGTCAGCGAATCGCCGCCCAGGTGGAAGAAGTTGTCGTCGGCGCTGACCTCCGGCACCCCGAGCACGTCCGCCCAGACCGCCGCGATCAGCTGCTCGGCGGGGGTGCGCGGCGGACGGCCGGCCGGCCTGCCCTCGGCGGCGGCCTGCGGCTCGGGCAGCGCGGCCCGGTCCACCTTGCCGCCCGCGGTCAGCGGGAAGGCCTCCAGGGCGGTCAGCGTCGCCGGGACCATGTGCTCCGGCAGCCGCTCGGCCAGCCACGGCCGGACCTCGGCGTACCCGGGCACGGCGCCCGTCACGTACGCGGCCAGCCGGCCCTCGTACGCCACCACGACGCAGCCGGTGACGCCGGGGTGGCCGGCCAGCACCTGCTCGATCTCCCCGGGCTCGACCCGGAAGCCCCGGATCTTCACCTGGTGGTCGCTACGGCCCAGGAACTCCAGCGGGCCGTCCTCGGCCGTGCGGCGCACCACGTCGCCGGTGCGGTACATCCGCGCGCCGCCTGGTTGTTCCTGTTGACCGTCGGGCCCGGCCGCGAACGGGTCCGCGCCGGGGTCCGCGAACGGGTCCGCGACGAAGCGGTCGGCGGTGAGGCCGGGACGGCCCAGGTAGCCGGAGGCCAACAGCGGCCCGCCGACGTACAGTTCGCCGGACTCGCCGGGCGGCACCGGCCGCAGCCGCTCGTCCAGGACGTAGAGCCGCCGGGCGCCCAGCGCGGTGCCGATCGGCACCCGGGCGGCCGGCTGCTCACCGGCCAGCCGGTGGGTGGTGGCGGTGACCACGGTCTCGGTCGGACCGTACGCGTTCAGCAGCGGCACCCCGGTCGCCGCCCACCAGGCGGCGGCGGTGGCCGGCTCCAGCTTGTCGCTGCCGGAGACCATCAGCCGCAGGGTGCGCGGTACCCGGCCGCCGAGGGCCGCCACCACGTCCTGGAAGTAGCCGGCCGCCAGGTTGGCGACGGTGACGCCCTCGGTGTCCAGCAGGTCCAGCAGCTCGGCCGGGGCCAGGAGTTGCTGCTCCGGCAGGACCAGGCAGGCCCCGGCGGCGAGGGCGCCGAGCACCTGCTCCACCGCCACGTCCACGGTCGGACGGGCGAACTGCAGCACCACGTCCCGCTCGGTGAGGCCGAAGGTCTCCACCACCGCGGCCAGGTGGCCGGTGAGCGCGGCGAGCGGCACGTGCACGCCCTTGGGGCGGCCGGTGGTGCCGGAGGTGTAGATGACGTAGCCGGCGGCGGAATCCGCCTGTGCGGTCAGCTCGGTGAGCGTCTCGCCGGCGAGGGCGAGGGAGGCCCCGGCGTCCTCGGCGATCCAGCGGTTGCGGTCCTCGGGGGCCTCCCGGTCCAGCGGCAGATAGGTGGCGCCCGCCCGCAGCACCGCCAGCAGCGCGACCACGTGGTCCAGCCGGTCGCGGCCGGTGACGGCCACCGTCCGCCCGGGGGCGATCCGGGCGGCGAGGGCGGCGGTCAGGCCGTCCAGCTCCCGGTAGCTGACGGTCCGGCCGCCGGACCGGACGGCCGGCCGCTCCGGAAAGCGGCGGACGGCGGCGGCGAACGGCCCGAATTCGGGCGCCGTGAATTCGACGGGGAAACCGCGAGAGGACATCATCCAACCCCAGATCGTGAGAGAAATCGGCGACGAAATCAACGATAGGGGGAATTCGAAGGCCCTATCGGCAGAACGAGCGGAAGGAAATCGGCAGTTTCATCATGCCGCTTTCCGAGCAGGCCAGGGCTACCGGCCGGGGTGGTTCAGAATTCCTCGGAAGACCAGACGTCAGCCCGGTCGAGGGCGTCCGGCGCATATTTTCCGAGCGCACTGATCAGCAGTCGGAGTTCCAGCGCCAGGCATTCCGCGAAACGGCGCAGCCCGGATTCCCGGTCCTCCGCGACGGCCAGCAGCGCGGCCCGTCCGAGGCCCACCGCGCGGGCGCCCAGCGCCAGGCTCTTGACCGCCCTGGCCCCCTCCCAGATCCGCCCGGAGACCAGCAGGCTCGGCGGCGGGTCGGCCGCCAGCCGTCGCAGGCACTCCGCCAGCGGCAGTCCGACGTGCGGCAGGAACACCCCGGGCGCCCAGCCGGTGCCGCCCTCGGCGCCGTCCACCACGACGGCGTCCGCGCCGGCCTCGTGCGCCACCCGGGCCGCCTCGGCCACGTCCCGGCCGGGGTAGAGCTTCACCCAGATCCGTACCCTCGGGTAGTTGTTGCGCATCAGCCGGATCTGCTGGCGCAGGATCTCCGCGGTGAAGGTGCCCGGGGTCGCGGCGCGCAGCACCCGGCCGTCGCCGAACAGCGGGTCCAGCCCGAAGCGGTCGCCCAGCGCGGCGGCGGCCTCGGCCTCCAGCACGGTCATCCCGCCCAGGCCCGGCTTGGCGCCCTGGCCGACCTTCAACTCGAAGGCCAGCCGCCCGGATTCGAGCAGCGGCAGGGCGGCCGGGTCACTGTGGACGAGGTTCCACACCTCGGCGTCGGCGTCCTCGGTGCTCTGCTGGACGGCCACGCCGCCCAGCCCGTCCGGGAGTTCCTCGCCGTAGGCGCGCAGCCGGCCGAGCAGGGTGCGGTCGGCCGCCTCGCCGAGCCGGCCGTAGCCGTTCACCGGCACCACGTTCTCGCCGATCACCATCGGGATCCCGAGCGCGCCGGCCTGCCGGCTCAGGGCCAGCCCCAGGTCCCCGCCGGCCGCCCGGGTGGAGCCGGTCGCGGACACGTACACCGGCAGCGCGGAGGTGAACCCGCCGATGGTGGTGGTGAGTTCGACGTCCCGGTAGTCGGGCTCGCGGCCCAGGTCGATCAGTTTGGCGAGCCGCTGCGGCAGGAACAGCGGCGGGACGATCCGCAGGGCGTCCAGCGCGTCCGGCCGGACGAACCGGTCGGCCGTGTCGGGCCCGCCCGCACCGAACAGCACGTGGCCGTACTCCTCGGCGGGCGGGAACGCGGCCGCCGCCCCGGCCCGGGCCCGCCGCCGGACCTCCTCCTCCGGGAAACCGGGTGCGCTGAGATCGCTCAAGGCGACACCACCCCGGCGAGCTTCGGGAAGGCACTGGCCTGCCAGACGGCGTCCAGCCCGGAGACGTAGCGGGTGAGCCGCTCGACCCCGATGCCGAAGCCCGCGCTGGCCGGCACGCCCTCGCGCACCAGGTCCAGGTACCAGCGGTACTTCTGCGGGTTCTCGCCGGTCTCCCGCATCCGGGTGACGATCTCCGCGTAGTCGTTGGTGCGCTGGCTGCCGCTGCACAGCTCGCCGTAGCCCTCGGGCGCGAGCAGGTCGAAGTTGCGCAGCAGGCCCGGGTCGTCGGGGTGCTCGCGGTCGTAGAAGCCGCGCGAGCCCTTCGGGTAGTCGGTGACGAAGAACGGCCGGTCGCGCCGGGCCGACAGCAACGCCTCGCCCTCCCAGTCGAGTTCGGCGTCGGCGCTCTGCGGGTGCCCGATGCCCTGGAGCTCGGTGACCGCCTCGGCGTGCCGGATGCGCCCGAAGGATCCCTTCAGCAGTTCGGCGAACGCCTGCGGGTCCCGGCCGAGTTCGGCGAACTCCTTGGGCAGCTCGCGCACCGCGCTGTCGACCATGTGCACCACCAGCTCCTCGGCCAGCTGGACGACCTCGTCGCGGCTCGCGCCGGCGACCTCCACGTCCAGCTGGTGGAACTCGGCCAGGTGCCGGTTGGTCCCGGCGGTCTCCAGGGGCTCCAGGCGGACGTTCGGGGCGATGCAGAAGATCTTGTCGAAGGCGAGCAGCGAGGCCTGCTTGTACAGGATCGCGCTGGTCATCAGCTTGTAGCGGTGGCCGTAGAAGTCGATGTCCACCTGCTTGGAGCCGCGCGCGCCGGGGTCGGTGACCGGGCCGATGATCGGCGGCAGCAGCTCGGTGAAGCCCCGGCCGCACAGGAACTCGCGGGCGGCGGTCAGCAGTTGCTGCTGGACGCGGAGCGCGCTGCGGGTGGCCGGCGCGGTCAGGTGCCGGCCCGGGTCGGTCGGGGGCAGGGGCGTGGCGTCGGGCATGGTCGGGTCCTCATCTCTCGGGGCGGGTCTGTGCTCGGAAAGCGGGGGTCTCGGGTTGCCTCAGCGGGCGGTCGGCTCAGCGCGCGGCCGGAAGGCCCCGGGGTACGGGCGGCGCGGCGGCCGGCCGGGGGGCCCGGCCGTCGTAGCGCCGCTGAACGTGGGAGAGGGCGGACAGCAGCCCGGCCGAGCCGAGGATCGGCGGGCGGCCGCCCTCGACCAGCCCGGCGATCGGCATCGAGCCGACGGCCGACCAGTACAGCCGCCCGTCGGGGCCGAGCGAACTGCGGGTCCGCCCGGCGTTGTCGGGGTGCAGGCAGTAGGGCACGTCCAGGTAGCCGGCCGCGAACGCCCGGACCAGGGCCCGCCCGAGGTCGGCGTCCAGGTCGAGCACGGCACCGATCAGCGCCCTGGCCTCGGCCTCGATCCCGGTGTCCGGCGGCGCGGCGGGCCGCGGGCGGGTGCGCTCCGCCGTGGCGGCCGCGGCGGCGGCCTCCAGCGCCCGGACGTTCTCGGCGACGGTCGGGATGCGGTGCGCCTCGGCCGTGGTCTTGACGATCAGCCGGGCCGCGCCGCCGCGCACGGCGAGCCGCGCCGCGTCCTCCAGCAGCAGCCGCGCGCCACCGGGCGAGCGCGGGTAGACGCCCATGTAGGCGTACACCACGAGGTGCCGGTCGACGTCCGCGAGCAGCTCGTCCGCGATCCGACCGAGCGCGGCCAGCGCCTCCTCGTCCTGCCGGGCGTTGGTCTGCTGGGCGTAGCTGAGCGAGATGCTGCGCAGTCCGTGCTGGCGGAAGAACAGCGCCTCCAGCACGCTGATCGCGATCAGCAGCGAGGGCGGGCAGAGCTGGCCCATCATGCAGCCGCCGAACGTCTCCAGGTGCGGTTCCGCTCCGAACTCCCGGATGGAGGCGAGGAGTTCGCAGCTGCGCCGCCAGCAGGCCACCGCCTCGTGGAGCGGGGTGCGGCCGTACGGCAGGCAGTAGGAGACCGGTCCGCCCTCGGTTGCGTCCAGGCCGGCCGCCAGCAGCGCCTCGAAGATCCGCTCCGGCGCGGCCGAGCCGTGCCGGACCTGCACGGGAAAGCCCGCGTCGGCGACGCCGTGCAGCACCGCCCGGGTGACGTCGACCGGGTGGGTGGCGATCGGGTAGCCGTTGAGGCCAGCCCCGAGGGCCAGGGCGCGCCGCGCGGCGTCGAGGTCGCCGGTACGGGTGTAACTGTCCAGGGTGATGGTGCCGACGGTGACGGCGGCCGCTCCCCGGGTGGCGAGCAGGCCGTCCCGCATCCGGGCCGCCTCCGCCATGCCCATCCGGGGCTGGACCACCAGGGCCCCGGCGTCGGCGGCCTGCGCCACGAACGCGCCGAAGCCGGTCACAGCAGGACCCGGGAGCGCAGCCCGTCGACGAACTCGCGGAACGGGGCGACCGAGCCGCCCTCCTCGAAGACGGCGTCGAAGCCGGCCGACAGCAGGGTCCGTTCGCGGTCGGGGTCGTCGGCCCCGGCGATGCCGAGCTTTCCGCCGATGACGGTCGGCGTGCGCCGCAGTTCCGGGCAGGCCCGCAGGGCCGGGATGACCCGCAGGCCCTCCTGGTGGCCGTGCCCGTTGACGCTGCTGATGACGATCAGGTCCGGCACGATCCGGCGGCATTCGGCGAGCAGCAGCGCGTCCGGGACGCAGGCGCCCAGGTTCGTCACCCGGTGGCCCATCTCCTCCAGCAGCAGCTGCAGGAAGACCAGGTTCCAGGTGTGCGAATCCGAGGCCAGCGTCGTCACGACGACGTCCAGCCCGCCGTCTTCGGCATTTCCGTGCTCCACAACTCAGCCCTCATCGGTAGAGATCGTCGATGGAATTCCGCCGACGCCCGGGCCGGCGGTCCGGGAACTCCGGCGCGCGTTCCGCGACGGCCCAGCCCCACGGAGAACGTTAGGAACGATCGGGCCCGGTGAGCGGCAGCTCCAGCGGCACAATGCGGCAGAATCGGCGCCCACCGGAGGCACTGCCGCCGGAGGTACGGCCGCCGAAGGCACGACCACCGAAGGCACAGCCGCCGGAGGCGCTGCCGCCGGGTCGGCCCGCATCAGCCCGCGACCGCCAGCAGCGGCACGTCCCCGGCCGCGGCCAGCCGCAGCCCCGGCTCCTCCCGGACGAGGCGCCGGCAGAGGTTGAGCACCGTGAACCGCACGCCGTCCCGGGCGGGCACGCTGCGGATCAGTCCGCGCGACAGCAGCTCGTGCACCGTCGCGAGGCAGGTCTGCAGGGCCCAGCCGCTGCGGACCACCGCGTCCTCCCCGGACCAGTCCCCCGGTTCGTCCACCAGGACCTCCAGCAGGGCGCGCTGGCGTTCCGTCAGCCGGCGGATCGCCGGCTCCACCTCGTCCCGGACGTCACCGCGCGCGCCGTACACCAGCGGCGGCGCCGCCAGGGTGAACGGGACGGCCGCCAGCCGGTCCACCAGCTGGCCGGGGGACTGCACCAGCGCCCAGCCCGCCGCGCGCTCCAGCGCGCCCGGCAGGCCGTCGAGGTGGCGGCAGAGCTCCGCGACGGCGGGCGCCTCGGAGCGCTCCAGGGTGTAGCCGGGGCGCAGCCGGCACAGGTGCGAGAGCAGCAGCCGGACGGCTCCGACCTGCGCCAGCGCCTCCGGATCGGCGTCGAGTTCGGGCGCCGGGACGGGCAGCGGCGCGAGCGGGATGACCTGGCAGCCGGGCAGCGGCCGGGCCTCCCGGGCGGTGATCAGCACCCGCAGCCCGGGGCAGTGGTGGAACAGCGCGTCCAGCTGTCCGGCGTCCACTCCGCCGTCGGCGCCGTCCAGCACCAGCAGGGCGGGGCGGTCGCCGATCTCCCGGACGAGCTCGTCCGCCCGGCCGCGCCAGGGGTGCGCGCCGCCGCCGCACTCCACCCACCGCACCGACCAGCGGGCGGCCAGGTGCACCCGCCGGGCCACCTCCAGGGCGAGCCGGGTCTTGCCCACCCCGCCGAGGCCCACCAGCGAGACCAGCCGGTCCCCGTGCACGGCGAAGGCGTCGACCAGGACCTCGGTCTCCATCTCCCGGCCGACGATCGCCCCGCGCGCCACCGGCGGGGCGGCCGGCACCGGCAGCGCCACCGGATCGTCGCCGAGCGGGTGCCGGCGGGCGGACTCCTCGAAGTCCGTCCGGCTGCGGCCCTCCAGCCGCAGCGCGTCCGCCAGCAGCCGCACGGTCTCGTTGCGGGGCCGGCGGACCCGGCCGGCCTCCATGTCCCGGATCGCCCGCACGCTCAGGGTGGCGTGGTCGGCCAGGCACTGCTGGGTCAGCCCGATCCGCTCGCGCCGTACCCGCAGCAGCTCTCCGAAGCCCGCCGCCGTCCTCACCGCTTGCACCGACTGCCCGCTGTCCATGCCTCGTCTGCCCTTCCGTGGTTCGGACACTCACTGGAGGCCCGGTCCGGCGGCGTGAGCACCGGGCACCCGTACGGCCCGTGGTCCGGCCGTACGGGACCCGGTGGTCAGGCTGTGGCCTCCGAACCGGTTCCCTCCGGTTCCCGATGCTCCAGGCTCGGCGTCTACGCGCGATCAACGGCCGATCACCGGCCCCACCCGCGACCTTCACGCCTGCCCCACATCCCGCGCGGGGCCCTCCGGAAACGGGGGCACGGCCGGGAGGGAAGCGGACGGACCGGGGCACAGGCGGACCGAAGCGGGCGGGGTGGGACGATACCTGCCATGTCCAGAAAGTCTCCGCCGGTCCGGGACGCCGCCGCCCCGCCCGATCCGCTCCGCCGTCTGCTGCTCGACCTGGGGGAAGCCCTGCTCGGCGGTGGTCTGCCCGTCCACGAGGTGGAGGAGGAACTCCGCGGACTGGGCCGGGCGCTGGGGGCGCCGGAGGTACGGGTCGCCGCGCTGACCAACGGCCTGTTCGTCGCGCTGACCGCCGACGAGGGCACCCGGTTCCAGCCGGTGGGCGCCGCGCTGCGGTTCGAGCAGACGGCGGACGTCCTGCACCTGGTGCACCGGCTGCGGGCGGGCGAGCTGGACGGACCCCGGGCGCTCGCCGAACTGGACCGGATCCGGCGGGCGCCGGCCCGCTGGCCCGGCTGGGTGGCGGACCTCGGGGCGCTGCCCGTCGGGGTCGGGGTCTGCCTGTTCCTGCAGCCGGCGGCGGCCAACGTGCTGGCGGCCGGGCTCGGCTCGCTGATCGTGGTGGGGCTGACCGTGCTCGCGCGGCGCCTGCCGTACCTGCGGCCGCTGCTGCCCGTCACCGCCGGGTTCCTGGTGGCGCTGCTGGTCCTGTCGCTGGCCCGCGCCTCCCTGCTGGACGGCCCCCTGCGGACGATCGTGGCCACCCTGGCGATCCTGCTGCCGGGCGGGCTGCTGGTCACCGGCCTGTCGGAGATCGCCGCGGGCGCGGCCAGCGCGGGGACCGCCCGGCTGGTGTCCGGCGCGGTGCAACTGGCGCTCTTCCTGGCCGGGGTGGCGGCGGCCGCGACGGCGATCGGCCTGCCGGCCGCCGCGCTGGCCAACGTCCAGGTGGCGAAACCGAGCTGGTGGGTGATCGGGCTGGGGCTGGCGGTCGCGGTGGCCGGAGTGGTGGTCAACGTCCACGCCCCGCCCGCGGCCGTCCCGTGGATCGTCGTGGTGATCGCGGTGAGCGTGACCGTCCAGGTGGTTGTGGGATCGGTGCACGGCGCGGCCATCGGCGGCCTGGCCGGGGCGGTCTCGGCGGCGGTCGCGGCGACCCTGGTGCACTGGCTGCCCGGCGGCCCGCTCTGGCAGGTGCTCTACCTGCCGGCGTTCTGGATCGTGGTGCCGGGCTCCTTCGGCCTGCTGAACACCGCGCAGATCGAGGTCGGGAACGGCGCCCAGTCGGTGCTGGCGGCCGTCTCGGCGGTGTTCGGGGTGTCGATCGGCACCCTGATCGGCGCCGTGGTCAGCCGGATCCCCCGCCCCTCCTTCGCCGTCGCCCGGCCCCGGACCTGAACCGGGCGGCGCGACGGCGAGTTTCGGGCGGGGGCGGGGAGGGGGCGGGGCCGGTCAGGGGTGGCGCAGCGCCTCGGTGAGCCGGGTGGCCGCCTCCATGACGGCCTGGGACAGCTGGGCGCCGGGGTGGCGGGTGAGCCGTTCGATCGGGCCGGACACCGAGACCGCGGCCACCACCCGGTTGGACGGGCCCCGGACCGGCGCGGAGACCGAGGCCACCCCGAGCTCGCGCTCGCCGATCGACTGCGCCCAGCCGCGCCGCCGGACGCCGCTCAACGCGGTGGCGGTGAAACGGGCGCCCTGGAGGCCCCGGTGGAGCCGCTCCGGCTCCTCCCAGGCCAGCAGCACCTGGGCGGCCGAGCCGACCTTCATCGGGAAAGTGATGCCCACCGGGACGGTGTCCCGCAGACCAGAAAGCCGCTCGGCGGCGGCCACGCAGATCCGGACCTCGCCCTGCCGCCGGTAGAGCTGGGCACTCTCCCCGGTGACGTCCCGCAGGTGGGTCAGGACCGAGCCGGCGGCGGCCAGCAGCCGGTCCTCGCCGGCGGCCGCCGAGAGTTCGGAGAGCCGGGGGCCGAGGACGAAGCGTCCCTGCAGGTCCCGGGAGACCAGCCGGTGGTGTTCGAGCGCGACCGCGAGCCGGTGGGCGGTGGGCCGGGCCAGGCCGGTGGCGGCGACGAGCCCGGCCAGGGTCGCGGGACCGGCCTCCAGGGTGCCGAGGATCGAGGTGACCTTGTCGAGCACGCCGACGCCACTCGTGTTCTGCATGGGATGGGTACTCCGTCTCAAGTCCCGTGAGCGGCGGGTGGGTCCGGCTCACGGAGGCTCCACGCGGGGAGCCTGGGGGGTGGTCAGCGCGGACGGGCCGGGGAAGTCGGCCGAGAGCCTGCGCCGGGCACGAGACGGGTACGCGAAAGGGCCGGGGCGGGAAGCGCCCGGGCGAAGGACAGCACAGAGAGCACCGTGTCTCCTCATCTTTCCCGCGCCACAGTGGCGACAGGCCGGAGTTGGCACTGACCCGGACGGCACGGCGCGTACTTCGGACGCCGGGTCGAACGGGGAGTTGCCGGGGCTTCGTAGGGCCGGTCCCTCCACCCCTCTGGATGATTCGCCAGGAACCATACAAGATTCCCCGGCCCGCCCGCCAAACCTTTGCCCCGGCCCCACGCCCGGCCCGCGAGCCGAAGGGGCGCGCCGACGACCGGCACATCCCCCACCCCCCTTGGCACGAAGGTGGCGGATCGGGGCCGTCGACCCCGCGGACGGCGGGTGGCAGGGTCGGAAGCAGCCCGCGACCGGCGGGATCCACTGCAAGCAGGGGGGCACCCATGACGACGACATCCGACACCCGGGCGGCCGCCGGACCGGGCGCGGGCGGCCCCCGGCCGCGGACCGCGGGCTGAGGCGGGCACCGTGGACGACCGCTCCGAGCGCCACCGCCTCACCGACCCGCCGCGCCACCACGCCCCCGCCCGCGCCGAGCGCCCGGACGGACGGTTCACCGCCGCCGCCGAGCGCAACTCCACACCTCCGCACGAGAGTTGGCCGAAGGCCCCGGCGTCGGACACCGAGGCCTGGCGCCCGGTACTGGACTCGCTGGCGGACGGCATCCTGGCGACGGCCACGCCCGACCGGACGGACCGTCTCTTCCCAAATGACGTCCAGCAGTTCGACCCCGGCCACGGCGGACTCGGCCTCGCCTACGGCGCGGCCGGCGTGCTGTACGCGCTGCACGCCTGCGGCCGCCCAGCCCCGGCCGAGCACGTCGACTGGCTGGTGGCCCGCGCCGCCGCCGCGCCGGACCTGCCGCCCGGACTGTACGACGGACTGACCGGCATCGCCTGGGCGCTCGCCCGGCTGGGCCGGCGGGCGGCGGCCTGCGCACTGATCGAGCGGGTGATCGCCGCCGAACCGCCGACCGACCCCGGGCTCGGCTCCGGACGGGCCGGCCTCGCGCTCGGACTGCTCGACCTGGCCGAGGCGGTCGGCCGGCGCGGCCTCGCCACCTGGGCACTGGCGCTCGGGCACGAGCTGGCCCGGGAGGAGCCCGCGCCGCGGCTGCGCGGCCTGCTGGACGGCTGGAGCGGGCAGGCCGCGCTGTTCCTGCGGCTGCACGGGCACACCGGCGACCCGGGCTGGCTCACGGCGGCCGAGACGGCGCTGGGCCGCGAACTCGACGGCGTCGACAACGGCGCCGGCCTCAGCGACGGGATGCTCGTCCTGGTCGAGGACCGCTACCACCGCAAGCTCCCGTACCTGGCGGCGGGCGGTGTCGGCACCGCGGGCCTGATCGCCGAACTGGCCCTGCGCACCGGCCCGGACCGGCTGCCCGCCCGGTTAGCCGAGGCGCTGGCGGCCGCCGCACTCTCCTGCCGGCCCGACCCGGTCACCGCGCCCGACCTTGTCGCCGCGCCCGGCCTGTTCGAGGGCCGGGCCGGGCTGCTGCTGCACCTGCTGCGGACCGGGCACCCGGCCGAGGCCGACCGCCAGCTGCGCCTGCTGGAGTCGCAGGTGATGAACCACCGGGGTGGCCCGGCATCCCCGGGCCGCCGCTCGATGCGGCTCCCGGCGGACCTCGCCACCGGCGCCGCCGGGATCCTGACCGCCCTGCACGAGGCGGTGCTCGGCCCGGTGCCGCTGCCCGGCCTCACGGACTTCCCCCGGCCCTGACGGCGCCCGGGACCGACCGCCCGGTCGACGACGTCGCTGCCCGCCGGCCCCACCCGGCGGGCAGCCGCCCGTCCCGGCTCATCCCCCGCCCCGCGCGCCCGCCGGTGTCAGCAGGGCGCCGTGACGTCCGCCGGGAAGGTCAGCCCCTCCCGCTCGGCCAGCACCCCGGCCTGGAACCGGCTCTGCGCGCCGAGCCGCTGCAGCAGCTCGGCGATGTGGCGCCGGCAGGTGCGGGTCGACATGCCCAGCCGGCGCGCGATCGTGTCGTCCTTCTCCCCCGCCGCGAGGAGCACGGCGATCACGTCCTCCACGTCGCGGGACACCGTACGGACCGCGGTCTGCGCGGTGTCGTACGGAACGGCCTGGCTCCACTCGTGCTCGAAGAGCCGGACGAAGTACGCCACCAGGGACGGCTCCCGGACCAGCAGCGCCGCGCCGCCGGCCGGCCGGGCCGGTACGAGGGCCGTCGTCCGGTCCACCACGACCAGCCGGCCCGGCACCTCGGCCCTGGTCCGGATCTCCGCCCCCGCGGCGATGACCAGTTCCGTGTAGGAGCGGGTCGGGTGGTCGAAGCGGGTCAGGTGCTGGTGGACGCACCGCAGCCGGACGCCCCGCTCCAGCATGTCCAGGTCCCGGGGCAGCGCCTCCACCAGGGCCGCTCTCGGATGCCCGCCGCCCGGCTGGACCGCCAGCACCTCCTCCCGCGCGGCGCCCAGCACCGAGTCGAGGGCCGAACGGACCACGTGCCGGTCCTCCAGCAGCCGGACCGAGCCGTCCGAGCCGCCGCCCTGCGAGTGGTACACCGGTTCCAGCGAGGCCACCTCGGCGCGCAGCCTGGCCAGTTCGGCCTGGCGGCGGCCCAACTCGGCCTCCTCGACCCGCAACCGGGCCTCCGCCTGCCCGGTCAGCCGCGCCGCGGCCGCCTCCGGGCCGACCGCCGCGAGGCGGCCGGGCCCCTCCCCCGGACGCTGGACCAGCAGGCAGAGCGCCACCAGCAGGTCGACGGCCCGCCGGCACTGCGCCTCGGTGAGCCCGAGCTCGTCGGCGATCCGCCCCCGGTCGGCGGGCTCGAACCCCCGGTGCCGCACCGCCCACTCGTAGACCAGCCGGGCCTCGTGATCGAGCAGCGCCGCACGCCCCGACGGCCGAACCGTGCCCGCATTGGTCGGATTCATCCACCCCTCCTCAGTCGGCCAACATCTTCCTGTCACCCTCCGGCCCTTGGCGTCCGCCGCCCGCGGTGGCGACTATCGAACAGCCGCCAGGACATCGCACCGAACACCGGACACGGTGCGGATCGCCCCGGCTGTCACGAGGGGTGCCAGGAAAGAACGGAGAAGGGTCCGCGCCGCGTTCACCGCGCCCGGCCCGGCCACCGGCACTCCCCGAGCTCCCCCACCCAGCGGGAGCCGTCCCCCGACCCCCACCAAGGGAGCCACGGAATGGACACCCGGTTCTCCATCGACCCCGCCCCGGAGACCGCCCCCGCCCCCAGGATCCACCACGACGCCCTCGATCCGACGGCGGCGCGCACGGCGGTCCGCGAGCGGCTGGCGCGAGCCCGCGAAGTCTCGCTCTGCTGCCCCGGCGGCGACCCGACCGGCGCGGCGCTGGCCGAGCTGGTGCTCACCGGACTCCCCCGCGGCCGGCCCGCCTCACGCACCCGGATCGTCCACCAGCACCCCGCCCGGTTCCACCTCACCACCCAGCACCAGGCCCGGACCGCCGCGGGCGTCGGCGCCGAGGTACGGACCACCGGGGAGAGCTGCGGCGCCATGCTGGTCGTCGACCGGGAGTGCGTCTTCCTGCCGGAGCGTGAACGGGCCGCCGGACTGGTCCTGGTGACCCAGCCCTCCGTGGTGGCCCACCTCGCCGACTCCTTCGAGACGCTCTGGCACCAGGGCGCCGCCTTCCGCAGCGGACCGGCCGCCGCCCGCGCCGTCTCCGACGAACTGCGCACCACCATCCTGCGGCTGCTGGCCGACGGGCTGAAGGACGAGGTCATCGCCCGCCGGCTCGGCCTCTCCCTGCGCAACTGCCGCCGCCACATCGCCGGCCTGTACAGCGCGCTGGGCGCCGAGAGCCGCTTCCAGGCGGGCGTACTGGCCGAACGCCACGGCCTCACGGCGAACCGGCCGGCCCCCGGCGGCCCCTGGCCGACGGTGGTCGACCGTTCGACCTTCAGCCTGCCAGTACCGTGACCGCGATGGTCGGACAGACGCCGACGACCGCACCGCAGGTGCTGACCGGAAGCGGAGTCCCAGTACTTCTTGCTGTCGTGCTCACCCGTCGGCGAGGCGTTGGATGGTGGCGCTCAGCCAGGCTTGGAGATCGGCGGGGTCGCCGAGTTCGGAACGTAGGACCCGGCGGCGGGTCGAGACGCCGAGCACGAAGGCGTCGATCGCTGCGGCTCGGCTGCGGGCGTCCGCGTCGTCCAGGCCGCTGTCGCGCAGGTAGCGGTGCAGCGGCTCCAGTGAGTGCGTGTCGAGGAAGGCGGCCAGCGCCTCCGCTGCCTCCGGGCGTTCGCCGGACGCGCGGTGCAGCACGAGCAGTGGATCCTCTCCGGGTGCGCCGAACCAGCGCTGGACGATGCTCGCCGCAAGGCGCGAACCCAGCGCGGAACGGTCGCCGTCGAAGGAGGTGGAGACCGGGATCTCCACCCGGGCTGCCGCCAGGAAAAGGCCGTCCTTGCCGCCGAAGTAGCGCGTGATGAGGTTGGGCGACACCCCGGCCGCGTCGGCCACGCCTTTGACCGTGATCGCCGCGTACCCGTGCTGGGCGAACTGGCGTTGCGCGTGTTCCAGGATCCGCTGCCTGGTGGCGGCAGCATTGCGCGAATTCATGTGTACGAGCATACACATCATGTGTACGCTGATACACATGAATGACGAGATGCGGGAACGACTCCGGCGAACGCGGCGTGTCGCGACCCCGTGGAGTGACGACGGGACGCGCGGCATCGGCGGCACCCACCTCGACGAACTGCTCGAACGCTGGGTGAACGGGTACGACTGGGGCGTGCACGAGCGCCGCATCAGCGAGTTCCCCTGGGCGACGGTGCGGGCAGGCGACACCGACCTGCGGGTGATCCACCAGAGGTCCGCGAGTCCCGGTGCTCCGGTTGTCGTGCTGCTCCATGGCTGGCCGGACTCGGTGTTGCGGTTCGAGCGTGTCCTGCCCTTGCTCGCGGACATGCACGTGGTGGTTCCCGCACTGCCGGGCTTCCCGTTCGCGCCCCCGCTCACCACTCCCGGCATGTCCGTCAACCGGATCGCCGGGATCGTCGCGGACGCTCTGGACGAACTCGGTTACTCGCGGTACACGGTGTCCGGCGGCGATGTGGGTGGCACCGTCGCGGAACTCCTCGCGGCCGAACACCCGGACCGGGTGGCCGCCCTGCACCTCACGAACATCGCCCCGCAGCGTGCGCTCACGGCGGACCCGGCGAAGCTCGCGCCCGACGCGGCGGCCTACCTCCGCCGGTCGGCGCAGTGGTTCCGGACCGAGGGCGGGTACATCGCGGAGCAGTCCACGCGGCCGAACACACTCGCCGTCGCCCTCGGCGACTCACCCGTCGGCCTCGCGGCCTGGATCATCGAGAAACTGGAGTCCTGGTCCGACGAGTCGGCCTTCACGCCGGACGACCTTCTCACCTGGGTCACCGCCTACTGGGTCACCGGCACGATCGGCACATCCTTCACCACCTATGTCGAACCGGCCGTCCTCCCTGACCGGATCGACACTCCGACCGTGCTCTCCGTGTTCCCGCGCGACACCAAGCCGGAGCCGCGCAGCTACGCCGAGGCGTTCCTGAACGTCTGCGACTACGTGGAACACCGTGCCGGCGGCCACTTCGCAGCCTGGGAACAGCCCGAGGCTTACGCCGCCGACGTACACCGCGCGGTCGAGCTGGGCGCCTGAAACGGAGCCTGCGGATGCTCCACGCCGTGCGCCCGGAACGGCCCATGGCGTGGCAGCCGCCACCGTGAACGTTCGTGGTCACAGCACCAGCCGGTCGCCCTCCCCGCTGCGCCCGATCCGTGGCAGAGTGGAGGGGCCGGGAGAGCGACCTGAGCGGTGGCCGACCTCCCCCGGAGTCCTTGCCGAGGTCTCCCATGGCACAGCAGTACGACCTCCGCTCCATCGCCCCGGAGGCCCTCGCGGCGGCGGGCGTGCTGGACCGGCGGGTCGGAGGCGGGCGCGACTCGATCGAGCCGCCGGATGCGGGGCGGCCCTGGCGTTGGCGCTGGTCTCCTGATCTCCTGGCCCGGCTCACCGCGGACGCCGCATTGCAGACGGACCTGAGCCGGAGCTGGGTCGAGGCCGCGGAGCGCGACCCCGATCCGGTGCGGCTGGCCCTGTACGGGGTGCCGCGCACGAAGCGGCACGTGCTGATGACGCGGTTGGCGCAGGCGCGCCCCGAGATCGGCGCAATCGTCATCGCGGACCACACCCTGCGGCCGGAGCCGAACTGGCAGTGGCCGCTGCGGGTCCGCGCCGTCACCCCGCAGGCCGCCGAGGAGCTGTTCGGCGGCCTTGCCCAGGAAGTCGCGCGAGGGATCGACGCGCACCCCCTCGGCGAACCGGACGAGGACTGCGACCTCCTGGCCGTCTCCGACACCGCCGACCTCGACACGCTGTCGACCGACAGCGGCCTCAGTGTCACCGGTCTGGTCTGGTGCGCCCCCCAGCTGCCCGATCCGCACCAACTGGCCCGACTCGCGGTGACCGCGCGCCACCTCGACGCCACCGGCTGGGTCGTCGCGGACCTCTCGGACACCGACGCCGCCGACTGGCTCGCCCGGTTCGTCCGCAGTCTCAGCGAGAACCCCGCCCTCGACGAGGCGGCCGACCACGCGGGCTCCTGGCTGACGGTGGTCCACCCCTACGAAATGGAGTTCCACGCGGCGCTCAGGGACACACCGGCCGGTGGGACCGCGAATCCCCCGCTGCCGAACCTCCCTCCGGCGCCATCGGATGCCTACCTCGGCGGGGAGGGGTCCGGCTTCTCCAGGCCCTCCGGCCGGCTGCGGGGCGCCGCCAGGGTCCTCAGCCAGGCCGGGAGCCGCCTCGGCGCCGCCGTCCGGTCCGCCCGGCCGAGGCTCAGCGAGAAGACGGCCGCCGGCCGGAAGGTCCGCAGTGCCCAGGCGGCGACCGCCCCCGCCGAGGACCGCTACCTCCAGGCGTCCGTCACCGACGGAGGTACGGGCACCCCACGTCGGCACGCCTTCCGTCCCGACGCGACCAACGACATCCATATCCGGGTGGGGCCGGAGAGCGCCGAGTGGCGGCGGACGACGGCTGCCTTTCCCGAGCAGGGCCTGGAGTTCAAGGGCGGGGCGGCGCGGCTCACGGTCACCTTCGACGAGGAGCGGGACGAGGCCTCCCTCCACGATCCGGTGAAGATCTTCCTGCCGCCGCGCGGCGCGTCCAGCGAGGCCGTCTTCCCGGTCGAGGTCCGCGCGCGGGAGCGGACGATCCGCTGCACGGCCCGCGTCTTCTACCGCAAGCGCCAGCTGCAGCGGCTGGTGATCACCGGCCCCGTCGCCACGTCCGACGAGGCGGTCGACGGACGGGAGATCGCGGTCAACACCGAGGCCTTCGACGTGCTCGCCGCGCCGCAGCCCCAGCCCGACCAGGCCGCGGCGACCCGCTCGGAGACGATCCGGATCGAGAGCGACAGCGAACTGGTGGTCGGCGTCGGGGAGAACAACCGGGTGCGGATCTCGGAGCTCGGCACGTTCCGGGCCAGGGTCCGGGAACTGCTCGGTGACTCCGTGAACAAGGACGCCGCCGCCGTCGGGCCCGACGCACCAGCCCCGCTCCGGCTGCTCCTCGGCCTCGCCCAACAGGGCAGCGCCCTCTACCGCAAGCTGGACGACTCGGGGTTCGGCGACCTGAAGGACGCCGTCGCGCTGCAGCTGGTCTCGACCGAGGCGGCCGAGCTCTGGCCGCTGGAGTTCGTCTACGACCACGGCTATCCCCTCGACACCGCTGCCCTCTGCGCCGGGTGGCGGCAGGGCCTGGAGACCGGCACCTGCGCCTGCTGCGCGTCCGACGGCGGTCCCGAGCACGGCCACCGGACGATCTGCCCGCTCGGCTTCTGGGGTCTGCGGATGGTGATCGAGCGCCGGGTGGAACGCGCCGGGCTCGACCGCACCGTGGTGGAACAGGCCCCGCAGGGCACCCGCAGCACCCTGCGCCCGGTCGACAGCGCCCTGTTCGCGGCGAGCCGGAAGTGCCGTAAGCCCGACCTGGACCAGGCCGTCGGAGCCCTGCTGGCCTCCCTCGGCGACACCGCCCTGCACCGGGCCGAGAGCTGGCGGCACTGGCTGACGGTGGTCGAGGCGGAAGGCCCCCCGCTGCTGCTGGCCGTTCCCCACAACACCCATGACGCCGGAGGCATCCCGGTCCTGGTGATCGGCAAGCAGAGCGAGCTGCCGTCGCTCCTGATCGACCGCCGGCACATCGTCTCCGACCGGCACGACCACGAGGTCGGCCCGGTGGTCATGCTGCTCGGCTGCAACACCGCGCAGGAGGACATCAGCTGGCAGAACGTGGCGGCGCGGTTCCTGGAGAAGAGCGCCCCGGTGGTGGTCGGGACGCTCGTCCCGACTCTCGGCCGCCAGGCGACGGTGATGGCGAGCATCGCCGGCGGGATGCTCGCCGGGAACACCCGCCAGGACCTGAGCATCGGCGAGCTGGTACGCGACATCCGGCGGCAGCTGCTGCTCAGGGGCTGCACGCTCGCCATGGCGGTGGTGGCCTTCGGTGACGCCCGCTGGCTGGTCGGCAACCGGGGGGCCGTCACCGACACTCCACCGGGAGGCACGCCGTGATCACCATCGAGATGCTGCCCGCCGCGCACGGCGACGCGCTGTGGGTCGAGTGGCCCGGCAGCGGTACGGACGTCCACCGGATGCTGGTCGACGGCGGCCCGAGCACGGTCTACCGGGCGGTCTTCGAGAAGGTGAAGGCGCTGCCGGCCGGCAGCCGCCACCTGGACGTCCTGGTCGTGACCCATGTGGACGCCGACCACATCGAGGGCGTCGTGCGCCTCCTGCTGGACCGCCCCAAACTCGGCCTGGCCATCGACGACGTGTGGTTCAACGGCTGGCCGCAGATCTTCGAGGAGGCCGACCTGCTCGGCCCCGCCCAGGGCGAGATGGTCCAGGCGATGATCGACCGCCAGCAGCTGTCCTGGAACGCCTCCTTCGGGAAGTCCCCGCCCGGCGACCCGCCGCACGCCCTCTGTCTCCCCGCTACCGGGGACCTGCCGACCGCCGAACTGCCCGGCGGCGCCCGGGCGACCCTGCTCTCCCCCGGTCGCCCCGAGCTGGACAAGCTGATGGGGGAATGGGGAAAGACGGTGCGCGGCCTCGGCATGACCCCCGGCAACCCCGACCAGGCCCTGGCCCTGCTGGCCGAGAGCAAACGGCTGCGCGGCCTGGCCCACGACCTGCTCGGCGGCGAGCGGCCGGACGCCTCGATCCCCAACGGCTCCAGCATCGCCTTCCTGCTGGAGCACGACGGGCACCGGCTGCTGCTCACCGGCGACAGCCACGGGGACGTGCTCGGGCGAGGTCTGGACCGGCTGATGGCGCAGCGCGGCGGCGACACGGTGACGGTCGACGCCCTGAAGGTCCCGCACCACGGCAGCGCGGCCAACAACACCGACGGCCTGCTGTCCCGGCTGGACACCCGCCGCTTCCTCGTCTCGACCAACGGCGCCGTCTTCAAGCACCCCGACAAGGCGGCGGTCGACCGGATGATCACGGCCGGGAGCCGCGGCGCCGGGGCCGCCGAGATCGTCTTCAACTACCGCAGCCCGACGACGGAACCCTGGGCCGACGCCGCGCTCCAGCAGGAGCGCCGCTACACCGCGGTCTACCCGGCGACGTCGGCGGTCGGCACGACCGTGGAGGTCTGAGTCATGGCCCGCATCGGAGTCGCCCTGTCCGGCGGTGGCTACCGCGCCACCATGTGGGGCCTCGGCGCCCTGCTGTACCTCGCCGACCAGGGCCGGAACAAGGACGTGGTGGCGATCTCCTCGGTGTCCGGCGGCTCGGTCGCCAACGGGGTGGTCGCCCACGAGACCGACTACCGGCAGGACCCGGGCGAGGGGTTCGCCGAGCGGGTCCGCCCGCTGGTGCACCACTGCGCCCGTACCGGCCTGTTCTTCTGGGGGCCGTCGACCAACCGGTACGTGCGCTCGCTGTTCGCCCTCGCCGCACTGGCACTGGCCACCCTGCTCGCCGGGGTCGTGGTCACGGCCGTGGACGGTCTGCGGCTGCTCGCCGGTGTGCTGCTGGGCGCGGGGCTGCTGCTCCTGGTCGGGGCGCTGGCGGTGTTCGGGCGGCGCAGCGCCGTCGTGGACCGGGCGCTGGCCGGGACGTTCTTCCACCGCGACGGCCGCCCGACGGAGCTCTCCGCCGTGCGACGCTCCGTCGACCACGTCTTCTGCACCACCGAGCTGCAGAGCGGCGACCACTTCTACTTCTCGCCCGGGTTCGTCTACGGGTTCCGCTTCGGCACCGGCGTGCCGGGCGGTCTCCCGCTGTCCACGGCGGTCCAGGCCTCGGCCTGTCTGCCGGGCGCCTTCGCCGTCCGCCGGCTCCCCACGGCCCGCCACCGCTTCCCGCCGTCGGCCGGGCCCGCCGGGCCGGCCGCCGACCTGGTGCTCACCGACGGCGGGGTGTACGACAACATGGCCGACCAGTGGCTGGTGGGGCTGGCCGAGCGGGTGCGGCGCCCCGACCACCCGCAGGTCGACTACGAGCTGGACGAGATCGTCGTGGTCAACGCCTCGGCCGGAATGACCTGGAAGCCGTTCCGCTCCTCGTGGGTCCCCGCGGTCGGCGAACTGCTCGCGCTGGTCCGGATCAAGAGCGTGATGTACGACGTCGGCACCAGCCTGCGGCGCAGTGAGCTGGTCCGGTGGTCCGCCCGGGCCGGGCTGACCGGCGGGCCGACCGGTGCGCTGGTCCACATCGCGCAGTCGCCGTACCGGGTGGCCGACGCGTACGCGCGCGCGGCCGACGCGGCCGGCGGGGGTGCCGGGGCCGACGACGCGGACCGGGCCGCCCGGGCCGCCCGGGCCAAGGAGGTGCTGGAGCTGCTGGGCGACGACCCGGGCCGGCGTGCCCGCTGGGACGAGCTCGCGACCAGGAGCCGCACCACCCCGACCGTGCTGCGCAAGCTCGGCGCCGACCGCACCGCGGACCTGCTGCTGCACTCCTACGTCCTCGCCGCCTGCAACCTGCACGTCCTGCTGGACTACCCGCTGCCGGCCACCCTGCCCGACCGCGACCGCTTCCTCGACCTCACCACCCGTCCCGGCGGCGCGGGTTGACGCCGCCGCGCCACCGCGCCACCGCACCACCGCGCCGCCGGGACGTCACGGGCGTACGCGCACCGCCGTCACCAGCGGTCGTGCACCTGCGGCCGGATCCGGCGGTCGTAGAGCTCCCGCACGGCCGCCAGGGTGGCGGGCGGCAGCGGCGCCCGCTCGGCGGCGGCCGCGTTGGCGCGGGCCTGCGCCACGTTGCGGGCGCCGGGGATCACCGTCGTCACCCCCGACTGCTGGACGATCCAGCGCAGCGCGGTCTGCGCCGCGGTGGCGCCCTCCGGGGCGAGGGCGGCGAACTCCGCGGCCGCCTCGACGCCGGTCGCGAAGTCCACCCCGGAGAAGGTCTCGCCCTGGTCGAAGGCCTCGCCGTGGCGGTTGTAGCTGCGGTGGTCGTCGGGCGCGAAGACGGTGCGCTCGCTGTAGCGGCCGGAGAGCAGCCCCGAGGCCAGCGGCACCCGGGCCAGGATCCCGACCCCGGCCGCCTCGGCGGCGGGCAGCACCCGCTCCAGCGGCTTGAGGCGGAAGGCGTTCAGGATGATCTGCACGCTGGCGACGCCCGGGCGGGCGATCGCGGTCAGCGCCTCCGCGCAGGTCTCCACGCTCACCCCGTACGCGGCGATCCGTTCCTCGGCCACCAGGGTGTCCAGGGCGTCGAACACCTCGTCCGAGGAGTAGACCGGCGTCGGCGGGCAGTGCAGCTGCACCAGGTCGAGCCGGTCGACGCCCAGGTTGGCCCGGGAACGGTCGGCCCAGGCGCGGAAGTTGTCGAGGCGGTAGTGCTCGGGCCGCTGCTCGACCCGGCGTCCGAACTTGGTGGCGACGAACACCTCCGCGTCCGGGCGTTCCTTGAGGAAGCGGCCGATCAGCCGCTCGCTGCGGCCGTCGCCGTAGACGTCGGCGGTGTCGAAGAGGGTGACGCCGTCCGCCACGGAGGCCTCCAGCACGGCCAGGGCGTCCTCCTCCCGGACGTCCCCCCAGTCCGCGCCGAGCTGCCAGGTGCCGAGTCCGATGATCGATACGGGCCGTCCGGTGCGGCCGAGTACACGCTGTTCCATGGGGACGAGCCTCTCATCCGGCGCCCTTCCCGTCTTCCCGGCCCGCGGCCGGCGCGGCCTCCGCACCGGCCCCGGCGGCACCGCCGGCCTCGGCGGCGGGGGCCGGGCCGTGCAGGAGCCGGGCGATGGCCACCCAGCCGGCCCCGTGGAGCACCACGCTGCCGGCCACCGTGAGCGTCATGGTGTCCAGGGCGAGGACGGCGTAGAGCCCGTCCGGGAGGCCGTTGAAGGCCAGCAGGCCGAACACGATGGAGGTGGTGCCGCGCGGTCCCAGCGCGCCGAGCAGGACCATCGCCAGCAGGCTCAGCGGCATCGCCACCAGCAGCACCCGGGCCACCGAGGCGGGGTCGTTGCCGAACAGCCGTCCGCCGGGCAGTTCGGTGGCGTCGACGAACAGCAGGACGGCCAGGATGACCTCGGCCACGTGCTGGGCGACTTCGGAGTTGATGGTGGCGGCGAGGTGGCTGTGGGTGAACACCCCGGTGAGGACCCCCGCGAGCACCAGTACCAGCGGCGCCCGGACGTGCCACGTCTCCAGCCGTCCGGCGACCAGCGACCAGGCCGCCACCACGGTGGTGATGACGATCAGTACAAAGATCATCGTTGAGGGCAACCCGGGGCCGCCGCCGATCCGGGGAGGCGGCGGCCAGGGTGGGGCACCGGTTCCTCAGAACCACTCGGGGCGGCACTCCGCGGCGGTCCGGTCCAGACTGTCCAGCAGGTCGAACTGCGGCCCGGTGCGCGGGAGTTCGACGGTGAAGAAGTAGCGGGCGGCCTGCCGCTTGCCCTCCCGGAAGGCGTCCGTGCCGCCGCCGAGGGCGAGGTACTGCTCCAGCCAGATCCAGGCCAGCACCACGTGGCCGACGGCCTCCAGGTAGACGGTGGCGTTGGCCAGCGCGGTCGCCGGGTCCCCGGTGGACCAGAGCACGGCGGTGGTCCTGGCCACCCGGGCCGCAGCCGCGTCCAGCCGATCGGCGAGCCCGGCGGCCTCGCCCCCGGCGGCCCGGGCCCGCAGCGTGGTCTCCGCCAGGGTGTCGAGGAGCAGCCGCAGCCCGGCGCCACCGTCCATGACGACCTTGCGGCCGAGCAGGTCGAGGCCGTGGATGCCGTGAGTGCCCTCGTGGATCGGGTTGAGCCGGTTGTCGCGGTAGAACTGCTCGACGTCGTACTCCCGGGTGTAGCCGTAGCCGCCGTGGACCTGGATGGCGAGGTCGTTGGCGGCCAGGCACCACTGCGAGGGCCAGCTCTTGGCGATCGGCGTCAGGACGTCGAGCAGCAGGTGGGCCCGGGCGCGGTCGTCCTCCCGCTCGGCGGTGGCCTCCTCGTCGAGCAGCCGGCTGCAGTACAGGCCGAGGGCGAGCGCGCCCTCCACGTAGCTCTTCTGCGCGAGCAGCATCCGGCGCACGTCCGGGTGCTCGATGATCGGCACCTGCGGCGCGGCCGGGTCCTTGCCCCCGAGCGGGCGGCCCTGCGGGCGGGTGCGGGCGTAGTCGAGGGCGTGCAGGTAGCCGGTGTAGCCGAGGGCGGTGGCGCCCTGGCCGACGCCGATCCGGGCCTCGTTCATCATGTGGAACATGTACGCGAGCCCGTGGTGGGCCTCGCCGACCAGGTGGCCCACCGCGCCCGGGGCGCCGCCGGGGGTGTGCCGGCCCTCGCCGAAGTTGAGCAGGGCGTTGGTGGTGCCGCGGTAGCCCATCTTGTGGTTGAGGCCGGCGAGCACCACGTCGTTGCGCTCCCCCGCCGTGCCGTCCGGGCGGACCAGGAACTTGGGCACGATGAAGAGCGAGATGCCCTTCACCCCCGCCGGACCGCCGGGGATCTTCGCCAGCACCAGGTGGACGATGTTCTCGCCGAGCTCGTGGTCGCCGCCGGAGATCCAGGTCTTGGTGCCGAAGAGCCGGAAGCCGCCGTCCGGCTGCGGCACCGCCCGGGTGGTGATGTCCGCCAGCGAGGAGCCGGCCTGCGGCTCGGACAGGCACATGGTGCCGAAGAAGCGGCCCTCGACCATCGGCCGCACATAGGTGTCGACCTGCTCCCGGCTGCCGTGCGCCAGCAGCAGGTTGGCGTTGCCGACGGTGAGCAGCGGGTACGAGGCGGTGGCGATGTTCGCGGCCTGGAACCAGGCCCGGCAGGCGTTGGCGACCACGTGGGGCAGCTGCTGCCCGCCGATCTCCTCGTCCATGGCCGCGCCGATGAAGCCGGCCTCGGCGTGCACCGCCAGGGCCTGCGCCACCTCCGGGACGAGGTGCACCCGCTCGCCGTCGAAGCGCGGCTCCTCGGCGTCGTTCTTCTTGTTGTGCGGGGCGAAGTGCCGGGTCGCGACGGTCTCGCTGAGGTCCAGCACCGCGTCGAAGGTGGACCGGTCGTGGTCGGCGAAGCGGGCGCGCCTGGTCAGCGCGGTGACGTCCAGCCAGTCGTGCAGCAGGAAGTCGAGGTCGCGGCGGGAGAGCAGCAGGGAGTCCAAGGCCGGGCATCCGATCGCAGCAGGGGCAGGGGCAGGGGCACCGTACGGGCAGCGGGGATCTTCCCGTCCGCCGGGCCACCGACACCCCGTCCGGCCGCCGTCTCCACGCGCCCCGGCTGACCGGGTCCTCAGACGCGGTGCCGATCGTGCCGGGGTGCCCGGGTAAGGTGGTCGATCGTGGCCAGTCGTAAAACGTCGATCCTGGAAGCAGCGGCACGGGTGATCGCCCGGCGCGGCGTGCGCGGGCTGCGGGTGGAAGAGCTCGCGGCCGAGGCGGGTGTGTCGACCGCGCTCATCTACTACCACTTCAAGGACCGTACGGGGATCCTCCGTCAGACCCTGGAGTTCATCAACGACCGGGCGGAGCGCTACACGACCGAGCGCCCCGCCGACGCGCCGCCGCCGACTCCGCGTGAGGAGCTGGAGCAGACGCTGCTGCTGGAGCTCCAGGACACCGTCGAGGTGCGGGAGAACAGCACCGCCTGGGGTGAGCTGCGGGCGAGCGCGGTGTTCGACGAGACGCTGCGCGAGGACCTGGCGCGGGCCACCCGGATCTGGGTGCAGGAGATCGCCGAACTGCTCGGCGTGGTGCGGCCGATGTCCTCGGCGGTCGCGCTGGCCGGTGCGGCGGAGCGGCTGACCGCGCTGCTGGAGGGGCTGAGCACCCGCTGGCTCAGCGGCAGCCTCCCGCTGGCGCACGCCCGGACGCTGCTGGCCGACGCGATCGACGCCGAGGTGGCCCGGCTCGGCTCCTGAGCCGGGTCCGCCTCCTGGGCCGGATCCCGCGTTTTCGGCGGCCAGGACCGGTTCCCGGTCACGCGGAATCCGCACGGAATCCCCACGCTTGCGCCGGTCGGCGTCACGCTCCGCACCCTCGGGGTCGAGGATGCGTGACGCCACGCCCGCGAGTTTGACTGACTTTTCAGTCAGTGCGAGCCTGAACGGGCAGGCGGGGCGCTCCCGCCGGTCCCTCCCCCGTGGTGCGCCGGTCTGCCCCGGCGCGAAGAGTGGACCTGGCGGCCATGCACCCCTCCCGGCACCGTCGCACGATCTGGAGGCCCTCATGACCCACTACCGCGATGACCGTTCCACCGAGCCGTACCCCTGGGTGCCGGCGGACGACGTCCCGCACGCGCGGACCTGGATGTCCTGGCCCTCCCGCCGGGGCGTGTGGGGCCTGCGGCTGGGCGGCGTCCAGGAGGACATCGCCCTGATCGCCCGGACGATCGCCGAGTTCGAGCCGGTGGTCATGTGCGCCCCCGACGACTGGACCGCGGGCAAGGCCCAGGACCGGTGCGGCCCCCGGGTGGAGGTGATCACCGCCGTCCCCACCGACGACCTCTGGATGCGCGACATCGCGCCGGTCTTCCGCCGGGACGGCTACGGCGGCCTGGACGCCGTCGTCCTCAACTTCAACGGCTGGGGCAACAAGCAGGTGCACCACGACGACGCCCGGGCCGCCGAGCTGATCGCCACCCGGCGGGGCCTGCGCCACAGCTACGCGGACTTCGTCGGCGAGGGCGGCGCGATCGAGACCGACGGCGACGGCACGGTGATGGCCACCGAGAGCAGCCTGGTCAACAAGAACCGCAACCGCGGCATGAGCCGGGACGAGATCGAGGAGGCCGTCCTGGAGGCCTACGGCGCCGACACCATGATCTGGCTGCCGGGCATCAAGGGCCAGGACATCACCGACGACCACGTGGACGTCACCTCCCGCTTCATCCGCCCCGGCGTGGTGATGGTGCAGCTGCCGCCGCCCGACCGCAACGACGCCTGGGCGCGGGACGCCCGCGAGCAGTTCGCGATCCTCTCCGCCGCCACCGACGCCCGGGGGCGCAGGCTCCAGGTCGTCCCCGTGCACGGCCCGGACACCGTCCGCTCCCGCAGCTCCAAGTTCGTCGACTCCTACCTCAACTTCCACCTCGTCAACGGCGGCGTCATCACCGCCCAGTTCGGCGACGCCCACAAGGACGCCGCGGCCCGGGACGCGCTCGCCGCGGCGTTCCCCGGCCGCGAGGTGGTGCAGCTCGACGTCGACCGCCTGATGGCCGGGGGCGGCGGCATCCACTGCTCGACCATGCACGAGCCGCTGCCCTGAACACCCCGCACATCCTGTCCACCGCCCAGACCCTCAGCTGGAGTTCCCGGATGACCAACGCCCTGCCCCGCCGTACCCTGCTGCGCTCCCTCGCCGGTGCCGGCCTCGGTGTCGGCGCCCTCACCCTCGGCCTCACCGCCTGCGACCCGACCGGCATCGAGGACCCGGAGGGCGCCGTGCCGCCCCAGCCCGGCGGCACCCCCGGCCCGCGCCGCTTCGGCGCCGAGTGGGACAAGCACCTGCGCACGGTGATGTCCTGGCCCGCCTCCGAGTCCGTCTGGGGCGACCAGCTCGCGGACGTCCGCCGGGACGTGGCCGGCCTGGCCCAGGCCATCGCGGCGCGCGAGCCGGTCGTCCTGATGGCCCGCCCCGAGCAGAAGGACGCCGCGCAGAAGGCCTGCGGCTCGGCCGTCGAGGTCGTGCCGATCGCCGTCGACGACCTGTGGGCCCGGGACACCCTGCCGGTCTTCGTCGAGGAAGGCGGCAAGGTCAAGGGCGTCGACTTCAACTTCAACGGCTGGGGCGGCAAGCAGCAGCGCGGCAACGACTCCAAGGTCGCCCGGACGGTGCTGGCGAAGTACGGCGTGGAGCGGATCGAGACCCGGCTGGTCGCCGAGGGCGGCTCCTTCGAGACCGACGGCCAGGGCACCCTGATGGTGACCGAGAGCTCGGTCGTCAACGACAACCGCAACCCGGGCATGAGCCGGGACCAGGTCGAGGCGGAGCTCAGGAAGGTGCTCGGCGTGACCAAGGTGATCTGGCTGGCGGGCGTCAAGGGCAAGGACATCACCGACGCCCACGTCGACTGCCTGACCCGCTTCGTCGCCCCCGGCGTGGTGCTGCTCGACCAGGCCTTCCCGGGCACCCCGCCGGACGTCTGGTCCCGCTCGGCCGACCAGGCCCGCTCGGTCCTGAAGGACGCCACCGACGCGACCGGCAGGAAGCTGCAGGTGGTGGAGCTCCAGCAGCCGGACCCGGACAGGATCACCGGGCGCGGTGACGCCTTCGTCTCCTCGTACATGAACTTCTACATCGGCACCAAGGGCGTCTACCTGCCGAAGTTCGGCGACGCCCGGGCCGACGAGCGGGCGCAGCAGATCATGAAGCAGTACTTCCCGGGCCGGGAGATCGTCCCGGTCAAGATCGACGCGATCGCCGCCGGTGGGGGCGGCATCCACTGCGCCACCCACGACATCCCCGCCCTCGGCTGACCGAACGGAGGCCGGGCCCGGGGAGCGCTCCCCGGGCCCGG
>NZ_BNBY01000020.1:108690-163393 GCF_014656195.1 Kitasatospora xanthocidica | reverse complement strand
GTCACCGAGTCCATCGGTGACCGGCGCCCCGGCCGTCACGGCTGCGCGGCAGCGCTCAGCAGCGTTCGCTCAGAACGTGCTCAGAGCTTCTGCCAGGCGGGCTTGGCCGCGTAGGTGTCGCGGAAGTAGTCGGCGAGCTTGAGGCGGGAGGCGGCGGCCTCGTCGACGACCACGGTGGCGTGCGGGTGCAGCTGGAGCGCCGAGGCGGGGACGGCGGCGGAGAGCGGGCCCTCGACGGAGAGGGCCACGGCCTCGGCCTTGGCCTCGCCGGTGGCGAGCAGGACCAGGTGGCGGGCTTCCAGGATGGTGCCGATGCCCTGGGTGATCACGTGGTGCGGGACCTCGTCGATGCTGTCGAAGAAGCGCGCGTTGTCCTCGCGGGTCTGCCGGGTCAGGGTCTTGATCCGGGTCCGGGAGGCGAGCGAGGAGCAGGGCTCGTTGAAGCCGATGTGGCCGTCCGTGCCGATGCCGAGCAGCTGGAGGTCGACGCCGCCGGCCTCGGTCAGCGCGCGGTCGTAGGCGGTGGCCGCGGCGGCGATGTCCGTGGCGTTGCCGTCCGGGCCCAGGAAGGAGTCCTCGGTCAGGCCGAGCGGCTCCACGACCTCGCGCAGCACCACCGAGCGGTAGGACTCCGGGTGGCCGGTGGGCAGGCCGACGTACTCGTCGAGCTGGCAGACGCGGGCGCGGGAGGCGTCCAGCCGGCCGTCGCCGACGCGCGCGGCGAGGGCCTGGTAGATCGGCAGCGGGGTCGAGCCGGTCGCCACGCCGAGCAGGGCGTCGGGCTTGTCGGTCAGCAGATCGGTGATCGCCGCGGCGATGAGTTCGCCGGCCGCTGGGGCGTCAGGGACGATCACGATTTCCATACTGGGTCCACCGTTCTGAGGCGAGTCTGAGGTCTAGACCTCCGAGGTCTAGACCAGTTTGCCGTGAACGGGTGCCCCAGGTCCACCCGGGGCTGGTCGGAGGCGGCGCCTCACCTCGTCCTCTTCCTCTCGTGGGGGGTGGCGCGCGGTGCTCGCGGGGTGCTTCCGGGCGGTGAACGCCGATGGGCCGGTCGCCGGGAACGGGGGTCCCGGCGACCGGCCCGGAGCCGGGCGGGGATCCCGGCTCGTTCGTGGGGCTACTGCCCGGCGGTGCGGATGGTGCGGGTGGTGCGGGTGGTGCGGGTGGTGCGGATGCCGCCCGTCAGGGGCCGGGCGGTCAGAACGGGCTGGTACAGGTGGTGACCTGCTTGGTCGCGTCCAGCGCCGGACCGGCGGTGGCACAGATGATCCGCAGGTCGGTGGTGGTGACGCGCGGGGTGACGGCCTTGGCGGAGCCGAGCTTGACGGTGGTGGCCGAGGCGGCGGTCTCCCACGGGCTGCCCCAGGCGGCCTGGGTGCGTACCTCGACCTTGACGACCGTCAGCTGGGCGGGGTCGGCCGTGACCTGGGCGATGCCGACGACGCCCGCGCCGTCGGCCTGGTGCGAGATGCAGGGGCGGTTGAGCACCGTGGCGCAGGCCACGGTGTCGGCCTCGGACGTTGCCGTGGCGGCCATGGCCGGGCCTGCCGTCAGCCCGGCGATCCCTGCCACCGTCATCATCACAGCTGCGATCCGAGTGCGCATGTTGCGAACCTCCTTGGAAAGTAAGGGAATCTCACTCCTTGGGATGAGTCTTGCACACATTGTGAACACTGCGTGTGTGCGTTGCGTCACACTCATGGTGACCGTTCAACTACATGCTGCAACCATTCGCCGAGTGTTCGGAATCCGGACAGCTCCTGTCCTGACAGGGGATCAGTTCGTGGGCGAGGGCAAGGGCGAGGGCGCGAGCGAAGGTGCCGACCGGACGGCAACTCCGGCCCGGCCGGAACGGGTTGGCGGTGTCCCATCACTCGTCCGAGTGGCGGTTTGCCTCCGGGGCGAATCGGACGGATACCATCGGTCCGATCCCACGGAGGTGGCTGCGTGGACACGGTCATCGTGCAACTTCCCTGTCCGGGGCCCGAGATGGCGCCCCGCGAAGCGCCCGAACTGCTGCGGATGGGCCCGGGCGAGACCGCCGTGTTCGGGCGCGGCGAGCCCGGCCGGCCGGTCGCCGTCCCGCTGCCCGACCAGGGCGTCTCCCGCCGCGCCGGCGAGGTGGTGGCCGCCGAGGACTACTGGCGGCTGTCCAACTTCAGCGCCTCCGCCACCTACGTGGTGGAGAACCTGGAGGGCGCGGGCGAGCACATCAAGGTGGCGCCGGGCCGGCTCGGCGCACCGGTGCCGTTCGAGCTCTCCCGGGTGCTGCTGCCCGCGCTCGGCGAACCCGCCACCTTCAAGGTCTTCGCCCCGCAGCACGCCTACCTGGACGGGCGGCCCGGCGGCGCCGACGGCGAGCACACCGTCAGCCCCTTCGCCCTGGACCCGACCGCCAAGTACTTCCTGGTGCTGCTCGCGCTCTGCGAGCCCCGGCTGCGCTCGCCCTCCGCGGCCGTCGTCCCCGGCGTGACGGAGGTGCTGGCCCGGCTGCGCGGCCTGCCCTCCTGCCGCGGGCTGACCCGCTCGGCGGTGAACTACCACATCGACTACCTGGTGGAGACCAAACTGCGGCTGCGCGAGCCGTACGAGGAGGGGCCGGGCGGCGGCAAGCGCGAGGAACTCGCCGCCCTGGCCCTGAGGTTCGACCTCGTCCGGGAGGAGCACCTGGCCCTGCTCCCGCCGCGGCGCGCGGCCGCCCGGCCGTGAGGCCCGCTCCGGAGCCGCCGGCGGGGCGGTTGCCGGGCGGTGCGCAGTCGGCCGGCGCGCCCCAGGCCGGTGCGCCGCCCGGGGCCCGGCCCCCGGAAGCCTCGCCGCCCGGGGAGGGCCCGCCGTTCGAGGTCCCGGACGGCTACCCGGTGGCCGGTTACCGACTCGGCGCCTTCCTCGGCGCGGGCGCCTGGGGCAGCGTGCACGCCGCCGAGGGTCCGGACGGCACCCCGGTCGCGGTCAAGCTCCTCGGCGCGGCCCGGTTCAGCCCCGGCCAGCGCCGCACCGTGGCCCTGATGGCCCGCAGCGAGCAGCGGTTCAGCCGCAGTGCCGACCACCCGCACCTGATCCGCACCCTCGCCGTGGCCACCGTCGAGGACCCGGACCACCCCGGACTGGACGGCGCCGTCGCCCTGGTGATGGAGCGCGCCGCCCGCAGCCTCCAGGACGTCCTGGCCGCCGCCCGCCCCGGTACGGCGGTGCCCGGCGCCGAGCGCCTCCTCGCCGAGGTCTGCGCCGGACTGACCCACATGCACCGGTCCGGCTGGGTGCACGGGGACCTGAAACCGGCCAATATCCTCCTGATGCCCGACGGCACCGCCAAGATCGCCGACTTCGGCCTCACCGCCGAGCTGGACGGCACCCACGCCTACGCCCCGCCGCTGGGCTCGCCCGAATACGTCCCGCCCGAGTGGTGGTCCCAGCGCACCGGCGCGCGCGGGGTCGCCGTGCGCCCCAGCGCCGACCTCTGGGCCTTCGGCGTGATCGCCCACCAGCTGCTCACCGGCGGCCTGCACCCCTTCCTCGGCGCCACCGCCCGGGCCCGCTCGCTGGCCGCCCAGGCCTACGCGCGCGGCGCGGCGCCGCTGCGGCTGGACGAGGCACTGCCCCCGCGCTGGCGGCCGGTGGTCGCCGCCTGCCTCGCCCCCGGGCGGGAGGAGCGGGCCCGCGCCGACCTGGACGCGCTGGTCGCCCGGGCCACCGCCCGTCCGGCCCGGCGCCGCCGCCGCGCCGCCGTCCGGGCCGGTGCGGGACTGCTGGCCGGCGCGTGCGCCGT
Organism: Kitasatospora xanthocidica; assembly: GCF_014656195.1. Taxonomy (GTDB): domain Bacteria; phylum Actinomycetota; class Actinomycetes; order Streptomycetales; family Streptomycetaceae; genus Kitasatospora; species Kitasatospora xanthocidica. The sequence continues at coordinate 159,624 of NZ_BNBY01000020.1, read as the reverse complement.
CCTCGTCCTGACCGGAGCGCCGGAGCCCGCCGGGCCGGGCGCCCACCGCGCGCCGCCCCCGCCGCCCGGGGCGATCCCGCTGCCCGGGGCGATCCCGGTCGGCTCGGACGTCCCGGTCGCCTACCGGGGCATGATCGACACCGCCGCCCGGCGCTGCCCCGAGCCGGAGGTCACCCCGGTCCTGCTGGCCGCGATGCTCAAGGCCGAGAGCGGCTTCGACCCGAACGCGGCCCACCCGGAGACCGGCGAGTACGGCATCGCCATGTGGACGCCCGCCGTCTTCGAGGCCTGGGGCAAGGCCGCCACGCACGGCGGCCCCAAGTCGTACCTGGACCCGGGGGACGCGATCGCGGCCATGGGCAACTACGTCTGCTGGCTCGACCAGCAGTTCAAACGGGCCGGCCTCACCCGCGACCTGCCCGCCCTGCTCGCGGCCGGCTACCGGACCAGCGACAAGACCGTGGAGGCGGCCGGGGGCGTCCCGGAGCGGGTGCGTCCCCATGTCGACAAGGTCGTCCGGTACCTCGCCGACTACGGAGGGTGAGTGGCCAAAAGGGGACGAGTCCTGCCACATCCCTCCGTGTCCCGGCGCGGGCACCCGGGTGGCGGGCCCCCGGTCTGGGATCCTCGGCGGCATGATCACGAAGCTCCGCGCGGCCGCCGCGCAATGGACCGTCGTCGTTCCGGTGGTGTCGTTCGTCGTCCTCGCCCTGACCTGGCACGAAGACCTGCCCGGCTGGGTGGTGGGCGTGGTCGCCTGCTTCCTGGTGGCCGCCGTGCTGTCCGCCGTGCACCACGCCGAGGTCATCGCCCACTGGTCGGGGGAGCCCTTCGGGTCCCTGGTGCTCGCGGTGGCGGTCACCGTGATCGAGGTCGCGCTGATCGTGACCCTGATGGCCGACGGCGGGGACAAGTCCTCCACCCTCGCCCGGGACACCGTGTTCGCCGCCGTGATGATCACCTGCAACGGCATCCTCGGCCTGTCCATCCTGGTCGCCGCGATCAAGTACCGCACCGCCGTCTTCAACGCCGAGGGCACCGGCGCCGCACTCGCCTGCATCGCCACCCTGGCGACCCTCAGCCTGGTGCTGCCGACCTTCACCACCAGCTCGCCCGGTCCGCAGTTCTCCACCACCCAGCTGACCTACGCGGCCACCGCCTCGCTCGTGGTCTACGGGCTGTTCGTGGCCACCCAGACCGTCCGGCACCGCGACTACTTCCTGGCCGTCACCCCCGAGGGGCGGGTGATGGACGAGGAGGAGCACGTGAGCCCGCCCAGCGTCCGCGCCGCCGGGGTCAGCCTGCTGCTGCTCGGCGTCGCGCTGGTCTCGGTCGTGGGCCTGGCCAAGGGCGTCTCGCCGACCATCGAGCAGGCGGTGGAGGACGCCGGACTCCCGCACGCCGTCGTCGGCGTGGTGATCGCCCTGATGGTGCTGCTGCCGGAGACCATCGCGGCGCTGCGCGCGGCCGTCCGCAACCGGGTGCAGACCAGCCTCAACCTGGCCCTCGGCTCGGCGCTCGCCAGCATCGGCCTCACCATCCCGGCGGTCGCGATCGCCTCCACCTGGCTGTCCGGCCCGCTCGTGCTCGGCCTGGAGCCCGCCCACATGGTGCTGCTGACCCTGACGGTGGTGCTGGGCACCCTCACGGTGATCCCGCGCCGCGCGACGCCGCTGCAGGGCGCGGTGCACCTGGCGGTGCTGGCGGGGTACGTGGTCCTGGCGGTGAACCCGTGACGGCGGGCCGGCCGTAGTCCACGGTGGAAGCCCCTGGCCCGTTCCCCCGTGCGGCCAGGGGCTTCCGGCGTTCCCGGAGGCCGACGGCGTCCCGGGCCGGGGCCGCGCGGGGCCCCGCCCGGCGACCGGAGCCCCGCCCCCTACGCCCCGCCGCAGCGGCGGCGGTCGGCCCGCGCGGCCCGGGGCGCGGCGGCCGGGGACGTCGCCCTCGCGCCCCGCACCCGGTCGGGGGCCGCGTGGGGCGCTCGTCCGGGGGCGGGCGGATGGGATCGGTGGTGCCAGTGGTGAACCCGGGACGGCGGGCCGCCCGTGGAAGGGGATGAGGGCCCCGGTTCCACCCCCGTGACCGGGGCCCGCATCGTCGGACGGCGGCGCCGTCGGCCGCGTACCCCAGGGGACGCGGGCGCCGTGGTACGACAACGAGCCCCTGGGCCCGCTGCTGCTCGCGGGTCCAGGGGCTCGGTGGTGCCGTGGCTCAGTCACGGCGGGTACCCGGGGCGGGTGTCCGGGGCGGGTGTCCGGGGCGGGGTCAGCGCCCCGGACGGGCCCGGTGCCTCAGGAGGTGGTGCCTCAGGAGGTGGTGCGGCGACGGCGGGTGTAGACCACCGCGCCCGCGCCGGCGACCAGCAGGGCGGTGCCGGCGCCCGCGTACAGCAGGGTGCCGTCGCTACCGGTGCTGGCCAGCTTCTTGCCGTCCGACGCGGCGCCCGGGATCGGCGTCGGGACGCTGACCTTGGTGGGCAGCGGCAGCGGCGCGTCCGGGTTGACCGGGGTCTCCGTGGTCGGGGTGTGCACCGGCACGGTGGCGGTCGGCGGGGTCGACGGGCCCGCGCTCGGGACGTCCGTGGGGGCCACGGTCGGCTCGGCGGTCGCCGGGGTGGTCGGCGCCGGGGTGGTGGCCGCCGGGGTGGTGGGCGTGGCGCTCGGGGTCTCCGACGGCTTGGTGCTGGTGCTCGCGCTCGGCGTGACCGGGGCGGACGGCGTGGCCGAGGGCGTGGCCGGCGCCGACGGGCTGTGCGACGGCGTGGTCGGCACGGAGGTCGGGCCGTGCGACGGCGTCTTGGCCGGGGTCGGCTTCACGGTCGGGGAGGGCTTGCCGGTCGGGGCCGGGGTCTCGCCGCCGCAGTCGACCTTGAAGACCTTGTGCTTGGGGTTGTTGAGCTTGGTGTCCTCCGGCAGCTCGCCGTCGACCAGCTCGACGGACTGCCAGTACAGCTTGTAGTGGCCGTCCGGCAGGTGGATGTCCTCGGTGCGGACGTGGCCGTGGCCGTCGACCGGGATGTCGCCGTACGCGACGAGCTTCTCGTTGGGGCCGCCACCGACGGTGGTGATCGCCCAGATGACGTCCTGGTTGGCGTCGAAGCCGAAGGAGTCCAGGTAGAAGGTGCAGACCTTGGGCTCGTTGCGGACGTCCTCCTGGCCGGTGGCGGAGTCGTGGATCTTGACGGTGCCGTTGTTGCCGGGAGCACCGCCCTTGCCGCCGCCGGCGACGGCGTGAGCGGCGGCGGGGGCGAGCAGCATCAGGGCGGCGGCGGTCGGGACGGCCACCAGGGAGCGCGCGGCGGTGGAACGGATGTGCATGGGCGATCCATCGGGTACGGCAGGCGGGGACGAGCCTGCGCGGTGGGAGGGAGCCTCGGGTCGGACGTTCGGTGGGGGCCGGTGCCGTGCGACGGGAGGGGCTCAAAAGTTCCCGCAGTGGGAAACGTGACGCAAGGGAAGTTTGGCCGGAATGTGACGTTGTGGTGGGTTGGTCCGATGAGTTCGTTACAACGATCCGATCACCCTGTTGTCATGGTTTCGTGTGTGGTGCACCCGGTGGCGAGGGTGGCGGCGGTCAACTCCGTTACCCGACCCGGCGGGTGAACCCAGGCGGCGGAGGTGGCCGGTATTGACCGGTCATCGGGGGCGGCCTGCGTGTCGGGGCGGCGGGCGGGTGCCAGGTTTCTCTATCGTCCGTCTGGAACCGCCCAGTCCGCCGATTCCGCTGCGTGAGCAGCCGATCCGACCCGTGGGAGAGAGCGATGCCCGGCCCAGAGCAGACCGCCGAGGAGAGCGCCGACGTCATCGTGGTCGGTGCCGGCCCGGCCGGCTCCACCGCCGCCGCCCACCTGGCCCGCACCGGCCTGGACGTCCTCCTCCTGGAGAAGTCCGCCTTCCCGCGCGAGAAGGTCTGCGGGGACGGGCTCACCCCGCGCGTCGTCAAGCAGCTGACGGACCTCGGCATCGACGTCTCCGAGGAGGCCGGCTGGCTGCACAACCGCGGCCTGCGGCTGATCGCCGGTCGGCGCTCGATCGAGTTCGACTGGCCCGAGCTGTCCGCCTTCCCCGGTTACGGGCTGGTCCGCCGCCGCGCCGACTTCGACCAGCTGCTCGCCCGGAAGGCCGCCTCCTACGGCGCCCGGCTCGTCGAACGCGCCAATGTGGCGGGTCCGTTGGTCGACGAACGGACTGGCCGGATCACCGGCGTCACGGCCAAACTGGGCGAGGACCGCAAGCCCGTCGCCTACCGGGCCCCGATCGTGGTCGCCGCCGACGGCAACTCCACCCGGCTCTCCGTCGCGATGAAGCGCTACCGTCGCGCCGACCGCGCGATGGGCGTCGCCTACCGGACCTACTTCACCACCCCGCGCCACGAGGACCGCTACCTGGAGGCCTGGCTCGACCTGCGCGACCCGAACGACCCGGCCCGGCGCCTCCTGCCCGGCTACGCCTGGGTGTTCGGCATGGGCGACGGCACCGCCAACGTGGGCCTCGGCGTCCTCGACACCGCCAAGGTCGACGTGGACTGGCGGGAACTGCTGCGCCACTGGTGCGAGGACCTGCCGCCCGAGTACGGCTACACCCCCGAGGGCGTCACCGAGCCGATCCGCGGCGCCGCCCTCCCGATGGGCCTCAACCGGCAACCCCACTACGCGGACGGCCTGTTGCTGGTCGGCGACGCGGGCGGCACGGTCAGCCCGGGCACCGGCGAGGGCATCGCCTACGCGATGGAATCCGGCCGCTACGCCGCCGAGACGATCGTCCAGGCCCTCGCCCGCCGCACCGACCGCGGCCGGGAGCTCGCCCTGCGCGCCTACCCGCAGGCGCTGCGCTCCGCCTATGCCGGGTACTTCGCGCTCGGCCGGCTGGCCGCCGACCTGCTCGGCCGCCCCAAGCTGCTCGGCGCCGCCGGTGGCGCCGGGCTGGGCCACCCGGCGCTGCTGAAGGTGGCGTTCCGGCTCATGGTCAACCTCACCGAGCCCAACTCGAAGGACTCCCTCGACCGGCTGCTCCACCTGATCGGGCGGGTCGCCCCGGGCCGCTGAGGGGGCCGGACCGTTCATCCTCGCGGGTGGGCGGTCGCGGTGTCCCGGGTTTGGCCGAAAGGGCGGAGTACGACCGGCTGTCGTTCGGATCATGTTGACGAATCATCAGATGATCCGATTGCCTGGTGTCGAACCAGCCACGGAGGGTGAGCGAAACACACCCCCGTGGCTCCGTTCTCGACCGCTGACCCGATCGACGGAGACACCGTGCGCCTTCGCCTTCGCCTGCTCGCCGCGCCCCTCGCCGCGGCCGCCGCCGTACTCGCCCCGAGCCTCCCGGCCGCCGCGGCCGCCCCGGCCGCCACCGCCGGGGCGACGGGTACCCCCGCCGACCAGTGCTCCGCCGCCTTCCGGCACGACGACGCCCGCCTCGGCCCGCAGGACCTCCCGACCACCGGCCGGGTCGGCCGCCAACTGGTCGGCTACCAGCGCACCGGCGGCGCGAGCGACCAGGACTTCCTGGCGACCTACTACGACGCGGCCGCCAACGGCGGCAAGGGCGGCTGGAAGTACCCGCCCGCCGACGGCTACGTCACCCTGCCCGACGGCAGCCCGGTCGAGTTCGACATCACCCTCTACCCCAACCAGAACATCGACCGCTACGGCAGCGAGTACGGCGCCTTCCTCGCCCCCGAGGGCCTGCCCTACGCCAACCGCGCGATCCCGCCGCAGAGCCTGGACGGCAACCCGGCGGCCGCCTGCAACTACCACGACTACAAGGTGGTCAAGCCCTTCAAGGTGCACGCCGGCCCGATCGCGCCCTGGTTCAACCAGCCCGGGTGGGGCCTGCAGTACCAGCTCGACACCACCCTGGTGCCCGGCGGCCCGGCCAAGCTGAACGTGCTCTGGCTGGTGGACAACGGCTACCTGTCCCGGATCTGACCCGGCCCCTCCGGCGGTGGCGTCCGGTGCACCCGCCCCGCGCGGTCACCGGACGCCGGCCGGACGCCGGCTGGCCTCACCGAGCGCCGACCGGGCCTGACCGGGCTCGCCGGGCTCCGGCGGGATAAATCGCTGGCGGGCGCGGGGGACCGGGGATAGGAAGACGGCATGACCACCACCAGTGAACCCGCCGTCGACCAGCGGGTGTTCCGTCCCGCCGTGATCGACCTCGGCGACGCCCTGCTGCGGCCCTGGGGGCGCGCCCTCGACGTCCCTGGCGGCATCGTGCCCGCGCTCGTCGCCGCCTCGACGGACCCGGAGATCGCCCGCTGGAACCCGCTCGACTCCACCGACCCGGCCGCCGCCGAGGCCTACCTGGACCGCTGTGACGCCCACTGGGCCGACGGCACCATGGCAGCCTTCGCCATCACCGACGCCCCCGGCGGCGCCCTCCTCGGCAACGCCTTCCTGCGCTGGAGCAACCGGGCCGACGGCATCGCGATGGTCGGCTACTGGCTGCTCACCGCCGCCCGCGGCCGCGGCCTCGCCACCCGCGCCGCCACCGCCGTCACCCGCTGGGCCGTGGAGACCGCCGGAGCCCGCCGCATCGAGCTGTTCCACGCCGTCGGCAACGACCCCTCCTGCCGGGTCGCCGAACGCGCCGGCTTCCCCCACGAGGGGACGCTGCGCGCTTCCTGGCGCTTCGAGGGCCGCGACTACCAGGACGAACACCTCCACGCCCGCCTCGCCTCGGACCCCTACCCCGAGCCGGGCCGGTCCGCTTGACCCTCACGTAGCGGGAGGACCTAGCGTCCGTGGCATGAAGATCATCGTTCATGACACGGCGAGCGCCATGCTCGAACTGCTCCGGCTTCCGGTGGAGGAGCGGCCGGACGCCCTGCGGGAGTTGTACCGCCCGATGGAGGGCGTGATGGCCGCGGTGACGGGGGAGGCCGACCTGGTCGCGATGCACCGGATGGGCAGCGGCTTCCGGCTCGACCGCGAGGACCCGCGGTACCCGGCCGCCGTGCGCCGGATGCGGGACGCCGGGGTCTGGCAGCGGGTCGAGGACTCGCTCGCCGCCGCGTGGGAGCGGATCGACGGCGCGGTGCCCGGCGTCGCGCACGCCGACACGGTGCACGTCGTCGTGGTGCTCGGCGACCCCGACGACGAGCACCTGACCGTCCGCAACCGCGGCTACTTCGGCATGGGCGGCTTCCCGGGCGCGATCCAGCTGCTCATGTGGCCGACCGAGACCGCCCTGGCCAAGATCGGCCACGCGGCGGCCCACGAGCTCCACCACAACGTGCGCTACGCCAACGTGGCCTGGAATCCGATGACCGTCACCGTCGGCGAGCAGGTCGTCGCCGAAGGGCTGGCCGAGGCCTTCGTCCGGGAGCTGGCCGGCGAACAGGCCCTCGGCCCGTGGTCGACGACGCTGACCGGCGCCGAGCTGGAGCACGCCTGCCGGAAGGTCACCGCCGGGATCGACGTGGCCGGGATGCGGAACCTGCCCCCGTACGTCTACGGCGACGCGACGGCACGCCTCATGGGCTGCGAGCCGGTGGGGCTGCCGGACTTCGCCGGGTACGCGGCCGGCCTGCGGATCGCGGACGCCCACCTGGAGGCCACCGGTCTCACCGCCGCCGCGAGCGTCGCGCTGCCGGCCCGGGAGGTCCTCGCCAACGCGGGCGTGCCCACCGTCGCATGACGGAACGTCAGAGGTGGAAGCCCGGGACGTCGGCCGCGAGTCGGTCGTAGACCGCGCGCAACCACGGTTCGCGGACGGCGGGCAGGCGTGCCAGGCGGTCCAGGAGCAGCCACCGGTCCGGCTGGAACAGCCAGTTCGGCCGCAGCGGGAGCGGGTCGTCGCGTTCGACGCCCTCGGGCAGGCGGGTCGTGGACGCGGTCTCGGGAGCGGCCAGGTACGTCCACACCTCGGCGTCCAGCGGGACGGGCACCGCGCCGCCGGAGGGCTGCCAGGTCTCGCCGGTCCAGGGGTGCCGGGGGACCAGCGCGATGTCCGGCGCCCGACCCGGTCCCGTACCCGGTCCCGGTCCCGGTCGGGGGTCGAGGCCGGGGCCGACCAGGGCGACCGTCCGGGCCGAGGCGCCCGCGGCGAGCGGGCTCGGCAGGACGGAGGCCGGCACCCGGCCGAAGACCGCGGTGACCAGGCCGTCGGGCAGCACCAGCGGCCCGCCCGCCGAGGCCGCCAGCAGGTGCGCCAGCGCCGTGCCGACCGCGGCGGACCACTGGTCGCTCCACCAGCCGAGCGGCTCGACCGGCGGCAGACCGGTCACCGTCCAGCCGTCCCCGGGCGGCCGGCCAGGCCCCTCGACGGGCAGCTCGCGCACCGCGCCCGGCTCCAGCCACACCGCCTGCCACCGGTAACAGTCGTCGATCCGGGTGCCGACCTCCCGCCCGCAGCGGGCGCAGGCCAGGTTCGGGCCGACCCCGCCGTCCGAGCCGCAGCAGCCGTCGCAGCGCTCGGGGATCAGGACGGTGCCGCAGGTGTCACCGGGCGCGAGCAGGATCCGGCCGGGCGCACCGAAGGACACGTGGGGCACCGGCGCGTACACCCCGTGCGCGGCCGCCTCCCCCGCTCCGACCTCGGCCCACCGCCGGAACGGCGGCCCGTGCGGTTCAGGGTCGACGGCGTACGCCCCCGGTGGCAGCACCGGCGGCAGGTAGCGCTCGCCCCCGCTCCGGAACGCATGGGCCGGCAGCGCCACCCGCGCCACCGGAACGCTCAGCCCGGCACCGCACCCGGCGCACGCGAACACCGCCACACACTCTCCCCCCGCCCACGGACTCCCGGAGTATCCCGGCGCCACGAGCGGCCGCCAAGCCGTTTTCGCCACCGCGGGTCGGCCGGAGGGTGGGGGCGGCTCCCGGCGGAGGACGGCGGAGCGTCCGCCCGCAGGCGGGAGTTCGCGGACAGGCCCTAGTCTGGAAGGGCGCGTACGGTGCGTGGCCTGCGAACGGAAGCGGTGGCCATGACGGTGATCTCGGCGGCTCTCTTCGGTACGGACTGGCGGCCCGCGCTGCCGGGCGGTGCCGAGCTGCTGCGCGAGTGCGCCGCCCGGGGCTGGACGGTCGTGCTGACCGGGCCCGGGCCCGTCGGGGCCCCTGCCCTGACCGTGGCGGATCCCGGGGGAGACCCGCTGAGGGCCGCCCTGGCGCTGGTGGACGGCGGGCCCCCGCACGCCGTGGCCGTCGCCGGGAGCGTGCGCGAGGTGCGGGCGGCGCGGCGGGCCGGGGTGCCGTGCGTCGCCCTGGAGACCGGCGGCGACGCCGGCCCGGAGCTGCGGGCGGCGGGTGCGGCCGAGGTCCACCGCGACGCCGCCGCCCTGCTGCACGTCCTGGACGACAGCCTGCTCGCCCGTCCCCGGGCCTTCGGACCCGTGGGAGCCGGAACAGGTGGTCCCCGGAACGGTTAGCGCCGGCCCGTACCGGGAACCGCCCGGGTGCGAGCACGTCACCGGAAGTGTCGGAGGTGACCGAGATGGACGGACCCGCTTTGAGCGGATGGGAGCGGCGGCTCCTCGAGGAGATCGAGTCCGATCTGCGCCAGGACACGAAGCTCGACCGGAAGTTGAGCACGATGGGCGCCAAACGGCCCGGCCGGCTCCGGCGCGTGCTCCGTGCCGTCGGGCGCCGGGTGACGGCCGGAGTGGTGCTGACCGCCCTGGTGATGACGGCGATCTGTCTCGGGGTGGGCGTGCGGACCCCGAACACGGCCGTGCTGGTCGCGCTCGGCGTGGTCTGGGCGGCCACCGTGTCGGCGGCCGTGGCCACCTCGGAGCTGCTGCGCCGCCGGAGCGCCTCCCGGTCGGGGCGGGCCGTCGTCGCCGAGCCGGAGGAGCACCCCGAGCGCCGCGAACGGCGGCCCTGGGACCGGCCGGAGGCGTAGCGCCATGAGCACCGATCTGTGGGAGCACCGCCCGGGTTCGCACCCCGCCGCCGACCTCGGCCTGGTCGGGTACGAGGTGCTGGCGACCGACGGCCCGGTCGGCCGGGTCGAGCAGGACACCGGGGACCGCCTGCTCGTCGACGCCGAGCCCTGGGTGCCGGGCACCCGGGTGCTCGTCCCGGTGGGCCTGGTCGCCCGGGTCGACCACCTGGTCCGCGCCGTCCACCTCGACTGTCCGCGGGCCAGGCTCAGCTCCGCCCCGCCCGCCGCGGTCGACCTGGCCGCGCTCCGTCCGCGCTGAGCGGCAGCCACCCATGCCCCGGCCGCTCACCAAGCGCTGGCCGGCCACCACGCTCACCGGCCGGACGATCGCCTTCCTGGTCGCGCCGTACGGCGTCGAGCAGGTCGAACTGACCTCACCCTGGCAGGCGGTCGCCGAGTCCGGCGGCACCCCGCGCCTGCTGTCCACCGCCGAGGGGCGGGTCCAGGCCGTCCGGCACCGCGCCCTGGGCGACACCTTCGCGGTGGACGTCACGGTCGCCGGGGCCGATCCGGCCGACTACGACGGACTGGTCCTCCCCGGCGGCGTCGCCAACCCGGACCGGCTGCGCCTGGACCGTCCGGCGGTGGCCTTCGTGCACGGCTTCTGCGCCGCGGGCCGTCCGGTCGCGGCGATCTGCCACGCCGCCTGGACGCTGATCGAGGCCGATGCCGTCCGCGGCCGGACCGTCACCTCCTGGCCCAGCCTGCGCACCGACCTGGTCAACGCCGGCGCCCACTGGGTCGACGAGCCGGTGCACGTCTGCCACGACGGCCCCGGCGTCCTGGTGACCAGCCGCAAGCCGGACGACCTGCCGCTGTTCGAGGACGCGTTCGTGACGGAGTTCGCCCACGCGACGACGAAGCGGCGGAAGTGGCCCTGGTAGGACCGGGCTTCGAAGCGTGATCGGCTTCGGAGCGTGCTTCAGAGCGCGATCGGCCGGTGGGTGAGCGCCGTGCGCAGCACCTCCTCGTCCGTCGCGTCCGGGGTGTGCCAGAAGAGCAGGTCGGCCCAGTGCGGGTAGTACGGGTAGAGCGCGATGAGTTCCTCGAGCAGGGCGTCTCCCTCCGCCTCGTCGGCGTGGTCGGCCGAGCGCAGCCGGGCGATCAGGGCCGGCCCGCGCTCCCGCAGCGCGGCGGCGGCCTCGGCGCGGTGGTCACGTACGGTCATGGCGCGGATCCTACGGGCGGCCACCGACAGTCGGCGCCGGCAGTGGGCGCCGACAGCGGGCCGTCGGCGGGTGGTGTCAGTCGCCCCGGAGACGGACGAAGGTGGCGGTTGGCGGGCGGCCGGTCAGGGTGAGCTCGGCGCGCAGGGGGCCGTTGAGGGGGTGGACGGGGCCGTGGTCGGGGTCGGTGGCGGGCGGGCCGAGCAGGGGGCCGGCGAGCTCGGCGACCTCACGGGCCTGGACGGGGGTGAGCCGGGGAGTCGTGAGGAAGACCCGCCCGTCCTCCAACTGGAGGACCAGCGCATGCGGGCGGTTCGCCGGGCCGGTGACGGCGCGGACGATGGCGTCGAGGGTGTCGCTCCGGCGGTACTTGACCCAGGCGTGTCCAGCGCCGCGCGGGCGGTAGGGGGAGGCGGCGGCCTTGCAGACCAGGCCCTCCACACCCGTGTCGGCGAGCTGCGCCATCCACTCCAGCGCCTCCGCCCGGTCGGTGGTGGCCAGCACCGGCTGGACGGGTGGCGGGACGTCGGCGAGGGCGGCGAGCAGCAGGCGCCGGCGGTCGGTGAGCGGGAGCCGGCGGAGGTCGCGGCCGGGCAGCGCCAGCAGGTCGAAGGCGATCAGGCCGAGGGCCACCTCCGGGGCGGCGGCGCGGGCCCGGCGGGTGCGCAGCAGCTCGCCGAAGGCGAACCGGCCGCCGCGCCAGGCGACCAGTTCGGCGTCCAGGACCAGGCCCTCGGGGAGCCGGGCGACGGCGGCGGCGATCGGCGGGAACTCGGGGGAGAGGTCGCGGCCGGTACGGGACTGCAGGAACGGCGGGCGGTCGCCGCGGGCGAAGGCGACGCAGCGGAAGCCGTCCAGCTTCAGTTCGTACTGCACGCCACCGCCGCCCAGGCCGTCCGCGGGCGGGACGGCGGTGACGGCGGCGGGGCGCATCACCTCGACCGGCGGCTCCAGGACCGGGCGCGGCCCGCGCACCCGCCCGTGCGCTGCCGGAGCTGCCCGAGACGTCGGAGCTGCCCGAGACGTCGGAGCTGCCCGAGACGTCGGAGCTGCCCGAGACGTCGGAGCTTTCGGACCCGTCGGCGTCGGGAGTGCCGTCGGTGCCGGGGGTGCGGCGGGCAGTGGCCGGGCCCGCTCCGGGTCCAGCAGCGGGGCGAACAGGTCGCCGTCGGCGGCCAGCCGGTCGGGCACCTCGGTGAGGGTGAAGGTCAGCTCCCGCTCGTCGCCCGCCCGCTCCAGCTCCGCCCATGACAGCGGGGTGGAGACCGTCGGCCGCGGCCGGGCCCGCAGGGTGTACGGCGCGGCGGTGGTCTTCTTGGCGTTGTTCTGCGACCAGTCGACCAGCACCCGGCCGTGGCGCCGGGCCTTGGCCATGGTGTGTACGGCCAGTTCGGGGTGCTCGGCCTCCAGGGTGGCGGCCAGCGCCTTCGCGTAGGCGGAGACCCTGGCGCTGGGCGTGGGCTCGATCGGGACCAGCAGGTGCAGGCCCTTGGAACCGGAGGTCTTCACCCAGGCGGTGAGGCCGTCCGCCGCCAGGCGGTCGCGCAGCAGCAGCGCGACCGTCCGGCAGGTGAGGACGTCCGCGCCCTCGCCGGGGTCGAGGTCGAGGACCAGCCGGTCGGCTAGCGCGGGCGCCGCCGCGTGCCACTGCGGGACGTGCAGCTCCAGGCAGCCCAGGTTGGCGACGGAGAGCAGCGCCGCGCCGTCCTCCAGGACCACCTGCCGCAGCTCGCCGGTGTTGCTGGGGACGTCGACGGTGCGCACCCAGTCCGGGGTGCCCGGGGGCGGGTTCTTGGCGACGAAGGACTGCGCCTCGACGCCGTCCGGGCAGCGCAGGAAGGAGACCGGGCGGTCGCGCAGGTGGGGCAGCAGGGCGGCGTGGACGGCGGCGTAGTAGCGCAGCACGTCGCCCTTGAGGGTGCCGGTGCGCGGGTAGTACACCTTGTCGAGGTGGGAGAGCGCGAGGGTGCGCCCGTCCACCGTCATCTGCGGCACGGTCCGTCTCCGAAGCGTCCGGTGGGTGGCCCCCGCTGTCAGTCTGCCCCGGTTCGGCGGCCGGCGCCCGGGGCCGGGGCCGGCGCCCCGGGCCCTGGTCAGAGCCCCGGGCCGACCAGGGCGTGGGCGTCCGCGACCAGGCCCTCGATCCGGGCCCAGTCCGGCGCCGGCCCGTCCAGGTACACGCCGAGCCAGCCCCGGTGGCCGACGTACGGCGGGCGGTAGTAGCGCGCGGGGTCCTCGCCGGTCAGCCGTTCCTGCGCGCCGCCGGGCGCCGCGCACCAGAAGCCGAGGCGGTCGTCGTGGTGGTGGTCGGAGAGCATCACGAACATCCGGGCCCGGCGGCCGGAGCCCGCGAACCAGCTCGGCTCCCCGTGGCTGACCCGCTCCTCGGCCTCCGGCAGCGCCAGGCAGAGCGCCCGCAGCCGCTCCACCGGCGTGGACCCGGGCGTGGACCCCGGCGGGGGAACGGGTGCGGGACCCGGCGAGGGCACCGGGCTCACCGCGCGACCGGCCGGGGCGCGCCCGGGTAGGTGCCGAAGTACCAGCGGTTGCCCTCCGGGTCGGCGGCGGCGAAGTCCCGCGAGCCGTACTCGGTCTCGTGCGGCGCGGTGGTGATCTCGGCGCCGGCGGCCAGCGCGCGGGCGTGCACGGCGTCCGGCTCGGCGGTGACCACGTACGCGGTGAAGCCGCCCGGCTTGCCCGCCCAGGGCGCGGCGCCGTCCGGCGTCTCGCGGCCGGAGCCGAGCATCACACCGCCGCCCTCGGGCCAGGCCAGTTCGGCGTGGGCGACGAAATCGCCCTCACCGTAGGCGACGACCTCCTGGAAGCCGAAGGCCTCGACCAGGAAGCGGATCAGCGCCCGGGCGTCGGTGGCGCGCAGGCTGGGCCAGACCTGCGGGGCGGGGGTCTCGGTGGCGTCCATGGCTCTCTCTCCTCGGGACGGGCGCGGGAGCGCCGGCGGTGTGCGGGGTTCCGCTACGCCTCCCACTCTGCGGCCGCCCCGACCTCCCCGCCTTGGACGTTTCGGAACTTCGCCGCCTCCGGCCCCTCCGCCGCCAGCCAGGTGCTCGGCGCGGCCCCGGCCAGCGCGCGGAACTCCCGGGCCAGGTGCGCCTGGTCGAAGTAACCGCAGCGCACGGCCAGTTCGGCCAGCCGGGGCGGCGCGTCGGTGGCGGCCAGCAGGTGCCGGGCCCGGTCGAAGCGGATCACCCGGGCGGCGGCCTTCGGGGTCAGCCCGGTCTCCCGGCGGAACCGCTCCTGCAGGTGCCGGGCGCTCCAGCCGGTCTCCCGGGCCAGCTCCGCCACCGGCAGCGCGCCGCCGCTGCGCCGCAGCGCCCGCCAGGCCCAGCCGACCTCCGGCGGCACCCGCCCGGACGGCCGGGCGGCCCGCAGCAGCGCCCCGTCCAGGGCCGTGAACCGCTCCGCCCAGCCGGGTGCGGCCTGCAGCCGCTCCCGCAGGTACGGGTCCAGCCGGGTGAGCACCTCGTCGGCGGGCAGGTCGATCCCGGCCAACTCCCCGGCGGGCAGCCCGAACAGCGTCCGCGCGGCGAGCGGGTGCACGGCGATCTGCACCCCGGACTGCGCACCGTCGTGGGTGATCAGCGCGGGGGCGGTGTGCAGGCCGCCGAGCAGGGTCGGGTAGCTCCCGGGCGGCTGCGCCGGGTCGGGGTGCCCGGCGATCACCAGCGGCTCGTCCAGGGTGAGGATGAAGGTCAGGTACGGGGAGGGCAGGCCGCGGTGCACCGCGGGGGCGAGGCCGCGCTGCCGGTAGCCGGAGTACCAGGCCACGTACGGACGCAGCGCGGTCGCGGGCCTGGCCAGGACGGCCTCGTCGACGGTCCCGGCGCCGGGTTCCCCGGTATCCGTGGTCACCCTCCCAGTATCGGTGCTCCCGCTCCCGGCGGTGCCGGGCGGACGGTGCGGGGCGTGCGGGGCGGGGCGGACGGTGCGGGGCGTGCGGCCGGGCGGGTCCCCGGCGCGGTCGCGGGCGGGCACGGTGTTGCTTATGGTGAGGGCGCGGTCACCCAGCCCGCGCCGTGTCGGGCGCGTGGGGGCGCACCGCCCGGGGGGACACGGGGGGAACCACCGACGAAGGAGTCCTCGTGACCACTGCCCGAGACATCATGCACACCGGCGCCCAGTGCATCGGCGCCCACCAGACCCTCGCGGACGCCGCCAGGATGATGCGCGACAAGAACGTGGGCGCGCTGCCGATCTGCGGCGACGACCAGAAGCTGAAGGGCATCATCACCGACCGCGACATCGTGCTGCGATGTATCGCGGAGGGCAAGGACCCGGCCGCGATGACCGCCATGGAGCTCTCCGGCCACCTGCACTGCGTGCGCGCCGACGACAGCATGGACGCGGTGCTGCGCAAGATGGAGCAGCACCAGATCCGGCGCATCCCGGTGATCGACGGAGAGCGGCTGGTGGGCATGATCAGCGAGGCGGACCTGGCGATGGGCCACCGCGACGGCCAGCGGCTGACCGACCAGCAGATCATCGACTTCATGGACGGCGTCTACATGAAGCAGTGACCGGGCTCGGCCGGCGTCCCGCCCCGAGCCCCGGCCCCGTCCCCACCGCCGTGACCGGCCGGCCCCCCGTACCGGCCGGGTCCTTCGACGGTGCCGGACGGGGCCGCCGCACGTCTTGTACAAATGCGCACCAGGCCGGGTGCCGGGCGTCGACGGCCCGACCCCGAACGGCCCGCACGGAGCTGGCCGGACCCGTGCCGCCCGGTCCCTAGGCGGCGCCGGCGTCGAGGACGGCGCTGGTCACCCGGCCCGCGACGCGGTCGGTGGGGTCGGGGAGGGCGGCGGCGGTGTCGCGGGAGGCCAGGAACGCGCGGGGGGAGCAGCCGACCATGCCGCGGAAGCTGCGGTCGAGGTGGGACTGGTCGTAGTAGCCGCAGAGCGCGGCGAGGTCGGCGCCGGCGGGGCGGTCCGGGCCGGCGGCCAGCAGGGCCAGGGTGTGCTGGAGCCGGAGGATCCCGGCGGCCTGTTTGGGGGCGACTCCGAGGTGTTCGCGGAAGCGCAGTTCGAGCCGGCGGCGGCTCCACCCGGTGCCCTCGACCAGGGCGGGGACCGGTACCTGCCCGTGGGAGCGCCGGAGTTGGTGCCAGGCCCAGCGGACGGAGGGGTCCCAGTCCGGGCCGTACGCGAACAGTGCGGCGAAGTACCCGTCGAGCATGGCGAACCGGGCCGGCCAGCTCGGGGTGTCGGCCAGCCGGTCGGTCAGCGCCCGCAGCCGCGGGCCCAGGACGTCCCCGGCCTCGGCCCACTGCCCGCCGAGGTCGCCGGCCAGCGGGCCGAACGCCCGGTAGGCGCCGCGCGGGGTGAGCGAGACCGCCAATCCGTGCAGGACGCCGGAGTGTTCGGCGATCGTCGCGGTGCGGCGCAGCCCGGCCGCGACCGAGCCGAAGGAGGCGGCGGCCGCGGGGGCGACGGCGTCGACGAGGCGCATCGTGCCCTCGAAGGCGAGCGCCACGGTGACCACGTCCGTGGGCACCTCCAGCCGGCGGCGCGGCTGCCGCAGGTCCAGCCGGTAGCCGCGGTAGCCGAGGACGTAGCGGCGCAGCGGCGGCGCGGGCGTGCCGAGGACCATCCCGGGTGCGGTCGTCAGGAGGGTGCTGCGGGCCATCTCAACTCCCGTGCTCGGCCGGGCGGGTGACATGTGCACGGATTATCCTAGGCGGTCCGCCGGCCGTCGGGGATGTCTCATGAGCTGGATTTTTCTTTCTTGCCAGCCGAGATGCGGGCACAATCGCGCACATGGGAAAGCAGTACGAACGCATCGAGGGCCGGCTCCGCCGGTTCATCGAGAGCCAGCCGGTCTACTTCGTCGCGACGGCCCCGCTGGCCGCCGACGGGCACGTCAACCTCTCGCCCAAGGGCCGCTCCGGCACCCTCGCGGTGATCGACGAACTCACCCTCGCCTACCTGGACTTCGGCGGCTCGCAGGCCGAGACCGTGGCCCACCTGCGGGAGAACGGCCGGATCACCCTGATGTGGTGCTCCTTCGAGGGCCCGCCCACCGTGGTCCGGGTGCACGGCCGGGGCGAGCCGGTCTTCCGTGACGACCCGCGCTTCGCCGAGCTGCTCGGCCACTTCGCCCCGGACGCCGACGGGTCGGCCCTGCGGGCGATCGTGCTGGTCAGGGCGGAGCGGGTGAGCGACTCGTGCGGCTACGCGGTGCCGTTCATGGACTACCGCGGCGACCGCGACCTGCATGCCCAGTACTTCGAGCGCAAGGGCGAGACGGAGTTCGGCGCCTACTGCGAGGGCAAGCCGCTCGTCGGCACCAGCATCGACGGCCTGCCCGCCCTTCCGCTGCCGCTCCCGCCCCGGCCCGCCTGAACCCGAATTGGTCTGGACCTCGTAGCTGAAACCCCTGGTGCGCCCGGGGCTGTCGCGCGTAGCTTGGGGGCCCGTGACTGCTGATGTCTGACCGGGCGCCGGAGCGCGCCGGACAAGCCGGACACCTTGGACGCGCCGAACACCCCGGAGACCCCGGGCCGGAGGCCGCCGCGAGCCTGTACGCGCGGCCGTACGCCGCCGCCACGGCGGGGTTCGCGGCGGTGATGTTCCTGACCGGGTTCGCCGCCCTGGCCGTGGTGCCCACGCTGCCGGCGGCCGTGAGCGACCTCGACGGGGTGGCGCTCTACCCGCTGGTCGCCGGCTGCTTCACGGCGGCCAGCCTGTTCGGCGGTGTGCTGGGCGGGAGTTGGGCGGACCGGGCGGGTGCGCGGCGTCCGCTGGTGGCGGGGATCCTGCTCGGGGTGGCGACCCTGGTGGTGTCCGGGACGAGCACCACCGTCTGGCAGCTCGCCGCCGGGCGGTTCCTGGACGGCATCGCGGCCGGGATGACGGCGGTGGCCATCACCACCGCCATCGCGCGGGCCTACCCCGGGCGGCTGCGGGCGCACGCGCTGTCACTGATGAGCACCTGCTGGATCGTGCCCTCGCTGGTCGGCCCGCCGCTGGCCGGGCTGGTGGCGGGGTGGTGGTCCTGGCGGGCGGTGTTCCTCGGGCTCGCGGCGATCACCGTCCTGCCGATCGTGGCCGTGCTGCCGCTGCTGCGCCGCCCCGGTGCCGCGGGGGCGGAAGGGGCGGAAGGGGCGGAAGGGTTGGCGGAGACCGCCGCCCGTCCGCCGCTGGCCGTCGCGGCGGCGGTGAGCGGGGGTGCGGCGCTCGCCCAGTACGGGGTGTCCGGCTGGGACCCGGGCCGTCTGGCGGCGGCCCTCGTCGGGCTCGGGCTGCTGGGCGCATTCGCCCCCCGGCTGCTGCCGGGCGGCACCGGGCGGGCGGCCCGCGGACTGCCCGCGACCGTACTGCTGCGCGGGCTGTCCTCGGGCGCGTACTTCACGCTGGAGGCCTTCGTCCCGCTGCTCCTGGACACCGTCCGTGAGGTCCCGGCCGCGGTGACCGGGCTGGCCTTCACCGGCGCGGCCGTCGTCTGGGCGGCGGCGAACTGGGTGCAGGGGCACCTGCTGGAGCACCGGGCACGGCACCGGGTGCTGGCGGGCGGGATGGGGGTGTGCGTCCTGGCGGTGCTGATCGCGGGCGTCGGCACCCTGCCGGGGTCACCCGCCGTGACGGCCGGTGCCGCGCTGGTGGTGGCGGCGGCGGGCATGGGGGTCGCGGCGCCGAGCATGACCCTGCTCTCCATCGCCCACAGCCCGCCCGGCCGCCAGGGCCGGACCGGCGGCGAGATGCAGACCGCGCAGAACCTCGGCCAGGTGGTGGTGATGGGTGTGAGCTCCGCCCTCTTCAACCTGTGCCTGGCCGGGGGCGGGGGCGGGAGCGGGGGCGCCGGCGCGTACACGGCGGTCTTCGCCCTGCTGCTGGTGCCGTGCGTCCTGGTCGTCGGGCTCGCCGGTCGGGCCGGGGCCGGCAGCGGGTCGGACTGATCCGGCCGGTCCTGCCCGTCCGGGGCTCGCCCCCGCGTGGAGACACGACGAAGCCGCCGCACCCGGCAGGGGTGCGGCGGCTTCGTGGGGGTCTTACTTGCTCAGACCGGCCTTGACGGAGCAGACCGGCCAGGCGCCCGGGCCCTGGGCCGCGAGGACCTTCTCGCCGACGGAGATCTGCTGGTCCTTGGTGGCCAGGTCGGCGCGCGGGGCGAAGGAGGTGCCGCCGAAGGCCGCCCAGGTGCTGGAGGTGAACTGCAGGCCGCCGTAGAAGCCGTTGCCGGAGTTGATGGCCCAGTTACCGGTGGCCTCGCAGGAGGCGACCTTGTCCCAGACGGTGGCCGGCGCGGCGGAGGCGCTGGTGGCCGTGACGAGGCCGGCCACCGGGAGGGCGGTGAGCGCCCCGGCCATCAGAGCCATCCGGACGCGGTTGCGGCGCTTCGGGGTGGCAGTGGTGGTGGCAGCGGCAGTCTCGTTACGGAAGGTCATGAATTTCCTTTCGGAGGGGGCTGCGAGCACGCGGAACCAGGCCTTCGGAAGGCCGTAGGTTTCGGGGACACGTCGCTCGCGTGGTCCGGCACCGTGCCGACTCGGTGGGCGGTGAGGCCCGTCCGGAGCGGATCGCTCGGTGCAACGGGTTCGAAGTTACGGGGGAGGTGGTGGCCGTTTCAAGGATTCGAAGGTTTAGGCACGTCAGCGGCCTGTTACCGGAGGTAAGGATCAAGGAATTGTGCAGATTTCGCCTGATTTGCACCTATTTCCAAGATCAAAATCCCCCCGGAAGTGGCCCGCACCACTCCCGAAGCCGTGTGAGGCCGCGCACATCGTCGACAGCGCGTCACGATCACCGAGCGGCCGGTGCCGAATCCGTCCGGCCCGACGGGGCTCCGGGTGGCCCGCGCCACAGGGCTCACCCGGAGTGCCCCCCGCACTCACGCACGGTGCCGGGCATAGCCTCGGGCGCATGAGCAACGAGAGCGATGCGGCGGACACGGCGGGCGCGGGAGCGGCGGACGCCGCCGCGGGAGGGGCCAACCCGGGAGGAGCCACCGGAGCCGGGGACCACGAGGTCGCCGCCGCGCCCAGCGGCTTCGAGCTGGGGACCGACGGGCCCAAGGTGATCCTGGTGGGGCTGGACGGCTCCGACTCCTCCTGGCGCGCCACCGCCTACGCCGCCGGACAGGCCCGCCGGCAGGGCGCCGTCCTCGCGGTGGCCTACGTCCAGCCGATCCTCGGTGCCGCGACCGCGCTGGCCGGGGCCGCGGTGGAGGAGACCACCCAGGAGATCGCCGACGAGCTGCTGGCCGCCCTGCGCGACGCCGAGCAGCGGGTCCGTGAGGTGTGGAAGGTGGACTGGCGCTTCCTGACCATGCGCGGCGACCCGTACGGCGGGCTGGCCAAGCTCGCGGACGAGCTGCGCGCGGACGCCGTGGTGGTCGGGGTCTCCGAGCAGGCCGGGCACAAGGTGATCGGATCGGTGGCGGTCCGGCTGGTGAAGGCGGGCCGCTGGCCGGTGACCGTCGTCCCCTGACCCGCGCGGCCCCTCGGTACGTACACCCCTCTTGTGCACCCGTCCCGTCCTTCGGTCGCCGCCCGGGCGCCCCGGGGGCGGTGGCGGGGCACCCGCAGGGCGCGGTCGGGGCGGCGGGTAGGGTGCGTGAACATGACGGAGACGCGGGGCACGCACCCCTCCGAGCCCGCTGGCCCGACCGGAAACGACCTTCACCTCGACCTCCCCGCCACCGGCGGCCGCCGTGCCGCGCTGATGACGGCGCTGCGCGAGGCGATCCGCAGCGGGAGACTGGCACCCGGCACCCGGCTTCCGCCGTACCGCGCGCTCGCCACCGATCTCGGCCTGGCCCGCAACACCGCCGCCGAGGCCTACGCCGAACTCGTCGCCGAGGGCTGGCTGACCGCCCGCCAGGGCTCCGGCACCACCGTCGCCGAACGCGCCGAACCCGTCCCGCCCGCCCGGGCCCGCCGGCCCTCGCCCCGCCCCGGTCCCCGGCACGACCTGCGTCAGGGCCAGCCCGACGCCTCCTCCTTCCCCCGCACCGGCTGGCTGGCCGCCGCCCGCCGGGCACTCACCGTCGCGCCCAACGAGGCCTTCGGCCCCGGCGATCCGCAGGGCCGGCACGAGCTGCGCACCGTCCTCGCCGACTACCTGGCCCGCGCCCGGGGGGTGCGCACCGACCCGGACCGGATCGTGATCTGCTCCGGCTTCGCCCACGCGCTGCGGCTGCTCTTCGACGGCGCGCGGCCCGTGCTGCCGCCCGCCGAGAACGGCCCGCTGGCCGTCGAGGCGTACGGGCTGGGCTTCCACCGCGGGCTGCTGGCCGCCGCCGGGGTCACCGCGGTTCCGCTGCCGATCGACGAACAGGGCGCCCTCGTCGACGAGTTGGCCCGGCACCGGGACGTCCGTACGGCCCTGCTCACCCCCGCCCACCAGTTCCCGACCGGCGGCCCGCTGCACCCGGGCCGGCGCGCCGCCGTGGTCGACTGGGCGCGCGGGCGCGGCGGACTGATCCTGGAGGACGACTACGACGGCGAGTTCCGCTACGACCGCCAGCCGGTCGGCGCCGTCCAGGGGCTCGACCCCGAGCGGGTGGTCTACCTCGGCAGCACCAGCAAGAGCCTCACCCCGGCGCTGCGCCTCGGCTGGATGGTGCTGCCGGACCACCTGGTCGACCGGGTGCTCGCCGCCAAGGGCGAACGCGAGGGCTGGGCCAGCGCGTTGGACCAGCTGACCCTCGCCGAGTTCATCGACTCCGGCGGCTACGACCGGCACGTGCGCCGGATGCGCCGCCGCTACCGGGACCGCCGCGACCAGCTGGTGGCCGCGCTCGCGGCGAGCGCCCCGCACGTCGAGGTGTCCGGCATCGCAGCCGGTCTGCACGCGGTGCTGCGGCTGGAACCGGGCACCGAGCGCTCGGTGCTGAAGGCCGCCGCCTACCGGGGCCTGGCCGTCGACGGCCTCGCCGACTTCCGGCACCCGGAGATCGACCCGGCGGCCATGCCCGCCGTGGACGGCCTGGTGGTCGGCTACGCCACGCCGCCCGACCACGCCTACGCGGCGGCGGTCGAGGCACTCTGCGCCATCCTGCCGCCGTCGGTCTGAACACCCTGGGCGAGGCCCGGCCGTCGGACCGGGGGCGTAGGTCTTCGGGCGCCTCGGCAGGGTCCGTTCAGCTGCCCCGACCGATCCGGCCGCTCCGATCGCTCCGATCGGTTCGACCACGTGCGGTACCGTCCGGGGGCGCCTTCGAACCGTCCGACCGGTGTGCCGGGTTGACGCCGGGCGCCGGGCTCCGGGCCTCCCCGAGGGGTGTCGCGGGGTGGTGGAGGACGCCCGAAGGCCCGTGCCGGTACGGGGATCGCAGTCGCGAACGCGTGTTCCACACCTTGTAGTGCCGATGGAAGCGGACCGGGCGAGATTCACCCTATCGGGGGGTACTGGGCGTCCGTACGGCCTTGGCCGGGTCCTGGTGATCTAGGGTTCCGGATGGGCCGCCGGGTGAACGGTGGCCGCATTCGCGACACGTAGCCGACGCCCCCACCAGCCTGCGGATCTGATGATCCGTCACGGCAAGCGCCCAGGGCGGCCCGATGGCCCTGGCCGCGTGACCCGACCACAGGAATGGAGACCCTGCCGATGCCCGTGGACACGAGCCCGGAGACAGAGCAGGTCAAGCAGCAGAGCCTTGCGACGGCAGCTGCCCGCAACCTTGCCACCACGACCAAGTCCGCACCGCAGATGCAGGAGATCACCTCCCGCTGGCTGCTCAAGGTGCTCCCCTGGGTGCAGGCCGCCGGTGGCGCCTACCGGGTCAACCGACGGCTCACCTACTCCGTCGGCAACGGCGTGGTGGAGTTCATCAAGACCGGCTCGCAGGTCCGGGTGATCCCGGGCGAGCTGGGCGAGTTGGCCCTGCTGCGCGGTTACGAGGACGACGAGGTGCTCACCGCGCTGGCCGACCGCTGCCAGCAGCTGGACTTCGGCCCCGGCGAGGTCCTCACCACCCAGGGTGAGGCCGCCGACCGGATCTTCCTGATCGCCCATGGCAGGGTCAACCTGGTGGGCACCGGCAAGTACGGTGACGAGACCGAGATCGGCGTGGCCGCGGACGGCGACCGCTTCGGCGACGACGCGCTGCTGAACCCGGACGCGGCCTGGGACTTCACCGCCAAGACCGCCACCTCCGGTGTCGCCCTCACCCTGACCCGGGCGGACTTCGCCGCGATCCGGGACAACGCGCCGAGCCTGCAGGAGCACCTGCAGGCCTTCCTGGCCCTGCCGTTGCAGGCCCAGAACGAGCGCGGCGAGGCCGAGATCGCCATGTCGGCGGGCCACCACGGCGAGTTCGAGCTGCCCGGCGCCTTCGTGGACTACGAGCTCAAGCCGCGCGAGTACGAACTGAGCGTCGCGCAGACCGTGCTCAAGATCCACACCCGCGTCGCCGACCTCTACAACCAGCCGATGAACCAGACCGAGCACCAGCTCCGGCTGACCATCGAGGCCCTGCGCGAGCGGCAGGAGCACGAGATCGTCAACAACCCGGAGTTCGGCCTGCTCCACAACGCCGACTTCGACCAGCGGATCCAGACCCACTCCGGCCCGCCCACCCCGGACGACCTGGACGAGCTGCTCAGCCGCCGCCGTGACCCCGACTACCTGCTCGCCCACCCGCGGACCATCGCCGCGATCGGCCGCGAGTTCAACGCCCGGGGCCTGTACCCCACCCACGTCGACCTCGGCGGGCAGCAGGTGCCGGCCTGGCGCGGGGTGCCGATCCTGCCCTGCAACAAGATCCCGGTCACCAAGGAGAACACGAGCTCGATCCTGGTGATCCGTACCGGTGAGGACAACCAGGGCGTCATCGGCCTGCACCAGACCGGCCTCCCGGACGAGTACCAGCCCTCGCTCTCGGTCCGCTTCATGGGGATCGACGAGAAGGCGATCATCTCGTACCTGGTCAGCGCCTACTACTCGGCCGCGATCCTGGTGCCGGACGCGGTCGGTGTGCTGGAGAACGTGGAGATCGCGCACCGCCGCCACTGAGGGCGTCGTCGCGACCGAGCGCGCCGCCCCCACTGGGCGCAGGGTCGCCAACGAGCGCGCCGTCGAAGCCGATTGAGCGCGCGGAACAGCGAGCGTGGGCCGTAACCGGTCGGCGCGAAGATCGTTTGACCTGATGACGGACGGTCCGCCCCCGGAGGCGGGCCGTCCGCCTGATCGTGTCTGATCATTTCTGGTCGTACCCAATCGATTGCCGATCGGCCGTCGACCGATGTCGACCTCTCCGCCGGTTGCCCCGGCGGCCTTTCGCTGTGGCGGCCTTACGACCCGGTGGGCGTTCGACCCGGCGGCCGTTCCACCCGAGCCAGTCCCGTTCTCCCAGACGACCCGAGAGGTGCGTGGAGCCCATGTCCCAGCGTCGGCAGTTCCGACGGATACCGCCGCACGGCGGTGGGACGGCGGCCTCCGGGCGGAGGGCGCGACTGATCGGCGCGGCGGTCGGCGTGGTCGCGATGTGCGCGCTGGTCACCGGCGCGACCGCGGCGGGGGCCGAGCACGGCGGAGGGCACCCGCACGGCCCGGGCGTGGACATCTGCGTCTGCACCGGGACGGACGTCTCGATCGGACCGGGCGGCGGAGTCGACGTCGGCGTGGGCGTCGACGTCCAGGTCGGGGTCGGCGTCGCCCCGAACGCCGGGACGGGCCACCACGACCACAAGCCCCCGCCCAAGCACCACCCCTGCCACACGCCCCGGGCCACCCCGGCACCGGCGGCACCCTCGTCCTCGGCGGGGCTCCGAGCGGAGCACGGCCGGCCGGAGGACGAGCAGGACGATTACGGCTGGCACGACGGCCACGGTTGGCACGACTGGCATCACCACCATCACCACCCCCACTGCCCGACGCCGTCTCCGACCCCGACGCCGACCCGCACGCCGACACCGACCCCGACTCGCACGCCGACGCCCACGCCGACGCCGACCCGCACGCCCACCCCGACTCCGACGCCAACTCCGACTCCGACCCACACGCCGAGCCCGACCCCGACTCCGACACCCACCCCCACGCCGACCCCTACACCGTCCCCGACCCCACCGCCGCCCACCCCGCCGCCCGCGTCGCCCGCGCCTCAGCCTCCGGCGCCACCCGCGCCCGCACCGCTGCCGCCGGCACCCCAGGCAGCGCCCGCCGTCCCGGCCCCCGTGGTGCCCGCTCCGGTCCCGCCCGCTCCCGTGCCGGACCCGCCGCCGCCCGTCGTGTCGGCGCCCCCGAGCCCGGCGCCCCCGAGTGCGGCCTCACCGAGCCCGGTGCGCCACAGTCCGCTGTGGCCGACTCCGGCGGGGCGTCCGGTGTTCCCCGTCCCGGCGGCGAAGCCGATGGCCTCGCCGGAGCGCCACGGGGGAATGCCGATGACCACCACGGTCCTGATGATCATGGTGCCCGGTGTGCTCGCGGCGGTGGCCCTGCGTCCGGGCCGTGGCGGCGGCAGCGGTCGGGGCCGTTCGAGCCGGTCCTGACCGGCCGCGGGCCCCGCGCCCGCCGCTGGTCGGGCCCTGCGCCCGGCACCGGTCGGGTCCCGCGCCCGGCACCGGTCCGGCCCCGGGCCCGGACCGCCCGCAGATCTTTCCGTCCCGTCACAAGCCAAGCCAGAGAGAGGAGTTCCCATGTCCGAGTGGGTGGCTTTGACCATCGCCATGGCGTCGGCCTGTGCCGTCGTGGTGGCGGTGGTGCTGCTGAGGAACCGCAGGGTGAGCACCGCCGAGGAGAACACCGACGAGACCCCGGACGTCATCGAGTACATCACGATGATGATCGGCGTGGTCTACGCGATCGTCCTCGGTCTCGCCATCGCGGGTGTCTGGGAGGCGCGCGGCGTCGCCCAGGACGACCTGTTCCGCGAGGCGCAGTCGCTGCGCGAGGTGAGCGACCGCGCGGTGGTCTACCCCGTCGAGTTCCGCGACCAGGTCCGGGCCGACGTGGACGCCTACGTCACGTACGTGGTGAACACCGAGTGGGACTACATGCAGAAGAACGGCGAGGTCACCGAGAAGGGCGACCAACTGCTGCAGAAGCTGCAGACGGACGTCGCCACCCGGCCGCCGGCCTCCGACCTGGAGTCGCAGGCCTATCAGCCGATCATGGACCGGATCAGCCAGGCGTCCAACTCGCGCGACGCCCGCGGCCAGAGCGCCGGTCCGACGATGCCGGGGATCGTCTGGTTCGGCCTGGTCGGCGGCGCGGTGGTGACCGTCGGCATGCTGTTCGCCCTGCAGATCCGGCGCACGCCCAGGGAGTTGGTCCTGGCGCTCTGCTTCAGCTCGCTGATCGCCTTCCTGCTGTTCATGATCTGGGACTTCGACAACCCGTTCGCCCGCAGCGTCTCGGTGACCACCCAGCCGTTCCAGGACCTGTTCCCCATGCTCAACCTCAAGGACTGAGCACCTCGGCGGACGGGTCGGGCCGCTGCCGCACGCCGGGTCGATCCGGGCAGATGATCGTCGGATCATCCGGCCCGGATCGTCGGGGTTCGTACCCGGCGTACGCATCGAGGGGCAGCGAGGGGATCAGCAGCCGTGTCCGACCCGACGCGGACCGTCAGCGCAGGCTGCCGTCCATCGCGTTGAGCAGGCTGCCGGAGGCGTCGTCGTTCTCCAGGGAGAAGGCGAACAGGCCGCCCAGCCCCTTGCTCCTGGCGTAGGCGCCGCGGGCCTGGACGGCCTGCGGGGTGTCGCCCGTCCAGAAGTTCGTGCCGTCGTAGACCCAGCTGCTCTCGGTGACCGGGTCCCAGTGGGTCTGCGCCGCCGTCGGGTTGAGCTCCTTCCAGGCCGCCAGACCGGCCTCCTGGCTCAGCGGTTTGGCGGCCGTCGGGCCGGTCGCGTTCTGGTAGAGGCCGGAGTTCGAGCCCGCCGGGACGCCGGTCCAGCCGCGCCAGTAGAACGGGATGCCGAGCACCAGCTTGTTCGCCGGGAAGCCGCCGGGGATGCCGTACTCGGGCAGGCCGGTGGTGTACGCGGCGACCGTGGTGTCCACGTTGTACTTGCGGGTGCCGGGGGTGATCGGCGTGGTCGGGTCGGCCGGGCTGTCGTGCAGCGGGTCCTGGTGGTTGGTCGGGCCCTTGGCGTCCCACGCGCCGTGCATGTCGTAGGACATCACGTCGGCGTAGTCCAGGTAGGCGCCGATCCTGTCGGTCTCCAGCTGGGCGATCTTGTCCTGGCCGCTGGGCAGTGCGGCGGTCAGCAGGTAGCGCTTGCCCTGCGCGGCGCCGAGGGCGTCCAGCTGGGTGCGGAACTCCTTGAGCAGCAGGGTGAAGTTCTGCTTGTCGGCGGGGGAGTAGTGGTTGCCGGTGTGGCCACCGGCCGAGCCCGGGTACTCCCAGTCGAGGTCGATGCCGTCGAAGATGCCCGCGGCCGTGGCCGGGCCGCCCGAGGCGTCGCCGGCGACGCCGGTCGGCAGGTTCCCCTTGAGGAACATGTCGACGCAGGAGGAGACGAACTTCTGCCGGGAGGCGTCGGTGGCCGCCGCGTCGGAGAAGTACTTGGAGTACGTCCAGCCGCCGATGGAGATGGTGAACCGCAGGTTCGGGTACCTGGCCTTGAGCTGGCGCAGCTGGTTGAAGTTGCCCTTGAGCGGTTGCTCCCAGGTGTCGCCGCTGCCGTCCACGCTGGTGCCGGGGTTGAAGTCGGCCTGGTAGTCGGCGTACGCGTCGCCCGCGCCGTCACCGGCGTCGGGATTGGACTCGTTGGCCGAGTCGGAGGCCTTCACCGCCTGGAAGCAGGTGAACCTGGTCGGGTCGATGTTGGCGAAGGCGTAGTGGATGAGGTCCAGCTTGGCCGCGGCGCCGCTGGTGGCGACGGACTTCGGGTAGTAGGCGTTCTCGTAGACGCCCCACTGGTCGAAGTAGGCCGAGCGGACGGGCCGTTGGGCGGGCGCGGCGGCGGTCGTGGTGCTCACCGGCGCGGACTGGGCCGAGGCGTGGCCGCCCGAGTAGCCCTGCACGCTGAAGGTGTAGCTCCGGCCCGGCAGCAGGGAGCTGACGGCGACCGAGGTGCCCATCGAGGTGGCGACCAGCTGCCCGTTGGACCACACCTTGTACGCCACCGGGCCGTCGCCGGTGGTGAGCGTGGACGGCTGCCAGGTGAGCACCACGGCGTCGGCGGTGGTCCTGGTCACCGCGAGGCCGGTCGGGGTGGTGACCTTGCCGTCCCCGGCCGGGCCGCTCGCGGTGCCCGTGGGCGTCGGGGTGCCGGTGGGCGTCGGGGTGCCGGTGGTGGGAGTGCCGGTCGGGCTGGGGGTCGCCGTCGGGCTGCCGGTCGCGGTCGGGCTGCCGGTGGCGGTCGGACTGGAGGTGGCCGTGGGACTGGAGGTGGCCGTCGGGCTGGTGGACGAGGTGGGCCCGGCCGGGCCGGTCAGCGTGAGGTCGTCCGCGTAGTACGCGCCGGTGCCGTACCAGCCGTGGGTGAAGACGGTGACGGAGGTGGTGGTGGCACCGGTGGTGAAGGTGCTGCTCAGCTGGTTCCAGCCGGTGCCGCCGGGCGTCCAGGCCGAGGCGTTGACGCCGGTCCCGGTGGCGCCCAGGTAGACGTAGCTGCCCTGCACCCAGCCGGCCAGGGTGTACGTGGTGCTGGGCCGGACGGTGACGGTCTGCTGGCACTGGGCGGTGTCGGAGGCCGAGGCCGCGCCGCTGAGCGCGTGGGTGCCGCCGTGCGCCGGGGTGGTGACCACCGAGCCGTTGGCGCAGGTCCAGCCGGACAGGGTGCCGGTCTCGAAGTCGCCGTTGGCCAGCAGGTTGACCGGGGCGGCGGAGGCGGGGCCGAAGGTGAGGGCGAGGGCGGCGCCGCTGGTGGTGAGCGTGGCGGCCAGGGCCAGTGCGGTGGCTCTTCTGCGGTGGGTGGCCCGGCGCCCGGTGCGCTCCTCGGTGGAGCGGTCGGGCCGTGCGGGCAGGACGCGGTCGTGCATGCGGTGGGTCCTCCGGATGTGTGGGGGTTCCGGCGGTGCGGTGGCCCGGACGGGCCGTGGGGAGCCGGCCCGGGCGCGGTGGGGGCGCGGGGGCGGGTGACGCGTGCTGAGGGGCGTGCGCGGACGCGGCGGGTGACCGGACCCGGGCACGTCACGACTGAACAGATTGGACTGGACCAATATGCGCCGTCAAGGGTGTCCGTCCGCCGGGCCGTTCCGGGCCCGGGCCGCGGCGGCCGGTAGGTTGACCGGGACGGGCGGGCCCCGTCGAACAATCGTCGAACGAACGTCGAACGGAGGAGGCGCGATGGACAGCCGGGACTGGGACGACCGCTATGCCGCGAGCGAACTGGTGTGGGGCACCGCGCCCAACCAGTGGGTGGTCCGTGAACTGACCGGCCATGCTTCCGGCCACGCCCTCGACCTGGCCGCGGGCGAGGGCCGCAACGCCATCTGGTTGGCCGCCCGGGGCTGGGAGGTCACCGGGCTGGACTTCTCCGCCGTCGCCCTGGAACGCGCCGAACGGCTCACCGCCGACCTGCCCGACGAGGTCGCCGACCGCCTCACCTGGCGCCACGGCGACGCCCGCGCCCTGGAGGCTCCCGCCGCCGGTTACGACCTCGTCCTGGTCGCCTACCTGCAGCTCCCCGCCGGGGACCGCCGGACCGCGCTGCGCCGCGCCGCCCGCGCGCTGGCCCCGGGCGGCACCCTGCTGGTCGTCGGCCACGACCTGAGCAACCTCACCGAGGGCGTCGGCGGCCCGCAGGACCCGGCCGTGCTGTTCACCCCGGAGGACGTCCTGGCCGACCTCGCGGACCTCGGGCTGCACACCGTCCGCGCCGAGCGGGTGCACCGTACGGTCGGTGGGGAGCCGGGGCACAAGGGCGGGGGCGGGGATGGGCGCGGGGGCGGCGGCCGCGTCGCGGTGGACGCGCTGGTCCGGCTGGAGCGGCCTGCCGACTGAGCCCGCAGGGGGCTTCGTGCCGTCCGGGGGTGCGGGGCGGGCGAGTGCGGGGTAGGGGTGCTCCCAGGACGCCGTCGGATGATCATAGGTTTCTACAGTGCTGTAGATTCGCGGCACGCGGGCGGTGGCAGAACGAGGAGGGCACGATGAGCGTTTCGCTGGCCAAGGGACAGAAGATCAGCCTGGAGAAGCCGGGCGGTGGACAGCTGAGCGTGGTGCGGATGGGCCTCGGCTGGAAGGCGGCGCAGCGCAAGGGGTTCTTCGCCAAGCTGCTCGCCATCGGCGGGGAGATCGACCTGGACGCGTCCGCCGTGCTGTTCGCCCAGGGACGGCCCGTGGACGTGGTCTTCTTCCAGCACCTCACCAGCAACGACGGCTCGGTGCGGCACAGCGGGGACAACCTGGTCGGCGGCGCGGGCGAGGCGGCCGACGACGAGTCGATCACGGTCGACCTGACGAAGGTGTCGTCCGAGGTCGACCAGATCCTCTTCACCGTCAACTCCTTCACCGGCCAGACCTTCCAGGAGGTCGAGGCGGCGTTCTGCCGGCTCGTGGACGAGACCACCGGTGCCGAGCTGGCCCGCTACACGCTCACCGGCGGCGGCCCGTACACCGCGCAGATCATGGCCAAGGTGCAGCGCACGGAGACCGGCTGGCAGATGACCGCGATCGGCCAGCCGGCCAGCGGGCGGACCTTCCAGGACCTGATGCCGGAGCTCGTCAAGCACCTCTGAGCACGGCCGCGGTGCACGGCTGCCGACGCGGGCCGGGCGCCGGGGGTTCGTTCCTTGCTCCGACCCTGGTGCGACACGACGGAGGCGCGGTTCCCGATGCGGAACCGCGCCTCCGTCGTGTCGTGCCCTCGGATCACTTCTTCGGGGCCGCCGAAGGCGAGAGGGAGGGGGCCGGGGTCGCACCGCCGGGCGCGGCGCTCGGGGTGCCGGTGGCCGTCGGGGCGGGGGTCGGGCAGCCCGGGGCGGTGGTGGGCGTCGCCGTCGGGGTGCCGGTGGGCGTGGCGGCGGGGGACGGGGAACCCGTCGGGGTGGGCGTGCCCGTGGGGGTGCCGGACGGCGTGCCGGTGGGCGTGCCGGTGGGGGTGGCCGTCGGGTCCGGGCAGGCCGTGGGCGTGCCGGTCGGGGTGCCGGTGGGCGTGGTGGTCGGCGTCGCCGTGGGGGTGCTGCTGGGCGTGCCGGTCGGCGTCGTCGTCGGCTGCGCGGTCGGCGAGGGCGAACCGGTGGGCGTGGGCGTCGTGGTGGGGCTCGGGGGCGTCGTCGGCTCTGCCGTCGGCGAGGGCGAGCCGGTCGGCGTGGCGGGCGTGGTCGGCTGCTGGGTGGGCGTCGGCGTCGCGGTCGCGCCGGTGTCCGTCGGGCCGCCGCCCGTCGTGCCGCCGCCGACCGGGAGGTACGGCGACGGCAGCGAGGGGCCCGGGCGGTTCGGGACGGTGGTGACCGTGCCGCTGCCGTAGTGCGCCATCCAGTTGCGGACCGTCCGCAGGTACTCGCCCGACTGGTTGTAGCTGAGCACCGCCCGGTCGAGCTGCGCCGGGTCGGCGAGGTCGCGGCCGCCCGCGCACAGGTAGCGGCCGGCGGACTCGGCGGCGTCGAAGACGTTGTTCGGGTCGGCCTTGCCGTCGCCGTTGGCGTCCACGCCCCAGGAGGCCCAGGTGGACGGGATGAACTGCATCGGCCCGACGGCGCGGTCCCAGCGGGAGTCGCCGTCGTAGCGGCCGCCGTCGGTGTCGGCTATCGCGGCGAAGCCGTTGCCGTCCAGCGCCGGGCCGAGGATCGGGGTGAGGGTGGTGCCGGCGGCGTCCACCCGGCCGCCGTTGGCCTGGCCGGACTCGACCTGGCCGATCGCGGCCAGCAGCTGCCAGGGCAGGTGGCAGCCGGGGGTGCGCTGGGCGAGCGAGGTCTCGGCCTGGCGGTAGGCGGCGAGCACGGTGGCGGGCAGTGCGGGCCCGGTGGCCGCGAACGGGCCGGCGTCCGGCGCGCCGGGCAGCGCGCCGGGCGGCTGGGGCAGCTGGACGGTGCCGCCGCCGTCGGCCGGGAGGCC
The DNA here is from genome assembly GCF_014656195.1 of Kitasatospora xanthocidica. GTDB lineage: Bacteria > Actinomycetota > Actinomycetes > Streptomycetales > Streptomycetaceae > Kitasatospora > Kitasatospora xanthocidica. The sequence goes on along the minus strand of NZ_BNBY01000020.1, from coordinate 127,679 downwards.
GCCGCCGGGGATGCCGGGAGTGGGGACGCCGGGAGCGGGGGTGCCGAACGGGGAGGCGGCGGTCCGGTAGCGGTCACTGCCCTGGGTGGTGGTGCCGTTCGCCGGGCCGGTGTCGGCGGCCGCGACCGGCGCGAGCCCGAGGCCCGTCACCTGTGACCCGGTCAGCGCGGCCAGTGCGGCGAAGGCCGCCGCCGTACCCGTGACCCGCTTGCCGATCCGGAGCCTGCGCCCGCCCTGGGTGCTGCCGAACCTCGCCGTCATCCGTGTCCCCTCCCCTTGCCGTCCGGACGTTCCCGGAACGGTTGAGCCCTCGTCATCGTGCCCGCGTCATGCCCGTGTCGTGCCTGCGTCGCGCCCGCGTGGTGCCCGCCCACCTGGTGACGGCATCCGCCACCGGCACGATTAGTATCACGACGATCTGACAGGGACAGGGTGACCGGGAGGCGGCCCGGCGCCCACCGAGGGGTTAACTCGGCACTTCAGCGGGGGTGCGGGCGCTCCGCGGGCCGTCGAGCCGGGCCCCCGGCCTGCGGTTCCCGGCCTCCGGGGCCGGCGGCAGCTCCCGTTCCGGTACGCGGAGTCGACCAAGGCCCCAACGGCGGTGGGACGGCAGCCCCGGGCCCCGGACGGCGGTTCGGAGCGCGGGGGTGGTACGTGCGCGGCGTTTCGGGCTCCCGAGGGCGCCCACGGCCGCCCCCTCTGACCTGCCGGAACGCCCGGCGCACCGGACGACCCCTCTAGCAGGACGGGCCCGTGCACGCCAGAGCGCGTCCCCAACTCGGCCCTGGACGGGTGACGTTCTGGTGAAAGTGGGCATGCCAGGAATCGCCGCCCGGCATGCTGTGCCGCGTGATGATGCGGATGGAGGTCCAGCCCGTGAGCGCGAACCTGCCGGAGACCGTCGTCGAGGGAGCGGTCGTCCTGCCGGCACCCCCTCGGGTCGTGGAGGACCTGGCCCGTGACCTGACCCAGGCCGCCGCCGCCGTCCGGGCGGTGTCGCGCACCTGTCGCACCGGCGGGGACGTCGCGGTCGCCGCGTACACCGCCGTGGTGTGCACCGGACCGTCGGCCGCCCGCGCCCTGGAGGAGGCGGCCGCCTGGTGCCGGCAGGCCCCCGAGGCCGAGGTGCACTCGCTGGCCTGGGCCCGGGTGCCGGGGCACCGCGAGGACGTCCACGAGTACCGCGTCACCATGGCCGTCAGCTTCCCGGACGGGGAGACCGGCGAGTACGTCGGCGACACCCATCACGCTCGGCGCTGAGGTCGTATCATCACCCCTATGAACGAGGGGGGTACGAACGACGTGGTGAAGCAGAGCTCCGAGGGCACGGGCGGTGCCGAGGCGAGCGCCGGTGCCGAGGTGAACGCCGACGGCCCGCAGGAGCTCTCGCGGACCGCCGCCGTCGTGGTCACCGTGCTGGCCGCGCTGTGCGGTGCGGCGGTGCTGCTGGCCGTGTTCCACTGGCTGGGGTGGGGCGTCCCGTGGATCGGCTGGATCGTCGCCAAGGGCGGGATCAAGCTCGCCGTCGGCGGTTTCGCCGGGCTGGCCGTCGGGCTCTCCTGGCTCCGGTCCAAGCTGCGGGCCCGGCCCAAGGGCTGACCGGCCCGAGGGTTGACCGGCTCCGCAGCAGCTGACCGGCCGCTGCCTCAACTGGTCTGCGGCGAGGCGCAGGTGAGGTCGCGGGCGGGCGCCTCGTCGTCGAGCAGGTAGCGCTCGACGACGTCGGTGACGCAGGAGTCGGGACCGGGGTACTGGCCGTGGTCGCCGTTCCCGGTGACGGTGACCAGCCGCGAGCCGCGCAGCGCGCGGTGGGCGCCGAGCGCCGCCTCGTAGTACGTGGCCGGGTCGTGCACCGAGTTGAGCATCAGTGTGGTCGGCAGGTGGGCGCCGGTGACCTTGACCTTGGGCGCCGGGGCGACCGGCCAGGAGGCGCAGACCGCGCCGAACGCCAGCGTCCGGGAGCCGACCAGCGGCAGCCGGGCGGTGTTCTCCGCGCCGCGCTTCACCCAGGTGTCCAGGTCCTTGGTCCACGGGGTGTCGGAGCAGGTCACCGCGAAGAACTCGGCGAGGAACTCCGGGCTGAGGTAGCTGTTGAACGCCGTCGCGGCCGCCGTCCTGGTGGCGGCGTCGGCGGTCTGCCAGGTGTCGAGGGTGGTCAGCAGCCCGGCCAGGTCGGGGAAGTGGGACGCCGAGTAGATCGCCGAGATCGCCAGGTTGTCCAGCTGGTTCGGGCCGATCGTCAGCGGGCCCTCGACGATGGGCGAGTCGTGCAGGGCGGCCCGCCGCCGCTCCCAGTGCGCCCGGACCTGCTCCGGGGTCGAGCCCCAGTGGTAGGTGGCGTCCCGGGCGGCCAGCCAGGGCACGAAGTCCTCGTCGAAGCGGCGCTGGAAGCTCATCGGCTGGCCCAGCTGGAACGTCTCCCAGGTGCCGTCGAAGCCGATGTTGCTGTCCAGCACCATCCGCTCCACCCGGTGCGGGAAGAGCGTCCCGTAGTAGGCGCCGATCATCGTGGCGTAGGACGGGCCGTAGTAGCTGATCTTGCGCTCGCCGAGCAGGGAGCGGAACAGGTCGATGTCGTGGGCGGTCTGCTCGGTGTTCAGGTAGGGGATCAGGTCGCCGCTGCGCTCCTGGCAACTCGCGGCCAGCTTCTTGGAGTTGGTGAGGACACGGTCGATCGCGGCGGGGGACCGGTCGCGGTAGTCGCCGGCCAGGAACTCCTGGAACTCCGCCGGGGTCTGGCACACCGCCTTGGTGCTCTGCCCGACCCCGCGCTGGTCGAAGCCCACGATGTCGTACGCGGCGCCGACGGCCGGCGCCGCCTTGGCCAGCCCGGCCGGGCGCAGCAGGCCGGTGCCGCCGGGGCCGCCGGCCGCCATCAGCAGGGTGCCCTTGCGCTCGGCCGGGTCGGTGGCGCGGTGCCGGGAGACGGCGATGGTCAGGTCGGCCCCGACGCCGGGGTGGTGCCAGTCGCGCGGGGCGGCCATGGTCGCGCAGTCCAGGGCGGGCTGGGTGGCGCAGGGCTGCCAGTTCAGGATCTGGTGGGTGTAGCGGGCGGGTGCCGGGTCGGCGTCGCCCGGGTCGCGGGCGGTGTCGGCACCGGCGGTGGCGGGCAGGGCCAGTCCGGCGAGGACGGCGGCGGCCGCGACGAGGGCGACGCGCCGGGCGCGGGGTGCGGTGGCGGCGGCCCGGGCGGCCGCGGTCGTGTCCGCGACGGCTGCTGCGGCGCCTGTGGTGTCTGTGGTGTCTGCGGTGTTCATCACGGGATCGATCCTGTCCGACCCCGACCTGACGATCGATCATGCCCGCATCAGTCTTCGGGGTGGTGCTGGGTACACCCCCGCCGGGGCGGGGGCTCCAGCGTCCGACCGGTGCGGACCGCGGCGGCCTCACCCCCGTCGAGGCCGCCGCGGCCGGTCAGTAGCCCACGGTGAAGCGGGCACGGCGGTGCGCGGGCGTCTCGACCTCGTCGAGGAGCGCGACGGCCAGGTCCTCCATGGAGATCGCCGAGTTGCCGTCGGCGTCCACCAGCAGTTCGTCCCGTCCGAGCCGGAACCGGCCGGTGCGCACGCCCGGTTCGAGCAGCGCGGCGGGGCTCAGGTAGGTCCAGTCGACCTCGGCGCCGGCCGCGCGGTAGGCCTCGTACTGCTCGGTGCAGGCCAGTGCGATCGGACGGATCGCGTCGGGGAAGCCGGGGTCCTCGACCAGGGTCATCCCGCCGGCGCCCGGGACGGCGAGGCTGCCCGCGCCGCCGACCGCCAGCAGCCGCACGCCCGTACCGGCCACGCCCGCCAGCAACCCCTTCGTGGCGAGGGCCAGTTCGTGCTCGCTGCCGGGCGCCGGGCGGGTGGCGGTGACCAGCACGTCCTGCCCGGCGGCTATCCGGGCGACGTCCTCGGGGTTGCGGGCGTCGCCGACCACGAGGGTGACGGTGGCCGGCAGGCCGTGCGGCTTGGCCGGGTCCCGAACGACGGCGGTGACCTCGTGGCCGCGGGCGGTCGCCTCGGCCACGACCCGGCCGCCGACGTTGCCGGTGGCGCCGAACACGGTGATGCGCATGGGGTTCTCCTCGGATTCGATGCGTGGTGCTTGGTGCGTGGTGTGGTGCGTGGCGCGGACCGCGGATCGGGATGTCCGCGGCGGGCGTGGGGTCAGGCGTTCTCGCGTACGGACGGCTGGGCCACCGGCCCGGGCCCTGGCCCAGGCTCCGGCCCGGGCTGCTTGGCGGTGCCGGGCCGCTGGCTCTGGGCGGCGGCCAGCGAGCCGAGCACGACCAGCGCGCCGAGGGCCTGCAGCGGGCTGAGGTCCTGTCCGAGGGCCAGCCAGCCGAGCGCGGTGGCGACCACCGGGCTGAGCAGGGCGAGGAAGGAGACCGAGGTCGGGGTCAGCGCCTGGAGCCCGCGGAACCAGAGCGCGTAGGTGAGGGCCGCGCCGATCAGGCACAGGTAGGTGTAGCCGAGCAGGTTGGCGGCGCTGTAGTGGGTCGGCGGCGCACCCTCGGTGAGCAGCGCGACCGGCACCAGCATCAGCCCGCCGGCGGTGAGTTGCCAGCCGGTGGTGGCGAGCAGCGGCGCGGGGGACACCCAGCGCTTGGAGAGGACGACGCCGGCGGACATGACCACCGCGCCGCCGAGCGCGGCGGCCACCCCGAGCGCGTCCAGCTTCGCGCCGGCCCGCAGGACCAGCAGGCTCACGCCCGCCACACCCGCGATGCCGGACAGCACGGTGCGCAGGGTGAGCCGGTCGCCGAGGACCGCGGCGGAGAGGCCGGCGGTGATCAGCGGCCCGACGGCGCCGACGGTGGCCGCGATGCCGCCGGGCAGGCGGTAGGCGGCGATGAAGAGGAGAGCCTGGAACGCCCCGATGTTGAGTGCGCCGAGGACCAGCGAGCGCCACCACCAGGTGCCCTGCGGCAGTCGGCGGGTGAGGGCGATCAGCAGCAGCCCGGCGGGCAGGCAGCGGAGGACGGCGGCGAGGAGCGGACGGTGGGGCGGGAGGAGCTCGGTGGTGACGAGGTAGGTCGTCCCCCAGACGGCGGGGGCGAGGGCCGTCACCAGCACGATGGCGAGGCGATGTCTTAGCACTAAGCCAATGTATCTCAGCGCTAAGACATTCTTCGCCCGTTCGGACCGGTGATGTGGCTCACAGTTACCTCACTGCTAAGGAATCCGGGCGCGATCGCCTACCCTGGAGCCGTGGCAGATCATGTGGACCGCGTAGTCGCGCAGTGGGCCGCCGAGCGCCCCGACCTGGACGTCTCCCCGATGGAGGTGTTCGGCCGGCTCAAGCGCCTCTACCGCGTCGTGGACGCGGCACTCAACCGCACCTTCGCCGAGCACGGCCTGGACGCCGCCTCCTTCGACGTCCTGGCCACCCTGAAGCGCAGCGGCCCGCCGTACCGGCTCACCCCCACCGGCCTGATGCAGTCCGCCATGGTCACCTCCGGCGCCATCACCCAGCGCCTCGACCGGCTGGAAGCCCGCGGCCTGGTCACCCGGACCCGCAGTGACCAGGACGGCCGCAGCCGCGAGGTCGCCCTCACCCCCGAGGGCCACGCCCTGATCGAGCGCGCGCTCCCCGCCCACCTCGCCACCGAGGTCGGCCTGCTGGAGGGGCTGGACGACGCCCGGACGGCCGCCCTGGTCGACGCCATGCGCACCCTGCTGGCGGCCCTGGGGGACGGCGAGGAGTAGGGGGCGCCCCTCACGGGTTGACCGCGACCGCCTTGAAGAAGGTGTAGTGGAAGGTCCCCTCCGGCCCGGCCGTGCGGCGCAGGTCGGCGATGCCCTGGTCGAAGTCCTCCGGGGTGGTCAGCCCGGCGGCCAGGGCCTCCGCGCGGACGGCCTCGACCATGGCGACGAAGGTCCTGAGGGTGAAGCCCTCCGCGAGCGCCGGGCGGCCGCCGTCGGCGTAGACCGTGCGCGGCCGGACCGTCACCCCGGTGAACCCGGCCGCCGTGAGCAGCGGGTGGAGGCGGCGGCCGAGCAGGCCGTCGCCGCCCCCGTCGGCCTGCAGCCGGACCAGGTGGTCGACGGTGCGCCGGGCCGCCGGGGTCTCCGGGTGGAAGAAGGCCGAACCGTGGTCGCCCTCGATCACCGTGATCGTCCCGCCCGGACGCAGCACCCGGCGCAGCGCGGCCAGCCCGGCCGCCGGATCGGGCAGGTGCTCCAGCACGAAGCAGAGGAAGACGTGGTCGAACGCGCCGTCCGGGAACGGCAGCCGGTGCAGGTCGCCGTGGTGCCAGACGACGTCCGCGGCGGGCGCCTGCTCCGCCACCCGGGCGCGGGCCTGCGCCAGGGACTCGGCCGAGAGGTCCGCCGCCGTCAGCAGGACGCCCGGACTGGCGGCCAGCAGGTGCACCGTCTGCGCCCCCACCCCGCACCCCGCCTCCAGGACCCGGCTGCCCGCCGGGTACGCCGTGTCCGCGTGCAGCAGCTCGACGAGGGTGTCGGCCTGGTCGCCGAGGCGTCGCGCCTCGGTGTCCGAGTAGCCGTGGACGTAGGTCGGGTGCTCGGGCCGAGCCGTTTTCGTGGTCATGGCCCCACCCTGGCGCCACTATGGTCCGGTGAACAGGTCCAAAGCCGTCGCATCGGACAGGTCCAAAGAGGCCGGTGCCGACTTCCTCCAGCTCGACTCCGCCGACGCCCCGCCCGGCGGCCTCACCGACTGGCTCACCCGCCGCCTGCGCGAGGCCGTCGCCGACGGCCGGCTCCCGGCCGGCAGCCGACTGCCCGCCAGCCGGGTCCTGGCGGCCGAACTCGGCATCTCCCGGGGCGTGGTGACCGACGCCTACCGGCGCCTGGCCGAGGAGGGGCAGGTCACCGGGCACGGGCGGGGCGGCACGGTCGTGGTCGCGGGCCCGGCTCCCGCCGCCCCGCCCGCGCCCGCTCCCGCGGCGCCCTCCCCGGGGCGTACGGCGCCCGCCCTCTACCGCGCCGACCCCGACCCCGAGGTGTTCGACCTCCTGCGCGGCACCCCCGCCCGGATCGACCTGACCCCCGGAGTGCCCGACCTCGCCGCCTTTCCCCGCGCCGCCTGGCTGCGCGCCGAACGCGCCGTCCTGGACGGCCTCGCCGCCCACGACCTCGGCTACGGCGACATCCGCGGCACCCCCGCCCTGCGCCGGGCCGTCGCCCACTGGCTCGCCCGCAACCGGGGCGTCCGCGCCGACCCCGACGAGATCCTGATCGTCGCCGGGACGGCCCAGGCCCTCGCCCTGCTCGGCCGGGCCCTCGAACGGGCGGGCATCAGCGAGGTCGCGGTCGAGGACCCGGGCTCGCTCGGCGCCCGTCAGCACCTCGCGCACTGGCTGGCCGCCACCCCGCCCGTCCCGGTCGACGCCGAGGGCATCCGGGTCGACGCCCTGCGCGCCACCGGCGCCCCGGCCGTCCTGCTCACCCCCGCCCACCAGTACCCGACCGGCGTCGTGCTCGGCGGCGACCGCCGGCGCGAACTGCTGCGCTGGGCCGCCGAGGGCGGGCTGGTCATCGAGGACGACTACGACGCCGAGCACCGCTACGACCGCCCGCCCGTCCCCGCGCTGCGGGCCGCCCTGCCGGAGCGGGTCTGCTACGCGGGCAGCGTCTCCAAACTGCTCGCCCCCGCCCTGCGCACCGGCTGGCTGCTGGTCCCCGCCCGGCTGCGGGAGGCCGTCCTCGACGCCAAGCGCTTCGCCGACCTCGGCAACCCGGTCCTGCCGCAGTTCGTCCTCGCCCGCCTGATGGAATCCGGCGAACTCGACCGCCACCTGCGGCTGCTGCGCCGCCGTCACCGCCGCCGCCGGGACGCGATGATCGCGGCCATCCGCACCCACCTGCCCGGCGCCACCGTCCACGGCGCGGCCGCGGGGCTCCACCTGATGCTCACCCTGCCGGAGGAACTCGGCTGCACCGACACGGAGTTGGCCACCGCCGCGCTGGCCGCCGGGGTGAAGACCCAGCCCCTCTCCTGGCACACCCGCCTCCCGTACCCGCCCGGCCTGGTCCTCGGCTACGCGGCGGGCTCGCCGCCCGAGCTGACCGAGGGAATCGCCGTCCTGGGCCGGCTGGTCCGCCGGGCGGGGTGAGCGCGGCCGGTGGGGTGAGCGGGGCCGGTGGGTCCCGCCGGGTGCCGAGTCGAGTACGCGTACTCAGGCCACGGGCGGGCGGCTACTCATGTGGCGGCCGGCCGCCCCCGGCAGGATTCCGGTCATGGAGAACGGTTCCCGCACCATCGGACGCGGCCGCAAGGCGGCCTACCTGCTCACCGGCCTGGGGCTGTCGGCCGCGCTGGTCTGCGGCGCGGTGGCCTTCGGCCGCGCCTAGGGCGTGTCTGACGATTCCCGCCGGGCGTGCGACGCCGGGGCACGCACCTCGTCGCGTTGTCGTCGGTCGCCGATGGCCCCCAGCCTTCGGCCGGGAGGTACCCCCACCGCATGGACTCTCCCCCAGCCTTCGGCCGGGAGGTGCCCCCATCCTCCGCCTTGCGATGCACGCACCCCAACGCCGCACGCTGATCCGACGCGAATCGTCAGACACGCCCTGGGCGGGTGAGCTGTACCCGACGGCCGACCCGGCCGCCACCGCCGAGCAGCTGAACGGCCGGGTGCTGGCCGTCTACGCCGCCCTCGGCCTGCCGCAGACCGTGGTGCGCGACCCGCAGGACAGCGGCGGCACCGAGGCGGACGTCTACGGCTGCCACCGCCGGGGGCTCGCGCACGCCGTCGACGGCCTGGACAGCTCCGCCCCGCCCGAGCCCCGCACCGCGGCGATCCGCTCGCGCCTGGCCGTCAAGGGGCTCACCGACCCGCAGGGGGAGGCGGCGCTCGACCGCGCGGGCCGGACCCTGGCCGGCCTGGGCTGGACGGTCACCTCGTCCCGGGAGTTCGGCGCTCCCGTTCTCGCCCTGAAGCCGCCGGCGCCGAGCTCCGGCGTCCTCGGCGGTGTCTCCGTCTCGTACACCAGCGGCTACCTCCGCATCAGCGCGGGCGCGGAGTGCGCCCGCTACCCCGGCGGCACCGCCGTGGACTGGGAGGGGAAGCCGCAGGGCCTGCCCGGCCTGGTCGTGCCGGTGGAGCTCCGTCGGTCCTGAGGGCCCGGAGGCCTGCCCCCGAGGCGACGGATAGGTGATGCGGCGTCCTCTGCGGCCCGGAGTCGTGACGTTCATGTCGGAATATCGGATGAATCCGGTGCGAGGCGGACTCGCGGACCGGACTGCTGGGTACGCTGACGGCCCGTAGGGCCCGCCCCTCGGATCCTGGCCGGGCCCGCTGTCGACCCAGGAGACGTGATGGCCCCCTTCCGACGAGTCGCCCGGTTCGGGGCGGTGCTGGTGGTCCTGGGCGCCGCGCTCGGGTCTGCCTCGCTCGGCTCGGCCTTCGTCTCCCGCACGCCGACCCCCGAGAGGACCGTGCCGATGGCCGCCCAGAAGCAGGAGGACTCCCGTGTGCTCGCCGGCCGGCGGATCGTGCTCTCGTACCCGGGCCCGACGCCGCCGCCCGAGGTGCTGCGGACGATCCGGGAGGGCCGGGCGGCCGGGGTGATCCTGTTCGGCGAGAACGTCACCGGTCCGGAGCAACTCGCGCGGGCCGTGGAGGAATTGAAGCGGGCGGCGGCCGAGGCGCCGCACCCCCGGGCGCTGCTGCTGATGACCGACCAGGAGGGCGGCAAGGTCCGCCCGCCGCGCCGGATCGGCGGCCGACCCGGTCGCCACCGCGGCGGCCACCGGCGCCGACGCGGCCCGGACCCTCGCCGACGCCGGGCTCAACGTCAACCTCGCCCCGGTGCTCGACGTCTACGACACCCCGGACAACTTCTCCGACCACGCCGAGCGCTCCTTCGGGCAGGACCCCTCCAGGGTGGGGGAGTTGGGCAGTGCCTTCCTCGCGGCCCAGCAGGGCCTGGGCGTGGCCGCGACCGCCAAGCACTTCCCGGGCCTCGGCGCCGCCGCCCGCGACGAGAACACCGACGCGGGTCCGGTCACCGTCACCGTTCCGCTGGCGCAGCTCCGGTCCCGGGGCGAGGCGCCCTACCGGTCCGCCATCGCGGCGGGCGTCCGGCTGGTGATGGCCTCCTGGGCCGTCTACCCGGCACTGGACCCGGAGCGCCCGGCCGGGCTCTCGCCCGCCGTCATCCAGGGCGAGCTCCGCGGCCGACTCGGCTTCGGCGGCGTCACCGTCACGGACGCCATGGAGGCCGGTGCCCTCGCCCCCTACGGCGGTACCGGCGACCGCGCGGTCGCCGCGGCCGAGGCCGGCATGGACCTGCTGCTCTGCTCCGCCCGCGACCCGCGGCAGGCCGAGGACGCCACCGAGGCCCTGGCCGCCGCCCTCGACTCCGGCCGCCTCGACCGCGCCGCCTTCACCGCCGCCGTGGCCCGCGTCGACGCCCTCCGGGCCGACCTGGACTGACCGCGGCCGACCTGGGCGGGCCTGCGCTGACCCGGGCTGACCCGGGCGTTCACCCGGGCTCGACGTGGACGTCACCCGGGAGACCCCGGAGCTTCGGCAGCCCCGGGGCGATCGCGCCATCGAAGGTCAGATTTCGGTCGAGGCGACACTTCCAAGGGTAAAAGCGAATCAGGGGATAGGAATCGCATGGCAAAGTCTCTGTCGTGGGCCTGTGAAATGTCACATGTGCCACGCCACCTGTCCTTGAACCGTCCTCGAACCCTCCCAAGGAGGAGCTCATGAACCGCATCGCCAGGATCGCCGCCGGTGCCGCCGGTGCCGTCGCCCTGCTCGCGGCGCCCGTGCCGGCGTTCGCCTCGGCGCCGGCCGCTGCTGCCGCCACCACCGTGACCACCTGCGGGTGGTCCGGTCTGCAGGCCGGGCTGTCCACCAAGGTCTGCGCCGACGTCACCGGCAACAGTGTCGTGCTGTACGGGCAGATCGGGCTGGCCGGGCCGCCGTCGCCGGGCACCCCGTGGCCGCCGGCGCCGCAGGAGCTGCTGACCCGGCTGACGGCCGACGTGGCCGGGGGCAACTCGCTCGGTGCGGTGAGCGGGCGCGCCGTGTTCCAGGTCAGCACCGTGCGGGTCGACGGGATCACCGCGACCGTGCCGTGCGGTTCGACCGTGCACGCGTCCTTCTCCGTGGAGTCGTTCTACCGGGGACCGTCCCCGGTGACGGTCGATGTGCCTGTAGTCTGCTGACGGCTCGTCACCGTGACTGCCGAGCCCGGGAGTTGGCAGCGTCCCGGGCTCGGCTTCGTGCTGCCCCGGCGCGGCCGCGGCTGTGACGCCGGTCACCCGGGCGCGGGCACCGGGGGCCGCCCGACTGTGACGACTTGAAGAAATCTTCATCTGTCGCGATGATGCCTACCGGCCGCGGCACCGACCCCGCCCGGCCCGGACGATCACCCAGCCGGATTCGAGGGAGGAGCGCGGACGATGCCGGTCCCGCTGTACCAGGCCAAGGCGGAGTTCTTCCGCACCCTCGGCCACCCCGTGCGGATCCGGGTCCTGGAGCTGCTCCAGGACGGCCCCCGGCCGGTGCGCGAGCTGCTGGCGGAGATCGAGGTGGAACCGTCCAACCTCTCCCAGCAGCTCGCGGTGCTACGACGCACCCAGCTGGTCACGGCCACCCGTGAGGGCAACACGGTGGTGTACGCGCTCAGCACCCCGGACGTCGCCGACCTACTGCGCGCGGCGCGCCGGATCCTGACCGAGCTGATCACCGACCAGGGCGCGCTGCTCACCGAGCTGCGCGCGGCCGGCGGCCGGCCGGCCCGCTGAGCCGCGCCCGTCCCGTCCGCCCGAACCGAGGAGAACCACCCGCGATGAGCGACAGCACGAACGAGGAGAAGAGGCGCCGCAAGGCGATGCTGATCCGCGCCGGCATCTACATCTTCGCCACGCACCTGTTCGCCGGCTTCGTGCTGCTGCTCTTCGCGCTCGGCGACCGGAAGTAGCGCGACCGGGGCCGGCGTGCTCCGAAGCGCCGCTCCCGTTCGCGGCGGCTCTCCCCCGGGTGGCTCTCCCTGGGACGGCGCTCCCGTTCAGCGGCGCGGCCCGGTGTCCGGCACCAGGTAGCGGTCGCTGGTGCTGGTCCAGGCCTGGACGCCCGCGACGAGTTCCCGGGTGCCGTCCAGGTACCAGCGCCCCGCCGGGTGGCGGTGCCGCAGCTCGCGGCGCAGCTCCTCGTTCTCCCGGCGCAGCCGGGCCACCCGGTCCCGCACCGCGCGCACGGCCCGGCTGCGGGTGCAGCCGCGGGCCCGCTGCAGGGTGAGCACGGTGTTGAAGGCCGCCGCCGACTGCCGTTCCTCGCGTTCCAGCGAGTAGAGGTCGTTGATCAGCGTGGCGGCGTCGGCGGTGTTGGCGCGCAGGCGGTGCAGGGCGGGCTCCGCGTGCAGGGCGGCCGGGGCATCGGCGCCGTGGACCCGTTCCAGTATGTTCATGAACGGGTAGAGGCAGCTGCCGTGCCGGCGCAGCCGCATGGTGTCGGGGAGGCCGAGGCCGTGGGCGGGCACGGTGCCGCGGGCGCGGTGGTCGGCCTCGGCGGGGAAGGTGGCGAGGCAGGCCCGCCACTCGCGGGCGGCCCGGGCGCGCCACTCGGGGGACATCGACGCGCTCTGGCGGCTCCACAGCTCCCGCCAGGAGTCGACGAGCGGGCCCCCGGGCCCGGTGCCGTCGTCGTCGAGGACGGCGATCAGCGGGTCGACCAGGGCGTGCGCCTCGGCGGGGCGGCCGCCGGGGGTGCCGTCGAAGCGGTCGTCCAGGATGGTGAACCAGCCCAGCACGTCGACCAGCAGGTCGAGTTCGGCGCCGCGGGCGCGGGGGAAGGAGTGGCCGATCAGCTCGTGCAGGGCGTAGGCCTGGTAGCCGGGCAGTTCCGCCGGGGTGAGCAGGCCGTGGCGGAGCACCCAGTCGGCGTGCCGGTCGGCGGCGGCGCGCAGTTCACCGGCCGGGCGGGGTGGCCGGGGCCGGGCCGCGAGGGCGGAGGGGGCGCCGGTGAGCGGACAGCGGCCACCCGGTACCGCCGGTTCGTCGCGGGAGGGCGCCTCACCGGTGCCGCTGCTGCGGGTCGCACCGTCGGCGCGGGCGGCTCGTTCCCCGCCGGTGGCCCGCTGTTCGCGTGGCGCCAGCCGGACCCGCAGCCCCTGGGCCTGGACGGTCGTCCAGACCACCTCCCGGGCCCGGGAGCCGGGCAGCGCCTCCGGCCGCCAGCGCCGCAGGATCGCGGCCGCCGCGACCGTCAGCTCGGCCCAGGCGAAGGCCTCCCCGATGCACTTGTGCTTGCCGGCCCCGAAGGGCAGGAAGGAGGGCCGGCCGGCACCGCCGCCGTCCCGCCAGCGGTCGGGGCGGAAGCGCAGCGGCTCGGGGTAGCGGACCGGGTCGCGGTGCAGCGCGGTGAGGCTGTAGAGCAGTTCGGTGCCGGCCGGGATCCGGTAGGGGCCGAGTTCGACCGGGACCCGGGCGGTGCGCATCAGGAAGGCGTTGGGCGCGTGCAGCCGCACCACCTCCTGGGTGACGCCGCGGGTGTAGGAGAGCCGGGCCAGCGCTTCGGGGGTCGGGACGGTGCCGGCGGGCAGGTGCTGGTCGAGCTCGGCCAGCACGCGGGCCTCCACCTCGGGGTGGCGCAGCAGTTCGTCGAGCAGCCAGGTCAGGGTGGTGGAGACGGTCTCGGTGCCGGCGCCGAACATGGTGATCGCCTCGGAGCGGACGTCGGCCTCGGTGAGCGGACGGCCGGTGGCCGGGTCGGTCGCGGCGCGCAGCAGGGCGGGCAGGGTGGCGCGGCCGTCCTCGGATCGGGTGCTCGCCGTACGGCCGTCGACGGCCTGGTCGACGACCCGGTTGAGCACCCGGACGGCGGCGTCGAAGCGGCGGTTGACGGGCAGCGGGAGCCGGGCGAGCGAGGGCTTGGGGTAGAGGGACTGGACGATCTGGCCCTTCACCATGTCCGGCAGCGCCCGGTGGAAGGCGAGGGTGGCGTCCTCGCTGAGCCGGGCGTCGAACAGTGAGCGGGTCACGATCTCCAGCGCGAGGTGGTTCATCTCCTTGGCGACGTCGAGGACTTGGCCGGGGCGCCAGCGCCCGGCCCGCTCCTCGGTGACCTGGTGCATCACGGCCAGGTACTCGCCCATCCGGTCCGGGCCGAAGGCGGGCTGGAGGGTCCGCCGGCGGTCGCGGTGGGCCTGGCCCTCGGACATCAGCAGACCGTCGCCGAAGGCCGTCCTGAGGGTGTCCTGGACGGCGCCGCGCGGGCAGTCGTGGGCGAGCGCGACGAGCAGGGTGTGGACCAGCCGGGCGTCGGTGACGACGCAGACGGTGCGCGGTCCGAGCCGGATGCGCACGACGCCGCCGTGGCGGGCGAGTGAGCCGAGGAAGCCGAGCGGGTCGCGCAGCAGGGCGGCGGCGTGCCCGAGGCCGGGGAGCGCACCGGGGGCGAGCGGGGGGACGGCCGCGCGGGCCAGGGGGGCGGGGCGGGGCTCGGTTCTCGGGGGGATTCTCGGGGGGACGATCCGTTTCCGGGTCTCTGTCAGCAGGGTCATGACACTACCTCTCACGGAGGGGACGGTGCGGGCGGTGCCGGGAGGGCGCCGGCGGGCCGGCCCGCGGGGCGGGGACCGGCCAGCGCGGACCCCGCGCGCACCCCAGCTGGAGGGCGCACGCCATGGCAAACGCGCCGGTCCCACGGGCGTTGCGCCGAACGCGCGGGGATCACTCCAACGGCGGAACTTCCCGACCCGTCCGCGCCCGCCCGCAGAGCCGGTGTGACCTGCGCGGATGTCAGGGGCCGTAAGGCCCGCGGCAGGGCCGGACCGGAGGGTCTTTGGACCCTCGCCGCACGGCCGCGCGAGGGCCAGCATGGTGCCGGAGAAGGAGGAAGCCGATGACCCGTCTGCGCCACCGGCCCGCGCTCGACGTCCGGGTGGAGATCTGCGGCGAACTGCCCCGGGAGGACGCCGAGTACGCCAGGGCCCGGGCGCTGGAAACGGCCCGGGGCCTCGCCCCAGGCACCCGCGCGCTGCGGCTGCGGCTGACCCGCACCCGCGACCGGTCGGTCACCCGGCCCGCGCTCGCCCAGGCGCAGGCCGACCTGGACGGCGTCGGGCCGGTACGGGTGCAACTGGCCACCGGGACGGCGCGGGAGTCCGTCGACCTGGTGCTGGGAACTCTCGCCGGGCGGGCCGTCCGGCTGCGCGAACAGGGCGACATCGGCTTCGCCGTCACGTACGAGAGCGCCTACCGGCCGCAGTTCGCCGACCGCCCGCTGTCGCGGCGCCGGATCGCCCGGCACAAGGCGGTGGTGCTCGCCCGCCGCGCCCCCGGACAGGCCGTACGCGAACTGCTCGCGCTGGACCGGCGGTTCCACCTCTTCGCGGACGGCGAGACCGGACGGGACGGCCTGGTGCGGCGCTGCCCGCCGAACGGCGCCGTGCGATCGTGCACGGCGGGCGGCGGCGCCCTGCCCCCGCTCGACCTCACCGAGGCGGCCCGCCGGCTCTGGCTCACCGGACGCCCCTTCGTCGCTCACACCGCCCCGGAGGGCGGGCGGATCCGGGTGCTCTACCGCCGCTACGACGGCCATTACGGCTTGATCGAACCGGTGTCGGGCGGCCGGATCGGGGCAGGAACCCTGTCGACACCGAACTGACACGGCGACGACACGACCGCACACGGGTACGCCACGAACGTCGGTCCTCCGGCACTCGGGCGCCCCGCCGTTACACGAGCTCCAGTACTCCAGTTACTCCACGTATCTCCAGTACTCCAGTACTCCACGAAACGAACTCCGCGAACGCCGCGGACTCCACGACAGGGGGCCGGGACCATGGACTGCGACGAGGTCATGCTGACCGTCCGGATCACCGCCGCCGAGCGGGCGCTGCTGCGCGAACTCGCGCGCGGGCACGGCGGCGACGTGTCCGAGGTGGCGGTGGACGGCCTGCTGGAGGTCATCCCCGCGCTGCACGACGACGCCTCCGTGCTGCCGCTGCTGCGCGTCCTGGCCAGACCCGCGCCCTTCGCGCTCACCCTGTGGCTGCCCGCGCCGGTCGCCGACCTGCTGCCGCTGCTCGGCGAGCGGCTCGCCCGGACCGGTGGGCCGGCCGCCGGACCGGCCAGCGCCGCGCTCTCCGCCGCCCTGCGGCTCTGGCTGGCCGGCGACCGCGTCGCCCTGGCGGGCGCGCTGGCCCGGCTGCACGGCGGTTGCGGTCCCGCCGGGGCGGCGGCGCCCTTCGGCCCCGGACCGGTGCGGACCGCGGCCTGACTCCGGGTCCGGATCCGACGGGGTCGACCGACCTGACGGTGTGTCATATGCCGGTGGCCGATGGCATGTCAGGGTCGGAAGACGGCCTGGTCAGAGAGCTGGTCAGGGCCTCCGGGGAGGTCTAGCATTCCGTCACGGCCGACGGAGTCACAATGCCCCGGGGCTCCGTCCGGGTGGCTGCCGCCACCCCCGTGCCGGGGAGCGCACACCCCCCGAATGCGCTCCCCGGCTCCGCCGTGTCCGGGCCCCGGTCGCCGCGCCCGCCGAGGGTCGCGCCGGCTGTGCCCGCTCGGGGCCGCGGCCACCCGGTTCGAACGCGTCGAAGATTTTCGCAAGAGGTTTCTGTTATCGCCGGTCGTCCCGTTTGCTCTCCGGAGTGTCGGAAGGCCTGGACCCCCTCACCACAGGGCCCGGGCCATCGCACGAGGAAAGGAACGCGATGGGACACCGGAGCAGCGAGCTTCGCCGGCGCAAGCGCCGCAGGCTCACCCGCAGGAGCGCCCTGGTCGCCGCAGCGGTGGCGGCAGGGCTGGTGGCGGGGACGCTCGGCATCCGCACCGCGCTGGAGCCGGCCTCCATGCACAGTGCCGTTTCGGCCGCGGCCGACGCGGTCGACAACTCGGGGTCGCAGGCCGGGCTGGTCGGCGACGACGGCGGGCCGGGGGAGACCGGCACCGCCGAGGGGGCCACCCAGGCGCCCGCCCCGAAGCGGGACCAGAAGGCCGCTCCGCTCAAGGCGATACCCAAGGACGAGCCCGAACGGGGCCTGGTCTACGCCGGATTGAGCCTGCCGGGCAGCGACCGCTGCGGCGGCACGCTGGAGGTCACCGGCAGCACCCAGTGCAGCCACGGCCCGGACGTGCCGCCCAAGGGCATCGACATCCGCCAGGACGTCCCGCCGGTCGCGGCCCCGGCCGCCCAGGCGCCCTCGCTCACCCCCGCGGCCGGAGCCCAGCCGCCCGCCGCGGCCGACCTGCTGAAGGGCGTCGCGCCCGTCCTGGACGCCACCCAGAAGGCGCTGCTCGGCGGCTCCGGCTCCGGCACCGCCGCCGCGCCGGCCGGTGCGGCCGCGCCCGCCGGGTCGAAGCTGGTCTGCGAGGGCGACGGCAGCAGCGGCAACCGCGTCCAGGCGGTGTACGTGCACGGCCCGGGCAACGACCGCTTCGCCCAGTACCTGGCCTCGTTCAAGAAGTGGGCCGCCGACGTCGACGTCATCTACAACGCCAGCGCCGCGGAGACCGGCGGCGAACGGCACGTCCGCTTCGTCACCGAACCCGACTGCAGCGCCTCGGTGCTGAACGTGCAGATCTCCGACTCCGAGATCCAGGACTTCAACGCGAGCAACCGGGCCCTCGCCGCGCAGGGGTTCAACCGCAAGGACCGCAAGTACATGATGTTCACCGACGCCAAGGTGTACTGCGGGATCGGCACCTTCGCCGGCGACGAGCGCCCCAGCCAGGACAACCTGAGCAACTTCGGTCCCTCGTACGGCCGGACCGACTCCGGCTGCTGGAGCGGCAGCACCGCCGCCCACGAACTCGGCCACAACCTGGGCGCGGTGAACAACAGCGCGCCCAACTCCAGCAAGGCCGGGCACTGCGTCGACGAGTGGGACATCATGTGCTACTCGGACGCCCCCAACTACCCGCAGATGCGGACCGTCTGCCCGGATCGCGCCCATGACGACCGGCTCGACTGCAACCACGACGACTACTACAACACCGCCCCCTCGCCGGGCAGTTACCTCACCACGCACTGGAACGTCGCCAACAACCGCTTCCTCATCGCCGGTGGCGGCAGCGGCCCGAACCCGACGCCCACACCCACGCCCACGGCCACCCCGACTCCGACCGGCACGCCGACCCGCACGCCCTCGCCGTCCCCGACGCCCACCGGTGGCACCACCCCCTCGCCGACCGGCTCCCCGTCGCCGACCGCGACCCCGACTGCGACCCCGACTCCGACCGCGACCCCCACGACGGGCGACACCGGCCCCGCGGTCAGCGTCAGCCAGGTCACCCAGAACTCCGCCATGCTGAGCTGGACCGCCGCGCCCGCCGCGGCCGGCTACGACGTCCTGCTGAACGGCCAGGCGATCGGCACCGTCCGCTCGACCGTGGTCGGCGTGGTCCGCCTCGCCCCCGGCACCTCGTACACCGTGGCCGTCGCCGTCCGCGACGCCGCCGGTGCGGTCGGCAAGCCCGGCCGCGCCGCCACCTTCCGTACGGTCACCGACGCCGGACGCCCGCAGCCGGGCACGCACTACACCATGGTCAACGGGCTCACCGGGCAGGCCGCCGACCTGTGGGGCAGCTCGATGAACGACGGCACCGTGGCCATCGCCTACCAGCGCACCGGCTACGCCAACCAGAAGTGGCAGTTCGAGGACGCCGGGAACGGTGCGGTGCGGATCAAGTCCGCGCGCTCCGGCAAGTGCCTGCAGCTCGGCGGCGCCCCGGTGGCCGGCCAGTACGTCGCCCAGCAGCCGTGCTCCGACGCGGCCGCGCAGAAGTGGCAGCTGAACGCAGCCGAGGGCGGGTTCACCGTCACCGCGGACGGTGGCTCGCTGGTCCTGGGGCTCAGCAACCGCTGGTACTACGGTGGTTGGCTGCTGGAGCTGCAGCAGGCGAACGGACGGCCGTACCAGAACTGGTCGCTGCAGAAGACCACCTGATCCGGCCCCTGAGCCGGACGGCGGGCCCGTGCGCCCGCGCGTCGTGATCCGACGAGCCGTCGCTCCATGAGTCGTCGCGTCGCGAGTCGTTGCTCCCATGAGTCCGCACGCCGTTCGGCTCCCTACGCC
>NZ_BNBY01000020.1:0-108657 GCF_014656195.1 Kitasatospora xanthocidica | reverse complement strand
CGCTTCCCGCACCCGCCCCCCACACCGCCACGAGGAATGCCCGTCATGCGAACCCGCCAGCTCCTCGCCGCCTGCGCCCTCGCGGTGGCGGCCGTCCTGCCCGCCGCCGCACCGGCCGGCGCCCACGGCGACAGCGTCCACCTGGATGTCACCGGTCAGCAGAACGGCCACGTCAGCACCTTCGCCACCTGGGAGAACGACCACGACCCGGTGACCGAGGACTTCGCCGGCACGCTCTCCGCCACCGCCGCGGACGGCCGGGCGGTGGGCCCCTGGCGGCTGGTCGGCGTCCCGGGCCGCCCGGGGACGTACACCACCAGGGAGATCCTGCCCGCCGGGCACTGGCAGGTGACCGTGGACTGCGCCTTCCCCTCGCTCGGCCACGCCCAGCGCGAGCTCGACGTGGCGGACGCCGTCATCAACGACCCGGTGCCCGCGGGCACGGCGGCCGCCTCGCCGTCGGCCGGGGTGCCGTCAGCCGGGTCGCCGTCGGCCGGGGTGACCGCCGGGCCAGCCCCGGTGCCCACCGTCGGGCCGGTGCCCGAGCCCGCTCCCGCCGGGTCCGCCTCCGCCACCGCGACCGCCGCGGAGACCACCTCCGACTCCACCACCTGGGCCGCGGTCGGCACCGCCGCCGCGGCCGTGGTCCTGGTCGGCACCGGACTCTGGCTCCGCCGGCGCCGCCGGGCCTGAGCCGCCGGTCCGGGGGCCGTCCCGACCGGTGGGGCGGCCGCGCCGGGGAACCGCCCGGGCACGAACGGACGTCCTTCCCGGTCACCGGGCGCCACCGGGCACCCGGCCGATCGCAAGGGAGCAACCGCGGATGAAGAAGGTCCTGATCACCGGCGGCGCGGGGTTCATCGGCAGCACGGTGGCGTCCGCCCTGCTCGACCGGGGGATCACCCCGGTGGTGCTGGACGACCTCTCCAAGGGCCGGGCCGAATTCGTCGAGGACCGGATCTTCTACCGGGGGGACGTCGCCGACGCCGCCCTGCTCGACCGGATCTTCGCCGAGCACCCGGACATCGAGGCCGCCGTGCACTGCGCCGCGAAGATCGTCGTCCCGGAGTCGGTGGCCAAGCCGCTGTACTACTACCGGGAGAACGTCGCCAAGACCATCGACCTGCTGGACTCCCTCCAGCGCCTCGGCTGCACCCGCGTGGTCTTCAGCAGCTCCGCCTCGATCTACGCCCCCACCCCCGACGCCCGGGTGGACGAGAGCAGCCCGGTCGACGCCAACAGCCCGTACGCGCGCACCAAGCAGATGATGGAGCAGGTGCTCCAGGACTGGACCCGGGGCGAGGGGGCCGAGCACCAGCGGGTCATCACCCTGCGCTACTTCAACCCGATCGGCGCCGACCCGCGGCTGCGCACCGGTCTGCAGGACCTCAACCCCAGCCACGCCCTCGGCAAGCTGATCGAGGCGCACTCCACCGGCGCCCCGTTCACCGTGACCGGTGTCGAATGGGCGACCCGGGACGGCTCCGGCATCCGTGACTACGTGCACGTCCAGGACCTCGCCGAGGCGCACGTCGCGGCGCTGCTCCGCTTCGACGAGGTGGTCGCCCCGGACGCGGCGGACCGCTACCGGGTGATCAACGTCGGGACGGGGGACGGCACGACCGTCCGCGAGCTGGTCACCGCCTTCGAACAGGCCGTCGGCGCCGAGCTCGACGTGCGGGAGGCGGGCCCGCGCCCCGGCGACGTGATCGGCTGCTACGCCGCCGTCGACACCGCCCGGGAGCTGCTCGGCTGGCAGCCGCGGCGCGGCATCGCCGAGGGGGTCGCCGACGCGCTCGCCTGGCGCGCCAAGTGGGCCGCCCGGCTCGGGGTCTGACCGGCAGGCACCTCAGCGCCCGGCCGTCCGGCCGCCCGGCCGTCCCGGCCCGACGGTCGGGCCCGGACGGCCGGGCGGGCGGCGTCACTTCACGGCTTCGCCGGACTTCGTCCAGTTGTCGCGCAGGCGGTCCAGGTAGGACTGCGCCTGCGAGCCGATCTTGACGCCCCGGGCGAAGGCCAGCATGTTGCCCGCGCCCGCGTTGTAGCCCAGGGCCACGAGTTCGTCACGGCTCAGCGGCACGCCCACCTTGGCCGGGAGCTGTGCGGCGAGGTCGTGCAGGTGCCAGGCGGCGGCCTGGACGGCCAGGTCGCGGTCGTCCGGGAGCTCCTCCCACTGGCGGGAGGAGAAGGGACGGCCGGGCTTGGTGTCGTCGAACGCGGCCCGGTGCATGTTGGCGATGCCGAACGAGGCGTCCGGCTTGCTGCGTTGCCAGGCCTTCTCGAGCTCGGGGTCGTGCGGCTTGTACGACTCGTTGTAGAGGATCGCCATCAGCAGCTGCGGGTTGACGCCGGCCTCGGCGGCGAACCGGCGGACCGGCGCGGCGTAGTCGGCCGGGTCGTAGCCGCCGGAGGGCTTCGAGGGCGCGGCGGAGGCACCGGCCGAGGCACCGGCCGAGGGGGCTGCGCCGGAGGAGGGCGCCGACGCGGCAGCGGACGGCGCGGGGTCGGCGGAGCTCGCGCCGTCGTGGCCGTTGCCGCGGACGAGGCCGAGTCCGGCCACGACCACGACGCCGATCACCACCCAGCGGCCCCAGCCGGATGCCTTCTGTTCCTCGCTCACCGCTGCCGGTCCCTCCCCGTTCGCCCGTGCGCTCGTTCGACCGCCGTACGGTCGGTCGTGTCCGGCGGCAGGTTACTCGGCGGGCTTCCGGTCGCCGTCGAGGTTGCGCAGGAAGTCCTTCGCCTTCTCGACGCCGGTGTCGATCTGCCCGCTGTACTTGCCGTCCGTACGGTCGTCGATCGCGTCGCCGACCTTGTCCAGGCCCTGCCCGATCACGTCGCCGTGCTCGCGGGCGAGGTCGGTGGCCTTGTCCGCGAGGTTCTTCAGACTCTCAAACATGGTGACGCTCTGCTCCTCTGATGCGTTCCTGATGGTGTGCCGACGTGGCGGGGATCATGACCATCCTAACGACGGCCCGGTGGACGGTTCGTCTGCCGCCGGTCGACGGCGGGTGACTTCGTCCACAGTGGTTTGTATGCTCCAACCCGTCTTCTACAGAAATGTAGAGGTCGGGACCGCCGCCGGGACCGAGGGCGTCCCGGCATCCGCGGCGGTGCGAAAGCGCCGTCGCGGCCGCGACGATCGAGGGAAGTGCGCATGGCCGGCCAGCGGGCGAGAACGCCGTACCAGGACGCGGGAACCCGCACCGAGGACCGCGCCCTCCCCGCCCAGCGGTCCCGCGTGGACGCGGGCGCGGGGGCCCCGGCCGAAGCCGTGGACACCGGTGCGGAGCGGTCGGCCCGGGCGCAGCGGGCCGGTGTGGCGCGCAGGCGGCAGCAGGCCCGCCGGCGGGGCGGAGCGGTCGCGGTCCTCTCGGCGGTCGGGCTGCCCGTCCTGGGCGGCGTCGCCGACGAGTTCGGCGGGCCCGGCGTCGGCGTCCTCTTCGCGGTGGGCGCGGTGCTCGGGACGGGCGCCGCGGCGGCGGTGTGCAGCCGGCCCGGCCGGTGGTGGGTGGTGACGGCGGCTCCGGTCGTGGTGCTGCTCGCGGCGTCGGGCGTGGAGTACGCGGCGCACGCCGACAAGTACCGGGGCCGGAACCTCGACACCGGCGCGCTGCGCTGGGTGGTCGGGGCGTTCCCGGTGATGGCGGCGGCGGCGGGCGTGGCGCTGCTGGTGGTCGTCGCCCGGGTGGTGGCCGACCGCCGACGAACCGGCGGCGCGGGTGACCCGACCGGCGCGGGTGACCCGACCGGAAGGAGCCGTCGTGCCTGAGCGCAACCGGAGCCGCGGCGGCAGCGGTGGCGGCCGCACGACGGGCCGCTCGACGGGCCGCACGGGAGACGCGCCCGGGCGTGACCCGCGCGGACGTGACCCGCGCCGCGGCCCCGCGCCGCTGACCCTGGCCGGGCGGACCCTGGCCTGCACCGTGTCCGTCGCCGTGCTCGGCGCCAGCGGCTTCACCTGGTACGAGTACCGCAGCCTGGACGACGGCATGATCAAGTCCACCGCCCTGAGCGAGGCCAAGAAGAACGCCCCGCCGCACCTCGACAAGTCCGTCAACCTGCTGCTGATCGGCCTCGACAGCCGCAAGGACATGGACGGCAACGACCTGCCCAAGCAGTTCGTGGAGGACGAACTGCACGCCGGCTCCAGCGAGATCGGCGGCTACAACACCAACGCCCTGATCGTGCTGCACATCCCGGCCAACGGGGGCAAGGTCACCGCGCTGTCCGTCCCGCGCGACGACTACGTGCAGACCGTCGGCGCCGACGGCAAGATGCACAAGATCAAGGAGGCGTACGGCATCGCCAAGGAGGCCTCCGAGCAGAAGCTGGCCGGCAAGGGGCTTTCCAAGGCGGAGCTGGAGCGGCAGAGCCGGGAGGCCGGCCGCTCGGCCACCATCCAGACCGTGCAGAGCTTCCTGGACGTCCCGATCGACCACTTCGCGGAGGTCAACCTGATCGGCTTCTACGACATCGCCAAGGCGGTCGAGCCGATCCAGGTCTGCCTCAACCACCCCGTGGACGACCCGATCGTCGCCCGGACCGCCACCCACGAGGGCGGCGGCACCGGCCTCAAGCTCCCGGCCGGGATCAGCTCCCTCAACGCGGCCCAGGCGCTGTCCTTCGTCCGCCAGCGCCACCACCTCACCAACGGCGACCTCGACCGCACCCACCGGCAGCAGGCGTTCATCTCCTCCGTCGAGTACAAGCTCAAGCAGCAGGGCATCCTGAACGACTTCGGGCAGATGCAGAAGCTGTTCGGGGTGGTGAAGAAGGACGTCGTCATCGACAACGAGTGGAACATCCTCGACTTCGCCCAGCAGGCGCCCAACCTGACGGGCGGCAACGTCGAGTTCAACACCCTGCCGATCTCGGGCTTCAAGACGGTCGGCGGGCAGGAGGTCAACACCGTCAACCCGGAGCTGATCAAGAAGATCGTCCGGCAGCTGTTCAACCACGAGCCGGCGCCGGCCGCCCCGGCCGCGGCCCCGGGCGACACCGCGGGCGACGGGCCGGCGTCCCCCTCGGCTGCCGCCGCAGCGTCCGGGGCCGCCGGCGCGTCCGGCACGTCCGCCTCGCCGAGCGGGCCCGCGAAGGCGGTGGTCGACGTGAACGCGGCCGCCGGCGCCGGCGCGGCCTCCAACGAGTCCAAGGCGCTGGCCGAACTCGGCTACCAGGCGGGCAGGATCGGCGACGCCCCGGCCAGGACCAGGACCACCACCGTGGCCTACGGCAGCGGCGCGAAGGCCGACGCCCAGCAGCTCGCCGGCCGCTACGGCGTCACCGCCGTGTCCTCCGGCGCCGTCGCACCGGGCCACATCCTGGTCACCCTGGCGGCCGGACGCACCCCGACGCCCACCGCCGCGCCCCCCGGTACCGCCGGATCCGGCGACCCCGCCGACCCCGCGGCGGGGCTGCCGATGCAGGGACCCGCGGTGAAGGCGGGCGGGATCCCCTGCGTGGACTGAGGGTTGGCGCCCCTGGGCGTCGGTGGTGGGTGTGGGCCGAGCGGCCTTCCCTCCGGTCAGGGGCGCG
The DNA here is from genome assembly GCF_014656195.1 of Kitasatospora xanthocidica. GTDB lineage: Bacteria > Actinomycetota > Actinomycetes > Streptomycetales > Streptomycetaceae > Kitasatospora > Kitasatospora xanthocidica. The sequence continues at coordinate 103,119 of NZ_BNBY01000020.1, read as the reverse complement.
GCGCCTTCACGCCGTGGACGGCGGCGTACTCCGCGGCGAGCCAGGGGCCCAGGTCGTCCACGAGCAGGGCGAGGACGGCCCGGTCCACGGCGGCGGTACGGGCGGTGGCGGCGGCGAGGCGCATCTGGGCGGCGCGCTCGGGGTAGTGCGCGGCGAAGGCCTCGGCGGAGGCGGTGAGGTCGCTGGTCCAGCCGCCCCAGTGGGGCATCACCAGGGTGAAGCCGGTGCGGACGGTCCGGCGGGTGACGGCCCGGGTGAGCGCGCGGAGTTCGGCGTCGGTGGTGGCGGTGGCCAGCCGTTCGCGCCAGCCGGGGAGCGCCAGGGCCAGGTCGCCGTTGGTCTCCCGGGCGGGCAGGGAGGTGGGGCGGTAGCGGGGGAGCCGGGCGGCGAGGTCCTCGCCCAGGAGCGGGGTGCAGAGACAGGCCACGAACCAGCCCAGGTCGTGGCGTTCGAGCTCACTGAGCAGGGTGCCGGTACCGGCCAGCAGCACGCCGACCCCGTCGACCTGGGCGAACTCGCCGTCGAGCGCGGCCTCGACGGCGTCGGCGTCCGCCCGGTCCGCCGCCGTCGGCTCCCGGTGCAGGGCGAGCAGCAGGTCGAGGTCGGAGACGCCGGGGACGGCGGTGCCGCGCGGAACGCTGCCGTAGAGGTAGGCGCTGTGCAGCCGCTCGGGGCCGAAGGCGGCGGCGATCCGCGCCCGGGCGGCCTCGACCACCGGCGCGAAGGCGGCCTGCACCAGGGCCGGTGAGCCCTCCCGTGCGATGCAGCCGTCGGCGTCCAGCCCCTGAGCGGTGTCCATGGGGGGCACTATGCCCGGGTCCACACGTTCCTGACCAGCGAATATCCGGTGCCGGAGCCGAGTTGTCAGTGGTGCGTGCAAGTATCCCTCGCACACGAACACGAAGGGCCGGCAGGAGGACCGGCGCCGGGCACGAGGGGATCGGCATGGGCACCTGGGACATCGGACACTTCGACAACGACACGGCGGCGGACTTCGCCGACGGCCTGGACGAGGCGGCGCCGGGCGAGCGCGCTGCGCTCCTCCTGGCGGCGCTGCGGAGCGCCGCCGGGGCGGGGGAGTACCTGGAGTACGACGAGGGCGTCGAGGCGGTGGCCGCCGCCGCGCTGGTGGCGGCGCAGTGCCCGGGCGGCGCGCCGGTCGACAGCGCCTACGGCCCCCGGGAGGCGATACCGGTGCCGGCCGCCGAGCTGCGGGCGCTCGCGGTGGAGGCGCTCGACCGCGTGGCGGCGGAGGAGTCGGAGCTGGCCGAGTTGTGGGACGAGGCGGCGGACGGCGAGGCCTGGCGGCGGGCCCTGCGGGCGCTGCGCGACGTCCTGGAGCCGGTGCCGCCGACGACGGACGTGCCGCTGTTCGAGCTCTGAGCGTTTGTCACCCGCGGTCGGCGGTCGCCCGTACCTGGAGTACGTGCTCACGGCGTTGCGCCAATGGGGTGACTGCTGATTCCTCGAGGAGGAGAGACCCGGGCCCGTCCGGGTGCTGCTGCCCTGAGACGGCGGCCTCGGACGTGCCGATGCCACCGGCCGGGGGTCGGACGGTGGCATCGGGCGGGGGAGGTACGCCGGATCAGCTCGGCGTGGGGGTCCCGGTGGTCGGGCAGGGCGGCAGGCTCGACGGCGCGGTGGTCGCACAGGTCGCGACCGGCGTTTTCGGGGTGGTGGTCGTCGCTGGGGCCGACACGGTGATGGTCGGCTTGCTGCTGGCCGTGGTGGTGCCGGCGCTCGTCGTCGTGCCCGTGGCGGTCGTGGTCGTGGTGGTCGAGCCCGAGGTGGTGGACCCGGAGGTGGTCGAGCCTGAGGTGGTGGACCCGGAGGTGGTCGAGCCTGAGGTGGTGGACCCGGAGGTGGTCGAGCCTGAGGTCGTCGAGCCTGAGGTCGTGGATCCGGAGGTGGTGGACCCCGAGGTCGTCGACCCTGAGGTGGTCGAACCGGAGGTGGTCGAACCGGAGGTGGTCGAACCGGAGGTGGTGGACCCCGAGGTCGTCGAGCCCGAGGTCGTGGACCCGGAGGTGGTCGAGCCCGAAGTGGTCGACCCCGACGTGGTCGAGCCCGAGGTGGTGGCCCCCGTGGTCGTCGGCTTCCCCGAGGTGGTGGAGCCCGAGGTGGTCGTCTTCCCCGACGGGGTGGACGGCTTCCACTGCTCGGCCGGCGGGATGCCCGGCACGAGCCCCTTCGGCGGCTCGACGTGCTTGTCCACGATCTCGATCCGCCCGGTCAGCCGGGAGAACCAGCCGCCGGTCTCGAAGTTCACCAGGATGATCTCGGTCACCGGCTTCGGGGCCGGCACCACCACGACCAGCGTGTTCGGATGGAAGCCCGTCCAGGTCTTCCCGGTGTACTTGGCGTTGCTCACCAGCTTCGGCGGCTGCAGCGGGTTGCCGCAGGCGCAGCGCACCCGGGGAACGCCCTGGGCGTCCACCAGGACGGCGGTGCCCGCCTGCAGTGCGGACTGGTACTCGACCACGGCGCCGCTCTTGTAGCTGTGGTTGGTCACCCGGGCGTCCACCCGCAGGTAGGACGGCGTCAGCGAGCGCAGGTAGCCGGGGATGTCGGCCTGGTTGATGCCGGCCCCGGAGGCCCAGGCGCGCCCGGTCTCCCCGGTCGAGACCATGCCGATCAGGCGCTCGGTGTCGCAGCTGGACTTGCCCATCGTTCCGCCGTACAGCCCGGCGGAGCTGCCCTCGACGCTGTGCAGGGCGGTCGGCGAGCTGCTCTTGGACGTCGCGCCGCCGGTCTGCGGGGGCGCCGAGGTGGCGGGAGCGGGGGCGCTCACCCCCTGGGTTTCCACCGACGGGGTGAATGGCGCCGGCCCCTGGTCGGACGGCCCCTGCGCCGCCACCTCGTTGGCGGTCGGGATGGCCTCGTTGTGGCTGCTCTGGTTGTTGACGATCAGCACGGTGGCCACCACGGCGACCACGAGGGTGCCCGCGGCCAGCGCCAGTCCCTTCCCGGAGCGCCACCACGGCGTGGGCCGTCTGCCGCCGGAACCCCCGGAGCCACCGGAGGATCCGGGTGGGCCCGAGGGCGGTGGGGGTACGGTCGGCGGTCCGGCCGTGCCGCCGCCGGAGGGGCGGCCGGCCAGCGGGCCGGACGGGGGACCGGAGGGAGGGCCGTACGGCGGCTCGCTCGGCGGGCCGGCGGGAGGCGGTTGGGAGGTCATCGAGGCTCCGTTTCGCAGGCGGCCGGCGATCACGGCCGGCACAGGAAGCTCCTGCCACTGGTTTCCTTTCTCCCCCGGTGTTCCGCTCGCCGCAACAGCAGGTCGCCCGGACGTCGCCGAGCGTGCGCACCTCCCGTCGGCCACTCTGGAAGCCGGTCGGCCCGACGAGCCGGACCGGCTCCGCCGGGCGGTACCGCGCGCAAACCCGCCGCTGCCCAGCGGCACCCGAGTGGCACCGAGCGGCGCCTGAGTGGCACCGAGCAACGGCACCGAGCCGCGCCCAACGGCCCGACACACACAGGCCGAGCGCACGCTCAAGGCCACCGACTTCTTCCCGATCGAGCGACCAGGAGGCGGCATGCAGCAGCCCACCACCGGGCCCGCGGGCCCGCCCGGCGCCGTCCGCGGCTGGCTGGACGCGCTCGCCGTCGTGCTGGCCGGGCTGTTCGCCATGGCGGCGGTGGCCGCGCTCGGCCTCTGGCTGGCCGGCGCCGACGACCTCCCGGACGGCGGCTTCCCCTCCGTGGTCGCCGCGACGCTGGCGCTCGCCGTCGGCGGATCCGTCCGGCTCGACGGCGGCGCGGGCAGCTTCGCCGCCGTGGACGCCGGGATCAGCGCGATGCCGCTGACCGTCTCGCTGGCCGGCGCGGTCGCGATGGCCGAGGTGTTCCTGCGTCAGCTGCGCTTCCGTGCGGTGGCCGGCGGCGGCGAACTGCTCGGCCGGATCGTCCGGACGGTCGTGGTCTGGGTGGTCGCGCTCGTCCTGCTCACCCTCGGCGCCCGCCACACCTTCACGGTTCCGCTCGGCGGTGACCTGGTGCAGTCGATCGGCGGCGCGCTCGGCCTCACCCCGGAGGTGGGCTTCCACGCGGACGGCCCGAGCACGGTCGGCATCGGGCTGGCCTGGCTGCTGCTGGTGTTGGCGGCCACCTTCGCCGTCTCCCGGCGGGCACCGCTGCCGCGCGCCCTGGTGCGCTACCAACTCGCCGTCCGTCCGGTCGCGTTCGCGCTCTGGGCGGTGCTGCTGGCCTGTCTGGCGATCGGCGCGGTGGCCGGGGTGCTGACCGCGATCGTGCACGGCCACGCCCGGCAGACCCTGGCCGTGCTGCTGCTCGCCCTGCCCGACCTGGCCTGGCTGGGCTTCGGGGTCGGGCTGGGCGCCGAGTGGCAGGGCCGGCTGGTCGGCGCGCTCGGCCTGCCGGTGCCCAAGCCGCTCGCCGAGGTGCTGCGGGTGCCGGACGGGCGGTCGGCGACGGTCGACCTCGGCACCCTGGCCGACCAGGACGCCCGCGCCTGGTGGCTGTTGCCGCTGGCGGCCGTGCTGCTGCTGGCCGCCGCCTTCCTCGCGGCCCGCCGCTCGCCGCGCACCGTCCGGCTCTGGCAGCACGCCGTGCGGTTCGCGCTCGCGACCGCCGTCACCGTCCTGCTGGTGGGCCTGTGGACCAGGATGGACGCCGACTACGGCCTGTCGGTGCTCGGCGTCGGCCTCGGGCAGGGCGGCCTCGGCGACCTGCTCGGCGCCGCCCTCGGCGGCTCCAACCCGCTGGCCGCTCTCGGCGGGGGCAGTCTGACGCTGCGCCCCTCGCTGTGGACGGCCGTTCCGCTCGCGGCGGGCTGGGGCCTGCTCACCGGTGCGCTCGGCGCGCTGCTCGCCACCCGGGTGCGGCACCGGGGCGAGCTGACGGAGGACGAGCCCCCGCCGCAGTGAGGACCCCCGGCCGCAGCGACGGCCCGGGCGGGCTCAGAGCAGCCGGTGCCCCCGCACCCACGCGGTCTTCCTGCCGTCGTCCCGGACGAGCCTGAGCTTCTTGATCCCGTTGTGCACGCCCGCGGTGGCCAGCAGCGACGGGCCGACGATCACGCCCACGGCGGCCAGGGCGAAGAGCAGGCCGAAGACGTTCGTCGAGTGGTCGTCCCCCTCCTCGACGGTCTGGCCGCCCAGGTGGATCAGCACCGGGACGGTGGCCAGCAGGGAGAGCACCAGCAGCCAGCCCAGCGCCCGCTGGACCAGCTGCTTGGTCCGCGCCTTGCCGGCGCTCTCCACCCGGACCGAGAACGCCCGCAGGCAGCGCGGGCAGAGCAGGCTGATCTCCCGGTCCCCGCCGGTCGGACGGGGCGCGCCGCCTTCCGGCAGCTGGGAGACGCTCCAGTTGACCCTGGTCGCGCCGGCCTTGTGCTCGACGCTCACCCGGCAGCCGAGGCCCACGACGTACCGGTCGGTGATCGGAATCCTGACCACTGCTGTCACCCCCAGCCGCCGCGCCCGTCGCGGGGTAGGCGGAGTGTAGCGGCACCGGTGGGCACCGAGACAGATGACGGACCGTCACAGACCGTCGACTGGCAGCTTCCTGCAACGGGCCGGGCTCACCACTGCGGCGGGTGGACGACCGGGGCGGCCCAGGCGGGCGGCTCGGGCACCTCGATCCGGGCGGCGGAGGCCAGGGAGACCGCCGGCACGACCTCGGTGGGCGGGCCGTCCGCGCCCCACCGGGCCGGAGCGTCCGCGCCCCGCCGGGCCGGGTCCGACGCCGTCGCCGCGCGCAGCTCGGCGACGAACTGCAGGCAGCTCGCGTACCGCTCGCCGGGGGTCTTGGCGAGCGCCCGGGCGACCACCGCGGCCAGGGCGGGCGGCAGGTCGGGCCGGTGTTCGGTCAGCGCGGGCGGGGGGTCGTTGAGGTGCGCCCAGAGCAGTGCGAGGTCACTCTCCCGGCGGAACGGCGGCGCCCCCGCGAGCATCTCGAAGACCACGCAGCCGAGGCTGTACTGGTCGCAGCGCCCGTCCAGCGGCCGGCCGGAGATCTGTTCGGGTGCCGCGTAGTCGAGCGTCCCGACGATCTGGCCGACGCTGGTCAGCCCGCTGAGCGAGAGGGACTTCTTGGTGAGCCCGAAGTCCGCCAGGTACAGGTGCTCGGGGTGCTCGCTGTCCGTGCCGGCGGCGACCAGCACGTTGCCCGGCTTGACGTCCCGGTGCACCAGGTCGTGGTCGTGCGCGGCGTCCAGCGCGGAGGCGATCTGCAGGGCCAGACGGGTGGCCCGGTCGGCCGGGAAGGGGCCGCCCCGGTTGATCAGGCCCCGCAGGTCGCCGCCCTCGACGTAGCGCATCGCGATGAACAGGATGCCCTCGTGCTCGCCCGCCTCGAACACCGGGATGATGTGCGGGTGGTCGATCGCCGCGGCGGCCTCGGACTCGTGCATGAAGCGCTGCCGGAAGACCTCGTTGCGGGCCAGCTCGGGGGCCAGCAGCTTGACCGCGACGGTCCGGCCGAGCCGCAGGTCCTTGGCCCGGTAGACCACGGCCATGCCGCCGCGCCCGATCTCGTTCTCCAGCCGGTAGCCCGCGACCTTCCGTCCGACCAGGCCCGCGGGCAGGCTGGGCAGCGACGGTTCCTCGGCGTAGGTCACGGCTCACCGGCCTGGGTCGGGGCGTACGGGCCGCGCGCGGGCGAGGACGCGGCCCCGGGCACGGCCCCGGGCACGGCCCCGGGCACGGCCGTCGGCGCCGCAGAGGGCGCCGCAGCGGGCGCGGGCGCCGACGCCGGTGTCGAGGCGGGCCTGGGCGAGGACGGCGGCGGCCGGTCGGTGGCCGCGTACGTCTGCAGCTGCAGTCCGTCGCAGTAGCACCAGCGGTCGTGCACCGGGTCGAACACCCAGAGCGCCTCGCCGTCCACCACCAGGCCCACCCGCAGGCCGCGCGCGTTCTCCCGGAAGGACTCCAGGTCGAGGGTGCCCGCGGCGAGGTCCTCCAGCAGGGCGCGGTAGCGGGCCAGGGCCGTCTCCGCGTCGGCGAGCGCCGGGCGCGGGTCGGCGGTCCGGGCGGGCGGGCCCCCGGCGGTGGGCGGCGGCTGCGGGAGGGCGATCAGCAGGCGGCCGTCCACCCAGGTGATCCAGCCGTTGGAGCAGAGGACCTGCGCCCAGTCGCCCTGGTGGCCGAGCAGCTGCACCGGGAGCAGGGCGTCGAGCCGGGCGGCGGTCCGGGCGGGGTCCGGGGCCGTCCAGGAGGCCATTCCGCCCGGCGGGGCGACGTGGGTGGGGCGGAACGCGAAGTCGTCCATGGGCGGCTACATTTCCTCCGCCGCGCGACCCCCGTCACGCGCGGCACGAATCGCACCACAGGGTTGTACCCACTCTACCGGCGGTGGCCCGACCCGACCCGGCGTCGAGGCCGGAGCGCGGTCGGGCCGTCGCGACCGGTGCCCGGCCGGGCCGGGCTACTTGCGCATGATCGCGGGCTCGTGCCGCCGCAGCAGGGCCAGCACCACCAGCCCGTACCCGGCCGACAGCAGCGGCAGCAGCGCCATGCACAGCTCCCACCCGGACCGCTGGTGGCGGAACATCGGGTCCTGGGTGATGGCGTTCGGGAACAGGGTGTGCAGCTCCACCGTGCGGGCCATCGCCGACATGCCCCAGCGGGACGGGATCAGCCAGGCGAACTGCTCCAGCCCGGGCACGCCGTAGAGCTTGAGCATCAGGCCGCTGAAGACGATCTGGACGACGGAGAGGAGCACCAGCAGCGGCATGGTGGCCTCCTCCTTGTCCACGAGCGCGGAGACCACGAGGCCGAGCATCATCGCCGAGAACGCGAGCAGCGCGACCGCGATGATCAGCTCCGGGAGCTGCGGCATCACGACACCGGTCGGCACCGCCGCGGAGAGGTCCACCCCGGCCAGGCCGACCACGGTGAGCACCGCGGCCTGACCCACCGTGACGACACCCAGGATCACCACCTTGGAGACCAGGTAGGCCGATCTGGAGAGCCCGACCACCCGCTCCCGCTGGTAGATCGCGCGTTCCTTGACCAGCTCCCGCACCGAGTTGGCGGAGCCGGTCAGCAGCCCGCCGATGCAGAGCGTGAGCAGGCAGTTGACGGCGTTGACCGGGGTGAGGCGGGAGCCGGCCATCGCCCGGCACATCAGGCCGATGACGAAGGGCAGCACCACCATGATGGTGAGGAACAGCCGGTCGGCGGCCAGGACGGCGGCGTAGCGGCGCACCAGGGTGCCCAGCTGGGAGAACCAGCCCTGCGGCTTGTCCCGGCCGATCGCCGCCGCCCGCGGCGGAGGCTGCCGGGGCTCCCGCACGGGGACGGGCAGCGCGGGCGCGGCCTCGGCCGCCACGTACCGCCGGTACTGCGGGGAGGCGCGGAAGCGGGTCTGCCAGGCGGCGTGGTCCTCGTTCTCGAAGGCCTCGAAGGCCTCCGGCCACTCCTCGTAGCCGAAGTAGCCGAGCGCCTCGCCCGGCGGGCCGTAGTAGGCCGTCCGCCCGCCCGGGGCCAGGACGAGGAGCCGGTCGCAGACGTTGAGGCTGAGCACGCTGTGGGTCACCACGACGACCGTGCGGCCGTCGTCGGCCAGCCCGCGCAGCATGTGCATCACCGAGCGCTCCATGCCCGGGTCCAGGCCGGAGGTCGGTTCGTCGAGGAAGAGCAGCGAGGGCTTGGTGAGCAGCTCCAGGGCGACGCTGACCCGCTTGCGCTGGCCGCCGGAGAGGCTGGAGATCACCTGTTCGGCCCGGCTGTCCAGGCCCAGTTCGTGGATCACCTCCATGACCCGGGCCTCCCGCTCGTGCGGGTCGGTGTCGCCGGGGAAGCGCAGTTCGGCCGCGTAGGCCAGCGCGCGGCGGACGGTGAGCTGGGTGTGCAGGATGTCGTCCTGTGGCACCAGGCCGATCCGGCGGCGCAGTTCGGCGTAGTCGCGGTAGAGGTCGCGCCCGTCGTACAGCACCGTGCCCTCGTCGGCGGGGCGCAGCCCGGTGAGCGCGTTGAGCAGGGTGGACTTGCCCGCGCCGCTCGGGCCGGCGACCGCGAGCAGTGACTTCTCGGCGAGCGGGAAGCCGACGCCGTCCAGCAGCACCCGCCGGTCGGGGCCGACCCGGACGACCAGGTCCTGGACGTCCAGGGAGATCTCGCCGGTGTCGGTGTACTCGACCAGGTGGCCGTCGGAGAGGCAGAGCGCGGAGTGGCCGATGCCGACGATGTCGGCCGGGCCGACCGGCGCGCGGTGGACCGGCCAGCCGTTGAGGAAGGTGCCGTTGTGGCTGTCCAGGTCGACGATCTCGTGGCCGCCGCCGGGCAGTTCCCGCAGCTCGGCGTGGTGCCGGGAGACCACCAGGTCGTCCAGGACCAGGTCGTTGTCGTTCGAGCGGCCGATCCGCACGGTGTGGCCGGGCAGTTGGAGCACGGCGCTCGGGCTGCGGAAGGTGCCGGAGTTCTGCGGGGCGACCAGGGACGGCCGCTCGTTCGGCGCGGGCACGGGCAGGCCGGCGAAGGTCGCGGACGGGCCGTCGGCCGGATCGCCGAAGCGCAGCCGGGTGCCCGGGCCGACGTCCTCGCGGCTGACCCGGTGGCCCTCGTCGAAGGTGCCGTTGGTGCTGCCGACGTCCTCCAGCAGCCAGTGGCCGTCGGTGGCGCGCAGGATCGCGTGGTGCCAGGAGACCCGGGGATCGTCCAGGACGATCTCGCTGGTCGGGTCGCGGCCGAGGTGGTAGGCCCGGTCCGGATCGATCAGCTGGGAGTCCGTGTCGGTCACCAGGACGAGGGGTGGCGCGGTGAGTGCGCCAGGACGCTCTCCCATGCTCGGAATTCTATCGCCGGGCGGCGCGAAGGGCCTTTCCGGCGGCGCGAAGGGCCGTTCCGGACGGCGTGATTGGACCGCGTGATCGGACCGCGTGATCGGACCGCGGACGGCGTGACCGGATCGCGTGATTGGACTGGACCACTGCCCGGGCGCGGCACTATCGTTCGGCGTGCCCGCGCACGGGTGCCGCCGGTCGGGTGCCCCGCCGGGGTGCTCCGCCGGCTCGCTGCCGGGAGTCCCGGGAGTCATCGAGAGCTTCGGAACGGAACCCATGAGCATCTGGCCCCAGTTGCGCCGATCCCGGACCGTCCGCGCCGGGCACGCCACCGGCCGGGTGCTGCGCTGCGGCCTGATGGACACCATGCTCGCCGACCTCGCCGTCTCGGTCGTGCTCTGCTTCGACCGGTCCCTGGACGAGGACCGCCTCGCCGCCGGTCTGGCCCGCGCCCTGGAACGGGTGCCGGTCTTCGCCGGGAGGCTGCGCACCGTCGACGGCGTGCTGGATGCGGTCTGCGACGACTCCGGCGTGCCGCTGGACGTCTACACCGTGGACGGCACGCTCGCCGAGGCGATGGGCCGGGTGGCGGCGGCCGGCGCCGAACTGGTCGACCGGGTGGACGCCCCGGGCGCCCGGACCGGAGCCGGACCGCTGTTCACCGTCCGGGTCACCCGCACCGCCGACGGCGGCACGGTGCTCGGCTGCTCCTGGCACCACGCGATCGGAGATCTGCACAGCTTCATGCTGCTGCTGCGGACCTGGTCGGCGGCGGTCGAGGGGGAGCCGCTGCCGGAGGCCGAACTCGTCGGCGACCAGGACAAGTTGCTGGAGAGGGTGCTCCCCGCCGAGGACTGCGGACGACCCGGCTTCCGGGTGCCCTCGGCGGCGGAGGCCGAGCTGCTGGCCCGCGAGGTGGCGGCCGGGCCGCGCGCCAACCGGACCGTCCAGATCGCCTTCACCGAGGCCGAAGTGGCCCGGATGCGCGAGGAGTTCGGCGCGGCGGCCGGACGCAGGCTCTCCTCCGGGGACGTGCTCTGCGCCCATCTGGTCAGCACCATCAGGGAGTTGGATGGTGATGATGTCGAGCGGATGCTGACCGTACCGGTCAACGCGCGCCGGTGGCTCGGACTGCCGGACACCCTGATCGGCAACCTGCTGAGCGAGGTGCACCTGCCGCACCGGCCCCAGGACGGCCCGGCGGTGCTCGCCGGGGCGCTGCGCCGGGCGGTCGAGGCGTTCCCGGCCGAGCACCTCAACCTCCGCGCCAACCTGGGCTTCCTGGCCGCGCTCGGCCGCTCGCGGCTGCGCGAGTGCGTCCCGCTGGGCTTCGACCCGCGGGCACGCCGGTTCAGCTTCTCCAACTGGAGCCGCTTCGGCGCCTACCGGGTGAGCTTCCAGGGGCACCGCCCGGTGTTCTTCAGCCCGGCCGCCAACTATCCGCTGCCGTGGGTGTGCTGGACGGTCGAAGGGTTCCGCGGCGAGGGGTACCTGAGCACGGTGGTGCTGCCGGCCCGGCTCGCCGCCCGGGTCCGCGGGGCGGAGGGCCGGGCGGCGCTGCACCGGTACCGGAGGGCGGCCGACGAGCTGCCCGGGTCGGCGGCCGTGCTCCCGAAGGTGGTCTGACCGCTGCCGGAACGGCTGTGGCGTCCTGCCGGAACGGCTGCGGCGGCTACCGGAACCGCAGCGGCTGCTATCGGAACGACTCCTCGATCGTCGTCCACAGCCGGGAGCGGGCCCGCAGGGCGGTGCGGACGGTCTCGGCGCAGGAGTCCCACTTGGCCTGGTCGTCGCCGCACAGGTCGATCAGCATCTGCATCGCCATCGGGGTGTGCTGCTCGCCGTCGACCTCGATGTGCCGGGCCAGGTAGTCCTTGAAGACGGTGAGCACGCCGTCCGGGTCGTCGATCGCGATCACCTGGGTGAACATGTCCGGGATCAGGTCCTCGCGGCCGAAGGCGAAGGCGGCGGCCCGGCAGTGCACCGGGGCGTTCTCGATGATCGACCAGGTGGTGCCGGTGAAGTCGGCGGCGGCCTGCGGGGCCTCGGCCGCCTTCAGCGCCTCCGGCACGGCGGTACCGGTGCCCAGCAGGCCCAGGAACTCCCGCACCGGGCGGACGTCGGCGCCGGCCTGGCGCATGCCCTCCAGGTACAGCTCGAAGTGGCTGGTGTAGCCCTCGCCGAGCTCGTCGCTCTCCTCGACCAGCACGATCTCGTTGATCAGCCGGCGGCTGGCCGTCGGGCCGGTCGGGACCCACGGGACCTCGACGCAGGTGAGGTCGCGCTGCAGGCTCTTCAGCAGCGACATGAAGTCCCAGACGGCGAAGACGTGGCTGTTCAGGAAGGTGCGGACGCGCTCGATGCTGGTGAGCCCGTGGTACACGGAATGGCCGACGACCTCGCGGCGCAGCGGGTCGATCGCCTGCTGCAGGCCGGTCAGTCCGGGGTGCGAACGGTCCCAGTGGTAGCGGTTGGTGGACATGCGGGCTCCTTGTCGGTCAGGGGTGCTTCATGACGGCGTGCAGCGCGTGCCGCAGCTGCTCGCGGCTCGGCTGGACGGCCCGGTCGAGGGCCGGGGCGAAGGGCAGGACGGCGCCGTCGGGCCGGGTGATCCGGCGCGGCGGGGCGATCAGGCGCAGCTCCTCGGCGGCGGTGGCGAGCACCTCCGCGCCGAAGCCGCAGCTGCGGTTGGAGTCGTCGATCACGACCAGGCGTCCGGTGCGCTCCAGCGAGGCGGCCAGCGCGTCCCAGTCGAAGGGGTGGACGGTGCGCGGGTCGAACACCTCGACCGAGATGTCCGGCGCGACCTCCTCGGCCACCGCGAGCGCGTCGTGCACGAGGTGCCCCAGGGCGACCACGGTGACGTCGGTGCCCGGGCGGTGGATCCGGGCGCGGCCGAGCGGTACGGGGGCGAGCTCCCAGGTGACGGTCTCGCGCACCGGCAGGGCTGCGGCGGGCGCGAACACCACGACCGGGTCCGGGTCCCGGATCGCCGAGCGCAGCAGCCCGTAGGCGTCGGTCGGGGTGGCGGGCACCACGGTCTTCATCCCGGCGTGCGCGAACAGGCTGTACGGGTGGTCGGAGTGCTGCCCGGCCCAGCCGTCCCGGGAGCCCGAGCCGGGTACCAGGCAGGTCAGCGGCACGCTCGCCTGGCCGCCGGTCATCAGCGAGAACTTGTGCGCCTGGTTGGCGAGTTGCTCGAAGACCAGGAACAGCAGCGAGGGGATCTGGAACTCCAGCACCGGACGCCGGCCGGCCAGTGCGGCGCCGACCGCCATCGCGGTGAAGGCCTGCTCGGACAGCGGGGTGTCGACGACCCGTCCGGGGCCGAAGCGGTCCAGCAGGCCGAGCGTGGGCCCGGCCAGGCCGGCGCCGATGTCCTCGCCGAAGACGCAGACCGCCGGGTCGGCGGCGAGTTCGTCGGCCAGCGCCCGGTTGAGCGCCTTGGTGTAGGAGAGCCTGGTCACGGTGTCACTCCCGCCCGCGGCCGTAGCCCGTCGGCGTACAGGTGGTCCAACGCGCCCGCCGGGTCCGGGTGTTCGGAGGCGAGCGCGAACTCCTCGGCGGCGGCGAGCTGTTCGGCCACCGAGCGGTCCTGCCCGGCGGTCACCGCCGGGTCGAGCAGGGCGGCGGCGCGGGGGAGCGGATCGCGCTCGCGCCAGGCCTCGACCTCCTCCGGGGTGCGGTAGCGCAGCTTCATCCGGCGTTCCATGGTGTGGTGGCCCTCGTAGCGGTAGGTGCGGCACACCAGGAAGCCGGGGCCGCCCCCGCCGCGCGCCCGTTCGACGGCGCGCAGGGCGGCGGCCCGGACGGCCTCGGTGTCCATGCCGTCCACCTCCTCGGCGGGGATGCCGAAGGCGGCCGCCCGTCCGGTCGCGCTGCCCGCGACGGCGGTGGCGGCGGGCAGGGTGGTGGCGTAGCCGTTGTCCTCGCAGACGAACAGCACCGGGAGGCGCCACATCGCGGCGAGGTTCAGGGACTCCAGCAGGACGCCCTGGTTGAGCGCGCCGTCGCCGAAGAAGGCCACCGCCACCGGGGTGCGCGCGGGTGGCTCCTGGCCGGCCGCGGCCCGCTGGGCCGCCCAGGCGGCGCCGACCGCGATCGGGGCGCCCGCGCCGACGATGCCGTTGGCGCCGAGGATGCCCAGCGACAGGTCGGCGGCGTGCATGGAGCCGCCCCGGCCGCCGTTCGACCCGCCGACCCGGCCGAGGAGTTCGGCCAGCAGCCGGTGCGGCGCGGTGCCCCGGGCGAGCACGTGGCCGTGGCCGCGGTGGGTGCTGGTGAGCCGGTCGGCCGGGAGCAGCGCCGAGCAGACGCCCACCGCCACGGCCTCCTGCCCGATGTACGGGTGGATGCCGCCGGGGATCGCGCCGGACTTCACCAGGCCGAGCGCCAGCTCCTCGAAGCCGCGGATCAGCCGCAGCATCCGGTAGCGCTCGGCCGGCGTGTCCAGCGGGGCCGGCGTGCCGGGGGCGGCAGGCGTGCGGGACTCGGCGGGCGTCCCCGGCCCGGCGGCCGCCTTCGGGGGAGCCGTCACGGCCGTCCCCGCCAGGTGGTCGGGCAGAACTCCGGGTCGGCGTAGTCCGGCCGGCCGTCGGCGGTGCGGCGCACCAGCACGTCGTGGTTGTAGACCACCGGGCTGCCGTCCGCCCGGTCGTGCCGGCGGTACTCGTTGGCGCCGTCCTGCAGGTGCAGCGAGACGGCCCGGCGCGGGTGGGAGGCCAGGTTGGGGCCGCTGCCGTGGTAGGTGCGGCAGTGGTGGAAGGACATGTGGCCGCGCGGGATCGCCATCGGGACCTTGGTGACCACCTGGCCGTTGTGGGCGGCGTTGGCGTCCAGGATGCCGTCCAGTTCGGAGCGGTCGCGGTCGGCGAAGTGCCGGGTGGAGTCCTCTCCGGAGGGCAGCTCCTGCCAGCGGTGGCTGCCGTCGACCATGGTGATGGTGCCGTTCTCCTCGCGGCAGTCGTGGAACGGGATGAAGGCGGTGAGCATCTGCTGCGAGGTGCTGGTCTGCCAGTAGTGCTTGTCGAAGTGCCACGGCACCCGGTTGCTGGGCTCCTCGGGCACCGGCGGCTTGTAGATCAGGGTGGCCTGGAAGATCCGGATCTCCTCGGTGCCCGCGAGCAGCGCGGCCACCGCGCCGACCAGCGGCTTGCGCAGGACCGCGCCGATCGCGTCGCTCTCGTAGTGCACGTAGTCGTTGTGCCGCTGGACCGGCCCGTCCGAGGGCTTCCAGGCGGCCAACCGGTCCGGGCGGACGGGCAGTTCGCGGTCGCGGTGGCCCGCGTAGTAGAGCTCGGTGGCGGCCTGGAGGCTGTCCAGCTCCTCGTCGTCGAACAGCCGGCGGGACAGGTACCAGCCGTGCTCGCGGTAGTGCGCCACCTCCTCGGGGGTGGGCAGCAGGTCGTGCTCGGCCTCGGTGAGCCGGAACTCCGTGGTCGCGGTCATGGTGCGGGCCTCCTTCGGATGTGCGGGGGCGGTCAGACGGAGGCGGCGGAGCTGTGCCGCTTGATGGCCTCGTACAGGGCCTTGATGTTCGCGGTGCCGAAGGTCCCGGCCCCCTGGCGCTCGATCAGTTCGAGGAAGAAGGTGCGCCGGGGGTGGGTCGAGCGGGCGAAGATCTGGAACAGCTGGCCGCCGTGGTCCTGGTCGACCAGGACGTGCAGGTCGCGCAGGGTCTCCACCGGGATCACCGTCTCGCCGAAGCGCTCGGCCAGCACGTCGAAGTAGGCGCTCGGGGTGGTCAGGAACTCCACGCCGCGGGCCCGGACGGTCCGGACGGCGGTGGTGATGTCGCGGGTGCTGAAGGCCAGGTGCTGGACCCCGGCGCCGCCGTGGGCGGTGAGGAAGTCGTCGATCTGGCCGGGGCGCCGGCCGGTGTCGGGCTCGATCAGGGTGAAGGTGACCGCGCCGGAGGGGCTCTGCACCACCTTGGAGTCCATGGCCTGCTCGCCGACCTCGATGTACTCCTCGAAGATCGTGCGGAAGCCCAGCGCCGCCTCGCAGAAGCGGACGGATTCGACGAGCTGCCCGGCGGGGAGGCAGATCGCGACGTGGTCGAGCTCGTCCAGCAGGCGCGGGTCCGGAGTGGGCTCCTCGGTGCTCGGCGGGACGAAGCGCAGCGCGGTGTCGCCGAAGCCGGCGATCAGCGCGCCCTCGCGGTCCAGCACCCGGGCGCCGTGCCGCTCGGCACGCTCCAGCGCGGCCCGCGGGTCGGCGCAGCCGAGGGCGAGGACGGCGACGCCGTCCCCGTGCCGGGCGACGAAGTCGGCCACCGGGTGCTCGGGGTCGGCGGCGGAGGCCAGGTGCAGCCGGATGGTGCCCTGGCGCAGCTCGACGGTGCGGGTGCCGTCCGGCGCGGTCGTCGGGGTGCCGGCGGTGAAGCCGTAGTCGGCGCAGAGGCCGGCCGCGGTCTTGTCGGCGTCGGCGCAGTGGAACTCGGTGTGGGCGATGGTCTGGATGGACATCGGGATCTCCCCCCGGAGGGATGGCAGGTCGTGGATCGGCGGGCCGTCGGTCGACCGGTGCTCGGGCGCTCAGCGCGGCCGATCGGTGCTCGGGCGCTGGGTGCTCGGGCGCCCGCGGTCGCTAGCGCGCGGCCCGGGCAGCGGTGGCCGGGCCGAGGACGAGACTCAGGTTGTGGCCGCCGAACGCGAAGGCGTTGCTCAGCGCGGCGCGCACCGGCACCGACCGGGCGGCGCCCCGGACGTGGTCCAGGTCGCAGGCCGGGTCGGGGTCGGTGAGGTTGAGCGTGGGCGGCAGCGTCCCCCTCGCCACCGCCAGGGCGGTCACCGCCGCCTCCAGCGCGCCCGCGGCGCCCAGGAGGTGGCCGGTGGCGCCCTTGGTGGAGCTGACCGCGGGCGGGTGCGCGCCGAAGACGGCGTGCAGGGCCGCGGTCTCGGCCACGTCACCGAGCTTGGTGCCGGTGCCGTGGGCGTTCACGTAGTCGATGTCGCCCGGGGCCAGGCCCGCGTTGGCGAGCGCGGCGCGCATCGCGTCGGCGGCGCCGGTGCCGTCGGGCCGGGGCATGGTCGGGTGGTGGGCGTCGGTGGAGGCGCCCCAGCCGAGCACCTCCGCATAGCCGGCGGCGCCGCGGGCCTCGGCGTGCTCGGCGCTCTCCAGGACGAGGACGGCGCTGCCCTCGCCCAGCACGAAGCCGTTGCGCCGGGCGTCGAAGGGCCGGCTCGCCTGCTCGGGATCGTCCCAACCCTGGGCCAGGGCACGGGCGTTGGTGAAGGCCGCGGCGATCGTCGGGTGCAGCGAGGACTCGGTGCCGCCGCACACCACCACGTCCGCGTCACCGGCCCGGATCAGCCGCAGCCCCTCGGCGATCGCCTGGGCACCGGCCGCGCAGGCCGTCACCACGGCGGAGCTGTAGCCCCGGATGCCGTGCTTGATGGCGACCCGGGCGGCGGCCATGTTGGAGAGCATGCCCGGCAGCAGGTACGGACTGACGCCCGGGCGGCCGCGCTCCAGCCGGCGGTGCGACTGCTGCTCGAAGGTCTCCAGTCCGCCGCCGCCCGTCGCCAGCACCACGGCGGTGCGGTGCGGGTCGGCGTCCCGGCCGACCACCAGGCCGGCGTCGGCCAGCGCGTCGTCGGCGGCGGCCAGGCCGAGCAGCACGAAGCGGTCCACGCAGCGGGTCTCGGTGGGCGGCAGCACCTCCCGGCCGTCCACGGCGGGGGCGAGCCCGGCGGCCGGCAGCCACCCGTGGGCGGCGTGGCCCTCGGGGACGGCGCGGACCCCGGAGCGCCCGGCGGTCAGCGCCTCGAACACCTCGCCGGGCTTGCGGCCGAGCGGGGAGACCAGGCCGATGCCGGTGACGACGGCGCCGCGGCGCCGACCGCCCTGGTTCCCGCTCATGCGCCCACCTCGCTTCGCTCGGCAGCCGCTTCGCGCAACGCGCACCTTTCGATCGTTCGCTCGCTCCGCTCGTTCACGCGTCCACCGCCGCGAGGTGGCGCTCGCGCAGCAGGACCTTGCGGACCTTGCCGGTCGGGCCGAGCGGGATGTCCTCCGGGGAGACCACCAGTACCTTGCGTACGGTCGCGGCGGCGGCCTCGTCCAGCGCGGCGACCACGGCCTCGGCGCGGTCGGCGGCCGGGTCGGCGCCGTCGGAGAGGAGCAGCAGCACGTCGGTGACCACCCGCCCGCCGTCCCGGACGGCCACCACCGTGCAGTCCAGCACGTCGGGGCAGGCGGCCAGCACCCGCTCCTCCGACATCGCGGTGAACAGCCGCTTGCCGTCGCCGAGTTCGACCGAGTCGACGGCCCGGTCGACGTGGTAGTAGTAGCCCTCCCCGTCCCGGTACATCAGGTCCCCGGTGAGGAAGCGGCCGCGGATCCGGGTGCGGAAGGTGGTGGCCGAGTCGTTCCAGTAGCCGAGTGCCAAGGTCGGTGAGGCGGTGGCGAGTTCGCCGACCTCGCCGGGCCCGAGCGGCTCGCCGTCCGGGCCGACCACCTCGCAGTCGACGAAGGCGTGCGGCCGGCCGACGCAGCGGCCGTAGCGCTCGGTGCCGGGGCCGTGGGTGATGAAGAAGTGCGAGTGGCCCATCTCGGTGGAGCCGAGGCCGTCCACGAACTGCGAGCCGGGTACGCGGGAGCGGCCCGCGCGGGTGACGGTCTCCCGGCTGCCGGTGGCGATCAGGCGGCGGATGTGCACCTCGTGGGCGCAGTCGCCGGTGTTCCACCAGAGCGCGACGGAGGTCAGGTCCCGGGCGGCCAGGTCGTGGCGGGCCAGGTCGGCCCAGGTGGCGGCGAAGCCGACCACCCCGGTGGGCCGCCAGCGCTCGATCGCCGCCAGCACGCCGTCGCCGGACTGCCCGGACAGGAAGGCGAGTTGGGTGTGCGAGCTGAGTGCGAGGTTGAGCGCGATGACGGTCGCGGCGTGCGGCGCGGGCAGGGCGCTGAGCATCCGGTCCTGGCCCTGCGGGCGGGGCAGCCGCAGCCGGTGGCGGATCGCCGCGTACAGGCTCGCGTGCGAGTGGACGACGGCCTTGGGCATCCCGGTGGTGCCGGAGGAGTGGGTGATCGCGACCGGGTCGCCGGACCAGTGCCGGTACGGCTCCGGCGCGTCGTCCGGGTCGCCGGCGCCGAGGGTGCCGATCTCGGGGAGCAGCGGAGCGCCCGGGTCGTGGCCGGCGAGCGCGGCGAGGTGGGCCGGGTCGGCGAGGACCCCGGCCGCGCCGAGGCGGGCGATGTAGCGGGCGGCGCGCTCGCCGTCCAGGTTGGGGTTGAGCAGCGCGGGGACGGCGCCGAGCCGGGCCAGTGCGAGGAAGCCGAGCACGTGGTCGGCGGCGGTGCTCGCGTAGACCACGACCGGGTCGCGCCGGGTGATGCCGAGCGCGTGCAGGGCGGCGGCGCGGGCCCGGACGGCACGGTCGAGCTCGCGCGGGGTGAACGGCTGCCAGGCGGCGTGGCCGTCGACCGGGGTGTCGAAGGTGAGCAGCGGCTCGTCGACGTCGGTCCCGAGCGCGATCCGGGTGGTGAGGACGTTGCCGGCGCCGACGTCGGGGTCGTCCGCGAGCAGGGTGCGGAGACTGCGGATGGTCACGGGGGTGGATCCCTCCCTCGGGGCCGGTGGACGGCCCGGGCGGCTGATCGGATGGCAGGGGTCGGTCGGCCGCGCGGGCGGCGGGGTGGCGAGGTGGTGTCGCGAGGCGGCGTGGCGGGGTGTGGCGGGCCGGGGCGGCTGGTCTGCCGGGTGCGGCTGCGTCAGGTGCCGGTCCTCGGTGGTGGGTACGGCCGGGGGTGACCGGCCGGTTCACGGCCGGTGGCTGCGGGTTCGGGGCTGCAGGGCTGCTGCGGTCGTGGCTGCGGTCGGGTCCTCAGGCCGTGGGGCCCGCGAGCAGCACGGCCGCGGCCCGGTCCCCGTCGGGCGTCTGCTCGGCGGCGACGACCAGCACCCGGTCGGCGTCGCCGTCGGCGAGCAGCAGCGCGGCGAGCTCGTACGCGTCCGGCGGGACGCGGCCGGGTTCGGCCCGGGCCGGGGAGATCGCCACGACGGGGCCGGTCAGGCCCCAGCGGGCGGCGATGTGCCCGAGGACGGCGTTGGGGTTGGACTGGAAGAACAGCAGCGGGCCGGTCCGCCGTCCGGGTTCGGCGCTCTGCTCGATGGCCCGCGCGGTGTCGAGGTCGCCGCTCGCGCTGGCCAGCAGCAGCGCGGTCCGCCCGGGGGCGGGAGGTGCGCCGTGCAGGGCACGCAGGCAGCGGTCGGCGGTGTCGGCGACCAGCGGGTTGAAGCCGGAGGCGGCGAAGCCGGGCAGCGGTGGCGGCGGCCCGTCCAGGCCGGGGGCGGGGCGGCGGGCCTCGGCGAGGACCCGCAGGCCGTGGGTGTCGTCGGCAGGGATGGTCATGGCGGTGTCGGTGTCATCGTGGTGTCGGTGTCATCCGGGGGCCAGCAGCAGCGCGGTGTTGGCGCCGCCGAAGGCGGAGTTGAGGCTGAGCGCGTAGGCGGGGCGGGCGGCGCGGGGGCCGTCCAGGACGAGGTCCAGGCCGACGTCCGGGTCCGGGCCGAGCCAGCCGGCGTTGACCGGCAGCAGTCCGGATTCCAGGGCGCCGATGGTGACAGCGAGTTCGAGCAGGGCGGAGGCCTCCAGGGCGTGCCCGTGCACGGACTTGCTGGAGCTGACCGGTAGCCGGTCGGTGTACGGGCCGAACACCCGCCGCAGGGCGCGCGCCTCGGCCTGGTCGGACAGGGTGGAGCCGGTGCCGTTGGCGTTGACGTAGCCGATCTCGGCCGGTGCGAGGCCCGCGCGGGCGAGCGCCGCCTCGACGGCCCGGGCCACGCCGGTGCCCTCGGGCTCGGGGCGGCAGACGTGGTGGGCGTCCCCGGCCCTGCCCCAGCCGGCCAGCCGGGCGAGCGCGGTGGCACCGCGCCGGTCGGCGGCCGGTGCGGCCTCGACCAGGACGGCGGCGGCCGCGTCGCCGAGCAGGGTGCCGCTGCGCCCGGTGCTGAACGGGCGCAGCTCGCCGTCGCGGGCCAGGGCGCGCCCGGCGTCGAACACCGCGAACACGCCCGGACCGACCAGGTGGACGGCCGCGACCAGCACCCGTTCGTACCGGCCGGTGGCCACCAGGGCGGCGGCGTCGGCGACGGCGGTCGCGGCGGCCACGCAGGCACCGGTGTACACCCGGGTGACGCCCGGTGCGCCCCAGTCCGCGCGGACTCCGGCGGCGACCGCGTCGGCGATCGCCCGGGTGGACTCGTCGCTGTGCAGCGCGAGCAGGACGGGCAGTGCGGCGCCCTCGGCGGTGGTCAGTCCGGCCTGGCGGCAGGCCTGGCCGATCGCGTCGAGCGCCGCTCCGGCCGCCGGGACGGTACGGGCGGGGAGCGCGGTGCCGGGGCCGTCGAGCCGCGCGGTGTCGGCGGGAAGAGCGTCCGGAGGGGCGTCCGGAGGGGCGTCGGGCAGCAGGGCGGCCCGGGTGGTGCGGCGGCCGGTGACGTCGAAGCGGGTGACCGGACCGAACGCCGCCTTGCCGTGCACCGCCGCCGCGGTCAGCGCGGTGAGCCCGCGCCCGGCGGCGCTGAGCACGCCCACGCCGGTGACGACCGGACCGGCCCGCCCCAGCGGCCCGGGCGGGCCGGCACCCGTGGCGAGGCCGCTCACGGCTGCGCGCCCGCGGGCTCGGCGTGGACCGTGTGGCCGGCGTGGCCGGTGCGCTGGGCCAGTGCGGTGCGCTGGGCCAGGACGGCGGCGCGCAGCAGTTCGGTCGCGTCGTCGACGGTGCGCACCGCGCCGAAGCCGTCGTCGTCCAGGTCCAGCTGCAGCCCGTAGCGCTGCTCGAACTCGGCGACCAGCCAGGTGAGTTCGAGAGAGCCGAGCTCCTCGGGCACGGTGTCGGCGGCGCGCTGCCCGAACGCCGCCAGCATCGTGCGGACCTCGGCCCGGTCGGGGAGGTCGTCGGACCGCGGGGCGCCGGTCACGCGGCGCTGCCTGCGGTGGCGGCGGTACCGGCGGTCGCGGCGAGGGCGTCGATCCGGCGGGCGACGTCGGCGGTGAACTCGTCGAGCGTCATCAGCGCGGTGGTCTCCATCTCGTCCAGGTCGAACTTGATCCCGTACTCGTCCTCGACCTGGACCGACAGGTCGGCCAGCGCGAGCGATTCGAGGTCCAGCCCGGCCGGGCCGAGGTCGGTGTCCCCGGTGACCTCGGTGACGTCGTACTGCATCTCGGTGAGGGCGGCGAGGACGAAGGCGCGGATGCGGTCCTGCATGGTGGTGGCTCCTTGTCGGGGTGGTGGTGCGGGCGTGCCGGGGTCGGGCCGGGCCGCGTACGGTCAGCGCGCGGCGGCCGCAGTGGCGGCGGCGGCTGCGGAGGTCACGGCGGCCGTGGCGGTGTCGCGCAGGGCGGCGGGGTCGCGCAGCAGTTTTCCGGTGGCGGTGCGGGGGAGTGCGGGGAGCAGGGCCAGCCGGCGCGGCCGCTTGTAGGCGGCGAGGCGGCGGGTCAGCCCGTCCTGGAGCAGGGCGAGGTCGGCACCGGGTTCGGTGGCCAGGTAGGCCTCGATCGCGCCGCCGTCGAAGACGACCACGGCCTCGCGGACCTCGGGCAGTGCGGTGAGGGTCTGTTCGACCTCGGTCAGGTCGACCTTCAGGCCGCCGATCGACACCTGGGAGTCGAGCCGGCCGAGCACGGTGACCAGGCCGCCCGCCCCGTCCAGCTCGGCCGCGTCCCGGGTGTGCAGCCAGCCGTCCGACCAGCGCGTCGGGTCGTCCAGCCCGGGGTACGGGGAGGACGCCGCGCCGAGCTGCAACTCGCCCTTCACCAGGCGCATCCGCATCCCGTGGACGGGACGCTTGGCGGGGTGGAGGGTGCCGTCGAGGTCGGTGGCGATGACCCCGGTCTCGGTCATGCCGTACATGGTGCCGAGCGGGACGCCGTAGCGCCGGGTGAACAGCGCGGGCAGGCCCGGGCGGACCAGTTCGCCCGCGACGACCATCCGGCGCAGCCGCGGCAGCGGCGGGGGAGTGACCGCCCCCGCCAGCAGCTCGGCGTGGAAGGGCACCCCGATGACCGTGGTCGGCCGGTCGGAGCCGGCGACCGCGGCCAGGATGCCCGCCGCCGTCATCCGCTCCGGCACGGTGAGCGCGGCGTGCGCGTACAGGCCGTTGAGCAGTCCGCCGACCAGGCCGAGCACGTGCACCACCGAGGAGAGCAGGACGACCCGCTCGCCCTCGCCGGGGAACTCCTCCAGCCTGCGGTAGCAGTCGAGTTCGCGCAGCAGGTCGCCGGCGGTGCGGGCGATGACTTTGGCCGGACCGGTCGACCCGGAGCTGAGCTGGACCAACGCGTGTCCGGTGCGGGCCGGTCGTCCCTCCGGAAGCGCGACGGCCACCGGCTCCGCCTCGGAGAAGCCGCGCAGCGCCGCCGCCGGCCGGTGGGCGGAGCCTACCAGCACCTGCGGAGCCAGCCGCGCCACCGCCGCGTCGACCTCATGGTCCGTCAAACGGTGGTCCAGCAGGGCGACTTGGGCACCCAGCCGCCAGCATGCCAGCAGCACCGCGACGAACGCCAGCGAGGGCGGCAGCCGCAGCGCCACCGTCCCGCCGGGTCCGAGCCCGACGGCCGACAGCCGGACGGACTGCTCCTCGACCAGGGCGCGCAGGGCGTCCCGGTCGATCGGTGCGCCGAGGTGCAGACACTCCTCGCCGCCGGGGCCGGCCAGCAGCAGCCGGTCGACCCAGTCGTCCGGGGCGTCGGAGTGCGGCAGTACGGAAGGCGGAACTGGAGAGAGGGAAAAGCCGGTCAACGCGGCTCCACACAAGTGAGGGGATTTGACATGAACGCCGTTCACAATCAAAACGGTCAATTCCGTTGCCAGACCATGGCACAGACGTTTGGTCAAATCAAGGTCTATACCAATGTGGTCGTTGCTCCTACGCTGCCGAACCGGGACCGGCCCGTGCGTGGCCGTCCGGGAGCGAGGAATGCCCGTGGGAGTGCTCACGCTGGCCGGGATCGAGAGCGCGGCGCGCGCACGACTTCCCGCGGAAATCTGGGATTTCATCGACGGCGGCAGCGGCGCGGAACGCACTCTGGCCGCGAACCGGGAGATGTTCGGACGCTATGCGCTGCGCCCCCGCACCCTGGTCGACGTCTCCGCCTGCGACCCGGCGCTGACCCTGCTCGGCGCACCGCTCGCCCTCCCGCTCGGCATCGCCCCGATGGCCTACCACCGCCTGGTCGACCCGGAGGGCGAGACCGCCACCGCGCGCGCCGCCGGCCGGGCCGGCGCCCTGCTGGTCGCCGGGATGTTCGCCAGCCGCACCCTGGAGGAGATCGCCGGCGCCGCCACCGGCCCGCTCTGGCTCCAGCTGTACTGGCTGCGCCGGCGCGACGTCCTCGCCGCCCTGGTCGAACGCGCCGAAGCGGCCGGCTTCCGGGCCCTCGTGCTGACCGTCGACGCCCCCCGGATCGGCCGACGGCTGCGCGACCTGCGCAACGGCTTCGCCATCCCGCCCGCCGTCCGCGCCGTCAACCTGGACCCGGCCCTGATGGACGCCAGCCACCGTGCCGCGGACGGCAGTTCGGGCATCGCCGAACACGCCCGCGAGCAGTTCGACCCCACCCTGACCTGGGCCGACCTCGCCTGGCTGCGCGAGCGCACCCGGCTGCCACTGGTCCTCAAGGGCATCCTGACCGCGGAGGACGCCCGCCTCGCCGTCGAGCACGGCGCCGACGCCGTCCTGGTCTCCAACCACGGCGGACGCCAACTCGACGGGGCGGTACCGGCCCTGGCCGCCCTGCCCGAGGTCGTCGCGGCCGTCCCCGCCGGGCTTCCGGTCCTGCTCGACGGCGGCGTGCGCACCGGCACGGACATCGCCGTCGCCCTCGCCCTCGGCGCCCGGGCCGTGCTGGTCGGCCGCCCGGCGTTCTGGGGCCTCGCCACCGACGGCGAAACCGGCGTGCACCGGGTGCTCGACCTGCTGCGGGACGAACTCGAGCACACCATGGCCCTGTTGGGCCGGCCCCGGCTCGCCGACCTGGACCGGACGGCCCTCACCCCCTGGCCGTGCGGCGACACCCGATGAACCGCGCGGCGCCCTCCCCACGTATGTCCGAGAAGGAGACCCCGACATGACCGAACCGACCGAGAGACTTCCCGGCGCCGAGCCCAGCACCGAGCCCGGCACCGAAAGGTTCCCCGGCTGGGACTGGGACGACCCCGACGGCCTGGCCACCCGCCTGGACGACTTCAGCGCCGACGTCGCGACCTGCGACACCCTCGAAGCGCACCCCGGCGGGCTGCCGCGCGACCACGCCGGCTTCCGCGAACTCGGCCTCACCGGTATCGAGTTCGCCGCCTTCCGGACCGCCCACCCGGAGGGCCTCGGCACCGACCTCACCGCCCTGCGCGGCCCCGGTGGCGCCGCCGCCGAACCCGGCACCCTCTACCGGGTCGACGGCGACCGCTGGTTCACCCGGCTCGACGTCTCCGAGCCGCTGCCCTTCGCCGACGCCAGCGTCGACTGGGTGTACGCCGAGCACCTGATCGAGCACGTCACCATGCCCGTCGCGGTCGGCTGGCTGCGCGAGGTGCGCCGGGTGCTGCGCCCCGGCGGCGTCCTGCGGCTCACCACCCCCGACCTCGCCCGCTACCTGGTCGGCTACGCCACCGGTGACGGCTTCCTCGGCAAGCACCGCCGCCGCCTGACCACCCTGGGCTTCGGCCCGCCGATGCCCGCCCGCCCGGCCTTCCTGGTCAACCAGATCTTCCGCTACTACGGCCACCAGTGGATCTACGACCTGGACGAGCTGCGGCACGTGCTCACCCGGGCCGGCTTCGCGCCCGAGCGGATCCGCCACTGCGCCTACCGCCAGGGCGTCCGTCCGGACGTCGCCGACCTCGACACGGCCTTCCGTACGGACGAGACTCTCTACGTCGAGGCCGACCGCTGACCGGACGCAGTCCGTCCTGAACCGCCCGCC
The DNA here is from genome assembly GCF_014656195.1 of Kitasatospora xanthocidica. GTDB lineage: Bacteria > Actinomycetota > Actinomycetes > Streptomycetales > Streptomycetaceae > Kitasatospora > Kitasatospora xanthocidica. The sequence continues at coordinate 77,445 of NZ_BNBY01000020.1, read as the reverse complement.
GCCCGGCCCGGCCCTCCTGACCACCCGCCACCCACCCGCGAAGGCCACCGACCCCCCCGCCGCCCCAGAACGGGACCCATCCATGCCCCTGCACCCCCAGGCCGAGGCCCTGCGCGCCCGGCGCGCGAGCAGCGGCGCACCGCCGCTGTACACGCTCACCCTCGCCGAGGCCCGCGCCGCCGACCTCGCCGACATCCTCGCCGCGGCCGGCACCCCCGAGCCCGTGGCCGCCGTCGAGGAACACCGTGTCCAGGGCCCCGCCGGCGAACTCGCCCTGCGGCTCTACCGGCCCGAGCCGCCCGGCCGCCGACTGCCCGCCCTGCTCTACCTGTTCGGCGGCGGCTGGACCCTCGGCTCGCCCGACACCAGCGACGCGGTCTGCCGCCGCCTCACCAACGCCGTCGGCTGCGTCACCGCCTCCGTCGGCTACCGCCTCGCCCCCGAACACCCCTTCCCGGCCGCCCTGCACGACTGCCGCGCGGCTCTCCTGCAACTCGTCGACCGGGCCGAGGAGTTCGGCATCGACCCGGCCCGCCTCGCGGTCGGCGGCGACAGCGCGGGCGGCAACCTCACGGCCGCCCTGACCCTCCTGCTGCGCGCCGAGGGCGGCCCGGCCCTGCGCCACCAACTGCTGGTCTACCCCAACACCGACCACCGCGCCGACACCCCCTCGCTGCGCGACCACGACGACCCGCTGCTCTTCAACCGCCGCTCGGTCGCCTGGTACTGGGGCCACTACCTGGCCGACCCGGCCGACGGCCTGGGCCCGTACGCCTCCCCACTGCGCGCGGCCACCCTGGCCGGCCTGCCGCCCGCGACCGTCCTCACCGCCGAGTACGACCCGCTGCGCGACGAGGGCGAACAGTACGCGGAGGCGCTGCGCGCGGCCGGGGTCCCGGTGGAGCTGCGGCGCTACCCGGGCGTGCCGCACGGGTTCTTCGCCATGACCGGCACCCTGGACGCCGCCGCCGAGGCCCAGGAGTACGCCGCCGGGCGGCTGCGGGAGGCCCTGCGGTGAGGCTCCCGCTGGAGGACCTGCACGGCTCCCTCGCCGACCCGCTGCTGGACGCGATGACCTTCCTCAACGAGGCCACCACCCGCTACCCCGACGCCGTCTCCTTCGCCCCCGGCCGCCCCTACGAGGGCTTCTTCGAACCCGAGGACGTCCCGGCCCACCTGGACCGCTTCCTGGCCCACCTCGCCGACCGCGGCCTCGACCGGGACGCGGTGCGCACCGCGCTCTTCCAGTACGGCCCCACCAAGGGCGTCATCGCCGACCTGGTCGCCCGCACCCTCGCCAACGACGAGGGCCTGGCCGTCGCCCCCGAGTCCCTGGTGCTCACGGTCGGCGCCCAGGAGGGCATGCTGCTCACCCTGCGCGCGCTGTGCGCCGGACCGGACGACGTCCTGCTGGTCAGCTCGCCCTGCTACGTCGGCGTCACCGGCGCCGCCCGGCTGCTCGACCTGACCACCCGGCCGGTGCCCGAGGGCCCGGACGGCGGCCCCGACCCGGAGGCCGTGCGCGAGGCCGCCCGGGCCGTCCGCGCCGAGGGACGCCGCCCCCGCGCCCTCTACGTGGTGCCGGACTTCGCCAACCCCTCCGGCACCAGCATGCCGGTCGGCGCCCGCACCCGGCTGCTGGCCGTGGCCGCCGAGGAGGGCGTGCTCGTCATCGAGGACAACCCGTACGGCTTCTTCGCCCGCACCCCGGGCCTGCGGCCCACCCTGAAGGCGCTGGACCGCGACGGCCGGGTGGTCTACCTGGGCTCCTTCGCCAAGACCTGCTTCCCCGGCGCCCGCCTCGGCTACGTCGTCGCCGACCAGGAGGTGGCCGGCCCCGGCGGACGGCGCGGCCTGCTCGCCGACGAACTGGCCAGGCTGAAGAGCATGACGACGGTCAACACGCCCGCGCTCAGCCAGGCCGTCATCGGCGGCATGCTGCTGGCCCACGACTGCCGGCTGCGCGCCGCCAACGCCGCGGCCACGGCCCACTACGCGGCCGGGATGGACACCCTGCTGCGGGAGCTGGACCGGCACTTCCCGGCCTCCGAGCGGCGCCGCCTCGGCGTCTCCTGGAACCGGCCGGACGGCGGCTTCTTCGCCGTGCTGACGGTGCCCTTCACCGCCGACGAGACGGCGATGGAGCGCTGCGCCCGCGAGTACGGGGTGCTGTGGACGCCGATGGCACCGTTCTACCCGGCGGGCGGCGGCGAGCGGCGGCTGCGGCTGTCGATCAGCTCGCTCACCCAGGCGCAGATCATCGACGGGGTGGCGAAGCTGGCGGCCTTCATCGGCTCCTGAGCGGCGCGTCCGCACGGGGCCTCCTGAGCCCCGCGCACGCACGGCGGAGAGGCCCGGCTCACCGCGAGCCGGGCCTCTCCGCCGTACGGTGCCCGTCCGGCCCGGTGCCTCAGCGCACCCGGGTGGAGAACAGCCGGGCCGACCAGTACACCGCCAGGACGGTCATCACCACGACCACCAGCAGCCCCTGCCAGACCGCGCTGTCCCCGGCGTGCCCGGAGAACAGGGCGCGCATGCCCTCCACGGCCCAGTAGAAGGGGTTCCACCGGGCCAGCTGCCGCAGCCAGTCCGGGGCCAGGGTGAGCGGCAGCAGCACCCCGGACAGCAGCGCGATCGGCTGCGCGATGGTGTTCACCACCGGCGCCATCGCCGCGTCGGCCGGCACCATCAGCGCGATGCCGAAGGAGATCGCCGAGGTCATCAGCGCCAGCAGCCCCAGCAGCAGGTAGGCGAGCAGCAGGTTCAGCGGGCTCACCCGCAGTCCGAACGGCAGCGCGATCAGGGTGATCAGGACGGCCTGCACCAGCAGCGCCACCATCTCCCGCAGCGCCCGTCCGAGCAGCAGCGCCAGCCGGCTCACCGGGGTCACCCGGGAGCGCTCGATGATGCCGGCCTTGAGTTCGCCGAGCAGGCTGAAGCCGGTGAACAGCCCGCCGAAGATGCACAGCACCGCCAACAGGCCCGGCACGTACACCTGGTAGGCGTCGGCGTAGCTGCTCGCGCCCTCGGGGGCGAGCACCTTCTTCAGCAGCGGGGCGAACAGCAGGAGGTAGAAGAGGGGCTGGATGACGCCGACGGCGATCCAGACCGGGGTGCGGATCATGAGCAGCAGCTGGCGCTGGAAGACCAGCCAGGTGTCGCGGGCGAGCTTCACGGTCTCCCCAGGAGGTCGTACGGGTCAACGTGGTGGGGGCGGGTCATGGAGTGTCCTGCGGCCCTGACCGGTCAGGACTGCTTCAGCGAGCGGCCGGTGCGGGCCAGGAACACGTCGTCCAGGCTGGGCCGGTTGAGCTGCACCGTGCCGGGCGTCACGCCGGCCGCGTCCAGGGCGCGCAGCAGCTGTGGAATGGCGGCCGCGCCGTCCTCCAGGTACAGCCGCAGCCCGCCGTCCTCGTCGGGCTCCAGCCGGTGCAGGTACGGCTGCGGGCGCAGGACCCGGGCCGCCCGTTCGACGGCGTCCTCTCCGGCGTCCGCTCCGGCGGCCAGGCCGACCAGGACGACGTCGCCGGAGATCTCGCGCTTGAGCGCCTCCGGGGTGCCCTCGGCCACCACCCGGCCGTGGTCGACGATGGCGACCCGGTCGCAGAGCGCGTCGGCCTCGTCGAGGTAGTGCGTGGTGACGACGACGGTCATGCCCTCGGTGCGCAGCCGGCGGATCTCCTCCCAGACGTGGGCCCGGCTGGCCGGGTCGAGCCCGACGGTGGGCTCGTCCAGGAACAGCACCCGGGGCTGGTGGATCACCCCGAGCGCGATGTCCACCCGGCGGCGCTGGCCGCCGGAGTAGGTGGCGCAGTGCCGGTCGCCGAACTCGCCCAGGTCGAAGGCCTTGAGGGCGTCGTCGGCGGCCTGGGCAGCCCGCGCCTTGGCCGCGCCGTACATCCGCGCCTGCAGCACCAGTTCCTCGCGGGCGCTGACGTTGTCGGTGGTGCCGCCGCCCTGGGCGACGTAGCCGATCCGGCGGCGGACCCCGGCCGGGTCGGTGAACAGGTCGGCGCCCGCGATGACGGCCTGTCCGCCGTCGGGGCGGATGAGGGTGGCCAGCATGCGCAGGGTGGTGGTCTTCCCGGCGCCGTTGGGGCCGAGGAAGCCGTAGATCTCGCCGGCGGCGACCGACAGGTCGATGCCGCGTACGGCGTCGACGCTCTGGCTCCCGCCGTCGCGGCGGGAGGTCTTCTTGCGGTAGGACTTGCGCAGTCCCGTGGTCTCGATCAACCGGAACTCCCGTACGGGGATGGGCTGCCGCGGCACCTGGGAAGGCGGGGCTGGGCACCTGCGGAGGGCGGTGCTGCTGCGAACCCTAGGGCGAACCCGGGTCCGGAAACAATGGCCTAGACCAATGGACGTGTGATCTCCGGTTCTGCTAAGGGGACTTCCGGGCGGGCTGGGTCCGGCCCCGTGCGGCCCCCGCCCGCGGCCGCTCAGCCGAGCGCCTCCAGCCGGTCCGCGGCGGCCGCCGCACCGCCTCCGGCCAGCAGTTCCTCGCCGACCCGAACCGCGGAGTCCCGACGGCCCGTTGTCTCCAGTACGGACCGCAGCGCGTCCGCCAGCCGCTCCGGCGTGACCCGGGCGAACGGCACCCGGACCCCGGCCCCGGCCGCCGCCACCTGGGCGGCGACGAACGGCTGGTCGTGCCGGATCGGCGCGGTGACCAGCGGCAGGCCGTGCGCCAGCGCCTCGCCCACGGTGTTCATGCCGCCGTGGCACAGCACCGCGTCCAGCTCGCCCCGGGCCATCAGCTCCAGGACCGGAGCCCGGTCCACCGCGACGGCGTGCGGCGGCAGTTCGGGCAGCAGCGCGCGCGGCCCGGCGAACACCGGCTGTACGTCACCGCCGCAGAGCTCCAGCGCCCGGACGGTCCGCGCGAGGAAGTCCGCCCCCAGTTCCCCGGCCAGCGTGCCCATGGTGACCAGCACCCGACGCCGCCCGGGCAGCAGCCGCTCCCACGGGAACTCCGGATCGTGCGGCCGGGCCGCGATCACCGGCCCGACCGGCGCGTGGTGCGGCGGGTCGGTGCGGCCGGTCAGCGCCGGGCCGCTGGTCGCCAGCACCAGGGCGGGGGAGAAGCGCGGGTCGACGTACTCCCGCTCCGGCAGCCGGGCACGCTCCCACAGCCCGCGCAGCAACCCGGTCATCCACTCCTCGACCTGCGGCAACGCCCGGTAGGGCCGCCCCAGTTCCATCGCCCCGGGTGCGAAGCTCGCCCATGGCAAGCCGTGCCGGTGCGCGACCAGTGCGCCCGCCGGGGTGTGCTGGTCGACCAGCAGCACGTCCGGCCGGTACTCCCGCACGATCGCGTCCAGCGGCTTCGCGGTGAACCGCGCGTACGGGACGATGAAGCCCTCCCAGAGCGAGCGCAGGGCGGCCAGCCCGTGCCCGCCCTGCGCCCGGAACGCCCGGGTGCCGGTGCCGAGCACCCGTTCCCCGGGGCCGAGCAGCGGCCGCAGCACCGACTCCGTCCCCGTCCAGGCGACCTCGTGGCCGCGCGCGGCGAGTTCGGCGGCGATGCCCGCCGCCGGGTTGACGTGTCCGGTCAACGGGGGCATGACCAGCAGGAACCGGGTCATCGGGCATCCTCCTCGGGGAGCAGTCGGTGCAGGTCGGCGACGGTCAGCGCCTCCAGACCCGGCAGGTCCAGGCCGGCGCGCAGCGCCGCCAGGTCGGCGGACGCGCCGAAGCGCTCGCGCAGGCGCCCGGCCAGGGCGGAGAGTTCGGTCTCGTCCAGCAGCAGGTCGGCGTCCAGCCGGGCGTCCGGGGTGACGCGGCGCGCCCAGCCGGGCGGCGCGCCGGCCACCTCGACCACCAGCGCGACCAGCTCCGGGGCCACCGGCGTAGCCCGCTCCGGGTTCAACGGCTTTTCGAACGACGGGGGTTCAGGATGTGACATGAGAGATCTCCCACCTGCTCGACGGCACGGGGGTGAGCGCGGCCGGACCGGAGCGCGGCTGTACGGATTCCGGCGGAGTGGCCACGACGGCGGACGACCCGGGGGCCGGTCTCGGGACTCGAGATCACTTGTGCGACCCGGCGGGCGTCGGAATACTAGCCCGGGTGACCGCACTGGAGGCAGTGGCCGTCCACCTCCCCCCACACGCCGTGCCCATCGAGGCGGTGGGCGAGCGCATCGGCCTGACCCCACGTCAACTGAGACTCTTCCGCCGCTTCCACGGCCTGGACCAGCTACGGCTGGATCCGGCCGGGACGCTGCCCGACCTGCTCGACGCCGCCCTGGACGACCTGCCGGAGCTGCGCGGACGCGAACGCGACGTCCGCTTCGTGATCCACGCCCGCAGCATGCCGGTGGCGGTGCCCCACCCGCTCAACCCCTTGCACGAGCTGCTCGCCGCGCGCGGCCTCGGGCACGCCAACGCCTTCACGGTGACCCACCACGCCTGCGCGGTGGGCCTGCTGGCCATCGACCTGGCCGGGCGGCTGCTGGCGTCCGAACCCGACCCGGCGGCGCTCGCGCTGGTCCTGGCGGGGGAGAAGACCTTCACCAGGGACGCCCAGGTGGTGCCGGAGACCGGGATCTTCGCCGAGGGCGCGGCCGCCTGCCTGGTCAGCGCCGCCGGCGAACGCCACCGGGTGCTCTCCTACGAGGTGCGCCAGCGACCGGAGTTCGACGGCCGGCTGGCCGAGGACCCGGACCTGCTGGCCCGCTACCAGCGCGAGTACCCGAACGTGATGGTGGAGGCGATCGAGGCCGCCCTGGACCAGGCAGGTCTGGACCTCTCCGACCTGTCCGCGATCCTTCCGCACAACGTCAACCAGGCCTCCTGGCGGATGATCGCCCGTCGGATCGGCTACCCGGTCGAGAAAGTCGTGCTGGACAACGTGCGGTCGGTCGGGCACAGTTTCGCTGCAGACAGCCTCATCAATCTTCACACCGCCACCACGCGGGGGCTGCTCCGCCGCGGTGACCACTACCTGATCGCCGCCGCCGGCGTCGGAGCCACCTTCTCCGCGATGGCCGTGCGGTACTGACGACCGGTCAGCACCCCGGAATCGTCGGCCACTCCCCGTAGCCCTCAGGGCACACTTCCCACGTACGACGGGACGGTACCCCCATGTCAGAAGCTGTGGTCCAGACCACTGACCCCGAGCTGCGCGAGCGCGTCCTGCACGGCATCGGTGAACTCCTGCCGCGCGTGCTCAAGCGCGAACTGCCCGAGATCCCGCAGGACGCCTGCCTCTTCGACGACCTCGGCCTCACCTCGGCCGGCACCATCGAGCTCATCCTGGAGCTGGAGGAGTCCCTGGACATCCAGGTGGACGTCGAGCAGATCACCGAGGACGACCTGCGCTCGGTCACCAAGCTCGCCGACTACGTCGCCGGGCACGTCATCCCCGAGGACTGACCGGGTGGCCCCCGGGACGACCGACCGGGCGGCGCCCGGCCCCTCCGGCCTGCGGATCACCCGGGCGCTCGCCCGCCGCTTCGACGGCCGCTCGGAGACCTCGCTCGACCCGGACCTGAGGGTCTTCGTCTCCGACCTGGTCCGCCCGCACGGCCTGCCGCTGCGCGAGGACCTGCTGAGCGAGGGCGTCGGCCACTCCTACGAGGAGCTGGCCGCCGGACTGCTGGGCGAGGCGCTCGCCGAGGACGAGCCGGTGGACCTGCTGATCCTCGCCTTCGACACCCCGGACGTCCGCCCGGGCGCGCCGTCCTCGCTCGCGCTCAGCCGGTCCGTCCCGGGCACCCCGCTGGCCTTCGCGGTCTGCGACCAGGGCACCGCCGCGGCGTTCACCGCCCTGCGGCTGGCCGCCGACCACCACCGCACCGGTGCCTGCCGCCGGGCCGTGGTGGTGCTCGCCGAGCAGACCGCACTGCACTACGTGCCGTCGGCGCCGGTCGCGCTGCCGGAGCGGCACGCGGTCGTGGTGCTGGTCTGCGAGGAGGCCCCCGGCGCCGGCCTGACCGTCCGCCAGCGCACCGGCGCCCCCGCACCGGAGGAGGCCGTTCGGGCCGAGGCCGCGGCGCTGGGCCCGGGCGCGGAGGTCGTGTCGGACGACGGGCTCGCCGCGGAGGTCGTGTCGGTTGACGGCCCCGGCGCGGAGGCCGTGCCGGATGACGGCCTCGCCGGGCGGCGGCCACCGGCCCAGCCGTTCACCGGCCTGTGGGCGACGCTGGCCGAGTGCCTGCCGCGCTGGCGGGCGGAGGGGCGGCCCGTCCTGCTCGCCGGGTACGACCGGCGGCTCGGGGTCCTCAGCACGCTGACGCTTCCGTGACCGGGGTCGAGTTCTGGCTCATCGACGCGGACCGGCCCGCGGCCGTCGCCGACGGCCTGTGGCGGCTGCTCGACGCCGAGGAGCGTGCCCGGGCGACCGGCGCGTCCCCCGAGCTGCGCCGTTGCTTCACCGTGGTGCACGGCGCCGTCCGGCAGCTGGTCGGCGCCCGGCTGGGGCGGCCTCCGGGGGAGGTCGTCTGGCGGCGCGGGCCGAACGGGAAGCCCGAGGCCGAGGACGCCGGCGGCCTGCGGGTGAGCTGGTCGGCCTCGGGCACGTTCGGGGTGCTGGCCCTCGCCGAGGGGCGGGCGGTCGGCGTCGACGTGGAGCGGCTGCACGGCGCCGGGACGGCCGAGCGGATGGCCGCCCGCTGGTTCCCGTTCGAGGAGGCGCGCTCCGTTGCCGAGCCCGCCGCCCCGGCCGAGCGGGCGGCCCGCTTCACCGCGCTGTGGTGCCGCCGCGAGGCCTTGGTGAAGGCGTACGGCGGACGGCTGACGCAGTCCTTCGGCGTGTCCGTGGCCGGTCCGTCCCCGGTGCCGGTGGCCGATCCGGGTGCGCTCGGCGGCGGGCCGGCCCGGCTCTGCGACGTGCCGGTGCCCGGGCCGTTCCGGGCTGCCGTGGCCACCCTCGGCGAATCGCCGTTACATGTCAACTCCCATGTCTGGCAGTGCAATTGACGATGTGTCGAAGATGGCGCTCTTTGGTCTGGACCACCCCGCGATCCCGCTGGTAGCGTCCCGGTCACACCCCCGCTGAGCCTTTCCCGGCGAGCCGAAAGGCGCGTACGACGTGACTCCGCACGACCTGATCCCCCGCGAGGCGGCTCCTCGCGCGCAGACCCCGCACGACGCGCGACCGGCCGACCGACGTGTCGGCGTCCGGTTCGCCGCGGCGAGCAGCGGCACCGGCCCGCTCACCCGCGGCCAGGACAACATGATCCGCTGCATCCGGACCAGCCCCCCGGAGCAGATCAACAAGGACTCCGTCTGGCCGGTCCCGGCCGGCACCTCCGTCCCGGCCGCGCTGGTCGCCCTACGGCTGCTGGTCGAGCGGCACGAGTCGCTGCGGACCTCCTTCCCGGCCGGCCCCGGCCCGGACGGCTTCCCCGAGCGTCAAGTGGTGCACCCGAGCGGGCGCTTCACGGTGACGGTGATCGAGGCCGGCGACCGCGACGACGGTCAACTGGACACGATGGCCCTGGAGTCGGGCCGTGCCGACGTCGCCGTCGCGTTGGACCTGACGGCGGCGCCGCGGGTCCGCTTCACCCTGCTCGCCCGGGGCGAACGGCTGCTGCGGCTGATCGCCGTGGTCTGCCACGCGGGCGCCGACGGCGCCGCCACCGCCGTGCTGATCCAGGACTGGCACGCCCTCGCCGCCGGCCGGGAACTGCCCCCGGTCACCGCCCCGACCCCGCTGCGGCTCGCGGCCGCCGAGCAGAGCGACCACGGCCGCCGCAAGGCGGCGGCCGGTCTGCGGCACTGGGCCCGGGTCCTGGGTACGGGCCCGCAGACCGTCTTCGCCGACTCGCGGATCACCGGCCCACCGCGCGACCACAGCGCGCTGATGGTGCGCTCCCGCATTGGCGCCGACCACCTCGCCGCGGTCTGCCGCCGGGTCGGCGCCAGCCCGTCCGTCGTCCTGCTCGCCGCCTATGCCGCGCTGGTCGCCCACCGGGCCGGGCGCCGGGGCCCACTGGTGATGTCCGCGCTCTCCGCCAACCGCCACCAGGCCGACCTCGTCGACCACGTCGGCACCCTCGCGCAGGACGCGCTGATCCTGCTGGACACCGACGCGGCCGACCTCGACCAGCTGATCGGCCGCGCCAAGTCGGCTTCGCTGAAAGCCTATTGGCACAGCATTCTGGATGCCGAGAAGGTCTGGCGGCTGGTCGAGGACGTCGCGCACCAGCGCGGCTCCCGGTTCGCCCGGCAGGTGGTCGTCAACGACCTGAGCCTCACCGTCCCGGCCGCCGTCGCCGACGCCCAGCCGGCCGCGACCGCCGACCCCGAACTGACCCCGCTGCCCGGCCCGCCGCTGCCGGTGCGGCTGATGTTCGCCATCCTGCGGATCACCGGCAGCCTGGACTTCGTCCTGGTCGCCTGCCCCCAGGTGCTCGACCCCGAGGAGGCCGAGAACTTCACCCGGGCCCTGCTCGCCCTGCTCGCGGCCGCCGCCGAAGGGCCGGTGCTGCTCGCCGACCTGCCCGCGGTGCTCGGTGCGCCGGGCGACGGCCGCGAGGGCGAGTGGCGGCTGATCGACGGCTCCTGGATCGACCTGGCGGCGGTCCGCGACCTGCTGCACGCCGCCCTGGGGGAGCACCGACTCACCTGCACCGGCGGGGAGTTGGTCGCCGAGGTCACCACCGCCGACCCCGGGCTGGACCCGGCCGCCGCCCACCGCGCCGTCGTCGCCGCGCTGCCCGGCCGGGACACCGCTATGGCCCCGCACCGCTACGTCGTCCGGCGCACGGCCCCGGACGGCGAGGAGGTGGAGGCCGGGGACGGGCGTGACCCGGAGATCACGGCCCGGCTGTCCGCGCTCACCGGGCGGACCTGAGGTGGCGGCCACCTGCGGCGCGGCCCGTCCGGCGCCGCGGTCCAGCTGCGCGCCGTCGTCCCGCCCGGCGCACCCGGCTCACCTGAAGGGATGACCGTGGGCGGCCGCGGGCCGCTCACCCCGACGAGTCCTCCCCGTCGTCGGTGAGCCCCCACGCGAGGTCCCAGGAGCACGCGGAGGTCGCCCCCGAGGTGAGCCCCCACGGGCTCGGGACCTCCTCGGCCTCGTCGCCCTGCAACGGCAGCCGGTCGATCACCGCGACCAGTGCGGGCGGCAGCTGCGGGGCCAGGCCCCGGTGCACGCGGGAGAGGATGTCGCGCCGGACGTCCTCCGGGAGCAGCGGTCTGCTCATCGTCAACGTCCGTGGCCCGGGCTGCCGTTCGGCCGTGGACAGCTGGTCCGACCAGGCCCGCCAGTAGTCCGCGTCATCGGTCTCGCCGAGCATCAGGTGGTGCAGGTGCAGACAATAGGCGGCCGTCCCGCTGCCCGAACCGGCCGCGAAACGCCACCAGAACTCGGCCCCCTCCTCCTTCCCGGTGGCGTACAGCAGCGCGCCGAACACCTCCGCCCCCTCCGGCTGGATCCGGCACGCGTTCACCAGCAGGTCGAGCCCTCGGGAGGCGTCCGGCGCCCCCAGGACCAGGGCCACCACCAGGCCCAGTTCGAAGGAGGCCTGCTCGTACTCCGACGGCAGATGGGTGGGCGCCGCCGTCAGCCGGGCCTGGCGCACCGCCGCGATCCGGTCGGCGTGGGCGCGTTCGGGCCGGGGCACGTGGACGACCGCGCGCCCCCCGCTCGCCGTCCACGCCCCGGGTGGCGGGCCGGCCACCCGTCCGTCCGTCACAGTTCACCGCCCCGGTCCGGGAGTTCGCCGACCCCGAGCCGGCGCGCCAGCCGTTCGCGGGCGTGCCGCAGATTGGAGTGCACCGTCGCCACCGGCCGTCCCAGGTACGCGGCGATCACCTTGACGTGCAGGCCCAGCAGGTACCGCAGGATCACCACGTCCCGCTGCCGGTCCGGCAGTTCGAGGATCGCCGCGTACAGCCGCACCTCGTCCGCCTCGCTGTGCAGCAGGCCGTTCGCCACCTGCTTGAAGGCGCCGATCACCGCCGCGAAGGTGACCGCCTCGACCTCCACCGGCTCCTCGGCGTCGACCCAGTCGGAGACGTGCCGGGTGGCCAGCCGCCAGGCGTACGCGGCCGGTTCCTCGAAGCGCAGCACCTGCGGCCAGCAGCGGGCCAGGTCGGCCTTCACCGCCTCGACCACCAGGGCGGCGTCGGCCTGGCTGCCTATCCTGGTCAACGCGAGGGCGTGCCAAGCGGGTTCATGCGTCTCGCAGAAGGCGGCGTAGGTGAGGTCCAGCCGCAGGCCGAGGTCCGCGCCGACCGCCCGGTCCGGTCCCGTCCCGCCGCCGCAGTCCACTGCCGTCCCGCCCCGGTACCCGCGCGCGGAGGCACCCCTGTCGATCGTCATCGAGCCTGCTTTCCGTGGCCGTCGGCTGCTCACCGGGCCACCCGAGGGTCGGGCTGTCCGTGCCCATCCTCATTCCACCAGGCCTGTCACTCCAGGCTGCAAAGCGAATACAGATTGTCATCTCATGCGATCTAGCGGCTGGTTGAATCGGTCCCCGCGCGATTGACTCCCGGATACCGTGGGCAACAATTCGATCGGTTGCGAGCGATGTACCGAGGGGGAACGCGATGGGGCAGTACGACGGGGTGGACCTGCGGCTCAACGTGCCGCACTCGGCGCGGATGTACGACTACTTCCTCGGCGGCTTCACCAACTTCGCCGCCGACCGCGAAGCCGCCGGCCACGCCCTCGCCGTCGCCCCCTGGCTGCGCACCGGCGCCCGCGCCAACCGCTCCTTCATGCACCGCTCCACCCGCGCCCTCGCCGAGGCCGGCCTCGACCAGTTCCTCGACATCGGCACCGGCATCCCCACCTCGCCCAACCTCCACGAGATCGCCCAGAGCGTCCGGCCGGCCGCCCGCGTCGTCTACGCCGACAACGACCCGATCGTGCTCTCGCACGCCCAGGCCCTGCTCACCGGCACCCCGGAGGGCCGCACCGCCTACGTCGAGGCCGACGTCACCGACGTCGCCCGGCTGCTCGCCGCCCCCGGGCTGCGTGACACCATCGACTTCGACCGGCCCGTCGCGCTCTCCCTCAACGCCCTGCTGCACTTCGTGCCCGACGCCCGCGGCGCGTACGAGCTCGTCGAGCACCTCAAGTCCGTCCTCGCCCCCGGCAGCGCCCTGGTGATGAGCCACGTCACCCCCGACTTCGCGCCCGAGGACGTCGCCAACCTGGTCCGTATCTACGAATCCGCCGGCACCGCCGTCCAGGCCCGCGACCGGTCCGCCTTCGCCCGCTTCTTCGACGGCTGGACCTTCCTCGCCCCGGGCGTCGTCCCCACCACCGAGTGGCGCCCGTCGGCCGACCAGCCCGTCGTCTCCGCCCCGGAGGCCTCGGCCTACGCGGCGGTGGCCATCCGGCCCTGACCCGGCTTGCCCGTCTCCCCTCCGATTCGCATGGTTGACGAACCATCGGTACGCCGGTTGCGTCCTGTGACACAGGAAGCGGCTCGTGCCGCGACATTCGTCCAGAGGGGGATCATGCACACGCAACCTTCGGCAGCCCGCCACAGCCGCCGCGCCGTCCTGGGCCTCGGCCTCGGAGCGGCCGTCGCCGCCACCGGCGTCACCGCCCTCACCGGCGGATCGGCACACGCGGCGACCGGCCCCGACACCCGTCGCCTGCTCGCCGCCCTGGAACAGGAGCACGGAGTACGCCTCGGCGTGTTCGCCCGGAACCTGTCGACCGGCCGCACGGTCCGCTACCGCGCGGACGAACCGTTCCCGATGTGCTCGGTCTTCAAGACCGTCGCCGTCGCCGCCGTCCTGCGCGATCTCGACCACGACGGCGAGTTCCTCGCCCGGCGGATCCACTACACCGAGGCCGACATCACGCGGTCCGGTGGCCGCGAGAGCTCGCTGGTCACGCGCGAGGACCGCAACCTCGCGAACGGCATGACCGTCGCCGAACTCTGTCAGGCGGCCATCGACCACAGCGACAACACGGCCGGCAACCTGCTGCTCCGCGAGCTGGGCGGACCGACGGCCGTCACCGGCTTCTGCCGCTCGATCGGCGACGGCGTCACCCGTCTGGACCGCTGGGAGCCCGAACTCAACACGGCCGAACCGGAGCGGACCACCGACACCACAACGCCCCAGGCCATCGCCCGCACCTACCGCCGACTCGTGCTCGGCCACGCCCTCCCGCCCGCCAAGCGCGAGCAGATCACCGGCTGGCTGCGCGGCAACACGACCAGCAAGGAGCGCTTCCGCAAGGGCCTCCCGGCTGACTGGACCCTTGCCGACAAGACGGGCTCCGGCCGGTACGGCACCGCGAACGACGTCGGCATCGCCTGGACCCCGGCCGGCGCGCCCGTCGTCCTCGCCGTCCTGACCACCAAGCCCGACGAGGCCGCCCCGAGGGACGAACCCGTCATCGCCCGCACCGCCACCCTCCTGGCCCAGGCCCTCGTATAGGGCCCGTCCCCGAACCCCGCCCCTCACCCCGCGCCTGCCCGGGGCGAGGGGCCCGCGGGGGCGCGCAGATCCCCCGCACACCCGCCGGCCGCCCCCGGCAGGCGCCCAGCCGCACCCGCCCGCCCCCGGCAGCGCCGCGCGCCCCACCCGTGCCCCCACCCGCCTGCGTGCGTTTCTCCCCGGCACGCCCCTCACCCCTGCGCCGGGGCCCATTCTCCTCCGGCCCGGTGGGCGCCCCCACGGCCCCTCCCACTCATCCGTGGCACCCGCCTGCGCGCGTTTCCCCCGGCGCGCCCCTTGTCCCTGCGCCGGGGCCCGCGCTCCTCCCACCCACGTGCCCCTGCCCGGCATGCGCCCCCACGGCCCCTCCCGCCCCATCCGTGCGCACCCGCCACGCCTGGCCCAAACTGGTGGTGGACCGGATGCTGCCCCGGGAGGCTGGGAGACGCATGCTGCTGGGACTCACCACCGCACTGGTCGCGACCGTCTGCTTCGGCTTCGGGGCGGTCTTCCAGGCGCGCGGCGCGCGGTCGGCTCCGCGGGCGGACCGGGTGCGGGCGGGGCTGCTGGCCGCGCTGGCGCGGTCCTGGCAGTTCCTGGCCGGGACGCTGCTGGACATCGCGGGCTTCGTGCTGAGCATCGTCGCCCTGCGCACCCTTCCCCTCTTCCTGGTGCAGGCCGTCACCAATTCCAGTCTCGCCGTCACCGCCCTGGCCGCCGTCCGGCTGCTGGGCGCGCGTCTGCACCGGGCGGACGTCGCGGGGATCCTCGCCGTGGTCGTGGGGCTGACCGTGCTGGCGCTCGGCTCCGGCAAGGAGGGCCGGAACCACGCCCCGGCCGCGTTCCACTGGTCGCTGCTCGCGACCACCGTCGTGATGCTGCTGGTCACCCTCGTCCTGGTCCGCCGGGAGGGCACCGCGGCGGCCGCCGGGCTGGGCCTGCTGGCCGGGGTGGGGTTCGGGGTGACGAGTCTCGCGGTGCGGGTCCTGGACGCGTCCGGTCCGGTGGCGGTGCTGGCGGATCCCGCCGCCTACGCCCTGGCGGTCGGCGGCCTCGGCGGGTACCTCGCGTACGCGTTGGCCCTGCAGCGCGGCACGGTGACGGCTGCGACGGCGGCCGGGACGGTGGCCGAGACCTTCGGCCCGGCCCTGGTCGGGGTGGTGGCGCTCGGCGATGCCGCGCGCCCCGGGTTCGAGTGGTGCGCGCTGACGGGCTTCGCGGTGGCGGTGGGCGGCACCTTCCTGCTCTCCCGCTTCGGTGAACTGGAGGGCGAGTCGGCCGAACTGTCGGCCCCGCACCCGGATGTCGAGACGCAGCCGGCCGTCCCGCCCCGGTAGCCCGGACGGCTGCGCCATGCGAAGGTGACTTGCCGGACAAAAGGGACGGCGAAACGGCCTCAGAGCGGCAGGTGCACGATGGCGGAGGAACCCCGGTCGGAACCCCACCCCCGGTCCCGGCGGTCGGCCCCGAACGGCCGCCCCGTCGCGCTGATCACCGGCGCCTCCTCGGGTATCGGCCTCGCCACCGCCCTCCGCCTGGCCGAGTCCGGCTGGCAGACCCTGCTCTCCGGCACGGACCGGGCCCGGCTCGACGAACTGGCCGACCGCACCGGCGGCCTGGCCCTGCCCGAGGACCTGAGCAAGCCGGACGGCCCGCGCCGCCTCGCCGACGCCGCCCTGGCCGAGGCCGGCCGGGTGGACGCCCTGGTGGCGAGCGCCGGCCTGGGCTGGCGCGGCCCGTTCACGGACACCCCGTCCGACACCCTGGACCGGATGATCGAGGTCAACTTCGCCGCCCCGCTGCGTCTGGTCCGCCTCCTGCTGCCCGGCATGCTGGAGCGCCGCCACGGCCGGATCGTGCTGCTGGGTTCGATAGCCGGCCAGGTCGGGGTGCGCGACGAGTCGGGCTACTCGGCCACCAAGGGAGGGCTGACCATGTTCGCGGAGAGCCTCTGGTACGAGCTGCGCGGCACGGGGGTGGGGGTGCGGCTGGTGCTGCCGGGGGCCGTGGACACCCCGTTCTTCGACCGGCGCGGCACGCCGTACCAGCGTGACCGGCCGCGCCCGGTGACGGCGGAGCGGGTCGCCGACACCGTGGTCGCGACCATCACCACCGAACGCGACCGGCTCTACGTGCCGCACTGGCTCGGCTTCCCGGCCCGCGTCCACGGCGTCGCGCCGGGCGTGTTCCGCCGGATGGCCTCGCGCTTCGGGTGAGCGCCGGATGGGCACCGCCACCAGGGCCCTGGGCGCCGCGGCCGCGGTGGAGTTCCTGCACCTCGCCCCGGCCGCCGTCCGCCTCCCGCCGCTGCGCCGCACCCTGGCCCGCCGCACGGCGGGCCGCGGCACCGCGCCGGGCCACGTCGCGCTGACCTTCGACGACGGCCCCGACCCGGGCAGCACCCCGTACGTGCTCGACGCGCTGGACGAACTCGGCGCCCGCGCCACCTTCTTCCTGCTCGGCGCGATGCTGGAGCGGGCCCCGGGTCTGGGCCGCGAGCTGGTGCGCCGCGGCCACGAGGTCGCCGTCCACGGCTGGCACCACCGTCAGCAGTGGTACCCGGCGCCCGCCCGCGACCTGCGCGAACTGCGCCGCGCCACCGAGGCGGTCACCGGGCTCTGCGGCGCCCGCCCGCTCTGGTACCGCCCGCCGTACGGGGTGCTGACGGCCGGCCCGGCCCTGGCCGCCCGCCGCCTCGGCCTGCGCAGCGTGCTGTGGACCGCCTGGGGCCGCGACTGGACGGCCGAGGCCACCGGCGCCTCCGTCTACGCGACCGCCCGCCCCGGCCTCACCGCCGGCGCGACGCTGCTCCTCCACGACTCCGACTGCACCTCCGCCCCCGGCTCCTGGCGCGCCACCCTCGCCGCCCTCCCCCTGATCGCCGCCCACTGCCGCACCCACCACCTCACCCTCGGCCCCCTCCGCGACCACGCGGTGCCGCCGCGCTAGGTGTTCCGTCCGCTCCGGGCCGTGGCGGGAACCGCCCGACGCGGCGGACGCGTCGTCCGGGGCAGTGCACACCGCCGGCCCGAGCGGGCCGACGACGAGCTGGGGGGCCACCGTGAACGCCGACTTCCGTACGTCGAAACACCTTTGGGGCGTCACCGCCGCGGCGCTGGCCGTGCTCGTGGTGGCCGGCTGCGGCAGTTCGGGCTCGCCCGCGCCGGTCGTGTCGTCCAGCGCGGCGCCGGTGGCGGCCGCGCCGCCGGGCGGTTCCGGGTCCGCCACGGCGACGCCCGCGCAGCCGCCGGCCGCCACCTCCGGCGCTCCGTCGGCGGGTGCCGGGGCGGGTGGCAGGAACACCCTGACCCTGAGCGGACCCGACGGCGGCAGCTACGAGTTCGGCGCGGTCGCCTGCGTCGGCGACCCCTCGCCGAACGGCGTCCTGTCGCTCAGCGCGACGCCCAAGAGCGTGAACGTCGCGGTCGCGCAGCTCGTCTTCAAGGACGGCCAGGCGCAGTTGGTGCTGACGGCGAAGGGCTCGCGCCCGTTCGTCTGGAAGGGCAAGGCGCCGGTCGGCCAGGAGGCGAGCCGCACCGCCGACGGGGCCAAGCTCACCGGACTGCCGGTCAGGGAGGAGCAGGGCGCGACCGGCACGGTCAGCGGCACCCTGACCTGCTCGGGCACCATCGGCCTCAACTGACCGGCGTTCACTGGACGGACGCCGCCCGGTCGTGCTCGGCCGGCGCCTCGCCCACGGCACCGGACGCGGCTCTACCCCAGTCCCACCCGTCGCAGCGCCTCCTCGAATCCGGCCCGCCACTTCTCCGGTGTGGCGCCGGGTGAGGGGGCGGGAGAGGGGCGCTTCAGTGCCGCGAGGGCGTTGCGGACGACGTCGGCCGGGCGGGCGGAGGTGACGTCGGCGTGGCCGAGTTCGAGCTCGTGCTGGAGGTTGTCGCGTCCGTGCCCCTGGACGACGTCGAGGAGCAGCAGCCGCCGGCCGAGGGCGCGGGCCTCGCTGCAGGTGTCGCCGGAGCTGGTGACGACGAGGTCGGCGGCGGCCATCAGGGCGGGGATCCGGTCGGTGTGGCCGAAGGGGTGCAGCCCGGGTCGGCGGCGTGCGGCGGCCCGTAGGCGGCGCTCGAGTTCGGGGTTGCGCCCGGCGACGGCGAGCACGTGCGGTCCGGCGGCGGCGAGTGAGGCGGCGGTGCGGGCGAGCGGGCCGAGCCCCCAGGAGCCCGACATCAGCAGCACACAGGGGCTGTCCGCGGGCACACCGAGTTCCGCGCGCGCCTCGCCCCGCTGCGGCGGCCGGTAGAAGGGCTGCCGCAGCGGCGCGGGCAGTACGGCGATGTCGGCGTCCGGCCGGTAGCGCCGGACGGCGCAGGCGGCGACCTCCGAGGTGACCAGGAACAGGTCGGTTCCGTCCTGCACCCAGAGCCGGTGCGGTGTCACGTCCGTGCAGAACACGAAGTGCCGGAACTCCCGTCCCCGCCCCCACTCCTGGAGCCGGTTGACGGCCGAGGTCGCGGTGGCGAACACCGAGACGACCAGCTGCGGCCGCTGTGCCTCGACCAGTCGGCGCAGGGCCGGGACCAGCCGGGTGCGGGCGGCCGCGTCGGCGAGCAGGGCGATCCGCGCGCCGGGCCGCAGGGCCGAGAAGTGGAAGGCGTCGTACACCCCGGGCAGGCCGAGCAGCCGGCGGAACACCGCTTCCCCGGCGGCGCCGGAGCGTTCGCCGAGCAGGGCCATCGCGTCGACGGTGTCGGTGGTCCAGCCGCGTTCCCGCAGGGTGTCCGCGCAGGCCTGGGCCATCACGTCGTGCCCCTGGCCGAGGGAGCCGGAGATCAGCAGGGCGTGCGGCACGGCGCGGCCCGGTCAGCCGGCGGTGGACGCGGCGGTGGCGTCCCGGTACCAGTCGGCGTACCGCCGCACGCCGTCCGCGAAGTGGGTCTTCGGCGACCAGCCGAGCAGCCGTTTGGCCTGGGCGGAGGAGATCCGCCGCCCCGGGTAGTCGGCCTTGCGGCCGTCGATGTGCTCGATGTCGACGGGCCCGAGCAGCTCGTCGACGGTGTCGGCGATGTCGCGCACCGAGACGGCGGTGGAGCCCTCCAGGGCGAAGGTCTGGTCCTCGGCGGCGGGGGAGAGGGCCCGGACGTGGGCGTCGGCGAGGTCCTCGACGTAGACGAAGTTGCGGCTCTGCCGCCCGTCGCCGGCGATGGTGATGGGCCGTCCGGCCAGCGCGGCCTGGACGAACCGGGCGACGACGAGTTCGTCGCGCATCCGGGGCCCGTACGGGATGCCGTAGCGCAGGATGGTGAAGTGCTGCCCGTACAGCTCGCGGTAGCTGTGCACCAGCATCTCGGCGGCGAGCTTGGTGGCCACGTAGAGGTGGCCGCTGTGCTCCAGCTCGATCGGCACGTGCTCGTCCAGTTCCTGTTCCTCGCCGCCGAGTTGTTCACCGGCGAGGGCGGCGCCGTAGACCCAGACGGTGCTGGCCAGGACGGTCCGGCTGAGGCCGCTGCGCCGGGCGGCCTCCAGCACGGCCTCGGTGCCGTCGATGTTGGTCCGCACGGCGCTGACGGGGTCGGCGGAGACCTGTTCGACGTCGGCCATCGCGGCGAGGTGGTAGACGACCTCGCTGCCCGCGAGGGCGGAGGTGAGGGCCTTCAGGTCGAGGATGTCGATCCGCGCGTGTTCGGCGTCGGGGTTGAGGTACTTGTCGGTGGTGTCCACCGCGAGGACGTCGTGGCCGGCCGCGATCAGGTGGTCCACGACGTGTGAGCCGATGAACCCGCAGCCCCCGGTGACGGCTATCCGCACGTTCTTGCTCCCTTCGCTCCGGTCGGTCGTTCTCGGTCAGGTCGGATCGTTTTCGCTCGGTTCGGGCCGGGCGGAGGGTCAGCCGGCCAGCCGCCGGTACACCGCCGTGACCGCCTCGACGACCTGTTCCGTCTCGTCCTCCGTCATGTCGGAGTGCACCGGCAGGCAGACCTGCCGGGCGCAGACGTCCTCGGCCACCGGCAGCGGTCCGCGGCGGTACTCGGCGAGCACGGGCTGCAGGTGCAGCGGCAGGTCGTAGACCTCGCCGGAGAGCCGGACGCCGTGCTCCTCGGCGACGGCCCGCTTGAAGGCGGCGCGGTCGGTCCCGGGCGGCAGCAGCGCCACGTACTTGTAGTAGTTGCCGCGGCAGCCGGGCGGTTCGAGCACCGGCTCCAGGCCGTCCAGTCCGGCGAGCGCCGCGTCGTAGCGGCGGGCGACGGCCCGGCGGGTCTCGATGAACTCCTTGAGCCGGCGCAGGTGCACCGCGCCGACGGCGGCGTGCAGCTCGCTCATCCGCCAGGAGTAGCCGAGCAGCACGTGGTGGTTGGTGGTGAAGGAGCCCTTGCCCTGGTCGCGGTAGATCCGGGCCTCGTCGCGCAGCTCCGGTGACTCGGTCAGGACCATGCCGCCCTCGCCGCTGGTGGTGACCTTGGTCGGGTAGAAGGAGAAGGCCCCGGCGAGTCCGAAGGTGCCGGCGGCGCGTCCGTTGAGGCTGCTGCCGTGGGCGTGCGCGGCGTCCTCGACCAGGGGGATGCCCCGCTCGTCGCAGAGCGCCCGCAGGTCGTCGACGCGCGGGGTGACCAGTCCGCCGATGTGCACCAGGACGACGGCGGCGGTGTCCGGGGTGAGGGCCGCCTCCAGGGTCTCGGGGGAGAGCGCGAGGGTGGCCGGGTCGACGTCGGCGAACACCGGGCGCCCGCCCGCGTGGACCACGGCGCCGGCGGTCGCGTAGAAGGTGACGGCGGGCACGACGACGTCGCGGCCGCGGACGTCGACGGTGCGCAGGATCATCTCCAGCGCGGCCGTGCCGCTGCTCACCGCGACGGCGTGCGAGGCGCCGTGCTCGGCCGCGAAGGCCTGCTCGAAGCGCTCGGTCCACGGGCCGAGGGTGAGGGCGCCGGTGGTGAGCATCTCGGTCACCGCCTCGGCGACGGCCGCGCGGTCGCTCTCGTCGAACACGATGCGGGCGGCTGGAACGCCCATGGGGCACCTCCGGCGGCGGGCTGCGCGTGCAGCACCGATCAGGTCGGATCCTCCCGAACCGTACGAAAAGCGGTCGGGTCAGGCACATCACGCTACTTCGCCCGGCGGGGTCACGGCCCGTCGTCGCCGTCCGCACGGGTGACCCGGCTGCTTCCGCCGCAGGTAGGAGGGCTACTTCCGATGCGGGGCGTGCGCTCCTCCGTACGGGGGATGGCCGTACTGCGTCCGCAGTACGCAAACGGCCTGCACAGAGATGACGACGGAGCAGGGGGCGGCGATCAAGGATTGGTCACGCTGCGGCGGACCGCGCCCTCGGGGGTGTACGGCCCGGCCGCGGCGCGCCCCGTACCGAGAACCGCATCCGAAGGAGTCCGCTCTCCCGTGGCCACGTTCCTCTACCGTCTGGGCCGATGGGCCTTCGTCCGGCGCCGGCTGGTGACCTTGCTCTGGGTCGCCGTGCTGGCGGCCGTCGGAGTCCTGGCGGCCAAGGCGCCCGCCGCACCCGACGACGGCTTCTCGATGCCCGGCACGGAGGCGCAGAAGGCCTTCGACCTGATGAACGAGCGCTTCCCCGGCGGTCACGCCGACGGCGCCGCGGCCCGGCTGGTGTTCGTCGCGCCCTCCGGGCAGAAGATCACCGCCGCGCCCAACCAGCAGGCGGTCGAGCGGACGGTCGAGGAGCTGGCCCACGCCGACCAGGTCACCGGCGCGGTCAACCCGTTCAAGGCGGGCGCCGTCTCCAAGGACGGCACCACCGCCTACGCGACGGTGAGCTACTCCGCCAAGGCGGGCGAGCTGTCCAAGGGCGCCACCGACGCCCTGGAGCAGGCCGCCCGGCACGGCCGGGACGCCGGGCTCAAGGTCGAGGTCGGCGGCAACGCGCTGATGGCCAAGCCCGAGGCCGGCGGCAGCAGCGAGGCGATCGGCATGGCGCTGTCCGCCGTCGTCCTGGTCATCACCTTCGGCTCGCTGGTCGCGGCCGGCCTGCCGCTGCTCACGGCGGTCGTCGGCGTCGGCCTCGGCATGGCGCTGATCACCGCGCTGGGCAGCACGCTGGGCCTGTCCGGCACCACCGGCACGCTCGCCATGATGCTCGGCCTCGCCGTCGGCATCGACTACGCGGTGTTCATCGTCTCCCGCTACCGGGCCGAGCTCAGCGAGGGGCGGACACCGCAGGAGGCGGCCGGCCGGGCCGTGGGCACCGCCGGTTCCGCCGTGGTGTTCGCCGGCCTCACCGTGGTGATCGCCCTAGCCGGGCTCTCCGTGGTCGGCATCCCGATGCTGGCCAAGATGGGCCTGGCCGCCGCCGGCACGGTCGTCATAGCCGTGCTGGTCGCGCTCACCCTGGTCCCCGCGCTGCTCGGCTTCCTCGGCCGCAAGGTGCTGCCGCGCAAGGTCCGCAAGGCCCGCGGCGACGCGGACCGGGCGGCGGCGAAGGAGAACGGCGGCGCCCGCTGGGCCCGGTTCGTGCTGCGCCGCCCGCTCGCGGTGCTGCTCGGCGGTGTGATCGGCCTCGGCGTGCTCGCAGCGCCCGCGCTCGACCTGCGGCTCGGCCTGCCGGGCGACGAGGCCAAGCCCACCTCCACCACCCAGCGCCGCGCCTACGACCTGCTCTCCGAGGGCTTCGGCCCCGGCTTCAACGGCCCGCTGACGGTCCTGGTGGACGCCAAGGGCGTCGCCGACCCGAAGGCGGCGGCGGACGCGGTCGCCAAGAAGGTCGCCGGCATGTCGGGCGTGGTCACCGTGACGCCGCCGATGTTCAACAAGGCGGGCGACACGGCCCTGCTCAACGCGGTACCGGCGACCGGCCCGAGCGAGTCCGAGACCAAGGACATCGTGCACACCATCCGGGGCGACGCGGCCGGTCTGAAGTCGGCCACCGGGGCGACGGTCCTGGTCAGCGGCACCACGGCGATGAACATCGACGTGTCGCAGAAGCTCACGGACGCGCTGCTGCCCTACCTGGCCGTGGTGGTCGGCCTCGCCGTCCTGCTGCTGCTGGTGGTCTTCCGCTCCGTGCTCGTCCCGCTGAAGGCGGCGCTCGGCTTCCTGCTCTCGGTGGCCGCCGCGCTCGGCGCCGTCGTCGCGGTCTTCCAGTGGGGCTGGCTGGCCGACCTGATCGGCGTGGAGCAGACCGGTCCGGTGATGAGCATGATGCCGATCTTCATGATCGGCGTGGTCTTCGGGCTCGCCATGGACTACGAGGTGTTCCTGGTCACCCGGATCCGGGAGGCCTTCGTCCACGGCGAGCAGCCCGAGGAGGCGATCGTCACCGGCTTCCGGCACAACGCCCGGGTGGTCACCGCCGCCGCCTTCATCATGATCGCCGTCTTCGCGGGCTTCATCGGGATGGGCGAGCCGATGATCAAGATGATGGGCCTGGGCCTCGCGGCGGCCGTCGCCTTCGACGCCTTCGTCGTCCGGATGACCATCGTCCCGGCGGTCCTCGCCCTGCTCGGCCGCCACGCCTGGTGGCTGCCGCGCCGGCTCGACCGGCTGATACCGGACGTGGACGTCGAGGGCAGCAAGCTGCAGACGCCCGCCGCCGAACCGGCCCCGGCCCGGGAGTCGGTCACCGTCTAGGCCGCCGTCGTACGAACTGGTCGTACGGAGCAGTCGTACGGACCAGTCGTACGGAGCAGTCGTACGGACACACCGGACCGGCTCGTGCAGGCACACCGGACCGGCCCGGGCGGGACAGGCCCGGGCCGGTCCGGCACCGGCAGGTTCGGACACCGGTTCGAGCCCCTACCGTTACCGTTGCTGTCGGGGGCCACCGCCTGCGCGGAGGCTCCCGACCCGGCCCGCCGCCCCCACCGGGACGCGGCGCGGCACCCACTGGCGAAGCCCGGCGAGGGTGCGGCCAGGGCCCCCGACCCGGAGAGCACGACCATGACCGACACCTGGCGCCAGCGCCTGCGCCGCGACCACCCCCGGCTGCTCGACGTCGCCGGCGGGGCGACGGTGCTCACGATCACCGCCCTCGGCGCCACCATCGACCAGACCGGTGGCCACCTCACCCCGGTCGACCCGGCCACCGGCGTGATCGCGATGGTCTCCGCCGTCACCGTCCTCGCGCACCGCCGCCACCCGCGCGCGGTGGTCGCCGTCACGCTGGCCTGCACGATGCTGCTCGCCTGGACCAGCCCCCGGCTCACCGCCACCCTGGCCACCCCGCTGCTGCTCGCCCTCTACTTCCTCGCCGTCCGCACCGACCGCGCCACCGCGCTGCGCGCCTCGATCACCACCGCCGTCCTGCTCACCGGCATCGCCCTGCTGTTCGGCCCCGGCGGCCCGCTCGGCGAACGGCTCGGCGTCCTCGCCTGGGCCCTGCTGCCGGGCGCACTCGGCGACTCGATCCGCAACCGCCGCGCCCACCTCGCGGCCATCGAGGAGCGCGCCGAGCGCGCCGAACGCACCCGCGAGGAGGAGGCGCGCCGCCGGGTCGCCGACGAGCGGATCCGGATCGCCCGCGACCTGCACGACGTGGTCGCCCACCACATCGCCCTCGCCAACGCCCAAGCCGGCATCGCCGTCCACCTCATGGACAACCACCCCGTCCAGGCCCGCGAGGTGCTCAGTCACATCACCGACGCCACCGGCTCGGCCCTGCAGGAGCTGCGCGCCACCGTCGGCCTGCTGCGCCGCGCGGAGGAGCCCGCCCCGCTCGAACCCGCCCCGGGCCTTGACCGGCTGCCCGAGCTGATCGGTTCCTTCGAGCGGGCCGGGCTGCCGGTCAGGCTCACCGTCCGGGGCGAGCCCCGTCCGCTGTCGCCCGGGGTCGACCTCACCGCCTTCCGGATCGTCCAGGAGTCGCTGACGAACGTCGCCAAGCACGCCCACGGCGCCGACGCCGAGGTCACCCTCGCCTACACCGAGAGCCGGGTGGCCGTCAGCGTCGCCAACGGCCGTCCGGCCGCGACCGCTCGCCCCCGCGCCGCGCTGCTGCCCGAGCCCGCCCCGGGGGAGAGCGGCTTCGGGCTGATCGGCATGCGGGAACGGGCCGGTGCGGTCGGCGGCCGGCTCAGTGCCGACCGGCGGACCGACGGCGGCTTCCTGGTGACCGCCGAGCTGCCCCTGCGCACCGGCGCCCGCGACGAGGGCCCGGCCCAGGCCGGGACGGCCGGCGGGGCAGGGGCCGTCGGTGGGGCCGGGGCCGCCGAAACGAGGGCCGAGGGACGGGATCACGCCGTTCGCGGCACCGCCGCACCGCACTGCTTCCCCCGCGCGGTCCGGGCCGTCCGCTCCGAGGAGAGGGATCACGCATGACCATCCGGGTGCTGCTCGCCGACGACCAGGCCCTGCTGCGCGGCGCCTTCCGCATGCTGATCGACGCGGAGGAGGACATGGAGGTGGTCGGCGAGGCCGCCGACGGGCGCGAGGCCGTGGCACTCGCCCGGGCCACCAAGCCCGACATCGTCCTGATGGACATCCGGATGCCGGGTGCGGACGGCCTCGGCGCCACCGCCGAGATCTGCGGCGACGAGGAGCTGTCCGGCACCCGGGTGCTGATCCTCACCACCTTCGAGATCGACGAGTACGTGGCCCAGGCGCTGCGGGCGGGCGCCGGCGGCTTCCTCGGCAAGGGCGCCGACCCCAAGGAGCTGCTCGCTGCCGTCCGGACGGTGGCGGCCGGCGAGGCCCTGCTCTCG
Source organism: Kitasatospora xanthocidica (assembly GCF_014656195.1). GTDB lineage: Bacteria > Actinomycetota > Actinomycetes > Streptomycetales > Streptomycetaceae > Kitasatospora > Kitasatospora xanthocidica. Next base: position 51,473 of record NZ_BNBY01000020.1, on the reverse strand, counting down.
CCCGCCGCCACCCGGGCGGTGATCGACCAGTTCCTGTCCCAGCCGGACCGGGGCGTCACCGGCCCGGTGAGCGAGCGGCTGGCCGTCCTCACGGCCCGCGAGCGCGAGGTGATGTCGATGGCCGCGACCGGACTCACCAACGAGGAGATCGCCGAGCGGATGTTCGTCAGCCCCTTCACCGTCCGCACCCATGTGCACCGGGCGATGTCCAAGCTCGACGCCCGGGACCGCGCCCAACTCGTCGCGATCGCCTACCAGTCCGGCCTGGTCCCGCCCGGCCGCCCGTCCTGACCAGGCGGGCCGGCCGCTCGCACCCCGTTTCCATCTCCGCTTCCACCACTGCTTCCACCCCGCGCGGCGTCTTTCGGCCGAGTGTTCGTCAGATTTCCCTAGAGCGCCCGGCAGTAGGCGGCACGTCAGGCGCTTGGCGGTGGGCGGCCGTCCGAGCGGTAGCAGGGGGACGCACGGCGGATGAGCATACGCAGCGTGACGATCGCAGCGGTCAGGGAGGCACCGGTCCGGCCGCAGAGCGGCGAGCACGGGCTGCAACTGGCGGCAGTGCCTGCGGGTGTTCAGGGCGTCGTGGCAGACGGTCCTCGCGGCCCGGGCATGGGTGTGTCCGGGCAACGGCTCTGCCCTGTATTCGATTCGCGACAGAGCTGAAGATCGCACGGACCCCACGGATCACGATGTGGCGCTGGAGACCGGCTCTGACACGCGGTTGCGGTCCAGGAGCGTCGGAAAGGTGCCGACGGCGTCGACGGCGATGGCGAGTTCGGCGATGACTTTGGGGTCGTCGAGCGGGCCGCGCAGGTACTCCTCCAGGCGGTGCATGCGGTAGCGCACGGTGTTCTGGTGGCAGTAGAGCGTGCGGCTCGCTTCGGCCGCCGATCCGTGGGCGTCGAGCCAGGCGCGGGCGGTGGTGAGGAGGGTGGTGCGGTCGCTCTCGGGCAGGGACAGTACTCCGCCGAGGATGCGGTTGACGGCGCGTCGGGTCGTCTCCAGGTTGGTCATCACCATCTCGGTCAGCGGTGTGTCGTCGAGCCGGCGCACCGCCGCGGTGCCCGCGGGCAGGGATTCGAGCGCGACCTGGGCGTAGCGCAGTGCGCGGGGTGTCTGGTCGAGTCGGTCGTAGGCGGGGCTGACTCCCACCCGCCCGTTTGTGGTGGCCCGGACGGCTTCGAGGATGTGCGGGACGGCGTCCCGGTTGGGGCAGGAGAGCACGCCCATCTCGTGGCCGGGTTGTGCGCGCCATGCTGTTCCGGTGTCGAGGGCCCGGCACTTGGCGTCCAGTCCGGGCAGGGGTGGGGTGCCGGTCGCCTGGGTCTCGGCTGTCACGACGAGGAAGGTTCCGCGATAGGGGAAGTCGAGCATGTGGGCGATCTCCCAGACGGTCTCGTCGCCCGGTGGGGGCCCGTCGACGAGTGCTGCTACCAGGGCCGAGCGGCGCCGGTCTGTCTCGACCAGGCGCTCGGCGAGGGCGTCCCGGTAGGAGGCGGTCAGGGCCTGGGAGTACGCGTCCGACACCTCCCAGTAGCCGGTGGCGGCGTGCAGGAGCGCGGCCTGGGCCTGCGGGCCGGACCGCAGGGCCTCGGCGAGCAGTTGTTCCCAGGTGTAGATGAAGCCGAGTCGGTAGGCGCGCAGCACCTCGGGCAGCGGCACTTCCTGGGTGGCCCGGAGTCGGCCGGTCGCCGTCGGCCCGGAGAGGTCGATCGCTTCGTGGGAGCCGGTGAGGTAGGCGAGGGTGAAGGCGGTGTTGTGCCGTAGCGACCTGCGCAGGTCTTCCGGCGGCACGGTCCGGTAGTGCTCGATCTCGGCCAGGAGCCGTTCGGCCATGGCCGACACGTGCGTGTCGAGCCTGGCGAGGAAGGCATCCGAGATGTCGGCCACGCTCGGCCCTGGGACTGCCTGGTGCACGCCTACTCCTGTTTTCGCTGATCCGGTACTGGCCTCTTTACGCGGGGCGGGCCTCCCCTTGGGCGGTCCGTGGGGAGTGAGTCTGGCGCACGATCCGGCCGCTGTGCGACGTCTTCGCCGGGGCGTCACGCTTCAGGGAAGGTCTCGGCTCCCGGTTGACTGAGGGTCATGCCGCTGGTCGTGCGGCCTGGTTGTCGCGGGCGACAGCGACCGACGGGGGAACACTGTCGGTGTCCACATGGGCTCTGACGGTTGCGACGCGTGAGGATCGTCCACATCGAGACAAGCGGTCCTCCTCAGGTACGGGGGCCCGCGTGCGCAGGTGCGCGACCCCAGTCTCGCGTCGATGTCTGTGTGCCAGGAGAACCAATTGAGCAACCTCGCGACCAACCTCAAGGACGCAGCCGGGCAGTACCCGCAGCGTCCGGCGATCCGCGCCGACGCGGACGTGCTGACCTACGCCGACCTGGACGAACTCAGCGCGCGGGTCGCCGGCGGGCTGCTCGCCCACGGCGTGCGGCCCGGCGAACGGGTGGGACTCGTGCTGCCCGCCGTCGCGGCCTTCCCGGTGCTCTACTACGGTGTCCTGCGGATCGGCGCGGTGGTCGTCACGGTCGACCCGGTACTCGGCTTCCGCACGGTCCGCCGTCGCCTTCGCGAGTCCGGAGTACGGCTGGTCTTCGCCTCGCACGACCCCACGGACCGGCCGACGCCAGACGCCAGCCCCGTGTGGGTTCCCACCGGGCCGGACATCCTGGACCAACTCGCTTTCTGGCCCCAGCACTTCAACATCGCCCAAAAGGCAGACGAGGACATCGCCGTCGTGCACCATCCTGCGGGCGCGAGCGGCTCCTCGATGCCCACCAAGCTGACCCACGGCGCGATGCGTGCGGACGCCTTCACCGCGGCGATCGAGCTGCTCGACCTGGCACCGGGCGTCACCCTCGTCAGCGCCCTGCCGATGAGCCACCCCGCCGGGCAGAGCTGTGGGCTCAACGCGACGGTCCTCGCCGGGGCGTGCCTGACCCTGCTGCCGGGCGCGGCGCACCCGACAGCCGCCCCAAGGTCCGTAGAGCGGGAGCCCGCCATCGGGGAGCACCGGCAGGCCCCGCTCCTCGGCGGTGACCGGGGCCTGCGGGGCACCTCCCACGGCGTACTCGCCGCCGACGGCAGGACGCAACCTGCTTCCCGGCACAGTCTCGTCGCCCACGCGAAAGCGCGTGTGGGGGACGCCGGGCACCGGTACACCGTCACGGCGCTCGGGCGACGGCCGTGACCCACCAGGACCCCACCCGTGTGCCGGCCCAGCGGTCCGTGAGCGTGTCGTGCATCGTGCCGGTCCCGCTGGAGGTGGTCGGCAGCGATCTCACCGTCCTCGTCCCGGGCTTCCTGTGGTACGACGTCGGCGAGCCGTACGCCGTCCATCTGGACATCTACACCGGCCACAGTGAACCGATCACCTGGTTCTTCGCCCGCGACCTCCTGCGCACCGGCCTTCGCGAGCCCGCCGGCCACGGCGATGTAACCATCCGTACCGACAGCCGCGAGCGGCCCGGCCACGTCCTGATCACCCTCACCGGCGAGCACTCGACGGCCCTGATGCGCGCCCAGGCGTCCGACATCGAGTACTTCCTGCGACAGACCGACGACCTCGTCCTACCCGGGACCGAGCACGAACACCTCGACCTGGACACTGTCGTCGGTCAGCTCCTGGGCCGTCCGGCCCCGTGACCCCCCGACCGAAGCACGAGAAGGAAACCCACTCGCGTGAGCATCGTCCCGCTCGACCCCGCTTCCCCCGCTTCGCACGCCGTGGGCATCGACTTCGACCAAACACTGGTCGCCCATGACAAGGGCTGGCAGGACGGCCGGATCTACGGCGCCCCGATCCCCGGAGCCATCGCATCTCTGCACGCACTCGCCGCCGTCCGCTCGGTGTTCGTCGTTACCGCCCGCCACCCCCGCTTCCACCCTGCCGTCGCCGCCTGGCTCACCCACCACTGCGGGCTGGAAGCCATCGTCGACAACGATCCCGAAAGGGCCTACTGGCTCGGCCGGTGCCTGCTCGTCACCAACAAGAAACTCGGCGCGGCGCTGTACATCGACGACCGGGGCCTTCGCTTCACCGGCGACTGGACCACCACCCTCACCCAGGCCCGCCACGCGATCGGCCTCACGGCAGACCCGCATTCCGGCGAACTCGACCGCACGTCCTGACCGACCCGATCCGTTGACAGGCCCTCCTGCGACGCTCCGCCACGCTCCCGCCGGGTACACTCAGTGATCACCGAGGGGCTCATGTCTGTCCTGCCGTCATGCCTGCTCGAACCGCTGTGGGCCCAGTTCGCGGCGCTGCTGCCCGAGCACGTCCATACCCACCCGCTCGGCTGCCACAACCCGCGCATCTCCGACCGGGTCGTCTTCGATCACGTCATCGCCGCCTTGGTGCACGGCTCCGGATACGAGCGCATCGCGGGCCCAAGCTGCTCGGACCGCACGATCAGACGCCGCGTCAAGTACTGGGCTCAGCTCGGCATAGCCGAACAGGTCCACGCGCTCGCCCTCCGGGCGTACGACCGCATGGTCGGCCTGGAACTCGACGACCTGTCCGTGGACGGCCGCATCACCAAGGCCCCGTGCAGTGGCGAGGCCGCCGGGAGTTCCCCGGTGGACCGGGGCAAACAGGCCCTAAAACGCTCGGTGGCCACCGAAGCCACCGGCGTCGTGCTCGGCATCGTTTCGGCCGGGGCCAACCGCCACGACTCCCCGCTGCTCGCGCCCACCCTCAAGGCCGCCGACGACCAGGTCGGCGGGCTTCCAGACCGGGCGACCGTGAACCTGGACCGTGGCTACGACAGCGACAAGACGCGTCGCATGCTCGGGGAGTCGGGCTTCATCGGCGAGACCGCCCGCAAGGGCGTCCCTGCCCCGATCCAGGCCGGAAAGAGGTGGGTGGTGGAGCGGACCCACGCGTGGATGAACGGCTTCGGCAAGCTGCGGCGCTGCACCGAGAAGCGCAACCGCGTTGTGGACTTCTACCTCTACCTGGCCGCTGCGATCGTCACGCTGCGTATGCTCATCCGCCGTGCGACCCCCCGCTACCGCTGGGACGGCCGCCCCACCACCAAACGCCTGAAGTGACGCCTACTGCCGGGCGCTCTAAGTGGAAACGGATCACGTCCTCGGCGTGACCGAAAACCGCCTCCGAACTGTTGTTTCAGCGAGTAGTCTTCCGGTGACTCAGAATGAGGAGGATGTTCGTGGAAACCAAGGACACGGCCGGCGAGGTGCGGATTCTCCAGCCGTTGCCCGGGCGTACGGCGGACGAATCGCAGGCGTTCGACCTTCGGCTCGCGCGTCTGCTCCGTCTGATCGGGGTCGAGGTCGCCCCCGGCCCCGACTACCAGAGCGCGGCTCGTTGGGAGGTCCACAAGGCGGTCGCCGGAAGGGCCGAGCTGCCCGACGAGTACTTCGAGGCCCTGGTGGAGGCGGCGGTCCACGACCCCAACCCGAGCTTCAACCGGCGCTTCGTCGAGCCCGCCCTGCTCGCCTTCGGGCAGCGCCCGGTCCGCCTCGCCCTGCTCGGCTACCTGCGGACCGGCGCCAACCCGGAACGGGCCGGTGCCGCGCGGGCCTGGTACTGGACGGCGCTGACGGTCGGGGACGGCCGCAACGGCGCCCCCGCCGACGAGGGGGCGAGCGTCCGGAACGCCTGGTACGAGACCGCGCTGCGGGAGTTCGTCGCCAACGCTGACCTGGACGTCCGCCGGTGCATCCTCCCCGGCCTCCCGCTCGTGCCGCGCGCCTACCCGGCGGAGCTGCACGGCCTGGTCGAGGCGGCGGTCGGGATAGCCCGCTCGCACCCCGACGAGTACATCCGGCACCGCGCCGAGATCCAGGTCGGCCTCTGACCTTCGGGCGTCCCCGCTCCGGGTGCGCGCAGCGAGGTGTGTACCCGGAGCGGTACCCTGATCGACGTCGCCCGTCCGGCCGGTCGATCCGCCCGCGATCCGGCGATTCGCGCGCCAACTGGCCTTCCGTTCCCACTGATTCGTGAGCTTGTCGTCCGATCATGACAGTTCCGATCGACTGCGACCGATCCCGGGGCCCTGCCACCATGGCGGGATGACCGAAGACATGCCGGTCGCGGCCCGTCCGGCCGCGCCCGTCGGCGTCGAGCTCCTCGAACCCGCCGGTATCCGCCTGGTCGAGACCCCCGCACCGTCCCTGCCCGCGAGCGAGCGGGCCGCACTGGACCGCGTCTGGGCGCAGGCCGTCCGGGCCGACCCCGGCCTCTTCGACGGCCCGGCCGTCGCCTGCACCGGCCTCACCCCGGACGGTCCCGACATCCTCGTCCTGCACTGGGCGCCCGTCGGCTACCGCCTCTTCGCCCTGCGCCTCGTCCCGGGCGCCACCACCCGGGTGAGCTCCCTGTACGTCGCCGTCGTCCAACCGGCCGACGACGGACGGATCCTGGTCGGCCGCTCGCCCGACTCGGCCACCCGGCCCGGCCGTTGGTGCCTGCCGGGCGGCTGCGCCGAACCGCCCCCGCCCGGCGACCCCCTCGACCCGTGCGCCCTCCGCCGGCACGCCGCCCGGGAACTCAACGAGGAGACCGGCGTGTTCACCTCCCCGGACGAGCTGACCCGCTGGCTCCTCGTCCGCGGCGACCACGGCAACGTCGGCGTGCTCCACCTCGCCCCGTCCCGACCCGCCGTCGAACTGACCGCACGCCACGCCGAGCTGTACGCCGCCCACCGCTCACTCGGCACCGAGCCGGAGCTCGACCGGATCGCCCTGGTCGGCTCCCCGGCCGAAGCCGCCGCCCTCCCAGGCCCCCAGGCCGACCACCTCGCCCCGGTCCTGCGCCGTCTCCTGGGCGGCTGACCACGCGCCCCGCCCCGCACCGGGGCCGCCGCCCTCCCGAACGCCTGCCCGGAGGTCCGCCCGGAAGTCCGCCCGGAGGCCCTGCCCCGCTCCGGCCGCGGGGCCGTGTCCGACGAAGGAAATTCCGTGCGCGGGCCGGTGGGGGCACGGCAGGATCGGGCCGTGGGAACGACCATTCAAGGATCCGTGGAGTGCCGTACCTGGGGCCCTGGCCTCGGCGTCGAAGAGACGGCGTGGTACTCGGCCATCGAGCTGTCCATGCTCGGTATGACCAGGGACTACAGCGCCTTCGCCTGCCTCTTCGGAGTCCGGGACCTCAGCACCCGCTGGCAGCCGGTCGCTGCCGATCGCGGCTTGCCCGCCGACGTCTCGGACAGCGTCCGTACCGAGCACGCGTCATGGGGTGGGGCGGCGTTCGGCGCCACCTGGCTGGGCTGGGACGAGATCCTCGCCATCGACTGGGACGAACCCGCGGTGCCCCGGGCAACCGGCATCGCCCGGTACCGGCGGCAGCCGGACGGCACGCTGGAGTTGGTGCACCGGGAGGTCTGGAGCCGGGGGTTCGCGAGGGCGAGCGGGGTCGACACCCTGAGCGTCGACCCCGCTCGCATCGGTGAACTGTGGGCCGAGGGCACCGAATGGGAGACCGGCACGACGGTCTTCCGCGCGGAACGCGCCCGGCGGCGCGACGCCGTTCCCGCCGACGGTCCGTGGCAGCCGGTGTGGACCGTCATGCGCGCCCTCGCCGACGTGCACGGCGACCGGAACGTCCGGCTGGTCGTCTGGTTCGAGGAGTAGCCGGCCGGCCGGGATCGCCGGTTCGGCTCCTGGGCCGGCTCCAAGGCCGCGTCACAGCAGTGCCAGGGCCTCCGTGAGGTTGTACTCCGCGATGGCCGCCATGGCCGACCGGTCGGGGAAGCCGCCGTCGAGCAGCCGCAGCGGGCCCGCGGTGAGGGCGAGCCGCTGGGCCAGCGTGTAGAGGGCGAGCCGGTCCTCGTCCAGTCCGTCCACGGCCAGCGGGCGGTAGGCGTCGTGCAGGCGGATCCGCAGGAAGACGTGCTCCCACTCGACGTCGAAGTACATCGCGCCCTCGATGTCGATCACCACCGGGTGCCCGGCCTGGTCCACCAGGACGTGGTCGGGCCCCAGTTCACCGTGCACGGCCGCGTACTCCGTGCGCGGCCGCACCGCCGCTGCCAGGGCCAGCAGCCGCTCCTCCAGTCGGTCACGGGCCCGCGCGATCCGCTGATCGCGCGCCGCCGCTCCGGCGAGGTCCCGTAGCGCGCGGTCCAGGACGACGCCCTCGCAGGAGGTCCCGCGCGAGGTGCCGCCGCCGTCGACCACGGCCACCTTGCCGTAGGCGGGCGCCCGATGACTCCGCATCGCCTCCAGCGCCTCCCCGAACCGGTCCATCACCGGGGCCGCCGCGCGCGGGTCACGCGCCAGCAGCGCCTCCAGGTTCCGGCCGGGAAGGTCCTCGACGATCGCGAGCTCGGTCGGACCGTGCACCCCGTCCCGGTCGAGGAGCCGCAGCTCCGGCACCCGTACGCCCAGAGCGTGCAGGCGCGCGTGCGCGGCCGCGAACAGGTCGAGCCCGAGACCGGGCGAGAACGGGTCGGTCAGGTCGTCGTCACCCTCGGCCGCCGGCCAGTAGTTCTCTGAGGCGGCCCACAGATACGCGATCGCCGTCGTCGCGTCGTCCATCACCAGGCGGTACACGCCCTTCTTGCTGCCACCCGCGAGCCGCTCGACCGCCACCAGCCGTCGCCCACCACCCAGCGCCGCCCGCGCCGCACCCGCCAACCGCCCCCGCACCGGACCCGCCCCTTCCTCCCTCACCCGCGACCCGGGCACCCTACGGGAGCCAGAAAGCCGCCCGCACCTGGGAGCACAATCAGTAGACCGGTCTGCATAGTTTTTCGCCCAGCGCGTTGCACAGGAAGTCGGTGGGATCGACTTCCTGTGCAAGCCGCCCGGACTCGGGTGCTCGCCGAGAAGAGTCTGTAGACCGATCGACATATTTCCCGCGCCTCGCCGCCCGCGTTGCTGCGCACAGGAAGTCGGCCACATCGACTTCCTGTGCGCAGGGGGCAACCGGGTGTGCAGGGCTATCAGGCCGCCGGGCATGAATATCTAGACCGGTCTGCATATTTTCCGGATGGCCGCCCCTGGTCCGGGCGTGATCGCATGACGGTCCGACAGCGGGGCGCCCGGGCGCCGGGGCGCCCGGGCGCCGGGGCTCAGGGCTTGCGGGCGACCGCGCCGTACATGCTCACGCGGTCGGCGCCCGGGGCCGGGGTGTCGTCGGGGCGCCAGAGCGGGACGGTGACGACGCCGGGGTCGAGGAGGTCGAGGCCGTCGAAGAAGGCGTGCACCTGGGCGCGGGTGCGGCCGACGAGGGGCGCGGTGGCCTGGTCGTAGACGCCGGTCACGCGGTCGCGGATCTCGGCCGGGATGAAGTCGGCGGTGCCGTGCGAGAGCACCAGGTGGCTGCCGGAGGGCAGCGCGTCGAGCAGGGTGGTGACGGCCCGGTACGGCTCGTCCTCGTCGCGCAGGAAGTGGAGGACGGCCGCGAGGACCAGGCCGACGGGCCGGGTGAGGTCGAGCAGGTCGGCCGCGCGGACGGAGTCCAGCAGGGCGTCCGGTTCGCGCAGGTCGGCGTGGATGACGGTGGTTCGGCCGGAGCCGCTGCCGGCCATCAGGGCGCGGGCGTGGCTGAGCACGATCGGGTCGTTGTCGACGTAGACGACGCGGGCGGCCGGGTCGGCGGTCTGGGCGATCTCGTGGGTGTTCCCGGCGGTCGGGATGCCGGTGCCGATGTCGAGGAACTGGTCGACGCCGCGGTCGGCGACGCAGCGGACCGCGCGGGTGAGGAAGCCCCGGTTCGCGCGGGCGGTGGAGCGGAATTCGGGGTTGGCGGCGAGCGCCTTCTCTGCGGCGGCGCGGTCGGCGGGGAAGTTGTCCTTTCCACCGAGGTAGTAGTCGTACCTCCGGGCCGGGTGGGGGATGTCGGGCCGGAGGTCGGCCGCGGCCACGGCCCCGCCGGTCTCCCACATGGACTCGTACGCCACGGCTGCTGCTCCTTCGCCCCGGAAACTCTGCCGGTAATAGTCTGATGATCTACTCACGGCCTTGCTGGCGCACAGCTTAAAGGCCAGGTCACGGCGCTGGTGCCGGTTGGGCGGGTCACCCCCGTATGTCCTATTCGTCGTACCGTGCGGGTCCGGGCGCACGGCCGAGTGCGCACGCCTCCGCCGGCTCGCCGCGCGTCGTCGTCCATCCCGGCGCAGGATGGGAGGTCGGGGCGGTGGAACGAGCGGGGCAGTGGAGCATCCGGCGACGGGAGGTCCGGGCCGTGGCGATCGCAATGGCGGACATTCGCGAGTGGCGTGGCCACGCGGTGGTCGACGAGAAGGGGCACCGGATCGGCTCGCTGGAGTCGGTCTACGTCGAGACGGCCAGCGACGAGGCGTTCTTCGCGACGGTCACGGTCGGCTTGGCCGGTCGCCGCCGCCTGGTGTTCGTCCCGCTCGTCGGTGCCGTGGCCGGGCCGGACTACGTCCGGGTGGCGTACTCGAAGAACCAGGTCAAGCAGGCTCCGGCGATCGGGACCGACGACATCCTGCCCGCCGGGGACGAACCCGCCGTGTTCGCGTACTACGAGCTTCCGTACGCGACCGGTGCCGGTGGCGAACGGCGGCTGGCCCGCCGCTGAGGGTCCGGTGCCGAGGGGACGGTGCGGGGAGCCGGCGGGCGGGGCCGGTTGCGGCCCTCGACCGCCCGGGAATGAATACCCCGCCGGGTACACTTGTCCATCGACAGTCGATGCGAAAGGCGGCCCCGGCATGCAGGTGGACGAGGAATCGGTCGGCGCGGTCCTGAACCGGCTGCGTCGCGCCCAGGGCCAGTTGGCCGGGGTGATCGCGATGATCGAGGCGGGCCGGGACTGCAAGGACGTGGTCACCCAGCTCGCCGCCGTGTCGCGCGCGCTCGACCGGGCCGGGTTCAAGATCGTCGCCAGCGGGATGCGGCAGTGCCTGGCCGCTGCCGACGAGGACTCCGCGCCGATGAGCGAGGCGGAGCTGGAGAAGCTGTTCCTCGCCCTGGCCTGACCACCCGCGCGAGCCTGACCACCCGCGCGAGCGGAGGGACGCCCGAGCCGGCGGGAGCGAGGGCGAGGGCAACAACGCGAGCGCCCCACATACACGTCCACGAGGGCCGTGACGGTTCATCCGTCGCGGCCCTCGTCGCGTCCCCATGGATGTTCCCGCGCCGCCCGACGATCCGTCATGCGTCGTTCACGCGCAGGTCGCCGTCCTTCGGATGAATGAGGCCGCCCGCAGTTGTACAGCCAACTGCGCTGTACGGCCGACCGTGCCGCGCAGCCACCCGGCCGTACAGCCAACTGCGCGCACCCTCCCTCCCAGCCTCCGTGACCAGCCGTACCCGGCCCCGGCGAACCGTCCCCCGGCGGTCCCGGCCGCCGGGCGGCGGACAGGACAACCGTGGCCGCAGGCAGCGCCCTGACCATCACCACCTCCTCCGACCCGACCGAAGGCGACCGCCTCACCTTCCACTGGAGCACCGACGCCCCCGACGCCAAGAACTGGGTCGGCGTCTACGACGGCAGCCGGCAGCCCGGCACCGGCTCCTCGCTGCTCTGGAAGTACACCCCGGGTGCGGCCGGCGACGTCCAGCTCGACACCTCCGCGCTGACCGGCGGCCCGTACACCGCCTACCTGCTGGCCAAGGACGGCTACGGCGTCCTCGCCCGGACCGAGCCGTTCGCCTTCCGCCCCAAGCCGGCCGTGGTCCGCCCGCACGCCGCCGTCGACGCCTTCACCGCCACGCCCGTCGCCCCCGGCGCCACCGTGCGGATCAAGCTCGGCGGCCTCTGGTCCCGCCCGGCCGGCAACGCGCCCGGGTCGGCCTCCTACCGCAAGGTGGGCGGCCCGGCCTGGGCCTCCGTCGGCGCGGACGGCACGCTCGGCGGCACCGCCCCCGCGAAGCCCGGGAAGACCCCCGAGGTGGTCGTGGTGGGCGTCAAGGACAGCGCGGGCGCCACCGACACCGTCACCGTCCTGGTCCCCGTGGTCGACCCGGCGGCGCCGCCGCGGCTCAAGGCCGCGAGCTGGAACCTGCACGACGCGGGCGCCTCCTACACCGACGCGCTGGAGAAGCAGCTGCGGGTGGTCCTCGCCCAGGGCCTGGACGTGCTCGCGCTCCAGGAGACGGCGGGGGAGCGGGCGCGGACGCTCGCGGACGCCCTCGGCTGGTACGCCTACCAGAGCCCGGGCAGCGTCGGCATCCTCAGCCGCCACCCGCTCGCCGACGTCACCCCGCCGACCGCCGACCTGCCCGCCGCCGCGGCCACCCTGCAGCTGCCCGGCGGCCGCGCGGTCCGCTTCTGGGCCGCACACCTGGACGAGACGGGCTACGGCCCGTACGCCGTCCAGGACGGTGGCTCCGCCGCCCAGGTGCTGGCCGCCGAGAACGGCTCGCTCCGGCTGAAGCAGGCCAGGGCGCTGGCCGCCGCCGTGCGCGCGGACCTCGCGCGGGGGCTCCCGCTCGTCCTGGGCGGTGCGCTCTCCTCGCCGTCCCACCGGGACTGGACGGCCGCCACCGCCGCCGCGCACGGCGGCGTCGGCCCGCTGGAGTGGCCGGTCACCGTGGCCCTGCAGGCCGCCGGGCTGACCGACGCCTTCCGCGAGGAGTACCGCGACCCGGCCGAGGCCCCCGGCGCCACCTGGTCGCCGACCCGCAAGCGGCGCGGCGACCGGCCGGAGCCGCAGGACCGGATCGACTACGTCCAGTACGCCGGCCCGCTGAAGCTGGTCGAGGCGCACACCCTGGTCGCGGACTGGCCGCAGTCCGAGCCGAACGCCGCCGCCAACGAGTGGCCCTCCGACACCGCCGCCGCCGTCGCCACCTTCCAGCTCTGAGAGGCCAGTTCGTGATGTCCGAGCTCTCCCGCCGCACCTTCGTCGGCGCCACCGCGGCGGTCGGCGCCACCGCCCTGACCGGTCTGGCCGCCGCCCCGGCCGAGGCCGCGCCCGCCGGGTCCGCCTCCTCCGGGGCCGCCCCCGCAACCGCCGGGTCCGACCGGCTCACCGGGACCGTCAAGGACGTCAAGCACGTCGTCGTCCTGATGCAGGAGAACCGTTCCTTCGACCACTACTTCGGCACCCTCGCCGGCGTCCGCGGCTTCGGGGACAAGCAGGCGCTCCAGTTCCCGGACGGCGCCGACGTGTTCCGCCAGCCCGACAGCCGGCGCGGCGACGGCGGCGTGATGCTGCCGTACCGGATGGACACCGCCAAGTACAACGCGCAGAACGCCGGCGGTCTGCCGCACGACTGGGCGACCGGCCACCAGGCCATCAACAACGGCGCGATGAACAAGTGGATCGCCGCCAAGGGCGAGCGCACCATGGGCTACTTCACCCGGGACGACATCCCCTACCAGTACGCCCTGGCCGACGCGTTCACCGTCTGCGACGCCTACTTCACCTCCCTCGCCGGCCCCACCGACCCCAACCGGCTCTACCTGTGGACCGGCACCGCCGGCCCCGGCCGCGACGGCACCACCGGCCCGTGGATCGACAACACCCCGGTCACCGACAACCCGGTGGCCGACTGGACCACCTACGCCGAGCGGCTGCAGGCGGCCGGCGTCAGCTGGCGCGTCTACCACAACCCCAGCAAGGACGACCGCACCGGCGACTACGACGACAACGCGCTCTCCTACTTCAAGCAGTTCCACGCCTTCCCGCACGACGACCCGCGCTACGTCAACGCGATGACGAAGTTCGACCCGGCCGACTTCGACCGCCACTGCAAGGACGGCACCCTGCCGACCGTCTCCTGGCTGGTCGCGCCCTACCTGTTCTCCGAGCACCCGGAGGCCGGACCGGCCTACGGCGCGCACTGGGTCGACCAGGCGCTGCAGTCGCTGATGTCCAACCCGGACGTCTGGCGGCACACCGTCTTCCTGGTGATGTACGACGAGAACGACGGCTACTTCGACCACATGGTGCCGCCCACCCCCGAGCCCGGCACCCCCGAGGAGTTCACCCACGGACGGGCCATCGGCCTCGGCAACCGCGTCCCGCTCTGGGTCATCTCCCCCTGGTCGCGCGGCGGTTGGGTGGACTCCCAGGTGTTCGACCACACCTCGGTGCTGCGCTTCATGGAGCTGGTCACCGGTGTGGCCGAGCCCAACATCTCGGCCTGGCGCCGGTCCGTCTGCGGTGACCTCACCAGCTGCTTCGACTTCGCCGCGCCCGACCACTCGATCCCGGCGCTGCCCGACACCAAGGCCCTGATGGCCAGGGCCGACGCGGGCACCAAGCTGCCCGGGGTCGCCCTGCCGGCGGCCGGCGCCCAGTCGATGCCCGTCCAGGAGCGCGGCGAGCGCCCGCACCGCCCGCTGCCCTACCAGCCGTGGGCCGACGTGGAGGTGGACCGGAAGACCGGCAAGGTCGTCTGCACGATGAGCAACGACGGTTCGGTGGCCTTCCCGTACACCGTCTACCCGAACATCGTGCTCCCCTTCGCGGGCACCCCGTACACCGTCGCCCCCGGCGCCACCGCCCGCCACGTCTGGGACGCCGCCACCACCGACGGCCGCTACGACTTCACCGTCCACGGCCCGGACGGCTTCGTCCGCCGCTTCGCCAGCACCGTCGTCCGGGACGGGCGGGACGGCCAGAACGACATCGGCGTGCCGATCGTCACCGCCGACCTGCGCGGCCGCGGGCTCACCCTCCAGCTGGTCAACGACGGCATGACCGACGTGGCCTTCACCGCCGCGCCCAACGACTTCGCGGGCACCGCGCGGACCGCTTGGGTCAAGCCCGGCAAGCAGGTCGACCTGACCTGGCCGCTGGACGAGCAGGGCCGCTACGACGTCGTCGTCACCGCCCACACCGGGCAGCGCTTCACCCAGCGCTACGCGGGCTGGGTGCACTGACCCCGCGCTGACCGCGCAAGTACCGCGAACTGACCGACCGACGTGCCGTCAACCGACCGACGTGCCGTCAACCGGCCGGGGGCGCCGAACCGGTGACCCCCGGCCGTGGCTCGGCGCTCCTGTCGGACCCCGCCGCTACCGTCGGGCCATGAAGAACATCAGCACCTTCCTCTGGTTCGACGACCAGGCCGAAGAGGCCGCCGCCTTCTACACCTCGCTCTTCCCGGACTCCCGCATCACGCGCGTCACCCGCTACGGCGAGGCCGGCCCCGGCGTGCCCGGCTCGGTCATGACCGTCGACTTCGTCCTCGCCGGCCGCCCGTACGTCGCCCTCAACGGCGGGCCCGAGTTCACCTTCACCGAGGCCGTCTCGCTGCAGGTGGAGTGCGACGACCAGCGCGAGGTCGACGAGCTCTGGGCCAAGCTCACCGCCGACGGCGGCGAGCCGGGGCCGTGCGGCTGGCTCAAGGACCGCTACGGGTTCTCCTGGCAGATCACGCCGCGCGTCCTGCTCGACCTGGTCGGCGGCGAGGACCGGGCCAGGGCCGACCGCGTGATGGCGACCATGCTGCGGATGCAGAAACTGGAGATCCAGCCCCTGCTCGACGCGGCTGCGGGCTGATGCCGTGACCGCCCACGCCCACACCCACCGCGCCGTCGTCTACCTGCGGGCCACCCCGGAGCGGGTCTGGCACGCGCTCACCAACGCCGACGAGTCGGGCCTCTACTGGGGCCACCGCAACGTCTCGACCTGGCTGCCCGGCGCGCCCTGGGAACACCAGCGCACCGACGACTCCGGGATCGCCGACGTCGTCGGCACCGTCGAGGCCGCCGACCGGCCGCACCGGCTGGTCACCACCTGGGCCGGGCCGCAGGAACAGCGCCCGGGCGGGCCCTCCCGGGTCACCTTCGAGATCAGCGGCTGGCAGGACCTCACCCGGCTCACCGTCACCCACGAGAACCTCGCGGACGAGGCCGAGCGGGCGGAGGCCGAGCAGGGCTGGTCGGCGGTGCTCTCCAACCTCAAGACCTACCTGGAGACCGGCCATCCGCTCCCGCAGCAGCCCTGGCTGATGCCCTGACGCCCTGATGCCCGCTCGACAGTGTTGTGCTCCTTGTAGAGCTCTGCGTCGTGGCTGACGGGCCCACTGCCCCTGCTGCCGTTCTTCTTCCGGCCGGCGGCCGGGATCACCCACAAGCGAACCCGCCCTTGCCGGCCCCAAACGAACGGCATGGTCGAACGCTTCAACCGCACCCTGCTCGACGAATGGGACTACGCCCGGTCCTACCGCACCGAGCAGGAACGTGGTGACGCCTACCCCGCCTGGCTCCACGCCTACGATCACCACCGCGGGACACGCCGCACTCGCAGGCAAACCACCCGCCAGGCGCGTCGCCATCCTCACGGGGCAGAACACCGGGCACCGGCGCACCGGTCAAGGAGTGCCGGTGCCCCAGGGCGCCTGCGGCACGCGGGCGTCGACGTGGCGGGCGGTGAGCTCGACGGTGATCGGACGGTCGGTGCCGGGGGCGCGGAGTTGGAGGCGGCGGAGATCGCCGTCGGCGTCGACCCAATAGGTGAGGTGCGAGTCCCCGGTGGAAGCCGTGCGGGGCACCGGGCCGGAGAAGACGCCGTAGCGGTGCCCCTCCAGGTCTTCGTCGCGGAGCCAGCGGGCGCCGGACTGGGCGAGGAGCTGGGCGTTGTCCGGGCGGTCGGCGGCCACGGCCATGGTGAGGCGGAGCGCGGTGTCGAGCAGGTCGGTGGTGTAGGCGCGGGGTGACCAGTCCGGCGGCGTCGTCTCCTCCGCCGCGCGAGCGAGTCCGGCCGCGGTCGGGGTGGCGGGTCGCCTGGCCGGGGCGACGCCCACACCGCCCTGGTCCCAGGCGAGCATTCCCGGCGCGCCGACGCCGTCCGTCGTGTAGGTGCCGACGGCACGCCGGATGCGGAAGTCGACGAGGCCGTGGATCCGGGTGACGGCGTCGCCGGTCGGGACGGTGATGTCGACGATCGCCGGGCCGGCCTCGTACGTCGTGAGCCGGGAGAGGGCGAGCCGGGTGGCCTCGTCGCCGGTGACGGGCCGGCTCGTGGCCGCGTCCGTCCCGGGCAGGGCGAGGAGGACGCCGGCCGCCGCGAGGGCGGCGAGGGCGGCGGCGGAGTGCACCCGCCCGGAGCGGAGGGCGGACGGCACGGACAGCGGCATGCGGACCAGCTCAGCGGCTGCTCTGACGCGGTTCAAGCAGCGCGGCCGTGCCGGGGCCGCTGCTTCACTCGACGGACACGTCTGCGGGGTGGGACCGGCTCCCGGGCCCGTCCCACCCCGCAGGTGTCATCGAGGAGTTATCGCATCACGCCTTCCCGTTCCGGCGGCTGCGCCGGTGCTCGCGGCCGACGAGGACGAGGACGCCGCCGCCGAGCAGGAGGATCGTGCCGAGGATGCCGAACTGCACGGCGCCCGAACCGGTGTTGGGCAGCGGCGGCTTGGGCGGCGCCGACGGCGAGGGTGAGGGCGACGGGGTGGGCGTCGGAGTCGGGGTGGGTGTCGGGGTGGGTGTCGGAGTCGAGGTGGGCGTCGGGGACGGCGACGGGTGGTCAACCGCCGTGGTGCTCACGCCCGCCCGGTAGTTGTCGGCGGTGAGGACGAGCGGCCCGAACACCGCCGGCACCGGCAGGAGGAACCCGGGGGGTGCCTGGGTCTCCTGCCAGTAGTACGTCCCGAGGCCCACCGTGACGGAACAGATGCCGTCGGCGACGGTCGTGCAGGGCGGCCCGACGGGCGTCGTCCGGTCGTCCCGCAGCAGCTGGAAAACCGCGCCCGCCAGGGAGTTGCCCTGCGGGTCGGTCTTGGTGACGCTCACGCTGCCCTCGGGCTGGTGGAACCCGAAGTCGTAGGTGTGGTTGTTCTCGCCAGGCCCGCCCGTGGCGATGACGATCTCGGGGTAGGTGCCGCCGGGCGGGACGGCGCCGTCGTTGTCGACGAACTCGTTGCCGCCGGCGTTCGCCTTGGTGACGGTCCACTGGTGGAGCGGGCCGCCGGGGGCGTAGTCGGCCGGGAGGTCCACCCTGATCGTGTACGTGGTGTGCGGCTTCAGGCCGCTGGTGACGTTGCCGTCGTCGAAGTAGTACTCGCCGCGCGTCGTCGTCCTCATCGTGCCGACGACGGTGTTGCCGGCGTCGTAGAGCCGCACGGTGGCGCCGACGACCGGCTTCTCACCCGGGTCCTGGACGCCGTTCCTGTTGACGTCGTACCAGACCCGGTTGCCGATCTGCAGCGGCGCCTCGTCGCACAGCACCTCGAGGTCGGCCATCGAGCCGCCCTTGCCGAAGGTGGTCGTCAACTGGTTGCCGAGCCCGTCGGCGCGGGTGCCGTCGCGCTTGGTCCAGGCCGTGCCGCCGGTGAAGATGACGTCCGTCGGGTCGATAGCGGAACTGGCGATCGTGGTCTCGACCTTGGACAGGGCGATGCCGGAGTACAGGGCGTTGTTGTGGTAAGCGGTGCGGTGCTGGTCGTAGAACCCGCCCCCGCGTGTCGTACTGGTGTTTCCGCAGCCGCCGTTCTCGAACATCACGAACCGGCCGTCCGCGCCGGGGCACGCCCTGCTCAGGGCGCCGCCGGAGGCCGGCGAGGCCAGCAGGCCGCTGCCTGCCCTGAACTGCTGGTTCATTCCGAGCTGGTCGGTGTAGCGGTCGCGGAAGCTCAGGATCAGAGCGCCGTCGGTGTCCACCACGATGTCCGCGAGCATGGGCTCCGGATTGGCGATGTTGCCCGCACCGCACGAGGCGGTGCCGTCCTGCGAGGTGGGGAGCGTGTCCTGCCACGGGTACCAGCCCGGCCCCGGGCAGACGGAGTCACGGTTGGAGCGCGAGCGGGGGTAGTCCAGCGCCTGGTCCACGATCACCGGCCCGAAGGTGCCCGCAGCCGGGTCGAACGTCCGCACGACGGCACGCAGGTCCGACTTCTTCTGGCTCGACTCGCCCGAGCAGACACCGCCCACGTACACGACGCCGTCCTGGACTCCCAGGCCGTAGGGCCGCCAGTCGCCTGCGGCGGGGCACGGGCGGTCCGGGCCGGGGATGTCGTAGCTGGCCTTCGGCGTGGACGCGGTCTTGTTCGTCGCGTCGTACCGGTACAGCTTCCGGTCGTTCAGGTTGACCACGAAGAGATCGGTGCCGTCCTCCGACACCTCCACGTCCCCCAGCGACTCCTTGGCCACAGCGGGTGCGAAGCCCAGGTCCATGTCCGTCTTGAAATCGTGCACCGTGGTACCGGCGTCGGGGACGGTGGTGAACAAGGTCGTCGTGTTGGTCGCGCGATCGGTGAGGTAGACCGCGCCCGGCCCGGACGGGCCGTACCCCGAGGCGCGGTGCGCGTGGGCGCCGCTGAAGACCCACTTCTTCTGTTTGCCGTACCCGATGCCGTACAAGGCGCCCGTCTGCGCCTTGGTGGCGATATCGGTCGTCTGATTGTCGACACCGCGCGCGTTGTATGGGAACGACACCAGCGTCCGCGTCGTGCCCGCCTCGGCCGGTGCCACGTCGCCGCGCACGCACGCGGTGACCAGTGGCGCGTTCTTCTGGCAGTAGTCACCCGGATTCCACAGACCCGTGGTGTAGGAAACGTTTTTCCCCCCGGAGAGGTCGACGAATTCCTCGGTGCTGCTGAGGCGGTTCGGCGCCCCGGCCGGGCCCGTCCGGTCCGCGAAGGCCGAGAACAGGATGCCCGGCTTCGGGTTGAGGACCTGGACCCGGTACCGGCCGCCCGTCAGGCCGCTCGTCCCGGCGTTCAGGGTCACCGTGCCGTCGGCGGCCGTCCGCCCGCTGATCGTCGTCCCGGTGTCGTCGGTGAGGTCGACGGTGACGCCGGACATGCCGGGCTCCAGCGCCGCTCCCTGCCAGACGCCGTCCGCCGTGACCTTGCGGACCACCCGCACCGTCACCGAACCGTCCCCGGGCTGCGCGCCCGCGGTGTGGACGAGCGCCGAGAGGTAGCCGCCGCAGAGGGCCAGGACGGTGGCCGCCGCCGCGGCCGTCCGCCGCCGGGTGGGTGGTCTACCGCGGGGCGGCTCAGGCCCGAGGGATCGAGAGAAGTCGAACACCGTGTCGCGCCGCCTTTCGTGAGGGAAAGCACCAGGCGGCATCTTGGCGTCCTGCATCCGCGTGACGGGATTGATCGGTGGCGAATCGCCGTTGACGTGTTCGGCATTCAGTCACTTGGCCGAGATGTTGATCGTTCGGACCTTCGGAGGATGGTAGGAATGATTTCCCCACCGCAGACGTGAATGGTGCTGAAGCCTCGTTCCGGAGCGCGCTAGGGCGCGTATTCGGTTGTGATCAATCTGCGGGAATCGCCCTCACGGCAGCTCCTGATCCGGTAGACCGTTCTGTGTGACGCGAGTGCAACTGACGCAATCGGAATGGGAGTTCATCGGGCGCACCTAGCGCCCGGCCTCCGCCGCCGGGCGCCCCGGTCCCGTCCGGCTCCGGTCGCGCCCCCGCTCGCCGCGCAGGAACCGCCGCAGACCGGCGAACCGCGCGAACCGTTCCCGGTTCGCCACCGAGGCCCGGTCCAGCTCCTCCATCAGGCGCCGGCTGCGGTGCTCCAGGTCCAGCTCGTCCAGGATCCGGTCCACCTCGGCCAGTATCGAACCGTGCAGCTGCCAGGCCTCCGGGTGCTCCCGCACCTCGCGCAGCAGCATCTGGGCGACGTTCTCCCGGCAGACCCAGGCGGCCGCCAGCTCGGCGGTCAGCCGGGTCTCCGCCTCCTCGGCGCTACGGCTCACCTGGGTGGTCACCAGCACCGCGAAGCTCACCATCGCCCCGCCGACGTGGTCCAGCAGCTCCTCCAGGCCGACCGCGACGTCGGGTGGGAAGAGCCGCTCCTCGGGCCCGCGCTTCTTGGCCAGGTCGGTCAGCGAGCGGGCCAGCACCCGGATCACCACGACGCAGATCTCCAGGGTGTCCAGCCCGGTGCGCAGCACCAGCCGGGACAGCAGCCCCTCGCTGATCCGGGGGTTGAACCGCAGGCTGTCCTCGGCCTGCCGCAGGGCCGCGTCCACCTCGGCGATCGCCTGGTCCAGCCGGCGGGCCTCGTGCAGCCGCTCGGCGGCCCGGGCGACGGGGGTGGGGCGGCCCAGTTCCTCGGCGATGTCGAGCAGCAGCTGGCGGGCCCGCCGGGCGAGGTCCTCGATCGACTCCCCGGCGGTGTCCACCCAGACCGGCGGCGCGAACAGCAGGTTGAACAGCAGCCCGACGGCGGCGCCGATGAGCGTCTCCAGCACCCGGTCCCAGGCCTGCGAGGCCAGTTTGGTGACGCCCAGGATCAGCATCGCGCTGATCGCGACCTCCTGGACGAACTCCTCGACCCGGACGAACCGGCCGACGACCAGTGAGGCCAGGATGATGAGGCCCAGGCTCCACCAGGAGAGCCCGACCACGGCGCTGAAGCCGATCGCGATCAGCACCCCGACGACCACCGAGTTGACCCGGCGGACGCTGGTCTTGAGCGTCGAGTAGACGGTGACCTGGACGACGAGCAGCGCGGTCAGCGGCGCGGTGAGCGGGGCGGGCTCGCTGCTGAGCCGCGTCGCCACCGCGTAGGAGATGGTGGCCGCGACGGTGGCCCGGACGGTCTGGACCACGAAGGGTTCTCGGGCGCTGCGGCGGATCAGGGCCGTGAGTGACTCCGGGAGAAGGACCATGTCGGCCTTCTTTCCCCGCAGCCGCCCTTCACACCGGTCCCGGGCGGCTCCGGCACCCGTACGAACCCCTCGGTGCGGCCGGTCGCCGCCGCCCGCCGCTCGCCGACGCCGGTCCCCGCTCCCCGGCGCCGCCCTCCGGCGCGGGTCAGTTGTCGCGGTTGAAGCGGAGCTTCCACGGGGCCAGGGCGGACTCGACCTGCACCCCCATGCTCATCTTGGAGGCGCCCTCGATCCGCTCCTCGAAGCGGATCGGCACCTCGCGGATGGTCATGCCCCGCTTGACCACCCGGTAGTTCATCTCGACCTGGAACGAGTAGCCGTTGCTCTGCACGGTCGGCAGGTCGATGGCGCGCAGGGTGGCCGCCCGCCAGGCCTTGAACCCGGCGGTGGCGTCCCGGACGCCCAGGCCGAGGATGGTGTTGACGTAGAGGTTGGCCCAGGCGGAGAGCGCCTTGCGGTGCCAGGGCCACTCGGCGGCGGTCGAGCCGCCGGGGACGTAGCGGGAGCCGAGCACCACGGCGGTGTCGTCGGCCAGGAGGGTCCGCACCATCTCGGGTATCGCCGAGGAGGGGTGCGAGAGGTCGGCGTCCATCTGGACGACGATGTCGGCGCCCTCGTCCAGGGCGCGGGCCATGCCGGCCAGGTAGGCGCGGCCGAGGCCGTTCTTCTCGGTGCGGTGCAGCACGCCGACGGTGCCGCCGGAGTCCGCGGCGAGCTTGTCCGCGACCTCGCCGGTGCCGTCGGGCGAGTTGTCGTCGACCACCAGCAGGTGCAGGTTCGGCACCGGGAGCTCCGCGAGCAGGCCCGCGAGGACCGGGAGGTTCTCCCGCTCGTTGTAGGTGGGGACGACCACAACGACCTTGGGGGAGGCCTCGACCATGTTCTGTTTCCTCGTAACCCTCGCCGGTCGGCACCCGGGCCGCACCGGTCGGTTTGCCTGGACGACCTGCGTTGGTTGGACCGTGTGAGTGTATCGGGGCGGTGGGTCGCCTCTTGCCCAGGCCGGGGGCCGGGACTCCGTTCGATCGCGATGGACCGGTGTGGCAGGCTACCGCCGTCCCGAACACAGACCGGAGAACCTCCTTGCGAATCCGCCGTACCACCGCCCTGCCCGTCGCCGCCCTGGCCCTCGCACTGACCGCCGTCACGGGCTGCGGACCGGAACGGTCCGGCCCGGCGCCCGCAGCCGTCGGGGCGTCCACGGCGTCGGCCGCCGCGCGGGCCACCGCCGCGACGGTCTCCGGAGCGCCCACGGCGACGGCCGCCACGACGGCCGCCGCGGCCTCCGGTGCGCCGGCCGATGCCTCCGGTGCGTTCGACCCGGCGGTCGCGATGGCGCACCGCTCGAAGGAGCCGTACGCCGCGACCGTCGAGATGACCACCCGGGCCGGTACGGGCGACGAGCAGGTGCTGATCACCGTCACGGGCCGGCTGAACTACAACACCCCGGCCCGTGGCGCCCGCACCGAGGGGAAGACTGTCGCCGGCGGCTCGCTGGTCGTGAACTGGATGGAGACGCTGACCGTGGACGGCGTCTCCTACCTCCGGGACAAGGCGAAGGGTGAGACCCGGTGGACGAGGGAGCCGGGCACGGGGGCGGGCGCCGACGCGGACGCGGACCGGTCCGCGGCCTACGCCGAGCTCCTGCTGGGCGCCGGACCCACCGCCCGCAAGGGCATGGAGACCGACGGCGCGGTGCCGGTGTTCCACCTGGCCGCCCGGCTCTCGGCGGACCAGGTGCTCCGCGCGGATCCGGCGAACGCCCAGCAGATGCGGAGCAAGGGCGTCGAGGCGGTGGACTGCCACCTGTGGATCGACCGGTTCGGACGGGTCGTCCGGGGTGAGCAGTCGATGGTGGTCGCCGGGAAGGCGGTCGTGACGAAGGACCACTACACGGACTTCGGCCCGGCCGAGACCTTCGCCGCTCCGCTGACCGCGAACTGAGGCGCCCCGCCGCTGACGGCCGGCTGAGCCGGCCCCGCTACCCCGGGCCGTAGACGTCGGCGAGGTTGTCCTGCGCCGGGTGGGTGCGGCCGGCCGGGCCGGCGGCGAAGGTGCGCAGGACGTTCTCGGTGGCCCGGCGGACCAGGTCCCCGGCGGCGGCGTCGATGCCGTGGTCGGCCTTGCCGCCGCCGGGGCCTTGGGCGTCCAGGGTCTCGACCCAGCGCATCGTGCCGGAGGCGAAGACCCCGGCGCCGCTGGGCACCGTGTAGTAGGCGGTGTCGGCGTGGGAGCGGCGGCCCTCGCAGACCACCGGAGAGTGGGCGATCACCTCGATCGGGCGCGGGGTGGGGAAGGCGGTGTTCACCCGGTCGTACTCGACGCCGACCAGGTGGGGGAAGGACGCCCCCGCCGCGACGCCCGTCCCGTCGAAGACCCAGTGCCCGGGGGAGCGGACCACGTACGGCGCGTCCACCGGGTAGCCGTCGTAGATCACCCCGAGCATCGAGCTCTCCGGGTCCGCGCCCGGGCCGGCCCGGAAGTCGGTGGTCGCCGGGGCGCCCGCCCGGTACCCGGGGTCCTGCGCCCAGGCGTCCTTGTAGCAGACCACCGTGCGGTCCGGGCCGAGGTCGGTCGGCTCGAAGCGGACCCGGCGGAAGCAGCAGTTGGCGCCCAGGATCGCCAGGTTGGTCCCCGCGTCCCGGGCCGCGGTCACCCGGGCGCGCTGCTCGGGCGACCAGTACTCGTCGTGGCCCAGCGACACCACGGTGGTCGCCCCGTCCAGCAGTCCGGGCTCGCGGGCGACGTCGATGCCGGTGGTGTACGCGACCGGCAGCCCCAGCCGCTCGACCAGGGCGACCAGCGGCGCCTCGTACACCAGGAACAGCCCGGCGCCGTGGTCGTAGTCGTACGGCCGGTCGAAGACGACCTTCAGCGAACGGGTGGCCAGGCCGCCGGTCGGGCCGTTGTACAGGCTGTAGCCGCCCCACTCGTTGTAGGCCTGCCAGGTCGCGGGGGCGCTCATGACCACGGTCCGCCCGGCGGTGGTGGCCGAGCGGACGGTGAGCGGGACGTAGCGGCGGCCGGTGCCGTCCTCGGCGTCCAGGCGCAGCAGGTAGGCGCCCTCGGGCCAGTCGGCGGTGTCCACGGCGAGCGTGCGCTGCCAGCCGGTCAGCACGGTACGGGTCCCCGGGTCGACGTGCGGCGCGGGCTGCTTGCCGCCGGGGACGTGCTCGCGGCGCCAGACCAGTCGGGCGCGGACGCCGCCGTACCAGCCCATCCGGTAGGCGGAGACGGTGAAGGCGGCGGCGGGGGTGGAGACGTGCAGCCCGAAGGACTCGCCGGGCAGGACGCTGACCCGGTCGGCGAAGCCCTCGATGGCGGAGTCCGGACCGGGGTCGGTGATCTCCCAGCCGGGGGTGCCGGGCAGGGTCTGCTCGTGGGTCGGGTCGCCGGCCGGCTTGGTGGGTCCGGCGGTGGTGGCGCCGCCCGGGCCGGGGGCGGCGGGCCGGGCGCCGGAGGGGTTCGGAGCGGCTGCCGCGTCCGGGTGGCGGGGGCCGCAGGAGGTGGCGGCGGCCGCCATCAGGCCCAGGCCGAGGATCCTCCGCCGACTCGGTTCCGCCACCGCGGCCTCCTTCGTGTTCGCAGCTCTGCCAGTGCTGACCTGTGCCGTATCGGTGCCGACCTGTGCCGACCCGGGCTGGTCCGGGCTGGTCAGGCCGGGTTCGATGCGGTTCGGCTCGATCAGGTTCGTCAACCTACTGCGTCAATATGAGGGGACATCCTCATACGTGCGGGGAGCGCGTACCACCCAACGCGCCGGGCCGCCGGGCACCTCCAGCCCTCCTCCGCCACCCGGGACGGCCGTACGGGCGCACCCCTGGCGTGTCGGCCCGCGCGCTGCCGGGCGGCGATGACCGGGCCACCTAGCCTGGCCGGGCCCGCCGTCCGGCGGCCACCGGGGGTCCGGGCCCGTACGCGGCCGGCCCAGTCGTGGACAGGGGTGTACGTGGTCTCGTCGGGTTCGGCCGAACCGGGGGTGCCGTCCCGGACCCGGGGTGGGCGGTTCCGGGCGTGGATGCTCGAAGGCCTCGCGGACATGGCCAAGCAGCACCCCGGCCCGCACGCCCAGGCACCCCACGTCAAGGGCCAGCGCTGGTGGCGGGTCATGTGCCTCACCGGCCTCGACTACTTCTCCACGCTCGGTTACCAGCCCGGCATCGCCGCCCTCGCGGCCGGTCTGGTCTCGCCGCTGGCGACCATCGTGCTGGTGGTCGTCACCCTGCTCGGCGCACTCCCGGTCTACCGGCGGGTCGCCCAGGAGAGCCCGCACGGCGAGGGCTCGATCGCGATGCTGGAGCGGCTGCTGTCGTTCTGGCAGGGCAAGCTCTTCGTGCTCACCCTGCTGGGGTTCGCGGCCACCGACTTCATGATCACCATCACCCTGTCGGCCGCCGACGCCAGCGCGCACCTGGTGGAGAACCCGCACCTGCACAGCGCGCTGACCGGCAAGGAGGTCCTGCTGACCCTGATCATGATCGCGCTGCTCGGCGGGGTGTTCCTCAAGGGCTTCGGCGAGGCGATCGGCCTGGCCGTCGTGCTGGTCGCGGTCTACCTCGCGCTGAACGTCGTGGTGGTGGTCGACGGCCTCTGGAACGTGCTCAGGGCCCCGCACGTGTTCAGCGACTGGACCGACGCGCTCACCAGGGAGCACGGCAACGTGATCGCCATGGTCGGCGTCGCGCTGATCGTCTTCCCCAAGCTCGCGCTCGGCCTCTCGGGCTTCGAGACCGGCGTCGCCGTGATGCCGCACATCGAGGGCGACCCCGACGACACCGAGGAGAAGCCCACCGGCCGCATCCGGGGCGCCCGCAAGCTGCTCACCACCGCCGCCGTGATCATGAGCTGCTTCCTGATCGCCACCAGCTTCATCACCACGCTGCTCATCCCCGCCGACGCCTTCAAGAAGGGTGGCGAGGCCAACGGGCGCGCGCTCGCCTTCCTCGCCCACGAGAACCTCGGCAGCACCTTCGGTTCCGTCTACGACCTGTCCACGATCGCCATCCTCTGGTTCGCCGGCGCCTCCGCGATGGCCGGCCTGCTCAACCTGATGCCCCGCTACCTCCCCCGCTACGGCATGGCCCCGCACTGGGCCCGCGCCGTGCGGCCCACCGTCATCGTCCTCACCCTGATCGCCTTCCTGGTCACCTGGATCTTCGACGCCAACGTGGACGCCCAGGGCGGCGCGTACGCGACCGGCGTGCTGGTGCTGATCAGCTCCGCCGCGATCGCCGTCACCATCGCCGCGCACAAGGCCGGGCAGCGCCGTTGGCGGGCCGGCTTCGCGGTGATCGCGGCGGTGTTCCTCTACACCACGGCGGTCAACATCGCCGAGCGGCCCGACGGCGTCAAGATCGGCGCCTGCTTCATCGCGGGCATCATGCTGGTCTCCTTCCTCTCCCGGCTCAAGCGGGCCTTCGAACTGCGCGTCACCGACGTCGTGCTGGACGACGTCGCGGAGCGGTTCGTCCGGGACTACACGCACCGCCCGCTGCGGCTGATCGCCAACGAACCGAACAGCCGGGACCTCGCCGAGTACCGCGACAAGATCCGCCAGATCCGCACCGACAACGACATCCCGGCCGAGGACGACCTCGTCTTCGTCGAGGTCACCGTGCTCGACCCCTCCGACTTCGAGGCCGAACTGACCGTGCGCGGCGAGGTGCTGCACGACCGCTACCGGGTGCTGTCACTGCAGAGCTCCAGCGTGCCCAACGCGCTGGCCGCGCTGCTGCTGCAGGTGCGCGACCTGACCGGGCAGCAGCCGCACATCTACTTCGAGTGGACCGAGGGCAACCCCTTCGCCCAGTTCCTGCGCTTCTTCCTGTTCGGGCAGGGGGAGATCGCACCGGTGACACGCGAAGTGCTCCGCGAGGCCGAGCCGGACCGCTCCCGCCGCCCGGCCGTCCACGTGGGCTGAGCGGGTGGCCGCAGGAGCGGCCGTCAGCAGGCGGGAGTCCTGCACCCGGCACTGACGATCCGGGCCGGCGCCGGGTCAGCGGTTCTGGCGGGACCTGCCCCAGGCGGGGGCGACGAAGGCCACCAGGGCGACGGCGAAGCCGATTTGGAGGAGGTGGCGGATCCAGTCGACGCCCGAGGTGTGGCGCACGCCGATCCAGCCGGCGGCGGCGTTGCCGAGCCAGGCCCCGGCGGCGCCGAGCAGCATGGTCAGCCACCAGGGGATCGACTGCGGTCCGCGCAGGATCAGCTTGGCCAGCACGCCCAGCACGAAGCCGATGAGCAGAATCCACAGGAGCTGGAACATCGCAGTCCACCTTCCGGGCGCCGCCGGAGCCTACCGGGGCGCCGAATCGCCGAAGACGCGGTTCGTCCCATGATCACCCGGTACGGCCGGAGGGGCACCTCGGCGGGCGCCGCCGCAGGTCACGGTGCGACGACGGGGCCGCCTCGGAGGGGTCGGAGGGGGAGGGGCAAGGGCGAGAACGCGCCGTCGGCGGGGCTGGAAAGTCCCTGTACGTCCGAGCGGCGGCACGGATAGGAATGGGCGGTGACGCGGAGGTGCCGCGTCACCGAGAGGAGCCCGCCCCCGTGATACGCCTTCGCGCCGCCGCTCTGACCATCGGCGCTGCCGCCGCCGCCCTCACCCTGACCATGGGCACGGCCCAGGCCGCGCCCGGTGACACCAGCACCATGTGCTCCTCCTCGCTGACCCCGGGCGGCTACGTCGACGTCCAGTGGTGGAACAGCGGCGGCTGCGGCTCCGGCTTCA
The DNA here is from genome assembly GCF_014656195.1 of Kitasatospora xanthocidica. GTDB lineage: Bacteria > Actinomycetota > Actinomycetes > Streptomycetales > Streptomycetaceae > Kitasatospora > Kitasatospora xanthocidica. The sequence goes on along the minus strand of NZ_BNBY01000020.1, from coordinate 23,274 downwards.
ACCCGAACACCAAGAAGGTCATGCTGCTCACCGGCTACCCGGTCGGCACCACCGTCAACGCCTGCGCCTCCACCTGGCCCCCGGCCGGCTGGACCATCGTCAGCAGCTTCTTCAGCGCCGGCTGTCAGTACTCCTCGGTGCCGAGCCTCAACAACAACTCCTGGCAGCTGAAGCGCGTCTCCTGACGGCGGCGCACGCCTGACGCCGCCGCACGGCTGACGGCGGACGGGGCCTCAGCGGTCCCGGACCGCCTCGACGGCCTCGCGGACATCCGGGTGCGGATCCTCCGCGAGGCCGTCCAGCAGTCCGGCGACGCCCGGGGTGGACCAGGGCCCGACGGCCCAGACCAGCTCCTCCCGCACCGTAGGGTCCGGGTGGGCGGCCAGCCGCGCCAGGGCGTCCACCGGGCCGCGGCGGCGCATCCCGAACCAGTGCAGGGCGGCCCGCAGCTCCACCGGGTCGCCGGGGTCGCCGGCCGCCTCGATCCGGGCGAGCAGGACCGGGACGGGCGGCGACGGGCCGTCCAGCGGGTGCGGGTGGCGCTCGCGCAGGCGGCGGCCGCCGTACTCGCCGCGGATCCGGCAGCCGTAGCAGGTGCAGGGCCGGGTCCCGTGGGCGTCCGGCCGGTAGCGCCAGCCGGCGACCTGCGGCACGGCGCGGATCCGGTGCACCTCGCGGGCGCCCACCGCGCGCGGGAGGAAGACCTCCCAGCCGCGCGGGTCGGGCAGCGCGCCGATCCGCCGGACCGCCTCGGCGGCGGACACCCGCTGCTGCTCGCTCCGGGCCCGGTCGCGGTAGTGGCCGGTCAGGACCTCCTGCCGGTCGTCCAGCCGGACGTGCACCGCGACCAGGGAGCCCTTGGGTCCGAACCGGGCCAGCTCGCGCAGCCATTGGTGGGTGAGCGTGTACGAGGGCAGCACGGGGAAGCAGTAGAGTCCGCGCGCCGCGGCCTGGCCCCGGCTGTCGGCCCGGATCCCGGCGCGGCGGATGCGCGGCGCGTTGGCCGCGGCGGTGAGGTGCACGAACATCGCCATGGGGCGCGATGGTAGCGAGCGGGCGGGTGCCGCTCCGAGTGGTTTTCCGCGAGCCGGGTGGGTCAGGCCCGTTCGGAGTCGTCAGGCCCCTCCGGTGCGGCGCTCGATCAGGGCGGCCAGGCCGTCCAGGATGCGCTCCAGGCCGAAGTCCAGGGCCCGGTCGCGTCCGTCCGGGTCGGCCATGGCGGCGGCGACGGCGGGGAAGCGGTCGGCGTGCTGCCGCACCATGGCGCCGAGGGCGGCGAGGAGTTCGGCCTCGGGGCCGCCGGACGCGCCGGTGCCGCGGGACTGCTGGGCGATCCCGCGCACGTGCCCGGCGAGCAGGACGGCGGCGTCCATCCGCTCCGGGCCGGTCAGTCCGTGGCCGTCGAGCGCGACCACCACCTGTTCCAGCCAGGAGAGTTCCTTGGGGCCCATCACCCGGGGGCCGACGGTGGCGTCCAGCAGCCAGGGGTGGCGGGCGAAGGAGTCGGCCAAGTGGTGGGCCCAGGCGGTGAGTCGCTCCCGCCAGTCGGCGCCGTCGGCGGGGGCCGGGGGTTCGCCGGCGGCCGACTCGACCATCAGGGCGATCAGTTCGGCCTTGCCGGGGACGTAGCGGTAGAGCGACATCTTGGTGAAGTCGAGCAGCCCGGCCACCTTCTGCATCGAGAGCGCGCCCAGGCCCTCCTCGTCGGCGATCTCGACGCCCGCCGCGGCGATCCGCTCCAGGCTGAGGGCCGGCTTCGGGCCGCGGCTCGGCTTGGCCGGCGGGCCCCAGAGCAGCCGCACCGTGTCGTTCGCCGTCTCGTGCATCGTCCGCTCCCGTCCTGTCCCGTCCTGGGGGTTGCCGGAGTGCTCCAACTGTGTCTAACGTACACAGCAACAAACAGTGTCCGCCAGACACTGTTTCTCGATCCTCGATCCTCGAACGGAGCGGTCCCCCATGAGCACCAAGATCCTGATTTCGGGCGCGAGCATCGCCGGCCCCGCGCTGGCCCACTGGCTGGGCCGGTACGGCTTCGAGGTGACCGTGGTCGAGCTGGCCCCGGCGCTGCGCGACGGCGGCCAGGACGTCGACTTCCGCGGCCGCACCCACCTGACCGTGCTGGAACGGATGGGCGTGCTCGACGAACTGCGTGCCCTCGGCACCGGCGGCAGCCCGATGACCTTCGTGGACGCCGACGGGCGCCGGCTGCTGCACCTGCCCGCCGAGTTCGCCGGCGGTGACGTGGAGGTCCCGCGCGGAGAGCTCGCCCAGCTGCTGCACCGGCACAGCGGCTCCCGCGCCGAGTACGTCTTCGGCGACTCGATCGCCGCGCTGGAGGAGACCCCGGGCGGCGTCCGGGTCACCTTCCGGCACGCCGCGCCGCGCGAGTTCGACCTGGTGATCGGCGCCGACGGGCTGCACTCCAACGTCCGCCGGCTCGCCTTCGGCCCCGAGGAGCGCTACGTCCGCCACCTCGGCTACTACGCGGCCACCTGGCAGCTGCCCAACGACCTCGGGCTGCCGGTCGGGTCGGTCGGGCTGAACGTCCCCGGCCGGCTGATGTCCGTCGGCGCGAGCCACCGGGACCCGAGCCGGGCCGGCGCCTTCTGTCTGTTCGCCTCACCCGAACTGCGCTACGACCGCCACGACCCGGCACAGCAGAAGGCGCTGGTCCGGGCGGCCTTCGCGGGCCTCGGCTGGCGGGTGCCGGAGCTGCTGGAGAGCCTGGACGCCGCCCCCGAGCCGTACTTCGACTCCATCAGCCGGGCCGACGTGCCCAGCTGGTCGAACGGCCGGATCGCCCTGATCGGCGACGCCGCCTGCGGTGCGACCATCGGCGGCATGGGCACCGGGACGGCGGTGGTGGCCGCGTACGTCCTGGCGGGCGAGCTGGCCCGGGCGCGCGGAGACCACCGGACCGCCTTCGAGCGGTACGAGCGGCTGCTCCGCGACTACGCCCGGGGCTGCCAGAAGGGCGGCGACCGGACCGGGCCGTTCCTGGCTCCGCGCACGAAGACCGGGCTGCGGCTCCGCAACGCGGTGCTGAACCGGCGGTGGGCGCTGGACAAGATGCTGGAGCTGGGGAAGGAGGTCAGCAGTGTCGAACTGCCGGACTACGGGGTGGAGTTGGCTGGTACGGTCGGGAGCGTGGGCTGAGTGGGGCGGGGCAGGGCGTGGGGCTCAGTGCGGCGGGCCGATGCGGCTGCCGTTGTCGAGGAGCGCCTCGACCTGGACGGCCGCCCGGGCGGGGCGCTCGACGGCGAGGGTGTGGTCCGGGGCGGCCCGGTCGGCCGACCAGTCCGGGCCCTTGACGGTGAGCCGGGTGACCCGGCGGCTGCCCGCCGCCAGCACGTACTCGGTGCCCTGCGGCGAGCGCCACCAGGTCCAGGCCACGGTGTCCTGCTCGAACCGGCTGCACGCCCGGCCCGGGCCGCCGCCGGTGCGCTGCGCGCCGCGGACGGCGGGCAGGACGACGGCCGAGGCCGCGCTGCCGTCGCCGGTCCAGCGGTCGGCGCGCAGGCAGACCCAGGAGGCCGAGCCCGCGTTCTGCGGCAGCGCCTGGACGGCGAAGGCCCACAGGTTGAGCTGTTTGACGCCCGGTTTGCCGTCCGGGACGGCGCAGCCCGCCCGGGCCCAGGCCAGCAGCGCGTCCTGGCCGGTCGCCTCGCGCGGCTCGTGGTCGGGCTGGGCGGGCTGGGCCGACGGGGAACGGTCGGGCTGGGCGGACGGGGAACGGTCCGACGGGGTGCGGTCCGGTGGCGGCGTGTACGTGAGGTGCGCGGGGACGACGCCGCCCAGGTCGGCCAGCAGGAAGGCGTGCTTCTCGGCGATCACCGGGGAGGAGTGCAACTGCAGCACGGTCGCGCCCTGGCAGTCCGCGAGCCCGCCGCCGGGCGCCGGCGCGGTGAGGCCGTCCGGGTGGTCCAACGGGCGGGCCGCGACGTCGGGTTGGTCGATCCGGCGGGTCTCGGCGGACTCCACCCAGGGCGCCAGCAGATAGCGGACGGCGGGCCCCTGACGGCGCAGGGCCACCGCGCCGGCCGTCGTCACGTCCGAGTCGTCGGCGCGGGCGAGGTCCAGGCCGCCCTGCGGACCGTCGGTGTAACGGGCGATCCGCAGGCCGTCGTACAGCACCACCACGCCGGTCCCGTCCACCGTTCCGGCGAACAGCAGGTGCGGCGCCTCGGCGGGCGGGGTGGTGTCCGTGCCCGGTTCGGCGTGGGTCTGCGGGCCGGGCTGCGCCCAGGCGGTCAGGGCGCGGCGGAGCAGGGTGGCGTCCTCGCGGCGGTCGCCCCGGGCGGGCCAGGCGGAGAAGTCGATCCGCGCGGTGTGCTGCCAGGCGTCGGGCGCCACCCGGAGCAGCCGGGTCGGGTCGACGGCGCCCGGCGGAGGAGGCGCGGACGCCGACCGGGCGCCCGTGGCGGAGCCGGAACCGTCGCCGGAGCCGGGACCGCCGAGCACGGCGGCCGTCGTGGTGAGTCCGAGCACGCCGACCGTCAGCGCGGCGGTCAGCGTCCGGCGGCGGCGCAGCAGGTCGGTCGGCTGCACCCGGACCGCGCACGGGTCGAAGGCCGGCAGCGCCGGGGCCGGGCCGGACGCCACCCCCGCCGCGGCGGCGACCGCCTCCATCGGCTGCGCCACCCCGGCCTGCCGGAGCACTCCGGCGGCCTGGTCGGTGCTCAGGCCCTCGACCGTCCGCAGGGCGAAGGCGGCCCTGGCCGGGGCGTCCAGCGCGGCGAGCGCGTGCGCGAGCGCCGCGTCCTCCTCGCCGCCGTGCGGGGTGAACAGCCGCAGGCCCCAGACCCGGGGTGCCAGCAGCCGGGCGGCCGGGCGCGGGCGGAGTGCGGCGCGCAGGACCCGCAGACGCAGTGCGGCGTAGACCGGGTCGGTGGTGCCGTCGGCGGCCGGGTCGTTCCGGTGGGTCCGGTCCTCCCGGTGGCCCGCGTCGTCCTGGTGGTCCGGGGAGTCCTGGTGGCCCAGGCCGTCCTGATGGTCCGGGTCGTTCCGGCGCTGCCGTTCGCTGCGGAGGGCCCAGCGGGTGGGCAGGGCGCGCTGGACGGCGGCGTGGGCGGCGAGCACCCGGCTGTGCCGGTCCCGGTCGGCCGGCAGCGCCAGGTAGGCGAGCCGGACCAGCCTCCGGTAGTGGCGCACCAGCGCGGCCTCCGCCTGCGCCACCGGACGTGCCGCGCCCACCGTCCGTCCTGCCAAAGGGGCCTCCCGGAGCCGTGGTGCCGTCGTGGTGGACGGTCCAACGAGTCGATCATGTGATGGTTGCGCCGTCCGGGGCGACAGGCGCACCACCGGGGGCGTGCGGCGCGTATTCTGCGGCCACGTACGAGCCGGTCTGCGGGGTGACTCCACGCGCCCGGACCATGCCGGGCGAGAGCCGGCGGCGTTCAAGGGCCGGTTCGGGTGCGCGCTGTCGGGGCCGTGTTCGCCGGTCGGGGTCCAAAGTCCCACCCGTTCGGCCCCTTGGCCCCTGGCGGTCCGCGCCGCCGCGCGCCATGCTGCCGGTAACCGGCCGGGACGATCCGCGCCCGGTCGGACCAGCACCGTTGGACGAGGTGAACCGGCGTGCGGCATGCCACCGTCGAATCCGTGATGACCAGCCCCGTCGTCCTGGTCTCGCCCGAGACCGGGTTCCGGGAGATCGTGACGCTGCTGAGCGAGTACGACATCACCGGGGTGCCGGTGGTGGACCCGGAGGGGCGGCCGCTCGGCGTGGTCTCGGAGGCCGATCTGCTGCGCACCCTGGCCGCGCAGGAGGATCCGGGCAGTCTCCTCCCGGCGCCGGAGTCGGCCCAGGCGGGGCCGGACGGCGAGGTCACCGCCGAGGACCTGATGACGACCCAGCCGGTCTGCACCACGCCCGGCACCAGCGTGGTCGCGGCCGCCCGCACCATGAGCCGGCACGGGCTGAAGCGGCTGCCGGTGCTGGACGAGGAGGGCCGGGTCATCGGCATGGTCAGCCGGGGCGACCTGCTGCGGGTGTTCCTGCGCGAGGACATGGTGATCCGGCGGGAGATCGTCGAGGAGGTGCTCGGCCGGATCGAGGGGGTCAGCCCGGCGGAGATCGGGGTGGAGGTCACCCAGGGGCGGGTGGTGCTCAGCGGCACCGTTCCCGAGCCGCACCTGGTGCCGATCGTGCTCAACCTGTGCCGCTCGGTGGACGGCGTGGTCTCGGTGACCGACCGGCTCGGCGCCGGGGGAACGGCCGCGGTCGGCTGAGCACGCGCTCTGCGGCCCGGGGTGTCGACCCCGCGGCCGGGGATCGGCACGGACCGGGACCGTCAGCTCCGCATACAGCGGAGCGTATCGGGTAACTCACTCTGTGTACCCGGCCGATCGGACTGCCGGGGCACCGGGGCACCGGGGAGGCGGCCGTGACAGTCGTGTTCGACGCGGACTTCACTTCGACCAGGCAGTGGATCGCCGGACGCAGCAGCGCCTATCCCCGGATGGGGCCGACCAACCGGAGCGACCACAAACTCGACTACCTCGTCCGCGGGTACTGCCCCGGCGGGGTCTTCACCGCGACCCGGCGGCACAGCGGCGGCCTGTGGAGCTGCAACCTGCTGACCACCGAGGGCAGCCCGGACGGCTTCCAGGTCCGCACCGGGGACGTGCTGTCGGCGCGCGTGACGCTGCCCGTCGAACTGGGCGCCTGGCCGGCGATCTGGACCTGGCGCGACGGCGGCAACGAGGTCGACGTCTTCGAGTACCACCCCGACCACCCGGACCTGCTGGAGATCTCCAACCACGTCCGCGGCGGCTTCCGGTACTGGCACGGCGGCGGCGTCGGGATCGCCCCGGGGGCGACCTTCGACCTGCGGGTGGTGTTCGGCGCCCACTCGGTGGACTGGTACGTCGAGGACGAGCTGGTCTACGCGGACCTGCACGGGGTCGGGTCCGGCTGGCACGCGTACCTGATCGTCAACCTGTCGGTGGCGGACGGGACGTACCACGACCGGCCGCCGATCGGCGGCCCGGACCGGCTCAGCTGGGCCTGCCACAGTCTGCGGGTGGAGCGCTGACGCGGCGGGGTGGAGCGCTGAGACGGCGGGTCGGCGAAGCGGCGGCCGGGTGGTCGCCGCTCAAGGGGCGAAGGCGGCGGTGACCGGGCCCTGCGGGCCGGAGCGGTGGAACCAGACCGCGCGGCGGTGCGGGCCGATGTGGGCGGGGTCGGTCACGTACAGGTCGTCGCGCGGGGCGCGCTCGTTGCCCGGGGCCAGCGCCGCGTCCACGGCCTGGCCGGCGAGGGTGTGCAGCAGGGCGGTCGCGGTGGCCTCGGCGGCGGACGGCGCGATGGCGAGGGCGGTGAGCTCGGTCCAGAGCGCGGTGGCGACGTAGGCGATCGGGGAGTGGCCGAGCGCCGGGTGGGGGCTGGGGTCCGCGTGGCGCCGGAGCACTCCGGCGGCGACGAGCTGCTCGGGGGAGCGGCCGTCGTCGGGCGGGCGGTGCGTCGGGCGCGGGTGCGGGGTCACGAGCGGCACGCTACCCCGAGGTCGTCGGTGCCGAGTGCCGGAACGTTTTCTCAGACTTTCTTCACGGCGCTTTCGCCGGTGGGGGGCGCACGATGGTGGTAAGGCGCTGAGCACCTCGGCGGGCCCGGTGGGGCCGGAGGAGGAGGTCCTGATGAGGCACTGGCACGGGTACCCGCACCGCCACGGCATGGGCGGCTGGGGCATCGGACTGATGGTGATCGGAGCGCTGCTTTTCCTGGCGTTCCTCGTGCTCGTCGCCGTCGCCCTGTTCCGGTACATCACGCGCTCGCGGCAGCCCATCCCGCTCGCCCCGGCGTCGCCCGGGGCCGGCGGGCACGGGCCGGCCGGCAAGCACGGCTGGGCGTCGGGGCCGATCCCGGAACAGCTGCTCGCGGAACGGTTCGCGCGGGGCGAGATCGACGCGGAGGAGTACCGGCACAGACTGGACACGCTGCGCTCGGCGGGGAGCGGGCCGGGCGGCGGCGGACCCGGCGCGGGGGAGTAGCGCGCCGGATACGGGTGCGGGCCCACCGCACGTGCTGTGCGGCGGGCCCGGCGTTCGTCACCCGGTGGTGTGGTCACCCGAGGGGGCGGTCACCCGGCGGGCGGTCCTACTCGACGACCAGCTCGACCGGGATGTTGCCGCGGGTGGCGCGGGAGTACGGGCAGACCTCGTGCGCCTGCTTGACCAGCAGCTCGCCGGTCTCGCCCGCGAGGGACTCGGGCAGTTCGACGCGCAGCACGACGGCGAGGCCGAAGCCGGCGCCGTCCTTGCCGATGGACACCTCGGCGGTCACCGAGACCTCGCTGGTGTCCACCCGGGCCTGCCGGCCGACCAGGCCGAGGGCGCTGGCGAAGCAGGCGGCGTAGCCGGCCGCGAACAGCTGCTCGGGGTTGGTGCCCTGGCCGTTGCCGCCGAGCGCCGGCGGCATGGCCAGCGCGAGGTCCAGCTGACCGTCGGAGCTGACGGCGCGGCCCTCCCGGCCGTTCGCGGTGGCGGCTGCGGTGTAGAGCGCGTCCATGGTCGGTTCCCTTCGTGGTGCTGCGGTTGCTCGGTTGCGGTGGGATGCGGGGGCCGCCTTGTTCCGGTGGCCCGGCCGCGTCCTGCCGTGACACCAGTAGAGCACGCAATTCAATTGTGCACAACTCAATCGCGCGAAGGCGGTCGGTACCATGGAGCCATGACCACGCTCCCCGGCATGGCGGACGAGCAGCTGCTCCGCCTCGACCAGCAGCTCTGCTTCTCGCTCAACGCGGCCTCGCGCGCCTTCGGCGGCGTCTACCGGGTGCTGCTCCGGGACCTCGGACTGACCTACCCCCAGTACCTGGTGATGCTGGTGCTCTGGGAGGACGGCGAACTGCCCGTCAAGCGGATCGGCGAGCGCCTGCGGCTCGACTCGGGCACGCTCTCGCCGCTGCTCAAGCGGCTCGAAGCGGCCGGCCTGGTGCGCCGCGAGCGCAGCCCGCAGGACGAGCGGTCGGTCACCGTCGCCCTCACTCCCGAGGGTTCGGCGCTGCGCGAGCGGGCCGGACAGGTCCCGCGCCGGCTGCTCGCCGCGACCGGGCTGCCGATCGAGGACATGGCGGCGCTGCGCGGGCTGCTGGAGCGGGTGACCGCCGCGATGGACGCGGCGACGGTGGAGCCCGCGCCGTAAGCGCGCGGGGTGGCGGGGGTGTGCGGCGGGGTGGCGGGGTCGGCGCCCGGGGCTTGTCAAGCCGAGGCCCGAAGCGATGTGATCTGGGTCACGTCGAGGGTGTTCCGGTGGGGCCGATGGGCCCGAACCGGCAGGTCAGTGGTGCTGCTCGAAAGTGAACGGAAACGTTCGCCAATTGTCCGCCCGATCCGGTCAACATCCCGCGCCTCCCGGACGGTTACACGACGAGCCCCCAAGGGGCCGTCGGCGTGCCACCCGGTGGGCCGGCCAGCTGACCCAGAAAAGGGGGGCGTGGGTGAACACTCCCGGGCCGGGCGAGGAGCGGAGCCTGCGGGCGGACCCGCTCGGCGACCTGCCGACCGATTTCGAGGCCTTCTTCACTCGCGAGAACTCCGGCTACCTCCGCTACGCCCAGCAGCGCCTGCGGCACCGGGAGGACGCGCAGGACGCGGTCCAGAACGCCGGCACCACGCTCTACAAGAACTGGCGCCGGGCCCTGGCCAGCGCCGATCCGCAGGCCTTCGCCTTCAAGGTGGTGAAGGACGCGGTGGTGGACGTCCTGCGCGAGCGCCGTCGCATCGAACGCAAACGGCTGCGCGTGATCGCCCAACGCCGCCCCGACACCAGCCAGGACGAGCTGGACGAACTCGCCGAACTGGACGCCCTGGACTGGGCGATGGACGAACTCGCGCGGGCCGCGCCGGTCCAGGCCGACGTGGTCCGGCTGCGCCAGGCCGGGCTGTCGTACCCCGACATCGGCCGGTCGCTCGGCATCGCGCACACCACCGCCCGCACCTACTACAGCCTCGGGCGGCGCCACCTGGAGTACCTGCTGGAGCACCCGGACGAGGACGGGGCGCAATCGTGAGGGCGGAGACGTGAGCGCCGGGGCGCGGGTGTGCGAGGCGGGGGAGCGGCGTGGAGGTCGTGACATGAGGGTCGGGGACCTGCTGCGGGCGCATTCCGCGGAGCTGGAGCGCGAGTTCGACGACCACGACCCGGTGGCCTTCACCCGGCGGCTGGCCGAGCGGCTCGCCGCCGCCCGTCGGCCCGTTCCGGCCGTGCGGGAGCGCCCCGCCCGGCCGCCGGCGGGCGCCCGACCGCCGCACGCCCCGGCGTCGGGCTCGACCGGGGGTGCGGGGCTGGGGTCGGGTGCCGGCCCGGGACCGGGGCCGGGATTGGGCCACGGGACGGGGTGGGGTCCGGCGGCGGGCGGCGGGCCGGGAACGAGTCCGGGACCGGGCGCGGGCCAGTCCCCCTGGGCCGGCGGCCGGGCGGAGCTCCGGCGCGACCTGCGGCACCTGTGCGCGGGTGTGGCGGGCGCCGCGAAGCCGGGCGAACTGGCCCTGGACCTCGAACTCGCCGAGAAGACCGCCTTCCGCACCCTCGGCTGCCTGCTGTACGGGATGGGCCGCGCGGCGGACGGCGTCTTCTGGTGGCGGATCGCCGCCCAGTACGGGGACCAGCTGGCCGTGCACTGCCTGGCCGTGCACTACACCGCCGAGGGCGAGCGGCGCGACGCGGCCCGCTGGGCCGCCCAGGCCCAGGACCTCAGCGCCCCGGGGCGACTGCCGGAGCTGGCCCCCGACGCGCGGCCCGGCGGGGCGGCCGAGCTGGCGCGGGTGCTGGCGGAGCGCTACGACGGGGAGATCCTGATGACGCTGCGCGAGGCGGTGGCGGCGCGTCCGCGGCGGGATCCCGCGCGGCTGGGCGTCCGGGCGGTGCGGGGCCGGGGGGTGGTGCGGATCCGGTGAGGCGGGCGCGGGCGCGTGCTCGTCGACGCACCGGTCGCAAGGGCCCGGGGTGCCGAACGGTCAGGTGAGCACCGAGACGGCGTCGCCCAGGTACCCGGCGCCCAGCACGACCGGGACCGTGGTCAGGATCGCGGCCTGGTGGGTGGCCGTCCAGGCCCGCCACTCGCCCAGGACCCGGGCGGAACGGGGGCCGCCGCGCACCAGGTGGACCGCGAGCGGCAGCAGCGTACAGAGGGACCCGATCACCACGAGCAGCGCCGCGGCCAGGGCCTCGGCGCCGGGACCGGTCGAGGTGGCGGCGATCGAGGCGGCGCCGCCGACGACCGGGAGCAGCGTCCTCGGACTGCCCGCGGCCAGGGCGAGGGCGAGGCCCGCGGACCTGGCCGCCGTGAACCGGCCGACCGCCCGCAGCCACGCGGGCGGCGGGGTGACGTGGCCCGCGCGTGGGCGGTCGTGCCACTGCCGCGCCGCCGAGAGCAGGAGCAGCGCCCCGAGCGCGAGCTTGAGCCAGGACGACCAGGTCGGTGCGGTCTGGGCCCGGGTGAGGGCGGTGCCGGCCACGACCACGAGCGCCGTCGGCGCGGCGAGCCCGAGCAGCCAGCCGGCGGTGAAGGCGACGGCGTTGGCACGGCCGGCCGGGCTGGCAGCGCCGGTTCGGCGCGCCTGCCGGTGCGGGGCGGTGAGGACGAGGATCACGGTGATCAGCGGCAGCGGGCTGATCGCCACCGCCACCGCCGAGGCCAGCATCGAACCGACCGCTTCACCCATCCCCGTGCCCGCCTTCCCGTCGCCGGGCGCACGTTCGCCATTCAGCTACGGCGGGGCCCGGCGTGCACGGTCGGTCGGCCGTCCGGGTGAGCAGGGCGGAACGGGTGGACGGCGGCCGGAGGGACTGCGCGAGGGCCGAGGGAACGGCGGAGGCCGTCGCACCGGGAGCGGTGCGACGGCCTCCGTGGGGGTGACCCGTCATACGGTCGTGCGTCGGGTGGTCGGCCGACCGGCCACCCGGTGCCGGGAGCGTCAGTCGGTGCCGGACTCGATCGCGGCGTGGTCGAGCGCGGTGGACTCCTCCGCGTCGCCGGTGCCGGCGGCGATGGGGGCGGCGCCGCCCGGGGCGAGCTCGCCGATCAGGCCGCTCCACGGCGCCAGCTGGCCGTGCACCGCGTACTGCTCCAGCTTGCTGCGCGAGTCGGCGATGTCGAGGTTGCGCATGGTCAGCTGGCCGATGCGGTCGTCCGGGACGAACGCGGCGTCGACGCTGCGCTCCATGGACAGCTTCTCCGGGTGGTAGCTGAAGTTGGGGCCCTGGGTGTCGATGACCGAGTAGTCCTGGCCGCGCCGCAGCCGCAGCGTGACGCTGCCGGTGACCGGGTGGCCGATCCAGCGCTGCATGCTGTCCCGGAGCATCAGCGACTGCGGGTCGAACCAGCGGCCCTCGTAGAGCAGCCGGCCGAGGCGGCGGCCCTGGGTGTGGTAGGTGGCGAGGGTGTCCTCGTTGTGGATGGCGTTGAGCAGCCGCTCGTAGGCGATGTGCAGCAGCGCCATGCCGGGGGCCTCGTAGATGCCGCGGCTCTTGGCCTCGATGATCCGGTTCTCGATCTGGTCGGACATGCCGAGGCCGTGGCGGCCGCCGATGGTGTTGGCCTCGTGGACCAGGTCGACGGCGCTGGCGAACTCCTGGCCGTTGATCCGGACCGGGCGGCCGAACTCGAACTCGACGGTGATGTCCTCGGTGAGGATCTCGACCGCCGGGTCCCAGAAGGCCACACCCATGATCGGGCTGACGATCTCCAGCGAGGCGTCCAGGTACTCGAGGCGCTTGGCCTCGTGGGTGGCGCCCCAGATGTTGGCGTCGGTGGAGTAGGCCTTCTCGGCGGAGTCCCGGTACGGCAGGTCGCGCTCGGCGAGCCACTCGGACATCTCCTTGCGGCCGCCGAGCTGGTCGACGAACGCCTGGTCCAGCCACGGCTTGTAGATCCGCAGGCTGGGGTTGGCGAGCAGGCCGTAGCGGTAGAACCGCTCGATGTCGTTGCCCTTGTAGGTGGAGCCGTCGCCCCAGATGGAGACCCCGTCCTCCTGCATGGCGCGCACCAGCAGGGTGCCGGTCACGGCGCGGCCGAGCGGGGTGGTGTTGAAGTACGTCTGCCCGGCGGAGCGGATGTGGAAGGCGCCGCAGGCGAGGGCGGCCAGGCCCTCCTCGACCAGCGCTTCCCGGCAGTCGACCAGCCGGGCCTGCTCGGCGCCGTACGCGCGGCCCCGGGCCGGGACGTCGGCGAGGTTCGGCTCGTCGTACTGGCCGATGTCGGCCGTGTAGGCGTAGGGGAAGGCACCGTGCTCGCGCATCCACGCGACGGCGACGGAGGTGTCCAACCCACCGGAGAATGCGATGCCGATCCGTTCACCGACCGGCAGCTTGCTCAAGACCTTCGACATGGATGCACCCTTTAGACCCGCGCAGGCGGGCCCCTGATTCAGCGTTGTGTGACGGGATTCGGCGTACTCGATCCGATGCCCGCACTCTGGCATAGATTTGCAGAGTAACGCAAGAGCATACGATCGAGTCCATCGGGGTGGGTGCCCGTGGAGCCGCTCCACGCTCGTTGCCGATGCGGCCAACTCGACTGCACGGTGGATGAGTTGGGGGATATGGCCGGGGGGCCGGCCCGGTGGCGGGTGCGGGTGGGCGTCGCGGTGGATGGTCGATGGACTCAGACGGGCTCAGACGGGCTCAGACGGGTTCAGGGGGAGGCGGGCGCGGGGGAGGTCCGGCGGTGCAGCCAGGCCGTCCGGGAGGCGAGCACGCCGAGGCCGAGCGCGACCAGGTGCCCGGCGTCGGCCAGCTGCTGGTCCACCGCCCAGGCGGTGGCCAGCGCCAGGGCGAGGGCGGGCAGGCCGTAGCGGCGCAGCGGGACCGGGCCCAGGGCGAGCAGGCAGGCGCCGGTGGCGACCAGGCCGTAACTGATGCCGACGTCCCTCGCGTGGGAGAGCGCGCCGGGGATGTGGACGGTCAGCATCACCCACATCGCGCCCTCGGTGAGCAGGGTGGCGCCGAGGTGCCCGAACGCGAACACGGCCGCGGCCCGGGCCGGACCCCAGCGCCACTCGGCCAGCCCCAGCGCGGCGGCGACCGCCGCGATGCCCGCCCAGGCCGGCACCCCGTCGACCACCAGGCCGCTGGTGAACATCGTCCACCACTTGCCCACTTCCATGTGGTGCACGTTGCTGCTGTTGTGCCGGACGAACCTGGCCCGCTCGGCGTGGCCCTGGCCGGCGAGCCAGGAGGCGGTGACGGTCAGCAGCAGGACGTAGGCCGTGGTGAACCGCAGGCGGGCGGCCGCTCTCAGCGCGGGGTGCCGGGGGGCCGCGGTGTCGGTCGGTGTCCTCGTCGCGAGGCGATCGCTCATCGTGCCTGCTGCCCTTGCTCTGCGGTTCCCGGTGTCGGCACGCCCGGTGCGTGGCCGGAGGGGTCGTGGCCGGGAGGTCAGGGCGCCAGCGTACGTCAGCGGCGGGAGGCGGGCGGGTGGCAGGCGGGTGGCAGGCGGGCGGTCGTCGGGTGGCCGGCGGGCGGCGGCGGGGGCGGTCGGCGGCTCACCCGGACGGGCCGCTGCGGCGGCGGATCGCGGCCGGGAGGGGCGAGGGTGAGGGGGCAGGGGTGGGGGAGGAGTGTCGAGGAGGCGCCGATGGCCGGCAGCACCGTCAGGGGCTCCGAGGCGCGGCGGCGGCCCTGGTGGGCCCGCGCGGCCCGGGCGGTGTGGTCCTACGTCCGGCGCGCTCCGGGCACCTACGCCTGGCTGGCGATCCTGCTCGTCACCACCCAGGTGATCCGGCACGTCGACCCGGCGACCGCCGACCGCATCCTGGAGCGGCGCTCGACCAATCTGCACCACCTGCAGGTGTCACCGGTGCGTGTCCTGGTGACCAGCGCGCTGTGGATCGCGGGCGGGGGCTGGCTGTCCTACTTCCTGCTCTACAACCTCTTCCACGTGCCCGCCGAGCGGTGGCTCGGCACGCTGCGCTGGATCTCGGTGGCGATGCTCGCGCACGTCGGCGCGACCTACCTCAGCGAGGGCGTGCTCGGCTGGGCGATCCACCGCGGGCTCGCCCCGCCGAAGGCCGTCTACACCCTCGACTACGGCGTCAGCTACGCGCTGGCCGGAGTGGTCGCGGTGCTCACCTACCTGATCGTGCGGCCCTGGCGGTACCTGTACGCCGTCGGGGTGCTGGTCGTCTACGGCCTGGGCGTCCAGCAGAGCCGGGACTACACCAGCGTCGGCCACTTCAGCGCGGCCCTGATCGGGTTCGCCTGCTACCCGCTGACCAGGGACCGTCCCGGTGCCTTCGACCCGGTCGCCGCGGTGCGCACGGGCCTCCGGCGGCTGCGCGGACGGTGACCGGGGCCCACGCCCCGGAAGTGACGGGTGGTCGACATCCGGAGCCCGGCGCGCGACCGTCCGCGCCCGGCGCCCCGCACCCCGGCGTTCCCATTCGGTGAATGCCAACTGTTCGAAACCGTAAGGCCATTACCGGGTTCTTACCGTAGGGCTCTTCCCTTGGCCGGATCGGCTTAGCAGGCTTCCCCGTGTTTCCGCCGGGTGGCGCGACCGCGCGACCCGCCGCACTGGGGAGGACCCACCATCGTGCCCACCAGGCAACGCCGACGGCTGCTGCTGCCCGCCGTCACCCTGACCGCGCTCGGACTGACCACCACCCAGGCCCTCGCCGCGCCGTCCGCGACGCCCGACCCGCGCCCGCACCAGGCCCAGCACCAGACCGAGGTCGGGAAGAAGCACGCGAAGAAGGTCCGGGGCGGGGGCGCCACCGCCGGCCCGGCCTTCACCGCCAAGGCCGACGCCCCCGGCGAGGACGAGGGCGACGAGGCCGAGAACTCCGCCGAGGGCACCGCCCAGTACACCGAGGCCCGCACCGCCCCCGGCGTGGTCGCCCCGGGCGCCTACGGCGCGGCCTGGGCGCAGTTGCAGTCGATGCCGCGTACCGGCGGCAACTGGGACCACGTCACGGACAAGCCGTACGACTCCGACGACCCGCGCTACCGCGACGTCAACTCCAACTCCAGCGGCGGCTCCGGCTACGTCACCGGCCGGATCACCGGCATCGCCGCCGACGACGACGGCTACGTCTACGCGGGCGGCGCCAACGGCGGGGTGTTCCGCTCCCGCACCGGCGGCGGCCAGTGGCAGTCCATCTCCGATAAACTGCCGTCCCTGTCGACCGGCACGCTCGACCTGGACGGCTCCGGCCGGCTCTGGTACGCCACCGGTGAGTCCAACACCGGCGCCACCTCGTACGTCGGAACCGGCGTGTACGTGCTTCCCGACCCCAAGCACGGCGAGTTCCAGCCCGGTATGCGGGTGGGCGGCGCGGAGCTGGAGTCGACCATCGTCCACGCGCTGCGCTTCGGCGGCGGCAAGGTGTGGGCGGCGACCAGCCGGGGTGTCTGGAGCCACTCGGCCACCACGCTGTCCGGCCCCTGGACGCTGGAGTTCGCGCCCAACCCCGAGTACCTGCCGGGCGGTTCGAAGGCCGGGGACCCGGCCGCGCCGTACAAGAACATCGCCAACGACATCGCGATCGACCCCAAGGACCCGGGCAAGGTGGTCCTGGCGGTGGGCTGGCGCGGCGGCGACACCTACAACGGCTTCTACGGCAAGGCGGCGGACGGCACCTGGCAGCGCGTCGGGTCGCTCGGCGACCTGCCGACGGACGCGGCGAACGTGGGCAACGTGACCTTCGCCGCCTCGGCGGACGGCTCGCGCTACTACGCGATCGACCAGTCCCCGGCGGTCATGGCGAGCGACCCGGACACCGGCCTCAAGGGCATCTACGTCTCCACGTCCGGTTCCCCCTTCGGCCCGTGGACCCAGATCGCGGACAAGGACAAGCTGAAGAACTCCGGCTCCGCGCTCCAGGACGAGGGCTACCAGCCCGGCATCCAGGCCTGGTACAACCAGTTCCTCCGGGTCGACCCGGCCGACCCCGACCACGTCTACGCCGGCCTGGAGGAGGTGCTGGAGACGAAGAACGGCGGCACCACCTGGACCGTCCCGGGCCCGTACTGGAACTTCGGCTTCCCCTGCTGGAGCATCGACCCGGCCAAGCAGACCGGCGACTGCTCGCAGACCACCCACTCCGACCAGCACGCCGTCGCCTTCGGCAGGTACAAGGGCAAGACCAGCGTGTACGTCGGCAACGACGGCGGCATCTACAGCCGCCCGGTCAACGGCGCGGCCGACGCCTCCGGCCACGCCACCGACTGGAAGTCGCTGGGCGACGGCACCATCGACACCCTGCAGTACTACTCGGTCGGCGTCGGCAAGGACCCTGCGGACCGCTCCGGCAAGGGCGTGATCGTCAGCGGCGGCCTGCAGGACAACGGCCAGTCCATCCTGCGCGCCCACGACAAGGTGATGGGCTCCAACTTCGGCGGCGACGGCGCCGACACCCTCGTCGACCCGGCCAACGGCTGCAACATCGCCGAGGAGTACGTCTACCTCGACATGTGGGTCACCCAGAACTGCGCCGTCAACAACGGCGGTTGGAAGACCGACCCCACCAAGGCCACCTCCTACGAGGTCGCGCCGCCCGACAAGGACACCAGCGCCGCGCGCTTCATCGCGCCGATCACCGCCGACCCGAAGGACGGCAACACCTGGATCGCCGGCGGCCGGCACGTCTGGGTCCAGCACAAGGGGTACGCGATCCGCAGCGGCAGCGAGTGGACCTCCGCCTACGACCTGGGCGCCGGCCACGTCGCCACGGCGGTCGCGACCGTCGACGGCACCGTGTACGCGGGCTGGTGCGGCCCGTGCAACAACGTCGGCTTCAGCCGCGGCATCGCGGTCGGCAAGACCGACGGCACCGGCTGGCACCAGCTCGACCTGCCGGTCGACGGCACCCTGCCGAACCGGTACATCTCCTCCTTCGCGGTGGACGAGAAGGACGCCCGGCACGTCCTGGTCGCCTTCAACGGCTTCTCGCGCACCTGGACCGAGGGCCCCGGCGCGGGGGTCGGCCACCTCTTCGAGACCCACGACGGCGGCGCCACCTGGACCGACGTCTCGGCCAACCTGCCCGACGTCCCCGCCACCTCCGTCAAGCTCCTGCCGAACGGCGGCCTCGCCCTCGGCAGCGACCTCGCCGCCTTCTACCGCGCGCCCGGTGAGACCGACTTCCGGGTGCTGGGCCGCAACCTGCCCACCACGGCGGTGCAGCAGCTGAAGACCGGCCCGGACGGCAGGCTCTACGCCGCCACCTTCGGCCGCGGCATCTGGTCCTTCGACCTGCGCCGCCTCGGCCGCGGCCGCTACGACGAGCAGGCCGACTGATCGGTGGACCACTCGACCGGTCGTCCCTGAGCCGGTCACCGCTCGACCGGTCACCACCGGTCGGTCACCACCGGGCAGCCTGCCCGGGCGGTCGACCGGCCTGACCAGCACGGAGTGACGACGGAGGCTCCCCCGGCCCGGCCGGGGGAGCCTCCGTCGCGTGTTCGGGCGACGTTCAGCGAGGCGTCGTCTCGGCGCCGGTCTCTTGACACCGCCGGGCCGCAGCCCTCAGGATCGGCCCGTGAACCTGTCAGACAGCCAGACAGGCGGCTCGGTCCCGCGGCGCGTCAGCGCCATGGAAGCGGTGTTCGGCCACCTGCGCAGCGCCATCGAGCGCGGTGAGTACGCCGTAGGGGACAAGCTTCCGTCCGAGGCCGAGCTCTGCCGGACCCTGGAAGTCAGCCGGCCCGTGCTGCGGGAGGCGCTGCGGGCCCTCCAGACCATGGGCCTGACCGTCTCGCGGACCGGCAAGGGGACCTTCGTCGTGGCCAACACGGTCGAGGACCCCACCTTCGGCGACTACGCCGCCAGCGACCTTCTGGAGGTGCGTCGGCACGTCGAGATCCCGGTCGCCGGGTACGCCGCGCTGCGCCGCACCCCGGAGGACCTGGACCACCTGTCCCACCTGCTCGACCGGATGGAGCGGGAGACCGACACCACCGCGTGGGTCGCGCTGGACACCGTCTTCCACCTGGGGGTGGCCGAGGCCTCCCGCAACCCGGTGTTCCGCCGGGTCATCGAGGAGATCCGGGACGCGCTGGCGCGTCAGTCGACCTTCCTCAACGAACTGGGCGGGCGGCGCGAGCAGTCCAACTGCGAACACCGGGCGATCGTCGAGGCGCTGATCGACGGTTCCGAGCGCGACGCGGTGGCGGCCATGTCGCACCACCTGCACCGCGTCGAGACGACCCTCACCGACATCGTGCGCCCCGGGCGCGCGGAGTCCCCGACGGAAGGCAGACCAGAGGCGTGAGCGAGCAGTTCCTCAAGGACGAGCAACTCCCCACGACCCGTCACGTCGATGCCGGAGACACCGGCTACAGCAAGTCCCTGAAACCCCGCCATGTCAACATGATCGCGATCGGCGGTGCGATCGGCACCGGGCTCTTCCTCGGCGCGGGCGGACGCCTCGCCGAAGCCGGGCCCTCGCTGTTCGTCGCGTACGCGGTCTGCGGCGTCTTCGCGTTCCTCGTCGTCCGCGCGCTGGGCGAACTCGTCCTGTACCGCCCGTCCTCCGGCGCCTTCGTCTCGTACGCCCGGGAGTTCCTGGGCGAGAAGGGCGCGTACACGGCGGGCTGGATGTACTTCCTCAACTGGGCGACCACCGGCATCGCCGACATCACCGCCGTCGCCACGTACACCCACTACTGGCACCTGTTCTCCGACGTCCCGCAGTGGGTGATCGCGCTCGTGGCCCTGGCCGTGGTCCTCACCGTGAACCTGATCTCGGTGAGGATCTTCGGCGAACTGGAGTTCTGGTTCGCCATCGTCAAGGTCAGCGCCCTGGTGGTCTTCATGGGCATCGGGATCTTCCTGCTCGTCACCCGGCACCCCGTGGACGGCGCGGTCCCCGGCCCGTCGCTGATCACCGACAACGGCGGGATCTTCCCCAACGGCCTGCTGCCGATGCTGCTGATCGTCCAGGGCGTGGTGTTCGCCTACGCCTCCGTCGAACTGGTCGGCGTCACGGCCGGGGAGACCGAGAACCCCGAGAAGATCATGCCGAAGGCGATCAACTCGATCATGTGGCGGGTGGGCCTGTTCTACGTCGGCTCGGTCGTCCTGCTGTCGATGCTGATGCCGTGGAACAAGTACACCGCCGGCCAGAGCCCGTTCGTGACCGTGCTCTCCCACGTCGGGGTCCCGGCGGCCGACAGCGTGATGAACCTGGTCGTCCTCACCGCGGCCATGTCCTCGCTCAACTCCGGCCTCTACTCGACCGGGCGGATCCTGCGCTCGATGGCGGTCAACGGCTCCGCTCCGCGCTTCACCGCGCGGATGAGCCGCAGCCAGGTGCCGTACGGCGGCATCCTGCTCACCAGCGGCATGTGCGTCCTCGGTGTCGGCCTCAACTTCGTGGTCCCGGCCGACGCCTTCGAGATCGTGCTCAACCTCGCGGCGATCGGCATCCTCGCCACCTGGGGCATGATCATGGTCTGCCACCTCCTGTTCTGGCGCAAGACCCAGGCCGGCGAGCTCACCCGCCCCGGCTACCGGCTGCCGGGCTCCCCGTGGACCGAGCTCGTGACGCTCGCCTTCCTCGCCTCGGTCCTGGTCCTCATGTACGCCGACGGCGGTGCCGCGCGCACCACCGTGCTCTGCGTGCCGCTGATCGCCGCGGCACTGGTCGCCGGCTGGTACGCGGTCCGCCGCGGCCTCGCCCGCGCCGCGAGCGACGAGCGTTCCTGACTGTCAGTCAGAACACCGGCGGCCGACAGGACTTCGTGATCCTGGCCGCCGGCCGAAGCAACCCCCACCATCGAACGAGGCAGTGATGCTCAGCAGTTCCCTCGCGGACGCGCCCCCGATCCGTGAGCCCCTCCACGCGCCCGTCGCCCACGTCATACGCGGCGGCCTGGTCGAGGGGATCCACTACGGTTCCGTCGTCGTCCTCGGCGCCGACGGCGAACCGCGGTTCCGCACCGGCGACATCGAGGCGGCCTGCTACCCGCGGTCCGCGCTCAAGCCCGTGCAGGCCGTCGCCATGGTGCGGGCCGGGCTGCCGCTCGACGGCGACCTGCTCTCCCTGGCGATGGGCAGCCACTCCGGCGAGGAACGCCACCTCGCCGGGGCCCGCCGGATCCTCGCACTGGCCGGCCTCACCGAGGACGACCTGCGCAACGTCCCCGACCTGCCGTACGGCCCGGCCGTACGGGACGCCTGGGTCCGGGAGGGCCGCGGGCCCTCCCGGCTCGCCCAGAACTGCTCCGGCAAGCACGCCGCGATGCTGTACCTCTGCGTGCTCAAAGGCTGGCCCCCGGACAGCTACCTCGACCCGGCCCACCCGCTCCAGAGGGCGATCGCCGAGGCCGTCGAGGAGCTCACCGGGCAGCACACCGCCAACGTCACCGTGGACGGCTGCGGCTCCCCGCTGTTCTCGGTCTCCCTGCACGGCCTCGCCCGCGCTGCCGCCCGCATCGCCACGGGGGCGCCGGGCACGGCCGAGCGGCGGGTGGCGGACGCGCTGCGCGGCCACCCGGAAATGGCCTCCGGCGCGGGGCGGGACGTGGCCGAGCTGATGCGCGCGGTGCCCGGGCTGATCGCCAAGGACGGCTTCGAGGGCGTCCAGATCGCCGCGCTCCCGGACGGCCGAGCCGTCGCCGTGAAGATCGCCGACGGGGCGGACCGGGCGCGCGTCCCGGTGGCCGCCGCCGCCCTGGCCCGGGCCGGAGTCGACCCGAGGCTGCTGACGGCCTTCGCCGGGGAGCCGACGACCGGCGGCGGCCGGACCGTCGGCGGCATCCGGCCGGTGGCGGCGATGGACCCGCCCGCCGTACCCGCTCCCGCCTGACACGCCGCCCCAGACCACCCCACCTCAGGAAGAGGACCCGCATGACCGCCGCCACCCGAAGCGAACACGACCTGCTCGGGGACCGCGACGTCCCCGCCGACGCCTACTGGGGCGTCCACACCCTGCGCGCCACCGAGAACTTCCCCATCACGGGCACGCCCATCTCCGCGTACCCGCACCTGATCGACGCCCTGGCCGCCGTGAAGGAGGCCGCCGCCCTCGCCAACGAGGAGCTCGGCCTGCTGGAGCCGCGGAAGGCCGCCGCGATCGTCGGCGCCTGCCGCGAGATCCGCGGCGGGAAGCTGCACGACCAGTTCGTCGTCGACGTCATCCAGGGCGGCGCCGGCACCTCGACCAACATGAACGCCAACGAGGTCGTCGCCAACCGGGCGCTGGAGCTGCTGGGCCACGCCAGGGGCGAGTACGGGCACCTGCACCCCAACGAGGACGTCAACCTCGGCCAGTCCACCAACGACGTCTACCCGACGGCCGTCCGGATCGCGACCGTCTACGCGGTGCGCGGCCTGCTCGACGCGATGGCCGTCCTCCAGGACGCCTTCGCGGCCAAGTCCGCCGAGTTCCGCGACGTGCTGAAGATGGGCCGCACCCAGCTGCAGGACGCCGTACCGATGACGCTCGGGCAGGAGTTCTCCGCCTTCGCCGTCATGCTCGACGAGGACCGTAGCCGGCTCGCGGAAGCCGTCGAGCTGATCCAGGAGATCAACCTCGGCGCGACGGCGATCGGCACGGGGCTCAACGCCCCCGCCGGGTACGCCGAATCGGCCCGGCGCCACCTCGCCGACATCACCGGGCTGCCCCTGGTCACCGCGGCCAACCTGGTCGAAGCGACCCAGGACTGCGGCGCGTTCGTCCAGATGTCCGGCGTGCTCAAGCGCGTCGCCGTCAAGCTGTCCAAGACCTGCAACGACCTGCGGCTGCTGTCCTCCGGACCGCGCGCGGGCCTCGGCGAGATCAACCTGCCGCCGGTGCAGGCCGGTTCGAGCATCATGCCGGGCAAGGTCAACCCGGTGATCCCCGAAGTCGTCAACCAGGTCGCCTTCGAGGTGATCGGCAACGACGTCGCCGTCACCATGGCCGCCGAGGCCGGGCAGCTCCAGCTCAACGCCTTCGAGCCGATCATCCTGCACTCGCTGTCGGAGTCCGTCACCCACCTGCGCGCGGCCTGCCTCACCCTCGCCGAGCGCTGCGTGGTCGGCATCACCGCCAACACCGAGGCGCTGCGCGCGACCGTCGAGAACTCCATCGGCCTGGTGACCGCGCTCAACCCGCACATCGGGTACACGGCCGCCACCGCCATCGCCAAGGAGGCCCTGGCCGACGGCCGGGGCGTGGCCGAACTCGTCCTGGAGAAGGGCCTGCTCCCGGCGGAGAAGCTCGCCGCCCTGCTGCGGCCCGAGGTCATCGCCGGCAGCGGAGCGGCCCTGGGCTGACGACGGGCCGCGGCCGGTTCCCCCGGCCAGGCATCGCACGGACGGCGGGCGGCCGCACCGGAACACCGGTGCGGCC
>NZ_BNBY01000019.1:62721-165444 GCF_014656195.1 Kitasatospora xanthocidica | reverse complement strand
ACGGACAGGCGGTCGCCCTCGACGACGCCGCCGGGCAGGACCAGGCGGGCTCCGGCCAGGGCGATACGGTCCGTGACGGTCATGTTCCCGCTCCCAGGATGCTCACTGTTGTGCGAATACTGGGAATTCTAATCGCGAATGAGCAGATTGCCTCCGGTTCGGGTTCCGGCGCCGATTCCGGCTCCGACTCCGCTCCTCCGGTGGAGCACCCGGCTGTTGGGCCCGGCCGCCGGGCCTGACCTACACTCCGTCCATGCTCAAAGCTGATCGTGCCGCCCGGATCCTGTCGCACATCGCCGAGGCCGGGAGCGCGGACGTGCACGCGCTCTCCGAGCTGCTCGGCGTGTCGGGCGCGACCGTGCGCCGCGATCTGCAGGAACTGCACGAGCAGGGCCTGCTGCACCGTACCCACGGCGGTGCGGTGACCGGTTCGGTGAACCTCGAACTCCCGCTGCGGCACCGCAGCGGCAAGCAGCCGGACGAGAAGAAGCGGATCGCCCGGGCGGCGGCCGACCTGGTGCCGGAGGGCGCCGTGGTCGGCCTGACCGGCGGCACCACCGCCACGGAGCTGGCCCGGGTGCTGGCCGAGCGGGGCAACGTCACCGTGGTCACCAACGCCGTCAACATCGCGGCCGAGCTGATCGTGCGTCCCGAGATCCGCCTGGTCGTGATCGGCGGCATCGCCCGGACGGCGAGCTACGAGCTGGTCGGCCCGGCCGCGGAGAGCACGCTCCAGCGCTACCACCTCGACCTCGCCTTCATCGGCGTGGACGGTCTGACGGTCCGTCAGGGCTGCACCACCCACGACGAGATGGAGGCCCAGACCGACCGCGCCTTCCTGCGCAGCAGTGCCCGTACGGTCGTCCTCGCCGACCGGACCAAGGTCGGCCGGGTCACCTTCGCCTCGATCTGCCCGCTCGCCGACGTCCACGACCTGGTGACGGACGCCGGGCTCCCGGACGCCGAGGAGCGGGCCATCGCCGACTGCGGCGTCCGGGTCCGGCGGGCCTGAACCCGGCCGACGGGCGCGGGGGCGTGCGCCGCGTGGTGCCGTTCAGTCCGTCTGCGGGCGGGCCTCGGGGGTGGTCTTCAGGTCGTGCAGCCGGCCTTCGAGGCCCTGGCGGAGGATGCCGGTCGCCGCGGGGACGGCGGCGTCGACGCTCTACCGCTACTTCGCCGGCCGCGACGAGCTGATCACCGAACTCGTCCGGGACGCCTACCGGAGCCTGGCCGACACCCTCGCCGACGCCGCCGCCGACGGTGCCGACCTCGCCGGGCTCGCCCGCGCCCTGCGCGGCCGGGCCCTGGCGGACCCCCAGCGGTACTTCCTGGTCTACGGAACCCCCGTCCCCGGTTACCGCGCGCCCGAGGACACCGTCGCCCTCGCCGACCGGATCATGCGCACCCTGCTGGACGCCTGCGCCGCGCTCCCGCCGAACGCCCCCGGCGCCCCGGACGCCCCCGAGGCGCCGTTCGCCGCCCGTCCGGCGTCCGGCAGGGGGAGCGGCACCGGGCCGGGATCGTCCGGGAACGGCTCGGGCGGCGGGAACGGCGGTATCGGCGGCGGTGCCGGATCGGGACCGCCCGGCCCCGGCGCGGGGTTCGGGTGGGGGACCGGCCGGGTGTCCGGGTCCGGGGGCGTCGGGACGGTCATCGCGCACCTTCCTCGTCCGGGGGCGTTGCGCGCATGCGTGTACCCGGAGGAGCCCGCGCGAATCACTCCGCACCCGCCCCCGCCCGTCCCGGGAGCCCTACGCCGGAGCGGCGGCCGCCACCGCCGGTGACCCGGCACCGAAACCGCCGCGGCCCACGGGGTTTGCGCCGGTGCCGTGGCGGTAGACGCGGGGCTGTGCACCGGGGCCCGGACGGGCGGCCGCGAGACCGTCCGTCACCCGCCCCTCATCGAACCAGGGAGGTTCCCGTGATCGTCCTCGGTGTCATCCTGCTCATCATCGGCTTCGTCACCGGCATCTCGATCCTCTGGACCATCGGGATCGTGCTGCTGCTCATCGGTGTGGTCCTGTGGGTGGTCGGCGCCCTCGGGCACGCCGTCGGCGGACGCCGCCACTACTACTGACCGATCCCCCTTCAGCAGTGCGACAGCACCGCTCAGCTCACCAGCGCACCGGCACGGCTCAGCGCAACAGCACGGCGAGCAGCTCGGCGACGGTCGGACCGGCGTCGGCCGGGTGCCGCAGCTGCTTGCCGTCGATCACGCTGTAGTGGTTGGCGCGGCCGCGCCGTTCGTGCGTCAGGTAGCCGGCCTCCTCCAGGTCGGCGATGATCCGCTGCACCGCGCGCTCGGTGAGGAGGCACTGGGCGGCGATGTCGCGCACCCGGATGCCGGGGTCGCGTGCGATCTGGACGAGTACGCGGGCGTGGTTCGTCAGGAAGGTCCACTGCCGCGCCGTCGCCGGGCCGGTTTCCACGCCGCAAGGATATGGCCGCCGGGGCGGGCCCGGGAAACCCCGTCCCGCGAAACCTCCGGCCCGCGAAGCCCCGACCTATGAGACCGGGACGGACGGGCCCGCACCCTCAGGGGCAGTCCTCGTGCAGCCCGCAGAGCCAGGCCAGTGCCTGGTGGGCGCCGAGCACGTAGGCGTGGTCCGTGCCCTGGGTCAGGGCCCGGCGCAGGCGTACGGCGGCGGCCTGGCACTCCGCCAGCAGCTGTGCCCGGCACGGTTCGGCGGTGCCGACCGCGGCCGTGGCGGTGACCGGCGCCGCGATCTGGGCCCCGGCGGCCCACCGGTAGGCCCCCAGCACGCCGTGCTCGAAGCCGGTCCACGGCCGGGGGCGTCGGTTGGCCGTGTCGATCGCGGCGAACACCTCGTCCAGCGGGCGCACGCCCACGGCCGGGATCGTCTCGTCACTGGTCATGTGCGCAACCTACGTCCGCCCGGTGCCGCCCGCCCCCGAGGACGGCGGCCCGGCGCGGTCCGGCGCCGGGGTGTTCCACCCGAGCGGCGGAGGGCTCGACGGGGGAGCGGGGGCCGCCCGGTAGGCTGGCCGGGTCGTGCCCGGCCGGTGAGGTGGCCGGGCCGCGTGAACGGTGCGGGCCGGCGGCCCGCTGGTGGAGATCCCTGATGACTCGTCGTTTTGACTGCTCGGACCCGTCCGAGCGCGCAGCCGGGCTGCGCGAGGCCGTGGCCGCGGTGCGCCGTGGCGAACTCGTCGTGCTGCCCACGGACACGGTGTACGGAGTGGGCGCGGACGCCTTCGTACCGGAGGCGGTCGCCCGGCTGCTGGCGGCCAAGGGCCGGGGCCGGAACATGCCCTCGCCCGTCCTGGTCGGCTCCCCGGAGGGCCTGGACGAACTGGTCGAGGTGACGGAGCGCACCCGGGCCCTGGTGGCCGCGTTCTGGCCGGGCGGGCTGACCGTGGTCGCCCGCCACCTGCCGTCGGTCGAGCTGGACCTCGGCGAGACCGGCGGAACGGTCGCCGTCCGGATGCCCGCGCACCCGGTCGCCGTCGAACTGCTCAACGCCACCGGTCCGTTGGCCGTCTCCAGCGCCAACCTGACCGGGAAGGACTCGCCGCAGGACTGCGACGCGGCTCAGGAGATGCTGGGCGACTCGGTGGCCGTCTACCTCGACGGTGGCCGGACCGAGGCCGCCGTGGGGTCCTCGATCGTGGACGTCACCGGCGAGGTGCCCGTCCTGCTGCGCGCGGGCGCGATCAGCGCCGAGCGGCTGCGCGAGGTCGTCCCCGACCTGCGCGAGCGCTGAGCCTCCGCCCCACCGGGGCGCCGCACCGCGTGGCGCCCCGGTGGGCCGGGCGGTCGCCGCTAGGGTCGGCGATGGCTCGCGGGGGTGGGCCCTCCGCCGGGTGCGGGGGGTGCCGGCGACGCCGCCCGGGGGCGTCACCGGCTCCGCTGCGGAGGTTCCATGAGCGCCACGTCCACCGCGTCGCGTCGTA
Source organism: Kitasatospora xanthocidica (assembly GCF_014656195.1). Lineage (GTDB taxonomy): Bacteria > Actinomycetota > Actinomycetes > Streptomycetales > Streptomycetaceae > Kitasatospora > Kitasatospora xanthocidica. Next base: position 161,529 of record NZ_BNBY01000019.1, on the reverse strand, counting down.
CCCGGGCCAGGGTCCGCCGGGGCAGCACGCTGCTGCGCTGGCTGTTCACCACCGACCACAAGGTGATCGGGAACCTCTACCTGGCGACGGCGTTCGGCTTCTTCCTGGTCGGCGGGGTACTGGCGCTCCTGATGCGCGCTCAACTGATGGGGCCCGACACGGGTTTCCTGTCGAACGAGCGCTTCAATCAGATGTTCACCATGCACGGCACGGTCATGCTGCTGCTGTTCGCCACTCCGACCTTCGCCGGGTTCGCCAACGCGATCATGCCGCTGCAGATCGGGGCGCCGGATGTCGCCTTCCCCCGGCTGAACGCCTTCACCTACTGGGCCTTCCTGCTCGGCGGACTGACGGTGCTCAGCGGCTTCCTCACCACCCAGGGGGCGCCCGCCTTCGGCTGGTTCGCGTACGCGCCGCTGAACGGGCCGCTGTTCTCGCCGGGCGCGGGCGGGGACCTGTGGGCGTTCGGCCTGGTGGTGGCGGGCCTCGGCACCATCCTCGGCGCGGTCAACTTCATCACCACCATCACCTGTCTGCGGGCGCCCGGTATGACGCTGTTCCGGATGCCGGTCTTCACCTGGAACGTGCTGTTCACCTCCGTCATGGTGCTGCTGGCCTTCCCCGTGCTGACGGCCGCGCTGCTCTGTCTGGAGGCGGACCGGAAGTTCGGCGCGCACGCCTTCGACGCGGCGAACGGCGGGGCACTGCTCTGGCAGCACCTGTTCTGGTTCTTCGGCCATCCGGAGGTCTACATCGTCGCGCTGCCGTTCTTCGGCATCGTCAGCGAGATCATTCCGGTGTTCAGCCGCAAGCCCCTGTTCGGCTACTACGGGATGATCGGCGCGACCATCGCCATCACCGCGCTGTCCATGTCGGTGTGGGCGCACCACATGTTCGTCACCGGCCAGGTGCTGCTGCCCTTCTTCTCGCTGATGTCGTTCCTGATCGCCGTGCCGACCGGGGTGAAGTTCTTCAACTGGATCGGCACGATGTGGGACGGCTCGCTGTCCTTCGAGACCCCGATGCTGTGGTCGGTCGGCTTCCTGGTGACCTTCCTGTTCGGCGGGCTGAGCGGGGTGCTGCTGGCCGCGCCGCCGATCGACTTCCACGTCTCCGACAGCTACTTCGTGGTGGCCCACCTCCACTACGTGCTGTTCGGCACGGTGGTGTTCGCGACCTTCGGCGGGTTCTACTTCTGGTGGCCGAAGCTGACCGGGAAGCTGCTCGACGAGCGGCTCGGGAAGGCGCACTTCTGGATCCTGTTCGTCGGGTTCCAGACCACCTTCCTGGTGATGCACTGGCTGGGCGTCCAGGGCATGCCGCGCCGCTACGCGACCTACCTGGCGGTGGACGGCTTCACCGCCCTCAATGTGTGCGCCTCGGCCGGCTCCTTCCTCCTGGGGGCCTCCAACCTGCCGTTCTTCTACAACGTCTGGAGGACCGCCAGGTACGGCGAGAAGGTCACCGAGGACGACCCGTGGGGCTGGGGCCGCTCGCTGGAGTGGGCCACGTCCTGTCCGCCGCCGCACCACAACTTCCGGGCGCTGCCACGGATCCGCTCCGAGTCGCCGGCCTTCGACCTGCACCACCCGGAGGTGGAGACGGAGGAGTCGTCGAGCGGGGCCTCCGGCCGTACCGGCGGGCGGGGGGCCGGGCGATGAAGGCGGAGGGGTGGCTGTTCGCCGGCATGGCGGCGTTCTTCGCGGTGACCGGGCTGGTCTACGGCTTCTGGGCGCGGGAGCCCGCCGGCAAGGCGATCCTGGCGGTGGCGTTCCTGATGTCGGGGCTGATCGCGCTGTTCTGGTTCGTCCAGCACCGGCGGCGCGGCGGCGGCCGGGCGCAGGACCGCGGGGACGCCGAGATCGCGGAGGCCGCGGGCCCGGTGGGGTTCTTCCCGGCCCGCAGCGGCTATCCGGCGCTGACGGCGGTCGGCGTGACGGTCCTCGCGCTCGGCCTGGTCTTCGCCCGGTGGCTGGTCGTCGTGGGTGCGCTGGTGCTCGGGTACGCGGTGTTCGGCTTCATCTTCCAGTACCGCGACCACGACGGCGGGTGAGCCGGCGGAGCAGCCGGCGGACCGGGCCGGTCCGGTCGGGCGGGGGAGGCTGGTCGGCCGGGGCGGCGGGGTGGGCGGGGGCGGTGAGGACGCCCGTGATGTGCGCCGACTCCGCTTCCGTGGAGGGGAGTTCGACCCGGTCGCGGTAGAACCAGGAGCTCGCGGCGGCGCGCACCCGCGCGCGCCGGGGCGCCCCGTCCGCCGCCGGGAGCGGGGTAGGCGAGGACCGGGCCAGCAGCACGAACCGCTCGTCCGCGGGCAGCGGGCGGTGGTGCCCGGTGAAGCCGCCGTCGTGGGACTGGTCGATCCGACCGATCTCGTCGCCCTTCAGCAGCCGGTCGCGGTCCCTGGCCTGCAGGGCGAGGCAGAGCCGCCGGGTGAGCAGGAAGGCGACAGGCGGCAGCACGATCAGGGCAGCCCGCAGGACGAGGGTGAGCGCCTCGACCGTGAGGCCGAAGGTGTAGGCGATCACGTCGTTGCCGCCGGCGACCAGCAGCACCGCGTAGGCGGTGATCCCGGCGACGCCCAGCCCGGTGCGGGTGGGCTTGTTCCGCGGCCGGTCGCACAGGTGGTGCTCGCCGATGTCGGGGTCGAGCCACCGCTCGGCGAAGGGGTAGGCGTAGAGCACCGCGAACAGCAGTCCGGGTACGACCAGGGCCGGGAGGAAGGCGTTCCAGGACACCGTGTGCCCGAACAGCCGGGTCTCGGTGCCCGGCATCAGCCGCAGGGCGCCCTCGATGAAGCCGATGTACCAGTCCGGCTGGGCGCCGGCCGCCACCACGTCGGGCCGGTAGGAGGCGTAGCGCCAGACCGGGTTGATCTCCGCGAGGAAGGCCGACAGCGCCATGACGCCGGCCACCGCGAAGGTCAGGCCCACCGTACGGGTGAGGAACTGCGGGAAGAAGGGCATCCCGACGACGTTGCGGTTGGTGCGGCCGGGGGCCGCCCAGTGGGTGTGCTTCAGCACCACCACCAGCGTCAGATGGGCCCCGACCAGGGCGAGCAGCAGGCCGGGCACCAGGAGGACGTGCAGGCTGAACAGCCGGGGGACGATGTCGTGGCCGGGGAACTCGCCGCCGAAGGCGAAGAAGGTCAGATAGGTGCCGACCAGCGGCACCGAGAGCAGGACGCCCTCGGCGATCCTCAGCCCGGTGCCCGACAGGGTGTCGTCCGGCAGTGAGTAGCCGGAGAACCCCTCCAGCAGCGCGAGGTTGAACAGTGTCACCCCGATGACCCAGTTGAGCTCGCGCGGCCGGCGGAAGGCCCCGGTGAAGAACACCCGCAGCAGGTGCGCGCCGATCGCCGAGACGAACAGCAGCGCCGACCAGTGGTGGATCTGGCGGATCAGCAGTCCGCCCCGCACCTCGAAGCTGATGTGCAGCGTCGACGCGTACGCCTCGGACACCCGTACGCCGCGCAGCGGCAGGTAGGCGCCGTCGTAGACGACCTCGCTCATGCTCGGGTCGAAGAAGAAGGTCAGGTAGACGCCGGTCAGCAGCAGGACGACGAAGGCGTACAGGGCGAGTTCGCCCAGCAGGAAGGACCAGTGGTCCGGGAACACCTTGCGCAGCAGCTCCCGCCCCGCCTCCATGACCGGCAGCCGCTTGTCCAGACCGACCGCCGCGCGCTCGCCGGCCGACGGCTCGCGCCCGCCCGACGCCCTGGTTTCGTCCACGCCAGGCAACCTAGTGGGAGCCGCCGCGCGCGGAGCGGTACGAGCGCTGCCGTTCCCGTGGCGCGCGGCGGCAGATCACTCCGACGGCGGAACGGGTGCGGGAACGGGAACGGGAACGGGAACGGGTACGGGCCCGCGGCGTCCGGCCGGCCGGCGGCGCTTCAGCGCGGGCGCGCGGCGGTGGGGGTGAGGTGGCGGGCCAGGGTGTCGAGGGCGGTGGAGACCTCGTGCAGCAGTCGCGGGTCCGGGGCGGTGCCGTCGGGGCCGGCGAGGGCCGCGGTGAGGGCGTCGTCGATGGTCGTGGAGCGGACTTCCGCGACCCGGGCGGACGGCTGGGCGGCGGCGCGGACGAGCCGGCGGCGGCGGTCCGCGGGGTCGGGTTCGGTGTCGACCGAGCCCGCCTCGACCAGGCGGGCGACGGCGGTGGAGACCTGACTCTGCGGCAGGCCGGTGCGGGCGGCGATCTCCCCGACGGTCGCCCCCGGGTGCGCGAGGACGTCGCCGAGCGTGACCAGGACCGGGCGGACGGAGCCGCGGGCCGCCGCCTCGGGCCGGTCCGGTTCGGGCATCGCCTGTTCGCCGATCTTCATCAGGGTGCGGCCCAGGAGGAAGAGCTCTACTCCGTTCATGCCCGCAAGAGTACATCGAGATCGATGCATCTATCTTGATGTATCTACTTCGATGGATTATTGTCGTCATGCCGGGCGGGAAGCGCCGCCCGCGACCGACCGAGGGGAACCACACCATGACCACCAGCCCGACCGCAGCCACCGTCCGTACGCTCGCCGTCCCGGGCGCCACGCTGCACTACCGGGTCGAGGGCAGCGGGCCGGTGCTGCTGCTGGCGCAGAGCGGCGAGGGCGACGCGGACCGCACCGTCGACCTCGTCCCGCACCTCGTCGACACCTTCACCGTGGTCACCTACGACCGCCGGGGCCTGTCCCGCAGCACCCTCGACCGGCCGGACGCCCCCGTCACCATGGCCGACCACGCCGACGACGTCGCCCGGCTGCTCGCCGAGGTGGCCGACGGGCCGGCGCTGATGGCCGGGTTCAGCATGGGTGCGGCCATCGGCCTCCAGGTCGCCGTGCGGTACCCGGGCGTGCTGGACACACTCATCGCCCACGAGCCCGTCGTGCCGAACCTGCTGCCGGCGGACGGACGGGCGGAGCACGTGGCCGAGCTGACGGAGATCCGGAAGGCCTACCTCGACGGGGGCGCGGCCGCCGCCTTCCCGGCGATCGCCCGGCACCTCGGGATAGACCCGGCGCACGACCGGACCGAGGAGGGCCTCACCCCGCAGCCCCTGACGCCCCGCCGGCTGGCGAACTTCGGGTTCTTCATCGGGACGGAGTTCCCGGCGGTCACGACGGACGGCCTCGCCCCGGCCGCGATCGCCCGGGCCGCCGCGACCGCCGGTGGCACCCGGATCGTCCCGGCCGTCGGTGAGAGCACCGGGCCGGCCGTCCACACCCGCCGCTGCGCGGTGGCGCTGGCGGAGCTGCTGGGCGCGGAGCCGGCCGTCCTCCCCGGCGGCCACAACGGGAACACCGCCTTCCCCCGGGCCACCGCGCGGACACTGAAGGCCGTCCTGGCGCGGTGACGGGAGCCGCCCGCATCAGGCGGGGGCGATGCGGCTCAGGCGTCGGCGGCCGGGCGGGCCAGCCACTCCTTCCAGGAGACCTCGTGGCCGATGAGGCAGGGCTGCCGGAACGGCCACTGCTCGGCGATCCAGCGCGGGACGAGGGCGTCCAGCGCCCGCTCCAGCTCGGTGCCGACCCGGTCGTCCACCACCCACCAGGAGATCTCGGCGTCCGAACCGGCCTTCTGGGGCGGGTCGATGTAGACGCAGCCGAGCAGGGCCGTCTCCGCCTCGTCGAACAGCGCGTAGTTGAACGACTCGTGGGCGGCGATCTCCCGCTCGTGCCGCACCAGGTCGTCGAAGTCGGCCTGGTAGCTCATGGTGGCCGACGGCCAGCCCCAGGCCTCGCCGTAGATGGACCAGAGCCGCTCCCGGGAGCCCATCACGGCCGGGTAGTCGAGCTCGGTGTCGGTCCCGGCGATGGGACGCAGGTGGTAACCGCCCCCGGGGAGCGGAACGTGGACGGGGTGGACGAAATCGGCAGGCAACCAGGTCATGATCCCCGAGGCTAGCCGAGCGGCGCGCCGGCCCGTCGGGATTATCGGGCTGGTCAGCTCGGGGCGGGCCTCTCCGGGATGACGTGGGGCCCGCCGCCGGGGCATCATCGCGGGATGACGACGATCAGGACCAGGTGGGGGCGCCTCCGGATCCCGGCGGTGGCGGCCCTGGCCGTACTGGCGGCGGGGTGCGGGACGACGCACGTGGACGCGCCCGGCGGAACGGCCGCGCGGACGCCGGCCGCGACCGCGGTGGCGACCGCCCAGGGGGACCACCCCTGCCCGGGCGAGACGCCGACCAGGACCCCGACCGCGACCGCGAGCAACGCGGAGGCGACCGGCCCGGTGACCGACCACTACGCCGAGAACCACGCCTTCAAGGCGCCGCTCCCGCTGCACGGCGAGCGCCGCTGCGAGGGCCTGGAGGCCGTCCGACGGATCAAGGCCGCGCTCGAACCCGTCCGGGCCCGCTACCAGGTCGACCCGGACGGGATCCGCAAGGCGCTCGTCGGCCTCGGCTACCCGGCCGACAAGGTCAAGGTCCAGCGCGGCGGCGAGTTCCTGATCGACGCCACCGGGCTCTGCCTGTCCGGCTCGACGGCCGGCGAGGCCACCACGGTGGAGGCCTTCGCCGGCTACGCGGAGGGCACCGGCTGCGAGGAGCCGCGCGGCGGCCACTGACCGCCGCCGCCCGGCCCGGGGCTCAACCGCCGTGGGGTGCGCCGCCGTTGTCGCCCGCACCCTTGTCGAGCGACAACGGGGGCTGCGGAGCCGCCTCGACGGCGTCCGGCGCCTCCGGGTCGCTCTGCTCGATGCGGCCGAGCAGCCGGGCGACGGAGTCGGTGCGTTCCCGCAGCGCCGCGACCCGGGCGGCGTCGGTCGGCCCGGAGAGCTCCTCGGCGGGCCGGACCGGGATGCCGCGCTTGCGGGCGGTGGCGATCAGGCTCTCGCCGGCCCGGTCGGTGACGACGAGCACCGCCGCGGCGAAGGCGCCCGCGTCCAGGGTGCGCTGACGGCCGAGCAGGCCGCGGTGGACGATCCTGGCCGGGACGGTCAGCTCGTCCAGGCGCTGGTCGGCCGAGGCGCGTTCGAGGGCGGCGAGGACGACGGTGGTCAGCGCCTCACCGGCCTTGGTGACGACCCACTTGCGGCCCGGCACCGGCGGAAGGAGCTCCCGGATCCGGTCCACCTCCTGCTCCAGGGCGGTGGTGGTCAGCACCTCGAAGGCGTTGCGGGTGCGGATCTCGACGACCTTGTCCCACTCGATCTCCTCGCCGTCGAAGCCGGCCTTCGACGGCCCCAGGTGGACGGCGCCGAGGCCGTCGAGCAGCCCGAGCAGCTTGTGCACCACGGCCGGGGTGAGAGGGTGGCGGCCGATCAGGGTGCCCACCGAGAGCTTCCACGGCTCGGTGGCCGGCACCGCCGGCGGCGCGACGGAGGCGAGGGCGGTGTGTACCCACCGCCCGCCGGCCGCCGCTCCCTGCCCGCCCCGCCGGACCACCTGTCGCCCGGCCTCGCCCAGCCCGGCGGCGGCCTGCGCCGCCGCGCCCGTCGCCGCCCCGACCAGCCGCCCCAGACCGCCCACCAGTTCGCCCCCGCGCACGTCCCGTTCCTCTCCTCGCAGCGCTTGCGTTCGAATCCGTCATGGTACGGGCCGCGCCCGCCCGGCCGGACCGGTGACTTCTGTCATCCACTTCCGGCCACAGAATTCACTGACCCCGGGCCGGCCCGCTGCGGCAGGCTCGACCCCGACGGCACGGTCGGCGCACCGATCGACGCCGTGACAGAGGCCGCGATCGGCGGGACGGACAGGGGAGCGGGACATGAAGGTACTGGTGGCCGGGGCCGGACTCGGCGGGCTCTGCCTGGCGCACGGACTGCTGCGGGCGGGCGTGGACGTCCGGGTCCTGGAGCGGGAGGACGGCCCGGACAGCCGCTACCAGGGCTTCCGGATCGCCCTGAACGCCCACGGCCTGGCCGCTCTGCACGCGTGCCTGCCGGAGCGGCTGCACGCCCTGCTGGCCGCCGTCTCCGGTCCGCTGGCGGGCGAACGGCGGGTGGTGGACCAGGAGCTGCGCGAGCTGCGCCGGCTCGGCGGCGTCGACGAGGGCACCGCCACCGACCGGTACGTGCTGCGCCGGCTGCTGCTGGCCGGGCTGGGCGACCGGGTCGAGTTCGGCAGGCCGGTGACCGGCTACACCGAGCGGGCGGACGGTACGGTGGAGGCGCACCTCGGCGACGGCGGCCGCGCGGTGGGCGACCTGCTGGTCGGCGCGGACGGCGTGGGCTCGGCGGTGCGCCGCCAACTGCTGCCCGACGCCCGGGTGGTCACCCTCCCCGGCAACGCCGTCCTCGGGCGCACCCCGCTCACCGAGCGGTCCGCCGCCCTCGTCCCCGGCTACGGCACCGTCGTCCACGGCACCGACGTCCACGGCGACCGCGCGAGCATGCTGCTCGGCCGGATGGAGTTCCGCCGGCCGCCGCGGCTCGCGGCCGCGGAACTGGCCCCCGACGTCCGGCTGCCGGACACCGGGAGCTATCTGCGCTGGGTGGTGATGCCGTCCGAGTCGCTGCCCGCCGGTCCGCGGCCCTGGGAGACGGTGCGGGCCGAGCTGCTCGCCCTGCTCGACGGCTGGCACCCGGACCTCGTCGACCTCGTCCGCGCCGCCGACGTCGTCAACAGCTCACCCCTGACGGTCCGTTATGCCGAGCCGGTGCCGCACTGGGCCGGCCGCCGCCGGGTCACCCTGCTCGGGGACGCGATCCACCCCATGCCGCCGAGCGGCGGCCAGGGCGCCAACACGGCGCTGCGCGACGCCGCCCTGCTCGCCCGCACGCTCACCGCCGTCCAGCGGGGCACGGCCGAACTCCCGGCCGCCGTCGAGCAGTACGAGCAGCGGATGCTGGAGTACGGCTTCGCTGCCGTCGCCGACAGCCTGGAGCGCCTGCCGGACTTCACCCCGGCCCGCTGACCGGGCCCGCTGCACTGGCCCCGGCGGCCGCTCGGGTGAACGGGCGGCGCGGCACGCTCCACCGGCCGGGGCGCCGCCGGGCCGGGGGCGATGATCGCCGGAATCCCGGCCGCCCGCACCCCCGGAGCCAGACATGCGGATCCTGCTCCTCGCCAGCGCCTTCAACAGCCTCAGCCAGCGCCTGCACGCCGAACTGCGGGACCGCCGGCACACCGTGGAGGTCCGGCTCGCCGGGGACGACGAGGAGCTGCGGGCCGCGCTGCGCGACCTCGCGCCGGACCTGCTGCTGGCGCCGATGCTGCGCACCGCGATCCCCGAGGACGTCTGGTCGGCGCTCACCTGCCTGGTCGTCCACCCCGGCCCGCCCGGCGACCGCGGCCCCTCCTCCCTGGACCGGGCGGTCCAGGAGGGCACCGCCGACTGGGGCGTGACGGTGCTCCAGGCCGAGGCGGAGATGGATGCCGGGCCGGTCTGGGCCTGGGAGCCCTGCCGGCTGCCCGCGCTCGGCAAGAGCGACCTGTACCGCAACGAGGTCGCCGACGCCGCCGTCCGGGCCGCGCTGCGCGCCGTCGAGCGCTTCGCCGCCGGCTCGTACGCGCCGCGGCCGCAGCACGGGCCCTCCTGGCGGGAGCCGGTGCGGGTACGGCCGTACCTGCGGCAGGAGGAGCGCCGGATCGACTGGGCGGCCGACCCCACCGAGGCCGTCCTGCGCAGGCTCCGCGCCGCGGACTCCCAGCCCGGGGTGCTCGACACCCTGGCCGGCGAGGCGTGGTACCTGCACGGCGGGCACTCCGAGCCGGTGCTGCGCGGCCGCCCCGGCGAGCTGGTCGCCACCCGCGCCGGGGCGGTGTGCCGGGCCACCGCCGACGGCGCGGTGTGGATCCCCGAACTGCGCCGCCGGCGTCGGCCCGGCGGGCCCGAGACCTTCAAGCTCCCGGCCGTGACGGCGCTCGGCGCCCTGCTGCCCGCGCTACCGGAGGTGCCGGCGCCGCTGACGGCCGAGGAGGACGGGCAGCGCACCTGGACGGACCTGGAGTACCGGGAGGAGGGCCCGGTGGGCTTCCTGCGGTTCTCCTTCCCCGGCGGCGCGATGGCCACCGACCACTGCCGCCGGCTGCTGGCGGCGTACCGCTTCGCGCTGCGCCGCCCGACCTCGGTGCTGGTGCTCGGCGGTGGCCGGGACTTCTTCTCCAACGGCATCCACCTCAACGTGATCGAGGCCTCGCCCGACCCGGCCGCGGAGTCCTGGGCCAACATCACCGCGATGGACGACCTGGTCGCCGAGGTGCTCACCACCACCGACCGGCTGGTGGTCGCCGCCCTCGGCGGGAACGCGGCGGCCGGCGGGGTGATGCTGGCCCTGGCGGCCGACGAGGTGTGGTGCCGCGCGGGCTCCGTCCTCAACCCGCACTACCGGCTGATGGGGCTGTACGGCTCGGAGTACTGGACGTACACCCTCCCGCGCCGGGTGGGCCCGGCGCGGGCCGAGCGGCTGACCCAGCAGGCGCTGCCGGTGTCCGCCGCGGCGGCCGAGCGGATCGGCCTGGTCGACCGCGTCCTGGACCACGGACCGGGGGAGTTCGGGCCGGCCGCGGCCCGCCTGGCCGGGCTGCTCGCCGCCTCGCCCGCCACCCCGTGGCGGATCGCCGCGAAGAAGGCCGCCCGTGCGGCGGACGAGGCGGCCAAGCCGCTCGCCGCCTACCGGGAGGAGGAGCTGGCGGTGATGCGCCGGCAGTTCTTCACCCCCGAATCGCCGTACCACGCGCTGCGCTCCGCGTTCGTCCGCAAGCACCCCGCGCCCGCCGGGCTGACGGCCCGGACGTGACCCGAACGGCCCGGCCGGCTTGCGCGCCCGGGCGGCCGGGCCGGACCGGGTGGACCGGCGGGCGGTCCGGACTGTTGCTATGACTGTCTTTGAGCCATTTCGTCCGGCTCCCATCCCCGAGGAGGCATCCTCATGGGTGCTGCAACAGCTGCAACAGCTGCAACAACCGACACCGACGTGGTGCACATTCTCTGGATCAACGCCGGCCTCAGCTGCGACGGCGACTCCGTCTCGCTGACCGCCGCGATGCAGCCCAGCATCGAGGAGATCGTCACCGGCGCGCTGCCCGGCCTGCCCAAGGTCGCCGTGCACTGGCCGCTGATCGACTTCGAGTGCGGCCCGGTCCAGGGCGCGGACAACTTCGTCGAGTGGTTCTTCAAGGCCGAGCGCGGCGAGATCGAGCCGTTCGTCCTGGTCGTCGAGGGGTCCATCCCCAACGAGAAGATCAAGAAGGAGGGCTACTGGTGCGGCTTCGGCGACGACCCCGCCACCGGCCAGCCCATCACCACCAGTGAGTGGCTGGACCGGCTCGCCCCCAAGGCGACCGGTGTGGTCGCGATCGGCACCTGCGCCACGTACGGCGGAATCCACGCGATGGCCGGCAATCCGACCGGTGCGATGGGTGTGCCGGACTACCTGGGCTGGGACTGGAAGTCCAAGGCCGGGCTGCCGATCGTCTGCGTGCCGGGCTGCCCGATCCAGCCCGACAACTTCGCCGAGACGCTGACCTACCTGCTGTACCAGCTGGCCGGCTCCGCGCCGATGATCCCGCTGGACGACAAGCTGCGGCCGGCCTGGTTGTTCGGTGCCACCGTGCACGAGGGCTGCGACCGCGGCGGCTACTACGAGCAGGGCCAGTTCGCCACCGACTACGGCACGCCCGAGTGCCTGGTGCGGCTCGGCTGCTGGGGACCGGTCGTCAAGTGCAACGTCACCAAGCGCGGCTGGACCAACGGCATCGGCGGCTGTCCGAACGTGGGCGGCATCTGCATCGCCTGCACCATGCCGGGCTTCCCGGACAAGTTCATGCCCTTCATGGACCCGCCGCCCGGCTCGCGGGTGTCCAGCGGCGTCAGCAGCGCGTACGGCTCGCTGATCCGCCGGCTGCGCGCGATCACGCTGAAGACCGTCGACAAGGAACCGAAGTGGCGCCACACCGGCCGCCACCTGACCACGGGTTACCGCCCGCCCTGGTGACGCCGGAGGGCCGCACACCTCCGCGGTGTGCGGCCCGTCGCCGCCGCCCGCCCCCCGCCCCCGTTCAGCGAAGGACACGACAGACACGATGGCAACACCGACGACCAGGGCGGCCGGCGACGGCAGCGGCCTGACCGAGATGTCCTGGGACCCGATCACCCGGATCGTGGGCAGCCTCGGCATCCACACGAAGATCGACTTCAAGCAGAAGCGGGTCGCGGAGTGCTACAGCACCTCCTCGGTCTTCCGCGGCTACAGCGTCTTCATGCGCGGCAAGGACCCGCGCGACGCGCACTTCATCACCAGCCGGATCTGCGGGATCTGCGGCGACAACCACGCCACCTGTTCGGTCTACACCCAGAACATGGCGTACGGGGTGAAGCCCCCGCACCTCGGCGAATGGATCATCAACCTCGGCGAGGCCGCCGAGTACATGTTCGACCACAACATCTTCCAGGAGAACCTGGTCGGGGTCGACTACTGCGAGAAGATGGTCCGCGAGACCAACCCGGGCGTGCTGGAGCTCGCCGAGCGCACCGAGGCGCCGCACGCCGGCGACCACGGGTACAAGACGATCGCCGACATCATGCGCTCGCTCAACCCGATCGAGGGCGAGTTCTACCGCGAGGCCCTGCAGGTCAGCCGGTACACCCGGGAGATGTTCTGCCTGATGGAGGGCCGCCACGTGCACCCCTCCACGCTCTACCCGGGCGGCGTCGGCACCGTCGCGACGGTGCAGCTGTTCACCGACTACCTGACCCGGCTGATGCGCTACGTCGAGTTCATGAAGAAGGTCGTGCCGCTGCACGACGACCTCTTCGACTTCTTCTACGAAGCCCTGCCCGGCTACGAGGAGGTCGGCCGGCGGCGGATCCTGCTCGGCTGCTGGGGCAGCCTCAACGACCCGGACCACTGCGACTTCACGTACCGCAACATGACGGACTGGGGCCGGCGGATGTTCGTCACCCCCGGCGTCGTCGTGGACGGCAAGCTCGTCACCAACGACCTCACCCAGATCAACCTCGGCATCCGGATCCTGCTCGGCAGCTCCTACTACGAGGACTGGCAGGGCAAGGAGCTCTTCGTCACCCACGACCCGCTGGGCAACCCGGTCGACCCCCGGCACCCCTGGAACCAGCACACCATCCCGCAGCCGCAGAAGCGGAACTTCGACGACAAGTACAGCTGGGTGATGTCCCCGCGCTGGTTCGACGGCAAGGACCACCTCGCCCTGGACACCGGCGGGGGCCCGATCGCCCGGCTGTGGTCCACCGCGCTGTCCGGGCTGGTCGACATCGGCTACGTCAAGGCCACCGGGCACAGCGTCGTGATCAACCTGCCCCGCTCGATGACCAAGCCCGAGGTCACCTTCGAGTGGAAGATCCCGCAGTGGAGCAACGCCCTCGAACGCAACCGCGCCCGCACCTACTTCCAGGCGTACGCGGCCGCCGCCGCCCTGCACTTCGCCGAGAAGGCGCTCGACGAGGTGCGGGCCGGGCGCAGCCAGACCTGGGAGCGCTTCGAGGTGCCGGACGAGTCCATCGGCTGCGGCTTCACCGAGGCCGTGCGCGGCGTGCTCTCGCACCACATGGTGATCCGCGACGGCAAGATCGCCAACTACCACCCCTACCCGCCCACCCCGTGGAACGCCAGCGTCCGCGACAGCTACGGCACCCCCGGCCCGTACGAGGACGCGGTGCAGAACACGCCGATCTTCGAGGAGAACTCCCCGGAGAACTTCAAGGGCATCGACATCATGCGCGCGGTGCGCAGCTTCGACCCCTGCCTGCCCTGCGGCGTGCACATGTACGTCGGCAACGGCCGCACCCTGCAGACCATGCACGTGCCCACCGGCCTCAGCGGGCTCACCGCATGACGGCCGAGCAGACCGGGCTGCGGATCCAGGAGGCCCTGGACGCGCTGGCCGGCAGCGGCGCCGAGCAGGCCGGCGAACAGCTCGTCCGCGACCTGATGGACTTCTACGGCCAGGGGCTGGCCAGGATCGTCCCCCTGCTGCCCCCGCCCGCCCTGGACCGGATGCTGGACGACCCGGCGGTGGCCGGGCCGCTGCTCCTGCACGACCTGCACCCCGAGCCCGTCACCGCCCGGATCGACCGGGCCCTGGCCTCGCTGCCCGAGCGGGTCGAGGTGCTCGGCTTCGACCCCGGCACCGGCGTCCTGCGGCTGCGCCGCACCGGGGGAGGCTGCGGCTGCGGCGCGGGGGACGTCGAGGCCGCCCTCGCCTGCCACGCCCCGGAAGTGACGGCCGTGGAACTCGAACGCGCCCCGCAACTGCTGCAGATCGGCACCCGCCCGCCCCTGACCGCGGAGGCACGATGAACACCCGCCGGATCTCCCGCGACGGCACCGCCCTGCTGCGCCGGCTGCGTGAACCCGCGCCGCCGCGGCCCGAGCAGTGCGGCTTCTGCGGCCGCGACCTGCCGCCCGGCCACCGCCACCTGGTGGACGTCGAGGAGCGCGCCCTGGCCTGCACCTGCACCGCCTGCGGACTGCTGTTCCAGCAGCCCGGCGCGGCCGGCGGCCGCTTCCGCACCGTGCCCGACCGCTACCTCGCCGACCCGGCGGGCGCGTTGGACGAGCGCGCCTGGTCGGTGCTGGGCATCCCGGTCGGCACCGCCTTCCTGTTCCGCAACACCGTCCTGGACCAGCTGCTCGCCTTCTACCCCGGCCCGGCCGGCGCCACCGAGAGCGAGCTGGACGAGGACACCTGGGAGAGCGCGCTCGGCGGCAGCCGGCTGGCCGCCGCCCTGGAACCGGACGTGGAGGCGCTGCTGCTGCGCCGCACCGACCGGCGGGTCGAGTGCTACCTGGTGCCGATCGACGTCTGCTACGAGCTGGTCGGCCGGCTGCGCCGGTGCTGGCACGGCTTCGACGGCGGCGCCGAGGCACGGGCCGAACTCGACGCGTTCTTCGCCCGGTTGGCCGCCCGGGCCCGCCCGCTGCCCGCGGCGGTGACGGCATGACGGCACTCTCCTTCACCTGCACCGGCGTGCGCGCCGACCCGTACGCGGCCGTGCCGACCCTGGTGTTCCGGCTGCGGATCACCGCGCCGGCCGACACCCGGGTGCACGCCCTCGCGCTCCGGTGCCAGCTGCGGATCGAGCCCGGCCGCCGCTCCTACGCCGTACCGGAGGGCGAGCGGCTGACCGACCTGTTCGGCGAGCGGGAACGCTGGGCGAACACGCTCCACCCGATCCAGTTCGCCACCGTGCCGCTGCTGGTGCCCGGCTTCACCGGCGAGACCGAGACCGACCTCCCGGTGCCGTGCAGCTACGACCTGGAGGTGGCCTCCGCCCGCTACTTCCGGGCGCTCGACGGCGGCGACGTCCCGGTGCTGCTGCTCTTCTCCGGCACCGCCTTCGCCGGCCCCGGCGGCTTCCAGGTCACCCCGGTGCCCTGGGACAAGGAGGCCTCCGTACGGATGCCGGTCCGGGTCTGGCGGGAGGCGATCGACCAGCACTTCCCCGGCTGCGGCTGGCTGCGGCTGCCCGACGACCTGATGGACGGGCTGCTGGCCTACCGCTCCCGCCGCGCCCTGCCCTCCTGGGAGGCGACGGTGCGCGAGCTGCTGGCGGCGGCCGAGGTCGCGGAGCCGGTCCGGTGAGCGGCCTCGCGGAGACCGGCGCCCCGGTGAGCGGCCTGCCGGTGAGCGGCTTCCCGGCCGGGATCGAACGCGGCTTCGCGGCCGCCCGGCAGATCGCCGACGCGGTGCTGCTGGAGGGCTACGTGCTCTACCCGTACCGCGCCTCGGCGGCGAAGAACCGGCTGCGCTGGCAGTTCGGCGTGCTGGTGCCGCCGGAGTACACCGCGCAGGGCGGCGAGCACTCCCACCAGCGCACCGAGTGCGTCATGGAGGCCCGCGGCGAGGACCGGCTGGCGGTCGAGCTGCGCTTCCTGCGGGTCCAGCGGCGCACCGTCGAACAGGCCACCGCCACCGGCGGCTTCGAACCGGTGGAACGGCTGGAGCTCACCGACCGGGTGCTCGTCGACTGGGACGAGGGCGTCGAAGAGCGGATCGAACTTCTGGTCCCCGTCCAGGAGTTGACCGGCCAAGGGGTGCAGCGGGCGTTCCGGCTGCCCGGAGTCGGCGAGACCGAGCTGCTGCGCGAGCACGGCACACCGGTCGGACGGCTGGTACGGCGGCGCGCACAGGTCGACGGCCTGGTGCGGCTGACCGTCGAGGAACTGCCCGGCCCCTACCGGGCGCAGCGGCTGACGGTGGTGGTGGAGAACGTCTCCGCCTGGATGCCGCCCCGGCGGGCGAGCCGCGAGGAGGCACTGCCGCGCTCCCTGGTCTCCGCCCACCTGCTGCTGGGCCTGGAACACGGCCGGTTCGTCTCGGCCACCGACCCGCCAGAGTGGGCCCGGCCCGCCGTCGAGCGCTGCCGCAGCCGGCACACCTGGCCGGTGCTGGCCGGGCCGGAGGGCGAGCGCGGGGTGGTGCTGTCCTCGCCGATCATCCTGGAGGACCACCCCGCGGTGGCCCCGGAGAGCCTGGGCACCCTGTACGACGCCACCGAGATCGACGAGATCCTGGCGCTGCGCACGGCGGCCCTGACGGAGGAGGAGAAACGCGAGGCCCGGGGCACCGACGAGCGGGCCGCGGCCGTGATCGACCTCGCCGAGTCCATGCCGCCCGAGGTGCTGGAGCGGCTGCACGGCGCCGTCCGCGGGCTGCGCGAGATCACCGGCGGCGCCGCCGAGGCGGAACAGCCCTGGTGGGACCCGGGCGGCGACCCGACGGTCGACCCCGAACGGGACCGGGTGCTGGTCGACGGTCGGTCGGTCGGCGCCGGCAGCCGGGTCCTGCTGCGGCCCGGACGACGGCGCACCGACGCCCAGGACCTCTTCCTGGCCGGGCGCACCGGCGTGGTCGAGGCGGTGCTGCACGACGTCGACGGCTCGGTGCACCTGGCCGTCACGGTGGAGGACGACCCGGGCGCCGACCTGTGGCGCGCCCAGGGCCGGTTCCGCTACTTCCAGCCGGACGAGGTCACCCCGCTCGACGATGTCACCCCGCTGGACGAGGTCACCGCGCTCGACGACGTCACCCCGCTGGACGGTGCCGACCGGGCGGAGCTGCCGTGACCGGGGCGAAGGTGCTGGTCGCCGGGGTGGGCAACATCTTCCTCGGCGACGACGGATTCGGCGTGGAGACCGTCCGGCGGCTGTCCGCGCACCGGCTGCCGGAGGGCGTCGAGGCGGTCGACGTCGGCGTGCGCGGCGTGGACCTGGCGTACCGGCTGCTCGACGGCTACCGGACCGCCGTCCTGGTCGACGCCACCTGCCGCGGCGGCGCGCCCGGCACGGTCTACCTCATCGAGGCGGCCGCCGAGCCGCTGGAGGCACCGGTGCTGGACGGGCACCGGATGGGGCCGGACGCCGTGCTCGCACTGCTCGCCACCCTCGCCGCCGGCACCGGCGGCGACCCGCCCGGGCGGGTGCTGGTGGTCGGCTGCGAGCCGGCCTCGCTGGAGGAGGGCATCGGGCTGAGCGCCCCCGTCGCCGCCGCGGTCGACGAGGCGGTCCAGATGGTCCTGCGGGTCGTGGACGAGGCCACCCAACCGGAGAGGGAGACGACACCATGCTGAGGAAACTGTTCTGCGCGGCCCTGCTGGCGGGGATCGGCGCACTGGTCTGGCAGAGCCTGCCGGACATCAAGCGGTACCTGGAGATCTCGCGGATGTGAGCCGCGCGTTGCTGCGAACGGCGCAGCCCCGGGCGCGGTGGCGGCGCGGCTTCGAGCCGCCGCCGCCATCGCGCCTTGTAATGGGGCGCGCCCTGGAAGCCTGGCCCGTTGCCGCCCGCCGTGGGAAGGGACCGATGCACGAGATGTCGATCGCCGCCGCCGTCGTGGAGCAGGTGGACGCGGCCGCGCGCGAGCACGGCGCCCCCGGCGTGACGCGGGTGCGGCTGCAGGTGGGGGAGCTGGCGGGCGTCGTGCCGCAGGCCCTCGACTTCTGCTTCGAACTGGCCTGCGCCGGAACGCTGGTGGAGGGCGCCGTGCTGGAGACCGAGCAGGTCGCGGCGCGGGCCCGGTGCGGGTCCTGCGCCACCGAGTGGGAGGTCGGCATGCCGCCGGACCTCGGCTGCCCGAGCTGCTCCGGCGGCTCTTCCGGCGGCGTCCTCGGGGTCGGCGTCCCTGGGGGCGGCGTTTCCGGGGGCGGCGTCGAGCTGCTGTCCGGGCGCGAGCTCCAGATCCTCGACGTCGAGTGGGCCGGGCACCCGCACCGCCCGGCCGAACAGAAAGGCTGATGCCGATGTGCCGCACGGTCGACTTCCGCCAGGCGGTCCTCGCCCGCAACGACGACAGCGCCCGCGAGCTGAGGGCCGCGCTGGCCGGGCGCGGGACGGTCGCGGTCAACCTGCTCTCCAGCCCGGGCAGCGGCAAGACCGCGCTGCTGGAGGCCGAGCTGGGGCTGGCCCGGCGGCGCGGGGTGCCGGTCGCCGCGCTGACCGCGGACCTGGCCACCGAGAACGACGCGCTGCGGCTGGCCCGTTCGGGCGCGCCGGTGAAGCAGGTGCTCACCGACGGGCTCTGCCACCTGGAGGCGCGGATGCTCGCCGGGCACCTGGACGGCTGGCTGCCGGACGACTGCCGGCTGCTGTTCGTGGAGAACGTCGGCAACCTGGTCTGCCCGGCCTCGTACGACCTCGGGGAGTCCCTGCGGGTGGTGCTGGCCTCGGTCACCGAGGGCGAGGACAAGCCGCTCAAGTACCCCACCGCGTTCGGGCTGGCCAACCTGGTGCTGGTGACCAAGAAGGACCTCGCCGCGGCGGCCGAGTTCGACGAGGCGGCGTTCACGGCGAACGTCCGGCGGGTCAACCCCGGGGTGGAGGTGGTGCACACCTCGGCCCGCACCGGGGACGGCGTCGGCGCGCTGCTGGACCGGGCGCTGGCCGTCCTGGGCGGCGCCGAACCGCACCGGCCGGTGATGGCGGCCGCGCCGCACGGGCACTCGCACTCGCACTCGCACGGTGAAGGGCACGAGGACGGGCACGGCCACGAGCACGTGGTGGCCGGGGAGACCCCGTGACGGCCGGTCACCCGGCGCCGGAGCGGGAGCGTCGGCGGGTCGCCGTCCGCGGCCTGGTGCAGGGCGTCGGCTTCCGGCCCTTCGTCTTCACCCTGGCCGGTGAACTCGGCCTGGCCGGCAGCGTCACCAACACCGGCGAGGGCGTGCTGGCCGAGGTCGAGGGCAGCCGCGAGGCGGTCGAGGCGTTCTGCCGACGGGTGGCCGGTGACGCGCCGCCACTGGCCCAGGTGGCCTCCGTGGAACACGAGCCGCTGGCCGCCACCGGCGCGACCGGCTTCGCCATCACCCCGTCCCGGACCGACGGCCCCCGGGCCACCCTGATCCCGCCCGACGTCGCCGTCTGCGCCGACTGCCTCGCCGAACTCACCGACCCGGCCGACCGCCGGCACCGGCACCCGTTCATCAGCTGCACCAACTGCGGCCCCCGGCACACCATCGTCACCGGCCTGCCGTACGACCGCGCCGACACCACGATGGCCGGATTCCCGATGTGCGCGGACTGCGCCCGGGAGTACACCGACCCGGCCGACCGCCGCTTCCACGCCCAGCCCGTCGCCTGCCACGCCTGCGGGCCGACGCTGGCGCTGGTCCGGCCCGGGCGCGCCGCCCGCCTCGCCGGGGAGGAGGCCCTCACCGGGGCCCGCCGGCTGCTGGCCGCCGGGGCGGTCCTCGCCGTCAAGGGCATCGGCGGCTACCACCTGGCCTGCGACGCGCGCGACGCCGCCGCCGTCGGCCTGCTGCGCCGGCGCAAGCGGCGCGGTGACAAACCGTTCGCCCTGATGGCCCGTGACCTCGCCACGGTGGAGGGCCTGCTGCCGCTCGGCCCGGTCGAGCGGGAGCTGCTCACCGGGCCGGTCCGGCCGATCGTCCTGCTGCGCCGCACCGGCGCGCCCTCGGCCGCGGTCGACGCGGTGGCCCCGCGCAGCCCCGACCTCGGGGTGATGCTCCCGTACACCCCGCTGCACCACCTGCTGCTCGCCGCACCGGGGCCGGACCTGCTGGTGATGACCAGCGCCAACCTCTCCGGCGAGCCGATCGTCACCGACGACCGGGAGGCGCTGGAGCGGCTCGCCCCGCTGGTCGACGGCTGGCTCACCCATGACCGGCCGATCCACGTGCCCTGCGAGGACTCGGTGGTGCGGGTGGTGGACGGCGAGCAGCTGCCGCTGCGCCGCTCGCGCGGGTACGCGCCGCTGCCGCTGCCCCTGCCGGTGCCCGTCCGCCCGGCGCTGGCCGTCGGGGGCGACCTGAAGAACGCCTTCGCGCTGGCCCGGGACGGCTACGCCTGGCTCTCCGGCCACATCGGGGACATGGACGACCTGGCCACGCTGCGCGCCTTCGACCGCGCGGTGGAGCAGCTCGGCACGGTCAGCGGGGTGCGGCCCGAGCTGCTGGTCGCCGACCGGCACCCCGGCTACCGCTCGGTCCGGCACGCCGAGCGGAACGCCGCCGGGCGGCCGGTGCGCCGGGTGCAGCACCACCACGCGCACATCGCCGCGGTGATGGCCGAGCACGGCCTGGACGGCGGCCGGCCGGTGCTCGGCCTCGCCTTCGACGGCACCGGCTACGGCGAGGACGGCGCGATCTGGGGCGGCGAGGTGCTGCTGGCCGACTACGACGGCTTCCGCCGGCTCGCCCACCTCGGCTACGTGCCGCTGCCCGGCGGGGACGCGGCGGTCGAACGCCCCTACCGGACGGCGCTGGCGCACCTGCGGGCCGCCGGGCTGCCCTGGACGGCCGGACTGCCGGCGGTCGAGGCCTGCCCCGGCGAGGAACTGCGCCTGTTGGAGCGGCAGTTGGAGCTCGGGCTGAACTGCGTGCCGACCTCCAGCATGGGCCGGCTGTTCGACGCGGTCTCCTCACTCGCCGGGATCTGCCACCGGGCCGGCTACGAGGCCCAGGCGGCGGTCGAACTGGAGGCGGCGGCAGCGGAGTTCGGGTGGGCGGAGTTCGGCCCGGCGGGGGCCTACCGCTTCGGGCTGCCCGCCCGGGGCGACGGCTGGACCGCCGACCCCGGGCCGGTGCTCGCCGCGGTGGTCGCCGACGTGGCCGCGGGCGCGCCCGCCGGGCTGGTCGCCGCCCGCTTCCACGCCGCGGTGGCCGACCTCGCCCGGCGGGTCTGTGCGGCCGTCCGGGAGCGGTACGGCACCACCACGGTGGCGCTCAGCGGCGGCGTCTTCGCCAACGCGCTGCTCTCCTCGGCCTGCGCGCGCGGCCTCGGTGAGGACGGCTTCACCGTGCTGCGGCACCGCCGGGTGCCGCCCAACGACGGAGGGCTGGCGCTCGGCCAGCTGATGGTGGCCGCCCGCGTGGCGGCCGCCCGGGAGGAGTGAGAGCGGATGTGCCTGGCGGTGCCCGGAAGGGTGACGGAGATCGGGGAGCGCGACGGGACCCGGATGGCGGTGATGGACTTCGGCGGGGTGGTCAAGGACGTGTGCCTGGAGTACCTGCCCGACCTGGCGGTGGGCGACTACGCGATCGTCCACGTGGGCTTCGCGTTGCAGCGGCTGGACGAGGAGTCGGCCCGCCGGACCCTCGCGCTGTTCGAGGAACTCGGCCTGCTCCAAGAGGAGTTCGGCGACCCGTGGGAAGCGGCGGGGCAGTGGGTCGGAGCGGAAGAGGCGACGGCAGCCGAGGAGGCCGGACGGTGAAGTACCTGGAGGAGTTCCGGAACCCGGAGCTGGCGGCGGGCCTGCTCGCGGACATCAGGGCGACGGTCACCCGGCCGTGGGCGCTGATGGAGGTGTGCGGCGGCCAGACGCACAGCATCATCCGCCACGCCATCGACCAACTCCTGCCCGAGGAGGTCGAGTTGATCCACGGCCCGGGGTGTCCGGTGTGCGTCACCCCGCTGGAGGTGATCGACCGGGCGCTGGCCATCGCCGCCCGGCCCGGGGTGGTCTTCTGCTCCTTCGGCGACATGCTGCGGGTGCCAGGCACCGACCGCGACCTGTTCCGGGTCCGGAGCGAGGGCGGCGACGTCCGGGTGGTCTACTCGCCGCTGGACGCGCTGAGGATCGCCCGGGAGAACCCGGACCGGGAGGTCGTCTTCTTCGGCATCGGCTTCGAGACCACCGCGCCGCCGAACGCGATGGCCGTCCACCTCGCCCGTGAGCAGGGCCTGCGGAACTTCAGCATGCTGGTCTCGCACGTCCGGGTGCCCCCGGCGATCGACGCGATCATGGCCTCGCCGGACTGCCGGGTCCAGGGCTTCCTCGCCGCCGGGCACGTGTGCAGCGTGATGGGCACCGACGAGTACCCCGAGCTCGCCGAGCGCCACCGGGTGCCGATCGTCGTCACCGGCTTCGAACCGCTCGACATCCTGGAGGGGATCCGGCTCACCGTACGGCAGTTGGAGCGCGGGGAGCACACCGTCGAGAACGCCTACGAGCGAGCCGTCCGGCCGGAGGGCAACCCGGCGGCGCGTGCCATGCTGGAGGACGTCTTCGAGGTCGCCGACCGCGCCTGGCGGGGCATCGGCGTCATCCCGCGGAGCGGCTGGCGGCTCTCCTCGCGCTACCGGGACCACGACGCCGAGCACCGCTTCGACGTCACCGGGATCGCCACCCGCGAGCCCGCCGCCTGCCGCAGCGGCGAGGTGCTGCAAGGCCTGCTGAAGCCGCACCAGTGCGAGGCCTTCGGCACCGTCTGCACCCCGCGAACCCCGCTCGGCGCCACCATGGTCTCCAGCGAGGGGGCCTGCGCCGCGTACTACCTCTACCGGCGGCTGGGCACGCCGGCCGCCGCCCAGGAGGCGAGCCCCGTTGGCTGACACCGAAACCCTCACCCCCGCACCGGACTTCTCCGGCTGGAGCTGCCCGCTGCCGCTGCGCGACCACCCCCGGGTGGTGATGGGGCACGGCGGTGGCGGGGCGCTCTCCGCCGAACTGGTCGAGCACGTCTTCGCGCCGGCCTTCGGCGGACCGCTCCTCGCCGGGCTCGCCGACTCCGCCGTCCTGGAGCTCGGCGGGGCCCGGCTCGCCTTCTCCACCGACTCCTACGTGGTGCGGCCGCTGTTCTTCCCGGGCGGCAGCATCGGCGACCTCGCCGTCAACGGCACGGTCAACGACCTCGCGATGAGCGGGGCCCGGGCCGCGTACCTGTCCTGCGGGTTCATCCTGGAGGAGGGGGTGGAGACGGCCGTGGTCGACCGGGTGGCCAGGGCGCTCGGAGCCGCCGCCCGCGCCGCCGGGGTGGAGGTCGCCACCGGGGACACCAAGGTGGTCGAGGCCGGGCGCGGGGACGGGATCTACCTGAACACCGCCGGCATCGGGCTGGTCGCCCCCGGCGTCGACATCCGCCCGCAGCGGGCCGCCCCCGGCGACGTGGTGATCCTCAGCGGGCCGATCGGGCTGCACGGGGTCGCCATCATGAGCGTCCGGGAGGGCCTGGAGTTCGGGGTCGAGGTGCGCAGCGACTGCGCGGCGCTCGGCGGCCTGGTCGACGCCATGCTCGCCGTCACCCCCGACCTGCACGTGCTGCGCGACCCCACCCGGGGCGGGCTGGCGGCGGCGCTCAACGAGATCGCGACCGCCGCCGGGGTCGGCGTCAGGCTGACCGAGCGGGCCGTCCCCGTCCCGGAGGCGGTGGCCAACGCCTGCGCCCTGCTGGGCCTGGACCCGCTGTACGTCGCCAACGAGGGCAAGCTCGTCGCCTTCGTCCCGCGCCGGGAGGCGGAGGCGGTCCTCGCCGCCATGCGCGCCCACCCGCTGGGCGCGGAGGCGGTGGTGATCGGCGAGTGCGTCGAGGACCACCTCGGCATGGTCGTCGCCCGGACCGGCTTCGGCGGCACCCGGGTGGTGGACCTGCCGATGGGCGAGCAGCTGCCGCGGATCTGCTGACACCGCGGATCTGCTGACGCCGCGTGAGTACCCGCCGCCCCGGGACCGGATCCCGGGGCGGCGGGCGCGTGTCACGGGCGGGGGCACGCACGCTGGCCCCCGGCGGCGGCACCAACTGCGCCCAGACCCAGGTGAGTTTCGCGAACCTGCTGCCGGGGAGTCACACCGTCACCGCCCAGTACAGCGGCGACGACAACTACCTGACCCCCGACCTGGAGTCGGTCACCGAGACCGTCAGCTGCACCAGGACCATCACCGGTGACGTCGGCGAGCTGTTCACCAGCGGCGACAGCACCTGCATCGTCGGCGCCACCGTCCACGGGGCCGTGCACGACGCCAGGGACGGTGCGCTGTACATCAGCGGCTCCACCGTGCACGGCGCCGTCCTCTTCTCCGGGGGCACCCTGTTCGGGATGTGCGGGAGCACCGTGACGGGCACGACCAACGTCCACGACGCCTCCGGCTTCGTGCTGGTCGGCGACCCGGGTGACGACGGCTGCGCCGGCAACCGGATCGGCGGCTCGCTGCTGCTGGGCGACAACCACGGCGGCCTGGAGGTCGTCGCCAACCAGGTCGGCGGTTCCGTGCAGGTCCAGGGCACCACCGGCACCGGACCGTTCCCCGAGGACACCCGGACCGAGATCGAGGGCAACACCATCGGCGGCGCCCTCCTCTGCTCCGGCAACAACCCGGCGCCCACCAACGACGGGCACCCGAACACGGTGAGCGGGCAGCGGCTCGGGCAGTGTTCGAACCTGTAGTCCCCTGGTAGTCCCGCTGTCACCCCCATCGATCGTGAAGGGGCCCGCCCGTGCGGGCCCCTTCCGCGTGATCCGGATACGCTGGGCGGAGGAGCCCCCCGTGCCCGGCCCGCCCCCGGGCGGGCCGGGCACGGCAGGTGCGGAGGTGCGTGATGCCGGAGGCTAGCGGGCTGTACGGGGCGTGCGGCGCCCCGGCGCACGGCGGCTGACCGGGGAGCGGCCGTGGGCACCGCGGACACCGAGGTCGACGTGGTGGTGACCGTACCCAACCAGGGCATCGGCCTGTGGATGGTCGGCGCCTTCGTGGTCACCTTCGTGGGCACCCGGGTGATCACCCGGCTGATCCGGGCCGGCCGCGGACCCTTCCGCAACGTCGAGGTCGGCGGCACCCATGTGCACCACCAGGTGTACGGCATCCTCGCGATGCTGGTGGCCGGGGCGATGGAGTTCGCCTACCGGCCGGACACCCCCGGCGTGCAGATCCTGGCCGCGCTGTTCGGCGCCGGCGCCGCGCTCACCCTGGACGAGTACGCGCTCTGGCTGCACCTGGAGGACGTCTACTGGTCCCAGGAGGGCCGCAAGTCCGTCGACGCGGCCTTCCTGGCGGTGGCGGTCGGCCTGCTGCTGGTCGCCGGGTTCAACCCGTTCTCCGACACCGGCCAGGGGCCCGCGGCCCACCTGGCCTTCGCCGTACTGCTGCTGGTCGACGTGGTGTTCGCCGTCGGGGCGATCCTCAAGGGCAAGACGGCGACCGGGGTGATCGGCCTGCTGGTGCCCCTGGTCGCGTTGATCGCCTGCCTGCGCCTGGCCAAACCCGACTCGCCGTGGGCCCGCTGGCGCTACCCGCCGGACTCCCGCCGGGCCGAGCGCGCGCTGCGCCGCTACCCGCCCGGCCGGCGGACCCGGATGGACGCCCTCAAGGACTTCGTCGGGGGCGTGCCGCACTAGTGCTGCTCCGCAGAAGTTCGTGTGGGGGTGTTGAGAGTCCGCCCTGCGGCCACGGCGCGCACGACAGGTGTGATGCGACGAATCACGGCTCGACGCGCGCTCCCGCCACGGTGCCCAGGTCGACCAGTTGCGCCCTGCCGTTGCCCACCGACCAGTTGTCGAGGGCGTTCTCGATGAGCGTGACGAACACGTCCTCGGGCCGCACGCCGACGTCGGTCAGGTTGGCTGTGATCCGCCGGTACAGGCCGAGCTTGAGCTCCCGAGGCCGACCCGCCACCAGGGTGATCTGGACGCAGACGATGTCTTGGCGGGCCACGTCGAGGTAGGTCGGGTCGAAGATCAGCTCTTCGGGATCGTGCGGGGTGACGATCTGGAAGCGGTCACCGGCCGGGATGCCGATGGCGTCGACGAGGGCCTGATGCACGCCGTCGGCGATGGCGCGTCGGATGGCGGGTGGCCGGGTAGCGGACAGGTCGATGCGGACCAGAGGCATGAGAACGCTCGCTTTCCGGAAGGCCCGGCTACAGTGTTCGATAAACATCGACCATATCAGTGTACGGTGCTCGTCGAACACTCTGCAGAGGATCGATCCATGTCCGCGCGCACCCGCAGCCTCACCCACGCCCATCCGACCGAGGTGTCGCTCCAGGACGCGCTCGACGCGGTCGGCGACCCCGTGCGACGCGCCATTCTCAGGGAGTTGGCCGGCGCCCCTGACTGGACCCGCGCCTGCGGCACGTTCGACCTTCCGGTGACCAAAGCGACGCGCAGCCACCACTTCGCCGTGCTGCGTGCCGCCGGCCTCATCGAGCAGCGCGACGAGGGACCACGCCGGCTCAACCGGCTCCGCCGCCCTGAATTCGACCGGCGGTTCCCCGGTCTCCTCGATCTGATCCTGGCCGAGCCCGCAACGGACCAGTGCGGTTCCGCGTAGGTTCACGTTGGGGTGTCGGGGCTGATCAGGTGACCGCAGATCGCGGCGGCCCGCCGCCAGAAGCCGGGCGTGTCACGGCGGGTGAGCCAGCCCGGTGCCCGGCGCGACGTGAGGTCCAAGTCGGCGAGGATGCGGGCGACTTGGGACGCGGAGATGGCGGCGAACTTCCGCGGAGCAGCACCGGGTGCCAGGCGTTCAGGCGAGGAAGTGGTGCAGGGAGTCCGCCATGGCCCGGACGAAGCCCTCCCGGGTCTCCTCGGGGACCAGGTCGAGGGACAGGTAGGGATTGAGGTCCTCCAGCTCGACCAGGAGCAGGCGCCCGTCCGGCGCCCGGCAGGCGTCCACCCGCTGGATCCCGTGGTCGAGCGTGTTCCAGGCGATGAACCGCCGGGCGAACGCGAGGTCGTCCCCGCTCGGCTCGTACGGCTCCAGCACCCAGCGCGCGGCCGGATCGGGGGCGTGCAGGGCGTACTGGAAGGCGTCGTCCACGAAGTAGAACGAGACCTCGTACCGGAAGTCGATCCGCGGCTGGACCAGCACCCCGCCCCACTCCAGGCCGGCCAGCTCCGCACGGGTGAGGAAGCGCAGGCCTATGCTGTCGGCGCCCTCCTCGGGCTTGACCGCGAACCGGTCGGCGGCGGGCAGCAGGTGGAGGTCCTGCGGCCGGTCGACGGTCGGGATGACCGGGTGGCCGGCCGCGGTCAGATCCAGCAGGTACCGCTTGCCGGCCATGTCACCGCGCCCGGTCAGCGGGTTGTAGACCCGGACGCCCTCGGCCAGGGCCCGGTCGCGGAAGCGCGCGTACTCCTCGCGGTAGTGCAGCACCGGCCCGCTGTTGCGCACCACGACCCCGTCGAAGCGGGCCATCAGGGCGGCGGCGTCGAGCGGGTGGCACAGGGCCAGGTCGAACCACTCCCGCAGCCGGGAGGTGAGGAAGACGTCCTCGTCGCCGTAGCGGCGCCCGCGGGCCGGGTAGGCCAGGTCGGTCACGTACAGCAGGCTGCGGCGGTCGGGCACGGGTGCTCCCTCGGTGGGTCGTGGGGAGCGATGCTACCGACCGGGTGCGGCGCGGCCCCGGGCCGGGCCCGCCGGGAGCGCGGAGCGGATGCGCGCTGCTCCGTCGGAGTGCAGGGTGGACGGGTACGGCGCGGCGACCGGCGGACTGCCCGGGGAGCCGAAGACCACCCAAGGAGGCGCCATGCCGACCAGGAAGATCCTCGGCCGGGCCCTGGCCCTGACCGCCCTCGCCGCCCTGCCGGCCGCCGTGCTCACGGCGCCCTCGCCCGCGGCGGCCACCGTGACCGCGGCCCCGCAGGCCGGGGCGGCCGCCGCCGCGCCGGCCTCCTTCGTCGACCTGCCCGCCACCCCGCTGCCGTCCGACCACGCGGCGCACCGGATCATCGTCACCTACCGCAACCCCACGGCGGCGGACCAGACCATCGCCCCGCAGGTCCTCCTCGTCTCGCCGGACCGGGGGCCCTTCCTCGCCCCGGCGGATGTCAAGCTGGAGATCCTGACCGGCGGCCACTGGAAGACGGTGCCGCTCGGCAGCCAGACCGGCACCCTCTACACCGACCTCGGCCAGGCGAAGCTGGTCCTCCACAGCCACCACACGCTCACCCAGTACTACCGGCTCACCGTGGTGAAGGCCGCCGCGGGAACGGTGCAGCCCCGGGTGGCGCTCTACGGCTGACCGCGGGGCCCTGGGCGGGGGTGTGGTTACCAGTTGCGGCGGTCGGCCGGGGTGCCGTGGCCGGTGCGGAGGTGGCGGATGAGGGTGCGGCGGAGCTCGCGGTCGTGGTCGGTGAAGGCCGCTGCGGGAACGGTGCGGCCCCGGGTGGCGGTCTACGGGTGACCGCGGGGCCCTGGGCGGGGGTGTGGTTACCAGTTGCGGCGGTCGGCCGGGGTGCCGTGGCCGGTGCGGAGGTGGCGGACGAGGGTGCGGCGGAGTTCGCGGTCGTGGTCGGTCTCCACCGGGAGGTCGAGCTGGACGATGTCGACGCCCGCCGAGCGGAGCAGCCCGATGCGGGCGGCGACGGTGGCGGGGGAGCCCGCGTAGGCGGCGGTGAGGGAGCGGCGGACGTAGGCGGCCACCTGTTCCTCGCCCTGGGCCGGGTCGGAGCTGCCGCGCTCGCGGTCCCGGTCGAGCTGGACGGCCTCCCGCCAGCGGCCCCCCGCACCGCCGGCGGTGAGCCGCAGGGCCTCCCGGCGCAGCCGGCGGACCCGCTCGCGGGCGTCCTCGTCGGAGTCGGCGAGGACGACGGTGAGGTGCCGCCAGATCCGCAGGGTGCGGCCGTGGGCGGCGGCCGCGGCCCGGGCCTGGGCGATCCGCCGACGGGTGTCGGGCAGCGGCAGCGGGCTGACGGCGTACACCTCGGCGTAGCGGGCCGCGAGGTCGAGGCCCTGCGGGGACGAGCCGCCGAAGGAGAGCAGTTCGCCGCCCGGTCTGGGGTGCAGGCCGGGGCGGGCGGCGGCCACGGTGTAGAACTCGCCCTTGTGGTCGATGTCCTGGTCGGCGGTCAGGTAGCGGGTGAACAGGTCGAGGTACTCCTCGGCCCGGCGGTAGCGCTCCGCCTTGTCGAGGTGGTCGCCGTCGCGGGCGGTGTCGCGGTCGCTGGAGCCGATGATCACGTGGGCCGCCGCCCGTCCGCCGGAGAGGCGGTCCAGCGTCGCGAGCGAGCGGGCGGCGACGGTCGGCGCGGTGGTGCCGACCCGGTGGGCCACGGCGATCCGCAGCCGGCTGGTGGCGGCCAGCGCCCAGGAGGCCACCAGCCAGGGGTCGGGCCAGGAACTGGACTGCACCACCAGGGCGCTGTCCAGCCCGTCCTCCTCGTTCTCGCGGGCGGTACGGGCGACGTACGCGGGGTCGGCGGTGCGGTCGCGGGCGTCGGGGGCCCAGCGCAGGGCCTGGCGCTCCTGCGGGGTGTCGCCGGGCACGGGGGCGGCGCGGACCCCGCCGCGGATCTCCAGGGGCACGGCATCTCCTCGGGTGTCGCAGGGTGGCGGAGGGTGTCGGAGGGTGGCGGAGGAACTTGGAGGATCTCGGAGGATCTCGGAGGGCGCGGTCAGCGGGCGGCCGGGCCGAGCCGGGCCAGGGTGTCGAGCAGCTTGGCCCGGCTGACGAACACCTCGGGCGGCAGCGACACGTACAGCTGGACGGTGGTGACGCCGGGGCGGTGGTAGGCGAGGATGCGCTCCCGGCACTCCTCGGGGGAGCCGCTGACGAACAGCCCGTCGACGACCTCGTCCGGCAGGGCCTTCTGGGCGCCCTCCGGATCCCCCTCGGCCCACAGCCGGTGCGTCTCGGCGAGCAACTCGCCGTGGCCCAGCCACTCGTGGAACTTCCGGTACGGCTCGCGGTTGAGGATCCAGGCCAGGAAGGGCCGGGTGGCGCGGTGGGCGTAGTCGGTGTCCTCGGTGGGGCAGACGAAGACCTTGACCACCAGCTCCTTGCCGGGCGGCTGCGGGCCGACGGTCTCCAGGATCTTCGGCACGTCGTGCGGGAACAGCAGGTTGGTGATGGCGCCGTCCCCCTCGGTGAAGCCGAGCCGGAGCATGTTGGGGCGCAGCGCGCCCAGGATCACCTTGACCGGGTCGGCCGGCGGGTGCGGCAGCCGGTAGCCGGTGATGTCGAAGGTGTCGAACCCGCCCGTGACGTACTCGCCGCGCAGCGCCCGGGTGACGAAGCGCAGCACGTCCCGGGTCCGCTTGAACGGCTCGTCGAAGGGGATGCCGTTGATGTCGGTGACGTGCGCGGGGACGGAGGCGCCGATGCCCAGCAGGAGGCGGCCGGGGGCGAGTTGGGCGAGGGTGGCGGCGGTCTGGGCGAGCACTGCGGGGCCGCGAGTGTGCACCGGGACGATGCCGGTGCCGATCCGCAGCGACGGGGACCAGGCGGCGGTGGCGGCCAGCGGGGTGAAGGCGTCGGTGCCGCCGCCCTCGGCGCTCCAGACGTCGGTGTAGCCGAGGTCGGGCAGGCGCTCGACCAGGAAGCGGTGCCGGTCGATGGTCAGCCCGGGCAGGGGCAGGGTGATGCCCCACTTGGGCGGCTCGGTCTCGGCGGGGTGGTGCGGGGGGTGCGGGGTGGTCATCGGGCGGGTGTCCGTTCTGGAGGGCTCGGGGCGGGGGCGGTGGGCGCTGTTCAGCGGACCCGGACGGTGGTCAGGTCGAGGAACCAGGACTGCGGCTGGACCAGCCCGTGCACCTTCGGCGAAAGGGCGCGCGGGTTGCGGTCGTTGACGACGAACAGCCAGGGCGCGTCCTGGGTGACGAGCGTGAGGGCCTTGCGGTAGCCGGCCTGCCGGGCGGCCTGGTCGGCGTCGGCGGCCGAGCCGGCGAGCAACTCGTCGACCTGCGGGTTCGCGTAGTGGCCGGTCCAGAACGGGCTCTTGGAGCCGATGAACAGCGGCAGCAGCGCCTCGGACTGGAACAGCGTGGTGGACTGGGCGACGGCGTCGGAGCCGAGCGCCACCTGGCCCTTGGCCTCGGCGCCGATCAGGGTGGTCCAGTCGGTGGTGCGCAGTTCGACCTTGATGCCGACGGCGGCGAGGTCCCGCTGGAGGGCCTCGGCGATCGGCACCGGCAGCAGGTTGCCGCTGCCGCCGGTGGGCACCGTGACGGAGGTGGCGAAGCCGTTCGGGACGCCGGCCTCGGCGAGCAACTGCCGTGCCTTGGCCGGGTCGTAGGAGTAGACGTCCCCGGCGGGGTCGTAGGCGGCGGTGGCGCGCGGCGCGGCCTGGAAGGCGGGGTCCGCGGTGCCGTGCAGCAGCTTGTCGGCGATGGCCTTGCGGTCGATCGCGTAGTTGGCGGCCCTGCGCACCCGCGGATCGTTCCAGGGGGCCTTGGAGGTGTCCAGGATCCAGTACCAGAGGTGGTCGTAGCTGTTGGTGGCGAGGGTGACGCCGTCAGCCTTGAGGCTGTCGATGTCGTCCGGGTTCGGGTACTCGATCCAGTTCACGCCGCCGGAGCGCAGGGCCGCGGTGCGGGCGGCGGCGTCCGGCAACGCCTTGACCACCAGCCGGTCCAGCTTGGGGGCGCCGCGCCAGTAGTCCTTGTTGGCGGCGAGTTCGATCTGCTGGCCCTCGGTCTGCGAGACGAAGCTGAACGGCCCGGTGCCGACGGGGTGTTGGGCGAAGTTCGCCGAACCGGTCTTCCGGACGGCGGTGGGGCTGGCGATCAGGACGTGTGCCAGGTCCTCCGGGAAGTGCCCGTTGGGCTCCTTGGTGACCAGTTCGACGTGGTCGGCGTCGGTCGTGCGGTAGGAGGCGATGTCGCCCGCGTACTCGGCGGCGGCGGCGCCGAGGGCGTCGGTGTACTCGGGGCTGCCCTTGTCGAGGTAGCGCGCCAGGTTGAAGACCACCGCGTCGGCGTCGAAGGGGGTGCCGTCCTGGAATTTCACGCCCTTGCGGAGGGTGAAGGTCCAGGTCCTGCGGTCGGCGGCGACCTGCCAGTCGGTGGCGAGCGCGCCGGTGACGACCGGCGGCTTGTCGGTGCCCTGGAGCAACTCGTAACGGGTGAGGCCCTCGTAGAGCTGGAAGGAGACCAGGCGCTTGCCCTCGAAGCCCGCGCCGCCGATCACGGTGTCGGTGTTGGGGAGCTTGCCGGTGGCGCCGATCACCAGTGTCCCGCCGCGGCCGTCGCCGCCGCCCGCTCCCGTGGTGCCGCCTGAGCCGGCGCAGCCGGCGGCCGCGGCGAGCAGGACGGCGGCGGCCGGCAGGGCGACGGCTCTGGAGCGGGTACGGGCGGTGCGCGTCATGGTGATTCCTCTGTGGTTCGGTCGTACGGGGTGCGGTGCGGGAGAGGTGCTAGTTCGCGGGCGGGGCGGCGCCGGTGGCGGCGTCCAGCAGTGCCCGGGTGTACGGGTGTTCGGGGGAGTCCCAGAGGCGGTCGGCGGGGCCCTCCTCGACGACCCGGCCGTGCCGCAGCACCAGCACCCGGTCGGCGAGCCGGCGGACCACGGCGAGGTCGTGGGAGATGAACAGGTAGGCCAGGCCGGTGCGTTCGCGCAGTTCGGTGAGCAGGTCGAGCAGCCGGGCCTGTACGGCGCGGTCCAGGGCGGAGGTCGGCTCGTCGCAGACCAGCAGGGACGGCCGGGTGGCCAGGGCCCGGGCCACCGCCACCCGCTGCAGCTGCCCGCCGGACAGCTCGCGCGGGTAGCGGGCGGCGAGCGCGGGCTCCAGCCCGACCCGCTCGAACAGCCCGGCGACGGCCGCCGCCCGCTCGGCGCGCGGGGTGCCGTGCAGCCGCAGGGCGAAGGCGACCGCCTCCCCGGCCCGCAGGCTCGGGTTGAGCGAGCCGCGCGGGTGCTGCGGGACGAACTGCAGCCGGCCCCGCAGCGCGCGGTCGGCCCGGCCGCGCAGCCGGTACGGGTCCCGCCCGGCGAAGCGGACGGTGCCGGTGTCGGGGGCGAGCAGCCCGAGGGCGAGGCGGGCCAGGGTCGACTTCCCGGAGCCGGACTCGCCGACCAGGCCGACGGTCTCGCCGGGCGCGACGGCGAGGCTGACGCCGTCCAGGGCGGGGCGGCCGCGGTAGCGCTTGCCGACGGACTCCAGGGTGAGCAGCGGGGGCTCGGCGTTGTGGAGCGGGCTCGGGGCGTCGTGACGCGGGTTCGCGGCGTCGTGGGCGGTGCTCATCGGCGGGCTCCCGGTTCGGCGGCCACCAGGGCGGCGGTGAAGGCGTGTTCGGGCTCGCCGAGCACCCGCTCGGCCGGGCCGCGCTCGACCACCCGGCCGGCCCGCATGACCGCGACCGTGCCGCCGATCCGGCGGGCCACCGCGAGGTCGTGGGTGACCAGCAGCAGCGCGATGCCGCAGTCGGCGCGCAGGGTGGCGAAGAGGTCCAGGATCCGGCCGCGCACCAGGGCGTCCAGCGCGGTGGTCGGCTCGTCGGCGATCAGCAGCTCCGGGCCGCAGCAGATCGCCAGGGCGATCGCGGCACGCTGGCGCAGACCGCCGGACAGCTCGTGCGGGTACGCCCGGGCGACCCGCTCCGGATCCGGGACACCGGCGGTGGCGAGCAGCCCGGGCACGGCGGCACGGGCGGCCCGGCGGCCGTCGGCGACGCCGTGCCGGCGCAGCACCTCGGCGAGCTGCGGGCCGATCCGGCGCAGCGGGTCGAGCGAGGCGCTCGGGTCCTGCGGGACGTAGCCGACGCGGCGGCCGCGGACGTCCGAGAGCGCGCGCTCGTCCAGCGCCCGCAGGTCCGTCCCGGCGAGCCGGACGCCGCCGGTCACGGTGGCGCCGCGCCCGGGCAGCCCGAGCACCGTCCGGGCGACGGTGGTCTTGCCGCTGCCGGACTCGCCGAGCAGCACCAGGGCGCCGCCGGCCCGCAAAGCGAGGGAGACCCCGTCCACGGCCCGGACACCGCCCGGGTACTCGACGCCCAGGTCGTCGACCTCCAGCAGCGCGCTCACCGGCTCACCTGCTTCGGCGCCCGGGCCGCCCGGGCCGGTACGGGCCGCGGCAGCTGCGCGGCGGCGTCGCCGACCCGGGTGCGCAGCGCCTCGCCGAGGGTGTTGAACACGACCGAGACGGCGAGGATCACCAGCGCCGGCAGCACCGCCACCCAGGGGTGGGTGAGCAGCGCGGGCCGCAGCTCGTCCAGCATCGCGCCCCACTCGGCCGTCGGCGGGGCCACCCCGAGCCCGAGGAAGGACAGCCCGGCGGCGTACACGACGGCCAGGCCCACCAGCGAGGAGGCGTACACCAGGACCACCGGCGCCACCACGGGGGCGACCTGGCGCAGCACCAGCGCGCCCCAGCCCGCGCCGCTGACCCGGGCGGCCTCCAGGTACTCGGCGGTGCGGATCCGCCGGGTCTCGGTGAACGCGACCCGGGCGACCGCGGGGGTGAGCACCACCGACAGCGCCAGCACGGTCGCGCCCAGGCCGGGGGTGAGCAGCGAGGCGATCGCGATCGCCAGCAGCACCCCGGGGAAGGCGTAGAGCACGTCCAGCGCGCGCAGCAGGGCCTGTTCGGTGAACCGGCCGCCGAGCCCGGCCGCGATGCCGAGCAGCGTGCCGGCGACGGTGGCGACGGTGACCGGCACCAGCCCGCCGGTGAGCGAGGCGCGCCCGGCCCAGAGCAGCCGGCTCAGCAGGTCGCGGCCCTGGCCGTCGGTGCCCAGCGGGTGGCCGGGGCTGCCGGGGTCGAGCAGCCGGTCCGCGAGCCGTCCGGCGGCCGGGTCGTACGGGGCGAGCAGCGGCGCGGCGAGGGCGAGCAGGACGAGCAGGACGGCGAGGGCGCCGGGGACGACCAGGCCGAGGTTCCGTCGGGCGAGGAGGCGTGCGGCCATGTCAGACCCTCACCCGCGGGTCGATCGCCGCGTGCGCCGCGTCCACCAGGATGTTGACGCCGACGAAGGCGACCGCCACCACCAGCACCCCGCCCTGCACCAGCGGCAGGTCGCGGGCGGTCAGCGCGTCGTACAGCAGCCGGCCGACGCCGGGCCAGGCGAACAGGGTCTCCACGAAGACCACCCCCTCCAGCAGGTAGGCGAGTTGCAGCCCGCCGATGGTCAGCAGCGCGGGCGAGGCGTTGTGCACGCAGTGCCGCAGCACGGCCGCCGGGCGCAGACCCCGGGCGCGCAGCGAGTCGGCCAGCTCACCGGCCAGGACGGTGCCCAGCGCGGCCCGGAACACCCGGGCGGTGAGCCCGAGCGGCACCAGCGCCGCCGCGACCGCCGGCAGGACCAGGTGCCGGGCCAGATCGGCCGGACCGCCGGGCCCGAAGGCGTCGTTCGTCCCGCCCGCCGGGAGCCAGCGCAGCCCGACCGCGAACACGGCGATCAGCAGCAGGGCCACCGAGTACTGCGGGGCGGACACCGCGAGGGTGGACAGCGCGCCGGAGATCCGCCCGCCGGGGCCGCGCGGGCGCAGCGCGCCGAGCGCGCCGAGCGCCACCCCGCCCAGCAGCACCAGCAGGAACGCGGCCGCGGTCAGGGTGAGCGTCTGGCCGAGCGCCGGCAGCAGCAGGTCGGCGACCGGACGCTGGCCCGCGACGGAGGTGCCGAGGTCGCCGTTGAGCGCGTGGCCGAGCCAGTCGACGTAGCGGACGGGCAACGGCTCGTCCAGACCGAGCCGTTCGGTGAGCTCCCGGCGGGCCTCGGGCGGTGCGCCCGGGCCGAGGAAGGCGGCCACCGGGTCGCCGGGGACGAGCGCCACGGTCGCGAAGACGACGGCGGTGACGCCGAACAGCGTGGGGACGGCCAGCAGGAGGCGGCGCAACAGGAACCGGGTCACCCGCCGGCCCTCCGGGGCGGGGCGCCGAGCGGGCCGGCGGCGGGCCGGTGGGGCGGGGCGGGCATGGCGCTGCTGCTCCTTCGATCAAGGGGGCCGGGGAAGTCGGGCGTGGCGGGCCGTCATCAGGGCCTCGTGGCCGGGTGTTCGGCACGGGAACGACGGGCGTCCGGAACGCGGGCGGCGGCCGTCACCGGGCGTCAGGGGGGGCACCGCCGTGACGGCCACGGCCGCTTGGAGGAGCGTTGCGGACGGACGGCCCGGACAGCCAGTCAGCTCCTGATGCTGTTACTTCAGGTCACAGCATCAGCGGTGGCCGCAGCGCCGCTGCCCGGGGCACCGGGACCCGGTCCTTTCCTTGACCCGCACAAGGAACCGGACCTACGCTCCCCACATGGCTATTCGGCGGACCGACTTCACCTTGGTCGGGATCGGCGGCTCGTGGCACCGCAGGTGCTTCGACGAGCTGTGTCGACCGCGCGTGACGCGCTGACCGCCCCGGTCCACAGCCGCCGCGGTCGGCGCACCCTCCTCACCCGGATCCACGCCCGACGCCCGTCCGCGTCGTCGGCCGATCCCCGTCGCGGCGCGCAGCGTCGCAGGACGCCCCGCACCTCGCACCTCGCGTCGAAGGCCGTGCCGAACCCCGGTTCGCACGGCGCGTCGCACAGCGAGTCGCACTCCGCGTCCACGGGGCCGACCAGCCACCAGCTAGGGGGACCGCAAAGCCATGCCCGACCACAGACGTCCTGCCTCCGCTCCCGGAGGCGCCCGATGGCAGCAGTGAGCACCTTCGCCGCCCCGGCCGGCCCGCGCGGCCGCCGGCTCCCCGCCCGCCGCGGCGCCTGCGGCGGCACCGGCCCGGTCACCGGCCCGGGCACCGGCCCCAGGGACTCCTCCGCCGGGGACTCCTCCGCCGGGCCGGTCGCCGGGCTGCACGCCGAGATCGACAACCCGCTCGACCTGATCGCCGGTCACCAGCTGCTGGCCGAACCGGCCCAGCCCGTCCCGGCCCGGGCCGACGGCGGCTGCGACTGCGGCCACCCGATGTGCGTGGACGGGCCGCGCGACCGCACCGGACTCGCCCGGGTGTTCCTGGTCGAGCGGAACTCGGTGACCAGCGCCGGACTGCGCAGCGTGCTGGCCACAGCGCCCGGACTGACGGTGGTCGGCTCCACCGGCGACCCGCTGCGCGCCGTCGCCGCCGTGCACCGGGTCGCCCCCGACGTCGTCCTGCTCGGCCGCGGCGCGAGCCTGGAGGAGGACCTGGCGGCCGTGGTGGCGCTGCGCGGACCGGACGGCGCGCCCGACGCCCGGGTCCTGCTGCTGCGCCGCGCCGAGTCCACCGCCGAGGCGAGCCGGATGCTGCTCGCCGGGGCCAGCGGGTGCTTCCCGCTCGACCTGGCCGGGGAGCGGATCATCGGCGCCGTCCAACTCGTCGCGGCCGGCGGGTCGGTGTTCCTGCCGGCCCCGCCGCCCGCCCGGACCCACGCGGTGGCCCCCGCACGCCACCTCGGCGAGCTGCCACCGCAGCAGGCCGGGCTGACCGAGCGCGAGCGGGAGGTGCTGGTCAAGCTCGGGCAGGGGCTGAGCAACGCCGAGATCGGGCGTGAACTCGCCCTGGCCGAAGCCACCGTGAAGAAGCACCTGACCCAGGCGATGCGGAAGATCGGGCAGCCCGACCGGCTGCGCGCCGCGCTGTACGCCCACCGGCACGGGCTCGCCGGGTAGGTCCTCCGTCCGTCCACACCGCCCGAGGGCGGGTCCCGCCGGTGTGCGGGGCCCGCCCTTCGTCGTGCCCTGGCCCGTTCCTCGTCGTGCCCGGGGCGCGTCCCCGGTGCCGCGCGGGGCGACCTTCGGAGCATGCCCACGGCGACGATCGGCGCCCTGACCGGCGCCTTTCGGGGCTACCGGGGTGCACGGACCGCTTCGTAGCGTGGCGGGAACGACGACGACACGACGGTCCGAAGGATCGTTCAGCCGAAGGGAGATGGCCCGATGGGGGGTGTGTCCGACGGGACCGGCGCTCCGACCGGCAGTCCGACCGGTGCCGGTGCCGGTGCCGGTGCCGGTGCCGGTGCCGGTGCTGGGGCCGGGACCAGTGCCGGGGCCGGTGCCGGTGGCCGGCCGGGTGGCGAGACCGGCCCGCGCACGGCGGTGCTGGCCGCCGCCACGAGCCGACCGGGCCCCGGGGTGGAGCAGCCGAGGTCCCCGTACCGCGCGATGTCGGACGCCGAGCGGTCCGCGCTCTGGCGGCAGCGGCTGCACGAGGCCGAGGCCGGGCTGACCCGGTACCTGGTGTCCCGGGGCGACGAACTGCACCTCACCGACTGGTTCGTCCTGCAGTCCGAGCTCTTCGCCGACCTGCCCGTGCCGGACGCCCCGGCCGTCGAGTGGCAGCGGGTGTTCTTCCGCGACCAGGCGCTGATGGAACGCTTCCTCGTCCTGCGCTACGGCGAGGAGGTGCTGGGGGAATGGGCCCGGTCCAACGCCGAGGTGCACCGCGAGGTCGAGCCCGACCACGGCCGGGGCGCCGCCGACCCGATCCACCGGATCGCCCGGCAGGCCGAACTGTACGGCTCGGACTACGAGTTCGACGACGATGCGGCACCCGGCCCCGAGCACGCCGCGCTCACCATCACGCACTGCGCGATCTGGGACTACCGGGAGAAGGCCCGGCGCTCGGGCGTCCGGCTGACCCTCGCCTCGCCCTGCACCTACTGCACCGAGGCGCTGTCCGCCAACATCCGCGCCAAGGGCTACCGGCCCGCGCACCGGCTCACCCACGGCCCGACCGGCCACGGCTGCCGCTGGGAGTCCACGGCCGCGCCCGGGCCCGTCGACGTCACCATCGCGCGGCCTGCGGAGCCCGCCGCGCCGCCCGCCGAGCCCGCCGCGCCCACCGCCACCGACGAACCCGGGGAGTCCTGAGATGTGCGGAATCACCGGCTGGATCGACTGGGACACCGACCTGCTCCACCAGGCCCGGACCGTCCGGGAGATGACCGCCACCCTCGCCTGCCGCGGCCCGGACGCCGACGGCGTCTGGCTGTCCCGGCACGCCGCCCTCGGCCACCGCCGGCTCTCCGTCATCGACCTCGACGGAGGCGTCCAGCCGCTCGCCGACCGCCCCGGACCTGAGGCCGGGGCCGTCCTCGCCTACAACGGCGAGCTGTACAACCACCGCGAGCTGCGCGCCGAACTGGAGGCCCTCGGCCACGCCTTCCGCACCCGCTCGGACACCGAGGTGGTGCTGCGCGCCCACCTCCAGTGGGGCAGGGAGGCGCCGGCCAGGTTCAACGGCATCTTCGCCTACGCCCTGTGGGACGCCCGGCGCGAGGAGCTGCTGCTGGTCCGGGACCACCTCGGCATCAAGCCGCTCCACTGGCACGCCCACCGCAGCGGCGTGCTGTTCGGCTCCGAGCCGAAGGCGGTGCTCGCCAACCCGCTGTTCCGCCCCGAACTCGACGCCGAGGGCATCGCCGAGCTGTTCGCCCTGCCCGCCGCGCCCAGCGCCGGCCACGGCGTCTTCCGCGGCCTGCACGAGGTCCGGCCCGGCCACCTGGTGGTCGTCGCCCGCGCCGCCACCCGGGAACTCCGGTACTGGCGGCTGGAGTCCGCCGAGCACCGGGACGACGCCGCGACCACCCGGCGCACCGTCCGGGAGCTGCTCGCCGACGCCGTCGAACGGCAGCTGATCAGCGACGTGCCGCTGTGCACCCTGCTCTCCGGCGGCGTCGACTCCAGCGCCGTCACCGCCCTGGCCGCCGCCGCCCGCGAACGCGCCGGCCAGGGGAAGATCGCCAGCTTCTCCGTCGACTTCCCCGGCAGCGCCGACCGCACCCCCGACGCCTGGCGGACCACCCGCGACGCCCCGTACGTGGCGGCCGCCGCCGACCACATCGGCACCCTGCACACCACCGTCCTGGTGCCCGACGACGACCTGCTGGACGCCCGCGACACCGTCCTGCGAGCCCGCGACCGCCCCGGCTGGGGCGAGATGGACGCCTCGCTGCACCTGCTCTTCCGCGAGGTGCGGCGGCGCTCCACCGTCGCGCTCTCCGGTGAGGCCGCGGACGAAATCTTCGGCGGCTACCCCTACTTCCACGACGCCGCCGCGCTCGCCGCCCCGACCTTCCCGTGGCTGCACGGCAAGGCCACCCCGGCGGACCTGCTGCGCCCGGACGTCCGGGCCGAGGTGCGCCCGGAGGAGTACGCCGCCGACGCCTACCGGCGCTCGCTCGCCGAAGTGCCGCGACTGGCCGGGGAGTCGGCCGCCGAGGCGCGTACCCGCGAGGTCTTCCACCTCGCGCTCACCCGCTGGCTGCCCCCGCTGCTGGACCGGGTGGACCGGGTGTCGATGTCGGTCGGCCTGGAGGTACGGGTGCCGTTCTGCGACCACCGCCTGGTGGAATACCTGTGGAACGTGCCCTGGGCGCTCAAGGCGCCGGAGGGACGGTCCAAGGGGCTGCTGCGCGACGCCGTCCGCGACCTGCTCCCGCCGCAGGTCACCGACCGGCCCAAGAGCGGCTACCCGTCCACCCCGGCCGTCCGCTACACCGAGGTGCTCACGGCCCGGGCGCAGGAGCTGCTGGCCGACCCGAACGCGCCGGTCTTCGACCTGGTGGACCGCGAGACGGTCCGCCGGCTGCTCGCCGAGGGCCGCCCGCTGCCCAGCCCGCGCACCGCGCCGAACCCGGTCGGCGGCCTCGACCACCTGGTCCAGGTCGACGAGTGGCTGCGCGCCTACCGGGTGGGGCTGCGATGAGCGGCACCGCGCCGGCCGTGCGGGACGCGCAGGTCACCGACCAGGACTTCCGGGCCGCCTCCCGCGGCTGGACCAGCGGGGTCGCGGTGGTCACCACCCGGGCGGGCGAGGAGGTCTTCGCCAAGACCGTCTCCTCCTTCAGCACCCTCTCCCTCGACCCGCTGCTGGTCACCGTCGCGATCGGCCGGCACAGTCCGCTGGTGGCCGCCGTGCGGACCTCCGGACGGTTCGGGCTCTCCGTCCTGACGGACCGTCAGGAATCCGTCGCCCGGCGGTTCGCCGCCCCCGGGGCGGGGCGTGCCCTCGGCGGCTTCACCGCCGTGCCGACCAGGACCGCCGCCACCGGAGCCCCGCTGGTCGAATCCGCCCTGGCCTGGTTCGACTGCCGGCTGCACGCCGACCTGCCCGGCGGTGACCACACCATCCTGGTCGGCCGGGTCGCCGCCGCGGCCCGCGGCACCGGCGCACCCCTCCTCTACCACGACGGCCAGTACCGGGTACTGGCCCCGACCTCCTTGAACACCAACGGAGTTGGCGCATGACACTGCTGGACACCGTCACCGGTCGCGGCGCGCCCGCCACCGCCCGAGGCCTGCTCACCGGCGACCGCTACCGGTCCGAACTCGACGACGGGCGCGAGCTGTACCTCGACGGCAAGCGGATCGCGAACCCCGCCGAACACCCCGCTTTCCGCCCGGCCGTCGACGAACTCGCCCGCCTGCTCGACCTCCAGCACGACCCCGACCACCGCGAGCTGCTCACCTGGAAGGACCCGGACAGCGGCCTGCGGCTGGCCCGCGCCTACCAGCCCCCGCGCACCCTCGAAGACCTCCGGCTCCAGCGCCGCAGCGCCGAGTTCTGGCACGCCGAGGCACTCGGACAACAGGGCCGCTCACCCGCCTTCATGGCCTCCATCGCCGTCGGCGTCCACGACTTCCGCAACCGGCTGGCCGCCGCCGACCCGCGCTTCGGCGCCAACGCCGAAGCCTGGTACCGGTACTGCGCCACCAACGACCTCGTCCTCTCGCACGCCCTCGGCGACCCGCAGATCGACCGCTCCGCCGACCCGGTCGACGACCCCGACCTCGCCCTGCGCGTCGTCGAGGAGAACGACAAGGGCATCGTGGTGCGCGGCGCCAAGCAGCTCACCACCCTCGCCCCGCTCGCCCACGAGGTCCTCGTCTACCTCTCCGCCTCCTTCACCGAGGGCCGCGGCGAGCAGTTCGTCAGCTGGTTCGCCCTGCCGCTCAACACCCCCGGCCTGATCACCCTCGCCCGCGAACCGCTCGGCAGCGCCCCCTGGGGCCACGCCCACCCGCTCGGCGCACGGTACGACGAGCAGGACGCGATGCTCTTCTTCGACGACGTCCTGGTGCCCTGGGACCGCGTCTTCCTGCTCCGCGACGCCGGCCTCGCCCGGCTCGGCCTCGGCCGGATCAACGCCTGGAGCGCCTACGTCGGCCACATCCGCTACCGCGAGCGGCTGCGCACCCTGCTCGCCACCGCCACCCTCGTCGCCGAATCCATCGGCGTGGACGGCTTCCGCAACATCCAGGAGGACCTCGGCCGGCTCGCCGGCTACGCCGAACTGACCGAGTACTTCCTGGACGCCGCCGAAGCCCGCGGCGGTGTCACCGACGGCGGCCTGTTCGCCCCCGGCGACACCGCCGCCTCCCGGGTCTGGTCCGCCGAAGTGGCCGGCAGCGCCGTCGAGATCGTCCGCCGTATCGGCGCCTCCGGACTGCTCATCCAGCCCACCGCCGACGACCTCGCCCACCCGCGGCTCCGCCCCCACCTGGACCGCTACATGCGCGGCCGGGGCATCGACGCCGAGCGCAAGTCCCGGCTGTTCCGGATCGCCTGGGAGCTCACCGGCGACGGCTTCGGCCAGCGCCAGGACCTCTACGAGTACGTCCACCGGGGCGACCTGGCCCGCAACCGGATCAACGTCTTCAAGCGGTACGACCAGAGCGAGGCCCGCGAGCGGCTGCTGCGGCTGGTCGACCGGCCCACCGGCACCACTGGTACCACGGGCACCACTGAAACCACCGGCACCACCGGCATCGAGGAGGAGCAGTCGTGAGCACGTCCGCCGTCGAGATCCAGGCCCGTACCCTCGCCGGGTACGCCGACGCCAGCCGGCTGCGCCAGGTCCAGGACCGCGACTGGGTGCTCGACCAGGTCACCGACGCCCCCGAGTCCCTGATCGACCTCGGCAGCGGGATCGGCCAGCTGCTCCAGGAGGCCCTGGAACGCTTCCCCGGTCTGCGGCGCGCCGTCGGCCTGGAACGCTCCGAACACCGCATCGCCGAGGCCACCGAGCGGCTGCGGCCGTACGGCGAGCGGGCCGCCCTGCACCGGGCCGACCTCACCGCGCCCGAACCGCTGCCCTTCCGGGCCGAGCTGATCACCCAGACCTCGGTGCTGCACTGGCTCTACCCGGACGAGGAGCGGATCTTCGCCTGGGCCGCCGCCCACCTCGCCCCCGGCGGCAGGTTCCTGCTCACCACGTACCACCCCGCCCGGGACGAGCACGGCCTCGGCGGCGAGGACGAACTGGTCCGGGACGCCCTGGTGGCCCTCGGCACCCCGTACGAGGAGGTGCCCGGCCTGTTCGCGCGCGGCGGGGTGCTGCCGATCGCCACCCGCACCAGGACCGTCGAGGACCTCACGGCCGTCATCGGCCCGCACCTGAGGGTGGCCGGCCACCTGGAGCGCGACGCCGTCGTCACGGTCGACAGCGCGGCCCAGTACGAGCACTTCCACGCCGCCACCTT
This sequence comes from Kitasatospora xanthocidica, assembly GCF_014656195.1. GTDB lineage: Bacteria > Actinomycetota > Actinomycetes > Streptomycetales > Streptomycetaceae > Kitasatospora > Kitasatospora xanthocidica. The sequence continues at coordinate 118,346 of NZ_BNBY01000019.1, read as the reverse complement.
CGGCGACTACTACAGCCGCCTGGTGCCCGAGGAGCGGCGGGCCGCGTTCTTCCGGGCCGTCGGCGAGAGCGCCTGGCGGCGCCGGCGCGAGCGCGGGCACGTCAGCCACATGCCGGTCCGGCTCTGGACGTTGACCGCCCGGTAGCCGGCCAAGCCGGCCTTCCGTTAACAGCGTGTGTAGCCCGCCGCTCATCCCTGGGAGGAGCGGCGGGCATACGCCTACGCTGGGCTCGTCCGCACCGCTCACCACGATCCGCGGTACCCCCGACAGTCCGCAGCACCGACCACGGCCGAGGAGCCCAACCGTGTCAACTCCCACCGCCGGACGGGAACTCGGCGCCTTCCTGCGCGCCCACCGAGAGCTCCTCAAGCCGCCGACGTCGGCCTCACCGCCACCACCCGGCGCCGCACCCCCGGCCTGCGCCGCGAGGAGGTCGCCTCGCTCTCCGGCGTCGGCCTCGCCTGGTACACCTGGGTCGAGCAGGGGAGGGTCGCCGCCTCCCGCCAGGTGCTGGAGGCCATCGCCCGGGTGCTCAAGCTGGACGACGCCGGGCTGCGGCACGCCCTGCGCCTGGCCGGGTACCACGAGCCCGCCCCGGCCGGCGGCCCGGACGGCACCGACCGGCTCGCCGGGGCCATCCAGCCCGTCCTCGACTCCTGGCCCACCAGCCCCGCCGTCCTGCTGGACCGCCACTTCGACCTGCGCGGCTGGAACGCGGCCTGGACGGCGCTCTGGGGCGCGCCCGAGTTCGTGCCCGGCGAGCGCCGCAACCTGATGTGGGTGATGGCCGCCGACCACCGGGTGCGCGCCGTGCTGCGGGACTGGGAACCGCTCGCGATGAACGTCTTCCAGCACTTCCGCGCCCAGGCGGGCCCGGCCCTGGCCGAGCCCCGCACCGCGGAGGTCTACCGGCACCTGGACCAGGACGCGCCGGAGCTCCGCCACTGGTGGGGGTGCCACTCGGTGGCGGAGCTGACCGTCCGTACCGTCACCGTCGAACCGGCCGGCCTCGGCCCGGTCCGGCTGATGCTGTCCTCCTTCCACCCGGTGGACGACCCCACGGCGACGGTCCTGCTGTTCACGCCGAACGGCGCCGCCGACCGGGCGCGGATGTCCGAACTCGTCGAACACCCGCTGCGCGCGGTCGGCGGCGCCGAGGCGGAGCGCCGGGTGGGCTGAGCCCCGTCTTCAGGCGCCCGGAGTGGTGGCCGTCGCGGCCGCGGCGCGGCGCAGGCCCAGGCTGACCGCCAGACCGCCCAGCGCGGCCACCAGCGCCAGCCCGGCGCCGACCAGCAGGGTGCCGTCCGCGACGTCGCCGAAGGTGCCCACCGCCCAGGCGCCGACCCCGGTGCCCGCGTACATGGTCGACGTCAGCCACGCGCTGGACGTCGCCCGCAGCTCCGGCGCGATGGTGCCCGCCAGCGTCTGCTGGTCCGTCACGAAGCCGCCCGAGGCCACGAACCAGACCGTCACCCCGGCCAGCGCGAGCACCAGGCCCGGCGCCTCGGCCGCCACCGCGATGCCCACCGCCAGCAGCAGGCCCCACAGCGGCAGCAGCGGAAGGTCCGAGCGGCCCGCCGTCCTGGCCCGGTCGCCGAGCCGACCGCCCAGCAGCGAGCCGGTCATGCTGCCCGCGCCGACCAGTACGCCGACCAGGCCGAGCGCCTGCACCGACAGGTCGAAGCGCTGCACCAGCAGCGCGCCGAGGAAGGTGTAGGCCCCCAGGTTGGCCGTGTTGAAGACGGTGTTGACCAGCAGGGCCCGGCGCAGCGTCGGATCGGCCCAGCCGGCCAGGATCGCCCGGACGGCCCCGACCCGCGCCGCCGGTGCCGGCGCCGCGGCGGCCCCGACCTGGCGCAGCAGCAGCGGGACGGCCGCGGCGGTGCCGATCGCCAGCGCCCAGAACGCCGAGCGCCACCCCGCCAGCCCCGCCAGGAAGCCGCCCAGCGGCACCCCGATCACCTGGCCCAGGGAGAACAGCGCCATGCCGAGGCCCAGCGCCCGGCCGCGCACGGCCTCCGGCGCGGTCTCGGCGATGTGCGCCCAGATCGCCGGCCCGGCCGCGGCTGCCGCCAGCCCGGCCACCGCCCGGGAGACCACCAGCAGCGTCAGCCCGGTGGACAGCGCCGCCGCCGCGTTCGACAGGACGAACAGCAGCGTGCCCACCAGCAGGGTGCGGCGACGGCCGAGCCGGTCGCTCAGCAGCCCCAGGAACGGCGCCGCGACCGCGTACACCAGCACGTAGGCGGTGACGCTCGACGCGGCGGCCGCCTCACTGGTGTGGACCGAGTCCGCGATCGTCGGCAGCAGCGGCGACACCAGGAAGGTCTCGGTGCCGAACAGGAACAGCAGGAGGAACACCCCGGCGTACCGCCACCGGTCGAAACCCCGCGCCGAGGCGGGCAGTTCGGGGACCTCCTCGGCCTCGTCGGTCGACCGGGGCGGATCGGAGATGCTGCTCACGGCGAAGTACCACCTTCACGTACGGGGACGCGGCCGGGCCCTCGGACGGCAGGCGCAGGCGGCCGCGACGGCTGACGGGACGTCCGATGCGGCCATCCTGCGGACCGGTGCGGCGCCCAGCCAGACAGGCGGTGATCCTGTGAGTCCGGCTCACAGGCTGGGGGCTGCCGTGGTCTCCCTTCCGGAGGCGAGGAAGCGCTCGACGCCGGCGGTGAACGCCCGCGGGTCGTCCAGCCACGGGTAGTGGCCCGCGCCCGGCTGCACGGTGACCGTCGCCGCCGGGAACAGCGCGGCGGCGTCGGCGGCCGCGGCGGCGGTCGGCCACAGGTCCAGCTCGCCGGCCACCAGCAGCACCGGGCAGGGCAGGGCGGCCAGCCGGCGCCGCAGGTCCTCGACATCGGGTTCGTACCCCGCGTAGAAGTGCTCGCTGACGGTCAGCGAGCGCTGCGCCGGGTCGGCGGCGGCGTGGGCCCGCGCGGCGGCGTCCCAGCGGCCGTACATCAGCGGTTCGAAGGCGAGCCGGTGCGGCGCGGCCTCGGCGAAGGACCGGGCCGCCTTCATCCGCCGGTAGGCCGCCACCGCCTCCGGGTACCAGGGCTCGGCGGCGCGGGCGGTGATCACCTCCTCGGCGCCGGTGTCGGAGGGCAGCCCGACGGCCGCGAACGAGGGCGTGACCAGGGTCAGGCTCGCCAGCCGGTCCGGGTGGGCGGCGGCGTAGAGCAGGGCCAGGCTGCCGCCGGCGGAGTGGCCGAGCAGGTCGACCCGGTCCAGGCCGAGCCGGCGGCGCAGTGCCTCGACGTCGGCGACCAGCCGGTCCACCCGGTAGCTCGCCGGATCGGCGGACGGGGCGGAGGCGCCGGTGCCCCGGGTGTCCGGCAGGACGAGCGTCCGGTGGGCGCCGAGCCCGCCCAGGTCGCCGAGGTACTCCGCGGCCCGGCCGGGGCCGCCCGGCAGGCAGAGCAGCGGCGGGCCGTCGCCGAGGGTGCGGAAGGCGAGCCGGGTGCCGTCGTACGAGGTGAAGGTGGTGGTCGTGGAGGTTTCCATGCCGGACACCCTGCGGGCGGGCGGCCCGGCCCGGCTACTGTTCAGCCACAGCTACATGATCAGCTGCATGATCCGTGAGGGGGCGATGGTGGCGGTGGAGATCCGGCTGTCCGCGGCCGAGGTGGCCAGGGTCCGGTTCGCCGTGTCGCCGCTGGCCGAGACGGTGCTCGGCCTGCGCGCCGCCCTGGGCATCGGCGGGCACGCCGTGCACCGGTCGTGGGTGCGGCAGGCCCGGCCGGTGCTGGCCCGCGACCCCGGCGCGCCGCTGCTGCGCGCCCTGCTGGAGGGCTGCCTGCCCGCCTTCCTCTTCCCGGTGCCGGAGGAACGCCTGCCCGCCTTCGAGGCGGAGCTGGCGGGCCTGCGCGCGACCGACCCGGCGTACGTCGCCGCGGAGTGCGCCGCCGCCCTGGGCGGCCGCGCCGCGAACCTGCCCGGACCGGCCGAGCTGCTGCGCGGGACCGCCGACCTCCTGGAGCGCTGCCACGCCCGGCTGATCGCCCCGCACTGGGGGCGGATGCGCGCCGTCCTCGACGCCGACCTCGGCCGCCGGGCGGTGGCCCTGGTGGACGGCGGGGTGGAGGGGCTCTTCGCCCAGCTGCACGGCGACGTGGTGTGGCGCGAGGGCGAGTTGGTGGTGCACGGGCGCCGCGGCTCCGGCGCCGCCTGGACGGTCGAGGCCGGCGGACACGGCCTGGTGCTGATGCCCTCGGTCTTCGCCTGGCCGGACGTGATCGTCGACCACGACCCGCGCACCGCCGCCTCCATCCGCTACCCGGCGGCCGGCGTCGGCCTGCTCTGGGAGGAGCCCGCCGCGACCCGGGCCGGCCTCGCCGCGGTCCTCGGCCGCACCCGCGCCACCCTGCTCGAAGCCCTCGGCGAACCCCTGACCACCCCCGACCTCGCCACCCGGCTCGGCGTCACCCCCAGCGCCGTCTCCCAGCACCTCGGCGCCCTGCGCGCCGCGGGCCTGGTCGCCACCCGGCGCACCGGCCGCACCGCCGTCCACCTGCGCACCGCGACCGGCACCGCGCTCACGGCGGCGGGCCCGGTGCTCACCGCCACCGGTTCGGTGCTCACCGCCACGGGCTCGGCGCCTTCCGGGAACTGACGGTCTCGCAGCGGGAACCAGGGTCCTCCCGAGATCGTTTCAAACACCGTTAGAACGGGTGGGGTGACCCTTCACCACCTGTCACCACGGAGGGGGAACAGTGTCGAAGGACAGCTACAAGGAGTTCTCGGACAACGTCGACCGCGAGGTCGCCAAGCTCGTGGACCGGGCCAACCGGGACGCCGCGCAGGCCGTGGACCGGGCGCTGGGCAGGACGCCCGCCACGGCGGCGTTCGACACCGCCCACTGGCAGCGCCGGCTCGACGAGCTGCTCGCCGCCCACCGCATCCCCGGCGCCGTGCTGGCCGTGCTCACCGGCGGTGAGGTCCACGAACTGGCCAGCGGCGTCCTGCACACCGGCACCGGTGTCGAGACCACCACCGACTCGGTGTTCCAGATCGGCTCGGTCAGCAAGGGCTACACCGCCGCCCTCGTCCTGAGCCTCGCCGACGCCGGCAAGCTCGACCTGGACGCACCCGTCACGGCGGTCCTGCCGGACTTCGCCCTCGCCGACGCCGAGGCCGCCCGGGTCATCACCCCGCGTCAACTCCTCAACCACACCAGCGGGATCGAGGGGGACTACGTCAACGACACGGGCCGCGGCGACGACTGCCTGGCCCGCTACGTCGACGGCGCCCGCGACGTCGGCCTCACCAACCCGCCCGGCGCCACCATGTCCTACTCCAGCACCGCCTACAACGTCCTCGGCCGGATCGTCGAGGTGGTCACCGGCCGTAGCTGGGACGAGGCGCTCAAGGAGCTGATCTGCGACCCGCTCGGACTCGAGCACACCATGACGCTGCCCGAGGAGGTGCTGCGCTTCCGCGCCGCGATGGGGCACATGGGCGAGCCCGGCGAGGTCCCGACCCCCACCCCGCTGTGGAACATGCTGCCCCGCTCCGCCGGACCGTACGGCGGCATCAGCGCCACCGCGGCCGACGTGGTCCGCTTCGCCCGGATGTTCATCGACGGCGGGACCGCGCCGGACGGCACCCGGGTCCTCTCCGCCGCGGCCGTGGAGGCGATGCTCACCCGCGAGGTGGAGATGCCCGACCAGTGGTTCCTCGGCGCCCACTGGGGCCTCGGCTGGGGCCTGTTCGAATGGGACGGCGCCCGCGGCTTCGGCCACGACGGCAGCACCTTCGGCCAGCTCGCCTACCTGCGGGCCATCCCGGAGAAGGGCCTCGCCATCGCCCTGCTGACCAACGGCGGAGGCGCCGCGCCGAAGGTCCACGAGGCCCTGTGCTGCGAACTGAGCGCCGAGTTCGCCGGAGTGGCCATGCCCGCGTTCGGACCGGCCGACCCGCCCCCGGCCGTCGACACCGAGCCCTTCACCGGCCGCTACAAGCGCGAGGGCTTCCTGATGACCATCACCGCCCGCACCGAGTCCGCGGATGCGGAAGCGGGCGAGGGTGTGCTGGACCTGCGGTACGAGGGCGTCGAAGGCCTCGCCGGGACCTTCGACCCGCTGGTCTGGCACCTCACGCCCGTCTCCGACACCCCCGACAGGACCGTCTTCGCCGGCCGCCGCAACGACAAGGACGCCTGGATCCCGGTCGTCTTCTACGCCCTCGCCGACGGCACCCGCTACGTCCACTTCGGCGTCCGCGCCACCGCCAAGTCCGCCTGACCCCACCGCGCCCGCCGCCGCCCACCCCGCGGGCGGCGGCGAACCGGGCGGTCGGTGGGACCGTCGAGCGGGTGTGCGCGGGCGGACGCAACCGAACGGCCGTACCGGCACGTATCAGGTGACGTGAAACTGACAGGCACCACGTTCTTCGTCCTCTCGGTCCTCCTCGTCCCGCTCTCCATAGGACTTCTGATGTACCTGTGGAACCGGGTCCGCGGGCCGCGGCCACTGCGCTTCGGGGCGCGGTTGCTCCTGGTGGCGTTCGCCCAGTTCACGGCCGTGACGCTGGTGTTCGTGATCGTCAACAACGACAACCAGCTGTACGGCACCTGGGACGACCTGCTCGGGACCGGGAACCACGTCCGGGCGGTTCCCGTCCCGCCCGCGGCGGACGCGACGGCGGCCGCGAACGGGCCCGAGCAGCCCAAGGTGGTCCAGCAGTTCGGGCCGGTGGACGACAAGGCCGTGCCGAAGGACGTGCGGACGACCGACCTGAAGGGGCGGGTCTCCGGTGTGGACGGCGAGGTCCTGGTCTGGACGCCGCCGCAGTACGACGACCCGGCCTTCAAGGACCGGAAGTTCCCGGTCGTCGAACTGCTCGCCGGCTTCCCCGGCTCGTCCAGCGCCTGGTTCGGCAGCATGAACGTCTCCAAGCAGCTGGCGCCGCTGATGAAGTCCGGTCAGATCGCGCCGTTCATCCTGGTCGCCCCGCGCGTCGTGCTGCTCGGCTCGCACCTCGACACCGGCTGCGCGGACGTGCCCGGAAAGGTCAACGCCGAGACCTGGCTGGCGCGCGACGTGCCGCAGATGGTGCTCGACAACTTCCGCGCCGAGACCGGCCCCGAGCGGTGGGCCGTGGCGGGCTACTCGGCGGGCGCGCACTGCGCCGCCCGGCTCGCGCTGGCGCACCCGAACCGCTACCACGCCGCCGTCAGCCTGTCCGGGTACAACGACCCGATGGGGGAGCCGGCCTCGCTGACCGCCAAGGACGCGCACCTGCGCGAGGTCTCCAACCCCCTCTACCTGCTCCAGCACGCGCAGACGCCGCCGGACGTCCTCCTGTACGCGACCGGGAAGAAGGGCGACGGGTACGAGGACGCCCTCGCGCTGCAGAAGAACGCCAAGGCCCCGACGGCCGTCACCCCGGTCGAGGTCAGCGGCCCGCACCTGACCTCCACCTGGGAACCCCTCGTGCCGTCCGTGTTCACCTGGCTCACCCAGGCCATCGGGAAGACCGGCTGACCGGGTGACCAGGTGACCGGGTCGCCGACGTCGTCCGGCTGAGGCTCCCCGGCCCGCGCCCGGCGGAAAATGAGTTGCCCGCCGGGCGCGGCCACGCGCATGATCGCCGCATGGACAAGTAACGGCTGCCACGTAGCAACGACCGACCTGTCGCGCGGTCGACCTCTGAGCCTGACCACTCGGCTCCGAGGCGACGACCCGCGCCCTCGTGTGCATCCGTCATATCCCAGGAGCCGCGGCCGGCCCGCGAGAGCTCCTGCTGAGTCCTGAAGGCGACCACAACCATATGAATACCGACCGCAAGGCCCTCTGGGCCGTGCGCCAGTCCGCCCTGCCCGCTGTCGTACGACCCTGCCCGGACTGCTCCGGCACCCGTCACCGTCCCTCGGGCAAGGTCCGGGTCAACGCGAGCGGCAAACTCCTCGACGTCTGGCTGCTCCTGAGCTGCGCGGCCTGCGACCGGACCTCGAAGGTGCCCGTCCACGAGCGCGTCCACGTCTCGTCGCTGGATCCCGCCCGGCTGGTGGCGTACGAGAACAACGACCCCGCCGTGGTACGCGAGTTGACGATGAGTGCGTCGCTCGCCACCCGGAACGGCTACCGCCTCGACTGGACCGGCACCTGGGCGCTGGAGACCCGGACGCCCCTCTACGCACTCGACGACCCGACACCGCTCACGGTGCTGGTCGGCTTCGAGCTGCCCGTGCCGGTCCGGGTCGAGCGGCTGCTCATGCTCGGGCTCGGCCTCAGCCGCACCGCGGTCCGACGCCTGGCCGGGTCCGGGCACATCCGGGTGCCGCTGGCCCTGGACGCCAAGGCGCACCAGGACTTCGAGCTCACCCTCCACGGGCCCGGAGCCGTCGACGCCGCGAAGCACCCGCACCCCGTCACCGCCCCGACCGACGCCCGCCCGGACCCGGGCACGGACCCGCGTCCGGATCCGGGTACGGACCTGCTTACGGACCCGCGCCGCATCGGGCCGCCGCGATGGGCGCGCTCGGCGGCGGTCGGCGCGGGTCAGCAGGTGGTGCCCGCGGGCAGGGGGGTGAGGCGGACGAGGTAGTCGTCCACCGCGTCGGTGACGCACGCGCTACCGCGGCCGTAGGCGGTGTGGCCGAGGCCGCGGTAGGTCAGCAGCATGCCGCCGGGCAGTTGGGAGGCCAGGCTCTTCGCGTCCTCGTACGGGGTGGCGGCGTCGCCGGTGGTGCCGATGACCAGGACGGGCGGGACACCGTCGGCCTCGACCCGGTGGGGCCGGGTCGGGCCGGCGGGCCAGGTGCGGCAGTTGAGTTCGGCGAGGACGCCGGAGCTGCCGAAGACGCCGGACTCCTGGTGGGCGCGGTCGAGGACCTCCCAGTAGGCCTGCGGGTCCACGGGGTGCGGCACGTCGAGGCAGTTGACGGCGGTCAGGATGTCGCTGCTGTTGTCGCGGGGCCGGTCGTCCGGGGCGGCGTCGGAGGAGTCGTCGCCCTGGGTCGCGGTCGCCCCGGCGACCGCGGCGAGCTTGCCGCCGTCGCCCTTGGCGGCGGCGGTGAGCCCGTCGGAGAGGTCCTGCCACTGGGCTTCCGGGGTGTACATCGACAGGACGATCGCGCTGTGCAGGGTGTTCTCGTCGAGGCGGTCGGTGCTGCCCTTGATCCGCAGGGGGTGCCGGGCCACCTTGGCGTAGAGGTCGGCGACGAGCCGGCGGATGCCGTCCGGGGTGTTCGCGGGACAGCCGCGCTTGACGACCTTCGCGCAGTTGTCGGCGTAGTCGTCGACGGCCTTGCGGAAGGCGCGGCCTCCGGTGAGGGCGCGCTGGGACCAGTCGAGGGCGGGGTCGACGGCGCCGTCGAGGACCAGCGCGCGCACCCGGTGCGGGAACTGCTCGGCGTAGGCCGTTCCGAGCCAGGTGCCGTAGGACCAGCCGAGGTAGGTGAGCTTGTCGTCGCCGAGGGCGGCGCGCAGGACGTCGATGTCCCGGGCGGCGTCCATGGTCCCGACGTGCGGCAGGAGGTCGCCGCTGCGGGCGACGCAGTCCGCGGTGGTGCGTTCGGCCTCGGCGAGGGCGGCCCGGCGTTCGGCGTCGGTGCGCGGGTAGAGCGGGGAGGCGGTCGCGTCGGTGCCGTCCGCGGCCTGGTCGGATGCGCCGTCCGGGGCGCGGTCGGGGGCGCTGTCGGGCGGAGTGCAGTCCACGGCTGGCCTGCTGCCGGCCACGCCGCGCGGGTCGAAGCCGACGAGGTCGAAGTGCGCCCGGGCCTGCTTGCCGAAGGAGTCCGCGCCGCCGGACTTCACGGTCTCCACCCCGGAGCCGCCGGGGCCACCGGGGTTGAGGACCAGCGACCCGATCCGGCGGCCCGGGTCGGTGGCGGCCGCGCGCACCAGCGGCAGGGTGAAGGTCTTGCCGTCCTGCGGGTGGTCGTAGTCCATGGGGACGGTCAGCGTCGCGCACTGGAGGTCGCCGCAGGCGCTCCAGGCCGGCTTCTGCTGGTAGAAGGACCGCAGGGCGGGCCGGTCGGCCGGTTCGGTGGCCGCGGGCGGCGCCGACAACGCCATGTGCTGCCGCGCCCGGTCGGGACCGCAGCCGGTGAGCGCGGTGGCGCCCAGCGCGGCCACGGCGAGGGTCAGGACGCCGAACCGTACGGCGCCGCCGCGTCGGGCGCCTGCCACGGGGGCGCCCGCGGTGCGGGCGTCCGCGGGGGTGTCGGTCGGGGCGTCCGTGGGGTGGTGCGGGGGCCGGGCGGTTCCGTGCACTGCGCTGCTTCCGTTTCGTCCGGGGTGTTCGGGGTGTTCGGGGCGTTCGGGTACGGGCAGAAGCATGGCCGGGGCGACGTGAGGAATTGCTGAGGGCGGTGGGGAGCCGGGCCCGGCACGGCGACGTTCAGGCCCGGTCGCCGGGGCGGCGGCAGGTGGCGGGGTCCGGGGCGGGGGTGGCTTCGCAGAGGTAGCCGCGGTCGGCGGCGCTGCCGCTGAGGTACCGGCCGGAGCATTGCCCGCCGCCGTGGTCGGTGCAGAAGTCGAGTGCCTCGTAGCCGTCGGCGAAGCTGCCGGGGGCCCGTACGATCCAGTAACCCGGGGGCAGCGAAGGCCAGTTGTCGCTGTCGAGCAGGGTGGCGCCGGGCACCTGCCGCTGGAGCGCCGTGAGTTCCCGGTCCCGCCGGTCTGGGCCCGCGGTGTGCGGGATCCGGGCCAGTTGGGCGATCCAGCCGTCTCCTCCGGTGCTCGGCGGTCGGGCGTCGGCGTTGGTGTCACTGGTGGTGTCGGCCTCGCTGTCGGCTTCGGCCGCGGTGGGCGCGGGACCGTGCCGGAGGGCGGGCAGGGTGACCGCGGCGGCGGACGCGAGAGCCGCGCCCGTCACGGCCGCGAGCACGAGAGACAGCCGGCGGCGCCCGCGCCGGCGCCCGCGCGGGGCCGCCGGGGTGGGGGCCGGGGCCGGGAGCTCGGCGGCCGCCTCGGCCGGTCCCTCGACGAGCGTCGGGGTCGGCTGACGGGTGATCGTGATCGTGCGCGCCTCGCTCTCGGCGACGGCGGCCAGCAGGCCGGCGAGCCGGGTCGCGGAGGGGCGGTCCTCCGGCCTGCGGGCCAGCAGGGCGCCGATCACCTCGGCGAGCGCTCCCGCCTCGGCCGGCGGCGCCGGGATGGGCAGGTCGCAGACGGCCAGGAGGGTCTGCCACACCGAGTCGCGGCGGACCGGGTTGTCGCCGTCGACGCACACGTACAGCAGCATGCCCAGGGACCACAGGTCGGAGGCCGGGCCGACGGCGCCGCCGCAGATCCGTTCCGGGGCCATGTACTCCGGGGATCCGACGATGTCGCCGGGGGCGGTGAGTGTCTGCCATCCCTGCAGGGCCGCGATTCCGAAGTCGGTGAGCGCGGCGGTGCCGTCCTGGCGGATGAGGACGTTTCCCGGCTTGACGTCCCGGTGCAGGACTCCGGCCGCGTGCGCGGCCTGCAGGGCGCCGAGGAGGTCCAGGCCGATGCGGGCGGCCCGGACGGGACCGAGCCGGCCGTCCCGCAGGACGGCGTCCAGGGAACGGCCGGTCACCAGTTCCATCACCAGCCACGGGCAGGGCTCCTGGTCGAGTACCTCGTGGACGGTGACCACGTTCGGGTGCTTCACCCTGGCGAGGGCGCGCGCCTCCCGCAGGACCCGCGCCCGCGTGTGGACGGCCCGGCTCGGGTCCTCCTCGGCGGAGGAGTCCGTGGGGGAGTCCGTGGGGGAGCCCGTGGCGGAGACCGCGGGGGAGCCGATGGGGGAGCGCATCTCCTTCACCGCGACCTCGCGTTCGAGGAGCAGGTCGTGGGCGCGCCACACCGTGCCCATGCCGCCGGCACCCAACCGCGCCAGGAGTTCGAACCGTCCGGCCACCAGATCGCCGACGGAGTGTGCCCTTACCTGGGTCATGTGTCCGATTTCCTGCCGTGCCCCTCCTCTCCCCGTCCCGAAGGGCCGGAGGGGCACGGTCCATGCTCGCTGCTCGCTGTGCGGGGACTGCGGGCAGTGTGGCCGGGCCAAGCTGAGGAATCGGTGAGGGCCGGCCCGTCCCGGGAGGTCAGGGCTGCCTCCGGACCGGAGACCGGGTCAGGGCGTCAGGGCTGCTTCTGGACCGGGAGGCGCAGCAGGAAGCGGGCGCCGCCGCGGGTGCCGCGCTCCACGGCGAGCGAGCCGCCGTGCGCGTGCGCGACCCAGGCGGCGATCGACAGCCCGAGGCCGCTGGAGCCGGCGCCGCTGCGGAAGCGCTCGAACAGCGACTTCGCCTGTTCGGGCGGAACACCGGGGCCGGCGTCGTCCACCGCGACGGTGCCGTCCGCGCCGACGGTGACCTCGACGTCGGCCGGTTCGCCCGGGGAGTGCCCGTGGGCGAGCGCGTTGCCCAGCAGGTTGGCGACGGCCCGGCGCAGCAGGGACGCGTCGGCGAGCACGACCACCGGCTCGGCCCGGACGGTCACCCGGTGCCCCTCGGCCGGGGTGTCGGCCACGACCGCGTCGACCAGCTGGTCGAGCCGGAGCGGCTCCCGGTCCAGCGGGACGGCACCGGCCATCAGCCGGGCGCGGGTCAGCAGGTCGTCCACCAGTTCGCTCATCCGGGTGGACTGGCGCAGGGTGCGGCGCAGCACCTCCCGGCCGTCCGCCTCGCCGCGCAGCCCGGTCTCGGCGAGCAGCCGCATGGAGGTGACGGGGGTGCGCAGGTCGTGGGCGGCGTCGGCGAAGAACGCCTCCTGCTGGTCGAGCGCGGTCAGCGCCGGCCGGACGGCCCGCCCGGCGAGCCAGTGGCCGGCCAGGGCCGACACCGCGACCAGGACGGCGCACGCGACGCCGAGGAGTACGGTCAGCCGCTCGTGGTCGTCCAGGTTGCCGGAGGTGTCCACGGCCGCGACCACCACGCCGTCGGCGTTCTCCGCGGCCGGGCCGGTGAAGGCCTGGGCGGACAGCCGCAGCCGGTGGCCGTTCGCCGCGGTGACGGTGGCCCGGACGAGGTCCCCGTCCCGGCCGGCCGCTTCGGCGACCGCCTGGAGGGCCGGTCCGGGGACGGCCAGGCACGGCCGGTGCGGGCCGGCCAGGGGAGTCACCTGGCCACCGGTGCCGGTGAACAGGGTCACCGGGGGACAGTCGTAGACGCCCTCCTTCGGATCCGGGTACTCCAGCGCGCCCTGCTCGTCGTAGCGCAGGTCGGCGGAGAACTCGCTGGTCCTGAGCTTGAGATCGGCGTCCACCTGGGCGCGCCAGGACGAGTCGTCGGCGTGCACCGCGATGACGGCCATGCCGACCAGGCCCGCGGCGCTGACGAGGGCGAACAGCAGGGTGATCCGCCGCCGCAGCCGGCGGATCCGGCCCGCCGGGGTCGGGGGCCTGCGCCCCCGCTGCCCCCTGCGCGGCCCGTCCCGTCTCACGGCTGCTCCTCCAGCCGGTAGCCGACCCCGCGCACGGTGTGGATCAGCGGCGGCTCGCCGAGCTTGCGGCGCAGCTGCGACACCAGCACCTCGACCACGTTGGAGTTGGGCTCGGTCAGCTCGTCCCAGCAGCGCTCGACGAGCTCGCTGCGCCGCACCGCCTCCGCGGGGCGGGCGGCGAGCGTCTCCAGGACGGCGAACTCCTTGGTGGTGAGCGACAGCAGGACGCCGTCGCGGTGCACCGTACGGCGGGCCGTGTCGATCTCCAGCCCGCCGCAGCGCACCACGGGCGGCCGGGCGACGGCGGTGCGCCGGCACAGGTTCCGTACCCGGGCCACGAGTTCGGGCACGGCGAAGGGCTTGACCAGGTAGTCGTCGCCGCCGGTGGCGAAGCCCTCGACCCGGTCGGCGACGGTGTCGCGGGCGGTGAGGAACAGCACCGGCACCGTCCGGCCGTCCGCGCGCATCCGCTGCACGTAGGCCGCGGAGTCGCCGGAGGGCAGCATCCGGTCGAAGACCACGCAGTCGTAGGCGGTCACGAACAACGCCTCGTCCGCGGCCGGCAGGTCCCCGGCCTCGTCGACGGCCAGGCCGCTGCCGCGCAGAGCCGCGGCCACGGCGAACCGCAGGTCATCGTCGTCCTCGACCACCAGTACGCGCATGCCGGCCAGGATAGCCGTGACCTGCGGCGGAGCCGTCGGCCGCGGCGACGGGGCGCCTCCCCCTCCGTGGGGGACCGGGGAGGCGCCGCCGTCGACCGCGAACAGCATCACAGGGGGAACCTGAGGATTCGATGAGGCGGGTGAGGCGTGCCGCCGGGCGCTTCGCCGGGAGCGCCGTCGTGAGCGCCGAGGTGAGCGCCGAGGTGAGCGCCCTCGTCCGGCGCGGGAGGGCAGTGCTGTGCCACCAGCCGGTGGTGCCGTACCACCCGCAGGCGCTCGCAGACCACGCCGGCCGGGCTGACGCCCGCGTCCGCGACGAGCTGGGCCGCCGTCGCCGCCCCGGTGGCCAGGACCGTCACCAGGGCCGCCGCCGGGACGACGGACGACCAGCCGGCCCTGCCGAGAAGGGATTTCCGCACCGTCCAGCTCCGCCCGTTCGCACCGTTCTGCTGTGGGAGGAGCTTGGCCGGGGCCGGATGAGGATTCGATGATGACGCCCTCGGGCGCGTGGACCACGGGACGAGCCGTCCGCCGGTCCCCGTGCTGTCCACCGGACCGGCTTGGCCGTAGGTTGGCCCGATGACGGCCGAGTTCGAGACCTGCGAGACCTACGAGACCTTCGCGCGCACCGCCACCGGCTTCACCCCCTACCCCTACCAGTCGGCGCTGGCCGCCGAGGGACTGCCCACTCTGCTGGAGGCGCCCACCGGGGCCGGCAAGACGGTGGCCGCCGTGCTGCCGTGGCTGTACCGGCGGCTGATCGCCGCGCCGGGGGCCACGCCCCGCCGGCTGGTGTACGTGCTGCCCCGGCACAGCCTCGCCGACCAGGCCGTCGACCGGATCGGGGAGTGGCTGGCGCGCCTGGGCCGCGCGGACGAGGTCGGGTTGCACCTGCTCGCGGGCGCCGCGGCGCAGGAGGGCGGCTGGCTGCGGCGCCCCGAGCGCAGCGCGATCCTGGTCGGCACCCACGACATGGTGCTCAGCCGGGCGTTGATGCGCGGCTACGCGGACGCGCCGACGATGGCGCCGGTCTCGTACGCGCTGCTGCACACCGACGCCCAGTGGGTGTTCGACGAGGCGCGCCTGCTCGGGCCCGGTCTGGCCACCGGTGTGCAACTCCAGTGTCTACGAGACGATTTGGGGACGGCTGCGGCGACCGGGACGATGTGGATGTCGTCGGTCCGGGGGCCGGGCGGTCTCGGCGGGAGGACGGTGCGCGCGCCGGACACGACCGGGACGGTGCGGCGCATCGGCCGTCTCGACCTTCCGCCGGGGCGCTACGTCACCGCCCTCGCCGAGGCCGTCACCGCCGCGCACGTGCCGGGCACCCGGACCGTCGTGGTGCTCGACTCCCCAGGACGGGCCCGGGCCGTGCACGCCGCCCTGGCCGCCCGGAGGTGCGAGGCACTGCTGCTGCACCCGCACTTCCGGCGCGCCGACCTCGACCGTGCCCTGGCCGCCGCCGAGGGCGCGCGCGACCTCGTCCTCGTCGCCACCCCCGCCCTGGAGGCCGGGCTCGACCTCTCCAGCCGCACCCTGGTCACCGAACTCGCGCCCTGGGCCTCGCTCGTGCAGCGCGCCGGCCGCTGCAACCGCCACGGCGAGCACCCGGACGGGGGCGACCTGCTGTGGTGCACGCCCCCCGAGGGCGGTGACGCGGCCACCGCGCGCTGGCTGACCGCCCACGAGGGCCGGGCCGTCACCCCCGGCGAGCTGCTGACGGCCGACGTCGACGCGCCGGCCGCGGCGCCCGTACAGCCCGTACCGCTTGCGCCGCCCGGGCCGGGGCGGGAGGACGTCCTGGCCCTCTTCGACTCGCCCGCCGACGACACCGCCGGGGACACCGCCGGGGTGGACCACTGGATCCGCGACCCGGCGCAGGCCGACTCGCTCCCGGCCCTGGTCGCCTGGCGCGCCTGGGACCGCGCCGAGCCCGGCGAGGACGAGCCGGACCCGAGCGGCGCCGAACTCTGCCCGGTGCCGCTCGGCGAGCTCCGGCGGCTTCCCGCCGGGCGGGCCTGGCTGCGCGACACCCTGGACCGCCGCTGGCGCCCCGCGCGGCCGGAGGACCTGCGGCCCGGCGTCCGGCTGCTCCTGGACGCCCGCACCGGCGGCTACCTCCCGGACCGCGGCTGGACCCCGGCGAGTCCGGCCCCGGTGGCTTGCGAGGCCGCCGTCCCCGGGCGGCCGGCCTACGGCTGCACTGCCTGGGTCGGCCTCGACCAGCACCTCCAGGAGACCGCGCAGGAGGCGGAGTCGCTGCTCGCCGCGCTGCCCGCGCTCCCCACCGGCCTGCGGGAGGCCGTGGTCGAGGCGGCCCGCTTCCACGACCTCGGCAAGTGCCACGACGCCTTCCAGGAGAAGCTGCGGGCCGGCCGCACCGACCCACCCGGCGGCCTGCTCGCCAAGTCCAGGAACGGCGCCGACCCCCTGCCGCCCTACCACTCGCCGCGCCCCTACCTGCGGCACGAGCTCGTCAGCGCCCTGCTGCTCTGGGAGGGCGGTCACCACCCGCTCGTGACGTACCTCGCCGCCGCCCACCACGGCCAGGTCCGGCTCACCGTGCGCCCGCGCGGCGACGAGGCCCCACTGCTGCTCGGCGTCGCGGACGGGGACCGCACCCCGCCGATCCGGCTGTCCACCGGCGAGCACTTCCCCGCCCGGACCCTGCGCACCGCCGCCTTCCCGGCGGCCTGGACCGAACGGGCCCTGTCCCTGCGCGACGCCCCCGGTCTCGGCCCGTTCCGCCTCGCCTTCCTCGAAACCCTGGTCCGCGTCGCCGACTGGCGCGCCAGCGCCCGCCACGACGGGCCCCTGGCGCCGGCCTCCCCGGCGACGGCCCCGGCCGGGTAGGACGAGACCCGCCCCCGTGCGACCGCTGTGCGGCCGTAACGGGAGCGGGGCTCGGGGTGGCCGGCTGAGGCCCGCCGCTCACGTTCCGCTGCGGCACCCCCCCCGCGACTTCGTGCCCTCCCGGACGTCCTCAGGTCACTCCGCCGCCAGCCGGGGCGTGCGGGGCGGCTCCGTGCGCCGGTTGCCGGTGGCCTCGAAGGCGGCGGCGAGGGCGAGCAGGGCGTTGTCGTCGTAGGCGCGGCCCGCGAACGTCAGCCCGACGGGCATGCCGGTGTCGGTCATGGTGCCCATGGGCACGGTCACCGTGGGGATGCCGAGGTGACGGGGCACCAGGTTGCCGTTCGCGACCCAGACGCCGTTGCGCCAGCCGAGGTCGGCGGAGGCCTCGTTCACGTCCATGTCCGCGGGGCCGACGTCGGCGACCGCGGGGAACACCACGGCGTCCAGGCCGAGTCCGTCCATCCACAGCTCCAGGTCGACCCGGCGGGTCTCCTCCAGGCCGCGCAGTCCCTCCTCCAGGTGGGGCATGTCGGTGAAGGACGCGTACGGGCGCTCGCGGACGAAGCGCGGGTAGTCGCCGATCGTGTCGTCGAAGCCGGCGTAGCGGTCGGGGAGTTCGCCCGGGTGCTTGGGGAAGATGCGGTCGCCGTCGACCTCGGTCAGGGTGGTGAGCGCGGGGTCGCCGTTGGCGCGCAGGAAGTCGTCCCAGGCCCAGGCGGACAGGTCCTCGATCTCGACGGTGAGGAAGTCGGCGCCGACCAGGCCGCGGGTGGACAGCGAGGGCGCGCCGGGGCGGTCGGACTCGTAGTTCGACACGACGGGGAAGTCGACCTCGACCACCTCGGCGCCGGCCGCCTCCAGGTCGCGGCGAGCCGCCTCCCACCGGGCGATCACCGAGGGGCGGGTGTCGATCCGCTGCCCGGTCTGGCCGCCGATGCCGCCGCCGGGGTTCGTCCCGGCGTCCGGGTCGGCGTTGATGTACATCCTGGGGACGCCGACGCGCTTTCCGGCGAGGGCGGCCCGCGCCGCCGCGGCGTCGGCGGGGGCGAGTGCGGGGTACGAGGCGGGACGCACCTGGGAGGGGGCGGGCAGCGGGATCCACGGCTGCGCCCGCCACAGGTCCCCGCGGGTCTCCGGGTCGTCGGCCACGACGACGTCGAGCAGTTCGAACAGGTCGGCCATGCTGCGGGTGTGCGGGACGACGACGTCCATGGTCGGGACGAGCGGCCAGTTGCCGCGCACCGAGATCACGCCGCGGCTGGGGGTGTAGGCGCACAGCGCGTTGTACGACGCGGGTGCCCGGCCCGAGGACCAGGTCTCCTCGCCGAGGCCGAAGGCCCCGAAGGACGCCGCGGTCGCGGTGCCCGAGCCGTTGGAGGAGCCGGAGCCGTAGGCGCTGGTGAGCCAGTCGGCGCTGTACGGGCTCTCCGCGCGGCCGTACACGCCGCGCTGCATACCGCCGTTCGCCATCGGCGGCATGTTGGTCAGGCCGATGAGGACGGCCCCGCCCGCGCGCAGCCGCTCGATGGCGAAGGCGTCGCGCTGGGCGACGAGGTGTTCGAACGCCGGGGAACCGGCCGCCGCCGTCAGGCCCTTGGCGAGGTAGCTGTCCTTCGCGGTGTACGGGATGCCGTCCAGCGGGCCGAGCGTCTCGCCGCGCGCGCGGCGCGCGTCGGAGGCCTCCGCCTCGGCGCGGGCGTCCGGGTTCATCACGACCATCGCGTTGAGCGCGGTGGCGGTGCCGGGCCGGTCGTACGCGTCGATCCGCGCGAGGTACGCGTCGAGCAGGTCGACCGAGGTGGTCTCGCCCTTCTCCAGCGCCGCGCGCAGGTCGGCGATACAGGTCTCCACAACGTCGAATCCGCGCGTCATGCGGGTGCCTCCTGAGGGGGGGTGGGTCGGACAGGCGGGTGGGTCGGACAAGCGGAGTCACTGGGCGTCGGGACCGCGCTCACGCGGCCTTCGGGCTCCAATCGCACTGTCTAGATTTTCAGTCTAGACTACGGATCTAGATCCCCAGACGCGAGGTGAGGCCATGCCGACGCCAGAGACCGAGCCCGCCCGGCCCCAGCCACTCCGCTCGCCGGACGGCACGACCGGGCTCGCGCCGAACGCGGAGCCCGGTGCCACCCCGCAGCCGGCCCTGGCCTCGGCCGACCGGAAGCGCCAGCCCAGCGGCGACGAAGCGCGGGGACGGGCGATGCGGGCCGCGATCAGCGCCATCGCCGAGAAGGGCCCCGCCGCCGTGCGGATGTCGGACATCGCCGCGCGGGCCGGGATGAGCACCGGGCACATCCTGTACCACTTCGGCAAGAAGGACCGCCTCCTGCTCGAAGTCCTCGCATGGAGCGAAGCGGACCTCCTGGCCCGGTTCCAGCAGGCCGCGGACCAGGCCGCCTCCCCCTCCGAGAAGCTGGCCCTGTTCGTCCGCTTCTACCTGCCCCGCCACCAGGGTGACGAGCGCTACGCGCTGTGGACGCACGTGCTCGCCCAGCACCACGACGACGCCGGCCGGCAGCTCCTCACCGCGCTCTCCGACGCGTGGGAGGAGCGTCTGGAAGCCATCCTCCTCGAAGGCCGGGCCCTGGGGCGGTTCGCCGACGTGGACCCGACCGAGTTCGTCATCAGGGCCGTGGCCATGCTCAACGGGCTCTCCGGGGACGTGATGTTCGGACGCCCGCGCTGGCAGCACGCCTCCGCGGACGCGTTCGCCCTCTCCGCCCTCGAACGCGAACTGCGGCCGACCGGCGAGGTGTGACGAGCCGTCTCGCTGTCGTCCGCCGATCCGATGGGCGGGGCCTTCGCGCGGGAAGCGGACGAGCGGTGCGGTGAGGCAGCGGCCGAAGACGGCCCACGGCGGCAACCGCCGTGGGCCGTCTTCGGCCGTGCTCACCTGTCCGGCATGGGGAGGGCGGCCGCGGGGCGGCAGGCGGTCAGGCGCCGGTGCGGCGGTCGAGGCCGTCGAGCAGGAGCCGCAGGCCGTACTCGAAGCGGTCGTCCGGGGTGTGGGCGGCCCAGTGGCGGATCGCCGTACCGATGGCCGGGTAGTCGCCGGTGGCGGCGGCGTCCGGGGTCGGGGTGCGGTCGGTGGTGGCGAACTGGTGCTCGCGGCTCTGTTCCTCGATGACGTGACCGAGGACGTAGTCCTGGACGGTGAAGAAGGCCAGCGCGGTCTCCGTCTCCGGCACCCCGGCGGCGGCGAGGGTCTGGACGGCGACCTCGCCGAAGCGGAGGGTGTTGGGTCGGCGTACGTAGGTGCCGGACAGGACGCGGGCGCCGTCGCGGCGGGTGAGCAGGGCGCGCCGCAGGCGCCGGGCGAGTTCGGCGGTCCGCTCGCGCGGCGGCAGTGCGAGGTCGACGTCGGCGACGCCGCTCATGATCTCCTCGGCGATGGCCTCCAGCAGGGCCTGCTTGTCGCGGTAGTGCCAGTACAGGGCGCTGGGGCCGACGCCCAGGGACGTGGCGAGGCGGCGCATGGTGAGCCCGTCCAGGCCGTCCTGGTCGAGCAGGCCGAGGGCTCCGGCGAGCACGTCCTCGCGGTGCAGGCGCACGCGGATCTCCTTGCTGGGAAGGCGGGTTGGGCCGGCTTCCGGACCATGGCCACCCGCGTTGACACGCCGTTGAGCCTACCCTAACCTGAACACCGTTCTACTAGAACACTGTTCAGGTTAGGAGTCGACATGCCCCTGCCCTCCTCCGCCGGCGACCCCGCCGCACCACCTCCGCCCGCCGCGCCGCCGCCCGCCGGCCCGCCACCGCCCGGGCCACCGCGCCTGCTGCGGCCCGGCCTCCCCGTCGCGGCGGCCGTGGCGATCGCCTGCACCGCGTCGTTCATGGTCGTGACGGACGGCGCCATCGTGAACGTGGCCCTGCCCGCGATGAGCGCCGACCTCGGACTCGGATCCGCCGCCGCCCGCTGGGTGGTGGACGCCTACCTGCTGGTGCTCGGCGGCTTCACCCTGCTCGCGGCCCGCGCCGGCGACCTCTTCGGCCGCCGGGCCACCCTCCGGGCGGGCCTGGTGCTGTTCACCGCCGCCAGCGCCCTCGGCGGACTCGCCGACAACGGCCCGGCCCTGATCGCCGCCCGCGCCGCCCAGGGCCTGGGGGCCTCGGCACTGGCGACCTCGACCCTCGGGGTCGTCCTCGCCGCCACCGCCGACCGGCCACACCTGCGCCGACGCGCCATGTCGGCCTGGGCGGCGTCGAGTTCGTCGGCCGCCGCACTCGGCGTGCTGCTCGGCGGTGTCCTCACCGAACACGCCGGCTGGCGCTGGGTGATGTACGTCAACATGCCCATCGGCATCGCACTGCTGACCGCCGTCCACCTCTGCCTGCGGCCCGCCGACGTCCGCGGCTCCCTGGGCCGCCTCGACCTGCCGGGGGCCCTCGT
Organism: Kitasatospora xanthocidica; assembly: GCF_014656195.1. Taxonomy (GTDB): domain Bacteria; phylum Actinomycetota; class Actinomycetes; order Streptomycetales; family Streptomycetaceae; genus Kitasatospora; species Kitasatospora xanthocidica. The sequence goes on along the minus strand of NZ_BNBY01000019.1, from coordinate 97,082 downwards.
CTCGACCACCGGCGTCGGACTGCTCCTGTTCGGCCTCACCCGCGGCGGTGAGCGCGGCTGGACGTCCCCCACCACCCTCGCCACCCTCACCGCCGCGGCCCTGCTGCTCACCGTCTTCGTCCGCGTCGAGGCGCGCAGCGCGAACCCGCTGGTCCGCTTGCCGGTCTTCCGCCTGCCCGGCGTCACCACCGGGAACCTCGTCGTCCTCCTGCTCGGTTCGAGCCTGACGGCGTCGCTCTTCCTCGTCTCCCAGCTGATGCAGCAGGTCCTCGGCTACTCCGCCCAGCAGACCGGACTGGCGATGCTGCCGATGGGCGTGTGCCTGGCCGCGGCCGCGCTGATCTCCCGCCGCCTGCTGGACGCCGGGGCGCGCCGACTGCCGCTGTACGGGGGCACCGTCGCGGCGGCCGGACTGCTGTGGCTCGCCGCCCTGCCGGCCGACCCCCGCTACACCGCCGACCTGCTCGGCCCGCTGCTGCTGACCGGATCCGGCCTCGGCCTGATGCTGATGTCCGCCACCACGGCGGCCACCGCCGCCGTCCCGCCCGCCGAGGCCGGCCTCGCCTCGGGCCTGCTCAACACCTCCCGCCAACTCGGCGGCGCCCTCGGCCTCGCCCTGCTCGGCGCCATCGCCCAGTCCGTCACCGGCGGCACGGCCGACACCGCGGCTTCCGCGGCTTCCGGTACGGCCACCGCCACCGCCCTCCTGCACGGCTCCCGCGCGGCGCTGCTCGCCGCCGCGGCCCTCAGCCTGCTGGGCGCGCTCACCTCCCTGCTCCTGCCGGGCCGCACCGGTAGCCGTTCCTGAACCCGCCTCAACACCACCCCGGAAAAGAGCCCATGCACACCGGCAAGCACTACCCCGTCCTCGTCGTCGGCGGCGGCATCGTCGGCCTGACCGCCTCCCTCGCCCTCTCCCACCACGGCGTGCCCTCCCTCCTGGTCGAAGCCCACCCCGCGACCCACGACCACCCGCGCGCCCGCAGCCTCAACGCCCGCGCGATGGAGATCTACCGCGAACTCGGGGTGGCGGACGCCGTCCGCGAGGCCGGCGCCCCACTGGCCCGCGCCGAAGGGCTCCACCGCGGCCCCGACCTCGCCACCGCCCTCGCCGACGTCCCGCGCCGACCGAACCCGGGGGACCGGCCCGCGAGCATCTTCGCCCCCGCCGCGATGGCCCGCTGGAGCCCGGCCACCGGCCGTCGCGCGACCCTCGACGCCGTCGAACCCGTCCTGCTCGCGGCGGCCCGCCGCCGACCGGCCGAGATCCGCTTCGGCACGCTGCGCACCGGCCTGCGCCACGGCGGCGACCACCTCGCCGTCGACCTGACGGAGCTGGCCACCGGCGCCACCGAGACCGTCACCGCCGACTACCTGATCGCCGCCGACGGCGCCGGCGGCGCGCTGCGCCACGAACTCGGCGTCTCCTCGACGTACGGCCCGAGCCACGGGCACCAGCTCAACATCCTGTTCCGCGCCGACCTCGAACAGCTCGTCCGGGACAGGGAGTTCAGCGTCGTCCTGATCGCACGCCCCGGCGTACGAGGCATGCTCACCGCCATCGACGCCCGCACCCGCTGGGCCTTCCACCTGCGCTACGACCCGGCCGTCGAAAGCCCCGCCGATTACCCGCCCGAGCGGTGCGAGCAGATCCTGCGGGACGTCCTCGGGGTGCCCGGCGCCGAGCCCGAGGTGGTCAGCGTCCTGCCCTGGGAGGCCCGCGAACGCACCCTCGACCGGCTGCGCGCCGGCCGGGTGTTCTTCGCCGGCGACGCGGCCCACCAGATGCCCCCGGCCGGCGCCCGCGGCGCCAGTACCGGCATCGCCGACGTCCACAACCTCGTCTGGAAGCTCGGCGCCGTCCTCGGCGGCCGCGCGGACGAGACCCTGCTGGACACCTACCAGGACGAGCGCCACCCCGCGGCCGTCCACGCCGTCGCCGCCTCGGGCGCCAACGCCCGGGCCATGACCCCCGGCAGCCCCACACCCGACCCCGACTGGACCACCCCCGCCGCGCACGGCCTCGGCGAGCGCTACCGCTCCACCGCCGTCCTCACCGGCGCGGCGGACCCGGCGGACCCCGTCGCCACCGACCTCGACGGCAGCCCCGGCACCCGCCTCCCGCACGCCTGGACCGACCCCGCCCGGACGCGCTCCACCCTCGACCTGCCCGCCGGGGACTGGATCCTCCTCGGCCCACCCGCCTGGCACCGCCCCGCCGACACCGCCGGCCTGCGCCACGCCGACCCCGGACCCGAGTTCGCCGCCCTCACCGGCACCGCCCCCGACGGCGCCGTCCTCGTCCGCCTCGACGGCCACATCGCCTGGCGCTCCACCGGCCGGGCGGCCGCCGACGGGACGACCACCGACCCGACGACCACCGGCCCCGCGGACCCGGCCGCGGCCCTCGACGCCGCCCTGCGCCGGCTGCCGCTCCGCGCCCGCCGCACCACCGACCACCGGGCACCCGCGCCCACGGGTCCCGAGGTCCACCCGTAGCCGTCGGGTCCTCGGCGCGGAGCCAGGGAAAATCGCCCTCGGTCACGGCCCGTCACCGCTACCCTGCGTCCATGACCGAGGCACCCCGTCCCGTACGCGTCCGATTCGCCCCGAGCCCCACCGGCATGTTCCACGTCGGCCCCGACGCCGCCGAGCGCCTCGGCTGACGGAACGGCCCGCGCACCGATGTCCCCAATCCCTGTCGCGGTGTGCGGCGGATCTGGGAGACTCCGTCGGGTGGCACGGTGCGCGGCCACTGTCGGTCGGTGGCAGGGGAGTTCGGATGGAACCGGTGGTCCTGGTCTCCCTGGTCGTCCTGGTGCTGGCGGTCACGGTCTCGGTGAGGTCGGCGCGTCGGCGGGCGAAGCGTCGACGGCACGCGGAGCAGGAGCACGCCGGCCTCCTCGCGGCGCCGCGGCACGCTCCGGGCGTCGGCCCACCGCCCGTGTTCGGGGCAGCCCCGCCCGCCCACCGGCCCGTACAAAGTGCTTCGCCCGCCCCGCCCGCCCTGGGCAGTCTCGGGCGGTTCCGGCTGACGGCGCGGCTGGGCCAGGGCGGCATGGGCACGGTCTACCTGGGCCTGACGCCCGGCGGTCGCCCGGTCGCCGTCAAGGTCATCAACCCCGAGCTCGCCGTCGACCCCGGCTTCCGGCGGCGCTTCGCCCGGGAGGTCGAGGCGGCCCGCACGGTCGGTGGGTTCCACACGGCCCCCGTGGTCGACGCGGACCCGCACGGGGATCCGCCGTGGCTGGCCACCGAGTACATCCCGGGCCCGTCGCTGCAGGAGGTCCTCCAGCGGCACGGCGCGGTGCCCGTACGGACCCTGCACGCGCTCGCGGCCGGCATCGCCGAGGCGCTGGCCGAGATCCACGGGAGCGGGGTGATCCACCGCGACCTCAAGCCGAGCAACGTCATCGTCTCCGGGACGGGCCCGCGGCTGATCGACTTCGGCATCGCCCAGCTCGCCGACGGCACCCAGCTCACCTCCACCGGCTTCGTCATCGGGACACCGGGGTTCGTCGCACCCGAGCAGCTCTCCGGCGCACCGGTCACCTCGGCCGTCGACCTGTACGCCTTCGGCATGGTGCTCTGCCACGCCGCCGGCGCCGCGCCCTTCCCCCAGGGCACGTCGCTGGAGTCGGCCCTGGGCATGCTCCCCACCCAGCTGGCCGGGATCATCGCGCGCTGCCTCGACCACGACCCCGGCCGCCGGCCCACCGCGTCCGACGTCCTCCGGCAGCTCTCCGGGGTCCAGGCCCCGGTCGACGACTGGCTGCCGCCGCCGGTACGGACGATGGTCGACGGACACCACCTGCCCGGGGCCTGAGCCCGGAGGAGCCGCTGCTTCGCACAACCGACGAGGTGGGGCGCGGTGGCGCGCGGCGTCATTCCCGCGTCTCCCGGGGCATTCCGGCGTCACGAGATCATGAACTCCTCCGTCGACAGCGCACGCCGCACGATCCGCACGTCGCCGATCCAGCCGTGGAGGATCTTGTCCAGCACGCCGGCGTACTCGTACCCGCCGAGCATCCACGGCCGCCCGAGGGCGGTGAGGCCGACCGCCGGGGTCGACGGGTTGCGGGCCACCTCGCAGCCGTCCACGTACATCCGGTTGAGCCGGCCGTCGTTGACGACGGCGACGTGCCACCAGTGGTCCAGCGGCAGCTGGTGGCCCCAGCAGGTCGAGGCGCCGGTCTGGTTGAGCGGGTAGACGCACCACTGCAGGGCGGGTGCGTCGGAGAGGCTGAGGGTGACGACCGGCTCCTGCGGGTCGGTCGAGTCGCCGCTCTTGCCCGCCTCGCCGCTCATGCCCCAGCGGCTCAGCAGTGCCGACCACGCGTTCTGCCCCGGGGACCAGTCGGCGGGCAGCTTGAAGAACGCCTCGACGGTGTAACCGCGCTCGAAGGTCTCGCGGTTGACGGGCGCGGTGGGCACGGTCTCGAGGTACGCGCCGACCGGCGGCTTGTTACGGCTGTCGAAGAGCAGGCTGCCGTGGCCGGGCTGGTCCGGGTGGTGGTCGGACGACCAGGTGAGCGCGGTGTCGGGCGCGCCCGGGGTGGCCTGGCGGACCAGGTCGTTGCCCTGCCCGCTGAGGTCCCGGACGACCTGCCGGTCCGGGAGCCCGGTGCCGGCCTTGCCGCCGTTGTCGAAGCGCCAGTAGGCGAGGGTGTCGCGGACGAGCAGGTCACTCGCGGGACGGGCCGGGCGGCGCGGGGCGGGGGCGAAGCCGGCGAAGCGCTGCTCGAAGTCGATCGGGATCGAGAACCGGTCGACGTCGGAGGTCAGTTCGGCCTCCTGGGCGGCGAGGGCGTTGCGCTCCTCGGCGGCCGTCTCCAGGATCCAGGGCGAGAACGTCGACACGTCGACGGTGTTCCGGTCGAGGTCGAACCGGTAGCTGCGGATCATCGCCGCGCCGCCGTAGTAGCGGTCCTGGTAGTTGGTGATGTGGACGTGGACGTCGTGCCCGGCCTTGTTCTTGAGGACGGTGCGGCCGGGCGGCCAGTAGTGCCCGTTGACGGTGAGGAACACCTGGTCGTTGCCGCTGACGAGCTTGTCCCAGAGGCGGTGCCCGTAGTCGGAGAGCGTCGCCTTGCCGCTGTCGTCCGCGTACGCCAGCTCGTGGGTGGTGAGGATGACCGGCAGCTTCGGGTTCGCGGCGATCATCCTGTTGGCCCAGGCGAAGCCCGCGTCCGACAGGCGCCAGTCCAGCGAGAGGACCATCCACTCGCGGCCGGCCGCCTTGAAGACGTGGCAGGTGTTGTACCCGTCGGGGCTGGAGGCCCGGTAGCCGGGCGTGCGGGCGGCCCGCGCCGGGGAGAAGGTCTGCAGGTACGGGGTGCTGCCCCGCTGGTCGTCGGTCGAGGACCGGACGTCGTGGTTGCCCGCGAGCACGCCGTACGCGGCGCCGGCGTCGTCCAGCATGGCGAAGGACTTCGTCACGGCGGCGTACTCGGTGGGCAGTCCGTGCTCGGTGACATCGCCGAGGTGGGCGAGGAAGACGATGTTGTCGTCCCCGCCACCCTCGCGGTTCGTCCCGCCGTCGAGGACGTAGCGGAAGGACGCCTCCAGCGGGGCGGGGTGGATCCGGTCCTCGTCGAACAGGTACTGGGTGTCCGGCATGACGACGAAGGTGAACCGCCGGCTGTCGGGATCGGGCTCCCAGCCGTTCCGGCGGGTGCGGTCCCGGGGAGGCTTGGGTGCGTCGGCCGCCGCCTCTGCCGGACCGGCCGCGCCGAACACGCCGAGCCCCGCCGCGCTCACCCCGGCCCCCAACAGCCCGGCCCCGCGCAGGAACCGCCGCCGGCTCGCCGCCGCCGTCCCGTGCCCGTCGAGGTCCGCGGTACGGGGGCAGGCACACGCGTCGGACGGGTGGAATTCGTGCATGATCGCTCCAAAGCGAGTGGGGTGTCCCCAGACGCTAGGAACCGAACCTTGTCGCAGGTCATCCAGGTGGTCACGCGGTGCTGAACAGTGGCCGAATGCCGTCGTCCCGGCACGCCCCGGGACGACGGGCGACAAGGCTGCCGGACGGTCAGCGCACCGGCAGGGTCAGGGTGGCCGGGTCGGCGGCGGAGGAGCCGAAGGTGACCCGGGAGCCGAGCGGGGTCTCCCCGCCGTACAGGGCGTCCCGGGTGCCCAGCACCAGGGCCAGGTGGTGGCCGGCCGGCAGGTCGTACGCCGTGGTGAAGAGCGGGAGGTCCAGGGGGAAGGGCTGTCCGGGGGTCCGCCCGGACCAGCTCCGCGGGGCGTGCGAGACCAGCCGGCCGATGCCGAGCGCGTCCACGTCGTAGAGGTAGGCGACGACCGTGCCCTGCGGGGCCGTCGAGGTGACCGTGGTGTGCACCCGGGCGGCGCCGCGCAGCGACAGGCCCTGCGGGTAGGGCTGCGACTGGCGGACGACGGCGGCCGGGCGGGCCAGCAGCGGGACGACCACGGTGGGCGGCTGGTGCACGGTCTGGTCGACCAGCCCGGACAGCAGGGCGAGGCCGCCGCTCGCGCCGGAGGGGGTGTCGCCGAGTACGGTGGTCCGCCAGTCCGCGTCGGCCGGACCGACGGCCGGACCGCCGGGGGCGGCCGCGAGGCCGTCGGCGCCGATCGCGAGCCGCTCGGTCCGGGAGCTGACGGACTGCCAGTCGGGGTGGCTCTCGGTCGTGCCGGAGGGGCGGACGTCGAGCTGGACCGGCTGGGTGCGGGTGTCCGCGGCCGGGTCGCCCTTGACGTACCGGTCGAGCCAGCGGCGCGCGCTGTTCCAGGTGGCGTTGTCCAGGCCGAGCAGTCCGGTGAACTCCTGGCTGGCGTGGTCGCCCGGGCGCAGTTCGAGGCGCTTGGGGCCGGTCAGCCGCTGGTAGAAGTCGGTGACCTGGCTGGGGTTGAAGAAGCTGTCGCCCCAGGCGTTGGCCATCAGGACGGCGGTGCCGTTGGCGTTGATCCGGTCGAGCCGGCGGGCGGGGGAGCGGGCGTCGGCCCAGTCGACGACCCCGGGCAGGTCGCGGTCGGCGAACAGGTCGTCCAGGACCCGCGCGAACTCGGGGCTCTTGCGGCCGGTCGGCGCCTGGATGCCGGCGAGCACGGCCGCCGCCTGGAGGTGCCGGGTCTGCCCGCTGTAGAGCGAGTCGGTGAGGTCGGCCCAGCCGCTGAGCGAGGCGACGGCCTTGATCCGCGGGTCGGCGGCGGCGCCGAGCAGGGTCAGGCCGCCGCCCAGCGAGAGCCCGACCATGCCGATCCGGTCCGGGTCGGCGGGGGTGTGCGCGAGCGCCCAGTCGATCACCGTGGAGATGTCCGCGACGTCCTTGGGCCCGGCGACGTCGACCTCCCCGCCGGAGCCCCAGAAGCCCCGCACCGTGTAGGTGACGACGACGTACCCCTCGGCGGCGAGCGCCCGGCCCTGCGCGACGTACTCCAGGTCGTTCTGTCCCCAGCTGGCCGGCTGCACCACCAGCGGGTAGCGCCCGCGCGGATCGGCCCACGGCGTCCCGGCGGCCGGGGTGAACACGTCGGCCTTGAGAACGACGCCGTCCTTCGCCGGGATGTCGGCCAGCCGGAACGACCCGGCCCCCACCGAAGCCGCGGGCGACGCGTCCGCGACGGCGGGCCGGGCGACGGCGGCCCCGCCGAGGACGAGGGCCGCCGCGAGGACGGCGCTCGCCGTCCGGCGTCCACGGCTGGGGGTGGGTCGTTCCATCACGTGCTCCATCTGTGCTCGAACCGCTCGACTGCCGGAGCCTAGCGAGCTGATGAAGCCGCAGAGGAGATGATGATCAGCCAAATTACCGGCCAGTAGCAAAGAGTGGAGTGGCGATACCCCTCCGTCCGGAGCCCGCCCGTCAGCCCGTCAGCCCGTCCGCCCGTTCGCCGGACGTATCATCAAGATCGTTGTGATACGGGGGGAGTGGGGATGTGGACGAGTGTGTCCGCGGCCGACGTGCCGGTCGAGGACAGGTTCGAGTGGTTCACCGAGACGGTGTCCACGGATCTGATGCCCGTGGCGATCGACACCGAGCGGGCGGGGGACTTCGACGCCTGGCTGGGGGAGCTCGACCTGGGGACGGCCAAGCTGTCGGCGTACGAGTTCTCGCCGCTGCGGTCGCGCCGCACCCCGGCCCACATCAGGCGCGGGGATCCCGAGCAGTACCAGCTCGCCCTGGTCGAGGTCAGCGCGATGAGGACCTGCCAGTTCGGGCGGGAGTCCGGGCCGGTCGTCGACGGTTTCGTCCTCACCAACACCTCGGCTCCGTTGGCCTGCGACAACAGCGGTGACGACCGCCCGACCCGGGTGGTCATGCTGCAGATCCCGAGGTCGGAACTGGCGCTCCGGGCCGAGCGGGCCGACCGGCTGGTGGTCGCCGGGCTGCCCCGGACCGGGCTCGGCGCCGTGATGGCCGACTTCATGACCAGCGTGCGCGACAACGGCCCGGACTGCCGGCCCGAGGAGCTCCCGGTGCTCGGGCGGGTGGCCCTCGACCTGGCCACGGCCTACCTGGCGGACCAGCTCGGCGCCCTCGCGGCCACCGGGCCCGAGGTGCGCGCCCGCGCCGCCCTGGAACAGGCCAAGACCTTCATCGAACGCAACCTCGGCGACCCGGAACTCACCCCCGGCGTGGTCGCCGCCCGCCTCAACGTCTCGCTGCGCAGCCTCTACGCGCTGTTCCGGGACGAGCCCGAGGGCGTCGCGGCCCTCATCCGGCGCCGCCGGCTGGAGCGCTGCCGCGACGACCTCGCCCGCCCCGAGCTGCGCGACCTGCCGGTCCAGACGATCGCCGTCCGCTCCGGCTTCACCAGTCCGACCGTCTTCGGCCGCGCCTTCCGTCAGGAGTTCGGGCGCACGCCCACCGAGCACCGCCGGCGCGCCCTGGGCACGGACGGTGCACGCGGAGTCGAGCGATCGCGCACGCAAGGTCGACCGGGGTCGAAGGAACGGCCCTAGATTCTCCTGGCGTCGGCAGCGCCGAAGCGACGTCCGTACCGGGTGCCCACCGTACGGGCGGCCGCCGGCTGCCTGCGATCGGGAACGCGAACGGGAGCGGATGTGAAGGTACTTGTGCTGGGGTCCACCGGCTACGTCGGATCGGCGGTGGCGCGGCGGCTGACGGCGGACGGCCACCAGGTGGTCCACTTCGTACGGGACGCGGGCCGGTTCGCGCCCGAGGTGCCGGTACGGGTGGGCGACCTGGCCGACCCGGACTCGCTGCGGGCCGCCGTCACCGACGACATCGACGCCGTCCTGAACCTCGCCACCCCGACCGGCGACGAGGCGGTGGACGCGGCGGCCGCGGACGCGCTGACCGGTGAACTCCACGGCAGCGGCCGGGCGTTCGTCTACGCCAGCGGCGTGTGGGTGCTCGGCGCCACCGGCGCGGAGGCGGTCGACGAGGACGCGCCGGTGAACGCGATCCCCATCGTCGGCCACCGCCCGCGGATCGAGCGGCGGGTACTGGCGAGCACCGGGAACGAGGTGCGGGCCGTCGTGGTGCGGCCCGGCATCGTGTACGGCCGCGGCGGCGGCATCCCCGGCCTGATGACCGGCTGGGCGCGCGAGCACGGCACGGGCCGCTACGTCGGTTCGGCGGCGACCTGCTGGCCGATGGTGCACGTGGACGACCTCGCCGACCTGTTCGCGCTGACCCTGACCAAGGCCGAGGCCGGCAGCGTGCTGCACGGCGTGGCCCACCGGGCGGTGCCGGTCGCCGCCCTGGCCGCGGCCGCCGACGTCGCCGCGGGCGGCACCGGCCGGGCCGAGCCCTGGCCGGTGGAGCGGGCCGCCGAGGCGGTGGGCGCGCCGTTCGCCGAGGCCCTGGCCCTCCATCAGGTGGTCGCCGGCCGCCGAGCCGTCACCGAACTCGGCTGGCGGCCCGTCCGCCCGCACCCGCTGACCGACCTCACCGACCAGACCGACCTGACCGACGCCGCCGGAGGCGACCGTGGCTGACCCCAATGACCCCAATGACCCCAGCGGCCTCGATGGCCCCAGCAGCCTCAGTGACCGCACCGAACTCGCGGGCCTCACCCTGCCCGTCTGCCGCACCTGCGGTACCCAGTACGCCGCCCCGCGCCCCGACTGCCCGGTCTGCCTGGACGAGCGCCAGTACGTCAGGCCCGACGGCCAGCGGTGGACCAGCCTGGCCGAGCTGCGGGAGGAGGGCCACCAGGGCCGCTTCGAGGAACAGGGCCCCGGCGTCCTCGGCATCGGCTGCACCCCCTCCTTCGCCATCGGCCAGCGCGCACTGCTGCTGCGCACCCCCTCCGGCAACGTGCTGTGGGACTGCGTCCCCTACCTCGACGACGCGATGATCGAGGAGGTGCGGGCGCTCGGCGGCATCAGCGCGATCGCCGTCAGCCACCCGCACTTCTACTCCGCCATGGTCGACTGGGCCCACGCCTTCGACGCCCCCGTCCACCTGCACGAGGCCGACCGCCGGTGGGTCGCCCGCCCCGACCCCGCCATCCGGTTCTGGAACGGACGGACCCACCGGCTCACCGACGAACTGACGCTGATCAACCCGGGCGTGCACTTCCCCGGCAGCACGGTCATGCACGACAGCACCGGCGAGGGCGCGCTGTTCAGCGGCGACGTCGTCAACGTCTGCCCGGACCGCCGCTGGGTCAGCATCATGTACAGCTACGCCAACCACATCCCGGAGCGCCCCGACGCGGTGCGCGCCGCCGGCGAACTGCTCGGCGGCTACCGCTTCGAGCGGATCTACGGCGCCTGGTGGGACGGCGTCGTCGCCGCCGACGGCAACGGGGTCCTGGCCCGCTCGGTCGAACGCTACCTCCGCTTCGAACAGGGACGGCCGGCGGAAGCCCACTCCTGACGACCACTGGACTCCGTGTCCCGTCCGCCCGGCACAGGGGACCGGGCGGCCGGGGCACGGAGTCCGGCCCGGTTGTAGTTGAAATGTGATCTATTTTGGCTCGGGAGGTGTGCAGGCGGTGATCTGATGGCGCAATGACCTACGCGTACCCGCCGCCGGCCGCCGCTCCCGCCCGCCCGTGGTGGCGTCGACCCGCGGTGATCGTCATCGCCCTGCTCTTCGTGCCGCCCATCGGTCTGGCGCTGGTGTGGACCTCGCTCTGGCAGCGGCCCGTGAAGATCGCGGTCAGCGTGATCGGCGGGATCTACTGCCTGATCTGGCTGGCGGCAGTCCTGGCGGACCCGAAGCCCAACCCCGGCACCTCGGCCCAGCCGGCCGCGGCCACCGCGACGCCCGCCGCGGCGATGGCGCCGGTCCCGACGCTCACGCCGACCCCGACGCCCACCCCGACGCCCACGCCCACCCCGACGCCCACGCCGACCCCGACCCCGACTCCGCCCCCCGTGCTGCCCCCGGCGCCGACGCCCACCCCGGCCGCGCCGACCGCCGTCTACTTCGAGAACTGCACGGCGGCCGAGAAGGCCGGAGCGGCCCCGCTGCACCGCGGCGACGCGGGCTACCGCCCGGATCTCGACGCGGACGGCGACGGCGTCGCCTGCGAACCCCACTCCGGCAAGAGCTCCACCGGCGGCTCGACGAGCGGAGGGTCCACGAGCGGGGGCTCGACGACCGGTGGCTCGGGTGGGTCCACGACCGGCGGCACGACCTCGGGCGGCTCCACCAGCGGCTCCACCAGCGCTGGCACCGGCGGCGGTTCGTCCTCCGGCGGCGGCGCGGCGTACTACGCCAACTGCGCCGCGGCCCGCGCGGCCGGGGCGGCCCCGCTGCACCGGGGCGACGCGGGCTACCGCCCGGCACTCGACCGCGACGGCGACGGCGTCGCCTGCGAGTGACCGCACGACGCACCAGCGGCCCGGCGGCGCTCTCGCCGCCGGGCCGTCTCATGTGCTGATGACGGGCTTCAACGACGGAGTGGGACGTCGGATCCGCTGACTTCCCACTCCGTATCGATCCGTTCGACTCAGTCCTTGCAGACCACGTTCGCGCGCACTTCCGGATGGTCCCCCGAGTAGTTCACGGCTTGGGCCAGCCAGCCGTTGCCCCAGAAGCTGGACTCGTAGACCGCCGTTCCGATGGCGAGCGCGCCTCCGCCGGTGACCGTGCCCGACGGGCAGTACTTCAGGTCGTGGGCGGTCCCGTGGGAGAAGGGGAGCTTCGTGCCGTCGCCCCAGTAGTGGTGATGGGGCGAGGTCGAGCAGATCACGAAGGGCCTCAACTCCAGGGGCCTACCGGCCGGGTTGTTGATGTAGTAGGTCCAGCGGTCGTTCGCCTCGTTCCCGCCGGCGAAGGACTCGTAGACATGGACGACTCCGAGGTCGACGAGCCCGCCGCCCCCGGTGGCGTACTGGCCGGCCGGGCAGGTCGCCGAGAGGCCGCCCTCGCTCTGCGGCGCAATCGTGACGGGCCCGTTGGAGACCTGGGTGTGCGGCTCCGTGGAACAGATCACCGTCGCCCACAGGGTCGCGTCGACGTCCGATCCGCCGTCCACTGTGACGACCCAGCCGTTGCCGCGGGGGTAGGAGCTGATCATCTCCAGCGGGTTGTCGTAGGGGGAGACCTTCGGTCCGCCGCCGGTCGGGGTCTGCCCGGCCGGGCAGGTCACGCTCGCTTCGTAGAAGACGTGGACGTTGCTCCGGGGCACGGCCACCGGATCACCGATGACCTGGGTGAGTACCTCCGCCGGCGCGGCGGGCGGGCGCGCCGGGGGAGGGCCGGACTCCCGGGCGGCGGCGGGCGGCGCCGCGAGGGAGAGGATCAGGGCGATCAGTACGGTCAGGGCTCGCGTTCTTCTCAACGCTTCCTCCGGGGGAACGGGGACGAGCAGGGGTGTCTCCCGTATCCCCTCCGCTGCTGCCTCCGGTCGTCGTGCCCCGGCCCCTCACCCGGACGATTCGAACAGATCACTCCGGCGCCTCGCCCGGGCGCGGGTGCGGCCGCCGGCCCGCGCCCGGGTGGGGGCCGGCGGCCGAGGTGTCACTGGTCGGAGTAGCTGAGGTCTCCCACGGTCCAGCTGCTCACGTCGGCGATGGCGATGCGGTACATGCCCCCGGTGTGCGGCAGGCCGTAGCTGCCCTGGAGGATGCGGGCGACGTGCAGGTGCAGGTGGGTGGGGCGGCCGGGGCGCGGACCCGTCTCTCCGCCCTCGGCGGCGGGTGCCGTGAACAGCGCGGCGAAGGGCTTCAGGTGGTCGGAGGCGGCCAGGACTTCGGCCACCCGCTCGTGCCACAGGCGTTCCGGCGCCAGACGGCCGGTGATGACCGCTCCCGGGACGACCACGGTCAGGGGCATCTGGTTGCTGCGCTCGGACTCCACCATGGCGGCGATGTCGACAAGCAGCGCATCAGGGCTCGGCATGCACCCGAGGATAGTGCCCGCCGGGACCGGCCGGACGGTGATGCGGCAACCCGCCCGTCCGGCCCGGCCCGCGCGCTGTGCGGCACGGGGGAGTGGGGCCCGAAGGCCAGGTCCGCCCGCGGGCCGGATCCGCCCGGCTGGCGGTCGGGGTTCGAGGCGGGACGATGGAGTGGATCCGACCCTTCGAGCGTGGCGGGAGGAGGTGGCCGGATGGGAGCCGGACACGCGGGGCAGCCGGGTGCCGCGCCGCCGGGGCGGGATCCGGCGATGCAGGCCGGCGGCCTGCTGGACGTCCTGGGCGTCGCCGCGGTGGTGCTGGACGCGGAGGGGCGGATCGCGCTGTGGAGTCCGCAGGCCGAGGAGCTGTTCGGCTATCCGGCGGCCGAGGCGCTCGGGCGCCCTGCCGCCCGGGTGCTGGTCGACGAGCGGCACCTGGACCTGGTGCTGGAGCTGTTCGCGCGGGTGATGGCCGGCGGCGGGGCGTGGGCCGGGGTCTTCCCGGTGCGGCGCAAGGACGGGTCCACGCTGCTCGCCGAGTTCCGGAACATGCGCCTGGAGGACGAGCACGGCCGGTTCTACGCGCTCGGCCTGGCCTCGGACCAGGCCACGCTGCGGCGCCTGGAGCGGGACCTCGCGCTGTCGCTGCGCCTGGTGGAGCAGTCGCCCATCGGGCTGTCGCTGATGGACACCGACCTGCGCTTCGTCCTGGTCAACCCGGCGCTGGAGCGCATCAACGGCCTGCCCGCCGCCGAGTGCCTGGGCCGTACCGTCCGGGAGGCCCTGCCGTTCCTGGACACCGCGGCCATCGAGGCGGCCATGCGGGAGGTGCTGGCCACCGGGAGGCCGCTGCTGAACCAGTTCACCACCGGACGCACCCCCGCCGACCCGGGGGTCGAACACGCGTGGTCGGGGTCCTTCTACCGGCTGGAGGACCCCGCCCACCGGGTGCTCGGCGTCGCCGTCTCGGTCCTCGACGTCACCGAGCAGCACCGGGCGGCCAGTGCCGCGGCGGCGGCCCGGCGACGCCTCACCGTGATCGCCGACGCCTCCGAGCGGATCGGCACCACGCTCGACCTCGATGTGACCGCCCGCGAGCTCGCCGACGTCCTGGTGCCGGAGTTCGCCGACATCGCGGCCGTCGACATCCTGGAGGACGTCCTGACCGACAGCGAGCCGACGACGGACCGCAACCGCCCGGCCCTGTTCCGGGCCCTCGCGGTCAAGGCCGCCCACCCCACGCCCGCCGCCGAGGCCGCCGACCCGGTCGGGGAGATCGCCCGCTACGACGCGACCCGGCTGGTCGCCCGCTGCGTCCGGACCGGCCGTCCGGTCCTGCTGGCCCACGTCACCGACCGTGACCTGCCCCGCATCGCCCGCGACGAGGAGGGCGTGGAACTGCTCCGCCAGGCCGGGATCCACTCCTACCTGGCCGTGCCGCTGCGCGCCCGCGGCCGGGTCCTGGGCGCACTCGACCTCAAACGCGCCCGCACCGAGCAGCCGTTCGACCACGACGACGTGGTCCTGGCCGGTGAACTGGCCGCCCGCGCCGCCGTCGCCATCGACAACGCCCGCTGGTACCAGCGCCAGCGCCACGCCGCGCTCGCCCTCCAACGGCACCTGCTGCCCGGCCCGCCGCCGCAGCCGCCCGGGCTGGAGGTCGCCTACCGCTACCAGCCGGCCCCCGGCGTCGGCGAGGTCGGCGGCGACTGGTTCGACGTCATCCCGCTGCCCGCGGACCGGACGGCCCTGGTCGTCGGCGACGTGATGGGCAGCGGCATCACCGCCGCCGCCACGATGGGCCAACTCCGTACGGCGGCACGGACGCTGGCCGGCCTCGACCTGGAGCCCGCCGCCGTGCTGACCCACCTGGACCGGATCGCCGCCGGCCTCGGGGAATCCATCGCCACCTGCGTCTACGCCCTCTACGATCCCCGCCACCACCGCTGCCGCATCGCCAACGCCGGTCACCTGCCCCCGGTCCACACCCGCTTGGGCCGCCCGCCGGCCCTGCTCGACCTGCCGACCGGCGCACCCCTGGGCGTCGGCGGCGTCGCCTTCGACGACACCCCGGTCGACCTCGCGACCGGGGACGAAGTCGTCTTCTACACCGACGGGTTGGTGGAGACCCGGGACCACGACATCGACGTACGGCTCGCGGCCCTCACCGACCTCCTCGGCGGGCCCCGCAGATCCCCGGAGGAGACCTGCGACCTCCTCCTCGGCGCCCTCCGCCACCGCGGCGGCAACGACGACATCGCCCTCCTCGTCGCCCGGGTCCTGCCGCTGCCGCAGGCGGCCGGGGCCACGGGCGGGTGATCCGGCACACGGACGGGGCGGAGCCCGTGAGTTGGGGCCTCGGCGAGGTCACGGCCGACGTCCGCGCGCTGATGGCGGTGAGCGGGATCCCGAGAGCCGACCGGACCGGCGTCAGTGGAAGGCCCGCATACCCGACTCCCGATAGGCGGTGTTGATCAGGTCGATCACTTGGACCCGGGGCAGTGACAGGGCGTCGTCGGCGATCCCGCCGACGTCGACGGGACGGGTCGGAGGAACGCCCCGGCGGCGGCGCGGGTGCAGAAGCGCCTGACCCGCTCCGGGGCACCGCGACCGCGAAGGCACCGCACTCCAGCGTGAAGAAGTGCGGGCTCCTGGAGTCGGTCACGTGGACCGGGGCGCGGTCGGGGCGGGTGACGCGGATCGAGCGGAGTGCGGCGGGGGTGTTCGCGGTGCGGTTCCGGTGGCGGTTGATGCCGCGCGGGGTCAGAGGCCGTCGATCATGCCGCCGTCGATGACGAAGTCCGCGCCGGTGACGTTGCCGGAGCGGGGGCTGGCGAGGAACAGGACGAGGTCGGCGACCTCGGTCGGCCTGGTGAAGCGGCCGGTCGCGGCCTGGGCCCCGGCGTTCCTGGCGACTTCGTCCGGATCGACGCCGAGACGGTGGCCGACGGTCGCGGCCATGCCTTCGGCGCCCTTCCACAGCGCGGTCTCGACCGGGCCGGGGCTCACGCAGTTGACGCGGACGCCCTGCGGCCCGACTTGCTTGGACAGCGCCTTGCAGAAGTTGGTGAGGGCGCCCTTGGCGGCGCTGTAGTCGAGGACCAGCGGGTCGGGCAGCCGCGCGTTGAGGGAGGAGACGGTGACGATCCTGCCGTCGCCGGCGGCGGTCAGGTGCGGCAGCGCGGCACGGGTGGCCCGTACCGCCGTCATGAGGTTGAGGGTGAGCGTCCAGTCCCAGTCCGCGTCGGTGATGGCGGAGAAGCCGTCGAGTCGGGGCCGGACCGCGCCGACGTTGTTCACCAGGACGTCGACGCCCCCGTGCGCGGCGACCGCGGCGGCGACCAGCTCGGCGGGGCCCTCGGGCGTGGCGAGGTCGACCTCCACGACGGTCAGCTCGGCACCCTGCCGGATCAGCTCGTCCAGCGCGTCGGTGCGTCCCCGGCTCCCGGCGACCACCCGGGCCCCGGCGGCCAGGAAGCCCTCGGTGACGGCGAGCCCGATACCGCGGCCGGCGCCGGTGACCACGACGCGCTGCCCGGCGAGCCCCAGGTCGAAGCGGGCCGCGCTCACCGCGTGCCCGCCAGGCTCCGCGGCCGCGCCGGGACGGCGGCGACGGCACCGGAGCGCCGGTACCGCGGGATGACGGGGTGCGGTTCGTTCATGACGGTGCCTTCCAGCGAGGGGGTGAAGCCCCCAGCATCCGCCGGTCGGCGGGCCGCTCGGCGCCCTCGGACCGGGGACACACCCAAGCGTTGGTGCTGATTCGCCTGTCCGGTCCCGTCCGATCCGTCGTCCTGCCGGACACCGAGCCCGGGGCAGCCCCTCGGTCCTGCGGCGGAAGCGGCGTCGGCTGCCGACCGGGCGGCGCGCCCGTGCGGGTGACCAATCCGCGCCACGAAAAGTTCAACTCGCGGACGAGCTAGGGCCGCTCGCCCGCGCCGCTCGCCCGCGCCGCCTCCGTGCAGGACGCGATCGCGAGCGCGCCGCGGCGACGGCCGAGCGGCTGATCCGGGCGGCCGGGTTCGACCCGGTGAAGGCCGGCGGTCCGGCCGCCGCCGGACGCATCGAGGCGCCGGGCGGCGACCTGGACCAGTTCGGGCCTGACGGTGAGGTCGTGGACCTCGACCAGGCGCGCGCCGCCGTGTGAACGGCGCCCACCTGTGACGCGTGAACAACGGGTCCTCGGGGGCCGTGGCCGGCCCCGGCGGTCCGCCGGGGCCGCCCCACGAGGACGTCACCCCAGCGCGGCCGCCTTGCGCAGCAGTACGGACCGCTCGCGGGTGTTGCGGCACAGCCGGGCGGCGAGTTCCAGCTCGGCCCGGGCCTCGGCGGTGCGGCCGAGCCGGGTGAGCAGTTCGCCGCGTACGGTCGGGAGCAGGTGCGACCCCGACAGGCGGCCGGAGACGGCCAGTTCGTCGACCGTGCGCAGCGCCTGCTCCGGCCCGCTCGCCATCGCGACGGCCACGGCCCGGTTGAGCTCGACGACGGGTGAGGGGGCCACCCGGCCGAGCGCCTCGTAGAGGAGCACGACGCGCTCCCAGTCGGTCTCCCGTACCGAGGGCGCCGTCGCGTGGCAGGCGGCGATCGAGGCCTGCAGACCGTACGGTCCGAGGCCCCGCCCGAGGGTCGAGGCCCGGCCGAGCGCGGCCAGGCCCCGGCGGATCGCCGAGCGGTCCCACCGGCGGCGGTCCTGGTCCTCCAGGAGCACCGCCTCTCCGTCGGGCCCGGTGCGGGCCGGGAAGCGCGCGGCGGTGAGTTCGAACAGCGCGAGCTGGCCGTACACCTCCGGCTCGGCGGGCAGCAGGGCGGCCAGCATCCGGGCCAGCCGCACGGCCTCGTACGCGAGGTCGACGCGCAGCAGGTCCTCGCCGGCCGTGGCCGTCGAGCCCTCCGTGAAGATGACGTACAGGACGCTCAGGACGGCGCCGAGCCGCTCGCGCCGGTCCTCGGGCGGCGGCAGCTCGAACGGGACGTGCGCCGCGGCGATGGTCTTCTTCGCCCGGGTGATCCGGGCCTGGACGGTCGGTACGGGCACGAGGAAGGCGCGGGCGATCTCCTCGCTGGACAGCCCGGCCACCACGCGCAGGGTGAGGGCCACCCGGGCCTCGGGCGAGAGCACCGGGTGGCAGGCGGTGAACATGAGCGCGAGGACGTCGTCGTCGACCCGGTCGGGGTCCCACGGCAGGTCGTCGGCCCGCTCGGGCGCGCCGGCCGCGCCCGAGCTGAGTTCGCCGTCGGCCAGCGGGCCGGCGAGCGCGGCGTACCGCTCGTCGAGCGCCGACCTGCGGCGGAAGGCGTCGATGGCCCGCCGCCGGGCGGTCGCCAGCAGCCAGCCCACCGGACTGGCCGGCGCCCCGTCGCGCGACCAGGCGACGAGCGCCTCCGCGAGCGCCTCCTGCGCGACGTCCTCGGCGAGCGCGAAGTCCCCCGTGTAGCGGGCCAGCGCACCGACGATCCGTGCGGACTCGATCCGCCAGACGGCCTCGACGGCCCGCCGCGCCGATTCGGCGACCGGCGGGCCGTCGGCGGCCTCGGGTGTCACAGCTGGCCGGTCCGCTCGCGCCACGCCCGCTCCTTGACGATCCACTCGTTGTCCTGCGGGAACTCCTCGATACCGGGCACCCGGCGGACCTCGCACTTCGAGCCGGCGACGGCCGGGAGCCGCTTGGCCCACTCGACCGCCTCCTCCTTGGAGGCGACGTCGATCAGGTAGAAGCCGCCGAACAGCTCCTTCGTCTCACCGTACGGGCCGTCGGTGACCACCGGGGTCTCCCCGTCGAAGTCGACCACCACGCCCTGGGACGGGTCGTCCAGCCCCTCGGCGGCGACGAGCACGCCCGCCCGGATCAGCTCCTCGTTGAAGCGGCCCACCGTTTCGAGCATCTCCTCGAAGGGCGTCTCCATCATCTTGGCCACGGACTCGTCCGTGCCCCGCATGATCAGCATGTACTTCGCCATGGCCGTTCTCCTTGTTCGGGGAGGGTCGTTCTGTCGACCCTCTCACTCCCAGGTCGAACGGCGCGACCGCGGATCGACACGGCGGACGTATCCGCGCAGAATTTTTTTCGACGAGCGTCTTCGCGGTGGTTTCCCGTTCAGCCGAGCCCGCGATCGACGCGGGGTGTCGCGGCGTCGAGAGGCTCGAGAGCTCAGGCGCGGAGCAGGTCGGTCGAGACCGCCCAGAGGCGCTCGGCGACGGCGGGATCGAGCGCCCATTCCTTGACACCGTGCGGGTGCTGCGCGAGGTCGGCGTCGTTCGGCACGGTGTAGGCCTCTCGCGCGTCGTCGAGGTAGTGGCCCCCGGAGTGGGCGAACTCCGGGGCGACGGCCGCGACCATGCTGGTGGCCGCCCCCTGCTGGACCGTCTTGTACGTGAAGACTCCGGCGGCCGAGGTTGCTGTCGAGCAGGATCCGGTCGCCGCGCTCGGGGAACATCGAGGCGTAGGCCGCGCCGAGGTAACTGCCGTAGGAGGTGCCGAAGTAGGAGGCCTTCGGCTCGCCCAGCGCCGCGCGGATCCGGTCCATGTCGCGTGCGGTGTTCGCGGTGGTGGTGTGCGGCAGCATCCACCCGGTCCGCGAGGCGGCGCACTGCCGGGCGACGGCCCGCGCGTTCTCCGCCTCCCGGGCGACGTCGGCCGCGGTGTGCGCGTACGGCGGGAAGCTGCCGCGTTGCTGCTGCCGCGTTGCTGCTGCCACGGTGTCAGGTCACAGGTGACCGGCGTGCTGCGGCCGACGCCCCGCGGGTCGAAACCGATCAGGTCGTAGGAGTCGACGACGTCCTTCGGCAGCCCCGCGGCGACGAGGGCCGTCGGGTAGCCGAGTCCCGGGACGCCGGGGCCGCCCGGATTGGTGAAGAGCACACCGCGGCGCTTGGCGGGGTCCTTGCTCGCCGGTGGCGATGAGGGTGCCCAGAGGACGGTCGGCACGACCGTCCTCTGGGCACCCTCATCATGCTTCTCTGTCGGTGGTCAGTCGTGGGGGCTGATGTTCCTCCAGACCGGGGCGACGCCCGGTTCACCGCCCTTGTCGGCCCAGTACTGGGCGACCCAGCGGTGGTTCTTGTGCGTGACGACCGCCCCCTTGTCGTAGTCGGCCTTCGGGTCCCATGTCGGCGCTGAGCACTGGGCCGATCCCGCGGGCTGGACCGTCTCCGTGCCGTGGCGCCGGTCACCGGTGATGCCGAAGGTCGCTTCCCCGATGGTGACGGTGACGTTCGCGGGACCGGTGGCTGACGGCCCTCTTCGCCCGGCCGTTCCTCCTGTCCACTGCCGTCGACGGCCGTCCACGCCGGCACGTACCCGACTTCCTCGTGCTGCGCGGGATCATGGGAGGGGGTGTTTTTCGCCGGCGTCGAGGAGGTCGGTCACGAGCCGACGGGCGTACGCGGCGTCGAGTCCGGCCGGGCGGAAGAGGATGCGGTACATCATGGGGGCGACCACGCGATCCATCGCCGTCTCGACGTCGGGGGTTTTCTCCTCGCGACCGATCGCGCGGGCGAGCATGACGTCGATCTGTTCGGCCGCGTAGGCCGAGCACCGGCCGGCGTTGCTGCCGTCCCGGTCGCCGAGCAGAGCGTCACGGATGTAGGCGCGGCCGGAGGGGGACGACATCTCGTCGAGGAACTGTTCGGCCCAGGCCGTCAGGTCGGACAGCAGGTCGCCGTGGTTCTCCGGCGCTGTGTCGGGCCGCAGGCGCTCCACCGCGACGTCCGACAGCAGCTCCTGAAGGTCGCCCCAGCGGCGATAGATCGTCGAGGGGGTGACTCCGGCGCGCTGGGCGACCAGCGGGACGGTCACCGCGTCGCGGCCCTGCTCCGACAGGAGTTCGCGGACGGCGGTGTGCACCGAAGCCTGGACCCGTGCACTGCGCCCGCCGGGGCGCGCCATCGGCTTGCGACTCATGACTCCATCTTAAAGCACGGATATTGCGTTTAGGAGGAGCATGCCGGCTCGACGGCGGCGCCAGGCCCCCCTTGCCGATCTCCTCGCTGCGGGCATCCGGTCCTGATCCCGACCGGAGCCGAACGCATACAGGCCGGGCCGGGCCGGACGGTTCCGGCCCGGCCCGTATGCCGTTCTCAGGCGGTCGGCGCGAGCGGTCGGGCGGACTGCGTCCGCTCGTAGGCGTGGCCCACCCGCAGCAGCTGCCGCTCGCCGAGGGGCCGTCCGAGCAGCTGCATGCCGATCGGCAGGCCCGCCGTGTCGTGGCCCACCGGGACGGACAGGGCGGGTACTCCGGTGATGTTGGCCGGGGAGGACAGACGCACGTAGGCGTCGGAGACGCTCTCGACCGTGCCGTCGGACCAGGTGACACTGTCCTGACCGGCCTTCACCGCGGTCATCGGGACCGCCGGGGCGGCGATCACGTCGACCTTCTCCAGAACGCGGGCCCATTCCTCCCGCATGAGCGTCCGGGAGCGCTGGGCACGCAGATAGTCGCCCGCGCCCATCAGCTCACCGGCCTCCAGGAGGATGCGGACGTCCGCCTGGTACAGCTCGGGGACCGTACGCAGCGTGCCCTCGTGGTAGGCGGTGGCCTCCGGCACCATCAGCCCCCACTGGGTGGCCTGGATGTACCTGGTCATCGGGATGTCGATCTCGACGAGACGGGCGCCGAGCGTCTCCAGCTGCGCGATGCCCCGGCGGACGGTGGTCTCCACCTCCGCGTCGACATGGTCGAAGTAGTAGTTGCGCGGTACCCCGACGCGCACGCCCGTCAGGTCCGGCTCCGGTTCCGGCCGGTAGTCGACGGCGGGGGTGTCCAGCGCGGCGGGGTCACGCGGGTCGTGCCCGGCGAGGACGGTCAGGACCAGGGCTGCGTCCTCGACGGTGCGGGTGACCGGTCCGACGTGGTCCAGTGACCAGGACAGCGACGTGACGCCGTGGCGTGGCACCAGCCCGTAGGTGGGCTTGAAGCCGACGACCCCGTTCAGCGCGGCGGGCACCCGGATCGACCCGCCGGTGTCGGTGCCGAGGGCGAAGGTCGCCGCCCCGGCCGCCACCGCGACGGCGGACCCGCCGCTGGAGCCTCCCGCGACCCGGCCGCGGTCCCAGGCGTTGCCGGTCTGCGGGGTGGTCAGGCCGTAGGCGAACTCGTGGGTGTGGGTCTTGCCGACCAGGACGGAGCCTGCGGCCCGCAGCCGGGCGGCGACCGTGCTGTCGGCGGCCGCGCGGTGGCCGGCCCGGACCCGGGAGCTGGCGCTGGTGGCCGAACCGGCGACGTCGATCAGGTCCTTGAGCGCGACCGGGACGCCGTGCAGCGGCCCCCGGAACACGCCGCGGGCCGCTTCCTGCTCGGCCTCCCGCGCCGCGCCGCGGGCCTGCTCGGCGGTGACCGCGACGTACGCCCCGACGTGCGGGTCCACCTGGTCGATGCGGTCGAGGACCGAGTCCACCAGCTCGACGGGGGACAGCCGGCGGGCCCGGATCTGCTGCGCGGCGTCGGCCAGGGTCAGCTCATACGGCTGCATCGTGCTTCTCCTTTCCGGCGCGGTAGGCGCTGGCGGGCGGGGTGTCCCCGAAGTCCAGCTCGCGCAGGACCGCGACGACGGAGTGGATGTGGTCAGCGGTGGCGGCGACCGCGGCGTGGCGGTCGTCGGGCAGCGGAAGTCCGGCACGGGCGGCCCAGCGGGCGGCCTCGGGCGGCGTGAGTTCAGCGGAGGGCACGTGGTTTCTCCTGGTCAGGGGGCGTGGCAGCGAAGCGCCCCCGCACTAAAAGCCAACAGTTTGCTTTAGTGCGACCGTAGGCCCTATGGTCGCACTAAAGCAAATGTGTTGCATTTGCGGAAGGAGTCCCATGCCCGACGTCATGTCCGACGCCCCCACGGTCACCGTCACGCCTACGCCATCACCGCCGCCCTCCTGGCCCTAGCGGCCCTGGCGGCGCTCACCGCGTCACGACGCGGGGCGGCCCGCCCCGAAGCCGACCGCTCCCACTGAAGAGAACAAAGGAACCGACACACCATGCACACCTCCCCCGCCGCCACCCCCATTCCCTCCTGGACCGTGGGCGGCGTCACCGTCCACCGCGTCGACGAGGTCGCCCTGCCGCCCGCGACCGGACCCTGGCTGCTGCCCGACGCCACCCCTGAGGTGGTGACCGCCCAGGACTGGCTGCACCCCCACTTCGCCGGCCGGGACGGGAGCCTGCACATCGACAGCCACAGCTTCGCGTTCGTCGTGAACGGGCTGCGCGTTCTCGTCGACACCGGCATCGGCAACGGCAAGGAGCGGGCCAACCCGGCCTGGCACAACCTGCGGACCGACTTCCTGGAGCGCCTCACCGCCGCCGGTTTCCCCCCGGACTCCGTCGACCTGGTGATCCTCACTCACCTGCACGCCGATCACGTCGGCTGGAACACACGGCAGGTGAACGGCGAATGGGTCCCCACCTTCCCCAACGCCCGCTACCTCACCTCCCGCGCCGAGCGGGAGTTCTGGGCCACGTACGACATGGAGGAGGCACGCGAACAGATGTTCCGCGACTCCGTGATCCCGGTCGAACGGGCGGGTCTGCTGAGCACGGTCGACGTCCCGCACAAGGGGGCC
The DNA here is from genome assembly GCF_014656195.1 of Kitasatospora xanthocidica. GTDB lineage: Bacteria > Actinomycetota > Actinomycetes > Streptomycetales > Streptomycetaceae > Kitasatospora > Kitasatospora xanthocidica. The sequence goes on along the minus strand of NZ_BNBY01000019.1, from coordinate 73,252 downwards.
GAGATCGCCCCCGGCCTGCGCTTGATCCCGACCCCCGGCCACACCCCCGGCCACGTCGCGGTGGAACTGACCAGCCAGGGGGAGACGGCGCTGATCTCCGGCGACTGCGTCCACCACCCCGTCCAGCTCGCCCACCCCGCCATCGGCGCCTGCGTCGACATCGACCCGCGGAAGTCCGAGGCCACCCGCCGCACGCTGCTCGGCTCCCTCGTCGGCACGGACACCCTCCTCCTCGGCACCCACTTCGCCCCGCCCACCGCCGGCCGCGTGGTCGCCCACGGGGACGCCTACCGGTTGGAGCCCGTCCCCGCTTCCTGAGGCCGATGCCACCGAGATCTGGGCCGGGCACGAGGGCCGACTCGATCTGGCGGACCTCTGCGAGCAGTGCCTCACCGCGGTCCGGGACGGCGGCTGAGCACCCCCGGCCGGCGGTCTGGGGAGCGGGGCCGGCCCCTCAGGCCTCCTTGGGCGTGGACTCCGGCGGACCGGAGCTGCTGCCGAGGACGTTGTCGAGGTGGGCCGCGAGCGCGGAGCGCAGGGCCTCGGGCGTCATCTTCCGATCGTCGATCAGGTGTGCCACGAGGTCCGCGCGGAGGGCGGCCAGCAGGGCGTGGGCGGTGAAGTCCGCGGCGCGGACGCCGGGCACCTGGTCCAGGGCCGCCCGGAGCGTCTCGTGCCACCAGGCGTAGTGCGCGGCCTGGTAGGGGCTGCCGAGTCCGGCGCCCTCCGCCGCCGCCATCAGGTTCCGGTTCTCGATCTTGAAGCGCAGCGCGGCGTCGAGCAGGTCCAGCACCCGCTGCCGTGGTGCGGACGCCGCCGCGTCCTGTGCTTTCCGGAGGGGTTCCAGGCGGGAGGCGATGACGGCGCCGATCAGGCCGGCGCGGTCGCCGAAGCGGCGGAAGAGGGTGCCCTTGCCCACGCCCGCGGCTGCCGCGATGTCGTCCATCGACACGCTGTGGGGGCTGCTGCTGGCGGCGAAGAGCGCGTCGGCGGCGGCCAGGACGGCCTCCCGGTTGCGCAGGGCGTCCGCGCGCTCGGTGCGCCCCGTACGGTCGGTGCGCCCCGTACGGTCAGTGCGCTCCTCGCGCTCCGTGCGCTGGGCCACGCTTCCTCCTTCGTCCTCGGCCTGTCGCGGCCCCCGGGCGGGTTCACGGTGTCCGGTGGGCGCGCGTGGCGCGAAGCGGGTCGGATGGTGCCGTCGCGCCATCCGACGATACGCGCTACCGCCGGCCGGCGGGCGCCCGGGTGGCCCCGCGCTCCTCCTCCGGCCGGCGGACCGTCGTGGACCTCAACGGCTTCCGGACAGCTCCCGTTCGGCGAAGGCGCGGAAGGTGCCCGGGGGGCGGCCGGTGAGGCGCTGGACGGTGTCCGTGGTGCGGTCCTCCGCGCCGGCGGCGATGGCGCGGTCCATGCCGGCCAGCATGGTGGCGAAGGCCGGTGGTATCTCGGCCGCCCAGCGGTCGCGCAGCTGCTCGTACGTCAGGTGCCGGTGGACGACGGGACGGCCGGTGACCGCGGCGACGGTCGCGGCGACGTCGTCGTAGCTGAGCGTCTCCGGCCCGGTCAGGACCAGGTCGGTGTCGGGGGACCGGTCGTCGGTCAGGGCGCGGACGGCGACGGCGGCGATGTCCTCGGCGTCGACGAACCCGACGCGGCCGTTCCCCGTGGCCGTCAGGACGGCGCCGTCCTCGCGGATGCTGCGCGCGTGGGGCATGGAGCCGGTGAAGTTCTGCATGAACCAGGAGGGCCGCAGCACCGCCCACTGCTCGAACAGGCCGGGCAGCTCCTGGTGGACCCGGCCCACCGCCGGACCGCCGACGGGGATCGCCGAGGAGCTGAGCAGCACGGCGCGGTGCACGCCGGCCGCACGGGCCTGGCGGAGGAAGGGCAGCATGACCGCGGCCGGCTCGGCGGATCCGATGGGCGGGACGAGGTAGACGCGGTCGACGCCGTCGACGGCCTCGCTCCAGGTCGCGGGAACGTCCCAGTCGAAGCGGACGGCCCGGGCTCCCGTCACCGCGGCGGCGGTCCGGCCGGCGGCCTTGACGCGATGCCCCTCGGCGGTCAGTCCGGCGACGACGCGGCGGCCGGTGGTGCCGGTGGCCCCGATGACCAGGGTGGTGCCGGGTGCGTTCATCGGGTCGCTGCCAGGAAGTCGGCGCCGGTCTGCGCCACGGCGAGGGGGTTCCAGTAGTCGCGGTAGGAGGTGATGCGCCCGTCCTTGACGGTGACCACGGCGATGTAGGTCAGGTCGAAGGGGCTGTCCGTCGCCACCAGGCGGCCGACCCCGCGCATCTCCACCACGATCGTCCCGGGGGCGACGGTCTGGTGGATCGTCACCTCGGGGAAGTCGTGCAGGTCGATGTGGTCGGGGTAGTGCCGCATGTACTCGCCGACCGCGGCCTTGCCCTCCAGGCGGGTCGGCCAGCCCTGGGGCGCGAAGGGGAATTCAAGCACGCCGTCCTCGTCCCACAGGTCCACCCAGCCGGAGACGTCCTTCTCCAGCAGCAGTCGCAACCCGTGGTGGTACAGCTCCGCGGCTGTCATCGGCACTGTCATGGTCAAGGTTTCCGTTCTGCTCGACGGCATGAAACGGACCAACGGTCCGCTTTGATTCGTAGCATACGGACCGCTGGTCCGTTTCTCAAGCGCGGTGGGTCCCGTCACGGCGGCGGTGGCCGATCCGGGCGTGGGAGTGAGCGCTACCCGGCACCGGCAGGCGCTCCGGTCCGGGCAGTCGGAGAATGCTGGAGACGGGGGTCGGCTCTCAGGCGGATGCGAAGGGGCGTGGGCTCGGTGCGGACGGCGGCGGTGGAGGACTGGGCGGCCGACCGGACCTGCCGCGGCCGGACGTGTCGGACGTGGCTGTCGCGGCGGACGTGGCGACCGTGACCTGGGCCTCGCCCGAGGACGCGGAGGCGATGCGGCTGGTCGCCACCCGGCTCAAGTCCGCTCACCCCGCGGCCGACCCCGCCACCGTGGACGCCCTCGTCGCGGGCGCCTACGCCGAACTGCGCGACGCCAAGGTCCGGGCGTTCATCCCGATCCTGACGGAGCGCCGCGCCAGGGCCCTGCTCGAACTGCCGCCACCGGGCACCCGGCCCGGCCCGGCCGGCTGACCCGGCACCCCCGAGGGCCGATCCCGCTCATCGGAGTCGTGGCTCAGGGTAGCGCTCAACATGCCCCCGATCGACCTCCGGGTGAGCAACATCCCACGGGGGCTGACGAGTTGAGCGACCCTTGCCGACGCCGGGGGTGACCCGCGACGTCCGGGGGGCCGTCCGAAGGCGAGTCCGCCGACGAAACACCGCCCGACGGCGCATCGCTCCACAGCGCACCGTGGGGCGGTGCGCTGTCGGAACGGAGACGGTGCGCTGGGAGCCAAGTCCGGTACGGACCGCCGACCTAACGTCCTGTCATGTGTCCGAGCGGGACGGGCCCGTGACCTCCGCCCGCTCGGACATCCACGTCGCCGCCCGCACCGGTGCGGCGGCCCGAACCCGTCACAGGAGGTTGTCGAGGTGCCTGCAATGCCGGTCGGCGGGCTGGTTCCCCGCGCGGTCGACGACGCCGCCGACGTCGTCGTCCGCAACGCGAAGATCTACACCGGGGACGCCCGCCGTCCACAGGCCGGCGCCCTCGCCGTCCGCGACGGCCTGATCACCGCCGTCGGGGACGACGCGGACGTCGCCCCGCTCATCGGACCGGCCACCACCGTGGTGGACGCCCTCGGGCGGCGCGTGGTGCCCGGGCTCAACGACGCGCACCTGCACGTGATCCGGGGCGGCCTCAACTACGTCCTGGAGCTGCGCTGGGACGGCGTCACCTCGCTGCGCCAGGCCCTGGCGATGCTGCGGGAGCAGGCCGCCCGCACCCCCGCGGGGCAGTGGGTGCGGGTGGTGGGCGGCTGGTCGGCGGAGCAGTTCGCCGAGCGGCGGCTGCCGACGCCCGCCGAGCTGAACGAGGCCGCGCCGGACACCCCGGTGTTCGTCCTGCACCTCTACCAGTCGGCGATCCTCAACCGCGCGGCGTTGAAGGCCGCCGGCTACACCCGGGACACCCCCGACCCGAGGGGCGGCCGGATCGTCCGGGGCCGCGGCGGCGAGCCCAACGGCATGCTGCTGGCCGCCCCGAGTGCCCTGGTCCTCTACTCCACGCTGGCCAAGGCCCCGGTGTTGGAGGGCGAGGACCGCCGGACGTCCACCCGGCACTTCCTGCGCGAGCTGAACCGCTTCGGGCTGACCTCGGCGATCGACGCCGCCGGCGGGTTCCAGAACTTCCCCGAGAACTACGCCACGGTGACCGAACTCGCCCGCGAGGGGCTGCTCTCACTGCGCATCGCCTACCACCTGTTCCCGCAGACCGCGGGCCAGGAACTGGACGACCTCGCCCGGTGGATCGAGACGGTCCGCCCGGGGGACGGCGACGAGTGGCTGCGGCTGAACGGCGCCGGCGAGAACCTCACCTGGGCCGCCGCCGACTTCGAGAACTTCGCCGAACCCCGGCCCGAACTCGAAGGCTACGAAGCCGAGTTCGAGAAGGCCGTCCGGCTGCTCATGGAGAACGGCTGGGGCTTCCGGCTGCACGCGACCTACGACGAGACGATCCGGCGCGACCTCGCGGTGTTCGAGAAGCTGGCCGCCGAGGGCCTCTTCCCGGCCGGCAACCGGTGGCTGTTCGACCACGCGGAGACCGTCTCCCCGGAGAGCCTCGACCGGATCGCGGCGCTCGGCGGCTCGCTCTCGGTGCAGAACCGGCTCTCCTTCCAGGGCGAGGCGTTCACCCGCCGGTACGGCTTCGGCGCGGCCGCCGAGGCGCCGCCGATCCGCGCGATGCTGGACCGCGGGCTGGCCGTCGCGGCCGGCACCGACGCCACCCGGGTGTCCTCGTACAACCCGTGGGTCGCCCTGCACTGGCTGGTCTCCGGCCGCACGGTCGGCGGCCTGGCGATCCGGCCGCCGCAGAACCGGGTGGACCGGGCGACCGCGCTCGCGATGTACACCACGGCGGGCGCCGCGCTCACCGGCGAGCAGGACGTCAAGAGTGTGCTGCGGCCCGGCTGTTACGGCGACCTGGCGGTCCTGTCCGAGGACTACTTCACCGTGCCCGAGCCGGACATCCCGGCCATCGAGTCCCTGCTCACCGTCGTCGGCGGCCGGATCGTCCACGCGGCGGCCGAGTACGAGGGCATGGACGAGGAACTCCCGGCGGTCAGCCCGGACTGGAGCCCGGTCGCCCACTTCGGCGGCTACCAGGCCTCCGGCCGTCCCCCGGGCGGTACTTCGGGCCGTATCTCCGGCAGCACCTCCGGCAGCACCTCCGCCGCGGGCGCCCGCCAGGCGGAGCTGCTCGGCGAGGTCGTCGCCGAGTCCGAGCTGCACCGCCGGTGGCGCGTCGAACGCGGTCTCGCGGCCGGACAGCACCAGCCGTTCGACCCCTGCTTCCTCCTCTGACCACTTTCACCACCTGCCCCAGCCCCGCGCGGACCACCGCGCGGGGGACTCACCGAAACAACCGAAGGGAACCCCGTCATGGTCGACCTCACCCAGGTCCGCGCCACCCCCAGCCCCGACCTGCTGACCCCCGACAACGCCGTGGTGCTGTTCGTGGACCACCAGCCGCAGATGTTCTTCGGCACCGGCAGCGGCGACCGCACCGCGATCATCAACGCCACCGTCGGCCTCGCCAAGGCCGCCCGCGCCTTCGACGTGCCCGCCGTGCTGACCACCGTCGCCGCCGAGTCCTTCTCCGGCCCGCTGCTGCCGCAGCTGGCCGCGGTCTTCCCCAAGGCCGAGATCCTCGACCGCACCTCGATGAACGCCTGGGAGGACGAGGCGGTCGTCGAGGCGGTCAAGGCCACCGGGCGCGGCAAGGTCGTCATCGCCGGCCTGTGGACCGAGGTCTGCCTGGTCCTGCCGGTCCTGTCGATGATCGACCAGGGCTACGAGGTCTACGTCGTCACCGACGCCTCCGGCGGCGTCTCCCCGCAGGCCCACGAGCACGCCGTCCAGCGGATGACCCAGGCCGGCGCGGTGCCGGTCACCTGGGTCCAGGTGCTGCTCGAACTCCAGCGTGACTGGGCCCGGACGGAGACCTACGGCGCCGTCATGGAGATCGTCAAGGAGCACGCCGGCGCGTACGGCCTCGGGGTCGTCTACGCCCAGGCCGTCATCGGCGAGCACGCCGCCGGCTGACCCGCTCCGGCGACACCGCATCAGAACAGGGACCAGGGACAGGACACGATGGATACCGGACTGCTGATCCTCCGCGTGGTGGTGGGCCTGCTCATCGCCGGACACGGAACACAGAAGGTGAGCCACCGCCTCGGCGGCCGCGGCCTCGCCGGCGGCACCGAGGAGTTCCGGCACGACGGCTTCCGCGGCGGGGCGCTCACCGCGCTCGCCGCGGGCGCCGGGCAGATCGGTTCGGGCCTGTTCCTGGCCCTGGGCGCGCTCACGCCGCCGGCGGCCATGGTCGCCATGGGCGTGATGACGGTGGCGATCACCGTCAAGCTGCCGCACGGGCTCTGGGTGCAGGACGACGGCTACGAGTACCCGCTGGTACTGGTCGTCGTCACGGGAGCGCTCGCCCTCACCGGCCCGGGCCGCTGGTCCGTGGACCACGCCGCCGGCCTGAGCGCCTGGCCGCTCTGGCTGTCGGTCGCGGCCCTGGTGCTCGGCCCGGCGAGCGGGCTGCTCACCCGGCTCGCCCTGCACCGCCCGCCCACGCCCGAGGAGGCCACCGCCAGTGCGCGCCCTGCTGACTGACGCCCTGCGGGCCGTCGCCCCGCCGCGCACCGACCGACACGGTCCGCTGCCGCCGCTGATGCTGCTGCTGACGGTCACCACCGGGGTGGTCGACGCGGTGAGCTACCTGGGCCTCGGCCACGTCTTCGTGGCCAACATGACCGGCAACGTGGTCTTCCTCGGCTTCGCCCTGGCGGGCGCCCCGGGCCTGTCGGCCACCGCCTCGCTGGTCTCCCTTGCGGCGTTCCTGACCGGCGCGCTCGCCGGCGGACGGCTCGGCAGCCGACTGGCGGCCCACCGCGGGCGCCTGCTGACCGCGGCCACCGGCACCCAGACCGTCCTCACCGCCGGCGCCGCCGTCACCGCCGCGATCGCGGACGGCGGCGCCGACTACGCCCTGATCGTCCTGCTGGGCCTGGCCATGGGGCTGCAGAACGCGGTGGTCCGGAGGCTCGCCGTACCCGACCTGACCACCACCGTCCTCACCCTCACCCTGACCGGCCTCGCCGCCGACTCGACCCCGGCCGGCGGCGCGGCACCGCGGCCGGGGCGCCGGATCCTCTCCGCGCTGGCGATGCTGCTCGGCGGCCTCGCGGGCGCGGCCCTGGTCCTGAACGGACCGCTCGCCGCGGCCCTCGCCCTCGCCGCCCTGCTGCTCCTGGCCACCGCGGTGGCCGCCCACCGGGTCTCGGCCCCCGACGCGCCCTGGGCCGCGCCGACGGGCTGAACGGCGGGGACCGGCCTGAAAGGTACCCACGACAACCGCGCGCCCGGTGTGTCCCTCGCTCGGAGGCCGGGTGCGCACCATGACCGGGAGGTCACCCGATGAAACGACGCCCGACCCGACGCCTGACCCGACGCCTCACCCGACGGCTGGTCCTGCTGGTGGCGGCCATCGTCGCGCTGACGGCGGTCCCCACCGCCTCACTGGCCCAGGGCACCCAGGCCACGCCGACCGCCTCGCACCGGCAGTTGGCCGTCGGCCCGCAGTACGACTCCACCCACGTGTACGTCGAACCGGGCACCGAGCAGGCGTTCGCGGCCAGTTGGGTGGCCACCTTCGGCGGGACGACGATCGGGCCGAACGCCACACAGGTGACGCCCACGCCCAGCCGGACGCTCTCCGAGCTGGTGATCTCCCCGGTCGGCACGCTGTCCGTGTTCGACTTCACCACGCCCGTCCCGTACCCGTTCGGCACCGAGCGCACCGGCTGGCTGGTCACCGACCTCGACCAGGCCGTCCGCGCCGCCCGGGCCGACGGCGCCGCCGTGACCGTGGCACCCTTCGCCGACCCGATCGGCCGCGACGCCGTCATCCGGTTCCCCGGCGGGGTCAACGCCCAGCTCTACGTGCACACCACGCCGCCGTCCTACCCCGAACTGGCCAGCGTGCCGGAGAACCGGCTCTACCTGTCACCGGACGAGGTCGGCGCCTTCCTGCGCAGCTTCCTCCCCTTCACCGGCGGACGGATCGTCTCCGACGACCGCCGTGCCGACGGCGCCGCGATCGGACTGCCCGGCACCACCTACCGGCTGCTGCGCCTCACCTCCGGCTTCGGCACCACGACGGTCGCCGTGACGGACGGCCACCTGCCGTACCCCTTCGGCCGCGAGCTCACCGGCTACGGCGTGGCGGACCTCGGCGCCACCCTGGCGCGGGCGAAGGCCGCCGGGGCGTCCGTGCTGTGGGGACCGGTCTCCGCCGGCGGCCGGGACAGCGCGATGGTGCGGTTCCCGGGCGGCTACACCGCGGAGGTCCACACCGCGGGGGTCCACACCGACCGCTGACCGGCCGCCGTGCCCACCGCCGCCGTGCCCCGGCCGCGGTGGGCACGGCGCAGGTCGAGCACGGCCGGCGCACCGGCCAGCCAGCCCCGCCGCTCGTGGCGTCCCCGCCGGCTCCGACGCACCATGAGGTCACGACGGTGCGCCGGAACCGCGGCGCACCCCACAGCACCCCGGCCCTTCGCCGGGGCGTCCAGCGAGGAGTCCGATGCGCGAGTTCCTGGTCGAGATCACCACCACCGTGCCCGACGGCACCGCCCCCGCCGAGGTCGACCGCCGCCGGGCCGCCGAAGCCGTCCGCGCCCGCGAACTCGCCGCCGCCGGCCACCTGGCCCGCCTCTGGCGCCCGGTCGGCGAACTGCGGAGCATCGGCCTCTGGCGCGCCGCCGACGAGCGCGAGCTGCACGACGAGGTGCTCGGCACCCTCCCGCTGCGCCCGTGGATGACCCTCACCGTGACCGCCCTCGAACCCCACCCCAACGACCCGGGACAGCCGTAAACCCTGGAATCCCCTGCCCGGCCGGGCGGGGCGCGCTCGACAACCCAGCGCGCCCTGCCCGGTCCGGAGTGCCCGTGGTGTGCGGCGCCGTTCCGCGCGCCGCCGGGAGTGTCAGCCCTTGAGCCAGTCCTGGTAGCGGGTCGGTGCCAGGCGGGCGCCGGGGCCCGGGGTGAGGACGTCTCCGTGGACGGCGGCGAACAGGCCGGCCTGGTCGTCGACGACGACGGGGCGCCGGTCGCCCCGCGCGGCCAGCGTCATGCGGCCGATCTCGTCGAGCGTGAACGTGTCGGGGCCCGCGATGTCGAGGATCCCGTCGAGCGGCGTGCCGGTGGCCACGTCCGCGAGGACGTCGACGATGTCGCGGCTGGCGATCGGCTGGAGCGGCGTCGCTGGCAGCCGCACCGCGGTCTCGTCCGAGGTCCACGACATGGTCGGCTCCATGAACTCGAAGAACTGGGTGGCGCGCACGATCGAGTAGGGCGTCGGACCGTTGCGCAGCAGCTCTTCCTGGAGCGTCTTGGCGCGGTAGTAGTCCAGTTCGGGGACCTGGTCCACGCCGACGATGGACAGGACCACCTGGTGGCGTACGCCGGCCCGCTCGCCCGCGGCGAGGAGGTTGCCCACCGTGGTCCGGAAGAACTCGATCGACTTCTCGTCGAACGTGGGGGAGTTGGTCACGTTCACCACTGCCTCCGCGCCGGCGAGCGCGCCGTCGAGGCCGGCCCCGGTGAGCAGGTCGACGCCGGACGACAGGGACGCGGCGGTGACCTCGTGGCCTCGTGCGGTCAGCTCGGTGGCGAACTGCGAGCCGATGAGTCCGGTGCCGATGACGGTGATCTTCATGGTGCGCCTTCCTTCGCGAGTCCGTGAGCCGAGCCCCCGCAAACTCGGATACCTGATATCCGAGATATTACTCGGATATCCTGTGTCCGAGTCAAGTGGAGGTGGCATGAAACTGTCCGGTGGCGTGGAGTGGGCGCTGCACTGCTGCGTGGTGCTGACCGCGGCCGGTGATCCGGTGCCGGCGGCCCGGCTGGCCGCGCTGCACGACGTGTCGCCGAGCTACCTGGCCAAGCAGATGCAGGCGCTGTCCCGCGCGGGCCTGGTGCACTCGATCCAGGGCAAGACCGGCGGCTACGTCCTCACCAGGAAGCCCGAGGAGGTCAGCCTGCTGGACGTGGTGCAGGCCGTCGACGGGGCGAACCCCGCGTTCGTCTGCACCGAGATACGCCAGCGCGGACCGCTGGGGACGCCGCCGGAGCAGTGCACGAAGCGGTGCCCGATCGCCCGGGCGATGGGAGCCGCCGACGCGGCGTGGCGCGCGTCGCTGGCCGCCGTCACGATCGCGGACCTCGCCGCGTCGGTGGAGGAGGACAGCGGCCCCGAGGCCCTGCCCAGGATCGGCGCCTGGCTGAACACGGGCCCGGACGACCGGCCTCACTGACCGTTCTCAGGAGCCGGACACGGAACCGCCGGGGCCGGACGACCTCGACGGTCGTCC
>NZ_BNBY01000019.1:0-62710 GCF_014656195.1 Kitasatospora xanthocidica | reverse complement strand
GGCCGGACGACCTCGACGGTCGTCCGGCCCCGGCGGGGTGCGGCTCAGGCAGGGTGCGGTCCCGGCGGGTGCGGCTCAGACGGGGTGCGGCTCAGGCGGTGGCGAGCGAGACCTCCGTCGACTTGATCAGGGCGACCACGGCGGAGCCCTCGGCCAGGCCGAGGTCGGCGCAGGCGTCGGCGGTGATGGCGGCGGTCAGCTCCCCGCCGTCCACGGCGACCTTCACACCGGCCATGGCGCCGCCGACGGCGACCGCGGAGACCGTGCCGGGGAGCTGGTTGCGGATGCTCAGGCCCTCGACGGGGCCGGTGGCCAGGGCGACCTCCGTGGACTTCACCAGGGCCCGCACCGGGCTGCCCTCGCGCAGGCCCAGGTCCTTCACCGCGTCCCTGGTGACGGCGGCGGTGAGGTCGCGGCCGCCGTCGAGCCGTACCTTCACGGTCGCCATGACCTCACCCTCGGCCACCGACGTCACGGTGCCGGACAGCTGGTTGCGGATGCTCAGGCTCATGGGAGGTACCTCGATCCCGGATCGTCGGGCTGCTCAACGTTGTCCGATCGTGCGGTTCCACCGTAGGCACAAACAAGCGCAGACATCGCACGTGGTTGAAGCGTCAAGCGGGATGGGTCTGCTCAGTGGTCCGGAGTGGTGGGTTGCCAGGCGAGACCGAGTGCGTCGTCGATTGCGGCGGTGCTGGGTTCTTGGGAGCCGCCGAGGGCTGCGTGGCTCAGCAACGCCGGCGTCCCGGCCTCGAGTGCGTGGGTGATGTCCCGGAGCATGGAAGTCACCGAGGTCCACTGGGGAACGTCCAGTGTCCAGGTCTCGTGGTCCCAGCGGAGTACCGCGCCGTGGGTGTCACCGGGGCGCAGGTCGACGATCAGTCCGTCGCCGCCGGGGCCCAACGCGATCGGCATGAACTCTCGCTGGTAGCGGCTCTCGGGCTGGCCGTTCTCGTCGAACGAGTCGCCTTCCTGCTCCGCGACCAGCAGCCAGATGTCGTGGGTCTCCAGGGCCTCGCCCAGCGAGACCGGGGCGAACGCGTCCGGAATCCAGTAACTCGCGGTGACGTCGGGCAGCAGCCACCAGGCCCGCAGGTCGGCGGGCAGGGGCAGGCCGAGGTCTGCCTCGAACGCGTCCAGGCGGGCGGCATCCGGCGCCGGTCTCGCCGGGCCTCGTCGGGTGTGCGCGGTGAGCCAGGTGCCGATGCGGCCCCAGGAGGTCGAGACGTCGTGATCCGCGGTTGTCATGGCGGGCAGTCTGCAGGATCTCCGCGTCGGGGTGTTGGGGGGCTCCTCGACGGCTTGGGCGAGTTCCTCAATGAAATCGGTGGTGGTGTCCTGGCGGGAGCGCGTAGCGTCCGGGTTTTGATGACTGACTCCTGGGACACCATCGCTGACTGGTATGCGGGACTGCTGCGGACCGGTTCCGCCATGCACGAGTTCAACCGCGACGTGCTGCTCGGGCTCCTGCCCGGGGAACTCGGCGGGTGCCGCGTTCTCGATCTCGGCTGCGGGGAAGGCATCGTCGCCCGCGCGCTGGCTGCCCGCGGAGCCTCCGTCGCGGGCATCGACCCTTCACCGCGGATGATCGAACATGCCCGCGCGGCTGCTGCCGGCGGGCCCGGCACGGTGACCTACGCGGTGGATGACGGGTGCGTGCTGAGCACGGTCGCCGCCGAGTCGGTCGACTGGGTGACCGCCGGTCTGTCCCTGAACAACGTGCCCGACCTCGATGCCGCTCTGACGGCCGTACGGCGCGTGCTGACGGCACAAGGCGAGCTTGCCTTCACGATCCCCCACCCGTGCTTCGAAGCGCCGCACGCGTCCTGGACACAGATCACCGACAGGCCGGTTCGACGTGTCGTCGGGGACTACCTTGCCGAAGGATTCTGGCGCTCGGACAACCCTGAAGGCGCCCGCCGGGCCGGCAACCAGCACCGGACGCTGTCCACGTACCTGACGGCTCTGGTCCGGCACGGGTTCGCCCTGGAGACGGTTACCGAGCCATCTCCGAGTGACCAAGTGGCGGCCGCGCAACCCCACAGGGCGGGACTGCCACCGTTCCTGGCCGTTCGCGCCCGGCGCGCTGCGTGACGCGTGGTGATCCACGCGATGCCGGTCGGCGGGTGAGTGCGGGTCAGCCGCGCAACTGCTCGGCCGCCTCCTGGTACGCCTCGGTGGCGCGCGCGAAGTAGTCGAAGAGGACGTCGAGTTGCTCGGGTGAGTAGCCGGCGAGGATCGCGCCGATCCGCTGCCGCGCGGGGGTCATGATCCGGTCGAGGTCGGCGGGGCCGCCGGCCGGTTCGACGATGACCTTGCGCCGGTCGCCGGGATCGGGCACCCGGTGCACGTAACCCGCCTGCTCCAGTCGGTCGATCAGGCGCGTGGTGGGACCGGTGGTCAGCCCGGTGCGGGTGGCCAGTTCGCCGGGGGTCATGGCCCCGGTCAGCTGAAGGATGTTCAGTGCGTACAGGTCGGTGGCGCCGAGTTCGCATGCCCGGGCACTCGCGTGGCCGTGAAACATCACGGCGCTCAGGTAGCGCCGCTCCCGACTCCGTCCCGGACACCGACACCGCCGAGATCCGCGCCCTCCTGGAGCGCAGCACGGCCGCCTGGAACCGCGGCGACGGCACCGCCTACGGTGAGCAGTTCACCGCCGACGCCACGGATGTCACCTACGCCGGTACCGTCTACCACGGCGGCCCCGAGATCGGCCGTGCCCACCAGGCCCTGTTCGACAGCTTCCTGAAGGGCTCCAAGCTGACCATCGAGATCATCGACCTGCGCTTCCACGGGCCGGACACCGCCGTCGTCGTCGCCCGCGGTGAGGTCCACAAGGCTCGGCCGAAGCGCCTGGGCAAGCTGGCCACCTACACGGTGGTCCGCGAGGCGGGCCGCCACTGGCGTATCGCCGCCGTCCAGAAGACCCAGCGCAAGCGCCTTTTGGAGGCGTTCTCGTTCCGCTTCCAGCCGGCCACCCGGCCCGCCGCTTCCCGCGGTTGACGGGCGCCCTCCACGGACACGGTCGCAGGGGGCCTGCTTCCGTACGGATCACGCCGGAACAGTCCCTGGCGTGCGGTGTCCGTGGTCCGGCCGGCCTACTCCCGGCCGGTCTGTTCCCGGGCGAGCGACTCCTGGTGGCGCAGGCGGCGGGCCACGGCGAGCCACCAGGGGAGCCCGAAGAGCACGACGAGGACGCCGCCGAGCACGGGCGGCGCGGGACGGGCCGCGCCGAGCGCCAGGCAGGCGAGGGCGGCCGCCGCGCAGGCTCGTGACAGCGGGCGGTAGAGGTACCGCTTGGTGCGCCAGGCCCGGAGGGTGGCGGCGACGAGCATGGTGCTGGACAGTACGACGGCCGCGCCGGCGCACAGCACCCACGACGTGGCGGCGGCGGTACGGGCGGCGTGGGCGTGCTCGACGAGGCTGACCATGGCCGCTCCCATGGCGGCGACCGCGGCCGTGAGCGGCAGGTGGGCGAGCATCCACTGGACGGTGGCCGCGCGTGTCCGCCTGGGCTCGCGGTGGCCGGCGAAGTCGAAGTAGGTCCACCAGGCACCGAATCCGACCACGACCGAGAGCAGTCCCACGGTCAGGGTGAGGGCGCTGACCGGTTCGGCCGCGAGGCCGCTCACGACACCGGTCACGGTCTCGCCGAGGACGATGATGATGAGCAGCCCGAAGCGTTCGATCAGCGCGTCGGTGACGCTGAGCGTGGCGGCCGCGGCCGGGGTGGCCTTCAGCATCACGGCGGCGATGAGCACCAGATAGGCGACGTCCAGCAGCCCCCAGGTCCAGACCCGTGCGGTGGCGGGGAGTACGGCGCTGAGCGTGAGGACCGCCGCGCACAGGACGGTGCCCGTGATGTAGAGCCTGCTGCCGCGACGGTACTCGGGGCGGTCGCGCAGGGAGGCCAGCAGCCACAGCAGCGCCAGCACCGCGAACAGGACTCCCGCGGTGACGGCGAAGGCCGCGCCCGAGGTGCCGCCCGCCCCGGGGATGAACGCCCCCAGCGGGACCAGGACCAGGATCTGCAGCAGGAAGGTGCTGCGGGCGCGGGCGTCCTCGCGGCCGTGCAGTTCGTGGTGGAGGCTCCCGTTGACCCAGATGATCCAGATCAGCCCGAAGACGGCGCCGTACTCGCCGATGCCGCGCCAGGTGAGCTTCCCGGCGAGGTGGTGGGCGGCCTGGGCGACCAGGGCGACCACGACCAGGTCGTAGAAGAGTTCGAGGGGGCCGACGACGCGTTCGCGCGGCTGCTCACCATGGGCGCGCGGCGGCTGCCACAGCTGGCGCCGCAACCGCCCCCAGAAGGTGGGTTCCCCGGCCTCGGCGGGGGCGCCGTCGTCCTTCATCCGCTGTCAACTCCCCGTCGGCACCGGCATCGTGACCGTTCGCTCGCCCCGCCCGGCTTGAGCGCGGCCCGGGAGCTATCCCCGGGTTCGGATGCCCGCGAATCCCCGTTGCTCCGTCCGGACGAGTCGTCCCGGCGGTGACGTCTCTCGGTCCGTGACCGCCGGACGAGTTCTCGCGGGTGGCGTGTTCTTGACGAGGCCGGTCCAGCCGGCATCGCGGGACAGCTCCAGTGGGCCGAGGTGGGTGCCCTGGAGGCGCAGCTGCACGGTCACGACGTCGTTGGCCGCGTAGAACCGTTCGAGTTCCCGGAGCGTGTCGGGGAACGCCTTCGCGTAGGCCTCGACCGTCTTGCCCAGGTCGTGCGGGGCGGCAGCGTCGTCGGGTGCCGCGCCTACGTGGGTTCCTCCGCGGTGAGGCGTCGGAGGAGGGCGAGCAGGGTTGCGCGGTCGGGTTCGGGGAGAGGGGCGAAGCAGGCGGCGAGGACCTCGTCGGCGATCTTGTGGCCGGCGGCCAGGAGTCGCTCGCCCTCGGGGGTGAGGTGGTGCTCGATGCGTCGGCCGTGGCCCGGTCGGCGTTCGGCCACGCCCTGGGCCGTCAGGCGGCGGACCAGGGTTCCGAAGGCCTGCTCGGTCTGGAAGGTTGCCGCGGCGAGTTCGCGGGCCGATGCCCCGGGTGCGCGGCTGATCGCGCGCAGGGCGTCCCATTGGGCCAGCGTGGTGCCGATGGCCGAGAGGGCGCTGTCGAGCGTCCGGTGCTGCCGGTACTGGGCCTGCTTGACCGCTCTGCCGAGTTCCTGCAGCTCATTGCTCATGGGCTGAGTCTACGGCATGACCAAGCTAGCTTATATAAAGATGTTTAGTTACTCTGGATCCATGACGACAGAACACACCGCAGACCTGGCCCTCACCCTGGCCGAAGCCGGCGCCGGCAGGCCGGTCCTGCTCCTGCACGGCGGCGGGGGCCCGGCCACCGTCACCGGCCTCGCCGAGCACCTCTCCCGGACCGCGCACACCATCACGCCCGTGCACCCCGGCTGGGACGGCACCCACCGTCCGGCCTGGCTCACCGGCATCGACGACCTCGCCGTCGCCTACCTCGACCACCTGCGGGACCGCCGACTGGACGACGTCCTGGTCATCGGCTCCTCGCTGGGCGGCTGGATCGCCGCCGAGATGGCCGTACGCGACACCGAGGGGACCATCACCGGCCTCGTCCTGATCGACGCCGTCGGCGTGCACATCGACACGGAACCGATCACCGACTTCTTCGCTCTCGACGCGCGCGGCGCGGCGGAGCACTCCTGGCACGACCCGGACCGCTACCACGTCGACCCCGCGGGCCTCCCCGTCGAGGAACTCGCCCGCCGGCAGGCCAACATGGCCACCATGCGGACCCTCGCGGGCGACCCCTACATGCACGACCCCGAGCTGCTGGGCCGGCTCGGGCGGGTCCAGGTGCCGACCCGCCTCCTCTGGGGGGAGAGCGACCGCATCGTCACCCCCGCATACGGCGCCGCGTACGCCGAGGCCTTCGCCGACGCGGTGCTCGAGGTCATCCCCGGGGCGGGCCACCTCCCGCAGATCGAGCAGCCGGAGGCCACCCTCGCCCTGATCGACGCCCATCTGCGCCGGACGGGCGGTCGTTGACCGATCGCGTCAGCCGTTCAGCCGTTCAGCCGTGTTCCGCCGAGCCGGTGAGCCGGAGCTTGCGCTGGGCCCGCTGGTAGAACGTGGTGTGGCCGAGCCGTACGACGCTGGCGGCGGCGGGCAGCATGGTCACCTCGACGCTGTCGCCCGGTGAGACGTGGCCGACCAGGCGGCCGTCGGCCTCGATGGCGAGGTCGCCGCTGTGCGGCAGGACCTCCAGGTCGAGCCGCTCGCCGCTGGAGAGGAAGACGGAGCGGTTGAACGCGGCGTGCGGAGCGACGGGGGTGATCAGCAGCCCCTCCGCGTTGGGGGAGACGATCGGGCCGCCGGCGGAGAAGCTGTAGGCGGTGGAGCCGGTCGGGGTGGCGACGACGACCGCGTCGGCGGTGTAGGCCACGAAGGGCTCGCCCTGGACCCGTACGGCGACCGCCGCGGACTTGTGCCCCGGGCTGCGCAGGAGCACGACGTCGTTGAGGGCCGTCTCCTGGGCGGCCCCGAAGCGGGCGTGGACGGCGGAGCGGCCCTCCACGGTGAAGCGGTGGGCGTCGACGGCGTCCAGCGCGGCGGGGAGTTCCGGTATGTCGACCTCGGCGAGGAAGCCCAGGCGACCGACGTTGACGCCCAGGACCGGCGCGTGGCCCCCGGTCGCGAGCCGCATGGCGCGCAGCATGGTGCCGTCCCCGCCGAGGCTGATCAGCAGATCGGTGCCGGTGGCCAGCTCCTCGGCCTCGACCGGGATGGCCTCGCAGCCGATCCGGGCCACCTCCGCCGCCAGTCCCAGCACCTTCGTCCCCCGGGCCCGGCTCCACCGGACCACGGCCTCCACGGTGGGGGCGCAGGTGCGCTCGGGGTGGAGCACCAGCCCCACCGTGCCGATGAATCCCATCCGGGCCACCTCGATGTCGGCCGGGTCACGGTTGCTCCCTCCAGTCACGCACAGCCGGTCGTCACCTTCAAGGCCGGCTGCGAAGGCGACCTGCGAAGGCGGCCTGCGAAGGCCATCGGCACAGGCCGTCGCCGCTCGTCGTGGAATCTCCGGGTGAGCCGGCTGGTTGGGATTCGACAGGGACGGCCCGACGGCGTCGACATCGACGCCGACGTTCGACGCTCCGAGCAGAGGGCCCGTCCGAGCCCATGTCGGGAGGCGTGTCCGATGGCTGACAGCACCATCCGGGGGATCGATCCGTCCGTGCGGCCGAGTGGGGACGGATGCGTGGAGTGCCTGGCGGGGGAGGGGCCGGGGTGGTGGTTCCACCTGCGCCGATGCGCCGAGTGCGGGCACATCGGCTGCTGCGACTCCTCGCCCTCGCAGCACGGCACCCGGCATGCCCGAGCCGTGGGGCACCCGTTCCTGGCCAGCTTCGAGCCCGGTGAGGCCTGGTTGTGGAACATCGAGACCGAGCAGTACTACGAGGGGCCGGAGCTCGCGGCGCCCGCCGCGCACCCGGTCTCGCAGCCGACGCCCGGCCCGCAGGGCAAGGTCCCGGCCGACTGGCAGGCGCACCTGCACTGACCTGCATTGACCCGCAATGACCTGCCCGAACGGGCCCGGACGGGCTCAGAGCGGCGGGGCCGGAAGCCGGGGGTCGGTGATCCCGCCCGGGCAGGCGAGGTGGGCGACGTCCCAGCCGGCCCGGGCGGCTCCGGCGCGGTAGGCGCTCTCGTAGAAGGCGAGTACGGTCGCTCGCGGATCGGCCTCGGCGCGGGCCGCGTCGTACCGCAGGACGGCCAGGTGGCTGTTGTTGAGCTCGGTCCACCGGGCGGACGACGGCGTGAGCGGGTCCTCGGCGAGGTGCGGGGGCTCGGGAGTCGTGTAGGAGTAGAAGGCCGGTTCGCCCAGGTTCGCGTCCCCGAACCAGAACCCGAAGCTGATCAGCTCCCGGGAGTACGCCTCGCGGGTCACCGGGTCCACGTGCGAGGGCTGGTCGAGGGCGCCTCCGGAGAACCGGGTGTGGGCGAGGTCGAACGAGTGCCAGAACAGGTGGACGGGGCTGACCTTGCCCGAGAAGCGCGCCGCGAACTCCTCCAGCACCAGTCCGACCTGACCGAGCACCTGCCACTGGCGGTTCGCCCAGGCGGGATCGTAGGTCGCGTGCTCGAAGTCCTCGGCGAACGGCCGGTCCGCGTCCGGCAGCCCGTACGGCCGGGGCACCCGGATCTCCACCCGGACGCCCAGGTCCGCCAGGGTTTCCAAGGTCTGCCGGTAGAACGAGGCGACGGACTGGTCGAGGAGCGGGAAGGACGCGGACCTGCCGTCCGCCGTCGCGACGACCAGCCGGTGGTCGACGAAGTCGAAGTCGATGGTGAAGACCGGGTTGCCGTCGACCTGCCCCATCGGCCGGGTGGTGATCCCGCGCCCGGTGAGGTGGAAGGGGACGTTCCACCAGTGGTTGCGCCGCACGCTCGCCGCGAGGCGGATCTTGCCCACCACCTGGGCGAAGCGGTGCAGCGTCTCCTTGGTGTCCCGCCACTCGGTGAGCGGCAGCGGTGGGAACAGCTCCATCGCGTGTCCCTCCTGTCCGTCGGCGGCAGTTCCATGATGACCACCGTGGTCCGGACGCGCAGGGGGAGGCGGCCGGGCGGAGAGCCCGTACGCCGAGGGACCCGTGCCCCGACCGCGTGGCAGCTCGGTGGGGCAGGGGCCGAGGGGACTCAGCGCCGTGGAGACGGTAGCTCCCCGGACGCGACACGGTTCCGGACGGCGTCCAGGGTGCGGGCGATGAGGAGCGACTCGGCGAGCGGGACGAGGTGGGCGGAGGTGTCGCCCTCCGCCGCCGCGTCCACCGACTCGACCATGAGGCGGTAGGGGTCCTGGGGCGGGTAGTGGCGGGGGAGGCCTCCGCCGGTGGTGGTGAGCGTGCTGGGGGCCGCGCCGGCGCAGAAGGCCGGCGGGGTGAGGGTGAGCGAGCCACTCGTGCCGGTGGTGGTGAAGGTCTCGGACATGTCGCCCGTGAGCGAGCAGCCGACCTCGGCCACCCCCCGGCCTGGGAAGGTGAGCAGGAAGCGGGTGGCGGAGTCGGCGGAGCCGGTCTCCCAGTGGTCCTGCTCGGCCCGGACCACGTCCGGGGCCTGCCAGGCGAAGGCCGCGAGCGCGGCCGAGACGGCGTAGTAGCCGACGTCGTAGAGGGCGCCGCCGCCGAGGGTGGCGTCCAGGCGGTAGTTGCCGGGGGCGGGGGCGAGGCCGTCGAACCGGGCGGTGACGGTGTGGACGGTGCCGATCGCACCACCGGTGATCAGGGATTCGAGGTCCCGGGTGCGCGGGTGCCAGCGGTTCCAGGCCGCCTCGACGAGCAGCCGTCCGGTCGCGCGGGCGGTGGCGGTCATCGCGGTGACCTCGGCGGCGGTCAGCCCGAGCGGCTTCTCGCACAGCACGTGCTTGCCCGCACGGAGGGCGCGCTCCACCCAGGGGCGGTGGGCGCTGTTGTGGAGCGCGATGTAGACGACGTCGACGGCCGGGTCGTCCAGCAGGTCCTCGTAGCGGGTGTACACCCGGGCCGGGTCGAGGGCCTTGGCCCGGCGGGCGTCGGTCGCGGCGACGGCGTGCAGGCGCGGCCGGTCGGCGGCGTGGACGGCGGGTGCGAGACTGGAGGCGGCGATCGAACCGGCTCCCAGGAAACCCCAGTTGGCCATGGTCAGCGCCCTTCCGTCGTCCCGGCCGGTTCCGCCACCGCGTGAGTCTTCGCCGCCGCGTGAGTCTCCGCTATCGCGTGAGTCTTCGCCGCCGCGTGGGCCTCCGCCATCGCGTGGGGCTCCGTCGCCATGGCGGAGGCCAGGTCCAGGACGAGGGAGCTCCAGCCGAAGGAGCGCGCGCCGTGCCCCTCGGCGTCCTCCGGGCCGTAGCACTCCCGGGTGCCCGAGGCGGCGACGAGCGCGCAGGTGCGCGCCGCGAGCGTGTCGGCCTCCGCGCGGTAGCCGCGTCGGCGCAGGCCCCAGTACAGGTACCAGTTGAGGTTGACCCAGCTGGAGCCGCGGAAGATGGCCCCGGTGCGGAACGAGGGGTCGTAGGACGGCTCGGTGGCGGCGACGCTGGGCACCGGGTGGGGCCGCCAGAACTCCCGTTCGTTCAGCAGGTGTTGCTCGATGACCCGGCGCGCCGCGGTGTCCGGCACCGAGTCGAGGAGGATCGGCACGAGCGAACTGGCGGTGAGGACCTCGGAGCGCTTGCCGGCGACGAGGTCGAGGTCGTGGAAGGCCCCGCCGTCCTCGTCCCAGCAGTGCCGCATCAGCGCGGCGCCGATCGCCCGGGACTGCTCGGCCAGCCGGTCCGCGGTGCGCTCGTTCGATCCGACCGTCCGGACGAGGCGCGCCAGGCAGGCCAGCCCGTCGGCGTAGACGGTGTTGACCAGCACGTCGTTCCAGACGAACAGCCGCCGGTCGCGGAGCGGGGTCTCGGGCGTGCGGGCGGGGGAGGCGTACGCCGTGATCAGGGAACGCATCGCGCTGTGCCACGCGGTGTGCACGTCGTCCCCGGAGACCGACCCGATGCCGAGGGCGGCGTCGTACTTGGGGCTGCTGTCCAGGCCGGACTCGTCGGGCTGGTAGATCTCGATCAGGCCGGTGCCGGGGCTCGTACGGTGCTCCGCGAGCCAGCCGAAGAAGGCCAGCGTCGGCGGCAGGACGCGGCGCAGCCAGAGCTCGTCACCGGTGGCCCGGTACACCCGCTCGACGGCTCGGGCCACCACGGGCGGCGCGATGGTGACGGATCGCCACCCCTCCCAGAGGTCGATCCTGAAGTCCGCCGTGGCGTGCGGCCTGAGGTCGTCCTGCCAGAGCACCATGTGCGGCAGGAAGCCGGCGGGCGTGACCGCGCTGAGCAGGGAGCGCAGTTCGTCCCTGGCCCGGCGGGTGTCGAGGTGGGTGAGGGCGATGGCGTGGAAGCTGCTGTCCCAGGCCCACTGGAAGGGATAGCTGTCGGGGGAGGGGCAGGTGAAGTCGTAGTGGCGCTGCGCGGTCCGGGAGAACCCGGTGCGGTGGTTGCGGGCCAGGGTGTCGCGGGCCCGGGCGGAGCTTTCAACGAGGGGCGCGGAGCTTTCAACGAGGGACATGCGGGGTGACTCCCGAGGAGGACGCGGCGGCGGGGAGCGGGCGGCGCCGGCCGGCGGCGAGCAGTAGCGCGGCGGCGGGCAGCAGGCAGCCGGCGAGGCCGAAGGCCGACCGGACGCCGAGGTGGTCGGACAGGGTGCCGAGCAGCAGGGGCGCGAGCATGATGCAGATGCTGACCGCGAGTTGGACGCGGGCCGTGGCCTGGTCGATGCGGCCGGGCGCCGCGCTCACCGCGAGCGAGAGGGTCAGCGGGAAGAGGTTGGCGACCCCCAGCCCGCCCAGGACCAGGCCCAGCAGGGCGAGCCAGGTGGTGGGGGCGAGCCACAGGGCGAGGAACCCGGCGGCCGCGACGGTCAGGGAGCCGGCCACCAGGGCGGCCGGGCGGGCCGAACCGGTGCCGGCCGTCAGCCGGCTCCCCGCCAGACGGCCCGCGAGCTCGCCCCCGTAGAACAGGGCCAGCGCCGCCGAGGACTGATTGTCCGTCAGGTGGACGGCGCTGGTGAGCAGGGGCGCGGCGTAGTAGGCGAGGCAGAACTCGAAGCCCACGACGAGGCCGCACAGGGCGGCGCGGAGCGGGAACGAGCCCGTCGGCCGGTCCGGCTCCGGGGCGTCCGCCGCGTCCGCGGTGGCCACCTCGGAGCGGTCGGAGCGGCCGGAGGGCGCGGTGCGCGGCCGCAGCGGCTCGTCGCGGAGCGTCGGGTACATGGCGGCCAGCGCGAGGGCGGGCAGGACCAGGCACCAGTTCCAGGCCACCCCGGCACCCTCCAGGCCGCTGATGACCAGGGGCGCGGCGACCGCGCTGACGCTCGCGGCCGCGTTGGCCTCGACCAGGGCCCGGGCCCGCAGCGACTCGTGCGCGCCGTGGTGCTCGGCCAGCACCGCCAGGGCCGTGGTCTGCAGCAGCGCTCCGCCGATGCCGCCCAGCGCCGCCGCCGTGAGGGTGACGGCGGCGGAGAGTCCGGTCGCCAGGAGGAGCGACCCCAGGGCCAGGGCCGCGAGCGCGGACCAGAAGAGCACCCGGTGGCCCACTCGCGTCCGGATCCGGCGGAACAGCAGGTTGGTGAGGATCGCGCCGGCGGCGAAGGCCGTCGAGTGCAGGCTCATCAGGGCGTAGCTCAGCCGCAGGTCCTGGCGCAGCAGCGGCAGCAGCGGGCCGAGGGCGTACAGGAGGTAGGCGTAGACGGCCAGCCCGCCGTAGGCGGTGGTGGTCAGCCGGTCGCGGACGAAGGCGGGGGTGCGGTGATCGGGGGTCGGCGGGGCCTCGGTCCCGGTCACCCGGGTATCCCGGTCTGCTCGGCGAAGGCCCCGCCGGCGGGGACCGCGTCGCCGTGGCCGTGGCCGAGGGCGGAGACGCTGCCGGCCGCGGCGGCCGTGCGGCGCACGTGGTCGAGGAGGACGGAGGGGGCGAGCAGCGAGGTCTTCATCGACGCGCCCCGACCGTAGCCGGTGAACGCCTCGCGCACGGCGTCCTCGTCGTCGAGGCAGGCCCGGGTGGTGATCAGCGGGGCGGGGTCGACCAGGCCCGACTCGACGAGCCGCAGGGCCACGGCGGTGACGTGCGCGGAGCGGGCCATCGGGAACGAGCGGACGTCGAAGGGGGTGGAGAGCAGCTTCAGGCCCTTGGCGAGGATCATCCAGGTGTTGAGCCGCTGCGGGACGGCCGTCGCACCGTAGATGACGTACGAGCCGCCGGGGCGCAGCAGGCCCATCGCGATCTCCCGGATGTCCTTGCCCGGGGTGCCGGCCTGCCCGCCGGCCTGCCCGGCGGCGGCTCCGCCCGGGCGGGCCGGCGCCGAGATGTGGGGCAGCGCGTCGAACACGTAGTCCGCGTACTGGTCGTGGTGCTCGCGCACGTACGCTTCGAGCTCCTCCGCCTGGGTGTCCGTGTTGAAGGCGCGGGAGGCGCCGTGCCGCAGCGCGACGTCCATCCGGTCGCTGTTGCGGTCCAGCACGGTGATCGAGCCCGCGCCGAGGTGGCGGTGGAGCACCTGGACGGCCAGCTGGGCGCTGGGGCCGCAGCCGAGGACGACGCAGGTGTCGCCGGGCTTCGGGGGGTTGAGCAGCAACGACCGCAGGACCGAGGTCAGCGGCTCGATCACGGAGGCCAGGTCCGAGGGCACGTGCGACGGCAGGACGACGGCCGCGGCCTGGTCGGCGTCGTAGAAGTTGCGCCCGGTGTACCAGGCGGTCTCCACGCCGAGCCGGCCCGGGAAGAGCGGCCGCAGCGCCCGGTACTCGGCCATCCCGCCGAAGTCGGTCTGCCCCCAGTAGGTCACCCGGTCGCCCGGCCGCACGTCGTCCCGGAGCCGCCTGCCGACCTCGACGACCCTTCCCACGTATTCGTGCCCGGGAATGATCGGCCACTCCTCCGCGAAGAGGTGGCCGCGGAAGTACGAGACGTCGGTCGAACAGATGGAAACCGCCTCGGTCTCCAGCAGGATTTCGTCCTCGTGGCATTCCGGATCGGGCACCAGGGTGCGGTTGATCTCTCCGGGCGAGGTCATCAGATACGCGTACACGGTTTTTCCCTCCACGCCTGCATGGCATTCCACTGCCGCCATCGGACCGGGCTTTGTCGGCCGCCGATCGGACAGTTCCCCGTCGGAATTCATCCCGCGTGGTGCAGTCGGCGTCGTTGCTCGACTCGCGGGTCGCACAAATGAATGAATGACCGGATGGCCGGACGGCCGAATGGCTCCCGAGGTGTCGCCTGCCTCAGGAATCGACCTCGAAGGCGACGTCCAGGGCGTACCTGTCGCCCACGTACCGGGACTCGGTGAGCTCCAAGGGGCGCTCGTCCTGGTCGGTGATGAGCCGCTGCTCGACGAGCAGGGCGGTGCCCGGAGCCACCGCCAGCAGCTCCGCCTCCCGCTCGTCGGCCGTGGCGGCCCTGATGGACGAGTGCCCGCGGGTCGGCGTCCGGCCGAGCCCGGCGAGCGTCTCGTGCATCGAGGCCGTCCGGAAGTCGACCTCCAGCAGGGCGGTGAGGTCCTCGGGGAACACCGCCCGCTCCAGCGCGGTGGGGATCCCGTCGGCCAGCCGCACCCGACCGACCTCCACGACCTGCGCGGACCTCTGCAGCCGGAGCCGGTCGGTCTCCTCCGGAAGGGCGTCGCGGAGTACCGCGGAAATCAGTCGTGACGAGGGCTTCCGGCCCTGTCTGCGCATTTCCTCGCTGAAACGGACCAGGTTTTCCGCGCGACGGTGGGTCGGCGGCTCCGCGACGAATGTGCCGCGTCCGGAGATCCGGTACACCAGGCCTTCCGTGACGAGCCGTTGAACGGCCGCTCGGGCGGTCATGCGGCTCACCCCGAATTCCTCGCACAAC
Organism: Kitasatospora xanthocidica; assembly: GCF_014656195.1. Taxonomy (GTDB): domain Bacteria; phylum Actinomycetota; class Actinomycetes; order Streptomycetales; family Streptomycetaceae; genus Kitasatospora; species Kitasatospora xanthocidica. The sequence continues at coordinate 48,340 of NZ_BNBY01000019.1, read as the reverse complement.
TCCGTCTCCGACGGGAGGGGGTCGTGCGGTCGATGCTTGGCGATCCTGTTTCGGAGGGCCTGTTCGATCCGGTGGTACCTGGGTGCGAAATCCGTTTCCAAAATGGCTCCTCCGAAATTGAGACTACGCCGTCTAGCTGTCTAGTCAACCAGAGTAGACCAGTACAGAGCGGGACAATCCGCAGTGAAATGCGCCAAGGGCAAGAGGCGTGCACGGTGATCTGCGTCACATCTCGGCGCCGGGTGCACCCTTCCGGAGCTGTATAGACGGCTAGACAGGTTCAGGTTATCGTCGAACCGTCCGCGCTGTCGCACCCGGATCGGGCGGCCCCGACCGGTGGGACGCGACCTTGCCTCACCCCTAGGACAGGCTCATGGACTCCACCGGAATCGACGTCCGGCAGCTCGCCAAGATGATCGACCACTCGCTCCTGCGGCCCGAACTCACCACCACCGAGGTCCTGTTCGGCTGTGAGCTCGCCGCGACCTACGACGTCGCCTCGGTCTGCGTGCGGCCCGCCGACGTCGCCCTCGCGGTCAAGGCGCTCGACGGCACCGCGGTCGCGGTCGGCACCGTCATCGGCTTCCCGCACGGCGGTTCCACCACGGCGGTCAAGGCGGGCGAAGTCGCCGACGCCCTGGCGGCCGGTGCGACCGAACTCGACATGGTGCTCAACATCGGCCTGCTGCGCAGCGGGGAGGACGACGCGGTGCGGGAGGACATCGCGGCGGTCGTCGACGCCTCGGGGGGTGTCGGCCTCACCAAGGTGATCTTCGAGAACGCCTACCTCGACGACGAGGAGAAGCTGCGCGCCTGCCGGCTCAGCACGCTGGCCGGCGCCGACTTCGTGAAGACCTCGACCGGCTTCGCGCCCGGTGGCGCGACGTTGGAGGACGTCCGGTTGATGCGGGCGAACGTTCCCGCGCACATGAGGGTCAAGGCCGCGGGCGGGGTGCGCACCCTGGACCGCATGCTGGAGTTCGTGGCCGCCGGCGCCGAACGCTTCGGCGCGACCGCGACCGCCACCATCCTGGACGACCTGGCCGCCCGCCGGGCCGCCGTCTGATCCCCGGTCCGGCCTGATCCCCGGCCCGGCCTGATCCCCGGTCCCGCCTGATCCCCGGTCCGGCCCTCCGAACGGCCGGGCCTCAGGCCGCCGTTCGGGACTGCCAGTAGGTGAACTGCTGGACCGGATCGCCGAGGAGGTTCCACGGCCACGCGGTGACCGCGTTGTCGATCAGCTGGAAGGCGTCGGCGCTCTCGCGCGGGCGGCCCGCCTGGATCAGGGCGAAGGCCAGCAGGTTGAGGTCGGCCGCGGCCGCCGCGTGGTCGAGGCCGCCGGGCCGGGTCCACTCGTGCAGGGCGGTGCCGAGCGCGCTGACCGCCCGGCCGTGCGTCCACTGGCGGCGGACCAGCAGGGCCTCGACGCCGCCTCCGGCGGTCGTACGGGCGTGTTCGTCCACCAGGGCGGTCAGTTCCACGCCGGCCGCCGGCGCGGTCGGCGGCGCCGAGGACCGGACGGTGTCCACGAAGTTGAGCTGGGCGCTGCGGGAGCCGCACTCCTCCGGGGAGAGGTAGCGCAGCATCTGCAGGTGGGCCTCACGGTTCCACGGGTCGCGCGCGGTCACCTCCTGCCAGACCGCGACCACGTCGCGGGACTGGGCGCCCATCAGCCGCAGGATTCCGAGCAGGACGACCCACGGCATCGGATCCTCGGGTGAGATTTCGGCCGCGCGGTAACAGTTGTCGGCCGCCGCGCGGGGATCCTCCATCCGCCCGGCGTACCGGCCGCGGAAGAGCTCGACCCACGCCTCGAATATCTGCGCGTCCGGATTCTGCGGGCGACGCAATCGCCAGTTCTTCGCGAGCGAGGAGGGCGCGGTCGTCTCGGCGAGTACGGCGAAGCGGTGCGCGCGCCGGTCCCAGTCCGTGCCGGTCTCCCGCAGCAGCCGTTCGACCTGGTCGACCTGGATGGCGCTCTGGCCGGGCAGTCCCGGGGACTTGAGTTGGCGCCGTACGCGGCCGAGTTCGACGTCGTCGAGCTCGGGGCGCAGGCTCGGCCCGGAGGCGCGGGTTCTTCGGAAGAGCGACACGCGCCGCAGCCTAGGCCCCGGGGCGATTTTCGGACAGACCCCGGAATGACACATTCAGGTCGCGATTCCGGCCGTGGTGGATCCGTGAACCTACCGCTCCGTACGGCGATCGGCCCGACCGGGAAAACCCGGGCGCGCGATTCCACCCCCCCTCCGGGCGGAATCCCTGCCCCTGGAGCCGGCAACGCGCCCATCCTGGAGCCGGCAACGTGCCCACCCTGGAGCCGGTCCCGGCCCGGCGACGTTGACCGGACGTCTACTCACGGCTGGTCTCCTACGGGTGCCGACCGGGCGGGCCCGAAGCACCGCCCACCTACCAGCTCGTTAGGGTTCGATCATGAACAGCATGCCCGTCCGTCCGCCCACGACCCTGCCGGTCCTGGAGACCGCCCTCGTCCGGCTGCGGGACCACCGCGCCGAGGACCTCGACGCCATGCGCCTGGTCTGGGGTGACCCGGCCGGGATGCGCCACCTCTCGACCGGCGTCATGGACGACGCCCGGATCCGGCGCAAGCTCGACGACGCGATGGCGACCGCGGCCGAGGTGCCGCGCCGGCACTACCAGCTGGCCGCCTGCCTCCGGGACGACGACCGCCCCGTCGGCGGCATCCGCCTCGACGTCGAGGACGACACCACCGGGTACTCCGGCGTCTTCACCATGGCCCGGCACCTCCGCGGCTCCGGCTGCGCCCCCGATATCGGCTGGCTGATGCTGAAGCTGGCCTTCGCCGAACTCGGCCTCGCCCGGGTGTGGAGCATGACGTCCGTGGAGAACACCGACGCGGTCCGCGCGATCACCCGCTTCGGTTTCACCCCCACCGGCGAGACCGAGCGCTACTTCCCCGAGGCCGACACCACCATGCGGCTGGTGACCATGGAGGTGCTCGCGGACACCTGGCGGGCCATGCCCGTCCCGGCCGGCCCCGGCCCCGCCTGACCCCGGCCCGCCCGGTCCGATCCGACCAAGGGCCGGAAGCGCTGGGCGGACCGGGGCCCGCGCGGTCAGTCGAGCGGCTTGTCGACGACGGCCTTGAGGTGGCTGAAGGTGTCGATCGAGTACTCGCCGTGGTAGCGGCCCATGCCGCTCTCGCCGACCCCGCCGAACGGCAGCTCGGGCATCGCCAGGTGCGACACCGGCAGGCCGAAGGTGAGCGCGCCGGAGGAGGTCTCCTCGGCGAGGCGGCGCTTGGTGTCCGCGGACTCGGTGAACGCGTACAGGGCGAGCGGCTTGTCGCGCTCGTTGATGAACGCGATCGCCGAGTCCAGGTCGGGGACGGTCAGCACGGGCAGGACCGGGCCGAAGATCTCCGTCTGCATGACCGGGGCGGTCGCCGGGACGTCGGCGAGGACGGTCGGCGCGAGGTAGCGGGCGGCCCGGTCGTGGTCGCCGCCGACGACGGTCCGGCCGCCGTCCAGCAGCGCGGTGAGCCGGTCGAAGTGGCGCTCGTTGACGATCCGCCCGTAGTCCGCGCTCTCGGCCGGCTTCTCGCCGAACAACTCCCGGACGGCTTCGGCCAGTTCCGCCTCCAGGACGGGCGCGGTGTCGCCGATGGCGAGGACGTAGTCCGGGGCGACGCAGGTCTGGCCGGCGTTGAGGAACTTGCCGCGGGCGATCCGCCGGGCGGTGACGGCGAGGTCGGCGCCGGGCTCGACCACGACCGGGCTCTTGCCGCCGAGCTCCAGGGTGACCGGGGTCAGGTGCTTGGCGGCGGCGGTCATGACGATCCGTCCGACGGCGCCGTTGCCGGTGTAGAAGATGTGGTCGAAGCGCTGCTCCAGCAGGGCGGTGGTCTCCGGCACGGCGCCCTCGACGACCGCGACCGCCTCCTCGCCGAGGTAGCGCGGCAGCAGCTCGGCGATGGCCGCGGAGGTCGCGGGGGCGAGCTCGCTGGGCTTGACGAGGGCGGTGTTCCCGGCGGCCAGGGCGCCGACCAGCGGGGCCAGGGCGAGCTGCAGCGGGTAGTTCCAGGGCGCGATGATCAGCACCACGCCCAGCGGGTCACGGACGACCCGGGCCTCGGCGGGCCGGAAGAACTCCGGCACGGCGGCCGGCTTCGGCTCCAGCCACTGCGCCAAGTGCTCGACGGTGTGGTCGAGTTCGTTGATCGTGAAGCCGATCTCGGTGCGCTGCGCCTCGGCGGCGTTCTTGCCGAGGTCGGCGTGCAGGGCCTGCCGGAACACCTCGGCCTGCTCGGTGAGCATGGTCCGCAGGGCGGCCAGCTTCTCCAGCCGCCAGGCGAGCGGCCTGGTCCGCCCGGTGGCGAATTCGGCCCGCAGGCGGGCGACCACAGAAGGCACAGAGGAAAGGGTGTCGTGCATGAGGATCTCGCGGTCTCGAGGCGTCGGGGGCGCTTGACACATGGAACTTTCACCACATGAAGCAATGAGGCGAGCCTAGGGGTGAAAGGTTGAGTTTGTCAATCATTTTCCGGCATCCGTGGTCCCCCCGGTACGCAGGGTGAGGCTCCGGCGGGTGCGGTCGAGCAGGTCGAGGGCGGTCTGCTCGGCCGTGCGGCTCGGGCCCAGCAGGCGGTTGCAGTGCAGGTGGACGTAGCTGTCGCAGAGCTCCGGGAGCGGGCGGGCCAGCAGGCCGTGCCGGTCCAGGTCGGCGAGCCGGGCGGCGACGGGGGCCAGCAGCCGGCGGCGTTCGGCGAGGACGGCGGCCACGACGGGTGGCGGCGGGGTGGTCAGCAGCTCGCGGAACTCGGCCTGGCGGGCGCGGAATTCGGCGCCGGCGAGGCGTTCGCGGAGGGAGCGGCGCCGGTAGAGGAGCAGCCGGGCCGGCTCGTCCAGGCCGACGCCCGCCAGCAGGTCGTCGATGCTGAGCAGCGCGAGCGCGGTGTCGTCGAGCGGCAGCCGCCCGCCGTGGCGCAGGGCGAGCAGGTCGAGGACGGCCTGGCTGTCGGCGGTGTAGAGCTCCTCGGCGGCGTCCAGGCCGGCGAGGCCGCCGTAGCGTTCGACCTCCCGGTCGTAGACGTCGAAGCCGAACCGGGTCAGGTACCCGTCGGCCAGCAGGGCACCCGCCCAGTCGCCGAGCGCCGGGAGGAGCCGACCGGGGTCGCCGCGCAGCCGGAGCCGCAGATGGGGGTCGGGGTCGGCGTAGCGCAGGAAGACCCGGCGGTCGGTGTGCCCCGTCAGGTCGGCGACCAGGTCCCGGACGGCGCCGGCGAGCAGGGCGTCCTCCTCCTGGCGGTCGCCGTAGAGCTTGAGGTAGGTCCAGTCGCTGCCAGGGGGCCGTAGCCGGTCGGCCCGGCTGACCGGGGCGGGGCGGGGCCGGGGTGGTGGCGCCGGCGGGGCGGCGGCGCGGCGGGTCATGGAGACGACGAGCTCCACGAGGTGGGGGCCGTCCGGGCCGGTGGCCCAGGCGTGGTCGAGTCCGGGGAGGGGCTCCTGGAGGACGACGGCGCCGCCGGGCGGCAGGTGGGCCAGGGCGCGGCGGACCTCCTCGGTGTGGGAGCGCCCGGTGGTGTCGAGCAGGAGGCGGTGGTCCGCGGCCTCGTCGCTGCTGCTCAGGTAGGCGTGGCGGGGCAGCTGCCAGCGCCGGCGCCAGGCTTCGAAGGCGGTGGGGAAGCCGTCCGGGTGGGCGGTGAGCCGGGCGGCCGTGGTGTGGTCGATCCGCCACTGGGCGGGGCGCAGGACGATCCGGCCGCTGGTGATCCGGGGGAGGCGGGGGAAGCCGCGGGCCGGGCCCCAGTCGAAGCCGGTGAGCAGGGCGGTGCGGTCGTGGCTCAGGTCGGCGAGGAAGCGGCAGACGGCGGGTGCGCGGCTGTGGTTGAGCATGTGCCCGGCGCAGACGGCGACCTCCCGGACGGCCCCGGTGCCGTCGTCCCAGGCCAGGGCGAACCTGCCGTCGGTGATCCGGACCGCGAGTTCGTCGAGCGGGATGAAGCGGGCCGGCCCGTCGGCGGCGCTGGTCCGGATGCCGACCTCGTGGTCGCGGACGGTGGGGCGGACGACCACGTTGGCGGAGCGGGCCTTCTCCGGGAGGTAGACCAGTTCGGCGAGGACCCGCCCGGGGTCCAGGGCCCGTTCCGCGGCGACGGCCTCGGCGAGGGCGGGGACGGCGCCGGGCAGCATGCCGGCGAAGCGGCCGAGGTTGCGTCCGGCGGCTCCGGCGCCGATGTTGGCGCCCACCACCAGCAGGAACTCGCCCGCGTCGACGGCGGCGGCGGACGGGGCGGCGACGGTGGCGTAGAGGTCGAGCGAGAGCGGCAGCCGGGTCGGGTCGGCCTCCCGGAGGGTGAGCCGGTCGAGGGTGGACCGGTCGAGGTCGACGACGTCCCGGTGGTCGTGCAGCGCCTCGGTGGCGAGGCGGTGCAGCGTTTCGGCCCGGGTGAGGTCGAGGGGCGCGGCGACGGTGGGCGGCGGGGTGCCGAGGCCGGTGACGGGGTCGAGGAGTTCGAGGACGGGCACGTCGCGGTCGGTGCCGTAGCGGGTCGCGAAGGCGCGCCGGTAGGCGGCGATGTGCGGCGGACCGTCCGGGTAGGGGCTGAGCCGGAGCAGCAGGTCGGCGGCGCGGACGGCGGCGTCGGCGACCTTGCGGGAGATCCGGCCGGCCGCGAGGGGCAGCGTGGTGTCGACCTGGAGGGGCGTTCCGGTGTCGAGGCCGGTGACCCGGCGGGCGTGGTCGGCGAGTGCGGGGAAGGTGTCGGCGCCGCTGCCGGGGGGCTGCTTCTGCCAGTCCTGGATCGCGGCGAGCAGCGCGGACAGGTCGGCGTGGGCGGCGGCGGCCGCCGGGATCCGGCCGAGCCGGTCGAGCACGTGTCCGGCCGGGTCGAGGTGGGTCAGCGGCGGCTGGAGGTCGGTCAGCAGGAAGCCGTGCCGCCACAGCCGGTGGAGCAGTTCGTCGACCTTGTCGGGGGTCGCCCCGGGTACGGTCCCCAGCAGGTCGGCGGCGAGGTCGGCGTGGCCGATCGGGGAGCGGGCGAGGGCGAGGGCGCGCAGCACGGCGCCGGTGGCCCGGAGGGTGACGTTCTCGCCGCCGGCCGCCGTCCGGGGCGCCTCGACGCCGCTCAGGGTGACCCGCCCGGCCCGGTGCAGGACCGCCGGGTTGGCGATGACCCGGGTCGCCCGGCGGATCGGCGGGGTCGCTTCCAAGGTGGTGACGAGGTGCAGCAGGGCGTGCATGTCGAGCCGGGCGTGGAGTTCGGGCGGCCGGTCGTCGGCCAGCCGGACGTCGGTGACCGGCCCCCAGCGCCCCAGGGCGGCGCCGGCGCTGAGCCCGAACGGGGTGGGGCGGGTGCTGAGCCGGACGAGGTAGCGCAGCAGGCTCGATTCGAGGTGCCGGCGGTCGCGGTCGCCGGCCGGCGGGCGTTGCAGCGCGCTCGCCAGCGGCAGGGAGGAGACGGCGACGGAGCAGCGGGCGAGTTCGTCCTCCCGGACCCGTGTGGTGCAGGGTTCCGGGCCGGGGGCGTCGGGCACGGGGTAGCGGGTGACGGGCAGGATCGGCGCGCGGATCATCACGAAGTCGAGGGCGCGGTAGCGGCTCGGCGGGGTGGTGGGCCGTCGCCGGGCGCCGTCCAGGTGGGGGGTGTCGGTGGTCATGGTCGCGGGCGGGCGGTCAGGAGAGCAGGAAGAACCGGTCCCAGGCGGGCGGTTCGGGGGTGGCGGCGGCCAGCAGGACGAGGGCGATCCCGGGAGTGCCCTCCAGCAGGCCGACCCGGTCCGCACGGCTCCCGTCGGGCTCGACACTGCGGTAGCCGTACGGCGATCGCGGCCGGTACGCGGCGAGCAGCTGGTCGACCAGGCGGCCGGCCCCCGCGCGGATCGTCCCGTCCCCGGTGTCGGCGGCGAACCGGAGGGTGATCTGCAGCAGGCCCGCGACGCCGTGGCAGAAGCCGGGCGAGTCGATCCGGCGCCAGGGGACCGGGCGGGCGAGGACGGTCCGCAGGGCGTCGGTGGCCGCGTCGGTGAGGCCGCGGTCGCCCAGGGCGGTGCCGGCCAGCCACAGGGCGCGGGCGACGCCGGGACTGCCGTAGCACCAGGCGTCGCGGGCCGGCGACGGCGCGGGCGGCTGTTCGGCGGTGCCCGGCTCGTCGCCCGCCGCCGGGTACGCGACGACCGCCGGGTAGCCGCCGCCCCGGGGGCCGTCGACGTGCCGGGCGCGGAGCCAGGCCGCGGCCCGGTGGATCGCCTCGGTGTGCCCCGGGACCACCGGGCCGTCGGCGTGGGCGAGCGCGAGCAGCGCGAGCGGGCCGGTGACGCCGTGCGCCAGGCCGCAGTTGGCGATCGCGGCCGGGTACCGGGCGCGCATGCCGTCGTCGGCGATCAGGGCGTGCGGGGTGTGCCAGGCGGGCATCCCGTCCGGTTCCCGGGGGGCCCGGCAGAGGTCGACCAGCCGGGCGAGCAGGGTGGCGAGCGTGCGGTTCCGCTCGGGCCCGGGCGGCCGGGAGTGGAGGTAGGCGGCGACGCCGGTCCAGCCGGACACCAGGTCGAAGGTGCCGACGGCGAGGCCCTGCCCGTCGTCGCCGGGGATCCGGTGGGGGATCCGGTCGTACAGGCCGCGGTCGATGTCGTCGAGCAGGCTCCGGTACCGGTCCTGGCCGCCGGCGAGGTAGGCGGTGGTGAAGGCCATCCCGGCGAGGCCGGCGAAGAGGCCCAGCCCGGTGACCGGGTCCCGCGCGGTCCGCTCGACGGCCCGGGCGAGGTGACGGTGGGCCACCAGGTCCCAGCCCTCGCCGGGCCGGCAGCGGTCGAGGTGCCCGAAGGCCAGGGCGAGGCCGCAGCCGCCCTGCGCGGTGCTGTACGGGGTCCAGTGCGGACGCCCCCGCCGCGTGCCCGCGCGGCCCGCCGCCTCGGCGGCGTCGGGGTCGCGCAGCCGGGCGAGCACGTCCTCGGCGGCGGCACGGGCGGCGTCGGCGCGCGGGGCACCCACCGCGGGCCGCCACCGGGCGGCCCGGCGTGCCGCTACGGTCATCAGCCGTCCCCGGCCGGCCGGGGTTCGCGCTCGACGCGGCGGATGACCTGGTCCCCGGCGACCCTGCGGACCACGCCGTCGGCGTGGACCTGACTGATCTCCAGGAGGTAGTGGTCCTCGTAGAACTTGACCGGGACGGTGTCGCACTCCGAGGTGCAGGAGCCGCAGGTCGCACAGGTCTCGGTCTCGCCGGCGGCGACCGGGACGCTGATGGTGGCGCATTCCTCGCCGCAGGTACTGGCGCAGCTGTTGGTGCACTCGTCGCCGCAGGTGCTGGCGCAGCTGGCGGTCTCACCCCGTTTGGTGGCGAAGCTGTCGACGGCCTTGGTGACCACCTTGACCCGGATGTCCAGGTCGAACTGGTCGTCGCTGATTCCGGTGTGTACGTGTCTGTCGTTCATGGTGCAACCCTCTGGAGCCGGTTGCCTCTGGACATGGTTGCCGGGTATGTCCACTCAGTTCCACTATGGCAGCCCCGCGTACTGCTGCAACCGGGTACGGGCGGTGCGGCAGTTGACGGTCCCTGACCTCGTCACGCTCCGTTCCCGACCGCCGTCGCCGTCCGTCACCGGCTGACGAACTCGGGTTCGTGGGGCCGGAGTTCGCCCGCGTGGCGACTGGGGTCGGGCCACCGCTTCTTCCGGTGCCGCACCCCTGGGCAGCGGCCCGTTGTTGTGCTGACATATCCATGTCAAATCGAGAGGGTGCCGGGTGCCGCACCGCACCGCGCCGCCCCCGGTTCCGACTCCGTCCTCGGACTCCGCGCTCGGACGTCGTCCTCGGAGGTCGTACTCGACTCCGCGCTCGGACTCCCTGCCCGGACTCCGTGCTCGATCGAAGGGAAGCCCATGCTGCTCCGCGTGCTGGCCGCCGCGGCCGCCGTCGCCGCCTCACTGTCCGGCTCGTCGGCCTTCGGCGTCGACTCGCTCCCGACCCCGCCGGACCGGATCGTCATCGACGTCGCGACCGTCAACGGCTCCGGCTGTCCGGCCGGGACGGCCGCGGTGGCCGTCTCCCCGGACAACACCGCCTTCACCGTCACCTACAGCGACTACCTCGCCCAGGTCGGGCTGGGCTCGAAGCCGACCGACTTCCGGAAGAACTGCCAGCTCGACCTGCGGGTGCACGTCCCGCAGGGCTTCACCTACGCGATCGCCTCCGCCGACTACCGCGGCTTCGCCCACCTGGAGAAGGGCGCGAACGGCACCGAACGGGCCAACTACTACTTCCAGGGCCAGGCCCAGACCACCTACGCGTCCCACCGGTTCAACGGCCCGCAGGACGACAGCTGGCAGGCCACCGACACCGTCGACGTCGCGGCCCTGGTCTGGGCCCCCTGCGGCGAGGAGCGCAACTTCAACATCAACACCGAACTGCGGGTCTCGGCCGGCAGCTCGGACCCGACCCGGAGCACCAGCTTCATGACGATGGACTCGACGGACGGCAACATCAACACCGTCTACCACCTCGCCTGGAAGCACTGCCCCTGACGCCCGGGCGGGCGAGCGACCGTCCGCACCGTCCGGCCCCGGCGACGCTCGAAGCGCCGCCGGGGCCGGACGCGTGGGGGACCGACCGTCAGCCGACGGTCAGCGGGAACGGCCCGGCCAGCACCGTGTAGCCGTCGTTGGCGAGGTAGTAGGCGTCGTACGCGCCCGCGCCGTTGAGCTTGCCGGTGGAGAAGGTGACGGCGCCGCTCTGGTTCGGGGTGTAGGCCCAGGTCAGCGCGGAGCGCGAGCCGGGGGTGACGCCGGACGGGTAGAGGCCGACCCAGTTCTTCGCCCCGGCCTGCGAGGTGTCCGGCAGGGCGTAGCGGAGGGTGACGTTTCCGCCGGCCGTCACGGCGTCGAGGTCGCCGGTCAGGGTCGGCCGGGTCGCGGTGGACGGCGCGAAGGCGGCGTTCAGCGGCGTCGCGTAGGTGTCGTTGCCGGTCAGGCCCGGCAGGCCGAGGGCCGACTCGATGGTGCGGCCGATGCCGTAGTGGTCGTAGTGCAGCGGGCTGCTGGTGCCGGCCGGGACGGTGCCCTGGGAGCCGACCACGACGGTGGCGAGGTGGTTGTAGGCCTCGGACTGGCTCTCGTCCCAGGTGAGCAGGAGCAGCGAGCGCTGCTGGGTCCAGGCCGGGGAGGACAGGACGGGGGCGAGGGTCTGCTGCAGCCAGCCGTCCTGCGTCTTCAGGCTGGTGGCGCTGCCGTTGCCGGAGGCCTCGCCGTCGTAGTAGTCGTCGGCGGCGATCCAGGAGAAGCTCGGGGTGGTGGCGGCCGACTTCAGGTCGGTGGTGAGCTGCGAGGTGTCGACGAGGTGTGCCGCGCAGCGGGCCGGATTGCCGCTGATGTCGGTGTAGTTGATGAACGGAGCGTCGTCGGGCATGAAGTAGCTGTCGTAGGTCTTGGTGGTGTTGCAGGGCGTGCCCATGCCCTGCTCGTAGGCCTTCCAGGTCTTGCCGGCGTCCTCGACGGTGTCGCCGAGGTTGCGCTGGGGGGAGTTGATGTTCGGCCAGTAGGTGGCGCCCTTGGCGTAGGTGTCGCCGCCGGCGACGGCGAGGTAGTTCTCGTCGCTCGGGTGGTAGACGCCGTGGGAGTCGGTGAGGGTGGCGCCCTGGGACATCAGGCTGTGGATGAACGGAGTGTCCGCGGGGTCGTTCATGATCTGGGAGTAGTCGGTGTTCTCCATCATGACGACGAACACGTGGTCGTAGCCCGGCACTCGGGACGCCGGCGGGGCCACCGGCGCGGGCGCGGCGACCGGGGTGTCGAGGGTGAGCGAGAGGTTGTCCAGGTAGCCGGTCTCGTTCGTGGTGGACAGGAACTGCACCTCGACCTGGACGGACCGGGTGCCCGCCGGGACGGCCCCGGTGGCGCTGCGGGAGAGGAACCGGGTGCTCAGGCCGCGGTCGCTCGCCGAGACGGTCGGCAGCTTGGCGGTCGCGCCGAGCGGACGGCCGCCGGCGTCCCGGAAGTGCAGGCTGACGGCGGCGTATCCGCCGTAGACGGTCCAACCGCCCAGCCAGCCGGAGAGGTTGTAGTGCACCCCGCCGCCGTCGATGGCGGCGGCCGCCGAGGAGAGGTCGACGGTCTGGGCCATGGAGCCGTCACCGAAGTTGCCCGGCCCGAAGAAGGCCTTGCCGGGCGTGCGGCCGTCGTCCGGCAGGCCGAAGGAGCCCGCCGTGTGGCAGACGGCGTCGATGCCGCCGGCCTGGACCGTCCAGCCGGGCACGGTGGAGGCGGCGCTCCAGTCGCCGGTGCAGTAGCCGCCGGCCTCCGCGTCGCCGTTGACGATCAGGTTGCCGCTGCCGCCCGCCGCCGAGGCGGTGGCGGGGACGGCGACGGTCAGCGCGCCGACCAGGGGGAGGGTGGCGAGCAGCCCGCCGACGGTGCTCCAGCGCAGTCGCATGGGGGTACCTCGTGTCGTCGTGGTGAGGGTGGGAACCCCCGGCGGTGCGCCAGGGGGTGGGACAGAGGTATCGGGCGGGGCTGTCCTGCGGGGGAATGTCGAGCAAACTTGGTCAGACAAGTTCGGGCAGGGGGCGTGTGCCGGCAGCGGTGGCGGGACCGGGCGGCACCGGCGGTACGGTGGGGGCCGGGGCGGGAAGGGGTGGGGAGGGGTGGCCATGGTGGGGTCGGGAAGCGGGGCCGGAGTCACGAACGGCAGCGGGCCGTCAGGCGCGTCGACCGGGCCGCGCTCGCCGCTCGCCGCGCTGCGTGCCAGGCTGCTGGCCGAGATCAACGCGACCGTGCACGGCCAGGACCTCCACCTGGAGCGCTACGACCGCCCGGCCGGCGACCCGGGCCTCTTCGGCCCGGACAGCGTGGTGTGGCGGGTGCACGGGCACCCGGCCGGGATGCTGGTCGGCGGCTTCGCGGCGCTGCTGCTGCAGTCCCTGCACCCGCTCGCGATGGCCGCCGTCGACGCCCACTCGGACTTCCGGGCCGACCCGACCGGGCGGCTCAACCGTACGGCCCGGTTCGTCACCACCACCACGCTCGGATCGACGGCGGCGGCCGAGCGGGCGATCGCGGGCGTCCGGCGGATCCACCCCCGGATCAGCGGCACGGCACCGGACGGCCGCCCCTACCGGGCCGACGATCCACACCTGCTCACCTGGGTGCACACGGCCGAGGTGTACTGCTTCCTGACCGGCTACCAGGCCTTCGCCGCGACACCGCTGACCGCCGCCGAGTCCGACCGCTACTACGCGGAGGCGGTGCGGGTGGCCGAACGGCTGGGCGCCCGCGACGTCCCCCGTTCCCGCGCCGAGGTGGCGGCCTATCTGGCCGGGATCCGGCCGGAGTTGCGGGTCACCCCGCCGGCCCTGGAGGTGCTCCGGCTGCTGCGGGGGTTCGGCCGCAGCCGGCGCGAGCGGGCCGCCGTCCGGGTGCTGACGAACGCCTCGATCGACCTGCTGCCGTCCTGGGCCAGGGCCGAACTCGCGGTGCGGCGGCCCCGGTTGGTCCGTGCGTCCTGGGACCGCCCGCTGGCGCGGACCGGCGGGCGGCTGATGGTGTGGGCCTGCGGCCCCTCGCAGATCCGCGCCGCCGCGTACGCCCGGGCCACCGCCGTACCGCGGCAGGCCGGTTGACGCCGGGGAGTCAGGCGGGCGGGCGGGCCGGTTGGCGTCGGGGGAGGGGGTCAGTGCTTCTGGGCCCGGGGCAGGGCGTGGCGGAAGGCGTCCGCGTCGGGGGTGCGCAGCCAGTAGCCGAGGATCTGGTCCAGGCCGATCGGGGTGGCGCGGTCCTCGAAGACGCCGCCGCGGCCGTCGGCGAGCTGGAACTGGGTCACCGGTCAGCCGAGCGGATGGGGCGGGGCGGGACGGGTCGGGGTCAGTCGGAGCGGCCGGGGGTGAGCCGGTAGTGACGGGGGTCGGCGATGCCGTGCAGGTCCTCGGCGGTGAGGGAGGTGCTGCCGTCGTCGCCGCCCAGGATCCGCAGCCGTCGCGCCTCCTGCACCGGGCGCAGCCCGAAGGCCGAGGTCAGCTCCAGGTCCAGCCGCCCTTCCGTCCGGTCGAACGACCAGCGGCCGGTGACCTTGCCCTCCAGGCCGGCCCTGCGGTGGGTGCCCGTCAGGTCGCCGCCGTCGACGCCGCCGTCGTCGCCGCCGTCGACGCCGCCGTCGTCGCCGCCGTCGACGGAGCCGTCGGGTGAGGCGGTGAGGTCGACGTCCAGGGACTCCCCGGACCGGGCGTCGCTCTCGATCGTCCAGTGGCCGGGCCCCACCACCGCGCCGACCGCCGGGCGCGCCGCCGGGGCACCGTCGGCCGGGGTGCCCAGCAGCCGGTGTACCGCCGCCTCCGCCGCCCCGGCGTCGCTGCCGGGCGGGAGCCGTTCCTCCCGTCCCTGCCCGGGGGGCAGGGCCGTCTCGTCGAGCGGCCAGACCAGGCACGGCTTGTCGAACGAGGCCGCGTACTCGCGCTGCGCCCGGACGTGCGGGTCCTCGGCCGCGTCCCGGGACCAGAGGAGCAGGAACAGGTCGCAGGCGCCCAGTTCCTGCAGCACCGGCTCGGCGGGCAGACCGTCGGAGAGGTCGCGGGACTCGTCCAGGGCGGTCCGGGCGCCCCCGGCACGCAGCCGGGCGTCCAGGTCGGCGGCCCGGCCGGTGTCCGCCGGCGCGTGGGCGAGGAAGACCCCGGGGTGCTGCGGCTCCCCGGAGGTGTCGTGCTTCCGGTCGTTCAAGGCTGCCTCAGATCTCCGCGTCGTACGTTTCCTTGTCGTGGCCGTGGTGCCAGGGGGCCCGCGGGTCGTAGGAGGCGATGTAGTAGTCCGCCTCGCAGGTGTAGGTGGCGGGGAAGAGCTGGTGCGCCCGCAGCTTCAGGATGTCCATGGCCGCGAGCTCGTTGGCCAGTCCCTGCTGGTCCTGCTGGGCCGCCGGCTTGGCCTGCTCCTCGTCCACGAGTTCCTGGGCCGCCGCCAGGTTGTCCTTCAGGAACTGCGGCCACTGTGCGGGATCGTTGCTGTAGGTGTAGTGCGGTGTCACCCGGTAGTGGATCAGCTTGGGCCACCTGGCGTCGGGGTTGTTCAGCGGCGCCGCCGGGTCCAGGACGTGGGTGACGGTCGGGTGCGTGTCCTTGTACGGCTTCAGCGCGGCCGCGCTCGTGGCGGCCCCCTGAACGTGCTGCCCCGGGGCGGCGAAGCCGATCTTCTTGTCGCCGAGGTCGATCGGGTGGTTGGCGGCGATCCACTGCTCGTAGCCCGCGGCCAGGCCGGTGGTGCCGCTCTGCATCGCGGTGCGGATGGGCCGCTCGACCTTGGTGAAGTGCTCGTTGGTGTTGGACTTGGCGGAGCCCAGGAAGATGTTCCAGGCGGTGTCGTTGGCGCCCGCGACGAAGTCGCCGTTGATCGCGTGCATCGCAGTGGCCGCGTTCTGCTGGCCGTTGGCGCGCACCAGGTTGCGGTCGGCCGCCTTCATCACGGAGAAGTCCGCGGGCTCGCCGGGTGACGAGCCGCCACCGCTGTTGCTGAGCATCCGCTCCAGGTACAGGGAGTTCCCGAGGGTGCCGCCGCCGGGGTAGACCAGGCCGGCTCCGTTGAGCACGTCGGTCTGGAGGCCGGCGAGCGACGCGCTGCTGGGCGTCGTCGTGGCGAACGGCGTGAAGGCGGCCGCCCGTTGCACCACCGCCTCCCCGGCCCGCGGCCCGGAGCCGTGCGCGTCCGTGTGCTCCTCGGTCGGCTCCGCGATGGCGGGCCCGTTCCCGGGCAGCGCCCTGCGCATCACCCGTACGGCGTTGGCCTCGGCCTCGCGCTCGAACCGGTCCGAGGGGTCGGAGACCCTGAGACCGGAGCCGTTGTCGGCGCCCGCGACGGGGCCCCGGCGTTGCTGGAGGACGTGGGTCAGCTCGTGCGCCAGGGTGTGCCGGTCCCCGCCGCCCTCCCCGATGACGACGTGGTTGCCGGAGGTGTACGCGCGGGCCCCGACCTCGGCCGCCGAGGCGCGGGCGGCGCTGTCGTCGTGGACCCGGACGGCGGAGAAGTCGGCGCCCATCCGGCCCTCCATCTCGGAGCGGACGGCGGCGTCCAGCGGACGGCCGGGCGTGCGCAGGACGTCGTGGACGGCCGAGCGCTGCACCGCGTCGCCGCTGCGTCCGTCCCGTTCGAGCATCTGGACGACGGCCCGGTTCCCGACGGCGGCCTGCAGCCCCATCAGCTCCGGCCGCGCGGCCCCGCCACCACGGCGGGAGGGGTGGGCCGTCGCACCGGCCCGTCCGGTAGCCCGTGCGGCAGCCTGGGCCCGGGCGCTGTCCCGGGCGTGCAAGGGGGCATGCAAGAGGGCCTCTTCCCACGCAGGAACACCGACCCTTCCTGCATACGCGCCCGGCGCCCGGAGCGCCAGGGACCGAAGGGCAGACCCGGGTGCCCCGGTGGGCACCCCGTGGGGCAACACCCGGGGCTCAGGTGAGAGCGGCGACCAGCAGGGTGAAGGCGGTGATGATGACGGCGATGCGGACGTAGTGGTAGCGGTCCCAGCGGTTCAGCTGCTCCTTCCAGTCCGCGGGCCGGTTCTCGGGGGTCCACGTCTTGGTCCGGTTGTTGATCGGGACGAGCAGCAGGATCGACATGATCACGCTGAGGACCAGCAGCGCGCCGGCGGTGACGACGAGTCCGGCGCCGTCGTGGTGCCAGCCGGCGACGGCCCATACGGCGCTCAGGGCGAGCGAGCCGATGTACCAGAACGGCATGACGGCGCCGAGCATCCGGCCGCCGTGGCTTCGGCCGAGCTGGCCGCTGTCCTCGGGGAGGGCGTCGAGGATCCGGTTGACGACGAAGGCGACGGAGAACTCCACCCCCACCATGAGGCCGACGATCACGGTGGTGGCGATCCGAAGTGCGTCGAGCATGACTACCCCTCCTGGAATCTAGCGTTGCTAGCTGGTGAGGCAACGCTAGTACTACTGCCGCTTGATTGTCTAGCAGTGCTAGGATCGAATCATGTCGGTACAGGAACGCAAGGAGCGCGAACGGGCCGTCCGCGAGCGCCTCATCGTGGCGACGGCCCGCGAACTCGCCGAGCGGCAGGGCTGGGAGGCGGTCACCACCCGCCGGCTCGCCGAGCGCATCGAGTACAGCCAGCCCGTCCTCTACAGCCACTTCCGCGGCAAACGCGAGATCATCGGCGCCGTCGCCCTGGAGGGCGCCGCCGAGATGGCCGCGGCGCTGCGGGCCGCCGCCCGCGCCGCGGACGGCCCGCGCGCCCGGGTCGCCGCCCTCGCCCGCGCCTACCTCGACTTCGCCGAGCGCAATCCGGCGGTCTACGACGCCATGTTCCAGCTCGACGGCGGCCTGGCGTTCGCGGACGAGGAGACCCCGGAGCCGCTGAAGGACGCCTTCGCCGCGCTGCTGGAGACGCTCGGCGAGGTCGCCGGGGAGGGCGTCCACCCGGCACTGTTCACCGAGCTGTTCTGGGCGGGCCTGCACGGGCTGGCCACCCTGACCCGGGCGGGACGGCTGCCGCCGGAGGACGCCGAGCGGAGGGTGGAACTGCTGGTGGACCGGCTCGCCGTGGTCTGACGCGCCGTCCGGGTGGGCCGCGGCATCGCTTCTGCACACTCGCGCGCGGCATCGCCTCCGGTCACTCGTGCCGGTGGCGGACCGATCGCACACCGCGCCACGGAAGGTGAGGGATCGGGCACAGTGGGTAGGAGCCGGGCGTCACCCCCTACCCACGGGAGCCCCGCATGGCCCAGCAGGCCGACCTCATCCTCCACGGCGGCGAGATCGTCACCGTCGCCGAGAGCGCCGACGACCCCGGGAGCGCCGGGAGCACCGAACGTTCCGGTGGTGACGCCGGGCCCGGGCCGGAGGCCGTGGCCGTCAAGGACGGCACGATCGTCTTCGTCGGTCCCCGGCAGGAGGCGCTGGACCGGTGGAGCGGCCCGCACACCGTCGTACGGGACCTCGGGGGCCGCGCCCTGCTGCCCGGGTTCATCGACGCCCACGGGCACCTCGGCGGTATCGGCCTGCAGGCCACCATCGCCAACCTGCTGGCCGCGCCGGACGGCGACGTCACCGACCTCGACTCGCTGAAGGGCAAGCTGCGCGCCTGGGCCGACAGCCCGGTGGGGGCGGACTCCGGGTGGATCGTCGGGTTCGGGTACGACGACGCGATGCTCGCCGAGGGCCGCCACCCCACCCGCGACGACCTCGACGAGGTGTCCACGGACCGTCCGGTGCTCGCCATCCACCAGTCCTTCCACCTCGGCGCGGTGAACAGCCTCGGCCTGCAGCGGCTCGGCTACTCGGCCGCCACTCCCGACCCCGAGGGCGGGGTGATCCGGCGCCGCGAACTCGCCGTCCCGCCCTCGTACGGCGAGCCCGACGGGGTCCTGGAGGAGAAGGCGTTCACCCCGGCTTCCGAGCTGGCGCTGGAGGAACTGCCGGAACGGGAGCTGCTGACGCTGTTCATCACCGGCGCGGCCACGGCGGCGAGCTTCGGCTTCACCACCGTCCAGGAGGGCGGAACCACCCTCAAGAACCTCAAGGCGCTGCGGGACACGGCCGCCGCCGTGCCCTTCACCGTCGACGTGGTCGCGTACGTGAAGGCCGACGAGGCGACCTCCTCCGCCCTGGACGACCCGATCGGGGTGAGCGACGAGTACGTGGACGGCGTCCGCGCGGCCGGCGTGAAACTGGTTCTGGACGGCTCGCCGCAGGGGCGCACGGCCTGGCTCACCGAGCCGTACCTGACGCCGCCGGCCGGGAAGCCCGAGGACTACTGCGGGTACCCGGCGCAGCCGGACGACGCGGTGGTGGCCAAGCAGGTCGGCACCGCCGTCGAGCGGGGCTGGCAGGTCCTGGCGCACGTCAACGGGGACGCCGCGATCGACCAGTTCCTCCGGGCGGTCGAGGCGGCCGGCCCGGGCCGGCGGCCCACCGTGGCGATCCACGCGCAGACCGCCCGCGAGGAGCAGGTCGGCGCGTTCGCCCGGCTGGGGGTCGTGCCGTCCTTCTTCTCCATGCACACCTACTACTGGGGCGA
This sequence comes from Kitasatospora xanthocidica, assembly GCF_014656195.1. GTDB lineage: Bacteria > Actinomycetota > Actinomycetes > Streptomycetales > Streptomycetaceae > Kitasatospora > Kitasatospora xanthocidica. The sequence continues at coordinate 29,365 of NZ_BNBY01000019.1, read as the reverse complement.
CTGGTACCGCCGGACCGTCCTCGGTGAGGGGCGGGCGGCGACCATCTCCCCCGCTCGCTGGGCGCTCGACCGGGGCCTGCGCTACACCTCGCACCACGACGCGCCGGTGGCGCTGCCGAACTCGATCGCCGTGCTGTCCAGCCAGGTGACCCGGCGCACCCGCACCGACGGGGTCGTCCTCGGGCCGGAGCAGCGGGTGTCAGCGCTGGACGCGGTCCGCGCGATCACCCTCAACGCCGCCCACCAGTACGGCGAACAGGACCGCAAGGGCAGCATCGAGGTCGGCAAGCTCGCGGACCTGGTGATCCTCAGCGCCAACCCGCTGACGGTCGACCCGGAGGCGATCCGCGACATCGAGGTCATCGAGACGATCAAGGCGGGGACGACCGTCCACCCGCCCGCACCCGCCGGCCGGACCTCCGCGGTCCCGGCCACCGCGCCCACCCCGCGCTGGGGCTGCTGCTGACCGGCGGCTCTCACGCCACGCCCGGCGGCGGCCCAGGCCGCCGGGCGTGGCGGGGCGTTCGGGGCGTTCGGCCGGAGGCCTCAGCCGTCGGCTTCGGCCGAGAGCCAGGTCTGCCAGACGTGGAGCGAATTGGGCACCTCCGGACGATCGAGGAGCCAGAGCACATAGCCGGCATGCCGCCGTGCCCACGGATCGTCGGACCGGGCGGCGGTGTCCAGCCTGCCGCGAAGATCCGCACCGTCGACGGCTCGGGCAACGCGCAGGTACTCGCGGTCCTTGCAGCGGTAGGCCCTCCGAACGACGAGCTCGACCAGGTCGGTGAGCTTCGCTCTGACCCTCTCACCGTGGCCGGCGACCGCCACGGCCCGTACGAGGCTCTGCTTCGTGCCCCAATGCTTGGCATGCCGGGTCCACTCCTGCGGATACCGTGCCTCCCATTCCAGGAAGAGGAGCGCATAGGGCAGGCCCGGCCATGTCCTGATGTCCCCGGCCGGGCGGTTCCACAAGGCCTCGGGCAGCGAAGACGTCCCGGCTTCGACGTACCTCTCGTATGCCCGCAGGAGGACCGAATCCCGCCACTGCTCCTGTCCGCCGGGCGGCAGTGTCAGGTGCCACAGGTCGTTGTACCGGCCAAGGGCGTCCTCCACCTTTCCCTGGGCATCGGCGAGTTGGGCCAGCGCCGCGGCCCGCTCGGCCGGATCGTCGGCGATCAGCCCGAACGCCCAGCCCAACCGCGCGTCCCATGCACGGGTTTCATCGGCGCCCGTACCGGCATCAGCTTCTTTCGTCACGCGGGAGATCATTCCTCAGGCACCGCACCGGGGTGCATCGGCCCTCACCTTCGGCCGGGGCCCGGCGCGGCGGCCGGGCCCCGGACGGTGTGGGGCGCACCGGTGGGGTGGGTCAGGAGAGCAGGCCGTCGTAGTCGGGCAGCTTGAAGGTCTGCTCGGCGTGACCGCCGTTCAGGTCCGTCCAGTTGTTGCCGACGCTGGCGATGATCGTGTAGCCCTCGTTCTCGATCTCCGTGCGCTCGTCGGTCTTGTACTGCTGCACCGACTTGAAGAGGTCGCCCAGGCCGCGCCCGTGCAGCTCGTCCACGGTGTAGCCGGCCTTCTGCAGGCTGTAGCGGGTGACGGGTTCGATGAAGTCCACCCGCGCGGTGACGAAGATGACCGCGACCCCGCGCGAGTGGGCGTACTGCGCCAGCTCCACCACCGGCGAGATGCCGGGCATGGTGAACGGGTGGAAGTGCGTCGCGAGGGTGGTGTTGTCGATGTCGAAGACGATCGCGGGCGTCTCGTCCGACGGCTCGGCGGTGCGCTGCTCGATGTAGGCGCGGGCGGGCGCGATCGCGGCGGTGACGTCGGCCAGCCACTGCTGCTCGGTCACCGTGCTGCCGGCCGCGGCGGCTACGGGAGCGGGGGCGGGGGCCGGGGCGGCGACGGCGGGGGTGGCGAGACCGGCGGTGATCGCGGCCGTCAGGGTCGCGGTGGCGACGAGCTTTGCCTTGAGGCTCATGTCTGGAACTCGGCTTTCGATGTGCGGGACGGACGGACGGTCGGTCAGGTGATCGGTCGGTCAGGTGGTCAGGTGGTCAGGTGGTCGGTGCGGCGCTCGGGGTCGGGCTGCGGTACGAGCCGGCCACGATGGGCCATTCCTGGTGGTAGAGCTTGAAGGGCAGGTCCTTCTCGAACAGCGGGGTGCCGAGGACGGCGATCCTCGCCAGCACGGCCCCGTCGACGTCGAGCCCGCCGTAGAGGCCGCCGCTGCCGTCGATCCCCGGCCTGACGCCGCCGCTGTCGAGCGCGACCGTGACCGTGCCCCGCACCTGGGCCCGCAGGTACGGCCGGACGGTCGCCTTCACGCCCAGCGCGTCGTACAGCGCGACCGACCCCTCGGCGACCAGGGCGCTGCGCACGTCGGCGGAGCCGGTGAAGACGGCCTTGACCGGGGTGACGCTGGTGCTGACCGGGTCGACGGCGCTGTGCCAGCCGGCCGCCTTGGTGTAGTCGGCGTGGAGGGCCCAGGTGCCGTCGACGGTCTGCCCGACGTCGACGCTGACGGTGCCGTCGGCGCTGACCTCGGCGTAGACCGTGAGGTTGAGGGTGATCACCACCGGGAGCGCGCCGACCATCACGGTGGGGCTGGCGGTGAGGGCGGCGACCGGGATCCTGACCGGGCCGGTGGAGCCGGTGAGCCCGGCGGTGAGGTGCCAGTCGGCGTGCGCGCCCAGGTCGAAGCCGACCGTGGCCTGCTCGGGAGCGAGGATGCCGTGGGCGCCCTGGTAGGTGAAGACGACGCTGGGGTCGAGTTCGATCGAGCCCGTCAGCGCCGCCGTGGATCCGCCGGGCAGCGGGACGGTGTCGTCGGCGTCCAGCTTCAGCACGGCCGAGGCCGAGCCACTGCCCCCGTCGGGCTTCGGGACGTAGGAGACCTTGAGGTCCTTGACCTTGGGGGTGACCCGGATCTTGTGCGGATCCAGCGCGGCCTTGATGTTCGCCCAGGTCTGGCCGAGCAGCTCCGAGATGGTGGCCGGGCGGGTGTCGACCTGCACCTTCCCGGCGCCGGCGGGCTTGACGGCGGTGATCGCCAGCAGCGCGCCCTGCGGCGCGGCGGCGGACGGCGGGCTGTCGATCAGCCGGCCGGTGCGCACGGCGGCGGTGGCCGCGGCGGTGGCGGACGGGCTCGGAGCGCTCCTGCCGTCGTCGGCGACGACGGCGAGCACGGCCTTGCCGCTCTGCCGGTCGTACGAGGTCAGTGTGAGGTCCGCCGCCCCGGCCTCGGAGGTCGCGACGGCCGGTGTCCCGGACGGGGACGGGGTGGCCGCCGTCGGAGCGCCGGGGACGATCGGGGCGGCCGACGGGCGGACGGGCGACGTGACGGTCGACGCGAGGGGCGTCGGTGTGGCGGACGGTGCGCCGTCGGCGGCCGGGGTCACCAGGGTGACGGAGGGGTTGCCGCCGGGCGCCGGGGAGACGGGCGGGCTCCCGTCGGGCGGAACGGGCACGGCCTGGGCGGCGGCGCCGTGGTCGGCGGGCTGGGCTGTCGGGCTCGTCGGATCGCAGGCGCTCAGGGAGAGCACCACGGAGACGACGAGCGCCGGCAGCACGAGGGTGCGCATGGACATGCGGAGGGTCACCTTCGGCGTAAGGCGGACAGGAAACGGGCGGGAACGAGCGGGAACGGGTCGGAACGGGCGGAACAGGCAGGGAAGCCGTCGGCAGGCGATCAACAAGGTGTCAAGGGCATGCCAGACATACGGTCGGCAAGGTCCACCGGGGGAAGGCCCGGGTGGCTACCGGCACAGCGAGGCGGGTCACGCGGGACACGGCCGAGGTCCGCCGTCGGCCGGGGCCGCGAAGGCGAGTCGCCCTTCGCGGCCTTGGCCTGGCGCCACAGGGGAAGACGCCAGGCCAAATCCGCAGGCAACCCTAAAACTAGAACCAGTAGTTTTGCCAGGCGAGAACGTACACTAGTCCACGACGAGGGACCAATACCCGGGGGTAACCACCGACGGACGAGAGGACCGAACAGATGGGCAGGCCGTCACGGCCACTGCTGACCCGGGACGGAATCATGCGGGCCGCGCTCGCCCTGGTCGACGAGGAGGGCGCCGCCGCACTCTCGACCACCCGCATCGCCGCCCGGCTGGGCGTCAAGGGGCCCTCGCTCTACAACTACGTCTCCAGCCGCGACGAGATCATCGCCGGAGTCAGCGACCTCATCGTCGCCGAGATGGACCTCGACCCGACCGTCCAGCCCTGGACCGCCGCCCTGGACGCCTGGGCCCGCTCCTACCGTGCCGCCCTCGCCAGCCACCCGAACATGGTGCCGCTGCTCGCCTCCCGGCCGACCCGCTCCGTCGCGGCCCTGCGGAGCTACGCCTGCGCGTTCGCCATGCTGCGCGAGGCCGGCTGGCCGGAGGAGCGCGTCCTCCCGGTCGTCCAGTCCCTCGAGTACCTCCTGATCGGCTCCGCGCTCCACCTCAACCAGCCGCACGACGCGGCCTGGGCGGACGACGACCTCCCGCCCGGACTCGAACCGCTGCGCAACGCCCCGCCCGACTTCCGCGAGCAGGCCTTCGAGACCGGCCTCGCCGCCCTGATCCGCAGCTTCCAGGACACCTTGAACGACCTTCAGGCCCCGCACGACGGCTGACGCGCGTGGTGCGCAGGGCCAGGGATCGGCGGGACCAGCGGATCCGAGGGGCCGGTATGTGACGTGATGTCGCATCCGTCGTCACTGGAAGGTACGGGATTGCCGCGTTCCGCTGTCCGGGAGGTCCGGAGGTGCTGGAGTGTCACCCGTGAGCGACCGCCGGTCCTACGAGAGCAACTCATCCGATGGGGTCCTCGCGGGCCGCACCGGCTGGTGTCGCTCCGTCGGGACGACCGCCGCCGCCCTCGCCCGCCACCTTCGCACCCAGGAGTGACCGCCGTGACCACCGTGCCCGCCCGCCACGACCACCGCATCGTGGTCATCACCGACCACGGCTCCGACGAGGGCAGCAGTGCCGTCCTCGAAGCCGCGGTCAAGCAGCTCACCGGCGCCGCCGCGTTACCCCTCGACGCCCGCCGCTTCATGACCGGCGGCGCCGACCGCGCCGAGGTCCGCGACGGCCGCCTCGCCCTGCACCTGGCCGAGGACGGCCGCACCCTCACCCCCGATGCCGTGATCGTCTACGAGATCCCCCCGGGCGACCGTCACCGCTTCGAGGACTTCCAGCGGGTGCTCGGCCGGAGCGACACCGCCCGCCTGGGCGCCGCGGACAGTGCCGCCTGGCGCAACGCCACCGACAAGAGCCGCACCGTCGAACGCTTCGCCCGGCACGGCGTCCCGCACGCCCCGACGATCACCCTGGACGCGCCGGACCGGGAGGCGGCGCTCGACGCGTTCAGCCGACTGGGCGGCGACGTGTGGACCCGGCCCGCCACCGGCCTGGGCGGCGACGGCGTCTTCCATGCCACCACCACCGCCCAGCTGCTGGCCGCCCGCGACCACTACGCCGCCACCGGCCGGAAGTGGCAACTCTCCCGGGACGCCCGCAACTTCGACGCCCGGGGCCGCCGCCACCAGCTGCGCGTCGTCGTCCTGGGCGAGCGCGTGCTGCGGGTCTGCGAGCACGTGCAGGAGGCGCTCGACGAGCCGTGCAACGAGGCGCGGGGCGCTCGCTCCACCGTGCTGCCGCCCGAGGAACTGCCGCAGCGGCTCGCCGACCTGGCCGTCGCCGCGACCCGCGCGCTCGGGCTGTCCTTCGGCGGGGTCGACCTCGCGGTCGCGGACGGCGGATGCGTCTTCGAGGTCAACGTCCACCCGGTGATCAGCGGCCCCGGCGCGCTGGAGGGCGTCGCCCTGCCCCTGGTCCAGGCCCACCTCACGGGGCCCTCGGCGCCCTGACCGGTTGACCGGCCCGCGCTGCTGGTGGCGAAAGGACTGGCCCTCGGCTGACGGTGCCTCAGTCGAGGGAGTCAAGTAACGGATGGGGGACGGGACTTGGCTGCGGGGCGGGTCCTGTTGAGTTCGAAGGTCGTTTCCGCAGATCAGCACGGGTGGTCGCGGTCGCGTTACCCAGTCGTTACGTCTGCGGGGCTTGTGGCCCCGGTCACACAGACTTCATCATCCTCGTCAAGCGGATGTCAACGCTGACATGAGTCAACGATGACAGTGCGGTTGCCGCTCACCCCAGCCCTGAACCTCGAGACCGCACCTCCTAGGAGCCACGATGTCTCGCACGCCCCGCCCCACCCTTTTCAGAGCCTCCGCCGCCGTCCTGGTCGGCGCCATGGCGCTCACGCTGACCGCCTGTGGCTCGGGTTCGAAGGGCGCCGCCGGCACCGGCTCCTCCGGAGGCGCGGTCAAGGTCGGCCTCATCACCAAGACCGACACCAACCCGTTCTTCGTCAAGATGAAGGAGGGCGCGCAGAAGGCCGCCCAGGAGGACGGCGTCACGCTGAGCACGGCGGCCGGCAAGTTCGACGGCGACAACGCCGGGCAGATCGCCGCGATCGAGAACATGGTGGCCTCGGGCGTCAAGGGCATCCTGATCACGCCCAGCGACTCCAAGGCGATCCTGCCCGCGATCAAGAAGGCCCGGGCCAAGGGCGTGCTGGTGATCGCCCTGGACAGCCCGACCGACCCGCAGGACGGCACCGACGCCCTGTTCGCCACCGACAACAGGAAGGCCGGTCAACTGATCGGCGAGTACGCCAAGGCCGCCATGACCGGCAAGCCCGCGAAGATCGCGACCCTCGATCTCGCGCCCGGCGTCGCGGTCGGCCAGCTGCGCCACGACGGCTTCCTGGCGGGCTTCGGTGTCGCCGCCGGCGACCCGGCGGTCGTCTGCTCGCAGGACACCGGCGGCGACCAGGCCAAGGGCCAGACCGCGATGGAGAACTGCCTGCAGAAGGCGCCCGACATCAACCTCGTCTACACCATCAACGAGCCCGCCGCGCTGGGCGCGTACACGGCGCTGAAGGCCAAGGGCCGCGAGAAGGACGTGATGATCGTCTCGGTCGACGGCGGCTGCGCCGGCACCCAGGCGGTCAAGGACGGGAAGATCGCGGCGACCTCGCAGCAGTACCCGCTGGTGATGGCCGAGAAGGGCGTCAAGGCGGTCGCCGACTTCGCCAAGACCGGCACCAAGGCCTCGGGTTACACCGACACCGGCGTCACTCTGGTCACGGACAAGCCGCAGCCGGGCGTGGACCACAAGGACACCGGCTTCGGCCTGGCCAACTGCTGGGGCTGATCCCCGCTCCGAAGCAGCGGCCCGGCCAGGACCCCCTCGCCTGACCTGACCTGACCAGGGCCACCCGCCCCGCCCGGGCCGCTACCGCTCCGCCGGCGCGACGCCGTTCGCTCGGCCCGTCGACCGGCTCCATCGGCAAGGACCTCCTCATGACGACCTCCACCGCCCCGTACGCGGACCTCACCGGGCCGACGTTCGCCCGCCGGATCATGACCGCGCCGACCGCGGGCCCGCTTGCCGCCCTCGTTCTGGCCTGCGCCTTCTTCTCCCTGACGACGGACCAGTTCCTCTCCGGCGGGAACTTCTCGCTGGTCATCCAGCAGGTGATGGTGGTCGGCACACTGGCCATCGGCCAGACGCTGATCATCCTGACCGCCGGCATCGACCTGTCCTGCGGGGCGGTGATGGCCTTCGGATCGATCGTGATCGCGAGGACGGCCGCGGCGGGCACGGTGCCGCCGCTGGTGGCGATCGCGCTCGGGCTCACCGTCTGCGCGGGCTTCGGACTGGTCAACGGTCTGCTGGTGAAGCTGATCCCGCTGCCGCCGTTCATCGTCACGCTCGGCATGCTGAACGTGGCCTTCGCGCTCACCCACATCTACTCCAAGGAGCAGACCGTCTCCGACCTGCCGAGCCAACTGACGTTCCTCGGCGGCACGTTCCCGCTCGGACGCACCGACGTCACCTACGGCTCGCTGGTCGCCCTCGCGCTGTTCGCCCTCTTCGCCTACCTGCTGAGCAGCACCTCCTGGGGCCGGCACGTCTACGCACTCGGCAACAGCTCCGAGGCCGCCCGGCTCAACGGCATCCGCATCGGCCGGCTCACCATCGGCCTGTACGCGCTGGCCGGACTGGTCTACGGTGTCGCCGCGCTGCTCCTGATCTCCCGCACCGGCGTCGGCGACCCGCAGGCCGGGCAGACGGACAACCTCGACAGCATCACCGCCGTGGTGCTCGGCGGCACCAGCCTGTTCGGCGGCCGCGGCAGCGTGCTCGGCTCGCTGATCGGCGCTCTCATCGTCGGAGTGTTCCGCAACGGCCTCCAGCTGATGGGCGTCGCGTCCATCTACCAGACGCTGATCACCGGCGTCCTGGTCATCCTCGCCGTCACCGTCGACCAGCTCTCCCGGAAGAGGACCCGTTGATGAGCACCCGGACTCCCACGCCCGTCCTGCAGGCCCGCGGCCTGGTCAAGCGCTACGGTCACGTCACCGCCGTCGACGGCGCCGACTTCGACCTCCTGCCCGGAGAGGTCCTCGCCGTGATCGGCGACAACGGCGCCGGCAAGTCGAGCCTCGTCAAGGCCCTGACCGGGGCCGTCACCCCCGATGAGGGGGAGATCCGCCTGAACGGCGAGGCCGTCCGCTTCAGCGGCCCGCAGGACGCCCGGGCGCACGGCATCGAGACCGTCTACCAGGACCTCGCGGTCGCCGCCTCGATGGACATCGCCTCCAACATGTTCCTCGGCCGAGAACTGCGCCGGCCCGGCCCGCTCGGCAGCGTGCTGCGGATGCTCGACAGGAAACGGATGCGCGAGGAGGCGGCCGAGCACATGGCCGACCTGAAGATCGGTCTGCGCTCGCTCACCCAGCCGGTGGAGACGCTCTCCGGCGGCCAGCGCCAGGCCGTGGCCGTGGCCCGCGCCGTCGCCTGGGCCCGCAGCGTGGTGGTGATGGACGAGCCCACGGCCGCGCTCGGCGTCAAGGAGTCCGGACAGGTGCTCGACCTGATCCGCCGGGTCCGCGACAGGGGCCTCCCGGTGGTGCTCATCAGCCACAACATGCCCCATGTCTTCGAGATCGCCGACCGGATCCACGTGCACCGGATGGGCCGGCGCGCAGCCCTGATCAAGCCCGGCGACCACTCGATGTCGGAGGTGGTCGCCATCATGACCGGCGCGCTCACCGTCGACGAGGACGGCGGCGGTACCGTTGTCGCCGACGCCGAGGCCGCCAAGGCCGCCGGAGTCGGAACCGACTGAGAAGAACGTCCCCCGCAGTGGCCTCGCGCGCGAGACCGGGGCCGCTGCCTGGCGAAGGTGGGTACATGGCCGCGCCCCGTCGTACGACGCTGCACGATGTGGCTCAGGAGGTCGGCGTCAGCGCCAAGACCGTCTCCCGAGTCCTCAACGGCGACGGCCCGACCTCGGCGCAGACCCGCGAGAAGGTCCTGGCGGCGGTCGAGAGGCTGGGCTTCCAGCCGAACCTGATGGCCCGCAACATCCGCACCGGCGGCCCGGACACCACCGTCGGACTGATCATCCCCGACATGGGCAACCCGTTCTTCGGCACCGTCGCCGGAGGAATCGAGGACGCGATCCGCGACCGCGGACTGACCCTGCTGATGGGCTCCAGCGCCGACGATCCCGACCGGGAACGGGCGCTGACCAGCACCTTCCTGGCCCGCCGGGTCAGCGCCCTGATGGTGGCGCCCACGGCCCGGGCCGACCACGCCCACCTGCGGACGGCCCGCAACAGCGGGATGCCGGTGATCTTCCTCGACCGGCCCGGTGCCGGCCTGACCGCCGACTGCGTGGTCAGCTCCAACCGGGACGGAGGCCGTGACGGCACCGCCCACCTGATCGCCCGCGGGCACCGGCGGATCGCCTTCGTCGGCGACCGGCCGGTGGGCCTCTTCACCCGCCGCGAGCGTCTGGCCGGCTATCGGGAGGCGCTCGACGCCGCCGGCCTGCCCTACGACCGCTCGCTGGTGGTCGACGGCCACACCCAGGCCGAGGCCGCCGAGGCCACCGTACGACTGATGCAGCGGGCGGAACCGCCGACCGCGATCCTCGCCGCCAACAACCTGTCCGCCATGGGCACCGTACTCGGGCTGGCCCGCGCCGGCCGACGCGACACCGCCCTCGTGTCCTTCGACGACCTGCCGTTCGCGGAGGTGCTGGAACCCGCCATCACGGCCGTCGCCCAGGACCCGGCCGCCATCGGCGCCGCCGCGGCCGAACTCGCCCTCGCCCGCCTCGACGGTGACCGCAGCCGGGCCCGGACCGTCACCGTCCCCACCCGTCTCATCGTCCGCGGCTCCGGCGAACTCCCGCCCGCTGCCTAGCGTTTCGGACCGACCAACGAGCACAACGGCCCACCCGGACACCGTTCCGACACAGCCGTCCCGCCGCAATGCCTCGGCACCGTCGTGCCCAGGGGCCCACCCCGCGGATCGTCCCCGTCGCCCAGTCCCGCACACCCGACGGAAGGAGCACCATGTCCAGAACCACCCGGCGCCGCCGACTGCTCGCCGCCACGACCGTCCTGTCCGGGCTGGCCCTGCTCACCGCGTCGCCGGCCACCGCCGGCCCGCCGTATCACGAGCAGTACCGGCCCCAGTTCCACTTCTCCCCGGCCCGGAACTGGATGAACGACCCCAACGGCCTGATCTGGTACCAGGGTCAGTACCACCTGTTCTTCCAGTACAACCCGTCGGGCAACAGCTGGGGCAACATGTCCTGGGGTCACGCGGTGAGCACCGACCTGGTGCACTGGACGCAACTGCCGCTCGCCATCGCGCAGGACGCCGACGAGATGGTCTTCTCCGGCAGCATCGTCCTCGACAAGGACGACTCCACCGGCTTCGGCAGCAAGGAGAACCCGCCGCTGGTGGCCGTCTACACCAGCCAGCGGAAGGGCACGGGCAGGCAGGAGCAGGCGCTCGCCTACAGCACCGACGGCGGCACCACCTGGACCAAGTACTCCGGCAACCCCGTCCTGGCCATCGGCTCCGCCGACTTCCGCGACCCCAAGGTCTTCTGGTACGCGCCCACCCACAGCTGGCTGATGGCCGTCGCCCTCTCCGACCGGCACAAGGTCTCCTTCTACTCCTCGTCCGACCTGAAGAGCTGGACCCATCTGAGCGACTTCGGCCCCGCGGGCGCCACCGGCGGCGTGTGGGAGTGCCCCGACCTCTTCCCGCTCGCGGTGGACGGCGACCCCGGGAAGACCAAGTGGGTGCTGGTCGTGGGCACCCAGTCCGTCGCGGGCGGCACCGGCACCCAGTACTTCACCGGCGACTTCGACGGCGAGCGCTTCACCTCCGACGACCCCGCCGCCTACGTCCCGCCCGGCGGCACCGTGCTGCAGGACTTCGAATCCGGCTCCTACGGCGACTGGACCACCAACGGCACCGCCTTCGGCACCGCCCCCGCCACCGGCACCCTGCCCGACCAGCAGACCGTCTCCGGCTACCGGGGCACCGGCCTGGTCAACAGCTACAACAGCGGCGACGGCTCCACCGGCACCCTCACCTCACCGGAGTTCACCGTCGGCAGGCGCTACCTGAACTTCCTGGTCGGCGGCGGGAACCACCCCCACACCGACGGCGCCGACACCCAGACCGCCGTCAACCTCCTCGTGGACGGCAAGGTGGTCCGCACCTCCACCGGCTCCAACAGCGAGACCCTCGACTGGACCTCCTGGGACCTGAAGGACCTGATCGGCAAGCAGGCCCGGATCCAGCTCGTCGACCACAACACCGACGGCTGGGGACACATCCTCGCCGACGACTTCACGGCGGCCGACGAGCCCGCGCTCAGCACCCCGCAGCGCGCCCACTGGGTCGACTACGGTCAGGACTTCTACGCCGCGGTCACCTACAACGACGCGCCCGGCGGACGCCGCGTCATGCTCGCCTGGATGAGCAACTGGAACTACGCGCAGGCCGTCCCCACCTCCCCCTGGCGCAGCGCCGACGCCTTCCCCCGTCAGCTCTCCCTGCGGACCGTGAACGGCAGGACCCGACTGGTCCAACAGCCGGTCGGCGAACTGAGGACCCTCCGCGACGCCGGCTCCACCATGCCGACCACCCCTGTCGACAGCGGCAGCACCCCGCTCGCCGTCCACGGCAGCACCCTGGAGCTGGAGGCCCAACTCACCCCGGGTACCGCCGACCGCTTCGGCCTCGACGTCCGCACCGGCGGCGGACAACGCACCCGGATCGGCTACGACACGACCACCGGCGAGGTCTCCATCGACCGCACCGCCTCCGGCCTGGTCGACTTCGACCCCACCTTCCCCGGCGTCCAACGAGCCCCGCTCGCCCTCGACGGCGGACCCCTCAGCCTGCACGTCCTCGTCGACGCCTCCTCCGTCGAGGTCTACGCCGAGAACGCGCGCGGCGGACAGGTCGTCCTCACCGACCAGGTCTTTCCCGACCCCTCCAGCACCGGCGTCGACGTCTTCGCCGACAACGGCACCGCGACCCTCGACCGCATGCGGGCGTGGCAGCTGGGTTCCGTCTGGACGTGACAGCCCCGGGACCGTGGCCCGATGCTGCTCGTACGTCCCGTCGCCCGCGGCGCGATCGAGATCAGTTGACCTGGCCGGCGGGCCGTACGACGAGGTGGTTGATGTCCACGCCTTCGGGCTGGTTGACGGCGAACAGGATCGTCTCGGCGATCTGCTCGGCGGTCAGGGTCGGCGCCGCCGCGGGTGATCCACCGCGCTCGTCCCAGAACGGGGTGTCCACGACCCCTGGGGCGACCAGAGTGACGCCGACGCGGTCCCCGGCCACCAGGAGCCGGACGTTCTCGGCCAGGGCGTGCGCGGCCCACTTGGTGACGGAGTACAGGTTGCCGGGCGTGTTCCTGGTGCCCGCGACCGAACCGACGATCACGATCCGGCCCTTGGACTCCCTCAGGTGCGGCAGTGTCTCGCGGACCAGCAGAGCCGGGCCGAGGACGTTGGTGAGGATCATGGCGCGCATGGCCGCGGGGTCGTGGTCCTCCAGCGTGCCGGGCAGGGAGAACCCGGCGTTCGCGATCACCGTGTCCAATCGTCCCCACGAGCCCGTGACGTGACGCACGGCGGCGGCGACATGGTTCTCGTCGCCGGCGTCACCGGTGATGGTCAGCAGCCGCTCGCCGGCTCCGGCGGAGGCGGCGAACGCGGCCAGGCGATCGGCGTCGCGGCCGGTGATCGCCACGCGGTGGCCTTGCTTGAGCAGGGCGCGGGCAGTGGCCGCACCGATCCCGCTCGAACCGCCGGTGATCAACGTGACGGGTTCCATGGCACGGCCTCCTTGGCGACGGCGGTATCGGGGATGCGCCAGGTTCCAGGTGTCGATGAACACCGAGTCGGCGGACGCAGGCTACCTGATCATCATGATGTCGTGACGCGACACCAAGACCGGGTGGCCTGCGACGCGGGCGTCGATCCCGGGTTGACGGGGCCGCTCGACCGGCCGTCAACTCGGGCCGGAGCGGCCGGATTCAGCGGACTTGTACATGACCGGTCAAGATTGGGTAACGGCCGTCCCGGCTTCTTGTCCACTGAATTGTTAGCGTTAACACTCTCCCCAGAGCGAAACGGCGACGCCACCTCCGGTTCAGCCCACACCGCTGCCCGGACCACCCTCCCGGTGGCACAGCAGATCGACAGGAGAAGTCCATGACCGCGCTTCGCGCACGGCTGTCGGCGATGCTCATCGCCGTCTGCCTGCTCTTCACCGGCCTGGCCGCGGCCGCCCCCCAGCAGGCCGCGGCCGCCGGTCCCGGCTACCTGATGGTGCACTTCATCGGCGAAGGCTCGACCGGTCAGCAGATGTACCTCTCGCACAGCACGGACGGCGTGCACTGGAACGACCTCAACGGTGGCGGGATGGTCCTGCGCTCCACCGTCGGCACACAGGGCGTGCGCGACCCCGCACTGGTGCGCTCCCCGGACGGAAGCCGGTACTGGATCATCGCGACCGACCTGTGCATCGGCTGCGGGCAGAACTGGGACCAGGCCGTGAACAACGCCAGCCGCAACCTGGTGGTGTGGGAGTCCACCGACCTGGCCACCTGGTCCCAGCCGTGGCTGCTCAACGTCGCCGGCGCGATCCCCGACGGCCGCAACGCCTGGGCGCCCGAGGCGATCTGGGACCCGGCGAGCAGCAGCTACGTCCTGTACTGGGCGACCAACGCGACCCTCGACGGCGTACTGAAGCACCGCATCTACGCCGCCCGCACGTCGGACTTCCGCACCATCACCACCCCGCAGGTGTACATCGACCGCCCCGGCACCCAGGGCATCATCGACACCCAGATCATCGAGGTGCCGTCGGGTGTCGGCAACTTCCGCTACGTGCGGGCCTCCGGCGACGGGCAGATCACCCTCGAGGGCGGCAACTCGATCCTCGGGACGTGGACCGACCTGGGCAACCTCTCCGGCATCGGCCTCACCGGCTCCCAGGTGGAGGGCCCGATGTGGATGAAGTTCAACGGCACCGACAAGTGGGCGCTCTACCTCGACCAGTACGCCAGCAGCGGTGGCTACATGCCGGTCCTGACCACCGACCCGTCCAACCCGGCCGTCTACCAGCGGCAGGCGTCGAGCGCCTACGACATGGGCGGCACGAAGAAGCGCCACGGCTGGATCCTCAACCTGACGGCCGCCGAGGAGAGCCGGGTGCTCGCCCGCTGGCCCAGCACCCCCGCCCAGCGGCTCCAGTCCTTCAACTTCCAGGACCGGTACGTGCGGCACGTCAACTTCGACGCGCGCATCGACCCGAACGTCAGCCCCGTCGACGACTCCCGGTTCCGCCTGCGGCCCGGCCTCGCGGGCACCGGCACCGTCTCCTTCGAGTCGGTGAACTTCCCCGGGTACTTCCTGCGGCACTTCGACTACGACTTCCAGTTGGTCCCCAACGACGGCAGCAGCCAGTTCGCCCAGGACGCGACCTTCCGCCAGGTCGCCGGGCTCGCCGACCCGACCTGGTCCTCGTTCCAGTCGTACAACCACCCCGACCACTACATCCGGCACTACGCGTACGAGTTGAAGCTCGACCCGATCACCACCGCGACCGGCCGCGGTGACGCCACCTTCCGCGTGACCGGCTGACCGGACCGGGTAGCTGACCCGACCGGGTGCCGGCGCCTCCGAGGAGCGCGCCGGCACCGCCTTCTTTCCCCGCCCGCACCCAGGAAGCACCACCGATGAGACGTTCATGGCACGCACTGCTGGTGTCCGCGATCGTGGCGGCGACGGCCGTGCCCGTGGCCCTGGCGCCGACCGACGCCGTCGCGGCCGACGGTGACATCACCCCGTCGATCCTCGCCAACAGCGACGTGGTCCTCGGCGGAAGCGCCGTCGTGAACGTGCCGCCCGGGTCGCACACCTACTCGGGGGTGATCAGCGGGCAGGGGTCCCTGCGGGTCTCCGGCACGGGCACCCTGATCCTCACCAAGGACAGCACCTTCACCCTGCCCGGCTCCCAGCAGGGCCAGTCCGTCACCATCCTCGGCGGGAACCACCCCTATGTGGTCGTCAGCAACCCCGACCGGCCCGCGATCACCGTCGACGCCGGCGCCACCCTGCAGTACGGCAACGGCGGAACCACCGGCCTGATCGGCGCCTTCCCCTACAACTCGCCCGGCTACCAGCAGAACCAGGACAACATCCGGATCGACGGCACGCTCAACCTGTCGCTCACGCGGCTGTTCAACCTGGGCACCGTCAGCGGCTCCGGGACGATCTTCCAGCCCCGCAACCTGTGGGGCACGCTCCAGCTGTGCGGAAGCAGCCCCTTCTCCGGGGTGCTCGACATCGGCACCGGCGCCAACTACGCCGCCACCACCTGCGCGGCCGACCTGCCGAACGCCAAGGCCGTCCTCAACCGCGGTTCGTGGATCATCGACACCCCGCTGAACCAGACGGTCGTCCAGCGCCAGAACTTCTACAGCCGCGAATACGGCAACGACGTCAACGTCCACTCCCGGCCCGGCAGCAAGGTCATCCTGACGGGCACCTACAGCTACAGCGACAACACCGGCACGGCCCCGCCGACGCTGAGCAACGGCAACCTCAACCTGGTACCGGTCGCCCACCAGTTGAACAAGCGCGGCACCAACATCGAGGGCGCCGACGTCCACTGGGGCGACGGCACCACCCACCAGATCTTCCTGCCGGGCACGGCCGAAACGGCGTACATCAACCTGCACGCCAACTCGCAGCGCTCGCGGCTGACCTTCGACTACAACGGCCCGGTCACCCTCGGCCTGCCCATCGGCGGCGGGAAGTACCACGACACCCTCGCCGCTCCCGGAGCGGGCGACATCGTCATCGCCGGCACGTCCGGGAACGACGTCACCTTCGCCGCGGCGCAGTTCTACGACGGCTCCACCACCATCCAGCGGGGCGCCACGCTGCGCCTCGGGTCCGGGGCGGGAGCGGACGGGAGTCTCCACACGAAGGGCGCTCTCGACGCGATCAGCGACGACGGCGCGCTGATCATGCAGAACGTCCGGACGCCCGTCACCCTCCCGGCGGTGTCCGGCTCCGGATCGGTCACCCAGAACGGCACCGCGACGACGACGCTGACCGCCGCCTCCTACACCGGCGCCACCACCGTGGCCAAGGGGACGCTCGCGGTGGCCGGTGCCTCGCTCGCCTCCTCCAGCGGGGTCGCCCTCACCGGTGCGTCCGCGGTCCTCGACCTCTCCGCGGCGAAATCGACGACGCTGCGCAAGCTGGAGGCCGTCACGGGCGCGAAGATCATCCTGCCCGGCGGGGCCCAGAGCCTCACCGTGGGCCCGCAGGACGCCGCGCTCTCCGGCGACACCCTCAGCGTGGGAGGAGCGGCCTTCTCGGTCGCCCGCACGGCCGGTCACATCGAGCTGACGGCCACGACGGCGGCAACCGAGTCCGCCTCCCCGTCGGCAAGCGCCACGAACGCCGCCCCCGGCCAGGCCGACCCCCCGGCCCCGGCGGGGCCAACCGACAGCCCGGCCGTGGCCCGGGCGGGCGGTACGGCCTGGGGGACGCTCCCTTCGGCCGCCGCCGCCTTCGCCGCCCTGGCAGCCGCGGCCGGTCTCGTCCTCCTCGCTCTCCTCGCTCTCAGGATCCGGCGCAGACGCCGGCCCGTCGACCGCCACCGCCGGCGCGGCCGCCGAGCTTGAGCGGGATGCCAGGGAGCTCGGGGGCGGGGAGGCGGTCGCCTGGATCGAGCGGCTCACCGAGCTGCCGGAGCACCGCTGGCCCGGCGTGCGGCGGACGGTGCGCGCCCCCTTGAGCTGTGGGTCGCACCGGTTGTCGCGAAGCCTTGACACTGCGTCACGGGCCGAGAACCCTGGTGCTGTACTCCAGGGACGCGAGGGGCACGATATGCCGTGGATCGACGAGAGCAAGCGCCACGAGGGTTTCCCGGCGGCGGTGTTGGCGGACGGCAGCGAGCCGGCGCCGCTGCCGGACGGGCGCACCACCTGGTGGCTCTACAACGGTGCGGACGGTCCTCGGGCCGCTGCGGTGCGCGGTGGCTGCAGCTGCGGCTGGCGGGGTGAGCGGGTGCACCTGCTGGACTTCGGCGACGACGTGGCGACCGAGGCGGTGGGCGAGGCCACCGGGCCGTTCGCGGACTGGGAGGTGCACGTCGACCTGGCCGAGGGCGTGGTGCCGCGCGAGGTCGAGGAGCTGGTCGCGGCGCTGGTCGACCGGATCTGCGACCTGACGGAGAGCCGGCCGTACGCCGCCGCCCGCGCGGCTGCCCGCTTCGAGCGGGCCGCCGGTTCGACCGCGCTGCTGGCCGGCCGCAAGGCCCGCAGCAGCATGATGACCTGGGAGTACATCGGCCGCGCCTTCGGCTGCGGGCCGGAGGAGGCGCTGGAACGGTTCGGCGAGACGCTGCACGACGACGTCGACCGGGGTGAAGAGGCGTAGGCCGTCAGCCTTCACGCGTCGCCGCCGCAGGCGGCCGGAGGCGGGCCCGGGCGCCTGGGGCCGGTCAGGGGGTGGTGAGGCCGAACCAGTACTCGAAGGTGTCCAGCAACTGGTGGAGAGTGTTGAGCGGTCCGCGGACGACAGATCGTGTAGGCGAGAGGGAAGCGGACCGTCAGCCAGGGGGCCTCCTGCTCCACCGCATCCGCCAGGGGGCTCAGACGGGTGTCAGCGGACGTCCGTCCTCAGTTGCCTGTCGCCTCACGGAGGTGTGCCAGGTAGCGGTTCGGGTCGCTGCCGTGGGCCTGGTCCTGGGCTCCGTGGCGGATGTGGGCCAGGTCTCCGCCGGGGGTGATGCGCAGCATGGTGGTGGCGGCGTGGGGAGTGCCGGTGCGGCGCAGGGTGTCGGCGTCGGTGACGGGGGTTTCGGGGCCGAACATGGCGATTGCCTGGGGGGCGGTGGCGGCGGGTGGTTGTCCGGTGCGGTTGGCGCTGCTGACGTACAGGCGGGGGAAGCGGTCGAGCAGCGGGGTGAGGGGGTGCCAGCGGGTGCCGAAGAGGAGGAGGTGGCCGTCGCGCAGTGCGGGGGTGGTCCAGGCCGGTGGCGGGGTGTCGGTGTGTACGGGCACCAGGAGGGTGACCAGGTGCTCGCGGAGCAGGGTGTACGCGGTGCGCAGGGCGGTCGGTGTCAGGTCCAGTCGCGCCGTGAGGTCGGTCCAGGTGGTGTCGTCGTGGACCCACAGGGCGACTTCCTGGTCGGTGGGGCGGCCCTTGGCGTTGTTGACGGCCTGGGGGGTGGTGGCGGTGACGACGTAGGTGAGGGGGCTGGGGTTGGGCAGGATGACGGCGCGCCCGGCGGTCAGGGCGTGGGCGGCGGGGCTGGTGTCGAGCGGGGCGGTGGCCGGCATGGGGGCGGTTCCGTTCAGGATCGGGGTGTGGCGGCGGTCAGGCCGTCGAGGTAGGCGGCGAAGTCGGCGTCGGCGATGACGGCCTGGTTCAGGCGGTAGGCGCGGTCCTTGGCCCAGGCCAGTGCGGTGCGGGTCTGGGCCGGGTCGAGTCGGTGGCCGAGTCGCTCGGCGACCGCGCGCAGCACGCGCCCGCTGGCGAGGTGGGTGAGGACCACGGTCGGTGCCAGCCCGAGGTGCTGTCGGGGGTCGTAGGGCTGGAAGGTCTGGGGGTGGGTGAAGGGGGTTCCGGTGGAGATGGTGGCGACGCCGGTGCCCACGACGGGGGTGGTGACGGTGAGCGGGACTCCGGTCTCGGCGGACACCATCCGCGCGATCGTCGGAAGCCGGGTCAGGTCCGGCTGCGTCCACCACGGTTCGCAGCCGGGGCCGAGGATCTGCTCGGCCTTGGTCCGGTCGTGGGCGAGCAGGAAGAGCAGCTGCTCGGTGGCGGCCATGCCGCTGCGCTCGGCCATGCCCAGCCACGAGCACGCCGCCACCCGCACTCCGCTCTCCAGGGCGGTCAGGGTGTTGGCCAGGCCCAGGCCCAGGTCGTTGTGCAGGTGCGAGACCAGGACGGTCTCGGGCCCCGCGCCGGCCGCGACCCGCTGGAACAGGTCCCGGGTCCGGCCGGGCAGCAGGTCGCCGACCGTGTCGGCCAGCACGATCGTCCCCGCGCCCTGGGCCGTCATCGCCCCCGCGTACTCCGCCACCAGGGCGTGGTCCGCGCGGGGAGCGTCCACCAGGCACACGTCCACCGCGACGCCGTCTGCCAGACCCACGGCCTCCTTCACCACGTCCAGACCCCGGCGCAGGGCCTCGCGGGCACCGCTGTGCACCAGGGCCCGGGCGGTCGCCTCGGAAGCGGCCACGATCACCATGACCCGCGCGTGCGCCGCACCCCGCACCGCGCTCAGTGCCAGCCGTACGTCCGCCACCGTGCCCCGGCAGATCGCGGACGGACTGACCGAACCCTGCGCCTCCAGAGCGACTTGGCGCGTCGCCTCGAACTCCTGCCCGCACACGGAGGGGAAGCCGGCCGCGAACACCACGTGCCGGGGCCCGTCCGCCCCGAACACCGCCCCCTGCTCCCGGGCCAGCCGGACCCGGAAGCCGGCGCTCATCAGGGTCTTGGCCTGGGCACCGTCCCGTGCCGACTCCTCGAAGAACACGACCCGCCCGGCCCCGGCCGACTCCCGTACCACGTCCACTGACGACAACGCCCCAACCCCTGTCCTGGCACGGCACTCGCGCACCGCGATACGTCGAGACCGACTCGGGCGGATCGTAGACCACTTCCAGGCCGCCGACGTTGACGCGGCATCCCCCGCCCCAGCGTCTGATGCGCCTCGCCGAGCAGTGCGACGGCCGGCACCGCGCGCGGGTCCCGCCGCTGCGGGCGTCCTGCGGGCACCTCCCGATCTGTCAAGAGCAATGGTGGACTGACGCGTCGTCATGGGAAGATCCGCAGCGAGTCGGCCGGTACGGTCCGGGTCAATGCCACGACCATGACCGGTGCGGTCGCCTCGTCCTTCACCACCTTCCAGGAAGCCCGGCCTTGACCGGGCTTCCTGCAGCCTGCGACCACTCCAACGCCTTCCTCACCCGGGCGCTCGCCGTCACCGGGGAGGAGTTTTTCTACGCTGCGACCGGCTCGCCCGGACCGTTCGGGACGTCTGGGGGAGGGCCGGTGTCAGTGGGTGCCCGGGGCCGGCCGGTCCAGGGCGGACAGGGTTCCGTAGCGGTCCGCGACGTGGACGCGGAGGTCCCGGTGGCGGGTGAGCAGTCCGTCCAGGTCGGTGCGGAACTTCGGCGAGCGGGTCATGTGCTCGGGCACGACCAGGTATCCGCCCTGCTCCGGCGGGATGATCCCGGCGACCAGGGCGCGGCGGACGACGCGGTCGTGGCGGGTGGCGGCCCCGGTGCCGTGGAGGGGGTCGTGGGCGAGGGCGACGACGCCGCCACGGGCGGAGAGCTGGTCGAGGTCGGGGACCAAGCGCCAGATCTGCTGGGCCTGGTGGCTCTGGACGGAGCCGGCGAGGTTGGCCTCCAGGCCTCGGGCGTGGCACAGGTCGACGAAGAAGCGGATCTCCTCCAGGGACAGGATGCCGGTGCGGGGCAGGCCGTGGGCGTCGGTGTCGTGGGCGTCCAGGTCGACCAGCTCGTCGCTGCCCGCGGTGGAGATCAGCCCGATGCGGGCGACCTTCAGCAGGATGCTGGTGTCGATCATGATGGCGTCCGCCCCGGCGGCGGCGCTGGCCTCGACCATGGCTCGGATCGCCTCGGTGTCGGTACGGCGGCGACGGGTCAGGCCGTAATCGGCATGCGGGAACGGCTCGTTGACGGTGACGTGGGTGCCGCGCGCCGCGGCCGGCAGGGCACCGCAGGCCTTCAGCTCGGCCTCGTCGGGACGCCGGTCGGCGAAGAGCGGGCGTCCGTCGTCGCCGAGCAGGGCGTCCGCGTGCTCCGCCAGGTCGAAGGCGCCCGGCGCGTCGGCCGCGGCCGGGTCGTACTCGCGCAGACCCACCAGGGCACGGCGCACCTGGGGCAGGCTCTTGCGGGCGTCCCACAGGTCCAGATCCTGGGCGAACAGCACGGACATGACGCGGGTGCGCCCGAGCCCGTCGGCGCGCCGCAGCGTGGCGGTGATCTCACCCAGGACGTCGGAGAGTTGGCCGACACCCATGCCGTCGAGACCGACCTTCACGATCGGGCACGGGTGCACGGCGGTGCCCATCGACACCGCGACGCCGAGCGCCGCCTGCGCGGCCTTGCCGACCATCTCGTACGGGGACTTGCCGATCGCCAACCCGCCCGCGGCGCGCCGGTACAGCAGCTGGTCCTCGCCGATGTTGGTACTCAACTGCACCGGCAGGTCCCGGCGGGTGGCGAGCACGGCGTCGGCGATGTCCATGATGCGCCGGGGCTTGATCGTGCCCAGCGCACTGCGCGGGTCCTCGCTGTCGATGATCCGCGCCCCGCAGAGCACCGC
The DNA here is from genome assembly GCF_014656195.1 of Kitasatospora xanthocidica. Classification (GTDB taxonomy): domain Bacteria; phylum Actinomycetota; class Actinomycetes; order Streptomycetales; family Streptomycetaceae; genus Kitasatospora; species Kitasatospora xanthocidica. Next base: position 7,575 of record NZ_BNBY01000019.1, on the reverse strand, counting down.
CTCACGGGCCTCCTGCGGCCCGAACACACTGACCAGCAGCCGCCGGTCCCCATAAATCCCGCTGCGCACGCGACTTCCCCACCCTCTGATCACGATCTTGACGACGGGAGCAGACGGTAGCCGTCGGGCCATGCTCACGTCACCACTTCCGTGAGTGAAGCCCTTCCGGACATCGGATGTGATGAACTGAAGGGTTGCGGTCGCCGGCCGGCCTGATTGCGGCGGGACTTGGAGGCACTCGAACGCGGTGGTGATCACGTCGGTCCAGCGCACTGGTGCAGGACCGCGTGCGGTCGGGAGTGGGTCGCCCGGCGGCGGGGCGGGGCGGGGCGGGGCGGGGCGGGGCGGGGGTCCGCGGTCCGGGTCTTTGCCCTTGCCGCCACGTTCGGCCCACTGCCCGCCGGGCTCGGGCGTCGGGGAGGCGACCCTTCGGTCCGGATCGCCGACCCCACAACGCTGTCGCAGAAGCCGGGCGGATGCTCAGGGCTGGGACAATCGCTCCTCGTAGGCCAACGAGTTCGGCCCCCAGCCGTCCACTTCGTTGCCGTTCACGTCCACGGTGGCGTCCATGTGGCCGATGGCATAGAGGACCGCCAACGCCACCGCCTGGGCATCGTGGTCGTCGATCTCGTGGACGGAATAGCGGAGCGAGTTCTGCACGCGGCCACAGAGGTTGGCGGCGACGCCGAGAACCGAGAAGCTCGACCTGCGCAGACCGGACGCCTCCAGAGCACTGCTGCCGCCGCGCAGGATCTCGCACGCGGCGTCGAAGGCCTCGGCGAAATCCGTGGCGGCATACGAGCCGGACTCGCTCCTGTACAGGCGAAGGAAGTGGTTCTTGATGAGCCAGTCCCGCAGATTGTCCACCTGCAGGACGAGCCGCTCGGCCGCCTCCACCCACCGGATGGTGGATGCGCCCCGCATGAGCAGCCTCTCCAGTTCGGTCAGGTCATCGGGAAGGCGGTCGGTAGTGTCCATCGGAGGCGGCCTCTCTCTGTCGGAGTGTCGGGCCTGGGCGTCACCGATGACAGGTTGGCCCGGTGGCTTCGCGGACACGGACACCCCGGTTGATCACATGCGGTGGCAAGCATGCCACCGGCCGCCCGCTACCGGTAAGACCTGCGATGGGTGAAGCGAAGCCGGGGCCCGTTCAGAATTACTTGACATCCTCAACTGTTCAGTTCTACCGTTTCGGCATTACTTAATGGGATGAACCATCGAGTGAGTCAACACTTCTTGCGAGGAGCACCACCCATGAAGGCCATCACCTACCGCAGCTACGGCGGACCGGACGTCCTGGAGTACGGGGACGTGCCCGAGCCCAAGCTCGGTCCGGACTCCGTCCTGGTCCGCGTGGTGGCGGCGTCGGTCAACCCGGTCGACTGGAAGATCCAGGCCGGCTACCTCGACGGCGCGATGGACGTGGTCTTCCCCGTGATCCCGGGCTGGGACGTCGCCGGGGTCGTGGAGCGGGTCGGCGTCGGAGTCACCGAGTTCACGCCGGGCGACGAGGTGATCGGCTACGTCCGCGAGGACATGGTCCGCCGCGGCACCTTTGCCGAGTACGTCGCCGCGCCCGTGCGCACTCTCGCCCGCAAGCCCGCCAACCTGGACTTCGCCCAGGCTGCCGGCCTGCCGCTGGCGGGCCTCACCGCCTACCAGGCGCTGAGCCGCGCCCTGGAACTCAAGCCGGGTGAGACCGTGCTGGTCCACGCGGCCGCCGGCGGGGTCGGCTCACTCGCCGTCCAGATCGCCATCGCCCTCGGCGCCCGGGTGATCGGCACCGCCAGCGACCGCAACCACGACTACCTGCGCGGCCTCGGCGCCGAGCCGGTGGCCTACGGTGAGGGCCTGGCCGACCGCGTCCGCGCGCTGGCGCCGGAGGGCGTCGACGCCGTACTCGACCTGGTGGGCGGCGAAGCCCTCCAGATCTCGCCGGCGCTGCTCGCCGAAGGCGGCCGCCTCGCCTCCGTCGCCGACGGCGCCGTCCTCGCCCTCGGCGGGCGCTACGTCTTCGTGCGCCCCGACGCCGCCGACCTCGCCGCCCTGACCGACCTCGCCGAGAGCGGCCGCCTCACCGTCGAGGTCGCGGCGACGTTCCCCCTGGAGCAGGCGGCCGACGCCCAGCGCCTCAACGCGGCCGGCCACACCCGCGGCAAGATCGTCGTCACCATCCCCTGACCCCCGCCTGAACCGCCCCCATCACCAGGACCGTCCCGCACCACCCCGGAAGGACCCGCCGTGTCTCTCGTCGTGATCACCGACTGGCTCGCCGACACCGGCGCCGACCAGCACGTCGCCGATCTGCTCCCCGCCGTCACCGAGGCCGCGCTCACCGAGCCCGGCGTGCTGTCCTACCGGGTGGTCCGCTCCCTGCGGGACCAGGGCGCCTTCGTCGTCTTCGCCGAGTACGAGGACGAGAACGCCCTGGCGGCCCACCGCGAGAGCGTGTCCTACCAGCGACTGGTCCTCGCCGGCATCACCCCGCACCTCATCGACCGCCAGGCCGAGGCCTACGCCCTCGTGTGACGCGAGCCGCCGACCCGCGGCGGCGTACCAGCTCCTCCAGGCCCGAGCCGGTCGGGTCACTCACCGTGCACCGCCACTGCCTGGGGGTTCATCGCCGACAGCAACTGGTCGCAGGACCTTCCGCGAGGGTTCGGTCTTCCGAGGAAACGCACGTTGCCGGCGATCGCTTGCCGGGACGGAGGCCGAGTGCCCGGGCCGGGGGCGTTCAGTGCGAGGCTGCGGGGGCATCGGCCTCGGTGTGCGCCCGGAACGGTGCAGTTCGGGCCTCCTTGTCCGGGGCGTGGTGCTTCGCTTGCCGTTGTCCCGCCGGCCACCCGTGCTGGGAGCACACTCGGGACTTCGGCGGCTGTGCCCGGAGCATGGTTCCCGGGTGGGCACACCGTGGCACGCGCGGTGGTGGACAGCGTCCCCGGCCTCGGGGACTGCGTGCGCGCGGTGCTCGCCGAACTGCCCGAGGACCGGACCGGTGAGGTTGACGCCGTCGGCCTCGCCACCGATCTGGAACGCGGCCCGCTGCGGCTTCGGCCGGTCGCCGTCCTGCGAATCTCCCCGCCTTGTCATCCCGCGGCGGCTGGCGCGCTCACCAGGCCCGACCCGGAGCTCGCAACCGCCTCCACCACCGCGAGCGCCGCCCGGGGCGCCGCGCTCGCGGCTGGGGCGGAGCGCGCCGTGGTCGTGGACGCCGCCGCGGCGGAACTGCGGTGCGTGAGCGTCACCGACGGCGAGGTGGAACGCTCCGACATCGGCCGCGGGCTCGGCGGTGTCAACCTGGACCTGGACCGGATCCGCGCCGACGTCCTTCCTCGCGCCGACCTGGCGCAGGACGGTTCAGGCCAGGTCGCCGACCGGGTCGCCGATTTGGTGGCCCGGGTCCAGCAGGCGTACGCACTGCTCTGAACTGGCGGTCGTTTCGGCGGTGAAGCGCGCCACGACCGCCGCTAAGGAGGCCCGAACGCTATGGGCGCAGGCCGATCGCCTGCACCGAGAACTCAACCGCGACGTGTGACCGCCCGCCCCCGGCGCCGCAGCGCTTCCCACACAACCCTGGCCACCAGCGGGCTACTGAGTGCTACCTCCTCCAGCCAGGTAGCTGTCAGCAAGTCGCTGCGATTGGCTACGAGTTCGTCGGCGGCCTCCTCCAACAACTCCTCGACAACAGCCGAGCTGTCACTGAGTAGATGCTTGCGGTCAACCGAAAGCGTCAGGCCGGGAGTTGAGGGCCGTAGGTTGACGACTGCGCCCCGAAGGCCCTCGTTTCCCGCGTGGGGCCCTGAATGCTGGGGGTCGACGCGCAGCCCATCGACGAGAAGCCCGCCCCCGTATTCGCACCAGATGACCTGCCCTCCGAGGCAGGGCAGAGTCCAGCCTTCAGCGCGCGGCCCGCTCTTCTCGCGCCCGAGCCACCGCGCGGCCCTCAGCTCTCCGGTCTTCCATACCGACTGCCCATAATCATGATTATGGGCAGTCGCCTCAACTGAATGGCTTTGGAGGGTAGTTGTGACTTCGGCGATACCAAGCACCCGCTCCAGAGACATCAAAACGTCCAGAGGCTCTGAGCTCGCAGCCTCGAAGCTGGACTCTCCTTCACGGAGGATGAGCCTGACGCTGGTCCCAGGTGCGCCAGTTTCGGCATGGCGGTGGATCCGGTAGAGCGAGGTTGAGCTGGCGATGGCGAGTCGCAGTACCGGGCCGCCCTGCCCGTGACGGTCCATTGCGCAGGTCGTCACCTCGATCTCGTCAGCCAGCATGAAGTAGCTGAGCACGCCGACGCCGAATCGGCTGTTCGACTCAAGCCTTACCGGCGGGTCGCATGAATCCCATTCTGCCTTTTCGGCCAGGAACTTGGCCGTGGCGACGTACCGGCGGCCGGCACGGGAGAACAGCTCCCGGACCGCCTCCTCCGTCATTCCCACACCGTTGTCGCGGCACTCGACGAAACGTCGTCCCTGTTCGTCATAGCCTTGCGTGAACGTGACCGCGGGATCGAAGTCGGTCACGGCCCCGCTGTTCGTCCTGGCAAGAAATTGGAACCGGGCCTGCCGGTACCGGCAGGCGTCCAGTGCGTTCTGATACATCTCACGGAGCGCTAGAGCCGGATCGCCGTAGAGCTGAGTTCCCATCAGGAGTTCCCGGATGCCGTCTGGCGGCAACAGGGCAAGGCCCTGGCTCTCCTCGCCTTCGACCCGGGCGTCCTCGTGGTCATCGTCCAGCCCGTCTACGACCATCATGTAGGCGCGCGGCAGTTGGAGGACATCAGCAGAGGTGCGATCGTCCTCTGCCAAGCCGTCAAAGACGGGCAGCCCGTACAGGTCGGCGGCCCGCTTCGCCCTCCGTGCCACCGGATTGGCTCGCCCGACCAGGGCACGAACTGCTGCGAACGTGTCGGTCCCCGTCTGCTCCAGGTTCAGTTCGAATGCCCCCGCTTCTTCCATCACGAAGCGTGCAGCCGAGACCCTCTCCAGGATTCGCGCGGTCATCGCCGCCGCCCGGTCGGCCGGCAGCAGCGCGGCCGAAAACCGATCGCCCGTCCGGCTGACCCAGCTGTCGAAGGCGGCGTCCTCGCCCGCCTCGTCATCCAACTGAACGTCGGTCATCTCAGCCCTCTCCTCCGAGTCACTCATCGGGCGTCCTCTTTAATGTGTCCCGCGCCGACCACCGGCTTGAGCTTGTTCCGCGCCTCTCGGAGCGCGGACCTGACGGTCGCCGCGTTCATGTGCAGGATCTCCGCGATGTCCTTCGGCTTGTAGCCGTCGTAGGTCCAGGCGAAGACGCGCTGCTGGACCTCTGGCAATGACCCCAGGACGCTCAGCAATTCCGCGAGGTCCGAATCGCCCAGCTCTCCCAGCAGCCGTTCTGCGGCTTGCGTTGCTGCTCGGTCGTGCACTTCACGCAGCCGCCGCTCTCCGTCACGTACGGCGAGCACTCTGCGCCACGCAACCGTCCGGACCCAGGCGCGGGGGTGGATCGCCCTTTCGGTTCCCCAGACCTCACCGAGTGCGCACATGGCGTCTTGCGCGGCATCCTCGGCCTCCCATTGATCGGCCCCCGACATCCGCAGGTGACGATGCAGGTGGGAAAGGTTCAGTTGGCAGAACTCCTCGAATGAGCCGTGGAGTTCGGAGTTCGGGGGAATGGTCTGGTCTCCGATCGGGTACAGGCACTGGACTGAGCGAATGGCGAGGTCGGCGCTACCTCCGGCGCTCGATCCACCACGCGGCCATGAGGACGGCAACCACCAGCGTGACGATAGTCAGCAGAACTGACCGGGTGGACGCGTAGACCGTGATCGTCACCGCCGTGACGGACTGCAGCACCAACTCCGGTCCAGAGTCTCGCCCGGAGCCCCGCCCTGACCCTGACCGAGCCGGCTCGTGGTCGTCAGCAGGGCGCCCCGCGAGGTCCGCCTGCTGATCGTCGTCGCCGGGAAGTGCCAGCTGCTCTTTGCTCATGTCACCTAGTGCATTGTGATCATGAAAGCGTGCGATCGCCGGGCCCCAATTTTCTGGAGCGGCCTCGCGGGTTCTCGCTGCGGCTGATCGCTGCCGAAGCCGGCGTCGTCGAACTCACCATCCTCCACCGGTCAGCGACAACGACGAGGACGCCGCCACCCTCAAGATCCGCACCGGCGACAACGCCGGGCTGGACTTCTACTTCGCCAACCAGCGGGTGGTCAGCGGCTCGTGTACCGCGATGGTCGAAGCACTGGAGCGCGTCCTGGGCCGCGAGGGAGCCCAGCTCTCCGCCACCGAGACCATCCGCAACGCCCAGGAGGACGCCGTGTCCCTGGCCACCCTGAGCTTTCGCAGCAGCACCAGGTGGAGCCGGTCCCATACGCCGGCCTCGTTCCAGGCCGCGAGCCGCCGCCAGCAGGTCATGCCCGAGCCGAAGCCGAGCTCCTGGGGCAGGTACTCCCACTGGATGCCGGTGTGCAGCACGAACAGGATCCCGCACAAGGCCTGTCGATCCGGCACCCGAGGGCGCCCCGGCTTCAGCTTCGGCGGCTTCGGTGGCAGCAACGGCTCGATCAGTGCCCACAGTTCATCGGACACCACCCACGGGCGAGACACCCTCTTCCCCACAGGCCGACCAGCGAGCACCGAGCTCGACAGTCACGCCCTCAGCGGCTTCTGTCAGGACCTCTAAGAAGGTGCCGGGGCGCAAGCGGCACATCGTGGTCGACTGCCTGGGGCTGCTGCTGGCCGTGATGGTCACCGCGGCGAACGTGACGGACCGGGAGGCCGCGCTGCCGCTGCTGGAATGTGTCCGGGCCCGCTATCGCAGGATCGTCCTGGTGTGGGCCGACGGTGGCTACGCGGGTCGCCTGGTCGGCTGGGCGAAGCAGCAACTGGGGCTCTCGCTCTGGAGATCGTCAAGCGCAGCGACGACGCCTCAGGGTTCGTGGTGCCGCCCAGACGCTGGGTGGTGGAACGCACGCTGAGTTGGCTGATGCGCTCGCGGCGCCTGGTGCTTGACTACGAGAGGCTGCCCGCCGTGCATGAGCAGATGGTGCTGTGGTCGATGACGATGCTCATGAGCCGCCGGCTGGCCCGGCGGCGAGCGTGAACCGTCCCGGGGTGGGCTCGTCGGCCCAGCCCCGGTCGGCCAGCCGCTTCATCTTCGACCGAACTGCTTCCACACTTGCCGGAACCGGTTCCAGTCCGAGTACGGCAGTGATCGCCTGACAGGACATCACTGGCTTCCCGCCGGATCCTTGTTCGGTGAGCGTGGCGAGGATGCGCTGGTAGTGGGGAGCGAGCGCGTCCATGGAAAGCGCGGGATGCCATACCCGGTCCGCCACCTCCCGACGCTCCTCCACGCGCTCACGCGCGGCCAGCTCCCGCTCCTCCAGGACACCCACCACCGACGCCATCCCGGCACCTCCATCAACGGGACAACCCAACGGCCCGAGCATGCCTCGCCATGCCGGCATCATGCCTGAACCGCGGAAACTTGCCGATCAAGTTCGGTACGACAACGGCTTCTGAGCTTGTTGTTTAACCTCGGAGGTCACCCGACCTGCTGATCTGCGGTTCTTCGCGAGACAGT
>NZ_BNBY01000018.1:9374-176021 GCF_014656195.1 Kitasatospora xanthocidica | reverse complement strand
CGGGGGTGGCCGCTCCGAGGGGCTGGATGATTTTCAGACTGCCGACTCTGTGGGTGGGGGTCGGGCGCCGTTGGCAGTCTGAAAATCACCCGCAACGCCCCTCTCCGCGCCCACCCCCTCCACCGCCCCCTCCCGCAGCGCGTCCCTCTCGCCTGGTGGGGTGTGGGGGAGGGTAGGTGGTGGGCGCGCGGGGCGTTGCCCGCGCGCCCACGGTGGGGGTCGGGGCAGACTGGGCGCATGCCGGAGTTGCCTGAGGTCGAGGCGTTGAGTGCGTACCTGTCCGAGCGGTTGACCGGGCGGGTGATCGCGCGGGTGCAGCCGGTGGCGATCAGTGCGTTGAAGACGTACGACCCGCCGGTGACGGCGTTGGAGGGGCGGACGGTCGGGCCGGTGACGCGGCGTGGCAAGTTCCTGGACATCGAGGCCGGCGGGTTGCACCTGGTGGTCCATCTGGCCCGGGCCGGCTGGCTGCGGTGGAAGGACGGCCTGCCTGACGAGCCGCCGCATCCGAGCCCCAAGAACCCGCTGGCGTTGCGGCTGCGCCTGGAGGGCGAGGCCGGGGACGGGTTCGATCTGACGGAGGCCGGGACGAAGAAGGGGCTCGCGGTGTACGTGGTCCGGGACCCGGCGGAGGTGCCGGGTGTGGCGAGGTTGGGGCCCGACCCCTTGGACCCGGGGTTCACGGTGGAGGCCTTCGCTGCTCTGGTGCGGGAGGACCGGCGCCGGATCAAGGGGCTGCTGAGGGACCAGAGCACGCTGGCGGGGGTGGGCAATGCCTACTCGGACGAGGTGCTGCACGCGGCCCGGATGTCGCCGTACAAGATCGCGGCCAGTCTGACGGAGGAGGAGACGGCCCGGCTGTACGGGGCGCTCGGCAGCACGCTGCGGGACGCGGTGGAGCGTTCGCGCGGGCTGGCGGCGGGGGAGCTGAAGGCGGAGAAGAAGCTCGGGTTGCGGGTGCACGGCCGGACCGGCCAGCCCTGTCCGGTCTGCGGGGACACCGTGCGGGAGGTGTCCGTCGCGGACTCCTCGCTGCAGTACTGCCCGACCTGCCAGACCGGGGGCAAGCCGCTGGCGGACCGGCGGATGTCGCGGTTGTTGAAGTGAGGCGGGGCACGGGGCCCCGCCTCGGCCGGCGGGCGTCCGGTCAGCGCTTGACGGCGACGCCGCCCCAGTAGTAGGCGGCCTTCGGGTCGGCCGGGGGTTCGCCGTCCGGGCGCCAGGCCAGGACCGGGGCGACGCCCGGCTCGATCAGTTCCCAGCCGTCGAAGAAGCGGACCACGTCGTCGTAGCCGCGCGGGACCAGGGTCATCCCGCCGGCCCTTGCGGCCTCGGCGACCTTGCCGACGGCCTCCGGGTCGAAGTCCGGGGTGGGGGTGGTGAGGGCGATGCAGCTGCCGGCGGGGAGGGCGTCGCGCAGTGCGGCGACCCGGCCCCACGGGTCGTCCTCGTCGGCGATCAGCATCAGCACGGCGATCATCAGCAGGCCGACCGGCTGGGTGAGGTCGAGGGTGGAGGTGAGCGCCGGGTCGGCGAAGAGCTCCTCGGGCTTGCGCAGGTCGGCGTGGATGTAGGTGGTCCGGCTGGCCGGGCTGGAGACCATCAGTGCCCGGGCGTGGGCGAGCACGATCGGGTCGTTGTCGACGTAGACCACCCGGGTGCCGGGGCTGACCGTCTCGGCGATCTCGTGGGTGTTGGGCGAGGTGGGGATGCCCGTGCCGAGGTCGAGGAACTGGCGGATGCCGTGCTCCCGGGCCAGGTGGCGGACGGCCCGGCCCTGGAACGCGCGGTTGGCCTTGGCCATCTCCTTGACGCTCGGCACGGCCTGCTCGATGGCCTGGCCCATGGCGCGGTCCGGCGGGAAGTTGGTCTTGCCGCCCAGCCAGTAGTCGTACACGCGCGCCGAGTGCGGGGCGGTGGTGTCGACTCCGAACCGTTCCCACTGGCTCAGCTCGGTGGCGTCGTCCTGCGGGGCGTGCTCGGGGAAGTCCTGACTTGTCGTCATGGCCACGTCCTCTGATGGCAGATCATCACACTGGGGAGGCACAGCGTAGCGGTCCTGACGGGTGGTCTGGCGTCCGGTCGGGGAAGGTGGGGGAGGGTCGGGGGCGGGGTGTGCGTACGGGGGTCCCGGGCTTCCTTTCGGGTGTGCCCTTGGGCTGTCGGAGTGGTGATCGGGGCCGTAGGGGGCGCCTCCGGGGAGCGGCGGTGACGGCCGGGGGAAGTATTCCGCATGCTGTCAGATCGTCAGATTACTTCGCGAAGATTGTTGCTGGTCGCGGCCGGGATGTCCCTGCTGGGGGCGGCCGCCGGCTGCCGGAGCCCCTGGAGCGGTGGCGGGGAGGTCGCGGCCGAGGCGGGGGTGGACGAGAGCGCCCTGCCGGTGGCGCCGCCGGCGCCGGGTGCCTTACCGGCCACGCCGCCGCCGGCCCCCTCGGCCGCCGCGCCGAGCGTGGTGCCCGTGCACAAGGTGCTCACGGCGGCGGAGGCCAAGCCGGTGTACGAGCTGGACGCCGAGCGGCGGGTGGTGGCGCTCACCATCGACGACGGCCCGGACCCCCGGCACACGCCCACCGTGCTGGCGCTGCTCCAGCAGTACGGGATCCGGGCGACGTTCTTCCTGATCGGGGAGAACGCCGTCGAGCACCCGGCGCTGGTGCGGGAGATCGCCGACCACGGCCACCACATCGCCAACCACACCTGGACCCACCCGGACCTGCGGCACATGTCCGATGCCAAGGTGCGGGACGAGCTGGAGCGCACCTCCGACCTGCTGCACAAGACCACCGGGCGGCTGCCCACCTGGTTCCGCGCGCCCGGCGGGGACTGGTCCGACGCCTCGCTCAAGGTGGCCGCGGACCTGGGGATGCGGAACATGGCCTGGTCGGTGGATCCGCGGGACTGGGCCCGGCCGGGGACCTCGGTGATCACCGACCGGATCCTCAAGGACGTCCGGCCCGGGGCGATCGTGCTCAACCACGACGGTGGCGGGGACCGCTCGCAGACGGTGGCGGCGTTGAAGACGTACCTGCCGGTGCTGATCGACTCGGGGTACTTCTTCACGGCTCCGCCCAACTGAGAGCACTCGTGCGGGCGGTGAGGTAGCGGCTTTTCCGGCTAAACCACTCGAATGGGTGGATTGGGAGAACCGTTTCTGCGGATTTTGGGCCTCTAGGGTGATCTCGCACCAATTAATCAGGTACCGCCGCGTACCACCTGAAAGGCCCTCACCCATGCGTCTCCGCAACACCTTTCTCGCCGCCGTCAGCGCCGCCGCCCTCGTCCTCGCCGTGCCGACCTCCGCCAACGCGGCCACCGGTGACTTCCTCTACAAGGTCGGCCCCCTCCCAGGCGTTCCGGCCGGGATGGCCGACCCGGAGAGCGGCAAGTGCATCGACCTGTTCGGGGCCACCGAGCAGGACCCGGCGTTCGCGCCGGAGAACTTCACCACCTCGACGGCCACGGTCTTCCTCGAGGCCGAATGCAACGGGGACGTCTACCGCGTCATGAAGCCCGGCGACAGGCTCGGCAAGACGCTGAAGCTGCGCTCCGTCGTCTTCTCCTGAGGTCGGGACCGCCGCCGACGCGCGGGCGGCCCGGTGACCGGTGGTGACCGGTCGGCGGGCCGCCCGTTCTGTTGGGGCGGCCACGGCGGCGGCGTAGCGTGAAGAGGGGAGGATGCCGCTGGTCCCGCCGACGGAGGAGGAAGCGATGTCCGTACGGGAACTGGACGCGGAGAGGCAGGAAGCCTTCGCCGGGCGCGTGGTGGACGTCCTGAACGACGCCTGTCTGGGGCTGATGACCAGCCTCGGCCACCAGACCGGGCTGTTCGACCTGATGGCGGGCCTCGCCCCGTCGAGCAGCGAGGAGATCGCGCGGGCCGCCGGGCTCAACGAGCGCTACGTGCGCGAATGGCTGGGCGGGATGGTCGTCGGCGGGTTCGTCGAGTACGACCCGGAACACGGCACCTACACGCTGCCGCCCGAGCACGCGGCGTCACTGACCACGGCGGCCGGGCCGGACAACCTGGCGGGGATGATGCCCTTCCTCGCGATGATGGGCGAGGTCGAGCAGGAACTGCTCGGCCACTTCCGTACCGGGGGCGGGATGCCGTACTCGGCGTACCCGCGCTTCCAGCAGCTGCAGGCCGAGGAGAGCGCGCGGGTGTACGACCTGGCGCTGGTGGACGCGATCGTGCCGCTGGTGCCCGGGCTCACCGAGCGGCTGCGGGCCGGCATCGACGTGCTGGACGTCGGCACCGGGGAGGGGCACGCCGTCACGGTGCTGGCGAAGGCCTTCCCGGCCAGCCGGGTCACCGGTATCGACATCGCCGAGAACGGCATCGCCGCCGCCCGTGCCTCGGCGGCCGAACTCGGGCTGGACAACGCCCGGTTCGAGGTGTCGGACTCGGCGGAGATCAGCGGTTCGTACGACCTGGTCACCGCGTTCGACGTGATCCACGACCTCGCCCGGCCGACCCGCACCCTGGCCGCCGTCGCGGGCGCGCTGCGGCCCGACGGGGTCTTCCTGATGGGCGACGTCGCCGCCAGCAGCAGGCTGGAGGAGAACGTCGAGCACCCGCTCGCCCCGGCGCTCTACGCCTTCTCGACCTTCTACTGCATGACGGTCTCGCTCGGCGAGGGCGGCGAGGGGCTCGGGACGGTCTGGGGCGAGCAGACCGCCCGGCGGATGCTGGCCGAGGCCGGGTTCCGGTCGGTCGAGGTGGAACGGGTCGAGGGGGACATCCTGAACCTGTACTACGTGGCGCGGCTCGACGGCGCCGCGGCGGCCTGACACGGCCGGGGTGGCCCGGGCCGGGCGGTCGGCGTACGTTCGAAGGGTCCGGCCCGTTCGCGGTGCGCCGGTGCGTGCGCGCCCGGAGGTCCGGTCCGTGCAGCCCTGGGCGGAGTGAAGGAGGCACGGGATGACCGGCAACGGCTACGCACACCCCGAGGCGCTGGTCCACACCGAGTGGCTGGCCCACCACCTGGACGACGGCACCGTCCGGGTGGTCGAGGTGGACGAGGACACCACCGCGTACGACCGCGACCACATCCCCGGCGCGGTCGGCTGGAACTGGACCACCGACCTGCACAGCAGGGTCGGCCGAGACTACGCCGACCGCGACGGCGTCCAGCACCTGCTGCGGGCGGCCGGGGTCGAGGACGACACCACCGTGGTGCTGTACGGCGGCAACAACAACTGGTTCGCCGCGTACGCCTACTGGCTGCTGCGGCTGCGCGGCTTCGGGCCGGTGCGGCTGCTGGACGGCGGGCGCAAGAAGTGGGAGCTGGAGGGCCGCGAACTCACCCCCGAGGTGATGGACTACCAGCACACCGGGTACCGGCTGACCGGGCCCGAGCGGCCGGAGCTGCGGGCGCTGCGGGACGAGGTGCTGGCCAAGGCCGAGGTGTTCGCCAAGCCCGGGGCGGACGCGGTGCTGGTGGACGTCCGGTCGCCGGCCGAGTTCCGGGGCGAGCTGATCGCGCCCCCGCACCTGCCGCAGGAACAGGCGCAGGTGCCCGGGCACATCCCCGGCGCGGTGAACATCCCCTGGTCGCAGGCGGCCAACGACGACGGGTCGTTCCGGTCGGCGGAGGAGCTGCGGGCGCTCTACGCGGGCAAGGGCGTGTCGACGGAGCGCGAGGTGATCGCCTACTGCCGGATCGGCGAGCGGTCCGCGCACACCTGGTTCGCGCTCACCGAGCTGCTCGGGTACCCGCACGTGAAGAACTACGACGGCTCGTGGACGGAGTACGGCTCGCTGGTGCGGGCGCCGGTGACGCTCGGGTCCTGAGGTACTGGTGGGGTGGGTGTGGTGATGTGACACCGTCGCGGCCTTGCTGCGACGGTGTCATTTCGGCGCGTTTCTTTTCATGAACATCTCACAATCAGGGAGTGGAACAGGCGCCTCCGGGACAAGGATCGATCCGACCCATCGTTCCGGTGATCCCTGGAGGACCACGTGCGCAAGAGGCTGATCGTCTCCGCCGCCAGTGCCCTGAGCCTGTTCCTGGCCGTCCCCGCCTCGGCAGCAGACTTCCAACCCGGCGCGGCCGGCGCGGGCGACTCCTACTACCCGACCTACGGCAACGGCGGATACAACGTCTCGCACTACGACATCCGGCTGAAGTACCAGCCCGCCACCGACGAACTCGAAGGCACCACCACCATCCTGGCCACCGCCACCCAGGACCTCTCCCGGTTCAACCTCGACTTCGCGCTGAACGTCTCCGAGGTCCGGGTCAACGGGCGGCCCGCGGCGTTCAAGACCAGCGGCGAGCAGGAGCTGGAGATCACCCCCGCCCGGCCGCTCGCCAAGGGCAGCCAGGCCACCGTGGTGGTCCGCTACAAGGGCGTGCCGTCCACCGTGAAGAAGTACGGCTTCACCGCGTGGCTGCGCACGCCGGACGGAGGGGTGGCGGCCGGCGAGCCCGAGGGCGCGTGGTGGTGGTTCCCGAGCAACGACCACCCCAGTGACAAGGCCACCTTCGACGTCTCGGTGCTGGTGCCGGACGGCAACCAGGTGATCAGCAACGGCATCCTGACCGGCACCTCCTCCTCGGCCGGCTGGACCCGCTACAGCTGGCGCGAGAACAAGCCCCAGGCGACATATCTGGCCACGCTCGCGGTCGGCAAGTTCGACGTCTCCACGGACACCACGGCCGGCGGGCTGCCCGTCTACACCGCGTACAGCAAGGACCTCGGCGAGAACGCGGACGCGGCCAGGGCCAGCGTCGAGCGCACCGGCGAACTGGTCGACTGGCTGAGCGGCTACTTCGGCGACTACCCGTTCAGCTCGATCGGCGGCTACGTCCCCAACGTGCCCACCGGCTACGCGCTGGAGAGCCAGACCCGGGTCTTCTACAGCCCCCGGCAGTTCGCCAAGGGCACCAACACCTCGGTGGTCGTGCACGAGCTGGCCCACCAGTGGTACGGCGACAGCGTCTCGGTCGCGCGCTGGAGCGACATCTGGCTGAACGAGGGCTTCGCCCGGTACTCGCAGCTCCTCTGGTCCGAGCACGAGAACGAGGGCACCGCTCAGGAGCTGGCCGACTACATCTACGCCTCGCACCCGGCCGACGACGCGTTCTGGACCGTCAAGCCGGGTGACCCGGGTGCCGACAACCAGTTCTCGGGCGCCGTGTACGACCGGGGCGCGGTGGCCATCCAGGCGCTGCGCAACACCGTCGGCGACGAGAAGTTCTTCCAGATCCTGAAGGGTTGGCCCACCGAGCGCCGCTACGGCAACGCCACCGTCCAGGACTTCCAGGCGTACGCGGAGAAGGTCTCCGGCAAGAAGCTCGGTGACCTCTTCCAGACCTGGCTGTTCACCCCCGCCAAGCCGGCCGTCGGACCGGTGCCGGCGGGCACCGCCGCCGCTGCGGCCTCGCTGGCGCCGGGCGCGGACCGGGCCGACGGGCAGCTGCCGGCGGAGCCCAAGTCCTGGAAGAAGATCCAGGAGACCAACTCCCTTCACGACAGCAGGCACTGACGCCCGGGCGCGGGGTGGGGTGACGTGAGGTGAGGTGAGGTCCGGGGGTGGCCCGGCGGGCCGTTCGGGAACGGGCGGGCGGCCGGGCCACGCCGTTGGTGGGCCTGGCTCCTGGCGGGCTACGCCGGGGTCGGGCCGTCCGCGGCCAGCAGCTCGGTGAGGCGGCGGACGGCGAAGGGTATGAGGTCGCGGACCGGGACCAGCCGGCAGGACGCGGCCCCGACCGGCACCGCGCGGATGCCCGCCCGCTCCTCGAACTCCCGCCCCACCACCGGGAAGTGGGTGTCGTTGTCGTCCCCCACGTCCGGCGCCTCGATCCAGACCCGCTCGCCCTGGATCGCCATCGGGAAGCGGCGGAGCTTCAGCCGGCGGTTGGGCGCGAAGGTCTCGGCGTAGTGCAGGAAGGTGTTGCGGTTGTGCCCGACACCGACCAGCAGCACATGGCCGCCCAGGTCGTGCAGGGCGCCGAACGGCGACTCCCGCCCGACCGCGAAGCCGAGCGACCGGCGGGCGGTCACCTCCCGGGCGTGCGCCCCGACGGCGGCCACCGAAACCTGCGGATGGGTGCTGCGCAGGCTCTCCGGCAGGGCGCGCAGGGCCTCCGCCACCGCGCCCGTCCGGGAGGGCAGGCCGGGATGGAACAGCGGGACGGCGGCCCGGAGTTCGGCGAGCTCGGGGCCCGGCGGGCCGCCCTGCCCGGGCGCCGGGTCGCGGACCGTGTCGGTGGTGAAGGTGGGCGCCGCGACGGTGCCGGCCGGCCCGACCGCCTCGCGCAGGCTGGCCACCACGGCCGCCGCGCCGCCCTCGACCCGGCCGAGGCTGGAGAGCGAGGAGTGCACGATCAGCGCCATGCCCGCACGGACGCCCACCCGGCGCCAGCCTTCCACGAGGTCGGCGGTGGTGAGCGGGGTGGTGCCCGGTGTGGTCATGGTGCCCCCTGATGGTGCGGGTGGTGGTGTTGGTGGCGCCGGTGGTGGTGCCGGGCCGGTGCGTTGGTGGTGCTGGATCGTTCGGGGCCGACCATAGCGGGTGGCACTGACAACGGGTCAGGAAGGGGGTGTGCCGGGTCAGTCCACGGCCGGGCTGCGCCGCTCCAGCAGGAGGACGTCACGCCAGCGGCCGTCCAGCCGGCCGATCCGCTCCCGGGTGCCGACCACCCGGAAGTCGGCCCGGCGGTGGAGCGCGAGGCTCGCGGTGTTCTCGGGGAAGACACCGGCCTGCACGGTCCAGATCCCGGCGGCGTCGGTGGAGGCCACCAGGGCTTCGAGCAGGGCGTGTCCGACACCCAGGCCCCGCGCGGCCGGGTCGACGTAGACGGAGTGCTCGACCACACCCGCGTAGGCGCGACGGCCCGAGACCGGGGAGACGGCGGCCCAGCCGAGGACGTGGTCGGGGGCGTCGGGGGCGTCGGGGGTTTCGGGGACTCCGGGGACTCCGGGGGTTCTGCGGGTTGCGGGGGTTGCGGGGCCGAGGGCCACCAGGCGGTGGTCCGGGAGCTTGGCGGCGTCGAAGGCCGCCCAGGTGGGGGCGGTGGTCTCGAAGGTGGCGTCGCCGGTGTCGATGCCGGCGCGGAAGATCGCCAGGACGGCCTCGGCGTGCTCGGGGCGCATGGCGGTGATGCGCGGGGAGAGGGGCCCGGTGGTCATCGGGCGTCCGCCTCGGCCAGGGCCCGGGCCTCCTGCTCGACGGTGAAGCCGTGGCCGAGCGGCGGCTCGCCGCGGCCCCGGTCCCAGGCGAGCACGTCGGCGACGGTGACGGCGAGCGGCGTCGCCGGCAGGCCGGCGGCCCGGGCTCTGGCCGGGTCGCGCTGCTGGCCCGGCCAGAGCGGCTCGGCCCGGACCAGCGGGAAGAACGGCGGCGGCGCCGTCTCCGGCGGCACCGGGACGACCTCCACCTCGGTGCCCGCGACCTCCGCGCAGGTGGCGATCAGCCCGCCCAGGGTGGTCGGCTCGGCCGGGCCGACGGCGTGGAAGGCGCCCGGCCGGCCGTCCTCGACCAGCCGGAGCACCAGCCGGGCCAGGTCCCGCGCGTCGACCAGCTGGACCGGCTGCTCCGGGCGGCCGGGCAGGGCGGTCCGGCCGCCCCGCGCCGCCCGGCGCGCCCAGTACGTGAGCCCGCGTTGCCCGTCGTGCGGCCCGGCCACCTTTCCGGGCCGCACGATCGTCGCCCGGTCGCCGTAGCGGGCGGTGACGGCCTCCTCGCAGGCGACCTTGAGCCGGCCGTAGGTCTCCTCGGTGAGCTCCTCGGCCTCGCGCAGCGGGGCGCGGAGCGGGGCGGACTCGTCCGAGCCCGGGGCGAGCCCGTCCTGGGCGTAGACGGCGTGGCTGGAGACGAAGAGGTAGCGGCCGACCCGGTCGCCGAGGACGGCCGCGGCCCGGTCGACCTGGTGCGGGTGGTAGCCGCTGACGTCCACCACGGCGTCCCAGTGGCCCTCGCGCAGGGCGGTGAGGTCACCGGTGTCGCGGTCGCCGAGCAGGTGGCGGGCGTCGGGGAACAGGCCGGGGTTGGTCCGGCCGCGGTTGAACAGGGTGACCTCCGCGCCGCCGCGCAGGGCGTCGTCGGCGATCGCGCGGCCGACGAAGGAGGTACCGCCGAGGACGAGGATCCGCATGGGCTCCAGGGTAGGACCGGGCGGCGGGTCTTCTGGTGGGTCTTCGGCGGGTCGGTGGGCTCCGGTCAGTCGGTGAGCTTCGGGTAGTCGGTGAAGCCGGTCGCCGTCTGGCCGTAGAGGTGTGTCGGGTCGACGGGGGTGAGTGGGGCGTGGGCGGCGAACCGTTCCGGCAGGTCGGGGTTGGCGATGAAGGCGCGGCCGTAGGAGACCAGGTCGGCCAGCCCGGCGGCCAGTACCGCCTCGCCGCGCTCCCGGTCGGTGGGGGCGCGGTTCTCCCCGACGTTGGCGATCAGTGGGCCGGACCAGCGGGGGCGCAGGTCGGCCAGCGCCGGGTAGTCGTCGTTGTCGGTGAGGTGGAGGTAGGCCAGGCCGAGGCCGTCCAGCTCGGGGAGCAGCGCCCGGTAGACCGGCGCCGGGTCGGCCTCGTGCATGCCGAACTGCGGGTTGCCGGGGGAGAGTCGCAGGCCGAGCCGGTCCGGGCCGATCGCGTCCGCGACCGCCGTGACCAGCTCGATCGGGAAGCGCAGCCGGCCGGTGAGGGTGCCGGGGCCGTACTCGTCGGTGCGCAGGTTGGTGTTGTCGGCGAGGAACTGGTGGATCAGGTAGGAGTTGGCGCCGTGCAGTTCGACGGCGTCGAAGCCGGCGTCGAGTGCGTTGCGGGCGGCGTCGACGTGGTCGGCGATCGCCTGGCGGATCTCCTCGCGGGTCATCTCGCGCGGGGTGACGGCCGCCGCCTTGGCGCCGTCCTTGACGTGCACCGGGCCCGGCGCGGGGACGGCCGAGGGGCCGGCCGGCAGGTCGCCGAGCAGCCGGTTGAGCGGGTGGCCCTGACGGCCGCCGTGCATCAGCTGGGCGACGACGCGCCCGCCGGCCGCGTGCACGGCCTGGGTGACCGTGCGCCAGCCGGCCGTGTGCGCGGGCGTCTCCAGGCCGGGCAGCCGCCAGCCGGACTGGCCCCGGCTGCTGGGCCAGATGCCCTCGGTGACGATCAGGCCGGCGCTCGCGCGCTGGGCGTAGTACTCGGCGACGACGGGCAGCGGCGTACCGTCCTCGGCGGCCCGGTAGCGCGTCATCGGGGCCATGACGACGCGGTTGGGGAGGTCGAGCGAGCCGAGGCGGTACGGGCTGAGCAGGGATTCCGTGGTGGTGGTCATGCCGGTACGGTAAAACTTGACACCGGTGTCAGGTTCAAGCCTCGGCGGCTGCTCCGGTGGCTGCCGTCGCGGCCGTGGCCGCCGTCTCCGTTCCGGCTGCCGCGCCGGCCTCGGTGAGGATCAACTCTTCCATGCCGTACAGGAATCGCTCCATCGCGGGGCGCGGGAGCACGGACGGGTCCGCCGTCATGGTGAGGCTCAGCGCCTCGGGGGACTGCAGGGCGTCCAGGGCGTAGGTCAGGCCGGGGCGCGGTTCGAACTCCACCGGCCAGCTGAGTGTGGTCCGGTCGTCGCCGGGGTCGGGGGTGGGGCCGTCGCCGGGGTCGGGGGCGGCCGGGACCAGCTCCCGGGTGTCGTTGAACACGCAGGAGCGGTCGGCGAGTTCGACCCCCTCGGCGGTCGCGGCCGCGATCTCGGCGGCCAGCGCGAGCTTGTCGTAGTAGGCGTGGCGGTAGGTGCCGATCGCGGCGGCGTGGGTGCGGCGCACCACCTCGCCGAACTCCGCGCCGGCGTCCGGGAGGTGGAACAGGCCGTCGCCGGCGACCACGCTCACCGCGTTGGTCAGCTCGGGCAGGAAGCGGTTGTTGACCACGACGTTCAGCACGGCCTCGGTCGTCCCGGCGAGCCGGGCGGTCATCGTGGCCGCCGCGGCGAGCAGGACGGAGGAAGTGCTCACCCGGTGAGCGCCGGCCACCCGCTCGACCGCCCGGGGCAGGGCGGGGGAGCGGAGCACGGCGTTCGGGAACGTGGCGGCCGGGGGTGGGGAGAGCGGGTCCTGGGCGGTCGGTGGGAACAGTCGCGGCGGTCCGAGCCGCAGCTTGCGGACGAACTGCTTGCGGGCGCCCACGTCCCGGCGGACGCCGCGCTCGGAGGTCTGGAACTCGGCCTCCTCCAGCGGCTGTCGGCCGGGTTCGCGGAGCTTCGCCAGCTCCTCCGGGGAGGTGCCGAGGCTGAGTGCGGTCAGGTCCGCGACCAGCCGGCTCATGCCGGAGCCGTCGACCGCGGTGTGGGAGAGCACCAGGCTGATGTGCCGGGCCAGTCCGTCCACTGTCACCACGCCGACCCGGATCGGCCACTGCTCGCCGGTGTCGAACGCGCGGGCCGCCAGTTCCGCGTGCAGCCGGGCGCCGAGCTCGCCCGGGTCGTCGGCTCCGGCGGCGTCCGCCAGTTCGACGGACAGGACCCCTGCCGGGTCGACGACCTGGCGCAGCCGCCCGTCCCCGTCCGGGAGCAGTCGGGTGTGCAGTGAGTCGTGCAGGTGCAGCAGCTGCTCCAGTGCGCCGAGCACGACGGGCAGCGGCAGTCCGGGGTCCAGCGGCGCCGCCGTGGTGATGTTGTAGCGCGGCGCGTCGGCCGGGGGCAGTCGGCGTACGGCGTCCCAGATGGCCTGTTGGCCCCAGGTGGCCGGTCCGGACCCGGACCGTCCGGACGAGAAGGCGATCTCCAGCAGTTGACGAGTGCTCACCGTGAGGCTCTCCGTAGGGCGGTGGTCATGACGTCGTGCCGGTGCGTTGGGAGCGCGGGGTGCTGCTGGGGAGAGTGTGGCGTACCGCCCGCCGCGCGTCGAGGGCCCGGCCCCCGGGGTGGTGGTTCGGGTGGGGGTTCCGTAGGTCTCTCGACATGAAGTATCTTGATGTCGAGATTGACGGTGATCACGCGACAGGGGCCTGCCATGCGGGGGAACGGACTGATGGCGCAGCTGCGGAAGCCACCGGGCGGGCGCGACGCGCGGATCATGCTGATGGCGCAGTGCGTCGACCGGACCGGCACCGGGGTGTGGGCAGCCGCCTCGGTGCTCTACTTCACCTACGTGTGCGGGATGGACGCCGGACGGCTCGGACTGCTGCTCGGGGTGGGCGCGGTGGCCGGGATCGCCGGATCCCCGCTGGCCGGACGGGCGGCCGAGCGGGTGCCCGTGAGGTGGCTGCTGATCGGCTGCCACCTGCTGCGGATCGGGACCATGGGCCTGCTGCTGGTCGTCGACGACTTCGCGGCGCTGCTCCCGGTGGTCGCCCTGACCTGCCTGGCCGAGCGGGCCGCCAAGACCCTGGAGATGCTGTTCGCCACCCGGGTCGCGGGCGAGCGGCGCAGCACCTACCAGGCGCTGTTCCGCAGTGTGGCCAACGCCGGGTACGCGCTCGGAGCGGGCGTCTCGGCGGTCGGCCTGGCCGTCGGCACCACGGCCGCCTACCGGACGCTGATCCTGGCCAACGCGCTCTCCTTCGTCCTGGCCGCGGCGCTGGTCTGGCGCACCCGGGAACCGGCCGGGCGCGGGCTGGTCACGGCGCCCGCCGGCCCCGGCGGGCAGCCCGCGGCCGGGCCGGACGCCGCACCCAGCCCCTGGCGGGACAAGGGCTACCTGCTGTTCGTCCTGCTGGACATGCCGCTGAACCTCGACGACTCGATCCTCAACGTGGGCCTGCCGCTCTGGCTCGTCCACCACACCGGCGCGCCGCACGCCGTCGTCCCGGTCTTCCTGGTCCTCAACACCGTGCTCGTGGTGCTGCTGCAACTGCGCGTCTCGACGCTCGCGGAGGGCCCGCGCGGAGCGGCCGCGGCCGTGCGCTGGTACGGGGCGACGCTGCTCGGCAGCTGCCTGCTGATCGTGCTCGCCACCGGCGCCGGGCCGTGGACGGCCTCGATCGCGCTGCTGGCCGCCGCGATGCTGGTCACCCTGGCCGAGCTGATGCGGTCGGTGAGCTCCTGGGAGCTGGCGGTCGTCCTGGCGCCGCCGGGCGCCCGGGCCTCCTACCTGGGGGTGGCCGGGATGTCCCAGTCGGTGCAGAAGTCGGCCGGCCCGCTGCTGCTCACCGGAGTGGTGATGGCGGCCGGCCCGGTGGGCTGGCTGGGACTCGGCGCGGCGACCGTCGGCCTCGGCGCGCTCCAGCGCCGGGCGAGCCTGCGCCGGCTGGCGGCGCTGGGGACGCCGGCGGTTCCGGCGGCCGGCCCGGTGGCCGAGCCGTCGAAGCGGGCGGGTGCGAACGCCGGCTGAGCGGGCCGGCGGCGCAGGGGTTTCCGGTCAGCGGGCGGCGGCCGTGACCGGGCGGGTGCGGAGCATCCAGGCCGCCGCCGGGGCGGCGCAGAGGACCGCCAGGAGGAGGGCCCCGGCGGTCACCAGCCCGACCGGGCGCCACGGCAGCGCCCAGGGCGCCGGTGCGCCGAGGACGGCCAACGCGGCGTGCACGGTGCCGAGTTGGGCGCCGGTCACGGCACAGCCGAGCAGCGCGCCGACCGTCACCACCAGCACCGCCTCGGCGGTCACCAGGCGGACCACCTGGGCCCGGGTGGCGCCCGCGAGCCGCAGCAGGGCGAGTTCGCGGCGGCGGTCGGCGGTGGTCGTGGCGAGCGTGTTGGCGAGCGCGATCCCGGTGTAGACGAGCGCCAGGCCGAGCACGAGGACGGTCCTGAGCCAGGCGATCCGGCCGTTGGAGGGCGCGGTCGCGGCGAGCCAGTCGGCCCGGGTGAGCACCGTCGCCCCGTACGGCCGGGCGGCGGCGCGGGCGTCGGCGAGGGCGGCCGTACGGTCCGCGCCGGGGGCGAGCCGGAGCTCGATCCGGTCGACGCGGGCGCCCGGGGCGTTGGCGGCGGTGACGTACACGCCGTTGTCGCCGAGGCCGTCGCCGAGCACCGCGGCCACCCGCAGGGCCGTCCGGCTGCCGTCGGCGCGGACCACCGGCACCTGCTCGCCGACCGTACGGCCCCACTCGGCGGGCAGCACCAGGGAACCGTCGTCCAGGGCGGCGGGGTCGCCGGCGAGCAGGGGGAGGCGGGCGAGCGCGGTCAGGCCCGCCGGGTCGGCGGCGCGGGCCCCGGTACGGACCGTGACGCCGTCCGGTTCGGTCAGGGCCAGCCGGGTGGGTGCGGTCGCCGAGAGCGCCGCCAGGCCCGGGACGGCGCGCAGGGCCGCGGTCAGTCGGGCGTCGACCGGTTGGGGTGTTTCCGGCTGGTCCGTGACCTGCTGGGCGTCGACCGGCCGGGCCGAGGGGGTGGCGGGGACGACGACCAGGTCCGCCGCCGTCCGCGAGCCGGCCTCGGCGGCGCGGGCGGCGCTCACCGTGCCCAGCGCGCCCGCCAGCGAACCGGTCAGCGCCACCGCCACCAGCACCGGCGCGGCCACCGCACCCGTACGGCGCAGCGCGGAGCCGGCGTTGGCCCGCACCAGCCGGCCCGCGTACCCGGCGAGCCGGGCGGGCAGCAGCCGGCCGAGCACCCGCACCAGCAGCGGCGCGAGCAGCGGTGACAGCAGGCCGCACGCGCAGATCAGCCACATCGGCTGGGTGGTGTACGTCTTGCGGTGCAGCAGGTCGGCGGGGTCGGTGGCGAGCGCGGTGCCGGCCAGGACGGCGGCGGTGAGCAGCAGCCCGAGACCGAGCAGGAGGCGGCCGCGGGTCAGCACCCCGGTGTCGAGGTCGGCCGCGCTCAGGGCGTCCAGCGGACCGACCCGGCCGGCCCGGCGGGCGGCCACCGCCACCCCGGCCACGGCGACCAGCAGCCCGGTCCAGAACGCGGCGTGCAGCGGCCAGGCGGAACCGCTCGGGGCGAATCCCGGCGGAGCCATGCCGACCCCGGCCAGCCACCGCACCAGCGCCGGCGCGCCCAGCCGGCCGAGTCCGCAGCCGACCGCCGAGGCGGCCGTGCCGAGCAGCAACGCCTCGGCGAGCACCGTCCGGCGCACCTGCGCGCGGGTGGCGCCGGCCAGCCGGAGCAGACCGAACTCGCGGCGGCGCCGGACGACGGCGTACGAGTACGTGGAGGCGACCACGAACGCCGAGACGAACGCGCTCACCCCGCCCGCCGTGCCCAGCGCGGCCACCAGAGAGACCAGATCCCCGCCGCCGGGCGGCGCGTCGACCGCGGCGGCGAGGCCGAGCAGCATCACGGCGGTCATCGCGACGCCGAGGGCCAGGGCGAGGAAGGCGCCGAGCAGGGAGGGCCAGCGCGTGGCCAGGGAGGAGAGGGCGATCCGCAGCATTCTCATGGCGTCCAGCGAACCGGCCGGGGGCGGCCGCGGTCAGCGGGCCAGGGTCTACTGCGGAGGGTAGGGAGGGCTCTACCGGCGTTGCCCGTAAGGGGCGGGCGGGGGCCGGACGGGCGTCTGACCGGGGCCTGCCAGGGGCGGCCTTGGGCCGAAGGTAGGCCAGGCCCTACCGACGGCGCGCCGGCCCGCTGCCTAGGGTGGGTGGGCAGCGGGCGGTTCGAGGACGGGGGCACGATGAGCGGGCGGACGGCGGTCTCGGCGGTCGCGGGGGACGGGGCGGACGTGGGGAGGGTCCGGTGGCCGGCGGCGCGGGTGGACTTCCTGCGCTCCGGCGCCCCCTGGCGGGCGGCCGGGTACCTGCTGGCCACCGGGCTGAGCGGCCTGCTGCTCTGTGCCGGCCTGCTGGTGTCGGGGGTGGTCGCCGGGGTCCTGGCGGTGGTGCTGGTCGGGCTGCCGCTGGCGGCGGCGCTCGCCCTGGCCGGGGTGCCGACCGCGGCCTGGGAGCGCCGGCTGGTCCGCTTCCTGGACGGCGGCCGCGTCCCGGACCCGCACCTCCTCCCCGAACGCCCGGGCCTGGAGGCCTGGTTGCGGCTGCGCTACCGCGAACAGGCGACCTGGCGGGAGCTGGGCTTCACCCTGCTCGCCGCATTCGTGCTGTGGCCGATCGACCTGGCGGTGGTCGGCTGCGCCCTCACCGTGCCCGGCTACCTGATCGCCGCGCTGCCGCTGCTCCTGCTGGACGGCGAGCAGGTGAACGTGCTCAAGCTGGCCGAGGTGCACTCGCCCGCGCTGGCCGCCCTGCTCGGGCTGGCCGGGCTGCTGCTGCTCCCGCTGCTGGCCTACCCGCTGGCGGCGGTGGCCGCCGCGCGGGCGGCGCTGGCCCGGCTGGTGCTGGCACCGGGCGCGCAGGAACAGCGGATCGGCGAACTGGTGCGCTCCCGCGCCCGGTTGGTGGACGCCTTCGAGGCGGAGCGGCGCCGGATCGAGCGCGATCTGCACGACGGCGCCCAACAGCGCCTGGTGGCCCTGGCGATGACGCTCGGCCTGGCCCGGCTGGACGCGCCGGCCGACGGCCCGCTGGCCGCCCGGCTGGCCGACGCCCAGCGCGAGGCGGGCGAAGTCCTGGCCGAACTACGGGAGTTGATCAACGGTATCCATCCGCAGGTGCTCACCGACCAGGGCCTGCCGGAGGCCTGCGCGGACGCCGCCGACCGCTCGCCGATCCCGGTCGCCACCCGCTTCGACCTGCCCGGCCGACTGCCCGCGCCGGTCGAGTCGGCCGGCTACTTCGCCGTCACCGAGGCGCTCGCGAACCTGGCCAGACACAGCGGCGCGAGCGCCGCGACGGTCGACGGCCGGTACGCCGACGGGCGGCTGACCGTCGAGGTGCTGGACGACGGCCGCGGCGGCGCCGACCCGGAGCGCGGCACCGGCCTGACCGGGCTGGCCGACCGGATCGCCGTCCTGGACGGCACCCTGACGGTCAGCAGTCCGCCCGGCGGACCGACCCTGGTGCGGGTGGAGATCCCCTGTGCCCCGATCGACCGAGGAGCAGCGCGACGATGAGTGGAGCGGTGGTGGACGGGCCGGTGACGGACGGGACAGGCGCGGCGGTGGGCCTGCGGGTGGTGGTCGCGGAGGACGGCGTGCTGCTGCGGGAGGGCCTGGTCGGCCTGTTCGCCCGGTTCGGGCACGAGGTGGTGGCGGCCGTCGGCGACGCCGAGGCACTGGTCGCCGCCGTCGAGGAGCACCGGCCGGACCTCGTCGTCACGGACGTCCGGATGCCGCCGGGCCAGACCGACGAGGGCCTGCGGGCCGCCCTCGCGCTGCGCGAGCGGCTCCCCGCGCTGCCGGTCCTGGTGCTCAGCCAGTACGTCCAACGTTCGTACGCGGCCCGGCTGTTGGACGCCGGGGACGGTCGCGGCGTCGGCTACCTGCTGAAGGACCGGATCGGGCAGATCGAGGAGTTCGTGGCGGCCGTCGCCGCGGTGGCCGCCGGTGGCACGGTGGTGGACCCGGAGGTGGTGCGGCAGCTGCTGCGCCGCCGCCGGGACCCGCTGGAGCGGCTCACCCCGCGCGAACGCGAGGTGCTGGCGCTGATGGCGGAAGGCCGGTCGAACGCGGCGATCTGCCGGGAGCTGGTGGTCTCGGAGGCGGCGGTGAGCAAGCACAT
The DNA here is from genome assembly GCF_014656195.1 of Kitasatospora xanthocidica. GTDB lineage: Bacteria > Actinomycetota > Actinomycetes > Streptomycetales > Streptomycetaceae > Kitasatospora > Kitasatospora xanthocidica. The sequence goes on along the minus strand of NZ_BNBY01000018.1, from coordinate 157,610 downwards.
CGGCAACATCCTGCTGAAGCTGGACCTGCCACCGGCCGAGGAGACCCACCGCCGGGTGCTGGCGGTCCTGGAGTTCCTCCGGGCCTGAGCGCCCGGTCCCGGCGCCCTGGGGTTCTAAGACGGGCCCCAGGCGGGCGGGATTCAGAGCCGGTCGTAGACGGCGGACAGCCGGTGCAGGACCTCGGCGGCGCGGTCGAGCGCCTCGGCGTCGTAGTCGGCCAGGTCGGCGTGCAGGGCGTCGGTGAGCGCCTCCTGGCGCTGCCGGTGCCGTTCGCGCCCGGCGTCGGTGAGGGTGACCACGACGGAACGCTTGTCCTCGGGCGGCCGGGTGCGGGTGACGTACCCCGCCGCGACCAGGCCGTTGACCAGCTGGGTGGTGGCGGCTCCGGTGGTCTCGGTGCCCGCGGCGAGCCCGCTGATGGTCAGCGGCCCCTGGTCGGCCAGGGTGCGCAGGGCGCGGGCGTGGGTGAGGGAGAGGGCGCCGGGGGTGCGGGTGGCGCGGCCGCGCAGGCGGGCGTCGGCTGCGCTGAGGCGGTAGGCGGCGCGGGACAGGCGGTCCAACGCCTGGGCGCGGTCGGGGGTGGGCGGCTGCTCGGCCATGGTCGGCGCTCCTCGGTGGGGTGGCGGCGGGCGGTCGGGGCGGGCGGGTTGACAGCAGCCTAGTCTAAGTACTTAATGACTAAGTACTTATTCATTAAGTACTTAGCCAACTTCGGGGCGGCTCGACCCCGCCCCCGATCTCAGGAGGAGACCGTCATGACCGTCCGTTCGACCGGCCAGAGCTGGGCCCTGGACATCGCCCTCGCCCAGGGCGGCTTCGACGCGCTGCACCCCGAGGCCGTCGGAACCATGGAGCAGCTCGGCCACGACCACACCGACTTCGCGAAGGTGTTCGCCCTCGTCCGCAGCGGCGCGATGCTGCCCAAGGCGTGGGCGACCGTCGCCGGCCAGGCCGAGGAGCGCGCCGCCCACCACGAGCGCGGCGGCTTCGCGCAGACCGCCGCCGACCTCTACCTGCGGGCCGCGGTGATGTGGGGCCGGGCCCAGTACTCGATCTTCGACGCCGCCGACCCGCGCAAGGCGGCCATGCGCGCGCACGCCGACCACTGCGTGGCCCGCCTCGGCGCCCTGCGCGACGGGCGGGTGCGCAGGGTGGAGCTGGACTTCGAGGGCGGGCGGATCCACGCCCTGCTGCACCTGCCCGCCGGACCCGTCCGGAACGCGCCGGCCGTCATCCTCGGCCCCGGGATGGACATGATCAAGGAGGACTACATCTGGGCCGCCGAGCGGTACTACACCTCCCGCGGGATGGTCGCGCTCTCCGTCGAAGGCCCCGGCCAGGGCGAGACCCGGGCCGGCGGACTCACCGTCGACCTCACCAACTACGAGCGGGCGATCGGCCGTTACCTCGACCACCTGGCCGCGCTGCCGGAGGTCGACGCCGACCGGATCGGCATGTTCGGCATCTCGATGAGCGGCTACTGGGGCTCCCGGGCGGCCGCCACCGACGGACGGCTGGCCGCCCTTGCCGCCTTCGAGGCCGTCACCGGCGACTTCGCGACCATCTTCGAGCGTGCCCAGCCGACCTTCAAGAACAACTACATGTACATGGCCGGGTACACCGACGAGGCGGCCTTCGACCGCGACCTCGCCCACCGGATGCCGCTCGGCGACCTGGTGGCCGACATCACCTGCCCGGTCCTGTACGGCATCGGCGAGTTCGACGAGCTCACCGACCTCGGCCAGGCCCTGGAGAGCTTCGAGCGGATCCGGGCGCCGAAGGAACTGCGGGTCTACGAGGACGAGTTCCACCCGCTCGGCGGCGTGGCCGCCGAGGCGTTCCGGTTCGGCGCCGAGTGGCTGGAGCGGGCCCTGAACGGTGAACTCGCCGAGCCGGGCCGCGATGTCCGCCACTACGTCCACCGCGACGGCCGCACCACCGACGGCACCGCCGACCCCGCCTGGTGGCTCGGCGCCACCCCCGCCCGCCTGGCGGCGGTCCGGGCGTAGGGCGCGTCTTGCGGATCTTTGCCGGGTCCGCGACGACAAGATCCGCAGGACGCGCCCCAGGCGCGGGACTGAGCCCGCGGGAACGGCGCCCGGCGCGCGGGCGGGGCCGTCCCGCGCGCCGGGCTGCCGCTTCCAGGGCGTGTCCTGGCGGCTCAGGAGCGGGTGGCGGTGACGAGGTGGTAGTCGAGGAGGCGGTCGCGCCAGGCGGGGAGGAAGTTGCGGGTCCAGTGGCCGGGTGGGACGGTGTCGACGAGGTAGCGGTCGAGGCCGGGCCAGACGTCGGGGCCGATCGACTCGGTGCGGAGGTCGGTGAAGCCGGCGTCGGCGAGGTCGGCGGTGAAGCCGGCGAGGGGGTGCGGGACGTCGAGGCCGTCGGCGAAGCTGGCGAGGAGGATCTTCAGGCGTTCGGCGACCTCGGGGCCCTCGGCGGTGAAGAAGGTGGTGACGGCGAGGCGGCCGCCGGGGCGCAGGACGCGGGCGGCCTCGTGGGCGAAGCCGGTGAGCTCGCGGAAGTGCTGGGCGGCTTCCACGGAGTAGACGCCGTCCAGGGTGGCGGCGGCGAAGGGGAGTTGGTCGGCCGAGCCGATGGTGTAGGCGAGCCGGTCGGGGTAGGTGGCCAGCGCCTTGGCGTTGACGGCGCGGGCGCGTTCGACCTGGTCGGGGTGGATGTCGACCCCGGTGACGGCGGCGAAGCGGAACTCCCGGAGCGCGAGGGCGGCGCCGAGGCCGCGGCCGCTGCCGACCTCGGCCAGCCGGAGCCGCTCGGGTGGTTCGGGGAAGGTCCGCAGGACGCGGCGGTACAGCTGCTCCTGGCTGTGGATCCGGTCCTCGGGGGTGAGTGAGGTGAGGTCGATGCCGTGCCAGTCGCCGAAGTTGATGAAACCTCCGGCGAAGCTGGCCGCTTTGGAGAGATCGCCCGCGCCGTAAGTCTGGCGCACGGTCGGGGGGATGCGGTTGTGGTCCATGGGCCGCTGGGTCTCCTGCTCGGTGGGCGCCCGGCCGTCGGGCGCGCCGAGGTACGTACCCAAACCGGTGGTCGTCCGAACACGGTACGTGATGGGCCGGTGTGCTCGGTGGGAAAAGGGCGCGGCGGTGTTCCGAGGGGGCTCGGAACACCGCCGCGCGACCGGGGGCGGCTACCGGCGCGGTCGGCCGGCGGCCCTGCGGCCCTGGGGGGCTACCGGGTGAGGGCGGCGGGCACGTCGAGCCGGGTCAGCTTCTGCGGGTTGCGGACGATGTAGACCCGGGTGACCAGGCCGTCCGCCACCGCGAGGCTGATCACCGACAGCTCGCCGCCGAGGTCGATCCGGCCGGCCGGCGCGCCGTTCAGCCACAGCGTCCCGGTGTCGAACGCGACCGGCGCGCGCTGGGCGCGGGCGAGCAGCGCCGCCACCGCGTCGGCGCCGTGCAGCGGGGCGAGCAGGGCCGCCGCGATCCCGCCGCCGTCGGCGATCAGGACCACGTCCGGTGCCAGGACCTCCATCAGGTCCTGCAACCGCCCGGTGCGCAGGGTCGCGAGGAAGCGTTCCACCACCCGCTCCTGCTCGGAGCGGGTCACCCGGACCCGGGGCCGGCGGGCCGCCACGTGCCCGCGCGCCCGCCGGGCGACCTGCCGGACCGCGGCCGGGGTCTTGCCGAGGGCCTCGGCGATCTCCTCGTACGGCAGCTCGAAGACCTCGCGCAGCACGAAGACGGCCCGTTCGGTCGGCCCGAGGGTCTCCAGCACGGTGAGCATCGCGAACGAGACGCTCTCCGCGAGCTCGACGTCCTCGGCGACGTCGGGGCTGGTGAGCAGCGGCTCGGGCAGCCACTCGCCGACGTACTGTTCGCGCCGGCGGGACAGCGTCCGCAGGCGGTTGAGCGACTGGCGGGTGACGATCCGGATGAGGTAGGCCCGCGCGTCCCGGACCCGTGCCGGGTCGACGTCGGCCCACCGCAGCCAGGACTCCTGCAGCACGTCCTCGGCGTCGGCGGCCGAGCCGAGCAGCTCGTAGGCGACGGTGAAGAGCAGACTGCGATGGGTGACGAAGGGGTCGGTGCCCGTCTCGGCGGCCGGGGCGGTCGTCATGCCGGCCGCACCCCGGTGGCGGGGCGCGCGGCCAGCGGGATCTCGCAGGACTCGGAGAACCCCTGGGAGGAGACGCCGTTGGCGATGTTGTTCCGGGCGGCCATGTTGACGAAGGCGACGTAGGCGGTGAGTTCGACCATCGCCGCCGCTCCGAGGACGTCGAGCAGGTCCCCGTACTGCTCGTCGGTGACGGTCGGCGGCGTGACGGACACGGCCTCGGCGTACGCCATCACGTCCCGCTCCAGCGGCGTGAACAGCTCCGAGGCGCGCCAGTTCGGCACCTGGCTGGCCTTGGCGAGGTCCAGGCCCTTGTGCTGGGCCTGGAAGTAGTTGATGTCCAGGCACCAGCTGCAGCCGACCAGTGCGGCCACGGCCATGTGGGCGTAGGACTTGAGGCTGTCGTCGAGCGCGTCCCAGGCGGCGATCCGGCCGGCGAACTCCGTGTTCGCGGTGGCGACCCCGGGGTTGTGCCAGATCACCTCGGTGGGCTCGAAGACGGCGCCGAACGCCGCGATCATGGACTCGCTGAGCTCGGCGGGCAGCTGGGCCTTGGGCAGGCGGAGTGCCATGGGGGTCCTCCTCGTGTGGTGGTCCGTTCGGACATGAAGACACCGGAGGGCGGGCGGCTGTGACAGCCGGGGGACGATCGGGAGGGAGACCCGGGAGGAAGTCCGGGAGAAAAATCACCGCCGGGCGGGGCGGCCGGTTCGCTACAGTCCGCGAGGATCCCGAGACCTGACGAGATCCGATGCAGGCCGGCGAGATCTGCTGACGAGACCTGACGAGACCGTGACGAACACCCCGAGGAGAGCGATGAACACCCCCGACGAACGCCCCGCCCCGCCGCTGACCGGCGGCGAGCGCGAGATGCTGCGCGGCTTCCTGGACTTCCACCGGGCGACCCTCGCGATGAAGTGCGAGGGCCTGAGCGACGAGCAGCTGCGGCAGCGTTCCAGCCCGCCGTCCACCCTGTCCCTGCTCGGGCTGGTCCGGCACATGGCGGAGGTGGAGCGGACCTGGTTCCGCCGGGTGATCGACGGGGAGTCCGTCCCGCTGGTCTGGTCCGCCGAGGGCGACTACCAGGTGGCGTACGACGACGCCGGCAGCACCCGGGCCGAGGCCTTCGCCGCCTGGCAGACCGAGGTCGAGCGCTCCCGCCGCATCGAGCTCGCCGCCGAGAGCCTCGACGTCACCGGCTACCAGGCCCGCTGGGAGGCCGACGTGTCCCTGCGGCTGGTGATGCTGCACCTGATCCACGAGTACGCCCGCCACAACGGGCACGCCGACTTCCTGCGCGAGGCGATCGACGGCGTGGTGGGGGCCTGACCCGACGGGCTACCAGCCGAGGAGGTGGGTGCGGCGGGTGAGCGCGGTGAGGACGGTCTTGGCGGTGGTCTCGACGGTGAGGCCGCTGGTGTCGAGCGTGTGGGAGGCGTCCGAAGCGGCCGGGTCGGCCTGGAGGACGACGTAGTGGAGCGCGGCGCCGGTGGCGCGGCTCTCGCGGCGGAAGGTGTCGAGCGCGGCCGGCACGGCCGGGGACTCCACGACGACCTGGTAGCCGCGGGTGGCGTAGGCGAAGGCGGCCTGGGCGGCGGCGGCCAGCGCGGTGGCGTTCTGGCGGCCGGCCTCCGGCAGGTGGGGCGGGAGCTGGCCGCTGCGGATGACCCGCAGGAAGTCGTCCGTCCGCAGGTGGACGCTCGGGTTCAGCTCCCGGGCGAGCAGCTCCGCGACCGGGCTGTTCCCGGCCCCGGAAGGGTCGACGAGGACGAGGACGCCCCCGGCGCCCCGGCCGCCCCCGAGCTCCGGCCCACCTACGGTCGTACGGTTCACAGCTGCGGATCCCTTCGCGGGCCGGGGACGGTGGGGTAGCCGGGGCGAGACGGTCGGAGTGCGAAGGGGCTGGTCGGCACAGATCCGGACAGCCGACCGCCTCGTCCCTACGACTGATGCGCTTCGGGGATCAACCTAGTCCAAACGGGTGCCCCGAGTCGTCCCCCACCCGGTGCGCGGACGGGTCGCCGGAACCGGCCGGTGACCTCGCGGTGAGCGTTCGGTGACCGGCCGGTGGCCGCGGGCGGGGCCGGTTCAGTGCTCCTCGGTGCGCAGGACGATCGGATTGGTCAGTGCCGCCATCGGCCCCCAGGGCAGGTCCGGGCCCATCGCGTTGCCCTTGCCCGGGGTGCCGTCCGGCTTCGGGTGGCGGACCTCGGCCCGGACGTACGCGGCGAGCGAGGCGGTGGTGCGCCACACCACCGTGCCGGAGCCGCCGGCGGGCAGGGACTCCTGGTGCATCTGCCCCTCGTCGGTGATCAGCCGGACGGTGCCGCCGGGCACCCCGGAGACGTCGAGCCGGACGTCCAGCGGCGCGTCGGCCGGGACGGTCAGCTCCTCGCCGATGCCCGCCTGCCGACCGTGCCCGGTGACGGTGAACTCCAGCCGGACCGCGCTGGACTCGGCGAGCCAGCTGCGCCCGTCGCGCAGCCCGTCGAGGACCGCGTCCCGGGTGAGGTCCTCGGCCAGCACCACGTTGTGCGGGGAGCCGATCACCTGCGGCTCGCTGTGCGCGTCGCTGTTGCCCATGGCGGGCAGCCAGGAGCGGCCCTCGCGCAGGGCGACGGCGAGCCGGCCGTCCCAGGTGTCGACGGCGGACTCGTCGTCGTACGTCCAGGGGCCGTTCCACACCTCGACCGCGTCGGCCTGGTCGTAGCCGAACTTCCACTGGCAGGCGACGTACGGGCAGTACGGGTGCGCGGGCACCACCAGGCCGCCGGAGCGGTGGACCTGGCGGACGAACCGCGGGAACTCCTCGTCGCGCGAGCGGTAGCGCCAGTCGACGAACTGGCCGCCCTCCAGGCCGAGGGCGAGCCAGTGGCCGTTGCGGGTGGTGATCTCCTCGCCCGGGACGATCAGCAGGTCCGGGCCGGCCAGCGGGCCCCAGACGGCGTGCGAGGAGCTGGTGTTGTGGTCGGTGGAGACGATGAAGTCGAGGCCGGCCGCGCGGGCGCCGGCCGCGACCTCCTCGGGCCGGCGCCGCCCGTCGGAGTGCACGGTGTGCAGGTGGCAGTCGCCCCGGTACCAGGCCCGGCCGCGGCCGCGGGCCCGCTCCGCCGGGTAGTGCGGGGTGAACTGCGGCCCGGGCGCGCCGAACCGCAGGGTGACCTCGACGTGGTAGTCCAGGCCCTGCGGGGCGATCTGGTACGGGCCCAGCACGATGTGCCAGGTGCCGGGGTCGACCGGGCCGGGGAGGTAGCCGGGGGTCGCGGCCGAGCGGGAGAGGCTGAACTCGGTGCGGAAGCCGCCGGACCAGCCGCGGAAGCCGGGCCCGCCGAGGTCGGTGCCGCGCTCGTCGAAGATGCCGATGTCGCAGGAGTTGCCGGGGGTGCCGGCCGGGACCGGGGGCTTGTCGTAGCCGTAGGAGACGGCGATCTCGCGGACGCCCTCGGGGACTTCGACCGGGAGGTAGACGAAGTCGGCGGTGCCGGTGGGGAGATGGCCGGTGAGGGTGAGGGTGCGGTCGGGGTCCGTGGCGGGGGCGGCGACGGCCTCACCGGCGCCGGCGGCTCCGGCGGCGAGGCCGAGGGCGGTGACGGCGCCGGTGGCCAGGCCGGTGCGGAGCAGGTCGCGGCGGGCGGGGCGCGGGGAGGCGGGGTCGGGGGTGGCGGGGCTCGGGGTGTCGGGGTGCGGGGTCGCCGGGTGCGGGGTGGTGGGCTCGGTCGGCATCGAGGTCTCCGGTTCGGGGGCGGGCGGGTCGCTCGCGTGCCTACCCGGGGGAGTGAACCCGGGGTGATTCGGGGCCCACGGGGGTGGGGCGGGTCGGTGAAGAGGGGCCGAGCGGGGGCGGGGGCGAGTTGCGGGGAGTGACGAATGGTCGGTTCATAGTCATGTAATCAGTTGATTCGAGTGCAGATGGGTTGGAGGCGGGCGTGGCGGTGAGTCGGCGGGCGCTGCTCGTGGTACTGGCCGGGGGCGTACTGGCGGGGTGCCGGACCGAGGCGGCGTCGACGTCGCTCGCGGGCTCGGCCTCGTCGTCGGGCTCGTCGCCGCTCTCCGCGGCGGCGACGCCGTCCGGCATATCCGGGGCGGCCGCCGCGCCGACCGCGACCGGGACGCCCAGTGCCGCTCCCTCACCCGCTCCGACCCCGGCCCCGACCGCGGCACCGGCGAAGGCGAAGGAGCCGACGCGGGCGGAGGTGGTCGAACGGTACGCCGCCGAGGCCCCGGCCGACTGGGGGCTGGAGGTCGCCGGGGTGATCACCGAGCTGCCCGAGGGCGAACGCGCGACGGCGCTCACCTTCGACGCCTGCGGGGGCCCCGGCGGCAACGGCTACGACGCCCCGCTGATCGACTTCCTGCGGGCGCACGCCGTCCCGGCCACGCTCTTCCTGAACGCCCGGTGGATCGACGCCAACCCGGACGAGTTCGAGCAGCTCGCCGCCGACCCGCTGTTCGAGATCGGCAACCACGGCACCGTCCACCGCCCGCTCTCGGTCACCGGCCGCGCCGCCTACGGCATCGCCGGCACCCGCGACGTCGGCGAGGTCTACGACGAGGTGGCCGGCAACGCGCGGAAGCTCACCGAGCTGCTCGGGCACCCGCCCCGGTTCTTCCGCTCCGGCACCGCGCACTACGACGACGTCGCCACCCGGGTGGTCGCCGACCTGGGCGAACGGGTGGCGGGCTTCAGCGTCAACGGGGACGGCGGCGCCACGCTCGGCGCCTCCGAGGTGCGGCGGGAGGTCGGCTCGGCGGCGCCGGGCGCGATCGTCATCGGCCACCTGAACCACCCCGGCGGCGGCACCGCCGCCGGGGTGGCCGCGGCGGTGCCGGGGATGCTGGCGGCGGGGCGGCGCTTCGTCCGGCTCTCGGACGTGCTGTAGCCCCTGCCCCGTGGGGCAGTGGGCAGGGGCAGGGCCGGGCGCGCTCAGGCGAGCCGGAGGCCGCCCGGGTGCTCCTCCTCGATGATCCGCACCAGCCAGTCGAAGACCGTCGGCCCCTTGCCCGCCCGGGCGGCGGCCAGCTCGGCGGCGACCCGCTCCCGGTTGGTGGGGTGGCAGCGGCCCAGTCGCAGCTCCAGCTGGCGGACCGTCTCCGGGTAGCCGAGGGCGCGGCGGGACGCCTCGTGGTCGCGCCACTCGATGACCCAGTCCCCGTCGTCGGGCGTGCCGTAGCCGCCGCGCAGGCAGTCGGCGAAGGCGTCGAGGTTGCGTCCGAAGTAGCCGTCGGCGCCGATCTCCCGCCCGACGACGTCCCAGAACTCCTCCAGGGAGCCGACCCTGCTGCCGTCGATCACGTAAGTCACCGTCACGGGGTCGAGGATATGCCCGTCAGGTGAACGGCCGGAGGCGGCGCCGGTGGGCGCGGGAGCGGCCGCAGCAGCCACGTCGGCTACGGCGCCACGGCGATCGCGGTGGCGAGCAGCCCGTCCCGGACAGTCCAGCGGCCCTCGAAGCCGTCGAGCCGGCGCCCGCCGACCACCGGGCCGGGGACCAGCAGGCGGGCGGTGAAGGTGCCGTCCGGGGAGAGGTCCAGCTCGGCCTCGCTGAACTCCAGGAACAGCCCGGTCAGCGGGAACCACGCCTTGTACACCGACTCCTTGGCGCTGAACAGCATGCGGTCCCACGGGGTGTCCGGGTGCTCGCCGGCCAGGTCGGCGAGCCGCTTCCGCTCGACGGGCAGCGCGACGACGTCCAGGACGCCCTCCGGCAGCGGCAGCGCCGGCTCGGCGTCGATGCCCACGGAGGCGAGGGTGCCGGCCCGGGCCACGGCGGCGGCGCGGAAGCCGTCGCAGTGGGTGAGGCTGCCCACCACGCCGTCCGGCCAGCTCGGCGCGCCGCGCAGGCCCGGCACGAGCGGGCGGTAGGGCACGCCGAGCCGGGCCAGGGCGGCCCGGGCGCAGTGGCGGACGGTGGTGAACTCGCGGCGCCGCTTGTCGACGGCCCGGGCCAGCACCGCCTCCTCGGCCGGCTCCAGCCGGGCCTCCGGCGGGTCGTCGTACGCCACCTCGGTCGCCACGACGTCCGGCAGCAGCTCCCCGATCACCCGTTCCCCCTTCGGTCGGTCGCGCGGCCGTCGCCGCGCCGGACGAGGGTAACCCGGGCGGGGGTTCCCGGTGGGCGGAACGGGGAGCACCGCCGGAGGTCCGCCGGCCCCGGGGCCTACTCGAAGGCGGCCGCCGCCTCGCGCAGCGCCCGGGCGACCGTCTCCGGGTCGTACGGCGCCGGCTCGCCGGGCAGGTAGGTGACGGAGCGCAGCGCGCCGGCGTAGCGGAAGGCGCGGTGGCGCTGGTGGACCGGCCAGGACACCGGGGACTTGCGGTCGATGCCGACGCTGATGCCCTGGAACGGCGCCATGCCGATCAGCTGGTGGACCGGGCCGAGCCGGCCGCCCCGGTCCGGGGCCTCGGCGCCGTCGACGAGCAGCCGGAACTCCCACTTGAGGTCGGCGACCGCCGTGGCCGCCAGGGTGACCAGCGTGGCACCGGGCGGTACCGGGCCGCCGTCGGCCTCCAGCAGTTCGCCGTACTGGTTGTAGGCGAGGCGCAGCCGGCCGTCCTCGACGTAGAGGCTGTAGCCGCCGCCCTGGTCGCCGTGCGAGACCAGGACGCCCTGGTCGCCCGCCCGGTAGCCGTCGAGCGCGACCTCGACGGTGAAGGAACGGAAGGAGATCAGCCGGGAGGAGCGGTAGCGCTCCAGCTCGGGGGTGCCGGGCAGCAGGGTGACCGGGCGGCGCAGCCGCTCCGCCTCGGGGCCGCGCAGGGCGAGGGCGCCGCTGCCGTCGGCGAGCGGGAAGACGCCGTTGCGCCAGGCGGCGTCCTCCCAGGCGGCGGACAACTCCTTGACCAGCTCGGGGTGTTCGGCGGCGACGTCGTGGATCTCGGTCGGGTCGGTGCGCACGTCGTACAGCGCCCACTCGCCGTCGTCGTACGCGGTGCCGGGGCGGTGCAGGGTGACCAGCTTCCAGCCGTCGCGGTAGTAGCTGCGGTTGCCGGTCATTTCGCAGTACTGCTCGTGGTGGGTGCCGGGGGCGGCGCCGTCGCGCAGTACGGAGGCGAAGCTGATGCCGTCGAGTTCCTGGACGGGGCGCTCCCGGCGCTCCGACGGCCGTTCCACGCCGGCGAGTTCGAGCAGGGTGGGGAGGATGTCGGTGACGTACTGGTACTGGGCGCGGACTCCGCTGTCGCCCTCGGCGCGCGGCAGGCCGGCGGGCCAGGAGAGCACGAAGGGGACGCGGACGCCGCCCGCGTAGGTCTGGCCCTTGTAGAGGCGGAAGGGGGTGTTGGAGGCCATGCCCCAGCCGCGCGGGTAGTGGACCAGGCTCTGCGGGCCGCCGATGAGGTCGATCTCGCGCTGGACGTCCGGGGTCCAGTCGGCCGGGAGGTTCGGGTGGTGGACGAAGCGGCTGAAGTAGCTGCGGGTGCCCTCGGCGCCGCCCTCGCCGGTGCCGCCGTTGTCGCTGGTGAACACGATGAGGGTGTTGTCGAGTTCGCCGAGCGCGGCCAGGGTGTCGGTGAGCCGGCCGAGGTTCTGGTCGACGTTGTCGACCATCGCCGCGTACACCTCCATGTAGCGGGCGTACAACTTCTGCTGTACGTCGCCGAGTTCGTCCCAGGGGCCGACCTCGTAGCCGGCCTCGGAGTTGCGCTCGGGCAGCTCGGTGCCGGGCGGGAAGTGGCCGGCGGCGAGCTGGCGGGCGAAGCGGGTGCGGCGCAGTTCGTCCCAGCCGTCGTCGTAGCGGCCCCGGTGGCGGGCGAGGTCCGCGGGCTTGGCCTGCAGCGGGCCGTGCACGGCGTTGTGGGCGAGGTAGAGGAAGAAGGGCTTGTCGGCGTCGTGGGCGCGCAGCGACTTGACCATCTTGATCGCCTGGTCGGTGATGTCGTCGGTGTAGTAGTAGTCGTCGGGGAACTCGTCGATGTCCAGGGGGCTGTTGTCGCGGACGAGTTGGTGCGGGTGGAAGAGGCTGGTCAGGCCCTCCAGGACGCCGTAGTACTGGTCGAAGCCCTTCTGCAGCGGCCAGTTGGCGCGGTCGTCGGCGGCGTTGGAGGCGGAGTCGCGGGTGAGGTGCCACTTGCCGACGGCGTACGTGGCGTAGCCGGCGTCGTGCAGCAGCTCGGCGAGGGTGGGGATGTCCCCGGCGACCTCCATTCCGTAACCCGGGAAGCCCGGGTCGGCGTTGGCGACGAAGGAGTAGCCCACCCGGTGCGGGTTGAGGCCGGTGAGCAGGGCCGCCCGGGCGGGGGAGCAGAGCGGCATGGTGTGGTAGTTGGCGAGCCGGACGCCGGTGGCGGCGAGGCGGTCCAGGGTGGGGGTGGGGATCTCGGCGCCGAACGGGCCGATGTCGCTGTAGCCCATGTCGTCGATCAGGACGACGACGATGTTGGGCGCGCCCTCGCGCGGGCGGACCCGGCGGGGCCAGGCGGGGGTGGACTCGCGGAAGGTGCGGCCGACGGTGCCGGGGAAGCCGGCGTACGGGTCGCGGCGGTGCGGGTGCTCTTCGGGCGCGGTGGTCATGCGGTGCTCCGGGTGGTGGCGCGGGCGGGAGGGGCGGTGGCTTCGCCAGGGGTGGTGGCGCGGGCCGGTTCCAGGTGCGGGGCGGCGGGCAGGTGCGGGACGGCGGCCAGTCGCGGCACGGCGGCCAGGAGTTCGGCGGTGTACGGGTGTTCGGGCGCGGTGACGACGCGGTCGGCCGGGCCGGTCTCCACGATCCGGCCGCGGTGCATCACGGCGATCCGGTGGCTGACCCGGCGGACGACGGCCAGGTCGTGGGCGATGAACAGGACGGCCAGGCCGAGTTCGCGCTGCAGCCGGGCGAGCAGGTCGATCACCTGGGCCTGGACCGAGACGTCCAGCGCGGAGACCGGCTCGTCGCAGATCAGCACGCTCGGCTCGGGCGCCAACGCGCGCGCGATGCCGATGCGTTGGCGCTGGCCACCGGAGAAGGCGCGCGGGTGGCGGTCGGCCGTGGCCGGGTCCAGCCCGACCTGGGTCAGCAACTCGGCGACCCGGGCCTCGCGCCGGGCGCGGTCACCGAGACCGTGGGCGATCAGCGGTTCGGCGATGATCTGCCCGGCGGTCATCCGCGGGTTGAGCGAGGAGTACGGGTCCTGGAAGACCAGCTGGATCTCGCGGTGCGGCGCGCCGTGCCGGGCCGGTCGGGCCTGCTCCTCGCCGCGGAAGCGGATGCTGCCCGCCGAGGGCGCGTGCGCCCGGACCAGCGCCCGGGCGAGGGTGGACTTGCCGGAGCCGGACTCGCCGACCAGGCCGAGCGTCTCGCCGGGGTACAGGTCGAGGTCGACCTCGTGGAGCGCGGTGACGGCGCGCCGCCGGGAACCGTACGTCTTGCTCAAACCCCGTACGGTCAGCAGGGGTTCGGCGCCCGGGGTGCTGTTGGCGGCGGCCCGGGAGGGCTCCTCCAGGCGCGGGACGGCGGCCAGCAGTTCGCGGGTGTACGGGTGCCGGGGCTCAGCCGTCAGCTCGGAGGTGACGCCGCGCTCGACCACCCGGCCGTGGCGCATCACCAGCAGCCGGCGGCAGGTCTGGGCGATCACCCCGAGGTCGTGGCTGATCACCACCAGCGCGGTGCCGGTCTCCCGGTTGATCCGGGTGAGCAGGCGCAGGATCTGCTGCTGGACGGTCGGGTCGAGGGCGGTGGTCGGCTCGTCGGCGACCAGCACCTCGGCGTCGTGGGCCAGCGCGAGGGCGATCATGATGCGCTGGCGCTGGCCGCCGGAGAACTGGTGCGGGTGGTCGCGCAGCCGCCCGGCGGCGTCCGGGATGCCGACCAGGTCGAGCAACTCGGCCGCACGGACCTGGCGTTCGGCCTTCCGCAGCGAGCCGCCGTGGGCGCGGAGCGCCTCGTCCAGCTGGGTGCCGATGGTGAGGACCGGGTTGAGCGAGGACATCGGGTCCTGGAAGATCATCGCGATCCGCCGGCCGCGCAGGGCGCGCAGCGCCTCCTCGGGGAGGGCGGCGAGGTCCTGTCCGGCGAGCTCGACCGAGCCGGCGGTGATCCGGCCGCCGGGCGGTAGCATCCGCAGCAGGGCGAGTGCCGTGGTGGACTTGCCGGAGCCGGACTCGCCGACGATGCCCAGGGTGTCACCCGCCGCGAGCTCGAAGTCGACGCCGTCGACGGCGGTGGTGCCGCCGAACCGTACGGTGAGGCCGGAGACCCGGAGCACAGGGCGGGTGTCGGGCGCGTGGGGCAGGCCAGGTGTGTGGGGCGCGTCGGGCACGGTGGTCATCGGCGGATCCCCCGGTTCAGGGCCTCGGCGATCAGCGTGAAGCCGAGCACCAGCGCGGTGGTGGCAGCCAGCGGGGCGGCCGCGAAGGTCGGGTCGGTGGCCAGGTAGGCGACGGACTGGCTGAGGATGCTGCCCAGGGTGGGCTCCGGCGGGCGGACCCCGAGGCCCAGGAAGCTCATCGCGCCCTCGATGAACACGCCGAGCGACAGCGCGACGGCGGTCTGCACGATCAGCGGGTCGACCGCGTTGGGCACCACGTGCCGCAGCAGCACCCGGGCCCGGGAGGCACCCCCGACGCGGGCCGCCAGGGCGTACTCGCGCTCCCGCTGGACCAGGATCCCGGCGCGCAACTGCCGTCCGAAGCCCGGTACTTCGGCCAGCGCGATGACGATCACCACCGGCCAGCGGCCCGGGCCGAGGACGGCGGTCACGGCGAGGGCGAGGATCAGCCCGGGGAAGGCGAGCAGCAGGTCGAAGGCCCGCTGGACGGCGAGGTCGGCCCACCGGGAGGTGGCCGCGAGCAGCGCGGCCGAGCAGCCGAGCAGCGCGCCGACCGGGACGGCGGTGACGATCAGGGCGAGGTCGGTGCCGATGCCGTGCAGCACCCGGCTGAACAGGTCGCGGCCCAGGTCGTCGGTGCCGAAGGGGTGTTCGGCGCTCGGGCCGGCCAGCGCGAGCGCGCTCTGGGCGTTCGGGTCGGTGCCGGTGAGCAGGGGTGCGAGCAGCCCGGCGAGGGCGGCCGCACCGACCAGGGCGAGGCCGGTCAGGCCGCGCCAGCTGCGCAGGGCGGACAGGTAGCGGTTCCGGTCCGTCCGGTCCGTCCGGGGCTCGGGGGGAAGGGTGGTGGAGGTCATCGGGTCACTCCCAGCGGATCCGGGGGTCGAGCCACGCGTACGCGAGGTCGGTGAGCAGCTGGACGGCGACGTAGACCGCCACCACGAGCAGCAGCAGGTCCTGCACCACCGGGTAGTCCCGGCGGGCGACGCCCTGCTCGATCAGCTGGCCGAGGCCCGGCCAGGCGAAGATCCGCTCCACCAGCACGGCCCCGGCGATGAGGTGGCCGATCTGCAGGCCGAGCACGGTGACGGCGGAGGGCAGGGCGTTGGGCAGCGCGTGCCGCCAGACGATCCGCCGCCGGGAGACGCCGAGCGCGGTCGCGGTGCGGACGTAGTCCTCGGCGAGGGCGCGCTCGATGCCGTCCTTGAGGTAGCGGGCGAGCACGGCGGCGCTGGGCAGGGCCAGGCAGAGCGCGGGCATCGCCAGGTACTGGAGGGCCAGGTCCGGTGCGGCCAGCAGGGATTCGTGACCGCCGGCCGGGAGCAGCCGCAGCGAGACGGCGAGGACCAGGACCAGCAGCACGCCGGTGACGAAGGGCGGCACGGCCAGGACGGCGGTGGTGACCGCCTGGATCACGGCGGCGAGCGGACGGCTCCGGGTGGTCGCCCCCGCCACCGCCAGCGGCAGTGCGATCAGGACCACCAGGAGCAGGGCGCCGAGGGCGAGTTGGGCGGTGGCGCCGAGGCCGTTGCCGATCAGGTCGGCGACCTGGCCGCCGATCGCGTAGCTCGGCCCGAGGTCGCCGCTCAGCAGCCGGCCGAGCCAGCCCAGGTACTGGCCGAACAGCGGCTGGTCGAGGCCGAGTTGGGCGCGGATCGCCTCGACGGCGGCGGGGGAGGCGTCCGGTCCGGCCAGCGAGGTGGCCGGGTCGCCGGGGATCAGCCGCAGGATGAGGAAGACCAGGAAGGAGGCGAGGGCCAGGACCAGCAGTCCGCTGGGGAGGCGTTTGAGGAGGAAGGTGCGCATGGGGTCGGGTACCGGGCCGTCCTGCTCAGGCCGTCAGACGGGCGTCGTCGAGGTTGAGGTAGCCGAACTTGTTGAGCGTGGCGCCCTGGACCTTGCGGCCCGCGACCTCGACCAGCCCGGCGATGGCGAGGTCGATCACGAACTCCTCGTCCAGCAGCACGTCGGTGATCTGCTGGTACAGGGCCTTCGCCTCGGGGCTGTCGCTGTCGCCGCGGTTCCAGGCCCGCTGGACGACGTCGGTGTAGGCGGGGGAGGTGAAGTGCGAGCTGTTCCTGGCCTCGTTGAAGGGGTAGGCGCTCACCGCGAGGGTGGCCGGGTGCAGTTGGGCGAAGCCGTGGCTGAGCGTCCAGAGCGCGGGCATGGACTGGGAGATGAGCTGCTTCTGCATGGTCGGCGAGTCGGTGGGCTGGAGCACCGTGTCGATGCCCACCTGCTGGAGGTCGTACTGCAGGATCTGGGCGGTCGCCGTCGCGCCGGGGTCGTTGGAGTGCGCGAACGGCAGGGTGATCCGGTCCAGGCCGGCCTCCTTGAGCAGGGCGCGCGCCTTCTCCGGGTCGTGGCGGTAGTGGCCGGCGCCGGCCTCGGTGAAGGCGGGGGAGGACTTGGGCCAGGGGACGGAGGAGACGCTGCCGTAACCGCCGAGGGCCTGCTGGACGAAGCGCTCGCGGTCGACCGCCCAGGCGATGGCCTGGCGCACCCGCTTGTCGCCGACGTGCTCGGCGGTGACGTTCACGCCGATGTAGTAGGCGCCGGCGCCGGTGTCGTACTGCTTGATCCGGAACTGCGGGTCGCTGCGGAGCGTCGCGACGTCCTTGCCGCGGACGTTGTACGACAGGTGGGTCTGGCCGGTCCTGAGCGAGGAGAGCAGCGACTCGGCCTGCGGGACGATCCGGATCTCCACGCCGTCGAGGTACGGGCGGCCCGGGTTCCAGTACCGGTCGTTGCGGGTGAAGGTGAGCGAGGAGCCGGGCTTGCGGTCGGTGAAGGTGAACGGGCCGGTGCCGATCAGCCGGGTGCCGGCGACGGCGTCCTCGACGCTGTCGGAATCCGGGACGATCATGAACTCGAAGAGGTCGAAGAGGTTGCTGACCGGGTGGGCGAACAGCAGGGTCAGCTCGAAGTCGCCGTTCTTGCGGAAGTCGGTGACGGCCGCGGCGGTGGAGCGCAACTGGGCGGATCGGGCCGGGTTCTGGAGGTTCTTGACCGCGAAGACCACGTCGTCGGCGGTGAACCGGCGGCCGCTGTGGAAGAGCACGTCCTCGCGGAGCTTGAGCGTGACGCCGGTGCCGTCCGGCGCGACCTCCCAGGCGGTGGCCAGCTCGGGCTGCGGCCGGAGCCGGTCGTCGTACCGGGTGAGGGTGTTGAAGACCAGGCGCTGGACCAGGGTGTTGGCACTCTGGGCGAACAGCAGGCTCGGGGTGAAGTCGACGCCGGTGGCGACGGAGAGCACGCCGCCCTTCCGGGGGGTGTCCGAACTCTCGGCGGTGGCCGAGGTGTTGGCGACCTCGTCGACGGCGGACCGGCAGGCCGCGAGCGTCAGCAGGCCGGCACCGGCGAGGCCAGCGCGCAGCAGGGCGCGGCGGCTCGGAGCGGGGGGACGGATGAGCGCGGTCATGGCGGTCCTTCGGGAGGAGGGATGAGGGGGGTGGTCGGGGGGCCTGCGCTCAGTGGCGGTGCTCAGTGCCTGCGCTCAGTGGCGGTGCTCAGTGGCAATGGGCCAGGGCGTGCACCGGCCGGGCGTACAGCTCGCCGAGCACCGGGGTGCCGGCGGCCACCGCGAGCACGTCGGCACCGCGCCGCTGGGCGATCAGCAGCTCGGCGTCCCGGCGCAGGTGCGAGCGGAGGGCGAACTCGGCCCGGACGACGTTGAGGTAGCGGGGGTCGAACAGGGCGAAGGTCTCGGTGAGGACCAGCAGATCGGGGTTGACCACGTCGGCGAGCAGGGCGAGGGCGCGGCCGATGATCCGGGCGCGGTTGCGCACCAGCCGGTCCGCGACCGGGTCGCCGCGCTTCACCGCGGCGATCAGCGCGGCCCGGTCCGGCTCGGGGGTGACCCCCGCGGCGGCCGCCGCCTCGAACAGCGTGGTGTCGGAGGCGGCCACCGACAGGCAGCCGAGCCGGCCGCAGTGGCAGCGCGCGTCGCTCCGCGCGTCCGGGTCGGTGACGGTGCCGGTGACCGGGAGGTGGCCGAGGTCGCCGGTGGCCGAGGGCGGGCCCTGGTGGACCGTGCCCGCGACCGCCAGCGCCGCGTCCACCACGTGGCCGACGAACAGCTGGACCATGCTGCGGCGCGCCGCCGGGTGGCCGAACAGGATCTCGGCCTGGGTCAGCGCCCGGGCGTGGTTGTCCACCCGGACCGGCAGCCCGGTGGCGTCCTGCAGCAGCCCGCGCAGCGGCAGGTCCCGCCAGTCCAGCGGTCCGTGGCGGAGCACCAGCCCGCGCTCCGGATCGACCGAACCGCCGCAGACGGCGCCCAGCCCGACCACCGTACGACCGGCGCGCAGCGCGTCGATCAGCCGGGGCAGCCGGGCCGCGAGCGGCTTCAGCACGTCCGGCCCGGTCAGGCCCCGGTTGGCGATCTCCTTGCGGCGCAGCACCCGGCCGCGCAGGTCGAGCAGCGCGACCGTGGTGTACGGGACGCCGAAGTGCACCCCCGCGACCGCGAGTTGCTCGGTGTCCACGGCGAGCGGGAGCTGCGGACGGCCGACCGTTCCGGCCGGGACGCCCGCCAACTCCGGCCGCTCACTGAGGAGTCCGAGCCGGACCAGGTCCACGGTCTGCCGGGAGACCGCCGAGGCGCTGAGCCCGGTGAGCGAGGCGACCCGGCTGCGGGCGACCGGCCCGTGGTCGAGCACCGCGCGCAGGACGGCGGCGGCGTTGGCGTCCCGGCGGTCGTCGCCGGTGCGGAGGGGCGTGGACGTGGACATGGTCTCGGCCGCGGTCGTCTCGTCGGTGGCTGTCTCGTCGGTCGTCGGCGCGTCAGTTGGCGGTTCGGTCGGCGGCGGTTCGGTCGTCGGCGGCTCGGTCGTCGGCGGTTTCGAGCTCCTCGGCGGGCACCAGACCGGCCACCCGCGGCGGCTCGGCGGGCTCCAGCAGGCGGCTCGGGGTGCCGTCCACGCCGACCGGCAGATCGCCGTCCAGGGTGATCCGGCGCACCAGGCGCGGCTCGTCGCCGTAGTCCGCGACCGCGTAGTGCTGGGTGGCGCGGTTGTCCCAGATCGCCACGTCGCCGACCTGCCAGTCCCAGCGGACGGTGTTCTCCGGCCGCTCGACGTAGCGCTGGAAGAGGTCGATCAGCGCCTTGCCGTCGTCGCCCGAGAGGTGCTGGAGGCGCTGGGCGAAGGCGCCCAGCAGAAGGGTCTTCTCGCCCGTCACCGGGTGCACCCGGACCACCGGGTGCTCGGTCTTGAAGGCGGTGGAGACGAAGACGTCCCGGAACAGCTTGGCGACCTCGGGGTTGTTCGCCAGCTCCGGGCGCAGCGCGAGCCGGGCGGCGTAGTCGTAGTCGTTGGTGTGGACGGCGCGCAGGCTCTCGGCGAGCGTCTTCAGCGGCGCGGGCAGGTCCTGGTAGGCGGCCGCGGTGTTGGCCCAGAGGGTGCTGCCGCCGGCCGGCGGGACCTCCAGGGCGCGCAGGATCGAGGCCTTCGGGTAGGACGGGACGAAGGTGACGTCGGTGTGCCAGTTGTTGGCGCGCACGCCCTTGGTGGCGTCCAGCTCGAAGATGTAACGGCCGTCCGCGCTGGGCACGGTGGGGTGGCCCACCGGGTGGCCGAGGAGCCGGGCGAAGGCCTCCTGCCCGGCGTCGTCCAGGTGCTGCTGGCCGCGGAAGAAGAGCACCTTGTGCTCGTACAGGGCGGCCTCGACGGCGGCGACGGTCTCGGCGGAGAGGTCGCCGCCGAGGCGTATGTCGTGCACGACGGCGCCGATGCGGCCGGCGGCGGGGGTGAGGCGGAGGACGGTGGGGGAGGCGGTCGTGGTCATGGCGGAGCCCTTTCGGGAGCGTGGTGACGATGAGTGACGAGGTGTGGGTGCGCGACGGCGGGTGCGTGACGGCGTGCGGGCGCGTCAGGCGCAGGCCCGCGGCGTGTGCCCGGCGAGTGGCGCGGGAGGGACGGCCCGGTCCGGCGGACGGTCAGAACGCGAGCGCGCCGCGACAACAGCGGCGCGGGCAGCGGCGGGGAACGGGGCGGACGACGGTGTGCATCGACCCTCCTTCCGGCTCGCTGCGACTGGGTTCGGAGCTCATGGTGCTGAACCACGCGGGCTGCTGTCAATCACCATCTTGGCTGGTGGGAAAGGGTGTTGCCGCTTCGTTTCGGCCGTTTGCGGATTCTTGCGGCCCGTTGCGGCCGGTTGCGACGGATGGCGCCGGTGTGACGGCGGGATGGCGGGCGTGCTGCGGCCGGCGCCCGGCCTTGTGGCGCGGGAGCGGGGGTTACTAACGTGCGGAGCGGAAGTAATCCGGGCCGGTGCGGGAGGTTCCCGCACCGGGGCCGAGGCCTGCCCGGAGTCGTGCTGGGCGGCGGCGGTGGCTACCTACGGTGACGGTGCCAGCTCGCTGTTCGACTACCGTCCCTTCACTGCCCGAGCAGGCGGGCGAAGTCCAGGCCGAGGCTGCCGAGGACGGGCAGCGCGCCGAGGTCCGTCACGCCGCCGACCGGGATGCTGTAGCCCTGGTTCACCTCGCGGGGCGCGGCCGCGCGCGGCGCGGGTGCGGCCGTGGCGGGGGCGGCGACCGCCGGAACGAGGGCGGCGCCGAGGAGCAGGGCGGCGAGAGCGGTGCGCATGTGAGGTGACCTCCGGGACAGGCCTGCGGGTGACGGTCTGTCAACACCCTCCGTGGCGGCGCGGTCACGCATCTTCGCCCCTTCGGCCGCATTGGTAAAGATTCTTGCCTTGTGTTCATGCCAACATCGCGGAGGTCTGGACCATCCGGAGGTTGAGCGCATACGTTCCCTTTCCAAGGGTGGACATCGAGTCGCCGAACTGCCTTGCGGATTTGCCGACTTGTATCTGTCATGCCCATGACCAGCAATTCCCGGCATGTTCAGCCGGCACTGCAACCGGAGGGAACGAACCATGCGCGCCATCGGCAAGAACCTCAGGATCCTCGCGGGCGCCCCGCTCGCCGCAGCCGCTCTCATCGCCTTCACGGCCGGCACCGCCAGTGCCGCGATCCCGATCAACAAGCCCATGACCGGCAAGGCCACCTACTACACCGACTCGGGCTACGGCGCCTGCGGCACCCAGATCAACGCCTCCTCGCAGATGCTGGTCGCCGTGTCGCACACCTGGTGGACCACCGCCAACCCGAACAACGACCCGGTCTGCAAGGGCATTTCGGTCAAGGTGACCTACCAGGGCAAGACCATCACCGTCCCGGTGAAGGACCAGTGTCCCTCCTGTGACTCCACCCACATCGACCTCAGCCAGCCGGCCTTCGCCAAGCTGGCCCCGCTCGACAAGGGCGTCATCAGCGGCCTCACCTGGCAGTTCGTCAAGGCCGGCCTGAAGGGCGAGACCGTCGAACTCTCCGCCCCGATCACCGGCTCCACCATCGGCTGACACCGGCGGTGCCCAACCGGCCGTGCCCGCCCCCGTGATACGTCGGGGGCGGGCACGGCCGGTGGCCGTCGAGGGGTGAACCCGGCCTCCCGTGGCCGGTGATGCGCTGTCAGGGGCGTGACAGTCCGGTGACACGGAACGCGCCATTCCGTCGACTGTTCGTACTACCGTCGATCGTGCGCACCGCCCCGTCAGCCACTCCGGTCCCCGTACGAGAAGGGGCGGGCAAGGCGCTTGCCCTCACCCGAAGTTGGCTCACCGGCTCACCGGCTCAGGAGAAACCGCATGTCCCTCTCGACGATCCGTCGCACGACCCGCACCCGCACGCTGGCCGGCACCGTCCTGGCGGCCGCCCTGCTGCTGCCCGCCGCGACGGCCTGCTCCTCCGGTTCCTCCGGCTCCACCGCCGCCGCCGGCAGCACGACGGCCCCGGCCGCCACGGCCGGTACCACCGCTCCCGCCTCCCCGGCCGCAACCCCGGTCGCCACGCCGGGCGCGAGCGGCGCCGCCACCCCGCCCGCGGCCGGCAGCACGCCCCCGGCCGCCGCCACGCCCAGCGCGCGCCGCACCAGCACCCCGCCGCCCGCCGGCAAGGCGACCTCCCCGGCCCGCACCCAGACCCTGCCCGACGGCAGCACCGCCGAGATCCGGGAAGTCGCCCCCCAGCACTTCGTCGCCAAGATCGTCCACGGCGGAGACGTCCTCGCCACGCTGGAAGCCAAGGAGCACGACGCCGGACTCGACGCCAACGACATGTTCATCGTGCTCTCGCTGGACGGCACGGTCCACGCCTGGATGGGCGGCGCGCACGAGGGCACCGGCACCTTCAAGGTCGCGGGCGACTGGACGGTCAAGGTCACCAAGCTCGGCGAGCTCAAGTACCGCGCGGACATCCTCGGCATGGACAACGCGGTGTACGCCACGCTGGAGACCAACGGGCACGACGTCGGCGTCGACGCCAACGGCGTCTACATCGTGCTCTCGGCCGGCGGCCGGGTCAGCGCCCACGCGTGAACGACTCCCCGGCGCCGCCGGGCCGTCGGAGTGTCCAGCCGACTCAGAACCAGTGCAGACAGTGCGGCGCGCGATCGCCACGGAACAGCGCGTCGGCCAGGGCGGCCGCGCCCGGACGGTGAGCCAGCACGTGCCCGGCCCGCACCAGCGTGCCCGGGGTCGTCCCACCCAGGTAGACCGCACCCAAGTCGCGGATGTCCAAGGACAGATCGGGCTCCCGCTCGGTCACGACGCACTCGGCCTTGCCGTCCCGGACGGTCAGCAGGTAGCGGCCGTGCTCCCCGAGGAACGGGTCGTCCACGTCCAGCACGAGCTCCCCGTCGGCGAACCACCCGCGCGAGGTCAGCGCACGCGGCACGTCCAGCAGCCGCACCCAGAGCCAGTCGGTGTCGCCGCTCAGCTGGCCGGCACGGAAGTCCGAGAGCTGCCAGCGCAGCGGATGCTCGGGCGCGACATGCTTGAACACCACCTTCGTGACCAGGTCGTGGTCGAGCAGGAACCGGGCCAGAGCCGTGGCGACCGCGTCGTCCGTGGTGATCGTCTCGTCGACCGACAGGGTGTCATCGCCGACCGAGTAGCTGGCGTACCCGTCCGCGACACCGTCCGCATCCCGGTGCACGGCCACGTAACGCGGCGCCCGGGCGACCGGCGGCTGCCCCGCGCCCAAGGCCCACCACCGGTGCGGCCGCGACAACGCGCCCGGCTGCGCCCGGCGGTACCGGTCGTAGACCTCCTCCAGGACCTCCCCGCACTCCGACCGCCGTAGTACCTCGACCGAACCCGTCGCGGCAGCCCCAGCCGCTCCGCGCGCCGCCCGGGGGACGGCGAAGTCACCCTCCCGGCGCGACACCGTCAGCCGTTGCGTGGTGTACGTCGCCGGCCCGTAGCCGAACCGCCCGTAGATCCCCGCCTCGGAAGCCAGCAGGACGGACAGGAACTCCCCCCGCTCCCGCAGCTCCGCGAGCTGATGCCGCATCATCGCCGTGAGCACGCCCCGACGCCGGTGCGACGGCAGCACACCGACACAACTGATGCCCGCCACCGGGACGACGACCTCCCCGGGCAGGGTGAGCTCGAAGGAGTACGCGGAGGCGGTACCCACCGGCTTCCCGCCCGGCGCGACGGCCAGCAGCGCACGGTCCATCTCCAGCGCCGACCACCACAACCCACCGCCGTCCTCGGCCGGAGTCTCCGGGAAACGCCCGAACGCGGCATGGACGGTGTCGACGAAGACCCCGAGATCCTGGTCGGTGGTGGAACGAATCTCCATCGCTTGTGCCGCCTCCCCTGCAACCCGGCACCACGACCTGCGGCACCTGCGCCACAGTCCAGCCCTGCGCCCGCCCCGGTCAACCGATTTACGGCCGGGGACCGGTTCTCCGTGCTCGCCCCTGCGGAGCCGCAGGGGCGAGCACGGAGAACCGCCTCAGACCTGCCGCTCGATGGTTTCGAAGATGTCGGCGTCAGTCTCCTGCTGCCACTTGGGCAGGTCGTCCCAGTCGGCGACGTAGCCGGGCTTGGGGTCGTCGATGTGCTTGTGGATCTGGGCGATCCAGCAGGTGGCGACGAAGCGGCCCTTCTGCTCCCGGGTCAGCTTCGCGGTGGCGCCGGCACTGACGGCCACGAAGTCTCGGACCTGCCCGAACACGGCGGCTGCGGAAGCCCGTTCCCAGTCGGGCGTGTCCGACCAGGGGGCGACGTAGCCGGGCTTCGGCTCGCCCGGGAAGTGTTTGAGCACCCCGGCGATCCACGCCTCACGGAAGATCCGGCCGTCCTCGGTCATGACTGTCACCCTTCGGTCGGGAGGTACACCTTCTGCCACTCCAACGACGTCATCGTCAAGGCGGCTTCGGCCAGTTGGCGGGCGGACTCGGTCTTCAGCCCGGCCAGGCTGCTGTCGATCCACGGCTGGATGTTGCGGTAGCCCTGCTCGCGGTACTCGACGGCCTGGAGCAGGCACTCCAGCTTGTCGGCGTCGTGCGCGACGACGACCTCGAGGGAGTCGGCGTTCTCGTACTCCGCGACGACCCGCTGGACGCCCTCGGCGACGGCCGGGTGCGCGGCGCTGACCTGGTCGGCGGTCACCCGCTCGTTGGAGGCGGCGGTGAGGTAGCGGCGCCCGATGTGCGGGATGTCGCCGATCCGGGTCTCCTGGGTGTCATGGAAGAGGCAGAGCAGCGCGACCTTGGCCGGGTCGGCGCCCTCCATCATCGCGAGCACCGCCCCGACGACGCCGGCACGGAACGAGTGTTCGGCAATCGTCTCCGGATCCTTCACCCCGGCTATCCACCAGCCGGACCGCTTCGCGCGCTTGAGCATCCCCATTTCGAGGAGATAGCCGGCGGTGCCCTTCGCCTGAGTGTCGTCGTCGGATCGGTTCAAATCTGCCACGGCTCTGCTCCGTTGTGTAGATAGCGGGTCTGGCCGTCGGCGAGTGCTCGCAGCGCGGCCTGGAGGCGGGCGCGTTGGCGGGGCCGGAGTCGGGCGGCTGCCTCGGGGCCCGGGAGGAAGAGGGCTTCGGAGAGTTCGTCGTCGTGCGGGCGGAGGGTGGCGGCGATCGTGGGGGAGAGGGTGCCGGCGTCGAAGATGAAGGCGAGCTGGTCGTCCCAAGGCCCGTGCGGCGCAACCCAGTCCACGACGAGGAGGTGGCGGACGGTGATGGTGAGACCCAGTTCCTCTCTCAGCTCGCGAACGGCGGCACGGTCGGGCGGCTCGTCGGCTTCGGCCATGCCGCCGGGTAGGTCCCAGCCCTCCTTGTAGGTCGGGTTGACGGTGAGGACGCGGCCGCGATCGTCACGCAGGATGACGTCGGCGGAGACGCGCTTGCGGGCCTGTTTCGCGTTGCCCTCGGCGAGGTAGGCGTTCCAGGCATCGGCGTCGGTGGGTACGGGCCTCACGATGAACCTCCCCGTGGCTCCGGGATGATGTCGGCGAGCAGGAGCAGTCGCGTCCTGCTCGCTTCATCGAATCGTGCCAGGTATCCCCGCACGGGGGCGTAGTCATGGTGCCTGCGGAGTAGTCCGGCGAGATCGGCGAGTTGGTCGACGACCCGTACGGATCCGAGGGTGGGGCTGGTGGCGAGGAGGTCGGTGCCGACCGACACCGCAGCGTCCAGGTTGCCGCACTGGACGTGGGCGCGGGCAAGGGAGATCCGACTGAAGGCCAGCGAACGCGTGCGGCCCTCCTCGCGGAGGGCTACTGCCTGCTCGGCAGATCGGAGGGCGTCGGCGTGCCGTCCGAGGTCTGCGAAGACCAGCGTTGAATCGCCGGCGAGGGTTGCGAGGTCGAACGGGCTCAACCACGGGTGCGACTCGTCGGCCCGGACGGTGAGGGCTGCTCGGGCGAGATCGAGTGAGCGGACGGCGGAGCCGGATTGGCCGGAGGCGGCGAGCGCCCGGGCCAGTGCGGCGTGCAGGCGGGCCACCAGATTCGGCAGGTGAGGGCCTTGGCGGGCAAGGCCGATGCCGGCCGTCGCCCAGTGGGCGGCCGTGGACGGATCGCCGTCCTGGAGGGCCAGGTGGCTGGTGCTGGCGGCGACGTGGGCAGCCAGCGACGGGTCGCCCGCTGCTTTCGCGAGCGCGAACGCCCTGGTGAAGTGGTGCGCGGCGATCTCGTCACGGCCCGAGTCGTGCGCCATCCACCCGGCCATCTCGGTGAGCGCTGCGGCGGTGGCGAACACCCGAGGACTACTGCCGACGTCGACCAGGCGGGGGGCCACGTGACCGGACAGGTGTCGGAGGACTGCGGAATAGAGCCGACCGCCTCCGGTCTGCCGGTCGGCGGCGCGGAAGGCCTCCAGAGCGGTGAGGTCGTCGGCCGCAGGGTGGCAGGAGACGGGCGCTGGTGGCCCGGACGGGGAGATCGGTGGTTCCCAGGGCCGTCGGGCGAGGCCGAGGAGACGGCCGGGGATGTGGAGCGCGTCGGAGATCTGCTCGAACATCGCAAGCTTCTCCACACGGGTCTTGCCGTTCAGGTAGTCGTAGAGCCTGCCTTGGGTGATGTCGACGGTCGCGGCCAGACGACGGGTGCTGACGCCGCGGGAGTTCAGGAGGCGGAATACGGTTCCCATGTCGCGAGCCGCACACGCTGCCAGGAAGCGCTGGTTGTCGAGGAGGCCCGCGATGATCTGACGCGGGTCCGGATGACGGTCCACTGCTCGCTCCCTCGGATGCGGGACTCGATCCTACGGCCACGGAGAGTCCGGTGACTCCGACTCGGAGTCACCGGATCGGAGTCCTTGGAGTGGGGCGGCAGTGGGTTGGGTGAGCGGCGAGGCCCCCGATCCCACTGAGGAGCAACCTGTGACGAGTCAACCCGTCGAGCCGAAACGTGTAGTGGCCCGCTGTCCCCTGCGGGTCCTGCCGGTTGCACCTCCAGGCCGGAAGCCCCTCCCGGCTACGGCTCTCCTGCCGTATCTGCCCTCGTCGGCGGCTGCGGCCCGGCGGGTGGTGCGGGAGAAGTTGAGTGAATGGGAACTGCCGGAGCTGGTGGACACGGCGGAACTGATTGTCAGTGAGCTGGTGGCGAACGCGGTGAAGACGGGGTGTCTGACGCGGATGACCGTCTCCGTCCGCCGTGTCACGGACCGGACGGTGCGGGTGGCGGTGCGGGACGGCTCTCGGACGTTGCCGGTGCTGATGGTTGCGGGGTGTGACGAGGAGGGGCATCGGGGGTTGGCGTTGATCCACGCGCTCACCCGGGGGCGTTGGGGGGTGGCGGTGGAGTCCTTCGGGAAGGTGGTGCACGCCGATCTCGGGGTGGGGCGGCTGTGACGGTCTACGGTGTGGCGGCGGTGAGGAGGTCGGCGAGGGTGGTGAGGGAGTCGACGGTCCAATCCGCTTCGGGGGCCTGGGCGGTGAGGCCGATGTGGCCTCGGCGGAGGTGGGCGGTGCGGAGACCCATTTTGCGGGCGGGGGTGATGTCGTTGGCGGGGTGGTCGCCGACGTAGAGGATCTCGTGCGGTGCGCCGGGGGCCCAGGTGAGGATGCGGTCGAAGAAGCCCGCCGACGGTTTGGAGACGCCCCACTCGGCGGAGGTGGCGATGGCGTCGGCGGGTACCGCCAGGCCGGTGAGCAGGCCGGAGACGGCGGCGGGCTGGTTGCCCGCGATGCCGACCCACAGACCCGCCTCGCGCAGGCGGCGGAGGGCGGGGCGGACGTCGGGGTAGAGGTCGGTCTCGTCGAGGTGTTCGCCGTGGCCGGCGGCCCGGCGGGCGCGCCATTCGGCGGCGATGTCGGCGCCCGGGCGGAGGATGCGGATGGCGTCGGCGTTGTCGCGGCCCTGGGCCACCACGGCACCGACGAGGGCGGACATGAGGTGGGGTGAGACGCCGAGCCAGCGAGCCCAGTCGGACCAGTAGCGGTCGTCGGAGATGAGCGTCTCGCCGATGTCGAAGACCACGGAGCGCACCATGCGGGCAGCTTACTGTTCTGGGATCCGCAGGTGGGTCGGGAGAGGGGAATCCAGGGGTGTCGGAAGTGCGGAAGCCGGTGCTGTACGTCGTGGTGTGCGCGGCCGGAGTGGCCGGTGGGGTGGGGGAGTTGGTCGCGGCCGCGCAGGAGCGGGGCTGGGACGTGGGGGTGGTGGCGACGCCGAACGCGATGGGGTTCATCGACGCCGATGCGATCACGGCGCAGACGGGGTTTCCGATCCGGTCCGCGTGGCGGAAGCCGGGCGACCCGCGGCCGCTGCCGGATCCGGACGCGATCGTGGTCTCCCCGGCGACGTTCAACACGATCAACAAGTGGGTCCTGGGCATCTCGGACACGCTCGCGCTCGGCATCCTCTGCGAGTCGTACGGCTGGGGCGTCCCGGTGGCGGTGCAGCCCTGCCTGAGCCCGGCGCAGGCGGCGCACCCCGCGTACGAGGAGAGCCTGGCGAAGCTGCGGCGGATGGGGGTGCGGGTCGCGGACTTCGTGCCGGGGTCGTACAGCTGGACGCGGGCGCTGGACCTGCTGGGGGCTGAGAGGGACTGACGGGGACTGACAGGGTGGCTGGTCGCGGCCGGCGATCCTGGCAGTGTGGAGGGTGGTTCGGGCCGATCGGCCGGGGTAGCGTCCGGGCAGGTCAGCGAGGGTGTGGGAGGTTCCGGTGGCGGCGGTCAACGGCGAGGTGTCGTTCTGGTACGCGGCGAGTGGGGTGCCGGAGCCGGGCCCCGCGCTGCCGGGAGACCGGGACGTCGACGTCTGTGTCGTCGGCGGCGGGTACACCGGCCTCTGGGCCGCCTACTACCTGAAGAAGGCCGACCCCTCGCTGCGGATCGCCCTGCTGGAACAGCGGTTCTGCGGCTACGGCGCCTCCGGGCGCAACGGCGGCTGGCTGTACAACGGCTTCGCGGGCCGCGGGGCGTTCGCCAAGCGGTACGGGCAGGGGCGTGCGGCGGCGATGCAGCGGATGATGGACGACGCGGTCGGGGAGGTCGTGGACATCGCCGCGGCCGAGCGGATCGACGCGGACGTGGTGCGCGGCGGCGTCCTCGAAGTGGCGCGCAGCAAGCCGCAGTTGGAGCGGCTGCGGGCCTTCGTCGAGGGCGAGCGGGCGTACGGCGAGGGCCGGGTGGAGCTGCTGGGAGCCGGGGAGGCGGGCGACCGGATCGCCGTGGCCGGCACCCTCGGCGGCTGCTGGAGCCCGTACGGCGCCCGCGTCCAGCCGGCGAAGCTGGTCCGCGGCCTGGCCCGGGTGGTGCGGGAGCTCGGCGTCGAGGTGTACGAGGGCACGACCGTCACCGCGATCCTCCCGGGCAGCGCCTACCGCAAGCCGCGGGCCGTGACCCCGCTCGGCACCGTCACCGCCGACCGGGTGCTGCGCGCCACCGAGGGGTTCACCGCCGGGCTGCGCGGGGAGAAGCGCACCTGGCTGCCGATGAACTCCGCGATGGTCGCCACCGAGCCGCTGCCCGCCGGGTTCTGGGCGGACGCGGGCTGGCAGGGCCGGGAGGTGCTGGGCGACTTCGCGCACGCCTACATGTACGCGCAGCGCACCGCCGACGACCGGATCGCGCTCGGCGGGCGGGGCGTGCCGTACCGCTTCGGCTCGCGGACGGACTCGGACGGCTCCACCCAGGTGGAGACGGTGCGCCAGCTGCGCGCGATCCTGAACCGCTTCTTCCCCGCCGCCGCGCACGCCCGGATCGACCACGCCTGGGCGGGCGTGCTCGGCGTCCCCCGGGACTGGTGCGCCACCGTGGAGCTGGACCGGGTGACCGGGCTCGGCTGGGCGGGCGGGTACGTCGGCAGCGGGGTGACCACGACCAACCTGGCCGGGCGGACCTTGCGCGACCTGGTCCTCGGCCACGACACCGAGCTGACCCGGCTGCCCTGGGTGGGGCACACCGTACGGCGCTGGGAGCCGGAACCGCTGCGCTGGCTCGGGGTGCAGGCGATGTACGCCGCGTACCACGCCGCCGACCGGCAGGAGGCGGCCGGGCGGGCGACCACCTCGCCGATCGCCCGGGTCGCGGACCTGGTGGCCGGGCGGTAGGCGCGCGGGCCCGGGGGGTCCGTCGCACGTCCGGACCACCCCCCGGACGGAGCGCGGCCGTTCGGCGGTGCCGTCGTGCGGGGGCGCCCCGCGGCCCGCACCGTGGGGGCGTGATGCGGAGAACCCTGCCGGCCCTGTGCCTCGCCCTGCTGCTCTGCGCGCCCGCCGCCCTGGCGGAGGCGCGCTCGCCCGGCCGGCAGGTCGCCGTCGTCGACCAGGCCTCCCGCCGGGTGCTGGTGCTGCAGAGCGCCGAGGGGCTGACGGCCTACCGCGGCCCGGACCGGTTGCCGGTGATCTGGAGCTGGAGTGCCGACCGGGCACCGGAGTTGGCGGACCTCGCGCCCGCGCGCAGCTGGACGGACCCGGACGAGGTGAAGAGCCGGATCCGGCAGGGCCGCCGCTACCTGCTGACGACCGCCACCGGCGGGCTGGCCGCCGTGGTGGAGACCGCCACCGGCCGGGCCCGCTGGGCGGCGGACCTGGGGCCGGCCGCCAACCCGCACAGCATCGAGCTGCTGCCGGACGGCAACGTCGCCGTCGCCGCGAGCACCGGCGGCTGGGTGCGGCTGTACGCGGCCTCGCAGGGCCCGCGCGCCGCCGGGTACGCGGAGGTCCTGCTGCCGGACGCGCACGGCGTGCACTGGGACGCGCGGACCGGGCTGCTCTGGGCGCTCGGCGCCACCACGCTGACCGCGCTGCGGGTCGGCGGCACCCCGGCCGCGCCCACCCTGACCGTCGCCCGGAGCACCTCGCTGCCGGACCGGGGCGGCCACGACCTGGCGCCCGTGCTGGCCTCGCCCGGGCGGTTCTGGGTGAGCACGCTGGCCGGCCTGTGGAGCTACGACCCGTCCGAGGACCGCTTCACCCGCGTCCGGCTGGCCGACCGGGCGGCCGAACGGGACGTCAAGAGCGTCGGCGACGAACCCGGCCGCACCGGCCGCCTGCTCACCGTGACCCCCGCACACACCGCCCCCTGCGACTGGTGCACTGGGGCGATCACCCTGCACCGGCCGGAGGGCACCCGGGCGCTGCCCGGGACGCACCTGTACAAGGCGCGCTGGTGGGGAGCCTTCTAGGGCCGGTCCTCGCGGCCCGCGGCCGCCGAGCGGGTCCCCGGACGGCCGATACCAGATCCGGGCCCGCCGGTAGTTGATCTTGGGCGTCGAGTCGGTGATATCACCCGAATTGCGGACAGCGTTCGGCTGATGGGGCATATTGTGTACCCCGGCAAACTACTCCGATGGAAGTCAGTTTCCCGTCGCGGTCCGAAAACGATCTGCCGACCCCCGTCGACTGGGATAGCGTCGAAGGCGTCGGGGGGCCGACACCGATCCGGTGTATTCGAACGCTAGCTACCTGGCCGTAAAGGCCGATTGAGTCCTGGAGAAAAACATGCGGAATTTCCCCGAGGAAAACCGACCGGACACCCTGGACGATCTGCAGCTCGCGGTGGACTCGCTGGCCGCGTTCCCGTCCCGGAACGCGGCCGGCGGGGCGGTCGTGACCGAGCGGCTCGCGGCCGTCGCCGAGCTGTGCCGGTCGGTCGACGCGGTGCTCGACAGCCTGGTCGTCCAGGCGGCGGCGGAGGCCGCCGAGGAGGGCTGGACCGCGGCCCGGATGGCGGCCGAACACTCCGCCTACTACGCCAGGTTGCAGCGTGCGCTGCTCCCCGCGGTGGCCGGCGCCGGGCTGACGCAGCAGTGAGCGCGGCCTACCTGGGCGCGCACGTGCTGGCCTGCCCGACCCGGTGGAGCGACGTCGACGAGAACGGGCACATCAACAACGTCCGGCTGGTCGGCTACGTCCAGGAGGGGATTTACGACCTGTTCCGCCACCACGCGACCGCCGTCCGGGAATCGCTGTTTTCCGCCGGATTCATTATCGCGCGGCACGAGATCGATTATCTGGAGCAGTTGCACCACCACCCCGACCCATTGTCGGTACGGCTCACCGTGGAACGGCTCGGACGGAGTTCCGCGCATGTCGAGGTGAATGTCTGCCGGGACGCGCTGACGTTTATGCGGGCGCGGACCGTGGTGGTCGCCCGGGACCGCGAATCCGGGCGTTCGCGCGCCCTCAGCCCGGACGAGCGGAGCTTTCTCTCGGCGTTTATGCCGGACCCGGCGCGGGCCGAGGGCTCCCGGACCACCGCGACGGCGACGGCGCCGGCGCAGCGGGTGGTGCCCGGAGTGGTCGGCAGGGGCGCGCCCTCGCGGCGCCCGCGCCGGCGGTGCCGCGCCTCGGTGGGCTGAGCGCCCCCGTACGGCGGGAGCGCCCGAGCGGCGCCCGTTCCCGGGGCGGTGCCCCCGGGCCGGCGGCGTGATCGACAACGGCGTCGATCCGCCAGGCCGGATCCCCGGCGCCCGGCCGGGCCCGATGGCATCGGGCCGGTTCCCGGGGCGCCGGGCCGAGTTACGCTGAGCAGCACGGGCACCGACACGTCCCACGCCGGTCACGGGCTGCGGACGTCACCTCCCGGCCCAGGGGGTGCGGGCCGCCGACGGTCCTGCCGGGCCCCGGCGACCCTGAGGAGGACGCGATGACCATCTCCTGGGAGGACTTCCGCGCCCGCGTCGTGGAGCGCGGCGAGTACCGGGGCGAGGCGGAGGCGGACCACGCCACCCGGGTCGTGCTCGCCCTGCTCGGGGAGCACCTGGTGGGGGCCGACCGGGGCGAGATCGCGGACGCGCTGCCCGAGACGTACGCCTCGCTGCTGCGCGACGCCCGGCCCGCGGCCGAGCCGCTGACCGCCGAGCGCTTCGTCCTGGGCGTGGTCGGGTGGATCGACGGGGCGACCCCGGCGACGGCGCAGTGGGACATCGGGGCGGTGCTCAGCACCGTGGCCGACCTGGTGCCCGGGGACCTGCTCGACCGGGTGATCGAGCAGCTTCCGGAGGGCTACGACCTGCTGTTCGGGCACCCCACCTCGGTCTGACGGGCGCCGGACCCGCTGCTACCGGGTGGCCCGCGGCCGTCCGGTGGTGGCCCGGAACAGCTCCGCGCCCAGCCACAGTTCGGCCTGCGGGGTGCCGTCGGGCTCGGCCCCGGTGAGCGCGGGGATGGCGGTGGCCGAGCCCCAGGCGTACCGGCGGACGGGGTTGCGGAGCGGGGCGAAGGGAGGCGGCACGGTGGCTCCGGGAGGGGGAGGCCCTCAGCGGCAGAGCGCGGCCGCGCCGATCAGCCCGGCGTCGGTGCCGAGTTCGGCGCGGCGCACGTCGAGGCCGCGGATGTACGAGAGGGCGGCGTAGCGGTCCAGGTGGCGGGCGAGCGGGGCGAACAGCACGTCGCCGGCGGTGGCCACGCCGCCGCCGACGACGACCCGGTGGAGGTCCACCAGGGCGGCCGTGGCGGCGATGCCGGCGGCCAGGGCCTGGGCGGCGCGGTCGAAGGAGGCGAGCGCGACCGGGTCGCCCGCGGCGGCGGAGGCGGCGACGGCGCGCGCCGAGCGGTCCTCGCCGTCGGGCCGCCAGCCCCCGGCGAGTGCCCGGCGGGCGATCGCGGTGCCGCTGGCGAGGCCCTCCAGGCAGCCGCGGGAGCCGCACGGGCAGGGTTCGCCGTCCAGCTCGACGGTGATGTGCCCGAGGTGTCCGGCGTTGCCGCTGGGGCCCGGGCGGACGGCGCCGTCGAGCACCAGTCCGGCGCCGACCCCGGTCGACACCACCAGGCAGAGCGCGTTGTCGGCGCCCCGGGCCGCGCCCTGCCAGTGCTCGGCGGCGGCCATCGCGACGCCGTCCCCGGCGAGGCGGACGGGCAGTGCGCGGGCGGCCACCGCCGGGTGCGCGGCGACCTCGGCGACCAGCGGGAAGCCGCGCCAGCCGGGGATGTTGACCGGGCTGACGGTGCCGTCGGCGAGGTCGACCGGGCCGGCGCTGCCGATCCCGAGGGCGGTCACGGCGGGCCAGTCGGTGGTGCCGGAGAGTTCGTCCAGCACCTTGTGGACGACGGCGAGCACGGCCGGGCCGGGCTCGGTCGCCGGGGTGGGCAGCTGGAGCCGGTGCCGGAGCCGGCCGTCGCCGTCGACCAGCGCTCCGGCGATCTTGGTGCCGCCGACGTCGACGGCGGCGAACAGCGGGGTGGAAGGCACGGTGGGCTCCAGGAGAGGGAGGGGGCGGCGCCCCGGCCGGGGAGGCGGGGGCGCCGCACAGCGTAGAACAGCCGTCGTGCGCGGAGCAGCCGTGCCGTGCCGCATGGAGTGGCCGTACCACTCCATGCGCACAGCCTGGCGCGGGGCGGCTACCCGGCGGCCCGCAGCCGCAGCGTGACCAGCTCGAACGGGCGCAGCGCGAGCCGCACCGCGCCGTCCGCCACCGTCACCTCGCCGCGGGTGCCGTCCCAGGGCCGCTCCAGCAGGTCGCAGGGGACGGCGTCGGCGAGCGGGAAGGAGGTGGTCAGCCGGCCCCGGGTACGGCCGCCGGAGGCCTCGTAGACCCGGACGATCAGGTCGCCGCTGCGGTCGTCGGCGAGCTTGACCGCGCTCACCACCAGCGCGTCGTGGTCCAGCTCCACCAGCGGCGCGACCCGCTCGGCGGTGCCGGTGACCCGCCGCTCGGGCAGGCCGATCCGGTAGCCCTCGCGGACGGCGTCGCCGATCGCCGCGCCGGGGACGAGGGCGTGCCGGAACCGGTGCAGGCCCTGGTCGGTCTTCGGGTCGGGGAAGCGCGGGGCGCGCAGCAGCGAGAAGCGGACCGTGGTGGTGGTGCCGCCGTCGGTGGCGCGCACGGCGCGGGTGACGTCGTGGCCGTAGGTGGAGGCGGTGACCAGGGCGACGCCCCAGCCGGGCTCGTCGAAGTGGACGAAGCGGTGGTTGCAGGCCTCGAACTTGGCGGCGTCCCAGCTGGTGTTGGTGTGGGTGGGCCGGTAGAGGTGGCCGAACTGGGTCTCGGCGGCGTAGCGCTCGGTGTGGACGTCCAGCGGGAACGCGGCCTTGAGGAACTTCTCGGTCTCGTGCCAGTCCACCAGGGTCTCGATGTCCAGGCGCTGCTCGCCCGCCCGCAGGGTGAGCGTCTGGACGGCGGTGGACGAGCCGAAGGAGCGCACGACCCGGACGGAGACCTTCTCGGCCGTCTCCGCGAAGACGGTGAGCGAGTCCACGCCGGTCAGGTCGGTGACGGTGTTGCGGTAGAACTGGTCGACGTCCCAGGCGTCCCACATGTTCGGGAAGTCCGGGTGCAGTTGCAGCAGGTTGGCGCGGGTGCCGGGGGCGACGGTCTCCCGGCCGCTCGCGACCTCGACCGCCGAGGCGATCAGGCCGTCGGCGTCCACCACGACGTCCAGCAGGCCGTTGCGCAGCAGGTAGCCGCCCTCGGGGCGCTCGGTCAGCGTGCAGCCCTCCGCCGGCGGAGCCACCACGGCGGCCCCGCCGGCCGGGACGGCGGAGCGCGGGTGCGGCGCCGCGTTGAACACCAGCTCGTGCCGGCCCCGGTGATCCCCGGCGAGGGCCCGCTGGGCCGACGCGATCAGCTCCACCAGCTCCTTGGCCAGCGCCGCGTACGTCGCCTCGGCCTCGCGGTGCACCCAGGCGATGGACGAGCCGGGCAGGATGTCGTGGAACTGGTGCAGCAGCACGGTCTTCCAGATCCGGTCCAGCCGCTCGTACGGGTACTCCGCGCCGGTGCGCAAAGTGGCGGTGGTGCACCAGAGTTCGGCCTCGCGCAGCAGGTTCTCGCTGCGCCGGTTGCCCTGCTTGGTCTTCGCCTGGCTGGTCAGGGTGGCCCGGTGCAGCTCCAGGTAGAGCTCGCCGACCCAGACCGGCGGGTTCGGGTACTCGGCCTCGGCCTTGGCGAAGAACTCGGCGGGCTTCTCCCAGCGGACGGTGGCCGAGCCCTCCAGGTCCCTCAGCCGGGCCGCCTTGGCCACCATCTCGCGGGTGGTGCCGCCACCGCCGTCGCCCCAGCCGGTCGGGGCGAGCGAGTGGCTGGCCACCCCCTTGTCCTTGAAGTTCCTTGCCGCGTGGGCGATCTCGCTGCCCTTCATGGAGCAGTTGTAGGTGTCCACGGGCGGGAAGTGGGTGAAGATCCGGGTCCCGTCGATGCCCTCCCAGAGGAAGGTGTGGTGCGGGAATTTGTTCACCTGGCTCCACGAGATCTTCTGGGTCAGCAGCCACTTGGAGCCCGCGTTGCGGATGATCTGCGGCAGGCCGCCGGTGAAGCCGAAGGTGTCCGGGAGCCAGGCCTCGTGGTTCTCCACCCCGAACTCGTCCAGGAAGAACCGCTTGCCGTGCACGAACTGCCGGGCCATCGCCTCCGAGCTCGGCATGTTGGTGTCGGACTCGACCCACATGCCGCCCGCCGGGACGAACCGGCCCTCGGCGACGGCCTTCCGGACCCGGGCGTACACCTCGGGGCGGTGCTCCTTGATCCAGGCGAACTGCTGCGCCTGGGACATGGTGTAGAGGAAGTCCGGTTCGTCCTCCAGCAGCGCCGTCATGTTGGCGGTGGTACGGGCCACCTTGCGGACGGTCTCGCGCAGCGGCCACAGCCAGGCCGAGTCGATGTGCGCGTGGCCGATCGCGCTGATCCGGTGCGCGGACGGCACGGCGGGCGCGGCCAGCACGCCCGCCAGCTCCGAACGGGCGGCCGCGGCCGTGCCGTTGACGTCCTGGAGGTCGACCGCGTCGAGGGCCCGCTCGATCGCCCGCAGCAGCTCCCAGCGGCGGGCGCCCTCCACCGGCAGCTCGGCCATCAGCTCGCCGAGCACCTCCAGGTCCAGCACCAGCTGCCAGACCGTCTCGTCGAAGACGGCGAGGTCCATCCGGGCCAGCCTGTACTGCGGCCGGTCGCCGGCCGTCTCCCTGTCGCCCAACTCGGTCGGCAGGAAGGGGTGGTAGTCCAGGATGACCGGGTTGGCGGCGGCTTCGACGTGCAGCAGCACCTGCTCGCCGCCGGCCGCCGGGGCGGCGATCCGCACCCACTGGTTCTGCGGGTTGAGGCCCTTCACCGGGGTGCCGTCCGGGCGGTAGACCAGGCCCTCGCACTGGAAGCCGGGCATGTTGGCGTCGAAGCCGAGGTCGATCAGCGCCTCGACGGTGCGGCCCGCCCAGGCCTCGGGCACGGTGCCGGTGACGGTGATCCAACTGGTGCTCCAGGGCGCGCCCCAGGCGTCGCCGACCGCGATCGGGGCGCGCGGCGCGGCCAGGCCCTCGGCGACCGGGACGGGCTCGCCGGGCGCCGTCCAGATGCCGACCTCCAGCGGGACGGACTCGGGGTACACGGCCGGACGGATGCGCTCGTCCAGGACGCGCTTGAGACGGGACTCGACGAGGGTGCGGTCATCGTGCATGTCAGCGGGCTCCGTTGCGTGGCTGAGGGACAGCGGCGTTCAGGGAGAACGTACGTCTAGAGAGAACGTAGGTGGGAGGGGTGGACCACGTCGGTGATACCGCGCGCGGCCAGGTGCTCGCGGTCCCCGGCGCGTTCGGCGAGGACGGCGGTCGGGCGGGCACCCGCCTCGGCGAGGCGCATGAACGCCTCGTACACCGGGCCGCCGGGGCCGCAGACCGAGCGCTTCGGCGAGGTCACCTCGTCGCCGGTGGCGACCACCACGGCGGTGCCGCGCGGCTTCGGCGGCCGCCAGGAGCGGCGGGCCTCGGCGGCGGCCTCGGCGAGCCGGGCGCCGGCCGGTTTGACCTTCCGGTCGGTGGTCAACAGGCCGAGGCTGTACTCGAGTTCGGGGAAGTCGGCGAGCGAGCGGTCCACGTCGTGCGAGCACCACCAGGTGACGCCCCACAGGTCCGGGCAGTCCAGCACGGCCTCGACGGTGGCGCCGGTGAAGCGGGCCGCGTCGTCCGGGGCGATGTGCGGGGCGGGCGCGCCGACCTCCTGCAGCCAGACCGGGCGGGCCGGGTCGTCCGCCCAGGCCTTGGAGAGCTCGACCAGGTACGCGGCGTGCTGCGCGGTGGCCGTGGAGTGCGGGCCGTAGCGCTGCGCGGTGCCGTTGAACACCCAGGAGTGCACGGCGGTGGCGGCGCCGATCCGGGCCGAGTGCCAGGGGGTGAACGGGTGCCCGTCCAGGTACCAGGCGGCGTCGTAGGAGGCGTGCAGGTGCAGCCGGCCGGGGGCGCCGGTCTCGCAGGCCGCCAGCATCCGGCGCAGCCAGGCCTCGGCCTCGGCGGGGGTGGCCCGGTCCGGGTCGGGGTGCGGGTCCCCGGAGAACTGGTTGATCTCGTTGCCGAGCGTCATCCCGAGGAAGTTGGGCCGCTCGCGCAGCGCCCCGGCGAGGGTGCGCAGGTAGGCGGCCTGGCCGTCGGCGACCTCGGGGTCGGTGAAGAGGTTGCGCCGGTGCCAGGTCCGGGTCCAGGAGGGCAGGAAGTCGAAGCTCGACAGGTGACCCTGCAGCCCGTCCACCGCGACGTCCAGCCCGCGCTCCCCGGCCGCGTCCACCAGGGCGGTCAGCTGCTCGACGGCGCGCGGGCGGACCAGGGCGCGGTTGGGCTGGAACACCGGCCAGAGCGGGAAGACCCGGACGTGGTCCAGACCGAGGGCGGCGATGGAGTCGAAGTCGGCGCACACGGCGTCGAGGTCGAAGTCGAGCCAGTGGTGGAACCAGCCGACGCTGGGGGTGTAGTTGACGCCGAAGCGGGGGGCGGTGGTCATCGGGGGGCTTCCTCGACTCGGTGGGGCGTACGGGGGCGTACGGGGCGTACGGGCCGGCGGGGCTATCCCTTGACGGCTCCCTCCTCGACACCTCTGAAGAAGAAGCGCTGGCAGAGGCCGAACACCACGACGATCGGCAGGAAGGCGATCATGGTGCCGGCCGCGATCAGCCGGGGGTTGGCGGAGAAGGTGCCGTTGAGGTACTGGAGTCCGACGGTCAGGGTGTACTTCTGCGGGTCGTTGAGCACGATCAGCGGCCAGAGGAAGTCGTCCCAGGCGCCGATGAAGGTGAAGATCACGATCACGCTGATCATGCCGCGCACGTTGGGCAGGCCGACGTGCCACAGCCGCTGCCAGACGTTGGCGCCGTCCACCAGCGCGGCCTGGTCGAGCTCGGCCGGCACGGCGGCGAAGGCGGTGCGCATCAGCAGCACGTTGAGCATGGCGATCGAGCCCGGCAGCGCCACCCCGGCCAGGGTGTCGGCCAGGCCGAGGCCGCGCACCAGCACGTACTGGGAGACGATGGTGACCTCGCCGGGCAGGACGAGCGTCGCGAGGAACAGGCCGAGGACGAGCCTGGCGCCGCGGAAGCGCAGCCGGGCGAGCGCGTAGCCGGCCAGGGTGCAGCCGACCACGTTGCCGGTGATGCAGACCGCGGCGACGAGCACCGAGTTGAGCGCGTAGGTCCACACCGGGACGGTGTCGGCGACCTTGCCGTAGTTGTCGAGGGTGGGCTGGTCGGGCAGGAAGACCGGGGTGCGGGAGTAGACGTCCTCGGCGGGGCCCTTGAGGGAGGTGGACAGCTGCCACAGAAACGGGCCGATGACCAGGAGCAGGACGAGCAGCAGGAGCAGGTAGCGGACGGCGATGCCGCCGGGGGAGGGGGTGTTGAAGCCCCGGGCGCCCCTCGTGGCCTTGCTGTGCTTGGTCTTCTCGGTGGTGTCCTGGGCGCCCTGGGGGGTCGTCTTCGTCGGGAGGGTGGTCACGGGTTCAGGCCGCCTTCCGGTTCAGGCGCATCAGGAACAGCATCGGGCCGAGGGTGACGAGGAACAGCAGCAGGCTGAGCGCCGAGGCGTAGCCGAGGTGGCCGTTGAAGCCGCGGCTGTACATCTGGATCAGCATCACCACCGACATGTCCCGCCCGCCGGGGCCGCCCTGGCCGTTGGAGAGCACGTACAGCTCGGAGAAGACGCGCAGCGAACTCACCGAGATCAGCGCCGAGATGAGGATCATGGTGGGCCGCACCCCGGGCAGGGTGATGTGCCAGAACCGGCGCACCGACCCGGCGCCGTCCACCGCCGCCGCCTCGTGCAGTTCGCGCGGGACGTTCCCGAGGGCGGACAGGTAGATGACCATGTAGTAGCCGAGGCCCTTCCAGACGGTCAGGGCGATCGCGCTGAACAGCAGCAGCCAGCGGTCGGTGAGGAAGGAGACCGGGGAGCCGGCCAGCCCGGTCTGCCGGAGCAGGCCGTTGACCAGCCCGCGGTCGTCCAGCACCCAGCCCCAGACCACCGCCACCACGACGGCGGAGGCGATCACCGGGGTGTAGAACGCGGTGCGGAAGAAGGTGATGCCGGGGATCTTCCGCTGGACGAGCAGGGCCAGCAGCAGTGGCAGCACGGTCAGCAGGGGCAGGCAGACCAGCATGAAGACGATGCTGTTGAGCAGGGCGTCGGCGAGCTGTTCGTCGTCCAGGAGGCGGCCGTAGTTCTCCAGGCCGGTGAACCGCCCGCCGCCCAGCGGCTTGGCGTTGGTGAAGGACAGGATCACCGTGTTGACGGCCGGCCAGAGGTTGAACACGGCCAGCCAGACGATCGCGGGCCCGGCGAGCAGCCAGGGGGTGAACCAACGCCGGTGGGTCATGCCGATGCCTTCCTGGGGCCTGGGGTGGTGCGGGTCGTTCCCGGGAGCGCTGTTCCCGGGAGCGGCGGGTAGGGGGCCCGCCGCTCCGCCGTTCCGCCGGTACCGGGTGTGACGGGTCTGACGGTTGTGACGGGGGAGGTCCGTCCGGGGGGCTACGTCCGGAGGTCAGCCCTTGAGCAGCCTGTTGCACTGCTCCACGGCGGTGTCCAGCGCCTGCTTGGAGCTCGCGTCGCCGCTGATGGCCAGGGCGATCTGCTGGTTGATGACGGTGCTCATCGCGTCGTCGACCTGGACGGGCTGGATCAGCTTGGCCTTGGCCAGCGAGGCGAAGGCGATGACCTTGGCGTCGCCCGCGTTGGTGCCGTCGCTCTTGCTGAAGAACGGGTCCCCGGCCGAGGCCTTGGTGGACGGGAAGATGCTGGTCAGGTGGGCGAAGGCGGCCTGGTTCTCGGCGTTGGTGACCCAGCGGGCCAGGGCGACCGCGGCGGCCGGGTTCTTGGTGCTCTTCGGGATGGACACGCCCTGGACGTACAGCGGCGGGGTGTCCAGCGCGGGGGAGGGGACGACCTTCGGGGCGAGGGTCGGGTTGTCGACGGCGAGGCTGGTGATGTGGTTGGCGCCGGCGGTGGTCCAGGCGGCGGTGCCCGCGTTGAACAGCTTGGAGTTGCCGGCGTAGGTGTTGGTCAGCACGTCCTTGGGGAGCAGGCCGTCCTTGAAGGCGTCGCGGTACTTGTCGAGCAGCGCGGCGGCCTCGGGGGTGTTGAAGGTGAAGGTCCGGCCGTCGTCGGACATGATCTTCACACCGGCGTTGTAGAGGTCGCCGATGCCCGGTTTGCGGCTCATCAGATAGGTCTGGCCGCCGGACTTCTCCTTCATCACCCGGGCCTGGGCGATGAGTTCGTCCAGGGAGGTCGGGGGCTTCTTCGGGTCCAGGCCGTACTTCGTGAGGAGTTCCGAATTCCAGTAGTTCACATCGGTGTTGAGGTACCAGGGGTAGCCGAAGGTGCCCTGCTGTCCGACGAAGCGGTAGGCGTCGACGCCGCCGGCGACGTACTCCTCGGCGAGCTTCGGGTCGGCCTTGGCGACGTCCAGCAGGAGGTCCTTCCTCGCGAGCGGGAGGGCGAAGTCGGGCGGGAGGTTGACCACGTCGGGCAGGGTGCCGGCGGCGGCCTGGCTGAGCACCTTGTCGGAGTACCCCTCGCCGGGCTGGTCGAGCCACTCGACCTCGACACCGGGGTACTTCTTCTTGAAGCCGTCGATCACCCCCTGCATGTAGTCGGTGAACTTCGGCTTGAGCGCCCAGGTCTGGAGCGAGACCTTGCCCTTGACCTCGCCGGTGGCGGCCGCGCTCGCCACGCTGTCGCTGTTCTTGGTGTCGCCGGAGCCGAGTCCGCAGCCGGTGAGCGCGGCCGCGGTGAAGGCCGTTGTCGTCAGTGCCGCCCAGATTCTGCGCATGAGGGTCTCCCGGTCCTGAGGGTGGGTGGGGGATCGTGCTGAGCTCGGGGGGTGCTCGGGTCCGTCGGGTCCTTGCCGACACGGCTGTCGGCAGGGCTGTCGGCACGGCTGCCGAGAGGGCCGCAGGCAGCGCTGCGACGTGGCCGCCGACGGGGCTTGTGCCGCATTCCGGAACATGGCTAACTAAACCGGTCTAGCTCTGGCAGGGACTATGCTCCCGCCTAAACTTGGATGTCAAGAGAGGAGTCGGGTCCTGTGGGCAGACCGACGATCGCCGACATCGCCCGCCAGGCCGGTGTCTCCAAGGGCGCGGTTTCCTTCGCGCTCAACGGCCGCCCGGGCGTGAGCGAGGCGACCAGGGACCGGATCCTGCGGGTCGCCGAGGAGATGAACTGGCGCCCGCACAGCGCCGCCCGCGCCCTCGGCGGCGCCCGGGCCGACGCCGTCGGGCTGGTGATCGCCCGCCCGGCCCGCACCATCGGCGTCGAGCCGTTCTTCAGCCACCTGCTCTCCGGGCTGCAGGCGGTGCTCTCGGTGGGCTCCGTCGCGATGCACCTGATGGTGGTCGAGGACACCGCCGCGGAGATCGAGGTCTACCGCCGCTGGGCCTCCGAACACCGGGTCGACGGCTTCATCGTGGTCGACCTGCAGGTCAAGGACCCGCGGCTGCCGGTGCTGGACGAGCTCGGGCTGCCCGCCGTCGTGCTGGGCGGGCCCGGCAAGGGCGGCAACCAGCTGCGGATCTGGGCCGACGACCGGGAGGCGATGCTCTCCATCGTCGACTACCTGGCCGCCATCGGGCACCGCCGGATCGCCCACCTGGCCGGGCTGCCGCACTTCCAGCACACCCAGCGGCGGATCCGCGCCCTGCGCGACGCCTCGCGCCGGCTCGGCCTGGAGGAGGCCGTGTCGGTGCCCACCGACTTCAGCGACGCCGAGGGCGCGGCCGCCACCCGCACCCTGCTCTCCCGCGCCAGGCGGCCCACCGCGATCGTCTACGACAGCGACGTGATGGCCGTCGCCGGGCTCGGCGTGGCCGGGGAGATGGGCGTCGCGGTGCCCGGCGAGCTCTCGATCGTCTCCTTCGACGACTCGGTGCTCGCCCGGATCGTCCACCCGCCGCTGACCGCGCTCAGCCGGGACACCTTCGCGCTCGGCGAGCAGGTCGCCCGCAGCCTGCTGGAGGCGCTGGACGGGGCCGGGCCCGGGCGCGACCTGCAGATGCCCACGCCGCGGCTGACCGTGCGGGAGTCCACCGCACCGCCCGGTGCCGCGTCGTCCGCACCGGCCGGTGTGGTTGCCGCGCGAGTCGTTGACAGCGGTTCTGAACCGGTTTAGCCTCGCTGCGCCGAGGGGGTCCGGTCCTGTGCACCGCTCGTTGTCATGTTCGTTGAATTCCCCTCGATGAGCACCGCCACGCCCGCATGCACCCGGGCGGGCCCGCCGCTGCCGGCGGGCCCGCCCCCACCTCCTCCGCTCGATCGGAGCCACCGCATGTCACGACGCCTCCCCCTGCTGCTCGGCGCCGTCCTCACGACGGCCGCACTGACCACCACCGCCCCCGCGGCCCGGGCCGAACCGAGACCGGCCGCCGCACCGGCTTCCCCCGCCGACTCGGCAGCCGCCGGCGGCACCGCCGCCACGGCCGGCCCGGGCAGCCAGCCCTTCGCCTCGTACTGGTACCCCAGCACGATCCTGAACTGGGACCCGGCCACCGACCCGGACGCCCGCTTCAACCGTTCCCGCGTCCCGCTCCAGCCGCGCACCAGCGACCCGGCGCTCAAGGCCAACCCCAACGCCCGCACCGGCGAGGGCAAGATCGCCTCGCTGGTCTCCTTCGGCCCCACCTCCGACAACCCCTCGCAGGGCTCCGCCGACCCCAACTACTACGCCTTCGGCTACTGGCAGTACGTCGACAAGCTGGTGTTCTGGGGCGGTTCGGCCGGGGAGGGCCTGATCCTCGCCCCCAACCCGACCGTCATCGACGCGGCCCACCGCAACGGCGTCAAGGTCTACGGCACCGTCTTCTTCCCGCCCGGCGCGTACGGCGGCCAGCTCCAGTGGGTGCGCGACTTCGTCCAGAAGTCCGGCAGCCGCTACCCCGTCGCCGACAAGCTC
Organism: Kitasatospora xanthocidica; assembly: GCF_014656195.1. Classification (GTDB taxonomy): domain Bacteria; phylum Actinomycetota; class Actinomycetes; order Streptomycetales; family Streptomycetaceae; genus Kitasatospora; species Kitasatospora xanthocidica. Next base: position 113,407 of record NZ_BNBY01000018.1, on the reverse strand, counting down.
GCCCAGGCCGCGCAGTACTACGGCTTCGACGGCTGGTTCATCAACCAGGAGACCGGCGGCGGCGATTCGGCCCTGGCCGGCGAGCTGCGCAACCTGATGCAGTACACCAAGGCGCAGAGCGGCACCGAGTTCATGTGGTACGACGCGATGACCACCGACGGCGCGGTCGACTGGCAGAACGCCCTGACCTCGGCCAACTCGCCCTTCCTGCAGGACGGTTCGAAGCGCGTCTCGGACTCGATGTTCCTGAACTTCGGCTGGTCGGCGAGCGGACTGAACTCCTCCCGGACGCTCGCCCGGCAGCTCGGCCGCAGCGAGTACGACCTCTACTCCGGCATCGACACCGAGGCCAACGGCTACAACACCGGCGTGGACTGGAACACCCTCTTCCCCACCGGCAAGCCGCACACCACCTCGCTCGGCCTCTACCGCCCCGAGTGGACCTGGAAGTCCGCCACCGACCGCGCCGACTTCTACGCCAAGGACTCCCGCTACTGGGTCGGCGCCAACAACGACCCGTCCCGGACCGACCTCTCGTCGAGCTGGCCCGGCCTGGCCGGCTACGTCGCCGAGTCCTCGCCGATCACCGCCAAGCCCTTCGTCACCAACTTCTCCACCGGGCAGGGCGACTTCTACAACGCGGGCGGCACCCGGGTCGCCACCGGCGGCTGGAACAACCTGTCGCTCCAGGACGTCCCGCCCACCTACCGCTGGGTGGTCGACTCGGCCGGCAGCAAGCTCACCCCGTCCGTCGACTTCACCGACGCCTACCAGGGCGGCTCCTCGCTGCGGCTGACCGGCACCCTCGACGCCGCCAACACCGTGCGGCTGTACCAGACCAAGCTGCCGGTCGCGGCGACCACCAAGCTGGACCTGGTGGTCAAGACCCCGGCCGCCGGGCCCACCGGGCTCAAGGCGGCCGTCGCGTTCACCGACGCGCCGAACACCTACACCACGATCGACGTCGGCGCCGACTCCGGCACCGGGTGGGAGCGGCACTCCCTCGACCTCTCCCCGTACGCGGGCCGCACGATAGCCCAGATCGCCCTGCGGGTCGAAGGGGCCGCCCCCTCGTACGATCTCCGGGTCGGCCAAGTCGCCGTCTACGACGGGTCGGTGGAGAAGCCAGCGGCGCCGAGCGGCCTGACCGTGCTCGGTGCGAGCGACGTGACGGCGGGCAGCAGCCAGTCGCTGCGGCTGTCCTGGACGGCGGCGCCCGGCGGCAACGTCCACCACTACGAGGTGTACCGGCGCAACGCCGACGGCAGCCGGACCTTCCTCGGCGCGACGCCCAACGACGCCTACTTCGTCGGGCGGCTCGACCGGGCCGGCACCGAGAGCGCCACCACGCTGGACGTGGAAGCGGTGTCCACCACCTACGGGCGGTCCAACGCGGCTTCCACGACCGTGAGTTGGACCACGACCCCGCCGGCCTCGACCAACCTGGCGCTGAACCGCCCGGCCACCGCCTCCGGCCAGTGCAACACCAACGAAGGGGCGGCCAAGGCCGTCAACGGCAGCGTCAGCGGCGGCACCAGCGACAAGTGGTGCACCCTGAGCTCCGCCAAGTGGCTCGAGGTGGACCTCGGTTCGGCGAAGCGACTGTCCAAGTTCGTGGTCAAGCACGCCTCGGCCGGCGGTGAGAGCTCCTCGTACAACACCCGGGACTTCTCCGTCCAGGTCCGGTCGAACACCACCGACCCCTGGACGACGGTCGCGTCCGTCACCGGCAACACCGCCGGCACGACCACGCACCCGGTGAACACGACCGCCCGCTACGTTCGGCTGGTGGTCACCAAGCCGACCCAGACCACGGACCCGGCCGCCCGCGTCTACGAGTTCGAGGCCTGGGGCGCGTAGCCCGGGCAGCCCCTTCGGGCCTTCGGGCCTTCGGGCCTGCGGACCTTCGGCCCCTCGGACCTGCGGCCCCTCGGACCTCCGGAAAGGAACCACCCCGTGCCGGTCACCATCACCGCCGTCGAGACCACCGACCTGTTCGTCGGCCCCGAGTCCGCCCCGCGCCAGATCCTGCGGGTCACGACCGAGGGCCCGGCCGCCCGGATCACCGTCCACGGCCCGGGCGTCCGCGGCGAGGCGACCGGCACGGGACCGGTCGAGGTCCCCCTGGAGATCACCCCGACCGCCCGCCCGGGGGACCGGCTGCCGGTCACCGTGACGGCCGGAGGAGCCGTCGCGGAGGGGCTGGTGGAGGTCGCCGAGCCCGGCTGGACGATGTTCCTGGTCTCGCACTTCCACTACGACCCGGTCTGGTGGAACACCCAGGCCGCCTACACCTCCCCCTGGGAACTGCTCTCCGCCGACGCCACCACCCGTCCGCTCTGGGAGCGCAACGGCTTCGCACTGGTCGACGCCCACCTGGACCTCGCCCTGCGGGACCCGGTGTACAAGTTCGTCCTCGCCGAAGTCGACTACCTCAAGCCCTACTTCGACCAGCACCCGGAGCGCCGCGACACCCTCCGGCAGCTGCTGGAACGCGGACAGGTCGAACTCGTCGGCGGCACCTACAACGAGCCGAACACCAACCTGACCGGCGCCGAGACCACCATCCGCAACATCGTCCACGGCATCGGCTACCAGCGGGACATCCTCGGCGGGGACCCGCGGACCGCCTGGCAGCTCGACGTGTTCGGGCACGACCCGCAGTTCCCCGGCCACCTCGCCGCGGCCGGCCTCACCGGCAGCGCCTGGGCACGCGGCCCCTTCCACCAGTGGGGACCGATCCAGAAGAACTTCCGCGAGGCCAAGGACGACGCCCGGGTGATGCAGTTCCCGAGCGAGTTCGAATGGATCGCCCCCGGCGGCGAGGGCGTGCTCACCCACTACATGCCGCACCACTACTCCGCCGGCTGGTGGATGGACTCCTCGCCCGACCTCGCCACCGCCGAACAGGCCGTCTACGAGCTGTACCGCAAGCTCAAGCCGGTCGGCGCGACCAGGAACCTGCTGCTGCCGGTGGGCACGGACTACACCCCGCCCAACAAGTGGGTCACCGCGATCCACCGCTCCTGGGCGGCCAAGTACCTCTGGCCGCGCTTCGTCTGCGCCACCCCGCGCGACTTCCTGGACGCCGTCCGGGCCGAACTCACCGCCACCGGACGGCGGCCCAGCCCGCAGACCCGCGACATGAACCCGGTCTACACCGGCAAGGACGTGTCCTACATCGACACCAAGCAGGCCCAACGGGCCGGTGAGGTGGCGGCGGTGGACGCCGAGAAGCTCGCCACGCTGGCGGCCGTCCGCGGCCTGGGCCGCTACCCGGCCGCCGCGCTCGACAAGGTCTGGCGCCAACTCGCCTACGGCGCCCACCACGACGCGATCACCGGCTCCGAGTCCGACCAGGTCTACCTGGACCTGCTCGGCGGCTGGCGGGAGGCGTACGACCTGGCCACCGCCGTCCGGGACACCGCACTGGACGCGCTCACCGGCCGGATTGCCACGACCGGAGCCGGATCGGCCGTGGTGGTGACCAACACGCTGTCCTTCGACCGGACCGACCTCGCCTCGGTCGAACTGCCCGACGGCGTCAGGGCGGTACGGGTGCTGGACGACCGGGGTGAGCAGGTGCCGAGCTCCGTCGACCGGGGGACGCTGCGGTTCCTGGCCGCGGACGTGCCCGCGCTCGGCTGGCGCACCTGGCGGCTGGTGAACGGGACGGCGGAGGAGCCCTGGTCGGCGGCCGAAGGCTCGGTGATCGCCAACGCCCGGTACCGGGTGACGGCCGACCCGCGGCGCGGCGGCGGCCTCAGCTCGGTCCGGGACCTGTGCCACGAACGGGAGTTGATCCAGGACGGCCGGATCGGCAACGAGCTGCGGGTGTACGAGGAGTACCCGCAGCACCCCGACTTCGGTGAAGGCCCCTGGCACCTGGTGCCCAGCGGCCCGGTGACCGGCTCCGGGGAGTCCGTCGCCGCCGTCCGCCGGGAGACCGGCCCGCTCGGCGAGCGGCTGGTGATCGAGGGCACGGTCGACTCCGTCCGGTACGAGCAGACCGTCACCCTGTGGCGCGGCGTCGACCGGGTGGACTGCCGTACGAGGGTGCTGGACTACTCCGGCGCCGACCGGCTGCTGCGGCTTCGCTTCCCGGTGGACGTCCCCGGCGGGCTGCCCGTCAGCGAGGTGGCCGGCGCCGTCATCGGACGCGGCTTCGCCATGCCGGACGTGGACTCGGCGGAGGCGCCGTGGACCCTGGACAACCCGGCCAACACCTGGTTCGGGCTCGGCTCCACCGCGCGCGCCGACCTCACCGACCCGGCCGGGGCGGCGATCGGGTCCCGCGCCCTGGGCGTGGCGGAGGTCATCGTCCCGAGCCTGGACGCCGCCGCCGACGCCCGGCCCCTGGTCGTCGCGCTCGCCCGGGTCGGGGTCACCGCCACCACCTCCGGCGCGGACTGGGCCCGGTACGGCTGGCTGGACGTCGACTCCAACCTTCCGGACTTCCGGATCCTGGTCGGCGGACCGGAAGTCAACGAGGCGGCACGGGAGTTGATCGAGGGGGCGGGAGCGGAGTACGCCGCCGTCCTGAAGACGCACGGCGCGGTCTGGGTGCCCGCGCTGACCCCGCTGGCCGAGGCCTGGCGGCCGGACGCCGACCTGCGCGACCTGCGGGCACTGCCGGCGCTCGTCGTCGCCGACGCCGCCGAGGTCGACGCGCTGGTCGACGACCTCGCCGACGCCCGGATCACCGCCGTCTGCCCGGCGGCCGCCGCCGACCGTACCGACGGCCCCCTCGCCGACCGTACCGTGGCCCTGCTCGGCTTCGGCCTGCCCGGGTTCGCGGTCGACACCACGGGGGCGTTGCACCTGTCCCTGATGCGCTCCTGCACCGGCTGGCCCTCGGGCGTCTGGATCGACCCGCCCCGGCGGACCCTGCCCGACGGGGCCTCCTTCCAACTCCAGCACTGGACACACGAGTTCAGCTATGCACTGGTCGGCGGGGACGGCGACTGGCGGACGCAGACCCTGCCCGCGCAGGGGCAGGAGTTCAACCACCCGCTGTACGCCCGGATCGTGCCCGCACAGGACGGCCCGCTGCCGGCCACCCTGTCCTGGCTGCGGGTCGAACCGCAGCGCGAGGTGCTGCTCGGCACGCTCAAGCCGGCCGGGAACCCGATCGCGCACGGATCGGTGGCGGGGGTCGGGCCCCAACTGGCCGTCCGGCTGGTCGAGTCGACGGGGCTGGGGTCGACCGCCGCGCTCGCCGGGGCGCTCGGGCTGGAACAGGTACGGGCCGCGGACCTGCTGGAACGGCCGCTTGAGAGCACCGCCGAACCCCTGGACCTTCCCGGCTCGCGGATCGCCACCCTGCTGGCCACCCCCGGCGTCACCGCGGCGGAGGGCGGTCCCGTCCTCGGCCCCACCGCCGAACCCGCCCAGCCCGTCCACGCCCGCTACTGGCTGCACAACCGCGGCCCGGCACCGCTCGGCTACCTGCCGGTGTCCATCGGCACCTCGCCCGGACTGCTGCGGACGACCGGCGAACCGGTGGTGCTCTCCGTCGCCCTCTCCTCCCAACTGCGGGACGCCGCCGTCGAAGGGACCGCCGTCGTCCTGCCGCCGGACGGCTGGACCGCCGGCCTCGGCAGCCGCCCGTACCGGCTGGAACCCGGCGGACACCTGCGCTTCCCGGTCACCCTCACCCCGCCGGCCGCCGCCGAACCCGGGCTGTACTTCGCGGCCGTCCGGACCGAGCACGACGGCCAGCGGATCGAGGACGTCGTCACGGTCGCCGTCGGCGACCTCCCCGGCCTGCTGCCCGTCGCCGGGGACGCCCCCGAGGACTGGACGGCCGCCCAGGGCACCAAGGCCACCGCCGGCCGCGGCACCGGCCTCGACGTCGAGGTCTCCCACCAGACCCTGCGGCTGACCCCCGGCGGCCGCGCCACCCTGAGCCTCACCCTCACCAACCGCACCCGCGGTGAGATCCGCGGCGAGTTGCAACTGGTCTCCCCGTGGGGCACCTGGGAGACGATCGCCGACCCCGTACGAGGCTTCGCGGTGGCGGCCGGCTCCGCGACGACCGTGGACTTCACCCTCGCCGTCCCCGAGTCGACCGACCCCGGCTCGTACTGGGCCCTCGCCAAGGTGATGTGGTTCGGCCGCTGCCAGTACGCCCCGACCGTCGCCCTGGTGGTGGAATCATGACCCTCGGCCTGCTCGACGGACACCCCCTCCCACGCGAACCCCTCGACCGCCGGCTGGCCGCCCTCCGGACCGGCCCTCGCGCCACCGCCCTGCCCCAGCCAGGCAGTTCGGAGGACCGGCAGCTCACCCGGTGGGTCGCCCAGGTGCTGCTGACCGAGGCGCTCTGCGAGGCGGTGGCAACCGAGCGGGGGTTGGTACTCGGCTCCGGCGCCACCCACCTCGACCAACAAGCCGCAGTCGAACTGGGATCCATCACGGCAGCCGCCTACGAGAGCAGTCCGGCCGTCCGCGCCGTCTACGAGTCGGTCACCGCCGACATCGAACCCACGCCCGAGGACATCGCCCACTACCGCGCGATGACCACCCGCACGCCGGCCGCCCGCTGGAGACTCGCGCTCCCCGGCGGCGAGTCGGAAGCCGACCCCGACACCGTCCCGCGCGCCCTGGCCGAAGCCCTCCGTGCGGCCCCCGTCGGCGAGTGGGTCACCGTAGGCCCCTGGACCGCCGCCCTCCTCGCCACCACCACCCCGGAGGCCACCCCCGACCCCACCCCGCGGCTCCGCGAAGCCGCCCGCCGAGCCGCCTTCGTCCGCTGGCTCGACCACGAACGCGCCCGACGCCTCACCCTCGTCGAGGGCCTCGAACACCCCGGCGACCCCGCCCAACCCGACAACCACCACCGCCACTGAGCCGGAGAGCCGGAGAGCCGGAGAGCCGCAGAGCCACCGCACGGGCCGGGCGAAGGCCGCCGTGCGACGGGCCGTACCGTGGGGCACCTGCCTTTGAGGAAGGGAACACGAGTGCGGTACAAGGTGACGGTGAATGTCGCGGCCCCGCCGGATCGGGTGTGGGAGGTGCTGGCCGACGTCGAGGGCTGGCCTCGCTGGACGGTGTCGAAGGCGAGCGTGCGGCTGCTGTCCGACGGCCCGGTGGCAGTGGGAAGCGAGGCGGAGGTCCGGCAGTTCAAGCTGCCGACCGAGGTGTGGGAGGTCACCGGGATGGAGGCCGGCCGCAGCTTCGAATGGCGCTCCCAGAACCCGGCGTTCACCACGATCAGCACCCACCTGATCGAGCCGCTCGGTGCGGACCGGTCCCGGGTGGTGCTCGGCGTGCAGCAGAAGGGGTTCATGGCGCCGCTGATGGCTCTGGCGTACGGCAAGCTGACCCGCCGGTACGTCGACATCGAGGCGGCCGGGCTCAAGCGGTACTGCGAGGCGCCGGCCCGCTGAGCGGCGCGGCAGCCGATGCCCCGCACCGCCCGACCCAGTGGACCGTCAGGTCGCCAGCCCGACGACCACGGCGGCCGTGCCGAGGGCCGCGTGAATCGCTCCGATGATCTTGACGGTACGCAGCGCCAGATCGGACTGACGGTACTGGTAGTTGAGCAGCTGCCACCACTTGGCGGCATTGCGGATGTCGAAGGCGGTGGCGATCCCGTGGAGGGCGAAAGCCGACCCGAAGACGATCAACTCGGTAGTCACAGCGGGAGCATAGGACCACGCCGAGGGGACCGCCAGGGAGTTCCGTGATGACGGCCTTCGACCGATGTGGGTCAGATCGGCAGGTCCCAGCCGGGGCCGTCCTCGGCGCCGAGCCACACCCGCTGGCGGGCGGTCGAGACCGTGATGCCGAATTCCTCCTGGTGGGGTTCGCCTGCGGCCTGCCAGCACCGCACCGCCTGCTCGACCCGGTCCCACAGGCGGGCGGGACCGCGTTGCACGACGGTCCATCCGCCATCGGGGTCGGGTGCCGTCCGGGCCTGCGAGCCGGTGGACACGTCCCAGAGGATCTGTGCCGCTCCCGCCCCCATCCGTTCGGCCGAGGGCGCCGCGAGCTGTGCGACCCAACCGCCGGTCCAGTCGTCGAGCTTCGCGGGGTCGATCCGGCTCGGACGCTCCTCGCCGGGCAGCAGGGCCAGTGTCGGGCGGGGTGGCCGGTCGTGGGGCCGGGCGATCATGAAACTGGTGTAGCCGGGCAGGAATCGACCCGTGGCCTCCCCGGGGCCGGTCACGTCGAGGAGCGCGAGGGCGTTGGCGTAGCTCCACCCGGACAAGGTGACCAGGATCCTTCCGCCCGGCTTCACCTGGTGCAGCCACGGGAGCGGGACGTACCGGACCGAGCAGGTGGCGATGAGCCGGTCGTACCGGCCGCCGTCCGGGTCACCGCGCAGCCCGTCACCGATGATCAGCCGAGGCGCGAAGCCCGCCGTCCTGAGCGCCGCCGCAGCGGCCCCGCCCACCGTCGGGTCGTATTCGATGCTGGTGAGACAGGCGTCCCCGAGGCGGTGCGCGCCGAGGGCGGTGGAGTAGCCGGTTCCGGTGCCGATCTCCAGCACCCGGTGTCCGGCCTCGGCGCCCAGTTGGTGCCACATGCGCAACACCAGCGACGGCAGGGTGGACGACGACGACGGGGAGCCGGGCACGGGCCCTCCGGTCACGTCGTCGGGCCTGGTGCGGCCGTCGAGTTGAGTGATCAGCGTTTCGTCGGAGTAGACCCCCTCCAGCCATCCGGGCTCGCCCTCCCGGACGGGCCGGTACCTGGTGGGGACGCTGCCCGCTACCGGCAGGAAGTAGGACCCCGTGAACAGCTCCCGGGGTACTTCCCTGGCGGCGCTGCTCCACTCGGGTGCGGTGAGGGTGCCGTCCTCGGTGAGTCTGTGCACCAAGGCGGAGCGGAGTCGAGTCGCTGTGCTCACGTGTCGGGACCTTTCTCCAACTGGTCGGCGACGGCATGGGCGATCGCTGCGGTGGTCTGAGCCGGCTGCCACGCCCACTGGCCGTTCGGATTGCACTCAAGGAAGTACCAGTCTCCGGCGCTGGTGACGGCGAAGTCGAACGCACCGTAGACCAAACGGAGTTCGGCGAGGTAGGCGACGACCGCACGAGCGACCGACTCCGGCACCTCGACCGGCGTACACGTCATGAGGTCCTGGCGGTGGCGCCAGTCGAGATCAGGGCTGTCGATCCGGGCCCCGAAGAGTCGGGCGCCCACAGCGGTCACCCGCACGTCGAACGCCTTGTCCACCTTGGCCTGGAACATGTGCGGGCACACGGACACGGCGTCGGTGATCTCGGCTGTACGCACCTCTCGGACCCACACGCTGTGCGGCCGGCCGTCCACGCGGTAGGGCGTGTTCCACAGCGGCTTGTAGACCACCCCGCCGTGCTGTCGGGCGGCGAAACTCCGTGCCTCGTAAGGGTCGTTGGTGATCACCGTGTCGGGCGTCAGGAATCCGCAACGCCGTGCGGTCGAGAGCTGAGCGGGTTTGAACTCGGCGGCCCGGTTGTTCCACGGGTGATTGACGTAGTGCGCGCCCGGCAGTGACGCGAGGATACCTCCGGTGCCCCACAGCGCTTGTTCTGCGGCGAAGCGACGGTCCTGGTCGTCCAAACCCGGGGGCCCCTCGTAGGGCGATGGCCGGCGCACCCAGACGGACCGGATCCGGGTGGTGTCGAGCTCCCGGCTTGCCGTGCGCAGCGTGCCCCGCTGCTCGCCCGTACGGTACGTGGCGGTCAGCGAGGCACCCGCGTGCAGGTCGGCGCCGGGATCGAGACGGACAACGGGAACCCGGCGGTCGGCGAGAAGCCGCAACACCACGTCCGCCGTCACGTCATAGGGATTGGTCAATACGAGTACCGACCTGCTGTCGTCCATCAGCCGGAACTCTGGTCCTGGTCGTACGACTCGGTGCTGTCCGCGTCGGTCGCGCCACCCGGACCGGCGCCGTCACCGGGGGTGGTCGTGGTGGGCGTCAGGCCGCTCGTGCTGGTGCCGTGGCCGCCCAGCTCGACCGTCCGACCGTACTCGTCCACGATGACCGCGATCTGCGTTTCGGGGTCGATGACGGGCGCGTGCCGCGGGACCGTGCTGGTGGCCGCGTACGGTCCCATGCGTCGCGTGCCCCACGGTGCCGGTGTCTTCGTCAACTGGCGCTTCCTGCGCGGGCTCCTTCCGTTTCGTGAAGGAAGTTCTTCGGTGTGCGTCGAGTACAACCCAACTCCCGCTCTCCGACCAGGCATTGTCGGTAGTCCCGGGGTTGTCCCGCCCGCGTTGTCGGTAGGCTCGCGGGCACTGTCGATGATGGGATTGGCCCGTGGACGACCCGATCCGGCACCCCCTTGCCTATGCGCGCGAACTGCACGGCTGGTCCCAGGGGGATCTCGCCACCTCGATGGACAAGGCCGCCCGCGGTCACGGGCTGCGCTCGGGGGCCGACAAGGCGGCTGTCAGCCGGTGGGAGAACTGGCGCAAGACACCGAACGTGGACTCCCAGCTCCTGCTCGCCGAAGTCTTCGGGGTCACGGTCGCGGACATGGAGGCGTACGGCTGGCCGTACTGGCTGCCCGGCCGCGACGAGCCGCTCGCGCTCGGCTCCGCCCACACCGTCCAAGCACTCCACGACGCACAGAGAGCTCTGATGGATCGCCGCACCTTCATGACGTACAGTGCCGTCTCCCTGGCAGGACTCGCCGCACAGTGGGCCGTGATCGAGCCCGCACGCCTCACGTCCGCACTGGACGGCAAACAGGTGGACGGCGGGCTCGTGGACTGGCTGGAGGAGACCAGCAAGCAGCTGACGGTCCTGCCGACCGAGCAGCGCCAGCACACCGTGCGGCTGATGGACGCCCAGCTGGCCACGGTGACCGACCTGATCGACGACGGCCGCTACAGCGAGGACATCGGCCGGCGACTCCACCTGCTGGCGGCCACCTTGGCCACCACCTGCGGCTGGTACCGCTTCGACCACGGCCGGCACTGGGCGGCGGGCAAGCTCTGGGGAGCGGCCCTGCAGTCCGCCCACGCCGCGGGGGACCGGGACCACGGCGCCGGGGTGCTGGCCGATTTCGCCTACCAGTCGAACTGGCTCGGCGAACCCAAGGTGTCGGTCGACCAGCTCGGGTACGCGTTGTCGGGCACCGGGCATCCCACCGCCCGGTCGCTGCTGTTCCTGCGCCGGGCCCGCGCGTACGCCGCCCTCGGGGACCGGGCGGCCTGTCTCCGGGACCTGTCGGAGGCCGAGGCTGCCCTCGGCGTGGAGGCCGCCGACCCCGCACCGGGCTGGTGTGCATGGATGGGCCCGGCCGATCTTGCCGTGGACTCCGGTCAGTGCATGCTCGACCTCGGCCGAACCGACGAGGCCCACACCCGGATCGCCGAAGGCATGGCCCTGCTGCCCCGCGCCCGCGACAAGACACGTGGAGTCTTCCTGACGTACCAGGCGAACGGCTACCTGCGGTCCAACGATGTCGAACAGGCGCTTGCCGTCAGCCGGGAGTCACTGGACCTGGCCACCCGGATCGGGGCCCCACGCTGCGTCGCCCTCGTGCGCGACCTCGCGCCGGCGTTCGAGGCTCACCAGCGAGTGGACGGTGTCCAGGAGTTCCTGGAACGACTCAAGGCCAGTTGATTCGCGGTGACCCGGCCCCTCGCTTTGCGGAGCGAGGGGCCGGTCGTTTCAGTTGGTGGGGTTGGTGTGGTGGTCGAACTCGCCGGCCTTGGCGGCTTGGAGGAGGGTGGCGAAGGTGGCGGGGGCAGTGCGGATGATCATGTCGGCTTCGTCTGACTCGCGGAGTTCGACCGCCCCGTCGGCAGTTCGGACCTCCACGCACTCGTTATTCGCCGCGCTGTAGCTCGACTTCCGCCACTCGGTGTTACGCATACTTGGATTCCACTTCTTTCTTGATGGATCGGATGAAGTCTCGCGACTCATCCTCGGAAAGTGCAGCGGAGTCCACGCGGTCGAAGATGGATCGATGCTTGGCCAGGTCTGCTGGGGCGTCGAAGAAGAGCGTGCCGGGAGAGGTGTCCATCTGAACGGTGTCGAGTTCGGGTACAGGGCCCTCGGCGAGCGTTACGTTCTCGCCAGCACCGGGGAAGGTGTCCACATCGAACGGCACCACCCTGATCGAGATTCCGTTGTCGGCTGAGTCGCCGATCAGGGCGTCAAGCTGGTCGGCGAGCACCTTGGGGCCACCGAACTGCATTCGGAGTGCTGCCTCGTGAACGAATGCGCGAAGCGGGATCTTGCCGGATCGGACCACTTGCTGCCGCTGCACACGGAAGGCAGTTCGGACATCGATGTCCTTGCGAGGCAGCGGCGGATAGACCCGAGCGAACACGGCAGATGCGTAGCTCCCGGTTTGCAGCAGGCCCGGGATGTAGGTGGTGGTGCAGACGGAGAGCGTTTTGGCGTGATGCTCGATCTCGGCTACCTCAAGGAAGTCTGTCGTCAGGACCTCTCGGTACTCCTCCCACCATCCCCGGCCGCGCTCCGTGATGATGTCGGCGAGAGCGTCGATCATCGGGCGATTCGCGTAGTTGCACGCGGAGGCGATGGTGCGCAGGCGGTCGGCGCTGATACCGATCCGTCCCGATTCCATCTGAGTGACTTGAGCGGGGTTCATCCCGACGAGGCGACCGAGCTCTGAGCCGCCATAGCCGGCCTGCTCGCGCATCCTCCGTAGCTCGGTGCCAAACCTGCGTTGGCGGAGTGTCGGGTTGGCGCGTGGCGGCATGGCTTCCTTCCGAGGACGTAGTCGACTCAAGTCTGCCGTGAGGGCTGAGTGGCGGTCTACCAACTACCACGATAGAGGGAAGTTCCCGAAGCGGGGGAAAATTGGCCACCCCTGTGCGCTATGGTCGCTGTCACATCGATCCGACGGATCGTCAGTAACGCCTGCTAGCAAGCACCGCAGAGCAGCCATGCCCATCTGCCTGGCCTGGCTCACGGCGACATGTGTTCCGCCGGTTCTTCCCTCACTCACGCCTCGGGAGAAGTCCCATGCGTCACCTCAACACGCCCTCGATCGCCATCGCCCGTCAGTCCCTCGGTGACACCATGACCCGCGTCGGCTGGTCCCCCTCCGCCATCTTCGACGCGCAGCTCGCGCTGGTCGAGCTCCTGGTCAACGCCTGGCGGCACGGCTCGACCCCCGCGCCGATCGTCCAGATCATCTCCGCGAACCAGACCCTCCGTGTCTCCGTCACGGACGAGAGCCCGATCCCGCCCTCTCCGCAGTCGACCGACCTGCTCGCGGAGTCCGGGCGGGGCCTCCAGCTGGTCGCCGGGCTCACCCACCGCTGGGGTGTCGACCCCCAGGAGCGTGGCAAATCGGTCTGGTTCGAGCTGCAGAAGGATGTCGCCTGATGTCCTACCGTCGCCACCCCATGAAGCCGACCGATCCCCGGATCCGGCACTACACGGACGACCACATCCGTACCCTCCTGGCCGAAGTCCAGGAGCGCGGGCGGAAGTTCGGCCTGATCTGGCCCTCGGCCGGTACCGACAAGACCCTGGACGGCCGCGTCCTCGTCCGCTTCGGCACCGCGCCCGCGTCGACCCTGCTCAACCTCCTCGTCCTCCTCCTCGACGCCGAACGCGAGACCCCGTGCGATTCCTGATCGGGACAGCTTTTGCTGTCCTCCTCGCCCTCGCCTTCGCGACCGTCGCGCTGGGCGTCGTCACCGCCCTCCGCGCGACCCCGCCCCAGGACGAGGACACCTGACCGCCAGCCCCCGCCGCCCGCGCGCCGGGGGCTGCGGCGCTGTCCATCGGGCCGCGCATGAACGCGCTGCTACTTGACCAGGCGGAAGCCCGGTCGGGCGACCCAGGCGCGCAGGAACTCGGCCGTGACCAGGGCGGTGTCCCAGCCGTCGTCGGCGACGGCGATCAGCCCGGGGAGGTCGGCGGTCACCGACGCCTGGCCGGGGGCCAGTTCGGCCTTGCAGACGCCGCCGATGACGTCCAGGACGGCGGCCGTGAGCAGGGCGGTGGCGGCGTGGTCGATCGCGCCGTTGCAGGCGGCGCTGACGTTGACGGCCTGGGCGGCGCGGAAGCCGAGCAGGGCTTCGATCTCGTCCTCCTCCGCTTGCTCGGACTCGAATATGGACTCGTCGCCGGCGCCCGCCCCCATCAGGTAGACGTCGAACGGCCGGCGCCGGTCCTCGCGTCGCGGGTTGAACCCCACCAGCGCGGCGAGGCTCGCGTCTGTCGGCTGTCCGGCGAGCAGCGGCAGCGGGTACGGCTTCCGCCAGTCCGGGTCACGGGTGTCCTCGATGCCCAGCCGCTCGGCGGGCACGTGGACGTCGTACGACCCGGGGCGGATCTCCGTGAAGCGGCAGGAGAGCCCCACCATCAGCTCCCGGAGTGCCCGTACGGAGGCGGGGGAGAGGGGGTCGGCGAGATCGATCACCAAGGTCGGTCCGGACATGCGGGGGAGCCTAGGCCCGCGCCCGTCCGGCCGTCGTCCGATTTTCGGGTGGTGGCGGTCGGGTCAGGCCGCCTTCTTCTTCACCCCGTTGATCTCCAGCAGGGCATCGCGCAGTTCCCACACCTTGCTGTGCGAGTACGGGAGGCTCAGGATGTCGACGGCCGTCTTGAGGCTCGCCCGGGCGGCCGGGCCGAGCCGGTCGAACTGTGCGTTGGCCAGTTCCGTGCGGTAGATCAGGATCGGCCAGTCCTCGCCGCAGATCGGGTCTCGGGGGTAGCAGCGGAGGCCGTGGCAGTTGAGTGCCGTGTAGATGGCGCGGAGCCGTTCGCTCCTGATCCGCTCCTTGCCCGACCAGTCGCGCAACAGGCGCTGGTAGAACACCGTGGCTCCACCGCGGAGGTCGACGCGCTCGGCCACCTTCTCGACGAGGGCGTGGGAAACGTGCATGCGGAGGCGAATTCCTTGCCTGGAGCGGGAGTTGGGACAACGGTGACGCATCGCTCCGGCGTTCGTCAACGACCCTTGTGGTCTCGACCGGCCTGCTGTAGGGGCCGGTGCGACCTCCCGGTGTCCACCGTTCGGTTACCGGCGGTTCCACCGTTCGGTTGTCGGACGGTGGATCCGCGGGCCGGGGCGGGTGCCGGAGACTGGGCGGACCCGGGAGGGCCGGGAGGACGGGGAGGTCGGGGCCGTGCGAGCCGATGTGACACCGAAACGGCGGGGGCCGGACACCGGGTGGGACCGGTGAGGCCTGCCGTGGTGGTGTCGGACCTGCGGGTGCGGTACGGCCGGAGGACGGTCGTGGACGGCATCTCCTTCGAGGTCGGGGAGGGCGAGATCTTCGGGATCCTCGGCCCGAACGGCGCCGGGAAGACCACGACGGTGGAGTGCCTCGCCGGGCTGCGGGTGCCGGACGGCGGCACCGTCTCGGTGCTCGGGCTGGACCCGTGGCGGGACGCGGCCGGGCTGCGCCGGGTCCTGGGCATGCAGCTGCAGAGCGGCGAACTGCCCGAGAAGCTGCGGGTCGCCGAGGCGATGGAACTGTACGCGTCCTTCTACGAGGAGCCCGCCGACTGGCGGGAACTACTCGCGCTGCTGGACCTGACGGAGCGGGCCGACAGCCCGTTCGGCCGGCTCTCCGGCGGGCAGAAGCAGCGGCTGTCGATCGGGCTGGCGCTGGTCGGCGACCCCAGGGTCGCGGTGCTGGACGAGCTGACCACCGGGCTGGACCCGGCGGCCCGGCGGGACACCTGGGAGCTGGTGGAGCGGGTCCGGGACCGGGGCATCACCGTGGTCCTGGTCACGCACTTCCTGGAGGAGGCGGAGCGGCTCTGCGACCGGCTGGCCGTCGTCGACCGCGGCCGGATCGTGGCGCTGGACTCCCCGGCCGGGCTGGTCGCCGCCGTCAACGCCGAGCAGCGGGTGCGCTTCCGGCCCACCACCGCGCTCGACGACGGCCTCCTCACCGCACTGCCGGAGGTGACCTCGGTGCAGCGGCACGGGGCACAGGTGGTGGTCACCGGCACCGGCAACCTGGTGTACGCGGTGGCCTCGGCCCTGGCGCGGCAGCAGATCGTCGCGGCGGACCTGCGGGCCGAACCGGCCGGGCTGGAGGACGCGTTCCTCGCCCTGACCGGACGGCGCTTCGACCACCCCGACCGGCAGCGGTGAACCCGTGAGTACCTCGAAGCGGGCGAAGGACCGACCGAAGGACCGACGGAAGGACCGACGGAAGGAGCCCCCGGTGCGGGCGATGAACCGGCTCACCGCCGTGGAGTTCAAGCTGTTCCTGCGCGACCCCGCCGCGTACTTCTGGACGCTGCTGTTCCCGGTCGCCCTGGTGGTGGTCATCGGCAGCCTCCCGTCCTCCCGCGAGGCCGGTGCGGAGCTCGGGCAGCGCGGCATCGACCACTTCACGCCCGTCCTGGTCGTGCTGTCCTGCGCGCTGACCGGACTGTTCGTCACCCCGGCGTACCTGGTGGGCTACCGGGAGAAGGGCGTGCTGCGGCGGCTGTCGGCCACGCCGGTGGGCCCGGTACGGGTGCTGGTCGCCCAACTCGTGGTCCAGACGGCGGTCGTGGCCACCACGACCGTCCTGGTGCTCGGCACCGCGGCCCTGCTCTGGGACGTCGAACCGCCCGCCAACCCGGGCGGGTTCCTGCTGGCCTTCGCGCTCTCCGTGCCGGCGGTCCTCGCCATCGGACTGTTCCTGGCCTCGGTGATCCGCACCGGCAAGGCCGCCACCGGCGCCGGGAGCATGCTCTTCTTCCCGCTGATGTTCTTCGCCGGGCTCTACGTGCCGCGCGAGCAGATGCCGGAGGCGGTCAACCGGATCGGCGACTACACGCCGCTGGGCGCGTCCGTGGCGGCGTTCGGCGACGCCGCCAGGGGCGACTGGCCGGGCCCGGCCGCCGTGCTGGTGCTGGCCGCGTACGCGGTGGTCCTCGGGGTGGCGGCGGCCCGCCTCTTCCGCTGGGAGTAGGTGGTCAGCCGGTCAGCCGGTCAGCCGGTCAGCCGGGGGGCCGGTCGGCCGGGCCGGGCCCGCGTCGGCAAGATCACGTAGGGTCGCAGGGCGCGAAGCGACCGGGGCCATCTGGGGGACGAGCATGTCGAGGATGTTGAGCGACGAACCGATCGACCTGGCCCGGGTCCGCCGCTACCTCACCCCGCTGCCCCTGGCGCTGCTGGCCGTGGCCACCGTGCTGAGCTACCTGCAGCCCGACGAGGGCGCGGCGAACGCGCGGGTGACGGTCGGCCCCCTGGTGGCGGTGACCGCCGGGTGGACGCTCGCCATGTACACCCTGCGCCCGCGGGAGTGGAGCGCCCGCACCGGGCCGATGCTGACGTACGTGGCGGTCCAGCAGGTCCTGGCCGCCGTGCTGATGACACAGCACCCGATCTTCTTCGTGTTCGCCGTGATCGGCTTCGTTCAGGCGTACGACCTGTTGCCGCCGCAGTGGGCCTTCGTCAGCGTCGGCGCCACCTCGCTGATGATCAACCTGATCCCCGGCGGGATCCCCGACACCTCGAAGCGGATCGCGATCGCCGCCGCCTCGGTGGTCCTGCAGACGCTGCTGATCGGCGTGTTCGGCAACCTCTCGTACCGCTTCAACGAGCGCAGCGAGGAGCGCCGCCGGCTGATCGCCAGGCTGAAGAGCGTCATCGCGGAGAACAACGGCCTGCACGCCCAACTGCTGACCCAGGCCCGGGAGGCCGGCGTCCAGGACGAGCGGCAGCGGATGGCCCGGGAGATCCACGACACCCTCGCCCAGAGCCTGGCCGGTATCGTCACCCAGCTCCAGGCCGCCGACCGGGCCCGGGAGCGGCCCGAGCGGCGCGACTGGCACCTGGAGCAGGCCCGGACGCTGGCCGGGGAGGGCCTCTCGGCGGCCCGCCGGTCGGTGGCGGCACTGCAGCCGGTGGAACTGGACGAGGCCCATCTGCCCGGCGCGGTCCAGGACCTCGCCCGGCGCTGGTCGGCCCTGCACGGCGTCCCCGTGTCGGTCGAGGCCACCGGGGACCCGGTGCCGCTGCTGACCGAGATCGAGGTGGCGCTCTTCCGGGTCGCCCAGGAGGCGCTGGCCAACGTGGCCAAGCACGCGGCGGCCGGTAGGGTCGGGCTGACCATCTCCTACCTGGACGACACCGTGATGCTGGACGTCCGGGACGACGGTGTCGGCTTCGGCGCGCTCACCGTGACGGGCCGGGACGAGCCGCCACCGCCGGAAGACGGTGACGGCGGTGGCTACAGCGACGGTGGCGACGGCGGTGACGGCGGTTACGGCCTCCCCGGTCTGCGGCAGCGGCTGGAGCGGGTGCTGGGGACGCTGACCGTGGAGAGCGCGCCGGGCGCGGGCACCGCCGTCAACGCCAGCGTGCCCGCGATCCGGCGGGGAGCGGGCGAATGAGCGAACAGTCCACACCGGTACGGCTGTTGATCGTCGACGACCATCCGATCGTGCGCGACGGCCTGCGCGGCGCGTTCACCGGCAGCCCCGAGTTCGAGGTGGTCGGCGAGGCCGGCGACGGCGCCGAAGCCCTCGACCTCGTCGAGGAGTTGAAGCCCGACCTGGTGCTGATGGACCTGCGGATGCCCGTGATGGACGGCGTCACCGCCATCCGGCGTCTCGGCCGGACCGCGCCGGCCGTCCGCGTACTGGTGCTCACCACCTTCGACACCGACAACGACGTGCTGCCCGCCATCGAAGCCGGCGCCACCAGCTACCTGCTGAAGGACGCGCCGACCGAGGAACTCCTGCGCGCCGCCCGGGTGGCCGCCCGCGGCGAGGCGGTGCTCTCCCCGGCCATCACCAAGCGTCTGATGGACCGGGTACGGCGACCGGCCGACGGTGTGCTCAGCGCCCGCGAGCTGGACGTGCTGCGCCTCGTCGCGCACGGGGCCTCCAACAAGGAGGTGGCGCACGAGCTGTTCGTCAGCGAGGCCAGCGTCAAGACGCACCTGCTGCGCATCTACGACAAGCTCGGGGTGCGCGACCGGGCGGGCGCCGTCGGCGAGGCGTTCCGGCGCGGGCTGGTGACCTGAACCGGGTCTCCCCGGCTCTCCCCGGCTCTCACCTGCTCTCACCGGCTCTCCGCCGTGGACAGGATCCGCCGCAGGACGGTGAGCAGGAGCGTGTCCCGGCCGGCGGGCGGATGCGGGGCCCGCCAGGCGATGTGGCCGTCGGGGCGGACGAGCAGCGCTCCGCTCCACGGGGCGAACTCCGTCGGCAGCGGACGGACGGTGACGGGCAGGCCGGCCGCCACGGCGGTGTCCGCCTGCCGCCGCCAGAACGCCTGCCCGGCCTCGTCGGTCTCCTCCGCCTTCGCGGCCTCGCCGGTGGGCGCCAGCAGGGTGAACCCGGGCCCGACCAGGTCCAGGGTGGAAGCGGGCCCGGCCGGGCCGGACAGCCTCAGGTGCGGGAGCCGGGTGCCGGGCGCGCCTCCGGGGTGCTTCCGGTCCGGGTCGAGCGGCGGCAGGGCCGGTGCGTCCGGTGCGTCCGGTGCGTCCGGATCGTCCAGGACCGCCGTCGAGCGGTAGGCCGCCGTCAGCAGCAGCTCGTCGTCGATCCGGTAGCCGCTCCGGGCCCGGGAGTTGGCGAGGGAGATGTCGATGACCTGCCGGGCCACCGGGCGGCGTTCGGCCTCGTAGCTGTCCAGCAGAGCCTCGCCCGCCGTCCCGGCCACCACCGCCGCGAGCTTCCAGGCCAGGTTGTCGGCGTCGCCGAGGCCGGTGTTCATGCCGTGTCCGCCGGTCGGGGGCACCGCGTGGGCCGCGTCGCCGGCGAGCAGGACCCGGGAGCGGCGGTAGGCAGCGGCGAGCCGGGCGTCCATCCGCCAGGTCATGGTGTCGTGGACGGTGACCGGCAGGCCGGGTACCCCGGCGGCGTCCCTGACCAGCTCGGCCAGCCGCCGGTGGTCGGTGAGGAGCGCCGTGACGTCCGCGTCCTCGGGGTCGTACGGGTGCTGGTAGATCCAGTGCCGGTCGTTGTCGACGGCCAGGAAGCCGCCGCGTCCCGGCGCGGTGAGGAAGTACGAGGCGCTGGCGCGGTCGGCGACAACTTCGCCGAGCGGTGCCTCGAAGCGGACGCTGAGGTAGTGGCCGAGTCCGGTCGGCCCCTCCATCGGGATCCCCGCAGTCTCGCGGACGGTGCTCGCCGCGCCGTCGCAGCCGACCAGCCAGTCGGCGCGCACGGTGTGCCGCTCGCCGGTGGCCCGGTCCTCCAGCGTGGCGTACACGCCGTGGCCGAGTACGCCGACATCGCGCGCGCCATTTTCGCGCGCGCCATTTTCGTGCGCGCCGATGTCGTGAGCGCCGTCGGGCTGCTCGGCGAAGGAGACCAGCCGAAACCCGAACCGGACGCCGTCCGGGGCGAGTTCGCGGGCGCGCCGGAGCAGGACGGGTTCCAGGGCGTCCTGGGAGCAGATCAGCCCGGGGGAGGGGGTGCGTTCGGGGCCGCCCGGCTCGGCGGCGACCCCGGTGCGGACGAAGTCCGGGTCGACCAGGTCGCGGCCGCGGTAGAAGTGCACCTGCGCGGCCGGGAGCCCGGCCCGCCGGACCTCCTCCTCCAGGCCGCAGCGGCGGAACAGCTCCATGGAGCGCGCCGACACCCCGCGCGCCTTGGGGTGGTGCGAGGTGCCCGGGTGGGCCTCGACGAGCAGGTGCGGCACGCCGTACCCGGACAGCAGGACCGACAGCGTGAGGCCGACCGGGCCTCCGCCGACGACGAGGACGGACGTTGTCCGCGGGAGTACTTCCGGGAGTACCGCCGGGTTTCGCATGCCACCCCTCCGTAACGTTCAATGCGTCTTTTTGACGTTACCATGGTGGGCAGGCGACCACCCGATCCGAAGGCGACCCCATGGCCCAGCCCCGCACCCGGCAGCAGCCCGACGACGGCAACCCCCGCGGCCTGCACTTCCTCACCGACCTCGCCAACACCGTCCACGAGGACCCCGACGCGAGCGCCGCCGACCTCCAGGCGCTCCTGGAACTGCACGGCGGCCCGGCCTTCCGGCTCACCGACGCCGACGCCCGCGAACTGTGCGAGGCCACCGCCCCCGTGATAGCGATCCTCGGCGCCGACGACCCCGACACCGCCGCCGAGGCGATCAACGCCCTGCTCGACCGCTACCCGGCCCGCCCCCGGCTGGTCCGCCTTCCCGGCCGGCCCTGGTCCCTGCACACCCGCGCCCCCGCCGACGCCGGCCCCACCCACTGGCTGCTCTCCACCGCCGCCCTCGCCCTCGGCCTCTGGCTCAGCGAACGCGGCACCTGCGCCTGGGGCCGGTGCGCCGCCCCCGGCTGCGGCCGCTTCTTCATCGACACCGGCCGCCGCACCCCCCAGCGCTACTGCACCCCCCGCTGCGCCACCCGCGTCCGGGTCGCCACCCACCGGGCCAACCGCGCGGCGGACTGAGGGGCAAGGCCCGACCGCGGATGACCCGGCCCCGGGCGCCCTGCGGGGGTGCGGGCGTCCGGGGCCGGGGGTTCGGGCGGGGCGGTGGTGCGTCAGTGCTGAAGGATCTCGCCCAGGTAGCCGCCGCAGCCGTTGGTGGTGTACATCGAGGAGATCCACCACCCGGCCGGGACGGTCGAGTTGCCGCACACGTTGATGCCGTTGAACAGGTTGTTGGTGATGATCTCGACCAGGTGGCCGCCGCAGCCGTTGGCCTGCTGCGCCGAGGTGATCACGTAGCCGGGCGGGACCGGTGAGTCGCCGCAGATGTTGATGCCCGGGAACGGCGCGTTCAGGTTCTCCGACATGGTGCCGCCGCAGCCGTTGGTCTGCTGTTCGGACGTGATCACCCAGCCCGGCGGGACGACCGAGTCCGCGCACACACTGATGCTGTTGAAGAGCTGGCTGGTGATCGTCCCGCCCAGGTGGCCGCCGCAGCTGTTGGTCTGCTGTTCGGCCGTGATCACCCAGCCGGACGGGACGGGGGAGTCCATGCAGATGCCGATCCCCGGGTAGGCGATGCGGATCACCGCGTTCAGGTGCCCGCCGCAGCCGTTGCCGCCCGACTCCGAAGTGATCACGTAGGTGGCGGGGACCGGGGAGTCGCCGCAGACACCGATGCCGTCGAACGGCGGTTGGACGGTCAGTTCCAGGTAGCCGCCGCAGCTGTTGCTGGTGCGCTCGGAGACGATCACCTGGCCGGGCGGGACGGGTGAGTTGCCGCAGATCGTGGCGGCCGAGGCGGGAGCGGCGAACGCCACCAGCCCGCCCGCGAGGACGGCCAGTACGGCGACGACGCGTCCGAGCCAGTGTGCGATGGGTTTCATGCGGTCTCCCGGAGGGGTGGACGGCGGCTCGGCCGCCGGCGGGTGGACGGGACGGCTGGACGGGACGGGTGGTGCGCCTGTGGGTCCGGCGGTCCCGGTGCGCTCACCACAGTGGCGGGCCGGTCGGTCGCGGCCAACACCGTCGCGACTCGGACAAACAATCACGGAAAACGATCAACCCCTGGTCACCCGCCGGGCCGCTGCGGACAATCTGGTCCGGACAATCAATCAGAGTGAAGCCGCAGCACGGGGGAGAGCGTCGGTGGGCCGCAGACAACGGAGCCTGGACCCGGACGCGGGGCCGGTCGCGGAGTTCGCCCTGCGGCTGCGAGCCCTGCGCGAGCGGGCCGGCACCCCGACCTTCGCCGCGATGAGCCGCAAGGTGCACCGCTCGACGACGGTCCTCTCGGAGGCGGCGGGAGGGGTCGACCTGCCGACCTGGGCCACGGTCGAGGCCTTCCTGGAGGCCTGCGGCGAGAGCGACCCGGGGCCGTGGCGTGAACACTGGGAGCGGGCCCGCGACGCCCTGGGGGAGCCCACGGCCCCGGCGGACGAGTCCTCGGACGGGCCGGCCGATGAGCGGGCGCACGGGCGGGCGTACGGGCCGGCCGCCGCCGTCCGGCCCGCCTCCGTCGATCCGGCCGGCGCACGGGCTCCCCACTGGTGGTCCTCACGCCCGGCCGTCGCGGCGGCGGCACTCCTCGCCGGCCTCACCGCCGGTCTGCTGGCGGGCAGCCGGCTCCCGCGCGACACCCCGACGCCCGACGCCGCCCCGCAGCCCACGCCGTCCCGGGTGCTGCCGACCGTCGTGGTCGTGCCGCCGCCCGTGCCGCCGCCCTGGCCGGCCGCGGGCTCCGGCTGCGACGCCCGGACCCACTGGGTCTACCAGTACGACCACGCCTACCAGGGCCAGGTCTACGCCCTGCTCGCTCGGCCCGACGGCACGCCCGCCGACACCGCCGTCACCCTCACCTGGGGCGCCTGGCGCTGGCAGCACGGGGTGACGGTCCAGCCCGGCACCCCGGCCCGGACCACCGGCGGCACCCTCCTGCTCTACACCAAGCTCGACACCAGTCTCCGCGACCCGCTCGTCACCGTGGACACCGCGGACCCGGTCTGCGCCGCCTTCGGCACCGCCGGCCCCACCTCCGTCGCCCCGCTCACCACCGTCGACGCGAACCAGGGCTGGACCGGGGCCGAGCCCACCGCCGACACCCCGGACACCCCGGACGCCCCGTCGGCCGCCCCCCGGTGACGCGCCGTCGACCCCAGGTGACGGGCCGACCCCCGGTGACGCGCCGCGGCCGAACTCCCGGACGGTGACGGTGCGCTACCTCGGCTGCCGACCCGCCTCCGTCGGGCGGCCGTCCGGGAGCCGGTCGAGGTAGTGCGCCAGGTACGGCGGGGTCCGTAGGTCCGGGAGCTCGGTGAGGGGGACCAGGCGGACGGCCCGGCCCTCGCCGAGGACGAGGGCGGACTCCGGGCCGGCGTACGTCCCGTGCAGGGCGACGGTGGACTCGTGCACGGCCGGGTGCCGGGGGCCGGGGAGGGCGCGCAGGCCGTCGACCCGGATGCCGGTCTCCTCCAGCACCTCCCGGGCTGCGGTCTCGTACGCGCTCTCGCGGCCCTCGCGGTGGCCGCCGATCGGGGCCCAGCACCCGGGGTGGGCGATGCCCGGCTCGTCGTCGCGCAGGTTCATCAGCAGGTGCTTGTCGTCCGGGGTGGTCACGAACACCACGACGCCCTCGAAGTCCCGTGCGACGCCGTGCCGGTCGACGGCGTCCGTCCCCGGCCGCTCGCCGTAGAGGGTGAGCCCGGCGCGGCGGGCGCGGTCGACCAGCAGCAGCCTGCGGTAGTCGGCGGGCCGCATGACGGCGCGCCAGTCGTGGAGGCTGCGGACGGCCCACTCGGTGTGCTCGTGGGAGAGCCGGATCCGGCCCAGCTGCTCGTCGCTGAGCCGTCCGCCCCGGAAGATGTGGCCGACCTGGTGCAGCGGCCAGTAGGCGCCGGGGGAGAAGTGCACCACGGCGAGCAGTTCCCGGCGGTCCACGATCCCGGGGTTCTCGGCCGCGAGGTCCAGGCCCAGCTCCTCCTTGGCCTCGCGCAGCGCGGTGTCCCACGGGGTCTCGCCGGGGTCGGTGTCGCCGCCGGGGAACTGCCAGCGGTTCGGGTCGAAGGCGTTGCGCAGGCAGAGGCCGCGGCCGGCCCGGTCGGTGAAGTAGAAGGCCCCGTACAGGTTCGCCAGGGCGATGTCGTGGACGTAGCGGCTGATCGGCCGCCAGCCCGGCACGGCCCGGCGCCGCCGCAGGAAGTCGAGCACCTCGTGGTAGCCGGCGCTGGTCGGCGGCGGGTCGTCGAGGTCCGCCCACACGTACCGGTCGTGCTCGGTGAGCGTCACCGGGGTGCCGTCGGGCACGGTGGCGGTGAAGACGAACTGCCGGATCGGACGGCCGTCGGCACCGGGGAAGTCCACCGCCCGGACGTACTCGACGTCCTCGGGTGCCACCGTGAGCCCGGTCTCCTCGCGGAGTTCGCGCAGCGCGCCCGCCCGTACGCCCTCGCCGGGTTCCAGGCCGCCGGCCGGGTAGTCCCAGAGGCCGGGCAGCACGTCGTCCTCGCGGCGGCGCAACATCAGCACCCGGCCGGAGGCGTCGAGGACGACCACGGCGGCCGCGAGCCGCGCGAAGCCCAGGGCGAGTGCGTTCCGGGCCAGGAGGTCGTAGTCGATCACGGGGTGTCGCCTTCCGTCGGTCGGGTCCAGCGGTGCCCTACCCACCTCGCCGCGGGACGCAACGGACCGCCACGCCCGTTTCGCCGGACGCCGTCAGTGCCACCAGAACGACCAGCACTTCTCCAGGACGAGCTCCTGCGCGTAGTCGGTGAGGCTCTCGGTGTCCCGGATGACGTTGTCGGGGCAGAACGCGACGTGCTCGGCGGCGATCGGCAGGGCCTGGTCCAGGTCGTCAGGGTCGTCCAGCCGCACCGTGGTGCTCAACCGCAGCCCGTCGGGGCCGACTTCGACGACCCGGGCGCCGAACCGCCGCTCCCAGTCGCGCAGGACGGCGGCGAGCTCGCCGGGGTCGTGGTGGCCGCCCGCCGTCCAGCCGCAGACGGCCAGCGCCTCGGCGCCGCTGCCCGCCCGGACGAGTCCGATCCGCAGCGCGGGGTCGTGGCCCAGCAGCCACCGCGCGACCTGGGCGGCTGCCGCCTCCGGGCCGTCCGCCTGCGAGACGTCCGCCTCGCCCGCCTTCGGGCCGTCCGCCTCGGCCGGCTGCGGGGTGGGGGCGAGGCCGGGCCAGTCGGCGCCGTACGGCTCCAGGACCTGGTGGCGCTCCCGCGCCTCCTCCGGATCCTCCGGGCGGGCCACGGCCGGGGAGTCCCACCAGCCGCGGAGCAGGGCGGACGGGTCGTGGCCGGCGGGCGGGTCGGCCTGGGCGGGGTGGAGCTCGCCGGTGGCCCAGGGCCGGAACTCCGGGTCGCCGGTGCGGCGGGTGAGCAGCAGCGGCCACAGCCCCGACCGCGGGTGCTCCCGCTGGAGCTCCTCCCACAGCCCGGCGGGTGCCGGCCCGTCGCTCAGCCACAGCACGGGAGCACCGCCCTCGGCCTCGCCTCCGGCCGGGGTGATCAGCCGGCCGGGCGGCAACGGGGTGGCGAGGGTGGACCGTTCGGCGGCGCCGTCGGGGAACAGCGGGTGGAGGACGGGCGGCAGCGGGAGACGATCGGTCATGCGCACACGGTAGAGGCAGGGTCGGACAGTGCGCCCGACGAGGGTCCGACGAGGGTCCGACGAGGGTCCGACGGGACGGATCGCCCACAGCCCTATTATGAGCTGATCGTATGCAATGACTTATCAAATCCCTTACGGAGCCCTTGTGTTGAGGATTTCACCGTTGCTAGCTTCGCCGTGTGACCTCGCCCTATCGGTCCATTCTCGCGGAGTTCTTGACGGGCTCCGATCAAGCCGCCGGCTGGCGCGTGCGCCGCGTCGAGCCGTGGTGGATGGTGACCCCGCCGGACCACCTGCCGCGCCGGCAGGGCTGGAAGCTCCACGTGTCCGCGACCCTGGCCTCCGCGCCGCGGGTGCTGGAGCGCGCCGGACGGGTCCTTGTCGCGCACGGCTGTGCCTTCAAGTTCGCGTCCGGGCCGCAGGTCACGGCCGAGCTGACCGGCACCCGCGCGGCCCGGGCGCAGTCCGGCAAGTTCCTCACCGCCTACCCCGCCGACGACGACCGACTGCGCGCCCTGGCGCAGGAGTTGGACGAGGCGACGGCCGGTCTGCCCGGCCCCGCCATCCTTTCCGACCGCCGCTACCGGCCGGACAGCGTGGTGCACTACCGGTACGGCTGCTTCGCCCGCTCCCGGGTGCTCAACGACGAAGGCTTCTACGAGGGCCGGCTGGTGGCGCCCGACGGGAGCCTCAGCACCGACCAGCGCAACCCCTGGTTCTCGCCGCCGCCGTGGGCCGAGGACCCGTTCGCCCGGCCGGAACCGGCTGCGGAACCGGCTGCGGAACCGCCGTCGGCGACACCGCCCCGCCGCCGCGGCGCACCGGTCCTGCTGGCCGGCCGGTACCTCGTCAAGGAGGCGATCCGGCACTCCAACCGCGGCGGCGTCTACCGCGCCGAGGACACCCGGGGCGGCGGGACCGTCCTGCTCAAGGAGGCCCGGCCGCACGTCGGTGCCGACCCCGAGGGCCGCGACACCCGGGACCGGCTGCGCCACGAGGCCCGGGTCCTGGACGAGCTCGCGCCCCTCGGTGTCACCCCCCGGGTGCGGGAGCTGTTCGAGAGCGGCGGCCACCTCTTCCTGGTCGAGGACCTCGTCCCCGGCCGCAACCTTCAGCAGTGGACCGCCGAGCACCTGGAGCGGGGCGACGGGAGCGTGCCCGTCCCGGCGGCCCTCGGGCTCGCCCGGGCCCTCGTCGCGCTGATCGGGCGGGTGCACGCCGCCGGGTACGTCCTGCGCGACTTCAAGCCGGGCAACGTCATCATGACGCCGGAGGAGCGGCCGGTCCTGGTCGACCTGGAGCTCGCCGTCCCGCTCGGCTCCGCCGCCCACCCGGCGGGCACCCGCGGCTTCACCGACCCCGGCTACCTGAACGCCGGCCACCCCACAGCCACACCGGCACCCACGCCCGCACCCTCACCCGGCCCCGAGGCCGACTGCTTCAGCCTCGGCGCCACCCTGCTGCACGTCACCAGCGGCATCAGCCCCGTCCTCGCCGACGACGGCGCACCCGCCCGGCCGCCCGGCGAACGGCTCGCCGCCCTGGTCGCCGCCGCCGACGACCTGCCCGCGCTGCGCGCCCTCGGCCCCCTGGTCGCCGGACTGTCGGCGTCGGCACCGCGGCGCTGGACGCTGCCCCGGGCGGAGGCCTACCTGCGCACCGGACTGGACCCGGGCGGCCGCGAGCACCTGCCCGAACCGCCGTCCGCCGAGCGCCTGATCGAGGACGGCCTCGCCCACCTCGCCGCCACTGCGGACCCCGCCGCCGAGTACCTCTGGCCGGCCCCGCGCTCCCTGCCGGACGGCGACCCCTGCAACGTGCAGCTCGGCGCGGCCGGGGTGCTCGCGGTGCTCACCCGCGCCGTCCGCCGCGGGTACGGGGCCGCCCGGCCCACCCTGCGCACCGCCGCCGACTGGCTGGACGAACGGCTCACCGAACCCGACCGGATCCTGCCCGGCCTCCACTTCGGCCGCTCCGGCACCGTCTGGGCCCTGCACGAGGCGGCGACCACCCTGGAGGACCGCCGGCTCGCCGACCGCGCCCTCGACCACGCCCTGCGCATCCCGCTGGACACGCGCAGCGCCGACGTCTGCCACGGCCTGGCGGGTGCCGGGCTGGCCCAGCTCCACCTGTGGCGCCGCACCGGCGACCGGCGCCTCGCCGACCGGGCCCAGGAGTGCGCGGACGGGCTGCTGTACCTGCTGAAGGACCGTGACGGGGTGGACTGGCCGCTCGGCCCGGAGCACCGCGCCGAACTGGCCGGCTCCGGACACTACGGCTTCGCCCACGGCGTCGCCGGCAACGCGGCCTTCCTGCTCGCCGCCGGCCGCGAACTGGGGCGGCCCGAGCTGACCGACATCGCGCTCGGCGGCGGCGAGGCCCTGTGTGCGCTCACCGACTGGCGCGACGGCGCCGCCTACTGGCCCAAGGGCCCGGGCCGCGCCGACCGCCCCGGCCTGGACTACTGGTGCCACGGCTCCTCGGGCATCGGCAGCTACCTGGTGAGGCTGTGGCAGGAGACCGGCGACCCGCGCCACCTCGCCCACGCCGAGGGCGCCGCGCTCGCCGTGCACCGCGACCGCCACCGCCTCGGGCCCGGCACCTGCCACGGGCTGGCCGGCAACGCCGAGCTGCTGCTCGACCTGTACGCCGCCACCGGCGACCGCCGCCACCTGGCCCGCGCCGACGACCTGGTCCGCGGCATCGCCCTGCGCGCCGCGCTCCGCGACGGCCGGTACCTGGTCCCCGACGACACCCTGCGCGAGGTCACCGCCGCCTACAACGTGGGGTACGGCGGCGTGCTCGACCTCCTGCTGCGCCGCCGCCACGGCGGCCCCCGATCGTGGCTGGTCGACCGGCCGGCCGCGGAACCGCACCACCACCCGAGCCCCGGAAAGGGGGGATGACGATGGAGAGCACCGTCCTGGAGCTGCAGGAGCTGCCCGAGACCGAGGAGCAGCCGCTGGAGCCGATGATGTGCTGCGACACCGGCCACCACAGCTACGAGTGGACCGACCTCTGTCTGAGCCCGGTCGACTGACGGCCGGCCCGCGCGGTGCTGTGGGAGCCGGCAGCGGCCTCTCACAGCACCCGATCGACGGGCGTGCGAGCGATCCGCACCGAACGATCCACCGCACCCGATCCGTGGAACGGGGCCGATGACCGGCGACTCCGGCGAGACCCCCTGGGCCGTCCTGCTCGACGGGCCCGCGGCGGAGGCCGCCCGGCGCCTGGTCGACCGGATCGCCGGTCCGCCGCGCCCGGCACCCCGGGCGGTCCGGCCCGACCTCGCGGCCGGCGGCGCGGGCCTCGCGCTCGCCCACCACCAGCTCGACCTCTGCCGGCCCGGCGAGGGCCGGCACGCGGTGGCGGCCGGTCACCTGGAGGCGGCCGTCCGGGGCGCGGAACGGATCCGGTCGCGGGCGCCGGGACTGCTCGGTGGCTTCGACGGACTCGCCTTCACCGCGAGCCGGCTGGGCCTCCCGGTCCCGCTCGGAGCGGCCGGCCGGGGTTTCGACGCCCAGGCCCCAAACAGCCAGCACCTCGACCGCCGCAGCCTCGACCTGAGCTCCGGTCTGACCGGACACGGCGCCGTCCTCCTGGACCGCTGCGCCGAGGACCCGGCCGCCGCCGACCGGCTGACGGCCGTACTGGCCGTGCTCGGCCGTCAGGTGGCGGCGTTCCCGGGCGACTCGCCGGGGATGGCGCACGGCCCGGCCGGTCCGCTGGCCCTGTTCTCGTTGGCGCTGTCGGCGGGTGTGGCGGCGCCGGGCCAGGTCGCGGCGGTGCACCGGGCGGTGGACCGCCTCCTGGCGCACCGTCGGGACGACGAGTACGGCCCGGACTGGGTGCTGATCGAAGGCCCGGGGCCCGAACGGCCGGCCCTGCCCGCCTCCTGGTGCCACGGCGGCCCGGGCATCGCCCGTGCGCTCTGGCTGGCCGGCACCGCCCTGGACGACGGGTCCCTGCGCGGCCTCGCCCGGGAGACCCTGCTGGCCGCGCTGCGCCGCCCGCGCGAGGTGCGCCGGATCGACCGGCGGCCGGGCCTCTGCCACGGCCTGGCCGGTCTGCTGCTGATCACCCTGCGCTTCGCCCACGACACCGGGGACCCGGAGTTCCGGTCGGCGGCCCGGGGCCTGGCCACCCGGCTGGTCGACGGGCTGACGGACGGGCTCACCGACAGTCTCGGCGACGGGCGCACCGACAGGCGCACCGGCCGACTCACCGACAACCTCACCGGCCGAAAAGAGAACGCCCGGCCCCTCGGCCCGGGGTTCCTGGACGGCGCCGCCGGTGTGCTGCTGGCCCTGCTGGCCGCGACGACGCCGGTGCCGCCCGGCTGGGACCGGGCCCTGCTGCTCTCCTGACGGACGGACCGTTGGCCCGGCGTACCGGAGGGCGGCAGGGCCCCGCCCGTCAGAGCCGCTCGGGCACCGGGTTGCCGACGGCCTCGATGGCACGGCGGAGCGGGACCTTCACCAGCACCGCGAAGCCGATCACGAAGAACACCAGCAGCGAGATGATCGCCGAGCGGTAGCTGCCGGTGAGCTCGTACGCGAGGCCGAAGACCAGCGGGCCCATCCAGCTGGTGCCGCGGTCGCTGACCTTGTAGAGGCTGAAGTACTCGGCCTCCCGGCCGGGCGGGATGAGGTGGGAGAACAGCGAGCGGGAGAGCGCCTGGCTGCCGCCGAGCACCAGGCCGATCATGCAGGCCAGGGCGTAGAACCAGGCGGGCTGGTGGGCGGGCATGAAGTAGCCGAGGGCGAGGGTGACCACCCAGCCGACCAGGGAGCCGAGGATGGTCCGCTTGGCGCCGTACCGCTGGGCTATCCGGCCGAGCAGCAGGGCGCCGCCGATGGCCACCACCTGGACCAGGAGCACGGCGGTGACCAGCGAGGTCTGTTCCATGCCGAGTTCCTCGCTGCCGTAGAGCGAGGCCTGGGAGACGACGGTCTGGATGCCGTCGTTGTAGCAGAGGAAGGCGGCGAGGTAGAGCAGCGTGAGCGGGTGCTTGCGCATGGCCTTCAGGGTGCGGCCGAGCTCGCGCAGGCTGCCGGCGGCGGGCTCGGCGGCCCTCGCCGCGTCCGCCTTGTCCGCCACGTCCGCCTTGTCCGCCGCGAGCGCCGCGGCCCGTGCGGGGGTGACCCCGGCGCGGGAGGGCAGCCGGAGCAGCGGGACGACGGTGAACAGCGCCCACCACAGCCCTGCCGAGGCCAGGCAGATCCGCACGGCGGTGCCGGAGGACAGGCCGAGCGCCTCGTGGCCCTGGAACAGCGCCAGGTTGGCGATCAGCAGCAGCCCGCCGCCCGCGTAGCCGTACGCCCAGCCCTTGGAGGAGACCGCGTCCCGCTCGTCGGGGGAGGCCAGGCCCGGGAGGTAGGCGTAGGAGAGCGCGACCGACACCGCGTAGGCGATGTTGGCGACCACCAGCAGTCCGCCGCCGAGCAGGTAGCGGTCGCCGTCGAGGAGGAACATCCCCATCGTGGCGATCGAGCCGACGAACGCGAAGCCGCACATCAGCTCCTTGTGCCGCCCGGTGCGGTCCGCGACCGTGCCGGTCAGCAGCATCACCGCGACCGAGATCAGCACGGAGAAGGAGACCGTGTACGGGAAGTACGACCCCGCCCGGATCGACAGGCCGAGCGGGTGCACGTCGCCGTTCGCGTCGGCGGCGTTCTTGGCCACCTCGGTCAGGTACGGCCCGAGGAACACCGTCAGGACGGTGGCGGAGAAGGCCGCGTTCGCCCAGTCGTTGATGTACCAGCCGAACTGCATCCGACGCAGCGCTCGGCCGTCGTCGTCGGCAGCGGCAGCGGCACCGGCGGCGGCCGCCGACGGGTCGGTCGGTGGATCGTCCGGCGGGTGCGTGGCCGGGTTCGTGGTGCTCATGGGGTTCCCATCACCGTGCTGGAGCCGGTGCTGCCGTCGGTCCAGCAGCCCCGCTCGCCGAGGACGTCCCGCAGGACGTCGATGCGATCGGCCATGATGCCATCCACACCGAGGTCGAGGAGAGCCCTGATCCGTGTGGGATCGTCCACAGTCCAGACGTGGACCTGCAGGCCGAGGCGGTGGGCGGTCCGGACGAAGGCCCGGTCGACCACCCGCACGCCCCGGTGCCGCTCCGGCACCTGCGCGCAGACGCCGGCGAACGGTGCCGCGGCGCGTCCCCGCAGCAGCGGCCCGGCCAGCGAGCGCAGCCGCAGCCGGGCCACCTCGCGCGGGCCGAGCGAGGTGGCCAGCCGGGGGCCGGCGGCGGCCCGGACGGCGGCCAGCCGGCTGTCGGAGAAGCCGCCGACGCAGACCCGGTCCCAGGCGTCGGTCCGGCGGATCGCCTCGACCAGCGGCGCGACGGCCGGTGCCGCCTTGACGTCGATGTTGAAGCGGGCCCCGGGGAAGGCGCCGAGCAGGTCCTCCAGCAGCGGCACCGGCTCGCTGCCGCCGATCCGGGCCCGCCTGACGCTCTCCCAGGGCAGCTCGGCCACCGCTCCGGCGCGGTCGGTGACCCGGTCGAGCCGGGAGTCGTGGAAGGCCACCAGCACGCCGTCGCTGGTGGCGTGCACGTCCGTCTCCAGGTAGCGGTACCCGAGCGCGACGGCGGCCTCGAAGGCCGCGAGCGAGTTCTCGGGGTGCCCGAGGTCGCCGCCGCGGTGGGCGAAGGCCAGCGGCCCGGGGTGGTCGAGGAAGACGTGCATGTCGTGCTCCGAGCTGCTGGGAGGGGAACCGCGCCGACCGCTCCGCCGCCGTCCCGGACCGCGCGCGTTACAGTATTACGCACTCTGTCAAGCAGTAATGCGCGCGGTCACTCCGCAGTCCGTCAGCCCGGATCCTCCCTCGACCCCCGGCGGCGCTCAGGACACCATGTTGATCCGGTACTGCATGATCCGGTAGTTCGTCGGGTCCGGGACGTACCACTGACTGACGATGATGTGGAAGTTGCCGAACGTCGAGCCGGGGACGACGAAACCGCCGTAGGGGCTGAGGACGAGGTTCCCGGCCTCCTGCCCCGGGCCGCAGGGCAGGATCATGGTCTGCTCCGGCGTCCTGGTCAGGTCCGAGGTCGGGAGCGGGAAGACCATCGCCCTGATGGACAGCGGGTTCATGTTCAGCCAGGTGAGGACGTACTTGCCGTCCATGGCGCGGAAGCAGATCTCGCCCCACTTGCGGGTGCCGAAGACGGTCGTCGGCGCGGGCGCGTTCCACCGCCAGTCGCCGTCCCAGCCCCAGGGCTCGTAGGCGCCCGGGTCGCCGAGGCTCTCCTTGCGGACCCGGTGCAGCAGCATGCCCGACTCCACGTCCCGGTTGAAGACCGTGGACAGGACGTAGCAGTAGCCGTCGTCGGCCACCGCGTAGGTCTTCTGCTGGAACTGGCCGCCGTGCAGGTCGCCCGGCCACTGGCAGAGGTACTCCCAGGTCTGCCCGTTGTCGGTGGAGCGCCAGAAGTCGGTGTGGTGGGTGTCGAAGATGACGCCGCGCATCAGGTGCATGTACATCACGCCGTCGACGACGAACACGTCGGAGGGGATCGCGGTCGTGTGCGCGGTGTCGCCGACCGGGGTGTGCGGCTCGTCGACGAGGCTGATGCCGTACGCGCCGCGGACGATGCCGTCGATCCGCAGGTTGTTCGGGTCCGAGTTGCTGGAGCGCAGGCCGACCGGGGCGTTCCACTCGCCGTCGCCCACCCCGTTGCCGCTGAAGGTGTCGCCGCAGACGAAGAGCATGCTGCCGTCCGGGCACCGCACGGGGATGCCGAGGTCCGTCCACGGCGCGCCGAGCGGCCCCGTCTCGGCCGCGCCGCTGAGGTTCTTCACCTTGGTGGCGATCGTCGGAAGGGTCGGGTCGTTCGGCCCGCCGGCGACCGCCGCCGGGGCGCCCGAACCGATCGCCGCCACCCCCGCGGCGACACCGAAACCGATCTTCAGGAGCCGGCGGCGGGACGGCCCGCCGGTCGTCGGGTCATTCCCGCCCGACGGCTCCGAGGGGTTCGATGACTCCGACCGGTCCGACGGGTCCGATGAGTGCGTCATGCTGTCGATGGCCTTTCCGCGTCGACGAACTACTGCGACTGAGACCGCGTCGCGCACCTCGGTGGCGACGGTCGGACCCGAGGCTACGGCGGCCGGGCGCCGGTTCATCGATCGGTGGACAAACCTTCACTCAAATTGGTTATGCGCCACGGAAGTTCACGTTCCGCGCGCGGGTCCCGGCAGGTCCTTCACCCGGTCGCGGCGAAGGCGGCGGCGATCTCCGCGGCCCCCCGCCCCCGGGTCAGCAGGACGCGCAGGAGCAGCCGGGCCTTGTACGGGTCCAGGTCGCCGCCCCGGATCAGCCCGCGGGCGAGCAGGTCCCGCTCCGAGCCCGGGAAGCCGTACGTCCCCTCCAGGACGGGCCCGTTGCCGATCCGGCTGGCGAGGACGACCGGGATCCGGGCCGCGGTCCGCTCCAGCACGTCCACGAAGCCCTCCGGCACGTGCCCGACCCCGAACGCGGCGACGACGAGCCCGTCGCACGCCTGCGCCGTCGCGGCGAGCAGGCCGCCGTCGTCGCCGA
Source organism: Kitasatospora xanthocidica (assembly GCF_014656195.1). Classification (GTDB taxonomy): domain Bacteria; phylum Actinomycetota; class Actinomycetes; order Streptomycetales; family Streptomycetaceae; genus Kitasatospora; species Kitasatospora xanthocidica. The sequence goes on along the minus strand of NZ_BNBY01000018.1, from coordinate 78,978 downwards.
GCGTCGCGGTGTACAGCCCGACCCGGACGGCGTTCGCGGGCCCGGTGGCCGGGCCGGCGAGCGCCGTCCGGGGAGCGAGCGGGCCGTGCAGGTGGACGCGCCCCTCGTACAGCCGCCCGAGGGGCCCGGTGGCGGGGGAGGTGAACGCGGCCGGGCTGGTGGTGTGGGACTTGCGGACGCGGCGGGCCGCGTGGATCTCGTCGCCGAGCACGACCACCGCGCCGGCGCCCCGCAACTCCGGTGCCGCGGCGGCGACGACGGCCGCCAGGACGTTCGCCGGACCGTCCGCCCCGGGCAGGGTGGGGTTGCGCATGGCGCCGGTGACGACGACCGGCTGGTCGCCCGGGTGCAGCAGGTCGAGCAGGTAGGCCGTCTCCTCGATGGTGTCGGTGCCCTGGGTGACCACCGCGCCGTCGCAGCCGTTCCGGAAGGCCTCGGCGAGGGCCTCCGAGAGCGCGTCCAGGTCCTCGAACCCGAGCGAGGCGCTCGGCAGCCGCCGGAAGTCCCTGACCCGCAGCTCCACGTCGAGACCCCGCAGGGCCGGCACCGCGTCGAGCAGGTCCTGGGCGGAGAGCGCGGGTACGACCCCGCCGGTCGCCGGATCGGCCGTCATGGCGATGGTGCCGCCCAGCGAGAAGACCGCAACCGTCCTCGTACCCGACGCCGTCGTCCCCTCGCTGCCCGACGCCGTCGTCCCCTCGGTACCCAACGCCGTCGTCCCCTCGTCCGGGCCCCGGAAGCCGCCCCCGCCGACTGCGGGGGCGGGTGGTGGCCGCGGGGCAATCTACCGGTTCGGTGCGCGCCCGGGGCGCCGCGGGCGGGCCACGGCCGCGCACCGGACCGGGCCGGTCAGGAGGGGATGCCGCAGTACTGCTGCTGCTTGCCGATCGCGCGGTAGACGCAGTCGGCGGTCTCCACCAGGCGCAGGACCGCTTCGCGGTTGCGGCTGGTCTCGCGGCCGATCACCTCGTCGGGCGGGTAGAAGCCGTCGCTGCCGTTCTCGCCGGGGTACATCTCGAAGGTGTAGGCGAAGACCCGCTGGGAGCCCCAGAGCCAGTCGTCGATCGCGCCGTCGGTGATGTAGAGCTCGCTGGACTGCTCGGGCGTGTAGCCGTTGGTCGCGGCCATGCTGCGGCCGAGGGTGGCGAAGGTGTTGTACTCGTCGGCGGTCATGCCGGTGGTGGTCTCGGAGGTGGTCCAGCCGAACGGCCAGAGCACCAGCTCGCTGTAGGTGTGGAAGTCGATGGCGGCGGTGATCTGCTGCTTGCCGCCGACGATCCGGCTGCGGACGAAGTCGGCGACGACCTTGGTCTCCTTGGCGGACTCCGGGGCGCTGCCGCGGTAGGTCTCGCTGGAGGTGGAGCCGGAGGAGCCGCCGCAGCAGCCCCACTTGAAGTTCCAGTTGCGGTTGAGGTCGGTGCCGACGTTCCTGCTGCCGGAGTTGGGCTGGCGGTCCTTGCGCCAGCTGCGGTAGCGGCCGGTGGCGATGTCGTACTCGCCGCCGTCGGGGTTGAGGTCGGGGATCACCCAGATCTCGCGGCTGTTGACGACGTTGGCGATCCGGCTGTCGGTGGCGTACTTGTCGCCGAACTCGTGCAGCAGGTAGAGCGACATCTCGACGGTGAGGTGCTCCCGGGCGTGCTGGTGGGCGGTGAACAGCACCTCGGGTTCGTCCTCGTCGGTGTTGACGTTGTCGCTGATCTTCACCGCGACGATCGGCCGGCCCTCGTAGGAGGTGCCGATGACGCGCTTGCTCATGATGTCCGGGTGCGCGGCGACGACGGCGTCGATGTCGGCGGTGGCCTCGGCGTAGTTGTGGTAGCCGGAGTCGGCCTGCGGGAAGTCGTAGACCGCGGACAGGCCCTGGTCGTCGGCGCCGGCGCCGTAGCGGGGGCCGGGCAGGGCGACGGGGGACCAGCCGAGCGCGCGCAGCCGGGCGGCCTCGGCGGGGGTGGCGGTGACCACGACCGCGTCGGGCAGGACGGCGTCGACGGAGGCGCCGGTGGCGGCGACGGCGGTGCGTTCGGCCACGGTGCGGGGGCCGTCGAGCCGGTACTGCCGGGCGGTGTCGGACGTGCTGGTGTCGGCGGTGGTGGAGGTGGACGCCGGCGGCCAGTCGGGGGAGGCGGCCTGGGCGGTGAGCGGGGTGGCGAGTGCGAGGGCCAGCAGCACGGCGGTGGCCGCAGCGGGCTTTCCTCGGCGGGGCAGTCGCATGACTGTCCTCCTGTGGGGGTCCGTTGGGGGCGGAGCAGTGGAGGAGATGGCGCGCCAGCTTGATGGTGCGTCAGTGTCATGCGTTCGTCAAGACGGGGGAAAGCCGGGGGAGGGGCGGAGGCGGGGGCGGTGCCCGGCGAAGGGGTCGAGGCGGAGGGGCGACGGGTCCGAGGTGTCCGGCGGCGGTGTCGGACGGTCGGGTCCGGGCGAGGTCGGCGGCCTCAGTTCGTGGACATGACATATATCTGGAGGGATCTGATTCCGTTTCATTTCGCGCAGAGATTGTCCAAGAGTCAACATTTCAGCGGTATTTCGCGCCCTCGATCGAAGGCTCCATCTTCACCTTGTGACCTTTGTCACGGCCCGACCTGCGGTTTTGGTTTCGGCGGTGACAGTATTCGTGGCCGAAACAGTTCGGAGTGGCCTGATGTCGAATGACTATTCGTCAGAAGTTCAGATTTGATGGCAGTGTGTGTGCAGCCGTACCACCTTCTGACCTGGTGCACACCGATCGTGTACACGATGACGAATGGCTGAACTGTGCGCATGACCCGTTCGGATCGCAACGAAGCGACCACGCGGCCCCGTCTCACTGGCGAAAAGCTCACCACCCGGGAGTTCTCCCGGCTCGCCGGCACCGTCGGCGGCTACCCCTACGTGAAGATCGTGCTCGACCGCACCGAATCGGTGCTCCACTTCATCGACAGCGCGGACGGAACGCTCCACGTCAAGTACATCGCGTGCGAGATCCTCGGCATGTCGATCGACGAACTCGCCGGCAGGCTCGATTCGTTCAATGACGACGTCTACCGGAATCCCGACCGCCGTTTCCAGCTCGGCACCCTCGCCCTGCACACCCGCGGCGGCGTGGCGGAGGGCGGCCGGACCGACGGCCCCTTCCTGTCCCTGGAGACCGTCGACGTCGACACCATGTCCGGAGACATGCTGCGCGCCTTCTACCACCGGGTGCGCGCCCACATCGACCCGTCGCTCCCGCTCCTCCTCAAGCCGGCCAACCACCGGCAGGAGGGCTACGTCGCGCGGATCCCGGAGAGCGAGATCCCGCGCGTCCTGTCCCACGAGCTCTACTCCACCGCCGCGTTCGTGCCGCTGAACGCCGGGGAGGCCCACGGCCGGCTGCGGGTCTTCCGCTCCGAGGCCGAGTACCGGGCCGACCCCGAGCCGCTGGAGTGGCACGACATCGTGGTGATGCCCCGGGTGCCGGAGGACGTTCCCCGGGTGTCCGGCATCATCCACACCGAGCACACCACCCCGCTCTCCCACATCAACGTGATGGCCACCGGGTGGCGGATCCCCAACGCCGTCGGCATCGGCGCCCTCGACCGGATCGACCGCGCCGGACTGGCCGGCCGGTGGGTCCGCTACCGGGTCGAGGCCGACGGCTCCGACCTGCACCTGGAAGCCGCGCCGCCGCGCGACGACGCCGACCGGCCGACGCCGGCCCCGCCGGCCGAACGCGTCACCGTGGACCGGCCCGACCTCTCGCCCACGCCCGTCACCGCGCTGACCGGACTGCGCGCGGACGACCACGTCCGGTTCGGCACCAAGGCCGCCAACCTCGGCGAACTCACCCACCTGCTCCAGCACGGCTCGCCGCGCTGGCTCGGCTTCTACCGCGTCCCCCGGCCGCCCCGGGACAACCTGCTGCGCTACCTGGCCCGGCAGCTCGGGCTCCCCGAGGACGCGGACGACACCGAGCTGGCCGACGCGGCGCAGCGGCTGGTCAAGGAACACGCCCAGGTGCCGCGCGGGATCGTGCTGCCGTTCTCCCTCCAGCAGGGCTTCCTGGACTCCTCGGCCGGACTCCGCGCCGCCGTGGACCGGCTCGACGGCGCGCTCCGGGGCGAAACGACGGACACCGCGGACGCCGCGGGCACCACGGACGCCACGGACACCACGGACGCCGCGGACACCACCGGCGCCTGCCTCGAAGTGCAGCGGCTGATCCGCACCACCCCGCTGCCCGACCCCGTCCGCGCCGAACTCGACCGGGCGCTCGACCGGCACCTGTACGGCGCCGCCGAGCTCGTCGTCCGCAGCTCCTCCAACGCCGAGGACCTGGCCGGCTTCTCCGCCGCCGGGCTGTACGAGTCGGTGGCGCACGTCCGCGGCACGGACGCGGTCCTCGACGCCGTCCGGGAGGTCTGGGCCTCGCTGTTCTCGCCGCGCGCCGTACGGCTGCGGCAGCAGGCCGGCATCCCGCTGGACCACTGCCGGATGGGCGTGGTGATCCAGGAACAGGTCGGCGCGACCGTCGGCGGCGTCCTGGTCACCTGCAACCCGCTGAGCCCGCGGGACTTCCGCGACGTCTACCTCAACATCTCGCCGCGCTCGGTGACCGACGTGGTCACCGGCGAGGGCGCCCCGCTCCAGTACCTGTGCAACACCATGGAGGGCGGCAGCCGCACCGTCTCGCTGGGCAGCGCCGCCACCGACCTGGACGGGCCGACCAAGGAGCTCGTCGGCCGCCTCGCCCTGATCAGCCGCCTGCTGCAGTCGCACTTCTCGCCCGACGAGGACTACGCGGTCCCGGTCGACATCGAGTGGGCGATCGAGGGCGACCGGATCGACCTCCTGCAGCTGCGTCCCTTCCGCACCGCCGGCTGACCCCGGCCGGGTGCGACGGCGCCGGCCCGTGTCCCACCGGCCGCGCACGGCGACACCGCCGTGCGCGGGTGCGGCACGGGCCGGGCGCGCCCGGGGCCGACCGTGCCCCGGGCCCACTGAACTTCCCCCAGGAGAAAGCACCGTGAACCGGATCCTGTACGTCTACGTCAAGGGCGGAGCCCCGCTCGAGTACGCCTTCCCGCGCATCGCCGCGTGCGGGGAACTGCACGTCCTCGCGCTGGCACCGCTGCCCACCACCGCCGAGGAGCTGTGGCGGCCCAGCTGCACCGCCGTCGAGACCGTCCACGACGCGCCGCGCGGCGACGAACTGGTCGACCTGATCGTGGCCCACGCCGAGGCCATCGGGGCCGACGCGGTGCTCACGCTCTCCGAGTTCGCGGTGCTGGCCGTCGCGCACGCCGCCCGCCGGCTCGGCCTGGCCGGCGCCGGCGAGGGGATCGTCCGGGCCCGCGACAAGCGGCTGATGCGGGAGGCGTGGGCCGCCGCCGGGGTGCCCGTGCCCGGGTTCCGCCGCGTCGACAGCCTCGCCGACCTGGACGCCGCACTGGCCGAGTTCACGCCCCCGCTGCTGCTCAAGCCGGCCTGGGGCGCCGGCTCCGTCGCCCAGATCGTGCTCGACTCGGCCGCGGACGCCGCTCCGGCCTGGGAGGAGATCGAACGCGGACTCCGGGCCGGCAGCCGGGTCGGCATGAACGAGCTCTACGCCCCGGACACCGACCGCGACCGGCTGGTCGAGGAGATCGCCCAGGGCTCCACCGAGGGCTGGTACGAGGATCCCGGCTACGGCGACTACGTGAGCGTCGAGGGGATCGTCGCCGACGGCGTCCACCGCCCGCTCGCCATCACCGCCAAGCTGCCGACCGTGCCGTCCTTCGTCGAGGTGGCCAGCACCTCGCCGTCCGTCATGGCGGTGCCGCTGCAGCGCCGGATCGAGGAGGTCACCCGGCAGGCCGTCGACGCCCTCGGCCTGGAGAACTGCGGCACCCACACCGAGCTCAAGCTGATGAAGGACGGCGAGCTCGTGGTCATCGAGACCGCGGCCCGGTTCGGCGGCCTGCTGACCACCCGGCAGGTGCACGAGGTGTTCGGGCTCGACCCGATCGGGATGCTGGTCCGGCAGCTGCTCGGGGAGCCGGTCGACTACCCCGAGGCCATGCTCACCGAGGGCGACCGGGCCGCGGCCTCGGTCGCCGTCGTCCCCGCCGACGCCTTCGGCGTGCCCTGGCGCACCCGGCCGGTCTGGAACCCGCAGGCCGTGGACTGGCAGTCCATGCTCTCCCCGGGCAGCACCATCGAGGCCGTCCCCGCCTTCGCCATGCCCGCCGGACAGCCGGTGCCCGCCTTCGACCCGTCCGCGGGCTCCCGCAACTGGCTCGGGGTCTACCTGCTCGGTGCCGTCGACGCCGAGACCCTGCGGCGCGACTGCAACGCGGTGCTGAACGGCCTGGAAGCCGCCCTGCACCGCGCCGCCGGCTGACCCGCCCATCTCCCGACACTTCCCCGAGGTTCCCTTCGATGCGTGTACTGTTCGCCGGCGTCCCCGGCGTCGGCCATCTCTTCCCGCTGGTCCCGCTGGCCCGGGCGATGCGTGGACTCGGCCACGAGGTCGCGGTGACCTCGATGGACGGCGGCGAGCCGGTCGCCGCCTCCGGACTGCCGTACCTGCCGCTCGCCCCCGGCCTCGACTGGCGCGTACGGATCCGCGAGGCCGGCCGCGACGAGCGGCCCGACCTGATGCGACGGGTCGTCGAGAGCAACTCCGCCGACCGCGAGGCCTTCGTCCCGCTCGCCGCCCGCGTCAACAGCGCCGTGGCCGACGACGCCGTCGAACTCGCCGCACGGTGGCGGCCCGACCTGGTGGTGTACGACTACCTCTTCCCGGTGGCCCTGCTCGCCGCCACCGCCCTCGGCGTGCCCGCCGTCCAGCACGACCTCGGCTTCGTCCGCACCCCCGGGCTGCGCGACCTGATGCTCACCGAGATGGCGGACGCCTTCGCCCGGCACGGCGCCGACCGGCTCCCCGCGCCCGCGGAGACCATCGACCTCGCCCCGCCGAGCATGGCCGGCGCCGAGCGCTACGGCTGCCCGCTGCGGCCCGTCGCCTACAACGGTGACGACGCCCTGCCCGATGCCCTGGCGGCCCCCGCCGACCGCCCGCGCATCGCCGTCACCCTGGGCACCGTGCCGCCCAAGACCGACGGACTGACCAGGGTCGAGCGGGTGATCGCCGCCGCCGCCGAGGTCGACGCCGACTTCGTCCTGGCCACCGGCGACCTCGACCTCGACACGCTCGGCACCCTGCCCGGCAACGTCCACGCGCACGGCTGGGTGCCCTGGCGCGCCCTCCTGGACACCTGCGCCGCCGCCGTCCACCACGGCGGCAGCGGCACCGCCCTCGCCGCCCTGGACGCGGGCATCCCCCAACTCGTCCTCCCCGACGGCTCCGATCGCTTCATCAACGCCGACGCCGTCCGCGACCGCGGCGCCGGCCTCAGCGCCACCGCCGAGGAGATCGCCCCGGCCCTGCTCGACCGGCTGCTCACCGACCCCGCGCTCAGCCGGGCCGCCCGCGAGGTCAGCGCCGAGATCGCCACCATGCCGAGCCCGACCGCCGTGGCACAGCGCCTCACCACCCTCCCGGGCCTGGCCGGCTGACGCCGGAGGAAGGGGGGCGAGGATGACCCGGAGCGCGCGGGCTCGTTGCACCGGGCATGACGCGTACGAAGCGAATCCTCGCCGCCCTGACCGGCGCCGTGGCAGCCCTGGCCCTCACCCCGGCCCTCCCGGCCCAGGCCGCCGACGGGTACGACCGGTGCCCCGACGGCGCCTACTGCCTGTTCTCCGGCCTCGACGGCACCGGTGACCTGGTCGTCCTGCGGGGCAGCACCCCCGACCTCGCCCCGCTCGGCATGAACGACCGGGCCGAGTCGGACTGGAACCGCACCCCGTCCACCGTCCACCTGTGGTCCGACCCGGGCTACACCGGCTGCACGGCCGTCACCTCCCCCGGCCCGACCGGCAAGGGCAACTTCTTCCCGGCCTACCGGGACTTCTTCAGCTCGGTCCGGTTCGACGGCCCCGGCGGCCCCGGCTGCGGCACCCCGCCCGGCGAGGACCGCTGACCGCCCGCGCCGTCAGCGGACCTCGCCGGGCCGGCCGCAGCGGGGCTCACGCCACCAGGGCGGCCGCCGGGGCCTTCGACAGCCGGTAGGGCGCCCGTTCCGGGAGGTCCCGGCCGAGCGGGAGGAGGGCGTCCGGCGGGACCCCGTACGTCAGGACGCGGTCGGCGTCCCGGGTGTGCTGGGCCGTCGGGTCCAGGACACCGGGGAAGCGGGTGCGGGTACAGGTGCGCTGCTGGACGGCGGCGACCCAGCCCAGAGCCATGCCGATGCCCGCGTAGGCCCGGGCGCGTCCGTCGGGCCAGGTCGGGTCGAGGGCGCGGCCGTGCTCGTCGGCGCACCAGGCGTGGCGGGTGACGGTGCCGTCGGCCTCGATCACGTAGCCCTCGACGTAGGCCAGGGCGGTGGACCTGCGGGCGATGCGCCAGGCGTTGGGGAAGCCGGCGCCGCCGTTGCGGCGGCGGGGCAGACCGGCCGGCCAGGCGGCCGGGGCCTGCAGGCGCCCCTGGGCGAGGACCACGGCCTCGGCGGTCAGCCCGCCGCGCGCGGCCCTCGCCCGGAGCGCGCCGACAAGGACCCGCTCGTGGAGGGAGGTTCCGGCGTTCACGGTGGAGGACACGCTGGCCAGTCTTCTCAACGCCCAAGGGCCGCGCGAGAAGTACTACGCCATCCGATGCCGGGCCCGCACCGGAGGCCGGGGCGGCGCCCGCGCCGCACCTCCCCGAGACACCCGGGTTCGCCCGCCCCGGCCCGCACGCGAACTCGGCGGCCGACCCGGGGACTTCGCGCACCGGCACGTCCCGCCGACTGGTGGCGCCGGGTCCGCCCGCGCCTCCTCCGACCACAGGAAGGGGTGCACCGCCAAGTCCCGCTCCTCCTCGGGCTTCCGGCTGCCGCTGCCGTGGGGGTCCCTTCATATGCGGACGACCCCGGTCGGCTGCCGACGGCGGCCTGTCAGTGCCCTGTCGGTGACCTGTCGGTGGTGGCAGCGGTCTGTTCCCGTGCTGTGGGTGGCCGGTCGCAGGGTGGTTCACGACAGCACCAGCGACTCACCGGAGGTCCACCGTGTCGAGCACCGACCCGTCGAAGAGCACCCAGACGAACAGCACCCCGCCGAACAGCGCCCCGCCGAGCGGCGGCGGCGCCCGTCCGGTCTCGGTCCTGGTCTCCGGTGCCGGGATCGCCGGCACCGCCCTCGCGTACTGGCTGGAGCGGTACGGCTTCCGGGTCACCGTCGTCGAGCGGGCCCCGGAGCTGCGCGGCGGCGGCCAGCCGGTGGACATCCGGGGCGACGCCCTGCGGGTCGTCGAGCGGATGGGGCTGCTGGCGGAGGTCCGGGCCCGCCGGACCGGCCTGCGCGGGATGTCCCTGGTGGACGGGGACGGCCGCGAGCTGAAGCGCACCACCGAGTGGACGGCCAGCGGAGGGCCGGTCGGCGGCCCGGACGTGGAGATCCTGCGGGACGAACTCGCCGAGCTGATCGCCGGCGCGGCCGGGCCGGGGGTCGAGTACCGCTTCGGCGACTCGATCGACACCCTGGTCCAGTACGGGGACGGCGTCCAGGTCCGGTTCCGCGGCGGGGCCGAGCAGTCCTTCGACCTCGTGGTGGGCGCCGACGGCCTGCACTCGAACACCCGCCGTCTGGTCTTCGGCCCCGAGGCCGACTACCTGCACCCCATCAACACGTACATCGCCGGCTGGAGCGTCCCCAACCACCTCGGTCTCGACCGCTGGGAGGTCATCCACCCGTCCGGCGCCGGCTGGCACTGCATGGCGATGACCGTCCGCGACAACACCGAACTGCGCGTCTTCGTCGGCTTCGCCACCGACGAGCCGCTCGACCGGATGCTGCCCCGGGACCGTACCGAGCAGCGCCGGCTGGTCGCCGACCGCTGCGCCCACCTGCGCTGGGAGGTGCCGCGCTTCCTGGAGGCGATGTGGGAGACGGAGGCGTTCCACTACGACGTCGTCGCCCAGATCCGGATGGACCGCTGGTCCAACGACCGGGTCGCCCTGCTCGGCGACGCCGGCTACTGCTGCTCCCCGTTCACCGGCCAGGGCACCAGCGTGGCCCTGACCGCCGCCTACGTGCTGGCCGGTGAACTGCGCGCCGCGGGCGGCGACCACCGCACCGCCTTCCCCGCCTACGAGCGGCGGCTGCGCGACCACGTGGCGGCCAACCAGGCCATCCTCGAACTGACCGCCGACCTCTACGGGTCCGATGCCGAGCCCGGGGACGACGGTGCGCCGGGTGACGCCCTCGCGGGCTTCGACGTGCCCGGGGTGGAGATGGAGGCGGCCTTCCGCGCCGCCACCGCCTTCGACCTGCCGGACTACTGAGGGCCGGACGGGTCTGCCGAGGGGCCCCGGAGGGCTCCCGGGCCGCACCACCCCCTCGGCAGCCTGCGGGGCCCTCCGGCGATCGGCCGACTACTCCGTCGGCGGGGCGAGTTCGGCGGCGAGCCTGCGCAGGTCGGGCCCGTACTCGGGGTTGGCGAGGGCGGCGGCGAACTGGGCGCGGAGGTAGGCGGCGGGGTTGCCGGTGTCGTACCAGGTGCCGGCGATGACCTGGCCGTAGACGGCGCGGCGGGCCGCGTAGGCGTTGATGGCGTCGGTCAGGTAGACCTCGTCCTCCGGCTTCTCGTGCCAGCGGCGGGTGAGTTCGCGCAGCTCGTCGACGATGCCGGGGGTGATGACGTAGCCGCCGATGGCCGCGTACGCGGAGGGGGCGTCGACCGGCTTGGGCTTCTCGACCAGGCCGCTGATCCGCAGGGAGCCGCCGCCGAGGTCCTCCTTCACCACCGGTACGCCGTAGCGGTAGGAGTCCTCGGGGGCCATCGGCATCAGCGCGAGGACCGGCGCGTTGGTCTGCTCGTACGCCCGGATCAGCTGCTGCGCGCGGGGGACGTCGGCCACGAAGACGTCGTCCGGCCAGAGCACCAGGCAGGGCTCGTCGCCGAAGTGGCGGGCGGCGTTGAGCACCGGGGTGCCGTTGCCGTACGGGCCGTGCTGGTACAGGTAGCTGATGTGGCCCCGGCGGGACAGCTCCCCGACCTCCTCGACCGCGTCGGCGAAGGCCGCCTTGCCGTCGCGGCGCAGCTGGTCGACGAGGACGGGGTTGGGGCGGAAGTGCTCCTGGATCATGCCCTTGTCGCCGTTGACGACGATGGTGATGTCGGTGATGCCGCTCTCGATCAGCTCGCGGACGGTGTGTTCGATCACCGGCTTGTCGCCGACCGGAAGCATCTCCTTCGGCGTGGCCTTGGTCAGCGGCAGGAGGCGGGAACCGAGCCCGGCGGCGGGGATGACGGCTCGGCGGATCGTCCTGGGGGCCATGTGCCCTCTCTCGTCTCGACGGTGGTGCGGTCCTCGGTACGCGTCGTGTGGTGCACGAGGTCGTGGTGACGCCACGCTACCAAGGGTTGTGGTGTGATTATTTGCCGTGACCGGGTGGGGAGTTGGGGCATGATCAAGAATTCCTCGGCCGTTCACCAGGGCGCGGCCGACGGTTGCCCCTCGAACCGGGGGTGGTGGGTTCCGCCGGGGTGGTGGCGGTGTCACCAGGACAGGGCGTCGTCCATGGACTGCTGCCAGTAGGTGACCTTGAGGGAGTCGTCGACGTAGACGCCGGTGGCGGGCAGCGACGGGTTCGCCGGGGTGCCGACGCTCTCGTTGCCGGAGGGGCCGTGGAAGTGGACGGCGAGCGTGGTGGTGGTGTGGCCGTCGGTGTTGCCGGTGCCGTCGGCGGAGGAGAGGTTGACGGAGGCGTAGCCGGACTGGCCGGGCTGGAGGGTGACGACGGCCTGGGGCTTGGAGTCGGCGATGACCGGGGGTACGGACTGGGCCTCGCCGAAGCGGACGGCGGGGTAGCCGTGGAGGTAGCAGGTTCCGGGGCCGGTGTTGGTGACGGTGAGCAGCAGGTGGTTGACCGGTCGGTTCAGTGGGGCGGCGGTGGTCTTGGTGGTGGAGCCGGTGCAGGTGACCGGCTGGGCGGCCGGGGCCGGGGGAGCCGTGGGGGACTTCGGTGCGGGGGTGGCGGTGGCGGGCTTGGGGCCGGTGGGCCGGGGCGCGGGGGTGGGGGTCTCAGCGGTGGGACCGGAGGAGGTGCCGGAGGAGGTACCGGTGCCCGTGCCGGTGCCGGTGGTTGGGGTCGTCGTGGGGTCGGTGGGCGCCGGGACGAAAGGGGTGGACGCGACCGAGGGAGTGGCCTTGAGCGAGGGGCCGGTCGCGGTCGCGATGTCCCCGCTGTTGTCGCACGCGGTCATCGAGAGGGCGGCGAGCGCGATGCCCGCGGCGGCGGTGATCAGACGGGTGCGGGAGGTACGGACGGACATGTGGGCGTGCCCCTTTCGGCATTCGTGCAGGTGGTGCGGTGATCGGATGACCGGAGCTTGCGGGGCGTTCCGTCCCGGCCGCCGGCACCGTCGGCACGATGGGTAAGGTGGAACGGCGTGACCGGCTCTGACCAGGGGAAACGAGTCGAGCCTGGAACGCTGGGACGGGACGCGGGGGGAACGGAGAAGTCGGGTGTCGGACGGAACAGGGGACGCCGGGGCGGAGGAGTTCGCGCGGTTGATGAGCGAACTCAAGACCCGCTCGGGCCTGAGCTACGGAACGCTGGCCAAGCGGCTGCACATGAGCACGTCGACGCTGCACCGCTACTGCAGCGGCACGGCGCTGCCCAACGAGTACACGCCGGTGGAGCGCTTCGCGCGGGTGTGCCGGGCGACCCCGGACGAGCTGGTGGAGCTGCACCGGAACTGGATCCTGGCGGACGCGGGCCGGGGCCGCCGGGCGGACCGGGCGCCGGTCGCGGAGCCGCCGCCGGTGGTGGAGCCGTCAGCGGTCGATCTGCCGGCGGCCGTGGAGCCGCCGTCGACGGTGGACCTACAGTCGGCCGTGGAGCCGGTCGTCGAGGTGGCGCCGCCGCCCGTACCGCCGCGGCGCCGCCGTACCGCGCTGATCGCCTCCGCCGTGGCCGTCGTGCTGCTGGCCGCCGTGGTGGTCGTGGTGCGCCCCGCGATCTGGGGCGGGGACGACGCGGGCGACCGGCAGGCGGCCGGTGCCACGTCGACGGGCACCGCCACGACGGGTACGGCCACGACGGCGACGGGTGCGGCGGTCGCGCCGGACCCGTCCCCCTCCGCCCCCACCCCGCCCGACCCCGCGCCGCCGCAGAGCCCGACCGCCACACCAACCGCCGGTCCCACCCCCACCCCGTCCGAGACCGCGCCCCCGCCGCTCACGGTCCGCACCCGCCCGTACGTCTACGAGGACCAGTGCAGCCAGCACTTCCTCGTCAACAGCGGTCCCGCCCAGGTCGGTCCGCCCGCCGGCGAGAGCGACGCACCCCGTTGGGCCGCCGCCTTCGGCGCGGTCTCCTCCGGTGAGCAGCTGGTCGCCCTGACCGTCCAGGGCACCGGGGCGGAGACCGTCGTCCTGGAGGCGCTGCACGTGCGGATCGCGGCCAAGGGCGCGCCGCTCGCCTGGAACGACTACGCGATGGGTGTCGGCTGCGGAGGCGGGGTCGAGACCAAGTCCTTCGACGTCGACCTGGACCGGGGCAGCCCGGCGGTCACCGTGAAGGGCGGCCAGCGCGACTTCCCGTACAAGGTCAGCAAGTCCGATCCCGAGGTCTTCTACGTCACCGCGCACACCAAGGCGCACGACGTCCGCTGGGACCTGACGCTGGAGTGGTCCAGCGGCGGCCGCCGGGGCACCGTCCGCGTCGACAACAGCGGCACCCCCTTCCGCACCAGCGCCGACGTCGGCCGCCCCGGCTACGACTACCCGCCGGGCGGCGGCGAGTGGATCAAGCGGACGGGCGGCTGAGCGGCGGCCGGTTCTTGACGGGAAGAATTCGTGCGGGATGTCCGGCGGAGGACGTCAAGACGGCGGCGCCCGCTCCGACCACCGGTCGAAGCGGCCCCGCCGAGGCCCGCGCACCCGAGGGAGTCACGAGTTGACTTCCTCCCCCTCGCAAACGAGGGGGGTTCCCCTCAGCCTCGCGGCTGAGCCGCTGCGCGTGAGCGCTGCGGTGGGACGACTTCCTGCTTCATCGACGACTGCCCGCCCGGAGTGCTCCGTTGAGGTCTTACACCGTCTCCACAGGCTGCAACCGCCAGTCCGGCGGCCAGGATGTTGATCGCCGCGTTCACGTCCCGGTCGTGGACCGCTCCGCAGCCGCACGTCCACTCGCGGACGTTGAGTGGCATCATGCCCCGCAGGATGCCGCAGGCCGAACACAGCTTGGACGATGGGAACCAGCGGTCCACGACCACCAGGTCCCGGCCGTACCAGGCTGCTTTGTACTCCAGCATGGACCGCATCTCGGTCCAGCTCGCGTCGCTGATGGCGCGGGCGAGCGTGTGATTCCTGACCATGTCGATCCCGACCGCCGTGTTCACCGGCTCGGGCATGGCCGGCCGGTCGTCGCACAGCACGGAGACGAACCAGCGTCCGGCCGCGTCCTGCGACACCGTCACCGTCGATGGGACCGTCCCCTCGGGCAGCGGCCTCGACCACACGATCTCCAGCGGCTCGGCCATCTTCGCCAGGGTCAGCGATCCGTTCCGGAAGCGGAACGCCGAGCTCGTGTACTCGGCGGACTTGCGGGACTTCTTCCGCGACTTGAACGTCGGGTACTTCGCCCGCCTGGTCCAGAAGTTGGCGAACGCCCCTTGCAGATGCCGGAGCGTCTGCTGCAACGGGACGCTGGACACCTCGGACAGGTAGGCCAGTTCCCCGGTCTTCTTCCACGCCGTCAGCATCGCCGACGTCTGGTTGTAGTTGACCCGCTCCTGGCGTAGCGTCCATGCCTCGGTGCGGGCCTGGAGCGCCATGTTGTAGACCTTCCGCACGCACCCGAACGTGCGAGACAGCTCAGCCGCCTGCATATCGGTCGGGTAGAAGCGGTACTTGAACGCCCGCTTCACATGGGTGGTCGCCACGGATCACACACTAGCAACCACTGCTTGTGACCATGTGATTGGTAATCACCTACCGAGATGGCACACCGCCTTGACGGCGGTCTGCCTATCCCTGCCCCGCTACGCGGGAGTCTCGTTTCCTGCCCCGGCTGAAGCCGGGGGTATCCACGAAAGGACTCTGATGAAGTTCCTGATCAGTCTGCACATCAACCCGGCCGTGCTGGACGCGCTGACCGACGAGGAGAAGGCGGCGATCGGCGCCGGGCACGGCACGTTCATCGAGGAGCTGAAGGAGTCCGGCGAGCTGATCCTGACCCAGGCGCTGGTCGACCCGTCGCAGGCCGCCGTGGTGAAGGTCCGCAACGGGCAGCCGGTGGTGACCGACGGGCCGTTCCTGGAGGCCAAGGAGTTCCTGGGCGGCTTCTACCTGGTCGACTGCGAGGACAAGGAGCGCGCGATCGAGCTGGCGGCCCGGATCCCGGACACCCGGATCGAGGGTCTGGGCGTCGAGGTGCGGCAGGTGATGTTCTCCGACGGAAACTTGGAGGCATGACAGCACCCGGCATCGAGGACCTGCTGCGTGGGCTCACGCCGCAGGTCCTCGGCACGTTGGTCCGCAAGTACGGCCGGTTCGAGGGCTGCGAGGACGCGGTGCAGGAGGCCGTCCTCGCCGCCGCGGTGCAGTGGCCGTCGGAGGGGGTGCCGGACAACCCGCGCGGGTGGCTGGTGACGGTCGCCTCCCGGCGGCTGGTCGACCAGGTGCGCAGCGACCGGGCGCGCCGCGAGCGGGAGTCGGCGACGGCGGCCGCCGAGGTGGTGCCGGAGGAGGTGCCGGACACCGACGACACGCTGCTGCTGCTGTTCCTGTGCTGCCACCCGGCGCTGACCGCCGCCTCCCAGACCGCGCTGACCCTGCGGGCGGTCGGCGGGCTGACCACGGCCGAGATCGCCCGGGCGTTCCTGGTGCCGGAGGCCACGATGGCGGCCCGGATCAGCCGGGCCAAGCAGCGGATCCGGGCCGCCGGGAGCGCGTTCGCCGCGCCCGCGGGCGCCGAGCGCGAGGAACGGCTGCGGGTCGTCCTGCACGTGCTCTACCTGATCTTCAACGAGGGCTACACCGCGTCCTCGGGCAGCGAGCTGGACCGGCCCGACCTCGCCCGGGAGGCGATCCGGCTGACCCGGTCGGTGTACGCGCAGCTGCCCGGGGACGGCGAGGTGGCCGGGCTGCTCGCCCTGATACTGCTGACCCACGCCCGCCGCGCCGCCCGGACGACGGCCGCCGGCGACCTGGTGCCGCTGGACGAGCAGGACCGTACGGCGTGGGACCGCGAGCTGATCGACGAGGGCACCGCGCTGGTCAAGGCGGCGCTGGCCGGACCGGAGCTCGGCCCGTACCTGGTGCAGGCCGCCATCGCCGCCACGCACGCCGACGCGCCCACCGCCGCGGACACCGACTGGCGGCAGGTGTACGGCCTCTACCTGGTCCTGGAGCGGATCGCGCCGAACCCGGTGGTCACCCTCAACCGCGCCGTCGCCCTCGCCGAGGCCGAGGGCCCGCGGGCGGGCCTGGACCTGCTCGCCACCCTGGACACCGACGCCCGGATGGCCGGACACCACCGCCTGCTGTCGGTCCGGGCACACCTGCTGGAGCGCGACGGCGACCGGGCGGGGGCGTACGAGCACTACCGGCGCGCCGCCAGGGGGACGGCGAGCCTCGCCGAGCAGCGGTACCTGGAGGGGCGGGCGGCGCGGCTCCGGCCGAGCTGACCCCGCCGCCTGCCCGAGCGCCCCAGGCCCCGCCCCCCTCAGAGCCCGAGCGTGTCGGCCGTCTGCGCCGCCGTCCAGGTGAAGAAGTCGTCCGCCGGGTCGATCGAGCCGACCAGGTGGCCGTGGAGCTCGAAGCCGATCAGACCGATGAGCTGGACCCAGGCCGACACCCCGCGGGCGACGACGTGCGGCGGCAGGCCGGGGGCGAAGGCGGCGGCGAGCGCGGTCAGCTGTCCGGGCAGGGCGCCCTGTGGCGGGGGGCCGGGCGGGGTGGGCCGCAGCGGGGCGTCGCGGACCACGCCGATCAGGGCGAGGGGCAGCCGGGCGGCGGGTTCGACCGTGGTCCGGGGCGCCGCGTAGCCGGGCACCGGGGTGCCGAAGACCAGGGCGAACTCGTGGGGGTTGGCGCGGGCCCAGTCCCGGGTGGCGGTCCACAGGGCGCACCAGCGGTCGCGCGGGGCGGCCTGCTCCGTGCCGGCCAGGGCGTGGTCGGCGGCGTCGCCGAGCTCGTTGTACGCGTCGATGATCAGCGCGGTCAGCAGCTCGTCCCGGCTGGGGAAGTAGCGGTAGAGGGCGGAGGAGGCCATGCCCAGCTCGCGGGCGACGGCCCGGAGCGACAGCTGTTGGGCGCCGACGGACGCGAGCTGGCGGCGCGCCTCCTGCTTGATCTCGCGGGTGAGTTCCTCGCGGGCCCGTGCGCGGGCGGTCCGGATCGCTGGCATGGGGCCAGCCTGCCACATGTCGGATCGGTGCACACAAGTGAGAGCACTGCTCTTGCTTCGAGTGCCCGCCGGTGCCATGCTGAGGATGTCGAAACGAGAGCAGTGCTCTCGAAAAGAAGCGGTAGTCACAGAATCGAGGCAGGCCGATGTCCAGCACCGAGAACCCGAACCCCCGGCCGACCGACCCCACCACCCGCCTGGTCGCGCCCACCACCCGCCTCGGCGCCGCCGCCAACCGGCTGACCAACCGCGCGGTCGCCGCCCTCACCCGGGCCGGCGTGAGCCTCTGGGGCTCCCGGGTGCTCGCCGTCCGGGGCCGCAAGAGCGGCGAATGGCGCACCAATCCCGTCAACCTGCTCACCCACGGCGGCGAGCGCTACCTGGTCGCCCCGCGCGGCCACACCCAGTGGGTGCGCAACCTCCGGGCGGCCGGCACCGGCGAACTGCGGGTCGGCCGCCGCGCCGAGGTCTTCCACGCCACCGAACTCCCGGACGCCGACAAGCCCGAGGTGCTGCGCGCCTACCTGCGCCGATGGAAGTGGGAGGTCGGCTACTTCTTCGACGGGATCGGCCCGGACGCCCCGGCCGAGGAGCTGCTCCGGGTCGCCCCGGGCTACCCGGTCTTCCGCGTCACCGCCGGCTGACCCGGCCACCCGAGGCGGTGCTCCCGGCCCTTCTCCAGGTACGGGCCGGTGCCGAGGTGCGCGATGTGAACGGGCATCAGTTCACCTCCCCGGGGCTCTCGGTGGCCGGTGCCCGGTCCTCGAACGCCCGCAGGCGCAGCCGGGGCCGGCTGTGGTCGGCGAACCAGAGCAGCCACCGGTCGCCCGCGGCCAGGGCGGCGCGGGCCGTCTCGCACCAGTCCTCGCGGTCGAGGACGGCGAGGTACGCGGCGAGCACGGCGGTGCGCTGCTCCTCGGTGCAGCCGCAGTCCTCGGCGGACGCGGTGGCCAGGTGCAGGGCCAGGGTGGCCACGAACTGGAAGGTCTCGACGGTCGGTGGCGCATCGCCGGCGTGCCGGGCGTGGGCCGCCAGGACGGCGGCGGAGTGGGGGTAGTGGCCCAGGGTCATCCCCATGCCCGAGCTGTGCGTCAGCATGTAGAGCAAGTGTCCGGTGTGGTGGAGGAGTTCGCGGTCCCGCCCGAACTCCGGGACGGCCTCGTGCAGTCGGCCGGCGACGGCGACCCGGCCCGCGAAGTAGCCGTTGAGGAAGTCGCCGTCGATCGCCTTGCGCAGCAGCCAGGGGCAGGCGGCCGGGTCGTCGAGCCGGCAGAGCGCCTCGACGACGTAGACCCGCCCCCAGCCCGCCGTCCGGTCGGCCAGCCAGAGCAGGTGGGCCGTGCCCCCGTCGAGCCGTTCGAGCGCGCGCGCCGCGAGCGGGCCGAAGGTGTTGGACAGCAGTCCGATGGTCCGGATCAGCGGGATGTCGGCCGTGGTGCCGACCTCGGCGAGCAGGGCGAGCCCCGTCACGACGCTGCCCTCGTCGGTCCCGTGGCGCACCAGCCACCGTCCGGTGCGCCGGACGCGTTCCGGGTCGGCCCGGTGGGCGGCCGCGGTGACGGACTCGCGGGGGTGGATCGGGACGTAGAGCTCGCCGAGCGCGTCGGCCAGCTCCCGGAGCGGCGCGGAGGGCCGGGCGAAGTGCCCGTCCAGGAGGCGGGCGACCTGAACGCCCGCCGTCCGCAGGTCGTCCGGCGCCTTGGGGCGGGGCCGCCCGCCGTCCGGGTACGGCGCACCGTCCCGGGGGAGCGGGCCGTCCGGCGTCAGCCGGTGCAGGCGCAGCGCGTGGTCGTGGAAGCTGCTCGGGATGCCGGGCGACAGCGGCCCGGAAGCGGCGCTCACCAGCGGGTGAGGGGCTCGATTCTGAAGATCATGGCGCCGATGGTGACACCCGAACTCCGGTTTCGGCAAGCCCTTTCCGCTCCGGTTGCAGTGGCGCGGGCCCCGCGGTGGCGGTTCTGAGCGCCGGGGGCCCGCCGACCCGTGCGGACGTACGTACGGCCGCGCGGGTCGACGGGGCAGCCGTCAGCCCTTGCCCGCCTTGAGGACCTGGGCCGCCGCCACGCCGGCCGCGCTGTTGCCGTGGCCGCCGCCGTCGACCTCGGCGGCGACGGCGAGGTCGCCGCGGTAGGCGATGAACCAGCTGTTGGTGGACTGGCCGCCGGTTTCGACGGTGCCGGTCTTGGCGCCGATCTGGCCGGTGAGGCCGGACATCGGGGCGCGGGCGGTGCCCTGGGTGGCGGTCTTGGCCATCATGGCGCGCAGGTCCTGGGCGACGCCGGCGGGGAGCTTCCCGGGGGCGGTGGCGCGCTTGGCGTCCTCCCGCAGGACGGGCTGGCGGAACGTTCCGCTCTGCACGGTGGCGGCGACCGAGGCCATCGCCAGCGAGTTGACCTGGATCTTGCCCTGGCCGATGTACTCGGCGGCGGCCTCGTCCTTGTCCGCCGGCAGCGGGATCGTGGCGTCCCGGCTGTCGATGCCGATGTGCCATTCCAGGCCGAGGCCGAACTGGTCGCGGGCCACCTTGGCGAGCGTGCCGGGCTGCAGCTTCTCCAGGCCCTTGTCGATGAAGCCGGTGTTGCAGGAGTGGCTGAAGTCGTCGGTGAGCGTGTACGAGGGGAAGTCGCCCGGTTCGTCGTTGTGCCACGGGCGCGGGGAGTTGGTGGTGTTCTTGCACGGCACCACGGTGTCCGGGGTCACGCCGGCCTGCAGCAGGGCGGCCGAGGTGATCACCTTCATCGTGGAGCCGGGCGGCTGGCCGGCCGAGACCGCGCGGTTGTACCCGCTGGGCGAGAAGGCCATCGCCAGGATGTGGCCGGTGCTCGGCTGGACGGCCACCAGCGAGGCCGGCTTGCCGCCCGCGGCCTGCTGCTTGACGGCCTCCTCGGCGACCCGCTGGAGGTCGGCATCCAGGGTGAGCTTGACCTGCGGCGCGCTCGGCGGGGTCAGTACGAACAGCTGCTCGGGATCCTTCCCGGCGCCGCCGGAGAGCACCACGGCCCGCCCGTTGACCACGGTCTCCCCGTCGGCGGGCGCGATCTTGGGCAGGACGGCGGCCAGCGAGGGGAAGCCCTCCAGGGGCTTGCCGTTGCGGTCGGCCGGCTTGGTCACCGGGTCGGGCAGCGCCTTCACGGCGATCGTCCCACCCGGCCCGAGGCGGGGGTGGAGCACGGTCGGCGCCCAGCGCACGACGGCCTTTCCGCTCTCGCCCCGGACGACGCTGAGCGTGCTGTCGTACTCCCAGGCGGCCGTCGCGCCCTCGAACTCGGCCTTCACCCGGAAGCCGACGGCCGGTTCCTCCGCCGTGCCGGTCGCCGCCGGGCCCGTCCCGGTCAGCGCGAGGGTGCGGGCCGGCACGTTCTCGTGGAAGGCGGCCAGCGCGGCGCGGGCCGTCTCCGGCCGGTTGGTCAGTGCGGAGGCGGCGGTGACGTCCCCGCGGCCCCAGGCCGCCAGGAAGTCCTTGGCGACCGCCGCGGCCTGCTCGGCGGTCGGCGGTGTCTGCGGGGCCTTCGCCGCGGTGTCGGACCCCTGGGTGCCGCTGCCGCCGCTCGACGGGTTGCCGCCCTGCACGGCGTTCACGATGTTGTAGAGGCCGTACCCGCCGACCGCCAGCAGCGCGGCGAACACCCCGCCGACCGCGACCAGCACGGCCTTCCGCGCGCCGGAGCGGCGCGGGGCTTCCCCCTCGTGCCCGGTCCCGTCCTCGTACTCGACGTACTCGACGTGGTCCTCGTCGAGTTCGGTGTACCCGGCGTACCCGTCGGGTTCCCGCTCTTCACGCATGTCTCTCGTCCCCCTGTGTCCTTCGTGTCCCGCGGACCTGCCCCCTCCGGCATCCCGGCCCGCGGGCCCGGACGGACGGGCGGTCGATCGCCAGTCCGTTCGAGCGCGGACCAGCCTATGCGGACACCGGTGATCGGTCGACAGCGGGAGCGCCCGCCGGGCGGAGTTGCCCGGTAGGCGCTCCCGTGGCCGGAAGGGAACGGTCAGGCCCAGGGGTCGGTGAAGGAGCGGCCCGGGACGGGCTTGGCGATCAGGGCGATGGCGGTGAAGAAGTTGACCTGGCCGATGGCGATCATCAGGGTGGCCAGGGCCTCCTCGTCGTAGTGCTCGGCGACCTCGGCGTACAGGGCGTCGGAGACGCGCTCGCCGTGCTGGTTGGGCTGGAGGGCGGCCTCGACCAGGGCGAGGGCGGCCCGCTCGGGGGCGGTGAAGTACGGCGAGTCCTGCCAGGAGGACACCGAGGCGATGCGCTCCTCGGTCTCGTCGGCCTTGCGGAGGAAGCCGGTGTGCAGGACGGTCAGGTAGGTGCTGCCGGCGATCTGGCCGGCCCGCAGCTGGACCAGGCTGATGGTGGTGCGGGGCACCGAGCGGTTGCCGGTGGCCTTGAACAGCGCGGCCGAGACCTCGGCGAGGGCGGGCACGAGCTGCACCGGGTCCTGGGCCATGCGGGGGCGCTGCGGGACCTCGGCGGTGATGGATCGGCTGGTCATCGTGGTGTTCCTCTCGGGAGCGGCGGGGTCGCCGTGATCGGTGCGATCAGCGGTGCCGTCACCTCCCCGACGGATCCCGGCGCCCGGGTGTGACAGTGCGGGCCCGCGCGTTTCGCGCTCCCCGGCGCGGGCCCGCCCGTGTCGCGCTCCCCGGCGCGGGCCCGCCCGTGTCGCGCTCCCCGGCGCCGGCCCGCTCAGCGCAGGACGGCGGGCGAAGGTCCGTCCGGCCGTACGGTGATGCTGTAGGCGGCGCCCTTCGGCTTGCTGACGTAGGCCAACTCGCCCATCGGCAGCAGGAGTTCCAGCAGCGCCGTGGTCTCCCGGAGGGCGAACTGGGTGCCCAGGCAGGCGCGGGCGCCGAGGCCGAAGGGGAGGTAGGCGCCGAGGTGGCCGGGGCGCTCCGCACCCGGGGCGAAGCGGGCCGGGTCGAAGCGTTCGGGGTCGGGCCACAGGGCCGGGTCGCGGTGGATGAGGTACGGGCAGACCAGCACGTCCGTTCCGGCGGCGATGTGGTGGCCCTCGATGACGTCGTCCTGCGTGGCGTGCCGGGGGAGCAGCCAGGCGGAGGGGTAGAGCCGCAGGGTCTCGCTCACCAGCGCCTGCGGATCGGCCGTCCGGGCCTCGGGGTGCTCGTCGAGGAGCAGGAAGAGCCAGGTGAGCGTGGTGGCGGTGGTCTCGTGCCCGGCGACGAGCAGGGTGACGAGCTCGTCGCGGATCAACCGGTCGGTGTACGCGGGGATTTGGTCGCCCGCCTCCAGCAGCACCCGGAGCACGCCGGGCTCCTCCGTCGGGCCGGCCTCGCGCGCCGCGTCGATGGCGGCGTGCGCCACGGCGTCGACCAGCGCCAGGTCCTCGGCGACGGCGTCCCGGGCGTCCGCCGCGTCGGTCGGCAGCTTCGGCATGGCGGCCACCACCCGTTCGACCGCGCGGAGTTCGCGGTCGGTCCGGTCGTCCAGGGGCAGTCCGGTGAGCGCCCGCCAGACGGTGTCCAGGGCGAAGCGGCGCATCTCCTCGCCGACGTCGAAGGTCTCCCCGCTGCGCCGGTAGCCGGCCCAGCGCTCGGCGGTGCGGCGCGCCGCCGCCGCGATCCGCTGCTCGTACCGGCGCATCCCGGTGCCGGTGAACTGTGACTGCAGCAGCCGCCGTTGGCGCTTCCAGGCATCCCCGGTGGCGGACAGCACGCCGTCGCCGACGAGCATCCGGGCGCGGTGCGAGCGCTTGACGTACCGGTCCGGGTGGCGGCCCAGGACGTGCTGCACCGCCGCCGGGTCGGTGACCAGGACGGTCGGCTCCGGGCCGAGCCGGAACGCGGCGATCCCGCCGACGCCGCGCCGGGCCCGGGCCAGCAGGTCGACGAGCTCGGCACCCTCGGTGCGCCACTGTTCGACGGCCTCGGGTGCCAGCTCCGGTACCGGGCGGGTGTCCGTGCTCACGGTGGGGGTCCTTTCGGTCCGATGACGGCTGACGGGTGCTGCTGACGGTTCGTCCGCTCCGACTCTATGCCGACTCCATGCCCGGCCGTCCGGCGCGCACACGGCTGCGCCGACCGGGCGGCGGGCCTGGCCGGCGACCGCGCGGCGGCCCGCCGGGCCGTATGCGAACGGGTACCGTGCGGCGGGGCCGACCGGCCCACGCTCGCGCGCGGATGGGAGAACGCATGCCCGGGACCCGGCACATCGGAGGCGGCACAGCCGGCCGAGCGGCCCGGTGGCTGGCGGCCGCCCTGCTCGTACCGGCCCTGGTGTCCTGCGGCGGCGGTGGCGGCGACTCGGCCTCGGCCCAGCGGAGCGACAGCGGCCCGAACGGCAACGGCCAGAACGGCGACGGCGGTCAGACCGGGGAGCAGCGGACCCAGGACACCGGGAACCAGGGCGGGTTCCGGACCGCCGGCGAGCCCTCGGCGAACGTCCAGGGCACCGACAACAAGGCCCTGATCAAGCTGTCCTTCCCCGCGAGGACCAGCTTCCGGGCGACGATCAGCAAGGTCGCCGACTGCGGCACGTCGAGGTTCGCCACCCCCGCCTCGCGACCGGTCCAGGTGGTCGACGGCGAGACCGAACGGGCCGAGTTCACCCTTCCGCGGTGGACGCCCGGCACCACCAGCCGCACGATCTGCCTGACGGTGACGGTCGACGGCGACAGCAAGCAGGTCCAGGCCGTGGGCACCGTGGAGATCATCACCGTCCCGGACGACGGCTCCACCTCCGGCACCGGCTCCACCCCCAGCGTCGAGGCGACCCCGTACGGCGGTGTCAGCCCGTACGGCGGTGCCACCATCGGCGCCGGGAGCAACCCCTGACCACTGCCGAGGAGGAGCCCCCGGACGAACCGAGGCGGGCGCCGGCGGAACAACCGGGGCAACAGTCGCCGCAGCCGCCGGTACGGCCCTGGACCGACTGGATCGCCAAGCTCGCCACCTGGGTCGCCCCGACCACCCTCCTCACCGCGCTGCTCTTCTTCTTCGGCTACGCCTACACCAGCTCGCTCTACAGCTACTTCGGCATCGACGCGGGCACGATCGGCTTCGCCACCCAGGACCTGCTGCTGCGCAGCTCCCCCGCGCTCTACGTCCCGGCCGGGGTGGCGCTGTGCGGGGCGCTGGTCGGCGCGCTCGGCTACCACCTCGCGACCAGGGCGGCTGGCGGCGGCGCGGATGGCGTCCGGACCGTGCGTTGGGTCTGCCTGGCCGTCACCGCGCTGGTGGTCCCGCTGCTGGTGCTCGGCTTCCTGGCCGGCTTCGAGGTGGTCGACGCCGGCCCCATGGGCACCCCGCTGCTGATCGGCGGCGCGCTGCTGCTCGCGGTGCTGGCCCGGCTGATGTACGTGCGCAGCACCGGCGCGGACTACCCGCTCACCGGGGAGCGCGCGGCGCTGGGCATCAGCGTGGCGATCGTCGTGCTCTGCTCGTACTGGGCGGTCGGCGGCTACGCCCAGCAGAAGGGGACGGCCGACGCCGAGCAGCTCGCCCACCACCTCTACCGGCGTCCGGCGGTCATCCTGGACACCTCGGAGCGCCTGCACCTGGGGTGGGAGGGGGTGCGGGAGACGGTGCTGCCCGAGGTGGCGGAGGGGGCGCGGTTCCGGTACCGCTACGAGGGCCTGCGGCTGCTGGCGCACTCCGGCGGCCGGATGTTCCTCGTCCCGCGCACCTGGACCTGGCAGAGCGGCAACGGGCTGATCCTCCCCTTCGACGCCACCGTCCGGGTCGCCTTCCACCCGGGCTGACCACCGGCCCCGCACACGGCTGCGCCGCGGTCCGTCCCCCCTCGACGGACCGCGGCGCAGCGGCTTTCACCGGGCGTCGGTCAGAACGCCCCGGTCAGGTCGTCCTGATCAGATCGCCCCGGTCAGGTCGCCTCGATCACACCGGCTGCCAGAGCGCGGGGACGATCGGCGGCTCCCAGCCGACCTGGGCGGTGTGGCCCTGGACGCAGACGTAGGTGACGCCGTTGTAGGTCACGGTGTCGCCCGCCTTGTAGGTGGTGCCGGCCGTCCAGGTGCCGCTGGGGTCGGGGTTCCCGTTGCCCACGACCAGCGAGAAGGTGGTGCTGTGGGTGGCCGAGCCGGCCCCGGTCAGGGTGATGCTGTAGGTGCCGGCCGCGGTGGAGGCGGAGGTCGCGACGGTGACCGTCGCCGAGCCGCCGGACTGCACCGAGGACGGGCTGAACGAGACCGTGACGCCGGCCGGGGCGCCCGAGGCGGACAGGTTGACCGTCTGGGCCGAGCCGGAGGTGGTCGCGGTGGCGACCGTCGCACTGGCGCTCTCACCGGGCTTGACGGTGGCGCTGCCCGGGTTCACCGAGAGGGAGAAGTCGTTGGTGGGCGTGGTGCCGCCGACCGAGGTCTTCCAGATGGTGTAGGCCACGCCGTCGGCGCTGCGGTTGAGCACCGTCGCGTCGATGTTGCCGGTGGTGTCGCAGGACTGGTGGTAGCAGGAGTCGTACGACCGGCCCGCCTGACCGCCCCACTTGGCCGCCTGCGAGGAGGACTTGGTGTCGCTGGCGCCGGCCGCGTAGCCCGAGGTCGGGATGCCGGCCTGCTGGAAGGAGTAGTCGTCCGAGCGGCCCTGGCCCTCGACGTTCTCCTCCGGCTGGAGGTTGAGCGAGTCCCAGTAGGCCTTCATCGGCGCGGAGGCCGAGGAGGAGATGTTGTTGATGAAGTAGCCGGCGTTGGGCGAGCCGACCATGTCGAAGTTGTAGTACGCCTTGATCGCGGAGCGCTGGCTCGACCCCAGCTGGCCGACGTAGAACTGCGAGCCCTGGAGGCCCTGCTCCTCACCCGTCCACCAGGCGAACCGGACGTGCCGGGTCAGCGTCGGGTTCTGCTGGGCGAGCACGAGCGCGTTCTCCAGCAGGGTGGCCGAACCGGAGCCGTTGTCGTTGATGCCGGGGCCGGCTCCGACGCTGTCCAGGTGCGCACCGAACATGGTGACCTGGTCGGACGGGCCGCCGGGCCAGTCGGCGATCAGGTTGTTGGACTGGTAGGTGCAGGAGGTGCAGGTCTGCTCGCTGACGGTGTAACCCGCCGCCTGCAGCTTGCCCTTGATGTACGCCACCGACTGGCTGTGCCCGGCGGTGCCCGCCCGGCGGTTGCCGCCGTTCTGGTTGGCGATGCCGTTCAGCTGCGACAGGTGGGCCTGGACCTTGGCGACGTCGATGTCGGGCGCGGGCCCGCCGGGGGTGCCCCCGCCGCCGACGGTCAGGGTGTACTGGGCGGTGTGGGTCGCCGCGCCGGCGGTGCCGGTGACGGTGATCACGTAGCTGCCGGCCGGGGCGCTCGCCGAGGCCGCCAGGGTCAGCGTGGCGGACGAGCCGGTCTGCACGGAGGAGGGGCTGACCGTCGCGGTGACGCCGGCCGGGGCGCCGGAGACGCTCAGGTTGACGGACTGCGCGGTGCCCGAGGTCAGCGCGGTGCCGACGGTCGCCGTGGTCGAGGCGCCGGGCTGGACCGAGCCGGACGCCGGGCCGAGCGACAGCGAGAAGTCGTTGGTGCCGGACGGCGTGCAGTTCGGGTCACCGCTCTGCGCGGGCACGCTGATCGCGTCCCAGGCGGCCTTGGCCCGGGTGAAGAAGGTGCAGGACGGGTCCAGGTTCTTCGCCGCCGTCAGGGTGGCGGTGCGGTAGCGCTTGTAGGTCATGCCGCTGGTCTTGAGCAGCATGCCGCCGTAGAAGACCCGGCCGGCGTCCTTGATGCCGATGCCGGTGACCGTGGAGTTGTTGCAGGTCGGGCTGGTGGGCTTGCCGCCGCCCGGGTTGGAGCCCTCGGCCAGCAGGTAGAACCAGTGGTTCAGCGGGCCGGCCGCCGCGTGCTCCTCGGTGTTCGGGATGGAGGAGGAGTAGCAGTTGGGGTTGTTGCCGACCTGCGAGGGGTTGTACATGTTGCGGATCGGACCGCTGCCGACCAGGTTGATCATCTCGCCGACGAGGTAGTCCGGGTTGTCGTACGGCGCGGGCTCGTTGGCGTAGGCCTCGGTGAGCGCGCCCATGATGTCGCCGGTGGACTCGCCCAGCCCGGCCTCGTTGTTGGCGCCGCCCGGGGTGTACTGGTCGATGCCGTGGCCGAATTCGTGGCCGACCACGTCGATCGAGGCGATCCACTCGTTGGCCTGGCTGTGGCCGATGGATATCGAGCTGCCGTCCCAGTAGGCGTTGACGTCGTTGAGGCCGACCTTGACCGGCCAGCTGCCGCCGTTGCCGTTGTGCCCGTTGCGACCCAGCCAGTCGCGGAGCATGTCCCATTCCTTCTGGGCCGCGAACATCGCGTCGCCGCAGCCGGTCTCCTTGCTGGTGGGGCTGCCGGTGCCCCAGGAGTCGCTGGACTTGGAGAAGACCTGGCCGGTGCTGTAGTCGGAACAGGTCAGGCCGGGCCGGTTGGGGTCGCGCAGCGAGTACGAGCCGCCCGAGCCGGTGGTGCTGATGGTGACCGGCGCCGGGCCGTTCCACTTGCTGTTGACGGTGCCGGCGTGGACGTCGTCGTAGCTGTCGATGACCTCGCCGCTCGCGGCGTCGACGAAGACGTGCAGCCGGCTCGGGGCGGCGCCCTTGGAGCCGTTGAGCACGGTCTCCCAGGCGAGCCGGCCGCCGTTGCCGTCCTTGACCCGGACGACCAGGCGGTTCGACTCCACCGATTTCACGACGGCCAGCTCGGTGCGCGCGGTCTGCTCCGCGCGCTCCGCGCTGATCTGCGGGGTGACGGAGCCGCCGACCGGGCCGGGGGCGGCGGACTGCAGGCCGCGGACCTTGCCCTGACCGTCGGCGAGCACCACCGCGTCGCCGCCGACCACGGGCAGGCCGCGGTAGCTGCGCTCGTAGGCGACGGAGTAGAGGCCACCGACCCACGGGGTGACGGCCTTGCGCTCATAGGTCTCGTCGGGGCCCTTGGCCAGCGCGTCCAGGCCGGCCGCGGCGGCCGCGTCGGCGGCGTTGACGGCGGCGGACAGGGCGCTCGGTGGTGCTGGGGAGGGGGTGGGCGCGGCGGTGGCCGGCCCCGCAGTGGCGGCGATCAGGCCGGCCAGCACGGTCAGGGTGGTCGCCGTGGTGAGCAACCGCCCGGTGGACATCCTGCGTTGCATCGAGGCTCCTCGTATGTGGGGGTCCTCGACCGCGGACGGCAGTGGCTGGTGGCGCACCGCTGGCCGTGTTCGGGGGACGGCCGTGCGGGCCGTCCGCGCTCGGGTGCCCGAACCCTCACATGGCGTCATGCCCGGGTCAATGGCTGGTGCGGGCGATGCATCGGGTTGGCAAATTCCGTCAAGCGCGTCGTTCGAATTTGCGTCAAGCTGGGGTTTTCTTGAAGTGGTTGAGACCACGTCATATACGCGGCGGGGGGCCGTCCAGTACCGTCGGCGATCGAGTACCGGTGCCGTCCTCGTGGTGGCACCGCGACCGGCCGAGGGCGACGACGCACCCGGGAGGCAGCCGTGGAGCGGAACCGAGTGGCCCCCGACCCGGGGGCTCCGGCCCCGCCGGCCGGCCAGGGCCGCGGCGCCTGGCGGGAGTTCGGCGCCCGGTTGCGGCACTGGCGCCGCCGGGCCGGCCTCACCCAGGCGCAGCTCGGCGCCGGGATCGGCTACGACCACACCGCGGTCAGCAAGATCGAGCACGGTGCCCGCCGGGTCACCCCCAGGGTCGCCGACCGGATCGACCGACTCCTCGGCGCGGGCGGTGAGTTGAGCGCGGCCTGTCTGCGCGCCGAGACCGCCGAACTCTGCGGGCCCGACTCCCTCTCCCTCTCTCCCGCGCTGCTCCGGCCCCCGCTGCCGGGCCTCGCGCCGGCCGAGCCGGTCCTCACCGCCCCCGCCCCGGCGCGGCTGCCCGACTACGGGCTGCTCTGTCCGCTGCACGGCGCCGAGGGCTGCGCCGTCCCGGCGGCCGCTGAACTCGCCGGACTGCACGCCGAGTTCTGCGCTCCCGAGGCGCTCGCCGACCCGGCCGCGGCGCGGCCGCTGGACGCCGCCACCGCGCACGCCCTGACCGGACTGCTCGCCGCCCACCTGCGCTCCGGCGAGACCGGCGGCCGGCCGGGCCTGGCCGCCGCCGTCGAGCGCACCCTGCACGCGGTGCTCGCCCGGCTCGCCGGCGCCCCCGCCGCGCAGCGCGCTCCGCTCGCCCGGCTGGCCGCCGAGCACGCCCACGCGGCCGGCGCGCTGCGGATGCAGGACGGCCGCAACGCCACCGCGATGGCCTGCTACGACCGGGCGCTCACCTGGTCCGGGCTGGCCGGGGACCTGGCCACCCAGGTGGGCACGCTCAGCGATCTGGGCGTCCTGGCCCGGATGGACGGGGACCCGGCGGCGGCCCTCGGCTTCGCCCGGGAGATCGACCGGGTCGCCCCCGGCCGGCACTGGGCCGGTGCGATGGGCCGGATCAGCCGGGCCCGCGCGCACGCCCTGACCGGCGACGTCCGGGCGACCGTCCGGCAGATCGGTCTGGCCCGGGCGCACCTGGACCACATCGGCGCGGCGGACGAGGCCGACGTGCCCTGGCTCTCCATCGCCTCGATGCGGATGCGGGTCGAGTCCGCCGCTGCCGCCGCGCTGCGCGACCTCGCCGCGGCCGGCGACGACCCCCGGCTGGCCCGCCGGGCGCTGAGCGCCACCGAGACCGCGCTGGGCCTGCTGGGCCCGAGCCAACTCCCGTCCAGTCGCCTGCTGTTCATCGTCCGGGCGGCCGACTGCCTGGTCTGCGCGCACGATCCGCGGGGCGCCGTCGAACTCCTCGGCCCCGCGCTGGAGGCGATGCCGGCGGTCGCCCTGCCGGCGCTGGTCGAGTACGAGCTGCGCGGCGTGCGCGACCGCCTCGCGGCGCACGCGCCGCACGCCGCACACCGGTTGGCGGAGCTGGTCCGGACCTGAGTGGCGGGCGGGTGCCGCGGCGCCTCCCGGTACCGGCGCGCGTGGGGGCGCTCGACAGCGCTCACCCGGTGGTGTGACGCCGTGCGCGCCCCGAGAGTCCCCGCTGCTGGCACAAAACGCGCCCCCTTCACGCCGTTCGAGCGTCAACTTCGTGCGCGTATCGTCCGCCGATCGGGTCATTCATGGCGTTAACACGTCGAATGACTTCCTCGGCCAGCGGCTCCGGCTAGAGTCTCTGACGTTTCCAGTCGTTAGTCCGCGAAGAACGGGGGGCGCGTGCTTTCAGCCATTGCACGCCGGCTCGCCCATCCGCTTCTGCTGGTGGGCGTGCTGTGCGTCGCCGTCGCGACCCTCCGCTTCCACTGGGCTCCCGACCGGGTCTCCCCGCTCGTCCTGGTGGCCGTCATCGGATACCTGGCGGTCCTGGAGCGGGTGATCCCGTACCGGACCGACTGGCACCCGACGCGTCGCGAACTCGGCTGGTACAGCGTCTACTTCCTGCTGAGCATGGTCGGCGGCGCGCTGGCCCAGGGGCTGGTGACGTCACTGGTGGAGCTGCTCGGCCCGGCGCACCCGGCGCTGCCCTTCGCGGTGGAGATCCCACTCGCGCTGCTGGTCGGCTCGCTCGGCGACTACCTCGTGCACCGCTGGTCGCACCGCAACCGGTGGCTCTGGCGGCTGCACGGCGTGCACCACGTCCCGGAGAAGGTGAACGTCGCGAACAACGGCGTGAATCATTTCCTGGACGTCTTCGTCGCGCAGTCCGTGGTCCAACTTTCACTGGCGCTCGTCGGATTCTCGGCGGATTCAGTGTTCGTGGTCGGAATATTCGTCCTGGCCCAGGGGTATTTCGTCCACGCGAACATCGACGTCCACCTCGGGCCGCTCGGTCACGTCCTGGCCGGTCCGGAGCTCCACCGCCTG
The DNA here is from genome assembly GCF_014656195.1 of Kitasatospora xanthocidica. Lineage (GTDB taxonomy): Bacteria > Actinomycetota > Actinomycetes > Streptomycetales > Streptomycetaceae > Kitasatospora > Kitasatospora xanthocidica. The sequence goes on along the minus strand of NZ_BNBY01000018.1, from coordinate 47,808 downwards.
CACCACAGCACCGACCTCGGCGAAGCCGGCCACTACTCCTCCGACCTCTCCCTGTGGGACCACGTGTTCGGGAGCTTCACCTGGCGGCCCGGCCGGGTGCCCACCGCCGTCGGCCTCACCGACCCGGCCGCGTTCCCCACGACCGGCGAGCTCGGCGCCACCCTGCTGCACCCGTGGCGCCGGGCGGAGACCACCGAGCCGTCCGTCTGACTCCGGCCGCGCGGCCGCCCCCATGCCCGTGTCCCGCCCCCATGCCCGTGTCCCCGGCGCCACGCCTTCACCCTCGGATTGGACCATGACCTCCTCGCCCTTCGCCGTGCCCCGCGAGCCCATCGCGATCACCGGTATCGGCTGCCGCCTGCCGGGACACGCCAACGACCACCGGACCTACTGGCGCAACCTGATCGAGGGCCGGGACTGTCTCACCGAGACGCCCGCCGACCGGTACGACACCGCCACCCTGGGCAGCCGCGACCGGGCCAAGCCCGGCCGGCTGATCGGCGGCCGGGGCGGCTACATCGACGGATTCGACACCTTCGACCCGGACTTCTTCGGCATCAGCCCGCGCGAGGCCGAACACATGGACCCGCAGCAGCGCAAACTGCTGGAGGTCACCTGGGAGGCCCTGGAGGACGGCGGCCTGCGCCCTGCCGAGCTGGCCGGCCGGGACGTGGGCGTCTACATGGGCGCCTTCACCCTCGACTGGAAGATCCTGCAGTTCGCCGACCTCGACTTCGACACCATCGCCGCGCACACCGCCACCGGCACCATGATGACGATGGTCTCCAACCGGATCTCGCACTGCTTCGACTTCCGCGGCCCCAGCGTCTCGATCGACACCGCGTGCAGTTCCTCCCTGGTCGCGGTCCACCTGGCCTGTCAGAGCCTGCTCCGCGGCGAGACCGAACTCGCCCTGGCCGGCGGCGCGTTGCTGCACATGGCGCCGCAGTACACGATCGCCGAGACCAAGGGCGGCTTCCTCTCGGCGGACGGCCGCTCCCGCGCCTTCGACGCCTCCGCGGACGGCTACGTCCGGGCCGAGGGCGTCGGCGTGGTGGTCCTCAAGCGGCTCTCCGACGCGCGCCGCGACGGCGACCCGGTGCACGCGGTGATCCTCGGCAGCGGTGTCAACCAGGACGGCCGCACCAACGGCATCACCGTCCCCAGCGCGGATGCCCAGGTCACCCTGATCGAACGGGTCTGCGCCGAGGCCGGACTGCTGCCCGGCAGCCTGCAGTACGTCGAGGCGCACGGCACCTCCACCCCGGTCGGAGACCCGATCGAGGCGGCCGCGCTCGGCCGGGTGCTCGGCATCGGCCGCCGCGACGGGGACCGCTGCTACGTCGGTTCGGTCAAGACCAACATCGGGCACACCGAGGCCGCCGCCGGCGTCGCCGGGCTGATCAAGACCGCGCTCGCCCTCAAGCACCGCCGCATCCCGCCGCACCTCAACCTGGAACGGCCCAACCCCGGCATCGACCTGGCCGCGCTGCCCTTCGAGATCCCGACCGAACCGGTCGACTGGCCCGAGCACCGCGGCCCGGCCCGCGCCGGCGTCAACTCCTTCGGCTTCGGCGGCACCAACGCGCACGTCCTGATGGAGGAGCCGCCCCGCCCCGAGCCCGCCGCCCCGGTCGCCGAGCCGGTCCGCACCGTTCTGCCGCTGAGCGCCAAGGACGCCGCCGGACTGCCCGAACTCGCCGAAGCCGTCCGGCAGGAGCTCGCCGCCGGGGCCTCGCTCACCGATCTCGGCCACACCCTGGCGCACCGCCGCCAGCACCTGCCCGAGCGGCTCGCGGTGGCCTACTCCACCCGGCAGGACCTGGACGAGGCGCTGGCCGCGTGCGCGCGCGGCGAGGAGCACCCGCAGGTGGCCCGGGGCCGCGCCCGCGAGCGCCGACAGCGGCGCCTGGCCTGGGTGTTCACCGGCATGGGCCCGCAGTGGTGGGGCATGGGCCGGGGCCTGTACGAGAGCGAGCCGGTCTACCGGGAGGCCGTGCTGGCCGTCGACCGGGAGATCCGCGCGCAGGCCGGCTGGTCGCTGACCGAGGAGCTGGGCCGGGACGAGGCGGACTCCCGGATGGCCGAGACCTGGCTGGCCCAGCCCGCCAACTTCGCCGTGCAGGTGGGGCTTTCGGCGCTCTGGCGGAGCCACGGCCTGCGCCCCGACGCGGTGGTCGGCCACAGCACCGGCGAGGTCGCCGCCTTCCACGAGGCCGGGGTGTACGACCTGGCCGACGCCGTCCGGGTGGTGCTCGCCCGCAGCCGGCTCCAGCAGCGGCTGGCCGGCACCGGCGGCATGCTCGCGGTCGGCCTGCCGGAGGCGGAGGCGGAGCGCCGGATCCGGCCGTACCGCACCCGGATCTCGCTCGGCGCCGTCAACAGCCCCTCGGCGGTGACCCTGGCCGGGGACACCGAGGCGCTGGGCGAGCTGGCCGAGGAACTCACCCGGCAGGGCGTCTTCGCCCGCCCCCTGGACGTCGAAGTCCCGTACCACAGCATGCGGATGGACCCGATCCGGGACGAGCTGACCGCAGCCCTCGCCGCCGTCAAGCCGCAGCAGGCACGGCTTCCGCTCTACCTGACCGGACGGGAGGGCCTCGCCAAGGGGCCCGAACTGGACGGCGGCTACTGGTGGGAGAACGTCCGCAACCCGGTGCGCTTCCGCGCCGCCGTCGAGCGGATGGCCGAGGACGGGCACACCCTGTTCCTGGAGCTCGGCCCGCACCCGGTGCTCGGGCACGCGATCCGGGAGTGCGCCGAGCGCGCGCACACCCTGCCCTCGATCCGCCGCGGCCAGGACGAGCCCGCGCGCTTCACCCGCAGCCTCGCCGAACTGCACACCCTGGGTGTCGAACTGGGCTGGGACGCGCTGCACCCGGCCGGGCGCCCGGTGCCGCTGCCGGGGTACCCGTGGCGGCGCGACCGGTACTGGGTCGAGCCCTCGCCCGTCGCACAGGTCCGGCTCGGACGGGTCGACCACCCGCTGCTCGGCCGCCGCACCGCGAGCGCCCAGCCCGGCTGGACCACCACGCTCGACCCCGAGCGGCTGCCCTACCTGACCGACCACCGGATCGAGGGCCAGGTGGTCTTCCCGGCCGCCGGGTACCTGGAGATGGCCGCCCAGGCCGTCCGTGCCCTGACCGGCGGCACCGAGGTGGTGCTGGCCGAGGTCGAACTCAACCGCGCGCTGTTCCTCTCCGAGACCGAGCCCGTCCGGGTCCAGCTCGGCTACGCCCCCGAGGACGCCCGCTTCACCGTCGCCGCCACCCCGAACGGCGGCGAACCGACCGTGCACGCCGGCGGCCGGGTCCGCACCGGCCAGCGGCGCTCCTACGGGCCCGCCCTGGACGTCACGCTGCCGCACACCCACGGGGAGCACCTCGACGGCCCGGACTGCTACCGGCGGCTGGCCGAGCGGGGCTACGACTACGGGCCCGCCTTCCAGGCCGTCGCCGAGGTCTGGGCGGGCCCCGGCCAGGCGCTCGCCCGGATCCGGCCGACCGCGGGCCTCGGCCCCGACGCGGCCGGCCACCACCTGCACCCGGTCCTGCTGGACGCCTGCTTCCAGACCCTGCTCACCACCACCCTGCACGCACCCGAGGGCGGCAGCGTCCGGCTGCCGGTCTCCATCGAGGAGGTCAGGCTCGACGAGATCGGCGACCGCCCGCTCTGGGCACGCGCCACCGTCACCCGGGACAGCGGCGAGGAACTCGTCGGCGACATCGCCCTGTACGCCGAGGACGGCACCCCGCTCGGCCGGATCACCGGCTTCCGGGTCGCCGACGTCGCCCAGGCCCCGGCCTCCGTCGGCCTGGCCACCATCGACGGCTGGCTCACCGAGGTCGCGTGGACGGAAGCGCCCGAGCCGACCGCCGAGGAACCCCTCGGCGACCTGCTGCTCCTCGCCGACGAGGGCGGCCTCGCCGAGCGGCTGGCCGCCCTGGCCGCCGAACGCGGCGCCCGCTGCCACCTCGTCCGGCCGGGCCCCGAGTACCGGCACGACGAGCAGGGCTCGACCGTACGGCCCAACTCCGCCGAGGACGTCCGACGGCTGCTCGCCGACCTCGACCCCGGCTACCGCACCGTCGTCCACCTCTGGAACCTCGACCTGCCCGCCCTGGACGCCACCACGCCCGACCGGCTGGACGGGCTCGCCACCCTCGGCGCCTACTCCCTGATCGCCCTCGCCCAGGCCCTGCCCGCCGCCCGCCCGGACGGCCGGCTGCACATCGTCACCCGGGGCACCCAGCCCGCCGCCCCCGGCGAGCGGGTCGAACCCCTCGGCGCCCCCGCCTGGGGCGTCGGCCGGGTGCTCTGGCAGCAGGAACTCGTCGCCCAGCGCGGCAGCCTGATCGACCTCGACCCGGCCGCCGAGGCCGCCGACCAGGCCGAGGCGCTGCTCGCCGAGCTCACCGCCCGCGACGAGCAGGAGATCGCCCTGCGCGCCGGGCGCCGCCTCACCAGCCGGCTGCGGCAGGCCGAGGGCCTCACCCGGCCGCTGCCGCCCGTCCTGCGGGCCGACGGCAGCTACCTGGTCACCGGTGCCTTCGGCGCGCTCGGCCGGCTGCTCTGCCGCACCCTGGTCAAGCGCGGCGCCCGGCGGCTGATCCTGGTCGGCCGCACCGCCCTGCCCGAGCGCGCCCAGTGGGCGGACACCGACCCGAGCAGCCCCGCCGGGGAGCGGATCGCCTTCCTGCGCGAACTCCGGGCACTCGGCGCCGAACCGCTGCTCGCCCCGGTGGACGTCACCGACGAGGCGGCCCTGGCCGGCTGGCTCGCCGACTACCGGGAGCGCCAGCACCCGCCGATCCGGGGCGTGTTCCACCTCGCCGGGCAGGTCAAGGACACCCTGCTCGCGCAGATGGACCGCACCGCCTTCGACGCCGGGTACGCCCCCAAGGTGGCCGGCGGCCACCTGCTGCACCGGCTGCTGCGCGAGGAACCGCTCGACCACTTCGTGCTGTTCGCCTCCGTCGCCTCGCTGCTCACCACCGCCGGGCAGACCAACTACGCGGCCGGCAACGCCTTCCTGGACGCCCTGGCGCACCACCGCCGGGCCGACGGACTGCCCGCGCTCAGCCTGGACTGGGGGCCCTGGGCCACCGGCATGATCGAGGAGCTGGGCCTGGTCGCGCACTACCGCGACGCCCGCGGTATGAGCTCGCTGCCGCCGGACGCCGGGACGGCCGTCCTGGAGCGCGTCCTCGGCCAGGACCGGGCCCAGCTGCTGGTCGCCACCGTGGTCGACTGGCCGACCTTCCTCGCCTGGTACCCGGCGCCGCCGCCGCTGGTCGCCGACCTGGCGGCGAGCGCCGCCGAGCAGGCCCCGGCCGAGACCGGCGGCTTCCTCGACGCCTACCGGGCGGCCGGCCCGCAGACCCGCCGGGAGCTGGTCACCGAGCGGTTCACCGCCGCCGCCGCGGCCGTGCTGCGGATCGGCGCCGAACGGATCGGCCCCGACACCAAGCTCGGCGCGCACGGCCTGGACTCGCTGCTCGCGATGGAGCTGCGCGCCCGGGTGCACGGCGAACTGGGCGTCGCCCTGCCGGTGGTGGCCCTGCTCAGCAACGGCACCGTCGGCGACCTGGTCGACCTGCTCGCCGACGGCCTGACCGAGCGGCTCGACGCCGACGGCGGCCCGGCCCGGGCCGAGGTCGAGCCGTACACCGACGAGTCCCGGTACCCGCTCACCCACAACCAGCAGGCGCTCTGGTTCCTGCGCCAGCTGCACCCGGACGGCTTCGCGTACAACATCGGCGGCGCCGTCGAGGTGCGCGCCGCGCTCGACCCGGAGCTGGTGTTCGCGGCCTTCCGCCACCTCGTCGCCCGCCACCCCGGCCTGCGCGCCGCCTTCACCGCCGAGGAGGGCCGGCCGCTCCAGCGCATCCGCGCGGAGGACGTGGCCGACACCGGCCTGACCGACGTCGAGGGCCGCCCGTGGGAGGAGATCCACGAGCTGATCGTCCGCGAGTACCGGCGGCCGTACGACCTCGCCGAGGACCCGCTGGTACGGCTGCGGCTGTTCCGGCGCGGGCCGGAGCGCTGGGTGCTGATGAAGGCCGTCCACCACATCGTCTCGGACGCGATCTCCACCTTCACCTTCATCGAGGAGCTGTTCGAGGTCTACGAGGCGCTGCGCCAGGGCCGCAGCCCCGAACTGCCCCCGGTGCCCGCCCGCTACCTGGACTTCCTCAACCATCAGAACCGCTTCCTGGCCGGGCCCGGGGCGCAGCGGATGCTGGACTACTGGCGCGGCCACCTGCCCGCCGAGATGCCGGTGCTGGCGCTGCCCACCGACAAGCCGCGGCCGGCCGTGCAGACCCACAACGGGGCCTCCGAGTTCTTCCGGCTGGACGAGGAACTCACCGCCCGGGTCCACGAACTGGCCCGTTCGCAGAACGCCACCCCGTTCATGGTGCTGCTCAGCGCCTACTACCTGCTGCTGCACCGGTGGTCCGGGCAGCCGGACATCGTGGTCGGCAGCCCGGTCACCGGCCGCACCCAGGAGGAGTTCGCCTCCGTCTACGGCTACTTCGTCAACCCGCTGCCGCTGCACGTCAGCCTGGGCGGGGAGCCGACCGTGGCCGAGCTGCTGGCCCGGGTGCGGGAGAGCGTGCTCGGCGGGCTGGACAACCAGGAGTACCCCTTCCCGCTGCTGGTCGAGCAGCTGGGGCTGCAGCACGACCCGAGCCGCTCCGCGGTGTTCCAGGCGATGTTCATCCTGCTCACCCACAAGGTCGCCGTGGAACGCTTCGGCTACCGCCTGGAGTACATCGAACTCCCGGAGGAGGAGGGGCAGTTCGACCTCACCCTGTCCGCCTACGAGGACCGCTCGGACGGCTGCTTCCACTGCGTCTTCAAGTACAACTCCGACCTCTTCGAGCCCGCCACCGTCCAGCGGCTGGCCGGGCACTACCGCAACCTCCTGGACGCCATGACCCGCGCCGCCGAGGACCTGCCGGTGGGACGGCTGCGGATGCTGGACCCGGCCGAACGCCGGGAGATCCTCACCGGGTTCAGCGGCGCCGACCGCAGGATCGAGCACGACACCCCGCTGCCGGAGCTGATCGCCAAGGCCGCCGCCGAGCACCCGGAGGCCGTCGCCGTGGTCGCCCCCGGCCGGGACGAGGTCCGGCGGCTCACCTACGGCGAACTGGACCGGCGCTCCCAGCGCACCGCCGCCCGGCTGCGCGAACTGGGCGTCGGGGAGGGCTCGGTGGTGGCGGTCTGCCTGGACAAGTCACCCGAGCTGATCACCACCCTGCTGGGGATCTGGCGGGCCGGCGCCGCCTACCTGCCGCTCGACCCCGGGCACCCGGCGGACCGGCTGGCGTACCAGGTGGCCGACGCCGGGGCCGCACTGGTCGTGGTCGACGAACGGCGCCCGCTCCCCGCCGGCCTGCCCGCCGAGCCGGTCACCCTGGAGGAACTGGACCGCCCCGCCGCGACCGCCGTACCGCTGCCCGCCGCCGACCCGGACCGGGCCGCGTACCTGATCCACACCTCCGGCTCCACCGGCCGGCCGAAGGGCGTCCGGGTCGACCACCGCAACCTGGCCGCCGTCACGGCCGGCTGGCGCGCGGAGTACCGGCTGGACACCGAGGCCCGGGTGCACCTGCAGATGGCCGGCACCGCCTTCGACGTGTTCTCCGGCGACTTCGCCCGGGCGCTCGGCACCGGCGGCACCCTCGTCCTGGTCGACCGCGAACTGCTCTTCGACACCGCCCGGCTGCACCGGGTGATGCGCGAAGAGGCCGTGGACTGCGGCGAGTTCGTCCCCGCCGTGGCCCGCGCCCTGCTGGCCCACTGCGAGCGCGAAGGCCTGACGCTGGACTTCCTGAAACTGGTGATCGTCGGCTCCGACTCCTGGAAGTCCGCCGAGCACCGCCGACTGCGCGCCCTCTGCGGCGAGCACACCCGGCTGGTCAACTCCTACGGGCTGACCGAGGCCACCGTCGACTCCACCTACTACGAGGGCGCGGCCGAGGAACTGGAACCCGGCCGGATGGTGCCGATCGGCCGGCCCTTCCCCAACAGCGCGCTGTACATCCTCGACCCCTACGGCGAGCCCGTCCCGGCCGGGGTGCCCGGCGAGCTGTGGATCGGCGGCGCCGGCGTCGCCGCCGGCTACCCCAACGACCCGGAGCAGACCGACCGGCGCTTCACCACCCTGGACCTCGACGGCACGCCCCTGCGGCTCTACCGCACCGGTGACCTCGGGCACTGGGACACCGCGGGCACCGCCCACCTGCTCGGCCGGATCGACAACCAGGTCAAGGTCCGCGGCCACCGGATCGAGCCGGGCGAGATCGAGACCCACCTCACCGCCCGCCCCGAACTCGCCCAGGCCTGCGTGGCGGTCCGCCAGGACGCCTCCGGCGAGGCCGTCCTGGCCGCCTACGTGGTCCCCGCCGAGGGCACCGTGCTGGACCGCCGGGAACTCCGCCGCCACCTCGCCGAGCACCTGCCCACCGTGATGATCCCCTCCTACCTCACCGAACTGCCCGCCCTGCCGCTCACCCCGAACGGCAAGGTCGACCTCGCCGCGCTGCCGGAGCCCAAGGCCGACACCGCCGGCGCCCAGCACGAACCGCCCGTCACCCTCTACGAGACCCGGGTCGCCGAGCACTGGCGGAACCTGCTCGGCCTGGAGGAAGTCGGCCTGCAGCACGACTTCTTCGAACTCGGCGGCAGCTCGATCCGGCTGATCGAGCTGATCCACCACCTGCAGACCGAGTTCAACATCGGCATCCCGGTCGGCCAGCTGTTCAAGGTCACCACCCTGCACGGCATGGCCCGCACCGTCGAGCAGATCATCACCGGCGAGGTGGCCGGCGGCCAGTCCCACCTCTGGTTCAACGCCGCGGCACCCGAGGACCGTACGGTCTTCTGCTTCCCGCCCGCCGGCGGCCACGGACTGGTCTACCGGCAGCTCGCGACCCACCTGCCCGAACACCGGATCGCCGCCTTCAACTACCTGACCGGCGACGACAAGACCGCCCGCTACGCCGACCTGGTCGAGGAACTGCACCCGGGCGGGCCGTACGTCCTGCTCGGCTACTCGCTCGGCGGCAACCTCGCCTTCGAGGTGGCCAAGGAACTGGAACACCGGGGCCGGACGGTGAGCTCGGTGCTCCTGGTGGACGCCTACCGGGTGCTCGACGCCTTCGACCTCGGCGAGGAGCACGTGGCCGTCTTCGAACGCGAACTCCACGAGCACCTGCACCGCCACACCGGCTCCCGGATCGTCGCCCGGGAGACCCTCGAACAGGCCAGGGACTACCTGGAGTTCTGCAGCCGTACGCCCAACACCGGCACGGTGCGGGCCCAGCTCGACGTGGTCTGCGAGCGCGAGCGGCTGGCCGTCCACGTCGGCGGCGAGGAGGGCTCCTGGCACGGCGCCTCCACCACCGGCACCGCCGTGTACGCCGGCCACGGCAGCCACGCCGAGATGCTCGACGGCGACCACGCCGCCCGCAACGCCGAACTCGCGGGCGCCATCCTGGCCGGAGGGACCGTCGATGGCCGCGACTGACCGCGGACCGGACTGGTCCACGCGGGAGCGGGCCCCCGGCGGCCCGCCCCGGGTCATCGTGATCGGGGCCGGCCTGGCCGGCCTCGCCACCGGCTGCTACGCGCAGATGAGCGGCCTGGAGACCCGGATCTTCGAGAAGCACGTGCTGCCCGGCGGCTGCTGCACCGCGTGGTCCCGGCACGGCTACCTGTTCGACTACTGCATCGACTGGCTGATCGGCACCGCCGAAGGCACCGGCGCGCACCAGGTCTGGAGCGAACTCGGCGCCCTGGACGGCAAATCGGTGACCCGCTTCGACACCTTCAACCGGGTCGTCGACGAACACGGCCGCGCCGTCACCTTCTACGGCGACCCGGACCGGCTGGAACACCACCTGCTGTCCGTCGCCCCCGGTGACGCCAAGCCGATCCGGGCCTTCTGCCGGGACCTGCGCCGCTTCGCCGCCGTCGACCTGCCCTGGGACCTCACCCCGCCGCCGCTGCGCACCCCCGCGGAGCGGCTGCGCACCCTGCGCACCGTCCTGCCGGCCTTCCGGCTGTTCTGGCGGACCGCGACCACCCCGATGAGCGGCTTCGCCGAGCGCTTCCAGGACCCGCTGCTGCGCCGGGCCTTCCCCAACATGTTCCTGCAGGAGCCCGCCGGCTTCCCGCTGCTGCCGTACCTGTACACCCTGGCCGCCGCGCACAACGGCAACGCCGGCTTCCCGCAGGGCGGTTCGCTGGGGCTGGCCCGCTCGGTCGAGGAGCGGTACACCTCGCTCGGCGGGGTGATCGGCTACCGCTGCCGGGCGGAGCGGATCCTGATCGAGGACGGGCGCGCCATCGGCATCGAACTCCGGGACGGCTCAAGGCACTTCGCCGACCACGTGGTCGCCGCCTGCGACGGCCCGACGGTGCTCGACCGGCTGCTGGAGGGCCGCTACTCCAGCCCCGCCACCGACCTGCTGTACGGCGAACTGCTCGACAAGCCGGGCAACCTGTACCCGGCCGTGGTCTCCGCCTTCGTCGGCGTCGACGGCCCGCTGCCGGCCGGCGAGCCGCACAGCACCACCTACCTGCTGGCCCCCGAGGAGGGCGCCCGGCTGCCCGGTTCGCTGCAGAGCAGCCTGGTGGTGCAGCTGCGCTCGTCCTACGCGGAGGGCTTCGCACCGCCCGGCAAGTCGGTGCTGCACTGCACCTACTTCAGCGACTACCGCTCCTGGAAGGACCTGCGGGTCCGGGACCGCCGGGCCTACCGGGCGCGCAAGCAGGAGGTGGCCGCGTTCGTCCGGGGATTCCTGGAACGGACCTACCCGGGGCTCGGCCGGCGGATCGAACTGGTCGACGTGGCCTCGCCGGTGACCACCGAGCGGTTCACCGGCAACACCTACGGCTCCATCCTCGCCTGGCAGGCCTTCTCGGAGGCCGAGGACGCCGCCAACCGGCTGGTCAACCGGGACCGGATGCGGCTGCCCGGGCTGAGCGGCTTCTCCATGGCCGGGCAGTGGACGGCCCTCGGCGGGCTGATCCGGGCGGCCACCAGCGGGCGGTTCGCCGCGCAGTACCTCTGCCGGGAGCTCGGCCGGCCGTTCCGGGCCTGGCCCAGCGACAACCGCGAGCCGTGGCACACGGGCAAGTGGGGCAGCCTGCCGCAACTCGACCGGGTCACCGTGGGGGCGCCGGGAGCGGGCGTGGCGGAGGCGGGCGTGGCGGACGTGGGAGCGCCGGAAGCGGGAGTGCCGGAAGTGGGAGTCGCGGAGGTCGGAGCGTCGGAAGTCGGAGTCGCGGAAGTGGGAGTGGCGGAAGTCGGAGTCGCGGAAGTGGGAGTGGCGGAGTGACCACCAATCGACAGACGATGGTCGTCATCGGCGGCGGGCTCGGCGGCCTGTCCACCGGCTGCTACGCGCAGATGAACGGCTACCGCACCCGGATCCTGGAGATGCACGAGATCCCCGGCGGCTGCTGCACCGGCTGGGACCGCGGCGAGTTCACCTTCGACTGCTGCGTCAGCTGGCTGCTGGGCAGCGGACCGGGCAACGAGATGCACCGGATCTGGCTCGAACTCGGCGCGCTGCAGGGCAAGCGGATGCGCAACTTCGACGTCTTCAACGTGGTGCGCACCAGGGACGGCGGGGCGGTCTACTTCTACTCCGACCCGGACCGGCTGGAGGCCCACCTGCTTGAGCTGGCCCCGGAGGACGCCCGGCAGATCCGGCAGTTCTGCGCCGGACTGCGCAAGTTCCGTCTGGCGCTGGCCCGTTACCCCTTCCTCAAGCCGGTCGGACTGATGGGCCGGCGGGAGCGGTGGCGGATGCTCGCCTCCTTCCTGCCCTACTTCAACGTGATCCGGCGCTCGATCACGGTGCTGATGAGCGACTACTCGGCGCGGTTCCGGAGCCCGCTGCTGCGCGAGGCGTTCAACTTCGTCCTGTACGAGAAGCACCCCAACTTCCCGGTGCTGCCGACCTACTTCCAACTCGCCTCGCACGCCGGGCAGTCGGCCGGGGTGCCGGAGGGCGGCTCGCTCGGCCTGGCGCACTCGGTCGAGCAGCGCTACCGGCGGCTCGGCGGGGAGATCACGTACAACGCCAAGGTGACCGAGATCCTGGTCGAGGAGGACCGGGCGGTCGGGGTGCGGCTGAGCGACGGCCAGGAGGTGCGGGCGGACGTCGTGGTCGCCGCCTGCGACGGCCGGACGACCATGCTGGACCTGCTCAAGGGCCGCTACCTGAACGACACCTACCGCCGGCTGTACACCAGGACCATCACCGAGCCCGGCATGGTCTTCCCCGGGTACCTGACCGTCTTCCTCGGCCTGCGCCGCCCCTTCCCCGCCGGTGACCCGTGCACCACCTACCTGCTGGAGGACGAGCTCGCCGGCCGGCTCACCGGGATCCGGCACCCCAGCGTCAACGTCCAGTTCCGCAGCCGCCACTACCCGGAGCTGTCCCCGGCCGGGACCACCGTGGTGTACGCCAGCTACTTCTGCGACATCGCCCCCTGGCGGGAGTTGAGCACCGGGCCCGAGCAGACGCCCCGGCTGCGGCGCGGCGAGGAGCTGCACACCCTGCCGGTCGGCCGGGGCCGGGAGTACCAGCGGGAGAAGCGCCGGGTGCGGGACGCCGTGATCGACTTCCTGGACGTCCACCACCCGGGCCTCAAGGACGCGGTGGCGGTCAAGGACGTCTCCACCCCGCTCACCCAGGTCCGCTACACCGGCAACTACGACGGCACGGTGCTGGGTTGGCAGCCCTTCGTGGAGAGCGGCGAGACCCTGGAGGAGGAGATCAAGCGCAACGGCCCCGGACTGCCGGGCCTCGCGAACTTCTACCTCTCCGGCGTCTGGGCGACCACCGGCGGGCTGATCCGGGCCGCGGCGGCCGGCCGCCACGTCGTCCAGTTCATCTGCCGGGACGACGGCAAGCCCTTCTCCGCCGAGATCGACGACACCGCGCCGCCGCCCACCCTGCTCATCGAACCCGTCGGACCCGCAGGATCCGCAGGCCCCTCAGGAATCGCAGGAACCGCAGGCCCCACAGGACCCGTCGACCGGCAGTTTGGAGTCACCTCGTGAGGATCGAGAAGTGGACCGTCCGGGAGCACGTGGAGGGCGTGCCGGACATCGAGCGGATGTACCGGAAGGTCGTGGAGGAGGTGGACGTCCGGCTCGCCGCGGACGAGATGCTGCTGCGCACCCGGTACGTCTCGGTCGACCCGTACCTGCAGGGCATCGCACTGGACACCCCGATCGGCGACCACATGGGCGCCGACTCGATCATGGAGGTGGTGGAGGCCGGGCCGGCCGCGCGGTTCGCGGTCGGCGACCTGGTGCAGGGGTTCGCCGGCTGGTGCAGCCACGTGGTCAGCAACGGCGCGCCCCGGCTCTGGCAGACCGGGACCTTCCCGATGGTCTTCCCGGCCTACCGCCGGCTGGACCCCGGCCACTACGACGAGGCGCTGCCGCTGTCCACCGCGCTCGGCGTCCTCGGCGGGCCCGGGATGACGGCCTGGGGCACGGTCGAGAAGTTCCTCGACGTACGGGCCGGAGCGACGGTGCTGGTCAGCGGGGCCTCCGGGGCGGTGGGGTCGGTGGTCGGGCAGCTGGCCAAGCACCGGGGAGCGCGGGTGATCGGCACCACGGCGACGCCGGAGAAGGCCGAGCGGCTGTGGGAGCTGGGCTTCGACGGGGTGGTGCTGTACCGGGACGGCGACGCCCCCGAGCGGCTGGCGAAGGAGCTCGCCGAGCTGGCACCGGACGGCATCGACCGCTACTTCGACAGCCTGGGCGGGGTGCTGACGGACGTGGTGTTCGGCATGCTCGCGGTGGAGAGCCGGGTGGCGGTCTGCTGGCAGTGGGGGAGCCAGGTGGGCGGCGACTGGGCGGGGCCCCGGCTGCTGCCGATGATCATGTTCCCGCGCACCACCATCCGCGGCATCTTCTCGCTGGAGTGGTTCACCGAGGAGAACTGGACCGCACTGCGACGGGACGTGGGTGCCCTGGTCCGCAATGGGGAGCTGAGCTACCAGCAGACCGTCCACCGGGGCTTCGACAGCATCCCGGAGGCGTACCGCAGCCTCTACGTGGACCGCGCGGCGAGCCGGGGGAAGGTGCTGGTCGAGCTCTGAGGGGGGCGGTTCTTCGGGTACCGGTGTCCTGTCGTCACCGCAGTGCTTCGCTGTAGTGGTTGACTAGTGTTCTACTTGACCATAACAATTACGGGGCAGGCCTCAATCACCGAGGAGACACCCCGTGATCGAATTCCATGTGGACCGGGCCGACAGCCTCCCGGCCTACGCGCAGCTCGTACGACAGGTGCGGGAGGCGCTCAGGCTGGGAGTGCTGAAACCCGGTGACCGGCTGCCGGCCGTGCGGGACGTCGTCGTCTCGTGCACCGTCAACGCCAACACCGTGCTCAAGGCCTACAAGGAGCTGGAGCACGGCGGCCTGGTCGAAGCGCGCCAGGGTTCCGGAACCTTCGTCACCGGCTCGCTCGGTGCCGTCGAACCGCACGACATGGCTCGGCTTCGCACCGGACTCTCCCGCTGGGTGGCCGAGGCCCGCGAGGCCGGGCTGGAGGACGAGGACGTCAAGGCGCTCGTCACCGCCGTCCTCGCCGAGGAACCGGCCGCCGCCCGGCGCGACGCGGGCCACGGAGCCGCAGCCCGGCGCGACGCGCGTCAGGGGGCCGGAGCGTGAGCGCGGCCCTGGAGGTGCGCGGACTGACGAAGCGGTACGGGAGCGTGACCGCCCTGGACGACTGCGGCTTCGAGCTCCCGGCCGGCGGGGTGGTCGCGTTGGTCGGCGCCAACGGCGCGGGCAAGTCCACCCTGATGGGCATCGTCAGCGGCATGCTCCGGCCCACGGCCGGGGAGTACCGGACGGCGGGCCGAGTGGTACTGCTCTCCCAGGACAAGCCGCTCTACCGCGACTTCAGCGTCACCGACATGCTGAACTTCGGCCGGCACACCAACCAGGTGTGGGACCAGACCCGCGCGCTCGCCTGGCTGGAACGGTTCGGCATCCCGCTCGACCGGCGCTGCGGCAAGCTCTCCGGCGGCCAGCAGGCCCAGGTCGCGCTGGCCGTCGCGCTCGGAGCCTGCCCGTCGCTGCTCCTGCTGGACGAGCCACTGGCCAACCTCGACCCGGTCGCCCGCAAGGCCGTCACCGGCGAACTGCTCGGCGAGGTCGCCGAGACCGGCATGACGGTGCTGCTGTCCACCCACGTCGTCGCCGAACTCGCGGGCGTGGGCGACCACTTACTGCTGCTGTCGCACGGCAGGAACATCCTGGACGGCGACGTCGAGGACCTGCTCGGCCAGCACGCGCGGCTGACCGGGCCGCGGGCCGACCGGCCGCCGGTCGAGGGCGAGGTCGTGCACGAGACCCACACCGCGAGGCAGTCCACCTTCCTGGTACGCACCCTGCTCGGGGCGGCCACCCCGCTCGACACCCCCGGCTGGACCGGACACCCCGTCACCCTGGAGGACATCGTGCTCGGCTACCTCAGGACCTCCCTCGGGGAGACCGGCCGATGAGCGCCCCGACCACGACCCCGCCGCCCGCCTCGCCGGCTGCCACCGCCACCCGGCCCGCACCCGCTCCCCGAGGGCAGCTGTGGCGCGGCATCCTCTGGCTCACCTGGCGCCAGCACCGCTGGCAGCTGATCGGCGGCGCCGTCCTGACCGCCGGCTTCCTCGGCTGGATGGCCGTCAACGCGGCCGACCTCCAGGGCGCGCTCGACCTCTGCCACGGGCCGGACTGCTCCCGGGCCGTCGCCGAGGACCGGCTCGCCCGGATCAGGCACGGCGCCGACATCGCCGGCTACCAGCTGAACCTGGTGGTCTTCCTGCCCGCGATGCTCGGCATGTTCATCGGGGTGCCCCTGCTGGCCCGCGAGTACGAGCAGCGCACCCTCCTGCTCGCCTGGTCCCAGGACATCAGCCCGCGGCGCTGGCTGTTCGGCAAGCTCGCCGTGCTCGGCACCGTGGTCGGCGGGCTGGCCGCCGCGCTCGCCACCGAGTGCCTGCACGTCGCCCGGCTGGTCCACCTCGCCGACCGGCGCAGCCTGTTCGAGGGGACGCTCTTCCAGGCCGGCGGCTGGATGCCGCTCACGCTCGCGCTCGCCTGGGGGATGTTCGGGGTGGCCGTGGGAGGCGCGCTGCGCCGGCTGGTGCCCGCCTTCCTGGTGGTGCTGGGCTCCTTCGCCGGGCGCACCGCGCTGATGGAGCGGCTGCGGCCGCACCTGATGGACCCGGTGACCCGGACGATCCCGCTCCCGCCGGGCGGTGGCGCGGGCGGTGGCGGGGGCGTGGACGCCTTCGCGCCGGTGGCCAACGACCTGGTGCTGGACGGCGGCAAGGCGCCGTTCGTCGACGCGGCGGGGGGCCTGCACCCGTACAACGAGGTGATGGGTCAGTGGTGCGGCAACATTCCGGACGGGCGGGCCGAGGCGTTCAGCTCCTGCCTGCGGCAGCACGGGCTGACCGGCATGCAGCAGAGCCTGCAGCCGGAGGGCCGGATGGGCACCTTCCACCTGATCGAGAACGGGCTCAACCTCGGGTTGTTCGTGGTGGCGCTGGTCGTCACCTGGTGGCTGGTGCGCAGGGCCCGGACCACGGTGTAGCGGGGCGGGGTCGCGGGCGGCCGGCGGCCGGCTCCGCTAGCGACCGGTGTCGTCGGCGGCGTATTCGGCTTGGGCGGCTTGGGCGGCCTGGGCGGCTTGGGGGGCTCGGGCGGCTCGGGCGGCGAGGAGCGGGCCGAGGACCTGGGTGCCGGGGCCGGTCCGGCCGCCGGGGCCGGGCAGTTCGGTGGTGTTGGCGGCGGTGACGGGCCCGCCGCAGTGGCCGCAGGCCGTCACGGGCGTGGTCTCCCGCCCGCAGTCCAGGTGGCGGATCCGGGCCGGCGGGCCGGCCTCGCCCGCGTACCAGCGGTCGCCCCAGGCCATCAGGGCCATCAGGACGGCGTGCAGTTCGGCGCCCTTCTCGGTGGCCCGGTACTGCTCGCGCGGCGGGTGCTCCTGGTAGCGCTCGCGGACCAGGACGCCTTCCTCGACCAGCCGGGCCAGCCGGGCGGCCAGGACCTTGCGGGAGATGCCCAGGTCGTGGGCCAGGTCGTCGAAACGGTGGATGCCGGTCAGGACGTCCCGCATGATCAGCGCCGTCCAGGCGTCGCCGAAGAGGTCGGTGGCGCGGGCGATCGAGCAGGCGACATCGGCGAGGGAGGTGCGGGTCATGGCGGCCAGCGTATCCGGGGTCGGCCGGGTCGGGTTCCCTGAGGGAACTTCATCGGATAGGTTCCTTCAGGGAACCCGAATGCATCCGGCGCGTCCAGAGGGAGTTCGGCATGGGCACCACCCCGCACATCGAGCTCGATGCGGCGTCCCCGGCGGCGATCGACGGTCGGCACATCCGCGCCCTGTCGTTCCAGGCCGTCCGGATGGAGTACCTGGGCGAGGTCGCCCCGCGCGGCGAGGGCCGGGCCGCGCTGGTGGTCGGCGGCGGGCGCGGCCTGATCGCCGCCGGACTCGCCCGGTCCGGCTACCGGGTGACGGCCGTGGACCCGTCCCCGGTGGCTACCGGCCACGCCCGGGCCGCACACCGGCGGGACGGCCTCGCGATCACCGACCTGGTCGCCCGGGCCGAGGAACTCCCGTTCGGCGATGGCGAGTTCGACCTCGTCTACGGTGCCGACACGCTGGAGGTGACCGACCGCCTGGACGACGTCCTCGCCCAGACGGCCCGGGTGCTCGCTCCCGGCGGCACCCTGGTCTACGACACCGTCAGCCGTACCCCGCTCTCCCGGCTGGTCTACCTCGGCGCCTTCCAGGCCGTCCCGATGACCCGGATCATGCCGCCCGGCCGCTACAGCGCCGACCGGCTGCGCCCACCCGCCGAGCTCGCCGCCGCGCTCTCCCGGCACGGCCTGCACAACCGGGACGTCCGCGAGTTCAAGCCGCGGAACCCTCTCGACCTGGTCCGGGCGGTCCTGGCCCGTCGCGCCGGTCGGATCACCGACGAGGAGATCCCGCCGCTGGTCGACTTCGTGCTCTCGCCGGCCGCCCGACCACTGGTCACCTACCTGGGGTACGCGGTGAAGGGTTAGGGCGTGTCTGACAATTCCCGCCGGGCGCGCGACGCCGGGGCACGCACCTCGCCGCGTTGTCGTCGGTCGCCGATGCTCCGCATGGACTCCCTCCTCCGCCTTGCGATGCACGCACCCCAACGCCGCGCGCTGATCCGACGCGAATTGTCAGACACGCCCTAGGGCCCGTCTTCGAGCCCCCGCCTGCGGGCGGACGACGGGGGCTCGAAGACGGACCCTAGGCGGCCAGCCCCGCAGCGCGCAGGCGGTGGAGGACGGCGTCCCACTCGGGGGCGACGGGTTCGGTGCGGCGGGTGCCGACGCCCAGGTCCTTGAAGCCGCTCGACGTCGACAGGCAGACCACCGGGCCGTCCGAGAGGTCCGGCTCGCCGAGGCTGCGCAGTCCGGCCAGGCCGGCGGCCGCGGACAGCTCGGTCCACAGGCCCGCCCTGGACAGCTCGTGCTGGGCCTCGGCGAGGCTGCGGTCGTCCAGCGTCAGGGCCCGGCCGCCGCTCTCCCGGACCGCGACCACCCCTCGGTAGCCGCTCACCGGCGAGGCGATCGAGTAGGCGTCACTCGGACCGACCGTGACGTGGGCGGCCGGGAGGCCCAGCGCGATGGCCCGGGCCAGCGGGCCGGAGGCGGCCACCTCGCAGGAGTGGATCCGCGGCACCCGGTCGGTCAGGCCCAGGCGGCGCAGCTCGGCGAAGCCCTTCCAGACGCCGAAGAGCAGTTCGCCGTACCCGGTCGGGACGAACACCGCGCTGGGCACGCCGACGTCCTGGTAGATCTCGTACGCGACGGTCTTGTAGCCCTCGGGGCCGTAGGCGTGCCCGGTGTGGGTGGTGGTCAGGTTGCTGACCGGGTGCAGGCCCAGCCGCTCGACCACCTGGCGCAGCAGCGGCCAGCGGGCCTCCCATGGCACCGGGAGCACCACCGCGCCGTAGGCGTTGAGGAAGGCGTCGACGTTCGGCGGGACGTCGGGGCCGGTGAACACCACGCAGGGCAGGCCGGCGCGGGCGGCGTAGGCGGCGGCCGAGGCGCCGTGGTTGCCGGAGGAGGCCACCGCGATGCCCGGGGCGCCGGCGCCCACGGCGGCGCTGGTGGTGCAGCGGTTCAGCCGGTCCTTGTGGCTCCAGGTCGGGTTGCGCGACTCGTCCTTGACGTACACCCCGGGTTCGATCTCGACCAGCGGGGTGGCGCCCTCGCCCAGGCCCGGCGCGTGCAGCGGCGGCAGCAGCGGGGCCCAGCGCTCCAGGCCGCCGCGGGTGGGGGCGGGGGCGAACAGGCTCGCCGGGTCGACCTTGTCGTAGGCGTAGTCGACCTCGACGGGGTAGGAGATCTCCTCCGTCCCCGTCCGGGGGCAGCCCGCGGTGAGCGGGGGCCAGAGCGGGTAGCCGACGTCGGGGTCGCCGAGGGAGCGTTGTCCGGTCGCGAGGGAGTCTGCTGTCGCCATGTAAGCAGCCTAGAACTGATTCGGATGCTACCGGGTGGGGTTTGTGATTCCCGTGCGCACGGGCACACTCACCGGGTCGGAGGACTCGGACGGAACCGGGGGAGCGATGGACAGCGGCGTGCGGGCGATGGTCGAAGCGGTCGGCGAGGCGCGGCGGCAGCTGCGTGAGAACGCGCTGCCGAAGGCCCGCGAGGGCGGGCGGGACAAGGTGCCGGCTACGGAGGAGGCGGCGCTGCTCGGCGCCCTGGCGGGGCTGGTGGAGGCCGTCGTGGAGCTGGCCGACGCCGCCTCCGACCGGATGACCACGATCGACAGCGGAACGGTGTACCTCAAGGCGGGCAGGCGCTTGCGGGACCAGGCCGGCTACCTGCGGGACGACGAGCGTGGGGTGAGGGCCCGAGTGGCGCCCGCCGGGCCGGCGAAGCCGTCCTGACCCGGCGGGCGGTGGTCACGAGGCGGTGAACAGTAGGGCGACCAGGCGGCCTTCGGCGTCGCGGCCCTCGTAGCAGTCCGCCCCTCCGGCGTTCACCGGGAAGGCCAGCACGTTCGCGCCGGTGCGTTCGTCCACCGTGACGTCCACCCAGGAGGGCGTCCGGCCGGTCGGGTCGGCGGTGGCGAGCTCTGCCTCGACGTGCGTCACGAAGGCGTCGAGGTCCGGGAAAGCGTCCGGGCGGGGGCCGTCGAAGCGCAGGGCGTCCATCGCGGTGCCGTCCCAGAGGAAGCCGAGGTCGGGGCCGAGCGGCTGGTAGTCGTCGAAGGCGTCCTCGAACTCGGCCTCGGCGATCGCCTCGGGCTCGGCGAAGGGGATCAGCGCCATGGTGACGAGCGCCAGCTCCCGTCCGCTCTCGGTGTCCTGCCGACGGACCACGCCGACGTGCACGGGGTGTGTGCCGATGGGCACGTCGTCGCAGGTGAACCACTCCAGCGCGTCGGGGCTGCTGAAGACCAGCCCCGAGGTGACGGTCAGATCGGCGGCGCGGTGGAACTCCTCCGGGCGCTCGCCGAGGGACTCGTCGATGTGCTCCTCGGCCAGGTCGCGGAGCAGGGTCTCTATGTCCATGCCGGTGATGATGGCAGCCCCCGCCGACAATCGGGCGGGGGCTGCCGGGCGGTTCGGTGACGGCTCAGCGGTGGGTGGGGAACTGCACCACCTGCTGGTACGTCGGGCGGTTCTGCCACGTGGTCTTGGCGTCCGTCACACCGCCCAGCGGGCGCTGGATGATGCTGTCGGCGCACCACTGGTCGCCGGCCGGGCAGTCCGCGTCGCCCGGGTAGACCTGGGCCGGGGTCTGGGCGGCCGCGCGCTTGAGGGTGTCCAGCAGGACGGCGCGGCAGGCGGTGAGGTCGCCGCCACCGCAGAACGGACGGGCCAGCGGGCCCCTGACCTGGTCGCCGAGGACGGACCTGAGGTCCTTGTCCAGGTAGCTCCACCAGCCGTACTGGAAGGCCGAACCCTTGTGCGGGATACCCTCGTTGGCGCTCACCGGGCCGCCGCCGGGACCGGTCTGCCCGCCCGAGGGCGACTCGTTGATCTGCAGGGCGCCGGTCAGCGCGCCGAACAGCTGGTCGCCCAGGCCCGGCCGCATGACGCCCTCGGCGACCAACGGCCACCAGGCGTCCGTCACCCGGATCGCGGTCGCGTCCGCGTAGGTGTGGCTGCCGGCCGAGGTCTCCTTCCGCTGGGCGCCGTTCGCGAGCCAGGTCTCCAGCTGCTGAAGGGCGGTGAGGGCGGCGGGGTCGGTGACGGGCGCGCTGCGCAGTACCCGGATCAGTTCGGGCAGCACGTCCTCGGCCCGCAGGTCGGCCAGGGCGGCGCTCTCCATGGCCTGGGTGAGCGCGACCCGGCTGATCTTGCCGCCGCCGCGCAGCAGCGCCTTGACCCGGTCGTCGAGCAGGTTGCCGCGGTGCACCGAGCCGTTGCCGAAGCCGGCCGAGGTGTAGCCGTTCGCCTGCTTGTTGTTCCAGGAGATGTAGTAGTCCTGGCCGACGGACTGCGGGTGCTCGGCCGCCGGGGTGTACCGGGCGGTGTTCGCGACGGGGTCGAACTCGGCCCACTCGTAGGCGGGTTGGGCGAGCACCGGCAGGCCGGCGTCGACCCCGGGGGCCCGCACCGGGTTGCTGCCGGAGTTGTAGTACGCGATGTCGCGGGAGTCGGCGTAGAACCAGTTGAAGGTGTAGTTGACGTCCTGCGCGGCCCGCTGGAAGCTCGCCGCGTCGTGCACCGCGCCGGGGTCGTTGAGCTCCTGGAAACCGATGATGGAGTCGGCCTCGTGGCGGTAGGTGGAGCGCAGCGAGGTGAAGGCGACGGGCGCGCCGCCGACCGTGCCGCGGGCGGTGACCAGGCCGTACTTCGAGCGGTACATCACCAGGGTGTAGGAGCCGGCCGCGGTGGAGTCGGCGGTGGTGGGGCTCCACGCGTTCTTGCGTTCCAGCCGGTCGAAGGGCAGGCACTGGCCGTGCCAGAGGTAGGCGTTCGCGGCCGTGGTGACCGGTGAGCCGTCGGTGGTGCAGAGCGGGACGGCGTAGCTGTCGGTGATGTCCTGCCCGGCGGAGGTGGCGCTCCAGGCGTAGTCCTGGCCTCGGCCGAGCTGCACGTAGAAGCTCAGGCCGGCGAAGGCCGCGCCGCGCGCGCTGATCCCGGGGCCCTGGATCTCCTCCAGCATCAGCAGCTGCGGGGCGAAGTAGCCGGTCTGCGGGCCGAACACGGCCACCGGGTGGCCGTCGTCGGTGTGCGCGCCGGACACCAGCAGGGCGTTGGACATGCCGTGCTTGGCGGTGAGCAGGTTGCCGGGCAGGACGCCGTCGGCCTTGGTGGCGGCGGTGCCGGCCGAGCCGGTGGCGTCGTAGACCATCCGTTCGGGCACCACCGAGCCGGGGTCGGGCAGCGCCTCGCCCCGCGGCTGGTCGGGCACGGTCGCGTACGGGAAGGTCTGCCCGTCGTGCAGGGTCTGGACGGCCTCCGGGTCGTCGGCCTCGCGCAGCGACTTCCAGAGCGCGTCTCCGGCGTCCTTGCCGTAGCGGGCCTCGGCGGCCGACTTGACCTGGGCGGAGGAGAGTTCGTTGCCGCCGCCGGAACCGAACAGGGCGCCGACCACGGAGGCGAGGGCGACCAGGTCGGTCAGCTTGAACGGCTCGATCGAACCGGCGTTGGTGATCGGGTCGATGTGCCCGGTCAGGTCGTACTCGCCGGGGAAGGTACGGGCGTTGTAGGACTCCTTGGCGTACTGGTTGATGCCGTCCAGGTAGGCGGTGGCGTCGGCGAGCGCCTGGGTGGCCCGGCCGCCGCGGGCGGCGATGGCGTCGATCTGCTGCTGCAGCTCCGCCTCGGTGTACGGCGCGGCCTGCCAGAAACTCTGCTCCAGCTGGCGGTTGGCGGCGGCGCCGCCCGCGAAGCCGGAGAGCTGGCCGCGCCCGACGTGCCGGAAGAGGTCCATCACCCAGAGGCGGTCCTGGGCGGCGGCGTAGCCCGCGCCGAACTCGGTGCCGTAGCGGGTGGTGCCGGTGATGTGCGGGACGCCGCTGGCCTTGTCGCGCACGATGGTGACGTCCGGGCGCGGGCTGGTGGTGCTGGCGACCTGGTCGGCGGGGACGCCGAAGGAGGCGTCGTTGAAGAAGTCGCGCAGCTTGGCGTCGGTGAGGCCCGGGTAGCCGGAGGCGAGCGCGGCGTACGGGCCGAGCTGGTCGTCGGTGTGGGCGGGGCGGGTGCCGAACATCCGGTTGAGCAGGATGTCGGCGAGGGTGGCGTTGCCGTTCTCGCCGGGCGGCAGGATGTCGGCGCAGTGGCCGCCGCAGTAGTCGCCGGCGGCGGTGGTCGTTGCGGTGCTCGCGGTGTTCGGCGCGGTGTTCGTCGCGGTGGGGGCGGCGGTCGCGGTCGGGGTGGTGGTCAGGGCGGCGGTGATGAGCAGGGCCGACGCGAGGGCGGCGGCCGCCCGGAAATGGAGGGGGCGTCGGAGGGGGTGGGGGCGTAGGCGCAAGGCGGACTCCTCCGTCGAAGCCACGGAAGCCACGGGGAGTCGACGGTAGGGGCGCTACTGGACGGTTGGCTAGTGGCGTGCATGCCATTTTCCGTCGGGATGGTGAGGACTTGACGGTGCGTCGGGGGAGGCGGTACCCGGCGTCCGGGCCGGTTGTCAGTGGTGTCGGTTATGGTCGGTCGCGTCGGAGCAGGACCGTCCGTCGGATCGGCGGGGGAGGAGGGGCGCGGTGGACGAGACAGCGGTGGACGAGACAGGCGTGGAGACGACGCTGATCAGGGAACTGCCCGCCGGGCTCACCCACGGGCCGAGCCGTGAGCGGCTGGCCGCCGGGGGCCTGCCCCGCTCGTTCGCGCACCTGGACCTGGAGGCGTCCTGGTACGAGCCCCTGCGGACGGCCGCCACCTGGTACGACGGGCTCCGGGACGGCGAGGTGGCCGAAGGCCTGATCGTGCTGGGCGAGGCGCGCTACGAGGACCCGTTCGGCCACAACCTCGCGGACGTGCTGCTCGACGGGGCCTCCGGGGAGATCTACCTGGCCTGCCTGGACAAGGACGGGGCCCTGCGGCGGGACTTGCTGGCCAGTGGTCTGGAGTCCCTGGTCGCGCTGATGATCGAGGTCGAGGCCGTCACGGCCGGCGCCGCCGAGCCGTACGAGGCGGATGAGGACGACGCGGAGGATGACGAGGAGGACGGGGAAGGCGAGGAGGGCGGGTCGCGGGAGGAGTTCGAGCGGCGCGGGCCGGGGGCGGTCGCCGAGGCCGCCAGGATCTCCCTGGAGCGGATGCACCGGGCCGATCCGGAGCTGTTCCGGCGGACGGACGGCCGGCCGGCGCACTGGGAGACGGCGATGCGGGTCCGGGCGCTCGCCTGGGGAGCACTGGAGGGCGAGCCCGGCGGCCTGCGGTACACCATCGACGCGTCCCTGGTCGAGGAACTCGCGGCGCTCACCGAGGGCACCGTCCGACGCTTCCACGAGGACGACCTGCCGGCGGTGCTCGACCACCTCCCGACCCGGCGGCTGCTCACCGGGATCGGCCTGCCGGTTTCCGCGCGGGGAGTGTTGCGGGTCGATCCGGCGGGGCCGCTGCGGACGATGGCGGAGACCTTCCCGGAGGACTATGAGCCCGATGACTGGTCCGACTGCTCGGACCGGTCGGACCGCTCGGACCACTCGGACGACTCGGACGACTCGGACCCGTCGGACCCCGGCGACGCGGAGGACCTCGACCGGGCCTACCAGGGCGAGTTCCTGGCCCTGGGGGACTGGCTGTACGACCTCACCGTCGCGCTGGACGGTGCCACCGGCCGCCTTGAGCTCCCGGGCTGGTTCGACGACGGAGACCCCGCCGCCTACCTGCACCAGGACCTCTCGGCGATGCTCTACCTGGTCTGGTCGTACGAGCGCCTGCGCGCCGACCGGCGCCGGTGGGACGGCCGGCCCGACCCGGCACCTTGGGCGGCCTTCGACCCGCGGGCGCTGCTGGATGCTGCGGCGGAGGACGCGCTGCGCGTGCTGGACCCGGAGGCCTTCGCGTCGGAGACGCACTTCTGGCCGATACGGATCGACGACGGGCACATGGGAAGCCTGCTGGAGTAGCGGTGGCAGGTGGTCAGCCGGTTCGGTGGGCGCGGCGTCCGGCGAGCAGGGCGGCGGCGGTGGCCGCGTCGGTGGTCGGCAGCTGTGGGGTGAGGTCGGCGAGGTGACGGAGGAGGTGGCCGCGGATCGGGCCGGGTGAGGTGGCGACCGAGCCGGTGAGGACCAGGGGTTCGGCGGTGACGGCGGTGGCGCGGACCAGCGCGGCGAGGTGCTCGGCGGCGGTTCGGGCGATCGCGAGCGCGGCGGTGTCGCCGGCGGTGGCCAGTCGGGTGACCAGCGGGGCGAGGTCGGCGAGCCGGCGCGGCGGGCCGGCGTAGGCCCAGCGCAGCAGCCGGTCGGGGGAGTCGACGGCGCAGTGGGTGCGGACGGCGGTGCCGAGCGGGCCGTCGGGGCTGGCGTGGGCGTGCCGGAGCGCCTCCCGGCCGAGCCAGAAGCCGCCGCCCTCGTCGCCGAGCAGCCAGCCGAGCCCGCCGCTGCGGGCGAGCGTGCGGTCGCCGTCGAGGCGGACGCAGATCGTGCCCGTGCCGGCGATCAGGACGGTGCCCCGGCCGTCGGTGACGCCGCCGGAGGCCAGGGCCGGGACGGTGTCCGGGACGAGCCGGACCGGGCAGTGGAGGCCGAGCGCGGTTCGGACCCGCCGGGCGAAGCCGTCCGGGTCGGGCAGCGCGCGGTACCCGGCGAGGCCGATCAGACAGGCCGCGACCCGGGCCGGATCACGGTGACCGAGCGCGGCCGAGGCGGTGGCGGCCAGGGTGGCGACCGTGTCGTCCTGGTCCGGCCCCGCGGGGTTGGCACCGCCGCTCGCGCCCCGGCCGAGCAGGGTTCCGGCGGTGTCGAGGAGGGCGGCGCGGGTGCGGCTGCCGCCCGCGTCGATACCGAGGAGGAAGGTGGTCACGGCGGCGGCTCCGGTGGACGGAGGAGGCTGAGCACGGAGTTGGGCGCGGGGTTGGGCGGTGGTCAGTCCGCCAGGTGCAGCGTCATGTCCGCCGGCCCCTGGGCGAAGCGGGTGAAGCGGACCTGCAGGCCGTCCCGTTCGGGTGAGGCGCAGAACGGTCCGGCTGCCGCCGGTGCGGCGGGCGGCAGCGGGGCCAGCCGGACCATCCGCCAGGGGCTGTCCTCGCAACGGGCGCGGACCGTCACGGCGTCCCCGCTGCGGCTGGCTCTGACGGTGACTTCTCTGCCGTGCCATTCGGGGACGGGGGCGAGCGACCAGTCCGAGACGCCGCGGGTGACGACCGCGCCCAGGTGGGGGAGGCCGTCGCTCATCTCGACCCCGGCCTTGATCCAGGTCTGCGGGTCGACCCGGATCAGCAGGCCGGCCTGGTCGTACAGGGCGGCGAAGTCGGCGACGAAGGTGACCTCGGTCGCGCTGCCGACCGGGAAGGCGGTGAGCAGCGCGTGCCCGTCGTCGCGGACGAAGCCGTAGCTGGTGGTACGCCAGAAATCGCTGCGGCCGCGGGCGGTGACCAGGAGGTCGGTGCCGTCGGTCCGCGCCCGCTCGGGCTGGTTGAGCCAACTGCCCTCGTGCCAGGCGATGTCGCGGGGCGGGTGCATGGGAGGCCGTCCTTCCGATGTTCCAGCCGGTGGCAACAGGTGGCTGAAATGGTTTGCAGAAAGGCCATTCAACACCCGCCCGGGTGGGCTCGGGGGAGGTTTGTCAGGGCTGCGGCAGGAGGCGGATCGGGTCGCCCTCCTCGCCGTCCTCGCGCTCCGGCGCCTCGATCGCGCGGGCGGCCCCGGTCGGCGGGAGCGTGCCGCCCACCGAGCGGGCGCAGTGCCGCCCGGGACGGCGCGGTGATGCGCCCCGGGGCGGGCCGTGGTCGGTCGTCAGGCCCGGCGGGTCGGCGAACTCCGGCGGGCGGGCGGGGAGATGCGGACCCGCTCGGTGGCGGGCGCCCGCTCGATGTCGTCCAGCTGGGCCAGGATGGTGGCGCGCAGGTCGTCGTCGTCCTCGAAGTGGTGGTCGTCGAAGAGGGTGAGGCCCGACCACATCAGGTTGGCGCAGACCCGGGCCGGCACCCGGCCGGTCTGGGCGCCCATGCCGACCAGGGCGACGGAGCGGATGGAGCCCGGCTCGAGCGCGTTCTGCCGGTGGACCGCCTGGAACGCGGCGGCGCAGGCCAGTGCCACGTTCAAGGTCTCGCTCACGTTCTGCGAGGAGGTCCGCATCGTCGGGGCCGAGATCAGGAACGTCGGGTTGACGGCGCCGGACCGGACGCACACCGCGCTGCCGACCGGGAGCGAGCCGGCGTGCCCGTCGCGGATCGCCTTCTGCACCCGCAGCTGGATCCCGGCGCCCAGGTGGCGCTTGATCGCCGCGTCCGTCCCGCCGTCCATCCGGCCGCGGGCGTTGGTGGGGCTGACCCAGGCGTCGACCTCGGCGGTGAGGATCGAGGCGTGCCGGATCTCCACCCCGGGGGTGTCGGCGAAGGCCGCCCGCCAGGACTCGACCACCGTGGCGTTGAGGTCGGTCAACACGACCTTGAGCGGCGAGTGCGCGCGGTCCGTGGTCATGGCGGGGCTCCTGTCGGTCGGTGCGGTTCCTGCTGACACCGACGAAGCTAGCGGGGGCCACTGACAATCCGTCCGGGTCCCGCGCGGACCGTCGGAGCGGGCCGGATTGTCAGTCCTGCCTGGTAGGACTGTGGTGTCCGGCAGGGGAGCTGACGGTTCGTCACCTGCGTTCCGCCTGCTCTCCGTCCGTCATCCGTTGCCATTCGTCTGCCATTCGTACGGTCCCGACCAGTCGGGCCGCCTCTCACCTTGGGGCACCACCATGAGCGCTGTCGACACTCCCTCCACCCAGCCCGACCCGAACGACCCGCTCGCCCTCACGGAGCTGTTCGCGGGCGGCGGCGAGCCGTGGCTGCCGCTGCTGAAGCCGGTCATCGAGGCCCAGCCCGGCGCGGCCTCGTTCATCGGCCCCGGCCGCGGCCCGGACGTCGTCCCCGTCCGCGAGCTGACCTTCCAGGCGCTCAAGCCGCACGCCCCGGACAAGTGGAAGGTCGTGGTGTTCGGCCAGAACCCGTACCCGCGGCCGGAGAGCGCCACCGGCATCGCGATGTTCGACAACACCTTCCACGACTGGAAGGACAGCAAGTTCGGCCGGGTGGTCAGCATCCGCTGCATCATCAAGGCGGCGGCGATGTGGAAGTACGGCATCCCCAAGAAGACGCCGATCGCCGACATACGGGCGCTGCTGAAGGAGCGGGAGACGGTCCAGCCGCCGGAGTGGTTCCAGGCGATGCTCACCCAGGGCGTGCTGCTCCTGAACGCGGCGCTGACCGCCAGCAGTGACGGCGCGATGGGGCCGGACCAGCACACCGCGTTCTGGCGGCCGGTGGCCGAGCGGATCGTCGAGGAGATCCTCCGGGCCAAGGAGCAGGCCGCCGAGGAGGACCGCTACGTGGTCTTCGCGTGGTGGGGCGCGCACGCGCGCAGCCTGAAGAACGTCGTGCTGCGGCTGCAGAAGAAGTACCCCGGGGTCGAGGTCCGGCACATCGACCACGCCAACCCGGCGGCCCAGGGCGACATCTTCTGCGACGGCGAGCACTTCGCGACGGTGAACTCGGCCCTCACCGCGCTCGGTGCCGAGGAGGTCGACTGGCTGCCCAGCGCCGGGTGGAACGCGAAGGCCGACGGGGGCGGCGCGGCGGACGGCGGGGTCGCCGAGCGGATGGGCGCCTTCATCGCCTCCACCATGGAGCTGCACCAGCTCTACCTGGACCGCCTCGCGAGCGTGAAGGACGAGGGTCTCGTCCTGCCCGCCATCACCGGTGTGTTCGACACCCCGCTGATGGGCTTCCGGGAGGCCGCGGCCCCGGTCGCCGAGGTGCTGCGCGGGCTGGACCGGCACGTCACGCTGTCGCACGAGTTCGGCAAGCGGCGGGCGGACGAGGCGGCCGGCGCGCTGTCCGCCGACGAGATCGCCGCGCTGTACCTGTACACCTGCGAGTCGGCGTTCTACCGGGAGATCAACGCCGTCCTGCGATCGCCCGACCGCGCCCGGCTGGTGCCCTACCTCCCGTACCTGCGGCTGCTGTTCGCGGCGGTGTCGCGGCTGCCCGTCCGCACCGAGCCGCTCTGGCGCGGCGTCTCGCTGGACCTGCGCCGGCAGTACCCGCTCGGCCGGACGGTGACGTGGTGGGGCGTGTCCTCCTGCACCTCCAAGCTCGGGGTGGCGCAGGGCTTCCTCGGCAGCCGGGGCAAGCGGACGCTCTTCGAGGTGCGCCCCGCCCGGGCCGCGGGCATCCAGAAGTTCTCGGCGTTCACCGGCGAGGAGGAGTTCATCCTGCTGCCGGGCACGCAGCTGGAGGTCACGGACGTCCGGGCGGAGCGCGGCGGGCTCTGCACCGTGACGCTGACCGAGCTGGCGGAGGCGCCCCTGGTGTCCTGAATCGACGGGTCCGCTTCCCTCTCGGCGGCCGGCGCCATCCAGAAAGCGTAACTGAGTTAGATGTTTTACTTGGTTCAGTTATGCTGGATGGTGAGCCACAGGCGATCCCGTTGCGAGGAGAGGGGATGCGGACGATGACCTCGGAAGCCCATCAGGCGGTGCCGGAAGCCCGGCCGCTCGACGACGAGCTGCGCCGGGAGCGGACCTACGTCGAGACCTGCCGGGCGGCGATGGCCCGGCAGGTCGAGGACGCGGGCCACCAGGTCGTCGCCGGAGCGGACGTCTCCGGCGACGGCGCCAGCGCGGAGGCGCTCGGCCGGTACCTGCGCACGCGCGCCAAGCGGATGAAGGAGCTGCCGGAGAGCCCGTCCTTCTTCGGCCGGCTCGACTTCGCCGACACGGCCGAGGCCGGGGACCACCGACGGCAGCGCTACTACGTGGGCCGCCAGCGGATCTCCGAGGACCCGACGGTGCCGCCGCTGGTCGTCGACTGGCGGGCCCCGGTCTCCCGGGCGTTCTACCAGGCGAGCGCCCACGCCCCGCACGGGCTCGCGCGCCGCCGCCGGTTCGGCTGGGCGCCGTGGAGCCTCGGCCGGCCCGAGGAGCTCACCGGACTGGAGGACGAGTCCCTCGACGGTGCCGGGGCCGCCGCCGGGGCCGGACCGGACGCCGGCCCCGGGGAAGGCGCGGCGGGCGGCGGTCGGGGCGGGAGCGGCCCGGGCGGCATCCTCGCCGCCGAGATCGAACGGCCGCGGACCGGCCCGATGCGGGACATCGTCGCCACCATCCAGCCCGAGCAGGACGAGCTGGTGCGGGGCGGGCTGAGTGAGTCCGTCTGCGTGCAGGGCGCGCCCGGCAGCGGCAAGACCGCCGTCGGCCTGCACCGTGCCGCGTACCTGCTCTACAGCTTCCCGCAGCGGATCCGGCGCGGCGGCCTGCTGGTGATCGGCCCCAACCGGACCTTCCTCCGCTACATCGCCGAAGTCCTGCCCGCGCTCGGCGAGATCGACGTCACCCAGTGCACCGTCGAGGACCTCGTCGCCGGCCGGCCGGTCACCGCGACCGACGACGACCGGGCCGCCGCTGTCAAACAGGACGCGCGGATGGCGACCGTGCTGCGCCGGGCGCTCTACGGGCGGATCAGGGCGGAAGGCTCGGAGCCGCTCGTCGTGCCCGACGGCTCCTACCGCTGGCGGGTGTCGCCGGACCGGCTCGACCGGCTGGTCGCCGAACTGCGCGAGCAGGCGCCCCCGTACGCGGTCGGACGGGAGAGCCTGCGCACCCGCGTGGTCGCCGTGCTGCAGGACCAGGCCGAGCGGCGGGCCGGCGTGATGCCCGGCGCCTGGACGCGGAAGACCGGCCGCTGCAAACCGGTCGCGGCCTTCCTGGAAGCCGCCTGGCCCACCCTGCGGCCCGAAGCGGTGGTCACCGCGCTGCTCGGCGACCCCGCCGTGCTCGCCGAGGCCGCCGACGGGGTGCTGAGCTCCGAGGAGCAGGCGGCGGTCCTGTGGCGCCGGCCGCCGCGCTCGGAGAAGAGCGCGAAGTGGTCCGAGCACGACCTGATGCTCCTCGACGAGGTGGCCGGCCTGATCGAGCGCCCGGCCGGCTTCGGCCACGTCGTCGTCGACGAGGCGCAGGACCTCTCCCCGATGCAGTGCCGGGCGATCGCCCGGCGCAGCGCCTTCGGCTCCCTCACCGTCCTCGGCGACCTCGCCCAGGCCACCGCGCCGTGGGCCGCCCGCAGCTGGCCCGAGCAGCTCGCCCACCTCGGCAAGCCGGAAGCCGCCGTGGTGCCGCTGACCACCGGCTTCCGCGTCCCGGCCGCGGTGATGGCGCTCGCGAACACGGTGCTCGGGGCGCTGGACGTGGACGTGCCGCAGGCCGTCTCGCTGCGAAGGGACGGCGAGTTGACGGTGCGGCGGGTCGACGGGGCGGGGCCGGACGGCGGTGGCGACGGGGGCGGCGAGGTGGGAGGCCCGGCGGGCCTGGGCGGCGCCGCGGTGGCGGCGGTGCGGGCGGCGTTGGAGCGCGAGGGCTCGATCGCGGTGATCACGGCGGACGGCACGGTGGCGCGGACCACCGAGGCCCTGCGCGCCGCCGGCATCGAGACGGCCACGGCCGAGCAGGTCGGCACCACGGCCCGGGTGAGCGTGCTGCCCGCCACGCTCGTCAAGGGGCTGGAGTACGACCACGTGGTCGTCCTGGAGCCGGCCGAGATCGTCGAAGCCGAACCGCGCGGCCTCCACCGGCTCTACGTCGTGGTGACCCGGGCCGTCTCGCGGCTGGACATCCTGCACTCCCGGCCGCTGCCCGCACCGCTCGGCGGCTGACCGTACCGGCCGACGCGCGGGGAGAGCACCGAACCGCCCGCCGGGCCGTTCACCGGGCCGTTCACCGGCCGGCGAGCCGCAGCGGAACGTGCACGACGGCCAGGGCCGCGACCGCCGCCGCGAAACCGAGGACCGCGCCCGCCGCGACATCGCCCGGGTAGTGCACGCCCGTGTGGACCCGGGAGTAGCCGACCGCCACCGCCAGCGCCCCGAGCGGCACCGCCGCCACGGGCAGCACCACGCCGACGGCCGTCGCGAAGGCCGTCG
This sequence comes from Kitasatospora xanthocidica, assembly GCF_014656195.1. GTDB lineage: Bacteria > Actinomycetota > Actinomycetes > Streptomycetales > Streptomycetaceae > Kitasatospora > Kitasatospora xanthocidica. The sequence goes on along the minus strand of NZ_BNBY01000018.1, from coordinate 15,688 downwards.
CCGACGCCGTGTGCCCCGACGGGAAGGACGCCGACTCCGGCATCGGCACCTGCCGCGCCACGATCACCCGGGCACGCTCCCGGTCCGGCCTGCGTCGGTGGACCATCCGCTTGCCGAACAGGTTCGCCGCCACCGAGGCCAGCGCGACGGCCGTGACCCCGACCACCGCCGCCTCCCGGGGCCGACCGGGCACCAGGGCCAGGCCCGCGGCGACGGTCAGCGAGATCTTCGAGCGGTCGGCCGCGCGGGACAGCCGGCGCAAGGCCGGGTCCAGGGCCGGGGTGGGGGTGGCGGCCACGGCCGCGTACAGCGCCCCGTCGACCGCCCGCAGATCGGCGAGGACGCCCGCCGGGGGGATGTTCCGCTCAGCCACGGGTCCGCCCCCCGGGCTCCCGCTCGGCCGGCTCCCGTTCGGTCGACTCCCGCTCGGCCGGCTCCGGTCCGCCGCGGCCGAAGGCCAGCGTGGCCAGCTGCCGCCAGTCCACCCGGGGCGTGGCCGACGCGACGCCAGGCCGGTCGCGCGGCACCAGCACCCGCAGCGCCCCCGGGCGCATCGTGCAGACCACCGGTGTGGGCATCCGCAACGCCTCGCCGTCCACGGCCACCGCGATCTCCCGCTCCCCGGACGCCACCTCGACCCGCCGCGCGGTCAGCACGGTCAGCCCGGTCGACTGCGAGCCCCGGACGGCCAGGTCCGCGGCCTGCGCCGCACCCTCCACCCGGACGCCCAGCACGCCCAGTTCACCGCTGTCGAGCCGAGGCCGGCGGCCACCGCCGTCCAGGCCGTCGGGGGAGCCGTACGGATTGTTGCTGACCAGTAGCGCCTGCTGGGCCGAGAGCGAGGCGGGCGCGGTGCCGTCGACCGTGGCGTCGACCCGCCGCACCCCCTCGCCGACCAGCAGGTCCGGCAGGAGGTTGAGCATGGTGCCCGCCTTGTCGTCGCGGTACTCGGGGCGCTGCACGATGTCCGCGTACACCCCGAAGGACACGGTGTTGACGAAGGCCCGGCCCGCGACCTCGCCGAGGTCGACCCGCAGCTCCTCGCCGTCGGTCAACGCGTCCAGGCAGCGCGAAGGGTCGTCCCGGTCGAGGCCGAGGTCCATCGCGAAGTGGTTGCGGGTGCCGGCGGAGACCACCAGGAACGGCAGACCGTGCTCGGCCGCGACCGCCGCGACCAGGGCCTGCGTGCCGTCGCCGCCCGCGACACCGAGCAGGTCCGCGCCGTCGGCCACCGCCTCGCGGGCGAGCTCGGCGACATCGGCGGGCGCCTCCGGGTCGAGCAGCACCACCCGGGCACCGAGCCGCTCCGCCCGCTCGACCAGCCCGAAACGGCCGACCTTCCCGCCGCCGGACTTCGGGTTCATGATCAGCACCGGCTGTCGGGGCCGCGGCGCGGAGGCCGTCCGTTCCGCCCTGGCCGGACGCGCCCGGCGCAGCGCCGCCCGGCCCAGGGCCAGGGCCGCGCCCCAGCAGAACACCAGCAGCAGCGCCGTCGGCCACAGGTCGTGGCGGGCGAACAGCACCAGGACGCCGACGGGCGCCGCGACCGCGAGGAACGCCCCGATCAGTCGCACCGGACCGTGGTGCGCCAGGAACCACCAGACACCGGCCGCCCAGACCACCAGCTCCAGGAAGCCGAACACCACCACTTCCAGGCCCCCGTCGCCCAGCGCGAGCAGCAGCACCACCACGGCGCCGGCCGCCGCCAGCAGCGCGCACCGCGCGAGCACCCGCGCGGACCCGCCGCCCGCCGGACCGGCCTGCCGCGTTCCGTCGATGTCGTCCTCCCTGAGCCGTGTCCCCCGCCGGTCGCCGCCGCGCGGCCCGGTCCGTGCCAGCAGCCTGCGCACTCCCGCCGCCGGAGGCATCCCGGCCAGTCTGTCCGGGTGAGCCCCACTCCGGCCACGCGAACCGCCGACGGGGTTCCGGGGCGGGCGCTGGTGAGGGGCGGGGCGCGGCAGGCGGGGCTGGAAGGGGGTGGGCCCAAGGCGGGGCGGGGCCCGAGGCTGTGGCGGGCTCAATGAGGGGTGGGGCAGACGGGCCGGGAGGGGGTGGGTGGCCGCGGGGGCCCGAGGAGGGGTGGGGCCGAGGCCGGGGCGAGGGCAGGCGGGCCGGGAGGGACAGGGCCCGAGGCTGGGGCGGGCCCAGGGAGGGGGGTGGGCGCGTAGCCGTGGCGGGCCCGAGGCGGGGCGGGGCCGAGGCCGAGGCGGGGAGGTGGTGGGGGCAGGCGGGCCGGGAGGGGCGGGGCCCGAGGCTGTGGCGGGCTCAAGGGATGGTGGGGCAGGCGGGCCCGAAGCGGGCCGGGTGCGTCCGGCGTGGTGGGGCCGGTGTGGGGTCAGTCGTGGGGGACGAGGGCGACGGGGCAGTGGACGTGGTGGATGGCGGCGTGGGCGACGGGGCCCAGGTGGGTGCCGAGGAGGGTGCGGCGGACGCGGCGGCCGAGGACGAGCAGGCGGGCGTCCGCGGCGGCGTCGACGAGGGTGACGGTGGCGCTGCCGCGGATCAGGTCGGTGGTCACGTCGACTTCGGGGCGGCGGGCGAGCCAGGGGGCCAGGAGGTCGGTGAAGCGGGTCCGCTCGACGGAGGAGAGTTCGGTCTGCAGGCCGCCGATGGCGTCGAAGGCCATGTACTCGCTGCCGACCGGCGGCGACCAGACGTGGACGGCGCGCAGCGGGGCGGAGCGCCGGGCGGCGGCCTCGAAGGCGAAGGCGAGGACGTCGTCCATCGGGTGGGCGAGGTCGAGGCCGACCAGCACGGGGCCGTCCGGTTCCTCCTCGCCGGCCCGGACCAGCACCACCGGGCAGCCGGCCCGGCGCAGCACCTCCTGGCTGACCGAGCCGACCAGGAAGCCGCGGACGGCGCCGAGGCCGCGGGAGCCGAGCACGAGCAGGTCGGCCCGGTCGGCGGCGTCCTCCAGGGCTTCGGCGGGGGCGGCGGCGACGTGCACGGAGGTCACCGGGACCTCGACGGTGGCGCGCAGTTCGGCTTCGCGGGCGGAGAGCAGTTCGACGGAGCGCTGGCGGGTGCCCGCGCCGCCCGCGGCGTCCCGTTTCGGCCACGGCCAGGCCTGGAGGAGTTCCAGCGGGCAGTCGCGGCGCTGCGCCTCGTGGGCGGCCCAGGTGCTGGCGGCGACGCTCTCGGGGGAGCCGTCGAAGCCGACGACGACGGGTCCGGTCATGGTCGGCCCCCTCGTCCGCGGAGGGTGTCGAGGGCGGGGTCGCCGGCGCCGGGGGTCTTCCCGCGCTTCTCGCGCGGGGTCGACCGGACGTCGCGGGTCGACCGGGCGCCGAAGCCCTGGTCCTTGAGCGCCGCGGTGACCGCCTCCACCGCCTGGGCGGAGGGGCGGTCGAGCCGTACACCGATGCCGTGGTCCATGGTTCCTCCCGGGGGGCGGGGGTCGCGGCCCCAGTATCGGGGGCCGCGGCGGCCGCCGCCTCCCGGGTCGGGCGGCCGCCGTCGGGCCGGCCCGGTTCAGCTCAGGGCGTCGAGGTCGATGCTGTCGGCGACGGCCCGGTAGCCGAGGGGGCTGGGGTGGAGGTGGTCGCCGCTGTGGTAGCCGTCCGGGATGGCGCCGGTGCCGTCGGGGTCGATCGCCCGGTCGAAGTCGGCCACCGCGTCGTACGTGCCCGAGCCGCGGATCCAGTCGTTGAGGTCGCGGCGCAGCCGGTCGGCCTCGGGGGTCCAGAAGGGGGCGCCGCCGAAGGGCATCAGGGTGGCGCCGACGGCCTTGACGCCGCGGGCGTGGGCGGCGCGGACGAGGGCGCGGTGGGCGTCGATCAGTCGCTGGAGGGTGACGGGCGGGTCGTCGCGGTCGACGCCGCAGATCTGGTCGCCGGTGCGGAGGATGTCGTTCATGCCGTGGGAGACGATCACCGTGCCGACGTTCGGCTGGTCGAGCACGTCGCGCCGGAAGCGGGACAGGGCGCTGTCCCCGGCGCAGGCGGAGTCGGCGAGCAGCTTGTTGGAGCCGATGCCGGCGTTGAGCACGGGGTGGGGCAGGCCGGCGGCGGTCAGCCGTTCGGCGAGCAGGTCGGGGTAGCGGTCGTCGCCGTCGACGGTGGCGCCGAAGCCGTCCGTGGTGGACTCGCCGAAGGCCACCACGGCCTTCCCGGCCGGCCGTCCGCCGGTGACCTCGATGCCGTCCAGGTAGTACCAGGAGCCGAAGCCGGGTCGGACGGCGTCGGTGAACGCGGCCGGGCCGGGGTCGCCGCGGTGGTCGCCGTCGGCGCGGTAGGTCGTGGTCATGGAGACCTGGTGGTAGGTGGCGGGGCCGGTGGGGCCGTCGAAGTAGAGGGTCAGCGCCAGGCGGTCGAGGGCGGCCACCGGGAGCGCGACCGGGTCGCTGAGGACCTCTCCGCCGGGCGGCACGGTGACCGAGTCGCGGTGGTCGAAGCGCAGCGGGCGCAGCGTGCCGGGGAGGACGGCCGCGCCGTCGGCGGCCCGGCCGACGTCGGCGCCGGTCAGCCGCAGCGGGGTGGTGCCGTAGGCGTTGGAGAGCCGGAACCGGACCCGGGAGCCGCCCGCGCTGAGCCGCACCACCTGCCGCACCGACTGGTGGTCGAAGCCCGCTACGGCCCAGGTCGCGAACCAGGGCGCGGCGGAGGGCCGCATCATCGGGGCGGACCACGCGCCCGACCAGCGCTGCGGGTGCGTGGCGACGGTGGTGGCGGGGGCGGCCGCGGCGGGGAGGGCGGAGGCGGCGATCGAGAGTGCGGTCAGGGCGGCGACGGACGCGGCGCGGGTGAGCGGGTGGCGGGTCCTTGCGGGCATCGGTGGCTTCCTCGGGTCGGTGATGGCTGACGGGTTCACAGGCCTTGACCCCTCCCGGCGCGGGAATGTGACACGGCCGCACCTCGGAGCAGCACGCGGCGACACGAGGCAGCGCGCACCGAGCCCGCCGAGCTGCAGGAGGCGGTGGAACTGCACGTCTGCATGGGGCTGAACGCGTGCAAGGGCCACGGCCGCGACACGTCGGGCGAGATGGCCGGCATGGGCGAGTGCGCCACCGTGTTCCACGTCTGTCACGGCGCCAACGAGTGCCGTGCGCAGGGTGGTTGCGGCTACTCGGGGTCGGACGCGGAGCAGGCCGTGCCGGGCGACCAGAACTGCCGCTGGAACGGCAGCTGCGCCAGTCCGATCAACGAGAGCCGGGTGCACGGCCACACCGATCTGGGCACCCACGTCATCGACACCCACGACCGGCCGGTCGCCCAACCCGTGTGGGAGCTCTACACCTTGGCGACCTCGCTGACCGGTCCGCAGCCGACCCTGCTCGAATGGGACGACCGCATCCCGCTGTTGCCGGACCTGCTCGCCGAGCTGGACAAGGCGCGACAGCGCGCGGCTGCGGGCACGGCTGCGGGCGCGGCTGCGGGCGCGGTGGTCCGTGGCTAGCGGGGCGGCGCCGGGTGAGGCGCAGCGCCGGCTCCAACGGGCGATCCTGGCCGGGCAGTCGGCCGGGCAGTCGGCCGGGATCGTCCGGGAAGCCAACGAACTGCTCGATCCTGCGGCGAAATTGACGCCATATCAGTGCCTGGAGGTCTACCGCCGGGGCTACCGGCTGCGGTTGCTGGAGGCGATGCGTGGACTCCCCGGCCTGGACGAGATGCCGCACTACATCAAGTTCAAGCGGATCGCGGACGGCGTCGAACCGATCGGCCCGGTCCGGCCGCTGCCCACGGATCCGAAGGCCGGCCTGTACGGCGAGGACGAGGCGGCCACCAGCATCAACACCCTCTTCAACGCGGTGTACTGCTATGTGCTGCACATGCTCGACGTCATCTACCGGACCCCGCGCGGCGACGTGAAGCCGGGCGCCACCAGCCCGCGCTACCACTACGAGCGGACCTTCATGTCGGCCATGCAGGGCATCCTCGTCACCCTGGCGGAGACCATGGCCGCCCTCCAGGTGCACCCGGCTCCCTGCCGATGGTCGTGCACGCGGGGCCGAGCTTCGAGTTCCACCGGCTGCCGGCGACCGGGAAGAAGCAGTACCTCCTGCGGCTGTGCGACGCGGCGATGGCCCACTTCCCGCATCTCGGCGGCGACAACAGCGTGCGCCGGCTGATCGGCAAGGTGCCCGACGCGGTGTGAGGGCGGCGCACCGGCGCCGGAAAGTCGCCGCATCCTCCAGGACGGCTTGAAGCGGTCCGGAAACACTGGCCGCCCCCGCGCTGGACGGGACGGCCGACAGGAGGCGGGCGTTGATCGCTCTGTGGACGGTTCTGAGGGGCCTGGGTGCCCTGGTGGGGTGGCTCTGGTCGGGGTTGCAGCTGCTCGGCGGGGCGGACATGTACGAGGCCGCCACGCGGGCC
>NZ_BNBY01000018.1:0-9331 GCF_014656195.1 Kitasatospora xanthocidica | reverse complement strand
GTGCCGGAGCCGCGGCGGCTGCGCGGGCCCGCGCCGGGGCACCCCGAGCGGCTCTGCCCGGAGGTGCCCCTGAGCGCGGTGGAGTCGCGGTTGAGCCGGGAGCTCGCCCGGCTCCCGGAGCCGCCCGGTCGGGGTGAGGGCCGGCGGTCGGCTGGTTGAGCGGGTCACCCGGGGTGGCCGGTCCGCGGTGACCGGGCCCGTGTGGTGGGCCGGGGGTGGCCGGCCCGGGGTCGGTCAGCCCACGCCCACCAGCGCGGCGGAGACGTCCCAGAGGCGTGCGGCGCGTTCCGGGTCGAGCGCCTCCGGCAGGTAGCCGCGGGGCGGGCCCTGGCCGTCCCACGGTTCGGCGAGCGCGCAGTCCTCGAGGTAGGCCCCGCCGGTCCCGGCCAGTTCTGGGGCGACCGCCGCCCACACCGGGGTGGCCGCGCCCTGGGCGGCCGTGCGCAGCCGCGGGTTGGGCGTGCCGTCGGGCCCGACCAGGCCCACCGCCAGCTTGGTCTCGGCACTGAGGTGGCGCTGGAGGCCGGTGAGGGCGGCGCCGGGGCTGACGGTGTTGGCGAGCACGCCGTCCGCCCGGTGCCGGCCGGTGAGGGCGACGGCGAACAGGGCGTTGGCGGTCTTGGACTGGGCGTAGGCGAGGTACGGGTCGTACGGGCGGTGCTCGAAGTGCGGGTCGTCGAGGTCGAGTCCGCCCAGGTGGTGCGAGCTGGAGCCGACCACGACGACCCGGGCGTGCCCGGCCGAGCGCAGGGCGGGCAACAGCCGGACGGTGAGGGCGAAGTGGCCGAGGTGGTTGACGCCGAGGTGGGTCTCGAAGCCGTCGGCGGTGCGGCCGGGGGGCAGCCCCATGACGCCGGCGTTGGCGATCAACAGGTGGACGGGGTCGCGCTGTTCGAGCAGGGCGTCGGCGAACTCGCGGACCGAGCGCAGGGAGCCGAGGTCCAGGGCGGCGACGGTGACGGCCTGGTTCCCGGTGCTCTTGCGCAGGTCGGCCGCGGCGGCCCCGGCGGCCCCGGCGGCGCGGGGGTCGCGGGCGCCGATGACCACCCGGGCGCCGGCCAGGGCGAGCGCGCGGACGGTCTCCAGGCCGATGCCCGAGGCGCCGCCGGTGACGACGGCGGTGCGCCCGGTCAGGTCGTGCCCGGCGACGACGTCCAGCGCGGTCGGCGCGGGCGGGGTGAGGATCGTCATCAGCCTCTCCTCGCCCCGGAGACGGCGGGCACCCGCTGGACCGCCGGCCCGTCCACCCGCAGCACCTGCTGGTGGACGCGCTGGAGTTCCGCGGACGGGTCGAGCCCGAGCTCCTCGCCGAGCAGGCGCCGCACCCGCTGGTAGGCGTGCAGGGCGTCGCCGCGCCGGCCCGAGCGGTTCAGCGCGAGGATCAGTTGGGTGTGGAACCACTCGTTGAAGGGGTAGGCGGACACCAGGGTCTGGAGCTCGGCGACGAGCTCGCGGTGGCGTCCGAGTTCCATGTCGGTGCGGACCCTGGCCTCCAGGGCGCTGATCCGCCGTTCTTCCAGGTGGGTGGCGTAACTGGCCAGCACCGGACCGCAGGTGACGTTGGACAGGGCCGGGCCGCGCCACATCGCCAGGGCGTCCTCGAGGAGTCCGGCGGCCCGCAGGGGTTCGCCGTCCTCGGTGAGCAGCCGGGCCTCCTCGACCAGCCGGTCGAACCGGGGGGCGTCGAGCTGGCGTTCGTCGATCCGCAGCACGTAGCCGGGCAGGACGGTGGAGATCATGTGTCCGGCCGCCTCCTCGCCGACCTCGGCGGCGAAGGCCTTGCGGAGCTGGTAGATGTACGTCTGCGCGGTGGTGACCGCGCTCCTCGGCGGGCGGTCGTCCCAGAGCTCGGTGATGATCGAGTCGAGGCTCACCACCTGGTTGACCCTGAGGAGCAGCAGGGCCAGCAACTGTCGGGTCTTCGGAGGACTCGGGGTCCGCGAACAACCCAGGTGGTTTACCTCCAGTGGTCCCAGTACCTTGAAATCCATGGGAAGCTCCTCGCCGGTCGGCTGAATCCTCATGAACGCGGGTGGCCGGCCCCTTGTGGCGGCCGGCCTGTGATCAGGACCCTAGAAGCGTTGTCCGGGATCGCTCAAGGCGATTGCCCCCAATGGAGCGCCGGACACCCACCTTCGGGGTATCCGGCGATGTCACTGAAGAGAGATGGCGCGCGGCGCGGTCGCTGTGCGGTCGCCCGTACGGGGGTGACGGGCGGGGCACCGTGCGACCGCGCCGCGGCCGGCTTGCTGGAGTTGACGGTGCGTCAGGAGTGACGCTGCGTCAATCCTCCTTCCCTGCCGCCGGGTTGGGCCGGGAACTCGGCCGTTCCGATCGGATGGACGGTCGCGGCGCCGTGGCCGTCGCCGGGAGCGCCGGGCCCGCTCTCGCCGTCCTCCTCGTCCTCGTCGAGGTCCAGGTGGGCGAACTCGCCCAGCGGGACGCTCTGGTCGAGGTGGACGTTCTTGAGGAAGGCGGAGAGGATCAGCACGCCGATCATGACCGGGGTGAGCCAGAAGAAGACGTCGGTCAGGGCGTCGCTGAAGGCCAGTCGCAGGCCGTCCCGGACCGCCGCGGGGAGGGCGTTGACCACCGTCGGCGACACCGAGCCGTCCGACGGAACGGCCGCGACCTGGGCGGGCGTCAGGTGCTTGGCGAGACCGTGCTCGTACTGGTGGGCGAAGAGGGCGCCGAGCGCGGCGAGGCCGATCGAGCCGCCGATGCGCTGGGAGAACGCCGCGGTCGCGGTGCCGACGCCGAGGTCCCGGCGTTCGACGGTGACCTGCACGGCGATCACCAGGGGCTGCATCATCAGGCCGAGGCCGGCGCCGAGGATGGTGACGTAGACGGCGAGCAGCCACCAGCCGGTGTGCTCGTTCATCGTGGAGAGCAGGAACATGGTGAGCGCGCCGATCACGGCACCCAGCATGGGGGACCACTTGTAGCGCTCGGTCTTGGTGATCATGTTGCCGCCGATCACGGACGAGAACATCAGGCCGACCATCAGCGGCAGGGTCAGCAAGCCGGTGTTGGTCGCGGTGATGCCCGTGACCAGCTGGAGGAACATCGGGATGAAGGTGGCCAGGCCGTTGACCGCGGTGAAGACCAGCATGCTGGCCAGGCAGGCGAACACCACCGTGCGGACGGTGAACAGCCGTAGCGGGATCAACGGGTCGGGGGCGTACCGTTCGGCGACGACGAAGGCGGCGATGCAGACCGCCATGCCGGCGAACAGTCCGAGGATGGTGGTCGAGGACCAGGCGTACTTGGTGCCGCCCCACGAGGTGGCGAGCACCAGGCAGGTCAGCGCGCCGGCCAGGGTGACGAACCCGGGGTAGTCGATCTTCCCGCCGCGGTGGCGCACCGGCAGCTTGAGCGCGGTACTGGCCACGACCAGCGCGACCAGGCCGAGCGGCAGGTTGATGTAGAAGACCCAGCGCCAGGTGGTGTGGTCGACGAAGTACCCGCCGATCAGCGGCCCGGCCACCGAGGACAGGCCGAGCACGGCGCCGTACAGGCCCATGTACTTGCCGCGTTCACGGGTGGGCACGATGTCGGCGATGATCGTCAGGGTCAGCACCATGAGGCCGCCGGCGCCCACGCCCTGGATCGCCCGGAAGGCGATGAGCTGGAAGATCGACTGGGCGGCGCCCGCCAGGGCCGAACCGGTGAGGAAGGCGACCAGGGCGAACAGGTAGAGCTTGCGCCGTCCGTAGAGGTCGGCGAGCTTCCCGTACATGGGCGTGGAGATGCCCGACGCGAGGATGTAGGCGGTGAACAGCCACGAGGTGTACTTGAGGCCGTGCAGATCCCCGACGATCGCGGGCAGCGCGGTGGCGACCACGGTCTGGTCCAGCGCTCCGAGGGACATGGACAGTAACAGGGCCGTCATGACGACGACCAGTTGGCGGCGGCTCAGGGGACTCCGGGCGGCGTCGCCAGCTGTTGGTGGCACGGGTGGCTCCTTGGTGCGGCTGGTCACGGGTACGTGAGGTCTGGATGGTGCCGACAAGCGGTTGGGAGCGGTGCTGTGGTGCTGGGGTGGTGCTGGTCTCGCGGGTCGATCGGGTGCGGCGGTCTCAGAGGCCGATCTCGAGCAGGTCGAAGGCCTCGTCGATGAGGTTGGCCGTGGTCCGGCCGTCCTGGTTGATCCAGGAGAAGCGGACCGCCCACTGGATCACCGAGAACGCCGAGGTGACCACGACGCTCGGGTAGCTGTCCTTCATCGGGTCGGCGCCGACCCGCTCGGCGACCGCGAGGATGAGACTCCGGAACATCTCCTCCTCGCCGCCCGAGCCGCGCTTGGCCAGGAGTTCGGGGTGCCGGCGCCACAGTTCGCGCCAGAGCTCGGACTCCTCGCGGGCCGGGACGAACGAGTCGGCGATCTCCTGGGCCACCACGCGCATCGACCGGAACACCGGCTCGTCGGCGGGGCGGGCCTCGAAGAGGGCCGTCAGGGACTCGGACGACCAGGACGGTCGCATCTGGAGGGCTTCGTCCTTGGTGGAGAAGTAGTTGAAGAAGGTCCGGGGGCTGATGTCGGCGGCCTCGCTGATGGCTTCGACGGTCATCGCGTCGAGGCCCTTGTCGAGGACCAGCCGGACGGCCGTGAGGGTGATCGCGTGTCTCTTGGCCGCCTTCTGTCGTTCTCTGCGTTGGTCCGATGCGCTCATCACGACTGCACTCTATGCAATCTTGGCGCAGACTGCAATAACTGCAGAGGTTGCATACTCATCGGATAATGCAAAAATTGCACGATGTGCAAAGTTTGAGAGTTTCGGCGACTGCTCCAGCAGGCGCGGGTCAGCCTTCCGCGGCGAGGGTGATCGCGGCCGACGCCTCGTCCGGCTGGGCGGGCCACGTCCCGTACTGGCTGCGCCAGTACATGAGCGGCGTGGAGAGCCCCTGGTGGGCGGTGCCGTCCACGACCGCGCCCACCAGCACCGTGTGGTCGCCCGCCCGGACGGCGCCGGCCAGCCGGCAGTCCGCGTGCGCGATCGCGTGCCGTTCGATCCACGGCAGGCCGGTCGCGGGGCTGGGCCGCCACGGCGTCGCCCCGAAGCGGTCGCCGCTGCGGGAGGCGAACAGGTTGGAGACCCCCTCGCCGCGCTCGCGCAGCACGTTCACCACGAAGCCGCCGCGCGCCAGGATCGCCGTCAGCACGGTGCTGCGGTTGTCCAGGCAGGCCAGCAGCAGCGGCGGACGGGCCGAGACGCTGCACACCGCGCTGCAGGTCAGCCCCTTCGGCCGGCCCTCCTCGTCGAGCGTGGTGATGACGCTGACCCCGGTGGGCAGCGTGGCCATGATCGACCGGAACACGCTGTCCTCCACGTGCGCTCCGCTGTCGTCGTAGTCGATCCGCAGCACCCGCTCGTCGGTGTGCGCGCTCCCGGTGTCGGTGTTCATGCTTCCTCCCAGTCCTCGGGTACGTCCCCGCGGTCGGCCGGGGTGGCCGTGCGGTTGGCGGCGAGGCTGGCAGAGCCGTTTCGACCCGGGTTCGAATTCCGGACAACACGCTTGCCCGGGAGGCGGGTTGACGTCGGCTCCGGGAGCCAGGGCCGGGCCTCGAACCGCCCTCCAGGCGGGCCGGGCAGGCTCGCGCCGGGACCGGCGGACGCTCCGCCGGGCCCCCGGAGGCCGGCCCACCGGACACCGGGCCGCAAGGAGGCAGCGTGGAACTCGCAGTCGCGGACCGGGTGGTCCTGGTCACCGGTGCGACCGGAGGGATCGGGCGGGAGATCGCCAGGGCCTTCGCCGCCGAGGACGCCCGGGTCCTGGTCGGCTACCACAGCAAGGAGCGCGAGGCCGTCGAACTGGCCGAGGAACTGGGCGCGGCCAAGGGCCGGGCCCGGGCCGTGCGCTACGCGCTGACCGAACCCGAGCGCACCCTCGACGAACTCGCCGCCGCCGGTGACGGCTGGGCGGACATCGACGTCCTGGTCACCAGCGCCGTACGGATGATGGCCACCCGCCGGGCGCCGGGGGTGCGCTTCGAGGACGTCCCGGTCGAGGACTGGGAACCGGTGGTGCAGCAGAACCTCGCGCCGACGGTGCGGCTGGCCCAGCTGGTCGTGCCCGGCATGCGGCGACGCGGCTGGGGCCGGATCGCCCTGCTCTCCTCGCACGTGGCGGTCGACGGCCACCGGGGCCAGGAGTTCTACGGCGCGGCCAAGTCCGGACTGCACGGCTTCGCCCGCAGTCTGGCCTGGGACACCGGGGCGGACGGCATCCTGGTCAACGTGGTCTGCCCCGGGCTCACCCTGACCGAGCGGGCCCTGACCGGGCTGCCGGCCGCAGTGCGGGAGCAGGAGAGCGCCCGTACCGCGAGCGGCCGGCTCAGCGCGCCCGCCGACGTCGCCAACGCCGTGCTGTTCGTCTGCTCGGGGGCCAACGGCAACATCACCGGGGAGGTGCTGACCGTCGCGGGCGGGCGCTGAACGCGCTGGACGTACGGGATCCGCTGAGCGCGCGGAACGTGCGGAAGGGGCGGCCGGGGTGTCCCGGCCGCCCCTGATCCGTGCCCGATCCGTGCCCGATCCGCCGCCGGGTCAGCCCAGTTGCTCCCGGGTGGAGAGCACCGCCAGCTCGGTCACATGCACCCCGGACGGGGCGTGCAGCACGTGCAGCACCTGCTCCGCCACCTCCGCCGGGTCCAGCCCGACGGCCTCCTGCACCTTGGCCAGCACCCCGCGCAGCGCCTCGTCCCTGATTCGGGCGGCGCCCCCGGTGTGCACCGCGCCGGGTGACACCAGGGTGACCCGTACGCCGTCCCCGGCGAGCTCCAGCCGCAGGCCGCCGCTGAGCGCCACCAGCGCGTGCTTGGTGGCCGCGTACACGCCCTGGATCGCGTGGGACACCGAACGCCCGGCCGTGGAGCCGATGTTGACGATCTGCGGGTGCTCCCCGGCGAGCAGGGCCGGGATCGCCGCCCGGCTGACCGTCAGCACCCCGAGCACGTTCAGGTCGAGCATCGCCCGCCAGTCCGCGGGATCGCCGTCCCGCACCAGGCCCAGCGGGAACACCCCGGCGTTGTTGACCAGGACGTCCAGCCCGCCCAGCTCCTCGCAGGCCCGTCGCACGGCGGCCCCGGCCGCGGCCTCGTCGGCCAGGTCCACGCCCACCGCCGGCGCGCCGAGTTCGGCCGCGAGGCCGTCCAGCTCCGCCGACGGACGGGCCAGCAGGGCGACCCGGCCGCCGTCCGCGGCCACCGCCCGGGCGATCGCCGCCCCGATGCCCCGCGAGGCCCCCGTCACCAGTACCCGTCGCCCGCTCGATCGCGTCATCCTCGGTTCCTCTCCGATTCGCCCGGTTCAGCCGGTTCAGCCGGTGGGGTCTTCCCCGTTGCCCGGCCGATCAGCAGTACCGGGCGTGGCTGGAGAACCGTTGGAAGGCCGTCCGGCGTTCCCAACTCGGCCGCACGGTAAGCCTGTCAGGGGCGGGGTGCGGACCGGTAGGGTCGGTCGGCCGAACTTCCGGGCGTCGGGGGAGCGCAGCCGTTCTCCAGTCGCGCAGCCGTTCTCCAGCACCGTTCGAGGCGGACCGGCCAGGGTGTGGGCGCGGGCGCGGGCGGCACCGACCTCCGCGCCCAGCCATCTGCACGTTCAGGTACACGCTCGGACGAGGGAGAGTCATGGACGACGAAGAAGTGTCGGTACTCGTGGTCGGCGGCGGCCTCGTCGGGCTGTCGGCGGCCGCCTTCCTGCGCGGCCACGGCATCACCACGACGGTGGTCGAACGGCATCCGGGCACCTCGGTGCTGCCCCGCGGCCGGGTGATGAACTCCCGCTCGATGGAGATCTACCGGTCCTCCGGCCTGGAGCCGGTGATCCGGGCGGCGCCGCCCTCGGTGTTCGACCGGTACCCGGAGCTGGCCCGGGTGGAGACGCTGGCCGGGCCGGAGATCTACCGGGTGCGGCGCGAGGCGCCCGGCTCGGTGGCGCACCTCAGCCCCTGCGAACCCGCCTTCGTGGACCAGCAGGTGCTGGAACCGCTGGTCCTCGACCACGCCCGCAAGCTCGGCGCCGACGTCCGCTTCGCCACCCGGATGGTGGAGTTCGAGCAGGACGCGGACGGCGTCACGGCGCTGGTCGAGTCCGCCGGCACCGGCGAGCGCCGGCGGATCCGCGCCCGCTACCTGATCGGCGCGGACGGGCACCGCTCCCCGGTCCGGCAGGCCCTGGGCATCACCACCCACGGGCCCGGGGTGCTCCACCACGTCGCCAACATCGTCTTCGAGGCCGACCTCACCGCGCTGCTGCGCGGCCGGCTGATCTCGGTCTGCTACATCGACAAGCCCGAGGCCGGCACCCTGCTGGCCATGTTCGAACGCCAGGACCGCTGGCTGCTGATGGTGCCGTACCACCCCGAACGCGGCGAGCACCTGGACGACTTCACCCCCGAGCGCTGCCTGGAGCTGGTCCGCACCGCCACCGGGGACCCGGCGCTCGACGCGGAGATCGTCCCGACGCTGGCCGACGCGGCCCGGCCGGTGCAGGGCTGGGAACTCGCCGCCCGGGTGGCCGACCGGTTCCGCGACGGGCGGGTCTTCCTCGCCGGGGACGCCGCCCACGTGGTCTCGCCGGCCGGCGGCTTCGGCGCCAACACCGGCGTCCAGGACGCCCACAACCTGGCCTGGAAGCTCGCCGCCGTCCTGAACGGCTGGGCCGGCCCCGAACTGCTCGACTCCTACGAGGCGGAACGGCAGCCCGTCGCCGAGACCACCAGCGCCTTCTCCGCCGCCAAGCAGCACGAGCGCAGCCGCTCCGACGGCGAGGGCGGCGGCGTCTCACCGCTCGCCCTGACCTTCGGTTACCACTACCGCTCGGCCGCGGTGATGGGCGGGGCACCGGCCGGGACCGAACCCTGCGAACCCGCCGACCTGGCCGGACTCGCCGGGACCCGGGCACCGCACGTCCGGCTGACCCGCGAAGGCGCGCCCGTCTCCACGCTGGACCTCTTCGGCGACCGCTTCGTCCTGCTCACCGGCCGCGACGGCACCCCCTGGGCCGAGGCGGGCGGCCGCGCCGCCGCCCGGCTCGGGACGCCGTTCGCCGCCCACCGGATCGGCACCGACCTCGCGGACCCGGACGGCGAGTGGGGCGCCCGCTACCAGCTCGGCCACACCGGGGCCGCCCTGGTGCGGCCGGACGGCTTCGTGGCCTGGCGCTCGGTGGACCACGGCGGCCGGTGCGGCGCCGCGCTGGAGGGCGAACTGGCGCACGTGCTGGGCCGGTTGGTGGCCCGTACGGCCTCCTGACCGGCGTCCTGACCGGCGCCCTCGCGGCGCTCGCGGACATGACGGAGGCGGCCGGCCCGGGAGAGCTCCCGGGCC
>NZ_BNBY01000017.1 GCF_014656195.1 Kitasatospora xanthocidica | reverse complement strand
CAGATCTACGAGGGCACCAACCAGGTCCAGCGGATCGTGATGGCCCGCAACCTCCCGTAACCCGACCCGGCCCGACGTGCGCCGACGGCCGGACCGGGCACCGCCCGGCCGTCGGCGCCCCGGCAGTGAGCCGGTGTTAGGTTGCGGAGAATGAGCGAGAAGGAAGAGCAGGACCTGCCCATGAACGACGGGCCCACCAAGCCCGCGATGCGCGAGGCGCTGGTGGCCGCGGCCTTCGAGCTCTTCCTGGAACGCGGCTTCGAGCAGACCACCGTCGACGACATCGTCTCGCTGGCCGGCGTCGGCCGGCGCTCCTTCTTCCGCTACTTCCCGGCGAAGGAGGACGTGGTCTTCCCCGACCACGAGCGCAGCCTGGCCGAGATGACGGAGTTCCTGGAGTCCGGCAACGGCGAGGAGGACCCGGTCAAGCACGCCTGCGACGCCGCCCGCCTCGTCCTGCGGATGTACGCCGAGCAGCCCTCCTTCTCCGTCCAGCGCTACCGGCTCACCCGCAAGGTGCCCGGCCTGCGGGCGTACGAGCTGTCCGTGGTCTGGCGCTACGAGCACACCCTGGCCGCCTACCTGCGCGGCCGCTTCGCCGACCGCCCGGACGGGCCACTGCGCGCGGACGTGATCGCGGCGGCCGTCGTCTCCGCGCACAACCACGCCCTGCGGACCTGGCTGCGCTCCGGCGGGGAGAGCGACTGGGTGGCGGAGGTGGACGCGGCGATGGCCTTCGTCACCGGCACCTGGAGCGACCGGCCGTCCGAGACCGCCGGGGAGGGCGAGTCCGACGAGGTGGTGGTCCTGGTCGCCAGCCGGCGGGCGCCGCTGTGGCGGATGGTCCAGGGCATCGAGAGCGCCCTGGGCAGCGAGACCCGCCAGATGTGACCCGCCGGGTGTGACTCGCCTGGTGTGACCCGCCTGGTGTGACCCGGGCCTGCTTGGCGTGACCCGGACCTGCCGGGCCGTACCCACCGCTCACCCGTACGGCGCAACCGTTGCGGCGTCAGGGTCCGCTCCGGGCCCGCTCGAAGGCCCGCGCCGCCGTGCGGCGCCCCCGGCCCGGGGCGAGACTCGGTCGCAGGACGGGCCGCCGGGCAGCGGGCGGCCGGGAGCGCGAAGGAGCGGTCATGCCGGGGACGCCCCCGCAGCGGAACGGCGGTCCGACCCTTCGTGAGGTGCTGCTGCACAAGGGCTACCTCCGCCTGCTGCTGGTCTCGGCGCTGGTCGGCATCCCGGTCTCGCTGGCCGCCTTCGGCTTCGTCGGCCTGGAGCACGAACTCCAGCACTGGATCTGGGAGAGCCTGCCGAAGACCGCCGGCTACGACCGCGCCCCCTGGTGGTGGCCGCTGCCCGCCCTGCTGCTGGCCGGCCTGCTGCTCGCCCCGGTCGTCACCCGGCTGCCCGGGCACGGCGGCCACGTCCCGGTGGACGGGCTCGGCGGCCCGCCCACCCCGCCCCGGGCCGTTCCCGGCGTGGTGCTGGCCGCGCTCGCCTGTCTGCCGCTCGGCGCGGTGCTCGGCCCCGAGGCGCCGCTGATGGCGCTCGGCGGCGGCCTCGCCCTGCTCGCCGTCCGCTCCGCCAGGCGCGCCGAACAGCCCGAACTGGTGGCCGTGTTGGGCACGGCGGGGGCGTCCTCGGCGATCTCCACCATCTTCGGCAGCCCACTGGTGGCCGGCGTGATGCTGATCGAGGCGGCCGGGCTGGGCGGCCCGCGGCTGATCGCGCTGATCCTGCCCAGCCTGCTGGCCAGTGGGATCGGCGCGCTGGTCTTCACCGGCTTCGGCCACTGGACGGGCCTGGCGATCGGCGCGCTCTCGCTGCCGAAGCTGCCCGCGAGCGGCGTCCCCGACCCCGGTGACTTCCTCTGGGGCGTTCCGCTGGCCGCCGCGATCGCCCTGGTCTGCGTGGCCGGGCAGACGATCGGCAGACGGGTCAAGGCCTTCACCGCGGCGGACACCGCCCGTACCACCGCCGCCCGGACGGTGCTGTGCGCGGTCGCGGTCGGCTGCTGCCTCGCCCTCTACGCCCTCCTCACCGACCGCTCCCCGGAGGAGGCCGCCCTCTCCGGCCAGGCGACCCTGGGCGCGCTCGCCGCCGACCCGGCCGCCTGGCCGATCGGCGCACTGCTCGCCCTCGTCCTCTGCAAGGGGCTCGGCTGGTCGATCGCGCTCGGCAGTCTGCGTGGCGGCCCGATCTTCCCGGCGATCCTGCTCGGCGCCGCCCTCGGCGTGGCCTGCGCCCCGCTGCCCGGCTTCGGCACCGCGCCCGCCCTGGCCGTCGGGCTGGCCGCCTCCGGCGCGGCCGTCACCCGCCTCCCGGTGACCAGCGCCGTCCTCGCCGCGGCCCTCCTCGGCGGCGAGGCGGCGGCCGCGATGCCGCTGCTGATCGTGGCCACGGTGACGGCGTTCATCACCGCGGAGGCGCTCCGGGGCCGGCCCGGCCGGGCGGGGACGGCGGCCGGAGTCGGCCGAGCCGAGCCGAGCCGAGCTGAGCCGAGCTGAGTCGGGGCGGGGTCGTCCTCGCCTTCCGGTTCCCAGCCCTGGCACACCGACGGCCGCACCGCCCGCACCGGCCCCGCCCGCACCCGGAACCACCGCCGGCAGCAGCCCGCCGACACGCCCTGACTCCCGGCGGCCGACGCCGAAAGGGCCTCCCCGGTGCGGACGGTGGTCCGGCCGGGGAGGCCTTCGGTGCTCCCTCGCCGCCTGCGGGGGTTCAGGCGGGTGAGGAGCGGTGTGGCGCGGACGCCCGGATCGCGGGGTCCGCCGGTCGAGGGGGTCAGCCGGCCGCGGGGGCCTCGGCGCGGCGCTCGGAGCGGGTGACCAGGCGCCAGGCGAAGAACGCGCCGAGCAGGTAGGCGATGCCGACCAGGACGAAGGAGACGGAGGCGCCCTCGCTCCAGTCGGAGGTGGCGTGCAGCACCACGCCGACCACGGCGATGCCCACCAGCGAGCCGATCTGGCGGTTGGCGTTCAGCACCGAGCCGGCGACGTTGGCGTGCTCCGGCCCGGCCGAGTCCACCATGGCCGCCGTCATGCCGGGGGAGATGATGCCGGAGCCGAGGCAGGCCACGCCGATGCCGAGGGCGATCAGCCAGTACGGGGTCGACGCGGAGATGCCGGTCAGCGCGAGCGAGCAGACGCCCGCCAGCAGCATGAAGACCGTCAGCAGCGGCCCGTTGGCGTAGCGGCCGGAGATCTTGGAGTACACCACGTTCGCGAGCGGCGACAGGATGGTGATCGGGATCAGCTCCAGCCCGGCCACGAACGGGCTGGCGCCCTGGGCGTGCTGGAAGAACAGGCCGAGCATGAAGATGGTGCCGAACAGTGCGAAGTTGAAGCAGAAGCCGACCAGGTTGGCGCCGGAGAAGCCGGGGCGGCGGAACAGCGTCCACGGCATGACGAGCTTGTCACCGCGGCGCTCGCGCCGGACCAGGAGGGCGGCGGCGACCAGCGCCACGCCGTACGCGACGAGCACCGGGGCCGCGGCCCAGCCGAGCTGCGGGCCCTCGATCAGGGCGTAGCTGACTGCCGCGAGGGCCACGATCCAGATCAGGTGCCCGAGCGGGTGCGGCCGTGCGGAGCGGGCCTCCGGCGCCGCGATGAACCGCTTGGTCATCAGCATGCCGACCACGCCGATCGGCAGGTTGAGCAGGAAGATGCTCTGCCAGCCCAGCGAGCCGACCATCAGGCCGCCGAGCGTGGGGCCGATGCCCGAGGAGGTGGCGACGATCGCGGACCACAGGCCGAGCATCTTGGTGCGCCGGCGCTTCTCCGGGAACGAGAACACCAGCAGGGACAGCGAGCTGGGCATGAACAGCGCCGCGCCGGCGCCCTGCAGCATCCGGGCCGCGATCAGCAGCTCCGGTGAGGTGGACAGCGCGCAGCCGAGCGAGGCCAGCAGGAACAGGCCCATGCCCCACATGTAGACGGTCTTGGCGCCGAGCCAGTTGGCGAGGCCGCCGGCCAGCATCAGCAGGGACGCGAAGGTCAGGATGTAGCCGTCCACGACCCAGGTGAGCTGGGTGAGCGTGGCGCCCAGCTTCTCCTGGAGGGTCGCGCCGGCGACGTTGACGATGGTGACGTCCAGGGTGGCCATCACGAAGCCGGTGGCCAGCGCGGCGATCTTCAACCCGCTGGCGGTGGTCGGTGGGTCGGCGGGGGAGACCTCGGTCTGCGCCGGGCTGGTCTCGGCGGTTGTCATCGCTGGTTCCTTCGGTGCGGGTGACCGCTGCGCGGCGGGCGAGCGCGGGGGCGAGCGCGGGGGCGATCGCACGGCGCGGGCAACTCGCTCTCGGAGCGGTCGAGTTGATGGGGAGGCGCGGTTCAACTGAAGGGCATATGACGACGCATGTCAAATTGGATGGTGGTCGTCATATGCCCGGGGTCGGGCGACGGAATCGGGCCGGCGGGGTCGTACGATGGGCGTCGTACGATGGACGTGCAGCGAGACCCTGAGAGGTGCCACGTGACCGCCGCCCACGCCGCCGTCGACCGCATCGGCGACCACCCCGACGCCGCGGACATCACCCTCCAGCGCATCCTGGAGGCCTTCGCGGACCCGGTGCGCCGCAGCATCGTCCGGCAGATCGCCAACGCGCCCGACGACACCGCCTGCGGCACCTTCGACATCTCGGTGACCCGGTCGACCGGGACCCACCACTTCCGGGTGCTGCGGCAGTCCGGGCTGATCCGGCAGTACTACGTCGGCACCTCCAAGATGAACACCCTGCGCCGCGACGACCTGGAACAGGCCTTCCCCGGGCTGCTGGACGCCCTCATCGCGGCGGCGAACCGGGAGGCCGCCGCCGCGCGGGGTGCTCAGGACGCTTCCCAGGAGCCCTAGTCGAGCTAGTCGAGCGAGGCGAGCGCCGCGGCGTCGAACGGGCGCAGCCCGTCCGTCCGCCCGGTGCGCACCTGTTCGGCCCAGGCCGGGTTCGCCACCAGGGCGCGCCCGACCGCGACCAGGTCGAACTCGCCCTCCGCGAGGCGCCGGGCCACCAGGCCGATGTCGTCGACCTCCGCGCCCTTGCCCTCCACGTACCCGAGGAAGTCGCTGTCGCGCAGGCCGACCGAGCCCACGGTGATGGTCGGCCGTCCCGTCACCTTCTTCACCCAGCCCGCCAGGTTGAGCCCGGAGCCCTCGAACGCGGGCTGCCAGAACCGCCGGGTGGAGCAGTGGAAGACGTCGACCCCGGCGTCCACCAGCGGGGCCAGGAAGGTCTCCAGCGCCCGCGGGTCGTCGGCGATCCGGGCCTGGTAGTGCGCCACCTTCCACTGCGAGACCCGCAGGATGACGGGGAAGTCCGGCCCGGTCGCCGCGCGGCAGGCCCGGACCACCTCGGCGGCGAACCGGGTGCGGCCGGCCGGGTCGCCGCCGTAGCCGTCGGTCCGGTGGTTGGTGGCCGTCCAGAAGAACTGGTCGAACAGGTAGCCGTGCGCGGCGTGCAGCTCGATGCCGTCGAAGCCCAGCCGCTGGGCGTCGGCGGCGGCCCGGGCGAAGGCCTCGACGACCTCGGCGATGTCGGACTCCGACATCGCCCGCCCGGCCGGGCTGCCCGGCTCCAGGCCGGAGGGGCTGATCAGTCCGCCCGGCGGGTCGAAGAGCTCGACGCCCTTCGGTGCCGTACGGCGGGCCTCCGCCAGGGACTTGCCCCACAGCAGCGGGTCCTGGCCGACGTGCCACAGCTGGGGCACGATCCTCCCGCCGGCGTCGTGCACCGCGCGGACCACCCCGGCCCAGCCGGCCAGCGCGTCGACGCCGTGGAAGCGCGGCACCGACGGCCGGTTCCCGGCCGCGGGGTGGCCCACGAAGGTGCCCTCGGTGATGATCAGCCCCACGCCGTGCCGGGCCCGGCGGGCGTAGTACTCGGCGACGTCCGCGCCGGGCACCCCGCCGGGGGAGAGGTCCCGGGACATCGGGGCCATCACGATCCGGTTGTCCAGGGCCAGCCCGCCGGCCTTGAAGGGCTCGAAGAGCGGTGCCGCGGCCGGGTGAGGCGGTTCGGTGCTCACGTGACTGCCTTTCTTCCAGACGGCCCGGGGGTCAGCCGGCGAGGCCGGTCAGCGCCCGCATCTCGCCGGGGGTGAACATGTGCGGGAACAGCACGCCGCCGGGGTCGAGCGGCGCCGACTCGTCCAGGCCGCCGAGGTCCACCGGGGTGAACCCGGCGTCGTGGACCAGCCCCGCCACCACGGCCTTGGCCGGGGCGTCGTCGCCCGCGATCGCCATGGCCCAGAAGTGGCGCTGGCGGGTGCCGCGCGACCAGAGCAGCTCGTCCATGACGTGGGTGAACGCCCGGACCACGGTGGCGGCGGGCAGCTGCTTCGCGACGTGCCGGCCCTGGGTCACCCCGGGGGTGAGCGTGGAGACCACCCGGCCGTCCTCGGTGAGCGACACCGGGTTGGTGGCGTCGATGACGATCTTTCCGGCCAGGTGCTCGCCGACCTCGGCGAGCACCCCCGCCGCGGCCTCGTACGGGACGGACAGCAGCAGGACGTCGGAGGTCCTGGCCGTCTCGGCGAGCGTCGCGGCCGTGGCGCCGGCGCCCAGCGGTCCGACGAAGGGGGCGAGCTGCTCCGGGGTGCGGGAGCCGAAGGTCACCGAGTGGCCCGCGGCCAGCCAGTGGCGGCCGACGGGCCGGCCGATGTTGCCCGCGCCGAGGACGCCGAGCTTCAGCGGCGTCGTGGAGTTGGTCATGGCGGTGGATTCCTTCCGGGGCGCCGGATCAGGCCGCGGCCTGGGCGGCGAGGGCCTCGGCGGCGGCGTTGCGCTCGGCCTCGGTACGGACGTCGAGCTGCGCGTAGTCCTTCTTCGCCGCCTCGATGGCGTCCTCGATCGACATGACCCGGGGGAGGCCGAAGACCTCGGTGATGCCCTCCAGCCGCTCCGGGATCGTGCCGCCGATGATGTGGGTGGGGATCTTCAGCTCGTCCAGCACGTTCAGCAGGTGCTCGTCGGAGAGCACCCGGAAGCGCTCGTTCACCGGGCGGTGGCCGTTCGGGTCGAGCGGGAACTCGATCGGCAGGTGCACGAAGGCGTCGTAGGTCTCCTTGGCGTACTGCTTGAGCGCCACGCCGAGCTGGGCGACGACCTGCTCGTAGAAGCGGATCTCGTCGGTCTTCTCCACCGACTCCAGGCCGATGGACTCGTTGGGGTTGATGCCGACCGTGACCCGCACGGTGGCGTAGGTCCACTCGTGCAGCGAGGAACCGTCGGAGATGTAGCCGCCGGGCAGGTGGCTCTCGTGCACCGCCCGCTCGACGTAACGGCGCATCACCAGCTGGATCAGCTCGGCCGCGTTGCACTCCTCCAGGGTCTTGCCCGGTACGGCGTGCGGCAGGATCTCCCGCATCGTCTTGGCGTGGGTGCGCGGGACACCGGTCAGCTGGGCCAGCGCCATGGTGGTCAGGGTCTTGCCGGAGGAGTAGGTCCCGGAAATCGCGAGCTTCATCGTGTGCCTCTCGGAGGACGGAAAACACGGAAAGGGAAACGGGGGGAACGGAGTTCGGAAAAGCGGACCGGGCGATCGGTGACCGGGGATCGGTGCCGGGGATTCATGAACGCGGCGAACGCGGGGGGAAGCGGAAGACACGGCCTTCGGCCCGGGGGCCGTCACCGGCGGTCCGGTTGGTGTTGTCCGGTCCCGCGGGAAGCGGTGCGTGAGAAAGGCTAGCCGCCGTGGAACTCGCGGAGCCAGGTCTCCCGTTTGCACATCCCCGCCTGATTTCGCGGGCCGTCCGATTCCGCGCCCGAAGAGGAATGGCGGCGTAAGCGGACGAGTGACTGTACGGCTGGATGGCTGTGCGACTGATGCCCGGTCCGCAGTTGCACACGGCCGGTGCCCGCTCGGATCGGCTCGGTCGCGGACAGACCCGAGCGCGGACAGACCCGATCGCGGCCGGGGGGAGGGGAGTTGCCGGTGGTCAGCCGAGTCGGAGGGCGGTGCGCAGCACGTGCCAGGCGTCGTCGGGCTCGACCGGCACGCCGTGGGTGTCGTCCCAGGCCGGCATGTAGGAGAAGCCGTACAGGACGACCAGGATCAGGTAGGCGAGGGATTCCGCCGGGTAGGACGGCGTGATCTCCCGTTCCTCCTGGGCTCTGCGCACGCTCGTCACCATCTCCCGGCGGATGTCGCCGAAGAGGCCGTCCGGGTCGCCCTCGCAGCGGTCGCAATCGGCGGCGAGCCGGAGGGCGGCCCGGAAGCGGACGTTGGTCTCGAACTGTCCGCGCATCCGGCCGATGAGTTCGGTGAGCGCGGCTCCCGGCGACGGGCGGGGGAGTTCGGCGGGGGGAGCGTCCCGGAGCCGCTTCCAGTGTTCGACGCTCTCGTCGACCAGCGCGGAGGCGAGCTGGTGCTTGGAGCCGAAGTGCGCGTAGAGCGCACCCTTCGTCATGCCCGTCCGGGCCACCACGGCCTCGACCTTGGTGGCCGTGAAGCCGTGGACGGCGAACTCCTCGGCCGCGGCGTCCAGTACGCGCTCACGGGTCAGCCATGCCCGGGCCTGTTTCACCACCGTGGCAACCTCGTCACTCTGTTCACCCCTAGAAACCTACCTATGCGAAGGTTTGTTGTCGAGGGTAGCGGACCCCGGGGGCCCGGTCGGCCGTCCGGCGGGTCACCCGCCCGACGGACGGCCAGTTATGACGGACCGTCAACGACCGTCGGCGGGGCTCACCGTCCGTCCGGGGCGGGCGGGCCGAGCACGGTGTCCGCGTACTCGGCGGCCGCCGCCGCCGGCCCCAGCGCGCCGTGGGTGGCCGCGGTGGTGATGTCCCGCCAGTAGCGCTGGAAGGGGGAGCCGTCGCGGTGGACGTGCGAGCCGGCGGCGTGGAAGAGCCGGTCGACCGCGGCGGCGCACCAGCGTACGGCCGTGACGGCGTCCCGCCGGTTCTCGGCGACCAGCAACGGTGTCACCTCATCGTGGTCGGCGCGCCGGGCGGCCCGTTCCAGCAGCAGCCGGGCCGCCGCGATCTGCGCCGAACTCTCGCTCAACGCCTGGTCGGAGGCCGCGCTGCGGACCGGCCGCGGGGTGACCGCGGCGGCGCGCCAGGCGTCCAGCGCGCCCTGCGCCGCACCCGCCACCGGCGCCGCGAACATCAGCGTGCCGGCCAGCTGCACCGGGACCCGGTGGCAGCGGGCCGCGTCCGCCGCCACCGGGTGCGCCAGATCGGCCATGGTGAAGGAGAGCCGCTCGGGGACGAAGGCCTCCGCCACCTCCACCGCGTGGCTGCCCGTCCCGCGCATGCCCAGGCTGCGCCAGGAGTCCAGGACGGTCCAGTCGGCCCTGGGTACGGCGAGGATCCGGTGCTCGGGGCGGTCCGGCGCTCCGGTGCGGCTCGCCAGCAGCAGCCAGTCGGCGTGGTCCACGCCACTGGCGGTGTCCCAACGGCCGCTGAGCAGCCAGCCGCCCGGCACCGGGACGGCCCGCCCGCGCGGGGGCATGATGGCCGTGGCGATCGGCACGTCGGGGGAGTGGCCCCACAGCGCCTTCCGGCCCTCCGTGGGGAGGTAGGAGGCGAGCCGCCCGTGCGCGGCGAACAGGGTGGCGCACCAGGCGGTGGACGGACAGGTCCGCCCCACCGTCGCCGAGGCGTCGAGCAGCGCGGAGAAGGTCCCCGCGGTGCCGCCGAACTCCCGTGCCACGAAGTGCCGGAGGAACCCGGCGGCGGTGATCCCGGCCATCGTCTCCGCGCCGAGCCGGCGCCGTTCCTCCAGGGCGGGCAGGTCGCGCTCGGCCGCCCGGACCAGCCGGTCGACGGCCCCGGCGGGGAGCTCCGCGGCCGTGGGCTCCGCGGCGGGGTCCTCGGCGGCGCGGATCTCGGCGGCGCGGTTCTCGGCGGCGGACCCGCTCACCGGGCGTCCCGGCGGGCCGTCAGGTCGTCCACCGGCTCGTACCCGAGCAGGGCCGAGGCGAGGGGCGTCCCGCCCTGGACGGCGGTGACCTCCGTGGTCCCCGCCGCCGGACCGGGGCGCGCGGTGACGGTCACCGGCACGTCCGGCTCCCCGAAAGCGGTGAAGGCGGCCCGGATCCGGGCCGGGTCCTGCGGGGCACCGGTGGCGTGGGCGGCCTGCCGGAACGCCTCCAGCAGCACCATGCCCGGCACGTGGTCGGAGGGGTGGTCGAAGAGCACCGGGTGGTCGGGGGCGGGGTCGAGCAGGAACTCGCCGGGCGCGCCCTGCGGGCCGCGGGCGAGCAGCACGTGCCGGTCGTCCGGGTAGCCCGCCACCCAGGGGGCGAGCCGCCAGGACTCCCCGGCGGACGGGCCGGTCGGCCGGGCCGCCGTCCGCCGGGCGCGGTCGCGCACCAGGGCGTAGAACTCGGGGTGCCGGACCTCCCAGCGGAAGCCGCCCCGGCCGAGCGGCACGCCGTCGACGGACACCACGGCGTCCAGCGCGAGGCCGGTGCGGTGCGGGGTGGTCAGCGTCCGGGTGTGGACGGCGTCGAGCAGGACCTGCTGCGGTCCGGCGGGCCGGTGCGTCGAACCGGCCCGGGTCAGTTCGAGGTCGAGGGAGTCGAGGACGAACGGGTGGCCCTGCGGAACGCCGTGGAAGCGGTGGGACAGGTGGATCAGCGCCTGGCGGACCGTCTCGACCAGCAGCAGCGGGTCGACCGGCAGGCCCGCCCCGCCGTGGTGCAGGAAGCGGTGGCGGTGCCAGACGGCGGCGACCCGGAACCGGTCGTCCCCCGTCCGGGCGGCGTCGGTGAGCAGGACCTCCGCCGGCGCGGTCTTGTGGACGGCGGCGGCCGGCAGCCGGTGGCGGAACGAGAGCCGGCGGTCGCGCGCCGCCGGCGCGGTCGTCGGCAGGTACCTTGGCGATGCGGTGATGCTGGACATTACGAGCACGTCTCCCCGTCGGTGAGCCGTTCCCTAAGGTGGTGCCACCCCGCTCCGGACGCGGGTCACCCCCCAGGTGGCCGTTGATCACGGCCCGAAAATATACCTGGGAGAAGGTATATAGCCAGGATCGACGGGATGCGAGAGAGGAACAGAGAACAGTGAGCCAGAGCAAGAGCGCCGCCACCGAGCCGCTGTGGCCGGCGCTGCGCACCGGCGCGACCGGGCCGTTCCTGCGCCAGGAGCGCGCCGAGCGCACCAGGGAGCAGATCCTGCACTGCGCCGCGCGGATCTTCGCCGAGCGCGGTTACGAACGGACCGGCATCAAGGACGTGGCCGACGAGGTCGCCATGACCAAGGGCGCGGTCTACTTCCACTTCCCCAACAAGCAGGCACTGGCCGTCGCCGTGGTCGAGGAGCTGTACTCGCGCTGGCCGGTGACGCTGGAGGCGGTGCGGGGCAAGGGCCTCTCCCCGCTGGACACGGTGATCGAGATGTTCAACGCGGCCACCACCGCGTTCCTCGAGGACCCGATCATGCAGGCCGGGACCCGGCTGCAGAACGAGCGCGCCGCCATCGACGTCGAGCTCCCGCTGCCGTACGTGGACTGGACGAACCTGATCTCGATGCTGCTGCGCGAGGCCGCCGCGCAGGGGCAGTTGGCGGAGCACGTGGACCCGGACGTGGCCGCCCGGGTGGCCGTCGCGGCCTTCTTCGGGTCCCAGCACATCTCCGACAACCTGTACGCCCGCGCCGACTTCGCGGAACGCTGGCGCGAGGTGCGGGACACCCTGTTCCCGGCGCTGCGCGCCCGGCCGGCCGCCACCCGCGGCACGACCGGCGCCCGTGGCCCGGCGGGTGGCCGCGCCGCGGCCGGCACCCGTACCGCCCGAAGCGTCACCCCCAGGTGACCCGAGCCCCCGAGGAGCCCCCCGTGGCCCTGCCCACCCGTCTGGCGTTCAGCGACGTCGACGAGACGCTGATCGACTGCAAGAGCATGTTCGACTTCCTCGACCACTACCTCGGCGCCCGGTACGGCAGCGAGGGCGTCCGGCGCGGCCGCCGGGTGCGGGAGGAGCTGACCGCCCGGGCCGCCGCCGGGAGCCCGCGCGAGGAGAACAACCGCGCGTACTACCGGGAATGGGCCGGGGAGCCGGCCGAGTCCGTCGCCGCGGCCGGCCGCGCGTGGTTCGCCGAACGGGCCGCGGAGCCGGGCTTCTACATCGCCGCCGTCCGGGATGCCCTGACGGACCATCGGGCGGCGGGCGGTGCGATCGTGCTGGTCTCCGGCTCGTTCCCGGCGATCCTCGACCCCATCGCGGCGGACATCGGCGCGGCGCACCTGGTGTGCAGCCGCCCCGAGGTGCGCGGGGGAGTGCTCACCGGCGGGCTCGTCGGCGAGCCGGTCATCGGGGAGGAGAAGCGCCGGGCCGTGCGCGCCCTGTACGAGGCCCACCCGCAGGTCGATCCGGCGGACTGCTACGGCTACGGGGACCACGCCTCCGACCTGCCGATGCTCACCGAGGTCGGGCACCCGGTGGTCGTCGGCGACCCGGGGCTGGCCGAACTGCTGCCCGGTGCCCGGCTGTTGCTGCTCGACGGAGCCCCCGCCGGAGGCTGAAACGGGTGGGCGCGGTGGCCGTCGTGTGACGGTATTGCTGCCGTACGTTACGCGCTCGTTAAAATACCTTCCCAGAGGTATGTTCGTGTGTCACGATCACGATGGAGCATTCGGCAGCGGCCGTCGTGGAGCCACCCGGAGGTCCGTGCCGACGAACCCGCCCCCACGGGCGTCGTCGGCCGGCCGGGTCCTCGGCGGCCCGCGCCGGTGCGCCTTTGGCCTGTCTCGACGAGGAGACGACCCAGCAGACCCAGGGAAAACGGGGCGGTACTTCCCCAAGGCGGGTGGTGCCGGTACGACGCACCGCCTGTCCGACCGCCCTCCCGCGACGCACGCCAGAGGACTCGCCGTGAAGAAAGAGACCGTCAGCGACAGCGCCGAACCGCCCTTCACGTCCCGGCCCGGTTTACCGTCCCCGGCGGCCGGTCCGGCGGCCGGTCCGGTGGCCAGTCCGGCGACCGGCCAGGTAGCCGGTTCGGTGGCCCGGGAGGTCGGTGCCGTGACCCGGGAGCCCGGCCCGGTGGCCCCGGAACCCGGACCGCCGCCGTCCCAGGAGTGGGCGCCGGCCCTGTCCGAGGTGGTGCCGGTCCCGGTCGCGGCACTGCTGCCCGCCGACTCGCCGCGCACCGGCGGAGAGGACCCGGAGCACCTCAGGGCGTTGGCCGAACTCGACCGGGACCTCCCGCCGATCATCGTCCACCGCCCCAGCATGCGGGTGATCGACGGCATGCACCGGCTGCGGGTGGCCGCCGCCCGGGGCCGGTCCGTCATCCCCGCCCGCTTCTTCGAAGGCTCCGAACGCGACGCCTTCGTCCTCTCCGTCCAGAGCAACACCCGCCACGGCCTCCCGCTGTCTCGGGACGACCGCACGGGCGCCGCCAGGCGGATCCTCACCTCGCACCCCGAGTGGTCGGACCGGATGGTCGCCTCCGTCGCCGGGCTCTCCACCAAGGCGGTGCGCGAGCTGCGGCGCAGCGAGAGCGGCACCATCCCGCACGCCGCGGCCCGGGTCGGCCGGGACGGGCGGGTCCGGCCGCTGGACGGCACGCTGGGCCGGCGGCGCGCCGTCGAACTGATCAGCGCCAACCCCCGGGCGTCGCTGCGCGCGATCGCCGACGAGGCGGGCATCTCCCCGGGGACGGTCCGCGACGTCCGGGAGCGGCTGCGGCGCGGCGAGGACCCGGTGCCCACCGGGCGCCGCACGGCCCGGCCCGCCTCCCAGACCCGCCCCGCGTCCCCGCCGGGCCAGGCCGCCGGCGGCCGGCGCACCGGCCCCGGCCCGCAGCAGCCCGGCCAGGACCTCGCCCGCGTCATGGAACGGCTGATGAGCGACCCGGCGCTCCGGCTCACCGAGAGCGGCCGCCATCTGCTGCGGATGCTCACCAGCAGCCTCCTCCCGGCCGATCAGCGCGACCAGCTGGCGCGCAGCATCCCGCCGCACTGCGCCGGCCGGGTCTCCCAGCTCGCGCTCGAATGCGCGGCGGCCTGGCGGGAGTTCGCGCACCAGGTGGAGACCGCCCGGCCGGAGCCGGACCTCGACCTAGGTCCCGGCCCTGGCCCTGGTCCCGGCGCCGATCTCGGTGCCGAGCGGCCGTCGGCCCCGCAGAGCACGGTGGGGAGGGCCGGTGTTCCGGCAGCCATCTGACCCGGTGCGCCGCCGCCCGGTCGGCGGCGCACCGCCCCCGGCCGGGGCGTGCAACCAGGGACGGTCCGCAGTCGCACAGCCGCTAGCCCCGGTCGGCGGCCCGGGTGGCGGTTTCGACGAGGGCGGCTTCGACGAGGGCGCGGGCGGGGGAGCGGACGGCGGCCCGGTCACCCTGCTCGGACTGCACCCGGCCGGCGGCAGTACGGCGTTCTTCTCCGGCTGGCAACGGGCGCTGGGAGAGCGGGTGAACCTCGTCCCGGTCCGGATCCCCGGGCGGGACCCGGCCGGCGGCCACTGCCGGCAGGGGCTGCCCCGGCTCGTCGCCGAGCTGGAACGCGACCTCGGCCCGCTCCTGGAACGGCCCTACCTCCTGTACGGGCACAGCATGGGCGCCCTGCTCGCCTACCGGCTCACCCGCCGCAGGGCCGAGCACGGGCGCAGGCTGCCCGAGCGGCTGCTGGTCGGCGCCTACCCGGCGCCCCACCTGCCGCACCCGCTGCGCCGGGCGACGCGGCTCACCGACGCCGAACTCGTCTCCTGGCTCGTCGACTTCGGTTCGCTCCCGGCCGCGCTGCGCGCGGACACCAGCTGGCTGAGCGAGCGGATCGCCCTGGTGCGGGCGGAGATCGGCCTCTGCGCGGGCGATTCCGAGGGCTTCACGCACCGGCCGCTGCCGTGCCCGGTCGAGGTGTTCGCCGGGCGGGACGACCCGCTGGTCTCGGCCGCGGACGCGGCCGCCTGGGCCGAACACGCCGACGGGGGTTTCGCGTTGCATCCGGTCCCGGGCGGGCATTTCTTTCCGAGGGAATCCAAGGACGCCTTCTTCGGCCGTCTCGGCGGCCTGATCGCGCCCTTGGCCGCGGTCTGAACGAGCCTTTCCGGCGGGAAAGCCCGGTGCGTCCCGGGTGCGTTCCGGGTGCGTTCCGGGCGTGATCCGGGGGGCATTCCGGGCTGGGTTCCGAGCAGGGTTCCTGGGTGGTTCCGGTATGCGCCTCGGAACCGGCTCCCCCACCCGGCGCGGGTTTTCCACCGAGTGGAATCCACTGCTTGCGTGACGGCGTGGGCGGCGGGCAGAGTTCTCCGTACCGGGTCGAACTCCACGGGAAACAACGGGAGTTCGGATGCCGAGGGGGTCGGGGCGAGAAGCCCGCCGCCGGCCGTGCCTCCCGTCCCGCCCCGCCGCCCGGCACCGTTCCGGGCGCGCCGCTCTCCCCGTGCCCGCGCCGTCGGCACCGAGGCCCCTCCGCCCGGTCCGCCCGACGCCGCCCGTCACGCCCCGCCCGTCACGCCCCGCACCGTCACGCACGGCCCGTCACGCCCCGCCCGTCATGCCCCACCCATGAGGAAGGAGGTCGCCATGCCGCACGCGCACACCCCGGCCGACGCCGTCCAACTGCTCACCCCGGACGGCGAGCGGAAGCACCACCCCGACTACCCGCTCGATCTGACGGACGATCAACTCCTCGGCCTCTACGAGTCCATGGTCCGCGCCCGCCGGATCGACGCCGAGGGGGTGCTGCTCCAGCGCCAGGGCGAACTCGCCCTCTGGCCCTCGCTGCTCGGCCAGGAGGCGGCCCAGATCGGCTCCGCCCTGGCGCTCGACGACGAGGACCACGTCTTCCCCAGCTACCGCGACCACGGCGTGGCGCTCGCCCGGCAGGTCGACCCCCTCGACCTCTTCGCACTGTTCCGGGGCACCACCAACGGCGGCTGGGACCCGAGGGAGCACAACTTCCACCTCTACACCCTCGTCATCGGCGCCCAGACGCTGCACGCCACCGGCTACGCGATGGGCGTTGCCAAGGACGGCGCCGACACCGCCGTCATCGTGTACTTCGGCGACGGCGCGACCAGCCAGGGCGACGTCAGCGAGGCCTTCAACTTCGCCGCCCTCAACGACGCCCCGGTCGTCTTCTTCTGCCAGAACAACCAGTGGGCGATCTCCGAGCCCACCGAGAAGCAGAGCCGGGTGCCGATCCACCGGCGGGCGGCCGGCTTCGGCTTCCCCGGGATCCTGGTGGACGGCAACGACGTGCTGGCCTGTCTGGCCGTCACCCGGCAGGCACTGCGGCGCGCCCGCAGCGGGCAGGGCCCGACGCTGATCGAGGCGTTCACCTACCGCATGGGCGCCCACACCACCTCCGACGACCCCTCCCGCTACCGCGACGCCGAGGAGGTGCGCGCCTGGGAGCTGAAGGACCCGATCACCCGCCTCCGGGCGCACCTGCTGGCCGACGGCCGGGCGGACGAGGAGTACCTCGCCCGGGTCGACCGGGAGAGCGAGGAGGCGGCCCGGGCCGTCCGCGCGGCCGTCCGGTCGATGGCCGCGCCCCCGGCGGAGGCGATGTTCGGCCACGTCTACGCGGACGGCCACGCCCTGGTGGCGGAGGAGGCCGCGCAGTTCGCGGCCTACACCGCCGCCCTCGCGACCGCGGAAGGGGTCTGAGATGGTGGCGACGAACCGCGATCCGGCCGCAGGGCCCGCCCGCACCCTCGCCCAGGCGGTCAACTCGGCCCTGCGCGCCGCGCTGGAGGAGGATCCCAAGGTCCTGGTGATGGGCGAGGACGTCGGCAGGCTCGGCGGCGTCTTCCGGGTGACCGACGGCCTGCAGAAGGACTTCGGCGACGGCCGGGTGATCGACACCCCGCTGGCCGAGTCCGGCATCGTCGGCACCGCGATCGGCCTGGCCCTGCGGGGCTACCGACCGGTGGTGGAGATCCAGTTCGACGGCTTCGTCTTCCCCGCCTTCGACCAGATCGTCACCCAGCTGGCGAAGCTGCACGCCCGCTCGAACGGCCGGCTCACCCTGCCGGTGGTCATCCGCATCCCGTACGGCGGCGGCATCGGTGCGGTCGAGCACCACAGCGAGTCCCCCGAGGCGCTGTTCGCCCACGTCGGGGGAGTGAAGGTGGTCTCGCCGTCCAACGCGGCCGACGCGCACTGGATGCTCCGGCAGGCCATCGCCGGGAACGACCCGGTCGTCTACTTCGAGCCCAAGCGCCGCTACTACGACCGCGCGCCGGTGCCGCCCGCCGCCGAACTGCCCCTGCACGCCGCCCGGGTGGTCCGGCCCGGCCGGGACCTGACGCTGCTCGGCTACGGACCGACCGTGGCGACCTGCCTGGAGGCGGCGGCGGTCGCCGCCGAGGACGGCGACAGCCTGGAGGTGGTCGACCTGCGCTCGGTGTCCCCGATGGACTTCGACACCATCGAGGCCTCGGTGCGGCGCACCGGGCGGCTGGTGGTCGTGCACGAGGCGCCGGTGTTCTTCGGCGCCGGCGCCGAGATCGCGGGCCGGATCACCGAGCGGTGCTTCCACCACCTGGAGGCCCCGGTCCTGCGGGTCGGCGGCTACCACATGCCGTACCCGCCGGCCGCCTTCGAGGAGTCGTACCTGCCGGACGTGGACCGCGTCCTGGACGCCGTCGACCGCGCCCTGGCGTACTAGAGGAGAGGAACCGTGACCACAACCGCGCAACGCGTCCGCGAGTTCCCCCTGCCCGACGTGGGCGAGGGGCTCGTGGACGCGGAGATCCTCACCTGGCACGTCCGGCAGGGCGACCGGGTGACGGACGGCCAGGTCGTCTGCGAGGTGGAGACGGCCAAGGCCAGCGTCGAACTGCCGATCCCGTACGACGGCGTGGTGCACCGGATCCACGTCGAGGCGGGGACGACGGTCGCGGTGGGCGCCGTCATCATCTCCGTCGACACCGGGGCGGACGGCCCGGAAGGCGCCGGAGCGGCCGACACCCCCGACGGCCCCGGTACGTCCGCCACCCCTGCCGCGCCCGCGGCCGGAACCCCGGACGCCGAGGCGCCCGAGGCCCGGCAGCCGGTCCTGGTCGGCTACGGCGCTGCTCCCGGGCGGTCCGGCCACCGGCCCCGCCGGCGGAACGGGGCGCCGGCGCCCACCCCGGCGGCACCGGCCGCCCCGGCGGCACCGTCCACCCCGCCCGCACCGACCGCTCCGGCCGCGCGCACCGAGCGGCCCGCCGCCAAGCCGCCCGTCCGCAAACTGGCCAAGGACCTCGGCGTGGACCTGGCCGCGGTCGTCCCCACCGGCGCCGACGGCGTGGTGACCAGGGCGGACGTGCACGCGGCCCACGACGCACCGCCCGCTCCCGTTCCCGCACCCCCCGTGGCCGCCGCACCCTCCCCGAGCGCGGGCGAGACCCGCATCCCGGTGAAGGGCGTGCGCCGGGCCACCGCCCGGGCGATGGTCGCGAGCGCCTTCACCGCCCCGCACGTCACCGAGTTCGTCACCGTGGACGTGACCCGCACCATGACCCTGGTCCGGGAGCTGAAGCAGGACCCGGAGCTGGCCGGCCTGCGGGTGAGCCCGCTGCTGCTGGTGGCCAGGGCGTTCCTGCTCGCGATCCGGCGGCACCCGGAGGTGAACGCCCGCTGGGACGAGGAGAACCAGGAGATCGTCCGGACGGACCGCATCAACCTGGGCATCGCCGCCGCCACCGAGCGCGGTCTGCTGGTTCCCAACGTCAAGGACGCGGGCAGTCTGACGCTGCCGCGACTCGCCCGGGCGCTGGGGGAGTTGGTCACCACCGCCCGCGAGGGCAGGACGACCCCGGCCGCGCTGGCGGGCGGCACGGTGACCCTCACCAACATCGGCGTCTTCGGGGTGGACACCGGGACGCCGATCCTCAACCCCGGCGAGTCGGCGATCCTCGCCTTCGGTGCCGTCCGGGAGCGGCCGTGGGTCCACAAGGGCGAGGTCCGGCCCCGGCAGGTCACCACCCTGGCGCTCTCCTTCGACCACCGGCTGGTCGACGGCGAGCTGGGGTCGAAGGTGCTGGCCGACACCGCCGCCGTCCTGGAACACCCGAAGCGCCTGCTCACCTGGGCCTAGCCGTACCGGCCCGGCCGACTCTCCGAGGGAAGCCATGACTGACACCGCAGCGCAGACCCGCCCCCGTCGCGTCACCGTCGACGACTACCTGGGGCCGGGAGAGAAACGTTTCTTCGGTGAGGGCTACAAGCGCGCCCACCAGCGACTGACGGACATCCGGGTCAGTGGCGGCCCGGACGGCACCGGCTCCGTCCGCGCCCTCGCCTCCGTCCGCTACCCGGACGACTGGTCGAAGAAGGGCAAGCACAACCAGCGCCCGCACCTCAGCAGCATCGACGTCCTGCTGCTGGCCGGCGAAGCCGCCGAGGTCCACCTCGCCCACGTCCTGGGCCTGGACGCCGAGCAGCGCGGCACCGCGCGGCTGCGCCGGGTCCGGATGAAGGCCGGCACCAGCCCGGTGGAGGAGGAACTCGACGAGTTCCCGGTGGCGGCGACCGTCACCGAACTCCCCGGCGCGAGCCCCGACCCGAGCCGACGGGTGTCCGCCGTCGACTGCCAGGTCGGCGCCCTGCGGGCACGCCTGGAGATCGAGCACCCGGCCGGCGCCGCCCGCACCGAGCCCGGCTCGTACGCCGACCCCGACGAACTGCTCGGCAGCGCCGCGCTGCGCCCGTACGGGGCGGCGCACCGGAGCAAGTACCAGGTGATCGAAGGACTCTCGGTCGACTTCCCGGCGAACTCGGCCGCCGCCACGGTCAGTTCCCGGTTCCGGTCGGACCAGGACCTCCCGGTGCGCGGGCTGGAGGGCTACAGCCACCGGGCGACCTCGATCCTCGACGTCTTCGTCGCCGCCATCCAGCTCGGCCAGATCCTGCTCTACGAGATCGACGGCGTCCCGCGCTCGGAGAGCAACACCCTCTGGATGCGGCAGACCGTGCTCGACATCGGCGACCCGCGGCAGCCGGTCACCGTGCCCGACCGGCTCACCGTGCGCCTCGACGAGACCGAACTGCTCACCTCGCGCGACGGCGAGACCTGGCGGCTGGTCGACATCGTCGGCGGCTTCCGCCACATGTCGGTCCGCTGCTCGGCCGCCCACCGGCTGCCGTGACGACGCCGCCTCCCGCTGCCCCCACCACCTCCTTCGGACGCCGACCGTGGAAAGGACCCCGAACATGACCGATCGACTCCGCCGCGCCACCCCCGGAGGCCGGTCATGAGCCGGGCCGCCGTCCTCGCCGGCCTCGGCGCCATGGTGCCGGAGCGGGCCGTGGACAACGAGGAGATCTCCCGGCTGGTCGACACCAGCGACGAGTGGATCCGGACCAGGACGGGCATCAGCCGCCGCTACTGGGCAGCCCCCGGCACCGCCACCGGCGACCTCGCCGTGGTCGCCGGCCGGCGGGCGCTGGAGTCCGCCGGGGTCGACACCGTCGACCAGGTGATCCTGGCGACGAGCACGCCCAACCGGCCGATGCCCGCGACCGCCCCGGAGGTCGCGGCCGCACTGGGACTCGCCGGGGTGCCCGGCTTCGACCTGTCGGCCGCCTGCGCCGGCTTCATCTACGGCCTCCACTCCGCGGCGGGCGCGATCGCCGCCGGGTTCGCCGAACGCGTCCTGGTGATCGGCGCGGACATCTGGTCGACCCGGCTGGACCCGGGGGACCGGGCCACCGCGATCATCTTCGGCGACGGCGCCGGCGCGGCGGTGCTGCGCGCCGGGGACGCCACCGAGCCGGGCGCCCTGACCGGCTTCGACCTCGGCAGCGACGGTGCCAACCGCGACCTGGCCTTCCTGCCCGCGGGCGGGTCCCGGCAGCGCTCCGAGCGGGCGCCGCTGCGCGAGGAGGACAACTACCTCGCCATGCGCGGGAAGGAGATCTTCACGCACGCGGTCTCACGGATGGCGGGCTCCTCGGAGGCGCTGCTGAAGCGGATCGGCTGGACCGCCGAGGACCTCGACTGGTTCGTCGGCCACCAGGCGAACGTCCGCATCCTGCACACCGTGGCCGACGTGATGGACGTGCCGCGCGACCAGGTGGTGGTCCACCTCGACAAGGTCGGGAACACCTCGGCCGCCTCGATCCCGCTCGCCCTCACCGACGCGGCCGCCGAGGGCCGGCTGGAGCCCGGCCAGAAGATCCTGCTGACCGCGTTCGGCGGTGGCCTGAGCTGGGGCTCGGTCGCCCTCAGCTGGCCCGACATCAAGGTGACCGGCATCGAGACCGCCTGATCCGGGCCTTCCCCTTCCCCTGCTACCTCCCTCCCGAGCTGTGTGAAAGGACCGACGATGGACCGCATCACCGAGCGCATCCTGACCATCCTGCAGGACAAGTTCTCCCTGGACGGCGAGCTCACCGCCACCACCGCCTTCTCCGACCTCGACCTCGACTCCCTCGTGCTGCTGGAGCTGTCGGTGATCCTGGAGCGCGAGTTCGGGGCCCGCGTCCCCGAGGACGAGATGGCCGAGGCGGGCAGCGTGGCGGGCCTCGCCGCCCTGATCTCCGCCCGCACCGCCGCGGTCTGACTCCCGCCCCGCCCCGCCCCGCCCCGCCCCTTCCGACACCCCTCCGACTTTTCCGATCAACAGGAGTCACCGATGACGCTGAAGAACCGCTCGGGTCAGCCCGTCGAGCAGGCCCACATCGACGCCCTCCGCGCCGCGGTCCGCGGCGAGGTGTTCGCCCAGGACGACGAGGGGTACGCCCAGGCGCGGCTGGTGTGGAACGGCTACTTCAACCGCCGCCCGGGCCTGATCGTGCGCTGCGCGGGCGCCGCCGACGTGGTCGACGCGGTCCGCTTCGCCACCGAGCACGACATCCTGCTGGCCGTGCGCAGCGGCGGCCACAGCTACCCCGGGCACTCGACCATCGACGACGGCCTGGTCGTCGACCTGAGCCGGCTGAAGGGCATCCGGGTCGACCTGCAGCGCGGCGTCGCGATCTGCGAGCCGGGCCTGCTGCTCGCCGAACTCGACGACGAGACCTACCGGTTCGGGCTCGCCGTCACCGGCGGCCAGGTGTCCCACACCGGCATCGCCGGACTGACGGTCGGCGGCGGGATCGGCTGGCTGTGCCGGGCCCAGGGGCTCACCGTGGACAACCTGGTCGCGGCGGACGTCGTGCTGGCCGACGGCGAGGTACGGCGGGCGAGCGCGGAGGACGACGCCGACCTGTTCTGGGCGATCCGCGGCGGTGGCGGCAACTTCGGCATCGTCACCTCCTTCGAGTACCGGCTGCACCCGCAGGGCGCCTGCCGCACCGGCGTCGTGGCCTACCGCGCCGCCGACCACGCGGCGGTGGCCCGCGGCCTGTCCGCCTTCGCCGCCGCCGCCCCGGACCGGCTGGCCCTGGCCGCCGGGTTCTTCGACCTGGAGGACGGCTCGACCGGCATCGCCGTCCGCTACGTCGACACCGCGCCGGCCGAGGACACCGACGCGCTGGTCGACGGCCTGGCCGCGTTCGGCCCCGAGCCGGTGCTGCGGACCACCGAGACCCTGCCGTACCCGAAGGTCCAGCAGCTGGCCGACGCGGACATGGCCCACCACCGCCGCTACTACACCCGCTCCTTCATGGTCGACACCGTGACCGAGGAGGCCCTCGCCACCCTGATCGAGGGCTACCGCAGCCGGAAGTCGGAGCTGTCCCAGATCGGCCTGATGCTCCTCGGCGGCCAGGTCGCCCGGGTCGCCCCGGAGGCCACCGCCTTCCCGCACCGCGACCCCGGCTTCCTGGTCACCCTGCTCGGCGGCTGGACCGAGGAAAAGGACGACCGGGCCAACACCGACTGGTGCCGCTCGGTCTACGACACCCTGCAGCGGTTCACCTCGGGCGGCGTCTACGTCAACGAGCTGGTCGACGAGGGCGAGCGCCGCATCCTGTCCGCCTACGGCGAGGGCCACTACCGCCGGCTCTCCGAGCTGAAGGCGAAGTACGACCCCAACAACGTCTTCCGGGTCAACCAGAACATCAAGCCCGCCAAGCCCGCCGAGCCCGCCCGGGCCTGAGCCGGAAGGAACCCCGGAAACGAAAAGAACCCCAGACGAATCTGGGGTTCCTGCCGGTGTCCGAGGGGGGACTTGAACCCCCACGCCCGATAAAGGGCACTAGCACCTCAAGCTAGCGCGTCTGCCATTCCGCCACCCGGACCAGGTGTCGTCCTCGCGGCTTCCGATCTCTCGTCCGTCGCGCTGACAGATGTAACTGTAGCAAAGATCGGCTTGGGCTCCCAAAACGGTTTCCGGCCGGGGTGCGGTGCGGGTGGCGGGAGCAAGGGCCGGCGTGTGGCGGGGTCGTGACCAGCGGGTTTCGGGGGCGTGCGGGGGCTGGATCCGGGTCGGGGGCTGGGGGAGGATGGACGGACGTGCTCGTACGGCCCGGGTGCAGGTCCCGGGGGTGGCGCGCTGGTGCGTCGGTGCGGGCCAAAGACGAGGAGTGACCGTGAGCGAGCGGAGCGAGTCGGCGGCGCCGAAGGTGACGGCTGAGTCGGAGGTCGCCGGGATCTGTCGCGATCTGATCCGGATCGACACCAGCAACTACGGTGACGGCTCCGGCCCGGGCGAGCGCAAGGCGGCCGAGTACGTGGCCGAGCAGCTCGCCGAGTTCGGGCTGGAGCCGCAGATCTTCGAGTCGGCCAAGGGCCGGGCCTCGACGGTGGTGCGGATCGAGGGCGAGGACCGCTCCCGCCCGGGCCTGCTGATCCATGGCCACACCGACGTGGTGCCGGCCAACGCCGCGGACTGGACGTACGACCCGTTCGGCGGCGAGATCGCCGACGGCTGCGTCTGGGGCCGCGGCGCGGTCGACATGAAGGACATGGACGCGATGACCCTGGCGGTCGTCCGGGACCGGCTGCGCACCGGGCGCAAGCCCCCGCGCGACATCGTGCTGGCCTTCCTCGCCGACGAGGAGGCCGGCGGCACGTACGGCGCGCGCTACCTGGTGGACAAGCACCCGGGGCTGTTCGAGGGCGTGACCGAGGCGATCGGCGAGGTCGGCGGCTTCTCCTTCACGGTCAACGACCAGGTCCGCCTCTACCTGGTGGAGACGGCCGAGAAGGGCATGCACTGGATGCGCCTGACGGTCGAGGGCCGGGCCGGGCACGGTTCGATGGAGAACGACGACAACGCGATCACGGAGCTGTGCGAGGCGGTCGCCCGGCTCGGCCGGCACCAGTTCCCGCTGCGGATCACCAAGACCGTCCGGGCCTTCCTGGACGAGCTGTCGGACGCACTCGGGGTCGAGCTGGACCCGGAGAACATGGACGAGACGCTGCGCGTCCTCGGCGGCATCGCCAAGATGATCGGCACCACGCTGCGCAACACCGCCCAGCCGACCATGCTCGGCGCCGGGTACAAGGTGAACGTGATCCCCGGTCAGGCCACCGCGCACGTGGACGGCCGCTTCCTGCCCGGCTACGAGGAGGAGTTCCTGGCCGAGCTGGACAGCGTGCTCGGCCCGCGTGTGAAGCGCGAGAGCCTGCACTCGGACAAGGCGATCGAGACCGGCTTCGACGGGGCGCTGGTCGAGGCGATGCAGACGGCGCTGCGGGCCGAGGACCCGATCGCCCGCGCGGTGCCGTACTGCCTGTCCGGCGGGACGGACGCCAAGTCCTTCCAGGACCTGGGGATCCGCTGCTTCGGCTTCGCCCCGCTGCAGCTGCCGCCGGAGCTGGACTTCGCCGGGATGTTCCACGGCGTGGACGAGCGGGTGCCGGTGGACGGCCTGAAGTTCGGCGTCCGGGTGCTGGACCGGTTCATCGACGCCTGCTGATCAGGCGACTGGGTCGGCCCGCTCCAGGGGTGCCGGGGGCGGGCCGACCGCATTGTCGGAGCTGATGATTGTGGGATGGGCTCAGGGAGATCAACAGAAACGATTCTCCCCGGAAATCCAGGCTGATCATGTGTGCGAGTCATCACCGTTGCGGGTGAATGGCAAATCTGTTCCGTACCCCGTTTGCCGCAGCGTCGTTCATTCCTGTGTAGCCCGCCGAACGGGTTGCGTTGTCCATACAGGAGGAATGATGAAGGTCAAGAAGATCGCCGCCGTCGCCGCCGCCACCGGTGGTCTGGTTCTCGCCGCCGCCGGCGTGGCATCCGCTCACGGCGGTGCCGGTGCCGAGGGTGTGGCCGCCGGTTCCCCGGGCATCGTGTCCGGCAACCTGGTCCAGGTCCCGGTGCACATCCCGGTGAACGCCTGTGGCAACACCGTCAGCGTGATCGGTGTGCTGAACCCGGCGTTCGGCAACCACTGCGCCAACTTCTGAGTCGACCCCGGGCTGCTGAGGCCCGTTGAGAGGACTCGACCCGGCCCCCGGGCGGCGGACGCGCCGCACCGGGGGCATTCGCGCGTCCGGAGCGCCGGACACGTGTGCGGAGCGGGTGAGCCGGACGGGTCGGCCGGGCGGATACACCCGCCGGATACAAAAGGCACGACACGATCGCTCGATCGGGTGAAGCTGCCGCGTTCGGCCCAACCTCGCCGTTGGCTTCTCGTTAACTCCTGTGCAGCCGAAGACCTTGCGTGATTTACGGATATATCAAAATTCCGACTTTCATAAGGTTCATGTCAACGTCGACATCTCGTCTCGAAACGTCAGGGGAAAACATGAGGAATGTAGCCAAGAAGGGGATCCTCACGGCCGTGGCCGCCGGCGGCGTGCTGGCCTCGACCGCCGGCTACGCCTACGCGGGCGCCGAGGCGCAGGGGGGTGCCGTCGGGTCGCCGGGTGTCGCCTCGGGCAACTCGGTGCAGGTGCCGGTCGAGGTGCCGATCAACGCCTGCGGGAACACCGTCGACGTGATCGGCGCGCTGAACCCGTCGTTCGGCAACCGGTGCGCCAACGCCGGCGGCGGTCGCCACGCGGCGCCCCAGGGCGGTCAGGCCGGCCACTCCGGTCAGACCGGCGGCGGCACCGCGAGCTCCGGCACCGGCGGGAACCGGGGCACCACCGCTGCGGGCTCCTCCGCCTCCGGCACCGCCGCGGGCTCGCCCGGCGTCGCCTCCGGCAACAGCATCCAGGCCCCCGTGCACATCCCGGTCAACGCCTGCGGCAACTCCGTCAACGTGGTCGGCGTCGGCAACCCGGCCTTCGGCAACGAGTGCGGCAACGTGGCGCACCCCGCCCCGGCCCCGAAGCCGAAGCCGGGCGACGACTGCCCCGAGAGCAGCCACCCGACCCCGCCGCAGACCGGCGGCGAGAACGCCCCGGGCAACCCGCGCAACGGCGGCCCGTCCACCGCGAGCCCGGCCGCGCCCACCGCCAACGGCGGCCCGAGCGCCCCGGCGGTCGTCCCGGCCGCCGCCCGTACCTCGGCCCCGGCCGCCGCCGCGCCGGGCGCCACCGCTCAGGGTGCCCCCGCCGGCAGCCAGCTGGCCTCGACCGGCGCCGGCGGCGTCGAGTTGCTCGGCGCGGCCGGGCTGGCGCTGCTGCTCGGCGGCGGCGTGCTCTACCGCCGCGCCCGCGCCGGGGCCCGCTGACCGGGTAGGCCGGCGGCCCGGGCGCCCCCACCCGCGGCCGCGCGCCCCCGCCGGGGAAACGACGGACCCGCGGCCGCCCGAGGAACGGGCGGCCGCGGGTCCGTGAAGGCCGTGTGCCGGAAGGCCGCGTACGACAGGTGTGGCGCCGGTGCCCGCTCGACGGGGAGCGGGCCGCCCGTCACCAGTTCCGGACCTGGCGGATGATCCT
Organism: Kitasatospora xanthocidica; assembly: GCF_014656195.1. Lineage (GTDB taxonomy): Bacteria > Actinomycetota > Actinomycetes > Streptomycetales > Streptomycetaceae > Kitasatospora > Kitasatospora xanthocidica. The sequence continues at coordinate 152,697 of NZ_BNBY01000017.1, read as the reverse complement.
CCGCTTGAGCCGGACGGTCCGGCTGCCGTCGGGGAACAGCCTCAGCCGGTCGAGCTCCCAGTGCCCGTACTCGGCGTGCTCGGTGAGCAGTTGGCGGGCCGCGTTGCGCGAGGTGCCGCGCGGCATGCGCAGCGACTGGTACTCGTACTCCGGCTGCCGGACCGGTTTGCGTGGGATCAAGACGCTCCTCCTGGGGATCACCTACGGGCAAGCCTACGGCCTGCCCCGGACAGTCGGCCCGGGTATTTCCGGCCGTCCTCCCGCACGGGAACGGCACCCCGGGAGGGTCGCGACCAGGGCCGCCGACTGACAGTGGATCAGTTCTGTTGCTCCTGTGGAGGGGATACCCCGATCCCGGCGCGCGAAGCGGTGCCCGAACGGCCCCGGCGGCCCCGCCGCGCGCCCTCTGCGCCGGTTCCACGCCGGTACCGCAGGGGGACGTTCCCGTACAGACCGGACATCAGGGCGGAAGTTGCGGTGAAATCGCGGGTGTAGGTGACAACCGCTGTGCGTACCGACACCGCGGGGAGATAGCGTCTGCACCATGTCTGATGCCGCGCAGCCCACCATTGCCGAGGTACGCGCCGCCGCTGAGGCGGTCAAGGCCGCCATCGACCGTCATCTGGAAGCGGTGTCAAGCCCCAACGCAACCGATGATCCCGACGTGTCCGCCGCCTACGAGCAGCTCGCGACGGCGGCCATCGCCTACGACCAGCTCCTGTACGAGGCCTACGACGAGGTCACGCCCTTCGAGATCCCCGGGGACGAAGGGCCCGGCGGGTACCACGGCCCCGAACAGCCCGAGGCGATCAGCGTGTTGATCCGCCGCGACTACCACGTCGTCGACCCCGAGAGGCTGCGCGCCCAGGCCGAGCGCCTGGACGAGTCGCTGACCCCGGGCGGCGCCGGTGCGAGCGGGGTCAACGCCGCGATCGGCGTGCTGTTCGGCGAGTACGAGCCGGACGAGATCGCCGCCCGCAGCGAGGAGTTCGGCCTGGAGGAGGCGGACTCGACGCTCTGGGTCGCGGCGGCCGAGCCGACCGAGCCGGGGGAGTGGCTGCCCGAGCCCTTCGAACACGCCGATCCGCAGCTGCTGATCTGCCGCTTCGACGTGAGCGAGGTCTACGACGACGAGGACCCGGACGACTGACGGACGGCGTCCGGGACGGACGACGGGCGGGCCCCTGGCCGGGGGCCCGCCCGTCGCGCGTTCGCGGTCCGTCGGCGGTCCGCCGACCGCCCGTCGTCAGCCGACTCAGTGCCTCAGTACGCCGAGGCGGCGTTCTCGGCCAGGACCGCCCGCAGCCGGGTGGTACGCGGCTGCGCCGGGCGCTCGGCGACGGCCTGGACGAGCGCCGGACCCGCCGCGTGGACCACGGACAGGTGCCGCTCACCGCGCCCGAAGGCGGTGTAGACCCACTGCCGGGTGAGCCCGGGAGCGGCGTCCTCCGGGAGCACCACCACCGCGCCCGGCCAGCGGCGGCCCAGCGCCTGGTGGACCGTCAGCGCCCAGCCGTGCCGCAGCCGGGCGGCCTCGGCGGGCCGGACCGTCCGGCGGGAGCCGTCCGCGTACTCCAGGTGCAGACCGGTGGCGTCGCCGTCCAGCACCCGGGCCGGGTGGGTCACGCCGGGCGCCGGGGAGTCGACCACCCGGTCGCCCGGGTCGAAGCCGCCGAACCGGCCCGGGCCGGGGTTGAGCCGCGCCTTGGCGGCGGCGTTCAGCGCCCGGGTGCCCGCCACGCCGCCGTGGCCCGGGGTGAGCAGCACCACCTGCTCGGCCGGGATGCCGAGGGCGCGCGGAATGGAATCGGTGAGCAGCTGGATGGCGCGGTGGACGGCCTCGCCGGCGTCCTTGGCGGTCAGGATGACCACCTCCTTGTCCGGCGCCTCGACCGGCTGGAGCTCGCCGATGCCGACGCCGGAGACCAGCTCGCCGATCGGGCCGAAGTCCGGGGTGCGGGAGGCGACCGCCGGGCAGACCTTGGCGGCCAGCAGGTCGGCGAAGAACCGGCCGGGACCGGCCGACCAGAGCTGGCCCGGGTCGCCGCTGAGCACCAGCCGGGTGCCGTCGGCGAGCGACTCCAGGACGGTCGCGGCCAGGTCGACGTCCAGCAGCGGCGCGTCCAGGACGACCAGCAGGTCCAGGGCGAGCGTGCCGTCCGGGGCGCGGCCGGGGCCGGCGGCGCCGGAGAGCAGCTCGGCGAGGGTGGCCACGGGGGTGTCCGCCCCGGCCGTCCCGCCCTCGACGAGTGCGGCGAAGGAGTCCCGGCCCTGGTCGGTCCAGGTGGCGGCCCAGGCACGCAGCCCGAGCCCCCGGGCGGCGGTGACCAGCGCGGCCGGTTCGGCGCGGGCCGCCTCGCCGCCGGTGTGCAGCACCAGGGCGCTGTCGGCGACGGCACGGATCAGGGCCGTCGAGGAGGAGGACGCGGCGGCCTCGGCGGCGGCCTCCCAGGCGGCCGGGCCCGGGGCGACCGGGGCGGCGGGGATGGCGGCGGACTCGGGCTCCTCCGCGTCGCGCTCCGCGCTGCTCTCCGCGTCGCCGTCCGCGGCGTCGTCCGTCGCGTCGGCATCCGCGGGCCCGGCCTCGCCCGGGGCCGGGTCCTCGCCCGGGACGAAGGTGGCCATCAGCTGGAGCAGCTTCTCGGCGAGGCTGTCCTCCGCCATCGCCAGCCCCTCCAGCGCGAGCAGGGTCCGGGTCGGCGGCTCCTCCTCGTCCTCGCTCTGCACGCCGCGCCCGTCGGCGCCGGTCAGTGCCTCCTGGAAGGGCAGGACCTGCCCGTCCTCCACGGCGGCCCCGATCGCGGCGGCCGGGTCGGGCACGCGGAGCCGGTCGAGCCCGGCCGCCACCTCGTTGAGCTCCAGGGCCGAGTCCCCGCGCAGGGACGCCTGGGCCAGCAGCCAGAGCACCAGGGCGTGGGCGCGGCGAGGGTCCTCGGGCCGGGCCTCGGCGCCGAGCAGCCCGCGGGCGAAGCCGTCCGCGTGCTCGGGGCGTACGCCGGGCAGGCCCAGCACCGCCCACGGGTCCTCGCGCAGGCGGTCGGCGGCGTCGCCACCGAGGGCGGCCACGGCGGGCGCCGCGAGGTCGGCGGGGGCGCCGCCGGCGGCCAGCACCTCGGCGACGGCCCGCAGCGCGTCGGCGTCCGCCGGAGCGGGCGAGGCGGCCCTGGCGGGAGCGGATGCGGCCGACCGGGGCGAGGTCGGGGTGGCCGCCTGGGTGGGCACCTGGGCCGACGCCTGGGGGTCGACGGCCTCCCGGGTCCCGTCGGTCCCGTCGGCCTCGGGAGCCTCCGCGGCCTCCGGCTCCGCGAGTTCGACCGGCGGCGGCGTGCCCGGCGACTTGAACGGCGCCATCCCCCGGATCTGCTCCGCCAGCTGCGCGAACTTCGCCGCCTTCTCGGCGTCCCCCGGAGCGCCGCCGCCCGTCTCAGTCATCGTCGTCCGCTCCAAAGGTCACTCCACGTGCTTGAAAGACAGGACCTAGAGCTCGCTCCAGCCCTGGTCCGGGTAGCGGTGCACCGGCGACGAGATGTCGTCCAGCGCACCGCGGATCTCATCCGGAAGCGTAAGCGCCTCCACCGACAGTGCCGCCTGCAGCTGTGCCACCGTCCGTGCCCCGATCAGTGCGCTCGCGACCCCCGGCCGGTCCCGGACCCAGGCCAGGGCGACCGCCAGCGGGCTGCTGGCGAGCCCGTCGGCGGCGGTGGCGAGGGCGTCCACGATCCGCCGGGAGCGGTCCCCGAGGTACGGCTGGACGAACCCGGACAGGTACGGCGAGGCCCCCCGGGAGTCCTGCGGGACGCCGTGCCGGTACTTGCCGGTGAGCACCCCGCGGCCGAGCGGCGAGCCGGCCAGCACCCCGGCCCCGGCGTCCTGCGCGGCGGGGAGCGCCTCCCGTTCGATCCCGCGCTGCAGCAGCGAGTACTCCAGCTGGGCCCCGGCCAGGGGTACCCGCCCGTGGTGGGCACGCTGCCAGGTGGCGGCCCGGGCGAGCTGCCAGCCGCTGAAGTCGCAGACCCCGACGTAGCGGGCGCGCCCGGAGGAGACGGCGATGTCGAGGGCGCTGAGCGTCTCCTCGACCGGGGTCGCCGGGTCGAAGGCGTGCAGTTGCCAGAGGTCGACGTAGTCGGTGCCGAGGCGGCGCAGCGAGGCGTCGAGGGCGGCGAGCAGGTGGCCGCGCGAGCCGTCGAAGCGGCGGGCGGAGCCGGGGACGCTGCCCGCCTTGGTGGCGATGACGAGTTCGGAGCGCGGGATCAGGTTGTCGGTGAGCCGGGAGATCAGGTACTCGGCGCCGCCGTCGGCGTACACGTCGGCGGTGTCGACCAGGTTGCCGCCCGCGTCGACGAACTCCTTGAGCTGCTCGGCGGCCTCGTGCTCGTCGGTGTCGCGGCCCCAGGTCATGGTGCCGAGGCCGAGCCGGGAGACCTGCAGTCCGGTACGGCCGAGGTGACGCTGTTCCATCGGACGGGCCCTCCACTGGCCGTGGCCCCGGGAGCCCCCGGCGGCCCTGTGAACGCGCAGGTGGGGAGAGTGCTCCCCACGTCGGCTGAGCGTAGCGGCCGGTGGCGCGCACAGGTGCGAAGACCCGCAGGACGTCGACGGCGGGTGAGCGGCGAGTGCGTGGGGGCGAGAGTGTGGGGGCGGCCCGGGGCCGGGCGAGGACCGGGAACGGACCGGATGTGACCCAGCCCACCACTACTCGTCAGTAGCATGGCGGGCGCGGGCGCGGCTACCCTCGGCCCGACCCCCAACCCACTGGAAGGTGCGGCAGATGCGACTCGGGATCAACCTCGGCTACTGGGGACTCGGCATGGACGCCGACAACATCGCCGTGGCCCAGGAGGCGGACCGGCTCGGTTACGCCGTCTGCTGGGCGGCGGAGGCGTACGGTTCGGACGCCGCGACGGTGCTCAGCTACGTCGCCGCGAAGACCGAGCGGATCGACGTCGGCTCGGCCATCTTCCAGATCCCGGCCCGGACCCCGGCCATGACGGCGATGACCGCCGCCACCCTGGACACCCTCTCCGGCGGCCGGTTCCGGCTCGGCCTGGGCGTCTCCGGCCCGCAGGTGTCCGAGGGCTGGTACGGCGTGAAGTTCGACAAGCCGCTGGCCCGCACCCGCGAGTACGTGGAGATCGTCCGCAAGGCGATGTCCCGCGAGCGCCTGGTGCACGAGGGCGCGCACTGGACGCTGCCGCTGCCCGGCGGGCCCGGCAAGCCGATCAAGCTCACGGTGCACCCGGTGCGCGAGCGGATCCCGCTGTACATCGCCGCGATCGGTCCGAAGAACCTGGAGCTGACCGGCGAGATCGCCGACGGCTGGCTGGGCATCTTCTTCTCGCCCGAGCACGCCGCGATGTCCCTGGACCCGCTGGCGGCCGGCCGCGCCAAGGCCGGGAAGTCGCTGGAGGACTTCGACCTCTGCCCGACCGTGAACCTGGCGGTCGGCGAGGACATCAAGGCCGGGGTCGACGGCCTGCGCTCGTACGCCGCGCTCTACATCGGCGGCATGGGCAGCAAGGAGAAGAACTTCTACAACCAGCTGACCCGGCGGATGGGCTACGAGCAGGCCGCCGACGAGATCCAGGAGAAGTACCTGGCCAAGGACTACGCGGGCGCCGCGGCCGCCGTCCCGCACGACCTGATCGACGCCACCTCGCTGATCGGCGACACGGCCCGGATCGCCGACCGGATGCAGGCCTACGCGGACGCGGGCGTCACCACGCTCACGCTGGCTCCGTCCGGGTTCTCCCTGGACGAGCGGATCCACGCCCTGCGCACGGGCGTCGAGGCGCTGGAGCGTGCCGGACTGGCGTGACCGGACTGGCGGACCGGCGTGACCGGACGCCGGGGCGGGCGGCGGGCGGCACGACAGGCGCTGTCAGGGCAGCATGGGCCCTACAGCCAGTCGTGCCGCTTGAACACCCGGTGCAGGCCCACGCAGACCACCGCCATCAGCACCAGGACCGCCGGGTAGCCCCAGGGCTGGTGCAGCTCGGGCATGTCGTCGAAGTTCATCCCGTAGACGCCCGCGATCATCGTCGGCACGGCGGCCAGCGCCGCCCAGGCGGAGATCTTCCGCATGTCGTTGTTCTGCTGGACGCTGACCTGCGCCAGGTTGGCGCTGAGGATGTCGGACAGCAGCCGGTCCATGCCGTCCACCTGGTCGTTCACCCGGGCCAGGTGGTCGGCGACGTCCCGCAGGTAGGGCGCCGTCTCGGGGCGGACGAAGCGGGCGCCGCGCTCCAGCGTCAGCATCGGCTCCAGCAGCGGGCCGGTGGCACGGCGTACGGACATCACCTGGCGCTTGTAGCCGTAGATCCGTCCGGCGGTGTCGCGGCCGACCCGGCCGGGGGCGAAGATGTCGGCCTCCAGCTCGTCCAGGTCGGCCTGGAGGCCGGTGGCCACCTCCACGTAGCCGTCCACGATGGTGTCGGCGACCGAGTGCAGCACCGAGCTGGGCCCGTAGCGCAGCAGTTCGGGCTCCTGCTCCAGCCGGGACCGCAGGCCGCCGAGCGGGGAGTCCTCGCCGTGCCGGACGGTCATCACGAAGTCGTGGCCGAGGAAGACCATCACCTCGCCGACCGTGACGACGTGGGCGCCCGGGGCGTAGCCGAGGGTCTTCAGGGCGATGAACAGCGAGCCCTGGTAGGCCTCGACCTTGGGGCGCTGGTGGGCGCTGACGGCGTCCTCGACGGCCAGCGGGTGCAGCGCGAACTCCTTGCCGACGTGGTCGAGTTCCTCGACGGTCGGTTCGAAGAGGCCTATCCAGACGAAGCCGTCCGGACCGGCCGCGCGGGCGGCGGCGAGCGCGCCGGCCAGGTCGTCGGGGGCCTCGATCCGGCGGCCGTCGCTGTAGGCGGCGCAGTGGACGATCATGCGGGCCATTGTCACCCGATCGCGGCCGTCGGGCACGGACCCGGGCGGAACGCGTTCACCGGCCGGGGGCCGCCGGGTTGGCCGCAGGGCCGGCTGCCCGGGGCCGCCGGACGGCGTGCCGGTCGGATAACCGGTCGGTAACCCGCCGCCGCGGCGGGGCCGGGAGGCCGTAGGCTGAGCCCCATGCCCACCCTGCTGCTCGTCCGTCACGGCCGCTCCACCGCGAACACCGCCGGGATCCTGGCCGGTTGGACCCCCGGCGTGGACCTCGACGACACCGGACGCGCGCAGGCCGCCGCGCTGGCCGACCGGCTGGCCGGCATCCCGCTGGCGCGGGTCGTCAGCAGTCCGCTGGAGCGCTGCCGCCAGACGCTGGAGCCGCTGCTGGCCGCCCGGCCCGAGCTGGGCGCGCCGACCGAGGACGAGCGGCTGGGGGAGTGCCACTACGGCGAGTGGACCGGCCGTCCGCTGGCGGAGCTGGCGAAGGAGCCGCTCTGGCGCACCGTGCAGGACCACGCGGCCGCCGCGGCCTTCCCCGGCGGGGAGTCGCTGCGCGAGCTGAGCCACCGTACGGTGAGCGCGGTCCGCGAGTGGAACGGCAGGATCGCCGCCGAGCACGGCGAGGACGCGGTCTGGATCGCCTGCTCGCACGGTGACGTGATCAAGGCCGTGGTGGCCGACGCGCTCGGCCTGCACCTGGACCACTTCCAGCGGATCAGCGTCGAGCCCTGCTCGGTCACCGCGATCCGCTACACCCCGCAGCGGCCCTTCGTGCTGAGGACGGGCGACACCGGCGACCTCGGGTCGCTGGCGCCGAAGAGCGGGCCGGCGCCGGTCACCCCGGCCGGTGACGCGGTGGTCGGCGGCACCACCTGAGCGGCAGCACCCGAGCCGTACCACCCGAGCGGCACCACCCGAGCCGCACTCCTTGAACGGCACCGCCCAGGCAGTCCCCCGTCCGAGCGGCACCGCCCGGGCCCGCGGGTGCCACCCGGCCCGCGGCCGTCGGCTCGGCTCCCCGGCCGGAGCCCGGAGGTCGTAGGGTGACTAACGAGTCCGAATGGCCACGATCCCCCACGGCGGATCCGCGCCGACCGACACGATCCGGAGCGAGAGCGTGACCCGTCAGGTCTTCTTCTACGACCAGCCCGAACGGTTCGTGGCCGGCACCGTCGGCCAGCCCGGCGCCAGGGCCTTCTACCTGCAGGCCAGCGCCCGGGGCCGGATCACCAGTGTGCTGCTGGAGAAGACCCAGGTCGCGGCGCTCGCCGAGCGGATCGAGGAGGTCCTGGACGAGGCGCTGCGGCGCAGCGGCGGCGACTCCGCCATCCCGGCCGCCGCCCCCAAGGACCTGCTGGACACCGCTCCGCTGGACCTGCCGCTGGAGCAGGAGTTCCGGGTCGGCACGATGGCCCTGGCCTGGGACAGCGCGGACGGCTGCCTGGTCGTCGAGGCGCAGGCGCTGGTCGAGGAGGAGGAAGAGGAGGAGGCCGCCGAGGTCTTCACCGACGACGACGCCGGCCCGGACATGCTGCGGGTGCGGCTGTCCGGCGCGATGGCCCGGGTGTTCGCCAAGCGCGCCCTGGACCTGGTCGCGGCCGGCCGCAAGCCCTGCCCGTTCTGCAACCTGCCGCTCGACCCGGAGGGCCACCTGTGCCCGCGCGCGAACGGCTACCGGCGCTGAACACCGACACCCCGCCGCAGGCCGACCCGGCGGCCGCCGCCGCGCTGGCCGCCGACGTGCCCACCGCCCTCGCGCTGCTGCGCCAGGGCGAGCTGACGGTGCACGGCCGGCTCACCGAGGCCTCCAACGCCGCGCTGTACTGCACCGTCGCGCACGGTTCGCTGAGCGCCCAGGCCGTCTACAAGCCGGTGGCGGGGGAGCGCCCGCTCTGGGACTTCCCGGACGGCACGCTGGCCGGCCGCGAGGTCGCCGCGTACGAGCTGTCCGCCGCGACCGGCTGGGCGCTGATCCCGCCGACGGTGCTGCGCGACGGCCCGCACGGGCCGGGCATGGTGCAGCTGTGGGTCGAGCCGGACCCGGCGGCCGAACCGCTGCTGGCGCTGCAGGACCCGCGCGGCCCGGAGGAGGGCTGGCTGCCGATCGTCCGGGCCGAGGTGGAGGGCGGGCGCACCGCGCTGCTGGTGCACCACGACGACCGGCGGCTGCGCCGGCTCGCGGTGCTGGACGCGGTGCTCAACAACGCGGACCGCAAGGGCGGCCACCTGATCCCGGCGGCGGACGGCCGGGTGTACGGCATCGACCACGGCGTCACCTTCAACACCGAGGGCAAGCTGCGCACCCTGCTCTGGGGCTGGGCGGGCGACCCGCTGCCCGCCGAGGCGCTGGAGGTACTGGCCCGGCTGGCCGAGCAGCTGGACGGCGAGCTCGCCGAGCGCCTCGCCCCGCACCTGACCGGGGCCGAGCTGGACGCCACCCGGGCCCGGGTGGCCGAACTGCGCGGTTCCGGCCGTCATCCGCTGCCTCCCGAGGACTGGCCCGCGATCCCCTGGCCGCCGGTCTGAACCACCTCCGTCACCGCCTCCGTCGATGGTCTGGACCTGTCCCCGGGGCGGGTCGCAGACTGCTCCGATGGACGCGCGACGGACCACCCCCACTCCCCGAGGCACGCCGGACCTGCCGTTGCACCGCCTGCAGGTCCCGCTGCCCCAGCTGCTCCCCTTCGCCATCGGCAGCTTCGACGCGATCGGCCCGCTCTCCCGGGCGGGCTTCCCCCACCGGCACTCGTTCCACGAGATCGTCCACGTCACCGGCGGCCGCGGCGCCCACGTCCTGGACCTGGTCCACCGGACGCTGGCGCCACCGCAGTTGTGCGTGATCACCCCCGGCCAGGTGCACTACTGGGCGGACGCCGAGGAGCTCACCGGCCGGGTCCTGCTGTTCAACGAGGACTTCCTGCTCGGCAGTCCCCAGGACCTCGCCGCCCTGCGGGCGCTGGCCACCCGGCCGGCCCTCGCGCTCGGTGAACAGGCCGACGCGATCGGCGCCCTGTTCGCCGACATGGAGCACGAGTTCCTGGCCAGGGCGCCCGGCTACCAGGGCGTGCTGCGGGCCAGCCTGCACATCCTGATCGTCCGGGCGCTGCGCGCCCGGGTCCCGGACGACCGCCCGGCGGTGGCCGGCCGGTCGACCGAACTGGCTGCCGCCTTCACCCGGTTGATCGCCGAGCCGGGCGGGGTGCGGCATTCGGTGGCCTCCATCGCCCGACGACTGGGTGTCTCCCCGGGGCACTTGCAGACCCTGGTGAAGCGGGCCACCGGCCGCACGCCGGGCGGGCTGATCCGCCGCCAGCAGACCCTGGAGGCCAAGCGGCTGCTCGCCTGCACCGATCTGACGATCCGTCAGGTCGCCAAGGACGCGGGATTCGCGGACCCGGCGTACTTCTGCCGCTTCTTCCGCCGGGAGACCGGGATGACGCCGGGGGAGTTCCGGGCCCGGGTCGACGGAAAGCACCACGATCCCCGGATCATGTCCATCGCGGTCGCGCCGGACGGCCCGTAACTTTGCTGCTGGCCCGCCTCGGGAGCCGAAGGCCGCGCCGGTGTCCGGTCCGGCGCACGGGCGGGCCGCCGGTCCGGCCCTTGTCATGCCCCCACCATGGCAAGGGCCACCCCCCACCCCCACCCCCGCCTCACGAGAAGGAGACGGCGCATGCCCGAGCCCGACGGCATGATCAGCCGCAAGACCGTCCTGAAAGCCGCCGCCGCACTCGGGGCCGCCCCGCTGCTGGTCGGCGGCGGGGTCGCACTGGCCCGGGAGCAGGCCGGCAGCGGCCGGACCCCGGAGTTCACGCCCGAGTGCCACGACGGCGACGCCCCCACGATCGAGCAGACCGAGGGCCCCTACTTCAAGCCGAACTCCCCGCTGCGCGGATCCCTGGTGAACGACGGCCCCGGCACCCGGCTGGTCGTCAGCGGCTACGTGTTCGGGCGGGCCTGCCGGCCCGTCTCCGGCGTCCTGCTGGACTTCTGGCAGGCCGACGACAACGGCGAGTACGACAACGTCGGCTACACCTTCCGCGGCCACCAGTTCACCGACGCCAACGGCGCGTACAAGCTGGACACCATCGTGCCCGGCCTCTACCCGGGCCGTACCCGGCACATCCACGTGAAGCTCCAGGCCCCCGGCCGCCAGATCGTCACCACCCAGCTGTACTTCCCGGGTGAGCCGCGCAACAGCACCGACACCATCTACGACGCCCGGCTGCTGATGAACGTCCGGCAGAACGGCAACGTCCGCGAGGGCAGCTACGACTTCGTGCTGAACGTGCCGCAGAGCCCCGGCACGCCGAGCCCGACGCCCAGCTCGCCCACGCCCACCCCGACCACGCCCACCCCGACCGGGACGCCCACCGCGCCGCCGGGCGGCACCTGGGCCCCGGGCGCCTCCTACCGCGCGGGCGACCGCGTCGCCTACTCCGGCGTCTCCTACGTCTGCCTCCAGGCGCACACCGCCATGGCCGGCTGGGAGCCGCCGAACGTGCCGGCCCTCTGGCAGCGGTCGTAGCGGCTCCGGCCGCGTTCCCCGGGGAGCCGGGCGCCCGGTCAGCGGCAGGGCCGGCCGGGCGCTCACCCCTGTCCGGGGGCCGGGCGGGGTGCTCCCGTTCCGTCACGTTCCACCGGAGTTTCCGTGCAATACCAGTCGGGAAGCGGTCAGGCAACGCCAGGAAGCGATTCCAGTCGATCTTGCGCACTGGTTAGGCTTTCAAATGTTCGCAAGGTTAAAGTTGTTTCCATGCATGCCTGGCCCGCCTCCGAGGTTCCCGCCCTGCCTGGTCAGGGGCTCCCCCTCCGTATCCACGACACCGCAGCGGGTACGGTCCGAGAGGTGGTGCCGCAGGACGGCACCGCCCGGATCTACGTCTGCGGCATCACCCCCTACGACGCGACCCACCTGGGCCACGCCGCCACCTACAACGCGTTCGACCTGGTCCAGCGCGTCTGGAAGGACGCCGGCCACGACGTCCTGTACGTCCAGAACGTGACCGACGTGGACGACCCGCTGCTGCAGCGCGCCGTCGAGACCGGTCAGGACTGGACCGCCCTGGCCGAGCGCGAGACGGCCCTGTTCCGCGAGGACATGACCGCGCTGCGCATGCTCCCGCCGGCGCACTACATCGGCGCCGTCGAGTCGATCCCGTGGATCGTCCCGATCGTCCAGAAGCTGCTGGCCTCCGGCGCCGCCTACGACGTGGACGGCGACATCTACTTCTCGGTCGACGCCGACCCGCGCTTCGGCGAGGTCTCCGGCCTCACCCGCGAGGCCATGCGCCCGGTCTTCGCCGAGCGCGGCGGCGACCCGGACCGCCCCGGCAAGCGCAACCCGCTGGACGCCCTGCTCTGGATGGCCGCCCGCCCCGGCGAGCCCGCCTGGGACACCGAGCTCGGCCACGGCCGCCCCGGCTGGCACATCGAGTGCGTCGCCATCGCGCTGCGGTACCTCGGCATGTCCTTCGACATCCAGGGCGGCGGCAGCGACCTCTCCTTCCCGCACCACGAGATGGGCGCCGCGCACGCCCAGGTCGCCACCGGCGCCCACCCGTACGCCCAGGCGTACGTGCACGCCGGCATGGTCGCCCTGGACGGCCACAAGATGTCCAAGTCCCGCGGCAACCTGGTCTTCGTCTCGGCGCTGCGCCGCGAGGGCGTCGACCCGGCGGCGATCCGCCTGGCGCTGCTCTCGCACCACTACCGCGCCGACTGGGAGTGGACCAAGGACGTCCTGGACGAGGCCGTCGAGCGCCTCGCCCGCTGGCGCGCCGCGGTCTCCCGGCCGGACGGCCCGGCCGCCGAGGACCTGCTCGCCGAGGTCCGCACGGCGCTCGCGAACGACCTGGACGCGCCCGCCGCGCTGGCCGCCGTCGACCGCTGGGCCGAGCGGCAGGAGACCGGGGGCGGCACCGACATCGGCGCGCCCGGCCTGGTGACCCGCACCGTGGACGCCCTGCTCGGCGTCGCGCTCTAGGGCGCGTCCGACAACTCCCGGCGGGACAGCACCCCGCACCACAACGCCGAAGGGGCGTCAGGACCGAGGTCCTGACGCCCCTTCGGCGTACCCGTCGACCACTACTCGTCCTCGGCGCCGTCCTGGCTCTCCCGGGCGCCGCCCGGCGCCTCCGGCTCGGCCGGCCGCTCCGCCGTGGCGTGCCCGGACACCGGCTTCTCGCCGGTCGGCCCGACGTTCTCCCGGCGGCGCAGGTAGCGCTCGAACTCGCGGGCGATGGCGTCCCCGGAGGCCTCCGGAAGCTCCGCGGTGTCCTGCGCCTCCTCCAGCTGCTGGACGTACTCGGCCACCTCGCTGTCCTCGGCGGCCAGCTGGTCCACGCCGAGCTGCCAGGCCCGGGCGTCCTCGCCGAGCTCGCCCGGCGGGATGCGCAGGTCCAGCAGGTCCTCCAGCTTGTTGAGGAGGGCCAGCGTGGCCTTCGGGTTCGGCGGCTGCGAGACGTAGTGCGGCACCGCGGCCCACAGCGTCACGGCCGGGACCCCGGCGTGGGTGCAGGCCTCCTGGAGCACGCCGACGATGCCGGTCGGGCCCTCGTAGCGGCTCTCCTCCAGGTCCAGCCGACGGGCCAGCTCCGGGTCGGAGGTGACCCCGCTGACCGGCACCGGGCGGCTGTGCGGGGTGTCGCCGAGCAGCGCGCCCAGGATCACCACCAGCTCGATGCCCAGCTCGTGCGCGAAGCCCAGCAGCTCGTTGCAGAACGAGCGCCAGCGCATGCTCGGCTCGATGCCGCGGACCAGCACGAGGTCCCTGGTCGTCGGCTCCGTCACCCGGATCACCGAGATCCTGGTCGTCGGCCAGGTGATCCGGCGGATGCCGCCGTCCAGCCAGACCGTGGGCCGGTTGACCTGGAAGTCGTAGTAGTCCTCCGCGTCCAGGGCGGCGATCACCTTGCCGCCCCAGGTCTCGTCCAGATGCGCCAGAGCGGCGGAGGCGGCGTCGCCCGCGTCGTTCCAGCCCTCGAAGGCGCAGACCATCACCGGGTCGATCAACTCGGGAACATCTTCCAGCTCGATCACCCAGCGTCTCCCTCCGGTCGGCGGCTGGGCCGGCACCGCCCCGGCTGGTTTGCCGGGGCGCCGACGGGCCGGCTGCCGACTGTCGAACCTCTCGTCTCCCATGGAACGCCTCGCTCCATGGTCCCTACCTGCCCAGCCTACGGGCTTTGATGCGCACCGCGGCCGGGCACCGGGACAGTCTGGGGGAGCCGGCCGCCCCGATCCAGCGGATATCGCGGCCCCGCGGACTGACGGGCCGTCAGATCGCCGGTCGGGCGCGCACCGCGTCCGACCGGTGGCGCAGGGCGACGCACGTGCCTCCTCGGCCCAGTGGCGCGATGATGAACGGGCGGGGGCCGGGCGGAAGGGGCCACACCGATGAACGGATGGCTGTGGATCGGCGCGGGCACGGGTGCGGCCGCGCTGGCCGGCGCCGCGCTGCTGGCGGCGGACCGGGCCGGGCGCCGGCTGCCGGTGGAGCACGTCACCGAGGGCGGGCTGGAGCTCGCCCAGCCGCCCGGCGCGGTCTGGGACGTGCTGACCGACATCGACCTCTACCCGGCCTGGCGGCCCGGCCTCACCCACGTCGAGCGGCTGCCCGCCGCGGCCGGCGGCCGGGTGCGCTGGCGCGAGTACGACCGGCACGGGCACGTCACGTACGAGGTGGTGGCCAGCGAGGCGCCGCACCGCCTGGTCACCGGCATCGCCGACCCGGACCTGCCGTACGGCGGCACCTGGACGTACGTGCTCACCCCGGCCGGGCCGGGCTGCTCGCTGACCGTCACCGAGCGCGGCGAGGTCCGCAAGCCGCTGTACCGGGCGGTCTCGCACTACGTGGTCGGCGAGGACGCGACCGTCCACCGCTACCTGGGCGCCCTGGCCCACCGGCTGGCCGCGTAGAGCCTGACCTTCCCCACCGACCCGGCCGCGCTACCGGACGTCCACCCAGCCGCGCCGGTAGGCCGCCCAGTTCTCCGGTGTCGAGGCGAAGTCCACGTACAGCGCGACGCCGAAGTGGGCGCGGCTCAGGTCCTCCCGGCCCAGGCCGAGCCGGACGCCGCGGACGGCCGCGTCGACGGTCTCGGCGTCACCCCAGTGGCCCCACTTGTCGTCCCAGTAGAAGGGCAGGCCGATCAGCAGGTCCACGTCGGCCGGGGTGGACCGCAGGGCCAGTTCGGTCTGCTGGGCGACGTAGCCGCCGTACAGCGGCTCGGTCGGCATCGAGGTGTCGTAGGTCATCACGGCGACCTGGTCGACCCGGCGCGCGGTCTCGGTGAAGTACGCCCGGTCCCACCACTTGCCGTGGTCGGTGAGCAGGATGCCGGCCGTGTGCAGGCCCGGGACGGGGTCGATCTGCGGGGCGGCCACCGAGAGCACGGCGCCGCGCGCCGCGGTGACCGGGCGGACCCGGTCGAGCAGGTCCAGCCAGCCGGCCGAACCGGGGCGGATCGGCTCCATGTCGAAGTGCACGCCGTCGAAGCCCTGGTCCAGCACCTGGCGGGCGGAGGCGGTCACCCGGTCCCGGGTGGGGGCGTCCTCCAGGTCCAGGGCGTCCTTCTCGGGCTTGACCTCGTCACCCAGCCAGCCCTGCAGCCGTACGCCGGGCAGCGCCCGGTGCACGGTGTCGGTGAACCAGCGGGCCCGCGGGTGGACGGCCGGCGGCAGCGAGCCGTCGTGCTCCAGCGGTCCGGTGTGCACGTACAGGTCGCGAATGCCGGTACCGGAAAGTTGCCGGGTCAGCGCCTCGACGTCGGCCTCGGTCTTGCGCCCGTCCACCCAGGCGTGGCCGAGCCAGACCGCGTCCCGCCCGCGGGTGCGGGCCTCGGCGGCCGGCTCACCCGTGTAGTGCAACCGGATCGAGACGAACACCGAGCCGAGCGCGGTCACGGGCACCGCCACCACCAGCGCCAGGACCAGCAGCGACCGGCGCCACCAGGACCACCGGCGCCAGCGCTCGCGCAGGGCCCGGAACGGGGCCCCCAGGGCCTTGCCGGTTTGCCGCACCACGGTCCGGAATCGACTCACGCACTTGCTCCCCCCTTGCGGTAAAGCGCTCAGGATACGGAATGGGTCCGCAAGCCGACCCGTCGGCCGGATACGCTGACCACGTGCGTCCCCGACCAAGCGGGGCGCAAAGCCGACAGCCGTCGCACCAGGGAGAAGCCCCATGGCCACTGCAGCCGACCCGTCCATCACTCAGCAGAGTCGCGCGAACGCGTTGCGTGAAGCGCTTGCCACCCGGGTGGTGGTGGCCGATGGTGCGATGGGCACCATGCTCCAGGCGCAGGACCCGACGCTGGAGGACTTCCAGAACCTCGAAGGCTGCAACGAGGTCCTCAACATCACCCGGCCCGACATCGTCCGCTCCGTCCACGAGGCCTACTTCGGCGTGGGCGTGGACTGCGTGGAGACCAACACCTTCGGCGCCAACTTCTCGGCGCTCGGCGAGTACGAGATCGCCGAGCGGATCTTCGAGCTGTCCGAGTCGGGCGCCCGGATCGCCCGGGAGACCGCCGACGCCCACACCGCCGCCGACGGCCGCGTCCGCTGGGTGCTCGGCTCGATCGGCCCCGGCACCAAGCTGCCCACCCTCGGCCACGCCCCGTACGAGACGCTGCGCGACGGCTTCCAGGAGAACGCGGCCGGCCTGATCGCGGGCGGTGCCGACGCGCTGCTGGTCGAGACCAGCCAGGACCTGCTGCAGACCAAGGCCGCCATCCTCGGCTCCAAGCGCGCCCTGGCCGAGGCCGGGCTCGACCTGCCGGTGCTGGTGCAGGTGACGGTGGAGACCACCGGCACCATGCTGCTGGGCTCCGAGATCGGCGCCGCGCTCACCGCGCTGGAGCCGCTCGGCGTGGACTACATCGGCCTGAACTGCGCCACCGGCCCGGCCGAGATGAGCGAGCACCTGCGCTACCTGGCCAAGAACGCCCGGATCGGCCTGTCCTGCATGCCGAACGCGGGCCTGCCGGTGCTCGGCAAGGACGGCGCCCACTACCCGCTCTCCCCGGCCGAACTGGCCGACGCGCACGACGTGTTCACCCGCGAGTACGGCCTCTCGCTGGTCGGCGGCTGCTGCGGCACCACGCCCGAGCACCTGCGCCAGGTGGTCGAGCGGGTCCAGGGCCGCCCGGTCGCCGCGCGCGAGCCGCAGCCCGAGCCCTCGGCCTCCTCGCTGTACCAGGCGGTGCCGTTCCGCCAGGACACCTCGTACCTGGCGATCGGCGAGCGCACCAACGCCAACGGCTCGAAGAAGTTCCGTGAGTCGATGCTGGCCGGCGACTGGCAGGCCTGCGTGGAGATCGCCCGCGACCAGATCCGGGACGGCTCCCACCTGCTCGACCTCTGCGTGGACTACGTCGGCCGCGACGGCGTCGCCGACATGAAGGAGGTCGCCGGCCGGCTGGCCACCGCCTCCACCCTGCCGATCGTGCTGGACTCCACCGAGCCGGACGTGCTGCGGGCCGGCCTGGAGGCCCTCGGCGGCCGCGCGGTGCTCAACTCGGTCAACTACGAGGACGGCGACGGCCCGGACACCCGCTTCGGCCGGATCGCCTCGCTGGCCCGCGAGCACGGCGCCGGCCTGATCGCGCTGACCATCGACGAGCAGGGCCAGGCCCGCACCGCCGAGACCAAGGTGGCCATCGCCGAGCGGCTGATCGCGCAGCTCACCACCGAGTACGGCATCGACGAGGGCTCGATCCTGGTCGACTGCCTGGCCTTCACCCTGGGCACCGGCCAGGAGGAGTCCCGCCGGGACGGCATCGAGACCATCGAGGCGATCCGCGAGCTCAAGCGCCGCCACCCGAAGGTGCAGACCACCCTGGGCCTGTCCAACATCTCCTTCGGCCTCAGCCCGGCCGCCCGCATGGTGATCAACTCGGTCTTCCTGAACGAGTGCGTCGAGGCCGGCCTGGACTCGGCGATCGTGCACGCCTCCAAGATCCTGCCGATGGCCCGGATCCCCGAGGACCAGCGCGAGGTCGCGCTCGACCTGGTCTACGACCGCCGCGGCGAGGGCTACGACCCGCTGCAGAAGCTGCTCCAGCTCTTCGAGGGCGTCTCCTCGGCGTCGGTCAGGGCCTCCAAGGCCGAGGAGCTGGCCGCGCTCCCGCTGGACGAGCGGCTGCAGCGCCGGATCATCGACGGCGAGCGCAACGGCCTGGAGGCCGACCTGGACGAGGCGCTGACGGAGCGTCCGGCGCTGGAGATCGTCAACAGCACGCTGCTGGCCGGCATGAAGGTGGTCGGCGAGCTGTTCGGCTCCGGCCAGATGCAGCTGCCGTTCGTGCTCCAGTCCGCCGAGGTGATGAAGACCGCGGTGGCCCACCTGGAGCCGCACATGGAGAAGTCCGACGACGAGGGCAAGGGCACCATCGTGCTGGCCACCGTCAAGGGCGACGTCCACGACATCGGCAAGAACCTGGTCGACATCATCCTGTCCAACAACGGCTACACCGTGGTCAACCTGGGCATCAAGCAGCCGGTCTCGGCGATCCTGGACGCCGCGCAGGAGCACAACGCGGACGTGATCGGGATGTCCGGCCTGCTGGTCAAGTCGACCGTGATCATGAAGGAGAACCTGGAGGAGCTCAACCAGCGCAAGCTGGCCGCCAGCTTCCCGGTGATCCTCGGCGGCGCCGCCCTCACCCGGGCCTACGTCGAGCAGGACCTGCACGAGATCTACGAGGGCGAGGTCCGCTACGCCCGGGACGCCTTCGAGGGCCTGCGGCTGATGGACGCGCTGATCGCGGTCAAGCGCGGGGTGCCCGGCGCGACCCTGCCGGAGCTCAAGCAGCGCCGGCACGCCCGGGTCGAGGTGGAGGAGCCGGAGCCGGAGGTCAACCTCGGCCAGATCCGCTCCGACGTCGCCGTGGACAACGCCGTGCCCACCCCGCCGTTCTGGGGCGACCGGATCGTCAAGGGCATCCCGTTCGCCGACTACGCCTCCTGGCTGGACGAGGATGCGCTGTTCAAGGGCCAGTGGGGCCTGAAGGCGGCGCGCACCGGCGAGGGGCCGTCCTACGAGGAGCTGGTGGAGACCGAGGGCCGGCCGCGGCTGCGGGCCTGGCTGGACCGGCTGCAGACCGAGGGCTGGCTGGAGGCGGCCGTGGTCTACGGCTACTACCCGGCCAACTCCAAGGGCGACGACCTGATCGTCTTCCACGAGGACGGCACCGAGCGCACCCGCTTCACCTTCCCGCGCCAGCGCCGCGGCCGCCGGCTCTGCCTGGCCGACTTCTTCCGCCCGGAGGAGGCCGGCGTGCGGGACGTGGTCGGCCTGCAGGTGGTGACGATGGGCAACCGGATCTCGGAGGCGGCCAACGAGCTGTTCGCCGGGAACTCCTACCGCGACTACCTGGAGCTGCACGGCCTGTCGGTGCAGCTGGCCGAGGCGCTGGCCGAGTTCTGGCACGCCCGGGTCCGCTACGAGCTGGGCTTCTCCGGCGAGGATCCGCAGGACGTCAAGGACATGTTCGCGCTCAAGTACCGGGGCGCCCGCTTCTCGCTCGGCTACGGGGCCTGCCCCGAGCTGGAGGACCGCGCCAAGATCGCCGAGCTGCTGAAGCCCGAGCGGATCGGCGTGGTGCTCTCCGAGGAGTTCCAGCTGCACCCGGAGCAGTCCACCGACGCGATCGTGATCCACCACCCGGAGGCGAAGTACTTCAACGCCCGGTAACGCCCCCAGCCTCCGGCCGGGGGGACCCCCAGGGCGTTCCGCTCCGTTCGCGCTTTCCGGACGAAGCGGGCGTATCCTTGATGATCCTGAACGGGCCGGTCCGCTCACCAGCGGGCCGGCCTGTGCCATCCCCGGGCACGGTCCGGGGCCTGCCGGAAGGAACCCGCCATGACCACCAGTCCCACCGCCACCCGCGTGCTGGACCACGGGGACGACCGCGGTCTGCAGGCGGTGCTGCTGGACATGGACGGCACGCTGGTGGACACCGAGGACTTCTGGTGGCAGGCCGAGGTCTCGCTCTTCGCCGAGCTGGGCCACCAGCTGGACGAGGCGGACCGCGCGCACGTGGTCGGCGGCCCGATGACCCGGGTGATGGACTACCTGGTCGCCCGGACCGGCGTGGACATCGCCCCGGCCGACCTGGGCGTGCTGGTGAACCAGCGCTTCGTGGACCTGCTGGGCGGCGGCGTGCCGCTGATGCCGGGCGCCGAGCGCCTCCTCAACACCCTTGCCGCGCACGGGATCCCGGCCGCCATGGTGTCCGCCTCGCACCGGCACGTGATCGACATCGTGCTGCGCTCGCTGGGCGCCCACCACTTCGCCTTCACCATCGGCGGGGACGAGGTGCCGCGCACCAAGCCGTTCCCCGACCCGTACCTGGAGGCGGCCCGCCGGCTGGGTGCGGAGCCGGCCCGCTGCGTGGTGGTCGAGGACACCCCGACCGGGGTGAGCGCGGGCGAGGCGGCCGGCTGCCCGGTGATCGCGGTGCCCTCGGTGGCGGCGATCGAGCCGGCCCCGGGGCGCCTGGTGCTGCCCTCGCTGGAGCAGGTCGACCTCGACCTGTTGCGCTCGCTGGTCGCCTCGCGGGTCTGAGTCACCCACCCCTGCGAGTGTGATTGTCCTCTCATTGCGGCCCGGCCCTACCGGCCGGTACACGGCAGGACGGGGCCCCGGTCCGAGGTGATCGAGGGAGAAATGGGGCATTGGCTGACATCTCGTCGAGCGCGAGGTGCTGCCCTGAACCGCCGTGTCCCAAACGTCATCTGCGCGGGTATCGGTCGTGCGTGTTCGATATGGCACGCTACTCGGGTTTCGTGCCACCGATAAGGACGCGCCCCGTGAAGACTTCAGCTGAACGCCTCGCAGTACTCGGCTGTGCCGGTCTGGTCGCCGTGACGGTGGCCGGCTGCGGATCGGTGACCGACGCCGTGAAGGGGGACAGCGGCAAGTCGATCACCATGGGCACCGCCCAGCTGACCGGCACCCTGGACCCGGCGACCTCCTACGACTCCGGCTCCTGGCTGGTCATGCGCAACACCTTCCAGTCGCTGCTGACCTTCCCGGCGGCCGCCAGCAACCCGAGCCCGGACGCCGCGCAGTCCTGCGAGTTCACCGGCGGCGAGGCCACCGAGTACCACTGCACCCTGCGGCCCGGGCAGAAGTTCTCCAACGGCCACCCGCTGACCGCCGCGGACGTGGTGTTCTCGATCGAGCGCACCAAGAAGATCAACGACGACAACGGGCCGGTCTCGCTGCTCTCCTCGATCAAGTCCGTCGAGGCCAAGGGCGACAACGAGGTGCTGTTCCACCTCTCCGCGCCGGACGCCACCCTGCCGGCCAAGCTGGCCACCCCGGCCGGGGCCATCGTGGACCACCAGGTCTACCCGGCCGACAAGGCGCTGGCCAACGACAAGCAGGTCGGCTCCGGCCCGTACCGCATCGACTCGGTCGAGAACAGCGGCAAGCAGGTCGGCAAGGTCGTGCTGTCGCCCAACGACAAGTACGGCGGCGAGGCCAAGCTGCGGAACACCAAGTTCACCGTCCGGTACTTCGACAAGGCCGACGACCTGAAGGCCGCGCTGGACAAGGGCGACGTCGACCTCACCGACAACAGCCTGGAGCCGAACACCGCCGCCCAGATCCGCTCCGACCAGCAGGGCGGCAAGACCGACCTGCAGGTGACCGAGGGCGACAGCAACGACACCCGTTCGCTGGTCTTCAACACCAAGGACGCGGTCGGCGGCAACCCCGCGGTCCGCCAGGCCGCCGCGCAGCTGATGGACCGCAAGGCGCTCGCCCGCGACGTCTTCGCCCGGACCGTCCAGCCGCTGTACGCGATGGTCCCGGCCGGCGTCACCGGCCACACCACCGCCTTCTTCGACCGCTACGGCGAGCAGGACGTGGCCAAGGCCAAGAAGATCCTCACCGACGCCAAGGTCCCGACCCCGGTCAAGCTCAACCTCACCTGGTCCCGCTCGCGGGCCGGCGCCAACGAGGCCGAGACGCTGAAGAAGCAGCTGGAGGCCGGCGGCCTCTTCCAGGTCACGGTCCAGCAGGAGCCGGACTGGGAGGCGTACAAGAAGGGCTGGGCGGACGGCAAGTACCAGGCCTACGTCATCGGCTGGTTCGCCGACTACCCGGACCCGGACAACTACATCGCCCCGCTGCTGGTCAACGGCGGTGCCTACCACCACGGCTGGGACGACCCGCGGATCAGCGGCAAGCTGGTGCCGGACGGCCTCAAGCAGGCCGACCGCAGCGCGGCCGCGGTCGGTTACGGCCAGATCCAGCAGATCGAGGCCGAGAGCGTCCCGCTGATCCCGCTGTACCAGAACAAGGCCTTCTACGCGGCCCGTTCGTACGTCACCGGCGTCGAGTCCACCGTCGACACCACCGGCTTCTTCCGCTTCTGGGAGATCAGCCGCAGCGCCAAGTAGCGCGCACAGGACGGCGGCCCGTCCACCGCCCCCTCACCACGGGGAGCGGCGGACGGGCCGCCGTGACGTTTCCGCGGGCCGTCACCGGCCGCGGAGGCCGCTACAGGCCGGCTACAGGCTGCCCGGGCGCACCAGCCCGCTCTCGTACGCGTACACGGCCGCCTGCACCCGGTCGCGCAGCTGCAGCTTGGTCAGCACGTGGCCGACATGGGTCTTCACGGTGGTCTCGCTGACGAACAGCTCGGCCGCGATCTCCGCGTTCGACAGCCCCCGCGCCACCAGCTTCAGCACCTCCAGCTCGCGCTCGGTCAGCGCGCTCAGCGCCTGCGGCGGCGCCTCGTCGCCCGACGGCAGCTTGGTGGCGTACATGTCCAGCAGCCGGCGGGTGATGCTCGGCGCCAGCATCGCCGCGCCGTCCGCGACCACCCGGATCGCCTGCACCAGCTCCTCGGCCGGGACGTCCTTCAGCAGGAAGCCGCTGGCGCCCGCGCGCAGCGCCTCCACCACGTACTCGTCCAGGTCGAAGGTGGTCAGCACCAGGACCTTCGCCGGGCCGTCCCGACCCGGGCCGGCGATCCGGCGGGTCGCCTCGACGCCGTCCATCCGCGGCATCCGGATGTCCATCAGCACCACGTCGGGCTGCAGCGCCCGCACCTGGTCCAGCGCCTGCTGACCGTCGCCGGCCTCACCGACCACCACCAGGTCGGACTCGGCCTCCAGGATCATCCGGAAACCGGTGCGCAGCAGCGGCTGGTCGTCGACCAGCAGCACACGGATCGTCACCTAGGACACTCCTCGTTCATCGGATCCCCCGTTGGGATCGTCCTCATCGATCGTCTTCGTCAGGCGTACGGGACAGCGGCAGCGGGTACGGCGGCGGGGTGCCGCCGAACTCCGGGCAGCTGGCCCGGTGGTCGCACCAGTCGCAGAGGCGGTTGCGGGTGGCCGGGAAGTCCCCGGTGGCCACCGCGTGGCCGATCCGCTCCCACAGCGCCTGCAGCTTGCGCTCCACCGCGAGCAGGTCGGCCTGGTCCGGGTCGTAGCTGACCACGTCCCCGCCCCCGCCGAGGTAGACCAGCTGGAGGCGCTTGGGGATCACGCCCTTCCACCGCCACACGACCAGCGCGTAGAACTTCATCTGGAACATCGCCTTGCCCTCGAAGTCCCGCGAGGGCGCCCGGCCGGTCTTGTAGTCCACCAGCCGGACCTCGCCGGTCGGGGCGACGTCGACCCGGTCGATGTAGCCGCGCAGCAGCAGCCCCGACTCCAGGGCCGTCTCCACGTACAGCTCCCGCTCCACCGGGTGCAGCCGGGTCGGGTCCTCCAGCCGGAACCACTGGCCGACCAGCTTCTCGGCGTCGGACAGCCAGCGGGTGAGCGCCGCGCCGTCCGGGTCCTCCGGGCCTTCCGGGAACAACGAGCCCAGCTCCGGCCGTTCACCGAGCAGCCGCTCCCACTGCGGGCGCAGCAGGCCCAACGCCCGCTCCGGCGTGCGCTCGGCCGCCGGGCTGTCGAACAGCCGCTCCAGCACCGCGTGCACCAGCGTGCCCCGGGTGGCCGCCGCGCTCGGCGGCTCGGGGAGCCGGTCGATCACCCGCAGCCGGTACAGCAGGGGACAGGTGAGGAAGTCCCCCGCCCGGGACGGGGACAGGCCGGTCGGCGGCGCCGCCGGGCGCACCGGGGCCCCGGTGGCGCTGGTGGTGTCGGTCTGCTGCATGGCTACGACCCTATTGCCCTTTGCTGTCATCCCGCTGCCACGGTGCTGCCACCACGGCCCGCGCAGTGGGTATGAGAGCACCGGGAGGGGCGCGCGGCGCCGGAGCGCCACGATCACGTAGCGTGGGCGCACCGGGGCACGACGGGGGAGACGACCGAAGGGATCACGGTGAGCGACAGCAGGGGGCAGCAGACCTCCGACCAGCCACCGCAGGACGACCGCAAACGCCCGGCCGGGCCGCCGCCGGAGCGCCGCAGCGGCCTCCTGATGGGCCGGCCCTTCGGCGTGCCGATCTACGTCACCCCTTCCTGGTTCGTCATCGCCGCGCTGATCACCTGGGTGTTCGGCGGCCAGCTGAACGACGTGCTGCCCGACCTCGGTGCCACCCGCTACCTGGTCGCGTTCTCCTTCGCCGTCGCCTTCTACGCCTCCGTCCTGGTCCACGAGCTCGCCCACACCCTGGTAGCGCTGCGTTACGGGCTCGGGGTGCGCCGGATCCAGCTGCAGTTCTTCGGCGGCGTCTCCGAGATCGAGAAGGAGGCCACCACGCCCTGGCGGGAGTTCTGGCTGGCCTTCGTCGGCCCGCTGCTCTCGCTGGCGCTCGGCGGGGTGTTCTACCTCGCGGTGCGGGCCGTGGAGCTGTCCAGCGTGCCCGGGGTGCTGCTCACGGGCCTGATGGTGTCCAACCTGGTGGTCGCCGCCTTCAACCTGCTGCCCGGCCTGCCGCTGGACGGCGGGCGGATGCTGCGCGCCGTCGTCTGGGCGATCACCGGCCGGCCGATGGCGGGCACGGTGGCCGCCGCCTGGGTCGGCCGGGTGCTGGCGGTCGCCGTCCTGATCGGCCTGCCGCTGATCAGCGCCGCCCGCGGGGTCGAGCGCACCACCACCGACACCCTGGTGGACGCGGTGCTCGCCGCCGTGCTCGCCGCGATCATCTGGAACGGCGCCACCGGCAGCGTGCGCAACGCCCGGCTCAAGGAGGCGCTGCCCGGCCTGCGGCTGCGCGACCTGGCCCGCCGCACCGTCGAGGTCACCGCCGACACCTCGCTCGGTGAGGCGATGCGCCGCGCCCGCGAGGCCCGGGCCGGCGCCGTGGTCGTGGTGGACGGCCGGGGCGAGCCGATCGCCATCCTCCGGGAGTCCAAGGCGCGGGAGGTGCCGGAGCACCGCCGCCCCTGGGTCGCCGTCGGCCCGTACGCCCGCGACCTGGAGCCCGGCCTGCGGCTGGACGCCGACCTGGCCGGCGAGGACCTGCTGCGGGCCGTCCAGGCCACCCCGGCGGGGGAGTACCTGGTCGTCGAGGCCGACGGCCGGGTGTACGGCGTCGCCGCGCTCAGCGACATCGAGCAGCGCCTGACCTCGGCCGTCAGCGGCCGGTGACGCCCGGGACGACGGCCGCCGCCAGGGGCTGGTGAGGCGGGGCGGTCCGCTTCCCTTAGGATTGTGCGTATGTCCGAACCGACCGGTGCCACCCGCCGACGCGGGCCCTTCCAGGTCGGGGACCAGGTCCAGCTGACCGACCCCAAGGGTCGCCACTACACGTTCACGCTCCAGGCCGGGAACCAGTTCCACACCCACAAGGGTGCGTTCCCGCATGACGAGCTGATCGGCGCCCCCGAGGGCACGGTCGTGCGCACCACGGGGAACGTCCCGTACCTCGCGCTGCGCCCCCTGCTCCCCGACTACGTCCTGTCCATGCCGCGCGGCGCCGCCGTGATCTACCCCAAGGACGCGGGGCAGATCCTGGCGATGGCCGACATCTTCGCCGGTGCCCGCGTGGTCGAGGCCGGAGTCGGCTCGGGCGCGCTCAGCACCTACCTGCTGCGCGCCGTCGGCGAGCAGGGCATGCTGGCCTCCTACGAGCGCCGGCAGGACTTCGCCGACATCGCCCAGGGCAACGTGGAGCGCTACTTCGGCGGCCCGCACCCGGCGTGGAAGCTCACCGTCGGCGACCTCCAGGACAACCTGGTCGAGACCGACGTCGACCGCGTCATCCTCGACATGCTGGCCCCCTGGGAGTGCCTGGACGTCGCCTCCAAGGCGCTCGTCCCCGGCGGCCTCATCTGCTGCTACGTGGCCACCACCACGCAGATGTCGAAGACCGTCGAGGCGCTGCGCGAGCACGGCACCTACACCGAGCCGCAGGCCTGGGAGACCATGGTCCGCACCTGGCACCTGGAAGGCCTGGCGGTCCGCCCGGACCACCGGATGATCGGCCACACCGGCTTCCTGCTCACCGCCCGCCGCCTGGCGGACGGCGTGGAGCCGCCGCTGCGCCGCCGCCGCCCGGCCAAGGGCGCGTACGGCGAGGACTACGACAACGGGTCGCCCGAGGCGTCCCTCAAGGAGCGCGCCGCCGCCCGCAAGGCGGCCCGCGCCGGCGAGGACGACCAGCCCGACCTGGGCTGAGCCTCCGCGGTACCGACTCAAGGGGCGGCACGAGCGATCTCGTGCCGCCCCTGCCCCCTTTTTTGTGGCCGGCTCGCCTCCGGGGCGCTCGGACCCGGTGCCGACGGTCGGCGCTCCAAGGCCCTCGTCCCTCGGGCCTCCTCGCTTCTCCCTTTCGGCACCGGCGCGCCCCTTCGGCTCGCCGGCCGGGCTTCGGTGGAGGCCCGTTCCATGACGGGCTCCCCGGCGGGCCGTGGGTGGGCCTGCCCCATGACGCGCTCCCCGGCCGTGAGTTCACCGGCACGGTGTGGGACGATGCTCGCTCGAACGGACCAGCTCCTGGAACTCTGGAGGGGACGCCTGGTGGAGACCGCGGTCGGGACGACGGCGACGGTTGGACAGCAGACACCGCGGGGCGGCCCCCGGTCCGGGCACGCCCGGACCGCGCCCTGGCACTGGGCCGTGGCCCTGGCCGGCTGCGGGGCGGTGGTGGGCGCGGCCCTCGCGGCCTCCCCGGCGACCGGCACCCCGGTGCCCGCCCACGGCGCCCCCGCGGCCCTCGCCGCGACCGCGGCCCCCGATCCGGCCCTGGCCCAACTCCCGCTCGACTGCGGACCGTTCCCGGTCAGGACGGCGATCAGCGTGCCCGCCCGGCTGGGCGACGGACGCCCCGGCACGGTGGTCGCCGCGCACTGCGGCGCCGAGACCGGCACCCCGCCGGACTCCGTCTTCCTGCTCGGCTTCGGCCCCGGCGACCGCCCGACGGTCCTGGCCACCCTGCTCACCGAGCGCGAGAACCTCACCGTGAGCCGGCTCGCGGTGCGTTCGGACGGCGCCATCACCGGCCACGCGCAGGGGTATTCGAGCGAGGACGTGCCGCGCTTCCGCCCCGACATCTCACTCGACCTCACCTGGACGCGCAAGGGCGGCGGCTGGGAACGCTCCCAGGCCGCCGCCCCGGCGGGCCAGGCCTGAGCGGCCCGGCCCTACACCCTCACTACCCTCACTCCGCGTCCGGGCCGTACACCTCGACCCGGTCGGCGACCCGGCGCACGTGGATGCAGTCGCCGGGGCACTCCTTCGCCGAGTCCACCACGTCCTGAAGGAGCGTCAGCGGCACCGGGGCGGTCTCCCCGGGCTGCTGGCGCAGCTCGTCGTCCTCGCCCTTCACGTACGCCAGGCCGTCGATGTCCAGCTCGAAGACCTCCGGTGCGTACTGGACGCAGATGCCGTCGCCGGTGCACAGATCCTGGTCGATCCACACCTCCAGCGCCTCGGTCGTCGCCGCAGTCTGCTCGGTCACCGACATGGTTCCCTGCCGTTTCTGTCCCGGGTCGCCCATTTCTGGGAGCAATCCCGCCATTCGTACAACGATCGGACCTCGCGTCGTGGTCGCGATCGGATATCACTTCGCTCGACGATACATCTGGCCCGCTTTGGGCGGTGCGCGGTGGGTATCCCCTTAGCAGAGGGGAAGCACGCTGGGGCGAAGATCGGACACGCCCGTTCCATCTTTCTTGATCTAGGGGTTTACGGACCCCTGGTCCCAGGTAGGGTCTGGAAGCGTCCAGCTCCCCGGAGGAGGTGAGGACCGTGGCAGCCCACGATGACGACTACAACCGCAGCACCGGCAGGCCCGCTCGTGGTTCCGACGAGGCCGCTCAGGTCTCGTACCTTGAGCAGGAAATCGCCGTGCTGCGCCGCAAGCTCGCCGACTCGCCGCGCAATTCGAGAATCCTCGAAGAGCGGATCGTCGAGCTCCAGACCAACCTGGCCGGCGTGTCCGCCCAGAACGAACGGCTCGCCTCCACCCTGCGTGAGGCCCGCGACCAGATCGTGGCCCTCAAGGAGGAAGTGGACCGGCTGGCACAGCCCCCGGCGGGCTTCGGCACCTTCCTCGACGCGAACGAGGACGGGACCGCCGACATCTTCACCGGCGGGCGGAAGCTCCGTGTGAACGTCAGCCCCAACGTCGCCCTCGACGAGCTGCGGCGCGGCCAGGAGGTGATGCTCAACGAGGCCCTCAACATCGTGGACGCGATGGCCTTCGAGCGCATCGGCGAGATCGTCACCCTCAAGGAGGTCCTGGAGGACGGCGAGCGAGCCCTGGTTCTCGGCCACACCGACGAGGAGCGCGTGGTGCGCCTCGCGGAGCCGCTGCGCGAGCTCACCATCCGGGCGGGGGACGCCCTGTTGCTGGAGCCCCGCTCCGGCTACGTGTACGAGGTCGTGCCGAAGTCCGAGGTCGAGGAGCTGGTCCTCGAGGAGGTCCCGGACATCGACTACCGCCAGATCGGCGGCCTCAGCAACCAGATCGAGCTGATCCGCGACGCGGTCGAGCTGCCGTACCTGCACGCCGACCTCTTCAAGGAGTACGAGCTGCGCCCGCCGAAGGGCGTCCTGCTCTACGGCCCGCCCGGCTGCGGCAAGACGCTGATCGCCAAGGCGGTCGCCAACTCGCTGGCCAAGAAGGTCGCCGAGGTGACCGGCCGGCCCCAGGGGAAGAGCTACTTCCTCAACATCAAGGGCCCGGAGCTGCTCAACAAGTACGTCGGCGAGACCGAGCGGCAGATCCGCCTGGTCTTCCAGCGGGCCCGGGAGAAGGCCAGCGAGGGCACGCCCGTCATCGTCTTCTTCGACGAGATGGAGTCGCTGTTCCGCACCCGCGGTTCCGGTGTCAGCTCGGACGTGGAGAACACCATCGTCCCGCAGCTGCTCGCCGAGATCGACGGTGTGGAGGGCCTGGAGAACGTCATCGTCATCGGCGCCTCGAACCGCGAGGACATGATCGACCCGGCGATCCTGCGGCCCGGCCGCCTGGACGTCAAGATCAAGATCGAGCGCCCGGACGCCGAGGCCGCGAAGGACATCTTCTCCAAGTACCTCAAGGACTCGCTGCCGTTCCACCCGGACGACCTCAAGGAGCACGACAGCTCCGTCGCGGCCACGGTGGCCGCGATGATCCAGTCGGTGGTGGAGCGGATGTACTCCGAGACGGAGGAGAACCGCTTCCTGGAGGTCACCTACGCCAACGGTGACAAGGAGGTCCTGTACTTCAAGGACTTCAACTCCGGCGCGATGATCCAGAACATCGTCGACCGCGCGAAGAAGATGGCCATCAAGGACTTCCTCGACCACGGTCAGCGCGGTCTGCGCGTCTCCCACCTGCTCGCCGCCTGCGTGGACGAGTTCAAGGAGAACGAGGACCTCCCGAACACCACCAACCCGGACGACTGGGCCCGCATCTCCGGCAAGAAGGGCGAGCGGATCGTCTTCATCCGCACGCTGGTCACCGGCAAGCAGGGCGCCGAGTCCGGCCGCTCGATCGACACCGTCGCCAACACGGGGCAGTACCTGTAAGCACGCGGTTACCCGGGCCGGCAGCGGTCCCCGGAGCTGTACGCACACCGTCCGGCTGTGGCGCCTCGCGGCCCCGCAGCCGGACGGCGCGTCTCGGGGGCCGCCGTCCCGCGCCTGGACCTAGGCTCGACCCACCGTCCGCGGTCAGATGGCCGGCGCCGGTGTTGTTCAGCGGTACGTCAGCGTGCTCCGCCCGCCGGGGGCGGCGCACCGGGCAAGGAGGGCCGCATGACCGTACGGCGAGTGATGGGCATCGAGACCGAGTACGGAATCTCCGTGCCCGGCCACCCCAACGCCAACGCCATGCTCACCTCGTCCCAGATCGTCAACGCGTACGCGGCGGCGATGCACCGGGCACGGCGGGCCCGCTGGGACTTCGAGGAGGAGAATCCGCTGCGCGACGCGCGGGGCTTCGACCTGGCGCGCGAGGTGGCGGACGCCAGCCAGCTGACCGACGAGGACATCGGCCTGGCCAACGTCATCCTCACCAACGGGGCCCGGTTCTACGTGGACCACGCGCACCCCGAGTACAGCTCGCCCGAGGTGACCAACCCGCGCGACGCCGTGCTCTGGGACAAGGCGGGCGAGCGGATCATGGCGGCCGCGGCGCAGCGCGCGCTGGAGCTGCCCAACGGGCAGAACATCCACCTGTACAAGAACAACACCGACAACAAGGGCGCCTCCTACGGCACCCACGAGAACTACCTGATGAAGCGGGCGACGCCGTTCGCCGACATCGTGCGCCACCTGACCCCGTTCTTCGTCTCCCGCCAGGTGGTGACCGGCGCCGGCCGGGTCGGCATCGGCCAGGACGGCTCGGCGCACGGCTTCCAGATCAGCCAGCGGGCGGACTACTTCGAGGTCGAGGTCGGCCTGGAGACCACGCTCAAGCGGCCGATCATCAACACCCGGGACGAACCGCACGCCGACGCGGAGAAGTACCGCCGGCTGCACGTGATCATCGGGGACGCCAACCTCTCCGAGATCTCCACCTACCTCAAGCTGGGCACCACCGCGCTGGTCCTGTCGATGATCGAGGACTCCTTCATCGCCGCCGACCTCGCCGTCGACCAGCCGGTGCGGACCCTGCACCGGGTCTCCCACGACCCGACCCTCAAACACCTGATCACCCTGCGGAACGGGCGCAGGCTCACCGCCGTCCAGCTCCAGCTCGAGTACTTCGAGCTGGCCCGCAAGTACGTCGAGGACCGCTTCGGCAACGACGCGGACGAGCAGACGGTGGACGTGCTGACGCGCTGGGAGGACGTCCTGGGCCGGCTGGAGCGCGACCCGATGTCGCTCTCCAAGGAGCTGGACTGGATCGCCAAGCGGGAGATCCTGGAGGGCTACCGCAGCCGGGACGCCCTGGAGTGGTCCAACTCCCGGCTGCAGCTGGTCGACCTCCAGTACAGCGACGTGCGGCCTGAGAAGGGCCTCTACAACCGCCTGGTGGCCCGTGGACGCTTCGAGCGGCTGCTGACCGAGGACGAGGTCGAGCGGGCCGTCTCCAAGCCCCCGGAGGACACCAGGGCCTACTTCCGCGGGCGCTGCCTGGAGCAGTACGCGGACCACGTCGCGGCGGCCTCCTGGGACTCGGTGATCTTCGACCTGCCGGGCCGGGACTCGTTGCAGCGGGTGCCCACGCTGGAGCCGCTGCGCGGGACGCGCAACCACGTCAAGGAGCTGCTGGACCGCTGCCGCACGGCGGAGGACCTGCTCCGGGTGCTCTCCGGCGGGTAACTTTTCGATCACCACGGGTGAACGTCCGCCGAATGGGAATCATCCGGGGTGGCAGCGGGTGTTGGACAGGAAGCGCCACCGGCAAACCGGGAGCGGCAGTCGCACCTTGTGTATAGGGTCGGTGCAACCGGCAACGACCCAACCGACCAAACCGTGCCAGACGAATCGAGCGGGGTGAGGGAAATGGCGAGCAAGGACACCGGCGGCGGCCAGCAGCGGGCAAACCGTTCCTCCGAGGAGGTCGAGGAGCAGGCTGCCGAAACGCAGAATTCCGACGACCTCAAGGAGCGCCAGGAAAAGCTGAGCGACGACGTCGACGCGGTGCTGGACGAAATCGACGAGGTCCTCGAGTCGAATGCGGAAGATTTCGTGCGTGGATTCGTGCAGAAGGGCGGGCAATAGCCCGTACCGGTCATCGGGAATTCACGGTCGCGACCGTCGAGGGCGGTCGGGCGGCGCTCGCCGCCCGGCCGCCCGGCACCTCCCCACCACCCGTGGACAGTGATCGTCGGGCGGGTAGGGTGCGGGCAACGCGAGCTTCAAGCTACCTGGAAGGAATCGTGTGGAAGCCAACACTCGTGGCACCGGGCGTCTACCGGCTGCCTTCCTGACCCCGGGGTCGTCCTCGTTCCTCGACTTCCTCGCCGAGCACAAGCCCGAGCTGCTCCCGGGCGGCCGGGGGCTGCCCGAGGGCTCGGTGGTCGAGGCGCCGCACGGGACCACGATCGTGGCCGCGGTCTTCGACGGCGGTGTCGTGATCGCCGGTGACCGCCGCGCGACGATGGGCAACGTGATCGCCCAGCGCGACATCGAGAAGGTCTTCCCGGCCGACGAGTACAGCGCGGTCGGCATCGCCGGCACCGCCGGGCTCGCGGTCGAGATGGTCCGGCTGTTCCAGCTGGAGCTGGAGCACTACGAGAAGATCGAGGGCGCCACGCTCTCCCTGGAGGGCAAGGCCAACCGCCTCACCACCATGATCCGGGGCAACCTGGGCATGGCGATGCAGGGCCTCGCGGTCGTGCCGATCTTCGCGGGCTACGACCTGGACCGCGGCCGCGGCCGGATCTTCAACTACGACGTCACCGGCGGGCGTTCCGAGGAGCGCGGCTTCGCCGCCACCGGTTCGGGCTCGGTCTTCGCCCGCGGCTCGATGAAGAAGCTCTACCGCGACGGCCTGACCGCGGACCAGGCCGTCACCCTGGTCGTCCAGGCCCTCTACGACGCGGCGGACGACGACTCCGCCACCGGCGGCCCGGACCTCGCCCGCAAGATCTTCCCGATCGTCTCGCTGATCACCGAGGACGGCTTCCGCCGGCTCACCGAGGCGGAGGTCACCGAAGTCGTCGTCGCCATCACCGACGAGCGCCTGACCCACCCCAACGGCCCGCAGGCCCCGCTGATCTAGCCATCACCTCACAGGAAAGGGACGACCGCCGGTGTCGACACCGTTCTACGTCTCGCCCCAGCAGGCCATGGCGGACCGCGCGGAGTACGCCCGCAAGGGCATCGCGCGCGGCCGCAGCGTGGTCGTGCTCACCTACGCCGAGGGCATCGTCTTCGTCGCGGAGAACACCTCCAGGGCGCTCCACAAGGTCTCCGAGATCTACGACAAGATCGCCTTCGCGGCGGTCGGGCGCTACAACGAGTTCGAGAACCTGCGCATCGGCGGCGTCCGCTACGCCGACCTGCGCGGCTACTCCTACGACCGGGCCGACGTCACGGCCCGGGGCCTGGCCAACGTGTACGCCCAGACCCTGGGCACCATCTTCTCCTCGGTCGGCGAGAAGCCGTACGAGGTCGAGCTGATCGTCGCCGAGGTCGGCAAGACCGCCGACAACGACCAGATCTACCGGCTCACGCCGGACGGCTCGGTCGTCGACGAGAAGAACTACGTGGTGGTCGGCGGCAACGCCGACTCGATCGGCAACTACCTGGGCCAGCGCCACCGCGTGGGCATGAGCCTCACCGAGGCGGTGAAGGTCGCGGTCGACTCGCTCGCCCGGGACCCCAACGGCGGCAGCCCGCGCAGCCTCACCCCGGAGCAGCTGGAGGTGGCGGTCCTCGACCGCCAGCGCTTCCAGCAGCGCAAGTTCAAGCGGATCCTCGGCAACCAGCTCGGCCGGCTGCTCGACGGGGACCAGTCCGCCGAGGCGGACGACGACGAGAAGCCGGCGGCGGCCACGCCGTCGGACGAGTAGTACGGCGGAGTCCCGTACGACGGCGCAGCCCGCCGTGCGGGACTCCGATGCCCCTGCGGCGGCCCAGTCGTCGTGGAGGCGGTTTCGGACAGCTCCGACCAGAATGGAGTGCTCATGGACCGCCGGATTTTCGGGCTGGAGAACGAGTACGGCGTGACCTGCACGTTCCGCGGGCAGCGGCGGCTGTCGCCGGACGAGGTCGCGCGGTACCTGTTCCGCCGGGTCGTCTCCTGGGGCCGCAGCAGCAACGTCTTCCTGCGCAACGGCGCCCGGCTCTACCTCGACGTCGGCTCTCACCCCGAGTACGCCACCCCCGAGTGCGACGACGTGGTCGAGCTGGTGACCCACGACAAGGCCGGGGAGCGCATCCTCGAAGGCCTCCTGGTGGACGCCGAGCGGCGGCTGCACGAGGAGGGCATCGCCGGCGACGTCTACCTCTTCAAGAACAACACCGACTCGGCCGGGAACTCGTACGGCTGCCACGAGAACTACTGCGTGGCCCGGCACGGCGAGTTCTCCCGGCTGGCCGACGTGCTGATCCCCTTCCTGGTCACCCGGCAGCTGATCTGCGGCGCCGGCAAGGTGCTGCAGACCCCGCGCGGCGCGGTCTTCTGCGTCAGCCAGCGGGCCGAGCACATCTGGGAGGGCGTCAGCTCCGCCACCACCCGCTCGCGGCCGATCATCAACACCAGGGACGAGCCGCACGCGGACGCCGAGCGCTACCGCCGGCTGCACGTGATCGTCGGCGACTCCAACATGTCCGAGACCACGACGCTGCTCAAGGTCGGCGCCACCGACCTGGTGCTGCGGCTGATCGAGGCCGGCGTGGTGATGCGCGACCTCACCCTGGAGAACCCGATCCGGGCGATCCGCGAGGTCAGCCACGACCTCACCGGGACCCACCAGGTGCGGCTCGCCAACGGCCGCGAGGCCAGCGCGCTGGACATCCAGGAGGAGTACTACACCAAGGCCCTGGAGTTCGCCGACCGCAAGGGCATCAACACCGGCACCGTCGCCCGGATCCTCGACCTGTGGGGCCGCACCCTGGAGGCCGTCCGCAGCGAGCGGCTGGACGGGGTGGCCACCGAGATCGACTGGATCATGAAGTACAAGCTCATCGAGCGCTACCGCGAGAAGCACCAGATGAGCATGTCCAACCCGCGGGTGGCGCAGATCGACCTCGCGTACCACGACATCCACCGCCGGCGCGGCCTGTTCTACCTGCTCCAGGCCAAGAACCAGGCGCAGCGGGTGACCACCGACCTCAAGACCTTCGAGGCCAAGTCGATCCCGCCGCAGACCACCCGGGCCCGGCTGCGCGGGGACTTCATCCGCCGGGCGCAGGAGCAGCGCCGGGACTTCACGGTGGACTGGGTGCACCTGAAGCTGAACGACCAGGCGCAGCGCACGGTGCTGTGCAAGGACCCGTTCCGTTCGGTGGACGAGAGGGTGGAGAAGCTCATCGCGGGGATGTAGCCCGCGCCGCCGTCGTGATCAAGGTCGTGACCGGCCCCGGTGGTGTCTACCGGGGCCGGACGCGTGCCGGGCATACGCTGTCCGTCGAGTCAGGAGAGCCGACTTCGACCGACAGTTAGGACCACCGTGCGCCGCACCGCCGGTTTGCTTCTCACCCTGCCGCTACTGCTGGCGGTCGCCTGCAGCAGTTCCCCCAAGGCGGCCGGCCCGGCGACCCCGTCCCCGGCGAGCGCCGCCCCGACGGTGCCGGCGCCGGTCGGCGAGGCCTCGCCGATGCCCACCCTTTCGGGTGGCGGATTCGGCAGCAAGGCGACCATCACCATCCCGGAGGGCCGGCAGCCCACCGGCCAGTTCGTGGTGAACACGGTCACCGAGGGCGAGCGTTCCACCGTCAACAAGGGCGACTGGGTCACGGTCAACTACACCGCGAAGGACTGGACCACCGGCAAGGACCTGCCCAGCTCGTACGACGACAACGGCAAGCCGCAGCTCTACCAGGCCGGCAGCGGGCAGCTGGTGCCGGCGCTGGACCAGAGCGTGATCGGCAAGAAGGTGGGCAGCCGGCTGCTGGTGGTGGCGCCGCCGGCGGCGGCCTTCGGCGAGCAGGGCTCCGGCCAGCTCGGGGTCAACAAGAACGACACCGTGGTGTTCGTGCTGGACATCGTGGAGAGCCTGCCGCAGGACTCCGCGCTGACCGGGAACATGACCGAGCCCGCCGCGACGCTGCCGCAGGTCAAGGACAACGGCAAGGCGCCGGCGACGATCACCGTCCCGGCCGGGCAGGCCGCGCCCACCGACCTGCAGCAGGCGGTGCTGATCAAGGGCGAGGGCAAGCAGGTCAAGAGCGGGCAGACCCTGGTGGTGCAGTACACCGGGGTGCTGTGGAGCAACGGCCAGCAGTTCGACGCCTCCTGGACGCACGGCGGCGCGCAGGCCGTGCAGATCGGAACCGGCAGCGTGATCGAGGGCTGGGACAAGGGGCTGGTCGGGCAGAACGTCGGCAGCCGGGTGCTGCTCGTGGTGCCGCCCGCGCTCGGCTACCAGGACAAGGCGCAGGGCGCCGTCCCCGCGAACTCCACGCTGGTCTTCGTGATCGACATCCTGGAAGCGGTGTAGGGCGTGCCTGACGATTCCCGCCGGGTGCGCGAATTGTCAGGCACACACTAGGAACACTAGGAAGTCACCGGGGGGATTCCGTACGCTTGGGCGGACGCTCGTACAACGAAGCGT
This sequence comes from Kitasatospora xanthocidica, assembly GCF_014656195.1. Classification (GTDB taxonomy): domain Bacteria; phylum Actinomycetota; class Actinomycetes; order Streptomycetales; family Streptomycetaceae; genus Kitasatospora; species Kitasatospora xanthocidica. The sequence goes on along the minus strand of NZ_BNBY01000017.1, from coordinate 116,295 downwards.
CCGTCCTCATCCTTAGCTGTCATACTGCCCTCGCGCTGTGGCAGGCGCCGCCCGGCGCCAAGGTCCGGGGCGGGCGGTGCGACGGCAGGCCGGCGCTCAGCACGCCGGACGCAGACCTGGAAGACCTGTGGCGAGATGGATGGGGAGTCATGACTGAGAAGACGCCGAGCCCGGGCGGGGCCGGCACCGCGGCCAACGACAGCGCTGCGGGTGACCCGGCGGCCTCTCGTCCCGGCGGCCCGCTCCCGGGGGACGGCGAGTCGATCGTCGTCCCGCCGTCGATCCTGAAGCAGCAGGCCGGCTGGGCGCAGCCCGGCGAGGCCCCGCGCGCCCAGGGCGGGACGAAGACGGACGAGGCCCCGCAGATCTTCGCGTCCACGGTGCGCCGGGCCGACACCTCCGAGGCCGGGTACGACGAGAACCCGCCGGGAGTCGGCAGGCTCGGTGTGATCCTCGGCACCGTGCTGGCCGTGCTGCTGGCCGGCAGCGCCGTGACGCTGTACCTGGTCAACAAGGACGGCGGGGACAAGGACGCCACCGCGGCCAAGCCGGACGCGGCCAAGACCGCGCCGCCCACGCCGAGCGCCGAGCCGGTGCCGCCGATCAAGGACAGCGCCAAGGTGCTGCCGACCGTCACCGGTGACTTCGGCAAGAAGGCCGAGATCCAGGTGCCGGGCGAGGCCTCCGACGGCTCCTTCGTGGTCAAGGTGCTCTCCGAGGGCTCCGGCGCCAAGGTCGAGAAGAACTCCTGGACCTCGGTGGACTACACCGCCAAGGACTGGAACACCGGCAAGGACATCCCGAGCTCGTACGACGCCAACGGCAAGCCGCAGATCTTCCAGGCGGGCACCGACGCGCTGATCCCGGCCCTGGACCAGGCCGTGGTCGGGAAGAAGGCCGGCAGCCGGCTGCTGGTGGTGGCCCCGCCGGCCGCCGCCTTCGGCCCCCAGGGCAAGGCCGACATGTCGATCGGGGCGAAGGACAACCTGATCTTCGTGATCGACATCCGCAACGCCAACGCGCCCGACGCGGTGCTCAGCGGCACGGTCACCCCGCCGCCGGCCGACTTCCCCCAGGTCAAGGACAACGGCAAGAAGCCGGCCGAGATCACCCCGGTGGCCGGCGCCAAGGACCCGACCGAGCTGAAGTCCCACGTCCTGATCAAGGGCACCGGGCCGAAGGTGGAGAAGGGCGAGAAGGTCGTCGTCCAGTACACCGGCGCGCTGTTCAAGGACGGCAAGGTCTTCGACTCCTCGCTCAGCAAGGGCCAGGCGTTCACCTTCCCGGTCGGCGGCGGCCAGGTCATCCCGGGCTGGGACCAGGGGCTGGAGGGCCAGACCGTGGGCAGCCGGGTCGAGCTGGTGATCCCGGCCGCGCTGGGCTACGGCGACAAGGGCCAGGGCGACATCCCGCCCGGCGCGACGCTGGTCTTCGTGGTGGACATCCTGGACGCCGGTCAGGGCTGATCCACTTTCGGGTGACAATGGTGTGCGTGTGACCTCCGGGTCCGGCCGCGTGGCCGGACCCGGACGGGCGGCGGGCGCCGGTACCGTGGTCCGCCCGCACCGTCGTGCGGGTGGGCCGGGTGCGGGCGCCCGCCGCTTGGTCGTGAATGCAACGCGAAACGTGAGAAGAGGGACTGTGAGCGTCAACCTCAACGAGAAGCCCGAGATCGACTTCCCGATCGGGGACGCCCCGGCGGAGCTGCAGATCCGCGACATCGTCGTCGGCGACGGCGCGGAGGCCAAGAAGGGCCAGAACGTCAGCGTCCGCTACGTCGGCGTGACCTTCGAGACCGGCGAGGAGTTCGACGCCAGCTGGAACCGGAGCCCGAACGAGTTCCGCTTCCCGCTGGGCGGCGGCCGGGTCATCAAGGGCTGGGACCAGGGCGTCGTCGGCATGAAGGTCGGTGGCCGCCGCGAGCTGACCATCCCGGCGCACCTGGCGTACGGCAACCAGTCGCCGACCCCGGCCATCCCGGCCGGCTCGACCCTGATCTTCGTGGTCGACCTGCTGGCCGTCTGAGCCTGCTCGCACCGTGGGCCGGACCCCTCCGGGGGCCCGGCCCACGGGCTTGTCCGGGCCCGGTCCACGGGCTTGCCCGGGCCGGGACGGCACCGCGCGGGGACGGGGTGCGGGAGGCCGCTTTTGCAGTGCGTACCGCTACCGGTACGGTCGGTCCCGCCGGGTGGTGATCGCCCGGTTGGCGCACCCCGCGCACGGCGCGGCACACCGGAAGGGTCAGCGATGGCGATCGCCAAGGCAGAGCGGCTGATGAATCTCGCCCTGTGCCTGATGAACACCAGACGTCCGCTCTCCAAGAAGGAGCTGCGGGAATCCATCGAGGCGTACCGCGAGGCCTGGCAGGGCGCCAGCGAGGACGCCTTCAACCGGATGTTCGAGCGGGACAAGGACGACCTGCGCGAGCTCGGCCTGGTGATCGACGTCGACGAGAGCGCCCTGGACGGCGAGCTCGGCTACCTGGCCCGGGCCGACCGCAACCGGCTGCCCGAGATCGCGCTGGACGCCGAGGAGGCGGCCGCGCTGACCCTGGCCGCCCGGGTCTGGCAGCAGGCCAAGATGTCCGGCGCGGCCAGCGGCGCGCTGCAGAAGCTGCGCGCGGCCGGGGTGCCGTTCGCCGAGACCGAGGGCCGCACCGCCCTGGAGCCGCGCATCCCCGCCCGGGAGGCCGCGTTCGAGCCGCTGCTCACCGCCGCCCGGGACCGCCGGCCGGTCACCTTCGAGTACCGCAAGGCCGGCGCCGCCGCCGTCGAGCAGCGCAGCGTCGAGCCGTGGGCGCTGGAGTGCTGGCGCGGGCACTGGTACCTGGCCGGGTACGACCGCGACCGCGGCGACGCCCGGGTGTTCCGGCTCAGCCGGATCACCGGCAAGGTGCGCGCCAAGAACGGGGCCTTCCTCGGCACCGTCCCCGAGCACGTGGACGTCCGGGCCACCGTGGCGAAGTTCGCGGGGGAGGGCGCCACCGCCACCGCGACCGTGCGGGTCCGCCGGGGCGCCGGCTTCCCGCTGCGCACCAAGGCGCTGAACACCACCCGGGTGGACGAGGTCTGGGACGAGCTGGAGATCCCGTACGGCAACGGGCTGGGCGCCGACCTGGCGGAGTTCGGGCCGGACGTGCTGGTGCTCGGGCCGGAGGAGCTGCGGGCGGATGTGGTCGACCGGCTGCGGGCGGTCGCTGGGCTGGACGTGGAAGGTGTGCGGGCGTGAGTAATGCGATCGACCAGACCAGGCGGATGCTGTCGCTGGTCACCTACCTGCGCGAGCGGCCCGGGGCCGAGGTCGCCGAGGTGGCCAGGGCCTTCGGGATCAGCGAGCGCGAGCTGATCGGCGACCTCAACGTGCTGCCGATGTGCGGCACCAGCTTCCGCGGCGGTGACCTGCTCGACATCGACACCGACGGCGAGCGGATCTGGTGGCACAACGTCGACGACGTGGCCCAGCCGCTGCGGCTGGCCTCCGACGAGGCGACCGCGCTGCTGGTGGCCGCCCGCGCGGTGGCCGGGCTGCCCGGACTGCGGGCCGGGGACCGGGAGGCCCTCACCCGGGCCGTCGCCAAGATCGAGAACGCCGCGGGGGAGAGCGCCGAGGGCAGCGCCCGGGTCGGCGTCACCTTCGAGGCGGAGAGCCACGTGTTCGCCGACATCGACCGCGCGCTCAGCGAGGGCCGCCGGCTCTGGCTGCGCTACTACTCGCACGGGCGCGGCGGGATGACCGAGCGCGAGGTCGACCCGATCCGGCTGCTCACCGAGGGCCACACCTACCTCGAGGCCTGGTGCCGCACCTCCGAGGACCACCGGATGTTCCGGCTGGACCGGGTCGCCGAGATCCGCGTGCTGGACGTCCCCGCCGACCCGCCCCGGCGCGAGCCCCGCGACCTCAGCGGCGGGCTGGTCAACCCGGCGGCGGACGACCCCGAGGTGGTCGTCGAGGTCTCCTCCGGCGGGCGCTGGGTGGCCGAGTACTACACCCACGACCGGGCCGAGGAACTGCCCGACGGCGGGCTGCGGATCACCCTGCGCAGCGCCGACCCCTCCCAGCTGCGCCCGCTGGCGCTGCGGCTGGGCCGGGACGGCCGGATCGTCTCGCCGCCCGAACTGGCCGAGCAGGCGCGCTCGGCCGCGCGGGAGGCGCTGGCCGCCTACGGGGAGGGGCAGGTCTGAGCGGTGGAACCCGGGACCAGATTCAAGGTGTACTGCTCGGAGTGCCGGGAGAAGGTGGAGCTCCCGGCCGAGGAGTTCCGGCTGACCCTCGGTCGCACCCCGGCCCAGGCGCACTACAGCTTCGGCTGCCCGCTGTGCGGGGCGGCGGTGCGCAAGCAGGCCGGGGAGAAGATCGTCGAGGCGCTCACCGGGGCGGGGGTGCGCACCATGCGGCTCGTCCCGGCCGAGGGGTAGCGCCTCGTCCTGTGGGGCGGGGCGGGCCTCGGCTGATCCGAGGGACGGGCGCCGAGCCCGTATAGGGTGGGGCGCATGTCCTGGATGCTCGTCGCCGCCGTCCTGCTCGCCACCGCGGGCCTGCTGGTCCTGGGGGTCCTCGCGATCCGGCTCTGGCTGGACGTGCGGGCGCTGGCCAAGGGCGTGGACACGGCGGCGCGGGCGCTGGCCTCGGCCGCGGAGGACCTCGCGGACGCGATGCCGGGCCGGGCGTAGCGCCGGCCGCCGTAGCACGGCGAAGCCGTTCCCGGTACGGGGGCTGCTGCGGGGAGGTAGGGGCGGGTTACGCTCTCAGATGGCTCCTGAGAACCGTGTAGCGGGGGCCGCTGTCCTGTTCGGGCGGCCGTCGTCGTGGCGTCATCCGCAGCGGTTACCATCCGCAGCGGACGGCCCGTCGGGCCGCCATGACTGAAGGTGGTCGCGCATGCGCATCTCGATGACCGGGATCGTGGTGATCGTGGTACTCGCCATCGTGCTGTTCGGAGCCAAGCGGCTGCCGGAGGTGGCGCGGTCGCTGGGGCAGTCGCTGCGGATCCTGAAGAGCGAGGCCAAGGCGATGCGTTCGGACGGGAAGTCCGGGGAAGCGGCGCAGGCCGCCGCGCCGCCGGTGGCGGGCGACCAGGTCAAGACGGTCCAGGCCGCTCCGGGAGCCTCGGCCACGGCCCGTCCGGTGGCGGAGCCCGCCGCCGGGACGACCGCGTCCGACGGCGACCGCCCGCGCTGAGCACGGCGCACGTGACGTACGCGACCACGGAGGCCCGCCGACCGGCGGGCCTCGACGCACGAGTTGAGGACCGGGGTTGAGCAAGCTCTCCAAGGCGCCGAAGGCGTCAAAGGATCCTGAGGGGCGGATGGCCCTCGCCGACCACCTGCGGGAACTGCGCAACCGCGTGGTCAAGTCGGTCCTGGCGATCGTGCTGTTCGCGGTCATCGCGGCGATCTACCACAAGCAGATTGAGCACTTCCTGCTCCAGCCGCTGCCGCAGTGCGACAAGCAGAACGCGGGCGAGTACCACGGGCGCTGCGCCCAGGTGTCCAACATCGGGCTCACCGCGGGCTTCAACTGGATGCTGAAGGTCGCGCTGACGGCGGGTGTGGTCGCGGCCGTCCCGGTCTGGCTGTACCAGGTGTGGGCCTTCGTGGCGCCCGGTCTGCACCGGAACGAGAAGAAGTACGCGGTCCTCTTCATGGTCTGCGGCGCCCCGCTGTTCCTGGCGGGTGTCGGCTGCGCGATCATGGTGATGCCGACCATGGTCGAGATGCTGATCTCGTTCACCCCGAACGACACCACGCCGATCCTGCCGCCCGAGGACTACTTCGACATCGCCACCCGGATGGTGCTGGTCTTCGGCCTGGCCTTCGAGTTCCCGCTGCTGCTGGTGATGCTCAACCTGGTCGGCATCGTGACCGGCAAGCGGCTGCTCAGCTGGTGGCGCGGGATGGTCATGGCCATCACGGTGTTCGCCGCGTTCGCCACCCCGGGCGCCGACCCGGTCAGCATGCTGCTGCTGTCGGCGCCGATCTGGGCGCTGTACTTCGTCGCCGTGGCGATCGCGCTCTTCAACGACAAGCGCAAGGCGCGCCGCAACCCGGACGCGGGGCTGGACGACGAGGAGGCCTCGCACCTGGACCTGTCCGTCCAGCCGGTGGCCGGTGCGGAGACCGTCCAGGCCTCGGCGGCCCCGGCGGCCAGTAGCGCCCCGGTGCCGGCGGCGCGCCACGAGCAGCTGGACGACATCACCTGAGCCGGTGGGCCCTGAGGGAGCCCCGGTCCGTCGCTTCGAGCGGTGGGCCGGGGCTTTCCGCTGGTCGGGGGCGTTTCCGGGTTTCGGGCGGGTGGTCTTGGCAGGGTGGATGGCATGTGACATATTACTGACGTGCTGAAGACCGAGAGACCTCCCCTGGATGTCGTCGTGGTCGGCGCCGGAGTGGTCGGTGCCGCCTGCGCCTACTACGCCGCCCGCGCCGGGCTCGCCGTCGCCGTCGTGGACCGCGGGCCGGTGGCCGGCGGCACCACCGGCGCGGGCGAGGGCAACCTGCTGGTCTCCGACAAGGAGCCCGGGCCCGAGCTCGACCTCGCCCTGCTCAGCACCCGGCTCTGGCGCGAACTCGCCGAGGACCTCGGCGAGGCCGTCGAGTACGAGCCCAAGGGCGGGGTGGTGGTCGCCTCCACCGCCGCCGGGCACGAGGCTCTGCGGGCCTTCGCCGCCGGGCAGCGCGCCGTCGGCGTGATCGCCGAGGAGGTGCCCGGCGAGCGGCTGCGCGAGCTGGAGCCGCACCTCGCCCCCGGGCTGGCCGGCGGCTTCCACTACCCCCAGGACGCCCAGGTTCAGCCCGCCCTGGCCGCCGCGCACCTGCTGCGCGCGGCCCGCCGGATGGGCGCCGAGCTGATCACCGGCGAGACCGTGACGGCGGTCGACCTGGGGCCGGACGGCGCCGTGCGCGGCGTGCGGACCGACCGCCGCCGGCTGGCCGCTCCCGCCGTGGTGAACGCGGCCGGCACCTGGGGCGGCGAACTGGCCGCGCTGGCCGGGGTGCACCTGCCGGTGATGCCCCGGCGCGGCTTCGTCCTCGTCACCGAGCCGCTGCCGCGGGTCGTCCGGCACAAGGTGTACGCCGCCGACTACGTGGCCAACGTGGCCAGCGGCTCCGCCGGCCTGGAGACCTCCGCCGTGATCGAGGGCACCCCGGGCGGGCCGGTGCTGATCGGCGCCAGCCGGGAGCGGGTCGGCTTCGACCGCACGCTCTCCCAGGAGGTGCTGCGCCGGCTGGCCGGCCAGGCCGCCGAGCTCTTCCCGGTGCTCGCCGACGTCACCGTGCTGCGCGCCTACCGGGGCTTCCGCCCGTACCTGCCGGACCACCTGCCGGCCATCGGCGCGGACCCCCGGGTGCCCGGGCTCCACCACGCCTGCGGGCACGAGGGGGCCGGGATCGGGCTGGCCCCGGCGACCGGGCTGCTGATCGCCGAGCAGCTCACCGGCAAGCAGCCGGAGCTGGACCTCGGGCCGTTCCGTGCGGACCGGTTCCCGGTCGTCGGAACCGCCTGAGCGGCCCTCCGCCGCTGTGCCCTCCGTTGTTCCGCCCGCCGTTCCGTACGAGATGCCTTCCGCACGAGATTCCGTCCTGGATTGGAGACGCCGCCGATGCGCCGCCGCACCCCCGCCGGGCTGGTCGAGGCCGAGCCCGGGCCCGCCCACCACATCGAGTTCGACGGGCGACCCGTCCCCGCGCTGCCCGGGCAGACGATCGCCGCCGCGCTCTGGGCCGACGGCGTGCTCGCCTGGCGCACCACCCGGGTCGGCGGCAAGCCGCGCGGGGCGTTCTGCGGCATCGGCAGCTGCTTCGACTGCCTGGCCACCGTGGACGGCCGGCCCAACCAGCGCACCTGCCTGCTCCCCGCCGAGCCCGGCACCACCGTCACCACCCAGGAGGGCCACGGCCGTGCCGACCTCGCCGTCTGACCCCTCGTCGTTCGGGCCGCCCGCCGACGCGTCTTCCGGCCCCCTCGCCGACCCGCTCTTCGACCCGCTCTTCGACCTCGCGGTGATCGGGGCCGGCCCGGCCGGGCTCGCCGCCGCCGTCACCGCCGCCGACCTCGGGCTGCGCTGCGTCCTGCTGGACGGCGGGCAGGGCACCGGCGGGCAGTACTACCGCCACCCGGCCCCCGGGCTCGGCGCCGCCCGTCCGGACCGGCTGCACCACCACTGGTCCGCCTACACCGGGCTGGCCGACCGGCTCGCCGCCCACGAGCGGGCCGGGCGGGCCGCCTTCCGGGGCGGCCACCAGGTCTGGGCGCTGGAGCGCACCGGGGACGGCTTCGCGGCGCACGTCACCCGCGGGCCGGAGAGCACCGACCGGGCCACCGTCCGGTCCCGGTCGGTGCTGCTCGCCACCGGCGCGTACGAGCGGCAGCTGCCGTTCCCCGGCTGGACCCTGCCCGGGGTGGTCACCGCGGGCGGTGCCCAGGCGATGCTCAAGGCCGGGCTGGTGCTGCCCGGACGGCGGATCGTGGTGGCCGGGAGCGGGCCGCTGCTGCTCGCGGCGGCCTCCTCGCTGGTCACCGCGGGCGCCGAGGTGCCCGCGGTGGTCGAGGCCACCGCCTACCTCGGGTACGCGCGGCGCCCCGGCGTGCTGGCGGGCGTCCCCGGCAAGCTGGTCGAGGGCGCCGGGCACGGTGGCGCGCTGCTGCGGCACGGCGTACGGCTGCGGCCGCGCAGCGCCGTGGTCGAGGCGCACGGGACGGACCGGGTCACCGGCGTCACCGTCGCCCGGCTGGACGCGCGGTGGCGGCCGCTGCCCGGCACCGAGCGGCGGATCGACTGCGACGCCCTCGCGGTCGGCCACGGCCTGCTGCCGCAGATCGACCTGGCCACCGAGCTGGGCGCGCGGACCCGGACCGGGCCGGACGGCGCGGTCGCGCTGGCGGTCGACGCCCGGCTGCGCACCAGCGTGCCCGGCCTCTGGTCGGCGGGGGAGACCAACGGCGTCGGCGGCGCAGACCTCGCGCTCGCCGAGGGCGAGCTGGCCGCGTACGCCGTGGCCGGGGCGCTGCCGGAGGCGGGAACGCTGCGCCGCCGCTCACGGCTGCGGGCCTTCGCCGAGCTGATGGCCGCCGCGCACCGGCCGGGCCCCGGCTGGACCGGGTGGCTGCGCCCGGACACCGACGTCTGCCGATGCGAGGAAGTACCGGTCGCGGCGATCCGGGAGGCCGTGGACGACCTGGGCGCGGGCGACCCGCGCACCGTCAAGCTGCTCACCCGGGCCGGGATGGGCTGGTGCCAGGGGCGGATGTGCGGTCCGGCCGTGGCCTGCCTGGCCGGATCGGCCCCGGGGTCGGCGTCGGGCGGTCCGGGACCGGACCGGCGGCCGCTGGGCTGCCCGGTGCCGCTCTCGCAACTGGCGGCGGGGCCCTCCCCGGAGTCCCCGGCCTCGTAGCCGGCCCGTCGTCGAACGGACGGGCCGGGGACCTTGTCTCCGGCCCGTTCCCACTTATAAAATGTCACACCTCACCAAGGAGTTCACCGTGTCCATCACCCCGCACGACACCACCCGTCCCTGGCGCGGCATCATGGTCGCCACAACGATCCCGCTGCGCCCGGACCACTCCGTCGACTACGACGCCTACGCCGAGCACGTCCGCTGGCTGATCGACTCCGGCTGCGAGGGCGTCGTCCCCAACGGCTCGCTGGGCGAGTACCAGACGCTCACCGCCGAGGAGCGCACCCGGGTCGTCGAGGTGGCGGTCGAGGCGGCCGGGGACGGCGCCCGGGTCATGCCCGGCGTCGCCGCGTACGGCAGCGCCGAGTCCCGCCGGTGGGCCGAGCAGGCCGCCGAGGCCGGCGCCGGCTCCGTCCTGCTGCTGCCGCCGAACGCCTACCGGGCCGACCACGCCTCGGTGCGCGCGCACTACGCCGAGGTGGCCAAGGCGGGCCTGCCGGTCGTCGCGTACAACAACCCGATCGACACCAAGGTGGACCTCGTCCCCACGCTGCTCGCCGAGCTGCACGGCGAGGGCTCGATCGTCGCGGTCAAGGAGTTCAGCGGGGACGTCCGCCGGGCGTACGAGATCGCCGAGCTGGCCCCCGGGCTGGACCTGCTGATCGGCGCCGACGACGTGCTGCTGGAGCTCGCGCTGGCGGGCGCGGTCGGCTGGATCGCCGGCTACCCGAACGCCCTGCCGGAGGCCTCGGTGGCGCTCTACGACGCCGCCGTCAAGCACGAGCTGGAGACCGCGCTGCCGCTGTACAAGGCGCTGCACCCGCTGCTCCGCTGGGACTCCAAGACCGAGTTCGTCCAGGCCATCAAGCTCTCCATGGACATCGCCGGGCGCCCCGGCGGTCCGGTCCGGGCGCCGCGCCAGCCGCTCACCCCGGAGGTCGAGGCGGCCGTCCGCGCGGCCACCGAGAAGGCGCTGGCCGAGGGCCTCGCCTAGGCCCTGGTCGTGCCCCCTCCTGGCCGGCTGCGGGGGCAGCCGGCCCGGCCCCACCAACCAAACCGACCTGTACGGGAGTTGTGACCCATGCGCAGCCGTCACGTGTTCCACGCCGTCGACTCGCACACCGAGGGCATGCCGACCCGGGTGATCACCGGCGGCTTCGGCGTCATCCCCGGCGCCACCATGGCCGAGCGCCGGGTGCACTTCCAGCAGCACCTGGACCACTTCCGCACCCTGCTGATGTACGAGCCCCGCGGCCACGCGGCGATGAGCGGCGCCATCCTGCAGCCGCCCACCCGGCCGGACGCCGACTTCGGCGTGCTCTACATCGAGGTCTCCGGACTGCTGCCGATGTGCGGGCACGGCACCATCGGGGTCGCCACCGTCCTGGTCGAGACCGGGATGGTGCCGGTGGTCGAGCCGGTCACCACCGTACGGCTGGACACCCCGGCCGGGCTGGTCGTCGCCGAGGTGCGGGTCGAGGACGGCGCGGCCAAGGCGGTGACCATCCGCAACGTGCCCTCCTACTCGGTCGCCCTGGACAACAAGATCGAGGTGCCCGGCTACGGCACGGTGACCTACGACCTCGCGTACGGCGGCAACTTCTACGCCATCCTGCCGCTCGCCGAGTTCGGCCTGCCCTTCGAACGCGAGCGCAAGCAGGAGATCCTCGACGCCGGACTCGCGATGATGGACGCCATCAACGCGAGCCCCGACCGGCCGGTGCACCCCGAGGACCCGTCCATCCACAGCTGCCACCACGTCCAGTTGCTCGCCCCCGGCTCCACCGCGGAGCACTCCCGGCACGCGATGGCCATCCACCCCGGCTGGTTCGACCGCTCGCCCTGCGGCACCGGCACCTCCGCGCGGATGGCGCAGCTGCACGCCCGAGGGGAGCTGCCGCTCGGGCAGGACTTCCGCAACGACTCCTTCATCGGCACGACCTTCACCGGGCGGCTGGTCGAGGGGACCGAGGTGGCCGGGCGGCCCGCGGTCGTGCCCACCGTCACCGGGCGGGCCTGGGTCACCGGCACCGCCCAGTACTTCCTCGACCCGAGCGACCCGTTCCCGGCGGGCTTCCTGTTGTAAGCAGAGCCTGCTGTAGGCGGAGCCTGTTGTCAGCGGACCCTGCTCCGAACCGGCGGGCTTCCTGTTGTCAGCAGAGCCCGACCCACCCGGCCGGCTCCCGCCTCTCCCGCGGTGGGCCTCCCGCTCCGAACCTCCCCCGAAGGGCTGCCAGTCGTGACCATCACCTCGTACAACCCCGCCGACCCGGACGACCTCGTGATCGCGGTCGAGGAGCCCGGCGCCGAGGCCGTCCGGGCCGCCGTCGGACGGGCCCGGACGGCGCAGGCCGACTGGCTGGCGGCCGGGGCCGGCGTCCGGTCGGCCGCGCTCGGCCGGGTCGCCGACGCGGTCGAGGCGCACGCGGAGGAGCTGGCCGCGCTGATCGTCCGCGAGGTCGGCAAGCCGCTCGCGGAGGCGCGCGGCGAGGTCGCCCGGACCGCGGCGATCTGGCGCTACTACGCGCAGGCGCCGTACACCCCCTCCGGTGCGGTGCACGAGACCGCCGCCGGGCCCGGGCTGCTGCTCACCCGGCGCCGCCCGTACGGGGTGGCCGGGCTGATCGCGCCGTGGAACTTCCCGCTGGCGATCCCGAGTTGGAAGGCCGCCCCGGCGCTGGCGGTCGGCAACACGGCGGTGCTCAAGCCCGCGCCCGAGGCGACGGCCTGCGCGCTGCGGCTGGCGGAGCTGACCCTCGCGGCCGGCTTGCCCGCGGACGTGCTCACGGTGCTGCCCGGTGGTGCCGAGGAGGGCGCGGCACTGGTCGACGCGGCGGACGTGGTCTCCTTCACCGGCTCGACCGGCGTCGGCCGGGCCGTGGTGCGCGCCGCGACCGAGCGCGGGGTCCCGGTCCAGGCCGAACTCGGCGGCCTGAACGCCGCGTTGGTGCTGCCCGACGCCGACATCGCGCAGGCCGCCGGGCACATCGCGGCGGCCATCGCCGGGTACGCCGGGCAGAAGTGCACCGCCACCAGCCGGGTGATCGCGGTCGGCGCCGCGTACGAGCCGCTGCGCGAGGCCCTGGTCAAGGCGCTGGCGGCGGTCGACGACTCGGTGTGCGGGCCGGTGGTCGACTCCGGTGCCCGGGACCGGCTGACCGGGGCGGTGGACTCGGCGGTCGAGGCCGGGGCGAACCTGCTCACCGGCGGCCGGGTGCCCGAGCGGGCCGGCTGGTACGTCGAGCCGACCCTGCTCGCCGACGTGCCGGCCGAACACCCGCTGGCCCGCGAGGAGTTCTTCGGCCCGGTCGCCGTCCTGCACGCCGCGGCCGACCTGGACGAGGCGATCGCGCTCGCCAACGACACCCCGCACAGCCTCTCCACCTCGGTGCACACCCGCAGCCTCGACGTGGCGCTGGCCGCCGCCGACCGGCTGGACGCGGGCATGATCCGGGTCAACGCCCCCTCCAGCGGCGTCGACTTCCACCTGCCCTTCGGCGGGGCCAAGGGCGCGAGCCACGGCGAGCGCGAACAGGGCCAGGCCGCCCTGGACTTCTACACCGTCAGCCGGACGGTCAGCGTGCTGCCGGGCGGGGGTGCCTGATGTACGTCCGCACCGTCGACTACCACACCGCCGGAGAGCCGTTCCGGATCGTGCTGGATGGCGCACCGGTGATCCCCGGCGACACCGTCGCCGAACGGCGGGCCATCGCCCTCGGCGCGGGCGGCACCGCCACCGCCCCGCGGCCCGGCGCCCTGGACGACGTCCGGCGGCTGCTCACCCGCGAACCGCGCGGACACGCCGGGATGTACGGCGGCTTCCTGGTGCCGCCGGACGACGACGAGGCGCACCTGGGCGTGCTGTTCTGGCACAAGGACGGCTACTCGACCGCCTGCGGGCACGGCACCATCGCGCTCGGCGCGTGGGCCGTCGACTCCGGGCTGGTCGCGGCCCCCGCGGACGGCGTGGCCCGGGTGCGGATCGACGTGCCCTCCGGCCGGGTCACCGCGCTGGTGCACCGCACCGGCGGGCGCACCACCGGAGTGACCTTCCGCAACGTGCCCACCCGGGTGAGCGCGCTGAAGCTCCCGGTGCGGACCTCGCGCGGCACGGTGGAGGTCGCGGTGGCGCACTCCGGCGCCTGCTACGCCTCCGTCCCGGCCGCCGCCCTGGGGCTGGCGGTGGAAGCGGCGCAGCTGCCCGAACTCACCGCCCTGGGGCGGGAGATCAGGGCGGCACTGGCCGGGGAGGAGGCGGTGGCGCACCCCACCGACCCCCGGCTGTCCGGCGTGTACGGGGTGATCCTCTACGATGAACTCCCCTCGGAAGACGGCGTGTTGAACCAGCGGAACGTCACCGTCTTCGCGGACGGGCAGATCGACCGCTCGCCCTGCGGCTCCGGCACCTCCGCCCGGCTCGCGGTGCTCGCCGCCGAGGGCCGGCTGGCCCCGGGGGAGCCGCTGCGGCACGAGTCGGTCATCGGCACGGTCTTCACCGGCCTGGTGCTCCCCGGCGGCGACCCCCTCGGCGCGGGCGTCGTCACCGAGGTCAGCGGGACGGCCTTCCGCACCGGCGAGCACGGCTTCGTGCTCGAACCGGGCGACGACCTGGGGACGGGATTCCTGCTGTGAGTCCCGTCGAGAGTCCAACCGCACGGCCCGGAACGGCGCTTGTGCCGCTCCAGTACGCCGTCCCGGGCACCGGCGGAGTCGGGCCCGCCGACGCGGTGGGGGCGATCGAGCGGGTGCTGCTGAACGGGTTCGACCCCGAAGCGGCACCCGCCCGGTCCGCCGTTCCGGTGCCGGCCGGTGAGCTGCTGATGATGCCGGCCGCCGCCGGGCCGTACGCCGGCGTGAAGATCGCCGGAGTCGCGCCCGCCAACCCGGAGCACGGGCTGCCCCGGATCACCGGCAGCTACCTGCTGCTGGACGGCCCCACCCTGCAACCGCTCGCCCTCCTGGACGGCGCCGCGCTCACCGCGCTGCGCACGCCGGCCGTCACCGCCGCGGCGCTGCGGCGGCTGGCGGTGCCGGAAGCCGGACACCTGGTGGTGTTCGGCTCCGGACCGCAGGCGTACGGACACCTCGACGCGCTGCTGACCGTACGGCCGCTGACCCGGCTCACGGTCGTCGCGCGCCACCCCGAGCGGGCCGCGGCCCTGGCCGCGTACGGGCGGCGGCTCGGCCTGAGGGCCGGTGTCGGCGGGCCGGAGGCGGTCGCCGAGGCGGACCTGGTGGTCTGCTGCACCACCGCGCGCACGCCGCTGTTCGACGGCACGCTGGTGCCCGCGCACGCGGCGGTCGCGGCGGTCGGCTCGCACGAGCCGGACGCGCGGGAGGTCGACGAGGCGCTGGTCGGGCGCGCCGAGCTGTACGTGGAGGCGCGCTCGGTCGCGGCCCGGGAGGCCGGGGACCTGCTGATGGCGGGCGTGGCCGGACGGCAACTGTGGAACCTCGCCGAGCTGGTGCGCGGCGACGCGCTGGTGCCGGCCGGGCGGCCGCGGTTCTTCAAGAGCGTCGGGATGGCCTGGGAGGACCTGGCGGTCGCGGCGGAGGTGTACCGGGCGGCGGGAGAGCCGTCGTCGTAGCGGCGGCGGGCGGCGGTGTCCCAGTGCTGCCCGGCTGCTCAGTCGCCGATGAAGCAGAGCCAACTGCCGGGTGTGGCCGCACAGTTGGCGAGCAGGTTGCGCAGGTCCCGGACCGCGGCCCGCTGCGCCTCGGTGGTGCAGCGGGCGAGCAGCGCGGTGGCCTCCTCGAAGGCGGCCGCCGCCTCCTGCTCGTTGAGGTAGGTGTCGCGGTACGGGTCGATCCGGCCGAGCCGGTGCTCGGACGGGCGGGTGTGCGCGGCGAGCGCGTCGGCGAGCGCGTCGCCGTGGTCGATCGAGAGGTGCAGCGGGCCGGTGGTCCGGGCCCTGTCCGGTCGGCCGTCGTACAGGGCGATCTCGATGCCCAAGGCGGTTGCTCCTGACGGTGTTCGGGAGTCGTGAGGCCGGAGCCGGCCCGGTGGGAAGGGATCCCCCACCGGGCCGGCTCCTTCGCGTCCTCGGGTGCGGTCAGCGGTAGGTCGCGAGCAGCCGGGCCAGGTGCTTGCCGGTGACCAGCAGGGGCTCCTCGCTGCGGGCGATCTGGGCGGCGAGCTCGGCGCCCTCCAGGGTGCTGACGACCGTACCGGCCAGTTCGCGGGCGTCCTCCGCGCCGATGCCCGCCGCGACCAGGTGTTCCGTCACGATGGCCCGCCAGTTGGCGAAGGCCGCGGCCACCGCCTGCTCGATCGCCGGCGCGCGGCCGACCGTCTCCAGGGCGGTGCTGCTGATCGGGCAGCCGTCCTGCCAGTCGGAGGCGCGCAGCTCCCGGGCGAGCATCCCGGTGCAGGTGACGACCGCCTCGCCGATGTCCGCCGAGGAGCCCAGCCCGGCGCGCAGCAGGACGGCGAACTCCTCGTCCCCGTGCCGGATCGCCTCGGCGGCCAGCTCCTGCTTCCCGCCCGGGAAGAAGTGGTAGACGGAACCGAGGGTGGCCTCGGCCTCGCGGGAGATCTGCTTGATCCCGGTGCCCTCGTACCCCTGGCGCTGCAGCAGCCGGGAGGTGGCCCGGACGATCCGCTCGCGGGTGCCGACGGGGGTGGTCTTCTCGGGCGTCTCGGTCCTCTCGGGCGTCTTCACGGCGCGATCCTAGCCGATGAATTGAATAGAGCGTTCGTTCCAGAGCTGTGTTAGCGTCAGCCCCGTTGTTCTGGATAGAGCGTTCGTTCTAGCGGAGGGGAATCCGTATGTCCGTCGAGCAGAAGCGGCAGGAGCAGCAGGGCCGGCAGGAGCGGTCGGAGCGATCGGTGACGGTGATCGGGCTCGGCCCGATGGGACAGGCCATGGCCGGGGCGTACCTGGACGCCGGGTACGCCGTCACGGTGTGGAACCGCACCGCCGAGCGGGCCGCCGAACTCGTGGCCCGCGGCGCGCGGTCCGCGCCGAGCGCGGAGGCGGCGGTGGCCGCGAACGAGCTGGTCGTCCTCAGCCTCACCGACTACGACGCGGTGTTCGCCGTGCTGGACCCGCTGGACCCGGCGGTGCTGAAGGGCAGGGCCGTCGTCAACCTCAGCTCCGACACCCCCGAGCGGGCCCGCGAAGCCGCCCGCCGGCTCGCCGGACACGGCGCCGGACACCTGACCGGCGGGGTGCAGGTGCCGCCGTCCGGCATCGGCAGCCCCGAGTCCTCCACCTTCTACAGCGGGCCGGTCGACCTGTTCCAGCGGCACCGGGCCGCGCTCGAAGTGCTCACCGGCGCCGACTACCGGGGCGACGACCCCGGGCTGGCCCAGCTGTACTACCAGATCCAGATGGACCTCTTCTGGACCTCCCTGGTCGGCTACCTGCACGCCACGGCGATCGCCGAGGCCAACGGCATCTCCGCCGAGGACTTCCTGCCGTACCTCAGCTCGACGGCCGCCTCGCTGCCCGGCTTCCAGGCGTTCTACGCGCCGCGGATCACCGCCGGGGACCACCGCGGGGACGTCGACCGGCTCGCGATGGGGCTCGCCAGCATCGAACACGTACGGCACACCGCGGAGGCCTCAGGGGTGGACAGCGCGCTGCCGGCACTGCTGGCGGAGACGTTCCGGCGGGGCGTGGAGGCCGGGAACGGCGCGGCGAGCCTGACCGCGCTGGTCGCGCAGTTCCGGGCGGCGTGACCGGCGCCGCCGTCACCCCGTAGCCCGTCCGGCGTGGCAGATCGTGTGCCGTCGGCCGTTGTCACGGCCGACGGCGCGCTGCCACCATGAGCGTCGGCGGGCTTGACGGACCGTTCGAATCACGGACGGTTGCGCACGCAACGCAACGTGACATTGTACGCTGGTGTTCTGCACCCACCCGGAGGAACACCATGGCCGACCTCAAACCCCGCACCCTGATCTCCGTCCAGGAGCGGCTTCGCGACCAGGTCGCCCACGCACTCCGGGCCGCCCTGATCTCCGGCGAACTGCGCCCCGGCGTCGTCTACTCGGCCCCCGCCCTCGCCGCCGACTTCGGCGTCTCCGCCACCCCCGTCCGCGAGGCCATGCTCGACCTCGCCCGCGAAGGCCTGGTCGAAGCCGTCCGCAACAAGGGCTTCCGGGTCACCGAGCTCACCGAACGCGACCTCGACGACTACACCGAGATCCGCGCCCTGATCGAGGTCCCGACCATCGGCCGGGTCACCCGCACCGCGACCGAGGACCAGCTGGAACGGCTGCGCCCGCAGGCCGAGGCCATCGTCGCCGCCGCCCGCAAGCACGACCTGATCGGCTACCTGGAAGCCGACCGGCAGTTCCACCTCGACCTGCTCGGCCTGGCCGGCAACGCCCGACTCGTCGACGTCGTCGGCGACCTGCGCAAGCGCTCCCGGCTGTACGGCCTCACCCGGCTCGACGAGCGCGGCGAGCTGGTCTCCTCGGCGGAGGAACACCTGGAACTGCTCGACCTGATGATCGCCGGCGACGCCGACGCGGCGGAGGCCTGCATGACCCGCCACCTCAGCCACGTCCGCTCCCTCTGGGCGGGCCAGGAAGAGGCGGCCGAACCGGAGCGGCCGGCCCTGCGACTGCGGGCTCGGTAGCGGCCAAACCACCCGATGGGGTGAGTGCGGAGGATCGGGCGTCGGGGGACGCCCGGGCTCTACGATGATGCTCTCGACATCGGCAGCCAGGAGGAATTCCATGTCCGCCGCAGCAGTGGAAGAGCCCTTCGAGCAGATGACGCTGCTCGAAGCCGCCGAGCTGATCTCCGAGCAGCTCCCCGGCTACCGGGTCGAGATCATCGGGAGCGAAATCACCGTGACGCCCACCCCGAATATGAGGCATGACCGATCGGTGAGGCGCTTCGATCGCGCGTTCAACCGCGCGGGGCTCGACGGCGGCGAGACCGAGGTGTGGCAGAACATCGGCATCTGGCTGCCTGATGGACCGTTCGACTACGCGCAACCGGATCTGGCGATCACCGACGCGGATTGCGATGACCGGATCCTGGACTACGGGGCCTACGATCCCGCAATCTTCCGGCTCGTGTTGGAGGTGACGTCCTCGAACCTCGGCAATGACCTGAAGAAGAAGCCGGGTGCTTACGCCTCGGCCGGGGTGCCGGTCTACGTCATCGTGGACCGGACGAACCAGCGGGTGATGGTGCTGACCGACCCCAAGGACGGCGAATACCGGGTGCACGCCGTCCACCACCCCGGGCAGTCGTTCACCCTGCCGGAGTCCATCGGTGCGTCGGTGACGCTCTCGGTGGACGACGTGCTGACGGCCAAGAAGTAGTGCCGCACTCCGTGCTCGGCATGGCCGAGGTTCTCTTCGAGCGCTTTCCCGGGCTCCGGGTGGAGGTGCTCGGTGGTGAGGTGTCCGTCGAGCCGTTGCCGGACGGGCGGCACGCCGAGATCCTGACGGATGTGATGGCCGCCTGTTTCAAGGCCGGGATGACCGAGGGACGTCCTTGGCCGGTCCAGCGGCTTGCGATCTGGTTGCCCACTGGGCCGGATGACTTCGCGATGCCGGATCTGTCGATCGTCGATGCCGCGAGCGACGATCAGATGGTCGCCTACAACTGCTACGACCCGAAGGTCTTCCGGCTGGTGCTGGAGGTGACGTCGGCGGCGTTGTGCAGTGACCTCACCAGGAAGCCCGCCGCGTACGCGATGGCGGGTGTGCCGGTGTACGTGGTCGTGGACCGGGTCGGCCGGCGGGTGCTGGTGCTGACCGCCCCCGAGGGCGGCGAGTACCGGAAGCGGGTCGAGCACGGTCCCGGGCAGGTGTTCACCCTGCCCGGGACCTCGGTCACGTTGAGCGTGGACGCCCTGTTCTCCTAGGCCACCGCCGCGGGCAGGGTCAGCCGGCCGTCGTGGACCTCGGCGATCTGGTCGACGGCCGTCAGGTGGGTGCGGTCGTGGGTGACCAGGACGGTGGCGGTGGCGCGGCGGTGGGTGAGTTCGGTGATCAGGTCCAGGACGGCGGCGCCGCGTTCGTGGTCGAGGGCGCTGGTGGGTTCGTCCACCAGGAGCACCGTGGGGTCGTTCATCAGGGCCCGGGCGATGTTGACGCGCTGGCGCTGGCCGCCGGAGAGCTGGTGCGGGCGGCGGGCGGCCTGGTCGCGGAGGCCGACGGCGTCCAGGAGGTCCAGGGCGCGGGGGAGGGCTTCGCGGGGGGAGCGGCCGTCGAGGTGGGCCATCACCTGGAGCTGTTCGGCGGCGGTGAGCGAGGGCAGCAGGTTGGCCTGCTGGAAGACGATGCCGATGGTGGTGCGGCGCAGGGCGGTGAGGTCCGCGCGGGTGAGGCCCGCGGTGTCGGTGCCGTCGACGACGACCCGCCCGGAGTCCGGGGCGATCAGGGTGGCGGCCACCGCGAGCAGGCTGGACTTGCCGGAGCCGGACGGGCCGACGACGGCCGTGATGGAGCCCTTGGGGACGGTCAGTGACACGTCGTCGAGGGCGGTGAGCCGGCCGTCGCCGTCCGGGTAGGTGAGGGTGATGCGGTCGAGGGCCAAAGTCATCGGGCGCTCCCCAGGGCGGTCAGCGGGTCGACGGAGGTGATCCGGCGGATGGACAGGGCCGCGCCGACCGCGCCGAGGGCGATCATGACGGTGGCGGGCAGCAGCAGGGTCGGGGCGTCCAGGACGAACGGGACCGCGGAGCCGATCAGCGCTCCGGCGCCGAGCGCGATCGCGGTGCCGGCGGCCGTACCGAGCAGCAGGAGCAGGACGGCCTGGCCGAGCGCGTCGCGCAGCAGGTAGCGGGTGGAGGCGCCGAGGGCCTTGAGGACGGCGATGTCGCCGCTGCGCTGGATCGTCCAGACGGTGAAGAACGCGCCGATCACCAGCGCCGAGATGGCGAACAGGAAGCCGCGCATCAGCTGCAGGGAGCCGTTCTCCGAGGTGTAGGAGCCGATCGCGGCGAGGGCGTCGTCGCGGGTGCGGGTCTCGGTGCCGTGGCGGGCGTCGGCGGCGGCGAGGTCGGTGCCGCCGGCCGTGCCGAGGGCGATGACGGTGGCGTGGCCGGTGCCGCCGGGGGCGAGGGCCTGCCAGTCGGTGAGGCTGGTCCAGACGACCGGGGTGTGGCTGTAGGCGGCGTCGCCGTCGACGGCCGCGACCCGCAGCGGGTGCCCGGCCAGGGTGAGGTCGGCGCCCGGGGCGAGTCCGCCCAGGTTCGCGGCGGCGGTCTTCGACAGCACCGCCTGCCCCGGGGCGATCCGGCGGCCCTGCGGGGCGAGCAGGGAGCCGTCCGGGACGCCGAAGGCGGACAGCGCGGCGGTGCGCTTCCCGGCGGCGGCCTTGGTGGTGGTGATGCCGAGCGGCTGGGCGGAGGTCACGCCGGGCTCGCCGGCCCAGGCCTGCCACTGGTCGGGGGTGACCTGGGAGTCGGTGAAGGAGAGCTTCTGTCCGTCGGCGGGCTTGCCGAAGACCAGGTGGTCGGCGGGCAGGCCGGTGATCGCGGAGATGTTCTGCCGGCCGAGTCCGGCGGTCAGCCCGGACAGCAGGCCGACCAGGACGGTGATCAGTACGATGACGGTCCCCATCAGGGCGAACCGCCCCTTGGCGAACCCCAGGTCCCTCCAGGCGACGAACACGGCGGCCTTCCTCTGTACGGGTGGGTGCCGGACCGGTGTTCTCCGACGTTCCCACCGTCGCGGACCGCCCGGGTCCGGGGCATCGAGCCGGGGATTGCATCCTGGGCATCAAAGGGCAGAAGCGGAGTTCAACCTTTTGATTGATGCCGGAGCCGGGCGCGGAACCTAGGCTGGACGGATGGCGACCGAACGATCCAGAACCACACCCGTCGCCCGCGTCCTCCAGGTCTGCCTGCACCTGCTCGTGGCGGGCCTGCTCGTCCTCGCCGTCGCCCGCTCCGTCGTCGACGGCCGCGGCGCCGACCCGGCGGCCGTCGCCGCCGCGGCCACCGCGATGGGCGCCGTCTACGCGATCGGGCCCCAGCTGGCCGCCGTCCGCCGCTCGCGCCGGGCCGCGGCGCTCTGGCTGGCCCTGCTCGGCGTCACCTGGGCGGGCGTGCTGCTCGCCACCCAGGACGGGGTCTGGCTGGCGTTCCCGCTGTACTTCCTGGAACTCCACCTGCTCGGGCGGCGCGGCGGGCTGACGGCCGTCGCCCTCACCGCCGCCGGGGCGATCGCCGGCTGGTCCTGGCACCAGCACAGCTTCAGCGTCGCCGCCTCCATCGGGCCCGCCCTCGGCGCGGCCGTCGCCACCGCGACCGTGCTCGGCTACCAGGCGCTCTACCGGGAGAGCGAGGAACGGCGCCGGCTGATCGACGAACTCACCGCCGCCCGCGCCGACCTGTCCGCCGCCCACCACACCGCCGGGGTGCTGGCCGAACGCGAACGCCTCGCCCGCGAGATCCACGACACCCTCGCGCAGAGCCTCAGCTCCATCCAGCTGCTGCTGCGGGCGGCCCAGCGGGCCCTGCCCGAGCGCACCGAGGCCGCCGCCGGGTACGTCGAACAGGCGCGGCAGGCCGCCCAGGACAACCTGGACGAGGCCCGGCGGTTCGTCCGGGCGCTCACCCCGCCCGCACTGGACGGCGACCCACTGCCGGTCGCCCTGGAACGGCTCTGCGCCACCACGACCGCGCAGAGCGGCCTGCCGGTGAAGCTGCACCTCTCCGGTGACCCGGTACGGCTGCCGCCCGCCCAGGAGGTCGCGCTGCTGCGGATCGCGCAGTCCGCGCTCGGCAACGCCGTCCGGCACGCGAAGGCCCAGCGGGCCGAGATGACACTCAGCTACATGGAGGGCGAGGTGGCGTTGGACGTGGTCGACGACGGGGCCGGGTTCGACCCGGGGGCGGTCGCGGGCCGCACCGGCGAGGACGGCGGATTCGGGCTGCCCTCGATGCGGGCCCGTGCCCGGGCGCTCGGCGGCACCTTCACGGTGGAGTCCTCGCCCGGCGAGGGCACGGCGGTCGCGGTGCAGCTGCCGGTCACCCCGGAGGCCGGGTCGTGATCCGGCTGCTGATCGCCGACGACCACCCGGTGGTGCGGGCCGGGCTGCGCGCCGTCCTGGAGAGCGAACCGGACTTCGCCATCGTCGCGGAGGCGGCCACCGCCGAGCGGGCCGTCGAACTCGCGGCCGAGGCCGAGGTCGACGTGGTGCTGATGGACCTGCAGTTCGGGCCCGGCTCGGCGATGAACGGCGCCCAGGCCACGGCGGCGATCACCGCCCGGGCGGGCGCGCCGCGGGTCCTGGTCGTCACCACGTACGACACCGACGCCGACACCCTGCCCGCGTTGGAGGCCGGCGCCACCGGGTACCTGCTGAAGGACGCGCCGCCCGAGGAACTGGCCCAGGCCGTCCGGGCCGCCGCGGCCGGACGCTCCGCCCTCGCGTCCAGCGTCGCCGACCGGCTGCTGGAACGGATGCGGACGCCTGCGGCGGCGCTCAGCGCCCGGGAGACCGAGGTGCTGGGGCTGGTCGCCGACGGGCTGACCAACCAGCAGGTCAGCCAGCGGCTGCACCTGAGCCAGGCCACGGTGAAGTCGCACCTGGTGCACATCTACACCAAGCTGGGCGTCGACTCGCGCACGGCGGCCGTGCGGGAGGCGCGCGGCCGGGGCCTGATCCGGTAGGGCGGGCCGGAGTTAGGCACCCGAGCGTAGGGTGGGCGACGGTCCGTACCCGCAGCGTGTGAGGAGTGCCCCGATGGTCGTGCGTCTCGACGGGCTCGCCGTACCGGTGATCGCCGCGCCGATGGCCGGCGGCGCCTCCACGCCCGAACTGGTGGCCGCGGTGAACCGGGCCGGCGGGCTGGGGTTCCTCGCGGCGGGCTACAAGAGCGCCGCGGCGATGGCCGAACAGATCGCGCTGGTACGGAAGTCGGGCGACCGGCCGTACGGGGTGAACCTCTTCGTCCCGGCGCCGCCCGGGGACGCGGCGGCCGTCGCCGCCTACCGGGAGCGGCTGCGGCCCGAGGCCGAGCGGTGGGGGGTGCAACTGCCGGAGGAGATCGGGCCGGACCGCGACGACTGGGAGGCCAAACTCGCGGCGCTGCTCGCGGACCCGGTGTCGGTGGTCTCGTACACCTTCGGGCTGCCCACGGCGGCGGAGGCGGCCGCGCTGCGCGCGGTGGGGACGCTGCAGGTCGGCACCGTGACCACGCCGGAGGAGGCTCGGGCGGCGGAGGCGACCGGCATGGACGCGCTGTGCGTGCAGGGCCCGGAGGCGGGCGGGCACCGGGGCACTCACCGGGTCACCGACCCGCCGGGGGAGCTGCCGCTGCTCGAACTGCTGCCCGCCGTACGGGCGGTGACGACGCTGCCGCTGATCGCCGCCGGCGGACTCGGCGACGGCCCGGCGATCGCGGCGGCGCTGCGGGCCGGGGCGGTCGCGGTGCAGCTGGGGACGGCCCTGCTGCGCGCCGACGAGTCCGGCGCCTCGGCCGCGCACCGGGCGGCACTCACCGACCTCCCGGAGACCACCGTCACCCGCGCCTTCACCGGCCGCCCGGCCCGCGGCCTGCGCAACGCCTTCATCGACCGCCACGGCCCGTACGCCCCGCCCGCCTACCCCGAGGTCCACCACCTCACCGCCCCGCTCCGCACCGCCGCCACCCGCCGCGGCGACACCACGGCCATGCACCTCTGGGCCGGCACCGCCCACCACCTGGCCCGCACGGGCCCGGCGGAGCGGATCGTCGCCCAGCTCTGGCAGGCCGCGCGGGGGTAGCGCGCTCGGGGCGCGCGGGCGGCGGAGTGTCATCCCTCGCAGCGGTGGATTGAGTGGGAAAGCGCGCGGTAGGTTATAAGCAGCGACTTAAGTCTGTCCCATGTGGGAAATCGCGCTGGTGGCGCAGCTCGAGGAGTGGTACTTGCAAATCTGCGAGGACGATCCCAAGACCGCGAGCAACATCCTTCAGGCACTGGACCTCCTGGAGGTGGAAGGCCCGACACTGGGGCGGCCCATGGTGGACAGGATCCATCGCAGCCGCTTGCACAATATGAAGGAACTGAGGCCCGGGTCCTCGGGCGGAAGCGAGGTGCGCATGCTCTTCGTGTTCGACCAGGAGCGGGAGGCCATCGTCCTCGTGGCAGGTGACAAGTCCGGCCGTTGGTCGGAGTGGTACGACGAGTCGATCCCCCTGGCGGAGAAGCGGTACGCGGCTTACGTCGAGGAGCGACGGACGGGAGCACGCGCATGACGAGTCGTAGTTGGGCTGAGGTTCGTGCCGAGGCACTGCGCATCAACCCGTGGCTGGCCTCGCCGGAGGCAGAGGCGCAGCGGGCTCGGATCAGGCAGGAGAACCTGGCCCGAATCCGCGGGTATGAGCTCGCGGAGCTGCGGCGGAAGGCCGGGCTCACCCAGAAGCAGGTGGCTGAGCTGCTCGGTGTGAGCCAGGCGAGGGTGTCGCAGATCGAGCACGGGCAGGTCGACAGCCTGGACAATCTGCGGGCGTACGCCGCTGCCATCGGCGGCGAGGTCGAGGTCAACATTCGCCAGGGTGAGCGGACGATCAAGGTGGCTTGATCGTCCGCCCCCTCCCTCAGGCGAGCAGGGTGGCCATCCAGGACTCGATGTCGGGGGCTGTCCGGGGGAGGGCGTTCGACATCAGGTGGGCGCCGTCCTCGGTGATCACCAGGTCGTCCTCGATGCGGATGCCGAGGCCGCGGAGTTCGACGGGGAGGGTTTCGTCGTCGGGCTGGAGGTAGAGGCCGGGTTCGACGGTGAGGACCATGCCGGCTTCGAGGGTTCCGTCGAGGTAGCGGTCGGCGCGGGACTTGGCGCAGTCGTGGTAGTCGAGGCCGAGCATGTGGCCGCTGCCGCAGAGGGTGTAGCGGCGGTAGAGGCCGTTGTCCTCGGCGAGGGCCTCTTCGGCGGGGATGCGCAGGACGCCCCAGTCGGCGAGGCCTTCGGCGATGACCCGCATGGCCGCGCGGTGGAAGTCGCGGAAGCGGGCGCCGGGGCGCAGGGCGGCGATGCCGGCGCTCTGGGCGGCGAGGACGAGGTCGTAGGCCTGGCGCTGGACGGGGGTGAAGGTGCCGCCGAGGGGGAGGGTGCGGGTGATGTCGGCGGCGTAGAGGGTGTCGGTTTCGACGCCGGCGTCCAGCAGGAGCAGGGCGTTCGGGTCGAGGGCGCCGTCGTTGCGGATCCAGTGCAGGACGCAGGCGTGGGCGCCGGAGGCGGCGATGGTGGTGTAGGCGGTGCCGTTGCCCTCGGCGCGGGCGCGCAGGTCGAAGACGCCTTCGATCCAGCGTTCGCCGCGGTGGTGGCGCAGGGCGGTGGGCAGGGCGCGGACGACGTCCTCGAAGCCGGTGACGGTGTGGTCGACGGCGAGTTGCAGCTGGCCGATCTCCCATTCGTCCTTGACCAGGCGCAACTCGGAGAGCACCGCGGCCAGTTCGCCGTCCGCGGTGGTGGCGGCGGGGTGTCCGGCGGTGGCGCGCCGTCCGGTGGCCTCGTCGACCAGGGCGTCGGTGCCGGCCAGGACGCGGGTGGGCGGCTGGGGGCCGGAGAGCAGTTTGCCGAGGTCGTCGAGGTGTTCGGTGCGGATGCCGGTGAGCCGGGCGGCTTCGGCGAGGTCGGGCCGGGCGCCGACCCAGAACTCGCCGTAGCGGCGGTCACGGTAGAACTCGCCGCCGTCGCGCGGCGAGCGGGGGCGCAGGTAGAGGACGGGTTCGTGGCCTTCGGGGCCGGCCGGTTCGAGGACGAGGACGTGGTCGGCCTGGTCCTCGCCGGTGAGTCCGGTGAGCCAGACGTACGCGCTGTGCGGGCGGAAGCGGTGGTCGAGGTCGTTGCAGCGGACCTTGAGCCGGCCGGCGGGGACGAGGAGCCGTTCGCCGGGGAAGGCGGCGGAGAGGCGGGCGCGGCGGCCGGGGAAGCGGTCGTGTCCGGGGACGCGCCGGTCGGCGGGGAGGGGGGTGGCGGCCCAGCGGGTGCCCATGAAGGCGGCGAGGGCGGGGGAGACGGGGAGGTCGTGGCTGCCGGTGTTGAGGCCGGCCGGGGGGAGGGTCACCGGTGAACTCCTAGGCGGGGCTGGGGAGATGTTCGGGGCGGGGTGGGCACGGACACAGCTCGGTAACGGGTGGCGTCACCTCTTGTGCAGTGCAATTTCACATTACTATGTTACGGGTCACACAGCGGAGCGGCCAGATCAGGCCCCCCACAGCGGAGTTGCAACATGACCAGGCGCACCCATGCCGCCCTCGCGGCGGCCCTCGCGGCGACCCTCACCCTCGGCCTCGGGGCCTGCAAGAACGACAAGAGCGACAGCGGCGGCGACGCGGCACCCTCCAGCACCAAGGGCCCGGGCGCGGAGAGCGGCTCGGTCGTCGGCGGCACCCCGGCCAAGGGCGGCACCCTCACCGTCCTGACCAACCAGGACTTCGCCCACCTCGACCCGGCCCGCAACTGGGTGGTGCCGCACATGGACTTCGGCACCCGGCTGCTCTACCGCACCCTGACCACGTTCAAGGCCGAACCGGGCGCCGCCGGCAGCGAGATCGTCCCGGACCTCGCCACCGACCTGGGCAAGTCCTCCGAGGGCGGCAAGGTGTGGACCTTCACGCTGAAGGACGGCCTCAAGTACGAGGACGGCAGCCCGATCAAGTCCGCCGACATCAAGTACAACGTCGAGCGGTCCTTCTCCCCGGACCTCACCGGCGGCCCCGACTACGCGCAGCAGTACCTGGCCGGCGGCGAGAGCTACAAGGGCCCGCTGACCGGCGAGCACCTGGCGAGCATCGAGACCCCGGACGAGAAGACGATCGTCTTCCACCTGAAGCGCCCGGTCGCCGAGTTCTCGGACACCGTCACCCTGCCGACCTTCTCCCCGGTGCCGCAGTCCCAGGAGAAGGGCACCCAGTACGACTCCCGGCCGTTCTCCTCCGGCCCGTACAAGATCGAGGCGTACGACCGCGGCAAGCAGCTGGTGCTGGTCCGCAACACCAACTGGGACCCGGCCACCGACACCGTCCGCAAGGCGTACCCGGACAAGGTCGTGGTGACCCAGGGCATCAAGGGCGGCCAGGCCGACGACCGGATCATCGCCAGCGACGGGGCCGACGCCAACGCGATCAACATGCCCTGGATGCAGCACGAGACGGTCGCCAAGGTGCTGCCCAAGGCGGACGTCAAGTCCCGCATGGTGGCCGAGCGGACCGGCTGCACCGACATGCTGTACCTGAACACCGCCAAGGCCCCCTTCGACGACCCGAAGGTGCGCGAGGCGATGATGTGGGCGGTCGACCGCGAGGCCCAGGTGACGGCCTTCGGCGGCCCGGCGGTGACCGACGTGGCGACCTCCTTCCTGCCGCCGTCGCTGACCGGCGGCGCCACCTCCGACCCGCTGAAGATCCCGGCGGCCGGCGACCCGGAGAAGGCCAAGGCGCTGCTCAAGGAGGCGGGCAGGACCGACCTCAAGGTCGCGCTCACCGTCTCGCTCGGCGACAAGACCCGCGCCGAGGCGATCCAGCAGTCGCTGGCAAAGGCCGGTGTGCAGGTCACCGTCAACACCACGGACCCGTCCGCCTTCGCCGACACCGTCGGCGACATCAAGAACGCCCCCGAGCTGACCATCAACGGCTGGTGCCCCGACTACCCGTCCGGTGCGACCTTCCTGCCGTTCCTCTTCGACGGCCGCACCATCAAGGAGAAGGGCAACCAGGGCAACTACAGCCAGTTCCGCGACCAGGCCACGATGGACCGGATGGACCAGATCGCGGCCATGACGGACGTGGCCGAGGCCAACAAGGCCTGGCAGCAGCTGGACCAGGACCTGATGAAGAAGGCCCCGGCCGTCCCGCTGATGTGGCAGCGCCGCCCCCTGCTGGTCGGCACCAACGTGGCCGGCGCGTTCGGCAACTCCGGCTACGCGGGCATGATCGACCTCGCCGTGGTCGGCCTCAAGGACCCCGCCAAGGGCAAGGGCTGAGGGGCCGGTGCCGATGAGTACCACCACTGAGCCCTCCGCCGTGGCCGACGCCCCGGCGGCGGGCGCCAAGGCGGGCGTCGAGGCGGGTGCCGGGCGCGGGCCGTGGCGGCTGGTCTGGGACCAGCTGTGGGCCAAGGGCTCGGCCCGGTTCGGGCTGATCACGGTCGGCGTGCTGCTGCTGGCCGCCGCGCTGGCCGGGCCGCTGAGCTCGCTCGGCGGCTGGACCCCCGAGGAGTTCGACAAGCGCGCCGTCGACGCCTACCTGGGCGGCCTGCCCCGGGGCGACTTCGGCGGCATCAGCGCCCGGCACTGGCTGGGCGTCGAGCCGATCACCGGGCGCGACCTGTTCGCCCGGGTGCTGCACGGCGGTCAGGTGTCCCTGCTGATCGCGTTCACCGCGACCGCGGTCGTCGTGGTCGCCGGCACCCTGGCCGGGATCGCGGCCGGCTACTTCGGCGGCCGCACCGACACGCTGCTGTCCCGGCTGATGGACCTCACGATGTCCTTCCCCTCGCTGATCTTCATGATCGCGATGATGTCGGTGGCCAAGGACGTCAACCGGATCCTGCTGATCACCCTGGTGATCGGGCTGTTCACCTGGCCCGGCATCGCCCGGGTGGTCCGCGGCCAGACCCTCTCCCTCAAGCACCGCGAGTACGTCGAGGCCGCCAAGGTCGGCGGCGCCCGCTCCTGGCGGATCCTCACCCGGGAGATCCTGCCGAACGTCTCCGGCCCGATCATCGCCTACACCACGCTGCTCATCCCCGGCATGATCGCCACCGAGGCCGCGCTCAGCTACCTCGGCGTGGGCGTCCGCCCGCCGACCCCGTCCTGGGGCCAGATGATCGCCGAGAGCATCGTGCACTACGAGACCGACCCGACCTACTTCCTGATCCCGACCGCCTTCCTGTTCCTCGCCGTGCTCGCCTTCACCCTGCTCGGGGACGCGCTGCGCGACATCCTCGACCCCCGGGGAGGCCGGTCGTGATCCTCTACCTCGGCCGCCGACTGCTCGGCGTGGCGGGCATCCTGCTCGCCATCTGCGCCATCACCTTCACCATCTTCTACCTGCTGCCCAACGACCCGGCCGCGGCGGCCTGCGGCAAGACCTGCAGCCCCGAGCGGCTGGCCGACGTCAAGGCCGCGATGGGCCTGGACAAGCCGGTCTGGGACCAGTTCCTGGCCTACCTCGGCGGCATCTTCGCAGGCCGCGACTACGGCTCCGGCCCCAGCGCCGTGCACTGCGGCTTCCCCTGCCTCGGCTACTCCTACGAGTACGGGCTGCCGGTGTGGGACCTGCTGACCGACCGGCTGCCGGTCTCCGTGTCGCTGGCCCTCGGCGCGGCCGCGCTCTGGCTGGTCCTCGGCCTCGGCGCGGGCGTCACCTCGGCCCTGCGCAAGGGCAGGCCGCTCGACCGGACGCTGATGGTGGTCTCCGTCGGCACCGCCTCGCTGCCGGTCTACTTCACCTCGATCATGCTGATCTGGGGCGTCGTCAGGACGGCCGGACTGCTGCCCTACCCGGCGTACCACCAGTTCACCGAGAACCCCTTCGCCTGGGCCTCCAACCTGCTGCTGCCGTGGACCGCCCTGGCCCTGCTGTACGCGGCCATGTACGCCCGGCAGAGCCGCAACTCGATGATCGAGGCGATGTCCGAGCCGTACATCCGCACCGCCCGGGCCAAGGGCCTGCCGGCGCGGACCGTCACGGTCAAGCACGGGCTGCGGGCCGGGATGACGCCGATCCTGACCATCTTCGGCATGGACCTCGGCGGCCTGCTGGCCGGGGCCGTCATCACCGAGTCCATCTTCGGCCTGCCCGGCGTCGGCCGACTGTTCTACGACGGCCTGGGCCGCTCCGACCAGCCCGTCATCCTCGGTGTGACCCTGCTCGCGGCCTTCTTCATCGTCGCGGCGAACCTGCTGGTCGACCTGCTCTACGCGTTCGTCGACCCGAGAGTGAGGTACTGATGACCAGGCTGTTGGAGGTCGAGGACCTCAAGGTCGCCTTCGACACCCCCCGCGGCACCGTCCGGGCCGTGGACGGCATCTCCTTCGCCGTCGAGGCCGGGCGCACCCTCGGCCTGGTCGGCGAGTCCGGCAGCGGCAAGTCGGTCACCTCGCTGGCCGTCATGGGACTGCACCGCGGCGCCACCGTCACCGGCTCGATCCGGCTGCACGGACAGGAGTTGAACGGGCTCGGGGAGAAGGCGCTGGGCACCGTCCGGGGCCGCCGGATCGCGATGATCTTCCAGGACCCGCTGTCCAGCCTGCACCCCTTCTACACCGTCGGCGAGCAGATCGCCGAGCACTACCGGGTGCACTTCAGGGCCAACCGCAAGGCGGGCCGGGCCCGCGCGGTGGAGATGCTGGCCGAGGTCGGCATCCCGGAGCCGGCCCGCCGGGTCGACGAGTACCCGCACCAGTTCTCCGGCGGCATGCGCCAGCGCGTCATGATCGCCATGGCGCTCGCCTGCGAGCCCGACCTGCTGATCGCCGACGAGCCCACCACGGCGCTCGACGTCACCGTCCAGGCGCAGATCCTCGACCTGATCGCCCGGATCCAGCAGGAGCGCGGCCTCGGCGTCGTGATGATCACCCACGACCTCGGCGTGGTCGCCCGGGTCGCCCACGAGGTCCTGGTCATGTACGGCGGCCGGGCGGCCGAACAGGCCCCGGTGGAACGGCTGTTCGCGCAACCCGCGCACCCGTACACCCGCGGCCTGCTGGACTCGCTGCCGCGCCTGGACGACACCGACGACGCCCCGCTGCGGGCCATCCCCGGCAGCCCGCCGTCGCTGATCGCCCCCGCCCCCGGCTGCTCCTTCGCCCCGCGCTGCGCCCGCACCACCGCCGCGGCCGCCGAGGAGCACGCCCGCTGCCTGGCCGAGCGCCCCGTGCTCGGCCCGCTCGCCCCCGGCCACCAGGCCGCCTGCCACCTGCCGCTGGTGCCGGAAGGGGTGCTGTGATGACCGAACCCTCGCTGACCGGACCGCCGACAAACGAACCCCTGTTGTCGGTACGGGACTTGGTGAAGACCTTCCCCGGCCGTCGCAGCCGCACCGGGCGGCCGGGCGCACCGGTCCGGGCCGTGGACGGGGTGAGCTTCGACGTCGGGGCCGGGGAGACGCTCGGCCTGGTCGGCGAGTCCGGCTGCGGCAAGTCCACCACCGGGCGGATGATCGTCCGGCTGCTCGACCCGACCTCGGGCACCGTCACCTTCGACGGCACCGAGATCGGCGGCCTCTCCCAGGCCCGGCTGCGCCCGCACCGGCGGGACCTGCAGATGGTCTTCCAGGACCCGTACTCCTCGCTCAACCCCCGGCAGACGGTGTCCCGGATCATCTCCGAGCCGCTGCTGGTCCAGGGCGAGAGCGCGACGGCCGCGCGCAAGCGGGCCGCCGAGCTGATGGAGCTGGTCGGGCTGATCCCCGAGCACCTGGACCGCTACCCGCACGAGTTCTCCGGCGGCCAGGCGCAGCGCATCGGCATCGCCCGCGCGCTGGCCACCTCGCCGCGGCTGGTGATCGCCGACGAGCCGGTCTCCGCGCTGGACGTGTCCATCCAGGCCCAGGTGGTCAACCTGATGGAGCGGCTCCAGCAGGAGCTCGGGCTGGCGTACGTGTTCATCGCGCACGACCTCTCGGTGGTCAAGCGGGTCTGCGACCGGGTCGCGGTGATGTACCTGGGCCGGATCGTCGAGATCGGCGACAAGGCCGAGGTGTACGGCAGCCCCGCGCACCCGTACACCCGGGCGCTGCTGTCCGCCGTGCCGCTGCCGGACCCGGAGGCGGAGCGCACCCGGGAGCGGATCGTGCTGCTCGGCGACCCGCCGAGCCCGGCCGACCCGCCGCCCGGCTGCAGCTTCCACCCGCGCTGCCCGAAGGCGCAGGACCTGTGCCGGACGGAGCGGCCGCTGCTGCGGATCGCCGGCCCGGGCACCCGGGAGGCGGCCTGCCACTTCCCGGAGGTGCCGGGAAGCTGAGAGACCCCCGGTCGGGCGCGGCGGGGAACCCTTCGAGGGCCGCGTCCGACCGGGTTCCATCAGTCCTCGTGCGGCAGCAGCCGGCGCGGGCCGGGCCCCTCGGCGGCCAGTTCGTCGCCGGGGTTGAGCACCCGGCAGCGGCGCAGCGACACGCAGCCGCAGCCGATGCAGCCGGTCAGCTCGTCCTCCAGCCGTTCCAGTTCGAGGCGACGGGCGCGCAGCTGCTCGGCCCAGCGCAGGGAGATCCGCTCCCAGTCGTGCTTGCCGGGCATCCGGTCCTCCGGGAGGCCGGTGAACACCTCGGCGACCTCGCTGAGCGGGATGCCGAGCCGCTTGGCGACCAGGATGAGCGAGATCCGGCGCAGCACGTGCCGCCGGTAGCGGCGCTGGTTGCCGGTCGACCGCTCGGAGCTGATCAGCCCCTGGTCCTCGTAGAAGCGCACCGCCGAGGTGGCGATCCCGGCCCGCCGGGCCACCTCCCCGACGCTCAGCAGGTCGACCGGTGCGGTGGTCATGACGGCTCCTTGACTTCAAGCTCTCTTGAAGTCCTACGGTACCCGACACGACCGGATCCGCCGCCGTGGGGACCGGCACGACCGGTCCCCAGCAGGAAAGTTACCCAGCGCAGTCGCCGTCCGAGGGAGCCTCCGGCGGCCGGCGCGAACCCTTCCCCCGCCGGTACGCCGCCGCGGCCTCGCTCCTCGCGAGCTCCCCGGTGGCGGCGCTGGTCCTCGGCCGGTGGCGGCGCCGATCCTCGGCCGTGGGAGGCCCGTGAAGCGGGCCCCGGATCCCCTTCGTCGGGGGGATCCGGGGCCCGCTCACGACCGGCTCAGGAGGCCGGGCCCACCCGGACGGTGGTGATCCGCCCGCCCTGGGACTCCCGGACGACCTCGATCCTCGTGTTGGTGTCCGGCACCTTCACGGTCAGCTGCGGCGTGGCCGGGTCGGCGTACACCCCGCTGTGGTCGTTGAAGACCGGGACGGCCGGCTCGGCCGGGATCCGCACCGCGACCCCGCCCTTGTGCAGGGTGAACGGCGTGGTCGGCTTGAGCGAGAAGGTGGCGTCGAAGGTCTGCGCCCGCCCGTTGACCAGGGTGCCGTCGGCGAAGCGGATCGGCGCCGGGTGGGCGTCGATCGGCAGGATCAGCCCGCCGCCGGGGTGGTCCTTGGTGTTGTTGTCGCCGTACGAGGTGTCCCAGAGCCAGAGCAGGACGCCCTCCTGGTACGGGTAGTTGTCGACCACGTTGGCCTTGCCCGCGACGCCGGTGTAGCCGAAGTTGTACGGCCCGGTCCTCAGGAACGCCCCGTAGCCGCTGTAGCGGCGGTTCTCGGCGAGGTAGGCGCGCGGGTGCTGCTTGACGGCGGCGCGGCCGGTGATGGCCGTGAAGCCGTTGGCCGTCCAGCCGCCGGCCCCGTTCTCGGCGCCGTCGGCGAACAGCTCGGTGCCCCCGGCGGTGGCCTTGACGGCGTCCACCAGCACGCCCTTGCCGTGGGTGTTGCCGTCCGAGGTGACGTGGAAGCGCAGCCGGACCTGCTGCCCGAGGTAGCCGTCCAGCGGGATGTGCAGCTTCCGGTAGGCGCCCGAAGTGCCGCTGAGACCGGGGGTGTTGGCGCTGGTGTTGCCGATCGGCGCGCCGTCCACGGTGCCGCCGAGGGCGGTCCAGTGCTTGCCCTGGTCGGTGGAGGCCTCGACGGTCAGGAAGTCGTAGTCCTGCTCGACGTCGTACCAGACCGCGGCGTCCAGTGCGGCCGGACCGGCGGCGGTGCGCAGGTCGACGTCCCGGGCGAGGGAGTTGTCGAGGTTGTCACCGGTGTCGCTCCACCACTGCTTGCCGCCCTCGTACGGGTCGGCGAGGTCGGTGCTGGTGGTGCCGTCCGGCAGGTGCACCAGGACGGCCTGCGCCTGGTCGGTGTTGTAACTGCTCACCCCGAGGGCGTGGCTGGAGCGGGTGGCGGCCTGCGCCTCGTCGTAGTTGAGCCAGCCGAACTGCAGCTTGCTCCAGGCGTCGAGGTCGCCCGGGTAGCCGCCGGTGGTGTTCGGGCCCTTGCCCAGGTACGAGCCGGAGGACATCAGCGACCAGAAGTTGACGCTGTTGTCGCCGCCGCTGGTGCTGTAGAGGTCGGGCAGGCCGAGGTTGTGGCCGTACTCGTGGGCGAACAGGCCGACGCCGCTGTTCTCGCCGCCCTGGACGTAGTCGTAGACGTAGAGGCCGGTGTCGCCGACGGGTGCGCCGCCGATCCTGTCACCCTCCGGTCCGGTCTGCCCGGTCGCGTCCGGGAAGGCCCAACTGCGGTGCGCCCACAGCGCGTCGGCGCCCTGGGCGCCGCCGCCCCAGGTCTCGTCCACGCCGGCGTGGACCACGATGACGTTGTCCAGGTAGCCGTCGGGCTGGTTGAACTCGCCGTCCTTGTCGTGGTCGTAGCGGTCGTAGACGTCGTACTGGGCGAGCTGCGCCTTGATGTCGGCGGTGGAGCGGCCCTTGGCGACCTCGCCGTCGTACCAGGCCTTGACGGCGTCCCGGACGAACTCCTGGCCCTGGGTCCAGGCGCCGGAGCCCTGCGGGCCCTTGTTGCTGCCGTAACGGGCCTCGTTGTACGGGACGGTGACCCAGTCGCTGACGGTGCCCTCGACGTCGTACCGGCCGGAGGACTGGGTGCGGTAGTAGTTGCGCATCGACACCGCGCCGGGCGAGTCGTCGAAGAACATCTTCTGGTAGTACGCGCGGTCGAAGTCCTTGGACCAGAGCGTGTGGT
Organism: Kitasatospora xanthocidica; assembly: GCF_014656195.1. GTDB lineage: Bacteria > Actinomycetota > Actinomycetes > Streptomycetales > Streptomycetaceae > Kitasatospora > Kitasatospora xanthocidica. The sequence continues at coordinate 81,276 of NZ_BNBY01000017.1, read as the reverse complement.
TGTCGTCCGAGCCGGGCTTGGGGATCAGGTTGTGGCGCGGGCCGGGGGTGCCGCCGTAGCGGGGCTGGCCGTTCCACTGGGTCGAGTCGTCGACCTGGTCGCCGAACTGGGCGAGGATCACGAAGACCTTGTCCGTGCGCTGGTGCGCCAGTTGGACGTAGTCGTCGCCGATCCGCACCTTCGCCGGGGCCCGCTTGTCGGCGCTCTTGGCGACGGCGCCCTTGTTGAGCTGTTCCAGGGCCTTGCCGCGGAGCGCCTGGCGCTCGCGTTCCTGGGGGACGAGCGGTGCGGGCGGGGCCTCGGCGCCCTGCGGGGCGGAGCCGGCCGCCGCGGCGGAGGTGTCGGTGAGGGGCGGCGGGGGAGCGGCCTGGGCAGGGGTGCCCAGCAGGGTGGCCGCTATCGCGCTCGTGGTGAGCGCTGCTGCGAGGGCCGCGGACAGTCTGCGCAACTGACCGGTCCTTTCCGGGGGATGGGGGTGTCTGGGGGTGCTTCGTGGCATGGGCCGGTGAAGCGCAGGTAATATTTCACATGTCACGGGTCACGTGGAAGGGGTCCGGGGCACGTGGAGATTCCGGGGCAAGAGGAAGGGGCGCCGCACCCGGAGGTGCGGCGCCCCTTTCGGTGGGCCTCTGTCGGTGGGCCTCTGTCGGTGGGCCCCTTTCCGTGGGCCTCGTCTAGCCGTTGCTGAAGTCGAGCGCCAGGCTGAACACCACCAGCGCCGCGAACACCGCCGCCAGGGTGGTCGGTCCGGTCGCGTACAGCGCCACCGCCCCCGCGCCGAGCAGCACCAGCTTGAGCAGCAGCCGGGCGGCGAGCGGCAGTTCGACCTTCGCCCGGCGCTCGGCCAGGAACACGTCCCAGACCGCCCGGGCCGCGGCCGGGACGCCGAGCCCCAGCAGCAGCCGGACGCCCAGGCCGTCGCCGGTGCGGAAGCCCCAGTAGCAGAGCGCGGCCAGGCTCGCGAGCTGTACCCCGAAGCCGAGTTCGGTGCCGGTCCGGGCCAGTGACCGGCGCAGTCGGCGCTCCCTCGGGCCGGGTCTGTCGATCGTCATCCGCGCGCTCTCCCCGCCTCGTCCCCCGCCTCGCGCGCCGCCCGGGGCCGGACGGCGGTATGGGGCGTGTCTGACGGGAGTGTCCCAGCCCGGCCGGGCGAACTCAACGGATCTTCCCGCGGCTGCCGGTCGATGCCTCCGACCTGCCGGTTCCTCAGTTCCGTTGCCGTCAGCGGGTGGTGTACTCGACGGCCACGCTGACCACCACCAGCGCGCCGTACACCACCGCGAGGGTGGTCCGCCCGGTGGCGTACAGGGCCAGCCCGGCGGTGCCGAGCGTCAGCAGCTTGAGCACGATCTCCGCGGGGAGCGGCAGCCGGTACGTCGGGCCGCCCGCGGCCAGGAACAGGCCCCAGATGAGGGCCGCCAGGGCCGGTGCGCCGAGCCCCAGCAGCAGCCGCACGGCCAGGGTGGAGCCGGTCTTGAAGCCCCAGTAGCAGAGCGCCGCCAGCATGGCGAGCTCCAGGCTGAAGGCGAGGCCCGCGTTGCCCGCGGTCAGCGGGGTCCACTGCCGCTGTCCGACCGGTCCCGGTCTGTCGATCCTCATCCGCGCTCTCCCCGTTCCGCTGGTCCGCCCGGGCCGGGCGGCGAACACGCGGAGTGTCGCAGTCCGGCCCGGGCGGGCGCAATGGACCGGCGCCCGCGGATCAGCCCAAGGCGGCGCGGAGGAAGGAGAGTTCGGCCAGCGTCAGTCGCTCGTTCATCCCGTCCGGGGTCATGTGGGTGACGCCCGGCAGCGGCAGCACCGCGTGCGGGCGCCCGGCCGTGGTGAGCGCCTGGGAGAGCAGCAGGGTGTGCGAGGGGTGGACGTTGTCGTCGGCCAGCCCGTGGATCAGCAGCAGCGGCCTGGTCAGGCCGGGTGCGTCGGCGAGCAGGCAGTCGGCGGCGTAGCCCTCGGGGTTGTCCTGCGGCAGGCCGAGGTAGCGCTCGGTGTACGCGGTGTCGTACTGCCGGAAGTCGGTGGGCGGGGCGCCCGCGCAGGCGGCGTGGAAGACGTCCGGGCGGCGCAGGACGGCGAGCGCGGCGAAGTAGCCGCCGTACGACCAGCCGCGGACGCCGACCCGGCCGAGGTCGAGGTCCGGGTGGTGCGCGGCGAGCGCGCGCAGGGCGTCGACCTGGTCGTCCAGGGCGGCCTCGGAGAAGCGGCGGAAGATCGCCCGGGTGAAGTCCGGGGAGACGAACGGGGTGCCGCGGTTGTCGGTGGTGACGACGGCGAAGCCCTGGTCGGCCCACCACTGGCGGAGCTGCCAGCGGCGCGGTTCGGCGGCCACGGCCTGGTAGCCGGGCCCGCCGTAGACGTCCAGCAGGACGGGGAGCCGGCGGCCGGGGACGTGGTCGCGGGGGTACACCACGGCGGTCGGCAGGCCGCGGTCGGTGACCCGGGCGAGGCGCGGGCGGACCGGGTAGGGCAGCGCGGCGCTCAGGTCGGTGAGCGGGAGTTCGGCTCCGTCCTCCAGGTCGCTCGGCAGGACGCCGCGCAGGACGCGGCGGTGGATCCCGTCGGCGGAGGCCGAGGTGAGCAGCAGGGTGTCGGCGGCGGCGAGCGCGGAGTGCACGCCGGGCCCGGTGGTGAGGAGTTCGGGGGCGCCGCCGTCCGGGTCGATCAGGTGGACGTACTGGTCGGCCGGGTCGCCCTGGCCGGTCTCGCAGAGCAGTCGGCCGCGCAGCCGCCCGACCACCCGGCGGATCTGCAGCCCGGTGGTGTCCAGCGGCTTGCCGTCCAGGGCGAGGCCGCGGGCGTGCGGGGTGTCGTGGACGGTGAGCAGCCGGCCGTCGGGCAGCCGGTCGGGGGTGCCGGGCAGGTCGTCGACCCAGAACTCGTCGGTGGTGCGGGAGAGTTCGCGGGTCCGGCCGGTGGCCGGGTCGGCGGTGAGGAGCAGCACGTTCTGCTGGAGCCGGTCGGCGACGGTGAGCAGCAGTTCGTGGTCGGAGGCCCAGGAGGCGGCGCACAGGTAGGGGAACGCGTCGGCGTCCCAGCGGAGTCGGACCCGGCCGCCGTCGAGGCCGAGGACCCAGAGCTGGACGTCCGCGTTGGGGCCGCCGGCCTGCGGGTAGGCGAAGTCCTCGGGTGCCTCGGCGGGGTGGGCCGGGTCGGCGAAGTAGCGCCGGGGGAGGGCGGATTCGTCGACCCGGGCGGCCAGCAGCGCGCCGCCGTCCGGGCGCCACCAGTGGCCCCGGGCGCGGCCGAGCTCCTCGGCGGCGGCGAACTCGGCGACGCCCCAGCGGGCGCCGTCGGCGGGGGAGAGCGGGTCGGGGCCGGGGGTGACGTACAGGGTGTCGTCGGCGACGTAGGCCACCCGCTGGCCGGTGGCGTCCGGCCGGGGGTCGAACGCGGGCCCGGCGGTGGGGAGTTCGTCGCTGGTGCCGGTGGCGGTGTCGGTGCGGAACAGCCGGCCGTCGAGGGTGAAGACGGCCACCGCGAGGTCGGCGGTGGCGGCGTAGCCGCCGATCCCGGCGGCGACCAGCCGGGTGCGCTCGCGCAGCCGGCGCTCGACGGCGGGCAGGTCGTCGCGGCGGCCGGTGCGGCCGGGCAGCAGCGCGGCCGGGTCGGCGACCGTCCGCTCCTCGCCGGTGGCGGTGTCGAGCAGGTGGAGGCGCTCGACCGGGTCCTCGGGGCCGGCCGAGCGGAGCAGCAGCAGCCGGGTACCGTCCTCGGCGAGGGTGTAGGCGCGGGGCGCGCCGTGGGTGAACCGGCCGGTGCGGGCGCTGAGGGCAAGGAAGGCGTCGGTGATGGTCACGGCCCGATCGTGGTCGCGCGGTGCGTGCCCCGACCAGTAGTCTGTCATGTGAAATGTCACACACCACGTGGGGTGTGCCGTGCGAACGGAGGAAACCGTGACCGAGGACCTGCGGACCGTCGAACCCCCGGCCCCGCTGCCCGCCGCCGACGGGCTGTTCAGCGTGTCGGCGGACGCGGCGCACCTGAACCACGGCTCGTACGGCGCCGTACCCGTCCCGGTGCAGCGCGCCCAGGAACGGCTGCGGACCGAGCACGAACTCGACCCGGACGGCTTCTTCGCCGACCTCCCGGCCCGGATCGCCGCCGCCCGGACCGTCCTCGCCGCCGAGCTGGGCACCGACCCGGACCGGCTCGCCCTGGTCGCCAACGTCACCGAGGCGGTCGCGATCGCCCTGGACAGCCTCCCGCTCGCCCCCGGCAACCGGATCCTGGTCACCGACCACGGCTACGGCGCGGTCACCCAGGCGGCCGCCCGCAAGGCCGCCGAGACCGGCGCCGAGCTGGTCGTGGCGCCGGTGCCGCTGGACGCCCCGGACGAACGGGCCGTCCGGGAGGCCGTGCTCGCCGCCGTGGACGCCCGCACCACCGTCGCCGTCCTGGACCAGCTCACCTCGCCCACCGCCCGCCTGGTGGCCGGCCCCGCCCTGCTCGCCGAACTGCGCGCCCGCGGCGTGACCACCGTCGTGGACGGCGCCCACGCGCCCGGCATGCTGCCCGCCCCGGCCGACCCGCACGCGGACTTCTGGTTCGGCAACCTGCACAAGTGGGCCTTTGCCCCGCGCGCCACCGGCGTCCTCGCCGTCCGCCCCGAGTGGACCGCCCGGGTGCGCCCGCTGGCCCTCTCCTGGGAACACGACAAGGGCTTCCCGGGCAACGTCGAGTGGCGCGGCACCTGCGACTACACGCCCTGGCTGGCCGCCCCGGCCGGCTTCGAACTGCTGCGCGCCCTCGGCCCGGCGGCGGTGGCCGCGCACAACGCCGCGCTCGCCGCGTACGGCCAGCGGGCGCTCGCCGAGCGGGCCGGCCTGGAACCGCTGCCCGCGACGCCGGGGGTGTGGATGCGCACCGTCCGGCTGCCGGCCGGGCACGGCGAGACCGAACCGCAGGTCAAGGCGCTGATGGCCGAGGTGTGGCGGCGGCTGCGCACCCGGATCGCCGTCCGCCCCTGGGCCGGCGGCGGGGTGCTGCGGATCAGCGCGCAGCTGTACAACCGGCCGGGGGAGTACGAGCGGCTGGCGGACGGGCTGGCGGGGGTGCTGAAGGGCTAGCGGGGCCGTTCTCCGGCTGCGGGTCTGCACGAGGCCCACGGTCCGTATGTGGCTCCGGGGCCGCCCGTAGCTCCGCGAGCAGCAGGTTGCGGTCGGCGAGCAGCCCGGTGAGGATCCGCCGGGCCGCCCGCAGCAGGTCCGCGACGTCCCCGCCGGCCAGCGCGTAGACCACCGTGCCGCCCTCCCGGGTGGCGGTGACGATGCCGGACCGGCGCAGCACCGCGAGCTGCTGGGAGAGGCTGGAGGGCTCGACCTCCAGCTCGGCGAGCAGACCGCGGACGGGCGTCGGCCCGGCCTGGAGCAGTTCCAGCACCCGGATCCGGACGGGATGGCCGAGCATCCGGAAGAACTCGGCCTTCGCCTGGTAGAGCGCGACCGTCACGAGGCCCCCCTTCCTGGTGTCGGTGCCGGTTCAGATCTCCAGCGAGCCTTCGATCAGCTTGAGCCGGTGGCGGGCCATCGCGAGGTTGGAGCGCTCGCGGTTGAGCGCCAGGAAGAGGAACAGGCCGCGTCCGCTGGGCGTCGTGATCGGCCGGACCATGTGGTACTGGTTCGTGAGGCTGATCAGGATGTCCTCGATCGCGTTGTCGTGCAGGTTGAGCATCTCCATTGCCCGCATCTTGGCGCGGACCACGTCGGTGTTCCCGGCCGCGGCGACGTTGAGGTCGAGCTCACCGCCGTCGCCGAGGCTGCCGAGCGCCATGCCGCTGCCGTAGTCGACCAGGGCGACGCCGATGGCGCCGTCGATCGACATGGCCTCCTTGAGGGACGTCTCCAGGTTCGCCATCGCGGTTCCTCCCGTGGGTTGGTGGCTGTTTGGTGGCTGTGACGACGAAGGTAGGGAGATCGGGCGGCGGTCCACCGGCGATGATCGAAGACGTTCGAAGTCGACCGGTCCGCGATCGCTTGAAGACATTTGCAACTATGGATCTGAGAGAGGAGTGATCTCCTCGCACGGAAAAACGGTGCTATCGATGTCACTCCTCCCGGGTAACCTCTCGCTGAGATGCCAGATCACACCAACCACACCCGGACGGCGATGAACACCCCCGATCCAGAGCCCCAGGACGATCAGGAGCTCAGCCCCGCCGAGGCGTACGCGGCCAGTCGTCGCCGGGCCAAGGAGCAGGCCACCGCCCTGTACGGCTTCCAGCAGCTGTACGACTTCCCGCTGGACGACTTCCAGCTGGAGGCCTGCGAGACGCTGGAATCCGGCTCGGGCGTCCTGGTCGCCGCCCCCACCGGCTCCGGGAAGACGATCGTCGGCGAGTTCGCCGTGCACCTCGCCCTGGCCGCCGGGCGCAAGTGCTTCTACACGACGCCGATCAAGGCGCTCTCCAACCAGAAGTACGGGGACCTGGTCAAGCGCTACGGCGCCGCCAAGGTCGGCCTGCTCACCGGCGACAACACCGTCAACGGCGACGCACCCGTGGTGGTCATGACCACCGAGGTGCTGCGCAACATGCTCTACGCGGGCTCCAGCACCCTCAACGGCCTCGGCTACGTCGTGATGGACGAGGTGCACTACCTCGCCGACCGCTTCCGCGGCGCCGTCTGGGAGGAGGTCATCATCCACCTCCCCGAGTCGGTCACCCTCGTCTCGCTCTCCGCGACCGTCTCCAACGCCGAGGAGTTCGGCGACTGGCTGGACACCGTGCGCGGCGGCACCAAGGTGATCGTCTCCGAGACCCGCCCGGTGCCGCTGTGGCAGCACGTGATGGCCGGCAACCGGATGTACGACCTGTTCGCCGACCCCGACCGGGACGGCCGCCCCAAGCACAACCTGAAGAACCCCGGCAAGGCCGTCAACCCCGAGCTGGTCCGGCTCGCCCGCTCCGAGGTCGACCGCAACCCGCGCGACCGCTTCGGCCGCGGCCGGGGCCGCTCCATGCCCAACGGCCGCCCCGGCAAGGTCTGGACGCCGGGCCGGGTCGACGTCATCGACCGGCTCGACGCCGAGGGCCTGCTGCCCGCGATCACCTTCATCTTCAGCCGGGCCGGCTGCGAGGCCGCCGTCCAGCAGTGCCTCAGCTCCGGCCTGCGGCTCAACAAGGACTCCGACCGCGCCCTGGTCCGGACGATCGTCGAGGAGCGCTGCGCCGACATCCCCGACGAGGACCTGCACGTCCTCGGCTACTTCGAGTGGCTGGACGGGCTGGAGCGCGGCATCGCCGCCCACCACGCCGGGATGCTGCCCCGGTTCAAGGAGGTCGTCGAGGAGCTCTTCGTGAAGGGCCTGGTCAAGGCCGTCTTCGCGACCGAGACCCTGGCGCTCGGCATCAACATGCCCGCCCGCTCGGTGGTCATGGAGAAGCTGGTCAAGTGGAACGGCGAGACCCACGCCGACATCACCCCCGGCGAGTACACCCAGCTGACCGGCCGGGCCGGGCGGCGCGGCATCGACGTCGAGGGCCACGCCGTGGTGCTCTGGCAGCGCGGCCTCGACCCGGAGGCGCTGGCCGGCCTGGCCGGCACCCGCACCTACCCGCTGAAGTCCTCGTTCCGGCCGTCCTACAACATGGCCGTCAACCTGGTCTCCCAGTTCGGCCGGCACCGCTCGCGCGAGCTGCTGGAGACCTCCTTCGCCCAGTTCCAGGCGGACCGCTCGGTCGTCGGCCTCGCCCGCCAGGTGCAGCGCAACGAAGAGGGCCTGGACGGCTACCGCGAGTCGATGACCTGCCACCTCGGCGACTTCGACGAGTACATGGAACTGCGCCGCCGGCTCAAGGACCGCGAGAACGAGATGGCCCGCGAGGGCACCAGCCAGCGCCGCGCGGCCGCCGTCGAGTCCATCGAGCAGCTCAAGCCGGGCGACGTCATCCACGTGCCCACCGGCAAGTTCGCCGGCCTCGCCCTGGTCCTCGACCCGGGCCTGCCGCCGGTCGACCGCTCCGGCCGGGGCGACCGGCGCCACCCCGACTTCCAGGACGGCCCGCGCCCGGTGGTGCTCACCGCCGAACGCCAGGTCAAGCGGCTCGCCATGATCGACTTCCCGCACCCGGTCGCCGCGATCGAGCGCCTCCGCATCCCCAAGTCCTTCAACCCGCGCAGCCCGCAGTCCCGCCGCGACCTCGCCTCGGCCCTGCGCACCAAGGCCGGCCACCTGGAGCCCGACCGGTTCCGCCGCGGCCGCGCGGCCGCCGCCGACGACCCGGAGATCACCCGGCTGCGCACCGAACTGCGCCAGCACCCCTGCCACGGCTGCTCCGACCGCGAGGACCACGCCCGCTGGTCCGAGCGCTACCACCGGCTGCACCGCGACACCGAACTGCTGGAACGCCGGATGCGCTCGCGCACCCACACCATCGCCCGCACCTTCGACCGGGTCTGCGCACTGCTCACCGACCTCGGCTACCTGCGCGGCGACACCGTCACCGACGACGGCAAGCGGCTCGGCCGGCTCTACGGCGAACTCGACCTGCTCGCCTCCGAGTGCATCCGCGAAGGCGTCTGGAGCGGCCTCGCCGCCGCCGAACTCGCCGCCTGCGCCTCGGCGTTGGTGTACGAGGCCCGGCAGTCCGACGACGCCGGCGCCCCCCGGGTCCCGGAGGGCGCGGCCAAGGAGGCGCTCGGCCAGATGGTCCGCATCTGGGGCCACCTGGACGCCCTGGAGGAGCAGCACCGGATCAACACCGCCGAGGGCGTCGGCCAGCGCGAGCCCGACCTGGGCTTCGCCTGGGTCGCCTACCGCTGGTCGCTCGGCCACGACCTCGACCAGGTCCTGCGCGACGCCGAGATGCCGGCCGGCGACTTCGTCCGCTGGACCAAGCAGCTGATCGACGTCCTCGGCCAGATCCAGGACGCCGCCGGCGAGGACGCCGACCTGCGCAAGACCGCCCGCAAGGCCGTCGACAGCCTCCGCCGAGGCATCATCGCCTACTCCTCGGTCGGCTAGCACGACCCCAACGGGGGCCCGCACGAAACCCTTCGTGCGGGCCCCTTCGGCATCGCGCAGCGGGCGGCCCCACCGGTGACCGGTGAGGGCAAGCCAAGCCTTCGGCCCTGGCTTGCCCCACCCACCCCCCTGTGCGCGGCTTCGGCTACGCCTCGCCGCGCCCCCTCCTGCGCTCACGAAAGTGCCGCTGCCCCCTCCCGAAGGCAGGGGGCAGCGGCCAAGTCGTCTATTGCTTCCGGCGATTGTTCAGAGGACTGGGGCGCAGGCCGAGGAATGAGATGAATGTGGCCCCACCAGAGTGCGGTGGAGCGATCACAGGCTCTGTGCGTGGCGACTCTCTGTAGCGCTTCCAGCGATCCTCAGGGAAGTTCCTCCAGGGCGCCGCTTCGGTTTCCACCGAAGCGGCGACGGTGCTGCGTAGGAAGTCGGCCTGGCCGACTTCCTACGCAGCAGAAACAAGGTGATCGCAGACGAGGTGTTGGGAGAGCGGGCGTAGTCCCTGTAGGGATCCCCCAGGGAGATTTCTTCCGTTGCCGCTTCGGTGGGGCCGAAGCGGCAAGGGGATTCGGCCGGCTTCCCGTATAGGGGAGAGCGCACGAGAGTGACAGGCCTTCGAGGGTGGTGAAGACCGGGACCAGGACCCTGTCGATCACCGCATCGACGTTGGCGGCCTCACTCGATCGGAACGAGGGCGCCAAACAGCACGGTCCAATCCGTGCACTGCGCATCAAGGAAATTGACGCCGTGGTGTCGCCTTCGGTCAGGGTGCGTGCGGGGGCGAAGTAGTCGCGGAGCATCTCGGTGGTCCATGCGGGTTGAGGAACCTTCCCGTGGGCCGAATTCCCTCGTCCGGGTGGGCGGCACCGGCCGCACGCCGGAGCAGGTGGCCGACGCGATCGCCGATACCGTGCGCTCGCGCATCCCTAAACCCCGACCGGAAGGGTCAATGTCCCATGCCCGCAACTGAGTTCGAAGCGAAGATCCTCGACATCGAGCCGGAGAGGATCCGTGTGCTGCTTGCCGAAGCCGGGGCGGAGCACGTGGTCGACCGGTTCCAGCGCCGCTACGTCTACGACATCCCCGGCCGGCCCGACGCGTGGGTCCGGCTGCGCGACACCGGCCGCGATGTCACCTTGTGCGTCAAGGAGATCCACTCGGACGCGATCGACGGCGTGACCGAGACGGAGACGGCCGTCGGCGACTTCGACACGACGAACACGCTCCTCGGCAAGCTCGGCTACCAGCCGAAGGCGTATCAGGAGAACCGCCGGTCCTCCTGGACGCTGCGCGGCGCGGCCGTCGAGATCGACGAATGGCCGCTGATCCCCCCGTACCTGGAGATCGAGGGGGACGGCGCCGATCACGTCCACGCGACGGCGCTCGCGCTCGGGCTCCCGCTCGGCGAGCTGACGAGCGAGAATACCACCAAGGTCTACCGCCGGTACGGGATCGACATCGAGGCGATCCCCCGGCTCACGTTCGAGTGAAAGGGAGGTGCACGGTGTCTGTGACCCAATGCCCGGCGGTCCGAGTCGTCCGGGACAACACCATCCGCGTCAAGGTGATCGACGCCTGCGGGATGGCCTGCACGTTCTGCCACAACGAGGGCACGCCCGTCACCGCCGACAACAAGGGCCGCAGCCTGCTGCCCTTCCTGTCGGGGCCCAGCCGGACCGGACGCGTGTCGATCTACGGCGAGACGAACGGCGTCGACTTCCTCTCGGCCAAGATGGCCCCGGACATGTCCTTCCGGCGGGCGGTTCGGAGGTGCTGGCCTTCAAGGACGCCGAAGTCCGGAGGCTGACGAGCGAGTACGGCGCCGCTGCCTGACCCGAGTCCGAGTGGGGCCCGCACGTTCGCCACGAACGTGCGGGCCCCTTCGCATGCCCACCCCGCCACGGCGCTGCGCGGGAAGTCGGCCTGGCCGACTTCCTATGGGCGGAGGTGTCCGGGGCCGGCGGTGTCGAGGCGGCGGACCAGTTCGCGGAGGGCGCGGAGTTCGCGGTCGAGGGCCTGGGCGCCCTGGGGGGTGAGGGTGATCCAGGTGCGGGGGCGGCGGCCGGCGTAGCCCTTGTTGACGGCGATCAGGCCGGCTTCCTCCAGGACCTTCAGGTGCCGGGAGAGGTTGCCGTCGGTGAGGCCGAGCTGCTCCTTCAGGAAGCCGAACTCGACGCTCTCGGCCTCGCGGGCGACGGTCAGGACCCCGAGCCGGACCCGCTGGTGGACGGTGTCGTCCAGGTCCAGGGTCGGGTGCGGCCGCTCGGCCTCGTCCTGTTCCTCGTCGCCCGTTCCACCGGACGCCTGCGCAGCGCTCATGGGGTGACGGTACGGGACGCCGCCGGTTCGCGGCGGGCCGCGGTCCACTGGGCCAGCCCGGCGGCGAGCAGGATCGCGGCCAGCAGCAGGGCCTTGGGCTGGGGGCCGTCGGCCCAGCCGCCGTCGTTCCGGTCGAGCCACGGCAGCCAGCCGCTCTCCCAGGGTGCCGCGAGGTAGGCGGTGAGCAGCGCGGTGTGGGCGAGGCCGGCGCCGGCGACCAGCGGGCTGCGCTCGGTCAGCCCGAGGACGAGCAGGCCGGTGCCGATCACGTACCAGGGTGAGGCGTAGCCGTTCGCCAGCAGGGAGAGCGTGAACGGCGTCCGGTCCGCGAAGAGCAGCGCGAGCAGTACGGCGGCGACCAGGACGCCGGCCCCGGCGGCGGCGCCGAGCCAGGAGGCGCGGTGCGGGACGATGCCGCGGGCCTCACCGCGCCGCCGGTACCAGCGGGCGAGGGCCAGCCAGGCCAGGGGGAGCAGCGCGAACCAGATTCCCCAGCCGAGGAAGCGGAGGACCGCCCCGTCGAACTCGTGGGCGTCGCAGGCGGCGTCCGGGGCGTGGGCGACGCAGAGGCCCGTCAGCTGCGCGTAGGCGAAGGCCGGGTACGACTCGACGCCGCGCCCGTGGGCGCCGAAGTTGTAGGCCTGTCCGGCGATCGGCGCGGCTGCCAGCGAGAGCAGGCCGAAGCCCAGTAACGGCACCCCCGCGCCGCGCAGTCGGGTGCGGGCGCGGGCCCGCAACCCTTCGGTGGCGGCCAGCAGTTCGGCCGGGTCGTCGTGGTGCGGTGTTGCCATGGTCCACCCCTGTCGAGCTTGATCGTGGATTCACTTTGCATCGCAAAGTAGATTGCGGTCAAGAGTTCACGGGGAGGCAAAGCAACCGGCGGTCCGGTCCGGTCCGGGAACGCCGAAGGGGCCCGCCGCGCGATGCGACGAGCCCCTCCCGGGTACGAGCCCCTCCCGGGTGCGGCTCAGCGGGTGGCGAGGGCCTCCAGCAGGCGGTCGAGGGAGGTGCCGAGGCCCCAGCGGGTGGCGAGTTCCTCGAGGGTCATGGGGTCCAGGGGTTCGCGGGGGAGGGCCGGGTCGAAGGCGGGGAGGGGGGCGTCGGGGGCGACGCGGACCACGGTCGGGGCGACGTCGAGGTAGGCGGAGCCCTCGACGATGTTGCGGCGGCGGGCCGGGGTGAGCCCGGAGCCGATGTCGAGGGCGGCGGCGCGGATGGCCGCGAGGTCGCCGTACTCGTTGATCAGCTGGGCGGCGGTCTTCTCGCCGATGCCCTTGACGCCGGGCAGGCCGTCCGACGGGTCCCCGCGCAGGGCGGCCATGTCGGCGTACTGGGCGCCGCGTACGCCGTACTTCTCCAGCAGCAGGGCGTCGTCGGTGACCTGCAGGTTGCCCATGCCCTTGACCGGGTAGAGCACGGTGATGCCGCGGGCGTCGTCGACGAGCTGGAAGAGGTCGCGGTCGCCGGTGACGATCTGCACCGGGCCGTCGGCGCGGGCGGTGAGGGTGCCGATCACGTCGTCCGCCTCGTAGCCGGGGGAGCCGACCCGGGCGATGCCGAGCGCGTCCAGCACCTGCTCGATCACCGGGACCTGCGGGGCCAGCGTGTCGGGCACCTCCTCCTCGCCGTCCTGGGCGGCCTCGGCGACCCGGTGGGTCTTGTAGGAGGGGACGAGGTCCACCCGCCACTGCGGGCGCCAGTCGGCGTCCATGCAGGCGACCAGCCGGTCGGGGCGGTGGTCGTGGACCAGCCGGGCGATGAAGTCCAGCAGGCCGCGGACGGCGTTGACCGGCTCTCCCTGCGGGGAGCGCAGGGAGTCCGGTACGCCGTAGTAGGCCCGGAAGTACAGGCTGGCGGAGTCGAGCAGCATCAGTCGCGGTGCGGTCACGACTCAGATCATGCCGTACGGGGGTGACGGACAGGGGCGACGGACCGCGGGTTCTCAGTGTTCGTGCGGGCCGGCGCGGTGGACGGGGCCGTGGGCGTCGGCGCAGTGTTCGGCGGCGGTGTCGCCGGGGGCGGAGATCTGCAGCAGCGCGCCCGCCTCGTCCTCGCCGACGTGGTCGACCTGGAGGGTGCTGTGGGTGATCCCGTACTCGTCGGCGAGGCGGCGCTGGAGCTGGCGGCGGACCGCGTGGCAGTCGCCGCCGGGGGTGACCAGGATGTGCGCGGAGAGCGCGGGCTGGCCGGAGGTGATCTCCCAGATGTGCAGGTCGTGGATCTCCTCGACCAGCGTTTCGGTGACCATCCGGTCGGCGACGGCGTCCGGGTCGATCCCGGCCGGGGCGGCCTCCAGGAAGATCCGCCCGGAGTCCCGGACCAGGGCGATGCCGGCCTTGAGCATCAGCGCGACGACGATCAGGGAGGCGATGGCGTCGGCCCGGGCGAAGCCGGTGAGCAGGACGACCAGGCCGGCGACGGCGGTGGCGATGAACGCGTACAGGTCGGTGAGCACGTGCTGGAAGGCGCCCTCGACGTTCAGCGAGCTGCGGTTGGCCTTGGACATGCACCAGGTGGCGGCGAGGTTGACCACGATGCCGATCAGCGCGGTGACCAGCACCAGCGAGCCGGTGACCTCGGGCGGCTCGATCAGCCGGGCGACGGCCTCGTAGCCGAGCCAGGCCGAGAGCACCAGCAGGGTGACCCCGTTGGCCTGCGCGGAGAGGATCTCGGCGCGCTTGAGGCCGTACGTGTAGCCGCCGCGGGCCGGGCGGGCGGCGAGCCGCATCGCGATCAGGGCCAGCACGATCGAGGCGGCGTCGGTGAGCATGTGCGCCGCGTCGGAGATCAGCGCGAGGGACTGGGCGGCGAAGCCGACCACGACCTCGCCGGCCATGAAGACGACGATCAGGGCGAGCGCGCTGAGCAGCCAGCGGCGGTCGGCGTCGGCGGAGACCCCGTGCGAGTGGCCGCCGTGTCCGCCGCCGTGTCCGCTTCCGTGCGCGTGTCCGTGGGTGTGGCCGGGGGAGTGCTGCTGGTCATGCGCATGATCATCGTGAGAATGCTCGTGGCCGGCCATCGAAGTCCTCTCTGGACGCACGGGTGCTGGTGACGGGGTGCGATCGCCCCGCACCCGAAGTGAACCGCAGAATCGACAAAGATCCAAAGGCTGTACTGGTGACCGTTGTCGTTGCCGTTCGGGCGTCCGTTCAGACGTCCGTTCCGGTGTCCGTGGCGGCCTCCTCGGCGGCCGGCATGCCGGGGGCATGGGCCCAGGTCAGGGCCGCGATCCGGGAGTCACCTGAACGGGTGAGGCGAGCTTGCGCGGCCGTACGCGGTTACACGACGATCATGGCCCGTGAAGATCGCTACCGCGGACGCCCTCCGCTGGCTCTCCGAACTCGAAGCGACCGCCGAGGAGCTGATGAACCGTCATCTCGCGTCGGCGCGCGAGTGGTTCCCGCACCAGTACGTCCCCTGGAGCCTCGGCCGGGACTTCGACGGCCCGCTCGGCGGTGAGCCCTGGAGCGCTGATCAGTCCGCGCTGAGTCCGGCCGTACGGTCCGCCCTGGTCGTCAACCTGCTGACCGAGGACAACCTGCCCGGCTACCACTGGACCATCGGCAGCCGGACCTCCCGGGACGGCGCCTGGGGTGCGTGGCTGCACCAGTGGACCGCCGAGGAGGACCGGCACGCCGCGGCCATCCGGGGCTATCTGCACGCCGCCCGTGCCGTTGACCCGATCGCGCTGGAACGCGCCCGGATGGCGCACCTCGGCACCGGCACCGTCCCGGAGCTCGAAGGCCCCCTCGACGTGATCGCCTACGCCGCCGTCCAGGAGCTCGCCACCCGGGTCAGCCACCGCAACACCGGGCGGCTCAGCGGCGACCCGGTCTGCGAGCGGCTGCTCACCCGGATCGCCCAGGACGAGAACCTGCACATGGTCTTCTACCGGGAACTCCTGCGCGCCGCACTGGAGTCGGGCGCCGACCAGGTGCTCGTCACGCTCGACGCCACGATCCGCGACTTCGCCATGCCCGGCCTGGCCATGCCCGGCTTCGGCCGGATGGCCGCCGAGATCGCGGTGGCCGGCGTCTACGACCTGCGGGTGCACCACGACGAGGTGCTCGTCCCGCTGCTGCGCGCCCTCAGGGTGAACGACCTCACCGGGCTCGGCCCCGCCGGGGAGCGGGCCCGCGACCGGATCGCCGCGCACGTCGAGCGGACCGACGCCCGGGCCGCCCGCTTCGTCGAGCGCCGCGCCCAGGCCCTCGCCGTCCGGGCCGGCCGGGCGGAGCCCGCCTGAGTCCGCCTGAGCCCGCCTGAGCCCGCCTGCGTACGCCCGAGCCCGCCCGCCCGAGCCCGCCTGCGTACGCCGCCGCCGAGCACACCCGAGCCCGACCCTCCAGAACAGGACCCGTATGACCATCACCACGGCCGGCACCACCGCCGCCGACATCGCGTTCCACTACGACCTCGGCAACGACTTCTACGCCCTCTGGCTGGACGAGACCCTCGCCTACACCGCCGCCAGGTGGGACGGCATCCCGCCCGGGGAGCCGGACGCCACCGCGCTGCCGCGCGCCCAGCGGGCCAAGCTCGACCACCACCTCGACCTGGTCGGTGCCCGCCCCGGCGACGGCCTGCGGCTGCTCGACGTCGGCTGCGGCTGGGGCGCCATGCTGGCGCACGCCGGCCGCGACGGCCGGATCGCCCACGCCACCGGCCTGACCATCTCCCGCGCCCAGTACGACTTCCTCACCGCCCGCGCCCTGCCCGGCACCGAAACCCGACTGGAGAGCTGGGAGGACCACGCCCCCGAGCGGCCGTACGACGCCGTCGTCTCGATGGGCGCCTTCGAGCACTTCGCCACCGCCGGCATGGACCGGGCCGAACGGCTCGACGTCTACTCCCGCTACTTCGAGGCCTGCCACCGCTGGCTGCGCCCCAGCGGCCGGATGTCGCTGCAGTGCATCGCCTACGACGGTGCCGCCGACGGCTCCGGCCCGATCGGCGACTTCGTCGGCGCCGACGTCTTCCCGAGCGCCAAGCTGCCCCGGCTCTCCGAGATCGCCGCCGCCTGCGACCCGTACTTCTCGGTGGTCGCCCTCACCGCCTCCGCCGATGACTACGTCCGCACCCTCGCCTCCTGGTCGGCCCGGCTGCTGCGGGCCCGGGTGGAGGCCGAGCGGCTGGTCGGCCCCGAGGGCTACCGGCGGTACCGGCGCTACCTGCGGGCCAGCGAGGTGACCTTCCTGCGCGGCGCCGCCACGCTGTACCGGATCGGCTTCCGGCGGCGCGACGAGCCGCTGCGGCTGTCCGCCTGATGCCCGGGCCCAAGCCACTTTCGGAGTCCCCGCCGTCCACGGAGTCGACGCCGTCCCTGGACAGGACCACCACCCCACGCCGCGCCTGGGCGGCCGTCGCGGTGGTCTGTGCCGCGCTGTTCCTGCTCGGCCTGGACTTCACCGTCCTCAACGTGGCCGTCCCCGGCCTGCGCGCCGACCTCGGCCCGACCCTCGCCGAGACCCAGTGGATCGTGGACGGCTACGCCCTCGCCCTCGGCGGCTGCGTGCTGGCCGGCGGCGCGCTGGGGGACCGGTACGGGCGGCGGCGGGCCTTCCTCACCGGGCTGGCCCTGTGCGGTGTGGCCTCCGCCGCCGGGGCGCTCGGCACCGGGCCCGCCCAACTGGTCGCCGCCCGCTGCGGCATGGGCCTCGGCGCGGCCCTGTTCATGCCCGCCACCCTCTCCACCGTGGTGCACGTGCTGCGCGAGCCGGCCGCCCGGAAGCGGGCGATCGGCATCTGGGCGGCGGTGGCCGGGGTCGGCGCGGTGTTCGGCCCGGTCGCCGGCGGCCTGCTGGTCGACCGGTACGGCTGGCAGTCGGCCTTCTGGCTGAACGTCCCGGTGATCGCGGCGATCGGCGTCGCGGCGCTGATCGCCGTTCCCGAGTCCCGTGCTCCCGAGGTCCGGCCGCTGGACCGGCCCGGCGCGCTGCTGTCCTGCGCGGGGCTGCTCGCGCTGGTCTGGGGCGTGATCGAGGCCCCGGGCCGGGGCTGGACCAGTGCCGCCGTCCTCCTCGCGTTCACCCTCGGCGCCTTGCTGCTGGCGGCCTTCGTCCGTCGCCAACTCGGCTGCCCCGCACCGATGGTGCCGGTCCGGCTGCTGCGCGGCGGGCCGGTCTGGCCGGCCACCGTCTCGCTGGCGCTGATGTCCTTCGCGATGTTCGGCGCGATGTTCCTGCTCACCCTCTACCTCCAGCAGGTCCGCGGCCTGAGCGCCTGGCAGGCCGGGCTGCGGATGGTCCCGCTCTCCCTCGGCCTGGCCACCGGCGCGCTCCTCGGGCCGCTGGTGGCACGGCAGTCGGGGGCCAGGGTGCCCTCGGCCGGCGGACTGCTGCTGATCGCCGCCGGATTCGTCCAGCTCGGCGGGCTGGCCGCCGGATCGGGGGACGGGCCGGTGCTGCTGTTCGAGGGACTGTCCGGGCTCGGTGCCGGACTGCTCGCCCCGGTCGCCACCGAGGTGGTGATGAGCGCCGTCCCGGTCGCCGCCGCGGGTGTCGGCTCGGCCCTCAACGATGCGACCCGGCAGGTCGGTTCGACCCTCGGTGTGGCTGTGCTCGGCTCCGTGCTCGCCACCTCGCTCACCGGTGCCGCCCCCGGCGACCCGGCCGCCTTCACCGACGGCCTGGCCGCGGCCGCCGTCGTGGGCGGCGCGGTCGCGGTGCTCGGCGCCGTCCTCGCCTGGGCCCGACTGCCCGGGCGGCAGCCCTCCGCCACCGCCCTCGACCTCACCAACCACCCCAGTTGAAAGGAAAATTCACCATGCCCAGCACCTACGAGACGATCCGCGCCTGCCTGGTCGACGAGTTCGACGTGTCCCCGGCCGTGGTCACCCCCGACGCCACCCTGGCCTCACTCGCCCTGGACAGCCTCGCCCTGGTCGAACTCTCCCTGGTGGTCGAGGAGCGGATCGGCGTCACCGTCGCCGACATCACCCCGGACCGCACCCTCGGCGAACTCGCCGCCCACGCGGAAGCCACCCTGGCCAAGGAGTCGGCCAGTTGAGCCCGCGTACGGTCGCCGACCCGCGTACGGTCGCCGACCCGCGTACGGCCGCCGCCCCGCGTACGGCCGCCGCCCCGCGCACGGTCGCCGTCACCGGCCTCGGCCTGGTCACCCCGGCCGGGAACGGGCCGGACGCCGTCTGGGCGCACTTCCTCGGCGCCGGTCCCACCGCCCGGCCCGACCCCGAACTCGACGGCCTCGCCGTCGACTTCTCCTGTCGGCTGGCCGACTTCGAGCCGCCCGCCCTGCTCGGCGGGCGGCTCGCCCGGCGCCTGGACCGCTTCAGCCAGATGGCCGTGGTCGCCGCCCGGCAGGCCGTGGCCGACGCCGGGCTCGACCCGGCGGAGTGGGACGGCGACCGGGTCGGCGTCGTCCTCGGCGTCAGCGCCAACAGCGTGCACACCTACCCCGTCGAGTACGCCCGGCTCGCCGAGGGCCGGGCCGACCGGGTCTCCCCGCTGATGCTGCCCCGCTCCATCCCCAACATGGCCGCCGGCGAGGTCAGCCTCGACCTCGGCGCCCGCGGTCCCGGCCTGGTCGTCAGCACCGCCTGCGCCTCCGGCACCAGCGCGCTCGCCCTCGGCCGCGACCTGATCGCCTCCGGGACCTGTGACCTCGTCCTGGCCGGCGGCACCGACAGCCCCCGCACCCGGATGACCTGCGTCGCCTTCGACCGCCTCGGCGCGCTCTCCCGGCGCCGGCACGACCCGGCCGGCGCCTCCCGCCCCTTCGACGCCGACCGGGACGGCTTCGTCCTCGGCGAAGGGGCGGGCGTGCTGCTGCTCGAACACCCCGAACACGCCCGCGCCAGGGGTGCCCGCCCCCGGGCCCACCTCGTCGGGCACGGCGCCTCCTCGGACGCCCACCACTTCACCGCCCCGCACCCCGGCGGCGACGGCCTGGCCCGAGCCGTACGGGCGGCGCTCGCCGACGCCGGGCTGGCGCCCGAGGAGATCGGACACATCAACGCGCACGGCACCGGCACCGCGCTCAACGACCCGGCCGAGGCGGCGGCCCTGCGGCAGGTCTTCCGCCGGCCGCCGCCGGTCACCGCCAACAAGAGCGTGATCGGGCACACCATGGGCGCGGCCGGCGCCATCGAGGCGGCGCTCACGGTGCTCGCGCTGCAGCACCGGCTGGTCCCGCCCACCGCCAACCTCGACCGGCTCGACGACGCCATCGGCCTCGACGTGGTCACCAAGGTGCCGCGACCGGTCGACGTCCCCACCGCCCTGTCCGTCTCCAGCGGCTTCGGCGGGCAGAACGCCGCCGTCGTCCTCACCGCCGCCTGACCCGGGAGCCCTGCCCACCATGCGTCGCCTCGCCCTCCGGCTCGCCCGGCTGTACATGCACCTGCTGGCCCACCGCCCGCCCACCGACTGGACCGTCCCGGTCGCCGACGGACGGTACGCCCCGCCCGAGCCCGTCCCCGACGGCCGTCCGCTCACCCTGCTGATGCTCGGCGACTCCCTCGCCCAGAGCTTCGGCGCCCACCGCCCCGACCAGACCCTCGGGGCCCGGCTCGCCGCCGGCCTCGCCGAGGGCACCGGCCGGCCCGTCGACCTGCGCGTCCACGCCCGGGTCGGCTCGACCACCGCGGCCGTCGGCCGCCAGCTCCTGCGGGCCGCCCCGCTGCGCCCCGGCATCGCCGTCCTCATCGTCGGCGGCAACGACGTCCTGCTGCCCGCCCCGCTCGGCCGCGCCGCCCGTCGGCACGCCCACTTCGCCCGGTCCCTGCGGGAGGCCGGCTGGCAACTCGTCGTCGTCCCCTGCCCCAACCCCGGCTACGGCCCCGGCTTCCGCGCCCCCGCCCGCTGGATCGGCCACCACCGCTCCCGACGCCTCGCCCGCCGCCACACCCGCACGGCCACCCGTACCGGTGCCCACCTCGCGCCCACCTCCGGCCCGGAGTTCCGCGACCAGGCCCCCCGGCTGCTCGGCCCCGACGGCATCCACCCCTCACCCCACGGCTACGCCGCCCACGCCACCCGGATGCTTCCCACCCTGCTGGCCGCCGCCGAGCACCTCCACCACCCGGCCCCCAGCCCGGCGACCCCCTGAACCGGCCGTTCCCCCCGCGCCCCGACCGGGGAGCGCGGGGGGAACGGCGGGGGTCGTGCCCGAACTTCGCCGCCCCTCAGTGGAGCGCCACCGCGTCCAGGGCCGGGGAGCCCAGTGCCGCCGCGTCCGGGACCAAGGCGTCCAGGGACGCCGGGGTGGCCGCCCGGACGAGGGCGCGCATCAGCCGCAGATCGTCCCCCTGCTCCGGGTGCCACTGCACCCCGAGGGTGAAGCCCGGCCCCTCCACCGCCTCCACCGTGCCGTCCGGCGCGTGGGCGCTCACCCGCAGGCCCGCCCCGAGCCGGCCGACGGCCTGGTGGTGGAAGGTCGGCACCTCCAGCTCGCTCTCCGGCAGCAGCCCGCCCAGCAGCGTCCCCGGCACCGGCCGCACCAGGTGCGAGCCGTAGCGCCCCGGCGAGCCGCCGTGCACGTCCACCGGCACCACGTCCGGCAGATGCTGCACCAGCGTCCCGCCGCACACCACGTTCAGGACCTGCATCCCCCGGCAGACGCCCAGCAGCGGCATCCCCGCCGCCAGGGCCGCCCGCAGCAGCGCGACCTCCCAGACGTCCCGCTCCGGCGAGTCCACCTCGGTCGCCGGGTGGGCCGGCTCGCCGTAGTACGCCGGGTCGATGTCCGGGCCGCCCGCGATCACCAGGGCGTCCAGCCGGGCCAGCACCTCGGGCGCGCGCTCCGGGGCGTCCGGCGGCAGCAGGACGGCGATGCCGCCGGAGTTCTGGACGTACGCGGTGTACCGCTCGGGGACGAGGGCCACCCGCCGGGCCCGCCAGTCGCTCCAACTCGCGTCCACCAGGTAGGTGCTGACGCCGATCAAAGGCCTGCGATCCATGGCGCGCATTCTCCTCCCGAAACACCTGATCCATCGTCAACCACGCATATCGGCGCGCCACACCCGTCCGCCCTCTTCCGCCCCGCGAGTCGCAGGCCGTACGGTTCGCTGTGACCGCGTGATCTCGAAGAGTGATCGAGGAAGGAGGGTTCCGCCATGTCCGAGAACGCCGCACCTGAGAACGCCGTACCTGAGAACACCGCCCCCGGGGACGCCGCACCCGGGAACGCCGCACCCGGGAACGCCACCGCCGGTTCGCGCCCCCGGCCGCCGCTGACCCTGGACGAGCTGCGCACCCTGGTGGACGCCGGCGAGGTGCACACCGTGGCCCTCGCCTTCACCGACATGCAGGGCCGCCTGCAGGGCAAGCGCTTCGCCGCCCGGTTCTTCCTCGACGAGGTCGCCGAGCACGGCTCCGAGGCCTGCGACTACCTGCTGGCCGTCGACGTCGACATGAACACCGTGGACGGCTACGCCTTCTCCTCCTGGGCCACCGGCTACGGCGACTTCGCGATGCGCCCCGACCTCGGCACCCTGCGGCTGACCCCCTGGCAGCCCGGCACCGCCCAGGTGACCGCCGACCTCGCCCGGCACGGCGGCCACCCGGTGGACGCCGCCCCGCGCCAGATGCTGCGCCGCCAGATCGCCCGGCTCGCCGAGTACGGCCTGGCCGCCGACATCGGGACCGAACTGGAGTTCCTGGTCTTCCGCGACACCTACGAGCAGGCCTGGCTCGGCGGCTACCGCGGCCTGACCCCGGCGAACCTCTACAACGTGGACTACTCGATGCTGGGCACCGCCCGGGTCGAGCCGCTGCTCTCCCGGATCCGCAACGAGATGGCCGGCGCGGGCCTGGTCGTGGAGTCCGCGAAGGGCGAGTGCAACCTCGGCCAGCACGAGATCGCCTTCCGCTACGCCGACGCCCTCACCACCTGCGACCAGCACAGCGTCTACAAGACCGGCGCGAAGGAGATCGCCGCCCAACTCGGCTGCGCACTCACCTTCATGGCCAAGTACGACGAGCGCGAGGGCAACAGCTGCCACATCCACCTGTCGCTGCGCGACACGGTCGGCGCGCCCGCCTTCGCGGACCGGGACGGCCGGATGACCGACACCATGCGGCACTTCCTGGCCGGGCAGCTGAGGGCGCTGCGCGAGTTCAGCCTGCTCTACGCGCCGAACATCAACTCCTACAAGCGCTTCCGCCCCGGCTCCTTCGCCCCGACCGCCGTCGCCTGGGGCCGGGACAACCGCACCTGCGCCTACCGGGTGGTCGGCCACGGCCCCGGGCTGCGGATGGAGAACCGGGTGCCCGGCGGCGACGTCAACCCGTACCTCGCGGTGGCCGGGATGATCGCGGCCGGCCTGCACGGGCTGCGGCACAAGCTGGAGCTGCCCGCGCCCTGCCTGGGCAACGCCTACGCGGTCGAGGAGTACGCCCGGGTGCCCGGATCGCTGCGCGAGGCCGCCGACCTGTGGGCTGGGAGCGAGCTCGCCCGGGAGGCCTTCGGCGGTGACGTGGTCGACCACTACCTGAACATGGCCCGGGTCGAACAGTCCGCCTACGACGGCTCCGTCACCGACTGGGAGCGCTACCGGTCCTTCGAGCGGATGTGACGCGTGACGGAGGTGGCGCACGAGCGTTGGACGTGACGCATGACGCATGACGCATGACGCGTGACGGACCACGAACGTCTCCACCCAGAGCGAGGAGTGACAGCCCCATGAGCGAGAAGCACGCCGCGCCGGACGCGGTGGTCTGCCGCCGGCTGGTCGGCCGCACCGCCGTGGTCACCGGCGCGGGCAGCGGCATCGGCCTGGCCGCCGCCCGCCGGCTCGCCTCGGAGGGGGCGAAGGTGGTCTGCGCGGACCTCGACGAGGAGACCGGGCGGGCCGCCGCCAAGGAGACCGGCGGGCTGTTCGTGCACACCGACGTCACCGACCCGTACATGGTCGAGGCGCTGTTCGACGAGGCGTACGAGACCTACGGCAGCGTGGACGTCGCCTTCAACAACGCGGGCATCTCCCCGCCGGAGGACGACTCCATCCTGACCACCGCCCTGGACGCCTGGCGCAGGGTCCAGGAGGTCAACCTGACCTCGGTCTACCTCTGCTGCAAGGCCGCGCTGCCGTACATGCGCCGGCACGGGCGGGGCTCGATCATCAACACCGCCAGCTTCGTGGCCCGGATGGGCGCGGCCACCTCGCAGATCTCCTACACCGCGTCCAAGGGCGGGGTGCTGGCGATGTCCCGCGAGCTGGGCGTGCAGTTCGCCCGGGAGGGGATCAGGGTCAACGCGCTCTCGCCGGGGCCGGTGGACACCCCACTGCTGCGCGAGCTGTTCGCCGCGGACCCGGAGCGGGCCGCCCGCCGACTGGTCCACATCCCGCTCGGCCGGTTCGCCCGGGCCGAGGAGATCGCCGCCGCGGTCGCGTTCCTGGCCAGCGACGACTCCTCGTTCATCACGGCGAGCGAGTTCCTGGTGGACGGCGGCATCTCCGGGGCGTACGTCACCCCGCTGTAGGCCCGCGGGGACCTTCTCACCGTAATCTCATCGAAAACCGCGGGAATCGGCTGCCGCGCTGATTTCGCGTTTATCCGGCTGCCTTTAGATTCTTTGCTGTGAGTGAGCAGATCCCCGCCGGGTGGTACCCGGACCCGAAGGACCCCACCGGCGACCCGAGGCCGCAGCGGTGGTGGGACGGCAAGGGCTGGACGGCCGACACCCGGCCCGCACCCTCGGACGCCCCGGAGCCCGTTGCGCCCGATGCGGCCGTTGCGCCCGACGCGTCCGATGCGGCCGGCGCTCCGGGGCCGGAGACGACCGAGCAGCCCAGGGTGCTGGAGGGCGAGGTCCTGGGGAGCGGCCCGACCGTCCGCTACCCGGAGCCGCCGCCCTTCGGCGCCGCCTACGGTTCGCCCGCGCCGCCGCCGCGCAAGCCCTGGCGCAAGCCGTCCAAGCTGGTCGTGGCGACGGCTGTCGCCGCCCTGCTCGGCCTGGGCGCGGGCTCCGGGATCACCTACCTGGCGATGGACGGCCACGGGGACAAGGCCAAGCCGACGGCCCAGCACGTCCCCAAGGGCGGCTTCGGTCCCTGGGACGGCTACCCGGGCGGCCCCGGCGGCCCCGGCGGCAACGACGGCGGCAGCGGTGACGGCGGAAGCGGCGGGAACGGCGGGAACGGCAACGGCGGCAGCGGGGACGGCAAGGGCAACGGGAAGGGCAACGGCAACGGCAAGGTGCGGCCGAACGCCGACACCGCGATCGACGTGGTGAACCGCCTCACCCTGCCGGTCCCGAACGGCTGGCAGGCCGGCACCACCGGCAAGGGCTACGCGATGATCACCGTCGGCTCGTACACCTGCGCCGACGGCAACGGCGAATGCACCCTCGGCGGGGTCAACACCGGCCGGATCGACGGCGGCGGCACCGACGTCCAGGCGGCGGCCAAGGCCGACATCGCGGCGGTCGCCAAGGAGTCGTACAGCGACGTCACCGGGCACCAGGAGCTCAAGTCCGAGGCCGTCAAGGTCAACGGGAAGGACGGCTACCTGGTCCGCTGGAAGGTGGACGCGCCCAAGGGCAACAACGGCTACGTGCAGACCGTGGTCTTCCCGTCCGCCGACGGCAAGGGGCTGGTGTCGGTGCACTTCGGCTTCGACATCGCCGACAAGGCGCCGGACGTCGCCGTGATGGACACCATCGTCAAGGGCATCACCGACTACAAGGGCAAGCTGCCGAGCATCCCGGGGCTGCCCGGCTCGGGCTCCGGGGCCGGCGGCGCCGGGGACGCGGGCGGCACCACCACCTGAGCCCCGCGCTCCTCACACGGCACACGGCGGCGGCCCACCCGGAGGTCCTCCCTCCCGGGCGGGCCGCCGCCGTTCGCTTGCTCGCCGCTCGCTGCCCCGCCGTTCGCTTCCTCGCCGGGCCGTGCCGCGGCGCCGCGGGAACCGGGCCGGACGGGGGTGTGACCGGCCCGGCGCCCGCGTCCGGCGTCAGGAGTCGCGTCGAACAGCCTCGACGCGACGGCGCCGGAGCACCATGCCGGCCCAGCCGACGCCGATCGCCGCGGCGCCGGCGAGCAGCAGCGGACCGGTGGCCGAGGTACCGGCCACGGCGGCGGAGGTGGTCGGGACGATCTGGCCGGCCGGGGCGTTCGGGTCCCCGCCGTGCCCGTGGTGGGCGACCGTGGACTTGGGGGCGTCCGCCGCGATCTGGGCGTCGCTGGGCGCGGCCGGGGCGTTGGCGGTGAGCGCCGTACCGGCCGCGTCGGCCTTGCCGAAGTCGACGTCGGAGCAGCTGTAGAACGCCTCCGGGCTGTCGCTGCGCTGCCAGACCATGTACAGCAGCTGGCGGCCGGTGCGCTGCGGCAGCGTGCCGGAGTAGGTGTAGTACCCGTCGGTGGCGGTCCGGGTGACCTGCACCTGGGCCACCGGCGTCGGGTCGAGGTCCGACCACTTCAGCGGCTTGGTCGGGTCGTAGGTCGGCTTGGTGATGTAGACGGTCTGGGTGCCGACGTGCGGCGCGGTGGTGCGGAACTGGAAGGTGAACGCGCCGGGCTTGACCGCGGTGGCCGGCCAGTCGGTGCGCGGCCAGTCCAGGGCCTTGTACTTGTCGCGGTTGGCCGAGCAGAGCTTGCCGTCCGGGATCAGCGCCTGGTGGTTGCCGGCGGCGTTGGCGATGTTGACCTCGTTCCAGTCGTACAGCGGCTGGGTGCCGCTCGCCGCGACGAGGTCCTTGCAGACCTGGGACACCGGGTGCTCGGGGCCCTCCGCGTAGCAGGCGGCGACCCGGCTGACGGGGTTGGTCATCGTGCCGTGGGCACTGGCGGTGCCGGCGGTGGTCGCGGCCACCGCGAGGACCGCGGCGCCGACCACACCGACGGACAGGGCACTTCGCTTGATGGACATGGGGTGGGGACTCCTTGACCGTCGTTCCGGGCGGGTGTGGGGGAACGGGCACGCCTGCCCGTTCGGGGGCTGCCGGCCCGGCGCGCGACCCCCGGCCAGAGCGTAGGATTGGTCTGGACCAGAGCGCAATAGCCGCGCGTGGACCTCTTGTTGACGGACTGTAGGGCCCCGGGCAGCGCAAAGGCCCGATGGATGACGGTGGTTAGCCGTTCCATCGGGCCCGGTTAAGGCTGGGGAAAGGTCAGAAGTTCAGATTGCCGTTGATGGTGTCGGCCCGGACGGACTTGCCGACCTGGACGACGTTGCCGTGGACCGTCATGTCCTTGAGCTCATTGTGGATCACGTTCGCCGGCTGCTCGGCCTGCTGGGGGCTGAACTCGTCGAGGAGCGACCGGAGTTCGGCGATCGCCTCCGGGTTGTTCTGCAGTGCGCGCCGGAGCCGGCGCTTCCACTGGGTGGCCTCCCCCTCGCTGAGCCCCGGGTCCTCGGAGATCTCGCCCTGGATCTCGTCCAGCTCCAGCGACACGTCCTCCTCCTGGTCCCGCCCGAACAGCGCCGCGAAGCGTGGCCGGACCCGCGCCCAGGCCTCGGTGACCATCAGGCCGACCAGCGCCGTCGCGCCCCTCGTTGCAAGGTCCGTGATCTCGGCTTCCATGCCGCTCCCCTCGTCACTGCCACTCGTCGCCACCACCGTAGGGCAAAGCCGGACGAAGCGTCAGAGGAACGTCTTCCCCTCGCCCCGGTACGTCGGCACGGTCCGTACGATCCGGTCGCCCTCGACGAGGTGCAGTTCGGCGAAGCGTTCGCACAGTTCGCCCGCCTTGGCGTGCCGGAACCAGACCCGGTCGCCGATCAGCAGGTCGTCCGCGGCGGAGCCGAGCAGGGGGGTCTGCACTTCCCCGGCGCCTTCCATCGGGTCGTAGCGCAGGCCCTCCGGCAGGTACGGCTGCGGTGAGCGGTCGGGGCCGGCCGCGCCGGAGGCGGGGTAGCCGCCGCCGAGCACCGTGACCACGCCGACGCCGGGTCGCCGGACCACGGGCTGGCCGAACAGGGCGGCCGGGCGGCCCCGGAACGAGCGGTAGTTGTCGAACAGCCGGGGCTGGTAGAGCCCGGAGCCGGCCGCCACCTCGGTGACGGCGCGTTCGGCGACGGTGGACTCCACGCTGCCGGTGCCGCCGCCGTTGACGAACTCCAGGTCGGCCACCCGCCGCAGCCGCCGGACCACGGCGGCGCGCCGCTCGGCCAGTTCGGTCCGGGACCTGTCCTGCATCAGCCGGATCAGCCGCGAGCGCACCGGCCGTCCGGGCAGCCGGTCGCCCACCCCGGCGACGTGTCCCTCGTACGCCATCAGGCCGACGACCCGGAAGCCCCGGCGCTGCTGGACGAGTTCGGCGAAGGCGCCGAGGTCCTCGGGGGTGCGCAGCGGGGAGCGGCGGGCGCCGACCCGGACCCGTCCGCCGAGCAGGTGCAGCGCGGTGTCGAGTTCCAGGCAGACCCGTACTTCGGCGTCGCCGCCCCGGGCCTTGTCGATGAGGTCGAGCTGGGCCGGGTCGTCGAGGACGACGGCGATCTCCCGGGCGGCTTCCGGGTCGGCGGTCAGCTGGGCGAAGCCGTCCCGGTCGGCGGAGGGGTAGGCGAGCAGGATGTCGCGGACGCCGGTGCGGGCCAGCCAGAGCGACTCGTCCAGGGTGAAGCTCATCACCCCGGTGAAGCCGTCCGTGTTCAGGGTCCGTTCCAGCAGGGCCCGGCAGCGCACCGATTTGCTGGCGACCCGGACCGGCTTGCCGCCCGCCCGGCGCACCAGGTCGGCGGCGTTGGCGTCGAACGCGGCGAGGTCGACGATCGCCACCGGGCCGTCGAGGTGGGCGGTGGCGCGGTCGTACCGGAGGCGGTCGGAGACCGGGGCGGGCGCGGGCGCGTCGAGGATCACCATGGGCGCAGGGTGCCACAGCGGACTACCGGTGGGTAGGGCCTGTCTCGTGGATTTTGGCGCCCCGGGCCCGGCAAGGGTCCGCAGGACAGTCCCTCCGGGGCGCGGGCGGGGAAATGGGGCCGGTCGGGGGAGGTGGCATAGGGTCGGCGGGGTGGACCGCAAAGACTTCTCCAACCCGGCGTTCGTCGGCAAGAACATCCCGAACCCCGGCTTCGGCGACGACGACGGCACCGCCGATCCGGCGCTCGCCGAGGCCCTGGCCCGCTGGTCGGAGGACCGCGCGGCCGAGCCCGCGGTGCTGGCGGCGCTGATCCCCACCCGGCTGATGGTCCCGATCGTCGCGATCCTCGGCGAGGTGGAGGTGGACGAGCACGGGCACAAGCACGACAAGAGCAGCGACATGGCCGTCCCGGTGCTGGAGGCCCCGGACGGGCGCCGCGCGCTGCCGGCCTTCACGTCGCTGGAGTCGCTGGCCCGCTGGCGCGCCGACGCCCGTCCGGCGCCGACGGCCGCCCCGCAGGCGGCGATGGTGGCCTATGCGGAGCGCGCCGACACGCTGGTGATCGACCCGGCCGGGCCGGTGCCCTTCCAGCTGAGCGGGGCCCGGCTGCGGGCGCTCGCGGAGAACCGGCCGTTCCTGCCGCCGGCCCGGGACCCGGAGGTGCGCGAGGCGGTGCGGGCGCTGCTGGCAGCCGAGCCGCAGGTGGTCACCGGGCTGCTGGGGGCGTCCGGGAGCGCGGACGCGGTGCTCGCGGTGGTGTTCGACCCGGCGCTGGACCAGCCGGGGCTGCAGGCGGCCGCGCAGCGGGTCGGGCGGGCGGTGGCGGCCGATCCGCTGCTGCGGGTGCGGCTGGACCGGGGGCTGGAGCTCGCGGTACTGCCGGCGGGCGCGGAGCTGCCGTGGGAGCCGCTGTACAAGCGGTGAGCGGTGAGACGAACGCTGGCACGAACGGGTCCGCCCGCATGCTCACGTGAGCATGCGGGCGGACCCGTTCCGGCGGTCTCAGGCGTAGACCGGCCCGGTGAACTTCTCGCCCGGGCCCGCGCCCGGCGCGTCCGGGACGAGGGAGGCCTCGCGGAAGGCGAGCTGCAGCGAGCGCAGCCCGTCCCGCAGCGGCGCGGCGTGGAAGTTGCTGATCTCCGGGGCTCCGGCGGTGACCAGCCCGGCCAGCGCGGTGATCAGCTTGCGGGCCTCGTCCAGGTCCTTGTCCTTCTCGCCGCCCTCGGCGAGACCGCACTTGACGGCGGCCGCGCTCATCAGGTGGACGGCGACGGTGGTGATCACCTCGACGGCCGGGACCTCCGCGATGTCGCGGGTGAGGTCGTCGAAGCCGATCGCGTCGTCGTCCGGGCCGGGGGTCTGGGTGGGCTCGCTGCTCAAGGGGGGCTCGTTCCGTCGTGCCGTGATGGGTACAGGTGGAGCGTACAAGGGCCCCGGAGCACGTGGACGGGGCAGTGCGCGGGGGCGGAACGGCGGCGGAATAGCGTTCGACAGCGTGACGCTGTAAGCTTCGAGACTGACCGGCCGGGATCCCGCATGGGCGCCTGGCCAGCAAGTGGAGGCTCCACTGAGGAGGCCCGAGAGGGCAACCGCGAAAGTCTCCCACCTGGTCGGCCCGAGGGCCGACGGGTCCCCGGTCCGCGACGGGCGCCTGGCGCCGAGTCGCCGCAGCACCCCTCACCGGGTGCCGCCCCCGGTTGTGTGGAGCCCCGCTTGTACCGAGCGGGGCTTTTTTCGTGTCGCGGTGCACACGGTGCCTGAGGTACCCGGGCAGCGCAGCACGAATGAAGCCCCGCCCAGTGGTCGAGTCCACTACGTGCGACCGCCGTCCGACGGCCGCATCGCAGAAGGTGCAACCGAGGAGGCCCCATCAGCACCGAGCCCCGCATCAACGACCGGATCCGCGTTCCGGAGGTGCGACTCGTCGGTCCCAGCGGCGAGCAGGTCGGCATCGTGCCGCTTGCCAAGGCGCTGGAGCTTGCGCAGGAGTACGACCTCGACCTGGTCGAGGTCGCGGCGACCGCCCGGCCGCCGGTGTGCAAGCTCATGGACTACGGCAAGTTCAAGTACGAGTCGGCCATGAAGGCCCGTGAGGCGCGCAAGAACCAGGCGCACACGGTCATCAAGGAGATGAAGCTCCGGCCGAAGATCGACCCGCACGACTATGACACCAAGAAGGGTCACGTCGTCCGGTTCCTCAAGCAGGGCGACAAGGTCAAGATCACGATCATGTTCCGTGGTCGCGAGCAGTCCCGCCCCGAGCTGGGCTTCCGCCTGCTGCAGCGGCTCGCCGACGACGTCCAGGACCTGGGCTTCGTGGAGTCCTCGCCCAAGCAGGACGGCCGTAACATGATCATGGTTCTTGGCCCGCACAAGAAGAAGACCGAGGCGATGGCCGAGGCCCGTGCCCTCGCGGACGCCCGCAAGGCCGAGCGTCAGGGCCGGGTCGCCGGCTCCGACGCCGCCGCGGACGACGACGCGCTGGCCGAGGACCTGGTGACCGAGGACCTGCTGACCGAGGACCTCGAGGCCGACGACGAGGTGGCCGAGGCGCAGGACGCCCCGGCCGAGGCGGCGGCCGACGAGGCCGACGCTCCGGTCGAGCAGCCGGCCGCCTCCCAGGGCGCCTGAGCCTCACGGCCAGGACGGCCCGGGAGACCGGCCCCCAAGGGTGACGGGCGTCCCGCCCGGTCACCGCAGATCCATCCAGTTCACGCCCGTGTGGCAGAAGCCGCGCGGGCGTGGACGGGACCGACGAGGAGATACGGCGAAATGCCGAAGCAGAAGACGCACAGTGGCGCCAGCAAGCGCTTCAAGATCAGTGGCTCTGGCAAGGTGCTGCGCGAGCGCGCCGGCCGCCGCCACCTCCTGGAGCACAAGCCCTCGACGCTGACCCGCAAGCTGGCCGGGACCGTCGAGCTGGCCCCCGCTGACGCCAAGAAGATCAAGAAGCTTCTCGGCAAGTGATCGCCTTCCCGCCCGGTGCGAGCCGTGCGCGGGGCAGCTGATCCTTCCCGACCCATTCGAATGACGGACCACGTGAAGTAGTCCGTGGTCCAACCCAAGGAGTAATCAAGTGGCACGCGTCAAGCGGGCAGTCAACGCCCACAAGAAGCGCCGGGTCATCCTGGAGCGCGCCAGCGGCTACCGTGGCCAGCGCTCGCGCCTGTACCGCAAGGCCAAGGAGCAGGTCACCCACTCGCTGGTCTACAACTTCAACGACCGCAAGAAGCGCAAGGGCGACTTCCGTCAGCTGTGGATCCAGCGCATCAACGCTGCGGCCCGTGCCAACGGCATCACCTACAACCGCTTCGTGCAGGGCCTGAAGGCCGCCAGCGTCGAGATCGACCGCAAGATGCTGGCCGACCTGGCCGTCAACGACCCGGGTGCGTTCGCCTCCCTGGTCGAGGTCGCCCAGAAGGCGCTGCCGGCCGACGTGAACGCCCCGAAGGCCGCCGCGGACGCCGCCTGATCTTCCGAGATCGGTTGAGCTCTGACCGGACCCGCAGGCTCTCCTGCGGGTCCGGTTCTGCTTTTCCGCCCCTCAGTGACCTCCGTCCGCCGGCGCCCCCGAGAACGCCGGCGCCTCCAGAGAACGAGACCATGCCGAGCACCGAGACCCCCCTGCTGACCTCCCTGCGCTCCCCGCGCGTCGTCGCCGCCCGCCGGCTGGCCAAGCGCAACCAGCGCACCAAGGAGCGGCGCTTCCTGGCGGAGGGCCCGCAGGCCGTCCGGGAGGCCGTGGCCTTCGGCAGGCTGCCGGGCACGTCCGAGCACGCCGTGGTCGAGGTCTACGTGGGCCTGGAGGCCGCCGAACGGCACGCGGACATCGTCGAGGCCGCGCTGGCCGAGGGGCTGCCCGTGCTGACCGCCACGGACGAGGTGATCGCCGACATCTGCGACACGGTGACCCCGCAGGGCATCGTGGCGCTCTGCCGCTTCATCGACACCCCGTTCGCCGAGGTGCTGGAGGCCCGCCCGAAGCTGGTCGCGATCCTCGCGCACGTGCGCGACCCCGGGAACGCCGGCACCGTGCTGCGCACCGCCGACGCGGCCGGCGCGGACGCCGTGGTGCTCACCGACGCCTCGGTCGACCTCTACAACCCGAAGGCCGTCCGGGCCTCCGTGGGCAGCCTGTTCCACCTGCCGGTGGCGGTCGGCGTACCGGTCGAGGAGGCCGTCGCCAGGCTGCGCGAGGCCGGCATCCGGGTGCTCGCCGCGGACGGCGCGGGGGAGCGCGACCTGGACCAGGAGCTGGACGAGGGCACCCTGGGCGCGCCCGGCGCGTGGCTGTTCGGCAACGAGGCGTGGGGGCTTCCGGAGGAGACCCGCGCGCTCACCGACGAGGTCGTGCGCGTCCCGATCCACGGCCACGCCGAGAGCCTCAACCTGGCCACCGCCGCGGCCGTCTGCCTGTACGCCTCGGCCCGGGCGCAGCGTTCGCCCGGCGGCTGCCGCTCGAACGCCTGACGCACCGGACGGGCGTGCCGTACGGGTCCCCGCCGGGCCCGCCGCGGCCCGATCCGGCGGAACCCGCGGGACACGCCCCGGGCGCGCCGGGATCACCCCGTTGCAAGCCCTACTGCGGGGGCCTGCGAGGCGCTAGGGTCTGCCTCGGTGGGGGGAACGGCACGGTGGGTAATCGGGGAGGCAACCCATGGTCGGCAGCGGGCCCGAGCTCGACCCGGACGACCTGCCGGACGGCCTGGTGGTCGCCGACGCGCTGGGCCGGGTGGTCTGCTTCAACCGGGCCGCGGCCCGGCTCACCGGCGTGCTCCCGGAGGCCGCGCTCGGCTGCGGGCTGGAGGACGTCCTCCCGCTGGAGGACCTGGACGGCCGCCGCTGGTGGCAGCTGACCGACCCGTACGGCGGCCTGGCCACCCGGACCCGCCAACCGGAGCGCAACCTGCTGCTGCCCGGGGGCCGGGAGGTGCTGGTGTCCGCCCGGTACGTCCGTACGGTGCCCTGCGGGCCGCTGGAGCGCCTGGTGATCGCCCTGCGGGGCACCGAGGCCCGGCGCCGCACCGAGCGCAGCCACGCCGAGCTGATCGCCACCGTCGCGCACGAGCTGCGCTCCCCGCTCACCAGCGTCAAGGGCTTCACGGCGACGCTGCTGGCCAAGTGGGAGCGGTTCACCGACGGGCAGAAGCGGCTGATGCTGGAGACGGTGGACGCGGACGCCGACCGGGTCACCCGGCTGATCGCCGAGCTGCTGGACATCTCCCGGATCGACGCGGGCCGGCTGGAGCTGCGCAAGCAGGTGGTCGACCTGGCCGCGGCGGTGCGCCGGCACGTCGAGCGCAAGGTGGCCACCGGCATCCCCGAGGAGCGCTTCGACGTCCGGATCGCCGAGCCGCTGACCGTGCTGTGGGCCGACCCGGACAAGGTCGACCAGGTGCTCGGCAACCTGCTGGAAAATGCGGTGCGGCACGGGGAGGGAACTGTCACGATCGAGGTGGCACCGGCCAAGGAGGTCGTCGAGGCACCCGTCTGGGAGCGCTCCGGCACCCCGCCCCGCATCGTGGAAGGCACAGCGGTCACCGTGAGCGACGAAGGCAGCGGCATCCCCGAGGAGTCGATGCCGCGCGTCTTCACCCGCTTCTGGCGCGGCTCCAAGCGCGGCGGCACGGGCCTCGGCCTCTACATCGTCAAGGGCATCGTGGAGGCCCACGGCGGCTCGATCCGCGTCGACCGCGCGCCCGGCGGCGGCGCCCGGTTCCGATTTATCCTGCCCGCCGGCGTGCCCGACTTCATGCTCTGAAAGAGCATGAACGACGAGCAGAGCATGCTGTGAGCATGCTCCGAAGGAGCTCTGAGGTCCCGCCGGACGGGCTTCGCGCCAGCGGCGCTACGCGCTGCGACTACACTCGACCTTTGGCGTCGCGCAACGCCCTGCGCGGCTGAGCCGCGGACACCCACTCCCGTGAGCCTCCGGTGAACGGTGACCGGCTGCCCGTGCCCCGGCCCCGCCGGGCGTGACGTGAAGGCGAGCCCACACACCTGAGCACGGACGAGCAGGAGCACGGGAAGATAGAGATGTCGGCACCCAACAAGTCGTACGACCCGGTAGAGGTCGAGGCCCTGAAGCCCGAGGTGGTGGAGCAGGCGCGGGACGAGGCGATCGCCGCCTTCGCCGCCGCCGGCACCCTGGACGAGCTGAAGCAGGCCAAGGTCGCCCACACCGGCGACCGGTCCCCGCTCTCGCTCGCCAACCGCGAGATCGGCGCCCTGCCCCCGCACGCCAAGGCCGCCGCGGGCAAGCTGATCGGCCAGGCCCGCGGGGCCGTCAACCAGGCCCTCGCCAAGCGGCAGGCCGAGCTGGAGGCGGAGCGGGACGCCCGCGTGCTGGTCGAGGAGGCGGTGGACGTCACGCTGCCGTTCGACCGCGCCCCGCGCGGCGCCCGGCACCCGCTGACCACCATGGCCGAGCGCATCGAGGACACCTTCGTCGCGATGGGCTACCAGGTGGCCGAGGGCCCCGAGGTCGAGGCCGAGTGGCTCAACTTCGACGCCCTCAACCTGGGCCCGGACCACCCGGCCCGCTCGATGCAGGACACGTTCTTCGTCCAGGCCCCGGACGGCTCCGCCGACTCCGGCGTGGTGCTGCGCACCCAGACCTCCCCGGTCCAGGCCCGCACCATGCTCGACCGCGAGCCCCCCATCTACGTGATCTGCCCCGGCCGGGTCTACCGGACCGACGAGCTGGACGCGACCCACACGCCGGTCTTCCGCCAGGTCGAGGGCCTCGCGGTGGACGAGGGCATCACCTTCGCCGACCTCAAGGGCACCATCGAGGTCCTGGTCGAGAAGCTGATCGGCGACCACCTGGAGCTGCGCTGGCGGCCCTCGTACTTCCCGTTCACCGAGCCGTCGGCCGAGGTCGACCTGCAGTGCTTCGTGTGTCTCGGTGCGAGCGTCGGCAACCCGGACCGGCCGTGCCGCACCTGCTCCTCCGAGGGCTGGATCGAGCTCGGCGGCTGCGGCGTGGTCAACCCGCGGGTGCTCGTCGCCTGCGGTGTCGACCCGAACCGCTACAGCGGGTTCGCCTTCGGCCTGGGCCTGGAGCGGATCCTGATGAATCGCCACAACGTCGCCGACATGCGCGACATGGTCGAGGGTGACGTGCGCTTCACCCTCCCGTTCGGGATGGAGATCTGATGCGCGTCCCGCTTTCCTGGCTGCGCGAGTACGTCGACCTGCCGGCCGGGGCGACCGGCCGTGACGTCGCGGAGCGCCTGGTCCGGGCCGGCCTGGAGGTCGAGACCGTCGAGCAGATCGGCGCCGACCTCAAGGGTCCGCTGGTGGTCGGCGAGGTGCTCTCCATCGAGGAGCTGACCGGCTTCAAGAAGCCGATCCGGCACTGCTTCGTCAACGTCGGCGCCGCCAACGGCACCGGCGAGCCGCAGGAGATCGTCTGCGGCGCGACC
Organism: Kitasatospora xanthocidica; assembly: GCF_014656195.1. GTDB lineage: Bacteria > Actinomycetota > Actinomycetes > Streptomycetales > Streptomycetaceae > Kitasatospora > Kitasatospora xanthocidica. The sequence goes on along the minus strand of NZ_BNBY01000017.1, from coordinate 45,810 downwards.
AACTTCGCCGTCGGCGACAAGGTCGTCGTCGTGCTGCCCGGCGCCGTGCTGCCCGGCCCGTTCCCGATCGCGGCCCGCCAGACCTACGGCCACACCTCGGCCGGCATGATCTGCTCCGCCCGCGAGCTGGGCATGGGCGACGAGCACAACGGCATCATCGTGCTCCCGCCGGAGTACGAGCCCGGCACCGACGCCGTCGAGCTGCTCCAGCTCGTCGACGAGGTGCTCGACATCGCCGTCACCCCGGACCGCGGCTACTGCCTGTCCATGCGCGGCGTGGCCCGTGAGGCCGCCGCCGCGTACGGGCTGCCGCTGGCCGACCCGGCGCTGCTCGACGTGCCGCCGGCCAACTCCTTCGGCTACCTGGTCAAGGTCAACGACCCGGCCGGCTGCGACCGCTTCGTGGCCCGTACGGTCGTCGGCGTCGACCCGAACGCCAAGTCCCCGCTGTGGCTGCAGCGCCGGCTGCAGAAGTCGGGCATCCGCCCGATCTCGCTGACCGTCGACATCACCAACTACGTGATGCTGGAGGTCGGCCAGCCGCTGCACGCCTACGACAAGCAGCGCGTGAACGGCCCGATCACGGTCCGCCGGGCGGAGCAGGGCGAGACCCTGACCACGCTCGACGGGGTCGAGCGCAAGCTCGCCGCCGAGGACCTGCTGATCTGCGACAACAGCGGCCCGATCGGCCTGGCCGGCGTCATGGGCGGCGCCTCCACCGAGATCCTCGACCCGGCCGCCGGCCCGGGCACCACCGAGGTGATCATCGAGGCGGCGCACTTCGACCCGGTCGCCATCGCCCGCACCGCCAAGCGGCACAAGCTGCCCTCCGAGGCGTCCAAGCGCTTCGAGCGCGGCGTCGACCCGGAGGCCGCCCGCGCCGCCGCGCAGCGCGCCGTCGACCTGCTGGTCCTGATCGCCGGCGGCACCGACGAGGCCGGGGTCACCGACATCGCGGCCCCGCACCCGGTGCGCACCATCACCATCGCCGCCGACCTGCCCGACCGGGTGGCCGGCACGGCGTACGGCCGCGAGACCGTCACCCGGCGTCTGCAGGAGGTCGGCTGCTCGGTCGCCGGCGCCGACGTCCTGGAGGTCACCCCGCCGACCTGGCGCCCCGACCTCACCGACCCGTACGACCTCGCGGAGGAGGTCATCCGGCTGGAGGGCTACGACAACGTCCCCGCCCGGATGCCGAACGTGCCGCCGGGCAAGGGGCTGACCGAGGGCCAGCGGATCAACCGCCGGATCGGGGTCGCCCTGGCCGCGGCCGGCTACGTCGAGGTCAACAACTACCCGTTCCTCGGCGAGACCGCCTGGGACGCGCTCGGCCTGGAGGCGGACGACCGCCGCCGCCGGACGGTGAAGCTGGTCAACCCGCTCAACGACGAGGAGCCGGCGCTGCGCACCACGCTGCTGCCGGGCCTGCTCGGAGCGCTGCGCCGCAACATCGGCCGGGGCAACACCGACCTCGCGATCTACGAGACCGGTACCGTCTTCCTGCCCAAGGACGAGCTGTCCGTGGCCCCGCGCCCGGCCGTCGACCACCGGCCCAGCGCCGAGGAGCTGGCCGAGCTGGACGCCGCGCTGCCGGACCAGCCGCGCCGGATCGCCGTCGCCCTCGCGGGCGAGCGGCTGCCGTCGGGCTGGTGGGGCAAGGGCTCCGAGGCCTCCTGGGCGGACGCCGTCGAGGCGGCCCGCACGGTGGCCCGCGCGGCCGGCGTCGAGCTGACCGTCCGCCAGGGCCAGCTGGCGCCCTGGCACCCGGGCCGCTGCGCCGAGCTGGTCGTGGCCGGCACCGACCGGGTGGTCGGCCACGCCGGTGAGCTGCACCCGCGGGTGGTCAAGGCGCTCGGGCTGCCGGCCCGGTCCGCCGCGATGGAGATCGACGTCGACCTGCTCACCGCCGACGGCGCCGAGCGGGTCAGCGGCCCGACCGTCTCCGGCTTCCCGGTGGCCACCCAGGACGTCGCGCTGATCGTCGACACGGCGGTTCCGGCCGCCGACGTCGAGGCGGCGCTGCGCGCCGGCGCGGGCGAACTGCTGGAGGCCCTCCGGCTGTTCGACGTGTTCACCGGCGAGCAGGTGGGCGAGGGCAAGAAGTCGCTGGCGTACGCGCTGCGCTTCCGCGCCGTCGACCGCACCCTGACCGCCGACGAGGCCACCGCCGCCCGCGAGGCGGCCGTCGCCGAGGCCGTCGCCCGTACGGGCGCGGTGCTGCGCGGCGCCTGACCGGGTAGCCCGGAGGGGCCCCGCCACGGACCACGAGGTCCGCGGCGGGGCCCTTTCGCGTACCCGGGGCCCTTTCGCGTGTCCGGGGCCTTTCGCGTACCCGGGGCCCGGCCCGGACCCCCGGCTTTGCCGAGGCTTGACTTGACGGTGCCTCAGTCCGTCCTTTATCTCTTTACCTATGGAAGTAGATAAAGTCGACGACCAGCCCTCTCCCATCGAGTTCCGCCTGGACCCGGCCTCCGGCGTCCCGACCTACCTGCAGCTCGTGCAACAGGTCGAACAGGCGCTGCGGATGGGCTGGCTGACCGAGGGGGACCGGCTGCCCCGGGTGCGCGAGGCGGTGGCCGGGCTGGCGATCAACCCGAACACCGTGCTCAAGGCGTACCGCGAGCTGGAGCACCGCGGCCTCGCGGTCGGCCGCCGGGGCCAGGGCACCTTCGTACGGGGGCTGCCCGCCGGAGTGGTGCCGCTGCGCGAACGGGCCGCGCTGCGGCGGGGGTTGCTGGACTGGATGCGCTCGGCGCGGACCGCCGGGCTGGACGAGGAGGGGATGGTCGCCGTGTTCGAGGACGCGCTGCGCGACCTGCGCGAGGGCCGGGACGGGGTGGTGGCCTGATGGCCGCGGACACAGTGATCGACTGCGCCGGGCTCGGCAGGCGCTACCGCCGCACCTGGGCGCTGCGGGACTGCCGGCTGGCCGTCCCCGCCGGGCACGTGGTGGCCCTGGTCGGCCCGAACGGCGCCGGCAAGTCCACGCTGCTCGGCCTGGCCGCCGGGCTGACCCTGCCCACCGAGGGCGCGATCACCGTCCTCGGCGACCAGGTGCCGGGCTCGCCGAGGGCCCTGGACCGGATCGGCTTCGTCGCCCAGAACGCCGCGCTCTACCCGGGCCTGCGGGTCCGGGACCTGCTCGCGATGGGCCGCCACCTCAACCGCCGCTGGGACGACGCCAGGGCCAGGGCCCACCTGGACGGCCTCGGCATCCCGCGGGACCGCCGGTACGGCCGCCTCTCCGGCGGCCAGCAGGCCCAGGTCTCGCTCGCCCTCGCGCTCGCCAAGCGCCCCGAACTCCTGCTGCTGGACGAGCCCTTGGCCGCCCTCGACCCGCTCGCCCGGCACGACTTCATGGCCGTGCTGCTGACCGCCGTGGCCGAGGACGGGCTGTCCGTGGTGTTCTCCTCGCACGCCGTCAACGAGCTGCGGCAGAGCTGCGACTACCTGGTGGTGCTCGGCGGCGGCCGGGTCCAGGTGGCGGGGGAGGTGGACGACCTGCTCGGCGGCCACCGGATGCTGACCGGCCCGACCGCCGAGGCGGACCGGGTCGCCGATCGGCTGCCGGTGGTCCGCGACCGCCGGGCCGGCGCCCAGTCCCACCTGCTGGTGCGCACCGGCGGGGTGGACGCCCCGGTCTCCGACGGCTGGCGCCAACAGCGCGTCGGCCTGGAGGAGTTGGTGCTCGCCTACCTGCGCGAGCCGACCGCCTCCGCCCTCCCCGGCCCGCGCGGGGCCGTCCGTCCGAACGAGAAGGTGCTGCTGCCGTGAGCTCCCTGACCCTCGCGCCGCCCCGCTCCGCCGTCCTGCGGGCGGCCGGGCTGCGGCACCGCCCCGCGCTACGGACCCTGTCGGGCGTCCTGGCCGGGCTGCTCCTGGTACTGGCCGTCACCGGGTACCGGCTCCACGCGGGGCTCGAGCGCTCCGGCGCCCAGGGGTGCGACATGGCGCTGCGGAGCTGCAACGAGCACTGGAAGGACTTCCTGCGCGAGTACGGCGCCGAGCTGGCGCTCGGCGGGAACCTGGTCTACTTCCTGGGCGGTGCCCTCGGGGCGTTCCTCGGGGCTCCGCTGCTGGCCCGGGAGTTCGAGCACGGCACGGTCCGCTTCGCCTGGACCCAGGGGGCCGGGCGCACCCGCTGGACGGTCGGCGGGCTGGTGCTCGTCGGCAGCGTGCTGGCCGTGGCGACGGCCCTGACGGCGGTGGTGCTCGACTGGTGGATCGCGCCGCTGGCCGTCCACGGGGGCCGGTTCACCCCGCTGGCGTTCACCAGTGCCCCGCCCGCGCTGGTAGGCCGGGTGCTGCTGGTCTTCGCGCTGTCCGCGCTCGTGGGGGCCGTGCTGCGCCGGACACTGGTGGCGGTCGGGGTCGGGGTGGCGGCCTCGGTGGTGACCACCCTGGTCGCCGAGTCGCTGCGCTTCCACTACCGCGCACCGCTCGAGGACACGCTGCACACCCTCGCCCAGGCCTCGCTCGACCACCGCTGGGAGGGCGGCCTCTGGGTCACCGATCCGGCGGGGGAGCGGCTCGGCCTCGGCCGGCTCTACGACCTGGGCGGCGACTACTACGGGGCCCAGAAGCTGCTGAGCGAAGGCGGTTACTCGCTGCACGAGTCCTACCAGCCGGACAGCCGCTACTGGACCTTCCAGTTCGTCGAGTTCGGCTGGACGGCCCTGCTCGCCGTGGCCCTGTGCGCGGCGGCGGTCTGGTGGGTGCGGCGCCGGGCGGTCTGAGCTGCGGGTCCGATGATCGCTTGAAGAGTTTCCGTCAAAACCCTTGCGGGAGTGCGGGCGGGACCGCTTTCCTTTCTTCTCGTTAGGAAAGTTTCCTAACCCTACGAGGAATCGGAGCGTCCCATGCGCCCTCAGCCCCGTCGTGCCCTCCGCATAGCCCTCGCCGCGGCCCTGGTGGCCGCGCCCCTCACCCTCGCGGCCACCACGGCGGCCCAGGCCGCCCCCGCCCCGGCCTCGGCCGCCCAGCTCAAGGCCGCCGGCCTGGACGACCCGCACAAGAAGGACATCGCGATGCAGCTGGTGTCCAGCGCGGAGAACTCGTCGCTGGACTGGAAGGCCCAGTACAAGTACATCGAGGACATCAAGGACGGGCGGGGCTACACCGCCGGCATCATCGGCTTCTGCTCCGGCACCGGCGACATGCTGGAGCTCGTCCAGCACTACACCGACGTCAAGCCCGGCAACGTCCTGGCCAAGTACCTGCCCGCGCTGAAGAAGGTCAACGGCACCGAATCGCACGCCGGCCTCGGCTCCGCGTTCGAGCGGGACTGGGCCACCGCCGCCAAGGACACCGTGTTCCAGCAGGCCCAGAACGACGAGCGCGACCGGGTGTACTTCAACCCCGCCGTCCAGCAGGCCAAGGCCGACGGCCTGCGCGCGCTCGGCCAGTTCGCCTACTACGACGCCATCGTCATGCACGGCCCGGGCAACAGCTCGGACAGCTTCGGCGGCATCCGCGCCGCCGCCATGAAGAAGGCGAAGACGCCCGCCCAGGGCGGCGACGAGGCCACCTACCTCAAGGCGTTCCTGGACGCCCGCAAGGTCGTCATGAAGAAGGAGGAGGCCCACTCCGACACCAGCCGGGTGGACACCGAGCAGCTGGTCTTCCTCAACGCCAGGAACTTCGACCTCAACCCGCCGCTGAAGTGGAAGGTCTACGGCGACAGCTACGCCATCAACAGCTGACGCCCGGTCGAAGGTCGAACGGCGGGGCCCGGCGGCCGTCATCCGGTCGCCGGGCCCCGCCGCGTTCTCGCCGTGCTCCTGCCGCGTTTCCGTCGCGTTTGCGCCGGAAGGGATCAGGCGCCGGCGGTGTAGTCGTAGAAGCCGCGGCCGGACTTGCGGCCGAGCAGGCCCGCGTCGACCATCCGGGAGAGCAGCGGGGGAGCGGCGTACAGCGGCTCCTTGTACTCGTCGTACATCGACTCGGCGATCGAGACGATGGTGTCCAGGCCGATCAGGTCGCACAGCCGCAGCGGGCCCATCGGGTGGGCGCAGCCGGCCTCCATGCCCTTGTCGATGTCGGAGGCGGTGGCCACGCCCGACTCGAACATCCGGACCGCGGAGAGCAGGTAGGGCACCAGCAGCGCGTTGACCACGAAGCCGGCCCGGTCGCGGGCGCGGATCGGCTCCTTGGCGAGCACCTGGGAGGCGAAGGCCTCGACCCGCTCGGTGGTGGCCGCCGAGGTGGTCAGGGTCGGGATGACCTCGACCAGCTTCTGCACCGGCGCCGGGTTGAAGAAGTGCAGGCCGATGACCTGCTCCGGGCGCGAGGTGGCGGCGGCCAGCTTCACGATCGGGATCGAGGAGGTGTTGGAGGCGAGGATCGCGTCGCGGCGCTCGACGACCTGGTCCAGGGTCTGGAAGATCTTGACCTTGATGTCCTCGCGCTCGGCGACCGCCTCGACCACCAGGTCGCGGTCGGCGAAGTCGGACAGGTCGATCGTGAAGGACAGCCGGGACATCGCCTCGTCCCGCTGCTCGGGGGTCAGCTTGCCGCGCTTGACGGCGGTGTCCAGGGAGTTGGTGAGCCGGGTGCGGCCGAACTCCAGCGCCTCACCGGTGGCCTCCGACACCAGGACGTCCAGCCCGGCCCGGGCGAAGACCTCGGCGATGCCCGACCCCATCAGACCGCAGCCGACTACTCCGACGCGCGCGATGTCACTCACTCAGTTGCCCTTCGGTGGTGCTGGGGGTCGCCCAGCGACTGGTGGCCCAGCGAGCTGCTGGTCAGCGGGTCGGTGAACCGGAATGGGTGCACCGGTCACCGCCCCGACGACGTTACTACTCCGTACCGGCCAGTAGGTCACCCCCTCCCCGGCCGAGTGCCACCGCCGAGGACCCCCCGAACGGGTGAGCCGGGGGCCCGGGCCCGTGCGCCCGGGGGCACCGCCGCCCGGTGGCCGACAGAATGCCGCAGACGGGGCCGGGGGGCGGAAGGGAGCACACACGGTGTCGACGGGATCGCTCACAGGACAGGTCGCCCTGATCACCGGCGCAGGCCGGGGCATCGGCCGGGAGATCGCCATCGGCCTGGCCGCCGAGGGCATGGCCGTCGGCCTGGTCGGCCGCACCCACGGGACGCTGACCGACACCCTCAAGGAGTGCGTCAAGCACGGCTCCCGGGGCGTCGCCGTCGCCGCGGACGTCACCCGCCCCGGCTCGGTGCGCGAGGCCGTGCGGCTCGTCGAGCGCGACCTCGGCCCGATCGACCTCCTGGTCAACAACGCCGGCCTGGTCGACCGCGCCGAGGTGCCGATCTGGGAGACCGACGCCAACCAGTGGTGGCAGGTCGTCGAGACCAACCTGCGCGGCCCCTACAACCTGCTGCGCTGCGTGCTGCCCGGCATGGTCGCCCGGCGGCGCGGCCGGGTGCTCAACCTCAACTCCGGCTTCGCGCTGCGCCCGGACGGCCACTACACCGCGTACGCCACGTCCAAGGGCGCGCTGCTCCAGCTCTCCGACAACATGGCGGACTCGCTCGCCCGGCACGACGTCGTGGTCCTCGACATCAGCCCGGGCGCGGTCGCCACCGACATGACCGCCGGGATGCCGATGTTCCGGGACATGAAGGCCTGGGGCTCCATCCCGTACATGGTCGCGGTCACCGTGGACGCCGCCCGCGGCCGCTTCGACGGGCTGCACGGGCGGTTCATCCACGTCGGGCGGGACGACCTGCAGGAGCTGGTCGACCGGGCCGACGCGATCCGGGCCTCGGACGCCCGCACGCTGCGGCTGCGCCCGTACAAGGACGACGACCCGATGGTCTGACCGGTCCCGCCTCTGCGGGCCCTGCGCGTCCTGCGGGCCCCGCGCGTCCCGCGCCGCCCTACGCGCAGAGCTGGCTGGCGGTCACCGGCTTGAGCCCGGCCTTGGCGAGCCCGTCCAGGATGGCGGGCAGCGCGTCCACCGTGCACTGGTGGCCCATGTGCAGGGCCACCACCGAGCCGCCGCGCACCGCGTTAAGCACCCGGCGCTGGAGCTCGGCGGCCGGGGGGTCGTTGTAGTCGCGCGGGTCGACGTCGAAGGACAGCACGTGCTCGTAGCCGACGGCCCTGGCCTGCTCGCGCACCATCGGGGTGGCGTACTGGGCGGCGGAGGGGCGGAACCAGCGGCCGATCGAGCCGGTGAGCCGCTGCAGCCGGTCGGCGCACTGGGCGATCTCGGCACGTGCCTGGTCCGGCGTCATGGCGGAGATGTTGAGGTGGTTCTGGGTGTGGTTGCCCAGCTCGTGGCCGCCGTCCAGGATCCGCCGGGCCATCTGCGGCTGCTGGTCGAGCCAGCTGCCGACGACCATCACGGTCAGTTTGGCGCCGCGCTGCTCGGCGATCTCCAGCAGCGCGGTGGCCAGCTTCGGGTCGCCGCTGCCGTGGAAGGTGAGCGCCACGTTCTTGCCGGTCCGCGCGCCGTACGCGACCTCGACCGGGGTGCCGGGCGCGAGCGGCGGCAGCGGGGGCGGGGTCGGCGGGGCGGAGGCCTGGGCGGCGGCCGCGGTCGGCCCGGCGGTCGGTTCGCCGGCCGGTTCGGTGGTGGGCAGGGGCTCGCCCGGGGTGGTCGGGGCGGGGGAGGCCGGGCCCTCGCCGCCGTTCCAGGCCGGGTCGGTGGTGTGCTGCGGGTCGACGGTGCCGGGGTGCGCGGCCAGCGCCCCCGGGTCGGCCCGGCGGTGGGCGCCGGTGCCGCAGGCGGTGAGGAGGCCGCCGGTGGCGGCGAGGGCGGCCAGCTGGGCGGCGGTGCGCAGTACGGTGCGGCGGTCGGCAGTCATCGGCAGCCAGCATAGAGAGGGCGGCTGCGGCGGGCGATCCGGCATGACCGGTGGGACCCGCCTTTGACGTGCACACATTCGGTCTACGGGCGTTGCGTAAACCTGAACTCCCGCTGTTTCCACGGCGTGTCGTTGGATACGATCACCGCGCACCGCGTGTTGACGGGCGGTCGCACAATTCCGGCATTGCGCATGGGGGGCGGACAGGATGCACGAGGACACCGCGGCGATCGGCCAGCCGACCGGCACCGACTGGCACTGGGCCAGAGCGGACGACTGGCGACCGCCGAGCGAGCTGGACACCGGCGTCCCGCACACGGCCCGGATGTACGACTACTACCTGGGCGGCAAGGACAACTTCGAGGTCGACCGCAAGGCCGCGCAGGCCGCGATAGCCGCCTACCCCGCACTGCCGCTGCTGGCCCGCACCAACCGGCAGTTCCTCGGCCGCGCCGTGGAGTCCGTGGCCGGCCGGGGCATCCGCCAGTTCGTCGACATCGGCACCGGCATCCCGGCCGTCGGCTCCACCAGCGAGGTCGCCCAGCGGGTCGCCCCGGACGCCCGCGTGGTGTACGTGGACAACGACCCGATCGTCGCCACCCACGCCCGCGCCCTCCTGGCGAGCCACCCCGCCGGGCACACCTCGGTGATCGAGGCCGACCTGCGCGACCCGGCCTCGATCCTGGCCCACCCGGCGCTGGCCGCCGCCGTCGACCTCTCCCAGCCCGTCGCGCTGATGCTGGTCGCCGTCCTGCACTTCATCCGGGACGAGGACGGCGCGCAGCGCATCGTCAGCACCCTGCGCGACGCGCTCGCCCCCGGCAGCGCCCTGATCCTCTCCCACGGCAGCCCCGACTTCGCCTCCCGGGAGAGCGCCGCCGAGGGCACCCGGATCTACCGGAGCGCCAGCGCCCCGCTCGTCCTGCGCCCGCGGGCCGGCGTCGAACCCTTCTTCGGCGACTTCGAGTTCGTCGGCCCCGGGCTCGTCCAGCTCCCGCTCTGGCGCCCCACCGCGGGTCACGTCCCCACCAGCGAACTCCCCGAGGGCTGGCAGGACGTCTCCGCCTACGCGGGCGTCGCGTTCAAGCCCTAGGGCTTGTCTTCGAACCCCCGCCTGCGGGCCGACGCCGGGGCACGCGCCTCGCGGCGTTGTCGTCGGTCGCCGATGCTCCGCATGGACTCCCTCCTCCGCCTTGCGATGCACGCACCCCAACGCCGCCCCGCCCGCCCTGGCGGGCGGACGACGGGGGCTCGAAGACGAGCCCTAGCGGCCCGCTCGACCCCGGCCCCGGCGCCTCCCTCCTACGCCGGGACCGGGTCAGCCCAACCTACGCACCGCCACTGACAACGCCTCACCCGCCCGGGGTAGCCTGCGGCGTGACCACCACCCTGCCGCCGCTGCCCCCCGGCGTCGCCGACCTGCTGCGCGCCGTCGACGCCCCGCCCCGACTGGTCGCCCACCTCGCGCTGGTGCACGAGGTCGCCGAGCTGATCGCCGACTTCTGCGCCGGCGAGGGCCTGGAGTTCGACCGCGAGGCCGTCCGGTACGGCGCCGCCACCCATGACATCGGCAAGACGATCCACACCGAGGAGCTCTCGGCGCCCGGCTCCGCGCACGAGGCCGCCGGCCACGCCCTGCTGCTGGCCCACGGGGTCCCGGAGCGGCTCGCCCGCTTCGCCCGCAGCCACGCGAGCTGGGCCGGACCCGGTGTCACCGTCGAGGAACTGCTGGTCAGCCTGGCCGACAAGGCCTGGAAGAACAAGCGCGTCCCGGACCTGGAGGACCGGGTGGTGGACCGGCTCGCCGCCGCCACCGGCCGGGAGCGCTGGGAGGCCTTCCTCGCCCTGGACGACCTGCTCACCCGGATCGGTGAGGACGCCCCGCGGCGGCTCGGCGTCCAGGCCGGGTACCCCGTACGAACCGGGAGAAATTGACGCGACAGGGCGGGCGGGCCGGTGTTAGCTTCCGGCGCATGGAACCCCTGAGTGAGAACGAGATCCGCGCGTCCTTCGTCAACTGCTCCAAGGGCGAGGCCCGTCGGCTCAACCTGCCCCGGGGTCTGGCCGAACTGCCCTGGGAGAGCCTGGACTTCCTCGGCTGGCGGGACCAGGGCGCGCCCGACCGGGCGTACCTGGTGGCGTCGTACGGCGGCGAGCCGGTCGGCGTCACGCTGCGGGTGCCGACGGTCCGGCGCAGCCTGACCAAGACCAACGTCTGCTCGCTCTGCATCACCGCGCACGCCGGCACCGGCGTCGCGCTGCTCGCCGCCCGCCGGGCCGGGGCGGCCGGGCGCGAGGGCAACACGGTCGGGACGTACATCTGCGCCGACCTCGCCTGCTCGCTCTACGTCCGCGGGCTGAAGAAGTCCACCCTGGTCACCCGGCCCGACGAGTCGTTGCCGCTGGAGGACCAGATCGCCCGGACGAGGGCCAACCTGGACGCCTTCCTCGGCCGGGTGCTCACCGACACCTCCGCCACCGCCGCCTAGCGTCCGGGGCGTCCCGGGCCCCGGCGGCGTCGCGGTGCCCTCAGTGGCCGCGCAGCTGGTCGAACTCGCGGCGCTCCCGCTTGGTGGGGCGCCCGGCCCCGCGCTCCCGCTGTCCGGCCGCCGCGACGAACTCGCGCGGCGGCCGCGGCGGGCTGTTGTCGACCAGGCACTCCGCCGCGGCCTCGGCGCCGACGCGCTTGCGGATCAGCTTCCGCACCACCACGACCCGCTCGTGGTTCTCCTCGCGGACCCGTACCTCGTCCCCGGGCTTCAGCGCCTGGGCCGGCTTGGCCCGTTCGCCGTTCACCCGGACGTGCCCGGCCCGGCAGGCGGCCGCCGCCAGTGCCCGGGTCTTGACCAGCCGGACCGACCAGATCCAGCTGTCCACCCGCACGCTTCCCTCGTGTTCAGCCATCCCCGGAGCCTACCCAAGCGGTCTGCCCGAGCCGGTCTGCCCGAGCGGGTCGACCCAGGCAGCCTCCGTCGGGAGCCCTACGCGGCCGACGGCGCCTCCTGGACCGCCCAGCCGTTGCCGTCCGGGTCGTTGAAGAACACGAAGTTGTTCCACGGCTCGCCGTGTCCGTTCACCCGGGACCCGGCGACGAAGTGCTGGACCGGGCTGACCTGGACGCCCCGCGCCAGCAGTTCGGCGTGCGCCTTCTCGATGTCGGCCACCACCAGCTGGAGGCCCTTGACCGAGCCGGGCGGGGAGTCGATGATCCCCCGGCCCACCACGATCGAGCAGGGCGAGCCCGGGGGAGTCAGCTGGACCACCCGGACCCCGTCCCGCAGGCGGGTGTCGTGGTCGACCGTGAAGCCTGCCTGCTCCTCGTAGAAGAGCTTCGCGCGGTCCACGTCGGACACCGGGACCACGACGACTTCGAGCTTCCAGTCCATCGCCCTCACCCCTCTCGGTCGGGCTCTTCCAGTATCCGTCCGGCGGCACTCATCCAAAACTGTTCCCCGCCGGCCGTCCGATAGCCTGAGAACACGATGAATCCCCAGACCACGCCCGCCGCGACCCCGCAGGCCACCCCGCTGACCAGCCCGTGGGGCACCCTCGACCTCACCCGCTTCCCCGAGGACCCGCGCGAGCGGCTGCGGGCCTGGGACGCCGCCGACGAGTACCTGCTGCGCCACCTGGCGGGCGAGGCGGACAGCGCGGCCGGTGCCGCGACCGAGCTGTCCGGCCGCCGGATCGCCGTCCTCGGCGACCGCTGGGGCGCGCTGACCACCGCGCTGGCCGAGCACCGCCCGGTCCAGATCTCCGACTCGCACCTCGGCCGGCAGGCCACCCGCGCGAACCTGGCCCGGGCCGGCGCCGCCGTCGACGAGGGCCTGCTGCTCACCACCCGGGACACCCCGCCGGACCGGATCGACGTGCTGCTGGTGCGCGTCCCCAAGAGCCTGGCCCTGCTGGAGGACCAGCTGCACCGGCTCGCCCCCGCGATCCACCCCGGCACCGTGGTGGTCGGCGCCGGCATGGTCGCCGAGATCCACACCTCCACCCTCCAGCTCTTCGAGCGGATCCTCGGCCCGACCCGCACCTCGCTCGCCGTCCGCAAGGCCCGGCTGATCCTCTGCACCCCCGACCCGGCGCTCGATCCGGGCCCCAACCCGTGGCCGCACCGCTACGCGCTGCCCCCGGACATCGGCCCCGCCGCCGGCCGTACGGTGGTCAACCACGCCGGCACCTTCTGCGCCGAGCGGCTCGACATCGGCACCCGCTTCCTCCTCGCCCACCTGCCCGTCCCCGCCCTGGGGGCCCGGGTGGTGGACCTCGGCTGCGGCAACGGCGTGGTCGGTACGGCGGCGGCGCTGGCCGGGCCCGGCGCGGAGCTGGTCTTCGTGGACGAGTCGCACCAGGCGGTGGCCTCCGCGGAGGAGACCTTCCGCACCAATCTGGGCCCGGAGGCCCCGGCCGAGTTCCTGACCGCCGACGCGCTCGCGGCGGACGTGGTCGCCCCCGGCTCGGTGGACCTGGTGCTCAACAACCCGCCGTTCCACTCCCACCAGGCCACCACCGACGCCACCGCGTGGCGGATGTTCACCGGCGCCAAGCGGGCGCTGAGGCCCGGCGGTGAACTCTGGGTGGTCGGCAACCGTCATCTCGGCTACCACGTCAAGCTGCGCCGGCTCTTCGGCAACTGCCAACTCGTCGCGGGCAACCCCAAGTTCGTGGTGCTGCGGGCGGTCAAGCGCTGATCCGGGAGCGGCCCTGACACCGCCGGCGGGTGGCCGTCCGGCGGTGCTCCGGCAGAGACTCCTTGCATGGATTTTCCTCCACGCGTATATTCATGCCAAGACCTAGGAGGAACGCCATGGCATTGCGAGTCGCCGTCGCCGGCGCCAGTGGGTACGCGGGCGGCGAGGTGCTGCGTCTGCTGCTCGGCCACCCTGAGGTGGAGATCGGGGCGCTGACCGGCGGCTCGAACGCGGGCACCAGACTGGGCGCGCTGCAGCCGCACCTGATCCCGCTCGCCGACCGCGTGCTCGAACCCACCACCCCCGAGGTGCTGGCCGACCACGACGTGGTGTTCCTGGCGCTGCCGCACGGCCAGTCCGCCGCCGTCGCCGAGGCCCTCGGCCCGAACGTCCTGGTGGTGGACTGCGGCGCCGACTTCCGGCTCAGGGCCGCCGCCGACTGGGAGCAGTTCTACGGCTCCGCGCACGCCGGCACCTGGCCCTACGGCCTACCCGAACTCCCCGGCCACCGCGCCGCGTTGAAGGGCAGCAACCGGATCGCCGTACCCGGCTGCTACCCGACGGCCGTCTCGCTGGCGCTGTTCCCCGCGTACGCGGCCGGGCTCGCCGAGCCGGAGGCCGTGGTGGTCGCCGCCTCCGGCACCTCCGGGGCCGGCAAGGCCGCCAAGCCGCACCTGCTGGGCAGCGAGGTGATGGGCAGCGTCAGCCCGTACGGCGTCGGCGGCGTCCACCGGCACACCCCGGAGATGGCGCAGAACCTCAGCCCGCTCGCCGGTGAGCCGGTCACCGTCTCCTTCACCCCCACCCTGGTCCCGATGCCGCGCGGCATCCTCGCCACCTGCTCGGCCAAGGCCAAGCCCGGCGTGACCGCCGAGGGCCTGCGCGCCGCCTACGCCGAGGCGTTCGCGGGCGAGGCCTTCGTCCACCTGCTGCCCGAGGGGCAGTGGCCGCAGACCAGCAGCGTCTACGGCGCCAACACCGCCCTGGTCCAGGTCGCCCTGGACGCCACCGCCGGGCGGATCATCGCGATCAGCGCGATCGACAACCTGGTCAAGGGCACCGCCGGTGGCGCGGTGCAGAGCATGAACATCGCCCTCGGCCTGCCCGAGGAGCTCGGCCTCCCCGTGAACGGAGTCGCACCGTGAGTACTGCTGGCAACGTGGGCGTGACGGCGGCCAAGGGCTTCCGCGCCGCCGGGGTGACGGCCGGCATCAAGGCCTCCGGCACCCCGGACCTCGCCCTGGTGGTCAACGACGGCCCCTCGCTCGCCGCGGCCGGCGTCTTCACCGCCAACCGGGTCAAGGCGGCGCCGGTGCTCTGGTCCGAGCAGGTCCTCAAGGGCGGCCAGGTCTCCGCCGTCGTCCTCAACTCCGGTGGCGCCAACGCCTGCACCGGCCCGCTCGGCTTCCAGGACACCCACGCCACCGCGGAGAAGGTCGCCGCCGACCTGGGGCTCAATGCGGGCGAGGTCGCCGTCGCCTCCACCGGCCTGATCGGCGTCCGGCTGCCGATGGACATCCTGCTGCCCGGCGTCACCCTGGCCGCCGGGGAGCTCAGCGCGACCGGTGGCGAGGCCGCCGCGGTCGCCATCAAGACCACCGACACCGTGCACAAGACCGCTCAGGTCACCAGCCCGGCCGGCTGGACGGTCGGCGGCATGGCGAAGGGCGCGGGCATGCTCGCCCCGAGCCTCGCCACCATGCTGGTCGTGCTCACCACCGACGCCGCCGTCGACAGCGCCGGCCTGGACGCCGCCCTGCGCGGCGCCACCCGCACCACCTTCGACCGGATCGACTCCGACGGCTGCATGTCGACCAACGACACCGTGCTGCTGCTCGCCTCCGGCGCCACCGGAGTGACCCCGGACGAGGCCGAGTTCGCCGAGGCCGTCCGCGCGGTCAGCGCCGACCTGGCCCGCCAGCTGATCGGCGACGCCGAGGGCGCGAGCAAGGACATCCGGATCGACGTCACCGGTGCCGCCACCGAGGACGAGGCGGTCGAGGTCGCCCGGACGATCAGCCGCAACAACCTGCTCAAGTGCGCCATCCACGGCGAGGACCCCAACTGGGGCCGGGTGCTGGCCGCGATCGGCACCACCTCCGCCGCCTTCGACCCGGACCGGCTGGACGTCGCCATCAACGGCGTCTGGGTCTGCAAGGACGGCGGCGTCGGCGAGGACCGCGACCTGGTGGACATGAAGGGCCGCGAGGTCGTCGTCACCGCCGACCTGAACGCCGGCGGCGCGAGCGCCTCGCTCTGGACCAACGACCTCACCGCCGACTACGTCCACGAGAACAGCGCCTACTCCACGTGAGCCGCGACGCCTGACCGGCGACCCGCGACCAGCGACACGCGACCGGCGCCACCTGATCCGCGACATCCTCCGCCAACCTCCGGCCGGGGGGACCCCCATCGACGAGGGATACCCGTGCAGATCGCACCCAAGGGCGAACAGGCCCGCAACAACACCGCGTTGCCCAAGGCCATGACGCTGATCGAGGCACTGCCGTGGCTGGAGCGCTTCCACGGCAAGACCGTCGTGATCAAGTTCGGCGGCAACGCCATGGTGGACGAGGAGCTGAAGGCGGCGTTCGCCCAGGACGTCGTGTTCCTGCGGTACGCCGGTCTGCACCCCGTCGTGGTGCACGGCGGCGGCCCGCAGATCAGCGCCCAGCTGGAGAAGCTCGGCCTGGAGTCCAGCTTCACCAACGGCCTGCGGGTCACCACCCCCGAGACCATGGACGTGGTCCGGATGGTGCTGGCCGGCCAGGTGCAGCGCGAGCTGGTCGGCCTGCTCAACTCGCACGGCCCGTTCGCCGTCGGCATGACCGGCGAGGACGCGCACACCATGACGGCGGTCAAGCGCTACGCGGTGGTGGACGGCGAGCAGGTGGACATCGGCCTGGTCGGCGACATCGTCAACATCGAGGCCGGCGCGGTGAAGGCGCTGATCGGGGACGGCCGGATCCCGGTCATCTCCTCGATCGCCCGGGGCGCGGACGGCCACGTCTACAACATCAACGCCGACACGGCCGCCGCCGCCCTGGCGGTCGCGCTCGGCGCCGAGATGCTCGTCGTCCTCACCGACGTCGAGGGCCTCTACAAGGACTGGCCGAACTCCGACGACGTGATCAGCCAGCTCAACGCGAGCGAGCTGGATGAGCTGCTGCCGGGCCTGGCCAGCGGCATGCTCCCCAAGATGGAGGGCTGCCTGCGCGCCGTCCGCTCGGGGGTGGGCACCGCCCGCGTCCTGGACGGCCGGGTGCCGCACAGCCTGCTGCTGGAGATCTTCACCGACGAGGGCATCGGCACGATGGTCGTGCCGGACGACGAGCCGACCGTGACCGGGGGACTGGCATGACGCACAACGAGCAGCTCACCGAGCGGTGGCAGCACACCTTCACCGACAACTACGGCACCCCCCGGATCCCGCTGGTGCGCGGTGCGGGCAGCAAGCTGTGGGACGCGGACGGCAAGGAGTACACCGACCTGCTCGGCGGCATCGCCGTGAACGCCCTCGGTACGGCCCACCCGGCCGTCGTCGAGGCGGTCGGCCGGCAGATCGCCACCCTCGGCCACGTCTCCAACCTGTTCATGGCCGAGCCGACCGTCGCGCTCGCCGAGCGGCTGCTGGAGCTGGACGGCCGGCCGGGCGGCCGGGTGTTCTTCTGCAACTCGGGCGCCGAGGCCAACGAGGCCGCCTTCAAGATCAGCCGGCGGACCGGCCGCACCCACCTGGTCGCCCTCCAGGGCGCCTTCCACGGCCGGACCATGGGCGCCCTCGCGCTCACCGGCCAGCCCGCCAAGCAGGACCCGTTCCGCCCGCTGCCGGGCGACGTCACCCACGTCCCCTTCGGTGACGTGGAGGCGCTGCGGGCGGCCGTCACCACCGAGACCGCCGCCGTCTTCCTGGAGCCGATCCAGGGCGAGAACGGCGCGATCCCGCTGCCGGACGGCTACCTCAGGGCGGCGCGCGAGATCACCCGGGCCACCGGCACCCTGCTCGTCCTGGACGAGATCCAGACCGGTGTCGGCCGCACCGGCCACTGGTACGCCCACCAGGCCTTCGAGGGCGTCGAGCCGGACGTCGTCACGCTGGCCAAGGCGCTCGGCGGCGGCCTGCCGATGGGTGCGACCCTCGCCTTCGGGCCGGCCGCCGACCTGCTCACCCCGGGCCAGCACGGCACCACCTTCGGCGGCAACCCGGTGGCCGCCGCGGCCGGGCTCGCGGTGCTGGACACCATCGAGTCCGAGGGCCTGCTGGAGCACGTCCGCAAGCTGGGCGAGCGGCTGCGGCACGGCGTCGAGGCGATCGGCGACCCGCTGGTCTCGCACGTGCGCGGGGCCGGCCTGCTGCTCGGCATCGTGCTCACCGAGCCGGTCGCGGCCCGGATCCAGGCCGTCGCGCAGGAGGCCGGCTTCCTGGTCAACGCGGCCGTCCCGGACGCCGTACGGCTGGCCCCGCCGCTGGTCCTGACCGAGCAGGAGGCGGACGCCTTCCTCGCGGCGCTGCCGGGCATCCTCCGGACGGTGCGGGAGAACGCCCCGGCCGATGCGAGTTGACCGTCGTCCGGGAGAATAATCACATGACCGCTTCCCACTCCGGCCCGTCCGCCGCCGGCCCGACGCCGCAGGTCCCGCAGACCCGCACCGCGCGCCACCGGCGGATCGTGGACCTGCTCACCCGCCAGCCCGTGCGTTCGCAGAGCCAGCTCGCCAAGCTGCTCGCCGACGACGGACTCGTGGTCACCCAGGCCACCCTCTCCCGGGACCTGGACGAGCTGGGCGCGGTCAAGATCCGCAACCGGGACGGCGCGCTGATCTACGCCGTCCCCGCAGAGGGCGGCGACCGCACGCCGCGCGCGCCGATGGGGGAGTCGGCCAGCGAGGGCCGGATGGCCCGGCTGGCCGGCGAGCTGATGGTCTCCGCGACGGCCTCCGGCAACCTGGTGGTGCTGCGCACCCCGCCGGGCGCCGCCCAGTTCCTGGCCTCGGCGATCGACCAGGCGGAGGTGTTCGAGATCATCGGCACCATCGCCGGTGACGACACCGTGCTGCTGATCAGCCGCGACCCGGCCGGCGGCCAGGCGCTCGCCGACCACCTCATGCAACTCGCCCAGGCGAAGGCGCAGTAGCGTCCGGACACCCACGACCCCGGCCGACGGACCCCGTCGGCCGGGGTTTTGTGTTTCATACGCCATCGTGCATACTTATGCCGTCCGCTGTACAGGCATGAAGGAGCCCCGCGATGACCGCCCAGCAGTCCTCCGACGTCCGCCTCTGGGGCGCCCGCTTCGCCGACGGCCCGTCCGAGGCGCTGGCCAGGCTCTCCGCCTCGGTCCACTTCGACTGGCGCCTCGCGCCGTACGACATCGCCGGCTCCAAGGCCCACGCCCGGGTCCTGCACAAGGCCGGCCTGCTCTCCGACGAGGAGCTGGCCGGCATGCTGGGCGGCCTCGACCGGCTGCTCGCCGACGTCGAGGCGGGCACCTTCACCGGCACCGTCGCCGACGAGGACGTCCACACCGCCCTGGAGCGCGGCCTGCTGGAGCGCCTCGGCGCCGAGCTCGGCGGCAAGCTGCGGGCCGGGCGCTCGCGCAACGACCAGATCGCCACCCTGTTCCGGATGTACCTGCGGGACCACGCGAAGACCATCGGCGGCCTGCTGCTCGACCTCCAGCAGGCCCTGGTCGGCCTCGCCGAGGCGCACCCGGACACCGCCATGCCGGGCCGCACCCACCTCCAGCACGCCCAGCCCGTGCTCTTCGCCCACCACGTCCTCGCGCACGTGCAGGCCCTCGGCCGGGACGCCGAGCGGCTGCGCCAGTGGGACGCCCGCACCGCCGTCTCGCCGTACGGCTCCGGGGCGCTGGCCGGCTCCTCGCTCGGCCTCGACCCGCAGGCCGTCGCCGCCGACCTCGGCTTCGAGGGCGGCTCGGTCGGCAACTCCATCGACGGCACGGCCTCGCGCGACTTCGTCGCCGAGTTCGCCTTCGTGACCGCGATGATCGGGATCAACCTCTCCCGGATCGCGGAGGAGGTGATCATCTGGAACACCAAGGAGTTCGGCTTCATCACGCTGCACGACGCCTTCTCCACCGGCTCCTCGATCATGCCGCAGAAGAAGAACCCGGACATCGCCGAGCTCGCCCGCGGCAAGTCCGGCCGCCTGATCGGCAACCTGACCGGCCTGCTGGCCACCCTCAAGGCGCTGCCGTTGGCCTACAACCGGGACCTCCAGGAGGACAAGGAGCCGGTGTTCGACTCCTGCGACACGCTGGAGGTGCTGCTGCCCGCGTTCACCGGGATGATGGCCACCCTCACCGTGCACCGGGAGCGGCTGGAGGAGCTCGCCCCGGCCGGCTTCTCGCTCGCGACCGACATCGCCGAGTGGCTGGTCAAGCAGGGCGTGCCGTTCCGGGTCGCGCACGAGGTGGCCGGCGCCTGCGTCAAGGTCTGCGAGGCCGAGGGCATCGAGCTGTCCGACCTGACGGACGAGCAGTTCGCCGCGATCTCCGAGCACCTGACGCCGGAGGTGCGCTCGGTGCTCAGTGTGCACGGCGCCATCGCCTCCCGTGACGGGCGCGGCGGCACCGCCCCGTCCGCCGTCGCGGTCCAGCTCGCCGAGGTGAAGGCGGACCTGGCGCGACAGCAGGAGTGGATCCGGGCCTGACCCGGGGCCGGGGGAGGAGGGGCGCGGCGGTCCGACCGGCGCGCCCCTCCGGCGTCCGCGCCCCGGCCCGGGCGTAACCGGCCCCGCCCCCGGGCGTCATGCACGGTGTGTGCACAACCCTTCCCCCCGTCCCCTCCGCCGAGGACGTCTACCTCGCCGAACGCCGCCGCCGGGTGGTCCGCGAGACCGTCGCCGCGCTGCCCGGCCGCTGCCCGCAGCTGGTCGCCGCCCTGGCCGAGGACCCGCCGCCGACCTACCGCGAGCTCTCCGAGCGCCTCGGCATGCCCCGCGGCTCCATCGGCCCCACCCGCTCCCGCTGCCTCGCCTGCCTGCGTACGCTGCTCCACGCGGAGCGGTACCCGTGAGGCCCGGGGGCGGCTCCCGCCGGGCCCGTCCGCGCCGCCCGACCGGGCGCCCCGGCCCCTCCCCGAACGGGCGTGACCCTCGCCACGTCCGGCCCCGCGAAGGTTGAGGGGAGCTGACACCCGGGTAGAGCGCTGGCGAACGCAGCTCTTGACGGTGCCGCGATCACTCGGATACTGAGCGTGAGCGCGCCACCCTCTGCGCGCCGGGCACGACGACTGGGGAGGCCCCTCCACATGGGCATGAGCGTGATCATCTCGGCCGCGGCGGCCGAGGACGCGGAGCAGATCCTCAAGCTCCAGTACCTCGGCTACCAGCCCGAGGCCGAGCTGTACGGCGACTGGGCGATCGAGCCCCTGACGCAGAGCCTGGAGAGCCTGCGCGCCGAACTGACCGAGCAGCACTTCCTGGTCGCCCGGCTGGGCGACGAGGTGGTCGGCACCGTCCGGGGCCACGTCGGCGCCGACGGTGTCGGCCGGATAGGGCGTCTGGTCGTCCACCCGCGGATGCAGCGCCACGGCCTCGGCGGCCGTCTGCTGGACGCGCTGGAGCGCCGCCTCGTCGAGGACGGTCGGGTGTCCGCCTTCCGCCTGTTCACCGGCCACCGCAGCCTCGGCAACCTGCGCCTGTACGCCCGCCAGGGCTACCGGCAGACCCGGGTCGAGCAGGTCAACAACCGGCTGAGCTTCGTCCACCTGGAGAAGCCCGTCAGCACGCCGCTCGCCGCGACGGCCTGAGCCCCGCCGCTCCGCGCCCCCTCGGCGCCGCCACCATCCGGACGGTACGGTGGCGGCGCCGAGCCGTGTTTCCGCAGGTCAGAGCCGAACATGTCCGCATTGCGGACAGCCTCGTCAAATAATTGGGCGTACCCGGAGCCATCTGTTTTACTGGCTCACATGACTGCGACGACGAACTGCACCCCCACCGGCACAATGCCGGCAGGTGAGCGTGCCATGTGTCGTCGAATGTGTCACTGCTGAGGGCCACCGCCCCCGGCGCCCCCTGCGGGTGCCCTTCCCCTCGCGCCCCGAAGCGAGACTCCGGCGCCGCTCCCGCCCGTGCGAGCGCGTCCGTCATCCCGTACCCCTCCCCCTGCCGTGCCCGCCCACCCGCGGGCACCGGTGACTCGTAAGGGCCACGCCGTCGCGCGGCCCGGCCGTCCAGCGGCCACGATCAAGGGGTGGCAGGTCCGGATCCCCCTGGCGAAGCGACGTAAGACGCCGCCGACCGCACGCCGGTCGGGCGGTCGACCCACGCCGCCCGCCCCCGACCCACGGAAGCCGCTGTGATCACCACCACGGACCTCACGAAGGTCTACCGCTCCCGAGGCCGCGAGGTGACCGCCCTCGCCGGCGTCGACCTGCACGTCCGCCCGGGCGAGGTCTACGGAGTCGTCGGCACCAGCGGTGCCGGCAAGTCCACCCTCATCCGCTGCGTGAACATGCTGGAGCGCCCGACCTCCGGCACCGTCACCGTGGACGGGCTCGAACTCACCGCGCTGTCCGGTGGCGAGAACCGCGCGGGACGGGAGCTGCGCGAGGCCCGCCGGCGGATCGGCATGGTCTTCCAGCACTTCAACCTGCTCGCCTCGCGGACGGTGCAGCAGAACGTCGAACTCCCGCTGGAGATCATCGGCCTGGACCGCACCCAGCGCCGCCGCAAGGCCGCCGAACTGCTCGACCTGGTCGGCCTCGGCGACAAGGCCCGCAGCTACCCCAACCAGCTCTCCGGTGGCCAGAAGCAGCGCGTGGGCATCGCCCGCGCCCTGGCCGGCGACCCCAAGGTGCTGCTCTCCGACGAGGCCACCTCGGCGCTCGACCCGGAGACCACCCGCTCGATCCTCAAGCTGCTGCGCGACCTCAACCAGCAGCTCGGCCTCACCGTCCTGCTGATCACCCACGAGATGGACGTCATCAAGTCCGTCTGCGACTCGGCCGCCCTGATGCGCGGCGGGCGGGTGGTCGAGTCCGGCAGTCTCACCGACCTGCTGGCCGAGCCCGCCTCCGAGCTGGCCCGCGAGCTGTTCCCGCTCAGCGAGTTCGGCACCGGACACCCCGGCTCCACCGTGCTGGAGATCACCTTCCAGGGCGACACCTCGGCCCAGCCGTTCGTCTCCCAGCTGGCCCGCACCTACCAGATCGACATCAACATCCTCGGCGCCGCCGTGGAGACCATCGCCGGCCGGATGGTCGGGCGGATGCGGGTCGAACTGTCCGGCGGCCACCAGGACAACGTGGTGCCGATCGGCTACCTGCGCGAGCAGGGCCTGCAGGTGGACGTGATCGGCGCGGCGAACGGAGCGGTGGCATGACCTGGGACCAGATGTGGGAACTGATGTGGCCCGCCACCCAGGAGACCTTCCAGATGGTCGGGGTCGCGACCGTCTGCACCGTCATCCTCGGGCTGCCCCTCGGCGTCCTGCTGGTGCTCACCTCCAAGGGCGGAGCGCTGCAGAACCAGCCGGTGAACAAGGTGCTCGGCGCGATCGTGAACCTCGCGCGCTCGCTGCCGTTCATCATCCTGATGATCGCGCTGATCTCCTTCACTCGGTGGCTGACCGGCAACTCCCTCGGCTGGCAGGCCGCCACCGTGCCGCTGACCGTCGGCGCGATCCCGTTCTTCGCCCGCCTGGTCGAGACCTCCGTCCGCGAGGTCGACCGCGGCCTGATCGAGGCCGTCCAGTCGATGGGCGGCGGCACCTGGACGCTCGTCCGCAAGACGCTGGTGCCCGAGGCCCTGCCCGGCATCGTGGCCTCCGTCACCACCACGATCATCGCGCTGATCGGCTACTCCGCGATGGCCGGCACGGTCGGCGGCGGCGGCCTGGGCGACCTCGCCTACCGCTACGGCTACCTGCGCTTCGAGACCGCCTTCATGTGGATCATCGTGGCGGAGATCGCGATCATCGTGACGATCATCCAGCTGGCCGGCGACTACGCCGTGCGCCGGCTGGCGAACCGGGGCCAGGGCGGCGGACGCACCCGCCTGCTCCGCCCGCGCGCCGCCACCCCCGAAGCCGACGAATCCGCCGTCGCCTCCTAGACCTCCCCCGTCCGACCCTGGACGCGGCTCCCCGCATCACGCAGAAAGGCACTTTTCGTGCGCAACGTTCTGAAGTTCACCAGCATCCTCGCCACCGCCGGCCTCGCCCTCTCCGTGGCCGCCTGCAGCAGCTCGGGCTCGTCCTCCTCGGACCCGAACGCGCCGCTGAAGGTCGTCGCCAGCCCCACCCCGCACGGGCAGATCCTCAAGTTCGTCAAGGACAACCTCGCGGACAAGGCGGGCCTCAAGCTCGACATCAAGGAGGTCACCGACTACGTGACCCCCAACACGGCGGTGCAGGACGGTTCGGCCGACGCCAACTACTTCCAGCACGTCCCGTACCTGGAGGACTTCAACAAGAAGCGTGGCACCGACATCGTCTCGGTCGAGACGGTGCACCTGGAGCCGCTCGGCGTCTACTCCAAGAAGGTCAAGTCGATCACCGACCTTCCGGACGGTGCCACCATCGGCCTGCCGAACGACGCCACCAACGAGGGCCGCGCGCTCAAGCTGCTCGCGGACAACAAGCTCATCACCCTCAAGGACGGCGCCGGCACCGCCGCCACCCCGGCCGACGTGACGGGCAACCCGAAGAACCTCAAGTGGAAGGAGCTGGAGGCCGCCCAGCTGCCCCGCTCCATCACGGACGTCGACGCCGCCGTCATCAACGGCAACTACGCGCTCGACTCCGGCCTGAAGCCGGCCACCGACGCCCTGGTGCTGGAGAAGGCCGAGGGCAACCCGTACGCCAACATCCTCGCCGTCAAGAAGGGCAAGGAGAACGACCCGCGGGTCAAGAAGCTCGCCGAGCTGCTGCACTCCGACGAGGTCAAGAAGTACATCAACGACACCTTCCAGGGCTCGGTCGTCCCGGCCTTCTGATCCGACGCACCTCCGTCGCGGCGCCGTCGCACCGCCGTCCCCCCGCAACGCCCGACCGGGCCCCCGCCGCACCTCGGCGGGGGCCCGGTCGGGCAGTATGCACCAGGGACGCCCCGGGCAAAGGCGTTCTGACGTACCGTCGTGCGCGCGGCGCACCGCGTGATACCCGGAGTGCGACGGAGGCGTACGGTGTTGTGTTCACGACCCGGCGAGGAGAGACGGCATGGCAGCGAGCTTCCCCGAGACCGCCATCAGCACCGAACGGCTGCTGCTGCGTCCCCTTGCGGAGGACGACGCCCCCGGCCTGGCCGCGATGATGGCGGATGACCTCGTACTGGCCTGGACGGACCTCCCGCACCCCTTCACCGAGGCCTACGCGGCCGAGCTCGTCCGCACCCACGCCCCGGCCCACCGGGCCGCCGGGCGCGGCATCGTCTTCGCCGTCACCGAACACCTGACCCAGCGCCTGGTCGGCCTGGTCGAGCTGCGCAACACCGACTGGCGGCTGCGCAGCACCGAGATCTCCTACGTCACCGCCACCTGGGCGCGCGGCGAGGGCTACGCCCCGGAGGCCGTCCTCGGCGTCGCCCAGTGGCTGTTCGAGGACCGCGGCTTCCTGCGCCTGGAGATGCGCACCGCCGCCGGCAACACCGCCGCCCAGCAGGTCGCCGGGAAGATCGGCGCGATCAGCGAGGGCGTGCTGCGCAGCGCCTGGATAGTGCGCGGCGAGCCCGGGGAGGCCTTCGTGGGGGCTCCCGGCCGCCGGACCGGGGAGGAGAGCCGCAGCGACCTCATCCTGTGGAGCCTGCTCCCGGAGGACCTGGAGTCGCCCGGAGCGCACCGGGGCGGCTGGCACGGCGAGCACCGCTACGTGCTGCGCGACTGACCCGCCAGGCCCGGCGGCGCCCGACCGGACGGCGGGCCGCCACCCGCCCGTCACGGACATGTGTACGAGATGTCCACCCCCGGACGATCACACCCGGTAGCCTCTGACCGGCGCCGCACCGCGCCGAACCGCGCCGCAAGTGAGTGGCGTGCTGAGTGGCGTACCGCGTGGCGCACCGAGTCGAGGGAGAACGGCCGCAGATGGCTGACCGGATCACGGTCATCGGGTGGGACGGCACGCCGCTGACCGAGGCCGCCGGTGCGGCCCTCGCCGCGGCGACCCTGGTGGCCGGAGCCCCCTACCAACTGAGCGCCCTCCCGGTGCCGGACGACGCCGAACGGATCGCCCTCGGCGACATCCGGCAGGCCGCCCGCCGGATCGCCGAACACCGCGGCGCCGCCGTCGTGGTCGCCGAGGGCGACCCGGGCTTCTTCGGCGTGGTGCGCACCCTGCGCCGCCCCGAGTACGGCCTCGAACTCGAAGTCCTGCCCGCCGTCTCCTCCGTGGCCACCGCCTTCGCCCGGGCCGGCATGCCCTGGGAGGACGCCCAGGTGGTCAGCGCCCACGGCGGCCGGCTGCGCCGCGCGGCGAACATCTGCCGGGCCAACCCCAAGGTCGCGGTGCTCACCGCCCCGGGCGCCGGGCCCGCCGAACTCGCCCTGATGCTGCGCGGGGTGCACCGGACCTTCGTGGTCTGCGAGGCCCTCGGCACCCCCGAGGAGGACATCACCGTCCTCACCTCCGACCGGATCGCCGACCACGTCTGGCGCGACCCCAACGTGGTGCTGGTGATCGGCGGCTCCGCCCTGGCCGGCCCGGTGGACCAGGCGGCCGGCTGGCTGGCCGGGCGCCCGGTCGGCTACCCCGGCGCGGAGCGCGGCTGGGCGCTCCCCGGCGATGCCTACGCGGGCGCCGGGCGCACGGGGGGTGAGACGGGCGCGCCGGACACGCTCCCCGCGCACGTACGCGCCCTGGTGCTGGCCCGTCTGGGTGCACGTCCGGGGGACCTGGTCTGGTCGGTCGGCGCGGGCAGCGGAGCCCTCGCCGTCGAGGCGGCCCGGTTCGGCGCCGCCGTGGTCGCCGTCGAGGGCTCCCGCTCGGCCTGCGCCCGGCTGACCGTCAACGCCCGCCGGTACGGCGTCGAGGTGGAGGCCGTCCACGGCAGCGGCCCCGAAGTGCTCGGCGGCCTGCCGGAGCCGGACGCGGCGGTCGTGGAGTCCGGCGGACCGGACGTGGTGCGCGCCGTACTGGCCCGCAAGCCGGAGCGGTTCGTCGCGCTGCCCCGGACCCTCGCCGAGGCGGAGGAGATCCGCCGGGCGATCGGCGAGGCCGGCTACCGGGCGGACGGCGCGCTGCTCCAGTCGACCCCGCTGCGCTCCACCGGGGACGGCGGCGGACTGGCGCTGGGGGCGGACGGGACCGGCGCGCTGGTGCTCTGGGGTGAGCAGATCGTGTGAAGGCCTCGGGTGCGGCCGGGGGGCCGCGCGCGGCGGGACGGTGATCGACGGTGATCCAGGTCGCATCCGGACAATGATTCGAGAGGTGACCGCGCCGGGCCGGTAGTGTGACGTCCTGGGCGGCTGCAGCTGTCGGCGACCCACCCGATTCGGTCGGTTTGTCACCTTTTTGACGTGGTGCAACCCCGTTCCGCTCGGAGTGTGGGCAATTCGACGCGCCTCGTGCCGGACCTGGAGAATGCCGTAGGGTCCGGTGCGGTCGTGCCGGTCGCTCCGGGTTGTCGTTGTTTCAGACGATGCGCCGCCCCCGTGTGGGCGGTGTGCCGGGCCGGGGTGCCGCAGTGCGCCGGAAGGACTCGGGCCGCAGCGCTTCGGCGCGGCGGCCGCGTGTGGTTGAGGGGCGGGTCGGTGCAGGCCCGGCCCGTGCGGATGGGCGCTGCGATCGGTGATCGCGTCGCCAAGGGCGCGGCAGCGGCCTGGAAGGAGCTTTGACAATGACCGATGGCGGCCACGTCCCGGGCGAGGGACTGCCGGAGCACCTGAACGCCGGGCCCGACCCGCTCGGCGGACCGGAGGGCGTCGCGGGCGTTGCACCTCTGCAGGGCGTCGCGACGGACGGCGGAATGATCCCGAACCCGGCGGCCCCGGTCGGTGCCGTGCCCGGCGGGATGCCCCCGGGCGCCGGCGCCATCCCGCCGCAGGGCCAGCCCGGCTATGCCGTCCCCGGCGAGGGGTGGGCCGTCGACCAGGGCGCCCAGCGCCCGGCCTTCCACTTCCTCGACCAGCCCGACGGCCTGGACGACGAGGACGACGTGCTGCTGATGCCCGGTCCGCAGGGCTCCTGGGGCGAGCCGATGGCGGCCGTCCCGGTCGAGCAGACGCCGCTCGCGCCGCAGCAGGACGGCATGCCGGTCGAGCCCTCCTGGCCGCCGCTGGACCCGCCGGCGCTCGGCGCCGAGCAGTTCCAGCAGCAGCCCTTCCCGTCGCAGCCGCAGGCACAGCAGCCGGTGACGCAGGCTCAGCCGCCGCGCCGCCCGCTGCACGCCGGCCCGCCGATCCCGGACCCGTCGCTGATGACCGGCCAGGTCCCGGTCCGCTCGCTGGCCGACCGCGGGCCGTCGCAGGGCGGCACGCCCGCGCACGGCATCCCGGTCGTCGGCCGGCCGCCGATGGCCGAGACCGTCGCCCCGGCTCCGGCTGCCGTGCCGCAGGCCGCTCCGGCGGCGCCGGTCGTTCCGCTGGTCGCGGGGGCTCCGATGGCGCAGGCCGCGGCGGCTCCGGCCGCTCCGGCGGGCCCCATGGCTCCGATGGCTCCGGGGGCTCCCGTGGCGGAGGGTCAGCAGGTGCTGCCGCAGGACGTCCAGCAGGTGGCGCAGGTGCCGCTGGCCTCGCAGCCGGTCGAGGCCGTCATGGCCATCGAGACGGTCGGCGCGATCGAGGTGATCGAGGTCGTCGAGACCCCGGACGCCGCCCAGACCGTCCAGGGCGCCCAGCCCGCCGAGGCCGTCGCGGAGGCTTCGGCCTTCGCGGCGCAGGCCGTCGTCGCCGAGCCGGTCCCGGCCGAGGCCGCCCAGCCGGGCGCCGAGGCCCACGCCGCTCCCGGTGCGGTCGAGCCGGTCGCGGTCGGATCCGTCGCGGTGGAGTCGGTGGCCGTCGAGTCGGTCGCCGTCGAGTCCGTGGCCGTCGAGTCCGTCGCGGTCGAGGAGGCCGTCGCCGAGGGTGCCGTCGCCGACGGTGCCGCCGAGCAGGCCGAGGCCGCCACTCCGGCCGGTCAGCCGCGCCGGATCTCCGCCTTCCTCGCCGCGCCCACCCCGCACGGCCTGCCCAAGGTCGCGCCTGTCGAGCAGGCCCCGGCAGCCGGCGAGGCCGCGCCGCAGCAGCCCGCGCCCATAGCGGCCGCCGACGCGCCGCAGGCCGTCGAGGGCGGCGAGACCGCCGAGGCCGCTCCGGCCGCCGCCGAGCCCGTCCAGGGTGCGGAGACCGCCGAGGCCGTCGCGAGCGCGCCGGAGGCCGTGGCCGAGCCGGTCGCCGAGACCGCCGCCGGCACCGGCGAGATGCCGTCCGGCCAGGCCGTCGCGGAGAACACCGTCGCGGAGAACACCGTGGTGGAGCAGGCCGTCGAGGGCGAGCAGCCGCAGCAGGCCGCGCCCGTCGAGACCCCGGCCGAGGCCGCCGCCGAGCCGGTCGCCGAGCAGGCCCAGGCCGAGGTCCCGGCCGAAGCCGCCAAGCAGGGTGCCGAGGCCGCCGCCGCACCCGCGGCCGAGGCCGCGCAGCCGACCGACGCCGTCCTGCCGGAGGGCGAGCCGCAGCCCGCCGCCGAGCAGGCCGAGCCCGCCGCCGAGGCCGTCGCGGAGAACGCCGTGGCGGAGAACGCCGCGGCCGAGCAGGCCGTGGTGGAGCAGACCGCGGAGGGCGAGCAGCCGCAGGAGGCCGCGCCCGTCGAGGTCCCGGCCGAGGCCGCCGCCGAGCAGGCACCGGCCGAGGGCACGGCTGACGCCGCCGCCGAGACCGCGGAGCCCGTCACCGCCGAGGCCACCGAGGCCGTCGAGACCGTCGAGACCGTCGAGCAGGCCCCTGAGGCCCCCGCCGCCGGGGAGCCCCAGGCCGAGCCGCAGGCCGAGCCGCAGGCCGAGCAGCAGCTCGCCGACCAGCCGGTCGCCGAGCAGCCCGCCGCCGAGCAGCCGGTGGCCGAGGACCCGCAGCCCGAGGAGCCCGCCGAGCCGCGCGGCCCGGCCGCCCCCGGTTACGACGAGGCCGGCCGCGAGGCCGTCCACCAGGTGATCCGTGAGCGCCGCGACGTCCGCAACGGCTTCCGCCCGGACCCGATCCCGCACGAGGTGCTGATCCGGGTCCTGGAGGCCGCCCACACCGCGCCCAGCGTCGGCTACTCGCAGCCCTGGGACTTCGTGGTGATCCGCTCCGGCAAGACCCGCAGGCGGATGCACGCCCTGGCCGAGCGCCAGCGCGAGGCGTACGCGGACTCGCTGCCCAAGGGCCGGGCCAAGCAGTTCAAGGAAATCAAGATCGAGGCCATCCTCGAGACCCCGGTCAACATCGTGGTGACCGCCGACCGCACCCGCGGCGGCCGGCACACCCTGGGCCGGCACACCCAGCCGCAGATGGCCCCGTACTCGGCCGCCCTGGCCGTCGAGAACCTCTGGCTGGCCGCCCGCGCCGAGGGCCTGGGCGTCGGCTGGGTGAGCTTCTTCGACGACGAGCAGCTGGTCCGCGAGCTCGGCCTGCCGGAGCACCTGGAGGTCGTCGCCTACCTGTGCGTCGGCTACGTCGACTCCTTCCCGGACGAGCCGGAGCTGGAGCAGCAGGGCTGGGCGAAGAAGCGCCCGCTGGCCTGGGTCGTCCACGAGGAGCAGTACGGCAACCGCGCGCTGCCCGGCGAGGAGCCGCAGGACCTGCTCGCCGAGACGCTGCGCGGCATCCGCCCGCTGGACGCCAAGGCGCTCGGCGAGGCCTGGGACCGGCAGAAGCGGATGACCAAGCCGGCCGGTTCGCTCGGCATGCTGGAGATCATCTCCGCCCAGCTGTGCGGCCTGTCCCGCAAGTGCCCGCCGCCGATCCCGGAGCCCGCCTGCGTGGCGATCTTCGCCGGCGACCACGGCGTGCACGCCCAGGGCGTCAGCCCGTGGCCGCAGGAGGTGACCGCCCAGATGGTCGGCAACTTCCTGGCCGGGGGAGCGGTGATCAACTCCTTCGCCAAGCAGATCGGCACCGAGGTCTGCGTGGTCGACGTCGGCGTGGCCGCCGAGCTGCCCGACGCCGTCCAGCAGGGCCGTGCCACCGGTCTGCTGCCGCGCAAGGTCCGTCCCGGCACCGCCGACATGACCCAGGGCCCGGCGATGACCCGCGAGGAGGCCCTCAAGGCCATCGAGGTCGGCATCGAGACCGCCCGCGACCTGGTCGCGGCGGGCAACAAGGCACTGGTCACCGGCGACATGGGGATCGCCAACACCACCGCCTCGGCGGCCCTGATCTCGGTGTTCACCGGCCTGGACCCGGCCGAGGTCACCGGCCGCGGCACCGGCATCGACGACGAGACCCACGCCCGCAAGATCGAGGTCATCCGCGCCGCGCTGGCCCTGCACCAGCCCGACCCGAACGACCCGATCGGCGTCCTCGCGGCCATCGGCGGCCTGGAGCACGCGGCCATCGCCGGCTTCCTGCTGGGCGCCGCCTCGCTGCGCACCCCGGTGGTCCTGGACGGCGTCATCGCCGGTTCGGCCGCGCTGGCCGCCAAGGCGATCGCCCCCGAGGTGCTGGCCGCCTGCATCGCCGGCCACCGCTCCGCCGAGCCCGGCCACCAGGCCGCGCTGGCGAAGCTCGGCCTGCGTCCGCTGATCGACCTGGACCTGCGGCTCGGCGAGGGCACCGGTGCCCTGCTGGCCCTGCCGCTGGTGCAGAGCGCGGCCCGGGCGATGCACGATGTAGCCACCTTCGACTCCGCCGGGGTCACCGAGAAGGCCTGACGCGCACCTCGTCACCGCTCCGCGGACCGGCCCGAGGGCGCGCCGGTCCGCGGAGCGGCGTCTTGCCGTACCGTCCCCACATCCGCACCCCGATCCAGGAGCACCGCCGATGACCGCGCCCAATCCGCACCCGAGCACCGAGGGCCGCACCCCGTACCCGGTCGGCCTGCTGCTGGCCGGCCGCCGCGTCGTCGTGGTCGGCGGCGGCCAGGTCGCCCAGCGTCGGTTGCCCGCCCTGATCGCCACCGGCGCCGACCTGCACCTGATATCCCCGGCCACCACCCCCGCCGTCCAGGCGATGGCCGACGCCGGGGAGCTCACCTGGCACGCCCGTCCGTACGAGGAGGGCGACCTGGCCGAGGCCTGGTACGTGCTGGTCGCCACCGACGACCCGGCCGTCAACACGGCCGTCAGCGCCGAGGCCGAGCGGGCCCGGGTGTTCTGCTCCCGCAGCGACGACGCCTCCGCCGCCACCGCCTGGACCCCGGCCAGCGGCCGCGACGCGGGCGCCACCGTGGCCGTCCTCACCGGCGACCCGCGCCACTCCGCCGCCCTGCGCGACTCGATCGTGGAGGGCCTGCGGGACGGCTCGCTGGCCGCCCGCCAGTACCGCTCGCACGGCGCCGGCGTCGCCCTGGTCGGCGGCGGCCCCGGCGACCCGGACCTGATCACCGTGCGCGGCCGCCGCCTGCTCGCCGACGCCGACGTGGTGGTCACCGACCGCCTCGCCCCGCGCGAGCTGCTCGCCGAGCTGCCCGAGCACGTCGAGGTGATCGACGCCTCCAAGATCCCGTACGGCCGGTTCATGGCCCAGGAGGCGATCAACCGCACGCTGATCGAGCACGCCAAGGCCGGCAAGTTCGTGGTCCGGCTCAAGGGCGGCGACCCGTACGTCTTCGGACGCGGCGGCGAGGAGCTGCTGGCCTGCGCCGAGGCCGGTCTGCCGGTCACGGTCGTGCCCGGCATCTCCAGCTCGATCAGCGTCCCCGCGGCGGCCGGTGTCCCGGTCACCCACCGGGGCATGACGCACGAGTTCACCGTGATCTCCGGCCACGTCGGCCCGGACGACGAGCGCTCGCTGACCAACTGGGAGGCCGCCGCGAAGATGAGCGGCACCCTGGTGCTGCTGATGGCCGTGGACAAGATCGGTGCGATCGCCGCCCGGCTGGTCGAGCACGGCCGCCCGGCGGACACCCCGGTCGCGATCGTCCAGGAGGGCACCACCGCCGCCCAGCGCCGGGTGGACGCCACCCTGGGCACCGTCGCCGCGGTGGTCGAGGCCGAGGGGGTCAAGCCGCCGGCGGTCATCGTCATCGGCGACGTCGTCAACGTCCTGGCCGCCGCCTTCCAGCGGTAGGGCCGCCCCGAGCGGGAGAGTCGGGAGTGGGAAGTCGGCCCGTCCGACTTCCTACTCCAGCGGCTGCTCCGTCCAGATCACCTTCCCGGTCGCCGTGTACCGCGTCCCCCAGCGGTCCGCGAACTGCGCGACCAGGAACAGCCCGCGCCCGCCCTCGTCCTCGGTCGCCGCGTACCGCAGGTGCGGCGAGGTGCTGCTGCCGTCCGACACCTCGCAGATCAGCGCCCGGTCCCGCAGCAGCCGCACCCGGATCGGCCCCGAGCCGTACCGGATCGCGTTGGTCACCAGCTCGCTCAGGATCAGCTCGGTGGCGAACGCGGCCTCCTCCAGCCCCCAGGACTCCAGCCGCCGCGCCACGTCCGCCCGGACGGTGCCCACGGCCGCCGGGTCCGACGGCACGTCCCACTGCGCCACCTGGTCCGGCGCCAGCACCCGGGTCTGCGCCACCAGCAGCGCGATGTCGTCCTGCGGGTGCGCCGGCAGCATCGCCCCGAGCACGTCCGCGCAGGTCTGCTCGGGGGTGCGCGGCGGGCCGGAGAGCGCCGAGCGCAGCAGCTCCAGCCCCTCGTCGATGTCCCGGTCGCGGTCCTCCACCAGCCCGTCCGTGTACAGCACCAGCCGGCTGCCCTCGGCCAGCTCCAGCTCGGCGGTCTCGAACGGCAGCACCGCCAGCCCCAGCGGCGGCCCGGTCGGCAGCTCCGGGAACACCACCCGGCCCTCCGGGTCCACCACGGCCGGCGGCGGGTGCCCGGCGGTGGCCAGCGTGCACCGGCGCGCCACCGGGTCGTAGATCGCGTACAGGCAGGTCGCCCCGGTCAGCCCGGCGCTCTCGCCGCTCGCCGCCTCGTCCTGGTCTATCCGGTTCACCAGCTCGTCCAGGTGCCCCAGCAGCTCGTCCGGCGGCAGGTCCAGGGTCGAGAAGTTGTGGATCGCCGTCCGCAGCCGGCCCATCGTCGCCGCCGCGTGCAGCCCGTGCCCCACCACGTCCCCGACCACCAGCGCCACCCGGGCGCCCGGCAGCGGGATCACGTCGAACCAGTCCCCGCCCACCCCGGCCTGGGCCGGCAGGTAGCGGTGCGCCACGTCCAGCGCGTTCTGCGCCGGCAGGCTGCGCGGCAACAGGCTGTGCTGCAGCGTCACCGCCATCGCGTGCTCCCGGGTGTAGCGGCGGGCGTTGTCGATGCACACCGCCGCGTGCGAGACCAGCTCCTCCGCCAGCGCGAGGTCGTCCGGCTCGAACGGCTCCGGCCGCTGCGCCCGCCAGAACCGGGCCACCCCCAGCAGCACCCCGCGCGCCCGCAGCGGCACCCGCACCAGCGAGTGCACCCCGTACGCCAGCGCCCGCGCCGACCCCTCCGGGTCCTGCTCCCGCCAGCGCAGGGCCTCCGCCAGATCCGGCTCCAGGCCCGGCTCGCCGCTGTGCAGCGCCCCGGCCAGCGGGCTCGACGGCACCACCTCCAGCACCGTGCCGACCGGGTAGAACGGCCCGTCGTCCCGTACGCCCGCCACCGCCGCGCGCCGCATCCGCCCCAGGACGACGCCCGGCGGCGGCTCCTCGCCCACCAGGACCTGCTCCGCGAGGTCCACCGTGACGAAGTCCGCGAACCGCGGCACCGCGACCTGCGCCAGCTCCTCCGCCGTCCGCGTCACGTCCAGCGTGCTGCCCACCGTCACCCCGGCGTCGTACAGCAGCCGCAGCCGCCGCTGCGCCCCCTCGGCCCGGCCGGACAGCGCCAGCAGCTCGGTGGAGTCACGCAGCGTGGCGACGCAGCCGGGCGGGCCGCCGGCCTGGTCGGTCAGCCGGACGTTCACGGCCAGCAGCCGCTCCCCGGCCAGCACCACCTCGTCGGTCACCTGGCGGTTGGCGGTCAGCAGCTCCAGCGGCGCCTGCTCCAGGCCCAGCTCGGCCACCGGGCGGCCCTCGGCGTCCGGCGGCAGGTCCAGCAGCCGGCGCGCCTCGTCGTTGCAGAGCAGCAGCAGCCCGTCCCCGCCGACGATCATGACGCCCTCGCGCACCGCGTGCAGCACGGCCGCGTGGTGCTCGTACATCCTGGTCATCTCGATCGGGCCCAGCCCGTGCGTCTGCCGCCGCAGCCGACGGCTGATCAGCGCGCTCCCCAGTGTGGCCAGCCCGATCGCGCCCGCCGTCGCGCCCAGCACCACGGGCAGCTGACGCTCGCTCGCCGTGCTGACGTTGGCCAGCGTGACGCCCGCCGAGACCAGCCCGACCACCTGGCCGTCCGGCGAGTACACCGGGACCACCGCCTGCACCAGCGGACCGAGCGTGCCCGTGACGTGCTCGGTCACCACCTGGCCGTGCAGCGCGGGCTCGTAGGTGCCGATGAACTTCTGGCCGATCCGGGCCGGGTTCGGATGGGTGTAGCGGATGCCCTGGTTGTTCAGGACGACGATGAAGTCCACGCCGGACCCGATCCGCGCGGACTGCGCCTTCGGCTGCAGGATCGCGGTCGGGTCGGGGGAGCGGAGCGCGTCCACCATGCCCGGCGAGTTGGCGAAGGTCTGGGCGACCGCCACCGACCGGTTGCGCGCCTCGTTGTCGGCGTCGTTGCGCGACTGCACCACCAGGGCGATCACCGCGGCCGCCGCCAGCAGCAGCACGACCAGGATCTGCAGGGCGAACACCTGCCCGGCAACCGACCGGTGCCACACCGGCCACGCCCGCCTCGCGCGCGGCAGCTGTGGCCGACCGTGTGGGCGGCCACCGGAGGAGCCGGCGGAGCCAGTGGCGTCAGAGGCGCCAGAGGCCGACGGTGCCCAGGATCGGCCCGGATAACGGGCCATACGGTCATATTTGCACTCCGGCTAGCCGGGGACCACCCCGTCCGGTCGGCCGTTTGGCCTTCCCCGCCCCCGCTTGGCAAGATCGCAGGGTGTCCGAACCCAGCACCATCACCGACCCGGCCGACTCCCGCCTCGCCGACTACACCGGCCTCACCGACGTCGAACTGCGCCGCCGCCGCGAACCCGCCGAGGGCCTGTTCATCGCCGAAGGGGAGAAGGTCATCCGCCGCGCCCTCGCCGCCGGCTACCGGATGCGGTCGATGCTGCTCACCGCGAAGTGGCTGGACGTGATGGCCGACGTCATCGCCGAGGCCGACGCCCCGGTCCACGTGGTCGAACCCGGGCTCGCCGAAGCCGTCACCGGCTACCACGTCCACCGCGGCGCCCTCGCCTCGATGGAGCGCAAGCCCCTCCCGGACGCCGCCGACCTGCTCGCCGGGGCCCGCCGGGTCGCCGTCCTGGAGGGCCTGGTCGACCACACCAACCTCGGCGCAATCTTCCGCAGCGCCGCCGCCCTCGGCATGGACGCCGTCCTGCTCTCGCCCGACTGCGCCGACCCGCTCTACCGGCGGGCCGTCAAGGTCTCCATGGGCGCGGTCTTCGCGGTCCCGTACGCCCGCCTCGACCCCTGGCCCGTCGCCCTGGACACCGTCCGCGCCGCCGGCTTCACCCTCCTCGCCCTCACCCCCGCCGACAACGCCGTCGACCTCGCCACCCTCACCCCGCACCGCCTCCCCAAGGCCGCCCTCCTGCTCGGCGCCGAAGGCGACGGCCTCACCCCCCACGCCATCGCCGCCGCCCACCACCCCGTCCGCATCCCCATGGCCCACGGCATCGACTCCCTCAACGTCGGCGCCGCCGCAGCCGTGGCCTTCTACGCCGTCACCACCCCCACCCCCTGAAAGCACCGACACCACCACCAGAAGCCGCCCGGCCCGACCACCCGCGCCGCTTTGCCCGCCCCTAAACCCGCCTTCCCTGGCTGGCCCGGGCACACCGCAGCACCAGAAGTCGGCCCACCCGACTTCCTACGCAGCCCTCCACTGGCACCCGCCCCGGCCGGGCCAGCCTGCCCGCCTTCGCGCGCCGCCCGCGGGCGTAGGAAGTCGGCCTGCCTGACTTCCTACGCACTCACGAGGAGGGGCAGTACTGCTGCTGGCCCCGGGGCTCAGCACATCGCCATGCCGGTACCCCCGATGCCTACGCCCAGAGCCACCGCCCCGGCCCAGCGCGTCACCAGAAGTCGGCCTGCCCGACTCCTCACGCTGCGCCTCCGGCGGGCTCATTTCCCGCCCCGACCACAGAACTCCACGCGGCACCAGAAGTCGATCCGCTCGACTTCCCGCGCGCTCGCTCGGGCGGGGTGGCCGCTTTGCCTGCCCGAATCCGAGCCAACCCACTGGGCGCAGCACGCCGGGAGAAGTCGGCCCATCCGACTTCCTGCGCGGCTGTAACTCGCCATCGCCCCCATCGCCCGCGCCGACAGAGACCCGTCCCGGCGTGCCATCAGAAGTCGGCCCGCCCGACTTCCTGCGTTGCGGTCCGCCGACACCCCACCCCTGTGCTGAGAGCCACCAGCCCGGCCCAGCGCGTCACCAGAAGTCGGCCTGCCCGACTCCTCACGCGCTCGCTCGGGCGGGGTGGCCGCTTTGCCGGCCCGAATCCGTGCCAACCCACTGGGCGCAGCACGCCGGGAGAAGTCGACCCTCCAGCCACCAGCCCGGCACACCGCGGCACCAGAAGTCGATCCGCTCGACTTCCTGTGCGCTCGTGCGGATGGGGTGCCGCTCCCCTTCGGGCCCGGGGTCAGCGGCTGTTCCCCGTAGGTCAGCTGGCTGGGGAGGTGGGCGGGGCCGGGGCGGCGGCGGGGGGTGGGGTGGTGCTGCCGGGGGCGCCGGGCCAGGACTCGTCGAGGGTGCCGTCGGCGCGGACGGTGTAGCGGGTGGAGGTGGTCGCGCCGGTGGCGGCGACGCGTTCCTCGCGGACGACCGCGGTGCCGTCCAGCCGCCAGGTGGCCGTCGCCTGTGGGTCGGCGGCCGAGGTGCGGGAGGTGGTGGCGACCGGGGTGTCCCCGGCGAAGGTGTAGAGCTGGACGAGGTCGACCGGTGCGGAGCCCTCGGCCCGGCGCAGCACGACGACCGCGGCCGGCTGGCCCTTGTACCGGGCCGGCAGCACCGCGCTGAGCGCGACCTGGGGCCCGGCGCCGGCGGAGTGTCCGTCGCGCAGGGCGATGGCGGGTCCGCCGGCCCCGTCGGGGTAGCTGCGGTTCGGCCAGTCGACGGCGGGCAGCGGCCCTTGCGGGGCGGCCAGGGCGCCGTCCGCGGCCCCGCCGCGCGCGGCGGCCGGGAGCGGTGTGGCCGAGGCCTGCGGGGCGACGTCCACCGATGTCCCCGGCACGGCGAGTTCGCCGCCGCCCCGTGCACCGGTGTCCGTGCTCACGACGGCGGCCCCGGTGGACGGCTTCAGTCCCTGGCTGTCCCGGTTCTCGCAGCCCTGTGCCGCGGCGATGGCGAGGGCCACGCCGATGGTCACGGTGACGAAGACCACCAGCCGTTGCCGCAGCAGCCGCTGCCGCGAGGTGCCGGGCCGTACGCCGGGGGCGGGGGTGTGCTGGCGGCCCCGGTCGCGGGGGCCGGGGCGGCCGGGGGGAGGTGTCTGCGGTCGTTCGGGCCGGCTCCGCAGCGGTCGGGTGACGGGGGTGGGCTCGGGCCGGGGGAGCGGGCGCCGCCCGGCGGTGCCCGCGGCCTGCGCGCCGGGGCGGCCGGCGCCGGCTCTGGCCCGTGCCACGCCGGGCGGCTCGGGGGAGCGTCCGGGGGCCGGGACACCCTGCCGGGCACCGTCCTGCGGGGCGGCGGGTGCGCCGCGCCCGGGTCGGGGCGCGCGCGTTCCGGGGCCGGCGGCTCCGGCGGCCGCGCCGCGTGCGGCGAGTTCGCTGAGGCGTTCGTGGAGGGCGGCCGCGCCGGGCCGTTCGGCGGGTTCCTTGGCGAGGCAGGCCCGGATGAGCGGTGCGAGTTGGGGCGGTACCGCGGACAGGTCGGGTTCCTCGTGGACGACCCGGTACAGCATCACCTCGGAGGACGCCCCGGATCCGAAGGGGGTGTCGCCGGTGAGGGCGTACGCGAGGGTGGCCCCGAAGGCGAAGACGTCGGTGGCCGGTGTGACGGCGGCGCCGCGGACCTGCTCGGGGGCGAGGAAGCCGGGGGAGCCGACGGCGGTGCCGACGTGGGTGAGCGTGCTGGCGCCGCGCGACCACGCGATGCCGAAGTCGATGATGCGCGGGCCGCGCGGGGAGAGCAGGATGTTGGACGGCTTGAGGTCCCGGTGGACGACCCCGGCCTCGTGCACCTTGACCAGTCCGTCGGCGAGCGCGGCTCCGATCCGGGCGGCTTCGGGCCAGCTCATCGGTCCTTCGTCGCCGACCCGCTTGTACAGCGAGGGCCCGGGTACGTACGCGGTGGCCAGCCAGGGCCGGTCGGCTTCGATGTCGGAGCCGACCACGCGCGCGGTGCAGCCGCCGCGGATCCGGGAGGCGGCGGCGATCTCGCGGGCGAAGCGGGTGCGGAACTCCGTGTCCTCGGCGAGTTCGGCGCGGATCAGCTTGAGGGCGACGCGCTGGCCGCGGCGGTCGGAGCCGAGGTAGACCACGCCCATGCCGCCGGCGCCCAGTCGCCGGTGCAGGCGGTACGGCCCGACGATGCGGGGGTCCTCACGCCTCAGCCGCATCATCGCCATGTCCGTTCCCCGTCAGCCCGTGGTTGAGGCCCCGTCGGTTGGGCCATCGTCAGTTCCTGTCTGGCACAGCTTACGGACTGCCTGCTGCGGTGTGCTGATACGCAACACCTGAAGCCGCCGTGCGATTGTCTGATCTTGCGCTGACCCGCAGGTCACAGGGGTGCCGGATCGTTTCTCGGGGTTACCCCTCAGGGTTCCCCCGGGGGTCGGCCGAGGCTTCCCTCCCCCTCCGGTAGTAGGCCCTGAGGCGGTCCGTCATCCTCCGGGACGTCCGAGGAACAGTACGACGGCATGACGTCCGCAGGGGCCCCCGACCAATAGCGTTGTGTCCAGCGGTGGACGGGGAGCTCGTCCCCCGAGGTAAGCCGTCCACCGCGCCAACTCGACCGGATCAGGAGCAAGGGCATGGCACAGCTCACGGGAACCCCCCGCCGCCGTCGGCCGGCCTTCGTCCAGACCCGGTCCACCACCGAGCAGCCCACCCGGCACCCCGCGGTGGCGCTGGCCATGGCCCTGCCGTGCGCCGTGCTCCTGATGCTGCTCTTCGGCGGGTGGGACCAGATGGCGAACCAGGCCCAGGCCGTCGCCGATCTGATCGGCCGCTGAGGACGGCGGGGCGAGCAGGGAGCAACTGAGAGCCGGGAGCACCCGAATGCCGGGAGCACCCGAGTAGGACCCGCCGTCCCCCAGGGGGCGGCCACAGGACGGGCATCGATCCCCTGGGGACGGGGAGCGGTGCCGCCGGGGAGGCCGCGGCCGCGATGACACGCGGACGGGCGAGAGCGGTGCGCAGAGCGCCCCGGCAGGCGGAGACGCCGCGTACGGACGTCGGTGAGGGCGTCCGTACGCGGCTCTTCGGTTTCCCTGATGTCCGGCGCTTCGCCACAGAACCGCCAACACGGCCGACACGGCCGGCGAACGCAAAAGGCCGGGGCCGCGCCCCTGACGGATCGCGGCCCCGGCCGTTACTGTGCGCGATACTGGGATTGAACCAGTGACCCCTACCGTGTCAAGGTAGTGCTCTCCCGCTGAGCTAATCGCGCCTGGTGAGGCGGTCTTGCAGCAGACCCCGAAGGGCCCGACGTGCGCGATACTGGGATTGAACCAGTGACCCCTACCGTGTCAAGGTAGTGCTCTCCCGCTGAGCTAATCGCGCCTGATGAGGCGGTCTTGCAGCAGACCCCGAAGGATCCGACGTGCGCGATACTGGGATTGAACCAGTGACCCCTACCGTGTCAAGGTAGTGCTCTCCCGCTGAGCTAATCGCGCGCAGGGGGATGCCCCCGGTTGAACCGGGGGACCCTCTTGGAGGTGGAGACGGGATTTGAACCCGTGTACACGGCTTTGCAGGCCGTTGCCTCGCCTCTCGGCCACTCCACCAGGCAACGCATGAAGAACGATCTTACACTGTTCTCCATCGAGCGGACGACGAGATTCGAACTCGCGACCCTCACCTTGGCAAGGTGATGCTCTACCAACTGAGCTACGTCCGCCTGTCTCCCAGGGCCCCGGCCGGTTTTCCCGGCTGCGCTCCCTGGCGACGTGTTGAACTCTAGCGGATTCCCGGGCCAGCTAAAAATCCGTTCCCGCAGCGTGCCGCGGGGATGTCCTCCGCGTGCCGTTCCGTCAGCCACCGCGGACGGCCACCGCCCGCCACCTGCGGCGCTCCCGGACGATCATCCGCAGGCCACCCGACGCACACCCGCACGACGCCCGGAACCGCTCACACCCCGACTCCCGTCCCGGCCGCGCTCCGGCCCGTACGCCCCGTCGCACAGGCGCTCACCAGGGCCGCGCCCGCGCCCCCGACCTACACTTCAGGCACCGCCGCCCAAGCACCGCGCAGGAGAACCGTGTCCGGCCACCCCGACCCCCGCACCCCGCTCGCCCGCTTCGGCGGCCGCCTGGCCACCGGGCTGCGCGACGTCACCTCGGACCCGGCCGCCCTCGACTCCTCCGGTCACTGGGCCGTCGCCTACGACTTCGAGGGCCGGCTGACCTGCGCCCGCTTCGACCGGGTCCGCCCCGCCCCGGCCCCGCCCTCCGGCGCCGGCTGGCGCGGCCCGGACGCCGGCAGCTGGCACAGCTCCCTCGACCGCGCCGCCTACACCGCGGGCGTACGCCGCATCCGCGAGCACATAGCCGCCGGCGAGGTCTACCAGGCCAACCTCTGCCGCGTGCTGACCGCACCGCTGCCCGACCCGGACCTCAGCGACATCGACGCCCTCACCGGCCTCCTCGCCCACGGCAACCCCGCCCCCTACGCCGGCACCATCCGGCTGCCCGAGCACGGCGTCGAGATCGCCACCGCCTCGCCCGAGCTCTACCTGCGCCGCACCGGTCGCACCGTCTCCTCCGGCCCGATCAAGGGCACCGGCCGCACCGAGGCCGACCTCCTCGACAAGGACCACGCCGAGAACGTGATGATCGTGGACCTGGTCCGCAACGACCTCGGCCGCGTCTGCGACACCGGCAC
Organism: Kitasatospora xanthocidica; assembly: GCF_014656195.1. Lineage (GTDB taxonomy): Bacteria > Actinomycetota > Actinomycetes > Streptomycetales > Streptomycetaceae > Kitasatospora > Kitasatospora xanthocidica. The sequence goes on along the minus strand of NZ_BNBY01000017.1, from coordinate 4,187 downwards.
CGTCACCGTCCCCGACCTCTGCGCCGTCGAGAAGCACCCCGGCCTGGTCCACCTGGTCTCCACCGTCGAGGGCACCCTGCGCGAGGCCGCCGGCTGGCCCGAGCTCCTCGCCGCCACCTTCCCGCCCGGCTCCGTCACCGGCGCCCCCAAGTCCAGCGCCCTGCGGATCATCGACGCCCTGGAGACCGCCCCGCGCGGCCCGTACTGCGGCGCCGTCGGCTGGGTCGACGCCGACCGCGGCGAGGCCGAGCTCGCCGTCGGCATCCGCACCTTCTGGCTCGACCGGACCGACCCCGGCGCACCCCTGCTGCGCTTCGGCACCGGCGCCGGCATCACCTGGGGCTCCGACCCCGAACGCGAGTGGGCGGAAACCGAACTGAAGGCCGCCCGCCTGGTCGCGATAGCGTCGGGCAGCGAACCCGACCCGACCGGGGTATGAGCAGCACCGCCCACCGCTGAGGAGCACCCCTCCATGCACAATCGCACCACGAGCTGGGTCAACGGCAGGCTCGTCGACTCCGCCGACGCCGCCGTCTCGGTCCTCGACCACGGCCTCACCACCGGCGACGGCGTCTTCGAGACCATGAAGACCGTCGACGGCCGGGCCTTCGCGGTCACCCGGCACCTCGACCGGCTCACCCGTTCCGCCCGCGGCCTCGGCCTGCCGGACCCCGACCACGACCTGGTCCGCGAGGCCTGCGCCCAGGTCCTCGCCGCCAACCCCGCACCGCTCGGCCGCCTGCGGGTGACCTACACCGGCGGCCAGGCCCCGCTCGGCTCCGAGCGCGGCACCACCGGCCCCACCCTCGTGGTCGCCCTCGGCGCCATCAGCCGCCGCCCCGACGAGACCGCCGTCGCCGTCGTCCCCTGGCGCCGCAACGAGCACAGCGCCGTCGCCGGCCTCAAGACCACCTCGTACGCCGAGAACGTCGTCGCCCTGGCCGCCGCCCACAGGGCCGGCGCCTCCGAGGCCCTGTTCGCCAACACCGCCGGCCGGCTCTGCGAAGGCACCGGCTCCAACGTCTTCGTGGTCATCGGCGGCCGCCTGCTCACCCCCGTGCTCGCCTCCGGCTGCCTGGCCGGCATCACCCGCCGGCTCGTCATCGACTGGTGCGGCGCCGAGGAGGCCGACCTCCCGCTCGACGCCCTCCAGGACGCCGAAGAGGTCTTCCTGACCTCCACCACCCGTGACGTCCAGGCCGTCACCCGCGTCGACGACCGCGAACTGCCGGGCATCGGCCCCGTCACCGCCAAGGCCATGGCCGTCTTCACCGAGCGCGCCGGCGACGACCTCGACCCGTGATCCCCACCCCGTGATCCCCGCCCCCGGGCGACGGAACCGGCCGGGTGGACGGCCCGGCGGACGGCCCCGTGGATAACCGTCCGAGCAAGGGGAAGGGACCAGCACATGACCACCACGCTGCGCCCCGAGGGCCCGGAGACACCCATCGCGGCCGGCGGCCGCACCAGACGCTGGCGGATCCTGGCGAACGGCCACCCGGTCGGCGCGCTGCGCACCACCGCCACTCCGAACGGCGGCCAACTCTGGGGTGAGATATCCGAGTTGGAAGTCTCCGAAGCGCGCGGCCGGGGCCGGGGGACGTTCGGCGCGCTCGCCGCGGAGGAGGTGCTGCGCAGCTGGGGCTGCGTCCGGGTGGACGTCCGGATCCCCGAGCCGGCGTCGATCGCCCGCTCCCTCGCCGCCACCCTCGGCTACACCGAGCGGATGCGGACCATGAGCAAGCGCCTGACCGACGCCCCGGCGCTGCCCACCGGACTTGCCGTGCGCCCGATCGGCGCGGAAGCCCTCAGCGCCTGGCTCGACGAGGGCGCGGAGCGCTTCACCCGGGCGCTCGTCGCCTCCGGCCTCACCGAGGCGCAGGCCCGCGCCAAGGTGGACGGCGGACGGCGGCACCGGCTGCCGGAGGGTGCCGAGGCCCCGGGCGTCGTCCTCAGCAGCCTGTACGGCGCCGACGGCGGGCCCGGCCCGTACGGCTCGATCTGGCTGGCCCTGCACCTGCGCGACCTGCCGGACGGCGAACCGCTCGCCTGGGTGATGGTGGTCGAGGTGTCCCCGGCCCACCGGGGCCGGGGACACGGCCGCACCCTGATGCTGCTCGCCGAGCGGGAGTGCCTCGCCGCCGGGGTGCGCAACCTCGGCCTCAACGTCTTCGCCGACAACGCCGTCGCCGTCCGGCTCTACGGCTCGCTCGGCTACCGGGTCACCGAACGCCTCTACGGCAAGGCGCTCTGACGTGCCGTCAGGACGTCTTCGCCGCCTCGACGGCCGCCTCGACGACGGCCTCGATCCGCTCCCGGAGCCCCTCCTGGCTCTTCCCGCCGTCCAGCCGCTCGCGGCCGATCACGTACGTCGGCGTGCCGGTGACCCCGATCGCCTTCCCCTCGGCCTGGTCGGCGTCGACGGTCAGCATGTGCCGGCCGTCGATCAGCGCGGTGTCGACCTCCTCGACGTCCGCCCCGACCTCCCGGGCGACGTCCAGCAGCACCTGCTGCCCGCGCGCGTCCAGCTCCTCGACCCTGGCCAGCAGCGCCTCGACGAACGGCCAGCCCAGGCCCTGGGCGAACGCCTCCTCGGCGGCCTCGGCGGCGGCGTAGGCGTGCTTGTGCTTCTCCAGCGGGAAGTACCGCAGCTCCACGGACAGGGCGTCGCCGTACCGGGCGCGCAGCGCCCGGACGTCGTCCAGCGCGGTGCGGCAGTCCGGGCACTGGAGGTCGCACCAGAACTCGAGGCGGGGGAGGGAACCATCGATCATTCCCCCAGTGTTCCACTAGTGGGCGCCCGCTCCGGCCGGCGGTGCGTCCGAGGCCGGACCGACAGGGAGGCACCGATGACCGGGACGAACGGACGCGAAGGGGTGGTCCCGTGCTGAGCGCGGCGATCAGCTTCATCCTCACGGCGGGCGGGGTGGCCGTCGCGGGCCTGCGGGCCTACAAGCGGCGCTTCCTCTCGGCGACCCGCTGGTTCGCGGTCGCCCTGCTGCCCGCCGGCCTCTACCTGACCGGCCTGTTCCCGCTGGCGAGCACGATCGGCCGGGCCTTCACCGACTGGGCGGCCAAGCTGGTCTTCGACCCCCGGGTGTGGGTGGGTGTCGTGCTGCTCGGCGTCTCCGCCGCGCTGCTGGTCACCACCCGCTGGGTGGGCCGCCGCGGCAGCGCCGTGGAGGGCGCGCCCGAGCGCCCCGCCGCCGCGGGCCCGGCGCCCGAGCGCCCGGCGGTGGCCCCGGCGCCCAAGGCCCCGAAGAAGCAGGCCGGGGGCAAGCGCGAGGACGGACTGGGCGACTTCGCCGACATCGAGGAGATCCTCCGCAAGCGCGGCATCTGACCGGGGGCCGAGCGCGGGATCTGACCGAGGGCCGCGCCCAGCGGCCCGACGTGGCGCTCAGGCGGAGGGAACGGACTCCGCCGAGCGCTGCCGCGCCCGGTAGGCGGCGACGTGCAGCCGGTTGCCGCAGGTACGGCTGTCGCAGTAGCGCCGCGAGCGGTTGCGGGAGAGGTCGACGAAGACCCGCGCGCAGTCCGGTGCCTCGCACCGGCGCAGCCGCTCCCGCTCGCCCGCCATCAGGATGAAGGCCAGCGCCATGCCCAGCTCGGCCGCCAGGTGGTCGCCGAGCGCGGCGTGCGGCGCGAAGTAGTGGATGTGCCAGTCGTGGCCGTCGTGGTCGGTGAGCCGGGGTGTCGTGCCGGCGGCCGCGACGATCGCGTTGACCAACTCGGCGGCGGCCGCGGTGGACTCCATCGCGAAGACCTCGCGCAGCTTGGTGCGCAGCTCGTGCACCCGGTGCAGGTCGTCCTCGGTCAGCGAGTCGATCTCGCTGATCTCCTGGCGGACCACGAAGGCGTCGAGCGCGGCGACGTCCGGCAGCCGCTCGGCGCCGCACACCTCGGGCGCGGTGTTGAGCAGTTCCACGAGGATGCTCAGCGCGCACTCGGTGTCATGGGTGATCAGCACGTTGGGGGCTCCTCGCGCAGGGGGACTCCGATACCCCGCGTCCACGGTTACCCCCAGACCATACCGGGCCTTGTGCCGTAAGGGCGGCGCCTTCTTTCGAAAGCGTGTACGGATCCCGTCAGAGCGTCTGAAACCGGGCACCGCCGGGCCCTCGGGGCCCCACAAAGACATCGGCGCCCGGCATCGGGGCCGGCCACCCGCTTGGGTGGCCGGCCCC
>NZ_BNBY01000016.1:100470-183574 GCF_014656195.1 Kitasatospora xanthocidica | reverse complement strand
GTGCTCACCTGCTGGCGGCTACGGCACCGAGTCTCTACGACTCAGCAAGTCCCATTAGGCGGCGAAGGCGGCGAGGAGCTTGTCGGTGAGGCGTTCGAGGTAGTCGGGGGCGGTGGCGGTGTGGACGACGGCCAGGCGCCAGTACAGCGGGCCGGCGAGGAGGTCGAGGGCGATCTCGCGGTCGGTGCCGGCGGGCAGCTCGCCGCGCTCGACGGCCCGTTCCAGCAGCTGGGCGGCCTTGCCGCGGCGGGTGTCGCGCACGGCGCCCAGCAGCACCCGCGCCAGCTCGGGGTTGCGGCCGCTCTCGGCGATCAGGTCCGGGACGATCCTGGACGGGAGCCGGTGGCGCAGCGCGTCGGCGGTGGCGGTGAGGAAGGCGAGGACGTCGCCGCGCAGGGTGCCGGTGTCCTTGATCTCGGTGGCGTCCACGGCCACGGCGCGGACCAGGGCGAGGGTCATGTCGAGTTTGGAGGGCCAGCGGCGGTAGATGGCGGCTTTGCCGGCGCCGGCGCGTCGGGCGACCGTTTCCAGGGAGAGGCGGGCGTAGCCGACGGCGGCGAGTTCCTCGAAGAAGGCGGCGGCGATGGCCTCGGTGACGGAGTCCTGGAGGACCGGCCCGCCCGGGGTGCGGCGCACGGCGGCCGCGGGGGCCCCAGGGGCCCCAGGGGCCTCGGGGGCCGCGGGGGCCGCAGAGGCCTCGGAGGTGGCGGGGGCCGCAGGAGTGGCAGGGGCTTCGGGGGGTGTGCCGGTGGTGGGGGCGGGCCGGGGCGCGGGGGTGGCGGGCATGGCCCGAACCTACACCTGGCGGAACGCTTGCGTCTCGACTGGGAGGGGACTAGCGTCAGAGGCGAGACGGAACGGTTCCGTCTCGACTGCGGGTTGGGAGTGCACCATGCGGTTCCTCTTCGAGGACGAGTCGTTCTCCTTCGAGACGCTGCGGGCGGCCGGGTTCGCCGGCGACGGCGGCGCCGACCTGGGCGAGGTGGTGGCCTGCGCCGCCAGGATCGGCGAGGGCGACGAGCAGGCCTGGCTGCGGGAGTGGAAGGCCACCGCGCGGCGCGCGCACGCCGTCGCCGAGGGCGCCCTGGCGGCCGGGCACCGGGTCAGCGCCCGCGAGGCCCTGCTGCGCGCGTCGAACTACTACCGCACCGCCGAGTTCTACCGCCGTGACGACCCCGCGAACGACCCCGAGGCCCGGGAGCTGTCCCGCCTCTCCCGGGAGACCTTCGCCGCCGCCACCGCCCTGATGGACACCCCCGTGGAGGCCGTGCGCATCCCCTACCAGGACACCACCCTGCCCGGCTACCTCTTCCTCGCCGACGACTCCGGCGCCCCGCGCCCCACCGTCGTCTTCACCAGCGGCTTCGACTCCACCCTGGAGGAGTCCTACTTCGCCGTCGCCGCGGCCGCGCTGCGCCGCGGCTACAACGTGCTCGCCTACGACGGGCCGGGCCAGGGCGCGGCGCTGCGCGAGCAGCACCTGGTCTTCCGTCCGGACTGGGAGGCGGTGGTGACCCCGGTCCTCGACTGGGCGCTGACCCGCCGCGAGGTCGCCGCCGACGCCCTGGTCCTGTTCGGCTACAGCCTCGGCGGCTACCTGGCCGCCCGCGCCGCCGCCCGCGAACACCGCCTGGCCGCCCTGGTCCTGGACGACGGCCTCTACAGCTACGGCCAGGCCCACGACCGGTTCCTGCCCGCGTTCCTGCGCACGTGGACCGAGGACGGACGCGACGACCTCGTCGAGCCCGTCATGCGCCTGCTCATGCGGGAGAGCACCCAGCTGCGCTGGGCCCTGCGCAACGGGGTGTGGACGTTCGGCGCCTCCTCCGTCGCGGACTACCTGCGCCGCACCGCCGACTACACCCTCGAAGGCCTCGCCCACCTCATCACGTGCCCCACCCTCGTCCTGGACGCCGAGAACGACCAGTTCTTCCGCGGCCAGCCCCAGCAGGTCCAGGCCGCGCTGACCTGCCCGCACACCCTGATCACCCTGACCGAGGCCGAAGGCGCGGGCGAACACTGCCACATGGGCGCCATGGCCCGCTTCCACCAGAGCGTCTTCGACTGGCTGGACACCACCCTGACCCCCGCACCCGCGCCCGCACCCGCACCCGCACCCGCACCGGCGCCGCGCCTGGCACACCGGCCCTGACACACCGGGCCCCGCCGTCCGCCCCGCCGCAGGCCCTGCCCTCACCCGCCGGCGCGCGAGGACACGACGCCGCGCGAAGGCACGACGCCGGATGAGGGCACGGCGCCCGCCCCTCCCCCGCACCGCCCCGCACCCGCCCCGGTGCCGCCCCGGCGCCCGTTCCGGGCACCGCCGTCCGCCCCACCGGGCCCGCGAGCACCACGGCACCCGGGCACCGGACCTCCCCTGCACCGCGCCCCCGGACACCCGGACCCCGCAGACCCGGATCCCGCGGGAGCACGGCGCCGGATCTCCCGGGCAACCCGGACCCCGAAGCACCGAAGCACCGGACCCGCGGGAAGCCGCCCCCAGGCCCGCACCCCCAGACCCGGGCCCGCGGGAAGCCGCACTCCCCCCGGCCCCGGTCCCGCCGTCCGGGGCGTCGCGGACGGCCGGTGCGCGGCCCTGGAACGGGGTGCGCCCCCGTCCCCGGGCAGGGGGCCGGGGACGGGGGCGCGGGGTGGTCCCGTCAGGCGGGCGGGAACCGGGGGGCGGGGCGGTGAGGGTGGCGGGAGGCCGCCCCGGGCCCGGCCCGGGACGGCGGGCCGGGCCCGGGATGGCGGGCCGGGCCCGGGGTGGCCAGGGGACGGTGAGGGGTGGTCAGGGGGGACGGTGAGGGGGCCGGTCAGGTGATGGAGGCCCCGGAGTCGATGCTGATGACCTGGCCGGTCATGCAGTCCTGGTCGAGGAACAGGGTGATCGAGCGCGCCACCTCGCTCGGGGTGACGAACCGCGGCACCGGCACCTTGTCGCGCATCCCGGCGACGACGTGCTCGGGCAGGGTGTCCGTCATACCGGTGATCATGAAGCCGGGCGACAGGGCGTTGACGGTCACCCCGCGCCGTCCGCACTCCGCCGCCAGGGTGCGGGTCAGTCCGATCAGCCCGGCCTTGGACGCCGAGTAGGCGGTCTGCCCGGCGGTGGCGATCAGCGCCGACGGCGAGACGATGTTGACGATCCGCCCCCACCGCGAGCGCAGCATCGCCGGCACGCACGCGCGCGCCGTGTGGAAGGAGCCGACCAGGTTGGTGTCGATCACCTGCCGCCACTGCGCCGGGTCCTGCATCGCCATCAGCGAGTCCTTGCGGATCGCGCCGTTGTTGACCAGCACGTCCACCGGCCCCAGCTCCGCCCGGATCTCCTCGTACATCGCGGTGACCGCGCCGTAGTCGGACACGTCGCCGGTGACCAGCACGTGCGGGTTCGCCAGCCGCGCCGCGGTCTTCTCCGCCCCCTCGCGGGAGCTGTTGTAGTGGACCGCGACCCGGCAGCCCGCCGCGTCCAGGGCCACGGCCAGCTCACCGCCCAGCCCCCCGGAGGCACCGGTGACCAGCGCCACCGGGGAATCCGGGCGCGTGCCGAAGGCGTCCTTGCCGCTCATCGCGCCCCTCCCCACGTCAAAAGGATCGAGCCCCACGTCATGCCGGCGCCGAACCCGGCCAGCAGCACCGTGTCCCCGTCCTTGATCCGCCCCGAGTCCAGCGCCTCCGCCAAAGCGATCGGGATCGACCCCGAGGCGGTGTTGCCGTAGCGCTCCAGGTTCGTCACCAGCTTCTCCGGGCCGATCCCGGTGTGGGAGAGCACCGAGTTGATGATGCGGATGTTCGCCTGGTGCGGCACCACGTGGTCCACGTCGGCCGCCGTGACCTTCGCCTGCTCCAGCGTCTCGCGGATCGTACGCACCGTGTACCGCACGGCGTTGAGGTAGATCTCGTTGCCGTTGATCTGCGCGTAGTGCAGGCCCTGGGCGACGGTCTCCGCGGTGGTGGGCATCCTTGAGCCCCCCGCCAGGACCTTCAGGCTGTTCTTGCAGCTGCCGTCCGCGCCCAGGTTCCACGCCCGGATCCGCTCCACCGGGCCCGGGGTGAGGACCACCGCCCCCGCCCCGTCACCCACCAGGATCGACAGGTCCCGGTCGGCGGGGTTCGCGGTCTGGGTGTGGGTGTCCGAACCGATCACCAGGATCGGCCGCGGGTCCATGCGCATCAGACCCGCCGCCGTCACCAGCGCGTACACGAACCCCGCACACTCGGAGTTCACGTCGTGCGCGCTGCCCGCGATACCCAGCTCGTCATGGACGAACGCCGACGTCGCCGGCGAGGGCTGCTCCGGAGTCGCCGTGGCCACGATCAGATGCGCGATGTCCGCACCCGTCAGCCCCGCCCGCTCCAGAGCACGGCGCCCCGCCTCCACCGCCATCGACGCCGTGGTCTGCCCCGCACCCACCGCGCGACGCTCACGGATCCCGCACCGCGAGACGATCCAGTGCTCGTCCACCCCGAACCGCTGCGCGAGGTCCGCACTGGTCACCACCGTCTCCGGGACCCACATCCCCCAGCCGGCGACGTCGAAACCACTCATCACCCGACCCCTCTCTCCCCGCCCCCGGGGCTCAGTTCGCCTCGGCCGGGACGAGCGCCAGGATCCGCTCGTGCACCACCCGCAGCGTCGTCGTGTCGTCGATGTCCGCGAACAGCGACTCGTCGGCCGGAATGTGCGGGTACTGGTTCTGGAACCCGTACAGCCACTCCATCAGGTCCAGCGAGTCCACATCCGCGATGTGCTGCAACGCCGCGTCCGCGTCGATCTCACGCGCACCGGACACCGCCTGCAACTGCTGCGCCAGGTCCTCGATGGTGGGGATCTGAGACATGGGTGATCGTTTCCTCTCCTCGCCCGCCCCCAGGACGGGGAAACCGGGCGGCTGTCAGATATGGCGTCGAACAACGGAAGGGGAACCACCGCACCCACCCCCCACCCACACCGCCCCGCACCCGCCCCGCACCGCGCCCGCCCCACGGCCCCCTCGACACACCGGCATGCCCGGCACAGGCACCCACGAGGACCACGAACAACGGACGAGCGGACGAGCGGACGAGCGGACAACGGAGAACCGGAGAAGCGGAGAAGCGGACGAGCGGACGGCAGGCGACGGACAGTCCCGAGAACACCGGCACCAAGCCGGCGACGGAACCCGAAACCACCCCCCGCACGGGCAGGAGCGGCACAGGCCCGGACAGACACCCGCCACCCCCGCAAGGGAAGCGGCCCGGCCCGCAGACCGCGTGTCCTGTCGAGACCGCATGAAACCCGCGTCCGCGCAAACGCCCCGCAACCCCCCACCCCCCGACCCCCTTGCGCACCGCTTGCGAGACACACGCTTACCTGACCCACAACACACCGCACCCGCACGCACACCGGCACACCGCACCACCCAGGCCGGCCCGCCGGCCCGCCACCCGGCACCCCTGTCCGACGGCCGCCAGGCCCAAGCACCACCCGGCACCACCCGGCACCACCCGCACCAACCACCGCAGCCCGCACACCCGTCGGGCGACGCACCACCCACGGCGCACCACACGGCACCACCGGTCCGGGCACCACGGCACCACCGCCCGGACAGCACGACCTGGACCGTACGGCCGGCACCGTCCGAACGGCCCGCGCGCCACGGCACCACCCGCCCGGACAGCACGACCGGGCACCAACAGCCTTATCCCGCACGACCGTCGGGCAGCGCACCACCGCCCGGCAGCACGGCCCGGACCGTAACGTCCAGACCCTGCGTCCGGACACCAACCGCCTCAGCCCGCACGCCCGTCGGGCAGCGCACCACCGCCCGGCAGCACGGCCCGGACCGTAACGTCCAGACCCTGCGTCCGGACACCAACCGCCGCAGCCCGCACGACCGTCGGGCAGCGCACCACGCGGCAGCACCGGTCCGGGCGACACGGCCCGGACCGTAACGTCCAGACCCTGCGTCCGGACACCAACCGCCTCAGCCCGCACGACCGTCGGGCAGCGCACCACGCGGCAGCACCGGTCCGGGCGACACGGCCCGGACCGTACGTCCGGACCGTGCGTCCGGACACCAACCGCCTCAGCCCGCAAGCCCGTTGGGCGACGCACCAATGCGGCAGCAATGCGGCAGTACCGGTCCGGGCGACAGAACACCACCGCCCCGGGCCGGCCAGCCGGCACGCGGGCCGCCACGGCGGCCCGCCGCCGGACACCGGCGACCGGCCACCCGGCCGGCGCCCGAGCCCGACAGGCCGACAGGCCGACAGGCCGACAGGCCGACAGGCCGGGGGCCGAAAGCCGGCCGGCACGCCCGTGCCGCACGCACCACGCGGCCGCGCCACTACGGCCGGCCCGCCGCACCGGCCCGCCCGCCTCCCGCGGACGGACCGGCCCACGCCAGGCCCCGGCCGCACCAGGCCGCACCGCACCGGGCCGGGCCGCTATCCGTAACCGTCCATTCCCGTCACCACCACCCGAGGGGCCCCATCCCATGACCACCGTCGAAGCCCGCTCCATCAACCCCGACGTCGAGGCCATCCGCCACCACTACGAGGTCCCCAACGAGCTCTACCGCCTCATCCTGGGCCCCACCATGATGTACTCCGGCGGCTACTGGGAGGACGGCGAGGACCTCGTCGCCGTCCTCGACGAAGCCCAGGAACGCAAGCTCGACGCCTTCACCGACCTCGCCCGCGCCGCCCACACCGCCAAGGTCCTGGACGTCGGCTGCGGCTGGGGCACCATGCTCAACCGCCTCACCACCGTCCACGGCGTCAAGCGCGCCGTCGGCGTCACCCTCTCCCGCACCCAGGCCGACTTCGTCGACGCCCTGAACAACCCCGCCATCCAGGCCCGCGTCGAAAGCTGGGAAGACCACCGCCTCGCCGACGGCGAAGAGGCCTACGACGCCGCGTTCTGCATCAACGCCCTCGAACACTTCGTCCTGTCCTCCCTCACCCCCAAGGAGCGCACCCAGCGCTACCGCGTCTTCTTCAAGCAGATCCACTCCCTCCTCAAGCCCGGCGCCCGCTTCGTCCTGCACACCATGACCGTCGAGAACCCCCCGCTGCGCCGCCAGCTCCTGGACGACCTCAAGTTCCTCCAGCGCGAGGAGTTCGAAGGCTGCCACATCCCGCGCCTGCCCGAACTCGCCGCCGGCCTCGACGGCCTCTTCGAGGTCACCGAGATCCGCAACGAACCCGAGTCCTTCGCCCGCGCCTGCCGCGCCTGGCTCAAGCTCCTGGCCGCCCGCCGCGACGAAGCCGTCGCCATGACCGACGAGACCACCGTCGCCCGCTTCGAGCGCTACCTCGACATCTTCGCCTACACCCTCGAAGACCACATCTTCAACAACTTCCGCGTCACCCTCACCCGCCGCGCCTGACCCCGCCCCGGACACGAAGGACACCTCAGCCACCGCAGAAGAGGACACCGACGCCATGACCACCACCCCCGCCCCCGACCGCACCCACACCACCGGCACCACCCCCGCCCCGGCGGCGGGGGCCACCCCCACCACCACCAGCACCACGGACACCAGCACCACCAGCACCACGGACACCAGCACCGCCAGCACGAGCACCACCGCCGCGGGCAACGCCACCGCGGGCAACGCCACCGCGAGCACGGGCACCACCACCACCGCGGGCACCACCACCGCGAGCACGAGCACCACCGCCGCGGGCACCACCACCGCGAGCACGAGCACCACCACCACCGCGGGCACCACCACCGCGACCACGGGCACGAGCACCGCGGGCACCGCGGGCACCGCGGGCACCGCGGGCACCGCGGGCAGCGCCGCGCCCGCCGCCCCCACCCGCGCCCCGGCCACCCCCGGCGCCGACACCCCCGCCGGCACCCCCGCCGGCACCCCCGCCGCGGGCACCCCCGCCGCCGCGCCCGCGCCCCGCGACACCACCACCGGCGACCTCGCCGTACGCCACCTCAAAGTCGCCGTCATCGGCGCCGGCATCTCCGGCCTGGGCACCGCCATCGGCCTCCTACGCGCCGGCGAGAGCGACTTCCTCGTCTTCGAACGCGCCACCGACCTCGGCGGCACCTGGCGCGACAACACCTACCCCGGCTGCGCCTGCGACGTCCAGGCCCACCTCTACTCCTTCTCCTTCGCCCGCAACCCCGAGTGGAAATCCACCTTCGCCACCCAGGCCGAAGTCCACGCCTACCTCAAGACCACCGCCACCCGCCACGGCGTCGACCCCCACCTGCGCTACGGCCACGAACTCCTCGACGCCCGCTGGGACGACACCCACCACCACTGGAACCTCACCACCAGCCACGGCCGCTACACCGCCCAGATCCTCGTCACCGGCACCGGCTACCTCTCCGACCCCGCCACCCCCGACCTGCCCGGCCTCGACACCTTCACCGGCACCCTCTTCCACTCCTCCCAATGGCGCCACGACCACGACCTCACCGGCCGCACCGTCGCCGTCATCGGCACCGGCGCCTCCGCCATCCAGTTCGTCCCCCAGATCCAGCCCCACGTCGCAGGCCTCCACCTCTACCAGCGCACACCCCCCTGGGTCGCCGCCAAACCCGACAAACCCAACACCCCCCGCCACACCTGGATGCTGCGCCACCTCCCCGGCTACCAGCGCTTCCGCCGCGCCTTCAACAAACACGGCCGCGAAATCGTCGCGTTCTTCATGTCCCGCCCCACCCGCACCACCGGCATGAAGAACATGGCCGCCGGCCACCTCAAGAAGAGCGTCAAAGACCCCGCCCTGCGCGCACGCCTCACCCCCGACTACACCGTCGGCTGCAAACGCCTCCTCTTCTCCAACACCTGGTACCCCGCCATCCAGCAACCCAACGTCGACATCGTCTCCGACACCATCACCCACATCGGCCCCACCCACATCACCACCGCCGACGGCACGCGACGCGACGTCGACACCATCATCCTCGCCACCGGCTTCACCGCCACCAACCGCCCCATCGCCCACCGCATCCACGGCCGCGACGGCACCACCCTCGCCCACACCTGGCACACCACCGGCATGACCGCCCACCGCGGCACCACCATCCACGGCTTCCCCAACCTCTTCATGATCCTGGGCCCCAACACCACCCTCGGCCACTCCTCCCAGACCGTCATGATCGAAGCCCAGATCACCTACATCCTCTCCGCCCTCAAAACCCTCACCACCCACCACCTCACCACCCTCGAAGTCCGCCCCGAAGCCCAGAGCGCCTACAACCACACCATCCAGACTCGCCTCAAAAACACCGTCTGGAACAACGGCGGCTGCACCAGCTGGTACACCGACACCCAAGGCAACAACCCCTCCATCTGGCCCACCTACACCTGGCGCTTCCGCCGCCAAACCCGCCACCTCGACATCACCAACTACCAAACCAGCACCCACACCGACCACACCGGCCACACCCACACCACCCCCTAACCACCCCCCACCCCCGCCCCACCCCCGCCGGCCGGCGGACCCACCCCACCCCACCCCGCCACCCACCCAGCCACCGGCCACCGCCACCGCCACACCCCGGCCCGCCACCGGCCACCGCCACACCCCGGCCTGCCGCCCGACCACCCGGACGGCAGGCCAACCCCCACCCACCACACGGCACACGGCACACCGCAGCCGGCCGACAACGGACGGCAGCCGGCCGACGGCGGACCGCCGGGACCGGCCCCGAAACCACCACCACGGAGCCCAACCCCCGACCGACGGCACACCACAGCCGGCCGACGGCCGCCCACCAGCACCGGCCCCAGGACCACCACCACGGACCCGGACCCCGACCCCGGGGACTCCCCCAAACCCCGACACACCACCACCCCACCCACCCCCCGCCACGGCGAACACCACAACTCCACACACCCCCACACCGGCCACCCCCACACCCCGCCGGAACCCCCAACAGGACGCCCGCCCCCGACCCCCGGGACCCGCGGGCCACCCGCACAAACACACCAAAACCCATACGCCACACCCAACCACCCAGCCACCCGCCCACCCAGCCACCCAGCCAGCCACCCAGCCACCCACCTGCCGGGGCGAACGCCCGGCGAACGTCACGGCCACCCGGCCCCAACCCGCCCAGCCCGCACCACCCTTGACCACCACACACACCCCCAGGAACACGGGACCGGAAAACAGGGACCGGGGACCGGGGACCGGGACCGGGGGCCGGGACCGGGGGACGGGGCCGGGGGACGGGGCCGGGGCCAGGGGCCGGGGGACGGGGCCAGGGGCCGGGGGACGGGGCCGGGGGACGGGGCCAGGGGACGGGGCCGGGGCCGGGGGACGGGGCCGGGGCCGGGGGACGGGGACGGGGCCGGGGGACGGGGCCGGGGGACGGGGCCGGGGAACCGAGGCGGGGGCCGGGAGCCGCTCCTCCACCGGCGCCACCGCACCACCCTTGACCACCACGCACCACCCGGCCACGACACCCGCCGCTGGCCGCCGGCTACCGCTCGGCCGTCACGGCCGGCCCGGCTTCAACATCAACTCGCCCGGCCCGCACCATCCTTGACCACCACGCACCACCCGGCCACGACACCCGCCACCGGCCGCGCGAACATCACCACAGCCGGGCGTCAACCCGCCCCGCCCGCAGCATCCTTGACCACCACGTACGCCCCAAGGAGACACCACCCGGGAACCAACGCCCGGGGAACCCGAGGCGGGGGACGGGGCCGGGAGCCGATCCTCCACCGGCGCCACCGCACCACCCTTGACCACCACACACCACCAGACCACGGCACCCACCACCGACCACCAGCCACCAGCCACCAGCCACCAGCCACGCGAGCGTCAGGCCAGCCCCGCGTCAACTCGCCCGGCCCGCAGCACCCCTGACCACCACCACGCACCACCCGGCCACGACACCCACCACCGGCCGCGCGAACGTCACGGCCAGCCTGGCGTCAACTCGCTTGGCTCGCACCATCCTTGACCACCACGCTCCACCCGGCACCACCACCAGGCTGCGGCACCCGCCCCTGCCGGCGATCGTCGCCACGACCCGGCGCCGACTCCCGTGGACCGCGGGCCGGTTGCCGGCCGCGGTGCTCGCACCCGCTGTCCGCTCCCCGGTTCCCGTCCGACCTTTTCCGTGCCCGTTGCCCTCACGCGACCCTTAGAGGAGACCCTTCCGCGATGAACCGCCCCAGCCTCTCCAGGCGCGCCCTGCTCACCGGCGCCGCCGCCACCGTCATCGGCTTCAACACCACCACCCGCACCTGGGCCACCACCGGCGACCCCACCACCGCCGGGCGGATCTCCCCCGCCCCCGCCCTCCAGGGCACCCTCACCACCGCCCCCGCCACCCGCGCCGCCTTCGCCCAGGACTTCGGACGCCTGACCACCACCACCCCCTACGCCGTCCTCAACCCCGCCTGCGCCCAGGACATCGCCACCGTCATCACCTACGCCCGCCGCAACAACCTCAAAGTCGCCATGAACGGCCAGAGCGGCAACGGCGGCGAACTCGAATCACACTCCAACTACGGCCAGGCCGGCGTCCAGGGCGGCATCGCCGTCAACGCCCGCTCCCTCAACCGCATCCACGCCATCACCCCCACCAACGCCACCGTCGACGCCGGCGTCACCTGGGCCCAACTCACCGACGCCGCCCTCACCCAAGGCCTAACCCCCCCCTGCCTCACCGACTACCTCCACCTCTCCATCGGCGGCACCATCAGCGTCGGCGGCATCGGCTCCACCGTCCACAAGTACGGCCTCCAGGCCGACACCGTCGAAGCCATCGAAATCGTCACCGGCACCGGACGCGTCCTCACCGCCACCCCCACCCGCAACACCGAGCTCTTCCACACCGCCCTCGCCGGCGCCGGCCAGGTCGGCATCATCACCCGCGCCACCGTCAAACTCGTCCCCGCCCCCCACAACGCCCGCGTCCTCACCCTCTACTACGACGACCTCACCACCTACCTCACCGACCAGCAAACCCTCCTCAACGACGGCCGCTTCCCCTCCCAAGTCGGCGAAATCCTCATCCAACCCGCAGGCCGGCCCCCCCGCTACAAAATCGAAGCCGTCGCCCACTACAACGACACCACACCACCCCCCACCGCACCCCTCCTCGCCGGCCTCACCCCCACCACCACCGAAACCACCGACACCACCTACCGCGACTACACCTACCGCGCCGACGCCTTCGCCGACACCATCAAAAACCTCGGCTACTGGAACGCCCCCAAACCCTGGCTCTCCCTCTTCCTCCCCGCCACCCAAACCCACACCTTCCTCACCGAAGCCCTCCCCCAACTCACCCCCGACGACATCGGCCAAGGCCTCCTCCTCTGCTACCCCTTCCACACCAGCAAACTCACCCACCCCCTCGCCATCACACCCGACGAACCCACCGCCTACCTCTTCGACCTCCTCGCCTTCCCCCACCCCGACACCGACCCCACCCCCGCCCTCACCCGCAACCGCCACCTCTACGACCGCGCCGTCCAACTCGGCGCCAAACGCTACCTCGTCGGCGCCATCCCCCACATGACCCCCACCGACTGGCAAACCCACTACGGCCCCCACTGGACCACCCTCACCACCACCAAAAACCACCACGACCCCACCCACACCCTCACCCCCGGCCAAAACATCTTCCCCTAACACCCAACAACACACCCGACAAACACCACCGAAAACACCCGCACACACACCTAAAGCCACACACCAACAGGCACCCCATAAACACCCGAACCCACAGCACGAAAACCCGCACCACAAGAAACCCGCACCACAAAAAATTTCGAGACCAAACAAAAAAGGAACCTGACAACCAGTCAGATTCCCATCACAAACCGCACCACCCACCCACTACCACCCCAACACCCTAAACCACCCCACCAAACCCACCCCCCACCCCCCCCGAAAGGAAAACCCCCATGCACGCCATCCACCACACCGACCACACCATCCTCCCCCACCCCACCCCAACCGTCTGGAACGCCATCCTCAACGAACTCAACGGCAAAACCACCTGGTGGCACCCCCACAACACCCACCAACCCGGACCCACCGGCCCCCACACCACCAACGGCACCACCACAACCACCATCCACCCCGCAGGCATCGGCAAACCCGGCCCCAAACTCCACTTCACCTCCACCACCACCCACATCACCCCCCACCACACCCTCACCCAAACCCACACCGGCCACTTCCACGGCACCACCACCTACACCCTCACCCCCACCCACAACAACACCCACACCCTCCTCACCATCACCTTCACCACCACACCCCACCACTGGCCCAAACTCCTCCACAAACTCACCAACCTCACCACCAAACACACCACCGCCACCCAACACGCCCTCACCAACCTCCACCACCACCTCCACCACCAGCCATAAACAACAAAAACAAAAGAAACCAGAAGCCAACAAACAAAACGAGGACCTCCCCATGCGGACAATCGCCGAAATCCCCGTCCTGCCGGCCGAACACGCCGTCACCACCACCGACCACACCACGACCACGGACGACCACGCCCGCCTCGCGATCACGGTCCACCAGCCCGAGACGCCCGACCCGACGCGCCCGCTGGTGGTCCTCGTTCACGGGTGGGCGGCGTCGCGGACCGTCTGGCACGCCACGGCCCATCAATTGGCGGCCGCCGGACACACGATTGCCACGTACGACCAGCGTGGGCACGCCTCGTCCACGGTCGGGCGGGAGCCGATCAGCATCGCGCGGCTCGCGCGGGATCTGGACACCGTGGTCGGGACGCTGACCACTGCGGAGCGGCCCGTCGTGGTGGTCGGGCATTCGGGGGGCGGGTATGCGGCGCTCGCCTGGGCGGCGGATCCCGACGTGGGGCGCCCGGGTGGCGCGGGCAAGCGGTTGGCCGGGCTGGTGCTCGTGTCGACGGCTTCGCACGGGCAGGACACCCCGGCGAACGAGGTGAAGATGATGGGGTCCCCGCTGTTCAGCCGGGCGCTGCGGACGCCGTGGTTGGGGCGCAAGCTGCTCGGCCAGACGCACGGGCCGCGGGCCTCGCTGGAGGCGCGCGAGGCCAACCGGCGGCTCTTCGCGAGCACTCGGCCGCAGACCAGGTCGGCTTGCTTCGCGTCGTCGCAGGGGATGGACCAGCGGTCCGGGCTCGGTCGGATCGCCGCCCCGGCCGTCGTGATCACGGGCACCGAGGACAAGGTCGTCAAGCCGTCGTTCAGTCAGGAGCTCGCGGCCGCGCTGCCGCAGGCGACGCTGCACGAGGTTCCGGGGATCGGGCACATGGTGCCGCTGGAGATTCCCCGGCAGGTCGCCCACCAGGTCCACCAGCTGGTCCTGGCCGGCCGCTGACCCCGCCGTGACCACCACCGTTCCCGCCGGCGTCCTGGCCGCGCTGCTGCCGCCGGACGTCCGCTGCGCCGAGGCGTTCGGCGCCCTGGACGTGGGTCGCCTCCATCCTTCGGAGGCGGCCTACATCCGGGACCGGTCCCCGCGCCGCCGACAGCAGTTCACCACCGCCCGGACGCTCGCCCGCCGGGCGCTCGCCGAGCTCGGACATCCTCCGACTCCTCTGCTGCCGGGGCCCGGGGGCGCGCCGCAGTGGCCGTCGGGTGCCGCGGGCAGCATCACCCACACGGACGGCTACACGGCCTGTGCCGTCACCAGTACCGGTCGGCACCTCTCGCTCGGGATCGACGCCGAAGCCGTCCGTCCGCTCCCGCACGGGGTCCTGGAGCTGGTCAGCAGCGCGGAGGAGCGGCGCGGGCTCGACGGGCTCCCCGTGGGCACGACGCCCTGGGACACGGTCCTCTTCAGTGCCAAGGAGGCCGTCTACAAGGCGGTCCATCCGTTGACCCGCACCTGGACGGCCCTCGCCGCGATCGTCGTCGCCGTTCACGCCGACGGTACGTTCACCGCCGCGCACCCCCACCACCCCGTCCTCGGCACCGGTCGGTGGGGTGTCCGGCGGGGCGTTCTGATCACGGCGCTGGCGCTCCCGCCGACGGGCTGAGCACGGGTCGACGGTTGCCGACAGGTATCCGCCGCCGTCCCGGTCGGTCATGGTGCCAGCGGGCCTCCCGCGGCGAGGGCCAGTTCGGTGAAGCGTTCGGCGATGACGCGGTGGGCTTCCGGGGACGGGTGGAGGCCGTCGGGGAGCGGGTGGACGTGGTGCTCGGGCTCGCCGTAGAGGGCGAGGCCGTCGAGGTGGTGGAGGGCGAGGTCGCCGTCGGCGCGGCGTTCGGCGACGATGCGGGCGAGGTGTTCGCGGATGACGGTGAGGGTGAGGCGGCCGGCGGCGCGTTCGGCCGGGTCGCCGGTTGCCCGGTAGCGGAGGGTGCCGCTGCTGAAGTCGGGGGCGAGCGGGCCGGGGGTGTCTTCGTGCAGGGGGCAGAGCAGTGGGGAGACGACGAGCAGCGGCGTGGTGGGGTGGCCGTCGCGGATGGTGTCGAGGAAGCCGTGGACGGCCGGGGTGAGGGCCCGTAGCCGCATCGCGTCGGTGTTCACGAGGTTGATGCCGAGCTTGAGGCTGATGAGGTCGGCCGGGGTGTCGCGGATGGTGCGCGCGGTGAAGGGGTCGAGCAGGGCGCCGCCGCCGAAGCCGAGGTTGACCAGGTCGAGTCCGGCGCGGTTGGCGACCAGGGCGGGCCAAGTGCCGCTCGGGTGGGTGGCGTTGGAGCCGTGGCTGATCGAACTGCCGTGGTGGACCCAGCGCTTGCGGGTGCCGGCCGGGACGGCGTGCAGGGGTGCGTCCGTCTCGAGGGTGATCAGTTCGGTCGGCTCGGTGTGCGGGAGCCAGATCTCGACGGTCTTCTCCCGGGCGGGCAGGCCGGTGAACGTGGCGCTGCCGGCGGGTCCTTCGGTGAGGTCGAAGCGGCCGGTGGCCAGGTCGACGGTGCGCAGGTTGCCGCCGGGGACGGAGGCCTGGGCGGTGAGGGTGCCGTCGACGAGGAGGTCGTAGACGCCGTCGGGCACGTTCGGGACGCCGGGGTAGGCGCGCTTGGTGGGCACGGCGTGCAGGGTGATCGTGGTGGCGCGGGTGCGGAAGGCGAGGCGGACGCCGGAGGGCTGGGACTCGGCCATGGCGAGCTGGTCGTCGGGGATCTGCCGGCGGGCCTGGGCGGGCAGCCGGTGCGGCAGGAGGCCGCGGCCGGTGCGCTCGACGTCCAGGTGGCCGTGGAGGAGGTCTTCGGTGACGGGGGTGGTGATCGTGGTCATGATGCTTCTTCGGGTCGTCGTGCGGAGACGGGTCGTCGCGCGGGGCCGCGGATCCGTCACGCGGAGGCGCGGATCCGTCGGGCCCGTAGGGGTGTTCAGGTGGTGGGCCGGGGTCCGCCGGTGCGCAGCAGGGTGTCGAGGGAGTCGATGATCCAGTCCCAGGACTGCTGCGGGTCGACGGCGGTGTGGCTGAAGCCGCCGGCCGCTTCGAGGCTGATGTAGCCGTGGAAGACGCTGCCGAGCATGCGGACGGCGTGGGTCTGCGCGGGCTCGGTGAGGTCGTACCCGCGCAGGATCGCCCTGGTCATCTGGGCGTGCCGGATGCCGGCGCTGGCGGCGGCCGTCTCGGCGTCGAGGCGCAGGCGGGTGGCGTCGTAGCGGCCGGGGTGGCGGGCGGCGTAGGCGCGGTAGGCGTCCGCGAAGGCGCCGAGGGCGTCGCGGCCCGCGCGGCCGGCGAGGGCGTCGGCGACGAGGTCGGCGAGTTCTTCGAGGGCGTACAGGGCGATCCGGGTCTTGAGGTCCTGGGAGCTCTTGACGTGGGAGTAGAGGCTGGCGGTCTGGACGCCGAGGCGTCGGGCCAGTGCGGCGGCGGTGACCTGGTCGAAGCCGAGTTCGTCGGCGAGTTCGGCTCCCGCGACGACCACGCGTTCGACGGTCAGCCCTGCCCGTGCCATGTGTGTCCTCCCGTACGGTCTCGGCTTCTGCGCCGGGCGGTCCGGTGCGGTTGCCCGCACCGGCGCCCTGAAGACAGTATGGGATTGCCTAAAGCATTTAGGCAAATGAGAAACAGCAGTAGGGCATGGGCGTCACCCAGAAGGCTCAGCCCGCCAGGATCACCGTCTCCGCCGGGCCCGAGAAGCCCGCGGCCTGGGCCGGGGTGCCGGTGGCGGCGAGGCGGCGGTGCTCCTGCGGGCTGATTCCGCGCACCCGCTTGAAGGCCGCCGAGAGTGCGAAGGCGTTGCTGTAGCCGACCTTGCGGGCGGCGAAGGCGACGGTGCACTCGGGCTCGCGCAGCAGGTCGGCGGCGACGGCCAGGCGCCAGCCCGCCAGGTACGCCATCGGGGGCTCGCCGACCAGGGCGGTGAAGCGGCGGGCCAGGCCGGCCCGGGAGACCCCGACCCGCTGGGCCAGTTCGGCGACCGTCCAGGCGGTGGCCGGGTCGTCGTGCATCATCCGCAGCACCGGGCCGACCACCGGGTCGTGCTGGGCCCGGTACCAGGCGGGGGCGCCGGAGTCGGGGGCGGCCAGCCAGGAGCGCAGGACGGAGACCACCAGCAGGTCGAGGATGCGGTCCAGGACGATCTCCTGGCCGGGCTCGTTGCGCCCTATCTCGGCGGACAGCAGGTGCACCAGGGTGTCGTCGGCGCCGGTGCCGGCCGGGCGGACCAGCAGGGCGGGCAGGCAGCCCAGCAGGCGCTGGCCGATCTCGTGCTCGGCCTGGTACGTGCCGGAGAGCACCACCGAGGAGGCGCGGTCGCCCTCGCGGCCCTGCCCCCAGGTCCGGACGCCGAGCGACATCACCTCGGAGACGTCCACCCCGTCCTTGGTGCAGACCTGACCCGGGCCGACGATCACGTCCACCGGCGTGTCCGGATCGTCCGCGACGGTGTACGGCTCCGGGCCGCGCACGATCGCCACGTCCCCCGGGTGCAGCAGCAGCGGGGTGCCGCGCTCGGGCAGGATCCAGGCCTCGCCCCTGACCATGGTGACCACGGAGAGCGGGGCCCGGTCCTCGATCCGCAGCGACCACGGCGGGGTGAGGATCGACCGCAGCAGGAACGCGCCGCGGGCCTTGGGGCCGTCGAGGAGTCCTGTCAGAGTGTCCATGCCGTCAAGTGTAGACGGGAAGACATCATTTGACGTCTCGTCATTTGAGAGACTCTTGAGCGATCGAGGTGGCCCCCGAGCCGGAAATGCCGGATGATCTGCCCACGGGGGTAGGCCCGGCAAAGCGATACCGACAGCGAGTAGCAGCGAGAAGTGAGGGGCTCACGACGATGGAAACGGCACGCACACTCGTCCTGGTGGCGGCCACTGTCACCTGTGGACTGACCGCCGGACTGTTCTACGCCTTCGCGTGCTCGGTCATGCCCGCGCTCGCGCGGGTCGAGGACCGGACCTTCATCGAGGTCATGCAGCGCGTCAACGTGGCGATCCTCAACGGCTGGTTCGTCCTCGGCTTCGTCGGCGCCCTCCTCACCACGCTGGCCGCGGTCGCGCTGCACCTGCCCTCGGACGGCCACGACGTACTGCCGGCGACGATCGCCGCACTGGTGCTCTACATCGCGATGATCGGCGTCACCCGCTCGGTCAACATCCCGCTGAACGACGAGCTCGCCGCGGCCGGGACGCCCCAGCGGATCGCCGACCCGGCCGGCGTGCGCGGCCGCTTCGAGGCGCGCTGGGTGCGCTTCAACGTGCTGCGCGCGCTGCTCTCCACGGGCGCCCTCGGCTGCCTCGCCTGGGCGCTGATCCTCAACGGCCAGAGCTGACGCGCACCTTCCCCTCGCCACCCTGGGCGGCCTCAGCCGCACAGGGTGGCGAAGCCGTACCCGCGGGCCTTGAGCGTGCTGATGATCCCCGGCAGCGCGGCCACGGTCTGGCTGCGGTCGCCGCCGCCGTCGTGCAGCAGGATCACCGACCCCGGGCGGACGCCGTCCAGCACCCGTGAGCGGATCGCCGCCGTCCCCGGCCGGGACCAGTCCGCCGGGTCCACCGACCAGAGCACGACCTGCTTGCCGAGCGCCGCCGCGCGCGAGCGCACCGTGCCGTTGACCGCGCCGTACGGCGGGCGCAGGCAGGTCGGGGTGCGGCCGGTCCGGGCCCGGATCGCCCGGTCGGTGCTGCTCACCTGGGAGTCGACCGCGGCGCCGGAGAGCTTGCGCAGGTCCGGGTGCGACCAGGTGTGGTTCTGCACGCTGTGGCCCTGCTTGGCGACCTGCGAGGTGAGCGAGGGGTGGGCGGCGACGTTCTGCCCGATCTGGAAGAAGGTCGCGCGCACCCCGTAACGGGCCAGCACCGCGAGGACCTTGGGCGTGTAGGCGGGGCTCGGGCCGTCGTCGAAGGTCAGGTAGACCACCTTGCCGGCGGCCGCCTCCGCGGGCGCGGCGGGCAGCGCGACCGCCGATGCCGCCGCCAGGGCCACGACGAGCGCGCCGATCGCGGTCCGGAGGCCGCCAACTGTCCTGCGCCTGCGGGGTCGTACGGACATGCCTGCTCCCTGCGGTCGGAACTCTCCGCTGCCACCGGCCAGTCTGCTCCGACGGGCCCGGCCGCCGCGACCCTCCGGAGGACGGGACGGGACGGATCCGGCCAGCCGTACGGCGGGTTGACCGGACGCCGTCCGCGGGCCGGGCGGGCGAGGCGAACCAGCCGGGCGAGGCCGCCGGGCCGAGCGCGCGCCGAAGCGCCCCCGACGGTTGTGTCGGGGGCGCGAAGGGCGGTGCGGGGCGGCCTCGTTCAGCGGCCGGAGCGTCCGTGCAGCACCAGGGAGCGGGTCAGCGCCAGCAGACCGCCCGTGCACAGCGCGGTGCGGAGCATGTTGACCGGCACCCAGGTGTCGGCGAACTTGGCCCGCACGGCCGCGAAGTCGGTGATCTGCCCCGGGTCGCCGGCCGCCGCCAGCTGGTTGTTCAGCGGGATGTTGACGCCCATCGTCACCAGCAGCGCCACCACGTACAGCACCGTCGCGGCCGCCGCCCACAGCGCCGCCTGCCGACGGCCCGCCTTGTGCTGCAGCCAGGCGGCGACGCCGGTCGCGACGAAGGCGCCGACGAAGACCAGGCCGAACATGCCGTTCTCGATGGACTTGTTGATGTGCTGCATCGCCGTCACGTACGTCCGGTCGTCACCCGCTGCCAGGCCCGGCATCACGGAGACGTCGAAGGCGAAGAAGAGCCCCGCCATCAGCCCCATCGCGACGGTGGCGCCCACCAGGAGCGGCCCGGCGGCCTTGCTGCGCGTGGCGGGCCCGGCCGCACCGCCGGGCGCGAGGCCGGTGAAGGTCTGTGGAGCGGTGTAGGAAGCAGGAGTCGCGGTCTGGTTCGAGCGCATAGGTAATCCTTCGGTTCTCCCCGGTCCCCGCCCAGCGCGGGGACCCTCCCGGTACCCGGCGCACCGGCCTCCTCACCGCTCCCGGCCGCGGCCGGGTGGTCGGTCAGTGAGCCGACGCCTCCGGGCACCGACGATCTTCTGAACTGCCGTACGGACGGCAGGTGTTGCTCTTCGAAACGATCAGGTCGGCCAGGTCGATCGGCTCGGTCGGGTTGATCGGCTCGGTCGGGTTGATCGGCTCGGTCGGGTTGATCGGCTCGGTCGGGTTGATCGGCTCGGTCGGGTTGATCGGCTCGCTCAGGTCCGTCAGGGCCGCCGGTCGCTCGGCGCCGGCCGTAAGCCTCGGGGCGGTCACGTGTTCCACACGCCGGAGGCGGCGGCCTCCCGAGCGTAGTCCGCGAAGTCCCGCGGCTCCCGCCCCAACGCCCGCCGCACCCCGTCACCCAACGACGCGTTACGACCGTCCAGGATCACCGAGAACAACTCCGCGAAGTCCGCCGGCAACCCCGCCTCCACCAGCACCCGCCGGTACGACTCCAGCGACACCGCCTCGAACCGCACCTCACGACCCACCGCCCGCGACAACTCCACCGCCACATCCGCGAACGACAGCAACCGCGGCCCCGTCAACTCGTACACCTCCCCCGCATGCCCCGCCTCCGTCAACGCCGCCACCGCCACCTCCGCGATGTCCTCCACATCCACGAACGGCTCCACCGCACCACCCACCGGCAACGCCAACTCCCCCGCCAGCACCGGCTCCAGGAAGAACGACTCACTGAAGTTCTGGTCGAACCACGCACACCGCACCACCGTCCACGCGGCCCCCGACTCCATCACCGCCTTCTCCCCCGCCTCCGCCGCCTCCTCACCACGCCCCGACAACAACACCAACCGCCCCACACCCCGCGCCGCCGCCAACCGCGAGAACGCCCCCACCGCCTCCACCGCACCGGGAAACGCCAGATCCGGGTAGTACGTCAGATACGCCGCACTCACCCCCTCCAACGCCCCCTCCCACGTCCCCTCGTCATGCCAGTCGAACGGCACCCCACCCGACCGCGAACCCACCCGCACCCCGTACCCACGAGCCACCAACCGATCCGCCACCCGACGACCCGTCTTACCCGTCCCACCGACCACCAGCACCACACCAGCGTCCGTCGACAGATCCACCACACCAGCCATCACGATCACCCTCGCTCGGAGTAGAAACCAGTCGGATCGGCCGGACGCGCTCCGGATCCCGCGATCCCTTCGCGTCCGTCCTCGTGTCCACCAGTCAATGCCACTCCGGGCCGGCGAACCATAGCCTCCGCACTCAGCTCCATGCGCGAGCGTCTACGCCCCTGACAGGCCCTCGCGCCGCCCCGCCCGGCCCCCGGTCGTGGGGTCCGCGTTCTTCTCCGCCCACCACCAGAACACACCCAAGCCACCATGAACCACCCTTCTCGACCCGGGTTCCAGCAGCCCTTGAGCGCCCGGCACACCGGTCGGAACCGGGGCGGCGAAACCCTGTGGCGGCGCCCGGCCGCGGGCGCTATGCTCCCCGACGATGACCACTCACGCTGATCACAGAATGGGGGTCCCGTCCGCGAAGAGTGAGTGCTGATGCTCACTTCCACCGCGAACGGGGACGACTCCCGCACGTCCTTCTGGCGGCGCGTACGCGAGTACGCCGTGCCGCCCTCCATGATCGAAACCGCCACCGCCCGCCGTCTGGCCGGCGACTGGGCCGGGGCCTGCGCGGCCGCCAACGTCGAGGTCGACTTCCGCCTCGGGGACGTCGCGCGCACCCACGGCCGGGAACTCGCGAACCGGGTACGCGCCGATCTCCGGTGCCTCGCACCGGACTTGCTCCGCTGGCACCTGCCGCGATCCGCGCCCGACGGGATGCTGCGGCCCGGGCTCACCATGGCCCTGGCCCGCTACCCGGGCGAGCGCCCGGCGTCCCTGGTGGTCCGTACGCCGCCCGCCTGGGCGGAGTACGGCCAGCGGATCGCCCTCGCGCTCTGGGACGGTTCCGGCGGCGACAGCCGTGCCCCGCACCCACGTCCACGCCCCAGCCGCCGGTTCCGCTACGACCTGCACCGGCACCTCTGGGACGCCGGGCGCAGCGGGGAGTTGGCTGAACGGGCCGGGCCGAGTGCTCCAACTCGCCCGTACGACAGCCGGTTCGACGACCCCGAGCGGCACCCCGCCGCCGACCGGTGGGCCGCCGAGGCCGCGCTGCTGCTGCGTGCCGACGGGCTCCCCGACGGGCCCGTCCTGGTACGGCTCGGGCGCCGGCGGCTGGTCCTCGGGGCGGACGGGTCCGTGACCGAGGCCGTCCGCGGCACCCCGGCGCTGCCCCTGCTGCCCGACGCCGCGACCTGGGAGCCGCCCGACCTCGACCTGCTCCGCCGTGGCGCGATCGAGCCGGACCGGCTGCACCCGCTGGTGGCCGCCGCGTTGGCGCCCGGGCACCCGCCCCGGACGGACCGGTCCGATCCGCCGGAGTTCCAGCGGCTGGTGGACTGCCGCGGCGCGTGGCACCGGATCGGCCTGGTCGACGGGGTGCTCACCCCGCTCGACCACGATCCGGCCCAACTACGGCGCGAGGAGCTGCTGTCCGCCCTGTCCGGCAGCCCGCTGCCGTGCCTGCGCGCGGTCGACCTGGCGCACCGCAACCCGCAGGAACTGGCCGGTGTCCGCGAGCGGTTGGACCACGGCGACACCGCCGGGGCGCTGGCCGTGATCGAGGGCCTGCTCGGCCCGGAGGCGGTGCTGCGCGACGGCCCGCTGCGCGACGAACTGGCGGCGGCCGCGCAGCGGCGGATCACGTACGGCCTCTACCGGACGGGGCTGAGCCGCTCCGGCCTGGACTACCCGGCACACACTCGCCCGCGCACCTACCGCACACCCCCGCGTGACGGCGCCTTCCGGCCCCGTCCGCGCCACTTCTCCCTCCGCGCCCACCCGCGCCTCGCCACCCGCAACTGACGGTCCGTCAGTACCCGTACCGCTCCGTCTTCCACTCCTCAAGGTGATCACCCATGCCCGTTTCCACGCCCGAACTCGCCCCCGAAGCCGCCCGGCTCGACGTCGCCCGCCGACTGCTCGACCTCCTCGGCGACAGCGCCACCGAAGCCCGCGCCGACAGCCAGCTGGAGGCCCTCACCCTCGCCGTCGCCGCCGACCTGCCCGTCCTGCTCTGGGGCGAGCCCGGCATCGGCAAGACCGCCGCGATCAACCAGCTCGCCGAGGCCCTGGAGCTGCCGCTCACCACGGTGATCGCCAGCGTCCACGAGCCCTCCGACTTCTCCGGACTGCCGATCGTCGGCGACGACCCGGCGCAGCAGGGCGTCCCGATGGCCCCGCCGGAGTGGGCGGTGCGGCTGGTGCGGGCCGGACGCGGGCTGCTCTTCCTGGACGAGCTGTCCACCGCGCCGCCCGCCGTCCAGGCCGCACTGCTCCGGGTGGTCCTGGAACGCCGCATCGGCACGCTCCGGCTCCCGCCGGGCGTACGGATCGTCGCCGCCGCCAACCCGCGCGCGTCGGCGGCCGACGGCTGGGAGCTGAGCCCGCCGCTGGCCAACCGCTTCGTCCACCTCTCCTGGGTGCACGACCACGAGGTGGTGGTGCGCGGCCTCGGCGGCGTCTGGCCGGTGGCCGCCCTGCCCCGGCTCGACCCGCAGGCGCTGCCGCAGGCCGTCGCCTTCGCCCGGCGCGCGGTGTGCGGGCTGCTCACCGCCCGCCCGGACCTGGTGCACCGGCTGCCCACCACCGAGACCCGCCGCGGCGGCGCCTGGCCGTCACCGCGCAGCTGGGACATGACGCTGCGGCTGATCGCCTTCGCGACCGCCGCCGGCTCCTCCCGGGAGGTGCTGTCGCTGCTGGTCCGCGGCACCGTCGGGGACGGGCCCGGGCTCGAACTGATGGCGAGCATGGACCGGATGGACCTGCCCGACCCGGAGGACCTGCTCGCCGACCCGGCCGGCGCCGACCTGCCCGAGCGCGGGGACCTGCGCCAGGCGGTGCTGGACGGGGTGGTCGCGGCGGTGCGCAACCGGCCGGACCGTCAGCGCTGGGACGCGGCCTGGGCACTGCTGGCCCGGGCCCTGGAGACCGGGGCACCGGACCTGCTGGTCGTCCCGGCCACCACGCTGGCCTCGCTGCGCCGGGACGACTGGGACGTGCCGGAGTCGATCGAGCGGCTCGCCCCGGCGCTGGCGCTCTCCCGCCGGGCCGACCGCGCCGCCGCCCGGGTCGCGCAGAAGGCGGGCCGATGAACACGGCCGCCGCCGCGACGCCCGTCGCACCGGACCGGCAGAACGCGCTGGACCGGGAGAACGGCCTGAGCCGGGAGAACGCGCTGAGCCGGGAGAAGCCGCTGAACCGGGAGACCGTACTGGACTGGGAGAAGCTGTACGCGGCCCGGCTGCAGGCCGCCCGGGCCCGGCCGTACCTGGCGACCGCCCTGTTCGCGCTCCACCTGGTGGAGTCGCGGCAGGTGCCGACCATGGCCGTGGACCGGTACTGGCGCTGCTACGCCTCGCCGGTCTTCGTCGACCGCACCCCCGTGGAGGAACTCGCCGGCGTGTGGGTCCACGAGGTCTCGCACCTGCTGCGCGACCACCACGGCCGCAGCGAGCGCATCGCCCGCGAGCTCGGCCTGGAGGGCCCCGCCGCACAGCTGCGGACCAACATCGCCGCCGACTGCGAGATCAACGACGACGTGTACGGAGACGGGCTGGTCCGCCCGGCGGGCGCCCTGCGGCCCGGCACCCTCCTGCTGCCGGAGGGACTGCTGATGGAGGAGTACCTGCGCGACTACCGCTTCCACCCGCGCAGCCTGGAAGCGGCCTGGCTGGACTGCGGCAGCGGCGCCGACGGCACCGACCGGCCCTGGGAGCTCGGCCCCGACGGTGCCCACGGGATGACCGCGCAGGAGCGCGACGCCGTCCGCTTCCGGGTCGCCGAGGGGATCCGGGGCCGCCCCGGCGACGCCCCGGCGGGCTGGCAGCGCTGGGCCGAGGAGGCCTTCCACCCGCCGCAGCCGTGGCGGCAGCTGCTGGGCGCGGCGATGCGCTCGGCGGTCTCCGGCCCCGGCGCGGGCGAGGACTACAGCTACGGCCGCCCAGCCCGCCGCTCGGCCGGGGTGCCGGGCGTGCTGCTGCCGAGCCTGCGGCGGCGGCCGCCGCGGGTCGCGGTGGTCATCGACACCTCCGGGTCGGTCTCCGACGACGAGCTGGGCAGCGCACTGCTGGAGGTCGCGGCGATCAGCCGGGCGGTCGGCGGCCGGGACCAGGTCACGGTGGTCCCCTGCGACGCGGCCGCCCAGGCCGTGCACACCCTGTGCCGGACGGCGGGCATCCCACTGCTCGGCGGTGGCGGGACGGACCTTCGAGCCGGGTTCGGCGCGGCACTGCGGTCGACGCCCCGGCCGGACGTCGTGGTGGTCCTGACCGACGGCCAGACCCCGTGGCCGTCCAGCCCCCCGCCCTGCCGCACGGTCGTCGGCCTCTTCGCCCGCCCCGCCGGCTACGACGAGGACGACCCGGACTACCGGCCGGAGAGCCCACCGGAGTGGGCCCGGGTGGTCACCATCGGCTGAGCGGAGCACCCGTTGCCGGTCCGAGCAGCGGTTGCTGGTCCGAGCGGCCGGACGCCGGACGCCGGCCGTCGGCGCGCTCCGGCGCACGACCGCGCATTGCCCGCCCCGGCAGTGGGTATGCGCTCCGGTGCGAGCGCCGGTCGCGGGCACCGGCACGTGAGACGGAAGGCGTTCGGACGTGATTCGGAAGCTGCAGGCGGTCGCCCTGGACTGCGCCGACCCGCTACGGCTCGCGGAGTTCTACGCGGCCCTGCTCGGCGGCCGGGTCGTCCCGGACCCGGACGATCCGGACTGGGTCGAGGTGCACGGCTTCGAGGGAACGCCCTTGGCCTGCCAGCGCGTCGACGGCTACCGGCCGCCCGAATGGCCCGGCCAGGAGCGCCCGCAACAACTCCACCTGGACTTCGACGTCGACGACCTCGACACCGAGGAGGAGCGGGCGCTCGCCCTCGGCGCGACCCTCCTGGAGCGGACCGACCGGCTCCGCCCCGACGCCAACTGGCGCGTCTACGCCGACCCGGCCGGTCACCCGTTCTGCTTCTGTCTCCACTGAGCCACTACCGGGCTGGGGCGGGAGGCTCGCCCGGACGACCCTAGTAGTCGACCGGGGGATAGCCCTGACCGGCCGGGAAGGCGAACCAGATCTGGTTGTTACCGTTCCAGCAGTCCCACTGCTGGATGCGGACACCGTTGGTGTTCGCCCCGCCCGGGACGTCCAGGCACTTGCCGCTCCACGCGTTGCGCAGGGTGTAGCCGGTGCCCGGGATGTGGGTCCAGATCCACTTCTGGTTGGCGCCGCCGTTGCAGTCCCACTGCTCGGAGGGTGCGCCGTTGTCGGTGCTCCAGCCGCCGATCTCCAGGCACTTGCCGCTGTTCGCGTCGACCAGCGAGCCGTTCACCAGGCTCCAGTTCTGGTTGGCGCCGCCGGTGCAGGACCACATCCGGGCAGCCGCGCCGTTGTCGGTGCTCCAGTCACCGATCTCCAGGCAGTGCGGGCTGATGGCGCTGCCCAGGGAGACGACGTTCGGGACGCCGGACGGGTGGTAGTCGTCGGCGCTCGCGCTCGGGACGGCGACGGTGAGCGCCAGACCGGTGCCGAGGGCGGCAGCGGCTATGCGGGTCTTGAGGGCCAAGGTTGAGATCCTCCGTCAGATGGATGGGTGATGCCGTGGGCGCACCGTTCGCGAGCATGATCGCCCCGGCTGGTCGGCGGTCACCCTAGTGGATCAGCCCCGTGAGGATCACCGGGGTTTCCCGGCAGCGCTCATGACGGACCGGGCCCGCGCGGGCGGGACGGCCGCGTTCGGCGGGAGGGCCGGGTGCGAACGGCGTACGGCGCGGTGCTCAGTGCCGGCGCCGGGCCGGACGGCGGCGGGCCGGCTCGCGCGGGCAGGCCGGCTCGCGCGGGCGGGCCGGGCCACCGGGGTCCGGCCGGGGTTCCGCCGCGGCCGGGGGCTGCGTCCGGTCGGAGCGCAGGGCCAGGCCCACACCGGCGGCGGCCGTGACCAGGCCCAGCAGGGCGAAGGGCCGCGACCACTCGCCCGCCCCCGTGGGGGCGAAGGCCGGCGGCAGGACCAGCAACGAGGCGGTGAGGGCGGTGGCCGCCGCGGCGGGGCGGATGGTCGGACTCCCGGGCCCGAGCGCGTCGAGCAGCAGCAGGTGGGCGGCGAGCAGCACGGTCACCGCGAGCGCCCGCCACCAGGACGGCTCGCCGAGGGCGGCGAGCAGGACGGATCCGGCGCAGAGGAGCGTGGTGCGGGCGGCGGACAGCCGCGCCGGCCAGGTCCTGGCGGCGGGGCCGTCCGGTGCGGGGACGGCGGCCCAGAGGGCGCCGACGGCGACCGGGAGGAGGCCGACGGGCCCGAGCCGGTCGGTGACCGTGCCGTCTCCGGTGCCCGCCGCGGCCAGGGCAAGGGCGGTGCCGGTGCCGCGCAGGGCGGCGCGCTCCAGCCGGGAGGCCCAGTCGCCGCGCCGGGCGGTCCGGGAGCGGCGGGCCGGTTCGGCGAGCGCGCGGGCCGGTCCGCTCGGGCGGCGGTTCGACGCGTCGCTCGTCGGGCGGCCGGTCGACGCGCCGGTGATCGGGCGGCCGGTAGACGCGCCGGTGATCGGGCGGCCGGTCATCGGGCGGCTCCCACGATTCGGCGGCGCAGCAGGGGCGCGAGGGCCAGGTCCAGGGTCTCGCCGGGTGTGTGGCGGACCACCGGGATGCCGCGGCCGCGCAGGGTGGCGCGCATCGCCTCGCGTTCCGCGCGCCACAGGCGCAGCGCGAGGGCGTCGGTCTCGTCGCCGGGGCGGGCCTCCGGTTCGCCGACCGGGATCTCCACCACGACGAGCGGGTTGCCGCGCTCGCGGACCTGGCCGAGGACGTCGAGGACGCGCCGGTCGGCGAGCGGTGTGAAGGCGTAGACGAGGGCGTGGCCGGGCAGCGCCGCGAGCGGCAGGGGCGGGAGCGGGCCGCGCGGGTGGCGGTCCTGACGGACCTCCAGCACGCTCTCCACGATGCGGTAGAGCTGCCGCTCCCCGGTCGCCGCGGTGAGCAGGCGCAGGCGCCCGCCGACCGCGACGAGGCCGATCCGGTCGTGCCGCCGCAGGTAGGCCCGGACCAGTCCGGTGGCGGCGCGCAGGGTTTCGTCCAGGCTGCGCGACCCGTTGGCGGCGTCGATGTAGTCGGCGAGCGTGTCGAGCAGGACGACCGCGTCGGCGGCGCGTTCGGCGGCGAACTGGTTGATCTGGACGGCGTCGCGGCGGGTCGTGGACGGCCAGTGGATCCGCCGCTGCCGTTCGCCGGGCACGTGCGGGCGGACGCCGACGACCTCGACGCCGGTGCCCTCGTGCGCGGTGGTGTGCTCGCCGATCCGCTCGGGCAGGCGGACCGGGATCGGGGTGAGGCGGGCGGCGTCGGGGACGGGGAAGACGTCGACGGTGCCGAGGTCCGCGCGGACGGTGCGACGGGTCAGGCCGCGGACGTCCGGCACGTCGACGTCGACGACGCCCAGGTGCCGTCGGCCCCAGCTGTCGGCGCGGAGGACGAGGTCGACACCGGTGGGGGTGACGGTCAGCGCGTCCAGGGCGAGGCCGGGGCCGAGCGTCACCACGGGCTCGGGCGCGCCGATCCGGCCGTCGTGGTGCACGGTGACGTGCACGGCCACGGGTTCGCCCTCGAAGCAGCGCTGCGGCCGGACGGTGCTCTCGGCGGAGAGCCGGGTGGGGCGGGTGCGGCCGGGGGCCGCCAGCGCGAGCAGGGCGGCCGCGAAGGCCGCCGGGGCGAGCAGCCAGGCGTGGCCGGTGGCCAGGGCGGCGACGGCCGCGACGGTGGCCACCACGAGCAGGCGCACGGTCTGCTCACCGGGCCGCCAGTGCGGTGACGGCGGGCTGTCGGGCAGGCCCTCGGCGGTGGCGCGGACGCTGCGGGCGACGGCCAGTTCGCGGGCGCGGCGGTCGCGGCGGTCGCGGCGCGCGCCGCTGCCCGGGCTTTTGGCGTCCGGCGGCTCCGGGGGCCCGACGGCCATCGCTGCGCTGCTCACCGGGTCCCCGCGCGGGGCAGCGTCCGCGGTGCCGGGACGGAGGCGACCAGCCGGGCCATCACGTCGTCCGCCTCGATCTGGCGTACCCACAGTTCCGGCTTGAGCGTGATCCGGTGGGCCAGGGCCGGGCCGGCGAGCGCCTTGACGTCCTCGGGCGTCAGGTAGTCGCGGCCCTCCACCATGGCGTGGGCGCGGGCCAGTTGGATCAGCGCCAGGCCGCCGCGGGGCGAGGCGCCGACCTGGATCTGCTGGTCGTGGCGGGTCGCGTCGACGAGGGCGATGACGTACTCGACCAGGTCGTCGTCGACCTCCACCCGTTCCACCGCGGCGCGCATGGCGAGCAGTTCCGCCGGACCGGCCACGGTCTCCAGGAGCGGCTCGGGGGCCGCCCGGTCGATCCTGGCGCGCAGCATCGCCGCCTCCGTGGCGGTGGGGAGGTAGCCCATGCGCACGCGCAGCAGGAATCGGTCGAGCTGGGCCTCGGGGAGGGAGTAGGTGCCCTCGTACTCGATCGGGTTGGCGGTGGCGATGACCAGGAAGGGGTCCGGCAGGCGGCGGGTGGCGCCGTCGACGGAGACCTGCCCCTCGGCCATCGCCTCCAGCAGGGCGGCCTGGGTCTTGGGCGGGGTCCGGTTGATCTCGTCGGCCAGCAGCAGCTGGGTGAACAGCGGTCCCGGCCGGAACACCATCTCGCCGGTGCCGCGCTCGTAGAAGGGCGCGCCGGTGACGTCCGAGGGCAGCAGGTCGGGGGTGAACTGGATCCGGCGGAAGTCCAGGCCGAGGGTGGTCGCGAAGGAGCGGGCCAGCAGGGTCTTGCCGAGTCCGGGCAGGTCCTCGATCAGGACGTGCCCGCCGGCGAGGGCGCCGAGCATGACCAGCCGCAGGGCCTCGGGCTTGCCGACCACGGCCCGTTCGATCTCCGCGATCACCGCACGGGCCCGCTCACCGGCCTGCTGCGGGGTCAGCGGCGGCGAGGCTACGGGGACGGCTCCTCCCGGGACGGCGGCGGGCGCGGCCGGACCGCCGGGCCCGGGTACGGACGGGGCGGAGCCGTTGGGGCTGGTCGAAAGGTCGGACATGACGCTCCTGCAGAACGGTTCGGTCAACGGTGGTGGGTGGCGTGGCCGCCCCGGAACGCGGTGGGTCACAGGGAGTCGAGCCGGTCAACGAGCTCGCGCAGCACCTCCGCCGGGAAGGCCTCGGCCGGGGCGGGCCCCGACGGGTCGATCCACGGCCACAGCCGGGGCCCGAGGAGTTCGGCCACCCGCTCGCCGTCGGCCCACGGGTCCAGGCCGTGGACCTCCGTGAGCCGGACCGCGTACAGCCGCTGGAGGCGGAAGCGCAGCGGCCCGGGGTCCCCCTCGGGGTCGAGCCCTTGACGGACCGTCCAGCGCCAGTCACCGAGGCCGGGCTCGTACGCCTCCATCTGCCACGCCCGGTTGCGCAGCGTGCGGGCCCCGGATCCCGCTCCGGCCACCCGGAGGGCGACGAGCAGCCCGGTCACGGTCAGCAGGACCGCGCCGGCGCCCGCCCCGGGCCACCCGCCGACCAGGCCGAACAGCACCTCGGCGAGGACGGCGGGCAGCGCCAGCTCGATCAGGCTGTGGCGGACCGAGCCCGGCCGGGCGAGTTCGCGGCCGGTCCCGTCCCCGGGAGCGCCCTCAGGCCCCTCGCGTCGAGGCGCGGCGCCGCTCAACGCCGCTCCCCCGGGGCGGGGGCCGCCGCGGCCGCCGGAGGTTCGGCGGCCGCGAGCCGGGCGGCGATGGCGTCCAGCGCCGTACGGGCCCGGCGCACCTGGCCGTCGTCCATCGGGTGGGTCGAGTACCGGGCCTCACGGAACAGCGCGGTGAGCTCCCGTGCCCCGGCGGCGTCGATCCGCTCGTCGGACAGCGCGCGCCGCAGCAGCTCGGTCGGGCTCTCCCAGGACTGCCTGGGCAGGCCGGAGGCGGCCAACGAGCCCTCCATCGCCGCGTAGCAGGCGATCACCGCCGCTCGGGCGTCCGCTCCCGCGAGCGCCCTGAGGCCGGAGTCGACGGCCTCGGCGAGGGCGGCTTCGGGGTCGGCGGGCGCGGCTTCGACGGCCGGCAGTTCGGGTGTCTCCGGGCGCCGGGTCCACCGGCTCAGCCGGACCGCGACGACGACGGCGAGGACCACCGCGGCCACTCCCGCCAGGGCCAACAACGCGGTGAGCAGCAGCCCGGCCGCGCCCGCGGCGTCCACGGGGACCGGCGCCGTCGTGGCCGCGGGGACCGGCTGGGGGCTGAAGTCCGGCAGCGGGGGATGCGGCACCTCGGGCGCCCCTGAGGTGCGGCCCTGCAGGACCAGCAGGAGGACCGGCACCACGACGGCCGCCACCGGCAGCAGGACCATGGCCGTCTCCCGCAGGCGATCGGCCCGGGGTGTCGGCCCGTCCAGATGCCGGACCTCCTCACGGAAGCGCACCGCGAACCTGCCGACCAGCGCGCCCCAGCCGAGCACGAGCAGCACCACGAACCCGAGGCCGCCCACCGGCCCGGTGGCCACCGTCCCCAGCAGCCCGCCCTCGGGCCGCAGCGCCGCGGCGGCGGTCACCAGCCCGACGACGACCAGCAGCACGCCCGCCGGCCGACCACCCCGCCCGCGCGTTCGCGCCGGCGCCCCACCGCTCATCTACGAACCCCCCGGCTCCCCGCGCGCGGAACGGCGCGCGAGCTGCAGGGTCGCACACCGACCGTCACGGTGTCACCTCCCGTCTCGGGGGCCCCACGTGCCCCAGGGCCCGTGTGAGCCGGGGGCGACGCCAGCGCGACAACTCGCCCCGCCCGCAGCCGAGTCGACGCCCCACGGTACGTCGGGCACCGCGAGGGGCTCCGGTCACCCCCGCCGGCCACCCCCGCCGAACCCCTCCACCGAACCCCTCCGCCGGGGAACGCGCCACCTGTTCCTTCGCGGCACCACGACCGGCCGTTCCAGGGCCGTCACCCTCGGCGAGGGCCGAGACCCCAGCCCCCGGGCGGCCGGGCCGGTCGGGCATGATGCGTCGGTGTTCTACGAGGATCTCACCGAGTACGCCTACCGTCCCGAGGACGGGTTCACGGACCCCGAGTCCGGCGTCTTCGCGCTCTGGTACGCACCCGCCTACACCAGGTTGAACGTGGGCTGGTTGCAGGCGGGCGAGCCGTACCCGACCGGGGAGGTGCCGGCCGGGTTCGTGGCGAAGCTGGCGGCCGTCCAGCAGGTGCAGTGGATGAACGTGTGCCTCGGCGTGCACGAGTGCGACCTCTGTCCGCCGGGCGAGGGACCGGAGGGCAACGGCGAGATCCGGATCCCGGGCGCGCCGTCGATCGCCTACGCGGCGCCGTTCCTGATCGGCCACTACGTCACCGCGCACGGCTACCGGCCGCCGGCGGCGTTCGTCGACGCCGTCCTCGCGGTCGACGTCGACGCCTGGGCGGCGGCCCGCTGGCCGCAGGTGCCGTTCCCGTGGGTGCCGGAGGAGGGCGTCGAGTGGCTGCTGGAGTGACGGTGGGCGAGGTGGTTCCCGTCGAAGGGGGCACAGCACCGGTCGGGCCCGACCCCCACCCGGACGAGCACGTGCGCTTCGCCCGCTACCGGCGGGAGTTCGCCGAGGTGGCGCCGGAGGACGCGGTGGCGCTGGTGCGGCGGGTGCTGGGCGATCCCGATCGGGCGATGGCGGGCAGCGCGGTGTGCGAGCACCTGGACCGGCGGGCGGCGGAGCTGCTGACGGACCCGGGGTTCCCGGACTGGCACCGGGAGTTGGCCGGAGTGGTGGCGGTGGACGGGTTCGCCGCCCGGCGTCTGGCGGACTGGGCGTTGGCGCGGGCGATGGAGCTGGACGAGCCCTGGGAGGCCGAGCAGTTGCTGTCGGCGTCGAACTGGCTGCAGCTGCGGACGGCCGAGCGGGGATCGTCCGCCGCCGCGCTGACCGTCCTGGCCGGGGGCGGGCGCACCCGGCGCATCCGCAACGTCGCCGCGGACCGGCTGCGGCAGGTGCGGCAGGTGCGGCGCTTGAGGTAGCCGGGCGGAGGGGTCCGCTGCCCGGAGGACCCCTCCGCCCGGTGCCGGGGCGGTCGGCTCAGCCGACCATCGCCGCCAGGACCTCGCGCCAGGTCTCGCCCGGTTCGGGGGTGAGCGGGACGGCGAGCGCGTCGGCCCGGTAGCGCCAGGGGCGGCGCAGTTCCTCGTCGGCGTCGGGGCCGACCAGGACCGGGCTGGCGGAGCCGAGGAGGCGGACCAGTTCGGTGGTGAACTCCGCCCAGGAGACGTGTCCGCTCACCGCGTTGACGACCCGCCCGGCCGCCGGGTGGTCCGGTGCGGCGCAGGTGGCGAGTGCGCGGGCCAGGGCTGCGGCGTGCACCCAGGAGGCGCCGTACCGGTCGTCGGCGGCGGGCAGGCCGATCGGCCGGCCGGCCAGGGCGGCCTGGTAGAGGTCGCCGGTGGAGCCCCAGCGGAGCTGGTCGCGCAGGCGGTGGTGCGGGCCCCAGACGATGGGGGCGCGGACGGCGGTGACCGGACCGCGGCCGGCCCCGGCTCCGGCGGCCTCGAACAGGATCCGCTCGCAGTCCAGCTTGGCCTGTCCGTACGCGGTGACCGCCTCGCCGCTCGGGGCGCCGTCGGGGACCTCGGTGCCCGCCGGGCGGCCGTACGCGTCGATGCTGCTGACGAAGACGAACGGGCCGCCGCGCCAGCCGTCCACCAGGGCGCGCATCGCGGCCACGTCGGTGGCGTGGTCGGTGAAGGTGCAGGCGGAGTGGATGACGGCGTCCACGCCCTCGACGGCGCGCCGC
The DNA here is from genome assembly GCF_014656195.1 of Kitasatospora xanthocidica. Taxonomy (GTDB): domain Bacteria; phylum Actinomycetota; class Actinomycetes; order Streptomycetales; family Streptomycetaceae; genus Kitasatospora; species Kitasatospora xanthocidica. Next base: position 149,438 of record NZ_BNBY01000016.1, on the reverse strand, counting down.
AGGCTGTCGAGGTCGGCGAGGTCGCCCTCCGCCACCTCGGCGCCGTTCAGGGCGGGCAGGTGGGCGGACTCGGGCCGGACCAGGACCCGGACCGGCCGGCCCTGGGCCATCAGCTCCTGGAGGACCGCCGCGCCGACTCCGCCGGTGGCGCCGGTGAGCAGGACGGTGCCGGTACGGGCCCGGAGGCCCGGGCGGGCGCCGGTGCGGGCGAGGGCGGAGCGGCGCTCGTCCTCGCGGCCGGCGAGCAGGGCGGCGAGGGCGCGCGGGGTGCGCTGTTCCAGGATGTCGAGGCCGGTGAGCGGCAGTCCGGTGCGGGTGCGCAGGCGTTCGGCGAGCTGGACGGCGATCAGGGAGTGGCCGCCGAGGGCGAAGAAGTCACCGTCGGCGGGCGGCGTGGTGCCGAGCAGTTCGCCGAAGGCCGTCCGGACGGTGTCGACCGGGCCTTCCGGGGCCGGGGCTCCCGGGGCTCCCGGGGGCGGGCCTTCCCCGAGGCGGGTGGCGCCGGGCAGCCGGCCGTGGTCGGGGGTGCCGTCGGGGTTCCGGGGGATCCGGTCCACCAGGGTGACGGCGAGCGGCAGTTCGGCGGCGGGGAGGCGTCCGCGCAGGGCGGCCCGCAGCTGGGCGCCGTTCGGGGCGACCGGTCCGCGGACCACGGCGTAGGCGAGCGGCGGGCCCTCCCCCGCCGGGCCGGCGTTCTCGACGACGGCCGCCTCGACCACCCCGGGGTCGCTCAACAGGGCTTCCACCAGCGGGTGTTCGCCGGCGGCCAGCAGGGTGCCGGGCAGCTCGGACAGCCTCGGGTCCGCGCCCGTGGCCACGGCGGTGAGCACGGCGGCGAAGCCGTCGAGCAGCTTCCCCGCGGTGGCCTCGTCCAGCGCGTCCCGGTCGTGCTGGACCAGGCAGCGCGGTGCCGGACCGTCCTCGACCAGCATGGCCAGCCCGAACTTGGCCAGCCCCAGGTCGAGTTCCACGTGCTCGGCGTCGAGGCCGGGCAGCGTCAGCGGCGCGCCGGGCTGGACGAGGTCGCAGGTGACCGAGAGCAGCGGGGTGCCGTCCGCGCGGCGGGCCGCCGCGCCGAGCCGCTCGACCACGAGGTCGAACGGCACCTCGTGGTGCTGCTGGGCGTCGAGCAGCTCGCCGCGCACCGTCGCCAGCAGCTCCGCGAACGACGGGTCCCCGGTCGGGGCGACCCGCACCGCGAGGGTGTTGACCCCGAGGCCGACGGTGTTCCGCAGCTCGGGCCGGGCCCGGTGGCCGCTGGCGCAGCCGAGGACCAGGTCGTCCTGCCCGGCGGCGGTCCGCAGGGTGGCGAACGCGGCGGCCAGCACGACGGTGAACAGCGTGGCACCGTGCCGGGCGCCGAGGCCGCGCAGGGCCGCCACGACGGCGGGGTCCAGCGGCGCGGCGTGCAGCGCGGCCCGGCGTTCGCGGGCGCCGGGCGGCACCGGCCGCAGCAGTGCGGGCGGGCGGGCGCCGGCCAGTCGGGCGGCGATGGTGTCGGCCGCGGCCGTCAACTCGGCGTCCCGGGCGCGCTCCTGGCGGGCGTGGTCGGCGTACGACGGCCCGGGAGCCGGGAGTTGCGGCGGCACGCCGTCACGGGCGGCGGCGTAGAGCGCGGCCAGGTCCGCGGCCAGGACGGGCAGTGAGCCGCCGTCGACCGCGATGTGATGGATCGTCAGAACCAGGGTGTGATCCTGATGGCCGTGCCGCAGCAGCAGGGCGCGCAGCACCGGACCGGCCGCGAGGTCGAACGGACGGGCGGCTTCGGCGGCGAGCTGTTCGGCGGCCGCCGGCTCCGTCCCGGCGTCCACGACCGGCAGCGGCACCGGGGCCGACGGGTCGATCTGCTGGTACGGCTGTCCGCCCCGGCGCGGGTAGCGGGTGCGCAGGACGGCGTGCCGCTCGGTGAGTCCGGTGATCGCGGCGGCGAGGGCGACCCGGTCGAGCGGGCCGCGCAGCCGGGCGGCGATCGGCACGTTGTAGAGGGCGCCGCCCTGGCCGAGGTGGTCCATCAGCCACATCCGCTGCTGGGCGTGGGAGAGCGGGGCCGGGCCGTCGGTCCCGGCGGAATGCCGGGGCGCGGCGGTGGCGGCGCTCCGGCGGCTGCGGGCGCGGCGCAGCAGGTCGGCCTGGTCCACGGGGGTCACCGGCTTTCTCCTGAAGTGGCGGTTCCGGCCGGTGCGTCGGCGCCGTGAGCCGGATCCTGCGGCCCGTCGGCGTCCCGCAGCGCCCGTTCGAGCAGCTCCGCCTGCCCGGCGACGGTCGGGTGGTCGAGGAAGTCGGCGAGCGACAGCTCGACGCCCAGGTCCTCGCGCAGGTCGTCGACGACCCACATGGCGAGCAGCGAGTGCCCGCCCTCGGCGAGGAAGTCGGCGGCCGGGTCGGTGATCGGACGCTCCAGGGCCCGGCTCCAGGCCTCGGCGACGACCTGCTGGATCGGGGTGAGTTCGCCGCCCCCGGCGGACCGGCCCTCGGCCGTGTCGCCGTCGGCGAGCGCCCTCCGGTCGACCTTCCCGGTACCGGTCAGCGGCAGCGCGTCGAGCACGGTCCAGGCGGTGGGCACCAGGTGGGCGGGCAGCCGCTCGGCGAGCCGGGCGCGCAGCGCGTCGACGGCCGGTCCGGCGCCCTCGGCGAGGACGACGCAGGCGGTCAGGGCGGCGTCGGTCTGTCCGGCCCGCCGGACCACCACGGCGGCCTCGGCGACCTCGGGGAGTTGCAGCAGCGCGTGCTCGACCTCGCCCGGTTCGATCCGGAAGCCGCGCAGCTTGACCTGCTCGTCCGTCCGGCCGTGGAACTCCAGGACTCCGTCCGGCCGTTGCCGGACCAGGTCGCCGCTGCGGTAGGCCCGCCCGACATCCGGGAGTTCGCGGAAGCGCTCGGCGGTCAGCTCGGGCCGGTTGAGGTAGCCGAGGGCGAGGCGGTCGCCGGCGATCCACAGCTCGCCGACCGTGCCCGGCGGCACCGGTGCGAGCCGCTCGTCCAGGACGAGGGCCCGGGCACCGCCGAAGGTCCGGCCGATCGGGACGGCTCCGGCGCAGTCGGCCTGGGTGACCCGGTGCAGGGTGGTGAAGGTGGTGGCCTCGGTCGGCCCGTAGACGTTGACCAGTTCGAGCCAGGGGAAGGCGCGCAGCACGGCGCCCGCGTGCTCGGGCGAGAGCACCTCGCCGCCGACCGCGAGGGTCCGCAGCACCCCGAAGACCCGCGACTGGCGGGCGGCCAGGTGGTGGAAGAGCGCGCTGGTGAGCAGCAGGGTGGTGACGCCGAACCGTTCGACGTCGCGGCCGAGTTCCTCGGCGGTGGGCCGGTCGGCCGGGGAGACGGCGACGGCGGCGCCGCGGGCCAGCGGGGCCCACAGTTCGAAGGTGGAGGCGTCGAAGGTGACGGCGGAGTGGAACAGCACCCGGTCGCGCGGGCCGAGCGCGATGGCGTCCGGGGCGGTGACCAGGTCGGCGACGGCGCGGTGCGGGACGAGCACGCCCTTGGCCCGGCCGGTGGAGCCGGAGGTGTAGAAGACCAGGGCGGGCGCAGCCGGGTCGGCGGCGTCGGGCAGCGCCGGCCCGGTGGCGTCGGTGCCGTGCTCGGTCAGGACGAGGGTCCGGTCCTCGGCCAGGCCGGCCTCGGCGAGCAGCGCCTTGTCGCCGAGGACGAGCCGGGCTCCGGCGTCGGTGGTCATCTCGGCGATCCGCGGGCGCGGGTAGGCCGGGTCCAGCGGGAGGACGTGGGCGCCGGTGCGCCAGATCGCGAGCTGGGCGACGACGAGGCGGGTGGAGCGGGCGCAGAGCAGTCCGACGGCGCTGCCGGGGCCGATCCCCCGGTCGGCCAGTACGGCGGCCAAGCGGCCTGCGGCGTCGACGAGTTCGCGGTAGGTGAGGATGGTGGCGCCGTCGGTCACGGCGAGCGCGTCGGGCTGCCGTTCGGCCTGGCGGGCGATCAGCGCGGGCAGGGTCGCGGTGGTCATGGTGGTCCCTTCCGGGCGCCCCGGCGGTACTCGCCGGGGCGCCCTGCTGAGGAGGTACGGGGAGGGGCGGGCGGTCGCGGTCAGCCGGTCGCGGTCAGGGCGGCCACCCGCTCCTCGACCAGTCGGGCGACGGCCCGCAGGTCCGGCTGGCGCAGCACCAGGGGCGCGCGCAGCCGGATCCCGTACTCGCTTTCCAGGGCTTCCAGCAGCCGGGCGGCGGCGAGCGAATTGCCGCCCGAGGCCAGGAAGTTGTCGGCGGGGCCGAGCTCGGGGCGGCCGGTCAGCTCGCGGCAGAGCTTCAGTACGGTCCGCTCGACGGGGGTGTCGCCGTCCTCCCCCGTGGACCGCGCCGGTTCGGCGGCCAGCAGGGCCGGGCGGTCCACCTTGCCGTTGGCGTCCAGCGGGAAGCGGTCCACCAGCCGGACGGCGGCGGGCACGGCCTGCTCGGGCAGCCAGGGCCGGACGGCGTCGAGCAGGCGCACCGTCTCCGCCTGGTCGCCACTGGTACCGGCAGTCCCGTCCTCGACCTGGACGAAGGCGAGCAGCCGGACGCCGCCGGCCGGTGCCTGCTCGGCGGCGACCACCGCCCGCCGCACCCGCGGGTCGCGCTCGAACGCGGCCTCGACCTCGGCGGGCTCGATCCGCACGCCGCTGACCTTGACCTGGTCGTCCAGGCGGCCGTGGAACTCCAGCACCCCGTCGGGGCGCATGACGACCCGGTCGCCGGTGCGGTAGACCCGGTCGGTGCCGTCCACGCCTTCGGGCGCGCCGACGAAGCGGCGGGCGGTCAGCTCGGGGTCGAGGTACCCGGCGGCCAGGCCGCGGCCGCCGATCCGCAGCTCGCCGGCCACGCCGTGCGGCACCGGCCGGCCGTCCTCGTCGGTGACCAGCACGACCGCGCCCGCGATCGGCAGCCCGATCGGCGGGGCGCCGGCGCCGTGGTCGCCGCCGGGCGCCATGGTGTGCACGGTGGTGGTGACGGTGGCCTCGGCGGGGCCGTAGGCGTTGTGGACGGTCGCGGTGACCTCGGGCCCGGGGGCGCGGCGCAGCCGGTCGCCGCCGATGGTGAGGTGGCGCAGCGCCAGTCCGGCGGGCCAGGGCCGGCCGAGGACGGGCTCGGCCAGCGGGGTGGGCAGCACGCTCACGGTGACACCGGCCTCGCGCCACCAGTCGGTGAGCGCGCCGGAGTCCCAGCGCACCGCCTCGGGGGCGACGACCAGGGCCGCGCCGGAGGTCAGGCCGGCCCACAGCTCCATCACGTGCGGATCGAAGGCGACGCCGATCAGCAGGCTGTGCCGCTCGCCGGGGCCGAGGCCGGTCAGCTCGCGGTACCACTGCAGCAGCGCGCCGAGCGCGGGCTCGGTGACGGCGACGGCCTTCGGGGTGCCGGTGGACCCGGAGGTGAGCACCGCGTAGTGGGTGCCGGCCGGGACGCTCACCTGCTCGCCGGAGGTCAGTGCGGCCACCACGCCCGGCTCGGGCAGGTCGAGCGCCAGGTGCTCGCCGCCGGGCGGCAGCAGGTCGGGCGCGCCGACCAGGCAGGCCGGGCGCAGCTGCTCGGCGACGGCGCGCAGCCGGCGCTCGCCGGGGCGGGGGCCGAGCGGCAGGTGGACGGCGCCGAGCTTGGCGGCGGCCAGGGTGACGGCCGCCAGCGACACCGAGTGGCCGAGGCAGACGCCGAGCAGGTCGCCCGGGCCGACCTTGCCGCGCAGGGCTTCGGCGGTTCTGTCGGCGAGGCGGTCGAGTTCGGCGTAGCTGTAGGTCCGCTCGCCGTCGATCAGGGCGGGGGCGTCCGGGGTGCGGTGCGCCCAGGTGGTGAACAGGTCGAGGACTGCGCCGTCCTGGTGCGGACGGCCGTACCCGATGCTGAGGGGTTCCATCGTGGTCTCCATTCTCATGACGAGCTGACTGGCGAGTCGGCTGACGAATCCCGGCTGACGAGCCGTCAGTTCAGGCCCATGGAACGGGCGATGATCACCTTCTGGACCTCGGAGGTCCCCTCGATGATCGTGGTCATCCGCACGTAGCGGTACAGGAACTCCAGCGGGTGGCCGCGCACCCAGCCGGTGGCGCCGTGGACCTGGAGCGAGCGGTCCACCGCGCGCACGGCGGTCTCGGAGGCGGTGAGCTTGGCGAGCGCGGCGTTCTCGGGCGACTCGGTGCCCTCGTCGACCAGCCGGGCGCAGGCGAGGGTGAGCAGCTTGGAGGACTCGACCTCGGCCCGGGTGGTGACCAGGTGCTCCTGGACGTGCTGGTACTCGCCGATCACCCGGCCGAAGGCGCGCCGCTCCTTGGCGTACTCGACGCCGGCGCGCAGCGCGTACTCGGCGATGCCGTTGCACATCGCGGCGACCACCAGCCGGCCCCGGGAGAGGCTGTCGATGGCGAGGGCGGTGGCCGCGCCGATGCCCTCCTCGCCGCCGATCACGGCCTCCTGGCCGACGGTGACCCCGTCGAGCAGCAGCTCGAACAGCGGCTCGCCGGACATGCCTTCGTAGCGCTGGCCGATCCGCAGCCCGGGCTGGTCCATCGGCAGCACGAAGGCGGTCGCCCCGCTGGTGGGGCCGGCGCCGTCGCCGAGGTCGGTGGCGGCGATGACCAGCGCGATCCCGGCGTGCTCGGCGTTGCTGACGAAGGTCTTGCGCCCGTTGAGCACCCAGCGGTCGCCGTCGAGCACGGCGGTGGTGGTGAGGCGGAAGGCGTCGGAGCCGGCGTGCGGCTCGGTGAGGGCGAGGCAGCGGGTCTGCTCGCCGCGCACCAGCGGGACGAGGTGGCGCTCGACCTGCTCGGGGGTGCCGTTGCGCAGCAGCGGGCTGGGGCCGTCGGAGCCGGCCAGCGCGTACGGGGCGAGGACGCAGCCGCTGCGCCCGGCGGCGTGGTGCAGCAGGACGACGGCGGTGAAGGGCATGTCGGAGCCGCCGAGCTCCTCGGGGTAGTCGCCCGCGTAGAAGCCGAGCGCGGCGGAGCGCTTGCGGACGTAGCGGCGCAGGTCACCCGGCACCTGGTCGGCGGTCTCGGGCAGCTCGGCGGCCAGCGGCACGAGTTCGCGGCGGATGAAGCTCTCGAAGGCGTCGACGAGTTCGCGGTGGCCGTCTTCCAGGACGGCGGAGGGGGCGGTCACTTGGTACCTCCGGCGAGGGCGCGGGCCTGGTCGGCCAGCACGGCGTGGCGGAACAGGGTGCGCAGCGGCGGGCGGCTGCCGAGGTGCGGCTCCAGGTAGGCCGCGAGTTGGGCGGCGAGCAGCGAGTGGCCGCCGACCTCGAAGAAGTGCGAGTCCGCGGTGAAGCGGTCGTGGCCGAGCACCTCGCGCCAGGCCGCGGCGATCAGTTCCTGGCCGGGGTCGGCGAAGGCGCTCGGCGCGGCCGGTTCCTCGGCGGTGGTGTCGCCGGCCCGGTCCGCGAGCCGGGTGAGCGCGGCGCGGTCGGGCTTGCCGCCGGGCAGGGTCGGCATCGCGGCGACGGCGGTCCAGCTCGCCGGGACGAGTCCGCCGGGCAGCCGGCGGGCGAGCGCCTCGTGCAGGGCGGCCTGGTCGGGGCGGTCGGCGCCCTCCAGGAAGCCGAGCAGCCGGGGCCCGGTCCGCGGGTCGGTGTGCAGCACCACCGCGCAGGAGCGGCCGCCGAGTTCGGCGGAGGCGGCGGCCTCGATCTCCTCCAGTTCGATCCGGTGGCCGCGCAGCTTGACCTGGTTGTCGGCGCGGCCGAGGAAGCGGAGCCGGCCGTCCAGGTCGCGGTAGCCGCGGTCGCCGGTGCGGTAGACCCGGGCGCCGCCGAGCGCGGGGACGGTGACGAAGCGGGCGGCGGTCGGCTCCGGGAGTCCGAGGTAGCCGTCGGCCACCATGGTTCCGCCGACGACGAGTTCGCCGACGCAGCCGGCCGGGAGCGGGCGCAGCATGTCGTCCAGGACGTGCATCCGCACGCCGTCCAGTTCGGTGCCGAGCGGGATCTCGCCGTCCTCGGCGACGTCGGCCGCGGTCACCTCGTACACGGTGGAGGTGACGGTGGCCTCGGTGACCCCGTAGGCGTTCAGCACGGTGGTGGCCCCGGTCAGGTCGGCGAGGGCCCGGGCGGGCAGCCGCTCACCGCCGAGGACGAGCAGCCGGGGCGTCCAGCGGCCGTCGCGCAGCGCCTCGCGCAGGTCCTCGCGGACGGCGAGCAGGTAGCTGGTCGGCAGGTTGGCCACGGTGACGCCGCGGGCGGCCAGGACGGCCACCAGCTCGGGCCCGGTGGGCACTTCGCGCTGCGGCACGACCAGGGCGGCGCCGGCCGCGAGCGCGGGCAGCACCTCCTCCAGGGCCACGTCGAAGGACGGCCGGGCGAACAGCAGCACCCGGTCGGCGGAGGTGAGCCCGTACCGGGCGGCGATCGCGGCGACGTACCCGGCGAGCGCCGCGCGGCCGACCCGGACGGGCTTGGGCACGCCGGTCGAACCGGAGGTGTGGATCAGGTAGGCGGCACCGTCCAGGACGGCGGTCGGCTCGGCCTTCGGGAAGGCCGGGCCGTCCAGCAGCGCCGGGGTGACGCCCTCGGCGGGCAGCGCGAGCGCGCTCTGCCGGGTGGCCAGGACCAGGGCCGGGCTCAGCCGCTCCAGCAGCAGGCCGAGCCGGGCCGCCGGGTCCTCGGTGGACAGCGGCGCGTAGACGGCGCCGTGGCGCAGGCAGGCGAGCAGGGCCACCACGCTGTCGGCGCCGCGCGGCAGCACGGCGGCCACCGGCTGGCCGGGCGTGACCCCGGCGGCGCGCAGCCGCTCGGCCAACTCGGTGACGCGGCGGTCGAGTTCGCCGTAGCTGATCCGCTCGGTGCCGGCCAGCAGGGCGAGCGCGGTGGGGTCGTGGGCGGCGGCCGGGTCGAGCAGCGGGGCCGCGGCGGCGGTCTCCTCGGCGGTCGGCCCGGCGGCGGGCTCGGCCTCGGGCGCCGGGGCCAGCTCGGCGATCGGCGCCTGCGGCTGGTCGAGGTAGCAGCGCAGCAGCTCCAGCAGCCGCTCGGACAGCAGCACCGCCTCCGACTCGCGGAACAGGTCCGCGTCGTAGTCCCAGACCAGGGTCATCCCGGCCGCGCCGTGCTTCTCGCCGACCACCCGGCGGTCGTCGGGCAGCAGCACCAGGTCGAGGTCGAAGCGGGTGGTGCCGGTGTTGAAGCCCTCGTACAGCGAGACCTCCAGCCCGGGCGCCTGGACGTCCGGCAGCGCCGCGTCGTGCGCGCTGAACATCACGTTCCACAGCGGGTTGTCGGCGCCGCTGGTGTGCAGGCCGAGCCGGCGGGTCAGCTCCTGCACCGGCAGGTCCTGGTACGGCAGCGCGCGCATCAGGACGTCGGTGACCTCGTCCACGGCCTCGGTGCCGGGCGCGGCCGGGTCCAGCCGCAGACGCAGCGGCACGGTGTTCACGAACATCCCGACGGTGCCCTCGAAGCCCTCCGGGCGGTTGCCGACGGCGGTGCCGACGACGAGCTCGCGGTGCCCACTGTGCCGGCGCAGCAGCTCGGCGAGCAGGGCCAGCAGGGTGCTGAACGGGGTGTGCCCGTCGGTCTTGCTGCGCTCGCGCAGCCGCCCCGCGAGGTCGGCGCCGATCGCCTGGCGCAGCTGCCCGCCGCGGTGGCGGCGCTCGGTGCCCGGCCGGGCCAGTCCGGGCAGCGTGACCTCGCGCGGCGCGTCGGTCAGCTCCTTGGTCCAGAAGTCGAGTGCGCGGTCGCGGGAGACGCCGGCGGCCGAGCGCGCGTGGTCCTCGTACGAGGGGGCGGTGGCCAGCTCGTACGACTCGCCGAGGACCCGGGCACGGTAGACGGTGAACAGGTCGCGCAGCAGGATCGCGAAGGAGTGGCCGTCGTGGACGAGGTGGTGCTCGACGTGGACCAGGCGGTGGTGGTCCTCGGCGAGCTTGACCAGGTGCCAGCGCAGCAGCGGCGCCCGCTCGGTGTCCAGCGGCTCCTCGGCCTCGGCGGCGAGCAGCTGCCGGAAGACGGCCTCCGGATCCGCCTCGGCGGCGAAGTCGCTGTGGCGCAGCTCCGGTTGACATCCCTCGGCGACCCGCTGCCCGGGCAGCCCCTCCGCGCTGGGCACCAACTCCAGCCGCAGGCCGGGGTGGTGGTCCAGGACGGCGGCCAGACCGGCGTGCAGCGCGTCCCGGTCGAGGGCGCCCCACAGGTCGAGGACGGCGGTGAAGTTGTAGGCGCGGCTTCCGGGCAGCATCTGCTCGTGCAGCCAGACGATCTCCTGCGACGGAGAGAGTGCGAACATGGGCGGCTCCCTTGTGTGGTGGGCTTGTCGGCACTGCGGTGGCCGGTGGCGGGTGTGGGGTGGTCCCGCTCCGGCCGGTGGGCCGGTCCGCACCGGGGTGAGGTGCGGACCGGGTTCTTGGTCCGGGCGTCCGCGCGGATGTGCCCGTGCGGGCACGCCCCGGCGGGGCGCGGTGGATCCGGAGAGGCGGATCCGGTGGGGGAGTTCGGGCCCGCGGCGTGGGGTGCGGGGCGTCGGTGCGCGCGCTCGGGCGCGACGCTTGGCGGCACACGCCCCGTCCGGGGCGGGCGCGTTCGGGCGTGGCGTTCGGGCGTTCTCCGGTACGGACGTTCAGAAGTGGACGTCCGGGTGGGGACGTTCAGGTACGGACGTTCAGACGTGGGCGTGCAGGTGGTGGCGCAGCACGGCAAGCAGGTCGTCGAAGGCCGCGCGGGCGTCCGCCTCGGGGAAGCGGTCGCTGTCCCAGGCGAGCCGGACCAGCAGGTCGTCGCCGTGCGAGGCTGAGACGGCGAGCGGCGCGGCCAGCGGTCGTCCGGCCAGGTGGGTCTCCCGGCCGGGCGTGCCGCCGAGCACCAGCGGCGGGCGGCGGTGCAGGTCCTCCAGGGTGAGCATGGCGTCCAGCGCGCCCGACCAGGGAGCCCCGGCGGTACGGGCGGCGCGGACCACCTCGTCGAACGGGGTGCCGGCGTGGTCGAGGTCGTCCCACCAGGCGTCGGCGAGGGCGTCCAGGTCGCTCGTGCCGACCGGCGCGGCCGGGCTGGCCGGACCGGCAGGGCTGGTCGGACCGGCCGGGCTGGTCGGACCGGCCGGGTGCACCAGGGTGTTGAGGAAGCACCCGAGCGCGGCGGGCGCGCCGGGCGGGCGCCCGCCCCAGGGGTAGCCGAGCGCGAGCGGTCCGGCCTCCCGCTGCAGCCGGTGTGCGGCGGCGCCGACGGCGTCCAGCAGGGCGGGGAAGACCGCGCCGCGGGCGGCGCCCTCGGCGGCGGGCAGCCGTTCGGTGAGCATCCCGGTGGCGGCGGCCGCGCCGCCGCCCGCCCCGGTCAGGCCCCCGAGTCGCCGGCCCCAGTGGGCTTGCGCGGCGGGGCCGCCGGCGGCGTCCTCGGCGGCCAGCTGGAGTTCGACCGCCTGCCGGTAGTCGGCGAGGGCCTGTGGCGCGGGCCCGGCGGCCGGCGGTTCGTCCGCCTCGTAGGCCTGGCTCAGCTCGGCGGTGAGCACCCCGAGGGACTGCTCGTCGCAGGCCGCGTGGTCCAGGGCGAGGGCGAGCAACTCCTCGTCGCCGTCAGGCTCCCGGGCGAAGAGCAGGCGTAGCGCGGGCCCGTCGACGGGCCAGTCCAGCAGGGCCGTGCGGAGCGCTTCGCGGGCGGTGCCGCCGGGGGCGACGGCGATCCGGGCGGCCTCGGCCGAGGGGCCGCCGGTGCGCAGGACGGGTGTGCCGCGCACGGTGGCGAAGCCGCCGCACAGGGCCGGGTGGCGGGCGGCGACCGCGGCGGCGGCGCGGGCCAGCCGCCGCTCGTCGAGGGTGCCGCGCGGGTAGGCGAAGAACAGCGGGACGACGTCGGAGCGGGTCTGCGGTGCGAGTCGGCGGGTGATCAGGAAGCGCCGCTGGGCACCGGTCAGCGGGAGCAGCTCGGCCGGGGAGTCGGCGGCGGCTTTGCGGTACCGGGCGAGGTAGGCGGCGGTGATGCTGGCGTGCACGGGAACGGTCTCCGGTTTCCGGTCGCGGCTCGGCAGGTTCGGCAGGTCTGGTTCGGCAGGTCTGGTTCGGTCAGGAGGTGGTGGGGCTCGCGGCGGGCTCCTGGGCGGGGGTGGTCTCCTCGGCTGCGGCCTCCTGGGCGGTACCGCTGTCGTCCTCGGCACCCGGTGCCGCGCCACCTGGCGCTGCGCCACCCGGCAGGTCGCGCATCCCTCGCAGCGGCGAGAGCAGCAGCGGCACCGGCACGAGCAGGAAGCCGATCGCGCAGAGCCACAGCGCGGTGCGCGGCCCGGCCGAGTCGGCGACGATGCCGCCGCCGAGCGCGCCGATCGGCAGCGTGCCCCACACGAGGAAGCGCATGGTGGCGTTCATCCGGCCGAGCAGCTCGGGCGGGCAGACGCTCTGCCGGAAGCTGACCTGGGCGACGTTGTAGGCGACCGCGCCGAACAGCACCACCCCGGAGGCCAGGCCGAACAGCACCACGCCCGCACCGGCGCCGGACAACGGCCACAGCACCGCGAACGGCGCCGTCACCACCGTGGACAGCCAGATCAGCCGGGCCTGCCCGACCCGCCGCGCCAGGTACCCGGCGCACAGCGCGCCCGCCAGTCCGCCGACGGCGGAGGTCGACAGCAGGATGCCGATGACTCCCGGCGACAGGTCGAGGACCCGTACCCAGAAGACCGTCTGCACGGCCATCAGTACCGCGGCGAACAGGTTGGACACGGCGGTGGCGGTGGCGATCGCCCGCAGCAGCGGGTGCCCGAGCACGAATCGGACGCCCTCGCCGACCTCGGCGCGCAGCGAGCGCCCGGGCTCCGGCTCCGGCCGCGGCTCCTCGACCTTGATCCGGGCGAGCAGCAGCGCGGAGGCCAGGTAGCCGAGGGCGTCGGCCACGATGGCGAGCGGCGCGCCGAGCAGCTGGACCAGCCCGCCGCCGAGCCCGGGCCCGGCGATCTGCGCCGAGGAACGGACCGTCTCCAACGCCCCGTTGCCGCCGACCAACTGCTCGCGCGGCAGGACGGCGGGCAGGAAGGACTGGTGGGCGACGTCGAAGAAGACCGTCGCCACCCCGGTGACCAGCGCCACCAGGTAGAGCTGCGGCATGGTCAGCACCCCGAGTGCCGCGGCCGGCGGGATCGACCCGACGGCCACGCAGCGCACGAGGTCGGCGCGGATCAGCACCGGCAGCTTGCGCATCCGGTCCAGCCAGGCGCCGGCCGGCAGGCCGACCAGCAGGAAGGCGGCGGTCTCGGCGGCGGTCAGCAGGCCGACCTCGAACGGGGTGGCGTCCAGCACCATCACCGCCACCAGGGGCAGGGCGACCAGCGTGACCTGACTGCCCGTCTGGGCCGCCGCGGCTCCGGTCAGCAGGAGCCGGAAGTCGCGGTGGCCGAGCAGACGGGCCGGGCTGGGGTGAGGCTTCTCATTCATCGGTTCGACTCTCGGTCACCCCTTCGAACGGGGCAAGCATCAGGTCCCTTTCCGGACGAACCGAAGGTCGGCCCGATCCCGCCACTCCCCCGGCCACCCCTTGCGCTTCTCCTACGGCCCCTTATGGACCGGCCACGGCGCCCGCACCGCCGGTCGGCCAAGGGGCCACGGGGCAAGGGGAGTACGGGGCACCACCGGGCCGGACCGTCCATTCCACCGTCCGGTATCCGGACACGATCTTTCCGGCCACCGGACGGTGCCACTCAACTTGGCCGGATCCCGTGGAGTGCCACCCGAGCGTCACCTCATCGTGATATCGCCGTGACCGTCGGCAACCGTCGAACTGGGTCCCGGCCGGTCGTTCGGTCGCCGAGCCCGGTCATCGGCCCCCGGTCGCCGACCCGTGCTGCGGCCGGCTCTTCCGCTCAGTCCGCCGCCCGGTGGGTGATCGCCAGCACCGCCATGTCGTCGTCCCGGGGTCCGCCGGCCCACCGCTCGACGTCCGCCACCAAGGCGTCCAGCACCTCGTCCGGGCCGGCGAACGGTCCCAGCGGGGCCAGCCCGAGCACCGGGTCGTAGAACTCCCCCGCCGCGTCCCGGGCCTCGGTCACGCCGTCGGTCACCAGCAGCAGCGTGCACCCGGGCGGGAACGGCCGGGTCTCCGGCGCGGGCCGGGCGATCCCCAGCCCGCCCATCCCCAGCGGCAGCCCCGGGTCGGCCGCGTCCAGCCGCCGCACCCGCGATCCGCCGCCTTGCGGCACCGGGCCGGGGCACAGCAGGTACGGGCCGGGGTGCCCGCAGTCGAGCGTGCGCACCGCGTCCTCCCCGGGCCGGAACTCCACCAGCAGCGCCGTGATGAACCCCTCCAGCCGCAGTTCCTCGCTCAGCCGGTCCGCCTCCCGCAGCAGCGAGTCCTCCAGCGCGTCCGCGAGCGCGGCCAGGTCGGCCACCCGGTGCGAGGACTCCCGGAAGGCCCCCAGCAGCACCGAGACCGCCCCCACCGCGTGCAGCCCCTTGCCCCGCACGTCCGCGATCAGCCCGCGCACGCCGTACGGGGTGACCTGCAGCGCGTACGCGTCCCCGCCGATCAGCGCCTCGTCCTGGGCGGCCCGATAGCAGGCCGCGACCGCCAGCCGGCCCACCCGTCCCGGCGGCTCCGGCAACACCGCCCGCTGCGCGGCCTCCGCCACCGACCGCACCCGCTCCAGCCGCTGCCCGTGCCGGGCCACCACCCGGTTGACCCCGACGCCGAGCAGCGCGGCGAAGGCCGTGTTCGCCAGCTCCAGGTAGCCGTCCCCGGTCCCGATCGACCCGTCCTGGGTGGACAGCAGCAGGATCCCGGTCACATTGGCCACCCCGACCGCGACGGTGTCCCGCAGCCAGAGCAGCGCGCCCGCCAGCACGGCCGCCGCCGCCAGCAGCGGATCACCCCAGTAGTCGGCCGGTTCCAGCGCGTTCCACACCAGCCCGCCGACGATCAGCAACCACGGCGCGACCCGCACGTACGGCGGCCACTGCTCGGACCTCGGGGGCATCGGCGACCTGGCTTCCGTCTCACCACCATCCGGAAGGGCTTCTTCCGATCGTAGTCACGGACGCCCGGAAAACGCGCCCCCTCACCCGCCCCGGGTGAACCGCCCAGCGCCGGGCCCCGCCAGCAGCCCCTCCGGCACCCGCCGCCCGTACGCCACCGCCAGCAGGTATTCCGCCCGTCCTGTCACGGTCAGCGGGCCGTGCCCGTACGACCAGTCGGCGTCCGTCGCCACCAGGCGGACGCCGCCGAGCCGCGCACCGAAGAACCGCAGCGTCCGGGGGGACACCCCGGCCAGCAGGGCCGTCGCGCGGGCCACCGGCAGGCGGGCGGGCAGACCGAGCGCCAGGGTGATGTCGAGGCCGTGCACGGCGTCATGGGCGAGGGCCGCGATCCGGCCGCCGACGGGCGGTCGCCACGGGTCGTCGGCGTGGTCGGCCATCGCGGCCGCGAGTTCGCGCTCGGTCATGACGGCGGCGTCGCGGCGGGCGATCCGGTCGGACATGCGGTGGATGTTGCCGCCGGAGCGGGCGAGTTCGAGGAGCGTGCGCGCCGTCGAGTGCCGGAAGCCGGTGCTCAGGTGCGCCGCCACCTCGCGGACCCGCCAACCCCCGCACAGCGAGGGCGCGTTCCACTGCTCGGGGGTGAGGCCCGCGAGCACCTCGGCGAGTTCGAGGCGCTCGGCCGCGATCTGCTCGCGGACCCACCGGGTCTGCCCGGCGTCCGGGATCGGCGGCGCGGTGGGCGGCGCGGTGTCCTGCGGCACGGTGTCCTGCGGCACGGCGTTCTGCGGCACGGTTTCCATGCGTCCAGCCTGCGGCCGGATCCGTACGCCCGTCCAAGACCGGGGAGTTCTGCCCCCTATGATCAGCAGTTATGGAACTGCGGCAGCTCCAGTACTTCGTCACCGTCGCCCAGCACGGCAGCTTCACCCGGGCCGCGCAGCTGCTGCACCTGACCCAGCCCGGGGTCAGCTCCCAGATCCGGCAGCTGGAGCGCGAACTGGGGCACCCGCTGCTCGACCGCTCGGGCCGCACCGTGCGCCTCACCCCCGCCGGTGAGGCGGTGCTGCCGCACGCCCGGGCCGCGCTCGCCTCCGCGGCCGCGGCCCGGCGCACGGCGGCGGAGTTCGGCGGGCTGCGCCGCGGGCACGTACGGCTGGGCATGGTCGCCGGGGCGGCGCTCACCCCGCCGTCCGAGCTCGGCACCTTCCCGGGGCTCGCCACCACGCTCGCCGCTTTCCGCCAGGAGCACCCCGGCATCGACTTCTCCTTGGCCGAGGACACCACCTCCGGGATGCTCGCCGCCCTGCGCGAGGGGCGGCTGGACCTCGCCGTGATCGGCCTGCCGACCGCCGCGAGCGGCCGCCCGGACGACGACGGCTGGACCACCCTGGCCGGGCTCACCCTGCACACCGTGCTGGAGGTTCCGCTGGTCGCGGCCTGCCCGGAACACCACCCGCTCGCGGACGTCCCGGCCGAGCCCGGCCCGGACGGCACCGCGCCCGACACCGGCTCTCACCGCACGCTCGGGAGCGGGACCGCCCCGCTCCCGGTCGCCGCGCTGGACGGGCACGCCCTGGTGAGCACCCCGCGCGGCACCGGCCTGCGCACCGCACTGGAGCGCGCCCTGGCGGCGGCCGGGGCGAGCGCGGCCGTCGGCGTCGAGGCCGCCGCGCCACCGCAGTTGGCCGAACTCGCCGCGCACGGCCTCGGCGTCGCCGTCCTGCCGGACCCGGGCGCCGTCCCCGGCCTGCGGGTCCGCCCCCTGGCCGGCCCCGTCCCGCTGGTGCGGATCGCACTGGCCTGGCCGAGCGAACGGCCCGCCGCGCCGCCGACCGCCGCCCTGGTGTCCCATCTGCGCACGGCCTACCCGGGCCCGGCCGGTCCTCAGGCCGACGGCGCCGCCTCTGCTGGTGCCACCGCCGCGCCGTCACCGATGTGCAGAAGCGCGGCCGCCCCGTCGAGGACCTCCCGGTCGAGCGGGAAGTAGCCCTGCCGCGGCTCGGTGTCGGTGCGGGTACGGCCTCCGGCGGGCAGGACGGCTCCCGTCAACTCCCAGGCCGTGCCGCGCCGTTGCAGGAAAGCCTCATGGGTTCCCGATGCCGGTTCGCCCAGCCCGATCGCCTCGCTGCGCCCCAGACTCCCGGCGACGAAGGCGTACCTCTCGCCCAGCAGCGCGCCGACGATGCGACCGGCACTGTTCCACCCGCAGTCCAACTCCCCCTGCGCCCAGCCGCTCGGGCTGCGGCGCAGGTGCTGGTTGTGCGAGAAGACCAGGGTCGGCCCGCGCCGCGCCTCCAGGTCGCGGATGTCGAGGAGGTTCTGCGCCATGAGCGTGTCCCGCAGGCCGATCAGGCCGCTCAGCCGGTCGCTCGGGGTGAGGCCGCGGACCGCCGACTGCGCGTGGTAGCGCAGCAGGCCGATGCCCGCCGTCAGCCAGGTCCGGGCCCGGTGCCACTCGGCCGGGGAGGTCGCGCCGATCGACTCCGGTGCCCGGGCGTGGAGCCGGACCGACAGGTCGTCGGCGATGCACCGCAGCCTCCCGGCCTCGGCTGTGGCACCGGGTGACTGCACCGGGTCCAGCACCGCCTCGGCCCGGCTCCAGCGTTCGTCCTCACCGGCCGGTCCGGCGATGTCGAGGCCCGTGTCGGAGCCCGCGCCGAGGCCCGTGGCGGTGCCCGGGCCGCGGTCGGGCCGCACGTAGTCGCGGGCGTGCTCAAGGTAGCGGCGCGGGCTGGGGGCGCTGTAGTTCTCGGTCGGGATGTCGAAGCCGTGGAAGGAGAGCCGGTCCGCGGGCGGCCGGTTCCGGTTGAACTCGCGCATCCAGGCGACGAGTCGGCGATTGGTCTCGTGCGCCCCGAAGCCGTGCGAGAAGCCCTCGGCCATCGCGGTGTCCAGGGTGCCCACGCCCTCCCGGACGTAGTCGTCCACGGCGAGCGCGGCCACCCGGTCGGTTTCGAGGGCGATCGACCGGAAGCCCCGGTCGACCAGCCGGGCGAACAGTTCGTTGCGGACCCATCCGAAGGCCGGCTCCTGATGCGTCGGCTCGCCGAGCCCCAGCAGCTCGCACGACGGGACGACGAAGGCGTGAATGTCCTGACTCATGAGCCTCAAGCGTATCCTTGAAAGAACGGTTGAGACTTTGCCCGAGCCAGGCCCCTGAATGCCAAGAGAACGGCCCGGAGAAGTCTCCAACGGGCCCGAACGGAAGACGAGCATGCGCCCCTCCGACCTCGCCCGCGAACACGGCATCTCGACCCAGGCGGTCCGCAACTACGAGCGCGACGGCTGCCTCCCGCCGGCCGCCCGAACCCCCACCGGCTACCGGATCTACAGCGAGCTGCACGCGGCCGCCCTCCGCGCCTTCCTCGCCCTGGTCGCGGCCAACGGGCACGCGACCGCCGGCCAGGTGATGACCGCCGTCCACGCCGAGCGCCTCGACGGGGCGCTGACCGCCCTCGACCGCGGCCACGCCCAACTCCTGCGCGACCGGGAGACCTTGGCCGCGGTCCGGGAGGCCGTCGATCACCTCACCGCCACGGCCGCTTCATCCCCCGGCCCGCCGGACCGTCCGACGCCGTCCGGCCCGCTCGCCCCTCCGACGCCGTCCGGCCCGCTCAGCATCGGCGAGGTCGCGCACCGGCTCGGCCTCACGCCCGCGACCCTGCGCACCTGGGAGACCGCCGGGATCCTCACCCCGGCCCGCGACCGCACCACCGGCCACCGCGGCTACCTCCCGGCCGACGTCCGCGACGCCGAACTCGCCCACCTGCTCCGCCGGGGCGGCTACCCGCTGCACCACATCGCCACCGTGGTCCGGCAGATCCGCACGGCCGGCGGCACCGAGGAGCTGGCCGCCGCCCTCGACGGCTGGCAGCGACGCCTCACCGCCCGCGGCCTCGCCATGCTCACCGCGGCCGCCCGCCTCGGTGACTACCTGACCCTCCGTTCCCTGCCGGAATCCGCTTGACCTCAAGTCGACTTGAGGTGTCAGGATGATCTCCATGAACACCGAAGCCGCAACCACCCGGCCCACCGAAACCCACGCCGCCGACATCGACGCCATCGAGCAGGTCGTCGCCACCGTCGAACGCACCCAGCGCGCCAAGGACGCCGAGGGCTTCCTCGCGCTCTTCCACCCCGACGCCCTGTGGACCACCGCCCACGGCAAGGTCCTGATCGGCCTCGACGCGATCGCCGAGTTCACCCGCGCCGTCCTGCCCGCCGCGACCTGGGACGGCAAGGTCACCTACGAGGTGGCCCACGTCCGCTTCCTGCGGCCCGACGTCGCGGCCGTCAAGGTCCGCCAGGTCTACCACTCCGCGGCGGGCGACTCCGAGGGCGCTCCGCTCTACGTCATGACCAGGCAGGACGACGGCCGCTGGCTGCTGCACGCCTGCCAGAACACCGAGGTGAAGGCCGACCGGTAGCACCCTGTCGGCCCGGGAGTGGGCTCACCCGTGCCCCCGGACTTCCGAAACTCCCGGAACGGGCAAGGGCGCAGCCGTCAACCGGTGTTGGCCAGGGCCTGCCCAGGCCCGACGGGGCGCGACGGGCCGGTCGCGCACGACGGTCCGGTGGATGACGGCACCCGCGCCCTGGCCGCGGCGGTGGCCGTGGACCGGGCCGGCCACCGCCGCCCGCCCGCCGCACCGCTCCGTCCTCCCAGCCGTCCGGATCCGCCCTCGGCGCGTCAGCCGACCCGGGTGAGGCGGGCGGGGCGGGACGCGACCTCTTCGGCGAGGGCGGCCGGCTGGTCCTGGTCGGGCCGTTCGGGGCCGGCGAGCAGGATGGAGCGCTGCAGCCGGCGCAGCGCGGCGGAGGGCTCCATGCCCAACTCCCTTACCAGGGTGTTCCGCAGGCGCTGGTAGGCCTCCAGGGCCTCGCCTCGTCGTCCGGAGCGGTGCAGGGCGATCATGTACTGGCCGTGCAGGCTCTCGTGGGTGCGGTAGCGGTCGACCAGGACGGTGAGTTCGGCGAGCAGCACCCGGTGGCGCCCGAGTCGCAGGTCCGCCTCGATCCGCTGGTCCAGCGCGCAGAGCCGGGTCTCCTCCAACCGCTTGGCCTCGACGGCGAGTTGGCCGCCGACCGGGACGTCCGCGAAGGCCGGAGCCCGCCACAGCGCGAGCGCCTCGCCCAACTGGCGGGCGGCGAGCGGGAAGTCACCGGCGTCCATGGCGCGGTAGCCGTGCCCGGCGAGGCGGTCGAACTCCTTGAGGTCGACGAGCCCGCCGCCGCTGTTCAGCATGTAGCCGCCGGCCGAGGTGACCAGGACGTCCTTCGCACAGGACGCCCCCGGACCGCCCTCCCCCTGGGCGAGTGCGCGGTCGATGAGGTCGCGCAGTTGCAGGACGTAGGTCTGCACGGTGGTGCGCGCACTCCGCGGCGGCCGGCCGCACCACAGTTCCTCGGCGAGGACGCCGGCCGGAACGACCTGGTCGGCCCGTAAGGCCAGCAGGGCGAGCACCTGCCGAGGCTTCGGGGCCGTCGGCACCACCGACACCCCGCACAGTTGGACCCCCAAGGCCCCCAGCACCCGGATTTCCATGATGACCACCCCAAATCCAGACGGATCGGCGACCCCGACGGCCACCGACCGGGCGGGCGCTCCACTGCTCGATCCCTCCGCGAGGTTGCGTAGCGGGATCGGTCGAGCACCCAACGCCTATCCAAAAACAGGACGGACGGTTTGTCAATACAAAACCGAACGCGCTGTTTGTTTTTGGGCGGAGGATTCGCCTCTGGACTGGGACCGCGGACCTGCCGATGCCCGAAGGACGCTCGGAGCGGGAGGGAAACCGATCGGCGTCGGAGCGCCCCGCGGCGCCAGCAGGGCACCGGGGAGGCCGACTTGGGGACGCGGGACCGAGGATGCGGGCCCGAGAACGCGGGCTCGAGGATGCGGGCCCGAGGTCGGAAGGCTCAGGCCGGCTCGGCCGCCGCGGCCCGGGCCGCCTCCAGCTCGGCCACCACCCGGCCGCCCCGGTCCACCCCCAGGTCCAGCGTGGCCAGCACCCCGGGCACGGCGATGCTCGGCATCAGGTGCTGGTAGAGCACCGCGACCCGGCGCTCCAGGTCCGCCCGGCCGGACATCTTCTGGGACTGGATCTGCACGCCCGTCCAGGCCCCGGTCACCAGCCACGCGGTCTCGGCCGGCACCACCTGCGGCAGCAGTTCGCCGCGGTCGCCGGCCAGCTTCAGCACGCCCTCGGCCCGCTCGATCCACCCGGGCGCGGCGCCGCCGCTGAAGTCGCCGAAGACGTCCTGGCCGAGGGAGAGCCGGGCGCCCGCGCTCAACAGCGGGTCACGCGGCATGAGATGGGCGACCACCATGCCGAGGTCTACGAACTCCTGGAGCTTGCACTGCCGTTCAGGGATCTCGTCCCGGCCGAACTGCTCCTCCACCACCCCCTGGGCGAGCTCCCGCTTCGACGCGAAGTGGAAGTACACCGCACCGCGCGTCACCCCCGCCCGGGCGACGACCTCCCCGATCGTGGCGCCCTCGTACCCGTACTCGTCGAAGACCGACGCCGCCGCCTCAAGGATCAGCCGACGCGTCCGGACCGCCCGTTCCTGCCGCACCACCGCAACCACCCCACCCGAAACGCTCGGCAAACAAAACCAAACACCCCGTATCTTACCCGCCGAGCGCCCTGACGATCCTGCGCCCCAGGTCACATCCGGCGGCCTTTGAGCGAGGGAAAACCGCGTGGACGGTACGAGTCGACGAGGTGACCGGGACCCCCATCGGGAGCCTCCGAACCGGAGCGGCGGCTGCTACTTGTGGCCGCCACTCCCGCACGCGACCCCCTCGTGATAATGAACCCGTCAAGTTTCGGTCATGAAATCACCGCAGGTCAGCCGAGATTCACCAATCCGCCACAGCCTCGGAAGGGTTCGCACCTCCCGCCGGGACGTCCACCGGCTCTGCTCGGCCGCCGACGAACCTTCGCCTTGGCTCCTTGAAAAGCAAACCGGTAGGTACGTATCTTACGAGCCCTGAGCAGCCCACCCCGCCCGTCCCGGCCCTTTGGAGCGCTCCCATGACCCTGCTTGCCTTCCGCACGCCTGCCTCCGCCCTCACCGGCGCCGAGGCCCCCGAGACCGTCCCCGGCCCGGCCCTGGCGACCGGCTCGGCACCCCGCCTGACCAGCACCGTCGCCAAGGAGTACGTCCACCGGGCCTGCCACGCCGAGGTCTTCCTGACCGACAGCGAGCAGCTGAACGAGACCACCTTCGCGGTCTCCGCGCAATGGCCCCGCGCGCACACCTTCTTCAGCACCCCGGACGGCACCCGGCACGACCCGATCCAGGCTGCCGAAACGATCCGCCAGGTCGGCCTCTACCTCGCCCACACCCGGTTCGGCGTCCCGCTCGACCACAAGTTCATGATGTGGAACCTCGACTACACCACCCGCCCGCGCCAGCTCCTGATCGGCGCGAAGCCCACCGACCTCGCCATCGAGGCCAAGCTCGTCGCCCAGCCGCGCCGCACCCGCAACACCGTCGACTTCACGCTCAGCACGGTCGTCCGGCGCGGCCCGCACCTGGCCGCCACCGGGTACGCCCGGTTCACCACCGTCCCGAACACGACCTACCAGCGGCTCCGCCGCGGCCGCGTCGACGACGCCGCGCTGCCGGCGCCCGCCCCGACCGCCGAACCGCTGCCGCCGGCCCGGGTCGGCCGGCTCCGCCCGTGCGACGTCGTCCTGGCCCCGGCCGGCACACCGGGCACCTGGCACCTCACCCCCGACTTCTGGCACCCGATCCTCTTCGACCACGCCAACGACCACATCCCCGGCATGGTGCTGATCGAGGCGGCCCGCCAGGCGACCAACGCGCTGACCAGCCCCGTCACCATCACGCCCACCTCCGCGGCCACCACCTTCCACCGGTACGCCGAGCACGACGCGCCCACCGTCATCACCGCCCGGCACACCCCCGGCGAGGACCCGGACGCCCTCACCACCACCGTGACCGGCCACCAGCACGGCGAACCGATCTTCACCACCGTCCTCACCGGCCACCCGGACCACCGCTGACCCGACGCCCGCCACCGCACCGCGCGGGCAGCCGGTGCGGCAGGGCAGTCGGCACGACCCGCGGCGGGAACAGCGGTAAAACCCGAGGCACGACTCGCAGTAGGACCCGCCGCATGAGCACGACCCGCACCAGCAGCACGGCCCGCCCGGCCTTCCCGGTCCGGCGGGCCGTCGGCCGTACGGCGCCCCGGGCGCCCCGGGCTCCCGGCGTCGCGAGCTCCCGGCGTCCCGGCGTCCCGGCGGGAACACGGCGGCCCCTCGGTCTGGCACCGGAACGAACACCTGCGCGAGGATGTCAGCCCTTGAACCGCTGCCACCGGGAGCACGCCGTGAGTGAAGTCGCTTCGCACCAGCACGAGTTGATCAGATTGACGGACCGTCCCGGCACCGATGACGCCCCCGGCCGCACCGGTCGGACCGGCGGCCGCAACGTCCGGGTCCGGGTGCTCGGCCGGCACGCCCCGGGCTCCCTGCTCGGGCACGACTGGCTGGACTGCGAGATCACCGTCACCGCCGACTCGGTACGCGGACACTTCGTCACCCTGGTGACCGACAGCCACCTGCGGCAGTGGGAGGCGGCCCTGGACCGGCTCGACCGGGGCTTCGCGGTCCGCTGGCTGGACGAGGAGCACGGCCCGGAACTGCGGATCGAACCCGGGCGCCCGGGCGGGCTCTGGGTGACGGTCTCGGACGCAGAGGATTCCGGCGCCACGCTCCGGGTCGTCCTCTCCCCCGCCGCCGGGTGGCTGGACGAGCAACGCGCCCTGCTCACCCTCGTCCGGAACGCCTATCCGACCGAGGTGGTCGAGGTCACCCCCGGCGTGCACGCCTGGCGGGGAACGCCGGTCGCCGACGACTGACCGATCGTCAACGCATCGTCAACGTCCGGTACTGCCGAGGCCGGCCAGCCGCCCCAACGAGCGGTCCGGCAGGGTCAGCAGGAACAACAGGGCCGCGCCACCGAGCATGAACAGCGCGAGGTGGTGCAGCCCTCCCGTGGTCGCGCCGTGCGGGAAGAAGGCGGCGCTCGCGGCGGAGGCGGCCATCGCGCCGAGGTACATGAAGGTGCGCAGCAGCCCGGCCGCGGAGGCGATGGCGGCCGGGTCGGCCTGGTGGTAGAGGGCGGTCTGGGTGGCGAGCCCGATCAGGCCCTGCGGGACGCCCGCCACCACACCGACGACGATCAGCAGCACGGCCGGACTGTCCGCGCGCACCAGCAACAGGCCCGCACAGGCGGCGATCTGGCACCCGGCCCCGGTCAGGAGCTTGCCCCGCACGGCCGGACTGCGGCCGGTGAGACCGGAGACGGTGAGGGCGGTGAGCGAGAGCGGCAGCAGGACCAGCCCGGCGGTGGCGGCGGACAGTCCGCGCCCCTCCTCCAGCCACTGGGTGTAGCCGTAGAGGAAGGCGTAGATCGCGGTGTAGCCGAGGAGTTGACGCAGGTAGGTGGCGATCAGCGGCCGGTTGCGGGCGAGCGCCCCCAGGTCGATGAAGGGCGTACGGGCCCGCGTCTCGCGGACGGCGAAGGCCACCGCCGCCAGCAGGGCCAGCACCGGCAGGTACCAGAGCGCCGGGGCGGGCTTCATCAGGAACAGCATCAGCGAGAGCAGCAGGACCGCGAACAGCGCGATCCCGGCGTGGTCCAGCCGGTCGCTTCCGGCGGGGCGGTCGCGCCGCGCAGCCGTCGCCTCCTCCGCCGTCCCTGCCTGCACCGCCCGCACCGTCGGTACGGTCGCCGGGAGGCGGGCCGCCCCGAGCGCCAGACAGGCCAGCGAGAGCGGGACGTTGACGGCGAAGACGGTCCGCCAGCCGCCCGCACCGATCAGCAGCCCGCCGAGGGTCGGGCCGACCACGGCGACGGTCTGGTTGGCGACCGCGAGGACGGTCAGCACCCCGGTCGGGCTGGACCGCCCGGTGCGCTCGGCCTCGCTGCGGGTCAGGTGCATCGCGGCGGGGTACGCCGCCGAGGTGCCCAGCCCGAGCAGCACCCGGGCGACGATCAGCAGCCAGAGCGACGGGGCGAGCGCGCCGAGCAGGCCGGCCGCGCCGACCATGGCCGTCCCCGCGAGGTAGAGGCGGCGCGGTCCGTGGGTGTCCACCAGCCGCCCGATCACCGGCTGGCCGATCGCGGTGGCGAGGTAGAGCCCGGTGACCAGCCAGGCGGTCTCGGCGGGCGGTGCGCCGAAGGCCGCGCCCACCGGCACCAGGGCCACCGCGATCATCGAGGAGTTGACCGGGTTGAGCACCGAGCCCAGCACCATCGGGGCGATCAACCGCCGATTGAATCCGTCGTCCGGCGCGTCCGGCGCGTCCGGCCCGTGGGAGGACGGCCGGCGGGAGGACGGCTGGTGCGAGGACGGCCCGGGGGAGGGTAGTCGACGGCCGGCCCGGAGGCGGGCCAGCAGGGCGGCCGGGCCGGTCATCGCTCGCTCAGCCGGTCGAGCAGGGCCAACGCGGCGAGCACGGTGGCGCGTTCGTCCTCGGTGTACCGCTCCTCCATCGCCCGGGCCAGCCACTCCTCGCGCACCCGGCGGCTGTCCGCGATCCGGGCCAGCCCGTCCTTGGTGAGGCTGACCAGCTGGCGGCGCCCGTCCTCGGGGTCGGGTCGGCGTCCGATCAGGCCGTGCCGTTCGAGCACGGCCAGGGTGGCGGCCATCGACTGCGGGCGGACCCGCTCGGCGGCGGCCAGTCCGCTGGCCGAGGCCGGGCCGTCGTTGATCAGCCGGCTGAGCACGGCGGCCTGGGAGGGCGTGAGGTCGGTGGTGGCGCTCGCCTCCCGGAGGGTGCGGCGCAGCCGACTGAAGACGGCGCGCAGCTCACGCGCGGCCACGGCCGCGGAGTCAGCGGGGACGGTTCGCTTCTCGGTCACGATTCCACGGTAATTTCATCAGTCTGAACTGTCCAGTCTGAACTGAAGACTTTTGCGAGGGGCGGTTTTCCGTCCCCCGACGGCCTGGATAATGGCGGCATGACCGACAAGCAGCTCCGCGTCGTCCTCGCCGAGGACTCGGTGATCCTCCGGGACGGGATGGTCGAACTCCTCACCGCGCGCGGCTGCGCGGTGGTCGCCACCGCCGGAACGGCGCCCGAACTGGTCGCCGCCGTCGCCGAGCACCGCCCCGACGTGGCCGTGGTGGACATCCGGATGCCGCCCACCCACACCGACGAGGGGATCCGGGCGGCCGTCGAGATCCGCGCCACCCAGCCCGAGGTCGGGATCCTGGTCTTCTCCCAGCACGTCGAGACCACCTGGGCGGCCCGGCTCATGGCCGGCGGCGCCGCCGGTATCGGCTATCTGCTCAAGGAGCGAGTGGCCCGAACCTCCCAGTTCGTGGACGCCCTGCACCGGGTCGCCGCAGGAGGCACGGCGCTCGACCCGGAGATCATCAACGGGCTGATCAGCGGCCGTCGGCGCAGCCTGGTCGACGCGCTCACCCCGCGCGAGCGGGAGGTGCTGGAGCTGATGGCGCAGGGCCACTCCAACCGGTCGATCGCCACCCAGCTCGTGGTGTCGGAGCGTGCGGTGGAGAAGCACGTGGCCGCCGTGTTCGCCAAGTTCGAGCTGCCCTCGACCGAGGCCGACAACCGGCGGGTCAAGGCCGTGCTCACCTACCTCGCGGAGAGCGGCACCTCCTGAGCCGAGGGGCTGCTCCCGGACATGCCCGACGGGCGCCGCTCATGCAGCGGCGCTCATCCGGTGGCGCTCCTGCCACGGCGCTCATCCGGCGTCGTTCAGGAGCGTCGTTCATACCGGCCCCACCCTCCCTGGGCCGCCGTCACAACCGGCTCGGCAGCTCGGCGCTGACCACGGTCGGCCCGCCCGGCGGGCTGTCCACCCGCAGCACCCCGTCCACCGCCGCGAGCCGTTCGGCCAGACCGGCCAGACCGGTGCCCGCGCCGATCGAGGCGCCGCCGCGCCCGTCGTCACGCACGGTCAACCGGACCCTCCCGTCGGCCGCGGTCACGGCGAGCTCCGCCGATCGCGCGTCGCTGTGCTTGGCCACGTTGGTGAGCAGTTCGGCCGCGCAGAAGTAGACGGCCCGCTCGATCACCTCCTCCGGCCGCTCCCGCAGGTCCAGCCGGACCGTGACCGGCACCGGCGAGGTGGCGGTGAGTCCGGGCAGCGCCTCGGCCAACCCTCCGTCCAGCGCCACCGGGTGGATGCCCCGGGTCAGCCGGCGCAGGCCCGTGATGGTGTCGTCGGTCTGCCCCCGGGCCCGGTCGACCAGGGTGCGCAGCCGTCCGAGGTCGGGCTCTTCCGGGTCGGCGAGGGCGTCGTCGGCCAGGGAGAGGGTGATGGCGAGCGCGACCAGCTGTGCCTGGGTGCCGTCGTGCAGGTCGCGTTCCAGACGCCGCAGCCGTCCGCTGTTCTCGGCCAGCAGGGTGGCCCGGGCGGTCTCCAGCTCGCGCACCCGCTGCTGGGAGCGCACCGGGCCGAGCAGCGTCCGGGCGAGGGACCGGTTCGCCCGGCTCAGCAGCCGCAGTACGGCGGGTACGGTGGCCAGCAGGAGGAACCCGACCGGGACCGCGCCGATGTCGGACCAGCCGACCGGCCTCGCTCCCGGCTCCAACAGCCGTACCCAGAGCGGGAATCCCGTCACCCAGAGGGACCCGAGGGGCAGGCCCACCGCGGCCAGGAAGCCCCCTACCCCCACGGGCAGCCGCAGAAGGAGGTAGAGCAGCACCCGCCAGCCCACCGGATCGGTCAGCACCGCCCGGCCCCGGGCGAACATCCCGGGCGGGCGCGGCAGCGGCGCCGGTTCGGGCACCGTCTCGTCGAGCAGCGACTCGACCAGCCAGCGGTGCAACCGGCCGATCCGCCGGGCCCCGAGCAGCGCGGCCACGACGAACGGCAGGCCCAGCACGGTGAGCGAGAACAGCGCGCCACCGTAGAGGGCGGCGACGGCGTAGACGCCGCCGAGGACACCCAGCGGCAGTCCGAGGACGGCGAACGCCACCTCGTCACCCCGCACCGCCAGTCGCGGCCGCCACTGAGCCACCGTCCGTGTCACCGCCTTCGCCTCACCGTCGCCCAGCGCACCGCCGTCCACCGCACCCCTCACCCTCACACCTCACCCGCCGACCCAGCATCCACCAGACGCCACCGGATCACCGCATCCGCCGTCCTTTCCCCCGACACCGCCGCTCGTACTCCCCGCCCAGGCACCGCATCGCCCTCTGCGAGGCGCCCTCACGGCACACGCGCCCGTGCCCCGCCGACGGCCTGTCACCTCACCCCCGGTCCACGCCCACCGACTCCACCGCCGACCCACCCGTCGCCCACAGCCCCGTGCCCACGATCCCGGGCACCGTCAGGGCCGCCGCGCCCAGCACCACCCAGGCGCAACCGGCGCCCGGCATCGCCGGCACCACCGTCCCCCGCACCGCCCAGCTGAACGCCCCCGAGGCCGCGACCGCCACCGCCGCGCCCAGCAGCACGCCGACCACCGTGGTGAGGACCGCTTCCACGGACAGCATCCGCAGCAGCTGCCGCCGCGTCGCTCCGACCAGCCGCAGCAGCGCGAACTCGCGACGCCGGTCGGCGGTCAGCGCGACCAGGGTGTTGACCGTGGAGACCGCCGCGAAGCAGACCAGCAGTCCGAGTTCCGCCTGCCGCAGCCAGACGTCGCTCGCCTTGGTCACGCTGGTCATCGCACCGCTCGCCCGGGCCGCGCGCTCGGCGGTGCTGGTGATGATCAACATCGTGCCGGCCAGCCCGACCAGCAGCGCGACCGGAACCACCGCCGAGGAGAGCCTGGCCGCGTAGCCGCGCAGATTCGCGTCGGCCAGCCAGCCGGCCCGCGGGACGAGCACCCGGACCGGAAGGCCCAGCGCGGCGGCCAGTGCCCGTGCGGCCAACGGCCCCAGCAGGGCGACCGCGGCCAGCAGCACCAGCGAACCGAGCAACGCGGCCTGCGCCGCCTTGTCCAGCTCCCCGGCCGGCCTGGTCGCGGCCAGCCGCAGCAGCAGCACCCCTCCCGCCAGCACGGCCGCCCCGGCCAGCGGCCGCAGCACTCCGGTCGGTCGTGCACCGCCCGTCCCCTCGGTCAGGGCGACGGCCGGCGCGGGCCGGGTGACCCGCCAGGCCGCGGCCGCGGTCGCCGCCAGGCCGACCAGCAGCGCCACCCCGAGCGCGATCAGCATCGGCACCGGCGTCCCGGGTATGCGCAGTCCGGGCGCCGCCATCCCGCGCCGCTGGAGGGCGGCGAGGAAGGCCCGGGCGGCGAGGAGCCCCACCGCGCAGCCGGGCACGGCCGCCAGCAGGACGGTCGCCACGACCTGGGCGCGCACCACCCGCCGCACCTGACGGGGCGTCGCCGCGACGGTGCGCAGCAGGGCGAGGTCACGGTGCTGCTGACGCAGGGTGAAGCCGAGCGCGTTGACCACGGTGAACAGCGCGACCAGCACGGCGATCTCGCCGAACGCGCCGGCGATCACCAGCACGCCCGGCCCGGCCACCGGTGCCCGCGCGACCGAACGGGGAGCCGTCACCTGCGCGGCGACCAGCGAGCCGAACAGCGTCACCGCCGCCGTCGCCAGCAGCAGCGCCGCGGCCAGGCCGGCGAAGGCCGCGGGCCGGCGCCGGATCTGCCCCGCGGACAGGGCCAGGACAGGACTGCTCATCGCGCTCACCCGCCCAGCCGGCTCAGCCGCTCGCCGACCTGTGCGGCGGTCGGCCTGATCAGCTCGTCCACCAGCAGCCCGTCCGCGAGCAGCAGCACCCGGTCCGCGTACCCGGCGGCCACCGGGTCGTGGGTGACCATCACGCACGTCTGCCCGTCGACGTCGACGCCCGTGCGCAGCAGGTCGAGGATGTCGTGCCCGGTCGCCCGGTCGAGCGCGCCCGTCGGCTCGTCGGCGAACAGCACCTCCGGCCGGGCGACCAGCGCCCGGGCGATCGCCACCCGCTGCTGCTGGCCGCCCGACAGCTGCCCGGGCCGGTGCCGCTCGCGCCCGGCCAGCCCGACCCGGGCCAGCGCCTCCCGTACCCGGTCCCGCTCCGGCGGCCGACCGGCCAGCCGCCCCGGCAGCTCGACGTTCTGGGCGACGGTCATCGCGGGCATCAGGTTGAAGGCCTGGAAGACGAAGCCCATCCGGGTGCGGCGCAGCTCCGCCAAGCGCCGCTCGGGCAGTCCGGACACCTCCGTGCCACCCCAGCGCACGGTGCCCAGGGTCGGCCGGTCCATCCCGGCCAGGCAGTGCAGCAGGGTGGTCTTGCCGGAGCCGGAGGGCCCCATCACCGCCGTGAACGTCCCCGGCGCGAAGGCCACGGACACCCCGTTCAAGGCCCGGACGGCTGCCGCGCCCCGCCCGTACTCGCGGTGCAGTCCGTCCCCGCTCAGGGCCGTGCCCGTCGCCCCGTCATGCGCCGCCGGGGCTGCGGCTGTCGTCATCCCGTTCATGCCCTCCATCGTGGGCGTCCGGGACCGGAAGATCGATTGTGCTGGCCCCCGAATCCGGGGTTCGGAAAACCGAACCCCGGAAGTGGTGCTGGTGACACCTCCGGAAGGGCCGGCAGGCGGTCAGGCTGCCCGCGGCCGGAGGAACTCCAGGCGGTTGCCCAGCTTGTCGAAGGCGTGGAAGCGGTCGTAGCCGGGCAACTCGCCGTCCCACAGCACCTCGTGCCCGGCCGCCGCCAAGCGCTCGGCCACCTCCTCCAGCCCCCTCACCAGGATGCCCGGGTGCGCCTTGCGGGCCGGTCTGGACCCCTCCTCCACACCCAGGTGGATCTCGAACCCGCCGCTGCGGAACCAGCACCCGCCCCGCGCCGCCAGCACCGGCGGCTTCTCCAGCTCGGTCATGCCGAGGACGCCGCCCCAGAACTCCCGGCACAGGTCCTCCGAACCCGCCGGGATGGAGATCTGGACATGATGCAGCCCAACAAACAGATCATCGGATTCACTCATGGCCCCGACCGTACCGGGGAGGGCTCGACTCCTCCGAGGGGGTCGTCACCCGAGGCGCTTCCCGAGCCGCTTTCCGAGGCGCTTTCCGAGACGTCTCCCGAGGCGTTTCCCGAGCCGCTTTCCGAGGCGTCTCCCGGGACCGTCGACCGGGCCGACTCCGGGGTCACCCGAAGGTGCAGCGCGGCGAGCAGGAGGCAGAACACGGCCATGGCGGACCACAGCGCGGTCGTCCCCGCGCGGGCGAGCAGCTGGGTGCCGAGGACGGGTGCGAGCGTCGCCGCGATCCCCCAGCTGGTACCGAAGACCGCCAGATAGCGGCCGCTTCCGCCCGGTGGCGCGAGCTCGGTGACCAGTGCGTAGACGCGCCCCATGACCAGCAGATCGCCGAGGCTCGCCACGGCGGCCGAGGCGAGCAGCACCGGCAGGGTGCGGCCGACGGCGTAGCCGGTCAGCCCCACCGCCAGGAGGAGATGGGCCAGGGCGAGCGCGACGGGTGTGGTGAGCCGGGTCGTCCAGGGCAGCCGGATCAGCGGCTGCGCGAGCACGGTGGTGGCCGCGGCGGCGGTGAACAACAGCCCGGCGTCGGCGGCGGGCAGGCCCTGCCGCGAGAGTGCGAGCGGCAGGGTGATCACGGCCTGCTGGTTGATCAGCGCGTAGGCGGTCCCGGTGGCCAGGACCGTCAGCAGGGCCCGGTCGCGCAACGGTCGTACGGCGGTGTCGTCCCTGCCCGCGCCGGGCGGTGCCGGCCGGTCGCGGGGCAGGGCCAGCCGGATCAGCAGGGCGCAGGCCAGGCACGTGGCGGCGTCGGTGACGAAGAGCCAGCGCAGGTCCCAGCGGCCGAGCAGGGCCGCGAGCAGCCCCGCACCCATGCCGCCCGCCGCGAGCGCGGCGCTGAACAGGCTGAACGCCCGCACCCGCTGGTGCTCCGGCACGGACTCGCCGATGATCGCCTGGCTCGGGGGCTCGTAGAGCTCGAAGGCCAGCCCGAGCAGCACCGCCCCGGCGACCGCCCAGGTCAGCGACGCGGAGGCCGCGATCGCCAGCTGCGCGGCGGCGCACCCGCAGAGCCCCAGCACGATGGTCGTGCGCCGGCCGATCCGGTCCGCCAGGTGTCCCCCGACCAGCCGCGAGGGGATCGTCGCGAGCCCGAAGGCGGCGCTGACCAGCCCGGCGGCGGTCAGGCTCGCCCCGTGGTCGGTGCTGATCAGCGCGGTGAGGAACGGCAGCGAGAAGGCCCCGAGCCGGTTGACGACCCGGGCGAGCAGCAGCAGGCGGACGGTACGGGGCAGCGGTTCGGAGCGCGGCACGGCGCCTCCCGTCACTCGTGGATCGTCATTGTCGGTGATCAGCGGGCGGTACGTGAGCCGATCGCATGGGTCGGCCCGGCCGGGGTCGACGTTCCACCGTTGCGCCGTCGGGGCGTCGGGCCGTCGCGCCGTCGGGGCCGAGGGCGGGGTGCGTCGTCCCTCCGTCACTTCGCCAGGGCCGCGCGGAGGAACGCGAGGATCTCCGCCCGGGCGGCCCCGGCCTGTGGCTCCACGCCGGGCAAGGTGAGGAACGCGTGCTTCGCTCCCGGGTATTCGGAGAGCCGCACGGGGGTCCCCGCCTCGCGCAGCCGCTCGGCGTAGCGGCGGCCGTGGTCGGCGACCGCGTCCCGGGTGGGCAGCACCACGAGCGCCGGAGCGAGCCCGCCCAGGTCGTCCGTGTACAGCGGCGAGACCGCCCCGGCGTCGGTGCCCGGCGGGACGGCGAGCCGCTGGAAGAACCGCAGTTGCGGCAGGGTCAGGGTCGGGCTGTCCGCGTACTCGGTGACCGAGGGGTGGTCGAACATCGTCCCGGTCACGTCGACCACGGGGTTGACCAGTACCTGCGCCTTGAGTTCCAGGCCGGCCCTCCTGGCCCGGACGGCGGCCAGCGCGCCGATCAATGCGCCGCAGCTCTCACCGAAGACGGCCGCGCGCGCCGGGTCGACGCCCCACCGCGCGGCGTGCCGCAGGACGTGCCGGAGCACGTCCCAGCCGTCGTCGACGGCGTCGGCGAGCGGGCTGCCGGGGGCGAGGAGGCGGTGTTCGACGGAGACGACGACGGCGGGCAGCTCCGCAGCGAGGTGGCTGTTGGTCCAGTCGCACTGCGCCGCCGTTCCCACGAAGCCGCCGCCATGGACATGGAGCACGAGTGGCAGGTCGCCTCGGGTGTCGGCTTCGCCGTCTCCCGTCGACACCGCCGGTACACCCGGACCGGGAGGTCACGGCCGGGCAGCGCGACCTCCTGCCAGCCGATCGTGGCACCGGTGTCCGGCTCGCCTAGCAGCGCCCGCGCCGCGCCGGAGGCCCGGAAGCGGTTCTCCGCGTCGCGGTAGGCGCGCAGCTCCTCGGCCGTGATCGCCGAGAAGTCCGGCGCGGCCGGCCGTACCGGGGCAGTGGTCTCGCTCATATGTCCTTCTCTCCTCCCGACCGGATACGGGTGTGCCGCCCTGGCATGCCGTCCTGGCCGTGCCGCCCGTTGCCCTCATTATGCACGCAGTGCGTGCATCACCAAGTGCATAAGTTAGGCTGAGCCCGGACGAGAGGAACGAGATGACCGGCCGAAGGCGATGGTCGACCGAGGAGATCCTGGACACGGCGGCAGAACTGCTGCGCACGGGCGACGCCGATTCCTTCAGCGTGCGCAAACTCGCCGCAGCGCTCGGGACCGACTCCTCCAGCCTCTACCGGCACTTCCGCAACAAGACCGAACTGCTTCGCGCGGTCGCCGACCGGATCCTGCTGGCCGCCATGGACGGCTACCGCCCCGAGGGCGACTGGAAGCAGCGCATCACCGCCCTGGCCCTGCGCCTGCGCGAGGCCTTCGGCGAGCAGCCCCAACTCGCCGCGGTGTGGGGACGCTACGCGTCCGGCGGCACCGGATCCCGACTGGTCATGGAGGAGCTGCTGCAGGCACTGCGCGCGTCCGGCCTGCCCGACGAGGAGGTCCCGGTGCGGTACCACCGCATCGTGCTCCTCCTCGCCGCGCTGATCGCCTCCGACGCCGGCATCAGCACCATCACCCCCACGGAGTACGAGCAGGCCATGGAGCAGTTCCGCGTCGCGGTGCTCGGCGCCGACCCCGACCGCTTCCCCGCCCTGGCCCACTTCGCCCGCGACATCCGCCCCCTCGGAGCGGACCGCCGCGCCGCGTTCGAGGAGGTCCTCGCCGCCCAACTCGCCCACATCGAGGCCCGGATCACCTGACGGACCGGATCCCCTGACGGACCTGATCAGCTGACCGCCCGGATCACCCGACCGGCCGGATCACGGGTGCGATCCGGCCAGGCCCGGACGGATCACCCACCGTTTCCCGCCCCGGTCTCCCGTCCGCCCGCCGTACGAGGAATCATGATCGGGTGACCATCGACCTGCTGCCCGGCCGGGGCGTGCGCCTGCCGGCGCCGCTGCCCGAACTCGGCTTCGGCCTCACCGAGACGGCGGTGCGCGCACTGCTGGCCCCGCACGGCGGGCTGCTGCCCGACGGGGTGCGGAACACCTTCGTCTGCGGGTGCAGCTGGGCGCTGGCCTTCCAGCTGCCCGGGGTGAGCGTCACCCTGTGCGCGGACGACCGCGACCGCCTCCGCAGTGTGACGGTCGGCCGGAACCCGAGCGACGACCGTCCCGTCTGCCCGGTCGGCTACCGCGGGATCGACCTGCTCGGCTGGCCGGCCCTCGAACTGGTCGAGGCGCTGCGCGCCGAGGGGCTGCCGGTTCCCGACCCCATCCGCGGCACCCTCCACCACCACCCGCTCCACCTCTCCTGCCACCACCCGCCGGGTCGGCCGTCCGCGCCGCGGGGGTCGTCCGCCGCGTGGGGGCCGTCCGCGCCGGGCCGGAAGCCGCGCCACGAAGGGCCGTTCAGCTTCGACGTCGTCTCCCTCTACCAGGCCACCGAGGGCAACGACGACACCGCAGCCGACGACGACACCGGAGCCACCCGATGACCGCGCCCCTCGCGCCGGTCCCGCGGCCCACCGGCACCGCCACCGGTCCGCACGACGCCGCCTTCCTCCCCCGCCTCCGCCTGGTCCCCCGGGCGTCCGAGCGGCCGATCACCGCGCCCGTCCCCAAGCTCGGCGGCGAACCGTGCTGGCTGGCCGGTCCCACCTGGCCGCTCTCCCCCGCCACCGGTGAACCGCTGGTGTTCATCGGCCAGTTCCCCGTCCCGGGCGAGGAACCGCGGCTCGCCTACCTCTTCCTCGCCGCGGACGAGGGCATGATGGCCGGCCCCGACCCGGAGGCGGGCGACGCCCTGCTGCTCGTCCAGCCGGGCGGGCGGATCCCCGCCTTCGCCGTGATCGGCCCGCCCGGCACCCGCGGCCGTACGCTGTGGCGCCGCGAGCCCGACGGCGGCGAGACGCCCGTCGAGTTCCACCTCGATCTGCTGCCGCTGGAGCCCGAGCTCGACCGGTCGATGGACGAACGCGCGGCCTTCCAGCGGCACTTGCGCGGCGAGGGCCCCGAGGTACGGTTCCCGGACGGCGGTCACGTGCACGACCACATCGGCGGCCTCCCCTCGTTCCCGAGCGGCCGGGCCGAGGTCCCCGCCCCGTGGCGGTTCCTCTTCGCGCTCACGGACGCCCCGTACGAGGACGATCCGTACTTCCTCGACTTCGGCAACGGCGACGGATTCGGCTTCCTCAGCCCGGACGGTCTGGAGGGCCGTTTCTCCTGGGACATCCCGTGACCGTCCGTCCCTCGCCAACCCCCTTCTCACTGACGGGAGTCAGCATGACCACCACCCCCCTGACCGTCGCGGTCCTCGGACCGGGCGGCGTCGGCGGACTGATCGGCGCACTGCTCGCCCGCGACGGCCACCGGGTCGTCTGCCTGGCGGGCGAGGAGACCGCCGCGGCCATCGACCGGGACGGACTTCGCGTCCGCAGCGCGCAGTTCGGCGAGTTCACGGCCCGCGTGGAGGCGGCCACCGAGCTGCGCGAGCCGGTCGACGCCGCCTTCGTGACCGTCAAGGAGACGGCGCTGACGGCCGCGCTCGACCGGCTCCCCCCGGACCTGCTCGGCACCGGCATCGTGGTGCCACTGCTCAACGGCCTGGAGCACATGGCGGTGCTGCGCGAGCGCTACCCGGCCGCCCGGGTCGTGGCCGGCACCATCCGGGTCGAGACCACCCGGACCGCTCCCGGACGGATCGAGCACACCAGCCCGTTCACCGCCGTCGAACTCGCCGCGCCCACCGCGACGGCCGCCCCCGTCCAGGAGTTCGCCGAGCGGCTGCGGCACAGCGGCCTGAGCGTGACACTGTGCGAGGACGAGACGGCGATGCTCTGGAGCAAGTTCTCCTTCCTCGCCCCGCTGGCCCTGCTCACCACCCGCCACGCCGCCGACGTGGGCACTGTCCGCACCGCCCACCGGCCCGAACTCCTGGCCGCCCTGGCCGAGGTCGTCGCCCTCACCCGGGTGGTCGGCGCACCCGGGGACGCCCAGACGCTGCTCGCGCTGGTCGACCGAGTCCCGGGGACGATGAAGTCCTCGATGCAGCGCGACGCGGAGGCCGGACGCATGACCGAGCTCGACGCCATCGGCGGCGCGATCCTGCGGGCGGCCGACGCCCACGGGGTGGCCGTCCCGACCTTCACCCGCCTGGTCGCCGAACTCTCCGGGACCGCCACACGATGACGGGACCGGCCGGCGCCCGGCAGGCCTGCGCCGGCCTCAACGGAGCGGAGGCCTCCGGTCCGCCCGGCCGAACCCCCGAAAACGACTGACTGAGCATCACATTCAGGACGAGGAAAAGGATTTGCCAGCCGTTCACCCGCCTCGCCGGAACCGCCGTACGGCACCGCGGCGTTCAGCAGGGCGGGAGGGATACTGACATGACAAGGAAGCCGTACCGCTTGGCCGCCACCGTACTCGCGGTGCTCCTCGCGGCCCCGTTCTTCACCTCGTGCAAGGAAGCCGACCAAGCCATCGACTGCGGGAAACGCGCGATCAGCATCGCCGGAGACGTCCAGGACCTCTCGGACGCGGCGGGCAACGTCGGCCAGATCGTCGACGACCAGCGCCGCCAGCAAACCGTCAACGCGTTGAAGAAGCTCGTCGACGACGCCAAGAAGGTCCGGCAGGACGGCGGGGGCAAGCTCGACAAGGCGGCCGACAAGCTCGTCAAGGCCGTCGACAACGCCATCGACCAGGTCAACAACGACAAGCAGCCCGACCTCGGGGCGATCGCCGGCGCCGCCGGCGAGGTGACCAAGGCCTGCGCCGGGGCCTGACCGGACCCACGGACCGACCCGCACCACCGGGAACCACCGCTCCCGGCCCGCACCGACCGGGCCGGGAACACCCCACCACCGGCCGCCACCGCGCCCGGCAACGCCGCCATGCCCGACAACCCGGCCCGCCCCGGTCGCCGACTTCGCGGCCTGGGGTAGATGCGCAGGCGTCGGCCCCGAGGTCCCCGGCGCCACCGACCCGTACGGCGTCGCTGAATCCGTCGCGTACCACCAGTTCGCGGCACATCTCCTCGAAGCGGGTCGGTGTGGCGGCCTCGAACGCCTCCAGGGTGTGATCGAGGGAGCGCCGTGTGTAGGACGCGACGGGTTCCGCGGGCGTCGCCTGACGCACCGGTCGGTGGGTCCACTGCTCAATACGGCCGGTGACGGACGCCGCTGCCCTGGTGCGGGCAAGCGTGAACCGCATGGCGATGCCGGCGCGGACCATGAGGAATCGGCGCAGCGGTGGGCCGACCAGGGTCTTCACCGGGCCCTCGGTGCACAGCACCGCGTCGGTCCGCTCGAACAGAGCGTCACGCCGCCCGGTCAGGCAGTTGTAGAAGACCCCCCGGAAGCGTGACAGTTCCGCGAACGGCTCGCACTGCACGCCCTCTTCCACCACACTCACCACAACGGCCTTCGCGACAAGTCCATTACCTCTTGGTCGAGTTCAGGATCACGCGAAGGCCGTTCCGCTGTCCCAGGAACACTCGGAACAGTGATCGCTGTGCCCACGTGTTCGAAGCCGGACGTTAAGCCTGGCGGTACCTCATGCGATCAACGTCCCGCCGCCCGTCGTGACCGCTCGATTCGAGCGAGGGAACCGATGCCAACGACGGTGAGAGCAACGACCCCGAGTTGCTCGACCGTGTCTTCCCAGAGCAGGTTGATCATCCACTGAACTATGCCGTGCGTTTCATTCACAGGGTGATCGTATGCAGAGCCTGAGTGCGTTTTTGCTGGTGAGAGCGAGATCGTGGCAACGATCTGGTGTCAGCTGAACGCGGTGGCCGTCCCACCGCCCCAGGAGTGCCGGATCGGTGATCACCAGGCTCGCCTGTTCGAAGCCAGGCGTTAAATCACCAGCTGTGCCCGAATCCCGTTGCGCCCAGCGATCAATGGTCGACGTTCCGTCAGTTCGTGTCGGAGGGAACTGCTACATCAGAGGGCGGAACGGGCCGCGAGGGGCGGCCCGCCGACGGGAGGGGAGACCATCCGATGCCGGTGCCCGAGGGATACCACGTCGTCCACAGCCACATCCGACGCACCCCGCGGCCGAGCGCGAAGAAAATGAGCGGCTGGACGATCGTCGGCGCCTGAGCGCCGGTGTGGCTGTGGAGCCACTTCATCGGCTTCGGCGACACCGGCACCGCAACGCCGAACAATCCGGCGCCGACGGCCACCTCCGCCCCAGTGGCGCCGTGATGGCTCGCGGGCGACGCCGGTGGCTGCGCCGGCCCCGGGGAGCCACCGAGCACATGGCGGCCGGTGTCGCCGCCCCGGCGGTGGCCACCCTGCTCGCTCAGGCCGCGACCGCCGGCCCCCGGGTCGCCGCCCGGCACTGGCCCGCCCTCGCTGCTCTCGCCGCCACAACCCTCGTCGGCGCGGCGCTGTGGTGGGTGCGGCGCCGAAACGCCGATCGCGCCCGCGCGGCGCGACTGGCCGGTCTGCGGCTGACCCTGAACGGCATCGACGCGCTGGACGACCAGGAGTTCGAGTTCGCGTTGCGGGACCTCCTGGTCCGCGACGGCTGGACGGCGCGGCAGGTCGGCCGGCAGGGCGACCAGGCCGCCGACGTGATCGGCCAGCATCCGGCGCTGGGCCGGATCGTGTTGCAGGCGAAGCACACCACAGTCGGCGAAAGGTCGGCTCCCCGGTGATGTACCGGGTCAAGGGGCACCGCCGGCCCCGTCCACGGTGCCGACAGCGCCGTCCGCCGCCGGCACCAGCGGAACGGTCCTCTACAGCGCCGTCGGCGGCCGCCCGCGGCCCAGCCGACGAGCCGCCTGTTTCCTCGACGGAGATCAGGCATGGTCCATAGACCAACTCCAGTGAAACACCGCAGGGCACGGTCCGATCCGGCAGTCTGCGCCAGCCGTCACTGGACGGGACGGGCGGCACGGATGCCGCGTGGAGACGCCCCGAGTTCACGACGGCAAGTCTTGTTGAACGCCTGCAGGTCGGGAATGCCGACCGAAGCGGCGACGGCCGTGATGGAGAGCGTGGTGGCGTGCAGGAAATGCCGCGCCCGCTCCATCCGCCGGGTCCGGATGTAGCCGACCACCGTCTCCCCCGTGGCAGCCCGGAACAGCCGTGTCAAGTGGTTGTGGGAGACACCCACGGTCTTCGCGATCTCCGGCACCGTCAGGGGCTCCGTCAGCCGCGCCTCGACCAAGGCCACTGCGGCTGCCACCGCGGGATGGACGGCCCGCGCGCTCCGCTCCCGTGGCGGGGTGAGCCGGGCGATCCGCCACAGGGCACCCCACACCTCGGCGACCGCCCGCGATGGCGTGTGCGGCCAGGCGGCCAACGCCTGCTGCAACTGCACGGTGAGGAAACCCAGTTCTGGACCAGCCTGCTGAACCACCGGGATGCTCGTGGCCGCTCCCCCGGTGCCCAGGCGGAAGTGGGCGTAGAGGTGTTCGGACCGGCCCCGGTAGCGGTAGCGGACTTCGGTCCCGGGCGGTACGAGGCCGACCCGGCCGGGGCGGATCGAGTGCTCGGTACCGTCGACAGTCAAGTCGGCGTCGTAGCTGTACAGATGGAGCTGCCACAGGTCCGGCAGCGAGAACACGTCCACGTGGCCGGCCGGCCCGTGCACGCCGATGCCGACGGCGGCGAGTTGCGGAGGCTCGTCGAGACGGGCGATGGCCGTGTGCATGGTCACGTGTTCTACCACGGCGTCCGCAGTCCGATCCAGGGCCGCGAGCCCCGATTCACCCGCACCGGGCGGGCGGCAGGGTGAGAATCGACCACTACTGGGTGAACGCGGCCCACGCGGGAGGGTTGCGGGCGGGCCTAGCGTTGCCGTCATGGAGAACAGGCAGGAGTTGCTCAGCTCAGTACAGATGGCGCGCTTCGTCGCGCGCGGATCGCTTCGGCTGGACGCAGTGGTCCCGGCCGAGCTGAACGCCGAGGGTCTGGGGGTGCTGGCTGACGACGTGCCGCCGGTGCCGTACGGAACGCCCCTGTCCGCGGCCTATCCCGAAGGCTCGTTCGTCCGCAGGCTGCTCGAACTGCCGCAGGTCGCAGGGGCACTGCGCAGCATGGTGGGCCCCGAGCCCTGGGTGGACCACCACTTCGTGCACACTCGCGAACCTCACGGCGGCGACGCCCAGGCGTTGCACGGGGATGCCATCATCGATGTCCGTCCGGACGCCTTCGACGTGCAGCTGATGTACTACCCGCAGGCGGTGACGCTGGAGATGGGCGGCACCCTCAGCGTGCCGGGCAGCCATCTGCGCCGGACCAACGAGTCGGACACCGGCCGCTACCAGAACCTGCTCGGACAGGACCGGCTGGTCTGCCCGGCCGGGACGGTGGTGTTTCTGCACCACGGCCTCTGGCACGGGGGCCGGCGCAACGACAGCGACACGCTGCGCTACATGTTCAAGATCCGCTTCAATCCGACGGTGCGTCAACAACGGCTGTGGGACACGTCGGATCTCCACGACCCACAGGTGAATACCGAGTTGGACGCGATGTTCCCGTGGTACGAGGGGGCGACCGGTCGCCTGGAGCGGTACAACCGCATCCTGCTGTGGCGGGCGCTGACCGGCGACGACAGCTACGACCTCGACCACTGGGTGACCAGGGTCTCCAACCGTCCCGGGGGGAAGACGCCATGACGACCGACTCGGCCCGGCAGCAGATACTGGTGCTCTACCTCTCCAGCTCCGCGCTGGACTCCCACGTCGTAGGCTGGGCGAGGTACGACGGCACCGGCCGCACCTCGCCCACCACCGGCGACAGCGACGAGCCGCCGTACGAGACGGGGGTGGCGGCGCTCCGGGACGGCTGGCGGCTGTTCCAGGCCGCGCAGCTGATCCCGCCGTACCCGGGACACGAGTACGACGTCTCCTTCCTCAAGCACGAGTTCTTCTTCGAACGGATCGTCGACACGTCGGCGCCATGACGTGCCCGAGGGACCACCGGCCCGCCCGGCCGGCCTCCGGACCGCGCAGGTCAGTGAGCCTTTCAGCCGCGCAGCTCCAGGGTCGCCGCCGACGTCGTCGTGTCGCGTCGCACGGCTTCGACCTCGGTCGCGAGTCCCCCGGACGCGGCGCTGTGGGTCTCAGCACTCCTGACTCCGCGGGGAATCGGCGTCGACGTGCTACAGCCGACCGCCGGCACCCGCACCGCTGCCGGTCCGGGGCCCGGCCATCCCCGCCACCCTTCCAAACCCCGCCGGAGACCGACGGGGTGGAGCCAGGACCGGCGGAGGGGGCCGCCGCGCCGGCGCGCCGATCGGGGCGGGCGCCGCCGGCCTGGTGGGCGGTGCCCTCCTCAACGGGCGTTCAGCGATACCGGCAAGAGGTGCGGCGCGGATGAACTGGCCCGCGATCGGACATGGGATGTATACAGGCCGCCGTGGAGTGGACGCACTGCTCAAATCCTGCGACAGGTAGTGCCTGTTGAGCGGCTTTGCAAGTCCTGG
The DNA here is from genome assembly GCF_014656195.1 of Kitasatospora xanthocidica. Classification (GTDB taxonomy): domain Bacteria; phylum Actinomycetota; class Actinomycetes; order Streptomycetales; family Streptomycetaceae; genus Kitasatospora; species Kitasatospora xanthocidica. The sequence goes on along the minus strand of NZ_BNBY01000016.1, from coordinate 107,724 downwards.
CCTGCTATCGCGACTCCTGCGTCCATTCCTGGCCATGGGATGTTCAGCGCGAGGGCGAACGTGTTATCTCTAGGAGTGCACTCCGTCGGCGGGGGGGCGGAAACCAACCCGCCGACGAAGGGAGCCCGAACCGGCGAACGCGTCGGCAAGGGCAGTTTGTGAGCGCTAACGGACCCGAACGGGTCCGTGGGCCGGACGGCTCCGGCCGTGCCTCGGGCGGATGAGGACGCTTCCGCGCCGGGCACGGCTCGGTGACCACTGCGGTGACCGCATCGCCCCCGTCTCCCCTGGCAGTCGTGCTGCCGTGGGTTCGGCGTGGCGCCCGCCGGGCACTGGACCAGGACCATCCCCTGAACGAGGACGAAATGACTGAGGCGAACCTCGTCGTGCTGTCGGCCGGTGACACGGCCCTCGCGCTCGACGCCACCGGACCCGAGATGCCCCGGGTGCTGCACTGGGGCGTCGATCCCGGCTTCCGCGCCGGCGATGCCGCACAGGTGCTCGATGCCATGGGCCGGACCTCGCGCCACCAGGCCGGGAGTCTGATGCCCTCCCAGGGGCAGGGCTGGGGCTGGTTCGGACGTCCGGCCCTGTCCGGGCACCGCGACGGCCGGGTGCGCCCCCTGCGCTTCGAGCTCGCCGAACCGGTCGCCGTGCGTGCCCAGGACGGCCGGGGCGGCACCGTACACGTGCGGGCCCTGGACGCCGGCGCGGGGCTCGCGCTGGACACCGAGTTGCAGATGACGGAGCAGGGCGTGGTGCGGCTGCGCCACACCCTGACCAACACGGTCACGGACACCTACACCCTGGACGGGCTGGCCTGCGTGCTGCCGGTGCCCGCCCAGGCCGCGGAGCTGATGGACTTCGCGGGCCGCTGGGCCCGGGAGCGCTCCCCGCAGCGCGCTCCGCTGCGGCAGGGCGTGTGGTCGAGGGAGAGCCGGCGTGGCCGCACCGGCTTCGACGCCGGGCTGCTGCTCGCCGGTACCGAGAACTTCGGCTTCCGGCACGGCGAGGTCTGGGGCGTGCATCCCGCCTGGAGCGGCAACCACGTCCAGTACGCGGAGCGGCTGGCCGACGGGACGACGGTCCTCGGCGGCGGCGAACTGCTGGACGCGGGTGAGATCCGGCTGGCGGCGGGCGAGTCGTACCAAACCCCGTGGGTGTACTTCGCGACCTCCGGCGCGGGTCTGGACGGGATCAGCCGAGGATTCCACGACATGCTCCGGAGCCGGCCCCGGCACCCGAACTCCGCCCGGCCGGTCACCTTGAACATCTGGGAGGCCGTCTACTTCGACCACGACCCGGAGCGGGTGCGCGCCCTCGCGAACACCGCGGCGGCGGTCGGGGTGGAGCGGTTCGTCGTGGACGACGGCTGGTTCCGGCACCGCCGCCACGACCGGGCCGGCCTCGGCGACTGGTACGTCGACGAGAAGGTGTGGCCCGACGGGCTCCGCCCGCTCGCCGACCACGTGCGCGGGCTCGGCATGCAGTTCGGCCTCTGGGTCGAGCCCGAGATGGTCAACCCCGACTCCGACCTGGCCCGCGCCCACCCCGACTGGTTCCTGGCCGACCCCGAACGCCTCCCGTTCGAGCAGCGCAGCCAGCACGTCCTGGACGTCGCGCACCCCGGCGCCCACGCCTACCTGCTGGAGCGGTTCAGCACCCTCGTCGGGGAGGTGGGGATCGACTACCTCAAGTGGGACCACAACCGCGACCTCGCCGACGCCGTCCACGACGGCCGACCCGGCGTCCACGCGCAGACCACGGCGGTCTACCGGCTCCTGGACGAATTGCGCGGCCGCCACCCCGGGCTGGAGATCGAGTCCTGCTCCTCCGGCGGAGCCCGCGCCGACCTCGGCATCCTCGAACGCACCGACCGGATCTGGGGATCGGACAACATCGACCCGATCGAACGCCAGGCCATCCAGCGCTGGACCGGCCTGCTCCTGCCCCACGAGCTGATCGGCTCCCACATCGGCTCCGCCCCCGCCCACATCAGCCACCGCGACACCACACTCGCCTTCCGCTGCGCCACCGCCCTGTTCGGTCACGCCGGCATCGAATCCGACCTCTCGACCTGGTCGCAGGACGACCTGGCCGCGCTGACCGCGTGGGTCACTGCCTACAAGCAGCTGCGGCCGCTGCTCCACGGCGGCGACGTCGTCCGTACCGACCACCCCGACCCGGCCGCCTGGGTCCACGGCGTCGTCTCGCGCGACCGGACCCACGCCGTCTTCGCCTACGTCCAGCTGGAGACCTCCGTCACCGAGAACGGCGCACCCGTACGCCTCCCGGGCCTGGCCCCCGAGACCCACTACACCGTGCGGGTGCGCCCCGAACTCTCCTCCCCCGATCACACCTGGCCCGCCTGGGCACGACGGGCGTCCGCGATCACCCTGACCGGCCGGTACCTCGCCCAAGTCGGCCTCGCGGCCCCGGCCCTGACCAACCACCCCGGCCACGCGCTGGTCGTCGAGGCGCAGGCGCAGGCGCAGCCGTCGGCCTCGTAGGAGTGATCCCCCGCCCCGGCCGCAGGAGCAGGACCCCTGCAGCCGGGGCGGAGCTGTGCCGCGGTCCGGCGCGCTCTGGTTCGACGGGAAGCTGTCCGGGCCGCCGCGCGGGCGCCCCGGCCGCTGCCCGGCCGTCCCCGCCGTGGTTGGACCTCGTGCGTCTCCTCGCGCAATCCTGTTGCCCGGCAAGCGCCTTGACGCACTGCTACCGGTTCCCTAGGTTGGGCGAGGAATCGAAGCGCTTCGATCGACGACTCGTCCGACCGGCAACCACCGCACCGACCCGCTCACGAAGCGCCGGGGCGAGGCGCGCCGGCGGTGGAGGAAGCACTGAAACACCAGCCGTCCCGGCGGACCCGCTCGCCCCCGACCGGCCCCGGGCCGGCGTCCCTCGGCCGGTCGGCCCCCTATCCGCCGAACTCCTCGGGAGCACACCCGCCATGACCACGGTCCCGTCCGACAACCGCCCTGCCCGACGCCCGTTCCCGAGTGGCTTCGCCTGGGGCGCAGCCACCGCCGCCTATCAGATCGAGGGGGCGACTACCGAGGGCGGCCGCACCCCCTCGATCTGGGACACCTTCAGCCACACCCCCGGCAGGACCGAGAACGGCGACACCGGCGACACCGCCGTCGACCACTACCACCGCTTCCGCGAAGACGTCCGCCTGATGGCCGACCTCGGCCTGACCGCCTACCGCTTCTCCATCGCCTGGCCCCGCATCCAACCCACCGGGCGCGGCCCGCTCTCCCAGCCCGGCCTCGACTTCTACCGCGCCCTCACCGACGAACTGCTGGAGCACGGCATCACCCCCGCCGCCACCCTCTACCACTGGGACCTCCCCCAGGAGCTCGAGGACGCCGGCGGCTGGCCGGCCCGCGACACCGCCTACCGCTTCGCCGAGTACGCCGCCCTGACCGCCGAGGCCCTCGGTGACCGCGTGCCCACCTGGATCACCCTCAACGAGCCCTGGTGCAGCGCCTTCATGGGGTACGCCGCCGGCGCCCATGCCCCCGGCCGTACCGACGCCGCCGACGCACTGCGCGCAGCCCACCACCTCAACCTCGGCCACGGCCTGGCCGTCGGCGCCCTGCGCGCCGCGCTGCCCGCTTCCGCCCGACTCTCCGTCTCGCTGAACCTGCACGCGGTGCGACCGCGCAGCGACCGCCCGGAGGACCGGGAGGCAGCCCGCCGGATCGACGCCGTCGGCAACCGGATCTTCACCAGCCCGATGCTCAAGGGCCGCTACGACGACGACCTCCTCAAGGACACCGCCCACCTGGTCGACTGGGACACCCTGGTCCACGACGGCGACCTCGCCGAGACCTCCCGCCCCATCGACCTGCTCGGCCTCAACTACTACGCCCCGACCGTCGTCTCCTCCCCGGCGAACGGCGAACGGCTCCCCCGCGAGGACGGGCACGGCACCGGCTCGCACTCGGTGTGGCCGGGCGCCGAGGACGTCGCCTTCCACCGCGCCAACGAGGACGTGACCGCGATGGGCTGGCCGATCGACCCCACCGGCCTCTCCGACACCCTCACCGCCTTGCACCACGAGTTCGGCCTGCCCCTGCTCGTCACCGAGAACGGCGCCGCCTTCGACGACACCGTCTCGCCCGACGGCACCGTCCACGACCCCGAGCGGACCGCCTACGTCCGCGACCATCTCGAAGCCGTCGCCGACGCGATCGCCGCCGGCGCGGACGTCCGGGGCTACTACCTGTGGTCGCTGATGGACAACTTCGAGTGGGGGTACGGCTACAGCAAGCGCTTCGGCATCGTCCACATCGACTACGCCACCCAGAAGCGCACCCCGAAGTCCAGCGCCCACTGGTACTCCGAGGCCATCCGCCGCGGCGGACTGGACTAGACCTTCGGACGGGGAACCGGCGGAGAGCGCGGCGCTCGCCGGCTCCCCGTCGTGGCCGTCCGGCACATCCGACTCGTCGCGAGCCACAGCGAACCGGGTGCGGGAGAACCCGGAGGAAGAGCCTTCGACCGGGCGGCGACCTTTCCGGGCCGGGTGGGCACCCAGGGGTGCATCACCGGGGCGGACCGCACTCGGCTGCGGCCCGCCCCCGTGGCTGTCCACGCATTCCGGAGGCAAGCCCACATGTCGGCTGACGACCGGACCACCGCCCGGCAGCCGGCGCCCCGGAAGCCCACACGCCGCCGCACGGTCGCGGCCGCGAGTCGCCCGCGACCTCGCCGAGCCGCTGGTGTCCGACGGCCTTGGCGATCTGGGTGTCGGCGGGCATCCCGTCGAGGACGTCGCGGTGCTCGCGCAACGGGCCGCGCAGGGGCCGGTCGAGGAACCGGCGCGCCGGGGCAGCGCACCGGTCCCTGCCGGTGACGTCGGCGAGGTCGGCAAGGCCCTCGCACATCCCGCCGAACTCCGCGTAGAGCATGGCTTCGTGGGTCTCGTCGTCCACCCCCGCCGCCACCCGGTCCCACCAGTCGGACAGCCCTCGCACCGCGGTCAGCGCCAGGTCCGACCCGGCGTACCGGTGGGCGTCCAGCAGCGCAGGGGTGCGAGGAGCCGGTGGGGATCGAGGGAGAGCAGGTGTTCCAGGGCGGTGCTCTGGGCGTCCAGGAAGGGACCGGGAAGAAGGCGCACTGCGCCGCGAGGGAGAGCTTGCACGACCGTTCCTTCATTCGTCAGGCCTCAGAAGATGTCAGCCGGGCCGCGACGTCGGCGCCTTCCCGTACGAAGACCGGGATGCGTTCCAGCGGGGCCTCGGCGTCGAGTGTCGTTCCGCCTTCCAGCACGCGGCCGGTGGCCGGGTCGAGCCAGCGGGTGCCGGAGGGCAGGTACACCCGGCGGGAACGGGCGCCCGCCTCGTACACGGGTGCCACCAGCAGGTCGGGGCCGAGCAGGAACTGGTCGTCGACGTCCCAGGCGCGCTCGTCCTCGGGGGCGTCGAAGAACAGCGGTCGCATCGGCGGGGCGCCGGTGCGGTGGGCGTCCTCGGACAGGCGGTGCAGGTACGGGCGCAGGCGCTCGCGCAGCAACAGGTGGTCACTCAGGATGCCGTACGCCTCCTCCCCGTACGACCAGACCTCGTTCTGCCCGCCGGTCATGTCCGCGGAGAACGTGGGGTGGTTGGGCTCGCGGTCACCGTGCAGCCGCATGACCGGGCTGAAGGTGCCGTACTGGAACCACCGGATCAGCAGTTCGCGGTACCCGGGGTCGGTCGGGTCCCCGCCGAAGAACCCGCCGATGTCGGTGGTCCACCAGGGGATGCCGCTCATCGCGACGTTCAGCCCGGCCCTGATCTGACGCCCGAGGGAGTCGAAGGTGGTGGGGATGTCGCCGGACCACAGCAGCGCCCCGTGCCGCTGGCTGCCCGCCCACGCGGAGCGGACCAGCGACAGCGGCCGGTCCTCCCCCGCCGTGCGCAGGCCGTCGGCCACCGCGCGGGTGTGCTCCAACGGGTAGAGGTTCGCGGCCTCGGCGGCCGGCCCGGCCGCGTAGACGGCGCGCTCGGCGATCTGGCGGGGCAGGTCGGGCTCGCAGGCGTCCAGCCAGAAGCACGCCACGCCCAGCGAACGGTAGTTGTCGTTCAGCCGCTGCCACAGCGCGGCGCGCGCTCCCGGGTGGGTGGCGTCGTAGTACGCCATCGGGCGGATCAGCGCGTCCCCGCCGAACCGGGAGGGCCACGGGAAGGTGAGCAGGCCGCCGGCCGTGTCCCGGACGAGGTGCCCGGCCGAGCGCAGTTCGTCGTAGGTGTCGCTGTCGGGTTCGACGGTGGGCCACACCGAGACCGCGAGCTTGACGCCGAGGTCGGCGAGTTCCTTCGTCATGGCGGCGGGGTCGGGCCACTCGCTCTCCTCGAAGCGCCAGTCGCCCATCCGCGGCCAGTGGAAGAAGTCGCAGACGATGACGGACAGCGCCAGCCCACGCTCCTTGTACTCCCGCGCCACGGCCAGGAGTTCGCCCTGGGTGCGGTAGCGCAGCTTCGACTGCCAGAACCCGGACGCCCACTCGGGCAGCAGGGGCGGGCGGCCGGTGGCCCGGGTGTAGGAGTCCAGGATCCGGGCCGGGGTGTCGCCGGCGGTGATCCAGTAGTCGATCCGCCCGCCGCCGTCGGCGGTCCACCGGGTGGTGTCGGCGCCTAGCTCGACGCGGCCGGTGGCGGGGTTGTTCCACAGCAGTCCGTAGCCGCGCGAGGAGTGCAGGAAGGGGACGGTCACCACGGTGTTGGCCTGGACGAGGTCGATCACACAGCCCTTCTGGTCCAGGCGCCCGTGCAGATGCTGCCCCAGGCCGTGCAGCCGCTCACCGTCGTACGCCTCGAAGGACTGTTCCGTCCGGCCCCCCGCCGCGTGGACGCGGGAGCCGGCGTGCTGCGCGTACGGGCTGCGCTCGGCGAGGAGTTCGCGGCCCGAAGCCGCGTGAAGGAACCGCAGCCGGCCGTCCGCCGCGGCCTCGACCACGAGGCGGCCGTTGACCAGGCGGGCACTGCCGTCGTCCGAGACGGACACCTCCGCGTGCGGCGCGGGCCCCGGGTCCTCCAGCGCACCGGGAGCGGCGGGGTCGATCGTCCCGGACGAGGCCCGCACCCGGACGGCGTCCGGCCCCCAAGGCTCGATGCGGAGGATCTCTGCGGCGGTACGCCGTTCCAGAGCGCCTGTTCGGACGGTGTAGGACAAGGCTGGCTCCTCTGTTCATGGGGTCGGTCGGGTGGTGTCACTGTCGTTTTCCGGGACCCCTCCGTCACGCGAGCCGGGCCCGCCACCCCCCGC
>NZ_BNBY01000016.1:0-100462 GCF_014656195.1 Kitasatospora xanthocidica | reverse complement strand
GGGGGGGTGGCGGGCCGGTGCGCGGTGGTGCTGCCCCGGTGGTTCAGCTCCAGGGCTGGGCGACCAGCCAGCTGGTGTCGGCGGCCCAGCTGGTGCCGCTGTCCCAGCTGTTGGTGCCGCCGTTGCTCGCTGTGTAGGCCGTGTAGTTGTAGTGCCGGATGTACTTCGTCGGGAAGTTGACGGACTGGAAGGAGGTGCCGACCCCGCTGTTGCCCGTGGTGGGGCAGAAGGTGGCGTCCTGGGCGAAGGCGCCGGCGCCGTTGTCGGTGTCCAGGTAGAGCTCGTAGTTGTAGTGGCGCAGGAACTGCCCGGACTTGTCGGCGGACTCGAAGGAGAGGCAGGAGCTGTTGGCCAGGCCGGCGCGGACGATCCAGGTGGCGTCGGCCTTGTCGGTGGCCGAGCTGGAGGAGTTCGTGGTGGAGATGACGACCTTGTTGTCGGCGTCGTCGTGGCGCAGGTAGTGCGAGGTGCAGCAGGGCGCGGTGGTGGCCCGCAGGGAGATCCGGGAGCCGGGGGTCAGCGTGCCGGTGCCGGTCGAGCCGCTGTCGTAGCCGGCGGCGGTGATGTTGGCCTGGACGGCGTTCTCGGTGGCGTCCGACGGGTAGCCCTGGGTCATGACCCCTTCGTAGAAGGTTCCTTGGGCCCACTTGCTGTTGTCACCGCCGATGCCCAGGATGATCGCGCCTTCCTTGTGCATCGGGTTGTAGCCGGTGGCGTTGGGGCGTGCGCCGTTGTAGAAGGTGGCGAGACCGCCCGACCGGGCGTCGCCGCCGCGCAGGGCCCACTGGTTCGGGCCGCCCTTGAGCATGGCGGTCAGGAACCGGCTGTTGACGCTGGGGTCATTGGCGTTGAATCCGCGGTTGACCCCGGAGAACAGGCCGTTCTCCAGGTCGGCCATGACCCAGGGACCGTTGCCGCTGCCCGAGCCCCAGGCCTTGTTGTTGCCGAAGTACAGGGCTTCCATGTGGCCGTTGCCGGTGTCCAGGCTGTTGGTCTCGGCGTTGCCGTAGTCGAAGCAGCAGCCGTCGTTGAAGTGCGTGCCGTCGAAGATGGCGTACATGCCCTCGGGCTGGTCGCCGGTGGCGATGCCGTTGGTGTTGTTGTTGCGGTAGCCGGTCCCGGGGGCGACGTAGACGCCGTACGCCTTGTGGCCGGCGACGGTGACCGGCGCCTCGAAGGCGTTGGCGAGGTTGTCCGGCCCGCCGGCCGCCCCGCCGGCGGGCGCCTGGGTGAGGTGGTTGCCCTTCCCTGACTGGTCGTAGAGGACGGTGATGACGCAGCTGGTGCCGGCGCAGAAGGAGTCCTGCGCGGCGGCGTCGGCGTATCCGCCGGCGCTCAGCAGGCCGATGTCCCTGGTCGCGTTGTCCGAGGCGCGCCTGACCTGGTACAGCGGGCCGTTGTACGCCCCGTACAGGGCCCGGGTGGTGCTGTGCGCCGCCACGCACGGCGTGCCACCGGCGCGGTAGAGGTCGCACGGGCCCTGGGTGGCCGCCTGCGAGGTCCCGGCCGCGGCGGTGAGCAGGCCGGCGGAGAGCGCGGCGGTCGCACCGACCGCGAGGAGGGCGCGCCTGAACCTGCGGATCGACGATCCGATCATGAAGTACTCCGTTCACAGGGTGGGGTGTGAGGTGAGCGGTCCGGTGCGGCTCCGTCCGTCGTCGCCACCGGAAGGAATTGTTAGCGTTAACAATTCTGTCGAAGAGAGGATCACAGGAACGGAGCAGGGACTCCCTGGCCGCACCGGAACCGGCCATCACTATGTCCACTTGCAGATGCACCGTCAAGACATCGCGCAGGAAGGCGGCGGGGCCCCGCACGCCCGTGCGGTGGCGTGCGGGGCTCCGCGTACTGGGGCCGGCCGGTCAGGCCGGGTACGGCAGCTCGGCCTCGGTGGTGCCGGCCGGCTGGGTGTGCAGGGCGCCGTCCGGGCCGCCGATCCGCAGCTGCCAGGGGTGCGGGCTGTCGGTGGTCACCCGGATCCGGTCGCCGGTGCGGCGCAGGTGGAAGCGGGCGGCCTCGCCGGGGCCGTCGGAGCGCGGGATCACCACGGTGCGCTCGGCGCCGTCGGTGAGGGCGTGCACCCGCAGTTCGACGCCCTCGGCCCAGGCGGAGACCGGCCGCTGGTCGTCGGCGCCGAACGGGATGACGGAGTCGGGGCGGGCGAGCAGCGGCAGGGTGTGGAAGCCGTGCTGTTCGCGCACCCACCGCGGGCCGGTGACCCGGTCGCCGGTGAGGACGTTGGTCCAGGTCCCCTCCGGGACGTAGTACTCGACCGTGCCGTCCTCGGTGAAGACCGGGGCGACGAGCAGGTCGTCGCCGAGCAGGTACTGCCGGTCGAGCACGGCGGCGGCCGGGTCGTCCGGGAACTCCAGCACCATCGCGCGCATCACCGGCACGCCGGTGGCGTGCGCCTGCTGGGCCGCGCGCTGGAGGTAGGGCGCCAGGCGGTGCTTGAGCAGGGTGAACTCGCGGGTGACCTCCACCGCCTCCTCGCCGAAGTCCCACGGCACCCGGTACGACTTGCTGCCGTGCAGCCGGCTGTGCGAGGAGAGCAGGCCGAACTGGGTCCACCGCTTGAAGACCGCGGGGGTCGGGGTGCCCTCGAAGCCGCCGATGTCGTGGCTCCAGAACCCGAAGCCGGACAGGCCGAGGGAGAGTCCTCCGCGCAGCGACTCCGCCATGGCGTTGAAGTGGGACTCGCAGTCGCCGCCCCAGTGCACCGGGTACTGCTGGCCGCCGACGGTGGCGGAGCGGGCGAACAGCATCGCCTCCCCCTCGCCGCGCACCTCACGCAGCAGCTCGAACACCGCCTCGTTGTACAGCTGCGTGTAGTAGTTGTGCATCCGCTCCGGGTCGGAGCCGTCGTGCCAGACCACGTCGGTGGGGATGCGCTCGCCGAAGTCGGTCTTGAAGCAGTCCACGCCGACGTCCAGCAGGTCGCGCAGCTTGTCGAGGTACCAGGCGGTGGCGGCCGGGTTGGTGAAGTCCACCAGGGCCATGCCCGGCTGCCACAGGTCCCACTGCCAGACGCTGCCGTCCGCGCGCCGCACCAGGTGGCCCTCGCGCATGCCCTCGGCGAAGAGCTCCGACTTCTGCGCGATGTACGGGTTGATCCACAGGCAGATGCGCAGCCCCTGCTGCTTGAGCCGGGCGAGCATGCCGGCCGGGTCCGGGAAGGTCTCCGCGTCCCAGCGGAAGTCGCTCCACTGGTACCCGCGCATCCAGAAGCAGTCGAAGTGGAAGATGCTGAGCGGGATGCCGCGTTGGGCCATGCCGCCGACGAAGCGGTTGACGGTGGCCTCGTCGTAGTCGGTGGTGAACGACGTCGTCAGCCACAGGCCCAGCGACCACGCCGGCGGCAACGCCGGACGACCCGTCAACGCCGTGTAGCGCTCCAGGACCTGCTTGGGAGTGGGACCGTAGACGATGAAGTACTCCAGCGACTGGTCCTCGACGCTGAACTGCACCTTCCCGACCGACTCGGAGCCGACCTCGTAGCTGACCTTGCCGGGGTGGTTGACGAAGACGCCGTAGCCCCGGTTGGTCAGGTGGAACGGGATGTTCTTGTACGCCTGTTCGCTGCTGGTGCCGCCGTCGGCCTGCCAGATGTCCACCACCTGGCCGTTGCGCACGAACGGGGTGAACCGCTCCCCCAGGCCGTAGACCAGCTCGCCGACTCCCAGTGAGAGCTGTCCGAGCATGTGGTGGCGGCCCTCGGCGTCGGTGACGAATCCGGTGCCGCGCTCCCCCACCGTGGTGAGCACCCGGTCGCCCGCGGCGAACTCCAGGTGCCACGGCCGGGTGGTGTCCACCCGCAGGGTCAGCTCGCCGGCGGACAGCTCCACCACGTCGCCGTCGCGGTGCACCTTCCCGCCGCCCTGCTCGGCGCCGGGCAGCGCGAACTCGGGCCCGGGCCGCACCGAGCCCGCGTGGTGGGTGGCGCGCACGCCGATCACGCCCTCGGCCGGGGACCAGCACTCGACGGTCAGCAGTGGGCTGTTGAGTGTGTCACCACGACCGCGCACGTGCTTCACGGGCGCGTAGAGGGTCATCCGGTCCTCGCCGGTGCGGACATCGGCGACCTCGGTGGCGTAACGCGCGGTGACGCCCGGGCGCATCAGCCAGTAGCCGTCGGTGAACTTCATCGGGCAGGTTCCTCCGTCCGCGCGCGGTGCGCGGTGATCAGGCCCCGGTACCAGTGGTAGCTGTCCTTGGGCGTTCGGGTCAGGGTTTCGTAGTCGACGCGGACGAGGCCGAAGCGCTGCTCGTAGCCCCGGGCCCACTCGAAGTTGTCCAGCAGGGACCACACGTAGTAGCCGCGCACGTCGACCCCGGCCGCGATCGCGTCCGCGACGGCGGCGAGGTGGCCGGCCAGGTAGTCGATCCGTTCGGCGTCGTGCACCCGGCCGTCGGGGGTGAGGCTGTCGGCCTCGGCGGAGCCGTTCTCGGTGATCCAGACCGGCGGCAGCTCCGGGTAGCGGGCGTCCAGACCGACGAGCAGCTCGGTGAAGGCGGACGGAACCACGGGCCAGCCCATGGTGGTGAGCCGGGTGCCGTACGGGTTCGGCTCGGCGACGCCGATGTCCGTGGCGGTGCGCAGTTCGAGGTCGTCCTCACGGTGCGGGGCGGCCTCGACGGTGACCGGGCGGTAGAAGTTGATGCCGACGAAGTCCAGCGGCGCGCCGATCGTCTCCAGGTCCCCCGGGCGGCGCCAGGGACCGTCGGCCAGGCCCGCCCAGGTCTCGCCCTCGTGCGCGGGGTAGCGCCCGGCGAACAGCGGCTCGGTCCAGACCTCGTTGTGCAGGACTTCGGCCCGGCGCAGGGCGGCGAGGTCCTCGGGCCGGTCGGAGGCGGCGTGCAGGCGGTCGAGGTTGAGCGTGATGCCGACCTCGCGGGCGCCGGCGTCGCGCAGCTCCCGGACCGCCAGGCCGTGGCCGACCAGCAGGTGGTGGGCGGCGGCCAGCGCTCCTCGGCCCTCGCGGGCGCCGGGCGCGTGGCGGCCCTCGGAGTAGCCGACGAAGGCGGTGCAGAACGGCTCGTTCAGGGTGATCCAGCGCTCGACCCGGTCCCCGTACCGTTCGGCGGCGACGGCCGCGTACTCGGCGAAGGCCTCGGCGGTCTCCCGTACCCGCCAGCCGCCCCGGTCCTCCAGGGCCTGCGGCAGGTCCCAGTGGTACAGGGTGGCGGCGGGCGCGATCCCGGTGGCCAGCAGTTCGTCGAGCAGCCGGTCGTAGAAGTCGAGGCCCTTGTGGTTGACCGGGCCGGTGCCCTGCGGCAGCAGGCGCGACCAGGAGATCGAGAAGCGGTAGCCGTCGACGCCGAGCCCGCGGAGCAGGGCGACGTCCTCCGGGTAGCGGTGGTAGTGGTCGCAGGCGGTGTCGCCGGTGGCGCCGCCGAGGGTGCGGCCCGGGGTGTGGCTGTAGGTGTCCCAGATCGACGGGCCCCGGCCGTCCTCGTCGTGGGCGCCCTCGATCTGGTAGGCCGCGGTGGCCGCGCCGAAGCGGAACCCGGGCGGCAGCTCCGGGAAGGCCTGGGAGCTCACGGGTGTCCCGGCGCCGGAGGGCACGGCGCTCACAGCTGCGGTGCCAGCCCGCGCTCGCGCAGCCAGGCCAGCTGGACGGGCGGGTTGGAGCCGCAGCCGCCGGCGTGGTCGGCGAACGGCCACACCGTCATGGTGCGGTCCTCGCCCGCGTAGTGGTTGAAGGCGGCGTAGACCGTCCGGGGTGGGCAGACCGGGTCCATCAGGCCGACGCTGAACAGGGCCGGAGCGGTGGCCCGCTGGGCGAAGTGGACGCCGTCGAAGTAGGCGAGGGTGGCGAAGGCCGGCTGCACGCGCTCCCGACTGTGCCAGCGCAGGTAGCTGACGAGCTCCTGGTACGGACCGTCGAGGGAGGTCTGCGCACCCTCGCGGTAGTGGCACAGGAACGGGACGTCCGGCATCACGGCGGCCACCCGGTCCCCGCTGAGCCCGGCGACGGCGAGGGCCAGTCCCCCGCCCTGGCTGCCGCCGGCCACGACGATCCGGCCGGCGTCCAGGCCGGGCAGCTGCGCGACGGCGTCGACGGCGCGCACGCAGTCGGTCATCAGCCGCCGGTAGTAGTGGTTCTCGGGGGAGTCGATGCCCTTGGTCATGAAGCCCCCGACCCACTGGGTGCCGTCGCCCATGCCCCGGTCCGGGGTGTCGTGGCCCTGGCCCCGGCTGTCGACGACGAGCTGGGCATAGCCGGCGGCGGACCAGAACAGGTGCTCGGTGGGCACTCCGCGGCCGCCGCTGTAGCCCAGGTAGGTGACGACGACGGGCAACGGGCCTTCCGCGCCGCGCGGGCGCAGCAGCCAGGCGGCCACCGGCTCGCCGTTCCAGCCGGGGAACCGTACGTCGTCGACCTCCACGGTGCGCAGTCCGTACCGCTCGGTGACGCGTTCGGCCTTGACCGCGCCGCCGTGGGAGCGGGCTTCGGCGAGGGTCCGTTCCCAGAATGCGTCGAAGTCCTGCGGGGCGGTCGACTCGGGCCGGTGGCCGGCGACTTCGTCGGCACCGAAGTCGGTGACGGGCATGGGGGATTCCTCCGGGTGCTGCGAGTTCGAGGTCAGGTGGTGGGGTGTGAGCAGTGACATGCGGGCCGCCTCCGGGCGGCTGGTGACTGCGGGTCGGCGCCCAGGTGGCGGGCGGGATCGCCCGGGCGGTGAGCCGGGCTGGAACGGGTGGCGGCCCGTCTTCCCTCAGGACGGGCCGCCGGCCTGTGGGGCGGGAGGCCTCAGCCGGCCGCACCGAACCGGAAGGCGGAGAGCCGGTAGTCGCCGTGCAGGGTCAGGCTCAGGTCGTGCACGCCGTCGAGCGGGGCGGCGAGGTCGGCGGTGACCGTCGTCCAGGCGTAGACGTCACCGGTCACGGGCACCTCGACCTCGGCCACCACCCGCCCGTCGGCCCGGACGTCGAGCCGGGCCGGTCCCGTCTTCCCGCCCTCGCGGGCGGTCTCGACCTCGACCCGGACGGCGCCGGAGAGGTCGACCTCGCGGAACAGCAGCGTCGCGGGCTGCCCGGGGTCGGTGGGGGTGACGGCGTCACCGTCGGCGCGGGTGGCGTCGACGATGGTGATGTCGGTGTGGTCGTCGAAGTCGACGGCCCGGACGGTCCGTCCGACGACGGCACGGGGGGCCGGCGCCGCCCCCGTCACGGTGAGCGGCACGACGAGGACCTCGTCCTCGGCCGACCTCGCCACGACGACCTCGTGGCCGCCGGGGTCGACGGCGAAGGCGCCCGTGGCGACGTCCCAGTGGGCGAACCGCTCGGCCGGCAGCCGGAACGTCAGCTCGCGGCTCTCCCCCGGCTCCAGGCGGACCTTGCGGAAGTCGGCCAGGCGCAGCCGGGGCGCCTCGTAGCGGGCGTCCAGGGCGCGGACGTAGACCTGGACGACGTCGCTGCCGGCGCGCCGGCCGCGGTTCTCCACGGTGACGGTGAGGTCGACCGCGCCGTCCGGGCCGATCGACGGTTGCGACAGCCGCGGGTCCCGGTAGGCGACGTCGGTGTAGGACAGCCCGTGGCCGAAGGGGTAGAGGGTGGCGCCCCGGTGGTACTGGTAGGTCCACCCGGCCTTGATGATGTCGTAGTCGAGCGGGGCGGGCAGCGGGTCGTCGCCGCGGTACCAGGTCTGCGGCAGGCGGCCGGCGGGCTCGGCCTCGCCGAGCAGGACGGCGGCCAGCGCGTGGCCTGTTTCCTGCCCGCCGTGGGAGGTCCACACCACGGCGGGCAGGTGTTCTGCGGCCCAGTCGACGGCGAACGGGTAGCTGCTCATCAGCACCAGTGCCGTCTCCGGGCGGGCTTCGGCGACGGCGCGCAGCAGCGCCTCCTGGCCCTCGGGCAGGTCGATGTCGGCGCGGTCCTCGGTCTCGCGGCCGTTGATCAACGGATGGTTCCCGAGGACGACGACGGCGGTGTCCGCCGTCGCGGCGGCTTCGCGCGCCTCGGCGATGCCGTCGCGCACCAGCTCGCGCTGCCAGCGCTCGGCCTCGTCGGCGGTCTCGGCGGTGACGGTCACCCGGCCGTCGGTCGGGTCCACGGCGGCGTACCGTCCGGTGAACACGTTGCGGAGCAGGACGGTGTCCGCGCCGGCCGGTTCGAGCCGGAAGGTCTCCTTGACGAACCAGGCCTTGATGACGTCCTGGTCGGCGGCCAGGCCGTCGTCGTCCTGGAGGGTCAGGTAGTGGCCGGTGTCGGCGGCGCGCAGCGTGGAGGCGCCGGCGCCCCAGTCGGTCACGTCGAAGGAGGTCTTGCCGAGCAGGTCACCGGTGGTGCGCGAGCGCAGGGCGATCCGGTCGCAGCCCTCCACTCGGACGATCTCGCCGCCGTGCGGGGCGAGGGCCGCGCCGAGGCCGGTGGCGACGCCGACCTGGTACGGCATGGTGCCGCTGTACCAGTCCTCGAAGAGGGTGTCGGCGAGCGGGCCGATGACGGCGATCCGCGGCGTGCGGGCGGGGTCGAGCGGCAGCAGGCCCTCGTTCTTGAGCAGGACCGTCGACTCGGCCACGGCGTGCCGGGCCAGCACACGGTGCTCGGCGCAGTCGATCACCTCCGGGCCGATGGCGGCGTACGGGTCCAGCTCGGGGTCGAACTCGCCGAGGCGGAAGCGCAGTTCCAGCTGCCGCCGGATGGCGCGGTCCACGTCGACCTGGTCGATCAGGCCGCGGTCCAGCGCCTCGCGCAGTCGGCCGATCACCGTGGCGCTGTCCTCGCCGTGGTCGGTGAAGCTGTCGATGCCGGCCTTGAGCGCCGCGGCGTGGGACTCGGCGTGGTCGTCGTAGTAGTGCTCCGGGTCGACCAGGTTGGAGGGGGCCTCGGCGTCGCTGACCACGAACAGCTCGCGGCCCGTCGGCTGGGCCCAGCGGCGCAGCTCCGCCTCGATCAGCGGACTGACGTGGCAGGGGCGGCCGTTGACGAGGTTGTAGGCGGCCATCGCGCCGGTCGCGACGCCGGCGGCGACGACGGGGCGGAAGGCGGCGAGGTCGTACTCCTGGAGGACGCGCGGGCGCAGTCCGGAGGAGGTGGTGCAGCGGTCGTCCTCGTTGTTGTAGGCGAGGAAGTGCTTGAGCACCGGCGCGGTGCGCAGGTAGTCCGGGTGGTCGCCGGACAGGCCGCGGCAGAACGCCTCGCCGACCCGCGCGGTGTGCAGCGGGTCCTCGGAGTAGCCCTCCTCGTTGCGCCCCCAGCGCGGATCGCGCAGCAGGTTGAGCACGGGGGCCCAGGCCTGCAGGGAGTTGGCCCCGCGCTCGGGGCTGCCGACCGCCGGCGGGCGGTGGTAGTGGAAGGCCCTCAGCTCGGTCGAGACCGCCTCGGCCACGCCGCGCACCAGGTCCTCGTCCCAGCTGGCGCCGAGGCCGACGGCCTGCGGGAAGACCGTCGCCACGCCGAGCCAGGAGACGCCGTGCAGGCCCTCGCTGCCGGTGCGGAACGGGCCGACACCGAGGCGCGGCACGGCCGGCGCGTACTGGTGCAGCATCGCGAGCCGCTCGTCGGGCGTCAGCCGGTCGAGCAGGTCGTCGACACGCTCCCGCAGGGCGAGCGTGGGATTGCGGAAGCCGGGCAGGCCGGCAGCGGACACGGGCACGGAACTCACGTGGAACACCCTTCGGGCGGGCTCGGCTCGGCGACCGGATGATCGAAGCGTTTCGACGCTGGCACGCCCCGACTGGCCTGTCAACTCCCCATGACACAAACGATTTTGCATTTGTTCAGCCTCTTGCTCAACCGGAAACGCGTCGTTAGTCTCGCCGAAACATTCAAGCGCTTCGACGCCTTGACGCCTCGACGCCTCGACGCTTCGATGCCTCGACGCTTGGACCGCGCTTCGACGGAGAGGGGCTACGCCACCATGAGATCCGGGTTGAACCGAAGGAGCTTCCTGACCACCGCCGCGACGGTCGCGGGAGCCGCCGCGATGGCACCCCTGCTGTCCGCCTGCGGAGGCGGCTCGGGCAAGAAGGCCGCGGCGAACACCAAGGAAGGCCTCAAGGCCGCCCTCCCGACCTACGTACCCAGCACCAACGCGGTCAAGCCGGACATAGCCTCCGTACAGGGCACAGGCGACGCCGCGACCGACCCGGCCTACCTCTCCTACCCGGCCTCCCCGCCCACCAGCGTCTCCGGCGTTCCGGGAAAGGGCGGCAGCTATACGGCGGTCACCCCGCTGTGGGGCACGGCCCCACCGACCGGCAACTCCTTCTACGAGGCGATGAACAAGGCGCTCGGGGTCGAGCTGTCCGTCAAACCGACGGACGGCATCAACTACAGCACCATCATCCCGACGATGACCGCCGCCAAGAAGCTGCCGGACTGGATCAACCTGCCGGCCTGGTTGAACGCCAACTTCAACACCGGTGGGCTGGTCGGCACCCAGCTCGCGGACCTGACCCCCTACCTGTCCGGCGACAACATCAAGAAGTACCCCAACCTGGCCGCCCTGCCCACCGGTGCCTGGCAGCACGGTGTCTGGGGCGACAAGCTCTACGGGATCCCCTGCTTCTCCACCAGCTTCGGCATCCCCGGCGCCACCTTCTACCGCCGGGACATCCTCGAGGCCCGCGGCATCACCGCCGACCAGGTCAAGTCCGCCGACGACCTGATGAACATCGGCAAGGAGCTGACCGACGGCAAGCGGGGCGTGTGGGCCTTCGACGACGTGTGGACCTACCTCCAGTTCGCCTGGGGCGTTCCGATGAACTGGAAGGTCGACAACGGCAAGCTGGTCCACCCGTTCGAGACCCAGGAGTTCCTGGAGGCCCTCGACTGGCACAACCGCCTGGCCGCCTCGGGCTACATGCACCCGGACGCGCTCGCCGGTGACGTCTCCAACGGGTCCACCCGCTTCTACAGCGGCAAGACGCTCATCGGAGGCGGCGGACTGGGCGCCTGGAACCTGGCCGACCACCAGTCCGGCACCGCCGCGGACCCGAACTACCGGCGCGGCGCGTTCAACGCCATCACGGCCGACGGCAAGGGCACGCCGGTGATCTACATGGGCGCCGCCGCCAGCATGATCAGCTACCTCAACGCCAGTCTGAAGCCGGAGCAGATCCAGGAACTGCTCTCCGTCGCGAACTACCTCGCCGCCCCCTACGGCACGGCCGAGTACACCATGGTCAACTTCGGCGTCGAGGGCGTCCACCACACCCGGGTGAACGGCATGCCGACCTTCACGGAGGAGGGGAAGAAGGACGTCCAGGTGACGAGCTACCAGTTCCTGGCCGCCGCCCCCTCCGTGACCAGCAACCCGGGCGGCGAGCAGACCACCAGGGACTACGCGGGCTGGTCGGCCGCCAACGTCAAGTACCTCACCAAGCCGCCCTTCTGGGGCATGAACCTCAGCATGCCGCAGGCCATCGCCTCGGCAGCGGCCGCACAGAACGTCAACGACACCATCAAGGACTGCTACCACGGCAAGAAGAAGGTCTCCGACGTGCAGGACGCCATCTCCAGCTGGCGATCCGGCCCCGGTGAGCGGCTCAAGCAGTGGATGACCGACAACGTCCTCAACAAGTACGGCACCGGCCAGTGAGCACCGCGGCCCCGAAGCGCCCAGCCGGCCCCGCACGGCTCAACTGGCGGACCAGGCTGCGGCGCGACAAGTCCCTCCTGCTGATGACGGTCCCCGCGGTCGTCCTGCTCCTGGTGTTCAACTACGTGCCGCTGTTCGGCATCGTCACCGCCTTCCAGGAGTACGACCCGCTGGTCGGGGTCTGGCACAGCGAATGGGTCGGCTTCGACCAGTTCCAGCAGCTGCTGGGCGACCCGGCGTTCTGGGCCTCGCTGCAGAACACCCTCTACCTCAGCTTCGTCCAGCTGATCCTCTTCTTCCCGATCCCCATCGCCCTGGCCCTGCTGCTCAACTCGGTGATCAGCGAGCGGATCCGCAACTTCTTCCAGTCCGTGGTCTACCTGCCGCACTTCTTCTCGTGGGTGCTGGCGATCACGATCTTCCAGCAGATGCTCGGCGGCGCCGGCATACTCAACCAGTTCCTGCGCCAGCACGACATCAGCACGTGGGACATCATGACCAACCCGGACACCTTCGCGCTGCTGGTCACCTCCCAGGCGGTCTGGAAGGAGGCGGGCTGGGGGATCATCGTCTTCCTCGCCGCGCTGAGCGCGATCAACAGCGAGCTGTACGAGGCCGCGGCCGCCGACGGCGCCGGGCGGATGCGACGGATGTGGCACATCACGCTTCCCGGCCTGCGCGGGGTGATCGTGCTGATGCTGGTCCTGCGGCTCGGCAACGCCCTGTCCGTCGGGTTCGAGCAGTTCCTGGTCCAGCGCGACGCCGTCGGCCACGAGGCCGCGGACGTCCTGGACACCTTCTCCTTCTACTACGGCATCGCCACCGGCGGCTACAGCTACGGCGCGGCGGCCGGGCTCTTCAAGAGCGTGGTCTCGCTGCTGCTCATCTGGGGCGCCAACAAGCTGGCACACGCCTTCGGCGAGGACGGGCTGTACCGCAAATGACGAACGCACTCACCATGGGTTCACGGGGCGAGAAGCGCCGCACCGCGACAACAGCCGCCCGCCGCCGGGCCCGCTCGGCCCGCCCGCCCTGGGACGAGCCGCCGACCGCCGTCGGCCAGGCCGCCAAGGGCCTCACGCTCGGCGGGACGCTCGCCGTCATCCTGGTCCCGCTCTACATCATCGTCCTGACCAGCTTCTCCACCCCCGGCGCCATCAACCGGGCCGGCGGCCTGGTGATCTGGCCGGACGGCCTGACCACCGAGACGTACCGCCAGATGCTCAGCGACTCGACGATCGTCACCGCGCTGGGGGTGAGCCTCGGCATCACCGTGGTCGGCACCGCGCTGTCCATGGCCGTCTCCGTCCTGTGCGCCTACGGCCTCTCCCGGCCGCGCTCCCTCGGGCACCGCTTCGTCCTGCTGCTGCTGATCATCACGATGTTCATCGGCGGCGGCCTGATCCCGAGCTTCCTGGTCGTCACCGGACTCGGCGGCTACGGCCAGTGGTGGGCGCTGATCCTGCCGAGCGCGGTCTCCGTCTTCAACATCCTGGTGCTGCGCGCCTTCTACCAGGAGACGTCCTCCGAACTGATCGACGCGGCCCGGATGGACGGCGCCGGGGACTGGCGCATCCTGTGGTCGGTCGTCCTGCCCACCTCGCGCGCCGTCACCGCCGTCACCGCGCTGTTCTACGCGGTCGGGTACTGGAACTCCTTCTTCAACGTCATGCTCTACATGCCGACGGACAGTCAGAAGTGGCCCCTGCAGTACGTTCTGCTCACCTACGTCAACCGGGCCAACGGCCTACCCGGCTCCGTCAACTCGGGCTTCGGCAGCACCCACGCCCAGACCGCACCGCTCTCCCTGCAGATGGCGGTCGTGGTCCTCACCCTGGTACCACTGGTGATCGTGTACCCGTTCGTGCAGAAGCACCTGCGAACCGGTGTCCTCACCGGCGCGATCAAGGGCTGAGCCGTCCGCTCCGGTCCGGCGCGCCCCACCGGACCGGGACCGGGCCGGGAACACGCCCTCAACGGAACCGAAATGAAGGAAACAGAACGATGGTGAAACTCGCCGATGTGGCCAGGCACGCCGGCGTCTCGTCCAGCACGGTCAGCTACGCCCTCAGCGGCAAGCGGCCGATCTCCGACGAGACCAGGCTCCGCATCGAGCGGGCCATCACCGACCTCGGCTACCACCCCAACGCGGGCGCCCGGGCCCTGGCGGGCAAGCGCTCGCACATCATCGCCCTGGTCGTACCGCTCCACCCCGAAGTGCACGTGCCCACCATGATGGAGATCGCCATCGCCGTCACCGTGGCGGCCCGCGAACACGGCTACGACGTCCTGCTGCTCACCAACGACGAGGGCCCCGAGGGCGTGCGCAGGGTCGCCGCCACCGGACTCGCCGACGGCGTCATCCTGATGGACGTCCGCCTCGACGACGACCGGATCCCGGTCCTGCGCGCCCAGGACATCCCCGCCGCCCTCATCGGCCTGCCCGACGACCCCGCCGGACTCTCCTGCGTCGACCACGACTTCGCCACCGCGGGCGCCCTGTGCGCCGACCACCTGGCCGACCTCGGCCACCGCGACATCGCCTTCATCGGCTACAGCAGCGGCGTCTACCAACGGCACGCCGGCTACGCCGAGCGCACCCTGAACGGCTTCCGCACCCGCGCCGAGCAGCGGGCACTGCGCTTCCTCCACCGACCGTGCGAGGGCACCTACGAGAGCACGGCCGGCACCCTGGCCCGCATCCTCGCGGACCGCCCGGACACCACCGGGTTCGTGGTGCAGAACGAGGCCGCGATCGGCCCCCTGCTCAGCCTCCTGCGCGCCAGCGGACGGACCGTCCCCGAGGACACCTCCGTCATCGCCATCTGCCCCGACACGATGGCCGAGCAGCACTCCCCCCGGCTCACCTCCGTGAGCGGCCCGAGGAAGGACCTCGGACAGGTCGCCGTCGACCAGGTCATGGCGAGGATCGCCGCGACCGCCGCCGGCGACGAGCCCGAGGCCCGACTCCTCCTGATGCCACCGGAACTCGTCGTCCGCGAAAGCACCGCACCGGCCCCGCACCGCAGTTGACCCCCTACCGAAGGACATCTCCGTCATGGACATCCGACGGCTCACCGACCGCCTCAGCGGCCTCGCCTACGGCGGGGACTACAACCCCGAGCAGTGGGACGCCGAGGTCTGGAAGCAGGACGACGAGCTGATGCGCCGGGCACGCGTCAACCTCGCCACCGTCGGCGTCTTCTCCTGGGCCCTGATGGAGCCCGAGGAGGGCCGCTACGACTTCGACTGGCTCGACGCCCACCTCGACCGCCTCCACGCGGCCGGCGTCGCCGTCGACCTCGCCACCCCCACCGCTTCTCCGCCGCCCTGGTTCACCCTGGCCCACCCGGACGCCCTGACCGTCCGCTCCGACGGCACCCGGCTCACCCACGGCAGCCGGGACACCTACTGCCTCACCGCCCCCGCCTACCGACAGGCCGCCCGCCGCATCGCCGCCGCCCTCGCCGAACGCTACGGCGACCACCCCGCGCTCGCCCTGTGGCACGTCCACAACGAGTACGTCACCCCCTGCCACTGCGACCACACCGCCACCGCCTTCCGCGTCTGGCTGCGCGCCCGCCACGGCTCCCTGGACGCCCTCAACGAGGCCTGGGGGACGGCGTTCTGGAGCCAGCACTACACCTCGTGGGAGCAGGTCCTCCCGCCCCGCACCAGCCAGTGGCACCACAATCCCGGCCACGTCCTGGACTACAGCCGCTTCTGGTCCGACGAGACCCTCGCCGCCTACCGCGAGCAGCGCGACGCGATCCGCACCCACAGCGACCGTCCGGTGACGACCAACCTCATGGTGCCCGACTACCAGAACCTGGACCTGTGGGCCTTCGGCCGCGAGGTCGACCTGGTCTCGGTCAACCACTACCCCACCGCACCCGGGGTCGACGCCGCCGCCCACGCCGCCTTCGACGCCGACCGGGCCCGCTCCTTCGCCGGCGGCGCCCCCTGGCTGCTGATGGAATCGGGCACCAACACCGTCTACGCCGGCGGCCGCACCCTGGCCAAGGAGCCCGGGGACATCCTGCGCCACTCGCTCGCCCACATCGCCCGCGGCTCGGAGGGCGCGCTGTTCTTCCAGTGGCGCCAGTCCCGGGCCGGCGCCGAAACGTGGCACTCGTCGATGATCCCGCACGCCGGGCCGGACAGCCGCACCTTCCGCGAGGTCACGGCGACCGGCGAGGCCGTCGCCCGGCTCGGCGAGCTCGCCGGCTCCACCGTCCGGGCCGAGGTCGCCGTGCTGCACGACTCCGACGCCTGGTGGGCGATGAAGGTCGACGGGCTCCCCTCGTCCGAGCTCGACTACTTCCCCGCGCTGAAGCGCGCCCACCGGGCCCTGTGGGACGCCGGACTGACGGTCGACTTCGCCCACCCCGAGCACGACCTGAGCCGCTACCGGGTCGTCCTCGCCCCGGCCCTGTTCCTGCTCACCGACGCGGGCGCCGAGAACCTGCGCCGCTACGTCGCCGACGGCGGCACCCTGCTCGTCCAGCACTTCAGCGGCATCGTCGACGAGCGCATGCACGCCCGGCTCGGCGGCTACCCGGCCGCTCCGCTGCGCGAGGCGCTGGGCATCCGCGTCGAGGAGCACCGCCCGCTGCGGCGGGACGAGGAGGTCGCGCTCTCCGACGGCTCGACCGCCCGCTCCTGGAGCGAGTCCCTGCGCACCGAGGGCGCCGAGGCGCTCGCCGCCTACACCCACGGCATGCTCGCAGGCAGCCCGGCGCTCACCCGCCACGCCTTCGGCTCCGGCCACGGCTGGTACCTCTCCACCCGCCTCGACGACACCGGCTACACCGCCCTGGTCGGCCGGCTCCTGACGGAGGCCGGCGTCGCCCCGGAGCTGCCGGGCCTGCCGACCGGCGTCGAAGCCGTCACCCGCCACGCCGCGGACGGCCGCGGCTGGCACGTGCTGATCAACCACCGCACCGAGGCCGTACCCCTGCCGCAGCCCGGCCACGACCTTCTCGCGGACGCGACGCTCAGCGAACTGGCGCCCGGAAGCTGTGCGGTCCTGCGCAGGCAGTGAACGCTCCCCCGTCTCCCCCGCCCACCGAGGAAGGCCACCGATGAGCGACCCGCACAAGACGATCCGCTGGGGCCACGGCGCCCTGGAGCTGGAGATCGGCCTGGGCGAGCACGGCCCTCCGCGACTGACCCGCCTCTGCGCACCCGGTGAGAGGAGCGCGGCCCCCCGCCCCGGCGCACCGCTGCCGCTGGTGGAGGTGACGACTGCGGATCTCGGCCGCTACTGGTCGGGCCGGCATCTCGTCAACAGCGGCCTCGGCGGACGGTTGCGCCACCGCACGCACCGGGCGACCCGGGACGGCGACTGGCACGTACTCACCGTCGAACTCCACGACCCGGAGAGCGGCCTGACCGCCGAGGCGGTCTACCGCTCCCCGGACGGCGTACCGGTGCTGCGCAGCGAGGTGCTGCTGCGCAACGAGGGACCGCGGACGCTGCACCTGGAGTCGGTCGCCTCGCTCGTGGCCGGCTGCCTCACCGGGGGCGACCCGGTGGAGCTGGACGACGCCGACCTGCTGTGGGCGGAGAACGAGTGGTTCGCCGAATGCCGCTGGCACCGCCAGCCGCTGCGCGTGTCCTCGCCCGAGCGGAGCGGCCGCTTCCACACCACCTCCGGCCGCAGCACCCGCGTCGTCGCCGGACAGGGCGTGTGGTCCAGCTGCGGCCACCTGCCGATGGGCGGCCTGACGGACCGCGAGTCCGGCCGCACCTGGCTGTGGCAGATCGAGCACAACGGCGGCGGCTGGCGCTGGGAGTGCGGGGTGCGCGACGACACCGCCTACACGGCGCTGTACGGCCCGAACGACGCGGACCACGGCTGGCGCCACCCGCTGGAGCCCGGCGCCGAGTTCCGCACCGTACCGGTGGCCCTGGTGTACGTCGCGGACGGCGGCCCGGACGCCGCCTTCGCCGCCCTCACCCGCTACCGCCGCGCCACCCGCCGCCCGCACCCCGACCACCGGCGGCTGCCGGTGATCTTCAACGACTACATGAACTGCCTGATGGGCGACCCGACCACGGCCAAGCTGCTGCCGCTGGTCGACGCCGCCGCCGAGGCCGGCGCGGAGTACTTCGTCGTCGACGCCGGCTGGTACGACGACGGCGACAACTGGTGGAGCTCCGTCGGGGCCTGGGAGCCGTCGGCCTCCCGCTTCCCCGGGCCGAAGGGGATCCACGAGGTCCTGGACCGCATCCGGGAACGCGGCATGGTCCCCGGCCTGTGGCTGGAGCCGGAGGCGGTCGGGGCCTCCAGCGCCGTCGCGGCCTCCCTGCCGGAGGAGGCGTTCTTCCGCCGCGACGGCCGACGGGTCGAGGAGGGTGGCGGCCGGTACCACCTGGACCTGCGCCACCCGGCCGCCCGCGCCCACCTGGACGGCGTGGTGGACCGCCTGGTCGGCGAGTGGGGCGTCGGCTACCTCAAGCTCGACCACAACACCGACCCGGGCTCCGGCACCAGCGGCCACCCCGGCGAGGCCCCGGCGGCCGGCCTGCTCGGCCACAACCGGGCCCAACTCGACTGGCTCGACGGCGTCCTGGACCGCCACCCGGACCTGGTGATCGAGAACTGCGCCTCCGGCGGCATGCGGATGGACCACGCCCTGCTCTCCCGGCTCCAGCTGCAGTCCACCAGCGACCAGCAGGACCTGCTGCGCTACCCGCCCATCGCGGCCTCCGCCCCCACCGCCGTCACGCCCGAGCAGGGAGCGGTCTGGGCCTACCCGCTGCCCGAGGACTCCCCCGACGAAGTAGCCCTCACCATGGCCAACGCGGTCCTCGGCCGCATCCACCTCTCCGGCCGGATCGCCGAACTCTCGGCGGAAGCAAGGGACTTGGTCCACGAGGCGATAGCCGTCCACAAGTCGATCCGCGCCGACCTGCCGCAGGCGCTGCCCGCCTGGCCGCTCGGGCTCCCGGGCTGGGAGGACCCGTGGATCGCCCTGGCCCTGCACACCCCCGACACCACTTACCTCACCGTCTGGCGACGCTCTGGAGAGGAGGCCGTCAGGGACCTCGGCCTGCCCCACCTGGCCGGCGCCGAGGCCCGCGTCGAGGTGCTCTACCCGGCGTCCGGCCGGGCCCGCGCCACCTGGCACCCGGACACCGCCGACCTCACCGTGACCCTGCCGGCGGCCCCGTCCGCCGTCCTGCTGCGCCTCACCAGGTATCCGATCGACAGGAATTGACGATGCCTCAGGTCCTTGCGCGCGCCCCACCGCGCCGGCCTCGCCCCCCTACGGAACACGCTTCGCGTCCGGGCCCGACACCATGCAGCCGCACCGGGCCCCCTGCCGTCCAGAACGCGGGAGTTCGCTTCCCCCACTCGAACACCACGCACCCCCACCCCACTGGAGGGACGCAATGAAATGGCCAGTCCGCACATGTCATGATCGCGTCATAGCTGCCGCGGCGGCCCTGGCGCTCGCGGTCACCGGCGCGATCGCCGCCGTCGCACCGACCGCCGAGGCCGCACCGCCCGCCGTCACGGCGAGTCCCGTGTCGGTGTCGGTCGACGCCGCCCTGCAGCTCGCCACCGTCCCCGACGCCGGCGTCGGCGTGAACATCCCGGTCTACGACGCCGCCATGAACGCCGCCGCCACCCCCGGCCTGCTCAGCACGGCCGGCATCAACACCGTCCGCTACCCCGGCGGCAGCCACTCCGACGTCTACCACTGGCAGACCGGCACCGCCGACGACGGTGCGTACGTCGCCCCGAACACCGGCTTCGACGCCTTCATGGGCACCGTGCGCGCCGCCGGAGCGCAGCCGGTCATCACCGCCAACTACGGCTCCGGCACCCCCCAGGAGGCCGCCGCCTGGGTCCAGTACGCCAACGTCACCAAGGGCTACGGCATCAAGTACTGGGAGATCGGCAACGAGGTCTACGGCAACGGCGAGTACGGCGCCAGGTGGGAGTACGACACCCACAGCAGCAAGAGCGCCACGACCTACGCGAACAACGTGCTCCAGTACGTCTCGGCGATGAAGGCGGCCGACCCGAGCGTCAAGATCGGCGCCGTGCTGACCACCCCCGGCTACTGGCCGGACGGCATGGTCGGCCCGGGCGACACCATGGACTGGAACCACACCGTCCTGTCGATCGCCGGCTCGAAGATCGACTTCGCCATCGTGCACGCCTACCCCACCAGCACCAGCCCGGCCGACCTGCTCACCAAGCCGCAGGCCCAGAACGCCGCCATCACCGGCGCCGTGCGCTCGCTGATCAACCAGTACGCCGGGACGAACGCCCCCAACGTCGGCATCGCGGTCACCGAGGCGAACGCCCAGGCCTACCTCGACACCTCCCCCAACGGACTGTTCGCCCCGGACAACTACCTCACCTGGCTGGAGAACGGCGCGTTCAACGTGGACTGGTGGGACCTGCGCAACGGCACCGACTGCACGAAGGTGACCACCGTCGAGGGCGCCACCGACTACAACGACGGCGGCCTGGTCTCCAGCGGCTCCCCGTGCGAGCCGGCCGCCAACACGCCCTTCCCCGCCTACTACGGCATCCAGATGATCAGCAGGCTCGGCGCGCCCGGGGACACCCTGGTCAAGGCCGCCAGCTCGTCCTCGCTGCTCACCGCGCACGCCGTCCGCCGCACCAACGGGGACGTGGACGTCATGCTGATCAACAAGGACCCGAACAACGACGCCACGGTGAACCTCTCGTACACCGGGTTCGCCCCGTCCTCCGCCACCCCGACCGTCCACTCCTACCTCAAGAACGCCCACGGGATCGGCACGGCCCAGTCCGGCAGTCCGACCACCCAGACCGTGCCCGCCTACGGCATCACGGTCGTCCAGATGCACCCGACCAGCGCGCCCTGCCGGGTCGTCTACAACAAGAACGAGTGGCAGGGCGTCATGGTCGGCTCGGTCACCGTCGTCAACAACGGCCTCGGCCAGGTCAACGGCTGGTCCCTCGGCTTCGACTTCCCCGGTGACAACAGCATCACCAACAGCTGGAACGCCTCGGTGTCGCAGAGCGGCCGGAGCGTCAACGCCGGGAACGTGTCCTACAACGCCTCCGTCCCCCAGGGCGGCAGCGTCCAGTGGGGCTTCAAGGCCACCTGGTCCAGCAGTGACGCCAACCCCTCCGGCTTCCGGTTCAACGGCGCCTCCTGCGCGATCGGCTGAACCCGCTGAGCCGGTGGTGCCCCGGCCCCGACCTTCTCCAGGGCCCAGGGCCCGGGGCACCACCGCCCACCATCTCCTCACCAGACAGGAACCCCACGTGTCAGACCAGCCCCAGCCCGTCGGCACCCTCCCCAACCCGGTGATCCCCGGCTTCCACCCCGACCCCAGCATCTGCCGCGTGGGCGACGACTACTACCTCGCCTGCTCCAGCTTCGAGTACTTCCCCGGCATCCCCGTCTTCCACAGCCGCGACCTGTTCAACTGGACCCAGATCGGCAACGCCCTGGACCGGCCGAGCCAGCTGCGGCTGCCGCCCGAGTCCCCGTCCTCCGGTGGGATCTACGCCCCGACGCTGCGCCACCACGACGGCCGCTTCTGGCTGATCGTCACCAACGTCAGCGGCGACGGCAACCTGCTCTTCACCGCCACCGACCCGGCCGGCCCCTGGTCCGACCCGATCCGGCTGCCCGGCGTCCCCGGCATCGACCCGGACCTCGCCTGGGACGAGGACGGCACCTGCTGGTGCACCGTCGCCGGCGTCTCCCAGGTCCGCCTCGACCCGGCCACCGGCGAGACCATCGGCGAGCCGCGGCGGATCTGGTCCGGCGCGCCCGGCGCCATGGCCCCCGAGGCCCCGCACCTCTACCGGATCGGCGAGTACTGGTACCTGATGATCGCCGAGGGCGGCACCGAGCGCGGCCACGCCGTCTCCATCGCCCGCGGCACCTCGCCCTCCGGCCCGTTCGAGCCGTGCCCGGCCAACCCGGTGCTGACCCACCGCGGCATCAACAGCCCCATCCAGAACACCGGGCACGCCGACCTCGTCCAGGCCCCCGACGGCTCCTGGTGGATGGTGCTGCTCGCCGTCCGGCCGCGCGGCGGCACCCCCGCCTGGTACGTGCTCGGCCGGGAGACCTTCCTCGCCCCGGTCGAGTGGGTGGACGGCTGGCCCGTCGTCGGCGAGGTCACCACCGAACTGCCCACCCCCGCCTGGCCGCTGCACCCCGCCACCGCCGTGCCGGCCCGGGACGACTTCGACCAGGCCGAGCTGCACCCCCAGTGGATCTCGGTACGCCGGCGCCCCGAGCACCTGTGCACCACGAAGGAACGTTCCGGCTGGCTCACCCTCCACGCCGCCGGCGCCTCCCTCGACGAGAACGACGTGGTCTTCGTCGGCCGCCGCCAGCAGCACCTCGGCTGCCGGGCCCGCACCCTGATCGACCCCGCCGACGGCCGCGGCGGCCTCGCCGTCCGCATGGACGAGGACCACCACTACGAGATCGAGGCGGCCGACGGCGAGGTGAGGGTCTTCGCCCGGATCGGCTCGCTGCGCACCGAGGTCGCCGCCCGCCCGGTGCCCGCCGGAGCCGTGGTACTCGGTGTCGACGTCGTCCCGCGGCCGACGCGCGGCCCGCGCACCGGCCCCGACGACGTCGTCCTCGGCGTCGAGGAGCCCGACGGCACCTTCACCGTGCTCGCCGCGATCGACGGGCGCTACCTCTCCACCGAGGTGGCCGGCGGCTTCACCGGCCGGGTCATCGGCATGTACGCCGCCGCCGGCACCGTCCACTTCGACCGCTTCGACTACGAGCCGCTCCCCCTCCCCTGACCACCCGTCAGGGGATTCCCCACCCATCAGCACGAAAGGGACAATCGTGAACGCCGCACCGCAGACCGCACGCCCCCGCAACCGCCGCCTCCAGCGCACGGCCGGGCTCGTGGTGGCCCTGATCACCACCGGCGCCCTCTGCGCCGGCACCGCCGTCGCCGCCGCCCCCGCCGAGAAGGCGCCGTCGGCGGCCGAGGCCGCCGGGCTCAGGGTCCCCGGCAACCCGATGGCCGCCGTCGCACAGATGCAGCCCAGCTGGAACCTCGGCAACACCCTCGACGCCCTCCCCGACGAGACGTCCTGGGGCAACCCGCTCACCACCAAGGCGACCTTCGACGGCCTCAAGGCCCAGGGGTTCCGCAGCGTCCGCATCCCCGTCAGCTGGTACCCGCACCAGTCCGCCACCGCGCCGTACACCATCGACGCGAAGTACATGGCACGGGTCAAGCAGGTGGTCGACTACGCCCTCGCGGACGGCCTCTACGTCGAGATCAACGTCCACCACGACTCGTGGCAGTGGATCAAGTACATGTCCACCGACCACGACAACATCATGGCCCGGTTCAACTCCACCTGGCAGCAGATCGCCACCGCGTTCAAGGACGAGCCGCGCACCCTGCTCATGGAGAGCATCAACGAGCCGCAGTTCGACGCCGCGACCGACGCCCAGAAGACCCAGTATCTGCGCGAGCTCAACACCTCGTTCCACCACATCGTGCGCAACTCCGGTGGGAAGAACAAGGACCGGCTGCTGGTCCTGCCCTCGGAGGAGACCAACAACGCCCAGCACTGGCTGGACGACCTCTCCACGACGATGAGTTCGCTGAACGACCGCAACCTCGTGGCGACCATCCACTACTACAGCTGGTACCCGTTCAGCGTAAACATCGCCAACGGGACCACCTACGACACCACGTCCCAGAAGGACCTCTCCGAGGGCTTCGCCCGGGCGCACGACACCTTCGTCGCCAAGGGCATCCCCGTCTACGTCGGCGAGTACGGCCTTCTCACCTCGCCCTACTCCGGCGTGGTCGAGCGCGGCGAGATGCTCAAGTACTTCGAGCACGTCAACTACGAGGCCCGGCGCAACGGCTTCACCACCGCGCTCTGGGACGCCTACCACGACTTCCTGAACCGCTCCACCATGCAGTGGGAGGTCCCCGAGATGAAGGCCCTGATCCAGAGCTCCTGGCGGACCCGCTCGGGCACCGCCTCCACCGACAACCTCTTCCTGCCGAAGTCCGGCCCCATCGCCGCGCAGACCATCACCCTCAACCGCAACGGCCTCCGGTTCGCCGGCCTCTGGCAGGGCGACCGCCCGCTGATCCCCTACCTCGACTACACCCTCGACGGCGACAAGCTCACCCTCACCGCCGACGCCCTCACCCGGCTGGCCGGGGACCGCGCCGCCGGGATCAACGCCACCCTCGAAGTCCGCTACTCCGACGGCGTCCCGTGGAAGCTCTTCGTGCGCTCCTACGACAAGCCGACCATGGCCGACGCCACCGGGACACTCGACGGGCTCACCATCCCCACCCGGTTCAACGGCTCCCTGATGGCCAACGTCCAGTCCACCTACGCCGACGGCACCGCCGCCGGCCCGGCCTCCTGGACCACGTACCAGACGTTCGACAACTACCGGGCCGACTACGGCGCCGACACCACCACGGTCAAGGCCGACTTCCTCAAGTCCCTCAAGGACGGCGCCCCCGCGACGCTCACCTTCCGCTTCTGGACCGGCGACACCATCACCTACACCGTCACCAAGAACGGCAACACCGTCACCGGCACCGTCTCCTGACCGCTGTTCCGCCCCGCCCCGGCTGCCTCCCCCGGCAGCCGGGGCTCCCACACGTCCCGAGGTGCACCCGTGTTCCCGCTGCCCCCGCGCGTCCTGTTCGGCGCCGCCTACTACCACGAGTACCAGCCGTACCCGCGGCTCAAGGAAGACCTCGACCTGATGGCCGAGGCGAAGTTCACCGTCATCCGGGTCGGCGAGTCCGTCTGGTCCACCTGGGAGCCCGAGAACGGCCGCTTCGACCTGGACTGGCTCACCCCCGTCCTCGACGGCGCCCACGAGCGCGGCATCGCGGTCGTCCTGGGCACCCCCACCTACGCCGTGCCGCCGTGGCTCGCCCGGCAGTACCCCGAGATCGTCGGCGACCGGGAGACGGGCCGGCCCATGGGCTGGGGCGCCCGCCAGGAAGCCGACTTCACCCACCCCGCCTTCCGCCACCACGCCGAGCGCGTCACCCGCAAGATCCTGGCCCGCCACGCCACCCACCCGGCCGTCATCGGCTTCCAGGTCGACAACGAACCCGGCCTGCGCCTGCCGCACAACGAGGGCGTCTTCCAGCGCTTCGTCGACCACCTGCGCCACACCTACGGCGACGTGGAGGCCCTCAACCGGGAGTGGGGGCTGGTCTACTGGTCGCACCGCCTCTCCACCTGGGCCGACCTGTGGCGCCCCGACGGCAACCAGCAACCGCAGTACGACGTCGCCTGGCGCGCGTTCCAAGCCCGCCAGACCACCGAGTTCGTCGCCTGGCAGGCCGCCATCACCCGCGAGTACGCCCGCCCCGACCAGTTCGTCACCACCTGCCTCGCCTACAACCACCCCGCGATGGAGGACGACGAGGCCACCGACGCCTTGGACGTCACCGCGGGCAACCCGTACTACGACATGCAGGACGCCCTCACCCTGCCCGACCCCGCGCCCGACGACCACGAGCAGTGGTGGAAGACCACCGGCGTCTGGGCCCTCTACCAGAGCGCCGACCGGATCTTCTCCTCCCGCCAGGAGCCCTTCCTGGTCACCGAGACCAACGCCCAGGCCATCAGCGGCACTTCGGAGAACCGGCCCGCCTTCGACGGCCAGTGGCGGCAGGCCGCCTGGGCGCTCGTCTCGCGCGGTGCGCGGATGATCGAGTACTGGCACTGGCACACCCTGCACTTCGGCGCCGAGACGTACTGGGGCGGCATCCTGCCGCACAGCAGCAAGCCCGGCCGGGTGTACGCCGAACTCGCGCGGCTGGGCGCCGAGTTCGAGACGGCGGGCGCACTGGTCGCCGGGATCGAGCCGGACGCCGACCTCACCATGGTCTACTCGATGCCCAGCAAGTGGCTGATGCAGAAGTACCCACCGCTGGCGAAGCCCAACGGCGAACCGGACCCCACCTCCTACCACCGCCTCTTCGACCCGTTCTACCGCGGCGCCTTCGAAGCCGGCCGCCAGGTGCGCATCGTGCACGCCCGCCAGCTGCACGACGCCCGCGGCGAGCGCGCGGGCCTCGCACCCGACGAGGCCGCCCGACGCCACCCGGTGCTGGTCGTCCCCGGCCTCTACCTCGCCGAGGACTCCCTGCTCGACTGGCTCACGGCCTACGCCGAGGCCGGCGGCCACCTCGTCCTCGGCCCCCGCACCGGCTACGCCGACCACGAGGCCCGGGCCCGCCACGAGACCGCCCCGCCGCGCCTGACCGGCGCCGCGGGCGCCTGGTACGACGAGTTCAGCAACCTGCCCGCCGACCTGCCGGTGCGCTCCGCCCCCGGAAGCCCGCTGAACCTGCCGCCGGGCGCCACCGCGACCCGCTGGATCGAGGGCCTGACGGCCACCGACGCCACCGTGCTCGCCGGGTACGAGCACCCCCACTTCGGCCGCTGGCCCGCCGTCACCACCCGCGCCCACGGCGCGGGCCGGGTGACCTGCGTCGGCACCGTGCCCGGACGCGACCTCGCCCGGGAGCTGGCCGCCTGGCTGGCCCCCACCCCCGCCAGCGACTGGCGCGACCTGCCCGAGTCCGTCACCGCGACCACCGGAACGGCCGAGGACGGGCGCCGCGTCCACGTGGTCCACAACTGGAGCTGGCAGCCCGTCGAGGTGCCGGCACCCGTGGCGCTGACCGACGTCCTGAACGGCACCCCGGTGGCCGCCGGTGAGCCGCTCTCCCTCGGCGCCTGGGACGTACGGGTCCTCGTCGCGGACTGAACGCGAAGGCGGCGGTGGAACCCTGCCGGGGCCCACCGCCTTCCGCCTTCCGCTCTCCGCCCGGGCACCGCTCTGGTCCGGCGACACCCACGTGGTGGACGTCCGGGTGACGCGGCTGCGCGCCGAGATCGGCCGCGACCGCATCGAGACGGTCCGCGGGTTCGGCGACAAGCTACGCGCCTGAGCCGTGGAGGGCGGCCGTCCACCCGGTCGCGGCCAGGCGCTGCCCCAGGTCGGACAGCCGGTCGGGCTCGTCGTCGACGAGCCCGAGCAGGGCCGGCTCGCCGCCGGGGGAACCGGGGGAACCCGGGGAACCGACTGCGTCGGCGACCTCGGCGAGGACGCCCATGAGGACGGCCAGGGCCCGCTCCGGCGTGACGGCTCTTCCGCCCGCCACGCCGTCCGGTCGGTGTTCGCCGCGCTTGGTTACCAGCCCCTGGTGCCGGCCGAGGCAGTAGAACGACTTGTCGTGGTCGTATCCCGCACCGAAACGCCGGCCTGCGGGTTGTTGCAGGTCTGGGTGCAGGCGCCGGACGGCGCCTGGGCGAACGCGGTGGCGGACCCGGCGACCGTGCCTCCCAGGAGGGAGAGCAGGACGTCGTCACACGCGCTGGATCCCGCGGCCTGGTTCGGGCGGTGGCCCCACGGTCGAGGCTGATCAGCGGATCCGGGCCGCCGCGGCGTCGCGGAGGAGTCCGGCGAAGGTCAGGGCGGCGGGGGTGAGCGAGTGGTCGGCCATGCGGACCAGGAGGATGCGGCGGACGGGGCCCGGCGGCTGGAGCGGCAGGACGTTGACGCCGGGCCGGATGCCCTCCAGGGCCAGGGTGGGTGCGAGGGCGACGCCGATGCCGGCGGCGACCATGGCCTGGGCCTCCTGGTAGTCATGGGCCTCGTAGGCGATGTGGGGCTCGAACCCGACGGCGCGGCAGCCGCGGACGAGGGCTTCGGCCACCGGGTGGCGTTCGGCACGGGTGATCCAGGAGTCGTCCGCGAAGTCGGCGAGCGAGGCGGTGCGCCGGCCCGCGAGCGGATGGTGGTCGCTGACGAGAAGGGCCGGCGGGTCGTCGAGGAGCGGGGTGACGACGATGTCCTCCCGGTCGATCCGGCTCCAGTCGTAGTCCCACATCAGCGCCATCTCGATCTCGCGGTTCTCCAGCATGGTCCAGAGTCCGGCGATGCGGGCGCTGCGGACGGTCAGCCGCACGTCGGGGTGGGCGTCCCGGAAGGTGGTCACGGCCTGCGGGAGGAGTGAGGCCCCGACGGTGGGGAAGGTGCCGATGCGCAAGGTGCCCGCGCGCAGCCCCGCGTAGTCGGCGAGCTCGTTCTCCGCGGCCCGCAGTTCGCGTTCGATCCGCTGCCCCCGGTCGGCCAGCGCGCGTCCCGCGTCGGTGACGGTGACACCCCGGGCGTGGCGCTCCAGCAGCGGCTGTCCCGCCTCCGATTCCAGGCGGCTGATCTGCTGCGACACCGCTGACGGAGTGTAGTTGAGAGCGCGCGCGGTCGCCGTCACCGAGCCGCGCCGGGC
Source organism: Kitasatospora xanthocidica (assembly GCF_014656195.1). GTDB lineage: Bacteria > Actinomycetota > Actinomycetes > Streptomycetales > Streptomycetaceae > Kitasatospora > Kitasatospora xanthocidica. The sequence goes on along the minus strand of NZ_BNBY01000016.1, from coordinate 72,608 downwards.
GACCTCGGTGAACAGCAGAATGCGCCGGACGTCGAGCATGCCCCTGCCTCCAGCGTTCACTTCAACTTAATAGCCATGCAGATTTACGAGATTGTACTTCACGCTGCCGTAACCCACCGTAGAGGCACCCCCGCACGGCAGGACCGTCGGTGGACTTCCCCTTCCATCCCCATGTCCATGAGGAGCCGGCTGTGTTGCGTCTGCAGGGCGAGATGATCCGCGGAGGAACCAGCAAGTGCTGGATCTTCGACGAGCGCGACGTGGCCGCCACGGGCGTGGACCTCGACACCCTGCTGCTCGCCGCCTTCAACGCCGCCGACCCCCGCCAGATCGACGGCGTGGGCGGCGCCTCCTCCACCACCTCGAAGGCCGCCGTCGTACGGGCGTCGGACCGGGCCGACGTGGACGTCGAGTACGCCTTCGCACAGGTCGGCATCGGCGACGAGCGTGTGGAGTGGGGCAGCAACTGCGGAAACTGCGCCACCGCCGTGGCCCTGTACGCCGTCCACAACGATCTCGTGCCGATCACCTCGGACAGCACGACGGTCCGCATGCTCAACATCAACACCGGGGCCCGCCTCACCGGCACGATCCCCACGCCTGCGGGCGTGGTCCCGGAGGAGGGCACGGCCACGGTCCCGGGCACCTCGGCACCGGGCGTGCCGGTCCTGCTCGGGTTCCACGACCCGGCGGGCTCGTCGACCGGCCGCGCTCTGCCCACCGGCCGGGCGCTGGACGAGCTCACCGGCCCGGGCGGTCCCGTCGAGGCGTCCCTGGTGGACGCCGGCGCACCGGCCGCGCTGTTCGAGGCCAAGGCGTTCGGCCTCGACGGCACGGCATCGCTCACCGCGTTCGCCACCGTCGTGCCCGCGCTGACGCTGCTGCGCCGCCAGGCAGCGCTGGCCATGGGCCTGGCCCGTGAGCAGGATCCGGTCAGCCACGCGGTGCCGAAGGTGGGCATCGTCGCCCGGCCCGCCCCCTACCGCACCACGCAGGGAATCCTCGTCGACCAGGACGAGTACGACCTGGCCGTACGCATGGTCTCCATGCACGCCCCGCACCCGGCGATCGGCCTGACCTCCGCCGTGGCCCTGGCCACGGCCGCCTCCACCCCCGGCACACTCGCCCACCGCGTCGCCCGGCAGACCGCCGACGGCACGCTGCGTCTGGGCACCCCGGCCGGTGTGATCACCACCCGAGCCGTCCCCGCACCGGACAGCGCGTCCCCCACCGTACTGCTGCACCGCGCTGCCCGGCGTATCGCCCGAGCCGAACTCCTCGTTCCCGTCCTGGAAGGACGCCCCGCATGAGCCGCAATGACGCCGCCCCGGGTACCGTCACCGCCCCACCGGGCCGCATCCGGCGGATGCTGTCCCACCTCTACGTCCAATGCCTGGTCGCCGTCCTCCTCGGCGCCGCCGTGGGCGTGCTGTGGCCGTCCGTGGGCGCCGACCTCAAGCCGCTCGGAGACGGCTTCATCGCGCTGGTGAAGATGTTCATCGCGCCGATCATCTTCTGCACCGTCGTCCACGGCATCGCCTCCATGGGCAACGCCCGCGCGGTCGGTCGTGTCGGCCTGAAGGCGCTGGTCTACTTCGAGGTGCTGACCGGCGTGGCCATGGTGATCGGCCTGGTCGTCGTCAACGTCGTCAAGCCGGGCAGCGGTCTGCACGTCGACGTCTCGACCTTGTCCCCCAAGGGCCTGCCTCCGGCCGCGACCGCGGCTCACCAGGGCTTCGCCGACTTCGTCCTCGGCATCGTCCCGGCCACCCTGTTCAGCGCCCTCACCGGTCACGAGGTCCTGCCGGTGCTGCTGGTTTCCCTGCTGTTCGGTTTCGGCCTGCACGCCAGCGGGGAGGCCGGCCTGGGCATCGTCCAGGGCGTCGAGAAGCTCTCCACGGTCCTGTTCACGCTCATCCGCTGGGTCATGCGGCTCGCCCCCGTCGGCGCGTTCGGCTCGATGGCCTACACGATCGGCAACTTCGGCCTGGGCACGCTGCGGCAGCTGTCCCTGCTGGTCGGCTCGTTCTGGCTGGCCGCCCTCTTCTTCGTCCTGGTCGTCCTCGGGACCGTGATGCGCCTCAACGGGCTACGGCTGCTGCCGTTCCTGCGCTACACCAAGGAAGAACTGCTGATCGTCCTGGGCACGTCCTCCACCGAGCCCGTTCTGCCCCGCATGATGGCCAAGCTCCAGCACCTGGGCGCTTCGAAACCGGTCGTCGGCATCACGCTGCCCGCCGGGTACTCCTTCAACCTCGACGGCACCGCCATCTACCTGACCATGGGCTCGGTCTTCCTCGCCCAGGCCCTCGGCATCGACCTCAGCCTCCCCCAGCAGCTGGCCATGCTCGCCGTCATGCTGATCACCTCCAAGGGCGCCGCAGGCGTCACCGGCACCGGCTTCATCGCCCTGGCAGCCACCCTCAGCGCCCTTCCGCACGTTCCCGTCGCCGCTCTCTCGCTGATCTTCGGCATCGACCGCTTCATGTCCGAAGCCCGCGCCCTGACGAGCCTGATCGGCAACGGCGTCGCCACCCTCGCGATCGCCCGGTGGGAGGGTGAACTGGACGAGGACCGCGCCAAGGCCGTCCTGCGCGGAGAGATCCCCTACACCCCCGTCCCCGTGACGACCGAACCCGACACACAGCGGACACCCGAACCCGAGGGCCTTCCGGCCCCGGCACGCGACCTGCTCCCGACGGCGGGTTGACATCGCAGGGCGGGCCGACCCGGGGCAGCCGCCCGGGCCGGCCCGCCCTTCCGGCGCGGGCGGTCACGCCTTGCCCGCCAAGCCGGCAGCGTGCGGACCGCCGACTGGCGGGCCCGGATCTCGTGCGCCTTCCAGGACTTCGGCCGGTACCGCACCGTCCTGGGTGAGAGCGTCGACCTCGGCGAGCCGGACGCCCTCCAGGGTGCCGCACGGATCCGGAAAGCCCTGGCGACCACCGACACCACCGGTTTCGTCGACCGCCTGCCGCACCGCGAAGACACGATGCCGGGAAGGGAGTTCGGCGGAGCCGACCTGTCCGAGGGCCAGTGGCAGGAACTGGCGCTCGCCCGCGCCCGCATGCGCGACCTGCCCCTGCTGCTCGTACTGGACGAACCCGCCGCATCACCGGACACCCCCAGCCAACTCGCCGTCTTCGAGCACCACATGGAACGCGCCCGTACGACCGGCGAACGCGACGGCCCCATCACGGTCATCCTCTCGCACCGGAGAGCGCAGGGCCTGACGAGAAGCCTGCCGAGAAGACCGTCGCACTGCCGCCCCCCGCCGAGCGCCTGCTCGGTAGCGTCCAGAACGAGGAACCCCGGCCGCCGCGCGGCCGGGGTTCCTCAAGGCCTCAGGTCCCGGTTCTCCGGTGGAGCGGACGGGCGGGTCAGCGCTGCAGGGTGAGCACGCCCGGCCGGTACGGCAGTTGGATGTAGGAAGAGCCGTCCGAGTTGGGGTTCCTGCCCTGGTAGAGGAGCTGGAGGTTGCAGGGGTCGACGGTCATGGTCTGGTCGGGGTTGTTGCGGACCAGGTCGCCGTGGCTGATGTCGTTGGTCCAGGTGGCGCCGCTGTTGGCCTTGCCCGCGAAGGCGTTGCTCGCGGTGGCGGCCTGCGGGGTCCAGGAGCCGTTCAGGCTGGTGGCGGTGAACGAGCGGAAGTAGCGGTGCTCGTTCGCGTCCCGGGCCTCGACGATCATGAGGTACTGGTTCTGGCCCTGGACCTTGTAGACCTGGGGTGCCTCGAACAGGTTCTGCACCGTGTCGCTCATGACCGTGGTGTACGAGGAGCCGAAGCTGCTGGGGAAGTTCCCGATCGGCATGCTCGCCCGGTAGATGCTGCCGTTGTCACCGGCGAAGAACAGGTACATGTTCTGGTCGTCGGCGATCAGGGTCGGGTCGATCGGGCCGCCGGTGGGGAGGCTGCCGGTGAACAGCGCCTGCGGCGCGGACCAGCCGTTGGGGTTGGTGGGGTCGCTGGACGTGCGGTAGGTGAAGGGCCAGGCGGTCCCCCACCCCAGCGAGGCCAGCACCCAGGTGTTCTTGGGCGCGAAGTAGAACAGCTGGGGCGCCACCGCGGACGAGGACATGACGGTCTGGGGGGCCGAGGCCATGTCCGACCAGTTCGTGAAGGGAGCGAATCCCATCGACTTCCACGACGTTCCGTCGGAGTAGGTCGCGTAGACCAGGTGCTTGCCGTTGTAGACCACGTCGGTGAAGTCCTTCAGCGCGGCTCCCCCGTTCACCGGCTCCGCCAGCGGACCGGTCGAGGTCCACCGGTACGTCGACGGGAGAGCACACGTGCTGCCCGTCCCGGACAGGCCGGTCCACTTCTGGTTACTGGCGCCGCTGCAGTTCCACAGCTGCACCGCCGTCCCGTTGGCCGTCCCGCCGCCGCTGACGTCCAGGCACAGCCCGGACTCCACGCCGACGACCGTACCGTCGGTGTTCACCCGCCACTGCTGGTTCGCACCGCCGGTGCAGGACCAGATCTCCACCCGGGTACCGGCCGCGGTGGCGTGGCCCGGGACGTCCAGGCACTTGTTGCCGTACACGGTCAGCTGGTTGCTGTCCGTCAGCGTCCACTGCTGGTTGGTCCCGCCCGAGCAGTCCCAGATCTGCAGGAGCGCGCCGTCGGTCTGGCTGGCGTTCGGTACGTCGAGACACCGGCCGGAACCCGTCCCGCGCAAGGCACCGCTGGTGGCCGCCTGAGCCGGGTAGGCGACGAGCATCGCCGCCAACGCCACCACGGCCGCAACCATGGCGGTGAGCACCACAGACGGGGGCCTGCGGTCGGTAATTTGTCTGCGCATTGAGATCCTTTGTGAAGGGATGGAGCTGTCACACGGTTGTTTGTCAGGCCGCGTTTGGTAGTGGGCGTGTCACACCCCGGTGCCTCGCGATGGTTTCCGGTGGGGGAAGGGAGTCGGCGGAGGCATACCCCAAGCTCGGCTCAGCTGGAGTTCCAGTGCTGGTCGGCAGGGTAAGTGCCGACGAATGACCCACAGAGTTCAGCTCCCAGAAGTGTTAACGCTAACAATTGCGAGGTCGAGGTGGACCCCTCCTGGTGGGAGGCAGAGGAGTTTCCGGGTGTGAGCGGAGTCAATACGTGCCCACCCCGGCACGTCAAGATGGCTGCAACGACTTTCATGACCGAGGCGGCGCAGTCCTGCCCAACGCCTCCGGAGCGGTCGACCGGTCTCGCCCCGATGGTCGGCGGCCTGGCACGCAGTGGCGGCGCGAGCGCCGGCTTCCAGGCGTCGCACGCGGGTGCGCACGCGGCGCCGCTGCATGGACGTGGTTTTCGGCACGCGGCCCACCGGGGCGACATCACGGTCCGCTCATCGGGCCATGAGCCTGCCGAGGGGGTCGTCGACGCGCTTGTCCACTGGGAGCGCAAGATCGCGGTACGGCAGCGGGCAGGGACGGGGAAGCTCATGTCGATCCCTCGGTCAGGCTCCAGCACTCAAGCCCTTCGAATGCTTCGCATACGGCACTGGGTATGTCAACATCCCATTCACGATAGGGATTTGATTCATCGAGATGCTTGTCGAGCGGCAAGGTGTGCCGCTAGCCTCGCCATTGGTTGAAGCGCTTCGACACTTCCATGAAGAAGGGCCGCCACAGTGGGGCCGGCGCTCTCCACCGGACCGCCGCGGCAAGGTGCAGGTCAAGTGAGCAGCATGGCTCCAACCAATGCGCCACGGTCGGGACAACCCATGGGCAGCGCCACGTTCACGGTGGCCGACGTGGGCTGCAACTTGAGATCCGACGCTGATCCGGCCACGCGGAGCAGGTCGTCGGGCACGGTGTGGAAGGGCGTTCACCCGGCATCGGCAGCCGGGACGGTCGGCGGAATCCGGCAGGGACAGGAGGACCCCGGCGGAGCCGGGGTCCTCCTGGTGTCCGAGGGGTCAGGCGCGGGAGGTCATGCCTTGCCGGTCAGGCGCCAGATCTGGTTCTTCTTCCAGTTCAGGTTGCTCGCCGGGTCGCAGGTCCACTGGTGGACGAGGGCGCCGGGTGCGGTCGAGATCCCGCTCACGTCCACGCACTTGCCGCTGTGCACCGCGACCAGCTGGTAGTCCTTGCTGTTGCCGAGCGCGGTGACGGGGTTGAGGGTGAACATCTGGTTCGTGCCGCCGCTGCAGGTCCACTGGATGACGGCGGCATCGTCGGCCGTGGAAGCGCCCGAGACGTCCAGGCACTTACCGCTGTACTCGTTGACCACGGTGTAGGTGTTCGTCCGGCCGGCGACCGGCTTGAGGTCCAGCATCTGCTGGTAGCCGCCCTCGCAGGAGTACTGCTGGTACTGCGTGCCGTCGGCGGTGCTGAGGTTGGTGTCGTCCAGGCACTGACCGCTGTGCTGCACCTCCGCGACCGTGGAGACGGTGGTGTTGGACGGGGGCAGCAGGGTGACGGTGTAGCCGTCCGCGGCGTCCGTCCACGGAACGTTCACCGAAGCCGAGTTGCCGCTGACGGTCAGGGTCTGGTCGGAGACCGTCACCGGACCCGTCACGGCGCCGCCGCTGTTGTTCGGTATGCGCTGGACGATCGCGCGCACCCGGCCGTTCTCCGTCACCGAGGTGGTGTCGAGGCGGTTGAGGTTGACGGTGACGTTGCCGGTGTTGCCGTTGCTGCCCAGCAGGATCTTCGCGTTGCGCGCGGTGTTGTCCTTGGTCGCCAGCCCGTCGGTGTTCGTACCGGGTGTGAGGTTCACGAGGTTTCCGGTCTGGGAGCCGTAGTACCGGTAGAGGAACCACTCACCCTTCGGCAGGTACTGACCGGAGCTGTTCTTGGTGAGCAGGTTGGCCGCGTAGTCGTGCAGGTTGGGGCCCCCTCCCCAGTTGGAGCGCAGGCCGTCGGCACCGGCCCGCTCCAGGCGGCTGATGAACCAGCCGCCGCCACCGGGGTTCTGCTGCTCGATCCCGGCGTACTCGTTGATCTGGTACGGCCGGGTGTTGGTCAGGCCCGCGGCGGCGATGACCGCGTCGGCGTTGCCGACAGCCGGGACGGGGTCGTGCGGGATGGCGTGCCAGCTGTAGATGTCGGGGGCGACGTTGTTGGCCTTGACGTGGTTCAGATAGGTGGTCCACCAGGTGTTGGAGGAGCTCGGCGGGTTGGCCACGCTGGGGCCGACGATGAGCTGCCCGGGGAGGTTGGCCCGCACGGCGGCGTGGAACCGCGACCACATCTGCAGGTACTGGCTCTGGGACCGGCCCCAGAAGCCGCTGAGGTCCGGCTCGTTCCACAGGTCCCACTCCACCGTCATGTTGTTGGCCCTGACGTCGGAGATGAGCTGGTTGACGAAGCTGTCGAACTTGGTCCAGTCGCCGTTGTCACCGGGGAAGGGCTGGGTGGTGGTGCCGTCGGCGCCCCACAGGTCGTGCGGGAGGATGACGAAGGTGCCGCCGAGGGCGGCGGTGCGCTTGTACTGGGCCAGGGTGGAGGCCCAGCGGGTCTGGTAGTCGGCCAGGCTGGTGGCGTAGCCGCCGCCGTTGAGCTGGGCCCCGCCGGCGCGCTCGAGGTGCCACTTGATGTCGGTGTAGAAGTGGTCCGGCGGCAGTGACCCGTTGGGGGTCATCCCGTAGAGGGTGCCCGAGGCATGGTACGTGGGGGCGCCCTTGACCGCGGAGAAGTCGACGGCGACGGAGGTGTCGGCGGCGTGCGCTGTGGCGGCGGGCAGGATCCCGGCGGCAAGGGTGGTGAGCAGGGCGGTGAGGCTGACGGAAAGTCTGCGGCGGTGCGGGTGCATCACGGCTCTCCCGACTGGGGGGTGGGGTGGTTGGGGTGGTGCCGGCGGCCTACCGGTGCAGTGCGCTCCGGTGGTCGTCGTTCTGGGGGTGGATGCGCCTGATGTGGTCCTCGGCGAGCAGCAGGTAGCTGCTGGCGGTCCAGGTGTAGGCGCGGTCGCGGAGTCCCTCGCCGGTGAGGGCGTCGAAGTTCTCGGCGAAGCCGGAGTTCTCGCACAGCGCGCGGAAGCGGCTGCTGATCTCGTCGGCGAGGCGGTGGTGGCCGGCGCGGCGCAGGCCGTCCTCGATGAGGACGGTGGCGGGTGCCCAGATGGGTCCGCGCCAGTAGCCGTCGGCCTGGTAGTGGGGTGAGTCGGGCCGCTCGGTGGCCAGTCCGTGGGCGGTCAGGTGGGTCTCGATGTGTGCGGCCAGGCGGGTGCTGATGTCAGTGGGCAGGTGCTCGCCGAGCGCGATGGGCATCAGGTCGAGCAGGCTGAGGCTGGTCGCGCCTTCACCGGTACGGGGGGAGCGGGCCTGGAATCGATCGCCGGTCCACAGCTCCTGGATCACGGCGGCCTGGATGGTGTCCGCCGAGGCCGCCCAGGCGGCGGCTTCGTCGGCGCGGTCGAGCTCGGTGGCCAGATCGGCGAGTTCGCGCAGCTGCAGGATCAGGAAGGTGGAGAGATCGGCGGTGACCCGCACACGTCCGGGGTCGAAGGTGGTGGCGTTGTCCCAGCCGCTGTCGTTGCCGTGCTGGTAGTGCGGCAGCGTCTGGCCGGGGGCGCGCCTGGAGTCGAGCCAGAACCCGGTCCACCGCTCCAGGCGGTGGTAGGCCTCGGTGAGTTCGGTGCGGCTCAGCGGGCGCGGCAGGCGTCGTCGCAGGTGGCGCAGGGCCCAGCCGTGGATGGGGGGCTTGACGAAGTTGTAGAGGATTTCGGAGTGGGTCACGGAGTCGGGCAGTGCGCCGCTCTCGTCCTGGTGGTCGAACATGATCTGGAACTGGTCCCAGGCCAGTTCCGGGGCTCCGGGGGCCAGGGCCAGGGCGTTGAAGCAGTGGTCCCAGCTCCACACCTTGTCCATCCAGTGCTTGGACATCAGGACGGCAGGGCGCTCGACGAACCCGCTCGGTCCCACCGTCGCGGACCACACCACGTAGGCGGCCAGTTCAGCGGCCGGGGTGTCCGGGGTGCGCCAGGGGGTGACCGCGTCGGCGAAGCGGGCGAACGCCTGACCTGCCTGGCCCGCCGTCTGCTCGTGGGTGCCTGACGGGGCGTAGGGCGGCCGGGCGCTGTCGAGTTCCTCGACGGCCGTCTCCCACGGGCCGGTGCCGTCGCCGATCACCGTCAGCCCGCGGTCGGCCTCGCCGAGCGCCTCGACACCCTGGACGTCCGCTTCCTGCCCGGCGAGCACGGTGATGCGGTAGCGCCTGCCGGTCTCGTAGGAGGTGAACACGTAGGAGCCGTCGAGCGGGTCGTGGAGGAAGTACGTGCCGCCGAACGGCGTGAGCTGGTCGGCCGAGGCGCAGATCCGCAGGCCCAGGCCGGTACCGCGCAGTCGCAGGGTGTCGGCGGACTGGTAGGTCAGTTCGATCTGCCCGCTCTGCGCGGCCCAGGTCAGCCGACCCGGTGTCGCGTTCCAGCTCGTCTCGACCCGCTCGCCGCGCGGCCCCCCGACGGGGACCAGGCGCAGCACCGGGTGCATGCCGTTCTGGTGGGAGACCAGGTGGAGGTCCTCGGCGCGGACGTGCTCGGAGGTCACGGGTGAGATGTTGAACCAGGAGCCGTGGCGGCTGAAGGGAATGTCGCGGATGTTGAAGGCCGGGCCAGTGAGGGCGTCGGTCATCGCAGGGCGCTCGTTTCTGGTGCGGGGCGTGTTCTGCCGGCCTCGTGGCGGCCGCGGTGCGCGGGTGTGCCGAGAGGCGGAGGTTTTCAGCGGGCGGGGAGGTGGCGGCGGGTGTCAGTCCTTGACGGCTCCGGCGGTGACACCGGCGGCGACGTAGCGCTGGGCCAGGACGAGGATCAGGGCGGTGGGGATCGAGGCGACGACGGCGGTGGCCATGATGGCGTTCCACTGCTGGTTGTTGTTGCCGATGTAGTGGTAGATCCCCAGCGTGATCGGCTCGTGGGCGCCGCCGCCGTCCAGGGTGCTGGCGAACACGAAGTCGGACCAGGACCAGAGGAACGCGAACAGCGAGACGGTGACGATCGCGTTGCGGCTCATCGGCAGGACGATCGACCAGAAGGTCCGCAGATGGCCCGCGCCGTCGGTCCTGGCGGCCTGCAGTAGTTCGCCGGGAATGCCGTCCATGAACGCGGTGAAGATCAGCACGGCGAACGGGACGGCGATCGTGGAGTCGGCGATGATCAGGCCCGGCACCGACTGCAGCATCCCGAGCTTGAGGTAGATGGTGTAGAAGCCCATCGCCATGATGATGCCGGGGATCATCTGCGCGACCAGGAGCACGAAACTGAGCGCTCCGCCGCCTCGCGGGCGCAGCTTCGCCAGCGCGTAGCCGGCGGGTGCGGCGATGGCCGCGGTCAGCACGACAGTGCCCAGGGCGATGACCAGGCTGGTGCCCAGGTAAGGGAGTTGCTGGTCGATGACGGCGCGGTAGCCCTCCAGCGTTCCGTGCAACGGGAACCAGTCCGGTGGGGACTTGCGCATGTCCTGGTCGCGGGTGAAGGACACGTTCAGCATCCAGTAGACCGGGAACAGCATCAGCGCGGTGAGGAGGACGCCGATCGCGGTCTTCCACCAGGAGGTGTGTCGTGTGCTCATGACGCCTGCTGCTTTCGCTGGACGCGGATGTACACCATGCCGAAGACCAGGGCGATCAGGACCAGCAGGTTCCCGACGGCAGCGCCGTGTCCGAAGGCCGGCAGCGCGTTGCCGAAACCGAGCCGGTAGGACCAAGTGGCGAGCGTGGTGGAGGAATTGACCGGACCGCCCCTGGTCATGATCCAGATGATGTCGAAGACCTTGAGGGTGTAGACCAGGCCCAGCAGCAGGGTGATCGCCGATACCGGGCGCAGCAGCGGGAAGGTGACGTGGCGAAAGCGCTGCCACGCGTTCGCCCCGTCCAGGGCGGCGGCCTCGTAGAGCGAGGCCGGGATGCTCTGCAGACCGCTGTACAGGACCACCAGGTTGAACGGGATCCCGATCCAGATGTTCGCGATCACCACCGACGCCAGGGACCAGCTCGGGGAGGTGAGCCAGTTGACCGGGCCGATGCCGACCGCGCGCAGGACGGCGTTGACGACGCCGGAATCGCTGTTGAGCATCCACGACCAGGTGGAGGCGGACACGATCAGCGGCAGCAACCAGGGCACCAGGAACAGGGCGCGAAGCGTGGCCGCGAGGCGGAAGTGCTGGGTGAAGAAGACCGCGAGGGCCAGGCCGATCCCGTACTGCAGGAGCAGGCTGGCGGCGGTGAACACCACGGTGTGCGTCAGCGCGGGCATGAACGTGGGGTCGTCCAGGACCGCGCGGTAGTTCGCCGGTCCGGTGAAGGTGGCGTTGCCGTCCACGAACGAGCGCACCGTGTAGTTGCGCAGGCTCAGGTCGATGTTGCGGTAGAGGGGATAGGCGTAGAACACGCCGAGGTAGATCACCACTGGTGTGAGGAATCCCCAGGCGGCCCACTGCTGGGAGCGGGGGCGGGACCTGGTGGGTTCGGCACCGGCGCGTCCGCGGGACGGGACGACGGTGGCCGCCCCGTCCCCGTCGCGCACAGAGCGGTCTTCCGGTATCTGTGCTGTGTCGTTCATCGGCGGGTCCTGTTGTCCTCGCGGCTGGTGGTGCTAGGGCGTGTCTGACGATTCGCGTCGGATCAGCGGGCGGCGTTGGAGTGTGTGCCCTCGGCGGTGCGGCGGACGGGGGTACCTCCCGGCCGGAGACTGGGGAGAGTCCATGCGGTGGGGGTACCTCCCGGCCGGAGACTGGGGGCCATCGGCGACCGACGACAAGCCGGCGAGGTACGTGCTCCGGCGGCGACCGCCCGGCGGGAATTGTCAGACACGCCCTAATGGGCAGCGGCCGACTGCGCTGCGGACAGTGCGGCCTGCGGCGACTTGGAGCCGGTCAGCGCGGCCTGGACCGAGGTCCACAACTGCTCGGAGATCTTGGGGTACTTGGTGCCCAGGTCGTCGCTGGTGCGGCCCTTGGCGGCCTTGACCGCGTCGACCCACGCCTTCAGGTCGGGGTCAGCGGCGGCCTGCTTGTCCTGCACCGTGGGGGTGGGGGCGATGTAGGACAGCGTGGCGTCGGTGGCGTAGGAGTTGTCCGCGCTGGTCAGACAGGACACCAGCTTGTCCGAGACGCTGTAGCGGGCCGTCTTCTTCTGGACCGGGACGGTGACGAACTCGCCACCGGTCGGGGCCGGGGCGGTGCCACCGGTCATGCCGGGGACCGGGATGACCCCGTACTCGAAGCCGGCCTTCTTCGCGTTCGCCAGCTGCCAGGTGCCGTTCTCCGCGAAGGCGAACTCACCGGTGGCGAACTCCTGCCAGCTGGTGGTCTGCGTGTTGTTGATGACCGAGTTGGGGGCCAGGCCCTGCTTGACCCAGTCGGTCCACAGGGACAGCGCGGAAGCGGCCTGGGCGGAGTCCAGGTGCGTGAGCTGCGCACCGGATCCCCAGAACCACGGGAGGAACTGGAAGCTCCCCTCCTCGGTGCCGATCCCGGAGAAGGTGATGCCCTTCTTGCCCGCGGCCTTCACCTTCGTCAGGGCGGCGGTCAGCGATGCCCAGTCCTTGATCGAGGCGACGTCCACGCCGGCGGCGTTCAGGACCGCCTTGTTGTAGTACAGCGCCAGGGTGTTCGCGCCGATCGGAGTGCCGAACGTCTCGCCGCCGCCCTGACCGGCCGCGAGCAGATTGGGCGACACCGCCGAGGTGTCGACCTTGCTCTCCCTGGCCGAGGTCAGCACACCGGCCTCGGCGAGCGTCGAGACCACCGGATTGTCGACGATCAGCACGTCCGGCGAGTTGCCCTGCTGCGCCGCGAGCAGCGCCTTGGTGGTCAGGTCGCTGGTGTCGAAGGCGGTCCGCTTGATCTGCACGCCGGCCTGGCTGCCGCAGGTGTCCAGCAGCTTGGCCCAGGCCGAGCCGACGTCGAACTGCGGGTACGGGTCCCAGACGGTGTAGGTCCCGCCGGCGGAGGCGCTTCCCCCGTCGGCGGCGGACGTCCCGGTCGAGGAGGAGCACGCGGTGCCGGCGGAGGCGAGGACGACGGCAGCGAGCGAGGCGGCGGCGAGCCGCCAACCGGTGGATCTGTTCATGGCACTGAACCCTTCGGTCTTACGGACTTCCGTGTTACGGCCCTATGTCGAATCGATTGCGCGAATCGGTTCGACAGGAACATAGGACTGGCATCTGAGGCCGTCAATAGCCCGGTCGAACTTCATCGCGGAGCGACTGGGGGCTGGGGTGCGTGCCACCCGTGGGCAGCCATGCCGTGCGGCTTGCGGCTCGCGGAGAAGCGCACTACCGTCTACCGAATCGGTTCGACTATCAGCCGCGACATGAGGACAGCGATGAACATCGGGGAGATCGCCAGCCGCGCAGGCGTCTCGCGGAGCACCGTCTCCTACGCGCTCAGCGGCAAGCGCTCGGTCTCGGACGCCACCCGCAAGCGCATCCAGGACGTCATCGACGAGCTCGGCTATCGGCCCAACGCCGCGGCCCGCGCGCTCAAGGAAGGCCGGACCCGGACCATCGGCCTGGTGATCCCTCCCGCCAGCAGGCGGCTGACCCACATGCAGCTCGGCTTCGTGGCCAGCGTGGTCGAAGCCGCAGCCCGTGCCGACCTGGACGTCCTGCTGTCCCCCTCCGGGGGAGACCACGACCGGTCGTTCGAGCGCCTCCTCTCCGGAGGGCGCGTCGACGGGGTGATCCTGATGGAGATCCGCCTGGAGGATTCCCGGGTCCGCAGGCTGCAGAACGCCAAGCTGCCGTTCGTCGGCATCGGGCACACCGCCCGCGCCCACGAGATGTGCTGGATCGATGTCGACTACGCCACCGTGATCAACCAGTGCGTGCACCACCTCGCGGACCTGGGCCACACCCGCATCGCGCTGGTCAACCGCTCGGTCGAACTGATGGCAGCCGGCTACGGGCCGGGGCACCGGGCCCGTGACGGGTTCACCGCGGCCCTCGCCCAGCGCGGCATCCAGGGCATCGACCTGGAGTGCGGGGACGACGCGGCCGCCGGTCTGGTATGCGCCACCCGACTCCTGCGCGAGCACCCCGACGTCACCGCGATCGCGACCATCAACGAGGCCGCGCTACCCGGAATCCAGCGCGGCCTGGAGGAGGCCGGCCTCAACGTGCCCGGGGATTTCTCCATCACCGGCGTCGTCGGCCGCACCTGGGCCGAGGAGTTCCGCCCCCCACTGACCGCCGCGGACGTACCGGCCCAGGACATCGGCACCCAGGCCATGGACCTGCTGCTCGAACGCATCGCCGACCCCACGACCCCCTTCCGCAACATCCTGCTGGCCCCGCCGGTCTCCCTGCGCGGCAGCACCGGCCCCGTGCGCGCCACCTAGGGCGTGTCTGACAATTCCCGCCGGGCGCGCGACGCCGGGGCACGCACCTCGCCGCGTTGTCGTCGGTCGCCGATGCTCCGCATGGACTCCCTCCTCCGCCTTGCGATGCACGCACCCCAACGCCGCGCGCTGATCCGACGCGAATTGTCAGACACGCCCTAGCCCGGACGAGGCACCGCGGCGTACGCCCTCCGAGCGGTTCCGCTTCTCCTTGCCGGATCCGAACGCAGTGGGTCATGGCCCTCCGGTAACAGCGCCCTTTCCCGCACAGCCACCGAGGTCGTGGTCGTCCAGGTGGGTCGGCACCCCGGGGGCGCACCCGCGCCCGGTGGCGGGAGCTGCCCGCCGCGCAGCTCCCGGCTCGGTGGGCGGGGAGTGTCCGGTGAGCTCAGCTGCTGTCGGTGGTGAGGGGGATACGCAGGCTGACCCGGTAGCCGCCTTCAGTCGTCGGGCCGGACTCGAGGGTGCCGTGCAGGATCTCGGCGCGTTCACGCAGGCCGATCAGGCCCTGCTGGGAACTGGGCAGGGCGAGGGAGGGGCGGGCGGGCGCGCTGTTGGTGACGGTGACCCCGACGCCGGTCCCGTCCTGCCGGAGTTCGACGGTCGCGGTGGCACCGGGGGCGTGCTTGCGGGCGTTGGTCAGCGCTTCCTGGACCGTCCGGTACACGGCCCGCTGGGCGGAGGCGCCGAGGTCGGGCGGCAGATCTCCGGTCAGGCGGGTCTCGATGCCGCTGGAGTCCACGAGCCGGTGCAGGTCGGCCAGGGTGGGCTGGGGGGTCAGTTCGGTGTCGCGGCCTCCGGAGGCGCGCAGCAGCCTGACCATGGTGCGCAGCTCGTCCAGCGTGGTGACGCTCAGGGAGCGGATGGTGCGGGCGGCGTCCTTGGCGTCCTCGTCCCGGGTGGACATCTGGAGTGCCCCGGCGCGCACGGCGATCAGGCTGACCTGGTGGGAGACCACGTCGTGCATCTCGCGGGCCAGTTGGGCGCGTTCGCGGGCGAGTACGGTCTGGGCGTGCAGGATCCGCTCGTGCTCCCTGACCGCCTCGGTCTCGGCCATCTGCCGCTCCAGGTCCCTGCGGGTCTGGAGGAGTTGTCCGAACAGCACGGCGGCGGCCGCGGTGGCGAGACTGTACACGAACGTGACCAGGGTGAAGGTCCGGCTGACCTCGAACGGGCCGCCAAGGGACCACGGGACGATGCTGGCCAGCGCGGTACCGAGGGCGCAGAACGCGAGCAGCCGGCGGTTACGGGAGCGTTCGGCGAGGGTGAACAGCGCCACGATCGGTGCGAGGGCGATGTCGTCCTGGGTGAAGGCGATCGGCAGGGTGAGCAGCAGCACGCCGAGGGGGAACCTGCGCCGCAGTGCCAGCGCGGCGCAGGCGAGCGCGGCCACCGCCCAGTCGAGGGGCGCCGGATCCTCGGTGAGGTTCAGCCAGCTGTCGATGCCCGCCGCCGCGACCAGGGCGCCGTCCACGACGGGAGCGGGCACCCGTGCCCACAGCGCGCGGGCCCGGCCCGTCGCGTCCACCTGCGGCCGCTCCTCGGTCGGCCCCGTCCGACTGACCAGCGCCTCCTGGTCCGTCACCGCCTCCTTGCCCATGTGTGCCGCCTCGCCTTCGCTCTGATCCGTTCCTGCCGCCACGGCCCCGGCTCGTGGTCGACGGACCCGAGGTGACCGACGTGGGTCGTCGACCGGGTGTGGCCGGGCTGAGTCGGTCCGCAACCCGCTCCGGCAGGTGTTCCGTCGGAGCCGACCCTAAGGCTTCGGCGTCGTCGCAGCGGAGGCCGGACGGCAGCTCCGGCCACCCGGCGGGGTGATCTCATCCGGTCGGCAGGGGAATCCGCCCCCGTCGAAGGTGTTCCGCCGGTCGGCGGGGGTGTGCCCGGCTGTCGGCGGAGTGACCGGGAGCGGATCGCCCGCTGGAATGGGCGTGGTCACCCCCGACACGAACCGGCGTCCCGCCGCACCTTCGCCCGTCCTGGACCGTGTCCGGCATGTACTGAAGGCCGACGGACACTCCCCTTCGCCCAGCGGGGCAGTGGGGGTGTCACCCCTGTTCCCGTTCGAAAGCGGAAGTTCCCTTGTTGATCCCTGTCCTGATCGTGATCACCGCGGTGGTGGCCGGCTGGTCGCTCGTCGCCGGGCGGCTGGAGCGCCGGCACGTACGGGCACCGCTGGTGCTGGTGCTCGCGGGTGTGGTCACCGGCCTGTTCACGCACAGCGAGATCGCCGCCGCGATGAACTCCGAGGTCGCCCAGCGTGTGGCGGAGATCATCCTGGCCGTGCTCCTCTTCGTCGACGCCACCGAGCTGCGGGGCGGACGGCTGTTCGGCCGGGACCCGGGCTCGGCGGCCCGGGTCCTGCTGGTGGCGCTGCCGCTGAGTCTCGGCGCGACGGTCCTGCTCGGCGGGCTGCTGCTGTCGGATCTGCCGGTCGCGGTGCTGCTGCTGATCGCCTGCGTCGTCATCCCGACCGACTTCGCCCCGGCCGAGATCCTGGTCCGCGACCGGCGGATCCCCGCGCGAGTGCGCAGCGTGCTCAACGTGGAGAGCGGTTACAACGACGGCATCGTGTCGCCGCTCTTCCTGTTCGCGCTGGTGCTGGCCGGGTCGACGGCCGAGAAGCGCACGCCGCTGGGGGCGCTGGGCACGACCGTGCCGTTCGCGGTCAAGGCGCTGGTGCTCGGCGCGCTGGTGGGCGCGGTGCTCGCCTGGCTGATGAACCTCGCCCAGCGCGCGCACTGGATGACCGACCAGTCCCGCCGGATCCTGGTGCTGATCGTCCCGCTGCTGGCCTACACCTCGACCACCGCGGCGCACGGCAACGGCTTCGTCGCCTCGTTCGTGGCCGGTGTCGCCTTCCGGTACGTGAGGCGGGCCCCGGAGCGCCACGGCGCCGCAGTGCCGGTCGGCTCGGACTTCCAGCTGCTCGAGGACACCAGCGCCATGATGACCATGGTCATGTGGTTCTTCTTCGGCAACGCGGTGGTGCTCACGTTCGTCGTCGGCGTCGACTGGCCGGTGCTGGTGCTGTGCGCGGCCGCGCTCACCGTACTGCGGATCGTGCCGGTCCTGCTGTCCTTGCTCGGCTCCCGGTTCAGCCGGGCCGAGCGGCTGATGGTCGGCGCACTCGGTCCGCGCGGCACCACCTCGATCGTGTTCGGGCTGCTCGCCTTCAATGCCCTCCCGGACGGGCCGGCGGCCAACAGCGCACTCGACGCCATGGTCGTCGTCGTCCTCGGCAGCATCCTGCTGCACGGCGGTGGTTCGCTGGCCATCGCCCGCGCGCTGCGCGGCAAGGCCCGGCCCCGTCCGGAGAAGGCGGTGGATGCCAGGAGCGCAGAAGAGGTCGGTGATGTCCGGGACGTCCGGGGAGACGAGGCTCCTCGCTCCTCGGCCGCCCCACGGCGCGAGTGAGCCTCGATACCCCACGTCACAGGCGCCGCGGCGTATCACCCATCCCGTTCGGGACGTCGGCCAGCAGGCCCGCGCGCTGGGCGAGCAGCGCGGCCTGCACCCGCCCACCGACCCTGAGCTTGGTGAGGATCGCGCTGACGTGGTCCTTCACCGTGCCGGTCCCCAGGTGGAGGCGTACGCCGATGTCGGCGTTCGACAGCCCCTCGGCGAGCAGCACCAGCACCTCCCGCTCCCGGTCGGTGAGCCGGTCGGCCCGTGCGGCTTCCTCGTCCACCACGGCAGGGCCGCTGCCGGGGTGGCCGCGCAGCAGGCTCTCGGACGCCTTCGGCGACAGGACGACCCCGCCCGCCGCGAGGGTGCGTACCTGCGGGGCGAGGTGCTCGGGCTCGGTGTCCTTGAGCAGGAAGCCGGCCGCCCCCGAGTTCAGCGCGGCCAGGATGTACTCGTCCGTGTCGAAGGTGGTGAGCATCGCCACCACCGGAGGCGAGGGCAGCGCGACCAGTTCCCGCAGCACGCTGAGCCCGTCCACATCCGGCATGCGGATGTCGAGCAGGACGACGTCCGGCCGGTGTTCCCGGACGGTGGCGACGGCTCGTCCGCCGACGGCGGTGGCCACCACCTCGATGTCGTCCGCCGCGTTGAGGATCATGCCGAACCCCGACCTGATCAGCGCTTCGTCGTCCACCACCACTACCCGGATCACACGTCCTCCGTCGTTCACGAGCCGTCCCGTACCGACCCATGATCCCGTGCCCGCCCACACCGGCGCACAGGGGCCACGGGCACGGCCGGGTGTGCCACCCGGCGGGGGCGGTTCAGCCAGGGGGCGGGGGTGGTCCGGACGGTCACCGGATGGGCCGGGGCCCCGGCGGGCCTCCACGCTGGACCGGTACGCCGTCGATCGAGAGGAATCCTGTGAACACCGCATCCGACCCGTCGAACGCGGACATCGCGCCGCTGTCCGCACGGGCGACGTTCAAGGCGCTGTACGGGTACGTCCGGCCGCACCGGTGGACCGTCGCACTCGGCCTGCTGTGCGCACTGGTCGGCTCGGCCGGCGGGCTGCTGCAGCCGCTGGCCACCAAGGCGCTGGTGGACCGGCTCTCCTCCGGCCAGGCCATCACCGCGATCGTGCTGTCCCTCACCGCGCTCGTACTGCTCGGCACGGTGTTCGAGGCACTCAGCGGATACGTGCTGGAGCGCACCGCCGAGTCCGTCGTGCTGGCCGCCCGCCGAAGCCTGATCGGACGGCTGCTGCGCCTGCGGATCTCGGAGGTGGACCGGATCCCGCCGGGCGACCTGATGTCCCGCGTCACCTCGGACACCACGCTGCTGCGCGCCGTCACCACCCGGGAGCTGGTCTCCGGCGCCACCGGCGTGGTCACCCTGGTGGCGGCCGTCGCGCTGATGGCCGTCCTGGACCCGGTCCTGCTGGGCGTGACGCTCGGCGTCGTGGCCGTGGTCGGCGGGGCCGTCGCCCTGGTGATGCCGAAGATCTCCGAGGCCACCGAACGCTCACAGGAGGCGGTCGGCGAGATCTCCACCGAACTGGAACGCGCCTTCGGTGCCTACCGCACCGTGAAGGCGTCCGGCGCCGAGGAACGGGAGACCGCCCGGGTGACGGCCGCCGCCCAACGGGCCTGGCATCACGGCGTGCGCGGCGCCAAGTGGGAAGCACTCGCGAAGTCCGCGGACGTCCTCGCCGTCGAGCTGGCGTTCCTGGCGGTGCTCGCGGTCGGCGGGGCCCGGGTCGCGTCCGGGGCGATCCCGGTGTCCACGCTGATCGCCTTCCTGCTGTACGTCTTCTACCTGATCGAACCGGTGTCCCGGCTGGTCGACGCCGCCTCCCAGTACCAGGAGGGTGCGGCCGCGATCTCCCGGATCACCCGGGCACAGCGGCTCGCCACCGAAGACCGGGAACTGCGCCGGCTCACCCTGCCCGCCCCTTCCCGCCCGGACGCAGGCCCGGCGTCGGTCCGCTTCGACCGCGTGTCCTTCCGCTACCGTCCAGACCTGCCCGAAATCCATCACGAGATGACCTTCGACGTGCCGGCCGGCGGGATGACCGCCTTCGTCGGCCCGTCCGGCGCGGGCAAGTCCACGGTCTTCGCCCTGCTCGAACGCTTCCACGACGCGACCGGCGGACGCGTGCTGGTCGACGGCGAAGACGTCCGCGACTGGTCCCTGCCCCGGCTGCGCTCCACCATCGGCTACGTCGAGCAGGACGCCCCGGTCCTGGCCGGCACACTCCGCGAGAACCTGCTCTTCGCCGCACCCGACGCCTCCGACCAGGAGCTGGCCGACGTCCTGACCCGTACCAGGCTCGACGCTCTCGTTGCCCGTCTGCCCGACGGCCTGGACACCCTGGTCGGGCACCGCGGCTCCAGGCTCTCCGGCGGCGAGCGCCAGCGCGTCGCCATCGCCCGCGCCCTGCTGCGCAAGCCCCGCCTGCTGCTCCTCGATGAGGCGACCTCACAACTCGACGCCGTCAACGAGCTCGCGGTGCGGGACATCGTGGCGCAGGCGGCCCGGGAGACCACCGTCCTGGTCGTGGCCCACCGCCTGTCCACGGTCACCGGCGCCGACCGGATCGTGGTGATGGACGCGGGCCGGGTCCGGGCCGTCGGCACCCACGCGGAACTCGTCGAACAGGACGAGCTCTACGCCGAACTGGCCAGCACCCAACTGCTGACCCCGGCTCGCTGACCTCACGCGCCGTACACGCGGCCGCGCGATGCCGAAGCAGGCACCGCGCGGTCCGGCGCCGGGCACGGGGCGGACGTCCGTAGAGGTCCAGGGGATGCCGCTCCGGCAGTGTGGGGATTGTGCGTAGCCGGGCTGTCGGATTCCCATCAGAAATGGGCGAATATTCCATGAGAGGCCAGCGCCGAGCGTCACAACGCCCACACCCCCGAGGCGGTGCTGCCGATCCCCGCGCCGGCCGGTCCGGCCTGCCCGGGTACGCGGGATGGACGCGACGCGACGCCGCACTGCGCTGAGCCGCTCGGCCGGGAGCAGGCCCTTCTCCAGTCACGCGGGGGCGAGCAGGGCTGACGGGTCCAGTGCCGTCACGGACGGACGCCGCCGACGGGCCGACTGCCACCGGTCACCGTCTCCGCCGCGAACAGGGTGAGCAGTCGCGGCTCACCGCTGCCGCCTACGGCGTGCCGATGGCAGTGTCAGACCGGGGTCGGCTCGGGGCGCTTGGGGGCGAGGTGGTCACCGGAGGTCTCGCCGCGCAGGCGGCGGCCGACCCAGGGCGCCAGGTACGTGCGAGCCCAGTGGAAGTCCTCCCGGTAGTGCGCCGCGGTGGAGCGGGGCGGCTCGGCGGGCCAGGGGGCTTGCGGGTCCTGCGCCGTGTGGAGTCCCAGGGTGCGGGCGGCGAGCAGGGCCACTCGCTGGTGGCCCTCGGCTCCCGCCGACGATCACCACGGTGGTGGCGATCAGCAGCCACCAGTGGAAGGCCGGCGCGGCGTGGTGGCCGCCCTGCGGTCCGGAGGCCACGGCGAGCAGGACCAGGGCCGCACCGCCACCAGGTTGAGCAGTGCGACCAGCCGCAGGTACCAGACCGTCGAGGCGGCGGCGCGCTGCCGCAGCCTGCCGGTGGGGCGGGCGGTTCGGGAGAGTGGGTTCGGATACACGATCCCACTCTGTCGGCGGGCGGTTGCGGATCCCATCCGGCGGGGAGCCGGGGGTACCCCGCCGGATGGCCGCCGCTTCTCCGCTGGTCGGCGGGAGCAGCGGCAGCTGTTCCCGGCGGCCGCCCGGGTGGCTGGTTCCTGAGACCGGCCTCCCGTGGGCCTGGCGCCGCCGGGCGATGCTGCGGCAGGCGTTCGGCGGGGACGGCCCGGCCGATCGGCGGGGGTGGCACGGAAACCCGCCGGATGGTCCACACCGGCCGCGGACGGCGAGATTGGCGCCATGACACCCCTGGATCCCACGCGGACGTCGCCACCGTCGAACGCCTCTGCCGGGCCCGACCCCGCTCCGTCGGCGAAGCCCGCGTCCACCGGTCGGCTGGTGGGCGTGGACCTCGCCCGCGCGCTGGCCGTGTTCGGCATGTACGCCGTGCACATCGGTCCGCAGGCGGCCTCCGTGGGCGGTGTCGGCGGCTGGCTGCTGCAGCTGTCGGAAGGGCGCGCGTCAGTGCTCTTCGCGACGCTCGCCGGGTTCTCGCTGATGCTGATCGCCGGGCGCCGCGAACCGAAGACGGGACTGGCGGGCCGTCAGGCGAAGGTCCGCATCGCGATCCGTGCCGGAGTCCTGATCGCGATGGGTACGGCGCTCGCGGCGGCCGGCGCCGGATCCGTGGTGATCCTCGCCTTCTACGGCGTGTACTTCCTGCTCGCCCTGCCCCTGCTCCGGCTGCCGGCCAGGACGCTCGCGATCATCGCGGCCGTCCTCGCCGTGGTCACCCCGCTCCTGCAGTACGGGCTGAAGGCGCTGGTCACCGGCTCCTTCGAGGCGGCCGTCAACGCCTACGACCCGCTCAAGCAGCTCAGCGACGTCGGCGTCCTGGACCTCCTGCTCACCGGCTTCTACCCGACCGTCACCTGGATGACGTACGTGGTCACCGGCATGGCATTGGGCCGCCTCGACCTGTCCGCCGTCACCGTGCAGCGACGGCTCACCGCACTCGGCGCCGCGCTCATCGCCTTCGGATACGGCGTGCCCCTCCTGCTGGCCCGCTTCTCCGACCGACTCCACGACCTCGCACAGCAGCCGTCGGGCCGGGCCGCCGGTGGCTCCGGCAGCTCGTCGGCCCTCGACTCCGCATCCGAGATGGGCAAGGCGGCCCTGAAGTCCGGTGGCGACGCCGGAGCGGCCGACAGTGCCGATGCCTGGATGCTGTTGCTCGCCCAGCCGCACAGCGGGTCGACGTTCGACATGGCCGGCAGCCTGGGAGTCGCGATCACCGTGCTGGTCGGCGCGACGGTCGCGATGACCGGCCTGCCGTGGCTCCGGCGGCTGCTGACCCCGGTCATCGCCGTCGGCACGATGTCACTGACGGCGTACGTCGGGCACTTCGTGGCCTCCATGGCACTGAGCGTGCCGCTCGGCGACACCGCCGCCTCCACCACGCCACTGCTGTGCTTCATCGCCGGCGCCGTCCTGTTCGCCGCGGTCTGGTCCCGCTTCTTCCGCCGCGGACCCCTGGAGTACCTCGTCAACCTCGCCACCAAGCCCGCCAAGCTCGTCAGGTGACCGCCGACCGAACGGTTCCGAGGAGTGGCTGCGCAGCCCGTGCGCGGTGTGTCCGCCCGCAGCCACTCCAGCGGGCGGCGCGCTCGCCCGCCCGTCGGGCACCGCAGGACAGGCCGAGGCGTCACGCAAGGAGCACCGCCGGGAAGCAACGGCGCAGCTGCGGCCGGCATGACGACGGCCGCAGCACGGTGACGGCAGGCCGCCGCCGTCCACGGGCAGGCCCGGGAACCGGAAGATCCTCCGGCGTCCGGGCCCGCACCCCGATTCGCCGGCCTCGGGGAGGACGCCGGCCGTCCGTTCGTCCGGCTCCGCCACCCGCGGGGCCGGACGTCAGCGCGCCTGCCGTGTCATCACTTCACCAACGTGTTCGCCAGGACGACGACCAGGCCAAGCAGTGCATCACCGACACCGATGAACAGCGCCGACAGCCAGGTACGCCCACCGGTCCAGGCCGCGCAACAGGCCCCCTCCAGGAGCATGCCGGGAGGCGTCTCAGCGATATGTGCCTTGTTGATTAATCGCGTCGGTCGCCGGTGCACGGTGGCGCTCGCTAGGCTGGCGGCATGGCCCTGCGCAACGCGATCATGTCGACCCTCCTGGAGGGCGAGGCGTCCGGTTACGACCTGACGAAGGCGTTCGACGCGTCGGCGGCGAACTTCTGGATGGCCACACCGCAGCAGCTCTACCGGGAGCTGGACCGGATGAAGGCCGAGGGTCTGGTCAGCGCCCGGGTCGTCGAGCAGGAGCGGCGGCCGAACAAGCGGCTGTTCTCGCTCACCGAGGCGGGCCGCGCCGCGCTGCGGTCGTTCACGGCCTCGCCGCCACGGCCGTCCGCGATCCGGGACGAGCTGCTCGTCCAGGTGCAGGCCGTGGACGCGGGCGACCCGGACGCCGTGCGCGCGGCGCTGCTCGAACGGCTGGTGTGGGCGCAGGCCAAGGTGGCCCGCTACGAGCGCCTGCGGGCCCGGCTGCTGGACGGGCGTTTCGAGGACGAGTACCTCGCCACGGCCGAACGTATCGGGCCGTATCTGACGCTGATGCGCGGACTGTCGTTCGAGCGCGAGAACCAGCGCTGGTGCGAGCGGGCACTCGCCGTTCTGGACCGGCGGGCCGCCGCGCCGGCCCCCGTGCGGGGGCCGGCGCAGGGGCCGGTCTGACGGTCTTTGCGGGCGGCCGCTCAGTACGCCGGGCGGGGAGCCCCGACGGGCCGCAGATCCGGGCGCTTCGCGACCCTTCCGTCGCCGGAGGAGCGCCCGCGCAGGCGGCGCGTCAGCCACGGTCCGAGGAAGGTGCCGATCCAGGCGGCCTCCTGGGCGGCTCGCCGACGGAGCCCCGCTGCCGGGAGCGGTGGCAGCGGCTCGGCCCACCCGCTGTCGCTGCCGGGCAGCGCGAGCGCTTCGGCCGCCGCGGCGGCGATCCCGGCGTGGCCGAGCGGGCTCGCGTGCAGCCGGTCCGCGCTCCACATGCGCGGATCGGTCGTCACCTCGTGCGGGAAGAAGTCGACGACCGCGACGCCGCGGTGGTCGGCCGTGGCCCGGATGCGCGCGTTGAGGTCCAGGAGCCGGGGTCGCAGCCCGCGGGCCAGCGGCGCGATCCGGCCGATGTCGGGGAAGGTGAAGGTGAGCACCCGCGCCCCGGTGGCCGTGAAGGCGGCGAACATCGCGTCCAGCTCCGCCACCACCTCGCCCGCGTCGAAGCCCGGCCGCATCAGGTCGTTCATCCCGGCGACCACGGTGACCAGGTCCGGTCGCAGCGCGAGGGCGGGGGCGAGCTGTTCGGCCCGCACCTGGCCGGCGAGTCGGCCGCGCACGGCGAGGTTGGCGTAGAGCAGGCCGGGTTCGTCCCCGGCGAT
Source organism: Kitasatospora xanthocidica (assembly GCF_014656195.1). Taxonomy (GTDB): domain Bacteria; phylum Actinomycetota; class Actinomycetes; order Streptomycetales; family Streptomycetaceae; genus Kitasatospora; species Kitasatospora xanthocidica. Next base: position 47,869 of record NZ_BNBY01000016.1, on the reverse strand, counting down.
CGTCTCGGCCAACCGGTCCGCCCAGCCGCGCCATCCGGCCGCCTCGTCACCGTCACCCAGGCCCTCGGTCTGGCTGTCGCCGACCGCGACGTAGCGGCGGAAACCCGTGGTCACGGTCATGCCTCGGACGCGCCCAGCGCCTCGGCGGTGATCCGCTCGAACTGCGCGCCCATCGCGGCGGCGAGCGCCTGCGCGCCGGAGAGGGGCCGGACCATCACCGTCAACTCGTCGATCAGGCCGTCCTCGTCGACGTGGAGGAAGTCGCAGCCGTGCACCTCGCGGCCGTCGACGGTGGCCTTGAAGACGAAAGCGTGGTCGCGGCCGCCGCCGTCGTTGATCTCGCGGACGTACTGGAAGTCCTCGAGGACCCGTGCGGCACCGCGCAGGATCGCGGCGGTCATGGCCTTGCCCGGGTAGGGCTTGAAGACGACGGGGCTGGTGAAGACGACGTCCTCTGCCAGAAGGGCCTCGATGGCGTCGTGGTCGCCGGCCTCGACGGCTGCGCGGAAGGGGTGCACGGCAGGCTCCATAGTCAACAAATTGAATAGCTGCTGTGCGCGAGCCTAGTCGCGCGATCCGGGCGATGTCGAGCGTCGGAACGGGTGTCGAGGCTGACCTTCCATCACAGACAGCGGAGCCAGGGCCTGCAGACCGGTCCAAGCGGGCAGACCCACCCAGTGCCGAAGGTCAAACCTGGCTCCAGGTCGGATCGGGGTGAGCACCGTGTCGTGCGCTGCGGGTGTGTTTCGCCCCCCCTTTGCCCAGTGCGACCTCGCAGCTGCCGAGTGGGCGGTCATGAGACGGAAGTTGCTTGCGTGAAGGGAGAGTCCAACGGCGTCCAGTGAGGCTGAGTTCGAGCGTGGGCGGGTCCACCGGCGCTGTGGATGCCGGCGCGCGGATCGACGTCCGATCGGGGCACGCCGCCCGCGGCCGGCGGCGGATGCACTGCACGGGAGCTGGGCGTACGCGGTGGACATGCCGACGAACGGCGAGGGACGCAGCACCCGGCGGCGCAGCGGTTACGGGTCACGGGAGGATGCCGTGAACGCACTGCAGTGCGTGCCGAACGCGGAGGCGACGGGCGTGCTCGAGGACCGCAAGCTCACGATCGGTGCGTTCCTGCTGGAGTGGGTGGCGTTGCAGGAGTGGACGCTCGAGCCGTCCACTGCGGCCTCCTACGCCAAATGCGTCCGCCAGGAGCTTCTTCCGGTGTTCGGCCGGTGCTCCATTGCGGTCGTCACGGCTGTTTCCCTTTCGCGGCAGCCGGACGGTCGTCGTGTTGCGGCGGTGCCGGGGCGGGCAGGGGGACGGGCCCGACCGCCGGGTGCCAGGTGTAGGAATCGGGGTCGAAGCGGCTCAGCCGGCGAATCAGCCGCCCGGTGGACCACGGCCAGGCGAAGGTGTTCCGCCCGCCGGGGCTGAAGTAGTAGCTGGTGCAGCCGCCGGAGTTGTACACGGTGGTCCGCAACGCCTCCTGCACCGCGGTGTTGTGCGCGGCCTGTGCGGCCGCCCGGACCTCCAGGGCGCGGTGGCCGCCGTGGTCGAGGTGGGCCAGGGCGGCGGTGAGGTACGTCAGTTGGGCTTCCAGAACGGTGATCGCGGAGGTGGAGCCACCGAGCAGATTGGGCCCCAGCAGGAGGAAGAGGTTGGGGAAGCCGCTGACGGTGGTGCCCAGGTACGCCTGCGGTCCGCCGTCCCAGGCTTCGTGCAGTGTCAGGCCGTTCGTGCCGTGCAGGCTCCGGGCCAGCGGCAGCTCACCCATGCGAAAGCCCGTGGCCGTGACGAGGACGTCGGCCTGGACCACGGTGCCGTCGGCGCCGACGACCTCGTTCCCGTGTACCGCTGTCACGGCGGTGGGATGCAGGCGGACATGTGGCTGGGCCAGGGCACGGTAGAAGGTGCTGGAGGTCAGGAGGCGCTTGCAGCCCAACCGGTAGTCCGGCGTGAGCACCTGGCGCAGCCGCCGGTCGCGGACCGCGATCCGCAGGTGCGCGCGGGCTCCCGCCTCGATCAGGCGGGCGAGTGGCGGGTGGCGGAAGGCGAGGCCGAAGCCCTCCTGCAGCGCGTACTGCCCGGCGCGCAAGGCGCCGCGGGCACCGGGCACGTGGTCCAGGAACCGGTTGAACGGCGCGGGTACCGGCAGGTCGGGTTTGGGGAGCACCCAGTGGGCCGTCCGTTGGAAGACGTGGACGGTCGCCGCGCGGGCCGCGACGGCGGGGACGAGCTGGACGGCGGAGGCGCCGCTGCCCACCACGGCGACCCGACGCCCGGTCAGGTCGACGGTCCGGTCCCAGCGTGCGGTGTGGAGCACGGGCCCGGTGAACTCCTCGGTCCCGGGGACGTCGAGGTGGCGCGGGAGGTGCCACGGGCCGGTGGCCAGGACCAGTACCGCGGCACTGTAGGGCCCGTCGCCGGTCTCCAGCAGCCAGCGCCCGGCCGCCGGATCCCACCGGGCTCCCCGCACGTCCACTCCGCACCGCAGTACGTCGCCGAGCCCGTACCGTTCGGCCGTCGTCCGCAGATAGCCGTGGATCTCCTGCTGCCCGGCGAAGAGCCTGCTCCAGGCGGTGTCCGGGGTGAACGAGTAGCTATAGAGCGTCGAGGGCACGTCACAGGCGCAGCCCGGGTAGGTGTTCTCCCGCCACGTGCCGCCGAGTTGCGGCGCCTTCTCCAGAAGGAGCACGTCTCGCACCCCGGCCTGCCGCAGCCGGATGGCGGCGCCGATACCGGAGAGCCCTGCTCCGACGACCACGACGTGCGCGTCCTTGCCACCGGGTCGGGTGGCCTGTGCGGGAATCACGGCGCTGCTCCGGTCAGGCCGACGGCGGGCCTCGTGCATGGTGTCTTCTCTCCCGTTGCTTCCGGTGCGCGGCACCGTCAGCGTCCCGGACCGAGCAGCCGAATGCTCTCGAAACCCCGCGGCATCACTCTTCCGTGGCACAGGGTGCTCCCGGTGCTGACCTGCACCACCCAGGCAACGGGGCCGGTTCCCGCGCTTCAGGCCGGTCAGCGGGTCAGCGGGTCAGCGGGTCAGTATGTGGCCGTCGTGGGGGCGGTGGTCGCGGGAGCGGCGCAGGTCGGTGGTGACGTAGGTGCGTTGCAGCCAGCGGTCCGCTCCGTCGTAGCGGGGCTGGAAGGCGGTGCGGCCGTGGACGGTGACCCGGTTGTCGATGACGACCAGGTCGCCGGGTGCCAGGCGTAGGGTGCGGGCGGTCTCCTCGCAGGCGCGGCCGAATTCGGTCAGCGCCGCGGCGGCCCGCGGGGTCAGCGGGGTCGTGACGAGTTGGGCCATGCGGATGTCGGGGTCCTCGGCTGCTCCCGACAGCACCGGTCGGGGCTCGGCAGCGGGCTCGCCCGTGGCGGTGCCGGGGCCGAAGGAGGGTGGTGGTGTGGTGATGAACTCGGGTGCGAACAGGGCCTGTCGGCCGGCCGGGGTGAGGAGCGGCAGTGCTCGGCGGAGGCCGGCGACGCGCATGCCGGCGACCCGGTCGTGGTCGGCGCGCAGGCACAGGAAGACCACGTAGTCGGGTGGATGGGGGTGGAAGCCGTTCTCGGTGTGGAAGGAGAGCGGCACCGATCCGGCGTTGCCGTGGAAGGTCTCCTGCCCGGGCACGGGCACGACGTCCTGCACGAGGGCGCCGGATTTCTCGGCCAGGTAGGCGAGCGGTTCGCCGAGCCCGCAGGCCACCATGGTGAGAACCGCGGCCGGGACGGTGGCCTGGCGCTGGACCGAGCCGGGCACGGCCGGTGTCGCGGGCAGGCCTGCCTGATCGACGGGCAGGCCGCCGATCACGATGGTGCCGTGCGGGCCGGAGTGCCTTCGGAACCGGCGCACCGCACGGCGCAGTCGTGGCGGGAGGTCCTCCCAGGCGTCCCTGGCCCGTGCCACCCACTCGGGACTGTCGACCTGGTCGTGCCCTCCGGTGCACAGGGTGCGGGCCAGCCGCTCGCACGCGTCGGCATCGGCCTGGCCCAGGTCCCAGTCGGCGGCGGCGACAGTGCTTCGGTGGGTGTCGGGCGTCGTCTCGGGCATCAGGTCTCCTGCCGGGGGTGTGGGCGGCGGGCGCGCGGACTCAGGAGTGGCGCAGGCCTGCCACGGCGTCGGCGACGTAGTGGTCCCCGAACCGGGTCAGGGGGGCGTACTGGGCCGCGCGGCGGTGGCGCATGAGCCGCAGTTCGGCGACGGCGTTGTCGGGGCCCTCGGTCCGCTGAGCGATGGAACGCCGCAGATGGACCATCGAGTACGCGAGGGTGACGTGCCGTTCGGCGTCCACGATGTCCGCCTCCAGGAGAGCACCCCTCGCCTCGGCCAACTCCGGGGCACGGGCCGCCAGTTGCTCGTAGGAGTCGGGCACCACCGACAGCAGGTCCTTCATCTCCGCCCGGAACAGCCGGTATCCGCGGTGCTGGCGCCCGCTCAACGGGACGTCCGTCGACGGAGGCGTCATGGTGTGACGGATCGCCGCCATGTAGTAGTCGGCCGGGATCGTACTGGCGTGGGTCATGGCCGCCGGGAAGCCGCGCACGTACACCGTCGCGTCCGCCAGCCGCAGCAGCGCGGCATCGTCGTCGCCGTGCCGCAGATGGCGGGCGGCGTCGGCCACGGCGACCGCGGCGCAGACGTTGAACAGGACGTGGACCTGGTGCCCGACGAGCCACCGGGCACTCCACACGCTCTCCGACGACGACCCCGCGCCGGCCTCGGGGACGGTCACCGGCGGGACGGCGTCGGCGCTTGGTGCCGCGCCGGTGAGGTCGAGCACCGACTGCCGCAGCCCGGCCACCTCCAGGGCCAGGTCGGCACCCGACAGCGGAGCATCGCACAGGTCTTCCAGACCGCGGTGGATGACCAGGGCGCCGTGCAGGGCGGCCTGTTGATCCGAGAGCTCCACCTCACGGACCCGGAAGTACGACTGACTGGTCGACTCCGCCGGCACGTCCTCACCGGCCACCGCCGGGGCCAGCGCCGACAGCGCGGCCACCAGCTCGCCGGCAGCCGCTGCGGCCTGCCGCAGCCCGCCGGTCCGCTCGACAGGTCCGGCGTGGCTCGCCACCCCGGCCAGCACACCCGCGGTCCGCTTCGCCTCACCGTCGACCCGCGGACCCAGCACCGGGACGGGCCGCCCGCCTCGGGGCTCACGGAAGACAGCGACAGCAGGATGACCGGCAACCGGCGATAAGCCCATGGTTGAAGTATTTCGCCAGGAACACGCCGTACCAAACCCCGGCCTGCCGGACGATTCCCCGTGCGGTGCACCGGAGTTGGCCGACGAGGTCAGCGGTGACCGGCCCGGCACGCCCAGCACGCCCTGCGGGCTCCGGCCGACAGGGCCGTCAGCGCCGCAAGACCCCCTGTACATATGACTATTCACCCTTGCGGGTACCGTTTCTATACACACTATGTCAGATGCCGCTCATTCGTGCTGCCATAGCTCTGCCAGATCCCGGGCACGCATCGCACCTTCGCGGGAAGGCAGGAAGATGGGCAGATCCACGTTCGCGGGCACGGCGATGGCCGTCGCACTGACGGCTTCGGCGTTGCTCGCCGCCGCAGGGAGCCCGGCCCACGCCGAGGCGGGGCAGGACACCATCAACATGTACAAGCAGGAGAAGACCCAGTGGTGCTGGGTCGCCTCCGGACTGACGATCGCCAAGTTCCAGGGCTACGGCAGTACGCAGACGGACTTCTGCAACCGCGCCCAGCCCTACTACGGCTGCAACAACCAGCCCGCCACGCTGGACGACATGGCCAGGGGCTGGAACAGCCTCGGCATGACCCACCCCGGCTCGGGCCTGACCAGCGCGGCCACGTTCAACCAGGTCTACACCGACGTCAAAGCCGCCCGGCCCGTCGCCGCCCGCATCGGGTGGACCTCCGGCGGTGGCCACATGAACGTCGTCTACGGCTTCGACACGTCGAACAACACCATCGCCGTCGCCGACCCGTGGCCGGACACCGCCACCTACACGTGGTGGAACTACAACGACTACGTCAGCAACAGCTCGTTCAGGTGGACCCACTCCCGGATCGGCATCTCCCGTTAAGGCAGGCGGCATGCGCGAAACAAGCACGTCCCGCACGAGGGCGGCCTCCCGCCTCTCCCGACTCACCACCGGCCTGGTGCTGAGCGCCTCCGCACTCCTGGCCGTCGCGGGCCCCGCCCGTGCGGCCGCGCCCATGGACCCGCTCCCGGCGGACATCCCGGACTACCAGGCCGCCCTCGACCTGGTGAGGTCGGCCGATGTCCGCGCCACCGTCTGCCGCTTCCTCAGCGTTCCGCTGCCGGCGGGCGACGGGGCCGGGACGCCGCAGCCCATCCCCGACAAGGCCGACCCGTGCGAGGGCATCCCGGCGTTCACCGTGAACGACCCGCTGGCCCTGAACGAGATCACCCCCGGCTTCGTCGCGGGAACGTCCCTGCCGATCGCCGCCGAGGCGGTCAAGCTGAGCCGTCTGGTCTCCACGCTGAACGCCCCGGTCAACGGACGGAACGCCACCGTCATGCTCGCCCCCACTGACGGCGGCGGCTGGCACCTGGCGGCCGTGCGCGACGGCGACAGCGACGCCACGTACGCGGGCAAGGCCACGGTGGGCACCCTGGTGTTCACCGAGCCGCAGATCCGCGGCTGGTACCGGCTGAGACTCACCACGGTCGAACCGCTCAACGACCAGGCACGGCAAGGCCTGAACGGCCAGTCGTCGGTCTCGCTGAGTGGCTACCAGAAGCTGGTCAAGGCCCGCTACGCCGACAAGCTGCCCGGGTCGGGATACGACACCACGGGCATGTCCAGCGGCTACGGCACCGCGAGCAGGACGGGGGACGCCCCCTCGTCGGCACCCGTGCTCATCGGCGGTGCGGGCGCGGCCCTGGCGCTCGCGGGCGGCGCCTTCGCCCTCCGCCGCCGGCGCGACACCAACGCCTGAGCCCGGCCCCCTTCGCCCTGTCCCCCGCCTGCGGCCGGGGTCAGGGCGAAACCGTGTCCCACGGCCCGCGGGCCCGCGACTCGTCCGCCTCCCCGGTCGGTCCCGAGCTCACCGTCGGGGCGACGCCGCCCGGAGGGCCGCGGACGTCGGCCGTGCGCTGCACGGGATCGCCCGCGGACCGGGAGACAGTCGGCCCGCGCCGAGCCCGAGGCCGTCCTGCGGTTCTGGTTCGACCGCGGCGCCGCCGCCCTGCTCACCCTCGCCCTGCCCGGATCCGTCCACCTCTACCAGGGCGAGGAGCTCGGACTCCCGGAGGTCGAGGACCTGCCGCTCGGCCGGCCCCGCGACCCCTGTTCCGTCCGCACGTGCAACGTGTCCGGCCGCTGATTTCGCCTTACGCCATGGCTGCCGTAGAGTCGCCGTACCGACGCGGGGTGGAGCAGCTCGGTAGCTCGCTGGGCTCATAACCCAGAGGTCGCAGGTTCAAATCCTGTCCCCGCTACCACGAAGGCCCGGGGCCGGAACGCAGTGCGTTCCGGCCCCGGGCCTTGTTCGTGGGGCTAGGCCCTCTCTTTCGGATCTTGCCGGGCGCACGACGCCGGGCATCCCGCCTGGACGCACCGGCGAATCATCCAAGTACGACCCAGTACGAGGACGATCCGCCGGCACGCCCAGCCGGGCGCCCAACGCCGTGCGCTGATCCGACAAGATCCGAAAGAGAGGGCCTAGTCGACGGTGATGTCGAGGTGGCGGGCGGAGTCGGCCGACGCATCCTCGACGGCCGCCAGGTCGCCGCCCTCGCCTCCGCCACCACCGTGTGACGTCCCCGCTGCCCTCGACGCGGCCGACCCCGACAGTCCCGCCGCCCGAAACATCGCCGCCCGGCTGACCAGCCGAACGAGTGAATCGCGAGACGGCTACGCGCTGCGCGACCTCCTCGCCCACGAGGGCGCCCGACGCCGCCTCGACCAGGTCCGGGGCGCAGCACTCGAACGGGCTCTCGCCGCCTGCGCACTGGGCTCCGCCACCCTGCCGGACGCCCTGCGCAGCCACCTGGAGGAGCCGTCGGGGTGCGCGCGAGGATGCTCGAAAAGTCCCCGTTCGCCCCGGGCTCGCCCGGAGGAAATCCGCTTGAACGGCGCATTCGAACAGCACCATCATCGGTCGCCTCCACTGCCAAGCAGCCAATCAACTCGACGCCCTGAAAACGTACTTGCTGCGATGGATGCCGATGCCGGGCTCCGCGCGCTCGAACACCACCCCGTGTCCGGAGGTCTTCATGGCAAGCCCCACCGGCCCGCCGCCTCACAATTTCCCGCCGAGCGGCAGGCCCCCCTCGACGAGCTACTCGACCTGAAGGTCCCGCCCCACCTGCGCCACTACCTGCCGATGCTCGCCGAGGCAGTCCGCCTGCCGTCCGGGCAGCGAACCGCGAGCTGACCAGGACCATCGATCAGGATCCCTCCTCGGCTACGCCCGCACCGCGCTCGACCTGCTGCGCCACCCGAGCGCCATTGCGTGAACACCCCCTCCCCCACTAACTGTTGGAGTTCCCATGCAGTCCCTGCGTCAGGCCGTGTGCGCCATCGTCCACGACGAGAAGGCGGGCAAGGTCGCCTGCATCCACTACGCCAACGACTCCTGGTCCGAGATCCCCGCCTGGACCATCCCCGGCGGCAAGGTCGAGGAGGGCGAGCGGCTCGACGAGGCCGCCGCCCGCGAACTGCGCGAGGAGACGGGCCTGGTCGTCGCCCCCGAGGAACTGCGGCTGGTCCACACCGTCCAAGTCAAGGCCGGCTGGGACGACAAGGGCCCGTTCCTGCTCTCGGTGTTCGCCGCGACGTCCTGGCACGGCGAGCTGACGAACACCGAGCCGGACAAGCACCTCGCCGTCGTCTGGGTGGCGACCGGGGCGCTGCCCACCCCGATGTTCCCCACCTCGCACACCGCCCTCACCGCCTACCTCACCGGCGACGCGCGGGGCTTCTCCACCCACGGCTGGGAGAGCGCCGCGGATCCGCGTGCCCTGGTCGGGGCCTGAGGTGCCCGGCCGCCACCGCCGCCCGCCCGCCGGCGAGCAGGCGGTCCTGCCCGCGGACGTCGACCTGCGGCTGCGCGCCATCACCCAGGGCCGCACCGTCATCGAGGAAGGCGTCGCCACGCTGCCCGGCGGACGACACCTGTACGCGTACCGCACGCTCTACCGGCCCGACGGGAGCGTGGACCGGCTGCTGGAGCGCCTGGCTCCCGGCCCGTCGCAGCCGCCCGGCCTCCCTCCCGCCGACTGACCCGCCCTCCCGCCGGGACCCACTTCTGGCACCACATGCCGTGCGGCTACGGTGTCCAGGACACCGACACCCCGATACCCCTGAACTCGCTGCTCGCTCGGACCGCCTCGCCTCCGACCTCGGCCGCCGGATCCGGCCGGGGGTCCGCGCCACCGCCACCATCGCCGGCGTCCGGCACCGGTCCCCGGATACACCTTCGAGCCCGTCCATCAGCTGTTCCTCGGCCAGTCCTGACCACAGCGGCGAGCCGCACCGCCCCGCGCGGCACGGCCCGCCGCACCGACGTGACGGAGAAGCGATCGTGGAGAAGTTCGTTCCGAAGTTCCAGGGCGCGCCGTGGCCCGACGGTGCCCGCGTCCTGCACGTCTACGCCGTTCCGGACCTGCGGGCCGATCTGCCCCTGGCCCGGCTGGTCGACGAGTGCCGCGGCGCCATGAGCCCGTACCCGATCACCCCGCTCGGCGACGGCACGCTGCACTGCACCATCGAGATGGTCGCCGACACCACCGCCGACAAGATCACCCCGGAGGAGCGCGACGACCTCGTCGCCGCCCTGCGCACGCACCTGGCCTTCACCGGCCCGCTGGAGGTCACGGCCGGGTCCCCGATCGCCAACCGGGCCGGGGCGTTCCTGGACCTTTCGCCCGACGGGCGGCTGGTCGACCTGCGCGAGCGGGTACGCGACGCGATCCGCGAGGTCCGCGGGCCCGGCGCGCTGCTCCACGACGGCGGCCGGCACCACATCTCGCTCGGCTATGCCTGGGCCGAGGCGTCCTCCGACGCGCTGCAGACGGCCCTGCGGGGGATCTCGCCCAGCCACGTCCCCGTCCGCTTCAGCGCGCTCCAGCTGCTCGACGTGACGTTCCGGCAGTTCCCGCGTCCGGGTGGCGATCTGGCCTGGGAGCTGTCCTGGGAGCCGGTCGCGGCCATCCCCCTCGCTGGTGGCTCCGACGACGCTCAGCCGTCGCGGCAAGCTCGCTGACATCCGCGCTCGCCGTTTCGCCCGGGGCACGCACGCGCCGGGCGGGACGACCCGTCCACCGGGCTTCACGTGTCCCCAGGAGGAAACGCATGTCCGACCCCATCATCCCCACCCCGGACCTCACCCCCGCCGGCCCGGCCGCCGTCGACTGGCCGGGTCTTCTCCGGCAGGGAACCGGGCCGATCCAGGCCGAGTTCCGCCGGCTCGTCGAGCGGACCACGCACTACCACGGCTACAGCCCCGATCTCGTCTGGGGAAACCTGCAGACCCGCGCCTACGCCGAGGAGGTCCTGCGGCTGGTCGTCGACCTGCACGGCATCCCGCGGGACATCGAGGCCGGCGCCGCCGAGCGCGTCGCCCGTGCCCAGTACTTCGGCGCCGCCGGGCGCAGCTTCCACGTCCTGCTCGGTGAGCAGGCGCTGCTCACCGGCATCGGTGGCCCCGAGGTCATGCGCGCCCAGCTCGAACACCTTCTGGAGACCCTGACGTTGCCCGGCCTCACCCTCGGCATCATCCCCGCCCGCGCCCGGCTGACCGTCTATCCCGGCGACGGATTCGGGATCTTCGACGGCGCCCGCGTCGAGGTCGAGGGCTACCGAGGAGGCGAGACGATCACCGGCGACCGTGTCCAGGTCTTCCACCGCGCCTTCGACCGGCTCCACGAGTCCGCCGTGTACGGCGACGACGCCCGGGACCTCATCACCAGGGCCCTGCGCACCTCCTGACCTCCGACCCCCGCCTCCACAGTCGCCGGACACATGTTGGCCCCCTGGATGCCGGACAGGCCCCGCACACCCCTCGCCACGGCGTGTCGTCCGGTGGATGTGCCAGTGGCACAGGCCTGTGGAAAAGGCCGCCCCAGGAGGCTCGCAGAACCTACAGAACACCTTCAAATCAAAGAAGTTGACGTTCAGTCAATTCTCATGTGGAGTGAGCATGACGCTCTGGCCGGCGTCGGGGCCCCGGGGGATGGGGCCGGTCGGCCGTGGCTGCCATCGGCGCAAAGGGGGAGCATCCTGATGGCATACGCGAAGGGTTATGACGTCTCCGACTTCCAGTCGGGTATTCCGGGAGACGCGGAGTTCGTCTTCATCAAGGCCACCGAAGGCGGCCACACCGGCCAGTCGGGGTACGCCGACAAGCTCTCGGACGCCCGGGGGCGCGGGCTGGTGGTCGGGCACTACCACTTCCTGCACGCGGAGAACCCGGTCGAGGGTGAGGTGGAGCACTTCTGCCGGGTCGTGGGGCAGGTGCCCGCGGGCGAGCTGCTGGTGCTGGACTTCGAGCCGTACGGGCAGTCGGTCGGCGACGGCGACGCGACCGAGGCGAAGAACCGGTGGCTGGCGGCGGTGAAGCAGCGTTACCCGGACCGCCTGGTCGGGCTCTACACCAACCGGGACTACTGGTTCCGGACGGACGACAACGCCGGTGACTTCCTGTGGATAGCGGACTACGTGTCCGCGGGTTCGCCGCGCATCCAGGCGTCCTGGCGCTTCCACCAGTACAGCGACGACCCGCTCGACGCGGACGTCTTCAACGGCTCGCTGGACGAGTTGCGGGCATGGGCCGGCGCCGGCGGGGCACCGGCCCCCGAGCCACCCGCGCCGACCCCGGACCCGCAGCCGCAGCCGCAGCCGCAGCCGCCGTCGACCGGCTGGCCGGGGCTGCAGCTGGTGGACCGGGACCAGTGGGGCGCGCGGCCCTGGCGCGAGCCCAACGGTTCGATCCCGTACGCCGGTCCGCGCGCCGGGGTGAAGGTGCACTACCTCGGCACGGAGTACACCTTCGACGCCCACGACACCTGCCCGGCCTACGTCCGGCGCCTCCAGGCCTCGCACATGGACGACGACGGCTGGTCGGACATCGGCTACAGCTTCGTGGTCTGCGAGCACGGCCACGTGTTCGAGGGCCGCGGGCTGAACCGGCGCAACAGCGCCAACGGCGACGTCCCGCTCAACGAGGCGCACTACGCGGTGTGCGGGCTGGTCGGCTCGTCCGGTTCGACCGTGCCCACCCCGGAACAGCTCAACGGGCTGCGGGACGCGATCGAGTACTGCGAGCAGCAGGGCCCGGCGGGCCCGGAGATCAAGGGGCACCAGGACGGCTACTCGACCGACTGCCCCGGCCCAGCGCTGTACGCCTGGGTGACGTCGGGTGCGCCGCGCCCCGACGGCACGGTGGTCACCCCGCCCCAACAGCCCGCGCCCCAGCCGGACCCGGCCCCGGACCAGACCCCGGCCCGGTACCGGAAGGACGTCGGCGGACTGCCGTACGGCTACGGCGCGCACGGTCCGCAGGTCACCGTCGTCGGCGAGGCGCTGGTGGCGGCGGGCTTCGGCTCGCACTACGACCAGGGCCCGGGACCGGACTGGACCGACGCCGACACCCTCAACTACGCCGACTACCAGCGCAGTCTGGGCTACTCCGGCGGGGACGCGGACGGCGTGCCCGGCGAGTCCTCGCTGCGCCGGCTGCTCGGCGGGGCGATCCCGCTGGCCGAGGTGTCGAAGTCGCGGGTGGTCGCGGCGGCCCGGCAGGACCCGGACGCGCCCCAGGGCGCCACCACCCACGCCGACGACGTGTACACGGTGGAGCGGGCCCTCGTCGCCGAGGGGCTGCTCGACCGGAAGTGGGCCGACGGCTCCTTCGGCACCCAGACCATCGACGCCTACTCCGCGCTGCAGCGCCGGTACGGGTACAGCGGGCAGCAGGCGGACGGCATACCCGGCATCAACTCGCTGACCCGACTCGGCCAGGCGCACGGCTTCACCGTCGCCGGCTGACGTCGGCCGAGGAGGACAGATGTACCAACTCGCCCTGTCCCTGTGGCGCACGTGCGTGCCCTACATCGTCGCGTTCCTCGTGCTGCAGGCCGCGCGGCTCGGCATCAACGTGGACAACGCCTCCGTCACCTCCGCCCTGGTCACCGGCTTCGGCACGGTCTACTACGCCGTGTTCCGGTTCCTGGAGCACCGGTTCGGCGCGAGCTGGGGCTGGTTCCTGGGGGCCGCCCGGCCGCCGTCCTACCAGCCGCCGGTCCCCGCCCCCACGCCCGCGCCCGCCGCACCCACGCCCGCGCCGTCCGCACCCACGCCCGCGCCGTCCGCACCCGCACCCACGCCCACGCCCGCACCGGCTCCAGCGCCGACGCCTGAGCCCGCACCCGCACCCGCACCCGCGGCGACGCCGCCGGCCCCCGCGCCGGACCCCACGCCGGCCCGGCCCGACTACCGGAACCTGCCCGAAGGCGGCTGACGGGGCATCGCACAGGGGTTGCGGACTACCCAATTCCGCAACCCCGAAAAAGCCCAGTAATACAATTAGCCTTTCCCGTTCAGGCCTTGACGAATTGTCACCTGAATCCGAGACTGAGCCTGCCATCAACGCATCCGGATCCCATTTACCGGTCTCTTGATGCACGAAGTGAACGGAGGGGGAATTGCCGACGACACCGACCTACCCGGGCGTCTACATCGAAGAGCTTCCCAGCGGCGTCCGTACCATCACCGCGGTGAGCACCTCGGTGACCGCCTTCGTCGGGGCCACCCGGCGCGGTCCGCTCAACCAACCGGTCACCATCACCAGTTTCGCGGACTTCGAACGCCGTTTCGGCGGACTCGCGAGCGAGAGCCCGGTCAGCTACGCCGTTCAGCAGTTCTTCCTCAACGGGGGCTCGATCGGGATCGTGGTCCGGGTCGCGGCGGCCGGCACCGGCGCCGCCGCGGGCGTCACGCTCAACTCGACGCAGACCTCCACCGCCACCCCGGCCCTGCAGGTCACCGCCGTCGAGCCGGGGCTCTGGGGCGGGGGGCTGCGGGTCGCCGTGGACTACCGGACGCCGACCCCGGCCGAGACCTTCAACCTCCAGGTCTTCGACACCTCCGGCGCCGTCCGGGAGTCCTTCGCGGACCTGTCGGTCCAGGCCGCCAGCCCCCGGTTCGCGGAGACGGTGGTGAACAGCGGCTCGGGCGTCGTCCGGGTCAAGGTGCTGGCGGAGAGCCGGCCGGACCCGGTGGGCACCGTCTCCAAGCCCTTCGCGGCCACCCTGCCGGACCTCACCCACGAGATCCAGGTGAAGATCGCCGACGTCTCGCGGACCGTCAAGATCTACGACTCCGCCGCGGACGGCACCGCGCCGACCACCGTCCCCGAGCTCGCCCTGCTGCTGGAGCGCAAGCTGCGGGCCCTGCCCGACGCCCCGGGCAAGCGGGCCTTCGCGGGCACCCGGGTGAGCGTGTTCGGGCGGCAGCTCCAGGTCGTCGCCGGCTCCACCGACCCGGCCGACGTGGTGCGCTTCCTCGGTGAGGCCGCCAACAACCTCGGGCTGGAGGGCTCGGTCAACCCGCCGGTCCTCGCCCTCGCCGGCGGCCAGGACGGCGGAGCCCCCGGCATGACGGACCTGATCGGCAGCGAGGCCGGCAAGACCGGCATCCAGGCCCTGCGCGACGTGCCGGACGTCAACCTGCTGGTGCTGCCGGAACTGGCCGGCTACGCCAGCGTGGACGACGCCGTCACGGTCGTCTCGGCCGCCCAGGCGCTCTGCGTGGAGCAGCGGATGTTCCTGATCGTCGACTCGCCGCAGGCGTGGACGACGCTGGACGCCGCCCGGGCGGGCCTGTCGGCCTTCGACTCGGTGCGCAACGACCACGCCGCGCTGTACTTCCCGCACCTGGAGCTGGTCGACCCGCTCACCGGCCGGCTGCGCAGCTTCCCGCCGTCGGGCACCATCGCCGGCGTGATGGCGCGCACCGACGGCCAGCGGGGCGTGTGGAAGGCACCCGCGGGCACCGAGGCCGGGCTGCCCGGGGTGCGCGCGCTGACCGTCCCGCTGACGGACCGGGAGAACGGCCTGCTGAACCCGCTCGCGGTGAACTGCCTGCGGACCTTCCCGGTGGTGGGCCCGGTGGCGTGGGGCGCGCGGACCATGGCGGGCGCCGACGCGCTCAGCTCGCAGTGGAAGTACGTCCCGGTGCGGCGCCTGGCGCTGATGCTGGAGGAGAGCCTCTACCGCGGCACCAAGTGGGTCGTGTTCGAGCCCAACGACGAGCGGCTGTGGGCGCAGATCCGGCTGAACGTGGGCGCGTTCCTGCACTCACTGTTCCAGCAGGGCGCGTTCCAGGGCACGTCGGCGCGCTCGGCCTATTTCGTCAAGTGCGACCGGGACACCACCACGCAGGACGACATCAATCGCGGTGTGGTGAACGTCGTGGTCGGATTCGCGCCGCTCAAGCCCGCGGAATTCGTGATCGTCAAGATCGAACAGCTCGCCGGACAGTTCGAGGTTTAGGATCTCCATGGTCGAGTTCACCGTCAATCCATACCGGTTCGATCCGTACAAGAATTTCAAGTTCCTGGTCGTCTGGGACGGTCGGGTCGTCGCCGGAATCAGCAAGATCAGCCCGCTCAAGCGCACCACCGAGGTGGTGAAGCACCGCAGCGGGGGCGATCCGAGCGCGCCGCGCAAGTCGCCGGGGCGCACCGACTTCGAGGCGGTCACCCTGGAGCGCGGGGTCACCCACGACCCGGAGTTCGACCGCTGGGCCAACAAGGTCTGGATGGTCGGCGCGGGCCGCGGGGCGGAGGTCTCGTTGCGGGACTTCCGCAAGGACCTGGTGATCCAGGTACTCAACGAGGCCGGGCAGGTGGCGGTCGCCCACAAGCTGTACCGCGCCTGGCCGAGTGAGTACCAGGTGCTCGGCGAACTGGACGCCAACGCCAACGCGGTGGCGATCCAGAGCCTCAAGCTCGAGGTGGAGGGCTGGGAGCGGGACGAGGAGACGCCCGAGCCGGAAGAGCCCTCGTTCCAGCAGCCGGCCTGAGCGGCCGGTCGATGGAACTCGCGGGGGAGGCAGCCCTGTTGGCCGCCTGGGAGGCCGGGCTGGCGGCCGGCCGCACCGGGCGGGCCCTGCTCCTGCACACCGTCGCCCGTCCGGGCGCCGGGACGGAGGAGCTGCTGGCCGTACCGCTCGGCCAGCGGGACGCCGAACTCTTCGTCCTGCGCGCTGAGTTGTTCGGCGAGCGGCTCAACGTGCGGCTCGGCTGCCCGAGTTGCGCGGAGGAGATGGAGTTCGCCTTCGACGCCGGGCAGGTGGTCGGTGCCGCGCGGCCGGCGGACGGCCCGCTGCGGGTGGAGCTGGACGGCTGGCGGGTCGGCTTCCGGCTGCCCACCCCCGGCGACCTGGCCGCCGCCGAACAGGCCCCCGCGGGCCAGGCCAGGGCCGTCGTGCTGGAGCGGTGCGTGCTGACCGCCGAGCACGGCGGGGAGCCGGTCGCCGCCCGGCAGCTCCCCGAACCGGTCCAGCGGCGCGTGGCCGAGGCCGCCGCCGCGGCCGACCCCTGCGCGGACGTCCGGCTGAACCTCAGCTGCCCCGAGTGCGGCGAGCAGGCCCTCGCCGAGCTGGACATCGCCTCCTACCTCTGGGAGGAGCTGGACGACTGGGCCCGGTCGACCCTGCTCGACGTCCACCTCCTCGCGACCGCCTACGGCTGGAGCGAGCCGGAAATCCTGGCGCTCAGCCCGCTGCGGCGCCGCTACTACCTGGAGCTGTGTGCAGATGCCTGACCACTTCGACCGCCTGGTGGCGAAGGGCGGCCCGGGCGGGGACCGGGCCGGGGTACGGGTGCGCCCGCGCCTGCCGGGGCCGTTCGAACGGCCCGACGCGCTCGCTCCGGCGCCGCCGGTCGTGGACGAGGAGTCCTTCGGGCCGGGCCGCTCGGGCGGACGCCCGGCTCCCGCACCACTCCCCCGGCCGTCGGCGGCGCCGCCCGCGGCGCCGGTCGAGAGGGCGCTGCGGGCGGTGGCCGGCGAGGACCGGCCGTCCCTCGCACCCGTCCTTCCGCTGCCGCGCAGGCCGCTGCTGATCGCGCCGCCGGTCACCCCCGTCGCCGCACCGGTCGTCGAGCCGACGGTGCGGAGGGAGGCCGCCCGCCCGGCAGTCGTACCGACGCCCGTTACCGCACCGCACCGGGCGACCGCCCCCGGTCCACCGACCGTGGCACCGCCCGCAGCGGTCCGGCCGGCCGCCGCGTCGGCGTCCGTACGGCGGGCCGCCGGGGCGGCCGCCCCGGGCCAGGCGCACGGGACCGGGAGCCGCCGCCGGCAGCAGCCGGTCGAGCGGGTGGTACGGGTCCAGATCGGGCGGGTCGAGGTCAGGGCCTCCCAGCCCACCCCGGCCGGACCGCGCAAGCCGGCGGCCGCCCGCCCGGGCCCGGCCCTCGACCTGGACAAGTACCTCGACCGGGAGACCTCATGAGCGAGCGGCTGGGGCAGATGACCGGGCGGCTAGGCCACATGACCGGGCGGCTGGGGCAGACGACCGGGCGGGTGGGCCCATGAGCAACCACCTCGCGATCGCCACCGTGAGCGAGGCGCTGCGGCTGCTCGTCAGCCGGGCGCTCTCGCCCGACATCCCGTTCGCGGTCGAGGTCAGCACCCGCAAGCCGCCGACCGAGCCGCCCACCGACCCGACCATCACCGTCTTCCTCTACCAGGTCACGCCCAACGCCTCGCTGCGCAACCGCGACGCGCCCACCCGCGCGACCGACGGCACCCTGCTGACCCGGCCGGCCGCCGCCCTGGACCTGCACTACCTCATCAGCTGCTACGGCGAGGAGACCCAGCTGGTCGGCCAGCGGCTGCTCGGCTGCGTCGTCCGGGCGCTGACCGAACAGCCGCTGCTGTCCCGGCAGTTGATCGAGGAGGCGGCCACCCAGCCGTACCTGGTGGGGACGGACCTGGCCGCCTCGCCGCAGCGGGTGCGCTTCACGCCCACGCCGATGGACGTGGACGAGATGTCCAAGCTGTGGATGACGCTGTTCCAGACGCCGTACGCGCTGTCCGTGGCCTACCAGGCCACCGCCGTCTTCGTGGAGGGCAAGGCCGATCCGGTGGCCGGCAAGCCGGTGCTGCGCCGTTCCGTGCGGGCCGTGCCGTCCCGCGGACCGGTCGTCGAGCGGGTGCTCTCCCGGCCCGCCGGGTCCCAGGGCGCCCCCGCGGAAGGGCCGGTGACCAAGGACCGGGAGCTGGTGGTGGACGGCTCCGGCCTGCGCGCGGACCTGGTGGTGGCCCAGTTGGGCGAGCGCCGGGTGACGGTCGACCCGGGCGGGGTCCGGGACGACCGCCTGGTGGTCGCCGTACCGGAGGACCTGCCGCCCGGCGTGTTCCGGGTGCAGGTGCTGCACGGGCTGGCACTGGACGGCCGGCCGGCCGCCGAGCACCTCGCCGTGGAGTCCAACGTGCAGACCTTCGCCCGGCAGCCGCGGATCGTCGCGCCGATCGGCACCGCGGACCGCGGCGACGGACCGGCCGGGGTCTCGGCCCGGCTCGACGTACGGCTGGACCTGCCGCTCCGGGACGACCAGCAAGTCCTGCTGCTGCTGGACGAGTTGCACCCGCCCGCCGGGCGGCCCGCGGCGAGCCACCAGTTCCGCGCGCCCGCGCCGCCGCTGCCGCGCACCGACCCGTTCGAGGTCCGGGTGCCGGTCGTCGGCGTCCGCCCGACGGCGTACCTGGCCCGGATCCAGGTGGACGGCGTGCCGAGCGAGTTGACGGTGTCCGGCGACGGGGCCTTCACCGGCCCGGTCGTGGACCTGACGCACTGACCGCAGGACGGGGGGTTTGGAGATGAGCACGCGCCGGAGGCAGGGCCGCGACGGCTCGGCGGACGACTCGCACCGGGAGTCGCTGTCCGCCGCGGTCGCCGCCGTGCTCGAACGGGTCGACGCGCACGCGGCCGGCCGTACCACCGAGCCCGCCGTACCGCCGGCCCCCGGCACCCGCCGGGGCGGGCGCCGGCAGCCCGCCACCGCCCTGGACGCACTCACCGCCTCCTTCGGGCTCACCCCGTTCGAGCGCGACGTCCTGGTGCTGGCCGCCGCCCCCGCGATCGACCCCACGGCCGCCGCCCGGTGCGCCTCGGCGGGCGGCGACCCTGGGCGCGCGTACCCGACCTTCTCCCTCGCCCTCGCCGCCCTGGACCAGCCGCACTGGAGCGCGCTCACCCCGGTGGGCCCGCTGCGCCGCTTCCGGCTGGTCGAACTGGACGACGAGACGGCGCTCACCGCCTCCCGGCTGCGGATCGACGAGCGGGTGCTGCACTTCCTGGTCGGCGTGCCGTACCTGGACGTGCGGCTGCACGGCCTGCTCACCCGGGTGGGACCGCCCGGCGAGCTGCCCGGCCCGCACGAGCGGTGCGCCGCCGAGCTGGCGCGGGGATGGACCTCGGCCGAGCTGTCCGGCCCGCCGCACACCGAGCTGACCGGCGCCGACCGCCGCACCCGCTGGGACATCGCGGCGGAAGCGGCCCACCGCGCCGGACTCGGCCTCTACGCGGCGCACCGCGAGGACCTGCCCACCGAGCCCGCCGAGCGCGAGCAACTCGCCCGGCTGTGGCAGCGCGAGGCGATCCTGATCCCGGCCGCGCTGCTGGTGGAGAGCGGGGAGCCGGGCCGGGAGCGCCCCCAGGCCCCGAACGGCACGGAGGCCTTCCTCGCCGGCCTCGCGGTGCCGCTGGTCGTGTCCGGCGACGATCCCCCGCCCGCCGGGGCCTCGGACCGGCCCAGGCTGACCGTGCCCCCGCTCGGCCCCGAGGAGCAGCTGGGGATCTGGGCCGAGGCGCTGGACGGTGCGCCGGGGGTCACCGAGGGCGGACTCCGCGCGCTGGCCGCGCAGTTCTCGCTGCCCGGCCATGTGATCCGCTCGGCCGCCGCGACCGCCCGGCGGGCCGCCGAGTCCAAGGGCAACGGCGGCTGCGGAGAGGGCTGGGAGGGTGCGGACGTCAGCCGACTGGCCTGGAACGCCGGACTGGTGGAAGCCCGGATGTCCCTGGAAGAGCTGGGCCGGCGGGTCGAGCCGCGCGCCGCCTGGGACGACCTGGTCCTGGAGGAGCGCCAGCTCGCGACGCTGCGCGAGATCGTCGCCCACGTCCGCCGGCGCGGCACGGTCTACCAGGAGTGGGGCTTCGAGTCGGTGCTGCGCCGCGGCCTCGGCGTGACCGCGCTGTTCGCCGGCGGGTCGGGCACCGGGAAGACACTGGCGGCCGAAGTCGTCGCCGGGCAGCTCGGCGTGGACCTGTTCGTCATCGACCTCTCCCAGGTCGTCAGCAAGTACATCGGCGAGACCGAGAAGAACCTCCGGCGGGTCTTCGACGCGGCCGAACGCGGTGGCGCGCTGCTGCTGTTCGACGAGGCCGACGCGCTGTTCGGCAAGCGCAGCGAGATCAAGGACAGCCACGACCGCTACGCCAACCTGGAGGTCAGCTACCTGCTGATGCGGATGGAGGCCTACCGGGGCCTGGCCGTGCTCACCACCAACATGAAGAAGGCGCTGGACCCCGCGTTCATGCGGCGGATCAGGTTCGTGGCCGACTTCCCGTTCCCCGGAGTGCCGGAGCGCGCCGAGATCTGGCGGCGGGTCATCCCCGCGCGGACCCCCAGCCAGGGTGTCGACCCGGAGCGGCTCGCCCAGCTCACCGTGGCGGGCGGCTCCATCCGCAACATCGCGCTGTCGGCCGCCTTCCTGGCCGCCGACGAGGACTGCCCGATGCAGATGCGCCACCTGCTGGCCGCCGCGCGCACCGAGTACCTCAAGCTGGAGCGCTCGCTGACGCCTTCGGAGGTCTCCGGATGGATCTGACCGAGGGACCAGGGCGCGGGCGCGGTAGCGGCATTGAGGGAACGGGCATTGAGGGAACGGGCATCGCGGGCACGGGCAGCGCGGGCACGGGCGGGGCCGGGCGGATCGAGGTCGAGATCGGCGAGCTGGTCCTCGACGGCTTCGCCCGGATCGACCACGACCGGCTGACGGCGGCGTTCCGGAGCGAGCTGACCCGTCTGGTCGAGGCGCGCGGAGTACCGCTCGCGGTCGACGGCGACGGCAACGGCCACGGCGACCGCGTGCTGGACGTGCTCTCCGGACTGCCGCCGCTGCCCGCGGGCGCCTCGGCGCAGCGGCTCGGCGAGGCACTCGCCCGCGCCGTGCACACCGGGCTGTCCGGCGGCAGCCGGGCGCCGGAGCGGGGGCGGGGGCGGACATGAGCCGAACCAACGCTCCCGCCCGGGATTCCGGGCCGAACGCCGCACAGGAGGCGGCCCGGCGCAAGACACGGGCGCCGAAGGCCCGTACGCCCGAGCCGAAGGAGATCGTCTCCGGCGCGGGCCAGCCGCTGGACCCGGGCCTGCGGCGGGAGCTGGAGGCGCGGCTCGGGCACGACCTCAGCCGGGTCCGGGTGCACACCGACCGGGACTCCGCCGCGCTGACCGAGCT
This sequence comes from Kitasatospora xanthocidica, assembly GCF_014656195.1. Classification (GTDB taxonomy): domain Bacteria; phylum Actinomycetota; class Actinomycetes; order Streptomycetales; family Streptomycetaceae; genus Kitasatospora; species Kitasatospora xanthocidica. Next base: position 26,411 of record NZ_BNBY01000016.1, on the reverse strand, counting down.
GATCGGCGCGGACGCCGTCGCCGTCGGTCCGGACCTCTTCTTCGGGGAGGGCAAGTACCGCCCGGCCGGCGAGGACGGCAGGCGGCTGCTCACCCATGAGCTGCTGCACACCGTCCAGGCCCCGAACCCGCTCGGCGCGCTGCGGGCCGGGCGCGACCTGGGCGCGGTCAGCCTGCCGCAGGACGCGATCGAACGGGAGGCGGAGCACGGCGCGCGCGAGGACCGGCCGGCGGCGGCGACGCCGAGTGCCACGCCGGGCTGGCTCCGCTACGCGACCGTCGACGCCGACCGGTTCCGCACCGAGCGGCTCGATCCGGCCACCCTGGTCGACCGGCTGGCAGCCGGCATCCTGCGCTCGCTGCGCGGGGACCCGACCGACTCCTCCGGCCGGGTCCGCCTGCAACTCGCCCGCTTCGCACCGGAGTTGCAGGCCTCCGTGCTCGCCCGGCTGGAGGACCGGCTGCCGTCGTCGGACTACACCCGGGTGCTGGAGCTGGTGGAGGCCGCCGAGCACCGCCCGGCCGACGTGGACGGCGCGCAGACGCCCGAGCCGGTGACCGATGCCGCCGACCGGGCCACCGACGAGCGCGCGCAGACGGACGAGCGGGACCGAGACGAGCAGGACCGGAAACGTCAACTCGACGAAGAGGCACGGCAGTCGGACGACCCGAAGCGTCGGCGCAAGCGCCGCAAGGGGCACGGCGACAAGCAAGGCAAGGAAGGCAAGGACGACCAGGAGCGCCCGGAGCAGCAGGAGGACCAGCCGAAGCCCGCGGAGGGCGAGGCCGCGCAGACTCCGCCGGACGCGCAGCCGACCCCGCAGCCGGAGGCCGGTCAGGCCCAAACCCAGCCCGTCGCCGCCCAGCCTCCCACCGTCGGGGAGGCCCCCGCGACGACCCCCGACACGGGGCCGGAGCAGGCCGCCACGACGGAGGAGGGCGCCCAGCCGGCAGCCGTCTCCGTACCCGGCTCGGCCGAAGCCGGTCCGGCGGAGGCCGCCGCCCAGCCTTCGGCCGGCACGAAGCCGCAGGAGCCCGCCGCCGCGCCGCTGCCGCAGCCGGCACCCGTCAAACCCGAGCGACTGGACGCGATCGCGCGGGCCGAGGACAGCCCGCTCGCCCGGCACGGAATGCTGGAGGGCGACCAGCAGCAGCGCGAAACCCCGGACGAGGAACGGCCGTTGGGCCTGGAGCCCGGCGCGGACGCGGAGGTCCACGACGGCCCCGCCACGGACCGGGAGCGGCAGTCGCAGTCGGCCGAGCCCGGGCCGGAGCTCAACCCCGGGGACTTCCTGCCCTCGGCCGACCTCGACGTGTCCGCCGTGCCGACCGCCGATCAGATCCCGGTCGCCGCGGACGGCGCGCCCTCCGCGAATGCCGAGGCACCGGAGTTCCCCGCGCCGCCCGCGACCAAGGCCGACCAGGTGCAGGCCGAGCGGGAGAGCCGGCCCGAGGACGAGGCGGAGCCGGCGGCTCCCGAGCAGGCCCAGCCCGACCCGGCCCAGCCTGCGGCCGCCCCCGAGCCGAGCTCCGCCGCCGAGGCCGAGGACCGGAGCGCCCGCGACCTCCAGCCGGGGCAGCCGGTCGAGCAGGAGATCGGCCCCGACCCGACCACGAACCCGACCGCGACCCCGGCACCAGCCGCCGCCGAGCCCGCCCCGACGGAGCCGCAGCAGCCGGAAGCCCCCGCCGAGGAGGCACGCGAGGCCGAGCCCGGGGCCACACCCGAGCCGCAGGGCCCGGGCCCGGAGCTCACCGCCGCGGCCCCCGGCACGACAGGTCCGGTCGGCGGCGACGGCCCCGGCGGGCCCGCCGCCACTCCCGGCGCCACTCCCGACACCGGCCGCGACGCCGACGCCGACGCCGCCACCGGCCCGGCGGCCGAGCAGGCCGACGCGCCCGCCGGACTCGCCACCCAGCCCGCCCCGGACGCCTCGCTGGAGTCCGGCGGCGGCGCCTGCGCGGGCCCGCAGCAGCCCACCACCGAGGCGGAGCCGGACGGCGGTGCCGGTGGCAACGGCGGAGGCTCCGGTGGCGGCTGCGCGGCCGGTGGCGCGGCCGGGGGCGCCCCGCCCAAGCAGGAGAAGCAGCAGGCCCCGCCCGACGTCTCCGCCCAGGACCCGCAGAGCGCGCTCGCCACCGCCGCGAGCCTGCCGCCCGATCAGCTGGCCACCACCCTCGACGGCGTGGACGGCTCGGTGGACCGTACGGTCGGCGAGCAGCACGCCCGGTTGCAGGCCGCCCCGCCGACCGTCCAGCGCCCGTCCGGCGCACCGCAGACCCAGTCCGGCACACCCGAGGCCGCGCCGCCCGCCGTGGCGGTGACGGAGCGGCTGGAGCGGGTCGGTCCGCAGGGCGCGGACGGCGAGCAGCAGAAGGCCCAGCAGAAGCAGGTCGAGGGCCGGAACCCCGGCGACCGGGTCGCCGCGCCGCACGTCGCCGACGACGCGGGCACCCAGGTCTCGCCGCAGGAAGTGCAGCAAGTGCAGGGCGCGGTCGACGGCGTCCCCACGACGGATCCGGCGTTGAACACCACGGTCGGCCGGGCACCCGAGGTCGAACTGACCGGGGAGAGCGACCCGGCGCGCACCGACCAGCAGACCGCGAAGCTCAAGGACAGTTCCACGAAGATCCTCGGCGTCGGCCGGGAGGACGCCGCCAAGCCGATGGGCGAGGACCGGATCTACCCGGACGTGCCGAAGGAGACCCTCACCGCCTCCGTACCGGGCGGCGGGGGCAAGGGCGGGGGCGCCAGGGCCGGCGGCGCGGTCGACACCAAGCCGGGCATCGGCATCGTGACCCAGCAGGAGCGCGGCCCGCAGATCCAGGCCGCAGTCGGCCAGGGCCAGGGCCGACTGGGCTCCGAACAGGCCGAGCAGAAGCAGGGCGAGGCCGAGGCACGCCGGCAGAACCAGGCCGAGGTCGACCAGGCAGTGGCGGACAACGCCCAGGCCCAGGCCGGCGAACGGGGCGAGGCCGCCGAGAAGGTCAAGGGCGAGCGCGAGCAGTGGCGCACCGAGCAGGACCAGAAGGCCACCACCGCGGACCAGGACGCCGACGCCGAGCACCAGGACAAGACCGGGCAGATCGGCAAGAAGCGCACCGAGGCCGACAAGGACGTCCGGGACCGTCAGCAGCAGGACAACCAGAAGATCCAGGACAAGCGGAAGGAGGCCGAGGAGAAGGCGCAGAAGGAGAAGGACCGCAAGAAGGAGGAGTCCGAGGGCTGGTGGGGCTGGGTCAAGTCCAAGGTCAAGGCGGCCTTCGACGCGCTGGTCGAGGCGGTCACCAAGGTCTTCGACTACTTCCGCGGCCTGATCAACGACATCATCGACGGCTTCCGGAAGTTCGCGAACTGGGCGATCGACCAGGCGCGCAAGTTCGCCGTCGAGCTGATCGACAAGCTCGCGGACGCGCTGATCAAGATCTGCGACGTGCTGCTGGCGGCCTTCCCCGAGCTGCGGGACAAGTTCCGCAAGAAGATCGAGGAGTGGCGCGACAAGGCCGTCGCCAAGGTCAACGAGTGGGCGGACAAGCTCAAGAACGCCGTCAACAAGCTGCTCGACCTGCTGGCCGCCGGGCTGAACGCGCTGCTGAACGCGCTGGAGGCCGGGCTCAAGGCCGCGATCGAGGCGGTCCGCAAGTCCGTCATGGACGCGATCGACTTCGTCGAGAAGGCGATCGCGGTCTTCGGCGAGTTCGCGGTCCTGATCGGCGACATCGCCTCCGACCCGGGCGGGTGGCTGAAGAAGCTCGGCACCGCCGCGATCGACGGCATCCAGCACTACCTGTGGGGTGCGATCAAGAGCGCGGTGCGGACCTGGTTCAACGAGAAGGTCGAGTCGGTGGTCGGCCTGACCTCCACCATCGTCAACGTGCTGGTCAAGGGCTGCATCTCGATGGCCCAGATCGGACGGATGGCCTGGCAGGCGATCGTCGCCGCACTGCCCGGGATGATCATCTCGATCGTCGTCGAGAAGCTGGTGTCGCTGATCGTGCCGGCCGCGGGCGCGATCATGGCGATCATCCAGGGCCTGGTGGCGGCGTGGAACACCATCAGCAAGATCGTCGCCGCGATCGGGAAGTTCGTCACCTTCCTCAAGGCGGTCAAATCCGGCTCGGCCGCCTGCCTGTTCGCCGACGCGGTCGCGGCGGGCGTGGTCGCGCTGCTCGACTTCATCTCCAACTTCCTGCTCAGCAAGCTCAAGGGGGCAGGCAAAGCCGTCGGCACCAAGCTCAAGGGGATCGCCCAGAAGATCCTCAAGGGCCTGGCCAAGGCCGGCAAGGGCGCCCGCAAAGCCGCCGGGAACGCCGTCAACAAGGCCCGCGCGGGCCTGCGCCGCGCCACCCAGTCGCTGCGCAAGCCACCCTCCCCCGGCCGCGCCCGCCCCGCCCGTACCGGCCCCGCCCGGCACACCGTCCAGCACGCGGAACGCCACCCCTCGGCCACCCCCGGACGCCCGCGACGCGAGGTCACCCGCCCCAAGTCCACCGCACCCCGCCGCCCCACCTCGGCGGTCGGCCGCGCGCTCAACTCCTCCCGCCAGACCGTCAAGGCCGCCCTCAACCGCGTCCGCGTCGCCGCCCGCACCCTCGGCCGCAAACTCCTCAACAGCAAGCTCGGCCGCGCCCTCACCAACGGCGCCCACAAACTCCGCGACGGATACCGCAAGCAACGCGACCGCCTGCGCGCCTGGCACCAGAAGCGCCAACAGCAACGCGCCCAACGCCGCGCCCACGAGAACTCCCCGGACGCGAAGAAGCAGCGCCTGGAGCTGATCGCCGCCCGTGTCCGCCCGCGGATCCAACGTCTGCTCCACCGGGGCGTGCGGGGCGCGGTGCTCCGGGCGATGCTCGGTGCGATGCGCGCGTGGTACCGGCTGTCGAGCCTGGGCATCGAGGGCGACAAGCACTTCACCGTCACGGCCACCCTCAATCCGCAGGTACAGCTCACCAGCGCGCTCACCGTGGACGAGCGGGTGCTGCTGGACATGCTCGACGAGGTCGCCGCCGAGGTCCTGAACCACCCGCAGACCGTGCGCGGTGCGACGCAGATCTACGAGAAGACCCGTGAGTCGACTGCGGACGAGCGACGCTTCGGAGTCCCGCAGGGAGTCGGCTTCGCCTCGATGGCCCGGTTCATGAACCATCACGGCGATCGCATGCTGGGCTTCGGACAGGAGGGCGCACGCGACGTGTTCGAGTTCGAAGGCGCGACCGGCGGAGGCCCGGCCGCCGTCACGCACACGATGCTGCGCGAGACGAACACGGTGCGCAACGCCCGACTGAGGCGGATCGAGGCCGGCGCCGATGAGGCGGAGAAGCAGCGCCGCCGAACGGTCGAGAACTCCCTGCGTCTGCAGCGGGCTGTGGTCCAACGGCAACGCGAGAACGGCCGGAACGAAGAGGCCCTGCCCTACCAGGGTCGCAACAACCGGAACGGCGATTTCAAGGAAGGCGTCGCCGAGCGCATCCTCGACGACTCCAACCACAGCCACCGCGTGGTCGCCGGGGTCCAGAGGATGGCCGCCGGTGACCGGGTCGGCGGCGACGTGGGGCGGGACGCCGCATTCCTTGGCAGCCTGATCATGGCCAAGGAAGTTCACCGGAACCAGCGGTCGGTCATCCACGCCGGGATGCTGCTGCAGATGGCCGCAGAAGGCAGCCGGGTCTCCGGGGTCGCCCCGAACGCCGACCCGAAGAGCAGTTTCCCCCAGCTCACGGCCCACCAGGGCGAGGCGATGCCCATGGCCGATGCGCTGAAGTACCTGCCGATGGAAGGGGGAGGCGCCATGGACCATGCCAGAAAGCTCGACAAGCAGCGTGAGGCCGAGCGCGCTTCGGGTGCGGACACGAGCGAAAAGGCTTTCCGGGGAAACCGCGTACAGGGGTTGGCCAACCGTGAAATCCTGGTGATTCAGATGTGGATCAAGTCACTTGACATCAAGACCGACGAGAATGGAGAGATCACCACTCTCGAACAACTCAAGGGCCGGATCCGCGAAAAGATGTTCCACTTGTACGGGCTGAAGTAGTTCCCCGAGGTGACCGACCGATGAATGAAATTTCCGAGCGAAGCCGGCGACTGGTTCTGCGCGACGGTGTCGACGAATCCGCCGTGGAGGAACTGGCCACGCTGATCGGCTGGCCGCGACGCACCGACATCCCCGCGGACCACGAGGAATGGACGCCCCGCCAGGTCGCCTGGTACGCCGGCCCCGCCATCGCCCTCACCTACAGCGAGGACCTTCTCTCCGGATTCTCCTATGTGATGATCACCGGATCCGATGAGCGGGTCATCCGGAGCACCGTGGAACTCGCGGAAACCGAGCTGAACACCTGGCGGCTCTCCGAACTCGTCCAGGGCGTCGATCCCGACGCGGACCCGGGTGACTACGCCACCGCCGTGCTGCGACTCGGGCTGGGATCGCCATCGGAATTCGACGAGGAATTCTTCCGGATCATCAGCCAGGCCCTGCGGAGCCACTGGCCCGAAGTCCGGAAGAACGCGGTGTGGGCGATCACGTACGAGCCTTGGCCCGCCTATGCGACTCCGCTGGGGGAGCTTCTGCAGGAGGAGAAGGACGAAGAGCTGGCCGACACCGCTCGGATCGTGCTTGAGGAGATGACAGCGACGTGAGTCAGGTGGACATTCCCAAGCCCGTACGGTCCGGGCTGGTGATCGTGGATCCGCAGCGGGGGACGCCGCAGCGGGTCATCGTGCTGCAGTTCAATCCGGACAGCCTGGAGCGGTCGTTGGCGCCCCAGGTGGCGGGGGCCGACGGGAGTGGGGACCGGACGGAGGCGTTGCGGCTGAAGGGGCCGGCCGTGGAGACGTGGAAGTTCACCGCGGAGCTGGACGCCACCGAGCAGCTGGACGTGCCGTCGCCGAACGGGATCCATCCGCAGCTGGCGACGCTGGAGTTGCTGGTGCAGCCGGCCAGTGCGCAGCTGAGGACCAATCAGGCGCTGGCCGCGCTGGGCACTCTCGAAATCACTCCGGTCGAGGCCCCGCTGACGCTCTTCACCTGGGGCGGCAAGCGGATCCTGCCGGTGCGGCTGACCGAACTCACCATCACCGAGGAGGCGTTCGACATCGACCTGAATCCGATCAGGGCCGCCGTCGCGATCGGCCTGCGGGTCCTGACCGTCAGTGATCTGCCGACCGGGCACCGCGGGGCGGAGCTGTACCTGGCGCATCTGGCGCAGAAGGAGCGGCTGGTCGGCACGGCGGCCGGTGGCCGGCTGAGTGCGCTCGGCCTCGGAGGGGGGTTCTGATGACCGTCGACTCCACGTCCGGCGGGCTGCCCGCGCCCTCGCCGTACCCGCTGACCAGCCGGTACCACGGTGTCCCGGTGGCCTTGCACACGACGCCGGACGGGCGGCAGGTGCCGTACCTGCGGCGGAGGCTGCTGCCGAGCGCGGACGGTCTGACCCCGCTGGCCGAGCACACCGTGAGCGCCGGCGACCGCCTCGACCTGCTCGCGGACCGCTACCTCGGCAGCGCCGACCAGTGGTGGCGGATCGCCGACGCCAACCCGGTGGTCGATCCGCGGGAGTTGACCGCGACGCCGGGCCGGCGGATCACGATCGCGCTGCCCGGTGCGGTGCCGGGGGTGGGCAATGCCTGACCTCTCGGCCGTCACGGGGGGCGGGCCGGTCGGGTCGATCCACCTCAGCCTGCTGATGGGTCCGCAGATCCCGGTGCCGGTGCCGCAGCCGGTGACGGACGCCCTGCTGTCGGCGCAGGTGACGGTGGCGTCCGGGCAGCGCAGTGGGTTCCAGCTCGCCTTCGACCTGTCGAAGCAGGGGCTGATCAACACCGCGCTGCTCCCGGGCGGCTTCTTCGACCCGAAGATCAGGGTCGTGCTGATGGTGACCGTCACGGGCACGCCGAGCGTGCTGATGGACGGTGTGATCATCCGCCAGGAGGTGGGCATCAGCAACCAGCCCGGCCAGTCCACGCTCACCGTCACCGGCGAGGACCTGACGGTGCTGATGGACCTGGAGGAGCAGGCCGGGGTGCCCTTCCCGGCGATGTCCCCGGCGGCCCGGGTCGCCGCGATCATCGGCAAGTACGGGCAGTACGGCATCCTGCCGCTGGTCGTCCCCGAGCTGGTGCCGCAGACGCCGATGCCCACCCGGCGGATCGACTTCCAGAAGGGCACCGACCTCGGGTACGTCAGCGAGCTGGCGAAGGCCAACGGTTACGTGTTCTACCTCGACCCGGGCCCGGTGCCCGGGATGAGCCGCGCCTACTGGGGGCCGGAGAACCGGCTCGGCGTCCCGCAGCACGCGCTGAACGTGAACATGGACGCGCTGTCCAACGTCGACCAGCTGACCTTCGCCTTCGACGGCACGGCCCGCGAGGAGCCGGAGGCCCGCATCCAGCTCCCGGCGACCAAGGTGTCCTCCGTCCTGCCGGTGCCGGAGGTCAGCATCCTGCGCCCGCCGCTGGCGCTCAAGCCCGCGCCGGCGCTGAAGAAGAAGGTCATCGCCGACACCGCCAAGAAGGACACCACCCAGGCCGTCGCCGAGACCATCGCCAAGGCGATGCAGTCGGCGGACGCCGTCTCCGGCTCCGGCCAGTTGGACGTCGTCCGGTACGGGCACGTGCTGCGGCCGCGCGAGCTGGTCGGCGTCCGCGGCGCCGGGCTCACCTACGACGGCCTGTACTTCGTCAAGAGCGTCACCCACAACCTCAAGCGCGGCTCGTACACCCAGAACTTCACGCTGACCCGCGAGGGCCTGATCGCCCTCCAGCCGACCGTCATCCCCTAACCGACATTGCAGCAGGAGTTGCCCGCATGGCCGAACCGACCCGCTACCTCGGCAAGTTCCGGGGGACGGTGGTGAACAACGCCGACCCGCTCGGGATCGGCCGCATCCAGGCGCAGGTGCCCGACGTGCTGGGCGACGCCGTGTCGACCTGGGCGATGCCCTGCTTCCCGGTGGCCGGCCCGGGCATGGGCCACTACGCGGTCCCGCCGGTCGGGGCGGGCGTGTGGGTGGAGTTCGAGCAGGGCGACCAGAGCTACCCGATCTGGACGGGCTGCTGGTACGGCTCCGCCTCGGAGGTCCCGGTGGAGGCGACGACCGGCCCGCCGGGGGCGCCGAACCAGGTGCTGGAGACCACCGGGCGGCGGGTGATCGTCCTGTCCGACGACCCGACCACGGGGATCACGCTCCGCACCCCGAGCGGGGCATCGATCGTGATCAACGACTCGGGCATCCAGATCAGCAACGGCCAGGGCGCCTCGATCTCGCTCGTCGGCGCCACCGTTTCCATCAACCAGGACGCTCTGAGCGTGACCTGACGGGGGAGAACGTCATGACCGGAAGTCTGTTGCACGTCAATGCGACGGTGACCTGCCCGCACGGCGGCCAGGTGACGGCCCGGCCCGCCCAGGCGCGGGCGCTGGTCGCCGGCCAGGCCGTCACCAGCACGGCCGACCAGTACACCGTCACCGGCTGCCCGTTCAACGTGGCCGGCAAGCCGCAGCCCTGCGTGACGGTCCGCTGGGTGGTGCCGTCCACCCGGATCCGGGTGAACGGCTCCCCCGCGCTGCCGCAGTCCGCCGTCGGGCTGTGCCAGAGCGCCGAGCAGGTCCCGCAGGGGCCGCCGATCGTGACCGTCGTCCAGCAGCGGGCGGTGGGGGTGTGAACACCGGCACGAACACCGGCATGAGCACCGGCGTCAACACCGGGCCCATGAACACCGGGCCCATGAACGTCCCACAACCGCCCGGCCCGGCCCGGACGGACCTCGCGTTCCCGTTCCGGATCGACAGCCGCGGGCGCACCGCCGAGGCGGCGTACGACGACCATGTGCGCGACCTGATCGAGCAGTTGCTGTTCACCAGCCCCGGCGAGCGGGTCATGCACCCGGACTTCGGCTGCGGGCTGCTCGACCTGGTCTTCGCGCCGAACAGCCCGGAGCTGGCGGCCACCCTGCAGCTGTCCGTCCAGGCGGCGCTGCAGCGGTGGCTCGGCGACGTGATCGAGATCGCCGCGCTCGACGTGGAGAGCGAGGACAACGTGGTACGGGTCGAGCTGGCGTACGTGGTCCGCCGGACCGGTACGCAGCGGCAGGACGTGTTCGAGGGCGGGGTGGCGGCATGACCGGGCCAAGCGATTCCGCAACAGCCCAGTGCGGGACGGAGCTGCGGCGCGCCGACCTGCGCGCGGCGCACCTGCTGGGCCTGGACGGCGCCGAGCCGGAGGACGACGGGCGCACGCTGACCGTGACCTTCCTCGGCCGGGCACCGGACGAGCTCGGCCCGGAGAACGTCCGGGTCGACGGCGGCCGCCGGATCACCGGACTGCGTGCCCTCGCGGTCGAGATCGAGCGCGCGGACGACCCGGAGCTGGACGACCGGATGCACGTCACCCTCGACCGGGTCGGCGACACCTCCCGCTACCGGCTGACGGTGGTCGAGGCGGACGCCTACGGCCGCCCGGGCACCCGGCCGTACCCGGGCTTCGACCCGAGGTACGCGAGCACCGGGTTCTCCTTCGGCGCCGACTGCCCCTCCCCCTACGACTGCCGTACCGAGGAGAGCTGCCCGCCCTCCGCCCCGGCGTCCGCCGTCATCGACTACACCGCCCGCGACTACGAGAGTCTGCGCCGGCTCGTGCTGGACCGGATGAGCCTGACCACCCCCGGCTGGACCGAGCGGCACCTGCCCGACCTCGGCATCACCCTGGTCGAGTTGCTCGCCTACACCGCCGACCAGCTCTCCTACCAGCAGGACGCGGTGGCCACCGAGGCGTACCTCGACACCGCCCGCCGCCGGGTGTCGGTGCGCCGGCACGTCCGGCTGATCGACTACGCCGTGCACGAGGGCTGCAACGCCCGGGCGTTCGTCACCCTGGCGACGGACCGCCCGCTCACCCTGCACCCCGGCGGCTTCCGCTTCGCCGCCGTCGACGTCAGCCGGCTCGGCCCGCAGGAACGCCCGGAGCTGTCCACGGTGATCCCCGACGAGCAGCTGGACGGGCTCGCCCGGGCGGCGTCGGTCGAGGTGTTCGAGCCGCTCGGCGGAACGGACCTGGTGCTGCACCCTGAGCACAACACCATCCGGTTCTGGACCTGGGGCGACCAGGACTGCGTCCTGCCGAAGGGCGCGACCTCCGCCACCCTGCGCGACGACTGGCACGAGGCCGACCGGCCCGAGGACCGCACCCGGCACCTGGCGCTGCGCCCCGGCGACCTGCTGGTCGTCGAGGAGGTGCTCGGCCCGCGCACCGGCGCCGCCGCCGACGCCGACCCCGCGCACCGCCAGGCCGTCCGGCTCACCTCGGTCACCCACCTGGTCGACGAGCTGTACGAGCAGCCCGTGGTCGAGGTCGAGTGGGCGCCGGAGGACGCCCTCTCCTTCCCGGTCTGCCTGTCCGCACGCGGCGGGAGCGACTGCGGCCCGATCGCCGACGTGAGCGTCGCCCGCGGCAACGTCGTCCTGGTGGACCACGGCCGCTCGCTCACCTTCTGCGGCGGAGCCCCGGAGACCTTCGCGGTGCCGCCGGAGCCGGTCCGGGTGGCGCCCTGCGGGCCGGGCGGCTGCGGCTGCGCGGACCGCACCGGGGGCAGCCCGGCGGCGGAGGCGATCCACGAACTGCTCGACCGGACGAGGAGCGGCCGCCAGCTCGGCCCGGTCCAGGTCCGCGAGCTGTACGGGCTGCTCGGCGAGGCGGCGGTCCGGCGGGCCGGGCTGAGCATCCAGCTCGCCCCGGGCGCGAACGCGGAGGGCGAGGACGGCCAGGGGGCCGTGGTCGAGCCGCCCACGGCCGACGCCCAGGCGGCGACGCTGGAGACGCTGCTCGACCAGACCCGCTACCCCGTCCTGCCGCAGCCCTTCCGCCCGGTGCTGCGCTACGCGCCGGTCACCCAGGCGGCGGCCTACCCGGACCGGGCCCACGTCTGCGCCCGGCAGGCCGTCCTGCTCGCCGGCATCCCCGAACGGGTCCGGCAGCGGCTGGAGGAGCTGTGGCACCGAGCGGACTGCGGCCACCCCCTCTCCCGCGCCGAACTCGCCGAACTGACCCTGCTGTTCGGGGCCCGGGTGGTGCAGGAGCTGCACCTCGCCGAGCGGCCCGCCGCCGGGCTGCGCGAACTGCTGGCCCGCCGCACCCGCCTGCTCGCCGCCAAACTGCGCCGCCTCGAGGTGCTCACCGCCCGGGCCCGCTCCGGTGGGGTGCTCCGGCGGCCCGGCGTCTGGGAGGTGGCGCAGAGCTGGGGCGGGCGGTACGCCGCCGGGCTCGACCCCGACTCCCCCGCGCTGGCCGGCCCGGCGTCCGGGATCGCCGTCCAGGACCCTCGTGCCGCGCTGCCGGCCGTCCGGGCCACCGCCGGGGGCCAGGAGTGGACGCCCCGCCGGGACCTGCTCGCCGACGGCCCGCGCGACCGGCACTTCGTCGGCGAGCCGGAGGACGACGGCCGCCTCGCGCTGCGCTTCGGCGACGGGCGGCACGGCCAGCCGCCCCGGCCCGGCGCGGAGTTGCGGGTCGCCTACCGGATCGGCAACGGCACGGCCGGCAACGTCGGCGCGGAGGCCATCAACCACCTGGTGGTCTGCCAGGACCGGCCGCCCCACCCGAGGGGGCGAAGCACCGTCACACCGCCGCAGGACGCACTGCTCCGGGTCCGTAACCCGATGCCCGCGAGCGGCGGCACCGATCCCGAACCGCTCGACCAGGTACGGCAGTCGGCCCCGCTCGCGCTGAGCCGCACCCGGCTGCGCGCCGTCACCGCCGCCGACTACGCGGAGCTGGCCGCGGCCCTGCCGGGCGTCCGGCGGGCCGCCGCCGAGCTCCGCTGGACCGGCAGCGTCCAGGAGGTCCACGTCGCCGTCGAGCCGTACGGGCACGCCACCGCGGACACCGCCCTGCTCGAAGCGGTCGGACACGGCCTGGAGGCGTACCGCCGGATCGGCCACGACCTGGTGGTCCGCCCCGCCCTGGTGGTGCCGCTCGACCTCGAACTGGAGGTGTGCGCCGCCCCCGGCTACCAACGCGGCCACGTGCTGGCCGAGTTGCGGCGGGTGCTGGGCAATCGCGCCCTGCCGGACGGCCGGCTCGGCTTCTTCCACCCGGACGCGCTGGGCTTCGGCGAGCCGGTGCGGGTCTCCCGGCTGGTGGCCGCGGCCGCCGCCGTACCGGGCGTGGTCAGTGCCCGGGTCACCCGGCTGCGGCGGCAGTTCGGGCGGGACGACGGCGAACTGGCCGACGGACTGCTGCGGCTCGGCGCGCTGGAGATCGCCGGCTGTGACAACGACCCCGACTGGCCGGAGAACGGCCGGCTCTCGATCGTGATCGGAGGTGGCCGATGAGCGGCCAGTGCACCTGCGGCTGCGCGGGCACCGCCACCGCGACGCCCGTCCCGCTGTTCAACCCGCCCGGGCTGGACACCATCGGCTACCGGGTCGGCGGTTACGGGGAGTTCCTCGACAGCCTGCTCGCCCGGCTGTCCGGCCCCGCCTACCCGGCGCTGCGCGACCTGACCGTCCGCACCCCGGACGACCCGGCGATCGCGCTGCTGGACTCCTGGGCCGTGCTCGCCGACGTGCTCACCTTCTACTCGGAGCGGATCGCCAACGAGGGCTACCTGCGCACCGCCACCGAGGAGGGCTCGCTCACCCTGCTCGGCCGGCTGGTCGGGCACCGGCCCCGGCCCGGCGTCGCCGCCGACACCTACCTCGCCTACACGCTCGACCACGACCCGCGGGCCGCCGAGGACCCGACCGTGACCATCCCGCGCGGCGCCCGCAGCCAGAGCGTCCCCGGCCCCGGCGAGGACCCGCAGTCCTTCGAGACCGCCGAGGACCTCGCCGCCCGCTCCGCCTGGAACGACCTGGCGGTGCTGCGCCGCCGCCCGTACCAGCTGACGCCCGGGCAGCTGAACCCCGGCGGCCGGGCCGAGCTGTTCGCCGCCGGCACCGCCAACAACATCAAGCCGGGCGACCGGCTGCTGTTCGTGTTCAGCGCCGACAAGGCCGCCGACCCGGTCCACCGGGCGCTGCGGCTGGTGCCCGAGGTGCGGCTCGACCGCGAGAACGACGTCACGGTGATCGGGCTGCCCCGGGACCTGCGCACCCTCAAGGACCTGCGCGCCGAGCTGGCGGACTGGATCACCGTCACCGAGAACGCCCCGAACCCCAGGCCCGGGCACAGCCGGATCCTCCGGGACTTCGACGACCAGGTGCTGGCCCCGCTGCGCGCCGACCTCGACCGGCCGGCCGGCCCGCTGAGCACCCCCGCGGACTTCGCCGACCGGCTCGCCCCGGTGGTCGCCCGCGCCGCCGAGGCCGCCGAACTGGCGCACTCCCAGCAGCCGGTGGCCCGCTGGTTCGCGGCCCTCGGCGAGGAACTGTCCCGCCTGCGCGACCGCGCCCACCAGCTGGAGCCGCCGCAGGCCCCCGACAAGCCCGGGCCGAACCCACCCGGCAGCGGCACCGCCGACCCGGCCGTCCGCGGACTCGGCTCCGTGCTGGCGGCGCTGCGCACCGCCCCCACCCGGCCCCCGCTGAGCGCCCGGGACCTCACCCGCGACCCGCAGCGCCTGTTCGCGCCCGGCTCGGACCTCGGCGTACAGCTGCTCTCCGCACTCGACCCCCGGCTGCGCGACGGCCTCTACCCCGCCTGGCGGCAGGTCGACCTGACGGCGCCGCTCGCCGTGCACGAGATCCAGGCGATGCGGGTGGTCGCCACCCCGTTCGGCGCCACCGCGCCGCTCAAGCCCGTCTACGGCACCGACGGCCGGATCGACGACTACGTGGACTGGCCGCTCTCCGGCACCACGCTGATCAGCGTCCGGGTCAACTTCGACACCGCCGGCACCGTCCCGAAGACCGCCGTCTTCACGTACATCGAGGCCGGCGCCCCGAACCACAACGCCTTCTCGCTGCCGTGGGACCAGACCTTCACCCTCGGGCCCGGACAGGTCAAGGTGGTCACCACCGAGCCGGCCACACCGCCGTCGAACCCGCACGCCGCCGCCGTACGCGCCGCGGTGCCCGCTCCCGACCAGGAGGCCGGGGTCAGCGCCAAGTTCCTGGCCAAGCTGCCCGAACGCACCGTCTTCATGTCCCGCCCGCAGGCCGACGGCCGCATCCACGTGAAGATCGACGGCGGGCCCGGCGGCGCCGCGCTCGACTACCACCTCGACCCGGGCCAGGAGAAGACCGCCGAGTCCGGCGAGCTGAACGTCCGGGTCCACCGCTACACCGCCACCGACCAGTCGCCGCCCGCGATCGAGGTGGTGTTCACCACCAAGCGGCAGCCGGTCTCCGGCACCATCCTCACCCTCGACGCGGTCTACGACCAGATCGCGCCCGGCAGCTGGGTGGTCGTCCAGCGCCCGCGCAAGGGGATCGACGGCGGCATCCCGGGCAGCCGCGACCTCGCCGAGGTCATCACCCGGGTGACCGACGTCCGGGTGATCTCCCGCGCCGACTTCGGCATCACCGGCAAGGTGACCGAACTGTCCCTCCAGCAGCCGTGGTTGGACAAGGAGGACATCCAGCTCTCGGACATCCGGGACGCCACCGTCTACGCCCGCGGCGAGTCGCTGCGGCTCGCCGACGAGCCCGTCACCGAGGAGGTCCGCGGCGACCGGATCGACCTCGCCCGGCTCTACGACGGGCTGACGCCCGGCCGGTTGATCGCGGTCAGCGGCGAGCGGACCGACATCCCGAACACCACCGGGGTCCGGGGCACCGAACTCGCCATGATCGCCGGCGTCGAGCAGAGCGTCGACCCGCTCCTGCCCGGGGACACCGTCCGCACCAGCATCACGCTCAGCGCCCGCCTCGCCTTCCGCTACCGGCGCGACACCGTCCAGGTCCTCGGCAACGTGGTCCGCGCCACCCAGGGCGCCACCCGCGACGAGGCCATCGGCAGCGGCGACGCCGGCGTCCCCGGCCAGCGCTTCACCCTGTGGCAGTCGCCGCTCACCTGGCTCGCCGCCGACACCCCCAGGGGCGCGCGCAGCACCCTGGAGGTCCGGGTCGACGGGGTCCGCTGGCACGAGGTCGACAGCCTCGCCGGGCGCGGCCCGGACGAACGGGTCTACGTCACCGCGACCACGACCGACGGGCGCACCACCGTCACCTTCGGCGACGGCGTGCACGGTGCGCGCCTGCCCACCGGCCGGGAGAACGTCCGCGCCCGCTACCGGATCGGCATCGGCGAGAGCGGCAACGTCGGCGCCGGACGGATCAGCCAGCTCACCACCCGCCCGCTCGGCGTCTCCGCCGTCGTCAACCCGCTGCCCGCCACCGGCGGCGCCGGACCGGACGGCCCGGGCCTGGCCAGGCGCACCATCCCGCTCGCCGTCACCGCCCTGGACCGGCTGGTCTCGGTGCCCGACTACGAGGACTTCACCCGCTCCCGGGCCGGCATCGGGCGGGCGAGCGCCACCCGGCTCTCGGACGGCAGGCGGGAGCTCGTCCACGTCACGGTGGCCGGGGTGGACGACATCCCGCTCACCGCCGACTCCGACCTGATCCGCACCCTGCGGTCCTCGCTCACCGCCTACGGCGACCCGAAGCTGCCGGTCGAGGTCGCGCTGCGCGAACTCGTCCTGCTGGTCGTCGCCCTGAGCGTCAAGGTCGACCCGGACCACTCCTGGGAGCTGGTCGAACCGGCGGTGCGCCGCGCCCTGCTCGACCGGCTCGGCTACGCCGGACGCCAACTCGGCCAGAGCGCCCACCTGTCCGAGGTGCTCGCCGCCGCCCAGGCCGTCCCCGGCGTGGACTGGGTCGAGGTCGACGCCTTCACGGGCGTGCCCGGCAGCCTCACCCCGGAGGGCCTGGAGCACCTGTCCGAGCAGCTCGCCCAGCCCCAGCCGGCCGTCCCGGCCCGGCTCGCCCGCTTCGACGAACAGCGGTACCGGGTACGGGGCCCCGACCCGGAGACCCTCACCGAGATCGCCGCCCGCAACGGCGTCTCGGTCGCCGAGCTGCTGCGCCTCAACCCGTCCGTCACCGACACCCGGCCGCTGCCGCCCGGCCGCGTGGTGACGGTGTTCCGCGGCATCCGCCCGGCCCAACTCGCCCTGCTGTCACCGAACCTGCCCGACACGCTGATCCTCAAGGAGGTCGTCCGATGACTCGTGACCCGGACGGGCTGGCGGAGCTGCTGCCGCAGTGGCACCGGCTGCGGGACGCCGAGGCCGGCGAGCCGCTGCGCGCCCTGCTGGCCGTCATCGCCGAGCAGGTCGACGTCGTCCGCGGCGGCGTCGAACAGGGCTACCAGGACTGGTTCGTGGAGACCGCCGCCGACTGGGCCGTCGCCTACCTCGGCGACCTGGTCGGCTACCGGATCCTTCCCGGCTACGAGGAGGTGCTCGCCACCGGCCTGCACGGCGGGGCCTCCCCGGAGCGGGCCGCGGCCCGCGACCGGCTCGCCGCCCGGCTGGCGCCGCGGCACGACGTCGCGAACACCGTCGCCAACCGCCGGCGCAAGGGCACGCTCGCCCTGCTGGAGGAGCTGTCCGCCTCCGTCGCCGATTGGCCGGCCCGGGCGGTGGAGCTCTCCCGGCTGCTCGGCGGCACCCAGCCGGTGCGGCTGCTGCGCCCCGACGAGGAGCCGGCCGACCGTCAGCGGCTGAGCCGGGGCCGGCTGGTCGACGTGCGGCGCGGCGCCGAACTGGACCTGCTCGGCGGGCCCTTCGACGGGCAGGCGCACACCGCCGACGTCCGCCGGGCCGCCTCCGCCCGCCGCCAGGGCGGCTACACGCCGGCCGGTGTCGCCCTGTACGTCTGGCGGCTGAAGCCGTACCCGGTCACCCGGGCGCCCGCGTACTGCATCGACCGGGCCAGGAACCTCTTCACCTTCTCGGTCCTCGGCAACGACGCCCAGCTGGTCACCAAGCCGGAGCCGGAGCCGTCGACCACCCACCTCGCGACGATCGACAACGTGCCGGCCCCGATCCGGCGCCGGCAGCTCGCCGAGCGGCTGGCCGACTACTACGGGCCGGGCAAGAGCTTCGCCATCTGGCGCGACGGCGCCCAGGAGCCGGTCCCGCCCGCCGAGATCACGGTGGCCGACCTGAGCGACTGGACGTACCGGCCCAAGCGCGGGCAGGTCGCCGTCGACCCGCTGCTCGGCCGGATCGCCTTCGGCGCCCGCTCCGCCCCGCGCCGCGGCGTCTGGGTCGACTACCACTACGCGTTCAGTGACGACATCGGCGGCGGGGAGTACCCGCGCGACCGCCCGGAGCCCCGGCACCGGGCGGTCTACCGGGTCGGCCCCGGCGGGCCGTACGAGCGGATCAACGACGCCTACCAGCAGTGGCGCGCCGACCAGGAGTCCGGCGGCGCGGGCGGCGCCGCCGTCATCGAGATCACCCACAGCGGCGCCTACCAGGAACAGCTGGACTTCGACCTGGCCGCCGACGACCGCCTCGAACTGCGCGCCACCGAGGGCACCCGGCCGGTGATCCGGCTGCTCGACTGGTACAGCAACCGGCCGGACGCGCTCAACGTCCGGGGCGTCTGCCCGGGCGGGCGGCTGGTCCTGGACGGGCTGCTGATCACCGGCCGCGGGGTCAACGTCACCGGACCCCTGGCCTCCGTCACCCTGCGGCACTGCACCCTGGTGCCGGGCTGGTCGCTGGAGCCGCACTGCGAACCGCACTCGCCGCAGGAGCCCAGCCTCGTCCTGGACCACACCACCGCCTGCGTGACGATCGAGCGCAGCATCCTGGGCACGATCCAGGTCGTCGGCGACGAGGTCGACACCGACCCGCTGGAGATCCACCTCTCCGACAGCGTCCTGGACGCCACCGGGTCCGAACGCCCGGCGCTCTCCGGGCCCGACTGCGAGCACGCCTACGCGCTGCTGCACGCCCACCGGTCCACGGTGGTCGGCGAGGTGCACACCCACGCGGTGCCGATCGCCGAGGACTGCCTGTTCACCGGGCGGCTTCGGGTGGCCCGCCGCTCGCTCGGCTGCCTGCGGTTCTGCTACGTCCCGCCGTGCTCGCGCACCCCGCGCCGGTACGAGTGCCAGCCGGACCTGGTGCGCTCGGCGGTGACCGAGCTGGTCGAGCGCGGCGAGCTGGACCCGGCGCGGGCCGCCCGGCTGCGCGAGCTGGAGGCCGAGCGGGTCCGCCCGCTGTTCACCAGCCTGCGGTACGGCACGCCCGGCTACGGCCAATTGGCCGCCGGGTGCGCGCCGGAGATCACCCGCGGCGCCGAGGACCGCTCCGAACTCGGCGCCTTCCACGACCTGTTCCAGCCCCAGCGCGAGGACAACCTGCGGGCGAGGCTCGCCGAGTACACCCCGGCCGGCACCGACGCCGGGATCTTCCACGCCTCCTGACCCGCCAGCCACTGATGATTGTGAGAGGGAAACCGTGCACGCAGACTTCTCGCGCCTGACCTTCCGGCCCGGCAAGCACTACTCCGCGGTGCTGACCCAGCAGGGCCGGGTCCAGCTGGACGCCGACGCCAACGAGCAGGCCGCGATCGAGCGGTACCAGCTGCGCACACTCGCCGCCGACCTGATCGGCCGCCGCGGCGGACCGGCCGCTGCGGCCGGATTCGCGATCGGCTACGTACCGGGCAACCACGACGTGGACGACCTCACCATCGGCGGCGGCCGCTACTACGTGGACGGCATCCTGTGCGAGGCCGACCGGCCCGAGCCCGGCATCGCCGTGCCCGACGAGCCCGGCCCGAGCCATGGCAGCGACGCCCGGGAGGCGCCGCTCGGCTGGACGTACTGGGACCAGCCGGACGCCTACCGCGACCAGGACCGCGACGGCGACCGGCTGCCCGGCGAATTCCCGTTCCTGGTCTACCTGAAGGTCTGGGAGCGCAGCGTCACCGCCGTCGAGGACCCGGAGATCCGCGAGGTCGCGCTCGGTGCGGCGATGCCCGACACGGCGGCCCGGGCCAAGCTCGTCTGGCAGGTACTCGCCCTGCCCGCCTCGGAGTTGAGCGTTCCGGACGGCGGGGTGTCCCGGGTGCGGGAGGCCTTCGACGCGTGGGCCGAGACGCAGGAGCGGCCGGGCGGGCTGCTGGCCGCGCGCGCCCGGCGGCCGGAGCGGGCGAGCGAGGACCCGTGCCTGGCCCACCCCGAGGCCGGCTACCGGGGTCCGGAGAACCAGCTGTACCGGGTGGAGGTCCACCACGGCGGCTCGGCGGACGGCTGCGCCACGTTCAAGTGGTCCCGGGAGAACGGCTCGGTCGTCCTGCCGGTCGCCTCGATCGAGGGCGTCTGGGTCGACCTCACCTCGCTGGGCGACGACGACAAGCTCAGCCTCTCGGTCGGCGACTGGGTCGAGGTCGCGGACAGCGCGTACATCAGCCGGGGCGAGCCGGCGAACCTGCTCCAGGTGGAGGAGACCGACCTGCCGGGGCGCCGGGTGCGGCTGTCCGCCGAACCGCTGCCGGAGGTCGGGCGGCTGGCCGAGCGCCACCCCTTCCTGCGCCGCTGGGACCACCGGGCGCCCCGCGGCCGCGACGCCCTGCCGCTGGCCGGCGGCGCCCTGCAGCTCCAGGAGGGCGCCTGGCTCGACCTCGAGGACGGCGTCCAGGTGTACTTCCGCCCCTGCGGCGACTACACCCGGGGCGACTACTGGCTCATCCCCGCGCGGACCGCCACCGGCTCGGTGGAGTGGCCGCAGAACGCGGCCGGCGAGGCGCTGCTCCGCGAACCGGCCGGGGTCCAGGTCCACCACGCCCCGCTCGCCTGGGTGAAGGGCCCCACCACGGTCGTCGACCTCCGGCAGACCTTCACCCCGCTGACCGCCCCCACCCCCCAGTAGCCCGTGTCCGACGATTCGCGCCGCCAGCCCCGCGCGAATCGTCGGACCCACCGCAGCAGGTGCAGGGCCCCGCGCACGGTTTCCCCGCTCGTCGGCGGATCGAGATCTGACGACCACCGGGCGTCACCCCCGCCGTCGGCCCGGGCCCGCGGACCGGCCCCCGCGGACCGGCTGTCAGCGCAGCCCGGCCGTCCGGCGCTCGAACACCTCGGGGCGTGCGGTCTCCAGGGCCGTGGCGACCGCGCCGAGGAGCACCGCCTCCTCGCCCAGGAGGCTCGGGGCGAGCGTCGGACGCATCGGGGCGAGCCGGTGCAGGGCCTGCTCCAGCGGCTCCAGGAGCAGGTCGGCGCTGCTGCCGATGCCGCCGCCGAGCACCACCAGGTCCGGATCCAGCACGGCGGACAACACGGCTACGGCATAGGCCAGTTGCTCGGCCTCCTGGTGCACCGCCCGGACCGCCGCGGCCTCGCCGGCCCGGGCCCGTTCGAAGACCTGCTTCGCCGTCACCTGCCGCGCCTGGCCGTCCCCCTCCACCCCGTGGTCCCGGGCGGCGCGCACCACCGCGTCCGCGGCGGCCTCCTGCTCGATGGTCGCCACCGGCTCGCCGGGGCGGGCGGGCAGCGGCACCTGGCCGATCTCGCCCAGCGCGCCGTGCGCCCCGAGCAGCAGCTCACCGTCCTTCACCACGCCCAGGCCGAGACCGGTGCCGACCAGCAGGTAGGCGAACATCCGGCTGCCCCGCCCGGCGCCCAGGGTGTACTCGCCGAGCGCGGCCAGGTTGGCGTCGTTGGCCACCGAGACGGCCGTCCCCAGCCCCTCCCCGATCCGGTCGAACAGCCCGGGCCTCCCCCAGCCGGGCAGGCTGGAGGCGTAGCGCACACCGCGCCGCTCCTCGTCCCACACGCCCGGGGTGCCGATCACGGCGTGCACGATGTCGCCGGCGGCCAGGCCCGCCTCCGCGATCGCCTCGTGCGCGGCGGCGACCACCGCGTCCGCGACGGCGTTCGCCGTACGGCCGCGGTTGGCCACGTCCCGGCGGGCGACGACCGTCCCGGCGAGGTCCGCGACGGCCACCCGCAGCCGGGCGCGGCCGATGTCCACGCCGAGCACGTGCCCGGCCGTCGGGTCGACCTCGTACAGCACCGCGGTGCGGCCGCGCTCGGGGGCCAGCCGTCCGGCCTCGCGGACCAGCCCGGCCTGCTCCAGCGCGGCCAGCGCGGCCGAGACGGTGGGCTTGGACAGGCCGGTGTCCCGGGCCAGCTGGGCGCGCGAGGAGCCACCACCGGTGCGCAGCAGCTCCAGCAGCAGCCACTCGTTGTTGCTGCGCAGCCGCTGCCGGTTCCAGGGCACCGCGGGGGCCCCGGCCGCCGGGCGACTGGTCCGCTGGTGGGCGCTCATCGGTTCCTCCGGTCTGGTGCTCACGCGACTGGTACTCACGCGTTTCGGGCACGGGGTTCGGGCGGGGTCTGGCACGGGGTCGGGCGGGGTCTGGCACGGGGTCCGGCACGGGCGGCGGTGCCCGGTGTCGGGCGCCGCCGCCCAAGTATGACCGGTGATCATCCGCCGTTCGCCCGCCGGACCCCTGCCGCTCCCCCGCGCCCCGGCCGCCCGAACGCCCGGCCGCGTGCCCGGACCCGTACCCCGCCGCCTACCCGGCCGCGGCCCGGCGGCCGACCCCCTCCCGTGCCGGTCCCGCTACAACACCGTCTCCGGCGAGTCAAGGTTTGCTCCAGTTGTGGGCGTGCCGCGCCCCGGCGCGTGATCATGGGCGTATGCACTTCCGGCACGGCAACCGAGCAGAGGGCTCCCCGCCCGCGACACCGGGCTCCCGGTCGCTGGCGGCGACGGCGGCGGCCCTCGCCGCGCGACTCGGTGCGATCACCGGCGGTGACCACGGCGGTGACCACGGCGGCGAGCGCCGCGGTGAACGCAGCAGTGAACGCAACGGCGGCCGCACCGGTGACCGCGGGGACAGCGCCGGTGGCCACGACAGCGGTCTCGGCGACGACCTGGGCGGTGACGACCCCGCCCTGCTGCGCGCGGTCCTGGCCGCCGCCCCGGTCGGGGTCGCCGTGCTCGACGAGGGGCTGCGCTGGCAGTACCTCAACCCCGCCTTCACCACCGCGACCGGCCTGCGCCGGGCCGACCTGCTCGGCCGCGCCGCCGAGGCCACCGCCTTCGCCGGTGCCGTCGCCACGCTGCGCCGCGTCCTCGCCGACGGGCGCGACCGCGAGCACGCCACCGGTGGCCAGGACGGCGCGGGGCATCCTGTCCCGCCCGGTCTGCGGGTGCGCTACCGGCGCCTGCGGCACGCCGGCCGGACCACCGGAGTGATCGTCGTGGTCCTGGACGACCCCGACCCGGTCCGTGAGCGGCTCCGCGAGCTGGAGCAGGCCCGCGCCCGTCTGGCGCTGCTCGACGCCGCCGCCGAGCGGATCGGCACCACCCTCGACATCGGCACCACCTGCACCGAGCTGGCCGCCTTCGCGGTGCCGGGTCTGGCCGACCTCGCCGTCGTCGACGTCCTGCCGCCCGAGGCCGAGCCGGCCCGGTCAGGGGGCGGGGCGTCCCAGCGGCTGCACCGGGCCGCCGTCCGGTCCGTCCCGTCCTTGACGGCGGCGCTCGACGACCTGGCCCGCCCGGGCGAATCGATCCGCCACCGGGAGGGGTCGGCCGCCGCCCGTAGTCTCGCCGGCGGCATCGCCGTGCTCGCCGAGCCCGGCCCGGAGGACTCCTGCCCGGCCGGGACCACTTCCCTGCTCGTCCTGCCGCTCGCCGCCCGCGGCCGCCCGGTCGGTCTGCTCACCCTCGGCCGTTCCGCCGCGACCCCGCCGTTCACCGCCGACGAGGCCGCCCTGCTCGGCGACCTCGCCTCGCGGGCCGCCACCGGCATCGACAACGCCCGCCGCTACAGCCGTTCCCAGGGCATCGCCCTCGAACTGCAGCGGGCCCTGCTCAGCGAACCGAGCAACCCGCACCAGAACCTCGCCCTCGCCTCCCGCTACCTGCCCTCCGGCACCAGTTCGGTGGTCGGCGGCGACTGGTACGAGACGGTCCGGCTGCCGTTCGGCCGTACCCTGCTCGCTATGGGCGACGTCATGGGGCACGGCGTCGAGGCCGCCGTCGACATGAGCCACTACCGCTCCGCGCTGCGCGACATCGCCGGGATGGACCTGCCCCCGCACCGGATCCTGCGCCAGCTCGACACCGTCATCTCCGCCGACGACTCCGCCCGCCCGGCGACCTGCCTGCTCGCCCTCGCCGACCCGGGCCGCGGCCGCTGGACCCTCTCCAGCGCGGGCCACCTGCCGCCCGCCCTGATCACCCCTGACCGGCCCACCGAGCTACTGCGGATCCCCACCGGCCCGCCCCTCGGCACCGGCCTCGGCGGCTACGAGCAGACCGCCCACCCCCTCGACCCCGGCCAGACCCTGCTGCTCTACACGGACGGCCTGGTCGAGCGGCGCGGCGAGGACATCGACGCCTCCCTGGACCGCCTGGCCGCCCTCTGCCTGCCCACCACCGGCGACCTCGACGACCTCCTCGACGCCGTCCTCCACGCCCTCGTCCCGCCCCCGTCCTCCGCCGCCGAGGACGACATCGCCCTCCTCGCGGCCCGAGCCAGGCCGCGCTGACGGGCCTGTCGGCGCTGGCGGGCCCGACGGCACGGACGGCGCTGCCGTCGCGGAGGCTCTGCGCCCCCCGGTGGCGCTCGCCCGTCGGGCCCGCGCGGGCCTCAGGCCTTCGCCAGCGCCTGGTCCACGTCCGCCCAGATGTCCTCCGGGTGCTCGATGCCCACCGACATCCGCACCATGCCGACGCCGATCCCGACGGCCGCCAACTCCTCGTCCGACAGCTGTCGGTGGGAGGTGCTCGCCGGGTGCAGGACCAGGCTGTGCACCCCGCCCAGCGACGGTGCCAGCGATGCGAGGCGCACCGATTCGGTGAAGGCGCGGGCCGCCTCGCGACCGCCGGCGAGGTCGAAGGCGAGGACGCCGCCGTGGCCTTCGGGGAGCAGCCGGCGGGCGAGTTCGTGGTCCGGGTGACCGGGCAGGCCCGGGTAGTGGACGGCGGTGACGGCGGGGTGGGCGGCGAGCCGGCCGGCCAGGTCGAGGGCGGTGTCGCAGTGGCGGCGGACCCGCAGGGCGAGGGTCTGCAGGCCGCGCAGGGTCAGCCAGGCGGCGAACGGGTCGACGGTGGCGCCGAGTTCGAGCGAGTACCGCCAGACCTCGCGGTGCAGTTCCGGGTCGGCGAAGACGGCGATCCCGGCGAGGACGTCCGAGTGTCCGCCCAGGTACTTGGTGGCGGAGTGGATCACGATGTCCGCGCCGTGCTCGATCGGCCGGCACAGCAGCGGGGTCGCGAAGGTGTTGTCGACCACGCTCACCACCCCGGCGCGCTTCGCGACGGCGATCAGGCCGGGCAGGTCGGTGACCCGGGTGGTGGGGTTGGAGACGGTCTCCAGGTGCAGCAGCCGGGTGTGGGGGCGCAGGGCGGCTTCGAGTTCCGCCGGGTCGTCGCCGCTCACGTGGGTGACCTCGATGCCCCGGCGCTCGGCGAGGTCGGCGAGCAGGGCGAAGGTGCCGCCGTACAGGCTCCGTTGGGCGATCACGTGGTCACCGGAGCGCAGCAGGGCGAGGAGTACGGAGTTGATCGCGCCCATGCCGGACGCGGCCGCGAGCGCGCCGACGCCGCCTTCGAGGTCGGCGACGGCGTCCTCCAGTGAGCGGACGGTCGGGTTGCCGAAGCGGTTGTAGAAGAACGCCCCGTCGGGTCCCTCGTGGGCCTGGACGAGCGCCTCACCGGTCTCGAACGCGAACAGGTGGCTCTGGTGCAGGGGGACGCCGAGCGGGCGGCTGCCGGCGGCCTCGGCGAGCGGCGGGTGGACGATCCGGCTCTCGGGGCGCAGCGCCCCGGGGTTCTGGTGGAAGTCGCTCATGCCGCCCATCCTCGGCGGGCTCCCCCGCCCCGGCCAGGGCCAATCGCACCCGGGTGGACCGCTCTCCGGGGCGGCCCGCTCCGCGTGGCCCGCGGGTCCGGACGTGCGGGTCCGGACGGCTGTTCCGGCGCCGCCGCCCGGACCCGCGGGTCCGTCGGCCTACCGACGGCGGCCGCTGAAGATCCGCTTCGCCGCGTAGACGATCCCGACGATCAGCAGCACGAAGAGCAGGATGACGAGGATGACCACGACCAGCAGGAACTTGCCGAGCTTGGCGAAGAAACCCTTCTTCTTCTTCTCGTCCTTGGCCGCGAGGTGCGCGGCCTCACCACGGGACGGGGTGAGGGACGAGGCCTCGGAGGCGGCGGCGGGCCGCGCGGCCAGTGCGGCGGGTGCGGCAGGACCGGAGGCGGCGGGGCCGGACGCGGCGGCCGCGAGGGTTCGGGGTGCGGCCACCGCCGTCGCGCTCGACGCCGCGGCGGTGAGGCCGACGGCGGCCAGCAGTGCCACCAGGGCGCCGGCTATCGAACGTGCGATCCGGTGAGTCATCGTGCTCCTCGTGCGGTTTCGGAGTGGTGCGGGTGAGTCTGTCCCCAGCAATTTCTCATGGTCTGACCAGCTGGTTTTCTCATCCGCGCCTAGGCCGTGTTTTAGAAGGCGTCGAAGGTGCGTCTGGTTGGCCGTCCGGGGAAGCTGCGGG
>NZ_BNBY01000015.1 GCF_014656195.1 Kitasatospora xanthocidica | reverse complement strand
CCCGCAGCTTCCCCGGACGGCCAACCAGACGCACCTTCGACGCCTTCTAAAACACGGCCTAGCAGGCGACAGGCGGGGGCGGGGCACCTCGGCGCCCCGCCCCCGCGTCATCCCTCTACCGGCCTCGGACCTCCGCCGGGCTCAGACCTCCACCGGGCCGCCGGCGGCCAGCGAGCGCTCCGCGGCGGCGAGGATCTCCACCACCCGCAGCCCGAAGTCCGCCCCGCACGGGTGCGGCTCACCGGTGGCCGCCGAGGCCAGCAGGGCGTCCAGGGCCCGGTGCATCGCGGCCAGCGGGCCCTCGCCGCGCTCCGGCAGCTGCACCACGCCGTGCTCGCCGCGCAGTTCCATGCCCGTACCGCCGGCCGCGACCGGCGCGGTCAGGCTGAGCGCCAGCGTGCTGGACGCGCCGCCGGCGTGCCGCAGCACCAGGTGCACGGCGTCCAGCGGACCGGCCACCGCCGTGACCTGCGTGGCGTCGCCGAGCACCGGCAGCAGGACGGACAGCGCGTGCGGGCCGACGTCCCACAGCGCCCCCTTCTCCACCCGCCACGGCGAGGCCGCGTACGGGCTGGAGCTGCCCGGCGCGAACACCGAGCCGAGCCAGTCCGAGCGGCCGGTGTACCAGCCGCCGAGCGCCGCCTGCTCCTCCAGCCACGGGATCTGGGGGCCGCCGAAGCGCACCGTGAAGAACACCACCGAGGCGACCTTCTGCTCGCGGACGGCCTCAGCCACGGCCTTCGCGTCGGCCACGGTCAGCGCGACCGGCTTGTCCATCAGCACGTGGCAGCCGGCCTCGGCGGCGCGCACCGCGAGACCGGGCTGCACCGCCGGGGGCAGCGCGATGGAGACGGCGTCCACATCGGCCAGCAGCCGGTCCAGGTCCGCGTAGCCGGGCACGCCGTGCGCCGCGCCCAGTTCCTCGGCCGCCTCCGGGCGGCGGCCCCAGACGCCGGTGAACTCCAGCCCGGGGTGCTCCGCCAGCACGGGCGCGTGCACCCGCTGCGCCCAGGGGCCGGTGCCCAGCAGTCCGATCCGCACGATGTCTCCGTTCCGTTCGATTACTCGGTGTCCTGCGGGGGCTCAGCTCTGCACGCGGGCGAGGGTGAAGCCGTCGTAGCCCTTGCTGCCGACCGTCTGCACCGAGGTCGCGCTGACCCTCGGCTCGGCCGCGATCAGGTCGTGCAGGGCGCGGGTGCCGACCACCGCCGGGTCGGCGCTGTCGGCGTCGGCGACCGCGCCAGCCCGGACCACGTTGTCGACGATGATCAGCGAGCCCGGCCGGGTCAGCTGCAGCGCCCGGCGGAAGTACTCGGGGTTGCTCGGCTTGTCCGCGTCGATGAAGACCAGGTCGAAGGGTTCCACGCCCTGCTCGACCAGCGCCGCCAGCGAGTCCGCGGCCCGGCCGAGGCGCACCTCGGCGACCTCCCCCAGCCCCGCGGCGGCCAGGTTGCCCCGCGCCACCTCGGCGTGCCGGGGGTCGATCTCCAGGGTGAGCAGGCTGCCGTCGGCCGGCAGCGCCCGGGCCAGCCAGATCGCGCTGTAGCCGCCGAGCGTGCCGACCTCCAGGATCCGCTTCGCGCCCTGGGTCAGCGCCAGCAGGTGCAGCAGCTTGCCCTGGTTGGGGGCCACCGCGATCTTCGGCAGTCCGGCGGCGTCGGCGGCGGCCGACGCCGCCTCCAGCACCGGATCGTGTCCGACCAGCTGTTCTGAGAAGTACGCGTCCACCGCGTCCCAGGTCGGCTGCAACGTCATCGGGCCCTCCGGAGTGCAAGATCGGCAGGTACTCCGCCGATGCTACTCCGAGGGCCCGACGGCTCCGGGACAGTCCGGAGCGGGTGCTGTGCCTGATCAGTGCCGCGTCTCAGTGCCGCGTCTCAGTGCCGCGTCACTCCGCGACCGGCGCCTTGGCCGAGGCCGCGGCGGCCTCGGCCGCCTGCTCCGCCTCGATCCTGGCGTGGGTCTTGGCGGCCTTGCGCTTCATGAGCCAGGCCGAGAGCCCGCCGATCACGACCGCCGCGGCCAGGCCGGCCCAGGAGAAGCGGGCCAGCCACGGCTCGATGCTCTTGCCGACCTTGTAGACCAGCAGCGTCGTACCGCCGGCCCAGACCACGCCGCCCAGCACGTTGGCGATCAGGAACTTCCAGTACGGCATCTTCAGGGCGCCCGCCAGCGGGCCGGCGAAGATGCGCAGCAGGGCGATGAACCGGCCGAAGAAGACCGCCCACATGCCCCACTTCTGGAAGGAGCGCTCCGCCGTGGCCAGGTGCGAGGGCCCGAAGTGCTTGGGGAACTTGCGTCCCAGCTTCTCGAAGAGCGGCTTGCCCCCCTTGCGGCCGATCGAGTAGCCGATCGAGTCGCCGATGATCGCGCCCGCGATCGCGACGCCCGCGACGCCCCAGGGGCTCACCACGCCCTTGACCGACATCAGGGCCGCCGTGACCAGGGCGATCTCGCCGGGCAGCGGGATGCCCAGCGACTCGATCCCGATGATCAGACCGACCACGGCGTACACCGCGGTCGGTGGAATGCCCTCGATCCAGGCGTCGATGTGCAAGGCCAGTACCTCCGTGGCAGGTCGGGACCGGCCGGGCTCCGCGTGGAGCCGCGGGCCGGTCCCGGCGGTTGTCCGATGGCGGCACGACGCCGCTCCCCCTCAAGGCAGCGTAACGTGCCGGGCGGCCTGTCCCCCCGGCCTGTCCCTCGTGGTTACGACGTGCGGCCGCACACCATGGTTCCAGGCCGACCGGCATTTCTTCAAGATTCGGCAAAGTGCCTCTGACCTCGGGCGGAGCCCCTCGGACGGCGAACCCGCACCTCACCCGGCGCCGGAGCCCGCCCCTCGGGTGGCGGCGAACCGCATCGCGATCACGGACGGCCGCCGCCGCACCCGGCGCGCGAGCGGCAGCAGGGTGCGCAGCGGTTCGCGCCCGCCCTCCGGGTACACCTCGCGCAGATCGGTGACCGCCGGGTGGGCGGTGGCCAGCTTGTCGCGCTCGTCGGCGTCCATGCCGAACGGCATCGGCGGCGCCTGGTAGTGGCGGTCTTTCAGCTTCCCCTCGACGGCCCGCTTGCTGAACCAGCGCGGCACGGTGTCGAGGACCAGCGACCCGCCGGGGAAGCGCTCGGCGCAGGCCGCGATCAGCGCCCGGACCTCGGTCGGCCGCAGGTACATCAGCAGGCCCGCCGCGCTGATCAGCACCCCGTTGGCCGGGTCCACCTCGTCCATCCAGCTCGGGTCGGTGGCCGAGCCGGCGAGGATCCGGTGCCGCTCGTCGGGCGGCAGCAGCCGCTCGCGCAGCGCGGCCGTCTCCGGCAGGTCCACCGACAGCCAGTCGGCCCGGCCGTTGTCGACCCGCCAGGCCTGCGTCTCCAGGCCGTCCCCGAGCCCGACCACGGTGCCGCGCGGGCAGCGGATCAGGAAGTCCGCCACCTCACGGTCGAAGCAGCCCGCGCGCAGCGCCTGGAGCTGGCTGACCAGGGCGTCCTGCCCGAACCGCTCGGCGAAGGGGAAGTCGATCCGCTCCACCAGCTCGACGGCCTTCGGGTCCGGGAGCACGGTGTCCGGCCGCCGGGCCTCCACCGCCCGGTGCCACAGCGTCCACAGCGCCGTCTCCGGCACCGCCCCCAGCTCGGGCCGCTCCGCGCCGCCAGTCATCGCTCGCTCCTTCGACGTGCTCCACCCGCGTTCCGCGCTCGGGCACGGACCCGCCGATTCTGACACCCGGGCCGTACCGGTCGACCGGCCGACGCGCCGCCAGGACTGCCGCACGGGCTGCCCGGGCCGCCGCACCAGCCGCCGTACGGGAAGTCGGCCGGGCCGACTTCCCGTGCGCGGAACCCCCGGCGGCCGCCCGGCCGCTCAGCCGACGCTGAAGGCGCCGTCCGGCGGGGGCGGGGAGTCCGTGGCCTCGGCGTCCGCCACCGGGGCGGTGCGGCCGACCAGGGATGCCAGGTCCTCCCCCGCCACCAGCCGGGCCGGGAAGATGTCGCCCGCGAACAGCCGGGCCAGCTCCGCCTCCGGCAGCGGCGCCGTGGACCCGGCCAGCAGCACGTTGCCGTACCGCCGGCCGCGCAGCACCGACGCCTCCGCCACCAGGCAGACGTACGGGAACACCGCCCGCACCGTCGCCGCCTGCGCCCTGGCGAAGGCCAGCGGCGGGCCGTCCGCCAGATTGGCCGCGTAACAGCCGCCCGGGCGCAGCGCGGACGCCGCCAGCCGCAGGAACTCCACCGAGGTGAGGTGCGCCGGGGTCCGCGAGCCGTGGAAGACGTCGGCGATCACCAGGTCCTGCGAGCCCGCCGGGATCGCGGCGAGGGCCGCCCGGGCGTCCCCCACGGTCGCGGAGACGTCCGCGCCCGGGCCCCGCCAGGGCAGGTGCTCCTCGACCAGCGCCAGCAGCGGGCCGTCCACCTCCACCACCCGCTGGCGCGAACCCGGACGGGTCGCGGCCAGGTAGCGGGGCAGGGTCAGCGCGCCGCCGCCGAGGTGCAGCACGTCCAGCGGCCGCCCGGCGGGGGCCAGCGCGTCGGCGAGGTGGCCGAGGCGCCGGGTGTACTCGAACTCCAGGTGCGTCGGGTCGGCCAGGTCGACGTACGACTGCGGGGTGCCGTCCAGGGTGAGCAGCCAGCCGCCGTCGCGGTCGATGTCCGGCATGAGCTTGGCGAAGCCGAGGTCGGTCTGCCGGCCGACCGGCACCGGCTCGTCGTGCTCCTCCAGCGCGTCGTGCTCGTCGTGCTGCTCCGGCGCGTCGTGCTCACCCCGGTCGTCCGACTCCTCCGGCGCGGAGGTCACGCGTGCTCCCCGACCGGACGCACGTCCAGGTACGCGGCCAGCCAGCGGTCCAGCTCGGCGAAGGTCCGGGTGCGGGCCTTCTCGCCGGACAGCACCAGGTCGTGCATGCCGCCCTCGATCCGCACGATCGTCACGTGGCCGCCGAGCTTCGGCCCCAGCGCGGCGATGTCGTCGGCGCGCAGCACCGCGTCGGCGTGGTGCAGGGCGTTCTGCCACTTGGTGGTGGCGACGGACCTGGTGGAGGCCATCAGCAGTACCGGCACGTCGATGCCCAGCCCGTGCCGCAGCCGCCGGTGGCCCTGGTGGATCGCCGACAGCCAGCCGGCGAACAGCGGGAAGCCCTCGGCCGGCTTGAGGGTGAGGTCGAAGTCCCACTCACCCTTGTGGTCCTTGTGCAGGCTGTGGGTGTAGTGCGGGTTCAGCGAGGACGGCAGCACCCGGGTCGGCGCCAGCCGCCCGATCGCCGTCACGGCCGGGCCGCCGAAGGTCCGCACGGCCTGCGAGGTCGGCATCGACAGGAACGGCGAGTTGAGGAACAGCCCGTCCACCAGCCCCCGCCCGGTCCGGCGCCCCGCCCACAGGACGGCCACCAGCCCACCGGTCGAGTGCCCGTTCAGCAGCAGCTGCCGGTGCCCGTCCACCTCGCGGATGATCCGCACCGCCTCGTCGATCTCCTCGTCGTACTCGGCGAGGCTCTGGACGAAGTTCGGCGACTGGTGCGGGCGCAGCGAGCGGCCGTACTTGCGCAGGTCGAGCGCGTAGAAGGAGAAGCCGAGCGCGGTGTAGTGGTCGGCCAGGTTGGTCTGGAAGAAGTAGTCGTTGTAGCCGTGGATGTAGAGCACGGCGCGCTCCGACCCGGGGACGAGCCGCCGGACGAGCGTCGCGCACACCGCCCCTTCGGCGTCGGGGCGGAGGTCCAGCTCCGCCGCCTCGTAGGGGGCACCCAGGATGTCTTCCCGAAACTCCATCTGCGCCGTACCCGTCCTCTGCCTCTGCCTGCCGGACCGGCAGGCGACCACCCGTTTCGAGCCACGACGATACCGGCCGGTAGCTACCGGGCGCGCGGCGGCGTCGGGTCAGGTGCCGGGGGTGTCCGCCGCCACCGCGGCACGGATCGCCCGCTCCCGTGCCCCGGCCTCCTCCGCCTCGGCGGCGGCCCCCGCGGCGCGCAGCGAGGAGCCCAGCGCGGCCCGCATCAGGGCCTCGCCCTCACGGTCACCCGCCGCCTGGAGCAGGCCGATCGCCTCGCGGCAGACGTCCGCCGCCTCCCGGAACCGGTCGAGGCTGGTGAGCGCGCTCCCGAGGTTGCTCAGGGTCATGACCTCGCCACCGGGGTCCCCACACTCCTGGAAGAGGGTCCGGGCGCGCCCCAGGGCCCGGATCCCCTCCAGTTGCCTTCCCAACTCGTCGTAGATCTCGGCGAGTTCGTTCAGCGCCCGGGCCTCGAGGTGCGGATCGCCGAGCCCACGAACGATGTCGAGCGCCTTCTCGGCGGCGCTCGCCGCCTCCTCGGGGCGGCCGTTCCGGCTGAGGAAGGCACCGAACCGGCTCAACGCCTGGCCCTCGCCGCCGCGCGCCGTGGCGGCCGCGGCGGCACGGATCGCCTCCTGGTGCGCGGCGAAGGCCTCCTCGGACCGGCCCTCCTCCTCCATCAGCTCGGCGATCTCGCTCCAGGCACCGGCTTCCCGCTCCCGGTCGCCCAGCTCGCGACCGGCGGCCAGGGCCTTCCGCTGTGCGGCCAGAGCCTCGTCGAACCGCCCCAGGCACCGGAGCGCCGAGCCGAGGTCCCGCCATGCCACGCCTTCGCCGTCCCGGTCTCCGAGTTCCTCGAAGACGGCCCGGGCGTCCTCGAACAGGGTGATCGCGTCCTCGTACCGGCCCATGCTCAGGAGGGTGAGCCCGAGTCCTTCGGTTGTCGTCGCCGTCCGGAAGCGGTCGCCCAGGCCGTGGAAGAGGTCACGGGCACGGTCGAGGGCCTCGACCGACTCCGGGTGCCGTCCCAGCGAGCGCATGACCGCCCCGGTGTTGACCCACGCCAGCGCCTCACCGTGTCGCTCACCGAGGCTCCGGCAGAGGTCGCCGGCCCGCCGCAGCAGCGCGAGGGCCTCGTCGAACCGCCGGATCTCGCTCAGCAGGCTGCCGAGGTTGACCGACATCATGGCTTCTCCGCGCGGGTCACCCTCCTCACGCTGGATCGCCAGGGCGTGCCGGAGCGCCGAGACCGCCTCCTCGAACCGGTCCAGTTTCCGGAGGGTGTTCCCGAGGCCCCCGTACGCGGTGGCCTCCCCCGAGCGGTCGCCGATCGAGCCGGAGAGGTCCGCGGCACGGTGGAAGGCTTCCACCGCCTCCCCGTACCGCCGGGCCTGGTCCAGTGCCAGGCCGTGGTTGCTCCACGCGGACGCCTCCACCACGGGACTGCCGACGGCCCGGGCCGCTCGGAGGCCGGCGGTCGTGACGGCCAGGGCCTCGTCCCTCCGGAGCCACCGGGCGGAGAGGTAGGGGGCCACCGCCGCGGACAGGACCACCGCGAGGTCGGGATGACCGGTCGCAGCCGCGCCGTGGACCCCGGCGACCAGGTTGGCGTGCTCCTGGTCGAGCCAGGAGAGGGCCGCGGCACGGTCGCGGAAGCTGTCGGGGTCCGCCGTCCCGGCCGGCGCGTCGACCCACGCCTCCGCGGCGACGGCGGTGCTCGCGTAGTACTCCAGCAGCCGGCGAACGGCGGCATCGCTCTCCGGGGTCTGCTGCCCCCGTTCGACCGCGTAGTCCCGCACCAGGTCGTACAGGTACCACCGGCCGCCCTCCGCGCCCTGCTCGATGAGGGCGGTGCCGGCCAGGCGGGCGAGGAGGGAGCGGGCTTCGCGGGGCTTGCGGTCGATGAGGGCGGCGGCCGCCTCGGTGGAGATGTCGGGGCCGGGGTTGAGGGCCAGCAGGCGGAAGAGTTCCGCCAGGTCGGGGGTGAGGCGGCGGTAGGAGCGTTCCAGGGTGAGCCGGATGCCGATCTCGTCGACATGCAGGAGGTCGAGGCGGTCGGCGCCGTCGGCCAGGTCGTCGGCGAGTTCCTCCGGCCGCAGGTGCGGGTCGAGGACGAGCTGGGCGGCGGCGAGGCGCAGCGCCAGCGGGAGGCGGCCGCACAACTCGGCCATGCGGCGGGCGGTTTCCGGGTCCGCAGCGATGCGGTCGTCGTCCGACCGGGCGGCGCGGACGGCCGAGTCGAGGAGTTCGGTCGCCGCCTCGGGTGCGAGGACGCCGAGGCGGTGGAGGTGGGCTCCGAGGCTGGGCAGTGTCTCGCGGGTGGTGACCAGGAGGCGGTGGCGGGCGGACGGGGGCCGCAGCAGCCGGACCTGTTCGGCGGTGGAGGCGTTGTCGGCGATGACGAGGACGCCTCGGTCGTGCTTCGCCAGCTGGTCGCGGTAGAGCGTGGCCCGGGTCTCCGGGTCGGGGGGTATGTGTTCCGCCGGGACGCCGAGGGCGCGCAGCAGGGTGTCGAGGGCCTGGCCGGCTTCGACCGGGGTCTCGTCGTAGCCGCGGAGGTTCACGAAGAGGGCGAGCGAGACGCGGCCGGCGGCGACGAGCGCGTGGCCGGCGGCGATGGCCAGGGTGGTCTTGCCGATGCCGCCGAGGCCGGTGACCGCGACGATCGGCGGGCCGTCGGGGGTGAGGAGGGTCCGGAGGTCCGCGAGGTCCTGCTCCCGGCCGGTGAAGACGGACGACAGCGGCGGCAGCCCGCCGATCGTCGGCGGCCGTGCCCCGACCGTCACATGGGCCGTGCCGGCCTGGACGACCTGGCCGTGGAAGGTTCCCCCGCGAATGCTGTTGTGCACCGGCACAGGGTACTCTCCGCGCCTCCGCAGCACTCCTCGTGCGCCTGCTGTGCGCCGGTTCCCATGTGGAACGCTTCCCGCACAGACCAGGCGAGTTGGGGAGTTTGCATGCAGCACGGGCACACCGATCCGTCGCTCTACCGGTCGGCCGCCGAGGCCGTCGCCGCGCCGCCGGAGAAACTCGCGTACGTGGCGGGGTTCGACCGGGCCGGGGAGCGGCCGGACGCGCTGCTCACGGTCGACACCGATCCGGCGTCGGCGACCTACGGCACGGTGCTGAACTTCGCCGAAATGCCCACCCTCGGGGACGAGTTGCACCACTTCGGGTGGAACGCCTGCTCCAGCGCGCTGGCGCACGCCTGCCACGAGAACCCGGAGCGGCGGTTCCTGCTGCTGCCCGGGCTGCGGTCCTCCCGGCTGCACGTGATGGACACCCGGCCGGATCCGGTGCGCCCGCGGCTGGTGAAGACCGTCGAGGCGAAGGAGCTGGCGGCGAAGGCGGGCTACTCGCGCCCGCACACCCTGCACTGCGGCCCCGACGGGGTGTTCCTCTCCTGCCTGGGCGCCGGTGACGGCTCGGACGGGCCGGGCGGGGTGGCCATCCTCGACCACACCACCTTCGACGTGCTGCGCGCCTGGGAGACCGAGCGCGGGCCGCAGCACTTCGCGTACGACGTCTGGTGGCACCTGGGCACCAACGTGGGCGTCACCAGCGAGTGGGGCACCCCGTGGATGGTCGAGGACGGGGTGGTGCCGGAGCTGCTGCTGGGCCGCAAGTACGGGCACGCGCTGCACTTCTGGGAGCTGGACTCGGGGCGGCACCTGCAGCGGGTCGACCTCGGCGACCAGTACCAGATGGTGCTGGAGCTGCGTCCGGCGCACGATCCGCAGGCGGAGTGGGGCTTCGTCGGGGTGGTGGCGAACGTGGAGGACCTCTCCTCCTCGATCTGGCTCTGGTACCGGGACGGGCCGGCCTTCACCGCGCGCAAGGTGATCGAGATCCCGGCCGAGCCGGCCAAGGCCGAGGACCTGCCGCCGGCGCTGCAGCCGTTCGGCGCGGTGCCGCCGCTGGTCACCGACATCAACCTGTCGGTGGACGACCGCTGGCTGTACGTGTCCGCGTGGGGCACCGGCGAGTTGTTCCAGTTCGACGTCTCGGACCCGTTCCACCCCCGGCAGACCTCCTCGGTCCGGCTGGGCGGGGTGGTCGCCCGCACCCCGCACCCGGCCGAGCCGGGGCGGCCGCTGAGCGGGGCGCCGCAGATGGTGGAGGTCAGCCGGGACGGCCGGCGGCTGTACGTCACCAACTCCCTCTACGGCGCCTGGGACGACCAGATCTACCCGGACGGCATCGAGCCGTGGATCGTCAAGCTGGACGCCGACCCGGAGGCGGGCGGGCTGAGCGTCGACGAGCGCTTCTTCCCGCACGGCGCGGACTTCCGGGGCCTGCGGGTGCACCAGACCCACCTCGCGGGCGGGGACGCCTCCTCGGACTCGTACTGCTTCCGCTGACGCCCCGCTGACACCCGTTGAGTCCCGCTGACACCCCGTTGAGGCCCGCTACCGCGGTAGCGCCTGGTCGTACCGGACCCGGCCCGACGGCAGTCCCGCCGCGAGGAGTTCGCGGCGGACGGAGGCGACCATGCCGACCGGTCCGCTGACGCAGGCCAGGTGCTCGCGCCAGTCGCCCGCCGCCGCGACGGCGTCGGCGAGGCGGCCGGCCGTCACCGGGGTGAGGGTCAACCATGGCTTGCGCAGGCCGAGTTCGGCGAGTGCCTGCCAGTCGTAGAGGTCCGAGCGGTCCCGGGCGAACCCCGGACCATCGACCCCTTGCGAAGCGCTGTGCCGGCCGGGTCCGCCTACCGGTGCTGTTCCGCCTGCGCGCCGCCGGTCCGCTCGACCGGGCCCGCCTGGAGCTCGGTGGCCGCCCAACTCGCCAGCAGCCGCAGCGACTCGGCCGAGGCCGAGCCCGGTTCGGCGTGGTAGGTGACCAGTACCTGGTCGGCGTCCCCGGCCGGGCGCAGCGTCTCGTACTGGAGGCTGAGCCCGCCGACCACCGGGTGGTGCAGGTGCTTCGTGCCGTGGCCCTTGTCCTGGATGTTGTGGGTGGCCCACAGCCGGCGGAAGTCCTCGCTCTTGACCGAGAGTTCGCCGATCAGCGAGGCCAGGTGGGGGTCGTCCGGGTCGCGTCCGGCGTCCAGCCGCAGGATGCCGACCACGTCGTTCGCCTTGCCCTCCCAGTCCTGGTAGAGCTCGCGCGCGGCCGGGTCGAGGAAGACCTGCCAGGCCATGTTGCGGTGTTCGGGCGGCATCGCGGCGAGGTCGCCGAGCAGGGCGGCGCCGAGCCGGTTCCAGGCGATGACGTCCAGCCGCCGCCCGAGCACGTACGCGGGCACGCCCTCCATCGCGTCCAGCAGCTGTTGCAGCGCGGGCCGCACCCGCTGCACCCTGGCGGCGGCCCGCCCGGTGCGGCGGCGGGGCGGCTTGGTGAGCCGGTTGAGGTGGTCGCGCTCGGCGGGGCTGAGCCGCAGCACCCGGGCGATGGCGTCCAGCACGGAGGTGGAGACGCTCTCGCCGTGGCCCTGTTCGAGCCGGGTGTAGTAGGCGGTGCTGACTCCGGCGAGCTGGGCCAGCTCCTCGCGCCGCAGCCCGGGGACCCGGCGCCGGGTGGTGGTGTCCGGCAGCCCCACGTCCTCGGGCCGCAGCCGGGCACGGCGGGATCGGAGGAACTCGCTGAGTTCGGTGCGCTGGTCCATGTCTGCAGTATGCGGGCGATCCGGGGCCCGGGGGCGGACGAGGGTGATACTGCCGTGCGTACCTTCCGCGGACGTACGTCCGGCGTCCGTACGCAGGGCGTTCGTACGAAGACCTCTGGTCTGGTTGGTCCGATCGTCGCGCCGCAGTCTTGAGGGCATGACGAACGGAACGACGGACACCACGAGCACCACCCGCACCGTCGCCGCCTACGCGGCACAGCACCCCGACGCCCCGCTGGCGAAGACCACCGTCACCCGCCGGGCCGTGGGCGAGCACGACATCGTGATCGACATCAAGTTCTCCGGCATCTGCCACTCCGACATCCACCAGGTCGGCGAGGACTGGGGCACCGGCATCTTCCCGATGGTCCCGGGCCACGAGATCGCCGGCGTGGTGAGCGAGGTCGGCCCCGGCGTGACCCGCTGGAAGGCCGGCGACCGGGTCGGCGTCGGCTGCTTCGTGGACTCCTGCCGCGAGTGCGACAACTGCCGCGCCGGGCTGCAGCAGTACTGCACCGGTGAGGACGGCCTCGTCTTCACCTACAACGGCACCGGCAGGGACGGCCTGCCGACGTACGGCGGCTACTCCTCGGAGCTGGTGATCGACGAGGCGTACGCGCTGAGCATCCCCGACAGCCTGCCGCTGGACGCCGCCGCGCCGCTGCTGTGCGCGGGCATCACCCTCTACTCGCCGCTCGCCCACTGGGGCGCCGGCCCGGGCAAGAAGGTCGCGATCGTGGGCCTCGGCGGCCTCGGCCACATGGGCGTGAAGTTCGCCCACGCGATGGGTGCGGAGGTCACCGTGCTCAGCCAGTCGCTGCGCAAGCGCGAGGACGGCCTGAAGCTCGGCGCCGACCACTACCGGGCCACCTCCGACCCGGCGACCTTCAGCGAGCTGGCGGGCAGCTTCGACCTGATCGTCAACACCGTCTCCGCCGACCTGGACCTCAGCGCCTACCTGGGACTGCTGCGCACCGACGGCACCCTGGTGCAGGTCGGCATGCCCGAGAAGCCGGTCACGGTGCACCCGTACCCGATGGCCCTCGGGCGCCGCTCACTGTCCGGGTCGATGATCGGCGGGCTGCCGGAGACCCAGGAGATGCTGGACTTCTGCGGGGAGCACGGCATCACCTCGGAGATCGAGCTGATCCGGGCCGACGAGATCAACGAGGCCTACCGGCGGGTGCTGGCCGGCGACGTCCGGTTCCGCTTCGTGATCGACGCCTCGACCATCTGACCCTCGCCGCGGCGGTCTGATCGTCGCCTCGACGATCTGGACGATCTGGACGATCTGATCGTCGCCGCAGCCGTCCGGCCGACGGGCGAACCGCCCGCACGATCACGACGCCCGCGCCCCGGTGCTCTCCTGTCACCGGGGCGCGGGCGTCCGTGTCACACCGAGGCGGTCCTGGCCGCCCGTCGCTCCTCGCGCCGGTCCAGCCGCCGCTGCCTGCCGCGGCGCAGCGGCTGGTCGGGCAGCCAGCCGAAGGTGAGGCAGGCGCCCGCCACCCCGAGCAGCATCCCGATCAGGAAGCCGCCCAGGTTGGAGGTGATCCAGCTGGCCAGCGAGGCCAGCACGGCGAGGACGGAGTAGAACAGCCGCTGCGCCGGGTTGAACAGGATCAGCAGACCGCACAGCACCATCACCGCCGGGACCAGGTACCCGGCCAGCCCCTGCATCCCGATGTGCAGGACGACGGGCAGCGGGGCCCGCAGGGTGAACAGGATCTCGGCGCCGCCGAGCAGCACCAGCAGCCCGCCCCAGAACGGTCGCCTGCCCCGCCAGTCCCGCTTGACCGGGTGGGCGGGCGGCCCGGCGGCGGCCTCGGCGCCGGTGCCGGGTGCGGCCGCCGTCCCCTCGGCCGCCACCTCCTCGGCCCGTGCCGCGGTGCCCTCGCCGGTGCCGGCCGGCTCCGGTACGGACTCCGCCATGCTCAGCAGCCCTGGGAGCTGAAGCTCAGCCGCAGGTTGGGCAGTTTGAACCCGACGGCGGTGCTCGCGTAGTTGTGCTGCTTCAGGTGGGTTATCTGGACGGTGTCGGCCTGCTGGCCGAAGACGCCCGGGTTGCCCTTGCCGACCGGTCCGGCCTTGGTGTAGGTGCTGGCGTCGCCGCCGATCTCGATGTTGGTGAACTCCGCGTCACCGGACAGCAGATCGGAGTCGGTGGTGAGGTTGGTGGCGCTGACGGGGGTGCCGTTGTCGCCCGCGTGGATCACCAGGTTGATGCCGCCGAGGTCGACGCTCTGGCAGAGGTTGGTGATCTCGGCGCTCTTGATCGCCGACACCGCGACCAGCACCTGGCCGCCGGTGTCGCCCGCGTTGGGGCTGTCGGGGATCATCGAGTCCAGCGAGCCGAACTGCGCGAAGCCCTTGCCGTCCAGTTTGTCGGCGGTGATGGTGAACGGCATACCGGAGATGGAGAACTGCGCGGCGAGCACGCCCTGGGCGGTGAGCGCCATCAGGACGCCCCCGGCCGCGATGGCGGGCACGGCCATCAGGGCGGTGCGCTTCAACCGGACCCGGCCTCTTCTCGGCCCGGCCGGCTGTGGGGTCCCGGCCGCGGCGGCGGCGTCCTCGGACATGGCCATGTGTGCTCCCTGTGGGTGGAATGGGTGTGCAGGCACTGGCACGTTGTCCTGGCGCGGACAGCGTTCCGCGCACCGACCGGACCGGCCCGCCCCTCGGCAGCGGGGCGGGTCGGGTCGGAGCGCGGTGAGTAACTGGGAAGCTACTGCTCGGTATTGGCCGGGTCAATACGGGTGCACGAAGGATCTTCACCGATCCCGGCCCGGGGCCGGTCAGGCACCTCGCGCAGCCGGGCCGAGGCCCCGTCCGGCCCGAGGAACGGCGCCAGGCAGAACATGCTCAACACCGGCAGCAGATCCGGCAGTTGTTCGGTCCGACCGGAGTCGACCCGGCGGTAGACCGCGCTGTAGACGCCGCCCACCACGGCGTCCACCATCTCCTGCACCGCTACACCGCCCGGCAGTTGGGGCACCTCGGCGAAGAACACCCGGAACCTGGTGAGGAGTTGGTCGCGCTCCCGCCGCCCGGCCGGGCCGACCGCCTCGATCTCGATCACCGCCATGGTGGCGAACGCGGGTGTCCCCGCCAGCAGTTGGAGCATCGCGCCGAGCGAGCCCCGGATCCCGTGACACCAGTCGGATTCGGCCGCGAAGGCCGCCGCCATCCGCCGGATCACCACCCCGGTGCCGTAGCGGTGCGCGGCCAGGAAGGCGTCCTCCTTCCCGCTGAACAGCTCGTAGAAGACCGGCCTGGTCACGCCCGCCGCCCGGCAGATGTCGCTCACCGTCGCGTGCTGGTAGCCGCGTTCGGCGACGGTCTGGACCAGCCCGTCCAGCAGCCGCTCGCGCTGGGTCGCGGCGACCACGCCCGCGGGCTGCCGGCGCGGGCCGGGCTTGATCGACCGGGCGGGATCGCGGCCGGTCCGCGCACCGGGCAGCAGGACCACGTCGGCACTCCGGCGGTGGTTCCGATCCATCACCAACTCCTGTGTCCTGTATTGACATTGACGGAACACCGGGTTTACAACACTGACAGGTTTCCAACCGGTGGGCGAACGGAACCCCACCGGACGGACCTCCAGGGGCGCCACGGCCCGGGCGAACCGCCCGGACCACGGGACCTCGGCGGGCGCGGGCCCGCGGCGGTGGCAGCCGCCGACGTGCACCCCCACTGTCCAGTGCCGTTGTGCCGCGCACCGCCGTACGTACGCGAGGCCGCACCACCCGCACCTCGCACCAACCGGACGTCCGCCCTCGCACGTCCGCACCACCGGACGTCCCCTCGCGTACGTCCGCACACCGCCGTACCGCACGAGCGGGCCCGTGGCGCCGGGCCCGCCCGCACCGCGGCCCCGCCGGAGCCCCCGGTACGCCATGCACCTCCCCCGCCGTGCACACCACCACACCCGCACGCCGGGAATCCCCCCACCCGTCCCCCGGACGGAGAGAGGTACCCTCATGCGCATCCGCCGCACCCTCGCCACCGCCGCCCTCACCGCGCTCGCCCTCACCGGCGCGGCCGTGGCACCCGCCGAGGCCGCCACCGCCGTACTCACCACCGGCAGCCCGTCCGGCCCCGCCGTCGCCGTCGGCGACGTCCTGGCCGCCAACCTGGTCTCCGGCACCTACGCGACCTTCTACAACAGCGCCACCGGGACGAGCGGCATCAAGTGCGCCGCCTCCTCCTTCTCGGCGACCGTCACCGCCAACCCGGCCGCACCGGGCAGCGCCGTCGAGCAGCTCAACACCCAGACCTTCGGCTCCTGCACCTCCAACGTCCTCGGCGTCACCGGGGTCAAGAGCGTCACCGTCACCAGCCTGCCGTTCACCAACACGGTCAGCGACGCCCCCGGCAACCCGGTCAAGCTCACCCCCGGCGCGGCCGGCGTGATGGGCACCACCGTGGTGCTCAGCACCATCCTGGGCAGCGTCACCTGCAACTACCAGAACTCCACCGGGATCAACGGCACCACCTCGAACACCGGCAACACCATCGGCTTCTCCGGGCAGCCGTTCGCCCTGGCCTCCGGCCCCGGCCTGTGCTTCTCGACGGGCTACTTCAGCGCCACCTACGGCCCGGTGACCGACACCTCGGTCGCCGGCAGCCCGGTCCTCTTCGTCAACTGACGGCCGGCACCGCCGTCGACTGACGGCCCCCGCCCTCGTCGG
Organism: Kitasatospora xanthocidica; assembly: GCF_014656195.1. GTDB lineage: Bacteria > Actinomycetota > Actinomycetes > Streptomycetales > Streptomycetaceae > Kitasatospora > Kitasatospora xanthocidica. The sequence continues at coordinate 170,479 of NZ_BNBY01000015.1, read as the reverse complement.
CCGACGGTGAGCACCGCCGGCCGACGAGCAGCACCACCCCGACCACGGCGGCGTACGGCACCGGCACCACGCCGTACGCCGCCCGGCCGTGCCCGGTCGTACCCGGTCGTACCCGGTCGTGCCCGGTCGTACCCGGCCGTGCCCCGTCGTGCCCGCGCGGGGCAGCGGGACAACAGGACATCAGGAGCCCCGAGACACCGAAGTGACCGGCCGGTAGGGTGGCGCCGCACGGAGACGGCGAACCGGAACGGGGCGGGGCACATGGGCAGCGACGGCACCACGGCGAACGGCACGGGCTTCTTCGACTCCGTCACGGACGCCGCCGACCGGCTCGCCGCCACCGGATACCTGGCCTCCACCGCCGTCGCCACCACCGTCTTCCTCGCCGACCGGCTCGGCAAGCCACTGCTGGTCGAAGGCCCGGCCGGGGTCGGCAAGACCGAGCTCGCCAAGGCCCTGGCCGCCCTCGGGCAGGCCCGGCTGGTACGGCTGCAGTGCTACGAGGGCATCGACGAGGCCCGCGCCCTCTACGAGTGGAACCACGCCAAGCAGCTGCTGCGGATCACCGCCGGCCGCGACGAGGGCTGGGAGGAGGCCCGCGGCGACATCTTCGGCGAGGAGTTCCTGCTCACCCGGCCGCTGCTCACCGCCATCCGGGGCGAGGAGCCGACCGTGCTGCTGATCGACGAGATGGACAAGGCCGACGTCGAGGTGGAGGCGCTGCTCCTGGAGGTGCTCAGCGACTTCCAGGTCACCGTCCCCGAGCTCGGCACCATCACCGCCACCCGCCGCCCCTTCGTCCTGCTCACCTCCAACGCCACCCGGGAGCTCTCCGAGGCCCTGCGCCGCCGCTGCCTCTTCCTCCACCTCGACTACCCGGACGCCGAGTTGGAGCGCCGGATCGTCCGCCTCAAGGTGCCGGGGCTGGACGACACCCTGGCCGAGTCGCTGGTCCGGATCGTCGGCGCCCTGCGCGCCATGGAGCTGCGCAAGGCGCCGTCCGTCGCCGAGACCATCGACTGGGCCCGCACCCTGCTGGCCCTCGGCGCGGACACCCTCGACGAGGCGGTCGTCCGGGACACCCTGGGGGTCGTGCTCAAGCACCAGGACGACATCCGCAAGGCCGCCCAGAAGCTCACCCCCGCGTGACCACCGCACCGCGGCACACCGGAGCGGCCGGCGCACCGGTCCCCGTCGGCGAGGCGGTCCCCGCCGGCGAGCCGGTCACCGCCGACACCGCGGCCCGCCTCACCGGCCTGGTCCGCGCCCTGCGCGGCCACGGCCTGCGGATCGGCCCCGCCGAGACCGTCGACGCCGCCGCCGTCCTGGACGTCCTCGGCTTCACCGACCGCGAGCGGATCCGGGCCGGCCTGGCCGCCGCCCTGCTGCGCTCCGACGGGCAGCGGGCCGTCTTCGACGCCACCTTCGACCTGTTCTTCCCGCTCGGCGTCGGCACCCCCGAGGCCGTCCGCGCCGACCCGCCGCCCGTCCCCGAGGACCCCGAACCCCCGCGCTTCGGCCGCCCCGACCCGCTCCGCGACGACCTGCGCGACCGGCTCGCCGCCGCCCTCGCCGCCGACGACCGCGCCGCCCAGGCGCGGCTGGCCGGCGAGGTCATGGAGGCCTTCGGCCGGTACGGCGCCGGCGGCACCCCCGGCTCCGACGGCTGGTCCGCCCAGCAGGCGCTCGGCCGGCTCTCCCCCGAGACCCTGCTCGCCCGGATCCTCACTGCCCTGCGCCGGCCCGGCGCCCCGACCGACCTCTCCGACCTCGTCCTCGCCGACGAGGTCCGCCGCCGCATCCGGGACTTCCGCGCCCTGGTCACCACCGAGGCCCGCCGCCGGGTCGCCGAACTCCGCGGCCCCGAGCGGATCGCCGAACGCGCCGTCGCCCCGACCGCCGACCGGATCGACTTCCTCTACGCCGGCCGCGACCAGCTCGCCGAACTGCGCCGCACCGTCCACCCGTTGGCCCGCAAGCTGGCCACCCGGCTGGCCGCCCGCCGCCGCCGCGCCGCCCGCGGCCACATCGACCTGCGCCGCACCCTGCGCCGCTCCCTCACCACCGGCGGCGTACCGCTGCGCCCCGCCTACCGGCTGCGCCGCCCGGCCCGGCCGGAACTCGTCCTGCTGTGCGACGTCTCCGGCTCGGTCGCGGGCTTCGCCGACTTCACCATGCTGCTGGTCCAGGCGATGAGCGAACAGTTCAGCAAGGTCCGGGTGTTCGCCTTCGTCAACCGCACCGCCGAGGTCACCGACCTGCTCCGCTCCGGCGACGACCCGGCCCGGCTGGCCGCCCGGATCCTCACCGGGGCCAAGGTCACCGGCTACCACGGCAACAGCGACTACGGGTCCGCGCTCGGCGGCTTCGCCGACCACCACCTCGACGCCGTCGGCCCCCGCACCTGCGTCCTGGTCCTCGGCGACGCCCGCAACAACCACCGCGACCCCAACGTCGACGCCCTGCGCCGGATCGCCGGCCGGGCCCGCCGGGTCTTCTGGCTCAACCCCGAGCAGCCCTCGCTCTGGACCACCGGCGACTCCGCCGCCCTCGCCTACGCGGCCGTCGTCGAGATGCACCCCTGCCGCAACGCCCGCCGCCTCGGCGAACTGATCACCCGCCTGCTGCCGGTCTGAGGCCCCGCACCCGAAAGGCCGGTGCCTCCCGACCGGAGAACGGTCAGGAGGCACCGGCCGTACGTACGGAACCGGGTCAGGAGGATCCGCCGAGGAAGTGGGACTCCAGGTACACCGTCCGCTCCGTCTGCCCCGGATCGGCGACCACGCTGAAGCGGCTGCCGGTGGACGTCGTGAAGTCCACGAAGAGGTCGTAGGTCACGGCCCGGTCGAAGGACCAGCCGAAGCGCTGCGTCTCGGGTGTGTCGAACCCGATCCTGTTCCCCTGTCCCGGAGTCCAGTGGAGGGGATCGGCCGGGTCGGCCTGGTGGGTGGAGAGGTAGCCGTCCACGCACTCCTTGGACGCGCGGAAGCTCAGGCTGAGGCGCTCCTCGGGGTACTTGGAGCTCCCGGAGAACCCGACGCCCTTGAGTTCGCAGGCGGGCAGGTCCAGCCCGAACGCCTTGGTGACCGCCTCGAGGGTCTGCCCCTTCGGGGAACCGGGGTACGCCCTCGGGTCCGGGTCCGCCGCCGAGCAGCCGGCCGCCAGGGCGACGGCGACGGCCACGTTCGCGGCCACCGCGACCGCGCGCCGCGATCCGCCACGGCCGTGCGGTCGCGCTGCGTTCCGTACTCGCATCACTGTCCTTTCACGGGCGGGTACCGTCCCGCGGGGAGGCCCCGCGGGACGGTACCCCGGTCCGGTTCCGGTGATCAACCGGTGGTGGAGTCGATGTGCCCGTTGGTGCTCCCCTGGACGGTGAAGTCACGGGCGTACCCCTGGCTCGGGGCCAGGGCCAGCATCTTCACGTCGGCCGGGATGCCCCACACGTCGATCGGCGGCTTGTCCGTGTCGAAGTTGTATTCCTTCTTCAGGTCGAACCGGTAGTCGCCTGGTCCGGGTACCCCGCGCCCTCGCCGGCGGACCGGATGGGCCACCGTCCCCGGCACCACCCTCTCCACCGGCTGACCACCACCGGCCCGGGCGGCCGGAGGTCCGGCCGCCGGGGCCGGGCCCGGCGTCAGTCCAGCGAGCGCAGGAAGTCCAGGAGCGCCTCGTTGACCTCCGCCGGCCGCTCCTGCTGTGTCCAGTGGCCGGTCTCCGGGAGCCGGAGGTGGCGGTGCAGCCGGGGCGTCACCTGCTGCAGCAGGTAGGTCATCACGTCGCGCGGGACCATCGCGTTGACCAGGTCCTGCTCGCCGGCCACGTACAGTGCGGGCGCCTCGATCCGGCGGCCGGCGAACGCGGCCATCAGCTCGTTGTTGCGGTCGATGTTGCGGTACCAGTTGAGGCCCCCGGTGAAGGCGCGTTCGCCGTGCCGGGCGTAGTCGGCCGCGAAGGCGTCGACGTCGGCCTCGGTGAGCCAGGCGGGCAGCCGCGCCGGCTCGGGGATGGTGTCCAGCAGCTTCATGCCCTCGGGGACGACCCATGCCCGCGGCTCCCCGTCGGGGTGGGTGCCGCCGAGGATGCGCCGGAACGTGGACTTGGGGTCGGCCGCGAGTTCGGCGTCGGCCCGGCCCGGCTCCTGGAAGTAGATCTGGTAGAAGCCCTCGCCGAACTTCTCCCTGGACTGCGCCAGCGGCGTCGGCCCGGACGGGAGCGGCGGCACGCTCAGGCCGGCGACCCCGCGGACCAGGTCGGGCCGCAGTGCCGCGGTGGCCCAGGCGACGGGGGCGCCCCAGTCGTGGCCGATCACCACGGCCCGCTCCGCGCCGAGCGCGCCGATCAGCGCCGTCACGTCGCCGACCAGGTGCAGCAGGCTGTACGCGTCCACGGACTCGGGCTGCTCGCTGCGGGCGTACCCGCGCTGGTCGGGTGCCACCACCCGGTAGCCGGCCTCGGCGAGCGGCCCGAACTGGTGCCGCCAGGAGTACCAGCTCTCCGGGAACCCGTGCAGCAGCAGGACCAGCGGCCCCTCGCCCTGCTCCGCGAGGTGCAACCGCACCCCGTTCACCTCGATCTCGCTGTGCTTGACGGCGTCGTTCAACTCCGGCTCCCTGATCGCTTCGTAGCTCCTGCCCGACCCCTGCCCGGGCCGGGCCGCCGGGAATCCCGGCAGTTTCGGAATACACCCATCGCCATGCACCTGGCAAGGCTGGGCCGGCACCCCGCGGCCCTGGAGAACTGGACAGCTGGACAGCTGGACAGCTGGACAAGCAGCCGAGGCCGCCCCGGAATCCGGGACGGCCTCGGCCTTGGGAGCTGATCCGACGTGGCGTCAGTTCACCGTGTAGCTGTAGGGGATCGCCGCGAGCACCGCACCGGTGGTGTTCAGGGCGTTGTTGGCGGTGGCCACCCCGGTCGGGCCGGACACCAGGTACAGCACGCCCTTGACCGTGCTGCCCTTCGGGCCGGTCGGGGTCAGCGTGACCTGCAGCGAGCCGGTGGCGCCCGGCGCGACGGTCACCGGACCGGCGGCCTGGGCCGAGGCGTTCACCGCGGCGGCGTACGGGTCACCGGTGCTGGAGGTCAGCGCCGGGTCGAAGGCCTGGGTGTGCGCGGTGGCCGTGATGGTGGAGGTGCCGGTCGGGGCGCCGCCGTTGCCGAACGGGCCGATCTGCTGCACGAAGGTGCTCCAGTTGCCCGGGACGACCGGCTGCTCGGCGGTGCCGTTGTCGGTGACGACCGAGATGGTCGAGCCGTTCTGGGCCTTCTTCAGGTCGCCGAACAGGTCCGGCGAGCCGGTGGTGGCGCTCAGCTCGATCTGCGCCGGCGTGCTGGACGCCGCCACGGCCTTGAGCTGGTCGGTGCCCGGCGGCACCAGGAAGGACGGCACCGTGGAGCTGAGGCTCAGCGGCAGGTTGACGGAGGCCGAGGCGCCCTGCGGCACCAGCGGCAGGTCCACCCGGCGGTCCAGCCGGCCGTCGGCCGAGATCTTCTGGGCGGCGACGGTGTTGTTGGTGTAGTTCACCTGGACGGTGACCGGCTTGCCGGCCGCCAGCTTGGTGCGCGCGTCGTTCGGCAGCCCGGCCGCGGTGGCCTGGTTCTGGTTGAACGCGACGGTGCCGGCGAAGTCCTGGGCGAGCTGCTCGCCGCTGACCGGGCCGAGCACGTTCAGGACGAACCGCCAGTGGCCGGCGGCCGGGTTGACGGTGGTGGCCGAGACGCCGGGCGCGGTGCCGGTCAGGGTGCCCTGGGCGTCGAACTGCCCGTTGCCCTCGATGTCGATCGGGGTGCCGTTCGGGCTGATCAGCGCGCCCTGCATGAGCAGGTTGGAGTCCTTGCCGACGGTGACGCCGACCCGCAGGTCCTTCTGGCCCTTCGGGACGTCGAAGCCGTAGGTGAAGCTCTGCGTCGGCGAGGCGCTGCGGCCGTTGCCACCGGTGATGGTGCCGGTGAAGGTGCCCTTGCCCTGGTTGACCGGGACGAGGCTGCGCAGCGTGACCGGGACACTGGTGGTGTTGCCGTTGGAGCTGGAGACGGTGATCGCCTCGCTGGAGTCACCGCTGGTCGCCGGGGTGGTCAGCTGGACCTTGAGGGTCTTGGTCTGACCGGGCTTCAGCTCGGTGGTGCTCGGGCTCACGCCGCCGGCCGGAACGGCCCGCTGGGTGGCGGTGCCGAGCTGGACCGGGCCGGTGAAACCGTTCTTGCCCGCCGGGGTGTAGAGGATCGCGGTCCACTCGCCGGCCACCGGGTGCGGGACGTCCACCAGGCCGAAGTCGGCCGGGGTGGCGCCGCCCTGCGGACGGGTGTTGGTCTCGAAGCGGCCCGACGGGTCGAGCAGCGTCATGCGGACCACCGGGCCGTTGGTGACCGGGTTCGGCGCGCCGTGCCAGGCGATCGAGGCCGCGAGGCGGTCGGCACCGGCCGGGACGGTGAACTTGACCTGCTTCTGCACCCAGTCCGTGCCGTTGGTGGCGTACTTGAAGGTGTCCGTCGAGGAGGAGTCCAGCTGGACGGTCTGCCGGTTGCTCGCCTGCGGGACGAAGCCGCGGGTCGCGGCGCTCACCGTCTGGGGCTCGTCACTGGTGTTGGTGACGGACACGTCGGTGGTGTGGGTCGAGCCGGGGGCGCCGGCGATGTCGACCTGGCCGGTGTTGACCACCACGGTGTTGGCGCCCGGGGTGCCGTCCCCGTCGTCGTAGCCGCGGGCGGCCTCGACGGCGGCGCGGACGTTCAGCAGGCCGGCGCCCTGCTCCTCGGCCGGGATGCCGAGGTCGGTGGCGGTGCCGGTGAGGAACTTCTTCACCAGCGCCGGCTTGGGCGAGTCGCCGCCGTGGGTGTCGCGGTAGGCCTGGATGACCAGGGCCGCGGCGCCGGTGACGAACGGGGCCGACTGGCTGGTGCCGCCGAAGGGCTGGATCGGCGAGGGCTTGCCGTTGAAGCCCGTGCAGTCCTGGTACTTGGCGGTGTCGGGGGTGCAGAGCGCCCAGTCCGACTCGCCCGGGGCGACCAGGTCGACCGTACGGCCGGCCTGGGTGAAGCCGCCGGAGGAGAGCGCGGAGATCCGGCTGTTGCTCCAGGTCTTGTTGGAGAACTGGGCGGCCGCGTAACCGGTCTGCTGGTAGTTCTGGTTGTCGGTGGAGGCACCGACCGAGATCACGGACGGATCGGTGGACGGCGTGCCCACGGTGCCGCTGATGCCGGCGTCGCCGGAGGAGACGGCGACGGTGACACCGGCCTTGACGGCCTGCTCGTTGAAGAGCGAGATGGTGTCGTGCGCGCCGCTGTCCGGGGTGACGTTGCCGCCGAAGGACTCGTTGAGCACGTCCACGTGGGCGACCCGCACCGCGTAGTCGATCGACTGCAGGATCGACGAGTTGGACATCAGCTCGCCGCCGGCCTTCAGGGCGACCAGGTCGGCGTCCGGGGCGAGGCCGCGGATGCGGATGTTGCAGCCGGCCGGCAGCGGGTGCGAGGCGTTGACGAACTGCGAGACGTCGTAGACCTGGCGGCCCTGGGCGATGACCGCCGAGGCGTCGCCGAAGGCCTCCGCCGCGCCGGTCGGAGCGTCCCAGCCGTCACCCGCGAAGTCCTGGTAGTCGACCACGGCGTGCGAGCCGTCGGCCCGGATGAAGTCCGGGTTGTTCGGGTCGAGGCCGTCCGCGATGTAGGCGACCTTGACGCCCTTGCCGGTGGCCAGGTTCTCCACGCCGGGCTTGCCGTTGCCGGTGTAGGCCCGGGTCGAGTAGAGGCCCTCGGGCTCCAGCAGCGGCTTGCTCGGGTCGGAGGGGCAGACCGTGTTGGTCGCGTTCTCCTCGGCGCCCTGACCGTTGCTGCCCGTAACGGCCTGCGGTGCCGCGGCGGCCTTGGGCGCCTTCGCACCGGCCGCGTCCGCGGCGGCGGCGTCCTTGGCGGCCTTCTTCGCCGCGCCGGCGGCCGCCGGGGCGACCTGGACCTGGGTGTCCGCCACCACGGAGGAGACGGCCGGGTCCGCCTGCAGCTGGGCGCGCAGGGCGGGGCTGACCGTGGCCGAGAAGGCGTTGCCGACCACGAAGGACTTGACGTTCGTACCGCCGTTGGCCTTCACCCGGTTCAGCAGCGGCGCCTGCGAGCTGGCGGCCTTCTGCTGGCGGGCTCCCAGGTGACCGTGGTCAGCCGGGGCGTCCGCTATCTGGTCCTTCAGGATCACGATCACGGGCACCGGGGTCCCGTCCGCGGACGCCGTCGGGGCGTTCTGCGGGTCCGGGGCCGGTGCCGCGTCGGCGATGGTCCCGAGGCTCAGGATCATGGACGCGGCGGTGACTGTGACGCCAACGGTGAGCTGGGCTTTCCGCCAGCCGATCATGGACATCCTTTCGTCAGATGAATGGATGACGCAATCCAACGCAGCTGGACACGATCACGACAAGGGGGTAAATCCCCATCAGAAAGTAAAGTTGACCATCGTTCAGTAAAATTCACGGCGGAAATCGGGCCGAATCCACATCTTTCAGCCGATCGGCCCTGCGCGGCCCCGAACACCCCCGTACCGGGGATTCCGGTGGCGGACTCTGGACAGTGGCGAACCCTCGCCACCGGGTGACCACTTGTCGACACCGCGACATTCCCTGCCCCTGCCGACAATCCCTTCCCCGCCGCGCCGCGGGGAAACCGGCGCGGGAACCGACGCGGGAAACCGGCATCGGAAACCGGCGCGCGGACACCGGGGCGCGGCGGCCGGCCCGGCGCGCGCCGGCCGCCGCGAGGAATCAGGACCCGGCCAGCCGCTCCTGAGCGTCCGCCAGGTCCTCGGCGGTGGGCGCGTCGTCCTGGGTCAGCCGGTGGCGCCAGTACCCGGTGAAGTCGACGGACGGCTTCGGCACCCCGCGCTCCTCCACCAGGTGGCGGCGCAGCGCCCGGACCGCGCCCGCCTCCCCCGCCAGCCAGGCGTACGGCGTGCCGGCCGGCAGCTCGGCGGCCCGGACGGCCCCGGCCAGTACGGCTCCCGGGGCGGCACCGTCCCGGTGCAGCCAATGCACGGCGAGGTCGGCGCGGCTCTCCAGCGGATGCCGCTCGGCCGCGTCCTCGACCTCGACGTACGCGAGCGCCCGGACCCCGGCGGGCAGCGCCCCGACCAGCGTCGCGAGCGCGGGCAGCGCGGTCTCGTCCCCGGCCAGCAGCACCCAGTCGGCGGCCGCCGCGGCCTCGGCGAACGGGACCGGCGGGGCGTACAGCGCGGACGGGCCGACCATGCCGAGCCGCTGCCCCGGCGCCGCGCGCAGCGCCCAGGCGGCGGCCGGTCCGGTGTCGCCGTGCAGCACGAAGTCGATCTCGACCAGCCGGGCGCCGGGGCGCCTGCGGCGCAGCGTGAAGCTGCGCATCAGGGGGCGGTCGGCCTCCGGGATCGCCAGGTAGGCCCGGTACCAGCCCATCGGGTCGTCCTGCGGCGCGGGCAGTACCGGCTCGGCCTGCCCGGGGCGGGGGAAGCAGAGCTTGAGCTGCTGGTCGGGGGTGGTGCCGACGGTGTCGGCGAGTTCCTCGGCCGCGAAGGTGATCCGGGCGGTGCGCGGCGTGATCCGGCGGACCTCGACGACTTCGACGAAGGTGACGGGCAATGTCATCGCGAAACCCCTTCGGTTGGTAACCTTACGGCATAAAGAGTTGCCGCGGAGGCGATACTTTACGCCATAAGGAGATGCTGGATGACCGTCTACGCCGGGCAGGGCGACGCCCACCGCTCGCTCGCCCTGCTGTGGGGCGCGCCCGAGGAACCGCGCACCGGACGCAGCGGCCCCAAACCGGGCCTGAGTGTGGACGCGATCGTGTCCGCCGGAATCGCGGTGGCCGACGCCGAGGGCATGGCCGCGCTCTCCATGCGCGCCGTGGGCGAACGACTCGGCCGCACCGCGATGGCGCTCTACACGTACGTGCCCGGAAAGGCCGAACTCCTCGACCTGATGCACGACCGGGCCCTCGCCGAGCTCCCGGCCGGCCCCCCGACGGCGGACGACTGGCGGGAGGCCGTCACGGTCTGGGCCGAGGAACTGCACGCCTGCTACCTGCGCCACCCCTGGGTGCTCCAGGTCTCCCAGGCCCGCCCGGTCCTCGGCCCCGCCGAACTCGCCGCGATGGAAACCCTGCTGCGCGCCCTTCAGCCCGCCGGCCTGCCGCCGCGGCGGCTGCGCGGGGCGGTCGCCGCCCTCTGGCAGTTCGTCCGCGGCCTCGCCGCCGCCACCGCCGAGACCCGCGCCGCGGCCGCCGTCACCGGGGTCACCGACGAGGACTGGTGGATCGCCCGGTCCACCCGACTCGCCGAACTGGCACCGGACTTCACCGACCGCTTCCCCCTCCTCACCGGCCTGCAGAGCGCCCCCGCCGACACCCCCGGCTCCGCCCCCGAGGACAGCCACCGAGAAGCCTTCCGCACCGGCCTCGCCATCCTGCTCGACGGCATCGCGGCGGCCCGCTGACCCTCCCCCGGCGACAGACGGGCCGTCCGACCGGGGTCGCGGTGCCCGCGACATGAAAACGTAACGTTTCCGTGAAAAGTCATCAGGCGTAAAGTCTTCCCCAAGACCTCCCCCATCTGGCATGTTTCCTTCAATTCCCGTGCGATCCCCCTCACGCGCGGGCCGAATCGGAGGACACGTGTCACCCCTGATATCCCGGCGGCTCGGCCGCCCGGCCGCAGCCCTCGCCGTGCTCTCGGCCATGGCGCTCGCCACCCCCGCCGCGTTCGCGGCCACCACCCCGGCCGTCCCCGGCGCCGTCGCGGCGCCCGCCGCCGTCCAGGCCCCCGCCGTCGCGGGCACCGCGGCCGGCTGGGCCGCCGGCACCCGCGCCTACCTGGTGATCAGCGCACCCGCCGACGTCGCCGCCGCCAAGACCGCCGTCGCGGCCAAGGGCGGTACGGTCTTCGCGAGTTACGACCCGATCGGCGTCATCGTCGCCCACTCGACCGCCGCCGGCTTCGCCGCCGCGCTGCGGACCGTCGCCGGCATCCAGCAGGTCGGCGCGACCCGCACCTCGGACGTGCCGGCCGACGCCTACAACCCGGCGCTGCCCGCCAACCCGGCCCAGTCGGCCACCACGCTCACCGAGTCCAACCGCTGGGACATGACCCAGATCAAGGCCGACCAGGCCTGGAACGTCACCACCGGCTCCCCGTCCGTCAAGGTCGGCGTGCTCGACACCGGCGTGGACGACCAGCACCAGGACCTCGCGCCCAACTTCGACGCCGCCGACTCGGCCTCCTGCGCGTACGGCAAGGCCGACACCCGCAGCGGCGCCTGGCGGGACGTGGACACCCACGGCACCCACGTGGCCGGCACCATCGCGGCCGCCAAGAACGGCAAGGGCGTCATCGGCGTCGCCCCGGGCGTGAAGATCGCCTCGGTCCGGATCGCCGAGCCGACGAGCACCCTGTTCTACGCCGAGAACACCGTCTGCGGCTTCGTCTGGGCCGGCGACCACGGCTTCAAGGTCACCAACAACAGCTACTACACCGACCCCTGGCAGTTCAACTGCCCGAACGACCTCGACCAGGCGGCCATCATCGAGGGCGTCAAGCGCGCCCAGGAGTACGCCGAGGGCAAGGGCTCGCTGCAGGTCGCGGCGGCCGGCAACTCGAATTATGACCTGGCGAACAAGACCACCGACAGCGAGAGTCCGAACGACTCCACCAAGGTCACCCGGACCATCAGCAACGCCTGCCTCGACATCCCCACCGAACTCCCCGGAGTGGTGACCGTCGCCGCCACGGGCAGCGGCAGCGGCAAGGCCTCCTACTCCAACTTCGGCCGGGGCGTCATCGACGTGGCGGCGCCCGGCGGGGACGGCGCCACCGGCGTCTACTCGACCCTGCCCGGCGGCAAGTACGGCACCAAGAGCGGCACCTCGATGGCCTCCCCGCACGTCACCGGGGTGGCCGCGCTGATCGCGAGCGCCGACCCGTCGCTCACCCCGGCCGACATCCGGGCCCGGCTGGCGAGCCAGGCCAACGACCTGGCCTGCCCCGCCTCCGACAGCCGCTGCACCGGCACCACCGCCAACAACGGCTTCTTCGGCGAGGGCCAGGTCGACGCGCTGAAGGCCGTCGGCGGCAGCACCCCGCCCGCCGGGAAGTACTTCGAGAACACCGCCGACGTGGCGATCCCCGACAACACCACGGTGGAGAGCGCGCTCACCGTCACCGGAGTCACCGGCAACGCGCCCGCCACGCTCAAGGTCGGTGTGGACATCAAGCACACCTACCGCGGTGACCTGGTCCTCTCCCTCGTCGCCCCCGACGGCACGGTCTACCTCCTGGAGGACTTCGCCGACAACGACAGCGCCGACGACGTCGCCAAGACGTACACCGTCAACGCCGCCGCCAGCGCGGCGAACGGCACCTGGAAGCTCCGGGTGAAGGACGGCGCCTCGGGTGACACCGGCACCATCGACTCCTGGAACCTCACCTTCTGAGCCTTCCAGCCCTGCTCCTCCCCGTCGCCCGCCGGGCTACCCCCGGCGGGCGGCGGGGATCGCCAGCAGGACGCCCAGCACCAGCAGCGCGGCGTACCCGGCCGTCTCGTGACCCTCCGGCACCAGGAAGCGGACGAAGCCGAACAGCCGGAATCCCCCGAGCCAACCGGACAGCAGGCCGGAGGCGCCGCCGAGGATCAGCGTGAAACCGAGGTAGCCGAGCAAGGTCTTCATACCCGTGAGCCTAGGAACCCGTCACCGGCCGGTCATCCGACTTTCGGCGCGGCCGGGCACCACCAAAGTCGTGCACCCGTCGAACCCCGCCCGCCGCGCCGCCCTGTCCGCCGCGCCCGGCCCTCGTGGGCTCCGGACGGAGCAGCAGGCACGGCGGCGCGGCGGTGACCCGGGTTACGTTCGCCGTGTGCCTCCCACGCGCATATCCCAGAAGTCGCCGTACGTGACCAGGGCCGCGGCCGGTGCCGCCGCCTCCGCGCTGGTGCTCGCCGTCGGCGCCTCGACGGCCCTCGCCGCCCTCGCGCAGGACGCCGCCGGGGTCGTCGGCGGGGAGCGGCTCGGCCGCCCGGACGTCCAGGTCGCGCCGCTGAGCGGGGCGCCCGCCCTGCCGCCCGAACTGACCGGGCGTTCCTGGCTGGTCGCCGACGCCGCGACCGGCGAGGTGCTGGCCGCCCGCAACGCCCACCAGCCGATGCCGCCCGCCAGCACGCTCAAGATGCTGTTCGCCGACACGGTGCTGCCCAAGTTCGACCGCGCGCAGGAGCACCAGGTCACCCCGGCCGAGCTCGCCAACCTCGGCGCCGGCAGCAGCCTGGTCGGTGTCAAGGAGAACCTGCCGTACCGGGTCGAGGACCTGTGGCGGGGCGTCTTCCTCAGCTCCGGCAACGACGCCGTGCACGTCCTCGCCCACATGAACGGCGGCCTCCAGCAGACCGTCACCGAGATGCAGGCCCGCGCCCGGACCCTGCAGGCGAACGACACCCGGGTGCTCTCCCCCGACGGCTACGACATGGACGGTCAGGTCTCCTCCGCCTACGACCTCACCCTGTTCGCCCGCGCCGGCCTGCGCAACGCCGACTTCCGCTCCTACTGCGCCACCCGTACCGCGCACTTCCCGGGCGGGCTGGACAAGCTGACCGGCCAGCGCACCAGCTTCGACATCGCCAACACCGACCGGCTGCTCGGCAAGTACCCGGGCCTGATCGGCGTCAAGAACGGCTACACCACCAACGCCGGCGCCACCTTCACCGGCGCCGCCGAGCGGGGCGGCCGCACCCTGCTGGTCACGGTGATGCACCCGGAGGCGCAGGGCAAGGTGTACGACGAGGCGGCGAGCCTGCTCGACTGGGGCTTCGCGGCCGCCGGGAAGGTCCAGCCGGTCGGGCAACTGGTCGCGGACACCGCCGCCCCGGCCGCCGGCGCGGCCACCGGACCCGCCGCCGGGCCCGCCACCGGCGCGGCCACCGGGCAGGCCGCCACGGCCGCCGAGGCCGCGGCCGACTCCCAGCTGCCGCCGTGGTCCCGCCCGCCCGTCCTCAGCGGTGGCGGCTCGGGCCTCGCCCCCGCCGTCTGGACGGCCGCCGTCCTCGGCAGCGCCCTCACCGCCCTGGCCGCCGCCCGTACGGTGGCCCGGCGCCGCACCGCCCCCGTACCCGCTCCGGCCGTCGCCGGATCCCCGGCCGGACGCGGTGCTGCCGCCTACCGCGGCGGCGCGACCGCCCTGGGCGGCGCCACCGCGGTAGGCGGCCGCGGCCGGCGCCACCTGGCCCGCCGCGCCCGCGCGGCCCTGCGCTCCGCCCGCACCCGCCGGTCCCGAGCCGCCTCCGGTCCCCTCTAGAATTCCGGCCATGACCACGCCCGACCCCGCCGCCGCCGACCGTCTCGCCAGGATCGTCCGGCTCTCCTCCGGCAGCTACCTGCTCGTCACCACCTACAAGAAGGACGGCACGACGGTGCCGACCCCGGTGTGGGTGGTCCGTGACGGGGAGGCGCTCGGCGTCTGGACCGTCGCGGACTCCTGGAAGGTCAAGCGGATCCGCAACCGCGCCGACGTGCTGGTCGGCCCGTGCGACGTCAAGGGCCGGCCGGCCGGCGAGCAGTACCCGGCGACCGCCGAGGTCCTCGGCCCCGAGCGCACCGCCGCCTACCGGACGCTGCTGCGCCAGAAGTACGGCCTGGTCGGTGTGCTCACCCTGCTCGGCAGCCGGCTGCGGCGCGGCGAGCGCGGCACCGTCGGCATCCGGATCACGCTGGCGGACTGACTCACGCCGGCGGACCGACCGCGGTTCAGCCCTCGGTGACAGGCACGGCCAGGATGGTGGCAGGCTTGGCGACCGTGGAAGAGAACGAGGACACCCCGACCCTGCTGGTCGTGGACGGCGCGAACGTGGTCGGGTCGGTGCCCGACGGCTGGTGGCGGGACCGGCGCGGCGCCGCCGAGCGGCTGCGGGACGCGCTGGTCGCCGTCGCCGGGCGCGGCCTGCCCGAGCACCCCGGACCGCTGGAGGTGGTCCTGGTGGTGGAGGGCGCGGCCCGGGGCGTCACCGGGCTGCCCGAGGTGCGGGTGGTCGAGGCGAGCGGCAGCGGGGACGACCGGATCGTGGAGCTGGTCCGGGCCGCCCGCGCCGAACACCCCGGCCGGAGCTGCCTGGTGGTCACCGCCGACCGTGAACTGCGCTCCCGCGTCGGCGAGTTGGGCGCCGCGGTGACCGGTCCCCGGAGCGTACGGCCGTAGCCGCGCCCGCGGGGTGGACGGCCGTGGCCCTCACCGCGCGCCGGTTCACGCGCGGGCGTCCGGCTCCCGGTTCCTCGGCCGGCGGCCGGCACGGCGGCAGCCCCGGGCGAGACCCACCGCCGCGACCGTCAGCGCGATCAGGAGCAGGTCCGGCCCGTACGAGAACGACATGAACCCCGCGGCGCCCGGGTGGGACCGCAGCTCGACGGAGCCTTCCGGGACGGTGTCCGTCAGCAGCGTGTGCACCCACGCCAGGACCGCCACGCCGGCCACGCCCACCGCCAGCAGGGACCCGGCACTCATGCCCGACCGGCGGCCGGCCCGCCACCAGCCCCGCAGCGTGTCCACCGCCCCGATGACCAGCGCGATCCCGAGCGCACCGGCCGCGGCCATCCAGGCCCCGACCGCGACCGCGCCCAGCACCGAAGCGGCGAGACTTCCGGCCCCCCGCCCCGTCCACGCCTCCGCGGACCCGTCGGACGGGGCCACCGCCCGTGCCAGCAGCCAGCCGGCTCCGCCCAGGACCGCCAGGCCGGCCGCAGCCCGTGCCCACAGCACCCCGGCACCGCGGCGCCCGTTTCCTCGTACCACCAGATCCCCCACCCTGCCTCGTTGCGGAGGTCAACATACCAACCGGTAGGACGTCGGCCCGCGGCGCTTCCCTGCCCGGGCAGCGGGAGACCGTGGACCGTCATCGCGCCGCACGGGCCCGATCCGCCGGCCGGCCTCGTCCGCCGCGTCCTCCCACCGATTTCCGACCGTACGGGAACCGATCCGGGTGCCCGTCCGACTGGTGGGGGGTGAGTGCGAAATCGCCGGGTGTCCGGCCGTCGAGTGTGCTGGCGGGGTTCGCCCTGCTGCTGGTGGTGGTGTTCGTGGTGGCCTACGGGGTGGGCCGGCAGGTGGGGCCGGTGGCGCCCGGGCTGCGGCCGGCCGACGGGGGCGGGGCGTCACCCGGGATGGACGGGCACGGCATGGGCGGGATGCGATGAGCGCCGTCGCGGGGGCCGAGGCCCTGCTCTCCACCGACCTGGCGGTCGGCGGGATGACCTGTGCGGCCTGCGTGGGCCGGGTGGAGAAGCGGCTGGGCAGGATCGACGGGGTGACGGCCGGGGTGAACCTGGCGACCGGCCGGGCCCGGGTGCTGCACCCGGCCGGGGTGCCGGTCGCCGACCTCGTGGCGGCCGTCGAACGGGCGGGCTACACCGCCGAGTTGGCGCCCGAGGGGGTGCCGGTCGGGGCGGCGGAGGAGGAGCCGGACGAGCGGTGGCGGCTGCTGGTCACCGCCCTGCTGGCCGTCCCGGTGCTGGTGCTCTCCATGGTGCCCTCGCTGCAGTTCACCGCGTGGCAGTGGGTCTGCTTCGCGCTGGCCGTCCCGGTGGTGACCTGGGGTTCGGCCGCCTTCCACCGGCGGGCCTGGCAGGGGCTGCGGCACGCCGCGGCCACCATGGACACCCTGGTCAGCCTGGGGGTCCTGGCCTCCTTCGGCTGGTCGGCGTACGCGCTGGTGTTCGGCGGGGCCGGGGATCCGGGCATGCGGATGCCGTTCTCGCTGACCGCCGACGGCGGCGGCGCGGCCCACGTCTACCTGGAGGCGGCGGTCGGGGTGCCGCTGTTCGTGCTGGCCGGACGGCTGCTGGAGGGCCGGGTGCGCCGGCGCAGCGGGTCCGCGCTGCGGGCGCTGGCCGAGCTGGGCGCCAAGCGGGTCTGCCTGCGCGGGGCGGACGGCGAGGAACGCCTCGTACCGATCGAACTGCTGCTGCCCGGGCAGGAGTTCGTGGTCCGGCCGGGCGAACGGGTGGCCACCGACGGGGTGGTGGTCGAGGGCGGTTCGGCGCTCGACCTGAGCCTGCTCACCGGTGAGAGCGTGCCGGTCGAGGTGGGCCCCGGGGACCGGGTGGCGGGTGCGACGGTGAACGTCGGCGGCGCACTGGTGGTCCGGGCCACGGCCGTCGGCGCGGACACCCAACTGGCCCGGATCACCGCCCTGGTCGCGGACGCCCAGGCCGGCAAGGCGCGGGCGCAGCGGCTGGCGGACGCGGTGGCCGGGGTGTTCGTGCCCTGCGTGCTGACGGTCGCGGCCTCCGTGCTGGGCTTCTGGCTGGGCGCGGGCGCGGCCCCGCAGGCGGCGGTCACGGCGGCCGTCGCGGTGCTGGTGGTGGCCTGCCCGTGCGCGCTGGGCCTGGCCACGCCGACGGCGCTGCTGGCGGCGACCGGGCGGGGCGCGGAGCTGGGCGTGCTGGTGCGCGGCCCGGAGGTGCTGGAGAGCCTGCGCCGCGTGGACACCGTGGTGATGGACAAGACCGGGACGCTGACCACCGGCCGGATGGAGCTGACGGCGGTCACCACGGCCGACGGCGACACCGACGGCCCGGAGGAGCGCGTGCTGCGGCTGGCCGGCGCGGTCGAGCACCGCTCCGAGCACCCGATCGGCCGGGCCGTCGCGGCGGCGGCACGGGAACGCTGCGGCGCCCTGCCGCCCGTGGACGGCTTCGCCGCCACCACCGGGCTCGGGGTGTCCGGCACGGTCGAGGGCCGGGCGGTCCGGGTGGTCCGCCCGGACGGCACCCCGCTGCCCCCGGCGCTGGCCGAGGCCGTCGAGGCGGCCGGCGACGCGGGCCGGACGGCCGTCCTGGTCGAACTGGACGGGCGCCCGGCGGCCGTCCTCGCGGTCGGCGACACCCTGCGCTCGGGCAGCTGGCGGGCGCTGCACCGGCTGCGCGGAATGGGGCTGGAGACCGTCCTGCTGACCGGGGACGGCCAGGGCGCCGCCCGAGCCGTGGCGGCCGAGCTGGGCATCGAGCGGGCGCACGCCTCGGCCTCGCCCGAGCGCAAGGCCGAGGTGGTGGCCGAACTGCGCGCCGCCGGACGGACGGTGGCCGTGGTCGGCGACGGCGTCAACGACGCGGTCGCCCTGGCCTCCGCCGACCTGGGCGTGGCGCTGGCCTCGGGCAGCGACGCCGCGATCGGCGCGGCCGGGCTGACCCTGGTACGCGGCGACATCGAGGCCGTGGTGGACGCCGTCCGGCTGGCCCGGCAGACCCTCGCCACCATCCGGGCCAACCTGCTGTGGGCCTTCGGCTACAACCTGGTGCTGATCCCGCTGGCGGCGGTCGGACTGCTCAACCCGATGCTGGCGGCCATCGCGATGTCCCTCAGCTCACTGCTCGTGGTGGGCAACAGCCTGCGGCTGCGCACCTGGCAACCGGGCCGGGGCGGTTCGGCCCGCGGGAAGGGGGCCCGGCGGTGAACGGCCCCTTCGAACGGCTGAAGGTCGTCGGCCCGCCGGTCGGCGCGGCGGCGCTGGCCCTGGTCCTGCTGTCCGGCTGGACGGCGTTCGGCGGGGCGGGCCGCTCCCGCCCGGTGGAGGCCGGCCCCGGCTGGGTACTGCTGCCGACGACGGGCGCGGCCACCGCCACCGCGGCCTTCTTCACGATCCGCAACCCCGGCGACATACCCGACGAACTGACCGGCGCCAGCTGGGAGTTCGGCGGCCAGATCACCCTGAAACGGCACCTCCACCAGGGCGCCGCGGGCCGCTGGCAACCGGTCCCCGCCCTGCCCGTCCCGGGCCGCGGCGAACTCGCGATGACCCCGGAGGACGCCGACCTGATGATCGCCGACCCGCCACCCCTCCACCCCGGCCAGCAGGTGCGGTTCACCCTCACCTTCCGCCACAGCCCCGACCTCCACCTCACCGCCCAAGTCCTCACCCCAGCCACCCGCCCCCGCTGACCGGCCCCACCCGCTCAGGCCTGCGCCGCCCCGGCCGGTCATCGCCCCGCCGTAGGTGGCGACGACCGGTGGCGGGGTGTCCGATCGAGAGGCATCGATGGCGGCGACCCGGCGCCCTGCGAGTCGCCGCCATCAGCCGGGTCAGGTGAAGGTGACAGTGCCGCTGGGCAGTTGGACGGTGTTGGTGCACCCCAGCGCCTTGTCGATCGCCTGGCGGGCGAACGCCACCGACAGTTCGGCCGTCTTCTGCCGCCCGGGAGCCGGGGTGGACGAGCCCTCGGGAGTCCGGAGTTCGACCGAAGCCGTGTAGTACCAGGTACGGTCCGCACCATCGGGCGTCGCCCCGGTCGTACAGGAGAAGCGGACCACGGCTGAGCGCTCGCCGGCTTCGCCGTCCGGGAACGGCAGGAAGTCCTTCGCCACCTGCTGCCCTTCGTTGTGGATGCGCTCCGCCTCGGTGGCGGCACCGATCGCGGTGACGACCAGACTGCGCCGGCCGTCCCCGCTCGCCGTGCACGACAGGTAGGCGGGTGCGGACCCCGTGGCCGGCGTGAACGTCGTGCGCACCGTGACCGGCGAGGCCGAGGACAGGGCCTCGCTGAAACGTACGTCGTCGAGGACGCCTCGGCATTCGCCGAGCGGAAGGTGCGCCACTGATCGCCGGTCGGCCACCGGATCCCGCGAGCGGTCCCACAGGAGCAGGCCGCCGCCGGCCAGCAGTACGAGCAAGGAGACCGCGACCAGCCATGACCGACCAACCTTCACCTGCTGGTTCCCCCTCCTCGGCAACCTCCCGGGCCCCTCGGCCGCGGCATCGCGGGGCGCGGCCGTCACTTCTTTCCGTTCGCGGTGCTGTTCGCCCCGCCACCCACCGCACCGCCCTGAGCAGCCTGCCCGCCGACCCGTGCGGCGAGGTCCTCGATCTGGGCCTGGGTGAGGGCCGAGCCCTTCGCCGCGTCCCGCACCGCCTGAGCCGCGCTGATCGCATTGGAGTTGCGGCCGCTGTCCGACTCGTGGCCCGCCTCGTCCCGGGCGGCCGCCGTCGTGTCCTGCTGCACGCTCGCAGTGACGCCTTGCAGGATCTGGTCGACGATGAAGTCCGATGCCTTTGACGCACCGGCCGCACCGGCGACACCGTCGGTGATCCCGCCGATGGTGGTGCTGAAGGCCGTCTTGGCCCAGAACGAGCCGTTCTGGACCGCGTCGTTGAACGCCTTGTCCGTGGCCGCGTGCTGCTTGAAAACGGCATCGGCCCGGGCTTCGTTGAGCACTCCGGCCACTGATCCCCCCGCGTTGGCAGCGTTCTCCACCGGAATGGCGAGCTTCGCGGTGTCGGTCTCCCCGCCGGCGAAGGCGCCGTGGATCAGAGCGGTGGTGTACGCCTGCTGGGCGTTGACGACACTTCCGTAGGCAGCCGGGTCCCGGCCGATCACGTTCAGCACGGACCGGACGTCGGAGGTGCTGAGCCTGGCCGGTTCGCCGTTCACCGGCAACGTGTGGTCCCACGGCGACATCGCACGCTGGACGTCCCCCATGTAGTCGGCGGCCATCCTGCCGAGGCTCGGACGCAGGGCCGCCAGCGGCGCACCGGGGTCGGCACCCCCGGTGATGCGCGCGAGGCTTCCTCCCTCGTCCCGTCCGAACTCCTTCATCACCTTGTTCATCACGTCCGCCTGATCGGCGAGGTGCTTCGCCGGGGCCGAGGGCATGTCGTCGTACGGGTGACCGCTGGTCGCCGCCTCGAGCGCATGCCCGAGAGCGACGGGTCCGCTGGCCCGGGAGCCGGCCACGACGTCCTTGTCCTGGGAGACGGTGTCCCCCCTGAACTCCTTGTCGTGCGCCAGGTAGTGCAGGTAGTCCGCGGGCTTCGCGTTGCCGTTGGGGCTGACCGTTCCATCGGTGTTGTACGCGGTGGGCTGGTCGTGGAAGAACTTGGTGGCCGCCTCCGGGCTGTGGGCCAGCGCCTCCAGGATTCCCGACACGGGCTCGAACCCGGCCCCGCCGTCCTGGCCCAGGATGTTGAAGCCCAGCCGCTCGGGACTCCTGCTCACCAGTGCCGGAGTCCAGAACCGCATCGTCGGGTGCGTGTCCTTGGCGTCGAGTTGAAGGACGTGCTCGGCTATCGGGTTCAGGAAGTGGGGGTCGTAGTTTCCCGTGCGGAGGATGCCGGCCAGCACCTGGTAGCCCCGCGGGACCCATGGCTTGCCCGCTGTCGTCTCGGGCGCCTCCCACAACGGCTCCGCGCCGGCCTTGCGCAGGTCGGCCGCCCACTGGTCGGACAGGTGCGGCTCGTTGGTGGTGCGTGTGGCGGTGGCCAGCGCGGTTCCCAGGTTCTTCTGCAGTTCCTGGTACTGCTTCCAGCGTGCCTCGCTCGCTCCGGCGACGCTGTTGTCGTCCCCGACCATGCTGTTCCAGAACAGCAGCAGGCCCTTGGGGCCGACATCCTGGTAGAACCCGGTCGTGAACTTCGGATCGGTCGCGTGGGAACGCAGTAGGCTGTTGAGCTCTACGAGTTCCGCGTCCGAGAGCTTGTTCCCCCTGGACACCAGCTGAGCCGCTCGCCTGGCATCGGCTTCCGGGCCTCCACCGACGGCTTGTCCGTTGAAGGAACCGTCCTTGTCGCTGGAGGCGTCGGTCCGCAGAGCGAAACAGGCCCGCTGGTCCGCCTCCGTGGCGTCACGGAGAACGCCGTCGACCCGGGCCCGTATGTCGCCGGCCTTGGCCCGGTACTGGTCGTGGTGGGCGGTCGCCGCCTGCGGGTCGTTCTTCACGGCCTTGTCGGGATCCGGCCAGCTGACCGTTCCGTCGGGGCTGACGGTGAGTCCATCAGCCGTGGCCTCGGCGACCAGTGCAGCGAGTTTGTCCTTGGCGGCCTGGATCTCGGTGGCCACCTCCCGTAACACCGACGCGAGGGCTCCGGCTTCGGTCGCCGCCGCGTTGAGCTGGTCATTGCCGCGCTGGAGTGCCGGTTTGGCCGACTCGGCGCTCGGACCGGTCCACCCGGAACCGTTGATCTTGGCGACCACCACGCTGTTCCACTCGCCGTCCAGCGCCTTGAGCTTCGCGGCCACCTCGTCCCAGGCCCCCGCGGCCGCCCCCAGCGAGTCCACCTTCGCGTTGGTCAGATCGTGAAAGCCGACCACGACGCATCAGCTCCCGTCCGCTTTGAACGTGCCCGCGACCGCGGCATTGGCATCGCGGTAGTTCTTGGCCGTCGACCGCACATTCTGCGCAAGTCCACCGATCACCTTCGAGAGCGCCAGGATCTGCTTGTCCCAGGTCGCCGACGCCTCTTTGCACGCCCCGCCGAGACCGAACCCGACGAGCCCTCCCCCTACCGCGGCCATCTCGTCGTCCGCACTCCGGCATTCGCCCATGAGACGGCCGTTGATCTGCTCGGCGTCCGTGGCCGCGGCGTCGAGCGCGCCCGGATCGACCGAGAAGCCGCCACCGGCCGAAGCGCCTGCCGAGTTGAGCTGCGTCCGAGCAGCTTCCCGGCGCTGGGCTTCGGCAGTCAGGTTGCCATCCGCGTCGTACGCCCATGGGTTCATCAAACGGTCGAACTCGGTCGCGCGATCGGACATCGTCCGTTCCACCCCCTACGGCTGATCGAGGCCAGCCCCCTCACGACAGACCGATCGATCGTACCCATCACACGCACAGGTGCACGCCAACTCCCTTAATTCACAGGAGAAAGGACAGGTACGCCGGCCTCGGGGAGGAGATCATGCGGCGGGGCGCGCATCCGGCTCGCAGCACCAGTTGTACGTGGCCCGGGCCCTCTGCCGGATGTGCGCGGCGGCCCCGGCGGGCGGCAGGGCCCTACGGCCCGTCGCGCGCCGGGGCCTTGGTCGCCTCACCCGTGGGGGACGACCGCGACCGGTGCCTCCGCGTGGTGCAGTACCGCGTGCGCGATCCGGCCGAGGCGGGGGCCGAAGTCGACCGGGCGGTGGCGTCGGCCGACCACGACCAGCGCGGCTCCGGTTGAGGCCTCGACCAGGCCGCGGGCCGCACCCAGCCGGACGTCCTCGACCACCGCGACGTCCGGGTGCCGCTCGCGGGGGCCGGCCAGGGCGAGCGAGAGCAGCTTCGCCTCCAGTGCCTCCAGCTGGGCGATCTCGGCCGCCGGGACGGCCCCGCCCGCGTAGCCGAACAGCGGTGGCAGGTCCCAGCCGTGCACCGCCCGGACCCTGACCCCGCGCAGGGCGGCCTCGCGGAAGGCGAAGGCCAGCACCTCCTCCTCCGGGGCGTGCCCGTCGACGCCGACCACCACCTCGGCCGTGCCGTCCGCGGCCTCCCGGGCCTCTCCGGCCTCGCGCACCACGACCACCGGCACCTCGCTGCGCCCGGCCACGGCCATGCTGACCGAGCCGAGCAGCAGCCCGGTGAAGCCGCCGAGGCCGCGCGAGCCGAGCACCAGCAGTTCCGCGTCCCCGGCGGCGGCCACCAGGCCGTCGACCGGCGCGTCCAGCACCGCGTCGGTCCGTACGGCCAGGTCCGGGTACCGCCCGCGGAGGTCCTCGGCCGCCTCGGTCAGGGTCCGCTGGACGACGTCGGGGAGGTCGTCGGGCTCGGCGAACGACGACACGCCGTCCGTCAGCCACGGCCAGGCGTGCACCAGCCGCAGTGCGGCGCCGGTGCGCACCGCCTCCTCGGCGGCCCAGTGGGCGGCGGCCGTGCTCTGCGGTGAGCCGTCGATCCCGGCCAGCACGGTCGGCGTCAGCTCGCTTCGCTCGCTCATGAGCGTTCCTCCACGGTGTCGGCACTCGGTGGTTCGGAGCCGGCGGCGGCGCGCTGACGCTCCGTCCGCTCCTCCCCCACCCTGGCAGCCGCCCACGGCCCCGCGACAGAGGCCGCAGGACCCTCGGCCACGGGACGAAAGGCCCGCTTCGGGAGCCTACGACCGACCCCGCCCTCCACTCCGCCGACACCCTGGCACTACCGTGAGCAGGGGCGATCCCGCCGATCGGACGGCCACAAGGCCAGACGGGACACGGCAGGGCACGAGGAGGAGGACAGCGGTGGGCGGAGCGGACGGCAGCGCGGCGGGTGGCGGCGCGCGGATGCCCCGGCTGCGCCTGGACGAGCTGCTGGAGGAGCTCCAGTGGCGGATCGACGCGGCCCGCGGGACGCAGAACCGGGTGCACAGCCTGCTGGAGGCGGTGCTCGCGGTCGGCCGTGAGCTGGACCTGGCGCAGGCGCTGCACCGGATCGTCGAGGCGGCCGCGGACCTGGTGGACGCCCGGTACGCCGCGCTCGGGGTGATCGGGCCGGACGGGCACTCGCTGTCGCAGTTCCTGACGGTGGGTCTGACCGACGAGGAGATGGCCGAGATCGGCCCGCCGCCGGCCGGCCGGGGCATCCTGGGCGAGCTGATCCGCGAACCGCGGCCGCTGCGCTGCCCGGTGCTCTCCGACCACCCGGCCTCGGTCGGGTTCCCGCCGAACCACCCGCCGATGCACACCTTCCTCGGGGTGCCGGTGCGGGTGCACGGCGAGGTGTTCGGCAACCTCTACCTGACCGACAAGCGCGGCGGGCTGGACTTCGACGAGGACGACGAGGCGGTGATCGCCACCCTGGCGGTCGCGGCCGGGGTGGCGATCGACAACGCCCGGCTGTACGAGGAGGCCCAGCTGCGCCAGCGCTGGCTGCGGGCGAGCACCGAGATCACCCGCAGCCTGCTGTCGGGGGCGCCGCGCCTGGAGGTGGTCGAGCGGATCGCCCGGCGGGCCCGGGAGATCTCCGGCGCGGAACTGGCGGACGTGTCGGTGGCGCTGGCGGGCCCGGAGGAGCGCGCCGAGGAACTGGCGGTGGAGGTCGCGCTGGGCGGTACGCCGTCGGCACGGCTGGGGGTGACGGTGCCGGTGGACGGCACGCTGTCCGGTGCCGCGTACGCCTCCGGGTCGCCGGTCACCAGTGACGAGCTGGCCTGCGATCCCCGTTTCCCGGCCGGTCCGGCGGGCCGCTTCGACGGGCTGGGCGCGGCGGTGGCGGTGCCGCTGGGCACCGGCCCCGGGTACGGGCGGGGCGTGCTGCTGCTGGCCAGGGCGCAGGGGCAGCCGGCCTTCGGGCCGGAGGAGACCGGTCCGCTGCTGGGCTTCGCCGACCAGGCGGCGCTCGCCCTGGAGCTGGCCGAACGGCGGCGCGACGCCGAGCAGTTGACCCTGTTGGAGGACCGTGACCGGATCGCCCGGGACCTGCACGACCTGGCGATCCAGCGGCTGTTCGCGACGGGCATGACGCTGCAGAGCGCCGGCCGGCTGATCGAGAGCCCGGCCGCCGCGGACCGGGTGGCCCGGGCGGTGGCGGACCTGGACGAGACCATCAAGATCATCCGTTCGACGATCTTCGGTCTGCGCGCCCACAGCGAACCCGACCGCGGCCTGCGCGCCCGGGCCACCCGGGTGGTCACCGAGGCCCAGGGCCCGCTCGGCTTCGCGCCCCGGCTGAGCATGGAGGGCCTGCTGGACACCGACGTGCCGCCGGAACTGGCCGAGCACGTGGTGGCCGTCCTCGCCGAGGCGCTCAGCAACGCCGCCCGGCACGCCCGCGCCTCCCGGGTCGAGGTGACGCTGCGCGCCCTCGCCGGCCGGGTGGCGCTGACCGTCGCGGACGACGGCGTGGGCGTGCCCGAGGGCGGACGGCGCAGCGGCCTGCGCAACCTCGCCGAGCGCGCCGAGCGGGTCGGCGGCTCCTTCGCCGTCACCCCCGCCGAGGACGGCGGCACCCGGCTGGCCTGGGAGGCCCCGATCGGGTCCTGAGGCCCTGCCGGGCCCGATGCGGGGCCCCTGCCGGGCCCGGAGGACCCGGGTCCGGCAGGGGCGGGCGGCGCATCAGCCGCGGCCGATGCCCCGGCCCTCGTCCGGGATCCACGACCCGTGGAGGCCGGCGCTGACCCGGTGCGGCAGGTGGACGGTGGCGACCCGGTCGAGGCCGGAGGCGTCCAGGACGAGCAGCTGGGAGGCGTCCTGCTTGAGGTCCGTCACGACGGTGAGCAGGTAGCCGTCGTCCTCGGCGCCGGCGTCGGCGGCCGGGACGAACAGGGCCTCGCTGGGCATCCGGGCGTCGCCGACCCGGCGGATGCGGCGGGCGCCGGTGACCCGGTCGTACTTGACGACGCCGTAGCCGCCGTGGCCCGCCTCGTCCGGGAAGGAGACGGCGTACTGGTAGCGGTTGTCGGCGCCCAGGTACTCCTCGTTGAGGGTCGGGAACTCCACCGGCAGGTCGTCGACGATCCGCTCGTCGACGGTACCGGCCACCGGGTCGACCACCCAACGGCGGGTGTAGGAACGGGAGACGGGCTCGCTGCCGCGCCCCGGCCTCCCGGTCCACCAGTTCCAGGACAGGGCGAAGCCCTCCCGGTCGACGGTCGGGCCCTCCAGGACGATCCGGCCCCGGCTGTCCTCGTAGGCGTTGGAGACATGCAGCATGTTGCCCGGTTCGACGGAGAACCACCGGATCGCCCGGGCACCGTCCGCACCGCGCGGCATCACCCCGATCCGGGCCGCCTGCTCGTCCTTCCAGCCGTACGGGATCCCGGAGTGCTCGGCGGGGTCGAAGGTGACGGACCCCTCGACGAACACCACGTGGCCGCGGGTGATCGCGAAGTCGTGCTTGAGCGAGGCGCTCGCACCGGGCACCTCGGCGCTGTGGACGATCCGGCCCTTGGCGTCGGCCACGTGGTAGGTGAGGAACGGGGGGACGGGCGAGGAGCCGAAGAAGTGCAGTTCGCCGGAGACCGGGTCCGCCTTGGGGTGCGCGGTCATCGCGGTGCGCAGCGTCCCGCCGAAGTCGTAGGCGCCGACGGTCTCCAGCTCGGGGGTGAGCTCGAAGGGCAGGTTGGCCTCGCACAGGGCCAGCAGGCGCCCGCCGTGCTCGATGACGTGGGTGCCGGCCGCGCTGGCGGTCAGGTCGGGGCCGTGCTCCGTCAGGTAGGGGGCGCCGTCCAGGGCGGGGGTGCGCACCCAGCGGTTGCGGTACCACTCGGCGCGCCCGTCACGCAGCCGCAGGCCGTGGACCATGCCGCTGCCCTTGAACCAGTGGGTGGGCGTGACGCCGGGCTTGGGGTTGTGGCTGTTGCGGACCAGCCGGCCGCTGAGCTCCGGGGGCAGGGCGCCCTCGACGGTCAGCCCGGTGGCGGTGACCTCGTCGACGACGGGGGTGTAGTGGCCGGTCAGGTAGGGCTTCTGGTCGGTCATGACGGTTGCCTCTCACTGGGATATGACGATGGGTCAGTTGATTCGGCGCGGCGGCGCCGCCCGGGGGGTCAGGCGCTCTGTCCGACCCGGGGTTCGCGGTGGTCGGGCGCCGGCGGTGCGTCGGCCGCGGCGCCCGTCCCGCCGGCACGCCGCAGCCCGGTACGCCGCAGCCCGGTGCACCGGAGCAGCAGCGGGGCGAGCAGCGCGGTGGCCGTCAGGACGGCGGCCGAGACGGCGAAGGCGGCCCGGTAGCCGGCGGTGAGCGCCTCCGGGTGGGAGTGGTGGCCGGCCGCCCCGGCGGTGACGGATCCGGCGAGTGTGGTCAGCACGGCGAGGCCGATCGCGCCGCCGACCTGGCGGGTGGTGTTGACCAGTCCGCCGGCCAGTCCGGCGTCCTGGGGCGGGACGCCCTCCACGGCCAGCGCGGTGAGCTGGACGAAGGCGGCGCCGAGGCCCAGGCCGATCAGCAGGGTGGGGCCGAGGACGTCGGTGGCGTACCCGCCGTCGGCGGCGATCCGGGACAGCCACAGCAGGCCCGCGGCCTCGGTGAGCAGCGCGGCGACCGCGGTCGTGGTGGCGCCGATCCGCCGGGCGATCCGTGGCGCCAGCGCCGCACCGAGCATGTTGGCGGCGGCGAGCGGGAGTTGAGCCGCTCCGGTGGCCAGCGGCCCGGACCCGAGGACCTGTTGCTGGTAGAGCGGCAGGAAGAAGAACAGCGCGATCCAGACCGAACCCAGCAGGACCATCAGCAGGTTGCCGGCGGCCACCCGCCCGGTGGTGAGCAGTCGCGGCGGCACCAGGGCGTTCGGCCGGCGGCGCTCGATCGCGGCGAAGGCCACGAGCAGGACGACGGCGGCCGCCAGCGCGCCCACCACCCGGCCGTCGCTCCAGCCGGCGCCGCGCGCGGTGGTCAGGCCCCAGACCAGGCAGGTCAGGGCGAGGGTGACGGTGAGGGTGCCGGCCAGGTCGAACCGCCCGCTCCCCCGGCCGCTCCCCCGGCCGACCACCGATCCTTCGTCCGTCGGCACCAGGACGGCCACGGCGGCGAGGACCAGCGCCGACCCCAGGGCGACCGCGTGGAAGATCCACG
The DNA here is from genome assembly GCF_014656195.1 of Kitasatospora xanthocidica. GTDB lineage: Bacteria > Actinomycetota > Actinomycetes > Streptomycetales > Streptomycetaceae > Kitasatospora > Kitasatospora xanthocidica. The sequence goes on along the minus strand of NZ_BNBY01000015.1, from coordinate 142,266 downwards.
GCCAGCCCCAGGCCTCGGTGAGCACCCCGCCCAGCAGGACGCCGCCCGCGCCGCCCGCGCCGGAGACCGCGCCCCACACCCCCAGCGCCCGGCCGCGCCCGGGGCCGGACGGGTCCTGCACCAGGGCGAGGGCGAGCGCGGCCGGGGCGATCGCCGCGGCGGCGAGGCCCTGGAGGGCCCGGGCGGTGATCAGCACCTCCGGGGTGGCGGCCAGCCCCGCCGTCAGCGAGGCGGCCGCGAACAGCCCGGCCCCGGCGATCAGCACCCGGCGGCGCCCCAGCAGGTCCGCGGCCCGTCCGCCGGCCGGCAGCAGCGCGCCGAACGCCAGGCCGTACGCGTTGACCACCCAGGTGACGGCACCGTCCGAGAGTCCGGTCCCGGCGCGGATCTGGGGCAGTGCGACGTTCACGATCGAGGTCGCGAGCATGACCGTGAACTGGGCCGCGGCGAGCGCGGCGAGCGCGGCTCCCGGCCGTGGGGCACGGCCGGCCCCCGGCCCCTTCGGTGTGCGTACGAGGTTCATGCCGCAGAGCCTCGGGCCGGGCGCCGTCCACCTGCCAGGCCCGCCGGGCCCGGGGACTGTCCATCACTGTCCACCGCTGTCCGGGGTCGGCCTGCGGTCCATGGCCGAGCGGGCCGAAGAGCTCGGCGGCACCTTCACCGCCGGCAACGCCCCCGCCGGTGCCGTCGTCCGCACGGTCCTCTCCCGTGGCCGGGCCGACTGACCGGGCGGGCCGACTGACCGGGCGGGGAGCGCACCCCGGTCGACGGGCTCCGACGGCCCGGGGGCATGATGACCGGATGCCGAACGCCGCAGCACGCACCGCTCTCCTCGACCACCTCCGCAGGACCCTTCCCGGTCGTGTGATCGACGAGGTCCCCGGGGTGGAGGGGCCGATCGAGGACCGCGTGCCCGGGTTCCGGATCTTCCGGATCCATCCCGCCCGCCCGGGTGACTGGTGGCTGTACGTGACGTCGGGCTGCTGGGAGTCGACGCAGCACGACGGTCACGGGACGGAGTTCTTCCTGGCCGCACCGCGTGACGAGTGGGTCAATCTGGAGAGCGTCACCATGAACGCGTACTACCACTGCGGGCCCGTTCGCCAACGGCTCGACGTCGGCCACACCGTCCCGATCGGCCGCCCGTGGCTGGACGACTCGGACTGCGACCACTACCTGGTGAGCCTGCCCTATCCGTTCGGGCCCGAGTTCGAGGTCTGTACCTGGGACGGCGGGGCCCACGCCCGGATCCTCTGGCTGCTGCCGATCACCACGGCCGAGAAGGACTTCCGGCGGGAAGGCGGCCTGGAGGCCCTGGAGAGCCTCTTCGACGAGCACGCGATCGACCCGGTCGATCCCCGGCGGGCCTCCGTCGTCTGACCGGCGCACTCCGTCGTCTGACCCGCCGCACCTGCCGGGCCGGGTTCAGTGCGACCAGAACGGGTCCTCGTACCGGGGGAGGATGTCGGGGCGGCCGTCGGGCAGGGTCGGCTCGGGGACGTAGGTGCCGAAGGGGTCGCGGTCGCGGATGACCGGGATGGGGCCGACGCCGGCCTGGAAGGTGATGTTGCCCGCGGCGCCGACGAGCAGGCACACGCCGTACCCGTCGGGTGTGGAGGCGAACATGGCGGGCTGGCTGGGGTTGACGGCGGTGATCCGGTAGCCCCGGGCCCGCCAGCCGCGTTCGGTGATGCCCAGCAGCGCGCCGTACTTGGACGGGGCGACCTTGGTCATGACGTACCGGTCGCGGGTGGCGGTGGCGTAGCCCAGGGAGTGGTCGTCCGGGCCCGCGGTCCGCTCGGTGGACCACGGCCAGCCGTCCCGGTAGCGCAGCGGGGGGCGGATGGCGGACATCGCCTCGTCGAGGAGGGCGTCGAGTGCCTGGACGGCCTGTTCGGGGGTCATGGGGTGGGGGCTTTCGGAACGGGGAGGTGGGGATGCGGCGGTCAGAGCGACCAGTACGGGTCGTCGTACTTCGGGAGGACGTCCGGGTTGCCGTTGGCCATGACGGGGTCCGGCGTGGGGGTGCCGAACGGGTCCCGGCCGTCGGGCACCGGGATCGGGCTGACGGTGGCCTGGATGTCGATGTCCCCGGCGGAGCCGATGCCGATTCCCACGCTGAGACCTTCTGCGGTGGTGGCGGACACGGCCTGCCCGGTGGGGCCCTCTTCGATGCGGTAGCCCTTGGCCTTCCACACGCTCCGCACCGCGTCCAGCAGGGTGGCGTACTTGGCGGGGGCGACCTTGGTCATGACGTGGCGCGTGCGGGAGGCCTTGGCGTAGCCCAGGGAGTGCTCGTCCAGGCCGGAGGAGTACTGCTCCTTGGCTACGGGCCAGGCATCCCAGTACCGCAGCGCCGGCTGCACGTTCGAGGTCGCTTCGGCCAGCAGGGCGTCGAGCTTCTGCAGGGCCTGCCCGGGCGGCATGAGCGGTGCCGTCGCCGTCGGGTCCGGGCGGGCGCCGTCCTTGACGGCGGCGGTGACGGCACCGCAGGCCGTCAGGGTCAGCACGAGTGCGAGGGGCACGGCGGCCGCGGCGAGGCGCCGCGTCAGCGGCTTGCGGGGTCGCGGGTCGTTCGAGAGCGCGGCGCTGACGGGCGGGGTGCGGCCGTGGGGGGTGCTCATCGCTGGTCCTGCCTCGTGACGTTGCCGTACTGCCCGGCCAGGATCTGGCCGATGTTGTTGACCGAGACCGCGGTGTCGTCCGGTGCGGGGTCCTTCTTCGGCTCGTCCATGTAGTGGGAGTGCGAGTCGAAGGACATCGACGGGCCGTCCGGGACGGCGAAGCGGTTGGCGCCGAACTCCTTGCTCCCCGGGTCCTGGCCGAACCACAGCTGGTTCTCGGGGCCGAACCAGTCGTACACCTTGTCGGAGACGTAGCCGCTGACGACGCTGCCGATCGGGCCGGCGATCACGCCCCCCTGCACCGCGCCCTGGAGGTCGTTGGACACCCGGCCCTTGGACGGCAGGTGGCTGACCGGGTCGTTCTCCGCGTCGCCGACCCAGACGTGGCTGGGGTCGATGTGCAGCTGCGAGGCGCGCTGCGCGCCGGTGCCGGGGGAACCGACGAGGATGATGTCGTCGGCGCCGGTGCCGCCGTTCATCTGGGCGCCCAGGCCGACGGTGGTGGAGCCGTAGCTGTGGGCGAGGGCGACGAGGTGGGCGGGCGGACCGTCGTGGGTGGCGCGCAGGCCGGCCATGAACTTGTCGTAGGCGGCGCCGCCCTTCGCGGCACGCTCGGTGTCCATCACGTCCAGCGGACGCATGTCGCCCTCCTGGAGCTTCTCCAGGCCCGGCGGCGGGTCGTAGCCGAGCCACACCATCGACGCGAACGTGGAGCCGGCGTCGGCATTCTGCGCGGCGTTCAGCACGTTCAGGGCGCGGTCGCCGTCCTTGCCGCCGACGTCGCTGAGCTTGGTGCCCAGCCCCGGCACGTACGCGCTGACGTTCTTCGCGGTGTCCGGGTTGCCGAAGGCCAGGATGCCGCGGCCCTGCCCTTCCTCGCTGATCCCGATCAGGAGCCGCGGGGGCTGCTTGTCCTTGTCCGTGTCCAGGCGCTTGCTGATCGCGAGGAACCCGTTGAGTTTCTGCTTGTCGTCGTCCGTCGGGTTCGGCAGCTGCTGGTACTTGGTGATGAGGTTGGCCAGGTTCAGCCGGTTGGCCTGGTCCCGGGCCACGGCCGGGATGCCGTCGCGCATGCCCAGCAGGTCCGGGTGCCCCTCGATGAGCCGCTGCTGCTCGGCCGAAGTCAGGCCCCGCCACCAGGAGTTGACCTCGGTCGGCGAGGCGCCGGCGGGCGGGAAGCCGGCGGCCATCAGGTCGACGCCCTGCTGCGTGACGGCCTTCAGGTCGGCGGCCGCCTTGTCCGTCTCCAGCCCCGTGCCGTTGCGGGCGCGCTCGGTCAGGGAGTTCAGGAGCGCCGAGATCTTCTGGTCGGCGTTCCCGGCCTCGGTGACGGCGCCGGAGATCCGGGTCGCCAGCGCCTTCGCCCGCTGGGGGATGTTGTAGTCCGGGTCGTTCCTGTCGGCCTTGGACGGCGCCGGCCAGGACACCGTCCCGTCGTCGGCGACCGTCAGCCCCAGGTCCTTGGCCTCCTGCAACGCCGCCTGCAGCTTGGACTGCGCCAGCAGGAAGCTGTCGGAGGCCTCGCGCAGCAGCCCGGAGACCGCCGACATCTCGGTGTGCGCGGCGTCCAGGCGATTGCTGGTGCGCTGCAGCGAGGCGTTGGCGGCGCCGGCGGCGTTGCCGACCCAGTTCGCGTTGAGGACGTGCTTGAGGACCTCGTGCTGCATGTTCTGGACGTGCTTGCCGAAGTTGGTGGCCAGGGTGTCGTACGCGGTGGCCGCCGGCGCCAGGCCGGACAGGTCGGCGTCGCGCAGCTGGGCGAGAGTGACCATCAGCGCGTCCCCTGCGGGAACAGACCGGAGGGCTTCAGACCCGAGGCGCCGTTCTTGTCCGCGTTGCGGTAGTCGGTGGCGGTCTGGCTCAGCTTCAGGGCGACCCCGTCGACCTCGGAGGCGAGCTTGTTCAGCAGCTCCTCCCACGCCGCGGTGCAGTTGTGCAGCGAGGCGCCGACCTGCCAGCCCGACAGCGCGGCGGCCGCCGTGTCGGAGGGCTGGTGGATCGCCTTCAGCTCACCCGGCATCGCCTCGCTGCTCTCCTTCGCGGCCTTCGCCGCCAGGTCCAGGTCAGCCGGGTTGACCCCGAACGTCGGCCCGAGCGGCGCCGCCGCCGACGGTCCCGTCCACGGGGCGACGAAGGGCCCTCCCGGCCCGTCCGAGCCTGCGTACGCGTTCATGGATTCCGGTCCCCCTGTCAGCCACCCTGCGCCCGCCCGCGGATCGGCCCGGTCGAGCGAGTCATACGTGCAGGTGAACGTAGCAGACCGCGATCATCACCCGTGCGCGCGGACCGGTCCGGCGGGCTGCGTGCGGGGCGGCCGCCGCGCCTACCCCGGGCCGTGCAACTCCCGGTGCCAGAGCGCCTCGCAGAGCAGGTCGAGCCCCTGCCGCACGTGCCGCCGGTAGGTCCCGTACGGCAGGCCCATCCGGCGGGCGGCGGCCTCCTGGGTGGGCGCCCCGGAGAGGAATCCGGCGGTGAGGGCCTCCTTGGCGCGTGCGCTTCGCGGGTCGCGGGCGAGGTCCTCCACGGCCTCCCGCAGCAGGGTGCGCAACTCCTCCACGGGGTCGGCGAGGTCGGCCGCCAGCCGGGCGCGCAGCAGGGCGCAGGCGGCGAAGGCGCGGGGGTCGCGCCAGTGCCCCAGGGCCTCCCGTACGGCCTGGTCGAACCCGCTGCGCGACACCCCCGACGGCCCGGCCCGCACGGGTACGGCGGTGGCCGCGATGAAGTGCCGCAGCCAGGTCTCGACGGGCACGTGGCGCCAGTCGACGCCGAACACGCCGTAGGTGTGGTCGCCGACCCGCGGCCGCGCGCCGGTGTCGGTGAGGCTGCCCCTGACCCGCGCGGCCCACGCTTCGGCGTCCCGCCACACCGCGAAGCCGTAGGCGCGGCCGCGGGCGCGGGCGGACTCCGCCTGGGCCCGGGAGCTGCTCAGGTCGATCACCCGGGAGGGGACCTGGTACCGCTCGGGGTAGACCGTGAAGCGGCTGACGCCGATGTGCTCGCCGGGGCTCACCGGAGCGGTGGCCTCGGTGTACGCCCAGGCCGCGGCCACCACCGGATCGGTGGCCAGGTCCTCGGGGTCGGCGGGGGCGGGCAGGGCCAGGCGGGCGGTGAACGCCACCACCCGGCCGGTGCCGACCAGCCGGTACACGCTGAACGCCTGCGGCTGGCGCCGCGCCCAGTAGCGCACCAGCTCCGCCGAGGCCGGGCCCTCGGTCTCCTCGGCCATCCGCAGCACGACGTCGAGGTCGTCCGGGCGCAGCGGCCGGTCGTGCACCTCGTCCTCCCGGGACCAGGTGCGCGTGCGGGCCACGATCTCCCCCTCCCGGAAGACGTGGAAGAGCTCGTCGGTGACGGTCCACACCCGCTCCTCGGGCGCCTCGCGCAGCTGCCGCAGGTACTCCTCGGCGAGCCGTTGACGCATCGCCACGAAGCCGTTGGGGGCGCGCCAGCGCAGGTCGGCGGCGAGCGTCTCGCGCGCGGCGTCGTGCGGGTGCAGGCCCCGGTGGGTGGACTCCATGAAGGGCAGGCCCCTGAGCCAGCCGAACAGCGCGTGGGCGTCCTCGTCGGGCAGCACCGAGGCGAGCAGTTCCTCCGAGGTCGAGTAGGCCTGCGCCGCCACCTCCAGGGCGCGGCGGTGGGCCGCGGTCGGCACCTCGCCGATCAGGCCGGACAGCAGGGTCCGCAGCACGTCGGCGGAGGGCGCCCAGACGTCCTCCCGGCTCCAGTCCGACGCCCTGGCCGCGGCCGCGAGCGACAGGGCCAGCGGGTTGCCCCCGGCGAAGCGCAGCACCCGCTCCCGCAGCTCGGGCAGCACCCGGGCCGTGGTCAGCAGGGCCCGGGCCTGGTCCTCGGAGAACGGCCGCAGCTCCCGGACGTCCAGCAGCCCGGCCCAGGCGGGGTCGGCGGTCCACTGCGGCTGCGGTGCCAGCCGGCCCGCCAGCACCACCAGGGCGTCGTCGGCGGCCCGGGGCAGGAAGCGCTGCCACAGCCAGCCCTCCAGCCACTGGCAGTGCTCGAAGGAGTCGACGAGCAGGACCGTCCCGGGGACGTCCAGGAACGGCGCGGCGGCCCGCTCGAAGTCGGCCGGGTCCCGGCTCACGAACCGGCCGTCCAGCTCCAGGAGCGACCGTCCGGCCGCCCGGGCTCGGTCGGCCAGGCGGCGCAGCAGGGTCGACTTGCCGATGCCGCCCGGGCCGACCAGGTAGAAGGCGAACGGGGACCGCGGGTCACCGGCCAGGGCCCGGGCGAAGCCGTCGACCTCCTCCTCCCGGCCGATGAAGGCCTGGCCCCGCGCGTCGCTCAGCCTGTCCCTGACGGACGCCATGACGGTTCCCCTCCCCGGGTGTCGGCGCCGGCCCCGTGGTGCGGGGCGGGCCTTGACGAGTTCTGCGGTGACGGGCGCCGTGGTGCCGGGTCCCGCGGTGACGGGCGCCGGGCTCCGGGCCGCCCCGCCGGGTGCGCCGACAGGTACGCCGCCGGGTGCGCCGCCCTCACGTGACGGAACCCAGGTTCCGGTCGTCCTCGTGGCCGTCGACGAGCCGGGTGGTCTCCTCGACCCGCCGGAACCGCCCGTCCGGGGCGAGCCGGGCGAAGAGGTACACCTCGATGCGGGAGGTCCGGCCGTCCTCCTTGACGACGGTGACGGTGTGCCGGTCGGCATAGCTCAGCCCGTCGCGCAGCTCGTCGTGCACCTCGATGTGCCCGCCGCGGACCAGGGAGCGCAGCTTGGCCATGTGCCGGGCGAAGCCGGCGCGGTCGCTCCAGACGCCGTCGGTGCGCTGGCGGTAGTCGGGCGTGAAGTGCCGGTCGAGGGCCTCGTCGAGGTCGAGGTCCGGATCGAACAGCAGGTCGTTGACGGCTCGGGCGATGTCGGTGGCGGTCATCGTGGTCTTCCTCCGGTGGGTCCTGTCCAGGGGTTCACGTGCCGGGGCCCGCCGTTCGTTGCGTGGGCCGGCCGGGGCTGCTCCGGGCCCGTTCAGGCGCCTGGTCAGGCCCGGAAGGCCAGCAGGCGGTAGCGCGGGTCCGGCCGCGGCGCGTCCTGCTCGGGCAGGGCGGCGAGCGCCCGGACGGTGGCGGCCGCGTCGGCCGGGTCGGCGCACCAGGGGATGCGGCCGCGTTCGACGGCCTCGCGCCAGGCGCGGGGGCTGCGGCCCTGTCCGGCACCGGTGAAGGCCGTCCCGCCCGCGGGGTGCAGGCCGAGGGCGGCCGCCTGCCGGGTGAGCCGGTCGGCGTCGTCCGTCGCCCGGGGTGCGTGCCGTCGGCGCAGCGGTGCCGTCAGTTCGGCGAGGTCGCTCGGCTCGGTGAACGCGGCGGCGTTCTTGTCGACGGTGGTGATCAGCGCGCCGCCGGGCCGCAGCACCCGGCGGGCCTCCGCCAGGACGGGTCCGGCCGACGGCAGCAGGTGGAGCAGCCAGATCAGCACCACGGCGTCCGCGCCGCCCGTGCGGACCGGCAGCCGGGTGGCGTCGGCGCGGGCCACGGCGCCGGCGGGGCCCCGCCGTGCGAGGCGGCGCTCGGCGAGCCGGAGCATCCCGGGCGAGCGGTCGATCCCGAGCACGGTGCGGCCGGGCCGGAGCAGCCGGGCGGTGACGATTCCCGTCCCGCAGGCGACGTCCAGCACCGTACGGGTGTCGGCCGGGAGCAGCCGCTCGACGGCCGTCGCCGCGGCCTCCGCCCGGGCTTCGCCCCCGCGCGAGGCGTCGTACTCCCGCGCCTCCCGGTCGTAGTCGAGCATGCGCCACCCCCTCCGCCCGGTAGTGAAGCGGACCGACGGCCGCCCGGGCAAGTGTTCGCCGTCGACGCGGCACCGGACACGCCCTGGGGCACGGCCGGCTCCTCGACCTGGCGAACGCCCCGGCCCCCCGCCCGCGCCCGGATCCCGGCCCGGTCGCCGTACCGGCTCTCCGCGCTCCCGAAACGGCGGTCACACGTCCATCGCCCCGTCGATCCGGCATTCCCGACGGCCCGCCGACGAGCCGTGGCGGCGGCCGCGGGGTGCCGCACGGCGGTGTCCTGGCGGTCCGGCGACATCCTCCGACCCGACGCCCGGACTCGCCCTCCCGAGCCCGCCGGTCGCCGGTCACCCAAGGCAGGCCCCAGGGCGTGTCTTGTGGGTCTTGTCGGATCAGGCCGCGGCGTCAGGGTGCGTGCAACGCACGCCGGAGGCTGGGCGAGTGCGTGCCTTGGCGTCGCGGACCCGGCGAAGACCCGCACGACAGGCCTCAGTCCCCCGCCGGTGTCCAGCGGCCGGCGAGGCGGGTGGCGGCGGTGCCGGCGGTGGCGGTGAGGGTGGCGGTGAGCAGGAGGGCCGCAGCGAGGAGGGCGCCGTAGTCGGTGAGGGAGCGGGCTGGGGTGGCGAGCATGTCGGGGGTCTGGAGGCGGGGCAGGGCCAGCACCGTGTCCAGGGCGGTCGCGAGGACGACGGCGGTCAGGACGGGCAGGCCGAGCAGGTGGCGGGCGGCGGACCTGACCAGTCGGCCGTCGCCGCCGAGGGGCGCGAGCGGTGCGACCGCGGCGGCGAAGCGGAGGGCCTGCGCCAGGGCGCCGAACCCGATCGCGAGCAGCAGCACCAGGGCGCCGGCCCCGCCGAGGAAGGTCACCCAGCGGGCCTGGTGGGCGTTGGCGGCGGACTGGCCGCGCTCACCGGGGACGTCGACGTTGGCCGTCGCGCCGAGGTGGCGGTACACGGCGGCCTTCACCGCCGGGACGTCGAGCCGGCCGCCGTCGGCGACGACGACCAGTCCGTACGAACCGTCGTCCCGCAGACCGGTGAGTGCCCCGGTGCGGACGGCGACGCCGGTGGGCCCGGCGCTCCCGCCGTCGTCCAGGACGGCCTCGCGCAGCCGCCGGTCGAGGCCTCCGGCCGGAACGGTGACGCTCGTGTTCTCCGTGGGGCAGGGCAGGGCGAGCGCGGTGAGCTCCGCGCAGGGCGCCTGGACGAGGGGGAGCCCGGCCGGGCCGGAGCCGACGGACACGGTGTGCACGCCGGGCGGGAGCGCGGCGAGGAAGCGCTGGTCCGGTCGGGCCGCTGCCGAGGCCTGGACGATCGCCGCCGCGCCCTGTCCGGCCGCGGCGACCCGGGCAGGCCCACCGGAGGTCATGGTGGTGTAGTCGGTGAGCAGTCGGGCCTGGCCGAGCAGGCCGGCGCAGAGCACCAGGGCGCTGGTCAGCCCGGCCACCAGGCCGGGGTGGGCGGCCGCCGTGCGGGCCGCGATCAGGGCCGGGCCGCGGCTGCGGCGGGCGGCGGCCGCGGCGAGCGGGCCGACGGTCCGGGAGACGGCCCAGGAGACGGCTGCGGGGAGGGTGACGAGCAGTCCGGTGGTGGCCACGATGAACACCTGGGCGCTGGAGCGGCCGCCGCCGAAGAGCGGGCCGGCGAACCAGGCCAGCAGCAGGAACCCGCCGCACATCCCGAGGACCGGCGTCCGGAGCCGCCCGGCCACACCGGAACCGGGCCCGGCCGCCCGGGAACCGGCACCAGCACCGGCACCGGCGGACCGGGTCGGGCGTCCGGCTCCGGTGGCGCTCCGCGGCCGGACCAGGAGCAGGACGGCGCCGATCAGCGCGAGGGCGAGCACCGTGGCCGCACCGAGCCAGGGCCAGGCCCGCCGGAGGTCCCCGGCGTCCAACCGGTAGTCGATCCACGGGAGTTCGACGTCGAGGACCAGGAACGGCAGGAGCAGTGCGGCACCCGTCACCACCCCGGCCGCCACCGGCCGGACGGCCGCCGCGAGCACGGCCCTCGCCCGGTCGCGGCGGCGCGCGCCCAGGACGGTCAGCAGGGCGAGCCGGCGGTCCTGCGGGACGGCGCCCGTCCGCGCGGCGACCACGGCCAGCACCAGGGCGGGCAGGGCCAGCAGGACGGCCAGCGCGGCCAGCAGTTCGCCGGCCGGTCGGACGATCCTGATGTCGCCGAACGCCGCCTTGGAGCCGCCGCCGTAGCCGGTGATGCCGACCCAGCGCTTGGTGGTCGAGGCCAGCTCGGCGGTCGGCCGGACGTAGGCGAGCCGCTCCCCCGGCGAGGCCAGGCCCTGCGGACCGACGGTTCCGGCGACACTGCCGTAGCGGTGGGCGAAGTCCTCCTCGGGCGGCCCGTCGCGCAGGGCCGGGGAGAGCAGCACCTCGCCCGGGGCCGGCCAGTGGGCGACGCCGGGCGGCAGGGGCGCGTCGTCGGTCAGCGGGGAGATCAGGACGACGGCGAACTGGCGGCCCCGGTAGGAGTCCCAGTGGCTGGTCCAGAGGGCGGTGGGGTGGTCGCCCTCGGCCGCTATCGCCGGGTTCCGGGCGTCCGAGCGGCTCTCCCGGCCGGAGTAGGCGGCCGTGGTGGCCACGAACGCGCCGCCGGTCAGGACCAGCACCGCCGTGGCGCAGAGCAGGGCGACGAACCGGGTCCACGCGCCTTCCCCGGCCCAACCGGACGGCCGCCCGAACCGGCGGGCACCGCCCTCACCCTCACCGTTCACCGGGCACCACCGATCAGGGCGGGCTCCTCGACCAGCTTCCCCGCGCGCAGCAGCACGGTCCGGTCGGCGGCGGCCGCCACCGCGGAGTCGTGCGTGACGACGACCAGGGCGCACCCCCGGCTCCGGGGCAGGTCGAAGAGCAGTCGGGTGATCCGGTCGCGGGCCGGGCCGTCGAGGGAGCCGGTGGGCTCGTCGGCGAGCAGTACGGGCGGTGCGCCCATCAGGGCCCGGGCGATGGCCGTCCGCTGGCGTTCGCCGCCGGACAGCGCCGCCGTCGTCACGCCCGGGCGCACGGGCAGGCCGACCTCGGCCAGCAGCGCGCGGGCCTCGGCGAGGGCGTCCCGCCGGGACCGGCCGGCCAGCAGACCGGCCAGGGCCACGTTCTCCACCGGCTCCAACTCCGGGAGCAGCTCGCCGAACTGGAACACCATGCCGACCCGGTCCCGGCGGAAGGCCGCGAGGCGGGCGCCGCCCAGCCGCGGCACGTCCTGGCCCGCGACCCTGATCTCACCGGCGAAGGGCTTGTCCAGGCCGACCAGCAGGGCCAGCAGCGTGCTCTTGCCCGTACCGGACGGTCCCATCACCGCCACCGATTCACCGGCGGCGACGGACAGTTCGGCCTCGTCCAGGAGTCGGCGGTCGCCGATGCGGTAGCTGAGCCTGCGGATGACGACCGGCGGTTCGTCAGTCATGTGCGGTCCGGGCCTTTCCTGGTGGCTATGTGCACGATCTGTTGGATTCCGCCCTGTTCGGCGGGGGGGGTGGTTATGCAGGTTGTACGGGGACCCGGAGTCCGGCGGGGCGGGCGGCGCCACCCGCCCCGCCGGGACATCACCGGGGTACGGCCCGGGGATCAGTGGTCGTCGGACCACCAGTTGCTGCAGTCGTCACTGCCCGCGGGCAGCGAGACGCAGGTCTTCATGTCCCAGATGACGCCGCCCGCCCCGCTGTAGCTCTTCGTGCCCTCACCGTTCTTGTTCCACAGCGAGTAGAGCTCGGTGCTCGGGTAGTTGCGGTTGTACCGGGTGTAGACCGGGTTGCCGTCGGCCTTGGTGTCCATCACCGCGGCCATCCCGTTCGGGGCACCCTCGCCACTGCCGGTCCGCCACGAGTGCGAGCCCGAGGTGTAGCGGTCCATGTCGGCGTGGGCGACGCCCGCGCCACCGGCGACGACGGCGAGGCCGGCGGCCAGCAGGCCGATCCGGGAAGCGGTCTGACGGAAGTTCATGGCTCTTTCCTCCATTGACGGTTCGGTGCTTCCACAAGGGCGGTTCCACCGCGCCCTGCACACCTCCGACGGATGCCGACGATCGAATGTGACGGCACGGGAGGGAAATTCGGAAGTTCGGAGAAGAACCACGGGAGGCGACGCGCTCCATCACGCACGGCTACATCGGGCAGCTGCCGATGACCAGCGCCGGGCGGATGCGGATCCGGGCGGTGTCGGCCGGCCGTGCTCCGGCCGACCCGGGCGTGGCCGAGGACGGCGACGAACCAGCCGGAGCCGTCGCGGCCGTCCACCTCGTCGGCTCGAAGGCGATCACCGCGCCGTCGACGGCGCGAACCAGCCGGGAGTCGGCGGGCGCGCAGACCAGCACGCCGCCGGGCACCAGCCGGAAGGGCACGGGCAGGACCGCCGGGAGGGCGTCGACGGTGTGGACGACCCGTCCGACGGAGGCCCGGGCCGGCAGCTCCAGCGCCCGGTTCCGGTCGAGTTCACGGAGTTCGGGCAGGTCGGGCAGCTCGCGCAGGCCGTACGAGGGGTGCCGGGGGTGCGGGACGTGGTCGTGGTTCATGCCGCGACGCTCGCCCGGGCCGGGGGACGCTCACGAGGGCCGATGGTCCCGGCGGGGGCCCGCCGAGGGCCCCGGGCCGGGGACGCGAATCCGGGGCCGGTCAGCCCCGGAAGCCGCGCAGCGGGGAGGACGGCGCGGCGGACGTCTGACGCAGTTCGGTGGCGATCAGAGCCGCCTGGACCCGCCGCTCCACGCCGAGCTTGGCGAGCAGCCGCGAGACGTGGTTCTTGACGGTCTTCTCGGCGAGGTAGAGCCGCTCGCCGATCTGCCGGTTGGTCAGGCCCTCGCCGACCAGCGCGAGCACCTCCTGCTCGCGCGCGGTCAGCCCGGGTCCGGTGGTGACCGGCTGGGCGGGTTCGGCGTCGCTGCGCAGCCGGTTGAGCAGGCGGGTGGCCGCGCCGGGGTCGAGCATCGAGCGGCCGGAGGCGACGGTACGGACGGCGGCGACCAGGTCGGTGCCGCTGATCTGCTTCAGCACGTACCCGGCGGCGCCCGCCATCACGGCGTCCAGCAGCGCTTCCTCGTCGTCGAAGGAGGTGAGCATCAGACAGGCGAGGCCGGGCATCCGCGAGCGCAGCTCCCGGCAGACCGAGACGCCGTCCCCGTCGCCGAGGCGGACGTCCAGCACCGCGACGTCGGGCCGCAGCGCCGGCACCCGGACGAGGGCCTGCTCGGCGGTGGCCGCCTCGCCGACCACCTCCAGGTCAGGCTCGCCGTCCAGCAGGTCGTGCACGCCGCGGCGCACCACCTCGTGGTCGTCCAGCAGGAACACCCGGACCGGGGCCGGTGCCCCGGCCCCCTCCGTCTTGGTCGCCATCGCGCGGCCCCACCTTCGTCACCCCCGCACACTCCTGGCGGGGCCCACGGCATCATCGCCCACCGCACCGCCGGACCCCAGGGCCGAACGGCCCCATTCACGCTGTTGTCATCGCCCTCAGCGGCCCCGGGGCCCGTCTTCAAACCCCCGTCGTCCGCCCGCCAGGGCGGGCGGGGCGGCGTTGGGGTGCGTGCATCGCAAGGCGGAGGAGGGAGTCCATGCGGAGCATCGGCGACCGACGACAACGCCGCGAGGCGCGCTTGTGCCCTGGGGGTACCTCCCGGCCGAAGGCTGGGGGAGCGTCGGCCCGCAGGCGGGGGTTTGAAGACGGGCCCTGGCGTCGGACGCTCCCCAGTCCCAGCAGCAGGAAGACGAGCGCGACCACCGCGCCGCCGGTCCCCGCGAGGACCACCCGGGGGCCGACGCTCCCCCCGCCCGAGAGCAGGATCGCCACCGCGCCGAGCGAGGCGACGGCGGAGCCGACCACCAGCCAGCCCGCGAGGGCGACGGCGAGCGGCCGGCCGGTGCGCGGGATGGGCCCGGCGTCCAGTGCGGCCCACCGGGCCGCGGTGTCCCGCACCTCCCGCCGCCGGTCCCACAGCGCCCGCACCCGCAGCGCGGCGCCGCCGACCAGGCCGGCCAGCGCGATCTGCGCGGCGGGCCGCCAGTCCGGTACGACGAGCAGCAGTCCGCCCGCCAGCGCGAGCGCCGCCCACCACAGCACGCACGCCGCCGCGGCGGTGCGGGTCGAGCGGGGGCGGTCGGCACCGGCCTGGAGGTCGGCGATGGCGGGCAGGTACCAGACACAGCCGCCCGAGGTGAGGGCGGCGGTGCCGATGGCGAGCACGGTGTGGTTCACGACCGGGCCTTCCTGGTCACGACGGGGCAATGGGGCGGATGGGGCGGTGGGACGGATGGGGCAAGGGGCGAGGGGGCCGTCCCCGCCCGCCCGGGGGCAGCGACGCGGGCGGGGACGGCGTTCGGGGGGCGGCCTCAGCCGTCCGAGGTCGGGGCCTCGGCGGAGGGCGCCGCGGGAATGGCGGACGGCACCCGAGCCCGGTCCGCCCGGTCCGCCCGGTCCGCCCGGCCCGCCCGGCTCAGCGGCCGGTCGTACTTGACCGGTTCCACGTCGCCCAGGTGGGTGGCGGGCTTGCCGCTGTGGTGCAGCACGTCCCGGGCCGCGATGTCCGGGTGGTGGAGGTCGAAGGCCGGGGATTCGGAGCGGATCCGGGGTAGCTTCACGAAGTTGTGCCGCGGCGGCGGGCAGGAGGTGGCCCACTCCAGCGAGCGGCCCCAGCCCCACGGGTCGTCCTCGGTGACCTTCTCGCCGTACTTGGCGGTCTTCCAGACGTTGTAGAGGAACGGCAGGATCGACAGGCCCAGCAGGAAGGAGCCGATGGTGGAGACGGTGTTCAGGGTGGTGAAGCCGTCCGAGGCCAGGTAGTCGGCGTAGCGGCGGGGCATGCCCTCGGCGCCGAGCCAGTGCTGCACCAGGAAGGTCGCGTGGAAGCCGACGGTCAGCGTCCAGAAGGTGATCTTGCCGAGCCGTTCGTCCAGCTTCTTCCCGGTCATCTTCGGCCACCAGAAGTGGAAGCCGGCGAACATCGCGTAGACCACGGTGCCGAACAGCGTGTAGTGGAAGTGGGCGACGACGAAGTACGAGTCGGAGACGTGGAAGTCGATCGGCGGCGCCGCGAGCAGCACGCCGGTGAGTCCGCCGAAGAGGAAGGTGACCAGGAAGCCGACCGTCCAGAGCATCGGGGTCTCGAAGCTCAGCGAGCCCTTCCACATGGTGCCGACCCAGTTGAAGAACTTCACCCCGGTCGGAACGGCGATCAGGAAGGTCATGAAGGAGAAGAACGGCAGCAGCACCTGCCCGGTGACGTACATGTGGTGCGCCCACACCGTCACCGACAGGCCGGCGATGGCCACGGTCGCGGCGATCAGGCCCGCGTAGCCGAACATCGGCTTGCGGCTGAACACCGGGATGACCTCCGAGACGATGCCGAAGAACGGCAGCGCCAGGATGTACACCTCGGGATGCCCGAAGAACCAGAACAGGTGCTGCCAGAGCATCGCCCCGCCGTTGGCCGGGTCGAAGACGTGCGAGCCGAACTTGCGGTCGCACTCCAGCGCCAGCAGGGCGGCGGCCAGCACCGGGAAGACCAGCAGGACGAGCACCGAGGTGAGCAGCACGTTCCAGCAGAAGATGGACATCCGGAACATGGTGAGCCCGGGGGCGCGCATGCAGATGATGGTGGTGATGAAGTTGACGGCGCCGAAGATGCTGCCGAAGCCGGAGAGCGTCACGCCCATGATCCACATGTCGGCGCCGACACCGGGCGAGTGGATCGCGTCGGAGAGCGGCGCGTAGAGGAACCAGCCGAAGTCGGCGGCGCCCTGCGGGGTCGTGAAGCCGGCGGCGGCGATCAGCGAGCCGAACATGAACAGCCAGAAGGACAGCATGTTCAGCCGCGGGAAGGCGACGTCCGGGGCACCGAGCTGCAGCGGCATGATCCAGTTGGCGAAGCCGGTGAACAGCGGCATCGCGAACAGCAGCAGCATCACCGAACCGTGCATGGTGAACGCCTGGTTGAACTGCTCGTTGGAGAGGATCTGGGTCCCCGGCCGGGCGAGTTCGGCGCGCATGACCAGGGCGAGGATGCCGCCGATCAGGAAGAACGCGAACGAGGACACCAGGTACATGGTGCCGATCGTCTTGTGGTCGGTGGTGGTCAGCAGCCCGACCAGGGCCGACCTGGGCCGCCTGGCCCGAACCGCCGTGGCCGGTACGGCCGTTGGCGGTCGCGTGGGGTCGCCCTGTGCCTGGATGGCGGTCAAGGACCCACTCCTTAGGAACGTCGTGCGAATGATGGCGATCCATGATCCGAACCGGCACGCCCCCCGCCCCAGGGCCCTTGGGCCCGCCCGCCCGGGGCCGCTGGGCCCGAGTTCCCGGGCCCCGACCGGGACCTCCCGCCCCGGGCCCGCTCGGGCCGCGCTCGCCCGGCTGCGGAGGCCCGGTCGAGAACCACCGGAACGCGCCCCTCCCGTCCGCCCCTGCGCCGGGTCTTCGCGCACCGCCCGCCCACCGTCCCGAGCCGCCCCGCCGCACCCCGCCCGACCTGCCGGAACCCCACCCGCACACCAGTACGCCTCACCCCCGGCACCCGGCCCCCGAAGGCCCGGATCGTGAAGGCGGCGTGCCGGAACCCGTCCGATCGCGTGCCCTTCAGCCCCGATCGACGGTCAAGTAGCCTGCGCGCACCGACCAAGCGCCCTCGAACCGCTGCCGAACCACCCCCGAAGCGCCCCTCGAACCACCGCCCCGCACCCCGCACCCCTGGACGGTCACCGCCCCGCCCTCGCCCCGGAGGTACGCCGATGCCCCTGGCCCAGCCCGCAGCCGCCACCCGGTTGCGCTTCTCCGTCCTCGGCCCGCTGACCGGCGAGGCCGGCGCCCGCCCGCTGCCGCTCGGTCCGCTGAAGCAGCGGCTGGTGCTGGCCGTCCTGCTGAGCCGCGCCAACGCCGCCGTCCCGGTCGACCTGCTCACCGACGCGGTGTGGCCCGAGGAGCCGCCGCGCACCGCCCGCAAGAACCTCCAGGTGTACGTCTGCACCCTGCGCACCCTGCTCGGCCGCGAGGAGGGCCCCGACCGGCTGGTCCACTCGGCCGGCGGCTACCTGCTGCGGGTCGCCGAACCCGAGCTCGACCTGCTGCAGTTCCGCGCCCTGGCCCGGGCCGGCCGGGCGGCCGCCGACGGCGGTGCGCTCGCCCCGGCCGCCCGGCTGCTGCGCCAGGCCCTCGACCTCTGGCAGGGCCCGCCGCTCGCCGACCTGCGCTCCTCGCCCGCCGTCGACGCCGAGGCGCAGCGGCTGGAGGCCCGCTGCCTGGGGGTCCACGAGGACTGGGCGGAAACCGAGTTGGAGCTCGGCAACGCCGTCGCGGTCGCCGAGGAGCTGGCCGAGCTCGCCGAGCGCCACCCGCTGCGCGAGCGCCTCCAGGCCGCCCGGATGAACGCGCTCCACCTCTGCGGCCGGCAGGCCGAGGCGCTCGCCGTCTACGACACCCACCGTCAGCTGCTGGCCCGCGAGTTGGGCCTGGAACCGAGCGCCGCGCTGACCACCCGCTACCGCGAGCTGCTCGCCCGCGGCCGCACCGGGCCCGCCGCGGGCCGTCCGGACCGGACTGCCGCCCCGGACGGCGTCCTGCTACCCGCCGACACCGCCGACTTCACCGGACGGACGGCCGAACTACGGGACCTGGTAGACCAGTTGGGCGAGGGCAGTGGGCGGGTCGCGGTGCTCTCCGGCCCGGCCGGCAGCGGCAAGACCGCGCTCGCCGTGCACGCCGGCCATCTGCTCGCCGACCGCTTCCCGGACGGCCGGCTGCTCGTCCGGCTGCGCACCGAGGACGGCGTCCCGCGCCCGCTGCCCGAGGTGCTGGCCGAACTCGCCTCCCTCACCGGCCGATCGGGCACCGACCCGGCCGGTCCGGCCCCCGCCGACCCCGGCCGGGCCGCCGCCCTGTGGCGCGCCTCGCTGGCCGGGCGCCGGATGCTGCTGGTCCTGGACGACGCCCCGGGCGAGGCCGTGGTCCGCGAGCTGCTGCCGGGCCACGGCCCGAGCGCCGTCCTGGTCACCTCCCGCAGCCAACTCGCCGGCCTGGCCTCGGTGCACCGGATCACCGTCCCGCCGCTGGCCCCCACCGAGGCGGTGGAACTGCTCGGCCGGATCGTCGGCACCGGCCGGATCGGCACCGACCGCGCGGCCGCCGCCCGGATCGTGGACGCCTGCGGGCTGCTGCCGCTCGCCGTACGGGTCGCCGGCACCCGGCTGGCCGTGCTGCGCCACCTGCCGCCGGCCGAGTTCGCGGCCCGGCTGGAGGACCCGGCGGGCGCGCTGGACGAGCTGGTCGCCGGGGACGTCGCCGTGCGCGCCCGGCTCGACTCCGGCTGGCGGGACCTCACCGACCAGGGCCGGCTCGCGCTGGCCCGGCTCGCCGCGCTGCCGCTGTCGCTGCTCTTCACCCTCCCGGAGGCCGCCGCCGCCCTGGGCCGCCCCGAACGGCTGGCGCTGCGCACCCTGGAGTCGCTCACCGACACGGGGGCGGTCACCTCGCCCACCGGGGAGGTGACGGCGCACGCGGCCCTGTACGCGCTCCCCCGGCTGACCCATCTGCACGCCCGGGAGTGCGCGGCCGCCGCCTCCCCCGGCCCGGCCCTTCTCCACCCGCGCCCCGTCGACGCAAGCTCCTCCCCAGCCGCCGCCCGCTGACGCCTCACCCCAGCGTCAGCAGGTCCAGCACGTCCCCCCGTTCCTCCTCCAGCCCCCACAGCCCCAGCAGCACGCCCGCCGCGCCGGTGTGCAGGTCCGCCGAGAAGCGCCGCAGCCGCATCCCCGGCACCAGCAGCCCCTCGGGCCGCGCCACCAGGTGCCACTGCAGCCGCGCGACCTGCTCGGCCACCTGCCCGGTCACCCACCCGTCCTGCTGTCCGTCGCCCGCCTCGCCCGCGCCCAGCCGGTCCAGCGCCAGCGTGAGCCCGACCCGTCCGCGGAACAGCCCCGGCTCCCGGATGAACCCGGGCGCGCACACCTTCCGGACGTCCGCCAGGAACTCCTCCCCGCCGGGCAGTCCGGCGCTCTCCAGGAACTCCCGCACCACCAGGGCGATCCCGCTGCTCCCCCGGTCCAGGTACGCCAGCCGCCGTCCGGCCTCCAGCACCTGCACCGAGCCGTCCGGCACCCGGACGCACTGCGCGACGGCCCGCTCCAGGGCCGTCCGGGCCGCGTCCAGCAGCCACCGCTCGCCGGTGCGGCGGTACAGCCGCAGCTGCAGCAGCGCGATGCCGGCCAGCCCGTAGAGCAGCCCGGCCGCCGCGGGCGCGTCCAGCCCGTCCACCGTCTCGCCGCGGACCACCGCCGCCAGTTCGCAGGCGTCGGCCAGCGCGTCCGCGGTCTCCCGCCGCCCGCCCAGTGCGTCGGCCAGCCGCAGCCGGCCGAGCGCGGCGCCCGCCCGGCCGCCGAACAGGCCGACCTGCCGGGCCGGCCGGGCCGCGCGCGCCGCGGCCAGCAGTTCCTCGGCCGCCTCCGGGCGCCCCAGCCGGGCGAGCACGACGGCGATGCCGAGCGGTCCGTCGTACAGTCCGCCCGTGCCCGGTCGGGCGCCGCGCCGGCGCAGGGCCGCGAGCAGCCAGTCCGTGTACTCCTCGTACGCCTGCGGGTCGGCGCCCGACCGGTGCAGCGCGTACAGCACCCCGGCGGCGCCGTGCGCGACGCCGGTGCCACCGTCGGCGAAGCCGGCCACGTCGCCGGGGAAGAGCCGGTCCGGGCGGTCCGGGGTGGCGCCCGCGTGGATGCCGGCGACCAGTTCGTTCCGCGCCGGGGTCCACGAGGGCCCGGCCAGCAGTTCCCGGCCGCGCCGCTCGCTCGCCGACTCCGTGAGCGCCGTCCGGGCCTTGAGCGCCGTCCGGGCCGCCAGTGTCCCTGGGCGCACCGGCCCCTCCTCCGGCCCCAGTCCGAACCACTCCCGTGCCCGCCGCTCCAGCGCCGGGAGCTTCCCCGGGTCACGGTCGGCCAGTTCGAGCAGCGGCATCAGCAGCATCAACCAGCTCGCCCAGAGCTGGTACCGGTCCGCCTCGGCGCCGTCCAGCCCGGGCGGGACGGGCAGCCCGGCCGCGCCGGCCGTCGGCACCCGCCGGTCGGTGAGCTCCGCCGCGTACTCGAAGTCGACCAGCACCACCGAACCGTCCGGCCGGAGCACCACGTTGGCCGGGTGCAGGTCCCCGAACCGCACGCCCCGCTCGTGCAGCGCGCCGAGCGCCTTCTCCAGCCCGGCGACCACCCCGTCGACCCACCGCGCGTACGCCGCGCGCTGCTCGGCCGTGCAGTCCTGGTGCACCAGCGGGTAGCGGCGGACCGCCTCGGCGAACAGCTGGACGCCCTCGATGTGCTCCTGCACCAGGAAGGTGTGCTCCCACACCGTCCGCACCTCGTGCAGCCGGGGTACGCAGTCCAGTCCGGCCAGCCGCTCCAGCGCCCACTGCTCCCGCCGCAGCCGGGTCAGGGCGTCCGCCCCGGCGGCGTCCAGCCCGGCGTACGGCCGCGCCTCGCGCAGCACCACCCGCCCGCCACTGTCCGGGCGCTCGGCCAGGTAGATCCCGCCGGCGGCGGAGAACTGCAGCACCTCCAGGATCCGGTACGGCAGTTCACCGGTGGCGGCCGCCCGCGCGGCCAGGTGCGGGCGCAGCGCCTCGGGCGGCTCGACCCACCCGGGCAGCCGGAACACCGGCTCGCGCGAGTCCGGCACCAGCTCCCCGGTGGGGTCGCGCAGCGCGGGCACCGCCCGTCCGGTCCCGTCCTGGCACCACAGTTCGACGAAGGCGCCGTAGCGCGCGTACACGGGGGCGGTGCCGATCCGCAGATCGGTCAGCACGTACGGTCCGTGGCGCCCGTCCAGCTCCCGCGCCAACTCCTCGGCCAGCTCGATGAACTGCTCGTCGGAGCCCGGGTAGACGGTGATGAACTTGCCGCTGCCGCCGCGCCCGGTGAACTTGCCGTTGGCCACCCGCAGCGCCGCCGGGCTGCGGAGGAACTTGAACGCCACCCGGCGGCTCGTACAGATCCGCGCGACGACGGCCAGCGTCCCCGCGGCCTCCTCCTCCACCGCCGACACGTGCACCTTCCAGCCCTGCTCCGGCAGTCGGACCCCCTCGGGCCGCAGCGCCGTCCACAGCCCGCGCTGCTCGCGCCGCCAGCCGTCGGGCGGCGCGCCGAGGCCCAGCGGGTAGCGGGCCGCCCGGTCGCGCAGCCGTCCCGGGGTGTCGTAGTACGTCGGGTCGGCGAGGCAGTACAGCTGCGTCTCGTGGGCGCCGGCCATGGCGCCTCCCTTCCGGAGCGGGATCGGGTCGGACGGCTCAGACGCTCAGACGGCGGGGACCGGCACCGGTCCGCGGCGCACCGGCGGCGCCCAGGTGACCACGGCGGCGCAGAGCGCGATGGCGAGCGCCAGCAGGCCGAAGGTCCGGGGGCCGCCGAGGGAGCCGAGCAGGGTGCCGCCCACCAGCGGGCCGAACGGCTGGATCAGGGTGGACAGGAAGCCGGCCGCGCTCTGCACCCGGCCGATCCGGTCCGGCGGCGCGGCGAGCAGCATCCCGGCGACGAAACCGATGCTGGCGACGGTGGACAGGCACATGCAGGCCGCGCAGAGCAGCCCGATCACCAGCGGCGCCCTGGTCACCGTCAGCACCCCGGCGGTCAGCGCGGACGCCCAGCAGGCGAGCGCCACCAGACTGCCGTCGCGCGCTCTGGCCCCCAGCCTCGGAGCGAGCAGCGCACCCGCCAGCGCACCGGCGGCCGTGCAGGAGACCACCGTGCCACCGCCCACCCCGGAGTGCCCGCCGTCGGAGGCGACGGCCAGGGTGGCGAACATCAGCGCGCTGAACGCGAAGTTCATCCCCAGGCCGAAGATCAGCAGCAGGGTCCGCAGATAGGGCTGCCGCCAGATGAAGGCCAGCCCGGCGGTCAACTCCTGCTTGCTGAACGGCGATCCGCTCTTCTCCGCGGGTGTCGAGCGGGTCCGCATCAGGGCCACGCAGACCGTGGACAGCAGCAGTCCGACGCCTTCGGCGAGGAACGGCAGCACCGGGTGCCAGGCGAACAGCGCCCCGCCGCCGAGCGGTCCGATCAGCCGGGCCGCGGCGCCGCGCGCCTGCATCCGGGCGGAGGCCTCCCGGGCCTGGTCGCGCGGCACCACCGTGCGCAACAGGGCACCTGCGGCGGGCCCGTAGACACTGGAGATCAGCGCCCCGGCGGCGGCGACCAGCAGGACCAGCGGCAGCGGCGCGTGCCCGCGCAGCACGGCGACGACCAGGGCGCAGACCGCGAGCAGGCTGGCGACGTCGCAGATCCGCATCAGCCGGCGCCGCTCGATCCGGTCGGCGAGCACGCCGCCGGGCAGCATGGTGAGCAGCAGCGCGCCGACCGAGACGGTGCCGATGGCGCCCGCCCGGGCGGCCGAGCCGGTCTCCCGCAGGACGAGCAGCGGCAGGGCGATCGAGGCGAGTTGGGAGCCGAGCGAGGCCAGCAGGCCGCCGATCCAGAGCAGCCGGAAGTCCCGGTTGCGGGCGAGCGGGGTGGAGTCCATGGCACCGTCCTCCGGGGTGGGGTGATGACGTCGGGCCGGGGCGGCCCCGTGACGACGGGACCGCCCCGGGGGCCTTGCAGGCGGCCGGCGGCCGGGGGCGGTGGTGCGCCCGCCCCCGCGCACGGCCTGGCGCCCGGTGGGCGTCCGGCCTGGTGACCGGTGCCGGTCAGGCGGAGGTCTCGGCGCCGCCGACGTAGCTGATCAGGCTGAAGCAGTTGCCGTCCGAGGCCTCGGCGAGGACCTTCATCGACTGCAGGTCCAGGACGTTCGCGGCGTGCGCCTCGACCTCCGGGGTCTCCTCGCCGTTCTCGCCGAGGTTCTGGTCCATGTTCTCCATGTTCTCAGCCATGGTCGAACTCCCTTCCACAGGTGGGACGTCGCGGTGGCGACGGGCGGGCCGCCCGCCGTGCCGACCATGGTGGGAGGGGCCGGCTGCGCCCGGCTTCAGGGCCGGTTGGTCCGCGGTATGGCCGCAGGTCGCGGTGGTGCCGGCACCGCCCACCGGGCCCGCCCGGGGCCCGCCGGGCGCCCGGGCACCCCGCCCCGGCTGCGGCCATACCGCCCGCAAGGCGCTCCCCAACCGGGCCCGAAGCCGCCCCCGCGACCCTGGCCCGGAAACCCGGACGCCCGGCCACCCGAGCGGCCGGACACCCCTCGCCCGCCCGCACCGCCCGCGCCCCGCACAGCCCCCGTACGCCCCGCACAGCGGAGGACGACCGAAGGACGGCCACCATGCCCTGCCCACTCTGCGCCCAACTCGTCGCCACGAACGACCAGTTCTGCCCCTCCTGCGGCACCCCCCGGTCCGCCGCCCTCGACCTGGCCGCCGAGGAGCGCAAGCTGGTCACGGTGGTCTTCTGCGACCTGGTCGACTCCACCGCGCTGTCCGGCGCGCTCGACCCGGAGACGCTGCGCGAGGTGATCCTGCGCTACTTCGAGCGGATGCACCGCCAGATCGAGGCGCACGGCGGCACCCTGGAGAAGTTCATCGGCGACGCCGTGATGGCCGTCTTCGGCGTCCCGGTGATCCGCGAGGACGACGCCCACCGGGCGCTGGCGGCCGCGCTCGCCATGCTGGAGGACCTGGAGGACCTCAACACCGAGCTGGACGCGACCCTCGGGGTCCGGCTGGACGTCCGGATCGGCGTCAACACCGGCCAGGTGGTGGCGGGTTCGGACGCCTCGGCGCGCCAGGCGCTGATCTCCGGCGAGACCGTCAACATCGCCGCCCGGCTGCAGACCCGGGCCGACCCCGGCCAGGTGCTGATCGGCCCGCAGACGCTGCGCGCGGCCGGCCCGGCCGCCCAGGTGGACGAGGTCGGGCCGCTGCACCTGAAGGGCAAGGCCGACCCGGTCACCGCCTACCGCCTGGTCGGCCTGGACGAGGACGACCCGGAGCTGCTGCGCCGCTTCGACGTCCCGCTGGTCGGCCGGGAACGCGAACTGGCGGAGCTGGACTTCGCGTTGGCCCGGGTCGCGGGCGGCTCCGGCGCCGAGCTGCTGCTGGTGTCCGGCGAGGCCGGGATCGGCAAGACCCGGCTGGTGCGCGAGTGGCGCGAGCGGGTGGGCCGGCGCACCGCGCGCTGCGGCACCGCCCGCTGCCGCAGCTTCGGCGAGCAGGGCGTCCTGGCGCCGATCGCCGAGGCCGTCCGTACCCTGCTGGACGAGCCCGAGGGCGCGGCCCCGGCCGAGGCGCTGGCCAGGCTGGACGAGGCGACCGCGCCGGGTGTCGGCGCCGGGCAGTCGCTGGAGCTGCTGGCGGCGATCCTGCGCGGGCGCACCGTGGAGCGCCCCGCCGTGCTCGTGCTGGACGACTGCCAGTGGGCAGGTCCGGCCCTGCTGGACGCCGCCGAGCGGCTGACCGAGGTGCTCGGCCCGGCGCCCGTGCTGCTGCTCTGCCTGGCCCGCCCCGAGCTCCCGGCGGCCCGCCCGGAGCTGCCGGCACTGCCGGTCGGCGGCCTGTCCTGGGACGAATCCGCGCTGCTGGCAGCCCAGTTGACCGAGCTGAGCGCCCACCAGGATTCGGTCCCCACTCGGCTGCTGGAGCGCGCCGAGGGCAACCCGCTGCACCTGGAGGAGCTGCTGGCCGCTCTCACCGAGCCCGACGGCCCCGCCCTGGCCGACGAACTCCCGCCTGCCGGGCGGGCGTTGCTCAGCGCCCAGATCGACGGGCTGGAGCGCGACGAGCGCGCCACCCTGGACCTCGCCGCCGTCCTCGGCCGCGTCTTCACCGCCGCCGAACTGGCCGAACTCGCCCACGGCGGCACCGACCAGGACGCCTTCGCCGACCCCGAGGACGACGTCTTCACCGGCCCGATCGACGGCCTGCCGGCCGGCCCGCCCACCGCGGGCGACACCACTCCGCCCCGGCTGCACGCCGCGCTGGCCCGGCTGGCCGAGCGCCGTCTGGTCGAACCGGCGGGCAGCGGCTACCGGTTCAGCAGCGGCCTGGTCCAGGAGTCGGTCTACCAGTCGATGTCCAAGCGGGCCCGCGCCGAGCGCCACGAGCGCGCCGCCGACCTGCCGGCCGTCCGCACCGTCGGAGCCGCCGCCGTGGGCGGCCATCTGGAGCGCGCCCACCGCTACCGGCTGGAACTCGGCCTGCTGGACGCCCGCACCGACACCCTGCGCACCCGCGCGGCCGCCGCCCTGGGCGCCGCCGGGGCCACCGCCCTGGCCCGCGCCGACCTGCCCGCCGCCACCGACCTGCTGGAGCGGGCCGTCCGGCTGCACTACCCCAACGAGCGCGCCGCCGGCCCGACCCTGCGCCGCCTCGGCGAGGCCCGCCTCGCGCTCGGCCGCGCCGACGAGGCCCTGCCCGTCCTCGCCCAGGTGCGCGACGCGGCCGCCGACCCGCTGGACGCCGCGCACGCCCGGCTCGCCCTGGCCGCCCGCGGCCTGCCGCCCGGTCAGGACCAGCCCGCCGCCACCGCCCGCGCCGTCCTGCCGCTGTTCACCGACACCGGGGACGAGCTCGGCCGGGCCCGCGCCCTGCTGCGGCTGGGCGAGGAGCACCTGCTGGCGGGCCGGCACACCGAGGCCGAGCAGCTGCTCGACCAGGCGCTCGACCGGGTCTCCCGCACCGATGCCGAGCTGGACCGGGCCGCCGTGCTCGGCGCGCTGGCCGCCGCGCTGCTGGCCGGCCCCGAGCCCGTCCCGAACGCCACCTTCCGGCTGCGGGCCCTGCTCGCCGAGCACGGCGCCGGGCGCCGCACCGTGCGGGTCGCGCTGAACGGCCCGCTGGCCGTCCTGCTGGCCCTGCGGGACCGTCCCGAGGAGGCGGAGCTGCTGCTCGCCGAGGCCAACGGCCTGGCCGGGGAGCTGTCGCTGGCCGAGGCGATGGTCGCGCTGCCCGCGCTGACCGCCCAGGCCGCGGCCGCCACCGGCCAGACCGGCCAGGCCCTGGACCTGCTGGCCGACGCCGCCGAGATCGCCCGCCACCAGGGCACCGCCGCCCCGCTGCCGCGGCTCGCCCTCACCACCGCGCGCGTCCTGCTGGACACCGACCGCCCGGCCCAGGCCGCCCGCCACCTGGACGGCGCGGACGCCACCACCGCGCTGCCCCCGGTGCTCGCCATCGAGCTGGACGCGCTGCGCGGCCGACTCGCCGCCGCCCGGGGCGAGGCCCAGCCCGCGCTGGACCTCACCGCGGCCGCCCTGAGCGCCGCCGGGGCCACCGAGTCGCTGCTGCTGCAGGCGCTCACCGCGCTCGACCGCGCGCACGCCCTGCTGCTGCTCGACCGCCCGGCCGAGGCCGCCGCGGCCGCCGCCACCGCCCGGGACCTCTTCGCCACCAAGGGCCACCTGCCCGGCGTGCGGCGGGCCGAGCGGCTCGGGGGCACCCGGTGAACGGCCCGGCCGGCCTCACCTGGAGCCTGCGCGACCGCGGCCCCGCCGACCTCCCGGTCCTGGCCGACCGCCTCACCGACGGGAGCGAGGGGAGCGACGGCACCGGCAAGGGTGTGCGGGTCTGCGTGGTCGACTCCGGCATCGAGCCGGACCATCCGCTGGTCGGCCCGCTGCAGGGCTCCTGGGCGGTGGTCAAGGACCCGGTCACCCGGGAGCTGACCGTCCGCCCGGACACCGCCGGCGACACCTGCGGCCACGGCACCGCCTGCGCCGGCATCATCCGCCGCACCGCCCCGGACTGCGAGCTCTACAGCGTCCGGGTCCTCGGCGAACGCTTCACCGGCACCGGCGACATGCTGATCGCCGGGCTGCGCTGGGCCGTCCGGCAGGGCTTCGACGTCGTCAACCTCAGCCTCTCCACCACCCGGACCCGCTTCCTGGAGGAGCTGCACTCGATCGCCGACGACGCCTTCTTCGCCCGCACCGCGATCGTCGCCTCCGCCCACAACACCCCGGTGGAGAGCTTCCCCTGGCGGTTCTCCTCGGTCATCTCGGTCGGCAGCCACCAGGAGGACGACCCCGACCTGCACCTCTACAACCCGGAGCCGCCGGTCGAGTTCTTCGCCCCCGGCCAGAACGTCCGGGTGCCCTGGCTCGGCGGCACCACCATCCGCACCACCGGCAACAGCTTCGCCACCCCGTACGTGGCCGGGCTCTGCGCCCGCATCCTGTCCCGGCGGCCGAGGCTGACCACGTTCCAGCTGAAGAGCGCGCTGTACCTCACCGCGGCCAACGTCCAGGTCCCGACCACCCCCACCCCGGAGGCGCCCGATGACCCTCAGCACTGACCCCGCCGTCGATCCGCTCGCCCGCGAGCTGCTGCAGTCCGTGGTCGACGTCGCCCGGGCGATCTTCGGCGCCCAGGCCGGCTCGGTGTGCCTGCTCGACGAGACCGCCGGGGAGCTGGTCTTCCAGGCCGTCTCCGGCCGCGGCGAGGAGTCGCTGGTCGGCCGGCGCTTCCCGGCCGGCCAGGGCATCGCCGGCTGGGTCGCCGCCTCCGGCGAGCCGATGGTGGTCGACGACCTGGACGCCAACCGCACCTTCGACCGGGACTTCGCCGAGTCCACCGCGTACGTCCCGAACGCCCTGATGGCCGCGCCGCTCACCCACGGCAGCCGGGTCCTCGGCGTCCTGGAGGTGCTGGACCCGGCCCCGCAGGCCCGCGCCAGCCTGCCGGAGCTCGACCTGCTCGCCATGTTCGCCCGCCAGGCCGCCGCCGCCCTGCGGGTGATCGCCGAACGCACCCCCGCCCCGGAGCCGGTCCCCGACCGGGCCGCCGCCCTCGGCCTCCTCGCCGACCTGGAGGAACTGCTGCGCCGTCAGCCCTGATCCGCTGCGGGCTCCGAGGGTGCCAGGCGGACGATCTCGCCGCGCTCCAGCGCCGCGTACACCGTGCCGTCCGGGGCGACGGCGATGCCGTGCGGCTCGGCGCCCTCGCCCGGGACGGGCCGGCCGTCGAGCCGCCCGTCCGGGGTGAGCACCCCGATCCGGCCTGCGCCCCACTCGGTGAACCAGAGCCGGCCGTCCGGCCCGGCCGCGATCGCGTGCGGCCTGGCCGCCCGGTCGGCCAGCGGGTGCTCCGTCACCTCGCCGGCCACGGTGATCCGCCCGACCAGCCCGCCGCCGATGCCCACGTACCAGAGCGCGCCGTCCGCCCCGGCGGTGATCCCGACCGGCGCGGTGCCCGCGGTGGGCAGCGGGTGGACGGCCACCTCCCCGTCCGGGCCGATCCTCGCCACCGCGTCCGCCTGGTTCAGCGCGCACCACAGGGCGCCGTCCGGCCCGGCCGTGATCAGCGAGGGGAAGGCCCCGGCGACCGGCAGCGGGTACTCCGTGACCTCGCCGTCCACGGTGATCCGCCCGACCGCGTTCGCGTTCATCTCGGTGAACCACAGCGCCCCGTCGGGCCCGGCGGCGATCCCGTACGGCCCGGCGTCCGGCGTCGGCAGCGCGAAGGAGCTCGCCGTGCCGTCCGGGCCGATCCGTCCGATCCGGTGGTCCCGCATCCGCGTGAACCACAGCGCCCCGTCGGGGCCGGCCGTGATCACCGCCGGCCCGCACTCCGGTGCCCCGAGCCCGAACCGCCGCACCGACCCGTCGGCCGCCAGCCGCCCGACCTCCCCGCTGTGCACGGCGGTGAACCAGACGCCCCCGTCGGCCGCCACCGCCACCCCGTACGGCCCGGCCCCCGCGTCGGCCACCTGGAACAGTTCCATGCCCACCCCTTCACTATCGCGACTTGCGTCGCATTAGAGATGCTGCCACGGCGATCACCGTCGGGCAACCCGATTCCCCCACCACAGGCCGGCCCGGGCCCGTACATTGCCGCCCGGGTGTTCCGGCTCCTCAAGACGATCGCCGCGGGAGCCGGGGACGTGGAGGACTTCCGCCCGGCGATCATCGTGTTCTGGAGCGCACTGGACGATTTCGCGCGCGCCGGCGGCCAGACCCTGAACTCCTGACCCGAGGTCGCAGGGCCGCTACTCCCCGGCCGCCCGCGCCGGGACGCCCCGCAGGACGGAGACGACGCCGGTGGCCGCCGCGCAGACCGGGACGGCGAGGAGGGCGCCGATGATGCCGGCGATGCCGGAGCCGGCCACCACGGCGACCATGATGGTGGCCGGGTGGAGCTCCACCGTCCGGCTCTGGATGACCGGTTGCAGGATGTTGCCCTCGATCATCTGCACTGTCAGCACCACGCCGAGGGCCCAGAGCGCCGTGCCGAGGCCGCCGTCGGCGAGGGCGACCAGGACGGCCACGGTGCCGGAAAGGAAAGCGCCGACGAACGGGATGTAGGCGCCCATGAAGACGAGGGCGCCGAGGCCGGGCGCGCCGGGGACGCCGAGGGCGAGCAGGCCGATGGTGATGAAGCCGGCGTCGATCAGGGCGATCAGGGTGGTGCCGCGCATGAAGCCTGCCATCGCCTCGAAGGCCCGGTCGGCGCAGGCGACGACGGTTTCGGCGCTCTGTCCGGGCAGGTAGGAGCGGATGGCGTCGCCGGTGCGGTGACCGTCGCGGAGGAAGAAGAAGACCAGGGCGAGGGCCAGCACCGCGCCGGTGACCAGCTGGGTGAGCAGGCCGAGCCCGGAGAGCACGCCGTTCGTCAGGGTCGAGACCAGCGAGTTGGTCTCGCCCTTGGCGTTGTTCAGGGCGTGCTGGATCTTCTCGCCGAGCGGGCCGAGCCACTGCTCCAGCCGGTGCCCGGCGGCGGGCAGGGCCTCGGCGATCTGCGGGGCGCTGTGCACCAGGGAGTTGACCAGCAGGGCGATCACCCCGCCGACCGCCACGACCAGCACGACGCAGGTCAGCCCGGCGGCGAGGCCGCGTCCGACGCCGCGCCGCACCAGCCAGGGCACCACCGGGTACAGCAGTGAGGCGCCGAGCAGCGCCAGGATGAACGGCACGGTCGCGGCCCGCAGCTCGACGAGCGCGAAGACGGCCAGCGAGGCGACGGCGATCAGCAGGATCACCGCCGCCGACCAGGCCGCCGCCTGCCGCAGGGCGGGTGGCAGCATCAGGTACGGCCTGCGGTGGTCGGGCCGTTCGCCGGGCGGGCGCTCCTCGGGCACGGCCACCTCCGCCGGGGATCGTCGTCGAGCGTCGTTGAGTCCGAACCGACCCATCTCAGCAGAGAATCTGACGATCCGCCCGTTGTGTCGCTATCCGGGGGCTTGGATCAGGACCTCACCGTCCCCGCCCGCGAAGGCCAGCACCCGCTCCGCCTCGGCCTCCGCCGCCTGCCGGTCGGCCCGCCGCAGTGGCGCGAACGGCTGGACGACGACCTCCTGCTCGCCCGTCAGCCGCCAGCTCCCGGCGACCAGCCCGTCCACCAGCAGCGTGCCGAGCACGATCCCGTTCTGCGTCATCACCCGCCCCCGGTACTCCTCGGGCAGCACCCGGGTGCGGTCCGCGTGCGAGAGCAGCAGGTTGTCGAAGGGGGCGATCAGCCGGACCGGCGCCGGGGTGGACTCGTCCGGCCGGGGCGCGTCCGGCAGGTCGTACAGCAGCCGGCCCTGCTCGTCCCGGAAGGTCAGCAGGCGCGGCGCGAGCCGCCGCAGCACCGGGGTGAGCCCGCTGAGGCCGCACCACTTCGTCACGTCGGCCGCGGTGGCCGGCCCGAAGGCGGCGAGGTAGCGCAGCACCAGGTCGTCGAGCGGGGGCGCCGGGTCGAGCGGCCGGCCGAGCCAGGATTCGGCGGTGGTGTGCGCGGCGGGGCCGCCGCGTCCCCAGAGGCCGCGCGGCGGCACCTGGACGAGCGGCAGCAGGCAGCGGGCGGCCTGGGCGAGCGCGGCCGGGTCGCGGTCCGGGCGGCTCGCGGCGAGCAGGGCGCCGAGCTGCTGGAAGGTGCGCGGCTCCGCCTCGACCAGCTCCCGGGCCTCGGCGGCGAGCGCGTCCGGGTCGAGTCCGGTGAGCCGTTTGCCGTAGGTGGTG
This sequence comes from Kitasatospora xanthocidica, assembly GCF_014656195.1. Taxonomy (GTDB): domain Bacteria; phylum Actinomycetota; class Actinomycetes; order Streptomycetales; family Streptomycetaceae; genus Kitasatospora; species Kitasatospora xanthocidica. The sequence continues at coordinate 111,082 of NZ_BNBY01000015.1, read as the reverse complement.
CGCAGTGCCTGGTCGAGGACGGGCTGGAGGAGGGGGCGCAGGGTCAGGCAGTCCTCGGCGGTGACCAGGTGGATGGTGCCGCGCTGGAGGGCGATCCGGACCGCCGCCCGCTCTTCCAGGAGGGCGCTCAGCGGTTCGGGCGTGAAGCCGTCGAGGCGGGCGAGCAGTCCGAGGTAGGGCGGCTGGGGCGCGGCCTGGGCCTGGAGGCCGCCGAGGTGGTGGATCAGCGCGGCGGGCGCCAGGTCGGTACGGGCGAGCAGGTGCTGACGGGCCAGCAGGGCACGTCCGAGCGCCCGGGTGCCGAGCACCTGTCCCGATTCCGTCACCGGCGGCCGTCCAGGACGGAGCGCAGCACGCCGATCCGGTTGGTGGTGATGGAGGCGACACCGGTGTCCCGCAGTCGGCGCATGGTGCGGCGCAGGTCGGCGGTCCAGGTGGAGACGGCGAGCCCGGCGTCGGCCGCGGCGGCGGTGAACTCGGGGGTGACCAGGCCGAACGGCGGGTTGAGGTAGCGCGGGCGCAGGTCGTCCAGGAGGGCGCGGACGGGCATCCGCGGCTGCTTCCAGGTGAGCGCGATCTCGGCGTCGGGGGTCAGCTCGCGCACGGCGAGCATCGCGGTGGCGGGCCCGCAGAAGGCGACCTGCCGTTCCGCGCCGAGTCCGGTGACCACGGACCAGGTGGCGGCGGCGGGCCCGGGTTCGTCGAGGTCGATCAGCAGGCGGCGGCCCTCGACGGCGGCGACCGCCTTGAGGGCCTCGGCGAGGGTGGGGACGGCGAGCGGGCCCTGCCGCAGTTCGTCGAGCTGCTCGGCGGTGAGCCGGTCGACGGACCGGGGGTCGCCCCAGAGCCGTTCCAGGGTGCGGTCGTGCAGGAGGACGGGCACCTTGTCCCGGGTGAGCTGGATGTCGACCTCGACGGCGTCGGCTCCGGCGGCGAGCGCGGACTCGACGGAGGGCAGGGTGTTCTCGCGGTGGCGGTACGGGTCGCCGCGGTGGGCGACGGCCAGTACCCGGGGGCTGTGGTGGGTGTTCATCGGATCCTCCCCGCGAGCCAGGGGGTGAGGCTGTGGACGCCGATGCCCTCGCGGTGGCTCGGCTCCCCGGGGACGGTGACGATCAGCGTGGTGGACGGCGGGAAGGTGCGCGTCCTGACGTGGACGAGGTCGGACCAGACCGCGTTCAGGAAGCCGGGGACGCGGTCGCGGTCGACGTCGAAGGCGATGCCCTCGACGGTCACCGTGACCTCGTCGTGGGTGAACAGCCGGACGGTGACGGCGGGGCGGCCGCCCTGGTCGGGGCCGTCGCCCTGGTCGGGGCCGTCGAACTCCAGCAGCGCCTCGTGCGGGAGGGCGTCGGTGACGTCGAGGTCCGAGCCGGGACCGCCGGGACCGACCAGGCCGGCGAAGGTCCGGTCGTGGCCGATGTCGTGCTGGGCGCGGACGGTCCGGCCGTGCCGGTGCGCGACGGCCTCGATCGCGAGGACGGCGCTCTGGGTGGTCGGCAGGTGCGGGGGTGGCATCCGGGGCCGCTCCTCGGGTTCCGGGACTCGTGGGCTCGTGGGCTCGTGAGGGCACGGGGCGTGGGGGCGCGGGGCGTCAGCGCCGTTCGACCATCACATTGGTGGACTTGATGACCGCCGTGGCGGGCGCGCCGGGGACCAGGTTGAGCTCCTCCGCCGACTCCCGGCTGATCAGCGACACCACCCGGAACGGCCCGGCCTGGATCTCCACCTGCGCGGCCACGTCCCCGAGCACCACATGGGTGACGATCCCCGGGAAGCGGTTGCGGGCCGAGGAGGGCCGGCCCTCGGCCTCGGCGTTCTCCGGCCGGGCCAGCTCCCGGGCGAAGGCCGCCAGTTCGGCGCCGGGGATGATCCGGTGCCCGTGCTCGTCCCGCGCGGCGGCGAGCCGCCCGGCGTCGACCCAGCGCCGCATGGTGTCGGCGCTGACGCCGAGCAGTGCCGCCGCCTCGCCGATGCGGTACGGGTTGACCGGCGCCCCGGGCTGGCCCATGTGCGACTCCTGACGGTGGTTCGAGGAACAGGGGGTGGGCGCTGTGCGCCTCCGCCGCCATCCTGCCGTACCGGGGACGGCGACGGGAAAGCGAGGGCGGCCGGGGGTGCCGGGGGTGTCCCGGGGGTCGGCGCGGGATCGTCCCCGGGGTCGCCGCCCCGGCTTCGCTAGGGTTCGCCGAAGAGGTCCCGCCGCACCGCGTCGCCGGCGGTCAGCACCGCCCCGGCGAGCACCGCGCCGCCGCCCGCCGTACCGGCCCGGACCTCGGTGCTGAGCGGGGAGAGCCGGGCCAGCCGCTCTTCCACCCGGCCGGCCAGTTCGGCACCGCCGGCCCGGCCGACCTCACCGCCTAGCACCACGCAGCCGGGGTCGAGCACGACGCAGACGCCGGCCGCGCCGATGGCGATCCGCTCGGCCAGCTCGTCCAGGAAGCGCCCGTCGGCCGTGGACTCCCCCTCGCCCGCCGATGCCGCCACCGCCACCGCCACGCGGACGACGGCCTCGGCGGCGGCCGCGTCCCCGTCCGGGTCGGCGGGCAGTCCGTGCGCCCGGGCCAGCGCGCAGACCGCCGCGCTGCCGACCAGCCCGTGGAAGCCGCCCTCGCAGCTGTCGGCGCTGGGCAGCCCGACGGTGCCGGGGACGGGCAGGAAGCAGATCTCGCCGGTGCCGCCGGAGAAGCCGCGGCGCAGCCGCCCGTCCAGGATGACGGCGGCGCCGACGCTGTGGCCGAGCCACATCAGGACGAAGGTGTCGCGGTCGCGCGCCGCGCCGACCCGGTACTCGGCCCGCCCGGCCAGGTTGACCTCGTTCTCCAGGATCACCTCGGTGCCGGGCAGCTCCTCCAGTGCGGCGAGGAGTTCGGCGTGCCAGGCGGGGAGCTTGCCGGTGCTCTGCAGCCGTCCGGTGGCGGGGTCGACGAGCCCGGGGGCGCCGACCGCGACGGTGTGCAGCCGCTCGACGCCGGCGCCGCGCGCGGTCTCCAGCAGGGTGGCGGTGATCGCCGCGGCGGTGTCGGGCCCGCCGCCGCCCTCGACCGGGACCTCGGCGGTGGCGAGGGTGCGCCCGGCGAGGTCGGCGACGACCAGGCTGACGCCGCCGGCGCGGACGTCGAAGGCGGCGATGTGGGCGCGGGAGGCGACCAGTGCGTAGACCCGGGCGTTGGGGCCGCGCCGCTGTTCGCCGCGTTCCCCGACGACGGCCACCAGGCCGGTGCGCTGGAGGCGTTCGAGCAGGTCGGCGACGGTCGGCCGGGACAGGCCGGTGAGGTCGCGGAGCTCGGTCGCGGTCAGGGGGCCCTGTTCGAGCAGGAGGTTGAGCGCCAGCCGGTCGTTGATCGCCCGGGCGGTGCTCGGCGTTGCCGTACGCGCGGTGGTCATGGCCGGTCATCCTTCCAGAGTGTTTCTATCAGGGTCCCTTCCTGATAGTTTATCGAACCGTCGACCGGACGGCCGTCTCCACCGCATGGCCCGGACGGACCGGACCGGGCCGGACCGCGCGCACCCGCGCTTCACTGTCAGCAAGGCCACCCACAGGGCACTGTCGCGCCCCCACGCGCGACCGGGAGGGAACGCCGATGGACCGCACCACCGCACCACCACCGGAACCACTGACCGAACCGCGCCGGGCCCGCGCGAGCATCGCGCTGGTCTTCGGCGTGCACGGCGCCGTCAGCGGCAGCTTCGTCACCCGCATCCCGTGGATCCAGGACCGCCTGGACCTCTCCGCCGGCCAGCTCGGCCTGGCCCTGGTGATGCCCGCCGTCGGCTCCTCCCTGGCGATGCCGCTGGCCGGCCGCTTCGTCCACCGCTACGGCGGGCGGGCGGCGGTGCGCGGGCTGCTCTCCGTCTGGTGCCTGGCCCTCGCCCTGCCCGCGCTCGCCCCCTCGCTGCCCGCGCTCTGCGCGGTGCTGCTGGTGTACGGGGCCACGGCCGGCATGGCGGACGTCGCGATGAACGCGCAGGGCGTGGAGATCGAGGAGCGGCTCGGCCGCTCGATCATGTCCGGCCTGCACGGGATGTGGAGCGCCGGCGGCCTGCTGGCCTCCGCCTTCGGCATCCTCGCCGCCCACCTCGACCTGGACGCCCGGCTCCAGCTGGCCGTCACCGCGCTGGTCCTGCTCGCCCTGGCCCAGCCGGTCTGCCGCGGCCTGCCCGACCTGCGGGCGCAGGAGGGCGCGGAGGAGCCGCCGCGGTTCGCGCTGCCGCCGCGCAGCTCGCTGGTGATCGGGCTGGTCGGCTTCTGCGCGGTCTTCGCCGAGGGCGCCTCGATGGACTGGAGCGGCGTCTACCTGCGGGACGTCACCGGCGCCTCGGCCACCGTCGCCGCCGCCTCGTACACCGCCTTCTCCCTCACCATGGCGGTCAGCCGGCTCGCCGGGGACACCGCGATCCGCCGCCTCGGCGCCGTCCGCACCACCCGCCTCGGCGGCGCCGTCGCCACCGCGGGCGGCCTGCTGGTGGTCGCGGCCGACAGCCCGGCGCTGGCCATCCCCGGGTTCGCGCTCATCGGCATCGGCATCGCCGTCATCGTCCCGCTCGCCTTCGCCGCCGCAGGCCGGATCGGCACCAACGCCAGCCAGGCCATCGCGGGCGTCGCCACCGTCACCTACACCTCCGGCCTGATCGCCCCGGCGGTCATCGGCGCCCTCGCCCAGGCCACCTCGCTGACCGTCTCCTTCGGGCTGGTCACCGCGCTCGCCTTCGCCCTGCTGCTGAGCGCCGGCGCGCTGCGCCTCGCCGAACGGAATTCCACCGGGGAGAACGCGACCGCGTCGGAAGTGGAAAGGCCTGCCGGAAAAGACCTCTCCGCGATATGACGGTGAATTCCCACGGGATTTCCCCGCCGGCATCGCCGACCGCCGGGTGCAGCCGCGCCCGGCGGTTTTCGCGTGCCGGTGGGGAATCCCCGGGTGCCACGGCCCGGATGCCGCCCCACCCGCCCTCTCCCCCGCCGTACAGCCACTGGCGGAGGCCTCGCCGCTCTCCCTGACCTCTGCGGAAGGCGCCGAATTCGGCGCTTTCCGGGCCTGCCCGGAATTCACCGCCGGGGCCGGCGTACTCGTCCTGCCGGACAACAAAGGCCTTTTCCGCGTTCCACCGGCGGACCGCCGGGGCCGATCCGGAAAACCGCCCACCGGACTTCGGCGAGCCGCCGAACCGGCTGCCCCACCTGCCCGCGCTCACCCCGGAGAGGCTGGACGCCGACCTCACCGACGCGGGCCGCCCGCACGATTTCTTCACCTGTCCGGGTGCACCGCACAACTTCTTCGAACCCTCGGCCGTCGAACACTCCGTCGCGGCCCGGGACTCCCGGCGACTCCTGCCCGGATTCCTCGCCGGGTCGCGCCGAACCGCACCAACGGAGGTCGACCGATGTTCCGCCGCTCGCGGCTCGCCGCCGCAACCACCGTCCTCGCCACCGCCGTGGCCACCGCCGTCGCCGCCCCCGCGGTGGCCCTCACCACCCCGGCGGCACCCGCCGCCGCGGACTTCGGCCCTGCCGAGATCCGCACCGGGATGTACGCCGGACCGAACGACCTCTGCCTGGAGGTCGCCGACTGGCGCACCGACAACGGCGCCCCCGTCCGGATCTGGACCTGCACCGGTGGCGCCAACCAGAAGTGGACCCAGACGGCCACCGGCTGGATCAACCAGTACAGCGGCAAGTGCCTGGAGATCCCGGCCTACAGCACCACCTGGGGCACCCAGGCAGGCCAGTGGACCTGCAACGGCGGCACCAACCAGAAGTGGAGCGACCCGCCCGCCAGCCACCCCGGCACCCCACGCCGGATCGTGAACGCCAACAGCGGCCTCGTCCTGGACGTCTCCGGCGGCGCACTGGCCGACGGCACCCCGGTGATCCAGTGGGAGTACTCCGCCGGGGCCAACCAGTTCTGGCACTACAACCCAGAGAAGGACCCCTACAGCTGACCCCGCGGCCGCCCGGGCCGCCGAGCAGCGATACCGTCCGCCCTGCACATCGAACTCCCGTTCGATGTCAACGGCTCCATGACCACCATCCCAGGGGGGAACCCATGACCGCAGCACCCGACCGCCACCGCCTGCGAACCGCCGCCGGCGCCCTCGCCGCCGCGGGCGCCCTCGCCCTCGCACTCGCCGCCCCGGCCCGCGCCGACGTGATCACACCCGGCTCCGAGGGCGTCCCCCGGACGTTCGTGAACGGGGCCACCACCAAGTGCCTGGAGGTCGCCGACTGGCGCACCGACGACGGCGCCCCCGTCCGCCAGTGGACCTGCACCGGCGGCGCCAACCAGCAGTGGATCTGGAGCGGGGACGGCCGGCTCGTCAACGCCCACAGCGGGAAGTGCCTGGAGATACCCGGCTACAGCACGGTCTGGGGCACCCAGGCCGACCAGTGGACCTGCGACGGCGGCACCAACCAGCGGTGGCAGATGGTCATCCCCCCGCGCTCGGCCTACTTCTACCTCCAGAACTCCACCAGCCGGCTCTTCCTGGACGTCTCCGGCGGCAGCGCCGACGACGGCACCCCGGTCATCCAGTGGCAGCCCACCGAGTCCGCCGTCAACCAGCTCTGGCGCTACGACCCGCCGTGGCGCTGACCCCGCCCGGCCCGGCCCGGTCACACACCACCGTCCAGCCCGGTGCCCTGGTAGGCCCTGGCCCCGGTTAGGCTCGGGCGGTGCCAGCGCCCGAACCCACCCCCGCACCCCCCGCCGCGCCGCGTCCGTCCTGGTGGCGGCCGGCGCTGCTGATCGCCCTGCTCGGCGCGGCGGCCGGGTCGCTGCTGCTGTGGAGCCCGACGGAGCTGCTGTCCGGCGGGCTCGCGGACCGGATGCCCTGGTACTGGTTCGGGCCGCTGTTCGCCCTGGTCTACGCGGTGGCGACGGTGGCCTTCGTGCCCCGGCCGGCGCTGAACGCGGCGGCCGGGCTGCTCCTCGGCATCCAGCAGGGCGTCCTCCTGGCCGTGCTCGGCACCACGCTGGGCGCCGCCCTGGCCTTCGGCCTCGGCCGGGGGCTCGGGCGGGACGCGCTCCGCCCGTACCTGCGGGGCAAGGTGCTCGGCGCCCTGGACCGGCGCTTCACCGAGCAGGGGTTCCGCAGCGTGCTGGTGCTGCGGCTGCTGCCCGGCATGCCGTTCCAGGCGGTCAACTACGGCGCCGCCTTCTCCGGGGCACGCTTCCGGCCGTTCGTCCTCGGCACCGCCGTCGGCTCGGTGCCGACCACGGCGGTCTACGTGACGGCGGCGGCCAGCTCGGGCGAGCCCGGGTCCGCGGCCTTCCTGCTGTCGGCGGGGGTGATCGCGCTGCTGGGGCTGGGCACCGTGGCCGGGCTCTGGCGGGCGGCCAGGACCCGCCGCCGGACGACGGCCGCCTGAGCGGCAGGCGGGCTCAGCGGCAGCCCGGCGTCACGGCCGGACGAAGCAGACCGGGCGAACAAATGAGTCGCGCCCCCTCGGCGCCGGACGCCAGGATGGCCCGCATGACCGAATCGAACCCGCGGGTGGACCCGCCGATGGCCGCCGACGAGGCCGCCACCCTCACCTCCTTCCTCGACTACCACCGCGCCACCCTGGCCCTCAAGTGCGAGGGGCTGACCGACGACCAGCTGCGCCTGCGCTCCGTCCCGCCGTCCTCCCTCTCGCTGCTCGGCCTGGTCCGGCACATGGCCGAGGTGGAGCATTACTGGTTCCAGATCATCCTGGGCGGCGGGGAGCTCACCAGCGGCATCTACTGGACCGAGGCCGATCCGGACGGCGACTTCGACCACGTCGACACCGCCGACGTCGCGGCCGACTTCGCCACCTGGCGCTCCGAGGTCGAGGCGGCCCGCGCCGCGGCGGCCGGCCTGCCGCTGGACACGGTGGCCAGGCGGCCGCGCCGCGGCGAGGAAGTGACGCTCCGCTGGATCCTCGCGCACATGGTGGAGGAGTACGCGCGACACAACGGCCACGCCGATCTTCTGCGCGAATTGATCGACGGCGCGACCGGCGAGTGAGCCGCCGCGCGAAATCGTTTCCGCATTGTTGACAGAAGGTCAATTAACCGGCGGCCACTACCGATATGGTCTACGCGCGCAACCGTACGGAGGCTCACCGCGTCTGCTCTCTTTGCCCGGGTCCGCCCGGGTTTCCGGCGCGGCACGACTCGTACGGGGGTCGCGAGCGGGCACGGGACCGGTGAACAGTGCGATACTCGGACAGTTCCGACGAGTGGATGACGTGTCAAGAACGGCACGCACCACCGGGGGGACCAGACGGGACGAGGCAGGGAGGCGCGGCATGGGAGCACTTCGCGACGAGCACCACAACGGGTGGCTGATGCCCTCGGGGAACTACCCGGCCGCGGTGTACGACGACGAGTGGGTGGACCAGGAGACGGTGCCTGCCGTCCCCTCACCCACGAAGATCGTCTCCCTGCGGCCGACGGGCTTCGAGGCGGCCCGCACGGTCGGTGAGCACATCCGGGCGAGCACCCCGGTGGTCATGGACCTCACCGAGATGACGGAGGCCGAGGCGAAGCGCATGGTCGACTTCGCCTCCGGGCTGATCTTCGGCACCCGCGGCGGCATCGAGCGGATCGCCCGCAGGGTCTTCCTGCTCACTCCGGCCGACGTCGAGGTCATGGTGATCGACCGCCCGCTGGACGAGACCGGCTTCTACAACCAGAGCTGAGCCGACCGGCGTCGACCGACGCGTCAGCAGCACCCCGACCGGGGACGGCACCCGCCGCCCCCGGTTTTTTGCTGCCCGGACGCCCTCCGCTCAGCGGATCATCTGAGACTCGCCTTTTAATTTTGAGACATCAATGTCTCAAATGAACTAGACTCGCCGCATGGCCACCGACCGCGACACCGTCCTCGAAGCCGCCGTCGGCGTGCTCTCCCGCCGCCCGACCGCCCACCTGGACGAGATCGCGCGCGCCGCCGGCATCAGCCGCGCCACGCTGCACCGGCTCTTCCCGGGCCGTGAGGCGCTGATCCGCGAGGTCGGCCTGCTCGGCCTGCGCCGGTTCGCCGCCGCACTGGACACCGCCGGGGTCGAGGAGGGCGACGCCGAGCCCGCGCTGCGCCGCCTGGTCGACGCCTCGGTGCCGGACGCCATGCTCTGCGCCTTCCTCGCCGGCGAGAACCAGCTCTACGACAACGACGAGATCAACGACCTCTGGGAGCTCCAGATCGCCCGGCTGCACGCGCTCTTCCTGCGCGGCCAGCAGCAGGGCGCGTTCCGGATCGAGCTGAGCGCCGCCTGGCTGAGCGAGGCCTTCTTCGACCTGGTCGCCGGCGTCGGCTGGGCCATCCAGGACGGCCGGCTCGCCCCGCGCGACGCCGCCTTCTCGCTCGCCGAGCTCTTCCTCGGCGGCGCCCTGCGCAGACCGGAGGCCACCGGCGCCACCGCGGGCCACAGCACCGCCGACCCCGGCACCACCGACCCCCTCACCTCGGACCGCAGCACCACCGACTGCAGACCGGACACCGATAAGCCATGAGTTCCCTGACCGCCCGCCAGCGCTGGACCGGCCTCGCCGTCCTCGTCCTGGCCGTGACCGTGGTCGCGCTGGACGCGACCGTCCTCTCCCTCGCCATCCCGTCGATCAGCGAGACGCTGCGCCCCAGCGGCACCCAGCTGCTCTGGATCGGCGACTCCTACTCCTTCGTCCTGGCCGGCCTGCTGGTCAGCATGGGCGCGCTGAGCGACCGGATCGGCCGCAAGAAGCTGCTGCTGGCCGGTGCCACCGCCTTCGGCGCCGCCTCGCTGCTGGCCGCCTACGCGCCCAGCGCGGGCTGGCTGATCGTGGCCCGCGCCCTGCTCGGCGTCGCCGGGGCGACGATCATGCCCTCCACCCTGTCGCTGATCCGCGGCCTCTTCCCGGACGACCGGGAGCGGGCCACCGCGATCGGCATCTGGGGCGCGGCCGCGACCGCCGGCGCCGCGCTCGGGCCGGTGGTCGGCGGGGCGCTGCTGGAGCACTTCTGGTGGGGTTCGGTGTTCCTGATGAACATCCCGGTGCTGCTCCTGCTGCTGGGCCTCGGCTTCTGGCTGCTGCCGGAGTCCAAGGACCCCAAGCCGGGCCGCTGGGACGTGCTGAGCGTCCTCCTGTCGCTGGCCGGGGTGATCGGCGTGGTCTACGCGGTCAAGGAGGCCGCCGCGCACGGCGTCGGCCGCTGGGACGTCCCGGTCACCTTCGCGCTGGGCGCCGCCGCGCTGACCGTCTTCGTCCGCCGCCAGCTGCGGCTGGAGACCCCGCTGCTCGACGTCCGGCTGTTCCGCGACCGGCGGTTCACGGCGGCGGTCTCGGCCTCGGCGATCTCCCTGGTCGGGCTCTCCGGTGTGATCTTCGTGGTCTCGCAGTACCTGCAGCTGGTCCGCGGCTACCAGCCGCTGCAGGCCGGCCTGGCCGAGCTGCCGGCCTTCGCCGGCTCGGTGGTCGGCGGTCTGCTGACCGCCCGGGTGGCCCGCCGCTTCGGCGCCCGCGGGGCGCTGACGGCCTGTCTGCTGGCGATGGGTCTGGGCGTCGGCGTGCTCGGCTGGCTGGGGCAGGACACCACCTACCTGATGCTGGCCGCCTCCTTCCTGCTGGTCGGGACGGCCGAGGGCGTGGTCTACACGCTCGGCGCCGACCTGGTGCTGAGCGCCGCGCCCGCCGACAAGGCCGGGGCCGCCTCGGCGGTCTCCGAGACGGCGTACGAGCTGGGCACCGCGCTCGGCATCGCCCTGGTCGGCTCGGTGGTCGGCTCGATCTACGCGAACGGGCTGGCCGTCCCGGCCGGGACGGACCCGGCGGTCGCCGCCCGGGCCGGCGAGTCGCTGGGCTCGGCGGTCGAGGCCGCGCAGGGGCTCTCGCCGGAGCTGGCGCAGCCGCTGCTGGCGAGCGCCAAGCAGGTCTTCGTCAGCGGCATGAACAGCGCCGGGCTGCTGGCCGCGGCCCTGCTGGTCGGCGCGGCCGTGATGGCCTGGCGGCTGCTGCGCGGGCTGTCCGGGCCGGGCGCGGCGGCGGGGACGCCCGTCGCGGCCTCGGGGGCCTCTGAGGTCGCGGAGGTCGCGGAGGTCGCGAAGACGTCCGAGGAGTCGGAGGCGTCGGAGACCGTCCGCGCGTGACCCGCTCCCCCTACGGAACGGCCGTTCTCCTGACGAGAACGGCCGTTTCCGTTTTCCGGCCGACCGTTCCGGTTGTTCCGCCGGGTCCGACCGGTCCGGCTGAACCGGCGGGTCCGCCCGCTACTGCCTCGCCCCGAAGGGCAGCTCCAGCTCGGCCCAGACGACCTTGCCGTCCCGGGTGAGCCGGCTGCCCCAGCGCTGCGCCAGCTCGCTGACCAGGAACATCCCCCGCCCGCCCTCGTCCTGCTCGGCGAAGGGACGCAGCTGCGGGGTCTGGCCGCCGGCGTCGGAGACCTCGACGGTGAGCACCCGGTCGCGGAAGAGCCGCAGCCGGCGCGGGGCGTCGGCGTGCAGCAGGGCGTTCGTGACCAGCTCGCTGACCAGCAGCTCGGCGTAGTCGGTGAGCGCGGTCAGGTTCCAGGCCTCCAGGGTGGCCCGGGTGAAGCGGCGGGCCCGCCCGGGCAGCCGGCCGCCGCCGCTGAGCGGGAGGGTGGCGATCCGGTCGGCGGGCAGCGGCAGCACCCGCGCCATGATCATCGCGATGTCGTCCTCGGTGCCGTCGGTGACCAGAGCGGCCAGCACGGCGTCGCAGTTCTCCTCCAGGGTCCGGCCGGGCCCGGAGAGCGTGCGGGCCAGCAGGTCGATCCCGTCGTCCAGGTCCTGGCCGCGCCGCTCGACCAGGCCGTCGGTGTACAGCGCGACCATGCCGCCCTCGGGGATGGCGAACTCGATGGACTCGAAGGCCACCCCGCCCACGCCCAGCGGCACGCCGGGCGGCACCTCGACCTTCTCGGCGGTGCCGTCGGGGGCGACCCGGACCGGCGGCAGGTGCCCGGCCGAGGCCACCTGGACGGTGCGCTCCAGCGGGTCGTAGACCGCGCAGATGCAGGTGGCGAACTGGCCCTCGCCGATTCCCGAGGCGGTCTCGTCCAGCCGGGTGAGGACCTGCTCGGGCGGCATGTCGAGGGTGGCGAGGGTCCGGGCGACGGTGCGCAGCTGGCCCATCGTGGCGGCGGCCCGGATGCCGTGGCCCATCACGTCGCCGACCACCAGGGCGACCCGCCCGCAGGACAGCGGGACCACGTCGAACCAGTCGCCGCCGACCTCGCTGGTCACGCTGCTGGGCAGGTAGCGGTAGGCGATCTCCAGTCCGAGGGTGCGGTGCACCTCCTGCGGCAGCAGGCTGCGCTGCAGAGTGAGGGCGGTCTCCCGCTCGCGGCGGTAGAGCCGGGCGTTGTCGAGCGCCAGCGCGGTGCGGGCGACCAGTTCCTCGGCGAGGGCGACGTCGGCGTCGGTGAACGGCTCGGGGTTGCGCATCCGGATGAACTCGGAGCCGCCGAGCACCATGCCCCGGGCGGTGATCGGCACCATCAGGTACGAGTGGATGCCCGCCGCCATCCCGGGGGCGACCCGGTCCTCGCTGGAGACCAGCCCGCGCAGCACCTCCTCGTCCACGTGGGCCCGCAGCAGCGGCTTCCCGCTGCGCAGGCACTGGGTGTAGCTGCGGTCGGGGGCGTACTCGGAGGTCTCGCCGACGACGTCCACGGCGTGCGCGAGGCCGGTCTCGTACTCCTCCCCGACGGCGACGGCGCGCAGGGTGACGGTCCGGTCGGCGGGGATCGCGGTGGGCTCGGAGCCGCGCAGCACCGGCTCCAGCAGGTCGACGGTGGCGAAGTCGGCGAACCGGGGGACGACGGCCTCGATCAGCTCCTCGGCGGTGCGCTGGAGGTCGAGGGTGGTACCGATCCGGGCGGTGGCCTCGGCGATGGTGGCGAGCCGCTCCTGGGCCCGGGCGGCGCGGGCCTCGGCCTGGGAGCGCTCGGTGACGTCGATGATGGAGGAACAGACGCCGAAGACCCGGCCGCTGGGGTCCTCCAGGCGGAAGTAGGAGGCGGACCAGGCGCGGTCCCGCTTGGGGTCGCCGGGAACGCGGCCGTGCGAGCGGGCGTCCACCACGGGCTTGCCGGTCTTCAGCACCTGCCGCATGGTCTGCTCGATCTCGGCGCTGTTGATGCCGGGCAGGACGGCGGATATCCGGCGGCCGAGGTGCGCGGCGACCGGCACGCCGTTCATCCGGGCCAGCGCCTCGTTGATCCGCACGTAGCGCAGGTCGGTGTCGTAGACGGCCATGCCGATCGGGGAGCGGCCGAAGATGCCGTCCAGCACCGCGAGGTCGGCCTCGACGGCGTGCACGGCGCGGGTGTCGGAGGCGGTGGCGAGGAGCAGCAGGGTGCCGCCCGGGCCGGCGATGGGGTGGGTGCGGAACTCCAGGTCCACGGTGTGGCCGTCGCGGTGACGGACCGGGAAGACCCCGGACCAGCCGGTGCCGCCCATGATCCGTTCGAAGAGGCCCAGCACCTCGGTGCGGTCGCCGCCGGTGGTGAGCAGCTGGGCGGCGTGACTGCCGACGGCCTCCTCGGAGGTGTAGCCGAGCAGCGCCTCGGCGTCCTCGCTCCAGTGCAGGATCAGGCCGTCGCCCTGGAGCAGGGCCGTGGCGAGCGGGACGAGCCGGTGACCTTCGGAACGTGTCGTGACTGCGGGGCTCGTGCCTTCCGGACTCGTGCCTGTGGGACTCGTGCCCACGGGACCGGGACGGGCCGGAGTGCGGCCCGGGGCAGGGTCGGCGGCGTCGGTCGCGTCCCACTCGTGTCCGTGCATGATCAGGCAGCACCCCGGTTCGGCTCGTGCCCGGCCGGGTGGGCCTCGCGGTCCGTTCCGGCCGGGATTCTTCTCCAGACTGCACGGACATCGGCCGCCCGGCGACCCCTTGGTCAGGGGTTTCCCGGTCGCTCCCGGTGTACGGGCGTCATGGGCGTACCGGGCGCAGCGTACCCTCAAGAACGCCCGCCCACTGCCGGATCACTCCGGATCGTCGGAGGCTGTCGTCGGTGAGCAGGTTGGCCAGTCCCAGCCCGCGCGCGAGGTCCAGCGTGGCCTGCACCGATTCGCGTACGCCCGGCCTGCTCTCGTCGGCGTCCAGGAATTCCACGGCGGCCCGGTGGGCCTCCCGGCCGACGTGACCCTCGAGCGTGATGATCCGCTCGCGCAGGGCCTGCTCGGTGGCGGCGGCGGTCCACAGGTGCAGGGCGGCGCGGAACAGCGGGCCGGTGTAGAGGCGGACGATCATGTCGACCACGGCGCGGGTGCGGTCGGGGCCGGCGGCCGGCAGCTCGTCCGCGTGGGCGCGGACGGCGGCCAGCCGCTCGGCGGTGACGTGCTCGACGGCCGCGGTGAAGAGGTCCTCGCGGGTCGGGAAGTGGTGCTGGGCGGCGCCCCGGGAGACCCCGGCCCGCTCGGCGACGACGCTGACGGTGGAGCCGTTCCAGCCGAGCTCGGCCAGGCAGTCCACGGCCGCCGCGAGCAGCCGGGCCCGGGTGGCGCGGCTGCGGTCCTGCTGGGGGGTGCGGGCGGTGGCGTGGCTGGTCATGGCTGCGGGCGGCTCCTGTTCCGGTGGGGGCGCGGCGGGTCGATCCTCACAGACGGGCACCGGTCCGCGCCCGCCGGGGCCCGTCCACTCCGGTCGGCGGCGGGCCCGGCGCCGGTCGGACGGCGGGCGCGGTACCGGTCGAACGGCGGGCCCGGTGCCGGTCGGCGGCGGGCTCAGCCGACGGCGGCGCGCGCGGCCTCGCGGGCGCGCAGTTCGCGGCGGAGGATCTTGCCGGCCGCGGACTTGGGGACGGCGTCCACGAACTCCACCGCGCGGACCTTCTTGTACGGGGCGACCTGTCCGGCGACGTACCCGGTGACCTCCTCGGCGGTCAGGCCGCTGCCGGGGGCGCGGACCACGAAGGCCTTGGGGCACTCGGTGCCGTCGGCGTCCCGGACACCGATCACGGCGGCGTCGGCGATCTGCGGGTGACCGAGCAGCACGGCCTCCTTGACCCGGTCGACGATGTGCAGGTAGCCGCGCTCGTCCACGAAGCCGACGTCCCCGGTGTGCAGCCAGCCCTCGGCGTCGACCACGGCGGCGGTCTCGGAGGGACGGCCGAGGTAGCCCTTCATCACCTGGGGGCCGCGGATCAGCAGCTCGCCGCGCTCCCCGGCGCCGAGGTCGCCGTCGGAGCCGTCCAGGGCGGCGATCCGCAGTTCGGTGGAGGGGACCATCCGGCCGACCGAGCCGCGCGAGGGCTCGCTCTCCCGGGGGGAGACCACATGGGTGACCGGGGACAGCTCGGTCATGCCGTAGCCCTGGAGCAGGTGCGTCAGGCCGAGGCGGCGGGCGCAGGCGGCGGCGAGCTCGTGGTCCAGCGGGGCGGCGGCGCACAGCAGGTACTCGACGGAGGAGAGGTCGAACCGCTCCACGACCGGGTGCTTGGCCAGGGCGAGCGCGATCGGCGGCGCCACCACCAGGGCCTGCACCCGGTGCTCCTCGACGGCGCGGCAGAACTGCTCCAGCTCGAAGCGGGGCAGCACGACCACGGTGGCGCCGCAGCGCAGCGGCTGGTTGAGCAGGGCCGTGAGGCCGTAGATGTGGAAGAAGGGCAGGACGGCCAGCACCCGCTCGCCCTCGGCGGGGCGGTAGAGGGCGTCGCACTGGGCGAGGTTGGTGGCGATCGAGCGGTGGGTGAGCATGACGCCCTTGGGCAGGCCGGTGGTGCCGCTGGAGTACGGCAGCACGGCGATGTCCTCGCCCGGGTCGATGGCCACCTCGGGGGCGGGACCGGAGACGGCCAGCAGGTCGGCGAGCGAGCGGTGTCCGTCGGCGCCGTCCAGCACGACGATCTCGGTCAGCGGCCGGCCCTCCTCGGCGAGCAGGGCGGCGGCGGTACGGGCGGTGGGCAGGAACGGGGAGACGGTGACCAGCCAGCGGGCGCCGCTGTCGCGCAGCTGGCCGGCCAGTTCGGCGGGCGTGGCCAGCGAGGACACCGTGGTCACGGTGGCGCCGGCCCGGGTTGCGCCGTAGTAGGCCATCGGGTACGCGGTCGAGTTGGGGCTGAAGAGGGCGAGCACGTCGCCCCGGGTCAGGCCTGATCCGGCCAGGGCGGCGGCGACCCGCTCGACGGCGGCGGCGAGCTGCGCGTAGCTGACCCGCTCCCCGGTGAGGCCGTCGATCAGGGCCGGCCGGTCCCCGTACCGGGCCGCGGCACCGAGGACCGCGTCATGGATCGGCAGGTCGACCACGGGGACGTCCGGGAACTCGCTTCGGAACACCAAGGCATGCCTCCAGTAAGGAAGTTGACGCTGCAACAAAACCTGCGAGGGCGCGCTCAGGAGCATACGGACAGTCAGGGGGGAGGCTGGGCCATTGTGGGGAACCGGCGCCGGCGCCCGCGTGGCGCGGTTGCCCCCGGGGCCGCCCACCCCGACGGTGTTGGACCACGGCCGCCCGCCCCCGGGTGCGGCCCAGAACCCTGGAGCAGCCCCGTGCGCACCACCTCCCATCCCCTCCCACCGGCCCGTCGGCTGCTCGCCGCAGCCGGCGCCGCCCTCGCGCTCACCCTCGGCGCCGCCCCGGCCGCGCTGGCCGCGCCGGGCGACAACGGTGACGTCAAGATCCACAATGAGACCACTCCGGTGGACGACACCCGGGACGAACCCAAGGTCTGCCGGTTCTACCTGGACGCCTTCAACTTCGACACCCTCCAGCTGGTCAGCTGGACCATCTCGCAGCAGCCGCCGACCGGCAACGCCCTGGTGCTGGCCGGCTCGATCGTGCTGACCAACGGCACCGGCTCCACCCAGACGTACAGCCTTCCGGACGGGCACTACAAGCTCGAATGGACGTTCGTCGGCGAGACCGGCAACGCCAAGCAGAAGGTCTTCGACGTCTCCTGCGCCACCTCGTCACCCTCGTCCTCGCCCTCCTCCTCGCCCAGCGGCTCCCCCTCGCCCAGCGGCTCCCCGTCGCCCAGCGGTTCGCCCTCGCCGAGTGGTTCACCCTCCACCAGCCCCTCCCCCGGCGTCTCGCCCAGCCACTCGCCCGGCCACTCGCCCACACCCGGCCCGCACGGCGGGGTCGGCACCGGCGGCGGCGGCACCTCCGGGGCGAACGCCGCCGAGGTGATCGGCGGCGTCGCCCTGGTCGTCGGCGCCGGCGGGCTCGGCGTCCGCGCGCTGCGCCGCCGTCCCGGACACAATGCCGGTTCCTGACCGTCCGCACCGCGCCCCGCGCGACGGCTCCGGCCCCTGGCGGGCCGGGGTCGCCGCGCTGGTGCTAGCGGCGGGCGGCCTCTGGATGGTCCACGACGGCACCACCGGCCGGAACGGGCCGCCGCTGCCGCCCGTCCCCGCCACCTCACCGGCCGCCGCACCGTCACCGGCCACCGTGCCCACCCCGGCACCGGCCGCCGCGCCCACCCCGCCACCGGTGCCCGCCGCGCCACCGCTGCCGGCCTCGCCGCCGACCAGGATCCGGATCCCCTCGATCAAGGTCGACGCCCCGGTCACCGGCCTCGGACTCACCACCGCCCGCCAGCTGGCCACCCCGCCGATGGAGCAGCGCAACCTGACCGGCTGGTACCGCGACGGCGCCGCGCCCGGGGCCGCCGGGAACGCGCTCGTCGTCGGGCACGCCGACAACCGCACCGGACCGGCGGTCTTCTACCGGCTCGGACTGCTGCGCCCCGGCGACACCGTCGAGGTGACCCGCAAGGACCGGCGCACCGCCGTGTTCACCGTCGACTCCGTCCAGGTCTTCCCGAAGAAGGACTTCCCGGACGCCCTGGTGTACGGCGGCGGCAGCGCCGACCGCGCCGAACTGCGGCTGATCACCTGCGGCGGCAAGTTCGACCGGAAGACCGGGTACGAGGCCAACACCGTGGTGTTCGCCCACCTGTCCTCCACCCGGTGACTCAGCGCGACCCGGCGACTCAGTACGACTTCGGCAGGCCGAGGGTGTGCTGGGCGACGAAGTTGAGCACCATCTCCCGGCTCACCGGGGCCACCCGGCCGACCCGGGTGGCGGCCAGCAGCGCGCCCAGCCCGTACTCCTGGGTGAGGCCGTTGCCGCCGAGGGTCTGCACCGCCTGGTCGACGGTGCGGGCGGCGGCCTCACCGGCCGCGTACTTGGCCATGTTGGCGGCCTCACCGGCGGCGAGGTCCTCGCCCGCGTCGCAGAGCAGCCCGGCCTTCTGGGTCATCAGCCGGGCCAGCTCGATCTCCACCGCGCACTGGGCCAGCGGGTGGGCCAGGCCCTGGTGGGCGCCGATCGGGGTGGACCACACCGTACGGGTCTTCGCGTACTCGACCGCCTTGCCGAGGGCCTGGCGGGCGAGGCCGAGCGAGAACGCGGCGGTCAGGACGCGCTCCGGGTTGAGGCCCGCGAACAGCTGGAGCAGGCCCGCGTCCTCGTCGCCGACCAGGGCGTCGGCGGGCAGCCGGACGTCGTCCAGGAAGACCTGGAACTGCTTCTCGGGGGCGACCAGCTCCATCGGGATCGGCCGGAACTCGAACCCCGGGGTCTCGCGCGGGACGACGAACAGACAGGGCTTGAGCCTGCCGGTGCGGGCGTCTTCGGTGCGGGCCACGAACAGCACCGCGTCGCAGTGGTCGATGCCGGAGACGAACACCTTGCGGCCGGTGAGCAGCCAGTCCTCGCCGTCGCGGCGGGCCACGGTGGATATCCGGTGCGCGTTGGAACCGGCGTCCGGCTCGGTGATGCCGAAGGCCATCCGGCGGCTGCCGTCGGCCAGGCCGGGCAGCCAGCGCTGCTTCTGCTCCTCGGTGCCGTAGCGGGCGATCACCGTGCCGCAGATCGCCGGGGAGACGATCAGCAGCAGCAACGGGCAGCCGGCGGTGCCGAGTTCCTCCAGGACGATGGCGAGGTCGGTGATGCCGCCGCCCCCGCCGCCGTACTCGGCGGGCAGGTTGACGCCGAGGTAGCCGGCCTTGCCGGCCTCCGCCCACAGTTCGTCGGCGGGCTCGCCGGCCCGGGCCTTGGCGAGGTAGTAGGTGGAGCCGTAGCGGCGGCCGAGATCGCCGACGGCCTGGCGCAGGGCCCGGCGCTCGGGGGTTTCCAGGAGCTGACTGCCGATGGCGGACATGTGGGGTCCTTCCTCAGTCATCTTGGCGGGACTCTTGCGGCGACTCTTGGGGGGACTTGACGACGGCGAGCAGGGTGCCGGGTTCGACCTGCTGGCCCGGGGTGGCGCGGAGTTCGACGAGGACGCCGTCGGCCGGTGCGGTGACGCGGTGCTCCATCTTCATCGCCTCCAGCACGAGCAGCGGCTGTCCCGCGGTGACGGTGTCGCCCGCGACGGCGGTGGTGCGGAGCACCGTGCCGGGCATCGGGGCGAGCAGGGCTCCGGGTTCGGTGCGGACGGTGGGGTCGGGGAAGCGCGGAAGGGCGGTGAGCGCGGTGCCGCCGGCGGGGGTGTCGACGTACACCCGGTCGCCGTAGCGGGTGACGTGGTAGCGGCGGCGGACCCCGCCCTCGCTCAGGACGACCGACTCCGGTGCGGCGCTCACGAGTTCGACGTCCGGGTGGTCCTCAGCCCGCAGCCCCGCCCGGGTGAGGCGGTAGCGGACCTCCGACTCGGTTCCGTCGTCCGCCCGGTAGCGCTTGAGCTGCGGCTGGGAGGGCAGGTTGCGCCAGCCGGACGGGAGGGCGGTGCGACGGGCGGCGGCGTCGGCCAGCGCGGCGGCCAGGGCCGCGCGGCCGGCGCCCCCGGCGTCCGGTGGGGTGAGCTCCGCGGCGTGCTCGGCCAGGAATCCGGTGTGCAGGTGCCCGGCCAGGAAGGCCGGGTGCCGCAGCGCCCGGACCAGCGACTCCCGGTTGGTCGACGGCCCGTGGATCCGCGCGCGGGCCAGCGCGTCCGCCAGCCGGCGGGCCGCGGCCGCCCGGGTCGGCGCCCAGGCGATCACCTTCGCGAGCATCGCGTCGTAGTGCGGGGTGACCTCGCTGCCCGCCGCCACCCCGGAGTCCAGCCGTACGCCGGATCCCTCCGGCCCGCCACCACCGCCGGTGAACTCCTGGTGCGGAACGGTGAGTTCGAGGCAGTGCAGGGTGCCGGTGGCGGGCCGCCAGTCCTTCGCCGGATCCTCCGCGTACAGCCGGGCCTCGATCGCGTGACCGCGGCTCGCCGGCGGCAGCGGCGGCAGCTCCTCCCCTTCGGCGACGGCGAGTTGGAGCGCCACCAGGTCCAGCCCGGTGAGCGCCTCGGTCACCGGGTGCTCGACCTGGAGGCGGGTGTTCATCTCCAGGAAGTAGAACCGGCCGTCCTCGTCGAGCAGGAACTCGGCGGTGCCGGCGCCGACGTAGCCGATCGTGCGGGCCGCCGTGACCGCGGCCGCGTGCAGCTCGGCGCGGACCTCCGCCGGGAGGCCGGGCGCCGGCGCCTCCTCGATCACCTTCTGGTGCCGCCGTTGCAGCGAACAGTCGCGGTCGCCGACCGCCCAGACCGTGCCGTGCGCGTCGGCCAGCAGCTGGACCTCGACGTGCCGGCCGGTGGGCAGGTAGCGCTCGCAGAACACCTCGTCCGAGCCGAAGGCCTTCGCCGCCTCGACGCCCGCGGCCGCCAACTCGCCGGGCAGGTCGGCCAGCCGGTGGACCACGCGCATGCCCCGGCCGCCACCGCCCGCCGCGGCCTTGACCAGCACCGGCAGGTCCGCCTCGGTCGGTTCGGCCAGCGCGCCCAGGACGGGCACCCCGGCCGCGGCCATCAGGCGCTTGGCGGCGGTCTTGGAGCCCATCGCGGCGATCGCGGCCGGCGGCGGGCCGACCCAGACCAGGCCCGCGTCCAGCACGGCCTGCGCGAACTCGGCGCTCTCGGACAGGAATCCGTACCCGGGGTGGACGGCGTCGGCCCCGGCCGCGAGCGCGGCCCGGACGATCGAGTCGCCGCGCAGATAGGTGTCGGCGGGCGCGGCCCCTGGCAGCCGGACGGCCGCGTCGGCCTCGCGCACGTGCGGGGCGTCGGCGTCCGGGTCGGAGTGGACGGCGGTGGTCGCGATGCCGAGCTCCCGGCAGGTACGGAAGACCCGGCGGGCGATCTCGCCCCGGTTGGCGACCAGCAGGTTGCCGATCGACGTCGTGGAAGTCATTGGTGGCTCCGTTGGCAGAGGCTCGCTCACAGGCGGAAGACGCCGTACCCGCGTGCGCCCTCGACCGGCGCGTTGTGGATCGCGGACAGGCACAGGCCGAGCACGGTACGGGTGTCGCGCGGGTCGATCACGCCGTCGTCGTAGAGGCGGCCGGACAGGAACACCGGCAGCGACTCGGCCTCGATCTGCTGCTCGACCATCGCCCGGATCGCCGCGTCCGCGTCCTCGTCGTAGGGCTGCCCCTTCGCCGCCGCCGACTGCCGGGCCACGATCGACAGCACCCCGGCGAGCTGCTGCGGGCCCATCACCGCCGACTTGGCGCTCGGCCAGGAGAACAGGAAGCGCGGCTCGTACGCCCGGCCGCACATGCCGTAGTGGCCGGCCCCGTAGGAGGCGCCCATCAGCACGGAGAGGTGGGGGACGGTGGAGTTGGCGACGGCGTTGATCATCATCGCGCCGTGCTTGATGATGCCGCCCTGCTCGTAGTCCTTGCCGACCATGTAGCCGGTGGTGTTGTGCAGGAACAGCAGCGGGGTGTTCCGCTGGTTCGCCAACTGGATGAACTGGGCGGCCTTCTGGGACTCGGCGCTGAACAGGACGCCCTGCGCGTTGGCCAGGACCCCGACCGGATAGCCGTGCAGCCGGGCCCAGCCGGTGCACAGGCTGGAGCCGTAGAGCGGCTTGAACTCGTCGAAGTCGGAGCCGTCGACCAGCCGGGCGATCACCTCGCGCGGGTCGAAGGGCACCTTGAGGTCGCCCGGGACGATGCCCAGCAGCTCCTCCTCGGCGTACTTCGGCGGCTCGGCGAACCGGTCCGGCCCGGGGCCCGGCTTGCGGTGGTCCAGCCGGGCGACGATCCGCCGGGCCAGCCGCACCGCGTCCACCTCGTCCACCGCGAAGTGGTCGGCGAGGCCGGAGGTGCGGGCGTGCATCTCCGCGCCGCCGAGCGACTCGTCGTCGGCCTCCTCCCCGGTGGCCATCTTGACCAGCGGCGGACCGCCGAGGAACACCTTGGCGCGCTCCTTGACCAGCACGGTGTGGTCGGACATGCCGGGAACGTACGCGCCGCCGGCCGTCGAATTGCCGAACACCACGGCCACGGTGGGGATTCCGGCGGCGGACAGCCGGGTGAGGTCGCGGAACAGGGCGCCGCCGGGGATGAAGATCTCCTTCTGGCTGGGCAGGTCCGCGCCGCCGGACTCGACCAGGTTCACCAGCGGGAGGCGGTTGCCCAGCGCGACCTCGTTGGCCCGCAGCGCCTTGCGCAGCGTCCACGGGTTGCTGGCCCCGCCGCGCACGGTCGGGTCGTTGGCGGTGATCACGCACTCCACGCCCTCGATCACCCCGATGCCGGTGACCAGCGCGGCACCGACCGGGAACTCGCTGCCCCACGCCGCCAGCGGGGACAGCTCCAGGAACGGCGAATCCGGGTCGACCAGCAACTCGATCCGCTCCCGGGCCGTCAGCTTGCCGCGCTTGCGGTGGCGCTCCACGTACTTGGGGCCGCCGCCGGCCAGCGCCTTGGCGTGCTCGGCGTCCAGCTCGGCGAGCTTGGCGAGCATCGCGGCACAGTGCTCGGCGTACTCCGGCCCGGCCGGGTCGATTCGGGTGGGCAGGACGGTCACGACACGGCCTCCGGACTGTCGAGGAGCTGGGTCGGGATGTCGAGGTGGCGCGAACGGAGCCACTCCCCGAGGGCCTTGGCCTGCGGGTCGAAGCGGTGCCGGGCGGCGACGCCCTCGCCGAGCAGCCCGGCGACGGTGAAGTTGACCGCCCACAGGTTCGGGAGGAGATGCCGGGTGACGGTCAACTCCTCCGTCTCCGGCAGGAGTTCCTTGATCCGCTCGACCGTGAGGACGTGCGCCAGCCAACGCCAGCCGTCCTCCGTGCGGGCCCAGACGCCCAGGTTGGCGTCGCCGCCCTTGTCACCGCTGCGGGCACCGGCCACCAGGCCGAGCGGCGCGCGCCGGGCGGGGCCGGGCGGCAGCGGCTCGGGCAGCCGGTGCCCGACCTCTGCGGATCCGCCGGTGACCGGCGCCGGCGGTACGGCGATCCGGCGGCCGTCCGGCAGCACCGCGGTGTGTTCGACCGTCTTGGCGTCGACGTACGCGGCGGTGAACACCCCGTACGGCGCACCCGGCCCCGGCGGGGCGGTGAGATGGAAGCCCGGGTAGCCGGCCAGGCCCAACTCCACAGCGGCCTTGCCGAGTTCACGTCCTACCTTGGCCGGGTCCGGGTCGCGGGCGGTCAGCCGGAGGAGGGCGGAGGCGGCCTCCCCGGTCGGGGCGTCCGGGTGGTCGGTGCGGGCGAGCGTCCAGCGCAGTTCGGCCGGGCCGGCCCCGGGCGGCAGGGCCTCGGCGAACTGCCGTCGCACCAGGTCGGCCTTGGCCTCGACGTCCAGACCGGTGAGGACGAAGACCACCTCGTTGTGGTGGCCGCCGAGCGCGTTGAGGCCGACCTTCAGCGTGGCCGGCGGGGCCTCGCCCCGGACGCCGTCGATCCGGACCCGGTCCTGGCCCTCCGCACTGAGCCGGACGGTGTCCAGCCGGGCGGTCACGTCCGGGCCCAGGTAGTGTGGTCCGCCGGTCTCGTAGAGGAGTTGGGCGGTCACGGTGCCCACGGTGACGGCGCCGCCGGTCCCCGGGTGCTTGGTGATCACACTGGAGCCGTCGGCGTGCAGTTCGGCGATCGGGAAGCCGGGCCTGGTCACGTCGTGCTCGCCGAAGAACGCGTAGTTGCCGCCCGTCGCCTGGGCGCCGCACTCCAGCACGTGCCCGGC
Organism: Kitasatospora xanthocidica; assembly: GCF_014656195.1. Lineage (GTDB taxonomy): Bacteria > Actinomycetota > Actinomycetes > Streptomycetales > Streptomycetaceae > Kitasatospora > Kitasatospora xanthocidica. The sequence continues at coordinate 87,236 of NZ_BNBY01000015.1, read as the reverse complement.
GACCACCGCGCCCGCCAGCGCGTCCAGGTCCGTCGGCTCCCACCCGAAGTGCGCGATCCCCGGCCCGACGACCAGCGCCGCGTCCGTCACCCGGCCGGTGACCACCAGCTCGGCGCCCTCCCGCAGACAGGCCGCGATGCCGAACCCGCCGAGATAGGCGTTGGCCGCCAACAGCCCTTCCGGTAAACCGAGTTCCGCCCTGCGCGGCAGCAGGTCGTCCCCCTCGACGTGCGCCACGGCCGTCTCCACGCCCAGCCGCCGGGCCAACTCGCGCAGCTCGTCGGCCAGTCGCGCCGGATTGAGGCCGCCCGCGTTCACCACGATCGCCACACCGCGCTCGCGCGCCAGCCCGAGACACTCCTCCATCTGCCGCAGGAAGGTCCGGGCGTACCCCCGCGACGGGTCCTTCAGCCGGTCCCGCGCCAGGATGAGCATGGTCAGCTCGGCCAGATAGTCCCCGGTCAGCACGTCCAACGGCCCACCGGTCAGCATCTCCCGCACCGCGGCGAACCGGTCCCCGTAGAACCCCGAGGCGTTCCCGATCCGCAGCCCCACCCGCTCGACCACCAATGCCCCTCCCCTGCCGAAGAGTTGGCGACGCCCCCGCACGAGCGCCGTCGGGCAGCAGCGTGGCACCGCCCGGAGAAAAAAGCAATCATGCCTGCTTGTTTTCCCGACACCCACCTGCCCCGCCGAGCCGGGGCCGACGGAACCGCCCGGGGCTGCGGGCCGCCGCGACCTGCGGCGGACCGCTTCCGTGCCGGCGGTGCCGTCAGGCCTCGCCGGCGTCGCCGGTTTCGGTCGGCGCCTCGCCGAGCATGGCGAGGGTCAGCACGTCGCCGGAGATGCCCCAGCCGCCGTCGGCGACCTCCTCGACCAGGACCATGGTGGTGTTGCGGGCGCGCTCACCGTAGATCTCGACGTACAGCTCGGTGGTGCGGGTGACGATCTGCTCCTTCTGCTTCGGGGTGAGGGTCTTCTCGGGGACCTTGAAGTTCGCGAAAGGCATGACGGGTCGTTCCTTCTCTCGGTGGGGTGTTACAGGGAACTGCCCGGGGTGAGCAGGCCGTCCGGTCCCGTTGACCGACGGGGTGGCTGGGGGCGGTTCAGACGATGCCGCCGTTGGCGCGGATGACCTGTCCGTTGATCCAGTGGCCGGCCGGGGAGGCCAGGAACGCGACGACCTCGGCGATGTCGGCAGTGCTGCCGAGGCGCTCCAGCGGGGGTTGGGCGGCCAGGCGGGCGACGGTCTCCTCGTTCTTGCCGTCCAGGAACATGTCGGTGGCCGTGGGGCCGGGTGCGACGGTGTTGGCGGTGACGTCCCGGCCCCGCAGCTCCCGCGCCAGGATCAGCGTCAGCGCCTCGACCGCGCCCTTGCTCGCGGCGTACGCGCCGTAGCCCGGGAAGGCCAGCCCCAGCACGGAGGTGGAGAACGTCACTATCGCGCCGCCGGGACGCACCCGACGGGCGGCCTGCTGGACGACGGCGAAGGTGCCGCGGATGTTGGTGCGGTGCAGGTCGTCCAGGACGGCCAGGTCCAGCTCGGCGATCGGCCCCAGGTGCATCCGCCCGGCCGTGTGCACGACGGCGTCGACGCCGCCGAACTCCGCTTCGGCCGCGTCGAACAGAGCCACGACCGCGTGTTCGTCGGCGACGTCCGCGCGCACCGCGATCGCCCCGCCGCCGCCGGCGACGGCCTCCTTCACGGCGGCTTCGGCCTCGGCCCGGTTGCCGGCGTAGCCGACCACGACGGCGTACCCGTCGGCGGCCAGCCGGCCGACGGTCCGGCGGCCGATGCCGCGCGAGCCGCCGGTGACGACCGCGACGCGGGGTGCGGCGGAGGACCGGGCCGGGGCGGCCGTCCCGGCCGGGGAGGTGGGGATGGGCATAGCTGGCTCCTGCGGTGGATAGGGGTTCGGGCCGCGGCCTTGCCGGCGGCCCTGCTGCGTCCTCCACGATCGGCCGGTCCCCCGCCCCCAGCCAGGGCTGCGTCTACCCAGGGGATGCCACCCCCTGGCTGCGCTCCGGCGCAGCGGCGACCATGGAGGGGTGAACCTTCCAGAGCTCGGTGCCTTCCTCAGGACACGCCGCGACCGCATCCGCCCCGGCGAGGTCGGCCTCCCCCAAGGCCCGCGCCGGCGCGTCCCCGGGCTGCGCCGCGAGGAGGTCGCGCAGCTGGCGGGGCTGTCGGTCGACTACTACACCGAGCTGGAACGCGGCAGCGCGAAGAACGGCGTGCAGCCCTCGACCCAGACCCTGGCCGCGCTCGCCCGAGCCCTGCGCCTGAACGGCGACGAGCGCGACCACCTGTTCCACCTGGCCGAACGGCCGGTCCCCCGGTCGGAACACGGACCCTCGGCACACGTGCAGCCCGCGCTCCTCGGACTCCTGGACCGGCTGTCCAACACCCCCGCGCGTGTCATCACCGACCTGCACGAAACCCTGGTGGAGAACGACCTGGCCCGGGCGCTGCTCGGCAAGTCCCCGGCGCACCGCGGCCCGGCGGCGAGCTACGTGTACCGGTGGTTCACCGACCCGCGGGCGCGCGAGATCCACCCGCCCGAGGACCACCCGCACCACTCCCGGGTGTTCGCGGCGGACCTCCAGGCGGCGGCCGCCCGGCGTGGCCGGGACGCCGAGGTCACGAGGATGGTCGCCGTACTGCGCCGGCGCAGCCAGGAGTTCGCGGCCCTCTGGGACACCCACGACGTCGCGGTGCGCCGCATGGACCGCAAGAGGATCCTCCACCCCCTGCTCGGCGTCATCGAGCTCGACTGCCACAACCTCCTCAGCGAGGACGGGCGGCAGCGCCTGCTCTGGTTCACGGCCCCGCCCGGCAGCCCGGGAGCCGAGCAGTTGGAACTGCTGTCCGTCGTGGGGACCCAGGAGCTGGGCGTCACGGAGGGTGTGGCGCCGAGCTGACCCGCGCCCGCCCGGGAGCGGTTCGGCGCACCGGTTCTGAGCTGCTAATATTCTTCTTGTCGCGAGGGAGAATGATCCCTCGTCAGGCGTCAGTGGTGCTACCAGAGCACGTCCTACTTTCAGTAGGAAGAGTCCGTGCGACCCGGGCCTGGCGCTCCAGCATCGGACGGGGTCCGGTACCTGATCAGGTACCGGACCCCGTCCGCGTTGTGGCGATGCCGGGCGTGGTCTGACGTGGTCTGACGTGGTCTGGCGCAACGGACCGGCCCGTGTTGCCGGTTGCCGTGCGGGCGGGCGGCGGACCGGCAGGTGACCGGGCCACGGACGGCATGTGGGGCAGAGCCATTGACCGGCCGTCAGGGGCGCCGGGAGGATTCGCGGTCATGACGACGCGCATAGACCCTTTGTCACGGTGGCTGCTGGCCCCGCTGCGGTGGGCGGCCCTGCTGTCGCTGCTGGTGTCGGTCGGGGTGTTCTTCGCCGGGGCCGGGGAGGCCCAGGCGGCGCCCGCCTGCGGGGTGCTGTCCACCGGGGCGGCTCCGCAGGCCACCGCCGCCGTCCGGTCCGCCTGCGGGCTGATCGGCACCCCGTACTCCTGGGGCGGCGGCCACGGCGCGCAGCCCGGCCTGACGTACGGCCTCTGCGACGCCTCCAACGGCGCCCCCGACGACTGCCACGTCCGCGGCCTGGACTGCTCCGGCATGGTCCGCTACGCCTACGACCTGGCGGTCGGCGAGGACGTCGTCAACGGCACCACCCGGACCCAGTGGCCGTCCTCCCGGGCGGTCGCCCGCTACTACCGGGCGGACGGGACCGCACCGCTGCTCCCCGGTGACCTGGTGTTCTTCGGCGACACCGCCCCCGGCATCCACCATGTCGCGATGTACCTCGGGCAGGGCTGGATCGTCGAGGCGCCCTACTCCGGCGGCTACGTCCAGGTGGCGGCGCTCTCCTCGCACGGCGACTACTACGGCGCGATCCGGCTGTACGGGCCCGGCGACTCCACCCCGACGCCGACCCCGACCCCGTCGGGCGGCGGCAAGTACTGGGTGGACACCTTCGCCAACGCGCCCGTGTACGGCTCCCCGACCTCCACCACCAGCACGGGGACCCTGTACCAGGGCACCAACTACGTCTACTGCAAGGCCTGGGGACGCGAGGTCTCCAGCGGCGGCAGCTACAACCACTGGTGGCTGAAGACCGACCCGGACGCCGGCCCCGGCGGCCAGTGGGTCTCCGCGTTCTACCTCTCCCGCTGGGGCAACGACACCGCCAAGGACAACGGCGGCGCCACCATCCCCGACTGCCCGGGCGGCGGCACCCCGCCCGCCACCGGCAAGTACTGGGTGGACACCTTCGCCACCGCGAACGTCTACGCCTCGCCGAACTCCACCACCGCCACCGGCACGCTGAACCAGGGCACCAACTACGTCTACTGCAAGGCCTGGGGACGCGAGGTCTCCAGCGGCGGCAGCTACAACCACTGGTGGCTGAAGACCGACCCGGACGCCGGCCCCGGCGGCCAGTGGGTCTCCGCGTTCTACCTCTCCCGCTGGGGCAACGACACCGCCAAGGACAACGGCGGCGCCACCATCCCCGACTGCTGAGGAACCGGGCGCACGGAACCGGCCGGGCGGACCGATCAGTTTTGGAGAAGCACCCGGCCCGGGCCCACGCCTAGCGTTGCGGTCATGAGCGACATCACCATTCACTGGACCTTCCTCCCGCACACCGACCCCGAGGCCTCCCTCGCCTTCTACCGCGACCTGCTCGGCTTCGAGGTCCGCAACGACGTCGGCGGCGGCACGATGCGCTGGATCACCGTCGGCCCCGCCGACCAGCCCGGCGTCTCCCTCGTGCTGGAGCCGCCGGCGATCGACCCGGGTGTCACCGAGGACGAGCGCAGGACCATCACCGACATGATGGCCAAGGGCACCTACGCCCGGCTCGTCCTCGGCACCCCCGACCTGGACGGCCTCTTCGACCGGCTGAAGTCCGGCGGCGCCGAGCTGGTGCAGGAGCCGGCCGACCAGCAGTGGGGTGCGCGCGACTGCGCCTTCCGCGACCCGGCGGGCAACCTGATCCGCTTCAACGAGGTGCGCTGAACCCGGCGAGGCGCGCCGGACGAACGACGGCAGGCCACCACAGCCGTAGCCGTGATACCCGACGGGCCCGCCGCCCGCGGCACCGGACCGACCGACCGACCGACCGACGGACCGACCGGATCACGCCGGTTCTGGTTGGATCGAAGGAATCCACCGGTGACCGCGGGGACGGGCCCGCCCGATCGACAGGGAGAGACCAGACGATGCCCAAGAGGACGGACGCGAACCCCGCGCCGCACGCCGCCGACAGCCACGACCTGATCCGCGTCCACGGCGCGCGCGAGAACAACCTCAAGGACGTCAGCGTCGACATCCCCAAGCGCCGGCTGACGGTGTTCACCGGTGTGTCCGGCTCCGGCAAGAGCTCGCTGGTGTTCGACACCATCGCCGCCGAGTCCCAGCGGCTGATCAACGAGACCTACAGCGCGTTCGTCCAGGGCTTCATGCCCACCCTGGCCCGCCCCGAGGTGGACGTCCTGGAGGGCCTGACCACCGCGATCATCGTCGACCAGCAGCGGATGGGCGCCGATCCGCGCTCCACCGTCGGCACCGCCACCGACGCCAACGCGATGCTGCGCATCCTCTTCAGCCGGCTCGGCACCCCGCACATCGGCTCCCCCAAGGCCTTCTCCTTCAACGTCCCCTCGATCAGCGGGGCCGGCGCCGTCACCGTCGAGCGGGCCGGCAAGACCGTGAAGGAGCGGCGCAGCTTCAGCATCACCGGCGGCATGTGCCCGCGCTGCGAGGGCCGCGGCAGCGTCTCCGACATCGACCTCACCCAGCTGTACGACGACGCCAAGTCGATCTCCGAGGGCGCGATCACCATCCCCGGCTGGAAGACCGACAGCTGGTGGACGGTCGGCGTCTACGCCAACTCCGGCTTCCTCGACCCGGACAAGCCGATCCGCGAGTACACCGAGAAGGAGTTGCAGGACTTCCTGTACCGGGAGCCGACCAAGGTCAAGGTCAACGGCGTCAACCTCACCTACGAGGGCCTGATCCCCAAGATCCAGAAGTCGATGCTGTCCAAGGACAAGGACGCGCTGCAGCCGCACATCCGCGCCTTCGTGGAGCGGGCCGTCACCTTCACCGCCTGCCCGGACTGCGGGGGGACCCGGCTCAGCGAGGCCGCCCGCTCGTCCAGGATCGCGGGCGTCAGCATCGCCGACGCCTGCGCGATGCAGATCAGCGACCTCGCCGCCTGGGTCGGCGGGCTCGACGAGCCCTCGGTGACGCCGCTGCTCACCACCCTTGGGCAGACCCTCGACTCCTTCGTGGAGATCGGCCTCGGCTACCTCTCCCTCGACCGCCCCTCCGGCACGCTCTCCGGCGGCGAGGCGCAGCGGGTCAAGATGATCCGCCACCTCGGCTCCTCGCTCACCGACACCACGTACGTCTTCGACGAGCCCACCACCGGTCTGCACCCGCACGACATCGACCGGATGAACAGGCTGCTGCTGCGCCTGCGGGACAAGGGCAACACCGTGCTGGTGGTGGAGCACAAGCCGCAGACCATCGCGATCGCCGACCACGTGGTCGACCTCGGCCCGGGCGCCGGGACGGCGGGCGGCACGGTCTGCTACGAGGGCGGCGTGGACGGGCTGCGCGACAGCGGTACGGTCACCGGCCGCCACCTGGCCGACCGGGCGCCGCTGCGCGAGGACGTGCGCAAGCCCACCGGGACGCTGGAGATCCGGGGCGCGAACACCCACAACCTGCGGGACGTGGACGTGGACGTGCCGCTCGGGGTGCTCACGGTGGTGACGGGGGTGGCCGGCTCCGGCAAGAGCTCGCTGATCCACGGCTCGCTGGGCCGGCGGTCGGGGGCTTCGGGCGAGGACGTGGTCTCGGTCGACCAGGGCGCGATCAAGGGCTCGCGGCGGAGCAACCCGGCCACCTACACCGGGCTGCTGGAGCCGATCCGCAAGGCCTTCGCGAAGGCCAACGGCGTCAAGCCGGCCCTGTTCAGCGCCAATTCCGAGGGCGCCTGCCCGACCTGCAACGGCGCGGGCGTGGTCTACACCGACCTGGCGATGATGGCCGGGGTGGCCACCACCTGCGAGGACTGCGAGGGCAAGCGCTACCAGCCCGCCGTACTGGAGTACCGGCTGGGCGGGCGGGACATCGCCGAGGTGCTGGCGATGTCGGTGACCGAGGCCGAGGAGTTCTTCGGCTCGGGCGAGGCCAAGCTGCCGGCCGCGCACCGGATCCTGGAGCGGCTGGCGGACGTCGGGCTCGGTTACGTGAGCCTCGGGCAGCCGCTCACCACGCTCTCCGGCGGCGAGCGGCAGCGGCTCAAGCTGGCCACGCACATGGGGGACAAGGGCGGGGTCTACATCCTGGACGAGCCGACCACCGGGCTGCACCTGGCCGATGTCGAGCAGCTGCTCGGGCTGCTGGACCGGCTGGTCGAGTCCGGCAAGTCGGTGATCGTGATCGAGCACCACCCGGCGGTCATGGCGCACGCCGACTGGATCATCGACCTGGGCCCGGGCGCCGGTCACGACGGCGGACGGGTGGTCTTCGAGGGCACCCCGGCCGAGCTGGTCGCCGCCCGCTCCACGCCGACCGGCGAGGCCCTGGCCGCGTACGTCGGTTAGCACCCGCGAGCTGCCCGACGCCGCGAGCCGGTCAGTGCTCCAGCGGAAGGGCCATCTCCAGGATCCGCGCCGACGCGTCCAGCACGTACGGCGTCCCGCCGCCGGTGTACGCGAACCCGCGCCGCAGGTAGAAGGCGGCGGCGCGGGGGTTGGCCTCGTGCACGCCGAGGAGCATCCGGCCGGCGCCGCGGTCGCGGGCCCAGGCGAGGGCGGTGTCCAGCATCGCGTCGGCGACGCCGCGTTCGCGGCCGCGGTGCGCGGGGGCGACCCAGACGCCGATCAGGTCGACGGTGTCGGGGTGGTCCTTGTTCGCGGTGGAGATCATCGTGCCGACCCACTCCCCCGCGGGGTCCACCGCGACCAGGCCGACCTTGTCGGGCTCGTTGAGCCAGTTGGTCCGGGCCCGCCAGTTGCCCTCGCCCTGGTGGCTGGCGTACTCGTGGGTCTCGCCGAACGCCATGGGCGTGTCGAGGAGTTGGGCGAGGCGCACCTCGCGCAGAAGCTGCCAGTCCTCGCGGCCGATCCGCTCGATCCGGTACCGCACGTTCGCCGACCCCCCGTGAAAACGCCTCCGCCGCCGGTGGGCACCGGCGACGGAGGCAGCATAGCCGCGGCTCACGCTACGGCTTGATGCGCACCACCTGCGGGTCGTGGTCGCTCGCCTGCTGGGCGAACTCGGAGTTGATGTGCACCACGTCGTACTTGGCGTAGCCGACCTCGGGGCTGACCAGGATGTGGTCCAGCACCTGCGAGTTGCCCTGGTAGACGTAGGAGTACTGCTCGGTCTCCGGCAGCTCGTTCACCAGGTCGCGCAGCACGCCGCCCTTGGTGAGCGCGGCGAGCGCGGGCGAGAACTGGTAGTCGTTGAAGTCGCCGAGGGAGACGACCTTGGCCTCCTTGTCGGCGGCCAGCAGGCCGGCGACGAAGGCCTGCTCGACGGTGGCCTGCTTGACGCGCTGCACCTCGGAGCCGCGGGTCGGGGCCTGGAAGCGGCTGTCGATGCCCTGGTCGCCGCCCTTGCTGTTGAAGTGGTTGGCGATGACGAAGACCTTCTGGCCGCGGAAGACGAACTGGCCGACGAGCGGCTTGCGGCTGTTGGTCCAGGCCTCGTCGTTCGGCGCGATGCGGCCGGGCGAGGCGGTCAGCGCGGTGGCGGCGCCGGTGCCGGTCACGCCGACGGCGGTGGTGGCGTCGCCGCCCGCGATGTCGGTGAAGGAGACCCGCTGCGGGTTGAACAGGAAGACCTGGCGGATGTTGCCGCCGGGCTCGCCGCCGTCCTTGCCGTCCTGCGGGTCGATGGAGCGCCAGTCGTAGGCGGGGCCGCCGGCCGCCTTGATCGCGGCGATGAACTTGGCGACGGTCTGGCTGGCGTCCACCGTGCCGTCGCTCTTGGAGCCGTTGTCGTCCTGGATCTCCTCCAGGGCGACGATGTCGGGCGAGCGCAGGTTGGTGACGACGCCGTGGGCGAGCTCGGCGAACTTGGCGTCCGGGTTGTTCGGGGCCAGGTTCTCCACGTTGTAGGTGGCGAGGGTGAGTTCGCGGTCGGCCGGCTGCGCGGTGACCTCGCGCTGCAGGTGGTTGTCCTTGAGGGTGCCCACGGTGCCGGCGACGAGGGTGTAGCCGCCGAAGTTGTTGTAGTCCAGCGGGCCGGTGGTGGCTCCGGTCAGCTCGTCGCCGACGTTGGCGACCGGGAAGGGCTGCTGGGAGACCGCGGCCTGCTGCTGGATCATCAGGCGGCCGACGTTGGGCTCGCGGTAGGACTCGTACAGCACGCCGCCGCGCTTGCTGCGCTGGTCCTGGCGGTCGGCGGCGACCCACAGCTCGTTGTACTTGTCGGTGGCCTGGACCACCCGGACGTCCTTGACCTGGACGAGCATGCCCTCCAGGGACTCGTAGAAGTCCAGGGCGTACTTCTCCGGGTTCAGCGCGACGCCGTCGATCGAGCCGTCCGCGCCGGCCGCCGGGGCGTAGGTGCCGGGGATGTCGCGGGTGTCGACGACCACCGGGGCGGGCAGCGGGTTGCCGGAGGAGACGACGGTGACGCCCGGGGCGGAGATCTCGGTGACGGACTGCGAGCCGCCGGAGTAGCTCGGGTAGTACTCGGTGACCTTGCCGCTCACCAGCACCGAGTCGCCGACCTTGACGGTCGGGTTGCCGCCGGTGAAGACGAAGACGCCCTCGCTGGTGGCCGGGTCGGCGTCCGGGTTCGGGTCCTGGATCCAGAAGCCCTTGGAGCTGCCGTACGCGCGCACGCCGGTGACGATTCCGGGCACCCCGGTGACCGGCTTGCCGGCCTGCGGGGATATCCGGGTGGTGCCCTGGATGTCGTGGATCCGCAGCGGGCCGGCCTCGGTCGGGGCGGGGGTGGCGGCGCCGGCGGCGTTGGCCACCGGGAGCGGGACGAGCACCAGCGAGGCGGTCAGCGCGGCCGGGATCAGGGCGGCGCGCAGCAGGGTTCTGTGCGGGCGGGAGGCGGGGGCGGTGGTCACCGGGGCGGACTCCTAGCTCCGTCGTGCGGCACGGTCGTGGCACGGCGGTCCGGGCGGAGGCGCGCTTCGAGGCGCGCGCTACTCGCGTAGAGGGAGCAGGGGACGGACACCCGCCCCCCGCGGCGCCCCTCAAGATACGCGCGTAGAAAAAGCCCCGACAAGACCTCGACGGTGAACTGTCGGTTCCCCCCGGGTGACTTGACCCACGGTCAGCCCAGGCTGCTCACAGACCGCTCCCAGCGGACTCCCAGGAAGCCTCGATCCGCTCCACGACCAGCTCGCACAGCTCGTGGGTGCGCAGCGCGTCGTGGGCGTCGAGGGTGCGCCCGGCGCGGACGGCGTCCAGGAAGGAGAGCACGCACTGCTCGATGCCGCGCTGGCGGGCCACCGGCACCCAGTCGCCGCGGCGGCGGACGGTGGGCTGGCCGCGGTGGTCGATCACCTCGGCGAGGTTGCGGACCTCGCGCTTGGAGTCGCCGCCGGAGACCTCCAGCACCTCCTCCGTCGAGCCGGACAGCCGGTTCATGATCCCCAGCGCGGTGAAGCCCCGCCCGCCGAGGGTGAGCACCACGTGCTCGACCAGGCCGTCCTTGGTGCGGGCCCGGACGTCCACGTGCTCGATCTCGCCGGGGGCGAGGAAGCGGAGCAGGTCCACCACGTGGGACGTTTGGACACCCCCAACGATAGCTCCTGCCCCGCGTTCGCGTCCGAAACCTGCTCGGCAAACGACCATCGCACCCATTACGCGCGGCGGTCAGACCGCCTCGATGCGCTCCACGACCAGCTCGCACAACTCGTGCGTGCGCAGTGCGTCGTGGGCGTCGAGGGTCTTGCCAGTGCGGACGGCGTCGAGAAAGGTGAGGACGGCCTGTTCGATGCCGCGCTGGCGGGCGACGGACACCCAGTCGCCGCGGCGGCGGATGGTGGGCTGGCCTCGGTGGTCGATGACCTCGGCGAGGTTGTGGACCTCGCGCTTGGAGTCGCCACCGGAGACCTCCAGGACCTCCTCCGTGGAGCCGGACAGCCGGTTCATGATGCCCAGCGCGGTGAACCCCTCGCCGGCCAGGGTGAGCACGACGTGCTCGACCAGTCCGTCGCGCACCCGCGAGCGGACGTCGACGTGCTCGATATCTCCCGGGACCAGGAACCGGAGCGCATCCACCACGTGAATGAAATCGTCGAAAATCATCGACCGCGGAGCCTCGGGCAGACCCTCGCGGTTCTTCTGCAGCACGATCAGATCCCGAGGACGCTCCTTGGCCTGGACATAGCCGGGCGCGTACCGCCGATTGAAGCCCACCATCAGCGAGCGGCCCGCCCGGTCGGCCAGATCGACCAGCCGGCGGGCACCGTCCACCATGTAGTCCAGCGGCTTGTCCACGTACACATCCACACCAGCCGTCAGCAACTTCTCCACGATCGGCACGTGCTGGCTGGTCGCGGCATGCACGAACGCCGCCCGGATCCCGCTCCCGATCAACCCCCCGAGATCGGTGAAGCGCTTCCCCGCCGCGATCCGGTACGCGTCACCGACCCGGTCCAACTTCGCCCCGTCCCGCGTCATCAACCGCAGATCCACCCCCGGCAACCCACCCAGAACCGGCAGATACGCCTTCTGCGCAATGTCACCAAGCCCAATGACCCCAATCGGAAGCAGGACATCAGGAACAGCAGCCGAACCCATCCACGTCTCCACACTCAGGCGCCGACACCATCACCCCCACCCTATTCACTCGCTCCCGCGCCCCACCAAACCATCGCCGACTGCGATCAATGGGTTGACCGCTCCTTGAACTGCGGTGCAATCCTCGGCTGCCCCGGATGACGACGGCCACGGGTGTTGAGTCTGGCCTCCCACTTCAGAGCGGCGTTGCGATCCTCGGTCGTCCCGAAGGGCGACCGCCACCAAGTTGCCGCCCTTGGTATAGACGGTGTCCGCGTCGTTGTGATCCGCGGCAGCCCCGCAGCGCAACGCAACAGTCCGCCTTGGTGCTTGATCTGGCATCGCCACCTGGGGTCCGAGTTGCGATCCCCGGGTTCGACAGTCTGCAGGCACACGACCGGGTCTGATCGGTTGTCTTCGCTGGTCAGCGTGATCTGAGTGGTCTGGAGCAGATCTGGGGTAGGGACATGCGGATTTGCTGATTTGGCTGCCGTGAGCTGGGGCTTTGTCGCATCCTGCGGGCATGTACGTGCGGAAGACACAGCGTCGGAACCGGGACGGCAGCGTGGTGCGGTATGTGCAGCTGGCGACGAACCGGCGCGTTGGCGGTACGACGCAGGCCGACGTGCTCCTCAACCTGGGCCGGGAGGACAAGCTCGACCTGGACTCCCTGCGGCGGCTGGTCGACTCTCTCAACCGCCATCTCGGCGACGGGGACACCGATGTGGCCGCGCCGTTGGGTCTGGAAGGCGGACCGCTGGCGGTGGAGTCCTCCCGGCCGATCGAGACGGCGTGGCTGCTGGACGGCCGGTGGAAGCCGCTGGGCATCGACCAGGCGCTCGCGAAGGTGCTGGACGCGCGGCAGTTCCGCACCGATGTGGAACGGGCTCTGTTCGCGCTGGTCGCCAACCGCGCCGTCGCCCCGAGTTCCAAGCGGGCCGCCGCCGAGTGGGCCGGCAAGGACGCGGTAGTGCCCGGCGTCCGTGAACTCGCCGAGCAACATGCCTATCGGGCCATGGACTTGCTGGTGGACGAGGGCACCCAAGCCGCCGTGCAGGAAGCGGTGTTCTTCGCCGCCGCGAACCTCCTCGACCTCGAAGTCGACCTGCTCTTCTTCGACACCACCAGCACCTACTTCGAACGGGACGAGGCCGACGACAGCGACGACGCGCTTCGCCGCTACGGACACTCGAAGGACCATCGCAAGGACCTCCCGCAGATTGTGATCGGGTTGGCCGTCACCCGTGAGGGCATCCCGGTGCGGATCCGGACCTGGCCCGGCAACACCAACGACCAGACGGTCATCGCCCAGGTCAAGGCCGACCTGCGGGCCTGGCGGCTGGGGCGGGTGGTGACCGTCACCGACTCCGGCTTCTCCGGTGAATCCAACCTCGCCTGCCTCAAGAAGGCCGGCGGCCACTACATCACCGGCGCCAAGATGCGCGAGGGATCGACGAAGGCCGCCGAGGCCCTCGCGCACCAGGGCCGCTACCAGCAGGTCCGCGACAACCTTCGGGTCAAGGAAGTCCGTCTGGACTCCGACCCGGGCCGTCGCTGGATCATCTGCCACAACCCAGCCGAGGCCGAACGCGACGCCCAGCGGCGTGAGGAGCAACTCGCCGCGATCACCGAAGAGCTGGCACGCATCGCCACCGCCCGCACCCAGGACGCGAAGAAGGCGAAGGACAGGGCCGCCAAGGCCGGCCTCAAGCGCGCCGTCCGGCCGCCGGACACCGTGCACCGAAAGGCCGAGTGCGCGCTTCGTGACCATCCCTCGCTCGGCCGGTGGCTCAAGCAGTCCCCGGCCGGCCGGCTCTCCATCGACCGTGCCAAGGTCAAGACCGAAACCAACCTCGACGGCAAGTACCTCCTTACCACCTCCGACCCGGACCTGACCGCCGAAGACGTCGCCCTGGGCTACAAGAACCTCCTGGAAGCCGAACGGGCCTTCCGCACCATGAAGTCGACCTTGTATCTGCGGCCGGTCTACCACCGTCTGGATGACCGGATCCGCGCCCACGTGCTGCTGTGCTGGCTGGCCCTGCTGCTGATCCGCGTGGCCGAACGCCGCACCGACATCACCTGGCGGGCTATCAGAACCGAACTTCAGCGTCTCCACCAGGTCACACTCGCCGGTCCCGCCGGACGCCTCCAGCAGACCACCGACACCCAGGTCCGGATCTTCCGGGACTGCGGCGTGCAGATGCCACCAAAGATGAGCGGGCTCACGCTCACCGGATAGCCCCTGAAGTGGGCAAACACCTGCCGGGGTCGTGGGCACACGACCCCGGCAGGTGGTCATGCCCGAACCCGCAGGTCACCCCCGAAGTCCAGTCCAGTTATGTGCCCACACACTGTCGAACTCGGGCGATCCTCGGCCACCCGAAGGGCGATCGCCACACGATCTAAGGACCAGACCGCGAAGTTGGACGCCCTGGACGCCACGGAGGAGCTGTGGCGGCTGGAGCCGGACTGGAACCGCTCGTACCGGCGCCTGCTCCCCTTCCTCGCCGTCGGCGGAACGCTGGTCGGCCCGGCGAACCGCTCCGATGGCGAGGTGGACCGACGTCCTGCCCCGGCACCTGGCTGCGCGAGACAGGACAAGAACCGCACCGATGGCAAGCCGACCGACCAGCCGAGCACCCTCCACCGGCACACCGAGACCGTCGCGGGCTGACCCGCCGTGCACACACCCTGCCACCCTGGACCGTCCCTTCGCGGCCCGGACGGCGGTGGGTAATCGGACCAGGCCGCGATTGGACCGTCTGTACTGGGCACGCCGGGGTCTCGCAGGTCATTTCCCGGTAGCGGGCAGGTCGAGTGCGCGGCGTCGGATCTCGGATGCCTTCTCGTTGTCGCTACCTGTGATTGTGACAACTCCGTCCACCGCGGGCTGACCGTCTGTCGCAACCGCGATGAACCGGGTGCGTGGGTTGTCTGCGGCGGCCGCCTTCGACGCCTGGGTGAAAGCCGGTCCGATGGAGACGACGAGGTCGCAGTGCTGTGCGGAGAGGCCAGCGAGGTAGGGGAGGGCCTGGTCGGTGGTGGCTGCCGGGACGAGAAGTTGTTGCACGTTCAGCTGGCGTTGCCGAGCGGCATCTTGAAGAGCCGCCCAGATGATGCTGGTGTCCGTGCGGCTCGCCGCTTCCGCGGCATCGCCGGTGAGGCAGGCCGTTCGAAGCCCGGAGATGTTGGAGGGGCTCACTGCAGCTGCAGGGACGGCCTCACCGTCACTTCCGTTTGCGAGCAGTATCCCGACCCCGACACCTGTCACAGCGAGGGCAGCGGTCAGCCCGAGCACCCACCGGTGACGGCGGGTGAGGTGGAGCGTCATGTCGGGCTTCTCCTGGCGGGTGATGTGGCGGGCACGGTCAAGTCTCACCCGGAGGTTTTCATTGTTCAGTAAAGAAGATTAAAAATCTCTTAAGATCATTTCAGCATATGGCATCCCTATTTTGCATAAAACGACCACGGGTTCGTCAATTACGGGCTGTACGCGTCGCACTGACGACCGATAGGAAGGACACGGACCGATCGCCGTAGGGGGAGAGTCGGTCGTTTTCGCCTGCCCTCCGAAGGACTTTCCGTGCGTCGCTCGCTTGCGCTCATCACCTCCTTGACGCTCCTGCTTGCCCTTGGCACGCAAGAAGCGAGCGCTTTCACGGCGATCAAGGCCCCGGTGCCCACGGTCACGCCGAAGACCCCGCAGCAAGTCAGCGGTGACCCGAGCCGGGGGACTCACACCGTGCCGTCCTCGCAGACCAGGAAGGACGGCGGCGCTCCCGGGGAATCCGCGCACCAGCCGGGCCAGGGCGAACTGCCCGAGGCCAAGGCCAAGGCCGCGCCAGGCGACGGCACCATGCACCCCTCTGGTGATGCGATACCCCGGTCCCCGGTCAAGGGCGGGACCGTCACCCCGCCACCCCGCGAAGGCCGACCCGGCGCTGCGTCCCCCGGCGGTGCGCAGAGCGGCAACGCCGCCCCGCCTCCCGCCGCACCGCAGAACACGGGCAAGAACGGAAAGGCCGCGAAGCAGGGCGCCGCAGACTCGGCACCGCCCGCAAGTGAAGACCTCCAGGCCCGCAACGACGCCACCCCCGGTACCGGCATGCCCGGTCTGCCGGCCGAGGGCGTCGAGGTCACGGGCGCCCGCACCGACACGACCTCGCTCTTCCAGAACCCGGACGGCACCAAGACCCTGCGCGCCTACCCGCGGCCCGTGCACTACCGCAAGGCCGACGGCAGCTGGGACGACATCAACACCAACTTCGCGCTCGACCGCGCCGGACGCTGGACCGAACAGGCCAACAGCCAGCAGGCCACCTTTGCCGCCAAGACCGATGACCCCGCGCTGGTGAGCTGGGCGCCGGGCCAGGGCCTGGTGGTCTCCTACGGCCTGCAGGACGCGGCACAGGTGCGCGGCGTGGTCCAGGGCGACACCCTCACCTACCCGCTGGCGCGCCCCGCGAGCGACGTGGTCTACAACGGGCTCGCCCAGGGAGTGAAGGAATCCCTGACCCTGCACGACGCGACCGCCCCGACCAGCTGGGTCTTCCCACTGCACCTCACCGGGCTCACCCCGGCGATCGGCCCCGACGGCGAGGTCCAGTTCAAGGACGCCTCCGGAGCGGTGAAGGCGACCATCCCGCACGGCTTCATGACGGACTCCAAGATCGACCCCGCCTCCGGGGACGGCGTGGTCAGCGACCGGGTGACCTACCGCCTGGTCGACGTCAACGGCACCCCCGCCCTGCGGATGGACCTGGACGAGGTCTGGCTGCACGACGCCAAGCGCGTCTTCCCGGTCACCGTGGACCCGTCGACCACCAGTATCGGGGTCGGCAAGTCGACCTTCGTACGGTCGGACCAGACGGCGAACTTCTCCACCGACCCGCAGCTGCGCATCGGCACGTCCGACGGCGGCGCCTCGAAGGTCAACAGCTACCTGTACTTCCCCGACGTGGCAGGTGTCCTGCAGAACAACTACCTGCACGCGGTCACCCTCAACCTGAACAACACCCACTCCTACGAGTGCTCGCCGCACCCGGTCTACGTCAACCAGATCACCAGCGCGTGGGACCCGGCGACGATCAACCGGTACCCCGGGGTGTCGATCGGCCAGCAGCTCGGCACCGCCAGCTTCTCCGCCGGTGACACCTGTGGCGGCGCGATGTGGGAGTCGATCGACCTGGGCCGCAGCCACACCGACCCCGGGGTCCAGCTGGTCGAGAGCTGGGCCCGCGGCGCCGACAACTACGGTCTCGCGCTGACGGCCAGCACCACCGACTCCTACCACTGGAAGAAGTTCGCCAGCGCCAACAGCGCCTACCCGCCCTACCTGTCGATCTCCTACAGCGACTGGGCCGCCACCTACGCGCCCGCCGGCAGCTACATGCCGCCGACCTACAACACGCCCGGCTACCAGCAGGTCACCCTGACGAACACCGGGGCCAACTGGTGGAACTCGCAGAGCATGCAGGTCAAGGCCCGCCTGTTCGACACCAACTGGCAGGAGCAGTGGTTCAACGCGCCCCTCACCGGGGTGCCCGGGCTGGTCAGGACCTACGACTCGGTCACCATCAACGGAGTCATACCGCCGCTGCCGCTGGGGCAGGACTACTACCTCTGCTGGGACGGGTACGTCGGGGGGACGTCCTCCCTGCACGACAACTACTGGATCCCCTTCGGCAACTGCACCACCGTCCACGGCGCCAACACCGCACCACAGCTGGACGTCCTGGCTCCGCCGCACAACACCGTGATCGGTAGCCTCACCCCGCAGCTCTACGCCACCGGGCACGACCCGGACAACTTCCCGGGCAGCGGCCTCGACTACGACTTCCGGGTCTACACCAACCCGGCCTCGGGAGATCCCGAGCTGGTTGCGGAGTCGGGTTGGCAGTCCAGCACCTCGTGGGCCGTGCCACCGGGAAAGCTCGCCTGGAACACCGGCTACCTGTGGAACGTCAAGGTCGGTGACCACGGCGGTGAGAGTCCACTGTCCGGCACGGTCTCCTTCTCCACCCAGGTCCAGCAGCCCGTGATCACCTCACACCTGGGCGGCGCGGTCGGCGACGGGGCCGGCCGCCCCTTCGACGCCAAGGTGGGCAACTACACCACGGCGGCCACCGACGCGGACGTCAAGAGCGTCGGTCCGGCTCTGGCCGTCAGCCGCTCGTACAACTCGCTGGACCCGCGGACGTCGACGCTGTTCGGCAACGGCTGGACCTCCAACTTCGACATGAAGATCCAGCCGGACAACGACGGCAGCGACTCGGTCGTCCTCACCACCGCCGCCGGCCGGGCCGCCCGCTTCGGGGCCGACCCGAACAAGGGGGCCCTGTACACGCCGCCCTCGGGTGAGTTCCAGTCGCTCAGCAAGGTCGCCGCAGGTTTCGACCTGATGGCCAAGGACGGCACCCGCTACGAGTTCCACGTCGCTTCGGGCAACGGCTACGCGCTGTCCCTGGTGCGCGACGCGTTCAGCCGCACCCAGGAGCTCAGCTACGGCAACGGCGTTCTGGCCACGGTGAAGGACACCTCCTCGGGCCGCACCCTGCACTTCGAATGGACCACCGGAAACCGGCACGTCGCGAAGGTCTCCACCGACCCGGTCAGCGGGACGGACTCGAACACCGCCCTCACCTGGACCTACACGTACAACCCCAGCAACCCGGACCAGCTCGACCAGGTCTGCGCACCCCCGACCGGGGGGAACACCGACCGGTCGTGCACCGGCTACTCCTACACCGCCGGCTCGCATCTGCGCTCCGCGGTCCTGGACTCCGCTCCCGTCTCCTACTGGCGACTCCGAGAAGGCAGCGGAGGCACCGCCGTCAGCGAGGTGGCGGAGAACCAGGGCAACGACAACGCCACCTACTCCGGCACCGGCGTCACCCTCGGCACGCCCGGACCGACCGCCTCGGGCGCCACCGCCGCGACCTTCGACGGCTCCTCCGGGTTCGTCGGACTCCCGCAGAGCGTCCTGGACACCTCCTCGTACACCTCGGTCGGCCTCTGGTTCAAGACCTCCAGCTGGGGCGTGCTCTTCAGCTACCAGGCTGACCCCTTCCCCGGCAACGGGAGCACGCCGGCCAACTACACCCCGGCGCTGTACGTCGGCCAGTCCGGCTACCTGCACGGCAAGTTCTGGAACGGACCGTCCCGCACCCTCGACTCCACCAAGGCGGTCAACGACGGCAAGTGGCACTACGCCCTGCTCTCCGCGGCCGGCACTACCCAGACCCTCTACCTGGACGGCGAGGCACAGGGCGCCCCCCTGCCCGGGGCGGTCATCGCGCCCGGGCAGCGCTCGGAAGCCGTCGGCGGCGGCTTCCTCAGCGGGGGCTGGCCCGACAACCCGTACGACAACACCGGACACGCCAACTACTTCAACGGCAGCATCAGCGACGTCGCCTTCTACAACCGGGCCCTGGGCGAACCGGCCGTCAAGTCCCTCTGGCAGGCCGGAAGCCAGCCGTCCGCCCAACTCACCGGACTCAAGCTTCCCTCGGGCAAGACCCGCCTGGGCGTCAGCTACGACGCGGTCAACGACCGGGCTGCCAAGGTGACCGACGAGAACGGCGGCACCTGGACACTGAGCCAGCCCACCGTGGCCGGCTCCTCCCAGGAGTACCGGGGCAGCGTCATGGGATCGCGGCCCAACGCATACTGGCGGCTGTCCGACGGCGGCGGCGTACAGGCCGCGAACCAGGTCTACACACCGCGGCCGACACCCAACAACGGCAACTACGCCAACGTCGAACTCGGTTCGCCCGGCCCGATGTCCGGTTCGCCCGGATCGGCGACCTTCGACGGAAGCACCTCCTGGGCGGAACTGCCCGCCGCCTACGCCCCGCAGAACGGTCCGGGTGCGCTCGCCCTGTGGTTCCGCACCGACCGCGCCGGCGTGCTGCTCTCGTACCAGTCGTTCCCGGTCAACGGCACCCCCAACGGCACCACCGACCAGTGGAACCCGGCCCTGTACGTCGACAGCAACGGCAGGCTGCGCGCCCAGTTGTGGACGGGTGACGCTTCCACCACCCTGGCCAGCGGTGCCCCGGTCAACGACAACAAGTGGCACTTCGCAGTGATCTCCGCCGACAGCCAGACCAGTCAGACCCTCTACCTCGACGGAGCACCCGTCGCGGGACCGCTGAACGGCACGATCATCCCCAACGGCACCAACCACGTCTTCCTCGGCGCGGGCAACGTGACCGGCAGGTGGCCGCAGCCGCCGGCCGACCGGGCGGGCCACTTCAAGGGCCAGCTCGCCGACGTGGCCGCCTACCCGCACGGACTGAACGCCGCCACCATCTCCTCGCTCTACCAGCTCGCCACCACCTCCGGTGCCACCCAGTACGACGCCGCCGTGGTGGACAGCAAGCCCACCGGCTACTGGCGCCTCGGCGACACCACCGGCAACCAGGCCACCGAACTGATCTCCTCGGCCGCACTCGCCCAGAACCGCGGCAGCTACCACAACACCACCTGCTGCCAGGCGGGCCCCTGGGCCTCCGGCACGTCCACCGCCACCGGCTTCAACGGCACCAACGCGTACGTCCAGCTCCCCGCCAACACCTCGCCCAAGCACTGGGGCGCGGCCACCGTCGAGCTCTGGTTCAAGACCACCGCTCCCGGCGTGCTGTACGGCTACCAGTCCTTCCCGCTCGACGGGAAGCCGAACGGTTCCACCGACCGCTGGAACCCGGCGCTCTACATCGGCTCGGACAAGAAGCTCTACGGCACCCTGTGGACCGGCTCCGCCACCAACGCCCTGGTCTCGGCGACCACCGTCGCCGACGGCGCCTGGCACCACGTGGCCCTGGCCGGCGACGGCTCCGGCCAGACCCTCTACCTGGACGGTGCCCCCACGGCCACCAGCACCACGGCGCTCCCCATCACCTACAACGGTTCCGCCTACGCCTCCCTCGGCGCCGGCTGGACCGGCGGCGGGTGGCCGAACGCTCCGTCGGATCAGGTCAGCTACTTCAACGGCACCATCGCCGACTTCTCGATCTTCCGGTACCGCCTCACCAAGGACACCGTCTCCGGCCACTACAACCGCGCGACCTCCGCCGCCGTGGTCGGCGGCCTGGACGCGGCGAGCAACTACCGCGCCAAGACGGTCCAGGACGGCGCCGTCGGCTACTGGCGACTCAACGACCCCTCCGGCTCCTCGTACGCCGCCAGCCAGCTGGGCGACGCACGCCCGGACGCCACGGCCGGCAACCTCACCGACGTCGACCTGAACGCCGCGGGGCCCTCCGGAGACCAGAGCCAGCGCGCCGGGGTCTTCAACGGCTCCACCTCCCAGGTTCAGCTGCCCTCCGACGCCGCGCCCATCAGGGGAGCGGCCAGCGTCGAGCTGTGGTTCAAAACCACCACCGGCGGCCCGCTCTACGGCTACCAGGACTACCCCGTCGGCACCCAGGGCGGAACCGCCTGGAACCCAGCCCTGTACGTAGGCACCGACGGGCGGGTGCACGGCGAGTTCTGGATGGGCCTCAACGCCTCCATGACCTCCGACCGCACGGTCAACGACGGCAACTGGCACCAGGCGGTACTCACCGGCGACGACAGCGGCCAGACCATCTACATCGACGGTCGAGCCAGTGCCTCGGACACCACCGGGCGCAAGATCACCTTCAACGGCACGCCGTACGTCTACCTGGGAGCGGGATCCACCAACGGCTGGCCCGCCGCCGGCGGTGACCACTTCAAGGGCACCATCGCCGAGGCCTCCTACTACTCCTCGCGCCTCAACGCCGACACCGTGACCGCGCACTACAAGGCCATGGGCGACGGCGGGAAGCCCATCCCGGTCACCACCGCCACCGTCACCGACCCGGGCGGCTACAAGCTGACCTACCAGTACGACACCCGCTCCTCCCGGCTGATCTCCCGCACCGACGGCTACGGCAACACCACCCGCTACACCTACGACACCGCCGGCTACCTGTACGCCGTCAGCGACCCCAACGGACACACCATCACCACCGGGCACGACGCCCGCGGCAACACGGTCTCCCGGACCACTTGCCGCGGCGCCGGAAGCTGCCAGACCAGCTACGCCACGTACTACCTGGACATCGGAAATCCGCTCAACACCGCCAACGACAAGATCCTGACCTCCAGCGACGCCCGCTCCTCCGGCCCCGGCGACACCACCTACACCACCCGCTACGCCTACGACAACAACGGCCAGCTGGCCTCCACGACCCTCCCGGCCACACCGGACTTCCCCAAGGGACGCGTCAGCTACATCCTGCGCACCAAGGCCTTCACCCCGGCGCCAGACGGCTCAATGGTCCCGATCGGGCTGGTCCGGGCGCAGACCGTCCTGCTCGACCCGGCGGCCAACCCGGACCCGTTCAGCGTCCCCGCGGACAAGCAGACGGAGTACTTCTACCAGGGCAATGGTGACGTCGCCTTCGTCCTCTCGCCGCTGCGGCCCAAGGTCAGCTACGGCTACGACAACCTGGGACGCACCACCAGCCAGTCGTACAGCTGCGACGACTGTCCGGGCGGCACCACAGCCGCACCCCGGGTGCTCCAGACCGACTACACCTGGGACGGCCAGGGCAACCCGGTCACCCGCACCGACCCGTACACCACCGACGCCGTCACCGGAACCAAACACACCCGGCGGACCACGACCGCCTACGACGTGGATGGCAACCAGGTCAGCCAGACCGTCGCCGACACCACGGGCGGCGACCAGCCGCGCACCACCACGTGGGCCTACGAGAGCGACACCAGCCGGGTCAAGCAGGTCAAGGACCCGGGCGGTCACGCAACCTCGTACACCTACGACCGCTACGGCAACGTCGCCACCCGGACCGACGCGGCCGGCACCACGTACAACTTCAGCCACTCGCCGATGGGACAGCTGCAGCAGACCGCGGTCAGCAACTACACCGGCAGCAGCGCCTCCCCGACCGCACCGCGCTGGCAGGTCATCGGCTCACGCGGTTACGACCCTGCAGGCCGCCTCGCCACCGACACCGACGCGATGGGGCGCACCACCCACACCTACTACAACGACGACAACACCATCGCCGAGATCGACCTGGACGGCTACCACAACGCCGACGGCTCCCTGCGCAACGTGGTGCTCCAGCAGAACACCTACGACGACGCAGGCCACCTCGCCCAGCAGGTGACCGGCGGAGGCAAGACCACCACCGTCACCGCCTACGACGCGGCCGGCCGCGTCAGCCGCACGACCGCCGACCCCGGCGGCCTCAACCGCACCACCGCCTACACCTACGACGTGGCCAACCGCCCGACGGCCGTCATCAGCACCGGCGGCGCGGACGCGAACTCCACCGAAACCGACTACACCTACGACGTCACCGGGACCCTGCTCAAGCAGACCGCCCGCAACCAGCCCACCGACTCCGTGGTGACGTACGGCTACAACAGCCGCGGCCTGCGCACCACCACCGTCAGCCCGAACGGCAACGCGACCGGCGCGGACCCCGTCCCGTACACCAGCAGCGTCGGCTACGACGAGGCCGGCCGTCCCACCGTCACCACCGGCCCGCTGGTCAGCGCGGAGACCTACGACCCGACCAGCCGCGGCAGCAAGCCGCAGCAGGTCCGACCGATCAGCCGCACCGGATACGACACCTTCGGTCAGCTGACCTCGCAGGTCGACCCGCTGGGCAACACCGTCACCTACACCTACGACCTCGACGGCAACCGGGTCGCTGCCGCCGGTGCCGCGTACACCGACCCGCAGTCCGGCACGACGATCACCCCGACCTCCACGGTCGAGTACGACGTGCTCGGCCGGCCCGTCACGAGCGTCGTCGACCCGACCGGCCTCAAACTGACGCACACCATGCAGTACGACCAGTTCGGCCGTCTGGTGCAGACCACCCTGCCGCCGACCGGCGGTGTCACCGCACCGACCGTCACCAACTCCTACGACCTCGACGGCGAACTGCTCTCCACCACCGGCCCGACAGGCGCGGTCAGCCAGGCCACCTACGACGACCTCGGGCGGCGCATCACCAGCACCCAGCTGGAGCGCTACCCGGCCGCAGCCGCCTACACCAGCACCTTCACCTGGGACGACGCGGGCAACCAGCTCAGCTCCACGACGCCCGGCGGCGCCACGAGCAAGGCCACCTACAACGCCGTCGGCCAGCTGCTCAGCGCCACCGACCCGGCAGGCGTCACCGTCCGCTCCGCTTATGACGGGCTCGGCCGGACCAGCCGGGTGACCAGGGCCGACGGCACCGCGAGCACCACCGGCTACGACGGACTGGGGCGGACACTGAGCACCACCGGTCTGGACACCACAGGTGCTGCCGTGTCCACCCAGTACGCCACGTACGACCTGGAGGGCAACGTCCTCACCGCCACCGACAAGGTGGCGAGCAGCGCCGACATCGCCGCGCACGCACGACAGTTCACCTACAACCCGGCCGGCCTCCCGGTCCAGCAGGTCGAACCGGTCGCCGCCGGGCAGACGATCACCACCTCCTTCGGCTACGACAGCGGAGGCCGCAAGACCCGGTGGACCAACGGGAAGAACATCCCGACCTACTACACCTACAACTCCCTCGGGCTCCCCGAGTCGACCGTCGAACCGCCGACCACCGCCCACCCGGCCCCGGCCGAAGGCCTGTTCACCACCAGCTACGACGCCGCCGGCCGGGCCGTCACCCTCACCGAACCCGGAAACGTTGTCCGCCGCCGCAGCTACGACGGCGCCGGCAACCTGACCCAGGAGACCGCCGCCGGCGCCGAGGCAGCGACCCCGAACCGCACCCTCGGCTACGACGCGGCCGGCCACCTCATATCCGTCGGCACCCCCGGCACCACCCCCGACACCTACACCTACAACGACCGCGGCCAGCTCCTCACCACCGCCGGCCCGGGCGGCGCCAGCAGCTACAGCTACAACGGCGACAGCCGGATGACCGCCCGCACCGACACGGCCGGCACCACCGCCTTCGGCTACAACACGGCCGGACAACTTACCAGCGCCACTGACCCGTTGACCGGCACCGCCGTCGGCTACGGCTACGACGCGGCCGGCCGGCTCGCCAGCGAGCGCTACGGCACCAACGGAGGCAGCCGCAGCTACGGCTACGACAACCTCGGCCGCCTGCGCGACGACACCATCAAGAACCCGGCTGGGACGACCGTCGCCTCGATCGGCTACGGCTACGACCTCAACAGCCGGATCACCAGCAAGACCACCGGCGGCACCGCAGGCGCCGCCACCAACCAGTACGGCTACGACCTGGCCGGGCGCCTCACCTCCTGGAACAACGGCACCACCGCCACCGCGTACACCTGGGACGCGGCCGGCAATCGGACCGCCGCCGGTGGCACCACCTCGACCTTCGACGAGCGCAACGAGCTGCTCGACGACGGTTCCACGGCCTACGGCTACTCGGCCCGCGGCACCCTCACCAGCAGCACCGCTCGGGGCTCCCAGCCCAAGGACGTCCAGTTCGACGGCTTCGACCGGATGGTCAAGGAGGGGCCGTCCACGTACACCTACGACTCGCTCGACCGCGTCGCCCAGACCGGGAACGCCACGTTCACCTACGACGGCGGCTCCAACAACCTGGTCTCGGACGGCACCACCACCTACACCCGCACCCCCGGTGCCACGCTCCTCGGCACCGCGACCACGGGCGCGACGCCCAACCCCCGCCTGGTGATCAGCGACCAGCACACCGACGTGGTCGCCACCATCGACCCGGCCGCCAAGGGCGTCGCAGGCTCCACCGCCTACGACCCCTTCGGCAAGCCCACGGCCAGCACCGGTGCCACCAACTCCCTCGGCTACCAGAGCGGCTGGACCGACCCCGCCTCGGGCGACGTCAACATGGCCGCCCGCTGGTACCGCCCGGGCAGCGGCACCTTCGCCTCCCGCGACTCCTGGCAGCTAGGCCCCAACCCGTCCATCCGGGGAAACCGGTTCACGTATGGGGACGGCGACCCGGTCGATGCGACCGACCCGTCGGGGCACTGCCCGATCTGCGCGGTCATTGTGATCCACATCGTTGTTGACGTGGCTATCGAGATTGCCACGGCTCCGCCGGCCCACGCGCCAGGTGTCGACCCGCGGCCTAGAAGGGACAACGGGCCGGACTACAACGCACGGTACTGCGAGAGCCACCCATTCGTGAGGTCGTGTGGCGGAGACGGCTGGCAGCCCACCCGTTCGCCCGGCCCGGCGCCAGCGCCACCCGGGGAACCGGTGTTCATCCCTGGCCCGACCGGTGGTGGGGGCCACGGAGGTGGAGGTGGTAGCCGCCACAAGCCGGGCCCGCGCAAGCGCCCCGGGCCGAAGCCGTCCCCCGGCCCCATCATGCCCAGGCCCAACCCGCCGACGGACACCCGCCCGACCAACGACAACGATCGCCCGCACACTGACCCCAGCCCGATCGACTTCTTCACCGATACGATCGTCGCCGTCGGTACCGCCGTCGTCGGCGTCGTGATCGTCGAAGGCGCCCCGGTCGTCGTCGGCGCCGCCACCGCTGTCGGCTCCGGCATTGTCGCCGGCACCGGCGCCGTGATCGACCTCGCCGACGACGTCTACAACCTCATCAACGGCGGCGGCAACCCCGCGCCCGCCCCCGCGCCGGCACCGGCGCCGCGCCCGTGGCCGATCCCGGCCCCCCTGCCCGACCCGGGGCCCGACAACCCGGGCCCCGGAGGGAACGGCAACCGGCGCGTCCCCACATGCGAGGACCTGAAGCCGTCGGGGGCCGTAGCCCTGAGCGGCGGCGGATGGGTCAATTACCTGCCGTCGGACGCCCAGGGTCGTAACACGGGAGTCAACGCCTGTCTCGAAGGGAAGCCCAGTTCCAGCCGGGGTCAGGCCGCGACCGGCAACATCCGGGGCTGGGACGACGCCAAGAAACGGGCGGCCACCCTTGGGTTCCCTGAGGATTCTGACGTCGCCCGTTGCCACTCTGTGCCGCGCATGGCCGGCGGAACGACGGACGAGCGGAACTTGACGCCGTGCTTCCAACGCGGGGCCAACATCAACCAGAGGAACGGCGGCGTGATCACCAACAGCATGCGGACGTTCGAGACCAGAGCCGGAAAAGCCATGCCCCAGGGCCCTGTGCTGTACGACGTGCTTCCGCAGTACAACAACGACAAGAGCACCATCCCGAACGGGTGGGGGATGGGGTTCTACGGCTGGGACGCCAATACCGGGCTGCGCACGGACTCCGATTGGACGGTCGTGGACAATGGGGCGTTCAGCTCCAATGGATATGTGAACCTGGGAAACTAGCCTCGGGCGGGGACAAGCGGTTGATGGGAGTGGACGTGGATATCGAGGAGATGCTGGACCGGCTCGGTGCGGTGATCGGGCCGCCGCCCGTGGACGGAGTGGTCCCGGTCCCGTGGGAGCTCGGGCCCGAGGAGGTTGGCTTCCAGCTGCCGGCGGACTACCGGGCGTTCGCCGACCGGTACGGGATGGTCAGCATCAGCGACGAATTGCACATCTTCACACCGTCGGCGGCGCCCAGTTCCAAGACCGAGCAGCCGCTCGGTTTCGAGGGATTTCTGTACCACACGACGGATCCCTACAGATACTGTGCCATGCTGGCCCAGGCCTACCGGGACGGGGACTACGACGAGTGTCCGTATCCGCTGTTTCCGGCCGAGGGAGGGTTGCTGAAGTGGGGCAACAACTACAACTCGGACCATTTCTTCTGGCTGATGCGGGGCCCGGACCCGGACCGGTGGCCGGTCGCTGCCAAGTTCGACTCGTTGCTGGAGTGGGACCTGTTCGAGGGCGGCTTCCTGGAGTTCCTGCTGGCGGCGGTGACGGAGCAGTATCCGTACCATGGGGACGTTGTTCCTGGTGGGGTGAAGCAGGTCGGTGATGGCCGTGCTTATCGCTTTCGGGGTGACTGGTCGAAGCAGCTTCGATAGTGAGCCCACGCGATGGTCAACGGCCAGGTCAGTGTGACTCCGCACCCCGAGGGGGCATATGCAGACGAGTCGGTGAAGCGGCTGAGCGATCCCGCGGAGACGGGACCACCGATTCGTCGGGACGTTCCCGAACCCGCGTTTCCCTGCACGACGAGGACGAGGAAGCCGCATGGGAGCTGGGGATCGACTCTTGGGCGTAGCCTGGCCGTTCTTCGAGATGACACCTGGGGAGGGGCGTTGAGCGAGGCCGGTTCGGTCGGGGCGCTGGCGCGAGTGGTTTGGGGGCAGAAGAGGCTGCTGCTCCTGCCGGGAATAGCGGCGGCCGGCGTGGGCGCCGTGACCGGGTTGCTGATCTGGGCGGAGGTCCAGGTCGGGGGGAGCCTGGTGCTGGGGGTGGCTGGGGTGTTGGTGCTGTCGTTCCTCGCCACCTTCTTCAACTCCGTGCTGCTCATCGCTGCCGCCGACGCCCTCCGGGGGCGGCAGGTGGGGATCAGGTCCAGCTGTGCACGGGCTGCCGGGCGGGTGCGGGCGATCGCCGCGTGGGCGCCGATCGGTGTCGTGGTGCTCATCGGGGCGCTGCTGCTGGTCGGGATGGCGTGGTCGATGGCGAGCTATCTGACGCTGCCGGCGATGGTGCTCGACGGCGTGGGGGTCCGTACCGCGCTGCGGGGTTCCCGTCAGGCGTACCGGCGTGCCCGTTGGAGGAGCCTGGAGGGTTTGAGCCGGATGGCAATGCCTGCCATGGTGACGTTCCTGCCGTCTCCGGTGGTGTTCATCCTGGGGCTCACCGCGACGGACCGGAGTCTTGGGACGCTGCTAATGAGCGGCGCGGCGCTGTGCCTCGGCGGTGGCGTGACGGTGACGGCGAGTCTGTTCGCGGTGTTCCGGGCCCGGCTGTACCTGGAGTCGACGGCGATGGTGGCGGCGGGGCCGCTTCGCGGGGGGCTTCACGTTTCGCCGGTGGAGTAGTGGGAGCAGTTAGCGGCCTGCGGCGGTCGCGGTGTTGGTGTGGGGAAGGGAAAGCCAATGCCGACCGCCGTAGGCTCGTGCGCGCTGTCTGACCGAAGTCGAGGCCGCCCCCGAGGACACCTGGTACGTACCCGTGTACGGCGGCGACGGCGTCCGTGCCCGTGGTCACCACCGGGCCCTGCCGATGGTGACCATCACCCTGCCGCTGCTGCGTCGGTGAGGCACCGGTTCGGCCGCCGCGGCTGGCACACCCTCACCGACGCGCTCGACAACGTGGACGGCGACGAATTGCTGCATGCGGAGCAGGCCGCGGTCGATCGGGCCCGTCGCGAGAAGGAACGGGAGCGCTGCCGTCCGGCCTGCACCCGCCCCCGACCCCGACCCCTGTGCCGCCGCACGCCCCGATTGACCTCCTTGGCTCGATCCCTGGCCGTGGCGGAGACGGAGGTGGCTCAGGTGGCGGAGGTGGTCACAAGCTGGCACCACCCCGCGAGCGCCCCGGACCGCGCTCGTTCCCCGGCCCGACCCTGCCAGGCCCAAGCCCCCGACAGACGCCCGCCCGCTCAACGACCACGACCGCCCGCACGCCGACCCTAGCCCGATCGACTTCCTCACGGGCACCATCGTCACCGTCGGCACCGCCGTCGTTGGCGTCGTGATCGTCGATGGCGTCCCGGCCGTCGTCTGTACCGCCTCCGCCGTCGCCGCCGGTACCGATGCCATAGCCGATCTCGGCAGTGATCCCCTGAAAGGTCCTAACAGAAGTCGCTGTGGGCGTGACTGCGGACCGTGGTGCTCGTTGGTCGGTGCGTGGGGAAAAGGGTGTCTCGTCCGTGGATCGTGTCGGACGAACTGTGGGGACTGATCGAGCCGTTACTGCCGCCGGAGCCGCCGAAGGTGAAGCCGGGGCGGCCTCGAGTGCCGGACCGGCAGGCCTTGTGCGGGATCCTGTTCGTGCTGCACACCGGCATCCAATGGGAGTACCTGCCCCAGGAGCTCGGCTTCGGCTCGGGCATGACCTGCTGGCGGCGCCTGGCGGCCTGGAACGAGGCCGGCGTGTGGGACCGGCTCCACCTGGTACTGCTGCGAAAGCTGCGGTCCGCCGGACAGCTCGACTGGTCCAGGGCGGTGATCGACTCCAGCCATGTCCGGGCCGCCCGACGGGGCCCAAAAGCGGACCGAGCCCGGTCGACCGCGCACGGCCGGGCAGCAAGCACCACGTCCTCGTCGAGGGCCGGGGCATCCCGCTCGCGGTGTCACTGACCGGCGGCAACCACAACGACGTCACTCAGCTGCCGCCCCTGCTCGCGAAGGTCCCCGCCGTGTCCGGCCTCGTCGGCAGGCCACGGCGCAGACCAGAGGTCCTGCTCGCCGACCGGGGCTACGACCACGACAAGTACCGGCGCCTGGTGTGGAAGCAAGGCATCAAACCGGTGATCGCCCGCCGCGGTGTCGCCCACGGCTCCAATCTGGGCGCCTACCGCTGGGTCGTCGAGTGCACCATCGCCTGGCTCCACGGCTTCCGCCGGCTTCGCGTCCGCTGGGAGCGACGCGACGACATCCACGAGGCCTTTCTCGGCCTGGCCACCTGTCTGATCACCCACCGACACGTCCAACGCCTTTGTTAGGACCTCTAAGGCCCGCGCCGACACCGCAAACCGAGCCCCTCCCGATTCCGTTTCCTCTACCGATCGGTCGTACTGGTGGTCGGACGGAGGACGATGATGAGTCTTGCGGCGACAGTGCCGGAACCAACGTGCACGGCAACATCACCTACCTGCCGAGGGCGCGCTCCCGGTCGGGGGCCGAAGGGGGCCGTGCCACGGGAGGCAATAGCCACTTCGATTCACCTCGGGACTTGGAGGACAGAACGCCAACTGCCTGGAACTCACGCGACTTCCCCGAAATGGTCACCGCTGCCGGACTGTAAGGGATGCCGTGCACGAGGGCACAACATGGGCCGGCAGTTCAGTGGGCCCGGAACGGACCTCCGAAATCTCGTTCCATTGTTTGGCAAGGCCAACCTGGAAATGAGCAAGATCGAGAACAAGATTGCCGACGAGGTTCGGTCGGGGAGGCGGCGAGTCAACTATTAGGTGCGCGACGTCTACGGCCCGAACCCAACAGGGATTCCAACGGAAGTCCACTTACAGGTCACTGGGACCGGGGATCTTGACGTTGACTGCTACATTCTGAACGTTCAGGACTACAAGAGCGTCTGCTCTTCTGAGAAGTATGGAAGGTGACGAGATGGATGTTTCTCTTCGGCTGCTCATGGGGCCGCCGCAGCGACTGATGCCTAGCCGACCGGGGGCACGGCAGGAAATCGATGAGTGGGCTGGCCGGTCACTACCTGAAGACCCAGGTGGAGGTCGGCGCGCCGTATCTCGTAGCGGATCCACAGGCGCTTGAACTGGCTGAGCCAGGCGAAAGTCCACTCGACCACCCACCGAGTCTTGCCCAGCCCGGAGCCGTAAGCAATGCCACGGCGGGCAACCAACCCCGCTTCCACAGCAGGCGGCGGTACTTGTCACAGTCGCATCCGTAGCCGGCGAACAGCCTGCGGAGCATGCCGCGCAGACTGCGGATCGGTGGGATGTCGTCCAGCAGCGACAGCAGCTGTGTGAAATCGTGGCGATTTCCGCCGGTCAGTGTGCCGGAGAGCGGCATGCTGTGCCGGTCGACCCCCGTCGACTCCGTGCGTGTGCTCGACCCACGGGCCGACGGCGGGAAGACACTCGCCTCGCCCGGTTCGCGTTGCACCAGACAAACACGCACAGCGATCAAAGCACCGGAGTCAGGCGCCGGGAAGAAGGGGTGATGTCAACGTCGTACTGACTGTCAGCCCTGCAGAGCGGGCAACGCGTACACGATGCTCAGCAGCGAACGTCGTCAAGCAGCGAGACCGACCTCATTGACCCGCTGAATTAGACACCGCGCATCCGCCACGTGGATGAAGTCGTCGTAGACCAGGGTGCGGGCGGCCTCGGGCAGGCCCTCCCGGTTCTTCTGCAGCACGATCAGGTCGCGGGGGCGCTCCTTGGCCTGGACGTAGCCGGGCGCGTGGCGGCGGTTGAAGCCCACCATCAGCGAGCGGCCGGTGCGGTCGGCCAGGTCGACCAGCCGGCGGGCGCCGTCCAGGGTGTAGTCGAGCGGCTTGTCCACGTAGACGTCCACCCCGGCGGTGAGCAGCCGCTCGACGATCGGGACGTGCTGGTCGGTGGCGGCGTGCACGAAGGCGGCCCGGATGCCGCTCGCGATCAGCTCCCCGAGATCGGTGAAGCGCTGCTCGGGCGCGATCCGGTGCGCGTCGCCGATCCGGTCGAGCTTGGCCGCGTCCCGGGTCATCAGCCGCAGGTCGAGCCCGGGCAGCGCGGTGAGCACCGGCAGGTAGGCCTTCTGCGCGATGTCACCGAGGCCGATCACCCCGACCGGGAGGCGGTGGTCGGTGGCAGCGGTCTCGCTCATGGCGTTCTCCTGGGCGTGCGGACGGTCGGCGCTGCCCACCCTATGCGCCCTAAGCCGCGAGCAGGGACTCCGCGATGGCGCGGGCCCGCCAGGCGGCGTCCGGGGTGCCCTCGCGCAGGGCGGTGACGATGGCGCCGTCCATCAGGAGGGCGAACTGCCGTGCGCGGCAGTCGGGTTCGGGGATGTCCGCGTCCCGCATGAGCTGTTCGACCAGCTCGATGACGCGCCGTTTGTGCAGCGCCGCCATCTCGCGGGCCGGGCTGGCGCGGTCGGCGATCTCGGTCATGGTGTTGATGGCGACGCAGCCGCGGTAGTCCTGCGCCGCGAACCGTTCGGCCAGCGCGTCGAAGATGTTCAGCGGGTGGCCGCCGTGGGCCGCGACGCGTTCGGAGAGCCAGGCCCGCCACCGCTGGTCCCGGCCTTCCAGGACGGCGGTCACCAGCGCCTCCTTGCCGGTGAAGTGCCGGTAGAAGGAGGCGCGGCCCACCCCGGACTCGGACAGGATGCGCTCCACCCCGACCGCGTGGATCCCGTTGGCGT
The DNA here is from genome assembly GCF_014656195.1 of Kitasatospora xanthocidica. GTDB lineage: Bacteria > Actinomycetota > Actinomycetes > Streptomycetales > Streptomycetaceae > Kitasatospora > Kitasatospora xanthocidica. Next base: position 54,553 of record NZ_BNBY01000015.1, on the reverse strand, counting down.
AGAAGAGGGACTCTGCCGTGCTCAGCAGGCGCGCCCGTGCGTTGACTGCCATGGAAGCGATCCTAACCGCCCTTGACGCCAAACGGCACCGATCGGTACCGTTTTCGACGTCAGAACGGAACCGATCGGTACCGTTCAGCGGGGACAGTCGTACAGCGGGGGGACGCATGAACGAGGACTGGGCCGAGGCCTCCGTCGAACTGGTCGACGGCTACGTGGTGGTGAACGCCGACGGCGAGCCGGTCTCCTCGGTGCCCCGGGCGCTGGCGGCCTTCCAGGGCGGCTTCGTCAAGCTGCGGCTGCCCGGCACCGAGACGGTGCAGGTGGTCTCCGCCCCCGCCGTCCGCCTGATCACCCTCATCACCGGGTGACCCCGGCGGTCGGCTCCCGACCGCCCCCACGGACCAGCGGCTGCACGGCCGCCCGGGCCGGGACGCCACGCCACCTGCACACGGCGCGGCCGCCCGACCCGGGACGCCGGGCAGCCGCAAAACCGTTTCCGCACCCCGCTCCAGCCGGCCACACCCCGCCCCGCCGGGCTCCGCGCTACCCGCCCGCGGCCGCCGCCTCCACCAGGGCGTCCAGGACCGGCCGGATCAACGGGTGCCCGTCGGCCCCGGCCCGGACGGCGGCGAAGACCCGGCGGGTGGCCAGCTCGCTGTCCACCGGACGGACCGCGACCTGCCCGAGGTCCACCCCGCGCAGCGCCGAACGCGGCACCAGGGCCACCCCGGCGCCCGCCGAGGCCAGCGCGACGACGGCCCGGAAGTCGTCCGAGGAGTGCAGCAGCCGCGGCTGGAACCCGGCGTGCTCACAGGCCAGCAGCACCACGTCGTGACAGGGGTTGCCCGGGTAGGGTCCGATCCACGGCTCGTCGGCCAGCGCGGCGACGGCCAGCGGCCCCGCCTCCCCCGCCAGCCGGTGGCCGAGCGGCAGGACCGCCTCGAAGGGCTCGGCGTACAGCGGCACCCTGGTCAGCCGGGCGTCGTCGGCGCGCAGGGCGCCCCGGTACTCGACGGCCACCGCCAGGTCCGCCCGGCCCTCCAGCACCATCGGCAGGCTGGCGTCACCCTCGGCGTCCAGCACCTTCAGCCGCACCCCCGGCGCGCGCTCGGCGAGCAGGCCGATGGCGGGGGCCAGCACCAGCCCGATGCCGGTGGCGAAGGAGGCGACGGTCACCTCGCCGGAGACGCCCGCGCTGTAGGCGGCGAGGTCGGCCTCGGCCCGCTCCAGCTGGGCGAGCACGACGTCGGCGTGGCCGAGCAGGATCTCCCCGGCGGCGGTCAGCCGCACGCCCCGGCCCTCGCGGGCGAGCAGGTGGTGCCCGGTCTCCTGCTCCAGGGCGGCCATCTGCTGGGAGACCGCGGAAGGGGTCAGGTAGAGGGCGGCCGCCGCGGCGGTCACGGTGCGGTGGTCCGCCACGGCCCGCAGGGTCCGCAGCCGTCGTGCGTCGATCACAAGGCCAATTCTGCCAGCGCGGCGGAGCGGACCGGACGGGCCGGGACGCCCAGGCCCACTCCCGGGAGGCCGGGATGTCGGGCGGAGGTGATCGCCGGCGGACGGCGGTACCACCGGTGACGTATTTCCGGCCGGGATCACCGCCCTCCGTTGACCGCCGGGCCGTCCCGGCGGTTGGCTCGTGACCGACCGGGCCGCGGGGGTCGAGCGGGCCCGGCGCCGCATCCGGGGAGGACGATCGATGACCACCGCACACACCCGCCGCAGACTGGCCAGGACCGCCTGCGTCCTCGCCCTCGTCACCGCGGCCGGTGCCACCGTGCCCGCCGCCGAGGCCCGGCCGCCCAAGGGCGACACCGCCCGGGTCAGCGAGGGCTTCAAGGACGAGCAGCTCGACGGGTACTCGTCCACACTCGGGCTGAGCGCGGACGGCCGCTCGGCACTGTTCCTCTCGGAGGCGTCCAACCTGCTGCCCGGCGCACACAACACGGACGAGGTCTACGTCCGGGACCTGAGGAACGGGCACATCGAGCGGGTCAGCGTGGCCGACGACGGCTCCCCCCTGAACGCCGCCACCACCGACGCCTCGATCAGCGGCAACGGCCGGTACGTGGCGTTCAGCACCCCGGCCACCAACGCGGTGCCCGGCCAGCCCGAGCACAACACCGACATCTTCGTCCGCGACCGCTGGACCGGCCGCACCGAACTGGTCTCCGCCGGCGACGGCAGCTCCGGCGCGGGCGACGACCAGACCATCCGCGACGCCTACAACCCCACCCTCAGCTGGGACGGCCGGTACGTCGCCTACTCCTCCAACCGCACCGACCTCGCCCCCGGCGTGAAGCGCGGCAAGCTCAACGTCTACGTCACCGACCGCTGGACCCGCACCACCCGGCTGGTCACCGTCGGCGCGGACGGCTCGGGCGCCGACAACAACTCCTTCAGTCCGACGATCAGTGCGGACGGCACCACCGTCGGCTTCACCTCCCGGGCCGGCAACCTGCTCCCGTCCGACCCGGCCAGCGACCCCGCCACCACAACCGCCGCCACCGACGCAGAGCTGACCGGGCCGCGCTTCTACCCCTACTACGTCTGGAAGGCCGGCACCGGCAAGATCACCGGCGCCAGCCTGGACCCGGCCGCCGGGGACCTGCGCGGCACCGGCTCCGACGGCCGGATCAGCCCCGACGGCCGCTACGCCGTCTACAGCCTCCCGGTGCACGGCGGCGGGACGCCACCCCGCAACATCCGCATGGACCTGTACGTCCACGAGCTCGCCACCGGCAGGATCACCAAGGTCAACACCGACCTGCCGGGCACCGCCACCAAGCGGTCCTCGTTCGACGGCACCATGACCTTCGACGACCGCTGGGTCTACTTCGCCTCCGACGCCGAGACCCTGGTGCCCGGCGACACCAACGACACGACCGACGTCTTCCGTCGCGACCTGTGGACCGGGCTGATCGAGCGGGTCAGCGTCACCGAGGACGGCGCGCAGAGCAGCGCCGGCTCGTACCGGCCGTCCATCGACGCCACCGGCGCCACGGTGGTCTTCGACGCCGAGGACGGCAACCTGGTGCCGGGCGACACCAACACCTTCACGGACGTGTTCCGGCGCCGCCTCTGAGCCGCCGGTTCCGTACGGAGAACCGCACGGAATACGTCCGTTGACGTACTTTTCCACCCGAGATCACCCGCCGCCGTTGACCGGCGCGACCTCCCGGCGATTGGCTCTGCTGGAGCCCGTCGCCGGGAGGGAGCCCGGCGGCAGGGGCGATCACAGGGGAGGGCAACGCCCATGTCTCGCACCACCCGCACCACCCGCACCACCCGCACCATCCGCGACCGGTGGCCGGCCGCCGGCGGCAGCGTGCTCGCAGCCGCCGCCGTGCTGGCCGTGACCGCCGCACCCGTCCAGGCCGCGCCGCTGCCGCGCGACACCGTCCGGGTCAGCACCGGGCTGAACGGCGCGCTGCCCGACAACCAGTCCTGGAGCAAGGGCGTCAGCGCCGACGGCCACTACGCGCTGTTCACCTCCTGGGCCACCAACCTGGTGTCCCAGCCCGCGGGAAGCGCCCGCGACGCCTACGTCCGGGACCTGCGCACCGGCCGCACCGAGCGGGTCAACCTGGCCGACGACGGCTCCGCGCTGAACGGCTTCACCGACTACGTCGCGATCAACGCCGACGGCCGCTACGTCGCCTTCGAGAGCGATGCCGAGAACGTGGTCCCCGGCCTGCCCGTCCCGGGCCGCACCGAGGTGTACCTCCGCGACCGCAGGACCGGCCGCACCGAACTCGTCAGCGGCGCGCCCGCCGCCACCGACAGCGACAAGTTCCACGCCTCGTACGCGCCCTCGATCAGCGCGAACGGCCGCTACGTGGCCTTCGTGTCCGCCCGGACGGACCTCGTCCCCGGCCTCGCCCCCGGCCCCCAGGGCGACGGCCCCTCGCTCGCCCGGCCCTACACCTGGGACTACAACGTCTACCTGACCGACCGCTGGACCGGGAAGACCCGCCTGGTCTCCCTCGGCGTGGACGGCAAGCCCGGCGACAGCATGTCACTCAACCCGACGATCAGCGCGGACGGCCGCACCATCGGCTTCACGTCCTTCGCGGACAACCTGGTGCCGGCCGAACAGACCCCGGCCCTCACCGCCCCGGCCGCCGAGGCCGCCGCCTCCGCCCGGGCCGCGACGAACCCGGCCGCCACGAACCCGGCCGCGACGAACCCAGCCGCCGCGATCCCGGCCGCCACCGACGTCGAGCAGGCCCCGGGCGCCGACCGGGCCCTGCCCCGCAGCCTCCGGGAGGGCGCCGCCAAGGCGAACCTGTCCCGGCCCACCACCGGCACCTACTACACCTACGACGTGGCGTCCGGCCGCATCTCCGCCGCCAGCCTCGACCTCGACGGAAAGCTCGGCGCCGCCGGCTTCGACGCCACGATCAGCCCGGACGGGCGGCGCGCGGTCTACGCCCTGCCCGAGCCCGGCGGCTCCACCAACGGCCACCGGTACCACCTGGTGCTGTACGTCCGGGACCTCAGGAAGGGCACCGTGACCAAGGTCAGCGGCGGCCTGCCCGGCACCGCCTCGGTCGGCACCTCCGACCACGGCAGCATCACCGCCGACAACCGCTGGATCTACTTCTCCTCCGCCGCCGACAACCTGGTGGCCGGCCCGCAGCACCCGGGCTGGGACGTCTACCGCCAGGACCTGCGCACCGGCCGCACCGAGCGGGTCGCCACCGCGCCGGACGGCTCGTCCGGCAACGGCTCCTCGATCGACCCGTCCGTGGACGCCCGCGGCCGCGCCGTGGTCTTCGGCTCGACCAGCGGCAACCTGGTCGCCGGCACCACCGGCCCGGCGGGCGAGGGCTACCAGGTCTTCGCCAGGACCGACGGGCACCACGGCGACGAGAACGGCGACGGCGACGACCAGGGCCAGGACGAGGACCGCTGAGGCCTGAAACCCGAGCAGCACCCGCGCACCCCGGAACACCACGACGGGGGCGGGACGTCGGCGGGGCCGGCTTCCCGCCCCCGAGGCGGGAGGGTGGGGCAGGTGGTTGGGGGCCGTGCGGCGGGGGGCATCGACGCGCCTCCGCCGCACGGCGGTTCATGAGCCCGCGGGCCGGACCGGTTCCGAGCGGTCCGGCCCGCGGGCGGTTCGTGCGGGCCCCTGCCGGGCCCGATGGGCACACTGCCCGACGGGCGCAGTGCCCGATGGACACACTGCCCGAGGGACGCACTGGCCGCGGGAGTTACTCCCCCAGCGCGGCGCGCGCGTCCACGAAGGCCGCGACGGCGCGCTCGACGTCCTCGGTGGAGTGCGCCGCGGACAGCTGGACCCGGATCCGGGCCTGGCCGTGCGGGACCACCGGGTAGGAGAACCCGATCACGTACACGCCGCGCTCCAGCAGCAGTTCGGCGAGCTTGCCGGCCTCGGCCGCGTCGCCGATCATCACCGGGGCGATCGGGTGGTCCCCGGGCAGGATCTCGAAGCCGGCCTCGGTCATCTTCGTACGGAACAGCGCGGTGTTGGCCGCCAGCCGCTCGCGCAGCTCGTTGGACTGCTCGACCAGGTCGAGCACCTTGAGCGAGGCGGCCGCGATCACCGGGGCCAGCGAGTTGGAGAACAGGTACGGGCGGGAGCGCTGGCGCAGCAGGGCGACGATCTCCCGGCGGGCGGCGACGTAGCCGCCCGAGGCGCCGCCGAGGGCCTTGCCGAGGGTGCCGGTGATGATGTCCACGCGGTCCATCACGCCGTGCAGCTCGGGGGTGCCGCGGCCGCCGGCGCCGACGAAGCCGACGGCGTGCGAGTCGTCGACCATGACCATGGCGTCGTAGCGGTCGGCCAGGTCGCAGATCTCCCGCAGCGGGGCGACGTAGCCGTCCATCGAGAAGACACCGTCGGTGACGATCAGGCGGCGGCGGGCGTCCTGGGTCTCCTGGAGCTGCTTCTCCAGGTCGGCCATGTCGCGGTTGGCGTAGCGGTGGCGGCGGGCCTTGCTGAGCCGGATGCCGTCGATGATGCTCGCGTGGTTGAGCGCGTCGGAGATGACGGCGTCCTCGGCGCCGAGCACGGTCTCGAAGACGCCGCCGTTGGCGTCGAAGCAGGAGGAGTAGAGGATCGTGTCCTCCTGGCCGAGGAAGGCCGACAGGCGCTCCTCGAGCTCCTTGTGGACGTCCTGGGTGCCGCAGATGAAGCGGACCGAGGCCATCCCGTAGCCCCAGCGGTCCAGGGCGTCCTTGGCCGCGGCGAGCACCTCGGGGTGGTCGGCCAGGCCGAGGTAGTTGTTGGCGCAGAAGTTCAGCACCTCGCCGGGCTTGCCGCCGCCGGTGACGGTGACCGCGGCGCTCTGCGGGGTCCCGATCACCCGCTCGGGCTTGAACAGGCCGGCCTCACGGATCTCGTCGAGGGTGGTGGCGATGTCGGCGCGCACGTTGTCGAACACAACAGGCTCCTTTTGCGTCGGCGGGGTGGCTCAGGCGGTCCAGTCGAGGATGATCTTGCCGCAGTTGCCCGCGGCGGCGGCGTCGAAGGCGGCCTCGAAGTCGTCGGCGGCGTACCGGCCGGTGATCACCGGGCTGAGGTCCAGGCCGCCCTCCAGCAGCACGGACATCGCGTACCAGGTCTCGAACATCTCGCGGCCGTAGATGCCCTTGATGGTGATCATCGAGGTGACGATCCGCGCCCAGTCGACGGCGAAGTCGTCGGCCGGCAGGCCGAGCATGGCGATCTTGCCGCCGTGCGTCATGTTGGCGATCATCGACTGCATCGCCTCGGGGCGGCCGGACATCTCCAGGCCGACGTCGAAGCCCTCGCGCAGGCCGAGCTTCTGCTGGCCCTCCTCGATGGTGTGCTCGGCCACGTTGAGCGCCAGCGTCACACCGACCTCGCGGGCCAGCTCCAGGCGGTACGGGGAGACGTCGGTGATCATCACGTTGCGGGCGCCGGCGTGCTTGGCGACGGCGGCGGCCATGATGCCGATCGGGCCGGCGCCGGTGACCAGCACGTCCTCGCCGACCAGCGGGAAGGACAGCGCGGTGTGCACGGCGTTGCCGAAGGGGTCGAAGATCGCGGCCACGTCCAGGTCGACCGGCACCCGGTGCACCCAGACGTTGGAGGCGGGCAGGGCCACGTACTCGGCGAAGGCTCCGTCGCGGTTGACGCCCAGGCCGATCGTGTTGCGGCAGAGGTGGCGGCGGCCGGCCAGGCAGTTGCGGCACTTGCCGCAGACCAGGTGGCCCTCGCCGCTGACCAGGTCGCCGATCGCGATGTCCGCGACACCGGCGCCGAGCTCGGCGACCTCGCCGACGAACTCGTGGCCGATCGTCATCGGGGTCTTGATGGTCTGCTGCGCCCAGCCGTCCCACTTGCGGATGTGCAGGTCGGTGCCGCAGATGCCGGTGCGCAGCACCTTGATCAGCACCTCGCCCGGGCCGATCTCGGGCTTCGGGACGTCGATCATCCAGAGGCCGGGCTCGGCCTTCTGCTTGACGAGTGCCTTCACGGGCGACGGCTCCTGACGTGCGGGTGGGACGGCCTTCGAGGGTCGGGCAGGCCGAGGCGGCCCGGTCTGGCCGCTCCTGGCGGGCGCACTCCGGGCAGGCAGAAATCTGCCTGGTGAGGGCGGGTGCGGTCCATCGAGGAATTCTTAAGGGCGGTCACAGCTGGGCTAAACGATCGTGCCCGAGCAGCGCCCGGCGGCGGGTGCGGCGTGCCGGTGCTCACTCGTTCGGCCGAGCGCGGGGCCGCCACCGTCACACCAACCGGCGCCCGGACGGGGGCACTTGACAGCGGATGCGGGCCGTGGACGGCGGACGGGCCCCCGACGAGACGAGGGCCCCCGACGACGGGCGTCGCCAGCCGGGACCGGCCACTCGGGTGGGCTTGCATCCGTTCGGGCCAGCCCGGCGGCGGCCGACGCGCAGGCGTTCGAGGCCGGTGCTTACGGTGACGACGCTCCCCCGCGGCCCCGTGGAGCAGCACTCCCGGGCCCATCGCCGCTACGCCGCAGAGAGGCGTCCCACTTCATGACCGACACCCGAAGGCCCCGCCCGGCCGCACCCCGCTCCGCCCGGCCGGCCGCAGCGGCCGCCCTCGCCCTGGCCGGCCTGCTGGCCACCTCCGCCTGCTCCGGCGATTCGACCGCCCGGCAGGCCGCCGACCCTGCGGTCACCGCCGTACCGGCCGCGCTCAGCCCGTCCGCGAGCCCCGGCGGCTCGGGCAGCGCCTACTCGAACGCGGTGGTGTCCCTGACCCCCGCCGTCACCGCCAAGCTGGATACCGCGATCCAGCGGGTGCTGAGCCAGAACGGCGTCCCCGGCATCTCGGTCGGGATCATCACCCCGAGCGGCACCTACCAGAAGTCCTTCGGCGTCGCCGACAGGACCACCAACGCGCCGATGGACCCCGGGATGTACTCCCGCATCGGCAGCGAGAGCAAGACCTACACCGCGACCGCCGTGCTGCGCCTGGTGGACCAGGGCAAGGTCAAGCTGGACGACCCGATCTCCACGTACGTGGACGGCGTCCCCGGCGGCGACGGGATCACCGTCCGCCAGCTCGGCGAGATGCGCAGCGGCCTGTTCCCGTACAGCTCCGACCAGGACTTCGCGAACACGCTGATCGGCGACCCGAACCACGTGTTCACCCCGGACCAGCTGCTCGCGTACGGCTACAAGCACCCCGCCGTGTTCCCGCCCGGCACCAAGTACCAGTACAACAACAGCAACTACATCCTGCTGGGCAAGCTGATCGAGAAGGTCGGCGGGCAGTCGGCCGGCGACGTCCTCAAGGACCAGGTGTTCACCCCCGCCTCCCTGGGCAAGACCAGCTTCGCCACCGACTCGTCCCTCCCCGACCCGCACCCCCACGGCTACACCAACCAGACGCCCACCGGGTCGGTCGAGGACGCCACCAACTGGAACCCGTCCTGGGCGTGGACCGCCGGGGCCGTCGTCACCACCCTCGCCGACCTGGAGAGCTGGGCGAAGACCATGGCCACCGGCGCCATCATCAGCCCGGCCACCCAGGCCGAGCGGATGAAGCTCCTGCCGACCCCCGACCCGGGCGTCACCTACGGCTTCGGGGTGTTCAACAACAGCGGCTGGATCGGCCACAACGGCTCGATGCCGGGCTACGAGAGCGTGGCGGTGTACATGCCGGACGCCCAGGCCACCATGGTGCTGCTGCTCAACACCGACGTGATCTCCCAGGGCGAGGAGCCGTCCACGCTGTTCGCCAACGAGATCACCAAGATCATCTCGCCGAACAACGTCTACGCGCTCCCGGCGGAGAGCACCACCGCCTCGCCCTCGGCCCCGGCGTCCGGCTCCCCCTCGGCCGGCGCCTCCAGGAGCGGCGCGTCGTCGGTCCCGGCGAGCAACAACCCCAGCACCGTGAAGACGTGATCGCACGGACGCGGCAGCCAGGCCCGACCCGGTCGCACCGGGTCGGGCCTCGCGCATGCCGTCAGCCCCCGCCAGCCCGTCAGATCCCCAGCACCTTGCCGAGGTCGTACGAGACCGGCTCCTCCAGCTGCTCGTAGGTGCAGCTCTCCGGCGCGCGGTCCGGCCGCCAGCGGCGGAACTGCGCGGTGTGCCGGAACCGGGTGCCCTCCATGTGGTCGTACGCCACCTCGACCACCCGCTCGGGGCGCAGCGCGATCCAGGAGAGGTCCTTGCCGCCGGTCCAGCGGCTCACCGCGCCGGGCAGCCGGCCCTCGGCGTGCGCGGCCTCGTCCGCCCATCCTCCCCAGGGGTGCCGGGCGAGGTCGTCCATCCGCAACGGGGCCAGTTCCTCGGCGAGTTCGCGACGGCGGGCCATCGAGAAGGCGGCGCAGACGCCGACGTGCTGGAGCCTGCCGTCGGCGTCGTTGATGCCCAGCAGGAGGGAGCCGACCACCGGGCCGCTCTTGTGCTCGCGGTAGCCGGCCACCACGCAGTCGGCGGTGCGCTCGTGCTTGATCTTGAACATGGTCCGCTCCCCCGGCCGGTACGGCCGGTCCAGCGGCTTGGCGACCACCCCGTCCAGCCCGGCGCCCTCGAACTCGGCGAACCAGGTCCGCGCGAGGTCCCGGTCGGTGGCGGCCGGGGCGGTGAACACCGGGTCCGCGGCGCCGGCGAGCGCCGCCTCCAGGGCCGGACGGCGCACCGACAGCGGCTCGTCCAGCAGGGAGTCGTCACCGAGGGCGAGCAGGTCGAAGGCGACGAAGGACGCCGGGGTCCGCTCGGCCAGCAGCGCCACCCGGCTCTTCGCCGGGTGGATCCGCTCCAGCAGCTCCTCGAAGCGCAGCCGCCCGTCCCGGGCGATCACCACCTCGCCGTCCAGCACGCAGCGCGGCGGCAACTCCCGCCGGAACGCCTCCACCAGTTCGGGGAAGTACCTGGTCAGCGGCTTGCCGGTGCGGCTGCCCAGCTCCACCTCGTCCCCGTCGCGGAACACGATGGTGCGGAAGCCGTCCCACTTGGCCTCGTACTGCATCCCGGGCGGGATCTCGGCCACCGACTTGGCGAGCATCGGCGCCACCGGTGGCATCACGGGCAGGTCCATGCGTCCGATCCTCGCCCCGATGCTCCCGGGGCGCGCGCCGGGCGTCCGGCGCTTAGCGTGAAAAACATGGGCTCAGCCGTGGAACTGGAAGTCGCCGGGCGCACCGTCCGGCTGTCGAACCCGGACAAGGTGTACTACCCCGAGCGCGGCTTCACCAAGCTGGACGTCGCCCAGTACTACCTGGCCGTCGCCGACGGGGTGCTGCGCGGCCTGCGCGACCGCCCCACCACCCTGCAGCGCTTCCCCGACGGCGTGGACGGCGAGTTCTTCTACCAGAAGCGCGCCCCCAAGGGCCTGCCCGACTGGCTGCCCACCGCCCGGATCGCCTTCCCCAGCGGCCGCTCCGCCGACGAGATCTGCCCCACCGAGCCGGCCGCCGTGCTCTGGGCCGCCAACCTGGGCTGCCTCACCTTCCACCCCTGGCCGGTGCGCCGCTCCGACACCGACCACATCGACGAGCTGCGGATCGACCTCGACCCGCAGCCCGGCACCGACTTCCACGACGCCGTCCGCGCCGCCCACGAACTGCGCGCCCTGCTGGAGGAGTACGGGCTGCGCGGCTGGCCCAAGTCCTCCGGCGGGCGCGGCCTGCACGTGTACGTGCCGCTGGTGCCCGAGTGGACCTTCACCGACGGCCGGCACGCGGTGATCGCCCTCGGTCGGGTGCTGGAACAGCGGATGCCCGGCCAGGTCACCACCGCCTGGTGGAAGGAGGAGCGCGGCGAACGGATCTTCGTCGACTACAACCAGATGGCCCGCGACCGCACCATCGCCTCCGCCTACTCCCTGCGCGCCCGCCCCCGCGCCACCGCCTCCGCCCCCCTGCGCTGGGACGAACTCGACGACGCCTCCCCCGAGGACTTCGACCTGCGCACCCTCCCCGCCCGCTTCGCCGAACTCGGCGACCTCAACGCCGGGATGGACGGCCAGGCCTTCCGCCTGGAGGCCCTGCTGGAGCTCTACGACAAGCAGCTCCACGACGAGGGCCTCGGCGAACTCCCCTACCCGCCCGACCACCCCAAGGCCGCCGGCGAACCCACCAGGGTGCAGCCCAGCCGGGCCCGGAAGAAGTGAAACGGCTGGCCCGCCGCGACCGCCGGTGATCAACTGGGGGGAGACCTACCGGGAGGGGACTGTGATGGGCGTGCGGGAGCTGGCGGAGATCCTGGCGGACGCGGCGGACGGGGTGTTCCCGCCGGCCGACGGGTCGGTCACCGTGGTGGCGCAGCCGTCCGCCCGGGAGGCCGGGGTGGTGGCCTTCGCCGCGCACGCGGTCGTCTTCACCGACGAGGACCCGGCCTGGGTGCGCGACACGCTCGCCGCCGATCCGGGGGACCCGCTGTCCGCGCCGCTCTGCCCGCCCTTCCTGACCGCCTTCGCCGCGCGCACCGGACGAACCGTCAACAACATCGACCTGCTGTCGGTCGCCGACCGGCTGCCGGGTGAGCCGCCGCTGGCACTGGCGGAGGCACGGCACCGCGAGCACCCCCGGGTGGTCCGGGCGCTGCGCTACCGCGAGGACGTCCGGGTGTTCACCGCCGACGGCGGCGTGCTGGTCCTCGGCCGGGGCGTGGCCGGCCGCTGGGAGTGCGCCGTCGAGGTCGACCCGCACGCCCAGGGCCGCGGCCTCGGACGCGCCCTGGCCACCGCCGCCCGCCACCTGCTCCCCGCGGGCACGGCCGTCTGGGCCCAGCAGGCCCCCGGCAACGCCCCCAGCGTCCGCGCCTTCCAGGCGGCCGGCTACCGCCCGGTCGGCGCGGAGGCCCTGCTGGTACCGGGCCGGCCGTAGGGGCCCGCACCGGGGGCGTCGTCGGTCAGGGCCGGACCACCCGCCAGGACTGGTTGTCCCCGTCGTTCCAGGAGAACAGCTCCGTTTCGGCCCCGTTCTCGGTGCTCCAGGCGCGGACGTCCAGCGCGAGGTGGTACCGGCCGTCATGGAGCGCGTAGGACTCCCAGGGCCGGTCGCGGGTCCACGTCCAGTACTGGTTGTCCCCGCCGTCGCAGTCCCATTGCTGGATGGGATCGCCCGCCCCGCCGGTGGCGTCCAGGCACTTGCCGCTGTGCACGTTGACGATCGCCCCCGGGATCCCCGAGTTGAAGTCCCAGAGCTGGTTCTCCCCGCCGTCGCAGTCCCACTGCTGGACGGCGGCGCCGTTGTCGGTGCTGGAGTCGGCGACCTCCAGGCACTTGCCGCTGTTCGCGTTGACCAGCGTCCCCATCTCGGGGACCGGGCCCTGCGGCCAGCCCGGCGGGTAGAAGTCCGCGCTCGCGGTCGGGGCGGCGACGGCCAGCAGCAGCGCGGCGCCGAGGGCCGGGACGAGCGTGCGGCGTACCAGGTTCATCAGGGCGTTCTCCGATCAGCGGGTCCGAAGGCCTCCGTCCGAGGCCAGACCCGGCCGACGGCGTGACACGGCATCCGCGTCAACGGCCTTCGGTCTCCCCCCGAACGAACCGCACCCTAGTGCCTGGCCGCCGGACGATCCACCGGCTTGGCGCCCGCCGGGGCGAGGTCGGTGATGATCCGTACCGCGTCGGCGATCTGTCCGTCGGTCAGGTCGGCGCGGGCGGTCAGGCGGAGGCGGGAGATGCCGTCGGGGACGGACGGGGGGCGGAAGCAGCCGACGGCGAGGCCGGCGCGGCGGCAGTCGGCGGCCCAGGTGAGGGCGGCTTCGGGGCCGGGGGCGCGGACGGAGACGACGGCGGCGTCGGGTTCGCAGGTGTGCAGGCCGGCGGCGGTGAGCCGGCGGGCGAGGGTGCGGGCGACCTCGCGGGCGCGTTCGGCGCGGGCGGGTTCGGCGCGCAGCAGGCGCAGGGCGGCGAGGGCGGCGCCGGCGGCGGCGGGGGCGAGGCCGGTGTCGAAGATGAAGGTGCGGGCGGTCTCGGTGAGGTGGCGGATCACCCGGGCCGGGCCGAGGACGGCGCCGCCCTGGGAGCCGAGGGACTTGGAGAGGGTCACGGTGGCGACGGTGTCGGGCCGGCCGGCGAGCCCGGCGGCGGTGAGGGCGCCGGTGCCGCCGGCGCCGAGGACGCCGAGTCCGTGGGCGTCGTCGACCAGCAGGGCGGCGCCGTGGGCGCCGGCCGCCTCGGCGAGGGCGGCGAGCGGGGCGGCGTCGCCGTCGACGGAGAACACCGAGTCGGTGACGACGAGGGCGCGGCGCTGGGTCCGGGCGGCGAGGGCCTGGGCGACGGCCGCCGGGTCGCTGTGCGGGGCGCGGTGGACGTCGGCGCGGGAGAGCCGGCAGCCGTCGATCAGCGAGGCGTGGTTGTAGGCGTCGGACACGATGAGGGTGTCGGGGTCGGTGAGCGCGGTGAGCGCGGCCAGGTTGGCGGTGTACCCGGAGGAGAACACCAGGGCCGCTTCGGCGCCGTGGAACTCGGCGAGTTCCTGTTCCAGTTCGGTGTGCAGCGCGGTCGTGCCGGTGACCAGTCGCGAGCCGGTGGCCCCGCCGCCCCAGCGCAGGGCCGCGTCGGCGGCGGCCCGGGTCACGACCGGGTGCCGGGTGAGCCCCAGGTAGTCGTTGCCGGCGAGGTCGAGGACGGGGTCGTCGGCGGCCCGGCTGCGCAGGGTCCGGGTGAGTCCGGCGTCGGCGCGCAGGGCGGCGGCCTCGTCGAGCCAGTCGAAGACGGTCCCGGGGGCGAGGACGGAGGGGCGCGGCTCGTACGCGAGGGGCTGGCTCATGCCCGGCACTCTGGCACGCCGCCCGAAGCGGGATCAATGTGCGGCTCGGCACATGACCGGCGGGCGGGCCTGGCCGGTCGCCACAAGTCGACCGGCCCGTCCCCTGGGCGCCGGGCTTTGCCGGGGGTGGCGGCGAGCAGGCAAGATAGCCGGGTGACCCTCCTTGATCTGATGCCGAAGCCCGCCACTCCCGACGCGCTGTACGAGACGTTCGCAGCCTGGGCGGAGGAGCGCGGGATCACGCTGTACCCGGCGCAGGAGGAGGCGCTGATCGAGCTGGTCTCGGGGAACAACGTGATCCTGGCGACGCCGACCGGCTCGGGCAAGAGCCTGGTGGCGGCGGGCGCGCACTTCGCGGCGCTGGCGGAGGGGCAGCGGACGTTCTACACGGCGCCGATCAAGGCGCTGGTGTCGGAGAAGTTCTTCGACCTGGTGAAGATGTTCGGCACCGAGCAGGTCGGCATGATGACCGGTGACGCGAGCGTGAACCCGACCGCGCCGATCATCTGCTGCACCGCCGAGGTGCTGGCGCAGATCGCGCTGCGCGACGGCGCCCGGGCGGACATCGGCCAGGTGGTCATGGACGAGTTCCACTTCTACGCCGAGCCGGACCGCGGCTGGGCCTGGCAGGTCCCGCTGCTGGAGCTGCCGCAGGCGCAGTTCCTGCTGATGTCGGCGACGCTGGGCGACGTGCGCCGCTTCGAGGAGGACCTGACCCGCCGGACGGGCCGTCCGACCACGGTGGTCCGCAACGCGACCCGCCCGGTGCCGCTGTTCTACGAGTACCGCCGCACCACGATGCACGACACCCTGGAGGAGCTGCTGCAGACCGGCCAGGCGCCGGTCTACGTCGTGCACTTCACCCAGAAGGAGGCGGTCGACCGGGCGCAGTCGCTGATGAGCATCAACATGTGCTCGAAGGCGGAGAAGGAGGCCATCGCCGATCTGATCGGCAACTTCCGTTTCACCACCAAGTTCGGCCGCAACCTGTCCCGTTTCGTGCGCCACGGCATCGGCGTGCACCACGCGGGCATGCTGCCGAAGTACCGCCGGCTGGTCGAACGCCTCGCCCAGGCGGGCCTGTTGAAGGTGATCTGCGGGACGGACACGCTGGGCGTGGGCGTCAACGTGCCGATCCGTACGGTGCTGTTCACCGCCCTGTCGAAGTACGACGGGCAGCGCGTGCGCATCCTGCGCGCCCGCGAGTTCCACCAGATCGCGGGCCGGGCGGGCCGGGCCGGCTTCGACACCGTCGGCCAGGTGGTGGCGCAGGCACCGGAGCACGTGATCGAGAACGACAAGGCGATCGCCAAGGCCGGGGACGACCCGAAGAAGAAGCGCAAGGTGGTGCGCAAGAAGGCGCCGGAGGGCTTCGTCGGCTGGACCGAGGAGACCTTCGACAAGCTGATCGGCGCCGACCCGGAGCCGCTGGTCTCCCGGTTCAAGGTGAGCCACGCGATGCTGCTGTCGGTCATCGGCCGCCCGGGCAACGCCTTCGAGGCGATGCGCAAGCTGCTCACCGACAACCACGAGGACCGGGCCGCGCAGCGCCGGCACATCCGCACCGCGATCGCCATCTACCGTTCGCTGCTGGAGGGCGGCGTGGTGGAGCGGCTGCCGGAGCCGGACGCCGAGGGCCGGATCGTACGGCTCACCCTGGACCTGCAGGAGAACTTCGCGCTCAACCAGCCGCTGTCCACCTTCGCGCTGGCGGCCTTCGAGCTCCTCGACCCGACCTCGCCCTCCTTCGCGATGGACGTGATCTCCGTCGTCGAGGCGACCCTCGACGACCCGCGCCAGATCCTCGCCGCCCAGCAGAACAAGGCGCGCGGCGAGGCCATCGGCGAGATGAAGCGGGACGGCATCGAGTACGAGGAGCGGATGGAGCGGCTCCAGGAGATCACCTACCCGAAGCCGCTGGAGGAGCTGCTCACCCACGCCTACGAGGTGTACGCCCGGGCGCACCCGTGGATCGGCGACCACCAGCTGCAGCCGAAGTCGGTGGTCCGCGACCTGTACGAGCGGGCGATGACCTTCTCGGACTACGTCGGCTTCTACGAGCTGGCGCGCACCGAGGGCATCGTGCTGCGCTACCTGGCGGGCGCGTTCAAGGCGCTGGAGCAGACCGTCCCGGAGGACGTGAAGACCGACGACCTCAAGGACGTCATCGCCTGGCTGGGCGAGCTGGTCCGCCAGGTCGACTCCAGCCTGCTGGACGAGTGGGAGCAGCTGGCCAACCCGACCGAGGAGCAGATCGCCGAGGTGCGGCTGGACGACAAGCCGGCGCCGGTCACGGCCAACGCCCGCGCGTTCCGGGTGCTGGTCCGCAACGAGATGTTCCGCCGGGTCGAGCTGTGCGCGCTGGAGCACTGGGACGCACTCGGCGAGCTGGACGGCGAGTACGGCTGGGACGCGGACCGCTGGGCGGACGCCATGGACGGGTACTGGGACGAGTACGACGACCTCGGCACCGGTCCGAACGCGCGCGGCCCGAAGATGCTGATCATCGAGGAGGAGGACTCCGCCTGGC
This sequence comes from Kitasatospora xanthocidica, assembly GCF_014656195.1. Classification (GTDB taxonomy): domain Bacteria; phylum Actinomycetota; class Actinomycetes; order Streptomycetales; family Streptomycetaceae; genus Kitasatospora; species Kitasatospora xanthocidica. The sequence goes on along the minus strand of NZ_BNBY01000015.1, from coordinate 37,828 downwards.
GGGTCCGGCAGATCTTCGACGACCCGGAGGGCGACCACGACTGGGGCATCAGCGCCGAGGTGGACCTGTTCGGCTCGGACGAGGAGGGCCGGGCGGTCGTGCGGGTCACCGCGGTGGACCGGCTCGGCGGCTGACGGCCCGTCGGACGGCGTGAGGGGGCCCGGCGTTCGCCGGGCCCCCTCAGCCGTTCTCCGTCCGGTCTTCTCCGTCCGGCCGCTCTACATCCAGACGAAGGGCTGGCCCGCCGCGTAGGAGATCGCGCGGGTGGCCTCGTCCAGGTTCTGCTCGGTGCCGGCCGCCGTGCCGGTGGGGGTCGGGGTCTGGGCGGCGGGCGAGCCCGTACCGCTCGGGGTGGCGGACGCCGGGCGGCCGTCGCCGGCCCGCGAGCTGGTGACCGTCACGTAGTGCCCGACGGCCTCGACCCGCGGCTCACCGCCCGGCTTGGTGCCGGCGGGCGGAGCGGGGGCGGTGACGGCGTTCTCGAGGATGAAGGCGACCGACCCGGGCTTGGCCCGCAGGGCGTCGGCGGCCCTGGTGGCGGCGGCCTGGTCGGGGAAGCGCAGCAGGGTGACGCTGCTGAGCACGGGGCGGTCCTGGCCGGTGAAGCTGACGGTCAGGTACGCCTGGCAGCCGCTGTCCTTCAGCGGGTCCTGGGCGCGGTCCTGGAGCACCTCGGCGCAGTTCTCGCCCTGCCGGGCGCCGTTGCGCCGGGCCTTGTAGGCGCCGACCTCGACCGGCCGCTGGGCCGGGAAGATGTTGTCGACGTTGAGGGCCTCGGGGTCGGTGAGCGCCGGCGCGGATCCGACCACGGGCGGCGTCTTGGCGGAGTCCTTGGTGGACGGGCCGAGCCCGGGTATGTAGTCGCCGGGCATCGGGCGGGTGATGATCCAGCCGCCGGCCACGACGACGCCGACCACGACGATCCAGCCCGCGGCCCGACGGCCGGTCAGCCGCCGGCCGCGTCGCCGGGCGGCCGTCGCGCCGGCGCCGGTCCGGTCGGCGGCGCCGGTGCCGGTCCGGTCGGCGGTACCCTCGGCGTCGCCGCCCCTCGGGTCGGCGCCCCCGCCGGTCCGCTGTCCTGCCTGGCCTTCCCGGCCGTCTCCCGGAGTCGGGGTGCGCTCCCCCTGCGTGGTCATGGCGCAGATTCTAAGCACCCCGGGCGTGGCCTGGGTCACGGGGTCGGGGGTTGTGGATCATCGTCCGGGCGGCGTGTCCCGTGCGGTCGGCGCCGGTCGACCCCTACCCGCCGGTAATCTTCGCCCCGACCCCGCGTCAAGCCCGTGACCAGCGACGGAGCCGTGAGCTTCGACACTGTGGCAATCGGCACATCCTCACACCGATCTTCTGGCGGGTTTGCTCTGGCGCCGCTCGATCGGCAGCAGGCAGGATCACCCCATGGATCTGCTCGATACCCTCACCGCCAAGGGCCTGCGCGGCGAAGTCCCGACCCGCGAGGAGGCCCTGGCCGTCCTCGCCACCACCGACGACGAGCTGCTCGACGTCGTCGCCGCGGCCGGCAAGGTGCGCCGCCGCTGGTTCGGCCGCCGGGTCAAGCTCAACTACCTGGTGAACCTCAAGAGCGGGCTCTGCCCGGAGGACTGCTCGTACTGTTCGCAGCGGCTCGGGTCCAAGGCCGAGATCCTCAAGTACACCTGGCTCAAGCCGGACCAGGCCGCCGACGCCGCCCGCGCCGGGGTGGCCGGCGGCGCCAAGCGGGTCTGCCTGGTGGCCAGCGGCCGCGGCCCGACGGACCGTGACATCGACCGGGTCACCGACACCATGGCCGCCATCAAGGACGCCGACCCCGAGGTCGAGATCTGCGTCTGCCTCGGCCTGCTCTCCGACAACCAGGCGGAGCGGCTCAAGGCGGCCGGCGCCGACGCCTACAACCACAACCTCAACACCTCCGAGAACACCTACGGGGCCATCACCAAGACCCACACCTACGCGGACCGCGTGGACACCGTGCAGAAGGCGCACGGCGCGGGCCTGTCCGCCTGCTCCGGCCTGATCGCCGGCATGGGCGAGACCGACGAGGACCTCGTCGACGTGGTGTTCGCGCTGCGCGAGCTCGGCTCGGACTCCGTGCCGGTCAACTTCCTCATCCCCTTCGAGGGCACCCCGCTCGCCAAGGAGTGGAACCTCACCCCGCAGCGCTGCCTGCGCATCCTCGCGATGGTCCGCTTCGTCAACCCGGACACCGAGGTCCGGATCGCCGGCGGGCGCGAGGTGCACCTGCGCACCATGCAGCCGCTCGGCCTGCACATCGCCAACTCCATCTTCCTCGGCGACTACCTGACCAGCGAGGGCCAGGCCGGCCAGGCCGACCTCGACATGATCAAGGACGCCGGCTTCGAGGTCGAGGGCGCCGGCGAGGCCACCCTGCCCCGCCACCGCGCCGACGTCGCCGAGGCCGCCCAGGCCGGTGGCGGCTGCGGCACCGCGGCCTCGGCCTGCGGCAGCGGTGGCGGCTGCGGCCCGTGCGGCGGGCACTCCCACGCGCCCGCAGTGACCGCTTCCGCCGAGCCGGCGGAGGAGACCCCCGAGGACGGCGACGAGCTGCGCAGCGACCTCGTCAAGGTCCGCCGCCGCGGCGCCGGCACCGAACTCGCGCCCAACGCCTGACCGTCCCACCGCTCTGGAGAGTCGCCCATCATGCCCCAGCTGTCCGCGGACACGCTGCTCACCCTCGACCGCGCCCACGTCTGGCACCCGTACGGACCGATGCCCGGAACCGTCGCCCCGTACGTGGTGGAGTCGGCCTCCGGCGTGCGGCTGCGCCTGGCCGAACCGGTCGCGGGCGGGCGGCGCGAGCTGGTCGACGGGATGTCCTCCTGGTGGGCGGCGATCCACGGCTACCGGCACCCGGTGCTGGACGAGGCCGTCCGCGAGCAGCTGGGGCGGATGAGCCACGTGATGTTCGGCGGGCTCACCCACGAGCCCGCCGTCCGGCTGGCCGCCAGGCTGGTGGAGATCACCCCGGAACCGCTGCGGCACGTCTTCCTCGCCGACTCGGGCTCGGTGGCCGTCGAGGTCGCGATGAAGATGTGCCTGCAGTACTGGCAGTCCATCGGCCGGCCGGGCAAGCGCCGGCTGCTGACCTGGCGCGGCGGCTACCACGGTGACACCTTCCACCCGATGTCGGTCTGCGACCCGGACGGCGGGATGCACCACCTGTGGGGCGGGGTGCTGCCCGGGCAGCTCTTCGCGCCGCAGCCGCCGGCCGGGTTCGACGCCCCGCTCGACCCCGAATACGCCGCACGCTTCGAGGAGTTGATGGCCCGTCACGCCGACGAACTGGCCGCCGTCATCGTCGAGCCGGTCGTCCAGGGCGCGGGCGGCATGCAGTTCCACTCCCCGGCCTACCTGCGGATGCTGCGCGAACTCTGCGACCGGTACGGGGTGTTGCTGGTCTTCGACGAGATCGCCACCGGATTCGGGCGCAGCGGCGCCCTGTTCGCCGCCGACCACGCGGGCGTCTCCCCGGACGTGATGTGCCTCGGCAAGGCCCTCACCGGCGGCTACCTGACCCTGGCCGCCGCACTGTGCACCGGCGAGATCGCCGACGGCATCAGCCGCGGCGAGATGCCGGTGCTCGCCCACGGCCCCACCTTCATGGGCAACCCGCTGGCCTGCGCGGCCGCCAACGCCTCACTGGACCTGCTGCTCGGGCAGGACTGGGCGGTGGAGGTCAAACGCATCGAGGACGGCCTGCGGGCCGGCCTCGCGGCCGCGGCGGACGTCCCGGGCGTCCACGACGTACGGGTCCAGGGCGCCATCGGCGTCGTGCAGTTGGACCACCCGGTGGACGTACGGGCGGCGACCGAGGCCGCCGCGCGGGAGGGCGTCTGGCTGCGCCCCTTCCGGGACCTGATCTACACCATGCCGCCCTATGTGACGGAGGACGAGGACGTGGCACGCATCGCGGCCGCCGTGACCGCCGCGGCGGTGGCGGCATGAGCGCGGACACAGACACTGGCACTGGCACCGTGAACGCGCGGATCCTCTTCGTCACGGGCACCAACACGGACGTCGGCAAGACCGTCGCCACCGCGGCCCTCGCCGCGGTGGCGCTGCGCGGCGGCCTGAAGGTCGCCGTGCTCAAGCCCGGGCAGACCGGCGTCACCCCGGACGAGCCCGGCGACGCCCACGAAGTCCGGCGCCTGGCAGGCGAACTGACCTACCGCGAGCTGGCCCGCTACCCCGAGCCGCTGGCCCCCGACACCGCCGCCCGGCGGTCCGGACTGCCGTACCTCTCCCCCGCCGAGGTGGTCACCGAGGTCGCCGGCCTCGCCGCCGCCCACGACCTGGTGCTCGTCGAGGGCGCGGGCGGCCTGCTGGTCCGCTACGACGACGAGGGCCGCACCCTCGCCGACCAGGCCCGGGCCGTCCTCGACGCCGGGCTGCCCGCCGAGGTGCTGCTCGTCGCCTCCGCCGGACTCGGGACCCTGAACATCGTCTCCCTCACCGCGGAAGCCCTGGCCGCCCGCGAACTGCCCCTCACCGGCGTCCTCGTCGGCTCCTGGCCGGCCGACCCCGGCCTCGCCGAGCGCTGCAACCTCGCCGACCTGCCACGCTCCGCCGGCGCCCCGCTGCTCGGCGCCCTGCCGGAACGCGCGGGCACCGCCGAGGACTTCGCCGCCCTGGCGCTCGCCTCGCTCGCCCCCGAGCTGGGCGGGACCTGGAACGCGGAGCACTTCGCGGAGCGGTTCTCGGAGCACTTCGCGGACACCCACCGGGCGGAATAGGCCCGGCTTCGCTCGAAGGGGTGATCTCCGCGCCCGAACCGTGGGTGCGGCGGCTACCGGCTGAATACGGTTCCTCCCATGACAGACGGGCTGACCGTGGACGAGGCCCTGCGGGCCTTGGCCGCCCTGGAGGCGGCGTGGAAGGACGACGAGGAGGCGCTGTCCGCCCTGGCGGCGGGCAGCGTCGAGGAACAGCCGCTGCCGGCGCTGGTCGCCGCGTACGGCGAGCACGCGATGGACACGCTGATGGCGCTCGCCTTCGGGCTGCGCTCCACCATGAGCGACGAGGAACTCGCCGAGATCTCCGACGCGGTCAGCTCCAACATCGGCGCCCGGATGAGCGCCCTGCTCACCCAGACCCTGAAGACCTGGGGCACCCTCGCCGCCCCGGACGACCACACCGTCACCAAGATCATCGCCCACACCGTCATCGACGCGATGCGGGCCGTCACCGAGGACCCCAGCAAGACCGAGGTCCTGCCCCTGCTCGCCACCTTCCGCAGCTACGCCCTCAACGGCACCTGAGCGACGGCCGATCCGGCGCGGGCCCCGAACCCCCACGGGGGCCCGCGCTTTCACCTCGGGCCCTCGCTCACGGCGGGAGCCGTCGGCCCGGTCGAATCCGGCACCGCCACGACACCCCCTGCCCTCCGCCTCAGCGCGCGTCGCACCTCCGGCACCTGCTCGTCCGTCCGCGCGTGTCCTCGCACGGCCTGCACCAAGGCACGCTCCAGCTCTTCGAGCGACCTCTGACGCCTCGCGGCCTCCTCCTGAACGTTGTCGCTCGAATCCCGGACAGGAGCATGGAGCCGCACGAACTCGGCCAGCTCACACCGTTCCCGACAGGCCGACAGATGAAGGGCGAGGAGAGCATCCGGTATCCGCATACCGGCATCATGGCAACGAAGCGGGGAAGCTCGGCGACGAAGCCCCGCGCGGCGCGGCGCCCTTCAAGCTCTCCGAGGGCTTGTCCCGCCCGTCCGGCCGAGGAGGTGTTCGACGCGGTCGGCGACGATCCCCGGCTGCTCGGCCTGGATGAGATGGCCGGAGTCCACGGTCTCGAACCGGCCGTCGGGCAGTGACTCGGCCCAGCGCCGCCGGTGCTCGGCCAGGGCGGTGTGGTGCCGGCCCCGGCCCTTCTGGGGGCGGGCGGCCGAGAGGAGGACGGTCGGGCACGCCGGCGGGGCGGGTGGCTCGGCGCGGAAGCGCGGGATGGCCTCGGCGACGGCCTTGATCTCCTTCCGGGTCTGCGCGATGCCCGCCGGGACGAAGTCCTCGGCGAGCATGGCCTCGTAGGTGTCCACCGGGAAGAGCCGCCGGAGGTCACGACTGGCCAGGCGGGCCAGCCGGCGGGAGCGGAACAGCGCCTGGGTGACGCCCAGGGACCGGTCGACCTTCGCCGCGGTCCGGTCGAAGGTGTCGTAGACGGGCGCGCTCTCCGCCGCCGGGTCGAGCAGCAGCAGCCCCCGCAGCCGCGGCCCCAGCCCCTCCACGGCCCGGCGGGCGACCAGCCCGCCCATGCTGTGCGCGACGAGCACGAAGCCGCCGGGGACGACCGCCTCGACCAGCGCGACCAGGTCCGCGGCCAGGTCGTCGATGCTCAGCCGGGCCGTCGTCCGGCCGCTGCGGCCGAAGCCGGCGCGGTCGTAGGCGACCAGTCTCGTCCGGTCCGCCAGCAGCGCGGTCACCGGGTCCCAGCAGGTGCGTCCCATTCCGCCGCCCGCCTCGAAGACCACCCAGTCCGTCCCGCTGCCGGTCTCCTCCACGTGGACGGTCCGGCCGTTCACCGGCACCACCCGCCCCGTTGCCTGTCGCATGCCCCCTCCAAGGCTCACCGTCCACCGTTTCCACTTTCGATAATAGTATCGAGTATGGAATTGTGAAGCCCATGGACACCACCGACGTACTCCTCCACCCGGTGCGCCTGCGCGTGGTGCACGCGCTCGCCGGCGGCCGGTCGCTGACCACCGCCCAGCTGTGCGAGCGGATGCCCGACGTGCCGAAGGTGACCATGTACCGGCACGTCGCCCTGCTCGCCGAGGCGGGCTTCCTGGACGTGGCCGGGGAGCAGCGGGTGCGCGGAGCCGTCGAGCGGCACTACCGGCTGCGCCAGGACCGCCCGGTCGTCGACACCGACGCCGCCGCCGCGATGACGCCGGACGACCACCGCCGGGGCTTCGCCGCCGCCATGGCCGTGCTCATCGCCGAGTTCAACGCCTACCTCGACCGCGACGGCGCCGACCCGGTGGCCGACGCGGTCTCCTACCGGCAGGGCACGCTCTGGCTCACCCCGGACGAACTCGCAGAGATGACAGCCGAGTTGCGCGCGGTGCTGGCCCCTCGGCTGGCCAACCGGCCGGCGCCGGGCCGCATGCCCTACCTGCTCAGCCCCGTCCAGTTCCCGGTCGGCCCGCCGTCCGCCGACGAGGCCCGGCCCTGAGGCCGAGGACGACGGTGCCGTCCCCGTCCGGCCCGTCGATAGTTGCGGTAAGGCTGCACACCTGAACTCCCGTGGTGTGTAATCGCGCTGGACCGGGGCACCCGGGGTGGCGGGAGGGGAGAGCTGGTGGACGAGCTGCAGACGACGGATCCGCGGCAGGTGGGGCGGTACCGGATCACCGGGGTCCTCGGCGCCGGCGGCATGGGCCGGGTCTACCTCGGGCAGTCGCCCAGCGGACGGTCGGTCGCGGTCAAGGTGGTGCGGCCGGAACTCGCCCAGGACCCCGAGTTCCGGCGCCGGTTCGCCCGCGAGGTGGCCTCCGCCCGCAGGGTCAACGGGTTCTTCACGGCCGCCGTGGTCGACGCCGACCCCGGGAGCGCGACCCCGTGGCTCGCCACCGCCTACGTCCCCGGCCCGCCCCTGGACCTGGCGATCGCGACCGGCGGCCCCTGGCCGGTGGACCGGGTGCGGGCACTGGGCGCGGGCCTGGCCGAGGCCCTGGAGGCCATCCACGCCGCCGAGTTGGTGCACCGGGACCTCAAGCCCTCGAACGTCCTGCTCGCCCCCGACGGCCCCCGGGTGGTCGACTTCGGCATCTCCGTGGCCGCCGAGGCCACCGCGCTCACCCGCACCGGGATGATCGTCGGCACACCCGGCTTCATGGCCCCCGAACAGCTCCTCGGCCGGCCCGTCACACCGGCCACCGACGTCTTCGCCCTCGGCGCCGTCCTGGCCTACGCGGCCACCGGCACCGGCCCCTTCGGCACCGGCTCGGCGCAGGCGCTCAACTTCCGCATCGCGTACGAGGAACCGGACCTCTCGCTGCTGCCGCGGGGCCTGGAGGTGATCGGACGCTGCCTGGCCAAGGACCCGGCGCAACGGCCCTCGGTGGCGGCGCTCATCCAGGAACTCGCGCTGGTCCCGGTCGACAGCGGGCTGCCCACGGAGGTCGTCCCACCGATCACGGCGTGGATGCCGACGCCCGTACCGCAGGCCGACCCCGTACCAGTGGCCCCGTCCGCGCCCACGGTCCCGACCGAGCGGCAGCGTCCCCTCTTCCCGTTCTGGGCCGCGATCACGGCACTGGCGCTCGCCATGGTCCTGCCCCCGGTGCCCGGTTCGACAGTCGCCATCACGAGCATGGCCCACGGCTCCTGGCCGGTCGTCGCGGCCGCCGCCATCGGCCTCGCCACCTGCGCGGCGGCACTGTCCCTCGCACGCCGTGGCCGTACGGGTCGCGTTCCCCGGTGGCCCCGGTACGTGCACGGGCTCGCCGCGGTCGTCAACACCGGGCTGCTCGTCTTCTACCTGGTCAAGATCCTGCGCTGGCGGGAGTTCGGCGAGCTCGGTGGCGGTGCGTACAGCTACATCGTCGCCTCCGTGATGCTGGTCTGGGGCCTCGTCCGCTTCCCGCGGTCGACGACCCGGTAGCCTCCGCCGGCGACCGGCGAGCCACCTCGCTCCTTCCGGCCGGACCCGGCCTGGCTTGGCCTGGCGGGAACACCTGTCGCGACCTATCGTGTATCCCTGTCCGCGCTGCTGCCCGCGTCGCGCGAGGACCTTCTTCGAACCCAGGACGGGAAGCATGCCCGGAGACCGTTCGACCGCTGGGATTCCTTCCGGCCACGGCTCGCAGCCAGGGATTCGGGCCTCCCATGCGGACCGGGATCAGGTGGCCGACCAGCTGAGCATCGCGGCGGGCGAAGGCCGGCTGACCACAGAGGAATTGGGCCAGCGACTGGAAGCCGCCCTGTCCGCACGGACGATCGGCGAGCTGACCGAACTCACCGCCGACCTGCCACCGGCGTCGGTCTTCCCTGGCGGGGTCCTGGCGGCGGCCAAGGACGTCCTCCGGATCGAGCAGCGGTTCAGTCCGGTCAAGCGGGCGGGCCGCTGGGTGGTGCCGCGACGGCTGGAACTCGCGGTGGAATTCTGCGAGGTGACACTCGACTTCACGCAGGCGGTGATCACACAGGACACCGTGCAGATCGACCTGGACATGCGCGGCAAGACCCTGACGCTGATCGTCGGCCCCGGCATCGTGGTCGATACCGACGGCCTGTGCCTGGAGTTCAGCAAGGTGAAGAACCGCCAGACCCCGGACCGCGATACGCCGATCGCTCTGCGCGTCGAGCTGACCGGCACGAAGAGGTTCGGTCGTGTGGTTGTGCGGCAGCCACGGAGAACGACCGGCCGGTGACTTTCGGCGCGGGCTTCGAGGCTCCTCGAAGCCCGCGCTGTTATGTACGCACCCTCAACCACCCGGCGGCGAGCGCGAATCCGCCCGTCGAGGAGGCGAGGAAGGTGAGGGCGAACACCAGGGCGGTCGCAGGAGAGTCGCCGTCCTCCGGGATCAGGAGGACGGCGACGGCCGCGAGCGCGAGGGAGCCGGCGACGATGACACCGGCTGCCACTACGGCCGCATACCTCTGCGGAGGACGACGACCAGCTGCTCGATGACGTCCGGCCGGGCGGCCCCGAGGTCGATCAGGATGACGCCGGTGGCCTTGGCCGAGCGCCAGTCGATCCCGAGGGACGGGAGTCTCACGTTCGCGGCGTTCAGGACGGCCTGGAGGTCGTCGAGGATGTCGGCTGCGGTGCGACGGTCCTCGGCCGTGATCTTGTCGATCATGCTGCTCATGGGGCATCTCACTGTTCGATGTTCGAGATCCAACGCGCTTCGGTGTCCCACTCGATGCCGCCGTTGAGGGGCCGGAGGAAGGCGAGGCCGTGCGCCCAACCCATGAAGGCACCCCAGCGCCCGGAGCGGACGTCGAAGACCCGCTCCCCGCTGGAGGCGGGGCGGTAGGGCACGGACGGCGGCGCCACCCGTCGCACGGGCGGCGCCGCCGGGGCGATGGCGGCGGAGGTCATGCGGGCCTCCGGGACGGATTCGCCGCACCGCGCACACCGGCAGGGCGGGAAGTTCCGCCGAAGGATCAGGCTTTCGCCAGAATATCCCTTTGTCATATTGTCCTCGATGTCTCACCCATGGGCGCATTACACACTGAGCGACCGCAAGGAATCGGCGATCGCGCTCCAAGGATCGGTGCGCGGCTCTACGATCGGAAGACGTTTCAACTCAACACCCAATCAGTTGAACCGAGGTGATCATGAGTAGCGAAGCAACGGAACCGCCCGAGTCTCGGCGGGTCGCCTTCGGAAGGAAGCTCCGAAGCCTCCGGCAGGCCCGGGGCCTCACGCAGACCCAGCTAGGAAAGTTGATCAACTACTCTGGCGCGTTCGTCTCCTATGTTGAACTCGGGGATCGCCCACCGCCCTTCCCTCTTGCCACTCGCGCCGATGCCGCACTGGACGCCAACGACACTCTGGAGTCGTTGTGGTGGGACCTCCAAGAGACCTCCATGCTCAAGGGATTCTTCAAGTACGCCTCATACGAGTCGAAGGCCATCGAGATCAGACATTTCCAGGAGAGATTCGTTCCTGGACTGCTCCAGACCCAGGAATATGCCGCAGCACTTCACAATGCCGCTGCGGATCGCGGCGAAATCAGTCAAAGTCAGGCCGAGGAACGAACCGCCTTCGTCGTCTCTCGCCGACGCCTTCTCACGAGAACGGATGCCCCGCACTTCCACTTCATCCTGGACGAAAGCTGTGTCCACACCCGGATCGGCGGCGACGCCGTAACAAACGCCCAACTTCAGCGCCTTGACGATCTCGCCAAGCTGCCGAATGTCACACTGCAAGTCTTCCCGTTCACGCGTGGCGAGGAGTGCCCCTTTGCATGGTCGGCAATCATGCTCACGCTCCCCGACCACTCAACCATGCTCTACTCGGAGTCCAAACTCGGAGCGCTCTTCTCAAAGGACCCCGATGAAGTCAGGCGCTGGGAGAGGGATTGGAGGCATCTCCGGAACAGCGCGCTCTCTCTCACCGACACCCTCAGCGCGATCCAGGCCAAACGGTCGCTATGAACTGGCCGAGAGCCGATAGCGCGTTTGTGAACGGGTGCCATGCCAGCGAAGATGTGAGGCCAGTCGGCACCCCGAGGCCGGCCTGCATCCATGGGGGAACTCTCTTGCCGTTAGCCGGTGATCCGAATCCGCTCAGCTTCGCGTTACTCGGCCCGTTGCAGGTGCAGCGCTCCGGTTCCGCCATCGCCTTGGGGGCTCCTCGGCAGCGGTCGGTGCTGGTCTCGCTCCTCCTGCGGCCCGACGCGGTCGTCACGGTCGATGAGCTGATCGACGACCTGTGGGGCGACCAGCCGCCCGGCTCGCCCCTGATCACCCTCCGTTCCTACGTCTCCCAGCTGCGCAAGCTGCTGGAGCCGGCCCGCGAGACCCCCACCGTCCTCCTCTCCCAGGCGGGCGGGTACCGGTTGGCGGTCGATCCGGACCAGGTCGACCTCTGGCGGGCCAAGCAGCTTCACGAGCTGGCTGGCCGGTGCTCCCCCGAACAGCCGGAGCAGGCCAGGGCCCGCCTCCGGCAGGCGCTCTCACTCTGGCACGGCGAGCCACTGGCCGACCTCCCCGGGCCGCTCATGCAGCGCGAGCGCGAACGCCTCTCCGAGCTTCACCTCACCCTCCTCGAAGAGCGCCTGGCCCTCGACGTCGCCCTCGCCGACCCGGCCGACTACCTGCCCGAGCTGGAAAGCCTCACCGCCGACCACCCTTTCCGCGAGCGCCTCCAGGCCCTGCTCATCCGCGCGCTGCACCGCCAGGGCCGCACGCCGGAGGCCCGTACGGTCTACGACACCCTCCACGAACGGCTCGTGGAGCGCCTCGGCATCGAGCCGGGCCCCGAACTCGCCGCCCTGCGCGACGAACTGGACCCAGACCAACTCCCCTCACCACTCCCCCACTTCACCGGCCGCCGGGACCACGTCGCCCGCCTCGGCCACGCCCTCACCTCCCGGACCGGCCCCGGCCTGCGCCTGGCGACCGTCACCGGCATGGCCGGCGTCGGCAAGACGGCCCTCGCCGTGCGGGCCGCCCACACCCTCCGCCCGCACTTCCCGGACGGCCGCCTCTACGCGGACCTGCGCGGCGCCGACCTGGTGCCCGCCAGCGCGTCCGACATCCTGGCGGAGTTCCTGACCGCCCTGGGCATCCGACCCGCGGCCGTCCCCAAGGACCTGCCCGGCCGGTCCGCCCTGTTCCGGACCGCCACCGCCGGCAAGCGGTTGCTGATCCTCCTGGACAACGCGCGGGACGATGCCCAGATCCAGCCGCTGCTGCCCGGCTCCCCGGACTGCGCGGTGATCGTCACCAGCCGCACGGTGCTCTACAGCGTGCCGTCGGTCCTGCACGTCGCACTGGACGTGTTCAGCGAGGGCGAAGCGCTGAGCCTGCTGGACGCGGTCATCGGCAGGGCCCGCCGTTGCTCCCAACAGGCCGACGCCGAGCTGCTGGTGGAGGCCTGCGGCCGGCTGCCGCTGGCCGTACGGATCGCCGCCGCCCGGCTCGCCGCGACTCCGGACCAGCCGATCGCCGCGCTCGTCCGGCGCCTCACCGACGACCGGGAGGGCATCACCGCGCTCCGCACCCGCGATGTCGCCATCGAGCAGGTCTTCGACCTCAGTTACCGCTTGCTCCCCCCGCCGCTGGCGTCGGCGTTCCGCCTGCTCTCCTGGATCGAGCCGGACATCGGCCTCGCCTCGGCGGCCGCCGTCCTGGGCCTGCCCGAGGAGCAGGCGGAACGCCTCGCCGAGTCGCTGGTGGACCAGGCGCTCCTCGAATCGATCGGCGCCGGGCGCTACCGCTACCACGACCTGGTACGGGCCTTCGCCCGCCGGACGTCCCGGCGGCTGGACCCCGACGAACGAACCGCCGCTCACCATCGGCTGCTGACGCTGCTGCTCTCCCGCGCCCGTACGGCCTTCGCCCTCGCCGTGCCCGGCGACCCAGTCGCCGACGTCTTCGGCGACCCGGTGGCCGACGTCTTCGGCGCGCCGATCGCCGACGTCCTCGGCGACCCGGCGCCGCGCCCCGCCGCCCACCCGGGCTTCGCGGACCTGGCGGACGCCCGCCGGTGGGCGCGGGCCGAGACGCCGAGCGCGGTGGCCCTCGCCGCCGCGATCGCGACCGCCGGACCGGGCGAACTGCGGCCCACCGTGGACCTGTTGATCGCCCTCAGTCCGCTCGGCCTGGGCGCCGTCGGCGGCCGGGCGGAGGAGGCGTCCCGCCTGCTGATCGGCGCCGCCGTGGCCTGCGGCGACCGCGCCGCGGAGGGCCGTTCCCGGTTCCTGCTGGGCACCATCCTGCTGGCCGGGGCCCGGCTCGACGAGGCCGGCGCGCAGGCCCGCGAGGCCGCCCGGGCCTGCCAGGAGGCGGGCGACCGGGCCGTGCTGCGGCAGGCGCTCAACGACCTGGGCCTGATCGCCCAGGCCGAGGGCCGGCACGGAGAGGCGATCGCCGCCTTCGACGAGGCCGCGCTGCTCGCCCGGCGACTCGGTCACCGTTCGGGCGAGGTGGCGAGTGCGGCGAACGCCGCGCTGTCCCGGATCCGCAGCGGCCGTGCGGCCATCGCGGCGGAGACCTGCCGGCTGCTCCTCGACGAGCCGGCCGGAGGGGCCGCCGATCCGGCGATGACCGCGTACGTGCACTACGTCCTCGGTCTCGCCTACCAGGTACTGGGCCGGCTCGACGACGCCGCCGCGCAGCTGCGGCTCTGCATCGACCGCGCGCACCCCGCCCGCGACCTGGACCGGGAGTCGGCCGCCCGGAGCCGGCTGGCCGACGTCCTGCGCCTGCTCGGGCGGGTCGACGAGGCGGTGCACCAGGCGGAACGCGCCCTGGTCCTGGCGACGGAAGGCGGGCGGCAGCGCGAACGCGCTCTCGCCCACCTGGTGTTGGCCAACGCGATGACCGCTCGGGGTGACCACGGCACCGCACGGACTCACGAGGCGGAGGCCCAGCTGCTGCTCGGCAGGCTGAGCGCACCGGAGTCCGCCGACGCGGGGCTGCTGCTGACCGCGCTCGCCGCGGGCGACCGGGCCGTCGTCACCCCCGGCGAGAATCGCCGATGATCAGGCCGGTCCCGTTCCACGCGACCTTGCTCGCCAGGCACCGCACGTCGGGCGACCCGCCGCAGGCCTTCGCCGGCGGCTCGGCCGGCGAGCCGTGCCCCCGTCCGGGATCCCCGGCACCCCATGCGACGGCGCCCACCACCGACGCCAGGACCGCCGCACCGGCAACCGCCGCGCGGACCACAACCGTTCGAAACACTGCTGACGCTCCCTACTCACGTGTGATCAAGCGTCAGAACCCTCGCAGGGGTCGGTAGACAGCCGATCAACACGCGGGCCGCGGCCGCCCGACCAGGCGCCCCGGCCGACGGCGCCCGCGCCGCGGCTCAGCGGCTTCCGGTGACCCGGAACGGCCCGGAGTTCCAGTGCAGTACGGCCGGGCCGCCGGTCGGCCAGTCGTGGTTCAGCCGTCGGCGGTCCCGGCCGAGCGCGCCCAGGTCGAGGGGGCGCAGCGTGCCGGTGATCAGGCCGGTGGCCTCGGCGGGGGTGAGCGGCATGACCGTCACGTACTGGGCGTCGTCGCCGCCCATCCAGTCGACGAGCTCGGTGAAGATCCAGACGAACCGCTGCGAGCAGTCCCGGCAGCGGCGGACGTCCACGGAGAAGTGGGAGCCGTCCACCACATCGGTCTCGTGCTCGAACCCCTCCCGCTGGCCGCGCCACACCGCGTGCGCGTCCTCGCCGTAACACTTCGCGCAGCCGAACGCCACCATCGGCCTTCTCATCGGTCGACTCCTGTTCCGCTTCCGCGTTCCCGCTTCCGCCCGCTCCGCGACGACCCGTCCTGGCCCATGATGCCCGGACCGGTGGCGGACGGCAGCGGTTCGCCGATCATCGCCGGGCCCGGCCCCGAGCCTCCGGGGGATGACCGACCGGCGGGCCAACCCCCGGTGACGCCCGGGGGTATGCGCTGTGAAAGGCGGTGCTCGTGGCCCGTGTCCTGGGCGTTTCGGCCCCGGGCCCGTCGTGGACGGCCGGCCGCCGGGCGCCGTTCACCACCGCGCCCGGGCGGGACCGCGCGGTCGACGGCGCGGCACGGAGAGGACCCCGACGGGGGAACAGTTCACGGCCCGTTTCCACACCGTTCGCACCGCCGGGGCGGATCACCGGAACAGCCAGTTGACGCCCAGGTCCTCAGCGCGGGCTTCGAGGCCCCTCGAAGCCCGCAGCAACCTGCCACGCGGCGGCTACGCCGTCTCGCGCCCCTCCCAGAACTCCTGCACCCTGGGGTCCCCGGAATCCCTGTCCAGGATCCTGGCGGCACCGATCTTCAGCTTGAGCCGCACCTTCCGGTTTCCACTGGCGGAGAGGTTCTCGACCGTCGCCAGACTCGCTTGGAGCAGGGCATCCACGAACGGCTTCCATTCGCCTTCGTATTCCAGGACCCACTTGAGGCGCTGGTCGTCCGGGTGGTAGTTCCCGGCCTGGAGAGTCATCGGACCGATCATGCTGTAGTCGATGTACCGGAGGAAGTAGACCGAGGCGTCTACCGCGACCGGCGTTACCGATTCCTGGACCCCGGCATCCGTGACTCCTGCGTGGAACCGCCGCAGCGCATCCAGAATTTCGGGGCGACGGTAGTAGCTCGCCCGGCCGACCAGATGGAGCTCCCTGATGTCGTGGTGCCGAACACCCTGCAAGCCGGACAGATCTGTACACGCCTGGGGCACGGTCAGGACACGAATCGAGGTATCCGCAAGAGAGACGTTCCAATTCCTCCCGGAGGGCAGCGTCAGGGCGCGCAGGAAGCACCCCGCAAACCTTGTTCGCACGGCCGTCGCCTGGCTCAGGTCGACTGGGTCCGCAAACGTCGCATCCTTGATGTCAACCTCGGCTACCCGCCCGGTCGCACGCATGCTCGCCAACCAGAGCGACCCACGATTGCGCGCCGCCATCTCACGACCTACCTCGGATCCTCGGTCAGCGAGGGAGGGGTCGCACTCACGCAGAGCCTGGTACAGCTCGTCTGACCCGATCTCGGACGCCACCCGCCTCGTCATGGCCGACCGCCACTCCACAGCCTGGAGGAGACGGTTGAACGACCCGGTCTCGCCTCGCTGCACGTGCCCGATCACCAGCCCCGCAAGGAAGTAGTCGAAGAACAACTCATGCTGGAAGCGGAATCGCCGACCGGCCTCGTCACCGGCCAGGTTCTCGGCTGTCATGCCGCACAGGACCGACAGCCGCTTCCTGAGGTGCGCGTAGTCATTCTGCAGCTCTTCGGGATCATCCACACCCAGCACGATGCCAGCGGACCATTCGAGGCTGTCCAGGTCCACCTCGCGTTCCTTGTTGCCGACCATGAAGTCGACCACGTTCTCGAAGACCTGGCCGATCTGCTTGCGGGAGAGCATGGGTGCGTTGCTGTTCGACGGGTCCCTGAGCTTGTTCTCCTCACGAACCAGATAGCTCTCCACCAAATGTCCCATGAGGTCCGACGAGCTTCCAGGCAGGTCACCGCCCTGGCGCACAAGCTCGACGAACGAGCGGGCGAAGAAGGGGAGACCGAGTAGCTCCCAGTCCTCCGAACTGATTCCGCTCAGCCTGGACGCGGGAACTCCGTTCTCGGTGAGGAACGATCGAATCTCCCCCCGCCGCCACTTCTGCATCTCGGCGATCTGGTGGTGGACCGTCGCGTGGTCCTGATCGGCCTTCCGGAGACTCTCGCGGAACTGGTTCTCGTAGTAGGACGAGCGAGCCGAGACAACCAGGACTCCCCGCCCCTCGAGGTCCTTCAGCCAGGGCCGCAGGTCGCCGACCGCATCGTCAAAGCCGGCACCTCCCAGGAGTTCGTCGAAGCCATCAACGAGGAGGGCGATCACCCCGTTCCGGCAGAGCGTCTTCACCACCTCGGAGGTAAGGTTCCGAGTCTCCGAGGTGGCGTTGTTGACCGCCTCGGTCAGGCCCTTCAGAACTCGACCGCTCGACTGGATGTACAGGAGAAGAGGCCTGTCGATGTCACCGGCATCCGACGACGCACCGAGCTCCGCGGCCCGAGCGCGCGCTGCGGTGAGCATGGCCCGGGTCTTGCCGATGCCGGCCTCACCGTTGATGAAGTAGAGCAGCGTCTGCTCCCGCTTGGCTCCGCTCTGCTCGTCTACAGCGGCGATGAGCGCGTTGAAGTCCTCCGCCTCAGGCGGTTGCTGCCCGCTCTTCTGTACGATCGCATCCTTCACGACGACGGTGGCGGGACGGAGAACCACCTCCGACTCCCAGCCCAGTTGCTCCTTCTCCTCCGTCCGCAGGCGCTCCTCCAGCTCGTCCATCACCCACTGCAGCCGGCGGGCCGCCACAGGCAGGTTCGCGATAGTCCGGAGGAAGGTGCTGTACGACACCCACGTGTCGTTCCCGGAGGACCACTCCCAGCGGTTGTCCGGTCCGATCCTGAAGTGGTCACTGCGAACATCTGTCCCCTTGCTCACCGCCTGCGACCATGTCACGACGAACCCAGAGCCACCCAGACTCGGCGGAGCGTCCTCAACCTCCAGAGGGGAATGCTTCTCCTTGAAGGACGTCAGATCCTTGAGGACGTGACGGCTGAATGCGTTCCGGGCTGCATCATGCGTTCCCGGCTTCCTCAGGAGGGACTCCAGCCGCCTGGCCGTGTCCGCGGAGACCGCGTCAGTGAGCGTCTTGTGTGACGTACCGAACGACATGAAGGAAGGCTTCTTGTTGCTGTATCCGGAGAAGACCTGCCAGGTGCCGTCCTTCGCAGTGTAGAAGAACGGGAACAGGTTCACCCGATCGTTCCCGTGTACCAGCACCGGACGGCCCTCGGGGCTTCCCGGTTCGATCTCGATCCGAGCATCCGCCAGGCACTCTGCCACGATGTCCCAGAGCTTCCGGACCGGTCCGTCGACCAGTTTGTCCCAGTCCGAGCCGACCGGACCGGCGTGACTGAGGTGGTCTCGGAGCAGTTTGAACTTCTCGAACGGTACGGCCCTTCCCGGGCCCTCGCTGTGGAGACTGACCAGGCTCGCAACCGCCGCCCGCACGCGGGCCACGGTCGGACCGTTCACCGCGACCGCCCTGGTGTCACGCCCCAAGGCCTCCAAGGTCTCCTCCCAGAAGCGGTAACCCGGGGATCGGCCGGGCCCCGATTCATCCACGCCTGCGGACCTCAGAGTGCAGACGGTGAGGAGCGAGGTGAACCGAAGCAGGAACTCCAGAGCCGCGACGCTTTCCCTGGCATTCCGGGCCTCCCCCGCTACCGCAGGGGCGTAGGCGTCTTCCATCCTGCGGAGCACGGCCACAGCCGAGTCCGGTGTCTGCCCGACCATTCGAAGGCCCTTCCCGATTCACTGACCATGTGTCAATTGCCTGGGTGCGCAATGCAGGCTGGCATCGTAGCGGCAAAACGGGCAGGCTCGGACCGGCCTCCGCTCGGACCGGCCTCCGCTCAGGCCGGGGCCGAGGTCGGGGCCGGGGCCGGGGGTTGCGGGTTGTCGAGGAGGAGGTCCTGGCCGACGTCGGTGAGGGTGTGGCGGACCTGCCTGCCCTCGCGCCGGGTGCCGATCAGCCCGGCCGCGCGCAGGGCGGCGGCGTGGGCGGAGGCGGAGGGCGGGGTGACGCCGAGGCGCTGGGCGAGTTCGGCGGTGGAGCAGCCGCCGCCGGCGATCACGCGCAGCACGCGGGCCCGGGCGGGGCCGAGGACGGCGGCGAGGCCGTCGGCGGTCGACGGCCGGGTCGGGGGTTCGGCGGCCGGGGCGCCGAGGGGGTGCAGCAGCAGGCTCTGGCGGTCCGGTCCGGCCAGGAGGCCGATGCTCTGCTGGACGAAGAAGTTGGGCCGCAGCTCCAGGCCCCGGCCGCCCAGGTCGAAGGAGCCCTCCAGTTCGCCGAGGGTGCACTCCAGGACGCCCTCGTCCCGCCAGACCGCGTTCGGGTGGAGCGAGTCGAGCATCGCGCCGATCCCGGAGCGGGCGGCGGTGCGGGCCCGGACGGCGATGTCGGCTTCCAGGGCGCGGCGGATCTCGGGCCAGTCCGGGGCGAGGCAGGTGCGGAAGAGTGCCCAGGCGCCGTCGCTGACCTCGCGCAGGCCCCGGGTGCCGTCGTCGCACAACCGGGCGAGGGCGGTCGGGAGTCCGGTCCCGCTGCCGAACGGCGCGACGCCCTCCTCGACGACCTGCTGCGGGACGGCGAGGAGCGCGTCGAGCTCGTCGTCCAGCTGCCGGCGGACGGCGTCGAGGTCGGCCACCATGAAGTCGGGGACGCCGATCGGGCTCGCGTTGACCACGTCGAGGAAGCGCCGGGCCCGGTCGGGCACATGGCGGCGGACGTCCCGCCACCAGCGCTCGCTGCGCGACCCGGTGCCCTGGTGCACGCCCTGCCTGGCCGAGCCGGCCATCAGGTGGTCGAGCGGCGATATGACGAACCGGGTCTTCGCGAGATCCGCGACCCCGAACTTCAATGCGATCACGAATCGT
Source organism: Kitasatospora xanthocidica (assembly GCF_014656195.1). Classification (GTDB taxonomy): domain Bacteria; phylum Actinomycetota; class Actinomycetes; order Streptomycetales; family Streptomycetaceae; genus Kitasatospora; species Kitasatospora xanthocidica. Next base: position 18,229 of record NZ_BNBY01000015.1, on the reverse strand, counting down.
CCTCCCGCTCCCCCGCAGCCGCCCTGACCTGGCGCGTTCTCAACTATTAGGCCCAGAGGCTAATGCATGGCCGTCCGGCCGCCGCGCTTGGCATGCTCTCTCCGTCGGCACGGGGGAAGCCCGCTCCGGCCCCCACCACGAGGGGAGTGGGGGCCGGAGCAAAATCCCCGGCCGCTTGTTCGGTAAACCGAACATCCGGCGCCCCTGGCGAACCGCACCGGCTCAGTGCGCAGTCCCCAGCGACGGCCCCTGCAACGGGCCCTGCGACGGCCCCAGGGCAGGCTGCGCGGCGGGTTCCAGGGCGGCCCGCCCGACGGCCCCGTCCGCCCCCTCCCCCGCCCCCTCGCCCGCGAGGTGCAGCCGCTGCTCCGCCCGGTACTGCAGGAGGAGCACCGAGCGCACCGGCTCGCCGCCCACCGCCGTGTACGAGTGCGGCAGCGAGGCGTCGAAGCCGACGTAGTCGCCCGGGCCGAGCTCGACCTCCCGGCGCCCGGCCCGGACCCGCAGCCGCCCGGCCTGGACGACGGTGTGCTCGGTGCCGATGTGGCCGGCGGAGATCTGGGTGCCGTCGGTGCGCACCTGCTGGTCGTAGATCTCGAACACCACGTCCCCGGACTCGATCCGGCGCAGCGGGCGCAGGTCCACGCCCCGGCCGCTCAGCACCTCGGCGTCGGCCGCCCGCACCACCGTCACCTCGTCGGCGGGCCGTGCCTCCACCAGGTCGGAGATCGGCACGCCGAGCACCCGGGAGAGTCCGAGCACGGTCTCCAGGGTCGGGTTGCCGGCCCCGGACTCCAGTTGGGAGAGCGTCGCCTTGCCGATCCCGGCCCGCCGGGACAGCTCGGAGAGCGAGAGCCCGCGCTGCGCCCGCACCCGCTTCAGGTTGGCGGCGAGGACACCCCGGACGGTCTCCGTGCCCTGCTCACCCGCCCGGTGCGGACCGGGCTCCTCGGCGTCGTTCACCCTCGACCTCTTCTCTCCCGGCAATGTTCGATATACCGTACGGGACGCATGCCGACGGACGGAGCAGCGTAGCGAAGCGCGTCGCGTCCACGACCCTCACCAGGAGACCGTATTGACATCCTCCCCGCCCTAAAGGACGGGAACTCCTCCCGCGCCCGTGGCACGGACATCCGTGCGTGGCGGGTCGCCGAGGCGGGTTCCCCGTTCGACGGGCCGTGCCCGGCGTGGGATCGCCACACCGGGACTGACCGGCCCTCCAGGGGCGTTTAGCCTGTCCGCCTGCCCGGCGGCCAGGATGTTTCGAGCAGCATTGAGGTCACGGTCATGCAGCACGCCACACGCGCCGCAGGCCCACTCGCGGACGGCGGGCGGCTTGGGCCCGTCGCGGTGTCCACACGCCGAGCAGAGCTGGGAGGACGGGAACGCCCGATGCACGACACCGACGGTGCGCCCGTAGCGGGCGGCCTTCTCTTCGAGCAGGCGCCGGAAGGTGGCCCATCCGGCGTCGTGGACGGACTTGGCGAGTCGGCCTCGGGCGAGGCCGCGCACGTTCAGGTCCTCCAGGTAGACGGCTTGGGTTTCGCCGATCAACTTGGTGGTCTGCTTGTGCAGCCAGTCCATGCGGGTGTCGGCCACCTTGGCGTGCGCCTTGGCGACCTTGATGCGGGCCTTGGCCCGGTTCTTCGAGCCCTTGGCCTTGCGGGACAGCTCCCGCTGCGCGGCCTTGAGCTTCTTCTCCGCCTTGCGGAGGAAGCGCGGGTTGTCGATCACCGTGCCGTCCGAGAGGACGGCGTATGTGGTCAGCCCGAGGTCGATGCCGACCTCGGCATCGACCTCGGGCAAGTGGCTCGGTTCGACGTCCACCACGAAACTCGCGTGGTACCGGCCGGACGGGTCCAGCACGATGGTCACCGACGACGGGTCGGCCGGGAGAGCGCGGGACCACTTCACGCGCACATCGCCGATCTTCGCCAGATTCAGCTTCCCATTGCCCCGGACGCGGAATCCGTTGCGGGTGAAGCGGAGGCTCTGATGATTGTCCCGCTTCGACTTGAAGCGGGGCAATCCGACAGGACGACCGGCCCGCTTGCCGGACACAGAGTCGAAGAAGTTCCGGTACGCGGTATCAAGATCCCGCAGGGACTGGATCAGCGGGTCCACGCCAACCGAGGCCAGCCACGCCCGCTCCGCCGTCTTCTTCGCCCCGGTGATCACCAGCTTCTGAAGATCGGTGCTCTTCGGGTACGGCCGCCCAGCCTTCCGGGCCTCCTTCCGCGCCGCCAAGGCATCGTTGTACACCACCCGCGCACACCCGAACGTCCTGGCCAGCGACGCACACTGACCTGACGTCGGATAGATGCGGTAGGAGTACCGAAGATACACAGGATCAACCTACCGAGGGCCACTGACAACGGCCTCCGTCCGAACGTCCGAAGACCGCTCCGCCGCTTCGCGGCTCCGCTTCAGGGGCCCTCCCCCGCCCTCCGGGAGGGGCCCCGCCTCTCCGGCCTGAACGCCGGGACACCCTGGGAGAACACAGATGACCGAGCCCGCCGACACCATCAAGTACCGGAAGAACGGCCTCACCCGTGGCGTCACGGACGAGCTCGCCGAGAGCATGAAGCGGGGCTGGGCCGACACCGAGCGCACCGCCCTGGAGCCGATCCGGCAGGCCGCGCACACCGCCCGCCGCCGCGCCGAGCTCTCCGCGGCCTTCCCCGGCGAGCTGCTGGTGGTCCCGTCCGGCAACCCCAAGGTGCGGGCCAACGACACCGACTACCCGTTCCGGCCGTCCTCCGACTACGTCTACCTGACCGGTGACCAGTCCCAGGACTCCGTACTGGTGCTGGAGCCGACCGGCGACAGCGGGCACACCGCCGTCCTCTACCTGCGCAACCGCTCGGAGATCGACAACGGCGAGTTCTGGCTGGACAACCACGGCGAGCTGTGGGACGGCCGCCGCAACAGCCTGACCGAGAGCGAGCGGCTGCTCGGCCTGCCCTGCCGGGACGTGCGCTCCGTCCGCGACGACCTGCGGGCGTCCACCGGCCCGGTGCGGGTGCTGCGCCACCACGACGCGGGCGTGGAGCGGGCCCTCGACGGCCGGGCGGACGCCGGACGGGACGAGGAGTTCGAGGTCTTCCTGTCCGGACTGCGCCTGGTGAAGGACGAGTTCGAGATCGCCGAGCTGCGCTTCGCGTGCGAGGCCACCGCCCGCGGCTTCGAGGACGTGGTGCGCGTCCTCGGCACCGACTCCGCGACGCCGGAGCGGCTGATCGAGGGCACCTTCTTCGTCCGCGCCCGGATCGAGGGCAACGACGTCGGCTACAGCACCATCGCCGCGGCCGGCCCGCACGCCACCACCCTGCACTGGGTGCGCAACACCGGCCAGGCCCGGCCGGGCGACCTGCTGCTGCTGGACGCGGGCGTGGAGACCAACGAGCTCTACACCGCGGACGTCACCCGCACCCTGCCGGTCAGCGGCCGGTTCACCGAGGTGCAGCGCAGGGTGTACGACGCCGTGCTGGCCGCGCAGGAGGCGGGCATCGCGGCGGTCCGGCCGGGCGCGGACTTCCGCGACTTCCACCACGCGGCCCAGCGCGAGCTCGCCGAACACCTCACCTCCTGGGGCCTGTTCGGGGACCTGACCGCCGACAAGGTGTACGAGCTGGGCCTGCACCGCCGCTTCACCCTGGCGGGCACCGGCCACATGCTGGGCATCGACGTGCACGACTGCGCCCACTCGCTCACCGAGCTCCACGTGGACGGCCCGCTGAAGCCGGGCATGGTGCTCACCGTCGAGCCGGGGATCTACTTCCAGGAGAACGACCTGACGGTGCCGGCGGAGTACCGCGGCATCGGGGTGCGGATCGAGGACGACATCCTGGTCACCGAGGACGGCAACGAGAACCTCTCCGCGGCCCTCCCCCGCCACGCCGACGAGGTCGAGTCCTGGCTGGCCGCCCTGCGCGCCTGACGGCCGACGGCACCCGGGGCGCCCGAGCGGGCCGCCCCGGGTGCCGCACCGGCGGGGCTACCTCAGCTTGGCCAGTGCCTTCCCCACCCGGCTCACCGCGGCCACAACCTCCTCGCGCCGGCGGGCGGTGAAGCAGAGCCGGTAGAACCCCGGTACCGGGTTGTGCATGGTGCCGCCGGGCAGCAGGCTCACCTCGGTGGGCGCGGCCGCGAGGTAGCGGAACAGCCACTCCTCGTCCGGGTCGAGCCCCTTCGGCCCGACGACCGGCAGTTCGATGTCGCCGTCGGGCTCCACGCGCTTGCCGAGGTACTCGGTGAGGTCGAGCCAGAAGAACTGGGCGGCGTTGTCCCCGTCCCGGTGGACGTACCGGATCCCGGCCTTGTCCAGCGCGGCCTTGACCTCCGTGAAGCTCTTGCCGAGCAGTTCGGGGTACTTCTCCATGGCGTACGTCGTGTAGAGCCGCCCGTCCTTGGTGGCGCTGAGCAGCTCCCCGATGACGAAGGTCTTCAGCGAGTCGAACGGGGTGAACCAGGGCAGCGGGTGGGTCCGTTCGGCCGGGTCCGTGTTGCCGAGCATGGCGCGGTGCACGGCTGGGTTCTTCGAGACGACGAAGCCGGTGCGGAAGCCGGACAGCCCGAAGTCCTTGGCGAAGCCCCACACCACGTGGATCCGGTTGGCGAACCCCTGGTACGCGCCCAGGGTCACCGCGCCGGTGAACGGCGTCTTGGAGCCCTTGAGCTGGGAGTGGCAGTAGATCTCGTCCGAGATGACGTGCATGTCGGTGTAGGCCATCGCCCAGGCGTAGATGCCTTCGAGCAGGTCCCTGTCGTAGTTGACGCCCAGCGGGTTGTGCGGGTTCGTGAGGACGAGCAGCCGCGGGCGGTGGCCGGCCTTCTGCCGCGCCTCGTAGGCCTTGATCACCAGGTCCAGGGTGAGGCGGTACCGCCCGGCGCCGGTGGTGGGCAGGTTCACCGGGACGCACTTGAGCTTGGGCCGTTCCTCGAAGGACCAGTTGAAGCCCTGCCAGTACGGCGCCGGGATCAGCACCTCGTCCCCCGGCTTGAGCGCCGGCGTGCCCGCGCCCTTGCGCATCAGCCCGAAGGCGATGCACTCCAGCGCGGAGGAGACCCCGGCGCAGCCGAAGACGTCGTCCTCCAAGACGGTCCGCTTGTATGCCCGGCTGAGGAGCTCCGCCACCTGCCGGCGCAGCTGCGGGATGCCGGCGGCGGCCATGTACTGGATGTTCCGTTCGGGGATCAGCTGGATCTTCTTGAAGACGTCCGCGTTCATCGAGTCGTGGTAGAGCAGGACGTTCTCCGCGACGGAGAGGTTGACGGCGGTGTCCGACGCCAGGTGCTGGTGGTAGAACGCGAGGGCCTGTTCGAGGTCGCTCAGGCCGGCGAACACGTCGGCGGCGGCCTCGGGCGAGGCGAGCCTCAGGCCGTTCTCGGTCATGGTCATGGTGGGTGGTCCCCTGTCGGGTGGGCGGGTCGGAGCGCGTGACGGAACGTGACCGTTCGCACACGCATCGGGCACAGCGGACCACGCCCCGGAACCGGCCGCCAGCCCTCGGCGGCCGTCCGGACGGGGACCCGGCCGACGGTTCCCGACCGGCCTTTCACCGGCTGTTCAGCGCTCCTCCCGCGGCTGGCCCAGCGGCTTGACCCAGCGGCTCCACTGCGGCTCCGGCGCGTACCCGGCGGCCTGCCAGGTGCGGTGGCCGAGCGCGTTGTCGTCCAGCACCATGGCGTCGGCCCGGCGGCCGCCGAGCGCGGCGAAGCGTTCCTCGGCGGCCGCCAGCAGGGCGGCGCCGATGCCCCGGCGGCGGTGGGCGGGGTCGACGGCGAGGCGGTAGAGGTGGCAGCGCCAGCCGTCCCAGCCGGCGATCACGGTGCCGAGCAGGGCGGCCGGGTCGTCGGCCGGGGTGGCGACGATCAGACACTGCGGGTCGCGGGCGAGCAGCGCGGCCACGCCCGCCTCGTCGTCCGTGATGCTGGCGCCCTTGGCGGCCCGGGCCCAGAGGGCGAGCAGGGCGGGGATCTCGTCGGGGGTGGCGGGGCGCAGGGCGATCTGGTCGGTCATGCCGGCCTGTCTAGCAGCCGGTTCGGCTCCGGCACCGGGAATTCCACACCCTGGACGGCTCGGCCCTCGGGCGGGAGCGAGTCCCGGAACGACGGCGCCGCCCGCCCCGGCCCTCCGTCGGAGGGGCGAAGCGGGCGGCGCCTGATCGCGCGACGGCCGTCAGAAGTGGCGGCCGCTCTCGCGCTCGGACTTCTCGATCTGGTCGATCCGGCGCTGCAGCGCGTCGGCCTGGGCGCGGGCGCGGCGCGCGGCGTCCCGCTCGCCCTCGCGGTCCAGGCGGTTGGCCTTGGCGCGCAGGTCGGCGACCTGCTGGCGCATCTGGTTGAGGTCAACGGTGATCGAGGCGGCGGCCGCCGGCTGGGCGGTGGCGACCTGCGCGACCGTCGCCAGGGCGCCGCCGGCCAGGGCGGCGGTCAGGACGAGGGCGGGGATGCGTCGACGCATGGGTGACTCCTTACGGTGGTGCACGGTTCACTGACTGGACATCATCGGATTACCAGTCAGTAACCATCATGGCATGATCTTGCGTCAGCGTTTACCACCCCTTGACCATCCCCCGCCCCTGAGGCGCCGTCAGCCGAGCCTCCACACCGTGGTGGTCTTCACCGCCGTGTCCTCCAGGTCCGCGACCACCGGCACCTGGTACGCCGCGACCGCCGTGAACCGCTCCCGGGGCAGGTAGGCGCGGCCCGGGTCGCCCACGACGACCGTGGCCCCGCGCGCCGCGGCCCGTTCCAGGAACGGCAGGAAGCGGGCGGCCATGGCCCGCTCGTAGAAGACGTCGCCCGCGAGCACCACCTCGGCCGGGGCGCCGTCGCCGTCCACCAGGTCCACCAGGGCGCCGTCCACCCGCACCCCGTTGGCCTCGGCGTTGAGGCCGATCGCGGCCACCGCGTAGCCGTCGATCTCGGCCGCCCGCACGGCGGACGCCCCGCGCAGCGCGGCGGCGACGCCGACCAGCCCGGACCCGGCCGCGACGTCCAGCACCGTCCGCCCCGCCACCAGCTCGGGGTGGTCCAGCACGTAGCGGCTGACGGCCACCCCGCCCGCCCAGGCGAAGGCCCAGAACGGCGGCGGCAGTCCGTCCTCCCCGCGGGCCCGCTCGGTGGTCTCCCAGAGGGCGATCGCGTCCTCGGCCATGTACAGGCTGATCTCGGGCACGAAGGGGACGGACTTCAGCTCGGTCTCGCGCCGGATGAAGGCGAGGTCCTCGGCCGGTTGAAGAGTGCGCAGCTCATTCGGCATGCTCCGCAGCATAGGGCCGGTCGGGGGTGCTCAGGCGCGCCCGGCGGCCTTCTGGGTGCGGCGGGCCAGCGAGTCGACCACGACGGCGGCCAGCAGCACCGCGCCGGTGATCATGAACTGGATGGCGTTGCTGAGGCCCTCGATGTTCATCCCGGACTGGATCGAGGCGATCACCAGCGCACCGAGCAGCGCCGACCAGGTCTTGCCGCGCCCGCCGAAGAGGCTGGTGCCGCCGATGACGGCCGCCGCGATGGCGTTCATCAGCAGGTTCCCGCCGCCGGAGGTCTGGCTGGCCGACTGGATCTGCGCCGCCAGGAACAGGCCGCCGACGGCCGCCATGGTGGAGCAGATGGTGAAGACGCTGATCCGGATCCAGGACACGTTGATACCGGCCCGCCGGGCGCCCTCGATGTTCCCGCCGAGCGCGAACACCTGTCGCCCGTACGCGGTGCGGCGCAGCACGAAGTCCAGCACCACGATGAAGATCAGGAAGATCAGCAGCGCGAGCGGCAGCCCCTTGTACTGGTTGAGCGTGTAGGCGGCCAGGAAGGCGACGATGGCCAGCAGCACGGTGCGCAGCACGATGTCGGCGAGCGGCCGGGACGGGACACCGGCGACCTGGCGCCGGCGGGCGTCGATCAGCGAGGCGAACAGGAACAGCAGGACGCCGATCGCCGCCACGCCGTACCCGGCGATCTGCTGGCCGTAGATGGTGCTGTAGAGCCTGGAGACGATGTCCTTGCCGGACAGGTTGACGGTGCCGTTGGTGCCGAGGACCTGCAGCATCAGGCCGTTCCAGCCGAGGTTGCCGGCCAGGGTGACCACGAAGGCCGGCACGCCGACCTTGGCGAAGAAGATGCCGTGGATCGCGCCGACGACCGCGCCGCCGACGATGGCGGTGATCAGCGCGAGCCACTGGTTGACGCCGTTGGTGACGTTCAGGACGGCGAAGATCGCCGCGCACAGGCCGCTGACCGAGCCCACCGACAGGTCGATCTCGCCGAGCAGCAGCACGAAGACCACGCCGATCGCGATCATGCCGGTGCCGACGATCTGCTGGGACAGGTTGGAGAGGTTCTGGGCGGACAGGAAGCTGCTGTTCAGGCTGCCGAACACCGCCCAGATCACGATCAGGGCGAGCACCACGGGCAGCGATCCCAGCTCGCCGCTGCTCATCCGGCGGCGGAACTCGCCCAGGTAGCCCTTGATGCCCTCCTGCCGGACGATCAGCCGCGGGTCGACCGCGGGGGTGGCCTCCGGGGCCACCGGGACGGGGGCGTTGACGCCGCCCAGGGGCATGCTGTCCTCGGGCAGCGGGCCGTGGCGGCGCTCGGGTTCGCCGCCGGATCCGCCGCCGGGCGCGCCCCCCGGATTGTTCTCGCTCACTGGGAGTCCTCCTGGCCGCGGGCCTTCCGGCGGGTCACGGCGTTGTCCGTGGCGCCGGTGATGGCCGAGATGATCTCTTCCTGGTTGGTGTAGCGCTTGTCGAAGACGCCGTTGTTGCGTCCGAGGCGCAGCACCGCGACGGTGTCCGCGACGGCCATCACGTCCGCCATGTTGTGGCTGATGAGGATCACGCCGTGGTCCTGCTCGCGCAGCCGCTCGACCAGGTCGAGCACCTGGGCGGTCTGCTCGACGCCCAGGGCGGCGGTCGGCTCGTCCAGCATCACGACCTTGGGCGAGCCGATCAGCGCGCGGGCGATCGCGACGACCTGGCGCTGACCGCCGGAGAGCGAGGCGACCGGGATGCGCACGCTGGGGATGCGGATGGACAGGGTGTCCAGCAGCTGCCGGGACCGCTTCTCCATCGCGACCTCGTCGAGGATGGTGAAGCGGCGGATCTCGCGGCCGAGGAAGAGGTTCCCGACCACGTCGAGGTTGTCGCAGAGCGCGAGGTCCTGGTAGACGGTGGCGATGCCCAACTGCTGGGCGTCCTGCGGCCGGTGGATGCTCACCGCCTTGCCCTGCCACTCGATGACGCCCTCGTCGGGCTGGTGCACCCCGGCGATCGCCTTGACCAGGGTGGACTTCCCGGCGCCGTTGTCGCCGACCAGGGCCACCACCTCGCCGCGGTGCACCTCCAGTTCGATGTCGGTGAGCGCCTGGACGGCGCCGAACCGTTTGGAGACCCCGCGCAGGGCCAGTACGGTCTCACCTGCCACAGTGACCAACTCCCTTGCCCCGCCTCCGTCGTGGAGGCGGGGCCTGTTCGGGTTCGAGGGGGGGACGGCGGTTTCGGGAAGGCGTCGGCTACTGGAGGCCGGCGGACTTGCAGGCGGCGGCGTAGTCCGGCGTGCAGATCTGGTCGACGGTGTAGAGACCGTCCTTGACCACCGTGTCCTTGACGTTGTCCTTGGTGACGACGATCGGGGTGATCAGGTTGGCCGGCACCTTGTTGCCGCTGCCGTTGGTCACCGTCGTCGGCGCGAGGGTGGAGTCGAGGGTCTTGCCGGCGGCCAGCGCGACGGCCATCTGGGCCGCGATGTCGGTCTCCGGCTTGAACGGCTTGTAGATCGTCATGGTCTGCGTGCCGGCCAGGATCCGCTGGATGGCGTCGAGTTGGGCGTCCTGGCCGGTGAGCGGGACGCTCAGGCCGGCCGCCTTGAGGGCGGTGGCGATACCGGCGGCCATGCCGTCGTTGGCGGAGTAGACGCCGACCACGTTGCTCGCGCCGATCGCGGTGATCGCCGCCGCGGCCTCCTGGTTGGCCTGGTTCGGGTCCCACTGCGGGGTGTCGTACTCCTTGCCGATCTTCAGCTTGCCGTCGATCGCGCTGTGCGCGCCGGCCTTGAAGTCGGCCGCGTTGGGGTCGGTCGGCGAGCCGTTGATCATGATGATCGAGCCGGCGTTCGCCTTGTCGCCCACCGCGTCCACCAGGGCCTTCCCCTGCAGTTCGCCGACCTTGTGGTTGTCGAAGGACACGTACGCGTCGACCGGCCCCTGGGCGAGCCGGTCGTAGGCGAGCACCTTGACGCCCGCGTCATGGGCCTTCTGCACGGAGGACTGGATCGACTTGGAGTCCACCGCGTCCAGGATCAGCACCTTGTCGCCCTTGGTGAGGGCGGTGTCCACCTGGGTCTGCTGGGTCGTCGCGTCCTGGTTGGCGTTGTAGTAGTCGATCTGCGCCTGCGGTGCCAGCTCCTTGATCTTCGCCTCGATCAGCGGGCGGTCGAACTGCTCGTAGCGGGTCGTCTTGGTCTCCGGCAGCAGCAGGCCGATCCGGACGGCCCCCACGGCGGCGCTGCCGCTCGCGCCGCCCGAGGCGCCACCGGAGGATCCGCCGCTGGAGGACTGCTTGGCGCTGCCGCAGGACGCGGCGCCCAGGCCGAGGGTGACCACTGCAGTGACCGCGAGGACGCGGCGAAGCCGGATGCTCATGAGGATGCCTCTCCTGTCGAGTCCACCCCCACGCATCCGAGTCTGCGCAGCTCCGCCCGTCCGCACGATCCTTGCTGCGCCGAACGGGGGCACCCGGACCTCCGGGCCCCCATCGGGCTGGACGACCCGGAGGCTGTTCGTCTACATTTCTGTAGACGTCGGAGGCGCACGGCATCACCCCCCCGGACAGCTGTGCGCCTCCGGCCTCCCTCCGGCCTCGCCCTTGGCGTGTCGCCGGTCTCCCTCCGGGGTGTCGCCCGGGCGCTCAGCCCCGCTCGTCCACCACCCGCTTGATCTTCCCGACCGAGCGCTCCAGGGTGTACGGCTCCACCACCTCGACCGCGACGGTGACGCCGACCCCGTCCTTCACCGCGCGGACGATCGCCTCCCGCGCCGCCTCCCGCTGCTCGGCGGGCGCGTCCGGCCGGGCCTCGACCCGGACGGTCATCCGGTCCAGCCGCCCCTCCCGGGTGAGCCGCAGCTGGAAGTGCGGCGCGACCGCCGGGGTGCGCAGCAGGATCGCCTCGATCTGGGTCGGGAAGACGTTGACCCCGCGCAGGATGATCATGTCGTCGCTGCGCCCGGTCACCTTCTCCATCCGCCGGAAGGCGGGCCGCGCCGTGCCGGGCAGCAGGCGGCTGAGGTCCCGGGTGCGGTAGCGGATGATCGGCAGCGCCTCCTTGGTGAGCGAGGTGAACAGCAGTTCCCCGCCCTCCCCCTCCGGCAGCACCTCGTCGGTGAACGGGTCGACGACCTCCGGGTAGAAGTGGTCCTCCCAGATGTGCAGCCCGTCCTTGGTCTCCACGCACTCCTGCGCCACACCCGGGCCGATCACCTCGGAGAGGCCGTAGATGTCGACGGCGTGCAGGTCCATCCGCTCCTCGATCTCCCGCCGCATCTCCTCCGTCCAGGGCTCGGCCCCGAAGATGCCCACCTTGAGCGAGGTGCCGCGCGGGTCGACGCCCTGCTTCTCGAACTCGTCGAGCAGGGTGAGCAGGTACGACGGCGTGACCATGATGATCTCGGGCTCGAAGTCCCGGATCAACTGCACCTGCCGGGCCGTCATGCCGCCGGAGGCCGGGATGACCGTGCAGCCGGCCCGCTCCGCGCCGTAGTGCGCGCCGAGCCCGCCGGTGAACAGCCCGTAGCCGTACGCGATGTGCACCTTGTGGCCGGGTCTGCCGCCGGCCGCGCGAATCGAGCGGGCGACCACGTCGGCCCAGAGGGAGAGGTCGTTCTCGGTGTAGCCGACGACGGTCGGCAGGCCGGTGGTGCCGCTGGAGGCGTGGATCCGACGGACCCGCTCCATCGGGACGGCGAACATGCCGAAGGGGTAGCCCTCGCGCAGGTCGGCCTTGGTGGTGAAGGGGAAGCGGGCGAGGTCCGCCAGGGCGCGGCAGTCCTCGGGGCGGACGCCGGCCACGTCGAACTTGCGCCGGTAGAGCTCGACGTTGTCGTACGCGTGCCGCAGGGTGGCCCGCAGCCGGGTGAGCTGGTGGGCGCGCAGCTCGTCCAGGCCCATCCGCTCGCCGGCGTCCAGGAGCCCGGGCGGGATCGGCTCTCCGAGGTGTCGGCGCGGGACGGATGCGGTGCCGGTCATCGTCGCTCCTTCGCTGGTCGGCCGCTCCGGAGCCGTGGGCGGTCACCCGGCTTCGGGGGCCTGCCTGAACTCCGAAGAGTGCCTACCGATCGTTCGGTCAGGCGCAGTCAGGGCCAGTAATCCAGTACCCGAACCGAGTGTCAAGGGATCACACCGGGCTGCCATCGACCCCGCACCGGGCTCCGCAATGGGAGAGTTCCGACGGTTTCGCCCCGACTTCGCCCCAACCGCTTGGCTAGGCGATATGAAAATCATTACGGAAGCTTGACCCGTAGGCGTGATCCACCGGCCCGGCCCCGTGGTTCAGTGGTGCGGTTTCCCCCGCACCCCGGAGTGATCACCGTGCCCACGACTCCCGCCCTGGTCAGCGCGCTGCGCGAACTCGGCGAACGACCCGCCGTCGTCGCCGACGGGCGCGCGATCAGCGGCATCGGACTGCTGCTCGGCGTCTCCCCGCCCGGCGGCCTGCCGCGGGCCCTCGCCGAACGCGTCGCCGGCCACTCCGCGCTGACCCCCACCGCCGCCCGCGCCGCCGAGCAGCGGCTGCGGTACTGGGCCGGCATCCTCGGCCCGCCGCCGATCCGGCACACCGTGCTCCACCCCGTCAACGACCTCGCCGTCGAACTCGCCCTCGCCACCCTGCTCGCCGGCGGCACCGTCCACTGCGGCGACCCCGAGCAGCGGCCCGACGACCTGCTCGCCGCCGTCGCCGCCGACCGCATCACCCACCTCAGCCTGCCCTCCGCCCTGCTCTGGCACCTCAGCCGACAGCCCCGGCTCCCCGACCACGACCTCGGCGCGCTGCGGCTCGTCCTGCACATCGGCCCCGAACCCCGTCAGGAGGACGTCTACGCCGCCGTCGACGCGCTCGGCGCCGTCCTCGCCCACGTCCGCGCCCCCGACAGCGACGCCGAAGCCGCCGACCACCGACTGCGCGCCGACACCGAAGCCGCCACGGCCGCCGCCTGGAAGCACAGCATCGGCGTCACCACCGCGCAGCTCCGCGACTTCGGCGCCCGCCTCGACCGCGCCGTGCTCACCTCCCTGCTGCTCGCCCTCCAGCAGCAGGGAGTCCTCACCGACGCCGGACGCGGCTGGTCCGCGGCCGAACTGCTCGCCACCGCCATGGTCACCCCCGCCCAGCGCCCCCGGGTCACCCGCTGGCTCGACGCGCTCGCCCGGCACGGCCTGATAGCCCGACACGACGGCGGAGCCCAGGGCCCGGTCTTCCACGGCGGCCCCGAACTCGCCGCCGCCGAGGTCCGCGAGTCCTGGCGCCCGGTCACCGAGGCCTGGGCCGACGGCCTCGGCCCCGCCGCCGCCCTCGACCGGGTGCGGCGCGGCGCCCTGTCCCTGCCCAAGCTGATCACCGGCGAAGCGGCACCCCACCCCGCCGCCGCCCCCGTCCGCTGGTCCGCCGCCCGCGGCTACCTCGGCACCGCCCTCGGCGCCCTGGTACGCGCCACCGCCGACGCCCACGACCGGCCCACGCCGCTGCGCGTCCTCGAACTCGACCCCGACGGCGTCGACACCACCGTCGCCCGGGCCCTCGCCGCCCGGCCCCGGCCCAGCGCCGACCACCACGCCACCCCCGACCGCGGGCGCTACGACCTCGTCGTCGCCACCGCGACCCGGCCCCCGAAGGAGGAGGCCGAGGCGCTCGTCCGACTGCTCGCCCCCGGCGGCCGACTGCTGCTCCTCGCCCCCACCGCCGAACAGCTCGACCTGCTCATCACCGGCCACACCCGGCAGCACCTCCCCGCCCACCCGGCGGACCACTGGCAGGCCGCCCTCACCGCGGCGGGCTGCCAGGCCGTCCACACCCTGCCGGAGGACGGACACCCGATGGGGCTGCTGGGGCACCGGCTGTTCGCGGCCCGGGTGGACTGAGACCCCGGGTCGGCTGAGACTCCGGGTGGACTGAGACGGGGACGGGACGTACGCGGCCGGGCTGGCTACGATCAAGGGCCATGACCGCCTCCGCTTCCGTAGCCGGGGCGGTCCGTTCCGTGCTCGGCGCCCTGTCGGTCGGCTCCCGGCGCGGCCTCGGCTCGCTGCTGCCCCCGCGTTCCCGCTGGTCGGCACCGTCCCGGCGGCCCGGGCCAGGACCGTCCGTGGCCGCGCGGTGAAGCCCGGGTCACGCACCGCCACCCGATCCGTACCATTTCGATACCGAAGCCTGGGTGAGCTGCGAGGATCCTCGCCGCCCGGGCCGGTCCCCGGGTAGGCTCCGCTTGTCCTCCGGCCCCCGCGCAGGCGGCCCCCTGCCGCCGTGCCGCGATCCGGGGGCGCACCCCGCGGGCCATTCGGTGGGCACCGCGCACTCGACACCGCGCGCCAGGGCAGTCGCGCGAACGGCGAAGGGCATCGCATTGGCGGATCGGCTCACCGGAGGAGACTCCTCACTGCTGCGGCGGATCAACGCGGCGGTCACGCTCCGGGCGCTGCGGAACGGCCACTCCGTGACCCTCACTCAGCTCGTCGGCGAGACCGGGCTCTCCCGCCCGACGGTCGAGGGCGTGATCGAGGGCCTGGTCGAGACCGGGCTGGTCGCCGAGGTCGAACAGCCGAGGGAGGACGGCCAGCCGGGCACCGGCCGCCGCGGCCGCCCGGCCCGCTGGTTCCGGTTCCGCGCCGAAGCCGGGCACATCCTCGGCATCGAGATCGGTGTGCACGACATTCGGGTCATCCTGGCCGACCTCACCGGCGAGGTGGTGGGCAGTCACTTCAAGCCGGTCGACGAGACCCTGGAGGCCGAGGAGCGGCTCACCGCCGTCCGCACCGCCGTCGCCGAGGTGCTGCGCAAGGCCGGCATCTCCCGGGACAACCTCTGGGCCGTCGGCATCGGCACCCCCGGCATCGTCGACCGCGAGGGCACCGTCCAGCTCGGCACCGCGATGCCCGGCTGGACCGGCCTCGACCTCGGCGCCCGGCTGCGCCGCTCCTTCCGCTGCCCGGTCCTGATCGAGAACGACGCCAACCTCGCCGCCATCGCCGAACACTGGCAGGGCTCGGCGGTCGGCGCCCACGACGTGGTCTTCGTGATGGCCGGCCTCAGCCCGGGCGCCGGCTCCCTCATCAACGGCCGGCTGCACCGCGGCTTCGGCGGCGCGGCCGGCGAGATCGGCGCCCTGCACCTGCTCGGCCAGGAAGTCACCCCCGAGCGCCTGCTGTCCACCACCGGCAAGCCGCTCAACCCGCTGGACGAGGCCGCCGTCGCCCGCGTCCTGCGGCTGGCCCGGGAGGGCGACGAGGTCGCCAAGGTCGCCATGGACCGCTTCCTCACCCGCCTCGTCCAGGGCGTCGCCGCGCTCGTCCTGGCCATCGACCCCCAACTGGTGGTCATCGGCGGCTGGGCGGCCGGACTCGACGGCGTCCTGGACCCGCTGCGCGAACGCCTCGCCCAGTTCACCCTGCGCTCCCCCGAGGTCGCCCTGGCGGCCCTCGGCTCGGAGGTCGTGGCGATGGGCGCCCTGCGCGTCGCCCTCGACCACGTCGAGGAGCAGCTGTTCGCGGTGGACCCGCCCCGGACCTGACGGGCCCCCGGACCTGACGGGCGGGGCGGCGGGGGCTCAGTCCCCCACGCCGCGGCCGCGCGCCGTTCTGTCCGCCCGGAACGCGGCATCGTGCTCCGAGGCCTCGGACCTCGCCCGCGGTCATCCGTACGCCACCCCTCGACGGCAAGACGGCAAAGGCCCGGACGCCGACGGGCGTCCGGGCCTCGGCCTGAGGGTTTCCGGCAAATGGATCAGGGGTGTTTCAGGAGGCGGTGCCTGCCTCAGGAGGCGGTGCCTCAGGAAGCGGTGCGCACCTCGGCGTTCGCGGCCACCGGGGTGACCTCGACCAGTCCGGCCTCGCCGAAGGTCAGCTTGCAGGTGTCCGCCCGGTAGGTGGCCACGGCCACCGCCACCAGGCGGCCGACCGAGGCGTACTGGGTGGTCATGACCAGGACCGGGGTGCCCGGCGGGCGCTCCAGGAGGGCGGCCTCGTCGGCCTCGGCGACACCGAGCTCGACCGAGCGCGACTCGCCGTCGACCTCCAGACGCTCCAGCTGGCGCAGCACCGAGCGGGCCCGGTCGCTCTCCGCGCGGAAGCCCGGCAGGTGCGGCAGCGCCGCGGCCGGGACGTGCAGCGACTCGCCGGCCACCGCGGTGCCCTCCACCAGGCGGACCCGGCGGACGGTGTGCACGGTGGCACCCTCGGCGATGCCCAGGGTCTTGGCCAGCTGCGCGGTGGCGGGGGCGGTGGTGCAGTCGATCGTCCGCCAGGACTGGCTGCGGGCGGCGCCGGGCCAGCCCTCCTCCTGCCGGTTGACCGGGACGCCGACCCGCGGGGCGGCGATCAGGGTGCCGATACCCCGGCGTCGCACCAGGCGGCCCTCCAGCTCCAGCTGGTCGAGCGCCTGGCGCAGCGTCGCCCGCGCCACGCCGAAGCGGGCCGAGAGCTCACGCTCGTTGGGCAGCACCTGACCGGTGGAGAACTCCGAGTCGATGGCTCGCAGCAGCACGGTGCGCAGGTGCCAGTACTTCGGCTCCGGCACCGCTGAAAGCTGTCCTGTCGTCCCCACCGTGGCCTCCACCTGTCTGTCCTGTCCGCCCTACGACAAGGAGGGCGGATCCCGGGCCCGCTGTCCGCTGTTGCGGCAGGTGGGAGAGCGAGCCTTTATCCGTCCTTCTTTATTAAAGGTCCTTGCAGTAAGTGACCCTAGGGGCTCCATCCGAAGATGGTCAAGACCAATGGCGTCGCTTGGTGCGACTGTCGCACATATTCATGCCGCGTTCACGACAGCTCCTGTCAGTCGCTGTCGGAATCCGTCGCGACCGGCCCCACCACCGCGCGCCGGGGTTCGGGTCGGGTACGGCCAGTCGGTAGGCTGCCCGGGTGATCGTGGTGACGAGTGTGAATGTGAACGGAATCCGGGCGGCGGCCAAGAAGGGCTTCGTCGAATGGCTGGCCGGCACCGAGGCGGACGTGATCTGCCTGCAGGAGGTGCGCTCCGAGCCCGGGCAGCTGCCCGTCGAACTGCGCGACCTCGACGGCTGGCACGCGGTCTGGGCTCCCTCCGTCGCCAAGGGCCGCGCCGGCGTCGCCGTCCTCTCCCGGACGGAGCCACAGCGCACCGTCATCGGATTCGGCTCGGAGGAATTCGACAATTCGGGCAGGTATGTCGAAATCGACCTCCCCGGCCTGACCGTCGCCAGCCTCTACCTCCCCTCCGGTGAAGTCGGCACCGACCGCCAGGACGAGAAGGAACGCTTCATGGCGGAATTCCTCGTCCACCTCACCGCCCTGCGCACCCGCGCCGCCGCCGACGGCCGCGAGGTCGTCGTCTGCGGCGACTGGAACATCGCCCACCGCCCCGAAGACCTCAAGAACTGGAAGGCCAACCAGAAGTCCGCGGGCTTCCTCCCCGAAGAACGCGCCTGGCTCTCCCGCGTCTACGACGAAGCCGGCTACGTCGACGTCGTCCGCACCCTCCACCCCGACCGCACCGGCCCCTACACCTGGTGGTCCTACCGCGGCCGCGCCTTCGACAACGACTCCGGCTGGCGCATCGACCTGGTTGTCTGTACTGGAAACCTCGCTGAGAAATGCGTCGAGGCCTACGTCGAACGAGCAGCCTCCCATGCCGAGCGCTGGTCCGACCACGCTCCCGTCACCGCAGTCTTC
The DNA here is from genome assembly GCF_014656195.1 of Kitasatospora xanthocidica. Lineage (GTDB taxonomy): Bacteria > Actinomycetota > Actinomycetes > Streptomycetales > Streptomycetaceae > Kitasatospora > Kitasatospora xanthocidica. The sequence continues at coordinate 314 of NZ_BNBY01000015.1, read as the reverse complement.
GACTTCGACCAACTCCATTAGCGCTGACGGAAGATGACGCGCCCTGGTGAGGCCCCTCGGTCACAGCCACATCCGACCGGTGCAGAACCAGGGCGCTCGCCCGCCCGTCACCCCACCGCAGACCACACAGCGGAGGTCGCACAGTTCACACCCGACAGGCCGGACACCGACAAGGGAAACGACTCGATTCGAGGTCACCGAACCGGTCGCCGTACAGGCCGAGGACGGCCGGGGCGGCACCGTCCACGTGCGGGCGCTGGCCCCCGGCACCCGCTACACCCTGCGGGTGCGCCCCGAACTCTCCTCCCCCGATC
>NZ_BNBY01000014.1:109530-200305 GCF_014656195.1 Kitasatospora xanthocidica | reverse complement strand
AGCGTTCGTCCTGAGCCAGGATCAAACTCTCCGTGAATGTTTACCGGTAATCCGGTTCACACCCGCGTTGAGCGGCACGGCAACCACCGGAATAGGGTGATCCCGCGCACTGCGTCCTCGCTAGTGTTTTACTTCAAAAGGAATCTCCAACCCCAGAAAATTCTGAGGCCGGGGATGTCAACATATCTGGCGTTGACTTTTGGCACGCTGTTGAGTTCTCAAGGAACGGACGCTTCCTTCGGACTGCCTTCCAGCAGGCCCTCCGGGCTTCGTTCTTTCGTGTTTCCAGCTTATCAGATGTTTTCCGCGCCGTTTCCGGGGCTTCCTTCATCCAACTCGCCGGTGTCTTCTGCGGCTTGACGCCCCGTCCGACGTTTCAAACTCTAGCCGATCCCTGCCCCGAAAGGCGAATCGACCGCAATCCAATAAAACGAACATGCCAAATACACACGGAGCCACGACGCGAAAACGCGAACGCAACCCAGCCCGAACTTGGGAAGTGGTGTTTCAGAGGATTGGCCGCCCCGGGACCGTCCGCGCTGACGCGTGTCCGGTGCTCCCTGCCGAGCGACTAGAGAACAGTACTCCCACTTCGCCCGCGAGCCAAACCGCTCCCGCCTCAACGGAACGTTCATCGAACGTCTACCGCCGTCGTCCATGATCAGGACCAGAAGGCGCCCGACGCGATGGCGGGTGCCGACGTACGAGAGAGGCAGCACGGGGACATGAAGGCGACGAAGACTCTGCGGCGCACGGCACTCGGGACCACGGCCGGCCTGCTGGCACTGGCCGGGACGATGGTGTCGGCGGGGACCGCGCATGCCGACGCACCGGAGGACCTCCCCAGGGCCAGCATGAGCGAGCCCGGGGTGCTCTACCAGGGCCAGTACATCGAAACCGGCTACACCCGGCTGATCCTCCAGACCGACGGCAACCTCGTCGTCTACCGGACCCCCGTGGGCGCACCGTCATACGCGAAGTGGATCGCGCCGCGAACCTGGGGCTGCGGCCAGAAGGCGATCATGCAGGGTGACGGCAACTTCGTCGTCTACGGCGCGGGCGACCGCGTCTGCTGGGCCAGCAACACGTTCAAGAGCAACAAGTTCCAGCACGCCTCCCTGGTGGTCTGGGGCTATGGCGGCGTCGCCGTCAACATCACGGACGGCTTCGAGAGCGGCGGCAGCTCCAACTGGAACACGCTGAACAGCTCCGACCTGTACTGACCGCCGCCCGCGCCCCGGCCCTCACCCCCGCTCGGCGAGCCACCTCACCAGGTCAGCCACCGACCACCGGGGCCGGGCCGCGAGCCGCGTCGCCGCCGTCCGCAGCAGAACGGGCAGGTGGCCGCAGAGGCCGGCCAGCTCGGCCACCGCGGCCGGCTCCCGGCTGATCCGCTCGACGCCCACGATCCGCGCCAGCAGCTCGTGGGCGTCGTTCGGTTCCAGCGGTCCGACCGTCAGCCGGACCGCCTCGGCGGGCAACGTCTCCGGGGCCGCGCCCGTGACCACCGCCGCGCAGCCGGGTACGGCGGGCAGCAGCGGGGTGGGGTCGGCCACCCCGTCGAGCACCACCAGCACCCGCCGCCCGGCCAGCGCCGCCCGGTACTGCGCGGTCAGCTCGCCGATCGGGGCGGAACCCGCGGGACGCTCCCCCAGGGCTCGCAGGAACCCCGCCAGCACCGCGTCCGCCTCGCCACCGCTCGCGTACAGCTGCCCGTCCGGGAAGGCGTCCTGGACGGCATGCCCGACGTGCACCGCCAGCGCCGACGCACCGCAGCCCGCCGGACCCGACAGCCCGACCACCGGCGAACCCTCGACCACCGACGACACCGGCGCATCCCCGACCACCGACAAGCCCCCGGCCACCGACAGGCCCCCGGCCGCCCGCAGCGCCTGCTCCGCCCGCCGCGCCAGCCCGGCCCGCCCCACCAGGTCGGGGATGTCCGGCGGCAGCTGGCCGGGCCTCGGCAGCCGCCGCAGCAACAGCACCGGCGTCTCCCCACGCCGGATCCGCTCGGCCAGCTCGGCCACCGCCGGCGCCGGTTCGAGCCCCAGTTCCCCGTCCAGCCGCTCCCGCAGCGCCTCGTACGCCGCCAGCGCCTCCGCCGTACGCCCGCAGCGGTGCAGCGCCAGCAGGTGCAGCCGGTGCACCTCCTCGTCCTGCGGGTGCGCGGCGGCCAGCCAGGCCAGCGGCTCCACCGCGTCGGCGTGTCGGCCGAGCGCCAGGTCCAGGTCCAGCAGCGTCTTCTCCACGGCGAGCCGCCCGGCCGCCAGCCGCTCCCGGGTCCGCTCGGCGAACGGCCCGGGCACGCCGTCCAGCGCTCGGACGCCCTGCCACGCCCCGAGCGCGGCCGCCAGGGCCTCCCTCGCCCGGGCCGGATCCCGGTGACGCAGCGCGACGGCCTCCGTCACCGTGCCCTCGTAGCGGAACAGGTCCACCGCCTCGCGGGGCACCGCCAGCCGGTAGCCACCGGCCGCGGCGACCAGCAGCCCGGGCTCGCCGAGGGCACGGCGCAGCCGGTGCACATGGGTGCCGATCTGCCCTGCCGGGTCCTTCGGCCAGCGGGTGTCGTCCTCCCCCCACAGGCCCTCGACCAGCCGGTCCGTCGGCACCAGCTGCCCCGGGGCGAGCAGCAGCGCGGCCAGCACCGCCCGCTGCTGCGGACGGCCGAGCTCGACCTCACGGCCGTCGCACCGGGCGCACAACGGCCCCAGCACGCGGAACTCGAGCCGCACGGCCCACCCCTCGAAGCTCGGAATCCGGTGCACAATCTGTGACAGAGCATAGGCCGCCGGGACAGGGGGCGCCGCTGTCCGGACGGAAGTGGCGGAATCCCGGCGCGAGACGACTTTCGGGACGGATCACATGGGTGACATGGGGGGCGCCGGGCTGCGGTTCGGGCTGCTGGGGCCGCTGCGGGCCTGGTACGGGGAGCAGGAGCTGGAGTTGGGCAGGCCGCAGCAGCGGGCCGTGCTCGCCGTCCTGCTGGAGGCCGCCGGGCGCGCGGTGGCGGTTCCGGTGCTGGTCGAGGGGGTGTGGGGCGGGGCCGCGCCGGCCGACCCGCGCAAGGCCGTCCAGCTCGCCGTCTCCCGGCTGCGCACCGCGTTCCGCCCGTACAGCGGGGACGATCCGGAGCGGATGCCGCTGGTCCGGATCGGCGACGGTTACGCGCTCAAGGCGCCCCGGGCCGAGGTCGACACCGCCGACTGGGAGGCGCTACTGGCCGAGACCGGACGGCTCCACGAGCAGCAGGCGCCACCGCGGGAGGTGCGGGAGGTCCTGCACCGCGCCCAGCGGCTGTGGGTCGGCGAGCCGCTCGCCGGGCTGCCCGGGCCGCACGCCGAGGCCGTCCGGGCCCGGCTCACCGAGCAGCGGATCCAGGCCAAGGAGACCCAGCTGGAGCTGGACGCCGACCTCGGCGACCGCACCGACCTGACCGCCGAGGCCGCCGCCCTCGCCCTGGAACACCCCGGCCGGCCCCGGCTCACCGCCGTCCTGATGCGTGCCCTCTACCAGTCCGGCCGCAAGGCCGAGGCGCTCGCCGTGTACGAGGACGCCCGGGCGGCGCTGCCCGAGGCCCCCCGGACGACGCGGCCGGGGGACGCCGACGGCCCGGCCGCCGTACAGCTGCGCATCCTGCGCGAGGACGCCTCCCTGCTGCCCGCCGCGGTCTCCGCCGCCCCGGCCGAGCCCGCCGCCGACACCTGGCAGGCACCCGACCAGCTCCCCTCCGACCTGCCCGACTTCACCGGACGCGCCGAGGAGGTCGAGGCCCTCACCGACCGCCTCGCCGACGCCGGCGGGCGGGCCGTCGTGGTCTCCGCCCTGGACGGCATGGGCGGAGTCGGCAAGACCACCCTCGCCGTGCACGTGGCCCGCATGGTCCGCGACCGCTTCCCCGACGGGCAGCTCTTCGCCGACCTGCGCGGCGCCGACCACACCCCGCCCGACCCCGGCACCGTCCTCGCCGGCTTCCTGCGCGCCCTCGGTGTCGCCCCCGCCGAGATCCCCCCGGACACCGGCGAGCGCAGCGCGCTCTACCGCTCGGCGCTGGCCGGCCGACGCGTCCTGGTCGTCCTCGACAACGCCGCCACACCCGGCCACGTCGACCCGCTGCTGCCGGGCTCGGCCGGCTGCGCCGTCCTCATCACCAGCCGCCACCGGCTGGCCGGCCTCGCCGGGGCCCACCAGCTCCGCCTGGACACGCTGCCGCCCGACCAGGCACTGGAACTGCTCACCCGCATCGTCGGCGCCGGACGCGTCGCAGCCGAACCCGAGGCCGCCGAGGAGATCGTCCGGGCCTGCGGGCTGCTTCCGCTCGCCGTCCGCATCGTCGCCTCCCGGCTCGCCGCCGACCCCGCGCTCACCCTGGCCGTCCTCGCCGAAGGGCTGCGCCGGGAGCACCGGCTGGCCGAACTCAGCGACGGCGAACGGACCGTGGAAGCCAGCTTCGCGCTCTCCTACCACCGTCTCGACGCCGAACTCGCCCGCGCCTTCCGGCTGCTCGCCCTCCCCGACGCCCCCGACATCCCGCTGCCCTGTGCCGCCGTCCTGCTCGACCGCACCGAGGCCGAGACCGACGAACTGCTCGAAACCCTCGTCGACCTCAATCTGCTGCACTCCCCCCGCTTCGGCAGCTACGGCTTCCACGACCTCGTCCGCGCCTACGCCCGCGGCCGGCTCGCCGCCGAGGACGACGCCGCCGACCGCACCGCCGCCGCCGACCGGCTCGTCGACTTCTGCCTCGCCACCGCCCGCAACGCCGACCTCGCCGCCCGCAAGGCCGACCCGGTCGAGCTCAGCCTGCTCGGCGCGCCGGTGAACTCCCCCGGCCGGGCGATCGCGGACGGCGCCGAGGCGGTGCGCTGGATGCGCGAGCAGGCCGAGGTGCACGCCGCCGCCATCGCCCTCAGCTGCGCCGACCCGAACCTGCCGCTCGACCGCGCCGCCGAACTCACCGACCGGATGGGCGCGGTGCTCCCCGATCGCGCCCGGACCACCGTCATCGCCGACCTCGCCGAGCGGGTCGGCCGGGAAGCCGAAGCGCGCGGCGACCACGGCCCGCTCGCCCTCGCCGCGTACGTGCGCGGCAGCATGCTCTGGCACGTCAACCGCTACGCCGAGTCGCAGGAGGCGATCCGCCGCGCCGTCGAGCTCTGCACCTCCCCGGCCACCGAGCGCGTGCTCGCCAAATCCCTGCTCACCCTCGGCGGCAACGCCCGCATCCACGGTCGCTACGCCGAGGCCGCCGACCACGCCGGCCGCGCCGCCCAGCTGTTCCACCGCCTCGGCGCCGAACGCTCCGAGGGCAGCGCGCTCGGCGAGTTCGCCTTCAGCGCCGCCCAGACCGGCCGGCTCGACGAGGCGCGGGACGCCGCCGAGCGCGGCGCCCGCCTGATGCGCGGCTCCGGCCCGGTCTCCGCCGCGACCGGCCGCTACTACCTGGCCCGGGTGCTGCGGCTGTGCGGCGACCCGGAGGCGGCGCTCGACCACGCCGTCGGGGCCCGGGAGGAGTTCGCCGCCCTCCAGGTGACCGTGTTCGCCGCCGCGTCCGGCGACCTCGCCGCCCGCATCCACGCCGAGGCCGGCCGCTGGCTGCTCGCCGTCGACGCCGCCGAAGCCGTCCTCCCGCTCGCCCGCCGCACCAGCGCCGCCCTGGAGGCCGCCCTGCTGCGCACCCTCGGCACCGCGCTCGACGGCCTCGGCCGCCCACGCCAGGCCCGGGCCTGTCTGACGGACTCCCTGGAGATCTACCAGCGGCTCGGGCTGGAGGAGGAAGCGGAGCAGGTCAGGGGGCTGCTGGGCCGGTAGACACGGCATCAACGCGCCATTCGGCTACGCGCGTTGACCGGCCGTCTGCCGCACTCCTGGAACGTCTCTCTCGTCAGGCCCCGGGCCGCCGCGAACAGCGGCCCGGGGCGACACCACAGACGAGAGGCGCGACAATGCCCACGCTCCCGCAGCACGGCCAGACCTGGACGCTCAAGTCCGCCAACGGAACGGTCGCCGACGTCCGCTCCAGCCAGACCGCCGCCGGCACCGCCGTCCAGTCCTGGGGCTCCAACGGCACCACCGCGCAGGGCTGGACCTTCTGGGCCAAGGAGAACGGCAGCTTCCTCCTGGAGACCCAGCTGACCGTCGGCCGGCACGCCCCCGGCCAGGCCATGGTCATGGACTACAACTACTCCACCGGCCAGGCCTGGCTGTACAACGAGCACAACCAGCCCAACCAGCACTGGTGCTTCGAGCCCGTCGACAACGACTGGATCCGCATCCGCACCACCCGCGGCGACGAGGGCACGCTCTTCCTCACCGCGTCCGCCCCCGGCGCCCCGCTCACCCTGGGCAAGGAGGACGGCGGCAACCCGGCCCAGCGCTGGCAGCTCGTCCCCGCCGGCGGCATCAGCGGCGGCGGCCAGCAGCAGCGGCCCCAGCCGCAGCCGCAGCCCCAGCCCGGTGGCGGCGGTGGCGGCGGTGACTACCGCAACGAGATGCTGAACGCCGTCAACGCCGAGCGCGGCCGCGTCGGCGCCCCGGCACTGCGCCTGGACGACCGCCTCAGCGCCGCCGCCCAGCGGCACGCCAACGACATGGCCTCGCACGACCTCACCCAGCACGACGGCACCGACGGCAGCTCCCCCTGGGACCGCATCCGCGACGCCGGCTTCTCCTCCCGCGCCTCCGCCGAGAACGTCACCCCGGGCAACAGCGTGCCGGAGGCGATGCAGATGTGGATGAACAGCCCGCACCACCGGGACAACATCCTCAGCCCCGCCTACAACTGCATCGGCATCGGCTACGCGCCCCGCCAGCGCGGCAACTGGGGCCGCTACGTGCAGACCTTCGGCCAGGCCTGAGCCCCTCCCCCCGACCGAACCCCCTTCCAGCAACCTTCCAGCAACAAGGAGTCCACACCCATGTCCTCGAACGCGGCGGACCTGATCCGCGTCGCCCGAGACGAGGTCGGCTACCACGAGGGTCGCAGCGGCGGGCACTGGAACAACATCCAGAAGTTCTCCCCCGCCGTCGCCGGCCTGGAGTGGTCCCAGGGCGAGGCCTGGTGCGCCACCTTCGTCGCCTGGTGCGCCGAGCAGTCCGGCAACGCCGGGCTCTTCCCGGTCACCGCCTCCTGCGCGGAGGGCGTCGCCTGGTTCACGGAGCGCGGCCGCTTCACCGAGTACCCGGTCATCGGCGGCCAGGTCTTCTTCGGCCCCGGCGGCGGCAGCCACACCGGCATCTGCATCGCCTACACCAGCTCCACCATCACCACCGTCGAGGGCAACACCAACGACGGCGGCAGCGCCGAGGGCGACGGCGTCTACATGAAGACCCGGGACCGCCGCTCGGACTGGGTCCACGGCTACGGCGTCCCGGACTTCGCCGGCGGCGTCGTCCTCGCCGACCCGGAGTGGAAGGACCGGCCCGGGGCGATCTACTTCGGCCAGGAAGCCTCCGCGGAGGACAGCCCGAGCGGCGGCGCCCAGAGCGGCGGCACCCCGGCCGGTGGCACCGCCCCGGCGGCCGAATCCGGCGGCGACGGCGACGAGCCGTTCCCCGGCGCCGACTTCTTCCACGACGGCCAGAACAGCGAGGTCATCACCCGGATGGGCGAGCGCCTCGTCGCCGAGGGCTGCTCCGCCTACGCCGAAGGCCCCGGGCCCGAGTGGTCCGACGCCGACCGCGAGTCCTTCCGCAACTGGCAGCACAAGCTCGGCGACTCCGGCGACGACGCCGACGGCATCCCCGGCCCCCGGCAGTGGGCCGCCCTCCGGGTCCCGCGCGGCTGACGCCGGAGCCGTCCACCACACCCGACCTTCCACGCACCGGAAAGCCTTCCACCACACCAGAAGGAGCACACCCGTGAAGAGCATCACCCGTACCCGCAGAGTCCTCGCCTCGCTCGGCGCCGTCGCGGCCGTCGCGGGGGCGGTCGTCGCCGGCGCTCCGGCCGCGCAGGCCGCCGGCTGCGAGCTGGCGCCCGCCCTGTCCAGCCCCGAGAAGGTCTACAACGGCGCCACCGGCGTGCTCGACCTGCCGGGCAACAACGAGGCCAACGGCCAGCGGATCGGCGTCTACTCGGCCAACGACTGGTCCGACGCCCAGCGTTGGATGATCTGGGGCTACTGCGACGGCACCAGCGCCATCTCGCACGGCGGCGCCGGCAAGACCATCGACCTCGACACCGGCTCGGGCGCCGTCCGGCTGATGGACGCCCCGGGCGGCTGGGAGGGGCTCAACCGCCCGTTCGAGTACGGGATGCCGGACAACCAGAAGTGGCGGCTGACCGACGAGGACCGGGGCTGGTACCTGGTCCGCAGCGCGGTCAACGGGCAGTGCCTCAAGAGCAACGGGACGGGCCAGTACACCTCGATGACGTCCTGCGACCGCAACGACCCCGCCCAGCGCTGGCGGTTCTGACCCACCGGCCGGGCCCGGTCCGTCCGTCGGCGCCGACGGACGGACCGGGCCGTCGGCGCACCCGGACGCGGCCGGACGGGCCGGGCCTATCCTCGACCGCGTGCCCCTCATCAGCCTCCACGACCGCGCCGAGCTCGCCGCCCGGTTCCGCACCGATCCGGCGCTGCACCTCTTCGAACTCGGCGACCTGTCCGACCCGACCTGGGCCAACACCGCCTGGTACACCGCCTCCGCCGAGGGCGGCCCGGTCGCCCTGCTCTTCAGCGGCGGCGACACCCCGGTCCTGCTCGCCTTCGCCCGGCCCGCCGACGTCCCGCCACTGGAGGCGCTGCTGGGCGACCTGCGGCCGTTCCTGCCGCGCCGCTTCACGGCCGGCCTGCCGGACGGCGCCGAGCGGGCCCTCGCCCCCGACTACGCGGTCGAGCGCCGGACGCCACTGCTGCGGATGCTGCTCACCGAGCGGCTCCCCGCCGAACCCGCGGACGGGGCCGAACCCGGTTACCGGGCCGAGCCGTTGACCTCGGACGACCTCGCCGCCGTACGGGCCCTGCTGGACGAGTCCTACCCGGAGGCCTGGTTCGACCCGCGGATGCTCGCGAACGGCGGCTACACCGGCGTCCGCGCGAACGGCCGGCTGCTGGCCGTCGCCGGGGTGCACGTCCACTCCCCCGTCCAGCGGGTCGCCGTCCTCGGCAACGTGACCACCCACCCCGACGCCCGCGGCCGCGGCCTGGCCCGGGCCTGCGTGACCGCCCTGTGCCGGCGGCTGGCCGCCACCACCGACCACCTGGGCCTCAACGTCCGCACCGACAACGCCCCGGCGATCCGGCTCTACGAGCGGCTCGGCTTCACGACCGTCGCGACCTACAACGAGCTGGTGCTCAGCGCCTCGTAGCCGGTCCTGCACGGTCCTAGACGGTGCGCTCGATGGCGCCGTGCCAGGTGCGGCGGTAGCCCTCCGAGAGCGGGCCGCCGGCCAGGTCCAGGACCTGACGGGCCGCCCGGGCCAGCGGACGCGGGTCGCCGTCCCGGCTCAGCCGCAGGTGGCCGTCGACCAGGGCCGGGCCGAGGACCGGGTCGGCCTCGCGGAGGCGGCGGGGCAGCCACTTGCCGACGCCGGTCCAGGCCCGGTGGTGGTCGAAGAGCAGGTCGGCGGCGGCGGTGAGCACCTCGGCGGCGATCGCCAGGCGTTCCGTGTCGTCCCCGGCGTCGGCGAGGTCGTCCAGCAGGTCGGTCAGGCCGTAGCGCTTGGTCTCCACGGTCTCCGGGGCCAGTGCGGGCGGGCCCTGGCGCAGGTCGGCCCCGGCGCGCTCGCGGGCGCGGGCGCCGTGGCCGTCGGGGTCGGTCAGCAGGAGGCCGGTGGCGTACATGTGCTGGAGGACGGCCCGGCGGGAGGCCGCGTCGACGGCGAACAGCTCGGCGAGGCCGGTCCCGGTGTGGACGAAGAGCTCGACCGTACGGCCTTCGAAGCGGACGGTCTCCCGGTGGGTCTCGCCGCCGTCCGCGACCAGGACCGCGAGGTCGAGGTCGCTGGTGGCGGTGGCGGTCCCGGTCGCCGCGGAGCCGGCCAGCAGCACGGCGAGCGCGTCCGGGAAGCGGTCGGCCACCAGCCGACGGGCCTGATCGATCATCTGCGCAACCATGGCGGACAGAATCGCACGGCGGCGATCAAACGGAGGCTCAGCCCCCGCTCCCGCCCCGCCCTCTTCCCCGATCACGACTCGATATCCCTTGTCACGGTGCCGCGAGGGAGTCGTCACGGACCGGTCAAGAGGACGCCGAAGCCATGGCACCGGACCTCCGGGCTGCGCTATGAAGTTCTCTCGGGAGGGCCGTCGATCGGTGGCCCGCGAAAACGGGGGACATCTCGTGAAGCTCATCCGCAGCAATCGCCATGCCCTGGCCCTGGCCGCACTGGCCTCGGTCGGCACGCTCACCATGACCGCCTGCAACGACGACGCGTCGTCGTCCGACACCGCGACGACCCCGCCGCCCGCGGCGTCCGCGCCCGCCACCAGCGCCGCCGCGTCGCCCACCGGCGGTGCCATCACCCCGGCCGCCCCGACCTCCGCCCCGGCGGGCGGCGCGGCGTCCGGCTCGGCCGCGGCGCCCGCTCCGGCCGGCTCCGCCCCGGCGGGCGGGACCACGGTCAAGATCGGCGACGCCGTGACCATCCCGTTCAGCTCGGGCAGCACCAAGGGCACCATCGCACTCGCGGTCACCTCGATCGAGAAGGGCGACCCGGCGGACCTCGCCTCGCTCAAGCTGGGCGACAAGGCCAAGGGCCTGGTGCCGTACTACATCCACTACAAGGTCACCAACGCCGGCAGCACCGACCTGTCCTTCACCAGCGTCGACCACATGAAGGGCCTGCTGGCGGACGGCACCGAGGCGCAGGAGCTGATGATCATCGGCGCCTTCCCCAAGTGCAAGAGCGACTCGCTGCCCAAGGGCTTCACCAACGGCCAGTCGTCCACCTCCTGCGCGGTGGCGATGTCCCCGGAGGCCTCCAAGGTCGCGGGCGCCGAGTACTGGGGCGACCCGTACACCCTCGGCAAGGGCCTCAACTGGAAGTGAGCCATCACGGCACCGGACGGGGGGCGGCGCACTGCCGCCCCCCGTCCGGCGTCAGCCATCCGCCGTCAGCCCTCTGGCGTCAGCCTTCCGCCGGCGCCGGAGCGCCGTGGATCCGCAGGAAGGCGTCGACGCCGACCGCCGCGATCCGCTCGACCTCCTCGTCCGCCACCGGGAGGGCGCCCCAGAAGGAGCGGTCCGCGACCGGGTGGAAGGTCAGCAGGGTGTACTGCTCGGCGGCCAGTGCGGCGTCCTCGACCGCGAGCAGCCCGCGCTCGGTGAGGGCCTCGAAGTGTGCGGCGAGGTCGCGCAGCGAGGCGATCGGCCCGGCTTCCAGCCAGGCCCCCAGGACGTCGGCCGGGATGTTGGCCACCTCGGCGCGGATCGCCCGGCCGAGCGCCCCGTGCTCCCCGGCGGACAGCACCGCGCGGGCCCGCTCGACCGCGAAGTCGACCAGGTCCTGGCGCAGGTCCACCACCCGGTCGAGGTACTTCGCCATCAGGTCCCGGATCTTCTCGGTCAGTTCGGCCGAGTTCTGCAGCGCCACCGACAGGAAGAGCGCCTCCTTGTCGCCGAAGTGGTTGTAGACCGTGCGCTTGGAGACCCCGGCCTCGGCCGCGATCGCGTCCATGCTGGCCCGTACGTAGCCCTCGCGGCCGAACACCACCATCGCGGCCAGGGTGATCGCCTTGCGCTTCTCCGGCCGTCCCGCTCCGCCCGTCGTCGCCACGGTCCACTCCTCCACTGCTTCACCCCGTCAATGAAACTACTCGGTGCAGTGTATCCGTGCCGCCGTCCGGATCCGAGCCCGTCACCGCACACCCCGCACACCCACACATCCGCGCTTCGCGGGCGCACTCCGCGCCGCATAGAATCTCTACACCCGTGTAGAGGAAAAGCGGAAGCCCCTCTCCCCGCATCACGGCCGGTCCGGAGGGGCGAGGGAACCGACCGACCGGCCCGGACGTCCAGAACTGGCAGCGCCCACGAACGGGATTCCGAACGACGGTCGGCGCGGGCCCGGGCGCCGCCGCGGCGCACGGGACACAGAACACGGATCACGGGAACACCGGGGGTGAGTGCGCGTGGCAGGACAGCGAGGACGGCCGTCCGAACAGGGTTCACGACGGCGGGCGGCGGCGGGCGGGCCCGCCGCGGGCCCGGCGCGCCCCCTTCCCGGCGGAGCCGCGGCACCCGTGGCCCTGGCCCTCGGGCTGCCGCTGGCCGGCGCCGCGGTCGACGAGGTCTCCGGCCCCGGCATGGGCCTGGCCTTCGCCGTCTGCGCGGTGCTCGGGACGGGCCTGGCGGCGGCGCTCAGCAGCCGCAACGGCTGGTGGTGGGTGCTCGCCACCTCGCCGCTGGTCGTCCTGGGCGCGACCGCCGCCGTCGAGCTGGCGGCCCACCGCGACCGCTACCAGGGCAAGGCCCTGGCCACCGGCGGCGCGAAGTGGGTGGTGCACGGCTTTCCCGTGATGGCGGAGGCCGCCGCGGCGGCGCTCCTGGTGATCGTGGTCCGGCTGGTCCGGCACCGGAGGAGGCAGCGTGGCTGACAACGCCGAGCACGACGGGCAGGGCGCACCCGCCGCCACCGGGCAGGGCGGCCGGGCGGCCGCCCGCCGGGGCGCGGAGCCTCGCCGCGCCTCCCCGCTGCTGATCGCGGGCCGGGTGACGGCCTGCACCGTCGGGCTGGCGGTGTTCGCCGCCAGCGGGGTGGTCTGGTACGAGTACAAGCAGCTCACCGACGGGATGACCACGTCCAACGTCATCGCCGAGACGAAGAAGGACGCCCCCAAGCACCTCGACAACTCGGTCAACCTGCTGCTGATCGGCCTGGACAGCCGCAAGAACATGGACGGTTCGGACCTGCCCCCGCAGTTCGTCCAGGACGAGCTGCACGCCGGCCACAGCTCCGACATCGGCGGCTACAACACCAACTCGCTGATCCTGCTGCACATCCCGGCGAACGGCGGCAAGGTGCAGGCCGTCTCCATACCCCGCGACGACTACGTCATGACCTACAACGCCGACGGCTCCCAGCTGGGCATGGCCAAGATCAAGGAGGCCTACGGCGCGGCCAAGGACAAGGCCGATCCGGGCCTGCGGGCCAAGGGCCTCAAGGGCGCCGATCTGGAGAAGGCGGGCCGCGACATAGGCCGGGCGGCCACCATCCGCACCGTCCAGAAGTTCCTCGACCAGCCGATCGACCACATCGCCGAGGTCAACCTGATGGGCTTCTACGACATCGCCAAGGCGGTCGAGCCGATCCAGGTCTGCCTCACCCACGACACCAAGGACCCGGCCATGGAGGGCCAGGGCTCCGGCGCCGACTTCAAGAAGGGCATCAACACCCTCAACGCCTCCCAGGCGCTCTCCTTCGTCCGCCAGCGCCACAACCTCGACGGCCCCGACGGCAACTCCGGCGACTTCGCCCGCACCCACCGGCAGCAGGCCTTCATCTCCGCGGTCGTGCACAACCTGAAGCAGAAGGGGATCGTCGGCGACCTCGGCAAGATGCAGGAGCTGATGGGCGTCATCCAGAAGGACCTCGTCATCGACAACGAGTGGAACATCCTCGACTTCGCCCAGCAGGCCCCGGCGCTGACCGGCGGCAACGTCGAGTTCAACACGCTGACCTTCGACGGCTTCGGCACCAAGAACGGCCAGGACGTCAACCTGGTGACCCCGGCGAAGGTCCAGAAGGTGGTCAAGCAGCTGTTCGGCTACGCCGACGCCGCCCCCGCACCGGCCCCGGCGGGCGCCCCGTCCGCCGAACCCGCCCCGACCCCGACGCCCACCCCCACCCCGACCGCCGCCAAGGCCGTCACGGTGGACGTCCTCAACGCCTCCTCGGCCGCCGGGGTCTCCTCCACCGCCGAGTCCAAGGCCCTGGTCGCGATGGGGTTCAAGGAGGGCCGGACCGGCTCCGCGAGCAGCCGGCCGAAGACCACCACCGTCGTCTACGGCAAGGGCGCCAAGGACGCCGCCGAGCAGATCGCCGCCCGCTACGGCGTGACCGCCACCGAGTCCGCCTCCGTCGGCGCGGACCGCGTGGTCGTGACCCTCGGCACCGGCTTCACCGGGGTCGACGCCGACAAGCCCGCCGCTCCGGGCGGCGCCCCGTCCGACCCGGTCGCCAACCTGCCGATGCAGGGCCCCGGCGTCGACGCCCAGTCCGACGGCGGCATCCCCTGCGTCTACTGACCCGCCCCGCTCCGACCGCCTGAGGGAGGCTCCCGCGCCGGGAGCCTCCCTTCGCGCATTCCCCGGGCGGCGCATTTCCCTGGCGCGATTCTCCGTACTATGTATAGTGTACTGCGTACGGGGTAATCGTGCGGATGCCCCGGGACACCCGGATGCCGACGAGAGGGTTCTCGCTTTGCAGATCACCACCACCGCCGTCTCCCTGACCGTCGAGGACGTCAGCCCCTCCGCCGCCTTCCTTCAACAGCACTTCGGCTACGCGGAGGAGATGTCGGCCGACGGCTTCGTCTCGCTCAAGCACCCCGGCGGCGGCGTCAACGTCGTCTACCTGCGGCGCGGCCTGGAGGTCCTGCCGGAGGAGCAGCGCCACCGGACCGCGGACGGCGTGATCCTGGCGTTCGTCGTCCAGGACATCGCCGCCGAGGAGCGCCGGCTGCGCGAGGAGGGGGTCACGATCACCCTGCCGCTGCGCGAGGAGCCGTGGGGCGAGAAGCTGTTCCAGGTCGCCGACCCGAACGGGGTCGTGATCGAACTGGTCGAGTGGGCCGAGCAGCAGTAGCCAGTAGTCAGTAGTCAGTGGCCGCAACGGCAGGCGCCCCTCGTCCCGGCCGGGACGAGGGGCGCCTGCCGTGTGCGCGGGCGGAGCGGTCAGTCCACCGTCCAGGTGTCGTTGCCCGCCAGCAGCCCGGCCAGGTCGCCCGGGCCGCGGTGGGCGGCGGCGGTGGCCAGCTGGCTCGCCATCAGTTCGTCGTAGACGGGCCGTTCGACGCTGCGCAGCACGCCGATCGGCGTGTGGTGCAGGGTGTCCGCGTCGGCGATCCGGGAGAGCGCGAAGGCGGTGGCCGGGCCGGCCGCGTGCGCGTCGTGGACCAGCACCTCGGCCTCGTTGGCCGCCGTGACCGGCGCGGTGAACAGCTCGCCGTCCGCCCCCCGGAAGACGCCGTTGGCGCCCTCCGCCCCGAAGCGGATGGCTCGCCCGTGCTCCAGTCGGATCAGCGCCTCCTCCCGGGTGCCGGCGTCCTTGAGCACCTCGAAGGCGCCGTCGTTGAAGATGTTGCAGTTCTGGTAGATCTCCACCAGGGCCGTGCCCTCGTGCTCGGCCGCCGCCCGCAGCACCGACTGCAGGTGCTGGCGGTCGGAGTCGATGGTGCGCGCGACGAAGGTGGCCTCGGCGCCGATCGCCAGCGACAGCGGGTTGAAGGGCGCGTCCAGCGAGCCCATCGGGGTGGACTTGGTGATCTTGCCGAGCTCGCTGGTGGGCGAGTACTGGCCCTTGGTGAGGCCGTAGATCCGGTTGTTGAACAGCAGGATCTTCAGATTGACGTTCCGCCGCAGGGCGTGGATCAGGTGGTTGCCACCGATCGACAGCGCGTCGCCGTCACCCGTCACCACCCAGACGCTCAGATCCTGCCGCGCGGTGGCCAGGCCGGTCGCGATCGCCGGCGCCCGCCCGTGGATCGAGTGCACCCCGTAGGTGTTCATGTAGTACGGGAAGCGGGAGGAGCAGCCGATGCCCGAGACGAACACCGTGTTCTCGCGCTTGATGCCGAGCTCGGGCATGAAGGACTGCACCGCCGCCAGGATGGCGTAGTCCCCGCAGCCGGGGCACCAGCGGACCTCCTGGTCGGTCTTGAAGTCCCGTGCGCTCTGCGGGGCTTCGTCCTTGGGCACCAGCCGCAGCGAAGGGAAGCGGTGATCACTCATCGGTGGTCCTCCTCGTCCAGGGTGCCGATCGCGGCCCACAGCACGTCCGCCAACTGGGCCGCCTTGAACGGCAGTCCGCGCACCTGGTTGTAGGACTCGGCGTCCACCAGGTACTTCGCCCGCAGCAGCAGGGCGAGCTGCCCGAGGTTCATCTCGGGCACGATGACCTTCTCGTAACTCCGCAGCACGGCACCCAGGTTGGCCGGGAAGGGGTTGAGGTTGCGCAGGTGCGCCTGGGCGACCTCGCCGCCGTCCGCGCGCACCCGGCGCACCGCGGCGGTGATCGGCCCGTAGGTCGAGCCCCAGCCGAGGACCAGCACCCGGGCGTCGCCGGTCGGATCGTCCACCTCGACCGGCTTCACGGTGATGCCGTCGATCTTGGCCTGCCGGGTGCGGACCATGAAGTCGTGGTTGGCCGGATCGTAGGAGATGTTCCCGGTGCCGTCCTGCTTCTCGATGCCGCCGATCCGGTGCTCCAGGCCGGGCGTGCCGGGCAGCGCCCAGGGCCGCGCCAGTGTCCGGGGATCGCGCAGGTACGGCCAGAAGGCGCCGTCCTCGCGGTTCGGGCCGGTCGCGAACTGCGGGTCGATCTCGGGCAGTTCGTCGACCTCGGGGATCCGCCAGGGCTCCGAGCCGTTGGCCAGGTAGCCGTCGGAGAGCAGGAAGACCGGGGTCCGGTAGGTGACGGCGATCCGGGCCGCCTCCAGCGCCGCGTCGAAGCACTCCGCGGGCGTGGCCGGGGCGACGATCGGCACCGGCGCCTCGCCGTTGCGGCCGAACATCGCCTGCAGCAGGTCCGCCTGCTCGGTCTTGGTCGGCAGGCCGGTGGAGGGGCCGCCGCGCTGGATGTCCACGACCAGCAGCGGCAGTTCGAGCGAGACCGCCAGGCCGATCGTCTCGCTCTTGAGCGCCACGCCGGGCCCGGAGGTGGTGGTCACCCCGAGCGCCCCGCCGAAGGCGGCTCCGAGCGCGGCACCGATGCCGGCGATCTCGTCCTCCGCCTGGAAGGTGCGCACCCCGAAGTTCTTGTGCCTGCTCAGCTCGTGCAGGATGTCCGAGGCCGGGGTGATCGGGTACGAGCCCAGGTACAGCGGCAGTCCGGAGCGCTGCCCGGCGGCGATCAGCCCGTAGGACAGGGCGAGGTTGCCGGAGATGTTGCGGTAGCGCCCGGCCGGGAGCTTGGCCGGCGGCACCTCGTAGGAGACCGCGAAGGTCTCGGTGGTCTCGCCGAAGTTCCAGCCCGCCCGGAAGGCGAGCACGTTGGCCTCGGCGATCTGCGGCTTCTTCGCGAACTTGGCGCGCAGGAAGGACTCGGTGCCGTGCGTGGGCCGGTGGTACATCCAGGACAGCAGGCCCAGGGCGAACATGTTCTTCGCCCGCTCGGCGTCCTTGCGCGCCAGGCCGCTGTCCTTGAGCGCCTCCAGGGTCAGCGTGGTCAGCGGCACCTTGTGCAGGTGGAAGCCGTCCAGCGAGCCGTCGGTGAGCGGGTCCGCCGGGTAACCGACCTTCGCCAGCGCGCGCTTGGTGAACTCGTCGGTGTTGACGATGATCTCCGCGCCGCGCGGCAGGTCCGGCAGGTTCGCCTTCAGCGCGGCCGGGTTCATCGCGACCAGCACGTTCGGGGCGTCGCCCGGGGTCAGGATGTCGTGGTCGGCGAAGTGCAACTGGAAGGACGAGACGCCCGGCAGGGTGCCGGCGGGGGCGCGGATCTCGGCCGGGAAGTTCGGCAGCGTGGAGAGGTCGTTGCCGAAGGACGCCGTCTCCGAGGTGAACCGGTCACCGGTGAGCTGCATTCCGTCACCGGAGTCGCCGGCGAAACGGATGATGACCCGGTCGAGTCTGCGGATCGGCTTGGTGCCCCCGGGTGCCGGCCCGCCCGGGGCGGGCGGTCCGGCGGGCACGGCCGGGCCGGGGCGCCCGTCACCGCTCCCGGCACGGGCCTCGTCGCCGTCCGAGCCGTCCACTGCCTCTGACTGATCGACCTGACTGGTCACTGCCGCGGACCTCCTAGGGCACACCACCCGCGGGCGCGGCCCCGTGCCCCGTCCGCCTGGTGCACCTCACGCATCCTATGCGGGTGGAGTCGAGACCGGACGGAACTCCCGCGTGCGGCGGGAAATCACCGGCCCGCGCCCGTACCGCACATGGGGAAGAACGTCCGACCGCCGGAGATCATTCCGAATCCGGCGGCCGTTCCGGCAGTCGTTCCGACAGCTGTTCCGGCTCCCCCGGCGGCGGCCGGGGCGTCCGCCAGGCGCCCGCCGGGACCTTATGACCTGAGGTACGTCAGCACGGCCAGCACCCGGCGGTGGTCCTCCGGGCTCTGGGCCAGGCCCAACTTGAGGAAGATGTTGCTGACGTGCTTCTCCACCGCACCGTCGGAGACCACCAGCTGCTTGGCCACGGCGGCGTTGGTGCGGCCCTCGGCCATCAGTGCGAGCACTTCACGCTCGCGCGGCGTGAGATTGGTCAGAACATCGCCCTTGCGGCTGCGGCTGAGCAGCTGCTGCACCACCTCCGGGTCCAGCGCGGTGCCGCCCTCGGCGACCCGCACCACGGCGTCGGCGAACTCGCGCACCTCGGCGACCCGGTCCTTCAGCAGGTAGCCGACGCCCCGGGTGGATCCGGCCAACAGCTCCGAGGCGTAACGTTCCTCCACGAACTGTGACAGCACCAGCACGTTCAGCTGCGGGTAGCGGCCGCGCAGCTCGACGCAGGCGCGCAGGCCCTCGTCGGTGTGCGAGGGGGGCATCCGCACGTCGGAGACCACGACGTCGGGCAGCGCGTCGGCGGCGGCCAGGTCGTGGATGGTCTTCACCAGGGCCTCACCGTCCCCGACGCCGGCGACGACCTCCAGGCCGCGATCGGTGAGCAGCCTGGTCAGCCCCTCCCGCAGCAGTACGGAGTCCTCGGCGATGACGACGCGACGCATGGCGACCTTCCCGGCTCGGGTGGAGCTGACGTGAGTCAGTCTCCCCCATCGCGGGGGCCGGTCCCGCCCCGTCCGCCGGTTTCTCCGACGGCGCCCGGGAGTTCGGCCGGGGAGCGCGGGCGGGAGGACGGGCGCGGAGGCGGGTTCGGACGCGGCATGGACGACGGGCGCGGCACGGACCGACCGGGCCCGGGTCGACCGGGCCCGGCACCGGTCACATGGTGCGGATGGCCACCGCGTCGCAGAGCCCCACCAGGGCCGACTTCGCCGGGCACTCCGGCAGCGGGGCGAGCAGCGCCCGGGCCTCCTCGGCCCGGCGCAGGGTCTCCGCGCGGGCGCGCTCCAGCGCGGGGTGGGCCCGCAGCAGGCGCAGCGCCTCGGCGTGCAGCTCGTCGTCCGCGAGGTCCTGGGCGAGCAGTTCGCGCAGCCGAACGTCGTCCGGGTCCGCCGGGTCGGCGGGCATCTGCTGCAGCAGCAGGGTGGGCAGGGTCAGCACGCCCTCGCGCAGGTCGGTGCCGGGGGTCTTGCCGGACTCGTGGCCGTCGCTGGCGATGTCGAGCACGTCGTCGGCCAGCTGGAAGGCGATGCCGATCCGCTCGCCGAACTCGCCGAGGGTGTCCACCAGCTCGGGCTCGGCGCCGGCCATCAGCGCTCCTATCCGGCAGGAGACGGCGATCAGCGAGCCGGTCTTCCCCTCCAGCACGTCCAGGTAGTGCAGCAGCGGGTCCATCTCCGGGCCCGGGCCCTTGGTCTCCAGGATCTGGCCGGTGACCAGCCGCTCGAAGGCCTCGGCCTGCATCCGCACGGCCTCCGGGCCGAGGTCGGCCAGCACCTGGGAGGCGCGGGAGAACAGGAAGTCGCCGGTGAGGATGGCGACCGAGTTGTCCCAGCGGGAGTTGGCGCTCGGGGCACCGCGGCGCACCGGGGCCTCGTCCATGACGTCGTCGTGGTACAGCGTGGCCAGGTGGGTCAGCTCGACGACCACCGCGGCCGGCACCACGCCGGGCGCACCCGGGTCGCCGAACTGCGCGGCCAGCAGCAGGAGCAGCGGACGGAAGCGCTTGCCGCCGGCCTCGAGGAGGTGACTGGCGGTGACGGTGATGAAGGGGACGTCGCTCTTGACGGCCTCGCCGAGCGCCGCCTCCACCGCGTCCAGTCCGGCCTGGACGTCCCGGGTCAGGTCGCGGTCCTGCACGCTGAGCCCGAAGGGTTCCACGACGGTCACGAAGACCACTCCTCTGTCCCTGGTCGATCTAGCGGCCTGGTCCCTGAGTGCCGCCGCTGGCCATACAGGCAGGGTATCCGGTCGCGAGTGGATCACTGCACGGGCGTGCGGATCCTGTCATGATCGGGCCGGAGGCCCTGGTCAGGGCGGCTGTCCGGGCCGTACCGCGGTGGGCGCGAATCCGGCTGGAAGATAAAGGCGGGAGACCCGCCGGCGCGTTCCGGCCCCGGTCACCGACAAAGACCCGTCCGGGCCGCGCGGACGGGGCGCGGCCCGGACGGGGCCCTGGTCGGGAACGGTGGGGAACGGTGGGGAACGGTGGGGACGCGGGGTCAGCGCACGAACAGCGAGGCCTTCGACGCCAGGTCGAGGAAGTACTGCGGCAGCAGGCCGAGACCCAGCGTGACCAGCACCCCCACCCCGATCGCGGTCGCCGTGAAGGCGCTCGGGATCGCCACCGTGGGGCCGCCCGGCTGCGGGTCCGAGAAGAACATCAGCACGATGACCCGGATGTAGAAGAAGGCGGCCACCGCCGAGCTCAGCACACCGACGATCACCAGCGGGGTGGCGCCGCCGCTCGCCGCGGCCTGGAAGACCGCGAACTTTCCGGTGAAGCCGGAGGTCAGCGGAATCCCGGCGAAGGCCAGCAGGAACAGCGCGAACACCGCCGCCACCAGCGGCGAACGCCGGCCGAGCCCGGCCCAGCTGGACAGGTGGGTCGCCTCGCCCTTGGAGTCGCGCACCAGTGTGACCACGGCGAACGCGCCGAGCGTCACGAAGGAGTACGCCAGCAGGTAGAACAACACCGAGGAGATCCCCTGCTTGTTGACGGCGATCACCCCGGTCAGGATGAACCCGGCGTGCGCGACCGAGGAGTACGCCAGCAGCCGCTTCACGTCCTGCTGGGTCACCGCGAGGACCGCGCCCACCACCATGGTGAGGATCGCCACCCCCCACATCACCGGCCGCCAGTCCAGCCGCAGGCCGGGGAAGGCCACGTAGAACAGCCGCAGGAAGGCCCCGAAGGCCGCGACCTTGGTGGCCGCCGCCATGAAGCCGGTCACCGGGGTCGGCGCGCCCTGGTAGACGTCCGGGGTCCAGGAGTGGAAGGGCACCGCGGCGACCTTGAACAGCAGGCCGACCGCCAGCATCGCCAGGCCGGTGAGCACCAGCACGTCGCTCCGGGTACTGGCCAGCTGCGCGGGGGTGGTCATCGCCTTGCCGGAGATGACGTCCCCGATGTCGCCGAGCTTCACGCTGCCCGCGTAGCCGTACAGCAGCGCGGTGCCGAACAGGAAGAACGCCGACGCGAAGGCGCCGAGCAGGAAGTACTTGACCGCCGCCTCCTGGGAGAGCAGCCGGCGGCGGCGCGCCAGGGCGCACAGCAGGTACAGCGGCAGGGAGAAGACCTCCAGCGCCACGAACATGGTCAGCAGGTCGTTGGCGGCGGGGAACAGCAGCATGCCGCCGACCGCGAACATGGTGAGCGGGAAGACCTCGGTGGTGGCGAAGCCGGCCCGGACCGCGGCCCGCTCCTGCTCTCCGCCGGGGGTCGCGGCGGCCTGGGCGGCGAAGGCGTCGGCGGGCAGGCCGCCGGCCTTGGGCTCCAGCTTCCGCTCGGCGTAGGTGAGCACCGCGACCACCGAGGCCAGCAGGATCACGCCCTGCAGGAACAGCGCCGGGCCGTCCAGCGCCACCGACTCCATGGCCAGCAGGTCGATCCGGGTGAAGCCGTGGCTCTGCACGGCCAGCACCACCACGGCGACGAAGGCGCCGATCAGCCCGGCCAGGGCGAGCGTCACCTGCGTCCAGTGCCGGTACCGGCGGGGCACGAAGGCCTCCACCAGGATCCCGGCCACGGCGACGCCGAACACCACGAGCATCGGCGAGAGCCGGCCGTACTCGATGTGCGGCGCCGGGATGCTGGGGGTGTTGCCGCCGGCGGCGGCGAGCACTGCGGTGGCGTTCACTTCTGCTCACCTCCTGGGGTGGCGGCGACCGGGTGGGCCGGCGCCGGGTCGGTCTCGTGGACCTGCGAGAGCGTCGCGTTCACCGAGGGGTTGACCAGGTCGGTGAGCGGCTTGGGGTAGACGCCGAGCAGGACGGTCAGCGCCACCAGCGGGGCGACCACGGCGAGCTCGCGGGCCTTGAGGTCGGGCATCGCGCGCACGCCCTCCTTCACCGGGCCGGTCATGGTGCGCTGGTACAGCAGCAGGGCGTACAGCGCGGCCAGCACGATGCCGAAGGTGGCGACGATCCCGATCACCGGATAGCGAGCGAAGGTGCCCACCAGCACCAGGAACTCGCTGACGAACGGGGCCAGGCCGGGCAGTGACAGGGTGGCCAGGCTGCCGATCAGGAAGGTCCCGGCGAGCACCGGGGCGACCTTCTGCACACCACCGTAGTCGGCGATCAGCCGCGAGCCGCGACGGGAGATCAGGAAGCCGGCCACCAGCATCCACGCGGCGGTGGAGAGGCCGTGGTTGACCATGTAGAGGGTCGCGCCGCTCTGGCCCTGGCTGGTCAGGGCGAAGATGCCCATGATGATGAAGCCGAAGTGCGAGATCGAGGCGTAGGCGACCAGCCGCTTGATGTCCTTCTGGCCGACCGCCAGCAGCGCGCCGTAGACGATCCCGATCAGCGAGAGGACCAGGATCGCCGGGGCGAAGGTCTTCGAGGCGTGCGGGAACAGCCCGAGGCAGAACCGCAGCATCGCGAAGGTGCCGACCTTGTCCACCACGGCGGTGATCAGCACCGCGGTGCCGGCGGTGGCCTCGCCCATCGCGTTCGGCAGCCAGGTGTGCAGCGGCCACAGCGGGGCCTTCACCGCGAAGGCGAAGAAGAAGCCCAGGAACAGGGCCTTCTCGGCGGTGCCGGACAGCTGCAGCCTCCCGTCGGCGATCGCCGAGGTGAGCGTCCGCAGGTCGAAGGTGCCGAACCCCTGCTCCTGCGCGATCACGTACAGGCCGATCACGGCGGCCAGCATCACCAGGCCGCCGAGCAGGTTGTAGAGGAGGAACTTCACGGCCGCGTAGGAGCGCTGGCGCGCCGACTCGGGGCCGCCGGCCCGGTCGCCGAAGCCGCCGATCAGGAAGTACATCGGGATCAGCATGGCTTCGAAGAACACGTAGAACACGAAGACGTCGGTGGCGTAGAAGGAGACGACCACCATCGCCTCCACCGCCAGGATCAGGGCGAAGAAGCCCTGGGTCCGCCGGCGCCGCTCGATGGTGCCGGGGTCGACCGGGCCGTCGGTCCCGACCGGGGCCGCGTCCGGGGTCGGGTCCGGGTCGGCGTCGTGCCAGGAGGCGAGCATCACCATCGGCACCAGGACGGCGGTGAGCAGGGCGAGGACGGCACCGATGCCGTCCACGCCGAGCGAGAAGGTGATGCCGAAGGAGCGGATCCAGCTGTACGACTCGGTCAGCTGGTAGCGGTCGCCGTGCGGGTCGAAGCGGATCGCCGCCACGGCGGCCAGCACCAGGGTCAGGGCCGAGACGCCGAGGGCGACGAGCTTGGTGGTCCGGCGCCGGGCCCCGGTCGTCCCGGCCGGCAGCGCGGCGGTCAGCACCGCGCCGGCCGCCGGGACGGCACAGGTGGCGGACAACAGGGCGCTCATACGGTCACCCCCCACGTGGAATCCCCGCCGAGCGGGCGAGTCACCGCGCCCCGAGCCGAAGGGCGCGCCGGTGCCGAGAGCGACGAGCGACGAGCGACCGACGAAGGAGGGAGTGCGGGAGCGAGGAACGTCGGCGCCGGGTCGGAGCGCCCGGAGGCGAGCGGGCGAGTCACTGTCATCAGACGGACCTCATCAGGAGAGTCGTGGCGACCAGCACCAGCGTGCCGCCGAACATGGAGAGCGCGTACGAGCGGACGAAGCCGTTCTGGACCCGCCGCAGCCGTCCGGACAGGCCCCCGATCGCGGCGGCCAGGCCGTTGACGAAGCCGTCCAGGCCGCGGCTGTCGAAGAAGACCAGCGTCGCGGTGAGCGCCGAGCCCGGCCGCACCAGCACCGCGTGGTTGAAGTCGTCCTGCAGCAGGTCGCGGCGGGCGGCCCGGGTGAGCGGGGAGCCGACCGGCGGCACCACCGGGACCGGCGAGCGCCCGTACATCAGGTACGCGAGGGCGACGCCGGCCAGCATGCAGGCCATGGTCAGCAGGGTGACGGTCAGCGGGGCGAGCGGGGAGTTGCCCTCCTCGTGCCCGGTGACCGGCTCCAGCCACTTCAGGAAGGAGTCGTTGAAGGCGAAGAGTCCGCCCGCGAAGACCGAGCCGAAGGCCAGCAGGACCATCGGGATCGTCATGGTCTTCGGCGACTCGTGCGGGTGCGGGGCGTTGCCGTCCTCGTCCGGCTGCCAGCGCTTCTCGCCGAAGAAGGTCAGCACCATCACCCGGGTCATGTAGAACGCGGTGACGGCGGCGCCGACCAGGGCGCAGAGGCCGAGGATCCAGCCCTCGGTGCCGCCCTTGGCGAAGGCCGCCTCGATGATCTTGTCCTTGGAGAAGAACCCGGACAGGCCCGGGAAGCCGATGATCGCCAGGTAGCCGAGGCCGAAGGTGACGAAGGTGACCGGCATGTACTTGCGCAGGCCGCCGTAGTGACGCATGTTCACCTCGTCGTCCATGCCGTGCATGACCGACCCGGCGCCGAGGAACAGCCCGGCCTTGAAGAAGCCGTGGGTCACCAGGTGCATGATCGCGAAGGCGTAGCCGATCGGGCCGAGCCCGGCCGCCAGCACCATGTAGCCGATCTGCGACATGGTCGAGCCGGCCAGCGCCTTCTTGATGTCGTCCTTGGCGCAACCGACGATCGCACCGAACAGCAGCGTGACCGCGCCGACCACCACCACGGCGGTCTGCGCGTCCGGGGCCAGGTCGAAGATCGCCGAGGAGCGGGTGATCAGGTAGACGCCGGCGGTCACCATGGTGGCCGCGTGGATCAGCGCCGACACCGGGGTCGGGCCCTCCATGGCGTCCCCGAGCCAGGACTGCAGCGGCACCTGCGCCGACTTGCCGCAGGCCGCCAGCAGCAGCATCAGGCCGATCGCCGTCAGCTTGCCCTCGCTCGCCTGGTGGGCGGCGCCGACCGCGCCTTCCGAACCGAGGACCGGGCCGAAGGCGAAGGAGCCGAACTCGGTGAACATCAGCATGATCGCGATGGACAGGCCCATGTCGCCGACCCGGTTGACGAGGAAGGCCTTCTTCGCCGCCGTCGCCGCGCTCGGCTTGTGCTGCCAGAAGCCGATCAGCAGGTACGAGGCCAGGCCCACGCCCTCCCAACCGAAGTACAGCAGCAGGTAGTTGTCGGCGACCACCAGCAGCAGCATGGCGGCCAGGAACAGGTTCAGGTACGCGAAGAAGCGGCGGCGGCGCTCGTCGTGCGCCATGTAGCCGACCGAGTAGAGGTGGATCAGCGTGCCGACGCCGGAGATCAGCAGGACGAAGGTCATCGACAGCTGGTCGAGCCGGAAGGTCATGTCGGCCTGGAAGCCGTTCACCGGGACCCAGCTGAACAGGTGCTGGGTGACCGCCCGGTGCTCGGCGCCGCGGCCGAGCATGTCCGAGAAGAGCGCCAGGCCGAAGCCGAACGAGAGCGCCGCGAAGGCGGTGGCCAGCCAGTGGCCGAACCGGTCCAGCGCCCGGCCGCCGAGCAGCAGCAGGGCCGCGCCGGCCAGTGGAGCCGCCACCAGCAGCGGAATGAGAGAGTTCACCGAAGGTCCTCCGCCTACAGCTTCATCAGGTTGCTGTCGTCGACCGAAGCGGAGTGCCTGGTCCGGAAGATGGAGACGATGATGGCGAGGCCGACCACGACCTCGGCCGCCGCGACCACCATCGTGAAGAAGGCGATGATCTGGCCGTCCAGGGTGCCGTGCATCCGCGAGAACGTCACCAGCGCCAGGTTCGAGGCGTTCAGCATCAGCTCCACGCACATGAACAGCACGATCGCGTTGCGCCGGATCAGCACCCCGGATGCCCCGATGGTGAACAACAGTGCCGACAGGTATAGGTAGTTGACCGGGTTCACTCGTCGCCCTCCTCGCCGGTCGCGCCGTCCTTGCCGGCCGCGCCGGCCTTGCCGTTCGCCGGCACCGGCTCCAGGGACTTGCGCGGACCGGCCACCTCCGGCCGCTCCGAGGACGGACGGCCCAGCCAGTCCGCCGTGCTGTTCTCCAGCTCCGCCATCCGCCGCAGCATCGCCTGGCTGACGTCCCGGATCTGGCCGCGCTCGCGCAGCGTCGCCATCACCGAGTCCTCGGCGATCGTGCCGTCCGGCAGCAGGCCGGGAACGTCCACCGCGTTGTGCCGCGCGTACACGCCCGGCGCCGGCAGCGGCGGCAGCTGGATGTTGTCCTTGACGCGCTGCGCCGCCAGCTCGCGCTGGGTCTTCGGCGGCTTCACGTGCTCGCGGTGGGTCAGCACCATCGCGCCGATCGCCGCGGTGATCAGCAGCGCGCCGGTGACCTCGAAGGCCCACACGTACCGGGTGAAGATCAGCCGGGCCAGGCCCGGAACGTTGCCCTCGGCGTTCGCCTCGGACAGCCCGGTGAAGTGGTCCAGCCTCGCATTGGCGATCCCGGCGACCAGCAGCACGCCGAAGCCCAGTCCGCACAGCACCGCGGCGAACCGCTGGCCCTTCAACTGCTCCTTCAGGGAGTCCTCGCTGGTGACGCCGACCAGCATCACCACGAACAGGAAGAGCATCATGATCGCGCCGGTGTAGACCACGATCTGCACCACACCCAGGAACACCGCGCCCTGGGCCATGTAACAGACCGCCAGCGCCATCATGGTGGCCGCCAGGCAGAGCGCGCTGTGCACCGCCTTCCGCATCAGCAGCATGCCGAGCGCGCCGCCGACCGCGATCACCGCGAGCACCCAGAACTGGACCGCCTCACCGGTGGAGGTCGCCCCGGCCGCGGCCGCGAGCCGTCCGGTCGCGGCCGCGAGATCCGTCGTCACGGCCGCCGCCGCGAGTTGTCCGGTCACGGCCGCACCTCCTTCTCCCGGTCGGTGCGCTCCTGCTCGACCGTCCCCGGCGCCGCCGCCGTGATCTCGCCCCGGTAGTACGCGCCCTCGTCGGCGCCCGGGAAGATCTCGTGCGGGGTGTCGACCATGCCCTCGGTGAGGCCCACCAGCAGCTGCTCCTTGGTGAAGATCAGGTCCCGCCGGGAGGAGTCGGCCAGCTCGTACTCGTTGGTCATGGTCAGCGCCCGGGTCGGGCAGGCCTCGATGCACAGCCCGCACAGGATGCAGCGGGCGTAGTTGATCTGGTAGACCGCGCCGTAGCGCTCACCCGGGGAGTAGCGCTCCTCGTCCCGGTTGTCCGCGCCCTCCACGTAGATCGCGTCGGCCGGGCACGCCCACGCGCACAGCTCGCAGCCGACGCACTTCTCCAGGCCGTCCGGGTGCCGGTTCAGCTGGTGGCGGCCGTGGAAGCGCGGAGCGGTGGGCTTCTTCTGCTCCGGGTACTGCTCGGTGAGCCGCTTCTTGAACATGGCCTTGAAGGTCACGCCGAAGCCGGCGGCCGGGCCGAGGACCGACGGCCGGTCGGCCCGCTCGGGCCGGTCCGTACGGTCGGACTGGTCGGACGACATCTCGGTTCAGCTCCCTTCGGAATGGTCGGCCCCGTTGAGGGCGTCCTGGAGTTGCTTCGGGGCGCGACTGCGCCGGCGCGGCACCGGCGGGAGCTCCTGACCGGGCAGCGGCGGCACCGGATAGCCGCCCGCCATCGGGTCGAACCCTCCCTTGGGCGGCGCCTCCTCGGCCTCCGGCTGCTTCCTCAGGAAGTCCCGCAGCAGCGCCAGCAGCAGCACCACCCCGACCGGGGCGCCCACGTACAGCACCACCTCGCCGAAGCCGTAGCCCTCGTTGCGCAGCGCCCGCACGCTCGCGATCAGCACCAGCCACACCAGCGAGACCGGGATCAGCACCTTCCAGCCCAGCTTCATGAACTGGTCGTAGCGGAACCGGGGCAGCGTGCCGCGCAGCCAGATGAAGAGGAACAGCAGCAGCTGGATCTTCAGCGTGATCCACAGCATCGGCCACCAGCCGTGGTTGGCGCCCTCCCAGAAGGTCGACACCGGCCACGGGGCCCGCCAGCCGCCCAGGAAGAGCGTCGAGGCCACCGCCGAGACCGTCACCATGTTCACGTACTCGGCCAGCATGAACATCGCGAACTTCAGCGAGGAGTACTCGGTGTTGAAGCCGCCGACCAGCTCGCCCTCGGCCTCCGGGAGGTCGAACGGCGCCCGGTTGGTCTCGCCGACCATCGCGATCACGTAGACGATGAACGACACCGGCAGCAGCACCGCGAACCAGGTCGGCTGCTGGTGCGCCACGATCTCCGAGGTCGACATCGAGCCCGAGTAGATGAACACCGCCGCGAAGGACAGGCCCATCGCGATCTCGTAACTGACCATCTGCGCGGCCGAACGCAGCCCGCCCAGCAGCGGGTACGTCGAACCGGACGACCAGCCGGCCAGCACGATGCCGTAGATGCCGATCGAGGCCGTCGCCAGGATGTACAGCAGCGCCACCGGGAAGTCGGTCAGCTGCATCGCCGTCCGGGTGCCGAAGATCGACACCTCGTTGCCGGCCGGACCGAACGGGATCACCGCGAAGGCCATGAACGCCGGGATCGCGCAGACGATCGGGGCCAGGACGTAGACCACCTTGTCCGCGCCCTTGACCACCAGGTCTTCCTTCAGCGCCAGCTTCACGCCGTCCGCCAGCGACTGCAGCAGGCCCCACGGCCCGTGCCGGTTCGGCCCGATGCGCAACTGCATCCAGGCCACCACCTTGCGCTCCCAGACGATCGCGATCAGCACCGTCAGGACCAGGAACGCGAAGCAGAACACCGCCTTCAGCAGGACCAGCCACCACGGGTCCTGGCCGAAGAAGTGGAGCGTCTCGTACGGCTGCGGAGTCGTCATCGGTCCTCCCCTTCCCCTTCGCCCGCGCCCGCCCCGGCCGGGGCCTGCGCCGCCGGCTCGGGCTCGGCCTCGGCCGCGGCGATCGTGACCAGGTGGCCGACGGTGGTGCCGAGCGCGCGGTGGGCGCCGCCCGGCGTCGAGTTGAGCGGGATCCAGACCGTGCGGTCCGGGAGCGAGCCGGTGACCTCCAGCGGCAGCGTCAGCGAGCCGGCCGGGCCGGTCAGCCGCAGCGCGGCGGCCGACTCGGCGCCGATCTCCTTCGCCGTCTCGGCCGAGATCCGGGCCACCACCCGGTGCCGGGTGCCCGCCAGGTGCGGATCACCCTGCTGCAACGTGCCCTCGTCCAGCAGCGGACGCCAGCCCGCCAGCACCGCCTGGCCGGTGGCCGGACGGGGCAGCAGGCCCGGGTGGGCCGCCGGACCGGCCGCGCGGTCGCCCTCCCAGGGGGCGAAGGCGTCCAGCTCCAGCCGCGCCGCCCGGACGTCGGGCAGGCCCAGCCGGTGGCCCAGCGCGTCCGCCAGCATCGCCAGCACCCGCAGATCCGACTGCAGATGACGGCCCATCTGCTGGTCCGGCTTGAGCGCGGCCTCGAACATCCGCACCCGGCCCTCCCAGTCCAGGAAGGTGCCGGCCTTCTCCGCCACCGCCGCCACCGGCAGCACCACGTCCGCGCGCGCCGTCACCGCCGAGGGCCGCAGCTCCAGCGACACCACGAAGGGGACGGCGGCCAGCGCCTCGTCGGCCAGCGCCGGGTCCGCCAGGTCGTCCGGGTCCACGCCGCCGATCAGCAGCGCGTCCAACTCGCCCTGCGCGGCCGCCGCCAGGATCTGGTCGGTGGAACGGCCCGGCTTGGACGGCAGCTCCGCCACCCCCCACACCGCGGCCGCCTCGGCCCGCGCCGCCGCGGCGGCCACCGGACGGCCACCGGGCAGCAGCCCCGGCAGCGCGCCCGCCTCCACGGCCCCGCGCTCGCCCGCCCTACGCGGCACCCACGCCAGCCGGGCACCGGTCGCGTGCGCCAGCCGCAGCACCGCCGTCAGCGCGCCCGGCACGGCGGCCAGCCGCTCGCCCGCCAGGATCACCGCGCCCGGCGCGCGCAGCAGTTCGGCCGCCCGGCCCGCCTCGTCGTTCAGCGGCTCGTCCGCCGCCAGTGCCGCGAACCACTCCGGCTCGGTGCCCGGCGCCGCCGGCAGCAGCCCGCCGCGCAGCTTCGCCAGGCCCCGGGAGCCGAACGCGGCCACCGAGAACACCTTCTGACCGCGGCCGCGGACCGCCTTGCGCAGCCGCAGGAAGACGATCGGCGACTCCTCCTCCGGCTCGAAACCGGCCAGCAGCACCGCCGGCGCCTGCTCCAGCCGCTCGTACGTCAGGCCCGAGCCGTCCACGTCCACCCCGCGCCCGGCGACCGCCGCGGCCAGGAAGTCCGCCTCCTCGCCGCTGTGCGGGCGGGCCCGGAAGTCCACGTCGTTGGTGCCCAGCACCACCCGGGCGAACTTGGCGTACGCGTACGCGTCCTCGACCGTCACCCGGCCGCCGGCCAGCACGCCCGTCCGGGCGCCGCGCAGACCCGCGGCGGCCCTCGCCAGCGCCTCCGGCCAGGAGGCCGGCACCAGCTCGCCGTCCACCCGCACCAGCGGGGTGGTCAGCCGGTCCCGCTGCTGGGCGTAGCGGAACGCGAAGCGGCCCTTGTCGCAGTTCCACTCCTCGTTCACCGCCGGGTCCTCGCCCGCCAGCCGGCGCAGCACCTTGCCGCGGCGGTGGTCGGTGCGCTGCGCGCAGCCCGCCGAGCAGTGCTCGCACACGCTCGGCGAGGAGACCAGGTCGAAGGGGCGCGAGCGGAACCGGTAGGCCGCCGAGGTCAGCGCGCCCACCGGGCAGATCTGGATGGTGTTCCCGGAGAAGTAAGACTCGAAG
Organism: Kitasatospora xanthocidica; assembly: GCF_014656195.1. GTDB lineage: Bacteria > Actinomycetota > Actinomycetes > Streptomycetales > Streptomycetaceae > Kitasatospora > Kitasatospora xanthocidica. The sequence goes on along the minus strand of NZ_BNBY01000014.1, from coordinate 169,404 downwards.
TCGTCCCCCTCGCCGGTGCCGACCTGCTGCAGCGCCCCGCGCTCCACCAGGTCGATGAACGGGTCCCCGGCGATCTGCTGCGAGAAGCGGGTGCAGCGCGCGCACAGCACGCAGCGCTCGCGGTCCAGCAGCACCTGGCTGCTGATCGGCACCGGCTTCTCGTAGGTGCGCTTCATGCCCTCGAAGCGGGAGTCCGCGGCTCCGCTGGACATCGCCTGGTTCTGCAGCGGGCACTCGCCGCCCTTGTCGCAGACCGGGCAGTCCAGCGGGTGGTTGATCAGCAGCAGCTCCATCACGCCGCGCTGCGCCTTCTCGGCCACCGGCGAGCTGAGCTGGGTGCGCACCACCATGCCCTCGGCCACCGGGATGGTGCAGGAGGCGACCGGCTTGCGCTGGCCCTCGACCTCGACGATGCACTGCCGGCAGGCGCCGGCCGGGTCGAGCAGCGGATGGTCGCAGAAGCGCGGGATCTGGGTGCCGATGGTCTCGGCCGCCCGGATCACCAACGTCCCCTTGGGGACCTGCACTTCGACGCCGTCGATGGTGAGCGTGACCAGTTCGACCGCGGGCTTCTCTCCCGTGGAGGCGGTTGGCTCTGTGATCGTCACGCGTGCACCTCCCTTTCGGTGGCGGACTGGTGGCCGGGGCGGGGGCCGTCGGCCCAGACGGTGGAGGCGGCCGGGTCGAACGGGCAGCGGCGCTCGGCCAGGTGCTGCTCGTACTCGGCCCGGAAGTGCTGGAGCGAGGAGACGATCGGACTGGCCGCGCCGTCGCCCAGCGCGCAGAAGGACTTGCCGTTGATGTTGTCGGCGATGTCGAGGAGCTTCTCCAGGTCCCCCTCGACTCCCTCCCCGGCCTCGATCCGCTTGAGCAGCTGGACCAGCCAGTAGGTGCCCTCGCGGCAGGGCGTGCACTTGCCGCAGGACTCGTGGGCGTAGAACTCCGTCCAGCGGGTGACCGCCCGCACCACGCAGGTGGTCTCGTCGAAGACCTGCAGCGCCTTGGTGCCCAGCATCGAGCCGGCCGCGCCCACGCCCTCGTAGTCCAGCGGGACGTCGAGGTGCTCGTCGGTGAACATCGGGGTGGAGGAACCGCCCGGGGTCCAGAACTTCAGCCGGTGCCCGGAGCGGACGCCGCCGCTGAGGTCGAGCAGCTGGCGCAGGGTGATGCCCAGCGGGGCCTCGTACTGGCCGGGGTTGGTGACGTGCCCGGAGAGCGAGTAGAGCGTGAAGCCGGGGGACTTCTCGGTGCCCAGGCCCTTGAACCACTCCTTGCCCCGGGCCAGGATCGGCGGCACCGAGGCGATCGACTCGACGTTGTTGACCACCGTCGGGCAGGCGTACAGGCCGGCGATCGCCGGGAACGGCGGCCGCAGCCGGGGCTGGCCGCGACGGCCCTCCAACGAGTCCAGCAGCGCGGTCTCCTCGCCGCAGATGTACGCGCCGGCACCGGCGTGCACGGTGATGTCCAGGTCGATCCCGGAGCCGAGGATGTTCCGGCCGAGCAGGCCCGCCCCGTACGCCTCCGCGACCGCGGCGTGCAGCCGGCGCAGCACCGGGACGACCTCGCCGCGCAGGTAGACGAAGGCGTGGTCGCAGCGGATCGCGTAGGAGGCGATGATCATTCCCTCGATGAGGGAGTGCGGGTTCGCGAACAGCAGCGGGATGTCCTTGCAGGTGCCCGGCTCGGACTCGTCCGCGTTGACCACCAGGTAGTGCGGCTTGCCGTCGTTCTGCGGGATGAACTGCCACTTCATGCCGGTGGGGAAGCCGGCGCCGCCGCGGCCGCGCAGGCCGGCGTCCTTGACCAGGGCGATCACGTCGTCCGGGGGCATGGCGAGGGCCGCCTTGAGGCCCTCGTAGCCGTGGTGGCGGCGGTAGGTGTCGAGCGTCCAGGGGCGGCTGTCGTCCCAGGAGTCGGACAGGACGGGGGTGAGCAGCTTCTCGGCCGGCTCTGCGGAGGTCATCACGCCTCGCTCCCTTCCTGGCCGGTGCCCTCGGTGCGGGGCGCGTCGGTGCGCGGTGCGTCGCTGCGGGGGGCCTCGTCGCGGGGGGCCTCGTCGCGGGGGGCGTCGGTGCGGGGCGCGTCGGTTCGGGGCGCGTCGGTTCGGGGCGCGTCGGTTCGGGGTGGCTCGTTGCGGGGTGAGACGACGCGGGTGCCGGGGGTGCCGGGCAGGGCCTCGCCGCGGGCCAGCCGCAGACCGGCCAGCGAGGGCGCGCCGCCGGCGCCGGACTCGTCGTTGGCGCCCGGGCGCTCGTCCGGGAAGCCGGCCAGGATCCGCGCGGTCTCCTTGAAGCCGCACAACCGGGCACCCCGGGTGGGCCGGACCTCACGGCCGGCCCGCAGGTCGTCGACCAGCTGCCGGGCGCTCTCCGGGGTCTGGTTGTCGAAGAACTCCCAGTTGACCATCACCACGGGCGCGTAGTCGCAGGCCGCGTTGCACTCGATGTGCTCGATCGAGACCTCGCCGTCCTCGGTGGTCTCGTTGTTGCGGACGCCCAGGTGCTCCTGGAGCTCGGCGAAGATCTGGTCCCCGCCGAGCACCGCGCACAGGGTGTTGGTGCAGACCCCGACGTGGTACTTCCCGGCCGGGCGCCGCCGGTACATGGTGTAGAAGGTCGCGACGGCGGTGACCTCGGCGGTGGTGAGGTCCAGGCGCTCGGCGCAGAACCGGATCCCGGTCGGGCTGACGAAGCCCTCCTCCGCCTGCACCAGGTGCAGCAGCGGCAGCAGCGCCGAACGCGGCTCCGGGTAGCGGGCGATCAGCTCGGCGGCGTCGGCGGCCAGCCGGGCGCGCACCTCCTCGGGGTACGGTGCGGCCGGCAGCGCCGGCAGTCCGAGTTCGACGTTGGTCACCGGTCCACGCCTCCCATCACCGGGTCGATCCCGGCCACCGCGACGATCACGTCGGCCACCTGGCCGCCTTCGCACATCGCCGCCATCGTCTGCAGATTGGTGAACGACGGGTCCCGGAAGTGCACCCGGTACGGGCGCGTCCCGCCGTCGCTGACCACGTGCACGCCCAGCTCGCCCTTGGGCGACTCGACCGCCGCGTACGCCTGGCCGACCGGGACCCGGAAGCCCTCGGTGACCAGCTTGAAGTGGTGGATCAGGGCCTCCATCGAGGTGCCCATGATCTTCCGGATGTGGTCGAGCGAGTTGCCCATCCCGTCCGGGCCGACGGCCAGTTGGGCCGGCCAGGCGATCTTCTTGTCGGCCACCATGACCGGGCCCGGACGCAGCCGGTCCAGGCACTGCTCGACGATCCGCAGCGACTGCTTCATCTCCTCCAGGCGGATCAGGAAGCGGCCGTAGGAGTCGGCGCTGTCCGCGATCGCGACCTCGAAGTCGTAGTCCTCGTAACCGCAGTACGGGTCGGTCTTGCGCAGGTCGTGCGGCAGGCCGGTGGCGCGCAGGATCGGGCCGGTGGCGCCGAGGGCCAGGCAGCCGGGCAGGTCCAGGAAGCCGACGTCGACCAGGCGGGCCTTGAACACCGGGTTGCCGGTGGCGAGTTTGTCGTACTCGTGCATCCGGGAGCGGATCGTCCTGACCGCCTCGCGGATCTGGTCGACGGCGCCGGGCGGCAGGTCCTGGGCGAGACCGCCGGGGCGCACGTACGCGTGGTTCATGCGCAGGCCGGTGACCAGCTCGAAGACGTCCAGGATCAGTTCGCGGTCCCGGAAGCCGTAGATCATCAGGGTGGTGGAGCCGATCTCCATGCCGCCGGTGGCCAGGCAGACCAGGTGCGAGGAGATCCGGTTGAGCTCCATCATCATCACCCGGATGACGTTGGCCCGGTCCGGGATGTCGTCGGTGATGCCGAGCAGCTTCTCGACCGCCAGGCAGTAGGCGGTCTCGTTGAACAGCGGGGTCAGGTAGTCCATGCGGGTCACGAAGGTGGTGCCCTGGACCCAGTTGCGGAACTCCATGTTCTTCTCGATGCCGGTGTGCAGGTAGCCGATGCCGCAGCGGGCCTCCTTCACCGTCTCGCCGTCGATCTCCAGGATCAGCCGCAGCACGCCGTGGGTGGACGGGTGCTGGGGGCCCATGTTGACGATGATGCGCTCGTCGTCGGCCCGGCCGACCGCCTCGACCACCTCGCCCCAGTCGCCGCCGGTGACGGTGAAGACCCGGCCCTCGGTGGTCTCCCGGGCGTCTGCTTCCGCGGCTTCCCCGCGGCTGCCTTCGTAGTGCCGAGTGTTCATCAGCTGTACGACCTCCGCTGGTCGGGAGCCGGGATCTGGGCGCCCTTGTACTCGACGGGGATGCCGCCGAGCGGGTAGTCCTTGCGCTGCGGGTGGCCCAGCCAGTCGTCCGGCATCATGATCCGGGTGAGCGCCGGGTGGCCCTCGAAGACCAGGCCGAAGAAGTCGTAGACCTCGCGCTCGTGCCAGTCGTTGGTCGGGTAGACGCTCACCACGGAGGGGACGCGCGGGTCGGCGTCGGGCGCGGTGACCTCCACCCGGATCAGCCGGCCGTGGGTGATCGAGCGCAGGTGGTAGACCGCGTGCAGCTCGCGGCCCTTGTCACCCGGGTAGTGCACGCCGCTGACGCCCAGGCACAGTTCGAAGCGCAGCGCCGGGTCGTCGCGCAGGACCCGGACGGTCCTCAGCAGGTGGGCGCGGTCGATGTGGAAGGTGAGCTCGCCGCGGTCGACCACGGTCTTCTCGATCACCTCGACCGGGTCCAGGCCCTGCTCCTCCAGGGCTCCCTCCAACTCGTCGGCGACCTCGTCGAACCAACCGCCGTACGGGCGTTCGCTCGGACCGGGCAGCACCACCGGCGTCGCCAGACCGCCGAAACCGGAGGTGTCGCCGCTGCCCTGGGCGCCGAACATGCCCTGGCGGCGGCCGACCACCTCGACCGGGATCTCGCGGACCGGGTGCTCGCGGCGGGTCTCGGGTACCTGCTCGTTCATCGCAGCTGCCCCCGCATCTCGCTGATCGGGGTGGCCTGCAGGGCGAGCGCCTCGCCGAGCTCCTCGGCCCGGCGCCGGTTCACCCCGAGCGGCTCGTGCTGGATCTTGTCGTGCAGCTTCAGGATGGCGTCCATCAGCATCTCCGGACGGGGCGGACAACCGGGCAGGTAGATGTCCACCGGAACGATGTGGTCGACGCCCTGCACGATCGCGTAGTTGTTGAACATCCCGCCGGAGGAGGCGCAGACGCCCATCGAGATCACCCACTTGGGGTTGGGCATCTGGTCGTACACCTGGCGCAGCACCGGTGCCATCTTCTGGCTCACCCGGCCCGCCACGATCATCAGATCGGCCTGCCGGGGAGAACCCCGGAAGACCTCCATCCCGAACCGGGCCAGGTCGTAGCGGCCGGCACCGGTGGTCATCATCTCGATCGCGCAGCAGGCCAGACCGAAGGTGGCCGGGAAGAGTGACGCCTTGCGCACCCAGCCGGCGGCCGTCTCCACGGTCGTGAGCAGAAAGCCGCTCGGCAGCTTCTCCTCGATTCCCATCAGATCCCTCTCAATGCCCTCAAGTCCTCTGGTACGTCCGGCCCGTTCGGGCTTGTCCGCTCGTTCACAAGGGCGGCGGCCACCCCGCGCTCAGTCCCGTTCCGACAGTCCCGTTCCGAGGGCCGGCCCCACCGCTCCGGGGGTCGGCACCACCGTTCCGGGGTCGGTCCCGCCGGGCTCAGTCCCACTCCAGGCCGCCGCGGCGCCAGACGTAGGCGTACGCGACGAAGACCGTGGCGATGAAGAGCAGCATCTCGACCAACCCGAAGATCCCCAGGGCGTCGAAGGTCACCGCCCAGGGGTAGAGGAAGACGATCTCGATGTCGAAGACGATGAAGAGCATCGCCGTCAGGTAGTACTTGATCGGGAACCGACCGCCGCCCACGGGCTGCGGGGTCGGCTCGATGCCGCACTCGTACGCCTCCAACTTGGCCCGGTTGTAGCGCTTGGGGCCGGTGAGTGAGGCCATCACGACGGAGCCGACCGCGAACGCCGCCGCGATGGCACCGAGTACGAGGATCGGCGCGTAGGCATTCATAGCCCCCGCTCCCTCCGTCCAGTCGTCCTTGACTGCAGATCGGAACCGGCAGGTCACACTCAGGTGAACCCGCCCTCCGGTTCCCGGGATCCACCTCATGTGAGGCAGTTCACAAAGCCTGGAACGAGCGCATCTTATGCCCGTCCGCTTGTGATCTGCGACACGCAGTTCACCGCGATCTTTGTGATCTACGCCACCATGTGAATGATGGCGAATGTGAACATGCCCAGATTTGTCGACGCAAAGGAGTCAAATGATCACAACCAGTCGCATTTACTTGTGAAGCAGCTGGTCAGGGGCGTATTCCTATATCAACTATGCGTCGCCTCGGGCAAATTTAGAGGCGTCATGTTGACGTGTTATAGCGGCTCACTCGGAGGGGTGGCGGGACTCCGAACGCTCGCTTGACCCTTCGTTCACAAGCGCGCGGACTCGGCGTCGGACGGGGTTCGCCTGCGCCGCGGCGGCCGCCCTCCGCCTCCGGCTGCCAGCGGCTGGACGCGCGCCAGGGGGCGGGGGCGGCGAGCGCGGAGGCGGCGAGCGCGGAGGCGGCGAGCGCGGAGGCGGCGAGCGCGGAGGCGGGGGCGGGCGCGGGCGCGGGGCCGCGCTTGTGCGGCCTCCGCCCCGGGAGCTGTTCCCCTCGCCCTGGAGGTGGGGGCCTGTGGGTTGGGGCCTGTGGGTGGTCCTGTCGGTGGGACCTGTAGGTGGGCCTGTCAGCGGGTGCCGGCCGCCTGCTCCCACACCCAAGCCGCGATGCCCACCCGGTTACGGGCACCGAGCTTGCGCTGGATGCTGGCGAGGTGGTTCTTCACCGTCCCCGGTGAGATGAACAGCCCCGCGCCGATCTCGGCATTGGTCGCCCCGTCCGCCACCTGCTCGGCGATCTCCCTTTCCCGTGCGGTCAGTTCCTCCACCGGCCCGGCCGCCGGCGGCGGCCCGGAGGGCCCCGAGGCCGTTCCCGGGCCGGGCCCCGGCTCCCCTCCCGGAAGTGCCATGTGCCGCAGGAGCCGTACGGTGATCTGCGGGCTGATCAACGCGTCCCCGGCCATCGCCGCCCGGACCGCCTCGATCAGGAGCACCGGCCCCGAGCGCTTCAGCAGGAAGCCCGCCGCACCGTTCCGAAGCGCCGTGTGCACGTACTCGTCCAGGTCGAAGGTGGTCACCACGATCACCTTGTGCTGGCCCGCAAGTTGCCGGGTGACCTCCAGGCCGTCGAGCTTCGGCATCCGGATGTCCGCGAGCACCACGTCCGGTCTCAGCCTCCTCGCCTCCGCCACCGCCGCAGCGCCGTCCGCCGCCTCGGCCACCACCGTCATGTCCGGCTGGGCGTCCAGAATCATCCGGAACGCGCTGCGAACGTCCGCCTGGTCGTCCGCGATCAGGATCCGAACCGGCCCCGCGCCACTGCTCATCCCCGCACCTCCCCCGTGCCGACCCGCGTCGGCCCCTGTGATCGTTCCGATCCGGATCGCCCTGGCCCGGACCGCTCTGGCCCTGACCGCTCTGGCCCTGACCGCTCTGGCCCTGATCCTTCCGATCCGCTGACGGTCGCGTCCAGCGGCAGCACCGCCCGTACCCGCCACCCCTCCCCCGCGTACGGACCGGCCTCCAGCGAACCACCGAGGGCCTCCACCCGGGCTGCCAGCCCAGGGAGCCCACTCCCGCCGCCCCGGCGCGGACGTCCCTCCGGGGCCGGCGCCCCGCCGTCGTCCGTCACGGTCAGCTCCAGTCGTCCGTCGCTGCGGCGGGCCCGGATCTCGACAGTCCGCGCGGCCGGAGCGTGGCGCCGGACGTTGGTCAGGGACTCGACCGCGATCCGGTGGACGGTGCCCTCCACCTCGCGCGGCACCGGCCCCTCCGGCAGTTCCAGCCGGACCTCGGCGCCGCCCGATGCGGTGAACTGGTCCGCCACCTGGGCGAGTTCGGCGAGGCCTGGCTGCGGACTGCGGCCGCCCGCCTCCTCGCTGCGCAGCAGCTGCACGGTCCGGTCCAGCGAGGCCAGGGCCCGCTGCCCGGCCTGCTCTATCCGCTCGAACACCTCGGCCGCCCGTGCCGGGTCGATCGCCGCCATGTACGCCCCCGCCTGGGCCTGGGCGACCATGCCGCTGACGTCGTGTGCCACGAAGTCGTGCAGGTCGTGGGCCAGTTCGAGCCGCTGGGCCCGTCTGGCCTCGGCCACCGCGCGGGCCCGGCCGTCGTCGAGCCCCCGCAGGTAGAGCCCGATCAGCACCGTCGGCAGGGACAGCATCGATCCGAAGCCGAAGAGCGTGAGCGTGTCGGTCGGCCCCTCGATGTACAGGAAGCGGGACGGCCAGAGCGTGACCGCGCCGCACGCCGTCCACGCGGCCGCCGCGCACCGCGGGCCGTCCTGGGCGCGCAAGGTCAGCAGCACCGCCAGCAGCAGGGCCGCCACTTCGGCCAGCCCGACCGCCCCGGCCCAGCGATCGCCCTCCACCCAACGGCCGGTGAGCCAGAGGGTGACCGAGACCGCCACCGAGACCGCACCGAGCGCAGTCGTCACGAAGGCCGCTCCGTAGCGCCCGCGGACCGCCCAGGCCGGCAGCAGCAGGGCCGGGACAACCAGCGACAGGGTCTGATTCATCGTCACCACCTCTCTTCGACTGCCGTCACAGTACGACGTGGGTCCGGCGGTGCGCCTGTGCCGATCGGCATATTTCACAGGCGGGTTGAGCAGGGAGAACAGCCCGATCGGCACTGCCGCGAACCCCCGGCTGACCTCCAGTCTTGAGCCATCGCACCGGCCGAGGGGGCCGGGCCGGAGGGGAGTCCACCATGTCGAAGTTCGTGATCAACGCCCAGGGCACCACGCACCGAACCACCGAACGCCGGGCCTGCGCACACGGGACCACGAACCACCGGCCCACCGCGGCCGTTCCTCCCGCCCCGCGCTGGGCCCGGCTGGCCGCCAAGGCCGCCGCCCTGAGCACCGTCCCCTCGGGGGTGTGGCGGATCGCCTTCGGCTTCGGCGCCCCGCTCGGCTTCACCGGGGCCACGGCCGCCGCGTTCGCCGAGCACCAGCCGGGCTGGGGCACGGTCTACTGCGTGGCGCTGAGCGCCCTGGCCGAGGCCCTGTCCTTCCTGACCCTCGGCCTGGTCCGGCCCTGGGGGCAGGTGATGCCCCGCTGGATCCCTTGGCTCGGCGGCCGGCGGGTCCCGCCGCTCGCCGCGATCGTCCCGGCGCTGCTGGGCTCGGCGGTGCTCACCGTCCTCGGTATGGAGGGGCTGTTCGGCCGCTGGGCCGACAACCTGGCCACGCCCGACGCACCGCACGGTTTCGCCGCCCTGGTGATGACCGCCGCCTACCTGCCCCTGGTGGCCTGGGGCCCGCTGCTCGGCGCGGTCACCGTCGACTACGCCCGCCGCACCCTGCGGTGGCGCCGGTGACCACGCCGACGGATCACGCCGAGGCCGGCTCCTTCGTCGGCTCCCCGGCTCGCGCATCCACCCCGGCAGCCGTTCCGTTCCCGCCCCCGGCCGGGCGCGGCGAGGGGGCGGTACGGCGCCCCCACTCGGTCGCGGCCAGCACCAGGGCGCCTCCGAACAGGGCGAGCAGCCCCGGCCGGTTCCCGGCCACGGTGATGCCGAAGACGGTGGCCCACAGCGGCTCGGTTCCGAGCAGCAGGCTCACCCGGGAGGGCGAGGTGGCCCGCACCGCCCACATCTGGACGAAGAAGGCGAACAGCGTGCAGAACAGCGACAGATGCAGCAGCCAGACCCACTGGCCGACCCCGTACGAGCGGGCGACGGTCCACGGCGCCGGCCCCACGGACAGCGCGACGACGGCGAAGACGGCCGTTGCGACGGCGAGTTGGACCCAGGTCACGGCGAGCATGTCGGTGTCGCGCAGGGCCCGGCTCCTGGCCATGGCCAGGACGTACGCGGATCGGACGAGGGCGGCACCCAGCACCAGCAGGTCACCGAGCGAGGGAGCGCGCAGTCCGCCGTCGCCGGTGAGCAGGGCGACGCCGAGCACGGCCAGCCCGGCGGCCGCCAGGAAGGCCCGCGGTGGCGTGGTCCGCCCGAGGGCGCTCTCGCCGAGTGGGGTGAGCACCATCGCGAGGCTGATGATCAGCCCCGCGTTGGTCGCGGAGGTGTGCACGGCGCCGTAGGTCTCCAGCAGGAAGATCCCGCTCAGTACCACTCCCAGCGCGGCACCGCCGAGCCACTCCGCCCGGCTCAACCTCCGCAGGGCCCGCCAGGCGACCGCTCCGAGCAGCGGCAGCACCAGCCCGAACCGGAGCACCAGCATCGCCACGACCGTCCCCGGCTCGGCCACCCGCTGGACGGCGAGGAAACTCGACCCCCACACCACCGCCACGAGCAGCACCGGAAGATCACGAAGGACCGACGAGGACGAGCCCTTGGACAAGGAGGCAGGCATGACGAGGATCCCTCCGAGCGAACGGAACCGGCGGGCGCGAGTACCGTACGGCGTCGGACGGACCCAGCAGCCGGGCGGGAGACCCGGCGGTGGACAGGGCGAAGCGTGGAGCAAAGGGGCGCCAGTCTCGCGCACCGGACCACCGGTGATCAATGCCCGTCCGGACACCGGACGGTCGGCATGATCCGCTCGGTCGGCGCGGTCGAGTCGATCGGCGCGGCAGGCCCCGGTCCGGGCGCGGCAGCCCCCGGCCCGGGCGGCACCGGCGGTCAGCCGGCGAGCAGACCGTTCGCCGCGGCGATCGCCTCGATGTCGGCCGGCGTTCCGGACATGACCACACGAACGTGTTCGGTGACGAGCTCGACCGGCCAGTCCCACCAGGCCGCGCGGAGCAGGCGCTCGATGTCGGCGTCGTCGAAGCGGCGGCGGATCGGGCGGGCGGGGTTGCCACCGACGACGGTGTACGGCTCGACATCGGTGGTGACCATCGCACCGGCAGCGATGATCGCGCCGTCACCGATCCGGACCCCGGGCAGGACGGTGGCTCCAAAGCCGAACCAGACGTCGCTGCCGATCACCGTGTCCCCCCGGCTGGGCAGGCCGGTGACGATGTCGAGAGTCCGCTCGGTCCAGCTGCCGCCGAACATGGTGAACGGGAAGGTGGAGACGCCGACGGCCGGGTGGGCGGCACCGGCCATCAGGAAGCGGGTGCCGGTGGCGATCGCGCAGTACTTGCCGATCACCAGCCGCTCGGGGCCGTACGCGTAGAGGACGTTGCGCTCCTCGAAGCGGGTAGCACCGTCGGGGTCATCGAAATAGGTGTACTCGCCGACCTCGATCCGCGGGTCGGTGACGAGGGGCCGCAGCAGGACGACGCGGTCGTGACCGGCGAGCGGGTGGAGCACGGTGGGGTCGGGGATGGCGGTGGCGGTCACTCGGACTCCTCTCGTAATGCGACTCATGTCGCATTACGATGAGCATGGCACGCCACCACACCCACAGCAAGCCTTAATGCGACTGGAGTCGACTTTGACCGGAACCGCCAACCCCGCACCGCCGCCCCACACCCCGACCCCGCGTCCGGGCGGCCGCAGCGCCCGGGTCCGGGCGGACGTGGTCGCCGCCACGCTCGCCGAGGTCACCGAAAAGGGGTACGACGGCCTCACCGTGGAGGCGGTCGCCGCCCGCTCCGGCGTCCACAAGGCGACCCTCTACCGACGGTGGGGCGGCGTCGACGGCCTGGTCGCCGACGCGCTGACCGCCTCCGCCGACCAGCCCTGGCCCCTGCCCGACACCGGCGACCTCCAGCAGGACCTCCGCCGGATCACCCAGGAGGTGTTCGACGTCTTCACCGACCCCGAGCTGGGCCCCACACCGACCGCACTGATCTCCGCCGCCCAGCGCTCCGACGCCGGCGCGGCCGCCCTGCACGACTTCTTCGCGACCCGCCACCGCCAAGTCGCCGAGGTGGCCGAACGGGCGGTCACCCGGGGCGAGTTGCCGGTCGGAACGGACGGTGCCGAGGTGGTCCGGGCCGCCACCGCGCCGCTCTACTACCGCCTGTTCGTCTCCGGCGAGCCGCTGGACGCCCGCACCGCCGAGCGGGCCGCCGATGCCGCCGCCCTGGCCGCCCGCGCCGGGCTCTTCACCTCGGTCCCGGAAGCCCCCGACCACCCCTGACCCCTCCAGGCCACCCAGACCCCCCGGGGCCACCCGGGCCCGGCAACTCCCGCCGCACCGGCAAAACCGGCAGCACAGGCAACATCCGTAACACCGGCAACATCCGTAACAGGGGAGCCGTCGAGCCGGGCAGAACCGGCAGCCCCGACGGAAACCCGCGCCCCGGCGCTCACCTGACCGACCATCACACTCCCGAACCCTCGGGAGTCGCGGCCGCCCCGACCCCTACCGCATCCCCACCCGGCCGTGGATGATTCCTCCATGACAATCCAGCCGTCCACCACCCCCCGGAAGGCCCGTCACGTGAAGCGCACGCACTGGGCGCTGGTCGCCGCCGCCACCGTCCTCCCGCTCGTGGCCAGCACCGGCACCGCCGTCGCGGACACCTCCGCCGCCGCAGCCACCGCCGGCGCCGGCTGCACCTACACACCGGCCGTCCCGGCCGACAATTTCAAGGGCATCCCGGTCTTCAACGCCAAGAAGGCGGCCCAGCCCTACCGCGCGACTCTGCGTACGAGCCAGGGCCAGATCACCTTCGAGGCGCTGACCGACAAGGCGCCCTGCACCACGTTCTCGTTCCGCTTCCTCGCCGAGCACGACTACTTCGACCGCAGCCACTGCCACCGCCTCACCACCCAGCGGATCTACGTCCTCCAGTGCGGCGACCCGACCGGGACGGGCAGCGGCGGGCCCGGCTACTCCTTCCCGGACGAGAACCTGACCGGCGCCACCTACCCGGCCGGCACCGTGGCCATGGCCAACGCCGGTCCGAACACCAACGGCAGCCAGTTCTTCTTCGTCTGGAAGGACACCAAGCTCTCCCCCGCCTACACCCCGTTCGGCCGGATCACGGCGGGCCTGGACGTCCTGCAGAAGATCGCCGCCGGTGGCGAGGACGACCAGAACAACCCCGGCGACGGATTCCCCAACCTCCCGGTGAACATCCGCAACGTGAGGATCAGCACCCGCTGACCGAGCGGGCCGGGTCGCCCCGGGCGTCCCCGAGCGCCCGCTCCCGTACGGTGGCAGCACCGCCGACACCGCAGGGGAGCAGCGCCGTATGGACAGCCGGATCTGGGAGAGCGTCGATCACATGGTCGCCTGGCTCGACGGGGAGCGCACGCAGTCGCCCCAGGAGGAGCGCCTGCTGCGGATCCTGAAGCTCTCCGAGGAGGTCGGCGAGGTCGGTGCCGCGGTGATCGGTGCCACCGGTCAGAACCCGCGCAAGGGGGTGACCCACAGCTGGGAGGACGTCCAGCACGAGCTCTGCGACGTCGTCTTCACCGCCCTCGTCGCCCTGCGGACGCTCACCCCGGACGCGGCCCGGGTCTTCGCCGACCGTCTGGCCTACGTCGAACAGCGCTCCGCCGCCTCCCGGCGCCCGATCGACGGGCTCCCGGAGGCGGCGGAGAAGAACAGCGGCGCAAACAGCGGCGCAAACAGCACCGCGAACAGCGGCGCGAACGGCAACGCCAACGACGGCGGGGACGCCGCGCGCTAGGCGTTCGGCGCGACCCGGGCGAGCCCGTTGATCACGCGGTCCATCGCGTCGCCGCCCTGCGGGTCGGTCAGGTTGGCGAGCAGCTTGAGGGTGAAGCGCATCAGCAGCGGTCGGGGCAGGCCGTGCTGGGCGGCGAGCTGCATCACCTTCGCGTTGCCGATGAGCTTCACGAAGGCGCGGCCCAGCGTGTAGTAGCCGCCGTACACGTCCTTGAGGATGCGCGGGTAGGCGTGGAGGGCGCGCTCGCGGCCGCCGTCGGTGACCCTGGCGAGGGCCTGCACGATGACCCCGGCGGCGATCTGGCCGGATTCCATCGCGTAGGCGATGCCCTCGCCGTTGAACGGGTTGACCATGCCACCGGCGTCGCCGACGAGCAGCAGGCCGCGGGTGTAGTGCGGCTGCCGGTTGAAGGCCATCGGCAGGGCCGCGCCGCGGATCGGCTCGGTCATGTTCTCGGGGGTGTAGCCCCACTCCTCCGGCATGCCGGCGCACCAGGCCTTGAGGACCTCGCGCCAGTCGAGTTCGCCGAACGCGGGCGAGGAGTTGAGGATGCCGAGGCCGACGTTGGAGGTGCCGTCGCCCATGCCGAAGACCCAGCCGTAACCGGGCAGCAGCTTGCGCTGGCCGCCGCGGGTGTCCCACAGCTCCAGCCAGGACTCCAGGTAGTCGTCGTCGTGGCGGGGCGAGTTGAAGTAGGTGCGGTAGGCGACGCCCATCGGACGGTCCTCACGCCGGTGCAGGCCCATGGCGAGCGAGAGCCGGGTCGAGTTGCCGTCGGCGGCGACCACCAGCGGGGCGCGGAAGGTGACCGGCCGCTTCTCCTCGCCGAGCTTGGCGGTGACGCCGACGATCCGTCCGGTGCGGTCGTCCACGACAGGCCCGCTGACGTTGCAGCGCTCGTAGAGCCGGGCGCCGGCCTTCTCGGCCTGACGGGCCAGCAGCTCGTCGAAGTCGGCGCGCTTGCGGACCAGGCCGTAGTCGGGGAAGGAGGACAGCTCGGGCCAGTCCAGCTCCAGCCGGACGCCGCCGCCGATGATGCGCAGGCCCTTGTTGTGCAGCCAGCCGTTCTCGGTGGAGACGTCGATGCCCATGTCGACCAGCTGCTTGGTGGCACGCGGGGTCAGGCCGTCGCCGCAGACCTTCTCGCGCGGGAAGGCGGTCTTCTCCAGCAGCAGGACGTCCAGCCCGGCCTGGGCCAGGTAGTACGCCGTGGTGGAGCCGGCCGGGCCCGCACCGACCACGATGACGTCGGCCGTGCTCTCCACCGGGCTGTCCGGCTTCGTCAGATCGGCTGCGGTCTCGGACACGTGGACACACTCCTGGAGCTGCGGCGGGGGACGGCGGCTTTTGTCTCCGGCAGTCTAGTTCCGCTCACGCCACCGGAAGCGCCCGTCCCCCACCACGTCGACCGTCGCCCCGCCCCGCGACGAGAACGCGACGATCACGCGATCTTGTACGCCCGGTGCAGCGCGACGATCCCGCCGGTCAGGTTCCGCCAGGCGACCTTCGACCAGCCGTTGTCCTGCAGCTTGGCGGCCAGCCCCGGCTGGTCGGGCCAGGCGCGGATGGACTCGGCGAGGTAGACGTACGCGTCCGGGTTGCTGCTGACGGCCGTGGCGACCGGCGGCAGCGCGCGCATCAGGTACTCGGTGTAGACCGTCCGGAACGGCGTCCAGGTCGGCGTGGAGAACTCGCAGATCACCAGCTTGCCGCCGGGCTTGGTGACCCGCAGCATCTCGCGCAGCCCGGCGTCGGTGTCCTGGACGTTGCGCAGGGCGAAGGAGATGGTCACCGAGTCGAAGGTGTCGTCCGCGAACGGCAGCCGGGTGGCGTCGCCGGCGGTGAGCGCCAGCTCGGGGTGGCGGGCCTTGCCCTCGGTGAGCATGCCGACCGAGAAGTCGCACGGGACGACCTTGGCCCCGGCCTCGGCGAAGGGCAGCGAGGAGGTCCCGGTGCCGGCTCCGAGGTCGAGCACGAGGTCCCCCGGTCCGGCGGCCACCGCCTCTGCCACCGCCCGGCGCCAGGCGCGGGCCTGGCCGAGGGAGAGCACGTCGTTGGTCCGGTCGTACTTGGCCGCGACGTCGTCGAACATGGCGGCGACTTCGTGCGGCTGCTTGTCCAGAGAGGCTCGGGTCACGCCCCCCATTGTTCACCCTCGCACGGACACCCCGGCCAACGGGGCTCACCGGACCGCCGGCACACCCCACCGGAACGCCCACCCGACCACCCACCGGAACCCCGACCCGACCACCCGCCCGACCACCCACCCGACCGCCCACCGGGCCACCGGCGCGACCGCTCGCACAGCCACCCCGGGCCGGCCCCCGTCAGTGCTGCCCGCGCCGCCCGCCCGCGCGCCGCTTCCGGCGGGAGCGCTTGCCGTGGGTTATCGCGGGCATCCCGTCGGCCAGCGTCTCCGCGGCCAGGGCGAGGTTGGCGGCCAGCCGCCCCTGCCCGGCGCGGACGGCGACGGCCTTCCGGTGCCGGCGGATGCGCAGCACGCAGATCACGAAGAGCGCGACGGCGACCGGCACGCTGAACCGGGCCAGGCCCACGCCGACGGGCTGCGGGTAGGTGTCACCGCAGATCCGGACCGCGCCCGCGTCGTCGGCGGCGTGCTCCAGGCAGACCGCGTCGCCGAGCCTGGTGCCGTCCGCGAGCGGCAGCGCGGCCGCGGTGTGCGGCTGGCCGCCCACCCGGTAGGTGACGGCGCTGTAGGTGCCGCCGCCGGTCGGGAGCTGGGTGACGACGCCCTCGACTCTCACCGGGTGCGCCTCGATCCGGTCGGCCTGGTCGGCCTGGCGCCAACCCAGCAGGCACATGCCGACGGCCAGCACGGCGCTGAGCACGGCGGCGAGGTACCAACCACGGCCCAACCGCGGGATGCGCGGCGGGGGAACGGTCGCGGTCTGCATGGTTCCTGTCCTGGCTTGCCTTCGGGGCCGGGGACGCGGCCCCGCCGCCCGCGGGGGCGGGCGGTGGTGTGGTGAGGGTACGGAGTGAGCTGTCCGGGATCGTATCCGCTGGCGGGCCCTCAGGTCACGGCGAAGGGACAATCACTACCGGCCACCGGCACCGGAGTTCGGGTGCACACGAAGGAAGTCCGGTGCACCGCAAGGGAATCCGGCTACTGATGAGTACGTCACACCGGCGCCGCCGTTCCCGGCCGGTCCGCTCAGCGCCGGCGGTACACCAACCGCCCGCCCAGCACCGTGGCCAGGCACCCGCCCGACGCCGGTTCGGCGCGCCCCTCGGCCGCGGCCGCGAACACCGCGAAGTCCGCCCGGCCACCGGCCGCCACCCGCCCGTACACGGCCTCCGCGAACGGCAGCACGGCCAGCGGGTCCAACGGCCCCGCGCCCTCGGAGCCCGAAACCCCCACGGAACCCGCAGAACCTCCAGCACCCCCAGAACCCGCCAGCCCCGCCACCCCCGACCGCGCCACCGCCGTCCGAACCGAAGCCCGCTCGAACGGCCCGTTCACCGCCGTCACCCCGAACCCGAGCATCCGCTGCAGTCCGCGCCGCGCGCTCGCCCCGCAGCGCGCCTCGTCCGTGGACCCGGCCAGCCCGTCGGCCACCGGCTCGACGCCGATCTCCTCCCGCGGATCCGGGTGGTACGCGCGTTCCAGCAGCCAGTGCCCGTACGGATTGCGCAGCCCGGGTGCGAGCACTGCCCGGCCCCAGTCCCGCACCCGCGCCCCGGGGTGCGCCGCGGCGAGTTCGCCGTACGGTCCGACCGCCTCGACGCGGTCGCCGCGCACCACCACCGCCCCGTCCGGGATGGGCGGGGCGGTGGGATCGGCGGGGTCGGGCAGCACGAACGCGGCCCGGTGCAGGGTCAGCACGGCGCGGCGAGCGTGCTCAGTTGTCCAGGATCTTCAGCTCGGGGTGCGCGGTGCCGCCCTCGATCGCCGTGGAGGCGATGTGCGAGGCGACCCGCGGGTCGACCGGGTCGTTGGCCGGGTCGTCCAGCACCCGCAGGTGCTGGTAGGTGGTCGAGCGCTGCGCCGGCACGCGGTCGGCGGCCCGGATCAGGTGGATCAGCTCGGTGAGGTTGGAGCGGTGCTTGGCGCCGGCCGCCGAGACGACGTTCTCCTCCAGCATGACCGAGCCGAGGTCGTCCGCGCCGTAGTGCAGCGACAGCTGGCCGGCCTCCTTGCCGGTGGTGAGCCAGGAGCCCTGGATGTGGGCGATGTTGTCGAGGAACAGGCGGGCGATGGAGATCATCCGCAGGTACTCGAAGACGGTGGCCTGGGTCGAGCCCTTCAGGTGGTTGTTCTGCGGCTGGTAGGTGTACGGGATGAAGGCCCGGAAGCCGCCGGTGCGGTCCTGCACCTCGCGGATCATCCGCAGGTGCTCGATCCGCTCGGCGTTGGTCTCACCGGTGCCCATCAGCATGGTGGAGGTGGACTCCACGCCGAGGCCGTGCGCGACCTCCATGATCTCCAGCCAGCGCTCGCCGGACTCCTTCAGCGGGGCGATCGCCTTGCGCGGGCGCTCCGGGAGCAGCTCGGCGCCGGCTCCGGCGAAGGAGTCCAGGCCCGCCTTGTGGATCCGGGTGATGGCCTCCTCGACGGAGACGCCCGAGATCCGGGACATGTGCTCGACCTCGGAGGCGCCCAGCGAGTGGATCACCAGCTGCGGGAAGTCGGCCTTGATCGCCGAGAACGCGCGCTCGTAGTACTCCACACCGTAGTCCGGGTGGTGGCCGCCCTGGAACATGATCTGGGTGCCGCCCAGCTCGACGGTCTCCGCGCAGCGGCGCAGGATCTCGTCGAGCTCGCGGGACCAGCCCTTGTCGCTCTTCGGCGGCACGTAGAAGGCGCAGAACTTGCACGCCGTCACACAGACGTTCGTGTAGTTGATGTTGCGCTCGATGATGTACGTCGCGATGTGCTCGGTACCGGCGTAGCGACGGCGGCGCACCGCGTCGGCGGCGGAGCCGAGCGCGTGCAGCGGCGCCGAGCGGTAGAGCTCGAGCGCCTCCTCCGGGGTGATCCGGCCGCCGGCGGCGGCCCGGTCGAGCACGGCCTGCAGGTCGGTGCTGGACGCATCGAGGGTGGTCGCTGCGAGCTCGGTCACCTGGCGGCCTTCTCTCTCTCAAGTGCTACTGGGGTACGGCCGAACCAGCCTACGCCAGGCCTTTCGGACGTCCTCAGCCGACTCAGCCGACGTCTTCAGCCCGCCGCCCCGTTCACCTTGCGCAGGGTCCCGGCCGGGTTTCCGCCGGGCGGGTCGGCGGAGGTGAACCGGACCGTCCCGTCGGACTGCAGGGTGAGCGTCTCCGCGTTGGCGCCGCCGGTGCAGGCCCCGGGGATGGAGGAGCGGACCAGCCGGGACCGGAACACCAGCTTGGTGTCGGAGACCGAGGTGAGCGTCCAGGCGCCCTCGCAGCTGATCGGGATCAGCCCGGAGACGCCGTTGCGGCTGGAGGTGGCCTCCTGGCCGACCGCCGACGGGCGGACGGTGATCGTGGTGGTGCCGCCGGGCAGGCCCTTGTCGGTGACCATGTCCCCGCTCCAGGTGCCGAGGAACGCGGCCGGCACCGCGTTCGGCCCGCCCGTCGCGGACGGCGAGGACGCGGCCGAGGCGGCCCCGGACGGAGAAGCGGCACCGGAAGCCGAACCGGACGCGGACGGACCGCCCGGAACGAAGGCCCCCGGCGAGGCGACGGCGTCGCCCGGGTCCACGGACGGAACCGGCAGCGGACCCCCGGTCGCCCCGGTCGGCCCCGACACCACCGGACCGGCACCGGGCCGGTGCCACCACTCGTACAGCCCGTACCCCGCGCCCCCGAGCAGCGCGAGCGCCAGCACCGCCGCCGTCGCGAGCCCGACCGGCCGCTTCCACGGACTGACGGGCTTCGGCGGCTTCGTCCACTCCGGCGGGTAGTAGCCCCGGGGCGCGTAGGTCGGAGTCGGCACCGGCTCCTCCCCCTCGGCCGGGGACGCCTCGGCCGAGGACGCGCCCTCCGGCTCGTCCTCCAGGTCCAGCAGTTCCACCGCGCCGCGTCCCACCCCCGCCGCCAGCGCGGGCGGCAGGAAGGCCCAGAGCCGGGCGGTGCCCACGCCCTCCGGGTCCAGCCTGGCGGCCAGCTGCCGCGGGGTGGGCCGGGCGGCCGGGTCCTTGGCGAGGCAGTCGAGGACGACCGGCCGCAGCCGCTCGGGCAGCCCGGCCACGTCCGGTTCCTCGTGCAGCACCCGGTAGAGCAGGACGGCCGCGCTGACCCCCTCCCCGAAGGGGTGCACGCCGGTGGCGGCGAAGGCCAGCACCGCGCCGAGCGAGAAGACGTCCCCGGCCGGGCCGACCGGCTGTCCGTTCGCCTGCTCGGGTGACATGAAGCCCGGCGAGCCGACCACATAACCCGAACGAGTGAGGCCGCTGGCCGCGTCCAGCGCCCGGGCGATCCCGAAGTCGATCAGCCGCGGCCCGTCCAGGGTCAGCAGCACGTTGGACGGCTTGACGTCGCGGTGCACCAGGTCGAGTCCGTGCACGTGGGCGAGCGCCCCGGCGAGCCCGACCCCGAGGGCCCGGACGGCCGGTTCGGGCAGCGGCCCGTACTCCTGGACGGCCACGGTGAGCGCGGGGCCCGCCACGTAGCCGGTGGCGACCCAGGGCTGCTCGCCCTCGGTGTCCGCGTCCAGGACCGGCGCCGTCCAGGTGCCGCCGACCCGCCGGGCCGCGGTCACCTCCTGCCGGAACCGGGCGCGGAACTCGGCGTCGTCCGCCAGCTCCGGGCGCACCACCTTCACCGCGACGGTGCGCCCGCCCGCGGTCCGCCCGAGGTAGACCCGGCCCATCCCGCCCGAGCCGAGCCGCCGCAACAGCCGGTAGGCGCCCACCTGGCGCGGGTCGTCCGACCCCAGTGCCCGCATGCCCCGCACGCTCCCCTCGCACGCGCACGCGCGTCCCCGGGCGGGTGCCCGGCCGCGTGCGCCGCCGCCGGGGCGCCTCCCGCGGGCCACCGCCGGACGCGCCTCGGGAGCAGACCGTACCGGCCCGCCCCCGTCCGGCCCACCGACGGGACCGCCGCACCGCTCACCCGGGCCCCGACGGCACCGCCCGCACAGCTACCGCCACGGCCGCGAACACCGACGCCGACCACCAACCACCGGCACACCGGCACACCGGCACCGCCGACGCCGCGGCCGCGGCCGCGAACACCACCACCGCCAACCGGCAACCGGCAACCGCTCCCGCCTACAGCGGCAGCTCCGCCGGCTCCAGCAGCCGCACCGCCACGTCCGGCGCGAAGCCGCTGTCGTGCGCGACCCGTCGGGCGAACTCGGCGACGCCCGCGAGCTGCCGCTCGCCGAGCGAGAAGTCGAGCGCCTCGCTGAAGTACCGCTCCAGCACGTCCGCCCCGAAGGCCTCCCAGCGGGCGGCCTGCTCGGCGACCTTGGCGGCCTCCACCAGCGACAGGTCGCGGGACTCCAGGAAGGCCCGGTGCACCGCCGCGGTCAGCTCCGGACGGCGCTCGGCGAACTCCCGGCGCACCGCCCAGACCGCGAAGACGAACGGCAGGCCGGTCCACTCCTTCCACATCTCACCGAGGTCGTGGACGGTCAGCCCGAGATCGGCGGCCTGCCCGAGGTAGGCGCGCAGCGCCGGGTCGCCGATCAGGACGGCGGCGTCGGCCTCAGCGAGCATCGCACTGAGATCCGGCGGGCAGCTGAAGTACTCCGGGCGCACGCCCTCGCGCTCCTCCAGGAGCAGCCGGGCGAGCCGGACCGAGGTACGGCTGGTGGAGCCGAGGGCGACCCGGCGGCCGTCGAGGTCGGCGAGCGGCACCTTGCTCACGATCAGGCAGGACATCACCGGACCGTCGCTGCCGACCGCGATGTCGGGAAGGACCAGCAGGTCATCGGCGTTGCGGAGGTACTCCACGCAGGTGATCGGCCCGATGTCCAGGCCGCCGTCGACGAGCTGGTCGCTCAGCTTCTCCGGGGTGTCCTTGGTGAGGTCCAGATCGAGCAGATTGCCGGTCCTGGCGAGTCCCCAGTAGAGGGGCACGCAGTTCAGGAACTGAATATGGCCGACCCTGGGCCTGACCGGCGTGTTCTCCCCGGCCGGGGTGTTCCGGGGCTCCCGCGTTCGCGCGTCCGGTGTTTGTGCGTCCGGTGCTGCCACTGAGCCGCTCCTTGCTGTTCGTGCGCCTCCCCGCAGCGTATGCCCGCCGTTCACGACGGCTCGCACCGGCCGCCCGACACGCCACCACGCGCCCCCAACACGCCTTTCCGCGCCCGCTCCCGGCCTTACGACACGCGCCTTCCGTGCCGAAAGCGACCTCTGGTCGTCACAGCGGCCGCATGCTAGCGTTGCCCTCAGTTGCAGTTTGATTCCCCTTGCAGTACTTGAAGCCTGCGGAGCATGTAACCGCAGGCTTTTTGTAGTTTTTCAGCAATATCGAAAAACTTCGGACTCGTTCCGGAGGCAGGGCGATCAGCGCAGCGGACCGGGAGCCACACGGTGTGGTCCCCGACACGCATCGCAAGGAGAACGGCATGGCTCAGGGAACCGTCAAGTGGTTCAACGCTGAGAAGGGCTTCGGCTTCATCGCCCAGGAGGGCGGCGGCCCCGACGTCTTCGTTCACTACTCCGCCATCAACGCGAACGGCTTCCGTTCGCTGGAGGAGAACCAGACGGTCACCTTCGACGTCACCCAGGGCCCGAAGGGCCCGCAGGCGGAGAACGTCACCGCTGTCTGACCATCCTCTGATGATCTGATCGCTCGGGACCCCGACGGGTCCACCGGCGGCTCCCGACAGCCGTCACCATGAGCACAAGAGCAGTACCCAAGGGGGCCCGCCTTTCGGTGGGCCCCCTGCCTTTTCCGGACGGGTCTCCGCACGGACGGGTCTCCGCGCGGACACGCCCGGACGGAGACACGGACGGGCCCTCCCCCGTCACCGGGAGAGGGCCCTTCACCGCACGTCGGCCGGAACCGAGCCGAGCTCAGCGGGCCGAGAGACCAGCAGGCCGTCAGGCCGCAGCCGCCCCCTGGACGGCGACCTTCGGGGCGTCCGTGTCGTACAGGTCGCCCGAGGGGCTGTTGTACGCGGCGACGTCGAGGATCTTCTCCCGCGCGGCGACCACGACCGGCACCAGGACCTGGCCGGCGACGTTGGTCGCGGTGCGCATCATGTCCAGGATCGGGTCGATGGCGAGCAGCAGGCCGACGCCCTCCAGCGGCAGGCCCAGGGTGGACAGGGTGAGCGTCAGCATGACGATCGCGCCGGTGAGGCCCGCGGTGGCGGCCGAGCCGACCACCGAGACGAAGGCGATCAGGATGTAGTCCTTGATGCCGAGCTCGATGTTGTAGACCTGGGCGACGAAGATCGCGGCGATCGCCGGGTAGATCGCGGCGCAGCCGTCCATCTTGGTGGTCGCGCCGAACGGGACCGAGAACGACGCGTACTCGCTCGGGACGCCGAGGCGCTCGGTGACGCGGCGGGTGACCGGCAGGGTGCCGACCGAGGAGCGCGAGACGAAGGCCAGCTGGATCGCGGGCCAGGCGCCCTTGAAGAAGTGCAGCGGGTTGAGGCCCGCGGCGAAGCGCAGCAGCAGCGAGTAGACGACGAACAGCACCAGCGCGCAGCCGACGTAGATGTCGAGGGTCAGCGTGGCGAAGGGCTTGAGCAGGTCCCAGCCGTACTTGGCGACGGACTTGCCGATCAGGCC
The DNA here is from genome assembly GCF_014656195.1 of Kitasatospora xanthocidica. Lineage (GTDB taxonomy): Bacteria > Actinomycetota > Actinomycetes > Streptomycetales > Streptomycetaceae > Kitasatospora > Kitasatospora xanthocidica. Next base: position 146,131 of record NZ_BNBY01000014.1, on the reverse strand, counting down.
GAGGGTGCCGAGCGGGGAGAGCCGGATGACCCACCACAGGGCGGTCTGGGTCAGCTCCAGCACGGACTCGCTGAGCTTGAGGACCGGCTCGGCCTTGGCGCCGAGCTTGATGATCGCCGCGCCGACCACGACCGCCATGAAGACGATCTGCAGCACGTTCACCTTGGCGAAGGCGTCGACGACGTTGGTCGGGAAGATCCCGGTCAGGAAGTCGATCCAGGTGCCCTTGGAGTCGAGCGCCTTGAGGCCCTCGGTCTTCAGGTTGGTGCCCCGGCCGGGGTTGGTCAGCAGGCCCAGGCCCAGGCCGATGGCGACCGCGATCAGCGAGGTGATCATGAACCAGAGCAGCGTGCGGGTGGCCAGCCGGGCCGCGTTGGTGACGTTGCGCAGGTTGGCGACGCTCACCACGATCGCGGTGAACACCAGCGGCGGGACGGCCAGCTTGAGCAGTTGGACGAAGATCTTGCCGATGGTCTCCAGGGTGGTGGCCAGCCAGGAAATGTCGGCGGCCCGGGCCAGGTAGCCGAGGCCGACGCCGAGCACCAGGCCGGCGACGATCTGCACCCAGAACGGTGTCTTGCGGATACGGGCGAGCACGGACGGCGACGAGGTCGCCTCGGGCGCTGTGGACATGGGGGTGCGACTCCGGGGGAGGGCGTTGCTGAACGGTGAGGTGTGCGGTGGAGCGGGCGGCACGGCGCGGGGCCGGACGGGAGGGTCGGGGCCCCCGGTCAGGGGCGTGCCGCCGCGGTACAGCTCAGGTCGGTGCGGCTCAGGAGGGTGCAGCTCGGGGCGGTGCAGCTCATGGCGCGACAACGGCGCGGACGGTCCACGGCGCCGGTCAGAGCGCACGGGCGGGCGGCGTCGGGCAGCGTGCCCGGGCCGTGCGTCCGCAGTGCGTCTGAGGCTGTCATGGCCGATACGTTAGCAGTAAAGGTTTGAGATGTTCAAAGTACTTGTTTGAGATCGAGCCAACTCTCTCCGCATCCGCACGTCACCCCTGACCTTGACTCCGGGCACGAACGAAGCTGACGCCCCATCAGTCCGGATCGCAGGCCCGGTTGACCGCCGAGCAGTTATACGTATAACTTTGTTGACGTCCCCGCCCCCGCCTGCCCGACCGGAGAAGACACCGATGGGCTACCTCGCCCTGCTCCGCGCCCCGCACGTCACCCGTCTGCTCCTCGGCACCCTGCTCGGCCGCCTGCCCGCCGGCATGACCGCCCTGGTGATCGCCCTCGCCCTGCGCGAGGCCGGCGCGCCGTACGGGCGGATCGGGCTGGCCACCGCCGCGTACGCGATCGCCGCGGCTGTCGGCGGGCCGGTGCTCGGACGGATCGTGGACCGCACCGGGCAGCCGCGTGTGCTGCTCGCCTCGGCCCTGGTGGCCGGCGGCGGGTACGCGCTGCTCGCACTCGCCCCCGCCTCCCCGCTCGCCGCACCGGTCGGCGCCGCGATCGCCGGCCTCGCCATGCCTCCGCTGGAGCCCTGCCTGCGCTCGCTCTGGCCGGACGTCGTCGAGGAGGAGCAGCTCGACACCGCCTACGCCTTCGACTCCGCCTCGCAGCAGATCCTCTACGTCGCCGGACCGCTGGCCGTCGCCGGGATCGCCGGTCTGTTCAGCCCGGTCGCCGCGCTCTGGGTGGCCGCCGGGCTCGGCCTGGCCGGCGCGCTGATCGTGGCCACCGCCGCACCGGCCAAGGCCTGGCGCGCCCCGGTCCGCGCGCACTCCGCCGGGCTGCTCGGCCCGCTGCGCTCCCCCGGCCTGGTGCTGCTGCTGGTCGGACTGGCCGGGGGCGGCTGGGCGGTCGGCGCCCAGAACGTGCTGTTCATCGCCTACGCCGAGCACCACGAGGGCGGGCTGCCGGGCGGCGCGGGCACCCTGCTGGCGCTGGCCGCGCTCGGCGGACTGCTCGGCGCGCTCGCCTACGGCGCGGTCAAGTGGCGGCACACCACCGCCACCCGCACCTGGGTGATGGCGCTCGCGATGGCCGCCTCCTACCTGCCGCTGGTCGCGCTGCCCGGGCCGTACCCGATGGCCGCGCTGGCCTTCCTGTCCGGGGTCATGCTGGCGCCGCTGCTCGCGGCGGCGTTCGTCCTGGTCGCCGAGCTGGCGCCGACCGGCACGGTCACCGAGGCCTTCGCCTGGCTGGTGACGCTCTTCGCCACCGGCAACTCGCTCGGCTACGCGGTCTCCGGCAACCTCGCCGAGGACTCGCTGCGGCCGGTCGCGCTCTGCGCGGCGGGCGGCATCGCGCTCGGCGGGCTGCTGCTGTTCGGCGCCAGGCGCTGGTTCCGCGCGGCGCCCGTCACGCCCGTCGCCGTGGCCCGGCCCGTCCCGGTGGGCTGAGCCCGCCCCATGAACGACCGCGCCCACCGGTGGTCTGGCCGGTGGGCGCGGTCTCTTCCGTTCTGGCTACGGGCCTACGGGTGATCAGCTGTGGCGGCCCCGGCGGCCCCAGGCGATCACGGTGAACAGCACGCCGCAGCCGAGGACGGCGATGCCGAGCACGGCCGGCAGCCATCCGGCCCCACCCGTGCCGGGCAGCTCGCCACCGTGGCTCGGCGACGGGTGCGGGCCGTGCGTCGGTGACCAGGGCTCACCCGTGGTCGGGCTCCAGCTCGGCGACGGGCTGTGGGTCGGGCTGTGGGTCGGGCTGTGCCACGGGCTCCCCGTCGGCGACGGCGAGCCCGTCGGGGACGGCGACGAGGTCGGCGACGGCGAGCTCGTGGGCGACGGCGACGAGGTGGGCGAAGGCGAGCTCGTCGGTGAAGGCGAGGGCGAGTTCGTCGGCGAAGGCGACGGCGAACTCGCCAGGACCAGCCCCATGTCCAGATCCAGGTCCTGCTGCCCGCCCGCGAGCCGCACCGTCTGGGTGAGCCCGGTGGCCGGGTCGGCGTCCGAGTCCAGCGCCGGATCCGTCCCGGCGTGCTGCACGGTGACCTTCGCCCCCTTCGGGATGGTCGCCAGGTCGAAGCGCACCGCGTACTGCCCGTCCGGCAGCTTGTCGAACAGGTAGCGCCCGCCGCCGTCCGTCACCGTGGTGACGGGCTTGCCCATCTTGTCCCGGACCGGCTGCCCGGCCCCGTCCAGCAGCTCCACCCGGACACCGGGCACTCCCGGGTCGCCCGGCTTCTGGATGCCGCTGCCGTCGCGGTCGACCCAGACGAAGTCGCCGAGCGAGTTGTTCGGCGGCACCGGCGCCTGCACGCCGACGCCGACCTTGGCGGGCTCGGCGGGCAGCAGCGGACTGCCGGTGGAGTCGGTCGCGGTGTAGGCGAAGCTGTTCCAGGCGAAGTCGGCGTTGCCGGCGTCCACCGAGGCGACCATCGACCAGGTCAGGGTGAACAGCCCGCCGGCCGGCAGGGTGCCGGGGCGGCGGACCCGGAACCAGGTGGCGTTGCCCGGTCCGGGGAAGGCGGTGCTCCACTGCGCGCCGGCGTCGCACGGCCCGGGCACGGTGATCGCACCGGTCAGGCAGGGGTTCGGCGAGGTGGTGTACTCGATCACCACGGTCGGGTCGTTGGAGGTCAGCGGCTGGGTCAGCGAGGGCGTCCAGGCGGAGCCGCGCGGGACGTCGTTTCGCAGCACGTACGAGTCGCCCGGGGTGGGCAGCTTGTCGTACGCGATGAACTCGGTGACCGGGTCGGGCGAGTCGTTGCGGACGGTCAGCCGGTAGGAGATGCCGCCGCCGGGGGTGGTGGTGCCGGTGCTGGCGTAGTCCTTGTCGAGGTCGCCCTTGACCTCCTTGAAGGAGCGCAGCACGGCCGGGACCTGCACCTCGACCTGGGAGGAGGCGTGGCAGACGGTCTCGGTGGTGTCGCCGTTGCCGTTGACGTCGTTGCTGTCCGGCACTCCGCCGTCGGTGCCGAAGTAGAAGCAGGAGACCGGCGCGGTGGCGCCCTCGGTGGTGACGTACACGTCGTTGGTGAGGGTGCCGGGCTGGGCGCTGCCGGCCACCTGGACGTCGATCAGGGTGCGGTAGGCCCGGTGGTCGTTGAGGTACATCATGTCGGGCGCGCCGGCCGGCCAGGTCATCTTGAGCAGCTGGCGGCCGTTCGCTCCGGGCAGCACCTGGACGGACTGCGGGGCGACGGACTCCGCGTAGGCGGGGTTGCGGCGGGCGCTGCCGTCCACGTAGACGAGGCCGGGCGGCAGCAGGTCGTACAGGACGAGCGGGGTGGCCAGGGTACGGCCGGTGCGGTTGTAGGGGACGACCTCGAAGGTGGCGATGCCGCCGGGGGCGAGGACGGCGCCGGCGGTGGTGGTCTTGGCGGCGCCGAGGTTGGTGGTCGCGGTGACGGTGGTGTCGGCGCAGGCGCTCGCCGAGGAGGTCTCGCCCGCGGCGTCGGTGCCGGTCACGTCCACGCAGTTGTGCAGCGGGGTGGGCGCGGGGCGGCCGTCGTGGCCGGGGGTGACCACCTGGGCGTGGAGCCGGACGGCGTTGCCCGGGGTCCAACCGGTGGGGATCGGGCCGTTCCAGGCGAAGCGCAGCCCGTCCAGCCAGCGGCCGGCCGGAATGCCGATCACGTCGTTGACCGGGTCGCCGGCGCCCTCGGCGAAGGTGATCCAGCGGGAGGTGGAGCCGTTGAACGGGCCGCCGGGGGTGAAGGTCTGCCAGGCCGGGTCGCCGTTCAGCCGGTACTGCAGGGTGAGGACGATGCTGGCGGGGTTCCACTCCGACAGCTGGAGGGCCTGCGGGAACAGCCAGTCGTAGAGGCCCGGGGTGGTGCCGGAGCCGGGATCGGTCATCACCAGGCTGGTGGCGGGCCCGGCGGTGTTGCCGGGGTACAGGTTGATGGAGGCGATGTTGCCGGAGACGACCGTGCTGTCCCACTGCTTGGCCGCGGTGACCTGGATGCCGGTGGCGGGCGGCTGGAAGGTGTTGGTCTGCGCGGTGGCGGTGGACAGGTCGCGGATCGGCTCGGGGCCGAGCGGGTCGCCTTGCAGGACCACGGAGTTGGTGGAGGTGGTGCCGCTGGGGAAGGTCGGGTCGGGGTAGTTGACGACCAGCACGCCGGGGATGCGGCAGCCGGCCTGGCCGTTGCCGGACCGGAACGCGCCGATGTCGTAGGTCCAGCGGTCCGGGTTGTCCGGGTCCTGGGTCCAGCCGGGCGAGCGGCCGGCGTCGACGACCGCGCCGGGCGGCAGGGTGTCGACCAGCCGGCTGGCGTCCAGGTCGACGTTGGGGACGCCGGAGGTGGAGCAGGCGCTGAACTGGTAGGTGACCGAGCGGCCGTCCTGGCTGCTGGTCTGGACGCCCTTGGTGACCTTGTAGTCGGGCTGGACGACCGCGGTGGTGGTGGCCGAGCCGGTCTGCGGGGTCTCCCCGTCGGCGGTCAGCGTGGCCGAGTTGACGGTGCTGGTGTTGTTCGGGGTGGTGAAGTTGGGGAACTTGAGCACGACCTTGACGGTCGCGGTGGTGCCCGGGGTGAGGGTGAGCAGCTTGATGTCGAGGGTGCCGCCGACCGTCCCCGCGGCCGGCACGGTGGAGTCCGCGACGTCCACGGTGGACCCGTCCGGAACCCAGCCGACGAACTCCATCCCGGCGGGGAGGCTGTCGGTGATCCGGCCGTTGGTGCAGTCGGTCACCGAGCAGGTGTAGCGCAGGGTGTAGGTGACGTTCTCGCCGGGCGCCACGGTGGCCCGGTCCACCGTCTTGGTGAAGGTGACGGCGGCTTCGGCGGGCGGGGCGGTGAGGGTGCCGGTGAGCAGGGTGCCCACGAGGAGGCCGAAGGCCGCGGCCGTTCGGGCTGCTCTGGACAGGCGTGGGGTTCGTGGTCGGGACGTCCGCATGCCGGAATCTCACCGTCCGCTCGCGCCGGTGCACCGACGACGCGAGAAGGACTGACCGGTAATCACCTGTTCGAACTAATCCGACAGATGGACGCGGCCCCCGAGGGGTCCCACCGCCCGGAGGACCTGTGCCAAGCGGCCCTGTGCCGAGCGGCCCTGCGCCGAGCGGCCCCGCGCCGAGAGGCCTTACGCCGCGGCGGTGGAGGCCCGGAGCACCAGCGAGGTGGCCAGCGGCGCCACCGGCTCCACCCGTTCCCCCCGCAGCAGGCCCGCCAGCGCGGCGGCGCCCGCCCGGCCCAGCTCCTCGCCGGGCAGGTCGACGGTGGTCAGCGGCGGGGAGAGCAGCGCGGCCACCGCGACGTTGTCCATCCCGACCACGGAGAGGTCCTCCGGCACCCGCAGTCCCAGCGCGGCGGCGGCCTGGTAGACGCCGGAGGCGACCACGTCGTCGTCGCAGATCACCGCGCGCGGCCGGTCCGCCGGGGCGAGCAGCCGGTCGGCCACGGCCCGCGCGGCCCGGTGGCCCTCGTTCAGGCTCACGCCCAGCTCCACCACGTCCAGGCCGAGTCCGCGCACCGCCCGCTCGAAGGCGGCCTGTCGCACCCGGAAGGTGTACGCGGCGTGGGTGGAGCGCAGCCGGCCGATCCGGCGGTGGCCGAGGGCGGCCAGGTGCTCGACGGCGGCCCGCATCCCGCCGGCCACGTCCAACTCGACGGTCGGGCGGGCCCGGTCGGTGCCCGGGTCGGCGTCCAGGAAGACGGCGGGGGTGTCGGCGGGCAGCTCGCCGAGCTGGCTGTCGTCCGGGGAGCAGATCAGCAGGCCGTCGAAGCGGCCCGCGGTGGCGGCCTCGGCGAGGGTCGCACTGCCCCAGCCCGAACTGACCACCACGGCCAGCCCGTTGCGGCCGGCCTCCTGGTGGACGCCCTCCAGCACCCGGCCGAAGAACGGGCCCTGCAGGTTCGGCACGGCCAGCAGGATCATTCCGCTGCGGCCCAGTCGCAGCTGCCGGCCGGCCGCCTGCGGGCGGTAGCCGAGGCTGCGCGCGGCCTCCCGGACCCGCTCCCGGGTGGCCTCGGAGACCCGGCGGCCGGCCTCGGCGCCGGAGAAGACCAGCGACACGGTGGCCTGGGAGACCCCGGCCAGCCGGGCCACGTCCCGCCCGGTGGGCCGGCGGACGGGGGCCGGCCAGGTGCCGAGCGAGCTGTCCGCGGCGGACTGCCCGGGCGGCGCGGACTCCGGGGTCGCGGGCACCTCGGCGGGCAGGTCGGCGGGCACCTCGGCGGGCGCGTCGGCCGGGAGGTCGGCCGGAAGGTCGGCGGACACGGTGGCGGGGGCGCGGTGGGCGGGGCCGGGGATCAGTTCTGACCGGCGGACGCGGCGCGGGCGGCGTCGTCCGCGGCGTCCTCCATGGCGTCCCGCTCCGCGTTGCGCGTGCGCATCCCGGCGACCTTGCCGCTGATCTGCGCGGACATCTCGTCGCGCTGCTTGCTCAGCAGCGCGTAGCTGAGCGGCGCGGAGGCGACCGCGGCCAGCAGGAACAGGAAGATCATGCCCGTCTGACCGCTGACCGGGATGACCTGGAAGTGTCCGAGCAGCAGGGCGACCAGCAGGCAGCCGAGGAAGATGCTGACCCGCATGGAGGTGTAGCGGAGCGTGGCGTGCGACTTCGCCGGGCCGTTGCTGCTCACTGGGGACACATCCTTCTCGTTCGCGGCGGCGGGTCCTGCCGGGGTCGGTCCACCAGTCAAGCATGCCTGACGGCAGACGCGGGCCGGAGGTCACCCACCGCGGCCGTCCGCTCCCGTGACAGAAGCCGTCCGCTCCCGTCCGGGGCGGGGTCAGCGCAGGTCGAGCCACATCGTGATGTCGTCGCGGTCGTCCCCGGGAGCGACCCGGATCGCGCCCGGCACCCGGCCGACCTCCCGGTAGCCGCTGCGGGCGTAGAAGTCCTCCAGCCCCAGGCCCCCGCGTGCGGTGAGCCGCAGCGACTGCAGGCCCCACTGCCTGGCGATCCGCTCGGCCTCGGCGAGCAGCCGGGCGCCGTGGCCGAGGCCCTGGAAGTCGGGGTGCACCATGACCCGCTTGAGCAGCCGCCAGTGCTCCATCGGCCCGAACCGCATCGACGCGAAGAACAGCACGCCGACCAGCCGGCCGGTGTCGCCGTCTCGCGCGGCCAGCAGCCGGTCCGGGCCGTCCGGCCCGACCCCGGCGAACTGGTGGTCGGCGGTGTCCCACACCTCCTCCTCGGTGACCGGGGCCACGAAGCCGACCGCGCCGCCGGCATTGGTGACGTCGGTCCAGAGCCGGACGATCTCCGTCCGCAGGTCGGGGTCGAGCTTGGGGTCCAGGGTGAAGGTGAGCGCCATGAAACGGAGCCTAGACCTCCGCGGTGACGGCCTTCCCCTGAGCACCGGTGGCACTGGTGGCACCACCAGGACCGGCAGCACCGACGGCCCCCGGCCCGCCGGGCCGCCCGGTGCGCAGCGCCAGGCAGAGCCCGACCGCGACCGCGCACAGCCCGCCGGCGGCGTACCAGGTCAGGTCGTAGTTCCCCAGCGCGTCGCGGGCCAGACCGGCCAGCCCGGCGACGACGGCCGCGCCGATCTGGTGGCTGGCCAGCACCCAGCCGAAGACGATCGGGGCGTCCTCGCCGAAGTGCCGGCGGCAGAGCGCGACGGTCGGCGGCACGGTGGCGACCCAGTCCAGGCCGTAGAAGACCACGAAGGCGAGGATCGGCGGCTGCAGCGATCCGGCCATCAGCTGCGGCAGCAGGAGCAGGGACAGGCCGCGCAGCCCGTAGTAGACGGTCAGCAGCATCCGGGAGTCGACCCGGTCGGTGAGCCAGCCGCTGAAGACGGTGCCGACCACGTCGAAGACGCCGATCAGCGCGAGCAGGCTCGCGGCGGTGGTGACCGGCATGCCGTGGTCGTGCGCGGCCGGGATGAAGTGGGTGCCGACCAGCCCGGCGGTGGTGGCGCCGCAGATCGCGAAGGAGCCGGCCAGCAGCCAGAACGCCCGGGAACGGGCGGCGTCGCGCAGCACCCGCAGCGAGCGGGCCAGGGCGCGGCCGTCGGTGGCGGCGGCGGGCGGCTCCTCCTCGGTGGCGCCGTACGGGAGCAGGCCGAGGTCGGCGGGCCGTTCGCGCATCAGCAGCAGGACCGGGACGGCGACGGCGGTGGCGGCGAGCGAGACCACGACCACGGCCGAGCGCCAGCCGTGCTGTTCGACCAGCCAGGCGCCGACCGGGAGGAAGACCAGGTTGCCCGCCGCGCCGGCGGCGGTCAGCACCCCGGTGACCAGGCCCTGGCGGGCCCGGAACCAGCGGCCGGTGATGGTGGTGGCGAAGGCGCCGGCCATCGAGCCGCTGCCGAGGCCGACCAGCACGCCCCAGCAGAGCACCAGTTGCCAGGGTTCGCGCATCAGCATGGTGAGGCCGGAACCGACCGAGATGGTCAGCAGCGCGCAGACCACCACCAGGCGCACCCCGAACCGGTCCATCAGGGCGGCGGCGAAGGGGGCGGTGAGGCCGTAGAGGGTCAGGTTGACGGAGGTGGCGCTGGAGATCGTCCCGAGCGACCAGCCGAACTCGTTGTGCAGGGCGTCCATCATCAGGCTCGGCGTGGAGCGGAAGCCGGCCGAGCCGAGCAGGACGAGCAGGGAGACGCCGGCCACCACCCAGGCGTAGTGAACCCGGCGGCGCGGGGCGGGTGTGGCGGCGGGGGCGGGTGTGGCGGCGGGTGTGGCGGCGGCGACGGATGTGGAGGCGGGGGCGGGCGTGGGGGCGCTGCGTTCGGTCACCCGGACGAGTGTCCCGGTCCGCCCGGACCGGGACGAGTGGCCTGAACGACAGCTTTCGCAAGAATCAGGCCACGGCCCGGCGTACGCTGGCCCGGACCCACCGACACCCGAGGGGACGACATGGCGCACCTGGTCGCGGTACTCGCCCTGGAGGGCGCGATCGCCTTCGAACTCGGCATCCCGGCCCGCATCTTCGGCGGCGCCAAGGACCCGGACGGGCGGCCGTACTACGAGGTGGCCACCTGCACGCTGGACGGGCGGCCGATCGCCACCAGCGCCGACTTCCGGGTCATGGTCGACCACGGGCCCGAACTCCTGGCGCGGGCCGACACGGTGGTGGTCCCGGCCTCCGCCGACTCCGGCCCGGCCGTCGCCGACGCCTGCTTCACCCCCGAGCTGGCCGCCGCGCTGGCCCGGATCCGGCCCGGCACCCGGCTGATGTCGATCTGCACCGGCTCCTTCGTCCTGGCCGCGGCCGGCCTGCTGGACGGCCGCCCGGCCACCACCCACTGGCGCTACACCGAGCGCTTCGCCCGGCTGTTCCCCCGGGTACGGCTCGATCCGGACGTGCTCTACACCGACGACGGCGACGTCCTCACCTCCGGCGGGGTCGCGGCCGGCGTGGACCTCTGCCTGCACGTGGTGCGCCGGGACCACGGCAGCGCGGTGGCCAACGCGGTGGCCCGCAACTGCCTGGTGCCGCCGTGGCGGGAGGGCGGCCAGAAGCAGTACGTCGAGGCCCCGAGCCCGGTGGACGCCGGCGGTCCCGGCACCGCGGCCGTGCGCGCCTGGGCCCTGGAGCACCTGGACCAGCCGCTCGCGCTGAGCCGGCTCGCCGACCGGGCGGGCATGAGCGTACGGACCTTCACCCGGCGCTTCCGGGAGGAGACCGGCGCCAGCCCCGGCCAGTGGATCACCACCCAGCGCACCGAACGGGCCCGCCAGCTGCTGGAGCGGACCGATCTGTCGATCGACCAGATCGCGCGGGAGTCCGGCTTCGGCACCGCCGCCTCGCTCCGGCTCCAGCTGCGCGGACGGCTCGACGTGGCGCCGAGCGCCTACCGGCGCACCTTCCGCACCGCTCCCCGGTAGGGGGTCGCCGGTACGGCCGGCGCGGTCCGCGGCGACCGCCCGGATCGTTACGTCCCGGTGGCCGGATTCCGACGCTCCACGGCGACACATCGGATGGCGGCAGGCCGCGCGCGCGCCTAGCGCTGAGCCGCCTGCCGCCATCCGATCGCGACGCTCGGGCCCTGAACCCGCGCCGCGGCCCCCGCACTCGCCGAGGAGCGGCCCGTGACCGGCACTCGCGGCCCCCCTCGCTGACACGTACCCCCTGGACAGCGGCACCGCGGCGGTGGACGGACGACCCCTCGGCGTCCCCTCGCGACGGAGAGCCGCACCCAAGCGTGATCAGTCGGATACGTCACGTCAATGGGTAGTCGGAAATTCGGAATGGTTGCGTCACCTTTCGGCCGGTGATCGCCACGGATCCCCGGCCGTCGCGACAGCCGCTATTGCGCCAAAGCCGCCCAGTCCACGTCGGCCAGCGGATCGGCGGGCCGGGCGTCGGCGCCGATCTCGCACCAGACCCGCTTGCCCGAGCCGTCCGGGTACCAGCCCCAGCGCTCGCAGAGCAGCTCGACCAGCTCCAGGCCGCGCCCGTTGGTCGCGTCCTCGTCCGCCCCGGCGTGCCGCGGGGCGGGAGCGGTCTCGCTCGCGTCCGCGACCTCCACCCGCAGCGGAACGGCCGGTCCGCCCTCCGCCGGTCCCCCGGTCATCGGCAGGCAGAGTCTCAGCACGGCCGGACAGCCGGTGTGCACCACGGCGTTGGTCACCAGCTCGGAGACCACCAGCACCACCGTCTCGGCCATCGGCGCGTCCGGGTCCACCCCGTGGTTCAACAGCCGCGAGCGCACCCAGCGACGGGCCCGGCCGACCTCGGCGGGGTCCGCCTGCACCGCCAGCTGTACCTGAAGAACCTGCACCGCTCCACCACCCGCACTCGCAGTTCGGCCTAGTCCCGATCGGGCCGGATCCTCCGGCCGGCGGGCCCTCGCACTCCGCCCGGCGCCACCCGAGCCGCACCCGGGCGACCGCCCGGCCCGTCCACCGCGCCCACTCGCCGGCGCCGACCCGTCGGTCGCGCGACGGCCGCGACCCGAATACGCCTCAGGATGGGCGGGCGGACGGACCGCAGCAAGCGCTTCGGGCATATTCCAGCGATCGGGGGACAGGGCAGTGCATACTGCCCCGCTCACTCTCGCGAGCCTCGTACCGGCGATCGTCCGGCCCGGGCCGACCCGCCGGTCCCGCAGTCCGGAACCTACCGCCGCGCGCCCCCGGCGCCCCGCCCGCCACTCGCGAACCACCCGTGCGACATATGTCCAGGGGCTCTCGAACAGCGGCATCGGCGGACGGTCCCACCAGCGGACCGTCGCACCGTCCGACGACCCCGCCCGCGCCGCGATCCGCGAGGACGGATTCCGTTCTTGCCGGATTCCCTCCGCCGCGGAGCGACCGCAAGATACCGTTGGGTAAGCCAGCGACCCCGGGCAGGAGGGTGGTTCCCGATGGCCACCCCGGAGCGGCCCCCGCGCTGGGACGAGCAGGTGCAGCGCCGCCTCGCGCGCGGCGAGGAGACCGCGCTCGGCGAGCTCTACGACCAGCTCGCACCGATGGTGCACGGCCTGGCCGGACGGATACTGGCCGACCCGACCGCCGCCGCCCAGCTCACCCGGGAGATCTTCGCCCACGTCTGGGAGCACCCCGAGGACTTCGACCCCGCCCGGGGCACCCTGCGTTCCTGGCTCGGCGCGCTCACCCACCGCCGCGCCGTCGAACGGCTGCGGGCCCGGCGGGCCGCCGAGCACGGACCGGGCGAGGACGGCCGGGGCACCGAGGACGAGATCCGCGCGGTGGCCACCGCCGCACGCGTCCAGTACGTGGTCGACTCCCTGCCCCGATCCCTGCGGGAGACCATCGCCGTGACCTACTACGACGGCCGCACCTACCGGGAGACGGCCCGGCTGCTCGGCATCGGCGAACAGGCCGCCAAGCAGCGGATGCGGCTCGGACTGGAGCTGCTGGCCACCGAACTGGCCGAGGAACGCGCCCGCCAGGACGAGGCCGGGAACGGGGAGACGTGAGCAGCACTGAGGAGCGGCACGACGCCCTGCGCTCGCTGCTCGGCGCCTGGGCCCTCAGCGCCTGCCCGGCCGGCGAGGCCGCCGAGCTGGAGCAGCACCTGAGCGCCTGCCCGGAGTGCGCCGAGGAGGCGGCCCGGCTGCGCGACGCGGCCGGCTGGCTCTCCCTGGACGAGCCGCTGGACCAGCCCGGCCCGCTGCGCCAGCAGGTGCTCGACTGGTGCCTGGGCCGCCGCCCGGCCGAACTGCCCGTCCCCTCCTGGGGCATGCCGTACACCGCGGAGACCGCCAAGCTCGACGCGCTGCTGCGCGACCTGGGCCCGGAGGAGTGGCAGGAGGTGGCCGAACTGCCGTGGCACGGCGGCACCGAGCGGCTGCGCCCGGCCGAGGTGATCGGCCGGCTGACCGCCGTGGACGGCTTCCTGGCGCTCGCCCTCGGCCTGCCCGACCCGGTGCCGGCCGCTCCCGGCGAGGCCTTCGCGGCCGCCGCGGCCACCGGACGGCGGGTGCCGCCGCAGGACCCGGCGCCCTCGGCCCCGGTGCCGCGCGTCCCGCCGCAGGGCGGCCCGTACGGCGCGATCACCGCGCGCACCGCCCGGCTGCTCGCCGACCAGGGCGCCCTGCCGCCGCAGTCGGTGCGCTCCCGGTGGCGGCGGCAGACCCACGACCTGGTGCGCGGCGCCGCGCTCGCCCCGCAGGGCAACACCCCGGTCGACTACGGCTGCGGCGTGCTGCCGCTGCGCGACGCCTTCGTGGACCGCGCCCTGGAGTGCTACGTGCACGGCGAGGACGTGGCCCGCGCGGTCGCCTACCCGTACGACCCGCCGTCGCCGCAGCACCTGCGGCAGATGGTGGAGCTGGTGGTCCGGATGCTCCCCCGGGCGCTGGCCGGACTGCGCGCCGCCCGCCCCGAGCACGCCGGGGCGCCGGGCGCACCGGCCGGCGCGGGCCCGGCCGGGCGTCGGCGGCTGCGGCTGGTCGTCGACGGCCCGGCGAGCGGCGAGTGGCTGGTCCCGCTGGACGGCGGCGGCCCGGACGGCGTGGACGGCCCGGCCGGCCCGGAGGCGGGGCGGGCCGGCGGGGAGCCGGTGGCCTCGATGGTGCTGGACGGCCTGGAGCTCTGCCAGTTGGCTGCCGCGCACCGCGACCCCGACCGGCTGCCGGTCGGCGAGCACGGTGACCGGGCCGCGGTCCGCGAGGTGCTGCACGCGCTCCCGCTGCTGTCGCGGCCGTAACCGCGGGCAGGGGTTCGAAGACCGGCCGGGCCCCGGAGCGGCCGCTACGCGAAGACGACCGTCCGGGTGCCGTCCAGCAGCACCCGGTGCTCGCTGTGCCACTTCACCGCGCGGGCCAGCGCCTGGCACTCGACGTCCCGGCCGAGCGCGACCAGCTGGTCCGGGCTGACGTCGTGGGTGACCCGGGCCACCTCCTGCTCGATGATCGGGCCCTCGTCCAGGTCGGCGGTGACGTAGTGGGCGGTGGCGCCGATCAGCTTCACGCCGCGGGCGTGGGCCTGGTGGTACGGCTTGGCGCCCTTGAAGCTCGGCAGGAAGGAGTGGTGGATGTTGATCACGCGGCCGGACAGCTCGGTGCACAGCTGGTCGGAGAGCACCTGCATGTAGCGGGCCAGCACGACCAGTTCGACGTCCTCCTTGGCGACCAGGTCCAGCAGCCGCCGCTCGGCCTCCGCCTTGGTGTCCCTGGTGACCGGGATGTGGTGGAACGGGATCCCGTAGCTCTCGGTCAGGTCCTGGAGGTCGGTGTGGTTGGAGACCACCGCGACGATCTCCACCGGCAGGGCGCCGATCCGGGTGCGGTAGAGCAGGTCGTTCAGGCAGTGCCCGAACTTGCTGACCATCAGGACGATCCGCATCCGCTCCTCGGTCGGGTGGATCTGCCACTCCATCCCGAAGGAGGCGCCGATCGCCGCGAAGCTGGCCCGCAGCTTGTCGGCGGTGACCGGCTCGGCCGCGGAGAAGTGCACCCGCATGAAGAACAGCCCGGTGCCGGCGTCCCCGAACTGCTGGCTGTCCATGATGTTGCAGCCGGTCATGAAGAGGTAGCTGGAGACAGCGTGGACGATGCCCTGCTTGTCGGGGCACGACAGCGTGAGGACGTACTGGGCGCTGGCCGGCTGCTGTTCCACTGGGGGTATCCCGTTCTGAGCTCGTGACGTGCGTGGACGGCCCAGCGTGTCACATCCTGGACAGCCGCCGCCGCGCTGCCCGTACTGCGGGACGGGCCGTCCCGGCCGGCCGGGACGGCCCCGCACGACGGGGGCGGCCCGGCACGACGAGGCGGCCCCGGGTATCAGACCTGGGTGAGGATGCGCAGCACGTCCAGCGACTTGGGCGCCGCGTCCGGGTCGTCCCCGTCGTTGGCGGCCAGCAGCGCGTGCGCCTCGCGGGCGGCCCGGACGGTCTCCGGCCAGCCGGGGTGGCCGAGGTAGGCGGAGGCCGGGGCGTCGGCGCCGACCTCGTGCAGCATCTGCACGGCCCGCAGCACCGCGACGTCGACCAGCGCGGCCTCGGCGGAGTCGCGGAAGATCGTTCCCACGTACTTCTCGGCGGACCAGCGGTCCAGCCAGGTGTCCTCGACCAGCCGGTAGACGGCGTCGGTCACGTCGCCGTACCCCTCCCGGCCGGTCAGCCAGGCCTCCTGCTGGAAACCGGGGTCGGACAGCATGTGCAGCGCCGAGCGCAGTCGGGCTCGCCAGCGCCACCAGGGCAGGTCGTTGTGCGGCATGCCGCCCATGGTGCTGGAGCGGTGGCCCGGACGAGAAGGGTTTCGGGCGGACCGATGCGAAGAATCTGTGCTGGCGGACATGGTGAACGATCGTACGTTCCCCGTCTGTTCGTACTCCACTCGCGATCTACACGCGTACCGATCCGGAGTTCAGCCGTCGTTTGCCGACCGTTCGCATTTCTGCCCTCTCGGCTTGTGGCACCAGGGCTTGGCTGTTTCCGGTGCGCCGGAGTGCGCCCCAGAGAGGGAAGGTCGATGACCAGCCGAAGGGACTCGTTCCGGGCCCGCCCAACGATCGGGCGGCGTGCCCGCCGCCGTCCGATCGCCGCCGCCGCCACCGCCGCGGCGCTGCTCCCCACCCTCTTCTCGGCCTCCGCGTGCGGCGGACCGGCCGATGCTTCCACCAGCGGCAGCGAGCTGACCGTGATGACCTGGGCCCCGTCCGGCACCGGCTCGGCCGACCGGCCGGGCATGACCGCGCTCGCCTCCGCCGTCGGCCAGGACGTCAACATCAAGGGCGGACTGAACGGGCACCGGCTGCGGGTGCTCACCTGCAACGAGCACAACAGCGCCGACGGCGCCCGGGCCTGCGCCCAGCAGGCGGTGGACGCCAAGGTGGTCGCCGTGATCGGCTCCTACAGCCAGTGGGGCGACGCCTTCATGCCGGTGCTGGAACGGGCCGGCATCCCGCTGATCGGCGGGTACGGACTCTCCCAGCCCGAGTTCGCCAGCCCGCTGTCCTACCCGGTCGACGGCGGCATGCCCGCGCTGATCGCCGGCAACGGCCGCCAGCTGGTGGACGCCGGCTGCAAGACCGTGGCGCTGGTCCGCCCGGACACCCCGGCCGGCGACAACCTGCTCGGCTACCTCGGCACCGCGCTGCGGCCGGCCGGGATCAAGCTGCAGGACGTCAAGGCGCCCGAGCAGTCCTCGGACTACACCGCGGTGGCCCGCAAGGCGCTCGGCAAGGACGAACCGGGCAACTGCGTCACCAGCGCGCTGGCCGCCGAGCCGACCGGCAACCTGCTGGACTCCTACCGGCGGCTGACCCCGAAGAACACCCGGATCGCCTCGGTGATCGGCAGCGTGCAGCAGTCGGTGGTCGACTCCACCGGCGGCGACTCCGGCCCGCTCAGCGGCGCCTACGTCACCAGCTGGTACCCGCCGGAGTCGGCGAAGATCTGGGACGGGCTGCGCTCGGTGGTGCGCGCCGACACCACCGGCGGGAACACCATCGACGTCTCCGACCCCGGGGTGCAGACCACCTGGGTCGCCTACGAGGTGTTCCGGCTGGTGGCGCAGAAGCTGTCGGAGGCCGGCAAACCGGTCACGTCGAAGTCGATCACCACGCTGCTGGACGCCGGCGAGGGCATCGACGTCGGGCTCACCCCGCCGCTGAACTGGGGCACCACCAACATGCTGCCCAGCACCGCCTCGCCCCGGCTGGTGAACACCTGGGTCACCTACCAGGTGGTCAAGAACGGCCGGATGACCCTGCAGCAGCCGGGTTTCGTGGACGTCCGCTGGGTGCTCACCGGAGGCCGCCCGCCGGCCTGACGAGCGGGGGCGGGCTGTTACTCGCCCGCTCGCCTCCGGGCGCTCGGGATCCGGTGCCGACGGTCGGCGCTCCGGCGCTCGTCCCTCGCTTGTCGCTTCTCCCTTTCGGCACCGGCGCGCCCTTCGGCTCGGGGCGGGCCGGTGCGGGGCGGGCCGCCACGGCCCGCCCCTTCGCGTCAGAGGTCGCCGTCGCCCCGGTTGGGCAGGCCGGTCTGGCCGGCGATGGTGTTCCAGAGCGTCGAGGCCTGCTTCTTCGCGTTGGTCGCGGTGCCACTGGCCTGGACGGCGTTCTTGTAGTGCTGGTTGTCCTGCTTCTTGGCGTCGCAGGAGGCCTGCGCGTCCTGTGCCCAGGCCGCGTACTCGTCGTCGGCCTGGGCCGAGGCGGTCCAGGCCGCGTTCAGCTGCTCGACCAGCTGCTGCCCGCCCGGCAGCTTGTCCGTCTTCAGCTGGCCCAGCTTGGTCTGCAGCTCGCGGCGCTTGCCGGCCGCGGCGGTGAGGGCCTGCTGGGACTCGGGCAGCTTGTCGCACTTCTGCACCGAGGCGACCGCGGAGACGACCGAGCTGCGGCTGTCGCTCGCGGTGCCCAGCAGGTCCGACAGCGGCTGCGCCTGCGCCTTGACGTCCGGGTCGACGGCGGCGCCGGAGCCGCTCGCGCTCGCCGTGCCGGTCGCCGCGCCGGTGGTGGTGGCGGCGGCCACCGGGGTGGTCTTCTTGGGGTCCTTGGTGTCGCCGCCGCTCATCAGGACGGCGACCAGGATGCCGGCCGCCGCGCAGCCCGCCACCACCCCGCCGATGATCAGCTTGCTGGACGGGCGGCCGCCGCGGGCGGACCCGCCCCCCTGGGTCGCGTCGGCGTCGTAGCCGCGCTCCGGGGCGTAGCCCTGCCCGTACTCCTGCGCCGACTGGTAGCCCGGCTGCGGCTGCGCGGCCGGCGGGTACGCCTGGTAGCCGGGCGCGGGCTGCTGCTGCGGGAAGCCGGGCTGGGCCTGCGGCGCCGGGTAGCCGGCCGCCTGCGGGTCGGCGACCGGGTACGGCGGCAGGTACTGGGTCTCCGGGGCCTGCTCGGGCTGCGGACCGCCGTACCCGGGCTGCGGCGCACCCCAGGGGGCGCCCGCCATCGGCTGGCCCGCCAGGGACTGGCCGGGCATCGGCTGGCCCGGCATCGGCTGCTCGGGCATGGCCTGGGTCGGCAGCGCGTGCCCGCCCTCGCCGAGGTACTCCGGCTGCCCGGACGGCTGCCCGACCGGCGGCACCGCCGAGTGCCCCTGCGGGTGGCCCGGCTGTCCGTGCTGGCCGGGCTGTCCGTGCTGCCCCGGGAACGGGTGCTGGGGCTGGGGCTGGGCCGGCTGGCCCTGCTGCTGGCCGGGTTCGGGGCGGAACAGGTCGTCCAGGTTGAAGTCACCCGAGTTGGGGTACGAGCGGCGCTGACTCAACGCGATTCCTCACCTGTGCAGGACCGCGCACTGACGGCGGACCACATCTCGTCGGTTCTTGGGAGCATCACAGTTCCTTGGACGTCGCGCCCACGCTACCGGTTCACCTCACCGGGTGACCACGTGGGCGGGACATCCGTCACGCTCCCCTCACCGACGGTACGGGCCCGCCCCCGGTCAGGCGGCCTCCGCGTCCGCCCTGGCGTGGAACTCCCGGACCACCCGCTGCTCCCGGTACGGCTCCAGCCGGCGCCGGAACTCGTCCAGGTACTCCACGCCCCGGTTGGAGCGCAGCCCGCTCAGCAGCCGGACCGCCTGGGTGCCCGTCTCGCAGGCGCGTTCCAGGTCCCGCTGCTGCAACTGCGCGGTGGCCAGCAGCACCAGGTCCACCGCGCGGCGCCGGACCCGGGTCGGCGGGTGCAGGTCGAGCGCCCGGCGGGCGTAGTGCTCGGCCTGGCCGGCCTGTTCCAGGTCCCGGTGGCAGTGGGCCAGCTCGTCCGCGAGGTAGGCGTCGTCGAAGTGGGCGATCCAGTCCGGATCGTCCTCCGCGCGGCGCTTCTCCATCATCTCCAGCGCCCTGGCCGCCACCGTCTCGCAGGAGCGGGCGTCGCCGAGCAGGGCGTGGCCGCGGGCCTCGGCGGCGTAGAACATCGCCATCGCCGTCGGGGTGGCGACCGACCGGGCGCCCTCCTGTGCGGCGCGGGCGAGTTGGGCGATCTCCCGCGGGTTGCCGAGGGTGGCCGCCAGGTGGCTCATCGAGGCGGCCAGCACGTAGCCGCCGTAGCCGCGGTCGTCGGCCGCCTGGGCGAGCCGCAGCGCCTGGATGTAGTAGCGCTGGGCCAGCCCGGGCTGCCCGGTGTCCACCGCCATGTAGCCGGCCAGCTCAGTCAACCGGGCGACCGCGGCGAAGAGTTGGCGACCGGTCTCCTCCCGGTAGGCGCCGCCGAGCAGGCCGGAGACCACCGAGTTGAGGTAGTGCACCACGACCGGGCGCACGTGCCCGCTGCCGAAGCGATGGTCCAGGTCGACCAGCATCGCGGTGGTCGCCTTGATCGCGGCCACGTCGGTCGGGCCGACCCGGGGCCCGCCGGTGCGCGCGACCACCGGGTCCGGCGGGGTGATCAGCCAGTCCCGGCTGGGCTCCACCAACGCGGAGGCGGCGACCGTCGCCCCGGTCAGGAAGTCCCGCCGGCCGACGTCACTGCGCCAGAGTTCGCAGACCTGCTCCAGGGCGGCGCCCAGGGTCGGCGCGAACTGCAGCCCGATGCCGGAGCTGAGGTTCTTGCCGTCCGCCATGCCGATCTCCTCGACCGACACGCTGCGGCCGAGTTTGCGGCCCAGGGCCTCGGCGATCACGGCCGGCGCCTGCCCGCGCGGCTGCTGACCACGCAGCCAGCGGGCGACGGAGGTCTTGTCGTACCGCAGGTCCAGGCCGTGCTCGGCGCCGCAGAGGTTGACCCTCCGGGCCAGGCCGGCGTTGGAGCAGCTGGCCTCCTGGATCAGTTGCTGCAGACGCTCGTTGGGCTGTCGTGCGACGAGTGGTCTCGCGGCCATTGGGCTTCGCCTCCCCACACCCTCCGGTCCCGGCCGGTGGGCGACGATTCTGCTGATCTGTTGCCGACTGTCCGACCGTCCAAGGAATCTGACACCAGGTTAGCGATCAGCAACGCCAGCGGGATACCCACGGTGACGATCCGCACCCCCCTTGCGCCCTGGGAAATGCTCCCGTGCGCCCCCGCTGCGCCCGCCCCCGGCCGCACCAACTCGGTCGAGTAACCGGAACGGGTGACATTGCCGGGATGCGCCCAACCGGGCACCGCCGGGCCGTAACCAGCCTCACGCACGGTAGTTGAGCAGCCCGTGGAAGACATCCCCGACGCCCCCGGCCAGGACAAGAACGCCGGTCTGCCCCCGCTGCTCATCGAAGCCGTCGGCTACGCCGAGAACCGCCACTGGGAGGTGGCCCCGGGCGCCTGGCTGATCGACGGCGACGGACCCTCCCGCTGCTCCTGCGGCGACCCGCGCTGCACGCTGCCGGGCGCCCACCCGCTGGACGCGGACTGGGCCCGCAAGGCGAGCGCCGGGCCCGGCGCGGTGCGGCGCTGGTGGACCGAGCGGCCCCAGGCCTCGATCCTGCTGCCCACCGGACGGTCCTTCGACGTCCTGGACGTGCCGGAGACGGCCGGCTGCCTGGCGCTGGCCCGGATGGAACGGATGGACCTCCAGCTCGGCCCGGTGGCGGTGCTGCCGGCCGCGCCCGGACGGATCGGCCGGCGGCTGCACTTCCTGGTGCTGCCCGGCGTCGCGGCCAAGCTCCCGGAGATGCTCCGCAAGCTCGGCTGGCCGCCCGGCCGGCTGGACCTGGTCGCCCGCGGCGAGGGCGACTGGACGGTCGCCCCGCCCTCCCGGATCGGCTCCACCGGGTACGCCCAGTGGGCCCGCTCCCCCTCCGCGCTCAACCGCTGGCTGCCGGACGCCGCGGAGCTGATCAGCCCGCTCGCGTACGCCTGCGGCCGCGAGGCGCCCGCCCACCACGCCCCCCAGGCCGCCCAGCCGACGCCGGTGGGCTGAACCGGCCTCCCCGCCGAACGCCCTCCCGGAACGGCCGCCCCCGCCTACCGGGCCGGGGCGCGCACCGCGCGACACCACGCGCGCGAGTGACGGGCTCCGCCTCCCACCGGAGGCGGGGCCCGTCATACGCACGTCCGGATGCACGGGGTCCCGATCTTGCTGGCCCGGGGCGCGCAGGTCCCGATCACGCACGTCCGGATCGCGCACGTCCGGATAAGGCTTCGGTCTACCCGCTGGTCAACCGGGAAAGCCCCTCGTACGAGTGACAGCACTCAAGGATTGCCATGATCGGCCGAGGGGAGGAATTGCGGTGTGAGGGGGTCGCCGGAGGGCCGCTCGGACGGGGAAGCCGAGCGGGGCGGCGGAGGGGAGCCGGGAGGGACAGGGAGGGAGCGGAGGGGAGCAGGGAGGGACGGGGAGGACGAGTGGGGCCCGCTGCAAGGGGAGCAGCGGGCCCACTCGGCCGTCCGGAGCCGCAGTGCCTCAGATGGAGCCGCAGTACCTCGGGCGGTGACTCAGGGCTGGGCGACGAAGACGTGCTGGGCGATGTCCTTGCCCAGCTCGGCCGCGTTCTCCCCGGTGCCGACCAGCACGCCCCCGACGCCGACACCCGCGTTCACCTTGACCGTGGAGCCCGGCCGGACGCCGGCCCGGCGCAGGGTGCTCATCAACGCGCTGTCGGTCTGGATCGGCTCGCCGATCCGGCGGACCACCACGTCGGCCCCGGCCTCGCCCGGCTTGACGGTGTCCAGCGGGACGAGCCCGGCGTCGAAGCCCTCGCCCTCCGCCTTGGTGTCGCCCAGCTCGTCCAGGCCCGGGATCGGGTTGCCGTACGGGGACTGGGTGGGGTGCCCGAGCATGGCGAGCACCTTGCGCTCGACCGTCTCGCTCATCACGTGCTCCCAGCGGCAGGCCTCCTCGTGCACCTGCTCCCACTCCAGCCCGATCACGTCGACGAGCAGGCACTCGGCGATGCGGTGCTTGCGCATGACGCGCACCGCGAGCTTCCGGCCGTCCTCGGTGAGTTCGAGGTGGCGGTCCCCGGCGACCTGGAGCAGGCCGTCGCGCTCCATCCGGCCGACCGTCTGGCTGACCGTCGGACCGCTCTGTTCCAGGCGCTCCGCGATCCGGGCGCGCATCGGGACGATGCCCTCCTCCTCCAGTTCCAGGATGGTGCGAAGGTACATCTCAGTGGTGTCGATCAGCCCAGACATCGCCGCTGGCTCCGTTCTTCGGTGTCCTCACCGCCAATTCTGACGTACCCGGGCGACAACCGGGTCCGCGCCGGGGCCCCGGGGACGGGATTTCGTTGCTGTTGACAGCGGTACCACCGGAGCGCGACCGTGCTCGCCGTAGCTTTCTCCACCGGCGGTCTGGACCACCCGGACCGTCCCACCCGGCCGGCTCCCTCACCGGCAGAGAGCGGAGGCACCCGATGAACGACCTGGTCGGCAGGTACTTCGACGCCGCGATCGCCCACCTCCAGCGGGTCCGCGAGGAGGAGGCCGACACCATCGAGGCCGCCGCCGCGCTGCTGGCGGAGGCGATGGCCGACGGCCGCCGGGTGTTCACCTTCGGTGCCGGGCACTCCGCGCTGCCGGCCCAGGACGTGGTCTACCGGGCCGGCGGACTGGTCCCGATGAACCTGCTGAACGTACCGGGGGTGACCGGGGTGACGGTGATGCCCGCCCCGCTGTCGAGCGCCCTGGAGCGGGTCTCCGGACTCGCCACCGCGACCCTGGACCTCACCCCGGCGACCACCGGCGACCTGCTGTTCGTGATCTCGCTCTCCGGCCGTCAGGTCATGCCGGTCGAGCTGGCCCGGTACGCCCGGGACCGCGGCCTGAAGGTGATCGGGGTGACCTCGCTGGCCTACCCGGCGGAGGTGGCCTCGGCGCACCCGTCCGGCACCTATCTGAAGGACCACTGCGACGTGGTGCTGGACAGCAAGATCGCGGTCGGCGACGGCGAGCTCACCCACCCGGGCGCCGAGACCACCTTCGGCCCGGTCTCCACCATCGTGACCAGCGCGCTGATGCAGGCCGTGGTCGCCTCGGCGGTCGGCCGGCTGGCCGACCGGGCGGCCGCCGGGGACGCCCCCGCCCCGCCGCTGTTCCGCTCCGGCAACGTCCCCGGCGGCACCGAGTGGAACGCCCGGCAGATGGCCGACAACGCCGACCGGGTCCTCTACACCTACTGAGGCACCTACTGAGGCACCCGCCGGGGGCCCACCGCGACACCCGCCGGCCCCCGGGGTGTCGCGCACGCTAGGTACCGGACCGAACACGGGGAGTACCGGACAATCCACCGGACCTTCCCGGCCAATGCGGGCCGCCCCGGGCCGCGCCAGGCGTACCGGGAAGCCGCCCGGGGCAGGAGAGCGGTGCGACCGGAGCGACGGGTGGGGGCCGAACATGGCGTCTGGTGCGGAACGGACCGGATGGGTGCGCGAGCGGGACCTGCTGCCCGAGCTCTTCTGGGCCGCCGACGCGGCCTCGCTGCACGGGCAGCGGCGCTCCGTCCTGCTCTCCGCCTGGGAACTGGTCCTGCTGGTGGTCGCGGCCGCCACCGGCTCGGCCGACGGCGAGCCCTGGGCCTGGCCGGCCGCCGTCGCCTACCTCGGCGCGGTCGCGCTCGCGGTGGTGATCAGCCGGCAGAACCCGCAGGGCCTCTGGTACGAGGGCCGGGCGGCCGCCGAGTCGGTGAAGACCCTCGCCTGGAAGTACGCCGTCCGGGCCGACGCCTACCAGCCGCCGCCGCGCGCCCTGCCGGACGCCGAGGGCCTGTACCGCTTCCAGCTCGGCCGGGTGCTCGGCGCCTTCCGGGACAGCCCGGTGGCCGTCCCGGGCAACGGGGTGGGGATCACCGCGGCCATGCGCGACCTGCGCGAGCAGCCGCTGGCGGTGCGCCGCGAGGTGTACCTGGGCGAGCGGATCCGGCTGCAGCACGACTGGTACCGCGCCAAGGCCCGCTACTGCGCCAGGGCCGGGTACTGGGCCGGGGTGCTGGGCGTGCTGCTGCCCGCGCTCGGGCTGGTGCTCGCGCTGCTGCGGGCGCTCGGCGCGTTCAGCTACGACGCGCTGGGTACCGTCTCGGCGGTGGCCGCCTCGGTCACCGCCTGGGCGCAGCTGCGCCAGTACCGGCCGCTGGCGGCCGCGTACGGGCTGGCCGCCGAGGAGCTGGCGCAGATCCTGCGCCAGCTCGCCGACCTGGACGTGGACTCGCCGGAGGCCGAGGAGATCTGGGCCCGCCTGGCCCGGGACGCCGAGGACGCGATCTCCCGCGAGCACACCACCTGGCAGGCCCGCCGGGAGGTGCGCACCACCGCCGACCGGGAGCAGGAGGAGAGCCGGGAGCAGGACGGGGGCCCGGAGCAGGACGAGAGCCGGGAGCAGCAGAGCGACCGGGACGGAGGGACCGGCCCGGCACAGGAGACCCACCCGGCGCGGGCGACCGACCGGGACCACGGAAGCGACCCGGGGCACCGAACCGACCGGGAGCACTGAGGAGGCCGCAGGTGTCGTTACGGATGGTCAAGACCGCGGACGACCGCGCCCTCGCGGTCGAGTCCCTCGGCGACCCGCGCGGCCGGCCGGTGTTCCTGCTGCACGGCATGCCGGGCAGCAGGGTCGGCCCGCACCCGCGCAGCACCGTGCTGTACCGGCTCGGCGTCCGGCTGATCTCGTACGACCGGCCCGGCTACGGCGACTCGACCCGGCTGTTCGGCCGCAGGGTGAGCGCGGCGGCGGCCGACGTGCGGACCATCGCGGACGAGTTCGGGCTGGACAGCTTCGCGGTGCTGGGCCGCTCGGGCGGCGGCCCGCACGCGCTGGCCTGCGCGGCGCTGCTGCCGGAGCGGGTCAGCCGGGCCGCGGTGCTGGTGGGCCTGGCGCCGCGGGACGCGGCCGGCCTGGACTGGTACGCCGGGATGACCCCGTCCAACGTCCGCGCGTACCAGGAGGCCGAGCGCGGGCACGGCCGGATCGCCGACGCGATGGAGTTCCGCTCCCGGCAGATCAAGGACGACCCGGTCCGGCTGCTGAACGGCCTGCGCACCGAACTCTCCCCCGCCGACCGGGAGGTGGTGGCCGACAGCGGGCTGCGGCGGATGCTGCAGAGCAACTACCGGGAGGCGTTCCGGCACGGCGCGGACGGCTGGATCGACGACGTGCTGGCCTTCACCGCCCACTGGGGCTTCGAGGTCGGCTCCATCCGGGTGCCGACCTGGCTCTGGCACGGCGCCGACGACCAGTTCTCCCCGGTCGACCACTCACGCTGGCTGGCCGACCACATCCCCCGCGCCGAACTCTTCCTGGAACCCGGCGCCGCACACTTCGGCGCGTTCCGGGTGATGACCACCGCCCTGGCCTGGGCGGCGGGTTGACCGCAAGCCGGACCTACTTCTGAGTACGCGTACTCAGGTGCGGGGTGGGCCCGCTCGGCGAGCATGGGCGGATGAGCAACTGGCGCCGTGTGCCGGCGAAGGTGATGCAGGTCCTGGGGTTGGTCGTGCTCCTCTTCTTCGTCGCTGGAAAGGCGGTGTTCGCCTCCGGTGTGCCGGCGACGTGGCGGCTGCGGCGGGTCGTCCGTTCGAAGGCCGTCCGGCAGGCCCGCGAGGAGGCCGAGGAACAGCTGCGGGCGCGGCTGTCGGAGCTCGCGCGGACCCACGAACTCCGGCCCGTCCTCAGTCAGGCGATCGACAGCTGTCGGCGGGGTTCACGGCTGGGCTTCATCCAGCTCCCCCACGCGACTCCCGGGATCGAGCTCGCGCTGACCGGGCACCTGCGGATCATCGCCTACTTCGCGCCGTCGGCGCCCATCGAGCAGGCGGTTCCCGAACTGATCGAGCGCCTGCCGACCCAGCCGTCGCACCACCGGGACGGGTTCGAACCCAAACCGGATCCCGTCAGCCCCGGTCCCCACCGCGTCCACGACGGGCAGGGCTACGGCGAACTCGACTGGGACATTCCGGGCGACCGTCTGATGACCGCCTGGCAGATGCCCCGGAAGGGCCGGCGGAACCTGCGCGAGCACGTCTCGACCGACCCGGCCGGCACGACTCTGGAGCAGGCGCGGGAGGTCCACGGCCCCCTCGTCGCCTGGATCCTCACCGCCACGTACTACGAGCAGCCGAAGACCCGGTAGCCCCGGCCCTCAGGCCCGGACCGCCCTCAGGGCTTCACCGGCGTCAGCGGCTCGCCGCCGCCGAGCACCGCGAGGACGTTGTCCACCGCGAGGCCGCCCATCGCCTGCCGGGTGGCCACGGTGGCGCTGCCCAGGTGGGGGGCCAGCACCGCGCGCTCCTGGGCGAGCAGCGCGGACGGGACGGCGGGCTCGTGCTCGAAGTTGTCCACGGCGGCGGCGAACAGCGCGCCGGACTCCAGCGCGGCGGCCAGCGCCTCCTCGTCCACCACCCCGGCGGTCATGCTGACCACCACGGCGCCGGGCGGCAGCAGCGCCAGCCGGCGGGCGTCCAGCAGGTGCCGGGTGGCCTCGCTCAGCGGGCAGGTGACGACCAGCACGGTGGAGGTGGCGAGCAGTTCCTCCAGCGGCTTCCAGTCGGCGTCCGCGGCCTGCTCGGGCGGCAGGGCGCGGCGGTTGTGGTAGCTGACCGGCATGTCGAAAGCGCGGGCCCGGCGGGCCACCGCCTGCCCGATCCGGCCCATGCCGAGCACGCCCAGCGGGGTGCCGGCCAGTTCCAGGCCGAGCAGGAAGTTGGGCGCCCAGGTCCAGGCGGCGCCGGAGCGCAGCAGCCGCTCGCCCTCGCCGAGCCGGCGGGTGGCGGACAGCAGCAGCGCCCAGGCCATGTCGGCGGTGGCGGTGGTGAGCACGCCGGGGGTGTGGGAGACCAGCACGCCGCGCTCGGCGCAGGCGGCCAGGTCGATGTTGTGGTAGCCGACGGCGTGGTTGGCGACGATCCGCAGCCCGGGGCCGGCCGCGTCCAGGAACTCGCCGTCCACCCGGTCGTCCAGGGTGGTGAGCACGGCCCGCCGGCCGCGGACGGCGGCGAGCAGCTCGGCCCGGTCCATCGCCAGGTCGGAGTCGTGGCAGGTGACGGCGTGGTGCGCGGTGAGGCGTTCGATGACACCGGGCGCGAGGCGCCGGGTGACCAGGACCGGGGGCGGGGTGTTGGCCATGGCTCGGCAGCGTACCCCGCCCCCGCGGTCACACGGGCTGCGGTTCCAGGTCGCGGTTGATCCGCTTCCAGCCGCGCGCCGACACCGTGTTGGGGTGTTCCTCGCCGAACTGCCGGATCAGCTCGGCGATCGACCGCGAGCGCAGTTCGGCGGCCTGGGTGTGCCGGCTCGCCGTGCGCAGGGTGACCGCCAGGTTGGCCTCGCAGGCCACCGCGTCCGGGTGCTGCGGCGAGTAGCGCGCGCACAGGCCCTGGTGGGCGGCCCGGCCGAGCTGTTCGGCGAGCGCCAGCTGCCCGTCGTCGCCGTACGCGTTGGCCAGGTTGATCATCGCGTTGAGGGTGTACGGGTGCTCCGGCCCGACCGAACGGGTGAGCCCTTCGACGGTGAGCCGGCCGCGCTCGATGGCGCCCTGGACGTCGCCACTGCCGCGCAGGTAGATGCCGAGGTTGTTGGCGCAGGCCAGGGTGAAGGGGTGTTCGTCGCCGAACAGCCGGCGGTGGCCCTCGAAGACGGTGGAGCAGAGGTCGCGGGCGGCCTCCTTGTCACCGGAGGCGCTGTGGTCGGCGGCCAGGTTGAGCGCGCAGGCCAGCGCGTCCGGGGCGTCGGCGCCGTAGCGCTCCAGGTAGCGCTCGTAGGTCTCCTTGGTGATCCGGCGGGCCTCGGCGAGCTGCCCGATCCGGCGCAGTGAGACGGCCAGCGACTTGGCGTTGCGCAGATTCTCCGGCAGGTCCGGGTCGAGGACGTCGCCGAGGTCGGAGGTGACCTCCTGCAGCAGGTCCACCGAGCCCCGGTAGTCGCCGAGTTCGCGCAGGTCGCGGGCCAGGTTGGACTTGGTGGACAGGGTGTAGGGGTGCTTGGGGCCGAGCACGGCGGTGCGCCGGTCGAGGGTCTCCTGGTCGAGTTCGCGGGCGGCCTCGCTGTCGCCGACCAGCCGGTAGTCGATCGCCAGGTTGTTCGCCATGGAGAGCGTGCGCGGGTTGTCGTCGCCGAACAACTCGCGGAACTGGTCGAGGATTTCGCGGTCGAGGTCGAGCGCGGCCTGGAACCGGCCGAGTGCCCGGCGGTCGGCGCCGAGCGAGCCGGCCGTCATCAGGGTGTACGGGTGGTGCTCGCCGAGCAGGGCCCGCTGGCGCTCCAGGGTGGACTCGTCCAGCGCCAGGGCCTCGGCGTAATTGCCCTGGGAGCGCAGCACGTTGGCGAGCTGGAAGCGCAGCAGCAGGGTCTGCCGGTCGTCCTCGCCGAGCTTGCTGGTCCACTCGGCGTCGAGGGCGTGGCCGAGGTCGCGGGCGCGGTCGAGCTCGCCGCGCTTCCACAGGTAGCGGACCCGGTCGATGAGCAGCTGCCGGGTGTCCGCCTCGTCGCAGTTGTGCGCCTTGGACGGCGACAGGTGCGGCCAGATCTCGTCGAAGGCGGGCCAGTTGGCCGGGTCGTCGGTGTCGCCGAGGACGGGCCGGGCGCCGGTGAGGATGCGGTGCACCTCGTGGACGGCGATCTCCTGCTCGTCGGCGGTCATCCCCGCCCGGATCACCGCCTGGACCAGGCGGTGCACCTGGAAGCTGTTGCTGCCCGCGTCGACCTTGGCCAGCGCGTACCGGCCGATCGCCTGGATCACCTTGCCCAGCATGAACTTGTCGCTGAGGTCGGCGTCGTACTTCACCAGCGCCCGGATCATCTGGTCGCTGTAGAAGAGGTTCATCGAGATCGGCTCGGGCGCGAAGAACGCGCACAGCTGCAGCAGCCGCACGGCCGCCGGGGACTGCTGGCGCAGCCGGCCGATGGAGACGTTCCAGGTCGCGGCGACCGGCGTCGGGTAGTCGGCGGGGCGGCCGACGGCCAGGGCGCGGGCCGCCTCGGCGTGCAGCTGGGCGACGTAGGTCTCGACCGGGGTGCCGGTGGTGTCCAGCCAGGCGGCGGCCACCTCGACGGCCAGCGGCAGGTCGCCGACGGCTTCGGCGACCCGGTCGGCGTCCGGCCGGGAGAGGCTGCGGGCGCGCCGGCACAGGTGCTCGACGCTCTCGCCGCGGGTGAAGACGTCGACCTCCAGCGCCTCGGCGTGCCCGGTCCAGGCCTGGTTGCGGGAGGTGACCAGGATGTGGCCGGAGCCGCCGGGGAAGAAGCGGCGGATCTCGGCCGGCTCGTCGGCGTTGTCGAAGATCAGCAGCCAGCGCGAGGTGGGCACGCCGCGGCGCAGCGCCTCCCGGGCGGCCTCGGCGGCCTCGGTCACCGAGTCGCCGACCCGCAGGCCGAGCCGGCGGGCGAGTTCGGCGAGCGCCGGGGCGACCAGCTCGGTCTGCTCGGCGTCGATCCACCAGACCAGGTCGTAGTCGGACATGAAGCGGTGGGCGTACTCCAGCGCCACCTGGGTCTTGCCGACGCCGCCGAGCCCGTACAGGGTCTGCGGGGTGGGCAGCACGGCCGCCATGCCGCCGCGCAGCTGGTTGCGCAGCTGTTCCAGGACGGCGGAGCGGCCGGTGAAGGACGGGTTGCGCGGCGGGACGTCCCAGACCGACGGCTTGCTGCCGGGGAACCGCGGCCCGCCGTTGGGCGCGTCCTCGAGCGCGACGTCGCCGCGGCCGAGTGCGCGCAGCAGGCTCTGGATCGACTGCGTCTCGTCGCGGCCGACCAGGTCGACCGGGTTGCGGTTGCTGAACGGCGCGGTGAGCCGGACGTCCCCGACCCGGACGGGCAGCAGCTGGCGCCTCGTCCCGGACGGGTCGGAGCTGACCACCGACTCCCACAGCGCCCGGGCCTGCGGGGAGCGCTGGTAGGCGGGCGAGAGCACGGCGACCGTCCGGAACGCCGAGTCGATGCCGCGCTCGGTCTCCTCGCGCGGGTCGGTGCCGGCGCTGAGGTCGCGGGGCAGCACCCGGAAGCCGGCCCGGGTGAGGACGGACTCGATCCAGTCCGCCCACATCCGGTCCTCGGGGACGTAGGAGAGGTAGAGGTCGGCGGGGACGGACGGGCGGCGGCGGGTGAACGCGTCCACGTAGCGCAGCCGGACCGCCTCGTCCATCGGCGGCAGGCCGGGGGCCCGGCCGTCGGTGAGCATCGAGGTCAGCCGCTCGCAGGCGGCCAGCATCGAGGTGGGGGTGCCGGTCTGGTCGCCGAAGGTCGCGAGGATCTCCTCGTAGGCGTAGAACGGCCGGTACGGGATCTCCACCGAGCCCCAGTACTGGGCGAGTTCCTCACCGTTGAGGCCGGAGGGCAGGCCGTCGAAGCGGACCCGGGCGAGCGCCCGGCCGGCGTCCGCCTTCTCCTTCTCGCCCTCGTCGATGCGCATCGGGACGGGCAGGATGCGAATGCCGCGCTCGCGGTAGCGGTCGTGGATGTGCTGGGCGATCCGGGAGGCGCCGTCGATCGACTGGTCGCTCAGGGTGAAGCAGACCACCAGGTCGTCGGGCATCTGGACGGTGCAGATCTCGGCGATGTCGGACAGGCCGGTGCGGGAGTCGATCAGCACGTAGTCGTAGCGCTTGGCCATGTCGGCCTTGAGGGCGTCGAAGAACTGCCCGCCGTCGAAGCGGTCGTAGAAGATGTCCCAGTCGAGGTGGGTGACGGCCTCGGAGTAGTCCCGGTTGAACTGGCCCGCGGAGAGGAAGTCCAGGCTGCCGGTGGACGGGAAGTGCGGCCAGGTGAGCGACAGCGCGTGCGGGTGCACCCGGGCGAAGTCCAGGTGCCAGCCCTCGGCGTGCTCGACCGGGCGCAGCGCCTCCTCGCGGTACTCGGCGATCAGGTCCATCATCCCGGTGGTGCCGGCCAGGGAGGCCGGGTCGAGGAAGGGGTGGAAGAACTTGGCGAGGCCCGGCGCCTCCAGGTCCCAGTCCACGGTGAGCACCCGGAAGCCGTTGGCGGCCAGGATCCAGGCGGTGTTGGCGAGCGCCATGGTGCGGCCGGTGCCGCCCTTGTAGGAGTAGAAGGTGATGATCCGGCCGTTGCGGTCCTGCTCCGCGGCCTGCCGCTCGGCCGCGCGCTGGGCGGCCAGGTCGGCGGCGGTGAGGCCCCCGAGGCGGAGGTTCCTGGTGCGGTTGTCGGTCATCGGTTTCCTCGTCCTCCCAGGGGCGCCATCCCGTCATCGGGGTCATCGCCGTCGTCGCGGTGCGGGTCGTGCTCGCGGTACGGGTCGTCGCGGTTTCCGTTGTCGTGGCCGTTGCCGTGGCCCTGGCCGTATGCGCCCCGGCCGTTGGCGACTTGGCCGCCTCGGCCGTTCCCGTTGGCGGCTTGGCCGCCCTGGCCGCCCTGGCCGCCTTGGCCGCCGCCCGGGTCCTGCCCCTGGTCCTCGTCGAAGGGGTCCGGCCCGGATCCGTCCGGTCCGTACCCTCCCCCGCCGCGCCGGAAGGCGTCCCGCAGGCTCGGCCGGGGCGGCGGCGGTTCCTCCGGCTCGGCCCTGGTGCGGCCCTCGAAGGCGTACTTGGCCTTCATCGCGGCCCTGGGCAGCGCGTCGTCGAAGTCCTCCAGCGAGTGCAGCCCGGTCGGGCCGGTGGCGCCGAGGAAGCTGGGGCGGCTCGCGCGCCGGGTGATGCGCAGGGCGTCGTCGCTCAGTTCGCCCAGCTCACCGGCGTGTTCCTCGCACTCCGGGTCGTCGGCGTTCCACGGCTCCAGGACGCTCACCCAGGTGGCGTCCGACCGGTCGAAGCGCCGTACCAGTTCGCGCCGGCGCGGGTCGCGCAGCGCCCACCGGTCGAGCAGCAGCAGGCCGGGGGCCTCGGCGTTGCCGTCGATGATCGACTCGACCTCGTCGTCGAACTCGTGCACCGTCGGCTGGAACCCCAACTGCCGTGCCAGCCGCACCGCGTGCTGCGCGATGGGCGAACCGACCGGCCGGTACGGGTGCCAGTCGGTGCGCCGCTCACCGTAGTAGTCGGGATTGCGCTCCTCCGGAAGTTCGCCCCGGTGGTAGGCGAGCACCGAGATCCGCAGCTGCTTGGTCGGGGCGGTGACGTTGAAGGCGCTGGGGAGGCCGTTGAACTCCAGCCGCCGCCCGATCGGGATCACCGTCTCCTCCGCCACCTGCACGATCCGGGCCGCCAGGCGGTGCACGGCCAGCTCGTACGCGGAACGGAAGTAGCTGAGCTTCATCAGCGCGTACAGACCCTCGGTGGCGTAGTCGGGCCCGAAACTCGCGTGGTTGAACTGGAGTTCGCCGGCCACCTTGGGCAGCCGGTAGCGGCTCATCGGCGCCCAGAGCACCGGGACGATGCCGCTGGTGCGCTCGGAGTCCAGGTTCGCCGGGTAGACCGGTCGCCGGGTGAAGGCGTGCCACTCCTGCCCGCACGGCACGCTGTTGAAGTACCGGGGGGAGTAGAGCGGAACGAAGACCCGGCAGCTGGCCAGTTCGTCGGACAGCCGGTCGGCCCACAACTCGCCCTGGTGCATGGACTCGTCCATGAAGCCGACCGGTACCCCGTCGGGGACGGTGGTGAGTTGGAGCACCGCCTCGCAGAGGTCCCGGTACAGCTGCCGGACCCAGTGGTTGGGGTCGCCGGCGCCCCGCGCACCGGCTTTCGGGGTGTGCGCGTAGGAGAGGAAGAAGTACGGCCGGGTGTCGTCCTCGTCCCAGCCCCGGTCAGTCACACGCGCCTCCCCCGGGCCCGTCGGCAACCTGCCTCCCGCAGCCCCCGTGCGGCGGGGCTTCAGTGTAGGAACGACTGACACCCCAATGGAATAGCACAACGCCTCGCACGAATTGACATGACCGAAACGATGACGCCTCCGGTGCTCTCGGGGCAGTACCCTCATCCCGGCCGCCGCACACGATCAGGAGGGCACCCGTGGAACACCTCGAGTGGCAGAAGTCGAGCCTGGGCTCGGACACGGCCGACTATCTGGAAATCGCCTCCGACGGCGAGTTCGTCTACATCCGCGAGTCGAACGACCCCACCCACATCGTCACCACCACCCGCACCAAGTTCCTGGCCTGGGTCCGCGGCGCGAAGGCCGGCGAGTTCGACCACTTCGTCGCCTGAGCCCGGCCTGGTTCCGGCCTGGGTCCGGCCCGAGCCCGGCCTGGGCCCGGCCCGGGCCCGGCCTGAGCCCGCCCTCGGATCACGCGCGGTAGCGGTCGGCCAACGCCCGTACCGTCCCGGCGACGCGGTCGCGGAGTTCGGCCGGTTCCAAGACCTCGACCTCGGCGCCGAGCCGCAGGAACTCCCCGTGCGCGTGGTCCACCGACTCGATGGGCACCCGGGCCTCCGTCCAGCCCTCGCCCGCGGACGCCACGCCGAGCCGCCGGGCGCCTTCCGGGGTGAGCCGGACCAGCGCCTCCCCGGTGTGCAGCCGGGCCCGGAAGTCGTCCAGGCTGCCGGCCCAGTGCGCGCCCAGGTCGAAGCCGTCCGGCACCGCGAACTCCTCTCCCGTGTCGCGCAGTTCGATGATCTGGTCGACCCGGTACGTCCGCGTCCCGGTCGGCCCTCCGGCGACCAGGTACCAGCGCCCGGCCTTGAGCACCAGCCCGTACGGCTCCACCCGCCGCTCGATCTCCTCCGGCGCCCGCCAGCGCCGGTACCGCAGCACCACCGTCCGTCGCGCCCACACCGCCGCGGCGACGGCCGCCAGGTACGGGGTGTGGTCCGCCTCGCCGTACCAGCCCGGGGCGTCGAGCAGGAAGCGCTCCTGGATCCGCCCGGCCTGCTCGCGCAGCTCGGCCGGGAGGGCGGCGCTCAGTTTCAGCCGGGCGGTGGCGAGCGCCTCGCCGAGACCGAGCTCGGCGGCGGCGCCCGGGAGCGCGGCGAGGAAGGCGGCCTGCGCCTCGTCGGCGGTCAGCCCGGTGAGCCGGGTCCGGATGTCAGGGGACCTCCCCTAACCTGCGGCGCATGATCGTCGAGCTACGGCAGTACACCCTGCACCCCGGCGCGCGGGAGACGTTGATCGAGCTGTTCGAGCGCGAGTTCGTGACCGGGCAGGAGCGGGTCGGCATCACCGTCGGCGGCCGCTTCCGCGACCTGGACGACCCGGACCGCTTCGTCTGGCTGCGCGCCTTCCCCTCCATGGCCGAGCGCCGCCGCGCGCTGGAGGCCTTCTACGGCGGGCCGGTCTGGCAGGCGCACCGCGACGCGGCCAACGCCACCATGGTCGACAGCGACGACGTCCTGCTGCTGCGAGGGCCGGGCTTCACCCCGCCCGCCGCTGCCCGCGAGGTGCTCGCCACCGTCTGCCACCCCGCCGACGCGACCGCCTTCGACGCCTACGCCGCCCGGCACCTCGGCCCGGCCCACGCCTTGCACCGCACCGAACACGCCGAGAACGACTTCCCCCGGCTGCCCGTCCGCACCGGCGAGGACGTCCGGGTCTGGTTCGGGCCCGCCGAGTCGGCCGCCTGGCCGGTCCAGCAGCTGCGGCTGGCGCCCATATAGCGTTCACTCACAGCCCATTGCAATGAACAACCCTCGTGACGTTGCATTAGATCTAGAGCCAGTGCAACGATTTACCGGCAACTACCTGCAGGAACAGTATTTCTGCGCAACGAGTACGTTGCCTGATTCTCGAACGCAACGTAGCTTTTCCATCGTCAGAAACGGCGGGGGCAGCGAGCCCCCGCCACCTCACGAAGGAGAGCACGATGCAGAAGTTCGACACCGCCGCCGCGATCACCGCCGTCCTCGACATCCCGGCCGGGCGCGTCCAGCTGATCGCCGCCGACC
The DNA here is from genome assembly GCF_014656195.1 of Kitasatospora xanthocidica. Taxonomy (GTDB): domain Bacteria; phylum Actinomycetota; class Actinomycetes; order Streptomycetales; family Streptomycetaceae; genus Kitasatospora; species Kitasatospora xanthocidica. Next base: position 111,310 of record NZ_BNBY01000014.1, on the reverse strand, counting down.
GCGCCGACACCACCGTCGAGGTCCGCCCCGCGAACGCCGCGAAGAACCGCGACGTCCAGGCCGCCGAGCAGACCACCGTCACCTACACCGACGGAGTCCTGACCGTCCGGGTCCCCGAGGGCAAGAGCCGGCTCTCCGGCGCCGGCTCGGTGGAGGTCACCGTCCAGCTGCCGGCCGGCTCCGCCGTCGAGGGCAAGGCCGCCGCCACCGAGCTGCGCGTCGTCGGCCGCCTCGGCGACCTCGCCTTCGACGGCGCCTACCGGCAGATCAAGATCGACGAGGCCGACGGCGTCCGCCTCACCGCCGTCGACGGCGACGTCGAGATCGGCCGGCTGAACGGCCCCGCCGGGATCAGCACGACCCGCGGCACCATCCGGATCGCCCAGGCCTCGCGCGGCACCGTCGTCCTCGGCACCCAGCTCGGCGACATCACCGTCGGCGCCGCCCCCGGCGTCTCCGCCACCCTGGACGCCGCCACCGGCTACGGCCGCATCAGCAACGCCCTGCGCAACGACGGCACCGCCGCCCTCGACATCCGCGCCACCACCACCCAGGGCGACATCACCGCCCGCAGCATCTGACACCCCCACACACGTCCCCGGAAGGGCACACCTTGAGCATCGCCATCCAGTCCTCCGTCTGGACCGGCCCGGTGTCGGTCGACGACACCGCCCTCGCCGTCACCGACACCGGTGGCCCCGGCATCCCGGTCGTCTACCTCAACGGCTCGTACGCCGACCGGTCGCACTGGAAACACGTCATCGCCGCCCTGGGGCCCGGCTACCGGCACATCACCTACGACGAACGCGCCCGCGGCGAGTCCGGGACCTCCTCCGACTACTCCTTCGAGGCGTCCGTCCGCAGCCTCGACGCCGTCCTCGCCGCCCGGGGCATCGAGCGGGCCGTCCTGGTCGGCTGGTCCTACGGCGCCATGCTCGCGCTCCACTGGACCGCCCGGAACCCGGACCGCGTGCTGGGGACGGTCGCCGTGGACGGCGCGATGGCACACGAGTGGCTCGACGACGCCACCAAGGCCCAGGTCCGCAAGCTGTTCCGCCGCCTGAGCCCGCTCTTCCCGCTCTGCCGCCGCCTCGGCCTGGCCGCCCGGATGAGCGCCGCCCAGCACGCCGAGATCAACATCGAGCTCAACGAACTCTGCGCGCCCGCCCTCCTCGACCCGGTCTTCGACCGCATCACCGTACCGACCCGGTACGTCCTCGCCACCGGCGGCAACCTGGGCGGCGACCCCGAGGTGATGGAAGGCATCCGCGCCGGCCTCGCCCCGGTGCTCACCCGCAACCCGAACATCAAGGTCAGCGCCAAGGTCCCGAGCAACCACTCCAAGATCCTGCGCAAGGACTTCACCGCCGTCGCCGCCGCCGTCCGCGAACTCGGCTGACACCCCAGCCTTTGGCGCTTACGAGGGCGCCACTGACCAGGACTCGCGCCCGGAGTGCCAGGTTCAGCGCCAGGCACCGGACTTCGACGACGAGGGGTCGAGCTGCCGCCGGGCGTCCGGCGGCAACTGCGTCGGAGGGACATTCCCCTCCGGCAAGGGCGAATCCGAGAAGTAGCCGATCCGCTGTGGGGCACCTCCCGGGCTTGCCGCAGGTGCCGCCGCCAGCGCCAGGCCGACGGTTGCGAGCGCCCCGATCATCATCAGCTTCCGCACCACTGTCCTCAATCTTCAGAACAACACCGAGCACGCAGAGTAATGCAAGCTATACCTTGCGCTCCGATTCCGCCTCCAGCGCACAAGCCGTTCGTCGGCCCGCGCCCA
>NZ_BNBY01000014.1:87899-109523 GCF_014656195.1 Kitasatospora xanthocidica | reverse complement strand
CACGCCGTTCGTCGGCCCGCGCCCAGGCCTCTGGGGCGCGGGCCGACGTCATCTCCGCACTTCCAACGGATGGTTCATTGCGCGTGAGAAGTCGGCCTGGCCGACTTCTCACGCGCGGTAGGGCCGGCGACGGGCGGCAGGCGGGCGGAGGGGGTGGCGGGATCAGGGCTCGGGGTTACGGATGGGTGGCCCGGGTGCGGCGCTGGATCTGCTCGGCCAGGTCGACGGCCTCGCGGACCGGGAGGAGGCGGCAGTCGGCGCCGCCGATGCGGGCGGTGGTGAGGCCCCGGGCGGTGCGGAGCACCTCGCCGCCGAGCCGGCCGAAGTGGAGGTCGTCCAGGTCCGGGGCGGTGAAGACCGTCCAGCCGTCCTCCCCGACGCAGCGGTATTCGCGCAGGGCCACGTCGGGCAGTCGCAGGTCGGCGAGGTGGAAGGCGGTGAAGCGGTCCATCGGGACGCCGATCATCAGCACCCGGGCGTCCAGGTCGTAGAGCCGGCCCAGCGGGGAGTCGACGCCCAGGTGGCAGGTGTCGGGGTGGCGTCCGGTGATCTCCCGGGCGAGGCGGCCGACCGCGGCCCAGGAGGTCTGCGGGTGGCGGCTGCGCAGTGCGCCGGGGTGGGTGCGGATCGCCTCCGACAGGGCCCCCATGCTGGGTGAGGCCCGGGTGGTGGCCGGGTCGAAGCGCGGCATCCGGGCCCGGTAGGCGGCCACCTCCGCCGGGGAGAGACCGGCGGTGGCGGACTGGTGGACGCGCGAGGTGGCGGAGTTCTCGGGGGTGGCCGTGTAGGCGACCAGGGTGCCGTCGGGGCCGAGCACGTCCAGCAGGGCGTCGATCACCCCGGCGGCCCCGCCCGGGACCGGGCCGAGGGCGCGCAGGGACGCCTGGACGTGCAGCACCGTGCCGGGGCGGACCCCGAGGTCGGCGAACTCGCGGCGCAGCGGGCGGACGTGGGAGCGGACGGGGTCTGCGACGGCGACGCCGCCGGCGCGGGGTTCGGTGAGGATGACGGTTCCCCGGGGTTGAGGGCCCCGGGCGGGGAGGACCCGGGGCGGGGCGAATGGGCGGGGCGAGTGGGCGGTCAGACCCCGGCCCGTTCCCGTCGCACCCGGTCGGCCGCCTGCTCGGCGGCGGCGGGCAGCGGCAGGACGAGCCAGGGTGCCACGGTTGCACGCATGCCGTCGGCGAAGCGCAAGCCGGCCCCGGTCAGGGCTCCGGACTCGGCCAGCCGCTCCACGGCCTCGGCGGTGTACCGCCGCCAGAGCGCGAACTGTGCGCGCGCCCGGTCGGCGGGCTCCCCGGGCAGGCCGTCGTACGCCAGGGTGCGGGTGCCCCAGTACTCGGTGACGGCCAGGTGGGCGTACGTGCCTTGGAGCAGCCCCTCGATCGGCCGGGGGTCGGGCCGCCAGGGGGCGAAGTAACGGGTGTCGTCGGCGCGGTCGTACAGGTCCATCAGGTCCAGCACCGCGCCGAGTTTGACGTGCTGGAACTCGTGCGCGAGCAGCAGCGCGAGGGTCGGCGCGGTGGCCGGCCGGGCGATGCCGACCGCGCCGTACGCCTGGCGGGCCGCCGAGCTGACGTCCCGGCCGGCGGGGCCCGGCCGCAACGGGGTGACCGTCGCCAGTCCGGCCCCGATGCCCGCCGCGTACCCGGGCAGGTCGCGCCCGAGCAGTTCCCAGGCCTCGCGCAAGGCGCCCGTCCAGTCGAGCAGTTCGGCGTCGGACAGCCGGTCCGCGACCGGGTGGTCGTGGCAGTCCCGCAGCGGGTCGGTGTCCTCCAGGGCGACCGTCCAGCCCGCCGCCGGCCGGACCCGCCGCAGCGGTTCGTCCGGCGTCGTGCGCACCGAGCCGTCGGAGGCCCGGACCTCGAAGCCGTCCGCCCGCCCGGTGACCACGGCCTCCCCGTCCGGTACGGCGATCCGCCCGAGTGTCGGCAGGTGCAGCCACCCGCCGCGCACGGGCACCGCCACCGCGTCGCCCCGGCCGGCCCGGACGGCGGCGGCCGCGGCCAGCGCGGCCAGCGGGCCGAGCCCGACCGACAGGTCCCCGGCGAGTCGCCGGGCCGCCCAGGCGCGGGCGTACGGGTGGGCGAGGACGGTGTCGACGGCCGCGGGGGCCTCGACGTCCAGCGCCGAGAGCAGTGCCCATGCCTCGGACCGCCCCTGTCCGGAGGCGTCCCAGGCAGCCGCCAGCATCGCCCGGGTGAGGGCGAGTTGGGAGCGGCCGAGCGCGGCGACGGTGTCCGCACCGCCGTAGCCGCGCGCCAGTTCGTCGAGTTGCGACGGGGTGAGCGCGCCGGGCAGCAGCGGCTCGGCCTCCGGCGGTTCGGTCCCCTGTGCCGGCACGGCAGCGGAACCGCCGCGCCCCGCAAGACCGTTGATGAACGTCATGAGATCACCGCAGTAGACGGAGGGATGGTCGAAGCTGCCTCCCCCATCGTCGCTCCGATAGCGGTGGGCGTACAGACCGCCACCGCAGGAGCGGACCACGGGGCAGGCGCGGCAGGCCTCGCTCAGCCCGGCCAGGCCGGACTGGCGGGCGGCGATGCCGGGGTGGCGGGCGAGGTCGTCCAGGCTGTGTGCGAAAACGTTCATCCCGGTGGCGGGGGCGCCGTCGTACGCGGTCTTCAGGCTGTCGGCCTGCTCGAAGGTGCCGTCGGTCTCCAGCACCGCCAGGTCCGAGGGCTCCAGCCCGAGCGACTCGGTGAGGCTGGAGAACCCGCGCAGGGTCCGGTGCACGGATTCGAAGGTCCGTACGGAGAACGGCCGCCCGTCGGCCTCCCACAGCCCGTGGACGGTCAGCAGCCAGTCGGCGTACGGGGCGGCGCCGAGCGCGCCGGGGCGTTTGGGCGGCTCGTCCCAGGTGGCATGGGGGAGCAGGAAGTCGACTGCGGGGGGACGGAGTTCGGCCAGTGCCCGGTACACGGCCACCGGGTCGTTCTCGACGTCCATGGTGCAGAGCAGCCCGGCGAACAGGTGCCGGAACCCGGGCTCGTTCAGCAGCGCGACCGCCCGCAGCACCTGCGGGTGACTGCTGCGTCCGTCGGCGAAGCGCCGGTGACGGTCGTTCGCGGCCTTGTCGCCGTCGAGCGAGATGCCGACCTTGAGGTCCAGCTCCGCGAACAGCGTGCAGAAGGCGCGGCTCAGCAGCACGCCGTTGGTGTGGATGCGCAGGTCGAGCGCGCAGCCGGGCGGGAGGGCGGCCCGGAGTGCCTCGGCGGCGCGGCGCAAGCGGTCCGGGCCGGCGAGCAGGGGTTCTCCCCCGTGCAGGACGACCCGGACGGCGGGCAGCCGGTGGGCGGCCGCGTGCTCGCCGATGCGCTCGGCGGCCTTGGCCAGGATCCCGTCCGCGATGATCTTCGGCCGGGAGCTCCAGCTGCGATCCGCGTGCTCGTAGACGTAGCAGTGGTCGCAGGCAAGATCGCACCTGCTGTGCATCTTGACCACGAACTGCGTCAAGGGCAGCGGAATTGACGTCGTCATGGAACTTCTCGGGGACCCGTTCGGATCGATGGGCTCGGTCTGGTCCTGCTCGGCGGTACGGGCCGGGTCAGATCGAGGAGTTGAAGGCCGCGACCGGCACGAGGCCGGAGTCCGCGCCGGGGAGTGCGCGCTGGAGGCGGGAGGCGAGTTCCTCCGCTCCGAGGGCGGCGAGGTCGGCGAGGGAGGGGCGTTCCGGCGTCTCCTGAAGGTCAGTGAGGTTGCCGGCCGGCCTGGTGCTGATTACCGGAGTCATATTCGTTTCCTTAGGCGCGGTTAGGACCTGCCGAGGGTGGGTAAGCCACCCGATTGCGACCAATGTAGTGCCCGCGAAGACTCCGCGCGGCACGTTGTGGACTCACGTTGGGCGCGCCGAGCGGCCGACGTTGCGCGACGGGGCTCAGGGCCCCGATAAATCACCCGTTCAGCGGTCGCGCACTTCGCCCTGGCGCGCGCCGAAGCGCACCGCCGGACCAAGCACCCGGGTAAGCGTTCGAGTCCCCCCATTGATTCCCCCGCTCCCCTCAGGCCGGTCCGCCGAGTCCCCGCACGGCCCGCACGAGCTCCTCCGTGAACTCCGTTCCGTACGAGGTCAGTTCGCCACACCCGAGCAAAGTCCCGCCCGCCGCCAGGGTATGCGCCCGCCACCGCGCGAACTCCCGCCCCGCCCGGCCCGGTTCACCCACGCCGGCGGCCGCCTCCGCGCACCAGAAGTCCGCGACGCCCAGGTGCGCGTACGTCCCCTGCAGCAGGGCGCCGGCCGGGCGCGGATCGGGCCGCCACGGGGCGTGGTAGACGGCCGGTCCGTTGGGCCGGTGCAGCGGCACCAGGTCCAGCAGGGCGCCGAGTTGGACGTGCAGGAACTCGTGCACCAGCGCCAGCGCCAGCAGCACCGGATCCCCCGGCAGCGAGGCCGCCACCGCGCCGTACGCCCGCCGGGCGGCGGCACTGACCTCCTCCCCACCGGGCGCCGGACACAGCGGCACGACCGTCGCGACACAGGCCGCGACCGCCTCCGCGTGGCGCCGGTGGCGCCGCACCAGGATCCGCCAGGCCTCCGCCAACCGCTCTTCCCAACAGGACAGTTCGGCATCGGACAACGGCCCGGCCGGCGGCCGTCCGTAGTCCACCCGCCGCGGCCCGACGTGGTCGACCGAGGGCGTCCAACGCAGCCCGTCGCACTCCAGCGCCAGCACCCGGCCGGACCCGCCCCGGAGGAACCCGTCCAGCCCCTCCAGCGGCACCTCCTCCCCCGCCGCGACACCGCGCAGACAGTCGGCCGCCCAGGCGTCCAACTCCGGCCGCAGCAGCACCTCTTCCCAGCCCGCCCGGTCCTCCCGCTGCAACGCCCGCACCCGCCCGTACGCCTCCCGGTACCCCTCGTGCTCCGGCGCCGCCCGGCGCAACGCGAGCAGCAACAGCGCCCGCTTGCTCAACTGCCCGGCCCGCAGCACCCGGACGGCCTCCACCCCACCCCGCGCCCCCGCGATCGCCCGGAACACCGCCCGGTCCACCCCGTGCCGAGGAACCCCGTCCGCCCCCCGCGCACCCGGCACCCCGGCCGCCACCACCTCACCCGAACCCACCACCACGCCCTCCTCCGCACCGCCCGCACCCGCCCCGCAGTCTCCCCCCGACACACCGAACCATCCGGCCAACACCCCCGCATAACCCGAACGGACCAACCCCCAACACCCACCCCACCGCACCCACCCCCACCTCCCCCAACACCCACCCCCACCACCCCACCTCCCCCCTCCCCTCCCGGCGAGAGGGACGTGCCGCGGAAGGGGCGGCGCAGGGGGTGGGTGCGGAGAGGGGCGTTGCGGGTGATTTTCAGACTGCCAACGGCGACCAACCCCGAACCCTCAGAGTCGGCAGTCTGAAAATCATCCAGCCCCCGGAGCACCCACCCCCGGAGCCGCCCCGCCCCCACCCTCCCGAGAGCCCCACCCCCACCAAGCCCCGCGCAGCGGAACCCCCACCCCCGCCACCCCCTCCCGCAACCGCCCCGCAACATGCCGGATCAGCCGATCCAGATCCGCGCAGTACACCGACGGATACCCGAAGCTGTCCCCCGCCCCTCCCGCCCCTCCCGCCTCACCCACCCCTCCCGCCCACCGGTGCGCATACAACCCCCCACCACACACCCGGACCAGCGGACACCCCCCGCAGACCGCCCCCAGCCCGGCGAGGCCACGCTGGCGGGCCCGGAAGCCCGGGTGCGCCGCCGCGTCCGCGAACCCGTGCCGCCACACGTCCAGCCCCGTGCCCGGGGCCCCGTCGTAGGCCGCCTTGAGGCTGTCGGCCTGCTCGATGGCGCCGTCCGTCTCGACCACCACCAGGTCGACCGGCGCCAGCCCGACCGCCTCGCTGGCCGCCCGGCCGCCGAGCAGCAGCACGGCCAGCTCCTCGAACAGCCGCACCCCCGTCTCCCGCCGCGGCGCCCCGTACCAGCGGTCGAAGGCGGCGATCAGCCACTCCCCGTACGGCGCCGGCTCCACCCCCGACGGCGGCCCGCCGGGCACCGGCCGCCGCCGCAGTCCGGGCGGCGGCGCGGCCCAGGTCCCGTGCGGCAGCAGCAGGTCGAGCCGGGGCGGGGCGAACTCCAGCAGCGCCTCGTAGGTGTCCACCGGGTCGGCCGCCAGGTCGACGACGCACAGCAGCCCGGCGAACAGCTCCCGGTGCCGGTCGGAGCCGAGCAGCCGCACCGCCTCGGCGGTCCGCGCCCAGCTGCCCGCGCCGGAGGGCAGCCGCCGGTGCCGGTCGTGGCCGGCCCTGGTCCCGTCCAGCGAGACCCCGACCATGACCCGGTGCCGGTGCAGCACATCGAGCAGCGCCGGTTCGTCCAGCAGCCGCAACCCGTTGGTCTGCAGGTCGAACCGCACCCGCGACCCGCCCACGGCACCGCTCAACACCCCGAGCAACTCGTCCAGATGGCCCGCACCCACCAGCAGCGGCTCACCCCCGTGCAGCACCACGGAGACCTCGTCCAGCCCGTGCTCCGCCGCGTGCTCGGCGATCCGCCGGGCGGTGCGCCGCACCGTCTCCAGCTCCATCCGCCGCGGCCGTCCGCGCCAGCTCTGGTCCGCGCCCTCGTACACGTAGCAGTAGTCGCAGGCCAGGTTGCACCGACTGTGGATCTTCAGCAGGAACTGCCGGAACGGCACCATGCCCGTGAGCCTAGCGCCGCCCGGCAAACCCCCTGACCCGCCGTCACCGACCCCACCGTCACACGTGCGGCGGCTCCACGTCCGAGTCCAGCCGCGTCCCCGCCCGTACGGCCACCGTCGTCGGGTGCTCGTCCCCCAGCGTCACCCGCGCCCGCCGGATGCAGTCCGCCCGCAGCTCGGCGGCCTGCTCGGTGCGGCCGGCCGTGGCCAGCGACAGCGAGAGGTTGGAGTTGATGCCGATGGAGTCGTAGTGGTCCTGGCCGAGGGCCTCGGTCATCAGCGGCGCGGCCTCCAGTTCCACCTCCAGCGCGGCCTGGGTCTGCCCGGACAGCGCCAGGTCGTTCGCGTGGTTCATCATCGCGATCGGGATGTAGAGGTGGTGGGCGCCGAGGACGGTCCGGAACTGTGCCAGGGTGCGTCCGGACAGCTCCAGGGCCTCCTGGGTGCGCCCCGCCAGCCGCAGGTAGACCGACAGGTTGTTGGCGCCGGCCAGCGTCACCGGGTGGTCCTCCCCCAGGTAGTCGCGGTACCGCGCCAGGGCCCGTTCGGCCAGCGGGATCGCCCGGGTGGTGTCGCCGAGGGCGTTGAGGTCGCTGGCCAGGTTGGTGGCGGCGGCCAGGGTGTCGGGGTGCTCGGGGCCGTTGATGTCGAGGTAGCGCTGGTAGATGTCCTCGTCGATCTCCAGGGCCTCGTGGTAGCGGCCGGCCCGGCGCAGCGCCACGGCGAGGTTCTTGCGGGCGCGCAGGGTGTCGGTGTGGCCGTCGCCGATGGTCTGCTGGTAGATCCGGACGGTCTCCTCCAGCAGGTCCAGGGCCTCCCGCAGCCGCCCGGTCTCGCGCAGGTCGCGGGCGTAGTTGGAGGCCGAGGAGAGCGCGTAGAGGCTGTGCGCGCCGAGCGCGTCGCGCTGCTGGAGGTAGTTGCTGCGGTGCCGTTCCAGGGCGGCCCGGCGGTCGCCGGCCAGGTAGTCGGAGACGGCGAGGTTGTTGGTGATCATCAGGGTGCGCGGGTGGTCCGGGCCGAGGGTGCGCCGGGCCGCGTCCAGGGTCCGGCGGTCGAGCGTGCGGGCCTCGTCGTAGCGGCCGAGGAACCGCAGGTCGGCGCCGAGGCTGTTGGCGACGGCGAGGGTGTGCGAGTGCTCCGGGCCCAGGGTCGCGGTGAAGCGCTCCAGGATGTCCCGGTCCATCTCGTACGCCTCCTGGAGGGCGCCCTGGGAGCGGCGGATGTTGCTCAGCTGGGTGCGCAGCATGAGCGTCTGGGCGTCGTTGTCGACGTCGAAGCCGGGCCCGCCGTAGCCGTCCTGGCGCCAGTGCTCCAGGGTCCGCTCGGCCAGTTCCCGGCCGGACTCGTGCAGGCTGCGCTTCCACTGGTAGCGGACCGAGTCGATGATCCACTGCCGGACGTCCTCGTCGGCACTGTCCACGGCCCCGGACGGCCAGAGGTGGGGCAGGAGTTCGGCGTACTCGGCCCAGTTGGCGGGCACGTCCGGGTCGCCGGGGTTGGCGGTGGCGAGCGCGGCGTGGACGACGCCGCGCAGTTCGGCCCGGCGCTCCTCCTCGACCTGGTCCCTGAGCACGGCCTGGACCAGCCGGTGCACGGTGATGGTCTCGCTGCCCTGGTCGGTGCGGGCGAGCCCGAACCGGTTGATGGCGCGCAGGAATTCGCCGATCGCGAGCTTGTCGCGGGGCGCCCGCGGGGGCAGTCGCAGGGCGCGGGTGACGGCGCGGCTGTAGAGCAGCCGCATCGGGATGGCGTCGGGGCCGAAGAAGGCGCAGATCTCCAGGATCTGGGCGGCCGGGGCGTTCATCCGGCGCAGTTCCTCGACCGAGATCCGCCAGGTCGCGGCCGCCGAGTGCGGGTAGTCGGCGGTGCGCAGCCGGGTGCGCTCCAGCATCTCGGTGAGCTCCTCGTCGAGGAGTTCGAGGTAGGTGGCGATCGGCATCGACGTCTCCTGGAGCCAGACGGCGGCCTGGCCGACGGCGAGCGGCAGGTCGCCGAGGCGGTGGGCGACCTGGTCGGCGTCCTCCGGGGAGAGCCCGCTGTTGAAGCGGCGCAGCAGCCGGACGCTCTCCTCGCGGAGGAAGACGTCGACCTCGACCAGGCCGGCGTGCCGGGCCCACCCCTGGTTGCGGGAGGTGATCAGCACGTGCCCGCCGGAGGAGCCGGCCGGCTGCCAGGCGGCGAGCTCCTCGGGGGTGCCGGCGTTGTCGAAGACGAGCAGCCAGCGGCGGTACGGCTGGCCGCGGCGCAGCGCGTCGAGGACTGCGGCGGCGGTGTGCGCGACGTCGTCGCTGGTGGGCACGCCGAGCCGGGGGGCGAGTTCGGCGAGTTTCTGCGGGATGTTGGCGGGTTCCTCGGCGGGCACCCACCAGACCACGTCGTACGCGGCCTTGAAGCGGTGCGCGTACTCGGCGGCGATCTGGGACTTGCCGGCGCCGCCGAAGCCGTAGAGCACCTGGCTGAGCACGGCGGCGGGGCCGCCGGTGAAGCGGTTGCGGAGCAGTTCGAGCAGTTTGCCGCGGCCGATGAAGGCGGCGTTGCGCGAGGGCGCCTCCTGGACCTGCGGCGCGGTGCCGGGGAAGCGCGCGGGTGCGATGATCTCCCCGCTGTCGCCGTCGAGTTGGCGGTTGCTGCCGGGCGGAGGGCCGACTTCGGCGTACAGCTGGGACTCGGCGCCCGCGGCGGAGGCGCGGACCAGGTCGGGGGCGATCTGTCCGGCGAACGGGCGGGGCACCGGCTCGTCCGAGTCCTGCAGCCGCAGGGCGAACATCGCCGGTGAGCCGGAGGCGAGTTCGCGCCCCTGCAGGAGCTGCCAGGCCTCGGCGGCGCGGGGCAGGGCGGTGTACTCGGGCGAGAGCAGGGCGAGCAGCCGGCCCTGGCCTTCGAGCGGCCCGGTGACCTCCGGCGGCCGGGGGCCGGTGTACGGCTCGGCGGCGTTGTGCAGGGAGGTCTGGTAGCCGAAGCGGGTGAGCGTCCCGGCGGCCCACTCGGCCCACATCCGGTCCTCGGGCGCGTAGCTGACGAAGACCTGGCGGGGCACCGCGCGGGCGGAGCGCAGGTAGGTGCCGTAGAGCCGGCGGCGGGTCTCGGCGGTGAGCGGGCGCAGCGTGCGGACCCGGCCGTCGGTGATCCACCCCGCCAGCCGTTCGAAGGCGTTGAGCAGGCTGCGGGCCTCCTGCGGCCGGTCGGCGACGGTGGCGGGCACCTCCTCGTAGGCGTAGAACGGCTTGTACGGCACCTCGACGTCGGCCCAGTAGCCGGCCCGGCGGTCGCCGGCCAGCCAGCGGCCGAGGTAGGGCGCGAAGGCCTCGCGGGCGTAGTCGCGGCCGGCCTCCAGGCGTTCCTGCTCGGCGTCCTCGACCCGCATCGGCACCGGGAGCACCCGGATCGCCCGCTCCTCGGCCTCGGCGATCGCGCGGGCGGCGTCGACGCCGCCGCGGATGTTCTGGGCGCTGAAGGTGAAGCAGTCGACGACGGTGTCGGGCATCAGGACGGTGCAGATGCCGGAGGTGTCGCTGACGCCGGTGCGGCTGTCGATGAGGACGTAGTCGTACGCCCGGGCCCAGCGCTCGCGCAGTTCGCGCAGGAACTCGCCGCCGCGGATGTCCCGGCCGTGGTAGAAGCTGCGCCAGTTGAAGCTGGTGACGGCGGCGGCGTAGGCGGCGTTCTGGCGGCCGGCGGGCAGGAAGTCGAGCCGGCCGCCGGGCGGCAGGTCGAGGGCGAGGCCGCAGAGGTAGCCGTCCAGTCGCCCGGGTTCGTCCAGCCAGGCGGCCGGGGACAGGCCGACCGGCCCGGAGGCGGTGGGCAGCGCCTGCTTGACGTAGGCGCGCAGCAGGTCGATCAGGCCGTCGGTGGAGTGCAGTTCGGGGTCGACCAGGAGCGGGTGGTAGTAGCGGTGGAGGCCTGGTGCCTCCAGGTCCCAGTCGACGACCAGGACGCGCAGGCCCCGGCTGGCGAGGATCCAGCCGACGTTGGCCAGGGCCATGGTCCGGCCGGTGCCGCCCTTGAAGGAGTAGAACGTGACGACCGATCCCGGTCCGCCGTGCGCCGGCTCCGCGCCGGGTTCAGTGGTCATCCTGCTCGTCTCCCCTCAGCGGGACAGCGTCGTCCTTGCCACGGCTCTGGTGCGGGAGGTCCCGGCGGCCCGGCCCCGGACGCGCCGGCGGGCCCTGGCGGGGCCCCGGCGGGCCGGCCGGGATGGCCAGCCCGGGCATCGCCGGGACGCCGCCGAAGCCGAAGGCGTCGCCGCCATCGTCCCCCCAATCCAAGTTGTCGTCCATGAGCTTGTTCTGAGCGACCGTCACCATGATGGTGAGGTCGTTCTCGAAGCTCTCCCGGCTCACTTTGACCCGGAACAAGTGCTCCAGGTCGCTCCGGCGCAGCCAGTTGCGCCGGAACACGTCACGCACGCCCGCCCACAGGGCGTCGCGCTCCGGCCCGTCGACCGGGTCGGTGCTGCCGGTGGGCACCATCACGCCGGTGACCGGGTGGTTCTGGTCGTCGTACTCGCGCAGCGCGGCGCGGTAGCGCTCGCCGCCGGCCACCCAGGGGTCCACCAGCAGGATGCTGACCTGGCTGTCCTCGCGGGCCTGGTCGAGCTTCCCGCCGAGACCGGTCTCGACCTCCTCCAGCGTGGTGATGTGCCCGGCGGCGGTGATCACCTGCTGGGCGCGCGCGGCCAGCGGCGGGTGGGTGGGCGGATGGTAGGGCGCCCAGTGCCAGGGCCTGGCGCCGTACCAGCCGCCCGCGTACGAGCCGCCCTCGGCGGCGGCCTCGGAGGCCCGGCCGGCCGCGATGAACAGCCGCACCATGCCGGGGCTGGAGAGGGCCGTCTCCGGTGCCGGCGGGGGCGGGAAGTAGCCGCGGACCGCGCCGAGGTCGAACTCCGGCAGCTCGCCGAGCCGGCGGGCGGCCGCGTCCCGGACCCGCTCGGCGACCACCCGGACGACCTGCTCGTACGCCTCGCTCTGCGCGGTGCGCAGCAGGGCCCGCAGGCCGTGCCGGGCGTAGGCCTCGCCCATGTCCGGCTGGGCCCACTGGATCTTGGTCACCTCGTCGGCCAGCTCGCCGGGCGCGACGGGCTCCCAGAGCACCGGGACCAGCGCCGGGATGAGCTCCCCGGTGTCCTCGTGGTGGCGCCGGCACCGGCCGCGGAAGGCGGTCCACTCCTTGCCGCAGTACAGGCTGGTGAAGTAGGCCGGGGAGTAGAGCGCGATCATGGTCCGGCTGCGGCCCAGCATCGTCGCCAGCTTCTCGGCCCACTCGTCGCCGAGCCGCAGCTGCTCGGTGTCGCGGTACGCGAGTTCCTCGGCGGGGACGCCCGTCCCGACGAGCCGGCCGAGTTCGTCGCGCAGGTCGTTGTAGAACTGGTTGACGAAGGCGTCCTCGGCCTCGAAGTCACGACGCGCGTAGCTGAAGAAGAAGTACGGCCGTTGCTGGTCCTGCTCCATCACCTGTTCCCCCCGTACCCGACGGTGCCGCGACGGCGCTGGTTTCATACCCCAGGATGTCGTGAACTCCACCGTCCGCGCTGGCGAGTTGGCGGATCCGGCTGCCTCCCGGGGTTTAGCCGGTGGTCAGGCGCACGCCCTGGAACGGGGGTGCTCCGGCACCCGGGGGCGCACCGGCGGGGGCGCGGGCGCGCCGGAGGGATCGCGGGCGCGCCGAAGGGGGCGCGCGACGGACCGGCCCGGGGGCCGCGCTACCGGCCGAGCGACGACTGGAACGCCGCGAGCGGTTCCGCGCCGGGGGTCAGGGCGTCCGCGACCACCCGGCGCAGCAGGTCGCCGAGGACGGTGTCGGGCAGGGCGTCGAGCTCGTCGAGCGGCAGGGCGGTGACGTCGACCAGGTCAGAGCCGAGTCCAGCGGCGGTTTCCGCACCGGTGACGCCCATCAGTCCCTCACTCGATCGTGCCGGCACAGCGCGTTGCTGGCCGGAAACGCATCGACCCAGGTCCGCGACGGGCATCCTACACCCGAGAAGTGACAACCCATCAGCTTAGCGCCGACGCCACGCCCGGCCCGACCCGGTCGGCCCACCGGGCCCGCAGGACCCCCGGAGCCCCCGGCCCCGGTCGGCCCCACCGGCCTCATCAGCCCCATCGGCCCCGCCGTGAGCACGGCCCCGGCGCCCTCACGGGCAGAGCCGCTCCACCCGCCACCCCGTGGGGCTCGTCGGGTCGGCGAGGTAGCGGAGCCGGTCGTGGAGGCGGTTCTCGCGGCCCTGCCAGAACTCGACGCTCTCCGGGACGACCCGGTACCCGCCCCAGAACGGCGGGACGGGCACGCCCTCGCCCTCCGGGTAGCGGCGTTCGAGCTCGGCGTAGCGCTGTTCGAGGATCTCGCGGCCGGCGACCGGGCTGGACTGTTCGCTGGCCCAGGCGCCCAGCTGGGAGCCGTGCGGGCGGGTGCGGAAGTAGGCGGCGGTCTCGTCCCGGCCGACCTTCTCCACCCGGCCCTGGACGATGACCTGTCGGGCCAGCGCGATCCACGGGAACAGCAGTGCGGCGTGCGGGTTGGCGGCGAGCTCGGAGCCCTTGCGGGAGCCGTAGTTGGTGAAGAACACGAAGCCGCGCGCGTCGTAGCCCTTGAGCAGTACGGTGCGCGAGTTGGGCCGCCCCTCGGCGTCGGCGGTGGAGAGCACCATGGCGTTGGGCTCCACCACGCCGGCGTCGTCCGCCTCGTGGAACCAGCGGGTGAACTGGCCGACCGGCTCGGGCGCGAGCCGCTCCTCGACCAGGCCCTCGTGGATGTAGTGCTTGCGCATCACGGTGAGGTCCGGGCCGGGGCGGGCCTCGTCGGCCGGGGTCCGGGTGGCGGGGCTCAGGGGCGTCGACTGGGCGCGTTCCGGGGTCTGCACGTCAACATCATCCCGTACGACAAGCAACCGGCACCGCTACCTCCGGACAAACCCCGGTGGGAGATAAGGTGACTCGCCACCGCTTGGCTGCCCGTCGTACGGGGAATTGTCCGGAACCGAGTGCGTTTGGGCCCCGGCCGTCCCCCGGGCACGACCGACCCTCGGCGGAAAAGTCAAGCGGGCCCAGGGCAAACATCACCACGGTGGTGTATGGCGCAATGCACCCCGTGCCTGTCACTCTGGCACCGAGTGCCAACCACGATTCGGTCACTGGCGCGCCCGCCCCACCACGGCGGAGCGCCGAACACAGAACTGAAGGAGCCGTCGCATGTCCGATTTCGTACCCGGGCTTGAGGGAGTCGTCGCGTTCGAGAGCGAGATCGCCGAGCCCGACCGTGAAGGCGGCGCCCTGCGGTACCGCGGTGTCGACATCGACGACCTGGTCGGCAACGTCTCCTTCGGCCACGTCTGGGGCCTGCTGGTGGACGGCAAGTTCAACCCGGGACTGCCGGCCGCCGAGCCGTTCCCGATCCCGGTGCACTCCGGCGACATCCGGGTCGACGTGCAGTCCGCGCTCGCCATGCTCGCCCCGGTCTGGGGCCTCAAGCCGCTGCTGGACATCTCCGCCGAGCAGGCCCGCGACGACCTCGCGCGCGCCGCCGTGATGGCGCTGTCCTACGTCGCCCAGTCGGCCCGCGGCCAGGGCCTGCCGATGGTCCCGCAGAGCGAGATCGACAAGGCCGAGACGGTCGTCGAGCGCTTCATGATCCGCTGGCGGGGCGAGCCGGACCCGAAGCACGTCAAGGCCATCGACGCCTACTGGACGTCCGCCGCCGAGCACGGCATGAACGCCTCCACCTTCACCGCCCGCGTCATCGCCTCCACCGGCGCCGACGTCGCGGCCGCGCTCTCCGGCGCGGTCGGCGCGATGTCCGGCCCGCTGCACGGCGGCGCGCCCTCCCGCGTGCTCGGCATGATCGAGGAGATCGAGCGCACCGGCGACGCGACCGCGTGGGTCAAGAACGCCCTGGACAAGGGCGAGCGCCTGATGGGCTTCGGCCACCGCGTCTACCGCGCCGAGGACCCGCGCGCCCGCGTGCTGCGCCGCACCGCCAAGGAGCTCGGCGCGCCGCGCTTCGAGGTCGCCGAGGCGCTGGAGAAGGCCGCCCTGGAGGAGCTGCACAACCGCCGCCCCGACCGCGTGCTGGCCACCAACGTCGAGTTCTGGGCCGCCATCATGCTGGACTTCGCCGAGGTCCCGGCGCACATGTTCACCTCGATGTTCACCTGCGCCCGCACCGCCGGCTGGTCGGCGCACATCCTGGAGCAGAAGCGCACGGGCCGGCTCGTGCGCCCCGCCGCGCGCTACATCGGCCCCGGCCCGCGCCGTCCCGAGGAGATCGAGGGCTGGGACGCCATCGCCCGCTGACCGCACCGGACGAACGTCCGAACAGCGCCCCTGACCAGCGGGTCCGGCCTCGGCCGGGCCCGCTGTCGGCGTCTCCGAGCAGTCAAGATCACAGTCTCAGCGGGCGGACGACCGTACCCCCGCCCCACCCCCGGCCGGTAGGCTGCGCGCGTGGCTCAGATCCAGATCCCCGCTGACATCAAGCCCGCAGACGGCCGTTTCGGCTGCGGACCGTCCAAGGTGCGCCCCGAGGCCCTGAGTGCCCTCGCCGCCACCCAGACCTCCCTGCTCGGCACCTCGCACCGCCAGGCCCCGGTGAAGAACCTGGTCAAGCGCGTGCGCGAGGGCGTGAGCAGCCTCTTCTCGCTGCCCGAGGGCTACCAGGTCGTCCTGGGCAACGGCGGCTCCACCGCGTTCTGGGACATCGCCGCCTTCGGCCTGGTGCGGGAGAAGTCCCAGCACCTGGACTTCGGCGAGTTCTCCTCGAAGTTCGGCTCCTCGGCCAAGGCCGCGCCGTGGCTCGCCGAGCCGAGCGTGATCAAGACCGCCCCGGGCACCCACCCGCTGCCGGTCGCCGAGGCCGGTGTGGACGTCTACGGGCTCACCCACAACGAGACCTCGACCGGCGTCGCGATGCCGATCGCGCGCCCGGCCGGCGCGGACGAGGGCTCGCTGGTCCTGGTGGACGCCACCTCGGGCGCCGGCGGCCTGCCGGTCGACATCACCGAGACGGACGTCTACTACTTCGCCCCGCAGAAGTCCTTCGCCTCCGAGGGCGGCCTGTGGCTGGCCACCTTCTCCCCGGCCGCCCTGGAGCGCGCCGCCGAGATCGCCGCCTCCGGCCGCTACATCCCGCCGTTCTTCTCGCTGCCGACGGCCATCGACAACTCGTCGAAGGACCAGACGTACAACACCCCGTCGATCTCCACGCTCTTCCTGCTGGCCGACCAGCTGGAGTGGCTGAACGGCAACGGTGGCCTGGACTGGGCGGTCGCCCGCACCGCCGACTCCTCCTCCCGGCTGTACACCTGGGCCGAGAAGTCCTCCTTCGCCACCCCCTTCGTGGCGAACCCGGCCGAGCGCTCCCAGGTGGTCGGCACCATCGACTTCGACGAGTCGGTGGACGCCGCCGCGGTCGCCAAGGCACTGCGTGCCAACGGCATCGTGGACACCGAGCCGTACCGCAAGCTGGGCCGCAACCAGCTGCGCATCGCGATGTTCCCGGCGATCGACCCGGCGGACGTCGAGGCGCTCACCCAGTGCATCGACTACGTGGTCGAGCAGCTCTGAGCCGCACCCGAGCACGGCTGAGGGCCACCGCCTGCGGGCGGTGGCCCTCGCGCCGTTCCGGGTCTATTTACCGGCCAGTGAGCTGATCAGCACGACGACCAGCAGCAGCACCAGGGTGCCGGAGACGATGCGCATACGAGTCTTGGGATCCACGGTCAACGAGGGTACCTCCGCCTCACGCCCGAGGGGACGGCGAGGCCGCCCGGGGGCCCCGAGCCCTTCGAAGACGGGTTCGGGGGCGGCTTCGAGGACGGCTTCGAGGACGGGCCGCTCAGCTCCAGTCCGCCAGGGCCCAGGAGCCCAGCGACTCGTAGTGCGCGAAGCCGCCGTCCAGGTCGCTCTTCATCAGGTGCAGCTCGGCGGCCTCCCACTCCGGCCCCCGGTAGTCCGCCAGCGCCGCCGCCAGGCCGTCCAGCTCGGCCGCCGCGACCCGCTGGACGGCCCGCCGGTGGCCGCGCGAGGAACCGGCCCGGGCGAGGGTGAGGTGCGGGTGGAAGGCGAAGGTGTCGGCCGCCTCCCCGACCACCTCGGAGACGGCCTCGGTGACCGCCTCGGCCAGCCGGCGCAGCGCCCAGGTCTGGCCCTCGACGCCGGCCCAGAGCACCCGGTCGCCGAACCGTCCGGCGCCCGCGATCCGCAACCGGTGCACCGGGTGGACCTCGGCGACGGCCGCCAGGCCCGCCTCCAGCTCCGGCAGCGCCTCGGCGGCCACCTCGCCGAGGAAGGCCAGGGTCAGGTGCCAGCCCTCGACGGTGGTCCAGCGCAGCCGGTCCGCCCCGGGCAGCCCGCGCACCGGCGCGACGGCGTCGGACAGCCCCTGCAGTACCTCGACCGGCGGGAGCACCGCCACGAAAAGCCTCATGCGCCCATCCTCCCGCGCGGGGCGCGGGGGCATCTTCCCGAGCCCCCGGTTCTGGGCTAGAACGGGCGCATGATCGATTCCAGCGCCCTGAAGATCCGCACCGGCGGCCCCGAGGACGTCCCCGCCATCCTGTCCCTGCTCGACGGCGCCGTGGCCTGGCTGGCCGGCCAGGGCCGTACCGGCCAGTGGGGCGACCAGCCGTTCAGCACCACGCCCGCCCGGGTCGAGCACATCGAGCAGTACGGCCGCGAGCCGTTCCTGATCCGCCTGGCCGTGGACACCGAGGGCCGTACGGTCGGCTCCTGCGTGCTGTCCGAGGACCGCGGGAAGTACATCCCCGCCGTGGCGGAGCGCGAGCTGTACGTCCGCAACCTGGTCACCGACCGCACCCGCCGGGGTTCGGGCATCGGCGCCGCGCTGATCGCGGACGCGGTGGAGGAGGCCCGCCGGCGCGGCATCGGCCTGCTGCGGGTGGACTGCTACGGCGGTGCCGACCGCAAGCTGGTCGCCCAGTACCGGGCGCTCGGCTTCACCGAGACCGAGACCTTCGAGGTCGAGCAGCCGAACGGCGTCTGGCCCGGCCAGGTCCTCGCCATCCGGCTCTGACACCACGGGCCCCGGTTCTCGCACCACTGGCCCCGGCGCCGACACCACGGGCCGCACCTGCGACACCATGGGCCCCCGGGGGCGAATCCCCGGGGGCCCGAGCAGGACTGACGATCCGTCAGCAGGCGGCCGCCAGCTCCGACTTGCGCGGAGCGACGGTGCGCGGCACGACGGCCACCACCCGGCCGCCGCGGCCCGGGTGCAGGTCGAAGCGCACCTTCAGGTCCGCGCTGCGGGCCAGCACCAGGCCGACCGCGGCGGCCGCCAGCGCGGACACCAGTCCGCAGGCCAGCAGGCCGAGCCGGGGGCCGTACGAGGCGGTCACCCAGCCGACGACCGGGGCGCCGATCGGCGTGCCGCCGGTGAAGACCAGCACCAGCAGGCCCATCACCCGGCCGCGCATCTCGGGGTCGGTGGCCAGCTGCAGCATGGAGTTGACCGAGGTGTTGAAGCTCAGCCCGAACACCCCGATCAGCATCAGCAGCAGCGCGAAGGTCCAGTAGTCGGGCGAGAACGCGGCGACCACCTCCAACGTGCCGAAGGCCAGTGCCGCGCCGACCAGCCGGCGCAGCCGGGGCGCGCCGCGGCGGGCCGCGAGCAGGGCGCCGGCCAGCGAGCCGACCGCCATCGCGGTGTTCAGCAGGCCGTACTGGCCCGCGCCCACCTTGAAGGTGTCGTGCGCGAAACCGGAGAGCAGCGTCGGGAAGTTGAAGCCGAAGGTCCCGATGAAACCGGCCAGCACCATCGGCCAGAGCAGCTCGGGCCGCTCCTTCACGTACCGCAGGCCCTCCCGCAACTGCCCCTTCTCGCGGGCGATCGGCGCGGTCGGGCGCAGTTCGCTCTCGCGCATGGCCAGCAGCCCGCCGATCACGGCCGCGAAGGACAGCGCGTTGACGGCGAAGGCCCAGCCGCTGCCGACCGCGGCGATCAGCAGGCCCGCGACAGCGGGGCCGACCAGGCGGGCGGTCTGGAAGTTGGCGGCGTTCAGGCTGACCGCGTTGGCAAGGTCCTTGGGCCCGACCATCTCGGAGACGAAGGCCTGCCGGGTCGGGTTGTCCACCACGGTGACCAGGCCGAGCAGCAGCGCGAAGGCGTACACGTAGTACGGCGTCACCACGCCGCCGACGGTCAGCACCGCGAGGCCCGCGGCGAGCAGGCCCATCGCGCCCTGGGTGTAGATCAGCAGCCGGCGCTTGGGCATCCGGTCGGCGAGCACGCCGCCGAAGAGGCCGAGCAGCAGCATCGGCAGGAACTGCATGGCAGTGGTGATGCCGACCGCGAGCGGACTGCCGGTGAGGCTGAGCACCAGCCAGTCCTGGGCGATCCGCTGCATCCAGGTCCCGGTGTTGGACACCACCTGGCCGGCGAAGTAGTAGCGGTAGTTGCGAACGCGCAGGGAGGAGAACATCCCCCCGGGCCTGGTGAACCGGGCGCCTGCGGGAGATGAGGCCGCGTGGGTGCGGCCCTGAGCGGCGGAGTCCGCCGCGGTGCGTTCGTCGGGGTCGTCGTCGCCGTTGCCGGGCAGCCCCGTGGGGGCGGGTGCCTGGGTGTCGGCGGTCGCGGCGTTCGCCGCGGGGTCGGTGGTCGGTTCGTCGGTACGGATGGCGGCGGCGCTGGCTGCGGCCGGCGGTGTCACGGTGGTCTCCCCTCGCGGCGCGACGGCCATGGCGGTGGCCGTCGCGCTCCTGGTGTCGGTGGTCGGTCCTGCGGTGATGCCTGCTCCTTCTTCTCCCGGCGGCCGGCCGGGGTCGGTGTGCCCCTGAGGTGTTCGAGCTGCGGGCGTACGGGCTACACGCGCACGTACGGGCTACAGGTGGGCGAGCTTGTAGAGCACGGGCGCGGCCTCCCGGAGGACGGCCCATTCCTCCTCGTCGAGCCCTTGGGCGAGCTCGGCGAGCCAGACGTTTCGGCGCCGACGACTCTCCGCGAGGATCGTCTCGGCCTGCTCGGTGCTGCTGACGACCACCTGGCGGCGGTCCTCGGGGTGCGGCTCCCGCCGCACCAGCCCCTTCTCCTCCAGCATCGCGACGATCCTGGTCATCGAAGGAGGCTGCACGTGCTCCTTCCGGGCGAGCTCACCCGGTGTCGCCTTCCCGCACCGGGCGAGGGTGCCCAGCACCCCCATCTCGGTGGGACTCAACGACTCCTCCACCCGCTGGTGTTTGAGTCGTCGGGAGAGGCGCATCGTGGACGACCGCAGCTGACTGATCGCTGCGAGGTCCTGCTCGGACATCTCGGGCATCTCTTTAGACTACGTCATTACCCTCGCTAAAGAAAATCGACTTCCCACCGCGCCGGAGGATCACCCCGGTGCCATATTGGTGATGAGCCCCCAGGTCCCGACTCCAGGAAGGACCGATCCCGACTCCAGGAAGGGCCGACCAGCCATGTCCGACCTCGCCGCCGAGCAGTCCCAGGCGCCCGCGCAGTCCGGGCCGCCCGGGCAGGACGACACCGGGTTCGCCCGGCTCGCCATGGTCACCATCGACTGCGCCGACCCGGTCGCGCTGGCGTCGTTCTACGGCGAGCTGCTGGGCTGGGAGAGCCGGCACGTGGACGAGAACTTCGCGATCCTGGACAACCCCGAGGGCGGCAGCCCCCTGGGCTTCGGGCGGGTGAAGGGGTACCGGCCGGAGCCGTGGACGGAGCCGGACGGGAGCAAGCACTTCCACCTCGACTTCTACGTGGACGACCTGGAGGAGTCCACCGCGAAGGCCCTCGCGCTCGGCGCGACCGAGCCCGCGTACCAGCACGGCCGCACGCTCAAGGTGCTGATCGACCCGGCCGGCCACCCGTTCGGGCTAGCTCCGCTGGAGTAAGGCACGAACGGGGTGGGGGGTGGCGCGCAGGCCGTGTCAGGGATTGGTGCCAAGATCATGAAGGCCGCGTAAAGGTCCATCCTGACCTGGGATTTCACGAAAAGCACGAACATTGTGCGACCGCCGGGAAATGGTTACGCTCACATTTTGTCAGGGGCACCACACGCCAGGTCTCCCTTCGGCGGACCGCCGTGCCCGTGCCCGTTTCCCGTGCCCGTTGCCGCACGTCTTCCCCGGCCATCCCTGGCCACCCCGTCCGCCCGAGCCCTGGCGCCCTCTACTCCTCCTCCAGGGAGCTCAATTGGGTGCGATCCACCATGCCGACCACGGCTGGGTGACACCGGCGGTCTCGTACTTCGTCGCCTGCCTCGGCTCCTTCGTGGCCCTGCGCAGCGCCCGCTGGGCGCTCGTCTCCAAGGGCCGTACCCGGGCCGTCTGGCTGCTCTTCGCGTCGACCTCGCTCGGCGCCGGGATCTGGTCCATGCACTTCATCGCGATGCTCGGCTTCTCGGTGACCGGCGCCGAGATCACCTACCAGCCCGGGCTGACCGTGCTCAGCCTGCTGGTCGCCGTCGCCGTCGTCGGCGTCGGCCTGTTCACCGTCGGGTACTGGCGCAGCCAGCCCGTCCTGGCGCTGCTGGCCGGCGGGCTGACCACCGGTCTGGGCGTCGCCGCGATGCACTACCTGGGCATGGCCGCGATGGTCCTGCCCGGCCACCTCGGCTACGACCAGACCACGGTGTGGCTCTCGGTCGGCATCGCGGTCTTCGCGGCGACGGCCGCGCTCTGGGCCGCGCTGAACATCCGGGGCACGCTCGCCGTGCTGTCGGCGGCGCCGGTGATGGGCGTGGCCGTCTGCGCCATGCACTACACCGGCATGGCGGCGCTGTCGGTCCGGCTCGACGAATCGCAGAGCACCCAGGGCGGTGTGATGGCGCTGCAGTTCATCTTCCCGCTCGGCGTCGGGCTCGGCTGCTACGTCTTCTTCGGCTCGCTGGCCTTCGCCGTCTCGCCGAGCCGCCCCGACACCCAGCCCCTGCTGGCCGGTCCGGCCGCGCCGCTGCCCCCGCGGGCACCCCGGCCGCCCCGGCCGCCCCGCGTCCCGGAGCAGCGCCGGCACCTCGACGGGGCCG
>NZ_BNBY01000014.1:34975-87866 GCF_014656195.1 Kitasatospora xanthocidica | reverse complement strand
GGCCCGGCCGGGGTGGGGGACCCGGCCGGGCCTCCGTACGCGCAATCGGGCCTCCGTACGCGCTACTCGGGCCGCGCTACTCGGGCCGCCCGAGCAGCCCGGTCAGGTGCTCCGGCGTGTCCACCGGGCAGACCTTGTGCACGAAGTCCCGCCGCAGCCCGTGGTACGGCTCGCCCGCCCGGTAGAAGTTGGCGTGCATCCGCCGCAGTTCCTCGGCCCGGTACTCGGCCAGCGGCTTCGCCTCCTCGTCGGCGGCGCGACGGCGCTTCTTGTCCACCAGCCGCCCGGTGAGCTCCGGTGAGGCGGCGATCCGGGCCGCCTCCCGGGCCACCCAGCGGCGGAACCCAGCCGCGTCCCCGCCGGCCGTACGGTCCACCAGGCCGATCCGGCGGGCGTGTTCGGCCCCGACCGGCAGCGCCTCGGTGGTGAGCCGCTCGGCCTGCGCGGCGCCGACCCGGTTCGGCAGGGTGTACGTCCAGTACTCGGAGCCGTACAGGCCCATCAGGCGGTAGTGCGGGTTGAGCACCGCCGAGTCGCGACACCACACCTCGTCCGCGGCCAGCGCCGCCATCAGCCCGCCGGCCGCCGCGTTCCCGGCGAGGGCCGCGACGGTCACCTTGTCCGTCGTGGTCAGGACGGCCTCGACGAAGTCGTCCATCGCGTTGATGTTCTCCCAGGACTCCAGCGCCGGGAACACCGCGCCCTCGATGACGTTGAGCTGGATCCCGTTGGAGTAGAAGTCCCGGGGCGCGCCGAGCACCAGCACCGAGGTGGGCCGGTCGGCCGCCTCCCGGTAGGCGGCGAGCAGCCGGCGGCACTGCTCGGTGCTCACCGCCCCTCCGGGGTGGGCGAATTCGAGGAAGCCGACCTCGCCCTCCTCGCGGTAGCGCAGCTCCGACCAGGTGTCGCGGCGGGCGGCCGCCACCGGGCTCACCCGCACCTCGCGGACCCGGTGCAGCTCGTCCGCGAGCACCGTCGCGGCCGGCAGCTTGAAGGTGGCCGGCCCGCCCGGGGTTCGGCGCGCGCGCAGCTGCGGGATCCACACCGCGCCGTCCGTGGTGGCCCGGCAGATCGCGCCGTCCCGGGTGGCCAGGACGGCGCCGGGCACCGGGCCGCGCAGCTCGTCCTCGGGGTGGCCGCCGTGCAGGAAGTACTCCCGCCCGTACAGCTCGTCCAGCACGCCGGGCTGGGAGTCGGCGGCGCGCAGCTTGCGCAGCACCGTGGCGGTGTCGTCCTGCTCCCAGTCGATCCGGCGGGTCGCCTGGCGCAGGAGGGGCCGCAGCTCGCCGTGCACGTCCGGCCGGCCGTAGTCCAGCGGTTCGGGGGTGAACAGCCCGCCCTCGTACCGCTGGACGGCCAGCAGGACGGCCTCCACGGCGGCGTCGGCGACCTCGCCCCGGTAGAGCTCGCTCTTGCCGCAGACCGGGACGGGGAACTCGACGGACGCCCAGATGTCGCCGGCGTCCATCTCCTCCACGGCCTGCAGCACGGTGACGCCCCAGCGTTCCGCGCCCTCGGTGATCGCCCAGTCGAGCGAGGAGGGGCCGCGGTCGCCGGTGGGCCCCGGGTGCACGATCAGGACGGTCCGGGTGGACCAGATGTCCTGCGGGACGGCCTTGGTCAGCATCGGGCAGATGACCAGCTCGGGATCGGTGCGGGCCACCCCCTCCCGCATCCGCTCCTCGTCGAGGGCGAGTTGGACGGCGACCTGGTGGCCGCGCTCGCGCAGCTCGGTGTGGACGCGCTGGGTCAGGCTGTTGAACGCACTGGCGATCAGGAGAATGCGCAAGGGGGGCCTCCGGCAGACAGGGGTCGCGCGGAGGCGATGAAACCAGGGCATGGACACGTAATGATTACGTTCCGTACCTCGGCGCTCTACCCTCACGTACCCCGCACACCTGTGGTCCCGGCGTGGCCCGCGCTTCGCGGTATCTCCCCAGTACCTTCCCCGAGTTGGACTGGCGCGGGCCCCGCCGAGGGGTGCCGCCCCCGTCGCACCGGCCCTACCGCGGGAAGGCTCGCCGGGCCCGCCAGGTGGTGTGCTCGCGGGAGACCGCGTCCTCCGCCTCGGCGGCCAGCCGGGCCCAGCGGGCCTCGGCGTCCGGCGCCCTGACGTCCAGGTCGGAGAGCTGGTTGCCGACGTTCTCCAGCTCGCGCGCGGCCAGCTGGTAGGCGGCGGCCAGCGGGCGGAGCTGCTTGAGCTGCGTCCAGGCGATGATCGCCGCCGCCGCGGCCGAGCTGACCCCGAAGACGTGCACCTGCAGCGCGCCGGTGGCCTGGGCGACGGCGGCCGCCGCGCCCAGGATGATCAGCACCGCGATGCCGAGCCCCCAGGAGACCGCCTGCGACTCGCAGGCATCGGCCCGGGAGCGGTACCAGGTGCGCTGGCCCTCGACCCGGGTGCGCAGGTAGAAGGTGCGCCTGGCGGTCAGGTTCTCGGCGCGCAGCCGGCGCATCTCCGGGGTGATCTCGGCGACGGTGTCGGGCGGCACGATCTCCGGGTCCTCGAAGGCCCGCAGCACGTCCTCCAGCTGCAGCAGGTAGCCGCGGTCCACGTCCGCGGACTCGGCCGGACCGTCGAACGGGCGGGCCCGGACGGTGTACTTCCAGGCCAGCGTCTTGACCGACTCGGCCGCCGCCCGGGCCTCGTACCAGCGGCCCTGCGGGTTGCTGCGGCGCAGCCGGGACCAGAAGTAGCCGGCCACCAGGAAGGCGGCCACCGAGAACAGCGGCCAGACGTCGAAGTCGCCCTTGTCGTCCGGGCCGGGGAACGACCCGATCAGCGCGGCGATCACCAGCATCGAGATCAGGCCGCGGTACCAGCGCAGCGTCTCGCGCTGGCCGTCCAGCGAGGCCTTGTCCGCCGTCCGGAACAGCTCCGGCAGCAGCTGCGCCTCGACTCCCCCGGGCGGATCCTGTTGCACCATCGGTCGAGTCCCCTCCCCCTTCTCCGTCCAGCCCAGTATTCCCACCGTCAACTGGCCTACACGGGCACCTTTTTGACACGCGCGGGACGTGCGGTGATTGCCCCGCCCATCCGCTAACCGATATAACCGGTTACATGCCGTTGCACTGGAAGCTCGTCATCGACTGCACCGACCCGCACCGCCAGGCCGCCTTCTGGGCCGCCGCCCTGGAGTACGCGCTGGAGGACCACGGCCCGCTGGTCACCCGGCTGCTCGCGGCCGGCGCGGTCGGCCCCGAGGCCACCACCGAGGTGGGCGGCCACCCCGCCTGGCGCACCCTGGCCGCCGTCCGCCACCCCGAGGACCCCTTCGACCCCGCCTCGGACACCGGCCTCGGCCGCCGCATCCTCTTCCAGGCCGTCCCCGAGACCAAGCAGGTCAAGAACCGCCTGCACCTGGACGTCCACCCCGGCCCGGACGGGCGCGCGGCCACCGTCACCCGCCTCGAAGCCCTCGGCGCCACCGTGCTGCGGGACGTCGCGGAGCCCGGCGGCGCGTGGACGGTCATGCGGGACCCCGAGGGCAACGAGTTCTGCGTCCACTGACCCGCGCGCCCGGCCTGCCCCGGAACCGGCCGGGCCCGGGCCGGGAACCGTCCCGGACCGGTCCCGGACACGACGAGGCCCCGCACCCGGGCGGGGTGCGGGGCCTCGCGGCGTACGGTGTCGGGCCCGTACGGCGGCGGAAGGTACGGCGTCAGAGCAGGCCGAAGGCCGGCATCAGGTAGTAGAAGGCGAACACCGCCGCCACCGCGTACAGCGGGACCGGCACGCTCCGGCCGCGGCCGGCGGCCAGGCGCAGCACGCAGAAGGCGATGAAGCCGAAGCCGATGCCGTTGGTGATGCTGTAGGTGAACGGCATCAGCACGATGGTCAGGAAGGCCGGGATCGCGATCGTGTAGTCGGCCCAGTCGATCTCCTTGATCGAGTTGGCCAGGATCAGGAAGCCGACGGTGACCAGGGCCGGGGTGGCGGCCTGGGCGGGGACCATGGTGGCGAGCGGGGTCAGGAAGAGCGCCACCACGAAGAGCAGGCCGGTGACGATCGAGGCGAACCCGGTCCGGGCGCCCTCGCCGACGCCGGCGGTGGACTCGACGAAGCAGGTGTTGGCGGAGGAGGAGGTGGCGCCGCCGGCCGCGGTGGCGATGCCGTCGACCATCAGGATCCGGTT
Organism: Kitasatospora xanthocidica; assembly: GCF_014656195.1. Taxonomy (GTDB): domain Bacteria; phylum Actinomycetota; class Actinomycetes; order Streptomycetales; family Streptomycetaceae; genus Kitasatospora; species Kitasatospora xanthocidica. The sequence continues at coordinate 83,730 of NZ_BNBY01000014.1, read as the reverse complement.
GATGCCGGGCAGGTCGCCCTTCTCGTCCAGCAGGTGGGCCTCGTCGGCCACACCGAGGATGGTGCCCATCGCGTCGAAGAAGCACGACATCAGCACGGTGAAGACGAACAGCAGGCCGGTCAGCACGCCGACCTTCTCGAAGCCGCCGAACAGGCTGACCTTGCCGACCAGCCCGAAGTCCGGCGCGGCGACCGGGTTGCCCGGCCAGGTCGGCACGGTGAGGCCCCACTTGAGTGCCGGGACGTCGGCCACCTTGTCGATCACCAGGGCGAGGCCGGTGGAGACCGCGATGCTGATCAGGATCGCGCCGGGCACCTTGCGGATCACCAGGATCAGGGTGAGCAGCAGGCCGACGACGAAGACCAGCACCGGGAAGCCGAGCAGGTGCCCGTTGCCGCCGAGCTGCAGCGGGACGGTGGTGTGCGCGGCGTCCGGGATGCGGCTGACGAAGCCGGAGTCGACCAGGCCGACCAGGCTGATGAACAGGCCGATACCGATCGCGATGGCCTTGCGCAGGCCGAGCGGGACGGCGTTCATGACCCGCTCGCGCAGACCGGTGGCCACCAGCAGCATGATCGCGAAGCCCGCCAGCACGACCATGCCCATGGCGTCCGGCCAGGTCATCTTGGGGGCGAGCTGGAGCGCCACGATGGTGTTGACGCCGAGACCGGCGGCCAGGCCGATCGGGACGTTGCCGATGACGCCCATCAGCAGGGTGGTGAGACCCGCGGTGAGGGCGGTGGCGGTGACCAGCTGGGCGCTGTCCAGGTGGGCCCCGGTCATGTCCGTGGCGCTCGCCAGGATGATCGGGTTCAGCACCAGGATGTACGCCATGGTGAAGAAGGTGGCGACACCGCCGCGGATCTCGCGGGGCAGCGTGGAGCCGCGCTCGCTGATCCGGAAGTAGCGGTCGACCGCGCTGGTGGGGGGCTTCGGCGCGGTGTCGGCGGGTTCGGGCGACTCGGTCGCCGGCTGGACCACAGGCATGCGTGCGTCCTCTGTGGGGGGAGCTGAGGTGGGGGAGCTGACACCCGGGGCGACGGTGGCCGGGCTCAGATCTTTAAGTATGGTTTCCCCGCCGCACCCACGCTATCTTCGCGCGTAGACACCGGCCGGGCCGCGCACAGGCCCCTCGTGCGGCCCCGCACAGTCCCCGCGCAGTCCCCGGGCAGGCCCGCGGTGGTCCCGCGCACGGCCGCCACGACGGCGCCCGGCCCCCGCCGCACCGTACGCTAGGCCCCATGCCCAAGACGCCGCTGCACCCCTCGCCCCCTCCGCTGGAGGCCAATGACGTCGCCATCGTCGGCGGCGGCACGGTGGTGTGGTTCGTCGGCTTCCTGGCCCTGCTCCCCTTCCAGGGCACGCTCTCCGACCACGGCCACGGCAGCTGGCCGTGGATCTGCCTCTCCGGCGGCCTGCTCGGCCTGATCGGCCTCTGGTACTGCCGCGCCCGGCGGGACGCGATCGCCCGCAGCCGCGCCGCGGAGGCGGCCGCGCGGGTGGCCGACGGCGACGGCCAGGACCCGGCCACCCAGTCGGACTGAATAGGCCTTTAGTAGCACGCATCGGACATAAGGCACCCGTAGAGTCGGTGCCATGACGCAGCCTGCCCAGCCAGCTGACGAGCAGCCGACCGACCGGGACCGTCCGGACGGAGCCCACCCGCTCGGGCTGCTGCCCGGGCGGCGCGGCGGCCTGACCGCCGCCGAGGTGGCCGAGCGGGTCGCGAAGGGGCAGGTCAACGACGTCCCGGTGCGGTCCAGCCGCTCCACCAGGGAGATCGTCCGGGCCAACGTCTTCACCCGCTTCAACGCGATCATCGGCGTGATGTTCGGGATCATCCTGATCGTCGGACCGATCCAGGACGGCCTGTTCGGCCTGGTCATCGTCGCCAACACGGCGATCGGCATCATCCAGGAACTGCGCGCCAAGAAGACCCTGGACAGCCTGGCCCTGATCGGCGAGGTCCGCCCGCAGGTCCGCCGGGACGGCGCCGTCCGGCAGATCGGCGTCCCCGAGATCGTCCTCGACGACACCGTGCTGCTCGGCATCGGCGACAAGGTGATCGTGGACGGCGAGGTCACCGAGGCCGACGGCCTGGAGATCGACGAGTCCCTGCTCACCGGCGAGCCCGACCCCGTCCTCAAGCAGCCCGGCGACCCGGTGATGTCCGGCAGCTTCGTGGTGGCCGGCGCGGGCGCGTTCACCGCCACCAAGGTCGGCCGCGAGGCCTACGCGGCCCAGCTCGCCGAGGAGGCCAGCAAGTTCACCCTGGTCAAGTCGGAGCTGCGCAGCGGCATCGACAGCATCCTGCGGTTCATCACCTACCTGCTGATCCCCACCGCGATCGGCCTGATCATCAGCCAGCTGGCCGTCGAGGGCCGGGACTGGCGCGAGGCCGTGCGGCGGATGGTGGCCGGCATCGTCCCGATGGTCCCCGAGGGCCTGGTGCTGCTGACCTCGGTGGCCTTCGCGATCGGCGTGATCCGGCTCGGGCGCAAGCAGTGCCTGGTCCAGGAGCTCCCGGCGATCGAGGGCCTGGCCCGGGTGGACACCGTCTGCCTGGACAAGACCGGCACCCTCACCGAGGGCGGCATGGACGTGATCGACCTGCGGGTGATCTCGAACGGGGAGACCACCACCGTCGACAAGGACACCGTCAAGCACGCGCTCGCCGTGATGGCGGGCGCCGACGCCCGCCCCAACCCGTCCATGCAGGCCGTCATCGACGCGTACGGGCGCGGCGACGACGGCGCACCGGGCGGTGCGGCGGGCGGCGCAGCTGGTGGCGCGGCGGGCGGTCCGGCGGGCCGCGACGGCTGGCGGGTGATCGAGGCGATGCCCTTCTCCTCCGCCCGCAAGTGGAGCGGCGTGCAGCTGCTGGAGCCGCACGGCGGCGAGGCCAGCTGGCTGCTCGGTGCCCCCGACGTGCTGCTGCCCGCCGGGCACCCGGCGCTGGCCGAGGTGGACGAGCTGGGCGCGCGGGGCCTGCGGGTGCTGCTGCTGGGCCGCACGCCCGTCCCGCTGGACTCCCCCGACCCGGCAGCCGGCCTCACCCCGCTCGCGCTGGTGGTGCTGCAGCAGCGGCTGCGCGGCGACGCCGCCGAGACCCTGCGGTACTTCGAGGGGCAGCGGGTCCGGGCCAAGGTCATCTCCGGCGACGCGGCGGTCTCGGTCGGCGCGGTGGCCGGCCACCTGGGCCTGCCCGGCGCCGACCACCCACTGGACGCCCGCGCCCTGCCCACCGACCCCGAGGAGCTCGCCGAGACCGCCGACCGGACCAGCGTCTTCGGCCGGGTCACCCCGCAGCAGAAGCGGCTGCTGGTCGGGGCGCTGCAGTCGCGCGGCCACACCGTGGCGATGACCGGCGACGGCGTCAACGACGTGCTGGCGCTCAAGGACGCCGACATCGGCGTGGCGATGGGCACCGGCTCCGACGCGACCAAGGCGGTCGCCCAGATCGTGCTGCTGAACGACTCCTTCGCCTCACTGCCGTCGGTGGTCGCCGAGGGCCGCCGGGTGATCGGCAACATCGAGCGGGTCGCGTCGCTGTTCCTGGTGAAGACGGTCTACTCGGTGCTCCTGGCGCTGCTGGTGATCTTCACCCATTCGCCGTACCCGTTCCTGCCCCGGCACTCCACCGTGCTGTCCACGCTGACCATCGGCGTGCCGGCCTTCTTCCTCGCGCTCGCCCCCAACAACGAGCGGGCCCGCACCGGCTTCGTGAAGCGGGTGCTGCGGCTGGCCGTCCCCGGCGGCGCGATCGCCGGGACGGGCACCTTCGTCGCCTACGCGCTCGCCCGCGCCGACCACGCGACCGAGCTCAAGGCCGACACCAGCGTGGCCACCCTGACGCTCTTCCTGATCGCCATCTGGGTCCTCGCCATCGTCGCCCGCCCGTACAGCTGGTGGCGCCTGCTGCTGATCGGCACCATGGGCGGCGCGTTCGCCCTGGTCCTGCTGGTCCCCCCGCTGTCCGACTTCTTCCAGCTCTCCCTGGTCGGCACCCGCGACCCGCTGATCGGCGTCGCCATCGCGGCGGTCTGCGGCATCGCCCTGGAGATCGCCTGGAGCTACCTGAAGCGCCGCGGGCTGGAGTAGGCCGCGGGTACCGTGGGTGTGACCACCGAGGGGGTGCCGCACGCATGGCTTACACGGACGGGCGATCCGGATCCGAGCGCGAGAACGGGCAGGTGGAGGCCTTCGCCGCCTTCCTGAGCGGCCTGCTGGCGGCCGGGCTGACGGTCCTGGCCCTGCTGGGCGCCGGCTGGCTGATGAACGCCGGCGAGCTGACCTCGCCCTCACGGCCCTGGTTCCCGACGGCCCTGAAGGCCCTGGTGGTGGCCGTCTGGCCGGCCACCACCGTCCTCGTCTACCTCCGGCTCAAGCGCCGCCGCGAACGGCCCTGAGGCTCAGCCCTCGAAGTCCCGGGCCGCCGACAGCTCGTACGCCCGGTCCGGCTCGCTGAGCGCGGCCAGCACCTCGAAGCGCCGGTGCCACTGCCCGACCGACCAGGCGAGCCCGGCCGCCAGGCCCTCCGGGGTGGCCGCGTGCAGCAGGCCGGGCACCGGCGGGACCTCGAACTCGTCGTCCTCGTCCCCGGCCTCGGCCAGGTCCGGGTCGTACGGCGGCTCCGGCGCGTCCGCCCCGGTGTCCCACCGCCAGTCCACCGCGGCCTCGCCGCCGTCCGGCCCGACGACCAGCAGCTCCTCGTGCTCCTCGTACGCGACCGGGCAGCCGGGCAGCAGCTCCCGCACCACGGCGGGGACCCGGTGCAGCACGCCCTCGGAGAGCACCCGGCCACCGGCCACCTCGCTGGCCAGCGAGACGTGCAGCCGCTCGGCGAGGTCGGCCGCTAGCGCCGGGGCGACCGGCAGCAGCGGGTACGGGTGCAGCAGCTGCACGAGGTCGGGGGCGTCGGCGACGACCGCCTCGGTGGCGTCCACCACCACCGTGTGGGCCGGCCGGCGCCCGGTGGCCGGGTCCAGCGGCGGCAGCGCCCGCACCACGTCCAGCGACTCGATCCGCTCCACCTCGACCCGGGCCAACGCGCTGTGCAGCCCGTGCAGTTGACGGTGCCCGAGCTCGACGGCCGGATCGGTCATCCGGTCCAGCACCTCGTCCGGCCCGTGCGGCTCGGCGAGCAGCGCGGCCAGCGTGGTGCGCACCCCGAGCGCGTGCAGGAACTGGTCGTCCAGGGTGGTGCGCGCCTCGTCGTAGAGGCCGCGCAGCAGCGGGTCCGCCCCGGCGGCGCGCAGCCCGGCGGGCTCGCGGCCGCCCAGCACCGGGTGGTCGCGCAGCCACCACGCGGTGTACGGCGGCAGGTCGGCGTACGAGCCGTCCGGCAGCAGGGTGCGCACCGGGTCGACCACGGCGTCCCGGTAGGGCGGGCGGGCCAGCGCGGCGAGCGCCTCGGGCCAGGCGTCGTCGTCCACCAGGTCGAGGTCGCGCACCGCCAGCAGTTCGGCGGCCACCGGCGGGACGCCGACCGCCTCGTCCGCCTGCAGGGCCTCCAGCGCGTCCTCGGCCCACTCGGCGAGCCCGTCCGGCGCCTCGTCCAGCAGGCCGGTGGGGTGGCCGCCGGCCGCCCGGTCCGCGGGGACGGTGGGGTCGAGCCGCTCCAGGTCGTCCGGGTCGAGCACCACGTCCTCGGCGCGCACCAGAACGAAGTCCGCCAGCACGCCGACGGCCGTGAGCACCTCCGGCCCCCAGCGCTCCAGCAGCTCGTCCTCCACCCAGCCGGCGTCCTCCTCGCGCGCGAGCGCGGCGAACGGGCTTCCGGGCAGCACGAGTTCGCCCGCGCGGGCCGGCTCGCCCTCGTCGTCGAGCAGTGCCAGCCGGGCCAGCCAGGGGTGCTCGCCCGGCTCCGTGCCGGCGGCCTTCACCAGGGCCAGGACGGCGTCGGCGAGTTCGAGCGCGGCGTCCAGGTCGTCCTCGGCCAGCGCGTAGGAGCGGGCCACGGCGGCCCGCACCTCGGGCGTGTCCAGCACCCCGGCCGGGGTGGCGGTGCCCGCGCCGAGCTTGGCCAGCAGCGGGTGCGCGGCCTCGGGGTGGGCCAGCCGCAGGTCGAGCGCGGCCAGCGCGCCGGCCAGCGACTCGGGGTAGCCCGGGAAGGCCGCCCAGTCGGCGTCCTCGGAGGGCAGCAGGACGCGCCGCGGCCCGGTGATCGTCCGGCCGTCCGCCAGCGGCACGGGCAGCGCGCCGAGCGCCTCCGGGTCGGCCCCGCCGAGCGCCGCGTACAGGTTGCGCCACCAGCCGGGCTCACGGTCCAGGCCGCCGAGCTGGTCCACCACGTCGGCCAGCGGCACCCGGCGCACGTTCAGCACCCGCAGCTCGGTGCGGCGCTCCAGACCGGCCGGCAGCAGCCCGGGGAAGATCGGCGCGAGCGCCTCCACCACCGAGCCGTCCGCGCCCTCCAGCAGCGTCGCGTCCCGGGGCCGCAGCGCGGGGGTGCCCTCCTCGACCGGCGCCGGGTGCGGCAGGAACGGCGTGCCCGGCAGCCGGGACAGCACCGCCGTGCGCAGCGCGTTGTCCAGCGCGCCCTGGCCGAGCGGCCCGGGCACCAGGCCGAGCGAGCCGAGGTCGGCGCCGCGGGCGCGCAGCAGGTCGGCGTAGCTGTCGGCGGCGCGCTCGGTGAGGAAGTCCGCCAGCGGGCCGGGCGCCACGTGCCGGCGGGTGGAGTCCAGCGGGTAGGAGGCGATCAGCAGCGCGGGCAGGCCGATCGGCTCGTCGCTGGGGGTCGGCGCGTGCACCACCGACGCGATGCCGGGCTGCTGCGGGGCGCCGTCCGCGCCGACCGGGACGGCCCAGGTCACCGTCCAGTACGGGCGGGCGCGCTCCTCGGTGGGCCGGTCGACGAGCAGCTCGGCGTCCAGCCGGCCGGAGGCGCCGGCGGTCTGCCAGACCGTCTGCCGCAGCCGCCCGCCCGCGTCGTCGGTCACGGTGACCTCGGTGACGCCGTCCGGGCGGGTCTCGGCAGCGGCCCGGGTGAGCGTCCTGGTGCCCTCCGGGGTCTCCACCACGACCTCGGCCAGGCCCGGCAGGGTGAGCAGCAACGCGTCGTCGATCGCGGCCAGCAGACGGCGGGTCAGGTCCTCGGCGGCGGCGTCCCGCATCGGCAGCACGACCACCGTGTCGTAGCCCTGGGGCGCCGGGCCCTCGGCCGCGAACGGCAGCCGCAGCAGCGGCACGTGGCCGTCCCGGCGGCGCAGCTCGTCGGCCAGCGCGGGCTGCGCCTCGGCGAGCGAGCGGGCCTCGCCGAGCGACCAGCGCACCCCGCCGCCGGCACCGAGCACCGCGGGCTCGTCGGTGACCGCGAGGACGGCGGCGAAACCGACCCCGAAGCGGCCCACGGCGGGCTGCTCACCGCGCTTGGAGGAGGCCCGCAGGGTGGACAGCGACTCGACGGCCGCCGCGTCCAGCGGGGCGCCGGTGTTGGCGGCGGCGAGCACGCCGTCGGCGAGGGTCAGCCGCAGCCGCCCGGGGCCGTGCCCGGCGCGGACCGCCGCGTCGGCCGCGTTCTGCGCCAGCTCGACCACCAGGCGGTCCCGGTAGCCGCCGAGCGCCAGCTCCTCCTCGGCGTTGGCGTCCTCCCGGAACCGGGCCGGCGAGGCGGCCCAGGCGTCCAGCACCCGCCGCCGCAGCGCGGCACTCCCGAAGGCGTCCGCGGGGTGCTCGTCCGTGCCGCTGCCGATGATCCGAGGTTCCACTGGACCTGCCACCTTCCGCCGCCCTGTACGTCGTAGGGCATTCTTCCCTGCCCCACCGACTGCTCCCGACCACGGCCCCCGCGGGCCGCCCCGCCGGGCCGCTGACGGGGCGCTGAGAGGCCGCTGACGGGCCGCCGAGGGAGCGCCGAGGGACCTGCCGAGGGGGGCGCTGACGGGCCGCCGGGGGGCCACTGAGGGGCCCGGGAACGGCGTCGGCCCGCCGCACCGGGGGGTGGGGCGGGCCGACGGCGGATCGCTCAGGAGTGGCCGAGCTCCTCGGCCGGGGCGTCGGGCTCGACGGAGCCGGAGGTGCGGTCCGGGTGGAGCTGCAGGGGCTCGACCACCAGCTCGTCCAGGATCAGCTCGGACGGCGCCGGCGGGGCCGGGATGACGGCCGCCTCGGAGTGCCCGCCGCAGCCGTACGCGAAGGAGACGATCTGGCCGTCGGCCGGGCCGAACTCGTTGCCGCACACGCCGAAGGCCTGCCCGAGCGAGCCGCCGATCGGGATCAGGAAGCCGCAGCTGTTGCACGAGGCGGGCGCGGCCTGCGCCATCGGGGTCTGCGAGCCGTGGGCCTTCTCCCAGCGGTCGGCCGCCAGGTGCAGGCCGAGCCGGGAGAGCACCCGGCTGCGGCCCAGGCCGAGCTCGGCGGCGACGGCGTCGATCCGGGCGCGGGCCGGGGCGGGCTGGACGTGCGGGTCGGTGACGACCAGGTCCTCGTCGTCCGCCAGGGCGATCGCGGAGTTCGGCGCGGGCTCGTCCTCGCCGGTCCAGCCCGGCTCCAGCCGCAGGTCGTCGGCGTCGGTCGGCAGCAGGTCGCCCGGGCCCATGTCGCCGGGACGCAGCCGCTCGCTCCACGGCACCCACTGGGGTGCCAGCACCGCGTCGGCGCCGGGCAGCAGCACGACCTCGTCCAGGGTGACGTTCTTGGCGCGCGGGGCGCGGGCGACGGTGACCGCCCAGTGCCAGCCGCGGTAGGCCGCGTCCAGACACTCGAAGGTATGGGTGACGACGCGGTCGGCGTCCGCCTGCACATCGAGGTGCGGCCCGACGGCCTCCGCACCGACGGCCTCCTCGGCGGCCTGGCGGGCGAGTTCGACGGCCTCGGCACAGAGCCGGTCGGGGGTACGGCTTCGCATCGCAGCACTCACGGCGTCGATTCTCTCCCAGTTCTTCTGTCGCCCACGGCGTGTTGCCTGTTCCGTCGCGGCTCGGTAGTCCCTCGTCCATTCTGCGCGACCGGAGGCCCCCTCGGGTACCGGCCGCGCCGCTCGCACGGCCTGCCGACGCTCCGGCGCCCCGTCGGGCGGACCCTGGGCAGGCTACCCGCCGGTCGGTGCCCCGGCACAGTCCGGGGCGGACGCAAGCGTTCCGCGGCCGCGCCGAGCCGGGCACAATCCCGCGTCGGCGCGGCGAATCTGGGGCAGGATGGGCATGTGGCGGACGACGACCCGTCGCAGCACGCACTGCGCCCCTCGCAGGCCGGCAGCCCCGACGAGGCGGACGCCGTGCCGCGACAGCAGCCGGTCCCCGGCGCGGGCGAACCGCGGCCGGCGGACCGCCCCGGGGCGCCCGCCGGGGACTCCGGTCCCGCCGGTCCCGTCAGCCTGGTCAAGCCGGCGAAGCCCTCGGAAGGGGCCGCACCGGCAGGACCCGCCGCACCTTCAGGACCCGCGGAGCCGCCGGATCCCGCCGGGGAGACCACCCCCGGCCCGGACGACCCCCACGCCCGCCACCTCGCCGCCCTCGACGAGGACCTGGAGGAGGAGGTCCCCGAGCCCCGCCGCCACTTCCTGGTCCGCACCGCCTCCGCCGCCGGCTCCCGCACCGGCAAGGTGGTGCACGGCACCGGCCGCCGGATCCGCCGGGCCACCTCCGCCGAGGGCGCGGGCGAGTCCGGCCTCGCCAAGCTGATCGAGCTGCACGCGCTGAACTCCTTCGGCGACATGCTGATCACCATCGCGCTGGCCTCCACCATCTTCTTCTCGGTGCCCACCGGCGAGGCCCGCGGCCGGGTGGCGCTCTACCTGCTCATCACGATGGCCCCGTTCGCCCTGCTGGCCCCGGTGATCGGCCCGCTGCTCGACCGGCTGCCGCACGGCCGCCGGGCCGCCATGGCGATGTCGATGCTGGCCCGGGCCGTCCTGGCCTGGACGATGGCCGGGGTGATCTCCGGCGGCGGCCTCGCGCTCTACCCGGAGGCGCTGGGCGTGCTGGTCGCGTCCAAGGCGTACGGGGTGGTGCGCAGCGTCGTGGTGCCCCGGCTGCTGCCGAGCCGGCTCTCCCTGGTGAAGGCGAACTCCCGGGTCACCCTGGCCGGGCTGCTGGCCACCGGCGTGGCGGCCGCGGCGGGCGGGCTGCTGCACCTGATCGGCCCGGGCTGGCCGCTGCGCGGCGCCTTCCTGGTCTTCGTGATCGGCACCCTGATGGCCTTCCACCTGCCGCACACCGTGGACTCGGCCAAGGGCGAGCAGCGCGCCGTCCTCCACGCCGAGGTGCACGGCGAGGGCTCGCACCTGCTCCCCCACCGGCCGCCCCCGGTGAAGGCCTCGCTGCGCACCGTCGGCCCCTCGGTGATCCTGGCGCTGCGGGCGATGTCGGCGATGAAGTGGCTGGTCGGCTTCCTGGTGATGTTCCTGGCCTTCCTGCTGCGGGAGGAGCCGATCGGCGGGCTGCGGCCGACCCTGGCGCTGGGGCTGGTGGCGCTGGCGGCGGGTACCGGCAACGCGCTCGGCTCGGTGCTCGGCTCCTGGCTGCGCACCCGCGGGCCGGAGGCGACGGTCACCGCGATGCTGCTGCTGGCGACCTGTGTGACGGCGGCGGCCGCGCTCTGGTACGGCGTGGTGACGGTGATCCTGGTCGCTGCCGTCGCCGGCATGGCGGCCTCGCTGGGCAAGCTGGCACTGGACGCGCTGATCCAGCGGGACGTCCCGGAGGCGGTGCGGACCTCGGCCTTCGCCCGTTCGGAGACGCTGATGCAGATGTCCTGGGTGGCCGGCGGCGCGGTCGGCATCCTGCTGCCGCTCAACGGCGAGCTGGGCCTGTCGGTCGCCGCCGCGGTGGTGGGCCTGATGCTGCTGTGGACGTTCCGCTCGCTCTTCCGGGTGGGCCTGCGCAGGCACCCGGCGACGCCCCGGGTGGCCTGACCGGGCGGCGCGGCAACACGCGGTGGCCGACCCCCGCGTAGCGTGATCGGCCAGGCCCGGTAGATTCTGATCCCATGAGCCTCAATTCCCGTGCCATCGCCGCCCTCGGCGCCGTCGTCGTGGTCGGCGCCGCCACGGTGGGCACCTCCGTCGCCATCGCTGCCGACCAGACCGAGCACATCTCGCACCAGGCCACCCTCACGGTCGGCAACTCCTCGTTCGTGGCGCAGCCGCTGTGCTGGAACAACGGCAGCCCGCTCACCGAGGACCTCCAGCAGAAGTGCCAGGAGGACGCCCAGGACGCCCTGAAGAACGGCACCCTGCCGAGCTCGGACGTGGTGGCGAGCGACCGGGTCGGCGTCGGGGTCTCCCCGAACGTGGCCGACTCGGGCTGGTGGGCGTTCACCAACGGCGGCTCCTCCAGCAGCGGCGGGCGCACCAGCCTGGCGGTGTACGCCAAGGGCCCGACCTGGTCCGGTGCCCAGCAGGCGAACAAGGTGCTCAACGCCAGCGGCAAGACCCTGGTCACCGTGGTCGAGGGCGACAAGAACTCGGACAACCCGATCGCCGTCTGGTACTTCCAGCTGAACACCCAGGACAGCTGACGGTCCTGCGATGACCGCGCACGACGCCGGCAACGGCGAGCACGAGCAGTCGGGCCCCGGGCGGGCCCGGCTGCTCGTCGTCGTCGCGGTGGCCGCCGAGGCGGAGGCCGTCCTGCGCGGCCTGCCCGGCGGGTCCGCCGCGCTGCCGCTGCCCGGCGGCACGCTGCACCGGGCCGAGGAGGCCCCGGTGGACGTCCTGGCCGCCGGGGTCGGCCCGGCCGCCGCCGCGGCCGCCGCCGCCACCGCGCTGGCCGCCCGCCCGTACGCCCTGGTCGTCTCGGCCGGGATCGCCGGTGGCTTCGCCCCGCACGCCCCGGTCGGTGCCACGGTGGTGGCCGACGCGATCGTGGCCGCGGACCTCGGCGCCGAGACCCCCGAGGGCTTCGCCGACGTCACCGAGCTGGGCTTCGGCACCACCCGGCACACCCCGCCCCCGGCCGTCGTCGCGCTGGTCGCGGCGGCGCTGGCCGGCCCGGACGGCCAGGGTGCCGTCACCGGCCCGGTGCTGACCGTCTCCACCGTCACCGGCAGCGCCGCGCGGGCCGCCGAGCTGGCCGCCCGCCACCCCGGCGCCGCGGCCGAGGCGATGGAGGGCTTCGGCGTGGCCGAGGCCGCCGCCCGGTACGGCGTGCCGGCCCTCGAACTGCGCACCGTCTCCAACCCGGTGGGCCCGCGCGACCGGGCCGCCTGGCGGATCGGCGAGGCCCTGGGCGCCCTGGAGCGGGCCTTCGCCGCGCTGCCCGTCCACGAACTGGCCTCGGTGCCCGTCCACGAACCGGCGACAGCGCCCGCCCATGAACCGGCTGCCGCTCCACGAACCGATTGAGGAGGCCGGCCGTGGCTGAACGGCTGAGCATCGCGTACTCGCCCTGCCCGAACGACACCTTCGTCTTCCACGCCTGGGCGCACGGCCTGGTGCCCGGGGCGGACGTCCCCGAGGTGACCTTCGCCGACATCGACGTCACCAACGGCCTGGCCGAGCGCGGCGAGCTGGACGTCCTGAAGATCAGCTACGGCGCGCTGCCGTGGGTCCTGGACGAGTACACCCTGCTGCCCTGCGGCGGCGCGCTCGGGCGCGGCTGCGGCCCGCTGGTGCTCACCCTGCCGGGCGTGGCCTCCCCCGCGGACCTCACCGGGAAGACCGTCGCGGTGCCCTCCGAGCGGTCCACCGCCTACCTGCTGTTCCGGCTCTGGGCGGCGAAGGCGGTGCCGGGCGGCTTCGGCGAGATCGTCGTGCTGCCGTTCCACGAGATCATGCCCGCCGTCCGGGACGGCCGGGTGGACGCCGGCCTGGTGATCCACGAGGCCCGCTTCACGTACGGGCAGTACGGCCTGCACAGCCTGGCCGACATGGGCGAGGCCTGGGAGGACGAGACCGGCCTGCCGATCCCGCTGGGCGCGATCGTCGCCAGGCGCTCGCTCGGCGCCGAACGGCTGCGGGCGCTCACCGACGCCGTCCGCGCCTCCGTCCGACAGGCCTGGGCGGACCCGGAGGCCAGCCGGGAGTACGTGCTGGCGCACGCCCAGGAGATGGACCTGGACGTCGCGCGGCAGCACATCGGGCTGTACGTCACCGAGTTCACCGAGGACCTCGGCGAGGAGGGCTACGAGGCCGTCCGCGCGCTGCTCACCCGGGCCGCCGACGAGGGGCTGGTGCCCCCGCTCGACCCGGGTGCGCTCGCGTTCGGGTAGTCCCGCCGCGCGGGACCTCGGGCGCGGACCTCAGACGTCGAACTGGTCGGCCACCGCGCGCAGCAGGCCGGCCAGCTTCTGGCCGGTCGGCTTGGCGGGGTAGCGACCGCGCTGGAGGCCGGGCAGCACCGCGTCCAGGGTGGTGATCAGGTCCTGGACGATCGGGGCCATGTCGTCGGCGCTCTTGCGCTGGGCGGCGGCCACCGAGGGCAGCGCGTCCAGCAGCTGCACGCCCATCGCCTGGTCGCCGCGGTGGCCGGCGACCACGCCGAACTCGACCCGCTGACCGGGCTTCAGCACGGTGACACCGGCGGGCAGCGCCTTGGTGTGGACGAAGACGTCGCCGCCGTCGTCGCGCGACAGGAAGCCGAAGCCCTTCGTCTCGTTGAACCACTTGACCTGGCCGGTGGGCATCTCGAACAGTCCTCGAATGGGTGTGAGGGATCCCGGTCATGGCCGGGGATCACTGGGTGGTGGGAAGATGCGGGCGACCTCGGCTCGGCGCCCGCGGGCGCTCACGGTCAGCACGCTGTCAGGAGCAGACTAACGGTCCGTGACCGCCTCGTCCGTGTTCCGCGAAGGATCCGCGCCCCAGGCCCGCTCGGGGCGTCGGGCGCGCGGGGATCTCGCCGCCACGGGCGACCCGGTACTGGCACGGCCGGGTCGCGCCACTGCGCTGTCCATCGGCTCACACCCCCGGGTCTGAGAACGCGGGACGCACCTGTAGCGCCCCTCGGCACCCCCTGCATACCCCCGCTCAGCAGGGATCAAAACGTTGAGCTGCCGGGAAACTGCGTAACGTGACCGGACCGCTCCGGTGGGCGGTGCGCCCGGGCGCTCTGCCAGACTGGGGGCCGTCCGGTCCCGCCCCGAGGAGTGAGCAGACGTGAGCAGCCAGAGCGCCGATCCCGGCGACGTGTACGTCAAGGCCGGGGTGATCGTCTTCGGGCTCGGCGCGGTCGCCACCCTGGTCACCTTCGTCCCGCTGTTCCTGCACCTGACGCCGCTGCCGACGGCCGCGTACTGGCTGAGCATGCTGATGCCGGCGGGCTTCCTGTCGGCGCTGACCGGGCTGTTCCTGAACGCGCGCGCCCAGCGCCGCCGGGTCGCGCCGTAACCGGCCCCTCGGACGCGCCCTGACCGGTCAGGCGGCGGACTGAAGGTCGGCCAGGTGGCGGGCGAGCCAGTCCGGGAAGGCGGTGAGGTCCGCCAGCACCACGTCCGCCCCGGCCTCGCGCAGCTCGTCCGCTCCGTACGGGCCGGTGGCCACGGCGACCGCCACGGCGTCCGCGTGCTTGGCGCCCCGGATGTCGCCGAGGTGGTCGCCGACGTAGATGCTCGCGCCGTGCTCCCGCAGCGCCTCGCCCTTGGTCTCCGCCCACAGGTCGCCGATCACGGTGTCCGCCGACATCCCGGCGTGCTCCAGATGCAGGAGGGCGTTCGGCTCGTACTTGCCGGTGATCACGGCGACCCGGCCGCCGTGCGCGCGGACCGCGTCGACGGCGGCGTGCGCGCCGGGCAGCGCCACGGTCGGGGCGAAGGCGTACTCGCGGTAGAGCTCGCGGTAGCGCGTCGCGGCCCGCTCCACCTCCGCCTCCGGGAACCAGTTGCGCATCTCGTCCAGCAGCGGCGGGCCGAGCCGGGTGACCACCAGGTCGGCGTCGATGGGGGTGCCGGTCTCGGCGGAGAGCGCCAGATAGGTGGCGTGGATACCCGGCCGGGTGTCCAACAGCGTCATGTCGAGGTCGAAGCCGACGGTGAGCGGGGCCTGCGAGGTCGGGGGCATGCCGCCAGGCTATCCAACGGACCCCCCGGCCCACGAGGCAATTTGCCCCGGCTTCACGGCGGAACTTAGGTTTGCCTGAGTTGTCCGCGGAGAGGGCCCATGACCGACGACACCACCGCACCGCCCGGCGCGCCGCGCCCGCCGAACCGCGCGTCGAACCGCGCGGCGAACCGCTCGGCGCGGCACCGAATACCGTGGCTCGCCGCCGCCCTGGCCGTGCTGGCCGCCGCGGTGCTGCTGAGCCTCGCGGTCGGCAGCCGGACCGTCCCGTTCGGCGAGACCCTCGACGCCCTGCTGCACGGCGGCAGCACCGCGAACGCCGTGGTGATCCGCGAGCTGCGGGTGCCGCGCACGGTCGTCGGCCTGGCCGTCGGCGCGGCGCTCGGCCTGGCCGGGGCCGTCATGCAGGGCCTGACCCGCAACCCGATCGCCGACCCCGGCATCCTCGGCGTCTCCCAGGGCGCGGCGGCCGGCGTGGTGGTCGCCATCTCCGGCTTCGGCGTCTCCACCCTCACCGGGTACGTCTGGTTCGGCTTCGCGGGCGCCGTGATCGCCACCGTGCTGGTCTACGGCCTCGCCGGCCGCGGCCGGGGCGGGGCGACGCCGATCAAGCTGGCGCTGGCCGGTTCGGCGATGTCCGCGTTCATCGCCTCGCTCAACACCCTGGTGCTGACCACGGACGCGGCCACCATGGACCGGTTCCGCTTCTGGCACGTCGGCTCGCTCTCCGGGCGGACCTCGGACGTGGCCTGGCAGCTGCTGCCGTTCCTCGCGGTCGGCACGGTGCTGGTCGTCGCGGTGGCCCGCGGACTGGACGCGCTGGCGCTCGGCGACGACACGGCCAAGGGGCTGGGCGCCAGGACCGGCCTGGTCCGGGCGGTCGGCGCGCTCGGCGCGACCGTCCTCACCGGCTCGGCGGTCGCGGCGGCCGGCCCGATCGCCTTCGTCGGCCTCGCCGTCCCGCACGCGGCCCGCGCCCTCGCCGGCGCCGACCACCGCTGGGTGCTCGCCTTCTCCGCCGTCCTCGGCCCGGCCCTGCTGCTGCTCGCCGACACCCTCGGCCGGGTCCTGTTCCCGCCGTCCGAGGTGCCGGCGGGCGTGATGACGGCCCTGGTGGGCGTCCCGGTGCTGGTGGCCCTGGTGCGCCGCCGGAAAGTGGTGGCCGCATGAGTTCGGTGACGCTTCGCGGCTACTCGGTAGTGCGGGCCGGGCGGGCGTCCTTCCTGCTGCACCGGCGCTCGGCGCTCGTCGCGCTCGGGCTGCTGGTGGCGCTCGCCGGGACGGTGGTGGCCTCGCTCTGCCTGGGCGAGTCCACCGTGTCGCCCGCCGAGGTGGTGAAGGTGGTGCTCGGGCGGCCGAGCCCGGACCAGCTGGTGGTCGGCGAGTTCCGGCTGCCCCGGGTGGTCGTCGGGCTGCTGGTCGGCACCGCGCTCGGGCTGGCCGGGGCGCTGATCCAGACCGTCGCCCGCAACCCGCTGGCCAGCCCCGACGTGGTGGGCGTGACCTGGGGCGCGACCGCGACCGTGGTCGGGCTGACGGCGTACGGGGTGGTCGGCTCGACCGGCCAGGCGCCGTACGCGGCGGTGGCCGGCGGCCTGGTCGCCGGGCTGCTGGTGTACGCCCTGGCCTGGCGGCGCGGGCTGCACGCGCAGCGCTTCGTGCTGATCGGCATCGGGATCAGCGTCGCCCTCTCCTCCCTCACCTCGGTGTTCCTCACCAAGGGCGACGGCTTCCAGGCCCAGGCCGCCAAGGTCTGGATGACCGGCAGCCTGAACGGCTCCGGCTACGACCAGGCCGGCTGGCTGGCCTGGGTGCTGCTCGCCGCCCTGCCGGTCGCGCTGTGGGCGGCCCGCGCCCAGCGGTCGATCTCCTTCGACGACGCGACCGCCGTCGGCCTCGGGCTGCGGCTGGACCGGATCCGGCTCGGCATGGCGCTGCTGGGCATCGTGCTGGCCTCCTGCGCGGCCGGGGCCGCCGGGCCGGTCGACTTCGTCGCGCTGATGGCCCCGCAGATCGCGCTGCGGCTGGCCCGCTCGGCGCAGGTCCCGCTGTTCTGCTCGGCGCTGACCGGCGCGCTGGTGGTGGTCCTCGCCGACCTGATCGCCCGGCGGCTGCTGGCGCCGACCGAGCTGCCGGTGGGCGTGGTGACCGGCATGGTCGGCGCGCCGTACCTGATGTGGCTGCTGATCCGATCCCGCCGTGGAGGTTCCTGATGTCCGCCCACCAGCCGTCCACCGACCAGCCGCCGTCCGGGCGCCTGTCGTCCGGGCACCGTCTGGAGGCCCGGGGCCTCACCCTCGCCTACGACGCGCGCACGGTCGTCGAGGACCTGGACGTCCGCATCCCGGACGGGCGGGTGACGGTGATCGTCGGCCCGAACGCCTGCGGCAAGTCGACCCTGCTGCGCGCCCTCGGCCGGCTGCTGAAGCCGGCCGCGGGCGCGGTGCTGCTGGACGGCCAGGAGCTGGCGCGGATCCCGACCAAGCGGATCGCCCAGCGGCTCGGCCTGCTGCCGCAGTCGCCCACCGCCCCGGAGGGCATCTCGGTGGCGGACCTGGTCTCGCGCGGCCGCCAGCCGCACCAGAGCTGGTGGCAGCAGTGGTCGCCGGAGGACGAGGCGGCCGTCTCCGAGGCGCTGGAGCGCACCTCCACCGCGGACCTGGCCGAGCGCAGCATGGACGAGCTGTCCGGCGGCCAGCGCCAGCGCGCCTGGATCGCGATGGCGCTCGCCCAGGGCACCGACATCCTGCTGCTCGACGAACCGACCACCTACCTGGACATCGCCCACCAGGTGGAGGTGCTGGACCTGGTGCGCCGGCTGAACGTGGAGCGCGGGCGGACGGTCGTCGCCGTGCTGCACGACCTCAACCAGGCTGCCCGGTACGCCGACCACCTGGTGGCCATGCGGGACGGCCGGGTCGTCGCGCAGGGCCCGCCCGGGGACGTGGTGACGGCGGAGCTGGTGCGGGAGGTGTTCGGGCTGGACTCGGTGGTGGTGCCGGATCCGGTGACGGGCACGCCGCTGGTCGTGCCGGGCGCCCCGTGGGTGGCCGAGGCCGAGAAGGCCGCAGTGGTGGAGGCCTGACGGCACGCTTAACGGCACTTTAAGCACCAATTCGGACATAATCGACGGCGCCCCGACCCTCCCGCTCCCCGAGCTCCCCGAGGACCGCCGATGCACCGGATCACCCGCCGTACCCTCCTCGCCGGCCTCGGCGGGGCCGCGCTCGCGGCGTGCACCGGCGGCGTCCGGCACCAGGCCCCCGGCACCGCCGACAGCCTCGACCCGAGCGCCTCGCCGTCCGCCGTCCCGGTGCCGCCGGTGACCGTGAACACCGCCACCGGGCCGGTGCGGGTGCCCGGCAAACCGATGCGGGTGGTCGTCCTGGACACCGACGTGCTCGACTCCGCGCTGACCCTCGGCATCACCCCGGTCGGCGCCGCCCTCCCCGCCCGCGACACCAGCTACCCCGACTACTGGCCGGCCACCCGGACCACCGGGATCCGGCTGGTCGGCCCGGCCGGGGCACCCGACCTGCCGACCGTACGGGCGCTGCGGCCGGACCTGATCCTCTCCAACCAGGCGCGCGACGGCGACCGGTACGACCAGCTGCGCGAGCTCGCCCCCACCGTGCTCACCCAGACCACCGGCGCCCCCTGGAAGGCCAACGTCCGGCTGCACGCCCAGGCGTTGAGCCGGGAGGCGGCCGCGGAGGCCTTCGCCGACTCGTACCAGAAGCACGCCGGGCAGGTCGCGCAGGCGCTGACCGACGCGAAGCTGTCCGGCCGCAAGGTCAGCCTGGTGCGGTTCGTGGAGGGCGGCGGGATCCGGCTGTACGGCCGGCAGAGCTTCCCCGGGACGGTGCTCGCCGACGCCCAGGTCGGCCGGCCGGACTCCCAGAACACCGACCAGTCGGACTTCGAGGTCCCGCCGGACCAGCTCGGCAGGGCCGACGGCGACCTGCTGCTCTACGCGACCTACGGCGATCCGGAGCGGGCCGGCACCGACGCGGTGCTGGCGAGCCCCGGCTGGCAGGCGCTGGGGGCGGTCAAGGCGCACCGGGCGTTCCCGGTCGACGACCAGCTGTGGTTCCAGGGGATCGGCTACACCGGGGCCAACTACGTACTGGACGAACTGCAGCGTTTCCTCGGGGCTTAGGGCCCGTCTTGGGGCCCTAGTCGGTCTACTGACGACATGTCGACTCGCCGAGGGTTGTGCAGTGGAGCGGCTATTCCGCCACAATGGGCCGCCAATCACACCATTCATCCCGGGGGACGACACCATGTCAACTGCGGTAGCTCCGACCGCCCCTGCCCGCAAGGGCAAGGCCGCCGCGCTCGGCTGGCTGATCAGCATCGGCTTCAACGTGGTCGCGCCGATCATGATCTACAACCAGCTGCACGACGCCGGCTACAGCGAATCCACCGCCATCCTGCTCTCCGGCCTGGGGCCGGTGCTCGACACCGTGATCTACCTGCTCTGGCACCGCCGGATCGACGAGTTCGCCGTGGTCTCCCTGGTCTTCGTCGCCCTGACCCTGGTCGTCTCGCTGGTCGGGCCGACCGATCCGAAGATGCTGCTGGCCAAGGACTCCTTCGTCTCCGGCCTGCTCGGCGTGGTCTACCTGGTCTCGCTCGCCGCGCCGAAGCCGATCATGTTCTACTTCGGGCGCAAGTTCGCCACTGACGGCACCCCGGAGATGGTCGCCTGGTGGAACTCGATGTGGCAGTACCCGGGCTTCCGCCGGGTCCAGCGCAACCTGACCGTCGTGTGGGGCACGGCCTTCGTCCTGGAGGCCGTGCTGCGGATCGTGCTGGTCTACACCCTGTCGCACGGCACGGTCGTCACGGTCAACAACATCCTTCCGTACGTGGTGCTCGGCGGGCTGGTGTACTTCACCATCGCCTACGCCAAGCGGGCCAGCGCCAAGGGCCGCGCCGCGGCGGAAGCGGCCTCCGCCGCGGCGGAGGCCGGTCAGCCCGCCGCCGCGTAACGGGCCGGGGGGACGCCGACCGCCGCGGTGAAGTCGCGGGTCAGGTGCGCCTGGTCGGCGTAGCCCAGTTCGGCGGCGAGTGCGGCCAAGTCCAACTCGCCGCCGCTGCCCGCCCGTTCGGCGGCCTCGTGCAGCCGGGCGCGGCGCAGCACCCACTTCGGGGAGACCCCGACGTACTCGGCGAACAACCGCTGGAGACGGCGGACGGTCACGCCCAGCTCGCGGGCCAGCTCGTCCACCCGGCGCAGGTCCGTCCCGGCGGTGATCCGCTCCACCATCACGGCGACCTCCTCCGCCACCGGATCGGGCGCGGGCAGCCGGGGCAGCAGGAAGCCGTCCGCCAGGGCGGCGGCCGGCTCGCCGAGGATCCCGGCGTTGCGGCGGTCCACCTCCGGGCCGAAGAACTCGGCGGCCGGGACGGACCGGTCGGCGAGGGAGACCACCGGGCGGCCGGCGAAGGGACGGAAGGCGCCCGGGCGGAACTTCACGCCCAGCACGTGCCCCGCGCCCTCCAGCCGTCGGACGAAGAGCGAACGGTCCACCCCGTAGACCCGGGCCCGCGGGGCCTCGAAGACCAGGTGGACGTTGGGGTGGGCGAGCACCTTCTGCTCGTACGGGGGCAGGCCGTGCAGGTCCCAGCGCACCAGCCAGTAGTACTCGACGAACCGCGCCACGGCGGGCGCGGGGGCCAGCCGCTCCACGCTGATCAGCTCGGCGGCCCGGGCCGGGTGGAGCACGCCGCGGCCGAGGTCGGGTCCGGGCTCGGGTCCGGGCTCGGGCTCGGGTCCGGGCTCGGGTCCGGGAGCGTCCGTCATGGCGCCAGGCTAGTGCAGCGCCGCGTCGATCCTCCGGGGGGAACCCCGCGCCGCACGACGTACCCCCGGCATACTCCCGGCGGATTACTCCGGTACCTCGCGAGGGCTACGGACGACACCCGACTGCTTACATCCACGAGCCGATTCGCCACGGAACCGCGGAAACTAGCGTCGACCCCATGAAACGCAATCGCCGTATCAGCGCCGTCGCGGCGCTGGCGCTCGCCGCCCTCGTCACCGGAACCGGCGCCGGGTTCGCCGCCACGACCACACCGTCGGCCGCACCGGTGGCCACGCAGGCGTTCGACACCGCACCGGCCACCGCCACGGCCACCGCGCCCACGCGGACCTTCCACGGCGCGCTCCCCGCGCCGACCGGCCCCTACGCCGCCGGCGTGGACGTCATCCACCTCACCGACGCGAACCGTCCCGACCCGTGGGTGCCGTCATCCGGCCCCCGCCAACTGACCGTCACGATGGTCTACCCGGCCGTCCCCGGGACCGGGACCCCGGCCCCGTACATGACCCTCGGCGAGGCAGCCGGAATCATCCAGCGCCTGAAGTTGCCGGCGAGCTCCGGCGTCACCCCGCAGAGCCTTTCCGGCGTCACCACTCACGCCTTCGACGGCGCGCGGCCGCAGAGGGGCAAGCATCCGCTGGTGGTCCTCTCACCCGCGCACGAGGACCCGCGCATGACGCTCACCTCGCTCGCGACCGACCTGGCCAGTCACGGCTACGTCGTCGCGCTCGTCGGCGACACCTACGAGGACAGCGGCGAGACGCTGGCGAACGGCCAGACGTCGTCGTGCGCGATCTGCGACGACCCTTCGCGGATCGACGCCATCCCCGCCAGCCGCGCGCTGGACGTGTCCTTCGTGATCGACCGGTTGACGCACGGCGATACCGCGTGGTGCCTGGCACACCTCATCGACAAGCACGAGATCGGCATGGCCGGACACTCCATCGGCGGAGCGGCGGCCGCCGCCACGATGATCGCCGATCCCCGCGTACGGGCCGGAGTGAACATGGACGGCAGCTTCCACCCGGACCCGACGCCCGGCCAGATCAACCGGCCGTTCCTCATGCTGGGTACGACCGCCAACACCGATTGGGAGCACCCCTGGGCCGCCCTCGGCGGCTACAAGAAGTGGCTGACGGTCGCCGGCGCCGACCACTTCAGCTTCAGCGACCTGGACCTGCTCAAGGAGCAGGCCGGGTTCCCGACGCCGCCCCTCTCCCCGGAACGCGGGGTGGCGATCACCCGCGAGTACGTGACGGCGTTCTTCGACCAGACGCTGAAGGGGACCCACAGTCCGCTGCTGGACGGCCCCTCGCCGGACAATCCGGAAGTACTCTTCCATCCCTAGTACGGCGTCGCGTTTCTTCAAGACCGGGCGGCGCGGCCCGGCGGAGGATCGGGACCATGAACGTCCACCCGATGCACCCCTTCCTCGCCCGGGCCGCCTCCGCCGCGGCCGGAGTCGCCGCCGCCGTCCCGGCCGGGCAGCCGCTGGACGGGCCGACGCCCTGCACCGGCTTCGACACCCGCGCGCTGGTCAACCACTGGGTGCTCTACACCTCCCACGGCCTGGAGCACCGGGCCCGCCGCACCGAGCTGCCCCAGGAACTGATCGAGCGGGACTTCACCGCCGACGCCGAATGGCGCTCCGCGTACGCCGCGCAGCTGGACCGCGCCGTCGCGGCCTGGGCCGAGCCGGCCGCCTGGGAGGGGGACGTCGACCTCGGCGGCTCCCCGATGCCGGCGCCGGGCATCGCCCGGATGCTGATCCTGGAGCTGCTCCTGCACGGCTGGGACGTGGCCAGGGCGGTCGGCGGGGAGATCGAGGTCGACGAGGAACTGGCCGCCCTGGTCGGGGAGATCGTGGCGGAGAACGCCGAACTGTACCGCCAGTACGAGGGCTTCGCCGAGGCGGTGGCCCTGCCGGACGACGCCTCCGCCTGGGACCGCGCCCTCGCCGCCTCCGGCCGCGACCCGCACTGGAAGGCCTAGGATCCGTCCACCGGCAGGGCCGGCTCCCGTCCGGCGGACCACCGCGCCGTAGGCTCCGGATCATGCACACCCTGACGGAGTACGCGCGGTGTCTCTACGGCGACGAGTACGGCCCGCCACCGGAGTGCGACAGCGACCACCAGGAGTTCTTCTTCGTCGAGCGGCTGACCTTCGCCGACGCGGACGCGATCCTCGCCATGCTGCGTGAGCTCTGCCCGAATCTGGCCGACGGCTACCTGCCGGTCTGGATCCGGAACCTCGCCTACCGCCTGCTGCTCCTGCAGCGGCCGGACGAGCCGGAGCTGATGCGGGAGGCCGCCGCGAGCCTGCGGCTTCACGGCCCGGACTGGGACGACATCGCAGCCGGCCTGGTCGAGCGGGCCGGAGCCCTGGACGCGGGTTGATCGAGGCCCGAGCCGGAGGCCTCCCGTCGATCGCGTGACGTCCGCCGCGGCCTCACTCGTCATCCGGCTCCGCTCATGACCGTCAGGACACTGCCGAGCTTCAGGAACTCCCCAGCGCGGCGCGAAGCTTGTCCCGCAGCAGCCGGACCGCCGGGGAGTGCTGGTCGCGGCGGGCGACCAGGCCGAGCCGGGCGAACGTCGCCGCGTCGGTGATCGGGACGGCCCGCAGGCCCTCGCCCTCCGAGGAGGAGGCGCTGAGGACCGCGACCCCGGCGCCGCGCTCGGCGAGGCGGAGCACGGCGAGCGGGGAGCTGGCGTCGATGTCCACGCGCGGGTCGAGGCCGAGCCGGCGGCAGGAGTCCTCGTAGGCCGCCCGGAGGCCGGTGCCCGGGGAGAGGCAGAGGATCTTCTCGCCCCTGAGGTCGGCGAGCCTCAGCCCGTCGCGGTCGAGCGGGTGCCCGGCCGGGACGACGGCGGCGATCCGCTCGTCCACGACCACGTCGACGTCCAGGCCCGGGTCGGCGTCACCGGCGAAGCCGATCAGCGCCAGGTCCAGGTCCCCGGAGCGGATCTGCGCCTGGAGGAGGTCGGAGTGCCCCTCGTGCAGGCTGAGTTCGATCCCGGGGTGAGTACGGCCCAGGTCGGCGACGACGTCCAGGAACGGCGGGATCGAGCAGCCCATGATCATGCCGAGCCGCACCCGTCCGCGCACCGCGTCGGCGTACTCCGCAGCGGTGTGCTGGATGGCGTCCAGAGTGGCGAGGGCGTTCTTGGCCAGCGGCAGGATCGCCTCCCCCGCCGGGGTCAGGCTGACCCGACGGCCCGCCCGGTCGAGCAGCTGCTGCCCCAACTCGCGCTCCAGCTTGGCGACCTGGGTACTCACGCCGGACTGGCTCACGTGCAGGTGGGCTGCGGCAGCGGTGAAGGAGCCCTCGTCGACGACGGCGGCGAAGTAGCGCAGCTGGTGCATCTCCATAACTCATGATGATAGACAGCATTGGATCCATCTGTTGGACGGATGGACGAGGCGGCGGAAGGATAGAGGCATGACGACGAAGAACGCGCGTGAGCTTGCCGAGACCTACTTCACCGCCTGGGAGGCGGGCGAGTTCGACACCATCCGGGGACTGCTGGCCGACAACGTGGACTTCGTCGGGGCGCTGGGGACGGCCTCCGGCGTGGAGGAGGCGCTGGCCGGGCTGCAGGGGCTCGGGCGGGTGCTGGAGAAGATCGACGTGAAGGTGCGGGTCGCCGAGGGCGACGAGGTCATCACCTGGTTCGAGCTGCACACCAGCGTCGCGGAGCCCACGCCGACCGTGAACTGGATGCACGTGGAGAACGGGAAGATCGCCCGGATCCGGGTCACCTTCGACCCGCGCGCCCTGCTGGCCGGATTCGAGAAGAAGGGCTGAGCGGGGAGAGGGAAGAGCGGAGCAAGCAGGAGGGCCGTGATCGCCGAGGGCGGTGACGGCCCTCCTCTGCGTTTGCTCCTACGCGTCCTCGTCCGGCGGGGTCGCGCGGAGAGCGGTGACGACGCCCAGGGCGACGGTCGCGAAGGCGAGGGCAAGGAGGACGGCGAAGGCCGTCCCGATCAGGAATCGCACGAGGTCTCGCGTTCGGCGTCGAGGAGGAGGGTGAGGAGGTTCAGGAGGGTCGAGGCCGGGGCCGTGTTGAAGCAGACGAGGACGCGGCCGTCGAGGGTCTTGTCGGTGGTGGCCGAGGGCCAGATCAGGCCGAACTTCCGGCCGCGCTCCTGGACTTCGGCGAGGAGCGTACGGATGTGGTCGTCCGAGAAGTGCCGGATCCGGGGGTCGGTCGGCTTCATGGGGTGGCGCTTCACGCGGCACCGTCCAGCTCGAACCAGACACTTTTGCCACGCTCCTGGGGGTCGACGCCCCAGCGGTGGGTGAGGCCGGCGACCAGCTGGAGGCCCCGCCCGGACTCGGAGAGCAGGTCGGGCGCCTGCGGGGAGGGCGGGATCGGGCTCTCGTCCGTGACGGAGACACGGAGGGTCTGGTTCGCGGAGATGATCTGGACGATCGGCGCGGGGGTCGAGCCGTGCCGCCAGGCGTTGACCAGGAGTTCGACGAGCGCGAGCTGCGCGTCGAAGATGGCGGAGGGGGACCAGCCGACGCGGGTCATGGTGTCGCCGAGGGACTGACGGGCGATGGCGATCGAGGGCGTGTTGAGGTGACGCATGGGACTTCTCCCGAGGCGTGAGTGAGGGAAGAACCGGCGGAACACATGTCGCCGTGAGCCAGGCCAGGTGGAATACGTGGCTGCTCTGCGGTGCTTGCTAGCAGGCGTTACTGACGATCCGTCGGATCGATGTGGCAACGACCATAGCGCACGCGGTCTCAAATTTGAGACCGCTGCGAAGAACTTCCCTCTACCGTGTGAGGCAGACTGGTCTCAGCGCCCGCAGAGAGGACACCATGGCCCTTCGACCGAACCCGACCCTGCGTCAACGGCGGGTGGGGGCTGAGCTGCGGAGGATGCGGGAGGAGGCTGGTCTCGGTGGCAGTCAGCTGGCACGCCAACTCGGCATCCACGCCGCCCAGATCACTCAGATGGAGAGCGGGAAGAGCGGGATCAGCATCGATCGACTGCGGACCATTGCCGCAGCCTGCAAGTGCGAGAACCGTCCACTCATCAACGCTCTCAGCGACATCACCACTTCACACGAAAAGGGCTGGTGGGAGCAGTACCGCAACCGCCTCCCCGATACCCTGATCGTCTCCGCCGAACACGAGGATTTCGCCGCAGGAACGATCAAGTCCTGGATCTCCCCGCTCATCCCAGGACCTCTGCAGACCAAGGACTACGCCCGGGGCATTTTCAACCGTCGAATCCCATGTCTTCCAGATGACGAACTCGAACTACGCATCGCCTTCCGCTCCGAGCGCAGGGATCGGATCCTTCAGAACCCTCACCGGAGTCACGAGGTCTACCTGCACGAGTCCAGCCTGCTCACACGCTTCGGAGGCACCGAAACACTGCGAGATCAGCTGCGCTCTCTTATCGATGACTCCCATAGAGATGACGTGAGGATCCACGTCATCCCGTTCACCGCTGACACCTATCCCGGGCCGATCGAGAACCTCGTCTACTCACTGGGAGTGGTACCCGAACTCGACACGGTCGAGGTGGAGACGTCGGCGGGGCCGATGTTCTTCGATGCCCTGAATGAACTTGAGTCCTACCGCAAGATCTTCGACCGCATCGGACAGGTTGCCCTGAGTGAAGAGGACTCGCGGGACCTGATTCACCGAACAGCAAAGAACTTGAAAGGCTGAGATGCCTCAGACCCAGTGGCAGAAGTCGTCGTTCAGCAGCTCTGGCGAGAACTGTGTGGAGGTCCGTTCAGTGGATGGGGCGGTGGAGCTCCGCGAGTCCGACGAGGGCCACACCATCCTCCGCACCACCCCCGCCGCCCTGGCCTCCCTCCTCCACGGCATCAAGGCCGGCGAATTCGACCACCACGCCTGAGCACCCTGCCCCTCGCGCTCGCTACGCGCGAGGGGCAGGGGCCACACCGCCCGTCCAACTCTGCGGAGGTCAACATGTCCGGCTCCAACTGGCAGAAGTCGTCCTTCAGCGGATCCGGTGGCGACTGTGTGGAAGTGCGGACCGCCAACGGGACAGTCGAACTCCGCGAGTCCGACGAGGGCCACACCATCCTCCGCACCACCCCCGCCGCCCTCGCCTCCCTCCTCCACGGCATCAAGGCCGGCGAATTCGACCACCACGCCTGAACCTCCAGCGGCCCCTCGCCCGTGCGAGGGGCCGCGGTTCGTCGGCGGGCCCTTGCGACCCGCAAGGGCCCGCCGGCAGAAGGACGCCACTCCCCCGTTGCCGAAGTAGCCCATCGCCTTGATCTTTAGTCCGATACGGGAATACCCCCTTCCCGTCATGGACAGCCACCGACCAGCTCTCTAGCGTCGTTCGCAGACAGCCCAGACGGGCCTCACTCCTAGGGGGTTGGGATGGACACCAGGTCGGGTCTCACGCGGTTGACCAACACGAGCAACGGCAGCGGCTCGGGGGAGTGCAGCCAGAACGACTGTCCCAACGTCTACCGCACCGGGCAGGCTACGTTCGTGATCCAGGGGGCCGCCTCCAGCGCCTTCGTGCCGCCCGACGGCGAGGGCCTGGTGGAGATCCCCGAGAGTGTGCTTCGGGAGGCTGTCCGTGCTCTTGGATGGTGAGGCCTGGCAGGCCAGGTTCCGCGACTTCAGGACGGAGGCGTGGCGGCTGGAGACCCTCCCCGCTTACAACGTCCCGCAGGAGGAAGACGACCTGCAGTCGTTTCGAGCAGGTGAGCGGATCGACCCGCGCACGCATTCCAACGCGTACACGGAAGACCTCAAGCGCGTACGACGGGAGGGGAAGCTCAAGGGGCGGGTGCACATCGTCACGCGGCCGCTCTCCGAGTACCTTCGGTACGAGTTCATGTACTACCTGCCCCACGTGTGGGCGGGCGAGGACGTGCGCATCCTGGACGTCACCGACCGTCCCGATCCCCTGGCCGGTGTCACCGATTACTGGATGTTCGACAAACGGGAGGTCGTGCTCATGAACTACCTCCCCGATGGGACGCAGATCGACCGCACTCTCTTCGAGGGCGACGTCAGTCCGTTCATCGAATACCAGCGGATCGCCATCGCCGAATCGGTGCCGTTCGAGGAGTACGTGCAGGGCATTGGCATTTGATCCACGGGAGCTGGGTCAATCCAATTCAGACCTGGCGGCGATCCTTCAGGAGCTTCGCAAGCGAGCTGGACTCTCCGGGGTCCAGCTCGCTCGGCGTGTCAACATGTCACAGTCCAAGATCTCCAAGATCGAGACCGGCAAGGTCACGCCGTCGCTCGTCGACGTCGACCTGATCCTGCGCGCGCTCGCCACACCGCCGGAGCTGATCGCACACGTGACCGCGCTGGCTCGCATCGCGAACACGGAGTGGCAGGACGCCAGAGCCCTACGCCGGAAGGGACTGGACAAGAAGCAGGTCGAGCTGGCGACCCTCGAACAGAGTTCCACGGAGCTCAGGTACTTCCTGCCGACCATGGTCACAGGCCTGCTGGCCACCCCCGAGTACATCCGGGCCAGCCTCGCCTCGTTCCCCGGCGACCATTCGAAGGCCATCGCCAAAAAGCTGGAGCGGCAGACGGTTCTCTACGAGGCTGCCAAACGCTTCACCTTCATTCTGACCGAGCAGGCCTGCCGCTGGCCGCTCCTCCCGAGTCAGGCCATGGCCGTGCAGCTCGATCGGCTGGCTTCGGTCTCCCGCCTGCCGAACGTCCAGCTCGGAGTCATTCCCATGGCCGGCCACATGCCATGGGCCCCGCTGAATGTCTTCACGGTCTATGACGCGAGTCTGGCCACCGTGGAGGTCTCCACCGGCGCGCTCGTCTTCCGCGACCCCCGGGACGTCCAGGAATACCTGAACGAGTTTCGAATCTTCGAAGGCTATGCACTCTGGGGCGACGCGGCCCGCGACCAGCTGAACGAGTGGGCCGGGCGGTTTCGCGGGATATCGCGAGATCTTTAGTCGTTTCCAGGAATACCCGTTGTTCGGCCATTCGAGATTCCCCTAGTCTGCTTGCTGTTCACGAAGGGTGAACCCATGAAGAAGATCGCTGCGAAGCTCTGGCAGATCATTCGGGGCCCGATGCAGTGGCGTGTTCTCTGGCTCTGGCACTCGAAGTTCATGGTCGGCGTGACGGGCATCGTCCGCGACCAGGACGGCCGGGTGCTGCTGCTCAAGCACCGTATGTGGCCGGAAGGCCGGCAATGGGGCCTTCCGACCGGCTACGCCAACGCGGGTGAGAGCTTCGAGGACACGATCGTGCGTGAGGTCCGGGAAGAGACCGGGCTCACCGTGAAGGCGTGCGAGTTGGCACACCTGAAGAGTGGCTACAAGCTGCGCGTCGAAGTCGCCTACGAGGCCCTGTTCGTCAGCGGACGGATCCAGGCGGCCTCGTTCGAGATCCTGGAGGCTCGATGGTTCTCACCGGACGATCTCCCCGAAGGAATGCAGGATTCACACCGGCAGTTGATCCACCGCCGACGTCGCTGACGCTCGGCCAATCGCTTGCTCCTTCCTGCCTGGGCCCGAACGAGCACTTGGCTGGCTCCGCCGTCGAACGGGTCGAACTGGCACACCTGTTGGCCGAGCAACGGGCAACGGCGGCGCTCGGCCGAGCCCACCCGCACATCACGTTCTCGCTCCTGCACTGGGTGCTCGACACCTGGCTGGACGAACCGGCTCGCGAGGTCTTCCACCAGGGGGCCGCTCTCCTCGCCGACCGCTACGCGGAGCTGGGACTGGTCCGACTGCTGCCGATCGATCGGGTCTGGGTCGGAGTGCGTTCGACCCGGCCCGATGCCTTCGGCGGCTTCCACCACCCGGACCAGGGCTACCGGCACATGCAGCTGGCATCGGTGATCACGCGCTACGGGCGGCTGAACGACTCCCGACTGGAATCGCCGGAACTCGTGGCGCTCGACCTCCTGCGTTCCTATGCCCATGACTGCCTGCACTGGGGATCGTTCCGGGAGTACCGGCTCGTCGGAGGCCATCCGGTCCGCAGCCGGTACGGCATCAACTGGCGGGACCCACAGGGCCGGACGTACTCCGCACGGGACGCGGTCGATGCCACCTCCACGCGCAATCTCGGCATCGTGATGGAGGGCGCTACCGACCGGGAGGCCCGCACGATCGCCGCCAAGGTCGCGGACCGCCTCGGCTTGGCCGAACGCATCGCACCGCTCGATCGCCTGGCGTTCCGCGACACCACGGGACGGCTGGGCCCCGGCGACATCGGCCTCTCGGGCCTCGGCACCGCCAACCGTTTCCATCTCGCCCTGGCCGGATACGAGCTGGCCGTCGGAATGCGGTACGAACGCTTCCTCGCGGAGATGGGCAGCCCCAACACGGCCGGGCTGCACGGACTCATCCTCGCCGCGATGATCAGTGGCGACCTGCGCCCCCTGACCTGCTGGCTCGACCGGCGACACGGGCCTGGAGCATTCCGCCGTTCCTTCCGCTCACCGGCCTACACCGGGCCCGATCCCGCCGACTAGAGCCCCCGGGCCGGAGCAGGAAGTCGGCCTGACCGACTTCCTGCTCCGGCTCACTTACTCGCCGAAGCGGATCGGCTCTCCCGTCCGGTGCAGGTGGTCGAAGATCTCCCGGTACGAGCACAGCAGGCCCACCTCGTAGTACGGGATCCCCTCCTGGCACTACGCCGCCCCGCACCACGAGTGCGCCACTGGGGTACCGTCCGCCATGTGAGCCACCGACACGAGAGATCGACTGTCAAGCGCGCGTGGCGGAACTCCGTGATCGTCGGCATCTGAGAATCTCCGCGAACCCCGCCGGCCCACGTCCGGAATATTCGAGAATCGCGCGCCGTCCCGCCTTCTCCTCCGCCCTACCGTACTTCTCAACGGCGGTATTCGACGCCGCCGTTGAAGGGAGAAGAACATGCCCGTGTTCGACAGCGGCAAGCACGGCGGCGGGTCCGGCTCCGGTGGTGGCGGCGGCCAGCAGGACGACAGCAGCAGCGGCAACAAGCACGGTGGCGGCGGCAGCGACGAGGGTGGCAACACCTCGGACGGCAGCGGCCCGGCGTCGGGCGGCTGACGCGTGAGCGAGCGGCACGAAGCGGAGGCCGGCCGGGCCCGGCTGGCCTCCGCGCTCATCGCGAACGGGTCCCTCACCGCGGACTGGCTGCCCGGCTACCACTCCGTCCCCCGCCACTGGTTCGTCCCGGCTCTGGTCTGGCCCGGTCAGGGTGACGGGGTCCGCCAGGGCGAGGCGGTGAACCGGCACGCCGACCCGGCGGCCTGGTGGCGTGCCGTCTACTCGGACGTCCCGCTCACCACCCAGTGGGACGACGGCGACCACAGCGGGGAAGGCCGCGGTACCACTCCCACCTCCTCCAACTCCATGCCGACCATGGTGTTCTCGATGCTCGCCGCCCTGGACACCGGGCCCGGGGACCGGGTGCTGGAGGTCGGTACCGGCACGGGCTGGAACGCCGCCCTGCTCTCCCAGCGGCTCGGCTCCGGCAACGTCGTGACGGTCGAGGTGGACGAGGAGAACGCCGCCGAGGCACGGCAGCGGCTGGCGCGCGCCGGGCACTCACCCACGCTCGTGGTCGGCGACGGAACCGCGGGCCACCCGGACCGCGCGCCGTACGACCGGGTGATCGCCACCTGCTCGGTCCGCCGGGTGCCGCCCGCCTGGATCGAGCAGACCCGCCCCGGCGGCCTGATCGTCGCGCCGTGGGGCCCCGAGTACGGCGGGGAGGCGGTCGTCCGGCTGACCGTGGGCGGCGACGGCACCGCGAGCGGCCTGTTCGTCGGGTCGTCCGCTTTCATGCGGCTCCGGCAGCAGCGCGCCGCCCGTCCCGGCAGCCTGGAGTACCTGTCCCGGCCGTGGCCGGCGGACGGCACCCGGTCGTCGACGACTCTCTCTCCCCGGAGGCCCTGGGCAGCTGGCCGGCCATGTTCGCCGTCGGGGTGCAGGTGCCCGGGGTCTTTCCGCTGGTCGAGCGCTACTCCGACGGCAGCTACACCCTCTGGCTGCACGACAGGGCCGTCACGTCCTGGGCCACCGTCGACTGGGAGCCCGGCCGCGCCGCGTACGAGGTCGTGCAGTCCGGTCCGCGCGGCCTCTGGGAGGAGGTGCGGTCCGCCTGGCACTGGTGGGACGACCGGGGCCGCCCCGGCTTCGAGCGCTTCGGCCTCACCGTCACTCCGGACGGCCAGCGGGTGTGGCTGGACTCCCCGGACGAGCCGATGCCTGCTCGGAGTTGAGGCGAGGAGTGGGAAGTCGGCCACGCCGACTTCCCACTCCCCTCTCACGTGCCGGCGTCGTGCCAGTCCCCTGGACGACGCCCTGGCCGGCGGCTGAGGTTACCCAGAGACGGGTGAAGGGCGGGCCGACCGGCTGCGGGTGGCTACTTGAGCGGCGTGCCGCCCGAGTTGCGGTACGCGGTCGTCTTGTTGATCAGGTTCCCGCCGTCGGTCTCGGGCGTGGTCTGTTCCGTCCAGCCGGCGCCGAACAGGATGCCGCCGACGTGTGCGTCCGCCGCCTGGCCCAGGTGCGAGAAGAACCAGTCGACCTTGTCGTCCTTGTAGTGGTTGGGGGTGTTGTTCTGCGCCATGTTGCCCAGGGGCACCTGCCACAGGACCACCGGCTTGCCCACGGCCTCGGCCATGGTCTTGTAGAACGCGAGGGCGGCGAAGCCCTTCTGGTCGTTCCAGTAGGTGTCCTTGCTGCCGTGGGCGGGCAGCGCGTACCAGCCGGCGTCGCGGTCCGTCACGTCGGTGACCAGGAAGTCGGCGTTCTTCGCCCCGAGGTCCGCGTAGTCCTTGGCGCACTGCGGGGTGTTCTGCTGCCAGTCGAAGCAGGACAGGTGCAGACCCACGCCGGTGTTCGGCGCGTACTTGTGAGTCATCGCGATCATGCACTGGGCCAGGCCGGTGGCGCTGTTCTCCTGCGAGCCGCAGTCCGTCGGGTTCGCGGCCTTGACCTGTGCGGCGACCTGGTGCGGGTTGCCGAGCGACCGGACGTAGCCCCAGAAGTCGGGCTCGATGTCGACCATGTCCTGCGAGGTGCCGATCTTCTGGAGGAAGAAGCGGTAGTCGTTCAGGTAGCGGGTGAGCAGGTCGGTCCTGTTGATGGCCTGGACCTCGCCCGGGCCGTCGCCCTGGCCCGCCGCGTCGCCGAGGTCGCGCAGCGAGTACCAGGTCCAGAGCTGCTTCTGCGGGCGCGACTTGCCCTGGTAGGTCGCCTTGGCCGCAACGGAGTCCCGGTAGGTCACGAAGGTGCCGGGCGCCGTGGTGCTGCCGGTCCAGCAGCCCCACCAGCCCCCCCACGAGTCCTGGCAGCGGGCCGCCGTGTAGTAGTCCGACGAGGGCGCGGGCTGGCTGTGCACGTAGTTGTACCGCACGTCGAACGGCGCGGCGTTCGCCGAGGAGTCCTCCATCGAGCCGCCGATGAGCATCGTGGTGCTGCCCATGAGGCTCTTCGCCGGGCTGGCGCCGCCGGCGGTCGGGGACGCCGGCGGCGCCGACGCCGGGCGGGTGCCGCTGGGAGCCTGGCTCGTCGGAACGCCGCCGCCCGGCGCGGGGACCGTGCCAGGCGTCGTGGGCTTGGTGGACGCGGTGGGCGCGGCAGCCGTGGGGGACGGGGTGGGCGTGGCGTTGCCGCTGCCGCTGCCGCTCCCCGTGTTCCCGGTGCCGCCGGCGCTGCCGGCCGGGACGAGCTGCCACTGCTGCTGGGGGCCGGCCCAGTCGTGGTACTGGGCGATGTGGCTCCCCTCGGCCTTGGAGCCGCCCGGGACCTCGACGGCCTTGCCACTGAAGCGGTTGATCAGGCGCACGTAGCCGTCCGGCGACTTCTCCATGCGGAACTGCTGGTTGGCGCCGTTCAGGTCGCGCCACTGCACCAGCTCGGAGCCCTCGGTCTTCGACCAGCCGTAGTCGTCCAGCACCTTGCCGGAGTTCCGGTTCTGCAGCCGGTAGTTCCCGTCACCCGAGTCGAGGAACTTCCACTGCTGGTTGGTCCCGCCGTTGCGGCTCCACTGCGCCATCGGAGCACCGTCGCTCGTCGCGTAGGCGGGGGCGTCCAGCACCTCGCCGGTGCTGCGGTTGACCAGCAGGTACCAGGAGTTGGTGTCCACGGTTCCCGCCGAGGCCGTGTTGACCACGACCACGGAGCCGCCCACGACCGCCAGGCCGACGGCCGCCCAGAAACTCCGACGCTGGTACAACTTACGGCCACGGTGCGAGCGCGACGAGCTACCACGGCGGGCACGACCGCTGGGAGACGCCTCCGACGACGTGGATGGGCGAGGGAACATGTCGATGCTCTCTTTCAGCCGTTGCCTCTGACCAGACCGCTCGTCCGGACACCCCCCAGTGGTCGCCGCGCACGGAAAGGTTGCCGCGCATCGAAAAAGTTTTTTCCGGGCACCGACCGGCCGGAGCGGGAAGTCACTCGCCGAAGCGGATCGGCTCTCCCGTCCGGTGCAGGTGGGCGAAGATCTCCCGGTACGACCGCAGCAGGCCCACCTCGTAGTACGGGATCCCCTCCTCCGCGCAGAACTCCCGGGTGATCCGCGCTGCCCGGCCGAGCGCCGGGGTCGGCATGCTGGGGAAGAGGTGGTGCTCCACCTGGTAGTTCAGGCCGCCCATCACGGAGTCGACGACCACGCCGCCCCGTACGTTCCGCGAGGTGAGGACCTGGCGGCGCAGGAAGTCCAGCTTCATCTCCGGCGTGACCATCAGCATGCCCTTGTGGTTGGGCGCGAAGACGGCGCCCAGGTACACCCCGAGCAGCGCCTGGTGCACGGCGAGGAACGCGATCGCCTTCCCCGTCGGCAGCGCCGCGAACACCAGGCCGAAGTACGCCGTGAAGTGCACGACCAGCAGCACGCCCTCCAGCACCGGCCGCTTCATCGTGGGGCTGCGCAGCGCCCGGAAGCTGTTGTAGCTGAGGTTGAGGCCCTCCAGCAGGAGCAGCGGCACGAACAGGAACGCCTGCCGGCGCCCGATGAACCGGGCGATCCCGCTCGCCTGCCGGGCCTGCTCCTTGGACCAGACGAGGAGGTCGGGGGAGACGTCCGGGTCGCGTTCCTCGTGGTTCGGGTTGGCGTGGTGGCGGGTGTGCTTGTTCATCCACCAGCCGTAGCTCATGCCCATCAGCAGGTTGGCGGCGATCCGGCCGCCGATCTCGCTCGGCAGCCGCTTGCTGAACACCTGGCGGTGCGCGAGGTCGTGCGACAGCAGGGCGACCTGGGCGAAGACGACGGACATCGCCACCGCCAGGCCGAGCTGCCACCAGGTGTCGCCCAGCGCGAACAGGGCGTACCAGCCGCCGAGGAACGCGGCGAGCACCAGGGCCATCCGGACGGCGTAGTAGCCGGGCCGCCGGTCGAGCAGGCCCTCGGCGGCCATCCGGCGGCTCAGTCGGGCGAAGTCGCTGCCGGCGGGCCCGGTCTGCGGGGCGGGCGCGTCGGGCGCCGGCTGCAGGGCCGGGGCGTCGGCCGTCGTCACGGTCTGTGTGGGCATGCCCCGAGTCTGGTCGGGCGCGGCGGTCCGAAGAACGGGGGAAGCACCCTTCCCGTACGGGGGCTAACCCCCGAGCTGAGACGGGTGCGGGCCCGGCCGTGCCGACCCTCTACGATGTCCGCCGCAAACCATCCGACCTGCACCATGGGGGAATTGATGACCGGTCAATGGCAGGAGCTGGGCACACCCGGCGGCATCGAGGCGTACGTGCACCACCCGGAGGGCGAGGTGCGCGGCGCCGTCGTCGTCTGCTCCGAGCTGTACGGGGTGAACGCCTACGTCCGCGGGATCTGCGCCGAGCTGGCCGCGCTCGGGTACGTCGCGCTGGCGCCGGACTTCTACTGGCGCGACGCCCGTCGCACCGAACTCGGCTACAGCGCCGAGGAGCGCGAGGCGGGCCTCGTCCTGATGCGCGCCCTGGACCGCGACCAGCTGGTGGCCGACGCCGCCGAGGCGCTGGCGGCGGCCCGCGGCCTGGCGGGCGGGCGCGGGGTGGCGTTCCTGGGCATGAGCATGGGCGGCCACATCGCCGTCCGCGCGGCCACCGAACTGCACTTCGAGCTGGCCGCCGTGTTCTACCCGGGCTGGATGCTCAACTCGGGCTTCCCGCTGGTCGGCCCGGTCCCGCCGCTGGAGACCGCCGACCGGATCGCCGCCAACGGCGTGTTCCTGCTCGGCTTCAACGGCGACCAGGACCACATCCTGCCGCTGGAGGAGTGGAAGGCGGTGAAGGAGAAGCTCACCGGGGCCGGGGTCGCCCACGAGCTGGTGACCTACCCGGGCGCCGGGCACGGATTCGCCGCCGACCGCGCCGACGGGCACGACGGCGCCGCCACCGAGGACGCCTGGCGGCGCGTCCACCGGGCCCTGGCCGACCGGCTGTAGGCCCGGCCCCCCGGTGGTCCCCCGCGCTCGTCCGTACGGGCACGGGGGACCACCGGGCTCACGGCGTACGGAACAGCTCGTCCAGGTGGTACGTGAGGATCGCCAGCGCCTCCTCGCCGTCCCGCTGGCCGCCCAGGACGCTCGACCCGAGCCCGTTGACCATGGCCAGCAGCCCGGCCGCCGCCGTGCCCACGTCCCGGCGGGCGTCGATCCGCCCGGCCTCCTGCGCCGCGCGGAGCTGCTTGGCGAGGAAGCCCTCCAGCACGGCCGGCGGCTGCGCGGCCTGCTTCGCCAGAACGGCGGTGTCGCCGAGCACGAGCGTGTAGTACGCCGCGTACGTCCTGGTGATCCGGCGGCTCTCGGCGTCCGTCGGCAGGATGCAGGAGAGGATCGCGGTGACCACCTCGCGCGGGGCGCGCGCCTCGCCGATCCAGCGCTCCATCCGGGCCTGGAGCTGGGCGCCGAGCCTGGCCAGGGCGTCCAGTAGCAGGCCCTCCTTCGTCGTGAAGTAGTACTGCACGAGCCGCAGTGAGACGCCCGCCTCGGCCGCGACCGCCCGCATGCTGGCCGACTGCAGGCCCTCGGTGTCGGCGATGCGCAGCAGGGCCTCGGCGATCTGCCGTCGGCGTTCCTCGTGGTCGACCTTCACGGTCATGGTCCGGCCTCCGCGGGTTCGGCGCTTCTCCTGGTACACCCGTATCATGCCTGTGATACACATGTACCATGCGAATCAGCGAGTTCAGGAACGGCAAGGCCGAAGCCCGCTTCCGCACCGCCTACGAGCACGCACTCACCCGGCTCTGGCCGCAGCCCCGGACGTCGCTCGACGTCCCCACCGGCTACGGCACCACCCGCGTCCACCGCACCGGCCCCGAAGCAGGGCAGCCGATCGTCCTGCTGCCCGGCTCCGGCGGCAACGCCCTGATGTGGCACGGCTACCTCGACGCCCTCGCCCGGCGGCACCCCGTCATCGCCGTCGACACCGTCGGCGAACCCGGCGCCAGCGTGCAGAGCGCCCCCGTCCGGGACGGCCGGGACGCCGCCGCCTGGCTGGAGGAACTCCTCACCGCCCTCGACCTGCCCGCCGTCCACCTGGTCGGCTGCTCCTACGGCGGCTGGATCGCGCTCCACCACCGGATCCACCACCCCGGTCGCGCCACCACCCTCACCCTCGTCGACCCGGCGGGCCTGGCCGACCCCGGCCGCCGCTTCTACACCTGGCTCATCGCCGGCGGCCTCGCCGCGACGGCCCCGCGCCCGCTCCGGCCCCGGCTGGCCCGGCTCGTCGGCAACAGCGCCATCCTGGAGACCGAACTGATGGCCCTGGTCCGCGCCTCGATGGGCTTCCGCCGCCGGCTGCCGCCCGCCACCACCCTCACCGACCAGGAACTCGGCCGCCTCGACGCCTCCGTCCACTTCCTCCTCGGCGAACGCAGCGCCCTGCACGACGCCCGGGAGGCCGCCGCCCGGCTGCACCGCCTCGCCCCCGCCGCCCGGGTCGAACTCGTCCCCCGCGCCGGCCACGCCCTGCCCACCGACGACCCGGCGGCCGTCCTCGCCGGAATCCTCAGCACCACCACCGGACAGGCCAGTTGACCTCGACGCCGACACCGGGAGCCGGGTCGGCCGGTCGTTCAGGTGAAACCGCGGCGCACCGGCCGGGAGCGCCCGACACCCGGGGAAGCCTCGTGCGTGACGGCGCTCCCGCTGCGCTGAGGCCCGCGGGCCCTACGCCCCCGCCTCCGCCCGGTCCGCGCCGAGGGCGGCACGGACCAGGCGGGCGACGGCGGGCACGGCGGCGGTCAGGTCGTCCCCGGCCGCCGCGTCCGCCCCCGCCGCCAGCTCCGCCGCGAGGGCGTCGTAGGTCTCGAAGGCCGTCAGGACGAAGAGCAGGCTCGCCGCGTCCGGCGGCGCGGCCGGCAGCCGGGCGGCGAGGACCGCAGCACCCTCCCGACGGCGGGCGTCGCGATCGGCGATGACCCGGCCGACCTCGTCGTCGAGGGCGGCCAGGGCGCGCAGCCGGCGGGTGCAGACCCGGTCGACCGCCCAGAACCCGCCCATCACCTCGACGAACCGGTCCACCGCCGCCCACGGGTCGGCCAGGCCGAACGCCTCGGCCAGCCGGGCCATGCCGCCCTGGGCGGCGAGGGCGTCGCAGACCGCCTCCAGCAGGCCCGTCTTGGAGCCGAACTGGTAGTAGACGGTGGCCCGGGCGACGTCCGCGCGACGGGCGACCGCGTCCAGCGAGAGCCCGCCGGTCTCCGCCAGATGCACCCGGGCGGCCGCGACGATCCGGGCCCGGGTCTCGTCGACCTCCGCCTGCCGCTGTCCCATCCGGTAGGACCGGGGGCTCATCCCGTTCGCCTCCACTCGCTCCGCGTGAACCGTCCGCGGGAAACCGGCGGTTCCACGCGAACTGGCAGTATCGCCGATCACCCCACCCGGCCCGGCCCGCCCCCGCGGCGGGAGGACACCCCGGGGCTCAGACGATGACCCGCCCGCCGCTGACGTCCAGGGTCTGCCCGGTGATCCAGGAGGACGCGTCGGAGGCCAGGAACAGCGTGGCCGCGGAGATGTCCTCCGGCTCGCCGAGGCGCCCCAGCGGGTGTGCGGCGGCGACCGCGGCCTGCGCCTCCGGCGGCATCTGCGCGGCCGTCCGCTCGGTGCGGACGGCGCCGGGCGCGATCGCGTTGACCCGTACGCCCTCGGCCGCGACCTCCAGCGCGAGCTGGCGGGTGAGCATCAGCACGCCCGCCTTGGCCGCGGCGTACGCGGCGGAGGCGCCGCTGGGCAGCCGGCCCGCCGTGGAGGCCATGGTGACGATCGAACCGCTGCGCCGGGCCAGCAGCCCGGGCAGGAAGGCCCGGACGGTGAGGAAGGTGGCGGTGAGGTTGCCGTCCAGGACGGCCCGCCAGTGCTCCTCGGTCTCGCGGGCGGTCGGTACGGGGTAGCCGTCGCCGCCGGCGAAGGCCGCCAGGACGTCGACCGGGCCGAGCTCCCGCTCGATCCGGTCGACGGCGGAGGCGAGCGCCGCCATGTCGGTGCAGTCGGCGACCAGGCCGAGCGCCCGGGCGCCGTCCGCGCGCAGTTCCTCGGCCACCTCGGCCAGCGCCTTCTCGTCCCGGCCGAGGACGGCGACGGCCGAGCCCTGGCGGGCGAAGGCCCGGGCGGTCTCCGCGCCGATGCCGCGGCTGCCGCCGGTGATCACGACGACCCTGCCGTTCAGGTCGGGGTACCGAGCCTGTCGAACTCCCATGTCCCATCGCTCCTTTGGGCTTGCTCTCGCGGTGTGCTGTGGTTCACTAGATTCATTCATACAGTCCGTCTGAATGAATCACAAGGGACGGTCGCAGGCAGCGTCGGCCCGCTGACCCAGCAAGGAGCAACCGATG
The DNA here is from genome assembly GCF_014656195.1 of Kitasatospora xanthocidica. GTDB lineage: Bacteria > Actinomycetota > Actinomycetes > Streptomycetales > Streptomycetaceae > Kitasatospora > Kitasatospora xanthocidica. The sequence goes on along the minus strand of NZ_BNBY01000014.1, from coordinate 44,204 downwards.
AAGATCGCAGTCGTGGGCGCCACCGGCCGCACCGGACGCCTGGTGGTCGACCTCGCGCTGGCGGCCGGACACACCGTCACCGCCGTCGCCCGCACCCCCGCCCGGCTGCCCCGGTTCGCGCACGGCACCCCGCGCACCGCGCAGGCGGACGTCCGCCGACCCGGCTCACTGCTGGAGCCGCTGAACGGCCAGGACGTCGTCGTCGCCACCCTCGGCAGCACCGGCCGCCAGGCCACCACCGTCTTCTCCGACGGCGCCCTGGCCCTGACCGCAGCCGTCCGCTCCGGCGGTGCGCGGCACCTGGTGACGATGGGGTCAGCCGGTCTGGAGACCAGCCAACTCCCCTTCGCCCAACGGGTGGTGACCAAGCTCGTGGTCGACCGGCTGTACCGGGAGATCCACCGGGACCTGGCCCGGATGGAGTCGGTGCTCGCCGCGTCGGACATCGGCTGGACGGTCGTCCGGGTGCCGATGCTCAAGGACGGGCCGCCCTCCGCGAACCCCGCGGTCTCCTACGACCGGCCGCTCCCCCGCGCCGGCACCGCCACCCGCGCCACCGTCGCCCGCTGGATCACCGACCACCTGGGTGACCCGGACACCTACCGCCGCCTCGTCCACCTCTCCGACGGCTGACGGCTGGCCTCCGCCCGTCGACCACGGACGGCAGCCACCCCGCCCGACAGGCCGGGAGCAGGAAGTCGACTGCCCCGACTTCCTGCTCCCCCTGGGGCCCGTCTTCGAACCCCCGCAGGCGGGGGTTCGAAGACGGGCCCCAGCCCGCCCGACCTCCGCCGGGCGGCGTCAGAGCCATCCGTTCTGCGCCGCCCGAAGGCCCGCCTCGAAGCGGCTGCGGGCGCCGAGTTGCTCCATCAGCCGGGCCATGGTCCGACGCACCGTGCTGACGGACACGGCGAGGCGGGTGGCGGCGGCGCTGTCGGTCAGGCCCTGGGCCAGCAGGCGCAGCAGTTCGCGGTCCGCTCCGGAGATGCCCTGCTCCGGCGGGACGGCCTGCTCGTCGCCGTCGACCACGCCCAGCGGGAGGGCCTGTTCCCACGCCATGGCGAACAGCGCCTCCAGGGCCGCGACGGCGCCTGGGAGCCGCAGCACGACGGCGCCGGCCCGCGAATCGTTCATGTCGACCGGGACCAGGGCGGTCTCGTCGTCCACCAGCAGCATGCGCATGGGAAGCGTCGGAACCGTGCGGACCTGGCCCCCCGCGGCGCTGAGGGCCCGGGCGTACTGCAGGGTCGGCGCGTGGTTGCGCACGCTGTCGAGGCAGATCGTGCGGATGTCGACGCCGCGGGCCCGGGCGCGGGCGTTGTTGCGTTCGGCGGCGGCGAGCGCCTGGGGCGAGTGGGCTCCGCCGGGCATGAAGCTGTGGACGGAGCGCTGCGCGCGTTCGGCGATGGCCTCCAGTTCCGTCTGGATGGCGTCGATGCTGTCCAGCCGGCGACAGAGGGAGGGGTCCACGTCGCCGCCGTGTCTGGACAGCGAGTCGATCATCTTGCTGACCTGGGCCTGGGCCCTGGCCAGTTCGCTCTGCCGGGTCCGGAGCTGTTCCTCCTGGTCGTGCAGCAGCGCGTGGAGTCCGACGTGCGGGCTGACGACCCGCCAGCTCCCCTCGGCGCTGAAGGACTCGCGCAGCAGCTGGAGCTCGGCGAGGCGGTCCAGTGCCGTGCGGACGCCTTCCTCGGGGATGCCGAGGTGGTCCGCGATGGCGGGTACGCCGTGGCCCTGCGGGGCGGTGGCGAGGAAGGCGTAGACGGATTCTGTGTGCGGGTCGAGCCCGAGCACGGACAGCATGGTTGTGATCATCCCCCGTGATGGCGATGAGGCGCGCGTGGCCCCCCACCGGCTCTCTTGTTGATCTCCCTGGGCAGTCTCTCCGGCGGCGGCAGGACTTGTCTTGTACAAAGCGGAAACGTTCGGGACGGGCGCGGCCCGCGTCGGCGCAGGCAGCAGGAGGGTCGTCACCTGGTTCGGGACGCGGTCGAGGTCGGACGGGCCGGCGGCCCGCAGTTGCGCGAGCGTGGTCGGCGGCAGCCCGGTCATCGCCTTGATCTCGGCGGACAGGTGGGCCTGATCGGTGAAGCCGGCTCCGGCGGCGATCTCGGCCCAGCTGCTTCCCTGCGTGTGGCTGACGAGTACGTGGTGGAGGCGGGCGATCCGGGCGACCAGCTTGGGGGCGAGGCCGATCTGCTCGTTGAAGCGGGTCCGCAGGTGACGCTCGCTCCAGCCGAGCCTCCGGGCGATCTCGGCGAGGCCGGGCCGGGTGTCGCGGCCGGTCCGGCGGGTGAGGAGGCGGTGGGCTTCGCGCACCTGGGGCGCGACCGTCGGCCCGTTGCGGATCCGGTGGAGGAACCACCGGTCGAGCACGGCGAAGCGCTGCTGCCACGAGTTGGCGCTCTGCAGCCGGTCCTGGAGCCGTTGCGCGTCCGGGCCGAGCACGGAGTCCAGGTCCACGATGGTGTTAGCGCTAACAAAGACGGGCTGCGCAAGCACCTGGTAGGCGCCGAAGGGTGTCAGGGCGACATTGACGCCGTTGAGGTGGCCGGAGTAGGTGGCACTCCTGGCGGTGCTGCGCGGACCGGCCAGCGCGGAGCCGTGCAGCGTGTGGCCGCCCCCCGCCAGCGCCTGGACGTCGACCCGCCCCTCGAACAGGAACAGCAGGCTCGCCGATCCGGAGGGCAGCTCCATGCAGCTCCAGTGGGCACAGCTCTGCGGCGCGCGGAAACCGAGGTAGCGGGCGACCACGCCACTCAGGGGCTTCGCCGGCGCCGCCCGGACGGCTTCCACGCCGGGGCAGCAGGAGGAGTGGGCGTCGGACAGGCGGGTCACTGGCTTGCCTCTCGAGCTGAAGTACAGGTGGTGCGTGGGCGGTTCCCCGGGCCGGGCACGGCCGGTGAGAGCTTGCGCTCAAGAGCGTTTCCGCTCGGACCGACTGTCTTCCGCGGCCTGGCCAGGGCCAGCAATACTCAGACCCGTCGGTAGCAACTGTCAACCGCGGGAACGGAATGGTTCCCGCACGGGAGAGGAGGGCGAAATGTTGGTACTCCCCGGCGGAATCATCTGGGACTGATGAATCACATGGAAATGCTGCTCGTTCTCGGAAGTATCACAGCCGCTTCGACCGCTGAACGGCCAAGGCTGGAACCGGCCGTGATGACGGATCTCCTCTGGTCAGTGGCCACGGCGACCGACCATCTGGAGCACGTCTACGTGTCGACCTCGCCCGGCGTGCTCAACCTCGCCATCTACGTGCTGGCGGGCAGTCCGGAAGAGGCCAGGAACGTGAGCAGGAGGCTGTGCGAACGCGCGGTGAAGCAGTCGCCGGCGCTGTCCGGATGGTCCTGCGTGTGAGTGAATCCGGCGAATCGGCGAAAGGCCGTTCCGTCGGCCCCGCGCCTCCGACCGTCCACGAACTCCCGCCCGCCCGAAGAATCCTGGGACGGCGACCGCCGCCCCGGGGCGGACGAGGCTTCCCGCGCGCCGATCGACCGACGACGCAAACGATCCGTACGGCATGGAACGGAGGAAAAAGGTATGGAAGTCCATAGGTCACCCGCCGCCGCGAAGGCGGCACCGGAACCACGGGCCGGGGCGGCCGGGCCGTCGTCCGACGCGCGGCCCGGACCTTCGCCCGACGGGCGGGCCTGCACGGGAGGACAGGCCGACGTCACCCGTGGCGGACGCTGGCGTCGCCTCATGCGGGCCTGGCCGGGCCTCAGCGACCCGTGGGTGACGGCGGCCCACGTGATGGCCAGACGCTGGTTCCACAGCTGACTCGTTCGTCCGACCACGGGGGAGACACGTTGGCACGACCACCCTTGCTTCCGCCTCAGCGGAAGGCAGACATCATCCTTTCCGTCCTCTCCGGCGAGACGACCGCTGCCGAAGCGGCCCGTGTCGCCGGGGTCTCCAGCCAGGCCATCAGCAACTGGAAGCGCTGCTTCATCAAGGCCGGCTGTGAGGGCCTCGACACCAGTACCGAGCACAGCGGCCGTGAGCAGCAGCTCCTGAAGGAGATCGAGAAGTTGAAGAGCGCACTGGGCGACTCGTACCTGCAGCTGCGCGAGATGCGCGCGCTCGTCCGCAGACCGGGTGCCCGAAGAGGGCCCGCCGAGATCGGGGCCAGAGGCATGGTCCCGGTGATCGGCGGCAGACGGCACGCGTAGGCGGCGGCCCACCCGCCACGTCAACATTCGCACCAGGTTGCGACTTCCGATCGAAGTCCCGAGGTCAGAGGCGTTCACGGGTCAACCGACCACGAGCGGTTCCTCGACGGTGTGTTGGCCCCGGTGATGGACTCTTCCTCGTCGGGCCGGGGGTTCCCCGGAGCCCCCCGGCCCGAGAAGAAGCCCACAAGAGGGTTCCTACTCGGGAGGTAGTGAGATGAACGAGAAGCTGATGGCCGGATACGCCGCGTACACCGACGCTGCGGAGTTCGGCGGCGGCGCCGCGGCCGATGCCCCGGCGACCACCCCGGTCTGCTCCTTCGTCGCTTCGGCGGCGCTGTCCGCGCAGACCGTCATCGGCGGCTGCTGATCAGCCAGCTGTTCTGACCACCACGTCAACATCCACATTTCGAAGGGAAGTCATCACATGAACGCCAACGAGAAGCTCATCGCCGGTTACGTCGCCTACACCACCACCGAGGAGTACTCCCTCGGCCTGGGCGGCGACACCCTGGCCTCGGTCGAGTCGGTCAGCTGGATCGCCTCCCTCGCGGCTTCCGGCGCCGTCGTCAGCGCGAGCGTTTCGGCCACCGTCAAGGCCGGCTGCTGATCATCTGATCGTTTGATCACCTGATCGTCCAGTAGATCAGTTCTTGACATGTGCCGGTGCGGCCGTCTGACCCCCAGACGGCCGCACCGCTCTGCGTTGGCGCCGATGTTCGGGTTGGCACCGTGGTCCGGGTTGGCGCCGATGTTCGGGTTGGCGCCGTAGCCCGGACGCCTACCGGCGGCGGGCGTGGGCCGCCGCGTCGTCGGCGATCTTCCGCAGGGCGCCCAGGTGGCCGGCCAACGCGCTCGCCCCCTCCTCGGTGAGGGCCAGCCAGGTGCGCGGCCTCCTGCCGACGTACCCCTTGCGCACGGAGACGTAGCCGACCTCCTCGAGTGCCGAGACGTTCTTGGACAGGGCCGGCGGCGTCAGCTCGCAGTACTCCTGGACGGAGCGGAACTCCGCTTCGTCGCACGCGGAGAGGAAGGCGCAGATGCGCAGCTTGGTGGCGGTACGGAAGGCCTCGTCCAGGCCGTCGCCGTCGGTCATCGCCCGGCCTTCGTCTGCAGCTTCCACCAGGCGAACGCCCCGGCGAACACGCCGATCCCCGCATAGATCAGGCGGCCGCCCGGGAAGGCCCCCAGGCCCAGGACGATGAACACCAGGCCGACGGAGAACAGCTCCGTCTGAGCCTTGCGGGCGGGGCCCCGCAGACCGCGGATCCCCTGGCGCAGGCGCAGATTGCGCAGCAGGCCCAGGGCCAGCAGCCCCAGGGCGGCGCCCCCCGCGATGGCGGCGAGCCGGAGCCAGGTGTCGTCCGGGGCGAGCCCGTCCAAGGTGATCGCTCCGGCCACCAGCAGACCGCACAGGGCGGGCGCCCAGCCGGGCAGCGGGGGCTGGGCGGCCGTCGCGTAGGAGCGGCGCGCCTGGTCGAGTGCCTCGTTCGCTTCGTCTGCATCCATGACTCCATGCTGGCATCTAGTTCCCCGAATGGCAACTACTTATCTCCAAGGGAGTAGTACTCCGTGAAGCCACTGACCTACAAGGGCGTCACCAAGAGCTACGGCAGCCACCAGGCCCTCGACCGCCTGGACTTCACCGTCCACCCCGGACAGATCTTCGGGTTCGTCGGCGGCAACGGCGCGGGCAAGACCACGGCACTGCGCATCGCCGCCGGCGTGCTGGCCGCCGACCAGGGGGCCGTGTACTGGGGAGACTCCCCGGTCGGCCGCCCCGAGGCGGCCCGCTTCGGCTACATGCCGGAGGAACGCGGCCTCTACCCGAAGATGACGGTCGCCAAGCAACTGCTCTACCTCGGCCGCCTCCACGGCCAGTCCACCGCCCAGGCGCGCTCCGCCATGACCCGCTGGACGCGGCGACTGGGGATCGACGCCCACCACGACAAGCCCATCGACACCCTCAGCCTGGGCAACCAGCAGCGGGTGCAGCTGGCCGCCGCCCTGATCCACGACCCCGATGTGCTCATCCTCGACGAGCCCTTCTCCGGCCTCGACCCGTCCGCCGTCGACGACATGAGCGAGGTGCTGCGCGAGAAGGCGGCCCAAGGGGTCCCCGTCCTGTTCTCCAGCCATCAGCTCGACCTCGTCGAGCGCCTGTGCGACCGGGTCGGGGTCATCGCCGCCGGGCGGCTCGCCGCCGAAGGCAGCCTGGACGAACTGCGCGCCCCCCGCACCGGGCACTCCCTCTACCTGGAGGTCGAGGGGGCACCGCCCGGCTGGCCCGAGGGGACACCCGCCGTCGCGTCCTACCGGCCCGACGCGGCGGGCGTACTGGTGGAACTGGCCGACGGCCACACCGAGAACGACCTGCTGGCCGAAGCCGTCCGGCACGGCACCGTCCGGGCCCTGAACCGGCGCCGCCCCACCCTCACCGAGCTGTTCCGCGACCTGGTCGACCCCGCGAAGGACGGTACCCCCGCATGAAGACCCCCACCGAGAAGCACACCCGCCCGCTGCAGGGCACCTGGCAGGTCTACCGGCGCGAGATCGAGGCCCGGATGGCCACGAAGGGCTACCTGGTGAGCCTGCTCGTCCTGGGCCTGCTCATGTTCGGGCTCACCGTCGGCCTCGACTTCGCCGGCAAGCCCAAGACCTCCAGCGTGGCCGCCTGCGGCGCCCCCGCCGCGGACTTCGGCCCGGCCCCCTCCGGCGCCCGCCTGGTGCCGTGCCCGGACCTGGACGCCGCCCGGCGACTGACCGCGGACCGCAAGGCCGAGGCCGCGGCCGCCGTCACCGCGGACCACGTCACCGTCGTGCTCCGCGGGGACACCCCGGACCAGGCCCGGGCCGTCGCCCTGGCACTCGGCCGCGCCTGGGCCACGAACCACGCCTACGCGCTCCAGCACATCGACACCGCCGCTCTCGACCAGGCCGTCGTCCAGGCCGGGCCCCGTCTCGACACCGTCGGCGCGGGGGTCGGCGCCGCCGAGATCAGCGGCCTGATCAGCATGATCGTCGTCCTGTTCATGCAGATCGTCGGTCAGGGATCGGCCATCGCCCAGGGAGTGGTCGAGGAGAAGTCCACCCGCATCGTCGAGGTCCTGCTGGCCACCGTCAGCCCGCTGCAGCTCATGGTCGGCAAGGTCGCGGGCATCGCCACCGCGGCCGTCGTCCAGGTCGCCGCCATGCTCGGCGCGATGCTCGGCGCCAGGGGACTGTTCCCGGACGCCGGCGGAAGCCTGCCCGGCACCGCGGCCCTCCTCTCGGCCGGCTTCTGGTTCCTGCTCTCCTTCGCGCTCTTCGCGGGCCTGTTCGCGGCGGCCGGTTCGCTGGTGTCCCGCCCCGAGGACCTCCAGACCGTGCTCATGCCCCTGGTCCTGCTCACCCTCGCGCCGGTCGCCGTCGCGGTCGCCGCCGTCCAGTCCCTCTCCTCGTCCTGGGTGCAGATCGTGCAGTACGTCCCGCCGTTCTCCGGGCTCCTGATGCCACTGCAGGCGGGCGCGGGCAATGTGTCCCTCCCCCAGCAGGCCGCGGCCGCGGCGGTCACCATCGCCGCCACCGCCGTCACCATGCGGCTCGCCGCCCGGGTCTACCGCAACTCGATCCTCCGGGTCGGTGCCGCCGTCCGCTGGCGTCAGGCCCTGGCCGCCTGACCGGCACCCCGCGTCGCGTCCCGCCCCGTCCGAACGATCCAGACAAGGAGGCATCGTGCTGCCGAAAGACCCGATGCTCGCCGTTCTCATCGCCGTACCCGCGGTCATCCTCACCTGCCAGGCCAGCGCCTGGGCGGTGCGCCGACTGGGCCAGCCCGCCGTCATCGGGGAGATCCTCGCCGGCATCCTGCTCGGCCCGTCCCTCCTCGGCTGGCTCGCCCCCGACCTCCAGCACTGGCTCCTGCCGCCCGCCGTGCTGCCCATCACCTCCAGCCTGGGCAACCTGGGACTGCTGGTCTTCCTCTTCCTCGTCGGCTTCGAGCTCGACCTCGGCTCGCTGCGCGGCCACAGCCGGACCGCGGCCGCGGTCAGCCAGGCCGGCATCCTCGTCCCGCTGGCCCTGGGCTGCGCGCTCGCCTGGGCGATGTACCCGACGCTGGCGCCGGCGCACACCGGGCGGACGGCCTTCGTCCTGTTCATCGGAACGGCGCTGAGCATCACCGCCTTCCCCGTCCTCGCCCGCATCCTCAGCGACCGCGGCCTGGCCACCACCCAGCTCGGGGCGCTCGCCATGGCCTGCGCCGCGGCCTCCGACGCCATCGCCTGGTGCCTGCTGGCCGGCGTGGTCGCGCTCTGCGCGGCCGGATCACCGGTCTCCGCACTCACCACCCTCGCCCTCGCGGCAGCCGTCACCGCCGCCCTGGTCGCCCTGCGCCCCGGGCTGCTCCGGCTCCTCCAGCGCGCCGAGCGCGCCTCCGACGAGCTCGTCATGGTGACCGTCTTCGTCGGCATGTGCCTGACCGCCTACGTGACCGACCGGATCGGTGTGCACCCGCTGTTCGGGGCGTTCCTCTTCGGCGCGGTCACCCCGCGAGGACTGCCGGCGCTGGAGCGCTGCACCGCCCGGCTGCGCGCCGTGGCCGTTCCGATCCTGCTCCCGCTGTTCTTCGTCGACACCGGCCTGCACACCGACTTCGCCCGGCTGGCCGCCGGCCCGTCCCTGTGGCTGTGGACGCTCGCCGTCCTGGGCGCCGCCGTGGCGGGCAAGTGGGGATCGGCCACCCTCGCGGCCCGCCTCACCGGCTGTGCCTGGCGGCCGGCGGCGGCCCTCGGCGTCCTGATGAACTGCCGCGGCCTGACCGAACTCGTCGTGCTCAACATCGGCCGCCAGCTCGGCGTCATCGGGACGGACCTGTTCTCGATCCTGGTGCTCATGGCGCTGCTGACCACCGCCGCGACCACGCCGCTGCTCAACCTGCTCACCCGCGGCGGCACCGAACTCGCCCGGGAGACCTCCGGCGGCCGGCCGGCGACCCCCGCCCGGGAGGCCGCCGGGGCGCGGCCCTGACCGTCGCCGCGGACAGCGGACACGGGTGCGGCGCCTGCGGTCGAACC
>NZ_BNBY01000014.1:0-34965 GCF_014656195.1 Kitasatospora xanthocidica | reverse complement strand
GGTCGAACCGCAGGCGCCGCACCCGTGTCCGGATCAGCCGACGGCGACCGGCTCCATCGCGAACACCGCCTGGGCGGCGACCAGTTCCCGGTACGGGAGGCAGCGCTCCATGAGCGTCGCGTGGTCGGCCGCGTCCACCACACCGCCCTGGTTCATGACCACGACCTGACGGGCGTGCTGAACGGTCGAGAGGCGGTGCGCCACGATGACCACGCAGCGGCTGGCGGCCAACTGGTCCACGATCTGCCGGAAACGGTGCTCGTTGAGACCGTCCAGCTGGCTGGTCGGCTCGTCCAGCAGCACGATCTCGGCGTCCGACAGCAGGGCCCGGGCCAGGGCCATGCGCTGGCGCTGTCCGCCGGACAGGTTGGTCTCCCGGCCGAGCGGGGTGTCGAGGCCCTGCGGAAGGGCCGCGACGTCCGCGCCGAGGGCCACCGCGTCGAGGACCCGCTCCAGCTCCTCGTCCGAGGCCGGCCCGGACCGGCCGAGCTGGAGGTTCTCCCGGACGGTCGCCTCCAGCTGGGTGAACTCCTGGTCCACGTAGGCGATCCTGGCCCTGAGCGCGTCGAGCGGCCAGCGGCCGGTGTCGTGCCCGAGCACCTCGATGCGGCCCCCGGACGGCGTGACGAACCGGTCGATCAGCGACAGGACGGTGCTCTTCCCCGCCCCGGAGGAGCCCACGATCGCGGTCAGCCCCACCCGTCCGGCGCGCAGCGAGACCCGGTCCAGGGCGGCCGAGGTGGCCTGCGGGTAGCTGAAGGACACCGCGTCGAACACCACGGCGTCGGCGTCCGGCACCGGCACCGGCGCGGCGAGGTCCGCCGAGGCCCCGGCCTCCGCCGGCAGCGCCAGCAGCTCGTTGCACCGGTCACGGGCCGCCAGCCCCGCCTGCAGCCGGCCGACTGCGGTCGTGAGGGCCGTCGCCGGAGCCAGGGTCTGCACCAGGTACAGCAGGAACGCCGCGAAGTCGGCCATGCCCAGCTGCCCCGCGACCATCCGGGCCCCGCCGGTGACGACCACGGCGATCATGGCCGACTGGTTGGCCAGGGCCGTCGCCGACGGCACCAGCGCCTCCAGCTTCGCCCCGCGCAGCGAGACGCGGCGCAGCTCGTCGGCGTCGCGCTCCAGGGCGTTCGCCGCCATGCCCTCGGCCCGGTAGGCCTTGATCGTCGTCAGCGCCTGCAGGCTCGCGGCGAAACGCTGGGCGATGTGACCGACCGCCGTCTGCTGCAGGACGAAGTTCGAGCGCAGCCGCGTCATCACCCAGGACAGCACCAGGCTCACCACGGCCATCGCCGCGACGGTGACCAGGGTCAGTATCCAGTCGATCCAGACCATCACACCGAGCGTGGCCAGCACCGTGACCGCGGCCAGCGGCAGCTGCGCGCCCACGTCCACGACCTGGCGCAGCACCACGGCGTCGGAGGTGATGCGCGCGGTCAGCTCGCCCGCCCCCTGGGCCCTGGCCGTGGCCATCGGCAGGCGCAGCCCGTGCGCCATGATCCGGGCCCGGATCCGCAGGACCATGCGCTCACCGGCGCGTGAGATCAGGTAGCCGGCCGACGCCTGGCCGACCGCACTGGCCACGGCGGCGAGGCACATCAGCGCCACGGGCACCCAGATCGCCTGGTGCCCGGCGAAGTCCATGACGATCTGCCGCAGCAGCAGCGGCACGGACAGGGACGCGGCGGTGGCCACCAGCGCGAGGCCCAGGGCGGCGGCGAACTGCCCCGGCATCCTGGCCAGTTCCCGGCGCAGGCTGATCGGTCTGGTGCCGCCGTTCGGCGGTGACTGCTCGTCCGGATCGATGACCGGCATGGCGGTTTCCTCTCAGTCGGAAGGGGGGTGGGCGGGCGGCCCGGCGAGCACGCGACGGGGCGTCAGGGGGCGTCAGTACGAGCGCGAGCGCAGCGCCAGGTGCGCCTCGCCCAGGGCGGCCTTCAGGGCGCTGATCTCGCCGAGCAGTTCCCGTTCGCGCCGGGACGCCTCACTGCGCCGGCCCCGCCGGTGCAGGCTTTCGTGACCGCCGTCGATGAACTGGCGGCGCCACACCGACACGGCCTGCGGGGAGACCCCGGCCTGTCGGGCGGCCGCGGACAGGGTGATCCGGTGGGCGAGCAGGTCCAGGACGATGCGTGACTTCTCTTCGGGCGACGGCTTGGGATCTCGTGGCACGGGCGGAGGCCTCCGGCAGGTGGTCTCTGGGTCTGGGGCGTGTCTTGTGGATCACTGCCGGGCCGGCCTGTCCGACAAGATCCACAAGACACGCCCTGGCTCCTCAGACGGGGGCGGTGGCGTCGACGAGGGTCGCCAGCATGGGGCCGTAGCCGTCGAGCTGGGCGTCCCAGCCGACGTACGCGGCGAAGTCCCGGGCGTGCGCGGCGACGCGCGCCAGGACCGCCGCGGCCAGGACCTCGGGGTCCAGCCCCGGGCCGTAGTGGGCGAGGAACTGGTTGCGCAGGGTCTGCACGGCGGGCCAGCCGACGCCGGAGCGCTCGGCCGCCATCCCGTACTCGGTGAGTTCGCCCAGCAGGCACCCCACGTCGGCCTCGGGCCGGCCCAGTGCGCCGTCGCCGCCGGACAGGACGCACACCGCGGGCCTGGCGCCGTCGTCGGCCGCCACGACGCCGCCCAGGGAGAACCAGCCGTGCAGGACGGTGCGGCGCTCGCCGGGGCCGGGGTGGAGGACCCAGTGCACCAGCTCCGTCAGCCGCCCCCACCTCAGGGGGCCGAGGTCCTCCCGCAGCCGCCGGTGGAAGTCGCCCGCGGCTCCCGGGCCCGACCCGTCGGCCAGCCAGTCGCGCAGCCTGACCAGGTACCCGGGCGGGGGCAGGGCCGGCCCCGGCGGTGGCGGCTGGTCGTGCAGGGCCCGCAGCTGCCGGCCGAGTCCGCCGGCCAGGCGCCGCAGCCGGGCGGTCGCCGCTCCGGGCCCGGACTCCAGCAGCGCGGCCGCGCTGCTGGAGCCGGAGACCTCCCAGCGGTACTCGTCCGGTGTGGCCACCGACGGGACGGCGAAGCGGACGTCGTCGCCGGAGGCCCGCGCCAGCGCAGCCAGGAAGGCGGCGTCCGGCAGAGCGAATCCGCCGTCGCGCAGGGGCCCGGGAAAGCGCTGCCAGCGCACCGTGCCGTCGGACCGCCCGGTGACGGCGGTGCGGACCATGCCGGTGCCGAACTCGGCGATCACCCGCTCGCCGGCCCCGGGGCTCATGCCGGACCCCCGGCCCAGGCGCGCATATCCTCCAGCGCGGCGATGGCGTTGGGCAGCAGCGCCGCCGTGCCGATGCCCTCCGCCCCGGTCGACAGGCTCATCCCGGGGATCGGCGGGAGCACCGTCACGTTGTCGCGCTCGGACAGCTCCGCGACGTGGCGCCGGTAGGCGGGGTTGTGGTGGCCGCCGGGCGGCAGCGCCGGGCACACGACGACCGGCGCCCGGGTGCACTGCAGCGCGAGCAGCGTGGGCGTGTCGGCGAGGCCCTGGGAGAACCGGGCCACGAAGTGCATGGTGGCCGGGTGGACCAGGACGGTGTCGGGCCACTGGGCGAGTTCGACGTGCAGGGCGCGGTCGGGCTCGTCCGGCCACCGGTCCACCACGGGCAGACCGCCGCCGCCGGCCGCGGCGGCCGCCGTGGAGCCGACGAAGCGCCGCGCCGACGCCGTCACGACGGCGCGGACCTCGGTCCGCGGATAGTTGGCGCGCAGCCACGAGAGCCACATCGGCAGGAACATGGCCTGCACCCCGCCGGTGGTGACGTACAGCAGTCGCCTGCCCGCGAACTCGGGGGCGCTCCCGTCGGCCAGGGCCGCTGACGGCGTCGTCACCGGGCTCGCCTCCCGACCGCCGCCAGGATCGCCGAGAGGTCGCGCACGGCGGCACCGACCCCTTCGGTGATGTGCACGCCGCCGACGTTGACGATGACCTCGTCCACGCCCGCCGCGCGGTAGTCGTCGAGCCGGTCGGCGATCTCCTCCGGGGTGCCGGTGGCCATGACCCCGTGCTCCACCAGCAGTTCGGCCCCGGTCCGCGGGTCGGCGGGGTCGGCGGGGACACCGGCCTGGTTGAGCATGTCGGTGTAGTGCGGGGCCGCCAGGTGGTTGCCCACGGCGTGGAAGGCGGTGACGGCCAGGTCCCGCCTCGGCCGGGCGACGGCGCACTGCACGACGGCGGCCAGTCGGGGCTTGGGTCGCTGGGCCGCGGCGGCCGCCTCGGTGATGGCCGGGACGATCCGCTCGCGCAGGTAGGCGGGCGGCGTGAGCCAGGTGATCGCCCAGTCGGCGACCTCCCCGGCGAGCCGCGCCATCGGCTCGCGCAGCACGCCCAGGCCCAGCTGCACCGGTGGTGCCTCGACGTCGGGCAGTTCCAGGCCCTCGGTGGCCCACGGACCGTCCGGAGCGGCGAACCTGCCGCCCTCCAGCAGCGTCCGCACGACGGTGGCGTAACGGCGGGTGGTGGCGATCGGGCGCGGGTACGGCGCACCGAGCATGCTGCGCTGCAGGGCGGCGGCGCCGGGACCGATGCCGGCCACGTAGGGCTGACCGGACAGCATCGCCACCGAGCGGGCGTTGACGGCAGCGGTCAGCGGATGGCACAGCGGCATCACGGTCACCGCGGAGCCGTACGAGAGGTCCAGGCCCGTGGCGGACAGTGCGGCGAAGACGTGGTGCGTCTCGATGCTGAGCGACTGCCCGAGCCACAGCCGGCGGCCCGAGGCCGATTCGGCGAGGCGGGCGTAGGAGGTCACCGAGCCCATGTCGGTGACCATGACGGGGTAGAAAACGCTGGTGGACATGCGGGGCTTCATCCCTCCACGGGGTCTGGTGGTGCCGGGCGGCCGGGTGTCAGCGCCGGCCGGTCGGCACGGCTGCCGAGTCGGTGCAGACGACGCCGCGCAGGTGCTCCAGCCGCATCCGCGACGCGGCGCGCCGGACGTCCTCGGCGGTGAGCGAGGCCATGTGCGCGGGAAGGTCCGCGATGTCCGTCAACGGCATCCCGAGCGTCAGGAACGACAGCAGGCAGGCGGCGCGACTGCTCTGCGCACCGAGGTTCAGCACGTACTTGCCGGTCATGTGGCCGACCGCGTCGCGCAGTTCCGCCGCGGTCGGGCCGTCGTCCGCGAAGCGGTCGAGGATCTCGCCGAGCCGGGCCACGGCCTCGGGTACGGCGCCGGCGCCGACGTCCGCCTCGATCGCGAACACGTCGCCGTCCAGGTGGTCGCCGACGGACGCCGCCGTGCGGTAGGCGAGACCGCGCTCCTCGCGCAGCACCGTGTTGATCCGCGAGGCGAAGGAGCCGCCCAGGATCAGCGCGGCGATCTGATCGGCGGCGAAGGACCGCAGCTCCCGCCGGGACGACGCCTCGGCCGCCAGCCGGATGTGGGCCTGCGGCCAGCCGTCGCGGTGCCGGGTGCGCACCTCGGCCGGCCCGGGGCGGAGCGGCGGGCGCGGGACCGTCGCACGCTCCTCGCCGTCCCCGGGCGTCCAGGCGGCCAAGTGCTCTTCGAGGACGTCGAGTTGCTCGCGGCCGACGCGGTCGCCGACGACGACGAGGTACGCGTCGCGCGGGGACACGGCGCGGGCGTGGGCGGCGTTCACGTCCCGCGCCGTGACCTCGACGATCGCCGCCGGGTCCGGTGCGGGGTTCAGGAAGGCGGGCAGGGCGCCGTAGTAGTCCTCCCACAGCAGGCGGGCCGACTGGACGGCCGGCTGCGCGGCGGCCAGGGAGGCCTGCTGGGCCGCCCGCGACGCCGCCCGGCGCACCTGCTCCTCGGTGTACCCGGCGGTGACCGCGTCGGCCAGCGTCCGCGCCAGCAGCGGCAGTCGGTCGCCCAGGCAGACCAGGGACAGGAACAGCCAGGTGCCGCGGCGCGCCACCGACACCGCGCCCCCGTGCTGCTCGAAGCGGGCGCAGGCGGGAAGGTCGGGCCAGCACGCGGCCAGTACGTCGAACACCGCGCCGTCCGCGTCCCGGCGGACCGGGATCGGGACCGCGAGGTGGGCCTGCACCAGCGGAGTGGTCGACAGCCCGGAGGCGACCAGTGTCAGCCCGCCCGGCAGTCGGCGGGTCGTCAGTTCCGGCAGCTCGGGCAGTGTGCGCGAGTCCATCACCGGTCTCCCTTCGGGACGAGATTGAGCACCGCGCGGCCCTCGGGCCGGCACACGGCGGCCGCGGCGGCGGCGAGGGAGCCCGCGTCCGTCGCGGCGACGGCACGGGCCAGGTCCTCGGCGATGCCCGGCCGGTCGAAGAGCAGCGCGCCCCGCGCGAGGAACCGCACCCGGTAGGCCAGCGAATCGAGGTTCTGGTAGAGCTCGGTGACGGCGGCCGCCTGGGCCTGCGCGACCTCCGCCTCGCCCGCTCCCCCCGACGCGACCTCGGCGCACTGTTCCTCGATCGTGGCCAGCGCGGCCCCGGCCGCCCCCTGCGGGTGGTGGGCCACCACGACGAAGGTGTCCGGGTCCTTGGCGACCAGGGGCCCGAACAGCCCGACGGAGGAGTCGACCACGGCGCCCAGGGGGGCGAAGGCGCGGCGCAGCCGGGAGCTGGAGGCCCCGGTCAGCAGCCGTGAGAGCAGGACGAACGCGGCGTAGCCGGCGAGGTCGGCCCTCGCGTCCGGCAGGCGGCACCCGAGCGCGAGGGCCGGCCGGGGGGCCAGCGCGTCCTCACAGGTCGCGGTCCGCGTGGTGGGGGCGGGCGGCTCGGTGATGTCGATCGGCTCCGGGACGGGGCGGGGCTCGAGCGGGCCGAAGCAGCGCTCGGCCAGGGCGAGGCCCTGCCCGGGTTCGACCGCGCCGCACACGGCGAGCACCGCGTTGCCCGGGGCGTAGTGGCGGGAGTAGAAGTCGACGCACTCCTCCACCGAGGCCGCGTCCAGGTCGGCGGTCTCCCCGTAGCCGTTGTGCGTGTTCTGCCACTTGTCGTAGAGCACCGAGGGCAGCGGGATCCACGGGAAGCCGCCGTACGGACGACCCGCCACCTGCAGGCGGATCTCCTCCTTGACCACGTCACGCTGGGTGGCGAAGTTGCGTTCCGTCACGGCGAGGCGGGACATCCGGTCCGCCTCCAGCTCCAGCACCTCGCGCAGGGCCGCGGCGGGAACCACCTGGTGGTAGTCGGTCACGTCCGGGAACGTGTTGCCGTTGACGAACCCGCCGTACGCCTGGACCCGCGCGAAATGCTCCCCGCCGGCGACGTTCGCGGAACCCTGGAACATCATGTGCTCGAAGAGGTGGGCGAATCCGGACCGGGTGACGGTCTCGGTTCGGAAACCGACCCCGTAATTCACCGATATTCCCACTCCGGTGACGCCGGGGATGCTCTGTTCGACAACGCGCAATCCGTTGCCGAGTGTCAATTGTTCGATGGACTCCGGCATGGTGGAGATGACAGCACGCGCCCCGTGGACGGGCAAGCATTACTTGCGCCGGATCCGACATATCCGCAGGTCAGACCCACCTCAAGGGGTCGACGAGTCAAAGAACCCGGAAAGTTGAGCGTTGTCGCCCGGCACCCGGCCTGCCTAAGGTGCGGAGCATGGTGAATATCCGCGAACGGGGAAAGCTCCCCCGATTTCAGCCGGTGGACCTGAAGACGGTTCCGCACGTCGACGCGTTTCTCGGAAGCCTCGGCCTCGGCCCCCTCGACCCGGACACGGTAAGCGCCACGGGAGGCCGCAACAACAACTGGTCGGGAACCACCGGGAACGGAACACCCGTATTCGTCAAACAACTCCTGGCGGGGGACCGGGACGACCGCCTGCGCCGCACCGTCGGCGCCGCCGGGGCGATCCGGGAGGAACCGCTCACGCCGCGCCTCATCGGCGCGGACGCCGACCACGCGCTCCTGGTGTTCGAGCAGATCCCGGACAGCACCAGCGGAGCGCAGCTGGCCCTCGACGAGTCCTTCGACGAGGGGCTGTGCGCCCGCGCCGGGACGGCGGTGGCCGCCTTCCACGGCCTCCGGGCCCCGGACTTCGAGACGAGCGAGCACCCGCTGCCGCCGGTGGGCCTGCTCGACGCCCTGCCCCTCGAACACTACGGCCGGGCCTCGGCGGCCGAGCTGGCGATGTGGCGGCTGCTGCACGCGGACGCGCAGATCATCGAGGCCCTCAAGGCGCTGCGCCGGGCCGACACCCCGGACGGCACCACCCGCTGCCCCGTCCACGGCGACCTGCGGCTGGACCAGTTCCTGCTGGCCGGCGACCAGCTCCACCTGACCGACTTCGAGGAGGCCCGGCTCGGCGACCCCGCCCGCGACGTCGGCGCCTTCGCCGGGGAGTGGCTGTTCCAGGCGGCCGCCGGGCTCCCGGCGAAGCTCGCGGCCTCCTCCTCCTTCGGGCACGTCGCCACGCACGAGGAGATCATCGCCGCCGGCGCCGCCGAGATCGAGCGCCACGCACCGCTGGTCCGCGCCTTCTACCGCGCCTACCTGGCCGCCGCACCGGCCGCGATCACCGCGGACGCCGACCTCCCCGTACGGGCCGCCGCCTACGCCGGCTGGCACATGATCGACCGCATGCTGGCGGCCGCCGACAGCGCCAGCCAGCTCTCCCCGGTCAACAAGGCCGCCGCCGGCATCGGACGCACCGTGCTGCTCTCCCCGGCCGACTTCACCTCGACCCTCGGACTGGAGGC
This sequence comes from Kitasatospora xanthocidica, assembly GCF_014656195.1. Taxonomy (GTDB): domain Bacteria; phylum Actinomycetota; class Actinomycetes; order Streptomycetales; family Streptomycetaceae; genus Kitasatospora; species Kitasatospora xanthocidica. The sequence goes on along the minus strand of NZ_BNBY01000014.1, from coordinate 26,340 downwards.
CTGACGTGCTCGGACAACTGCAACTGGCCCGCGACGTGCGGGACCTCATCGGGCGGGTCACCGTCGCGCCCGGCGCGCTGACGGCGGAGACCGCCGGAGAGACCTACGAGGAGGAGACCTCCCAGGCCCTCGCCCGCCGCCTCGGCGCCGCCCTCTACCAGACCCTCCACACCGGACGCGACAAGCCGCTCGACGGCGCCCGCCGCAGCTTCCGCGAACCGGACTTCGACGCGCTCCTGAACGACGCCACCGGCCCGCTCAGCACCCCGACGAGCGCACAGGTCCTCCTCGCCGAGGAGGCCCACACCCTGGTCCTGCTGGACGGGCTGCGCGTGCGCGTCCCGCACGAGAAGCTCGCCGAGCAGCCCGACGGCTCGGTCAAGGTCCTCGTGCCCGGTGCCCGCCCCGGCCTCTCCCCCGGCTTCTTCTACGTCACCTCCGGCCACGGCGCCGTCATCCGCAGCGGCCCGATGCTCCGCCTGTACGCGCGCCTGGACACCCCCGACGTCGCCCCCGACGTCTGGCGCGCGCTGATGACCTTCCTCGGGCAGGTCGACACCCCCTGGCACGCCAAGATCTCGTCCTCGCGGCTGCTCTACCCCCGCAACGACGCCGTCGTGGTGTACCTGCCGCGCCCGAGCTGGCGTCAGGCCCGCCCCATCGCCGAGGCGCTGCAGGCAACCGGTCTGCTCGGCCGGGGCACCTCCCCCTTCACCCAGCCGATCACCGAATCGGTCGGCTGCGCGTTCGAGCCCGACGATCCCCGCCCGACCCGGCGGGACCTCAGCTTCGGGCAGCACCGCACCCAGGTCTTCGCCGACGCCCTGATCCAGCACGCCCTCCTGGAGGACGGCGAGGAGGAGCCCGTCGAGGAGATCGTCTCCGCCGCGTTCATCGACGCGGGGATCGACCCGGCCATGCCGGCCCGCAACCTCACCTCGCCCGTCGTCGACGTCCTCCGCGGCTACTGACCCCGCCCCACTCCACCCCTGAAAGGCCCGAACGCAATGACTGGAACCAAGCAGTACGACGTCGTCGTGGTGGGCGGCGGCCCGGCCGGATCGACCGCCGCGAGCTTCCTCGCCAAGGCGGGCCGCAGCGTCCTGGTCCTGGAGCGCGAGCGGTTCCCCCGCTACCACATCGGCGAGTCCCTGGTCACGGGCATGTCGCCGATGCTGGAGGAACTCGGCGTCCTGGACGAGTGCGAGCGCCGCTTCCAGCGCAAGACCGGCATCAACCTCAAGTGGGGCAAGGACCCGCAGCCCTGGCGCTCCGACTTCAGCCAGGCCATCGGCGGCCACGACCACACCTGGCACGTGCGCCGCGACGAGTTCGACCAGCTCCTCCTCGACAACGCCCGCGAGCTCGGCGCCGACGTCATCGAGGAAGCCCACGTCACCGAGGTCCTGACCGACGAGACCGGCACCGTCACCGGCGTCGTCTACACCCACCAGGGCACCAAGCACCGGGTCACCAGCCGGTACGTGGTCGACGCCTCCGGGCAGAGCCGGACCGTCACCCGCAAGCTCACCGGCGTCACCTGGCAGGAGGACCTGCGCAACGTCGCCGTCTGGACCTATTTCGAGGGCTACACGCCGATCGACGACCCCTACGACATCATGGTCGAAGCCCTCGACCAGGGCGGCTGGATCTGGGGCATCCCGCTGTCCGACAACCAGCTGAGCATGGGCTACGTCCTCCCCGCCGACCAGCTCTCCGAGGCCACCCGCGCCGGCCGGAGCCAGCAGGAGGTCTTCGAGCAGGGCATCGCCAACAGCACCATCGCCAGGACCATGGTCGAGAAGGCCACCCGGACCGGCGAGATGCACACCGCCCGCGACTGGTCCCACGTCAGCGACAGCTTCCACGGCCCCGGCTGGGTCGCCGTCGGCGACACCGCCGCGTTCATCGACCCGCTCTTCTCCTCCGGCGTCTGGCTGGGCACCTCCGGAGCCTGGCTCGCGGCCCGCGCCATCAACGCCGCCCTCGACAACCCGAAGGACGCCGACCAGGCCCTCGGCAACTTCGACGCGGTCTACCGCCGCCTCTACGACGACATCCTCGCCTACGTCCGGTTCTTCATGGACCCGACCCGGCTCCGCGAGGAGTACATGGAGCGTGCCCAGGGCATCGGCCGCACCTACATCGAGAACTCCCGGGTCGGCTTCATCACCCTCATCTCCGGCGTCAAGGCGCTCCCCGAGCTGGTCAGCTTCGACCCGATGGGGGAGGAGGGCATGCTGGAGGTCATCCACGAGGTCGCGACCGCGGCCGCGGCCCGCTGAACCCTCCCCGCCGACCGTCCCGCCGCCCGCCTCAGCCCTGCTGCTGCGGCGGGCGGCGGCGCAGGCCGAGCAGCAGCAGGACCACCGCGGAGATCACCGCCGACACCCGCAGCACGTTCGGGGCCGAGGTCCAGCCGATCTGTCCCAGCGGGGACCCGGACTGCAGTCCGCCGCCCTGGCCGCCGCCCTGCTTGGCGTGCCGCATCGAGAACACGGTGGTCGCGCTCATCGTGATCAGCGGGATCCCGAGGATCACGAACTTGCGCGTCAGCTCGGAGAGTTGGCGGGAGAGGTAGCCGAGCCCCCAGCCCACCAGCATGACCGGGAAGATCCCGCTGACGGCGCCGCCGACCAGCAGGGCGCTGGAGAGCAGGATCAGCGGGGACGGCTTGCGCGCCGCCGCCGCGTCCGCGCCCGCGTCCTTCCCGGCCGCCTTCGCCGCGCCCTTCCCGGCCGCCTTCCCTCCGCCGCGTCTCCCGGCCTTCTTCCCACCGGCCGCAGCCGCAGGAGCGCCCGGGGCCCCGGGCGCCGCCTTCCCCCTACCCCTGGCGAGCTTCCGCGCCTTCCGCGCCGCCTTCGGGTCCGCCACGGCCGGCACCGCCGCCGTGGCCGCCTCCGCCTCGGCGGCGGCGTCCGCCGCGCGCTGCTCGGGGATCGGCTTCGGCGCGGGCTCCGGCCCGTCCGAGAAGTCGAACACCGTCATCGTCCACGGGCCGGTGCTGCTCACCGTCGGCGGCGGGATCGCGGACGCCCGCTGCTCGGCGTCGACCGCGTCCGGCGGGTTCAGCGGGACGGACGGGATCCCGGCCGCGCTCGGCGCCGGCGGGTCGTACACGCTGTCGGGGTCCGCGGCGGGTGCCGCCGGCGGCACCGACGGCGCGGGCGGCACGGCCGGGGCGCCCGCGGAACCCGCCGCACCCCCCTGACCGGCACCGCCCTGCGCGCCGCCGTCCGAGCGCTCGCTCCACGGCCCGCTCTTGCGCCACCACTCGCCGTCCGTCATCACCGACACCCCGCCTCGCCCGGCCCGCCCGTACAGAGCGCGGCCGCCCACCGAACCGCCCTCGGCGTGACGCTACCCACCCCGCCCCCGCCGACGCGAGTCCCACCCCGAGGCCGGGCGACGCGAGTCCCACCCCGGGGCCGGGCGAGGGACACCACGCCGTCCGCACGCCCGACTAACCTAGGTCGAATGACCACACAGCAGGGCCACCAACGCCGGGGCAGGACGCCCGCCGGCCCGCGCACCCTCGCCGAGGAGCTGCGCGCCCGTCCCGACGACGCGCTCGCCGCCCTGCTGCGCTCCCGCCCGGACCTGCTGAACCCCGTCCCCGGCGACCTCACCCAGCTGTCCGCCCGGCTCTCCTCGCGCGCCTCCGCGCTGCGCGCCCTGGAGCGGCTGGACCGCTTCACCCTCCAGGCCGCCGAGGCGCTGGCCACCACCCCGGACGGCACCTCCGCGGCCACCGTCCGCTCCCTGCTGACCGGCCCCGCCAAGGTCAAGCCGCACCCCGGCGCGACCCCGCTCACCCCGGCCGACCGCTCCGCCGTCGCCACCGCCCTGCCCCGCGCGCTCGCCACCCTGCGCGACCGGGCACTGCTCTGGGGCCCGGACAACGGCCTGCGGCTGGTCCTCGCCGTGCGCGAGGCGCTCGCCCCGACCGCCGCCAACCCCGGCCGCACCGGCCTCGGCCCCACCCTCGCCGACGCCACCGTCGGCATGTCCCCGGCCCGGCTGCAGCAGCTGCTCGCCTCGGCCGGCCAGCCCGCCACCCCGGACCCGGTCACCGCCGTCGCCGCGCTCACCGCGCTGCTCACCGACCGCGCCCGCTGCGCCGCGCTGCTGGACACCGCCCCCGAGCCCGCGCTGCGGCTGCTGGACCGGCTGGTCTGGGGCCCGCCCACCGGCACCGTCCCGGACGCCGCCCGCCCGGTCACCGCCGAGGACGCGCAGAGCCCGGTCGAGTGGCTGCTCGCCCGCGGACTGCTGCTGCCCACCAGCCCCGGCAGCGTCGTGCTGCCCCGCGAACTCGCCCTGCACCTGCGCGGCGGCCGCACCCACCGCACCGTCGAACCGGTCCAGCCCGAGCCCGCGCCCGCCGCCGCCCCGCGCGATCCACAGGCTGTGGACAGCGCCGCGGCCGGCCAGGCCCACACCGCCGTCAAGACCGTCGAGGAACTGCTGGACGGCTGGGGCCTCACCCCGCCGCTCACCCTGCGGGCCGGCGGCCTCGGCGTCCGCGACCTCAAGCGCACCGCCCAGGCCCTGGAGACCACCGAGCAGCAGGCTGCCTTCTGGCTCGAACTCGCCTACACCGCGGGCCTGCTGGCCCCCGACGGCGAGGTGGACGAACGCTGGGCCCCCACCCCCGGGTACGACAGCTGGCTGCAGCTGGACACCGCCGCGCGCTGGTCCGTCCTCGCCACCGCCTGGCTCGCCGCCACCCGCGTCCCCGCCCTCACCGGCACCCCGGACGGCAAGGGCAAGCCGCGCGCCGCCCTCGGCCCCGAACTCGACCGCACCCTCGCCCCGTCGGTGCGCCGCGCCGCCCTCGCCCTGCTCGCCGAACTGCCGCCCGGCACCCCGGCCACCGCCGAGGAACTGCTCCCCACCCTGCGCTGGCAGCGCCCGCTGCGCGGCGGCCCGACCGGCCCGGACGGCCGCGACCTGCGCGAGGAGCTCACCGCCTGGACCCTCGCCGAGGCCGAACTCCTCGGCGTCACCGGCCGCGGCGCCCTCGCCGCCCCCGCCCGCGCCCTGCTCACCGCCGAGGCCGACGCCGCCGAGGTGCTCGCCCCGCTGCTCCCGCGCCCGCTCGACCACGTGATCCTCCAGCCGGACCTCACCGCGATCGCCCCCGGCCCGCTGCTCACCCCGCTCGCCCACGCGCTCGCGCTCTGCGCCGACATCGAGTCCAAGGGCGGCGCCACCGTCTACCGGTTCACCCCGGCGTCCGTCCGCCGGGCCCTCGACGCCGGGCGCACCGCCGCCGACCTGCGGACCTTCCTGGAGCAGCACAGCCGTACGCCCGTCCCGCAGCCGCTCGCCTACCTGATCGACGACGTCGCCCGCCGGCACGGCATCCTGCGGGTCGGCGCCGCCTCCTCCTACCTGCGCTGCGACGACCCGGCCCTGCTGAACGAGGTGCTCGCCGACCGCCGCTCCGCCGACCTGCGGCTGCGGCTGCTCGCCCCCACCGTCCTCGCCGCCCAGGCCGCCCCCGACGTCCTGCTCACCACGCTGCGCACCATGGGCTACGCGCCGGCCGCCGAGTCCGCCGAGGGCGACGTGCTGATCACCCGGCCGGACAGCCACCGCACCCCGCCCCGCGCGGCGCCCGTCCCGGTCCCCGACGGACCGCCCGGCCCCGACGACACCCTGCTCGCCGCCGCCATCAAGGCCATCCGGGCCGGTGACCGCGCGGCCACCGCCACCCGCCGCGAACACTCCCCCGACCCGCGCGCCCTCCCCCGCACCGCCGCCGCCGAGACCCTGGCCGCCCTGCAGACCGCCGTCCTGCTCGGCGAGCGGATGTGGATCGGCTACCTCAACGCCGAGGGCATCGCCAGTCAGCGGATCATCGACCCGGTCAAGGTCGAAGGCGGCTACGTCACCGCCTTCGACCACCACGCGGACGAACTGCGCACCTTCGCCCTGCACCGCATCACCGGCGTCGCCGAACTCGACGAGTAAGCCGCCGAACCGGACGAGGTCGCCGACCCCGACGAGCGGGGAGGGAGCAGGCCCCGCCGGGGACGTCAGTGCCCCTTCGACTCCTTCATCTTCTCCTGGACCGCCTTGTCCGCCAGGCTGCCGATCTCCCCCTGCCCGATCGGCAGCGAGCCGCCGCCGACCTGGTCGGCGATCAGGAATCCGGGAGCCGCGAGCAGGCCGCCGGGCCCCTCGCCGATGCCCGCGAGGGCGTGCGCGGAGCCGGCCGAGGAGGCGGTGGCGGCGAAGGCCGTGCCCATCAGGGCGAGGGCGGTGAGAACACGCTTCGACTTGTTCATGACCGGCTCAACGAGCGAGGCCTCCGCCGGTCACCGGCGTGCGGTTGCGCCGCCCCGGGACGCGGCGTAGTCCGGAAGGACAGGGGGTTGCGCAGAGGAGGCATCATGCTCGGCGAACTGATCGGTGAGGTCAACGGCAAGGACACCGGCCGACGGGTCATCGCGGCCGGTGACGGGCACGCGGTCGTCGAGGTGTCGTTCGCGGGCACCGCCACCTACTTCGGCGTCGAGGTCTCCGGCTTCGGCACGTACGAGACCGAGCTCCGCGCCGACGGCACGCTGTTCGGCGAGGGCCAGGGCGTCGACATGACCGCCGACGGCCAGACCGTCACCTGGCACGGCAGCGGCATCGGCCACTTCGCCGAGGGAGGCGTCGTCAAGTACCGCGGCGCGATCTTCTTCTCCACCGCCGCCCCGCAGCTGGAACGGCTCAACTCCGCCGTCGGCATCTTCGAGTTCGACACCGCCCCGGACGGCACCTCCACGGGCAAGCTGTACGAGTGGAAGTAGCCCGTCCCGGTTCTCCGCGGAATGCGCGACACTGGAGGGTCTGCGTCAATCCACCCTGTCAGCCAGTGGAGGGCTCCCCCGCGTGAACGACGGACCGCTCATCGTCCAGAGCGACAAAACTCTTCTCCTGGAGATCGACCACCCCAAGGCCTCCGACTGCCGCCGTGCCATCGCGCCGTTCGCCGAGTTGGAGCGGGCGCCCGAGCACGTGCACACGTACCGGGTGACCCCGCTCGGGCTGTGGAACGCGCGGGCGGCCGGGCACGACGCCGAGCAGGTGGTGGACGCCCTGGTGACGTACTCGCGCTACCCGGTGCCGCACGCGCTGCTGGTGGACGTGGCCGACACCATGGGCCGGTACGGCCGGCTCCAGCTGCTCAAGCACCCCACGCACGGGCTGGTGCTGGCCACCACCGACCGGCCGGTGCTGGAGGAGGTGCTGCGCTCCAAGAAGATCGCCCCGCTGGTCGGCGCCCGGGTCGACCCGGACACCGTGGTGGTGCACCCCTCCGAGCGCGGTCAGATCAAGCAGGTGCTGCTCAAACTCGGTTGGCCCGCCGAGGACTTCGCCGGGTACGTGGACGGCGAGGCGCACCCGATCGACCTGGCCGAGGACGGCTGGCAGCTGCGCCCGTACCAGTCGCAGGCCGTCGAGGGCTTCTGGCACGGCGGCTCCGGCGTCGTGGTGCTGCCCTGCGGCGCCGGCAAGACGCTGGTCGGCGCCGCCGCGATGGCGCACGCCAAGTCGACCACGCTGATCCTGGTCACCAACACCGTCTCGGCCCGGCAGTGGAAGCACGAGCTGGTCAAGCGCACCTCGCTCACCGAGGACGAGATCGGCGAGTACAGCGGGACGAGGAAGGAGATCCGCCCGGTCACCATCGCCACCTACCAGGTGATGACGACCAAGCGGAAGGGCGTCTACGCCCACCTGGAACTGTTCGACGCCCGCAACTGGGGCCTGGTCGTCTACGACGAGGTGCACCTGCTGCCCGCCCCGGTGTTCAAGTTCACCGCGGACCTCCAGGCCCGCCGCCGGCTCGGCCTGACCGCGACGCTGGTGCGCGAGGACGGCCGCGAGGGCGACGTGTTCAGCCTGATCGGCCCCAAGCGCTTCGACGCGCCGTGGAAGGAGATCGAGGCGCAGGGCTACATCGCGCCCGCCGACTGCTGCGAGGTCCGGGTCACCCTGACCGACTCCGAGCGGCTCGCCTACGCGACCGCCGAGCCGGAGGAGCGCTACCGCTTCTGCGCCACCACGGCGACCAAGCGGCGGGTGGTGGAGGCGCTGGTCAAGAAGCACGAGAAGGACCAGACGCTGATCATCGGCCAGTACATCGACCAGCTGGACGAACTCGGCGAGGTCCTGGACGCCCCGGTGATCAAGGGCGAGACCAGCAACGCCCAGCGCGAGAAGCTCTTCGACGCCTTCCGGAACAAGGAGATCAGCGTCCTGGTGGTCTCCAAGGTCGCGAACTTCTCGATCGACCTGCCCGAGGCCACGGTGGCCATCCAGGTCTCCGGGACCTTCGGCTCCCGCCAGGAGGAGGCCCAGCGCCTCGGCCGGGTGCTGCGCCCCAAGGCGGACGGCCACTCGGCCCACTTCTACTCGGTGGTCGCCCGGGACACCGTGGACCAGGACTTCGCGGCCCACCGGCAGCGCTTCCTGGCCGAGCAGGGCTACGCGTACCGGATCATCGACGCGGACGACGTGCTGTAAGCAGTCCCAGCAGCAGGCTCAGTAGCGGACACCGTCGCGCCCGAGGAAGATCACGCGCGCGGCGGTGTCCAGGGCGATGCCGACGTTGCGGACGGCGGTGCTCAGCGGGTTGCGGTGGCGCCCGTTGGCGGCGGTGGCGCCGTGCGGGCCGGTCCGGGGGGTGCGGGTCTTGGTGCTCATGTCTTCAACGGTAGGCACCCGACCGGCCGCGGGCATCACTCCAAAGGCCGTATCCGCCGCGGCGGAGGTCGTCCTCCGGGTGTACGGCGGACCCCGGACGGAAGTAGGGGGAACCCCGAGACCTGCACGGCTGGTCCCCGGGGACGGACGGGTCTAAGATCGTCCGTCTGCCCCCTCCCGAACCGTGGTACCTGCTGAAGTCCCGCAGGCAGCCGGGGGAGGCGCCGACCGCACGGCAACCGGTCGGCTGTACCCCACCGTGAGCTCCATCGATCCGCTGCGCCCGCCACCGGGGCAGCCGGGAAGGTTCGCTGTGCCCGCCACCCCCACCACCGACCCCCTCCAGCGCGAACGCGACCACCTGGCCTCGTCCCGGGCCGCGCTGCGAGCGATGCGCGAGGACGTCGAGTCGCTCGACCTGCGCGACGTGACCGGCACCTGGGTGTCCGCCGTCGTCCTCCAGAACCAGATCGAGGCCAGGATCGCCGCCCTGGCCGACCTCTCCCACACCCCGCTCTTCTTCGGCCGCCTCGACTACCTGCACGCGGTCAGCGAGGAGCTGAGTGAAGGCGGAGGAGGGGAGAACTTCTACATCGGCCGCCGCCACGTCCACGACGCCGACGGCGACCCGATGGTGATCGACTGGCGCGCGCCGGTCTCCCAGCCGTTCTACCGGGCCAGCCGCACCGAGCCGATGGACGTCGAGCGCCGCCGCCGCTTCGGCTACACCGGCGGCGAGCTCACCGCCTACGAGGACGAGCACCTCACCGACCCGGCCGAGACGGACACCACCTCCGCCCTGCTCGCCGCCGAGATCGAGAAGCCCCGCGTCGGCCCGATGCGCGACATCGTGGCCACCATCCAGCCCGAGCAGGACGAGATCGTCCGCTCGGACCTCACGGGCACCATCTGCGTCCAGGGGGCGCCGGGCACCGGGAAGACGGCCGTCGGCCTGCACCGCGTCGCCTACCTGCTGTACGCGCACCGCGAGCGCCTGGCCCGTACCGGCACCCTGGTGATCGGGCCGAACAACGCCTTCCTCTCCTACATCGAGCAGGTGCTCCCGGCCCTCGGCGAGCTGGACGTCGCCCAGGCCACCGTGCAGCAGCTGGTCGGGCACGTCGAGGTCCGGGGCGAGGACGACCCGGAGGCGGCCCGGCTGAAGGGCGACGCCCGGATGGCCGAGGTGCTGCGCCGGGCGGTGCGGGCGGGCATCTCGCTGCCCACCGAGCCCTGCGTGGTGGTCCGCGGCTCCCGCCGCTGGCGCGTCCCGGCGTACGAACTCGTCGAGATCATCGAGGAGTTGAAGGGCCGTGAGATCCGCTACGGGGCCGCCCGCGACGCCCTGCCGCAGCGCCTCGCGCACGCCGTGCTGCTGAAGATGGAGCAGGGCGGCGAGGCCCCGGACGACCGGGTGCAGGACGCGGTGGCCCGCACCACCGCGGTCAAGGCGGTGGTCAAGGAGTGCTGGCCGGCCGTCGACCCGGCCAAGCTGGTGCTGCGGCTGCTCTCCGAGCCGGAGTTCCTGGCCGAGTGCGCCGAGGGCGTGCTGACGCCCGAGGAGCAGCGGGCGGTGCTGTGGCCCAAGCCCGGACGCTCGGTGAAGACCGCCCGCTGGACACCGGCCGACGCCGTCCTGGTGGACGAGGCGACGGACCTGGTGCAGCGCACGCCCTCGCTCGGCCACGTGGTGCTGGACGAGGCGCAGGACCTCTCCCCGATGCAGTACCGCGCCGTCGGCCGCCGCTGCACCACCGGCTCGGCGACCGTCCTCGGCGACCTCGCCCAGGGCACCACCCCGTGGGCGACGGCCAGCTGGCCGGAGGCGCTGCGCCACCTGGGCAAGGCGGACGCCCACATCGAGGAGCTGACCAAGGGCTTCCGGGTGCCGGAGGAGGTCATCGTGTACGCCTCCCGGCTGCTCCCGGCGATCGCCCCGGGCCTGGCCCCGGCCACCTCGGTGCGCGAGACGCCCGGCTCGCTGACGATCCGCCCGGTCGCCGACGGGGATCCGGTCGAGGCGGCCCTGCGCGCCTGCCGGGAGGCGCTGGAGCACGAGGGCTCGACCGGCCTGATCGCCGCCGACGCCCGGATCCCGCGGCTCGCCGAGGCGCTGGCCGCGGCCGGCCTGTCGTACCTCTCCCCCGGCGACGAGACCAGCGCCGAGTCCCGGCTCACCCTCGTCCCGGCCTCGCTGGCCAAGGGTCTGGAGTACGACTACGTGGTGCTGGACGAGCCGGCCGCGGTGGTCGCCGGCGAGCCGGACGAGCGGACCGGCCTGCGGCGGCTGTACGTGGCGCTGACCCGTGCCGTCTCCGGGCTGACCGTGCTGCACGCCGAGCCGCTGCCCGAGCAGCTGCGCTGACCACGCGAAAGGGCCGGGGGAGCCGGCCCTTTCGCGGACGCTCAGGCGTCGATCCGCGCCCGCCACTCGGCGACCTTGGCCGCGTCCACCGGCGTCCGCCAGCCGTCGGCCCGCACCGCCCCGCCGACGTGGAAGGCGTCGAAGCCCTCGGCCAGCAGCCCCGCCAGGTGCTCGGCCCGCAGGCCGCCGCCGATCAGGATCCGCTGCCCGTACCCGGGCTCCCCGGCCCGGGCCAGCTCGGCCGACAGCACCGCGCGCCCGGCGTCCACGCCCGCGGCCGCGCCGGAGGTGAGGAAGGTGTCCAGCCCGGGCAGCTCGCCGACGGCGGCGCGCAGGGCGGCCCGGTCGGCGCTGTGGTCGATCGCCCGGTGGAAGGTCCAGCGGCAGCCGGCCACGGCCTCGGCGACGGCCGCGGTGGCGGCCAGGTCGACGGCGCCGTCGGCGTCGAGGAAGCCGAGGACGAACTCCTCGGCGCCCTCGGCCCGCAGGGCGGCGGCCCGGGCGCAGAGCTCGTCCAGGTCGCCGGGGGCGAAGCCGTCCCGGATCCGGAGCATGACGCGCAGCGGGAGGCCGACGGCGGCCCGGATCCGGGCGAAGTCCTCGACGGACGGGGTGAGCCCGTCGGCGGCCATGTCGGTGACCAGTTCGAGCCGGTCGGCGCCGCCCGACTCGGCGGCCTGGGCATCCTGGGGCGTCAGCGCGATGACTTCGAAAATTGGTCTAGACATATCAGTAGGTTGCCACATCCGGCCGGACCCGACGAGGGCGCACCCCCGTCCGGCCGCACCGGGACGGCGACCCCGCCGCGCCCCGCCCGGCAACCCCCGCCGCGCCCCGCCCGGGGCGAGCCCGTCAGGCCGTCCGGTGGACCGCCGCGACGGCCGGCCGCCGGCCGTACCGGTGCACCGCCACCGCCACCAGCACCAGCAGCCCCGCCGCCGGCACCGCCATCGGGAGCAGGTTCGAGACCCCGTGGGCCTCACGCCAGATGTTGAACACGCACCCCGGCCCGGTCAGCACCAGCGCCGTCATCCCCACGGCCGTCGGCACCGTCCGGCCGCGCAGCGCGGCGAAGGTCAGCAGCAGCGGGGCGACGAGCATCGCCACCACCCACCACCGGTCCAGCGGGAAGGTGGTGTCGTCCCAGTTCTGGGCCGCCTCCAGCAGTCCGCCCGCCACCGCCGCGGCCAGCACCAGCCCCGCCGTCCGCAGGGTCGGCCGGGGCAGCAGGTCGGTCGGCGCGGCGACCAGCAGCAGCGCCGCCGCCACGAAGGGCAGCGAGGCCATCCCGATGTAGCCGGACCACCACAGGTCGAAGTGCGAGGTGAACACGGCCTCGCCCAGCTGGCTCAGCCCGATGACGCCCAGCACCAGCGCGGTGGCCCGCACCGCGGTCCAGCGCCCCAGCAGGGCCGCCACCGCGAGCAGCAGCGCGGCCACCGGCGGGGCGAACGCCCGGACGTGGTTCCCCAGCGAGTCGTCCCAGGCGAGCCACCTGGTGGTCCGGTCCACGGTGGCCAGCCAGGGCACCATCGTGGCGCCGACCACCGCGCCGGCGATCATCGGCGCGGCCAGCGCGAGCAGCCGGCCGGCCGCCGAGGCGCCGGTCAGCCCGAGCCGCACCCGCAGCCCGTACACGGCCAGGCCGAGCACCTCCCGGGCGACCGCCGCACGGCCGCCCGCCGCCGTGGTGTCGGCGAACACCTCGGCCAGTTCCTCGCCGCGCTCCCGGCGGTACCGCTCCGGGTAGAGCTGCAGCGCGGCCCGCAGCGCCACCGAGGGCGCGGCACCGATCACCGGCATGGTCATGAGAGTCCTCCCCCCGACGCGGGCCGCCCCTGCGACCCGGCATTCCCCGGCAGCATCGCCCGGATCTTCGTGAGCCGGCGCTCGGCCTCGGTGGCGACCGCCCGCAGGCGCCCGGCCTCGGCGGCCAGCGCCTCCCGTCCGGCTCCGGTCAGCGCGTAGGTGCGCCGGGCCCGGCCGTCCACCACCTCTTCGGCGGCCACCTCGATCAGGCCCTGGCCGAGCAGCCGGTCGAGGGCGCCGTAGAGGGTGCCGGTGCGCATCTTGACCCGGCCGTCCGAGATCGCGGCGACCTCCTGGATGAGCGCGTAGCCGTGTCTCGGCGCGTCGGCCAGGGCGGTGAGCAGAAGCAGCGTGGGCTCCTGCATGGAGCGTTCTGTCATACGACTACATATATCGTCAACCTACCTATAGGTCCAGCCCCGGGCCGACCCAGCACAATGGCCGTCATGCCCACCACCGAGGAAGACCTGCTCACCGCCTGGACCGCCCTGCTGCTCCGCTGCGGCACCACCGCCGACCCCGAGCCGTACGGCCGGGAGCTGCTGCGCCGCTGGTCCGAGCCGCAGCGCCGCTACCACACCGCCGACCACCTGGGCGCGGTCCTGCGGCACGTCGACGACCTCGCCGGGCACGCCGCCGACCCGGACGCCGTCCGCCTCGCGGCCTGGTTCCACGACGCCGTCTACCGCCCCGACCGCAGCGAGAACGAGGAGCGCAGCGCCGCCCTGGCCGTCCGCGCGCTGACCGCCGCCGGCCTGCCCGCCGCCCGGGTGGCCGAGGTCGAACGGCTGGTCCTGCTGACCGTCGGCCACGACCCGGCGCCCGGCGACCGCGACGGCGAGGTGCTCTGCGACGCGGACCTCGCCGTCCTCGGCGGCACCCCGGAGGCGTACGCGGCGTACGCGGCCGCCGTCCGGGAGGAGTACGGCTTCGTCCCCGCGCCGGACTTCCGGGCCGGCCGCGCCGCCGTGCTGCGCGGCCTCCTCGCGCTGCCCGCGCTCTACCGCACCCCCGCCGCCCACGCCCGCTTCGCCGACGCCGCCCGCGCCAACCTGACGGCCGAGCTCCGGCAGCTGGAGCCCTAGGGCGTGTCTGACAATTCCCGCCGGGCGCGCGACGCCGGGGCACGCACCTCGCCGCGTTGTCGTCGGTCGCCGATGCTCCGCATGGACTCCCTCCTCCGCCTTGCGATGCACGCACCCCAACGCCGCGCGCTGATCCGACGCGAATTGTCAGACACGCCCTAGGACAGCTTGCCCACCGGCGCCACCACCGCGCCCCGCTTGCCGCACACCCAGTGCGGCTCCGGCCCCAGCTCCGGCTCCACGCCCAGCGCGTGCGGGTCGCCGTCGTCCGCGCAGTCGGCGCACAGCGGCCAGCGCCCGTACGCCTCCAGCAGCGCGTCCTGGACGTCCTGGGCGACCAGCCCGAGCACGTACTCGGTGCCGTCCGGCCACTGCTCCAGCCACCAGCGCCGGTGGGTGACGGCCTGCTCCACCAGCGAGACGACGGCGGCGTCCGCCACGTCCCGCGCGGTGAGGTCGGCCAGGATCAGGGCCCGGGCGTTGTGCAGGGCGGTCTCGATGTCGTCGGAAGCCATCCGTCCATTCTCCGTGGCCCGCCCATGGGTTCAAAACGGGCCCGACGCCGGAAACGCCGCGTGGGCGGCCCCCCGAAGGGAACCGCCCACGCGGACGAGGATCAGCCGATCCGATCGGAATCCGATCAGGATCAGAAGTCCATGTCACCGCCCGGCATGCCGCCGCCGGCGGCCGCGGCGGCCTTCTCCGGCTTGTCGGCGATGACGGCCTCGGTGGTGAGGAACAGCGCCGCGATGGAGGCGGCGTTCTGCAGCGCGGAGCGGGTGACCTTGGCCGGGTCGATGATGCCCGCGGCGACCAGGTCGACGTACTCGTTGGTGGCGGCGTTCAGACCGTGACCGGCGGGGAGGTTGCGCACCTTCTCCACCACGACGCCACCCTCCAGGCCGGCGTTGGTCGCGATCTGCTTGATCGGGGCCTCCAGCGCGACCTTGACGATGTTGGCACCGGTGGCCTCGTCGCCCTCCAGCTCCAGCTTGTCGAAGGCGACACCGGCCTGCAGCAGCGCGACGCCACCACCGGCGACGATGCCCTCCTCGACGGCGGCCTTGGCGTTGCGGACGGCGTCCTCGATGCGGTGCTTGCGCTCCTTGAGCTCCACCTCGGTGGCCGCGCCGGCCTTGATGACGGCCACGCCGCCGGCCAGCTTGGCGAGGCGCTCCTGGAGCTTCTCGCGGTCGTAGTCCGAGTCGCTGTTCTCGATCTCGGCGCGGATCTGGTTCACGCGGCCCGCGACCTGCTCGCTGTCGCCGCCACCGTCGACGATGGTGGTCTCGTCCTTGGTGATGACCACCTTGCGGGCGGTGCCCAGCAGGTCGATGCCGGCGTTCTCCAGCTTGAGGCCGACCTCCTCGGAGATGACGGTGCCACCGGTGAGGATGGCGATGTCGCCGAGCATGGCCTTACGGCGGTCGCCGAAGCCCGGGGCCTTGACGGCGACGGACTTGAAGGTGCCGCGGATCTTGTTCACGACCAGGGTCGACAGGGCCTCGCCCTCGACGTCCTCGGCGATGATGACGAGCGGCTTGCCGCTCTGCATGACCTTCTCCAGCAGCGGGAGCAGGTCCTTGACCGAGCCGATCTTGGAGTTGGCGATGAGGATGTACGGGTCCTCGAACGTCGCCTCCATCCGCTCCAGGTCGGTGGCGAAGTAGGCCGAGATGTAGCCCTTGTCGAAGCGCATGCCCTCGGTGAGCTCGAGCTCCAGACCGAAGGTGTTGCTCTCCTCGACGGTGATGACGCCTTCCTTGCCGACCTTGTCCATGGCCTCGGCGATGAGCTCGCCGATCTGGGTGTCGGCGGCGGAGATGGAGGCGGTGGAGGCGATCTGCTCCTTGGTCTCCACGTCCTTGGCCTGGGCCAGCAGCTGGTCGGAGACGGCGGCGACGGCCTTCTCGATGCCGCGCTTCAGGGCCATCGGGTTGGCGCCGGCGGCGACGTTGCGCAGACCCTCGCGAACCAGGGCCTGGGCGAGCACGGTGGCGGTGGTGGTGCCGTCACCCGCGACGTCGTCCGTCTTCTTGGCGACCTCCTTGACGAGCTCCGCACCGATCTTCTCGTACGGGTCCTCGAGCTCGATCTCCTTGGCGATGGAGACACCGTCGTTGGTGATCGTGGGGGCGCCCCACTTCTTCTCCAGCACGACGTTGCGGCCCTTGGGGCCGAGCGTGACCTTCACGGCGTCGGCGAGCTGGTTCATGCCACGCTCAAGGCCGCGGCGAGCTTCCTCATCAAAGGCGATGATCTTGGCCATCAGAAGTGGTCCTCCGGGACACGGTCGACTGCTCGGACCAAGGGGTGCCCGCGACGGACGGCCCTGGTGTGCGGGGGTCTTTTCCCCTACCGCTCCCGGGGGCCTCACCGACCCGGTCCGCTGTCACTCTCACGCTGTGAGTGCTAACGCCAATGATTAGCACTCACGGTGGTCGAGTGCAAGCCCAATCGCCAACCCGCGAGCCCCCGCTGGGACCGCCCGGGAACGCCGACGGGCCCGTACGACACGTGTCGTACGGGCCCGTCGAGAAGCGAGTGGTCACCAGCGGTGGGCCGGGCCGAGCTCCTGGAGTCGGAAGGGGTCAGACCGCCGCGCGAACCATGTCCGCCTGCGGGCCCTTCTGTCCCTGGGAGATCTCGAACTCGACCCGCTGGCCCTCCTCGAGGGTGCGGTAGCCGTCCATCTGGATCGCGCTGTAGTGGACGAAGACGTCCGCACCACCGTCGACCGCGATGAAGCCGTAGCCCTTCTCCGCGTTGAACCACTTGACGGTGCCCTGAGCCATTCCGAACTCCCCTTGTGCTGTGCTGGCCCTTCACGTGCCCGCAGGTCGCGGGCCCGGGTTGGTTGAAGGCCGGCCCGGGGAACCCCCCCTGGGCGCAGCCGTGCACGCCGCAGCCCTCCGCGCGGGTCGCCGTACGGCTTCCGGTGAGCGGGTGATTGCGTCGACCGCCGCTGAATGTATCCGGACCGAAGCCCTCTGCAACAGGGTCAACCGCCGGTAATTCCGTTGCGACGGCAGGGGACAGGACGGGTTGAATCGGGAAGATCTCGGCATTTCACGCCGGGCATAGCGGACGAATTACTCAAATCCCCGCGGTAATTCTGACATCGGCCTGACATGTTTCACGGACCGGTCTCACCGGCCGGACGTCCTCCGACGGAACCTCGCCCGGTCCTGCCGCCGGGCCGAGAGGGAACCCCTGTTCCCAGTCGAGCGACACTCTACTCCGACTCCATTCGAAAATATTCCAGCCGGAATGCAACCGGCCGCCCGCGGGTACGGAGATCGGAATTCCGTACGCGCGGGCGGCCGAATGGCGGGAGTTCGCGGCTCAGCAGCCGCCGGCCACCGCCGGAATGATCGAGACGCCGACGCCGTCCTTGATCTCGGTCGCCAGGCCCTCGGCGAAGCGCACGTCGTCGTCGTTCACGTAGACGTTGACGAAGCGGCGCAGCTTGCCGGTGTCGTCCAGGATGCGGGCGGCGATGCCCGGGTGGTTCCGCTCCAGGTCGGCGATGACCTCGGCCAGGGTGGTGCCCTCGGCGCTCACCTCGGCGGCGCCGCCGGTGTAGGTGCGCAGGATGGTGGGGATGCGGACGTTGGCGCTCATGGCTCTCCTTGCGGGGGTGGGGCCTTGCGGGGCGGGGTGGTTCAGGCGGACACGAGGCCGGCGGCGCGGAAGGAGTCCAGCGTCGGGCGGATGACGGCGGTCATCCCGGCGTCGGAGACGGCGTCCAGGGTCTTCAGGCCGTCACCGGTGTTGATCGCGACGGTCTCCTTGGCCGGATCCAGCTGCCCGGTCTCGACCAGCTTCTTCAGCACGCCGACGGTCACCCCGCCCGCGGTCTCCGCGAAGATGCCCTCGGTCCGCGCCAGCAGCCGGATCGCCGCCACGACCTCCGCGTCCGTGACGTCCTCCACCGCGCCGCCGGTCCGACGGGCGATGTCCAGCACGTACGGGCCGTCGGCCGGGTTGCCGATCGCCAGCGACTTGGCGATGGTGTCCGGCTTGACCGGCTTGATCACGTCCCGGCCCGCCTTGAAGGCCGCCGACACCGGCGAGCAGCCCTCGGCCTGGGCGCCGAAGACCCGGTACGGCCGGTCCTCGACCAGGCCGAGCTTGATCAGCTCCTGCAGCCCCTTGTCGATCTTCGTCAGCTGCGAGCCCGAGGCGATCGGGATCACGATCTGCTCCGGCAGCCGCCAGCCGAGCTGCTCGCAGATCTCGTACGCCAGCGTCTTGGAGCCCTCGCCGTAGTACGGCCGCAGGTTGACGTTGACGAAGCCCCAGCCCTCGCCGGCCGGGTCCCCGATCAGCTCCGAGCAGAAGCGGTTCACGTCGTCGTAGTTGCCCTCGATGCCGACCAGCTCGCCGCCGTACACCCCGGCCATGACGACCTTGCCCTGCTCCAGGTCGTGCGGGATGAACACGCAGGACCGGAACCCGGCCCGGGCGGCCGCCGCGCCCACCGCGCCGGCCAGGTTGCCAGTGGAGGAGCAGGAGAGCGTCGTGTAGCCGAAGGCCCGGGCGGCCTCGATCGCGCAGGCCACCACCCGGTCCTTGAAGGAGTGCGTCGGGTTCCCGGAGTCGTCCTTGATGTGCAGCTGGGCGGTGAAGCCGAGCTCCCGGCCCAGGTTGTCCGCCTTCACCAGCGGGGTCCAGCCCGGGTTCAGGTTGGGCTTGGAGGCGACGTCGGCCGGGACGGGCAGCAGCGGCGCGTAGCGCCAGACGGACGCCGGACCGGCCTCGATCCGCTTGCGCAGCTCCTCGGCGCCCTCGCTGCCGAAGTCGTAGGCGATCTCCAGCGGGCCGAAGCACTCCAGGCACGCGAAGCTGGGACCGAGCGGGAAACGGGTGCCGCACTCCCGACAGGACAGGGCGGTGGCGGGGCCGAGGTCCACGGAAACAGGTGCGACGGTGTCGATAGCCATGATGGCGAGGCCTCTCTCCTCATCTTCCCCGTGGCACGGTCGCGCCACAGGCCGGAATTGGCACCTGTCCCGCCGGGGCCTGTGACGACAGCCGAGCGAGAAGGTTGCCGGGACGTCAACGGGCCGTTCCCTCAGTCCCTCTGGATGAGCTTGTGAAATTGTGGTGGCGCTCAACGGTGACCCCGGCGTGCGAAGGTCCGACCGCTGTACGAAGACTGTATCCGAAGGCGTCATTCCTGAACGGGACCGTCCGCCACGCGAGATGACCCGTCCCACCCGACCCGCCGAGGAGACTTCCGTGCCCGCCGAACCGACCCCCGAGCTCCTCCCGCAGGCGGCGTCCTGGCTACGCCGCCGGTCCTGGAGCGCGGCGGACCGGCCGGTCCGCACCCTTCTCGACGCCAAGGAACGCACCGGGCGCACGGTCAGCGTCGTCCTCCCCGCCCTGGACGAGGAGGCCACCGTCGGCGACATCGTCCGCACCGTCCGCCGCGAGCTGATGGAACGCCTCCCGCTCGTCGACGAACTCGTCGTGGTCGACTCCGGCTCCACCGACGCCACCGCCGCCGTCGCCGCCGAGGCCGGCGCCCGGGTCGAGCACCGCGACGCCATCCTGCCCCGGCTGCCCGCCGCCCCCGGCAAGGGCGAGGTGCTCTGGCGCTCGCTGCTGGTCACCCGCGGCGACATCGTCTGCTTCGTGGACGCCGACCTGCGCGAGTTCGACCCGGCCTTCGTCTCCGGGATCGTCGGCCCACTGCTGACCGACGAGTCCATCCAGCTGGTCAAGGCCATGTACGACCGCCCGCTGGAGACGGACAGCGGCGTCATCGTCCCGGCCGGCGGCGGCCGCGTCACCGAACTCGTCGCCCGCCCCCTCCTCAACCTCCACTGGCCGGAACTCGCCGGTTTCGTCCAACCCCTCGGCGGCGAGTACGCGGCCCGCCGCTCCCTGCTCGAACGGCTGCCCTTCCCCACCGGCTACGGCGTCGAACTCGGCCTGCTGGTCGACGCCCTGGAGCTGGTCGGCCTGGACGCCCTGGCCCAGGTGGACGTCGGCGTCCGGCACCACCGCCACCAGGACGGCCAGGCCCTCGGCCGGATGGCCGCCACCATCTACCGCACCGCCCTCGACCGCCTCGACCGGGCCCACCGGCTCAAGGCCTCCGCCGACCTGGTCCGCCCGCACCTCACCCAGTTCACCCGCGACCCGGAGCCCCGGCCCACGGCCGGCGGGACCCCGATCTTCACCCCCCGCACCTACGACATCACCGCCCTGGAACGCCCCCCGATGCACACCGTCCCCGAGTACGCCGCCCGACATTGACGGGTTCACGGCCCCGTCGACGGGTTTGCCACGCCGGGCCCCCGGCAACATCCCAACCATGGGCGATCTCACGACCGAACGTTCGAGTGCGACCGGCACCGCCCCCGTCCTGGTGGCGTCCAACCGGGGACCGGTGTCGTTCAGCACCGCCGACGACGGCACGCTGACCCTGCGGCGCGGCGGCGGGGGCCTGGTCTCCGGGCTCTCCGCGATCGACGACCCGAACGCCGTCTGGGTCTGCGCCGCCCTCGGCGACGCGGACCGCAGAGCCGCCGCGGAAGCCCCGAACGGCCGCCTCGACCTGGCCGGCCACGACGTCGGCGGACAGGCCGTCCGGATGCTGGACATCGACCCCGAGACCTTCACCCGCGCCTACAACGGCGTCGCCAACTCCACCCTCTGGTTCGTCCACCACCTGCTCTACGCGACCCCCACCGCACCCGCCTTCGACGCCGACTTCCGCACCGAATGGGCCGCCTACCGCACGTACAACGAAGCCTTCGCGAACGCCCTGGCCGCCGAGGCCGCCCCGAACGCCGCCGTCCTCGTCCAGGACTACCACCTGTCCCTCACCCCGGCCCTGCTCCGCGAAGCCCGCCCCGACCTGCGGATCGGCCACTTCTCGCACACCCCCTGGGCCCCGCCCGAGTACTACCGGCTGCTCCCCGACGACGTCGCCCGCGCCGTCCTCACCGGCATCCTGGGCGCCGACCGGGCCGGCTTCCTCACCGAACGCTGGGCCCGCGCCTTCGCCGCCTGCTGCGAAGACCTCCTCGGCGCCACCGTCGACCACGAGGCCCTCACCGTCACCCACGAGGGCCGCACCACCCACCTCGGCGTCCACGCCCTCGGCGCCGACGCCGACTTCCTCCGCGAACGCGCCCACCGCCCCGACGTGGACGAACGCCTCGCCACCCTCCGTACGGCCGTCGGCGACCGCCGCACCATCGTCCGGGTCGACCGCACCGAGCTGAGCAAGAACATCGTCCGCGGCCTCCTGGCCTACCGGCACCTGCTCCGCACCCGCCCCGAGTGGCACGACCGGGTGGTGCACATCGCCTTCGCCTACCCTTCCCGCACCGACCTCGCCGAATACCGCGACTACACCGCCGCGGTCCAGGAACTCGCCGAGGCCATCGACACCGAATTCGCCACCCCCACCTGGCAACCCCTGATCCTGCACGTCAACGACGACTTCCCGCGCTCCCTGGCCGCCTACCGCCTCGCCGACGTAGCCCTCGTCAACCCGATCCGGGACGGCATGAACCTGGTCGCCAAGGAAATCCCGGTGGTCTCCGACCACGGCTGCGCCCTCGTCCTCTCCCGCGAGGCCGGCGCCCACGCCGAACTCGGCGACGACGCCCTGACCGTCAACCCGTACGACGTCATCGCCACCGCCGACGCCCTGCACGCCGCCCTCACCATGCCCGCGGAGGAGCGCGCCGACCGCACCAAGCGCCTCGCGGCGGCGGCCACCGCGCTCCCCCCGCAGCAGTGGTTCCTCGACCAGCTCAACGCGCTCTGAGCTCCGCCCCCAACGCCCCCAACAGCTCGACCACGCCGGCCGGGCCCGGGACCACCAGGTCCGCCCGGTCGGCGAGTTCGCGCACCGGCGCGTCCCCCACCGCCCCGCTGCACACCAGCAGCCCGGCCACGCCCTCGCCCCGCAGCTCCTCCACCGCCGCGAAGGCCGCCACATCACCCAGGTCGTCCCCCGCGTACAGCACCGACCGGGCGCCGCGCTCCCGCAGGAACCCGGTCAGCGCCGCCCCCTTGTCCACCCCCGGCGGCCGCAGCTCCAGGACCAGCCGCCCGGGCTCCACCACCAGTCCGTGCCCGGCCGCCAACTCCGCCACCGGCGCCCGCAACGACTCCAGCACCTCCTCCGGCGCCTCCGTACGCCGGGTGTGCACCGCCACCGAGCGCCCCTTGTCCTCCAGCCACACCCCCTCGGGCGCCCCCACCCGCGCCAGCACCCCCGGCAACGCCTCCCGCACCGCCGCCACCCCCGGATGCACCTCCGGCGCGCTCACCTCCCCGTCCTCCCACCGCTCGGCACCGTAGTGCCCCAGCACCACCACCCCCGGCACCCCCGCCAGCCCCCCGTACTCCACCGCCAACGCCGCCGGCCGCCCGGTCACCACCACCACGGCCCCCACCTCCGCCGCCAGCACCCGCAACGCCCCCGCCACCCCCGGATGCGCCCTCGCCCGACTCGGATCAGCCACGATCGGCGCCAACGTCCCATCGAAGTCCAACCCCACCACCGCCTCCCGAGGCGCCCGCAGAATCGCCCGCACCCCGTCCCGCCCAGCCTCGGTCCCCGGCACCCACACCTCTTCGAATCCCATACCGAGCCCCATACCCCCAACCACCAACCCCCACCACCCACACCCACCCACCAACCCACCCATCCGCACCCACCCCCCACCTCCCCCTCCCCGTCCCGGCGAGAGGGACGTGCCGCGGAAGGGGCGGCGCAGGGGGTGGGTGCGGAGAGGGGCGTTGCGGGTGATTTTCAGACTGCCAACGGCGAGCACCCCCCACCCACAGAGTCGGCAGTCTGAAAATCATCCAGCCCCCAGAGCACCCACCCCCGGAGCCGCCCCGCCCCCACCCTCCCGAGAGCCCCACCCACACCCAAGCCCCGCGCAGCGGAACCCCTCAACGAGCCGCCCGCCGGGCATCCCGCACCCGCCGCAACCGATTCACCAGCACCGGCGCCTGCGCCAACGCCTCCTCCCGGTCCAGCAAAGCGTTCAGCAGCTGGTAGTACCGCGTAGAGGAGAGCCCCAGCTCCTCCCGGATCGCCCGCTCCTTGGCCCCCGCCGTCCGCCACTGCCGCCCCTCCAGCGCCAGCACCGCCCGGTCCCGCTCACTCAGCTCGCCCACCGCGCACACCTCCGTCCACCACTACGGAGTGTCATTCTCCCGCGCGCCCCCGACACACACTGCTCGCCCCTCCGCCCGCCCGCCGCCGCTAACGTCACCCGCATGACCACGCCCATGACCACGCCCAGCTTCGCCCTGCACATCCCCGACGCCGAGCTCGACCCCGACCCGCTCGACCCGGCCCAGATCGTCTCCGGCACCCCCGAGGTCACCGGCAAGGTCCTCGCCGAGTCCGCGGACGGCCGCCAGCTGCGCGGCATCTGGCAGATCACCCCGGGCGTGGTCACCGACGTCGAGGCCGACGAGATGTTCGTGGTCCTCAGCGGCCGGGCGACCATCGAGGTCGAGGGCGGCCCCACCCTGGAGGTCGGTCCCGGCGACTGCGCCGTGCTGCGCGAGGGCGACCGCACCACCTGGACGGTCCACGAAACCCTCCGCAAGGCCTACGCCATCACCCTCCCCTGACCAGCACCGAGGCTCCAGAGGCCCGGCCCCCCACCCCCGGGACCGGGCCTCACACCACACACGACGGGCCCACGGCCTACTTCCGCACCCGCGCCGCCTCCTTGGCCGCCGCATCCTGCAGCCCCCCGAGCACCAGCTTGGGCTCCGTGGTCACCGCCTGCCCGATCCCCGCCTTGATCCGGTTGCTGACCTCACCCCAGGCCGGGTCCCCGAACGGATAGAAGCTGGCGTTGCTCAGCCCGACCGCGAACTGCTTGAGGTCCGCGTGCTTCGGGTCCGTCGACATCTGGTTGAAGGCGTCCTGGGTGACCGGCAGCAGGTTGTACTGCTCGTCGAACTTCAGCTGGTTGTCCCGGCCGTAGACGAACGCCAGGAACTTCTTGATCTCGTTCTTGTGCCCGTTGGCCTTGAACGCCATCATCCAGTCCGCGACCCCGAGGCTGCCGGTCCGTCCGAGGCCGTCCTTCTTGGGGATCGGCGCCGTCCCGAAGTCGATGTTCCCGGCGGTCGCCATCCGCAGCAGCGTGGGGTGCCCGTTGAGCATCGCGACCTTCCCGGTCGCGAAGTCCTGGAACACCGGGGTGCGGTTCATCTTGCCCGGCTCCGGGTACGTCAGCCCGGGGCTCACCAGGTTGTTCTTCAGCCAGCTGAACGTCGCCTGGTTCTGGCTGCTGTCGATGGTGTAGTTGCCCACGTCGTCGGAGATGCTCCCGCCGCCGCTCAGCGTCCACAGCATGGATTCGGCGGGGGCCTCCTCCGGCCCGAGCGGGAGCCCGTACGGGGTCACTCCCGGCACCTTGGCCTTGATCTTCTCCGCGTCCTGCTTCAGCTCGTTCCAGGTGGCGGGCGGCTGCGCGATCCCCGCCTGCCGGAACATCGCCTTGTTGTAGAAGAGCACCCGCGAGGAGGACACGAACGGGATCCCGTACTGGGTGCCGAGCACCTGCCCGGCGTGCGTGAAGGTGTCCAGGAAGTTCGCCTGGGTGTCCACGGAGAGCACGTCCGACGCCGGGTAGAGCCGGTCCGCCGCGACCTGGTCCGCGAAGCCGCCGGTCTGCAGCAGGTCCGGCGACTTGCCGGCCGCGATCATGTCCTCGACCTTCTTGCCGATCTCGGTCCAGCTGTCCACCTCGACGCTGACCTTGATCCCGGGGTTGGCGGCCTCGAAGGCCCTGGCGACCCCGTCCCAGTAGTGCGCGGAGCCGGTCTCCGCGTTCTCGCCGTAGTCCGCCGCGACCAGCTTGAGGGTGACGGTCCCCTGGTCCTGCCCGCCGCACGCGCCGACCGCGGTGAGTGCCAGGGTTCCGGCCAGCACACTGCCGAGCACACGGGTGGGAACGTGGACGCGCCTGTTCAACGCGGGTACCGCCTTAGGGGGAAGAACTGCCGCCGGAACGAGGGAATCCGGCAGGGGGAGGCGCCACACTGCCAAACCGGCCGTCCACTGGTCCACACCACTGGCCCACCCCGACCCAGTAGTTATCGAAGTGCCCCGGGTCGTTGCACGATGCGCAACACCCACGCCCGCCCACCCCCGGATCACACTCGGACAACCTGGATTCAATCCCCCGGACACCCCGCGTCCGCCCCCGCTCCGGCGACCGCCCCAAACCGCCGCACACTCCCGCAGCTGCGACAAAGCTCACCCCGCATGGACCAGACCAATCCGACAACTGGACTAGACCTCTTCTACCCACCAAGGGAAACTGTCCTCCGTGAAGCACGTCATCGCACTCGATGTAGGCGGCACCGGCATGAAGGCCGCGCTGCTCGCCCAGGACGGCTCCGTGCTGTTCGAGGCACGCCGACCGACCGGGCGGGAGCACGGCACGGACGCCGTCGTCGCCGCCATCCTCGACTTCGCCACCGACCTGGCGGACGAGGGCCGCAGCCGCTTCGGCGTCGCCCCGCTCGCGGCCGGTGTCGCCGTCCCGGGGACGATCGACGAGAAGAACGGCATCGCGGTCTTCTCCGCCAACCTCGGCTGGCGGGACCTCCCCCTGCGCAGGCTCCTCGGCGAGCGCCTGGCCGGCCCCGACGGCAGCGCGATGCCGGTGGCCCTCGGCCACGACGTGCGGTCCGGCGGCCTGGCGGAGGGCCGGCTCGGCGCCGGACGGGGCGTGGACCGCTTCCTGTTCATCGCCCTCGGCACCGGCATCGCCGGCGCCATCGGCATCGGCGGCCGGATCGAGGCCGGCGCCCACGGCTACGGCGGCGAGATCGGCCACGTCGTGGTCCGCCCGGGCGGACCGCCGTGCGGCTGCGGCGCCCGCGGCTGCCTGGAGACGCTGGCCTCCGCCTCCGCCGTCTCCCGCGCCTGGGCCGAGGCCAGCGGCGACCCCGACGCCGACGCGGCATCCTGCGCCGCCGCGGTGGACGCCGGGGACGACCGCGCCCTCGCGGTCTGGCAGCGGGCCGTCGACGCCCTGGCGGACGGCATCATCCTCGCCCAGAGCCTGCTCGACCCGTCCACGGTGATCGTCGGCGGCGGGCTGGCCGAGGCCGGCGACACGCTCTTCGCCCCGCTGCGCGCGGCGGTCACCGAGCGTCTGACCTTCCAGATGCCCCCGGAGGTCGTTCCCGCCATGCTCAAAGACACCGCCGCGTCCCTGGGCGCGGGCCTGCTCGCCTGGGACCTGCTCTCGATGGAGGTGACCGCGTGACCACCGCGGACCGTGACCGTACTGCCCTGGCCGGAGCCCGCCTGGTCCTGCCCGGCGGCGTCGTCGAGGGCGACCGCCTGTCCGT
>NZ_BNBY01000013.1 GCF_014656195.1 Kitasatospora xanthocidica | reverse complement strand
CACCGATGGACTCGGTGACCGGCGCCCCGGCCGTCCGGGCGTCCGGTTCATCCGGTACGTCCGGTACGGCCGGCGGGCCCGGTCAGCGCTTGCGGAGCCAGTCGGCGAAGGCCTCCAGGGCCGGGGCCGGATCGCGGCGGGCCAGCCCCAGGCGGAAGCGGTCGGTCGGGGTGGGCGTCAGCTCGGAGCGGAAGATGCTGGCGGGCAGCAGCAGGACGCCCGCCTGTTCGACCAGCGCGGTGCAGAAGTCCTCCACGCCGTCCGCCCCGAGGTACCGCGGGAAGGCGACGCAACCGCCGTCGGGGGCGCGCCACTCGAAGAGGTCGGCGAACTCGGCGAAGAAGGCGTCGAACAGCGGCAGGTTCTCCGCGATGATGCCGCGGTTGCGCTCCAGGATCCGCTCGCGGGCGGTGATCGCGATCCGGGCCAGCACCTCGCTCGGCGCCGAGTTGCAGATCGTGGTGTAGTGCTTGGCCCGCTCCAGGCGGGAGCGCAACTCCCGGTCCCGGCAGGCGATCCAGCCGATCCGCAGGCCGGGCAGGCCGAGCGCCTTGGAGGTCACGTTGAGCGAGAGGGCGCGCTCGGAGAGGTCGGCGGCCTGCGGCAGGGTGCGGGCCGGGTCGCGTTCCAGGCCGCGGTAGACCTCGTCCGAGAAGAGCCGGATGCCGCGCTCGTCGCAGATTTCGGCGAGCCGGGCGAGATCGGCGGCGGGGATCACCGCGCCGGTCGGGTTGTTGGGGAAGTTGACCGACAGCACTTTGGTGTCGGGGCGCAGCGCCGCCTCCACCGCGTCCAGGTCGAGCGCCCAGTCCCGCCGCTCGTCCAGGGCGACGCCGGTGACCTCGCACAGGGCGAGCGGAATGGTCTCGGCGGACTGGTAGCCGGGGGTCACCACCACCGCGTGGTCGTCCGGTTCGAGCAGCACCCGCATGGCGAGGTTGATGCCCTCCTGGGCGCCCCCGAAGCAGATCACGTCGTCCGCGTCGACCCGCTCGTACATCCCGGCGATCGCCCGGCGCAGCCCGGGATCGCCGAAGGTCTCGGTGTAGCCGAGGCTGAGGGACTCCCAGGCCTCGCGGTCCTCGGGGCCGGCCAGGGCGAGCAGTTCGGGCAGCGTCATGGTCTGGGCGTCGGAGGCGGTGAGGTGGTGGCGGGCGGTGAACTCCCAGCGCGAGAGGTGGGTTTCCAGCCGGAAGTCGGGGAGCTGGGGCATGGGGGGCTGTTCCTTCCTGGGGGCTCAGCAGCTCAAGGGCTCAGCGGCTCACGGGCGCAGGGGCGCAGGGGCGCAGAGGTGCGAGGGCGCGGAGCTCACGGGCCGGCCGGGTGCTTGAGCTCGGCGAGCAGGCTGTAGGCGGTCGAGCGGGAGATCCGCAGCGCGGTGGCGACGACGGGGACGGCGCGGCGGACGGCGAACACCCCGGCCTCGTCGAGTTCGCGCAGCACGGCCAGCCGGTCCTCGCGGGTGAAGCGCTCCAGCGGGCGGCCCTGCGCGCGGACGCGGCCGCCGATCACGTCGTTCATCCGCTCCGTCCAGTCTCGTTCGAAGAGCGGTTCGGGGCGCGGTGAGGAGGGGGCGGCGAAGCCGGCCAGCAGCGCGGCGGCCTGTTCCAGCGGACCGCGGTCGAGGTTGACGCAGAGCACGGCCGAGGGCTGTCCGGCGTCGTCGCGCAGCACGGCGCTGACGGAGGAGAGCCGGCGGCCGTCGGGCAGCGCCTTCTCGTACGGGCCGTAGACGTCGGGGGCGGAGGGGTCGACCTCGTCGAGTTCGCCGAGCATCGACGGGTCCCCGGGGGCGCGGGGGGTCATCGGGTTCCAGATGGCGAGCACCCGGTCGGTGGCGGTGTCGTGCAGCACCACCTCGGCGTACGGGCCGAGCAGCAGGGCGACCGCGCGGCAGACCGGGGAGAAGGTCCGGACGCGCGGGTCGGGGTTGTCGGCAGGCATGCTCGGACTGTACGTCCGGTCCGGACGTTTCGTCCAGGGCTTCCGACGGCGGAGGCCCCGCCGGAACGTTCCGGCGGGGCCTCGGCGGCGTCGCGCCCGGGGGTGTCCGGGCGGGCGGCGCTACGTGCAGGTGATCGACAGTCCGAGGACCGAGGAGCAGCTGCGGGTGTCCTTGCTGGTCCCGGGCGACGGGTCGACGGGCGTGCCGGCGGTGCGGGCCACGGTGATGTCCCAGCTGCGGACCAGCGAGAACAGGCCCACGCTGACCGTGAAGTGCCGGGTGGTGCTCGCCCCCTTGGCCAGCGGGGCGGCGAGCGCGCAGGTGAGCTTCCCGGCGGCGACCGCGCAGTCGCTGGAGGTCGTGGTCAGCCCGCTGGGCAGGGCGGCGGCGACCGTGGCGGTGGTGATCGGGTCGGGGCCCTGGTTGGTGAGGGTGACCGTGTAGTCGACCCGGCTGGCGAGCAGCTTGGTCACCGGGGTCGCGGTGAGTGCGACGGCCAGGTGCGCGCTGGGCGCCGTGTAGGTGAAGCGGTCGGCGGCGACGGCCGCGCTGGTGCCGCCCGGGGTGGTGACCTGGACGTCCACCGGCCCGGTCACGGTGGTGGCCGGTGCGGTCGCCGTGCAGCTGGTCCTGGTGCAGCTGAACGAGGTGGCGGCGCCGGCCGCGCCGAAGGTGACGGCGGTGGCGCCGTTCAGGTCGGTGCCGGTGACGGTCACCGTGGTGCCGCCGACCCCGGAGCCGCTGTTCGGGGTGACCGCGGTCACGGCCGGGACGGGCAGCGGGAAGTGCAGCACCTGGACGGCGCCGACGGTGAAGTCGGCGAGGTAGCCGTGCCGCCCGTCGGCGGTCAGCGCCAGGGTGTACGGGCTCGCGCCCACCGGGGCGGTCGCGGTGACGGTCCGGCTCGCGGTGTCCACCACGCTCAGCGTGTTGTCGGCGTAATTCGACACGTACGCGGCCGTGCCGTCCGGGGCGACGGTGACGGCGTACGGGCCGGAGCCGACCGCGACGGTGCCGAGCAGCGTGTTCGCCGCGGTGTCGATCACGGCGGCGGTGCCGTCGTCGCCGTCGGCCACCCAGAGGTTGCCGCCGTCCGGGCTGAGCGCGAGGCCGAAGGCGCCGTGACCGACGGGAACGGTGGCGTTCACCGTGCTGCCCACGGTGTCGACGACGTTCACCGCCTTGTCGGCGGAGGCCGCGACGTAGAGCCGCTTGCCGTCCGCGGAGACGGCCAGCCCGTGCGGCTCGGCGCCGACCGGGACGGTGGCGGTCACCGCGTTGGCGGAGGTGTCCAGCACGCTCACGGTGTTGGCGGCGGCGTTGCTCACGTAGGCGCGGGTGCCGTCCGGCGACAGGACCAGGCCCCAGGGCTGGGCGCCGACCGGCACGGTCGCGGTGACGGTGCCCGTCGCGGTGTCCACCACGCTGACCGTGTTGTCCAGGTGGTGCGTCAGGTAGGCGCGGTGTCCGTCGGGCGAGAGGGCGACGGCGTAGGAGCCGGTCCCGGCGGTGAAGCTTCCGGTCACGGTGTTGCTCGCGGTGTCCAGCACGCTGACCGTGCCGCTGCTCTGGCTGGTCACGTAGGCGTGGGCGCCGTCCGGGGTGAGGGCGACGCCCGCCGGGTAGGGCGCCACCGCCACCTGGGCGGCGACGGTCGGCGGGGGCGCGGCGGCCTGGGCGGACACGGGCTGGGACAGCAGTGCGGCCGTGGCCGCTGCTATCGCGGTCACGGCCGTCACGGTCCGACGGGGTGCTCGGCGCGTTCTCAAGGTCTCTCCAGGAGGATCGGCAGTGAAGATCGGCGGTAGGGGCTCTGGGCCGCACGAAGCGTAGAAGCCGCCCTGACCACCCGTCAGGGAGTGACCACTAATGTCGCCAACTGTTCAGATTCGACCGGTTCGCTTCGACGCCTCCGGGATCGAGCCGGTCGGGATCGTGCAGAAAATTGGAGTTGTGGAGTCGTATTCGCTAGCGTTTCGAACGTGAGGCTGACCAAGAGCACCGACATCGCCCTCCGCATCGCCATGCGGCTGGCGGTCCTCGGCGAGGGCGACAACCCGACCACCCGCGAGGTGGCCGAGTCGGTCGGCGTGCCGTACACCCACGCCGCGAAGGTGGTCAGCCGGCTGCAGCACCTGGGGGTGGTGGAGGCCCGGCGCGGTCGCGGCGGCGGGCTGATGCTCACCTTCGCCGGGCGCACCGGTTCGCTCGGACTGCTGCTGCGGGAGCTCGAAGGCGTCGGCGACGTGGTCGGCTGCGAGGACGACCCGCCGTGCCCGCTGCGGGCCGCGTGCCGGCTGCGCGGGGCGCTGCGCACCGCCCAGGAGGCGTTCTTCGCCTCGCTCGACGGGCTCTGCGTCGACGACCTGGTGGCCGCCCCCACCGGACCGGTGCTGCTCGGCCTCACCGCGCGGCCCATCGACTGATCCCGATCCACTGATCGACCAATTCACCCGCCCAGGGCCGCAGGCCGCGCTTGAATACGAATCTCAGATGCCAGTTAGGAGCCAGACTGATGCTGTCCGCGAAGTCCGCCGAGGTCATCGAGGCCACCCTGCCCGTCGTGGGCGCCGCCATCGGCGACATCACCCCGCGCTTCTACGACCGGCTGTTCGCCGCCCACCCGGAGCTGCTGCGCGACCTCTTCAACCGGGGCAACCAGGCCAACGGCACCCAGCGCCAGGCGCTGGCCGGCTCGATAGCCGCCTTCGCCTCCGCGCTGCTCGCCCACCCCGACCAGCGGCCGGACGCGATGCTCGCGCGGATCGCCCACAAGCACGTCTCGGTCGGCATCGCCGACGACCAGTACAAGACCGTCCAGGAACACCTGTTCGCCGCCATCGTCGAGGTGCTCGGCGAGGCCGTCACCCCCGAGGTCGCCGCCGCCTGGGACGAGGTCTACTGGCTGATGGCCAACGCGCTGATCGCCGTCGAGGGCCGGCTGCGCGCCGAGGCCGCCGCGGGCGGCGACCCGGCCGACCTGTGGCGCCCCTACACCGTGATCACCCGTCACCAGGAGACCGGGACCGTCACCAGCTACCTGGTCCGCCCGGCCGACGGCCGGCCCGTGCCCGCCGCGCGCCCCGGCCAGTACGTCTCCGTGCGCACCGAACTGCCCGACGGCGCCCGGCAGATCCGCCAGTACAGCCTCTCCGGCCGCGCCGACGGCGCCCTGCGCTTCACCGTCAAGCGCGAGACCGGCGGCGAGGTCTCCGGCCACCTGCACGACCACCTGCGGACCGGCGACACCGTCGAGCTCTCCGCCCCGATGGGCGACATCGTCCTGGCCGACGGCGACGGCCCCGTCCTGCTCGTCTCCGCCGGCATCGGCAACACCCCGATGACCGCGATGCTCGACCACCTCGCCGCCAACGGCTCCACCCGCCGGATCGTCTCCGTGCACGGCGACCGCGACCAGCTCGGCCACGCCTTCCGCGCCGACCTGGAGCGGCTGACCGCCGAGCTGCCCGACGCCACCGCCCACGTCTTCTACGAGCACCCGCTCGGCGACTGGCCGGCCGGGCGCACCGGGCTGGTGGACCTCGCCTCCGTCGAGGTCCCGGCCGGCACCACGGCCTACCTCTGCGGCCCGCTGCCCTTCCTGCGCGCCGTCCGCGAGCAGCTGCTGGCCGCGGGCGTCCCGGCCGCGGACATCCACTACGAGGTCTTCGGCCCCGACCTGTGGCTCGGCGCCTGAACCCCGGCGCCCGGGGCTGACTCCGGCCCCGGTAGGTCGAGTTCCCGGCACGGCACCGGCACCGGCACCGGCTCGCTCGTGGTCGTGACGGGCGGGCCGCTGCCGCGGCACGGCAGCGAGCTCGACCGGGCCTTGGGCTCGACCGGGCGGCGGATGCGCACGGGCCGCGCGCCCCGGGGCTCAGGCCTGCCTGAGCTCCAGGGTGCAGCACTTGGCCCCGCCACCGCCCTTCAGCAGCTCGGAGACGTCCACCGGGATCGGCTCGTAGCCGTGCTCGGCGAGCCGGCCGGCCAGGTTCTTGGCCGTCTCCGGCAGCAGCACCCGCCGGCCGTCGGAGACCGCGTTCAGCCCGAACACCTCGGCGTCGGCGCGGTCGGCGAGGATCGCGTCCGGGTAGAGCGAGCGCAGCAGGGCGCGGCTGTCGGCGTCGAAGGCCTCCGGGTAGTACATGACGTGGTCGTCGGCGAGGACGGCCAGCGCGGTGTCCAGGTGGTAGAAGCGCGGGTCGACCAGGTTCAGGCTGACCACCGGGACGCCGAACAGCTCGCCCGTCTCGGCGTGCGCGGCGCGCGAGCTGCGGAAGCCCGTCCCGGCGAGCACCCGGCGGCCCACCACCAGGTGGTCGCCCTCGCCCTCGTTGACGTGGCCGGCCCGGCGGACCTCGCGGTAGCCGCGTTCGCGGAACCAGGCCTGGTAGGCGTCCGACTCGGCGGCGCGCTCCGGGTAGCGGAAGGTCGCCACCAGTGCCCGGCCGTCCAGCACGGTCGCACCGTTGGCGGCGTAGACCATGTCGGGCAGGCCGGGCAGCGGGTCGATCAGCTCGACGGTGTGGCCGAGGCGGCGGTACGTCCGGTGGAGCCGCTCCCACTGGCGCAGCGCGAGCGCGGTGTCGGTGGGCTGGGACGGGTCCATCCACGGGTTGATGGCGTAGTCCACGGTGAAGTGCGTCGGCCGGCACATCAGGTAGTGCCGTGGCCGGGCGGTGCGCACCGGGGTTTGCGTGGGCATGGCTCAACCGTCCTTGGGATCGCGGGGAGTCCGGGTTCCGGCGTGCGGAACGCCGCTCTGTCGCAGAGGCGGCTGCCCCGGCGGCACCGTTCGCACACCCGCGCGGGCGCTCCCGGTGGACGCACGCCCCCGCGCACCCGGCGCGAGCCCCGGCGCACGGGCTCTCCGGCCGTGGCTACCGGTAACCGGCCGTCGGCTGGCGGCACTTGGCCCTCGACCACCCGCCCTTGGCAGTCGGCTCTTGGCCGCCGGCTACCAGCGGACCGCCGTGAAGTCCACCGGCGCCGACCGCAGGGTCCGGCAGCGTTCGGCGAGCGAGCGCAGCCGCCGCTCCGCCTCCTCGACGGGCATCCGGCGCCGGTCCCCGTGGCCGGGCAGCAGCCACTCGAAGCGGAGCGCGCCCAGGCTGCGCCCCAACGAGGCGGCCTGCTCCTCGATCGAGAACCAGGTGATGGCCTCGTGCACCTCCACGTCCCCGGTGGTCCGGGACCAGTAGAGGCTGTCCCCGCTGAAGCAGTACCGCTGGTCGGCGACGAACAGCACGCTGCCCCGGGTGTGGCCGGGAAAGGGGTGCGCGACCAGGCCGGGGGCGATCTCCACCGGCTCGGTGCCGCGCAGCACCCGGTCGGCGTCGGGGGCGGCGTCGAGGTCGCCCTCGTGGATCCAGAGCCGGGCGCCGAGCCGGTCGGCGTACTCCCGGCCGTGCCTGGCGTGGTCGCGGTGGGTGAGCAGGACGTCGGTGACCGGGCCGAGGGCGGCGTAGCGCGCGGCGAGGGGCTCGCTGTAGCGGGGCGTGTCGATCATCACCCAGCCGGTCGGGCGGCGGCAGAGGTAGGAGTTGGCGCCCGCGGTCAGCCGGGAGTTGTGGCCGAGCAGCAGCACGTCCTGGTCGAGCGCCAGCGGGAAGGGGTCGCCCGCCGGGTCGAGCGGGCCGGTGCCGGGGCGGATGGAGCGGGTCGGGCAGGCGTGCGCGGCGGCCCGCAGCTGTGCGCGCTCGGCCTCGTCACGCGGCTGGCGGACCAGTTCGGAGCGGCCGGCGTGCTCGCGGACCAGGTCGGGCGCGAGCTGACGGGCGACGTCGCAGTTGGTGCAGCGGTCGTCGATGGACCAGTTCTCGGGCACGGCGGAGCTCGGGTTCACGGCCATGGCTGTCTTCCCCCAGAAGGACGGCGGCCGGGGCGGCCGCTCCCTCCGAGCATCGGCCGGACGGGCCCGAAAGCGGAAGGGGGTACGGATCTTGTGCTTTCCCGGGCACGGCGCTCTGGGCCGCGCGGAGGGACCGAGGAGGGTACGTGGTCCATCTCACGTGCCACCAGGGTCACCTACGGTGGCGTAGGTCACTTGATTGGGTGAACTATCTCTTTCATGCCGCACCTCCAGGAGACCCTTGACCTCAGTTCGTACGTCGCCCTCGGGGACAGCTTCACCGAAGGCCTGAACGACCCCGGTGCCGACGGCCGGTTCGCCGGGTGGGCCGACCGCCTGGCCGGGCTGCTCGCCGACGGGCGTCCGCCGGGCGCGTTCCGCTACGCCAACCTCGCGGTGCGCGGCCGGCTGCTGGACCAGATCGCGGCCGAGCAGGTGCCGGAGGTCCAACGGCTCCAGCCCGACCTGGTCACCTTCTGCGCCGGCGGCAACGACATCCTCCGGCCGGGCGCCGACCCGGACGAGGTGGCCGAACGCTTCGAGGCCGCCGTCGTCCGACTCACCGAATCCGCCGGGACGGTGCTGATCTGCACCGGTTTCGACACCCGCGACGTGCCGCTGCTCAAGCACCTGCGCGGCAAGATCGCGACCTACAACGGCCACATGCGGGCCGTCGCCGACCGCAACGGCTGCAAGGTGGCCGACCTGTGGTCGCTGCGCGCGGTGCAGGACCGCCGGGCCTGGAGCGAGGA
Source organism: Kitasatospora xanthocidica (assembly GCF_014656195.1). Classification (GTDB taxonomy): domain Bacteria; phylum Actinomycetota; class Actinomycetes; order Streptomycetales; family Streptomycetaceae; genus Kitasatospora; species Kitasatospora xanthocidica. The sequence continues at coordinate 201,962 of NZ_BNBY01000013.1, read as the reverse complement.
CCGCCTCCACCTGTCCCCCGAGGGCCACCAGCGGGTCGCCCTGCTGGCCGCCCGCTCGCTGGGCCTGGCCACCGAGCAGGACCCGGAGGCGCCCTGGCCGGACACCCCCGTCCTCACCCCCGCCGACCAGCGGCGCGAGAACATCCAGTGGGCCCGCGAGTACCTGATCCCCTGGGTCGGACGGCGCCTGCGCGGCGAGTCCTCGGGCGACCACGTCGACCCCAAGCGGCCCGACCTGATGCCTCTCTGACGCTCCGTCAGACCATGCCGGGTGCTGCGGCGCGGACCCCCCGCAGCACCCGGTGCACCAGCGCGCCGAACACGGCGCCGACCAGGTACCAGAACAGGTCCGGCGGATTGAAGGTCGAGCCCAGGACGAGCCGGGCGAGCGTACTGCGGCGGCCCCACGCGTCCGGCAGTCCGGTGAGCTGGAACAGCTCCACGGCCCAGCTCAGTGCGGCGGCCGTCACGGCGGCGCGCGCCGGGCGCACCCGTGGCACGACCAGCACCACCAGGGCGTACACCAGGACGGTGTAGAGCGCGTCCCCCGCGTATTTGGCCACGTCCCCGCCCGCCACCGCCCGCACACCCAGCCCGGCCACCACCGTCACCACCGCCGCCGACGCTGCCACCAGGCGCGCACGCACCGTCCCCCGAAGATCATCCACGCCCCCACGCTACCCGCCCCCCAAGGGCACCCCGACCGGCCCCCGCCGGCGCCACGCACGTGCACCCCTCGGCACCTCGCCACCACCGAACCCGCGCGAACCACACCCGCCCCGCCGGAACCACCGCACCGCCCCGGACGCCCCCGCCGCACGACCACACCCGCGCGCCCTACCCACCCCCACGCCCCCTCAGCACCGCGCCACCGCCGCCCACGCGCGCCCCACCACCGAACCCGCACGAACCACACCCGCCCCGCCGGAACCACCGCCCCGCCCCGGACGTCACTCCCCCCGATGAACCATCCGCGCAGGTCGCGGGCGGGTGAGGACCGGAAGGGACGGGCGGGGCGCGGTGGCGCGGATGACCGAGGCAGTGGACGGGGCGGAGCCGAAGGTGGCGGAGGCCCGGGGCGGGACGGCCGTCGTGCCGCAGCGGAGTGCGGGCGGGGCGGGCGGCCCGGCGGAGCGGGCCCGGCGCGGCTTCGCGGTGGCCGGGTTCGCGTCGGCGCAGGACGGGCGGAACCGGGAGCGAGGCAAGGAGTTGCGGCTGCGGGTACCCCGCGAGCGGCACGCGGAGTTCGCCGCCGCCCCCGGGCGGCCGACGGCCGTGGAGGCGCTGGAGGCCTCGAACGCGGGCCGGATAGCCGAGTTGGTGCCGATCCGGGTGGGGCGGATGGCCGCCACCCCGTTCGCGTTCCTGCGCGGCTCGGCCGGGCTGATGGCCGCCGACCTCGCGGGCACGCCGGTGACCGGGGTCGGCGCGCAGCTGTGCGGCGACGCGCACGCCGCGAACTTCGGCCTGTACGGCGACGCGCGCGGCCAACTCGTCCTGGACATCAACGACTTCGACGAGACCGTGCACGGCCCCTGGGAGTGGGACCTGAAGCGGCTCGCCGCGAGCCTGGTGCTCGCGGGCCGGGAGACCGGTGCGAGCGAGACCACCGCGCGGGAGGCCGCCGAGCACGTGGCCGGCTCGTACCGCCGGACCATGCGCACGCTCGCCAAGCTGCCCGCGCTGGACTCCTGGAACGCCGTCGCCGACGAGCAGTTGGTGTCCTTCGCCGAGGCGCACGACCTGGCGGACGTGCTGCGCAAGGTCGGCGCCAAGGCGCTCGGCAACACCAGCGCGAAGTTCGCGGCCCGCAGCACCGACCGTACGGCGGACGGCGGTTGGCGTTTCGCCGCCGCTCCGCCGGTGCTCACCGAGGTGTCCGACGCGACCGCCCGGGCAGTGGCGCACTCGCTGGGCGCGTACGTGGAGACGGTGCCGGCCGAGGTCCGCACGCTGCTGTCCCGCTACCGGGTGCAGGACGTGGCGTTCCGGGTGGTGGGGACGGGCAGCGTGGGCACCCGCTCGTACGTGGTGCTGCTCACCGACCACCGGGACCAGCCGCTGGTGCTGCAGGTGAAGGAGGCCCGCCCGTCCGTGCTGCTGCCGTACCTGCCGCAGGCCGAGCAGGCGGCGGGGACGGCGGAAACGGCGCGGGACGACCACGAGGGCCGCCGGGTCGTCCTCGGCCAGAAGCACATGCAGGTGGTCAGCGACACCCTGCTGGGCTGGACGACGGTCGACGGACTGCCGTACCAGGTGCGGCAGTTCCGCAACCGCAAGGGGAGCGTCGATCCGGCCGCGCTGCAGCCTTCGCAGCTGGACGACTACGCGCGGATCACCGGCGCCCTGCTGGCCCGGGCGCACGCGCACACCGCCGACCCGGGCCTGCTGGCCGGGTACTGCGGCAAGGGCGAGGCGCTGGACGAAGCGATCGGCGCCTTCGCCGTCGCCTACGCGGACCGCACCGAGGCCGACCACGCCGATCTGCTGACGGCCGTGCGCAGCGGGCGGCTGCCCGCCGAGCACGGCGTCTGACCGTCGGCGCGAGTCGGCACGCGCCGGCGGACGTCAGAGGGACAGGAACGGCGCCACCACGGCGACGTACTCCTCGGGCCGGGCACCGTGCACCAGGTGCCCGGCCTCGACGGTGACGAGCCGGCAGTCCGGGATCAGCCGGGCGAGTTCGGCGATCCGCTCCTGCGGGACGTAGCTGGCCGGGCCGCCGGCGACCGCCAGGGTGCGCGCGGTGATCGAGGCGAGCCCGTCCCGCCAGGCCGGGTCGGGGTCGTCCAGCTGCGCCTTGACGGCCCTGACCATCGCCCAGTCGAAATGCACGCCTTCGTCGGGGTCGTCCGGCACCGCGCTCGCCGGGCGCGGGTACAGCGCGGGGATCTCCTCCAGGACCAGGCGGTCGATCCGCTCGGGCGCGGCCTGGGCGAGGAGGTACGCGACGGCGCCGCCCAGGGAGTGGCCGATCAGGTCGACGCGGTCCAGCCCGAGCGCGTCGAGGAAGGCCAGCACGTCGTCCCGCATCGCCGGCAGGCCGTACGCCCCCGGGCGGCCGCTGTCGCCGTGGCCGCGCAGGTCGAGCGCGTACACCCGGTGGCCGGGGGCGAGCCCGGGCAGCACCACGTCCCAGTCGGAGGCGCGCTCGCCGAGGGCGTGCAGCAGCACCAGCGGCGGGCCGTCGGCGGGCCCGCTCACACGGTAGGCGAGCGTCACCTCGGGCAGGTCCACGGTCCGTACGTCGATCATGACGACCACCGTACGGGCCGGGGCCCGCTAGCGGGCCGCTGTTCGCCCTCGGCCGAGCGCGGCCGACTGCTCCCCCGGCCGGTCACCGTGCTGCTCCTCGGGCCGGTGCCCCGGCCGGTCCTCGGGCCGCTCCTCGGACTGCTCCCGCGCGGTGGCGCGGCCCGCGAACACCGAGGCCAGGGCGGCGAGGCCGGCCACCGCTGCGCAGACCGTGCTCGCGGCGAGGTAGGCGGAGCGGTGCCCGCCGCCGCCGGCCGTCTCCCGCAGGTAGACCCCGGACAGCGCCGAGACCGCGACGGCCGCCGCGATCCGCTGCGCCATCTGCAGGATCGCCCCGCTCACCCCGGCCGCCTCGGCGGGGGCGTGGCGCAGCACGAAGGCCTGGTTGGTGGAGCCCATCAGGCCGATCGCGGCGCCGCCGAGGAGCTGCAGGAACGCGAGCAGCCAGGGCAGGGCGGCGGCGGATGCCGCGTGGGCGATCAGCCCGCCGGCGAGCATGGTGAGGGCGGAGCCGGTCATGGCGACGGTGACGGTGCGTCGGCCGAAGCGCTGGACGACCCGCCAGGCGAGCGCGGAGGCGACGCCCATGGCGACCGCTGAGGGCAGCGCGACCAGTGCGGCGCCCATCGGCGACAGCCCGAGGCCGTCCTGGAGGAACATGGCGAGGACGAGCGAGGCGGCCAGCGAGGAGCCGAACTGGGCCATCGCGGTGGCCGTGCCGAGCGCGTACGGCGCGGAGCGGGTGAGCGCGGGGTGGATCAGCGGGTGGCCGCCGGTGCGGGCGTACCTGCGCTGCCACCGGACGAGCGCGCCGAGCAGGAACAGGGCGGCGGCCGCGAAGGCCAGCCAGCCGGTCCAGCCGGGCGGCTGCACGAAGGGCAGCATCAGGACGAGGGTGAGCGCGCCGACCAGGAGGAGGCCGAGCAGGTCGAGATCGGCGTGCCTTGTGCTGGGGCGGGGCTTGGGCAGGTGGCGGGCGGCGAGGACGACGGTGGCCAGGCCGAACGGGACGTTGAGCAGGAAGGTCAGCCGCCAGCCGTGCTCGGGGCCCGCCGCCGCGAGCACCGCGCCGCCGATCGGCGGGCCGAGGGCGAACGCGAGTCCGCCGGTCACGGCGTACATGCCGAGGGCGCGGGTCCGCAGCTGGCCGTCGAACACGTCCTGGAGGGTGCCGATCATCTGGGAGTTGACCAGGCCGGCGCCCGCACCCTGGACCAGCCGGGCGGCGATCAGCACCCCGGGGTCGGTGGCCGTCGCGGAGACCAGGCTGACCAGGGTGAACAGGGCGAGGCCGGAGACGAAGAACCACTTGCGGCCCTTGACGTCACCGAGCCGCCCGCCGGGGATCAGTGCAAGGCCGAAGGCCAGGGAGTACCCGGCGACGATCCACTGCAGGTCGGCGGGCCGGGCGTGCAGGGTCTCGCGCAGGGCGGGGATGGAGGTGTTGAGCACGGACTGGTCGAGCAGCGTGGTGAAGCCGCCCGCGACGCAGACCAGCAGGACGCGGCGCCCGGCCGCGTCGAAGCGTTCCTTCGCGACCGGGGCCGCTATCGGGCCGGCGGACGCGCTCACGGCTCGACCACCACCAGCGCGTACCGGGCGTCGCCGGGGCCCAGGCTGCGGAACCGGCTGGTCCCGGCCACGTAGCGCAGGCAGTCGCCGGGGGCGAGCGACTGCGCCTCGCCGTCCGTGGTGAGCTCCAACCGGCCCTCGAACAGCCAGAGGTGGTGCTCCCGGCCGGGCACGCAGGCGCGGTCGTACGCGATGTCGGCGCCGGCGGGCAGCCGCCCCTCGATCACCTCCGCCCGCAGCGAGCCGTGCGGCGGCGAGACCGACCGGCGCACGAACCCGGTGGTCCCGTCCCGCCACACCTGCTGGTCCCCGGCCCGCACGAGTCGCGCCGGGCCGGCCTCCACCTCGGCGAGCAGCCGCGACATCGTCCGCCCGTACACCGCGCACAGCCGCCCGAGCAGCGCCGCGGTCGGGCTGACCTCGGCCCGCTCCACCCGTGACAGCGTCGACCGGCTGACGTCCGCCAGCCGCGCCAACTCCTCCAAGGTCCAGCCGCGTTCGAGCCTCAGCTCGGCGAGCCGCTGTGCCAGCCGTTCGTCGGCGGCCGTGTCGATTCCCATATTCGCGATGCTATCCCGAATATGAGATCCACTCTCCCGGATTCCCGTCTCCCGGATTCCCGGCGGCGCCGGGGAACCGCCCGGCGGCCCCGATGAACACGGTCGAGGCCGGACACGGCCGCCCCCGCCGGGGAACCGGCCTCCGGCTCGCGGGCCTCCTGGCCATCGGGGGTCGGCCTTTGACGAGGGGTCGGCCCAGGTGTGCTGCGGATCATATGATGTGCGGCGAATCGTGGCCGGTCAGCGGCCCGAAAGGCGAGGGGGACGATCGTGTTCGGCATCATCAGACCGTGCAGGCACCGGCTGTCCGAACGGCTGCAGACCTCCTGGATGGCCCACCTGTGCGGGCTCTGCCTCGCGCTGCGCGACGACCACGGCCAGCTCGCCCGGACCGCCACCAACTACGACGGCCTGATCATCTCCGTCCTGGTCGAGGCCCAGGCCGCCCGGGAGGACTCCTCCTGGCGCCGCACCGCCGGTCCCTGCCCGCTGCGCGGCATGCGGACCGCCTCCGTCGCCAAGGGCGAGGGCGCCCGGCTCGCCGCCGCCGTCTCGCTCGCCCTCGCCTCGGTGAAGATCCGCGACCACGTCGACGACCGCGACGGCGTGTTCGCCCGCCGTCCGGTCGCCGCCGGGGCCCGGGCGGTCACCCGGCGCTGGGACCGGCAGAGCGCCGGCACCGCCTCCACCGTCGGCTTCGACACCGCCGTCCTGCTCGACGCGGCCTCCCGGCAGGGCGAGCTGGAGCGCACGCTGCGCCCCGGCGGATCCGTCCTGCTGGTCACCGAACCCACCGAGACCGCCACCTCGGCCGCCTTCGCGCACACCGCCGTGATCGCCGGCCGCCCCGGCAACGCCGCCCCGCTCGCCGAGGCCGGGCGGCTGTTCGGCCGGCTCGCCCACCTCCTCGACGCCGCCGAGGACCAGAGCGCCGACGCCGCCTCCGGCGCCTGGAACCCGCTCACCGCCACCGGCACCGACCGCGCCGAGGCCGAACGGCTCTGCCGCGACGCCGTCCACGGCATCCGGCTCGCACTGGGCGAGGTCGAGCTGGCCGACCGGGCCCTGGTCCACGTCCTGCTGGCGCACGAGACCGAGCGCGCCGTCGACCGGGTCTTCGGGGCCCGGCACGCGGCGAGCTGCCGCACCGGGCACGGCGCCGCGGGCGAGCACCCTCACCAGGCACCGCCCCACCAGGCCCCGCCCGGTCAGGACCCCGGGGCGCCCGTCCCGCCGTGGATGCCGCAGGGCCCCGGCTTCACCCCGCCCGGCCAGAAGCCGCCGCGCCCCCGCAACCTGCTCGCCGGCTGCGCGGTGTGGGCCCTGATGGCCTGCACGTGCCAGCTGCTCTGCTGCGACCACAACGACCCGTTCAGCCGCGAGCCCCGCAAGGGCTTCTGCGAGCGGCACGACTGCTGCGACTGCCCGGACTGCTGTGACTGCTGCAACTGCTGCGACGGGTGCGGCGACTGCTGCAGCTGCTGTGACGGGTGCGACGGCTGCGATTGCGGATGCGACTGCTGAACCTCCGTCAGTCGGCGGCCACGGCGCCCACCGTCCCCTCCTGATCGACCGGAACCGGCCCGGGGTGCCCCCGCAGCACCCCGGGCCGCTCCACGTCCGGGTACTCCCGCGCCTCGCCGCGCCGCCACAGCGGAACCACCGCCACCGGGCGCCACTCGACGAGCTCAGGCATCGCGCCCCGCCGCCTCCCGGTCCGCCACCAGCGAGTGCTCCAGCTTCGCCAGCAACTGCCGGAACCGCTCGGCGTCCTGCTCCGTCATCCGCCCCTCGGGCACTGCCCCCGGCCGCTCGGCCGCTCTCTCGTCCATGTGTCCGACCCTAGGCGGTCGCGATCAATGGCCGATAAACGTTCCCTGGAGCCGGAATCGAGCGCCCACGACGGGCGACGGCGGGGGCGGGCGTGCTCAGCCCTCCGGGAAGAGGCCCTCCAGGACGGCCGCGACGCCGTCCTCGTCGTTGCTGGCGATGACGTGGTCCACGCTGGCGAGGACCTCGGGGTGGGCGTTGGCGACGCCGTAGGAGGTGCCGGCCCAGGCCATCATCGGCAGGTCGTTGGGCATGTCGCCGAAGGCGATCGCCCGCTCCCGGGGGATTCCGTACCGCTGCGCCAGCTCGCCGAGCGCGGCGGCCTTGCTCACGCCCCGGGCGACGGCCTCGACCAGCCGCACCCCGTTGGAGTGCGTGACGGTGACCAGCTCGCCGATCGCCGGGCGCACCAGCTCCAGCAGGTCGTCGGCGGAGAGTTCCGGGTGGCGGCCGAGCAGCTTGGGGGCCGGGCGGGCGAACAGGACGGCGTCGTCCAGGCGTCGCACGGTGGTGTCGGCGTCCCAGTCGCCCGCCTCGTAGTGGGCGTCGCCGGCCAGTTCCTGGGCGTACTCGACGGCCAGTCCGATGCCGGGGGCGACCTCGCGCAGCAGCCGGGCGGTCTCGCCGAGCACGTCGACCGGGATCGGGCGCTCGGCGACCACGGTGCGGGTGCGCATGTCGTAGGCGAAGGCGCCGTTGGAGCAGATCGCCACGCCCCGGTGCCCGAAGGCGGCGGCTATCTCTCCCATCAGGCGCGGGGGGCGGCCGGTGACCAGGACGACGTGTCCGCCGGCCCGTTCGACCCGGGCGAGGGCGGCGACGGTGCGGGCGGAGACGGTGCGGTCGCCGCGCACGATCGTCCCGTCGAGGTCGGTGGCCACCAGGCGCGGTGGTCGTAGCGGGGTGACGGTGGCCAGGGTGCCGGGTGTGGTCATGGGTCGGGGCTCCGTGCTGGTCGGGGTCGGTGGAGTCCTCCGGGTGCGGGGCGCGCCTCGCTCGGGCGCCCGTGCCGCGGTGTGCGCGGACGGAGGGGCGCGGGGCTCGCGTGCGGCGACCCGGCGCGGCGGTGCAGGGAGCTCGCGGTCCGGGCCCGGCGGTGGCCGGGGCCGACGGCCGCCAGACGGCAGGACCGTACCACCGGCACGACCGGTTCGGCGACGACCGACCGAGGGGCCGGTTCGGCCGTCCGCCGGCCCGGCGGGCCCTTTGGGCGGGCGTGCGTGCCCCCGGCCGTCGCCCGCCCCGGGAGGGAGACCGCCGAGGGCTAACCCGCCAGCGCGGCGTCCAGCAGCAGGCGGGCGGCCTCCTTGGCGTCGGCGGCGGCCGTCGGGTCGCCGTGGAGGGCGGCGGTGGTGATGGCGCCCTCGGCCAGCAGGGTCAGGTGGGCGGCGGTGGCGGGCGGGGCGCCCGCGGCCTCGGCCAGGCCCGCGAGGTAGCCGCCGAACTCCTCCTTGTGGTGCCGCGCGGCGGCCGCGACGACGGGCGTGGTGGCGCCCAGTTCACCGAAGGAGTTGACGAACGCGCAGCCGCGGAAGCCGGGTTCGGCGAACCAGAGGCCGAGCCAGTCGAAGACCGAGAGCAGTTGCTCCCGCGGCGTGCCGCCGGCCCGGGAGACGTGCACCGCGAGGCTCGCCCGCCAGCGGCCGTCGCGGCGCAGCAGGTAGGCCTCGACCAGGTCGTTCTTGGACGGGAAGTGCTGGTAGAGGCGGCGCATCGTCATGCCGGAGGCGGCCCGGACGGCGTCCATGCCGACCGCCTGGATGCCCTGCCCGTAGAACAGCTCCTCGGCCGCGTCGAGGATCCGGGTCCGCGGGTCTTCGTGCTCCATCTGCCGTGCCCTTTGCGCGAGAACGATAGTTCTCCTATCGTAGCCACTGAAGTGAGAACGATCGTTCTCACTGGTGGAATACCCGTTCTCGAGGAGTTCACCCATGGCCGCACAGCACGACGGACAGCGCCCGCCCCTGCCCCCGTTCACCGAGGAGACCGCCCGGCAGAAGGTCCGGGCCGCCGAGGACGCCTGGAACACCCGAGACCCGCGGCGCGTCGCGCTCGCCTACACACCCGACAGCCGCTGGCGCAACCGCTCCGAGTTCCTCACCGGCCGCGAGCGGATCGCCGAGTTCCTCGCCCGCAAGTGGGACCGCGAGCTGGAGTACCGGCTGATCAAGGAGCTCTGGACGCACGACGGCGACCGCATCGCGGTCCGCTTCGCCTACGAGTGGCACGACGAGGCCGGCCGGTGGTTCCGCTCCTACGGCAACGAGAACTGGGAGTTCGCGCCGGACGGCCTGATGGCCCGTCGGCACGCCTCCATCAACGACGTGCCGATCACCGCCGAGGAGCGGCTCTTCCACTGGCCGCTCGGCCGCCGCCCCGACGACCACCCGGGCCTCACCCGGCTCGGCCTCTGACGGCCCGCGCCCCCGAAGGCACCGGACGTCCCGGAGGCCCCTGGAGCCGCCGCCCGCAGGGCCGCTGACGCCGTGCCGAGGAACCGGCCCGCACTGTTCCACGTCTGTGACACGGCACGAACCGGTCATAGACCTGGCGCTGGGACGCTTCCTTCTCGAAGGCGAACAGCACCTGAGGGGGACCCTGGAATGTCCGTGCGCAACAGATTCGGCACCGCCGCCGCGATCGCCCTGATGACCACCGTCGGCGCGGTCCTGCTCTCCGCCTGCGGCCCGGACACCAGCGGCTCCGGGGCCACCGCGGCCCCGACCGGCACCGCCCCCGGCTCGACGGCGGGGACGTCCGCCCCGGGCTCGACGCCGGGGACGTCCGCGCCCGGCGCGCCGTCCCAGCCCGGCACCCCGTCCCAGGCGGGCAGCCCCGCGCCGGGTGGCAAGGAGGTCAACGGCACCTCCGCCGCCAACCACCTCACCATCAGCACCGGCACCCAGACCGTCGCGATCAACGGCGCCACCGTCGACTTCGGCACCGCCGTACGCGACCTCGCGTGGTCCCCCGACGGCAAGAAGGCCGCGTTCGTCAACGGCAACGGCGACCTGGTGACGGCCAACCCGGACGGCACCGGGAAGGTCACCCTGGCCAAGAACCCCGGCGGGGAGACCTGGTCCCACCCCACCTGGCTGCACGCCACCCGGGAGCCCGGCGACACCTCGGGCACCGAGGGGCTCGAACGCTTCAACACGATCGTCTTCGCCGCTACCAAGGGCGGCGTGCTGAAGCTGGAGCGGGTCCCCACCAAGACCCCCGGCGCCACGCCCGAGGAGCTCACCCCGCACAACTCCGAGGGCGGCAACGACAACCTGCCGCAGCCGCCGCAGACCGGCAACACCTGGGCCAACGCGGGCGGTCACCGCGGCGCGATCGCGTACGCCAACACCCCGGCGAACGAGGTGTACATCTACGACGACTACATCCGGCCCGCGGCCCGCGAGCTGGCCAAGGGCTCCCAGCCGGCGCTCTCCCCCGACGGCGAGCACCTCGTCTTCGTCCGCTCGGTGAACGGGCACGACCACCTGTTCACCCGCTCCACGGCGTGGGACCAGAAGACCGAGAAGGACCTCACCCCCTCGGCCACCACCGACTTCACCGAACCCGCCTGGTCCCCGGACGGCAGGACCGTCGCGGCCCGCACCCCGGACGGCATCAGCACCCTGCCCGCGGACGGCTCCGCCGCGCCGACCCAGGTCTCCACCATCAAGGGCCTGCCCGCCTACCGGCCGTAAGCACCACCGGCCGTAAGCACCACCGGCAGTAGGCACCACCGGTCCCGCCTACCGGCCCTGGCCGGGCTTCGCCAACTCGGCGCGCAGCTCGGCCAGGTGCTCGTCGGCCGACTCGTGCGGCAGGAACTCGACCAGGTCGAGGAAGCGGAACAGCACCCGGGTGTCGGTGACGGCGTACTCGTAGTCGCCGAACCCGACCACCGCGCCCAGCCCGCCGCGCGCCGCGCCGCGGACGGCGGCCGAGGTCAGCTCGTCGGCCGGGTCCTCGGCGGTGGCCCGCCGGCGGGCGTTCGGGCGGGCCAGGTAGGGGCAGACCATCGACGCGTAGAGCATGCAGGCGCGGTGCCCGGGGCCCTCCATGGTCGGGGCGAGGTTGCGGTACGGCCGGCCGGCCGCGAGCGCCTCGGCGATCGCCGCGCTCTCGGCGGGCCCGACGACCCGCCACACCGGCCCGCGCGCCATGAACCCGCCGCACACCGAACACCGGCGCCGCAGCGCGCAGTCGGCGCTGCGCCCGTGGTCCGTCAGCGCGAACTGCGGCTCGCCCCCGTGCCACGGCGTGATCGCCGGCACGGGGTACCCCCGCCCGTCCCGGGGCCGCGCCCCCACACCGTCCGGCATCGGCACAAGTTCGAATCGCACGGCCCTATCGATACCAGGGCCGGACCCGCCCGGTCGACCCCGGCCCGGCCACCCGCCGGGGCCGCCCGTGCCGAACTCGCCCTCGACCCGGCCCACCCGACGGCGGTCAGTCCGACCGGCCGTCCTCCGCCGCCTCCTGGGCCAGCATCACCTTCCGCAGCAGGTCCGACAGTGTGCGGCGCTCGTCCTCGGACAGCACTCCCAGCAGCCGGTGCTCCTCCCGTCCGACCACGTCGAGGGCCTGCTGCCATGCGGCGCGCCCGGCGTCCGTGAGCACGATGTCGACCTTGCGGCGGTCCGCCGTGGAGGGTGTGCGCACGATGAAGCCCCGCCGTTCCAGGGCCTCCAGGCGCCCGGTGACGGACGCCGGGGCGAGGTTGAGGTCGGCGCGCAGGTCGGAGGGGGCGGCGTGGCCGCCGCGGCCGGCGAGCTCGTGGAGGGTGTCGAACTCGTGCTTCTGCAGGCCGTAGTCGGCGACGCCCTGTTCGCGGACCCGACGGAAGTGCCGGGTGAGTTTGGACATCCGGGTGACGGCGGCCTCGATGTCCGGGTCGAGGTCGGGCAGCACCGGTTGCCAGCGCTCGACGTGGCCGTCCGTCCAGTCGCGGGGCGGGGTGCGGTGCTGGTGGGGGTGGTCGGCCATGGCAGGAGTCTACAAACCCGGGGAGACGGTACCCCCACGAAGCAACGGCGCCGAAATATTCGTTGCCAAAATTTCGGCACCGAAATACAGTGCGCCGCGTGATCAACCACCCCTTGCGCCTGCCCGGCTTCCGCCTGCTCTTCCTCGGCCGGACGATCTCCACCCTCGGTGACGCCGTCGTCCCCGCCGCCCTCGCCATCGCCGTCACCCGGGCCACCGGCTCCTCCGCCGCCCTCGCCCTGGTACTGGGCTGCGCGATGGTGCCCAGGCTGCTCCTGCTGCCGTTCGGCGGAGTGGCCGGGGACCGCTTCGACCCGCGCCTGGTCGCGCTCACCACCGACCTGGTCCGGGCCGTCGCCCAGCTGTTCGTCGGCCTGGAACTGCTCGGCGACCGTCCGAGCCTGTCCCACATCGCGCTCGCCTCGGCCGTCGGCGGCGTCGCCTCCGCCTTCGCCATGCCCACCGCCTCGCCGCTGGTCGCGGCCACCGTCCGGGGCGAACTGCGGCTGCGGGCCAACGCGCTGCTCGGCACCGCGACCGGCGCCGCCCGTCTCGGCGGCCCGGCGCTCGCCGGGGTGCTGGTCTACACGGCCGGGCCCGGCTGGGCCTTCCTGCTGGACGGCGCCTCCTTCGTACTGAGCGCCGTGCTGCTCGCCCGGCTCCCCCGGCCCGCCATCGACCGCACCGACCGCACCGATCACGCGGGTCACACTGACCGCACCGACCGCACCCCCGACGGCGGACGCTCGCTGCGCCGGGACCTCGCCGACGGCTGGCGCGAGGTGCGCTCCCGGGACTGGTACTGGACCAGCCTGATCGCCCACGGCGTGTGGAACGGCGCCTCCGCCGTCCTGCTCACCCTCGGCCCGCTGATCGCCGCCACCCGGCTCGGCGGCGACGGCGCCTGGGTGGCGCTCACCCAGGCCGGGGCGGTGGGCCTGCTGGTCGGCTCGCTGATCGCCGGGAAGGTCCGCCCCCGCCGCCCGGTGCTGGCCGGGAACCTCGCGCTCGCGCTGTACGGGCTGCCGCTGCTCGCGCTCGCCGGCCCGGCCCCGGTGGCCGTCGCGGTGGCGGCACAGGCGGTGGCGATGGCCGGGCTCGGCTTCCTCAACCCGGTGTGGGAGACGGTGGTCCAGCAGGACTTCCCGGCCGGGTCGCTGGCCCGGGTCACCTCGTACGACTGGCTGCTCTCGCTGGGCGCCGCCCCGCTCGGGTACGTGCTGGCGCCGCTCGCCGCCGACGCCTGGGGCAGCCGGGTGCCGCTGCTGACGGCGGCGGTGCTGGTCACGCTGGTCTGCGCGGGCACGGCGGCGGTGCCCGGGGTACGGCGGCACGGCGTACGGCAGGCCACCGCACGCGGGCCGCTGTCCGGGCCCGAGCCCGAGCCGGTGACCGAGCGGCCACCGGTCCGGGCTCGGGCTCAGGTCAAGCCCTGATCACCGCGGCTCAGTTCCAGATGCCGGTGATGTCGCTCGCGGTGGCCGCGTTGCCCGCGTGGCCGCTGGCGCCCGACAGGTCCTCCAGGGTGCGCAGCACGTTGTAGTGGTTGTAGGTGGTGGCGGAGCTGCTGCCCGGGGTGACGTGGGCGCCGTAGACCACGGTCGGGATCCGGTTGCCGGACAGCTTGTTGTCCTCGTCGAAGGTGACGACCAGGATGCTGTTGTGGGTCTGGGCCCAGGTCGCGTAGGCGCCGAGGTTGTTCTTGATCCAGGTGTCGCCGGTGGCGACCGAGCAGTCGTGCATGTCGCTGCAGAGGTTCGGCACGACGAAGGAGACGTTCGGCAGGGTGGTGAAGTCGGTGGGGAACTGCGCGAAGGTCTTGGCCGAGCTGAGCGGGACGTTGCCGAAGCCGAACCACGGGTTGTGCTTCTGGGCGTAGTTGCCGCTGCTGCACACGGTGCTGCCCTGGCTGGGCAGGGACTCGTTGTAGCTGGCCCAGGTCTTGCCGGCGGCGATGACCTCGGAGGCCAGGTTGGCGCTCTGGAAACCGCCGACGGTCACACAGCTGTCGTCGACGCGGCCCTGGGTGGAGCCGGAGAACAGCGCGTAGTAGTTCGGCTCGCTCGGGTGGGTGATGCCGAAGGACTGGGTGAGGTTGGCGCCGCCCGCCTTGAGGGTGTTGTTGATGTACGGGGCGCTGCTGCTGCCGATGACCTGGGTGTAGGCGTGGTTCTCCATCACCACGACGACGATGTGGTCGGGCGTGGGCAGCGCGGCCGCCTGCGCGGTCGTGGCGGTCGCGGCCCACAGGCCGGCGGAGGCGGCGACCAGGGCGACGGCGGAGCCGATCGCGGTGGCGGTGCGGCGGGAGCGGGGCTTCAGGGCCTTCGTGGACGAAGTCATGACAATTCCTTGGGTGAGGAGCGGCCCGATGAGGGAGAGCTGCCGAGGGGATCCGGCGGAGCAGGAAGCGGGGCAGGGGGCCGGTGCGGAGAGGGCACCGGACGCGCCGGGAGCGCCCGAACAGCATGGGGCGCGGCCCTTGACGCGGGTAGACGACAGCAGGTGAAACCTTGGCCCCGGAGCGGGAAACGAACGGTGCGGCCCGTCGGCCGGCGCACACAACGGACCATGCGGGCGAACCGGTTCACATTGCCTTTCGGTCGCCCGGCCGGTGATAGTGATCGTCGAACGGCGCGGCCCGACGCCGCGTCAGCTGACGAGAGAACCGAGGAACATGGCGAAGACCAGCCTTCTGCGTCCCCTGGCCGTGGCCGCCGCCGGTGCCGTCCTGATGGCGACCGGTGCCGCGCACGCCGCGGCCGCCGACCGCGGCGCCGCCGACGCGCCGGCCTCCGACCTCACCGGTGTGCGCGCCGCCCTCCAGGCCACCACCAAGGCCGGCGCCCCGGGCGCCTTCGCGGTGATCCGCGACCACGGCGACAAGGAGGAGAGCCGCTCGGTGGCGGTCGGCCTGGCCGACCTGGACGGGACCCCGATGAACTCCTCGTGGAGGTTCCGGGTCGGCAGCAACAGCAAGATGTTCACCGCCGTTCTCGTGATGCAGCTGGCACAGGAAGGCCGCATCGACCTCGACAAGCCGCTGCGCGACTACCTGCCCGCGGGCACCCTGCCCGAGGGCTGGGCCATGACGGGCCGCCAGGTCATGGAGCACCGCGCCGGGATCTTCGACCACACCAACGACCTGCTGGAGCAGGCCGGCGAGGAGACCACCAGCGCGTTCGAGGCGCGGATCCGCAGCACGGTGTACGACCCGAGCGCGCTGGCGGCGATGTCCGTCAAGCACGGCGTGCAGTACACCCCCGGCAGCCGCTACTCGTACTCCAACACCGACTTCGTGCTGCTGGGCCTCGCGGTCGAGCACCTCACCGGCCAGCCGTACGCCGAGGTGCTGAACGAGCGGATCCTCCAGCCGCTCGGCCTGCGCAAGACCACCTTCGTGGTGCCCGACCAGGAGATCCAGGGCGCCCACGTCACCGGGTACCTGACCAACGACGACCGCAGCAAGCCGCTGCTGGACTCCACCCGGCAGAACGGCTCCTGGGTGTGGTCCGCCGGTGCCGTCATCTCCGACGCCGAGGACCTCGACCGCTTCCTCGGCGCGCTGATGGCCGGCGGCGAGGGCGGCCTGGTCACCGACGACTCGCTGCGGCAGATGACCGCCGCCCTGCCGACGCCCACCGCCAAGGTCTCGTACGGCCTGGGGCTGCGCCGCATCTCCCTCACCTGCGGGGACGTGTACGGCCACGGCGGCATCGTGCAGGGCTTCCAGACCCAGTCCTTCGCGACGCCGGACGGGCGGCGCAGCGTGGTGGTCTTCGCCAACGCCTCCAACAACGGCGCGGTGACGCAGGGCCTGATGAACACGCTGGAGCCGGCCTTCTGCGGCGCGAAGCCCGCGGTCGCGCCGAAGACGCGCTTCGCGCCGAGCAACGTCGCCCCGAACGGCGACGCCCCGCGTGCCGTCCCGGCGAACCAGGTGCCGGTGGTGGAGGACACCCGGATCTGATCCGGCGGCACTGACGACCGAACGCCCGCTCCCCGGCCGGGGGGGCGGGCGTTCGCGTCGGCGGCAGGACCGCCTCCGGCCTCGACTCAGGGCCGCGGCAGCCCCGCCCGGGGGCCGTCCGCGCTCAGGTCGGTCAGCGCCTCGGTGAGCAGTTCGCGGGCCTCCTCGGCGCGGCCCTGTTCGATCAGCGCGGTGCCGAGCTCGGTCAGGGTCTTGGTCATGCTGTCCGGCCGGCCGACCGCCTCGTAGTGCACCAGGGCCTGCCGGTAGGCCTTCTCGGCGGCCGGCCAGCGCTTCAACGCCGCCCGGTCCAGGCCCAGTTCGTGCGCGGTCATGGCCGCCAGCAGGTTCATCAGCGGTGCGGACCAGCGCTCCACCAGCTCCAGCGCGCCGGCCAGTGCCCGCCGCCGGGTGTCCACGGCCTCCTCGGCCCGGCCGGACTCGCGCAGGCAGTTGGCGGCGCCGCGCAGGGTGACCAGCCGGCCGATCAGCGCGGCGCGGCTGTCGAGCTCGGCGAAGGCGTCCGCGGCCCGGTGGAAGGCGTCGGTCGCCTCGCGGTGCCGCCGCAGGTAACGGAGCCCGGAGGCGAGGTAGGTGAGCGCCCAGCCCTGCTGCTCCCGGTCGCCCAGCTCCTGCGCCAACTCCAGCCCCTGGGAGGCCAGTTCGATGCCGCGCTGGTAGCGGTGCAGACAGGTGACGTAGGTCCAGGCCAGGTAGTTGACGTGCACCGCCTCGGCCCGCCGGTCGCCCAGCGCGCGGGCGGCGTCCACCGAGAGCTGGAACACCTCCGCCCAGATCCCCCAGCTCAGCAGCCGGTCGGAGAACCAGTGCATGGCCTCGGCGGTGTCGATCACCTCCCGGTACCGGCCGGCCCGCTGGGCGTGGTGCAGGGCGGCCAGCCACTCCGGGTGCTCGTACTCCAGCCAGTGCGCCGCCTCGGTGAGGTGGGCGGGCGCGGAACCGGTCGGCCCGGTGTCGTCCTTGGCGTGGTCCGGGTCGAACCGCAGCCCGTAGGCGGCGGCCCGGTCGAGGATCCAGCGCCCGGCCCGGGTGCGGGCCTCGGCCAGCTCCTGGGCCGACTCGTCGACCGCCAGCCGCTCGCCCGCGTAGAGCCGCACCAGGTCGTGCAGCCGGTAGCGGTCCGGGGTGGCGGGCTGCACCAGTCCGGCGTCCACCAGCTGCTCCAGCACCAGTTCGGTCCGGGCCGCCGAGCGGCCCGCGTAGGCGGCGGCGACCACCGCGGTGAAGTCCGGCCCGGCGGTCAACGCGCAGCGGCGGAGCACCAGTTGGGACTCGGCGGGCAGCCGCCGGTAGGACAGTTCGAAGGCCGGGCGGACCGCCAGGTCACCGGTCTCCAGCAGGTCCAGGCGGTT
This sequence comes from Kitasatospora xanthocidica, assembly GCF_014656195.1. Lineage (GTDB taxonomy): Bacteria > Actinomycetota > Actinomycetes > Streptomycetales > Streptomycetaceae > Kitasatospora > Kitasatospora xanthocidica. Next base: position 184,419 of record NZ_BNBY01000013.1, on the reverse strand, counting down.
CTCCTCGGCGGCCAGCTGGCGCACCAGGTGGGCGACCGGCTGCTGCGGCCGGGCCACCAGCCGCTGTCCGGCGATCCGCAGCGCGAGCGGCAGGTAGCCGCAGAGCGCGGCCAGTTCGGCGGTGGCGTCGGGCGCGGCCTCGATCCGCTCCCGCCCGGCGATCCTGGCCAGCAGTCCGGCCGCCTCGGCCGGGGCGAGCACGTCCAGGCTCAGCCGGTGCACCGACTCCAGGCCGGGCAGGGCGTTGCGGCTGGTCACGATGGTCACGGCCGGTCCGGAGCCCGGCAGCAGCGGACGCACCTGGCTCTCGTCCGCGGCGTCGTCCAGCACCAGGACCAGCCTCCGCTCGCGCACCAGCGCCCGGTAGAGGCCGGCCCGCTCCTCCGTCCCGGCGGGCACCGCGGCGTCCGCGACACCCAGGGCGCGCAGCACCTGGCCGAGCGCGTCCCGGGCGGACAGCGGCTGGCCGGACATGGCGCCGAGGCCGAGCGAGAGCTGGCCGTCCGGGAAGCGCTCGGCCAGCGCGTGGGCCGCGTGCAACGCGAAGGCCGTCTTGCCGAGGCCGGGCTGACCGCTGACCAGCACCACCCGCGGGTGGGCGGGCCGGTCCTCCGCGGCCAGGCCGGCCAGCACCGCCAGCGCGCCCTCGCGGGCGGTGAAGTCGGCGATGTCGCGGGGCAGGGCGAGCGCGCTCTGGCCCGCGGCGACCGGCGGCACTCCGGGGGCCGGATCCCGGGGCGCGGACTGGGCCACGACCTGCGCCGGACCGGGCCGGACGCCGCGCGGGCGCCCGCACTGCGCCGCCCGGTCCAGCACCTCCGCCTGCTCCCCGTCCAGCCCCAGGGCGACGGCGAGCGCCCGTACGGTGCGCCGCTGCGGCCCGCGGGTGCGGCCGCGCTCCATGTCCCCGAGGGCGCGCAGGCTCACCCCGGCGGCCGCGGCGAGCTCCTCCTGGGTCAGCCCGGCCGCCACCCGGTACCCGGCCAGCAGGCGGCTGAACTCGCCCGTGTCCGCGCCTGCCCCACCGGCCTCAGCCGCCATGCCCGCCCCCACTCACTCGGTCCTGCCACTTCCGCACTTCTGCCTGACGCGCTTCCGCCTGTGGCGCTTCTGCCTGTCGCGCTTCTGCCTGGACGCGTGTCCGGCAGGCGGCACCAGGCAGAAGTATGCCCCGGTGGCGGAACTCCCCGTCATCGGTCCTTCGTCGACGTCCCATCCCTGCTCGGACGGGCCGGCCGGGTCTCGGCGGTCCGACGGCGAAGGCGGTTCCACTTCCCGGAACTGCCGATACTTCCGCCTGCGGTTCCGCTCTCTGGTCAACGGCTCGACGGCGGGGCGCGGTTCACCCGGGTTTCCGGCACGGCCGGGGGTTCCGTCGTACGACCCCGGTTCCGGCGTACGGTCCGGACCACGGGCGGGCGGGAAGCCGGTCGGGCGGTCGGTCAGCCGGACATCAGCCGCCGTCGGCCGCCAGCGCCTCGGCCCGGCGCCGGGCCTCCGCGCCCTCGACCCCGCGGCCCAGCTCGCACAGCAGGTCCGCGAGCAGGCCGTGCGAACGCGCCTCCAGCCCGGGGTCGCCGACGGTACGGCCGAGGGCGACGGCGAGCCGGGCCGAGGAGAGCGCCGCGTCGCGGCGGCCCAGGGCGTGCAGGGCGCGGGCGCGGCTGTGGGTGGCGAGAACAGCATCGGCGCCGCCGGTACGGGCGGTGGCGGCCCGGACCGCCTCGTCGGCGTGGGTGAGGGCCGGACCGGGGGCACCGGCCAGGACCAGGGCGTCGGCCAGGCCGGTGAGCGAGTGCACCAGCAGGTGGTCGGTGGCCGGGGTGCGGGCGGCGGTCACCAGGTCGGTGAGCATGGGCAGGGCCCGCTCGTACCGGCCGGCCCGCAGCAGTGCGGCGGCCACCCGGTCGCGGCAGTGGTGGCGCAGCGCCACGTCGCCGGCCCGGTCGGCCGCGGCGACAGCGCGGTCCAGGTGCTCGGCGGCGGTGCGGTGGGCGGCGCGGGCGACGTGCAGGACGGCGAGGTCGGTGCCGAGCCGGGCGACGGCCGACTCGTCCCCGTCCGCGTGGGCGGCGCTCAGCCCGGCCTCGACGACGGCCCGCCAGTGGGTCCGGTCGTGGCCGGTGGCCTCGTACAACAGGGCCGTCCGGTGGGCGAGTTGCCAGCAGGCGGCGGTCCGGCCGTACTGCTCGGCACAGACCACGACGGCCCGCAGGGCGCTCTCCTCGCGGCGGAACCAGGCCGCCGCCCGCTCGCTGCCGCCGTCGCCCGCCGCGCAGGCGGCCGTCCAGCCGGCGGTGACGTCCAGGTAGTGGGCGATCAGCCGGTCGAGGGCGACGAACCGTTCGTCGCAGGTGAGTTCGGCGGCCTTCCGGGCGGCGTAGCGGCGTACCAGCTCGCGCCGGGCGTAGCGGCCGGGGGCCGTCTCCTCCAGCAGGTGGACGGCGTCCAGCGCGGTCAGCAGGGTGCGGGTGGCGGCGGGCGGGAGGTCGGCGAGGGCGGCGGCGGTGTCGGTGTCGATCACCGCGCCGGGGTGCAGGCCGAGCAGGGTGAACAGCCGGGCGGCGGCGGGCGGCAGCGTCCGGTACGTCCGGTCCAGGGCGGTGGTGAGGCCGACCGGGCCGCGACCGCTGCCGGTGCTGTTGCCGGCGGCGGTACCGGAGAAGGCACCGGAGAGGACGGCCAACCCGGTCTCCTCGTCGGCGAGTTCGCGGGTGAGGTCGCCCGGGGACCAGTCCGGCCGGGCGGCCAGCCGGGCCGCGGCCAGCCGCAGGGCGAGCGGCAGGAGGTCGCAGGCCTCGGCGAGCGCGGCGACGGCGTCCGGGTCGTCCTCCGTCCGGTCCGGGCCGAGGGTGCGGGCGAGCAGCGCGGCGGCCTCCTCTCCGGTCAGCCCGCCCAGCGGGAGCGGGACCCCGCCCGCGCGGACCAGCAGGTGGCGCAGCCGGCTGCGGCTGGTGACGACCGCGACCGGCCCGGCCGCCTCCCCGCCCGCGGGATCCGCCGCCGGCGGGTCGGGCAGCAGCGGGAGGAGCTGCTCGTAGGAGGCCGCGTCGTCCAGCAGGACCGCCATCCGCCGGCCGGCGAGGAGGTCGCGGTAGCGGCGGGAGCGGTCGGCGGTCGAGACGGGCAGGGCGTCCGGGGCGACCCCGAGGGCGATCAGGAACTCGCCCAGGACGTCGGCGGGTTCGCGCGGCCCGTCCGGGTCGAAGCCGCGCAGGTCGGCGCGGAGCAGCCCGTCCGGGAAGTGCCCGGCGCCGCGCTGCGCCGCCCAGTGCCGGACCAGGGCCGTCTTGCCGGCCCCGGCCGGGCCGGTGACCAGGACCGGGCGGCCGGCCCGCGCGGCGGGCAGGGCCGCGTCCAGCCGGTCGAGTTCGGCCTCGCGGCCCACGAACCTGCGGTCGGGGGCTGCCGCCCGGGCCGCGAACCGCTCGCCGGCGCGCCGCAGTTCCGGCCCGGGCGGGCCGGAGAGCCGGGCCACCGCGCGCTCGTACCGCTCCCGCGCCTCCGCGTGCCGCCCCGACTGCTCCAGGCAGCGGACCAGCCGGGCGGTCAGCGTCTGCCGGGACGGGTGGGCGTCGGCCGCCGCCGCCAGTTCGGCGGCCGACTCGCCGCCGCGGCCCGCCCCCAGGAGCCCCTCGGCGAGCTCCTCCAGGGCGCGCAGCCGCAGGTCGGTCAACTGCGGGACGGCCCGCTCGCGCAGCAGGGCGGAGCCGCAGTCCGCCAGCGCCGGACCGCGCCACAGGTCCAGCGCGGCGCGCAGCAGCGGCAGCGCCGGGCCGCCCGGGGCCGCCTCCCCCGGGACCGCGGGCCCGGGCAGCAGCACACCGGCCTCCTCGCACAGCCGGGCGAAGCGCTGCACGTCGACCCGCTCGGGCTCGCCCGCCAGCACGTACCCGGCGCCCCGGGTGTCCAGCACCAGGCCCGGCCCGTCCAGCAGTTGGCGCAGCGCGGCGACGTGCCCCTGCAACGCGGCCCGCGCGGTGGGCGGCGCCGCGCCGTCCCAGACCAGCTCGATCAGCTCCTCGGTGGCCACCGTCTGGTTCAGCCGTACGGCGAGCGCGCTCAGCAGCGCCCTCCGTTTGGGGGCCGACGGCGTCACCGCCGCCCCGTCCTCCCGCCGCACCACCACCGGACCGAGCAGATCGATGTGCACGCGCCCCTCTCCTCCCCCACCCGCGGAATCCCGTCCGAGGATAGGCCCGACCTGGCCGTTCACGCTCGCGCGGAACGGTCGAACGCCGCCGGCCCGGCCCGGTGTGCCGACCGGACGGGCCTGGCACCGGCTCGCGACCCGGGCTCCGGGGCCGGCACCGGCAGCCCGGCGGCGGGCCCGTCCCACGGCCACCTCACCCGCCACGACGGCAGCTCGACCCGGGCACCGGGGCCCACGTCCCGCGCTTCCACCATGGCCGCACGGTATCCGCAGGGTCCGACACGAAGGACCGGGCCCCCTCCCGCCGTCCGCCCCGCCGAGGGCCCGAGACCGCCCACGCAACCTCCGGGCGCCCCCGCCACGTCCTCCCAGGGCAGGGGCGACGAGCCGGCGCGGTCAGGACAGGTTCGCGCATTACACTGCTCCACCCCGGGGGCCACCCCGGGTGTGGTGTGCGGCGATGGTGGGGGTACTCGGTGCGGATTCGGCTGCTCGGCCCGGTGGAGTTGCGGGTCGGGGCGGACGGCTTCGACACGCTGGCTGGGGCGCAGCGGCGGGCGATCCTGGCGCTGCTGGCGCTGGAGCTCGGACGCGTGGTCACCGTGGACCGGCTCTGCGAGGTGCTGTGGGACGAGTGCCCGCCCGCCAGCGCGCGGGCCGCCGTCCAGGGGCACGTCGCCGCGCTGCGCAAGGTGCTCTCCGACACCCCGTTCGAACTGCACACCCGGGCCTCGGGCTACCTGCTGACCGGGCCGTCCGACGAGGTGGACGCGCTGCGCTTCGAAGCCCTGACCGCCCGGGCCGCCGGGCACGCCCGGCGGGACGACCCCGGCGCCGACGCCGAGGCCACCGCACTGCTGGAGGAGGCGCTGCGGCTGTGGCGCGGCGAGGCCCTGGCCGACCTGCCGGACACCCCGCTGCGCACCGCCGCGGTGGACAGCCTGGCCCAGTCCCGCACCGCCGCCCTGCTCTGCTGGGCCACCCTGCGGCTGCGCGGGGGCACCGGAGCGGCCGCCGTCGCCGTCCTGGAGCAGTACGTGCGGACGGACGGGCTGCGCGAGGAGTTGGTGGCGCTGCTGATGCGCTGCCTGCGCCAGGCCGGGCGCCCCGCCGACGCCCTCGCCGCCTACCACCAGGCCCGGCAGCGGCTGGACGAGGAGCTCGGGATCCGGCCCGGGACGGCCCTGCGGGCGGCGCTCGCCGAGGTGCTGGCCGACGACCGCCCGGAGCAGCTGCCCGCTGCTCCGCCCGCGCCCGGGCCCGGGCCCGCCGCCCGGGTCCCCGAACAACTCCCCCGCCGGCCCGTGGACTTCGTCGGACGGCAGGCCGAACTTGACCGGCTCGACCAGGACTGCGGCCCCGACCGGCCCGGCGACGGCCCCGTCCTGGTGGTCGGCCCCGCCGGGGTCGGCAAGAGCACGCTGGTCACCGCCTGGGCGCACCGGGCCGCCGTCCGCTTCCCCGACGGCCGGCTCCACGCCGACCTGCACGGCCTCGCCCCGACCGGCCCGGCCCGGCCCGAGGCCGTCCTCGCCGACTTCCTGCACGCGCTCGGCGTGCCCGCCGGCACCATCCCCGCCGACCGCCCCGCACGCGCCGCGCTCTACCGCGAACACACCAGGGGCCGACGGCTGTTGGTCTTCCTGGACGACGCCGCCGACGCCGACCAGGTCGCCGACCTGCTGCCCGAGGGGCCCGGCTGCGCCGCAGTCGTCACCAGCCGGGGCTCGCTCGAGGACCTGGTCGCACTGGACGGGGCCGCCCTGCTGCGCCTGACCGCCCTGCCCGAGGAGGACGCCCTGCTCCTCCTGGAACGCGCCCTCACCCCCGAACGCGTACGCGCCGAACCGGAGGCCGCCGCCCGCCTCGCCCGCCTCTGCGACCGGCTGCCGCTCGCCCTGCGGATCGCCGCCGCCCGCCTCGCCGCCCAGCCCGACTGGACGCTCGCCGAGCTGGCCGACGAACTCTCCGACGAGCACACCCGGCTGGCCGTCCTGGACGCCGACGGCACCCTCGGACTCACCCCGCACCTTCATCTGACGTACCGTCAACTCTCCGCATCCGCAGCCGAACTGCTCACCTCCCTGGCCGTCCACCCCGGCGGCGAGGTGGACACCCTGGCGAGCGCCGCCCTGCTGCGCACCGACAGCGCCACCGCCCACCGGGCACTCGGCGAACTCGCCGCCCACCACCTGCTCACCGGCACCGCCCCCGGCCGCTACGGCCGCACCGAACTGGTCCGCCTCTACAGCGCCGGGCTGCTCGCCGAACAACCCGAAGCACGGCGGCGGCTGCTCCACGAACGCCTCGCCGACTACTACCTCGCGGCCCTGCAGCACTGCGGCTTCTACCTCGACCCCGGCCAGGAGGGCTCCGACCCCCCGGCCCACCCCCCGCAGGCCCTCCCGCCCGCCGTCGACATCCGCACCGCCCTCGACTGGTTCCGCGCCGAGGAACCCACCGTCCGCGCACTCGTCGACGCCACCGCCGCCACCGACCCCGAACGCGCCTGGCGGCTCGCCCTCACCAGCGGCTCGCTCTACTACGGCGCCAGCCGCTTCACCGACTGGCTCGCCCGCGCCCGGGCCGGCCAGGAGGCCGCCGAACGGTGCGGCGACCCGACCGCGGTCGCGCTGCTGCACAACTGCCGGGCCCAGGCCCTCGTCGCGCTCGAACGGCGGCACGAGTCGGCCGATGCGGCACGAAAGGCGGTCGCCGCCACCGACACCGAGGACGGGCCCCGGGCCGCGTCCGCGCGCGTCCGCGCGCTCGCCACCCTCGCCCTGGTCACCGCGATGCTCGGCGACTCCACCGAGGCCGAACGGCTGGCCGCCGCCGCCACCTCCCTCGCCCTGACCTCCGGCAACCGGCAGCGGCTCGTCGACGCCAAGGTCCACCAGGGCTGGGTCAGCCTGGCGGCCGGCGACCGGGACGGCGCCCAGCGCCACTCCCGCGAAGCCCGCGAACTGCTGCCGCCCGCACCCGTCACCCAGGTCCACCTCTGGTCACTGCTGACCGAGGCGCAGGCCCTCCCGCCGACCGTCCGCGACGACACCGCCGACCTCGCCTGGCACCGCCTCCTCGCCGCGTGCGAGGAGGCGGGCCTGCTCTACCTGCACGCGCTCACCGAGCAGTCCTACGCCGCCCACCTGCTGGCCCGCGGCCGGGAACCGGAGGTCGGCGCCCGGCTGCGCACCGCGCTCGACCGCTTCCGAAGCCACGACCGGCAGGCCGGCTACCGGAGCGAGTTCACCGCCGGCCTGGAGGAGTCGCTCAACCTCCGCTCGGGCGACTGGGGGGCGGGGCACTGAGCGGGGCGGGGCGGGCGGTCAGCCGAGCCCACGAGTGAACCGGGCCCGGAGCCGCTATCCGGCCACCTGGGCGGCGCCGCTCTCCGCGGCCGCCCCCCGCTTGACCGGCGCGTACCCGTGCTCCGCCGCCAGCACCGGGCGCAGCGCCCGGATCGCGTAGAAGTTGCGGGACTTGACCGTCCCCGGCGGCACCCCCAGCCGGGCCGAGGCCTCCAGCACCGACCGGTCCTTCAGGTGGAGCTCCACCAGCACCTCCCGGTGGTGCTTCTGCACCCGCCGCAGCGCCAGCGATATGTCCCGGGCGACCACCACCGTCTCGTACGGGTCCTCGGCCAGCGGCCGGTCCTCCAGCGGCTCCCCGATCACCTCCTTGGCGCGCGCGGACGCCATCCGGTAGTGGTCGATCGCGATCCGCCGGGCCACCGTGAACAGCCACGGCCGGCTCTGCTCCGGCCCGGCGCTCAGCGCCTCCGGGTGCTGCCAGGCGCGCAGCAGGGTCTCCTGCAGGATGTCCTCGGCCTTGCCCCGGTCCCCGCCGGTGGCCCGCAGCAGCGCGCGCAGCAGGTAGCCGCCGTGCAGCCGGTGGATCTCGGCGAGTGTGTCCGGGTCGAGGGTCGGACGGGCGGGACGGGCCGGGGCGGTGGCGGCCCCCACCGCGTCCGACGGGCCCTCGGGCTCGGCGACGGGCGTGGACTGGGCGACGGACGGCTTCGACACGCGCTACCTCTCAGGTCGGGCAGGGGCACGGCACGGGCAGGGCGCCGCTGACCACCGGCCGGACCTCCCCGGCGGCGGCTACGACAGCACACTGCCGGAGCCCGCCAAGTCCTCACCAACGATCCGCCAACGCCCCCGCTCACGGCACCCGGACCGCTCCCGGATGCCGCGTGAGCGCCTGCCCGGACGGCCCTGACGGCCCCGCCCGGGTGCCCCCACCGCCCGTGCTCAGCCGCCGTTGAGCGCCGCGACCAACTCCTGCACCCCGTCCTCACCCCGGTGCTCGATCAGCAGCGCGACCCACGTCGCCAGCCGCCCCCGCTCCGCCGCCGACCACCCCGACACCGACGGATGCTCGTCCACCACCAGCGCCGCCGCCACCCCCAGCAGCCCCGACGGCGCCGAACCCGGCCGCCACCGCCCGTCCGGCACCGCCCGCAGCGCCAGCCGCCGGGCGACCGCGATCACCTCGTCCGCCGCCGCCTCCGGCACCCCCAGCCCGGCCGGACCCGCCACGATCGGCGCGCCCGCCCGCACCAGGGCCGCGACGAAGTCGCGCGCCTCCGGCCCGTCCGCATCCATCCGGTGCCCCTCCCCCGTCCCGATCCCGGGACTCACGCTCGTTCGACCTCGATGGCACCCGACGGGCGCCGGGTGCCACCGGACGACGGTACCGAGCGGTAGCCGGTCGAGCAGGGGAATTGGCGCGGCCCGGCCGTACCGGCGGCCGCGCGGCCCGGCCTCCCGGTACGACGAGGGGCGCCCGGTGCGCCCTGCCCAGCTCAACGGGCCCACCACCACCGGCGGTTCAGGTGAACCGGAACGACTCCTTCGACCGTAGTCCCGGCTGTACGGGACGACCGGAGGCGCCGGTCCGACCCGGCACGGACCGGGAGGTCAGGCGATGGCGTTCACCGACGGCACCCCCGGCACGGGCACCGGCACGAACACCGGCACCCCGGCCGCCCCCGACTACTCCCCCGCCGCCTGGCCCGAACCCGTCGAACTACGGCCCCGCCCCGCCCTCGACCCACTCGGCACCGTCCTGATCCCCGCCCCCGAACGGCAGCTGTTCACCCGCGGCCCCGGCCTCCCCGAGGCACACCCCGCACCGGCCGCCCCCGCCCCGGTGGCCTGGCCACCGCCCGTCCACCGCGCGCCCACCGTCCCCCGCACCACCACCTTGCACGCCCGCCGGCTGCCCCTCCCCGGCGGCGGGACACGGCACCGGCACCTCCTCGACCGCATCCGGGTACCGCTGCGCGCCTGCCACCGGATCGCCGTCCTCGGCAGCCCCGCCGAAGGCCTCACCACCGTCCTCGGCGCCCTCCTCGCCGAACACCGCGCCGACCAGGTCCTCGTCCTCCTCCCCGGCAGCCCGCCCCCGGCGGCGGGGCACGGCACCGGCGGCCGGCTCGTCGTGCACGCCGTACCACCGGACCCCGCCTCCTTCCCCGGCACCCTCACCGAACTCAGCGGCCACTACCCCGTCATCCTCACCGACACCACCACCTCACCCGTGGACCTGCGACCGCCCGCCGTCGGACTCGCCGACCAGCTCGTCCTCTGCGAACCCGCCACCCCCACCGGCGCCCGCAACGCCGACGCCCTCCTCGCCCACCTCACCGCCCTCGGCCACCACGGCCTGGTCCACGGCGCGGCCACCGTCTTCACCCCCGCCCCGCCCACCGACCACCCCCTCGCCGCCCGCGACCTCCTCCCCCACTTCCGCGCCCGCTGCCGCGGCGCCGTCCTCCTCCCGCCCCACACCCCGGCCGACCCCGCCACCCTCCGCCCCCGAACCCGCACCGGCTACCTCGAACTCGCCGCCCTCATCGGCGACGCCATCGCCGACCGCCACCCCTGACTCCGCCCACGGTCGCCTGAGGCGCCGGCGGACGGCGGACGGCGGACGGCGGACGGCGGACGGCAACGAATCACCACATCTCACCGTCCCTCAGCCCGACCCCGAGCCGGGCAGAGGAGGTCCACAGGACGGACACCCCCTCAGCCCGCACCACAAGCCCCGACAGACACCAGCCGCGACAGGCCACCAGCCCTCCTCCACCCGCCACGGATGCCGGCCCCGCAGCAGCCCCCTCCTCATCCGTCATCCGCCCGGACCGGGCCCCATGCGGACACCCCAGCCCTCCTCCCGTGCCGGCCCCGCCGCTGCCGCCGGGCCCGGCGGCAGCGGCGGCGACCAGAGCCGCAGCGGCGAGGAAACAAGGGTGATGCCGGCGGCTTGGGAAGAGGCGGCACTGGCCGGGCGCGCCAGAGGGCAGGGCGAAGGCGCCGCTATGGGGACAGGTCAGTGGGGGCCGGGTCGGTAGAGCAGGTGGCGGCGACGACCAGGACCGCAGCGGCAAGGGCGGCGGGAGCAATGGCGCCAGCGGAACGGGGCCGGCACCCGCCAAGCGGGCGCCCCCTCAACCGTCCTCCCCCTGCCTCGGGCGGCGGCCGCCGTGGCGAGGAAGGCAAGGGCGACGGTGGCGGCTTGGGTCGGGGCGGTGCTGCCGGGGGCATGGCAAGGGTGGTGCGGTGACGGCCGGGTCGGTAGGGCAGGTGAGGGCGGCGAGGGCGGCCGGAACGGGCCGTCCGCCCGCCGGGCGGACCGGACCCTCAGTGCTCCTCCGCGCGGCCCGGGCGCCAGTTGCGGCGGCGGGCGCGGGGGGTGATGGCGGCTGCGGCGGCGATGAGGGCGGCTGTGGCGAGGGAGGTGAGGGCGATGGTGGCGGCTTGGGTGGGGGCGGTGCTGGTGGGGCGGGCCGGGGGCATGGCGAGGGTGGCCGGGGTGGGGGGCGGGGTGGTGGGGGCCGGGTCGGTGAGGCGGGTGACGGCGGCGATGGGGTCGACGGTGCCGTAGCCGTACTGCGGGTCGGTGCTGTGGTAGGCGGTGGATTCGAGGCGGCGGGTCAGTTCGTCGACGGTGAGGGTGGGGCGGTAGCCGAGGGCGAGGGCGGCGGTGGCGGCGACGAAGGCGGTGGCGAAGCTGGGGCCGACGCCGGTGTAGTAGCCGCCGGGGGTGGGGCCGGGGCCGGTGACGGCGTCGCCGGGGGCGGTGAGGTCGACGCGGCCGCCGACCGGGACGGCCGAGGCGCCGTCGGCGAGGGCGCCGCCGGGGGCGAGGTCGCGGACGGCGAGGACCTCGGGGTAGGCCGCCGGGTAGGCGGGTCCGGGTTTGGCGCCGGTCTGTGCGGTGTCGGCGGGTGGGGTGTCGGGTGCGGCCGGGGCGACGATGAGTGCGCCCTTGGCCCGGGCCGCCTTGACCGCGCCGGCCAGGGCGTCGTTGCCGGTGGGCAGGGCGATGCCGACGGTGATGATCCGGGCGCCGCGGTCGGCGGCGGCCGTGATCCCCTGGGCGAGCAGGTCGGGTGTGCCGACGCCGGCCTCGTTGGTGACCGAGACGGCGAGGATCCTGGCGCGCGGTGCGAGCCCGGCGAAGCCGGTGCCTTCGCGCTGGTCGGCGGCGATCAGGCCGGCCAGGAAGGTGCCGTGGCCGACGCAGTCCTGGGTCGGGTCGGCGCCGCCGGGGAGCGGGGCGTGGTCGAGGCGGCCGGTGAGCAGGCCGCCGCCGTCCTTGACGCCGGAGCCGAGGACGGCGACGGTGACGCCTTCGCCGCGGCTGAGCGGCCACACCCGTTCGGGGCGCAGGAAGGTCTGCGGCCAGGGGACGAGCTGGGTGCCCTTGGCGGACGGCGGCAGGCAGCCGGCGGGTCTGCCGCCGGGGTCGCGCCGCTGCTGGGTGACGCCGGGCAGGGCGTCGGGGGTGTCGGCGGCGGCCGCGGTGCCCGCGGTCGGCAGCAGCAGCGCGGCGGCGAGCGCCACAGCGGCGGCCCGGGCAGGGGCAGTGGCCCTGGCGGTGGCGGCGGTGTCCCTCACCCGAAGCTGCCGATCCGCTCGACCGGGATGTCCTGCGGCAGCAGGAGGCTGAGTTCGTCGAGGTCCGCGATGTCGAGCCGGGACAGCCGTCCGGCCTGGCGGGTGATCATCGCTTCCAGGACCTGCCGGGCGAACCGCCCGTTGCCGAAGGAGCGGTCGCGCGGGACGGCGGCGAACAGGGTGCCGAGCGCGGCCAGGGTCTCCGGGGTGCAGCTGTACCCGGCGGTCTCGGCCTGCAGCCGGACGATGGTGACGAGTTCGTCGTCCGCGTAGTGGTCGAAGGTGATCTCCCGGGAGAACCGGGAGGCCAGGCCGGGGTTGGAGGCGAGGAAGCCGCGCATCTCCTCCTGGTAACCGGCCACGATGACGACGACCTCGTCGCGGTGGTCCTCCATCAGTTTCATCAGGGTGTCGACGGCTTCCTGGCCGAAGTCGCCGCCGGCGCCGTTGCGGGGTGTCAGGGTGTAGGCCTCGTCGATGAAGAGCACGCCGCCGCGGGCGCGTTCGAAGGCGTCCCGGGTGAGCTGGGCGGTGTGGCCGATGTAGCGGCCGACGAGGTCGGCGCGGGCGGTCTCGATGAGCTGGCCGGCGGGCAGTACGTCGAGTTCGGCGAGGAGTTCGCCGTAGAGCCGGGCGACGGTGGTCTTGCCGGTGCCGGGCGGGCCGGAGAAGACCAGGTGGTGGCTGATGGTGGCGGCGGGCAGGCCGGCTTCGACGCGGCGGCGGGTCTGCCGGGTGAGGTTGACGAGGTCCTCGACCTGTTCCTTGGCGGCGGCGAGGCCGACCATGGCGCGCAGCCGGTCGAGCAGGCCGGGTTCGTCGGACTTGCCGTTGCCGGCGACGGCCGCGGCGGCCTGTTCGCCGACGTCGGCGGGCAGCAGCTGGGTGAGGGCGTCGTTGTCGAAGTGTTCGAGTACGGCGAGCCGGGAGGCCTGCCGGTCGACCATCTCCTCGAACACCTTGCGGGCGGCCCGGCCGTTGCCGAAGTCGGCGCCCTTGGGCATCCGTTCGAAGTGGACGGCGAGCGCCTCGCGGGTGCCTTCGGCGAGTTCGTAGCCGTGGCCGCCGGCGTTGTGTTCGACGATGGTGGTGAGTTCGTCGACGCTGTAGTTCTGGAATTCGACGGTCCGGCTGAAGCGGGAGGCCAGGCCCGGGTTGGAGGCGAGGAACTCGCGGATCTCGGCCTCGTACCCGGCGACGATCACCACCAGGTCCTCGCGGTGGTCCTCCATCAGTTTGACCAGGGTGTCGATGGCCTCGCGGCCGAAGTCGGGGCCGGTGCCGCCGGATCCGGCGGACAGGGTGTACGCCTCGTCGATGAACAGCACGCCGCCGAGGGCCTCCTTGACGACCTCGGTGGTCTTCAGGGCGGTCCCGCCGATGATGGAGGCGACGAGGTCGGCGCGGGCGACCTCGACCAGGTGGCCGCTGCGCAGCACGCCGAGTTCGGCGAGGATGGCGCCGTAGAGCCGGGCGACGGTGGTCTTGCCGGTGCCGGGCGGGCCGGCGAAGACCAGGTGCCGGCTCATCGGGAGGGCGGGCAGGCCGGCCTGTTCGCGGCGCCGGGCCAGCTTGTTGAGGTTGACGAGGGTGGCGACCTGCTCCTTGACGCCGTCCAGCCCGACCAGGGTCTGCAGGACGGCCTGCGGGCCCTGCGGTCCGGGGTCGGCGGGTGCGGGCGTGGCCGTCCCGTCGGCGGGCTCGGTCCCGCCGTCAGCGGTGGCGGCGGTGCCGGGCGCGGCGGCGGCGACGGCCGCGGACCCGTGGGCGTCGGGCGACCGGTTGTCCCGGCTGTCGAGGTTCTCGATCGCGAGCCGGTCGCTCGGCTCGGTCTGCCGCAGCCCGGCGCCCTGGTTCTCGGCGGTCAGGCAGTCGGTGAGCCGGACGGGCTCCGCGGTTTCGGAGCGCAGCCCGTCCACGGTGTTGTCGGTGAGCTGGCAGGAGGTGAGCGTGGCGCGGGCGCCGCCCGTCAGATGGAGTCCGTGGCGGCGGTTGGTCCGCAGCCGGGAGCGGGTGGCGGTGAGTTCGCCGCCGCGTTCGACGCTGGCGCCGTCGAAGGCGTTCTCGGTGGATTCGACGTCGCGCAGGGTGGCGACGCCCTCGGGGCCGACCGAGACGCCGCAGGACTTGCTGCCGCGCACCTGGCTGCCGCCGAGGTAGGTGTTGGCGCCGTCGCTGATCCGCACGCCGTGCTGCCCGGAGTCGAGCACGGTGGCGTCCTCGATCCGGCCGCGCCCGTCGCGCAGCACCTCGATGCCGTGGCCGCCGGCGGCGGTGACGGTGGTGCGGCGCAGCAGCGGGTTGGCGCCCTCGCGCACCACGATGCCGGTGCCGGCCGCGTCGCGGACCTCCAGCCGGTCGAACTCGGCGGCGCTCTCCCCGGTGAGTTCGACGCCGTCGGTCTCGGCGTCGCGCACCACGGCCCGGACCAGGCCGGGGCCGGCGGACTCGCCGACGTGGATGCCGACCTGGGCGGGGGCGGTGACCTCGCAGTCCTCGAAGGTGCCGCGGGAGCGGCCGGTGATGTGCAGGCCCTGGCCCTGGGGTCGGACGGCGCGGCAGCGGCGCAGCAGCGGGTCGGTGCCGTTGGTGAGCACGTAGCCGTGGCCGCGGACGGCGGTGACGGTGCAGTCCTCCAGGACGACCCGGGCGGTGGAGCCGATGAACACGCCGAGGGCGCTGTCGCGGATCTCGGTGCGCAGCAGGCGCGTGGTGCTCTGCTCCTCCAGGGCCACGGCGGGCTTGTCGGTGGCGGAGATCTCGCAGTCCTCGATCACGCCGCGCGCCTCGCCGTTGGCGCAGACGCCGTTGCCGCGGGCGTCGCGCAGCACGCAGCGCCGTACGGTCGGGTTGGCCCGCTCGCCGATCACCAGGGCGGAGGTGCCCAGGTGCTCGATGACGCTGTCCTCGATGACGCTGGTGCCGGTGGAGGTCTCGACCAGTCCGGCGCCGGCCGGGTTGACCACCCGGCAGCCGCGCATGGCGAGTTCGCCCTGCTGGCGGGTGAGCACGGCGGTCCACGCGTTGCCGGCCACCTCGCAGTCCTGGAGGGCGAGTTGGCCGCGCGGGACGTCGACGGCGGGCAGTTCGTCGTCCTGCCCCTGGAGCACCAGTCCGGTCAACTGGACGGCTTCGGTGAGCACCTGGACGACCGAGCCGCGTCTGGGACTGATCCGCACACTGCCCCGGACGTCCTCGGCGGTGATGCTCACCACCTTGGTGAGGACCAGGTTCTCGTCGTAGCGGCCGGGGCGTACGGAGATCACCGCGCCGCTGCGGGCGGCCTGGAGGGCTTCACCGATCGTGCGGTAGGAGCCGGGCTCCCGCTGCTCCGCGCAGACCGTCAGCACCGGGCGCGACATGCCTGGGGTTCCCTTCGTCGTGGGGCGTGGTGGTTCTCCGCCGTCCGGCCGGGGTGGTTCCCGGCCGGTGTGCGGGCGTGCGGGTCGGACCGGGTCGGACCAGGTCAAACGTGGTCGGACCGGCGTCAGGGCGTGCAGGTGGCCCGGACGGCACTGGCGGCGTGGTGGGCGCCGGCGGCGGCGCCCCAGTCGATGCCGCGGTCGTGCAGGGTGAGGGAGATCGGACCGCGGTAGGTGAACGGCCCCTTGGTCACCCAACTTCCCTGACTGGCCGTCTGGTTGATGGTGAAGGAACCGGCCGAGCCACCGCCGCTCTGCACCGTGTAGTAGCTCGGATTGCCGCCGACCTGCTTGAGGTTGCCACTGGCCGGGATGTAGACGGCCAGGGTGCAGCTGGTGACCTTGTCCAGGGTGAAGCTCCAGACCACCGAGTTGCCCTTGTCGTTGCCGTCACCGGACATCGGCATCGCGGCGTAGGTGCCGTTGCATCCCTCGCCGCTGTAGCCGCCGGAGTAGTTGCGCCAGCCCTTGTCGCCGTCGTCGTACCAGCCGTTGGTGCGGTACCCGCCGCAGTACGGGCCGGCGATCGCGGTGACCGGCGCCGGCGGCTTGGCGGCCACCGGCGGCGGGGCCGGGTTCTGGGCGCCGGCCGGCGGCGGGGCGGGGTTCTGGGCCCCGGCCGGCGGCGGCGTCGGCTGGCTGGGGGCGGGCTTGGTGCCGCCCGCGGCGGCGCCACCGCTCGCGGCGGCCCCCGAACCGCCCTGGGCCTGACCGGTCCCGGCAGCGGAACTCCCGGCGCCCGTACCGGTGTTGACCGCTCCCTTGGCGGGCTGCGCGGCGCCGCCGCCCCCGCCCGACGCGCCGCCCCCGGAGGCGGAGCCGCCGGAGCCGTTGGGCACCGAGCCCGGCTGGTCACCCGGCGCGGAGGAGGCCGCACCGGCGTCCACCGGCGGCACGACCGCCCCCGGCTGCCCGTCCGGGGCGGGGGTGCCCGCGCCGCCGGTGCCGCCGTGCTCGTCGTACCCGGGCACGAAGCCGTTGCCGCCGTCCCCGCCGCCCTGCCCGAACCCGGGCGGAGCGTCGGCCTGGGCGGGCCCCTTCTTGTGGTCGTTGCCGCCGAGCTGGGTCACCACCACCGAGGCGCCCACCAGCACCAGGCCCACGGCGACGGCCGCCGCGATCATCGGACGGGAGACCCGCCCGGGCCGCGGGCCGGGGTCCGTACCGGACTCGCCGGCCGGCTCGGCGACCACGGTGGCGGCCAGCGCCTCGGGCGTGGCGGCGGCGGGCGACACCGTGACGGCCGCGGCGGCGGGTACGGGGGGTGCGGCGGGTGCGGCCGACGGGGTGGCCGGCGGCGCGACCGGGGTCGCGGACGCGCGCTCGGCCGGCTTGCCGCCCTCGGTCCGGGCCGGATTCTCCGTCGGCGTCCCGGCAGGCTTCCCGGCCGGCTTCCCGGTCTCGGCGGCCTTCTCGGCCCTGGTCCCCGTCCCCGTCCCGCCGGGGGCCGCCGCCTGCGCGGGCAGCACCACGGTCGGGGCCCCCGGGGCCGCGGCCGTCTCCGCGGCGGAGGCCGTCTCCGTGGACTCCTCCTCGGCAGCCAGAGCCCAGTTCACCGCCGGAAGCCGGAAGCCGGACGGCTCCCGCCCCGGCTCGCCGCGCTGCTCCTCGCCCACCATGCATCCCCTGTGTTCGACGACACTCCTGTGGGGAGCTACGGCCGGACGGCCCCGATCGGTTCAGCCGGGTCCTGGACGTTCAGCTTCCGACCGTCCAGACCGGTTCCTCGGTCTCCTCCGGCGGGGTCAGCACGAAGGACACCGCCCGCTCCAGCACCGCCGGTTCGGGCTCCGCCCACGGGCCGTCACCCTGGGCGCGGACGTGCGCGAGCAGCTCCGGGTCGGGCGCCAGCCCGTACTCCTCCAGGTAGTACGTCACCGTGTCGGTCCAGATCCACCGGCCGTCGGTGCGGAAGCCCATCGGCACGACACCCCGCCGGTCCGGCTCGACCACGTCGTCCATCAGCATCGTGGTCAGCAGCACCGCCGCGCCGGTCCGCAGGTAGCGGGCGACGGCCTCGCGCTCCTCCCCGGGCTCCAGCCGCGGCCGGTCCGGCGCGAAGCCCGGCCCGGTCACCGGGTCCACGACGTCGAACACCGCCGCCAGCCGGAACCCGTCCCGCACCGTCTCGGTCATCCCGCGCTCCTCCTGCCGAACTCTTCCCTACGCTACGTCCCACGGACGGTCCGGGGTCCGGGGTTCACCGGGCCGGGCACGAGGAGGGAGCCGTCGATGACGGGACTGTGGATCCCGGAGGTCTACCGGGACCGCGAGGAGTCCCTGCGGCTGCTGCGGACGTACTTCACCCGACGCCGGGAGCGGGGCGACCTGTGGTACTCCGGCGCGCACTTCGAGCGGCTCGACGGCGGCGGCGACCGGGCCGGGGTGGCGGACCGCTTCACCGCCGACGACCTGGTCGCCGTCACCATGCTGAGCGTCCAGGTGAAACCGCACGGCGCGGTCGATCTGCTCACCGACCCCGAGGGCCACTGGCACCGGCTGCTGTCGGCGATCCCCCGCGGCGCCCGCCTGGAGGACCCCGCCTCCGACGCCCTGGTGGCACCGGGCGGCCCGGCCTGGGAGCTCTGGGAACGGCTCGCCGACCCGGCGAAGACGTACCCCGCCAAACCCGACGGCGGCGGCCCGGTCGTCGCGGGCAAGCTGCTGGCCCGCAAACGCCCGCACCTCGTCCCGGTCTACGACGAGCGGATCAAGGCGCTCTTCCGGCGGCCCCGGACGGACCGCACCTTCTGGGCCGACCTGGCCGCCGCCCTCCGCGCCGACGGCGGCGCGTTCCGGGCCGACCTGGCGGAGGTGCGCGCCGAGGCCGGGATCGGCGAGGAGATCGGCGTCCTGCGGGTCCTGGACGTCATCGGCTGGATGCACCAGGGCGAACGGGAGCGCGCGGCCGGAGCCCATTGACGGCTCCGGCCCGGGCGCGACCGTCAGTTCGGCCCCGCGCCCAGGTCCAGCAGGTAGCGGGAGGGGTCGGCGGGACGGACGCGGTCGGCGGGGGCGACGGCGTCGCGGCGGGCGAGCCAGGTGCGGAGGCGGTCGGGGCCCGGGCGGACCCCGCCGATCTCGTGCAGCAGGACCCGGGCCGGCTGCCCGCTGTCCGGGTCGGGCGGCTGGACGTCGATCACCTCGAACTCCGTTCCCGGGGCGAAGATCACGGTCGGCGGGTCGCCCGGCTCGCCGAAGGCCGAGCTGCGGCGGCCGCCGACGGACCAGATGGCGAACTCGATCCCGGCGTCCTCGCCGAAGTCCGCCCCCGGCGCCGCCAGGCCGGTCACCGGCGCCCGCTCGGTCACCACCGCACCGGGGGTGTACGCGGCGAGGTCGCACCCCTCGGCCGGGCCGCCGACCAGCACGCCGCCGTAGTGGCTCGGCAGCCGCCGCAGGCCGGCGGCCAGGCAGCGCAGGTACGGGCCGAAGCGGCCCGGTGCACCGGAGCGGGCCGCCGCCAGGAGCTCGGCACGGGGGGCCAGCGGGGTGCAGTCGCCGTGCTGGAGCAGGACGGCGACCAGTTCGGGCCGCGGGTCGCCGGACTCCGTACGGGAGCGGAGGCTCGGCAGCCGGGTGGCGACGTCCTCGGCCCGCCGCGCGAGCCGCTGGTAGGCGGGGCCGAGCTGGGCGACCAGCGCCCCGCGGTCCTGCCCCGGGGTGGCGGGCGCCTCGGCCACCGGCGGCTCGGGCGCGGCGGGTACGGGGTCGGGCTGGGGGTCGGGCTCCGGTTCGGGTTCCGGCTCGGGTTCGATGACCGGGTCGGGTTCAGGCTCTGGCTCGGGTTCGACGACCGGCTCGGGCTCGGCTTCGGGTTCGACGACCGGTTCGGGCTCGGCTTCGGGTTCGACGACCGGCTCGGGCTCGACCCCGACCGCCTGCTCCGGCTCCTCGACGGCAGCGGGTTCCTCGGCAGCCACCGGGCGGGGCTCCGCGGGCACCTCCTCGTACTGCCCGCCGGAGGTCGCCACGGTCACGGCGGGCGTCGGTGCGGCCACCACCTCGGGCTCGGGCTCCACCTCGGGCTCCGGCTCGGGTCCAGGCTCAGGCTCGGGTTCAGGCTCAGGCTCCGGCTCGGGCTCGGGTACGGCCTCAAGGGCAGGCACCGGTTCGGGCTCCGCCTCAAGCACCGGCTCCGCCTCCACCCCCGCCCAGTCCAGCCCGTACAGCCGCGCGCAGAACCGCCCCACCGCCCCGGACTCGACGTCCAGGGTTCCGGCGACGGCGAGGGCGAGCCGCGCCGTGCCGTGGGGCAGGGCGCCGAGGAGGGTGCCGAGGTGGTCCCAGAGCGTTTCGGGGACGGGGCGGCCGGGGGCGCCGATGACGAGCACCGGCTGGGCGGGGTCGGGGCGGCGCAGGCGCGGGCCGCGGTCGGGGGTGGCTTCGGGCCGGAGCCACAGGCCGGCGGCGACGGCTTCCAGTTCCCAGCCGGGGAAGGCCGGGTAGCGGGCCGGGCCGGGTGCCGGGGGGAGGTCGGGGCGGGTGCGCCAGCCGGTGGCGGTGACGGTGCGGTCGCTCGGGCGGGCGACGAGTTCGGTGAGGTACGGTTCCCAGCCTTCGGCGCCGTCCGGGCCCAGGTGGACGTTGCGGGTGCCGACCGGGCCGTTGCGGACGGGGAGGCCGACGGCCGCGCGCACCTCCTGGCGCAGGGTGGCGGACAGGACGGCGACCAGTTCGACCAGCCGGACCGGGTCGGCCCAGGGCGCGCTGAGGGTCAGCCGCCGGTCGGGCTTCCCCGCGGCGGTCTGCAACAGTGCGGCGGCGTTGGCGAGTTGGGGGCCGCTGGGGAGTGGTCCGGCGGGCTCGCCGAGGACGAGCAGCAGGGTGTCGCCGGGTGCGGCGGCCCGGTCCAGTACGGCGGGCCGTTCCGCTCCGACGGCGGCTTCGGTGATCCAGTACGCGCCGCCGGCGAGCGGGGTGACGGTCGCGGCGGCGGGCCAGTGCGGGCCGAGCGGCGCGGTGGCGCCGCCGGGCGGGCAGCGCCACCAGGTGCCGTCGACGGCCGGGAGCGTGCCGTCCGCCTCGACGCTGATCACCGTGTCCGGCGCGATGACGGTCAGTCCGCTGCGCTTGGCGAGCAGTTCGGCGGGCCGTCGGCCGTCGGGTCCGGGCGCGGCGAGTCCGGAGGCGGCGAGCACCAGTGCCTCGGCGCCCCGTTCGCGCGCCGCCCGGGCGAGTTCGTCGAGTGAGGCCAGCAGGACGGGTGCCGCGTCGGCGGCGGCGGCGAGCAGCAGCAGCGCCCGCGGTTCGGCCCGGACGGGCTCCAGTGCCTCGGCCAGTCCGGCGGCCTCGGCACCGGGCGGCGCGATGACGTAGTGCGGTCCGAGCGCCCGCAGCGTCGAGCCGCCGGTCGCGGGAGCCGAGCCGCCGGTCGCGGGGGTCGTGGCGGTGGTCATCAGCCCTCCTCCCCGAGGTGTCCGGTCTGCACCTGGACGGTGCGCCGCCGGGTGATGTACAGCCCTCGCCCGGCCGGGAGCTGCCGGGGCTTGAGGTTGCCGAAGAGGTAGCCCTCCGAGGGCGGGCAGGACATCAGCAGCGAGGGCGAGTTGACTTCCTGGAGCTTGCGCAGCAGCGGGTCGGAGAGGGCGCGGCCGATGCCGTTGGCGCCGCGGGCGACGACCAGGTGGAGGCCGATCTCGGCGCCCTGGGCGAGGTCTTCCAGCAGGGCGGCGAAGGGGTGGTTGCCGCCGGTGGAGCCGACCAGGTCGTAGTCGTCGACGAGGATGAAGAGTTCGGGGCCGGTCCACCAGTCGCGCAGTTTGAGCCGGGCGGGTGTGATGTCGGCGGGCGGGATGCGGTTCTTCATCGCCCGGGACGCGCCGTCGACGATCTGGCGGAGCTTGTCGACGGCCACCGCGTAGCCGAGCCGGTACTCCTCGGGGACGGCGTCGTACAGGCCGCGCCGGTAGTCGACCAGCATGATCCGCGCTTCGGCGGGGGTGTAGGCGGTGGTGATGGCGTTGATCATCAGCCGCAGCAGGTTGGTCTTGCCGGACTCGCTGTCGCCGACCACCAGCAGGTGCGGGCTCTCCTCGAAGTCGTGCCACAGCGGGGAGACTTCGGTGTCCTCCAGTCCGATCGGGACGCGCAGCCGTCCTTCGGCGGCGGGGAGCCGGGCGGCGTCCAGGACCAGTGGCAGCATCCGGACCTCGGGGGCGCGCGGGCCGGTCCAGTGCGCGGCGACGGCGTCGACCAGGTCGGCGACGCCTTCGCCGAGGTCGTCGGTGCGGCCGGAGCCGTCGATCCGGGGCAGGGCGGTGAGGAAGTGCAGCTGCTCGTCGGTGAGGCCGCGGCCGGGCAGCTTGGGGACCTTGGCGGCGGCCCGCATGTTGATCACGGAGTCGATGGCGTCGCCGAGTCGCAGCTCGAAGCGGGTCTGCAGCTGGTCGCGCAGGCCGCCGGTGATCTCGCCCCACCTGGTGGTGGCCACCACCAGGTGGACGCCGTAGTTGAGGCCGCGCTGGGACATCAGGGTGAGCGGCTGGACGAGGTCGTTGAACTCCTGGCGCAGGGTGTTCCAGCCGTCGATGACCAGGAACACGTCGCCGTGGTGCTCGTCGGGCAGTTCACCGGCGGCCCGGCGGCGGCGGAAGGAGGCGACGGAGTCGATGCCGAGTTCGGCGAAGTACTGTTCGCGGCGGTTGATGACGGCGTTGACCTCGGCGACGGTGCGCAGCACCCGCTCGCCGTCGTGCCGGCCGGTGACGCCGCCGACGTGCGGCAGGCCGCGCAGGGCGGAGAGCGTGCCGCCGCCGAAGTCCAGGCAGTAGAACTGGACTTCGCGCGGGGTGTGGGTGAGGGCGAGGCCGGTGATCAGGCCGCGCAGCAGGGTGCTCTTGCCGCTCTGCGGGGCGCCGGCGATGCCGACGTGGCCGCCGGCGCCAGCGAGGTCGGCGGTGAGCAGGTCGCGCAGCTGGTGGAAGGGGCGGTCGACCACGCCGACGGGCAGTGCGAGGGTGCCGTGGCCGCTGGTGTCCTCGGTGGTGAGGCCGCGTTCGGGGTGCGGGACGAGCGGCGGCAGCAGTTCGTCGAGGGTGGGCGGGACGTCCAGCGGCGGCAGCCAGACCCGGTGGGCGGGCGGTCCGGCGTCGCGGAGCCGGTCGGCGGCGACTTCCAGCAGGGAGCCGGCGGAGACCTGCTCCTCCTCGGACTCCTCCTGGGCGACGGCCGGTTGGCGCGGCATCACGTAGTCGGTGCCGTAGGCGACGACCTGTCCGGCGATCGCGGCCTGCTGGGCGGCGCGGCGCTTGGGCCGGTACGGGCCGGAGACGTAGGCGGCCTTGAAGCGGGTGAGGGTGGAGATGTCGCTGCGCAGGAAGCCGTTGCCGGGCTGGGAGGGCAGCTGGTAGGCGTCGGGGACGCCGAGGACGCCGCGGCTCTCCATGGCGGAGAAGGTGCGCAGGCCGATCCGGTAGGACAGGTGGGACTCCAGCGCGCTCATCCGGCCCTCGTCGAGCCGCTGCGAGGCGAGCAGCAGGTGGACGCCGAGGGAGCGGCCGAGGCGGCCGATCATGATGAAGAGTTCCATGAAGTCCCGGTGCGCGGACAGCAGTTCGCTGAACTCGTCGACGACGACGAAGAGCGTGGGCAGCGGGCGCAGCGGGGTGCCGGCGGCGCGCGCGGTCTCGTAGTCCAGGAGCGAGGCGTAGCCGGCGTCGCGCAGCAGCTCCTGGCGGCGGACGAGTTCGCCGTGCAGGGCGTCGCGCATCCGGTCGACGAGGGAGGCCTCGTCGGCCAGGTTGGTGATCACCGCGGAGGTGTGCGGCAGGGTGTCGAGGCCGAGGAAGGTGGCGCCGCCCTTGAAGTCGACCAGGACGAAGTTGAGCACCTCGGAGGAATGGGTGACGGCCAGGGCGAGCACCAGGGTGCGCAGCAGTTCCGACTTCCCGGAGCCGGTGGCGCCGATCAGCATGCCGTGCGGGCCCATGCCGCCCTGGGCGGACTCCTTGAGGTCGAGGTCGACGGGGCGCCCGTCGGGGCCGAGTCCGAGCGGGACCCGCAGCCGCTGCGGGATGCCGCGCTGGGCCCAGAGCCCGTCGACGTCGTGGGCGTGCAGGTCGGGGATGCCGAGCAGGGCGGTGAGGTCGAAGTCGGTGGCGAGCGGTTCGGCGGAGTCGACGCCGTCGGCGATGCGGTAGCGGGCGAGCTGGGCGGCGAGGCGGGTCGCGGCGGGCAGGGTGAGCGCGTCGGGCCGGCCGAGGTCGGTGACGACGTCCTTGCGGTTGCGGTCGGAGCCGACCATGGTGAGCCGGCCGTCCTCGATCCGCAGCCGCAGGGTGGTGCGGCCGGGGCGCCACTCCAGGCTGTCGGAGAGGTCGATCAGGACGGCGTTGCGGTAGCCGGTGAGGGCGGCGCGGCTGCCGGTGTGCGCGCCGGGGCCGTCGAGGACCAGGACGGTGAAGGGTTCGTCGCGGTCGGGTACGGCGTCCGGTTCGAAGCCGGGGCGGCCGGTGAACTCCTCTCCGAGCAGCTGCTCGACCTCGCCGAGGCTGCCCGCGACCAGCCGGACCGGGCCGGCGCCGTCGGTGTCGGTCGGGTGCAGGGCGTGCGGCAGCCACTTGGCCCACTCCCAGTCGGCCCGCCGTTCGGCGTCGGTGACGACGGCGACGGCCAGCTCGTCCGGGCCGTGCACCACGGCGAGTTGGGCGAGCACGGCGCGCACCATGGCGCGGGCGGCGTCCGGGTCGTCGGAGCGCAGCAGCAGGTGGGCGAAGCCGCGCAGGTGGATGGCCATCGGCTGGTCGGCGAGCGTGCCGTAGGCGTGGATGAAGCGGCGCAGGGCGTGGGCGCAGAGCGGCTCCAGGTCCTCGACCGGCTTGGTGGCGAGCGGGGCGAGCGGGGTGGCCAGGCGCTGGGAGCCCAGGCCGATCCGGACGTCGCTGAAGTCCGGGTGGGCGGCCCGGCGTTCCCACAGCCGGCTGGTGCCGACCAGCGACCACAGCTCCTGCGGGGCGGGGTGGCGCCAGGCGAGCGCCTGCCGTTGGGCGTCGATCGAGCGGCGCACCTGGCGGCGCATCTGGGAGAGGTAGCGCAGGTAGTCGCGGCGCTCGGCGCGCAGCTGCTGCTTGCGGTCGCTGGAGCCGCGGATCAGCTGGGTGACCAGCATGCCGACGGCGGACAGCGCCATCATGCCCATCGCGACGTAGCTGAGCGCGCCGCCGCCGTCGCCGCTGCCCCCGGGGTGCAGGAACATGAAGACCATCGACAGCGAGCCGAGCGCCATCGGGACCATGCTGATCACGCTCGCCATGCCGCTCTGCTTCTCCGGCAGACCCGGCGGCTCCTGCAGCTGGATCTCGCCGTCCGGCATCTCGGGCCCCGGACGCCGGGGCGTCCGCTTGACCAGCACCACGCTCACTCAGGGACTCCTTACCGCCGGGACCGTTCCCTCTGGCTGACGGACGGCGTGGCGCGGGAGGTTCAGCGGGCGGCGGGCCGGTTTGAACGCGCCGCGCCGGACGAGCCGTTCAACGGGCGGGAACGCGCAGTGCGCAGAAGCGGTACGCGGAAGCAGTACGCGAAAGCAGTACGCCGAAGCAGTACGCCGAAGCGGTGCGCGCAGGCCGAGAGCAGCACCACCGAGCCGGAGGACAGGCGTGAGCAGCAGTGTCGTCGCAGGACTGTGCCGATTGAGGTTCCACGCGCCGGAGGCGGTCTTCGAACTGTCCGTCCCGGCCGACGTGCCGCTGGCCGACCTGCTCCCCGCGATCCTCGGCCACGCCGGGCCCGACCTCGCCGAGGAGGGGCTGGAGCACGGCGGCTGGGTGCTGCAGCGGCTCGGCGAGGACCCGCTGGACGAGGAGCGCAGCGCCGAGTCCCTGGGCCTGCACGACGGTGACGCGCTGTACCTGCGGGAGCGGCACGGGACCCTGCCGCCGGTGCACTTCGACGACCTGGTCGACGGCGTCGCCACCGGCATGAACGAGCGCGGCGACACCTGGCGCCCGGGCCTGACCCGGATCCTGGCCCTGGCCCTGGCGCTGACCGCGCTGGCGGCCGGCTGGGTGCTGCTGGCGCTGCCCGGTCCGGCCGCGCCGCGCGAGGCGGCCGCGGCGGCCGTCGCGCTCCTGCTGCTGCTCGGCGCCGCCAGCGCCTCCCGGGCGATGGCCGACGCGGGCGCGGGCGCCGCGCTGGGCGCCGCCGCCGTGCCGTACCTGGCGCTGGCCGCGCTGCTGCTGCCGAGCGGGCCGGGCGGTGACGACCTGCTCGGCGCCCGGGTGCTGGCGGCCTCCTCGGCCGGGGCCGGGGTGGCGGTGCTGGCCCTGGCGGCGGTCGGCGCGGCGGCGCCGCTGTTCCTCGGGGTGGCGCTGGTCGCGCTGCTCGGGGTGGTGTCGGGGGTGCTGGTGCTCGCCGGCCTGACGCCCGCCCAGCTGGTCGCGGTGGTCGCGGTGGTGGCGGTGCTGGTCGGCGCCTTCGTGCCGTCGACGGCGTTCCGGCTGTCCGGGTTGCGGCTGCCGATGCTGCCGCGCAACGCGGAGGAGCTGCAGGAGAACATCGAGCCGGTCCCGGCCGAGGCCGTCCTGCCCCGCGCCCTGGTCGCCGACGACTACCTGATGGCCCTGCACACCGCGGTCGGCCTGGTCTGCGCGGCCTGCCTGGCCGTCCTGCCGTTCGCGGACGGCTGGGCCGGGCCCGCCGAGGCCGCCGCCCTGAGCCTGCTGCTCCTGCTGCACGGCCGGGCCGTCGGCAGCATCCGCCAGCGCCTGGCCGTCCTGCTGCCCGGTGTGCTCGGCGCCCTCGTGCTGCTCACCCGGGCCGCCACCACCGCCTCGGCGACCGGGCGGCTCGCCCTGGTGGGCGGCCTGCTGACGGTGGCCGTCGCGCTGCTGGTCGTCGCCTGGACGGTGCCCGGCCGCCGGCTGCTCCCGTACTGGGGGCGCCTCGCCGACATCCTGCACACCCTGTGCGCCCTCGCCCTGCTGCCGCTGGCCCTCCAGGCCTGCGGCGTCTACCACGCGCTGCGCGGGCTCGCGGGCTGAGCCCGACAAGCGTGAGGGCCCGCCACCGTGACGGTTGGCGGGCCCTCTCGTCGTCCCCGGGCGGGGGCGTCAGTCGAACGGGCGCGGCGGGTGCGCCGGCTCCCCCGCGCGGTCGCGGGCGTCGAGGGCGGACCAGAGCGCACCCGGATCCAGCCGCATGGCCGCCGGGGCACCGGGGTTGACCACGATCCCGAGGCCCGGGGGCAGCCGTTCCAGCAGCGTGCCGGGCCCGATCACCGCGTGGTCGGGGTTCCCCGCCGCCTCCAGCCAGGACCGCGCGGAGTACACCACCACCGCCGGCGCGCCGTCCGGGAGCCCGAACCCGCCGACGCCGCCGGACCCGTCCAGCAGCACGGCGAAGCGGGCGGCGGCCAGCGCGCGGTAGACGTCCTCGGCCGGCCCGTACCCGGTCGCGGCCAGCTGGACGGCCGCGTCCACCGGGTCGGTCGGCGCCGGCCACTCGCGCGCCAGCGGCGAGGGACGGTACTCCCCGTTCTCCGCGAACTCCTCGACCGAGCCGTCCTCCCCCGCGCGCCACCGCCCGATCACCGCCCAGTCCGGCGGCTCCCCCTCGCCCCGCCAGTACGGGTCGACCAGCCCGATCCACTGCCCGGGGGCGGCCTTCGCGGCGGCCAGGATCC
This sequence comes from Kitasatospora xanthocidica, assembly GCF_014656195.1. GTDB lineage: Bacteria > Actinomycetota > Actinomycetes > Streptomycetales > Streptomycetaceae > Kitasatospora > Kitasatospora xanthocidica. The sequence continues at coordinate 157,311 of NZ_BNBY01000013.1, read as the reverse complement.
GCTCGGGCACCGGCGGCGCGGGAACGGGCCCAGTGCGGCCCTGGTCGGAAGCGGTCATCGCGGTCCTCTCGGTCTTCCCGGTCTTCTCGGTGGGGTGGGGGCGGGGATCAGTCACCGTAGTCCTCGAACTCGTCGTCGGAGTACACGGGCGGGTCCTCCAGCTTGCCGTAGACGATCCACTGGCTCTCCGGCGGCACCGGCTCCTCCCCGTCGTCCAGGGGCCGGTTCAGGGGGACGAGCGGCGGGATGATCCGGGTGGGGACCCAGCGCAGGCCGCCCCCGAAGAGGATCTCCAGCTCGTCCGGGCTCTCCGAGAGCCCCGGCAGGTAGGCGCCCCTGGAGTTCTCCGGCACGAACAGGTGCATCCGGATCAGCCGTTCGGCGAAGGACGGGTGCAGGTGGCCCCCCACGGTGGCGGAGACGTAGGTGGGCTCCTCGACGAACTGGTCGTACCGCAGGTTCTCCGGGTGCCGGCGGAGCCCGATGAACGGCGCGCCGCGGCTGACGAGGAGGGGGGTGGTCACCGGGCACTGCTCGATGGCCTCGTCGATGGCGGTGATGTGCTCCTGGATCGCCTCGCCGTGCGGCAGCGCCGTCGCGATGTCCAGCTGGGGGTTCACGGCCCGCGCCATCTGGGCCTGCTTGACCTGGAAGTACGAGAGCTCGTCGGCGGCGTCGCCCTCGCCGTCCTCGCTCGGCTGCGTGTAGAACTCCAGGGACTCCTTGTGGTGGGGTTCCAGGTCGACGACGTTCTGCGTCATCTCCGCCAGTGCCTCGTCCCGGGCCTCGGCCTCGTGCGGCTGGTAGCCGATCCGGCGCAGGAACTCCACCTCCGCGTAACGGGCCTGGAAGTCCCGGGGCATGGCGTGGAACTGCTGCGGGGTCAGCTCCCAGCCGCCGTTGGCGAGGAACCCCTCGGCGGCCTGGTGGCCGGTGATGCCGTGCTGCTGCCAGAGGCCGGTGTTGAGCCAGGCCGCGGACGGCGGCAGCTGGCCGCCGCCGGTCGGCGGCACGGCGCTGTTGTCCGAGTCGGAGCCCACCGCGAGGTCGTTCAGCACGTTCGCGATGTCGTCGACCGAGTGGTCGCTCGCCGAGTCGCTGTCGGTCGAGTGCTCGGCCTCCGCGTCAGTGGCGTCCGCGTGCTCGTCCGAGTGCTCGTCGGCGTGCTCGTCGGCGGTCTGGGCGGTCAGCACCCGCTCCCGCATCAGCTCGACCTGTTCGAAGTCGCGGTGGCTGGGCCAGTACGCCTCGTTCGGGATGAAGACGACCTCTTCGGCGTACACACCCGTCGCCGGGTCCAGGGGGACGTCCTCCACCAGCTCGACGCCCACGACGTACTGCGGGTCGATGCCGCCGGGGAACGCGACCTCGTTCTCCAGCTCCGTGAGGCCCGGCTGCTCCAGCGTGGCCCGGACGTCGATGCCGCCCGGCGCGTCGATCACGTAGCGGCGGTGGGTGCCCCAGTCCACGTGCTGGGCCCGGTCGGAGCGGGTGGTGCTCACGAAGGAGGACGCCTCGTTGTTCCCCACGTAGTCCCGCAGGTCGACGTGGCGGTTCTCCTGCCTCGGCGCCAGGCCCTGCTCGAAGACGTGCTCGTAGTCCTGCATGCCCGGCCGCTGCCGCTCCCAGCGGTACAGGAGGCCGAGGTCGTGGCGCCACATCGGCGGGGTGCTCTGCTCGGCCAGCAGCTCGGCCACGTCGAGGTCGCGGTCGGTCGCGAGGGGGCGGGCGGGCAGCTCCGGACCGGCCAGCGCCTCCTGCGGCGGCGGCACCGCGTACCGGGGCTGCGGGAGGTCGGGGTCGACGCGGACGCCCCGGTCTGCGAGGACGTCGGCCAGCAGGCGGTACCCGGGCTCCTGCGACTGCGACTGCGACTGCACGTGCTGGACCAGCTGCCCGTCCACGTAGTGGAGCTGCTGGCCGTCCGTCAGGTAGTGGACCTCGACTCCGTCGTGAAGGTAGTGGACCTGCTCTCCCCCCGGGAAGAAGTGGATCTCGACGTCGTCCGGGTAGCGGTGGACCACGCGGTCCGCGTACTCCTCGACCACCGGGCCGGCCTGCTCCTGGCCCTCGCCGTGCTCGCCGTTCCACATGTTGTCCAGCGCGTCACCCGCGGGGCGCGGCCCATTGGTCGGGCCACCGGATGAGGGCCCCGACGGCGGTGGCGTGCCCGGGGTGTCGCCGGCGGGGTCCGGGTGGAAGGTCCGGAACAGCCCGGACGAACCGTCCGGGGCGGCCTTGACGTACAGGGCGGCGGTCGACGGACCGTCGGGGCCGGCGGGCCTGCCGCTGACGCCGGTGCGGCCGGTCGGGGCGTGGACGGGCAGTCCGGTCTGCCGGGCGACGGCCTGGGCGTGCTCGGCGGACTCGCAGCTGAGCAACGTGATCGAGGCCGGCCTGCCGTCGACCGGGTCGTGCGCGTCGGCGGCCTTCAGGGCCAGGTCGGCGAGCTTGCGCTTGAGCAGCCCGCCGACCTCGGTGCCGGTGACCCCGTGGGCCTTGGTGCCGTCGGCCAGCGGGAGGTCGAACCCGTGCGGTCCGGCGTGGGCGGCGAAGAAGTAGGTGTGCTTCCCGTCCCACGGCACCCGCTGCGGCGCACCGGTGGCGACGCCGTCGGCGGAGCGGGGGACGAAGGTGGTGACCTCGCTCAGCTCGGGGTAGAGCGCCGACCGCGACGCCCAGTCACCCTCGTCGAAGAGCGCCTGTCCGCGCTCCCGGCCGGTGGCGTCGGTGATCGGGTGGGTGAGCAGCTGCCCGTCGGGGACGGTCCGGCCGTCGTCCAGCCGTACTCCGCCGGACGGCGGCGCGGGCTGCTCGGTGCGGTCCGGACGGGTGCCCGGACCGGCGGTGCCGGCAGTGTCGTCGGTGTGCGCGGTGTGCGCGGTGTGCGCGGAGTTGTCGGTGTGCGCGGTGTCGTCGGTCCCGGAGGTGTCCTCGGCCGGCTCCTCGCGCGCCTTGAGCCGGACGTACGGGACGCCGTCCTCCGCCTCCAGGAGCGTGCGCTCGGTGACCCGCATCCGGGCGCCGGGCAGGAAGAGGACCTCGTCCTCCGCCATGTGCGAGGAGAACGGCGCGATGTCGCGGCCGTTGACGCCGGTGGCCTCCACCTCCAGCAGGACCCGGTACTCCGTCGTCCCGTCGTACTTCCGCATGAAGACCAGCGAGGTGTTCTCGTTGCGGCTGAAGCTCGCGAAGGTGCGGTGCAGGATGACGTCGCCGCCGTAGTCCGGTCCGGCCGGGCGGCCGTTCGGCCGCGACGGGTCGACCAGGGTGCCGTCGCCGCGGAACAGCGTCCCCGTGGACGCGGGCAGCAGCTCCAGGGCGTCCGCCAGCAGGTGGCTGTGCAGCGCCATCTCCTTCTGGATGGCGCCGAGTCGCTCGTCGGTCAGGGACCTGGCGAGGGTCCACGGGTCGGTGCGCCCGGACGTGCCCTCGGCCTGCCGCGCGAGGTCCTCGATCGACTTCGGGAGGGCGGTCCCGTCCTTGTAGTGCTTGGCGATCAGTGTCGCGATCTTCTCGCGGAGCGCGGGTACGGCGCCGGGGCCCGGGTTCTTCAGCAGCACGTTGATCAGCGAGTAGGCCGGCCCGGTGTAGGTGTAGAGCGCCACGAAGTGGGCGTGGCCGAGCCGGTCGGTCACCTCCTTGGCGTTCTCGACGCCGTTACGGGCCATCCAGTCCTGGTAGGCGGGCACACCCTGCGCGGGGGCGGGCTCGGTCTCCGCCAGCATCTCCCGGCGGTTCGTCGTCTCCGCGAGGACCGCTCCGTCGACCTCCCGCGAGGTCGCGGCCCAGTCCAGGTAGGCGCGCTCGTGCGGCAGCCCGTCCGTCAGCGCCGCGGGCGCGGGGTGCTCGGAGACCGGACCGATCGGGCTGCCGTCCCAGCTCTCCACCGGCGGGCGCAGCTCGTACAGCGGCACTCCCGGCAGGTCGCGGTACAGCCCGGTGCCGTCGGCGTGCCCGTGCTCCGGGAACGCCCCGGCGAGCTTCATGCCCGCGACCACCTCGTGCAGCGAGTGCCCGCCGTCCGGCAGCAGCCAGCCGTACAGGGCCCGGGCGAACGGCTCGGGCTCGGCGCCGCCGAGCTTCCGGTAGGCGTCCATGGCCTCGGCCGCGGCGCGGGAGACCCCGGCGACGGTGCGGATGCCCCGGCCCGCGAGGTCCGCGTGCCAGGCCTCGTCGGCCTGCGGGACCTCGGGGCGGTCGGCGCGGAAGCGGGCGGCGGCCCGCTCGTGGAACGCCCGCATCACCTCGGGCAGGCTCCCGTCGGTGAGGAGGCCGGCGGGCTCCTCCGTCCCGGTCTCCTCGGCCACCCGGCGCAGCGCCTCGCGGGCCGCGTGGAGCGCCCTGGGGTCTCCGGCGGCCCAGGTGCCGAGCGCCTCCTCGAAGTCCTCGGCGTGGGTGCGGTAGCCGGGTTCGTCGAAGACGGTGTGCCGCACCGCGGCCGCCACGGGGGGCGTGACGACGGGCGCGAGGGTGAGCTCCTGGAACGGCAGCGCGTCGGGGCCGGGCCCGTCACCGGGGTGCTCCCCCGGCGGGGTGTGCTGCTGGTCGAGGACGGGGGTCTCGTGGCCGAAGCTCACCGCGCCGGTGAGCCGGCCGTGGAGGCGGTACTCCTCGACGGTCGGGTACTCGGCGCCGGCGTGGTCGCCCGTCAGGTAGGGGCCGAGCACCTGGGTCTCGGTGTCCCGGGCGATGCGCAGCCAGGTGCCGCCGGGGACGACGACCGGCCGACCGGACGCGGTCACGCCCACGTCGGAGGCGACCACCAGGTGGCCGGGACGCCCGGGGTCCACCGCGCCGTGCGCGTCGCGCGCCGGGGTGAACCAGACCCGGCCGTCGGCGGCGTAGGCCACCGCCTCGTGCAGGCCGGCGTCCCAGACGAACTGCATGACCTCCCGGACGTACTCCCGGTTCGGTACGGGGTTGAGGTCGCACCCGACGAAGCGCAGCGGCTTCACCCCGTCCCAGGCGTCGGCCTCGTGGAGCTTGAGCAGTCCGCGCGCGATGTCCGCCGGCGCGACCGTGACGTGGTCCAGGACCGGTACGCCGCCGGAGGTGTGCATGGCCAGGGTGAGGTAGGAGGCCGCGTCCGGGAAGTGCGGGAACACCGACTCGGTGAGCGTGCGCCAGTCGTCGCCCCGGCCGCCCACCCAGTAGAGGTCCGGCCGGTCCAGCGGGAGCAGTTCGGAGGCCGGGGCGTTCCCGGGGTCGCGCCAGGCGTGCTCCAGCGCGCCGACGGTCACCGCGTGGCCCGGTCGCTTGAGCCCGTCGACCAGGGTGACCAGGTGCTCCAGGTCGGCAGCCGCGACCTCGTCGCCGTTCGATCCGCGCAGCTTCCGGACGTAGTCCTCCAGGTGCGCCTTGGTGACCGGGTGGCCCGCCGGTACCGGCAGGGCCTCGCGGACCAGGTCGGCGGTGCGGCGCACCCGGGTGAGGCCGTCCAGGGTGATCCGGTCCGCGCCCCGCAGTTCCAGGGCGAGCTTCGCGGTGTGCCAGGCGTTGGTGCTCGCGTCGCGGCGGGCCGCCTCGCCCGACAGCAGCTCGCCGAACCGGCCGGAGAGCGGGCGCCGGTGGTCCGCGCCGATGTGCTCGGCCAGCGGCCACAGGTCCTCGTGGGTGCGCAGCACCGGGATGTTGGCCAGCTCGGCCAGCTTCTCGTGCAGCTTCAGGTCCTCGGGAGTGGCCTTCGGGAACGCCTCCGGCACCGGCCGCTCGGTGAGCTCGATCTGCTCGAAGTACTCCCGGGACGCCGGGTCGAGGACGATCGTCCGGTCACTGAGGTCGAAGGTGCTGCCGGGGCGGAGCAGGACCTCGTGCTCGCCCTGCTGGTGCGAGAACGGCTGGATGTCGAAGCCGCTGCCGCCGCCGTCCACGGTGTAGTGCACCAGGGCGGGGTGGGTGATCGCGAGCTGCGGTCGGGTCTGCATGAAGTTCCGGGCGACGTTCCGTTCGGTGCTGGTGCTGACGAAGTCGCGGTTGCGGTAGGTCGACCCGGCGTAGGTCGGCGACAGCCTGCTGCCGATCGCGTTCAGCGGGCCCACCACCCGCTCGCCGCGCCAGAGTTCCCCGCTCCAGGCGGGCAGCTTGGCCAGTGCCTCGTTCAGCAGCTCGGTGTGCACGAGGAGTTCACGTTCGATCCGGGGGAGCTGCCGCTTCACGGCGGGCCGCAGGGCCTTCCGGTCCGCCTCGGAACGGGCGTGCGGCGGCTGGGTGAGCAACGGTTCGAGCACCGGGTCGTGCCGGAGGACGGACGGCAGGAGCTGCGGGAACCCGTTCTCCAGCAGCCGGTTGATCTGGTACTCCAGCGCGGTCCGCCGGCTGAGCGGGCCGAACCGCAGCATCACGTTGATCAGCGCGTGGGAGGGACCGCTGTAGTACGCGAGCGCGTCGAAGTGCGCGGGGGTCAGCCGGTCGAGCACCTCGTGGGCGGTCATCGGGTTGCGGCCCAGCCAGCCGACGACCGGGGCCGGGACACCGGCCTCGCCGTCACGGGCGGCCTGGAACGCCGCCCGGTTCGCCCGCGAGGCCGCCGCCGTCACGTCGGACCAGCCGCCCTCGGCGCGCGGCGTGGACATCAGCTCGTGGTAGGCCGCCTCGTGCGGCAGCATGCCGTCCTCGCCGAGCGCGGCGCGGACCTCGTGCTGCGGGATGCCGGGGATGTGCTGGTACATCGAGGACACGTCGCCCAGGGCGTGCGCCGGGACCGGGGGCAGGTCGCCCAGCAGCTCGGCGCCCTTGAGGATCTCGTACAGCGAGTGGTCGCGCAGCGGCAGCATCCAGCCGGCCAGGGCCAGCAGCATGTCCTGCGGCCGGCTGTCGCGGACGTCGAGCAGCCGGAAGGCGTTCAGCATCTTGGCCGTGGTGGCCGAGATGCCCGTGCTGACCGGCATGTTCTTGTCGAGGTGGGCCTCGCCGTACCAGGCGGACTTCTCGTTCATGGTGTTGAGCGAGTGGCCGGACTTCCAGCCCAGCGGGGCGTCGCCGCCGTCGTGCTCCTGGAACGTCAGCTCCCTGGGGCTGAGCGGCATGCCGTGCTCGGCGAAGTGCGCCGCCGTCAGGTCGTTCAGCGGCTCCGGGCGCCGCACCCGGGCGTCCAGGCTGGACAGGTACTCCTTGCCGGCCTTGAGCGGCTGTGCGCCCTGCTTGATGACGACGCCGGTGCCGAAGTGGTCCTTGGTGAACATCGAGTCCAGGCCGGGCACCTTGCCGAGGACGGTGACCAGGCCGCCGTTGAGGAAGTCCGCCTGGGTCTTCAGCTCGCGCAGGTCCAGGCCCATCGCCTCGGCCCGGGCGGAGCCGGCGTCCCCCGACTCCAGCAGCGCCTGCAGCACCTTCTTCAGTCCGTGGTCGGAGTCGTTGATGTACGCCGCGTTGTAGAAGGCGGTCATCAGTTCGCGGGTGTTGCCGGTGTCCACCATGGTCCGGAACTCGGCCAGGGTGAGGTCCGTGCCGACCTGGCCGGCGGAGCCCTTGTCGTCCCGGAGGAAGACCTTGTACAGCGTCTCCTGGCCGACGTCCGGGTGGGCGGCCCGCAGGGCGTCGTAGAGCCGCTGCACGGCGTTGCGGGCCGCGGCCCGCGCCTTGGGGTGGTGGTACGCGTAGGCGCCCAGCTTCGCCTCGAAGGCCTCGGCCCGCTGCCGGTGCTCCGGGGTGGCGTGGAGCGCCTGCTTGGGGTCGGTGCCGAGCGGCTGGAGGCCGCGCCGGTCGGTGATCGGGTGCTCGGGCGTGGCCTCGGCCAACGGGTGCGGGTCGTGCAGCGCCGGGCCGTGGACCGCGACGACCTGGACGACGGGCCCGTGCACGGCCTCGCCGGCGCCGACGCCGGCGCCCTCGTTCGCCGGCCCGGCCTGCTCGTGCTGGGGACCGGCCTGCTCGTTCGCGCCGGCCGGGGGCACCCGCAGGTGCAGCCATTCGCCGCCCGGCTCCACCCGGGGCCGGCCGGCGGCGTCCCAGCCGACGTCCCGGCTGACCACCAGGTGCGTACGGCCCTGGTGCGGGGCCACCCAGAGCTTGCCGTCGGTGACGAACGCGTCCAGTTCCGCGTCCGGGAGCCGTTCGCGCAGTGCGGTCAGCACCTGCTCGGCGTAGGCCCGGGCGTCGCAGGCGGCGAACCGCAGCGGCCGCCCGTCCCACTCGCCGCTGCGGTGGAGCTCCGCCAGCCGGTCGGCCAGCGCGTCCGGGTGCAGCGTCCCGCCGTTCCAGCCGGGCGCCCCGTCCTCGGTGACGGCGTGGTAGGCGATGGTGAAGTAGCGCGGGTCCTGCTGGATCCAGCGCACGTTCCGCTCGACCTGCTCGCGCGCGGCGGGGGCGGCCGTCGGGTCGTGCAGCACGTGCACGCCCCCGTCGTGGTGCGGGGTCAGCGCACGGGCCACCTGGACCGCGAGCGGGAGGGCCTGCGGCAGGGCGTGGCCGCCGGGGTGGTCGGGCGTGAACTGCGTCCAGTGGTCGGCGGGCGAGAGGCCCAGGGTGGTGTGGGCGTGCGGGATCTCCAGCTCGATCGGCACCAGGCCGACCGGCGACCCGTCGCCGCCGAGCTCCCGCGCCGTACCGGTGTCGCCGTTGCGGAGGTCCAGTTCGACCTTGACGTAGCCGGTGTACCGGGCCATCGGGGTGGCCGCCTTGGCGTTGGCCACGGTGCGGCCGCCGGCCTCGGTGACCACGCCCGCGCGCTGCCGGTGGGTGACCCCGCCGAGCAGCGAGGCGGTGCCCTCGACGTTGCCGCCGAGGTCGCCCTGGGCACCGGCCTGGGCCCGGACGTTCCACTGCCGCCCGGTCAGCCGGGTGCTCCGATGGCCGCCGCCCGACTCGTTCGCCGGGCTGAGCGCCGCCGCGGCGTTGTCCCCGTGGTACTCCAGCTGGACGAGGGAGAGCCGGACGGTCACCTCGGCGTCGTCGACGAACCAGCGCCGGCCGACCGACGGGGTGGCAACCGGCCGCTGCTGCCCGGCCGGCCCGGTCGCGGGCGCCAGCAGCGAGGAGAGCTGGGCGTGGCTCAGGCCCGCGCTGACGATAGGTTCCAGCCGCTTCCAGGTGCCCTCGCCGAAGAACCGCGGGCCCTCGATCCGGAGCAGGGCGCGCAGGCCCGAGGTGTCGCCGGCCCAGCGCAGCACGTCCCCGGGGCGCAGGCCGGAGGTGAACACCTCGGCCGGCGGCACCCGCACCTCCCGCGCGGCGACCACGCCCTGCCGCTGCCCGCGCGCGGTGGGCCCGTCGGCGGCGCGGTCGCGCTCGGTCAGCACGTCGGCGTGGACGACGGTCTCCGCGACCGTACGGCGCAGCCGCCACTGCGGGACGACGGCGTTCCCGGCCTCGGCCAGGCCGTGGACGGCCGCGCGCAGCCCGGACCGCGGCGGCTGGACGGGGGTCGGCACCGGCCGCCCGTCGCCGGGCAGGTGCACCGCGGGCCGGCGCTCCATCAGCACGGACAGCCGGACGTCGGCCCGGTGCGCCTCGGCCGCGACCTTGGACTTGACGGCGGCCCCGGTCACCAGGACGTCCCGGCGGTGCTCCAGCGTGTCCTGCCGGCGGGTGTGGGTGACACCGCCGCCGGCCACCACGGCCACGCCGGCGCCCAGCGGGTCGGTCGTCGCCAGCACGGTGACGCCGACCGAGTCCGCGTGCCCGCTGCCGGAGTTGGTGCCGACCTCGGAGCTGGTGAAGGCGGTCTGGGCGCCCGCGCCGATGTTGAACTCGACCTGGGGGGCGTCGCCGGACTTGGTGATCCGGTCCACCGAGGCGGTGATCCGCACGGTGCTGCGGCCGTGCGTCAGGACGATCTCGTGGCCGGAGGTCATCGGCTTCAGCAGCGGGTGCAGCCGGTCGAAGTCGAGGGCTTCGAGGAGCTTGGCCCGCATCCCCGTCCAGTCCCGCCCGAGGACCGCCCGGCCCCGGTCCTCCAGGCTCGTGACCACCCGGGTCACGGCTCCCGGCCCGGTGTGCACCAGGCCGTTCCCGCCGTCGAGGTGGATCCGGGTGACGATGTCGGAGGAGCCGAACCGCCGGTCCGGCAGGTGCCGGACGGGCGGGCCGTCGACGACCGGCGGCCGGACCACCTCGCGGTGCGGCGCGGCGATCACGACGGGTGCCACCGCGGTGGTCCCGGCCAGCGGCCGGTGGAGCAGGTCCGGGGCGAAGCGGATCGTGAACGCGGCGTCGCCGTCGAAGAGTTCGGCCGTCTCGGTGCTCTTGCCGCGGCTGTTGGTGCCGCCGGTGCGCTCGATGGTGAGGCCCCGGACGCCGTCCCGGGTGCGGGCGTACTCGCCGGAGACGCTCACGTGCGGGACGGTGCCCTTGAGCGAGAGGCCGCCGCGCCAGCGGCTCATCCGGTCCCAGCTGTAGCCGACCGTGGTGCGCTGCTGGCTGCCGAGCTCGAACTCGAACCCGTCCACCGTGCGCCGGTGCCGCAGGGCCAGCGGGGCGACGGAGACCTCCACCGTGCCCTTCCAGTTCCCGGTGTCCACGGCGAGCACCATCCGGCCGCCCCGGCTGAGCCGGGACAGCGAGGCGGTCAGGCCCGCCGTGTCGAGCTGCGCGGCGAGCCGGGCCGAGGCCCGGGCGCTCACCGGGCCGGCCGTGGCGAGGACCCGCTCGACCTCGCTCAGCACGCTCGGGCCGCGCCGGCCGACGCTCAGCACCACGTCGGAGTGGCCGAGCCGGTCGGGCACGCGCAGGTGCGCGGGGGGCTGCCCGGCGGCGGCCGGCTGGACCGGAGGCTGCGGACGCGCCCCGTCCAGCCGGGGCGCCACCCCGTCGAAGGGGTTGGCGATGACCCGGCTGCCGCGGGCCCGGGGCTCGGTGTGCGCCTGCTCCATGCTCAACGAGGCGTCCAGCCGGACCGGGTCGCCGTGCGGCTTCCCGTTCACCGTCAGGTGCAGCTCGAAGGTCGCGTCGTAGAGCACCTGCGCGCTGCGGTACTTGCCGTTCGCGTAGCTCTTGGCCGAGTCGCCGCCCCGCCAGCCGTCCCGGTCGCGCACCTCGTGGGTGACCGTGGCGGTGCCCTGGAGCGAGTCCTGGAACGGCTTGCCGTTCCCGTCCAGGACGTCCTCCCGGGTGTGCACCGGCCCCTTGCCGAAGCCCTGCGCCGTGACGTTGCGGCTGTCGGAGTTCAGGAACCGCTGCGAGGCGAAGGTGGTGCTCTCCCGGACCGGGTTGAGGTCCGCCGAGGCCTGCTCCCGCCGGTAGGTCAGCGCGGTGGCGTGCGCGGTGACGCCGATGCCGAGCTTGCTCAGCGCGCCGAGCGTGACCGCGGGGGTGCGCAGCGGGACGTCGTGGGTCATGCCGACCAGGTGGGCGCCGACGGCGGACTGCGAGAACGCCCGCAGGACGTCCTGCCGGACCTCGCGCCAGGCCTTCTCGCCCAACTGGGCGCGGCCGATCTCGTCCAGCCGCGCGTGCAGCGGGGCGACGCTGTGCACGTCGCGGACGACGGTGGTGACGGGCAGCCCGGTGTACTCGGCCGCGCCGTGCCAGATGCCGGTCGGCGGGTGCGGGACCAGGGTGCCGGGCGGCAGCGCCGTGGACTCCTGGTGCGCGACGGGGCCCGCCTGCTCGTGGCCCGCCTGGTCCCCGCCGGCGTGGACGGGGGCCTGGACGGTCTCCGAGCGGTCGACCACCACCCGGAACCCGAGCCCGGCGTCCACCGTACGGGCCTGGACGGTCTGCGGCCCGCGGCGCCGGGCGCCGAACTCGACCTCGATCCGCGCCTCGCCGTCGAACACCGCCGCCGTGGACTTGACCTTGGTGCCCAGCCCCAGGTCGTCGCCGCCGCCGTGCAGCCCGACCTTCTCCCGGCCGGTCCTGGCACCCGCGCCGGCCCCGCCGCCGCCGTTCTTGGCCGATCCGCTCGCGCTCAGCGGCAGCGGGAACTGCCACCCCGAGCTCCTGGTGGACTGCTCGACGTGCGTACGGGAGGTGCCGGTGGCGATGTTGAACTCGGTGGTCGGCAGGTCGGCCGTGTGCTCGATCCGGTGGATCCGGGCGTTCTTCAGGGTGAGGACCGTGCTCGCCCCGAGGAGGCCGTCCAGCTCGACGGTGCGGGTCTCGCCCGACATCAGCGCCTTGAGGTCCTGGTGCAGCGTGCCGAGGTCGATCTCCTCGATCAGCTTGGCCTTCAGCGCGGGCCAGTCGCCGCCGAAGTGCTCGGCCGCCTGCTCCTCGAAACCCGCGATGAACCCGGTCATGCCCTTGGCCTCGGGCCGGGGCGCGTTCAGGTCTCCGAGCGGGATCCCCGCCTCGGTCTCCACCGGCGCCGGCCGGTGCGGCACCGCCCACACGTCGGTGACGATGTGCGAGCCGGCCAGCCGCCCGCCCGCCCGCGAGCCGGGCGGCGGCAGCAGCGGCGGTCCGTCGAGCGGCAGCGGCCCACCGGTCTCCCGGAGCGGGACGGCGACCTGCGCCGTCACGTCCACCGGCCCGACCGGCCGCGGCACGGCCGCGCCGGGCACCTCCGCGCCGTGGTGGACGAGGTCCAGGAACGACACCGTCAGGTGGAACCCGGTGTCGTACAGGGCGGCGGTCTCCACCGTCTTGCCGCGGGCCACCATCCGGCTGGCCTGCGCGTCGGTCACCCCGTGCTGCCGGCCGTGCTGGTAGCCGGCGGTCTCGGTGAGGTCGGCGGGCTTGCCGAACTTGAACTTGCCCTGGGCGGCGGCGTTCAGCTGCCAGAGCCGGTCCTTGGTCACGCCGACCGAGGTCTGCCGCTCCGAGCCGTACTCGAACTCGAAGTTCTCGGCCGTCCGGACGAAGCTGCTGCGGCCGACCTCGGCCTCCATCCGCACGGTGCCGGACCAACTGCCCACCGAGAACGGCACGTCCCACCGCTCGCCGCGGGACAGCGCGGCAAGCTTGGCCTGCAGCGTCTCCGCGCCGAACAGGCTCTCGGCGAGCGTCCTGGCCGCCGGCTCCTCGCCGTGCAGCACCTGGCTGAACCGCCGGGTGAGCTGGTCCAGGATCTGCGTACGGGTGCTGCCGAGCCCGATCAGCACGTCCGAGGCGGCCAGGCCGTGCTCGTCGATCCGCGGCGGACGGGCGGGCCCCACCGGGCCCTGGACGACGTGCCCGCCGTCCGCCTCCACCACGGTGTGCCCGGGCTGCGGCACATCCTCGCCGGTGTGCATGTCCTCGCCGGTGTGCACGGACGCGTCGTCGTGCTGCGACGCGACGTCCTCGTGCACCTCCTCGATCCCGTCGTGGTTCGGCGGGACGTCGTCGCGGGCGAACCTCAGGTCGCCGGAGAGTTCCGTGACGACCTGGTGGGGATCGACCTGCTGGTAGCCGCTCGCGGACAGGTCGACCGCGTAGTTCTCCTGCGCCCGGGCGGCCCCCGTGACGTAGGGGTGGATCTCCAGCCACACGCCGGCTCCCTTGGCGATCACCGGGAATCCGCCGGCGTCGAACCCCACCTTGGCCGCCGCCACGAAGGCCCGGCCCCCGGTCGGCTGGAGCTGCTCGTCGGCGTGAGCCGCCGGGACGGGCGCGAACCAGACGTCCTGCCTGGCCGCCCGGATCCTGATGTTCAGGCCCGCGTTGTGGAGCTCCCGCTGAATGGACCGCAGGTAGTTGCCACGGTCGGCCTCGGCGAGGCGGCACGCGTCGAACTCGATGTCCTTCCGACCGTCCCAGTGCCCGTCCCGCTGCAGCGACTGGATCATGGCGCGCATCTCCGCGGGGGCGGGCCGGTATCCGCCGACCGTGGGGTACCCCTCGTGGTCGGTGTGCACGACGATCCGGAACCAGGCGTCCGACTTGCTGAGGAACCCGAACTCCGGCAGCGCACTGCCGTCCAGCACCCATCCGTGCTTGCCGCCCGCACCGTCGTGGAGCGGCCGGCCGGGATCGGACCAGTGCGCGACGGTCATCACGAGCGGCCCGGTGTGCGGCGGCGCTCCGGCCCCGACGGCGTTCCCCGCGGGCAGGCCCGCGTTCTGCGGCGCCACGTTCTGCTGCGGGTCCACCCCGGCCTGGTCGAGCGCGGCGTGGTCGGCCCAGAAGTTCGGCGGGGCGGTGCCGCCGCCGACCGGCAGGGTGTGGAGCGCCGGACCCGCGATGTCGCCCTTGGCCACCGGGTTGACGGTGAACTGGGTGAGCTCGCTGTCGAAGTAGGCAGGAGTGCTCTCCGGGGGCACGCCGTACTTCAGCCGGATCCACGTACCGGGGTCGGCGTACACGGTCTCCCCGGCTCCGTTGACACCGGCCTGCTCGGCGGCGACGACGTGCCAGGTGTCGAAGTCCGTCCGGACGAGCCAGACCTTCCCCCGCGCCGCGTACGCGGTGATCCGGTGGTCCATCCGCCACAGGTGCTCGAGGACCTGTTCGGCGAACGGCCGGTGGCCCTCCGGGTACAGGTCCGTCGCGAGCAGGCGCAGCGGTGTGCGGGCGGGGTCCCACCCGCCCTCGGTCGTCAGCTTGTAGACGGCGTGCGCGACCTCGGCCGGGGTCAGGGGGGCGCCGCCCAGCCGGGGCACACCGTCGACGGTCGGCATCAGGACGCTGAAGTGGTCCCCCCCTTGGAACACGCTCGCCCTCAGGGCCCGCGCGACGGCCACGTGGTTCGGGGAGGCGTCACCGAGCAGGTGCACGGCCTGTCCGACCTGCTCGGTGGTGGCCAGGTCCGCCGCGGCCAAGGCCCTCCGGAGCTGCTCCATCGCCGTGCCGTGGTCGGTGTACGTGATGTCCCGGGCGACCGCCACCAGCCGGCGGAGATCGCGCTTGTGGGCCTCGGTGTTCTGGGTCACCTGCATGGAGAACAGGTGCAGGTCGTCGAGGGTGATCCGGCGGTCGGGCGGGAACCTCAGTTCGGTCCGGGCGAGTGTCACGACCAGCGAGACGTCGGTGAGTTCGGCGCGGCTGGTACCGGCCGCCCCGTGCAGGGTGGCGACGATCCTGGCCGTGTCCCAGGCGTGTTCGGTCGCCCGCCGGACCAGGACCGGGTCGGGCGTGGTCGCCTCGGCGCCGTCGGCGCCCGGCATTCCCCGGTGGGCGCCGATCGCCTTCGCCAGCGGCCACAGGTCCTTGGCGTACCGCAGGTCGGTCCCGTTGCCGAGGCGGGTCAGCTCGGACCTCAGCTCCTCGTGCAGCTTCCGGGGCCACTCGGGCGACCCCTCCGGCCACTCGAACGGTCGCGGTGCCCCGGTCTCCACCTGGTCGACCCGCTCGTACGGTCCGGTGTAGGAGGATCCCCTGCCGATGTGCGTGGACGTGAAGACCGCTCCCGGCTTGACCAGGATCTCCTGTTCCTCGAGCAGGAAACGGGAGAACGGCGTGATGTCGACACCGCCCTCCCCCGCCAGTCGGATCCGGCGGAGGACGCGGTGGGCCAGCCAGTACTTGGTGAGCTCCCGGTCGGGCAGCAGGAACCTCTCCGCCGTCTCGACGAGTCGGCTGGTGCTCAGCAGCGCCGCACTGCTGTGGGTGCTCCCCGCCCCGGTCCCGGCCAGGAGCATTCTCTCCAGGCCGTCCAGCCGGCCGGGCGCCCATTCGCCGCGGTAGACGACCCCGGTCGCGCCCGGCAGCTTGTCCAGCGCCTCCACGATCATCTCGGCGTGGATCCGGAACTCCGTCTTCAGGGCCGGAAGCATCGCCATCGCCATCGCGGAGACCCGCGCGGACTCCTCGGCCGTCCGTGCCTGCGGACCGCTCGCGAGCAGCGGCCCGAGGACCTGGTGGTCCCGGAAGACCGAGGGGAGGTTGTCCACCGGCCCCTTCAGCAGGTTGTCGATCTGCTTGCCGAGCGCGTAGTCCAGTGTCACCGCGCCGTCGTGCGTGAGCAGCACGTTGATCAGCGGGTACGCCGTCCCGGTGTAGATGTTGAGGGCCTCGACGTGGGCCAGGCTCAGCCGCGCCCGGAGCTTGGCGGGCGTCAGCCCGATGGTGCCCAGCCACTCCCGCTCGTGCGGGAGGAGATTGGCGGTGTTGTCCGCCGTCATGCGCGCCCACACCACGGCCACCTGGGCCAGTTCCGCCTCGTGGTACCCGCCTTGGTCGCGCGGCCGGCTGACCAGCTGGTGGTAGACCGACTCGTGCGGGAGCATCACGGACGCCTCACGCAGCGTGCCCTCGGGCAGGCCGGGCACGTGCCGGTACATGACGGCCGCCTCGGTCAGGGTGTCGGCCGGCACCGGCGGGAGCTCCCGGGCCAGGTCGGCGCCCTTGAGGATCTCGTAGAGCGTGTGGTCGCCGAGCGGCAGCATCCAGCCGACCAGGGCCAGCAGCATGTCCTCGGGAGAGACCTCGGGGACCTTCAGCGCCTGGAACGCGGTGAGCATCTTGGCCGTCGTGGCCGACAGACCGACAGTGAGGTGCAGTCCCTTGTCGTTGCGGGTCTCCCCGTACCACGCCGACGCCGTGTTGAGCTCGTACCGGGATCCGCCCGGCACCCAGTGGACGCCGCCGGGCGGATTCGTCACCTGGAAGCTGCGCTCGCGCGGGCTCAGCGGCATGTCCCTGTTGATCACCGCCACGTCCACCGGGATCGGGGTCGGGCGCTCCTTACGGGCTTTGGCGCTGCTCTGGAACTCCGTCTGTTCCGTGAAGGTGGCCTTGTGGAAGGTCGCTCCCGTGGCGAAGTAGTCCCTGGCGAAGTAGCTGGCCTTCATGGACAACGTGGAGGACAACCACCGGCTCGGACTGTTGAGGAACTCCAGCCGCTGCGGCACCTGGGGGTTGTCCATGCCGAGCATGGACAGTCGGTAGTCGGCGGACCCGGGCTGACGGTCGGCCAGGTCGTTCAGCAGGTGCTTGAGGGTGAGCGGGGCCGTGTCCTTGTTCCCCTGGGCGTAGGAGGCGTTGAAGAACGCGGTCATCAGCTCACGGAGGTTGCCGTTCGTCTCGATCATCGTGTGGAACTGGTCCAGGGTGAGGTTCTCGCCGACCTGCCCCGCCGAGGTGACGTCTCCGCCCAGGAAGACCTTGTACACCCGCTCACCGGTCGGGTCCTCGTGCGCGCGCTTCAGCACCTCGTACAGCCGGTTCACACTGTTGCGCGCGGCCCGCAGGGCCCTCGGGTCGTCGTAGGCGAGCTTGCCGACGGCCTCCTCGAACCGCCGCACCGCGGCGTCGTACTCGGGCCTCGCGTACAGGTCCTGCCGTCCGACGCCGAACTCGTGGGCCTCCGGGTCCGGCTCGACGATCCGGTGCTCGGGCCCGGCCGGGTGCTCGGGGGCCGGGTGCCCGGGGTTCGTCGGCACCGGAGCGGAGTCCTCGCCGGGGTGGCCGGTCACATGGGTGACCCGCACCTCGGCGTGGTCCGGCGAGGCGGACAGTCGCACCCAGGACCCGCCGCCCTCGACCCGCGGGAGTCCGGCGGAGTCGAAGCCGACCGTGCGGGCGACCACCAACTCGTGCGTGCCGTCGGCCTTCCCGCGGTCCGGCCGCGACCAGAGCGAGCCGCCCGGCGCGTCCACCTGGACCTTCAGCTCGGGCCGCAGCTCCCGCAGCGCGCCGGCGAAGCGGGCGGCGTACGAGTCCGCGCCGCCCCGGCCCGCGTCGCAGCCGGCCAGGCGCAGCGGACGGCCGTCCCACACGCCCCGGTCGTACAGGTCGAGGGCGGCCCCGGCGAGCTCGTGCGGCGTGACGGGCCGGCCGTTCCGGCTCGGCGCGCCGTCGGGGCCGGTGCCGTGGAAGGCGAGGGTGAAGTGGCCCGGGTCGGCCGGGAAGTGGGCGAGCGCCCGCTCGGTGGCCCGGGGGGCGGGCCCGAGGTCGGCCACCCAGTGCACGCCGGGACGGACCTCGGTGGTGTGCACGGCGTCGGCGGACTCGTGCGGGGCGACCGGACCGTGGACGACGGTCGGCGCCACGACTGGTGCCTCGACGTGCCCGGCCGGCGCGGGGGTGTCGTCCGCGTTGCGGCCGACCGTCCGGACCGGCTCGGCGGGAGCGACGGGCTCCCCGGTCTCGGTCGTGGTGCGGGGGTCGTTCCCCTCGTGCGCGGGGTCGTTCCCCTCGTGCGCGGGGCCATTCTCCTCGCGCGGTTCCGCGTCCTCGCGCGGTTCGGTGTCCTCGCGGCTCTCCGGGCGCTCGCGGCGCCCGCCGCCGGACTCGCGCTGGACCGGGGCCAGGACGTCGAGGATCTCGTCGACGGCGCGCTCGCGGCCGCGGTCCTCCGCCTCGTCGAGCCGGGGCTCGTCGGCTCGGGGCTCGTCGGCACGGAGTTCCTCGGGCCGCGTTTCCCCGTCGGCCCGGGCCTCCTCCGACCGGGCCTCCTCCGACCGGGGCTCCTCGCGGCGGGCGAAGGCGTCCTCGTGGGTGCGCTCGTGGCTGCGCCAGGAGACCTCGTCCAGGTGGGCGAGGGTCCACAGCTCGCGGTAGCGGTCGAAGAACTCGTCACCGTACTCGCGCTTGAGCACGGCGGCCCGGTCCTCGGCGAGGACGTGCGGCCGGGCCAGGTCGTCGAAGCCCCGGGCGGCCTCCCGGAGGGCGGGCGCGACCTCCCGCTCGAAGGCGGCGTGCTCGGCCAGTTCCTCGGCCAGCTCGTCCTGGCGGCGGCGCCATTCGTCCCGGCGGGCCGTCAGGTCCTCACGGGTGCGGAACACCTCGTCGAAGGCGCGGCCGGTCCGGTCGGCGTGACCCTCGGTCAGCCGCTCGGCGGCGTGCTCCGACAGGCCGTCGTGGGTGCGGGCCGCCACGTCGGCGGTGGTCCGGGCGACGCGGTGGGACGCCTCGCGGACGGCCCGGTACATCAGCAGGTCGCGGACGTTGCCCGTGTCGGTGAGACCGTCGATCGCGCGCCGCAGGACGTCCGGGCGGTCGGCGTACTCGGTGACCTCGCGGTCCAGGGCCTCGGCGAGGTCCCGGGCCGCGTCCTCCTTCGCCCGGTGGACGTCCCCGGCGGTGACGCCGAACTGCTCCGCGAGAGCGCTGTCCTCGGGCTGCAGGTGCCAGGACCCGGCCGCCTGCTCCGCCTCGGCGAAGGCCCGGCGGATCGCCGCCTCGCGGGCCGCGTGGACGGCGAACTCGTGGGGCAGCCCGCTGATGTGGCCGCCCAGGGCCAGGGTGAACCGCTCGACGGCCTCCGCACGCCCGCGGCGCGGTCCGGCGGAGGGGTCGAGCGGGCCGGCGATCTCGGCGAAGTCCTGGGTGACCCGCTCGCGCAGCTGCTCCTTGACCGCCTTCACGGCGGCGTCGGACAGCTTCACCGGCCCGGTCACCCCGGCGGCGGCCAGCAGCTCGCGGTCGGTCGCCGACAGCCGGTCGTGCCAGCCCGAGTCCCGGGCCGCCAGGTCGGCCAGCCGGTCGGCCTCGGCGAGGGCGCGTTCCCGGTCGGCGCGCACCGCGAGTTCCTCGCGCAGGCGCTCGGTGAGCCGGTCCAGCGCCTCGCCCGCCCGTGCCCTGGCCTCCTCGACGACGTCCTCGGCCTGCCGGACCGGCCCGGCGTCCTCCGCCGGAGCCGCCGTCGGATCGGGGACGTCCTCCGGCCGGGCGTAGAGCCGGGCCGCCTCGTCCTCCGACCGCTGGAGGAACCCGCCCTCGGCGTCCGCCCGGATCGTGCCCAGGCCGGCCTCCGGGATCCGGCTGGGCTCGTGGGTGGGCCGGGTGCCGTCGCCGATGAGCCGCTGCGAGCCCAGGGAGTCCAGCGCGTGGTCGAACCGCTCGCGGGCCATCCGGACGAAGGCCTCACGCACGGCCGCGACGCGCACCAGGCCGTCGAGGTCGGCGAGGATCCGCTCGCGCTCCTGCGGCCGTTCCGCCAGCTCCCGGTACATCAGGTCCCTGGCCCTGCGGCGCACCGCCGCGGGCAGGTCGGCCGGGGCGTGCTCGGGGAAGCGCACGGAGCCCTCGGCGAACTGTTCGGCCAGCCGTGCCTCCGCGCCCTCGTCGTACGCGTGCCCGCTGTCGTCGGGATCCCTCAGGTGCTGCTCGGCCGCGTCGGAGAGCTTCCTCTCGTAGGTGTCCTGGAGGTCCTCCTGGGTCCGCCGCCACCGCGCCTCGCGCTCGCCGTCCGCCTCGGCGCGGACGTGCTCGGGCGCCTCGGTGTAGTGGTACTCGTGCCCGGGCGTGGATCCGCGCGGCGGCGCCTGCTCGGACCGGGGTTCGTCGCCGAACCGC
The DNA here is from genome assembly GCF_014656195.1 of Kitasatospora xanthocidica. Taxonomy (GTDB): domain Bacteria; phylum Actinomycetota; class Actinomycetes; order Streptomycetales; family Streptomycetaceae; genus Kitasatospora; species Kitasatospora xanthocidica. The sequence continues at coordinate 137,271 of NZ_BNBY01000013.1, read as the reverse complement.
CCGGTGTCGGGCATCGGCTTGTCGACCGCGCCGCGGAGGTAGTTGTCCGGCAGCTTCGAGGGCTTCGTGGTCACGTGCAGCAGGGGTTCGTTGACGGGCCCCTCGGTGGGCTCCTCGGTGGGCGTCGTCCCCTCGACGGGCGGCTTCTGCTCGGCGTTCCCGTTGGTGTACTCGTGCCAGTTGCCGCCACCCTCGACGACCGGGCGGCCTTGCGCGTTGAAACCGACCTTCCGGGCGACGACCAGGTGTCCGCTGCCGACGCCCGGCGCCGTCATCGTCTTCGCGCCGCTGAACCCGGGCACCACCCAGACCGGCCCGTCGGCGGCCCTCGCCCCGAGTCCGGTGAGCCCCTTGACCTGCCAGACGTGCTCCATCACCTCGGCGACGAACTCGACGTGCTCCGCGCCGTTCAAGCCGCAGGCGACGAAGTCGAGGACCTTCCGGCCCTTGAGCTGCCCGTGCTCGTCCAGGGCGACGATGACGTCGGCCACGTCCTTCGGGGACAGCTCGGCCCCGTCGCGGGTCGGCAGGCCGTCCGCGTTGGTGTGCATCACCAGGGCGTAGCGCGCGGCGTCGTCGGGCCGCTGCTTGAGGGCCCGCAGGGCCGCTTCGGAGGGCGGGTCGCCGACCACCCAGGCGTTGCGGTCCTCCCGGGACAGCGGACGGCCGTGCGTCGAGGCCGCGCCGTAGCCGGGCGCCGACGGGTGCTGCATGTGCTGCGTGGTGGAGCCTTCCGGCGCCGGGTGGGTGGCCGGGGCGTCGTTGCCGGACTTGTCGCCCTGCACGGTGTGGTCGATCTGGGTGGTCTGCTGCCGGGGCGGGTCCGGCTCCTCGTGGACGACCGGCCGCTGCTGGTCCTGCCCCTCGTGCTCGCCGGTGGTCGGCACCCGGCCGGGCGTCTCCGCCGCGGAGCTCGTGGCGTGCGCGGGGGGCGTCACGGGCTCGGCGGACTCCTCCGGCGTCCGCTTCGGTCCCGTCTCCTCGCCGCCGACCGTCGAACTCCGCTTCGGCGGCTCGGGCGTGGAGGTGTCGGAGGACTTGGGCCCGCCGGAGGGGTTCTTCGCCCCGTCGTCCCCGCCGGTCATCTTCGTCCGGTTGCCCGCCGGGGGCTCCGCGGCCGTCTTGTCCCCGCTGCTCCCGCTGCTCCCGTTGTTCCCGCTGTTCCCGCTGTTCCCGGACGACTTGGAGGAACCGTCCGAGTCCGTCTTCAGGTTCTGCGGCCGGGCGCCGTCGAGCGGGCCGGTCCCGTGCTCGTTGTCGCCGACGAAGATCCCCTTCGGCGGCCCGCCGACGCCGCCGCCTCCCTCCGGGCGGGAGACCCAGAGCGAGGTCGGGTGGCCCATCAGGTTGGAGACCACGGCCAGCGGGAAGCGGGCGTAGTTGGGAAGGTGCAGGTCCTGGAGCTTGAGCCGCAGCGGGCCGCCGGCCATGTGGCCCAGGTGGCCGAGCGCGCCCATCGCGACGCCGCCGTAGAAGCTCTCGGCGGAGACGGTGAACTTGTGGTCCTCGCCGAAGGTCAGGTTGTAGCTGCCCTCGGTCAGGATGTTCTGGACGCCGCCCTTGAGGTAGCCGCCGACGCCCTCGCCGAGCCGGAACAGGAACTGCCCGGCGGTCTGCGGGTGCAGGCCGTCCATCAGGCCCACCGCGCGCTGGGCGAGGTCCTGGGTGGCCTTGACCGTCTCCTTGAGGTGCTGCTCCTCCGCCCTGAGGAAGCCCAGGTCCTTCAGCCCGCTGTCCAGCGAGCTGCCGCTGAGGTGCTTCAGCTCGTTCTGGACCTGGCTGATGTTCTTGACCACGGCGTTCAGGTCCGCCTTGATCGCACCGAACTCGACCTTGCCACTGGCCTCGGCCAGTGTCCTCACCAGCTTGTTGAAGGTGCCGAGGTCGATGGCGTAGCGGGCGCCCTCGCTGGCGAGCCGCGAGGCGAGCAGGCGCCCGGCGGCGTTCGAGAGCTGCGGGTCGATGCCCAGCTTCACGAGCTCCTGCTCGAAGGTCTCGCCCATCTGCTTGGTGAGCGTCTCGACCTTGGTGAGCTTCTCCTCGACCTCCTTGCCGACGTCCTTGGTGACGTTCTTCTCCAGGTCCTTCGCCACGTCCTTGGTGACGTTCTTCTCCAGGTCCTTCGCCACGTTCTTCGTGACGTTCTTCCCGAGGTCCTTGACGGCGTTCTTCTCGACCTGCGCGATGGCCTGCTTGAGGGTGAGGGTGGCGTCGTTGCGCAGCAGCGTGACGACCTGCCTCAGCTCGGCCGTCCCGAGCGACTTCAGCTCGTTCTCCGCGAGGTTCTTGAGGTCGGCGCCGGCCAGCGCCTTGAGGTCGGCCTGCAGGTCCTTGCTGAGGCCGCGGCCGAAGATCCGTCCGAAGGCCTTGCCGAGACCGAAGGTGAGCAGCTCCAGCGGGCCGGTGAGCAGGCCGTTGATCGCGCCCATCTCGATGGCCTGGATGAAGGACTCCTTCTCCCAGTGGTCCTTGTGGCCCTTGCCGATCTGGATGCCCTGGATGATCCCGTCCATCACCATGCCGGTGGTGATGGAGAGGAACTCGTGCAGGAGGAGCTGCTTGAACAGCCAGATGAAGATCTGCTTGATCAGCTCGCCGGTGATCTTGTACGCGGCGAAGACCTCCGCGATCGAGCCGCCGAAGGTGATCGGCAGCATCGCGATGGCCCAGGCGATCTGGGCCACCAGCTGGATCAGCTGGGCGATGATCATCCACTTGGCGTACTCGACCTGGTTGGCCACCTTGTGGGCGAAGTCCCCCAGCTGCTTGGCCACTTGCCCGGCAGAGGTGACGTAGTCGGAGCCGCCGGTGCCGCCGATCAGCTGGTTCATCTGGGCCACGAAGGCGTCGGCCGCCTCGCCCTCGAAGCTGTCCTTGCAGACGGCGACGAGCTCCACCAGGTAGGCACGCAACTCGGGGACCTTGCCGGCGATCACCAGGTAGTCGTCGCCCGCGGTGCGCAGCTTGTCCTCGTCCGCCTCCGGCCACTTCATGCCGGTCACGATCCCGAAGAACTTCGCCAGGCCGGGCGGCAGCATGATCGACACGGGGGTGACTCCTGGCGGTGGTAGAGCGGGGGATCGGGGGTGCGCCGCGGCACCGGGATCTGACGGACGGTCAGATCTAGCCGCCGGCCTCGTGGTCGGCGTCGTTCATGATCTGGGACGTGTTCTTCCCGCCCTTGCCGGCGGTGTCGACGGTGTGCTGCACCTTCGCGAACAGCTCGGTGATGGTGGTGGTCGGCTCGTCCACGTTCTCGTGGTACGTCTTGCCGAGCTCGTCGTGGCCGGCCGAGTTCTTGTTGAACTCGTTGATCTCCGTGGTCTTGGCCTGGATCTCCTTGAACAGGTCGGCCAGTTCCGGGTACTTGGCGAACTTGTGGATCAGGTCCGACAGCGCGGTCAGCTTCTCAGCCACGGAACTCCTCCTGCCGGTCGCGCTTGCGGCGCTCCTCGGCGGCGGCCTTGTCGGCGAAGCCGGGGCGCATCTGCCGCAACGGGGTGAAGAGGTCCTCGAGTTCGCTGCCGCCGGTCATCGAGGCGGCCAGGGTCTCGCCCAGGCCCTTGAACCCGGCCATCGTGGTGGCCACCCGGTCGCCGAGGTCGGCCCGTGCGGTGTTCAGCAGGTCGGTGAGCACCTTGCCCAGTTCACCGGGGGCCATCGTGCGGTAGGCGTTGGTGTGGAAGGTCAGCGAGACCACCTGGCCCTGGGCGCCCACCACGGCGGTGACCATCCGGTCCTTGGAGGTCACCGAGGCGGTCGCCGCCTCCAGCTCCTTGGCCGCCGCGGCCATCTTGACCTGCTGCTCCTCCAGCGCGGCCATCGCCTGCTCGATCTGTTCGGCGAAGGACAAGTCCATCCGTCCGCTCCTCCTTCTCCTGCCGAGGGTGCGTCCCGGGCCCGGAGGTGTCGGGCCCGGAACGCACCGGTCCATGGGGTCGTACGGTCCTCTCTACGGCCGCACCCGGCCCGTGGGTTCGACGGCGGCGGGGAACCCCTGCTCAGCGGCCGATGACGCCCGTCACACCGCCCGTGTCGGTGCCCCAGACCTCCTCGTCCTCGGACAGCCAGGTGGTGCGCTGCCGCTCCTTCTCGCCCTGGCCGCCCGCACCCGCGCCGGCACCCGCCCCGGCGCCCATCGGGGGCATCATCGGGCCGCCCATGCCGCCGGTGGTCGGGACGCCCCGGCCCATCAACTGGGACTCCTCGGCCGCGGCCGAGGCCGCGCCCCGTCCGGCGGCGGCCCGGGCCGCGGCGGCCTCCTCGGCGGCCGCTTCCGCCGTCGGCCTGACGCCCATGGCGTCGGCGAGCCGGCCGCCGACGCCGACGCTCGGCGGCCCCGACGCGGCCAGGCCGCCGACGGTCTTGGCCGAGATGCCGCTCTTCCCGGCGAAGGGCTCGCCGAAGAGATCGGTCCCGCCCTTGAGCGAGCCCGCCCCGCCCGAGCCGAAGGAGACGCCCGAGCCGAAGGAGTCGCCGCCGCTGCCCCCGATCGAGCCCGGCAGCCCGATCGATCCGCCGCTGCCCCGGCCGCCGGTGCCGACGCTCCCGGAGCCGCCCGCGTAGGCGTGCTCGGCGTCCGTCAGCAGCTGCTCGAACTGCGAGACGGGGCGGCCGTTGGCGTCGCGGACGGTGCCGTCGGTGTCGATGGTCCGGTCCTTGCCGAGGATCACCGGGTAGCCGTTGGCGTCCTTCAGCAGCGTCCCGTCGGGGCCGGTGACGGTGCCGTCCTCGTTCTTCTTGGAGCCCACCGGCACCTTGAACGGCGCGCTGGAGCCGGTGTTCCCGGTGTTCCCGGAGTTGCCGCCACCGGTCGAGGGCTGGCCGACCACGGTGCCCAGGGGTACGTGCCGGGGCTTGCCGTCCTTGTCGAGGAGCGGCTTGCCGTCCTTGCCGATCAGCTCGCCCTTGCCGTTGACGGTCGTCCCGGCCGGGACGTACATCGGCTTGCCGTCCTTGTCGAGGAGCGGCTTGCCGTCCTTGCCGAGCAGCGGGACCTGGCCGTTGTTGCCGCCGATGCCCCCGATACCGCCGATGCCACCGATCCCGCCGGTGCCCTTGCCGCCGGTGCCGTTCCCGCCGCCGATCCCGCCGGGGCCGCCCTTGATGTTGGTCGGCGGCGGCGGTCCGCCGTTGCCGCCGATCCCGCCGGGGCCCTTGCCTCCGGCGCCGCCACCGCCGGGATTGTTCGGGTCGGGGGCGCCCTTGGGGGGATCGACCTTGTCCTTGGGGAGGTTCATGGTCGGGTTGCCGAACGGGTGCAGCAGTTCGTTGGCCGCCTGGTAGGCGTCCCACACGAGGTTCCCCGCCGCAGTGGCCGCCTCGTCCAGGACGTCGACCACGTGCTTGGTCCACAGAGCCGTCGCCTGGTTGTTGACGAAGTCGGTGAAGGACTGGACGCCCGAGGCGATGGGGCCGGACTCCTTCGACGAGAGGACGTAACCCGGCCCGCTGACGTCCGCCTCGATCTTGGTCGTGTCGAGCACCACCGTGGTGATCTTCTCGACCTCCCGCTGGAAGGCGTCCCGGACGCAGGCGTACGGCCAGGCCCACGAGTTGTTGTGCTCGTCCGACGGAGCACGCGCGATGTCCTCGGCGTAGTCCTTGTAGTTCCAGTCGGACGTCTTCTTCTCCCGGGCGGCCGCCCCCCGCCAGGGGTTGTAGCCGAGGTTGTACATGTTCTGCTGTGCCAGGAGCAGTTGCTCCCCGGCCTTCTTCAGCTTGTCGGCGATGCTGTTTCCCGCGGCCGGCGGGGTGGCGCCCTTCGCGTCGTCCCGGTAGGAGGCGACGGTCCCGTTGAGGCGGAAGTGCAGCTCCCGGACCTCGTTCTCCAGCCCGATCAGCACCTCCTTGAACCGGCCGGCGGCGCTGCCCTGGAAGTCGCTGCCCGCGCCGTCCACCCGGTCCGCGAACGCCTGGATGCGGGGCCGCAGGTCCCCGATGGCGGTCTCCACCTTGACGAGTTCGGCCGCGGCCGTCTCCAGAGACTTCGGCGAGGTGTTCTCGTTGCCCGGTCCGCCGTTCCAGATGGACGGCCCGAGGACGTCACCGGGGTCGGTGTGGAAGCGGTGCAGCACGGAGCCGTTCTGGTTCCCCGCCTTGTCGTCCCAGAACGGCCAGTTGAGGGTGATGCCCAGGATGGTGGTGTAGGTGAGGCCGTTCTGCGTGGCGTAGGTCCACTCCGCCCACATGTCGTAGCCGGAGTTGCCGCCGGCGAGGCCGTCCTTCGTCTTGCGGCAGTTGTTGTTGTACTGCGAGTCCGTCACGAGCTGCCGGCCGGTGATCCAGGGCGTGCCGGTGACGTCCGTCCGGTGCACCACGGTGGTGTGCGCCTCCCCCGCGAACGCCTCCAGCATCTGTTCCCAGGTGAAGGTCCTGGCGGGCTTCGGATCGGACATGGTTCCCTCCGGACGGGACGTGACGGGTCGGTTCGGGCAGGGGGTGCCGTCGGACCGGACGGTGCTCCCGGTCCGACGGCGGACGGCCGGACGGCGCGGTGCGCCGCGGCGTCAGGCGGCGGGCGGCTTGGGCGGGCCGCCGCCGTTCAGGACGTCACCGATGACGTCCATCATCTGGGCCTCGGTCAGGGCTTCGCCGTTGCCGAGGTGCAGCCGGTCCCGGGCGCGCAGGAGGTCCATCATGATCTTGTCGACCTCGCCCCGGACAAACTCGATGGAGCTGCTGACGCTGCCGGAGAACGCGTTGAAGTTCTCCTTGAGCGTCTTCGCCTGGGGGAACACGTCGCGGCCGGGCTTGATACCCGCGGCCTTGACGCCGTCCCAGACGCTCTTCTGGCCGTTGACGTCGCCTTCGAGCGTGATGAGTTCGGCGACGAAGCCCTCGAGCCCCTCGACCGTCATCTTGATCTGGTCGGCCATGCGTGGGGCTCCCGCCTCAGTGGATGAACTGCTTGCTCGCGTCCTGGTCGGCCTGGCTCATGATGTGGTGCATGCTGGTGAGCTTGCCGCCGGCGGCGATGATGTCCTGGTTCATCTGCCCCGCGTTGGCCGTCACGGCCATCTTGAACTCCGTGAAGGCGTTGGCGGCGGCGCCCTGGAAGTTGCCGCTCTCCTCCAGGGTCTTCAGCTTCTGCTCCACCTCCCACAGGGCCTCGTCCATCAGGCTGCCCGCCCGGCCCAGTTCGCTCGCCGCCTGGGCGACGGTCTCGTGGTGGAGCTGGATGCTCCCGAAGTTGTCCATCGGCTGGCTCATGTGTCCGCTTCCTTCCCGTCGGTGACGCGCCGTCAGGCGCCGTTCAGCACACCCTCGATGAACCCGTCCGCGGCGTGCAGGCGGGCCTCCTCCTCGGCGTGCGAGATGGTCTGGTCGGCGACCTTGGTGGCCTCCGCGAAGCGCTCGAACGCCCCGATGACCTGGTGGTAGCGCTGCATCCAGTCCTCGACCTTCTGCTGGAAGGTGGAACTGGCCCCGGAGATGTAGCCGGAGGCCAGCTCCTGCTTGATCCGCTCGACCGTGCGGCCGGCCGTGATCATCCCTTCGATCTGCTGCTCGATGTCGGACAGCGCCTTGCGGATCGCCTCGTCCTGTTTGGTCAAGTTCGCTGGCGTGCTCACCGGGGCTCCCTTCTCTGCGCGCGGGGGTCGCGCGTGCTCTGATCGACTCAACGGGACTGTCCGGACCGGTGGTTCAGTCGCAGGACGACGACCCCACTGCGGGCTGGGCGGCCGTCCCGGCGGGCAGGGCGGGGACCGCCCCGGCGGGCAGGGCGGCCGCTCCGGCCGACAGGGCGGGGACCGTCCCGGCCGTCGGTGCGACGGAGGCCGCGGCCGCGAGGGCCGCCGGGTCGAGGCTGGGCCCGGCGGGCAGCAGGCCGAGCACCGGCGCGGGCACCGCGACGGGGGTGGTGCCCCCGTAGCCGAGCTGCTTGGCCACCGCCGCGGCGGGCAGCGGGTAGCGCACCCCGGCCTCGGTGACCAGGTACTCGGTGCTGCCCGCCCCGGCGCCGGACAGTGCCCGCACCAGGGCCCCGCGGCCCGGCCGGACGGCGATCCGGTCGGCGACGGCGCAGGTGCCCGGGGGCGCGCCCACCGGGGCCGTCGGGGGCCGTCCTGCCTCGGCCTGCGCGGCGGGCAGCATCGTGACCGCGGTCGTCGGCGCGCCGGCGCCGGTGTGCAGGTCGGCGCAGACGCCTTCGCCGCGCAGCGGCAGGACCAGGGCCGGCGGCGTCTCCGGCAGGCCCGGGGCGGGCGGGCCGCCGGGCGCGGTGTGCGCGGCCAGGTCCATCGCGCCGATCGACGCGGGCGTCGGGGCGTCGCTGCCGTACGCCTCCTTCTGGGTGCGCGGGTCGCCGAGCAGCAGCGCGTACAGGGTCGGGCTGAGCGGGGCGAGGCCGTCCTTGGTGAGCAGGTAGTGCGCACCGCCGACGGCCGTGAAGAGCTGGCCGATCCTGGTCGGCTTGCCGCCCAGCACCGGGCCGCCCTCGCCGCGCCGGGCGACGGCGGGCGAGGCCAGGTCCGGGCCGGCGGGCAGCGCGTTCAGCACGCCGGCCGGGACGGGGAAGGGCGTCGCGCCGCCGTAACCGAGCGCCTGCAGCGCCTGGTTGGCGGTGTCCACGCGCAGCCGCTGGCCCTGCCAGAGCAGGTGGACCGAGCCGTCCGGCGGGGAGACCAGGACGCCCTGGGCGGCGGTCAGCGCCCGCCCCTCCGCGGCCGGGTCCATCAGCAGGCCGAGCCGGGGCGCGGGGGCGCCGGTGGGGCCGGGCTGGACGGTGCCGCAGACCAGCCAGGTGCCGCCGCCGAGTTCGCTGGCCGGCGGCAGCCCGTCGGGGGCGCCGACGATCCCGACCGGCCCGCCGCGCGGCACGTCCGCGATCGAGTCCCGGCTCACCTGGCGTACCGTCATCTGGTCGCCGGCCAGGAGTCTGGCACTGGTGTCGTTCAGCACCGGGTGCAACTGCCCGCCGATCGACAGGTAGCGGGCGCCGGTCTCCTCGACCACCACCAGGGTGCCGGGTTTGGCCCAGCCGTCGTTGCCGCCGGGCTTGATCACCCCGTACACCGTGACCCCGAGCCCGATCAGCACCGCCACCGCCAGCCCGGTCATGGTGCCCCGGGTGGTCCGCCCGGTGGGGGTGTCCGGCGCGTCGGGCTCCGCTCGCAGCATGCCCGAGGCCAGCCTGCTCATCACGAACAGGTGCGCCTGCACCTGGTCGCGTCGGGACTGCATCCGGTTCCTCCCCGCCTGTTCGGGCGCACCCGCCGCTCCGGGGGCGGACGGTGCGCGCCCTCTTCGGTGCTACGGACGGCGGGGGCGGTCCGGTTCAGCGGTCGGCGGGCGGCCCGGGTTCAGGCTTCGACGGGAGGCCCGGGGTCCGGTTCCTGGTCCGGGTCCGGTTCCCGGTCCAGGTCAGGGTCCGGGAGGGCGTCCAGCCGGGCCCGGACGGCGTCGGCGTCGCGGTGCTGCAGGTGCTCCAGGATGGCCAGGCCCCGCAGCCAGGAGGCCCGGGCGGCGCCGGTGTCCCCGAGGGCGAGGTGGGTGTCGCCGATGTGGGTGTGGATGTCGGCCTGGAGGAAGTAGTCGCCGACCTCCTGCCGCAGTCGCAGCGACTCCTGGTAGGCGGGGAGGGCCTCCCGGTACTCGCCGAGCTGGTGGTGGATGAACCCTATGCTGTCCCGGATCGACGACTGGGCGGGGAGGTTGCCGGTCTCCCGGGCCAGCTCCAGGGCGTGCCGGCACGCGGCGAGCCCCTCGCGCGGCTCGCCCTGGTGCGTCAGATACCAGCCGATGCTGTTGAGCGCGAGGGCCTGGCCGTTGCGGTCCTCGATGGTCCGGAACAGTTCCAGGGCCCGGCGGGACTCCGCCACCGCCTCGGCGTTGGCCTGTTCCTCGCCGAGGGCGAGGGCGAGGTCGAGCCTGGTCCTGCCCTGCCGCGGCCGGTCCCCGAGCGCCTCGAACAGGTCGAGGGCCAGGCGCAGTTCGTGCCGGGCCTCGGGCTGGCGGCCCTGGGAGCGGTGCACCTGGCCGAGCCAGCGGCGCGCCTGGGCCTGGCCGCGGAGGTCCCCGGTGCGCTCGGCGGCGGCGAGCGCGGTCTCGCTGGCCCGCTGCCACTGCTGCCACAGGCCCGACTTGAGCAGGTAGGACACCTGCGCGTCGACGAGCTGCCAGGCGTGCCCGTCGAGCCCCTCCCGGTGGGCCAGGTCGACGACCCGTTCGAGCACCGGCTGCTCACCCCGGTACCAGGCGAGCGCCTGCGCCCGGTCGGTGAGCTCCTCGGGCCCGACCCCGGCGGCCGGCTCGGCGAGGGGCAGCGGCTGCCAGGAGGCGTCGTCGGCGTAGGCCAGGCAGCCGGCGCGGTGCGCGGTGTGGAGGTAGTGGTCGAGCACCCGCAGGGTCGCCCCGGCCCGCTCCGGCGCGGGCTCGTCGGCGGCGGCCCGTTCGGCGGCGTAGGCGCGCAGCAGGTCGTGCAGGGTGTAGCGGTCCCGGTCCGTCTCGGCGATCAGGTGGGCCCGGTGCAGGTCCGCCAGCAGCCGGCGGGCCTCGGGCAGCGGCAGGCCCGCGAGGCTCGCGGCCGCGGCCGTGCCGATGTACGGGCCGGGGTGAAGGCCGAGCAGCCGGAACAGCCGGGCGGCGCCGGGGTCCAGGGCGCGGTAGGACCAGGAGAGCACCACCCGGACGTCCGCGTGGTCGTCGCCGGTGGAGAGCAGGTCCAGGCGCGCGCGGGAGTCGCGCAGTTCGCGGGCCCAGACGCCGAGCGGGGTACCCGGGTGGTCGGCCGCCCGGGCGGCGGCGATGTTCAGGGCCAGCGGCAGCCGGGCGCACAGTTCGATCAGTTCGTCGGTGGCGTCCGGCTGTTCCTCGACGGGCGTGGCGCCCAGGCGGCGGGCGAGCAGTTCCCGGGCCTCGGCGTGGGAGAGCACGTCGAGGGCCAGCGGGACGGCGCCGTCCAGGGCGACCAGTCCGGGCATCCGGTTCCGGCTGGTGACCATGACCAGGCAGGTGTCCGAGCCGGGCAGCAGCGGACGGACCTGTTCCGCCTCGCGGGCGTTGTCGAGGACGATCAGCGTCCGGGTGCCGGCCAGCCGGCTGCGCAGCAGCGCGAGCTGCCCGTCCGGGTCGGCGGGGATGCGCGGGGCCGGGACCCCGAGCGCGTCCAGGAAGCCGCGTGCCACGTCGGCGGCGTCGAGCGGGGCCCTGGCCGGGTCGAAGCCGCGCAGGTTGGCGAAGAGCTGCCCGTCGGGGAAGCGCTCGGCCACCCGGTGGGCGAAGTGCACGGCGAGGGTGGTCTTGCCGACGCCCGCGGTGCCGGCGATGGCCGAGATCACGACCGCGCCGCAGCCGGGGATCCGGTCGCCCAGCAGCTCGTCGAGCGCCTGGAGTTCCCGGGACCGGCCGGTGAAGTGCCGGATGGCCATGGGTAATTGCTGCGGCACGGTCGGCCCGCCCGGCCCGGCCGGGGAGCGCGGGAACGGCGGGGAGTCCGCCGTACCGGACTCCCGGCCACCGGACGGCCGGGCACCGGCCGGGGCGTCCGCTCCGCCCGGCTCCTCGGCGCCCGCGTCCCGGGCCGCCGCCAGCCACCGGGCCCGGGTGTCCGGGTCGACGCCGAGCGCCTCGGCGAGCCGGACCACCGAGGACATCCGCGGCCGCCGCCCACCGGCCTCCAGTGCGCTGATCGACCGGGCCGAGACGCCCGAGCGACCGGCGAGTTCGTCCTGACTCCACCCCGCCGACAGTCGTCGCTCCCGCAACAGTTCGGCGAACACCGCAGCCCCCACGCATCCCCCCGGTCCCCCGGCCTCGGCATGCGGCCACTCCGCACCGCCACTCCGACGCGGACCGCGAACGAGCGTAGCGGGAGCGGGGCGAAGTGTCAGGACAATGACGGGTCAACGTCAGGTCAACGTCGTGGCGCTGCCGACCGCCCCGCACGGAGGATGAACACCCGACGGACCCGCCCCAGGAGGCACCTGCCGGCCCCCGCGCCCTCACGTGCCCCGCGGGGCCCGACCAGCCCGGGCCGGGGTCGCACCGCGGGCCGCGGTCACGGGGGTGCCGCGGCCCGCGGCGCTCCGGGGAGGGCTCGTCGGCGAGAGGGCCTCAGTGCGGCATCGCGGCGAGGGCCGCCCGGGCGACCGTCGCGGCGTCCGCCTCGCAGCGGTCCGCCGGGTGGTCCGTGCCGCCGAGGTCGACCGAGAAGATCAGGTTCCCGTCGCGGACGGCCAGGGAGCAGTTCGCGCCCCTGATCGGCTGGTCCCAGTACGCCTCCTCGCCGATGCCGACGCCGCTCGCGCTCCGCCGGCCGTCCACCAGTGCCCGGAAGTCCTTGTGCTGGACCTGGGTCGCGTTGTCCGCGCTCCCCGCGCTGCGCTGGAGCCTCCAGCGGAGCATCGCGGACGGCTCCTGGTCCTCGTAGGTCAGACCGCCGACGACCGACGTGCCGTACCAGTGGCACACGGTCTCGGCGGTGGAGGACCGCTCGGAGTAGACGTCCTTCTCCGGCTTGCGCTCGGCGGGCGGGAGCGGGAGCTTCCCGGTGATCTCCGCGCAGACCGGCGCCTTGAGGTACTTGTCCGGGACGGCCGGGCCGTCCGGATCGCCCGGATCACGCAGCCACAGGTAGCCGCCGACGCCCGCCGCGGCCACGACCGCGGCGGTCACCAGGACGGCGGCGGTCCGGCGCGACCGCCGGGGCGGGGTGTCGGCGGGTGCCACGGCGTTGGGGGCGGGGGTGGGAAGCCTCCGGTCCAGCGCCGTGGCCAGGGCGGTGCCCCCGGGCGCCGCCAGGTGGTAGGAGGTGGGCTCGCCGCCCCGGGGGCGCGGCGGCACGGCGGCCCGGGGGCCCGCGAGCAGCGCGTCCACCGCCGTCTGCTGCTCGGTGATCAGCCGGTGCACCGCCGCCGGCCACTGCCGGGCCGCCGGGGCGACCGGGCCGAGGAGGTCGAGCAGCCGCGCCGGGGTCGGGCGGGCGGCCGGGTCCTTGGCCAGGCAGGCCGCGAGCAGCGGCCGGGTGGCGGCCGGTACGGCGGTGAGGTCCGGCTCGGTGTGCACCACGTTGTACAGGGTCTGCAGGGTGGAGGCCCCGGCGAAGGGGCTGCGGCCGGTCAGGGCGAGCGCCAGCACCGAGCCGAGCGAGAACACGTCGGCGGCCGGGGTGAGCGCCCGGCCCTCGGCCTGCTCGGGCGACATGTACGCGGGCGAGCCGATCACGCCGCCGGTGTGGGTGAGTTCGGCGTCGTCCTCGGCCGCCCGGGCGATCCCGAAGTCGATGACGCGCACGCCGTCCTCGGCGAGCAGCACGTTCTCCGGCTTGAGGTCCCGGTGGATCAGCCCGGCCCGGTGGATCTCCACCAGCGCCGTGGCCAGTCCGACGGCGAGCCGGTGCACGGCGTCCTCGGGCAGCGGTCCGGCGGCCTCGACGGCGGCGCCGAGCGAGGGCCCGACCACGAACACCGAGGCCAGCCAGGGCGTCGGCGCGTCGACGTCGGCGTCCATCACGGCAGCCGTGTACGCCCCGGACACCCGGCGGGAGGCGCCGGCCTCGCGCCGGAACCTGGCCCGGAAGCCGTCGTCGGCGGCGAACCGGTCGTGCACCCGCTTGACCGCCACCAGCCGCCCGTCCGGCGCGGCGCCCAGCAGCACCCGGCCCATCCCGCCGCGCCCCAGTTCGGCGAGGACCCGGTACGGGCCGACCTCGGCCGGGTCCGAGTCCCGGCGGGGCCTCATCGCGGTCGCCATCACCGCACCGCCGTCGGGGTGAGGGTGGTGTCGGGCACCGATCCGTGGGCGCTGACGTCCTTCGCGACCTTCACGGCGCCCTCGGCGAGGGCCTTGGTCATCTCCTCGCAGCGGCCGCGCGGGTAGGTGGCACCGGTCACGGCGACGAACACGTACAGGTTGACGTCCCGGACGTAGAGCACGCAGTTGTTCAGGTCCAGGTTCTTATTCGGCAGCCAGAAGGCCTCTTCGGCGAAGGTGATGCCGGTGTCACGCGTCCGGCCGCCCATGTAGAGGCCCTCGTAGTGCTGCTTCGCCCGTTCGGCGCCGGTCTTCCCGCCGGGGATGCTCGGGAAGACGTCCCAGGCGATCTGGATCTTGTCGCCGGAGCGCGTGTTCCAGTCGCAGAACTTCGACGGGTGCTTGCCGTTCTCGTCCGTCATCTGGAAGGTGCCGGGGTTGCCGGCGGGCGGCCCGAAGTCCGCCGGCGCAGTCACCTTGGCGGCGTCCACACAGCTCGGCGCCACGGCCGCGTACGCGTCCTTGACCTGGGAGAGCGGGACGTTGCCCGGGGTCGGGACGGGTTCCGGGTGGAGGTCCACCACGCCGGTGGCGACCAGGCCGCCCGCCACCCCGGCCAGCGCCAGCACGACCGCGCCCGCCACCAGGGCGATCCGCCGGCCGCGGCGCCGGACCGGCCGCGCCTGCGGCTCGGTCGGGCCCAGGCCGGACGCCAGGGGGTCCGCGGACACCGTGGGAAGCGTGGGAGCGGCGGACACCGTGGCGGCCGCGTCCACCGCCGTCGGAACCGGCGGGGCGACCGCCGGGGCAGCCCCCAGCAGCCCGGCGATCTCCGCCGCCTGCGCCGCCAGCAGCCCGTGCACGGCCTCCGGCCACGGCCGCGCCGAGGGCGCGATCAGCCCGACCGCCGCGAGCACCCCCTGCGGGGTCGGCCGGGCGGCCGGATCCTTGGCCAGGCAGGCCGCGAGCAGCGGCCGCAGCCGCTCCGGGACGTCGGCCAGGTCGGGCTCCGCGTGCAGCACGTTGAAGAGGATCCGCGGCAGCGACTCCCCGGTGAACGCCGGCCGCCCCGTACAGGCCACCGCCAGGGTCGCGCCGAGCGAGAACACGTCGCTGGCGGGCGTCAGTTCGCGCCCCTCGACCTGCTCGGGCGACATGTAGCCGGGCGAGCCGATCATCGCCCCGGTGCGGGTGAGCTTGGTGTCCTGGCCCTCCGCCGCCCGCGCGATCCCGAAGTCGATCACCCGGACGCCGTCCTCGGCGAGCAGCACGTTGGAGGGCTTGAGGTCCCGGTGGATCAGCCCCGCCCGGTGCACGTCGACCAGCGCCTGGGCCAGCCCGGCCGCCAGCCGCCGCACCGACTCCTCGGGCAGCGCCCCGGCCGCCCGCAGCGCCTGGTCCAACGCCGGCCCCGGCACGAACTGCGAGGCCAGCCAAGGGGTTTCGGCCTCCGGGTCGGCCGCGATCACCGCCGCCGTGTACCCGCCGGAGACCCGTCGCGAGGCCTCCACCTCACGCCGGAACCGGACCCGGAACCCCTCGTCCTCGGCGAACTCCGCGTGCACCTGCTTGACCGCCGCGGGCCGCCCGTCCGGCGACACCCCCAGCAGCACCCGGCCCATTCCGCCCTGTCCGAGCACCGCCAGTACCCGGAACGGGCCCACCTGCGCCGGCCCGTTCGGCCCCACCGTCTCCACGTCGCCCCTGCCCCCTGCCGCTGCGTGCGAACAGATGATACAGACGGGTGGTTCGGGCTCCCCGGCCTCCTCCGACCACCACCGAACCTCCCGGTGGCCTCCCCGCGGCCTCCCCGCGGCCTCCCCGCCCCGTGCACCGGCGTCAGCGGCCCGCCGGCGGCCCGTCAGCAGCCCGTCAGCGGAGCGTCAACAGCCCGTCAATCCGGGCCCCGGCCCGGGCGGACGGGTGGAAGCTGGACGTCCCTGCAGGTCCGCAGGCCGTCCCGGAGGTGAGCCGCATGTCCGTCAGCGCAGCGTTCCATTCCGTCGTCCCCGACGTCCGCCACCGCAGCCGCGGCCTGCGCACCGCGCTCGCCCGGGTCCTGGACCGACTGTCCGCCAGCCCGCTGGACAGCTCCGTCCTCGGCGCCCTGGGCGCGCCCCGCCCGGCCCGGCCGCACGCCCGCTGGTACCCCGTCACCCGGCCGGACGGCACCACCGCCCTCGAAGCACGCTGGGAGACCGACCACTGACGGCCCGGCACCGGTGCCGTGCCGGTGCCGGGCGCTCTCGGACGACACGCCGTGCCCGCAGCGGAAACCGTCCGCACACGCCCGGGCCTAGCGTGTGCTGCGGAGCGGCCCACACGCCGCACCGCACCGCATGGACCGTACGAAGCGCACCGAGAGAGAAGGGCCCCATGGCGTTCATCACCGTCGGCCAGGAGAACTCCACCCCCATCGACCTCTACTACGAGGACCACGGCACCGGGCAGCCGGTCGTCCTGATCCACGGTTTCCCGTTGGACGGGCACTCCTGGGAGCGGCAGAGCGCCGTGCTGCTCGACGCCGGCTACCGGGTGATCACCTATGACCGCCGGGGCTTCGGCCAGTCGTCCCAGCCGACGACCGGCTACGACTACGACACCTTCGCGGCCGACCTGAACACCGTGCTGGAGACCCTGGACCTGCGGGACGCGGTGCTGGTCGGCTTCTCGATGGGCACCGGCGAGGTCGCCCGGTACGTGTCCGCCTACGGCTCGGCCCGGATCGCCAAGGTCGCGTTCCTGGCCTCCCTTGAGCCCTGCCTGCTGAAGAGCGACGACAACCCGGACGGGGCCGCGCCGAAGGAGTTCTTCGACGGCATCGTCGCGGCGGTGAAGGCCGACCGCTACGCGTACTACACCGACTTCTACAAGGACTTCTACAACCTGGACGAGAACCTCGGCACCCGGATCAGCGAGGAGGCCGTCCGCAACAGCTGGAGCGTCGCGGCGGGCGGCGGCTTCTTCGCCGCGGCGGCCGCGCCGTCGACCTGGTACACCGACTTCCGGGCCGACATCCCGGCCGTCGACGTGCCGGCCCTGATCCTGCACGGGACGGGCGACCGCATCCTGCCCGTCGACAACACCGGCCGGCCGTTCCACCGGGCGCTGCCCTCCGCCGAGTACGTGGAGATCGAGGGCGCCCCGCACGGCCTGCTGTGGACCCACGCGGAGGAGGTCAACACGGCGCTCCTCGCCTTCCTGGCCAAGTGAGCCACGTGAGCCAGGTGAGCCGGGGTCAAGCCGGGCATCCGCGCACCGGCTGACCGGCTGACCGGCCGGACGCACCACCGAACGCCGACGGGCCGTCGGGCGCACCGACGCCCGGCGGCCCGTCGCCGCGTCGGCCCGTCGCCACGTCCCGGGTCTCACACGGCGACGCCGTACCCGGACGGGGCGGCGCCCGGCCCGGGGCGGTCGGCCGAGGGCGACAGCCGTACGGTGCCGGGCGTGAGGCCCGCCCCGGCGTAGGCCTGCCACTCGCGCGGGGAGACCCCGTAGGCGGCCCGGAACGCCCGGCTGAAGTGACTGGCGCTCACGAAGCCCCAGCGGCCCGCGACCGCCGCCACCGTGGCCCGGTCGGCCGTACGGCGGGCCAGGTCGCGGCGGCACAGCTCCAGCCGCCGGTGCTGGATCCAGCGGGCCACCGTGACCCCCTCGAAGCGGAAGAGCTTGTGCAGGTGGCGCACCGACACGTGGTGGGCGGCCGCGATCCGCTCCGGGGAGAGGTCCGGGTCCCCGAGGTGGCGCAGGATGTGGTCCTTCACCCGGGCGAGGGTGGCCAGGGCCGCCTCGGGGGCCTCCGGGACGGACCGGCCGCGGCGTTCGTGGGCGAGCACCGCGAGCAGGTCCAGCGCCGTGGTAGCCAGCCAGGCCGCCTGCTGCGGCGCCATCGTGCCGGCCGAGCGGGAGAGGCAGTCCAGGTACGCGGCGACCAGCCGGGCGGTGCCGTCGGCGGTGTCGAAGACCGTCGTGGTCAGCACCCGCAGGTCCTCCTCGGAGACGCCGACGGCCGAGCGCGGCCAGTGCAGGGCGGTGAAGGCGAACGGGTCGGGCAGTTCCTTGGCGAACGGCCGGCCGGCGTCGGAGACCGCGAAGGTGCCCGGCCGCAGCACGACCCGGTGGCCGTCCTGGGCCAGGCGGGCGGTGCCGCGGTGCTGGAGCGCCAGGGTGAGGTGGTCCTCCCCGCCGCGGGCGATCAGCCCGGCGCTGCGCTCGACCCGCTGCGGCCCGGCCGCCACCCGGCAGACCTGGAGGTCGCCCAGCCGGTGGCTGGTGATCGTCGCGGGGGCGGGCGCGCTGTCGAGCAGGGCCACGTCGAGCGGGATGAAGGTGCGGGAGACGGCCTCGTGCCAGTACTCCGCGCGGTCGGCGGGCGGTATCTCGGCGGTGTCGAGGACGACGGGCATCGGTGCTCCTCTGGTGGCTGCCGGCCGGGCGGGGCCGGTCCGGCGCCGCGTGATCGGGGACGGGCGGTGAGGTCGGGCGGGAAGGGCGGGGCGGGGGTTCGAAGACGGGCCCTGGGGCCGGGGTCACCAGGACCGGCCGTGCAGCGCCATGTGCACGGTGTCGACGATCTGGATCAGCGCGGCCCGGGCGGTGCCGGTCGGGCAGTGTCCGGCGAGCAGCAGGAAGCCGTGCACGGCGCCCTGGTAGCGCGTCGCCACCACCGGTACGCCCGCCGCCCGGAGCCTGGCCGCGTAGGCCTCGCCCTCGTCCCGCAGCACGTCGGCCTCGGCGGTGACGACGAGCGCGGGCGGCAGCCCGGTGAGCTGGTCCAGGGTGGCCCGCAGGGGCGCGGCGGTCGCCTCGGTCCGTTGCCGCGGTTCCGGCAGGTAGTCGTCCCAGAACCGGCGCATGTGGTCGCGGTGCAGGAAGTAGCCGGTCGCGAACCGGCGGTAGGACGGGGTGTCGAAGTCGGCGTCGGTGACCGGGCAGAGCAGCACCTGGTGGACCAGCCGGAGGTCCCCGCGCCGGCGGGCCAGCAGGGTCAGCGCCGCCACCAGGTTGGCCCCGGCGGAGTCGCCGACGGCGGCGATGCGGCCGCCCTCCAGCCCGAGCTCGTGGCCGTACGCGTGGATCCACCGGGCCACGGCGTAGCACTGCTCGACGGCCACCGGGTAGCGGGCCCCGGGCGACCGGGCGTAGTCCACGCAGACCACGGCGGCGTCGGCGCCCAGTGCGAACTCCCGGACCAGCGGGGCGTGCCAGGCGGCCTCGCCGGGCGACCAGCCGAGGCCGGGCAGGAACAGCACCACGGGGGACGGCCGGTGGGCGCCGACCGGTCTGGTGATCCGGACGTGGACCCGTCCGGTCGGTCCGCAGGGCAGGGCGAGCCACTCCGTGGCGGTGCCGTGGGGGTCGTCCGGGTCCTCCGGCTGCTCCTCCCACCCGGCGCCGGGCCCGCCGGGCTCGGGTCCGGCCGCGGGCCCGTCCTCCGCTCCGCCCGGGGCGAGGAAGGAGAGGTCCGGGGGTTCCGTCGCGGACCGGCCGGCCCGGGCGTCCAGGAACTCCTGGAGCGCCCGGTCGAGGACCGGTCGCCGGTCGGGCAGGGGGGTGGGGTCGGACAACGCTTCGCTCCTGGCTTCGGTCGGTGGACGCGCCGGTGCGGGTACCCGGGGCGCCGGTCGGCTGCCCGGCGCGCCTCCGGGGGGCGCCGCCCGGCCGTACTGCGGGGGCGGGGGCGCGCCGCCAGCCTGACCCGGCCCGCGTCCGGCGCCCGGCCGCCGGTGCGTCAGCCGGCCGCGCCGGCCGGCGCCTCGCGCCACTCCCGGGGGGAGACGCCGTACGCGGCGCGGAAGGTGCGGCTGAAGTGCGCCGGGTTGACGAAGCCCCACCGCTGGGCGACCGCCGAGACGGTCGGCGCGGTGCTGCCGCGGCGGGCCAGTTCGCGGGCGCACGCCTCCAGCCGGCGCCGGTGGATCAGCCGGCTCACCGTCACCCCCTCGCCCTCGAAGATCCGGTGCAGGTAGCGCACCGAGATGTGGTGGGCGTGCGCGATCCGCTCGGGCGCCAGCTCCGGATCGGCCAGGTGCCGGTCGATGTACTCCCGCACCCGGAGGACCAGGTGGGCGTTGGGGGCGTCGGTCTCCCCCGCCGGCCGGGCGCCGGCCAGCTGGGCCACCAGGGTGCCCAGCAGGTCCGCGACGCTGCCCGCCAGCCGGTCGCCGACCGGCGCCGGGTATGAGTGCGCGGAGGCGGCGAGGACGCCGAGGAACGGCAGGATCACCGGTCCGCAGCCCTCCGTGGGGCCGACGGCCGTCGCCGCCGCCTGCCGCAGGTCCCGTTCCGGCACGCCCAGCAGCCGGCGCGGCAGGTGGAACAGGTGGGTGCGGAACCGCTCCGGGTAGTGGACGGCGTACGGGCGCGCCGTGTCGTACAGCACGAGGCCGCCCGGTGGCACCTCGGCCTGGCGGCCGTCCTGCTCCAGCACGGCCCGGCCCGTCTCCTGCACGCCGACGCCGACCTGCGGTTCGCCGCCCGGGGCCCGTTCGATCAGCGCGGCCGTGCGGGAGACCCGGGCGGCGTCCGCCTCCAGCGTGGAGATCCGCAGGTAGCCGAGCCGGTGGGAGACCAGCAGCCCGTCGAAGGGCTGCCCGGTGAGCGGGCGCACCTCCACCGGGACCACCGCCCGGGACAGCGCCCCGGTCCAGTACGCCGCCTTCTCCTCGTCCGCGACCGACGCCGTCGTCACCCGCTCGTCCATCCGACCTCCCGTCCGCCGAAGCCCTGCGGTCCCAGCGTGGGGTGCGGGCGCGGCGGGGGGTTAGGTCATCTGACTGCCCTTCCGGCCGGGGCGGGCGCGGGCCGCTCCGGTACCGGGCCGGACGGGCGTCGGGGCAGGTCAGGCGGTGTCGAGGGCGTGGGCGATGGCGGCCCGGGAGGTGATGCCGAGCTTCGGGAAGATCTTGTAGAGGTGAGCCGCGACGGTACGGGGCGACAGCTGCAGCTGACGGCCGATCTCCTTGTTGGTGAGACCGGTCGCGGCAAGCCGGGCTATCCGCAGCTCCTGTCCGGTGAGGCCGGACGGCTCCGCGGCCGGGACGCCGGGCGGCGGCGCCACCGGCTCCCCCGCGGCCCGCAGCTCCTCCTCGCAGCGCTGGGCCCACGGGTCCGCCCGGAGCCGGCGGAACACGTGGTGGGCGGCGCGCAGCGGCTCCCGGGCGCCGGGCCGGTGGCGGCGGCGCAGCCACGAGCCGTGCGCGAGCCGCAGCCGCGCGAGGTCGAACACCCATCGTTCGGCGTCCGGGACGGCGTACGCGGCCCGGTAGGCGGCCTCGGCCTCCTCGTCCTCGGCGGCCAGCGCGGTGGCCGCCGCGCACAGGAAGGCGTGGCGGGCGGAGATCTCTGCGGAGCGGGCGGCCCGGCCGGCCGCGAGGTGGGCCCGGGCCTCCTCGTGCCGGCCGGTGTGCACGGCGGCGGTGACCAGGTCGAGGACGAGCGCGTGGCGCCAGGGCGGGCCGCCCGGCGGCCGGCCGGGCGGGGTGAGCTCGCAGAAGTGCGCGTACGCCTCCTCGTGCCGCCCGTGGGCGAGCGCGGCCAGTCCGCGCAGGTGGGTCAGCCGGTCGAGGACGTAGCGCAGCCGCCCCCGGGTCGCGGTCGGCCGGATGGCCCGGTCGATCTCGCGCAGCCCCTCCTCGTCGCCGCGCCCGGCCAGGAAGTGGGCGTAGTACTGGCGGAACATCAGGGCGTTGGTGTGGTAGCCGAGCTCCTCGGCGATCTCGGCCTCGCGCAGGCAGACGGCGGCCCGGTCCCAGTCGCCGAGCAGGAAGTCCTGGTGGCACTTGGCCTTGGCGACCGAGCCCTGGGTGGCGTAGCCGTGCAGTCCGGTGAAGCGCTGCCACAGGTCGCCCTCGGGGCAGTCCAGCGCCGAGGCGGTCCACAGCAGCAGCCAGGCGGCGCCGGCCTCCTGCTCCTGCGTCATGCCCTCGGCGACGGCGCGCAGGGTGACGGCCGCGTCCGGGCCCGGGTCGGTCCAGGCCCGCAGGCAGAGCCGGCCCGCCTCCGAGACCTCGTCCCGGTGCCGTTCCAGGGCCCGCCAGGCCCACGGGTCGTCCGTGTACGTGGCGGCCAGCAGGAGCTTGAAGTAGACCTGTTCGGTCAGCCCGCCGAAGGTGTCGGCGCCGGGGGCGGTGAGCGCGTCGAGGGCCGCCGGCAGCAGGGCGGCGGAGGACTCGAAGTCGACGTGGTGGCTCTGGTCGGCGTAGACGACGGCGTACGCGAACAGCGGGGCGACGTCCGGCGGCACGGTGTCGCTCTTCAGCTCCTCCACCAGGGCGGCGGTGTGGCGCAGCTGCCCGCCGCGGGCCGACATCACGGCGGCCCAGGTGAGCCTGCGGACGCGGTCGCAGGAGCTGGGGCTGAGGACGGCGGCGCGTTCGAGCAGCAGCGCGCCCTCCGCGTCGCCGCCGCGGCGGGCGAGGTCGCGGCCGGCCTCCTGGAGCCGGTGCGCGAGGTCCTCGTCGGGCAGCAGCGCGGCGGAGGCCTCGTGGGTGAGCCGCCGGGGGTCGTCGGGCGCGAAGGCCTCGGACAGGGTGCGGTGCGCCGCGCGGCGTTCGGTGTCGGAGGCCGCCGTGACGACGGCGGTGCGCACCAGGGGGTGGCGGAACACCAGGCGCCCGGCCGGGTCCACCCGGGCCAGCCCTTCCGCCTCGATCCGGGCCAGGATCTCCTCGCCCGCCTCGCGGTCCACGACGGCGCGCAGCCAGCCGCCGCTGCTGGAGTCCGGGCAGCCGGCCAGGGCGCCGAGCAGCAGGAAGCGGCCGACCTCCGGAGTCACCTCGCCGAGCCGGTCGGCGAACATCCGCTCCAGCTTCCGGCCCAGCGGCAGCCGTTCGGGCAGCGGGGCGGTGCCGCGCCGCTGGGCGGTGGCGAGCTGGCGGGGCAGTTCCACCAGGGCCAGCGGGTTGCCGGCCGCCTCCGCGAGGACCCGGTCCCGGGCGGGTGCGGCGAGTTCGGGGTAGCAGGTGCCGAGCAGCAGGGCCGCGTCGGGCCCGGGCAGGGCCCGCACCTCGACGGCCTCGGCCGACCAGGTCTGCGCGGCCGGCCCGTCGGGGCGGGAGGCGCCGACGATCACCATCGGCAGGTCGGCGCTGCGCCGGTGGAGGAAGGCGAAGACGGTCGCGCTCGACGAGTCGATCCAGTGCAGGTCGTCCAGGAGCAGCAGGACGGGGGCGGTCCGCACCGCCTCCTCCAGCAGGGCGAGGGCGGCGGCGCCGACCGCGAAGCCGCTCGGTGTTCCGGAGCGGACGCCGAGCGCGCTCTCCAGGGCCTCCCGCTGGTGGGCGGAGAGCGCCTCGGAGTGCTGGAGCAGTGGCCAGAACACCTGGTGGAGGGCGCCGAAGGCGAGGTCCGTCTCGGCTTCGGTGCCGACGGCCCGCAGCACGGTGAACCCGCGGCCGCGGGCGGCGCGCTCGACCCAGGCCAGCAGGGTGCTCTTGCCGACGCCGGCCTCGCCGCGCAGCAGCACCGTGGACCCGCTGGCGCCGTCCTCGGCCTGCACGAGGGCCGCGGTGAGCAGTTCCGTCTCCCGCTGCCGTCCGACCACGGCCGGGACCCGGCTGTCGTGCTCCACTCCGCTGTTCCCCTCGGGTCGACCGGACGGTCCGCCCGCCCCGGGGACCCAAGGCTAACGCCCGTCAGGACCTGCCCTCACCACGCTGGGTGTGGCTCCGACCACATGCGGCGACCCGGCTCGGCGCGGCCGCCCGGACGCCACCGCCCGACAGAACGTGTTCAGACAACTCAAGGCGTTCGTCCGCCGTACAGCGGGCAGTCATGAGTGGTCCGCCGGAAGGTACCCCGCAGGCGCTGTCCTTGGGGCACCGTCCTCCACCCCGTGACACCCAGAGGTCTCCCACCCATGGCAGAGCTGAACCGTCGTCGTTTCCTCCAGCTCGCGGGCGCCACCGCCGCGTTCACCACGCTCTCGGAGAGCATCGCGCGGGCCGCCGCGATCGCCCCGCAGGGCGCCACCGGCACCCTCCAGGACGTCGAGCACATCGTCGTCCTGATGCAGGAGAACCGTTCCTTCGACCACTACTTCGGCGCCATGAAGGGCGTCCGCGGCTTCGGTGACCCCCGCCCGGTCACCCTGCCGAGCGGCAGGTCGGTGTGGCACCAGACGGACAGCGCCAAGAAGGAGGTGCTGCCGTTCCGCCCCCAGGCGAACGACCTGGGCATGCAGTTCGTCCAGGACCTCAACCACGACTGGGCCGGCGGCCACAAGGCCTTCAACAACGGCAAGTACGACCAGTGGGTGCCCGCCAAGACGGCCACCACCATGGCCTACCTGACCCGCCAGGACATCCCGTTCCACTACGCGCTCGCCGACGCCTTCACCCTCTGCGACGCCTACCACTGCTCGTTCATCGGCTCCACCGACCCCAACCGCTACTACATGTGGACCGGCTTCACCGGCAACGACGGCACCGGCGGCGGCCCCGTCCTCGGCAACCAGGAGGCCGGGTACGGCTGGACGACCTACCCCGAGCGGCTGGAGAAGGCCGGGGTCTCCTGGAAGATCTACCAGGACATCGGCGACGGCCTGGACGCGGCCGGCTCCTGGGGCTGGATAGGCGACGCCTACCGCGGCAACTACGGCGACAACTCGCTGCTCTACTTCAACAACTACCGCAACGCCAAGCCCGGCGACCCGCTCTACGACAAGGCCCGCACCGGCACGAACGCCAAGGCCGGCGACGGCCTGTTCGACGGCCTGCGCCGCGACGTCCAGGCCGGCACCCTGCCGCAGATCTCCTGGATCGCCGCCCCCGAGGCCTTCACCGAGCACCCCAACTGGCCCGCCAACTACGGCGCCTGGTACGTCTCGCAGGTCCTGGACGCGCTCACCTCCAACCCCGACGTGTGGGCCCGCACCGCGCTGTTCATCACCTACGACGAGAACGACGGCTTCTTCGACCACGTCGTGCCGCCGTTCCCGCCCTCCTCCGCCTCCCAGGGCCTGTCCACCGTCGCCACCACGGCCGACCACTTCGCCGGGAACGCCTCCAACGCGGCCGGCCCCTACGGCCTCGGCCAGCGGGTGCCGATGCTGGTCGTCTCGCCCTGGAGCACCGGCGGCTACACCTGCTCGGAGACCTTCGACCACACCTCGATCATCCGCTTCATGGAGCGGCGCTTCGGCGTGCTGGAGACCAACATCTCGCCGTGGCGGCGCGCCGTCTGCGGCGACCTGACCTCCGCCTTCGACTTCACCGCCTCCAACCCCGCCCCGGCCTCGCTGCCCTCCACCGCCGGCTACCTCCCGCCGGACCGCAACCGGCACCCCGACTACGTGCCCACCCCGCCCGCCACCGGCACCATGCCCAAGCAGGAGCCGGGCGCCAAGCCCACCCGCCCGCTCAAGTACGCCCCGTACACGGACGGCGCGGCCGACACCGCCGCCGGCAAGTACCGGCTCACCTTCAGCGGCGGCGCGGCGGCCGGCGGCCAGTTCCTGGTGACCTCCGCCAACCGCACCGACGGCCCGTGGACGTACACGGCCGAGGCGGGCAAGTCGATCTCCGACACCTGGAACACCACCTACTCCAAGGGCGTCACCGACCTCACCGTGCACGGCCCCAACGGCTTCCTGCGCCGCTTCCGCAACCCCGGCAAGACGGCCGGCCCCGAGGTCACCGCGCGCCACAACCCGACCACCGGCAACCTCGACCTCACCCTCACCAACGCGGGCACCGCGGACGCCGTCCTCACCGTCACCAACGCCTACGGCGGCGCCCCGCAGACCGTCACCGTCCGCCGGGGCGCGACGGTCACGTGCACCGTCGACCTGAGCGGCTGCCGTCGCTGGTACGACGTCAGCGTCACCTCCACGGCGACGGCCGACTTCGTCCGCCGCCTGGCCGGGCACGTCGAGACCGGCGCCCCGGGCCTGTCGGACCCGGGCCTCCTCACCTACTGACGCCGCCCGCCCCGGCACCGGCGGCACCGACACCGGCGACCCGCCCCTGGCCCCCTCACCGGCCCGGGGCGGGTCCCCGGGCCGGTACTGGCCCGCTCGCCTCCGGGCGCTCGGACCCGGCGCCGACACCCGTCGCTCCGGCGCTCCCTCCTCCGTCGGTCGCCGGTCGCTCCTCACTTTCGGCACCGGCGCGCCCTTCGGCTCGGGGCGGAGGGCGGCCGGCCGGGTCCACACCGCCCGCGGCGCCGGCCCGCCGACCGCCATTCGGCCCAGCGCCCGTCGCGCGGTGCCCGGCCCGGCCGGGCGGGGTGCCTATCGTGGGCGGATGACCGACCGTCGGACCGCCCGGCCGACCACGGGCCGCTTCCACTACCTGGTGGCCGCCGCCGCCTTCGCCGTCTGCATGGCCGGCACCACCCTGCCCACGCCGCTCTACGGGCTCTACCAGGACGAGATCGGCTTCTCCGAGCTGACCGTGACGGTCGTCTTCGCCGTCTACGCCCTCGGCGTCATCGGCGTCCTGCTGCTCGTCGGCAACGTCTCCGACACCGTCGGGCGCCGGCCCGTGCTGCTCTGCGGGCTGGGCTTCGCCGCCTGCAGCGCCGGCGTCTTCCTCGCCGCGGACGACGTGCCGCTGCTCCTGATCGGCCGGCTGCTCTCCGGCTTCTCGGCGGGCCTGTTCACCGGCACCGGCACCGCGTACGTGCTGGAGCTCGCCCCGCCCGGGCGGCGGGCCCGGGCGGGCTTCGTCGCGACCGCCGCCAACATGGGCGGGCTCGGCTGCGGGACGCTGCTGTCCGGCGTGCTCGCCGAGTACGCGCCCGACCCGCTGGTGCTGCCGTTCGTGGTGCACCTGGTGCTGGTCGCCGGGTCCTTCGCCCTCACCCTGCGCCTGCCCGAGACGGTCGCCGGGGCCCGCCCGCTGCGCACCGCGCGGCCCGACCGGCCGTCGCTGCCGCCGGAGGTCCGCCGGGTGTTCGTCCCGGCCGGGATCGCCGCGTTCGCGGGCTTCGCCCTGCTGGGCGTCTTCACCTCGGTCAGCCCCGCGTTCCTCGGCACCGACCTGGGCGTCCACAACCACGCGGTGGTCGGCCTGATCGTCTTCACGGCGTTCTTCGCCTCCACCCTGGGCCAGCTGCTGGTGCCCCGGCTGGGCACCGCGCGGGCGATCCCGCTGGGCTGCCTGGTGCTGATCGCCGGACTGGCCCTGCTGGCCGTCTCGCTCGCCTGGACGGTCCTCGCGCCGCTGGTGCTCAGCGCCCTGGTGGGCGGCGCGGGCCAGGGCATGGCGCTGCGCGGCGCGGTCGGCGAGGTCGCCGCCGCGAGCCCGGCCGAGCACCGCGGCGGCGCCCTCTCGGCGCTGTTCGTGGTCGCCTACTTCGGCATCTCCGTCCCGGTGATCGGGGTGGGCCTGCTGACCGGTCCGGTCGGCCTGGCCCACGCCGGCCTGGTCTTCGCCGCCTGCATGGCCGTCCTGGCCGCCGCCTCCGGCGCGTACCTGCTGCGCCTGGCCCGGGCCGGGGCCGCCGGGGCCTGAGACCTGGGGCCGTGTTGCGCCGAACGGTGCTTGCCGCCGGGGCCCGGGACCGATAGACACGGTCCCGGCACTGTGAGTGACGACGCGTGACAGCTGGAGGTCTCCGCCATGAGCGTGACGAATCGGTACCGGGACGCCTGGGAGGGGTTCTGGCGGGACGCGCCGGAGGAGCCGGGCGGGGTGATCTGGGACGCGTCGCCCGCCCTGACGGCGGAGCGCCACCTCGCGCTGTTCGACCCCCACCTGGCCGACCCGGAGCTGCCCGTCGTCGACCTGGGCTGCGGCAACGGCACCCAGACCGGCTTCCTGGCCGAGCGGTTCGCCCGGGTCCTCGGCGTCGACCTGTCCGCCGCCGCGCTCGACAAGGCCAGGCGCCGGGATCCCGCCGGGCGGGCCGAGTTCGCCCCGCTGGACGCCACCGACGCGGAGGCCGTCCGGGCGCTCCACGACCGCATCGGCGACGCCAACGTCTACCTGCGCGGGGTGATCCACCAGAGCGAGCCGGCCGACCGCCGCCCGGTCGCCGAGGCCGTCGCCGCCCTGGTCGGCGGGAGCGGCCGGGCCTTCGTGGTCGAGCTCCGCGCGGCCGCGAAGCAGGTCCTGTCGGACCTCGCCCAGGGGCCCGCCGGGCCGCCGCCGAAGCTGCGCCCGGTCTTCGCCCACGGCCTCGCCCCCGGCGAGGTCGCCGACGAGGCCTTCGCCGAGCTCTTCCGGGCGGCGGGCCTCACCGTCCTCGCCTCCGGGGACCTTCCGCTGGCCACCACCGAGTCCGCCCCCGACGGCCGGCGGATCGACCTCCCGGCCCAGTGGCTCGTCGTGGGCGCGCGTCCGGCCCGCCCCTGATCCCGGGGCGGGCCGGGCCACAGGTGCGCCGGCGTCAGAGCGGGTGCGCCGCCGTCAGTTCCTTCTCCCAGCGGAGCAGGTCGTCGAACCAGGCGCGGCCCCGGTCCGTCCACTCGGCGGCCGGCTCCAGCGCCTCGACCGTCCCCCGGAGCCGCCGCAGGGCGTCGTCGCGGCGCGCGGCGGCCTCCGGCGGCGCGTCCGGCTCGGCCGACCAGCGGGCGAGCCCGTGGGCCATCCGGGCGAGCACGTGCGCGGCGTGGACGGCCCCGCTGACCGGCCGCGGGTCGGGGCGCAGCGGGTGGCTGACCAGGACGTCGCCGTTGGTCACGTACGTCTCGAAGAAGTTCCGCAGGTAGAGCGCGTGGTGGCCGGTCTCGTGCAGCAGCGCCTCGAAGGCGGCGGCGGGGCTCTCGACGCTGGAGGTGCCGAGGTAGACGGCGCCGAAGGTCGGGCGGAGCGTGGCGGAGCGGAAGGCGCCGCCGCGCACGTACACGATGACGCGGATCAGCAGGTCCGTCTCCAGGGCGGCCTCCGGCCAGACCCTGCGCAGGGTCTGGCGGGCGGCTTCCAGGGTGGCGATGCCCTCGGTGGGGTCGAGCGTGCCGAAGTCGGCGTCGCCGGTGCCGCCGGTCCGCCGGATGTCGGCCTGGAGCTGTCCGGTGCCCCAGCGGCACCAGTCGGGGTCGGCCGCCGTGCCGTCCGGGGTGAGGTGGCGCAGCGGGGGCATCAGACCGGCGGTGGAGAGTTCCCGCACCAGCTCGGCGGTGCGGGCGGGGTCCGGGGCGGGTCCGTCCGCGGGGTCCTCCGGCCTGCCGTCCCCGGCGGCGGGCCCGGCGGCGTCCCCGGCGGCGGGCCGGGTGGCGGCCCAGACCAGGCCGGGGTGCAGGCAGGTGGGCGCCGGTCCGTCGCCCAGCAGCGGTTCGAGGCGCCGGAGGACCTCCCGGTGGTAGCTGCGGACCAGGGTCATGGTGCCGTCCGGGGTCATGCCGACCCGGACGGCCTCGTCCCGTCCGGTGCCCATCAGGCCGCGCCGGAGGACGGTCCGGCGCCGCCCGCGCCGCCGACGCCCGTGCCCCCGACCCCGAGGATCTCGGTGAGCGAGGACTCCTCCGCCTTCTTGAGCTGCTGCTCGCGGGCCTGGAGCCGGCGCACGATCAGGGCCGAGATCACCTCGTCGCCCAGGTTCTCCAGGGTGTGGAAGACGTCCTTGCGGACCTCCTGCCAGATCTCCTTCGACTGTCCGCTCAGCGCCTCGGCCTTGCTGGGCAGCCGTCCGCGCAGCGCCGCGCTGCGCTCGACCGCCAGGTCCAGCACGTCGTGCAGGATCTGGGTCCAGGTGTCCTCGACGCCGTCGGAGAACGCGATGTGCACGGAGCCCTCGTCCGCCGTGGTGCCCTCGTGGTAGAAGCCGCGCGGCAGGTAGAGGCAGTCCCCGGCGTGCAGGGTGACCTCCAGGGCCAGCGGGGTCTTCGGGGTGACGCCCGGCTTGGAGCGGTTCACCGGCCACTGCATCGGCGGCTCGTGCAGCCGCCAGGTCTTGGAGCCGGCCAGCTGCCGGAGGAAGATGCTGGCCAGGTCGTAGTGCGCCTCGGCGCCCTTGGAGTGCGGCGGGGTCAGGAAGGCGTTGGCGGCGACGGGGACGCCGATCTCGCCGGACAGTTCGGTGCAGAAGGCCTCCACCTCGGGGCAGTAGGTGGACATCGCCTGGAAGACCAGGGTCGCGCCCTGCCCCATCTGCGCCACGGCGTACCGCGGGTCGACGAGCCCGGACAGCACCCGGCGCTCGTCGGAGCCGTCGTCCCCGGGTTTGGCGGCGTTGCGGACGCCGATGTCCTGGCCGTGGCGCCACAGCCGGATGTACGGGGTGCGCAGTCCGCGTTCGAAGAGCAGCCGCTGCGCGAGCTCCGTCGAGAACACGTCGTCCAGTGCGCCCATGTCCCTGCTGACGTAGGGCTCGGTGTCCCGTATGGACGCCAGCTTCGACGGGTCGTCGAGGAGCTTCTCCACCGCCATGTCATACCTCCGCGTCTTCGAGAACGGGCTCATCTTCCTGGTGGAAATCGCGCACGCCGGGCACGGTCAGGGCCAGCAGTGCGGTGCCGAGCTGGACGACCGCGGCGGTGACGAGCACGGTCGTGCGGCCCACCGCGTCGGCCAGCGGCCCGATCAGGGCCAGGCCGAGCGGCAGCAGGGCGAGGCTGCACAGCCAGTCGACCGAGCTGACCCGGCCGAGGATCGACGGGGCGAACTGGCGCTGGAGCGCGGTGTGCAGAAGGGTGTTGAAGGGCATCATCGCGAAGCCCGCGATCATGTAGCCGGCCACCACCCACCAGAGCGAGAACGGGCTGAGCAGCACCAGCGGCACGGTGGTGAAGAGCGCGTTGAAGACCATCGCGCTCGTTCCCGGCCGCTTCAGCTTCACCCGCCCGACGACGATCGTGCCGACGAAGCCGCTCAGGCTGAACAGGGCGATGACCAGGCCGTAGGTGGAGGGCCCGGCGAACCTCTCCTGGGTGATGACCGGCAGCAGGACCATGTGCGGGGCGACGACCAGCATGGTCTGCACCGCGGTCATCGCCAGCAGGGCCGAGGTCCAGCGGACCCGGCGCACCGCCGCCAGCCCCTCCTTGGCCTCCCGGAGGATCGAGGAGCGGGCCTCCGGCCGCCGCAGCGGCGGCTCGGTGACGGCGAGGACGCAGAGCAGGCTCACCGCGAAGGTGGCCGCGTTGGCGGCGAAGGCCACCCGGGTGCCGACGGTGGCCACCAGCACGCCGCCGAGCGCCGGCCCGATCACGGCCGCCGCGCTCTCCGTGCTGCCGCGCCAGACGTTGGCGCTGAGCAGCCGGTCCTCGGGGACGAGGGAGGGCACCAGCCCGCCGTACGCGGGGCGGAAGAACGCCTCACCGCTGCCCACCAGGAAGGTCATCACGGCGAGCGAGAGGGTCGCGGTGTCGAACGCCCCCAGCACCACCACCGTGATGGCCACCAGCCGGAAGCCGTCGGCGAGGATCATCGCCCGCCGGCGGGGCACCCGGTCCGCCCAGACGCCGCCGAGCAGCGCGAACAGCACCGTGGCGAGCATCCGGGCGCCGATCACCAGCCCGACGTCGCCGGCGTCGCCGCCGCGTTCGAGCACCCGCAGCGAGACGGCCACGTTGAACAGCTGGTCACCGACGGCGCTGACCGCCTGGCCGGCCCAGAGGAAGCGGAAGTCGCGCAGTTCCATGGCGCTGCCGGCCAGCCGGCCGGTCAGCGCGGTCTTCAGGTCGGACATGCTCAGCCGATCGCGCTCGCCGCCACCGGGTCCGTCAGCTCCCCGTAGCCGAACCCGCAGCAGTCACCGGTGATGTCCTCGTCCCGCACCAGCGCGGGGTGTTCGTCACCGGTCGGCCGGAGGTCCGCCAGGTCGACGGGTTCGGTGTCGTCGTCGATGAAGAGCTCGGCGCCGTCGGTGATCAGGTCGAGGTGGACCTTCTCCTCGTAGCCGACCACCGCGCGGTCCTGGTTGTGCTGGCCGAACCCGATGTGCACGCCGACCCGTCGCTCGTTGATGTGCGAGTTGGCCGGGATGAACAGGTCGATGCCGGAGTTGGTGCCGAAGCCCAGCTCGCCGACCCGGGTGCCGTGCGGCTGCCTGAAGCAGAGTTCCACCAGTTCGCGGACCTCGTCGGAGCCGCCGGAGAAGCCGGTGGCGCGCCCGTCCGCGATGTCGACGGTCAGCGGCCGCTCGCCCAGCCGGGTGTCGATCCTGGTGATGACGTTGCAGTTGAGCGCGCCGTCCGCGACCAGCCGCCCCTCGATGCCGGCCGGGAAGGTGGCGATCTCCCCCGCCGGGAGGATGGTGAAGCCGCCGGGGCGCCACACCCCGCGGTTGCTGATCCAGTCGTAGCGCTCGGCGTCGAGCCTGATCCGCAGGTCGGTGCCGCCCTTGCTGCGGACCCGGACGCTGCGGGCCTTCGTCAGCCGGGTGAGCAGCGTGGCGTTGCGGGCGCTGAGCTCCTCCGGCCCGAGGTTGAGGGCCTGTTCGAAGAACTCCCGCGAGGCGCTGATGATCCGCACCACCATGCACCGGTCGCTGCCGAACTGCTGCATGACGTGCAGGAGTTGCGCGAAGTGGGACATGGTGTCGCGTTCGAGCGTGAAGATCACGAGCCGGCCGGTGAAGGACTCCGGGTCCGGTACGGCGGCCTTCAGACGGGCGGCGAAGCCGTAGTCCACCAGCGGGCGCATGCCGATGACCTGGGTGCCCAGCCCGCGCTGCTTCAGTCCGGCGACCAGCCAGGCGGCCGCCTCCCGGCTGTCCGGGGAGAAGACGACGACGCAGTGGTCGCGCTCGGAGAGGCCGGCATAGCGGTCGAGGAGCGCGTCGACTCCGTCCCGTACGTCGCGGCTGGACTGCACATCGGTCAAGACTCGCTCCCCTGGCTGTCGGTGGTGTCGGGAGGAGCTCCGGCCGCGGCGAGCTGCCGCGGCCGGAACTCCCGAGGGCTCTGCCGGACCTGTCAGGTCGCGACGAACCAGGCCATCAGCGGGCCCTCGTCACCACTGCCCACCGGCACGAGCACCTCGGCCGACTCGGCCGCGGAGAGCTCCCGCAGCGCGTCCTCGACCAGCGACTCGTAGCTGGGCGCCTCTATCGTGTTTTGCGTCATCCTTGACTCCTCTCAGACAACAGCTTTACCTCGACCCTAGGCGCCATGCTCATGCAAGGTCAACGCGATCGAGATCGCAACTTCCGTTTGTTTTCGCCCACTTGGGGTATAGGCGCGGCGCCGGAATCTCCCGTCTGGGCGCCGGACCGTCAGCGTCCGCGCAGCTCCAGGGTGCAGCACTTGACGCTGCCGCCCGCCTTGAGCAGTTCGGTGAGGTCCACGCCGATCGGCTCGAAGCCGCGCCGGCGCAGTTCGCCGGTCAGGTGGGTGGCCGATTCGGGCAGCAGGACGTGCCGGCCGTCGGAGAACGCGTTGAGGCCGAAGACGGCGGCGTCCTCGGCGGTCGCCAGGACGGCGTCCGGGAACAGCTCGCGCAGCACCGCCCGGCTGCCCGGGGTGAAGGCCTCCGGGTAGTACATGACCTCGTCGTCGGAGAGGACGGCGAGGGCGGTGTCCAGGTGGTAGAACTCCGGGTCGACCAGGGTCAGTCCGGTCACCGGGACGCCGAAGAACTCCTGGGCCTCGGCGTGCGACCGCGGGTCGGTGCGGAAGCCGGTTCCGGCCAGCAGCCTGCGCCCGGCCAGCAGATAGTCGCCCTCGCCCTCGTTGATGTGCTCGGGCCACAGGAGTTCGGTGAAGCCCTGCGCGCGGAACCAGGAGAGGTAGGCCGGGCCCTCGGCCGTGCGCTCGGCGTGGCGGAAGCGCGCGCCGAGGACCTTGCCGTCGATCACGGTGGCCCCGTTGGCGGCGAACACCATGTCGGGCAGGCCGGGCAGCGGGTCTATCTCCTCGACGGTGTGGCCGAGTTCGCGGTAGAGGTCGCGCAGCCGGGTCCACTGGGCGAGCGCCAGCCCGGCGTCGACCGGCTTCTCCGGGTGCATCCAGGGGTTGATGGAGTAGTGGACGTCGAAGTGGCTGGGCCGGCACATCAGGAGGCGGCGCGGGGTCGCGGTGCGGACCGGCGCCCGGTCGCCCGGGCCCGGCCCGGCGGTGTCCGTGTTCGGCATGGTTCTCCTTGGTCGGGGTGGTACCCGGGGCAGGGACGGTGCCCGGGGACGGCGCTCGGGACGGGCGCGAGGGAGCGAGGGAGCGAGGGAGCGAGGGAACGAGGGGTCGCGGCCGGGCGGGTCAGTCGATGAGCCGGCGCCGCATCCCGCGGACGGCCAGGAACCAGGCGAGGACGGCGAACCCGGCCAGCACGGCCCCGTGCAGCGCGTCGCCCGCGCCCAGCGCCCCGAACGCGGCGTGCCGGACCAGCTGCATGCAGTGGTAGATCGGGTTGACGGCGGCGACGCCCTGGACCCAGCCGGGCAGCCCGTCCAGCGGGAAGAACACGCCCGCGGCCATCACCAGCGGCGTCAGCACCCCGGAGACCACCAGCCGCAGCCAGTCGATCGCCGGCACCAGGCAGGACACCCACATGCCGAGCAGCGCGAAGGCGAAGCCGGAGACCAGCGCCACCAGCGGCACCAGCAGCAGCTCCGGCCCCGGCGGGAGGCCGATGGCGAGGGTCACCAGCAGCGGCGCGGTGCCGTACACGGAGGACTTGACGGCGATCCAGGAGGCCTCGGCGGTGGCCAGTTCCCAGACGTCCACGGGCTGGCAGAGCACGGCGTCGTAGATCTTCTGGTACTTGCGGCGGTTGAAGCTCTCGAACATCCCGGCGAAGGCCGAGGCGAAGAGCACCGAGGTGACCACCATGCCGACGCCGACGAACTGGGGGTACGGGTGGCCCTGGACCTGGTCGATCAGCCGGCTGAAGCCGAGGCCGAAGCCGGTCATGTAGACCAGTGGCTCGATCAGCGAGCCGAAGGTGATGGCGGGCCAGTAGCGGCGGAAGAGCAGCAGTTCGCGCAGCCAGACCGCCCGCATGGTCGGCCACAGGGCCGGCGGGCGGCCGGGGGCGGGGGCGGGGCCGGCCCGCTCCTCGGTGCGGGGCGTGGGCGTCGCCGTGGTCATCGGGTGTCCTCTCGGTGGGGGCGAGCCGGCGTGGCTCGGCCGGCGTGGCTCGGCCGGCGGCGCTCAGCCGAACAGCTCTCCGGTCAGCGCGACGAAGACGTCCTCCAGGGAGGTCGGGCGCAGCACGTCCGGCGGCCCGAGGCGCTCGTGCAGCTCCGGGGTGACGGTCTCGGCGCGCAGCACGGAGACGGCCGGCCCGGTGCGCCGGCTGGGCAGTCCGGCCCGGGCGGCCTCGGCCTCGACCAGTTCGCGGCGGGCGGCGTCGCCCCGGTACTCGGCGGCCTGGGCGCCCGCGTGCTCGCGCAGCAGCTCCGCCGGGGTGCCGCGGGCGATCATCCGGCCGCCGAAGACCACGGCCACCTCGTCGGCGAGCCGCTCCGCCTCCTCGATGTAGTGGGTCGACATCACCACCGTGGTGCCGGCCTCGCGCATCCCGTCGATGACGTCCCAGAGGTCCTGGCGGATCTGCGGGTCCAGGCCGACGGTGGGCTCGTCCATGAGCAGCAGCCGCGGGTTGTTGACGATGCCCCGGGCGAGCAGGACCCGGCGGCGCATGCCGCCGGAGAGCGCGTCGGCCCGGGTGTCGGCGCGGTCGGTGAGCCGGACCGCGGCCAGCGCGCGGTCGACGGCGTCCCGGTAGCCGGAGCGCGGCAGGGCGGTGAAGCGGACGAAGACGTCCAGGTTCTGCCGCACCGTCAACTCGGGGTCGACGTTGTCGTGCTGCGGGACGACGCCGACCAGGGAGCGGGCCCGGCGGGAGTCGTCCGGCATCCGGTGCCCGAAGACCTCCACGGTGCCCGCGTCGGCCCTGGTCTGGCCGGTGAGCATCCGCATGGTGGTGGACTTGCCGGCGCCGTTGGGCCCGAGCAGGCCCAGGAACATGCCGGCCGGCACCTCCAGGTCCAGGCCGCCCACCGCCGTGGTGGCGCCGAACGACTTGACCGCACCGCTGATTCGGACGGCAGGGGTGTCCACGCGGGGCCGCTCCTTTCGGGAAGGGTCTGGGAAGTCGCACTGCTCGCCGTCCCGGACGGGTATTCGCGGGACCGGAGAACCGGTCCGGCGCCCGGCCCGGGACGGATCGTGTCCGATCGGAAGGACATCCGTTCGAGCTTATTGACGGCGAACGCCGGGGTGTCGGTTCACGTCCGACCGCACGCACGGCACGCGCTCATCTAACCGCAGAATCGCCTTGTCAGGAACCCGCCCAAGGGGGTTCCCATGGCCATGACCAGGGTGTTAGGTTGACGGAAGATCAGCCACTGGGTCCGCGTCAGGTCGGCCCGTCCGGGGGGACATTCGGCTCGGTCACCCCTTATCCGACCGACTTCCGGGCCGGTGCGCGAGGGGTGCCGATCACGCGAACCGATCTCGGTGACAACGTTCGGCAGCACGGCCCGTGAGGCCCCGATCGAGGAGTTGTGGATGCCATCCGACGCACCGTTCAGCGGGAACGTCCACCTGCGGGCCGCGGAAGCCGGGGACGCCGGAGCCGTCACCGAGGTCTTCCTGGCCTCGCGCACCGCGACCATGCCGTACCTGCCCCGGCTGCACAGTGACGAGGCCACCCTGGGCTGGATCACCCACGTGGTGCTGCCGGACACCCGGGTCTGGCTGGCCGAGGACGCCGGCACCGGGGCCCTGCTGGGCTTCGCCTCGCTCGACGGCACCCTGCTCGACCACCTCTACCTGCGGCCCGACGTGCGCCGCCGCGGCATCGGCACGCTGCTGCTGGAGGCGGTCAGGTCGGCCAGTCCGCGGGAGCTCTCACTGCACGTCTTCCAGAAGAACACCGAGGCCCGCGCCTTCTACGAGCGGCACGGCTTCGTCGTGGTGGAGACGAACGACGGCAGCCGCAACGAGGAGAACGAGCCCGACATGACCTACCGCTGGACCGCGTGACACCCGCCCGCGCCCCACGGTAGTACCCCGCCCGCGCCCCATCGAGCGCGTCGGCGGGCCCCAACGGCCACGAGCCACCGGAAACCACCGCCGGCCCGCCCCGCCCCACCCGGCCGGCGGGGCGGGTCCACCTGGAGGGATGCCCCGTGCTGGGCGAAAACAGCCTGCCCGCGGAAACACCGCTGTCGTACGCGCAGTTGGCGCTCTGGTTCAACGACCGCCTCCAGGGCGGCGACGCCTCCTACAACGTGCCGGTGGCGCTGCGGCTGACCGGCGAGGTGGACCACGAGGCGCTCGGCGCCGCCCTCGCCGACGTGCTGGAGCGGCACGCGGCGCTGCGCACCCTCTTCCCCGAGCGGGACGGCGTGCCGCGCCAGCACGTGCTGCCCGTGGCCGAGGTGCCCCCGGTGCTCACCGTGGTGCCCGCCACCGAGGCGGAGCTGCCCGCCCTGATCGGGGCCGAGTCCGCCCGGGTCTTCGACCTGCGGGCCGAAGTCCCGCTGCGGGTACGGCTGTTCGCGCTCGCGCCGCGGAAGCACGTGGTGCTGATGGTGCTGCACCACATCGCCGGGGACGGCTGGTCGCTGGCCCCGCTGGCCCGCGACCTCAGCACCGCCTACCTGTCCCGGAAGCAGGGCCGGGCGCCGGTCTGGTCCCCGCTGCCCGCCACGTACGCCGAGTACGCGGTGCGCCAGCACCAGAACCTCGGCGACCTCGACGACCCGCAGAGCAGCGGCGGCCGCCAACTCGCCTACTGGCGCCAGGCCCTGGCCGGTCTGCCGGACTTCCTGGAACTGCCCACCGACCACCCCAGGCCGGCCGCGATGTCGCACCGGGGCGAGTTCTTCCCCTGGGACCTCCCGGCCGGGCTGCACCGCGAGCTGCTGGCGCTCGCCCGCTCCTGCCGGGTCAGTATGTTCATGGTGCTGCAGGCCGCGCTGGCCGCGGTGCTGACCCGTTCCGGGGCCGGTACGGACATCCCGATCGCCAGCCCGATCGCGGGCCGCACCGACGAGCGCTACGACGAGGTCGTCGGCTACTTCGTCAACCCGCTGGTCCTGCGCCTGGACACCTCCGGCGACCCGACCTTCCGCGAACTGCTCAAGCGGGTGCGCCGCACCGACCTCCAGGGCTTCGCCCACCAGGAGTTCCCGTTCGAGCGGCTGATCACCGCGCTCAACCCGCACCGCTCGCTGGCCTGGCACCCGCTGTTCCAGGTGATGCTGGCCTTCCAGAACACCCCCGAGGCGACCCTCTCGCTGCCCGGCATCGAGACCGAGATCGCCGAAGCGGGCCCGGGCGGCGCCAAGTTCGACCTGTCCTTCAACATCCGCGAGACGCACGACGCCGACGGCGCCCCGGCCGGGCTCGGCTGCTTCGTCGAGTACAGCACCGACCTGTTCACCCGGGCCGGCGCCGAGGCGCTGACCGCCCGGCTCGGCCGGCTGCTGGCCGCGGCCGCCGCCGACCCGGACCGCCCGATCGGCGGGTACGACCTGCTCTCCGACGAGGAGCGGCGCGAACTGCTCGCCCGGGCGGCCGGGCCCGCGCTGCCCGCCCCCACCGCCACCTACCACGCCGCCTTCGAGGAGCGCGCCGCCCTGGAGGGCGAGGTCACCGCGCTCGTCGCCGAGGACGGCCGGCTGACGTACGCCGAGGTCAACGAGCGGGCCAACCGGCTCGCCCGGGAGCTCGTCCGGCGCGGGGCCGGCCCGGACCGCTTCGTCGTCCTGGCGCTGCCGCGCACCACCGACCTGTTCGTCGCGCTGCTCGCCGTCCTCAAGTCGGGCGCCGCCTACATCCCGGTCAACCCCGCCATGCCGCGCGACCGGCTGGCCGGCATCCTCGCCGACGCCGCCCCGGTCTGCGTGCTCGCCGCGGCCGCCGACGCCGGACGGCTGCCGGCGGACGCGCCCGTGCTGGCCGTGGACGACCCGGCGGTGCGGGCCGCCGTCGCCGCCCACCCCGGCGGGAACCTCACCGACGCCGACCGCACCGGCCCCACCGGCCCGCTCGACCCCGCCTACGTCATCCACACCTCCGGCTCGACCGGCGTACCCAAGGGCGTGGTGATCCCGCACGGCGGCCTCAGCAGCCTGATGCAGCACCACCGCACCCGGATGGTC
Source organism: Kitasatospora xanthocidica (assembly GCF_014656195.1). Taxonomy (GTDB): domain Bacteria; phylum Actinomycetota; class Actinomycetes; order Streptomycetales; family Streptomycetaceae; genus Kitasatospora; species Kitasatospora xanthocidica. The sequence goes on along the minus strand of NZ_BNBY01000013.1, from coordinate 98,634 downwards.
CGCCCCTCCGGCGGTCCCGAGGGGCGGCGCCTGCAGCTCGGCCTGGTCGCGTCGATCACCTTCGACACCGCCTGGGAGCCGCTGTTCTGGCTGCTGGAGGGCCACCCGCTGCACCTGCTGAGCGACGAGGTGCGGCTGGACCCGAAGGCCCTGGTCGGCTACGTCCGCCGGGAGCGCCTGGACTTCCTCGACCTCACCCCGACCTACGTCCCGGCGCTCACCGCGGCCGGCCTGTTCGCCGAGGGCGAGCACCGCCCGACCGTGCTGATGCTCGGCGGCGAGGCCGTCGGCCCGGCCCTGTGGAGCGAGCTCTCCGCCCTGCCGGACGTCGCCGTGTTCAACTACTACGGCCCGACCGAGTGCACCGTCGACGCGCTCGCCTGCGACCTGACGGACAGCGCCACCCCCGTCATCGGCCGCCCGCTCGACAACACCCGCGCCTACGTGCTGGACGGGCTGCTGCGCCCCGCCCCGCTCGGCGTGCCCGGCGAGCTGTACCTGTCCGGGCCGCACCTCGCCCGCGGCTACCTGCGCCGCCCCGGCCTCACCGCCGAACGCTTCGTCGCCGACCCGTACGGCCCGCCCGGCGCCCGGATGTACCGCACCGGCGACCTCGCCCGGATGCGCCGCGACGGCCAGGTCGAGTACCTCGGCCGGGCCGACGGCCAGATCAAGATCCGCGGCTTCCGGATCGAGCCCGGCGAGATCGAGGCGGTGCTGCTGCGCCACCCCGCCGTGCTGCAGGCCGCGGTGCTGGCCCGGGGCAGCGCCGAGGACCGCCACCTCGCCGCCTACCTGGTGACGGCCGACGGCACCGCCCCCGACCTCGCCGAGGTGCGCGAGCTGCTGGCCGGGCAGCTGCCCGACTACATGATCCCGGCCGCCTACGCCGTGCTCGACCGGCTGCCGCTCAACTCCAGCGGCAAGCTGGACGGTTCGGCCCTGCCCGAGCCCGATCTGCGGGCCGCCACCGGCCCCTCCCGGGCCCCCCGGGACGCCCGCGAGGCCGCGCTCTGCGAACTGCTCGCCGAGGTCCTCGGCGTCGACGGGGTTGGCCCCGACGACGACTTCTTCGCACTCGGCGGCCACTCGCTGCTCGCCACCCGCCTGGTCAGCCGGGTCCGCACCGCCCTGGGCGCCGAACTGCCCATCCGGGCGGTCTTCGAGAGCCCCACCGCGGCCGGCCTGGCCCGCCTGGTGGACACCGACCGATGTCGCCCGGTGCTGACCGCCACCGCCCGCCCCGAGCGGATCCCGCTCTCGCACGCCCAGCGCCGGCTCTGGTTCCTGCAGCAGCTGGACCCGGGCAGCGACGCCTACCACATCCCGCTGGCCCTGCGCCTGACCGGCGCCCTGGACGCCGACGCGCTCGCCGCCGCCCTGCACGACTGCGCCGTCCGCCACGAGGCCCTGCGCACCGTCTTCCCCGCCGACGCGGCCGGCCCCCGGCAGCGGATCCTCGCCCCGGACGACCTCCCCCCGCTGCTGTCCACCGCGGCGGCCACCGAGGACGGCCTCGCCGAGGCGCTGCGCACCGCCGCCGCCGAGCCCTTCGACCTCGCGGCCGAGCCGCCGCTGCGCGCCCGCCTGCTCGCCCTCGCCCCGGACCGGCACGTCCTGCTGCTGACGGTCCACCACATCGCCTGCGACGGCTGGTCGATGGGCCCGCTCGCCCGCGACCTCGGCACCGCCTACCGGGCCCGGACCGACGGCCGCGCCCCCGGCTGGACCGCCCTGCCGGTCCAGTACGCCGACTACTCCCAGTGGCAGCTCGCGCTGCTCGGGGACGACCGGGACCCGGCCGCCCCGGCCGCCCGGCAGTGGGAGTACTGGAGCAAGGCCCTGGACGGCCTGCCCGAGGAGATCGCGCTGCCGGTGGACCGGCGCCGCACCGCCGAGACCGGCCGCCCGGCCGGCCGCGTCCCGCTGCGGCTGACCGGCGAGGACCACCGCGCCCTCGCCGCCCTCGCCCGGGAGCACGGCGCCAGCCTGTTCATGGCCGTCCAGGCCGGCCTCGCGGCGCTGCTCACCCGCCTCGGCGCGGGCACCGACATCCCCGTCGGCACCCCGATCGCCGGGCGCACCGACGAGGCCCTGGACGACCTGGTCGGCTTCTTCGTCAACACCCTGGTGCTGCGCACCGACACCGACGGCGACCCGGGCTTCCGCGAGCTGCTGCTCCGCGTCCGGGACGCCGACCTGGCCGCCTACGCCCACCAGGACCTGCCGTTCGAGCGGATCGTCGAGCTGGTCAACCCGGCCCGCTCCCCCGGCCGGCACCCGCTGTTCCAGGTCGCCCTGGTGATGGACCAGAGCGGCCCGGCCGTGGAGATCCCGGGACTGGAGACCGAGCTGCTCACCGCCGGCCTGGCACCGGCCAAGTTCGACCTGACCGTCACCCTGGGGGCGCCGGACGGGCCGGACGGCGAACTGAGCGGCGAGATCGAGTACCGCACCGACCTGTTCGACCGGACCACCGTCGAGGCGATCGCCCGCCACCTGGCGCGGCTGCTCGGCGCGGCCGCCGCCGACCCCGGACTGCCGATCGGACGCCTCCCGCTGGCCGCGCCCGGCGAGCGGGCCGGCCTGCTCGAAGGCTCCCTCGGCGAGCACCGGGCCCTCGCACCGACCACGCTGGCCGCGCTGGTGCGGGAGCGGCTCGCCGCGCCCTCCGACACCCCGGCGCTGGTCTTCGAGGGCCAGGCGCTCGGCCCGGCCGAACTGGACCGCCGGATCGAGGCGATGGCCCGCCGGCTCGCCGCCGCCGGCGTCCGCCCGGGCAGCCGGGTCGCGGTGGCCGTGCCCCGCTCGGTGGAGCTCGTGGTGGCGCTGTGCGCCGTCCACCGCGCCGGCGGTGCCTACCTGCCGCTCGACCCCGACTACCCGGCCGACCGGCTCGCCCACATGCTGGCGGACGCCCGCCCGGCCGCCGTGATCGCCGCCCCGGAGCAGCTCGCGGCGCTGAACCCGGCCGAGGGCGTGCCCTGCCTGTCACCGGAGGACCTGCCGGCGCCCGAGGGCGTCGCCCCGACCGCCCCCGGCCCCGCGGACCCGGCGTACGTGATCTACACCTCCGGCTCGACCGGACGGCCCAAGGGCGTGCTCGTCCCGCACCGCGCCGTCGTCAACCGGCTGCACTGGGGCCAGGAGGAGTACCGGCTGGCGGCCGGCGACACGGTCCTGCAGAAGACCTCGGCCAGCTTCGACATCTCGGTCTGGGAGGTCTTCTGGCCGCTGATGACCGGCGCCACCCTGCTGGTGGCCAAGCCCGACGGCCACCGCGACCCGGCCTACCTGGCGGAGCTGATCCGCGATCAGGGTGTCACCGTCGCCCAGTTCGTGCCGTCCATGCTGGACGCCTTCCTGCAGGACCCGGCAGCCGCCGGGTGCACCGGGCTGCGCCTGGTCGTGGCCAGTGGCGAGGCGCTGCCGGCGGCCACCGTGCGCCGGTTCCGGCAGGTGCTCCCGGGCGTCCGGCTGGACAACCTCTACGGCCCCACCGAGGCGGCCGTCGAGATCACCGCCTGGGAGTGCGGGCCGGCGGACGAGCGGCCGCGCCCGGTGCCGATCGGACGACCGGTCTGGAACAGCGGCGCCCACGTCCTGGACGCCGCCCTGAACCCCGTACCGGCGGGCGTGCCCGGTGAGCTCTACCTGTCCGGCGACCAGCTCGCGTACGGCTACCTCGGCCGCCCCGCGCTCACCGCCGAACGCTTCGTCGCCGACCCGCACGGCGCGCCCGGCACCCGGATGTACCGCACCGGCGACCTGGCCCGCCGCCGCCCCGACGGCGCGGTGGAGTACCTGGGCCGGGTCGACGGCCAGGTGAAGGTCCGCGGCCACCGGATCGAGCTCGGCGAGATCGAGACCCGCCTTGGCCGGCACCCGGCGGTCGCGGCCTGCGCGGTCACCGTCCGCGAGGACCGGGCCGGCGCCGTCCGGATCGTCGCCTACGTGGTGCCGGCGACGGCGGAGCGGCCGCCCACCGCCGCCGCGCTGCGCGCCCATCTCCGCGGCCACCTGCCCGAGTTCATGGTGCCCACCGCCTACGTGCCGCTCGGCGCGCTGCCGGTGAGCGTCAACGGCAAGCTGGACCGCCGGGCGCTGCCCGAGCCGCAGACCCACGTGGAGAGCCACGCCCGGGAGCCGCGCACACCGGCCGAGCGCACACTCGTCACGATCTTCGCCGAGCTGCTCGGGGTGCCCGCGGTCGGCCCGGAGGACGACTTCTTCCTGCTCGGCGGCCACTCGCTGCTGCTGATCCGGCTGGTCGAGCGGATCCGGGCCGAGTTCGGCGCCGATCTGCCCGTCCGGGCGCTGTTCGAGGCACCGACCCCGGCCGGGCTCGCCCAGCGGCTGACGCGGCGGCCCGACCCGGCCGGGGAAACCGACACGGACTCGGAAACCGACCCGGCCGCCACCGCCTTCGAACCGCTGCTGGCACTGCGCGGCACCGGCGACCGGGCACCGCTGTTCTGCGTGCACCCGGTGACCGGCGACGGCCTCGGCTTCCTCGGCCTGCTGCGCGGTCTCGACCCGGAGCAGCCGGTCTACGCCTTCCAGGGCATCGGCCCGGCCGGCGGCGGGCAGCGGCCGGCCACCCTGGACGGGCTGGCGCGGGAGTACCTGGCGCGGATCCGGGCCGTCCGGCCGCACGGCCCGTACCGGCTGCTCGGCTGGTCCTTCGGCGGGCTGGTCGCCCACCAGATGGGCGTCCTGCTGCGCGCGGCGGGCGAGGAGGTCGACCTGGTCGCGCTGCTGGACAGCCACCCGGCGCCGGCCGACGCCGGGGAGGTCACCGATACCGGTGTGCTGGCCGAGCTGCTGACGGCGATCGGCGTGCCCGGCGCCGAGGCGGCCGCCGTCCGGGAGGGCCGGTGGCACCCGGAACCGTCGGAGCTGCTCGACCGGCTGGCCGTGGCGCTGCGCGAGGCCGCGCCGCGCGACGAGGAGCAGCTGGCGGTGTTCCTCGACTCCTGCCGCTACCACGCCGACCTGATGGCCCGCTGGACCCCGGGGGTGCTGGACGCGCCGCTGGTCCTGTTCACCGCCGCGGCCGACCACCGGCCGGAGGAGTCGGTGGCCACCTGGTCGGCGCACGCCGCCGGGCCGGTGGCGGACCACCCGGTCGCCGCCCGGCACCTGGACCTCGCCGACGCCGGGCCGATCGACGAGATCGCCCGGGTCCTCGCCACCGCCCTGCGGCGGGCCGACGAGGGCCGGCGATGACGGTCCGTCCGGTGCCCTCCGGACGGACCGCCACCGCGCACCGCCCGGCCCCGCGCCACGGGACCGGGCGGCAAGGTGAGCGCTCAGCCGCCCAGCGCCTCCAGGCCCGCCCGGGCCTCCGCCGCGAGCTCCGCGAGCACCTCGCTCCGCCGCTGGTGCGGGAAGAAGTGGTCGCCCGGCAGGATGCGGTGGCGGAAGCGCGCCGCCGTGGTGGAGCGCCAGCCGGTGATCCACTCCGGTCCGGCCATCAGGTCCGCGTCGCCGCCGAGCGCCAGCACCGGGCAGGGCAGCACGGTCGGCCGGGTCCGCTCGTTGTACTCGGCCAGCAGCGTGACGTCGGCCCGGAGCACCGGCAGGGCCATCCGCATCAGGTCCCGGAACTCCAGGACCTCGGCCGGGGTGCCGCCGAGCTCGACCAGCCGCTCCATGAGGTCATCGTCGGTGAGGTCGTGCAGCCGGGCCACGTCCGGCGTGCCGGGCGGCCGGGCGCCGGTGACCACGAGGGAGAGCGGCAGCGGCCGTCCCTCGACGGCGAGCCGGCGGGCCGTCTCGTAGCCGATCCGGGCACCCATGCTGTGGCCGAGCAGGATGAACGGCTCGTCGGCCGGGCGGCTCGCCAGCACGGCGAGCACGCCGTCGACGACCTCGTCCATCGCGGCGGCCGGCGGCTCGGCGAGGCGGGTGCCCCGGCCGGGCAGCTCCACCGGGACGACCGTCAGGTCCGGCTGGCCGGTCTCCCGGGCCCACGGCAGGTAGACGCTCGCGGAGCCGCCGGCGTGCGGCAGGCAGTAGACGCGAACGGGCCCGGACCGCCCGTTCGGCTCGGCGTCCCGGTGCCACGGCGTCCACCGGGCCACCTCGTCGGGCATTGTCGCGGGCCATCCGGTCATGACTGTTCCTCTTCTTTTCCTGGGCAGTTATCCGGGGCCTGATCGGCGGGCCCCACCGAAGACTTTAGGCGGTAATTTTCGGGCTGGTCCAGCCCATATTTCGGCGTACCCGGAAAAAGATTAACCCGGCCGCGCCGAGGCTTTGTCGCGCCCGGAAACAAGTCGACCGAATCCGTCAAATCCCGGCCTTTCCCGGACCACCCGACTCTGTTACGGTGCTATCCGTCCGGGTTTCTTGCGGATATTTCCAGAGTATTTCAGCGCCGCTTCACGAGCGGCGCGCGAACAGCACGCGCGAACAGCACCCGACGGGAGAGGACGGACACCATGTGCGGAATAACCGGCGTATTCGTCCTGGGCGGCGACCGCCCGGCCGACGCCGACGTGGTCCGGGAGATGACGGCCTGCCTGGTGCACCGCGGCCCCGACGACGTCGGCCTGCACGCCGCCGCCGGTGTCGCCCTCGGCTTCCGTCGGCTCGCCTTCAACGACCTCTCCCACGGCAACCAGCCGCACCGCACCGAGGACGGCACCCTGACCTCGGTCTGCAACGGCGAGATCTACAACCACCGCGAGCTGCGCGCCGCGCTCGGCCGGCGCGGCCACCGCTTCCGCACCGAGAACGACACCGAGGTGCTGGTCCACCTGTACCGGGAGTACGGCAAGGACCTGACGGCCCACCTGGACGGCCAGTTCGGCTTCGCCGTGCACGACGCCGCCGAGCGCCGGCTGCTGCTCGCCCGGGACCGCGCCGGGATCGTCCCGCTCTTCTACACCGTCGTGGACGGCCTGCTGGTCTTCGCCTCGGAGATCAAGGCGGTCCTGCGCCACCCCGCCGTCGAGGCCCGGGTCGACCTGCGCGGCCTCGACCAGGTGCTGACCCTGCCCGGGCTGGTCAGCCCGCGCACCATGTTCGAGGGCATCAGCGCCCTGCGCCCCGGCGAGCGGCTGATCGCCGACCGCACCGGGGTGCGCACCGAGCGGTACTGGGACCTCGACTTCCCGCTCGCCGCCGACCTCGACCCGGTCGCCCCCGCGGACCTGGACCGCGAGCTGGACCGGTACGCCGACCGCACCGCCGAGCTCCTGGAGACGGCCGTCCGCAGCCGGCTGCTCGCCGACGTGCCGATCGGCATGTACCTCAGCGGCGGCCTCGACTCCAGTCTGATCGGCGCCCTGATGGCCCGGGCCCGGCCCGGCCACGCCTGGCCCAGCTTCTCGGTCACCTTCCCCGGCCGGGACTTCGACGAGGGCCCGCACCAGCGGCTGGTCGCCGGCAAGCTCGGCACCGACCACCACGAGGTGCCGATCGGCGAGACCGAGGTGGCCGACCGGATCACCGCGATGGTGCGCCACGCCGAGACCCCCGTACGCGAGTCGTACAACGTCTGCTCGCTCGCCCTGTCCGAGGCCGTCCGCGCCGCCGGGACGGTCGGCGCGCTCAGCGGCGAGGGCGCCGACGAGCTGTTCGGCGGCTACCCGGGCTACCGCTTCGACGCCACCGGCCTCGGCGGCAGCCGGCTCACCGGCCTGGACGCCTCGCTGGAGCGGGAGTTCCGCCGGCGGATGTTCGGCGTCGACCTGGCGTACGAGCAGGACCAGCTGCCCGCCCAGGAGTTCCGCCGCGAGCTGTACGCCGAGGACCTCCGGTACGCGCTGGACGAGTTCTCCGTCACCGCCCAGCGCCTGGTCGACCCCGACCGGCTGGCCGGGCGCCACCCGCTGCACCAGCGCTCCTACCTCGACTACCACCTGCGGCTCGCCGACCACCTGCTCGGCGACCACGGCGACCGGATGGCCCTGGCCAACGGCGTCGAACTGCGCTTCCCCTTCCTGGCGAACGCCGTGGTCGACCACGCCACCACGGTGCCGCCGGAGCTGATGCTCGCCCACGGCCGGGAGAAGGCCGTCCTGCGCCGGACCGCCGAGGGGCTCGTCCCCGGCGAGGTGCTCGACCGGCAGAAGTACGGCTTCCGCGGCCAGACCAGCAGCCACCTGCTGAGCACCGGCGCCGAGTGGTTCGAGGAACTGCTCTCCCCCGCGACCGTCCGCCGCCAGGGCTACTTCGACCCGGACACCGTCGCCGCCCTGACCGAGCGCCAGCGGTCGAACGGGCGGCAGGTGCACGCCCACCTGGACACCGACTACCTGATGCTCGTCGCGACCTTCGCCCTCTTCGTCGAGGAGTTCGATCTGCCGTGCCTGGGATGACCGTGTCCGCGACGACCGTGCCCTCAACGACCGTGCCCTCAACGCCCGTGCCCTCAGCGCCCGGGTCCGCAGCCGCACGCACCGCCGACGGCCCCCGCCCGCGCCACCCGCTGATCGGTGTGCTCGGCGGCATGGGGCCGCTGGCCTCCACCGAACTGCTGCGCACCGTCTACCGGGCCTGCCGGCTCCACCCCGAGCAGGACACCCCCCGGCTGCTGCTCTGGTCCGACCCCGCCGTGGTGGACCGCACCCAGGCCATCAGCGACGGCGAACTCGACCTGCTGCGAAGCGCCGTGGAGACCTCGCTGCGCGGGCTGCTGGCGGCCGGCGCCGAGCGCGCGGTGATCGCCTGCATCACCGCCCACCACGTACTCGGCGACCTGCCCGCCGACCTCGCGGCGCGCTGCGTCTCGCTGGTCGACGTGGTGCACGAGGAGCTGGCCGCGGCGGGCGAACCCCACCTGCTGCTCTGCTCCTCCGGGACCGCCCGGGCCGGCGTCCTCACCTCGGGCCCGGCCGGCGCCCGCGCCGCCGAACTGCTGGTCGCGCTGCGCCCGGCCGACCAGGAGGCGCTGCACCGGGAGATCCACCGCCTCAAGCGCGGCGAGGACCCGGCCCGCACCATCGACTTCCTGCGCGAGACCCTGCCCCGCTACGGCGTGCGGGCCTTCGTCGCCGCCTGCACCGAGCTGCACCTGGTCACCAGGGCGATCGAGGACGCCGGCCTGAGCGGGGCCCTCCCCTCCCTCGACCCGCTGACGGTCGTGGCCCACCGGATCATGAACGGAGAGTTGTGAGCCACACGAGCATCCTCGACCGCTGGGCCGACCAGGTCGAGCGCCGAGCCGCCGCCCCCGCCCTCGCCACCGCCGAGCGGGACTGGAGCCACCGCGAGCTGGCCGACCTGGCCACCGGGCTGCGGGCCCGGCTCGCCGACGGCACCGGCCCGGTCCTGGTGGCCTGCGCCGACCCCGTCCCGGTGGTGGCCGCGGTCCTCGCCTGCGCCGCCACCGGCCGTCCGTTCGCCCCGGTGGACACCCGTCAGCCCGCCGCCCGCTGGACGGCCGTGCTGGAGGACCTGGACCCGGGCACCGTGCTCGCCGACGCGCCCGGCCGCGCCGCGCTGGCCGCCGCCGGCCACGGCGAACTGCCGCTGCTCGACGCCGAGTCGGTCACCCCGCTGCCCTGGGCGGCCGGGGACTGGCGCGGCCTGACCGGCCCCGACGCCGGCTACGTCTACTTCACCTCGGGCACCACCGGCCGCCCCAAGGGCATCCGGGGCGGCTTCGAGGCGGTCGCGCACTTCCTGGACTGGGAGCTCGCCGAGTTCGCCGTCGCCCCCGGCACACGGGTCTCGATGCTCACCTCCCCCGGCTTCGACGCCTTCCTGCGCGACGCCCTGGTCCCGCTCTGCGCCGGCGGCACCGCCGTCCTCCCCGGGCCCGGCCCGATCCCGGTCGGCGCGGCCCTCGGCCGCTGGCTGGCCGAGCAGCGGATCGAACTGCTGCACTGCGTGCCCACCGTGTTCCGCACCCTGCGCGCCGCCGGGCTCACCACCGGCTCCCTGCCCGGCCTGCGCGCCGCGCTGCTCGCCGGGGAGCCGGTCCGCCCCGCCGACATCACCTGGTGGCGCGGCCTGTTCGGCTCCGACAAGGAGCTGGTCAACCTCTACGGGCCGTCCGAGACCACCATGACCAAGGTCTTCCGCCGGCTCACCGCCGAGGACGCCGAGGCCGAGACCGTCCCGGCCGGCACGCCGATGCCCGGCGTCGAGGTGGCCGTGCTGGCCGCCGGACGCCCCGTCACGGAGGCCATCGGCGAGATCGAGATCCGCACCCCGTTCCCGCTCCGCGGCTACCTGGCCGGGCCCGGCGGCGGCTTCGTCGGGACGGACCGCTACCGCACCGGCGACCTCGGCCGGCTGCGCGCCGACGGCACCCTGGAGGTCCTCGGCCGCCGCGACCAGCAGGTCAAGGTGAACGGCGCCCGGGTCGAACTCGGCGAGATCGAGGACCTGCTGCGCCGCCACCCCGGCGTCGCGGACCTCTGCGCCGCCCTGGTCGAGGAGGACGACGGCGAGCCGGTGCTCTGCGCCTACCTGGTCGCCGCGGCCGCCACCACGGCCGGCACCGCCGCCGTCACCGACGAGGAGCTGCGCGAGTACGCCGCCGAGGGCCTGCCCGCCGCCGCCCGCCCCGCCCGCTACCTCCGGCTCGCCGCGATCCCGCGCACCCTCAGCGGCAAGGCCGACCGGCGCGCGCTGCCCAGCCCCGCCGCCCTGGCCGGCCGCACCGGCGAGCAGCCGCTGGACGGCCTGGAGGCCGGGATCGCCGAACTCTGGTGCGAGCTGCTGCACCTGCCCGCCGTCGGCCGCCACGACGACTTCGCCCTGCTCGGCGGGGACTCCCTGGGCATCGCCCGGCTGCTGGACGGGCTGCGCACCCGCTTCGGCGTCGAGGTCCCGCTGCGGGTGTACGTCGGCGCCCCCACCGTGGCCGGGCTGGCCGCTGCCGTCGCGGCCGGCCGCGACGGCAGCGGTGACGGCGCCTCGCCGGCGGGAGAGCGCCGATGAGCCGCGACACCTCCCTGCCGCTGCGTGCCGACCTCGGCCGCGCCCCGCTCTCCTACGCCCAGCGCGCCATCTGGCGGGCCGAGCAGGTGCTGCCCGGCACCGCCCTGCACAACGAGAGCGCCGCCTTCCGGGTCAGCGGCCCGCTGGACGAGGCCGCCCTGGAGCGGGCGCTGGCCGCCGTCGCGGAGCGGCACGAGATGATGCGCTGCTCCGTCGCCGCGGACGGCGACCGCGCCGGTGCCGACGACGGTGACCGCGCCGGCGCCGGCGAGCCGTGGCAGCTGTTCGCCGAGCGGGTCCGGCCCACCGTCGAGACCGTCGACCTGTCCGGCGTGGCCGAGGCCGACCGCGAGGAGCGGCTGGCCGGGCTGGTCGCGGGCGCCGTCGCCACGCCCTTCGACCTCGCCCGGCCGCCGCTGATGCGCACCCACCTGTTCCGGCTCGGCGCGGACCGCTCGCTGCTGCTGTTCACCGCCCATCACATCGTGGTCGACGCCTGGGGCTTCGGCGTCTTCCTGGAGTCCCTGGCCGCCGGGTACGCCGCCGCACTCGACGGCTCGCCGGACGACTCACTCGACGCCGCACTCGACGCCGCACCCGACCGCGGGCCCGACTTCGGCGACTACGCCGCCTGGCAGCGCGCCGAAGCCGGCACCGAAGCCGGCACCGAAACCGGCGGCGGCTCCGGAACCGGCCCCGGACTCGACCACTGGACCACCCGGCTGGCCGGTGAACTGCCCACCGCCGGCCTGCCCGCCGACCCCGGCCTCGACCCCGACCCGGCCGCCGGCGCCCTGCACCACTTCACCGTCCCCGCCGAACTGGCCGCCCGGCTCAGCGCCTTCGGCCGGGCCGAGCTGGCCAGCCCGTCCACCGTGCTGCTCACCGCCTACTGCGCCACCGCCGCCCGCTGGACCGGCCAGGACGAGCTGCTGGTCGGCATGCCGGTGGCGACCCGCAACCGCTCCGCGCTGGCCGGCGTGGTCGGCCCGCTGCTCAACATCGTGGCCCACCGAGGCGACCTCGGCGGCGACCCGAGCTTCCGGCAGGCCCTCGCCCGCACCCGGCAGCACCTCAAGGCCGACCTCCGGCACCGGGACACCCCCTTCGACCTGGTGCTGGAGCGCCTCGGCCGGGCCGCCGGCGGGCGCACCCCGCTGTTCCAGCTGATGTACTCCTTCCACAGCGGCCCCACCACCACCCTGGAGCTGCCCGGCGTCCTGACCACCCCGGCGCCCTCGCACAGCGGCACCGCCAAGTACGACCTGACCCTCTTCCTCCGGCCGCGCCCCTCCGGCGCGCTGGACGCCACGCTGGAGTACCGCACCGCGCTGCTCGCCCCCGAGACGGTGGCCGACTTCGCCGACTCGCTGCTGTGCCTGCTGGAGGCCGCAGTCGACGGCCCGGACCGGCCGCTGGCCGAACTGCCGGTGCTCTCCGGGCCCCGCCGCCGCCAGGTCCTGACGGACTTCAACCGGGCGCCGGACGGCGACCGCGCCTGGGCCACCGTCCCCGAGGCGCTGCGCGACCTCGCCCGGCTGGACGGCGCCGCGCCGGCCGTCGAGTCGCCCGGCACCGCCTTCACCCGGGCCGCCGCCGACGCGGCCGCCGACCGGGTCGCCCACCGGCTGGCCACCCGGTACGGCGTGGCCCCCGGCGACCGGGTGGCGCTGCGGGTCGAGCGGGACGCCGCGCTGGTGCCGCTGATCGTCGGCATCTGGCGGGCCGGCGCCGTCCTGGTCCCGCTGGACGAGGCGCTGCCCGCCGCGCGGGCCGAGCACGTGCTCACCGACAGCGGCGCCCTGCTGCTGGTCGGCGACGGCCTCCCGGGTCTACCCACTGCCGACCCGGCCGCCCTGCTGGCCGAGGCCGCGGAGGCCGAGGAGGGCGTACGGACCGTCACGCCCGCCCCCGGGGACCTCGCGTACCTGATGTACACCTCGGGCTCCACCGGGCTGCCCAAGGGCGTCGCGGTGCCGCACGGCTGCGTGGCCAACCTGCTGCACAGCGTCGTCCGCGCCGAGCCGGGCCTCGGCCCCGACGACACCCTGCTCGCGGTCACCTCGATCACCTTCGACATCTCCGTGCTGGAGCTGTTCGCCCCGCTGCTGGCCGGCGGCCGGGTCGTGGTCGCCCCGCGCGCGAGCGTCCGCGACGCCGAGGCGCTGGGCGCGCTGCTGGACGACTGCGGCGCCACCGCGATGCAGGCCACCCCCTCGCTCTGGCGCGGACTGCTGGACGGCGGCTGGCCGGGCCGGCCGGGGCTGCGCGCGCTCTGCGGCGGCGAGGCCCTGGACGCCGACCTCGCCGACCGGCTGCTGGCGCGCTGCGCCGAGCTGTGGAACCTGTACGGCCCCACCGAGACCACCATCTGGTCCACCGTCGCCCGGATCCTGCCCGGCGAGCCCGTCACGGTCGGGCGCCCGGTGGCCGGCACGGTCTGCTACGTCCTCGACCGGCACCTGCGGCCGGTGCCGCGCGGCGCCGTCGGCGAGCTGGTGATCGGCGGGGCCGGGGTGAGCGCCGGGTACCGCGACCGCCCCGAACTGACCGCCGCCGCCTTCGTGCCCGACCCGGTCGACCCGGCCGGCGGCACCGTCTACCGCACCGGCGACCTGGCCCGGCACCTGCCGGACGGCCGGATCGTGGTGCTGGGCCGCGCCGACCAGCAGGTGAAGATCCTCGGCCACCGGATCGAGGTCGGTGAGGTGGAGTCCCTGCTGGCCGCCCACCCCGGCGTCCGGCAGGCGGCCGTGGTGGTCGACCGGGAGCAGCCGGCCGGCCCCCGGCTGGTCGCCTTCGTCACCGCCCGCACCGGAGACGGCACCCGCACCGAGGACGACGCCCCGGCCGAGGCGGACGCGCTGCCCGAGGCGGACGCGCTGCCCGAACTGCTCCGCCGTCACCTGCGCGAGCGGCTGCCCGCGGCCGCCGTACCCGGTGTGATCGCCGTCCTGCCCGAGCTGCCGCTGAACACCAGCGGCAAGGTGGACCGGCCCGCGCTGGCCCGCCGGACCGGGGAGTTCGCCGGCGCGCGCCGCACCGAACCGGCCACCGCGGCCGAGCGGTCCGCCGTCGCACTCTGGGCGGAGGTGCTCGGACTGCCGGCCGAACGGGTCGGCACCACGGACGACTTCTTCGCCGCCGGCGGCAACTCCATCGCCGCCACCCGGCTGCTCGGCCGGGTCCGGGACCGGTTCGGCGCCGCGCCCTCGCTCGCCGAGTTCTACACCGACCCCACCCCGGCCGCGCTGGCCCGGACCCGGACGGCCGCACCCGCCCCCGCGGGTCCCCGCGCCTCGGGCACCACCCCCGACACGGTGCCGATGACCGACCAGCAGCGCCAGCTGTGGCTGCTGCACCGGCTCGCCCCGGACTCGCCCGCCTATCACCTGCCCGCCGCGCTGGAGCTGACCGGCCCGGTGGACCCGGCCGCCCTGCGGGGGGCGTTCGCCGACCTGGTGGCCCGTCACCCGGTGCTCGCCGCCCGCTGCGAACTGCGCGAGGAGGGCCCGGTCCTGGTCCTCCCGCCGGCCGCCGCCCCGGACCTCGCCGTCCTCGACGCGACGCCCGGCGAGGTGGACGCGCTCGCCCGGGCGGAGGCCGTCCGCCCCTTCGACCTGGCCGCCGGGCCGCTGCTGCGGCTCACCCTGGTCCGGACCGGCCCGGAGCGCTCGGTGCTGCTGTGCACCGCGCACCACCTCGCGGTGGACGGCTGGTCCATCGGCGTGGCCGTGCGCGAGCTGGCCGCCCTGTACGCCGCGCGCCTCGGCCTGGCCGAGCCGCCGCCCGCGCTCGCCCTGGGCTTCGCCGACCACGCGGTCGACCACGCCGCCGAGGCGCGGGTGGCGGACCGCCAGGAGCAGCTGGAGTACTGGCTGAAGCGGCTCGACGGGCACCCCGGGGTGCTCGACCTGCCGACCGACGTCCCGGCGCTGACCCGCCCGGCCGGATCCGGCGAGACCCTGCCGGTGGCGCTGCCGGCGGAGCTGACCGCCGAGCTGCGGCGGGGCGCCGCCCGGCTGCGCACCACCCCGTTCACCCTGCTGCTCGCCGTGTACGCCGCCCTGCTGGGCCGCTACGCGGGCAGCGAGGACGTGGTCGTGGGCGTGCCGGCGGCCAACCGGGACCGGCCCGAACTGGAGCCGCTGGTCGGCTCCCTGGTGAACACCCTGCCGGTCCGGGTGGACCTGGCCGGCGCGCCGTCCTTCGCCGGGCTGGTCGCCCGCACCGGCCGGGCACTGGCGGCCGACCTCGGCCGTCCGCTGGTCGCCTTCGACCGGCTGGTGGCCGGCCTCGGCCTGCCCCGCGAACCGGGCCGGCCGAGCCTGGCGCAGGCCTCACTGGTCTTCCAGGACGCGCCGCCGACCGCCGTCCGGCTGGGCGCGGCCACCGGCGTCCTGCGGCAACTGCCCACCGGCACGGCCAAGTACGACCTGACGCTGGCCCTGGACGAGCACCCCGACCGGATCGCCGGCGGCCTGGAGTACGCGGCGGACCGGTTCGGCCCGGACTTCGCCGCCCGGTTCGCCCGGCACTTCCACACCCTGCTGCGGGCCGCGCTGGCCGCGCCCGGGGCGCCCCTGGACGCGGTCGAGCTCGCCGACCCCGGGCTGCCCTCCCCGCGGCCGGCCCGCCCGGCGGGCGAGGTGCGCGCCGGGTACGCCGTCCCGGTGGCCGAGCGGTTCCGCGCCCAGGCGGCCGCCCGCCCGGACGCCCCGGCGATCCGCGCGTACGGCCTGACGGTCGGCTACCGGCAGCTCGACGCCTGGAGCGACGCCGTCGCGGCCCGGCTGCTGGCGCGCGGCGCCGCACCCGGCCGGTTCGTCTCGGTACTGCTGCCGGCCGGCCCGGTGGGGACGGCCGCGATCCTCGGCGTCGCCAAGACCGGTGCCGCCTTCGCGGTGCTCGACCCGGCCGACCCGGACGCCCGGCTGACCGCCCTGCTGGCCGACGCCGAACCGGTCTGCCTGCTGGCCGCCGAGAGCACCCTGGCCGGGCACCGCGCGCTGCGCGGGGACGACGGGAGCTTCGCCGGCGTCCCGGTCGAACTCCTCGACCCGCAGGTGCCGAATGCCGCCCCGCAGGCTCCCGTCCCGGCTCCCGTCCCGGCCCCCGGCGACCCGCTCTGCCTGGTGTACACCTCCGGCTCCACCGGCACCCCCAAGGGCATCGCCCTGCCGCAGGCCGCGCTCGCCCAGTTCGCCGACTGGCAGCGCGAGCGCTTCGGCATCCGGCCGGACAGCCGGATCGCCCAGTGGGCGCCGTTCACCTACGACGCCGCGTACACCGAGGTGTTCGCCGCGCTCTGCTCCGGCGCGGTGCTCTGCCTGCCGCCGGAGGGGCTGCGCCGCGACCCGCTGGCGGTCGCCGAGTGGCTGCGGGCCGAGCGGATCACCCAGATCCAGACCGTCCCGGCCTTCTTCCAGCTGGTCACCGAGGCGCTGGACGCCACCGGCGCCGGACTGCCCGACCTGGAGCACGTGCTGATGGCCGGCGAAGTGCTCCCGGTGGCGCTGGCCGCCGCCTGGGCGCACCGCCCCGGCCGGCCCCGGCTGCACAACCTCTACGGGCCCACCGAGTGCGTGCTGGCCACCCACCGGGAGCTGGCACCGGGCGAGGAGTTCCCCGCCGGGGTGCCGATCGGCAGCCCGATTCCGGGCCGGGAGGCCGTCGTCCTGGACCAGCGCGGCCGGCTCTGCCCGGTCGGCGTGGTCGGCGAGATCCACCTGCGCAGCGACCTGCTGGCCGGGTCGTACCACCGCCGCCCCGAGGAGAGCGCCCGGGCGTACGTCGCCGACCCGTGGGAGGAGGGCGGCCGGCTGTACCGCACCGGGGACCTCGGCCGCCGCCTGCCGGACGGCGAGCTGGCGTTCACCGGCCGGATCGGCAGCCAGCTGAAGATCCGCGGCAACCGGATCGAGCTGGAGGAGATCGAGGCCCTGCTGGAGCTGCACCCGGGGGTCCGCGAGGCCGCCGCGGCCGCGCACGGCGAGGGCCCGTCCCGCCGCCTGGTGGGCTACGCGGTCGCCGCGCCCGGGGTCACCGGCGCCGAGCTGCGGACGCACCTGGCCGAGCGGCTGCCGGCGGCGGTCGTCCCGGACACCGTGGTGCTGCTGGACGCGCTGCCCAGGACCCGGACCAACAAGCGGGACCGGGCCCGGCTGCCGCGGCCCGAGGCCGCCGCGCGGCCCGCCGACGCCGCGCCGCTGGCGGGTGTCGAGCAGGTCGTCGCCGACGCCTGGCGGCAGCTGCTGGGCGGCGGTCCGGTGGGCCGGCACACCAACTTCTTCGAGGCCGGCGGCGACTCGCTGCTCGCGGCCCGGCTCCAGCTGGAGCTGGCCCGCCGACTGGAGCGGCCGGTCCGGCTGGTGGACGTCTTCGGCCGGCCGACCATCGCCGAGTTCGCGGCCGGCCTCACCGCCGACCCCGGCACCCCGGCGGGCACCGCCCCGGCCGGGGCCGCCGAACCGCGCGGCGAACGGCGCCAGAACGCCGTCCGGGCCCGGGCCAGGGCCCGCCGCGAGGCCCGCGACCGGACCGGGGGCACGGCCGCCGGCGACCCGCACACACCGACAGGGAGGGACTGAATCCATGGACGTCCAGAGCGTGATGACGGAGCTGCACGGCCACCTCGGCGACACCGGGGGCCTGGAGCGGGTCGAGGAGTGCCTGCGCATCCTCACCGGGGAGCAGGCCCCGGAGTACCTGCACGACGACCAGGAGCCGACCCGGCTGTTCTTCCCCGGGATCAGCGCCCTGCCCTGGCACGACACCGCCGAACTGCCCTGGGTGGCCCGGGTGGAGGGGGCGTACGAGGCGATCAAGGCGGAGTTCCTGGCGCTGCGCGAGGAGCAGGCCCGGTTCGCCCCGTACGAGGACCTCTACACCAAGGAGCTCGGCTGGCAGGGCTGGGACACCTACCAGCTCTACCGCAACGGCAGCTGGCGCGAGGAGGTCCCGGAGCGCTGCCCGGAGACCCACGCCGCCGTGTCCGCGACCCCGCACGGGCCGCGCGACGGCATGTTCACCGTCCTCAACCCCGGTGTGCACATCACCCCGCACACCGGCGGCGTGAACCTGCTGCTCACCGCGCACCTGCCGCTGGTCGTCCCGCCCGGCTGCCGCATCAAGGTCGCCGACGACGAGCGCGGCTGGGAGGAGGGCAAGGTGATCCTCTTCGACGACAGCTTCATCCACGAGGCCTGGAACAAGGGCACCCAGCAGCGCGCCGTCCTGCTCTGGGACGTCTGGCACCCGGAGCTGACGCCCGTCGAGGTCCGCGCCCTGGAGTTCCTGATGCCCCGTTTCCAGCGCTACCTGATGGCGGTCTGAGCCCCGGTCCTCCCCCGGCCGCACCCGGTCGACCCCGCTCCCGCCCGCCCGCCGCCGGCGGAGCCCACCACACCACGGAGAACACCTTGAACGCACAGCCGGACCTTCCCGACGCGGCCGAGACCGACGGCCGGGTCGCCGTCGTCGGCCTCGCGGGCCGCTTCCCCGGAGCCGATTCCGTCGACGCGCTGTGGGAGCTGCTGGCAGCCGGCACCGAGGCGATCAGCCGGTTCGGCCCCGAGGAGCTGCGGGCCGCCGGCGTGCCGCAGGCCGAGGCCGGCAAGCCCGGGTACGTGGCCGCCAAGGGCGTGCTGGCGGACGTCGCCGGCTTCGACTCCCAGCTGTTCGGCTACAACGCGCTGGAGGCCTCGGTCATCGACCCCCAGCAGCGGCTGTTCCTGGAGTGCGCCTGGGAGGCGCTGGAGGACGCCGGCTGCGACCCCGACCGGGCGCCCGGGCCGATCGCGGTCTACGCCGGCTCGCTGCTGAGCACCTATCTGATCCACAACCTGCTGCCGCGCACCGACCTGCGGGACTCGCTCGGCGTGCCGATGCTCTTCCAGGGCAACCAGCCCGACCAGCTGGCCGCCCGGGCCGCGTACAAGCTCAACCTGCGCGGCCCGGCGGTCAGCGTGCAGACCGCCTGCTCGACCTCGCTGGTGGCGGTGCACCTCGCGGTGCAGAGCCTGCTGTCCGAGGAGTGCGACCTGGCGCTGGCCGGCGGCGTCACCGTCACCGTGCCGCACCGCTCGGGCTACCTGCCGGTGCCCGGCGGCATCGAGTCGCCGGACGGGCACTGCCGGCCCTTCGGCGCCGAGGCGGCCGGCACGGTCTTCGGCAACGGCGCGGGCGTCGTGGTGCTCAAGCGGCTCGCCGACGCGCTCGCCGACGGCGACCGGGTGCACGCCGTCGTCCTCGGCTCGGCCGTCAACAACGACGGTGCCAACAAGGCCGGTTACACCGCTCCCGGGGTGGCCGGGCAGACCGCCGTGATCCGCGAGGCGCTCTCCGTCGCGGGTGTCGCCCCGGACAGCATCGGCTACGTCGAGGCGCACGGCACCGGCACCCCGATCGGCGACCCGATCGAGGTCGAGGCGCTCACCGCCGCCTTCCGCGCCGAGCAGGACGCCGAACCGCCCACCACTGCCGGCTGGTGCGGCCTCGGCTCGGTCAAGTCCAACCTCGGCCACCTGGACACCGCCGCCGGCGTCACCGGCCTGATCAAGACCATCCTCACCGTCCGCGAGGGCCGGATCCCGGCCAGCCTGCACGCCGAGTCCGTCAACCCCGGACTCGGCCTGGCCGACAGCCCGTTCTTCGTCCCCTCCGCCCTCACCGACTGGCCGGTCGCCGGGGGCCCGCGCCGGGCCGCCGTCAGCGCCTTCGGCATCGGCGGGACCAACGCGCACGTCGTCCTGGAGCAGGCCCCCGACCCGGCCGCCCGCGCGAGCGCCGACGCGCCCGCCGCCCTGCCCGTCGCGCTCCCCCTCTCCGCCCGGACCGGCAGCGCGCTGGACACCGCCGCCGAGCGGCTCGCCGACGACCTCGCCGCCCACCCCGACCGCCCGCTGGCCGACGTCGCCCGGACGCTGCGCACCGGCCGCCGCCAGCTGGTCCAGCGCCGGGTCGTGGTCGCGAAGTCCACCGCCGAGGCCGTGGCCGCGCTGCGCGGCGGCGGCCGCCGGGAGTCCGTCCGCGCCCGCGCCGGACAGGGCGCCGCCCCCGTCGCCTTCCTGCTGCCCGGTCAGGGCGCCCAGTACCCCGGCATGGCCCTCGGCCTGCACCGGTCGCACCCGGTGTTCCGGACCGCCCTGGACGAGGCCGCCGAGCTGCTGCGCCCGCACCTGGGCCTGGACCTGGTCGACCTGCTCCGCGACGGCGACACCGACCTGCTGCGCCGCAGCTCGATCACCCAGCCCGCCGTGCTGGCCGTCGGCCACGCCACGGCCGCCCTCTGGCGGCACTGGGGCGTCCGCCCGGCCGCGCTGCTCGGCCACAGCCTCGGCGAGTACACCGCCGCGCTGCTCTCCGGCGTCCTCGACCTGCCCGAGGCGCTCGCCCTGGTCGCCGCCCGCGGCCGGCTGATGGAGGAGACCGCGCCCGGCGCGATGCTGGCCGTCCCGCTGGACGAGCCCGCGGCCGCCGAACTCGCCGCCCGGCACGGCCTGGACCTGGCCGCCGTCAACGGACCGGCCGCCGCCGTGCTCTCCGGCACCGCCGAGGCCGCCGGACGCGCCGCCGCCGAACTCGGCGAGCGCGGCCTGCGCGGCCTGCCGCTGCCGGTCGACCGCGCCTTCCACAGCGCCCTGTGCGCCCCGGCCGCCGAGCGGTTCGCCGCCGAGCTGGCCGGGGTGACGCTGCGCGAGCCCACCGTGCCGTTCCTCTCCAACCTCACCGGCGACTGGATCACCCCGGAGCAGGCCACCGACCCCGGCTACTGGACGCGCCAGATGCTCTCCCCGGTGCGCTTCCACAACGGGCTCACCCGGCTCGCCGCGCTCGACGAGCGGCTGGTGCTGGTGGAGACCGGCCCCGGCAGCGTGCTCACCGACCTGGTCCGCTCGGCCGCCGAGGGCGACGGACTCCGGCTCGCCCAGCCCCCGCTGCCGACCCGCGGCCGCCGCGGCCCCGAGGACGAGCCGGCCAGTGCCGTGCTGGCCCTCGGCAGCCTGTGGACGCACGGCGTCCCGGTCGACTGGGAGCCGCCGGCGGCCACCGCCCGCCCCGCCACCCTGCCCGGCTACCCCTTCGAGCGGCTGCCGCACTGGATCGAGCCGACCCCGCCCGGCCACGCCCCCGCCACCGCGCTGCCCGTCGCGGAGCTCGACGCGGTGCACGCCACCATCGCCTGGCGCCCGCTCGCCGAACCGGCCGGGGAGGACCCGCTGGCCGGCCGCCGCCAGACCTGGCTGGTCCTGCTGGACCGGGCCGCCACCGCCCAGCCCCTGGTGGACCTGCTGACCGCGCGCGGACAGATCGTCACCACCGTCCAGCCCGGGCCCGGCTACCGGCGGGTGCGCCGCGGCGTCTACGAGCTCGACCCCGCCGACCCGGCCCAGTACGCCAAGCTGCTCGCCGACCTGCGCGCCCTGGTCCGTACGCCCACCGCCGTCCTGTACGGCTGGGGGCTGGACGAGACCGCGGACGAGACCGACGGCTACTTCGGCCTGGTCAACCTCGCCCGGGCGATGTCCGCCGAGAGCGTCGTGCACGAGGTGCGGCTCGGCGTGCTGACCGCCGGGGCCTTCCCGGCCGCCCCCGGCGAACGGCCCCGGCCCGCCGCGGCCCTGCTCAGCGGCCCGGTCCAGGTGCTCGGCGAGGAGTACCGCAACCTGCGCTGCACCCAGGTCGACCTCGCCCCCGGGACGGCGCTCGACGAGGCCGCCGCCACCGCCGTGGTGCGCGCCGCGCTCACCGGCCCGGCCCGGCTGCTCGCCCTGCGCGGCTCCACCCTGCTCACCCGCACCGTGGAGCGCGCCGAGCGCCCCGTCCCGGCCTCCCCCGCCCGGGTGCGGGCCGGCAGCACCTGGCTGATCACCGGCGGCCTCGGCGGCATCGGCCTGACCCTCGCCCGCTCGCTGGCCCGGGCCGGCGCCGCCCGGCTCGTCCTGATCGGCCGCGGCGCCGGCGACCAGAGCGCCGCCACCGCCCTGGACGCCCTGCGCGAGGCCGGCGCCGAGGTACTGGCCGTCCGGGCCGACGTCACCGACGCCGAATCGCTGAACCGGGCGCTGGACCAGGCCCGTTCGGCCTTCGGCCGGATCGACGGCGTGATCCACGCGGCCGGCGTGCCCGGCGGCGGCTCGGTCGAACTGCGCTCCGACGACAGCATGCGCGCCGTGCTCGCCCCGAAGACCGCCGGCCTGCGCCACCTGCTCGACGCGCTGCAGCCCGGCGAGGCCGAGGTACTGGTGCTCTGCTCCTCGCTCGCCACCCTGATCCCGACCTACGGGCAGGCCGACTACGCGGCCGCCAACGCCTACCTCGGCGCCGTCGCGGAGGCCGAGGCGGCCCGCGGCGAGCGCCACGCGGTGGCGGTCGACTGGGACATGTGGGCCCAGGTCGGCATGGCCAGCCAGGCCGAGGTGCCCGAGGCCCTGCGCGCCTTCCAGGCCGACATGCTGGCCGGCGCGCTCACCCCCGAGCAGGGCGCCCGCGCCTTCGCCGCCCTGCTGGACGGCCCGCCCGGACGGGCCGTGGTGGCCCGGGTCGGCGCCGCCGTCGTGGACGGCGCGCTGCGCACCTCCACCGCCCCGGGCGCCGACCAGCCCCGGACCGCGGCCCTGCCCCGCCCCGAACTCGCCACGCCGTACACCGCCCCGGCCACCCCGACCGAGGAGCGGCTGGCCGAGATCTACGCCGAACTGCTCGGCCTCGACCGGGTCGGGGTGGAGGACGACTTCCTGGAGCTCGGCGGCCACTCGCTGCTGGCCGCCCAGGTCGCGGCCCGGCTCCGGGCCGAGTTCGAGGTCGACGTCCCCGCCCGGGTGTTCTTCGAGGGCGGCCGCATCGCCGACCTCGCCGTCGAGATCGAAGACCGCATCATCGCCGAACTGGAGCAGCAGTGACCAACCCCGCAGACCGGAACCCCCGGGGCCGCGAGGACCGCCTCGCCCGGCTCACCCCCGAGCAGCGCGCCGCCTTCGAGGCCCGCGCCCGGGGCCGCGCCGGCGCGGCCCCGGCCACCGCCACCGGCTCCGCCACCGGTTCCGCCACCGCCGCGCCCGCGCTGCCGCCGCGCGACCGGGCCCTGCCCGCGCCGCTGTCCTTCGGCCAGGAGCGGCTCTGGTTCGTGGAGCAGCTCTCCCCCGGCCTCGGCGTCTTCAACGAGTACGTCGGGCTGCGGCTGACCGGACCGCTGGACGTCGCCGCCCTGGAGGCCGCGCTGACCGGCCTGGTGGAACGGCACGAGGCGCTGCGCACCGTCGTCGCCGCCGGCCAGGACGGCCCGGTGCAGCGGGTGCTGGAGCACACCGGCCCGGTGCTCCGGGTGGTCGAGCCCGGGCAGGGCGAGGCCGGCTGGAGCGAGGAGCGGGAGCGCGAGCTGGCCGAACGGGAGGCGGCCCTGCCGTTCGACCCGGAGCACGGCCCGCTGCTGCGCGCCCTGCTGATCCGCTCCGCGCCCGAGCGCGCCCTGCTGGTCGTGGTCAACCACCACCTGGTCGGCGACGCCTGGTCCCGCGCGGTGCTGGTGGAGGAGCTCTGCTCCCGCTACCGGGCCTTCCGCGACGGCGGCCCGGCGCCCGAGCCGCTCACCGTGCAGTACGCCGACTGGGCGCAGTGGCAGCGCGACGAACTCACCGACGCCGCGCTGGCCGAGCCGCTCGGCTACTGGCGCGAGCGGCTGGACGGCGCCCCGCACGTCCTGGAGCTCGCCACCGACCGGCCCCGGCCGGCCGTGCCCAGCCACCGGGGCGGCCGGGTGCACTTCACCCTGGACGCGGCCACCACCGAGGCCGTGGAGCAGGCGGCCCGCGTCGCCCGGGCCACCCCGTTCATGGTCACCCTGGCGGCCTGGCAGGCCGTCCTGATGCGCCACTCCGGTCAGCAGGACGTCGTGGTCGGAGTGCCCACCGCGGGCCGCGACCGGCCCGAACTCGCCGGTCTCGTGGGCATGTTCGTCAACAGCCTGGTGCTGCGCTCGGACCTCTCCGGCGACCCGACCTTCGGCGAGCTGCTCGACCGGGTGCGGGAGACCGCGCTCGGCGCGCTCGCCCACGCCCAGGTGCCCTTCGAACGCCTCGTCCGCGAGCTGCGCCCGGACCGCGACCTCAGCCACGCCCCGCTCTACCAGGTGCAGTTCGGCTACCGGAACGTGCCCGCCCCCGACATCGCCCTGCCCGGCGTGACGGTCGAGCTCGTCGAGCTGGACAACGGCCTCTGTCGCACCGACCTGAGCCTGGAGCTCGCCCGCGACGGCGGACTCACCACCGGCGTCTGCGAGTTCAGCCGGGACCTGTTCGACGACGGCACCGTGCTCGACCTGACCGAGGCGCTGCGCCGGGTGCTCGCCTGCGGCGCCGCCGACCCCGGCCTGCACCTGTCCGACCTGCTCGCGCTCACCCCCGTCGAGCAGGCCCTGCTGGCCTCCGCCGGGGACGGCGGCCCGCTGCCCGAGGACGCGCCGGACGTCGTGACCGCCTTCGCCGAGGCCGTCCGCACCCGCCCCGACGCCGAGGCCGTGCTGCCCGGCGGCCGCCCCGACCAGGCCCTCACCTTCGCCCGGCTGGACGCCCGCGTCGACGAACTGCTCGCCCGGCTGCGCGCCGCCGGGGTCCGCCCCGGCGACCGGGTCGGCCTCTGCCTGCGCCGCGGCACCGACCTGCCCGCCGCCATGCTCGCCGTGCTCCGGGCCGGCGCCGCCTACCTGCCGCTCGACCCCGACTACCCGGCGGCCCGGCTCGCCCACGTGGTCGAGGACGCCAGGCCCGCCGTGGTCCTGGTGCACGGCGCGACCCTGGACGCCGCACCCGACGGCGCCCCGCTGCTGGACCTCGACGCCCCGGCGGCCGAGGCCCTGGAAGCGAACGTCGAGGCGGCGCCGGTGGACCCGGACGCCCCCGCGTACGTCATCCACACCTCCGGCTCGACCGGCCGCCCCAAGGGCGTCGTGGTGCTGCGCCGCAACCTCACCGCCTTCCTGGCGGCGATGGACCGGGTGCTCGCGGACGGCGCCGACAGCGCGGAGCCCGCGACCTGGCTGGCCGTCACCAGCGTCTCCTTCGACATCTCCGTCCTGGAGCTGCTCTGGACGCTCAGCCGGGGCCACCGCGTCGTGGTCAACCCCGACCCCGGCACCGCGCTGCCCGCCGTCACCACGACGGCGGCCACCCCGGCCGTCCCGGCCGTCCCGGCCGTCCCCGAGTTCAGCCTCTTCTCCTTCGCCAGCGACAGCGCCGGCGCCGAGCCCGGCCCGGACCAGTACCGGCTGCTGCTGGAGGGCGCCCGCTTCGCCGACGCGAACGGCTTCGCCGCCGTCTGGCTGCCGGAGCGCCACTTCCACGCCTTCGGCGGGGCGTTCCCGGCCCCCTCGGTGCTGGCCGCCGCGATCGCCCAGGCCACCGAGCGGATCGGCATCCGGGCCGGCAGCGTGGTGCTGCCGCTGCACCACCCCGTCCGGGTGGCCGAGGAGTGGTCGGTCGTCGACAACCTGTCCGGCGGGCGGGTCGGGCTCTCCTTCGCCTCGGGCTGGCACGCCGACGACTTCGTCCTCGCCAAGGACTCCTACCAGGACCGCCAGGCGCTCACCGTGAGCGGGATCGAGCAGGTCCGGCGGCTGTGGCGCGGCGAGCGGCTCCCCTTCGAGGGGCCCGGCGGCCGTACCGTCGACGTGGCGGTGCTGCCCCGCCCGGTCCAGGCCGAACTGCCGTACTGGCTCACCTCCTCGGGCAACCCGGAGACCTGCCGTACGGCCGGCCGGGTCGGCGCCCGGCTGCTGACCCACCTGCTGGGCCAGAGCGTCGAGGAGCTCGGCCAGAAGATCGCCCTCTACCGCGAGGCCTGGCGCGAGGCCGGCCACCCGGGCGACCCGCACGTCACCCTGATGCTGCACAGCTACGTCGGCACGGACGCGGCCGACGTCCGGGCGCACGCCTGGCAGCCGTTCCGCGACTACCTGCGCAGCTCGGTCGGGCTGATCGAGAACCTGGCCCGCGGCCTCGGCATGGACGTCCGCAGCAGCGACTTCACCGCCGAGGACCAGGAGGCGCTGCTCGACCACGCCTGCGCCCGCTACCTGGGCCACGGTTCGCTGATCGGCACCGCCGAGGAGTGCCTGCCGCTGCTGCGACGGCTCACGGAGATCGGGGTCGACGAGATCGGCTGCCTGGTCGACTTCGGCGTCGACACCGACGTCGCGCTGGCCGGCCTGCCCCGGCTGGCCGAGCTGCGCCGCACCGCGGCCACCACCCCGGCCGCCCCGGCCGCCGCGGCTCCCGCCGAGGAACTGACCGCGCTGATCCGCGCCCACGGCGTCACCCACCTGCAGTGCACCCCCTCGCGGGCCCGCACCCTGCTGGACGAGGCCGACCCGGCGGCCCTGCGCGGCCTGCGGCAGCTGCTGCTCGGCGGCGAGGCCCTCGACGCCGAACTGGTGCGCCGCCTGGCCGGGCACCTCGACGGCCGGATCCGCAACATGTACGGACCGACCGAGACCACCGTCTGGTCCACCACCGCCGAGGTCGACCCGGCCGAGGGCCTGGTCACCATCGGCCGCCCGATCGCCGGCACCACCGTCCGCGTGCTCGACCCGTACGGGCGGCGGGTGCCGGTCGGCGTGCCCGGCGAACTCCTCGTCGGCGGCGCCGGGGTGACGGCCGGCTACCTCGGCCGGCCCGAGCTGACCGACGAACGCTTCGTCCCCGACCCCGAGTCCGCCGACCCCCAGTCCGCCGACCCGGAGTCCACCGGCCCGACGTCCGCCGCCCAGGCCGCCCGGCTGTACCGGACCGGCGACCTGGTCCGCACCCTGGCCGACGGCCGGATCCAGTACCTCTCCCGCAACGACCACCAGGTCAAGATCCGCGGCTTCCGGATCGAGACCGGCGAGGTCGAGGCCGCGCTCACCGCGCTGCCCACGGTCCGCCAGTGCGTGGTCACCGCCTACGGCCTGGGCACCGCCCGGGCCGCGCTCGCCGCCTACCTGGTGCCGGCCGACCCGGCCGCGCCGCCGGCCCCGGCCGAGCTGCGGGCCGCGCTGGCCGGGCAGCTGCCGGGCTTCCTGATCCCGTCCCGGTTCGTCCCGCTCGACGCGCTGCCGCTCACCTCCAACGGCAAGGTCGACCGCTCGGCGCTGCCCGCGCCGGAGTCCGTCCCCGCCGCCGGCCGCGACCGCACCCCGCCCGCCACGCCCACCGAGGAGCGGATCGCCGCGATCTGGCGCGAGGCCCTGGGCGTCGAGGAGGTCGGCACCGGGGAGGACTTCTTCGAGCTCGGCGGCCACTCCCTGCTGGCCGCCCGGATGGTCGCCGGCATCCGCGACGAACTGAACGTGCGGCTGCCGCTGCGCACCCTGTTCGACTCGCCGACCGTGGCCGCCCTGGCCCGGGCCGTGGACGCGCTGGGCACCGGCGGGGCCGCCGAGGCCCCCGCCGAGCGCACCGAACTGCTCCCCGACCCGGCCCGCCGCCACGAGCCCTTCCCGCTCACCGACGTGCAGCGCGCCTACTGGATCGGCCGCAGCGGCGCCGTCGGCGGCGACGTCGCCTGCCACCTCTACCTGGAGGTGGACGTCGCCGACGTCGACCCGCTGAGGCTGCAGGACGCCTGGCGGGCCATGGTCCGCCGGCACGACGCGCTGCGCCTGGTCTTCGGCGAGGACGGCACCCAGCGCGTCCTGCCCGAGGTGCCGGCGTACCCGCTGGCCGTCGACGACCTGCGCGAACTGCCGGAGCCGGAGCGGGCCGAGCGGCTCACCGGCACCCGCGCCCGGATGTCGCACCAGGTGCTGCCCGCCGACACCTGGCCGCTGTTC
This sequence comes from Kitasatospora xanthocidica, assembly GCF_014656195.1. Lineage (GTDB taxonomy): Bacteria > Actinomycetota > Actinomycetes > Streptomycetales > Streptomycetaceae > Kitasatospora > Kitasatospora xanthocidica. Next base: position 70,925 of record NZ_BNBY01000013.1, on the reverse strand, counting down.
GAGCTGCGCGCCAGCCGGACCGAGGGCTCGGACGTCCGGCTGCACCTGAGCATCGACACCCTGATCGCCGACGGCGGCAGCGTGCAGATCCTGCTGCGCGAACTGCTCGCCGTCTACCAGGGCTCGCTCGACCCCCGCCCGCTCGAACTCTCCTTCCGCGACTACGTGCTGGCCGAACAGGCCCGCCGCGAGGGCCCCGCCCTGCAGCGCGACCTGGACTACTGGCACGGCCGCCTGGAGACCCTGGCGCCCGCCCCCGCGCTGCCGCTGGCGCGGCGCGCCGAGGAGCTGACGCAGACCAGGTTCCGCCGCCGCGAGGCGCACCTGCCCGCCGAGCTGTGGGAGCGGCTGAAGAGCCGGGCCGCGACCGGCCGGGTCACCCCCTCGGCGCTCGCCCTGGCCGCCTACGCCACCGTGATCGGCACCTGGGCGGCGGCCGACCGCTTCACCCTCAACCTCACCCTGTTCAACCGGGTCGGCGACCACCCCGACCTGGCCGCCATGGTCGGCGACTTCACCGCGCTCAGCCTGTTCGAGGTGGACGGCGCGACCGCCGGCCCCTTCGCCGACCGGGCCCGCCGACTCCAGGACCGGCTCTGGGAGGACCTGGACCACCAGTTGGTCAGCGGCGTCCGGGTCGGCGGCGAACTCGCCCGCCGGCGCGGGGTGGCCGAGGCCGCCATGCCGGTCGTCTTCACCAGCGAGCTCGGCGCCGACGGCGTCGGCGGCGGCGAGGTGCTGCGGGAGCTGGGCGCCGAGGTCGCCCACACCATCACCCAGACCCCGCAGGTCTGGCTGGACCACCAGATCTCCGAGGACGAGGGCCGGCTGCGGCTGACCTGGGACGCCGTCGAGGACCTCTTCCCCGAGGGCATGCTCGACGCCATGTTCGCGGCCTACACCGGGCTGCTCACCACGCTCGCCGAGCGGCCCGAGGCCTGGACGGACCCGCACCTGCCCGTGCTGCCCGCCGACCACGCCGAGGCCTACCGCGCGCTCAACGCCACCACCGGCCCGCTGCCCGAGGGGCTGCTGCACGAGCCGTTCCTCGACCGGGCCCGGACCGCGCCCGAGCGCACCGCCGTGGTCTCGGCCACCGGCACGGTGACCTACGACGAGCTGGAGCGGGCCTCCGCGGCCGTCGCCCACGCGCTCCGCGCGGCCGGCGTCGCCCCCGGCGAGCTGGTCGGCGTGCGCGCCGACCGGGGCTGGGAGCAGGTCGCCGCCGCGATCGGCGTGATCCGGGCCGGCGGCGCCTACCTGCCGCTGGACGCCGGCCTCCCGGCCGCCCGGGTCGCCCGCTCGCTGGAGCACGCCGGGGCCACCGCGCTGCTCGCCCGGGAGTCCTGGACCCCGGAGGACGCCGTACCCGCCGGGGTCACCCTGCTGACCTTCGAGCAGGCCCTGGCCACCCCGGCCGACACCCCGCCGCCCGCGGTGCCGACCACCCCGGCGGACCTCGCGTACGTCATCTACACCTCGGGCTCCACCGGCGACCCCAAGGGCGTGATGATCGACCACCGGGGTGCGCTGAACACCGTGGTGGACGTCAACGACCGCTTCCGGGTCGGCCCGTCCGACCGGGTGCTCGGGATCTCCTCGCTCGGCTTCGACCTCTCGGTGTACGACCTCTTCGGCACCCTCGCCGCCGGGGCCGCCCTGGTGCTGGTCGGCGGCGGCGAGGAGCGCGACCCCGCGCGCTGGTCCCGGCTGGTCGCCGAGCAGCGGGTCACCGTCTGGAACTCCGTCCCCGCGCTGATGGAGATGCTGCTGGCGTACGCCGACGGCAACCCGGCCGCCGACCTGGAGTCGCTGCGCCTGGTCATGCTCAGTGGGGACTGGATCCCGGTCGGCATGCCCGACAACGTCCGCGCGCTCGCCCCCAAGGCCGAGGTGATCAGCCTGGGCGGCGCCACCGAGGCGTCGATCTGGTCGGTGCTGCACCCGGTCGGCGCGGTCGAGCCGGGCCGCCCGAGCATCCCGTACGGCCGTCCGATGCGGAACCAGGGCATGGTCGTGCTGGACGAGGCCTTCCGGCCGCGTCCGGTCGGGGTGGCCGGCGCCCTGTTCATCACCGGCGCGGGCCTGGCCGTCGGCTACCGCAACGCCCCCGAGATCACCGCCCGGGCCTTCCCCCGCCACCCGGTCACCGGCGAGCGGCTCTACCGCACCGGCGACCTGGCCCGGCTGCTGCCCGACGGCGACCTGGAGTTCCTCGGCCGCGAGGACTCCCAGGTCAAGGTGCGCGGGATGCGGATCGAGCTGGGCGAGATCGAGTCGGCGCTGGTCCGGATGGACGGCGTGCGGGAGGCGGCCGCGCTGGTCGAGGGCGACGGGCTCGGTGCCCGGCTCGCGGCCTACGTGGTCCGCGAGGCGGCCCGCCCGCAGCCGGCCTCCCCGGCTCTTGCGGCGACCCCGGCGGCCCCGGCCCTGGACGCCGAGCGGGTCCGCCGGCTGGAGGCGCGACTGCGCCAGCCCGGCCGCCGCGCCGACCTGGCGGGCCGTGAGGTGCTGCCCTTCGCCCTGCCGGCCGACACCCTCGACCTGCGCCGGGCCGCCGCCCTGCGCGGCGCCGCTAGCGGCTTCGCCGACGGCCCGGTCCGGCTGACCGACCTGCACGCCCTGCTGACCGTGCTCGCCCGCCAGGACGAGGACGGCGTGCCCCGGTACGCCTACGGCTCGGCCGGCGGCCTGTACCCGGTGCAGACCTACCTGGCCGTCGCCCCGGGCGGGGTCGAGGGCCTGGCCGCCGGCACCTACTACGTCGACCCGGCCGGACCGGCGCTGGTCGCCCTGAACGGTGCGCCGGGCGCGGCGCTGGCACTCGACCCGGCGCTCTACAGCGAGGCCAACCGGCCGCTGATCGACCGGGCCGGCTTCGCGATCCACCTGGTCGCCCGGAACACCGCGATCACCCCGGTCTACGGCGAACTCGCCGACCGCTTCTGCCTGCTGGAGGCCGGGGCGATGGCGCAGCTGCTGCGCCACCGGGCCGCCGACTGCGCGGTCGCGCTCTGCCCGATCGGCGACGTGTTCGCCGAGCCGCTGCGCGGGGCGCTGCTGCTGGAGGACGGCCAGAGCGTGCTGCACACCCTGGTCGGCGGCCGGCCGGCGGGCGCGGCGGCCGAGGAGCCGGAGGCCGGTGCCGACTGGACGCTCGGGCTGCGCGAGGCGCTCGCCGCGCGGCTGCCCGGCTACATGGTGCCGCAGCGGGTGGGGGTGGTCGACGCGCTGCCGCTGTCCGCCAACGGCAAGGTCGACCGGGGGGCGCTGGCCCGGCTGGGCGGCTCCGCCGGGGCACGGGCCGCTTCGGCTCCGTCGGCTCCGCGGGTCGTCCCGGCTCCGACTCCGGCACCCGCGCCGGCCGCACCGCGACCGGTGGCGCTGCCCGCCGGGCTCGGCACGGTGGAGCGGCTCACCGCGCTGTGGCGGGAGGTGATGGACGGCGCGGAGGTCGACCTCGACACCAACTTCTTCGAGGCCGGCGCCAACTCCATCCACCTGGTCCGGGTCCAGCGGCGGATCACCGAGGAGTTCGGACGGGAGCTGTCGGTGGTCGAGATGTTCGACCGGCCGACCATCCGTCACCTCGCCGAGCTGCTGGACCGGCCGGCCCCCGCGCCCGTTCCGGAAGCCACGGAAGCCCCGGCGGCCGCAGCGCCCGTCGCACCGCCCGTCGGCGGCGACCGCGGCCGGCACCACGAGCGGCGCCGCGCCGCCCGCCGCGGTGGCACCGGCACCGGCCCGACCGGCTGACCCGGACGGCCGGTGGCCGGGCCCGGCACCCCGTGCCCGGCCCGGCCCCCGGCCCCCGCGCCGCGTCGTCTCACCACCCCGTAAGGAGAAAGCCCGATGTCCACCCACGCCCCCGGGGCCCCGGCCGCCGCGCCGCCGGACCTGCCGGACGCGATCGCCGTCACCGGCCTCGCCTGCCGGTTCCCCGGCGCCCCCGACGCCGGGACGTTCTGGGCCAACCTGGTCGCGGGCCGGGAGAGCATCACCTTCCGCGGTCCCGAGGAGCTGGCCGCCCTGGGCGTGCCGGCCGAGCGGCTGGCCGACCCCCGGTTCGTCGGGGCGGGCGGCGTGCTGGAGGGCCTGGCCGAGTTCGACGCCGAGTACTTCGGCATCCCGCCCCGGGACGCCGAACTGATGGACCCCCAGCACCGGCTGTTCCTGCAGTGCGCGGTGACCGCGCTCGAGGACGCCGGGCAGGCCACCGACCGGGTCGAGGGCGGGGTGGGCGTCTACGCCTCGGCCGGCTTCAACTCCTACCTGTCGCACCACCTGCTGCCCCGCGCGGCGCACCTGGCCGACCGGGCCGAGGTCCAGTGGCTGGCCGCGGGCGACAAGGACTACCTCGCCACCCAGACCTCGTACCGGCTCGGCCTGACCGGCCCGAGCCTGAGCGTGCAGAGCGCCTGCTCCTCCGCCCTGGTCGCGGTCCACCTGGCCGCCGAGGCGCTGCTGAGCGGCGAGTGCGACGTGGCGCTGGCCGGCGCCGTCTCCGCCGGGGTCGGCCAGGGGCTGGGCTACCTGCACGCCGAGGGCGGGATCCTCTCCGCCGACGGGCACTGCCGTCCGTTCGACGCCTCGGCGACCGGCACGGTGTTCGGCAGCGGTGTCGGCGTGGTGGTGCTGAAGCGGCTGGCCGACGCGGTCGCCGACGGCGACACCGTCCGGGCCGTGCTGCTCGGTTCGGCGGTCAACAACGACGGAAACCGCAAGGTCGGCTTCACCGCGCCGAGCCTGGACGGCCAGGTCCGGGTCATCGCGGCGGCCCAGTCGGTGGCCGGGGTCACCCCCGGCGAGGTGTCCTGCCTGGAGGCGCACGGCACCGGCACCGCGCTCGGCGACCGGATCGAACTCGCCGCGCTGGCCCGGGTGTTCGGCGAGGCGCCGGACTCCCGCCGGGTGCTCGGCGCGGTCAAGTCGAACGTCGGCCACCTGGACACCTGCGCCGGGATGGCCGGACTGATCAAGACGGTCCTCGCACTGCAGCACCGCACGCTGCTGCCGACCGTCCACTTCGAGACCCCCAGCCCCGAGCTGGACCCGGGCCTGTTCCGGGTGCTGACCGCGGCCGAGCCGTGGCCCGGCCACGACGGCGCCCGGATCGCCGGGGTCAGCTCCTTCGGCATCGGCGGCACCAACGCCCACCTGGTCCTCCAGGACGCCCCGCCGCTGCCGGCCGCGCCCGCCGGACCGGCGGACGGCTGGGAGCTGCTGCCGGTGTCCGCCCGCACCGAACCGGCCCTCGACCGGGCCACCGAACGGCTCGGCGCGGCGCTGGCCGCACCCGGGGCGCCCGCGGCGGCCGACGCCGCGTTCACCCTGCAGACCGGCCGCCGGCCCCACCCCTGGCGGCGCACCGTCCTGGCCGGGCCCGGGCGGCAGGACGTGCGCTCCCGGCCCGTCCGGGCCGCCGCCACCGGCCACGGGGTCGCCTTCCTCTACCCCGGGCAGGGCGCCGGCCGCCCGGGCATGGCCGCCGAGCCGTACCGCGCCGAGCCGGTCTTCCGGGCCGCGCTGGACCGCTGCCTGGACGCCCTGTCCCGGTGGACGGCCGCGCCGCTGCGCGCGCTGCTGCTCGACCCGGCCCACCCGGACCTGTTCGACCGGACCGAGGTCGCCCAGCCCGCCCTGTTCGCCGTGGAGCACGCGCTCACCGCGTGGTGGACGGCGCTCGGCGTCCGGCCGCTCGCGCTGGCCGGGCACAGCGTCGGCGAGTTCGCGGCCGCCTGCGCCGCCGGGGTCTTCGAACTGGACGGCGCCGCCCGGCTGGTGGCCGAACGCGGCCGGCTGATGGGCACCATGGCGCCCGGCGCGATGCTCGCCGTCCCGCTGCCCGAGCAGGAGCTGCGCGCACTGCTGGACGACCCGGACGGCCCGGAGCTGGCAGCCGTGAACGCGCCCGACCGCTGCGTCGTGGCCGGCGCCCCCGAGGCGGTGGCGCGGCTGGCCGAGCGGCTGACCGCGCGCGGCGTCGCGGCCCGGCCGCTGGCGGTCCGGCACGCCTTCCACTCCCGGGACGCCGAGCCGCTGCTGGCGGAGTTCGCCCGACTGGTGGCCACCGTGCCGGTCCAGGCGCCCGCGCTGCCGGTCGTCTCCGGCCTGACCGGGCGTGAACTGACCGCCGAGGAGGCAAGGTCGCCGGAGTACTGGGCGCGCCAGCTGCGGCACACCGTCCGGTTCGCCGACGCGCTGGCCGCGCTGCCGGGGGACGGCCCGCTGCTGGAGCTCGGCCCCGGCCGGGGCCTGACCGGGTTCGCGGTCCGGACCCTGGGCACCGGCCGGGCGGCCCTGCCGTCGTTGGCCCTGCCGTCGTTGGCCCTGCCGTCGTTGGCCCTGCCGTCGCCCGGCCTGCCCTCGCCCGGCCTGCTCTCGGCGGACGGCGCCGAGGCCGGCCAGCCGCCGGCCCGGCTCACCGCGCTGGCCCGGCTGTGGGAGCGGGGCACCGAGGTCGACTGGTCCGCCCTCGGCGAGCGGGCCGGGCGCCGGCACGTCTCGCTGCCGGGCTACCCGTTCGAGCCGGTCCGGCACTGGTTCGAGCCCACCGAGCCCGCCGAGCCCGCCGTCTCCACCCCGCCCGTCGCGCCGGTCGCCTCCGCCGTCCCGGCCCCGGCCGACGCCGACGACGTGGACCCCTGGCTGCACGTGCTGAACTGGACCGCCGCCCTCCCGCCGGCCGGCACCGGGCCCGTCCCCCGCTCGGTGCTGCTGCTCGCCGACCGCGCCGGGCTCGCCGCGCCGGTCGCCGAGCGGCTCACCGCCGCCGGTGCCGAGGTCACGCTGGTCCATGCGGGCCGTCCGGACGGCACCGGGTTCACCCTCGACCCCGACGACCCCGACCACCCCGACGCCTTCCCCGCGCTGGCCGCCGCCCTGGCCGGTCGCGGCACCCCGCCGGACGCCGTGGTCTCCTGCTGGGCCCTGGACGACCCGCCGCTGGAGCGGGCCACCCCGGCCGAGGCGGCCGACGGCGCCCTGCGCTCGCTGACCGTCCCGGTCCGGCTGGCCCGGGCCCTGGGCGAGGCGTTCCCCGGCCGACCGCTGCGGATGCTGCTGGTCACCGACGCCGCGCACGGGGTGCACGGGCAGCCCGCCCGCACCCCGCAGGCCGCTGTCGGGCTCGGCGCGGTCCGGGTGCTGCCGCAGGAGGTGCCCGGTCTCACCGCGCAGGCGCTCGACCTCGACTGCCCGTCCCGGGAGCCCGCCGAACTGGCGCTCGCCGCCGAGGCCGTGGTGGCGCAGCTGTGCTCCGAGTACGCCCCGGCGCCGCTGACGGCGGTCCGCGGCCGGGCGCACCTGGTGCCCGCCCCGGACCGGCCGGTGCTCACCGACCCGTCCGCGCCGCCGTCCGCCCCGCCGTCCGGCGTGTGGCTGGTCACCGGCGGCCTCGGCGGCATCGGCCTGGCCGTGGCCGGCCGGCTCGCCGGGGACCCGGAGCGGACCCTGGTCCTGCTCACCCGGCGCCAGATCCCGGACGGGGACGGCTGGCGGAGCCTGCGCCCCTCCGGCGCCGCGCCCGCCGCGAGCTGCCCGCCGGAGCTGGCCGAGGCCCTCGCCGGGCTGACTGCGCACGGCGCCCGGCTCTGCCTCGTCCAGGCCGACGTCACCGACGAGGCGGCGCTGGCCGCCGCGCTCGGGGAGGTCCGGGCCGCGTACGGTCCGGTCGCCGGGGTGGTGCACGCCGCCGGGGTGCCCGGTGGCGGGGTCACCGCCCTGCGGGACGCCGCCGAGATGGCCCGGGTGCTCGCCCCCAAGGTGCTGGGCACCGTCCTGCTGGAGCGGCTGACCGCCGCCGACCGGCCGGTGCTGGTGCTCTGCTCCTCGGCGCTGGCGGTCACCGGCGCGGTCGGCCAGGCCGACTACACCGGGGCCAACGCCTTCCTGGACAGCTTCGCCACCGGCACCCGGGCGGCGGTGTCGATCGGCTGGGACCGCTGGTCGCAGACCGGCATGGCCGTCCGCTCCGGCCTGCACGACTGGCTCGACGGCGGCGAGGTGCTCGACCACCCGCTGTTCGACGCCCGCCGCACCGAGCCGGACGGCACGGTGGAGCTGCGGCTGCGCGGCACGGAGCAGACCCGCTGGCCGGCCGAGGAGCACCGGATCGGCGACGTCCCGGTCCTGCCCGGCACCGCGCTGCTCGAACTCGCCGTCGCCGGGCACCGGTTGGCCGTCGGGGACGGTCCGGTCGAGCTGGACGCGGTCTTCACCCACCCGCTGCGGATGCCCGCCGACCGGCCGCCGCTGGTCACCCTGCGGCTGCGTCCGGCGCCCGACGGCGGGCACCTGTGGGAGGTCCGCTCCAGCGCCGCGCCCGCCCGGCCGCACGCCCAGGGCCGGATCGCGCCCCACCGCGGCGACGCCCCCGAGCTCCTCGACGCGGACGGGCTGGCGGCCCGCTGCGCGCCGGTCGCCCCGGCCACCGGGGACCAGCCCGGCGGAGCCAGCGGGCTGCGCACCGGGCCGCGCTGGGAGAGCGTCACCGAGGTCCGCGAGAACGAGGCCGACGGCGAGGCGATGCTGCGGCTGCGCCTGCCCGAGCCGTTCCACGGCGACCTGGCCGCGCACCCGCTGCACCCCGCGCTGCTGGACACCGCCACCGGCGCCGTCACCGCCCGTACCGGCAGCCACCTGCCGGTGGCCTACCGCCGCCTGGTGGTGCTCGGCCCGCTCGGGCCCGACGCCACCGTCCGGGTCCGGCGCCGCCCCGGTGCGGCCGGCGGCACGCTGGTCGTCGACGTGGTCGTCGCCGGTCCGGACGGCACGCCGAGCGTGCTCGTCGAAGGCTTCGTCCTGCGCCCGGCCCCGGCGCACGGCCCGGACAGCGCGGGGGCACCGGCCGGCGGGGCCGAGCAGGGCGGGATCCCGACCCGCGAGGGCCTGCTGGCGTTCGACCGGATCCTGGCCAACCGTCACCTCCCGCACGTCCTGGTCAGCCCCCGCGCGGCCGGGCACACCCCGCCAACCTCCGCCACCGTGGCCGCGCCGCCGGAGGCCGGACCGGCCGGCCTCGAGGAGCTGGAGGAGCGGATCGCCGCGGTCTGGTCCCGCCTGCTGGGCGTCCCGGACATCGGCCCCGAGGACAGCCTCTTCGAGCTCGGCGGCGACTCGCTGCTGATCGTCCAGATCACCGGCGAGCTCCAGCGGCTCGGACTGGCCGTCTCCCCCGGCGACCTCTTCGCCCACCCCACCGTCGGGCAGCTCGCCGCCCGGCTCCGCGCGGACCGCGAACCGGCCGCCGGGCCCGCGCCCGACACCACCGCCCCGCCCACCGCACCCGCCGGCCCCGACCCGGCCCCGCCGCAGGAGCCGCGCGAGGCCTTTGCGGACGCCGACCTCGGCGCAGACGACCTGGCCCGGGTACTCGCCCTGTTCCGGTCAGGAGAGGACAGCAAAAAGTGAACGACATCGAGGACATCTACCCCCTCTCGCCCACCCAGGAGGGGATGCTCTACCACAGCACCACCTCCCCCGAGCACGGCCTGTACGTCGAGCTGACCACCTTCCGGGTGCGCGGCGAGCTGGACCGGGCCCTGCTGGGCGCGGCCTGGCAGCGGGCGATCGCCCGGCACCCGGTGCTGCGCACGGCCTTCGTCCGGGAGCGGATCCGCACCCCGCACCAGGTGGTGCTGCCGAAGGCCGAGCTGCCGATCGAGTTCCGCGACCTGACCGGCCTGGACGAGGCGGCCCGCGAGGCGGCCGTCGCCGAGGAGCTGGAGCGGCGCGCCCGCGAGCGCTTCGACCTGACCCGGCCGCCGCTGATGCGGCTGCTGGTGCTGCGCCTGCCCGGGGAGCACCTGGTGGTGTGGACGTACCACCACCTGCTGCTGGACGGCTGGTCCGCCGCGCTGCTGCTGGCCGAGGTGACCGCCGGGCTCTCGGCCGGCACCGCCGAGCTGCCCGCGCCGCCCGCCTTCCGCGACTACATCGCCTGGCTGGGCCGTCAGGAGCCGGAGCGCGACCGGGCGTTCTGGACGGGCTACCTGGCCGGCTACCGCGAGCCGGCGGCGCTGAGCCTGCCCGGGACGCGTCCGGGTGCCAAGCCGTCCGGCGGGTTCCACACCGTACGGGCCGAGCTGCCCGCCGCGGCCCTCGGCGCGCTCCGGCGGCTGGCGGCCGCCGGCGCCACCACGCTCAGCGGCCTGGTCGAGGCCGCCTGGGCGGGCACGGTCGCCCGCCACTCCGGCCGCGACGACGTGGTGGTCGGGGTGACCGTCTCCGGGCGTCCGGTCGGCCTGGACCGGGTCGAGCAGATGCTCGGGATGTTCATCAACACGGTCCCGGTGCGGGTGCGGATCGACCGGGAGCTGCCCGGCGACGCCTGGCTGGCCCGGCACGCCGCCACCCGCCACCCGGTGCTGGACCACCAGCACACCGCGCTGACCGACATCCAGCGCTGGGCCGAGACGGCCCCCGGCGTACCGCTCTTCGACACCGTCGTGGTGGTCGAGAACTACCCGGACCGGACCGAGGCGGTGCTCTCCCACGGCGCGGTCACGGTGGACGACGTCCGCTACGAGACCCGGACCAACTACCCGGTCACCCTGGTCGTCCGGGCCGCCGCCGAGATGCAGCTGCAGGCCGTGGTGGACACCGGCCGGATCACCCCGGACGAGGCCCGGGCGCTGCTCGACCACGTCGTCGCGGTGCTCACCCGCTTCGCCGCCGAGCCGGGCCGCCCGGTCGGGGAGCTGCTGGCCGTGCCCGAGGAGGTCCGCGCCCGACAGCTCGACACCTGGAACGGCAGCGAAATCGACCGCACCGAGCCGGCCGCGCTGCTGGCCGCTCTGATCGACGGGGCGGTCCGTACCCGGCCCGATCACCCGGCCGTGGTCGACCAGCAGAACCGGTACGGCTACCGGGAGTTGGACCTGCGCGCCGACGCGCTGGCCCGCCGGCTGGCCGAGCACGGGGTGCGCCCGGGCGACCGGGTGGGCATCTGCCTGGCTCGGGGCGCCGACCTGGTCACCGCGATGCTGGCGGTCGCCCGGGCCGGGGCCGCGTTCGTCCCGCTCGACCCGGCCCACCCGGCGGAGCGGATCGCCCTGGTCCTGGCGGACGCCGAACCGGCCGTGGTGCTGGTCGACGCCACCGGCGCGCCCGCGACGGCCGGCTGGGCGGGCACCGTCCTCGACCTCACCGTCCTCGACCTCACCGGCACCGCCGACGGCACCGAAGCCGCCACCGAACTCCCCGGCGCCCAGCCGGACGGCCTCGCCTACCTGATGTTCACCTCCGGCTCCACCGGCCGCCCCAAGGGCGTCGCCGTCGGCCACCGGGCGCTGGCGAACCTGGTGGACAGCCTGGCCCGCCGCCACCCGGGCCTGGACGCCGACACCCGCTTCCTCGCCCTCACCACGCTCGGCTTCGACACCTCGCTGGCCGAGCTGCTGGTGCCGCTCGCGGTCGGCGGCACCGTCCACGTCGGCGGCCAGGCCCTCGGGCTGAGCGGCCGCGAGCTGGACCGCTACACCGTCGAACACGGCATCACCGCGCTCCAGGCCACCCCCTCCCGCTACCGGGCGCTGCTGGACTCCGGCTGGCAGGGCGCCGGCCGGCCCCGGCTCTACAGCTGCGGCGAGGCCTTCCCGGCGGACCTGGCCGCTCCGCTGGCCGAGCGCGGCTCCTCGGTGTGGAACATGTACGGCCCGACCGAGACCACGGTGTACTCCAGCGTCGAGCCGATCACCGCCGGCACCACCCGGGTCACCGTCGGCCGGCCGATCTCCAACACCGTGCTGCACGTGCTGGACACCGTCGACGGCGCCCTGCTGCCGGTCGGCTGCGTCGGCGAGCTGTGCATCGGCGGCGACGGCGTGGCCCAGGGCTACTGGCGCCGCCCCGGACTGACGGCGGAGCGGTTCGTCACCGACCCGTTCACCGGCGGCCGGATGTACCGCACCGGCGACCACGCCCGCCGCCTGCCCGACGGCAGGGTCGAACTGCTCGGCCGGATGGACCGTCAGCTCAAGCTGCGCGGCTACCGGATCGAGCCCGGCGAGATCGAGCAGGTGCTGCTCGCCCTGCCCGCGGTGGCCGGCGCCGCGGTCGCCGTCCGGGAGGGCCGGCTGGTCGCCTGGGTGGTGCCCGCCGACCGGGACGCCGCGCCGGACGCCCCCGGGCTCCAGGCCGAGCTGCGCCGCACGCTGCCCTCGTACATGGTCCCCGAGGCGGTCGCCGTCCTCGCCGAGCTGCCGCTCACCCCGGCCGGCAAGACCGACCTGCTCGCCCTGCCCACCCCGGCGCAGTTCGCCGCCGAGGCCGCGCCGGCCGCCCGGCCCGCCGGCGCCGCGGACCACGAGGCGCTGGTGACCCGGCTGTTCCGCGAGGTCCTGGCCCTGCCGGAGGTCGGTCCGGACGACGACTTCTTCGAGCTGGGCGGCGACTCGCTGCGCGCCCTGCGGCTGGTCTCCCGGCTGGAGGCGGAACTCGCGTGCGAGCTCGACATCGAGCTGCTCTTCGACGCCGCCACCGTCCGCGAGCTGACCGCGGCCCTCGGCGAGGCCCTCGGCGCCACCGGCCAGTGACCCGACCGGCGTCCCGGCCGGCCCCGGCCGGGACGCCCCCGCACCAACCACACCGATTGGACATGAACCGCCATGGCTAGCACAACGGCCACCCTCCTCGACGACGGCGCACGCCGCCTCGACACCCTGCTGCTGTCCCGGTGGGACGCCGACCCGGCGCACCCCGCCCTGGTCGACGGCGACCGGGTGCTGCTCGCGGGCGAGCTCAGGGACCGGACCGTACGGGTCGCCTCGCTGCTGCGGGAGCGGGGCGTGCGCCCGGGCGAGCGGGTCGCGGTCTACCTGGAGCGCTCGGCCGACTTCGTGATCGGCGTGACCGGCGTCGTCCTGGCCGGCGCCGCCCAGGTCGCCTTCGACGTCAACGACCCGGTGGCCCGCACCCTCGACATGCTGGCCGACTGCGAGCCCCGGCTGCTCATCACCACCCCCGAGCTGCGCGCCCGCTTCCCCGAGGACCTCGCCACCGAGGTGGTCACCGTCGCCGAGTGCGCGGCCGCCGAACCGGCCGTCCCCTTCGAGCCCGCGGCCGACCTCGCCGAGCAGCCCGCCGTGGTCATCTACACCTCCGGCTCCACCGGCCGCCCCAAGGCCTCGCTGATCCCGCACCGCGCGGTGACCACCCGGCTGCGGGCCCTGCAGCGCGGCCACGGGCTCGGCCCGGACGACCGGATGCTGCACCACACCGCCTGCAGCTTCGACATGTTCCTGATCGAGGTGTACTGGCCGCTGATCACCGGCACCACCGTGGTCGTCGCCACCCCGGGCCGCCAGCGCGACGCCGACTACCTCGCCGAGACCATCCGCTCGGAGCGGATCAGCGTCTTCTACTGCGTGGTCTCGCTGCTGGAGCTGTTCCTGCTGGCCCGCGGCCCCGAGGAGCGCTTCGACGGCCTGCGGCGCGTCCTCACCGGCGGCGAGCCGCTCGCCCCCGAGCTGGTCCGCCGCTTCCACGCGCAGTCCACCGCGCCGCTCACCAACCTGTACGGGCCGAGCGAGTGCACCATCTACTGCACCGCCTGGGTGCCCCCGCGCGACCCGGACCTCGACACCGTCTACATCGGCCCGGCGATCGAGGACACCACGCTGTGGATCCTGGACGAGGACGGCAGGCCCGTCCCGGACGGCGAGCCCGGCGAGCTCTACATCGGCGGCGCGGGCCTGGCCCTCGGCTACCTCAACCGCCCCGAGCTCACCGCCGAACGCTTCGTCCCGGACCACCTCGGCGACGGCTCCGGCCCGCTCTACCGCTCGGGCGACCTGGTGCGCACCCACCCGGTCGGCGGCCTGGAGTTCCTCGGCCGGGTCGACCTCCAGGTGAAGATCCGCGGCTACCGGATCGAACTCGGCGAGATCGAGTCGGCCGCCCTGCGCGTCCCCGGGGTCCGGCAGGCGGCCGCGGTCGCCCACGGCCGGGGCAGCGACGCCCGGCTGGTCGGCTTCCTGGTGCTCGACGAGGGCGCCGAGCCGGCCGCCGTCACCGCCGCCGTGCGCGAGACGCTGCGCGCCGCGCTGCCCTCGTACATGGTCCCGGCGGCCTTCACCACCCTGGCGGCCATGCCGCTGACCGCCAACGGCAAGCTGGACCGCGCCCTGCTGACCGAGCGGGCCGGGGAGGTGCTGCCCACCGCCGGCACCTCCGCCGCGAGCAGCGACACCGCGAGCACCAGCGGCGACAGCCTGGCCGAGGTGGTCACCGGGGTGTGGTGCGAGGTCCTCGGACTGCCCGCGATCGACCCCGACGACGACTTCTTCGACATCGGCGGCGACTCCTTCAAGGTGGTGCGCGCCGTCCGGAAGCTGGAGGCGCTGCTCGGCGCCGAGGTCCCGATGGACCTCGCCTTCGACGAGCCCACGGTGGCGGGCTTCACCGCCGCCCTGGCCGGGCACGGGGTGGAGGTGGCGGCGCGATGACCGCCCAGGTCCTGCGTTCCTTCGGCGAGCTCGACGCCATCGCCCGCGACCCGTCCGCCCCGATCGTCACCCTGTTCAGCGGCGGGCTGGACAGCAGCTACCTGCTGCACCGGCTCGTCCGCTCCGGCGCCCGCGAGGTCCACGCGGTCAGCGTCGACCTCGGCGAGGACGAGAGCAGCGAGCACAAGCAGCGGATCGCCGACCGGCTCGGCATCCGGCTCCACCTGGTCGACGCCAGACGGGAGTTCGCCGAGGACTTCGTCCGCCCGGCCATCGCCGCGCACGCCGTCTACCTCGACACCCACCCCGTCAGCTCCACGCTCAGCCGCCCGCTGATCGCCGAGGTCGCCGTCCGCACCGCCCGCGAGCTCGGCGCCACCACGGTCCTGCACACCGCCAACCGCTCCCAGAACACCCTGCGCCGGCTCAACGGCGCGCTGGAGCTGCTCGGCTTCGCCGGGCGCTACGGCAGCCCGTACGACCTGGACCCGGTGGACCGGGACCAGAAGATGCGCGAGCTCAAGGAGGCCGGGCTGGAGCAGCTGAGCGAACGGCTGGTCAGCGGCGACTCCAACCTGTGGTGCCGGGAGTTCGAGTCGGGGATCCTCGACGACCCCGAGGACCACGCCGTGCCCGAGGAGCTCTACCGGTGGAGCTCGCTGCGCCCCGCCGAGGCCCCGGAGGCCGTCGAGGTCGCCTTCGAGGCCGGCCGCCCGGTCGCGGTGGACGGCCGGGCGCTGCCGCTCACCGAGCTGATCGGCACCCTGAACCACCTGGTCGGCGCCCACGGACTGGGCCGCTACAGCGGGCTCGAACACCTGGGCCACGGGCCGAAGGTGCTGGAGATCCGCGAGATGCCCGCCGCCTGGCTGCTGCTGCGCTCCTGCCGCCACCTGGAGACGGCCACCCTCTCGGCCGAACTGCTGCGGGAGAAGATGCACCAGGAGCAGCTGTGGGTGCGCGAGGCCCTGGAGGGCCGCTGGTTCGGTGAACTGCGCGAGGCCGCCCAGGCGTTCATCGAGGTCTGCTCGGCGCGGGTGACCGGTTCGGTGCGCTGGCGGCTGTCGGCCGGCTCCGCCCAGACCCGGGCGATCGTCGCCGACCGGCCCCGCTACCTGCGCGACCGCGAGGCCTGGGAGCACCGGTCCGTCGCCGCCGAGCGGGCGGCGTTCACCCCGATCCGGCCGCAGGAGCGCTGACCATGGCCCCTTCCGATCCGCAGGACCACCCCGCCTCCGCCGCCGAGGCACCGCCCGTCCTCCTGGTCGTCTACGGCCGGGGCTCGGCGACCCCGCGCGGGATCCTCACCGCCGCCCGGCGGTTGTGCACGGTGGTGTTCTTCGCCGACCTCGGCGACCCGAAGGCGGCCGAGGACCTGGCCCGGCTGCCGAAGTCGGCCACCGTGGTGGACACGGCCGGCCTCACCGAGCGGCAACTGTGCGACCGCGCGGCCGAGTTCGGCATCGCGGGGGTGATCACCTTCAGCGACCGGCTGCTCCGTACGGCCGCGGCGGTGGCCGAGCGGTGCGGCGTGCCGTTCCACGACCGCGCCACCGTGGAGGTACTGGTCGACAAGTTCCGCCAGCGCGAGGCACTGGCGGCGGCCGGGGTGCAGTCCACCGCCTGCCGGACGGTCCGCTCCGCCGCCGACCTCGCCCCGGCGCTCGCCGCCACCGGCCTGCCGGCCGTCCTCAAGCCCCGCTCGGGGGCCGGCAGCGTGGACACCTGCCTGGTCCGCAGCGCCGGTGAACTGGCCGACCGCTACGCCGAGTTCACCCGGGGCGCGGCGGATCCCGCGGTGTTCGTGCTGGAGGAGTACCTGGTCGGCGACCCCACCGTGGTGGGGGAGTTCTGGGGCGACTACGTCTCGGTCGAGTCCGCGGTCAGGGACGGCGAGATCCACACCGTCGCGGTCACCGGCAAGCTGCCGCTGGCCCACCCCTTCCGGGAGACCGGCTACTTCACCCCCGCCCTGCTCCCGGACGGCCTGGCCGAGCAGGTCGTGGCCCTGGAGCAGAGCGCGCTGCGGGCCCTCGGCGTCCGCGAGGGCGTCACCCACACCGAGATCAAGTTCACCCCTGACGGCCCCCGGCTGATCGAGGTCAACGGCCGCCTCGGCGGGCACGTCTCGGACGTCCTCAAGCGCTCCGCCGGGACGGACCTGCTCGCCCTCGCCCTCCGGACCGCCCTCCGGCCCGTCCTCGGCGCGTTCGACCCGCCCGAGCCGGTGCTCGGCCCCGGCGCGCACTGCCCCGCCGTGGCGTTCCAGTACTTCCTCTCCCCGCCCGCCGACGGGCTCGCCCCCGGCGACGGCGAGCTGCTCGACGACCTCCTGGCCGTCCCCGGGGTGGACCTGGTGGACGCCCGGATCGACCCGTCCTGGCGGGCCGACTGGCGGGCCGGCACCGAGTGGCTGATCGGCACCGTCTACGGCTCCACGGCCGGGCACGCCGAACTCCGCACCACCATGACGGACATCCACCGCCGGATGGCCGGCTTCTGGGCCTGACACCCCGGGCGCTCCGGCCCCCGCCCCCACCTCCCTCGCACCCCGCACCCCGCACCCCGCACCCCGCACCCCGCCCAACCCTCGTACCCCTGGAGTCAACGTGCCGCGGCGAATACGCACAGCCACCCACGCGGCGGTGGCAGCCATCGTCTCCGGCCTGGTCCTCGCGCTGCTCGCGCTGGGCATCGGGCCGGTCCCCGCCCTCGGAACCGCCCTCGTCCCCGGGGCCGGGGTGTGGGACTCCGCCGCCGGCGCCGAACTCCCGCACACCGAGACCCTCGCCCTGGCCGGCCTGAGCGCGCCGGTGACGGTGGCCTTCGACGACAACGGGGTCCCCGCCGTCAAGGCCGGGTCCGACGACGACCTGTTCCAGGCCCAGGGCTATCTGCACGCCCGGTTCAGGCTCACCCAGCTCGACCTGGAACGACGCGCCGGCCGCGGCCGGCTGGCCGAGCTCAACGGGCCGGCGAGCCTCGAATCCGACCGCTTCGAGCTGCGGATGGGGCTGCTGCGCACCGCCGAGGCCGAGTGGGCCGCCACCGCGCCCGACAGCCCGGCGGGCCGCGCCCTCACCGCCTACTCCCGGGGCGTCAACACCTGGATCTCCGAGCTGCGCCACACCGGGCAGTGGCCGGCCATCTTCTCCCTGACCGGCGTCTACCCGGCCGACTGGACCCCGGTGGACAGCCTGGTCGTCCAGGGGGTGCTCACCCAGAGCATGGACTTCACCAGCACCCCGCTGGACTACGCGATCTTCCGGGACTCCTTCGGCGAACAGCGCACCATGGACTGGTTCCCGGTCCACGCGCCCAACGAGCAGCGGCCGTACGACCCCGGCCCGTACCGCGACCTCGGCATCGCGCCGCTGCCCGCCAACGTCAACACCGCCGGGCCGGACGGCCACACCGCCGCCAACCGGTCGCAGCCGCGCCCCGCCCCCGTCGCGCCCACCGGTACGCCCGACCCGGCCGGCGAGGCCGTCGCGGCCCGGACCGTGCTGGACACCGTCCGGGCGCTCCCGGCCACCCAGATGCACACCTTCCCGGACAGCAACGCCTGGGCCGCGAACGGCCCGGCCGTCGCCGGCGGCAACGCGATGCTCGCGGGCGACCCGCACCTGCCGACGACCCTGCCCTCGTACTGGTACCAGATCGCGCTCTCCTCGCCGGAGACCGAGGTCACCGGCGCCAGCATGGCCGGCCTGCCCGGCGTGCTGATCGGCCGCAACGCCGACATCTCCTGGTCCCTGACGGACGCGCAGAACCAGTCGACGGTCTTCTACAGCGAGCGGACCAGCCCCGACCACCCCGGCCAGTACTACTGGAACGACGCCTGGCGGCCGATGGAGCGGGTGGAGTACGCCATCCCGGTCCGCGGCGGGGACACCGAGCACCTCGCGGTCGAGCTCACCGTGCACGGGCCGGTGCTGACCCGGGCCGGGCAGACCACCTCGGTCAACTGGATGGGCAACATCCCCTCCCCCGACCTGGCGGTGCTGCTCTCCGTCAACAAGGCCCGCGACTACCGGGAGTTCCGCACCGCGCTGGCCGACTGGCACGCCCCCACGCTCAACTTCGCCTACGCCGACGGCGGCGGCAACATCGGCGTGGTCGCGGCCGGGTACTTCCCGCTCACCAAGGGCGGCGACCCGTGGTTCCCGCTGCCCGGCACCGGCGAGTACGACGTGGTCGGCGCCATCCCCTTCGACGCCACCCCGCAGTCCTACAACCCGCCGAACCATGTGGTCGCGACGGCCAACCAGCGCCCGGTCTCGCCCGACTACCCGTACTACATCGGCACCAGCCTCAACGCCTTCGACAACGGCTACCGGGCCAACCGGATCTACCAGTTCCTGGAGAACCACCCGGCGATGACCGCCGCCGACTTCACCACGCTGCAGAACGACACCACCGACTACCTGGCCACCGTCATCCTGCCGCACCTCAAGGAGGCCCTGGCCGGCACGAAGCTGGACGCCCGCCAGCAGGCCGCGCTCGACGTCCTCAACCGCTGGGACCACACCATGCGTCCCGGCGTGGCCGGCGGGCCGATCTGGTGGACCTTCTGGAACGACTACCTGGAGACCACCTTCCAGCCCTGGTGGGACCAGGCCAAGGTGCCGGTCGAACGCGACCGCCGCTTCCTCAAGGTCTCCAGCGCGCTGCCCAGCCTCGACGAGAACCTGGAGGCCTGGACCCTGCGCGACCCGGCCAACCCGGCGTTCACCTCCCCCGGCGGCCCGCCCCGGACCGCGACCGACGCCATGCGCACCGCCTTCGCCCAGGCCGTCGGCGAACTCACCCAGGACCTCGGGAACGACCCCGCCACCTGGACCTGGGACCGCGTCCACACCCGGCAGATCCCGTCCCTGACCGAGGCCGACGCGCTCGGCTACGGCCCGAAGCCCGCCGAGGGCTCCCGCTGGACCGTCAACGCCGCCGACGGCGGCATGAACTCCACCTTCGGCCCGAGCTGGCGGATGGTCGTCGATTGGAAGGCCCCGCGCACCGCCACCGCGCAGGCCGTCTACCCCGGCGGCCAGAGCGAGAACCCGGCCTCCCCCTGGTACCGGACCTTCATCCCGTACTGGTGGGAGGGCCGCAACCTGCCGCTGCTGATGGCCGCGGACCAACCCGCCTCCACCAAGGTGTGGACCCTGCGACCGGGAGCGTGAGCACCGTGACGGACCTTCGGAACCAACCCGCCTCGCAGCATGAGCCGCAGGAGCAGCAGGAGTCGCAGGAGCGGCAGGAGTCGGCGGCCCCGGCCCCCGCACCGGCCGCGCTCCCCCTGCTGGCCGCCCTGGGCGGCGTCACCGTCGCCCTGGTGGCGGCCGGCTCGCTGCTGGGCCTCTGGTACCTGCCCTTCCCGTGCGGCCTGCTGATCGGCGCGGTCACCGCGGCGCGCGGCCTGCGCGCCCGCACCGCCGTGCTGACCGGCACCGCGGCCGCCCTCGCCGGCTGGGGCGTCCCGCTGCTGTGGCGCGCCGCCACCGGCGAGGCGGTGGCCGGCACCGCCCGCACCGTCGCCGCCCTGGCCGGCCTCCCGGCCTGGGCCTCCCTGGTGATCGCGATCACCCTGCTGATCGGCCTGGTCCAGGCGCTGCTCGGCGTCTGGCTCGGCCGCACCGCCACCGCGGCCCTGCGCCCCACCCGGTAGCACCCTCCGGCCGGTCTGCGCCGGCCAAGCGGAACGGCCGTTCTCGATATCGAGAACGGCCGTTCCGTCGGTGCGGGGCACTTGGTGCGGGGCGCTCAGCCGCGGCCGAGGACCCGGTCCACGGTGATCTCGATGACCACCCGGTCCGGGTTCACCCTCGGCTGGCGGTAGCGCTCGGTGTAGCGGCGCTCCGCGTCGGCGACCCGCTCGGGCTCGTCGCGGACGACGGCCACGCCCTCCAGGGTCGCCCAGCGCGCCCGGTCGACCTGGCAGACCGCGACCCGCAGGCCCTCCGGGCCGGCCTCGGCGACGTTGCGCGCCTTGCGGCTGGTGCGGCTGGTGATCACCCGGGCGGTCGCCGTCCCCGGCTCGAAGGTCACACCGACCGGCACCACGTGCGGCGAACCGTCCGGGCGGGTGGTGGTGAGGGTGGAGATGTGCCGCTCGCGCCAGAAGGCGAGCATGGCGTCGTCGAGGTCGCGCGGGTCCTGTGCCATGAGCGGGATCGTACGGCCCCGGAGGATCCCGCCGTCCTCCGGGGCCGTACGGGCACCGCGCCCGGTGCCCGCCGGGCGCCGGTGCCCGTGGGGCGTCAGTGCCCGCGGGCGATCCAGTCCGGCAGGGCCGGGGCCTCGGCGCCGACGGTGGTCGGGTCGCCGTGGCCGGTGCGCACCACCGTCTCGGCCGGGAGCGTCAGCAGGCGCTCGCGGATCGAGTCGATGATGGTCGGGAAGTGCGAGAACGACCGGCCGGTCGCGCCCGGGCCGCCGTGGAAGAGGGTGTCGCCGGTGAAGACGGTGCCCAGCGCGGGGGCGTACAGGCAGACCGCGCCCGGGGCGTGCCCAGGGGTGTGCAGGACGGTCAGCTCGATGCCGGCCACCTCGATCCGCTGACCGTCGGCCAGTTCGCCGTCGGGGAGGCGGTCCGGGTGGGTCTGCTTCCAGAGCGGCAGGTCGTCCGGGTGCAGCAGGACCGGCGCCCCGGTCCGGGCCGCGAGGGCCGGGGCCGCGTCGATGTGGTCGTTGTGCGCGTGGGTGGAGACGATCGCCAGCAGCCGGCGGCCGCCGAGCGCCGCCTCGATGGCCTCGGCGTCGTGCGCGGCGTCGATCACCAGCGCCTCGTGGTCGTCGCCGACGATCCAGACGTTGTTCTCCACCTCCCAGCTGCCGCCGTCGAGGTCGAAGGTCCCGGCGGTCACCAGCCGGTCGACCCGGGCCCCGCCCGCGGTCACAGGACCACGACCGAGCGGAGGACGTCGCCCTGGTGCATGCGCTCGAAGGCCTGCTCCACCGCGTCGAGTTCGATCGTCTCGGTGACGAAGGCGCGCAGGTCCAGGCGCCCCTGGAGGTAGAGGTCGATGAGCATCGGGAAGTCCCGCGAGGGCAGGCAGTCGCCGTACCAGGAGGACTTCAGGGCGCCGCCGCGGCCGAAGACGTCGAGCAGCGGGAGTTCCAGCTTCATCTCCGGGGTCGGCACGCCGACCAGGACGACGGTGCCGGCCAGGTCGCGGGCGTAGAAGGCCTGCCGGTAGGTCTCGGGGCGGCCGACCGCCTCGACGACCACGTCCGCGCCGTTGCCGCCGGTCAGTTCGCGGATCGCCTCGACCGGGTCGGTGGTGCGGGAGTTGACGGTGTGGGTGGCGCCGAGGGTACGGGCCGTCTCCAGCTTGCGGTCGTCGATGTCGACGGCGATGATCTTCGCCGCGCCCGCCAGCCGGGAGCCCATCACCGCCGCGCCGCCGACGCCGCCGCAGCCGATCACGGCGACGGTGTCACCGCGGCCGACGTTGCCGGTGTTGATCGCGGCGCCGAGACCCGCCATCACACCGCAGCCCAGCAGCCCGGCGACGGCCGGCTCGGCGGCCGGGTCGACCTTGGTGCACTGGCCGGCCGCGACCAGGGTCTTCTCGGCGAACGCGCCGATGCCCAGCGCCGGGGACAGCTCGGTGCCGTCCAGCAGCGTCATCTTCTGCTCGGCATTGTGGGTGGCGAAGCAGTACTGCGGGCGCCCGCGCCGACAGGCACGGCACTGACCGCACACCGCACGCCAGTTGAGGACCACGAAGTCGCCGGGCTCGACCTCGGTGACGCCCTCGCCGACGGACTCCACGATGCCCGCGGCCTCGTGGCCGAGCAGGAACGGGAACTCGTCGTTGATCCCGCCCTCGCGGTAGTGGAGGTCGGTGTGGCAGACGCCGCAAGCCTGGATCCGGACCACCGCCTCGCCCGGGCCGGGATCCGGCACCACGATCGTGGCCACCTCCACGGGCGCGCCCTTGGCGCGCGCGATCACTGCCTTGACCTGCTGGGGCATCCGATTACACCTCCGACGGCCGGTGCGGCTCTGCACCGGTGTGACCTGCGACGAAACGACTGCGGACGCACCGCGGGGGAACCGCGGACGCACTGCCCACGAAGCGTAGCGTCCGCCCCGCCGGGCACCGGCGGGGCGGGTCGGAGGTTCCTCGACGATCCGGCTCACCACCGGCGCCGGCGGCCGGCTCCGGCCGCCGGCCCGCCGACGCCGCCCTGACGCCACGCTGACGCCGCGGCGGCTCACGGCAGGTCAGCCGGCACATGCCGGGCGACTATCCGGCGGCCACCCGTCGGCGGCCCGACGACGGTCCGGCGACGGTCCGGCGCAACCCCCGCGAGCAGGGGCGCACGGGTGGCGCCGGGCGCTCGTCGGCGCGCCCCGAACTGCCCGGAAAGCACCGGTGTTGGCTGGAAGTGCCGCAGACGGGCGCCCCGCGGCCCACGTACGGTCGTAGCAGAGACGGTCCACGCGACCACGCTCAGCACACCCGCCCCACCCGACGGCGCGCCACCGCGCGCCGCCCGTGCCCGGCCCGTACCGACCGTACGCCCCCGCACGTTTCGCGCCACCCCGCAGCAGATGCCCGACCCAGTCCCGGCCCGTGTCGAGCCGCCAGCCGGCCGCACCACCCGTCCCCCGCACCATCCTCGGATCCACCCCCGTCGGGCCGCCCGCGCGGCCCATCGCCCTGGAGTCTGGAGTACGGATGTCCACCGAGAACAGTGCGACCGGTGCCGGAACCGGCACCGCCCCGCTCCCCCCGCTGCACTGCCTGCGCCACCTGGAACCCGGCCCGCCCCGGCTGGCCGCGCTGCCCACCGGCACGCCGGTCTGGCTGGTCAGCCGGCACGCGGACGTCCGCCAGGTGCTGACGGACCCGCGCCTTGGCCGCGCCCCGCTCTACGCGCCGGACGCGCCGCCGATCACGGTCACGCCCAACATCCTCGACGACCCGCAGAGCATGCTCAACATCGACGGCACCGAGCACCAGCGGCTGCGCCGCACCGTGCAGCGGGCCTTCACCCCGCGCGCGATAGCCCGCTGGAAGCCCTGGGTGGCCTCGGTCGTCGAAGGCCTCATCGACGAACTGATGGACCACGGCTCCCCCACCGACATCGTCGCCGGCTACACCCGGCCGCTGCCGGTCGCGGTGATCAGCCGGCTGATGGGCCTGGACAACCTGGACGGCAAGCGGCTCGCCCACTGGAGCGACCACGCGCTGTCCACCACCGCCTACTCCGCCGAGGCGATCGTCACCGCGATGACCGAGTTCTCCGCCTTCGGCGCCGGGGTGATCGCCGAGCGCCGCGCCGAGCCCGGCGACGACCTGGTCAGCAGCCTGCTCGCGGCCGCCGACGAGGACGGCTCGATCACCGAGGGGCAGCTGGTCGCACTGGTCATCGGCCTGGTCGTGGCCGGGCACGAGACCACCATGACCAGCCTCGGCAACGCCCTGGTCTACCTGCTCCACGACGGGCGCGAGGCCTGGCAGCAGCTCGCCTCCGACGAGACCAGCGCCGCCGCCGCGACCGAGCAGCTGCTGCGCGCCGTCCCGCTCGGCGACGCCCACGAGCACATGCCCGGGCTGATGCGCCGCACCGTCGAGGACGTCGAGATCGGCGGGGTGGTCATCCCGGCCGGCAGCGTGGTCGCCGCCGACACCGCCGCCGCCAACCAGGACCCGGAGGTCTTCACCGGGGACCTGCGCACCGAGCTGTTCTCCCCGCTGGCCGCGCCGATGCTGACCTTCGGGGCCGGCCCGCACCACTGCCTGGGCGCCTGGCTGGCCCGGATGGAGCTGGAGCTGGCCCTGCACCGGCTGGCCCGCCGGCTGCCCGCCCTGCGGATGGCCGACGCGGTGGAGCGGATCGACTGGCGGCGCGGCCTGCTCACCCGCAGCCCCAGCTCCCTGCGGGTGTCCTGGTGACGGGCCGGGCGGACACCGAGCCGGTGATCGTCCGGGTCGACCGGGACCGCTGCATCGGCTCCGGGATGTGCGCCCTCACCGCCCCGGACTCCCTGGCTCTCGGCGCCGACGGCCTGGCCGCACCGCTGGCCGAGTACGCCGACGGCGGCGCGGAGTTGACGGCGGAGCTGACCGAGGCCGTGGACTACTGCCCGGTCGAGGCGCTCACCCTCCACTCGGCCCGCGGGGGCTACCGGATCGACCCGGCGGACTGACGCCCGCCCGGTGACCCCGGCCCGGTGACCCCGTCGGGTGACCCTGCCCGGTGGCGCCCGTCGCACGCGGGCGCCACCGGGGCGCCCAGGGCTCCCTGGGCACCTGGACACCCAGGGCACCGGGGGAACCGAACCGGGCCGCCCGGTGTGATCATGGGGTATGAGCCCACGTCTTACCGAAGAGCTGACGACCCCCGCCCTGGTCGTGGACGTCGACGTCCTGGACCGCAACATCACGCGCATGGGCGCGGCGGCCGCCGCCGGGGGCTTCACCGTGCGCCCCCACGCCAAGACCCACAAGTGCCTGGAGATCGCCCGGCGCCAGCTGGCCGCCGGCGCGGCCGGGCTGACCGTGGCCACCGTCGGCGAGGCCGAGGTCTTCGCCCGGGACGGCGTGACCGACCTGTTCATCGCCTACCCCCTGTGGGTCGACGACGCCAAGGCCCGACGGCTCCGGCACCTCACGGAGTCCGCCGCCCTGCGGGTGGGCGCGGACTCCGTGGAGGGCGTCCAGCGGCTGGCCGAAGCGGTGCGCGGTGCGGCCGGACCGGTGCGGGTCATGGTCGAGATCGACAGCGGCCACCACCGTACGGGCGTCGCCGCCGCGAAGGCGGTGGACGTCGGCCGGGCGGCCGTCGACGCCGGCCTGGAGGTGGCGGGCGTCTTCACCTTCCCCGGGCACGGCTACGGCCACGACCCGCTGGCCCGCGAGCGAGCGGCCCGCGACGAGGAGCAGGCCCTCGGCGCGGCCGCGGCCGCCCTGCGCGAGGCGGGCGTCGCCGTACCGGTGCTGAGCGGTGGATCGACCCCGACCGCCGGGCGGTGGCGGCCGGGCGCCGTCAACGAACTGCGCCCGGGCGTCTACGTGTTCAACGACGCCGCCCAGCTCGCCATGGGCAGCTGCACGGCCGAGGACCTGGCCCTCCACGCGGTCGCCACCGTCGTGAGCACCCCCGCCCCGGACCGTTTCGTCCTCGACGCGGGCAGCAAGGTGCTCGGGTCCGACCTCTCGCCCTGGGTCCAGGGCCACGGCCTGGTCCTCGAGCACCCGGACGCGGTCATCACCGCATTGTCCGAGCACCACGCCACCGTCGTCCTCCCCGAGGGCGCACCCGCCCCGCGCCCGGGGACCCGCGTCTCGGTCGTCCCCAACCACATCTGCACCGCGGTCAACCTGGCGAACGAGCTCGTCGTCACGCGGAACGGCACGGTCGTCGACCACTGGCCGGTCGCCGCCCGCGGCGCCAACTCCTGATCCCCGCCGAGGCCGACCCCGGGTCACGCCCGCGGTCGGCCTCGGTGCCGGCGAGCCCGTCGGCGCCGCCCTCCATCAGGCCGCGTCAAACCGCGCCAGGCCGTCTCAGGCCAGGAAGCGCTCCACCGCCTCGCGGGCCCGGGCATTCGAGGCCGCGGCCTCCGCCAGGGCGCGGGCCAGGGTGTCGATCCACTCGTCCAGTCCCACCGGGCGCCGGGAGAGCACGATGCCCCGCACCTCGTGGCGGACCTCCCCGGCCACCCGGCCCCCGTCCATCCGCAGCGAGAGCCGCTGCTCCCCGAGCACGATGTCCAGTTCGGCGACCGGGCCCCCGCGCCCGGCGAGCCGGTCCGCGACCGTACGCCTGCGCTTGACGCTGACGGCGCCGGCCGGCAGCGAGTCCGCCAGGCCCGCCGACAGCACCTCCGCGTAGAGGTTCAGGTCCGCGCTGTCCCGGCGCAGCGCGGCGGCCAGCAGGTTCACGTCCGGCTCAGGCATCGAGGCTCAGCACCATGGTCGGCCGGTCGATGACGTGGTCGTCGCGGAGCGGGCGCACCGCCGTGCCGATCGCGAGGAACTCGGTGGTGTGCGACCCCCAGGTGTGCGAGTGCTGCCGCAGCTGGACCGCCACGATCCCCTCGGCCTCCAGGGTCTGCGCCTCCGCCTGCATGCGGCTCATCGCCAGCTCGCGGGCGTCGTAGAGCGCCTGGGTGAACTGCTCGATCTCGACGTTGCGGCCGGTGTTGCCCAGCGCCTGGGCGATGCGCTGGTGCGCCACGTGGTAGACGCAGGAGCCCATGACCAGGTCCAGCGGGGCGTACCCGGCCCGGATGAGGGTCCAGAAGTCCTGGCCGGACAGGTCCGAGGTGAACGGCTTGCCCTTGTTGTTGAGCCAGGTCCCGGTCGGCCCGGGGTCCGCGCCGTCGGCCTTCACCGCGGTGCCGACGGCGATGAACTCGGCGATGTCCGAACCGAATTCCTTGAACTCGATGTCCAGCCGCACCCCGACGACGCCGTCCGCGCCGAGGGCGCTCGCCTCCGCCTCCATCCGGCCCATCGCCAGCTCACGGGCGTGGTACATGGCCTGGGACAGCTTGGTCAGCTCCTGGTTCTTCGACCACCGGCCGAGCTGGATGCCGACGTGGTAGACGGAGGAGCCGAGGACCAGGCCGAGCGGGCGGAAGCCGGCCTCGCGCACCAGCAGGAACTCGTTCACCGTCAGGTCCGAGGTGAAGAGCGAGCCCTTCTCTCCCGGCCGCAGCTGCGCGAGCCGTCGCATCGCGTCCTCGGGCACGCCCTCCGCCGCGGGCCGCGCGGCTCCCCCGTCCGGTCCCTGCCCGGTTCGATCGGTCATGTCAGTGCTCGCGCTCCAGTCTCATGATGGTCAGTGGTGCGGGCCCGGCGGGCCGCCCGGAGCGGGCGTACCGGGCGATGGAGGTGCCGACGAGGACGGCTTCGGCGGCGAGGTCGCGGGAGGACCCGAACGAGGGGCACTCGGTCTCGGTCACCGTCAGCTCCGCCTCGTCCACGACCACCCCGTCGCCGCCGTTCTTCGCCGCGTCGAGGGCCAGCCGGTTCCGGGCGTCGTGGCGGGCGTGGCCGATCAGCTGGGTGTAGCCGTCGACCTCCTGGTTCGGGGCGGTCCAGCGGACCCGGCGGACGGTGCGCCAGTCGTCGTGCCGGGTGGCGATGGAGATGCCGAAGGCGAGCCCGGTGGGCACCCAGCCGCCGTGGAGGAGCTTGGCGAAGTCCTGACCGCCCAGGTGCGAGGTGAAGGGCACCCGCGGCCGGGTCCGGGAGCGGGCCCGGACGGCGGTGCCCCGCGCGGTGAACTCCACTCCCCCCGCGGGGAACTCCTCGGCCCGCAGCGTCACCCCGACGATCCCGTCGCCGCCGAGCGCGCGGCATTCGTCGACCGCCCGGGCGAGCGCCAGCCTGCGCGCCGTGTAGAGCGTGTTCACCAGCTGCGCGTAGGAGGACTCCCACCTGGAGGCCGGCGCCTTCACGCCGCCGGGGGCCGACCACGCGCCGGGGCAGCCCCAGAGGCCGGTGTACCCGAGCTGGAAGACGGCCGTGCCGAGGACCTGGCCGACCGGATCGAACCCGGCGCCCTTGACCGCCGCGAACTCCCCCGGTGCCAGCGCCGAGTCCCAGCTGCCATCGGCCCGGGACCGCGCCGTCCCGCCGGCGCCGGCCCCCGGGAGAGCGGCTTCCCCTCGCTGTGTCATCGGCCCCCGCGCCATCGACCCCTCGGCGCACCGCGCGCATCGCGTCGCCTTTCAAGCAGCTTATGTGATCGCACAGCCGGGCGAAACGAAACGGTGATCACGGCCGCTCCGCGGGCCCGGGCGGTGGCGACGCCCTACCGGCGCCCTACCGGCGACCGTGGTCGGCGGGGCCCGGGACGAGGGGCGCGAGGACGTGCTGGGTCGGGTTGGTGACGTCGTCGTTGTCGTCGTCGGAGTCCACCGTGGTGGTGACCGAGCTCGTCACCGAGGAGATCAGCCCGAGGAGGATGAACACCACGAGCAGCAGGCGCCCGCCGCCGCTGAGGACGAGCGGGCGGGTGGCCGACGCCGGGCCGTCCGGCTCGCTGCCCGGATCGTCGCCGAAGAGCCGCTTGGGGTAGGCGGAGGAGAGCATCACCAGGTAGGCGGTGTAGCGCATCCGGTAGCGCAGGATCGCGGTCGTCGTCTCGTACAGCGGCTGCGGCATCCGGCCGAGGACCAGCACCACGAGCCAGCTGATGAACGACACCGTCCACCACCCCGCGTACACCACGCCCTGCACGATCGAGGCCGGGATGACCAGGACGATGCGGAACAGGACGGCGAGCCGGTTCAGTTCGCCCGGCCGCAGCCCGACCTGCACGGGGTGTTCCGGCGCCCGGAACCGGAACGGCGGGTAGCGGTCGACGGTGAGCATCAGGTACGCGGTGACGCGGGTGTCGTAGGGGAGGAACGCGGTGAGGTAGTCCGCCACGAAGCCGGGCAGCCGGCCGAGGACCAGCGCGCCGAACCAGCCGATCACGGTGACGAGGAACGCCACCACCGACAGCACCCACACCACCACGAACTGGGGGATCAGCAGCAGGGCGCGCAGCAGGACCGTCCAGCGGTTCTGCGGGCCGGGCGCCGGCATGTCCAGCACCGGGAGCCACTCGCGGCCGTCGGCAGGGGCGGGGGGAGCCTGCCACATGCTGGCCTCCACGGTCTCGGGTCGGGGGCCCGGCGGTCGGGCGGCGCGGCCGGGCGTCCTCCGAAGATCGCAGCCCGCCGCCCGGCCCGCGCGCCCTGCTGCGCCGGACGGGCGACCGGGGCTCCGGCCGCCCGCACCGGGCTCACCGCCCGCGGGATCCGGCCTCCTCCCAACTGGCGCGCCCGGCAACCGAATTCGACGGCTCCCGCCCCTTGCCAAAAGTTAGGGAAGTTTCCTAACTTACTGTCATGTCCGAGACACCACGGCACTCCCGACGCGACCTCCTCCGAGCCGGCGCGACGGGCGGCGCCGCCCTCGCCGCCGGCGGCCTCCTGCTGCCCGGCGCCGCCCTCGCCGCCCCGGCCACCCCCTCACCCCTCCCCCCGACCGTCCCCTCGCCCGTCCCCTCGCCCCGGAGCGAGCGGACCGCCGGGTCCGCGCTGCGCCCCTTCGGCCGGCACCTCGCCTACGGGGCCGACCCGTCCCGGCAGGTCGTCGTCTCCTGGCAGGTGCCGGACGCGGTGACCGCCCCCTTCGTCCGGATCGGCCCGCGGCCCGGCGAGTTCGGCGAGCCGATCGCCGCCGAGGTGCGCACCCTGGTCAGCAAGCTGTCCTGGCAGCACCCGGTCGAGGACCAGCCCCTGGTCAGGCCGACCACCGTCACCCAGTACTACCTGCACGCGCAGGTGGACCAGCTGATCCCGGACACCACCTACTACTACGTCGTCGGCCACCAGGGCCACGACCCCGCGGGCCAGGGCGCCCGGCTCGGCGACGTGGCGAGCTTCCGCACCGCACCCGCCCCCGGGCGCGGCGCCGGCTTCACCTTCACGGCCTTCGGCGACCAGGGCATCGGCTACAACGCGGCCGCCACCGGCACCATGATCGCCGGCCTCGACCCGGCCTTCCACCTCCACATGGGCGACCTGTCGTACGCCAACGCCGGCGGCAGCGGCAAGACCGACGACGCGTACGACGCCCGCCTGTGGGACTCCTTCTTCGTGCAGAACGAACCCGTCGCCGCCCGGACCCCGTGGATGGTGGCGGTCGGCAACCACGAGATGGAGCCCTGGTACGGCGCGGACGGCTACGGCGGCGTACGCGCCCGGTTCACGATGCCCGACAACGCCTGGGCCCAGTCCACCGGCATCTACTCCTGGCGCTACCAGAACGTCGGCCTGATCAGCCTGGACGGCAACGACGTCTGCTTCAACACCCCGGCCAACCTCGACCACACCAAGGGCAAGCAGCGGAAGTGGCTGGAGAGCCGGCTCGCCGCGCTCCGGGCCGACACCGGCATCGACTTCATCGTCGTCTACCTGCACCAGTGCACGTACTCCACCTGCCACGACAACGGCGCCGAGCTCGGCGCCCAGCAGGACTGGGCCCCGCTGTTCGACAAGTACCAGGTGGACCTGGTGCTCAGCGGCCACAACCACGTCTACGAGCGGACCGACCCGATCCGGGCCGGCAAGGCCACCCGCAAGGCCGGCTCCGGCGACACCGTCGACCCCGCGAAGGACGGCACCACGTACGTCGTCGCGGGCGGCGGTGGCGGCGGGCTCTACAAGTTCCCGGCCTCCGACACCTACCTCGGGCACGAAACCGGGAACGACAAGCCCGTGCCCATGGTGGTCTCCGACCGGAGCGGCCACGAGCAGACCGTCAAGGTCACCTGGTCCAGGGTCCGTTACACCGGGTACTGCCTGGTGGCGGTCGACGTGACGCCCGCCGCCGCGGGCAAGCCGGCCCGGATGGAGGTGCGCTCCCTCACCGAGGACGGCACGGCGGTGGACCGGCTCACCGTGCAGCGCGGCTGACCCGCCTCACCACCCGGGCGGCAAGGCGGGCCGGGGCGGCTCAGGCCGGCTCGGGCGGCCAGGGCGCGTGCGCCGCGACCTGGGCGCGCAGCCCGCGCAGGGCCCGGGCCGAGGCGATGCCCACCGCTCCGACGACCCGTCCGTCGCGCACGCAGGCGGCCGCGAAGCGGTGCTCCTCCGGGCTGCCGTCGACCGGCTCGAACCGGTCGGCGGCGCCCGGGGAGCCGAAGGCCTGGACCCGCAGCCCGTACTGGTCGGTCCACAGGTACGGCACCGGCGTGTAGACCTCCGTCGTCCCGTCCGGCCCGGCCAGCAGGTTCCGGGCGACGTGCAGGGCCTGTTCGGTGGCGTTGGTGCGCTGTTCGAGGCGCCGGTGGCGGCCGGTGCGCGGGTCGGGCCAGCAGGCGGCGTCGCCCGCCGCCCAGACGCCGGGGCCGGCGGCGCAGCGGGCGTCGCAGACCACGCCGCCGTCCAGGCCCAGGCCGCTGTCGGCGAGCCACTCGGTGGCGGGTTCGGAGCCGATGGCCGTCAGGACGGTGTCGGCCGCGAGGTCGGTGCCGTCGGCGAGCCGGACGCCGGTGGCGCGGCCGCCGCGGCTGAGGAGCCCGGTGGCCGTGCCCCGGTGGATCCGGACGCCGTGTCCGCGGTGCAGGCCGGTGAGCAGGGCGGCGGTCTCGGTGCCGAGGACGGCGGCCAGCGGGGTGTCGGTGGAGACCAGCCAGGTGACCTCGGCGCCGATTCCGACGGCGGTGGCGGCCGCCTCGGCGCCGAGCAGTCCGCCGCCGACCACCAGCAGCCGGCCGCCGGCGCGCGGGCCCTCGCACAGGTCCGCGCGCAGGGCGAGGGCGTCGGCGAGGGTGCGCAGCACGTGGGCGCCGGCCGGCGGGGTGCCGTCGCCCGGGGTGCCAGCGCCGGGCAGCCGGCGGGGGCGGACCCCGGTGGCGATGACGACGGCGTCGCAGGGCACCTCGCGGCCGTCGGCGAGGTGCACGGTGCGGGCCCGGCGGTCCAGGCGCCGGGCCCGCACCCCCAGGCGCAGGTCGAGCCGCAGCTCGTCCAGCGCCCGGGGGTCCCGGAGGGTGAGGCGGTCGGGCTGCCACTGCCCGGAGAGCAGGTGCTTGGACAGCGGCGGCCGGTCGTACGGCGGCTCCTCCTCGTCCCCGACGAGGGTGAGCCGGCCGTCGTAGCCGGCCCGGCGCAGCGCTTCGGCGGTGTGCAGTCCGGCCGCGCCGGCCCCGACGACGGCGATCCGCCGGGGAGCGGTCACGCGAGATCCAGGCGGATCGCGGCGGCCGGGCAGACGGCGGCGGCGTCCTGGACGGCCTGGTGGAGGTCGGCGGGCGGCCGGGCGTCGAGCAGCAGGACGATG
This sequence comes from Kitasatospora xanthocidica, assembly GCF_014656195.1. Taxonomy (GTDB): domain Bacteria; phylum Actinomycetota; class Actinomycetes; order Streptomycetales; family Streptomycetaceae; genus Kitasatospora; species Kitasatospora xanthocidica. Next base: position 38,671 of record NZ_BNBY01000013.1, on the reverse strand, counting down.
CCGTCCTCGTCGCGCTGGTCGAAGACCTCGGGGGCGGCGACGACGCAGTGTCCGGCTCCGCAGCACTTGTCCTGGTCGATGTGGACGAGCATGGTGTTCCCTTCGGGTCGGGGCCGGTCGGGCCGGCCCCGGGTGGGGGTGAACGGTGCTTGGGGTGAACGGTGGTGGGGCTGACCGGTGGTGGGCGTCGACGGCGTCGGCGCCCACCCCGGCTCACCAGGCGATCGGCAGCTCGTGGACGCCGTAGACGAGCATCTCGTTACGGAAGCGGACCTCCTCGAACGGGACGGCCAGCCGCAGCCCGGGCAGTCGGCGCAGCACGGTGTCGAGGGCGATCTGGAGCTCCAGCCGGGCGAGCGGCTGGCCGAGGCACTGGTGGACGCCGAAGCCGAAGGCCAGGTGGCGGCGGGCGTCGCGGGTCACGTCGAGTTCGTCGCCGTCCGGGAACTCCGCGGCGTCGCGGTTGGCGGTGTTGATCATGCAGATGACGCCCTCACCGGCCCGGATCCGCACGCCGCCGAGCTCGACGTCCTCGGTGGCGACCCGGGTCAGGCCGGAGTGCACGATGGTGAGGTAGCGCAGCAGTTCCTCGACCGCGCCGGTGACGGACTCCGGGTGGCGGCGCAGGTGGTCGAGCTGGTCGGGGTTGCGCAGCAGGGCCAGCACGGACATCGCGGTCATGTTCGCGGTGGTCTCGTGCCCGGCCACCAGCAGCAGCCGGGCCATCACGCCGATCTCCGCGGTGTCCAGCTCGCCGCGGGCCACCAGGCGGCTGAGGATGCCGTCGTCGGGTTCGGCGCGCTTGGAGTCGGTGAGCGCGCACAGGTAGTCGCCGAGCCGCTGCTGCGCGGCGGCGACCTCCTCGGCCGTGGAGTCGCGGTGCAGCAGGACGCGGCTGCACTCCTGGAAGAAGTCGTGGTCCCGGTAGGGGACGCCGAGCAGCAGGCAGATGACCAGGGAGGGCAGCGGCAGGGCGAACTCGCGGACCAGGTCGGCGCCGGTGCGTCCGGTGGTCATCCGGTCGAGCAGGTCGTCGGCGATGCGCTGGATCTCGGGGCGCAGCGCCTCGACCTTCTTGATCATGAACTCGCCGGTGAGCATCCGGCGCAGCCGGGCGTGCTCGGGGTCGTCCATCCGGATGAAGGTGGGCCGGCCGGCGCTCAGCTGCCGGGCGCCGGCGCTGATGAAGGGGAAGCCGGGGCGGGCGGAGTCGGAGCTGAAGCGGGGGTCGGACAGGACGGCCTTGACGTCCTCGTGGCGGGTGACCAGCCAGCTGGGGGCGCCGTCCCACAGGGAGACGCGGCTGATCGGTTCGTCCTGCTGCGCCTGCCGGTAGACGGGCGGCGGGGCGAACGGGCAGGCACCGCGGGCGGCGGGGTGGGTGAAGCGCGGGGTCTGTGCGGCCGTGGCCATCAGGGGGCTCCCTTCTAGGAGCGGGGTTGCCGGTGGGGGACCGGGGCCATTACGTGCCCTAAGCAACTAACTCACCGTCACGCTAACTCGCGTTCCGTCGCGACGAAAGGGCCCGTCCGAGGGCGAACGAATCTGTCCGAAATCCGGTCAGATGTCACCGCCACCGCCGACACCCGTACCGGCTCGCTACAGTTCCCCCCATGCCGGAGCCCGAAGACCCCCTCGACGAGCGGACCACCGCCTCGGACCTGGAAGACGTCCTGGCGACACTGGCCTATCTCCTGACACGTTCACAGCACCACGAGCGCCAGATGGCCCGGGCCGGCATCACCGCCGCCCGCTCGGACGTCTACCTGCTGCGCGCGCTCGCCGAGGCCGAGGGCGCCAGCCGGGTCGGCGACCTGGCCGACCGGCTGATGGTCAAGCCCTCCCACGTCACCCGGCAGATCGACCGCCTCCAGGGCCAGAAACTGGTGGAGCGCGCCCAGGACGCCACCGACCGGCGGGCCCGCCAGGTCGAACTCACCGGCGAGGGACGGGCGGTGCTCGACCGACTGAAACAGGCCAACCTCATCGGACTGGCCGACGCGCTGGACAGCGTCCCGGCCGCGGACGTCGCCGCCACCGTCAGCGTGCTGCGCCACCTGGTGGACCGCTACGTGCAGCGGGTACGCACCGGGATGCTGTCCGAGGACCTCTCCGGGGCGGACGAGGGGTGCTGACGGTCCGTCATCCCGCTGCGGCCGGGACCGCGGCGGGCTCGTGCGGGCTGAAGGTGCGCCGGTAGGCCGCCGGGGAGACCCCGAAGGCCGTCCTCATGTGCGCGCGCAGCGAGTTCGCGGAGCCGAAACCGGCCCGGTGGGCGACCAGGTCGATCGACAGGTCCGTGGTCTCCAGCAACTGCTTGGCCAGTTCGAGGCGTTGCGCGGTGAGCCACTGCACCGGGGTCATCCCCGCCTCGTCCCGGAAGCGCCGGGTGAACGAGCGCAGGCTCATCCGGGCGTGCTCGGCGAGCCGGGTGAGCGGCAGCTCCTCGCCGAGGTGCTCCAGGGCCCAGGCGCGGGTGGCCGTGGTGCTGGCGACCGTCGGCTCGGGGACCGGACGGTCGATGTACTGGGCCTGCCCGCCGTCCCGCCAGGGCGGCACGACGCACATCCGGGCGGTCCGGTTGGCGACCGCCGCGCCGTGGTCCCGGCGGATCACGTGCAGGCAGAGGTCGACGCCGGCGGCCACCCCGGCGGAGGTCAGCACGTCGCCGTCGTCGACGAACAGGACCTCCTCGTCGAGCTTGACCGCGGGGTAGGCCCGGCGGAACTCCGGGGCCAGGTTCCAGTGCGTGGTGGCCGGCCGGCCGTCGAGCAGCCCGGCCGCGGCGAGCACGTAGGAGCCGGAGCAGATGGACACCAGCCGGGTGCCGGGCCGGATGCCGGCGATGGCCGCCTCGACCTCGGCGGGCAGCGGCCCGCCCTCGGCCAGCTCGGGCATGGCGTGCGTGGGCGGGACGATCACGGTGTCCGCCGTGGCCAGCGCCTCGGGACCGGCCGCCGGCTGCACGGTGAAGCCGGCGTCGCTGAGGACGGGGGCGCCATCGGCGGTGCAGACCACCACCTCGTAGAGCGGGCGGCCCCCGGCGTCCAGCGCACTGCCGAAGACCCGGGAGGGGATGCCGAGCTCGAAGGGCGGCACACCGGGCAGCGCGAGCACCGCGATCCGGTGGCGCCGGGGGTGCGCCCCGTCCGCCCGCCCCGTCCACGGCGACCGCCCGGTCCGCTTCGCCTGCTTCGTCCCTGCCGCTCCCATGGCCAGATCCTGTCACATAGTGGCCGGACGGCCAACACCGCGAAGGGCCGGGGTCCCGGATCGTTGACCACGTCGCCGAGCCGCCCGGGCCACCCCGGGCGGCGCACGGAACGCGACGAAGAACCGCGAAGAACGACGAAGAACGAGGCAGGACAGCATGCGAGCAGTGGTCGTGGAGCAGTGGGGCGGGCCGGAGAACCTGGTCGAGCGCGAGGTCGAGCGCCCCGAGCCGGGGCTCAACGAGGTCCTGGTGCGGGTGCACGCGGCCGGTGTGAACCCGGTCGACTGGAAGACCCGGGCCGGCGGCGCCCTCATCGAGTGGGGCGACGTACCGGCGGTCGGCTGGGACGTCTCCGGCACGGTCGAGGCCGTCGGACCCGGCGTCGGCCTGTTCCGCCCCGGCGACGAGGTCTTCGGGATGCCGCTGTTCCCGCGCCAGGCGGGCGGCTACGCCGAGTACGTGGTGGCACCGGCCCGCCACCTCGCCCCCAAGCCCGCCCGCCTGACCCACGTCGAGGCCGCGGCGCTGCCCCTGGCCGCGCTCACCGCCTGGCAGGCCCTGGTCGACACGGCGGACCTGCGCCCCGGCGAGCGCGTCCTGGTGCACGCGGCCGCCGGCGGCGTCGGCCACCTCGCGGTGCAGATCGCCAAGGCCCGCGGCGCGTACGTCATCGGCACCGCCAGCGCCGGCAAGCACGACCTGCTGCGCGAACTCGGCGCCGACGAGGTGATCGACTACCGGAGCGTCCGGTTCGAGGACGCCGTCGCCGACGTCGACGTGGTCCTGGACGGCCTCGGCGGCGAGACGGCCGAACGCTCCCTGCGGGTCCTCCGGCCCGGCGGCCGCCTGATCACCCTGCCCGGACCGGACGACGTCCCCGCCGCCCCCGCCGGGGTGCGCGCCCTCTGGGTCCTGGTCGAGCCGGACCACCTCGGCCTGCGCGAGATCGCCGCCCTGGCCGACCGCGGCGCCCTGCGGCCCGTCGTGGAGACGGTCCTGCCCCTGTCCCAGGCCGCCAGGGCCCATGAGCTCGGCGAGCAGGGCCGCACCACCGGCAAGATCGTCCTCTCGGTCGTCTGACCGCTCCGCTCGCCATCGAACGCACGGGCCGTCTGGGCACGTGCGTTCCCTTCCCGGGGGCGGGTGTTCACCGGGGACGGGGGTTTGCGGCGCAGCACGCGGCGGCGGTGGCGCCCGCGGCCGGATCATCTGGGGATGGACCATGTCGCGGGTCCGCACCCGCCGCCGTTCCCGCCGCTCCCGTTCCCGTTGATCCCGGTACTGCCGATCCCGGTACTGCCGATCCCGGTCCCGCTGCCGCCCCGGCCGCCGCACGTCCATCCGCCGGCGCCGCCGCCCCGGCCGCAACCGCCGCCGACCGACTGCGCCTCCACCTCTCCGGCTCCCCCGTCCCCGTCTCCCGTCCACCCCTCGCCCTCGCACTCCGCACCGCCGCATCGGGAGCCGACCGCGACGGCCCCCGCGCCACCTCCGACACCGAGCCCGACGTCGGCCCACGAGGGGGCGCGGCCGACCGTCTCCCGCCCGGCCGCAGCGCCCACCACGGCGAGCCCCGCCCCGGAGGCCGCCCGCCCCGCCGAACCGGCTCCCACACCGACGGCCAGTGCGACCACCACGACGACCTCGGCCGTCGCCGCGCCGCCGCCCGACGGACCCGGCGGGCCCACCGTGCCGGCCATCGCGCCCTCCGTCTGGGCCACCGTCGTCGTCCTCACCGTCCTGCTGCCGGCCGCGCTCGCCGCGGTCGTCGGCCACCACCGCGCGCCCCTCAGGAGCCGCCGTTGAACCCCGGACCGCTGATCGCCGCCGTCGCCGCCGCCCTCCTGGCCACCGGGGCCCTCGCCGTCGCCCACCGGCTGCGCCCGCACTCCCCCGAGGACGAGCCCCCACCCGAACCGCACGCCACCCTCGCCAGCATCGGTTCCGGGCTCCTCTCCGGCTTCACCCTGCTCACCGGCTTCCTGATCGCCACCGGCTGGGCCGCCCGCAGCACCGGCATCACCCCACCGGGCGGCCTGTACGCCGCCGACCTCGCGGCGGGCGGAGCCGTCCTGCTCTACCCGGCCCTGGCCGGACTGCCGTTCACCCCCCGGTACGTGACGGCGGTCTGCCTCTTCGGCCTGCTGGTCGGCTACACGATGGCGCTGGCCCTCCAACTCCGCCCCTGACCGGGTCGCACGGCCGACCGGGCCGTCCGCAGGCCGTTGGCGTTCGGCACGAAGATCGGGAAGACTCACGCCCATGGTCTCGGTATTGCAGAACGTGGCGATCGACTGTACGGACGCCTATGAGCTGGCCCTGTTCTGGAGCAAGGTGACCGGTCGTCCGCTGCACCCGGAGGACCGGCCCGGCTCCCGGGCGACGGAGGTGCAGCTGACGGAGGGCCCGGTGCTGTACTTCAACCAGGTGCCGGAGGGCAAGACGGTCAAGAACCGGATCCACCTCTGCCTGCGCCCCGAGGACTCCCGCGACCAGGAGGTCGACCGGCTGCTCGCCCTGGGTGCCACCCTGCTCAACGACCTGCGGAATCCCGACGGTTCGGGCTGGGCGGTCCTCGCCGACCCCGAGGGCAACGAGTTCTGCGTCCTGCGCAGCGAGTCCGAGCGGGCCGCCACGCCGTCCTGACGCGGGGACGGCGGGCGGCCGGGGTGGCCGAGGTGACCCGGCCGGTCAGGGCTTGGCGGGCGGCGGATCCTGGACGCGGCCCTGGAGCGCCTTGGACAGGTCCGCGACGCAGGCCGCGAGCTGTCCGGTCGACAGCTGCGCCGGGTCGCCGCCGCACCCGCCCGCCGGTGCGGTCGGCGGCGGGCCCGTCGGCTGTGCGGTCGGCGTGGTGGGCGCAGGGGTGGCGGGGGCGGGCTGTCCGCCGCCCGGCGCCGTGATGTCCCCGTTCAGCGACACCAGGTTGGGCGTCACCGTGGCGTCGCCCGACAGGTCGATGTAGTCCTGGGTCTGCCCGTTGAAGTCGACGAAGCCGCGCCACATGTCCCGGCCGAAGGGGACGATCTCCTGCAGCGCGCCGCCCGGCCCTGCGCTGATGGTGATCGCGGTCCGCTGCGCCATGTACGACACCATCCGGCTGGCCAGCACGTCCAGGTTCACCGACGGGCTGTCGTCGCCGCGCACGTACACGTGCAGGTCGTTGAGGCCGCCGCCGGTCCGGTCGGCCTGGAGGACGGCGAACGCCACCACCAGTTGCGAGGAGCTCTCCCGCGGCACCAGCGGCGTCACGTAGTACAGGTGGCCGTCCTCCTTGGAGCGCAGCAGGAACTCGCCCGGGTTGCCCGCGTTCGTGGCCGCCGAGGTGTGGGCGTAGCCGAAGCCGCGGTCGTCCTTGGCGCCGCGGCCGCCGAGCCACTGGACCTCGTGGATCTGCGCCCGGACCACCGAGGCCGGGTACACCGCGCCGGGCAGTGCGCCCGGTTCCACCTCCGCCCGGTAGGTGGTGTCCGGGCGTCCGTCCGGCGAGCCGCGCAGGACCAGGACCCCGGCCGGCTCCAGGACGGTGCGCTGGCGCCAGCCGGTCTGCCGGGCCACCGAGATCACCACCACCGGCCGGGCGGTGCGGGGGTCGGCGCCGTCGCAGTAGCCCCAGATGTCCTGGTCGCTGTAGACGAGGTCGGGGAACCGTTCGGAGAGCAGGTTGCGCAGGCTGACGGCCCCGGATCCGGAGAAGGCCCGGCCGAACGCGTGGTCGCCGCGGAACGCGCAGGTGGCCACGGAGTTCGAGCGGCCGTCCCAGACCGCGACGCCCTCCATCGGCTGCTCGCCGGAGCCGTCCAGGACGGCCGTCCACACCCCGCCGCCCTGCGAGGCGTCGGGCAGGTAGTGCAGGCTGTGCCCCATCAGGTGGACCCCGGAGGTGAGGCCCGCGCTGTCGGTGAGCGCCTTGGTGGCCGCCGCGTAGGAGGCGGTGCGGGCCTCGAAGTCGAAGTCCGGCATCGGTTCGGTCTTGACGCAGGCCGGTACGTCCGCGGTGCCCACCAGGTCGCAGCGGCGGCCGTCGCCGGCACGGGTGTGCTCGGTCACGGGCAGCACCGAACGCGGTGTGCCCGCCCCGCCGGCGGGGATGTCGAGCACGGTCGCCGCCGCGTAGTAGCGGCCCGCGTCCTTGTCGTCGTCCCACAGCCCGGTGCCGACCCGCACCAGCGAGCCGACCACGGCCAGCACCGTCAGCGTCAGCGTCAGGCGCACCCGCCACCCGCCGAACCCCGCGCCGGACTCCTGCGCCACGTACCCGAACGCGCCGACCGTGCCGCACAGCCCGACCGCGACCCAGACCCAGAACAGCGGCGTCGCGTCGAGCACGGAGCCGTGCGGGAACAACTCCTGCTGGAGCAGCAGCACATAGCTCTGGTCCTGCTGCCCGAACCCGCCGAACACCAGGTGCTTGACCAGCCACACCAGCACCGCGACCAGCGGCATCCACAGCCACCAGACGGCCAGCGCCACCGCCCCGCGCCGCAGCGCACCCCGACGGACCGCACGATCGGCCACACGCCCCCCTCTCCGGGCCCCTCCCCGATGCGAACCTCCGATGCTACGCGCCGGACGGCCGCGCCCGCCGGGCAAACGAACCATCAACTCCTGGTAATCCGGCGGCGTTTGCCCACTGATCCCGGCGAGAGGGGCCCGTCCGTTCCGCTCCCTCCGCGCAGGACCGGGCGGGGCGCTTCCGGAACCCTTCCACTCCCCCGCCGAGTTGCAGTCCTTGGACGGGCCCCGCCTCCGTGGGTCCGGGCGACCGGAAGGGGACGTGGATCCGATGGGCGACGCGGGTCTGTTGGGCGAGGTGGGTCCGATGGGAAGCGGAACGGTGCCGGACAACCCGGCGCAGCGGAGGGTCGAGGAGATCCTCGACGAGGTCACCCGCTCCGGTGCGGAGCTCGGGGTGCAGGTCGCCGCCTGGCTGGACGGCGAGCCGGTGGTGGACGCCTGGGCGGGCCTGGCCGACCGGGCGTCGGGCCGGCCGATGGGGCCGGACACCCTGGTGCCGGCCTGGTCGACCGGGAAGGGGGTGGCCGCCGCCCTGGTCGCGGTGCTGGTGGACCGGGGCGCGCTCGCGTACGGGGACCCGGTGGCCCGGTACTGGCCGGAGTTCGGCGCGGCCGGCAAGGACCGGATCACGGTGGGCCACGTACTCTCCCACACCGCCGGACTGCCGCAACTGCCACCGGACGTGACCCCCGAACAGCTGCTGGACCTCCCGGCCACGGCCGCCTGGCTGGCCGCGCAGGAGCCCCTGTGGGAGCCCGGCAGCGCCGTCGGCTACCACGCCTGGACGTACGGGGTGCTGCTCGCCGAGATCCTGCGCCGGGCCACCGGCCGGGGCTGCGATGACCTCCTCCGCGAGGAACTGGCCGGGCCCCTCGGGGTCGCCGACGACCTGCTCTTCCACGTCCCCGACCGCCTGCTGCCCCGGCTCGCCACCTGCGAGGACGGCGGCTGGGCGGCCCGGCTGGAGCGGATGCCGGCCGGGGCGCCGTTCTTCGTCTGCGTCCCGCACGGCGTGCTCCCGGTGGCCGGCCTGGCCAACCGCCCCGACTTCCGCCGCACACCGCTGCCCGCCAACGGTGTGATGACCGCGCGTGCGACCGCCCGGCTGTACGCGGAACTGGCCCACGGCGGCGGGCCGGCCGGGCCCCGGCTGCTCTCGGCACCGACCCTGCGGGAGGCGACCACGGCCAGGGGGCGCGGCGCGGACCGGATGATGGGCGTCCCGTGGACGACGGGCCTCGGCTTCCTGATCGGGGACGACTCCTCGCCACCGGTGCGCCCGGCGGGCGGCTTCGGCCACAGCGGGTCGGGCGGCAGCACGGCCTTCGCCGACCCGGCACACCGGTTCTCCTTCGCGCTCCTCAAGAACCGGATGACCACGAGCGGCCTCGATGCCCGGCTGGCCCACGAGATCCGCACGGCCCTGGGCCTCACGGACAGCTGAGGAACAACGGGCGACGGCCCGATGCCGGAAGGGACTTCGCCGCTTCCCTCCCGGTGTCGGGCATGCCGGTCATGCCGGTCACCGTGGCGCGGCGGACCCGGGGCTGGGGACGGTCCCGAGCAGGGAGCGCAGCCCGGCGGTGTCGACGAGGCGGGCCCGCGTGGGCAGGACCCGGTGGAGCAGGACCTCGTGGACCTCGGGGTCCGGGTCGGCGACTCCGTCGGACAGGACGTACAGCCGGTAGTCGCGGTCGGCCGCGTCGAGGACGGTGGACAGGACGGCACCGCCGGTGCTGAGGCCGGCGACGACCAGGGTGGTGATGCCCCGCTCGCGCAGCCGCCGGTCGAGGTCGGTGGTGGACAGGGCGCCGAAACGGGTCTTGCGGACGACGATGTCGCCCTCCCGGGGAGCCAGCCGCTGGTGGACGGCGGTGACGGGGTCCTCGTGGTGCAGGGCGCGGTGCCGGGCGAGCGGGGCGAAGGAGGTGTTGCCGTCCGGAACCGCGTCCCAGTCGGCCTCGGTGAAGCCGACGCGGACGTGGGCGACGGTGCCGCCGGCCCCGCGCACCGCGGCGACGGCGTCCGCCAGGCGGCCGAGCAGGGCGTCGCGGTCGCCGTCGTCGGGCAGCGCGGCCAGGACCGCGGGCTGGCAGTCGAGGACGAGGAGGGCGGTGTGCGCGGGGGTGGTGTTCACAGGGGTCGTGTTCATACGGGTGGGCTCCTGAGGCGATGGGTGGTGAGTCATGCGCGCCGACCGGCAGGCTCCTGCTGCTCGTCCTCCTGCCCCTGCTCCTGCCCCTGCTCCACCTGGTCGCGTCGGGGCAGCAGGAGCGGGGTCGCCAGCATGAGCAGTCCCGCGACCGTGAGGGCGGTGCGCGGCCCGGTGGCAGCGGCGAGCAGCCCGCCGAGCGTGGTGAGGGTGGCGATGGCCGCCTGCTGGCCGATCGACCAGGCCGACAGGGTGCGGGCGACGAGGTGGCCGGGGGTGCGTTCGAGCCGGTAGGTGGCGAGCACCGGGGTGTACAGGCTCATGTTGACGATGATCGCCAGCTCCACGGCGATCACGGTGACCAGTCCGACGACGCCCGGACGGACGAAGGCCAGGCCGATCAGCCAGACCGCGCGCAGGGTGCCGACCGTCCGGAAGACCCGGTCCCGCCCGTAGCGGGCGACGACCCGGCGGGCCAGCCGGGAGCCGACCAGCCCACCGAGGCAGGGCGCGGCGAACGCGAGGCCGTACTGCCAGGGGGCGAAGCCGAGTTGGCGCAGCAGGAGCACGGCGAGCACCGGCTCGGTGGCCATGATCAGCCCGGAGACGAGCATGTTGTTGAGGTAGAGCGCCCGCAGGCCGGGGTCGCCCAGGATGTGCCGCCAGCCGTCCAGCAGCGCCCCCGACCGGGCCGGGCTCCTGCCGCCCGACCGGGCCGCGCCGTCGCCGCCCGACCGGGCCGCGCTCCCGCCGCTCGGGCGCGGGGGCTCCTCCCGGCCGCCGATCGCGGCGATGCCCAGCGCGGACAGCAGGTAGCTGAGCGCGTCGGCCAGCACCGTGGCGACCGGCCCGAACAGGCCGATCGCCGCCCCGCCCAACGGGGGCCCGACCGCGATGGAGCTCCAGTTCGTGGACTCGAAGCGGGCGTTGGCCACCAGCAGGTCGTCCGGCCGGACGAGCGCCTTGAGGTAGGCGCCGCTGGCCGCCCCGAACGCGATCTTGGCCGCGGCCACCACGACCGACACCACCACCAGCTGGACGAAGCCCAGCCATCCCAGGGCGTAGGCCACCGGGATCGACGCCATGGCCGCGAACCGGGCCAGGTCCATCCCGATCATCACCGGACGCTTGCGCCGGAACTCCACCCACGGCGCGAGCGGCACCGCGATCAGCGCCCCGACCGCCGGCCCGACCGCCGACAGCGCGGACACCTCGGCCGGGCCGGCGTGCAGCACCAGCACGGCGATCATCGGCAACGCCCCGAACCCCAGCCCGGACCCGTACGCGCTCACCGCGTACGCCGCCCACAGCCAGCCGAACCGCCGGCCCAGCCGGCTCCTGCCCCTCATAGACCTCATGCGCCTCATGCGCCTCATGCGCGGTGCGCTCCCCTCGACGTCCCGTTCGAACAAACCGACGTTGACCGGTGAGAGCTAATCGGGCGGCGCAAAGGCAGGTCAAACAACCGTCTGCCGCTCATCGCACAACCACTGGTTGTTCACTACAGTGGGTCGGCGTGGACCTCGAAGCAGTACGCACCTTCGCCGCCATCGCCGAAGCCGGCCAGTTCCAGAAGGCCGCCGTCGACCTGTCCGTCACCCAGCAGGCCGTCTCCAAACGGGTCGCCGCGCTCGAACGCGACCTCGGGGTACGCCTCTTCATCCGCACCCCGCGCGGCGCCGAACTCACCATCGACGGACAGGCGTTCCTGCCCCACGCGCGCGAACTGCTGCGCGTCGCCGAGCGCGCCGTCGCCTCCGTGCACACCGGCCGCCGGCCCCTGCGGGTCGACGTCATCGCCTCCCGCGGCGGCGCGGCCGGCCTGATGCGCGGCTTCCACCGCACCCACCCGGACATCGACCTCGACGTGGTCATGCTGTTCGAGATCGAGGCGGCCGTCGCCGCCATCCGCTCCGGTGCCCTCGACGCGTCCTTCCGCGCCGTCACCGCGCCCGGACGGCCCCTCCCCGACGACATCGCGGCCGTCCGGGTCCTCGACGAACCGCTCCAGCTGCTCACCGGCCCCGCCCACGCCCTGGCCAACGCCAAGTCGGTCACCCTCGCCGACCTCGTCGGCCACCGGATCTGGATGCCCGGGATCGTCCCCGGCACCGAATGGGGCGCCTACTACGACGACCTCGTCGCCGAGTTCGGCCTCACCATCGAAGCCACCGGCCCCAACTTCGGCTCCGACGCCCTCCTCGACACCATCGCCGAGACCCCCGCCCTCGCCACCTTCATGGGCGAACGGACCCGCCACGTCTGGCCCGCCCGCCACGGCCTGCGCCTCATCCCCGTCACCGACCCCACCCCCGTCTACCCCCACTCCCTCCTCTGGCACCGCGACAACCCCCACCCCGCCCTCCCGACCCTCCGCGCCCACCTCGCCGCCGCGGCCGACGGCAGTCGCGACGGCGCGCGGACGTGGGTACCGGAGTGGGTCCACCCCCGCTGAACGGCGGCGGGAGCCGGGCGGCGAGCGGGAGCCGGGGGCCGGCGACCGAGCGCCCCCGGCGGGGTCAGCCCAGGGCCTCCACCAGCTCGGCCAGCCGTTCGCCGGCCACGGCGAAGGCCAGGTGGTCGTGGTAGTCGCGGCTGTGCACGATCAGGCCGTCGCGGACCCGCAGGACCTGGATGTTCGCGGATTGGAAGGTCCGCCCGGTCTCCCGGTGGCGCACCTGGTAGTCCCATTCGGCGACGACCACCTCCGGGTCGTCGGTCTCCCGGACCACCACGTTCTCCGCCCGCAGTTCCAGCGGCGAGTGCTCGGCGACCTGCGCGAACCGCTCCGCGAGGACGGCGCGCCCCTCGTAGCGGCGCGGACCGACCGGTTCGAAGACGGTTTCGACGACGGTGTCCTCAGCGTAGAGCCGGGTGACCTCCATGAACCGTCCTTCACTGATGCCCGTCAGCAGCTCGTGGAAGACCTCGCGCGGCGACAGCGTTTCGGACATGATCAACCCCCAGAATCGTGTCGCTAGAATCGGACCAGCGACTCCGCTTAGAACGATACGGACTGACCACTCCGGTTGTCCACAGGTAGTGCCGCGCTCACCGCGGACGGAAAACGGGTGCCATGAACGACGCTTCGCCACGACCGCTGCGCGCGGACGCGGCCCGCAACCGCGCCAGGCTGCTCGACGTCGCCACCGAGGTGTTCACCACCCGCGGCGTCGGCGTGCCCACCGAGGAGATCGCCCGCGCCGCCGGGGTCGGGGTCGGCACCCTTTTCCGGCACTTCCCCACCAAGGAGGCGCTGCTGGAGGCGGTCGTGGTCCGCCGGCTGGAGACCATCACCGCCCGCGCCGCGCAGCTCGCCGCCGAGACCGAACCCGCCGAGGCGTTCTTCGCCTGCTTCCGGCTGGTGGTCGAACAGTCCGCCGGCAAACAGGAGTTCACCCGGGCCCTCGCCGAAGCCGGGGTCGACGTGCACGCCTCCCTGCGGGAATCCAGCGACCAGATGCGCGGCCGGCTCGCCGAACTCCTGGCCGGGGCGCAGCAGGCCGGCGCGGTCCGCCCCGAGGTCGGCCTGCCGGAACTGATCGCCCTGCTCGTCGGCGTCGGCGCGGCGACCGAGCACCTCGCGGCCGACCCCGCGGCCCGCGAACGCGTCTACGACGTGGTCTTCACCGGACTACGACCGCACTGACCGCCGCCACCCCGGCCGGGCGGCCCACGCATAGGACCCGCCCGGACGACCCCTTCCGACGGCCCGCACGAGAAACGAGCCCCCACCGTGCCGCACGCGCCCGAGATCCGCAGCAACGTCCCCGGGACCTTCGCCTGGAGCGTCTTCCACGAACGCCACCCCGCGCTCGTCCGCCAGGTCCTCGACGCCCTGCCGTACGGCCCCACCGAACGGGCGGCGGTCGAGCGGCTGCTCGCGGAGAGCACCACCGGCGTCCTGGAGCCGCTGCCCGCGGACGCGCCCGACGCCGCCCAGTGGCTGCGGTGGGGCGACGGCCGGTGGGGCGAGCCGTGGGGCGAGGCGCCCTTCCTGTGGGCGGAGAGCTACTTCTACCGCCGACTGCTCGACGCCACCGGCTACTTCCGGCCCGGAGCCTGGCACGGCGTCGACCCGTTCGCCCCGTTCAAGGCCACCGAACTCGGCGGAACGGCGGTCGACGGCGAGTTGGCCGCGCTGGACGGACTCGACGCGCTGCCGCACGACCGGCGGGCGCACGCCCTGCTCTCGTCCGCCCTCTGGGGCAACCGCGCGGACCTCAGCTTCCGGATCACGGCGCGGGCGGCCGGGACGACCCCGTCCGACCTGCTCGCCGACGACAGCGCGCTGCTGTGGGCCGCGCTGGAACGGGCCGACGGCGGGCGGGTCTGCGTCGTCGCCGACAACGCGGGCCGGGAGCTGCTGCCCGACCTCGTCCTGATCGACCACCTCCTCGCCCGCGGCCTCGCCTCGCAGGTCGGCCTGTACGTGAAGCCGCAGCCGTACTTCGTGTCGGACGCGACCATGACCGACGTACTCGCCGCCCTCGACCGCCTCCGCACCGCACCCTCCCGAGCCGCCTCCGACATCGGCGAACGGCTCTGGCGGGCCATGGGCGACGGCACGCTCGTGGTCCGCACCCACCCCTTCTTCTGCGCGCCACTGCCCTACCACGTCCTGCCCGCCGACCTCCGGGCCGAGTTCGCGGGCGCGGCACTGACGATCCTCAAGGGCGACCTCAACTACCGCCGCCTGGTCGGCGACCGGCTCTGGCCGCCGACCACCCCGTTCACCGACGCCACGGAGCACTTCCCGTCCCCCGTCGCCGCCCTGCGAACCCTGAAGTCGGACGTCGTCGTCGGCCTCGACCCCGCCACCCTCACCCGCCTCGACACCACCGGCACCCCCTGGCGCACCACCGGCCACCACGCCGTCATCCAGGTCACCGCCCACCGGTAGCCGGGGCAGCGGACGTCCGGCTCCCGGCGCCGGGAACGGCCCCGCGCGTGCGGGCACCCCCGGAGTCAGCCCGCCTCCACCTGCCGCGCGATCCGCTCCCGCATCGCCGCCGCGCGCGGGTCGTCGTACCCGGCGGCGGCCAGGAGGGCGAGCGCGTCCTGGCGGTGGCGGGCCGCGGACAGGTCGTCGGGGGGCAGCGCGGCGGCCAGGGCGGTGAGGGCGAGGGCCTCGTGCCAGGGGTCGGCGAGGTCGCGGTGGGTGGTGGCGGCCCGGCGGAGGAAGGCGGCGGCTTCGGTGGGGCGGTCGAGGTGGCGGTAGGTCTCGCCGGCGCCGTGCCAGGCTTGGGCTTCGCGGCTGCGGTCGCCGAGGCGGCGGTGGAGGACGGCGGCGCGCTGGTAGGAGTCGAGGGCGTCGGTGTGCCGTCCGTCGGCGCGTTGGGCGTCGGCGAGGGTGAGGAGCCAGAAGCCTTCGAGGCGGTGGTCGCGCAGGTTGAGGGCGATGTCGACGGCCGCGTGGGCGGCGGCGAGTGCGCCGGCCGGGTCGCCGTTCTCGCGGCGGATGTCGCTGAGCAGGCGCAGGGCGTTGCCTTCGCCGCGCTGGTTCTTGAGTGCCCGGTGGACGGTCAGTGCTTCGTCGACGGCCGCCGAGGCCTCGGGCAGGCGGCCGGCCCGGTAGCGGGCACTGGCGAGGTTGGCGAGGGTGGTGGCCTCCCAGTGCGCCTCGCCGAGGAGCCGGAAGGCGGCCAGCGCCTGCTCGAAGTACCCTGCGGCCGGGCCGAGTTGTCTCCGGTGCAGGTGGACCAGGCCGAGCAGGTTGAGGGCGTGCGCCTCGTTGGGCCGGTCGCCGAGCTCGCGCCAGAGCGCGAGTGCGGCGCGGTGGTGTTCGAGGCTGTCGTCGAGGGCGTTGAGGCGGGTGTACGCCATGCCGAGGCCGGTGAGCAGCAGGGCCCGGGCGTGGTCGTCGCCGAGGCGGGCCGCCGCGGCCAGGCCGGCCTGGCCCGCCGGGGGCCAGTCGGCGCCGGGGGCGGAGGGGGCTTGGGCGTTCCAGAGGACGGCGGCGAGCTGCCAGGTCCGCCGGTCCTCGCCCGCCGCGGCGGCCGTGTGGACGGCTTGCAGGAGGTTGGCGCGTTCGCGTTCGGCCCAGTCGACGGCGGCGTTGTAGTCGGCCAGGACGGCCGGCTGGACGCCGTCGGCCGGTGCGTCGAGGGGCAGGCGGGCTTCGGCGGGGCGCAGCCACTGCTGGGCGGCGTCGGCGGTGTGCAGGTACCAGTCGAGGACGCGGTGCAGGGCGGCCCGGCGTTCGTCGGGGGTGTCCTCGCGGTGGGCCTGGCCGGTGGCGTAGGCGCGCAGGAGGTCGTGGAACTGGTAGCGGTCGGGTGCGCTCTGTTCCACGAGGTGGGCGCCGACGAGGGCGTCGAGGAGTTGCCGGGTGCGGTTGGGCGTGAGGTGGGCGAGGGCGGCCGCGGCGTGGAGTCCGAAGTCCGGGCCGGGGTGCAGGCCGAGGCGCCGGAACAGCCGGGCGACCTGGTCGGGCAGGGCGCGGTAGGACCAGGCGAAGACGGTACGGACGGCGTCGATGTCCTCGTCCTCGCCCACGCTGAGGGCGTCCCAGAGGGCGGATTCGTCGCGCAGGTCGGCGATCAGCTCGGCCAGGCCCATGTGCGGCAGGCTGGCGGCGCGTTCGGCGGCGATCCGCAGGGCGAGGGGCAGTTGGGCGCAGAGGCGGGCGAGTTCGGTGAGCTCGGCCGGGTCGTCCTGGGGCCGGTGGCCGGCGGTGACGGCGCGCAGCAGCGCGACGGCCTCGGCTTCGGGCAGGGTGCCGAGGGTGAGGCGGCGGGCGCCGTCCCGTACGGCGAGGCCGGACAGCCGGCTGCGGCTGGTGACGAGGACGAGGCTGCCCGCGGTGCCGGGCAGCAGGGGGCGGACCTGGCCGGCGGTCGCGGCGTTGTCGAGGACCACGAGGACCCGGCGGTCGGCGAGCAGGGAGCGGTAGAGGGCGGCGGCCGCGTCGGGGTCGTCGGGGACGGACCGGGCGGGCACGCCGAGGGAGGTCACGAAGTGGTGGAGGGCCTCCTGCGCGGTGACCGGACGGCCCGGGTCGTAGCCGCGGAGGTTGACGTAGAGCTGCCCGTCGGGGAAGCGGTCGCGGGCCCGGTGCGCCCAGTGCAGGGCGAGGGAGGTCTTTCCGGCGCCGGCGGTTCCGGCGATGACGACGACGGAGGCTTCGGCGCCCTCCCCCGCCCCTCCGGTGAGGGTGGCGTCCAGGGCGCGGAGTTCGTCGACGCGGTTGACGAAGCCGCGGACGTCGGCGGGCAGCTGGCGCGGTTTCGGGGTGGTGCCGTCCTGGCCGGGCGGGCGGTGGAAGTGGATTCCGCCGCGGACGTCCCGTGCCTGCACGACGTCGTGCGCCGAAGACCCGGACACGGCGGAATGCGTCATTCCCGGGCCGCCGGTGCTCCCACCGTTCTCGTCCGCCACGGTGCTCCAATTCTGTGTGGGTGGGGGCAGGGGTGCCACTTCGCGGTCGAAGTAGCTGAGGACGTCCTCGCCGGCCTCGTGGAGATCCTTGATGTAGTCCTCCCACCGGCGGACGAGATCGGGATCGGTGTAGCGGACCGCGCCGACGGGAATCCCCGTCTCCGAGTACAGGACCTGGTAGGCCGTTCGGCCGCCGAGAATGACGATTTCCGGCAGCGGCCCGAATTCCTCGGCCCCGGAGTCGACGAGCGCCCCGGCGTCGAGGATGCGGATCCGCTCGCCGCATTCGGCGCGGATCCGCAACGAGTGCAGCTCCCACTGCAGGTAGGCCGACAGCGGCCGCTCGACCACCCGGACCCGGTGGAAGAAGGAGCCGCGCTCCTCGTCCTCCCGCCCGATCTCCAGCAGCGCCGCGCGCCGGCCCTCGAGCAGGCGCAGCGCCTCTCCCCAGTCGCCCCGGCGCACGGCTTCCCAGCTGGCACTTCCCTGCTCCTCGAAGTGCTGGCGCCGCTCCAGCTTCCAGGAGTCCCGGCCGCGGACCCGCGCGTCCCGCTCACGGAAGTCCCGCTTGTAGTCGTGGCGGGCGAGGACCTCGCCCCACTCGGACCGCAGCTCGGGGGCCCGCCGATCAGGCATCCGCGATGTCCGCTTTCGCCACGCTCAGCATCAGGCCGGGGATGACGACGAGCCGCTCCCCCGGGCCCAGGGCGACGCCGTCCGGGAGCCGGCCGCTGTAGTCCTCGGTGAGGTCCCGGCCGATCACGGCGATATCGCCGTTCGAAAGCTGCCAGATGTCCGGGCATTCGTCCCGGCCTTCGGACGTCCCGAGCTCTTTCGCGGATTTCCCCAGGCGCCTCTCCAGCGAAGCGGAAGGATCGGCTTCCCATCCAGCAGCCATGCCTGCCCCCATTGATATTGCTCCCGGCGTGGAGCCGCGGGTTCAGCATCTTACACCTGATGAGGGGTCAGGGAAATATTCGGAGATTCTCCATGTACTCCTAAATGATCACCATCGCGGCACAATCGGCCTGCTTTGCGACGGTATTCGACCGCGCCGGGATCCCGCGCCCGCGGGGCCGCGATCCGGTGCGCCCCGCACACCACCCGGCGGGCGGGGCGTGCGCCGTGGATCCGACACCGTCCGGCCCCGGGACGGCGGGTACGGCTCGGGTACGAGCCGCCTCCGCCGGTTCGGGTGGCAGGCTTTCGGGTGGCAGGCTTTCGGGTGGCAGGCATTCGGGTGGCAGGCTGGGGCGGACGGGGCGCCGCCGGGCGTCCTTCGGCGAAGGGGGCGCAGTGGTGAGTGGGGCGGCGGACCGACGGGTGCCTCCACTGGATCCGCAGCTGCGGGCCGCGTTGGCGGCCGCCGGCGGGCGGGCCCGGGAGGTGCTCACCCCGGAGGGCCTGACGGCATGGCAGGAACGGGACGCGGCGGCCCGGCCCCGCCCGTCGCTCGACCGGCTGCGCGACGGCGGCCGGTTCGCGGTGGAGGAGCTGCGGGTACCGCGGGCCGACGGCGCGGGCGAGGTGACGCTGGTCAGCGCGCGACCCGCCGGGGCCGGCCCGGAACTGCCGCTGCTCTACTACCTGCACGGCGGCGGGATGGTGACGGGCAACGCGTGGTCCGTCCTGCCCCGGCTGCTGCGCGGGTGGGCGCTGCCGCTGGGACTGGCGGTCGTCTCCGTCGAGTACCGGCTGGCACCCGGCACCCGCTTCCCCGGGGCCGTGGAGGACTGCTACGCCGGTCTCGTCCGGGTGGCCGACCAGGCGGGGGCGCTGGGCGTGGACCCCCGGCGCATGGTCATCGGCGGGAAGAGCGCCGGCGGCGGGCTGGCCGCCGCCCTGGCCCTGCTGGCCCGCGACCGCGGCGGGCCCACGGCGATCGGACAGCTGCTGCTGAGCCCCATGCTCGACGACCGCGGCGACACCTTCTCCAGCCACCAGCTGGCCGGCCACGACACCTGGGACCGCACCTCCAACGCCACCGCCTGGCAGGCCCTGCTCGGCGACCGGTACGGCGCCGCCGACCTCTCCCCGTACGCCGCCCCGGCCCGCGCCACCGACCTGTCCGGGCTGCCGCCGGCGTACGTCGACGTGGGCTCCGCCGAGACGTTCCGGGACGAGGCCGTCGGCTACGCCAACGCGATCTGGCAGGCGGGCGGCGAGGCCGAACTGCACGTGTGGCCCGGCGCCTGCCACGGCTTCGACACCCTCGCCCCGCAGGCGGCCCTCACCGGCGACGCCCACGAGGCCCGCACCCGCTGGCTGCGCCGCGTCCTCCGACGGTGAGCCCGAGGGGGCGGCCGGGCGCCCCCTCAACGCCGTGTCCGAATGCCGCCGGCGTCCGTCCTCGGCGGACGGCATCGTCGGAGGTGCACACCCTGGTGAAGGGCGGCACGAGGCCGCCGGCAACAGGCCGAAAGGACACCGGACCGATGACCGTCCACACGACGACGGACCGCCCACCGGGCGAACTGCCGCTGGTCGGCGAAACGTCGCCCACCGACACCGCCCGGCCGCCCGTCCCCGCCGTCGGCCGGCTCGACCGCACCGACTGGGCGGCGCTGGCCGCCGACCTCGACGCCTACGGCCACGCCCTCACCGGCCCGCTCCTCACCCCCGCCGAGTGCCGGGCGATCAGCACGCTCTACGACGAGCCCGACCGCTTCCGCACGACGGTGGACATGGCCCGCCACCGCTTCGGCTCCGGCCAGTACCGCTACTTCACGCACGACCTGCCGTCCCCGGTGCGGGACCTGCGGGCCGCCTTCTACCCCCGGCTGCTGCCCGTCGCGCGCGGCTGGGCCGCCAAGCTGGGGGCGCCCGCGCCGTGGCCCGACGAGCTGGACGCGTGGGTGGAGCTGTGCCGGGCCGCCGGGCAGGTCAAGTCCGCGCAGATCCTGCTGCGTTACGGTCCCGGTGACTGGAACGCGCTGCACCGCGACGTGTTCGGCGAGCTGGTCTTCCCGCTCCAGGTCGTGATCGGGCTCGACGCGCCGGGCACCGACTTCACCGGCGGCGAATTCCTGATGACCGAGCAGCGCGCCCGCGCCCAGTCCCGCGGCTCGTCCACCACCCTCCCGCAGGGACACGCCCTGGTGTTCACCACCCGCGAGCGGCCCGTCCCCACCAAGCGGGGCTGGTCGGCCGCCCCGATGCGGCACGGGGTGAGCACCGTGCGCTCCGGCCGCAGGCACGCCCTCGGCCTCGTCTTCCACGACGCCTCGTGACCGCTCCTCCCAGGAAAACACCATGACCCGCACGACCCGTACGGACCCACCCACCGCCCCCGCTCCGCACACCGGCGCCGAACTCCACGCCCTCATCGGCCTGTTGACCGACTCCCGGACCCGCGTCGAGACCGTCGCGATCGGCCACAGCCGCGACGACGCCTCCCGTACCGCCGTCCGCGCGTTCGCCGAGGCGTGGCGGGATCACGGCGGCGAGGTCCTCACCGAGGTGGACTGGCCGGAGGACGCGGCCTCCTGGCTGCGCCCCGCCCGCCGGCTGACCGCCCAGTCCCCCGACGCCTGGGTGGTCGCGGCCGCCGTCCCCGGCTTCGCCCGACTCGCCCACCGGCTGCGCCGGTCCACCGACTTCGACCCGGCCCGCACGGTCGCCTTCGCCTCCCTCGCCGACCCCCGACTGCCCGCGGTGGCCGGCCCCGGGACCCTGGACGGGCTGCGCGGCGCCACCACGGACGGCGGCACCTGGGACGTGGCCGACGGCCGGCTCACCTCCCGGAGCGGGGTGAGTGGGTGAACGCGCTGATTCCCCGCCCCACCACGGAGGTCGCGCCCGGCGCGGTGCACGTGCCGGACTGGCTCACCCCAGACGAGCAGCGCGCGCTCGTCGCCGCCTGCCGCACCTGGGCCACCGGCCCGGTCCCGATCCGGCACACAAAGCTGCCGCGGCGGCGTCATGTCCGTACGGACCGCATCGGCTGGCACTGGCAGCCGTACCGCCTCGGCGGCCCTTCCCGCTACGTCCACCACGGGGTGCCCAGGGTCCGTCCGGGCACGGCCGACCCCGCCTGCGGTCTCACCACCGGCCGGCCGAGCATCACCATGCGGGTCACCGGCCTCGGCGACGAGCCCGGCCCTCGAGGCGGCAGGGCGGCCGCCCCCGGACGTGCCCGGTCGGGCAAGCGGTAGTGCCCTCGCGGCAGCCGTACGGCCCTGGCGGCCCGGGGCCGGGCCTGCTCTACTGCCCGGAGGCGGACGGGCACACGGGCACACCGGCAGGTCGTCAGCTGGGCGGCGAAGGCCAAGAACTCCGGCTGGACCATCAACCTGTGGACGGACCGCAACAGCACCTGGCGCACCGCCGACACCCTGCGCGTCAAGTTCACCGGGAAGCTACGGTTCCGCTCCATCGAGGAGGCGCTGGACGACCGGGTGCGGGAGGTCTACACCACGGCCACCACGGGCACCCCCAAGGCGTACCCGCTGGCCTCGGACATCGCCCGCTACTGCATCCTGAAGGAGCACGGCGGGGTGTACGCCGACGTCGACCTGGGCTCCGGCGACATCGACCTGCAGCGGACGCAGCCCCGGCTCCGGGCGAACGACGTCCCCGTGCTCGGCCCGCTCATCCGCGACGCCCAGAGCCTGAGCGGCACCCTCGAACACGCCGGGGCCGAACCCGTCACCGGTGCCCCCACCGGCGAGCAGATCCGGATCGCGGCCCGGTACCTGCTGGACACCGGGGGCTACGGCCCACTTCATCGCCGTGCAGAAGAACTCCGCCGTGATGGAGAAGATGATCGCCCAGGTGTCCGCCGACGTCTCAGGCCTCGACGCCGCCGAGCTCCACATGGTCGGTCCCGCCGCGACCGGCCCCTTCAAGCTCATCAGGGTGGTGGATCAGCACCTGAGCACGGAGTTCGGCGTCGAGAGCCTGCAGACCGGCGAGCACGGCCTCTTCCAGACCGCCGGGCGGCAGTTCCACGAACACCTCCAGTGGCTCACCACGGAGAGCGAGAACCAGAACTACTGACCGGATCACACCGGTTGGGTCTCCAGGTCCCGGTCGACGGCCCGCCAGTCGCGGGCGTGCCGGGTGTCGGGGTGGTCCTCGCCCAGTCGGCGGACGAGGCCGGCGAGGGCCTCGTGGTGGAGGCCGGCCGCCTCCTCCGGACGGTCGAGGGCGCGCAGGGTGCGGGCGAGGTTGACGGCGCAGACGAGGGTGTCCGGGTGCTGCTCGCCGTAGTGGTCGCGCAGGTCGTCGAGGGCTCGCCGCTGCAGGGGCAGGGCGGCGGCGGGCCGGCCGGTGTCGGCGTGGGCGTTGGCCAGGTTGATGGTGGCCTTGAGGGTGAACGGGTGCTGCGGGCCCAGTCGTTCGCGCAGTGCCGCGGCGACCGCCGTACCGTGGGCGACGGCCGCCTCGGGGTCACCGGCGGCGCGCAGGTAGAGGGCGAGGTTGGCGGCGCAGGCGAGGGTGAAGGGGTGGTCGGCGCCGAACAGGCGCCGGTGCACGGCGTGGATGCGGGCGGTGAGCTCCCTGGCCCGGTCGTGGTCGCCGGCGGCGCTGTGGTCGGCGGCCAGGTTGATCGCGCAGATCAGGGCGTCCGGGGCGTCCTCGCCGTAGCGTTCCACGAATCGCCGGTAGGTGGCGACGTTGATCTCCCGGGCCTCGTCCAGCCGGCCCGCCCGGCGGAGGGAGACGGCCATCGAGGTGGCGTTGCGCAGGATCTCCGGGAGGTCGGGATCGAGGACGGTGTCGAGGTCGGCGGCGACCTCGGCCAACAGCCTGATCGAGGACGGGAATTCACCGAGGTCGCGGAGGTCGCGGGCGAGGCAGAACTTCGTGGTGAGGGTGTACGGGTGGCGCGGGCCGATCACCTCGATGCGCCGCTCCAGGGTTTCCCGGTCCAGGTCGCGGGCGGCCCGGCTGTCCCCGACCAGCCGGTGGTCGATGGCCAGGTTGTGGCCCATCGCCAGCGTGCGCGGGTTGTCGGCACCGAACAGCGTCCGGGAGCGGGCGTAGGTGTCCAGGTCGAGGGCGAGCGCGACCTGGAAGCGGCCGAGCACCCGGTGGTCGGCGCCCAGCGAACCCGCGGTCGTCAGGGTGTGCGGGTGGCGTTCGCCGAGGACGGCCCGCTGCCGCTCCAGCACGGACTCGTCCAGGGCGTGCGCGTCGCGGTAACGCCCTTGGGAGCGCAGGACGTTGGCACGCTGGAAGCGGAGCAGCAGGGTCTGCGGGTCGTCCGCGCCGAGCTTCGCCGTCCAGAGCGGGACGAGGGAGTCACAGAGGGAGTCGGCGCGCTGCAGTTCGCCGCGCTTCCACAGGTAGCGCACCCGGTCGACGAGCAGCTCCCGGGGGCGGGGCTCCTCGCAGTCGTACGTGGTACAGGCCCCCAGGTGGGGCCAGATGTCGTCGAAGGCGGGCCAGTTGGCGGGGTCGTCGATGCCCCCGCGGACGGGCCGCGCCTCGGCCAGGACCAGGTGGACCTCGTGCGCGGCCGCGCGCCGCTCCTCCTCGGTCAGCTCGGAACGGACCACGGCCTGCACGAGCCGGTGGAGTTGGACCGTGCGCCGGCCCGTGTCCACCCGGGCGAGCGAGTACCGGCCGATCGCGCGGATCGCCTCGGCGAGCACCAGCGGCCCCGCCGGCCGCCGGTCGTGCCGAGCGAGCGCGCTGATCATCGGCTCGCTGTAGAGGAGCCGCATCGCGATCGGCTCCGCGGCGAAGAACGCGCACAGCTGCAACAGCCGGGCCGCCGCCGGGGCCTGGGCGCGCAGCCGCGCCGTCGAGACGTTCCACGCGGCGGCCAGCGAGGCCGGGTAGTCCGCCGGCCGGCCCATCGAGAGCACCTGGACGGTGGCGCCGCGCAGGTGCGCCAGGTAGGTGTCGACGGGCATCGCGGTGGTCTCCAGCCAGGCCGCGGCGACCTCGACCGCCAGCGGGAGGTCGCCGAGCTCGTCGGCCACCGCGTCGGCCTCCGGCCCGGTCAGTCCCGGGACGCGGCGGCACAGGTGCTCGGTGCTCTCCTGCCGGGTGAAGACGTCCACGGCGAGGGCCTCGGCCACCCGGCTCCACTCCGGGTTGCGGGAGGTCACCAGGACGTGGCCGGTACCACCGGGCAGGAACGGCAGGATGTCGGCGGGCTTCTCCGCGTTGTCGAAGACCAGCAGCCAGCGGGCCGCCGGGGTACCGCGCCGCAGCGCGGCGAGCGCGGCGGCGGCGGCCTCCGCGACCGAGTCCCCGACCTGGAGGCCCAGTTCGCGCGCCATGTCGGCGAACGCCGGGCCGATCAGTTCCGGCTGCTCGGCGTCGATCCACCAGACCAGGTCGTACTGCGCCTTGAACCGGTGCGCGTACTCCAGCGCGATCTGGGTCTTGCCGATCCCGCCGAGGCCGTACAGGGTCTGCGAGCTGGGCAGCACCGCCGCCGGCCCGGCTCCCAGCCGCCGGTGCAGGTGCTCCAGGACCGCGCCCCGGCCGGTGAACGACGGGTGCCGGGGCGGCGTCTTGAAGTGGGCTGGGCCTGCACCGGGGTACCGCAGACCGGTGAGGTCGGGCACGCGCGGCGCACCGCCCACCGCGGCGAGCAGCGCGCCCGCGGCCTGGGAGGCCGACAGGCCGGTCAGGGTGACGGTCGGGCCTTGCGGTGGCGGGCCCGGTTCGTACGGGGCCGGCGCCGGCGCGCCGTCGAGGCGAACCGTCACCAGGGCGGGCTCGGCCCCGGCTTCGTCCCCGCCCCTGCCCCCGGCGCGGGCCCCGTCACCGTCCTCGCCCCTGGGCAGCGGGGCGCGCGGGCGGGCCGACGGGAGCAGCACGATCGTGCGGTCCGGGGCGTGGTCGCGCCTCGGGCCGACCCCCGCCCTGGTCAGGACGGCCTCGATCCACCGCGCCCAGACCTCGTCCTCCGGGGCGTACCGGAGCGCGAAGCCCGTCCCGAGCGGCACACCGCACAGCGGGCAGTCCACCGGGCGGCGCAGCCGTACGGTGCCGCGGCGCAGGCCGTGCGGGTACGGTGCCGGCCCGGTGCTCGCGGCGATCAGCCGGTCGGCGGCGGCGGACAGCTCGGCCGGTCGGCCCCCGGCCTCGTCGGCGAGGGCGGCCAATTCACGCTCGGGGGCTCCGAGTTCATGGACGGCGAGCCGGTCGGCCAGATAGCCGAGGGCCTCCCAGTCGGCGAATCCGCGCACCGGGACCAGCCTGCGTCGCAGGGCACGCAGTCGGGGGTCGGTGCTCCGCGTGGTCACCACCAGGGCGGCCCCGGGGGCCGGGTCCGGCCACAGGCCGTCGAGTTCCTCGTACCCGGCCAGTCCGTCGAGGACCAGCAGCCAGCGGCGGTCCGTGGTGTTCAGCCAGGCGAGCAGCCCCTGCGCGCCGGACGCCCAGGCCGCGGCCGCGGCGGCCGGCCCGAGACGTGCGGCCGCCCGGGCGTAGCCGTCCAGGACGGTGGTGCGGCTCGACGCGTCGACCCACAGCACCAGGTCCACGGCGCCGGTCCGCAGCGCCACGTGGGCGCGGTGGGCGGCGGCCTGGGTCTTGCCGGTGCCCGCCGGGCCGCTCAGGACCACGGCACCACCCGCCTCCAGGGCGCCGTCCAGGAACGGGCGGTGGCGGTAGCAGTCCACGGTCCCGGGCACGGCCCCCAGCTGCAGCGGCCAGACGGGGGCCGCGTCCGCCGCACCGTGGACGTGCACGTCGCGCACGCTGGCGGCCACCACACCACCGGAGTTGACGAGGTCGTTGCGGCTGTGCACGCCGGCCTGCGGGCCGCTGGTGCCCTGGGCGACTCCGGGGACGGTCAGCGCGGGCCCGTCCCCGGCGGGGTAGGGCGGTCGGCGCCGCCGACGGTGACCGGGCCGGTGAAGTCGCGTCCGATCACGCCGCCCCGGTTGCTGACGTCCCCGCCGGCGGTCACCCCGCTGTTGTCGGCCCGGACCCCGACCGCAGCGTCTCCCGGGGACGTCGCGAGTTCCACCAGCGTACGCAGTCGCTCCGCCGCCTGCGCCTGTTCGGCCGGGGCCAGCCCCTCCAGGAAGTCCTCCAGCCGGGTCTGCCAGGACGCCTCCTGCCGCCCGGCCACCGCGGCCCGCTCCTGCGGCGCGGCCGCCTCCAGGGTCTCCCTGGTCCGGTCGAGGCGTTCCCGCACGGCCTGCTCGTCCTCCGCCCGCCCCCGCCCCAGCAGCCGGGCGGCCTGCTCCCGGACGGCTGCCCACCCGTCCGTGGCGGCGGCCTGGACGATCCCGGCGCCCCCGGCCGCGGCCAGCGCGCTCAACGCCTCCACCAGCATTCCCGGCAACTCCCCCACCATGGACGACAACGACGACGCGACGAACTGACGTACATTCAACTCCATTGGTTCCTGGGAAAGAAGAGCCGGACAGTGCACCGTCGCCGACCTCCCGGCGAGGAGGGGGAGCCGGGCCCTCCAGGCGGTCAGCGGCGGATCGTCGCCCGCTCCGCAGGGCCGTGGGCACGGAGCCGGCGGCTTGTGGGCTGCTCGTCTTGCTCGTCGACGGGCCACTGTGCGGCAGCCGTCATAAGACGCCTCCTGATGGGAGTCCACCGTGGATCGCCGCAAGACCCGGGCTTCCGGCCCTTCGGACGAGTCCCTGCGCATCGCGCGGACGATCGTCTGCTACGAGGCGTGCCCGGACTCCGAGGTCCCGCACGCCGTCGCCCGCGGCCTGTGGGCCCACGACATGAACTCGCCCTTCGCGGCCGGTGAGCACGTCTCCGTGAACGCGGCCCGGCCGATGGAGGAGCGCGCCTGCAGGGAGGCAGCCCAGCCGTAGGAGGCAACCGTCAGCTCTCCTCCGCGTCCGGCCCCCTCAAGCCTCCTCGCAGTTCCTCCTGCCGAAGGCGCAGTTCCTCCTGCTTGGTTCTCTCCCGCTCCTGCTCGGTTTTCTGCTCGCTCTCGAATCGGCGGGTATCGGCGTCGATCTGCGCCAGCCGGAGCCTTGTCTCGCGCTCCTTCGCATCTGCTTCTTTCCGAGCCTCGATCTTTGCCAGCCCGAGCCTGCCCGCAGTTTCGAGTGCGGCAGCTCCCAGGGCCACAACCCCCTCGACAATCCTGGTGACGATCGGTGAAGAGTCGCCGTCACGCGGGATCAGCACTGTCTCGGGAGTCGCACGCGGGCCCTTCGTCGCGCGAGCGGGGGCGGTATTGGGCCGCGTTGGTCCGATCGACATGCCGTCAGCATAGAGTTCCCAACTCCCGGCCGCCGTCATCCTGTTAAGACCAGCTCCAGGAGGTGGCCGTCCTGACCGTCACCTACGAGCCGGTTCGCACGATCCCGGACGATGTCCCTCGCCCGCGGCGCACGCTCGCGGGCGAGCTGCTGCACTGGTCGGCCCACACGTTCCGGCCGGACTGGAAGTACACACCGGAGCAGTGCCGCATCCTGGCCCGCTGGTATGAGCTGCGTGAGGACGCCGTACCGGAGGACCCGAACGACCCCGAGACATGGGGGATGTCGCGTGAGTTCGGGGGCGGCTCGCTGGCGGACTGGCGCACCCCTACTACGGCAATGCCTAGTGAACAGCGCGCTTCAGCAGCACTTCGCGGTGAACAACCTCCGTGGAGCTTCCGAGCTTCTCAACGTGGCGGTTCGAACTCACCGCCTCCCAGCCCTGCGGAAGCCGCTGCTGGGTGCCGGCGGTCTGACCCCGCACTCCGAGCCCGACCGGCGCAAGGGCCTCGCCGAGAAGCTGCGCCAGCGCCGCTACAGCCTCTGACCGAAGGCCCGGGTGGGCGTGCGGGGTCAGGCATCACCCGCCGTCACTCCGAGGTGGTGTCCGCCCCGTCCAGCGCGTCAGCAAGCTTCGCCTCCTGCTCCTTGGAGATGTCGGAGGGGTCCTGGAGCGGCTTGACGATGGTGTGCGTGATGACCTGCCCGGTGATCTGCTTGGTCTCCAGCCTCTGCTGACCCTGCGCCATGTCCTGTCTCCTTCTTCCGTGTCCGATGGGTTTGCTCTCCGGCATGGTCCCATCCGCGGGCAACCGTTGTCACGGGACGATAACGAGACAGTGATGTGCCCGTGTCGACTTGAAACGATCACCCGAGTGCGGGGCCTTCTTCAGGTACACCGCTCGATCGCAAGCCGCAGAAGCTGTCCTCGGAAGTAGGCGTCCGATGTGTCCCAGAGCTGTCAGACAGCGCTCGGGGTCGGTCAGCACCGAGATGTCGCCCATCGGCTGGGCCACCGCCTCCTCCGCCAGCTTGATCTGTCCTCGGGCTTCGGACTCCTTCTGGCTCTCCTTCGGTTGAGAGAGGGCCACCCAGCCCTCCGCAACGGCCAGCATGGTGGGATCCAACGGGTCCGTGGTGGTCAGCTTCCTGTGCCATTCCTCCCCAAGGACCCGCTCCACCGTGCCCCGCGTCCCGGACTCCGGGACGGGACAGTCCGTCAGGCCGAGGTTGAGCCGGGAACAACGGAACGACTGCCCAGGTTCCCCCGGCGCTCAAAGCCCGACGCGATCCGCCGGTGCCTGTCGAAGGTCGCTTGCGGGATCCCTGCCACTCCCTTGGCGACCACCCGCACCGGCTTGCCCTTCCCGTTCGGGCGGGGTTGGGCGGCGATCATCCGGAAACCCTGATGATGGAGCAGAACCTGGCCACGGTCCTCGGACAGCAGGCAACCTCACCGAGGCCGTCCTGTGGTTCCACGACGTGGTGCGACGTCCCGAGCGTTCAGTGGGTCCCGGGTATTCGGACACCGCGATCGCACGTGCGAACCTCGGTGAGGCCCTGTTCCTCGCAGCGCAGCCGGCCGAGAGCGCCGGACAGTTCGGGGACGTTGCGGACACCTTGGCGCGGATCCATGGTGAGAACCACGATTCGGTGTGGTCCGCGCGTTGCCGACGCGCCGAGTTGCTGTGGGCCGCAGGGCGGGCAGCGCTGCGCGCGGAGTGCGCTCGAGGCCCTGCTGGACCGGACCGTGAAGGTACGGCCGGACGGGGACTGGCGCATCACCTGGCTACGGCAGGCATCGGCCGCGATCGAGGCGGCTACCGGAGGTCACGGGCCGGGCCCGGAACGTCGGCGGGTGCGGCGCTCTTCTCCGGCGCACGCCGATGGCTGGGGCCGTGGGAAATCCGGTGGGCGCGGGTGGGTGGGGCCGGTAGCGTGCGGGGACGATCTTGGGGGGTGCCTGGTGCGGCCGGTGTTGCTGGTGGATGTGGACGGGCCGCTGAACCCGGATGCGGCGAAGCCGTACCGGCGGCCTGCGGGGTACGAGACGCACCGGCTGATGACTCCGCGCTGGGAGGCGGCGGAGCGGCGGCGGTTGCGGGCCTGGGGGCTTCCGAACAAGCGGCCGAAGCCGTTGCGGGTCTGGCTCAACCCGGCGCACGGGGCGGCGCTCGCGGCGTTGCCGTTCGATCTGGTGTGGGCGACGACCTGGGAGGAGGACGCGAACGAGTTCCTGGCGCCGATTCTGGGGTTGCCCCCGCTGCCGGTGATCGCGTGGTCCGATCCGCGGCCGGAGCCCGGGGGCGGGGTGTTCTGGAAGACGCCGGAGGTCGTGGCGTGGGCGCGGGGCCGGCCGTTCGCCTGGGTCGACGATCTGATCACGGACGCGGACCGCGCCTGGGTGGAGGAGCGTCACCGGGGGCCGGCGCTTCTGCACCGGGTCGATCCGAAGGTCGGGCTGACGGCGGAGGACTTCGCGGCGCTGGCCGACTGGGCCCGGTCGACGGGTGCGGCCGAGGGCGGTGGCGGCGAGCGGCCGTGAGGGGTGGGCGGGACCCGGTTAGGCTGAAGCCGCACGTCAAGGGCCGTGCAGGGCGGCCGGGGAGGGTTCTGGGCGGTGGAGAAGATGGGCGAGCTGGACGAACTGCGGGCACGGCTGGCGGCGTTGGAGGCGGAGGTCGGCCGGCTGCGGGAGGAGTCCGGGGTGGCGCGGGCCGGGCGGAAGCCCGCGCGGGCGAAGCGCACCCAGGTGCCGACGACCGAGACCGCGCCAGCGCCGGCGCCCACGCCCGTACCCACGAAGGAGGCCGTCCGCGTGGAGCGGGTCGAGCCGGGCAGGTCGGCGTCCTCGATGACCGGTATCGCCGACGCCGTCGGGGTCATGGTCTCCGGTCTCTCCGATCTCTCCGACCGGGCGGAGCAGCGGACCCGGGTGCTGCGGACGGACACCCCGGCGCCGGAGAGCGAGAGCCGCACGCTCGTCCGGCACGGCCGGTTCCTGGAACACCTCCTGGAGGGCCGGGAGGACGGGTAGGTGCCGCGTTGGGCCCGGCGCTAGCCTGCGGGGTGTGACGGAGCGATCGAGCGGCACGGTGGTGCTGATGTGCGGGCTGCCCGGGGCGGGCAAAACCACGTACGCCTTGGGGCTGGTTCGGCGCGGCTACGTGCGGCTGTCGATCGACGAGGCGGTCTGGCGGCGGCTCGGGGGGCGGGACGCCGGGGTGGTGCTGTCGGAGGCCGCGTTCGACCGGCTGAAGGACGAGGTGCGTGCCGAACAGCGCCTGGAACTGGTCGAGTTGATGCGGTCCGGGCGGAACGTGGTGGTGGACTACAGCTTCTGGAGCCGGGCGGCCAGGGACGACTACAAGGCGCTGGTGGAGAGCCACGGTTGCCGGTGGGAACTGGTCCACCTGAAGGCCGACCGGGCGACGCTGGAGCGCCGGCTCGCCGTCCGCAACGGGCGGGAGGGCGCCAACGCCGTCACGGTCGGCGAGGAGCTGTTCGGCCGCTACCTGGCCCAGTTCGAGGAGCCGCGGGGCGAGGGCGAGCGGGTCCTGCCGCAGGGCGAGGGCGTCGTGCCGTAGGGCGAGGGCGTCCTGCCACGGCCCTCGCCCTGGCGGCGGCCCCGGGTTCACCCGATCGCGACCGCCGTGCCGGAGACGCGCACCCGCGCGTCCTCCGCCCGCAGTTCGACCCGCAGCACGCCGGGGCGGCCCAGGTCCTCGCCCTGGTGCAGCGTCAGCACCGTCGGGGCCGCCACGGCGCCCAGCTCCCGCAGGTACGCGCCGAAGGCGGCTGCGGCGGCGCCGGTGGCCGGGTCCTCGACCACGCCGCCGACGGGGAACGGGTCGCGGACGTGGAAGACCTCGGGGGCCTCGCGCCAGACGAGCTGGAGGGTGGTCAGGTCGCGGGCGCGCATGAAGTCCGCCAGGCCGTCGAAGTCGTAGTCGAGGCGGGCCAGCCGCTCGCGGGTGCCGACGGCGAGGACGAGGTGCCGGGCACCGGCGTAGCCGATGCGGGGCGGCAGGGCCGGGTCCAGGTCGGCGGCGGACCAGCGGAGCAGGTCGAGCGCCTGCACGACGTCCGTCTCGGGGACGGACTCCACCTTGGGCTCGACACTGGTGAGGGTGGCCCGCAGCAGCCCGTCGGCGCCGCGCTCGACCTCGACCGGGACGTCCCCGGCCGCGGTCGCGAAGACGTACCGGCCGGGGGCGGTGTGCTCGGCGAGGGCGACGGCGGAGGCGACCGTCGCGTGCCCGCAGAACGGGACCTCGGCGAGCGGGCTGAAGTACCGTACCCGGTAGGCGCCTTCGGCCGGCCCGGCGGTCAGGAACGCGGTCTCGGAGTAGCCGACCTCGGCGGCGACGGCGAGCATCTGCCGGTCGGTCAGGCCGGTGGCGTCGAGCACCACGCCGGCCGGGTTGCCGCCCTCGGGGCGGGTGGCGAAGGCGGCGTAGCGCAGCACCTCAGCGGAGGCCGAGGTGGAGGCCGAGGGCGAGGGCGAGGCGGTGGCGTTGGCGTCGTCGGTCATGCCCGGACGAACGCGTTCCGCCCGCCTCCTGTTCCCGGCACCCCCTGCGGCCCCTGGCGCCCCGTCACCGCAGCACCGCCTCCAGGAAGTCCGAGCCGAGCCGGGCGCTGCCCGCCAGGTCGAGCTGGTGGAGCATGTACCGCCCGCGCCGCCGCGTCGTCAGCAGCCCGGCCTTGCGCAGCACGGCCGGGTGGCGGGAGACCTCGGGTGTGCCGAGCTGCCAGGCGGAGGCGAGTTCGCCGGTGGTGTGCGGGCCGCGGGCCGTGGTGCGGGCGAGGCGCAGCCGGACGGGGTGGGCGAGGGCTTCCAGGCGTTGCTGGACGACGGCGAGCGAGACGGGCTCGGGCAGGCCGGCCTCGGCGACCGGGTACTGGAGGACGGGCCGCCAGCCGGCCGCGTACACGACCAGGAGGTGGTTCGGCGAGCGGGGAGGGCGTGAAGAGCAGCCGCTCGTCGGGCAGGCCGGTGATGTCGATGGTCACACTCACGGGCGAGATCCTGTCATCCGCTCCGCCGGCGCCCGCGACCGATTGACGGGAACCGTCAATCCGCGTGCCGGGCGGCCCGGTCCGGGCGGACGGTACCGGCCATGAGCCTGATCAAGGAGAAGTCCGACCACGACGTCGCCGCCGGCCGAACCGGTCACACCGGCCGAACCGGTCACACCGGTCGCACCGACCGCACCGGCCGGGGCGGTCCGTCCGCGCTGCTGGGCCTGCTGACCGCGGCCGGCGGGCCCCGGTACGCCGTCGCACTGGCGGTGGACGCGGTGGGCGGCGGCATGCTGGGGCCGTTCCTGCTGCTGTACGGGGTCGCGATGCTGCACCTGGGGGCGGGGGCGGTGGGGCTGGCGCTGTCGGCGGGGATGGTCGCGGGTCTGCTGGTGGTGCCGCTGACCGGCCGTTGGATCGACCGTGGCGCCCGCACCCTGCCCGCGGCCGTCACCCTGCTGCTGCGGGCGGCGGGTTCGCTGGCCCTGCTGTCCGCGGACGGCCTGGCGGGGTTCACGGCGGCGGCGGTGCTGTTCGGGGTGGGCAGCCAGTCCTGGCCGGCCACGCACGCCGCCGTGGTGAGCACGCTCACCGAGGGACGGCTGCGGGACGCGGCGCTCGCCGCCGGACGGGCGGTGCGCAACGCGGGCCTGGGCCTGGGCGCGCTGCTCGCCACGGTGGCGGTGAGCGGCGGCGCGGGGGCGATCCGGCTGCTGGCCGGGGTGACCGGCGCGGCCTGCCTGGTCGCGGCGGCGCTGGTGGGCTCGCTGCGGGTGCGGGCCACGCCGCAGGCGCCGCCGGAGTCCGCCCACGAGAACCCCCGGGAGCAGCGGGCGCCGCTGCGCCGGATCACCCTGCTGAGCTTCGCCAACCTGCCGTACGCGTTCTGCTTCGACGTGCTGGAGGTGGCGCTCCCCGCGCTGCTGGTGCTGCGGCTGCACGCGTCCCCGGCCTGGTCGTCGGGCCTGTTCGTCGGCAACACGGTGCTGGTGATGGGCCTGCAGCTGGCGCTGGTGCTGCGGTTGGCGGACCGTCCGCGGCGGGTCGTGCTGGCGGCCTCGGGGGCGCTGCTGGCGGTCTCGTACCTGGGGTTCTGGGGGTCCGGCGCGCTGGGCGGCACGCCGGGGACGGTGGGCATCGTGGTGGTCTCGGTGCTGTACACGCTGGGCGAGATCCTCTACACGGGCTCGGGTACGGCGCTGGTGGCGGCGATCGCCCCGGCGCACCTGCTCGGGCGGGCGCTGGCGCGCTGGGAGCTGTCGACGGGCGTGGGACGGGCGGCCGCGCCGGCCGTGCTGACGGCGCTGCTCGCCGCCGGTCCCGGCGCGCTGTGGGTGCCGCTCGCCGCGGCCACCGCGCTGGGGGCGCTGGCGGTGCTGCGGCTGGGGCCGCCGCGGTAGGCACGGACGCGGGCCGCGGGCGCCGGTCGCAAGAAGCCCGACGCACCGCCTGCGGCCGGGTGGGATGATCGTCCTCATGGCCCTGACCCCGTACCAGCAGCACCTCCGCGACCGGATCCTGGCCGCCCCGGTGACCGCCCCGCCGGAGCCGTGGCGGCCGGTCGGCCGGGGGATGATCGCGGTCGGCGGGCTGCTCGGCATCGGCTTCGCCGTGCACCCGGAGAGCGGGCACGACCTGGTGCTGACCGTGTCGAGCAGTGGCCACGGCCTGTTCGACGCGGTGACGGGCCTCAAGCTGGCGCGCGACCACGATCCGGAGGAGGACCCGCACGGGCCGGACCTCTGCTGCCCGGGCCTCGGCCAGGTCACGGACGTACGGATCCCGGTGGCCGGCCTGTGGGGCGGCGGCCTGCACACCGGTGCCGACGGCGGCTGGCACGTCGAGGTCGCCGCCCCGGAGTGGCCGCACCACCGGGTGCTGCTCGCGACCGGCCGGGGGCCGTGGCAGGGCGAGCACGGCGAGACCTGGTGGCAGCTCTTCGACTCCAGTTGGTCCACCCTGCGCGCCGCGGGCTTCTCCCCCACCGGCCGGACCCTCGCGGTGGCGACCAGCAGCGACCTCACGCTCTGGACCCGCGCGTAGCGCGCCCCTCCTCCGGCTGCGCCCGGGCTCCGGATGCGCCCGGGACGCCCAGCGCCGATCCTGGCGGCGTGGCGTGCCCGGCCCGAGGAAGGAATCCAGAACGTGAGCGAGCGAAGTGAGCGAACCATCGAGAGGTGCGTGTTGCGCGAAGCGCCCGCCGAACGAAGTGAGGTGGGCGCATGAGTGCTCTCGACTTCGAGATCGTCGACGGCCCCGACAGCTCGCTCAACAAGACCTCCGTCCTGGTCACCGGCCCGCAGGACGCCCTGCTGGTGGACGCCGGGTTCACCCGCTCCGACGGCCGCCGTCTGGTCGAGCGGATCAAGGAGAGCGGCAAGCGGCTGACCACCGTGTTCGTCAGCCACGGCGACCCGGACTTCTACTTCGGCGCCCAGGAGGTCCAGGACGCCTTCCCGCAGGCCCGGTTCCTGGCCACCGCCTCGACCGTCGAGCACATCCAGGAGACGTACGAGGCCAAGCTGCGCGCCTGGTCCCACCTGGGCCCGGAGCTGCCGACCCGGCTGGTGCGGCCCGAGGTGCTGGCGGGGGACGAGATCGTCTTCGAGGGCCACCGGTTCGAGGTGCGCGGCGCCGACTTCCACCTGCCGGACCGGCACTACCTGTGGCAGCACCACCACCGGGCCGTGCTCGGCGGGGTGCTGCTCTTCGAGGGCCTGCACGTGTGGACGGCGGACACCCCGGCCCCCGCCCAACGGGCCGCCTGGATCGACCTGCTGGACGGCATCGAGGCGCTCCACCCGGCCTGGGTGGCGGCCGGCCACCGGGTCGCGGGGGCGCCGACCGACCTGAACGCCGTCGACCACACCCGCGCCTACCTGCGCGCCTTCGAGACGGAGATCGGCCGGGCCGCGGACGCGGCGGCCGCCAAGGAGGCGCTGGAGCGGCGTTTCCCGGACCTGGGGCTGCGGATCGCGGTGGACATCGGCACCAAGGTCGTCATGGGCGAGATGGCGTGGGGGTGAGCGGACGATGATCGAGATCCCCAGGGACGTGGCCGGCTTCGCCGAGTCCACCGCGCCCGCCGACGTGGTCCGCCGCCAGTACCTGGCCTCCGCCCGGGGCGATCTGGCCGCGCTGCGCGCCACCCTCGCCGAGGACGTCGAGTGGACGGAGATGGCCGGCTTCCCGCTGGCCGGCACCTACCGCACCCCGAAGGGCGTCACCTCCCACGTGATGGAGCGGCTGGCCGCCGACTGGGACGACTGGACGGCCCACGACGACACGTACGTGGTGGACGGCGAGGAGGTGGTGGTCCTGGCCCGCTACACGGCCGTCCACAAGGCCACCGGAAAGCCGCTCGCGGTCCGCGTCGCCCACCACTTCACGGTGCGCGGCGGCCGGATCGTCCGCTTCGAGCAGTTCACCGACACCGCGCTGGTCAGGGATGCCATGACCCCGTGAACACCGGCCCGGCGGGCGGCACTCCCCCTCGGCCCCTCGTTCACCCGTATGGGCGAGCGTGGCGCGGCGCGCCCGGCACGGCCTCGACACGCCACCCGGGCGGCGGCAGGCTGACCCCTGATCCACGGCCGGAGAACGAGGAGTTGAGCCATGGCGGGCACGGACAGCGGCACCACCGGAGCGGACGGCGGGCGGGACCGCCCGATCGTGATCGTCGGGGCCTCGCTGGGCGGCGCGAAGGCGGCCGAGGCGCTGCGCGAGGCCGGGTACCGGGGCGGCATCGTCCTGATCGGCGACGAGCACGAGCGCCCGTACGAGCGGCCGCCGCTGTCCAAGGGCTACCTGCTGGGCAAGACGCCCCGGGAGAAGATCCACGTCCACCCGCCGCAGTGGTACGCCGAGCACGACGTCACGCTGCGGCTGGGCACGGCGGTGGAGTCGATCGACCCGGCCGGGCACACCGTGACGCTCACCGACGACGGCCGGGTCGCGTACGCCAAGCTGCTGCTGACCACCGGCTCGGTGCCGCGCCGCCTGCCAGTGCCGGGCGCGGACCAGGACGGCGTGCTCTACCTGCGCCGGGTCGAGGACAGCGACCGGATCAAGGCGGTGCTGCGGCCGGGCGCCCGGATCGCGGTCGTCGGCGCCGGCTGGATCGGCCTGGAGGTGGCGGCCGCGGCCCGCACGGCGGGCGCCGAGGTGACGGTGCTGGAGACGCTCGAACTGCCGCTGCTGCGGGTGCTCGGCCGGGAGGTCGCCCAGGTCTTCGCCGACCTGCACCGGGAGCACGGCGTCGACCTGCGCTTCGGCGTCAAGGTGGCCGAACTGACCGGCGACGGCGGCACGGTGACCGGGGTGAGGCTCGCCGACGGGACGACGGTCGCGGCGGACGCGGTCGTCGTCGGCATCGGCATCGCCCCCGCCACCGGACTCGCCGAGGCGGCCGGGCTGGAGATCGACAACGGCGTCAAGACCGACCGCCACCTGCGCACCTCGGACCCGGACGTCTACGCCGCCGGCGACGTCGCCAACGCCTACCACCCGCTGTTCGAGCGGCACATCCGGGTCGAGCACTGGGCCAACGCCGTCAACCAGCCGCAGACCGCCGCCCGGGCGATGCTCGGGCAGCCGGACGCGGTGTACGACCGCGTCCCGTACTTCTTCACCGACCAGTACGACCTCGGCGCCGAGTACGTCGGCTACGTCGAGCCGGACGGCTACGACCGGGTGGTGTTCCGCGGCGACCCGGCCGGCCGGGAGTTCATCGCGTTCTGGCTCTCCGGCGGCCGGGTGCTCGCGGGGATGAACGTCAACGTCTGGGACGTCACCGACCCGATCCGCGAACTGGTGCGCTCGAAGCGGGTGGTGGACACCAAGGCGCTGGCCGACCCGGGCGTACCGCTCGGCGAGCTGTAGCGCTCCGACAGGTCTCGTGCTCAGCCCACCGGGACGCCGGGGTTCACCAGACCCCGGCCCCCGGTGACGGTGTTGCCCGCGCCGATCGTCACCTTGCACGTCCCGGCGTCGTAGTCGGTCACGTCGATCGCGTACCGGTCCGCCCCGGTGGCGCCGGTGAGGTCGGCCCGGTTGCCCCGGAAGACGGTGCCGCAGCCCCAGCCCGGCTGGACGCTGTGGGTCTGGAAGCCGTCGTCGGTGGTGCGCTTGCCGGTGTTGTTCTCGATGACGTAGCCGTTGCCCTTCACGTCGACCCAGGAGTCGTCGTAGTTGCGGCCGGTGAGGCCGTCGCCGTCGAAGGAGTTGCCGGAGACCAGGCCGCCGGTGGTGCCCTCCTTGAGGTCGACGTTCTCCGCGCCGATGTTCGGGCCGAAGGTGTTGCCGACGATCTGCACGTAGTCGCTGCGGTCGGAGAGGGTGTTGGCGGTGCCGACGTAGACGCCCTCGCCGAGGCCGTCCCGGTTCAGTCCGGTGTCGTGGATGCGGGAGCCGCGCAGCGTGCCGTGGGCGCTGGAGTTGCGGAAGTGCACGCCCTCCATGGTGGTGTGGTGGACCGTCACGTCCTCCAGCACCACGTAGTCCGCGGCATCCGCCATGATGCCCTTCTGCGCACCGGTCACGGTCAGGCCCCGGACCGTCCAGTAGCTCGCGCCGTTCAGGTGGAGGCCGTAGCCGCCGCCGGTCGGGGTGGTGAGCACGGCTTTCGACGAGCCGGTGAGGGTGATCCGGGCGGCGGCGGTGCCGGGCACGGTGGCCTTGAAGCTGCCGGAGTAGGTGCCGTCGGCGAGCTGGATGGTCTGGCCGGGCGCGGCGGCCGCGAGCGCCGCCTGGAGCTGCTTGGCGGTGCTGACCTTGACGACGGTCCCGGTCGGGGCCGGGACCGGGGCCGCCGTGGCAGCGGGGGCTGCTCCGAGGGCGAGGACGGAGGCGAGGACGAGAGGAAGCTTCAGACTCAGGGACTTCAGGCTCACGGACGGCGCTCCTTGGTCGAGGCGTGGTCGAGAGTGGCAGGAACATGCCCTCGATCACAGTGGACTGGACCATTCCGGAGCGTCAAGAGCGCCAGGTGCCGGTCGAAGGGTCGCGAGCGCCGACGGTCGGCCGACGCCTTCACGATCGGCGCGGGTCGCCGAAGCGGATCTCGGCCACCCGCGCCGTCGTGGGGCGTCGGTCGGGCTTACATGTCGTCGACGCTCCAGTTACCGCACACGAAGATGCTGAACGGGAAACAGATGTAGCCCGTGGCGGCCTGCTCCTCGCTGTCCAGCAGCTGCAGGGCGTTGACGTCGTCGGTCATGGCATGTCCTTTCG
>NZ_BNBY01000012.1:236220-236388 GCF_014656195.1 Kitasatospora xanthocidica | reverse complement strand
GTGTTAAGCACGCCGCCAGCGTTCGTCCTGAGCCAGGATCAAACTCTCCGTGAATGTATACCGGTAATCCGGTTCACACCCGCGTTGAGCGGCACGGCAACCACCG
The DNA here is from genome assembly GCF_014656195.1 of Kitasatospora xanthocidica. Classification (GTDB taxonomy): domain Bacteria; phylum Actinomycetota; class Actinomycetes; order Streptomycetales; family Streptomycetaceae; genus Kitasatospora; species Kitasatospora xanthocidica. The sequence goes on along the minus strand of NZ_BNBY01000012.1, from coordinate 236,282 downwards.
GAATAGGGCGGCCCCGCGCACTGCGTCCTCGCTAGTGTTTTACTTCAAAAGGAATCTCCAAC
>NZ_BNBY01000012.1:0-236160 GCF_014656195.1 Kitasatospora xanthocidica | reverse complement strand
CTTCCTTCGGACTGCCTTCCAGCAGGCCCTCCGGGCTTCGTTCTTTCGTGTTTCCAGCTTATCAGATGTTTTCCGCGCCGTTTCCGGGCTTCCTCATCCAATTCGCCGGTGTCTTCTGCGGCTTGACGCCCCGTCCGACGTTTCAAACTCTAGCCGATCCCCGCTCCGAAAAGCGAATCGACCGCAACCCATTAAAACGAGCACGCCGAATAAGAACCGAGCCACGACGCGGAAATGCGAACGCGACCCAGCCCGAACTGGGAAGTTGTGTTTCAGAGGATTGGCCGCCCCGGAACCGTCCACGCCGATGCGTGTCCGGTGCTCCTGTCGAGCGACTAGGAAACACTACCCCTGTCCGGTGCCGGAGGCAACCCGGTCGAGCTCGCCGGTCCCGGGGACGGTCCGGGTGCAGAGCGCCCGGCCGGGCTTCACGTACTCGCCGTTGGGGTGGTCGTTGCCGGTGACCCAGTGGCGGGCGGTTGCCTCGTCGCGCCCGCCGTCGCGGTGGCGGCCGAGCAGGCGTTCCTCGCGGACCTGGTCGTCGGTGTGGACGTACCAGAGTTCGCGCAGCAGCCGGCGGGCGTCGGGCCAGGGCGTGTCGCTGGAGGCGAGGTAGTTGCCCTCGGTGATGACAAGGCGGGTGTGCGGGCGGACCACGTGGCGGGCGGCGACCGGTTCGTCCAGGGTGCGGTCGAAGTCCGGTGCGTAGATGTCCTGGAATCGGTCGGCGGCGATGCGGCGCAGCAGGGCGACGTAGCCGTGGGCGTCGAAGGTGGCCGGGGCGCCCTTGCAGTGGGCCAGGCCGAGGCGGTCGAGCTGGGCGCCGGAGAGGTGGAAGCCGTCGAGCGGGACGTAGGCGGCGGTGCCCGGCCCCTCGGCCCGCTCGACCTCGGCCACCAGGTGGCGGGCCAGGGTGGACTTGCCGGCGCCGGGCGGGCCGGCGAGTCCCAGGATCGTGCGGGCGTTGCTGCCCGGGCCCCGGAGGAAACCGAGGGCGAGCGAGGTGAGGGCGGGTGAGGTGAGGCGGTCCTCGTTCATGGCCGCACCCTACTCACCCGGGGTCCGCGGAACCGGGCCTTCAGTCGCCCCCCCCTGATCAGCCCCCTGCCCCCTGCCGCTGCTGCCCCTGCTGCCACCGCGGCCACTACCGCCGCTCGGCCAGCGCGGGCAGGTCCAGGGTGAGCGTGCCGGCGTCGGCGTCGAGGACGGCGGGGACGCCCAGCGGAACGGTGAGGGTGGACGGGGAGTGTCCGAAGCCCAGCTCCCAGAGCACCGGTATGCCGAGCCCTCCGAGCCGGTCGAGCATCACCTCGCGGACCCGCTCGGGACGTCCGCAGCCCTCCCAGGAGCCGAGGGCGATGCCGGCCACCCCGTCGAGGGCGCCGGAGCGCCGGAACTGGGTGAGGATCCGGTCGAGCTGGTACGGGTGCTCGTTCACGTCCTCCAGCACGAGGATGCTGCCCGCGTACGAGGACCGGGCGGCGGGGGTGCCGCGCTCCGCGACGAGGACGTGGGTGCACCCGCCGGCGGTGACGCCGTGGGCCCGGCCGGGGACGAGCGGGGTGGCGGTGGCGGAGGTGAGGACGGTGGTGGCGGCGGGGTCGAACAGGGTGCGGCGCAGGTGCTCGGCGGTGGGGGCGTCGGAGATGAAGGAGGAGGCGGCGGCCATCGGCCCGTACAGGGTGGCGAGGCCGAGTCGCTGGGCGAAGGCCTCTTGCAGGGAGCTCACGTCGCTGAAGCCGATGAAGGGCTTGGGTGCGGCGGCGCGCATCGCCGTCCAGTCGAGCAGGTCGACCATGCGGTGCACGCCGTAGCCGCCGCGGGCGCAGATGACGGCGTCCACGGTGGGGTCGAGCCAGGCGGTCTGGAGGTCGGCGGCGCGGTCGGCGTCGGTGCCGGCGAGGTAGCCGAGGACGGGGTGGGTGTCGAGGACGTGCGGGGCGACGGTGACGCGCAGCCCCCAGGAGCGGAGGATCGCGCAGCCGGCGGTGAGGCGTTCGGGGTCGATCGGGCCGCTGGGGGCGACGACGACGATGTGGTCGCCGGGGCGCAGGTGCGGCGGACGGGTCAGCCCCTGGCCGGGTGTGGTCGGGTGCTGGTCCATGGGCCGGGCCGCCTTTCGGGCGCGGGAGCGGGGTACGGCGGCCGCGCTGTGGCGCGGCCGCCCGGTGACGATATGCCCCCGCCCGGCCCGGCGGATGTCTGCGGGGTCCTATGGGCCTCGGTGTGAGGTCGGTGAGGTCGGTGAGGACGCTTCAGATCACGGCGCCCATCACCTCCCGGACTTCGGCGAGGGTGGCGTCGGCAACGGCGTTGGCGCGTTCGGCGCCGTCGCGCAGCACCTGCCGCAGGTGGCCGCGGTCGGCGGCGAGTGCGGCGCGGCGGGCGCGCAGCGGGCGGAGGTGCTCGTTGACGGACTCGGTGACGACGCGCTTGAGGACGGCGGCTCCGCCGTCGCCGATCTCCCCGGCCACGGCCTCGGGGGCGCGGTCCTGGCAGAGCGCGGCGAGCAGGACGAGGCTGGACACCTCGGGGCGGCCGGCCGGGTCGTAGCCGATGCGACGGTCGGCGTCCGTCCTGGCGCCGCGGATGATCCGGGCGGTCTCGTCGGCGGTGGCGCCGAGGGCGACGGCGTTGCCGCGGCTCTTGCTCATCTTCCCGCCGTCGGTGCCGAGCAGCATCGGGGCATCGGAGAGCAGGGCCTGCGGGCGGGGGAAGACGCCGCTGCCGTCGGTGTGCGGGTAGCGCTCGTTGAAGCGGCGGGCGACGGTGCGGGCGACTTCGAGGTGGGGCAGCTGGTCCTGGCCGACCGGGACGAGGTCGGCCTTGCAGAAGAGGATGTCGGCGGCCTGGTGGACGGGGTAGGTGAACATCAGCCCGCTGACGGCGGACTGGCTGGAGTGGGCGATCTCGTCCTTGACGGTGGGGTTGCGGTTGAGTTCGGCGACGCTGACCAGGCTGAGGAAGGGCAGCAGCAGCTGGTTGAGGGCGGGTACGGCGCTGTGCGCGAAGATCGTGGCCCGCTCGGGGTCCAGGCCGGCCGCGAGGTAGTCCAGGACGAGGTTCTCGGTGTGCTCGGCGAGCCGGTCGGCGAGGTCGCGGTCGGTGATGACCTGGTAGTCGGCGACCACGACGAACATCTCGACGCCCTGGTCCTGCAGTCGGACGCGGTTGCGCAGGGTGCCGAAGTAGTGGCCGAGGTGGAGCGGGCCGGTCGGGCGGTCCCCGGTGAGGACGCGGTGGGAGGTCGGGTCGTCGACGGTGGCGGTCGCGGTGGCAGCAGCGGCGGTGGCGGAGGCAACGGCGGTGGCGGTGTTCACGGGTACTCCTCGGTTCGGTACGGCGGCGGTGGCGGTGGTGGTCGCGGCCGTCCGGGGCGAGGGGCCCGTCCCGCTGGAGAGCGGGGAAACGCGACAGGGCCGTCCATCCCGGACGGCCCTGGTCAGGCGAGTGCTGGTGGCCGTCCTAGGACGGCCACCAGTTCAGGCCCACGAAGCGCTTCATGCGATCAAGCGTAGCGTCAGTCCTCCACCACCAGCGCGGGAGTTTCCCGGCGAAGCGTCTCGCCGCGGAAGAACTCCGGCCGCACCAGGCCGTAGCAGGTCATCAGCGCGGCGCCGAGCAGCAGGATGCCGACGCCGATGACGAACACCGAGCCGATGCCGAGGACGGCGCCGCTGCCGTAGTCCGGGGACCAGGCGTCGGTGAGGGTCTGCAGGAAGACCGCGCTCAGCAGCACGCCTCCGAGCAGCGGGGCGACGCCCTTGAGCAGCAGGTCGCGCGGACCGGTGCGCAGCGAGCGGCGGAAGTACCAGACGCAGGCGAACGCGGTCAGCGCGTAGTAGAAGCAGATCATCAGACCGAGCGCCAGGATGGTGTCCTGGACGACGTCCTCGCTGATCAGGCTCATGCCGACGTAGAAGACCGCGGTGGCGACGCCGGCCGCGACGGTCGCGTAGCCGGGCGTGCGGAAGCGCGGGTGGACGGTGCCGAAGCGCGGCGGCACGGCCCGGTAGGCGCTCATCGCGAGCAGGGTGCGGGCCACCGGGATGAAGGTGGTCTGCAGGCTGGCGGCGGCGCTGGCGACGACGGCCAGGAAGAGCAGGACGCTCCACGGCGAGCCGAGCACCGGGCGGGCGAGCGCGGCGAAGACGTTGTCGGCGGTCTCCGGGTTGCCGAGGCCGGTGCCGGCGGTGCCGACGCCCGCGAACATCTGGGCGGCGACCGCGACCAGCAGGTACGAGCCGACCAGGGTGACCATGGTGAGCATCGCGGCGCGGCCGGGGGTCCTGGCGCCGCCGACGGTCTCCTCGTTCATGGTCAGGCAGGTGTCCCAGCCCCAGTACATGAAGATCGACAGCGACAGTCCGGCGGTGAACGCGCTGAAGGAGCTGACCTGGAGCGGGTCCAGCCAGGAGAAGGAGAAGCCGATCGAGTCGGGCAGCTCGCCGGTGGCGGCCTTGCCGACCGCGATCGCCGCGAAGAGCAGCAGCACGGCCAGCTGGAGCCCGACCAGGCCGTACTGGAACCACTTGGTGGCGGTCATCCCCCGGTAGCTCATCGCGGTGGCGCCGGCGATCAGCAGGACCACGGTGAGCAGATGGACGGCCTGGTTCCCGTCGAGGTCGGCGATCCGGTCGCTGCCGGTCATCTCACCGAGCATCAGGTAGAGGAAGTCGGTCGCGACCCCGGCCAGGTTGGAGAGCACGATGATGGTCGCGACGGTCAGTCCCCAGCCGGCCATCCAGCCGATCCGGGGGCCGAAGGCCTTGGCCGTCCAGGTGAAGGACGTTCCGCAGTCCGGGAAGTCCTTGTTCAGCTCCTTGTACGCGAACGCGACGAGCAGCATCGGCAGGAAGCCCACCAGGAACACCGCGGGCATCTGGACGCCGACCGCGGTGACGGTCGGGCCGAGCGTCGCGGTCAGGCAGTAGACCGGGGCGACCGTCGAGACGCCCAGCACCACGCTGCCCAGCAGGCCCACGGAACCGCCCCGTAGACCCTTGTCCCCCGCTCCCCCGGCCGTCCCCGGCTCGGGGACTCCACCACTGGTGCCACTGACCGGGGCACCCTGCGGAGCGTCGGGCGCCGTTGCCCGGCCGCTGCTCGTGTGCTCTGAGAGCTGCTGATCAAACACCAGCGCACTCTAAGTGCGGACACGGAAGGTTGAATAGACCAACTCATGGTGATTTTATGCACTTCGATGACCTTTGCCTCCCTCTGCCCGCCCCTGGCGGGAGTGTCCGGCGCCGGTCCCGGCCCCGGCCCGGCTCCGGCCCCCGGCGGAGCGTCCGGTCCGTATCGAGATAGGTTTGCCTCACCTAAGTTCGATCGGTCCCGACCCGTGAAGGAGCGTCGCGTGGCCCCCACCTCCGACGACCTGGCCCTCGTCCCCCGCACCCCCAGCCGCCGCAGGTTCCTCACCGCCGGGATCGCCGGCGGGGCGGTCCTCGGCCTCGGCGGGCTGCTCACCGCCTGCGGCAGCTCCGGCGGATCGGGCGGCTCCGGCGGATCGGCCCCCGGTGGCGGCGGAGCCACGCCTGACCAGAAGTCGGTCAAGCAGGGCGGCGACGACTACGCCACCGTGATCGAGAAGATGAAGGGCTTCGGCACCGACGCCGCCCCCGGCGTCTACCCGCGCACCGTCCGGCACGCCATGGGCGAGACCGTCATCCCGGCCAAGCCCGTCCGGGTCGTGGTGCTGGACACCGGCGAACTCGACAACGTCGTCTCGCTCGGCCTCCAGCCGGTCGGCGTCGTCCACACCGACGGCTCCAAGACCATGCCGTCCTACCTCAAGGACAAGGCCGGCAGCCCGGCCGCCGTCGGCACCATCAACAGCCTCAACCTGGAGGCCATCGCCGCGCTCAAGCCGGACCTGATCCTCGGCAGCCAGCTGCGCGCCCAGGACCAGTACGCGCAGCTGTCCAAGATCGCGCCGACCGTCTTCTCGCTGCGCCCCGGCTACCCCTGGAAGCAGAACTTCCTGCTCAACGCCAGCGCGTTCGGTCTGCAGGCCGAGGCCCAGGCGCAGCTCGACGCGTACCGGGCAGCGGCCACCGCGATCGGCGCCGGGCTCGGCGACAAGCGGCCCACCATCACACCGCTGCGCTTCATGCCGGGCCGCACCCGGCTCTACGCCGAGCTCTCCTTCATCGGCACCATCCTCACCGACGTGCCGCTGCCGCAGCCCAAGATCGAGCAGGTCAAGGAACTCGCGGTGGAGGTCAGCCCGGAGCAGATCGACAAGGCCGACGCCGACTGGGTCTTCTACGGCGTGTACGGCAGCCCCAGCTCGACCAACCAGGACGCGGTGCTGGGCGGCGCGCTCTGGAAGACCCTCGGGGCGGTCAAGTCCGGTCAGGCCCGGCCGGTTTCGGACGAGACCTGGTTCCTCGGGCTCGGCGTCATGGCGGCGAACGCGGTGCTCGCCGACCTCAAGGGCTTCGTGGCGCCCGGCAGTTGAGCCGGAGCCATCGGTCGGGGCGGGCGGGGGCCGGCGCGGCCGGGACGGTGATCGGCCGGTGATCGGCCGGTGGTCCCGCGGGGCCCCAGGGGGCGGCCTCGCGGGCGCCGCGCGGTGGTCCTGCGGTCTTCCCCCGGTGGTCGCCCGCACGGCATCGGGTTCGACGCTTGGAGCTGGTCGCGCGGTGCGGGAGGATCGTCGGGACCATCCCCCGAAGGGCCGCCGATGACCTCGCTCCATCCCACCGCAACCGACCCGTCCCTGCCCGACCCGCCCGGCCCGCACGGCGCACCCGGGCAGCCCGCCGCGGCCGTCCCGATGTGCTCGATCGCGACGGCCGCCGAGGCCGTCACCACCACGTCCGGTACCGCCGACGGGGTGATCCGCCACGACTCGGTGCCGCAGCCGCGCAGCCGGGACGACGCGCGGGCGTACACCCTCCCCGCGGCGGCTCCGGCCCCGGCTCCCGTCACGGCCCCCGGCGGGGGGCCCGGCGCGGAGCCCGTCCCCGCGGACGGCGGTCCGGCCGCGGCGAGCCTGCGGGCGGCGTTCGCCGAGCGGCTGCGGGCCGCACGTGCGCAGGGCCGTTCGATCACCGAGCTGGCCGAGGCGTGCCGGCGACCGGTCGACGAAGTGCGGGCGCTGCTCGGCGAAAGCGAAGACGTAGGCGTAGGCGTGGGCGTGGGCGAAGCGGGCGTGGGCGTGGGCGTGGCCACGCCGCCTGCCGACGCCGGTGAACGCTTCGGTGAACACGGCGAAGCGCACGGCGACGAGCAGGGCGACGGGACCGCGGTCGGTGCCGGGTCCGAGGCCGGGTTCGTCCGGTTCCCGTCGGCGTCCGCGCCGGCGCGGCGTGCGGCGCGCGAAGAGCCGCGGATCCTCGGGTCCCGGCGGCCGTCGCCCTCGCGCCGACTGCGCCGGATGCACCCCCAGTCCGCTCCGAGCGGGCAGGAGGCGACCGCACGGGAGACGGCCGCGCCCGGCCCGGCCGGGGTCGGCTTCCCTGGTGCCGCCGAGTGGACGGGTGAACCCGCCGGTCCGACGGGAACGGTGACGGACCGGGTGCCGGACGCCCCGGCCGCGTTCGACGGGGCGTCTCCCGGCGAAGCTCCGCTCGGCATCCTGATCGGTGGCAGCCCCGGCCAGTCCGAGGCCCTCGGCCGACCGGAGGAGCGAGCACCCGTCCGGGTGGCGGCCGAGGTGATCCGGGCCGGACGCGGCACCAGTCTGGTGGTGCTGCCCTCCTGGCGCCCCGCCATCGCCGTCTCGGTGCCGACCGACCAACTGCTGTCCGCGACCGGGCTCGGCTCCGGGCGACTCGTCGGCGCCCGGCTGACGGTGCTGATGAACCCCGGCGCGCTGCACGACCGGGAGCTGGAGCTGAACGGCTGGGAGGCCGGTCCGGCCCCCCGGACCCGGCGCGGCGGGCGGCCCTAGCCGGTCCGCGCGGCGCCCCGCCGTCCGACGGCTTCCCCCCGGGGGCGGCCGCCGATCGGTCGTCGGAGCCCCGGCCGCCGGGGCTCCGCCCGTCGGAGCTTCGGCTGTGGGTGTTCGGTGGTCAGCCGGTCGCCGGGGTGTTCGGGATGTACCCGAGGTCGACGGGCACCGGGGGCTGCCGGTCGGCGGCCCAGCTCTCGCGTACGGCGTCCAGCAGGTCCGGCAGCCTGGGCGGCCAGAGCGCGTCGGCGTTCTCGTCGGCGAGGTCGGCCGGGGTCCACCAGCGCCAGTCGAGGATCCGGTCGACGGCGTGCACCGCGCTGACGTCGCCGACCGGGCCGCGGTGCGGTCCGTCGGTGAGGTAGATGTGCTCGTGCTGGCGGACCGGGGTGCCGTGCCAGGTGAAGTCGTGTTCCCAGGTGCAGAGCAGCGGGCCGGGTTCGAGGTCGCTCCAGCCGGTCTCCTCCCACAGCTCGCGCCGGGCGCCCTCCCACGGGGACTCGCCCGGCTCCAGCCCGCCGCCCGGCATGGTCCAGTGGACGCCCACCTCGTCGTTGTCCGAACGGAGCAGGAACACCGAGCCGTTCTCGTCCAGGACCACCGTGCGGGCGGCCTGCCGGGGCACCCGCCTGCCGGGCCGCAGCAGCTTGCGCATCGGGTTTCGCAGGGGATTTCGCATCGGATCACTCTCGCAGCGGCCGTTCGGGGCGTCGAGCCGATTCACCGTTCCGGGCCGGTGTCCTCGGGGTCGGCACCGGGTCTCGGGCCGTACCCTGACGGCCATGCCCGTACCCGCGATCTTGTTCCCCGCCGATCCGCTCAACCCGCGCCGACCCGATCCGCACTTCGCCTGGGAGGCCAGACTGCTGCGGGAGTCGGGCGGCGAACACCATCTGGTCGACCACGACGCGCTGCTCGCCGGGCAGGCCGAGGAGGCGGTCCGGCGGGTGCCGAGGGACAGCGGCCCGCTCTGGTACCGGGGTTGGATGCTCCCCTCGGCCCGGTACCGCGGCTTCGGCGCCGCGCTCACCGCCCGCGGCGGCAACCTGCTGACCAGCCCGCCCGGTTACGCGGCGGCCCACGAACTGCCCGGCTGGTACGGCGTGTTCGAGGGGGCGACCCCGGCCAGTGCGTGGATCCCCTCCGCCGGACCGGTGGCGCCCGGCCCGGCGGAGCTGGCCGCGGCCGCGGCCCGGCTGGGCGGGAGCGGCCCGGCGATCGTCAAGGACTACGTGAAGTCGCGCAAGCACGAGTGGCACGAGGCCTGCTACGTACCGGACTTGGCCGACCTCCCGGCCGTCGGCCGGGTGGTGGCGCGGTTCGTCGAACTGCAGGGCGAGTTCCTGGCCGGTGGCGTGGTGCTGCGGCGGTACGAGGAGTTCGAGCGCGCCGGTGGCGGCCCGGAGAGCGCCGACCGCGGCACCGGCGACAGGGGCTCCGGGCGCACGGGGGACGCTGCGAGCGCCCGGAGCACCGGGGACGCTGCGGGCGGCGGGCCGGGCGCGGGCGGGCGGGCCGTGGAGGCGCGGGTGTGGTGGCTGGACGGCCGGCCGGTCCTGGTCGGACCGCACCCGGACGCCCCGCACCAGAGCGTCGAACCCGACCTCACCGAGGTCCGGGCACTGGTCCGGACGCTCGGCTGCCGCTTCGTCACCACCGACCTCGCCAGCCGGGCCGACGGCTCCGGCTGGCGGGTGGTCGAGGTCGGGGACGGACAGGTGAGCGACCTGCCGCGCGGGATCGACCCCTCGGGGCTGCTCACCGCGCTGATCGCCGCCTGACAGCAGGCAGAGCAGCCGTCACCTCCGCCCGGCCGAAGGGTTTCCGAGGGCTCCCGGCCCGGCGGCCGATCCGGCTCCCGACCCGGCGGCCTACCCGGCGGTGACGGTCTCGGCCGCCGGGTGGCCGTCCGCGATGAACGCCTGCCAGAGCCGGGCGTACGTGCCGCCCCGGGCGAGCAGGTCGGCGTGGGTGCCGTCCTCGACCACCCGGCCGTGGTCCAGCACGATCACCCGGTCGGCGCGCTCCGCGGTGGTCAGGCGGTGGGCGATCACCAGGGTGGTGCGACCGCCGCTGAGCCGGTCCGCGGCATGGTTGACCGCCGCCTCGGTGGCCAGGTCGAGTGCCGCGGTGGCCTCGTCGAGCAACAGGATGTCCGGGTCGACCAGTTCGGCCCGGGCCAGCGCGATCAGCTGGCGCTGCCCCGCCGAGAGGTTGCGGCCGCGGCCGGCCACCTCGTGGTCGTAGCCGCCCGACAGCCGGACGATCATGTCGTGCGCGCCGACCGCCCGGGCCGCCGCCTCCACCTCGGCCGCCGAGGCGTCCGGCCTGCCGTAGGCGATCGCCTCACGGACCGTGCCCGCGAACAGGTAGGCCTCCTGCGGCACCACGCCCAGGCGGTGGCGGTACTGCGCCAGGTCGTAGCGGGTGAGGTCGACCCCGTCCACCCGGACGGTGCCCTCGGTCGCGTCGTAGAAGCGGGCGACCAGCTTCACCAGCGTCGACTTCCCGGCGCCGGTCTCCCCGACCAGGGCCACCGTCTGCCCGGCCGGGATGTGCAGGTCCACGCCGGACAGCACGTCCGGGGCGCCGTCCGCGCCGCCGTTGTAGGCGAAGCCGACCCCCTCGAAGGTGATCTCGCCGCGCAGCCCCTTGGACACCGGGACCGGTTCGGCCGCCTCCGCCGTGGTGGTCGGGGTGCGCAGCAGCTCGCGGATCCGGCCGAGGCCGACCGAGGCCTGCTGGTAGCCGTCGAAGACCTGGGACAGCTGGTTGACCGGGGCGAAGAACAGGTCGATGTAGAGCAGGTAGGCGACCAGCGCGCCGACCGTCAGCGTCTGGGACTCGACCCGGGAGGCACCCACGATCAGCACCAGCGCGGCGGCCACGCTGGAGAGGAACTGGACGAACGGGAAGTACAGCGAGATGTACAGCTGCGCGCGGACCCGGGCCTCGCGGTAGGCGATGCCGCGCGCCACGAAGCGGTCGGTGTTGGTGTCCAGGCGGCGGAAGGCCTGGACGATCCGCATGCCGGCCACGTTCTCCTGCAGGTCCGCGTTGACGGTGCTGATCAGGTCGCGGGAACGCTCGTACTGGTCCTTGGACTTCCGGCGGAACACCAGGGTCGCGATCACCAGCAGCGGCAGCACGGCGAAGACCACCAGGGCCAGGCCCGCGTCGATGATCAGCAGGGCCGCGAAGATCCCGGCGAAGGTCAGCAGGCTGACCACGGCGGTGACCATGCCGGTCTGCAGGAAGGACGTCAGCGAGTCCAGGTCGGTGGTCATCCGGGTCATGATCCGGCCGGTCAGCTCGCGCTCGTAGTAGTCCAGGCCCAGCCGGTTGAGGTGGGCGAAGATCTTGAGCCGGAGCGTGTAGAGGACGCGCTCGCCGGTACGGCCGCTGATCCGGTTCTCGGCGCCCTGCACCAGCCAGTCCAGCAGGACCACGACCAGCGCGGTGAGCGCGGCCACCGCGACACCGGACATCAGGCCCTTGCGGACGCCCTCGTCGATGCCGTGCCGGATCAGCACCGGCAGGACCAGGCCGGCCCCCGCGTCCAGGGCGACCAGCAGGAGCGCGATCAGCAGCGGGGTACGGAAGGGGCGCAGCAGGCGGCCCAGGGAGAAGTCGGGGTCACCGGCCTCGGCCTCGGCCCGGGGGACGTCCGGGCTGTCGGCGGCGGGCGGCAGCGCGGCGACCTTGGCCAGCAGGTCGGGGTCGGCAGCGCGGGCGGCCTTGGCCAGGGCGGGGGTGGGGAGCGCGGGGATGGGGAGTGCGGGGGTGGACGGCTGTTCGACGGGCGGGGGGCCGGCGTGGGTGCCGGCCTGGGTGACCGTCGGGGCGTCGGCCTGGGCTTCCGTCGACGTGCCGGTCGGCCCTTCGGCCGGTGTGCCGGCGGCGGGGTGCTGGGTGGCGCGGCCCGCCTCGGGGTCGGTGATCAAGGCCCGGTACTGGGGACATCGGGCTTCGAGTTCCTCGTGCGTGCCGATGTCCAGCAGCCGGCCGCGTTCCAGGACGGCGATCCGGTCGGCGAGCTGGAGGGTCGAGCGGCGGTGGGCGATCAGCAGCGTGGTGCGGCCGGCCATCACCGAGCGCAGCGCGTCGTGGATCTCCGCCTCGACCTGCGGGTCCACCGCCGAGGTGGCGTCGTCCAGCAGCAGGATCCGGGGGTCGGTGAGGATCGCCCGGGCCAGCGCGATGCGCTGGCGCTGGCCGCCGGAGAGGGTCAGACCCTGCTCGCCGACCTTGGTCTCGTAGCCGTCCGGCAGCGCGCGGACGAACTCGTCGGCCTGGGCGGCGCGGGCGGCCGCGACGATCTGCTCGTCCGTGGCGTCCGGGCGGCCGTAGGCGATGTTGGTGCGGACCGACTCGGAGAAGAGGAAGCTCTCCTCGGGGACTATGCCGACCGTCGCGCGGACCGAGTCCAGGGTGAGGTCGCGCAGGTCGTGGCCGTAGAGGCGGACGGCACCCTCGGACGGGTCGTAGAAGCGCGACACCAGTTGGGCGACCGTCGACTTGCCGGAGCCGGAGGCGCCGACCAGGGCGAGGGTCTCGCCGGGGGCCAGCTCCAGGCTGAGGCCGTGCAGGACGGGGGCGGGGTGCTCGGGGTCGTACCGGAACTCGACCCGGTCGAACTCCAGGGCGACGTCGGAGGTCCGGGGGCCGACGGCCGTGCCGTGCGGGGTAGCGCCGTGCGGGGTCGTCCCGTGCGGGGTGGCGCCGTGCGAGGTCGTCCCGTGCGGGGTGGCGGCATCCTGGGTGAGGTCCAGGGTGAGCGCGTCCGGGCGCTCCTGGACCAGCGGGCGCTCGTCGATCAGCTGCAGGACGCGTTCCACGCCGGCCCGGGCCTGCTGGCCGACGGTGATGATCATGGTCAGCATCCGGACCGGGCCGGTCATCTGCGCGACGTAGGTCGAGAAGGCGACGAAGGTCCCGAGCGAGACCCGGCCGTCGACGGCCAGCCAGCCGCCGAAGGCCAGGACGGCGACCTGGGCGAGCGCGGGGATCGCCTGCATCGCCGGGTTGTAGCGGGCGTTGAGCCGGATCGAACGGAGCCGGGCCGCGAACAGGTTGTGGGAGGCCTGCTCCAGCTTGTCCAGCTCCTGCGCCTCCTGGCCGAAGCCCTTGACCACCCGGACGCCGCCGATCGCACCGTCCACCACGCCGGCGACGGCGGCCGCCTCCTGCTGGGCCGCCCAAGTCGCGGGGAACAGGCGCTTGCGGCTGAACGCGGAGACCCACCACAGCGCGGGCGCCATGACGAGGGCGACCAGGGTGAGCGGCGGGGACAGCCAGATCATCACGGCCAGCGACATGACGAACATCAGCAGGAAGCCGGTCATCATCGGCACCATCGAGAGCAGGCCGTTGACCAGCTGGAGGTCCGAGGTCGCGCGCCCGACCACCTGGCCGGTGTCGAGCCGGTCCTGGCGGTGGCCGTCGAGCCGGCCGAGCGAGCGGAACAGGTCGCTGCGCAGGTCGTGCTGGACGTCGAGGGCGAGCTGACCGCCGTAGTAGCGGCGGACCTGGGTGCAGCCGAAGACCACGACGGCGGCCAGCAGCAGCACCACCGCCCAGGGGGTCAGCGAGCGGGTGCGGGCGACGATGACGTCGTCGATGATCAGCTTGGTGACCAGCGGCACCAGCGCGGTGACGGCCATGCCGAGGAGCGAGGCACCGAAGGCGAGCAGCAGGCTGCGACGGGACCGCCAGCTGTACCCGACCAGACGGCGCAGCCAGCCGGCGGGCTCGGCGCGCCCGGTGCCGGTGTCCGCTCCGGTGGTGTCCGCTCGGGCGGTGTCCGTTCCGACGGCGTCCGCTCGCGCGGTGTCCGAACGGGCGGTGCGCTCGTCGACGAGGGCCTCCGGGGCAGGGCCCGGGGCCGGTGAGCCGCTCGGGGATGGCTCCACCGTGGATCCGTGAGTCTCAGGCATATTTAGGGATGCTAACCATTTCGTCGGGTGGCCGCCACGGCGTTTCCGCCCCGGTGGGGTCGGGCGGGCCGGAGCAGCCCGGATCGTCCGGTCCGGCGGACTGGGCAACAGCCGGCGGCCGACGGAGATTCCCGATCGAACGCCCGCACGGCCGACCTCGACGGCCGCCCGCCTCCAGGGTCGCCCCATCGCCCGGCGAACGCCCAGCGACCGGGGGTGGTCGGCCGCCCTCCTTTGGGCCTAGGCCTCCCGGCGGGGCGTTCGGGCGAGGGCTCGGCGGGAGAAGTCGCCGGGCGGAGGGGTCAGTCCTGTGCGGGGGCGTCGCCGCCCGAGGGCGACCCGTCGACGGCGGCCGAGCCCGTGGTGGCGGCGTTCGCGGCGGCGGCGAACGCGCCGTGGGCGAGGGTGTGCAGCAGGGCGGCCATGCCGTCCCGCTGGAGACCGGAGCGCTCACCCTGACCGGAGCGCTCACCCTGGCCGACGCGCTCGACGGAGCCGGGGTTCGGGCCGGAGCCCGAGCCCGGATTCGACCCCGGGTTCGAGCCGAGGCTGTGCGGGGTCGAGTTGATCAGGCCGAAGACGGCGTGCACGGTGGCCCGCGCCACCGGCTCGGCGGCGGGGTCGGCCAGCGGCGGGTAGGCCTGCCGGACCACGTCCACCCACAGCTCGACGTAGCCGCGCTGGAGCCGGCGGACGGTGCGGCGGTCCTCCTCCTTGAGGTTCAGCAGCTCGCGGTCGTGCAGGGTGATCAGGTCGCGGTCGTCCAGGGCGAAGTCGACGTGGCCGCCGATCAGCGCGTCCAGCGCGGCCGCCGGACCGTCGCCGCCGCCCGCCCGGCGGCGCCCCTCCTCCAGCAGGCGCTCGCTGATGCCGATCAGCAGGTCGGCGAGCATCGCGTCCTTGCCGGCGAAGTGGCGGTAGAGCCCGGGGCCGCTGATCCCGACGGCCTTGCCGATCTCGTCCACGCCCACGCCGAGGAAGCCCCGGGCGGCGAACAGTCGCGCGGCCTCCCGGCGGATCTGGTCGCGACGTGGGAGCGCGGAGGTTGCGGGGACGTTCGGCATGCCGTCCATCGTAGACAGTCGGGTTATCCGTCGTTAACCTGGGCGGCGTAAGTTAACGTTAATTAACGTCGGACTTCGAGGGCGCACGGCATCCGGCGCCCACCTGGTGCCGAGGGCAAGGGAGCTCTTGGGAATGGTCATCTCAACCGCCGGCACACCCACCGGCCTCCAGATCAGCGCAGCGAACGGCACCGCGACATCGCCGGTCCCCGTACCGCCCGGAGCCGCCGCCCCGGCACCCCGGCTCGGCACCTCGGTCGACCCGGGCTCCGCGGCCTACCGCGCGAACACCGAGGCGCACCAGGAGCTGGTCGCCGAACTGCGCGCGAAGCTCGACGCGGCCGCTCTGGGCGGCGGCGCCAAGGCCCGCGCCCGGCACACCGCGCGCGGCAAGCTCCTCCCGCGCGACCGGGTGGACACCCTGCTCGACCCCGCCTCCCCCTTCCTCGAACTGGCCCCGCTGGCCGCCGACGGGATGTACGACGGGGCGGCGCCCGCGGCCGGGGTGATCGCCGGCATCGGCCGGGTCGCCGGACGCGAGGTGGTGGTGGTCGCCAACGACGCCACCGTCAAGGGCGGCACCTACTACCCGATGACGGTGAAGAAGCACCTGCGCGCCCAGGAGGTCGCGCTGGAGAACCGGCTCCCCTGCCTCTACCTGGTGGACTCCGGCGGCGCCTTCCTCCCGATGCAGGACGAGGTCTTCCCGGACCGCGACCACTTCGGCCGGATCTTCTACAACCAGGCCAGGCTCTCCGCCGCGGGCATCCCGCAGATCGCCGCCGTGCTCGGCTCCTGCACGGCCGGCGGCGCGTACGTCCCGGCGATGAGCGACCAGGCCGTGATCGTCCGCAACCAGGGCACGATCTTCCTGGGCGGCCCGCCGCTGGTGAAGGCCGCCACCGGCGAGGTGGTCACCGCCGAGGAGCTGGGCGGCGGCGAGCTGCACTCCCGCACCTCGGGCGTGACGGACCACCTGGCCGAGGACGACGCCCACGCCCTCTCGATCGTCCGCACGATCGTCGCCGGGCTCGGCCCGCGCACGGCCCGGCCCTGGCCGCTCACCCCGGTCGAGCCGCCGGCCGTCGACCCGGCGGGCCTGTACGGCGCCGTCCCGGTCGACCCGCGCACGCCCTACGACGTCCGCGAGGTGATCGCCCGGCTGGTGGACGGCAGCCGCTTCGCCGAGTTCAAGGCCGAGTACGGCGCGACCCTGGTCACCGGCTTCGCCCGGATCCACGGCCACCCCGTCGGCATCGTCGCCAACAACGGCGTGCTGTTCTCCGAGTCGGCCGTCAAGGGCGCCCACTTCATCGAGTTGTGCGACCAGCGCGGCATCCCCCTCCTCTTCCTGCAGAACATCACCGGCTTCATGGTCGGTCGGCAGTACGAGGCGGGCGGCATCGCCAAGCACGGCGCCAAGATGGTCAACGCCGTCGCCTGCACCCGCGTCCCGAAGCTGACCGTGGTGATCGGCGGCTCGTACGGAGCCGGCAACTACTCGATGTGCGGCCGGGCCTACTCACCCCGCTTCCTGTGGATGTGGCCGGGTTCCAAGATCTCCGTGATGGGCGGCGAGCAGGCGGCCTCCGTGCTGGCCACCGTCCGCCGCGACCAGCTGGAGGCGCACGGCGAGCAGTGGCCGGCCGAGGCGGAGGAGGAGTTCAAGCGCCCGGTCCGCGAGCAGTACGAGCGGCAGGGCAGCGCCTACTACGCCTCCGCCCGGCTCTGGGACGACGGTGTGATCGACCCGATGGACACCCGCACCGTCGTGGGCCTGGCGCTCACCGCCTGCGCCAACGCCCCGCTGGCGCCGCCCGCCCCGTACGGCGTCTTCCGCATGTGACCGCCGGGCCGCCCCCGCGGTCGGTACCCCTTCGTCGTGACCCCTTCCTTCCGGGTGCGACGTCCGCGGCGCCGGTCCGGCTCCGGGCCGGCGCCCGACTTCCCACCGACACCTCCTTCGTACGGCTCCCCTCGACCCGGAGGAACGCCTCCCATGTTCGACACAGTTCTGGTCGCCAACCGCGGTGAGATCGCCCTCCGGGTGATCCGCACCCTGCGGCGGCTCGGCGTCCGCTCGGTCGCCGTGTTCAGCGACGCGGACGCCGACGCCCCGCACGTCCGCGAGGCGGACGTCGCGGTCCGGCTCGGCCCGGCCGACCGCAGCGACAGCTCGGCCGCCGAGACCTACCTGCGGACCGACCAGATCCTCGCCGCCGCCCGCCGCACCGGCGCCCAGGCCGTCCACCCCGGCTACGGCTTCCTCGCGGAGAACCCCGGCTTCGCCCGCGCCTGCGCCGACGCCGGCCTCGTCTTCATCGGACCGCCGCCCGGCGCGGTCGAGCTGATGGGCGACAAGATCAACGCCAAGGAGGCCGTCCGGGCCGCCGGCGTCCCGGTGGTCCCCGGCAGCCAGGCCACCGCGCCCACCGACGAGGAACTCGTCGCCGCCGCCGAGGAGATCGGCTACCCGGTGCTGCTCAAGCCGTCCGCCGGCGGCGGCGGCAAGGGCATGCGCCTCGTCCGGGACCCGGCCGAGCTGCCCACCGAGATCGCCGCCGCCCGACGCGTCGCCCGTACGGCCTTCGGTGACGACACCCTGCTGCTGGAGCGCTGGGTCGACCGGCCGCGCCACATCGAGGTGCAGGTGCTGGCCGACGCCCACGGCACCACCGTCCACCTCGGCGAGCGCGAGTGCAGCCTGCAGCGCCGCCACCAGAAGCTGATCGAAGAGGCTCCCTCCGTTCTCCTCAATGCCGAGACCCGCGCCGCGATGGGCGCCGCGGCCGTCCGCGCCGCGGAGTCCTGCGGCTACACCGGCGCCGGCACCGTGGAGTTCATCGTCCCCGGCATCGACCCGGACGCCCCCTCCGCCTCCGCCGCCGAGGGGGTACGGGACTTCTTCTTCATGGAGATGAACACCCGTCTCCAGGTGGAACACCCCGTCACCGAGCTCGCCGTCGCCGTCGGGCCCGACGCGACCCGGCTCGACCTGGTCGAGTGGCAGCTGCGCGTCGCCGCCGGCGAACCGCTCACCTTCACCCAGTCCGACATCTCCTTCCTGGGCCACGCCATCGAGGCCCGCATCTGCGCCGAGGACCCGGAACGGGACTTCCTGCCCACCGGCGGCCGCATCCTCACCCTGGACGAGCCCCGGGGCGAGGGCATCCGCGTCGACTCCGGGGTCGCCCCCGGAACCGTCATCACCAGCGCCTACGACCCGATGCTCGCCAAGGTCATCGCGTACGGTCCCGACCGACCGACCGCGCTGCGCCGGCTCCGCGCCGCGCTGGCCGACACCCGCATCCTGGGCGTCACCACCAACACCGGCTTCCTGCGCCGGCTCCTCGCACACCCCGAGGTCGTCGCCGGCCGACTGGACACCGGCCTGGTGGAGCAGACCGCCCAGCAGCAGCCGGCCCTGCTCACCGCGCCGTACTCCCCCGTCAACGCGACCGACCCGGCCGGGACCACGACGCCCGCCCACCCCGGGACCGGGGCCGACGCCGCGGCGACCGGATCACCGTCGCCCGCTCACCTCCTCTACTACGCGGCCGCGCTGGCACGGCACCTGGCACTCACCCCGGCCGCCACCCCCGACGGCTGGACCGACCCGTTCTCCCTTCCCTCCGGCTGGCGCCTGGGCGGCACCCCCGCCTGGACCACCCACCGACTCCGTACCCCCGGCCAGGACCCGGTGTCGGTGCGCATCCGTTCGATCACTGCGGGCAACGTAACCGATGCCACTGACAATCCCGCCGTGCCCACCCGTGAGGTGGAGCTCCGGCTCGGCGACGGACCGTCGCACCGCGCCCGCGCGACCCTGGCGGGCGACCGGCTGCACCTGACCGTCGACGGCCTGCAGACCACGTTCTCGCTGGCCACCGACGCCACCCCCGGCCTCGCCGCCGGGCCGGTGACCTGGCTCGGCATCGAGGGCGACGCCTGGCCGCTGCACGCCCACGACCCGGTCGGCGAGGCCGCCGCCGGGGCCGGCGCGCACCACGGCGCCCTCACCGCGCCGATGCCCGGCACCGTCACCGTCGTCAAGACCACGGCGGGCGAGACCGTCCGCAAGGGCCAGCCCCTGCTCGTGCTGGAGGCCATGAAGATGGAGCACGTGATCGCCGCGCCGCACGACGGCGTGGTGGCCGAACTACGGGCCACCGCCGGTGCCACCGTCGCGATGGAGGACCTGCTGGTCGTGGTCACCCCGGCCGAGGAGGCCACGACCGGAACGGTCACTGCCCCCGCCGAGCCCGCGGAGGTGCGGTCGTGACCACCCCCGCCCACGAGCCCGACGCCCTCGACCTGGGCCTGCCCGACCCGGTCCGCGCCCCCGGCCTGCCCGAGGAGGTCCGGATCCACGAGGTCGGACCGCGCGACGGCCTGCAGAACGAGGGCTCCCTGGTCCCGGTCGAGGTCAAGGCCGAGTTCATCGCCCGGCTCGCGGCGGCCGGCCTGCGCACCGTCGAGGCCACCAGCTTCGTCCACCCGAAGTGGGTGCCGCAGCTGGCCGACGCCGAGGAGCTGATGCCCAGGCTCGCCGGCCTGCCGGAGCGCCACCCCGGCCTGCGGCTGCCGGTCCTGGTGCCCAACGAGCGCGGCCTGGACCGCGCGCTCGCCCACCGGGCCGGCGACGTCGCGGTGTTCGCCAGTGCCACCGAGACCTTCGCCCGCCGCAACCTCAACCGCTCCGCGGACGAGGCCATGGCGATGTTCCGCCCGGTCGTGACCCGGGCGGCCGAGGCCGGGATCGCGGTCCGCGGCTACCTGTCGATGTGCTTCGGCGACCCGTGGGAGGGCCCCGTCCCGGTCCCCCAGGTGGTCCGGTACGGCGTGCAGCTGCTGGAGATGGGCTGCTCGGAGCTGAGCCTCGGCGACACCATCGGCGTCGCCACCCCGGGCCAGGTCGGCGCCCTGCTGGCCGGCTTCGCCCGGGCCGGGGTGGCCGCCGACCGGCTCGCCGTGCACTTCCACGACACCTACGGCCAGGCGCTCAGCAACACCCTGGCGGCGCTGCGCGAGGGCGTCACCACCGTGGACGCCTCGGCGGGCGGCCTGGGCGGCTGCCCGTACGCGAAGAGCGCCACCGGGAACCTGGCCACCGAGGACCTGGTCTGGATGCTGCACGGCCTCGGCATCCGCACCGGCGTCGACCTGCGCGCCCTGGTCGCCACCAGCGGCTGGATGGCCGAGCGCCTCGGCCGCCCGAGCCCCTCCCGCACCGTCCAGGCGCTGCTCGGCGCCGCCCGGGGCTGACCCGGCCCCGCCACCCGCTCCGGCGCCGGCCGCGCCCCCTTCGGTTCGGCCGGCGCCACGCACCACGTCCGTCCCGGACCGCCCATCCCTCAACCGCACCGCGCGACCGTCGGACCGCACGACGGCGCCGGTCGTCCCGCCCACGCCCGCGGCCACCCGGCCGGGCACCAGGAGGATCACCATGCTCGACCACCGACTCAGCAGCGAGTACGAGGAACTGCGGCGCACCGTCGCCGAGTTCGCCCAGGACGTGGTGGCGCCGAAGATCGGCGAGCTCTACGAGCGGGAGGAGTTCCCCTACGAGATCGTCCGCGAGATGGGGCGGATGGGCCTCTTCGGCCTGCCCTTCCCGGAGGAGTACGGCGGCATGGGCGGCGACTACTTCGCCCTCGGCCTCGTCCTGGAGGAGCTCGCCCGCGTCGACTCCTCCGTCGCGATCACGCTGGAGGCCGCCGTCTCGCTCGGCGCGATGCCGATCCACCGCTTCGGCACGGAGGAGCAGAAGCGCGAGTGGCTGCCCCGGCTGACCTCGGGCGAACTCCTCGGCGCCTTCGGCCTGACCGAGCCGGAGGGCGGCTCTGACGCCGGGGCCACCCGCACCACCGCGCGGTACGACGAGGCCACCGACGAGTGGGTCATCAACGGCACCAAGTGCTTCATCACCAACTCCGGCACCGACATCACCGGTCTGGTCACCGTCACCGCGCTCACCGAACCGATCGCTCGTTCGAGTGAAGAAGGCGAATTCCGCTCGCCCACGCGGGAGATCTCCTCCATCATCGTGCCCACCGGGACCCCGGGATTCCAGGTCTCGAAGAAGTACTCGAAGGTCGGGTGGAACGCATCCGACACCCGCGAACTGTCCTTTACCGACTGCCGCGTCCCCGCGGCCAACCTGCTGGGCGAGCGTGGCCGAGGCTACGCCCAGTTCCTGCGGATCCTCGACGAGGGCCGCATCGCGATCGCGGCCCTGGCCACCGGCCTGGCCCAGGGCTGCGTCGACGAGTCCGTGAAGTACGCCGGTGAGCGCCGGGCCTTCGGCCGGCCGATCGGCGCCAACCAGGCCGTCCAGTTCAAGCTCGCCGACATGGAGATGCGCGCCCACACCTCCCGTCTGGCCTGGCGGGACGCCGCCTCCCGGATGCTGCACGGTGAACCGTTCAAGAAGGAGGCCGCGATCGCGAAGCTGTACTCGTCCGAGGCCGCCGTCGACAACGCCCGCGAGGCGACCCAGATCCACGGCGGGTACGGCTTCATGAACGAATTCCCCGTCGCCCGTTTCTGGCGCGACAGCAAGATCCTGGAAATCGGCGAGGGCACCTCCGAGGTCCAGCGGATGCTCATCGCCCGGGAGCTCGGCATCACCTCGTGACCGCACGTCACCTCGTGACCGCACGTCACCTCGTGACCGCACGTCGGTGAACCACGCGGTCGTGGCGGCGACTTCGCAGCCGCCACGGTCGCGGAGGTCACGTCCTGAGCCGAGTCCCCCGGATCGACACGGTGCTCCGCAACCGGCGTCGAGGAGCGAGCCCACGGTGGAGGAGGCAACAGGAGGAGACGAACCGAACGGTCCCTCAGGGGATCACGATCACCGGGCGGTTGGCCCGCCGCGCCAGCCGGCCGGACACCGAGCCGAAGATCTTGCCGAGCAGGCCGTGCGTCGTGCCGACGACGATCGCGTCGGCGGCGTACTCGCGGCCGACCTCCTCGATCTCGTGGCAGATGTCGCCGCCGCGCTCGACCAGGATCCACGGCACCCCGGCGAGGAAGTCCGCGCAGGCGAGCTCCAGGCCGAGGACCTCGGTCCGGTGGTCGGGCAGGTCGACGAACACAGGCGGCTCACAGCCGGCCCAGACCGTCGCGGGCAGCCGGTTGGCGACGTGCACGATCACCAGGCCGCACTGCGACCGGCGCGCCATGCCGACCGCGTAGGCGAGGGCGCGCTCGCTCGACAGCGAGCCGTCGAAACCCACCACCACACCGTGCTGGAAGGTCGGGTCGAGGGACGGCGCGGGGTTGTCCTGTGCCGACGGCTCGGTACGGCCGCCGAAGGCGCTGGCTGCGCCCGAGGCCGCCTCCGGGCGCTCGGCGCCCGGGCCGAGGCGGCCCGTCACCGGAGGCCCCGCAGGGTCGGCCGGGGGCTCGCCACGCCGCTGGCGGGAGCCTGAACGGTCACGGCGGGCGAGGTTGCCGCGACGGGCGAGGCCGCGCAGAGCGCGCGCGAGGCCTTGGGGGCCGTCATGCCCGTCGTCCGGCTCCGCCCGCTCCGCGAGGTCACCCGGTCCACCCGGTCCGCCTGGTCCACCGGGTTCGTCCGGCTGGGCCGCAGCGGCGGCACTGGTCCGCTCACGGCCGATCGACTCGCTGCCGGTCCGCTCGCTGCCGGTCCGACCGGACGGGACGCGCCCTGGGGCCTCCGCAGGTGCGCCGGCCCACACGTCTGCGTGCCCGTCGTCGTTCCCACTGGCGTGCGCGCCCCCGAGGCCGCCCTCAGCACGGCCGAGAGCACCGTCGAGGCGCTCCGCGGCGTGGCCGTCGACCGGGCCGGGGTTCGTACGGGCGCCGTCTCCCCCGGTCGCTGCGCCCGCGCCGCGGGGCGTGTCCGGTTCAACCGGTCGGGGAGGCTCAAAACCAGCCATGGCTCACGGCTCTTCGATGGAGAGGGGCCGACAGGAGAGGACAACGCTGCCCGTGCGGCAGGCCCGCCCACGGGATGACGTCGGTCTGCGCCGCGCAGCACCGTATGTGACCTGTTCCTTTCAGAGTACGACGGGCAGGGGGCCCAGCCCAGTGGCGAAGCCCCGGAGCGACGTTGTTCCCGCGAAAGGGGGATGCGCCCGCCGTGGCAGTGCGCCCCGCCCGCAGGCCATCGCGCCCCCTCCGAGAAGGAGGTTCTCTGGAGCTTGACTGAGCGGACCGGGCGGCGCAACAGCCCCGCGGGACACCGTGACCGGACTGTCATGGATCGGCGACGATCCGTTGCGGCACGTCGCGAACCGTTACGCCCCGCCCGTCGCGAACCACCACGTCCCACAGCTCTCCGGCCGCCCCGCGGGCCCGCCCGCGCACCGCCCGTACCCGGCCCGCGCAGGATCCGTACGTCAGCCGTCGGAGCCCGAATCAGCCACTTCGTACGGCTTCGCGACGTGCTCTGGCATTTGCCACGTGCATAGGCGCGGGCGCTGGCACCATGCTCGGCATGCCCCTGCTCCTGTTCGACCTCGACAACACGCTGCTCCCCCGGGACGCCGCCTTCCGGGCGTGGGCGCAGGACTTCCTGTCCGACCACGGTCTGCCGCCCGGTGACCTCGACTGGTTCGTCACCCTCGACGGGGGCGGCTACGTACCGCGCAGCACCGTACTGTCCGCGGTCCGGCGCCGCTACGGCCTGGACGTGTCCACCGACTTCCTGCTCGCCCACTACCGACGCGGCATCAACTCCCATATCCACTGCCCGCCCCGGCACATCGAGGCGTTGCGGGCCGCGCGGGCGGCGGGGTGGACGCTCGGGATCGTCAGCAACGGCGGCACCGGGCCGCAGTTGGAGAAGATCCGCCGGACCGGGCTGGGGCCGCTGGTCGACGGCTGGGTCATCTCCGAGGAGGCCGACTGCCTCAAGCCGGACCCGCGGATCTTCGAGATCGCCGCCCAGCGTTGCGGTGTCGCGCCCAGCGGGGACTGGGCCGCGCGGACCTGGATGATCGGGGACCACGCGCCCGCGGACATCGCCGGGGCCGAACTGACCGGGCTGCGCAGCGTCTGGCTGCACCACGGCCGCCCGTGGGCGGAGATCGGCTACCGGCCGACGCTGAAGGCGGCCGGACTGCCGGAGGCCGTCGGCCAGGTGCTGGCCGCGCGCAGCGCGCCCTCGCCCCGGCCGGGGATCCGGGCCGGCGGGGCGTCCCGCCGGGGCGCGACCGGGGTGCCGGTGCGGGCGACGGCGCTTCTCGGCGCGCGGTCCGGCGCACGCCTGACGGCGGCCGCCCCGCAGGGCGCGAGTGCGCCCGTTCCCGCGAACGCCGGGACGGGCCGCGACCCGGGCGTAGCAGCCGGCTCGGGTGTCCGAAACCGGTCAGGCGGGTTTGCCGTGATCGCCGACGCCCGCACCGACGCGGGGGCGCTCTCCGGGGCAGGGGCGGAGGCCGGGCTCGGCGGGGGCGCAGACGACCTCGGGCGCGCGCCGGTCGTGCGCCCGGCGCCCCTCCGTACGGCACCCCTCCAGGCGGCGACCGACGGGCGGCCGGCAACCGCCCGGACCGTCTTCGCCGTGGCGCCCGGCGCGGCAGCCTCCCCGGGGTCGGCCCCGGCACCCGCGACGGCCGCCGCCGGATAGCAGCCCTTCGGCCCCACCGGCCCTACCAGTCCCAGGGGCCCCACCCACACCGGTGACCCCACCAGCCTCAGGGCCCCCGGGCCCCGTTTCGAACCCCCGTCGTCCGCTCCGAGGGCGGGCGGGGCGGGGTCGGGGCACCCGCGTCGCCAGGCGGGGGTTCGGAGACGGCTCCAGGGGCCCCGGCAGCGCTTGGCGGCCCCAGGGGCCCCACCACCAGCCGTGATGGTGCTCGGCCACCGACCGGCCACGGACCAGCCATGGACCGGCCACCGCTCGACAGCCCACCGGTCACGGACCACCGACCCGACCACTGGCGACCGGCCACCGACCACCGCCCGGCCGCTCCCCCCGGTCAGCCCGCCGCCGAGGTGCGGCTCCACCAGCAGGTGCGGGCCTGCTCGGTGAACCCGAGCTTGCGGTAGAGCGGTTCGCCGAGCGAGGTGGCGACCAGGGTGGCCGGGCGGTCCGGGTGCGCGTGGACCAGGGCGGTCTGCAGGACGACCTTGGCGACCCCCCGGCCGCGCCAGGCGGGCAGGGTGGCCACCCAGTACACGCCGGTGGCCCGGCCGTCGTCGTAGGTGAGGCAGGTACCGGCCACGGCGCCGTCGACCCGGCCGAGCCACGCCCGCCAGCCGGGTTCGGCCAGCAGCCGTTCCGGGAGCGCCTCGCCTCGGACCCAGGGCTGGCGGGCGGGCAGCGGGAATCCCTCCACGATCGCCCGTTCGACCTGCGCGAAACTGTCCCCGTCGACGGCCTCATCGACCGTCAGGGCGCCGCCCCCGTGCGCCTCGAAGACCGCGGGCAGCACGTCCGGCACGCCTTCGACCGGCGCCGGGTCACGGACCATCACCGGCATGACCGACGTCCGGTCGGCCCCGAAGCAGGTGAGGTCGAGCCCGCCGTACGGGTCCTCCAGGGTGAGGGATATGGTCGACCACTCGTCCAGCAGGTCAGCCAACTCCCGTTCCACCAAGCCTGGTTCGGCGTACGGGCGGGTGACCACGAAGCGGTGCGGGTCGCCCGGGGTCCGGGCGCAGCGGATCGCCGTCAGCCCTGGGAGGACACGGGTTCGCCAGCCGTGCGCACGGGCCTGGGCGAGCCAGAAGGCGGCGGCGTTGTCGTTGGCCCGTTCGAGCCGGCTGTCGGTGGTCACGGCAGGACCGTAACCCGACGGTCCGGATAGCGGTTCCACCCCGCCAGGCTTGGCCGGATGAAGCCTGGGAGGCGCACGACTCATCTCCGTGCGCCCTCTCGTGCACCGCCGATTTTCGGTCAATTTCGCGCCACTCTCTCCCGCTTGGGCAAATCCGCAGCCCAGACCCGCCGATCGGGCGCACGGGGGCCGGACGTCCCAGGAACGGCCCCGCGACAACCAGCCACCGTTGCCACGGCCCTCTTCCCAGAAGGGTCGACGGGTGCCACGCTTCGTGATCGAATGCATCACGCCAAATTGCCATGTCGACATAGCGTCGGATGGTGAACTTGTCACAACGGCAACGGTCCACCCGATAGATTTCGATCTTGGCCAGCAGTGCCGCACCACCCACACCACACCACCGAGGGGGCTTGAGCGCCTTGAGCAGGGTGAGCAGGAGCGACGCGGGTCCTGACAGCGGCCAGGCGACGGCCGGCACCGCGGGTCGGGCCGCGAGAAGCACCGGCACCTCCGCGATCGCCGCCACCACCCGCGCCTCCGGCATCCCGGGCCCCTCGGGCGCCGCCCCGCACCCCTCGTACCCCGCAGCGCACTCGCCCGCCGGCGGCCCGGGCGCGGTCCCGGCCCCCACCGAGCACGGTACGGCGGCGAGCGGGAACCACCAGCCCTACGGGGGCCAACCGGCGTTCGGCGGACACCCCACCGGCGGGCACACCGCCAACGGGCACCCCACCGGCGGGCACACCGCCAACGGGCACCCCACCGGCGGGCACACCGCCAACGGGCACCCCACCGGCGGGCACGCCGCCAACGGCGGACACCCCACCGGCGGACAGCCCGTCAGCCGAGGCCTCGTCAGCCACGCCCCGGCCTACGGCGGCGAGTACCCGGGCTACCCCGGCTACTCCGGCCATCCCGCCTACCCCGGCGGCGCTCCGGGCCAGAACGGCGCCTCCGGTGCCGTCGGCGGGGGCCCGCTCGGCAGCGGAGGCCCGCTCGGCGGCCTGGCGCTCGGCACCGCCCCCGGCCACGGTCCGCTGGGCCACGGCGGCCACGGCAGCCACAGCGGTCACGGCGGCCCCGGGGCGAACGGTGCCTCGGCGACGGTGACCTCGGCCGCCCCGCGCAAGCTGTCCGGCCGGCGCCGCCGGGAGACCGTCGCCGTGCTGATCTTCGGCGGCGCGCCGATCTTCGAGAGCTCCATCCCGCTCTCGGTCTTCGGCGTGGACCGCCAGGACGCCGGGGTGCCCCGCTACCGCCTGCTGGTCTGCGCCGGTGAGGAGGGCCCGCTGGCCACCACCGGCGGCCTGACCCTCTCCGCCCCGTACGGCCTGGAGGCCCTCGCCCGGGCCGGCACGATCGTCGTACCGGCCTGGCGCTCGATCTCCCAGCCCCCGCCGGTCGAGGCGATCACCGCCCTGCGCAAGGCCCACCACGAGGGCGCGCGGATCATCGGCCTCTGCACCGGCGCCTTCGTCCTGGCCGCCGCCGGTCTGCTCGACGGCCGCCCGGCGACCACCCACTGGATGTACGCGCCGACGCTGGCCAAACGCTACCCACGGGTCCACGTCGACCCGCGCGAGCTGTTCGTCGACGACGGCGACGTGCTCACCTCGGCCGGCACCGCCGCCGGCATCGACCTGTGCCTGCACGTGGTGCGCAGCGACCACGGCGCCGAGGCCGCCAACGCGCTGGCCCGCCGCCTGGTGGTGCCCAGCCGTCGCGGCGGCGGAGGACAGGCCCAGTACATCGATCAGTCTTTACCGGAGGAGATCGGCAACGACCCGTTGGCCGAGGTGGTCACCTGGGCGCTGGAGAACCTCAACCAGCAGTTCGACGTCGAGGTGCTGGCGGCTCGTGCCTACATGAGCCGGCGCACCTTCGACCGACGGTTCCGCACGCTCACCGGCAGTGCGCCGTTGCAGTGGCTGATCACCCAGCGGGTGCTCCAGGCGCAGCGGCTGCTGGAGACCTCGGAGCTGTCGGTGGACGACGTCGCGCGCCGGTGCGGGTTCCGTTCGCCGGTGGCACTGCGCGGGCACTTCCGGCGCCAGCTCGGGGTCTCCCCGGCCGCGTACCGGACCAGCTACCGGGCGCGCCGCCCTGGGCAGCAGCCGCCGACGGCGGCCGGTGCGCACGGCGGCGACCTGCGGCTGCCCGGCGCGCTGCAGCACGCGGCGGCCGGGGCGGCGGCGGGCGGTCAGCTGTTCGGCGGGGCGCACGGCGGGCAGTCGATGCAGCCGTTCCCGGCCGGTCCGGGGATGCCGGTGCCGGCCGGTGCCCACGGGCAGCCGGTGCCGCACGGTCAGCCGGTCGGCCACGGCCAGCCGGGAGCGCACGGCCAGACGCCCGGGTTCGGCCCGGGGCAGGCCGTGACGCCGGCCGCCCAGGCCTTCCACGCCCGGGCCGGTCAGCCCTACCCGCAGTCCGCGCAGCAGCCGCACCCCGGGCAGCAGGGTGCGGCGGGGCGCGGTCCGGCGCGGCCGCCGCTGGTGCCGCCGCAGGCCGGTGCGGGGACGGGACGTCCGCCGCGCACCGCCGAGCACGCGGCGGCCGAGGACGGCCTCCCCCAGCCGGGGGCGCGCGGCCAGGGCCAGGGGCACCGCAGCGCGGTCGAGCGTCCCGCGGACGAGCCGGGTGCGGCCGGACGCGGGCACGGCGCGGCCGGCGGCCGGATGCCCGCTCCCGGTGGGCAGCCGGCGCCCGGGTCGGGCGAGCTCCGCGGCCGTCAGGCCCGGGCGCCGCAGGTCCGCACCCAGGGCGGCCGACCCGCCGCCGAGGGTGCCCGGCCGGCGCGCGAGACCCGTACCGGACGGGACGGCCACCCGGTCCGCACCGGCCGGGAGGGTGAGCACCCGGACGGCCACGGCGCGCACGGCGGGGCGGAGGAGCACCAGGCCGAGGCCTGCGCTCCGGCACCCCGCTCGGCTCCACCGGTCCCCGCGGCGCGTGATCGCGCCGTA
Source organism: Kitasatospora xanthocidica (assembly GCF_014656195.1). Classification (GTDB taxonomy): domain Bacteria; phylum Actinomycetota; class Actinomycetes; order Streptomycetales; family Streptomycetaceae; genus Kitasatospora; species Kitasatospora xanthocidica. Next base: position 207,537 of record NZ_BNBY01000012.1, on the reverse strand, counting down.
GGGTGAGTTGCGTGAATGACCGCTTGGTATGGATCGACTGTGAAATGACCGGCCTCGACCTCGACCGGGACGCCCTGGTCGAGGTCGCGGTGCTGGTGACGGACTCCGAGCTGAACGTCCTCGGCGAGGGCGTGGACGTCATCGTCCGCCCGCCGGCGGAGGCGCTGGCGAACATGCCCGAGGTGGTGCGCGCGATGCACACCGCCTCCGGCCTGCTGGACGAGCTGGAGCAGGGCGTGACCCTGGCCGAGGCGGAGGCGCTGGTGCTCGCGTACGTGCGCGAGCACGCGCCGGAGGCCGGGAAGACGCCCCTGTGCGGCAACTCGGTGGCCACCGACCGCGGCTTCCTGGCCCGGGACATGCCGGCCCTGGAGAAGCACCTGCACTACCGGATCGTGGACGTGTCCTCGATCAAGGAGCTGGCCCGCCGCTGGTACCCGAAGGCGTACTACAACAGCCCGCAGAAGGGCGGCAACCACCGGGCGCTCGCCGACATCCGGGAGAGCATCGACGAACTGCGGTACTACCGCGAGGCCGTGTTCGTCCCCCAGCCCGGCCCGGACGCCGACACCGCGCGCGCCATCGCCGGGAAGTACCAGGCCTCGGCCGACTGATCCCGGAACACCCGGGCGGGTCCCGTCGCGGGTCCAGTCGCGGGTCCCCCGTCAGGGGGCCCGTCACAGGGCCCGCCGCAGGACCGGTCGCAGACCCGCCGCAGGACCCTCCGGGGTGCCCGCGTCCGCCGGAACGAAACCGTGGCGCGAGCACCCTCTCCGATCCTGTAGAGTTCTCTCTGTCGGCACGGGAACGCGAGAGCGGGAACGGACCGGACAGATGGTGGGTATAGCTCAGTTGGTAGAGCACCTGGTTGTGGTCCAGGTGGCCGCGGGTTCGAGTCCCGTTACTCACCCCAGAGCCCGAGGGGCCGATCTCTTCAAGAGGTCGGCCCCTCGGGCGTTTTCGCATGCCCGCGTCCGGCGCGGCTTCAACTGCCCCCGCCGGCCCGGCTTTTCCGGTCGACCTCGGCCGACCCCTGCCGCCGGAAGCTACCAGCTAGTAACATCGTCGCCATGACCACACCTACGATCGGCCAGATGCTCGACTCCACCGTGCCGATGGCGCACACCCTGAAGCTCGAGTACCTGGAGACCACCCCCGAGCGCGCCGTGCTCCGGCTGCCCGACCAGCCCGCGTACCACAACCACGTCGGCGGCCCGCACGCCGGCGCGATGTTCACGCTCGCCGAGTCCGCCAGCGGCTGCATCGTGCTCGCCGCCTTCGGCGACCAGCTCTCCCGGGCCGTGCCGCTCGCCGTGAACGCCGAGATCGCGTACAAGAAGCTCGCCATGGGCGAGGTCACCGCCACCGCCGTGCTCGGCCGCCCGGCCGCCGAGGTCGTCGCCGAGCTGGACGCCGGCGGCCGCCCGGAGTTCCCGGTCACCGTCGAGATCACCCGCGCCGACGGCGCCGTCACCGGTGTGATGACCGTCACCTGGACCCTGCGCCCCAACTCCTGACCGCCGCGCGGTCCTCGGCCCCGGGAACACCAGCCCGGGGCCGCTCGCGCGATGACTGTCCGTGACGGCGGGCGTGACCTCACCCCCCGTCCGCTCGTTCTCAACTCACGTGCGAGCCAATCACGCGACCAAGCCCCGGGCACCCGCCCCCCACGGCATCACCGGAGCCCGGCGCGGGCCCACCCGATGGCTGCGCCGCCCCCGCGCCCTCGCGGCCGGCTGGGCCCTGCTCGCGCAACTCTGGGGGCTCGGCGCCGCCGGCGCGTACGCGGCCTCCGCCGAACCGCTGCCCGACCCCGCCCAGCCCGCCGTCCGCCGTGCCCTGCACGGCGCACCGGCGCTCGACGGACCCGCGCTCGACGGGTCGTCAACCGGACGCCCCGCCGGACCGGGGCAGTCCGCCACCGACCCGGCGGGCCGCTCCCCGGGGCTCGTCGGGGAGCTGACCGGCGACGGTCCGGCCGAAGGGGCCACCGGGGCGGTCCGCGACACCCTCCAGGACCGGATCCGGGCCGGCGGACTGCCCCTGCCCGGCCAACGGGCGGCCCTCCCCGACGCCTTCGCGATCGCCTCCGGCCTGCTCGACACCGTCCCCGCCCAGGCCAGGCCCGCCGAGACCCGTGCCTCCCGCGAGGGCGAACCCACCGGACCGCCCGCCGGCCGGCCGCGCCCCGGCACCGACCGGGCCGCCGTGCCGAGGCAGCGCGAGGTCGCGGAGGCCGCCACGGAGCCGCAGGCCGCCGCGGCGACCGTCACCACGCCCGGGGCCGCGGCCGACCGCGACGGAACGGCGCCCACCACCGCCCCCGCCGGCCCGGGCGACGCCGGGACGCCGGGAACACCCGAGACGCTCGCCATCGCCGACACCGCCACGGTGACCGCCGTGGACGACGGCTCCGCCACCGCGACCGCCGTCCTCGCCCCCATCGCCGCCGGACTCCTGCTCACCGGGGCGGCCATGTGCAAGCACCGCGGGCTGCCGCGCGGGCACTGAACGGGCCGGCGCCCAACGCACGGGCAGCAGGTCCGAGAGCGTGTCCGACGACGCGCGGCGGATCAGCGCGCGGCGCCGGGGTACGGGCGGTGCGAGGCGGCGGGTAGGGGCGCCGCCCTAAGCCCCGGACACCGGTTCCAGCGCCAGCAGCGGGAGTTCACGCCCGGGGATCGAAGCGGACGGGGTGCTGCCGATCCGGACCGCCCCCATGGCCCGGTAGAACGGCTCGGCGTGCGGGTCGGAGTCGATGGTGAGCCGACGCAGCCCGAGCGCCGTCGCCCGCTCGCGGACGTGGCCGAACAGGGCCCGGCCGACGCCCCGGCCGATCGCCCCGGGCTCGACGAAGAGCATCTCCAGCGACCCGCTCGGCGGCCCGCCGGACAGCAGGGCGAACCCCAGCACCCGGCCGTCCTCCTCGGCCACCGCCGTGAACGACCCCTCGATCACGGCGGCGTCGACGGTCAGCTCCTCCCGGCAGGCGGCCATGAAGGCCTCGTCGTACCCCCAGTACGCCTTGGACCGCAGTGCGATGCCGGTGAGCAGCGCGGCCTCGTCCGGTCTGGCCGGTCTGATCTGCACGGGGTAACCCCTTCGGTCGGCGACGACACGGACGGGGCCATTGTCGGCGGCGGTCCGGTCGCCTGCCAACGGTTTCGGTCCGCCGGCGGGCGGCGAGCGCGCAGCCGTCAGCGGAAGACGCCCGGGGGCGGTTCCGGGGACGGGGCGGCGGTGGCGTCCGTGGCCGGGGCGGCCCCGGCGGCGAAGTCGGTGAGGGCGCGGCCGTGTTCGACGCGGGCGTGGGCGGGGTCGGAGGCGGCGCGGCGGGTGAGGTCGGCGATCGGCAGCGGGGTGTGGGCGGCGGCCAGGACGAGGTTGCCGAAGCGCTTGCCGCGCAGCACGGCGGGGTCCGCGATGAGGCAGAGCTCGGGGAACACCGCGCCGAGGGTGGCGACCTGGGAGCGGGCGAAGGGCAGGGCCCCGCCGTCGGCGATGTTCGCGGCGTACCAGCCGCCGGGGGCGAGGGCCCGGGCGGCGAGGGTGGTGAACTCGACGGTGGTGCAGTGGGCCGGTGTACGGGCGCCGGAGAAGACGTCGGTGATGACCAGGTCGACGGTGCCCTCGGGGGTGCGCTCCAGCACGCTGCGGGCGTCCCCGCCGCGCACCTTGATCTGCCAGCTCCGGTCCAACGGCAGTTCAGCGCGGACGAGTTCGGTGAGCGCGGTGTCGATCTCGGCGACCTGCTGGCGGGAGCGCGGCCGGGTGGCGGCGGCGTAGCGGGCCAGGGTGAGGGCGCCGCCGCCCAGGTGCAGGACGGTCAGCGGGCGGCCGGGCGGGGCGACCAGGTCGATCAGGTGGCCGAGCCGGCGCTGGTACTCGAAGCCGAGGTGGGTGGGGTCGGCGAGGTCGACCAGGGACTGCGGGGCGCCGTCGATCAGCAGCGACCAGGCGGCGGGGCGGTCGCGGTCGGGCCGGAGTTCGGCCAGGCCGGAGCCGACGGGACGGGAGAGCGGGCCCTGGGCGTGGGTACGCCCGCCCGCGCCGGTGGCGGCCGCCGTCTCGCCGCCGCGCGCGGCCCTGCTGCTGCTTCGTCCCATGACGGCCATTATCGCCGCCGGGGCCGGGAACCCCTGGTCGGGCCAGGGCCAGGGCCAGGTCCAGGTCCAGCCGGGAACCCCTGGTCGGGCCGGAACCGCCGCTCCCCCGGTCGGGCCGGGACCGGCCACCCGCGCGGTCGCCGCCCCCGCCGCGGGAGCGCGCGTCGGCTAGAACGGGCCGAGGCCGCCCGCGGTGAGCGTGCAGGCGGCCTCGCAGAGGGCGGAGCGGAGCACCCAGGCGTCGGTGGGGCGCGCGGTGCAGCCAGCGCCGGCGGGCGGGATCACCCAGCGCGGGTCGGTGGCGGCGGGCACGAGGGCGCCCGCCGTACAGGAACTGCCGGGCAGGTGCCAGGTCTCCCAGGTGCCGGCCGGGACGAGGAAGGCGACCGTGCTGCCGTTGCGGCTCTGCAGCACGACCCCGCAGGCGCGGCGCAGCCTCAGGATGTCGACGGCTTCCAGGCCGTGCCGCAGGGCGACCGTCACGGTGTCGCAGCCGGTGACGAGGGTGCTCTCCTCGGGGACGGCGCGCTCGCGCCGGTGACCGCCGCAGGGGGCGCGTCCGCCCTCGACCGGTCCCCGGCCGGGGATCCGGTCGTCGGCGGGGTCGGGCAGCAGGGCGGGGGCTGCGCCGGCGAGCACGCCCCCGGCAACGGGTCGGTACTGCGGCAGTCCGGTGGCCATCACGGGCCCTCCTGTACCTCGTCGGATCCGGAAGCCCAGCCGCCCGGAGGGGCCACCGGGCTGGGGACGGACCGGGGCGACGGCCTGGGCTTCCACGTATCAGGACAACGCGGCGGACGCACCCCAGGCCACGGGGCGCATTACAGCAAGGCATGGCATTTCATGGCGGATATCCCGCAACATCGCCCGTTTTGCCCGGTATTGTCAGCAGATCTCCCGCGAACCCCATGTGTCCACTCGGTAACTCCGAGTACTCTCAGCGCCATGGCAGCCACCCCACCGGCCGAGCCGAACCGACCGTCCCCCAACACCGTGATGCGCGCGCTGCGCGGCGACCGTTCGCCCGGAGAGTTCGCCATGGCGGTGCGCCGGGCCGCCCGTGAGATCGGCGAGCACGTCTCCTGCGACGCCCGCTACGTCGGGCGGGTCGAGTCCGGTGAGATCCGCTGCCCCAACTACGCCTACGAGCGGGTCTTCCGGCACATGTGGCCGGACCGCACGCTCAGCGACCTCGGCTTCGCCTCCCGGACCGACGTCCGCCGCCGCTCGGCGGACGTCGGCACCGGGCGGGCCGAACCGTCCCCGCTCCACCCGCCGTTCCCGCCCCTGCCCGCCCCGCGCTCACCACTCTCCACTCAACTCCCGTACGCTGCCTCGCCGTACGTGGATCCAGCCGCACCGGTCGGCCCCCCGTGGCCGAGCCCCGGCGCGGTGCCCCGGGGGCCTGATGGATCGCCCTATCTCGACGAGGAGAACGACGACGTGCGTCGCCGTACGTTCCTGGCCGGCGGCACCACCGCGCTGGCCGCCGTGATCGGCATCGACCGGTCGGCCGCGGCCGCCGGTCGACCGGCCGGTGCCGACGGCGCCTCCGGTGTGCTCACCGGCCAAGGCGCCCTTCCCGGTACGGAGTTCGCCGTGCCGTCGCTGCTTCCGGCCGACCCCCCGGTGCCCGGCCGGCCCGGGCCGGTGCCGCCGCCGCGCCGGGTCGGCGCCGCCGAGGTGCTCGGGGTCGAACAGGCCGTCCGGGACATCCGGTTGGCCGACGACGCGCACGGCGCCGACGCCCTGTACGAATTCGCGGGGCAGTCGCTGCGCACCGCGTACGTCCTGCTCAACGAGGGCGAGTACAGCGCCGAGACGGAACGCCGGCTGCAGGCCGGAGCAGGTGAACTCGCCATCTCGGTCGGCTGGTTGGCCCACGACTCGAACCGGCTCGCGGACGCCCGCTCGTTCTACTCCGAGGCGCTGGCCACCGCCCGGATGGCCGCGGACCCGGCCCTGGAGGCGCACGTCTTCTGCAACAGCGCCTTCCTCGCCCGGGACGCCGGCCGCCCCCGCGAGGCGCTGCGCGCCGCCCAGGCCGGACAGGTCGCCGCCCGGGAGCTGGGCTCCGACCGGCTGCTCGCCCTGCTGGCCATGCGCGAGGCCGGCGCCTGGGCCCTGCTGCAGGACCGCGCCTCCTGCGAACGCGCGCTCGGCCGGGCGTACGGGCTGTTCGACCGCGGCCCCGCCGAGGCCGACCCGGAGTGGATGTCCTTCTTCGGCGAGGCCGAGATCGCCGGCCTCCAGTCGCAGTGCTGGTCCGCGCTCGGCGACTGGGACCGCGCCAGCGAGCAGGCCGGGCTGGCCATAACGCTGCAGGAGCCGCACTTCGTCCGCAACCGGGTCCTCTACACCGCCGAACTGGCCCACGACCGGCTCGGCCGGGGGGACGTGGCGGGCGCGGCCCACCACGGCTCCGCCGCCGTCGCGCTGTTCGGCGACGTCCGCTCGGCCCGGATCCGGAGCATGCTCGCGGACACCGCCGGGCGGCTGCGCCCGCACGTCGCGGTGCCCGAGGTGCGGCGGTTCCTGACCGCGTACGACCGGGTGGCGGCCGCCTGACACCGCCGGACCGGACGCGGGCGGCCGCCCGTCGGTGCCCACCAGCGCCGGTCAGTGCCCGGCGGTCAGCCCCTCCAGGTGGGAGAGGTCGTTCCAGATCTCCACGGCCGGGGCGCCGTACTCCCAGGACAGCACGCACAGCGCCGCCGTGCCGAGCTTGAAGCGCTGGGCGTACTCGGGCGGCAGGCCCAGCCAGCGGGCGGCCAGGATGCGCAGCAGGTGGCCGTGCGCGAACAGGACGACGTCCCGGTCGGCGCAGTGCATCACGGTGGTGTCCGGCTCCGGGACGCCGTGCTCCTGGTTGAGGCCGGCGAGGAAGGCGTCCACCCGGGCGGCCACCTCGGAGAGCTTCTCGCCACCGGGCACGCCGTCCCGCCAGATCAGCCAGCCGGGGTGGTCGGTGGCCCGGATGTCCACGCCGGTGCGGCCCTCGTAGCGGCCGTAGTCCCACTCCATCAGCTCCGGCCGGTCCACCGCGCGGTCGCCGAAGCCGGCCAGGGCGCAGGTCTCCTTGGCGCGGCCGAGCGGGCTGGTGTAGACGAGCGCGTCCGGCATCCCGTTCCAGGGGGCCTTGGCGAGGCGGGCGCCGAGGGCCCGGGCCATCGCGCGGCCCTCCTCGGTCAGCGGGATGTCGGTGCGGCCGGTGTGACGGCCGGTGGCGGACCACTCGGTCTCGCCGTGGCGGACCAGCACGATTCGGGCGGGCATGGGGGGCTCCTCGCAACGGGGCGGCGGCAACGGTCGGTCTCACCCTTGAGCACCGGGTTCCATGATCCCCCACCCGGACGGCGGACACGATCGCGGGCCGGTGCGGACGGCGTCCGGTCGGCCCGCGACCGATCGGCGGCCCGCCCGCGAACGATCGGCGGACGCCCCGCCGGCGACGCGCCGACACCGCGCCGACGGCCGGATCCGACCGCCCGCGTGCCCTCCGGCGGCCCGTCCGCACCGGGTTGTCGGACCCGGATGCGACACTGGGCCGCACCATGAACGTCTCGACGAACGTCCCGCCCGGCGGGTCCGCTGAGCCGCTCGCCCAGCGGCTCGCCGAGCTGCGCGGACCGGCCCCGCAGCGCAGTCTGAACGCCCGCTCCCTCGCCGCGCTGGCCGCCAATCCGGGCTGCCACCGCCGCGCGGTGCTCGACGCGGCCGGGGTCGACAAGTCGGCGCTGGCCGCCCGGCTCGGCCGCCCCGCCCCCTTCGGCCAGTCCCCCTTCGCGATCGCCCGCGGCGTGATCTTCGAGTCCCGGCTGAAGGCGGACGACTACGCCGCGCTGCTGGAGCCGCTCCGCCACCACCTCGGCGTCCCGGCGGACGGCCACGCCCCGCTGGAGGTGCCGGACCTGCTGCAGCGCTCCGGCCCCGCCGTCCGCGCCGACCGGACGGCCCAGGCGCTGGCCCGGGCCGCCGCCGACCCGGACGCCTGGACGCTGCTGGACCACCCCCTGCTGCGGCTGGACGTGGCCGGCGGCACCTCCTACCTGGAGCCGGACGCGCTCGTGGTGCACGGCGGGCGGTGCACGGTGGTCGAGATCAAGTCCTTCCCGGTGCTCGACGGCAGCGCGGACCCGGCCAAGGTCGGCGCCGCCGCCCGCCAGGCCGCCGTGTACGTGCTGGCGCTCCAGCGGGCCGCCGCCGCGGCGGCCGGGGTGCCCCTGAGCGACGACCCGTACACCGAGCAGCGGCTGCCGGGCAGCCCCCGGACCAGCGTGCTGCTGGTCTGCCCGAAGGACTTCGGCAACCGGCCGACGGCGGTCGCCGTCGACGTCCGCCGCGAACTGGCCACCACCCGCCGCCAGCTGAGCCGGATGACCGGCATCGGCCGGCTGCTGGAGGCGCTGCCCCCGGACGCGGGCTTCGACCTGGCCTGCGACGAGGCGGGCGCGCCGGCCCGGACGGCCGAGCAGCTGACCGCCTCGGTCGAGGCGGTGCCCGCCGCGTACAGCCCGGACTGCCTCTCCACCTGCGAGCTCGGCTTCCACTGCCGCGCCCGGGCCCGCCGCGACGACCGGGTCGAGCAGCTCGGCCGGGGCGTGCGCGGCGAGCTGGGCAGCATCCGGACAGTCGCCGAGGCGCTGGCCGCGGCCGGCACCAAGGCCGAGGACCTGGCCGGCACCGACGACGGCACCGATGACGACACCGACGGCGGCGCCGAGGACGCCGCCGAACGCCTGGCCTACGCGGCCGCCCTGCGCGCGGAAGCCCTGGCGGCGGGGGCGCCGGCATGAGCGGGAGCGACGGCATGAGCGGGAGCGACGGCATGACCGGGCGCGACGTGGGGATCGTCGAGGGGCGCGCGCGGACGCACGCCCCGGCCGGGCGCCGGGGGGCGGGCGCATGAGCCTCTTGACCACCCTGGCCCGGCTGGAGGCCGTCCGCAGCGGCCGGGCCGAGCCGCTGGCCACCGTCCGGCACCGGCACCTGTCCGACCGCCCGATGGTGCTGGTCCCGCTGACCGCGGCCGGCGAGTCCGGCGCGCCGCTGGCGGTGCTGCTGGGCACCGACCGGGAGGCGCCCCGGCTGCACCTGGTGCCGCAGCCGCTCAACCGCACCCTGCGGTCCGACTTCCTGGCCGGGCTGGCCGCCGACCTACTGCCCTACCTGGAGTCCTTCGCCGAGGACGTGGAGCAGATCGAGGGCTCCGAGAAGGACCCGGAGACCGGCGAGAAGACCCAGGTGTTCCGCGAGCTGTGCGCGGACGCCCCGCAGCTGATCGTGCCGAACGGCGCCGGTGTGCGGCACCTCGCCCTGATCGGCCGCTCGACCCGTTTCCGCCGCACCGCCGAGGACGCGGACCCGGGCCCCTACCCGGCGCCGGTCCGGGTGCCGCTGCTCGGCCGCTGGCTGACGCACTTCACCGACCGCGCCCAGGTGCCCGGCTCCAGCCTGCTGCTGCCGATGACCAGCCTGCTGGCCCGGCACTGGGCCACCGGCCAGAGCCACCTGGAGGACCAGCACCTGGCGGCCCGGCTGGCCTGGCACCGTCCGCCGCCCGGCCTGACCGGTGCCGAGGCGGCCGAGCTGGCCGAGTCCGCCCGGGACGACGCCGGACAGCTGCTGCACCCGCCGGCCGGCCCGGCCACCGACCCCCGCTTCGACGAGGCGGTGCTCGCCCCGGCGATCACCCGCTACGACTCCGCCGCGGGCGCCCTGCGGCACGCCGCCGAGCAGGGCGACGAGGCCGCCGCCGAGCGCGCCCGGGCGGCCGTGCGGGCCGCGGTCGGGCAGCTGGAGGAAGCGCTGACGGCCGTCCTGCTGCCGACCTGGCGGGACGTCTGGTACGGCCTGGACCTGCTGCGCGCCCTGCCACCGGCCGGGCACCTGGAGGAGCGCTGGACCGGCGACCGCTGGTCCTTCACCGGCCACCGGGACCGCCTGGCGGCCGGTGAGCCCCCGCAGCCCCGGCAGGACGACGCCGTCACCGCCGCCCGCAAGCTCGCCCAGCGCGAGCGCGAGCAGGCCCGGCTGGACGTCCAGGAGGCGCTGGACGACCCGCTGGCGATGGCCGAGCACCGGCTGGCCGGCGAGGCGTTCAGCGGGGTGGTGACCGAGGTGGTGCCGGACTGGGACACCACCGGCCGCTCCCCCAAGCCCCGCCCGCTGGTCACCCTGCGCACCACCGACCGTCCGCACGCGGACCTCGGCCGGGAGGCGCACCGGGTCTGGGGGTCTTCGCGGCCGGAGGGCGGCGCCGGCCCGTCGGCGCAGAAGGCCGAGATCGTCGCGGTCGACCCCGTCGGGGGCACCGTCACGCTGCGGGTGCTGTCCGGCATGGGCCGCCGGAAGGAGCCGGAGCCGGGCAGCCTGCCCGAGCCCGGCGAGGCGGTCACCTTCACCCTGTTCGAGTTGACGGTCCGCCAGTCCGCGCCGCTGCCCGAGCCGGACGACACCCCGTGGACGCACGGCGGCCCGCCCGGCGCCGCGCCCGTACCTGCCCCGTCCACCTCCGAGGAGTGGGAGTGATGGCCACCCCGCCCCCTGTGCCGACCCCTGCGCAGTCCCCCGAGCGGTCGCCCGCGCCGACCCCTGCGCCGACCCCCGAGCCGGCCGCCCGGCAGGCCCCGGGCGCGGCCGCCGACGCCGCCGTGGCCGGGATCCTGGCGGCGACGGTCCGCCCGCCGGCCGGCGCCCCGCGCGGCGTGGTGGTGGACTCCCCGCCCGGCGCCGGGAAGTCGACGCTGGTGGTCCGGGCCGCCCGCGAGCTGGTCGAGGCCGGCGAGCGGCTGATGATCGTCGCCCAGACCAACGGTCAGGTGGACGACCTGGTCGGCCGACTGGCCGAGAAGGCGCCGGGCCTGACGATCGGCCGGCTGCACGCCGCCGACTCCAGGCCGGGCCCGGAGGTGCTGAAGCACGCCAGTGTGACGCCCTCCGACAAGGTCGGCGAGCTGGCCGGGCACGACGTGGTGATCTCCACCGCGGCCAAGTGGCAGTGGGTGCGGGCCGAGGCGCCGTGGCGGCACGCGATCGTCGACGAGGCGTACCAGATGCGCTCGGACGCCCTGCTCGCGGTGGCCCGGCTGTTCGAGCGGGCGCTGTTCGTCGGCGACCCGGGCCAGCTGGACCCGTTCACCGTGGTCGGCACCGAGCAGTGGGCCGGGCTGTCGTACGACCCGTCCGGCAGCGCCGTGGTCACCATGCTGGCGCACAACCCGCAGATCGAGCCGCACCGGCTGCCGGTCTCCTGGCGGCTGCCCGCCAGCGCGGCGCCACTGATCTCCCGGGCGTTCTACCCGTACACGCCGTTCCGCTCCGGCACCGGTCCGGACGACCGTCTCCTGACCGCCGCCGTCCGCCCCGACGGCTCGGCGCTGGACGCGGCGATCGACCGGGCCGCCGAGCACGGCTGGGCCCTGCTGGAGCTGCCCGCCCGGCACACCGTGCGGACCGACCCGCAGGCGGTGGCTGCGGTCGCGGCCACCGTGCGCCGGCTGCTGGACCGCGGGCTCACGGCGCACTCCGAGCAGGGCCGGACGCCGCTCACCGCGGACCGGGTCGCCGTCGGCACCGCCCACCGCGACCAGGCGGCGGCGGTGCGCGCGGCCCTGCTGAAGCTGGGCGTCCCGGTGGACGGCGCGGCCGGGCCGGCCGTCACGGTGGACACCGCCAACCGGCTGCAGGGCCGCGAGTACGACGTCACCGTGGTGCTGCACCCGCTCTCCGGCCGCCCGGACGCGACCGCCTTCCACCTGGAGACCGGCCGGCTCTGTGTGCTCGCCTCCCGTCACCGGCACGCCTGCATCGTGGTGGCCCGGGCCGGGATCGCCGGGCTGCTGGACGAGCACCCGGCCACCGAGCCGGTGCAGTTGGGGGTCCCGGTGGCCTTTCCGGACGGCTGGGAGGCCAACCATCAGGTGCTGGACCACCTGAGCGGCCACCGGGTCCGCCTGCGGTAGGGACCGGTAGGCGTCAGTCCTCGGTCTCGCAGACCGCGAAGGCCTTGACGGCCGTGTGGTCGGCCCGCGCGTACCAGCTCTTCGCGTCGACGGACGGGCCGTTGTAGGTGACGGTGTCGTGCGCCCCGGGGGGCAGCTGGTACCCGCCGCCGGTCAGGTGGGTGCCGCTCGGGCAGGTCGCCTGCGACAGGCCGCCGGGCGGGCTCGGCTCGCCCTGCACCACCAGCGCCGTCTCGGCGGCGAAGGCCGGAGTCGCCGTGGCCGGTCCGAGGGCCGGGGTGATCAGCAGGAGGCCGGCCGCGAGGCCCTTCCGTACGCGCATGGGGTTCTCCGTGGGGTTGTGGGCGACCGGAACGCCCGGACGGCTGGACGCCGGGAACACCCGGACAACCGATTCGCATGCGATCAGGTCACCCCGCGCCCGTTGCGCGCCCCGGGGCGCACGCCGGGGAATAGCGCCCGCACGCGCACCGTTCCGTTACCGGCCTTCGCCGCGAGACAATGGACGACGGCCACAACCCGGGCGGCGCAGCCCGGTGCAGCTCTGCCCGCCCCATCGAGACCCCGGAGGTGTCCGTCCATGCCCGACTCCCCTGCTGAGTCGACCGAGCCGACCAGGCGTAGGCGTCCGGTGCAGCTGCTGTTCGAGCCGCAGTCCGCCGAACCGGAGCCGGAACGATTCTTCGACCTGGAGTCGATCGCGGACCCGGCGGAGCTGCTGCGCCGCTCCACCGAGCTGGCCCTGGCCTTCCGGGCGGCGGCCGAGCGGGCCACCGACTTCCAGGCCGTCGCCGCCGCCCAGCTCGCCGACCCGCGCCGGTTCGACGCGCTCTCGGACGCCGACATCGCCGTTCGGGCGGACTGGACCCCGGACTACGCCGCCAAGATGATCGAGTACGGCCGCACCCTGCTCGAACCGCGCCGCCACGAGGACTGACCGCCGGCCCGTTGGCATATGCCAGTGGCGGAGGGTACGCGATGCCCCGCCGCCCTGTCCGGCGAACACCGCTTTCCACCGTTCCCGGGGCGCGCACGGCGCACGCTGCTGTGCGTGGACATCTGGACCTATCAGTCGGTGGAGTACGTCAGCGCGGCCGGGGAGGCCTGGCTCGCCTCCGCCAGCGAGTACCCGCGCAGCATGCGCGCCCTCTGGGAGACCCGCCCGTGGGCGCCCTCGGTGCTGCCCTGCGGGCGCGCCTTCGACGTGATCAGCATGCCGGCGCTGTTCGGCCGCCGGGTGCTGGACGAACTGTGGGCCTCCGGGCCCGGCTGCGGGCCGGTGGCGAGCCACCGGGGCCGGACCCTGCTGTTCGTCCAGCCGGGCGCGGCGCCCCGGCTGCGCCGGCTGCTGGCCTGGGAGGAGTGGGCCCGGGACGTGCCGCCGCTGCTGTGCCACGGCAAGGGCGACGCGGTGACCGTGCCGCCGCTGCAGCGGATGCTGAACAGCCCGGACTCCCCAGGCCGGGGCGCCGGGCGGTGGATCGTCGCCCCGGACGAGCGGGAGCCCTGGCTGCCCGGCGCCTCGGTGCTGCTGTGGGCCTGCGTCCGGGCGGCGCGCGAGCCGGGCGCGCCGGTGCCCGCCGGGGCGGCCGTCGTGTCCGGCGGGTGAACGCGGGACGACCGGTATTCGATTTTGGCCCGGACGCACGGCGCTGCTAGAGTCTTCTCTGTCAGCAGGCGCCGCTAGCTCAGTTGGTTAGAGCAGCTGACTCTTAATCAGCGGGTCCGGGGTTCGAGTCCCTGGCGGCGCACAGACAGCCGGAAGGCCCCTTGCGAAAGCAGGGGGCCTTCCGGCGTTTTCGGCTTCCTGTTCCCGGAAGACGGGACGGCCGGACCGCCCGCCGGAGCGGACGGCCCGGCCGGGGGCTCAGCGGCCGCGCAGCGCCCGGTAGCGGGCGACCAGCTCGGCGGTGGAGCTGTCCAGCTGCTCGGCGCCCTCGCCGGTGAGCAGCACCGGCTCGATCCGCTTGGCGAGCACCTTGCCCAGCTCGACGCCCCACTGGTCGAAGGAGTCGATGTTCCAGATCGCGCCCTGGACGAACACCTTGTGCTCGTAGAGCGCGACCAGCTGGCCGAGCACCGACGGGGTCAGCTCGCCGGCCAGGATCGTGGTGGTCGGGTGGTTGCCCTTGAAGGTCTTGTGCGGGACGAGCTCGGCGGGCACGCCCTCGGCCGCGACCTCCTCCGGGGTCTTGCCGAAGGCCAGCGCCTGGGTCTGCGCGAAGAAGTTGGCCAGCAGCAGGTCGTGCTGGGCGACCAGGCCCGGGAGCAGGTCGGCGACCGGCCGCGCGAAGCCGATGAAGTCGGCCGGGATCACCTTGGTGCCCTGGTGCAGCAGCTGGTAGTAGGCGTGCTGGCCGTTGGTGCCGGGGGTGCCCCAGACCACCGGGCCGGTCTGCCAGTCCACCGGGGTGCCGTCGCGGGTCACCGACTTGCCGTTGGACTCCATGTCCAGCTGCTGCAGGTAGGCGGTGAACTTGGACAGGTAGTGCGAGTACGGCAGCACCGCGTGCGCCTGGGCGTCGAAGAACGCGCCGTACCAGACGCCCAGCAGGCCGAGCAGCAGCGGGACGTTCTGCTCCGCCGGGGCGGTGCGGAAGTGCTCGTCGACCAGGTGGAAGCCGTCCAGCATCTCGCGGAAGGCGTCCGGGCCGATGGCGATCATCAGCGAGAGGCCGATCGCCGAGTCGTAGGAGTAGCGGCCGCCGACCCAGTCCCAGAACTCGAACATGTTGGCGGTGTCGATGCCGAAGTCCTGCACGCCCCGGGCGTTGGTGGACAGCGCGACGAAGTGCTTGGCCACCGCCTCGGTGCCGGCGCCCAGGCCGTCGAGCAGCCAGTCGCGGGCGGAGACCGCGTTGGTGATGGTCTCGATCGTGGTGAAGGTCTTCGAGGCGACGATGAACAGCGTCTCGGCCGGGTCGAGGTCGCGGACGGCCTCGTGCAGGTCGGCGCCGTCCACGTTGGAGACGAAGCGGACCTCCAGGTCGCGCCGGGTGAACGAGCGCAGCACCTCGTAGGCCATCGCCGGGCCGAGGTCGGAGCCGCCGATGCCGATGTTGACGACGGTGCGGATCCGCTTGCCGGTGTGGCCCGTCCACTCGCCGCCGCGGACGCGCTCGGCGAAGGCCGCCATCTTGTCGAGGACGGCGTGCACGGCGGGCACCACGTTCTCGCCGTCGACCTCGATCACGGCGTCGCGCGGGGCGCGCAGCGCGGTGTGCAGGACGGCGCGGTGCTCGGTGTTGTTGATCTTCTCGCCGCGGAACATCGCGTCCCGCAGCTCGGCGACGCCGGTGGCGGCGGCGAGTTCGCGCAGCAGCGCCAGCGTCTCGTCGGTGACCAGGTGCTTGGCGTAGTCGACGTGCAGGTCGCCGACCCGCAGGGTGAGGCGGCGGCCGCGCTCCGGGTCGGCGGCGAACAGCTCGCGCAGGTGGGTGTCGCCCAGCTCGGCCCGGTGCTTGGCCAGGGCGGCCCACTGCGGGGTGCGGTCCAGCGGGGTGCGGGCGTCGGCGCGGGTCTCCGACATCGGTGGGTCCTCGATTCATCTGGGTGCAGGAACCGGCAGGGCCAGGCGTGAGCCCTGGGAAAGGCGAGGGTCTCTGTGCGAGGTCGTGCGGGTACTGGTGGTGCGCCGACTCCGTTGACGGCCTGCCCGGGTTCAGCCTATGCAACCCCGGGGGCGGTCGCGCACATTCCGCCCGCGGGCGGACGACTCGTCACTTCCGCTCCGAGCGCAGGTCGAGGCCGCGCAGCACCTGGTCGACCAGTTCCGGGTCGGCGCCGAGCTCGCTGCGGGCGGCGAGCATCTCGCGGCGGGAGGCGGCGATCATCTCCTGCTCGACGTCCCGGGCGGCCCGCCACTGGGACAGCCGCAGCTTGGCCTCGGCGGCCTCCTCCTCGGCGTAGTTCTCCGGGCAGAGCCGGGCCAGCCGGTCGTGCTGACGGTCCCGCAGCCGGTCGGCGACCTCGACGGGCAGCCGGTCCTGCTCCTCCAGCTCGCCGAGCCGCTTGAGCCCGGCCTTCGCGGCCCGCCACCAGAGCTGGCGGACGGCCTGCTCGTGGCGGTCCTGGTCGATGTCCAGCCGGAGCCGCTTGGCCAGCCAGGGCAGGGTCAGGCCCTGGACCAGCAGGGTGAAGAGCACCACGCTGAAGGCGATGAAGACCAGCCGGCCGCGCTCGGGGAAGTCCTCGCCGGAGTGCAGGGTGAGCGGGATGGCGAGCGCCAGGGCGACGGTGGCCACCCCGCGCATGCCGGACCACCAGAGGACCACGCTCTCCTTCCAGCTGAACGGGGTGTCCTCGTCGTCGCCGCTGCGCAGCTTGCGCGACACCCAGCCGGCCGGCAGCAGCCAGAGCAGCCGGACCCCCACGACCACCACGATCACCACGGCGGCGTCGCCGATGAACCCGGTCCAGCCGCTGCCGGCCTCCTTGAGCACGGTGGCCAGCTCCAGGCCGATCAGGCCGAAGGCGACGCCGGTGATCAGGATCTCGACCACCTCCCAGAAGGCGTTGCCGACCAGCCGGTAGGAGACGGCGTCGGCGTCGGTGGCCCGCTCGGCCAGGTAGAGCGCGCAGACCACGACGGCGAGCACGCCCGAGCCGTGGATCTCCTCGGCGACGGTGTAGGCGGCGAAGGGCACCAGCAGGTTGAGCGCGACCTGCTGGGTCGGGTCGTCCAGCCGCTCGGCGAGCTTGGCGTTGACCCAGCCGAGCACCACCCCGACGACCACGGCCAGCACCGCCGACAGGACGAAGCGCAGCACCGCGTGGCCGACCGAGAAGTCGCCGCTGACCACGGCCTCGATCGCCAGCGAGTAGATGACGATCGCGGTGACGTCGTTGAACAGGCCCTCGCTCTCGAGGATCGCCACCAGGCGGCGGGGCAGGCCGACACTGCCGGCCACCGCCACGGCGGCGACCGGGTCGGGCGGGGAGACCAGCGCGCCGACCGCGATGGCCGCGGCGAGCGGCAGGGCGGGCAGCAGCCAGTGCACCGTACTGGCCACCGCGACGGTGGTGACCACCACCAGGGCGACGGCCAGCAGCAGGATCGAGCGGACGTTGGCCTTGAAGTAGCGCACCGAGGAGCGCCGGGCGACCGCGAAGATCAGCGGCGGCAGGACCAGCGGGAGGATCAGCTCGGGTTCGATGCTGACGTCCGGGATCTGCGGGACGAGCGCCATGACGATGCCGAGCAGGGTCATCAGGACCGGCTGCGGCACTCCCGTCTTGCGTCCGAGCGGCATGGTGACCACGGAGGCGAGCAGCACCAGGAAGAACAGGGGAAGCTGGCCCACGGGGAGGTTCCTCTCGACGACGGACGGCTGAGCGCCGTCCAGGATAAATCTGACAATGCGCCCATCGGTGAAGACGCGCCGAACAAGGACTTGACCTCAAGTGGACTTCAAGTCCGAGGATGGGGCCGGTCGACGGGAGCTGTCGGGCAGTCGAGCGGTCCAACGGTCGAGAGGGCGGGGAGCAGACATGAAGGCGGTCACGGTGACGGGGTCCGGCGGTCCGGAGGTCCTGCGGGTCACCGAGGTGCCCGATCCGGAGCCCGGCCCGGGCGAGGTGCGGGTGCGGGTGTACGCGGCCGGGGTGCAGCCGGTGGACCTCGCGATCCGGGAGGGGTTCCGGCCGCCGGGGCTGACCGTCGAGCCGCCCTTCGTCCTCGGCAACGAGTTCGCCGGGGTGGTGGACCGGCTGGGACCGGACAGCGGGGACTGGAAGGTCGGCGACGAGGTGATCGGCTTCCGGCTGCTGGACAGCCACGCCGAGCTGGTCACGACGGACGCCGCCCAGCTGGTGGCCAAGCCCGCCGGGATGCCCTGGGAGCAGGCCGGCTCGCTCTCCGCCTCCGGCCAGACCGCGCACACCGCGCTCGACCTGCTCGGGGTCGGCCCCGGCGACACCGTCCTGGTGCACGGCGCCTCGGGCGGGGTCGGCACGGTCGCCGTCCAGCTGGCCCGGGCCCTGGGCGCCACCGTGGTCGGCACCGCGAGCGAGCGCAACCACGCGTACCTGCGCGAGCTGGGCGCCGTCCCGGTCGCGTACGGGGAGGGGCTGGCCGAGCGGGTCCGGGCGGCCGCGCCGCAGGGGGTGACCGCGGCCTTCGACGCCGCCGGGCGGGGCGCGCTGGAGGCCTCCGTCGAGCTGGTCGCCGACCGGGAGCGGATCGCCACCGTGGTCGACTTCGAGGGCGCCGCACGACTGGGCGTACGGGCCGTCCGCACCCTGCGCACCGCCGCCCGGCTGACCGAACTGGTCCGGCTGTGGGAGGCGGGCGGGCTGCGGCTGGAGATCGCCGAGGCCCTCCCGCTGGAGCGGGCCGCCGAGGCCCACCGGTTGGTCGGCACCGGGCACGTCCGGGGCAAGGTGGTGCTGACCATGTGAGCCCCGGGGCCGGACCGCGCGATCGGCCCGGAGGAACGGGGGACCTCCGGGCCGATTGTGTGTTTCGGCCGCTGACCAGGTAATGTTCTCCACGTCAGCAGGCGCCGCTAGCTCAGTTGGTTAGAGCAGCTGACTCTTAATCAGCGGGTCCGGGGTTCGAGTCCCTGGCGGCGCACAGACAGCCGGAAGGCCCCTTGCGAAAGCGAGGGGCCTTCCGGCGTTTCGGCGTACCCGCGCGGCGGTTGGCGTACGGTCCACGCGGCGCACCGCCCCAGCGGTGGCAGGAAAGGTGGGCCACAGGTCATTGCTGCCACCCCGGCCCGCTGACAGGCTGGCCGCATGGGAGCACACACCGTGCTGGTCGTCCTCTACGAGGGCGTGCAGAGCCTCGACGTGACCGGCCCCGTGGAGGTGTTCACGGGCGCCGGCAACGCCTCCGGGCGACCGGGGGCGTACCGGGTGGTCACCGCCTCGCCGGGCGGCCGCCCGGTGCGCTGCACCAGCGGGCTGCGGCTGCTGCCGGACACCGGCCTCGACGCGGTCGGGCCGGTGGACACCCTGCTGGTCCCCGGCGGGCCGGGCACCCGGGCGCGGCTCTCGGACGGGCCGGTGCTGGAGTGGCTGCGGGCCGTGGACGCGACCACCGCCTGGACCACCTCGGTCTGCTCCGGTTCGCTGGTGCTGGCCGCCGCCGGGCTGCTGGCCGGCCGGCGGGCCACCTCGCACTGGGCCTGCCTGGAGGAGCTGGGCAAGCTCGGGGCCGAGCCCACCGGCACCGAGCGGGTCGTGGTGGACGGCAAGTACGCGACCGCGGCCGGGGTCTCGGCCGGGATCGACCTGGCCCTGTCGCTGGCCGGCCGGCTGGCCGGGGACCCGGTCGCGCAGTCGATCCAGCTGCTCATCGAGTACGACCCGCGGCCGCCGTACTCGGCGGGCTCCACCGCCAGCGCCCCGGCCGAGCTGGTCGCCCGGATGCGGGCGAACGGGCTGGCGATCGGCTGACGATCGGCTGACGACCGGCTGACGGAGGCGAACGGGCGGGCGCACGGCTAGCCGCGGACCGGGGGGAAGGCGTGGCGGCGGGCGCCGGCGACCACCGCGAGGACGGGCAGCATCAGCGCGAGGACCGTCCAGGGCAGGGCGCCGGCGCCGAGCCGGCTCAGGACGACGCCGCCGGCCACCCCGCCGCCCGCCATCGCGGCGTTCCACAGGGTCACCAGCACGGCCTGGGCGGCGTCCGCCTGCTCGCCTCCCGCGTCTCCGAGGGCGGTCTGCAGCAGGGTCGGGGCGCCGCCCCAGCCCAGGCCCCAGAACGCCGCCGCCAGGTACACCAGCGGCGCGTCGCCGGAGCGCACCGCGAGGACGCCCGCCGCCACCGCGACCAGCAGCGCGCCGCCGATCGTCAGCCGCCGCAGCCGGCGGTGGATGTGGGCGCCGGTGAGCCAGATGCTCGCCAGCGAGGCCAGGCCGAAGACCAGCAGCACGGTGCCGGTGGCGCCGCCGAGGCCGGCCCGGTCGAGCAGGGGTGCGATGTAGGTGAACAGGATGGTGTGCGCGAGCACGAAGAGCACGGTCACGGTGAGCACCGGCCGCACGCCGGGCACGGTGAGCGCGCGCCGGACCGGGGCCCGCTCGCCGTCCGGCTGCCCGGGCTGCTCGGGCAGCATCGCCGCGATCCAGCCGATCACGACGACCGCCAGTGCCGTCATGGCCAGGAAGGGCACCCACCAGGCGAGGATCCGGCCGAGGAAGGTGCCGACCGGCACTCCCAGCGACAGCGCCACCGGCACCCCAGCCATCGCCACGGCCATCGCCCGGCCCTGCTGCTCGACCGGCACCAGCCGGCGGGCGTACCCGGCCAGCAGGGCCCAGGCGAGGCCGGCCGCCACGCCCGCGAGGAAGCGGGCGGCCATCGTGAGCGGGTAGTCGCCGGAGACCGCGGTCACCGTGTTGGCCACCGCGAAGCCGCCCATCGCGGTGAGCAGCAGCCGCTTGCGGTTCCAGCCGGCGGTGGCCGCGGTGAGCGGGATCGCGGTGACCGCGGTCCCGATCGCGTAGACCGTGACGGTCTGCCCGGCGGCCGACTCGCTGACGCCGAGGGACTCGCCCATGCCGGGCAGCACCCCGGCGGGCAGGGTCTCGGTGAGCGCGGTGACGAAGACCGCGGTGGCCAGGGCGAGCAGGGCGGGGAGCGGAAAGGGCTTGCGGGGTACCGGAGTCGGGAGCTGTGTGGTCGCCATGGGGACCATGCTTGGACCTCACACCGGTGTCAGGTTCAAGCACGGCGTCAGGTTCAAGCACGGCCCCGTGGACGTTCCGGCCGGCGGGTGCCGGGTCAGCGGCCGAAGTAGCCGTCGAAGTTCCTGGAGAACTCCTGGCCGCCGAACCGGTCCCAGTTGATCGACCAGGTCATCAGCCCGCGCAGGTTCGGCTGGGCGCCCGAACGCGGCACGTACGTTCCGCAGTTGGTGAGCTTGGTGAGGCAGTCCAGCGCCTTGTCCACCTCGGCGGGGGCGATGTAGCCGTTGCCCGCGTTGGTGGTGGCCGGCATGCCGATGGCGACCTTGGCGGCGGGCAGCGCCGGGAACACGTTGTTCGCGTTGCCCGCCACCGGGAAGCCCTTGAGCAGCATGTCGGTCATCGCGACGTGGAAGTCGGCGCCGCCCATCGAGTGGTACTGGTTGTCCAGGCCCATGACGGAGCCGGAGTTGTAGTCCTGGACGTGCAGCAGGGTGAGGTCGTCGCGCAGCGCGTGGATGACCGGCAGGTACGCCCCGGCCCGCGGGTCCTGGCCGCCCCAGGGGCCGGATCCGTAGTACTGGTAGCCGAGTTGGACGAAGAAGGTCTCCGGCGCCATGGTCAGCACGAAGCCCGCGCCGTACTTGGCCTTGAGGGTCTTCAGCGCGGAGATCAGGTTGACCACGACCGGGCTGGTCGGGTTCTTGAAGTCGGTGTCGCCCGTGTTGAGGGAGAGCGAGTGGCCCTCGAAGTCGATGTCCAGGCCGTCCAGACCCCACTTGTCGATGATCGCCGAGACCGAGCTGACGAAGGCGTCCCGGGCGGCGGTGCTGGTCAGCTGGACCTGGCCGTTCTGGCCGCCGATCGAGATCAGCACCTTCTTGCCCCGGGCGCGCTTGGCCGCGATGGCGGCCTTGAAGTCGGCGTCCGACTCGACGGTCGGGCACTCGGTGACCGGACAGCGGTTGAAGCGGATGTCGCCGGAGGTGACGGAGGTGGGTTCGCCGAAGGACAGGTCGATGAAGTCCCAGGAGTCCGGGACGTCGGCCATCCGGGTGTAGCCGGAGCCGTTGGCGAAGCTCGCGTGCAGGTAGCCGACCAGGGCGTGACTGCCGGCGGGCGGGCTGGTCGGGGTGCCGGTGGGCGTGCCCGTGGGGGTGCCCGTCGGAGTACCGGTGGGCGTGCCCGTGGGCGTCGCGGTCGGCGAGGTGGTCACGGTGGGCGTGGGCGTCGGACTGGGGGCGCCCGGGCCGTCCAGCGAGACGTCGTCCGCGTAGTAGGTCCCCTGGCCGTACCAGCCGTGGGTGTAGACGGTGGCGCTGGTCTGGTTGGCGCCGGTGGTGAAGCTGACGCTGAGCTTCTGGTACGAGCCGCCGGTGCCGGGCGTCCAGGTGCTGGGGCCGCCGTCGACGCCCAGGTAGACGTAGGAGCCGTTGACGTACGCGCTGAGCGTGTACGTGGTGCCGGGGGCGACGGTGACGGTCTGGCCGCACTGGGCGGTGTCGCCCGACGAGGCCGCGGCGGCGAGCGCCCGGCTGCCGCCGTGCACCGGGCTGGTGACGACGCTGCCGGAGCCGCCGGTGCAGCTCCAGGGGCCGAGCGAGCCGGATTCGAAGCCGCCGTTGACCAGGAACTCGCCGGCCGAGGCGGCGGGGGCCAGGCCCAGGGTGACGCCGACCAGGGTGGCCGCGGCGACGGCGGAGGCCGTGCCGGCGGCGAGCGCGGCACGGCGGTGGGCCCGGCGAACGGGCGAGTAGCGGGGTCTGCGCATGCGGGTGCTCCTGCGATGGCGCGGTCGTGGGGGACGTCCGAGGGCACGCCGGAGCACGCGCCAGTGGGGGGAACGGCCCGGCCTGGCACCCTAGTTGGACTAGACCACTGAAGTGGATCCGGCTGTACGGTGTCAATGGTCCAGACCGGTTCGGGGCCTCCTCGCCCGCCGTTCCGGTTGCCGGGTGTGACACCCCGTCGAAGGATGGAGGGGTGACCCCGCCCGGCTACCTCCGCCACCCCCACCTGCACGGCGGCCTGCTCACCTTCACCGCCGAGGACGACGTCTGGATCGCCCCGCTGGACACCGGGGGCACCGTCACCGGACGGGCCTGGCGGGTCACCTGCGACCGCACCCGGGTCAGCCACCCCCGCTTCTCCCCCGACGGCACCACCCTCGCCTGGACCGGCTGGCTGAGCCTCACCCCCGAGGTCTGGACCGCACCCGTCGACGGCGGCGAGGCGCACCGGCTCAGCTTCTGGGGCAGCCAGGACACCCGGGTGCGCGGCTGGCTGCCGGACGGCGAGGTGCTGGCCGTCACCTCCTTCCACGAGCCCTTCGGCCACTACACCTGGGCGCACGCCCTGCCGCCGGACGGCTCCCCCGGCCGCCGGATGCCCTGGGGGCCGGTCGGCGACGCCCAGATGAGCCGGGAGCGCACCGTCCTGCTCACCGGCGCCGCCCCGCACGAACCGGCCGCCTGGAAGCGCTACCGGGGCGGCGCCGTCGGCCGGCTCTGGGCGGACGGCGAGCGGATCCTGCCCGACCACACCGGCCACCTCGCCTCCCCGATGCCGGTCGGCGGGCGGATCGCCTTCCTCTCCGACCACGAGGGCGTCGGCAACCTCTACTCCTGCCGCCCGGACGGCACCGACCTGCGCCGCCACACCGACCACGCCTCCTACTACGCCCGCGAAGCCGCCACCGACGGCACCCGGATCGTCTACCAGCACGCCGGCGACCTCTGGCTGCTGGACGGCCTGGACGCCCCCGCCCCGCACCGGCTGCACGTCCCGCTCGGCGGCGCCCGGGCCGGCCGCCGCCCGTACCAGGTCGGCGCCGCGACCCAGGTCAAGGACCTCGCCTGCGACCGGACCGGCCGGGCCGGGGTGATCACCGTGCGCGGCAGCCAGTACTGGCTCACCCACAAGGACGGCCCGGCCCGCGCGCTCGCCGACACCCCGGGGGTGCGGACCCGGCTGCCGGTCATGCTCGGGCACACCGGCGAGGCGGCCTGGATCACCGACGCCGAGGGCGCCGACGCGATCGAGGTGCTGCCACTGCCCGGCCACGAGGCCGCCCCCGAGCACGGGCACGAACACGAACACGGTCACGCGGGCACGGCCACCCACGCGGGCGGGGACCGCCACCGCCACCGGGTGCTCGCCGCCGGCCGGCTCGGCCGGGTCCTGGAGCTCACCGCCTCCCCCGACGGCAGCCGCCTCGCCGTCTGCGCCTCGGACGGGCGGCTGCTGCTGGTCTCCGCCGCCGACGGCGAGGTCCGCGAGCTGGCCTCCTCCGCGTACGGCCCGGTCTCTAGCGCCCGGTTCTCCCCCGACTCGCACTGGATCGCCTGGTCCCAGCCGGTCGCCGGACGCTCGCTGCGCCGGATCCGGCTCACCCGCACCGGGGCGCCCGCGCCGATCACCGAGGTCACCGACGGCCGGTTCGAGGACGAGCAGCCGGTGTTCACCCGGGACGGCCGCTACCTGGCCTTCCTGTCCTGGCGCGGCTTCGACCCGGTCCACGACGTGCACACCGGCGACCTCTCCTTCCCGCTCGGCTGCCGCCCGTACCTCGTCCCGCTCACCGCCGACACGCCCTCGCCGTTCTCCGCGCCCGCCGAGGAGCCCGCCCCGCGCGGGGACGGCGGCGGCGACGGCACCGTCCTGGTCGAGCCGGAGGGCATCGGCGAGCGGCTGCTGCAGTTCCCGGTGATCGCCTCCAAGTACTCGGCCACCGACGCGGTACGCGGTGGCCTGGTCTGGCTGCGCTGGCCGATCTCCGGCACCCTCGGGCAGACCTTCGCCAGCCCCGAGGACACCTCGGGCCGCCCCTCGCTGGAGTACTTCGACCTGGCCCGGGGCACCCGCAGCACGCTGGTGGACAAGCTGGACGGCTACGCGGTCTCCGGGGACGGCGGCTCGGTCGCCGTCTACTCGGCCGGGACGCTCCGGGTGGTCCCGGTCTCCGCGCCCTCCGCCGGCACCGGCGTCGACCTGCGCCGGATCACCCACACCGTGCACCCGGCCGCCGAATGGCGCCAGGCCTACCACGAGGCGGCCCGGATCGTCCGGGACCAGTTCTGGGACGCGCGGATGTCCGGCCTGGACTGGCCCGCCCTGGTCGCCCAGTACGAACCGTTGCTGGAACGCGTCTGCTCACCCGACGACTTCGCCGACCTGCTGCGCGAACTCCTCGGCGAGCTGGGCACCTCGCACGCCTACGTCACCACCTCCCGGCGCGCCGAGGGCCCGTCGCTCGCCCAGCAGCCGCTCGGCCTGCTCGGCGCCAACGCCCGCCGCTCCCCCGACGGGCGCTGGCTGGTCGAGCGGGTGCTGCCCGGGGAGTCCTCCGACCCTCGCGCCCGCGCCCCGCTCGCCGCCCAGGGCGTCCGGGACGGCGACGAGCTGCTCGCGGTCGGCGGCCGCCCGGTGGACCCGGTGCGCGGACCGCTGCCCCTGCTGGCCGGCACCGGCGGCACCACCGTCGAACTGGCCCTGCGCACCGGACCGGACGGCCCGGTGCGGCGGATCGCGGTCACCCCGCTGACCGATGAACGGCCCATCCGCTACCAGGACTGGGTGACCAAACGCCGCGCCCTGGTACGGGAGTTCAGCGACGGGCGGTGCGGCTACCTGCACATCCCGGACCTCGGTGGCTCCGGCTGGGCGCAGTTCAACCGGGACCTGCGGCGCGAGCTGGACAAGCCCGCACTGGTCCTGGACGTCCGCGGCAACGCCGGCGGCAACGTCTCCGAGCTGGTCCTGGAGAAACTCACCCGGCACGTCCTGGCCTGGGACTTCACCCGGGACCGCCAGCCCGTCCGCTGGCCCCGGCACGCGCTGCGCGGCCCGCTGGTGGCCCTCGCGGACGAGGCCACCAGCTCGGACGGGGACGTGATCATCGCGGCCATCAAGCTGCTCGGGCTCGGACCGGTGATCGGCAACCGCACCTGGGGCGGGGTGGTCGGGATGTCCGGACGGCACACCCTCGGCGACGGCACCCAGATCTCGGTGCCGAAGAACGCCTCCTGGTTCAGCGGCGGGCTCGGCTGGTCGGTGGAGAACCGCGGCGTCGAACCGGACGTGCACGTGCTGCGCACCCCGCGGGACTGGGCCCGCGGGCGCCACCCCGAGCTGGTCACCGCCGTCCAGCTCGCCCTGGAACTACTGGAGGACGCGCCGGCCGCGGAGCCCCCGCCGGAGTCCACGCCCCGGCCGGACCTGCGGCGCCCGCCGCTGCCGCCGCGGGCGCGGTGACCGGCCGGGCCGGGCCCGCTCCTGCGGCGCCCGGGCCCGGCTGATCCCCGGGCTCAATCCCAGGGGTCGGCCCCGGGCATCAGTCCCAGGGATCGCCCTCGGCGGTCATGTTCTCGGCGGCCCGCCGGTCGGCCTCCTCCTGGGAGAGCCGCTCCCGGGAGAGCCGGTCCTCGCTCTGGCGGGCGCGCTCGACGTCGTCGCCGAACGCGTCGGCGGCCTCGTCGTGGGCGAGGGCCGCCCGCTGCATGGCGTCCTCACCGGTGGCCTCGTGCTGCGGCGGCCGGTGGAACAGCCTGTCGAAGATGCCCATGACTCCTCCTCCTACGGACGGAATGTCGGAACTCCGGGCTGTCCCCCACTCTCACACCGGGCGCTCACGGACGCACGTTGAGCCTTTGGTCCCGGTGGAACGCGTCGAAGGGCCGTAGTCGGGGGCGCGGAGCGGGCGGAGGGTGGCGGTGTGAGGAACCCGATCGAGGAACTGCACGACGGACCGCGCCGCCGGGTCGGCCCGCTGGCCGCGCTGGACGGCCGGCTGCCCGGCGCGCACGACCTGCTGCTGATGCAGTGCCCCGGCTCGCTGCGGCCCCTCACCGGCGGCGAGCTGCCGGACTGGGCGCGCGCGGTGCTGCGGGCACACCCCTGGGTGACGGTCGGCCGGGCGCCCGCGGTGGTCGGCCACCCGGTGGACCCGCCGCACCCGCGGCAGTGCGCCCGGGACCCGGAGGCGGCGCCCGAGCTCTGGTCCCCGGTGACCGTGCGCGGCCCGCGCCCCGGACAGCGGCTGGACGCGCTGGCCCCCTGGGCGGCGGTGGCCCGGACGCTGCGCCCCGAGCAGCTGGTCGAACGGCGCGCCCGCCTGGCCCCCGAGCGGCTCACCACGATCCCGGCGCTGGCCCTGCTGCCGGAGGTCGGCCGGCTGGTGGCGGACCACCGGCTGCCCTGGGGCCCGATCGGCGCGGCCGGCTACGAACTGGGCAGCGGGGTGCCGGTCACCGGACCGCTCAGCCCGCTGCGGCTGGTGCTGCGCGCCCCGCAGCCGGTCAGCCGGCGCGACGCGCTGCAGCTGCGGCGGGCGCTGAGCAAGCTGCCGCTGCCGGTGCAGGCCGAACTGGAGACCCGGCACGGCTCGGTGCAGCTGGCGGAGTACGCGGCCGGGCAGCCCGCCCTCACCCTGCTGACGCCGTACGGGCCCCGGGAGGTCCACGATCCGTGGTTCCCCCGGGGCCCGTACCTGTGAGCGATGACGCCGGCTCCGCCCCCCGGTCGGAAAATGGTCCGGGGCCGATGTCAATCCGGCCGGGTCCGCTCCGACGTCATGGCGTGCGGCGCCCCGCCGCGCGACGACACGGACGGACCGGACGAGGGAACCCATGGATCAACTGCTCAGAGTCATGAACTTCAACGTCTCCAGGGACGGCATCGGCGCCGGTGAGCACCAGACCTTCGAGCGGCCGTTCGGCCAGGACCGCCCCGAGCGGCTGTTCGGCTGGGCCGGAGCCACGGCGAGCTGGCCCATGCGCACGGATGCCGGGGGGAGCCGTGGTCTCGACGACTACTTCACCCGGGACTTCGCCCGCAACATCGGTGCCGAGATCATGGGCCGCAACAAGTTCGGGCCGCAGCGCGGGCCGTGGCAGGACCACGAGTGGCGCGGCTGGTGGGGTGACGAGCCCCCGTTCCGCACCCCGGTGTTCGTCATGACCCACCACGAGCGCCCGTCGTTCACGCTCTCCGACACCACGTTCCACTTCGTCGACGCCGACCCGGCCACCGTCCTCGCCCGGGCGCGGGAAGCCGCCGGGGGCAAGGACGTGCGACTCGGCGGCGGGGTCACCACCATCCGGCGGTTCCTCGACGCCGACCTCGTCGACACCCTGCACGTGGCGGTCTCGCCGGTGGAGCTCGGGTCCGGCCTGCGGCTCTGGGAGTCCCCCGACGAGCTCCTCGACCGCTTCCACTCGGAGGTCGTGCCCAGCCCGAGCGGCGTCACGCACCACCTGTTCTGGCGGAGGTGACGACCTGGCCCGGCGGAGGTGACGCGAGGCCCCTGGAAACCGCCCTGCCGGGTGGTGGGGCCTCGCGTTCCGCGCGGTGCGGGCGGCCGTCAGCCGCTGACGCTGGGGGTGCCGGTCTCCAGGTGGCCGGTGAACCGCTGCGACCAGCTGCTGTCCGCGTCCACCGTCACGGTGAGGTCGTACCAGCCGTCGGTGTAGGCCACCACGTTGAAGAAGTCGCTGACGCTGCCGCCGGCCGGCACCTGGTACGTCCAGGGGCCGTCCGTCCGGTAGTTGTTCGACGCGATGGTGAAGGTCATCGGCGTGCCGCCGTTGTTGGCCAGCTTGAAGTAGACGGCGAGCTTGCCGGTACCCGGCTCGACCGCGTACGAGGCGGTGACGGCCGCGTTCTTGCCCGCCTTGGTGGCGTCGCCCTTGAAACGGCGCAGGAAGCGGTTGGGGCCGACCACCGTGAGGTCGTACGGGCCGCCGCCGAAGCCGGTGCCGCAGTTGAAGAAGTCGCTGGTGCTGCCGCCCGGGTCGACGGTGTACTGCCAGGGGCCGCCGCTGCGGTAGGCGTTGGCGTAGGCGGCGAAGTGCGCGGACTTGGCGGCCGCGGCGCCCTGGTTGGCCATCGCGATCCAGACCTTCATCACCCCGCCGGAGCCGAACTCCAGGTGGTCCAGGTTGGCGTTCGGCTGGTACGGCAGGGCGCGGGCCGGGCGGGTGCCGGACTCCTGCACCGGGAGCTGGTTGTTCACCGGCGCCGGGTTGGGCAGCGGGCCGCAGGCGGACAGGCCGATGGTCTGCGAGGTGTCGGGCAGCGCGGGCAGGCCGTACACCGGGTTGGCGAAGTCGAACACGCTGGTGAGGTCGCCGCAGACCCGGCGGCGCCAGTCGCTGATGTTGGGGCTGGTGGCAGGCGTGCCGAGGGCGGCCGTCCAGACCTCCAGGAAGCGCAGCACCGAGGTGTGGTCGAAGGTCTCGGAGTTGACCCAGCCGCCGCGGGTCCAGGGCGAGATCGCGAGCATCGGGACGCGGAAGCCGAGCCCGATGTTGGTGCCGCTGTAGAACTCGCCCGGGGTGCCGGCCGGGGCGACCGGCGGCGGGACGTGGTCGAAGAAGCCGTCGTTCTCGTCGTAGTTGACGAACAGCACGGAGGAGTCGAAGACGGCCGGGTCCGCGTTGAGCGCGTCGATCACCATGTGGACGAAGTGCGCGCCGTCGGCCGGGGTGGCGTACGGGTGCTCGGAGGAGGCCTGGTCCGGGACGATCCAGGAGACCTGCGGGAGGGTGCCGGCCAGCACGTCGGCCTTGATCGCGGCGGCGATGTCGTCCGGGGTCCGGCCGGTGACCTTGGGCACCGAGCCCATGCCCTTGACGGCCAGCGGGCTGCCGGCCGGGGCGCCCGAGAACTGGCTGAAGTAGGCGAGGGCGTTGTCGCCGTAGTTGTCGGCGGCGTTCTGGTAGACCTTCCAGCTGACGCCGGCGGCCTCCAGGGCCTCGGCGTAGGTCTTCCAGCGCAGGCCCTTCTCGTCGCCGCCGTCGTAGGCCGGGCCGCCGGCGGTGCCGGCCGGGTCGATCTGGCCGGACCAGTGGTAGGTGCGGTTGGGGCCGGTCGCGCTCAGCACCGAGCAGTGGTAGGCGTCGCAGACGGTCCAGTTCTCGGCCAGCGCGTAGTGGAACGGGATGTCCTGGCGGGTGAGGAAGCCGAGCGTGCGCACATTGCCCTTGGCGGCGACCCAGGAGTCCATCTTGCCGCCGTTCCACGCCTTGTGCTGGTCGCTCCAGCCGTGGCTGAGGTCACCGTTGCACTGGGCGAGGCGCTCGGGGTCGGCGCCGCCGGCCGGCTTGGTCTGGCTGAACTGCCACGGGTACTGGCGGGAGAGCAGGCCGTTGGGCTGGTTGAAGACGCTGTAGCCGCCGGAGATCTGGATCGCGCTGCGGTCGGCGAAGCCGCGTACCCCGCGCAGCGTGCCGAAGTAGTGGTCGAAGCTCCGGTTCTCCTGCATCAGGATCACCACGTGCTTGGCGTCGGCGATGGTGCCGGTGGTGGCGAGCGCGGTGCCGGCGGCGGGCGCGGTGCCCGCGGCGCCGGGGGCGGCCCCCGCCGCACCGGTGCCGGCCACCGCGAGACCGGCCGCGGCGGCACCGGACAGCGTGACGAACTTCCTACGACTCAGCTCGGCCATCAGCCCGGCCCGTCCCTTCGCTGGCGATGTTGTTCACACAACTCGGCTCACTCGATCGCGGAGCAGTCTCCCCCTCCGGCGGAGCGGACCACCAGAGGCGTGCGGCAGGTTTGGCGGACTGTTCGTCCGGGGGTCACCGAGCGACGCGGGGCTGAACGCACGACGGAATCGCCGGGGAGGGCCGGCGGACTGGGGCGGCGGGCGGGGGCGGTCAGCGGTCCTGCACGTCGATGCCCAGCGCCTGGGCGAACTGCGGTGCCAGCTCCAGCAGTTGGGTGGAGCTGATGACCGCGCCACGCAGCCCCTGGTGGCCGTCGGCCAGCCCGAGCCGGACGGCGCCGCGCAGATCGGTCCCGCTCAGCGTCGCACCGCGCAGCCGGACCTCCTCCAGCGTCGAGCCGGGGAAGGACACCCCGGTCAGCTTCGCCTCGCCGAAGTCCACGTCGCGCAGCAGGCAGTCCTCGAAGACCACGTCCCGCAGGACGGCGGAGCGCAGGTTGACCGCCTCCAGCTTGCAGCCGCGGAACACCACCCGGCGCAGCGCCGAACCGTACCCGGCGACCCCGGCCAGCACCCCGCCGACGAAGGCGCTGTCCTGCCACTCGGTGTCGCTGAGGTCGCAGGCCACCCAGCGGCCGGCCTGCACCCAGACCTCGTTGAACCGGGCCTGGCGCAGCTTGACCCCGCTGAGCGCGACACCGGTGAAGGCGCACTCCAGGAAGGCCGCCCCGGCGCCCGACTCGTCGGTGTGCTCGCCACCGTCGAAGTGCGCGGTGTCGTACCGCTCGTCGCTGCGCAGCGGCCCGGTGTGCGGGCGCAGCAGCTCGGCGTACGGGAGGTCGGTGAGCTGGTCGGGGACGGTACGGGCCATGGCGGCACACCTCGCGGTCGGGGGCGGACTGGTCTCGCCCGCATGCTCGCACGCGGCACCGACAGCGCCGCTCCGGCCACGCACGCCGGCCCGGCCGCAGCGGTGTGCGGCCGGGCCGGGGCTCAGCGGTGGGGTCAGCCGCGCGCCCAGAGGGAGTTGACGCGGCTGCGCTCGGTGCTGTTCGGGTAGGGGTTGGTGCAGGAGGTGCCGGGGCCGCCGCCCGACATCAGCTCGCTGCACGGGCCGGAGTAGTGGTCCGGCAGGCCGAGCACGTGCCCGGTCTCGTGGGCGGTCACCCGCACCGAGTTGTACTGCCGGTTCTGCTGGTAGTCGAGGAAGATGTAGCCGCGCCCGTGCCCGTCGGTGCTCGCGTACGAGCCGCGGCTGTCGTTGCCCTCGTAGTACTTGAAGTCGGCGGCCGAACCGGAGCGCAGCTGGACGTTGGCGACCGAACCGTTCCAGATCTGCGCGGCCTGGGATATCTGGTTGCGGAAGGTCGGGGCCGAACTGGCGTCGTAGGTGACCACGACGGTGGCCAGGCCGGGGTTGGCGGCCTGCTTGGCCTTCGCGGAGGCCATCACCGCCTGGAAGAACGCCTGGTTGTCCGCGGTCTCAACGGCCGAGCCGGCGTACGTCGAGGCGGTGTAGCCCTGCGCGGCCGGGGCGGCCGGGGCGGCGGCCGCGGCCGTGGCCGGCAGCACGGCGAGGCCGGCCGCGAGCGCGAGGCCGAGGGCGGCGGACAGCATGGATCGCTTCATGGTGGGGGCTCCGATTCCTGTGGTGCCGTGGCCGGATTGGGGGCCGGCCCTGGGGGACACCTGGTCAACGGGTGATGTCCCCAGAGCTTCGGGCAGCCCGGCGGGCGGGCGGATGATGTCAATCCGCGATAGCTCCGTGCAATACCCCTGCGTCGGCCAGGAATTGACGCGTCTTTTCCGTACCTTGACCCAACCGTGCCCCTGGCATTCCGTTCCGGCGGGGGCTAGGCTCCGAAGCGGGGAAGTACCCGAGCGGCGGGCCGCTTGATTCCGGCCGAGCGGCCCGCCGCGCCCGGCCCCGCCCAGCGGACGGGGCCGGTTGCACCGCCGCGGGGCGGTCGGCGCGGGTCACCGTCCCGGCGAGGTCAGTGGACCGCCGCGAGACCGTTCGCCCAGAGGTAGTCGACCTGGCTCCGCTCGTCGGCGTCGGGGTAGGGGTTGGTGCAGGAGGGGCCGGGGCCGCCGCCCGACATCAGCTCGCTGCACGGGCCGGAGTAGTCGTCGGGCAGGCCGAGCACGTGCCCGGTCTCGTGGGTGGTGACGCGCACCGAGTCGTACTCCTGGTTCTGCTGGTAGTCGAGGAACACGTAGCCGTGGCCGTGGCCGTCGGTGCTCGCGTAGGAGCCCTGGCTGTCGCTGCCCTCGTAGTACGAGAAGTCGCCCTGGCCGCCGGTCTCCTGGAGCCGCACGTTGCGCACGGAGCTGTTCCAGATCCGCGCGGCGGTGGCTATCTGACTCGCGAAGGAGGGCGCGTTGCCGGTGTCGTAGGTGACGGTGACGGACCGCAGCCACGGGTCGGCGGCCCGCTTGGCCTTGACCGAGGCCACCACGGCCCGGAAGAAGGCCTGGTTGTCGGCGGCCTCCGCGGCTCGCGCGGCGGGACCGGCGTGTGCCGCCGGGGTGTAGCCCTGGACGGCCGCGGGCGCGGCCGGCGCGGCGACTGCGGTGGTGGGCAGGGCGGCGAGGCCGGCCGCGAGGGCGAGGCCCAGGGCGGCGGACAGCACGGATCGCTTCATGTGGGGGCTCCGGATTCGCGGTGCGCCGCCTCGCCGGAGCCGGTGGGGGCCGGGTACGGCGGTGGCGCACGGTGGGGGCCGCCCCGGTCGGTGGCCGGGGCGGGTTGCTGCCCCCGAGCTTCGACCCGCCCGGGCCCGCCACGGATGATGTCAACCGGCGATAGCCCCGTCGCATACCGGTGGGGTCCGCCGTGGCTTGTCCCGGCTCAGACTTGATTGACTGTCATGTCCTTGGCGAGGAGGCTCGATGGCGTCTATGCTCCCGACGTGGAGCTCGACGTGAGACACCTCCGGGTGCTGTGCGCGATCGCCGACAGCGGCAGCCTCCGCAAGGCCGCGCTCCAGCTCGGCATGACCCAGCCCTCCCTCACCACCCAGCTGCACCGCATCGAACGGTCCATCGGCGGCACCCTGTTCACCCGCGAGCAGACCGGCAGCCGGCCCACCGCGCTCGGCCACTCGGTGCTCTCCCGGGCCCGGCCGGTGATCACCGAGATGGCCGCGCTGGTCGCCGCCGCCCGCCAGGAGGCCCGCGACGCGAGCGGGCCCGGCCGGCAGCGCCGGCTGCGCATCGGCAGCGTCGGCAGCCGCGCGGTCGCGGCCTGGCTGCGCCGGGTGCACGACCGGCTGCCGGACACCGACACCACCATCCACGTCGACGTCTCCGCCAGCGCGCTGCTGCGGATGGTCGCCGCCGACCAGCTGGACGTGGCCTTCGTGCACGAGAGCGAGGGCTTCCCGCTACGGGTGCCGCCGGACGCCGAACAGCGGGTGCTGATGGCCCGCGAGCCGCAGTACGTCGAGCTCGCCGCCGGGCACCCGGCCGCCACCCGCCCGGTCGTCCGGCTCACCGACCTCGCCGAGGACACCTGGATGGTCGACCCGACCGCCGACCACGAGTACGCGGCGATGCGCCGGGTGTTCAGCGAGGCCGGGCTCAACCCCCGGGTGCTGCAGGTGCGGGACAACGCCACCGCCGCCGAGCTGGTCGCCTCCGGCGAGGCCGTCCGCCCCTGCCAGCCCACCTCCCCGCCCGGCCCCGGCACGGTCGTCCGCCCGGTGGACGGGGACCCGCTGGCCGTCCGGCTGCTGTTCACCTGGCGACCGCGCGCGCTCAGCCCGCCCGCCCTGGACGCGCTCTACGGCGAGCTGCGCGCCGCCTACCTGGACCTGGCCAAGGTCAACCCGGCCTACCTGGCCTGGCTGACCCGGCACGAACCCGTCCTGCTCGGGCGGGGCTAGAGCCGGGCCCCGGCCCGGCTCTCCCGGCCGTGGACCAGCACGCCCGCCGCCACCATCAGCGCGCAGACCAGGCCCGCCGCGAGCACCCCGGAGCCGCCGAAGGCGGTGCAGGCCAGCACCAGCACGGCCCCGGCCGGCGCCAAGGCCTGGGCGAGCGCGCCGCGCTTGGTGTGCCGGGAGTGCAGGAACCAGACCGTGACCAGGTAGACCGCGGTCGGCACGGTGACCGTCGCGGTGGCGGCGGTCTCGGAGATCTCCGCCTTGTGCACCGCCGACTCCACCGCCACCTCCAGCCCGGCGCCGATCGCCGCCGCCGAGCCGAACACCAGGTAGTGCCCGTACCCCCAGGCGAAGGCCTGCCGGTTGGAGCGCAGGTGCTCGTGGACGGGCCGGGCGAAGTAGATCCACCAGGCGGCGAAGCAGATCAGCAGGCCGCCGACGGCCACCGGCACCAGTCTGCCCAGCTCCTCGTGCTCGTCGACCGCGGACTGCACCGCGACGGTCGCCGCCGCCACCGTCTCGCCGAGCACGATCAGGGTGAACAGCCCGTACCGCTCGGAGATGTGGTGCGGGTGCCAGGAGGTCTGCATCCGCAGCTCCGCGATCACCGGCACGGCCAGCTCGCACAGCACCCCGACCGGGATGACGTACGGGCGGGCGCCGTGCGGCAGGAGCAGCAGCACCACCCAGCCGAGCTGGCAGACCGTGATCCCCACCGCGTACCGCACCGCGACCCGGCGGGCCTCGCCCTGCTCGCCGGCCGCCGCGCGCAGCCACTGGGTCACCATCGCGAGGCGCATCACCACGTACCCGGTGATCGCCAGCGCCAGGTCCTGGGTGGCGAACAGCCGGGGCACCCCGGCGGCGAGGATCAGCACCCCGGCGATCTGCACCAGCGTGGTGATCCGGTACGGCACGTCGTCGCAGTCGTACGCGGAGGCGAACCAGGTGAAGTTCATCCAGGCCCACCAGATCGCGAAGAAGGCCAGCGCGTAGCCGCGCAGCCCCTCCCCGTAGTGCCCGGCCGCGAGGGAGTGGGCGAGTTCGCGCCCGGCCTGGCCGACGGCGACGACGAAGCAGAGGTCGAAGAACAGTTCCAGCGGGGTGGCGACCCGGTGCGGCTCGTCGCGGTCGCGCGGGATCATCGGGCGCACCGGCGGCGGGTCGACGTGCTGGGCGCGGGGTGCCGCGGCGGCGGGGTCACTGGCCATCGGGGCTGCTCCGGGGTCGGGAGGGCGGGTCGTCCCGCGCATCCTGGCAGCGCCCCGGGCCCGGCGCACGCACCGGCGCGGCGCGCGCGCCGGGCAATGCGCCGGTCGGGGGCCGGTCGGGGACCTGGGGCCGCGCCGACGGGGCCCCAGGGCAGCCCCGCCTCAATGACCCCGTATGTCCCTTTTTTCCTTGCCGTCAGCCGTAGTTGACGCTCCGGTGCGCGAACCGGGTGACAGCGCGGCGGGTTTCCGGGCGCGCCCCGCGCGCTGCGCCGCGAGGGGCCCCGGCGCCGCTAGATTCATCCCGGTCGGAAGGACGCGGGCCCTGCGGGGCCCCATGACACGGGCGGCCTGCGGGCAACGCGGAAGGTCAAGGCGGGTGGCGGGACAGCGGGGGCGGCGGAGCCGACCTTCCCGTGTCCGCGCCACCGGCCTCGTGATCACCGCGCTGCTCGCCAGCGCCTGCCGTGCGGCCCGGCCCGCCGCGTGCGCGGCGGTTACTTCTCCCAGCCGACCTTGGAGTAGTCCACGCCGGCCAGACCGAACGCGCCGTAGTTGGCCAGGCCCTTGCGGGCCGCCACCACGGTCGGCCGCTGGTAGAGCTCGACGGTGTGGCCGAGCTCCCAGATCTTCGCGTCGGCCTGGTTGTAGAGCTTCGCGGCCTCCGCCGGGTCGAGCGTGCCGGCCGCCTTCTTCAGCAGCGCGTCGATCTCCGGCGTGCCGAGCTTCGAGAAGTTGCCGAAGACGTTCTCCCCCACCGGCAGGCGGAAGTTGAGGAGGGAGCTGGAGAGCGGGAACGAGTCGGTGTTCCGCCAGCTGGCGATCTCGAACTTGCCCGGGTTCACGTACTTGGTGAAGAAGTCGTTGGAGGGGACCTTGTCGAGGTCGACCTTGACCCCGGCCGTCAGCCACATCGCGGCGGCGGCGGTGGCCAGGTCCAACTGCGCCTGCGGGGTGGCGTCGTTGACGACCCAGTGCAGCTCCAGCTGCTTCCCGTCCTTGGTGCGCGGCTGACCGCTGCCCGCCTCCTTCCAGCCCGCCTCGTCGAGCAGCTTCTTGGCCGCGCCCAGGTCGAACTTCGCCCAGTCGCCGGAGTTGTCCTGGTAGCCGGTCTGGTTGGGCATGATGATGTGGTTGCCGAGCGGCTTGAACTCCACCGGGACGCCGTTGTTCGCGATCTTGATCAGCGCCGAGCGGTCCAGCGCCCTCCCGAGCGCCTGGCGGACCTTCTGGTCCGCCAGCGCGCCGCCCTGGCCGAACGAGATGTGCACCTCGTCCCACGGACTGGCGGTGCGGATCACGGCGTCCTTGGAGTCCTTGAGCTGCCCGTACGCGGCGGCGGTGCCGGCCGTGGCGAAGTCGATCTCGTTGTTGAGGAACGCCTGGGTGGTCGCCGACTGGGACATCACCCGGAAGGTGATCCGGTCGGCCTTGGGCTTCGTCCCCCACCAGGCCGGGTCCGGGACCAGGGTCAGGGTCTGCGCGGTCTTGTCCGCGGTCCCGACCTTCAGCGGGCCCGCGGTGATCGGGATCTTCTCCACCCAGCCCTGGTTGAAGTCGTCCGGGGTCCCGATGCCCGCCGCCGGGATCAGCGGGCGGAACAGGTTCTGCCAGTCGGCGTACGGCTCGGAGAAGGTCACCTTGACCTCGGTCGGGTCCGCCCCCTGCTCGACGGCGGAGATCAGCTCGTAGCCGGCGGAGTCGGCGATGTTGTAGCCGTCCTTCTTGCCGTTGCTGGCCTCCCAGTCCGCCTTGAAGTCCAGGTAGCCCAGCGGCTTGCCGTCCGACCACTTCGCCTTGGGGTTGAGCTTGTAGGTGATCACCTGCGGGGAGGTCGAGGTGACCTTGGCCTCCTGCAGGTAGTCGGTGACCGGCTGGAAGTTGCCGGCGGCGTCGGTGGTGAAGAGGTCCGGCTCCAGCATGCGCATGATCTCGACGGCGTCGCCGTACCGGCCGTCCACCTGGAACGGGTTCCACTGGGTGATCCACTGGTACAGCGGGAAGCGCACCTCGCCGCCGTCCTTGACCTGGTCCAGCGGCTTGGCGTTGATGTCCTGGGAGTCCTGTCTCGGCGGCTCGCTCTTGGCCACGCCGTCTCCGGATCCGCCCCCGCCCGAGGTGCACGCGGTGACCGCCAGCGCGGCGGCGACGGCGAGGGCGGTGGCCCGGCCGAGGCGGCGAGCCGTGGTGGAAGCGTCCATGAGGGTCCCCCTGGTGAGGTCTGCGGAACAGGAGTTGCGGCGCGACAGGCATGACCCGGCTTGAGCGTGGGCACTCAATCCGGCATCGAGCCAGAGGAACGTAACAGCGGATCAGACCGGCCACCAGGGGGAGGAACGCACACCTGATCCAAACGTCACCTGCGGCAACGCTGCCGCAACACGCCCGCTGTCCCCGGGTGCTTCACTCTGACCTGCGCTTTCCCGACTCCCCTGCCACCTCCGCCACCTGACGCCCGATCCGGGCCCCGACCGAAGGCCACCACCCGATGCCCACCAGACGCGTCGGCCCCGCCCCCGCCACCCCGGGCGGCCGCTGATGCTCCGCTACCTGGCGAAGCGCCTGGGCTACTACACGGCGCTGCTGATCGCCGCCGTGTTCCTGGCGTACGCGATATCCGCGACCGCCCTGCAGCCGCGCACCTACTTCGACGCCAAGGTCCCGCGCCCGGCCGCCGAATCGGTCGAGCACCAGCTCACCGCGCTCAACCTGAACGACCACACCCCGGTCGTCGAGCGCTTCGGCCACTGGGCCGGCGGGCTGCTCCACGGCGACCTCGGCCGGACCATCCACGACACCCCGGTCTCCGACGACTTCGGCCGCCGGGTCTGGGTCTCGCTGCGGCTGCTGCTGCTCGGCAGCCTGCTCGGCATGGTCCTCGGCGTCGCCGCCGGGGCCTGGAGCGCCGTGCGCCAGTACCGGTTCTCCGACCGGCTGCTCACCGTGCTGTCCTTCGTCCTGCTCTCCACCCCGGTCTTCCTGGTCGCGCTGTTCCTCAAGAACGGCGCCATCGCCGCCAAGGACGCGGCCGGCCACGACGTGATCCCGTTCACCGGCTACGAGACCCCCGGACTCACCGGCGGCCTCGGCACCCACCTGGCCGACTGGGCGCTGCACCTGCTGCTGCCGACCATCTCGCTGGCCCTCGGCGGCCTCGCCACCTACAGCCGCTACCAGCGCGGCACCATGCTCGACGTGCTCGGCTCCGACTACCTGCGCACCGCCGAGGCCAAGGGCCTCACCCGCCGGCAGGCGCTGCTGAGGCACGGGCTGCGGACCGCCGTGATCCCGATGTCGACCATGTTCGCCTACAGCTTCCTGGGCATCTTCACCGGCGCGATCTTCACCGAGACGATCTTCGGCTGGCACGGCATGGGCGAGTGGCTGATCCAGTCGATCAACGAACAGGACGTCAACTCCGTCGTGGCCGTCAACCTGTTCACCGCCGTCGTCGTCCTCGCCTCCGGCTTCCTCGCCGACACCCTGCACGCCGCCCTCGACCCGCGCGTGCGGTCCTGACCGGAGGTGACCTGAGATGACCACCACCGTCGCCGAGCCCTCCGCCTCGGCCACCGCACCCCGGTCCACCGGCCGGGGACGGCTCGTCCTCGCCCGGCTGCTCGCCGCCCGCGGCGCCGTCACCGGGACCGTCGTCGTCCTGCTGCTGTTCGCGCTCGCCTTCGGCGGCCCGTACCTCACGCCCTGGGACTACGCCGCCCCGGACTTCTCCGCTCTGCACCAACCCCCGTCCGCCGACCACTGGTTCGGCACCAACGGGGTCGGCCAGGACGTGTTCGCGCAGACCGTCCGCGGGCTGCAGAAGTCGCTGGTCATCGGCCTGCTGGTGGCGCTGTTCTCCACCGTGCTGGCCTCCGTGGTGGGCGCCTGCGCCGGCTACTTCGGCGGCTGGGCCGACCGGGCGCTGATGTTCCTGGTGGACCTGATGCTGGTCTTCCCCAGCTTCCTGATCATCACCATCGTCTCGTCCCGGCTGAAGAGCGCCGGCTGGATCGCCTTCGTGCTGCTCCTCGCGCTGTTCAACTGGATGATCACCGCCCGGGTGGTCCGCTCGATGACCATCTCCCTGCGCGAGCGCGAATTCGTCCGCGCCGCGCGGTTCATGGGCGTGCGGCCGCTGCGGATCATCAGCCGGCACATCCTGCCGAACGTCGCCTCCTTCCTCATCATCGACGCC
Organism: Kitasatospora xanthocidica; assembly: GCF_014656195.1. Lineage (GTDB taxonomy): Bacteria > Actinomycetota > Actinomycetes > Streptomycetales > Streptomycetaceae > Kitasatospora > Kitasatospora xanthocidica. The sequence continues at coordinate 168,095 of NZ_BNBY01000012.1, read as the reverse complement.
ACCATCGCCGTCGGCGGCGCGGTGATGAGCGAGACCGCGCTCTCCTACTTCGGCTTCGGGGTCAAGGCGCCGGACGTCTCGCTCGGCACCCTGCTCGCCGCCGGGACCAGCGAGGCCCCGGTCTTCCCCTGGCTGTTCTACTTCGCCGCCGGCCTGCTGGTGGTCTTCGTCCTCGCCGTCAACCTGATCGGGGACGGGCTGCGCGACGCGCTCGACCCCACCTCCGGGGCCGCGCCCCGCCGTCGCCCCCGTAGGAAGCGCCCGTGACCACCGCCCTCGACACCACCACCGTCGACACCCCGCTGCTCGCCGTCCGGGACCTTCGGGTGGACTTCGCCGGGCCGCACGGCCCGGTCCCCGCCGTCCGCGGGGTGGACCTCACCCTGCGGCGCGGCGAGACCCTCGGCATCGTCGGGGAGTCCGGCTCCGGGAAGTCCGTCACCGCGCTCTCCGTGCTCGGACTGCTGCCCGGGACGGCGCGGGTCAGCGGGTCGGTGCGGCTGGACGGCCGGGAGCTGGTGGGGCTGCCGGGCAAGGAGCTCGCGGCGATCCGCGGCCGCCGGGTCGCCATGGTCTTCCAGGACCCGCTCTCCGCGTTCACCCCGGTCTACCGGATCGGCGACCAGATAGCCGAGGCGGTCCGGATCCACCAGCGGGTGGACAAGGCCACCGCGCGGCGCCGGGCCGCCGAACTCCTCGACCTGGTCGGCATCCCCGCGCCCGACCGGGCCCTGGACAGCTTCCCGCACGAGTTCTCCGGCGGCATGCGCCAGCGCGCGATGATCGCCATGGCCGTCGCCAACGAGCCCGACATCCTGCTCGCCGACGAGCCCACCACCGCGCTCGACGTCACCATCCAGGCCCAGGTGCTGGACGTGCTGCGCACCGCCCGCCGGGAGACCGGCGCCGCGCTCGTCCTGGTCAGCCACGACCTCGGGGTGATCGCCGGGACGGCCGACCGGGTCGCGGTGATGTACGCCGGACGGGTGGTCGAGACGGCCGGCGTGGACGAACTGTTCGAGGCCCCGCACCACCCGTACGCGCTCGGACTGATCGGCGCGCTGCCCCGGCTGGACGGGCGCGGCGGTCCGCTCGTACCCATCCCCGGCGCCCCGGCGCCGATGGCCGAGCTGCCGCCGGGCTGCCCGTTCGCGCCGCGCTGCCCGCTGGCGCAGGACCGCTGCTCGACGGCGGAGCCGGTGCTGGAGCCCGCTTCGGAGGGGGCGGGTGACCACCTGTCGGCGTGCGTGCGGTCGGCGGAGCTCGCCGGCCGCCGGCCCGCGCCGGCCGAGGTCTACCCCGTGCCCGAGCTGCCCGCGCCCTCCGGCGGCTCCGGCCGCTCCGGCCGCTCCGATGGCTCCGACCGCTCCGACCGCTCCGACCGCTCCGGGCGGGCGCCGGTGCTGGCGGTCAGCGGCCTTGGCAAAACGTTTCCGCTCCTCAAGGGCACGGTGTTCAAGCGCAAGGTCGGCGAGGTGTACGCGGTCGACGGCGTCGACCTGGACCTGCGGGAGGGCGAGACCCTCGGCCTGGTCGGCGAGTCCGGCTCCGGCAAGTCCACCACGCTGTTCGAACTGCTGCGGCTCGGCGCCCCGGAGAGCGGCCGGATCGAACTGCTCGGCCACGACACCGCCCGGCTCACCCGGGCCGAGGCCCACCGGCTGCGCGCCGAACTGCAGATCGTCTTCCAGGACCCGATGGCCAGCCTCGACCCCCGGATGCCGATCGGCGACATCGTCGCGGAACCCCTGCTCACCCAGCGCGCCCCCCGCGCGGAGATCGCCCGCCGGGTGCCCGAGCTGCTGCGCCAGGTCGGCCTCGACCCGGAGCACGCCGTCCGCTACCCGCACCAGTTCTCCGGCGGCCAGCGCCAGCGCGTCTCCATCGCCCGCGCCCTCGCCGTCCGCCCCAAGCTGCTGGTGCTGGACGAACCGGTCTCCGCGCTGGACGTCTCCATCCAGGCCGGGGTGCTCAACCTGCTGCAGGCGCTCAAGGCGGAGCTCGGACTCTCCTACCTGTTCGTCTCGCACGACCTCTCGGTGATCCGGCACCTCGCCGACCGGGTCAGCGTGATGTACCTCGGCCGGACGGTCGAGCAGGGCGAGGTCTCCGCCGTCTTCGACCGCCCCCGGCATCCGTACACCCGCGCCCTGCTCTCCGCCGTCCCGCTGCCCGACCCCGCCGCCGAACGCGCCCGGGACCGCGTCCTGCTCGCCGGCGACCCGCCCTCCCCCACCGAGCGCCGCGCCGGCTGCCCCTTCCGCACCCGCTGCCCCCGCTACGCCGGGCTCACCACCCCGGCCGACCGGACCCGCTGCGAGCAGGAGCGACCGGCGCTGACCGGCGATCCCGGGGCCGACCACCAGGCGGCCTGCCACCACCCGGAGCCGCCGCCCGCCGACGCTCACGGCGGGTGACCGCCCGCGCACGATTCGGTGGATCGGGCCCGCGCCGTGTAATGTCTTCGACGTCAGCAGGCGCCGCTAGCTCAGTTGGTTAGAGCAGCTGACTCTTAATCAGCGGGTCCGGGGTTCGAGTCCCTGGCGGCGCACATGGCAAGGTCTCAGGCCGTCCACTCCGGTGGGCGGCCTGAGTCGTTCCCGGACGTTCCCAGACGTTCCGGGACGGGTAGACCTGGGCTCCGTGAGCCTCTCCGACGTCCTTCCCCTCCCCGAGGAACTGCTGCTGCTCTGCGCCCATCCCGCCCACGGGCGCTTCCGGGTGCCGGCCAGCCAGTTCCACCACGTGGTCGCCGGTGCCGTCCTCGCCGAACTCGTGCTGGGCGGCGCGGTCACCGTCGAGAAGCACCGCATCACCGGCTACCAGCCCTTCGGCGCGCGGGACGAGGTCGCGGCCGGGGTGCTGGCCCGGCTGGAGGCGAGGGGCAAGAGCCGCTTCCGCCCCGGGCTCGACCAGGCGCTCGCCCAGGTCCCCGACCCGCCCGGGCACCGGTTCCACCTCGACCGGCTGACCGCGGCGGGGTACTACGCCGTGGAGGAGAAACGCTTCCTCGGTCTGCCCTGGCGCACCCACCGGCTGCTGCGGCCCGACCTCAGGGAAGAGACGGCCGCACGGGTCGCCGCCACCCTGCTGGCCCCCGACGGCGGAGCCGGCCGGCCGACGGCCGAACGGGACCGGCAACTGGCCGCCCTGATCCACGTCGCCTCCCTGGACCACCGCCTCTACCCCGGCCGGCCCGGCGCCCCGGTCCGGCGCGCCGCGCGGAAGCTGGCCGGGGAGCTGCCCGTCCCGCGGGCCGTCCAGCGGATCAGGTCCAGCAGCGACTGAGGGTGTGCTCAGCGGGTGTCGAGCACGGTGCTCAGCGGGTGTCGAGCACCGCCGAGGCCACCGCGTCCGGACGGTCGAACATCACCAGGTGCCCGGCCGGAGCCGTCGTACGGAAGTCCGCGCGGAGCAGTGCCGCGAGCTCCCGCTGCTCGGCCAGCCAGGTCTCGGTCCGGCGGGTCCGGCAGCCGTCGTCGGCGGCCAGCACGGTGACCGGCAGGTCCTCGGGCAGCGGCCGGGTGCGCCGCAGCTCCGCCAGTTCGGCCGCCACGTCGAGGTAGCGCGCGTTCTCCCGCAGCAGCGCGCGCAGCGCCCGACCGGTGCGGTAGCAGTGCCGGACCAGCGGCGCCGGGGCGAGGTCCTCGCGGCGGACGGTGGACAGCCGGGCAGTCGTCCGGCGCGCGGTCGGGCCGAGCAGGTAGGGCACGGCGAGGGCGGAGGCGACACCGGCCACCGCCCGGGCCGCCAGGTCCCGCGCCCCGGGTGCCGGGTACGGCCGGGCCGCCGGTTCGACACTGCCGTCGACCAGGACCAGCCCGGCGGTCCGCTCCGGGTGCAGCCGGGCGAAGGCCTCCACGTGGAAGCCGGCCAGCGAGTGGCCGACCACCGTGCAGGGCCCGCGCAGCCCCAGGCCGTCCAGCACCGCCAGGATCCGCCCGGCCTCGCCCACCGCCGTCGGGGCGGGCCGCCCGGTGGCCGGCTCGGCGGCGCTCAGCCCGTAACCGGGCCGGTCGAAGCGGACCACGGTGCGGTAGGGCGTGAGGAACGGGACGACGAGGTCCCAGTCGAACCAGCTGCTGCCGAGACCACCGCTGAGCAGGCAGACCGGGCCGCTGCCCTCGGTGCGGACGTGCAGCGGGACGCCGTCGACGCGCAGGAAGCGCGCGTGGGTGCGGGGGTCGCGGGAGGTGGCGGGGGTGCCAGGGGTGCCGGGGTCGCCGGGGGTGGTCATGCCGGCCTCCGTTCCGGGGACGGCTCGGCCGGGCGGCGCGGCTCCGGTCCGCCGTCCTGGTCCTGCTGGTTCTCCCGGTCCCGTCGGTCCTCCCGGTCGGAGCGGGCGACGCCCAGGGCCAGGACGGCCAGCCAGAGTGCGACCAGCAGCACCTGCAGCCGCTGCCCGGCCCCGAGCGCCCAGTGGCCGTGCCCGGCCTGGAAGGCGGCGATCGCGGCGAGGCTCCATCCGGTGGCAAGCAGTTCGGCGCCCAGCAGCCAGGGCCCGAACCGGCGCACCGGCGGCCACCGGCCGTAGCGGCGGGCGGCGACGGTGAGGGCGACCAGTGCGGTGAGGGCGCCGGCCATCGCGAGGCTGCTGGTGACGGCGTGCGCGGTGTGGGTCGCGGGGACGAGCCCGGCGGTCTCCCGGGCGGCGCACATCTCGTCGCTGGTGGGGGTGCAGCTGAGCGGGAGCCGGGAGTCGGCGGCGGTCGCGGCGCCGAACAGGGCGAGGGCGGACCAGCCGACGAGTGCCCAGCGGCGGTGCCGGAGGCGGTCGGCCCACCCGGCGGCGAGGCCGGTGCCGAGGGCCGCGCCGGCGGCGGCGAGCAGGCAGAGCCCGGCGACCAGGTCGGTGGCCCGGAAGAGGCCGCCCAGTGGTTGGTCCTCGGCGGCGAGTTCGCTGATGTACGCCTGCACCGGGTCGAGCCCGGTGCTCAGCACGACCTCCAGCACCCAGGCGGTGTACGCCACGGCGCTGAGCAGCAGCAGCGCGGCGACCGTCGTCCGCCCGGTGCGGCGTCCTGGCTGGGGGCTGGGCACGGTTCCACCCTAACCAGCGGCGAACTCCGGCCCAACCGGAAGGAAAGGGACGGATCGGGCGGGGGTGACCGGGGCCGGTTCGAGGCACCCCTCGGGACCGTGTATTGTTTTCCAGGTCAGCAGGCGCCGCTAGCTCAGTTGGTTAGAGCAGCTGACTCTTAATCAGCGGGTCCGGGGTTCGAGTCCCTGGCGGCGCACAGACATCGGGGAGCCTCTCGCAGCAGCGAGGGGCTCCCCGATTTTTTGGCCCTCGAAGTCCGATTTGTGTGTGATGTCGGTCTCGATTGGCGATCCGGCGGAGCCATCCGGCCCGTCCCGCTCGTCCAGGGCAGTACAACCGGAAACCGGGGCAAAGGTCCCGAACCACCGATGTCCCCCCGCCCGTGCAGGCTGCTTCGTCCCGCTTGCAGGAAAGGCCGCGCTTTGCCCAGGAATGCCCAGAGCGGCCCTCGCACGCCGTCGATCAGTCTCCGCCCGGTCAAGCGGTTCAAGCGCCCCGCCGGCGGGTCCGGTGCGGCCGGTTCGTCCAGCGGTTCCGGCGGGCCCGGCGGCAAGAAGGCGCGCCGTCCGAAGCGGACCGGCTGGCGCCGGCTGATACCCACCTGGCGGATGACCCTGCTCGGCTTCGCCTCGGCGCTGCTGCTCGGCGTCGGCCTGTTCGCGCTGGGGATCGCCCTGGTGAAGGTCCCGGACGCGCACGCCGCCGCGACCGCGCAGAGCAACACCTGGCTCTACTCGGACGGTTCGGTGATCACCCGCACCGGCCAGACCAACCGGCAGAACGTCACCCTGGACAAGGTCTCCCCCGCCGCCCAGCACGCGGCGCTGGCCGCCGAGGACCGCAACTTCTACAACGAGGGCGCGGTCAACGTCCAGGGCCTGCTCCGGGCCGCGGTCAACACCGCCAAGGGCGAAGGCACCCAGGGCGGCTCCACCATTACCCAGCAGTACGTGAAGAACACGTACCTGAACCAGAAGCAGTCGGTCACCCGCAAGGTGAAGGAACTCTTCATCGCGATCAAGGTGGACGCCACCGAGAGCAAGGACGAGATCCTCTCCGGCTACCTGAACACCTCCTACTACGGCCGCGGCGCCTACGGCATCCAGGCCGCCGCCCAGGCGTACTTCGGCATCGACGCCTCGGCGCTCAACGCCGCCCAGGGCGCCTACCTGGCCACCCTGCTGAACGCGCCGAGCGCCTACGACGTCGCCACCGCGACCGCGGCCGGCAAGCAGAACGCCGTCAACCGCTGGAACTACGTGCTCGACGGCATGGTCAAGGAGGGCTGGCTCCCCGCCGAGGAGCGGGCCGCCACCACCTTCCCCGACGTCCGCGACCCGCAGCCCAACCCGGGCCTGTCCGGCCAGGCCGGCTACCTGGTGAACGCGGCCACCCAGTACCTGACCTCGACCGGGGTCATCAGCGAGACCGAGCTGGCCAAGGGCGGCTACACGGTCAAGCTGAGCATCGACCCGGGCCGCCAGCAGGCCCTCCAGGACTCCGTCCAGACCCAGCTGCACGACACCCTGAACCCGGACAAGCGGAAGAAGGACGCGGCCGCCCAGGCCGGCGCCGTCTCCGTGGACCCGAAGAGCGGCGCGATCGTCGCCCTGTACGGCGGCGTCGACTACGTGAAGCACTACGTGGACAACGCCACCCGGCGCGACTACCAGGCCGGGTCGACCTTCAAGGCGATCGCCCTGGCCGCCGCCCTGGAGAACGACGCCAAGACCCAGGACGGCCGCACCGTCACCCCGCGCACGGTCTACGACGGCACCAGCGGCCGGAAGGTCCGCGGCGGCAAGGGCACCGCGTACGCGCCGCCGAACGAGGGCGACAAGAGCTACGGCCAGATCACCCTGCAGCAGGCCACCGACTGGTCGGTCAACTCGGCGTTCGCCCAGCTCGCGCAGGACACCGGGCTGCAGAAGGTCAAGGACACCGGCATCGCGCTGGGCCTGCCCGGCAACACCCCGGGGCTCGACCCGCTGCCGTCCATCCCGCTGGGCACCGCCACCCCGAGCGTGCTCGACATGGCCGGCGTGTACGCCACGCTGGACAACGGCGGCAAGCAGATCACCCCGTGGCTGGTGCAGTCCGTGGACCGCGAGGGCGAGAGCGTGCCGCTGCCCGCGCACAAGACCACCCAGGCGATCAGCGCGGACACCGCCAACGAGGTCACCTCGATGCTCCAGGGCGTGGTGAGCGACCCCGGCGGCACCGGCTGGCGGGCGAAGGCGCTCGGCCGCCCGGCGGCGGGCAAGACCGGCACCACCGACGACCAGAAGTCGGTCTGGTTCGTCGGCTACACCCCCGAGCTGGTCACCTCCGTCGCCCTGTTCGGCCAGGACCCGGGCACCGGCGCCCAGGTCAGCCTGAGCGGCGTCGGCGGGATCGACGGCGCGGCGGGCGGCCAGTACCCGGCGCAGATCTGGACCGGCTACATGAAGGCCGCGCTCAAGGGCCAGCCGGTGACCGACTTCCCGACCCCGGCCGACGACGACCGCTCCGGCGCCACCGACCTGCCGACCGCCCCGAGCACGCCGAGCGGCACCCCGTCGACGGGCGCCCCCACCGGCGGCCCGAGCACCGGCGCCACCCCGCCGGGCGGCTCCGGTCAGAGCACCCCGACGGGCGGCACCGGCGGCGGACCCACCACCACACCGACGGCCCCCGCGACCGACCAGCCGACCAGCACGCCCACCTCCCGGCCGACCGTGCGGCCCACCCCCAAGCCGACACCCACCACCCAGCCGACCCCGACACCGACCACCCAGCCGACCGTCCAGCCCCCGGTCGGGGCGGACTCGCTCACGGGGGCGGGGTCGGCGGGCGGGTGATGGGGTGACCCGGGTGATTGTGCCGCTGCGCACAGTTCTGTGCAGGACCAAATGACGAAATGGCGCCTTACCGAAGCATCGGTATGACTGTCACAATGCGTCGGTGCACAGATCAACGGCCTCGCCCACCCTCCCTTCGGGCAGAACCCTCGGCCTCAGCCTCGCCCTGGTCTCCGCCCTCGCCTTCGGCGGCTCCGGCACCGCGGCCAAGCCGCTGATCGAGGCCGGGCTCTCCCCGCTGCACGTGGTGTGGCTGCGGGCCGCCGGCGCCGCCGTCGCCCTCCTCCCGATCGCCTACCGGCACCGGGACGCCGTCCTGCGCCGTCCCGGCCTGCTGCTCGGCTTCGGCCTGCTCGCCGTGGCCGGGGTCCAGGCCTGCTACTTCGCGGCGATCTCCCGCATCCCGGTCGGCGTCGCCCTGCTGATCGAGTACCTCGGGCCGCCGCTGCTGATCGGCTACGTCAAGTTCGTGCAGCGCAAGCCGATCAGCCGGGGCGCGGCCATCGGCGCCGGCGTCGCGGTGACCGGGCTGGCCTGCGTGGTCGAGGTCTGGAACGGCCTGAGCTTCGACGCGCTGGGCGTGCTCTTCGCCCTCGGCGCGGCCTTCTGCCAGGTCGGCTACTTCCTGCTCGCCGACGCCGGCCGCCGGGGCGAGCGCCCGGTCGACCCGCTGGCCGTCAGCGCCTACGGACTGCTCATCGGCGCCGTCCTGCTCACCGCCTTCACCCGCCCCTGGCAGGCCGACTGGAGCCTGCTCGGCGGCGACGTGGTGATGAACGGGCACAGCCTGCCCGCGTACGTCCCGGCCCTGTGGATGGTCCTGATCGCGACCGTGCTCGCCTACCTGACCGGCGTGATCTCGGTCGGCTACCTCTCCCCGCCGGTCGCCGGGGTGGTGGCCAACCTGGAGGCGGTCGTCGCCACCGTGCTGGCCTGGGTGCTGCTCGGCGAACACCTCGGGCTCCCGCAGATCGCGGGCGGCCTGCTGGTGCTGACCGGGGCCTTCGCGGCGCAGGCGAGCAAGCCGGCGGACGCACCCGAGGCGGCTGCGGTCACGGCTCCTGTCGCGGTCCCCGCCACGGCTCCCGTCACGGCCGCGGAGCCGGCACCGGGGCCGGCACCGGGGCCGGCTCAGGCTTCGGCTCCGGCTCCGGATCCGGCCTCAGCTCCGGTTCCGTAGGGCCGGGGCGGATCCGCCGGGGCGACGGGCCGGGCCCGCGCGAGCGGGTGACCGCCGAGCGCCGGGTCAGCGGCCGGTCCAGCCGAACCAGTCGAGGTGATCGAGCGGCCACACGACGCCCGACACCGGGCCGACCACGTTGCCCACCGGCACGGCGCCGCCACCGGGGCCGTGCTGGTGGAAGCGGGAGTCCGCGGAGTCACTGCGGTGGTCGCCCTCCACCCAGACGTAGCCGGCGGGCACCTTCACCGGGCCGAAGTCCAGGCCCGCGCAGGAGTCGTCCCCCGGGTGCAGGTACGGCTCGTCGACCTTCCGCCCGTCGACGCTCAGGGTGCTGCCCTCGCACTGGACGGTCTGGCCGCCGGTCGCGATGACCCGCTTGACCAGGTAGTTGTCGTCCTTCGGCGGCACCAGCCCGACGAAGCTGAGCGCCGAGCTCACCGCGTTGGTGAACGGGTTCGGGTCGGCGGGCTGCGGCGGCAGCCAGCCCCCCGGGTCCTTGAACACCACCGGCTGCCCCGGCTCCGGCTCCCAGCCGGTCAGCGGCGCCAGCTTGTTCACGCCGACCCGGTCGCCGATCCGCAGCGTGTTCTCCATCGAACCGGACGGGATGGAGAAGACCTGGAACAGACAGGTCTTGATCAGCAGCGCGACCACCAGACCGACCGCGGCCATCACCGGCAGCTCGATCCACCACGGCCGGGGACGACGGCCGGAGCGGCCCTTCCCGTCCGGGCGGGCGGCTCTGCGGCCGCGCGAACCGCGGGCCCGGCGGCGGGCCTCGGCGCGGCCGCCGGACACCTCCTGGACGGCGGAATCGCTGGGGGCTCCGCTGGGCGTTTCGGGCAGGTTCACCGCCATCGTCGCTGCTCCACCTCTCCGGCTGGGGAAACCCGCACGCTACGCCAACCGTGGAGCCTGACGAAATCGGTCATTTAGTCGCCACCGACATCGCCGGGAGCGCCCGCCGCCCGCTGTGAACGTCGCGGGGGCGTTCCGTGAAGGCTCCCGAGGCGCTCCGGGCGCGCGCCGGACGTCCCTCGGGCTCGCTCCGGCCTCGCTCCGGGCGTGGGCGGGACTCCCGTCAGCCGACGCGGCCGCCCCTTCAGGCGCGGGCGATGGCCTCGTGGTGGCGGATCACCTCGGCGATGATGAAGTTCAGGAACTTCTCGGCGAAGACCGGGTCCAGCTTCGCCCCGGCGGCCAGCTCCCGGAGCCGCTTGATCTGGTCCCGCTCGCGCGCCGGGTCGGCCGGCGGCAGCTTGTGCTCGGCCTTGAGCCGGCCGACCCGCTGGGTCGCCTTGAAGCGCTCGGCCAGCATGTGGACCACCGCGGCGTCGATGTTGTCGATGCTCTCGCGCAGGCTGGTCAGCTCGGCCCGTACGGCGTCGTCGATCCCCTCGGTCACGCCGGCGTCGGGGGTCGTGGGGTGGTCCGTCATCGGGTCGGCTCCCGGTGTCTGAGTGGGCGCCCGACCGTACGGCGGCCGGGCTCGGGCCCGGGCAAATCTAACAGGGCGCCCGCTGCGGGCCCGCACCGCTGGACGGATCCGTCCACGATCCGGACAGCCGCCCGGACCTCCGGCGCCCCGCCGGAAACCCTCGCGCCACCAGGCCCACGGCACGGCGTGACACGCCGGGCCGGCGGCGGGGCTGCCCGTAGGCTGGTGCGTGCATGACCGGAAGTGACCGCTGAGCAGTCCCCCTGAAGGCCCCCGCATGGCCCCATGCGTGGCCCCGGCAATGGAGGTACCGATCGTGGCAACCACCCGCACCGCCCGTACGGCCTGGGAGGGCGACCTCGTCCACGGGCAGGGCCAGACGACCTTCGTCTCCTCCGGGATCGGCACCTACCCGGTGTCCTGGCCCGCCCGCACCGAGCAGCCCAACGGCAAGACCAGCCCGGAGGAGCTGATCGCCGCCGCCCACGCGTCCTGCTTCTCGATGGCCCTCTCGCACGGCCTGGCCGGCGCCGGCACCCCGCCCCGCACGCTGGACACCCAGGCCGACGTCACCTTCCAGCCGGGTGAGGGCATCACCGGCATCCACCTGACCGTCACCGGCGACGTCCCCGGCCTGGACGAGGAGGGCTTCGCCAAGGCGGCCCAGGACGCCAAGGCCAACTGCCCGGTCAGCCAGGCCCTGACCGGCACCACCATCACCCTCACCGCCCGGCTGGCCTGACGCCGCCCAGGCGCGGCCCGGCTCGGCCCGGCTCGGTTCGGCCGCGCCGTAGTCCTCTCCTCCTCCGCTACCGCCCCGCCCCGGCGCGCAACCGGCGCCCGAGGGCGCGGCTTCGGCGCGCACGCCCCTGGCGCACATCATGTGATGTGTACCGGGGGCGTCTGCACGTACCGCCATCCATGATCACAAAGAGGGCGAATCACCCTGGCGGCGGTCACCGCGCGTTGCCGTCGCGGCCTATGATCGGCCGAAGCGCCCTGTTCCTTCACGCGGGTCCCCGCGCGACAACGCCCCGCGGCGGGCGTCCCGCAGCGGACCGACCCCGAGGACCGCGACAGAGCGCGGAGCCGGCCGCCGGGAGCCCGAATGACCGGCCGGAATCATCGTCAAGCGTCAGCAGCGGACGGGAGCATGCCGTGCCGGGCCAGAACGAGGGGGCCGACGCACACCACCCGGGCGTGCGGCACGAGGAATCACCGCACCACCGCCACCTCGCCGCGCCGGTCATCGACCCGGCCGCCGGTTCCGCTGCCGCCAGTCCCGTTGCCGTCGGCCCCGGTGTCGCAGGTTCCGTCGCCGTCGGCCCCGGCGCCTGCGGGACCTTGGAGGAGCCCGAGGTGCTGCTCTGCCCCACCTGCTCGGCCCCGCTCGCCGACGGCATCCACCGGGGCGCCGCCGCGGGAGCCGGCCGGGCGGACGGCGGCGGGGCCGACCGGCTGCTGGCCGCCCTGCGGGCCAGCGAGTCCCGGTTCCGGGCCGCCTTCTGCGACGCGGTCATCGGCATGGCGCTGATCGACCCCGAGGACCGGATCATCGAGGTCAACCCCGCCTTCGCCAGCCTGATCGGACGGAGCGTCGGCGAACTCGTCCGCACCCACCTGCACGAGATCATCGACCCGGAGGGCATGCCGGACCGGCTGTTCTCCGAACTCGTGCGCGGGGAGCGGGAACGGTTCCGCGTGGAGAAGCAGCTCAAGCACCGCGAGGGCCACGAGGTCTGGAGCAAGGTCACCGTCTCGCTGATCCGGGACGGCGCCGGACGCCCCCTCTACACGCTCGCGCTGGTGGAGGACATCACCGAGCAGCGGCGGCTCGGCGACCGCCTGGAGTACCAGGCCCTGCACGACCCGCTGACCCGACTGCCCAACCGCACCTACTTCTTCGAACGGCTGGACGCCGCCTGCCTCTCGGTGACCGGGGAGCCCACCCCGGCCCCGGCCCTCGGCGACGCCCGCCGGGTCGGCGTCTGCTACCTGGACCTCGACGGCTTCGCGGCGATCAACGAGGCCCTCGGCCACCACATCGGCGACCAGCTGCTGATCGCCGTCGCCACCCGGCTGCGGCGCGGGTTCGACGGGCACGACACCCACCTGGTGGCCCGGATGGGCGGCGACGAGTTCGCCGTCCTGGTCACCGACAGCCTGGGCAGCGAGCAGCTGACCGAGCTGGCCGGCCGGATCCTGGAGGCGCTGGAACGCCCCTTCGACATCGCCGGGCACCGCCTGGTGATCACCGCCAGCGTGGGCGTGGTCGAGCGGTCCGTGCACGAGACCACCCCCACCGACCTGGTCAAGGACGCCGACGCCACGCTCTACTGGTCCAAGGCCGACGGCCGCGCCCGCTGGACCCTCTACGACCCGGACCGCGGTGCCCACCAGCTCACCCGCCAACTGCTCGCCACCGCACTGCGGCCGGCCCTGGAGCGCGGCGAGTTCACCATCGAGTACCAGCCGCTGGTCGGCCTGGCCGACGGCGCCGTGCACGGGGCCGAGGCCCTGGTCCGCTGGCGCCACCCCCGCTACGGGACGCTCTCCCCCGACCGCTTCATCCCGCTCGCCGAGGAGTCCGGCGCGATCGTGCCGCTCGGGAAGTGGGTGCTGGAGGAGTCCTGCCGCCAGGCCCGGCAGTGGCTCACCGAGTTCCCGGACACCGAGACCTTCGTGAGCGTCAACCTGGCCGCCCGTCAGATCTGGGACTCCGACATCGTCGCCGACGTCGCCCGCGCCCTCGAGCTCACCGCCCTGCCGGCCCGGCTGCTCCAGCTGGAGATCACCGAGAGCGCCCTGCTGGGCCCCGGCGGACGCCCGCTGCAGGCCCTGCAGGCGCTCGCCGACATGGGCGTGCGGATCGCGATCGACGACTTCGGCACCGGCTACTCCAACCTGGCCTACCTCTCCCGGCTCCCGGTGCACGTGCTGAAGCTCGACGGCACCTTCATCGAGGGCTTCCGCGACCCGGCCCCCGCCGCCGACCGCCCCGGCCTCCCCCGGCTCGGCTCCCGCCGCAGCGACGCCGACGAACAGATCGTCGGCGCGATGGTGCAGCTCGCCCACACCCTCGGCCTGACCGTCACCGCCGAGGGCATCGAGAGCGCCGCCCAGGCCGAACGGCTGCGGCTCACCGGCTGCGACACCGCCCAGGGCTGGTACTTCGCCCGGCCGGGCGAAGCCGCGCTGGTCGCGGCCATACTCCGCGAGGGCCGCCCCGCCCTGGACGGACGGTAGCGGCGGGCGGGAGGCGTCGGGCTGCCAGGGCGCGGGCGTCGGGCCGTGGGTCTCGCGGTACGCCTCGGCGGTGGGCGTCGGGCCTTGGACTGCCGGGGCCCCGGGTGGTCGAGCCCCGGGTCGCCGGCGTCGGCCGTCAGGCGTCGGCGGTGAGGCCGTACGCCTCGGCGATCAGGCCGTAGGAGCGGAGACGTGCCTCGTGGCCGTGGATGTGCGAGGTGACCATCAGCTCGTCCACCCCGGTCCGCTTGCGCAGGGCCTCCAGTCCGTCGGCGACCCGGCCCGGGTCGCCGAGGACGACGTTGTCGAGCCAGCTGTCGACGAAGTCCGCCTCGGCCGGGCTGTACGGGTACTGCTCGGCCTCCTCCGGGGTGGGGATCGCGCCGGGGTTGCCTCGGCGCAGCCGGAGCATGCCGAGGGCCGCGGAGCGGGCGAGCCGGCGGGCCGAGGGCTCGTCGTCGGCCGCGACCGCGCTGACCCCGATCAGCGCGTACGGCTCGGCGAGCACCGCGGAGGGGCGGAAGGACGACCGGTAGAGGTCCAGGGCCGGGAGGGTGTTCGCGCTGCTGAAGTGGTGGGCGAAGGCGAACGGGAGGCCGAGGCGGCCGGCGAGCTGGGCGCTGAAGCCGGAGGAGCCGAGCAGCCAGATCGGCGGGCGGCCCTCGCCCTTGGGGACGGCGGTCAGCCGGGCGTAGGGGTGACCGGAGGGGAAGTCGCCGTCGAGGAAGTGGGTCAGCTCGGCGAGTTCCTGCGGGAAGTCGTCCGCGCCCTCGGCGTGGCCGCGGCGCAGCGCGCGGGCGGTGGCTGGGTCGGTGCCGGGGGCCCGGCCGAGCCCGAGGTCGATCCGGCCGGGGTGCAGGGCCTCCAGCAGGCCGAACTGCTCGGCGATGGCCAGCGGGGCGTGGTTGGGGAGCATCACCCCGCCCGAACCGAGTCGGAGCGTCGTGGTGTTCGCCCCGAGGTGGGCGAGCAGGACGGCCGGGGTCGAGCTGGCCACCCCGGGCATGCCGTGATGCTCGGCCACCCAGAAGCGGTGGTAACCCCACTGCTCGGCCTTGCGGGCCAGCGTGGTGGTGGCGGCCAGGGCCTCGGCGGGCGTGTAGCCGACGCCGACGGTGGCCAGGTCGAGGATGGAGAGCGGAGCGGGTGCCGTACCTCGGGCGGTGCCCCGGACCGCCGCGCCGACCGTCGGCGCGGTCCCGTGCTCCTGCTGGTCCTCGCTGGTCATGCCGTCCGCCCTTCTGGCCGTCCTTGAGCCGGCCTTCGTGTGGCGGCCGCACGGGCCCGGACGGCCCGGCGGTCGCTGCTGCCGACCGGGGTCAACCACGGCCGGGGGCCGACTGTTCCCGTCCGTGGGGTACCGGTCGTTCCAGGTCCGGGTACGTTTCGGCCATTCCTCTCCGTACTGCCGACCGCCCGTCCGCCTGACGGAGAGCCAGTGGGCGGACACGGTGAGCGACTTCGCACCGGTGTCGGGGCCTCCGGCGCCGAGGCTCGCGACGGGGGCCGGTGCGCGGCGGGCCGGCGACCAGGAGGGGACCGTACGGCCGGATCCCCGCGCCACCAGCAAGATCGTCGGGCCGGGACAGCTCCGAACGATCACTGCGAGCCCTCGGGGCGACACGTGCCCAGGGGGCTCGTCCGCCGTCCGGCGGCGCCCCGCCCTGCGGACGCCCCCTGTCCCATCCCTCCACCGCCGGTCGGCGCCCGCGCCCCGGCAGTCCGGCGGACGGCCGGAACCTGCGGTCGTGACCTGCGGCATACCGGGGTGCTTCAGGGCATGAAAAGTCGAGGCGCTAGCGTTGACCCCTACAGCCACCTGCTCGCTCGGGCGGCGTGGAGGGAGTAAGGGCCTTGAACTTCGTGGCGGCGATCGGATCCTCGTGGATCTGCGCCCTGGCTCTCGTTGCCGTACTCGGCGACGCCCTCCTCCCCTTCATCCCCAGCGGAACGCTGGTCATCCTGGCCGTGCTCAAGACGGCGCAGATCAACGGCGCCCCGCTGATGCTCGGCCTGGGCGTGGCGGTCGCCTCCTTCCTGGGCGACGTCCTGCTGCTCCACCTGGCACGGCGCGGCGCCCCGGTGCTGCACCGCAGACTCGCCCGGCGCCCCAAACTGGCGGCCAGCGTGGCCCGGGTCCAGGAGGCCCTGGTCGAACGCCCGCACGGCACGGCCGCCGCGATGGTGGTGATCGCGCGGTTCGTCCCCGCCGGACGAACCGTCCTCGATGTGGCCATCGGCCACTCCCCCGCCCATCCGCACCGATTCCTGCACTGGTCGGCGCTGGCGGCGCTGGTCTGGGCCGCCTACATCGTGACGCTGGGCTGGCTGAACAGCCACTGGTTCAACACCGCCTGGCTGAGCCTGGTGGTCTCCTGCGCCGCAGCCACCGCGATCAGTACCGCAATCGCGCGGATCGTGCGCCGCAACCGCCGGCTCGCCGCCCTCTGACCGACCCGGCCGGCCCCGGCCGGGTCGGCCCGCCCTGGCCGCCCTGGCCGCCCGCGCGGTTTCTCGCCCCTTCCCTCTCCCCCCTCTCCCCTTCCCTCCCCTCTTCCCCCTGCCTCGTCGCTCTCGCGCGCCCTTACCGCGCTTCGGGCCGCCCGGCCCATCAAGGGGCAAAAGTTTTCCCAAAAGGGCGATCAACCCGGCCGAACGCTGACGAACTGCCCCTGGAACCGGGCAGACCGCCGGTACCGTACTGCCCGGGCGACGAGGAGTGCGAAGCGTCACAGGACGGCAACAGACCCCGGATCCTTGCAGCCCAGCCGGACATACCCGGCGTGTTGAGAGTCGTCGGAGCTCGGCGACCTTGGTGGCCGCCGTAGCGACATGACATGCTAACGGCGGAATACTCATCAATTGCCCGATTTGACCGGTGCGGCTGCGGGCCGCCCCCACCACCGGCATCGGCACCCAGGGGAGACCATGACCAGCATCTCGCGCAGGACGGTGCTCAGTGCGACCGCTGCGACCGCGGCCCTCGGCGCGGTCGCGGCCTGCTCCAGCGGCGGATCCGGTTCGGGCCAGGGGTCCACCTCTCCGAGCTCCGGCGGCGGCGCGAGTTCCGCTCCGGGCGGCAGCACCGGCGATCCGACCCAGGCCGTGGTCCCCAAGGGCACCCCGATCGGTGACGGCTCCAACGCGGACACCGGCCCGCAGCCGAACCAGCCCAAGCCCGAGAAGCTCAAGCCCGGCGAGAAGCCGCCGCAGTTCGTGGTGTTCTCCTGGGACGGCGCGGGCGGCACCGACGACGGCCAGTTCCCCCGCTTCCTGAAGCTGGCGGAGCAGTACAAGGCCACGATGACCTTCTTCCTCTCGGGGATCTACACCCTGCCCAAGGGCAAGGCCGACCTGTACCACCCGCCGAAGCACTCGGTCGGCGCCTCCGACATCCCGTACCTGTCGGACGGCGCGGTCAAGAGCACCATCAAGCTCATCAGCCAGGCCTGGCTGGCCGGGCACGAGATCGGCACCCACTTCAACGGCCACTTCTGCTCCAGCCGCCCGGACAAGAACGGGGTCAACATGTGGACCCCGGAGGACTGGCAGAGCGAGATCGACCAGGCCATCGGCTTCGTCACCCAGTGGCGGACCAACACCGGCTTCACCGACGTCGACCCGCTCCCCTTCGACTACAAGAAGGAGCTCATCGGCGGCCGCACCCCGTGCCTGGAGGGGCAGAAGGCGCTGCTGCCGACCATCGCCAAGCTCGGCTGGAAGTACGACGCCAGTTCCTCGGGCGGCCTCCAGATATGGCCGCAGAAGGTGCAGGACGGCAAGGTCTGGGACTTCCCGCTGCAGTCCATCCCGTTCCCCGGGCACACCTTCCAGGTGCTGTCGATGGACTACAACATCCTGGCCAACCAGTCCAACGGCAGCACCAAGGGCGACCCGTCCAAGTACAACGACTGGCGCACCCAGGCCACCAACTCCTACCTGGCCGGCTTCGAGCGCGCGTACAACAGCAACCGGGCGCCGTTCTTCGTCGGCAACCACTTCGAGCAGTGGAACGGCGGCATCTACATGGACGCCGTCGAGCAGACGCTCAAGGCCGTCGCGAACAAGCCCGACGTCCGGCTGGTCTCCTTCAAGCAGCTGGTCGAGTGGCTGGAAGTGCAGGACCAGTCCACCCTGCGCAAGCTGCGCTCGCTCAACGTCGGCCAGGCCCCGGCGGGCGGCTGGGAGACCTTCCTCGGCACGGCCGGCTGACCTGTCGGGAGCGGTACGGCCGGCGGGGTGTCCGCACCCCACCGGCCGCCGTCGTCCCGGGCCCCACCGTCCCGGCCCCGCCGTCCCGTGCCGGCCGATCGGGCCGGCTATCCCGCGGCGGGGGCGTCCGCGAGCAGGCTGCGGACGATGCGGTCGGCCCCGGCCCCGCCCCAGAGGATCGAGTAGTGGTTGGTGTCCGGCACCGGTGAGGCCGGAACCCGTTCCGGGTCCAGCCGGGCCAGCCCGATCCGCCCGTGGTCGTAGAGGCCCTGCGGCTCGTCGAGCAGGCCGCGCTCCGCCCAGAGCAGTTCGGCCGGGCAGGGCAGTCGGTGCACCGCGGTGGCCGCCTCCTGGTCCAGGAGGACCTGGGCGCCGTCGGTCCGGACGGCCTCCAGTACGCAGGAGGAGCGCAGTTCGGGCGCCGAGCCGACGAGGTCGCGCTGCGTGTAGGCGTCGATCCCCTCGGACCACGCACCGGCGAAGGCCGGGTGCTTGCGCCAGAACTCCCGGTAGGCGTCACGGTCCGGGAAGGTCATGGACAACCGGGCCAGCGCGGGGCCGAGCACCGCCGCCAGGGCGTCCTCCTCCTGGACGGCCTCGGGCAGTGGGAACGTCACCGCACCGTCCACCAGCAGCACCCGGCGGACGAGTCCGGGGTGCCGGACGGCGGCCAGGGCGGTGACCCAGGCCCCCATGGAGTGGCCGACGAGCACGACGGGCCCCACGCCCAGGGCGGTGATCAGCGCGGCCACGTCGTCGGCGTGCCGGGCCAGCCCGTACGGTCCGGCGACCGAGCGACTGGCGCCGCGCCCCCGGAGGTCGGGGGCGATCAGGGTGACCCGCCCGGCGAGCCGGCGGGCGACCTCGTACCAGGCGAGGCCGTTGGCGGTGATGCCGTGCACCGCCACGACCGTCGGGGCCCCCGGCTCCTCGGCGGGCCAGCGCAGGACGGCCAGGTCCCCACCGGGCACGGGGACGGTCAACTCCTCCGGCTTCAACTCCTCCGGCTTCAACTCCTCCGGCTTCAACGGCGACTGGCTCACGCGGGAGTACCTCCGGTGGGACGGGCGGTCCGCACGCCGGCCGACGCGCGGACCGTGCGGGCGGATCGGGCGACGCGGACGCGGGCAGGCAGTCTAGCCAGGCCGCCGGGCAGCAGGTAGACCACGGCGACGAACAACGCGCCCAGCAGGAAGAGGGGTTGGGAGAGCGGCACGCGCAGCGCCGCGGGCAGGTCCGCGACGGCCGTCGAGTTGGCGAGGTCGCCGAGGCGGTGGCCCGCCCAGGTGTAGAGGACGCCGCCGAGCAGCGGCCCCCAGCGGGTTCCGGACCCGCCGAGGACGACCATGACCAGGAGCGCGAGCGTGGCGTCCGAGGTGGCGGCCTGCGGGGTGGCGCCGCCGGTCAGCAGCAGGTAGACCACCCCGCCCAGCCCGGCGAGCGCGCCGGACAGCACGAAGGCGACCACCTTGTAGCCGTAGGGGCGCAGTCCGAGCACCTCGACCCGGCGCTCGTTCTCCTTGATGCCCTCCCAGACCCGGCCGATCGGCGAGTTGACGGCCCAGTGGACCGTGGCGACCGTCAGCACCAGGTAGCCGACGGCGATCCAGTAGAGGTTGGCCGTGTTCTCGATCCCGAGCAGGCCGGAGGGAAGCAGGTCGGCCGGGGCCGAGCGCCCCTCCTCGCCGCCGGTGACACCACCGGGGTTGCGCTGGACGAGGATCGAGCCGGCCTGGGCGAAGGCGAGGGTGACCATGGAGAAGCCGATCCCGGTGACGCGCAGGCTCACCGAGCCGAGCAGCAGGGCCAGCAGCACGGTGCAGGAGACGCCGAACACCGCGGCGACGGCGAACGGCAGTCGCAGCTCCAGCATGCCGAGGTCGGTGGCGTAGAGGCCGGTCGCGAAGTAGAGCGCGTGGCCGAAGGAGAGCAGTCCGGTACGGCCGAGCAGGAGGTCGTAGCCGGTGGCGAGGGCCCCGTAGAGCAGGCACAGGGCGAGCAGTTGGAGACTTCCGGGGCTGCCGAGCGGGCCGTCGAGCAGTCCCGGGACGGGAAGCGCACTGTATGGGGCGACAAGGAGCGTGATCAGCAGGGCGATCGGCCACCAGCGTAGCGCTCTGTGCATCACTGTCCAGCGATTAGTGACTGATTCACCTGTTCGAGGGATGGCGCCGGGCTCGCGTGTGTGTTCACAATGGGTCTCGGCAAGGCTGGTGTCAGTCCCCCTTGCCACAGTGGCGGTGTCGGCGGAGCTGGTGTCAGTCCCCTCCGCGGACACGGTGGTCACGGCAGGGCCGGTGTCAGTCCCCCCTGTCGAGGCGGCGCCGCGGTCGGCCACGGGGCCACCGGTGCTCGTGATCGGCGTTTCGGCGCTCACGCGAGCCTCCCGGTGAGTCCACGGGGTCGGACCAGAAGCAGCACGGCGAGCAGGACGACGACCGAGAGGTCGCCGAGCCCGGCCCCGGTGTAGTAGTTGGCGAACTGCTGGACGAGGCCGACGCCCACCGAGGCGGCGGCGGCCCCGGTCACGGAGCCCATGCCTCCCATCACGACGACGACGAAGGCGAAGATGAGCAGGCCGGTCCCCTGG
Source organism: Kitasatospora xanthocidica (assembly GCF_014656195.1). GTDB lineage: Bacteria > Actinomycetota > Actinomycetes > Streptomycetales > Streptomycetaceae > Kitasatospora > Kitasatospora xanthocidica. The sequence continues at coordinate 147,545 of NZ_BNBY01000012.1, read as the reverse complement.
CCGGGATTGACCGAACCGAAGTAGAGGCCGCCGAGGGCGCCGCCGAGCGCGGCGGCCGCCCCGCCGATGGCGAAGACGAGGGTGAACGCCCTCCGGACGTCGATGCCGAGCGCCGTGACCATCGCCCGGTCCTCGACGCCGGCCCGGACGATCAACCCGTAGCGGGTGCGGGCGAGGAACAACCGAAGAGTGAGCAACAACAGCACAGCGGCAGCCACCAGCACGAAGCGGTTGACCGGGACGGTCGCACCGAACACGTGCCAGGTGCCGGACAGTAGGGCCGGCTGCGGGAAGGGGCGGGCGTCGGCACCCCAGATCCCCATGAGCAGGGCGGGTACGGCGAGCCCGACCCCGACGGTGGCGAGGATCTGGTCGCGTGGGCGGCTGTAGAGCGGCCGGATCAGGAAGAGCTCCAGCAGGACGGCGGCGACCGTCCCGACCAGGGTGCCGAACGGCACCGCGAGCCAGAAGGAGAGGCCGGCCTCGGCGCCGGCCCACCAGGTGGCGTACGCGCCGATGGAGAGCAGGGCGCCGTGCGCGAAGTTGAGCACGTCCATCAGACCGAAGATCAGCGACAGACCGGAGGCGACCAGGAAGTACAGCGCACCGAGACCGAGACCGGTACAGAAGAGGAGGACGACGGTGTCCATCAGGGCTTCACCTCCGTGGTGACGACAGGGGTGGCCGGGGAGGCGGCGGGCCGGGGCCCGCCGGCGAGCGGGTGACGGGAGCCGACGCCGAGCAGGCGGCGGGCGGCCTCCTCGTCGGCCAACAGCTCGGCGGTGTCCCCGCGGTGGGCGGTGCGGCCGTCGGCCAGGACGGCGCAGGTGCCGGCCAGCCGACGGACCAGGGCGAGGTTCTGCTCGACGAGGAGGACGGGCACGGCCTCGGCCGCACGCGCCAGCACCTCGGCCACCTCGGAGACGATCTTCGGCGCCAGGCCCTTGGTGGGCTCGTCGGCGATGATCAGCCGGTTGCGGTTGAGCAGCGTCCGACCGATCGCCACCATCTGCTGCTGGCCGCCGGAGAGCGTCCCGGCCAACTGTCCGGCCCGCTGCTTCAGTTCGGGGAAGAGCTCGTGGACGAGCGCGTAGTCCGGCTCGCCGCCCTCCTCCCCGCCACGGGCACCGCGCTCGGCGAGGCGGAGGTTCTCGGCGACCGTCAGGCCGGCGAAGATCCCTCGGTCCTCCGGCGCGTACCCGATGCCATGACGAACGACCAGATGCGTCGGAAGGGAGGAGAGTTCGGCACCTGCCAAGCGGACGGAACCGGTGCGCGGCACCAGGCCCATGACGGCCTTGACGGTGGTGGTCTTGCCCGCACCGTTGCGGCCGAGGAGCGCGGTGACCCCGGCGGGGGCCACGTCGAGGTCGACACCGTGCAGGATGTGCAGCCCGTCGATGACCACCCGCAGATCACGGACGGAGAGGAGGGGTTCGAGAGCCGACGACGTCGAGGCGGCCGCCCGCGGCGTGGAGGACGGAGAGGAGGGCAGCGAGGAGGTCACAGCGCCTCGCCCAGGTAGGCCTGCTGCACGGTCGGGTCGGCCATCACGGCCTCGGGGGTGTCCAGGGCGAGCAGGGTGCCGTGGTGCATCACCGCGAGCCGGTCGGCCAGGCCGAGCAGGACGTCCATGTGGTGTTCGACCATCAGGACGGTCCGGCCCAGGTCGCGGTGCACGGAGCGGATCAGCTCGGTGAGGGCGGGCACCTCCTCCGCGCTGACGCCGGCCATCGGCTCGTCCAGCAGGATCAGCCGGGGGTCGGAGACCAGCAGGACGGCCAGCTCCAGCTTGCGCTTCTCCCCGTGCGAGAGCGCACCGGCCGGGGCGTCCGCACGGTGGGTGAGGTCAGTGCGGTGCAGGGTGTCGGCCAGCTGCTCCTCGTAGCGGTCGGCGCGGCGCCAGAGCCGGTACGAGGCTCGCGGACCGGCCGCCGCCTGGGCGGCCAGGCGTACGTGGTCGGCGACCGTCATCCCCGGCCAGAGGGAGGAGGTCTGGAATGTGCGGCCGAGCCCCCGGCGGGCCCTGGCGTGCACCGTCTCGGTGGTGACGTCGGCACCGTCGAGCTGGAGGCGGCCGCGCGTCGCCGGGTAGATGCCGGAGATCAGGTTGAAGAGGGAGGTCTTGCCGGCGCCGTTGGGCCCGATGAAGGCGATGAACTCGCCCTCGCCGACGGAGAAGGAGACGTCCTCGACGATCGGCACACCGCGGACGGACCAGCCGAGCCCGTCCAGACTCAGCACCGGGGAGGAGGAACGCGAGGAGGACGCGACAGAAGACCCATCGGGAGACAGGGCAGGAGACACGGCAGGAGTGGAGGCGGTGCGGGCGGTGGGCATCGGGATCAGCCCGCCATCGGGGTGACCGGGGGCGCCACCTCGTCCGCGGTCAGGGTCTTCTCCACCGAGGGCTTGGCCGCGGCCGCGGTACCGGTCAGCCGGACCTGGAACATCGGCTGGAGGAGGGCGTGGTCCTCGGGACGGACCGTGGTCCTCCCCTTCACCCCGTCGAAGCTCCAGCCCTCCAGGGCCTTGACCAGGGCCGAGGTGTCGTCGGCGGAGCCGTGGCCGGCCTCGACGGCGTGCACGATCATCTGGGCGGCGGTGAAACCGTCCGGGGTGAAGATGTCGGGCTTCCCTCCGGCGGCCGTGACGGCCTCGACCATGGCCTTCTCGACCGGGGTGCCCGCGGCGCCGCCGAAGTAGTGGTTCAGGAAGGAGATCTTCTCGCCGGCCGGTCCGAACAACGGGTAGGAGGCGGCCAGGTCCAGGCCGGTGACGACCTTGGTGTCGGTGAAGACGTCCTGCTGGTTGAGCGCCGTCCACAGGGCCGAGGCGGTGTCGCCGGCCCAGGCGACGAACAGCAGGTCGGGTTTGGCGGTCTTGGCCTGGGTGGCGAAGGGGGTGAGGTCGGTGGCGCTCGGCGGGGCGAGCACCTGGTCGACCGTCGCCCCCTCGGCGCCCAGCACGGCCTTGACGGCGGCCACGTTGGCCTGCCCGAAGGCGTTGTCCTGAGCGAGCACGGTGACCTTCTTGCCCTTGGCGTCACCGACGAACGAGGCCGCGGTCCTGATGTCCTGGTAGGACTGGCGGCCGGAACGGAAGGTGTACGTGTTCAGACCGGTGACCTTGTCCGCGGCGGCCGGACCGCTGATGAAGAGCACCTTGTTCTGCGCGGCGATCGGGCCGACCTGGAGGGCCACGCCGGAGGCCGTGGAACCCGCCAGGACCTTGTAGCCCTTGCCGATCAGGTCCTTGGCGGCGGACACCGCCTTGGCCGGGTCGCCCGCGTCGTCCTGCTCCTCGACCTCGATCTTGTGCCCGTCGACCGCGCCGGTGCCCTTGGTCGCGTAGCTCAGGCCGGCCTTGAAGCCGTCCAGGTACTGCTTGCCGTAGGCGGCCAGCGGTCCGGTCTTGGAGTACACCAGGCCGACCTTGACCGGGCCCTTGCCACCGCCGTCCGCCGCACTCGTCCCGGCGGTGCCGGCCTTGGCGCAGCCTGCCGCGAGCAGCGCGCACGCCGCGAGCGCGGCGAGCTTCCGGGCCGGACCGCCGGTCAGGGACTCGCCCGGGCGGGCGCCGGAGGCGGTCCTGGTGAGGGCTGTCGAGCTGCGCATGGTGACCGACTCCTGAGGTGCGGCGGGGTGGATGCCGGAACCGTAGGTGTGCGGTGGGAACAGCGACATGTGGCCGGACGACGCATCAGCCCGATGTGTTGTGGCCCCGGCCGACATACCACCGCTCCGGCACCGCCTTCCGGCCGGTCGGGTGTGGGTCGCCGCCATGGGTCCGCGTCGGCCCATGGCGGAGGCCGCCATGGCTGGGACGGCCCGCGCCCGGTGACGGTGGAGGCAGTGCGCCGGTGGCCTCGGACGGACCCGCGAGCCGCGGGCCGGGCATGCCCTGCCACCGCGCACGCTCACCGCCCTTCCACCCACCTGCCCTCCCGTCCTCCCGTACTCCCGCCCGTCCGTCCTCCCACCGCCCGCTCCCCTTCCCCCTTCCCTTCACTCCCTCACGAGGTGATCCCTTGGACAAGGTCCTGGACTCCCCCGCCGATGCCGTCGGGGACATCCCCGACGGCGCGGTGCTGGCCGTCGGCGGCTTCGGCCTCTGCGGCATCCCGAGCACACTGATCGGTGCCCTGGTGGACGCCGGTACCACCGGGCTGCGCGTGGTCTCGAACAACTGCGGGGTGGACGACTGGGGGCTGGGCCTGCTGCTACGGGCGGGCCGGATCGCCCGGATGACCTCCTCGTACGTCGGGGAGAACAAGGAGTTCGCCCGGCAGTACCTCGCCGGTGAGCTGGAGGTCGAGCTGACCCCGCAGGGCACGCTGGCCGAACGGCTGCGGGCGGGCGGTGCCGGCATCCCGGCGTTCTTCACCCCGGCCGGGGTCGGCACCCAGGTCGAGGAGGGCGGGCTGCCCTGGCGCTACGCGGCCGACGGCTCGGTGGAGCTGGCCTCTCCGCCCAAGGAAGTCCGGGAGTTCGGCGGTCGGCGGTACCTGCTGGAGGAGGCGATCACGGCGGACTTCGCGCTGGTCCGGGCCGAAGTGGCGGACCGGCACGGCAACTGCGTGTTCCACGCGGCCGCCCGCAACCTCAACCCGCTCTGCGCGACGGCGGGCCGGATCACCCTGGTCGAGGCGGACCGGATCGTCGAGCCGGGCGAGCTCCCGCCGGACGCCGTGCACCTGCCCGGGGTGTACGTCGACCGGGTGGTGGCCGCCGACCCCGAGGACCGTCGCATCGAGCGCCGGACCGTCCGCCCCGCACGCCAGGAGTCCTGAACCGATGCCCACGTCCGCAGCCGTACCCGCCCCCGCGCCTGCCCCCGCACGGTCCGGCCCCACCCCCGCGCGGTCCGGCCCCACCCTCGCACGGTCCGGCCCCACCCCCGCACGGTCCGGCCCCACCCTCGCACGGTCCGGCCCCACCCCCGAAGCCCCCGATGCCTTCGACCCGCGCAACGCCCTGGCCGCCCGCGCCGCACGGGAGTTGCGCGACGGGCAGTACGTGAACCTGGGGATCGGCCTGCCCACCCTGATCCCCAACCACCTCCCACCCGGCGTCGAGGTGGTGCTGCACTCGGAGAACGGCATCCTCGGCGTCGGCCCCTACCCCGAGGAGGGCGCCGAGCACGCCGACCTGATCAACGCCGGGAAGGAGACGGTGACGGTCGCCCCCGGCGCCTCGTACTTCGACTCGGCCTTCTCCTTCGGCATGGTCAGGGCCGGCCGGATCGACGTCTCGGTGCTCGGCGCGATGCAGGTGTCGGTCGCCGGGGACCTCGCGAACTGGACGGTCCCCGGCAGGACGGTCAAGGGCATGGGCGGTGCGATGGACCTCGTGCACGGCGCCCGCCGGCTGATCGTCGTGATGGAGCACACCGCCCGGGACGGCTCGCCGAAGATCGTCGAGGAGCTGTCGCTTCCCGCGACGGGCCGGCGGGTGGTGGCCCGGATCGTCACCGATCTGGCCGTGGTCGACGTGACCCCCGAAGGGCTGCGCGTGGTGGAGACGGCGCCGGGCGTGGGGTTCGCCGAGGTCCAGGCGGCGACCGGCGCCACCCTGCTGCCGCCGCGCTGAACCCAGCCGGAACCACCGGAACCAGCGCACGGAACCACCGGTCGGAACCAACGGCCGGATCGCCCTTCGGGATTGGTCCGGCCGTTCTCCATGCCGAATTCGCCGCAATAGCATCAGTGCCCGCCATATTGGCCGAGAACCGCGTCACCGTCACACTCAGGCGGTGATCATTGCCCGCAACGGTTGCCATCGCCGTTACGCTCCGGGAGAGTTGAGGATGCAAAGGGTCCCGCGCACCCGGAGGGGAAGACTGGAAGTGCGCCGGGGTCCCGCATTCGAGACCGCCGCACGGGCGCACGACCAGACGGGTCGTACACACTGGATGTGCGGGACAACAGCCCCGGAAACTGCCGGAGAACCGCAGTTCAGGGGGCGGTGTTCCACCCGGACGGCGCCAGGTCCGGCCCTGCGGAGCGAAGCGGGGCCGGGCAGAGCCGAGCAAGCGAAGCAAGGCGCGAATTCCGGGGGGAGCACTCATGACCATGCCGTTCGCACGACGCAAGGGCGTCGGAACGGCCCGCGGGCGAGGTACCGGGCGACTCGACGAGAGCGCCCTGAGCGAGTTACCCATACCCGAAGCCCCGTACGACTACGGCCACTTCAGCCGCCTCGCCGGTCCGGCGCACGACCCGGACGAGGACGACGACCTCGGCGGCGGGGTCTACCGCCCCGAGCCGGCCACCCACCACCCCGCGCCGGACACCGGCCCCACCCCGGGCACCCACCCCACCGCCCAAGCGCCCTGGCCACAAGCACCCGGGGCCCTGGCTCCCCTGACACAAGCTCCCCGGCCCCGGCCCGAGTCCCAGCCCGAACCCCCGGCACCCCAGCCCGACCTCCCGGTGCCCCTGCCCGACCTCCCGGCGGAGCCCTACCGCGTCCGGTACCGCAGCCTGTTGCGCCGCGAGCCGCACCGGATCCGCGCCGCCCTGCTGATGCTGGCCGCCCCCGTCGTGGAGGCGGTGCTGCTGATCTGGCTGCTGCTGCCGGAGCACTGGCCGGAGCGGCTGGACGAGACGAACGTCCTGGTACTGCTCGGCGACAAGGTGATGATCGGGATCATCGCGGTGGTCGAGCTGTTCCGGCTGGTCAACGTGGTCTCCAACACCCATGCGACGCTGGTCGCCCGCGACCCGGTCCCGGTGACTCCGCAGCCGGGCACCCGGGTCGCCTTCCTCACCACCTGCGTGCCGGGCAAGGAGCCGCCGGAGATGGTCCGGGCCACGCTGGCCGCGGCCCGCGCGGTGCGGCACGAAGGACCGTACGACGTCTGGCTGCTGGACGAAGGAAACGATTCTGCAATGCGGACGCTCTGCGCCGAGCTGGGCGTCCGCCACTTCACCCGCGCGGGCCGGCCGCACTGGAACCGCCCCGAAGGCCGCTTCCGGGCCGGGAGCAAGCACGGCAACTACAACGCCTGGCTCCAGGAGCACGGCGACGAGTACGACTTCTGGGTCTCCGTCGACACCGACCACGTCCCGCTGCCGGACTTCTGCGAGCGCATGCTCGGCTACTTCCGCGACCCCGACGTGGCATTCGTGGTCGGCCCCCAGGTGTACGGGAACTACCGCAGCTCGGGTTCGGCCGTCACCAAATTCGCCGAGAGCCAGCAGTACCTCTTCCACGCCCTCATCCAGCGTGCCGGAAACCGTTACGGCGCGCCCATGTTCGTCGGCACCAACAACGCCGTCAGAATCCGCGCGCTCCAGTCGATCGGCGGGTTGTACGACTCCATCACCGAGGACATGGCGACCGGCCTGGAGTTCCACCGGAGCCGAAACCCGGAGAGCGGAGAACGCTGGAAGTCCGTGTACACCCCGGACGTGCTCGCGGTCGGCGAAGGCCCGTCCTCCTGGACCGACTTCTTCTCCCAGCAACTGCGCTGGAGCCGGGGCACCTACGAGACCCTGCTCACCCGGTACTGGCGGGTGCTCTGGCAGCTGTCGCCGGGCCGGCTGCTCAACTACTCGCTGATGGTGCTCTTCTACCCGATGGCCGCGCTCACCTGGCTGCTCGGCGGTGTGTCCAGCGTGCTCTACCTGGGCTTCGGCGCCTCGGGCGTCCACGTCTCGTCCGAGCTCTGGATGATGCTCTACAGCGACGCCGCCGCGCTCCAACTCCTGCTCTACACCTGGAACCGCAAGCACAACGTGAGCCCGCACGAGCCGGCCGGCTCCTCCGGGGTGGCCGGGATGATGATGTCGGCCCTCTGCGGCCCGATCTACGCGGCCTCGCTGCTGCAGGCGCTGGTGCGCCGCCGCAGCCGCTTCGAGGTGACGCCGAAGGGCCGCTCGGCCAGCACCGACCGGCTCACCACCTTCCGCTTCCACCTGTTCTGGACCCTGGTCCTCGGCGGGGCGATCGCCGCCTCCTACGTCACCGGCTACGACCACGTGGCGATGCGGGCCTGGGCCTGGATCGCCCTGGCGCTGACCCTCCTGCCGCTCCTGATCTCGGCCGGTGACGCCGTACGCCGCCGCCGGACCCGGCCCACCGCCACCCTCACCGTCACCGGCGGCCCGGCGGCTCCGGGGGTCCTCCTGGAGAAGCGCCGCCCGCGCCACGCCCGCGACCCCCGGGCCCCGCACCACACCCCGCACACCCCGCAAGCCCAACGGGCCCCACAGACCCTCCCCGAACCCGACCGGGCCGAGAGCGGCACCCCCATCCACTGAGGGAGCAACCACCGTGAGGATCCACAAGACCGGCCGGACCAAGCGCTTCGCCCTCGGCAGCACCGTCGCGCTCACCGTGGCCGGGATGAACGCGCCGGCCGTCCTCGGCTTCGCGTCCGAGCAGTACCACCACTACGTGATCAACCGCCCCGAGTACAAGGCGCAGTACGGCCACTGGCAGACGCTGACGCTGCCCGCCGAGTTCCGGGTCAACGCCGTCCACGCGACCCTGCTGCGCACAGGCAAGGTCCTGATCGTGGCCGGCTCCGGCAACGACGAGAAGCAGTTCGGCGCGGGCACCTTCAAGAGCCTGCTGTGGGATCCGGCCCGGAACACCTACAAGCTGGTCCCCACCCCGGCCGACATGTTCTGCGGCGGTCACACCTCGCTGCCCGACGGCCGGGTCCTGGTGGCCGGCGGCACCCAGCGGTACGAGAAGCTGGCCGGCGCGGTGAAGCGGGCGGCCGGCGTGATGCGGGTGCGCAACGAGAGCCCCGAGCGGGCCCGGACCTTCCCGAAGGGCACCGTCTTCGTCGCCGCGAACGGCCGCGAGTACGCCACCACCGTCCCGGTGACCGTCCCGGCCGCGACGAAGACCGGCTCCGGCCAGCAGACCGTCGTCGCCGCCGGCGAGCAGCACGTGTTCGTGGAGGCGGTCGGCACCGGTCCCGAGTACGTCGCCGCCTCCTCCGCCCAGTACCGGATCAAGGGCCTGAGCGGGACCGACGCCCACAACCTGTACGGGCAGAGCGACAAGCTGACCCTGGACAAGCAGGAGTACCAGGGCATCCGCGCCGCCTTCGAGTTCAACCCGGACACCGAGCTGTACGAGCCGGTCACCGACATGACGTACGCCCGCTGGTACCCGACGCTGACCGGGCTCGGCGACGGCCGGGTGGTCACCGTCTCCGGGCTGGACGACACCGGGGAGATCCTCGACGGCAACGACAACGAGGTCTACGACCCGAGGACCAAGTCCTGGGCGAAGGCGCCCGACCGCTACTTCCCGACCTACCCGGCGATCTTCCTGACCGCCTCCGGCAAGCTCTTCTACTCGGGCTCCAACGGCGGCTACGGCCCCGCCGACAAGGGCCGCGAACCCGGCGTCTGGGACCTGTCCACCAACGCCTTCCAGCCCGTCCCCGGTCTGCGCGACCCGGGCCTGACCGAGACCTCCTCCTCCGTGCTGCTGCCGCCCGCGCAGGCCCAGAAGGTGATGGTCCTCGGTGGCGGGGGCGTCGGCGAGTCGCCGCTGTCCACGGCCCGCACCGACATCGCCGACCTGGCGGCCGCCGTACCCGCCTTCACCCCGGGGCCGGACCTGCCGGCCGGCGGTACCCGCTACCTCAACAGCGTGATCCTCCCGGACGACACCGTCTTCACCACCGGCGGTTCCAGCGGCTACCGCGGCCGCGGCGACAGCGACCTGCTCAAGGCGCAGGTGTACCACCCGGACACCAACGGCTTCACCCCTGTCGCCGAACCGACCGTCGGCCGCGACTACCACTCGGAGGCGCTGCTGCTGCCGGACGGGCGGGTCGCCGTGCTCGGCTCCAACCCGCTCTTCGCCGACAAGGCCGAGACCCAGCCGGGCGGCTTCGAGCAGCGCATCGAGATCTACACCCCGCCCTACCTCTACCGCGGCGACCGCCCGCGGGTGGACGCCGCCCCGCAGGCGGCGAAGCTCGGCGGCACCGTCCGGGTCGGCACCTCCCGGCCGGACGCGGTCGCCACCGCCAAGCTGATCCGGCCCAGTTCGGTCACCCACGTCACGGACGTCGAGCAGCGCTCGGTGGCCCTGGACATCACCGGGCGGACGGCGGACGGGGTCTCGCTCGCCCTCCCCGCCAACCCCAACCTGCTGCCGCCGGGCTGGTACATGCTGTTCCTCACGGACGCCGCCGGCACCCCGTCCGTCGCCCGCTGGATCCAGGTCACCGGCTGAGGACCGGCCACCGCGAGGTCGACCCCGGCGCCAGACACCCGGCGCCCGACACCCGACACCCGACACCCGACACCGGCGGCGGGCGCGGGCCCGGGGCGGCGTCAGCGCGCCGCCTGCGCCAGCCCCAGCGCGTACGGCAGCCAGAACTCGCCCGCCCGGGGCTCGCCGCGGCCGCAGTCGCCGTCCGACTCCCCCGGGTTCTTGATCCACAGGTAGGCGTCCACCCCGGGCCGGCCCGTCTCGGCGGTGGGCCGCTCGCCGAGCGCGCGCCCGGGCGGGTTGCACCAGGAGTCGCCGCCCAGCGCGCCGTTTCCGCTGCGGCTGGTGTCGATCACGAAGCGCTTCCCGCCCAGTGCGGCGGAGAGCCGGGCCCCGTACGCCACGTTCCGGTCGGTGTCGTAGAAGTTGGCGACGTTCACGGCGAAGCCGTCCGCGGCGGCGATGCCCGACTTGCGCAGGGCGCCGGCCAGCTCCTCCGGGTCCTGCGCCCAGCCCGGGTTGCCCGCGTCCAGGTAGACCCGGACGTTCGGACGCTTCTTCAACTCCTGGACGGCGAAGGCCAGCAGGCCGTACCGCTCGGCCGCCAGGTCGCCCTTGACGCCGCAGGTGTCCAGGGTGTGCGCGACGGCGTCCGGCTCCAGCACCACCCAGGCCTTGCGGTCGCCCAGGGCCTGCGCGACGTCGGTGATCCAGGCCCGGTAGGCGGCGGCGTCGGAGGCACCGCCGGCCGAGTACTGGCCGCAGTCCCGGTGCGGGATGTCGTACGCGACGAAGACCGCCGTCCGGCCCGCCTCGGCGGCCCGGCGGCTCACCTGCTCGGCGATCTGCCGGGCGCCCTGCTCGCCGAGCCACTGCGAGGAGGGCTGGGCGGCGATCCGCAGCAGCGTGTCGGCCTCCGCCGTGCGGCCCTGGCCACGCAGCGCGGTCACCTGCCGGGCGGCGTTGGTCTGGTCGGAGACGTAGAAGGCCTGCCCGGGCAGTTGGGCGAGACCACCGGGCCCGGTGGCCGGGCCCGCTCCGTCGCCCCCGCTGCCGGCAGCAGAGCCGGAGCCGGTACCGGAGCTGGAGCCGGTACCGGAGCCGGTACCGCCGGCAGCAGCCGTGGCGGCGGCCGAGGAGCCCGGTCCCGGGCCCTTGCCGCCCCCGTCGGCGCCCCCGTCCGCGCCGCCGCACCCGGACACCGCCACCAGCACCCCGGCCAGCGCCGCCCCCACGGCCCAGCGCGGGGCCCCCGCCCACCGAAACGCCCTCGTCCGCCCCAGCCCGTGCACGTACCGCCCCTCCCAGGACCGGTCCGGCGACCGGTCGGCACCAGCTAAGCACACCCGGCACCGGCCGCCGGCAGCCGACGGTGAACGGCAAGTGGCCGTGGGCGAACGGGAGATCGACCCCGTCCGGCCCACGGCCACCCGGCGCTCCGGCCCCGCTCGCGGCGGGACCGGAGCGGCCCTCAGCCCTGCTTCAGGTCGGGCACCCGCCAGTCGATCGGCTCACCGCCGAAGCCGTCCAGCGCGGTGTTGATCTGCGAGAACGGACGGCTGCCGAAGAACAGCTTCGCGGACAGCGGCGACGGGTGCGCGCCCTGCACCACCACGTGCTTCTCGGTGTCGATCAGCGGCAGCTTCTTCTTCGCGTAGTTGCCCCACAGCACGAAGACCACCGGCTCCTCGCGCTCGCTCACCGCCTTGATCACCGCGTCGGTGAACTTCTCCCAGCCCTTCGCCTTGTGCGAGTTGGCCTCGTGGGCGCGGACCGTGAGCACTGCGTTGAGCAGCAGCACGCCCTGCTCGGCCCAGTGCATCAGGTAGCCGTTGTCCGGGGCCGGGATGCCCAGGTCGGCGTCCAGCTCCTTGAAGATGTTGCGCAGCGACGGCGGCGTCCTGGTGCCCGGCAGCACCGAGAAGCTCATGCCGTGGGCCTGGCCGTTGTCGTGGTACGGGTCCTGCCCGAGCACGAGCACCCGGACCTTCTCGTACGGCGTCGCCTCCAGCGCGGCGAACTCCTGGCCGCTCGGCGGGAAGACCTCGTGCTCCGCGCGCTGGGCCGCCACGAAGGCCGCCAGCTCGGCGAAGTACGGCTTCTCGACCTCGGCGCCCAGCACCCCGCGCCAGGACTCGGGCAGCTCCAGCCCGCCGCCCGCGCCGGCCTCGACCACGCCCGCCTCGACCGTGTCCGTCACGACATCTACCTCCCACACCGCGGCTGCTGCGCCGCACGCCCTCTTTCACCCCGAACGCTACACAGGCCCACCGACAACTCACTCCCCCGGAGCGGCAGCGGCCTCCGGCGCGGGAACCCGAGCGGCGGCCTCCGGCACGGGGACCCGGGCGGCGGCCCGGGCGGCGCGCTCCACCCGGAGGTGCTCCAGCACGTTGAGCGCCACCAGCAGTACGGCCAGAACCACCAGCACCACCAGCGCCGGCAGCCGCACCATCGCGGGCAGCAGCGCCAGCACCACCGCCGCCGCCGCGATCCGGGTCGTCGCGACCTGGCGGAACATCATCCAGCGGGTGTACCCGAAGGTCAGCAGGTACAGCCCGCACCCGCCGTACAGCAGCGTCACCGACCCCGGGCCGAGCGCCCGCCCCGGGTCCGCGACCGTCTCCCCGAAGCCGACCGCCACCCCGATCACCCCGGCGACCAGCGCCAGGTGCCCGTACTGGAAGACCCGCCGGACCATGTCCCGGCGCGAGTCGGCGATCACCACCGCGTGCCGCATGGCGTCCGCCGCGAACACGAAGTACTGCCACCACAGGCCCGCCGAGATGGTGAACGCGACCGCCACGGCGGCGAGTTCGGCCGCGTCCAGCCGGGCGGAGGCCGCCGTGCCGCCGATCCCGACGATCGACTCCCCGAGCGCCACCAGCAGGAACAGCGCGAACCGCTCCGGCATGTGCGCCGGGTGGTAGGCCACCTTCGCGAGCCGGCGCCGGAACACCAGCGGCGCGCCCAGGTCGCAGAGCGAGGCCGCCGCCCACAGGGCCAGCCGCGGCCCCTCCGGCAGCAGCCCGCCGGCCACCAGCAGCGGCCCGCTGACCAGCACGCCCACCCCGTACGGGCCGCGCCAGACGCCCGGGATCCGGACCAGCAGGAGCAGCAGCACCACCCGGGCCAGCCAGTACGCGGCACCGAGCAGCACGCCCCGCCCGCCGTACGCGCCCGGGACGGCGAGGGCCATGAACAGGCCGGTCAGGCCGACCAGCAGGATGCCCAGGCGGTCCCGCAGGTTGTCCACGTCCCGGATGTTGGCCTGCACGGTGGTGCCCACCCAGCACCAGTACACCGGCACGAAGACCACCAGCGCCCGGACCAGTCCGGCCGCGTCGTGGTGGTGGTGCAGCAGGCCGGAGACCTGGGTGATGGCGAAGACGAAGACCAGGTCGAAGTAGAGCTCCGCCCAGGTGACCCGCTTCTCCTCCGGGCCCTCCGACTCCGGACTCACCCGTTCCGGGCCCCCCGACCCCAGGCCCGTCACCTCCAGGCCCGGTGACTCCCCCGTCGTGCTCATCCGCGCATTGCCTCCCCGCAAGCCGAAAACGTACGAATCGGGCCCCGCCCCGGCGAACGGCCGGAACGGGGCCCACGACAGCACCGCAGAGGCTAGACCAGCTCGACCAGGTCCGCGATCGACTTCACCACGCGGGTCGGCCGGTACGGGAAGCGCTCCACGTCGGCGGCGGCGGTCAGGCCGGTGAGCACCAGGATCGTCTCCATGCCGGCCTCCATGCCCGCGACGATGTCGGTGTCCATCCGGTCGCCGATCATCACGGCGGTCTCGGAGTGGGCGCCGGCGGTGTTCAGCGCCTCGCGCATCATCAGCGGGTTGGGCTTGCCGACGAAGTACGGCTCGACGCCGGTCGCCTTGGTGATCAGCGCCGCGACCGAGCCGGTGGCCGGCAGCACGCCCTCGGTGGAGGGGCCGGTCTCGTCCGGGTTGGTGCAGATGAACCGGGCGCCCTGGTTGATCAGCCGGATCGCCTTGGTGAGCGCCTCGAAGGAGTAGGTGCGGGTCTCACCGAGGACCACGTAGTCGGGGTTGTTGTCGGTCAGGACGTAGCCGGCCTGGTAGAGCGCGGTGGTCAGCCCGGCCTCGCCGATCACGTAGGCGGTGCCGTTCGGGCGCTGGCCCTTGAGGAACTTCGCGGTGGCCAGGGCGGAGGTCCAGATGCACTCCTCCGGCACCTCCAGGCCCATGCCGGCCAGGCGGGCGCTGAGGTCGCGCGGGGTGTAGATCGAGTTGTTGGTGAGGACCAGGAAGGGCTTGCCGGACTCCCGCAGCCTGCGCAGGAACTCCTCCGCCCCGGGGATCGGCGTGCCCTCGTGGATGAGGACCCCGTCCATGTCGGTCAGCCAGGACTCAATGGGCTTGCGGTCTGCCACGTGCGTGTCTCCCGGAATGTTGCAGCGTCTTGCGTCGTGCGAGGGCCCTGACGCGGCACAGCCTAATCCGCACACCTGGCCGACGGCAGTACGTCCCGCCCACCGGAACGGTGCCGGTGCCCCTCCCGCCGCGGTCGGCAGGGGCACCGGCACCGGGCGCGGGCCGGAACCGGCCGCCTAGCCGCGAACCGGGGCGGGCCCGGGCGCGGGCCCGGACGCGGACGCGGACGCGGGCGCGGGCGCGGGCCCGGACGCGGGCGCGGGCGCGGCCGCGGGCGCGGGCAGCGGGACGGCCGGGAAGTCGATCTCGGTCCGGCCGACCGAGTTGAACCAGTTGGTGAAGGAGTTCAGCGCGACCGCGCCCACGATCTCGCCGATCTCGCCGTCCCCGTAGCCGGCCGCGCGCACCTCGGCGAGGTCCTCGTCGGAGACGAAGCCCTTGCTGCGCAGGACGGCCCGGGCGAACCGCAGGGCCGCGGCCTCCTTCGGGTCGGCGGCCCCGGCGTGGCCGCCGGCCGCGAGGTCGGACGGGCTGACGCCCGCCTTGGCGCCCAGCACGTGGTGGGCGGCGTAGCAGTAGTCGCAGGCGTTCTCGACGGCGGTGACCAGGGCGATCTGCTCCCGCAGGCCGGCGCCGAGACGCCCCTTGGCCAGGGCGCCGCCGAAGGCCAGGTAGGCCTCCAGGACGGCGGGCGAGGAGGCCATGGCGCGCATCATGTTGGGCGTCACGCCGAGGGCCCGCTCGACCTTGTCGAGGAGGGCCTTGGCGGCGGGTTCGGCGGTCGCGGGGTCGACCGTGCCGAGTCGGGGCATGGCTGTGCTCCGTTCGCTTCGTTGGCAGTGCCAAGCGATTGTTGGCAGGGCCAAATATAGTTGGCACTGCCTAGAATGCAAGGGCGTCGAAGGACGCACGGCTCGCGGGCCGACCGAGGAAGCCGACCAGGGAAACCACCCAGAGGAGAGGACCGGACACATGGCCGACCCACTGCCCGGACTCTCCCCCGGCGAACAGCTGCTGCTCGGACTCACCCGGCTCGGCCAGGCCGTCCGCCTCAGCACCTGGCACAACACCGGCCCGGCCCGGCTCACCCCGCTCCAGGCCGACATCCTGCTGTTCCTGGCCGGCGACCGGCGGCCCCGCCGCCAGGGCGAGATCGTCACCGCGCTCGCCTCCACCGCGCCCACCGTCAGCGACGCCGTCCGCACCCTCGCCGGCAAGGAACTGGTGGACCGTCAACGCGACCGCGCCGACTCCCGCGCCGTCACCCTGACCCTCACCGACGCCGGCCGGGCCGAGGCCGAGCGCCTCGCCCAGGTCCCGCCGCCGCTCGGCGAGGCGCTCGCCGCCCTCGACCCGGACACCGTGGCCGCGATGCTGCGCGGCACCACCACGATGATCCGCACGCTCCAGCGCCACGGCGCCGTCCCGGTCTCCCGCACCTGCGTCACCTGCCGCTTCTACCGGCCCGACGCCCACCCCGAGGACCCGGACGCACCGCACCACTGCGACTTCGTCGACGCGCCCTTCGGCGACGGCAGGCTGCGGGTGGACTGCCCGGACCACGAGCCGGCGGTCTTCCCCGAGGCCCCGGGCGACCCGGCTGCCCCGGCCGACCCGGCCGACGCCCGCGGCTGACCCGGCGGCCCTCGCCCCGCCCCGGCCCCCACCTCCGCACCCTCCATACCGACGCCGAAACCGGGAGCAACCGGGCGCCTCGTGATTGAGTGGGCCGCATGAACCCGCAGACCTCCCACCGCCCGCTCGACCGGCCGCTGCGCGTCGGCCTGATCGGCTACGGCCTGGCCGGCTCGGCCTTCCACGCACCGCTGATCGCCACCACGCCGGGGCTGCGGCTGGACGCCGTGGTCACCGCCAACCCCGAGCGGCGCGAGCAGTTGCGGCGCGAGCACCCCGACGCCCGTGCCGTGGACACCCCCGAGCAGCTGCTCGCCGACCCGGACGCGCTCGACCTGGTCGTCATCGCCTCGCCGAACCGCACCCACGCCCCGCTCGCCGGCGCCGCCCTGCGGGCCGGCCTGGCCACCGTGGTGGACAAGCCGCTGGCGGGCACCGCCGCCGAGGCGCAGGAGCTGTGCCGGCTGGCCGAGGAGCGGGGCGTGCTGCTCTCGGTGTTCCAGAACCGGCGCTGGGACGGTGACTTCCTCACCGCCGGCCGGCTGGTGCGCGGCGGCGCGCTGGGCCGGGTGCACCGCTTCGAGTCCCGTTTCGAGCGGTTCCGGCCGAAGCCCAAGCCGGGCTGGCGCGAGCTGGCCGACCCGGCCGAGGTCGGCGGCACGCTGTACGACCTGGGCAGCCACCTGGTGGACCAGGCGCTCACGCTGTTCGGCCCGGTCGAGACGGTGTACGCGGAGATCGACGTGCGGCGCGACGGCGCGGTCGTGGACGACGACGCCTTCCTCGCCCTCACCCACGCCTCCGGCACCCGCTCGCACCTGTGGACCAGCGCCGTCACCCCGCTGATCGGCCCCCGGCTGCGGGTCCTCGGCGACACCGCCGGCTACGTCAAGGCGGGCATGGACCCGCAGGAGGCCGACCTGCGGGCCGGTCTGCGCCCCGACGGCACCCGCCCCTGGGGGGCCGACGAGCCCGCGCACTACGGCACCCTCGGGACCGACGAGTCGGCGATCACCCTGCCGACCGACCCGGGCGACTACCCCGCCTTCTACGCGGGCATCGCCGCCGCCCTCACCGACCCGGGCACCCCGCCCCCGGTCGACCCGCGCGACGCGGTGGCCACCCTCACCGTCCTGGAGGCCGCCCGCACCTCCGCCGCGACCGGGACGGCGGTCCGCCTGGCCTGACAGGCCGTCGCACGGCCCGTCGCTCCCCTCTCCCGACCCCACCGGGCCGGACGGCGCGCCCGTACGGATCGCGGTGGTGTGGCTCGGGCGGTCCCGGGCCACACCACCAGACCCCTGAACGACGACGACCCGGTCGGACAGGACGGAACCGCCGCCCTCACACCCCGATGACCTCCACCGCCGAGCCCAGCCCCCGGAAGTCCGCCACGTTGCGGGTGTACAGCGGCAGCCCGTGGGCGGAGGCCACGGCGGCGATCATCAGGTCGATCCGCCGCGGCCGCGGCTGCCGTCCGGCGGCGATGGTGAGGGTGACCAGCGTCCCGTAGCGGGCGGCGGCGGCCGCGTCGAAGGGCAGCGGGTCGAAGTCGGCCATCGCCGCGCCCAGCACCTCCAGCCGGGCCGCCCGGCTGGCCGGGTCGCGGGCCATCGACACGCCCTGCTGCAGCTCCGCGAAGGTGATCGCGGTCAGCTCCGGCACGGCCGGCAGGTCCGTCGGGTTGAGCAGCGCCAGGTCGATGTAGACACAGGTGTCCAGCACCCCGGCGGGCCGCCGCCGGGACGCCCTCCGGCGCTCAGCCACGTCGGCGCTCGAACGGGTCGTCGCGCTCGTCGCCCGCCAGCTCCTCGGGCCCGAAGTCCTCCTCGGCCTCCTTGCGCATCTGCTGGTAGTCCACCCGCGGCAGCTTCACGTGCCGCGCCACCAGCTCCTCCGCCGTGAGCCGCCGCCGCCCGGACACCGGCCGCAACTCCGCGACCTCGACCCCGTTCCTGGTGATGTGGAAGGTCTCCCCCGCCTCCACGGCGTCCATCACCGCGGCGGAGTTGTTCCGGAACTCCCGCTGGGAAATCGTCTTCATCCTCCCAAGGTAGCCCCGCGTAGCACCGATGGCTACACCCCCGCAAGGCCCCGCACGGTCCGGCAGTTCCGTAGGGGATTTCCCTGATGGAGGTGGGAACCCGGCGGGCCGTAGGATCGTCCTGCTTGTACGTCCGGTAGCCGGCGAGACACCGAGGGGGGAGTGGCCGTGACCGTTGTCGCGATGGTGCTGGGGCTGCTCCGGGTGTTGACCGGGGATCTGGTGGGCGGCGACGGGACTTGGGCCTCCGTGGCCGCCGTCGCGGCCGTGGCGCTGGTGGCCGGGGCGGTCGCCGGGGCGTTGGCGGGGGCTCGGCTCCTGGGTGCGCGGGCGCCGGCGGCGGTGCGCAGCGGGGTGCTGCGACGTCGGGCGTTCCGTACGGCGTTCCTTCCGCAGCGTGATCCGGATGCCCGGGGCCGGCGACGCCCCAGGGCGCCGGGGGCGGCCCTGGCGGCCGCGTAAGCCTTCGCAGTTCCGTACGAGCAATCCCCGTACGGCTGTTCCGTACCTCTTCGCGGCCGTCCTCCGCCGATCACTCATGTTCTGAGACCCCGGAGGGCTCGCTTCACCATGTCCGTTCTCGCCGTTCTCGATCCCGCGGTCGCCGTCGCGCACACTGTCGTCGCCGCCATCGCCCACGTCCTTCCGACCGCCCTCGCGATCGTCCTGTTCACCGTGGCCGTTCGGCTCGCGCTGCATCCGCTGGCGCGGGCGGCGGCGCGGGGGGAGAAGGCGCGGGCCGTGCTCGCGCCGAAGGTCACCGCGCTGCGGAAGAAGTACGAGAAGCGTCCGGAGAAGTTGCAGGAGGCGCTGGCGGAGATGTACCGGAAGGAGCAGGTGTCGCCGTTCGCGGGGTGTCTGCCGCTGCTGGTGCAGATCCCGTTCTTCTCGGTGATGTACCGGTTGTTCACCACGCCGAACGACCTGCTCGACCACACCCTGTTCGGGGTGCCGCTGGGTCTGCACGTGGGCGGGGCGCAGGGTGCCGGGCAGGTGGCGGTGTTCGGGGTGCTGTACGCGGGGCTGGCGGCGGTCGGGTTCGTCAACTACCGCCGGGCCCGGCGGGCGGCCGCGGCGCAGCCCGCCCCGCAGCCGGGGGCGGGACTGCTGCCGTACCTGTCGTTCGGGTCGGTGCTGTTCGCGCTGCTGGTGCCAGTGGCCGCCGCGCTCTATCTGCTGACGACGAGCGCGTGGTCGGCGGCCGAGCGGGCCTGGCTGTACCGGGACGGGGCTCCGGTGTCGGCGGCCGCGCTGGTCGGCTGAGCGCCGGTCAGAAGTGGCGCAGCAGTTCGGTGAAGGCGCCGAGCTGCAGCGTCGCCTCGTCGGGGCCGAGTTCCTCGTGCTCCAGCACCCAGGTGTGCTCGTGCGGGATGTAGACGGTGCGCAGGCCGGCCCGGCGGGCGGGGGCGATGTCGGACTTGGGCGAGTTGCCGATCATCCAGGTCCGGTCCGGGTCGAGGTCGAGGTCGGCGGTGAGCTGCCGGTAGGTGTCGACGGACTTCTCGGCCACGATGTGGACGCCCCGGAAGTGGTGGTCGACGGTGGACACCGTCACCTTGCGCTGCTGCTCCTCCTGGTCGCCCTTGGTGAGCAGGAGGAGGTGGTGGCGGTCGGCGAGCGCGGCGAGGGTGTCGGCGACCCCGGGGATCAGCTCGACCTCCCGCCGGTTCAGCGGGGTGAGCAGTTCGTCGATCCGGGCGAGCTCGGCCGTGCTGGGGGTGCGGTCGTTCAGCCGCTGGAGGCAGTCGGCAAGGCTCTGCCGGAAGACGGTGGCGCCGTAGCCGAGGGCGGCGGAGTTGGCGGCCTCGATGCCGTCCAGGAGGGAGCGGGTGGCGGCCCGCTCGGCCGGGGTGGCGACCCAGTCCAGGAAGCCGTCGATGACCCGCTCGAAGAGGACGTTGTTCTCCCAGAGCGTGTCGTCGGCGTCGAAGATGAGGATCTGGTCGGTGTGCATCCGGTGGTCTCCAGGGGAGGTGCGTCGGGCGGGAGGTACGTGGGGCGGGAGGCGCGTCAGGCGGGCGGGAGCAGGCGGGCGGCGCGGGCGAGGGTCTCGCGGAGGTTGTCCTCGGTGGTCCGCAGCGCGGCCTCCTCGACGGTGAGCCACTCCAGCGGGGAGGCCGGGTTCTCCGGCCGGGCCAGCTCCGGGGTGTCGGTGGCGAGGAGGAAGCGCAGGTCCGCGTGGACGTGGGCGGGTTCGACGGCCGAGGCGGGCACGGGGACGGCGACCAGGTGGACGAGGGCCGCGTCGGGCCACGGGGTGAGGTCGTCCAGGCCGGTCTCCTCCCGGCCTTCGCGCAGGGCGATGTCGAGCGGCCGGGTCTCCCCCGGGTCGCCGTGGCCGCCGATCTGCAGCCAGGCCTGCTGGCGGACGTGCCAGCGCAGCAGGACGCGGCGGGTCGGCGGGTGGACGATCAGCGCGGAGGCGGTGAAGTGGAGCGGGAAGGTGCCCCGGTTCCAGGGGTCGTCGGCGTCGAGGAGGCGGCGGGCCCGCTCGTGGTCGGCGGTCTCCACCGGGCCTTGCGGACGGTGGCCGTCCAGCAGTCGGGCCAGGTCGGGGCGGTGTGGCGCGGCGCCCGTGGTGTCCATGGGTCTGGCAACTCCTCGTTCCGGTCCGGGGCCGTTCCCCGGTCGCTCCGCGGCCGTTCCCCGGTCGCCCCGCGGCCGCTCCCCGGTCGTCGCGGTGCACGTCAACGGGCTTGCGGGGCAAGGGTGGTCGGGCCCGGTGCTTCCGGTTCCGGCGAACCCGCGCAGCCTAGCCCGGGGCCCGTCGGCGGGCCCACCGGTTTTCGCCCGGCCGCACCGGCGGCGGGCGGGGCCGCGGGAGCCGTACCGGCTGGTCGGGGCGCTCCGTGCAGGCCGTAGCCTGTGGTGATCGTTACGGGACAGGTGGAGGGATGTCGTCATGGTGGCTGCTCCGGCGCTCGCCGAGCTTCGCGAGGTGTGCCAGCCGCAGGCCAAGCTGCAGAGCCGCAACGGTGAGCACTGGGCGGGTCGGCTGTACATGCGGCGGATCTCGCTGCGGACCACGCGGCAGCTGGTCCGCACCTCGGTGTCCCCGAACACCCTCACCTGGGTGATGGTGGTGTGCGGGGTCGGCGGCGGCGCCGCCCTGCTGATCCCGGGCCTGACCGGCGCGGTGCTGGCGGCGGTGCTGTTCCAGCTGTTCCTGCTCTTCGACTGCGTGGACGGCGAAGTGGCGCGCTGGAAGCGCCAGTTCAGCATCGCCGGGGTGTACGTGGACCGGCTCGGCGCCTACCTGGCGGACGCGGCGCTGATGATCGGCGCGGGCGTACGGGCCGCGCGCGGCGGCTCGGAGCTGTGGGTGTCGGTGGGCCTGGCGGCCGCGCTGGGCGTGGTGCTGCTCAAGGCCTCGACGGACCTGGTGGACGTGGCCCGGGCGCGCAGCGGGCAGCCGCCGGCGGACGAGGAGTCGACGCAGCCGCGTTCGCAGGGCATCGCGACGGCCCGCCGGCTGGCCTCGGTGTTCAAGATCCACCGGGTGACCAACGGCATCGAGGCCTCGCTGGTGCTGCTGACGGCGGCCGCGGTGGACGCCGGACTGGGCAACCTGGACGCGACCCGGGCGACGCTCGCCGGGATCACGGTGATCACCTGGGGCATGGTGGTCGCGCACCTGGCGTCGATCCTGTCCTCCTCGCGCCTGCGCTGAGCACGGGCGGGGGGGCGCTCCGGCGGCGGGCGTTCCCGGCGGCAGGCGTCCCCCGGTGTTCCCCGACGGCGGACTGAGGCATCCCTCCCCCGCGCGGTGGTCCTGGCGGCCTCGCTCGGCGCGGCGGGGCTGGCCCTGCTCTGGACGCCCTTCGCCGGGTGGTGGGCGATGCCGGGGACGGACATGACCCCGGCGGGCCACTTCCTGGTGGGCTTCCGCTACCTGCCCACCGTGGCCTGGGCCCCGCTGCTGGCCGCCGTCACGGTCTCGTACCACCGCCGCCACCGGGCAGCGGCAAGGACGGCGGCGCCGGCGACGGGGCGGTGATCCGGGATCGGCCCGGGCGGCGTACTGCTCCCTTCGAGGCGAACCATATAGTCAGTCAAACGACATATACCGCCATCAGAAGAATCCGTTAGGAGGGGTGCGGCCCATGCGGCCTCTCAGATCCACCCTGCCCGCCGTCACCCGGTGGGTCGCCGCCCGGCCGGGCATCGCCCTGCTCACCGGTTACGTCGCCGAGCTGCTGTTCCGGCTCGTCCTCGTCCGGCACCTGAACTTCCCGTCCGTGCACCCCGACGAGGACTCCTACCTCGTCCTGGCCCGCGTCCTGGCCGGCCGCCCGCCGACGGCGATCCCGGTCGGCGAGGTCCTCCCCGGCGGCTACCCGCTGCTGATCTCCCCCGCGCTGCGGCTGGCCGACGACCCGGTGACCGCCTACCAGCTGATCATGGGCCTGAACGCGGCGGTCAACGCGCTGATCCTGCCGCTCGCCTACGTCGCGCTGCGCCGGCTCGGCCTGGACCGGCGGCTCGCGTACGTCTTCGGCGCCGTGACCGCGCTGCTGCCGCCGGTGATCTTCTACTCGCAGTTCGTCATGACCGACGCCGTGCTGCCCGTCCTGATCCTCGCCTGGCTGCTCTGCCTGCACGGCTGGCTCGCCGACGGCCCGCTGCGGCGCCGCGTCTGGCATGCCGTGGGCGCGGGCGCGGCCGCCGGGTACGCGATGGCCACCCATGACCGCGGCGGCGTGGTGGTCGCCCTGACCGCCGCCGTGTTCCTGGGCGTCCTGCTGCTGCGTCGGGCGCCGTGGCGGAGCACCGTCGCCGGGCTCGCGACGCTCGGCCTCGGCGTGCTCGGCGGCAAGCTGCTCTCCGCCTGGCTGCGCGCCCGGTTCGGCGTCGCGAACAGCGACGTCGGCGGGTTCCTCTGGCGGGGTCTGACCGACCCGGAGGCCGCCCAGCGGACGCTCACCCGGACCGCCGGACAGATCTGGTACTTCACCGTCTCCACCTGGGGCATCGGCGGGCTGGCCGTCGTCGCCTGCCTGTTCGCGGTGTTCGACCGCCGCGCCCCGCGGGAGCTGCGGATCACCGGCGGCGTCCTGGTGGCGCTGCTGGTCGGCACCGCCCTCGCCGCCGCCGCCGCGCTGCCCGCCGACGGCCGGATCGACGACTGGGTCTACGCCCGCTACACCTCGTACCTCGTCCCGTCGGCCTTCCTGGTCGGCGCCGCCGTGCTGGCCGGGTCCGGGCGCCGCGTCCTGGTCCGCACGGCGGCCCTGGCGGCCGGACTGACGGTGCTGCTCGCCGGGGCGGTGGTGCTGTCGGCCGGTTCGAAGCTGCGCGACGAGCTCTTCGTGCTCTGGGGCCTGCCGGACGTCTCGTTCCTGGCCGCCGACTGGACCAGGCTCAACATGTTCCGGGCCACCGCCGCCGCACTGGTCGTGCTCGCCGCGGTGGTCATGGTGCGCTTCTCCGGGGGCCGGCGGGTGCTCCCGGCGATCGGCCTCTCCCTGGCGCTGTTCGGCGCCTTCGCGACCGCGACGATCACCGCGCACATCTCGGTGCCGCACGAGAAGGTCAGCCAGGACACGGCGGGCACCTTCAGGCGCGACTCCGGGATCGGGCAGGCCGAGAACGTGGTCTTCGCCTGGGACGTCAAGGGCTCGCTGCGCGACACCTACGCCTTCGAGGCCTACGAGGGCCGGGTCTGGTACCGCGACCCGCGCTGGCAGCCCGTCCCCGCGGAGGCGGACGTCCTGGTCACCCCGCTGCCCTTGGCGGGACAGCCGCCGGAGGCCTGGTGGCCGGGCCACCCCGCCGACTGGTACGTCGACCGGGCCGACGCGACGCAGAACTGGGTGGTCTGGCGGCGGCACTGAGCCCCGCCGACCCCCCGCACCCGGCCTCCCCCGACCGAGCCTCCCCGTCTGGCCCTCCCCGCCTAGCCCTCCTCGCCGCCCTCGACCCGCGCACCCGCCCCGGCCCCGGACCCGACCCCGGACACCGCCCCGGACGCGGTGCGGTCGTGGGCGGCGAGGACGGTGTCCAGGAGGCCGGGGAAGCGGTGCTCCAGGTCGGCCGCGCGCAGTGCGGAGAAGCGGCGGTTGGCCTCCTCGCGCTGGCTGATCAGGCCGGACTCGCGCAGCACCTTGAAGTGGTGGCTGAGGGTCGAGGGCGCCACGTCCACCGGGAAGGTGCCGCAGGCCCGTTCCGGCTCCGCGCGCAGAACACGCACGATGGTCATCCGGGTGGGGTCGGAGAGCGCGTGCAGGACGTCGAAGAGGTCGATCTCCTCGGTCGCGGGGTGCGCGAGCGCCGGTCGGCGGCGGGTGCTGCGGGGCACGGTGGGACCTCCCTGATCTGCGATGTTCGACATCCATCGAAGCGACGTGGTACCACTGTCCCGCGTCAATTTCGTAGTTCGTCGAACATCGTAGTCGAGGGGGACCGACATGCGCGCACTGGTGATGACCGCACCCGGTGGGGCCGAGAACTCGCAGATCCGGGAGATCGAGGCGCCCAGGCCCGGGCCCGGACAGGTGACGATCGACGTCGCCTACGCCGGACTGAACTTCGTCGACGTGATGACCCGCCGCGGCGACGCCGCGTACGCCGCCGACTGGCCGTACCGGCCCGGCAAGGAGGTGTCCGGCACCGTCCGGGAGCTCGGCGAGGGCGTCACCGGGCTGGCCGTGGGCGACCGGGTGGTCGCCGCACCCGTCGGCGCCGGGCTCGCGGAGGTCGTGACCGCCGAGGCGGTGCTCACCGTGCCGCTCCCGGACGGGGTGGGGCTGCGCGAGGCCGCCGCCGTCCCCCTGGGCCTGGCCACCGCGATGCTGCTGCTGACCGACGCCGGCCGCTTCACCGCCGGGGACACCGTCCTGGTGCACTCGGCGGGCGGCGGGATCGGCCACGCCCTCGCCCAGCTCGTCCCGCTGCTCGGCGGCGGCCGGCTGATCGGCACCGTCGGCCGCCCCGAGAAGGCCGCCGCCGCGCTCGCCACCGGCTACCACCACGCCTTCGCCCGCGACGAGGACCTGGCCGAGGCGATCCGGACCGCCACCGACGGCCGGGGCGTCGACCTCGTGCTCGACCCGCTGGGCACCGAGGCCCTGGACCTCGACCTCGCCGTGGCGGCACCCGGCGCCCGGATCGTCCTGTTCGGCAACGCGGGCGGCGGCGCCGTCGCCGACCTGCCCCCGCTCGGCCGTCTGATGGCGGGCAACCTGAGCGTCACCGGCTTCAGCCACCGCGGCTTCGCGGCCACCGCCCCGGAGCGGCTCGCCCGGGCCATCCGCCGGGTCGTCGACCTTCTCGCCGACGGCGGCCTGGAGCTGCCCGTCACCGAACTGCCCGACCTGGCCGCCGTCCCGGCCGCGCACGACGCGATGGAGGAACGGCGGGCGACCGGCAAGTACGTGGTGCGGGTCGGCTGAGGCCAGGGCTACGGCCCCAGCCCCCGGCCGTCAGACGGTGAAGGTCGCACCCGGGTCCGCGTGCGCGACCGGGCCGGCGAAGTGGGCCGCCGCACGGCCGACGGCCTCGGCCGGGGTCATGGTGCGGCCCACGTGGGTGACCACCAGCCGGGCGGCGCGGGCCGCCGCGGCGGTGGCACCGGCCTGCTCGGGGGTGTGGTGCAGCCCGGCGCCGGCGTCCGGCTCGGGCTCGGCGATCTCCGCCTCGCAGAGCAACAGGTCGCAGTCCCGGGCCAGTTCGGTGAGGGCGGGGCACGGGGCGGTGTCGCCGGAGTAGACCAGCGACCGGCCGCCGGCCGCCACCCGGAGGGCGAAGGCCGGCATCCCGTGCTCCACCGCCCGGCTGGTCAGCGTGAGCGGGCCGACCTCCATCCGGTGGCCGTCGGTCAACTCGGTGACGGCGAAGGCTGATTCGACCGGGCTGCGGCGCGCCGTGTTGGTCAGGAAGTCCGCCAGCCGGTCGGCGGTGCCGGGCGGGGCGTAGAGCGGGATCGGCGCGGCGAGCCGGAGGTCCGCGTAGAGGGCGCCGTAGTAGGCGGTGAGCAGGTCGGCGCAGTGGTCCGCGTGCAGGTGGGAGATCCAGATCGCGTCCAGCTCGTCCAGCCGGACGTGGCGCTGCAGCGGGCCCAGGGTGCCGGTGCCGGCGTCCACCCAGACCCGGGCGCCACCGCCGGACACCAGGTAGCCGGAGCAGGGGTTGTCGGCGCTCGGGTAGGGCGTCGCACTTCCCAGGACGGCGAGCCGCAGGTGTTCGTCGGGCATCCGGCGAGCCTAGCGCCCGGGGCCGCAGGGCCCGCCCCGGTCTACAGGGCCGGCCCCGGCTTATTCGGGTGATCCGGCGCTCCCGGGCTGTTTGACTCCTCGCCATGAGCACCTCCCGAGCCCTTCCGGTCCTGCGGACGCCGGACCTGCGGGCCGCCCACGACGCCGCCCGGCGGCTGCTGGCGCTCGCCGTACCGATGGACGGCTTCCTGGTCGAGGGCGAGACCACCGCCCGGACGCCGGCCGAGGCGCGCCGCCTGTTCGCGGCCTTCCCGACCGGCCGGGGCGCCACCCCCTGGCCGAACCACCCCCGTCTCGGATACGAGGAGGTCCGGGGCCTGTTCGACGCCGGGGATCCCCGGTTCGACGGGCTGGGCCCGCTCGAGTTCCAGGCGAAGGCGGAGCCGCCCGGCGGGTTCGAGGAGCTGTTCCTGGACGTCGTCGGGAGCGGCCCCGGCTCGCTGTCCTGGACGCACTTCTTCTGGCCCGCCGTGCCGGAACTCGGCCTGGAGCCGCGCGCCAAGGACACCCATCTGCAGATCGCGGTCAACAGTCGCAACGTCGACTTCGACCGCCCCTCCGACGACCACACGCTGTTCGTCCACTTCCGTGGCGGCGACCTCGAACGGGCCCGGTGGCTGGCCCGCCAGGTCGGCCTGGAGCCGGTCGGCCCGGAGGAGTGCGGCTGGTAGGCGACCGGGCGCAGCAGCTCGGACACGGCGCTCGGGCACAGCGCTCGGGCACAGCGCTCGGGCATAGCCCCCGGCCACCCGGTGTTGGGCCGGGCATGACCAAGATTCTGGTGATCGGCGCGAACGGCAGTGTGGGCAGGCACGTCGTGGCCTCGCTGGCCGAAGGCGGCCACGAGGTACGGGCGTTGGTGCGGGACAGCGCGAAGGCTTCGCTGCCCGCGGGGGTCGAGGCCGTGCGCGGCGACCTGACGGACCCGGAGAGCCTGGAGCCGGCCCTGGCCGACGGGGTGTCGGCGGTCTACCTGATGTGGCCCGGGCTGCCGGTGGAGCCCCGGGTCGTCGAGCTGATCGCCCGGCACGCCGAGCGGGTCGTCTACCTGTCGGCGGACGTGGCCGACCTCGCGGACGACGAGCCGGCCGCGGTCTTCCACCAGGAGATCGAGCGGCTGATCCGGAATTCGGGCCTGGAGTGGACCTTCGTCCGGGCGATCGACTTCGCCGGCAACCTGCTCGCCTGGGCCGGCCAGGTGCGCGAGGGCGTGGTCCGCTGGCCGTACGGGCGGGCGCGCCGCTCGCTGGTGCACGAGCGGGACATCGCGGACGTCGCGGTGCGGGCGCTCACCGAGGACGGGCACGCGGGCGCCCGGTACGTCGTCACCGGGCCGGAGTCGCTCGCGCACGCCGACCTGGCGGCGATCATCGGCGAGGAGCTGGCCGTCGACCTGCGGTGGGAGGAGCTGGCGCCGGAGACGGCCCGCGAACAGCTGACGGCGGCCTGGGGGAACGCGGCGTTCGTGGACTCCCGGCTGCGGGCCTGGGAGTCGTTCACCCGTGAGCCGGAGCGGGTGACCGACACCGTGGAGCGGGTGCTCGGGCGGCCGCCGCGCGACGTCCGCTCGTGGGTCCGGGACCACGCGGTGGACTTCCGGTAGGCAGCCGCCCGCCGTACGGCCGGGGCCCACACGCCTGGGCCCCGACCTTCTGGCACGGCTTCAGGAACCGACCGTCAGCACCGCCTTGCCGTGCAGCCGCCCGCCGAGCAGGGCGTCGACCGCCTCCGCCGCGCCGTCCCAGCTGCCGCGCCAGGTGATGCCGGGGTCCAGCTCGCCTGCGGCGACCCGGTGGGCGAGCCAGCCGAGGTCGCGGCCGAGGCCGGTGCAGGCGGGCAGGAAGAAGGTGACCACGGAGCGGTCGTGCCGGGACCGGTCGCCGAAGAGCGCGCCGAACGGGAAGTCCTCGCCCCGGCCGGCGCTGTGTCCGGCCGCGACCAGGGTGCCGCCCTCGCCCAGGATCTCGTAGGCCTCGACCAGTTGGGGTCCGCCGACGAGATCGACCACGCCGTCGACCGGTCCGGCGGCCTCCTTCGGTGTGGCGACCACCTGGTGGGCGCCGAGGCGGCGCAGCAGGTCGCCGTTCTCGGCGGGCGAGCCGGTGGACGCCACCACGTGCGCGCCCGCCGCGCGGGCGAGTTGGACGGTGTAGCGGCCGACGCCGCCGGTGGCGCCGGTGACCAGGACGGTACGGCCGAGCAGCGGGCCGAGGCGGTGCAGGGCGCGCAGGGCGGTGGCGCCCGCGACCGGAACGGTGGCGAGCGCGCCCGGGTCGGCGCCGGCGGGCGCCACGCCGAGCACGTCGGTGTCGACGGCCCGCAGTTCGGCCCAGGCCCCGGCGGGCATCAGGGTGACCACGGGGGTTCCGACGGCGGGTCCGGAGCCGTCGGCGGCGGCGCGTTCGACGACCCCGGCGGCGTCCCAGCCGAGGACGGTGCCGTCGGGCACCGAGTCGAGGGCGAAGGCGACCTCGCCGTAGTTGAGCGAGGTCGCGGTCACCCTCACCAGCGCCTGGTGCGACGCCGGTTCGGGGTCCGGAGCCGTACCGAGGCGCAGGCCGCCGGGGGCCGAGCGGTCGACCAGGAGTGCACGCATGGAAGATCCTCCCCAAGATTCTGCCACTGAGTGGCATAAGCCTACAGGTGGCACCTCTGCCCCGAATACACTGGCCGCGATGACTTCCGAGAAGACCGCCGCGAAGACCGCTGCGAACGGCACCGAATCGGCCGCCGCGCTCCCGCTCCGCGAGCGCAAGAAGCTGCGCACCCGCCAGGCGCTGATCGACACCGCACTGGAGCTGTTCGACGCACACGGCTTCGACGGGGTGACGCTGGATCGGCTGTGCGAGGCCGTCGAGGTCTCCAAGCGGACCTTCTTTCGCACCTTCACCAGCAAGGAAGACGTCGCGATGGCGCCCACCCAGGACCTGTGGGCGGCGTTCCTGGAGGTACTGGAGAGCCACCCGGCGGAAGGACGCCGTCTCGTGACGGTCCTGGAGGAGTCCCTCGCCGGGGCGATCGGCCGGATGCCGGCCGACGGCTGGGCCGATCGCGTACTGGCGAGCCGGCGACTGGCCGCCCGGACGCCCTCGATGGACGCCCACGGGCTGGCCTTCTGCGACCGGACGACCCGGGCGGCGGTGTCGGCGATCAACCGGCGCTTCAGCCTCGCACCCCCTGCAGGCCCCGCAGACCCTGCGAGCTCCGCACGCCCCGGCACCGCCGAGCTGCGCACCCGGCTAGCGGTGGACATGTCGGTCGCCGCGTTCCACCAGGCCCTGGACGGCTGGGTGGCGCAGCCGTCCGGGCACACCCGCGAGGACCTCGTACGGCGGCTCCGCACCGCCTGCGCCGAACTGCCGGGCGCGCTGGCGACGACGGTCGGACCGCACGACCGGAGCGGCGGGTAGGGCGCGACGGCGCTCAGTCCGAGGCGGTGAGCCGGGCCAGGACGAGCCCGGCGACGATCAGCAGCAGGGCGGCCAGCCGTCCCAGTCCGAGGGGTTCGTGCCGCAGGACCGTGCCGAGCGTGATGGCGCCGACCGTGCCGATCCCGGTGAACAGCGCGTAGGAGAGGCCCGCCGGGAGGTCGCGCATCGCCCGGGAGAGCAGGTAGACGGAGAGCGCGCCGAGCAGCACGCACAGGGCGGTGGGGCCGGGCCGGGTGAAGCCGTCGGTCGGTTTGATGCTCTGCGACCAGACGACCTCCACCAGGCCGGCGGCGAGCAGGAGGAGCCAGGGCACGACGTACCTCCGGAAGCACTAAGCGGACATCGTGTCCACTTGACTGGGGCCGATGCTAGCCCCCAAGTGGACGGTGCGTCCACTTGTTAGGATCGCCCCATGCCACCCGCCGAACGCGCCGATGCCGCCCGCAACCGAGCCAAGGTCCTGGAAGCGGCCGAGCAGCTGTTCGCCACCCGCGACCCGGCGACCGTGACGATGGACGACATCGCCAAGGCGGCCGGGGTCGGCCGCGGCACGCTCTACCGCCGCTACCCCGACCGCGCCTCGATCGCCCGCGCGCTGCTGGACGCCCACGAGCACGAGATCCAGGAGCGACTCCTGCGCGGCGAGGGCCCCTTGGGTCCGGAACCGGCCACCACCCCGGCCGAGCGGCTGAGCGCCTTCTACTCGGCGATGGTCCGACTGCTGGAGCGCCACTCCCACCTGCTGCTCGGCGCCGAGACCGGCCCGGCCCGCCTGACCACCGGCGCCTACGGCTTCTGGCGCGCCCACGTCCGGATGCTCGCGGCGGCGGCACACGCCCCGGACCCGGACGTGCTCGCCGACCACCTGCTGGCGCCGCTCGCCCCGGAGGTCTACCGCCGCCACCGCGACCAGGGCGTCTCCCCCGAGCGCGTCGAGGCGGCGCTCCACCTCCTCGCCCACCGACTGCTCGGCGACCGAACCCCGAACTCTTGAGCCCCCCGAGCCCCGAAGGCCCCCAGGCCCCCTGAGACTCGCTCAACCGCCCGCCGGAACCTCCAGCGAATCGAGCCAGCGCAGCAGCCGGGTGCCCTCCCGGGTCATGACGTCCGGGTCGCGCAGGGCGTTGGCCAGCAGCGACATTCCCTGGTAGCCGGCGACCAGGGTGAGCGCCAGGCCGTCCGGGTCGGGCAGGCCCAGCTCGCGGAACTGCCCGCCCACCCATTCCAGCAGTTGCCGGATCACCGCGCCGGCCTCCGCGTCGAGGACCCCGTCGGCCCGCTTGTCCAGCTCGACGGCCAGGGTGCCGGCCGGGCAGCCGAACCGGGCGGCGACGTCGCGCTGCCCGATCCAGGCCTCGACGAGCGCCTTGAGCCGGCCCCGCGGGTCGGCCAACCGCCCCAGTTCCTCGGCGAGTTCGCCCAGGTGCGTGCCGTGCTCGGACAGCGCGGCACGGACCAGGTCGTCCTTGGTCTTGAAGTAGTAGTAGACGTTCCCGACCGGGACGTCCGCCTCGCGCGCGATGTCGGCGAGCGTCGTGCGCTCGACCCCCTGCTCGTGGAGGACCCGGGCCGCGGCCGCCGTGAGCCGTCGGCGCTTCTGGGACGCCGCTACGCGCCGATTCACTGAGTCAGTCACCCAACTCACTATAGACAGCCGCCGGTGGACGCGTGCTACGGTCTTTCTAAGTCAGCCGACTAACTCACAACGGGAGGGGATCGCGATGATCACAGTGACGGGTGCCACCGGCAACATCGGACGGACGCTGGTGGAGCTGCTGGCAGGGGCGGACGAGGAGGTCGTGGCCGTGTCGCGGCAGGCGCAG
Source organism: Kitasatospora xanthocidica (assembly GCF_014656195.1). Classification (GTDB taxonomy): domain Bacteria; phylum Actinomycetota; class Actinomycetes; order Streptomycetales; family Streptomycetaceae; genus Kitasatospora; species Kitasatospora xanthocidica. The sequence continues at coordinate 115,807 of NZ_BNBY01000012.1, read as the reverse complement.
CCCGCACACCACACGGCCGGCGTCCGGTGGGTCCGGGGCACCGTCGGCGAGGCCGCGAGCCTGCGGCCCGCCCTCGAAGGGTCCCGGGCGCTGTTCCTGGTGCTGGGCGGCGAGCTCAACAGCCGGGGCGAGAGCCCGGACACCCTGCTGTCCGCCGCCGCGGACGCCGGGGTCGAGCGGATCGTCCTGGTCTCCTCACAGGCCAACGCCACCCGCCCGGACTCGCCGTCGCACGCCCGGCTGCGGGAGTTCGAGGCCGCCGTGCGCACCTCCGGACCGGAGTTCACCGTCCTGCGACCCGGCGGCTTCGCCTCCAACGCCTTCGCCTGGGCCGAGACGGTCCGCGCCGAGCGCACGGTCTTCGCCCCTTTCGGCGACGTGGCGCTGCCCCTCGTCGACCCGGCCGACATCGCGGCGGTCGCCGCGGCCGCGCTGCGCGAGGACGGGCACGCCGGCCGGACGTACGAGCTCACCGGCCCCGCGCCCGTCAGCCCGCGAGAGCAGACCGCGGCGCTGGCCGAGGTCCTCGGCGAGGAGGTGGCCTTCGTCGAGCTGTCCCGCGAACAGGCCCACGCACAGCTGGCGCGGTTCATGCCCGAGGAGATCATCCCCGGCGCCCTGGACGTCCTCGGCCTCCCGTTCCCCAGCGAACTGGCGGTCAGCCCGGACGTGGCGGCAGTCCTGGGCCGCCCGGCCGCGCCGTTCGGCGCATGGGCCGCGCGCAACCTGCCCGCATTCCGGTAGCGGCGGGCGGCCGCCGTTGCCGCGCAACCGGTGCCACAGTCGCTCCTCGACAAGGCGAACCGCGGGAGCCGACCCGCCGACGGCTGAGCTCCCCCGGTGGTTGACGACTGTCGGCCCGACAGCCTCCGCAGGGCGGAGGCCTGCGCGGGAAGTCGGCCGGGCCGACTTCCCGCGCTCGTTGGCGTCGACACCCTGTGCGGGCTACCGAGAGGCCCTGCTCTCAGGCACGGCGGCGGCCGCAGCCACCCGATCGAGACTCCCGTCCGACCAGGACGCCTCGAATCGGAAGGCCAAGGATCACCGGGTATTGCCGAGCAGGGCCTGCCCCGGTCGTGCCAGGATGCTCGACATGTCTGCACGGGCACTGAGCTTCGGCGCGATCGCGGAAGCCTACGAAAGGTTCCGGCCGGGGTATCCCGAAGAGCTCTTCGACTTGGTGACGACGTATGCGGGCCGACCGGTTCGGACGGCCTTGGAGATCGGTGCGGGGACAGGCAAGGCAACCCGCCTGTTCGCGGGGCACGGGGTCATGGTGACGGCGACCGACCCCGACGCTGCCATGCTTGCCGAGCTGAACAAGACCGTTCCCGCGAACGTGACGACCGTGCGGGCCGCGTTCGAGGACCTGCGGCCGAGCGAACCCCATGGGCTGGTCTATGCGGCGGCGGCCCTGCATTGGACACGCCCGGAGGGTCGATGGTCGAGAGTGGCGGCGCTCCTTGAACCGGAGGGCGTGTTCGCTTCATGCGGTGGCCCGGTCCAGCCGGCCGACCCAGCCGTCGAGGAGTCGGTGCGTGCTGCCCGGGCGCCGTTCCTGGAAAGCGATGAGATTCCTTCTCCCGACGGAACCGCTCCGGATGAGGAGATGCAGTGGCCGGGTACGGAACTGCAACGGTCCCAGCTGTTCCTCGACGTTCAGCAGGCCGTCGTCGAGCGGCGCTTGACGATGCGGTCCACTGACTACGTCGGCTACCTGTCGACCGTCTCGGCGTATCTCCAGCTGCCGCGATCGAGGCGCAGGCAGGCGTACGACGCGATCACGCGGGTCCTGCCCGAGACGGTCGAGATCACCGCCGACATCACCGTCCATCTCGCACGCCGGCGACCCGAGTAGGGCAGGCAACGGCCGGCCGGGAGTCGCCTTGACCTGAAGTGAGCTTGAAGTCCTAGCGTGACCTCCGGTTGATCATTTCGAACACCGGGAGGGACGCTCATGATTCTCGTCACGGGAGCCACGGGAAACATCGGAAGTGCACTCCTCAAGGAGCTGCGGGCGCACGGCGCCGGGCCGCTCAGGGGGCTCACCCGCGATGTCGCCGGGGCCGGGCTCCCCGAGGGCGTCGAGGCCGTTGCGGGCAGCCTCGCGGACGTGGCCTCGCTCAAGCCCGCGCTGACCGGGGTGCGTTCGCTGTTCCTGGTGTCGCGGCTGGGGCCGGACGAGGAGATCCTGGAGGCCGCCCGGGAGGCGGGGGTGGAGCACGTGGTGCTGGTGTCCTCCATCACCGTCCAGACCCATTCCCACCTCGGCCCCGCCGCCGAGAACCTGGCGGTCGAGCAGGCGCTCAAGAGCAGCGGAATGGACTGGACGATCCTGCGGCCGACCCAGTTCGCCTCGAACTCCCTGATGTGGGCGGCCTCGATCCGCGCCCACGAGACGGTCCACGCGCCGTACGCGGACGCCGCGCTCCCCACGATCCACCCCGCGGACATCGCGGCGGTGGCGCGGGTGGCGCTGACCGAGCCCGGCCACCACGGGCGGACGTACGCCCTGACCGGCCCCGATCCGGTGACCGCCCGGCAGCAGACCGAGGCCATCGCGGCGGCCCTGGGCCGGGAGGTGCCCTTCACCGAGATCAGTCGGCAGGAGGCCCACTCCGCGATGGCCACCGTCTTCGGGGAGGAGGCCGCGGACGCGGTGCTCGACGTCTCCGGCGGGGACCTCAACGACGCGATCCGTGCGGTGCGCGACACCGTTGAACAGGTCACCGGCTCCCCGGCCAGGCCGTTCCGGCAGTGGGCGGCGGAGAACGCCGCCGCCTTCCGCTCATGACCTTGCTCGCCCCAGCGCGGTCGCTGCCGTCGAGGCCGACGAAACCCAGGCCGGCGATCGCACCGAGGCCGGCCGCGCGCAGATGAGCGGTGCTGGTTTCCGCGGTCCCCCTGTCTGTTGACGTGTTGTCATCTATGATCTGAATGTGACCGTCAAACCCCTGGGCACCGCCGGACCGTCACGCAACTCCGCTGCGGACGGCGCTGGTTGGCCTGCACGAACCGCCTGGGGTGCTCTCACGCTGCTGCTGGCCGCGTTCGCCGTTTTCGAGAGCCAGAAGTACGGCCTGCCGACCACGGCCGCGGCACTGGCGTTCCTCGTACTGCCCGACCTGGCGCGGCTCGCCGGCATCCGCCCGCCCAGCGTGCTCTACCGGACCATCAACCGTGGCTGGATCCCACTCGTGATACTCGTCGGCTACTCCGTCGGGCCGATCGTGTGGCCACCGCTCTTCACGGCCGGCCTCGGCTGGCTAACCCGCATCGCCTTCGACAGGACGCGTGGGCGCGGGCCCGCCTCGGCCTGACCGACCTTCCCGACGGATCCTGGTCGTGGCACGCCAGTTCTTCAGGTGCGCGAAGCCGTGCTCGACCGGTCCCCGGACCGCGGCCGGAGCCCTGTTGGACAGCTTCTCGATTCGCCGTCGCCGCTCAACGAACTTGCTGGAACCTGCTCGATCCAGCGGCACTGGGCATCAGGTCTCCCGGCACGGGCCGTGCCCCGAGATCTTCGGGGCGCGGCCCGTTTGTGCGGTCAGGCAAGGGCGGCTCGGACGGTGTGGGCCCGGGCTTCGCAGAGGGCTCCAAGGAGGGCGGCCAGAAGGTTGAAGGTCAGGAGTCCGAGCATCGGGGGTGGGCGTCCCGGTGGCGCTTGTACTCGCGCAGGAGCGCGAGGAGGTTGATCACGGTACTGGCCGGAATGTTGCCGAGGTTGATCAGGCGGCGGCCGTGGAGGTTGGTCTCGCCCGGGGCGGCGGAGGGCCAGAGGAGGCCGAACTCGCGACCCTCCGTCCGGAGTTCGACGATCAACTCGGAGAGTTGACGGGCGGTGAGGTGCAGCAGGGCCGGGTCGGCGGGGTGGATGGGGTGATGGGCGCTCACGCGGCACCGTCCAGCTCGAACCAGATGCTCTTGCCCAGCTGTTGGGGGTCGACACCCCACCGGTGGGTGAGGCCCGCGACGAGCTGGAGGCCCCGGCCGGTCTCGGCGAGGAGGGAGAGGGGTCGCTGCTCCGGGAGGCAGGGGCTGCGGTCGGAGACCGTGACCCGGAGGGTGTTGGGGAGGAAGAGGATGAGGACGACCGGGGAGGTCGTGTCCGCGTGGCGCCAGGCGTTGACGATGAGCTCGACCATGGCGAGCTCGGCGTCCGCGATGGAGGAGGGCGGCCAGCCCGCGCGGGTCATGCCGTCCCGGAGGGCGTCGCGGGAGAGCGTGAGGGAGGGGGAGTTGAGGTTGCGCACAGGGGTCTCCCGAAGGGGGAAAGGGTGAGACCGGCGGATGCGTCGCCGTGAACGAGCCCATTGGGCATGGGTGTTCTTCGGTGCCCGAGCGGCGTTTCTGACGATCCGTCCGGTGATCGGTGCATCACAGACTGTAGAGCAGGCGATAGCAAATTTGCTAGCCGAGCCAAGAAGATGTGCCTATCTGCTCGCTGGACTCGTCGCGCGCCGACGATGGATGCTGGGGAGATGCCACCTACCCCAACCGCACGCCGCAAGCGCGTCGGCATCGAGCTTCGGAAGATGCGAGAGGCCGCCGGGCGCACGGCTGGAGACGCTGCCGCCGTTCTCGGGCTGGACCGCAGCAAGATCACGCTGATCGAGCAGGGTGCCTACCCGATCAGCGCTGAACGTGTCCTGGCACTCGCATCCGAGTACGAGGAGGCCGACGCCGCATACGTCGACGCGGTCGCCGAGATGGCCGCCGATCGAACCAAGGGGTGGTGGGAGGAGCACAGAGGGCTTGTCCCTGCCGGGATTCTTGAGATCTCCGAGGTCGAACACTACGCACGAGTGTTGGTGACGTATCAGATCTGCCATGCTCCGGGACTCATGCAGACCGAGGAGACAGCTCGGGCAATTTTCCGAGAGGTCCATCCACCGCTACGACCACTGAACATCGAAGCGCGGGTCGAGAACCGAATGCGGCGGGCTGAGCTCCTGACCGGCGGCGATCCGCTCGAATATGAAGCGATTGTGCACGAGGCCGCACTGCGGATGGAGTTCGGAGGGGCGGCAGTCGCGCGTGAGCAGCTGAAGCAGCTACTGGTCCTCTCGGAAGCCCCCAACGTGACACTGCGCGTATTGGAGTTCAAGGCCGGGGGATTCAAGGGCGCGGGTCACGCAGTGCTGTACGCGAGCGGGCCAGTACCCCGGCTCGATACGGTCCAGCTGGACTCCGTAGGATCGCCAGCGTTCCTGACCGAGATGAACCAGCTGGAGAACTACCGGCACATCATCGGGGCGATGCGTGATCGCGCTCTCGATCCGTCGGCCTCTCGTGATGTGATCTCCAGCATCATGAACAGCATGTGAGGGATCCTGTGGAATGGCGAAAGCCCAACGCCTGTGGCGATGGCAATAACTGCCCCGAGGTTGCCATCACGTCCGACGCCGTCTACGTCCGGAGCAGCCTGCTGCCCGACGCCGTTGCCCAACTCACCCCCACCGAATGGCGTGACCTCGTTTCCGCCATCCGTGCCGGGGAGTTCGACGCCTGATCCTCACGGGCGGGCCGTTCATCGAACGGCCCGCCCGGCACGTTGTCCGACCCCACGCCTAGGCTTGCGATCAAGCAAGGCAACAACGGGGAGCAGCACAGTGCGGATCGAGCGCCACCAGGTCAACGAGTCGGCGATCTCGGCAGCCCGTGAGGGCTTCTTCGACCGGATCGGGGGCATGGTCCACTCCTACTCGCGCGCCGGGCTGATGGCCGCCACCGAATGGCGCCTGATCGCCGACGAGTTCCTCGACTACCTCGGTGCGCTCTCCGTCGACTCCCCCGCCCTCGACACCCCCGAGGCCAAGGCCGTCCTCAAGGACGCCACGGAGGCCGCCGCCGGCGCCATCGCGTTCGCCGCGTACTACTCGTACGACAGCTTCCAGGTCTTCCTCGACTACCCGAACTTCGGGATGAGCTACGACCGCTCGGAGGCGGACGCCTCCCTCCGCGAGAGCACCGTCCGCCCCCAGGCCTGGTTGGACGCGTTCTGCCTCGCGATCCTCTCCGACAAGGTCTCCTGGCACGGCGAGGCCTTCGCCTTCACCTGGCAGTCCATGCGCGTCACCGAGGGCCACGCCACCGCCGAACTCGCCAACGGCTTCATGGCCCACTTCTTCGGCTACACCCGTGACCAGGACGCGCCCGACCCCGAGACCCCCGAGCAGCGGCTCGCGACCATTGACGCCGCGCTCGCCCGCGTCCAGGACCGGGACAGCGAAGCCGCTCTCGCCCTCCACACCCTGCGTTCTCTCGCCGCCGGGGACCGCGAGGCCTTCGACGCCGGGATGGTCTCCCTCCTCGACCGCGCCGACGGCACCCGCCCCCGCAGCCTGCTCCCCCTCCTCCCCCTCGCCCTGGCCGCGCTCGCCCACCGCGCCCACGGTTGGCTGCCCGCCGTCGACACGGACTACCTCCCGCTCGCCCTGGTCACCGGCTTCCCGACGCCCGAGCCCCGGGTCGGCGCCCTCGGCCGCGACCGGCGCCCGGACGCCGTCGCCGAGTTCGCCGCCGGGCCCGTCCGCCTGGACCGGCCGACCCCGGCGCTGCCCCTCCACCCGGACAGCGAGGCGGGGTTCGAACGCCGGATCCAGGAGGCGATCAACCCGGCGCCGGACGACCGCCTCGCCGCCTACCGGCTCTCGCGCGCCCTGGACCGGCAGGCGCACCTCCTGCTGGTCCGCGCCTCGCAGTCCGCCGACGTCACGGACGCCCAGCTTGCCGCGCTTCGCCGGGCCTCCCAGCTGGGCGCGGCCCTCTTCCGCGTCGCCCTCGCCGAGCCCGGCACCGAGGCCGAGGTGGCCGTCGACGGCCGGACGGTCCGCTACCCCGCCACCCGGGACAAGTACTCCGGCCCCGGCCAGTGGCAGCTCGCCCTCGAACTCGCCCTGATCGGCGGCGACCGCGAGGACCTCGCCCCGATCGTCCTGGCCGGCCCCACCCACTCCGCCGCCGACGGCTCCGAGTACGCCTCCTACCGTGTCGCCCTGCACGACTACTTCCGGGGCGTCGACCCGCTCCCGGCCACCGAACGGGCCCTGCGCGACGCCGCGAAGGCCGAGGACGGGCTCTTCCTTCCGCCGCCCGTCGTCCTCTTCTCCCAGCTGGTCGAGGGTGACGAGACCAGCTTCAACCTGGCCCTGCTGGACGCCCTCGAAGCCCACCGCGACCACCACTCGGTCGCCGACCGCGACACGGACCGCGACGCCCCGCTCAGCCTGGGCGTCCTCGCCCTCGCCTGCCACGCCCGCCGCACCCGCGGCTGGGCCGTCCACGTCGACTCCCCGTACCTCCCGGCCCGCCTGCTCGCCTAGGCCCTCTCTTTCGGATCTTGCCGGGCGCACGACGCCGGGCATCCCGCCTGGACGCACCGGCGAATCATCCAAGTACGACCCAGTACGAGGACGATCCGCCGGCACGCCCAGCCGGGCGCCCAACGCCGCGCGCTGATCCGACAAGATCCGAAAGAGAGGGCCTAGCCGCATCGGCAGACCCTTACCTCGTGGCGACGTGACGCGCCGTGCGGATTCCACTCCGGCGGCGCGTGTCCTGCAAGCTCTGCCGGCGGCAGGGCGAGTGCGGGTCCGTGAGATCGACGGACGAGGGGGGGGTAGTCCGACCGGTGCGGTCAGGTGCCCGGGGCGCTCAAGTCGAGCCGCCAGTCGTTGGACTGCAGCCAGGTTCCCTTGGGGTATTCGAAGGAGACCTTGCCGACCAGCTCGAACCCGGCCTTGCGGCACACCGCGTTCGACGCCGCGTGGTCCACGTGGGGGAACGCGTGCAGGTGACGCCGTGCGCCACGCACCGCCGCCCGCTCCGCAGCCAACCGCAGGGCCTCGGCGGCGTATCCGTGACCGCCGAACTCCGGAAGAATCCCGTATCCGGTCTCGTACACGTCCTCACCACCCCACTCCCGCTCCCAGTACCCGACCGAACCGATCGCCTCGTCACCGAGGCGGACGATCAGCATCTCGCCGCCGGCGAGACGCAGGTAGCGCTGATGACGATCGGCGATCGCCTGCTCGGTCTCAGGCCCCCCGAGATGCTCGGTCATCTCGGGGGTGTTCTGACGGTGCAGGATCTCCAGACCTGCTTCGGACCATGATTCGAGGCGAAGAGTGTTCATGGCGCGGACAGTACGCTCCGCCGCCGACATGATCGGCCGCCCGGCCCACCGAGACGTGCCCGCACCGGCGTCAGCTGCGGCAGGCCACCGAATCCGTCAACCGCGCGACCGGCGCCACGCGGTGGACCACCTGCCCGGGGGGCGGGTGAGCGGGTCGCCCGTCCCGTCCGGCCAGGTGAGGGGGTGGGCGTCCACGTCCTCCAGCCGAACTCCCGGGCACTGGACGGGGATGCCCGCGCGGAACCGCTCGGCCCATCCGGTGTCGAGACGGCGGAGCAGGTCGACCTGCTTGGCCAGCCAGCCGATCCGGCTGTCCCGGCCTTCGGGGAACCGGTGCCGCTGCCCCAGCTCCCAGCGCGTGGCCATCGAGCGGGTGGCATTGAGGGCGACCCAGTGCAGGGCCTCGTCGAGGTCGCCGGTGCTCCGGTGCTGGAGCACCTGGCCCCGCTCCTCCACGACCCAGTGGATGACCCCGCCCTGAACGAAGAGGTAGGGGTGGGCGCCGTCCTGGTGGCTGAACGCTGCCAGGTCGCCCGTCGTCACGCCGTCGAGCTTGGCGGCCATGGACCGCACGGCGGCCTGCAGCCTCTTCATCGTTATCGTCACATAGACGATTATCGCCCGCGACTCTCCCCGCGCAAGGTCCATCGCACTACCTTGCTCCACCTGCTACCTTGTGATGCATGGTACCTGGCATCGCAAACCCCGACGGCCCCGGCGAGGCCTCCACCGAGCCCTCCGACGGGCCGGTGGCGACCCAGCTGCGCAAGGGCGTGCTGGAGTACTGCGTGCTGGCACTGCTCCGGGACGGCCCTCGGTACGGGGTCGAGCTGCTCCAGGAACTCGGCCGCTTCCCGATGCTCGCCACCAGCCAGGGCACGATCTACCCGCTGCTGTCCCGGCTGCGCCGCGCCGGACTCGCCGACACCTTCCTGCGGGACTCGGCCAGCGGACCGTCCCGCCGCTACTACACGCTCACCGACGCCGGCCGCGAGGCACTGCGGGAGTTCACCGCACTGTGGCCCGCCTTCCGCGAAACCGTCGACCACGTCCTCGCCCCGGGAGAGAACCCGTGAACAACCCCACCGAGCACCCCCTGGTCCGCGCCCACCTCGACGCGGTCGACCGCTACACCGCCCCGCTGCCCGACAAGCGCCGCCGCGAACTCCTCGCCGACCTGCGCGAACACGTCGAGGTCTCGCTCGCCGACCACGACCCGGCCGACGAGGCCGCCGTCCGCCGCGTACTGGAGCAGCTGGGCAGCCCCCGGCGGATCGCCGACGCCGCGCTCGCCGAGGACGGCCTCACCCGGCCCGAACCCGAGGGCTCCGGCCGCACCAACCTGACCCTGCTGTTCGCCGTCCTCCCGTACCCGCTGCTGCTCGTCCCGGCCGTCGGGCCCGCGCTCGCCCTGGCGGCCGCCGTCATCGCCGCCACCCGGGTCGCCAGGTCCCAGGTGTGGACGCGCCGGCAGAAGAAGCAGGCGGCCGCCCTCCTGCTCGCCCCCGTCCTGACCACCCCGCTGGCCGCCGCCCTCTTCGCCGCCACCCCGCCCGGGCTGACCCCGGTCAACCTGCTCGCCGCCTGCGCGGTGGGCTTCAGCCCCGTCCTGGTCGCGGCGGCACTGCTGTCCCGCTCCGCCGCCCGCCTCCGCGGCGCCGCCACCACGGCCTGACCCTGGGGCCCGGCTTCGAACCCCGTCGTCCGCCCGCCAGGCGCGGGCGGGGCGGCGTTGGGGTGCGCGCATCGCAAGGCGAAGGATGGGGGCACCTCCCGACCGCCAGGCTGGGGGACATCGGCGACCGACGGCAACGCCGCGAGGCGCGCTTGTGCCCCGGGGCTACCTCCCGGCCGAAAGCCGGGGAAGCGTCGGCCCGCAGGCGGGGGTTCGAAAACGGGCCCCTGGGGCGGTCAGCGTCGGCGCCTGAACTCCGCCAGCCACTCCCGTACCTGCGCTTCGTCGTGCAGGTACGGACCCCCCGGCCCGTCCGGCCCGTCCGGCCCGGCTGGCAGGTCGATGCCGTGCAGCAGGTCCAGCGCCCACAGGGACAGCTCGTCCCACCACAGTTCGTCGTCGTGGAGCCACCGGCCGGCCCAGCGGTCGGCCGCGTCCCGGCTCACCCGGCCGTCCGCCACGGCGGCGAACCACCACTCGATCTCCTCCGGGCCCGGCTGCCCGGCCCCCTCCGCAGGGTCGCCGTTCACAGGGCCGCCGTACGAGGAACCGCCGTTCACAGGTCGTCGGGCCCGGCGACGGCCGGACCGAGGTCCGCGGGGACGTGCGCCGCGGCGAGGGCTGCCGCCTCTTCCGCCGTCCCGGCCTCGCCGATCAGGTACTCGTCGCGCCAGTCCTCCCCGCCCTGGTAGGCGAGGTTGCGCTGCACGCGGTACGGGCGGGTGGCGTCGCCCGGGATGACGACGACCGCCGGCGGATGCCCGTTGCCGAGGCCGGCCCGGAAGCCGACCCGCCACATGCTGGAGAACGGGAACAGCTGCCGCAGCCTCGGCTCGGCCCGCGTCGCCTCCACCAGCGCCCCGAACTCCGGGAACTCGGGCGCCTCCGCCGCCTGCTCCCCGAGCCGGCGCCAGGCCACCTCGACCGCGTCGGCCGGGCCGCGCTCGGCCGCCCGCGCGAACTCGCCGGACGCCAGCCACGGCAGCAGCTCGCCCAGCTCCCCCAGGCTCTTCCCGCTGCCCCAGGCCACGCCCGCCCGGACGACGTCCCCGAGGTCCGTGGTGCCGCCCGCGACCATCTCGATCCCCCGGCTCCAGCCGGTGACACCGAACCAGCGCCGCTCGGCACCGATGTGGACGGTGAGCGGCTTGCGCCCGTCGGCCGAGGCGGCGATGCCCGCCGTCACGTCCGAGTGCCCCGGCACCACCGTGATGTCCAGGGCCAGCTCGGCGGCCGTCCGCTCCAGCAGGGCACCCAGGCTTCCGGCGGCGACGAGGTCGGGGTAGAGATCGGCATCCATCCGGCCAGTATGGCGATACGACTTCCCCACTCCGAGAAAACGGCTTGATCGCATCGTTCCCGAACTCCCCGAGCGGAACGCGGTTTTCCGTCGCGGACCACCGGGGTAGTGGCCGAGGCGTTCGCACCCGTACGGATGACAAATCCGCTGCGGACACTACTCCCTGACATTGTTTCAGCGAAAGGAACCCGCATGGACAGGCTCCTCCGGAACGCCCTCGCGATCGTCGTGACCGCCGGTGCCCTCGGCGCCGCCGCAGCACCCGCCGCCCTCGCCGCCGAACAGCCGGTGGCCGGGGTGCAGGCACAGGTCCGCAACCCCAAGACGGTCAAGGCCGACGCCTACAACCAGGCCCGCAGCATCCTCGCCAACGCGGGCAGCCAGACCGCGGCCAAGTCACACCCGATCCACGGAAAGAACGACGTCCCGGTCTCCTACGGCACCGGCCTGCTCGCCTCCGCCCGGGACGAATTCCGGACCGCGGACAAGAACCTGCCCGCGGGCCAGAAGAAGTCCGACATGTCGATCCCGCACTACAACGCCATCCACAACGCGGCGAAGGTCATGGGCATCGACCGCTGGTGACAGCCAGACGGGCCCCGGCCCCGGCCCCGGCCCCGACCCCGACCCCGACCCCCGCGTGGCGGCTCCGTCGCGCGGGGGCCTACCCCTCCTGGAAGCGGAAACCCAGGGCGTGGACGAGGTCGAGCACCAAGCTCTCGGCGACCGGATCGGTGTCGCGCTCCAGCACGGCGCGCACCTCGGCCTCGTCCGGCCGCAGCCCCGCGGCCTCGGCCCACCCGGTCGCGCGGGGCGCGACCTCCCCGGGCTCGCCGATCCACTTCTCGGGGACCTCGTAGTCCAGCGCCATGTCCGCGGGGAAGGCACAGTGCCAGCTCCGGCCGCCGGGGACGAACGCCCGCGCGAACACGACGTCGCTGTCGAGGACCTGGAACACGAGCGCCGGAGCCCCGGTCTCCGCCGCGAGTTCGACACCCGCCTCGACCGGCCCGGCCGTCTGCAGGATCCGCCAGTCACCGTCCTCGGCCTGCCACAGCGGCTGCGCCGCCTCCGCCCGCACCACCGACAGTTCGGCCAACGACCGCGGGGAGCGCGCCACCACGAAAGATCCGGAGAAACCCATGACCGGTGACGCTAGCGCCACCCACCGACAGGCGCCCCCTACCGCCGGGTGACCTCGGGCTCGCCCAGCCGGCCGTCGTCGCTGACGGTGTAGACCCTGGTCTCGTGCTCCGCCGTCACCGTGATCCGGCCCGGCCCGGACCACTCGGCCTTACGGAAGCCGTCGCCCTCGTTCCAGGTGCCCAGGTCCCAGTGGCGGGCCGTCCAGCCGCTGCCGGTCAGCAGCTCGACCCGGTAGATCGGGTCGATGGAGAAGGCGACGTCGGTGATGGTCAGGACGTGGTCGGGGCGGCTCGGGTCGGGTTTGCGGTCGACCAGCCGGCCGTCGTCACCGAAGAGGAACATCAGGCCCCCGATCCCCGCCGCGGCCACGATCAGCGGCGACAGGACGGCGGCACAGCCGAGCTGCGCCCACCTGGTCCGGAACTCGAACTGGACCACCATCGAGACCACCAGGAGCACCACCGCGGCCCCGAGCAGCAGCACCGGGTGGTTCAGCCAGCGTGCGACCTCCACCAGCCCGCCCGAGTGGGAGGCCTGGTAGCCCGGGAGGTACGTCAGGAACGCCACCAGCGCGGCGCCCCTGAACCACCACTCGATCCGTCTGTGCCACGCGGCGGCCGCCATGTACTCCCCCTGGGTGAACTTTTGCCCGGACTTTACTACGGGCACGCCCAGGGGTCCGACGTCGAAGACAGGCCCATTGGCCCGGGCGACGGTGGTTCCGTCGCCCGGGCCGCCGTCCACCGGCCGTACCCCCGTCACCGCCGGTGGAAGACGCTCCGCGACCAGAAGTAGCCGAGCAGCGTCAGCCCGGTGCACCAGGCGAGGGCGCTCCAGGCGCTGGTGCCGATCTCGGTGCCCATCAACAGGCCGCGCAGGGTCTCGATGATGGGTGTGAAGGGCTGGTACTCGGCGAACCAGCGCAGGACCGTCGGCATGGAGTCCGGCGGGACGATGGCGCTGCCGAGGAAGGGCAGGAAGGTCAGCGGCAGCGGCGTGTTGCTGGCGCTCTCCGGGGTCTTGGACACCAGCCCGATGCCCGCCGATATCCAGGTCAGCGCGAGCGTGACGAACATCAGCAGCCCGGCCGCCGCCAGCCACTCCACCGGCCCGGCGTTGGACCGGAAGCCCATCGCGAAGGCCGCACCCGTCACCATCACCAGCGCGATCACCGTCTGGATCACACTGCCGACCACGTGCCCGGCGAGGAACGCTGACCGCGATATCGACATCGTCCGGAAGCGGTTGACGATGCCCTCGGTCATGTCGACGCAGACCCCGACCGCCGTGGCCACCGCGCCCGAGGTCGCCGTCATCAGGACGATGCCCGGCGTGACGTAGTCGATGTAGCTGCCGCCGCCGATCCCCGCGCCCAGCGCGCCGCCGAAGGCGTAGTTGAACAGCGCCAGCATCATCACCGGCATCACCACGACCGAGAAGGTCATCGCCGGGTACCGCTGCGCGCGCTTGAGGTTGCGCCGCAGCATGGTCAGCGAGTCGCTGACCACGTAGCTCGTTGTCGCGCTCATCGCGCACCCTCCCCTGTCAGCGTGAGGAACACGTCGTCCAGATCGGCCGTCTCCACGACCAGCGACTCGGCCCGTACGGAGGCGTTGTCGAGCGCGTCCAGCACGGCCTTCACCGTGAGGACGGAGTTGTCCCCGGGGATGTCCAGCCGCAGTGCTTCCGTGTCGGCGGCGGCGTAGTCGAACAGCCCGGCGGCGGCGCCCAGTTGGGCGGCGTCGGCGAACTGGAGCCGGATCCGGCCGCCGGGGACGATCCGCTTCAGCTCCTCGGCGGTGCCTTCGGCGACGATCCGGCCGCCGTCCAGGACGGCTATCCGGTCGGCGAGTTCGTCGGCCTCGTCCAGGTACTGGGTGGTGAGGAAGATCGTCACCCCGTGGTCGGCGACCAGGCCCCGGATGATCTCCCACATGGTGCGCCGGCTGCGCGGGTCCAGACCGGTGGTCGGCTCGTCGAGGAAGATCACCTTCGGGTCTCCGACCAGCGTCATCGCCAGGTCGAGCTTGCGCCGCATGCCGCCGGAGAAGGTGCTGACGGGCTTGCGCGCGGCCTCGGTGAGGTCGAAGCGGCGCAGCAGCTCCTCGGCCCGCCTCCGCCCCTCCCGACGGCGGAGGTGGTTGAGGTCGGCCATCAGCATCAGGTTCTCTTCGGCGGTGAGCAGGTTGTCCACGGCCGAGAACTGGCCGGTCACCCCGATCGCCTTGCGCACCCCGTCGGGCTCGCGGTCCACGTCGTGCCCGGCCACCCGGGCCGTGCCGCCGTCCGCCGGGATCAGGGTGGAGAGGATCTGCACGGTGGTGGTCTTGCCCGCGCCGTTCGGCCCGAGCAGGGCGAACACGCTGCCGGCCGGGATCTGCAGGTCGATGCCCCTGAGCACCGCCTTGTCCCCGTAGGACTTGGTGAGCCCGGTGGTCGAGATCGCGGTCATCAGGCCCTCCGGACGATGATGTTGCCGACCTGGGTGCTGGCGCGGACCTCGACGGTCTCCCGGGCGTCGCCCGGGCCCTCCGTCTCGCCGAGGGAGTTGCGGACGCCGCCGAACTTGCTGTGCACGTCGAGCCAGGCCGCCGTGCCCTCGGCGACGCCGATCTCCACGTCCCCGACGCTGGTGTGCAGGCTGACCTTGCCCCGGACGACCCGGCCGACCCGGAGGTGGCCGTTCGCCGACTTGGCGTCCACGCCCGCCCCGGCGAGGCCGACGTGGATCCGGCCGTTGGAGGCGTTGGCGGTGAGCTCGCCGTGCACCTCGTCGATCTCGGTGTCCCCGTTGCTGTTCTTGACCGTCAGCGCGCCGCCGACGGTGCCGATCTCGATCCGGCCGGAGCCGGACGCCTCGGCGCCCCCGGTGACGGCGCCGAGCCGGATGTCCCCCATGTCGGTCTTGAGCCGGGCGCTGTCGGCCCGGTCGACCTGGATCCGGCCCATGGAGGTCTTCAGCCGGCAGTCGCCGAGCGGGCCCTCGGTGACGAAGTCCGCCATCGGGGAGTCGGCGTGCACGTCGGAGCCGGCCGGCAGCTCGACCAGGACCTCGATCGAGCCCTTCTTGCTGGAGAACACGGTGCGCTGCTTGGGGCCCTTGAGGGTGAGCCGACCGCCGGAGAAGTCGACCTGGGTCAACTCGGCGGCCTTGACGTCCGCCTCCCGGGCGGCGTTGGCGGGCCGGACCTCGACCACCGCGTCGGCGCGCTTGCCGGCGGTGATCCACAACGAGCCGATCTCGAACTCGAAGGTGGCGGAGATCGGTCCGTCGGTCTCGTACGTAGGCATGGGTGTCCCGTCCTCTTGGCTCGTGTGGGTGTTCCCGCTGGTCGGAGCGGGGGTGACGTCGAAGGGGTGCGAGGGGTGCGAAGGCTGCGGAGGGGTGCGAAGGGCTGTGGAAGGGTGCGGAAGCTACGGGCTCGTCGGTGTCAGTGGACCCAGCCGGTGAACCCCTGGCCGCCGACGGTGCGCGTGGTGCGGGTGCCGAGCCCGGCGGCCGGCCGGGCGGACGGCTGGCCACCCTCCAGCGCACCCGCGACAGCCCGGACCAGCCAGGCGTTGAGGGAGAGGCCCTCCTGTCCGGCGGCCTCCTCCGCCCTGGCCTTGAGGTTCGCGGGCAGGCGCAGGTTGATCCGGGCGGTGCCGCTCTCGTCGGACTCCGACACCGGCGGCACCACCGGCGGCACCACGAGCGGCGCGGATGGCGCCATCGGAACCACCGGCGGCATCATCGGCGGCACCACGATCGGCGCGTCGCCGTGGAAGGCGTCGGTGCCGGGCGGCGCCGTCACCACGAACTCCGGATCGAGCCCGCGCAGTCGCACGTCGACCGACCCGGGGGCGAGGTCGCGGGTGACCTCGCCCATGGCGGCCGAGAGCGCGTTGAGCAGGGTGAGCCGCACGGCCGACTCCAGCGGGAGCGTCAGCCGGTCGGCCAGTGCGCGGGCTTCGTCGCCGCCCGCGGCGGCCGCCACCGCGAGCTCGTTCCGGAGGTTTTCGACGTACGGCGTGAGGTCCATGGCTTCAGCATGGCACAGCGATGGTGCCATGTCGAGGCCTTTCTGGCGCCAGAGTGGCACCATCACCCGAACGGAGGTGCCATCGAACGCGAACCGCCCCGCCGACCGAGGTCGACGGGGCGGTGCACCGGGGGCGCGGGGCGCCGGCCCGGGGGAGGGAACGAGGGGTCAGCGCCGCCAGCCCGCCAGGTGGGCGTCGATCTCGGCGACCAGCCGCTTCTTGCCCGCCGGGTCCAGGAAGGAGGCCTCGACCGCGTTGCGGGCCAGCGCCGCCACCCCGGCCTCGTCCAGCTCCAGCAGCCGCGCCGCCACCGCGTACTCGGTGTTGAGGTCGGTGCCGAACATCGGCGGGTCGTCGCTGTTGACCGTCACCAGCAGGCCCGCGTCCACCATCCGCTTGATCGGGTGGTCCTCGATCCGCTCGACGGCCCGGGTGGCGATGTTGGAGGTCGGGCAGACCTCCAGCGGGATCCGGTGCTCACCGAGGTGGTCGAGCAGCGCCGGGTCCTTGACCGCCTGGGTGCCGTGCCCGATGCGCTCGGCGCCGAGCTCCCGGATCGCGTCCCAGACCGTCTCCGGCCCGGTGGTCTCGCCCGCGTGCGGGACGCTGCGCAGGCCGGCCGCCCGCGCCCGGTCGAAGTACGGCTTGAACTGCGGGCGCGGCACGCCGATCTCCGGGCCGCCCAGGCCGAAGCTGACCAGGCCCTCGGGGCCCAGCTCGGTGGCCAGCCGGGCGGTCACCTCGGCCGACTCCAGACCGGCCTCGCCCGGGATGTCGAAGCACCAGCGCAGCACGACGCCGAGCTCCTTCTCGGCGCGCAGCCGGGCGTCCTCGATGGCCTCCATGAAGGCGACCTCGGGGATGCCCCGCTTGACCGAGGAGTACGGGGTGATGGTCAGCTCGGCGTACCGGATGTTCTGACGCGCCATGTCCTCGGCCACGCCGTAGGTGAGCGCCCGGACGTCCTCGGCGTCCCGGACCAGGTCCACGACGCTCAGGTAGACCTCGATGAAGTGCGCGAAGTCGGTGAAGGTGAAGTACTCGGCGAGCGCCGCCGGGTCGGTCGGCACCTTGGAGTTCCCGGCGTGCCGGGCGGCCAGTTCGGCGACGACGCGCGGCGAGGCCGAGCCGACGTGGTGGACGTGCAGCTCCGCCTTCGGCATCGCGGCGATGAACGCCTCGATCCCGGCGTCGCTGCCGCTGGCACCGGTGTCACCGGCGCTTCCGGTGGGGTTTCCGATCCGACTTCCGTCCGGCTGGACCACGGCGGTGCCCTTCTTCCTTCTCCGCGCTTCTACGCGCGTTCCGACAGTGCTGGCAAGCATAGGCCCGGGCCCGGCTCATCCGCCGAGCGCGACCGCCGCGGTGTGGATCAGGAGTCCGGCCAGGGCGCCGACCACGGTGCCGTTGATCCGGATGAACTGCAGGTCGCGGCCGACGTTGGCCTCGATCTTGCGGGAGGCCTCGTCGGCGTCCCAGCCGGCCACCGTGTCGGAGATCAGCGAGGTGATCTCGGTCCGGTAGGTGTCGACCAGGTACTGCGCGGCGTCCTGCAGCCAGCCGTCCACCTTGGCCTGCAGCTTGGCGTCGGTGGCCAGGCGCTCGCCGAAGCGGCGCACGCCCTCGCGGATGCGCCGGCGCAGCTCGCTGTCCTCGTCCTCGGCCGCGCCCATCACCAGGGTGCGCACGGCCGCCCAGGTGGAGTTGATCAGGTCCTGCACCTCGGGGCGGGCCAGCAGTTCGCCCTTGGCCCGCTCGACCCGGGCGATGGTCTCCGGGTCGGTCTGCAGCTCGGCCGCGAAGTCGACCAGGAAGTTGTCGATAGCGCCGCGGGCCGGGTGGTCGGGATCGTCCCGGATGTCGGTGACGAAGCGCAGCAGCTCCTTGTAGACCCGCTCGCCGACCTGGTGGTCGAGGAACTTGGGCGTCCAGCCCGGGGTCTTCTGGGTGACCTTGCGCACCACGTCCTCGTGGTTCTCGGTCAGCCAGTCGTGCGCCCGGACGGCGACCAGGTCCACCACGCCGTGGTGCCCGCCGTCGGCGACCACCTTGCCGAGCATCCGGCCCATCGGCTCGGCCACCGAGGTGGCGGCCGCCCGCCGGGTCACCGCCTCGGCGACGACCGCCCGCACGTCGTCGTCGCGAAGCACGGCGAGCAGGCCGCGCAGCGCCGCCGAGGCCTCCTTGGTGACCCGTTCGGCGCTGCCCGGCGCGGCCAGCCACTCCCCCAGCCGGCGGCCGATGCCGAGCCCCGCGAGGCGTTCGCGCACCACGTGGCCGGCCAGGAAGTTCTCGCCGACGAAGTCGCCGAGCGAGCGGCCGAAGGCGTCCTTCTTGGTCGGGATGATCGCGGTGTGCGGGATCGGCAGGCCGAAGGGGCGGCGGAACAGCGCGGTCACCGCGAACCAGTCGGCCAGCGCGCCGACCATGCCCGCCTCGGCCGCGGCCGCCACGTACCCGGCCCAGGCGCCGGCACCGGCCGCCTTCGCCCAGGTGGACAGGGCGAAGACCAGGGTCGCGAAGGCCAGCAGGCCGGTCGCGATGGACTTCATCCGGCGGACGCCACGGCTCTTCCGCTCGTCGGCCGCGGTGAACCGGACCCCGGGGCCGGTCCCGTTGAAGGCTTCGTCACTCACCCCGCCAGTCTGCCCGGTGCCCGGCGCATCCGGGGGCGTGCCCCGCGATCACACGCCCTCGGTCCGCGATCCGCTCCCCGGGCAGGCCACCGCACGCCCTCTCTCACGCCCCGCCCGAGGGCACCACACCCCCGGCGGCGTCACGCCCCGCCCAGCACGATCCGCCGCACCCCCTCGACCGCCCACCGCGCCGGATCCGTGCACCGGCGCCCGTCCAGCAGCACCCGCACCCCCGGCAGGTCCGCCGGCGTCAGCTCCCGGTACTCCGGGTGGTCCGCCTGCAGCACGGCCGCCACCACCGGCTCCCCGGCCCACGGCGGCAGTCCGAGCGCCGTCAGCTCGCGGCCCCCGTACAGCGGGTCGGCGACGTACGGCCGCGCCCCCGCCGCGGCCAGCTCCGCCACCAGCGGGAACACCCCGGAGTACGCCGCCTCCTTGACCCCGCCCCGGTAGGCCGCGCCGAGCACCAGCACGCCCTGCCCGGCGATCCCGCCCGGCACCGCGCCGGCCAGCACGCCCACCGCGTAGCCGGGCACCGCCAGGTTGGCCTCCCGCGCGGCCCGGACGACCGTCGCCGCCGGGTCGTTCCACAGGTACAGCCGCGGGTAGACCGGGATGCAGTGCCCGCCGACCGCGATGCCCGGCCGGTGCAGGTGGCTGTACGGCTGCGAGTTGCAGGCGTCGGCGATCTCCGCGAAGTCCACCCCGACCCGGTCCGCGTACCGGGCGAACTGGTTGGCCAGCGCGATGTTGACGTCCCGGTAGGTGGTCTCGGCGAGCTTGCTGAACTCCGCCGCCTCCACCGAGGCCAGCTCCCACACCCCGTTGGGCCGGGCCAGGTCGGGGCGCGGGTCGAAGTCCAGCACCGCCCGGTAGAACTCGGCGCCGCGCCGGCTGGAGGCCGCGTCGACCCCGCCGACCAGCTTGGGGTAGCGCCGCAGGTCGGCGAAGACCCGTCCGGTGCGCACCCGTTCGGGGCTGAACACCAGCGCGAAGTCCGCCCCGGCGGCGAGGCCCGAGCCGGCCGCCAGCCGGGGTGCCCAGCGGTCCCGGGTGGTGCCGACCGGCAGGGTGGTCTCGTAGCTGACCAGGGTGCCCCGGCGCAGTCCGGCCGCGACGGCGTCGGTGGCGGCGTCGAGCAGGGCGAAGTCCGGGGTGCCGTCGGCGGCGGTGACCAGCGGGACGACCAGCACGACGGCCTCGCAGGCGGCGACGGCGGCCGTGGTGTCGGTGGTGGCCCGCAGCCGGCCCTCGGCGACCACCCGCTTGAGCGCCTCGTCCAAACCCTCCTCCCGGGGGAACGGCGGTACGCCCCGGTTGACGCTCGCCACCACCCGGGGGGCGATGTCCGCGCCGGTCACCCGGTGGCCCTTCAGCGCGAACTGCACCGCCAGCGGCAGGCCCAGCTTGCCCAGCCCGACCACGCACACGTCGAGGCTCATCCCCGCCCTCCGTTCACCGAGTTGGCCAGCCGGCGCCAGGCCGGGTGGCGGCGCAGCCCGCGCCGCACCTGCGCGGGGACGGCGCCGCGCCACAGGTGCTGGGCGAGGTTGAGCGGCGGTACCGGGTCGAGCGGCGGGACGGCCCCGGCCACCGGCTCCTCGCGCAGCAGGAACAGCCCGTCGGGCAGCCCGAGCCCCCGGTCCCGGAACGCCGGGAAGCCCGCGTAGTGCCGCCGCCCGTCCACCACCTCCGGCGGCTCGCCGTGCGCGGCCTCGTAGCGGATCTGGTCGCGCAGCGCCTCCGGCCGTACGGCGGCGGCGAGTTCGAGCCGTACCCGGGCGGACACCGGCAGCCGGTGGTACACCTCGCGGGCGCCGAACCGCTCGACCAGCCGGGCGGTCTCGGCGCAGACCCGCCGCTGTGTCGCGTCGTCCAGCAGCAGGAAGCCGTCCTGCAGCAGGCGCGGCACGTCCCAGGCGAAGGAGCGGGCTCGCAGGGCGTCCAACTCCTCGCCGGGCGCCGCGAGTTCTGCGGCGACCTGCTGGAGCGCGGCGATCCCGCGCAGCCGGTCCAGCACCCCGGCCCGCTCGGTGACGTTGCCCCGGTCCTCGCGCAGCACCAGGAAGTAGCAGTCGTAGTCGGCGAGCACGGACACCTTCCCCGCCCGCAGGCAGGCCTCCAGGGTGAACGGCTGGTCCGAGAAGACCTTCAAGGTCTCGTCGCGGCGCAAGCCGTGGCGCCGGACGAGGTCGAGCCGGAACAGCTTGGTATCGGCCAGCGCCCAGGCCAGCGCGGAGTCGGCGAAGCCCACGGACTCGGCGTTCGCGTGGAAGATCCCCTGCGGCACCAGCCGTCCGTTCACCCCGACCTGCTTGGGCACCACCACGTCCGAGCCCCAGGCGTCGGCGGCCGTGACCAGCCGCTCCAGCGCCTCCGGGCCGAGCCAGTCGTCCGCGCCGAGGAACAGCGCGTAGCGGCCGCGGGCCAGCTCCAGACCGCGGTTGGTCGGGCCCGCCGGGCCGCCCGAGTTGGACTGGTGCACCACCCGGAACAGCCCGGGGTGGCGGGCCGCGTACTCGTCCAGCAGCTCCCCGCCGCCGTCCGTGGAGCCGTCGTCCACGGCCACCACCTCCAGCCGCCCCGGCGCCAGGGACTGCCCGACCAGCGAGTCCAGGCAGGCGGTGAGGTACGGCATGGTGTTGTAGACCGCGACCACCACGGTCACATCGGGTACGGTCACGGGCGGCGGGCCTCCGGTCCTGGTCTGGGTGCGTGACGACCGGTCAACTCGGCGCGAAAGGCCGGGGTCACGACCCTCACCCGCACCGGCGACGGGGAACAGAACACGCTCCCGGCCGCCGTACGCGTGCACGCACGCACGACGGCCGGGAACCGTACGGGGACGCCTCAGCCGTACGGAGAGGCCTCAGCCGATCGCGACCTCCGCGTACATCCGGGCGATCACGTCCTCGATGGCCGGCTCGCGCACCGACAGGTCCACCAGCGGGTACCGCTCCGCGACCGCCGACACGATCGGCGCGGCGCTCTGCCGCGACGGGAAGGCGAGCCACTGGCGCGGCCCCTCGACCTTGACCACCCGGGCCCCGGCCACCTCGATCGGGGGCCGGGCCTCGGCGAGGTCCACCACCAGGGTCCGCTCGCTGCGCCCGGTGGCGTGCAAGCCGTCCAGCCCGCCGTCGTACACCACCCGGCCGTGGTCGATCACCATGACCCGGTCGCAGAGCTGCTCGATGTCGGTCAGGTCGTGCGTGGTGAGCAGCACGGTGGTGCCCCGGTCGCGGTTGACCTCGCGCAGGAACTCGCGGACCTTGCCCTTGCTGACCACGTCCAGGCCGATGGTCGGCTCGTCCAGGTAGAGCACCCGGGGGTCGTGCAGCAGCGCGGCCGCGAGGTCGCCGCGCATCCGCTGGCCGAGCGAGAGCTGGCGGACCGGGGTGTCCAGCAGCTCGCCCAGGTCGAGCAGTTCGACGCAGCGGTCGAGGTTCTCGCGGTACCGGTGGTCGGGGATCCGGTAGATCCGGCGGGCGAGTTCGAAGGAGTCGCGCAGCGGGAGGTCCCACCAGAGGGTGGTGCGCTGGCCGAAGACGACGCCGATCCGGCGGGCCAGCGCGACGCGTTCGCGGGCCGGGTCGACCCCGGCGACGCGCAGCCGTCCGGAGCTGGGGACGAGGATGCCGGTGAGCATCTTGATGGTGGTGGACTTGCCGGCGCCGTTGGGCCCGATGTAGCCGACGCACTCACCGGCCTCGACGTCGAAGCTGAGCCCGTCCACCGCGCGCACCTCGCGCTTGGTACGGCTGAACCGGCCGGCGCGGGCCCGTACGGTGAAGGTGCGCCGGACGTCCCGGAGTTCGATCAGTGCCATGGAAGCTCCTTGACTTGAGGGCGAGAGGGGTTCGACAGTCGCCTCGACTGCCGGTTCAGCGGCCCGCTCAGCTGCCGGTGCCGCGGTAGGCGCGCAGCCCGGCCCGCCAGGCGAACCCGGCGACTGCGACGCAGAGGGCGGCGGCGACCGGCGAGGCGTACTGGAAGGCGGTGGGCAGGCCGAGCGGGTCAGGCCGGCCGAGGACGCGCAGGGCGGGCAGCCAGTTGACGAAGGCCAGCGGGACGCCGAAGACCACGCCGAGCACGAGGTCCTTGGCGAAGACCGTCGGCGGGTACTGCAGCATCAGGCCGCCGCCGTAGGTGAAGGAGTTCTGGAGCTCCTCGGCCTCGCCCCACCAGAACTGCAGGCAGGCGAAGCCCACCCAGATCGCGCCGAAGATGGCCGTGCCGCAGAGCAGCAGGACGGGCACCAGCAGGACCCGGTCCCAGGTCCAGCGCACGTCCAGCGCCGCGAGCGACCAGGCCAGCACCGCCGCCGCCTGGACCGGGCGGCCGATCCGGCGCAGCGAGAAGCGTTCGGCGCAGAGCTGGGCCAGGGCCGGGGCGGGCCGGATCAGCATCACGTCCAGGGTCCCGGTCCGGATCCGCTCGCCGAGCGCGTCGACGCTGCCGATCAGCAGGTTGGCCATGCCGAGCGCGAACCCGGAGGTGCCGTAGAGGAAGCCGAGTTCGGGCAGGTTCCAGCCGCCGAGCGTGTCGGTGTGCCGGAACATCAGGATGATCACGGCGAAGTCGAGGAAGGCGATCACCAGGTTCGCCGCGAGCATCATCGCGAACGAGGCCCGGTAGGACATGGTCGAGCGGGTCCACATGGCGGCGCACAGCCACCAGGAGCGCGCGGCCCAGCGGGCGCGGGCCACTCCGGAACGGACGCCGGCCCACCCGGGGCCGGTACGGGCGAAGCCGGTACGGGCGGAGCCGGGACCCGAGGGGGCGGGCACGAGGCCGGGGTCAGCCACCCTGGACCACCACCTTGCGGGTCGCGAGCGCCTGCACGCCGCGCCCGGCGCCGATCAGCGCCGCGGCCCAGCCGAGCTGGAGGCCGAGCGGGCCGAGCACCGCCGGGCCGGTCGCGTGCTCCAGGAACAGGTCGGCGGGCACCTGGGCCAGCGCCGCCCAGGGCAGCACCCGGGCGAGTTCGCCGAGCCAACCGGGGAAGAGCGTGAGCGGCAGCAGCATCCCGGAGAGGAACATCGCCACCACCAGGGTCACCGAGCGCACCCCGTCGGAGTCGTGCAGCCAGAAGCCGGTGAGCGCGACCAGGAACCGCAGTCCGAAGCTGACGACCTCGGCGAGCAGCACGGAGAGCAGGAAGACCAGCCAGGTCAGCGGCCGTTCGGGCAGTCGGAAGTGGAAGAGCAGCGAACCGGCCAGCAGCGGCGCGCCGCCGCGGACCAGCAGGTGGTAGCCGGCCCGGCCGAGGTCACTGGCCAGCCACCAGCCCTGGAAGTCGACGGGCCGGTAGAGGTCCACGGCGATGTCGCCGCTGCGGAACCGCGTCTGGACGTCGTTCTCGAACCCGCCGCCGAAGATCGCGGTGGTGGGCATCAGGGCCTGGCAGACCCAGATGAAGGTGACGGCCTGGTCCAGGTCGTAGCCGCCGAGGTCGGGGCGGGCCCGCCAGAGCGCGACGAAGGTGTAGGCGAGGATGCAGCCGAAGACGGTGTTGGTGACGGTGCCGGCCAGGGTGGCGGCCCGGTAGGTGGAGTAGCGGCGGAAGGCGCCGCGGGCGACGCTCGCGTACAGCCCGAGGGAGGCGGTCAGGTCCGCCCGGGGATCGGGAGGCCTCGTCTCGGCGGGGGCAGCGTTCAGCATATTGTCTCCTTGTCGACAAATGCGGGCAGAGGTGTGCCCGCACGCGTCCGCGCACGCCCCAGTGGCTCCGACCGGCCGTACCCGGGGGTGCCGGGCCGGACGGGCGGAGCTGACGAAGTGGGCGCGCTATGAAGTTCGCATCTTTCACCGTACCTCCGGCCCCCACGGCCCGCACCCGCTTTTCCTGCACACCCCGACACCGCACCCCGACACCGCATCCCGACACCGCGCCCCGACACCGCACCCCGAGACGGCGCTCGATGCGCACAACGGCGCACGTCAGCCCCCCACACGCCCTTGATCGGACGTCAAATAGCACATAATCGCGGCATGACCTTGAGCACCCGACGCCAGGCCAAACGGGCCGCCCGCCGCGATGCCCGCCGCGCCCTCCCGCTCTGGCGCCGGCTCCTGCCCACCTGGCGGGTCACCCTCGGCACCCTCACCGCGCTCTTCCTGCTCGCCGTGGGCGGCTTCGCCGTGCTCTACGTCATCGTCCCGGTGCCCGACCCCAACGCCCACGCCGTCGCCCAGAACAACATCTACCTCTACGCCGACGGCACCACCGAGATCGCCCGCACCGGCGCCGTCAACCGCACCGACGTCACCATCGACCAGATCCCCCTGCAGACCCAGCAGGCCGTCGTCTCCGCCGAGGACCGCACCTTCTACCAGAACCGCGGCGTCGACCTCACCGGCATGGTCCGGGCCGGCTGGAACACCCTGCTCGGCAAGGGCATGCAGGGCGGCTCCACCATCACCCAGCAGTACGTCAAGAACTACTACCTGACCCAGGACCAGACCATCGAGCGCAAGGGCCGCGAACTCCTCATCGCCCTCAAGGTCGACCAGCAGCGCGACAAGAAGGACATCCTGGCCGGGTACCTCAACAGCAGCTACTTCGGCCGCGGCGCCTACGGCATCCAGAGCGCCGCCCACGCCTACTACGGCGTCGACGTCTCCCAGCTCACCCTCGGCCAGGGCGCCTACCTCGCCTCACTGCTCCAGGCCCCCAGCCTCTACGACGTCAAGACCGCCACCCCCGCCAACCGCGAGAAGGCCGTCGCCCGCTGGAACTACGCCCTCGACGGCATGGTCCAGCTCGGCTTCCTCACCACCGCCGACCGCGCCGCCGCCACCTTCCCCGAACCCGTCGACCCCCAGCCCGCCACCGGCCTGGCCGGCCAGGCCGGCTACCTGGTCGGCGTCGCCGACGACTACCTGATCTCCTCCGGCACCATCGACGCCGCCACCCTCAAGGCCGGCGGCTGGCGCATCACCACCACCTTCGACAAGCCTCGGCAGGACGCCTTCGTCAAGGCCGTCCAGGACGAACTCACCGACGAGCTCGACCCCAAGTCCCGCCCCACCACCGACACCGACGTCCGGGTCGCCGGCGCCTCCGTCGAACCCGCCACCGGCCGCGTCGTCGCCGTCTACGGCGGCCCCGACTACGCCAAGCAGCCCTACAACGACGCGCTCCGCCAGGACAACCAGATCGGCTCCACCTTCAAGCCAATCGACCTCGCCGCCGGCCTCACCGCCCAGCACACCCTCGACGGCCACCCGATCACCACCGAGACCCGCTACGACGGCACCAGCGAACGCCCCGTCACCGGCGGCCCCACCCCGTACGCGCCGCCCAACGAGGACGACGTCGACTACGGCAACATCACCCTGCGCTACGCCATGGTGAAGTCCGTCAACTCCGTGTACGCGCAGGAGGGCGTCGACGCCGGACTCGCCCGCGTCCGGGACACCGCCGTGAAACTCGGCATCCCCGACAGCGTCCGCGGCATGGACCCGGCCAACACCTCGATGACCCTCGGCACCGCCACCCCCAGTGCCCTCGACCTGGCCGGCGCCTACGCCACCCTCGCCAACCACGGCCAGGCCCACACCCCGTGGTCCGTCCTCAAGCTCGAACGCGTCAACCCCGGCGGCGCCATCGACGTCCCCAAGATGCCCCGGCACGACCCCACCGACGCCCTCAGCCGCGGCGTCGCCGACTCCGTCACCGACGTCCTGCGCGACGTCGTCAGCCCCCGCGGCACCGGCGCCGCCGCCCTCGACCTCGGCCGCCCCGCCGCCGGCAAGACCGGCACCACCGACTCCAACCTCTCCGCCTGGTTCGCCGGCTACACCCCCGAACTCACCACCACCGTCGGCCTGTTCCGGGAGAACCCGAAGACCCACGCCAAGGAACCGCTGGCCGGCACCGCCGGACTCGCCCGGATCAACGGCGGCGCCATCCCCACCAAGATCTGGACCGCCTACACCGCCGCCGCCCTCGACGGCACCCCCACCCAGCAGTTCGACCTGCAGACCGGCCGCGACTCCCACGACAGCGACACCTCGCCCACCGACACCGGCAGCACGCCCCCGAGCCCCGGCAGCACCCCGGCCACCGTCCCCACCGCGCCAGGCGCCACCATCCCCGGACTCATCACGGTCCCCACCCACGCCCCCAGCACACCCCCCGCCACCACCGGCGACCCCGCACCCGGCCCGACCGCGCCCAGCCCGCCGGCCCCCCAGCCCACGGCCACCCACGAACAGCCCAGCCCCACCGCCCGGCCCACCCCGACCAAGCCGCCCAAGCCCACCGAGCAGCCCACCCCCACCGCCACCGGCGGACCCGCCACCCACCCGGCCGCGACGCCCACCCCCTGAGCACCCGGCCGCCCGGCCGTCCCGGTGGCGCGAGTCATCGGGCGCCGCGGGCTACCGCCGCGCCACCAGCTCCCGCTCCACCGGCGTCCGGAACCGCGGCGTCACCCGCACCTCCCCCAGCCACCCCGCCAACCGCTCCGCCTCCGCCGCGACCGCCCGCTCCGCCTCCGCCCCGACGTCCCGGAACAGCCGCCACACCAACTCCCCGTCGGCCCGCTGCGCCCAGCCGCCCACCACCTCGCCGCACCACCACACCGTCGGCCCGGCGTTGCCCGCCCGGTCGAACAGCGACGGCACGTCCTCCGGCCGCAGGTACCAGTCCCGCCCGCGCCAGCCCATCACCGCCGGGTCCAGCGCCGGCAGCAGCGCCGCCCACGGCTCCGGCTCCGGCACCGGCGCGTCGTCGCCCGGCAGCACCAGGGCGGCCGCACCGCCCGCCAGCTCCACGTCCCGCGCGCCGAGGTCCGCCAGGGCCTTGCGGACGTCCCCCAGCGTCCAGCCCGTCCACCACTTCACGTCCTCGACCGTCGCCGGGCCGTACCCGGCCAGCCAGCGGCGCACCACCTCCGCCTTCGCCTCCCGCACCGGCACGTCCGGCCACTGCGGCACCAGCGCCCACGGGTAACTGCTACTCAGCCACGAACCGCGCGGACGGCAGCGGCGCACGTGCCCGTCCGAGGCCAGCAGCCGCAGCAGCCGGCTACCCACACTCTGCTTCGCCTCGTACGGCTTGCCCGCCGACATCAGCATGGTCTCGCGCAACTGCGGGACGTCGTCGCCGAGTTCCTTGGTCGTCGCCTCGCCGCGCCGGTCCAGCGCGGCCAGCACCTCCCGCTCGGTCGCGGCCAGCCGCCGCTCGTCCCAGCCCTCGGCGTGGTCGCGCAGGTGCTTCAGCAGCGTCGCCCGCTCCTTGACCGCGATCGGCCGCGCCGCCGCGGCACTCACGTACGGGGCGAAGCCCTCCGTCACCGCGAAGATCGTCCGCCGCATCGACAGCAGCTTCACCAGCGAGACGTCCTCGTACAGCGCCCGGTCCACCTCCGCCGCCGAGGGCCCGGCCAGCCGGGCGCACGCCGACAGGTACACCGTGGCCGCGTCCGTCGCGTGCAGCCCGACCACGGCGTCGGCCACGTCCTCCACCCGGGCGGCCCGCGCCGAGGGCGCCAACAGCTGCCGCCGGCCCAGCCGGGCCCGCCGCTCCCCATCACCGATCACCGGCACACGCCTCGTCATGCCCGGACCCTAGCGGCTGCCACCGACAGTTCCGGCCACCGACAGCTCCGGGCCCGCGCCCGCACCGCTCACCGACAACTCCGGCCCGGCGCCCGCACCGCCCGCCGCGAGTTCCGTCGCGAGCTCCGCGAACTCCGCCAGCAGCGGCGAGGTCCGGCCCGCCGCCCACGCCAGGCAGACCCGGTTGGGCGCGATGTCGGAGATCGGCACGTGCACCACGTCCGAACGGGTGTAGAACGCCGCCACCGACAGCGGCAGCACCACCATCCCCTCGTGCGCCGCCACGTACTCCAGCTTCTCCTCCACGGTGTCCGCACTCGGCCGGGCCCGCTCCGGCCGCCGCCCGGCCGGCACCGGCAGGTCCCGCCACTCCGGCACCGCGTCCGGATCCTGCAACAGCCGCTCCCCGCCCAACTCGGCCATCACCACCGACGGTTCACCCGCCAACCGGTGCCCGGCCGGCAGCGCCACCACCCGCGGCTCGGCGAACAGCGGACGCAGCGCCAGCCCCCGCTGGTCGACCGGCAGCCGTACGAAGGACACGTCCACCCGCCCGTCCAGCACCACCTGCGCCTGGTCCGCCCAGGACGTCCGGACCACCTCCACCGCCAGCCCCGGATGCCGCCCGCACATCGCCCGCGCGACGGCCGTCACCGTGATCCCCGGCATGAACCCCACCACGAACCGCGTCCGGTCGTCCGCCGACCGCTCCACCCGGCGCCGCAACGCCTCCGCCGCCGCCAGCAACTGCGGCGCGTCCTCCAGCAACTGCCGCCCCGCGCAGGTCAGTTCCGTGGACCGGCGGTCCCGCCGGAACAGCTGCGCACCGAACTCCGCCTCCAAGGCCCGGATCTGCCGGGACAGCACCGGCTGCGCGATGTGCAACTCGGCCGCCGCCCGCCCGAAATGCAGCTGTCGAGCCACCGCGACGAAGTACCGCAGCTTCCGCAGATCGACGTCCATCGCCCGCCCTCCGGGTTCCCCACCTCGACTGATACCCCGAGGGTATGACAGCGGACGGAACAGGTCTTGGACGCCCGCGCCCCGCGCGACCCAGGATCGACACACCCCCCGGAACACACCCCGGAACACCCCCGGCACACCCCCCGAAGCACCCCCCGAACCGCTCCCCCGGCCCGAAAGGCACCACCGTGTCCCTCACCGACCAGCACGCCGTCGTCCTCGGCGGCACCTCCGGCCTCGGCCTCGCCACCGCCGGCCTCGCCGCCCGCCGCGGCGCCCGCGTCACCGTCGTCTCCAGCCGCGCCGACAGCGCCGAACGCGCCCTCGCCACCCTGCCCACCGGCACCACCGCCGAGGTCGTCGACCTCACCGACAGCGCCCTGGTCACCGCCCTGTTCGACCGCCTCGGCCCCGTCGACCACCTGGTCTTCACCGCCGGCGAGCCGCTCGCCCTGACCCCGCTCGCCGACCTGGACCTCGACGCCGCCCGCCGCCTCTTCACCCTGCGCTACTTCGGCGCCCTCGACGCCGTCCGCGCCGCCGCGCCCCGGCTGCGCCCCGGCGGCTCGGTCACCCTCACCTCCGGCACCGCGGGCCTGCGGCCGGGACCGGGCTGGAGCGTCGCCGCGAGCATCTGCGGCGCCGTCGAGTCCCTGGTCAGGGCCCTGGCCGTCGAGCTCGCCCCGATCCGGGTCAACGCCGTCCGGGCCGGCGTGATCCGCACCCCGCTCTGGTCCGGCCTGCCGGACGCCGACCGCGAGCAGCTCTACGCCGCCACCGCCGCCGGTCTCCCCCTCGGCCGGATCGGCGAACCCGAGGACGCCGCCGAGGCGTACGCCTACCTGATGGAGCAGCGCTTCGCCACCGGCACGGTCGTCACCGTGGACGGCGGCACACTGCTGGCCTGAGCGCCACCGGGGCGGCGACCGCTCACCTGGGCGGCCGCAGCCGGTCCACGACCGTCCACTCCGGGCCGAGCTCCCCGCGCAGCGCCGCCAGGGCGGCCCGGGCGGCGGCCTCGAAGCGGACCCCCTCGTCCCGCGACCACGGCGAGGGGCCGCCCGGGTCGTCCCAGTCGAGCGAGGACTGGAACCAGGAGGACAGCCGGTCCAGCTCGGCCGCGAGCGCGGCACTGATCGGCAGGAGGTCGAGCTCGGCCGGGTAGCCGTACGGGCTCTCCACGTCGTCCGGCCACAGCGCCGTGCCGACCACCCCGGCCTCGAAGAAGTACCGCAGGCGCCGCCCGGTCACAGGTACAGCCCGGTCGATCCCTCGGTGTCACCGAAGCGGGTCGCGGCCACCGCGTGCAGGTCACGCTCGCGGAGCAGCACGTAGGTGGCGCCGCGGACCTCGACCTCCAGCTTGTCCTCGGGGTCGTACAGCACCCGGTCACCCGGCTCCACCGAGCGCACGCTCTGGCCCACCGCGACGGCCTCGGCCCAGGTGCAGCGCTTGGACAGCTCCGCCGTCGCCGGGATCAGGATGCCGCCGGTGGAGCGGCGTTCGCCCTCGCTGCCCTCGATCCGCACCAGCACGCGGTCGTGCAGCATCCGGATCGGCAGCTTCTCACCCAGCCGGTCGTGGCGGGTGGCATCGTGCCCGTGGTCGGAGTGGGTCTCGTCGTTCGTACTCACGGTCCCGAAGGTACCGCCCCCGGGCGCGGAGCGTGACGCTGGCCCGGCATGCGGAAGGCCGGGCGCGCGCGGAAGGCCGGGCACGCGGAAGGCCGGGCGCGCACCGGCGCCCGGCCCTTGCCCTCTCCCGCGGTCGCGCCCGCAGTCGCGGTCGCGGTCGCGGGTCAGTCCTTGCGGCGCCGGCGGGAGGAGGCGACCAGCAGCACCAGGCCCACGCCGACCAGCGCGGCCGGCACGATCCGCTCCCGCCGCGGCTGCCCCTTCTCGTCCACGAACTGCGCCTTGACCTTCTCCACCATGCCACTGGCGGCCACGTACGCCCGGGCGGTCTTCTCCTCGACGGCGGCCGCGGCCTTGGCCTTGACCTGGGCGGAGATCGTGCTCGGGTGGACGCGGACGGCCAGCTCGTCCAGGGTCGACGCCAACCGGTCGCGCGCGCTCGCGATGTCCGCCTCGATCTGGGCGGTCGTCCGCGCCGACTTGTCCTGCGTGCTCGCCTCGCCCACTCGGGCCACCCCATTCACTTGCCGATGTTGTTCCGTGCGTTCCGTTGCGCACGGTGCGACGGCCCCAGTGTGTCAGCTGCCGCACTCGGCCGCGCGGCCCCACCCACCATCAGGGGTAAGTTTGCCGTGGTACGACCGCCCGTCCCAGCAGCACGCACCAGGAGAGTCCACCCATGACTGAGCGTCTCCAGCCCGGTGACACCGCGCCCGCCTTCAGCCTGTCCGACGCCGACGGCAACCAGGTGTCCCTCGCCGACCACGCGGGCCGCAAGGTCATCGTCTACTTCTACCCCAAGGCGCTCACCCCGGGGTGCACCAAGCAGGCCTGCGACTTCACCGACAACCTGGCGGTCTTCGCCGGCGCCGGCTACGACGTCATCGGCATCTCGCCCGACCAGCCGGAGAAGCTCGGCAAGTTCCGCGAGACCGAGAACCTCAAGGTCACCCTGCTCTCCGACCCGGAGAACAAGGTCCTGGAGGCGTACGGCGCCTACGGCGAGAAGCAGAACTACGGCCGCACCTACCAGGGCGTGATCCGCTCCACGGTCATCGTCGACGAGCAGGGCAAGGTCGAGCGCGCGCTCTACAATGTCAAGGCCACCGGCCATGTCGCCAAGCTGCTGCGCGACCTCAAGATCGAGGCCTGACCCCCTTCCTCACCGGCGTCCCGCCGGAAACGGAGCGGTGGCGGCACACCCCCCGACCGGGTGCACCGCCACCGCCGTCCCTCACCTCAGTGGGCCGCCGTCAGTTCAGCAGGCCCCGAGGTCGCTCCAGACCCCCCACGCGCCGCTCGCCGTGGGGTCGTCGCCCTTGGTCCACCACTTGTTCTGGTAGTAGTGGCCCTTCCACGAGACCTTGGTGGTGCTCGCGTAGGTGGTACCCGCGTCCCAGCCCGGCGCACCCGCGCAACCGGCCGGCGTGGTCGGCGGGGTGGTGGGCGGAGTGGTCGGCGGGGTGGTGGGAGGCGTCGTGGGCGGGGTGGTCGGCGGGGTGGTCGGCGGCGTCGTCGGAGGCGTCGTCGGAGGCGTGGTCGGCGGGGTCGTACCGCCGTCCGTCGCACCCCGGGTCAGGTCGCCCTTGATCCCGTACAGCGTGCCGCCCACGTTGACCGTCCAGTTCGACGGCGTGGACACCGGCAGGTAGTAGACGAAGTCCATGTCCACCGAGGCGCCCGGCGCCAGCGACTGCCAGCCCGGCAGCTTGACCGACACCCGGTTGTAGGTGCCCTTCAGGCCGCCCACGTTGCCCGGGCCCGGGTTGTCCTGCCTGATGACCTGCAGCCCGAAGCCGGACTGGTCCTTGGCGTTGCCCGGGGCCGAGTTGCCGTAGTCGAACTGGAACTCGGTGCCGCCCGGCAGGGTCAGCGTCGAGTTGTTGACGATGTGCAGCTTCGGGTTGATCGGGTAGTTCGAGTCGCCCAGCGCGAAGTTGGTGAACGACACGTCGACCGGCAGGGTCTGCTGCGGCAGCGCGGTCGTGGCACGGGTCGCGCCGTACGGGGCCGCCGACTTGAACTTGTCGTACATCAGCGAGGTCAGCGTCGAGCCGGGGACGTACTCGCCCTTGCCGCCGTTCGCGGCGGCGTCCCACTTGTAGTCGCCCGCGAGCTCCCAGATCATCGCGCCGCCCGCGCCCTGGTTGACGATGTAGTCGGCCTTGGCGCCCACCGACTGCTCGTCCTCGGTGGAGAGGAACACCTTCTTGGCGTCGTTCCACAGCCACGGCGCCACCAGGGAGGAGCTGTAGTTGCGGGCGTAGCTGCCCTGCAGCGCGGTGTCCGTCACGCCGTACTTGGCCAGGTAGTCGGGCAGGATGCCCTTCTCCAGGTTCTTGGCGTGCCACATCGGGTTCGACCCGGCCGGGGACTCCTTGCCCGCATCGTCCTTGTCGTTCCAGATGTTGTCGATGCCGACCGCGCCGTCACCGCAGGCGGTCAGGCCGGAGCCCACCGGGCAGGTGGTCGCGGAGGCCGTGCCCCAGAGGCCGTTGGTGCCGCCCTGGACGTTCTTGAAACCGCGGGTGTAGTACGGCAGGCCGACGTTGATCCGGCCTCCGGGCATCGAGCCGCGGAAGTAGTGGTACGACCAGTCGGCGTTCAGGTAGCCGATGCCGCCGTACTGGCCGGTGCCGTAGACGTTGGCCGCCGCCAGCTCGCCGTCCTTGCCGTCGTCGAACAGCGAGGCGTTCGGGCCGACGTACTTGTTCCAGGCACCGTGCAGGTCGTACGACATGATGTTGACGTAGTCCAGGTACTTCGCCACCTGGAAGGTCTCCATGCCACGCAGCAGGTAGCCGGAGGACGGGGCCGCGACCGACAGCAGGTAGTGCTTGCCGTCGGCGGCGCCCGCCTTGTCCAGACCCTCCCGCAGCGACTTCATCAGCGCCGCGTAGCCCTTGGCCAGCGAGCCGCGCTTGGAGTTGGCCAGCTGCCAGTCCAGCGGGTTGCCGGCGTCCTTCATCGAGGTCGGGTACTCGTAGTCGATGTCGACGCCGTTGAACCCGTACTTGCGGATGAAGTCGACCGACGAGGCGGCGAAGGTGTCGATGCCGGCCTGG
Organism: Kitasatospora xanthocidica; assembly: GCF_014656195.1. Lineage (GTDB taxonomy): Bacteria > Actinomycetota > Actinomycetes > Streptomycetales > Streptomycetaceae > Kitasatospora > Kitasatospora xanthocidica. The sequence continues at coordinate 81,658 of NZ_BNBY01000012.1, read as the reverse complement.
TTGACACTGCCGTCCGGATTGACGGTCATCGAGTAGAAGCCGCCGGTGTTGACGCGCTTGCCGTCGTCCCCGAAGTAGCCGCCGGTCTCGGTCCAACCACCCACCGAGATCATGGTCTTGACGTTCGGGTACTGCTTCTTGTACTTCGTCAGCAGATTGAAATGGCCCTTGTAGGGCAGCGTCGGGTCGAGCTCGGCCCCGGGCACGCCCGGGAAGGAGATCCCGGTGGCCTCGTTGGTCGGGCCGTCCGCGCCGACGGACAGCTTGTTGTCGCCGCCGACGTGCCCGAAGGCGTAGTTGAGGTGGGTGACCTTGTCCCAGGGCACGTCACTCACCAGGTACGGCTGGTCGCCGTTCTTGCCGGTGCGCCAGCCGGTGAAGTAGCCGATGATGCGGCGCTGGTGGTCCGCGCCCATCTTCTCGCGCCCGCCGGTGTCGTAGACGGAGCAGTACGGGACGTCCACCCCGGGGGTCTGGTACAGCCCGTCCGGGCGACAGGCCGCGTTGTCGACGGCCGCCGACGCCTGCGAGGGCGCCGCACCCAGCGTCGCCATCAGCAGCCCGGCCAGCGACGCCGCCGCCAACGAGGCCACACCCGCCCGGGCGCTCTTACGGCGGTGCGCAGCGGTGGGACGCCGCTCCGCCGTGGATCGGATCAACACTCGGTCCTCCAGGAGAGAGTGCCTGCGCGTACCTGTGGGGGAGCACGCACGTGGGGGATTGCAATTGGCGCCGAAGCTATGTGGTCTGAACCACATAGGTCAATAGGTCTGTACCAATTGGTAATCAACAGCCAAACATCCGGGAGACCGTAACCAATCGACCCGCCGCTCGTTCGCACACCGGGGAAGGGGTTCCACCAGCCCACAGGGGGACCCGTGCAGGTCAAGTACACCCGCGAACTGCTGGCCGCACTCGCCGCCGAGTCCGGCAGCGTCAACGAGATGATGCGCAAGCTCGGCGTGCCGATGGCGGGCGGCACGCACAGCTACCTGAGCAAGCGGCTCCGCCACTACGGCATCGACACCTCGCACTTCAACCAGGGGCGACCCGACTACGGTCGCCGCCGCTACTCGCGCGAGGCACTGGCCGATGCCGCGGCGCACAGCTACAGCATCAACGAGGTGATGGCCCACCTGGGCGTCACCCCGTACGACAGCCTCTACTCGTACCTGAAGAAGCGGCTGGCCGAACTCGGCATCGACACCGGACACTTCAGGCTCAGGAGTGATGGCCGAAGCAGGGTCGAGGCCATCCCCAAGGACACCCTGGCCCGGGCCGTGGCCGCGCACCGAAGCGTGCGCGGCGTGATCCTCGCTCTCGGGATGACCGATTGCGGCAACTCGCGGACGCTGGTGCGGGAGGCCATCGACTTCCACCAGCTCGACACCGGCCACTTCACCGGACAGGCGCACAACAAGGGGCGGAAGACCGGTCCACGGCGCACTGCCGAGGAGCTGCTCGTGCAGCGCCCGCCGGGCAGCCAGCGAGTCCCCGGCGATCGGCTTCGCACCATGCTCGTGCACATCGGGCACCCCGACCTCTGCGAGTCGTGCGGCACCCCTCCGATCTGGCTCGGGCAGCCGATGACCCTGGAGGTCGACCACATCAACGGCGACTGGCTCGACAACCGGCGCGAGAACCTCCGCCTCCTGTGCCCCAACTGCCACTCCATCACACCGACCTACTGCGGCCGCAACAAGAACCGCACCGACCCCCGGACGGACATCGCCGCATAGCTGATCCGATTCCGAGAAAGCGGCCGCAACGGGATCCGTCTACCGGTACGCTTGCTTTGACGTGCGCCCGTACTCCAGCTGGCTAGAGAGATGCGGTTTAGGTCCGCAGTGTCGTGGGTTCGAGTCCCACCGGGCGTACTGAGCGAAATGGCCCGCTTCCCTTCGAATCGAAGGGAAGCGGGCCATCGTCGTTCCTGCGAAGCGTCAGCCGATGAGGGCCTTGACGACCGGGGCCAGGGCGCGGAAGGCCTGGCCGCGGTGGCTGATGGCGTTCTTCTCGGCGGCGGTGAGTTCGGCGCAGGTGCGGGTCTCGCCGAGGGGCTGGAGGATCGGGTCGTAGCCGAAGCCGCCGTCGCCGGCCGGGGTGGTGCGGAGGGTGCCGAGGAGGCGGCCCTCGACGACGCGTTCGGTGCCGTCCGGCAGCGCCAGGGCGGCGGCGCAGAAGAAGTGGGCGCCGCGGTGGGGTTCGGCGATGTCGGAGAGCTGGGCGAGCAGCAGGTCGAGGTTGGCGCGGTCGTCGCCGTGCTTGCCGGCCCAGCGGGCGGAGAAGATGCCGGGCGCGCCGTTGAGCACGTCCACGCAGAGGCCGGAGTCGTCGGCGACGGCGGGCAGGCCGGTGGCGCGGGCCAGGGCGTGGGCCTTGAGCAGGGCGTTCTCGGCGAAGGTGACGCCGGTCTCGGGGACGTCCGGGATCTCGGGGTAGGCGTCGGCGCCGACGAGTTCGACGTCCAGGCCGGCGTCGGTGAGGATGGCGCGCAGCTCGGCGACCTTGTGCTGGTTGCGGGTGGCGAGGATCAGACGGGTGGACATATCGCCCACCCTATCCAGGAACCGGGGGCGGTCAGCCGGTGCAGGCCGAGGTGAGGTTGCCGGCGGCGCTGCCGAGTGGCTTGAGGTCGGGGACCTCGTTCTTGTCGGCGGCCCGCTGCACGTTCTCGACCTGCTTCTGCAGGTCCGTCACGGCCTTGGCGACGTCGGTGCTCTTGGAGTTCTTGCCGACCTGGTCGAGGTCGGTCTTGAGCTTCTGCAGCGCCTTCCCGGCGGCCGCGGAGTCGTTGCTCGCGTTGTCGTAGGCCTTGGTGACGTCGGCGATGTCGCCGGTGATCTTCACGGCGGTGTTGCCGCAGTCGATCGCCTTCTGTGCGGCGGAGCAACTCACCATGCTGAGCGGGAGGATCGCGATCAGTCCGGCCACGGCGAGGGCGGCGGGGCGGGCGATGCTGGACGGCATCCGGTCCTCCTGTGGGGCGCGGGTTCCGTGGTGGGGGACGCGCGCCGGGGGGTGCGCGGTTCCCGCAGCGGGGGTGCTGCGGGAACCGTACGGTCTCCGGGCCCGGCCTGTACAGCAGACGGCGCGGCGGGGCGTCCGTCCGGAGTCACGGTTGCGGGGCCCGCGCGGGTTCAGGCCTCCAGGGCCTTGCGCTGGATCTCGTCCAGCTCCGCGCAGCCGAGGGTGCCGAGGTCGAGCAGCCGGTCGAGCAGGGCACGGTCGAAGGGTGCGCCTTCGGCGGTGCCCTGGACCTCGACGAAGCGGCCGTCGGAGGTGCAGACGATGTTCATGTCGGTCTCGGCGCGCACGTCCTCCTCGTAGCGGAGGTCGAGCATCGGGGTGCCGTCGATGATGCCGACGCTGACGGCGCTGACGCCGCCGGTGATGGGCTGGCCCTTGGCGCGCAGGAGCTTCTTGTCGCGGGCCCAGGCGACGGCGTCGACGAGGGCGACGTAGGCGCCGGTGATGGCGGCGGTGCGGGTGCCGCCGTCGGCCTGGAGGACGTCGCAGTCGAGGACGATGGTGTTCTCGGCGAGGGCCCGGTGGTCCACGACGGCGCGCAGCGAGCGGCCGATGAGCCGGCTGATCTCGTGGGTGCGGCCGCCGATGCGGCCCTTGACGGACTCGCGGTCGCCGCGGGTGTTGGTGGCGCGCGGGAGCATGGAGTACTCGGCGGTGACCCAGCCTTCGCCGCTGCCCTTGCGCCAGCGGGGGACGCCCTCGGTGACGCTGGCGGTGCACAGCACCTTGGTGTCGCCGTAGGAGATCAGGACGGAGCCTTCGGCGTGCTTGCTCCAGCCCCGCTCGATGGTGATCGGGCGGAGCTGTTCGGGGGTGCGGCCGTCGATGCGTGACATAGGCATTGAGCGTAGTGGTTCCGGACGGCGGTTCGGATACGGCTCGGCCCTGCGCGCGAAGGCCCTGCATGCGGAGGCCCGCCGCGACGGGCCCTGACGGGCCGCGGGTGCGGGGACCGCGGCTGCGCCGCGGCCCGCCGTCCCCTGGGCGGGGCGGCGGGCCGGGGCGGGTGAGCCTGGGCGGCTCGGTGGGTGAGCCCGGTGGCTCAGCTCACATCATGTCCTCGATGTCGGCGGCGATCGGGTCGGCGTCGGTGCCGATGACGACCTGGATCGCGGTGCCCATCTTGACGACGCCGTGGGCGCCGGCGGCCTTGAGGGCGGCCTCGTCGACCAGGGAGGCGTCCTTGACCTCGGTGCGCAGGCGGGTGATGCAGCCCTCGACCTCTTCGATGTTGTCGATGCCGCCCAGACCGGCGACGATCTTCTCAGCCTTGCTGGCCATTGGTTTCTCCCTCTGTCTCGGCCCGCCGGCCGCTCTGCCGGGTGCCGTCGTGCGCTGTGCTGTGCTGTGGGGGTCGTCCCTCGGCCTGAGCGGCGAGGTCCGGGTCGGTGACTGACGCGGGTTCAGCTGTGGTCGCGCTGCCGGGCAGCGCGACCAGCATCACCCGCACAGGACCGGTTTGCCACGTTAGTCCACTTTTGGCCCAGCCCGGCGGGCAGGCTCCGGATCGTCGCCCGAGGATGACGATCAGCGGGGCCGGCGCCCCGGAGTGCGGCCTGCGTCCCAAAGTGGTCTACACCAATATATGTGTACTCCGATGAACGCAGAAAGGACCCCGGGGGTTCCTGACCCCGCCCGAGGGTCCCGCAGGGGGCCAGCGGCCGGCAACTGCTCCCGGAGGTCGAAGGATGAGTTCGGCAGGCGCCACGGCCCCGCAGACCACGTGGTGGCACACCTTCTACGGCGGCCTCCAGAAGATGGGCCGTTCGCTGCAGCTGCCGGTGGCGGTGCTCCCGGCGGCCGGCATCCTCAACCGGCTCGGCCAGCCGGACGTGTTCGGCAAGGACGGCCTGGGCTGGAACAACGTCGCCAAGGTCTTCGCCGCGGCCGGCGGCGCGCTGCTCGACTCCTCCCTCGGCCTGCCGATGCTGTTCTGCATCGGCGTGGCGATCGGCATGGCCAAGAAGGCGGACGGGTCGACGGCGCTGGCCGCGGTGGTCGGCTTCCTCGTCTACTACAAGGTCCTGCACGCCTTCCCGGAGAGCTGCAAGAACGGGACCGTCCTCGTCCCCGACGCCTGGACCGGCCAGTGCGTGGACTACACCTCGACGAAGGCCGCGGCCGCGACGTACCAGAACCCGGGGGTGCTCGGCGGCATCCTGATCGGCCTGATGTCGGCCTGGCTGTGGGTACGGTTCCACCGCACCAGGCTGGTGGACTGGCTGGGCTTCTTCAACGGCCGCCGCCTGGTGCCGATGATCACCGCCCTGGTGGGCCTGGTGGTCGCCGTCCTCGCGCTCTGGGTCTGGCCGCCGATCGGCCGCGGCCTCAACGACTTCTCGCAGAACCTGGCCGATCTCGGCGCGGGCGGCGCCGGCATCTTCGGCCTGTTCAACCGCGCGCTGCTGCTGATCGGGATGCACCAGCTGCTGAACACCTTCGTCTGGTTCCAGTTCGGCGAGTTCACCAAGGCCGACGGCACGATCGTGCACGGCGACATCCCGCGTTTCCTGGCGGGCGACCCGACGGCCGGCCAGTTCCTGTCCGGCTTCTTCCCCATCATGATGTTCGCGCTGCCGGCCGCGGCGCTCGCGATCGCGCACGCCGCCAAGCCGCACCGCCGCAAGGAGATCTACGGCCTGATGCTCTCGGTCGGCCTGACGTCCCTCGTCACCGGCGTGACCGAGCCGATCGAGTACTCCTTCGCCTACATCGCCCCGGCCCTGTACGCCGTGCACGCGCTGCTGACCGGCGCCTCGATGGCGGTGACCTGGGGGCTCGGGGTGCACGACGGCTTCAGCTTCTCGGCGGGCCTGATCGACTACGTGATCAACTGGGGGCTGGCCACCAAGCCGTGGCTGATCCTGATCATCGGCCCCTGCTTCGCCGTGGTGTACTACGCGCTCTTCCGGTTCATCATCGTCAAATTCGACCTGAAAACCCCGGGGCGGGAGGACGAGGGCGAGGTCGAGGACGTCACCAAGGCCTGAGGCGGGACGCCGCCGCCCTTTCCTCCGCAATGGCCTCCGGACCCGCCGGTCCGGGGGCCTTCGGCATTTCCGGAAAGGACCGAATTCCCTACCGGATACCCGGTCCACGGTAATTCGGCCGCGATCCGGCGGGCCGCGGCGTCACCGAGCGCGACCGGCCGCGCGCGGAACACCACGGTCGTCCGGATCCGCGACGTCACGGTCACTCTCGGCACTCGCCGCACCGTGCGCACCCGTCCGGCGCGCCGCCCGCGCCGCCCCTCCGTCCGCCGCCGACCGGAGCGCGGCCGGCGGACCGGCTCTTTTTGTTGCGCAAATAGCCAAAATCGCAATCCCTACGCTAATCATGATCGTCGTTCCGCACGTAGGTTTCGATTTCATAGCGCTTCCGTGCGTCAGCGCTTTCCAGGGTTCCCCGCCTTCTCCACCCGTGCTACAAAACTGGTCTACACCACACGTGGTGTAGACCAGTTCGCGGTTCGGCCCCCTGTGCCTTCCCCCGACCGACCGCCATGCCGTTAGGAACCCACCCCCATGAGTCAGTCTGCGCAGGCACCGGCGCCCGCCACGGCTCCGGCCCAGCCAAGCCCCGCCAAGAAGATCGGCCAGAACGTCCTCCAGGGCCTGCAGAAGATCGGCCGGAGCCTCCAGCTGCCGGTCGCCGTCCTGCCGGCCGCAGGCATCCTGCTCCGGCTCGGCCAGCCCGACGTCTTCGGCAAGGACGGACTCGGCTGGGGAAAGGTCGCCGAGGTCTTCGCCACCGCCGGTGACGCCGTGTTCAGCAACCTGGCGCTGCTGTTCTGCGTCGGTGTCGCCATCGGCTTCGCCAAGAAGGCCGACGGCTCGACCGCACTGGCCGCCCTGGTCGGCTACCTGGTCTTCAAGCAGGTGCTCACCGTCTTCCCGATGGACGGCACCGTCACCGAGGCGCTGCCGAAGGGCAAGCCGCAGGACCCGGGCGTCTTCGGCGGCATCGTGGTCGGCCTGCTGAGCGCGATGATCTGGCAGCGGTTCCACCGCAAGAAGCTGGTCGACTGGCTCGGCTTCTTCAACGGCCGCCGCCTGGTCCCGATCATCATGGCCTTCGTCGGCACCCTGCTCGGCGTCGTCATGGGCCTGCTCTGGGGCCCGATCGGCACCGGCCTGACCCACGCCAGCGACTGGCTCACCGGCCTCGGCGCCGCCGGCTCCGGCATCTACGGCGTCGCCAACCGCGCGCTGATCCCGGTCGGCATGCACCAGTTCCTGAACACCTTCTTCCAGCAGCAGGTCGGCAGCTTCACCGACGCCTCCGGCCACGTCTGGACCGGCGACATCCCGCGCTTCTTCCACAACGACCCGACCGCCGGCCAGTTCATGTCGGGCTTCTTCCCCATCATGATGTTCGGCCTCCCGGCCGCCGCCCTGGCGATCGCCCACGCCGCGCGCCCCGAGCGCCGCAAGGCCGTCCTCGGCATGATGGTCTCCGTCGCGCTGACCAGCTTCGTGACCGGTGTCACCGAGCCGATCGAGTTCTCGTTCATGTTCATCGCGCCGGTGCTCTACCTGATCCACGCGCTGCTCACCGGCCTCTCGATGGCCGTCACCTGGGGCCTGGGCGTGCACGACGGCTTCGGCTTCTCGGCCGGTCTGATCGACTTCGGCCTGAACTGGAACCTGGCCACCAAGCCGTGGCTGATCATCCCGATCGGCCTGGTCTTCGGCGCCCTGTACTACTTCCTCTTCCGCTTCGCGATTACCAAGTTCGACCTCAAGACCCCCGGTCGCGAGGACGACGACGAGATCGAGGACGTCACCAAGGCCTGACGCCCGCGCCACCCCGCCCGAAGGCCCCGCCCCGCCGCTCCCCCAGCGGCGGGGCGGGGCCTTCGGCGTGTCCGGACCGCCCCGGACTGCTCCGGACTGCTCCGGACCGCCGGAAACGCAGGTTGACGAACCGCCGGAAGCCCTGGTCAACTGAAGCGGTGAACGCCTCGTGCCCGCTGGTCACCCGCAGCCACATCGACTTCGGTCGCGTGTGGTCCGCGGCGTGTCGCGGCTGACCTGACCGTTCCCCCGCCGCCGCCCGGCTGACGTCCCGCCCGGCGCGCCCCTCCCCCCTCCCCGCCCGTACCGGCTCGCGCCCACGGGCCGTCACCGCGCACCCGCGTACCCACGCACACCCCGGCCCCGTACGGACCGGCGGTGCGCGCACGCGTCCGCACGAGGAAAGTCAGGCCGACCATGCCCCGCCAGCTCCACCTGTCCGCCGCCCTCGACAGCCCCGACAGCCCGGGCCGCTTCAACGCCGGGCACTACACCGCCCTCGCCGGCCTCGCCGAGCGGGCCACCCTGGACTTCGTCACCCTCGACGACTCCTTCGACCCCGAGCCCGGCCGCCCGGACGCGCTCGCCGCCCTCGCCCGGATCGCCCCGCTGACCGGCCGGGTCGGACTGGTGCCGACCGTCACCACCACCCACACCGAGCCCTTCCACACCTCCATCTCCGTCAACACCCTGGACTGGGTCAGCAAGGGCCGGGCCGGCTGGCTGGTCGGCGTCTCCACCACCGAGGCCGAGGCGAGGGCCTTCGGCCGCCGGCCGGTCGCCCCCGCCGACGAGCTGTGGGCCGAGGCCGCCGACGCCGTCGAGGTCGCCGCCCGGCTCTGGGACAGCTGGGAGGACGACGCGGAGATCCGCGACACCGCCACCGGGCGGTTCATCGACCGCGACAAGCTGCACTACATCGACTTCGAGGGCCGGCACTTCTCGGTCCGCGGCCCGTCGATCACCCCGCGCCCGCCGCAGGGCCGCCCGGTGGTCGCGGTACCGGTGGCCGCGGCCGACCTCGCCCCGGACGCCTCCCCCGGCGGACGCGCCCGGGTCGCCGCCGCGATCCGGCACGCCGACGTCGTCCTGCTCGACGCCCCCGACCGGGACGCCCGGCTGACCGCCGCCACCGAGCTGCGGCTGCGCGCCGGCGAGCACCTGCGGATCCTCGCCCGGCTCGACACCGCCCGCTCCGCCCTGCCCGACCGGGCCGCCGAGGAACGCCTGCTCGCCGAACTCACCGCGACCGGCACCGGCGTCGACGGGTTCCACCTCGTCCCCGCCGACCCGGTCCGCGACCTCACCGCCCTGGCCGACCGGATCGCCCCCGCCCTGCGCGCCGCCGGACTGCTGCGCACCGGCTACACCGGCCGCACCCTGCGCGACCACCTCGGCCTGGCCCGCCCGGCCGGCCGCTACACCGCCCCGCCCGCCGCCGCGGCCGCCGCCCCCGCTCTCGCACTCGCCGAGGTGACCCGATGACGGACCGCCCGCTCAAGCAGATCCACCTCGCCGCGCACTTCCCCGGCGTCAACAACACCACGGTGTGGAGCGACCCGGCCTCCGGCAGCCACATCGAGTTCGACTCCTTCCGCCACCTCGCGCAGACCGCCGAGCGCGGGAAGTTCGACTTCTTCTTCCTCGCCGAGGGCCTGCGGCTGCGCGAGCACAAGGGCCGCATCCACGACCTGGACGTGGTCGGCCGCCCCGAGTCGATCACCGTGCTGAACGCGCTGGCCGCCGTCACCGAGCGGATCGGGCTGGCCGCCACCGTCAACGCGACCTTCAACGAGCCGTACGAACTGGCCCGCCGCTTCGCCTCGCTGGACCACCTCTCCGCAGGACGCGCGGCCTGGAACGTGGTCACCTCCTCGGACGCCTTCACCGGGGAGAACTTCCGCCGCGGCGGCTACCTGGACCGCGCCGACCGCTACACCCGGGCCGCCGAATCCGTGCAGCTGGCCAGGGAGTTCTGGGACGCCGGGGAGGAGGGCGTCCGGCACCGCGGCCCGCACTTCGAGGTCGAGGGCCGGCTCTCGCTGCCCCGCCCGCCGCAGGGCCACCCGGTGGTGATCCAGGCCGGGGACTCCGACGAGGGCCGGGAGTTCGCCGCCGCCACCGCCGACGTGGTGTTCACCGTGCACTCCACCCTCGCCGCCGGCCAGGCCTTCCACGCGGACGTCAAGCGCCGGCTCGCCGCGTACGGGCGCGGGCCGGAGGAGCTGAAGATCATGCCCGGGGCCACCTTCGTCCTCGGCGACACCGACGCCGAGGCGGCCGAACGCGCGACCGAGGTCCGCCGGGCCCAGGTCGGGCCGCGGACGGCGATCTCCTTCCTGGAACAGGTCTGGGGCGTCGACCTGTCCGACCACGACCCGGACGGGCCGCTGCCGGAGACCGACCCCGACCCGGACAGCGCCCTCGCCCAGGGCCGGGTCCGGTTCGGCGACCCGCTGGCCGTCGCCGAACGCTGGCGGGCGATCGCCGCGGAGAAGCGGCTCACCACCCGCGAGCTGGTGATCGAGGTGACCGGCCGGCAGTCCTTCATCGGCTCCCCCGCCACCGTCGCCGGGCAGATCGACCACTTCGTGCAGAACGACGCGGCCGACGGCTTCATCCTCGTCCCACACCTCACCCCGGGCGGCCTGGACGAGTTCGTCGACAAGGTGGTCCCGCTGCTCCAGGAGCGCGGGGTGTTCCGCACCGACTACACCGGCCCGACCCTGCGGGACCACCTCGGCCTCCCGGTGCCGGTGCCCGGCAGGGGTTAGATCCAGCCCCGCCGAGCGGCGGGCACGCCGGCCCGGAAGCGGCTCTCCGCACCCAGGCCGGCGGTCGGTCCGGCGACCGGCCGGCGCGGCACGGTCGGTTGACGATCCGTCATCTCACTGTCCTCCGGCCCGAGTTCGGCCGGCGTCCAGGCCGCCGACCGGAACCGGCTGACGCCGGTGCTCTGACCCGCTCCGGCGGCCTGGCAGGTCAGAGCTCGTACACCGCGCCCGCGCGGGCGATCTCGACCGGCCCGGCGTAGGCGGCGGCCGCGTCGCGGCGGTTGTGCTCGGCGTCGGTCCACGGGGGGATGTGGGTGAGGACGAGCCGGCGGGCGCCGGCGGCGGTGGCGTGCTCGCCGGCCTCGCGGCCGTTGAGGTGGACGGCCTGGTAGGTGTCGCGGCCGTCGATGTACGCGGCCTCGCAGAGGAAGAGGTCGGCGTCGCGGGCGAGTTCGACGAGCTCGGCGCTCTCGCCGGTGTCGCCGCTGTAGACCAGTGCCCGGCCGCCGTGTTCGAGCCGGAAGGCGAAGGCGTCGACGGGGTGGTTGACCTGGGCGACCTCGACCCGGAACGGGCCGAGCCGGAAGCTGCCGGGGGTGAGGGTGCGGAACTCGAACACCTCCTTCATGCCGGGGTTCTCCGGCATGTCGTAGGCGCGGGCGAGCCGCTCGGCGGTGCCGGCCGGTCCGTACACGGGCAGCAGCTCGGGGCAGCCCTCGGCGCGGTAGTTGCGGGCCACCCAGTAGGCGCAGAGGTCGACGCAGTGGTCGGCGTGCAGGTGGCTGAGCAGGACGGCGTCGACGTCGTAGAGGCCGGTGTACTTCTGCAGGGCGCCGAGGGCTCCGTTGCCGAGGTCGAGGACGACGCGGTAGCCCTCGGCCTCGACCAGGTAGCTGGAGCAGGGCGAGTCGGCGGACGGGAAGCTCCCCGAGCACCCCACCACGGTCAGTTTCATCCGAGCCCCTCCGCCCCGACACGTCCTGGCTGCTGCTGGAAAACGGCATGGAAAACAGCATGGAAAACGGCAGGCCGGGCCGGTGGACCGGCCGGTAGCACTGCGTTGGTGTGTCGAGGGTAAGGGCGGAGGGGCACTTTGCCCCCGTCCCCGTGCCGGGCTGTGGCTGGAATCACCAGAACGCCGGGGACGCGGGCGGGGCGGTGGCGGGGCGGTCGCCGGGGGTCCCCGAGGGGGTGGGGATCAGCGGTGGCGGGGGCGGTTGCGGGCCCAGGCGCGGATGGTGTCGGGGTACCAGCGGGGGTGGCCGTTGTCGTCGGTCAGGTCCGGGTCGGGCAGCAGGCCGTGCCGCCGGTAGTTGCGGACGGTCTCGGGCTGGACGTTGATGTGGCGGGCGATCTCGGCGTAGGACCAGAGCGTGCTTCTCGTCACGCGGTACCTCCGGGACGGGGGCGGACGTTCGTGACGCAGCCTCCCCGGGGGCGGACGGGGCCTCGGGTACGGAACGGGCACGGTGGCCGTTCCGTGACGAACCGGGAGCAACACGCGGACAAATACTCAACTGTCACAGCCGTCACGGTGGTGGCGTCCACCCCCGGCCCGGTACGGTTCGCCGCATGAACGGCATGACTGCTACCTGGGTCGTCCTGGCACTGGCCGGCATCGCGCTGGTGGCGGCCGTCGCGGCGGTGCTGGCGCGGCGCACCCGCCCGGCCCCGCGCCCGGCCGGGCCGACCGGCCCGCGGCCGCGCCCGGGCACCAAGGCCGGCCCGGAGCCGCAGGAGATCTGGTGGGCGGAGGTGCCGTTCGAGGACGGCCCCGGCGCCAAGGACCGTCCCTGCCTGGTGCTGCGGGTGCACGGGCGGACCGCCACCGTCGCGAAGATCACCAGCAAGCACCACACCGAGCGCCCCGGCGTGCTGCCGCTGCCGCCCGGTTCGGTGGGCGACCGGCAGGGCCGGTCCAGCTGGCTGGAGACCGACGAGCTGCGCGAGGTGCCGCTGTCGGCGTTCCGCCGCCGGGCCGGCACGGTGGACCGGCAGGTGTGGGCCCGGGCCCGTCAGGTGCTGGGCTGACCGTCGGCGCGGGTCAGGCCCAGAGCTGGCCCTGCAGCGCCTCGACCGCGGCCTCGGTGGACTCGGCGGTGTAGATGCCGGTGGACAGGTACTTCCAGCCGCCGTCGGCGACCACGAAGACGATGTCCGCGCGCTCCCCCGCGGCCGCCGCCTTGCGGCCGACGCCGATCGCGGCGTGCAGGATGGCGCCGGTGGAGACGCCCGCGAAGATGCCCTCCTGCTGGAGGAGTTCGCGGGTGCGGCGGACGGCGTCCGCGGAGCCGACGGAGAAGCGGGTGGTGAGCACCTCGGCGTCGTACAGCTCGGGGACGAAGCCCTCGTCCAGGTTGCGCAGCCCGTAGACCAGGTCGTCGTAGCGCGGTTCGGCGGCGACGATCTTCACGCCGGGGACCTTCTCGCGCAGGTAGCGGCCGACGCCCATCAGGGTGCCGGTGGTGCCGAGGCCGGCCACGAAGTGGGTGACGGTGGGCAGGTCGGCGAGGATCTCGGGGCCGGTGCCGGTGTAGTGGGCGCCCGCGTTGTCGGGGTTGCCGTACTGGTAGAGCATCACCCAGTCGGGGTGCTCGGCGGCGATCTCCTTGGCGATCCGGACGGCGGTGTTGGAGCCGCCCGCGGCCGGGGAGGGGATGATCTCGGCGCCCCACATGCGGAGCAGCTCGCGCCGTTCCTCGCTGGTGTTCTCGGGCATCACGCAGACCATCCGGTAGCCCTTGAGCTTGGCGGCCATGGCGAGCGAGATGCCGGTGTTGCCGCTGGTGGGCTCCAGGATCGTGCAGCCCGGGGTGAGCCGGCCGTCGGCCTCGGCGCGCTCGATCATGTGCAGCGCCGGACGGTCCTTGATCGAGCCGGTCGGGTTGCGGTCCTCCAGCTTGGCCCAGAGGCTGACCAGGCCCTCGGTGTTGCCGGGGACGGCGGCGGACAGCCGCGGCAGGCGGACCAGCGGGGTGTTGCCGACGGCTTCGAGCGGGCTGTCGTAACGCAAGGGAGGCCTCCGGCCACGGCGGTGAGGGTCACACGGCGTTGGGGGTCATGGGGTGGTTCCCCCGCCGGCGGCGGCGGGGGAACCGGGAGGTCAGCGGGCGGACCGGCAGGTCAGCGGGAGCCGCCGGCCACGGCGGGCAGGATGGTGACGCTGTCGCCGTCGGCCAGGGCGGTGGAGATGCCCTCCAGGAACCGGACGTCCTCGTCGTTCAGGTACACGTTGACGAAGCGGCGCAGCTCGCCGCCCTCGAGCAGGCGGGCGGCGATGCCCGGGTGCCGGGCGTCGAGGTCGGTGAAGAGTTCCCCGATGTTGCTGCCGTTGCCCTCGACGGCCTTGGCGCCGTCGGTGTAGGTGCGGAGGATGGTCGGGATGCGGACCTCGATGGCCATGGGTGCGGCGCTCCTGTGCGAGTCGTGGAGTGGGTGGGCCGCGAGGGGCGCGGCAGGGCGGACGGTGCCCGGGGCTCGGCGCCGCCGGTAGGGGCGGCGGGGCCCGGGTGGGGCGAGGCGGCTCTCAGCGCGAGCGCGCGGGCGTGCCGGGACAGATCGCGCCGGCGTGCCGGCACAGGTCGATGTGCAGGCGCGCCACGAGGCGGGTGCCCGGGGCCTGGTTGCTCACATCGACGGAACGCATGGACTCATCGTATAGATTCCCGGCCCCGCTCCGACATGCCCGTCTCGGGATCCGGATGTTCTCGTTCCCAGTACTGAGACGGCACGGCCCGCCGACCGGGCGCGAGCGGTCGGCGGGCCTCGTCCGGGTGGGTGCCGGTCAGGCCTCGTGGGCCTCGACGACCTGGACGTCTTCCTCTGTGATCTCGCCGTCCACGATGCGGAACGAGCGGAACTGGTACGGGTCGTCCTCGCCGTTGCCGTCGGCGGTGGAGACCAGGACGTAGTGGGCGAACGGCTCGGACGCGTAGCTCACGTCGGTGCGCGAGGGGTAGGCCTCGGTGGCGGTGTGCGAGTGGTAGACGATCACCGGCTCCTCGTCGAGGTCGTCCATCTCGCGGTAGAGCTTCAGCAGGTCGCCCGAGTCGAACTCGTAGAAGGTGGGCGAGCGGGCGGCGTTGAGCATCGGGATGAACCGCTCGGGCCGTCCGCTGCCGGCCGGTCCGGCGACCACGCCGCAGGCCTCGTCCGGGTGGTCGGCGCGGGCGTGGGCCACGATCCGGTCGCGGATTTCTCGGGTGATGGTCAGCATGTGGTCAGGATAGACACGCCCCGGCGAGTGATCGCCGGGGCGTCCGAAGCGCGGTCGGCCGGTGTCCGCGAGGCGGTCGGCCGGTGTGCGCGCGGCGGTCCCGGTGTCCGCGTTGCGGTCGGCCGGTGTCCGCGTGGCGGCCGGGTTCAGCCCTCGTCGGCCGTCTGCAGGTCGCCCCGGGCGGACCCGGCGGCCGGCTCGGCGGCGGGGCCGGTGACGGCCTGCGGGTTGCGGCTCCGCAGGACGCGGTAGCCGATCACCAGCAGCAGCGCCCAGCCGGGGAAGACGTACAGCGAGATCCGGCTGTCCTCGTCCAGGCCGATCAGCACCACGACCAGGGCGAGGAAGGCGAGCGCGGCCCAGCTGACCCAGGCGCCGCCGGGCGCCTTGAAGGAGGGGGCCGGCAGCCGGCCGTCCTGCCAGGCCCGGCGGTAGCGGATCTGGGAGATCAGGATCATCGCCCAGGTCCACAGGCCGCAGACCGTGGCGACCGAGGTGATGTACTCGAACGCCCGTGCCGGGACGAGGTAGTTGAGCACCACGCCGACGCCCATCAGCAGGCTGGAGAGGGTGATCGCGAAGGCCGGGGTGCGGCGGGAGTTGAGCTTGGTGAGCTGCCCCGGGGCCTGGCCGCGCAGCGCGAGGTCGCGCAGCATGCGGCCGGTGGAGTACATCCCGGAGTTGCAGGAGGAGAGCGCCGCGGTGAGCACCACGAAGTTGATGATGCCGGCCGCCGCCGGGATGCCGATCTTGCCGAAGGCGGCGACGAACGGGCTGACGCCGGGCTGGAACTCGGTCCACGGGACCAGCGAGAGGATGACGACCAGGGCGCCGATGTAGAACAGCGCGATGCGCCAGGGCAGGGTGTTGATCGCCCGCGGCAGGGTCTTCTCGGGGTCCTCGCTCTCGCCCGCGGTGACGCCGACGAGCTCGACGCCGAGGTAGGCGAACATGACGATCTGAAGGGTCATCACCGTGGCGCCGATGCCCTTGGGGAAGAAGCCGCCGCCCTCCCACAGGTGGGTGATCGACGCGGTGTCACCGGCCTTGCTGAAGCCGAGGGTGAGCACCCCGACGCCGATCAGGATCATGCCGATGATGGCGGTGACCTTGACCATGGAGAACCAGAACTCGATCTCGCCGAACAGCTTCACCGAGATCAGGTTGGCCGCGTAGAGGACGACCAGGAAGGTCAGCGCGCTGGCCCACTGGGGGATGTCGGGCGCCCAGAACTTCACGTACACGGCGGCGGCGGTGGTCTCCGCCATGCCGGTGACGACCCAGAACAGCCAGTACGTCCAGCCGGTCACGTAGCCGGCGAAGGGGCCGAGGAACTCCCGGGCGTACTCGGCGAAGCTGCCGGACACCGGGCGGTAGGTGAGGAGTTCGCCGAGGGCGCGCATGATCACGAAGATCACCAGACCGGCGACGGCGTAGGACAGGATCAGGCTCGGGCCGGACTTGGAGATCGCGGTGCCGGCCCCGAGGAAGAGGCCGGTGCCGATGGCTCCGCCGATCGCGATCATCTGGATCTGGCGGCTGCCGAGTCCCCGCTCGTAGCCCTCCTCTTCCGGTGGGGTGTCGACCACGTGGTCGTACGACTTCTCGGCCATGGGTACACCGTCCTGGTCGGTCTCGGGGGTGGAGAAGTCGTACCACGCACCATCCGGACAGCGGTGTTCATCTGAGCGATATTTGAGCATGACCTGATAGGGCTTGCCCCGTTTTGGACGGGAAAGCCCCGGCAGACCGTCCACATGCTGGACGAAACCGCCGGGGCCTGCCCGAAAGCGGGCACGCTTGCCCCGCAAACGCGAACGGGAGTGGCTACAGCCGCTCCGCGTCCACCCGGAATTTCTTCCCGGTTCACCCCGCGTTCACCCGAGCGCGGACGGGGACGGGCTCAGCCGGCCATCGCCTCCAGCAGCGACTCCTGCATCGCCCCCAGCCACAGGTACGCCATCACCAGCGGCTTGCGCTCGTCGCCGTCCGGCAGGTCGTAGAGGCCCTCCTCGTCGTCCTCGGTGACCTCCAGCCGGACACCGAGGGCCAGCCGCAGGTCGTTCAGGGCGCCCAGCCAGCGCTGGCAGTCGGAGGTGGTCGGCTTGAGCACCCCCGCGCCGTCGAGGCCGTCCAGTGCCCGGATGACGAACAGCGCGTCGTCCCGCTTGCGGGCCCGCAGGTCCAGCTCGGTGAAACGGCGGAACTCCCCGGACGCGGCCACCGCCTCGTCGTCGGCCGGCTTCTCCGGGTCGCGGTAGGCGTCCGGGAAGAACCGGGCCAGCACCGGGTCGGCGGGCGCCTCGGTGGGACCCTCGGCGAACAGCGCGGCCAGCGGGTCGCCGCCCTCCCCGCCCGGACCGGGGCCGATCAGCTCCAGCAACTGCACTTCCAGCGAGCGCAGGATGGAGACCTCCCACTCGTCCAGCGCGATCGCCGCGCCGCCACCGCCGGTGCTCTCGAACAACCCAGCCATCTGTATCGGTCAGCCCGTCTTCGTCGTCTTCGGTCGTACGGCCGGTGGGCCGGCGTCAGTCGTGCTGCAGCGTCGCCCAGAGGCCGTAGCCGTGCATCGCCTGGACGTCGCGCTCCATCTCCTCGCGGGATCCGCTGGAGACCACCGCCCGCCCCTTGGTGTGGACGTCCATCATCAGCTCCCTGGCCTTGTCCTTCGGGTAGCCGAAGTAGGCCTGGAACACGTGCTGGACGTAGCTCATCAGGTTGACCGGGTCGTTGTGCACGATGGTCACCCAGGGGGTGTCCGGCTCTGCCACCGGCAGCCCCTCGACCTCGGGGCGCTCGATCTCCGCGGGCGCGACACTCACGCCGGGTCCTCCTCACTGCACGCTCGTCCGTTGCTCATCAAGCCCCATGCTGCCATCCGGGGGACCCCCGGGCGATTCCGGCCCGGCCGACCCGAAAAGAAATCGTCAATCTGACGCTAAGTGGTAGTAGCATCATCCTCATGGACGCCACTTCAGTGCGCGCGGCCGGCTCGACCGCGCTTCTCACCGACCGCTACGAGCTCACCATGCTGCAGGCCGCCCTGCGCAGCGGGGCGGCGCACCGCCACTCCGTCTTCGAGGTGTTCACCCGCCGCCTGCCGGGCGGCCGCCGCTACGGCGTCATGGCCGGCACCGGCCGGGTGCTCGACGCCGTCGAGAACTTCCGGTTCACCACCGCCCAGCTGGACTGGCTGTCCGACCAGGACGTGGTCGACGAGGAGACCCTGCGCTTCCTCGCCGACTACCGCTTCCGCGGCGACATCCAGGGCTACCCGGAGGGCGAGGTCTACTTCCCCGGCTCGCCGCTGCTCACCGTCGAGGGCAGCTTCGCCGAGGCGGTGATCCTGGAGACGGTGATCCTCTCGATCCTCAACCACGACTCGGCGATCGCGGCCGCCGCCTCCCGGATGACCGCCGCCGCCGGCGGCCGCCCGGTCATCGAGATGGGCGCCCGCCGCGCCCACGAGCAAGCCGCCGTCGCAGCCGCCCGGGCCGCCTACGTGGCCGGGTTCGCCGCCACCTCCGACCTGGAGGCCGGCTTCACCCACGGCATCCCCACCACCGGCACCGCCGCGCACGCCTTCACCCTGGTGCACGACAGCGAGCGGGACGCCTTCCGCGCCCAGATCGCCTCGATGGGCAAGGGCACCACACTGCTGGTCGACACCTTCGACCTGCGCGAGGCCGTGCGCACCGCGGTCGAGGTGGCCGGCCCCGAACTGGGCGCCGTCCGGATCGACTCCGGCGACCTCACCCTGCTGGCCCACCGGGTCCGCCGCCAGCTGGACGAACTCGGCGCCGCGGACACCCGGATCATCGTCACCTCGGACCTGGACGAGTACGCGATCGCCGCCCTGGCCGCCGCCCCGGTGGACGGCTACGGCGTCGGCACCAGCCTGGTCACCGGCAGCGGGCACCCGACCTGCGCCATGGTCTACAAGCTGGTCGCCCGGGCCGGGGCCGACGGCGGCCCCCTGGTGTCGGTGGCCAAGCGCTCGGCGGGCGGCAAGACCAGCACCGGCGGCCGCAAGTGGGCGGCCCGCCGGCCCGACGCCGACGGCGTCGCCGAGGCCGAGGTGGTCGGCACCGGGCCCGTCCCGGAGGAGCTGCGGCCGCACCTGCTGCAGGTGCCGCTGGTACGGGCTGGCGAGACGGTCGGCCGGGAACCGCTGACCGCCGCCCGCGAACGGCACGTCCGCGCCCGGGCCGCGCTGCCGCTGTCGGCCACCCAGCTCTCCAAGGGCGACCCGGTGCTGCCGACCGAGCTGCTCCTGCCCGCCGACGTGGTGCTCTGAGCCACGCCCGGCCGGCGGGTGGTTCGGGTCCGCCCCGACCGCCGACCGGCGGGTCACCGTCCGACCTGTCACCGTCCGACCGGGATCCCGTCACCCTCCGGACGGCGGGCGGACGCCCCGGGCCCGGCTGCCGCACCGGCTGCCGGACCGGCCCCGGGGCTTCCGCCCCCGCGCGGCACTCCCTAGAGTCAGCCGTAGAGTTCCCCGGAGCTCCCCCGAGAACCCCCGAGCCCCGCACAGCCGGGCCGAGTACTCCCGAGGGCTCCCCCACACCGGGGCGCCGCCTCCCGCGGGCCCCCGACATCCGAGGATGCGAGCCATGCACCGGGCACTGATCGTCGTCGACGTTCAGAACGACTTCTGCGAGGGCGGCAGCCTGGCCGTCGCCGGCGGCGCCGAGGTGGCCGCCGCCATCACCGATCTGATCGCCGAATCCTCCCCCGGCTACCAGCACATCCTCGCCACCCGCGACCACCACATCGACCCGGGTGCGCACTTCTCCGCCGAGCCGGACTACGTCGACAGCTGGCCGCCGCACTGCGTGGCCGGCACCGAGGGCGTGGGCTTCCACCCCAACTTCGCGCCCGCCGTGATCTCCGGCGCGGTCGAGGCGGTCTTCGACAAGGGCGCCCACTCGGCGGCGTACAGCGGCTTCGAGGGGCTGGACGAGAACGGACGCGGTCCGGTGGCCTGGCTGCGCGAGCGGCAGGTCGACGAGGTCGACGTGGTGGGCATCGCCACCGACCACTGCGTCCGGGCGACCGCGCTGGACGCCGCCCGGGCGGGCTTCGCCACCCGCGTCCTGCTGGACCTCACCGCCGGGGTGGCCCCGGAGACCACCGCCGCCGCGCTGGAGGAGCTGCGGGCGGCCGGGGTCGAACTGGTCGGCACGCCGCTGGTCCGCTCCTGACGGCCGGGGTCGAACCGGTCGGCACGCCGCTGGTCCGCTCCTGACGGCCGGGGTCGAACCGGTCGGCACGCCGCTGGTCCGCTCCTGACGGCTCCGGCTCAGACCACCAGCAGCTCCACCACGTCGGTTCCGCCGACCCGGAACGCCTCGCGCAGCTCGCCGCCGACCGCGTCCGGGTCGGCGGCCAGCCGGTCACCGCAGACGTACACCACCTGGATGCCCAGGTACTCCATCCGGTGCTGGCCGCCGCGCACCCAGGCGGCCTCGCCCTCGCTGACGCAGCGCAGGTCCGAGTCCACCTCCACCGCGACACCGCGCTCCGGCCAGTAGAGGTCCGGGACGCCGATGTAGGTGCCGCCGCGCATCCGCAGCTCGGGGGCGTTCAGCGGGACCGGCAGCAGCCACTCGTCCACCAGGTGGCCGACCCGCTCCAGCACCGAGTCCCGCTCGGCGGCCAGGAGTTCGTCCAGCGCGGCCCGCACCCGGGGCTCGCCGGTCAGCCCGGACTCGATCAGCTCGGCGGCCAACTCCCGCACCGAGCAGCCGCTCTCGGGACGGGAGACGGCCTCCCGCAGCACCTCGCGCACCGGCGCCGGCTGCCCGGGGTCCGCCGTCCACTCGCCGAGCGCGTCCGCGACCGCCCGGGCCACCGGCGCGCAGGCCAGACCGTGCACCGAGCGGGCCACCAACTCCCGCTCCGTACGCCGGATCCGCACCTCGCCGACGTCCTTCAGCCGGCGCTGACGGGGCACCAGGACGTCCACCCCGGTCACCGCGGGCAGCCGGGGCACGGCCGCGAAGCCGTACAGCGCCAGCGCGGCCGCACCGGTGATCACCGCACCCTCGCGGCGGCCCTCCTCGCGGCCGTTCTGCGCGGCGTACAGCAGCGCGGCCCACATCCGCTGCTCCGGGGTGGGCTCGTCGGACTGCAGCAGGTAGACCCGGGGCAGCAGCCGCTGCCAGGGCCCGCCCCGGCGGCAGTGCCCGGTGATGACGCGGGCCGGCACGCCCCGGGCGCGCAGCTGACTCGCGGTGACGACGTTCTGCTGACGCTTCGCCAGCTCCTCCAGCGACGGCGGAGGCGAGGGAATCCGGTAGCTCATGCCGACACCATCCCCAACCGTCCGGACCCGCGACCGGGAGCCTGACGCACTGTTACTCAACCGTCGCGAAACCGGGACCAGCCCGCACTAAAGTCCTCATACCCTCACTCATTTGGAGTAATTGACGCTCATCCGGTTGTCATACCTGATCGAAAACGATCGCCGACCTGGTCGTCTGACCCAGAGTGATCAAAGGCATACGGCGAGGGACCCTCCGAGCGTCAATCCCGCCCCCGGGATTGCCTAGGCTTACGTCATGTCACGTGACGAGACCGCCGGCCTCCGCGCGGCCCAGCTCCGCCTCGGCCGCCTGCCCGGATACGTCCGCCGCCCGGACCCCGCCCGCCGCAGCGGCGAGAAGGGCCATACGTACAAGAAGGGCTGGGAGGTCCGCTTCACCGCCCGCAGTGAAGCCGAGATAGCAGAGATCCGCGACCTCGTGGTCGCCGCCGGGTTCGCCCCGGCCAGACCGTTCTTCAAAGGCCACCAGCTCATCCAGCCGGTCTACGGCATGGCGGCGGTGCAGGCCTACCTGGCGGCTAGACAGGCGGCCGAGGAACACGCCGCCCGGACCGCGGGCGGCCGGCGGCGGCGCGCGGGGCACGGCGCTGCGGGGCACGGCACCGGGGGGCACGGCACCGGGGGCGGGCACGCTCCCGGGCACTCGGCGGGCCCGCACGCGGCCGGTGCCCATGCCTCCGGTGCGCATTCCTCCGGTGCCAACTCCTCCGGGGCGACGCACCGGTGCGAGCGCGAGGAGGCCGCCGCCGGAGCGGCCGCGGCGGCTGCGGCGGCTGCGGCCGTGGCCGCGCAGGCGGCCCGACGGCGGGCCGTCGAATCCTTCCCCACCCAGATCGAACGGGACACCGCCGCGGACCGCATCTCCCCGTCGGAGGCCCGCACGACCACCTGACGGCAACCCCCGACGGGCAACCGCACGGCCCGTCCCCACGCCCCGGCCGCCGAGGCCGATTCCAGGCCGCCGGGGCACGGTCGAGCCGCACGGTGACCGCCGACGGGCACGGACCGCCCGGACCGGCGCCGGATCCGCGGGCCCGGAGCGACGGCGCGCGACCGCCCCTGTGCGCGCGCCGCTCACCACCACGTCCGCCCCGGCGCGCAGCATGTGCCCGACCCAGCGCATCCGCCGCGCGCTCACCCCGCCGCCACCCCGGCACCCACCGCTGCGCGCACACCCCCGCGCACACCGGGCCCGCAGGACCCGGCTTCCGAGAATGTGCGGCGCAATGTTCACCATCCCGCGCACACCGGGCCCACGGGCCCCGGTACCGCCATGCGTGTGGTCGTGACGCCCCCCGATCGCGCCCCGCCCCCGCGACCGGCGCGACCGCCGCGGGGATCGCGAGCACGGTTGCGCGGGTGGTTGTGCGGGCCCGGCTTCGCGCCGTGGGCGTGGACGCCAGCCGCCCCAGGGCCTACGGTGGCACATCAACCGCCTTGCGGCGACAGCCGTCCTACACCCTCTGACCAGCTGCGACGCGCTCGCAACTACGCCTCCCCCGCCACTGCGCAGCACCACCCCGCCGGCCCCGCGCCGGCCACCCGCCAGCCCCTGCCCGGCCCGCTCCACCGCCGTGCCGCACCCGGTCCTCACCGGAACCGGCCGGGCGGCGGCGGGTTCCGGGCATTCCATCGGATTGGTCACCCAGCGCACCGAGGGCCTACCGTAGAGTGAGCACAGATGATCGACCGTCAGAAACCCATCTCCCTTTCCGAGAAGACGAGATGACCAACCGTCACACGCGTTCCGCCGAGCCACCCCCGGGGCCCGGCGAGCCGGAGGACGCACCACTGGAGTTCACCGCGTTCTGCGAGCTCCACCGCCCCCGGTACCTCAGCTATGCCCGGGTCTGGCTGACCGAGCACAGCGACGCGGCCACGGCCGTCCAACAGGCGTTCGCCGAAATCGCGGTGCACTGGCGCGAGTTGATGGGGAGCTCCAACCCGACCGCGCACGCCTGGGAGATCCTGCGCGGCACCGTCGCCGCACACACCCGCCGGGAATCGCCCGACCCGGACCGCCACCCGGCCGACGACGACCTGGCGATCCTGCACTACGTCGTCGGCCTCGCCGCCCCCGAGATCGCCGACGTCATCGGCACCGACGCCGCCAGCGTCGCCGGACGACTGCGCCGCACCATGCTGCGCGAGGCCTCCGGCTGGTGACCGCGCGCCCCGCGTGCGCCCCCTGAACGCCTCGCGCGCCGCCGCGCCCGCCGGGCCGGGCCGTCCGTCGTGTCCGGCCGGCCCGTCGCGTCCGGTCCGGGACGGCCTCAGACCCGCTCGCCCGTCACATCGACCAGGTGGTGCACCGGGTCGTGGATCAGGTACCGGGCGAACGACTCGACCGTGAACCGCGCCCCGTCACTACGGTTCCCCGTACGCCGCCACTGCTCGCCGGCCACCCGCTCGAAGGCCCCGGCCAGCGCCTCCGCGGCCTCCGCCAGCTCCCCGGCCACCACCCCCGGCAGCTGCTCCCCGTAACGCTCGGCGACAGCCGTCTCGTCCTGGTCCCAGTTCGGGAACAGCGGGTCCTCCCCGTCCAGCATGAGGTTCAGCCGGACCAGGAACAGCCGGAAGACGTCCCGGACGTGGCACGCGTACTCCAGATCCGACCAGACACCCGGCTCCGGCCTGCGCCGCAGCCCCTCCTCGTCCCCGGCCAGCACCGTCAGCCAGCCCTCGGCGTTGACCCGGATCATCCCCGCCACGTCCTCCCGCACCACCCCCGGCGTGTCCAAGCCGCAGTCGGAGCACGGGCGTTCGAGCACCCAGGTCCAGTCCTTGGTGTCGGGGACGATCTCCCCCGCGGCGGCTGCGTCAGCGGGGTTCGCGGCATTCTCGGAAGCACTCATGGACCCCAGCATGGCCGCCACCGGGGCCACCCCACCAGCGGCAGGAACGCCAGCGGCCGCCGAAATGCGGCCACCTCCGCCACCCGCCCGCCACCCGCCCCCTCAGTGCCCGCGCTCGTACTCCGCCCGCGCCGCCAGCAGGCCGCCCAGGTTCTCCCGGCTCCACGCGCACACCGCGTCCATCGGCCCCAGCAGCGTCCGGCCCAACGGCGTCAGCGCGTACTCGACCCGCGGCGGGTTCTCCGCGAACTCGGTGCGCTCCACCGCACCGTCCCGCTCCATCGACCGCAGCGACTCCGCCAACACCTTGGCGGTCACACCCACCAGCGGCACCCGCAACTCCGAGAAACGGCGCGGACCGCCCTCCAGACACCGCAGGATCTTCCACGCCCACTTCCGGCTGCCCAGCACCGGCACGGCCTGCACCGGACAGTCCGGGAAGAAGTCCGCCGTCAGCGGCGCCAGTACCGTTGAAGTAACCGGCACCCCCCGGTCTACCGTCACCGCACCGGCGGGCACCGACACCCGCCCCCCAACGGACGGGAGACCCCCTTGAACACCACCAGCACCGACGGCACCGACGGCACCACCGGCCCGCACCGCGCCGACCTCATCGTCTACGGCGCCGGCGGCCAGGTCGGCCGAGCCCTCGTCACCGAAGCCCTCCGACGCGGACTCACCGTCACCGCCGCAGTCCGCGACCCCCGACGCCACGCCGACCTCGCCCGCCCCGGCGTCACCCTGCTGCGCTGCGACGTCACCGACCCCGCCGCCGTCGCCGCCACCGCCCCGGGACACCCGGCCGCCATCAGCTCCGTCTACACCCCCGACACCCCCTCCGCCGAGTTCTACCGCGCCGCCACCACCGCCCTCGTCACCGGCCTCGACCGCGCGGGCGTACGACGCCTCCTCCACATCGGCGTCGCCACCACCCTGCAGACCACCCCCGGCACCGCCGTCCACGACACCCCCGGCTTCCCCGACGCCCACCGCGCCTTCTCCCTCGGCCACACCGCCGCCCTCGACCTGCTCCACGCCTCCCCCGCCCACCTCGACTGGGTCGTCGTCACCCCGCCCATGGACCTCGACCGCACCGCCCCCGCCACCGGCCACTACCGGGTCGGCGGCCCCCACGTCCTCGGCCCCCGCATCGCCCAGGCCGACCTCGCCATCGCCGTCATCGACGAACTCACCACCCCGACACACCACCGACAGCAGATCGCCGTCGCCGCATGACCCCCTCAACCCCGCCCCCGCCGCCGCGCCCGCACCACGAACGCGACCACCACGACCACACCGCCGATCAACAAAGCCCACAGAGCCAAGCCGATAGCGACTCCCACACCGAACCCGATTCCGCTGCTGCTACCGCCTTCCCCCTCGGGAACCACCGCTTCTACGGATGGGTCGTCCGTTGCCTCATCCATCGGAGGAGGCGTTCCTCGTGATTCCTTCCGCCCTATCAGAGGATTCTCTCGAGGCCCACTATCTACGGCTGGATTGGCTTCCAGAGCCTTAGCCGGCGCAACAATTCCATATCCGTACTGGTTGTTCGGAACAACGGATCCGTCAGCCGGCCGCGTGGCCGCCTTGATCATCCGACTAATCACCTGCCCGGCCGACAGATTCGGATACTTGGAGCGAATGAGTGCTGCGGTTGCGGAGACATAGGCCGTGGCATCCGAGGTGCCACTCCTGCGCTCGTAACCAGTCTGCGCCGTCACTGCAGAACGGTAGATGCCCACCCCAGGCGCCGCGAGGGTCGTCTCCACCCCCGATGTGGAACGCTCCCAAACTGTCCCGTTTGAATCCACGGCGCCCACGGCAACGACCCCGGGAAAGGCTGCCGGGTAATCGGCTCCCATGCTGGATCCGCTGTTTCCAGTACTGGCAACCAGCACAACGTCCTTCGACACCGCGTAGCTGACAGATTTCCTCAGCTTCGAGTCGAAGCGATAATTCCCGCCGAGGGAAATATTGACGACCTTCGCACCGTGATCCACGGCAAAACGGATTGCCTCCGCGAAACCGTTTTCCTGGGAGTCACTGGTTGGCTCAGGATCCGGGCCGTCGCCACCGGTCATCACTCTCACTGGAAGAATTCTCGCCTTCGGGGCCAAACCCATCACCCCTGCCTGGGAAGCGTGCCCGTGCCCTGCGATCAAACTTGCCATGCCGGTGCCATGCCCATTGGTGTCCACGCGGCCATCAGAGTTGCCACCGGAGAAGTCAGCCCCAGGAAGCACCTGCCCGGTCAAGTCCGGTTGGTCCTGACTCACTCCGGTGTCGATCACACCGACGACCACGCCGTCACCTTGGCTGACCGGCCAGACCTTCGCCTCGGCCTCGAATGTCTTCAGAGCCCATTGCTGGTCCCTGATCTGATCTGCCGATGCGGCTGGAACAGCGAATCCGGTCATCAGCGCTGCGGCGGCCAGAGCCGCAGCGCTGCGCATCACCCGACGGCTCGTCAAACCTGGTCACCCCACTGCGCAAGGCATCCCGCAGGTCACCGACCTGCGGGATGCGATCAGATCACCCATCCGTCCACGGACCGGCTTCATTCCACCACGTTCGGATTGGCCGGCTTGTCCGACGCCCAGGTCTCTTCGTCCTCTACGAGGAAATCCGGTCGCTTGCCATCCTTCTCCCGGTCCTTCTTGCGCCCTTGTGCCCCGCTCAACGGGACGCCGGAAGAGATGGCATTCGTACTCCCGACACCCGGTTCACTCTTGAGGCGGTTCCGCGCTCCCAGCCCGGAGCCGCCTTCCGTGAAGGACTGTCGACCCTGCGCTCCAGGAACAGGTTTCACATTCTCCCCTGCAACCACGCCCGGCCGTGCCGAAGTACGTGCAGGCTGCTTGCCCCCAGGAACCCCACGGCTCCCCGCCCCAAGCCCCGGCTGGACCTCACCGCCGACAACTCGCCCAATGCGAGGCCCGGAACCCTCCACCGGTGTCGCCCTGCTGGGAACCTCCTTGCCCCCAGGGCTGACCTTGGCCTGGCCCACGACTGGTCCGGCTGGCGCGGGCGTTGCATTCGAGCCTGCAGGACGGCCGTTCTCCTGCCCGCCACCAAACGGCCCGCCCGCCGGGGAGCCGGTCGGTGCAACGTCGATTCCTGAGGTCTGAGTCCCCGCAAGCACAGGGCTCGGCACACTGCCGCTCGAAGGAGACACCGGCCTGCCGGAGATCCCCTCAGCGGGACCACGACTCAGCGAACCGGGCGGCTTCAGGGAAGCCTGCGCCGTTCCCCCCTTAATCCCCGAGTCGGTCGGAACAGGCATATTCCTCGCTGTGGAGCGAGCCTGCACCGGTGTCTGAGAAGACCTCGAACGCTGCGGCGGCGGAACGCTCGTCCCCCGTGTCGACGCGCCTGCTGATGTTCCAGAGAAAATCGCGGCTGCCGTCGCAGCCGCTCCAATGGGGTCGTCCTGCGGTCCGTCCGCGCGGTCGTCCTTCGGGGCTGGCGGCTTCTTCGGGTCGTACGGCGGCGGAGCCTTCAACGCCGGGGTCGCGATGCGGTAGTGCATGGCGAGGGTTTGCATGATGGCGGCGGCTTCGGCCTTCTTTCGGTCGGCGATGGGGATGTGGTCGTCGTCGCCGTCGCCGAAGACGGCGGAGACACCGTCGCCGACGGTGTCCTTGAACTTGTCCCAGTTGCCGGGTTCTTCGGGCATCTCGCGTTTGGCCTTGGCCATGGCCTCGGAGACGCTGTGGAGGATGTTGGCCGCGTCGTTGGCGTAGGCGGCGGCGTTGTTGATGCTGGCGGCGAGGTTGAGCATGCGGGTGTGGAAGGCGTCGCTGGTGGTGCCTTCCCAGGTGGTGGCGGCTTCGGTGCTGGCTTTGGTGAGGGTGAGGCGGATCTGCTTGAGGGTGTCGGAGGCGGTGCGCCAGGGGTCTCCGGCGGCCATGACCGCGCCGGGGTCGAGGGCCTGCGCCATGGTGCGGAGTTGGGCGTGGCTGTATTTGGTGAAGTCGGTGTAGACCACGGGCGGTCGGCCTCCGTTCGGGTGCGGGTGGGTGGGTGTGCGGGTCAGAGGGTGGCGTTGCCGCGGTTGGACGGGGTGAGGTTCTTCTCGTACGCGGCTTGGCTGGTCGCGGAGGGTTTGTCGACGGACCAGCCGTCGGCGGCGAGTTTGAGTTTCTGCGCGGTGTGCTGGTCGTGTTCCTCGTAGTTGGTGGCGGTGAGGTCGGCCTTCTGCTGGGCTTCGTTCACGGCTTCCTGGAGTTGGTTGAGGACGTCGCGCAGTGCGTCCCGCATGGTGCTGTAGCGGCCGTGGATCTCGGTGGCTTCGGCGAAGGTGCCGAAGGCGTTCTTGCCGACGCCGCTGCGTCCGTGGGTGCCGGTGCCGTCGGCGTGTTTCTGGAAGTCGGCGAGCAGGAGCCGTACTTGGCCGGCGAAGGCGCGGAGTTGTTCGACCTCGACGCGGTATCCCTGTCCGGCTCCGCCGGTGGTGCCGGTGCCGGCGCTGTTGTTCTTGCCCGTGCCTGATCCCATTGCGGCGCCCCCGTGCGTCCGTCCTCGATGGTCGGGGCCGGGCCCCGGTGTCTCATGTCTAACACACCGGGCCCGGGCCCGTTCGGGGCTTGGTCAGTTCGCGGTCGTCCGGTCGTTGAGGGCTTCGGTGAGGGCGCGGCGGCAGAGGGAGTCGGCGTGTCGGGTGGTTTCGGGGAGGCGGTACCGGCGGGCGAGGTCGAGGGTGGTGCGGACGGCGGTGTCGAGGCCGATCCGGTGGCCGACGGAGACGAAGACGGGTTTGACGCCGGGGCGGGTCCGGAGGGCGCGGCCGACTTCTTCTCCGGTGGCGGGGTCGGTGAGCGGGGTGGTGGAGCCGCGGGGCGCGTCGGGTTCGCGGTGGTCGAAGGTGAAGGGGGTTTTGGCGACGCCAAGGGTGCGCAGTCCGGTGAGGACGCCGAGGTGGCTGGCGAGGCCGAGGCGGCGGGGGTGGGCGAGGCCGTAGCCGTCGCAGACGACGGTGTCGGGGGTGCGGGTGAGGGCGGCGAGTGCGTCGAGGACGGCGGGGAGTTCGCGGAAGGCGAGCAGTCCGGGGACGTAGGGGAAGGCGATCCGGCCGACGGCGGTGGCTTGTTCGACGACGTCGAGGGTGTCGCGGTGGAGCAGGACGGCTGCGGCGACGACGAGGTCGTGGTCGTCGTCGTAGGCGACGTCGACGCCGGCGACGAGGGGGCCGACGGGTTCGTCGTGGTCGTCGTGGGCCTGGACGAGCGGGCGGAGCCGCTGTTGTTCGGCGAGTGCCTCGGCCTCGGTGGTGGGCCAGTCGGCGGGAATGGGCACGGTCGGTTCCCCCGGTGTGTGGTGGCGTGCGGTGGTGCGGTGGTGCGCGGTGCGTGGTGGTCGCACCGCGGCGGGCTGGTCCGGTTCACCGTACCGACCGGGCCGGACGACCCCGGGGTGAGCCCGTGCGCCCCCCGTGCCCCCGGCGGCGGGGGTTAGCCTGGAGGTTCTGAACTGCCTTGCCGGGTAGGACTCCTGGAACCGGCACCATTCCCGCCCGTTTCCCCCGACGTGCGAAGGACCCCCGCCATGCCGCGTCCCTCCGCTGCCCAGGTCTGCCTCGGCTCGTTCACCGTCGTCGCCACCGCGGTGGCACTGCTGGCCGTTTCGGGCGCCGAGGGCGTCCTGGCGGTGACGGTGCTGGTGGCGGTCGCGCTGGCTCTCGGCACCGTGGTGACGGTGCTCGCGCTCTCCTCGTCGTCCGCCGCCGCCGGGCCGGGCACGGCCGAGGCGCCCCGCGCGGCCCAGGCCGACGATGCTGCTCCCACCGGCCCCGAGCGCGCGTACGCCCGGCAGCGCTGATCCGCCGCCGGGCGCGGGCGCGTTCCGCGCCGCCGCTCAGACCTCCGTGGTGACCACCACGGTCTTCGCCGCCTTGTCGTGGACGCACTGCCGGTACGGCTTGTCGAAGACGCCGAAGAGGCCGTCGACGACCCACCAGATCGCGGCGCAGCAGAGCACGGCCGGGAGGATGAAGACGGCCGAGCGGGTCCAGGCGGCGGACTGGGTGGGGGTGCTCCCGTCGATGAGCATGGCGACGCGGATCTTCATCGCCTTCTTGCCGAGGGTCTGTCCGTCCCGGCTGAGCATCAGGGCCTCGTAGATGAGGTAGAGGGCGCAGCCGAGCCAGAACGCCTCGGCGGAGCCGTTGCGTTCGCTGAGGTCGGCGAAGGGCCCGACCACGACGACGCCGATGATCTGCATGAGGAGGTAGTCGATCAGCCGGGCGAGGATGCGCTTGGGCCAGGTGCCGATCGGCGGCATGCCGGGGACGGGTCCGGCGCCGGGGGTCCCGTACGCGCCGGGGCCGTAGCCGGTGCCGTGGCCGGGCGGGGTGCGGTCGTACGGGTTCTGGCCGTAGGGGTCCTGACCGCGGGTCGGGCCGCCGTACGTGGTTCCGCCGTAGGTGCCCTGGTAGGCGCCGGGGCCGCCGGCCGCACCCTCGGACGGGCCTTCCGGCGTGCCTTCCGACGGGCTGTGGGACGGGGTCGGGCCCGACGGCTCGCCTTCCGGCGTGCCGCCGCCCGGCTGCGGGGACTGCTTGTCGAAGGAGGGCTTGCCGCCCCCCTCCGGCTGGGGGCCTGAGGGGTCGTGGGTGCTCATGCCCCGAGTAGAACATCACACATTCTCAAGGTTTGGGATATTCTGCCCGTTTTGCCATCGCGGACACGAGCACGGGCGCGGAGGCGAGCACGGACGCAGGCACGGACGCGGACGCAGCCCCACCCCGCTCAGGCCCGCACCACCCGGGTCCGGGCCGCACGGTCCTGCCAGCCGCGCCGGGCCGGACGGTCGAACACCGGCCAGACCAACCCCAGCAGCAGCACCGTGCCCGTCTGCCGGACGGTCCACCGGATCAGCGAGCGGCCGAGGCTCAGCCTGCCCTTGGCGGTGGGGGCGGCGGCGTCCACCACCCGGATCCGGGCCAGCCGCTTGCCGAAGGTCTGGCCGGTACGGGCGATCGGCAGCACCTCGTAGAGCAGGCTGACGAACAGCAGGATGCCGATCAGCACGGCGATCTTGCCCACCACCACGTCGTCCACCAGCCAGACCTGGACCTGGCGGCGGGTGAGGGCGCTGGCCATCCGGGCCTGGTCGAGCTTCTGCTGGATGTGGTCGGACACCGAGCTGCCGAGCGGGATCCCGGCGGCGACGGCGACGACGAGCAGGACGGCGGCGTCGATGGCGCGGGCCGCCAGTCGCCGCCCCAGTCCGGCCGGTACGGCGGCAGGGGCGGAGCGGCGGCGGACGGCGCCCTGCCGGGCGGGACGCACCGCGGGCAGCGGTGTGGTGCGGACGGCCGTGGTGGGCACCGCACGCCCCTTCGGCCTGACCGACCCGGCCGACCTGGCCGACCCGGCCGCCTTCACGGACGCCGCCAATGCCACGGACGCCGCGGACGCGAGCGGGCCCGACGTGGAGGACACCTCCCCCACCTCCCCCGGCGCCTCGACCACCGGTACCGCGCCCGAGGCGTCGACGGACGGTGCCGGTGCCTCCCGCACGGCCACCGCCAGGGCAGGCGCGACGGCGGCGACCGGCTCCACGGCAACAGGAGCACGCTCCTGTTCCGCGCGCCCCTCATCCGCCTCGGACGCCCCCGGAAGCACCCCCCAGGAGACCCAGGGCGAGGGGTCGCCCGTGTCCATCAACCCCCGCTGCGCCAGCGGATCGACATGCCACCCGGACTCCCCCGGCACCGCAGCCGCCACCTCGGCCACCGGCTCGTCGACCCCTCCCGCCGGACCCCGCACCCCGGCCGGAATCCCGGCGCCCACCGGCACCCCCGTCGACCCCTCCACCGAAGACCCCGCCGAAGCCCCCGGCGCCGCACCGCCCCCGCCGCCCGGCTCCGACGCCGGCCCGACCGTACGGAACACCGGCCCGCCGATCACCTCCGCCACCCGCGGCCCCAACACGAAGGACGCCCCGCCCGAGGTCTGGTCGAAGTACACCGGCCCGGTGTCGCCCCCACCGGCGGGCGGCTCGCCCTCCGGCGCCGGGGCGGGGACGGGGGCGGGCGCCGCGGCCGCCGGCACCACCGGTGGCGGCACCGCCCGGGCCGGCGGGACGAGGTCCGGGACCGGGCGCCGGGTCGCGTAGCGGGGCGGTTCGAGCACCTCGCCCTCGGCGGGCGCGGGCCGGCTGGTGCCGGGCACCCAGGCCGAGCCGCCCCAGTACCGGACGAAACCGGGGATGGACGGGTCGGGGTAGTAGCCCGGCCCGGGTGCGACGGCCGGGTCGCCGCCGGCGGCGAATGAGCGGTCCGTCATGGGGGTCTTCTTTCCTGGCAGGTCCTGACGAGGGCAAGGAAGGACGGTGGACGGCGGTACGGGCCGCGGGCGTGGCCGGTGCGGGCCGCCCGGGGCCGACGGCGCGGTGGTGCCGGTGACGCCGGTCCCGGCGCTCGGCGCGCGTGCGGGCACCACGGTGGGCGGACAGTCGCCGGGCAGTCACAAAGGGTAGTACCTCGCCGGAGCCACGACGGGAAGTTCGCGAATCCCCGGACGGCGGAGGGCCCGTCGCGGTAAAGAACCAGGCGCGCGGAGGTCACTCGCGCGCCGCGCGACCGCCCGTTCACCACCCTTGGCCGAACTTCCCGAAGAAATCCCGGAAACGTGTGTAAGAACCGGTGCGGACCGCCCTCTCAAAGGTCACAGGGCCCGGAACCGGGCACGAACCGAAGGCAGAGAGGAAGACGATCATGGAGCGCCCCGTCGGCGTCGTCGAGCACGAACTGGAGCTCAACCTGGTGCTCTCGCCGGAGCACACCGTCCCCGTCCCGGCGCGGCTGTCCTACGGCAGCCACGACCCGTACGCCGTCTACATCACCTTCCACCTGGACACCGGCTCCCCGGTGACCTGGGTGTTCGCCCGCGAGCTGCTGGTCGAGGGCACCTTCCGCCCCTGCGGCCAGGGCGACGTGCGGATCTGGCCGACCCGCTCGGGCCGGCGCAGCGTGCTCTGCATGGCGCTGAGCTCGCCCGCCGGGGACGCGCTGCTGGAGGCGCCGCTGCCGGCCGTCGCGGCCTGGCTGGAGCGGGCGCACCGGCTGGTCCCGCCGGGCAGCGAGATGGCCGCGCTGGACATGGACGGCTCGCTCGCCGAGCTGCTCGCCTAGGCGTGCGTTCCGGCGTGCACGAGCACGTACCCCAGAACCAGCACGTACCCGAGAACGCGCACGCACCCGGGAGCGAGCACGCATCTGAGCGCGAGCACGTACCCGAGAACGCGTACGTACCCGGGAGCGAGCACGCCCCCGAGGGCGAGCACGCACTCGAGCGAGGTGGCAGGAGCGGCGCCCCCGCCGGCTCAGCGGGCCGCGGGGGCCTGCTGACGACCGCGGGCGGCGTCCGGGCCGCCGCCGTCGCGCTGTCCGGGCAGCCGGACGAGCGGCGCGCCGGCCGAGCGGCGGCGCGCCCTTATCCGGACGGCGGCGGCGAGCAGGAAGCAGAGCCCGACCCACGGGTAGACCGAGGTCGGCAGCTGCCGCCACGGTGACAGGTGGAGGACGGCCGCGCCGACCGGCTTCGCCGCCCACATCGCGAAGGAGAGGAAGGCCACCAGCGTGGCCCAGAAGACCGCCCGCCAGCGCAGCCGGCGGACACCGGCCGGGCGGGCGTGCTCGACGGAGGCCTCGGCGGCGAGCAGGACGAGCAGCGGCACGCACCAGACCCAGTGGTGGGTCCAGCTGATCGGCGAGATCAGCACGGCGGTGACGGCCGCGCAGCAGACGCCCCAGGCCTCGGCCCGGGGCAGCCAGCGGCTGCTGCGGGCGGCCCAGGCGGCGACGGCGAGGCCGGCCAGGGCGACCAGGCCGGCGCCCAGGGTGGCGACGGTGCCGGGCTCGGCGGAGTGCAGCAGGCGGGCGAAGGCGCCGCGCAGCGACTGGTTGTCGACGATCCAGGTCTTGCCGACCCGGGAGGAGTCGTAGAGGTAC
This sequence comes from Kitasatospora xanthocidica, assembly GCF_014656195.1. Lineage (GTDB taxonomy): Bacteria > Actinomycetota > Actinomycetes > Streptomycetales > Streptomycetaceae > Kitasatospora > Kitasatospora xanthocidica. Next base: position 47,695 of record NZ_BNBY01000012.1, on the reverse strand, counting down.
TTGGTCCAGAAGCCCCAGGTGGCGTCGGGCAGGACGAGGGCGCCGAGCAGGAAGGTCCCGAGGAAGGTGAGGCCGGCCACGAAGGCGGCCCGGATCCGGCCGGTGATCAGCAGGTAGACGGCGAACAGGCCGGGGGTGAGCTTGATGCCGGCGGCGATGCCGATGGCCACGCCCTTGCTGCGGCGCCCGTCCGGACGGGTGAGGTCCCAGAGGATCAGGCAGGCCAGCGCGAGGTTGATCTGGCCGTAGCGGAGCGTGGTGAAGACGGGCTCCAGCCAGACGCCGAGGCCGGTCACCAGGATCACGCCGATCGGCCGCAGCTCGCGGCGCGGCCAGCCGACCAGCTTGAAGGACAGGTGGGTCAGCAGGGCGAGCAGCCCGAGGTTGCCGAGAGTGATCGCCACCCGGAGGAAGGGGATCGGGAACCAGGTGGTCGGGACGAACAGCATCGCCGCGAACGGGGGGTAGGTCGCCGGCAGGTTCCACTCGGTGACGCGCAGCCCGTACAGGTCGGCGCCGTCGGCGACGGCCGCTCCCTCGGCCCGGTAGACGACCATGTCCACCATCGAGGTGTGGACGAAGTGGCGCACCACGGCGTACACGACCAGGGAGAACAGCGCCAGCGCGGAGGCGGCCAGCAGCGGGCGGCGGGGCGCCTCGCGCACGGCCCGGACGGGGGCGCCGAGGGCCTGGCGGAGCCGGTCCGACAGGGGGCCGGGCGAGGGGTCGGGTGCGGTCCGCACCGGGCTTCGCTCGTCTTGCACCGCTGTCACTGTCCACTCCGTCCACCGCTCGGCCAACCAGCGACGATACCGGATGCCACCCGAACGGAGCTGGACACGATCGACTACGCACAGTGACAAAGGTGCCCCGACCGGCCACGCTGGGCTGCGGACTCAGCGTGGACGGCCGGGGCCGACGGGGAACCCGGCGGGCCTCAGCCCGTGTACGCCCCGAGGGCCCGGGTGAAGTCCAGCGGCTGCTGGACGATGCTGCTGCAGCTCGCGTCGGCGTACGCCTTGGCGCCGCCCTCGCAGGCCTTGTCCCGGGTGCCGGACCACATGGCCAGCCAGGCGAGGTGCTTGGCGGAGGCGAAGTCGGCGAGCTGCTTGGCGTCGGCCACGGTGAAGACCTCGCTGGCCACGTCGTTGACGCCGGTCATCGGGGTGACCGCGACCTTGCGCCAGGCGGCCGCGTCGTCCAGCCCCAGCACGCTCTTGACCTGGGCCTGGGTGGCGGTGGCCGCGGCGATCGCGTACTGGCCCATCCGGCCTTGCGGGTTGGGGGCGACCCCGTCGCCGAAGTCCATCGCCATGATGTTGACGGCGCCGATCGCGACGCCGGCGGCCTTGGCGCCGGCCACCAGGTTGACGCCCTCCTGGGTCAGGCCGGAGGGCAGGGCGGGCAGGGTGAAGGAGACGTCCAGCGCCTTGCCCTTGGCGGCGGCAGTCTTCTGCAGCTGGGCGACGGCCTGGGCCCGCCGGGTGTTGGCGGCCGCGTCGGCGATCGCCCCGCCCTCGACGTCGAAGTCCAGCCTGGTCGCGCCGTACGCGTCCACGACCTTCTGGTACGCGGCCGTGAGGTCGGCGGTGGAGCCGCAGGCGAGGGCCAGTTCGCTGCCGTTGGCACCGCCGAAGGAGATCCGGACGTCGCCGCCGGCCGCCCGCAGCGCGCCGATCTGGGCGGCCACCGCGTCGGCGGCGAGATCGCTGACACCGCCCCACTTGGGCGCGCAGCCGCCGCCGGACACCACGAAGGCGAGGGTGAAGTTCTTCACGCCGCTCGCCTTGGCGGTGGCCACCAGGTCGTACGGCGGGTAGAGCGAGGTGTCGACGTAGGGGGCGAAGCCGGCCCCGGCGCCGGCCGGGGGAACGGGCACACCGGTCGTCGTGGGGGTGACGGTCGGGGTGGCGGTCGGGGTGGCGGTCGGGGTGGCGGTCGGCGCCGGGGTGGTCGGCTTCGCCGTGGGGCTGGGCTTCGCGGTCGGCGAGGCGGAGGCCGTCGGGGAGACGGAAGGGGTGACGGACGCGGAAGCGGTAGCGGTCGGACGCCCCGAGGGGGTGGGCGCGGTCCCGTCGCCCGCCTTGCAGGAGGCGTTGTTGATCAGGCAGTTGGCCGGCTCGGCCTGAGCCGCGCCCGCGCCCTGGGCGACGAAGCCGACCACGACGCTCCGGCCCGGCTCCAGCCGCTTGCTCCAGGCCTCCGGCTTGACCGTGACGTGCTGCCCCGCGGCGGTGAAGGTGGCGTTCCAGAGCGAGTCGATCTTCGCCCCGGCCGGCAGGTCGAAGCTGAGCGTCCAGTCCTCGATCGGGCTGCTGTCCGGGTTGGTGACCAGGTACTGGCCGGTGTAGCCGGCGTCCCAGCTGCTGGTCCGGCTGTACACGGCGCCGAGCGAGGCGGCGCTGGCCGAGGAGGCGAGGACGACGGTCCCGCCCGCGACCAGGGCGGCGGCGACCGCGGCGGCGCCGACGATCGCACCCTTGCGGCCGCGCCTGCGGTGGCCGGAGCGGCGGGTGGGCTGGGTGGTCATGGCGCGTTACCTCCGCGGGTGCCTACGGTCGGCCGCCGTCCGGGCACGGGGTGCCTGCGGACCTCGGGGCGGCCGGCCCGGCTCGGTCGGGTGACCGGCGCGACCGACGCTAGCGGCGCACCGGGGGCCGGACCGGCGGGCTGAGCGAGGGGTAGAACTCCCTTAGGCCGCCGTTAAGGAAGACGCCCTCCCGGACGCCGTCCCACCACCGACACCGCACCTCCGGCACACCACTTCACCGCCGCACCACCGCACGTCCTCGCCACCACACGTCGTCACCACAGCGCTGCGCCACCGCACCCCTGAGCCGCACCCCCGCACCGCCTCACCGCTGGAAGAGCGCACCCCGGCTCCGCCGCCGCCCGGCCCGCGCGGGCTCCGCCCCCTCCGGCCGGGTGCGCAGCCGCAGCCGGGTCTCGGCGCCGCCGAGGACGGCGGAGCGGCCGAGCGCGAGGTCCCCGCCGGTGGACTCGGCGAGCTTGCGGACGATGTCCAGGCCGAGGCCGGTCGAGCCCTCCCCGCCGTGGCCCTGGCCGCGCTTGAGGGCGGCGGCCGGGTCGCTGTACCCGGGGCCGGCGTCGCCGACCAGCACGATCACCGAGCTCCCGGTGGCCAGCACGTCCACCGAGAAGGCGGTGCCGACGGCGGTGTGCCGGAAGACGTTGCCGAGCAGCGCGTCGACGACGGCCGCCAGGTCGCCGCGCTGGACGGGGACGGGCGCCGCCCGTTCGGCGCCGGCCAGTTGCCAGCGGCGCCCCTCGTCCTCGGCCAGCGCGGACCAGAACTCGACCCGTTCGCGGATCACCTCGGCGGCGTCGCAGCCGACCGCGACGGCGGGCGCGTCCTCGGGGGCGCGGCGGGCCGAGCGGATGATCTGGTCGACCTCGCGCTCCAGTTGGGCGACCGCGTGCCGGGTGGCGTCGGCCGCGTCGCCGTTGCCGAGCGAGGCCGCGTTGAGCCGCAGCACGGTCAGCGGGGTGCGCAGCCGGTGGGACAGGTCGGCGGCCAGTTCCCGTTCGGCGGCGAGGAGTTGGACCACCCGGTCGGCCATGGTGTTGAACGCGTGGCCGGCCTCGCGCAGTTCTTCGGGGCTGCCGTCGACCTGCTTGCCCGCCACCGGGACCCGGACGGCGAGGTCGCCGGCGCCGAGCGAGCGGGCGGCCGCAGCGAGGCGTCTGGCGGAGGCGACGATCCGGTTGCCCATCCGGTCGGCGACCAGCACGGCGATGGCGACCAGGCCGAGCGCGACGGCGGAGAGCACCAGCCAGGCGGTGGAGACGCCCCGGGTGAGGTCGCTCTCGGCCACGAACACCTCGACGACGGCGGTGCGGCCGGTGTCCACCGCGACCGGCTGGAGCAGCGCGTAGCCGCCGGGCACCTGCACGGTGAAGGAGCGGCCCTGCCCGCCGGCCGTGGCCACGTCGCCGTCGGCGGCCCGGGCCTCGCCCAGCGTCGGTCCCGCCGGGCCGCCGGTGCCGGGGGCCTCGGGCTGTCCCGCCGCGGGCAGGTGGACCGCCATCCGTCCCTGTCCGCCGGCGTCGGTGCTGGCCAGGGCGCGGGTGACGGCGTCCTGGTCGGTGGTGATCGCCAGGGCCGGTCCGAGCGCCGCGGCCTGCCGCTCGGCGGCGGTGAACGCCCGGTCGCGCGCGGTCTGCTGGACCATCAGGCCGAGCGGGATGAGGAAGGCGAGCGCGACCATGGTGGTCCCGGCCACGGCGGCCTTGATCATGGCCCAGCGCAGCGAGCGCCCGAACCTCCTCATGTCCGGTGCTCCGCCGCGCCCCCGGCGGCCTCCAGCCGGACCCCGACGCCCCGGACGGTGTGCAGGTAGTACGGGTTGGAGGCGGTCTCGCCGAGCTTGCGGCGCAGCCAGGAGAGGTGGACGTCGATGGTCTGGTCGCCGCCGTAGGTCTGCTGCCAGACCTCGGCGAGGATCTCCTTGCGCGGCACCACCACGCCGGGCCGGGCGGCCAGGAAGGCCAGCAGGTCGAATTCACGGCGGGTCAGGTCGAGCCGGCGGCCGTCCAGGGAGGCCTCGCGCCGCTGGAGGTCGATGGCCAGTCCGCCGACCCGCAGCACCTGGGCGACGGGGGCGGCGCCGCTGCCGAACCGGCGCAGCACGGCAGCCATCCGGGCGCTCAGGTGTTCCCCGGAGAAAGGTTTCACCAGGTAGTCGTCAGCGCCGTCGTTGAGCAGTCGGACGATCTCGGCCTCGTCGTCCCGGGCGGTGGAGATGATCACCGGCACGTCGGTCAGGCCCCGGATCATCTTGAGCGCCTCGCTGCCGTCCAGGTCCGGCAGGCCCAGGTCGAGGATCACCAGGTCACAGCCGACCTGGGCGACCTCCCGCAGCGCCTCGAGTGCGGTGCCCACGCTGCGGACCGCGTGACCGGTGTCGGTCAGGTGGCGGATGAGGGCGGAGCGTACGAAGGGGTCGTCCTCGACCACGAGCACTGTTGCCATGGCCCTGCACGGTACGCCATCGGCCCGCAGTGGTCTGTACCTCGGGGCCCGGTCCGGACATTGTGCAAGCCCCCTGAGGAATGGGGAGTTGCCGGACGCCCCGGGGTACGGGTGCCCGGTCCCGGCCGGGGTGGAAATGCGGCAGGATGTGCGGACGATGCGGAACGGACTGGTACAGCTCGGCGCCTGGGCGGCGGCCACCGGGGCGGCGGTGGCGCTGTCCTGGTTCGGCGTGCACGCGGTGCTGACCGGCGCCGCGTTCGAGCAGCCAACGGCGCTGCCGCTGCCCTCCCCGAAGGCGGGCGGCACGCCGTCCCCGGCGACCACCGCCCCCGAGCAGCCGCGCTCGGCCGCGCAGTCCGCGCCCCCGGCCCAGCCCGCCTCCCCGGCCGCCGCCACGACCCACGGGCCGACGCCGGTCGCACCCGTCCCGCCGCCGACCCGCCGGCCCACGCCGACGGCCGGGGCGACGTCCACGGTGAAGAGCTACCCGATCCCGGGCGGCAAGGTCGCGCTGGACTTGAAGCCCGACCACGCCTCGCTGGTCTCCGCCACCCCGGACCCGGGCTGGCAGATGCAGGTCTGGAACGGCGACCAGTGGATGCGGATCGACTTCACCAAGGACAACCAGGCCAACTCGGTCTTCGTCTACTGGAACGGGCACCCGCCGGTCGTGGAGACGGCCGTCCGCTGAAGCCCCGCCCGGCCGCTCCGCGCACCGCCCCGCCGCGCACCGCCGTCCGTCAGAACCCGGCGTGCGGCACGAACCCCGGCAGGTACGGCCCCGCGTAGCCGGCCCGGTCGACCAGCGTGTGCCTGGTCCCGCCGGGCACCCCGATGGCGGCCAGCACCACCGAGCCGTACGCGTCCCGGGTCTCGTACGGCTCGGCCAGCGACAGCGCGCCCCGGTCGACCGCGTAGTCGTAGGCGTAGTAGACGTCCGGCACGCTGACCGCGACGTCCAGCACCCCGTCCCCGCACCGCTCCAGGTACGCGGCCAGCTCCCGGCCGCGCGGGCCGATCGCCCGCACCAGCGAGGTGAGCACGATCCGCGTCCCCGGCGCGGCGAGCACGTACGAGACGGTCTCCGGCTCACCGGTCTCCGGCCCCGCGTACGCGGTGCAGCGCAGCCCGAGCGCGGCGCAGTAGCGGCGGGCGGCCCGCTCGGCGTCGCCGACCGCGAAGACCACCGCGTCCGCACGGCCCACCGGCAGCGCTCCCGGGTCGCCGTCGTCCGGTGCGAGGCCGGCCGCGAGCAGGACGGGTTCGGCGGCGGTGTCGGTCATGACGGCCCTCCCGGTAGGCGTACGGACCACGCTGGGGCCCCGGCACCGGGGCGGGGGCCCGGAGCACAGGGGTGTGGCTGGAGGGTGGCGCCGGGCCGACTTACGCGCAACTGTTCCGTTTCCTCCTGGTCAAGCTGTGCCCCGGGGCGGGAGAATCGGCCGCACCGCTGTACAGAATGCCCACCGGAGGACGGTGCCGCGATGCCCCCCGCCCACTCCCCGAGCTCCCCCGGCTCGCCCAACTCCGCTGCCCCGCAAGGCACTTCCATCGTGGGCAGTACGAACGACACGATCGACACCCTGGACGGCCGGCTGATCCGGCTGCTCGCCGAGGAGCCCCGGATCGGGGTGCTGGAGTGCTCGCGCCGGCTGCAGGTCGCCCGGGGCACCGTGCAGGCCCGGCTGGACCGGCTCCAGGCCAAGGGGGTGATCGGCGGCTTCGGCCCGGAGGTGGACCCGGCGGCGATCGGCTACCCGGTGACGGCCTTCGCCACCCTGGAGATCTCCCAGGGCCAGGGCTCCGACGTGCGGGCGCACCTGGCGGGCGTGCCGGAGGTGCTGGAACTGCACACCATCACCGGGATCGGGGACATGATGGTGCGGATCGTGGCCCGTTCCAACGCCGATCTGCAGCGGGTGATCGACCGGGTGGTGGGCTTCGACGGGATCGTCCGTTCGTCCACCGCGATCGTGCTGGAGAACCCGGTGCCGTACCGCATCCTGCCGCTGGTGGACCAGGCCGCCGCCGAGTAGCACGGTCCGCCCGGCGCGGGGCGGCTCCCGGTCCGCCCGGTCAGCAGGCGGGGACGCTGCCGCCGCTCCTGAGCGCCTGCAGCGCCGAGACCGACTCGGTGAGCGTGCCGACCGGCACCAGCCGCAGCGTCTTCGGCAGGTTCACCTTGGCGTCCGTGCACTCGTCCTTGGGCAGCAGGAACACCGTCGCGCCGTCCCGGGCGGCCGCCTGCGTCTTCAGCGGGACGCCGCCCACCGGGCCGACGGTGCCGTCCTTGTCGATGGTGCCGGTGCCCGCGATCGTGAGGCCACCGGTGAGGTCGCCGCCCTTGCCGTCGCCGGCGAGCTTGTCGATGATCCCCAGCGCCAGCATCTGGCCGGCACTGGGGCCGCCGACGTCGCCCAGGTCGACCTTGACCTTCACCTGGTCCGGCGACAGGTGGAGGTAGTTCAGCGCGGCCGCGGAGGCGCTGTCCTGCGACTCGGCCATCTGCTGGGCGATCACCTCGTTGGCCTTCGCCGGGTTGCTCTCCGCGTAGACGGTGTCCGTCGGGCGGACCGCCTCCTTCGGGTCGAACCAGGCCTGCATCGACCGCAGGAAGGTGTTCCGCTGGTCGGCGTTGGTCGCCGTGATGGTGACCATCCGCAGCTCGCCCTGGGTGGTGCGCAGCGGCGCCCCGGTGATGGTGAGCACCGGCTTGTCCTGGTAGGTGCCCAGGACGTCCGCGGTCGACCCCGGCCAGGTGATGGTGTACGGCAGCGGGACGAAGGCGGTCACCCCGAACAGCGCGGTGACCAGCGCCCCGCACAGCGCGAGCGCGCGGGTCCGCGGGGAGCTGAGGGCCTTGGAGAGCTTGGTGTCGGACACAAAAGGAATCCAAACACACCCTGTTGGTCGCCCGCTCGCCTCCGGGCCGCTCTGACCCGGTGCCGACGGTCGGCGCTCCAAGGCCCTCGTCCCTCGGACCTCCTCGCTTCTCCCTTTCGGCACCGGCGCAGCCCTTCGGCTCGGGGCGGGTCGCCGGCCCGCTCATGCCATCGCCCGGGGCGGGCCCGGCGTCCGGGCCCGCGACCGGCTACCTCAGGGCGTCGGCCACCTCGGTCGCCGCCTCCACCACCCGGGGGCCCACCCGCTCCGGTACCAGGCCGTTGAGCATCACCACGCCGACGCTGCCCTCGATGCCGCTCAGTCCGAGCAGCGCCGCGGCGGCCCCGCACGCCCCGGACTGTTCCTCCGCCCGGGTGATGACGAAGCCCTGTTCGGGCCGGCGCTGGCTGGGGAAGGCGCGCGCCTCCAGGATCGCCCGGCCGGCCGCGCTCTCGGTGAGCGGGTGGCGCAGCCCGGTCCGGTAGGCGACGTGGAAGTCGGTCCAGCTCGGCTCGACCACGGCGACGGCCAGTGCCTCGTTGCCGTCGACCAGGGTCAGGTGGGCGGTGGCGCCGAGGTCCTCGGCGAGGCTGCGCAGGGCGGGCAGCGCGGCCTCGCGCAGCAGCGGGTGCACCCGGTGCGCGAGCCGCAGCACGCCGAGGCCGACCCGGGCGCGGCCGCCGATGTCCCGGCGGACCAGGCCGTGCTGTTCCAGGGTGGCCAGCAGGCGGTAGACGACCGTGCGGTTGACGGCCAGCCTGGCGGCGAGCTCGGTGACGGTCAGCCCCCGCTCGGAGTCGGCGAGGAGTTTGAGGACCCGGACGCCGCGGTCCAGGGTCTGGGAGGTCTCTGCTGTCACGACGGGCGATCCTTTCCGCGGCGCTCGCGGGGCGGGCGACGCCGGTCCAAGGGCGGTGTCGCGCGCAGGTGGGGGTGGCCGCGCTCGGGCCGCACGCTGTCGACACTGACGGCCGTGCGGTCCTGCGGAGCCCGTCCCTCGGGGGTTGCCCGGCGGAAGAGCGTGGGGGAAAGGTAGTGAAGGAAATGTCGCGGCGGAAGTGGTTGTCCAAAATTCGGGCGTGATCGACTTCAACGGCGTCGCGAAACCGGGACGAAACCACCCGATCCGCCGCGCGTTTCAGGGCATGAGTTCGATCCCGCTCCGAAGTCCGGACACCCGGGGACGCGAGCCCCCCTCCCGGCGGAGGGGGGAGCGAGGGAGGAGGGCGGGCCGGTGCCGGCCTGCCGGACCGTTACTTCGCCCACTCCCGGATCTTGGCGATCCGCGCCTTGAGCTGGTTGGCGGTGGCCTGCGCGGTCAGCGGCCCGCCGCACTGGCGGCGCAGCTCGTTGTGGACGGTGCCGTGCGGCTGGTTGGTGCGGTGGTGCCAGGCGGCCACCAGCGCGTTCAGCTCCTTGCGCAGCTCGCGGAGCTCCTGATGGGTGACGACCGGCCGCTGCTCGGCCGGCAGCTCCAGCAGGTCGGCCTCCTCGGCGGGCTTGGTCTTGCTGCGCTGGATCTGCCGGTGCTGGCGCTTCTGCAGCAGCATCTGCACCTGGTCCGGCTCCAGCAGGCCCGGGATGCCGAGGTAGTCCTCCTCCTCCTCGCTCCCCGGGTGGGCCTGCATGCCGAACTCCATGGCGTTGTACAGCACCCGGTCGAAGACCGCCTCGGAGCCCAGCGCCTCGTAGGAGAACTCCTCGCCGCCCGCGCCGTCCGGCCCGTCGTTGGCGCGCTCGGCCTCGGCGAGCAGCCGGTCCTCCTCGTCGAAGAGGCCGTCGCCCTCCTTCTTCGGCCGGTCCAGCACGTGGTCGCGCTGGAGCTCCATCTCGTTGGCGAAGCCCAGCAGCATCGGGATGGTCGGCAGGAACACCGAGGCCGTCTCGCCGCGCTTGCGGGCGCGCACGAAGCGGCCGACGGCCTGGGCGAAGAACAGCGGGGTGGAGATCGAGGTGGCGTACACCCCGACGCACAGCCGGGGCACGTCGACGCCCTCGGACACCATGCGGACGGCGACCATCCAGCGCGAGGTGCCCTCCGCGTAGTCGGAGATCCGCTTCGAGGCCTCGGTCTCGTCGGAGAGCACCAGGGTGACCTTCTCGCCGCTGATCTCGCGCAGCATCTTGGCGTAGGCGCGGGCCACGTTCTGGTCGGTGGCGATCACCAGTCCGCCGGCGTCCGGGATCGCCTTGCGCACCTCGGTGAGCCGCCGGTCGGCGGCCTGGAGGACGGACGGGATCCACTCGCCCTGCGGGGACAGCGCGGTGCGCCAGGCCTGGGCGATCAGGTCCTTGGTCATCGGCTCGCCGAGCCGGGCCTCCAGCTCGTCGCCGGACTTGGTGCGCCAGCGCATGTTGCCGCTGTAGCTGAGGAAGATCACCGGGCGGACGACGTGGTCGGCGAGCGCGTGCCCGTAGCCGTAGGTGTAGTCGGCGATGGACTTGCGGATGCCGTCGCTGCCCGCGTCGTAGGCCACGAAGGGGATCGGGTTGGTGTCCGAGCGGAACGGCGTACCGGTCAGCGCCAGCCGGCGGGTGGCCGGCTCGAAGGCCTCGAAGCAGGCCTCGCCCCAGGACTTGGAGTCACCGGCGTGGTGGATCTCGTCCATGATCACGAGGGTCTTGCGGGCCTCGGTCCGGTTGCGGTGCAGCATCGGGTTGACCCCGACGCCCGCGTAGGTGACCACGATGCCGTGGTAGTCCCGGGACAGCGGCCCGGAGGAGTACGCCGGGTCCAGCCGGATGCCTATCCGCGCGGCGGCCTCGGCCCACTGCTTCTTCAGGTGCTCGGTCGGCGCCACCACGGTGACCTGCTGCACCAGGTGGTTGTGCAGCAGGTACGAGGCCAGGGTGAGCGCGAAGGTGGTCTTGCCTGCGCCCGGGGTCGCGACCGCGAGGAAGTCGCGCGGCTGCGTCTCGATGTACTTGTCCAGGGCGCCCTGCTGCCAGGCCCGCAGCTTGCCCGCGGTGCCCCAGGGGGCTCGGCCGGGGAAGGCCGGGGACAGGTGGTGCGAGCCGGCGGGCGCGGCATGCCCGACGGACCGGACGGGAGCCTGGCTCTCCTGGGCGTCGGAGAACAGCGGCATCGAGGAGGCGGCGGCAGTACTCACGGTCTCCGAGGGGGGATCATCGCAGGTCAGAGGCGGTCTAGCGGCCCCGTCCCGCGGTCGGGCGGCGATCGGACAACCCGCCCAGCCTACCGGGCCGACGCCGTTCGGGCCTCCAGGCGAGCCTCCGCGCCGGGCCCACACGGCCGGAAATCGATGTGACGCGGATCACATCCGGTCGTCCTCGAAACCCGGTAATCACGGGAGTCACCGGGACTCTCACCAGGGTGAGGCCGCACCACCCCTGCCCCGGCGCGGCCCCGCTGAACCGAAGGGACCCATCCGTGCGCACCGTCGAAGAGACCGTCCAGGCCCGCCTGATCCTCTCCCCCCACCGCTCCGTCCGGCTGCGGGTCGTCCTGTCCTACCTCCGGGAGGACCCGCTCGCCGTCCGGATGGCCTTCCCCGCCGAGTTCTCGCTGGACGAGGCGGAGGAGCACCCGGACGGCGAGGACATCGTCTGGGTCTTCGCCCGCCAGCTGCTCTCGGCCGGGATCGAGCTGCCGGCCGGCGTCGGCGACGTCCACGTCCGGCCCGCCCCCGGCCGGAGCACCATGGTCGAGCTGCGCACCCCGGAGGGCACCGCGCTGCTCCGGTTCGACACCGGCGACCTGCGCCGCTTCCTGTGGCGCAGCCGGCTCCTCGTCCCCGAGGGCGAGGAGCACCTGCACCTGGACTCCGACCGCGCCCTCGCCCAGCTGCTCGGCTGAGGGGGGCTGTGATTCGCCCGCTCGCGAGGTGCTGACTCGGGGCGGGACTCGCCCGCCCCTCAGCCGAACAGCTCGCGCATCAGCCGGACGGCCCGCCCCTCAGCCCGACAGCTTGCGCATCAGCCGGACGCCCTGCGCCGCCGTCAGGTGCGGCAGGTACGCCTTGCCGATCGCCCTGGTGATGCCGGGCAGCGCGGCCGGGTCGGGGTAGGCCATGTACATCGGCCGGTACTCCGGCTGGAACTTCGCCTTGAACGCGAGCAGCGAGCGGAAGCCGTACACCGGCTCCAGCACCTTGCCCATCCAGTCCAGCATCCGCTGCAGCCCGGTGGGCTCCCCCTCCTGCCCGGTGCGGGCCAGCGGGGCGCCCGACAGGGAGAGGAAGCGCGCGCCCTCCTCCTTGAAGCCGAGCGCGGCCGAGGCGATCAGGAACTCGCTGACGCCGCGGAAGCCGTCCGAGCGCCGGCGCATGAAGTCCAGCGTCCAGCCGACCGGCACGCCGTCCTCGTACACCGGCATCCAGCTGGTCAGCCCGTGCACGACCCGCTGCTCGTCCACCGCGACCAGCACCCGGACGTCCGGGTCGTCCAGCTCCTCCAGTCCGCCGAGCGTGAAGCCCATCTCCGGCAGGCCCTTCTCGGAGACCCACTCCTCGGAGATCGCCCGGATCTGGTCCTTCAGCGCCAGCGGAGCCTCGTGGTAGGCCCACCACTCGGCGGTGATGCCCTGCTTGCCGGCCTTGTTGAGGGCGGTGCGGATGTCCTGCCACTTCTTGCCGGTGAAGGCCAGCTCGGGCAGCGCGACCACGGTGTCCTCGGCGACCTGCACCGAGCGCCAGCCGAGCCCCGTGGCGGCGTCCCTGGTTTGCCCGCAGACGCTGTAGAAGCACGGGGTCCAGCCGCGCGCGTCGCAGAAGCGGGCGAAGCCGGCCACCGCCCGGGCCCGCTCCTCCGGCGCGCCGAACGGGTCGCCGGTGGTCAGCGCGACGGTGCCGACCACCCGGTAGGCGACGGCGGCCCGGCCCTGCTCGTCGAACCAGTAGTGGTTGCCGTCCCAGGTGGTGATGAAGGACAGCGTCCCGCCGCCGTGCTCGGTCAGCAGCGCCCTGGCCCGGGCGACCGCCTCGGCATCGGTGTGCAGCACCGGCCGGCGGAAGGCGGACAGCAGCACGGCCAGCGCCACCACCCAGAAGGCCAGCCCGCAGTACGTCTCCAGGAAGCGCGCCAGCGGCCCGACCGCGATCGGGTAGTCCGGTGTCAGGTCGTTGTACGCGGGCGGCAGGAACTGCGCCGGCAGCCCGTGCAGCAGCCGGCGGACGGTCGCCCCCGGCTCGAACTGGCCGGCCGCCAGCCGCCCGAGGCCGACGTACGCGGCCGAGGTGACGAACAGGGCGCCGCCGACCACCACGGCCAGCCGGCGCACCGAGCGGGCGGCCAGCCGCAGCCGGAAGCGCTTGCGGGTGGCCAGCAGCAGGGCGGTGGTCAGCAGCGGCAGCAGCATCGCCTCGACGAAGTACTGCACCACGTCCCGGCTGACCGGGCCGGCGTCCAGGTACAGCCAGCCCAGCAGCGCCGCCCAGAGCAGTTCGGTGGCGATGGTGACCAGCCAGGCGAACCGCAGCCCCCGGCGCAGCCCCTCGGCGAGCACCAGCAGCAGGGCCGGGAACAGCGCGGCCATCAGCCGGGCGGGGGTGTCGAAGATCCGGACGACGGCGTGCGCCCGGGCGCAGTCGTGCGCCGACAGCGAGCAGAGGTCGGCGATCTCGTCGGGGCTGAGCCGGTGCGAGAGGTACAGCTCGGAGAAGGTGTTGAACGGCCCGGTGGCGTTGTCGTACAGCGAGGCGAGCAGCGGCCCGACGGCGGCGGCGACCAGGCAGAGCGCGACCAGCACCCGGGTCTCGGAGTGCGAGGAGCGGTGCGAGCGCAGGTACGGGCGGCCGCGGCTGAGCAGCGCGCCCACGCCGAGTCCGGCCAGCGCCGCGGCGCACCGCTGGACGCTCTGCAGGTGGCCGACGTACAGCGTCATGACCAGCGGGAGGAGCAGCACCAGCAGGTGCAGCCGGCGGCGCCAGAGCACGGTGAGCCGGTAGCCGAGCACTCCGGCGAGCGCGAACAGGGCGACGCCGGGGCCGACGGATATCTGGTCGGCCACCGAGGCGGTCCACTGCTCCCCGGCGGCGTTGCCGAACGCGACCAGCCCGGTGCCCAGCAGGGTGCCGGCGATCTGCCCGCCGACCAGCACCCCGAGGGTGCGCAGCCGGCCGAGCCGGTGCTCGGCGGCCGGGCCGACCAGGAGCAGCATCAGGCTGGTGAACACGTACGAGCCGGTGCCGGAGCACCAGAACATCGAGGTGAACGGCGTCCACCAGTGGCCCTCGGTGAGCGTGGGCAGGCCGACGCCGACCCGCTCCAGCAGCCGGTCCGGCGGCCCGTGGCGCAGGCTGCCGGTGGCCGCGCCGACGAGCCAGAGCCCGGCCAGCAGGGTGAGCGTCAGCGGCGCGGCGCGCAGCCGGGAGCCGAGCGCCCGGGCCGCCCGCCGGACGCGCTGCGGGCGCGGCTCCGGTGTCCGGGTGACCGGCGCGCGGTCCGCGGCCCGCTCGGAGCCGCGCTGCGCGACCACCCGCTCCGGCTTCTGCTCGCGCTCGCCGACGGTGGCGGCGGCGACCGCCGTGCCCGCCCCGGTCACCGGGTCAGCCCGGTCTGCTGGGCGAGCCACGGGACCTGCTGGGCGATGCCGGGGCGGAACACGACCCAACCGTGGCCTCCCGGCATCAGTTCGAACTTCGCCTTCATCCCGGCCCCCTGAACGGCCTGGTAGACCTTCTCCATCTGCGGCCTGAACTCCTCGTCGGTCTCGCCGACGACGAGCGCGACATTGGTGTCCGGGAACTTCTTCCGGGCCATCACCTGCACCGGGTCGACCGCGTCGAACTTCTTCCCGTCACCGCCGAAGGCGGCCTTGACGGTCTGCTCCCGGGTGCCCAGGGTCGGCTCCTCCTGCCCGGACATGTCCAGGACGGTGCCGTACACGTCGGGCGCGTTGACGCCGAGCTGGAGGGCGCAGGTGCCGCCCATCGAGGCGCCGCCGACCGCCCAGGCCTTCCGGCCGGTGGCGGTCTGCAGGTTCTGGTGGATCCAGTTGGGGACGTCCACCGCCAGGTAGGTCTGCGTCTTGGCGATCTTGGAGTCCAGGCAGAGCGTGTTGGCCCAGGTCGAGCCGAGCTGGTCGGGCATCACCACGATCGGCGCGAGGCCGTGGTGCTCGGCGGCGAACGCGTCCATCGCCTCGTTGATCTGCGCCGAGAGCACCCAGTCCCCCGGCACCCCGGGCTGGCCGGTGATCATCACGACCACCGGCAGCAGCGGCCGCGGGTTGGCCTGGTAGGCGGGCGGCAGGTAGACGTACGCGTCACGGGCCTTGAAGCCCGACCGGAGGCCGGGGATCGGCACCACCGAGACGGTGCCCTTCTCGGGGAGGTCCGCCGGGGGCTGCCAGACCTCGTCGAGCACCTTGTCCTGCGGGGCGGCCAGGGTCTGCCCGACCTTGGGGACCAGCCCGTCGGTCTTGGTGAGCCACGGCGCCAGCATCACCCGCCCGCTCGGGAACTGTCCGAAGCCGATGTTGATCTCGGAGGCGGCCATCAGCAGCACCAGCCCGCTGAGGCCGAGCGCGATGCCCCGGCGGCGCCAGGCGAGCCGGCGGAACCGGTAGCCGACCAGGCAGAACCCGAGCAGGGCGATGGATATCCACCAGCCCACGTACTCGGGCGTGCCCTCCGGGAAGGGGTGCCACCAGCCGTCGACGACGGCGTCGAGCAGCAGGCTGAGGGCGGCCGCGGTGAACAGCGCGGCGGGCAGGCGGAACCGCCACCAGCTCCGGTCACGGCCGACGGCGAGCGCGAACAGCGCCGCCCAGCCGGCCACGGTCACGGCGTGCGGGATCGGGCCCTCGGTGAGCGGCCAGTCGATCGGGTTCCAGCGGGTGGCGAGAGTGATCGTGGTCATGCGGCTTTGCCCGGCGGGGTGGTGTCGGCCAGGAAACCGTAGGCGACGACGTTTCCCTCGTAGCCGTGTTCCGCACTGTACGAACCGCCGCAGGTGATCACCCGCAGCTGAGCGTCAGTGGCCTGACGGTAGACCCGATCGTCCGGGAAGTCCTTTCGGTCGTGCACTTCGATGGCGTACAGCTGGTAGACGGCGATGGCGCCGTCCGCCCTGGCGATCTCGATCCGGTCCCCCCGACGGAGCGCTCCCAGATGGTAGAAGACGGCCGGACCGGACGTGATGTCGACGTGCCCCGCGAGGATCGCGGTGCCGCGCTGGCCGGGGCTGGCGCCGCCCCGGTACCAGCCCGCCAGGTTCCGGTCCGTCGCGGGCGGGACCTGCAGGTGGCCGGTGGCGTCCAGCCCGAGCGCGGTGACCGGGGCGTCCAGCCGGACGGCCGGGATGCGGATCCTGGTCGGCGCGGACGGTCCCAGCGGGGGGACGACGGAGACCGGCGCGATGCCGGCCTGGGCCTGCCCCGAGCCCGGGGCGGGCGGAAGCTCCGGCGAGCCGCCGTCGCGCAGCAGCCAGGCCCCGAGCACCAGCGCGGCTCCCGCCGCCAGGGTGCCCGGCCATGGGCTCCTGCTCTGCCGGACGCCCACGGGCACTCCCCTCTGCCGACGGAATCCCGGTTCCTGGGAGTTTCCTGGGAACCATTGAACCGGATCGGACTGTATGACACGTCCATACGACGGTCGTATCGACACCCCCCGATCGGCAGGGCTGCCGACCGTGATCCTGCGCCGTGTGGGCGCCCGGTCGCGGAGCGCGACGAACGCCTCCCACCAGCGATCATCGCGGGACCGAGCCCGCCACGACCTACCGACGGTTCTACGGCCGGGTTCGGTTGCGTCGTTCGAGGGATCGATCTCGACCGTTCGCTGCGCCTCTTCGACCGGTTCCGCCCGCGTGCCATGCTGTCGCGGTCACGGGTTCGATCCCCGTCCGCCCGGCCGGGCCGGCTCCCCCCGCACGCCCCCGATCGGGCCCGCACTCCCGCACGCCGCCGCACGCCTCTTGAACGGAGTGACCATGGACGCTCTCTCCCGCCGCACGCTGCTGACGGCCGGCGCCGCCACCGCCGCCGCGCTCGCGGCCGGCTGCGGCAACGACCACGCCACGGGCGGGGAGCGGACGCCCGGGTCCGCCGCCCCCACCGGCGCGGGCGACGGGCAGGGCGCCTCCCCCACCCCCGCCCCGGTCCCCAAGCCGCAGGCCGTGCTGATCGGCGACGGCTCCACCTCCGACACCGGCGAGCAGCCGCACCAGCCCGTCCCCGAGCGGCTGCGGCCCGGACAGCGCCCGCCGCAGTTCGTGGTCTTCTCCTGGGACGGCGCCGGCGAGCTCGACAACGGCCTGTTCGCCCGCTTCCGCCGGCTGGCCCAGGAGCACGACGCGAAGATGACCTTCTTCCTCAGCGGCCTCTACCTGCTGCCCGAGTCCAAGAAGGACCTGTACCGCCCGCCGCAGCACAAGGTCGGCGCCTCCGACATCGGCTACCTGAGCGACCAGCACATCCGCGACACCCTGGAGAACCTGCACGCGGCCTGGCTGGAGGGCCACGAGATCGGCACCCACTTCAACGGCCACTTCTGCGGCGCCACCGGCGTCGGCAAGTGGTCCCCCGAGGAGTGGGACAGCGAGATCCAGCAGGCGATGGACTTCGTGACGAACTGGCGCACCAACACCGGCTTCACCGACCTGCCCGCGCTGCCCTTCGACTACCGCAAGGAGCTGATCGGCAGCCGCACCCCGTGCCTGGAGGGCCAGCGCAACCTGCTGCCCACCGCGGTCAAGCGCGGCTGGCGCTACGACAGCAGCGGCAACGGCACCCAGGTGTGGCCGCAGAAGATCCAGGGCGGCGCCCTGTGGGACCTCCCGCTGCAGTCCATCCCCTTCCCCGGGCACACCTTCCAGGTGCTCTCGATGGACTACAACATCATGTACAACCAGTGCGGCCCCAACACCAAGGCCGACCCGGCCCTCCACCCCGGCTTCCAGACCCAGGCCCGCGACGCCTACCTGATGGGCTTCGAGCGCACCTACAACGGCAACCGGGCGCCGTACGTCATCGGCAACCACTTCGAGGAGTGGAACGGCGGCATCTACATGAACGCCGTCGAGGACGTGCTCAGGGCGATCGCGGGCAAGCCGGAGGTCCGGCTGGTCTCCTTCCGCCAGCTGGTCGACTGGCTGGACGCCCAGGAGCCGGCGGTGCTGCGCAAGCTGCAGACCCTCGCCCCGGGGCAGGCCCCGGCGGGCGGCTGGGAGGCCTTCCTCGGCGTCCCGGCGGCGGCGACGGCCCCCTCCGCCGCCACCG
Source organism: Kitasatospora xanthocidica (assembly GCF_014656195.1). GTDB lineage: Bacteria > Actinomycetota > Actinomycetes > Streptomycetales > Streptomycetaceae > Kitasatospora > Kitasatospora xanthocidica. The sequence continues at coordinate 29,636 of NZ_BNBY01000012.1, read as the reverse complement.
CCGCCGCCACCGGCTGACCGGTCAGGACCGGGTGCGGACCCGGCCGGAGAGCAGCGCTCCCAGGAGCGCCACCCCGGCCATCACCAGCAGGACCACCGCGAAGGCGCCGGGCGGACCGGCGCCTTCGGCCGTTCCGTGGGCCGCCGCCAGGGCGCCGCCGCCCAGCGCCGCGAACAGCACCCCGGCCAGACCGGTCAGCAGCACGTTGCCCAGCGCGTCGCTCATCTGCAGCGCCGCCGAGTTGGCCCCGGCGTCCTCGGGCGCGGAGAGCTTCATCATCAGCACGCTGACGCTCGCGACGGCCAGGCCCATCCCGACGCCGCCGATCCCCCAGGCCACCGAGGCCGCCCAGGCCGGCACCCCCGGGACCAGCACCAGCGCCGCGCCCGCGATCGCCAGCGCGGTCAGCACGAAGCCGCCCCGGATCATCGCCTCCCGGTAGCGCTCGGCCCCCGGCCGGCCCTGCAGCCAGGAGCCCAGCGCCCAGGAGAGCCCGCCGCTGGTCAGGGTGAGCCCGGCCAGCGTCGGCGAGAGGCCGCGCTGGGTGGTCATCATCAGCGGGATGAAGGCCTCGGCGGCGAAGAACGCCCCCGCCGCCACCCCGCGCAGCAGGATCACCGTCGGCAGTCCGCGCCCGGCCCGCAGCGTCCCCTTCGGCAGCAGCCCGAGCACGGCCGGCACCAGCAGCGCCGCCCCGGCGACCCCGGGGAGTAGCCCGACCAGGTCGCGGCGCTGGCCCGCGTACTGCAGCAGCGCGGCGCCGAGGGCCGCCATCGCGGCCAGCAGGGTGCGCCGGCGGTCGAAGTCCGCTCCCCTGGCCACCGGGTGCTCGCGCTCGGAGCGGGCCAGGGCCGGGCCCATCACGGCCAGCGGCAGCAGGATCAGCACCGGGACGGCCAGGAACACCCAGCGCCAGCCGAGGTGCTGGGTGACCGCCCCGGCGACCAGCGGTCCGACGATCGAGGGCAGCACCCAGGCCGAGGAGAAGGCCGCGAACACCGACGGCCGCAGCCGCTCCGGATAGGCCCGGCCGACCACCACGTACAGCGCGACGATCACCAGCCCGCCGCCCAGGCCCTGGACCGCCCGTCCGGCCACGAACACCCACATCCCGGGCGCCGTCCCAGCCACCAGCAGTCCGACGCCGAACACCGCGATGCCGGCGAACAGCGGCTGCAGCGGCCCGCGCCGGTCGCACCACTGGCCGGAGACGACCAGGGCGAACAGCGTGGTGGTGAAGTAGCCGGAGAAGGCGAAGGCGTACAGCCCGAGGCCGTCCAGCTGGCGGGCCGCGGTCGGCATCGCGGTGTTGACGGCGGTCGCCTCGAAGGCGATCACCAGGACCACCGAGACGATCCCCAGCGTCAGCGCGCGGTAGCGCCCGCCGAGCACCCCGCCGCCGGGGTCGTCGTCCAGGGGTATCGGTACGGGGTCGACCGAGGTGGGGGAGGCAGTGGTCATACGTAACATCGTAAGAGCCGTCCGCCCCGATGACCCCTGACCAGGGTCGGTGATCGACTAGGTCTCCGGACGTAGGGCCAGGTCAGTGCAGCACCTTGAGGCCCACCACGCCGGAGACGATCAGCAGCAGGCAGCCGATCCGGGCCATGGTCACCGCGTCGCCCAGGACGGCCATGCCGTAGACCGCGGTGCCGACCGCGCCGATGCCGACCCAGACCGCGTACCCGGTGCCGATCGGAATGGTGCGCATCGCGTACGCCAGGCCGCCCATGCTGAACAGCAGTGCGACGCCGAAGACGAGGGTGGGAACGAGCCGGGAGAAGCCCTTGGACGATTCCAGGGCGACCGCCCAGACGGTCTCCAGGAGACCCGAGACGATCAGAACGAGCCAGGCCATGACGGCGTACCTCCGCAGTCCACAGCGGCCGGATTGCCGCTGAACTGCGCCGTCTTGTCGTCACCGGGTACGACGCGCTCGTCCGGGGTGGCGGAATTGCCGCCACCTGCCTTCGACGGTAGCACACATTGCCATACAGAATTTACAAAACTTCATTGACCGGCCGAGTCGTGATCCGCCACCATGAATTCACTGGCCGTGTGCCCGAGTGGCTGAGGGGACCGTCTGCAAAGCGGTGTACGCGGGTTCAATTCCCGCCACGGCCTCACCGGAAAAGGAATTGCCGGTCGACTCCGAGAAGTCGACCGGCAATTCCTTTTCGCTTTTCCCGGTTCAGGCCGTGACGGCGTCCTCCGCGCGGATCGGCAGCCGGCCGACCGGCAGGCCGGTGGCGGCGCGCACGGCCGCGGCGACGGCCGCCGGGGCGACCACCGCGGGCGCCGCGCCGACCGCCTTGGCCCCGAAGGGGGCGACCACGTCGCGCTCCTCCAGCAGCGCCGCGATCCGCACCTCGGGCGTGTCCAGCGCCGTGGGCAGCCGGTAGCCGGTGAGCGAGGGGTTCTGCAGCACGCCGCCCTCGGTGCGCAGGTCCTCCAGCAGCGCCAGGCCGACACCCTGGGCCACGCCCGCCTCGATCCGGTCCTCGATCTGCCGCGGGTTCAGCGCCCGGCCGACGTCCTGGGCGACCGTCATCTCGACCACCCGCACGGCGCCCAGCTCGATGTCCACGTCCACCACCGCGCGCATCGCGCAGAACGAGATGGAGACGAAGGCGTCGCCCTGCCCGGCCTCGTCCAGCGGCTCGGTGGGGTGCGGGCGGCACTGCGCGGTGGCCCAGAGCTCCTTGCCCTCCAGGGCCTCGGCGACCGGCATGCCGAGCACCCCGTCGTACGAGGTGATCTTGCCGTCGGCGATCTGCAGCAGCTCCGACGACATCCCGAAGTTGGCCGCGATCGGCTGCAGCAGCTGGTGGCGGACCATCAGCGCGGCCCGCTCGACGGCCCCGCCGGAGACCCAGGTGTGCCGGCCGCGGGCGGAGGGCCCGGCGATCGACTGGTCGCTGTCGGCCGGCGCGATGTAGACCTCGCTGACGCCCAGCACGGTCTGCACGATCTGCCGGGCCAGCGTGGCGAAGCCCTGCCCGGCGTCGACCGCCGCGCAGATCACCGTGGCGTGGTCCCCGCTGACCCGGACGGTCGCGGTGGACACCTCGTCCTCGCCCTCGGCGCCCAGCATGTGCACCATGCCGACGGCGTAGCCGATGCCGCGCCGCACCGCCGCCGGGTCGCCCGCACCGCCGGGGCCGCCGGGCAGCAGCCACTCGGCGTCCGGGTCGTCCACCGGCAGGGCCGGCAGCGGCTCGTCCGCGACGGCGTCCAGCAGCGCGCGCACCGGCGCCGGGCAGGTGACCGCCTGTCCGGTGGGCAGCGGGTCGCCGGTGGACATCGCGTTGCGCCGGCGGATCTCCACCGGGTCCACGCCCACCCGGGCGGCGAGCTGGTCCAGCTGCGACTCGTACGCGAAGCAGGCCTGCAGCGCGCCCTCGCCGCGCATCCGCCCGGCCGGCGGGTTGTTGGTGCGCACCGCCCAGGCGTCCACGAAGACGTTCGGGCAGACGTACGGGCCGGCCGAGAACGCCGTCGCGGCGGCCAGCGCCTCGGCGGAGACGTCCGCGTAGGCGCCGCCGTCCAGCAGGATCTGCGCCTCGACCTTCACCAGCGTGCCGTCGGCGTCGGCGTGGTGGCGGTAGCGCAGCAGCGCGGGGTGGCGCGAGGTGTGGGTCTGGAAGGACTCCTCGCGGGTGAGGGTCATCTTCACCGGACGGCCGGTGCGCAGCGCCAGCAGCGCCAGGGTGACCTGGAAGGAGAGGTCCTCGCGGTCGGTGGTGGCGCCGGGCACGCCGGTGACCACCAGCCGGACCCGGTCGGGCTCCAGGCCGAGGCAGGCGGCGGTGCGGTCGCGGTCGCCGTGCGGGTCGGTGGAGGACAGGTGCAGCTCAACGCCGCCGTCCGGGCGCGGCACGGCCAGCCCGGCCTCGGCCCCGAGCGGCGCCGGGTCCTGCCGGCCGACCTGGTAGAGGCCCTCGACGACGATCTCGCCGACCGCGTCCGGGTCCCCGGTGCGCAGCGGCAGGTGGCGGAAGAGGTTGCCGTCCGGGTGCAGCGCCGGCGCGGTGAAGGCCTGCTCGGGGTCGGTCACGGCCTCCAGGGGCTCGTAGTCGACCACGATCAGACCGACCGCCAGCCGGGCGGTGTCCGGGTGGTCGGCGGCCACCGCGGCGATCGGCTCGCCGTGGTGGCGCACCACGCCGGCGGCCAGCACCGGCCGGTCGGCGACGACCGGACCGGCCGGGGCGCCGTCGGGGGTGCCGTCCGGGCCGGGCGGCAGGTCGGCGGCGGTGACCACGGCGTGCACGCCGGGCAGCGCCAGCGCGGCCGAGGTGTCGATGCCGCGGATCCGGGCGTGCGGGTGCGGCGAGCGCAGCACCGCGCCCCACAGCAGCCCCTCGGCCCACAGGTCGGCCGCGTACGGGTAGATGCCGAGCGCCTTGGGCAGCGCGTCGCTGCGCAGCGGGGAGCTGCCCAGTCCGAACGGCTCCGGTGCGCCGCCCTCGCCACCGTCCTGCTGGGGTGCTGCGCCGATGTCGGTAGGCGACGTCATGATGCGTGGTCGTCCTCGGGGAGCCGGATGCCGTGGGCGGGGGTGGCACCGTACGGGACGCCGGCCGGGGCACCGCCCTCGACCGGGGCGCCGTGCGGGTGCTGGGCGGCGTACGGGGTGCCGTGCGGCGGCGTGCCGTCGAAGGCCGTGCCGTCGAAGGCGGCGCCGGGCAGCGGGGTGCCGTGCGCGGGGGTCGGCTCGTACACCGGGGCGTCGTACCCGGTGTCGTAGCCGTTCTGCTGCTGGTGGCCGTCCGGGTAGGGCAGGTAGGTGCCGTGGGCGGGGGTGCCCTGGTACGGCTGCTCGGGGTAGCCCTGCGGCGGGTAGTAGACCTGGTCGCCGCCGGCCTGGGCGGGGATGCCGGCGTGCGGCGGGACCGGCCCGGCGGTCTCGTACACGCCGGTGTCGTAGCCGCCCGAGCCGTCGCCGTACGGCGCCCCGGCCGGGACGTGGGCCTGCTCCGCGGGGTGCGGCAGCACGGACTGCGGCATGCCGGGGTGGGCCGCCCCGGGCTGCGGCTGCGGCTCCACGGAATGCTGCGGCACGGAATGCTGCGGGACGTGCTGCTGCGGGACGTGCTCGATCCAGGCGTCGGCGTCGGTGTAGACCGGCGGCTCGACCACGGACTCGGGCTCGACGGCGGCGCCCGCCGCCCCGGCGACCGCCTCGACGGGCCGGTCCGCGGCCTCCGGGCCGGGGGCGGCCTCGACGGGCGCCGCGGCCTCCTCCGGCTCCTCGGCCTCCAGCGCTCGGGCGTCCGCGACGGTCTGGACGGCGGCCAGCACGCCCTTGTAGCCGGTGCAGCGGCAGAGGTTGCCGCACAGCGCCTGCCGGGCCTCGACCTCGGTGGGCCGGTGGTTGCGCTGGAGCAGGTCGTGCACGGCCATCGCCATGCCGGGGGTGCAGTAGCCGCACTGGACGGCGCCGGAGGCGGCCAGCGCCTGCTGGACGTCGCTCGCGCCGCCGGCGGCCGACAGGCCCTCGACGGTGTTGATCTCGCTGTCCGCGGCCAGCGCGGCGGGCACCAGGCAGCCGGCCACCAGCTGGCCGTCCACCTGCACCGAGCAGGCCCCGCACTCGCCCTGCTCGCAGCCGTCCTTGGCGCCGGCCAGGCCGAGCCGCTCGCGCAGCACGTAGAGCAGGCTCTCGCCGATCCAGGCGTCGGTGACGGGCCGTTCGAAACCGTTGACCCGCAGCGTGTAGGAGGCGCACGGACGCAGCTCGCGGCTGACCTGCGGGGAGAGGCCGAGCGGGTCGGCGTCGAGGGTCTCGATGGGGTCTGTGGTCACTTCAGCGCCCTTCCCAGTGCCCGTCGGGCCAGCACCGCCACCGTACGCCGCAGCCGGACGGCCGCCGCGGTCGGCCCCTCGGTCACGGCCTCCCAGGCGCCCTCGGCCCCGTAGTTGTCGGGGACGCAGGCGGTGGCGACGTACTCGCCGAAGGCGGCGTTCGCCGCCGGGTCGATCTCCCGGCTGCCGTCCCAGTCGATGCAGCCCGCCACCCAGGCCTCGGCCTCCAGCGGGCGCAGCGGCACCGGGGCGACGGCGCCGACCGCGCAGCGCACCGAGCGCCGGGCCGGGTCGAGGACGAGGGCGACGGAGGCGGTGGCGCGGGCCGGGCCGCTGCGGCCGGTGGCCTTGAGGAAGACCTGCGGGGCGTGCAGCAGCGGGACGCGCACCCAGGTGAGCAGTTCGCCGGGGCGTACCGGGTCGAGGCCGGTGAGCAGGTGGCTGACCGGCACCTCGCGGCTGGCGCCGGCCCGGGCCAGGGTGACGGTGGCCTCCAGCGCGGTGAGCACCGGGAGGGTGTCGCCGGCCGGGGCGGCGGTGACGATGTTGCCGCCGAGGGTGCCGACGTTGCGGACCTGCGGCGGGCCGGCGGTGCGGGCGGCGTCGGCGAGCGCGGGGATGAGCGCGGCGAAGTCGGGGCGGTCCATCCGGGCGTGGGTGAGTCCGGCGCCGAGGACGGCGGTGCCGCCGTCCTCGTAGCGCCAGCCGCGCAGTTCGGTGATCCGGCCGAGGCCGACCAGGGCGGCGGGGCGCAGCCGGCCGGCGTTGACGGCCTCCATGAGGTCGGTGGCTCCGGCCACCGGTACCGCGGCCGGGGCGGCGGCCAGCGCGTCGACGGCCTCGTCGAGCGAGGCCGGCAGCATGATCGTCCGGTTCACCTGGGTCCCACCGTGCTCCACTTGCTCATCGATCGCCTGCCGCCCGCGGCCTTGGGCCGTGGTGTCCGCGTCAGCAGTCCGGCCTGGCCCGTAGGGTACGGGCGATCGGGCCGGGTTGGGCAACTCTGGCACACAATGCTCGATGATCATTTCGGGGCCGGTGAACGGGACTGCCCGATTGGGACGGATACCGGGCGGTATCTGCCCCGACCCGTTCCGGGCCTGGGCAGATGTTCATCTGTTCTTGACGTCCGACGACCACTCAGAAGTTCCCGGCCGCTCTCCGGGCCGACCGGCGCGGCGCCGGGTCCGGGCGCCCGGAGCGCCCCCGGCGGCTGCGGTCAGCGCACCGGCGGCGGGCCCTCGATCGGCCGGCCCGCCACCCCGGGCCACCGCTGCCAGGGCAGCGGCCCGTCGGCCGGGCGGTACTCGACGCCGAGCGCGTCCAGCGCCTTCAGGTGCGTCGCGAGCCGGCGCTCGAAGCCGGCGAAGTCGCGCTCGGCCGGCTCGGCGGGCAGTGCGGACCAGGCGACCTCGGCGAAGGCGACCAGCCGGGGGAAGGCCCGGTAGTCGATGTCCCGGGCGCTGTCCGTGAACTCGCTCCACAGGTTGGCCTGGGTGCCGATCACGTGCCGGGCCTCGGTTCCGTCCAGCTGCGCCGGCACCGGCTCGAAGCGGTAGACGTCCTCCAGCGTGCGCACGAAGCCGACCGGGATCGGCTCGTCCGGCCCGTCCGCCTGCCGGTGGTCGAAGTAGACGTGCTGCTCGGGGCACATCACCACGTCGTGGCCGGCCTTCGCGGCCGCGATCCCGCCCCCGAAGCCGCGCCAGGAGGAGACCGCCGCGCCCGGGGCCAGTCCGCCCTCCAGGATCTCGTCCCAGCCGATCAGCCGGCGGCCGCGCTCGGCCAGCCAGCGGTCGAAGTGCCGGATCAGGTGGCTCTGCAGCTCGTCCTCGTTGGCCAGGCCCAGCTCGCGGATCCGGGCCTGGGCGGCGGCGCTGTCCTTCCACTGCTCCTTGGGGCACTCGTCGCCGCCGAGGTGGACGAACTCGGACGGGAAGAGCTCCAGGACCTCCTCCAGCACCCCCTCGAAGAAGCGCAGGGTCTCCTCGGAGGCGTTGAGCACGTTGTGGCTCACCCCCCAGTCCGTCCAGACGCCGAGCGCGGCGGTGTCCACCACGTCGGTGTTGCCCAGCTCGGGGTAGGCGCAGATCGCGGCCTGGGTGTGGCCGGGCAGGTCGATCTCCGGGACGACGGTCACGCCGCGCGCGGCCGCGTACCCGACGATCTCGCGCAGGTCGTCCTGGGTGTAGTAGCCGCCGTGCGGCCGGTCGTCCCGGCGGCCGCCGGAGCGGTAGCCGACCATGGAGCGCTCCCGCCAGGCGCCGCGTTCGGTCAGCCCCGGGTAGCGCTTGATCTCGACCCGCCAGCCCTGGTCGTCGGTGAGGTGCAGGTGCAGCACGTTGAGCTTGTGCGCGGCCAGCAGGTCGACGAAGCGCAGCACGTCCGACTTGGGCAGGAAGTGCCGGGCGACGTCGAGCAGCGCGCCGCGCCAGCCGAACCGGGGGGCGTCCTCGATGTCCGCGCCGGGCAGCACCCAGCCCTCGCGGCGCAGCGGCGAGCGGCGGTAGGCGTCCGGCCCGAGCAGCTGCCGCAGGGTCTGCGCCCCCCACAGCGCGCCGGCCGGGCCGCCCGCGGCGAGCAGCGCGCGGCCGGGGCGCACCGTGATCCGGTACGCCTCGGCGGCGAGCGCCTCGTCCTGGACCAGTTCGATGCCCGCGCCCGGCCGGCCCGGGCCGAACGGCAGCCCGGTGGCCGCGGACAGCGTGGTGCGCAGCCAGCGCTCGGCGTCGGCCAGCGCGGGCGGTGCGGTCAGCGTGGTGGCGGCGTCGAGCGGGAAGTCCCCGTCCGGGCGGCGGACGGCACTCGAAGGTGCGGGAATGAGGTCCATTCCGACATCCTGCCCACGCCCGGAACGATTGGCATAGACCACCTCGGGATCGCGGTGCTATGCAAAACGGCACCGCGCGACCCGGGGACTACTTGTCGCCGTCGCCGTCCTGCGGCTTGCCGATGCCGTCGTAGATCTCCTTGCACATCGGGCAGACCGGGTACTTCTTCGGGTCGCGGCCGGGCACCCACACCTTGCCGCAGAGCGCCACCACGGGAGACCCGGAGAGCGCGCTCTCCATGATCTTGTCCTTCTGGACGTAGTGCGCGAAGCGCTCGTGGTCGCCGTCCCCGTGGGACACCTGCGGGACGGGCTCGACCAGGGTTCCGGTGCCGAGGCCGCGCTCGGGTTCAAGAGTGCTCATGGGTGACAAGTCTATGGGGGCCCCGGGAAACCGGGCCAGTGTCGCGCGGCGGGCCCGCCGCTCAGTTCATCGTCGGGTCGTCCGGGTAGGTCGCCAGCAGGGCCAGCGGACCGCGCTGGCGGCGCAGCACGGCCCGCCACAGCCGCTCCGGCTCGGGGCTGGAGACGTCCCCCGGCTCGCAGTCCACCAGGTACCAGGCGCCGCTCTCCAGCTCGGCCTCCAGCTGTCCCGGCGACCAGCCGGCGTACCCGGCGAAGATCCGCAGGCTGCCCAGTTCGCCGGCCAGCACCTCGGGCGGCGCCTCCAGGTCCACCAGGCCGATCGCGCCGTGCACCCGCCGCCAGCCCAGCGGCTCGCCGGTGCCCGGCTCCCCCGGCGCCACCGCGAGGCCGAGCGCCGAGTCCAGCGCCACCGGTCCGCCCTGGAAGACCACCGCCGGCTGTCCGACGAGTCTTCCCCAGCCGTCCAGCACGCTGCCCACCTCGACCGGCGTCGGCCGGTTGAGGACCACACCGAGCGCCCCCTCGGCGTCGTGGTCGAGGAGGAGCACCACCGCCCGCGCGAAGTTCGGGTCGGTGAGCATGGGCGTCGCGACGAGCAGACGGCCGGTGTGGGACCGGCCTCCGTGCGAATGGGCCGCCGTCATGCCACACATGATCCCGCAGAACGGCACCCGCCGGACACCGCAACGCCCGAAACCCCGCCACGCCGGACGAACACCCGTACGGCCGCACCGGCGGGCGCCCCGGGGACCGGAGAGAGCACCATCACGGGAGAGGCTCACGGGAACCAACGGCACTCCCATTACCATCTACGTCTGGTGGACGCCCTTCTACGGTGCCGACTCGGTTACGCCGGGGGCCCGAACGCGCCCGTACGACCGGTCCACCACCGGCTCTCTCCCGGAGCCCTCCGAAAACTCCTCTGGCACCCCGGATTGCGAGAACGATGACCGACGACGTCCTGCTGGTCCACGGCGGAAACCCGCTCGAAGGCGAGATCCGCGTCCGCGGCGCGAAGAACCTGGTCCCCAAGGCCATGGTCGCGGCCCTCCTCGGCCAGGGCCCCAGCAGACTGCGCAACGTCCCGGACATCCGCGACGTCAAGGTGGTCCGCGGCCTGCTGCAGCTGCACGGCGTGACCGTGCGCACCGGTGACGAGGACGGCGAGCTGATCCTCGACCCCTCGCACGTCGAGAGCGCCAACGTGGCCGACATCGACGCCCACGCCGGCTCTTCGCGGATCCCGATCCTGTTCTGCGGCCCGCTGCTGCACCGCCTCGGCCACGCCTTCATCCCGGGCCTGGGCGGCTGCGACATCGGCGGCCGCCCGGTCGACTTCCACTTCGAGGTGCTGCGCCAGTTCGGCGCCAGCATCGAGAAGCACCCGCAGGGCACCTACCTGGTGGCCCCGCAGCGCCTGCGCGGCACCAAGATCGAGCTGCCCTACCCCTCGGTCGGCGCGACCGAGCAGGTCCTGCTCACCGCCGTCCTCGCCGAGGGCGTCACCGAGCTGCGCAACGCGGCCATCGAGCCGGAGATCGTCGACCTGATCTGCGTCCTGCAGAAGATGGGCGCGATCATCACGCTGGGCACCGACCGCACCATCCTGATCACCGGCGTGGACGAGCTGAACGGCTACAACCACCGCGCGCTGCCGGACCGCCTGGAGGCCGCCTCCTGGGCCTGCGCGGCGCTCGCCACCAAGGGCGACATCTACGTCCGCGGCGCCCGCCAGCTGGAGATGATGACCTTCCTCAACACCTTCCGGAAGGTCGGCGGCGCCTTCGAGGTGGACGACGAGGGCATCCGCTTCTGGCACCCGGGCGGCGAGCTCAAGGCGATCGCCCTGGAGACCGACGTGCACCCGGGCTTCCAGACCGACTGGCAGCAGCCGCTGGTCGTCGCGCTGACCCAGGCCACCGGCCTGTCCATCGTCCACGAGACGGTGTACGAGTCGCGGCTGGGCTTCACCGGCGCGCTGAACCAGATGGGCGCGCACATCCAGCTCTACCGCGAGTGCCTGGGCGGCACCCCGTGCCGCTTCGGCGCCCGCAACTTCCTGCACTCCGCGGTCGTCTCCGGCCCGTCCAAGCTGATCGGCTCCGAGCTGGTCATCCCGGACCTGCGCGGCGGCTTCTCGTACCTGATCGCGGCGCTGGCGGCCGAGGGCACCTCGACCGTGCACGGCATCGACCTGATCAACCGCGGCTACGAGAACTTCATGGAGAAGCTGCGCGACCTGGGCGCCCACGTCGAGCTGCCCAGCGAGCAGCTGGTCGACGCGTAACGACCGCGCACACGGCGAGAGGCCGGGCTCCCCACACGGGGAGCCCGGCCTCTCGGGCGTTCAAGGGGTGGCTCAGGCAGCGCCCTTGGCGGCTTCCTTCAGCTTGGAGCCGGCGCTCACCTTGGCGCTGTAGCCCGCGGCGATCTGGATCGGCTCACCGGTCTGCGGGTTGCGGGCGGTGCGGGCCGCGCGGTGGGTGCGCTCGAAGGTCAGGAAACCGGGGATGGTGACCTTCTCGTCGCCCTTGGCGACGACCTCGCCGACGATCTCGGCGAAGGCGGCCAGAACGGCGTCGGCGTCCTTGCGGGTCACCTCGGCGCGCTCGGACAGCGCGGCCACCAGCTCACTGCGGTTCATGTGTACTCCTGTGGTCTGTTCGCTTGCGGTGTGCGGGGGCCCATCGGTGCTCCCACCGGGGGGCACCCGGATAGGCCGCAGGTCCGCACACTGTGCTCATGCAGGCAATGCGTGGTCGCAGGCCGGGTCCGTACCCGATGCCGCGCGCCGGAGCCTTCGAAGGCCCGCCCGCCTGCCTGGATACGAATCCTGCCCCGACCGGCCCCGAGAAAGCCAATCGGGCCCCGGCGGAACCACCCGAACATCGCCCGCCCGTTGGAGGTGTGACGCTCCGTCGGCTCCGGCGGACCGGGCGCGGACGGCGGTCGGGACGACTCGCCGGAAGACCAGGGGGACGTTCCGTACTTGTCGGACACGCCTGCCCCGTGCAGGGCTACCGTACGCCCTAGGACTGACAAGCCCAAACACGCCCCTCGCCCTTGTGTCGCAAGGGTTCGGGGCGGGCTGGGCGGGTATGACCCCTATTCGCACATTTGAGCGACCGACGGCACGCCCGCGAGTGCGTCCGTCAGAGCTTGACGGTGGGGAAGGCGGAGGTGTCCAGGGTGCCGACGATGCCCGGGGTCGGACGGGACGGCACGGGGGCCTCCTGGGCGCCGGCCAGGGCCGCCTCGCGCACGGCGGCGGCGACGGTCTTGGCGACGTCCTTGTGGAAGACGCTCGGGATGATGTAGTTCGCGTTCAGCTCGTCGTCGGCGACGGTGGTGGCCAGCGCCCGCGCGGCGGCGATCATCATCTCGGTGTTGACCGTACGGCTCTGGGCGTCCAGCAGGCCGCGGAAGACCCCCGGGAAGACCAGCACGTTGTTGATCTGGTTCGGGAAGTCGCTGCGGCCGGTGGCGACCACGGCGGCGGTCTGCCGGGCGACGGCCGGGTCGACCTCCGGGTCCGGGTTGGCCAGCGCGAAGATGATCGCGTCCTCGGCCATGGTGGCCAGGTCGTCGCCGTCCAGGACGTTCGGGGCCGACACGCCGATGAAGACGTCCGCGCCCGCCACGGCCTCCTTGAGGGTGCCGGTGCGGCCCGAGCGGTTGGTGTGCTCGGCGATCCAGCGCAGGTTCTCGTTGAGGTCCCCGCGGCCCCGGTGGACCACGCCCTGCACGTCCGCCACGGTGGCGTGCTCGACCCCGGCCGCCATCAGCAGCTTGAGGATCGCGGTGCCGGCGGCGCCGGCGCCCGACATCACCACCCGGATGTCGGAGATCTCCTTGCCGACCACCTTCAGCGCGTTGGTGAGGGCGGCCAGCACCACGATCGCGGTGCCGTGCTGGTCGTCGTGGAAGACCGGGATGTCCAGGGCCTCGCGCAGCCGGGCCTCGATCTCGAAGCAGCGCGGCGCCGAGATGTCCTCCAGGTTGATCCCGGCGAAGCCCGGGGCGATCGCCTTGACGATGGCGACGATCTCGTCGGTGTCCTGGGTGTCCAGGCAGATCGGCCAGGCGTCGATGCCCGCGAAGCGCTTGAACAGGGCCGCCTTGCCCTCCATGACCGGCAGCGCGGCCTCCGGGCCGATGTTGCCCAGGCCCAGCACCGCCGAGCCGTCGGTGACCACGGCGACGCTGTTGCGCTTGATGGTGAGGCGGCGGGCGTCCTCGGGGTTCTCGGCGATCGCCATGCAGACCCGGGCGACACCCGGGGTGTAGATCATGCTCAGGTCGTCACGGTTGCGGATCGGCAGCTTGGACGACATCTCGATCTTGCCGCCGAGGTGCATCAGGAAGGTGCGGTCCGAGACCTTGCCGATCGCCACGCCGTCGATCGCCCGGAGCTTCTCGACGATCTCCTCGCCGTGCGCGACCGAGGAGGCCGCCACGGTGACGTCGATCCGCAGCGCCTCCAGGCCGGAGGCGGTGACGTCGAGACCGGTCACCGATCCGCCGGAGGACTCCACGGCCGTGGTGATCGCGCTGACGGCGTTGCCCCGGGCCGGGACCTCCAGCCGTACCGTGATCGAGTTGGAGACACTGGGCACCGTCGCCATCGACGCTTCCTTCTTCCGTCTGTCCCGCAGGCTCAACATTTTGTTGAAGGCATCGCCTGCGCATGCTAGACCTCGATCGTCGCACCTTCCAAGGGGTAGCCAGAAATATCGTTCATTGAGTGTGTGGATCCGACAATCCGGCCCACCTCCACCGAACGCCCGCGGCTCACTCCTTGCCTCTCCGGGCCGATGCGTTACATTGGACGGGACACCGGCTCGATCCAAGCCCCCGGGCCCAACCTTCGTCCCTTCGAGGGACCACTTGCCGCGAGGCGAGCATGGCGGGTCGGTGTCGTAAACGTCTGAAGGCCCCTCACCACTCGGTGGGGGGCCTTCTTCCGTCGGTACCCGTGGGTACCCTCCGGCACCCGTCGGTACCGGAGGGTCCGTCAGCCGTGCAGCAGCGCGGGCACGCCGGCCGCGTCCGGCAGGTCGTCCGGGCCGGACAGCACGGTCAGCCGCTGGGTCGCCCGGGTCAGCGCGACGTACAGCACCCGCAGACCGGCCTCCGACTCGCCGGCGATGCCGGTCGGGTCGGCCACCACGGTCGCGTCGTACTCCAGGCCCTTGGCCTCCAGGCTGCCCAGCACCACCACCCGCTCGCCCAGGCCCCCGGTCCACCCGGCCGCCTCGGCCCGGCGGTCCATCGGCACCACGATCGCCACGGTGCCGTCCACCTCGGCCAGCAGCCGCTCCAGCTCCGCCCTGGCGCCCTTGCCGAAGGCCTCCGGCGAGGGGTCGGTGACGGCCGCGAAGCGCGGCTCCACACCGACGTGGCGCACCGCGGTCGGCGAGGGCGTGCCCGGCGCGGCCAGCGCCAGCACCTTCGCCGCGACCTCGGCGATCTCGGCCGGGTTGCGGTAGTTCACCGTCAGGGTGAAGCGCCGGCGCGGCTTGCCGGCCAGCACCTCGTCCAGCGCGGACTGCGCCTCCTGCGGGAACGGCCAGGAGGACTGCGCCGGGTCGCCGACGATCGTCCAAGTGGCCATCCGGGACCGGCGGCCGATCATCCGCCACTGCATCGGGGTGAGGTCCTGCGCCTCGTCCACGATCACGTGGGCGTACTCCTTGCGCTCCACCGGCTGGCGGTCGCGCCGGGAGGTGGAGCGGTCGGCGAAGGTGGTGACCTCCTCCAGGCCGGTCAGCAGGTCCACCGCGTCCACCTCGCGGAACTTCGGCCGGGCCGGCTCGCCGAGCAGCACCTGGAGCTCGTCCAGCAGCGCCACGTCGTGCGCGGACAGCGCACCCTGGCCCTCCGGGGACAGGTGGCGCCAGGAGGCCGCCAGCAGCCTCGCCTCGTCCGGGGAGACGACCCGGCGGGCGATCCGGTTGGTGTGGCGGTGCTGCTTGAGCGTGGCCAGCACCCGGCGCGGGGTCAGCGGCGGCCACCAGGCGTCCAGGAAGTCCAGGAACGGCGCCTCGTCCGAGACGTACTCGTCGAAGCTCTCCTTCTCCTCCTGGCGCTGCTCCCGGGCGTAGTGGTCGGTGGGCTTCGGCAGGTCCTTGACCACCTCCTGCCACAGGGCGTCCAGCAGCAGCCTGCGGGCGCGCGGGCGCAGCAGGTTCAGCGGGGTGCCGCCGGAGCCCACCACGTTGCCGCGGACGGCCTTCAGGCGGCCCGCGTCCAGCTTCAGCACCTCGCCGCGGGCGACCACCTTCAGCTCCTGCGGAGCGCGCAGCTCCAGCGCCGCCCGGGCGGCCCGGCGCAGCAGCTGCACCATCCGGGCCGAGCCCTTGACCCGGGCCGCCTCGGGGGTGTCGTAGGTGTCGGCCTCGATGCCGTCCACCAGCGAGCCGATCGCCCGGATGGCGACCTGGCCCTCCTCGCCGAGCGCGGGCAGCACGCCCTCGGTGTAGGAGACCAGCAGCGCGGTCGGCGAGACCACCAGGATGCCCCCGGCGTAGCGGCGGCGGTCCTGGTAGAGCAGGTACGCGGCGCGGTGCAGGGCGACGGCGGTCTTGCCGGTGCCCGGGCCGCCGGTGACCAGGGTGGCTCCCGCGGCGGCCGCCCGGATGACCTCGTCCTGCTCCTTCTGGATCGAGGAGACGATGTCGCGCATCGAGTGGCTGCGGGCGCGGCCCAGCGAGGCCATCAGCGCGCCGTCGCCGACCACGGCCAGCTCCTCGCCGTCCAGGGTCGGGGTGAGGTCGGGGCGCAGCAGGTCGTCCTCGACGCCGACCACCTTGCGGCCCTTGGAGCGGATCACCCGGCGGCGGATGACCCGGCCCGGCTCGACCGGGGTGGCGCGGTAGAACGGCGCGGCGGCGGGCGCTCGCCAGTCGATCACCAGCGGGCCGTACTCGGCGTCCAGCACGCCCAGGCGGCCGATGTGGAGGGTCTCGGCGACGGCCGGGTCGGCCGGGTCGAGCGGGGTGTTCGAGGGGATGCCGTGCTCCTCCGGGGCGTCCGCCCGCTGGAGGTCGATCCGGCCGAAGAGGAAGTCCTCGAACTCGTTGTTCAGTCGCTGGAGGTGCGCGCCGGCCCGGTAGACCTGGGCGTCGCGCTCGGCGAGCGCGCCGGGAGTACCGACCTGGACCCGCTTGGCGGCGTCCTCCAGGATGTACTCCGCCTCGGCGAGCTTCTCCTCCAACCGGTGGTAGACGGTGTCGAGGTGCTGCTGCTCACCGGCGATCTCGCGCGCGCGGACGGTCTCGTGATCGGCGGTGGGGGTGGTGTCCGTGTTGCTCTGCATGGCCTCGGTGGTTGCGGCGGAATCCCGCTCCGGAAAACGAGCGGACGGATGATCCTACGCCGCGACCCCCCGGCCGCGCTGCTCCGGAACGTACAAAAATCAGAAGGCCGCCCTCCGCGGAGCGGTGGGCGGCCTTCTGTCAACATGGGGTGGTGGAGATGCCGGGAATCGAACCCGGGTCCAGTGGAGTTAATTCAGGGCTTCTCCGAGCGCAGTCCGCTGTGATTTTCTCGGCCCTGGCGGTCACGCGGACAAGCCGCCAACAGGCCCAGCTGCTGTTTGATTTCCCATCCACCCTCGCAGCCCGGGCGGACGGTTGAGTTCCCTAGATTATGCCAGGGTCCGGGTCGGGAACTCCCCGGTCTGACACCCAAGCGCTATCGGTGCTTATTAGGCAGCGAGAGCGAACTGCTGGGAATCGCGCTTAGAGTTGGCGATTATTTTTTTGCGACACGTGGTTTACGAGATCATTGCCGCGTTCCTCGGCTCGCTTCCCCTGTTTCAACATCCCCTGTCGAAACCGATCATCCCCATGTTTTGTTGAGAAACAGCTCGGACGATGACCGTCCGTGTTGCTTGCGCCATAGTACGCGAGGCGACGGGCGAGGGTCCAGCGGATTAACCCTGGCGTCGCCGGGCCGCCGCCACCGCGCGGGCCGTCTCGCGGGTGTCCTGCTTCTCGCGGAGCGTCTGGCGCTTGTCGTACAGCTTCTTGCCGACGGCCAGCGCCAGTTCCAGCTTGACCCGGCCGTCCTTGAAGTACAGCGAGAGCGGGACCAGGGTGTGGCCCGCGTCGCGGACCTTGCTCTCGATCTTGTGGATCTCCAGCCGGTGCAGCAGCAGCTTGCGCTTGCGCCGGGCCGCGTGGTTGGTCCACGTCCCCTGGGTGTACTCGGGGATGAAGACGTTGTCGATCCACGCCTCGTGGTTCTGGATGTAGGCGTACCCGTCGACCAGGTTGGCCCGCCCCTCGCGCAGTGACTTGACCTCGGTGCCGGTGAGCACGAGACCGCACTCGTAGGTGTCGAGGATCGTGTACTCGTGCCGCGCCTTCTTGTTCTGCGCGATCAGCTTGTGTCCGGTTTCCTTTGCCATAGCGCGGCCATTCTCGCACTTCGGGGCGCGATCGGGCAGCGGTTTTGGGGGCGGGCCGCCGCTCCGGGCGCGGCGGGCGCCTCAGGCCCGGGCGCTTCGGGGCCCGGCCGCCTCAGGCCCGGGTGCCCAGCCCGGCCAGCACCCGCAGGGCGAGCGCGTCGGCGTCCTCCCCGCCGGCGGCCGGGACGTCGGGGGCGAGGCCGGTGCCCTCCGGGGAGCGGCCGGCCGGGGTGAAGTAGCGGCCGACGGTCATCTCCAGCACCGCGCCGTCGGCGAGCCGGCTGGGCCGCTGGACGGTGCCCTTGCCGAAGGTCCGGGCGCCCACCACCACGGCGCGGCTGCGGTCCTGGAGGGCGCCGGCGAGCAGTTCGGCGGCGCTCATCGTGCCGCCGTCCACCAGCACCACCAGCGGGGTGCGCTGGTCGCCGCCGCGCGGGGCGGTCAACTCCCGTGTCTCGCCGCGCTCCTGGTACGAGCCGACCGGGCCGCCGTCCAGGAAGATCCCGGCGGTGCCGGCCGCCTCGTCCACCAGTCCCCCGGAGTTGCCGCGCAGATCGAGCACCACACCGGCGTGCGGGGCGCGCAGCGCGGCGCGCACCCGGTCGGTCACGCCGCTGGTGAAGGCCCGTACGGCGATCCGCAGCACGCCCCCGTCCAGGTGCTCCGCGGCGACCTGCTGGCTGTCCAGCAGCGCGCGCCGCAGCCGCAGTTCGCGCACGTCCCCCTCGCCGCGCCGGACCTCCAGGGTGACCTCGGAGCCGGCCCTGCGCTCGTCGCCCTGGCCGCGCAGCCGCGCGACCACCTCGGTGACCGGCAGGTGGTCGGCCTGGTCCTGGCCGACCCGCAGCAGCCGGTCGCCGGCGGCGATCCCGGCCGCGGCGGCCGGGCCGCCGGCCGCGACCTGGGAGACCTCGGTGACGCCGTCCTCGCCGCGGCCGACCGAGAGGCCGACGCCCAGGTAGCGGCCGTCCAGGCCCTGGCTGAACTCGGCGTACTCCTGCGCGCTGTAGTAGGCGCCCCAGCGGTCGCCGTTGGCCCCGAGCAGGTGCTCGGCCTGCTGCTCGGACAGGGCGCTGCCGGCCGGGTCCCCCGGGAGCCCGCCGCCGACGGCCCGGGCGGCGTCGGCGGAGGGGCGCGGCGGCAGGTCGCTCGGGTCGCCCCAGGCACCGGTCGCAGCGCCGGCCAGCAGGACGGCACCGAACACCAGGCTGAGGGCGGCCACCTGACGTGCCCTGCGCGGAGTTTGCAGCATGCCAACGGAGTGTAGACACCGCTCCGCGCGCGCCGGGCCGGAACGAGGGAGCGCGGAACGGCGGCGGCCCCGGACGGCGCGGTGCCGTCCGGGGCCGCCGAGGCGTCCGGGGATCAGACCTTGAGGTACTTGCGCAGCGTGAAGAACGCCGCGATGCCGGCCATGCCCATACCCACCACGATCAGCAGCGGTATCACCGCGAGCACCGATCCGAGGCCGATGAAGTGGATGAACTGCACCCGGTCGGCCAGCCAGTTCTGGACGAAGAAGTGCCCGCCGATCAGCAGTCCGGAGGCCATCGCCGCACCGAGCAGCGCGGAGAACGCGGCCTCGGCGATGAAGGGCATCTGGACGTAGAAGTTCGAGGCACCGACCAGGCGCATGATGCCGGTCTCGCGCCGCCTGCTGTACGCCGACACCCGGACGGTGTTGACGATCAGCAGCAGGGCGACGAAGAGCATCAGCACCATGATCACGAACGCCGCCGTCTGCAGACCGTTCAGCAGGCCGAAGAGGTTCTGCAGGATCTTCCGCTGGTCCTCGACCGACTTCACGCCGGGCTTGCCGGCGAAGGCGCTCTGGATGACGTCGTACTTGGTCGGGTCGTTGAGCTTGACCCGCCAGGACTGCGGCATCGCGTCCGGGCCCAGGACGGGGATGAGCGGGTTGTCCGGGTTCATCTCCTTCCAGTGCTTGTACGCGTCGGCGGAGCTCTCGTACGTCGAGGTCTGGACCACCGAGGTCATCTTGTCCAGCTGGTCCTTGATGTCCTGGACCTGCTGGTCGGTGGCCGAGCCCTTGTCGCACTGGGGCGAGTTGCGGGCGTCCGCCTTGGTGCAGAAGTAGATGCTCACCTCGACCTTGTCGTACCAGTACCCCTTCATGGAGTTCACCTGGTCGCGGACCAGGAGCGAGGAACCGGCGAGGGCGAGGGAGAGCGCGACGCTGACCACGACCGCGATGGTCATCGTCAGGTTGCGTCGGAGACCCACACCGATCTCCGACAGGACGAACTGGGCACGCATGCGGGAAACAACTCCAGGGTCGGTACTGCTCGGTCGGACGGTTCGGGCCGGCGGCCCTACGGTTCAGCGCTGGCGGTCAGTGCTGGTACCCGTAGACGCCGCGGGCCTGGTCGCGGACGAGGAGTCCCTTGTCGAGCTCGATGACGCGCTTGCGCATCTGGTCGACGATCGCCTGGTCGTGGGTGGCCATCAGCACCGTGGTGCCGGTGCGGTTGATGCGGTCGAGCAGCTTCATGATGCCGACCGAGTTCTGCGGGTCGAGGTTGCCCGTGGGCTCGTCCGCGATCAGCAGCATCGGCCGGTTCACGAAGGCGCGGGCGATCGCCACGCGCTGCTGCTCACCACCGGAGAGCTCGCCCGGCATGCGGTCCTCCTTGCCGCCGAGGCCGACCAGCTCCAGCACCTCGGGCACCACCTTGGCGATGGCGCTCTTGGGCTTGCCGATCACCTCGAGGGCGAACGCGACGTTCTGCGCGACCGTCTTGTTCGGGAGCAGGCGGAAGTCCTGGAAGACGGTGCCCAGCTGGCGGCGCATGTGCGGCACCTTCCAGTTGGACAGCTTGCCGAGGTCCTTGCCCAGGACGTGCACCGCGCCCGTGCTGGGGCGCTCCTCGCGCAGGCACAGGCGCAGGAAGGTGGACTTCCCCGAGCCGGACGAGCCGACCAGGAAGACGAACTCACCCTTCTCGATCTCCAGCGAGACGTTGTCCAGGGCGGGACGGTTCTGCTTGGGATAGGTCTTGGAGACGTTGTCGAATCTGATCACGGCTGCATCACGGAGGCCATCCTAGGCGGCGCCAGTCCTCGGTCGGTCCGCCCCGGAGGCCCGGCCCGGGGGCGGGCGAAAGGAGCGCAGAGGGCCGCTCCCGGTCTGGGACCATACGCGAATCGGCGACCGGCCCGCAGGGGCGGCCCGTGACAGCTCCCGCACTCTGGGGGAGAATGTCTGCTTATGCCCCGAATATTGCGAGGCATCTCACAGCCCGGGAGCCGGAACCGCCGGAACCTGGCAGAGTGGGAGGTGGCGACCGCGTCCGGCCGCTCCCCCGTACAGGGCAAGAACGGGAACCAAAGCCCCGTCCGGCGCGTTGGCAGTAGCAGCGAGGAGGAGATCGCATGACCTGCGACCATCTGGTGTGCGCCAACTGCAACGGCCGCGTCAGCGACGGGCGTTGCCCGGTGTGCCGCGCCAACCGGGCCCGGCTGCAGGAGCAGCAGGGGCCGTTCGCCGCGCTCTCCCCCGCGATGCTGCTGGCCCTGCTGGCCGGACTGCTCGCGGTGGCGCTGATCGCCCGGCAGGCACTGGCCTGAACCCCTGATCCACGACCGGCGCCGCCCGGCCGACCGGACGACGAAGGGCCCCGACCGCTGCGGTCGGGGCCCTTCGCTCTGTCGTCTCGCTCTGTCGTCCGCCGTTACTCGGCGCTGGTCTCGCGCTGCTTGCGCCACCGGATGCCGGCCTCGATGAAGCCGTCGATGTCGCCGTCCAGCACGGCCTGCGGGTTGCCGGCCTCGAACGCGGTCCGGACGTCCTTCACCATCTGGTACGGGTGCAGGACGTACGAGCGCATCTGGTTGCCCCAGGAGCTGCCGCTGTCCTTGAGCGCGTCCATCATCGCCTTCTCCTCCTGGCGGCGCCGCTCCAGCAGCTTGGCCTGGAGGACGTTCATCGCGGACGCCTTGTTCTGGATCTGCGAGCGCTCGTTCTGGCAGGAGACCACGATGCCGGTCGGGAGGTGCGTGATGCGCACCGCCGAGTCGGTCGTGTTGACGCCCTGGCCGCCCGGGCCGGAGGCGCGGTACACGTCGACCCGCAGCTCGCCCTCGTCGATGTCGACGTGGTCGGACTGCTCGACGACCGGCAGGACCTCGACACCGGCGAAGGAGGTCTGCCGGCGGCCCTGGTTGTCGAACGGCGAGATGCGGACCAGGCGGTGGGTGCCCTGCTCGACCGAGAGGGTGCCGTAGGCGTACGGCGCCTTCACGGTGAAGGTCGCGGACTTGATGCCGGCCTCTTCGGCGTACGAGGTGTCGTACACCTCGGTGGGGTACCCGTGCCGCTCGGCCCAGCGCAGGTACATGCGCATCAGCTGCTCGGCGAAGTCGGCGGCGTCCACGCCACCGGCCTCGGCACGGATGTTGATCAGCGCCTCGCGGGCGTCGTACTCGCCGGAGAGGAGGGTGCGGACCTCCAGCTCCTCGACGGCCTTCTGGAGCGAGACCAGTTCGGCCTCGGCCTCGGTGCGGGTGTCCGCGTCGTCCTC
The DNA here is from genome assembly GCF_014656195.1 of Kitasatospora xanthocidica. Taxonomy (GTDB): domain Bacteria; phylum Actinomycetota; class Actinomycetes; order Streptomycetales; family Streptomycetaceae; genus Kitasatospora; species Kitasatospora xanthocidica. Next base: position 7,678 of record NZ_BNBY01000012.1, on the reverse strand, counting down.
GGCCTCGGCGAGCTCGAACAGCACGCCCAGGTCGTCGATGCGGCTGCGCAGGCCCTCGACCCGGCGCAGTTCGCCCTGGAGGAAGGAGAGCCGGCTGGTCACCTTCTGCGCGTTCGCGACGTCGTCCCACAGGGTGGGGGCGGCTGCCTCCTCCTCCAGGACCGCGATGTCGGCCCGGATCTTGTCCAGGTCGAGGACGGCCTCGATCGACCCCATGGTCGTATCGAGGTTCTTGAGCTCTTCGGAAGGATCGACGGCTGCCACGCCCCCAGCGTAATGGTTCCGGGGGTGGTCATGACGACACCCCCGCTCCTGGGCCCGGCCGTCCGCCCGCGACGGGAGGCCCGGACGGACCCCGGGGCACGCCCTACGGCGCCCGCGGCGCGGTGCCGTGCACGGCCGGGCGGGCCGGGTGGCCGGCGTCCGGGGCGGTGGCCGCGAAGGCCGTCCAGGCCGCGGCGGCGCCCGCCAGCAGCAGGACGGTGGCCAGCAGGACCGCCAGCAGCCGGCGGCGGCGCAGCAGGGCCTGGCGGTCCCGGCGGTGGCCCGGGGCGGTGCGCTGGGCTCGGGACTCGGCGGCGTACGCGGCCAGCTCGTCGGCGGACGGGCGGCGCAGGCTGGTGTGGGTGTCCCGGGTGGAGTCCGGGGCGGTGCCGGGCACCAGCGGGACGGCCGGGCCGCGGCGGCGCTTGTGCAGCCCGGGGCCGGCGTCGACCTCGGCGTAGACGGCCTCGCCGGGGGTCAGCTGCTCCTCGGCCGGGGCGCGGCCCTGGGTGGGCACCACGAGCACCGGCAGGCCGGCCAGCGAGGGCAGCTGCTCGCGCAGCCGGGCGGCCAGCTCGGCGGCGCGCAGCCGGGAGGCGGGGGCCTTGGCCAGGCACTCGGAGATGATCCGCCACAGCCCGTCCGGCAGGCCGGGGATCGGCGGCACCTGCTCGGTGACGTGCCGGCGCAGCACCGCGCCGGTGTGGCCGCCGCCGAAGGGGGTGAAGCCGGCCAGCAGCTCGTACAGGACGGTGGCGAGGGCGTAGATGTCGACGGCGGCGCGCGGCTCCAGGCCCTCGATGATCTCGGGGGCGAGGTAGTCGGGGGTGCCGATGATCCGGGTGGCCCGGGTCCGGCGCGGGGCGTCGACCAGGCGGGCCACGCCGAAGTCGGTGAGCTTGGCGCGCGGGGCGCCGCCGGGGCCGGGGGCGGCGGCGAGGTCGAGCAGGACGTTCTCCGGCTTGACGTCGCGGTGCACGATCCCGGCCGCGTGGGCGGCGGCCAGGCCGTCGGCGACGTCGGCGATGATCGAGGCGGCGGTCTGCGGCGGCAGCGCGCCGTCCCGCTCCAGCCGGGAGCGCAGGTCGGTGCCCTGGACCAGCTCCATCACCAGGGCGAGGTCGCTGCCGTCCACGACCATGTCGCGCACGCCGACCACCCGGGGGTGGTCGAGGCTGGTCAGCGCGGTGCGCTCCTGGACGAAACGGCCGACGAGCACCTGGTCGGAGGCGAGGTCCTCACGCAGCAGCTTGACCGCCACCGGGCCGTCGGGCCCCTCACCGAGCCAGACCGTCCCGGCCGAACCCCGGCCGATCACCTGGTGGACGGTGTACCGGCTGCCGATCTTGCGTGCCAATGCTGCTCCGTGGGCGGCGCGGGAGCGCTCCGGGGGTCCGGTGCGCTCGGTGGGGCGGGACAACAGCGACCAACCTACGCGCCCGGAGGCCCCGCGGGGGCCGCCTGAGGGGCCAGGAGCGGGAGTCTACGGCGAGAAATCTCGTGGATTGTCGACAAAGCGTCAATCTTGCCGTCCGGGCCCCGGATCGGCCCCCGCGGACCCGGCACCGGCCCCGTACAGAACCGGCACCGGCCTCGCGCCGACCCGCTTCGGACGGGTCGGCGCGGGCTCCGGGCCGGGCCGGGCCGGGCCGGGCCGGGCCGCCGGGGCGCTACTTGCCGAAGACGCTGTTCACCCAGTCGCGCGCCGAGTCGAACCAGCCCACGACGTTGTCCCAGTAGTGCGGCAGCGGCGTGAAGTTCCACGCCGCCAGCGCGGCCACGGCCAGCACCAGCAGCACCATCAGGCAGCCCTTGAGGCAGCCGAGCCCCGGGATGTACATCCGGTTGCGGCTGCGCCGACGCGGCTCACGGGCCGGCGCGGGCTCGCGGCGGGACTGCTCGCGCGGCGGCTCCTCGCGACGCGGCGGGGCCTCCCGGTACTGCGGCGCGGGCGGCTCGGCCCGGCGCGGCGCCGGGGCCGGGGTCGGGGCGGGCGGGGGCGGCGGGTAGCCGCCCTGCTGCCGGCCGTACCCGGCCGGGGCCTGCCGGTAGCCGCCGGGCGGCTGCGGACGGCCGCCCTGGCCGCCCTGGCCGCCCTGGGGGCCGTAACCGGCCTGGCCTCCCTGGCCGCCCGGTCCGCCCTGGTACGGCGGCGGGGCCACCGGCGGGCGCTGGGCGTAGCCGGGCGGCGGCGGGGCCTGCCGGTAGCCGGCCGGCGGCTGCGGCTGGTACCCGGGCCGGCCGCCCGGTGCGCCCTGGCCGCCCGGGCCCGCGGGCCCGGCCTGGTAGGGCGGCGGCGCGACCTGCGGATCGCCGTAGTCCTCGTAGTCCTCCGGCCCGAAGTAGCCGACCTGGGTCTGCTGGTTGCGGTCCCGGGCCGCGCGCAGCTGGGTCTGCCACGGGTGCGGCGCCTCCTCCTTGGGCCCGGGCGGACCGGGCGGCGCGGCGGGCGGGGGCGGCGGCACGGCGGTGGGCGGCATGACCTGGGTGCGGTCCGCGGCGCCGTACGGGGGCGCGGGCGGCGGCTGGGTGCCCATCACCCGGGTCGCCGCGGCCGGGTCGTACTCCGGGGCGCCCGGGGCGCCGGGGACGACCGGGGGCAGCAGCCGGGTGCGGTCCTCGGTGCCGGCCGGCGCGCCCGGGACGGCCTGGACGGTGCCGGGGACGGCGGTGGGCTGCGGGTCCGGCTGCAGCAGGGCCGCGACCGCCAGCGCCTCGTCCACCGCCGCCGGGGAGGCGTGCACGCCGACCCCGGCCGCGACCACCCGCAGGGCGCGGGCCAGCGAGGTGGCGCTGGGCCGCTGGGCCGGGTCCTTGCGCAGGCAGCGCTCGATCACCGTCCAGAGCGGCTCGGGCATGGTGCTGGGCCGCTGCGGCTCCTGCGCCAGGTGGGCCTGGAGGACGGCGAGCGCGCCGTCGCCCTGGAACGGCTGACGGCCGGTGACCAGCTCGTACAGCATGATCCCGGCGCCGTACACGTCCACCGCGGAGGTCTGCGGCCGGCCCTCGGCGGACTCCGGCGCGACGTAGGCGGGGGTGCCGACGAACTCGTGGGTGCGGGTGACGCCCGGGGAGTCGGCGAGGCGGGCGATGCCGAAGTCGGTCAGCAGCGGGTGCATCCGCTCGACGCCGTCCACCATGGTGGAGGCGAGCAGCACGTTGGCTGGCTTGAGGTCGCGGTGGACGATCCCGTCCGCGTGGCTGGCCGCCAGCGCGTCGGCGACCTGGGCCATCAGCAGGGCGCCGGCAATCGGGCTGAACGGGCCGTTGGCGCGCAGGTAGCGGGCCAGGTCGGGGCCCTCCACCAGGTCCATCACCAGGGCCAGCAGCTCGCCCTCGACGACCAGGTCGCGGACCCGGACGATGTTGGGGTGGGTCAGCCGCAGCAGCAGCGAGCGCTCGCGCAGGAAGCGCATCACGACGTCGGGGTCGGCGGCCAGCTCCTCGCGCAGCACCTTGATCGCCACCAGCTGGCCGGGCTCGCTGCCCGGCGCCTGGACGTCCTCGCGCACCACGCCGCGCCAGACGGTGCCGGTCGCACCCCGTCCGAGGGTCTCATCCAGCAGATACTTGCTGCCGACTGGCCGCACCTGTCGCACTCCTCGCCGTGCCGCCCGCGCGGGGCGCTCCTCCGCCGGTGCGGTGAGCCTGCCGGGCCCGTGTCTGCGGCCACTCTAACGGTGTCCGTTCAGGTTTTCGGGGTGACCGGCGGGGCATCCGAGCAGGGTCGGGGACATCCCCTAGGGGAGCCCCCGGAGCGGTCGGCGGGCCTGCTCAGGGGACCCGCGGGGAGGCGGTTGACCTGACCCACCGTCGCCTCCACCATGGCGATGATCGCAAGATCGTCAAATCCGGTACCGTGCGCGGACCGTCCGTGCCGGATGGCAGGATGGACACTCGCCACTCGTGTGGCCCAATGGGGTCGCCGCGGCCGCCCGGTGCGTCCGCGACGGCGCCGGGGTACCAGGCTTCACACCAGCAGAAGGGACCCGCGGGCGAGATGCAGATCCGGCTGACCGTCCTCCGACCGCGCAGCGGCCCGGCCGCCGCCGGCTCCGCCATCCCCTACGTGGACGTGCTGGTCACCGCGCCCGTCGGCACCGCGCTCGGCGCCATCGCGGGCGCCCTCGCGGGCGCCGTGGGCGTGCGCGGACCGCGGGCCGCCACCCATGTGCACCTGTACGCCGGGGCGCACCGGGTGGACGAGCACACCCTGCTCGGCCACCCCCCGCTGCTCGACGGAGCCGTCCTCAGTCTCAACGAGCCCGACCCGACCGCCGACGACCCCGACGACGCCCCGGCCGCCGCCGAACTGCGCGTGGTCGGCGGCCCGGACGCCGGCGGCGTGCACCGGCTGCACGGCCGGGAGATCCGGATCGGCCGGTCCGGTGAGGCCGACGTCCCGCTCGACGACCCGGACGTCTCCCGGCTCCACCTCGTCCTGCACCTCGCCGAGGACGGCCGGGTCTCCGTCCGCGATCTCGGCTCCACCAACGGCACCACCCTGGACGGCCGGCTCGTCCCGCCCGGCCCGCCCGAGGCCGCCGTCCCGCTGGAGCCCGGCGCCCTGCTCCGGATCGGCGAGTCCACTTTCCAGGTGACCGCCCCCGGCCCGGCCGAGACCACCGGAGCGGCCCGCGCCGCCCTGCCCGACGGCCACGGCCACCTCCAGCTCGCCGCCCCCGGCCCGGCCCGGCCCGCACCGCCGGTGACCGAGCCGCCCGCCGCCCCAGAGCCCGCCCCCGGGCGCGGCCGCGGCCTCTTCTCCCTGCTGCCCGGCCGCGCCGCCGAACCCCCCGGCCAGGAGAGCGCCGACCGCCACCACGCCGCGGTACGGCTGCGCCAGGCCGCCGCCCAGCGCGAGCGCTGGCCCGACCTCGCCACCCTGCTGCTCAGCGCCGTCGGGCCCGGCCCCCGGCTCTGGGAGCGCGGCCCCGGCCACCCCGACGCGCTCACCCTGCGCCTGGGCACCGCCGACCGCCCCGGCGGCCCCGGCACCACGCCCGGCACGATGCTGCCCGCCGTCCCGGTCACCCTCGACCTGCAGACCGCCGGCAGCCTCGGACTGTGCGGCCCGCGCGAACGCCTGGACGCGCTCACCCGCGCCGTCGTCGCCCAGCTCGCCGCCCTGCACCCGCCGACCGGCCTGAGCCTGGTCGTGGTCGACGCCGACCCGGCCCGCGCCACCGAGGACCGCAGCGACACCTGGGCCTGGGCCCTGTGGCTGCCCCACCTGCGCCCGGTCGACGGCCAGGACTGCCGGCTGCTGATCGGCCTGGACGACGAGCAGGCCACCGCCCGGCTCACCGAGCTCACCGCCCGGCTCAGCGGCCCGAGCGGCCTCGGCGGCCACCCCGCCACCGTGGTCGTGGTGGACGGCCGCCCGGCCACCGAGACCGCCCGGCAGGCGCTCGACCTGCTGCTGCGCCAGGGCCCGGCGGTCGGCATCTTCCCGATCTGCCTCGCCGAGCAGCCCGAGCTGCTCCCCCGGGGCCTCGGCGCCACCGCCCTCATCACCGGCGAGGTCGGCACCCAGCTCTCGCTGGACCGCCCGGTCGCGCGCGGCCGCGAGACCCTGCACGAGGTCTCGCTGGACGCCGTCTCGGACGCCTGGGCCGAGCGGCTGGCCCGCGTCCTCGCCCCGCTGCGCGAGGCCGCCCCGGCCGCCCGCGGCCCGCTGCCGGACGCCCTGCGCCTGCTCGACCTGCTGCAGCTCGACACCGTCACCCCGGCCAAGCTGTCCGCCCGCTGGGCCGCCCATGCGGGCGGCATCGGCGCGGCCACCGCACTGCTCGGCACCACCCGGGACGAACTGTGCACGCTCGACCTGGCCGACCCCGAACTCGCCCTCCCCTCCCCCGACCCCGGCGGCCCGCACCTGCTGATCGGCGGCGCCCGCGGCTCCGGCAAGACCGAACTGCTGCGCACCCTGATCGCCTCGCTCGCCGTCTCCGAGCGCCCCGAGCGGCTGGCCGTCACCGTCATCGAGGGCCGGGCCACCGAGGACGGCCTGGACGGCTGCACCGAACTGCCGCACGTCACCGGCCTGGTGAACGCCGCCGGCGACCCGCGCGCCGCACTGCTCGCGGCCGAGCGCCTGGAGGACGAACTCGCCCTGCGAGAACGGCTGTTCGACGGACTGGACTTCGCCTCCTGGCACGCCGCCCGGATCCTGGACAGCCGGCACGAGCTGAACGGCCAGGCCGACCGGCAGGACGCCTCGGACCACCCGCAGGTGCCGGTGCCGGCCACCGTCGGAGCCGGGTCCGCCGCCACGCCCCGGATCATCCAGCCGCGCAGCGCGGAGGGCCCCCGGCCCACCGCCGCCCCCGCGGCGCCGGCGCCCGCCCCACCCGTCCCCGCCCGACTGGTCGTCGTCGTGGACGACTACGACGCCCTGCTCTCCCCCACCTCCCCGGCCGGCCGCCCGCTCGCCCGCGCGCTCGCCGACATCGCCCGCCGCGGCGGCCCGCTCGGCATCCACCTCGCGGTCGCCACCGGCCGCCCGGAGGAGAGCGCCGGCACCGAGGTCGACGAGGCCGCCCTGCTGCGGATCGCCCTGCGCACCGACGACCCGGCCGACTCCGACCTGCTGATCCACCTCGGCGACGCGGCCGCCCTCCCCGAGGACACCCCCGGCCGCGGCTACCTGCGGCTGCCGGACGGCGGCGTCACCGCCTTCCAGACCGCCCGGATCAGCGGCCGTATCCCGCGCACCGCCACCCTCCGCCCGACCGTGGTCGCGATAGACCCGCTCCAGCTCGGCGCCCCACCCGCCCGCCGCCCCGTCCGCGAACTCGGCAACGGCCCCACCGACCTCGCCCTCCTCGCCAGCGCCCTCCAACGCGCCGCCGCCCGCTGACCCCCGCGGAGCGCTCCGCAACAGACCCGGTGGATGACCTCCTCCGGGGCGCGCCCGCGTCCGCCGACACGGGCCCGCCCCAACCCCCTCTTCCCTTGATCACCTAGTCGCCGCTTCGGCACAGGAAAGGGCCGGGATCAACCGCAGTGGGATTGCGTACCCATTCCGCCCCGCCGCGATCACATCGCGGCGGGGCGGGAAACAGATGGGGTCGGCCAGGAACCTGATGAGAACTGGGCGGGCCCGCGCGCAAGCACACGGGCCCGCCAAAACGCCGAATCCCCCGCCCGCCCACCCCTTCCGCAAACCACAAAGCAACGGAGGCCCGGCCAAGATTGGCCGGGCCTCCGAACCCAGGGCCAAATCAAAACCTTTCATCTAAGCCCTGCTCTTCCGTTGCCGCTTCGGCCCCGCCGAAGCGGCAACGATATTATTCGGCACCTCTCGTTGTGCACAGGAAGTCGACCAGACCAACTTCCTGTGCAGCGGGCGAGAACAAGAACCCGGCCCACGAACACAACAACTCACGGGCGGCCCGGCCGAGTCGGCCGG
>NZ_BNBY01000011.1:208376-240023 GCF_014656195.1 Kitasatospora xanthocidica | reverse complement strand
GTAGACCTTGTTCAGGCCGGTGGCGCGGGCGGCCGCCCGGCCGGTGCGGACGGCGGTTGCGGGGAACGTCACGTGGGACTCCTGGGGACGGAAAAGCGGAAAATCGGACTCCAGTCCATCCTGCCAAGAGCTTCTTATGCGATGTGTATGCCGCCGGGACGGTGGGCCCCCGCCGACCCGGTGGGGCGGCGGGGGAGCTCTCCTCCTCAGGTATGACACCCGCCCCTGAGGACCAAGGTCCCCGGTTCCCGGAGCCGGGTCGCGGGTCCGGGTCGCGGATCCGGGCCGTGGACCCGGGTCGATCGGCGAGCGGTCCGCGGGATGCGCCCTACTCCACCGCCACCCCGAAGGCCGCCGCCAGCCCGGCCAGACCGTTCGTCACCGCCCGGCCCGACGGGCCGAACTCCCAGCCGCCGCCCGTCCGTCGGAACGCGCCCAGCAGCATCGCGCTGTCCGGCACCCCGCCGGTGGCGCCCGCCCACCCGGCCGGACCGGCCGCGCCCGGCCCGTACACGGCGGCCACCGACAGCCCGTGCACGTACCCCAGCGGCAGCGCCGACGATTCCTCCTCCTCGGTGGAGACGGCCACCACCACCTCGTCGACCGCGGCCGGCAGCCGGTGCAGGTCCAGGGACAGCCGGACCGCCCGGGTCGGCTCGCCCGGCACCGAGCGGGTCGGGTGCAGGCGGACCGCGCCCTCCGGGTCCTGCGGGCTGTTGAAGAACACGAAGTGCTCGTCACTCAGCACCCGGCCGCCCGCGCACAGGAAGGCGGTCACGTCCAGCTCCACCGCGTCCCCGCCGGCCGTCCGGCTCTGCCAACTCACCGTCAGGGCCGTCTCCCGGTCGGCCGGCCCGGCCCCGGCCGGCTCCGCGGCGGCGGACGCGGCGGACCCGCCACCGCCGAGCCGGCCGCGCAGGCCCTGCCCGGCCAGCAGCTCCACCAGCTCCGGACCGCTCACCAGGGTCAGCGGCTTGCCCTCGATGTAGCTGTACGAGCCGCGGCCGAAGCCCGCCGTGGTGACCAGGATGCCCTTGATCGCGCCGTGGTGGCGGACGGTGGACTCCAGGTCGCGCACGGCCGTCGGCGGGACGGTCTTCCTGTAGCGCTTGGCCTGGATCACGATCTTGCCGCCGGTCACCGGGTCCAGGTCCTCCGCGACCACGTCCACCCCGACGTCGCCGCTGCGGGCCGTCGTCATCACCCGGAAACCGCGCAGCCGGAACAGCTCGGCGATCAGGTCCTCGAAGTCCAGCGGGTCCATCTCGAAGAGGTCCGGTTCGTCCTCGCCGCCGTGCCCCGCCACGCTCCCGCCGACCGTCTCCGGCCGCCGGTCCGGCCGCACTTCGTCCAGCCGCTCCGGGCGCGCCGACAACCGGCCGCCCAGGCCCTGGAAGCACTCCAGCGCGTCCACCCGGTCCAGCGCCAGCCCGGCGAACCCGGCCCGCGTCGCGGTCAGCGAGGACACGAAGCGCTCCGCCTCCCGGCCGGTCGCCGGATCGATGCCGAGGACGAAGCCGTTCAGCACCACCGAGTCCAGCAGCCCGTCCCGGTCCGCCCGGAACACCTCCGCCACCACCCGCAGCGACGACTGCGCCAGCACCTGCCGGTACAGCGCCTTGCGCTCCGTCGCCGGGCGGGCCACCTCGGCCTCGCGGTCGTCCGACTTCACGTACCGCACCCGGGCCGCCGCCGGCACCACGTCCGGCCCCGGCAGCTCCCGGTTCACCACCAACTGGCGGCCGGCCGCGTCGAAGGCCGCCACCAGCCGGTGCGGGAAGCCCTCCGGCCAGGCCGCCGAGGCGTACAGGCCCGCCGTGAAGTACTCCTGCACCGCCTCCGGCTCACCCGCCCGCAGCCGCCGCAGCAACTCCTCCGTCCGGGCCCCGCGCTCCTCGTCCTGACGGCGCAGCCCCTCCGCCCAGGCCAGGTACTCCCGGTGGTGCGCGGCCAGCCGCCGCTGCCGGTCCGCCTCCCGCGCCTGCGCCGCGTACCAGTCCTGCTCGAACCGGGCCCGGGCCTGCGCCAGGTACTGCTCGTACTGGCGCCGCACCCCCGGATTGCGGGCCTGCACCGCGTCCGGCGGCGGCACGAAGTAGACCGCGGCCGTCTGGTCCGGCATCTCCACCGGCACGCCCAGCGGCCCCGGGTCGAACGGCGGCACCGCACTCGGCGCCAGCAAGGCCTGCGGGCCGAACGCCGGCGCGGCCAGCCCGGCGGCCAGCAGACCCTTCAACTCCTCCACCCGGGCGTCCAGTTCGGCCGTCCGCCGGGCCACCTCCGCCTCCCGGGACTGCTGGTACGCGCGCTGCGCCTCCCGCTCGTCCCGGGCAGCCGCCCGCTGCGCCTCGCGCTGCTCCCGCTCCCGCCGACGCTCCTCCGCCGCCTCGGCACGCCACCGGGCCTCGTCCCGGCGCTGCTGCTGCCGCTGCGCCTCCGCCCAGATCGCCAGCACCCCGCTGCTCCGCCGCCCCGACACCGTCCGTCCACCCCATTCACCTCGCGCCGACCCCGGCCGCGCGACATCGCCTCCCGGCCGCACCGCCGACCGCGCCCGCCACAATAGAACGTGGGCACCCGACCGGGCCACGCGCCCGTGACCTGCGAGCCCTCGGCGGGTGCCTGACGCTCCATCGGGCGGGCCCCGGCGGTGCGGTCGGGCGCGCGTGGGCCGCGGGCTCACGGTGGCGCCCGCCGGCCGTGGACGCCCTGTCCGTCGCGGTCCGGCGGCCCGGTCGATCGCCAGTGGTCCATGGGCTCACGGTGGCGTCCGGCTCACGGCCTGTCGGTCGCCGCGCCGCCTCCGGCCGGGCCTGGCAGCCCGGCCGGGGCCTGTGGTCTGCGGGCACTCGGCCCGTTCGGGCGCTTCACTCCCTCGGGTCGGCGTACCAGCGCCTGTCTGTGCGGCGGGGGTGGTTGGGCAGTGGGGCCCGGCCGGTCGCCTGTGGATTCCCATCGGCGCCCGGTGCGGGGTCTGTCGGCCGCCGGTACCCCGTCCGTCCGGGGCCCTCACTCCGTCGGGGCGGCGTACCAGCGCCAGTCGGTGCGGCGGGGGTGGTCGGGCAGGGGCGCCCGGCCGGTGGCCCAGAGGAGGGTGGGCCAGGGGGCGTCGGTGGCCGGGGCGTCGGGGAAGAGCCGGGCGAGGGTGCGTTCGCAGAGGTCGGCGGGCGGGATCCACGGGAGGCCGAGGCCGGTGGCGAGGTCGTGGAGGTGGAGCAGGGTCTCGACCAGGCTCATGGCCACGAAGCCGGTCGGGTCGGCGAGCCCCCACGGGTGGTAGGCGCGGGTCTCCGGCGGGGCGACCCGGGCCACGGCGACCATCAGCCCGCCGCTCGCCTCCAGGACCTCGAGCAGCCCCTCGACCCCGCTGTCCGGGGTGGCGCGGACGAAGTTGTTCGGGGCGCCGGGCGCGCGGCGGGTCGCCACGAAGGGGACGTACCGGTCGCGCGGCGGCCGCGCGGGGCCGAGCAGGGCGGGGCCGAGCTGGGCGGCGTACGCGAGGAGGTCGTCGGCGAGGTGCTCGACGGTCTCCCGGCAGCTCCAGCCGAGCGTGCCGGCCGGGCGCGCCCAGTCGGCGTCCGCCGGGGCGCCGCGCAGGGTGTCGACGGCGAGCCGGAGGGCGAGGGCGAGGTCGTCCGCGGTGGGGGAGTCGGGGGAATCGATCATGTCCCGGAGGCTAGGCGACGCCTGGGCCCGTCGGCAGCGGAACAACGGTTGTCGGTGGTGCCGGGTAGCCTCGCCTGGTCGAGCGCCTACAGGGAGGGATGCCCGTGACGATTCCCGCACCGCAGCAGCCGGACCGGCCGGCCGGCTGGGTCTCCACCGGTCTGAGCTGGCAGGACGGCCGTGCCGTGCTCGGGGCCGTGCGCGGCGCCCGGGTGCACGAGCGCGCCGTGGAGACCGGCGCGGAGGTCGGCTGGCTGCTCGGCGGTCCGCGGCGCTGCACCGGGGCCTGGCTGGCCGGGGCGACGGAACGGACGCCGTGCCCGCACCACGCGGTGATCGACCCGGACGCCGCCGCGACGCAGTGCGCGGCCTGCCAGAGCGTGGACCGCGGCCTCGCCCTGGCGCGGGACCAGATCCTCGACGACGGCCGCACCTATCTGCTCTACCTCGCCTGGTTCGGCGAGGGCCTGCTGAAGGTCGGCCTGACCGCCGAGCAGCGCGGCGACAGCCGGCTGCTCGAACAGGGCGCGCTGGCCTACGCGTTCACCGCCCGGGGCGGGCTGCCCGCGGTGCGCCGCGCCGAACTCACCGTCGCCGCCTCGGGCTTGGCCCGGGAGCGGTACAAGTCCCGGCTCAAGGCCGATCACTGGTGGTCGCACGGCGACGTGCCGCACCGCCGTACGGTGCTCACCGAGGCCCGCGGCCAGGCGCACCGGCTGTTGGACGGCCATGCCGTGGAGCTGCTCGCGGACCGTCCGGTGGTGGACCACGTGGAGCGCTACGGCCTGGCGGGCGGCGCCCCGGAGGTCTACCGGGAGGTCGCGGGGCTGGCCGACGGCGCGGTGGTCGCGGGCCGGCTGCGGCCGCCGATCGGCAAGCACCTCTTCCTGGACCAGGCGGACGGCTCCGGCCCGCTGCTGCTGGACACCCGGCGGCTGACCGGCTGGACGCTCACCGCAGCGGCCGGCCGCCCCTCCGAGGGGCTGGTGCTGCAGGAGCGGGTGCGTCCGCCGGAGCCGGACACCCAGGAGGCGCTGTTCTGAGCCGGCCGGGCCGTCGCCGACCAGCCCGCTAGGCCAGCTTGCTGCGCACTCCGCCCGGGCCTGAGCGGGCGCGGCGGGACAGCGGGGGCCGGGACGGGCGGACGTCGGTGCGGGCGGCCGGGTCGGCGGCCTCGGCGGCCCGCCGGGCGAGCGCGGCCCGGGCGGCGGCCAGGGCGACGCGGGCGAGCAGCGGGTCCTCCCGGACGCCGGCCTCCTGCTTGGTGTGCTGGCAGGTGGTGCACCAGACCGGCGAGGCCGGCCCGTCCGGGTACACCATGCTCTCGGGCGGCAGGTAGTGCCCACCGCACTCGACGCACTCGAAGACCAACCTCATCCGACGATCACCGTCCCGGATCCGTGGCACCGACCGCAGGGCGACCAGAATTCGTGGACCCTGGGCACCATGCTCCCTTCCTCGTCCAGCTCGACCGTTGCCTCGGTCTTCTGGGTCCCCCCGGACCCGCCGCAGCCGGCACAGGACTGAACCTCGGGCATATGCCGTCCCTCCGTGGCGGAGCACCACCGTAGCGCGATTTCCCGCCCGTGAGCACCGCTCCTGACGATCCACCACCCGTACGGGGAGTGTGAACTGCCCCCGCACGCCCCGCCGAACGCGGTCGGCCCCTCGCGCGAGCACCAGCGCGAGGGGCCGGGGGTCGGAGGTCCCGACCGATCGGGGGAGGGGGTGTCAGCCGCGGGCGGCCCGCAGGAACTCCCGGTTCATCGCCGCGATGCTGGGCAGCGGGATGCCCTTGGGGCAGGCGGTGGCGCACTCGCCGGTGTTGGTGCAGCCGCCGAAGCCCTCGGCGTCCATCGCCGTCACCATGTTCCGTACCCGGGAGGCCCGTTCGGGCGCGCCCTGGGGGAGCACGTTGAGGTGGACCACCTTGGCGGAGGTGAACAGCATCGCCGAACCGTTCGGGCAGGCCGCCACGCAGGCGCCGCAGCCGATGCACTCGGCGTGCTCGAAGGCGGTGTCGGCGGCCTCCTTGGGGACGGGCGTGGCGTGCGCGTCGGGGGCGCTGCCGGTGGGGGCGGTGATGTAGCCGCCGGAGCCGATGATCCGGTCGAAGGCCGAGCGGTCCACCACCAGGTCCTTGACCACCGGGAAGGCCGCCGCCCGCCACGGCTCGACGTCGATGGTGTCGCCGTCCCGGAAGTGCCGCATGTGCAGCTGGCAGGTGGTGGTCCGTTCCGGGCCGTGCGCCTGGCCGTTGATGACCATGCCGCAGGCGCCGCAGATGCCCTCGCGGCAGTCGTGGTCGAAGGCGACCGGCTGGTCGCCGCGGGTGATCAGCTCCTCGTTGAGGGTGTCGAGCATCTCCAGGAAGGACATGTCCGGGCTGATCCCGCTGACGTGGTAGGTGGTCATCGAGCCGGCCGCGTCCGGGCCCGCCTGGCGCCAGATGCGCAGGGTGAGGTTCATGCGTAGCTCCGCTGGGTGGGGTGGACGTACTCGAAGTCGAGCGCCTCGCGGTGGAGGACGGGTGCCGCGCCGGTGCCGGTGAACTCCCAGGCGGCGGCGTAGCCGAACTCCTCGTCGCGCCGGGCGGCCTCGCCCTCGGGGGTCTGGCTCTCGGTGCGGAAGTGGCCGCCGCAGGACTCGGCGCGGTGCAGGGCGTCCAGGCACATCAGCTCGGCCAGCTCGAAGTAGTCGACGAGCCGGTTGGCCTTCTCCAGCGACTGGTTGAGCTCCTGCCCGGTGCCGGGCACCTTGATCCGGCGCCAGAACTCCTCGCGCAGCCGGGGGATCCGCTCCAGCGCCCGCCTGAGGCCGGCTTCGTCGCGGGCCATCCCGCACTCGTCCCAGAGCAGTTCGCCGAGTTCGCGGTGGAAGGAGTCCGGGGTGCGGTCGCCGTCCACCGCGAGGATCAGGTTGAGCCGGTCCTCGACCTCGGCCTCGGTCTCGGTGAGCACCGGGTGGTCGGCGGGCACGGCCGGCAGCGGGTGGCGGGCCAGGTAGTCGTTGAGGGTGGGCGGCAGCACGAAGTAGCCGTCGGCGAGGCCCTGCATCAGGGCGCTGGCGCCGAGCCGGTTGGCGCCGTGGTCGGAGAAGTTGGCCTCCCCGATGGCGAACAGGCCCGGGACGGTGGTCTGCAGGTCGTAGTCGACCCAGAGTCCGCCCATCGTGTAGTGGATCGCCGGGTAGATCCGCATCGGCACCCGGTACGGGTCCTCGGCGGTGATCCGCTCGTACATCTCGAAGAGGTTGCCGTACTTGGCCTCGACGGCGTCCCGGCCCAGCCGGCGGATCGCGTCGGCGAAGTCCAGGTACACGCCCTGGCCGCCGGGGCCGACGCCGCGGCCCTCGTCGCAGACGTTCTTGGCGGCCCGGGAGGCGATGTCGCGCGGCACCAGGTTGCCGAAGGCCGGGTAGATCCGCTCCAGGTAGTAGTCCCGCTCCTCCTCGGGGATCTCGGCCGGCGGCCGGGTGTCGCCCTGCGCCTTCGGCACCCAGATCCGGCCGTCGTTGCGCAGCGACTCGCTCATCAGGGTGAGCTTGGACTGGTGCTCGCCGGAGCGCGGGATGCAGGTCGGGTGGATCTGGGTGAAGCACGGGTTGGCGAAGTAGGCGCCGCGCCGGTGCGCCCGCCAGATCGCGGTGGCGTTGGAGTTCTTGGCGTTGGTGGAGAGGTAGAAGACGTTGCCGTAGCCGCCGCTGGCGAGGACGACCGCGTCCGCGGTGTAGGAGCGGATCTCGCCGGTGACCAGGTCGCGGGCGACGATGCCGCGGGCCCGGCCGTCGACGACCAGCAGGTCCAGCATCTCGGTGCGCGGGTGCATCTCCACGTTCCCGGCGGCGATCTGCCGGGACAGCGCCTGGTAGGCGCCGAGCAGCAGCTGCTGGCCGGTCTGGCCGCGGGCGTAGAAGGTGCGGGAGACCTGGACGCCGCCGAAGGAGCGGGTGTCCAGCAGGCCGCCGTACTCCCGGGCGAACGGGACGCCCTGGGCCACGCACTGGTCGATGATCTCCACCGACACCTGGGCCAGCCGGTGCACATTGGACTCGCGGGCGCGGAAGTCGCCGCCCTTGACGGTGTCGTAGAACAGCCGGCGCACCGAGTCGCCGTCGTTGCGGTAGTTCTTGGCCGCGTTGATGCCGCCCTGGGCGGCGATCGAGTGGGCGCGCCTGGGGGAGTCCTGGAAGCAGAACTGGACGACGTGGTAGCCCTGTTCGGCCAGGGTGGCGCCGGCCGCGCCGCCGGCCAGGCCGGTGCCGACCACGATCACGGTGTGCTTGCGCCGGTTCGCCGGGTTGACCAGCTTGGCGTCGAACCGCCGTTGGTCCCACCGCTGTTCGATCGGCCCGGCGGGGGCCCTGGTGTCGGCGACCGGCTCGCCGAGGGTGTAGTCCAGGTAGGTGCTCACTTCGTCACCGCTCATTTCACGATTCCGGTCATCACGGCCACGGGGACGGACAGGAAGCCGGCGGTCAACGCCAACGCCAAGGTGTTGGCCGTCAGCTTGAGGGCCCGGTCCCGGCGGGCGTTGTTGGCGCCGAGGGTCTGCGCGGCGCTCCAGAAGCCGTGCCGGATGTGCAGGCCGACGGCCAGCATCGCCACGACGTAGAAGACGTCGACGTACCAGCGGCCGAACGAGGCCACGATGTTCTGGTACGGGTGGCCCTCCTCGGCGGCCGGGTTCACGGTCAGCGTGGTCAGGTCGAGGATGTGCCAGACGATGAACAGCGCCAGGATCACCCCGCCCCAGCGCATGGTCCGGGTCGCGTAGCTCGCGCGGCGCCGCTTGTGCGCGTACTTGCTCGGCCGGGCGGCGAGGTCGCGGCGGCTGAGCTGGTAGGCGGACACGCCGTGCAGCACGACGGCGGCCAGCAGGCCGGACCGGGCGATCCACAGGAACCACTCGTGGCCCAGGAACGGCTGGCCGATGGTGCGCAGCCAGGCCGCGTAGCCGTTGATGTCGTCCGGACCGAAGAAGACCTTGAGGTTGCCCAGCATGTGCGCGACCAGGTACAGCAGCATGACCAGTCCGGTGACGGCCATGACCGCCTTCTTGCCGACGGTCGACCGCCACAGCGTCGCCAGGGTGGACGGATGCCGGCCCGTCCGAGTCGCGGTTGTCATGGCTGCCACGGTAGGGACGGCCGCCAGGGTACGTCCAAGACATGCTGCGGCTCATGACGATAGGCACCGGCTATCGACGCGGCCTATCCTGGTCGGGTGCAGCTCCAGCAACTCCGCTACTTCCTGGCCGTCGCCGAGACCCGCCACTTCACCCGGGCCGCCGAGGCGGCGCACGTGGCGCAGCCTTCCCTCTCCCAGCAGATCCGTTCGCTGGAGAGGGAGTTGGGCGCGGAGCTGTTCCACCGCACCCGGGGCAACATCGCCCTGACCGACGCCGGGGACGCCCTGCTGCCGCTCGCCCGGCGCATCCTCGCGGACACCGAGAGCGCCCGCCTCGCCGTCCAGGAGACGGTGCAGCTGCGCCGCGGCCGGGTCCGGCTGGGCGCGCCGCCCAGCCTGTGCACCAGCCTGGTGCCGGACGTGCTGCGGGTCTTCCGGGACCGCTACCCCGGCGTGGCGCTGGTGGTCCGCGAGGGCGGCTCGCGCGACCTGGTCCGCTCGCTGTCGGCGGGGGAGCTGGACCTCGCGCTGATCATCACCCCGCCCAGCGGGGAGCAGGCACCGGCGCTCGCCGTCACCGAGCTGCTGCACGAGGAGCTGGTCCTGGTCTCGGCCGAGCGGCGGGGGCGGCGCAGGGCGCGGGTGGCGGAGCTGCGGGGGCGCCCCCTGGTGATGTTCCGGGAGGGCTACGACGTGCGCGAGGCCACCCTGGCGGCCTGCCGGGCGGCCGGGTTCGAGCCGGAGTTCGCGGTGGAGGGCGGCGAGATGGACGCCGTCCTCGGCTTCGTCCGGGCCGGCCTCGGGCCCGCGGTGGTGCCCGGCATGGTGGCCGCCCGCTCCGGCCTCACGGTCACCCCCTTCGCCGGCCCGGGCCTCGGCCGCACCATCGCCGTCGCCCACGGCCACGAGGTGCCGCCCACCCGCGCCGCCGAAGCCCTGCGCGGCACCCTGCTGGCGCACCTGCACGACGCCGCCGGGTCGGGTGAACTCCCGCCGGGGACCCGGCTGTTGCTGTGATCCCGAGACCGAGCCTGATCCCGAGCCCGATCCTGCCCGGGCCGGCCGCCGGAAGGCCACCGGAAGGCCACCCGACGCCCGTCGCGACGGCCGCGTGTAACGCTCCGGAGCGCCCGAGCCAAGTAGAGACGTAAGGCAGTGCTCGTCCTCCCAAGGAGCCATCCGTGTCAGCGGAGCACCACCCGATAGCACCACCCTCGCGAGACCCGGCGGCGTTCGCCGTCTTCTACCAGCAGCAGTTCGACACCGTGCTCGGCTTCGTCACCCGGCGCACCGACAGCGTGCACCTGGCGGCCGACCTGACGGCCGACATCTTCCTGACGGCGCTGGAGCAGGCCGACAGTTACGACGCCCGCCGCGGCGCGCCCGTCGCCTGGCTGTACGGCATCTCCCGCAACGTCCTGGCCGCGCACTTCCGCGGCAATGTCCGCGAGCTCAACGCGGTGGCCAGGATCGCCGGTCAGCGGATGCTGGACGACCAGGACGTGTCCGCGATCGAAGGACGCATCGACGCGGCCCGCGAGGCCCGTGGCCTGGCCGCCCGGCACGCCGCCCTGTCCGAGCCGCTGCGCGCGGTGCTGGACCTGGTGGCCGTCGACGGCCTGGCCGTCCGTGAGGCGGCCAAGGCGCTGGGCATCAGCGCGGCCACCGCCCGGGTACGGCTGCACCGGGCCCGCAAGGCGCTGCAGAAGGCGATGCCGGAGTCCGGTACCACCAGTACGTCCGTGAACGCTCTCCTGGAGGCCGCCTCGTGACCACGCCCCTGAACTTCCGGCAGCAGCTCGGCGCCGAACTCGCAGCCCGCGCCGCGGACCTGCCCGCCACCACCGTCACCGCCACCACGGCCCGGGTCCGGCCGCGCCACACCCGCAGGCTGGTGGTGACCGGCCTCGGGCTGGCCGCCGCCGTCACCGGGGTCGTCCTGATGCCGCACACCGGCGGTGACGGCACCGCCCCCAAGCCGCAGGCCGGCCCCGCCGCCGCCCCGACGGCCAGCGGCGGCCCGGCCGCGGTGCAGCTCACCACCGCCTCCTACTCGGTGACCCCCAACACGGACGGCACCGTCTCCTTCCAGCTGATCGGCGCCGACTGGTCCGGGCTCCAGAGCGCGCTGCGCTCGGTGGGCGTGCCCGCGCTGGTCATGACGCCGTCGGAGTCCTGCCACACCCCGGTGGCCACCGACGGCAGCCGGCTGGAGTCGGTGATGTCGCTGGATCCCCGGAACGGCCGCATCGCGATCCTGCACCCCGCCGCCATCCCGCCGGGCGAAAGCCTGCTGCTGATCAACACGGCCCCCAAGGGTGCGCTCCACCCGGGCACCGTCGGGAACCTGGACATCTCGCTGACCAAGGAGACCCCCGGGTGCGTCCCGCTCTCCCAGACCAGCGGGATCGGTGAGGGCTGAGCCACCCCGCCAGCCCGTCGTACCGCAGGACGGTGGGGGTCGCGGGTGCGCCCGTGACCCGCACCCCCGTGCCGCACCGCGTCGCCTCCGGCGGCGCGGTGCGCGTACGTCGGCAGGAGGAGGCGCCGGGAGGAAGGGGGATTCCCGGCCCGGTTGCCCTTCGTCCTCGGCGGCGACGACGGCCCTCTCGACCGCGTGATGTCGTGGAACGGCGCCGGGACGCCCCGGTGCGCAGCCCGGACCGCACGCACCAGCAGAGGTGAGATTCCGTGAACTTCCTTGCATCACAACGGTTCCGCGTCCCGCATCGCGGGAGGACGACCGTCGTCGCCGTGGCCGCCGGCGCCCTTTCGGTCGGCGTCATCGCGGCCGGCGCGCTCGCCCCGGCCGCCGTCGCCGCCCCGGCGCCCGCCAAGCCGGACGCCGTCCAGGCGCTGCTGGACGCGGCGGTCAGCCCCGACCGGGTGCCCGGCGCGCTGGCCGCCGTCCGTGACGAGGCCGGTCGCACCCGTACCTACACGGCGGGGGTCGGGGACCGGGTCACCGGTGCGAAGGTGCCCCGGGACGGCCAGGTGCGGATCGGCAGCATCACCAAGACGTTCACCGCGGTGGTCGTGCTGCAACTGGTCGGTGAGGGCGAGATCGGCCTCGACGACCCGGTCGAGAAGCACCTGCCCGGTCTCGTCCGGGGGAAGGGCATCGACGGGAACCGGATCACGGTGCGTCAACTCCTGCAGCACACCGCCGGACTTCCCGAGTACGAGCCGGACGTCACCGAGTCCATCCTCCGGCGCCGCTACGTCTCCCCACGCGACGCCCTGGACATCGCGCTGCGGCACGAAGCGGCCTTCCCCCCGGGAACGGCCTGGGGGTACAGCAGCACGAACTACCTGGTGGCCGGCCTGATCGTGGAGAAGGTCACCGGTCGGCCCCTCGCCGAGGTCATCGACCGCCGCGTCATCCGGCCCATCGGGCTGCGCCACACCTACCTTCCCGCCCCCGGCGAGACCACCCTCCGGGAGCGCCACCCCCGGGGCTACCGCGCGGACGGCCCGGGCGGAGCGCTGCGCGACGTCACCGAGATCGACCCCTCCGCGGCCTGGGCGGGTGGTGCGATGGTGTCCACCGACTCCGACCTCGCCACGTTCTTCGCCGAGCTCATGCGCGGCCACCGCCTGCTCGCCGACCCCCAGCTCCGGCAGATGCGTGCCACCGTCGACGTCGGGGGGCCCGGCTCCGGCGACGGCTTCGGGCTGGGGATCATGCGGACGACGCTGTCCTGCGGCGCGACCGTGTGGTTCCACAACGGCGGCATCCCGGGCTACGGGACCTGGAGCGCCGCCACCGAGGACGGACGCGCCGTCGGCGTCGCGCTGACGGTCGAACCGGCCGGCATCACCGACCTGGAGCCCGCCAGGAAGGCCATCGACGCCGCCCTGTGCCCCTGAAGCAGACCGACGCCCCGCCCCGGGCCGTCCGGCCGGTGGGCCTCCGCGCCGGTTCTCCCGACCGGACGGGTCGGCCCGGCGCGGGCGGAGTACCGTGGGGATGTCGGGGCGGCCCGGAGGCCGTTCCCCGACGGTCGGGCCTCGCTCGGCGGGGCCGGGCGTGAGTCCAGGAAAGGCGGGACGGAACGATGTCCGTCTACGTGAAACTCTCGGCCGAGGCCAGGGCCCCGGCCGAACCGTCGAAGGGGCCGCTGGACTTGCAGTACGAGGACGGCGCGGACGGCGTCACCTTCGAGTACGACCTGCATCCGAGTGGCGCGCTGCGCGTCCTGCGGGTCTTCGAGGACACGCCGTACCGGATCGAGGTGTGCTTCGGCCCCGGCGCGTGGCTCCAGGTCGTGGGCTCCTACCTGCGTAGCGCCTCCGACTACGGACGGCGATCCGGATCGGATGAACCGTAAGGCCGCCGAACCGTAAGACCGTCGAACCGTGAGGCCGCTGAACCGTAAGGACGCGCCCGCCGGGGCGCACACACTCCCCGGCGGCTCCCGCCGGCTACGCGGGTACCGGCCAGGAGGCGGCCCGGCTGCGGGCGACATCGGCCCGCCGGCCCGCCTCACCGGCGCCGTCGGAGGGGGCGACGGCCGACGGCAGGAAGGCGGAGCGGGACCGCGGCCCCTGCGCGCCGCCGCCCGTCTCCACGGCGAGCAGAGCGCTCGCGGCCATGGTGTTCGCGGGACTGGAGGCCTCGGCCATCAGCCGGGCGGCACCGACGGCGTCCGTCTCCGGCGGGACGACCAGCAGGTTCAGCCGACGCGGGGCGTACGAGAACACCGCGATCGTGTGCTCGTCCTGCTCGGCGCTGAACCAGCCCGCGTGGACGGTGTGCCCGGCGACCGGGATCCGCGGGGGGATGACGGGCCACTGCGCGGGGTTCACGGTGATCCGGGTGATCCGGCCCCACTGCTCGTCGATGTCGGCGGCCAGGGCGGGGAGTTCGAGGAGAAGATCACGCGAGCGGGGCCACCAGGCTCCGTCCAGGCGGCCGGGCCGCACACCACGGGGTGCGAGGGAGAGCCGTGCGGTGGGATCCGGGGCGGTGGGCGTCGTCGCACGATCGAGCATCGTGGTCATGATCAAGGGCCTGTCCCCGGGCCCGGTCCACGGGGCCGGGTCCGGTATTGCCGTTCGCCGGAGACGACGCCAGTATCCGGTGCCAGCATGCGGAGTGCCTTCGGTGATGTCCAGGTTACTCCCGGTCCGGCCCGGACCCGTCATGTTCGCGGCAGTGATGTTCTCCGCCGTTGAGCGCGGGGCGGCCCGGGCGGGGTCAATGTCCGGCTCCGCTCTCCAGGTTGTGGGTCATCCGCTCCAGGACGGTGACGGCGATCCGGTACTCCTCGTCGGTGATGCCGGCCGCCGACCGCTCGCGGAAGGCGTCGACGCGTTCGGCGACCTGGGCGAGGCGGGCGCGGCCGTCGGCGGTCAGGGCGAGGCGGCCCGGCTCCGGGCGGGCGGCCCAGTCGCCGGCGAGGACGGTCTCGACGGCGTCGGCCAGGGCGTCGGCATCGGCGTTGGCGGCCAGCACGGCCAGGATCCGGGTGTCGGTGGCCCGCGGGTCGTCCGCGACCACGTTGAGGACCTGCCAGGCGAGTCGGGTGAGGCCGAACTCGGCCAGCATGGAGTTCATGTGGCCGGTGAGGGCCTTGTCGGTGCGGTTGAGCCAGTAGCCGATGGGCTTCATGTCGTGCTCCTGCGAGGGTCGGTGACGTCGGGGGCGGGTGTCGCCGAGGGGGCGGGCGCGGATCAGCGCGGGGTGAAGGCGGCGACGTTCTCGCGGGCCCACTGGTGGAAGGTGCGGGCGGGACGGCCGAGGAGGGTCAGGGTGGTGTCGGCGATGGCCGCGGGACCGTGGTCGGCGGCCTGCCACAGGTCGAGCAGCGAGGAGACCATCGGCGCGGGCATGTGGGCGCCCATCTGCTGCTCGGCCTCGGCGCGGGTGATCCGCTCGACCGGGATCTCACGGCCGAGGGTGTCGGCGAGGAGGGCGAGTTGCTCGCGGAAGGTGAGCGACTCGGGGCCGGTCAGGGTGACCGAGCGGCCGGTGAGGGAGGTGCCGGTCAGTGCCTCGACGGCGATGTCGGCGATGTCCTCGGGGTGGATGGGAGCGATGCCGGCGTCCGGGTAGGCGAGCCGGACCGGCATCGACCGGCCGATGAAGTGCGCCCAGCCGAGGGCGTTGCTGGCGAAGGCGTCCGGGCGCAGGAACGTGCGGGTGAGGTCGGAGTCGGCGAGGGCGCGTTCGACCCGGAGGCTGTGGCTCGCGAGCGGGTCGTTCGCGGCGTCGGGGCCGAGGACGGAGGACGAGGAGAGCAGGACGACGTGCTCGACGCCGGCGGCCTCGGCGGCCTTGACCAGTTCGTGGATGCCGGCGGGCTGGGGGTAGAGGAAGACCTGGCGGACGCCGCGGAGCGCGGCGTCGAAGGTCTCGGGCCGGTCGAGGGAGAGCTCGGCGACCTGGACACCCGTCGGGACGGTCAGTTCGGCGGGGTTGGCGCTGGCGGCGCGGACGGTGAGGCCGGCGGCGTGCAGGCGGTCGATGACGGCTTGGCCGACCTTGCCGCGGGCGCCGGTGACGAGGATGGTCATGGAGGGCTCCATTCATTGCTTGCTGACACATGCATGCTTGCATGCACATATTTGTTAGTCAACACATGCCTTCGTGGAGTCATCCATGTCGGTACGATGGGGGCATGACGAAGCACGAGCCGAAGACGGCGGACGAGCTGCTGGACGCCGTGGGCCCGGCCTTCGGGAAGCTGCGGCGCTCCTCGCTCCTGGACGTCGAGGACCCGATCTCCCAGAAGGACCTCAGCCGCACGCTGGTGCTCCGAATCGTGCTGGAAGCGGAGCAAGGGGCCGAGCAAGGGGCCACGGCGAACGAGTCGGCCGCCGGTGAGATCACCGTCGGCGCGGTCGCGCGCCACCTGGGGGTGGACCCGTCGGTGGCCAGCCGCATGGTCTCCGACTGCATCTCGGCCGGCCATCTGGTCCGTGAAGCCTCCCAGCAGGACGGCCGCCGCACCGTCCTCCGGCTGAGCCCCGGAGGCCGCGAGCTGATGGCCCGCTTCGGCCGCCACCAGCGCTCGGCCTTCGAGCACATCACCGCCGACTGGACCGAGCGGGAGCGCCTGGAGTTCGCCCGCCTCATGCTCAAGTACGTCGACTCCCAGGACGCCCTCCGCCACCGCTCCCCGGGCGAGGACGCTCCGCGCTGAGCCGCCCGGCGGCTCGTTCCGGACCGTCGCCGGTGGTGGCCGCCGGGTGGTGGCCGCCGGGTGGTGTCCGGGACGCGAGGGGCGCCCGACACCACCCGGCCGGGTGCCTACGCGCCGTACATGTGGTCGCTGGGGACCTGCCAGTAGCAGGAGCCCGGGCCGTCCCACGGGGTCCCGCTGTAGGAGGGGTCCCCGTAGACGAGGATCTGGTGACCGGTGATCGGCCCCACGACGCCGTCCTGGTCGTAGTTCCAGTGCGCCTGGAACCAGCGGACCTCGGCCTCCGTCTTGGGGCCCCACTGACTGTCCTCGTCGAGCGACCAGTACGGGGCGGAGCCGCGGTAGGCCGAGCCGTTGTGGTCGAGGTAGTAGTTGATGCTGTGCTGGACGCACCACACGCCGACGCCGGAGGTGGTGTGGCCGGGTCCGATGTAGGACGCGCCGGGGCTGGCGTTGGCCGCGCCCGTGACGCCGAGCACCGAGGCGCCCGCCATCGCCAGCGCCAGGGCGCCCTTGCCGAGTTTGGTCATGATGGTCATCCGCTGTCTCCCGTTCAGCAATCGGTGACACCCGGTCGAGGATCGGGGACGTGTCCGCCCGCGGGCCGACGCCGGGGTTCGTGTCGCGGCCCCCGCCGTCCTGGGTCGCACCGGTCGGTGGCACGCAGGGGGGAGCCGCGTAGGGGGAGCCCGCCCGTGAATCGGCGTGACTCCGGTTGCGCGGAGCCGTGACGACGGCTCTCGCTGGTGGGACAACCTACCGACCGGAAGGCCGGCGCGGCCCGCCGTGCGGACGGCGGCGCGGGGCCGTCCCACCGTCTCACCGCGTCCTGACGAGGTGGAACGGGCGAGTGGACCGTGCCCCCGCGGTGCGGAAGTTGAGACGTCTCACACCGGGGGGCCGGTCGTGTCTCCCCCTGGAATCCCCGGGATCACCGGAATCCGGGGGGCATCCCGGCATCACCCGGCGAGGAGGCGGCGGCGTTGCCGCGGCACGGCCCGCCCGGAGCTGTGAGACGTCCCAACCCACAGGTCAGAGACCCGCGAACACCTGAGACGTTGGGACGGTGGATCAAGGGTTGCCGCCACTGTGACCACCTGTCAGGGTGGTGGCCGCACCCCGGGGCCACGTCCCCCGGAGGCCATCGGAGTCGCCCCGGGACCGTAGCCGCCCTCCGGCGGAACTCGGGCCGGACACACCGCTGTTGGGGCATCCGCGTTCTCGATCGACGCACCCGGGGGGATCCCGGGATCCGTCCGTGCGCTCCCCTGCACGCTCCCGCGGCTCGAACAGCCCGCACCCACCGTAAAAGAGGACCACCATGCTCAAGAAGTCGATCCGCCGCGGCCTGGTCGCGGCCGCCGCCCTCACGCTCTCCACCGCCGCACTGGCCGGCACCGCGCAGGCGTCGACCGGCGCCGCCTGGCTCGGGTACGGCCACACCACCTCGGGCACCGGGGTGTGGTGCGTGCAGCACCTGGTCAACGACTACCTGCGGGCGAGCGGTCAGGCGACGATCTCCGAGGACAGCCAGTGGGGTCCGCGGACCGATGGCGCCGTGCGGAACTTCCAGCAGGTCTTCCTCGGCAGCAGCCAGGCGGACGGCGTCGTCGGCCCGGCGACGGGCAGCAAGCTGCTGAACTACGACTGGACCGACTCGGCCGCCGGCCCCAACGGCTCCTGCCAGCCGTTCGTCCCCACCTACAGCTGATCGGCCCGAGCCGACGACGCCCGGGGAGCGCCCCCGGAGAGCGGCGCGGGTGACCGGCGGGGGACTGCCCCCTCGTCCGCCCGCCGCCGTCCCCTCGATCGCCGTTCCGCCGAACCGGCGGGACGGGACACCCGTAGAGAAGAGGAAGACCATGCGAAACGGACTCAGGAAGCTGGCGGCGACCGGCGCCGTCGGCGTCTCCATGCTGGCCATGTCACTGGTCGGCGCCACGGGCGCGCACGCCGACTCCCAGGACGGCTGCCCCTACCCGTACGTCTGCATCTACGACGGCCCGAGCAGCAGCACCATCGTGGCCGAGTTCCGGGACATCACCAGCTACTACCAGGGCACGCACCACGGGCCGGGCTTCAGCGCCGTCAACACCAGGAACCAGGACACGGTGTGGCTGCGCGTCGACTACGGCGGCGGCTCCGTGGGCTACGAGTGCCTCTCGAACGCGTCCCACGACCAGAACAGCATCGGATCGCTCGGAACCGTGACCGGCATCATGATCACGTCCAACACCAGCTGCTGACGCCCGCCTGATGGCGCCCTGACCGGCCCTGACGGCACACGGACCGGCCCTGACGGCACACGGACCGGCCCGGACCGCTCAGCGGTCCGGGCCGGTCGCGCGATGGAGGCGTCAGGCCGGGAGGACGGCCTCCAGGGCGGTGATCAGCTCCGGGGCCTCCGGGTCGACGCGGGGGCGGATGCGGGCGGCGACGGTGCCGTCGGGGGAGATCAGGAACTTCTCGAAGTTCCAGGCGACGTCCCCGGCCTCGCCCTCGGCGTCGGCGACCTGGGTGAGCTGCTGGAAGAGCGGGTGGCGGTCGTCGCCGTTGACGTCCAGCTTCTCCAGGAGCGGGAAGGTCACGCCGTAGGTGGTGGAGCAGAAGGTCTGGATCTCCTCGGCGCTGCCCGGCTCCTGCCCGGCGAACTGGTTGCAGGGCACGCCCAGCACGGTGAACCCGCGCCCGGCGTAGCGCTCCTGCAGGCGCTCCAGGCCGGCGTACTGCGGGGTCAGGCCGCACTTGGAGGCGACGTTGACGATCAGCAGCGCCTTGCCCTTGTACTCGGCCAGCGAGGTGGGCTCGCCGGCGAGGGTGCGCAGCGGGATGTCGTACAGGCTCACGGGGGTGGTCCTTTCGGCAGGTCGGAAGCGGGCTCGCGCCCGGGCACACGGTAGCGGCCCCGGACGGGTCAACCGTGCCGGCGCCGCAGGTGTTCCGTGAGCGCGGGGGCGTACGGAGCGGCTCGTACGCCCCCGCGCGCCGGGTCAGAGCGCGAGCGGCTTGACGGCCGTCGGCGCGTGCTCGGGGAGGGTGGCGAGCTCCTCGAACTCGTTGACCTTGTCGATGTCGCTGCCGCTCATCGCGATGTTGGTGACCCGCTCCAGGATCGCCTCGACCACGACCGGGACGCGGAACTCGGCGGCCAGCTTCTTGGCCTCCTCGAAGGCGGGCAGCAGGCCCTCCGGCTCGGTGACCCGGATCGCCTTGCAGCCCAGGCCCTCGGCGACCTTGACGTGGTCGACGCCGTAGACGCCCAGCTCCGGCGCGTTGATGTTCTCGAACTCCAGCTTGACCTGGAAGTCGATGTCGAAGTTGCGCTGCGCCTGGCGGATCAGGCCCAGGTAGGAGTTGTTGACCAGCACGTGGACGTACGGGATCCGGTGCTGGGCGCCGACCGCGAGCTCCTCGATCATGAACTGGAAGTCGTAGTCGCCGGAGAGCGCGACGACCTGGCCCTCCGGGTCGGCGGTGGCGACGCCCAGCGCGGCCGGGATGGTCCAGCCGAGCGGGCCGGCCTGGCCGCAGTTGATCCAGTGCCGCGGCTTGTAGACGTGCAGCATCTGGGCGCCGGCGATCTGGGACAGGCCGATGGTGGTGACGTAGCGGGTCTCCGGCCCGAACGCCCGGTTCATCTCCTCGTAGACGCGCTGCGGCTTGAGCGGCACGTTGTCGAAGTGGGTGCGGCGCTGCAGGGTGGCCTTGCGCTGCTGGGTGGAGGCGGCCCACGCGCTGCGGTCCTTGAGCGTGCCGGCGGCCTTGAGCTCCCGGGCGACCTGGACGAAGAGCTCCAGCGCGGCCTTGGCGTCGGAGGCGATGCCGAGCGTCGGGGCGAAGATCTTGCCGATCTGGGTGGGCTCGACGTCGACGTGGACGAAGGTGCGGCCCGCGGTGTAGACGTCCAGGCCGCCGGTGTGGCGGTTGGCCCAGCGGTTGCCGATGCCGAGGACGAAGTCGGAGGCGAGGAAGTTCTCGTTGCCGTAGCGGTGCGAGGTCTGCAGGCCGACCATGCCGGCGTTCAGCTCGTGGTCGTCCGGGACGATGCCCCAGCCCATCAGGGTCGGGACCACCGGGACGCCGGTGAGCTCGGCGAACTCCAGCAGCAGCGCCGAGGCGTCGGCGTTGATGACGCCGCCGCCGGCCACGATCAGCGGGCGCTCCGACTGCTGGAGCAGCGCGATGGCCTTCTCGATCTGGATGCGGTTGGCGGCCGGCTTGTAGACCGGGAGCGGCTGGTAGGCCTCCGGGTCGAAGTCGATCTCGGTCAGCTGGACGTCGATCGGCAGGTCGATCAGGACCGGGCCGGGGCGGCCGGAGCGCATCAGGTGGAAGGCCTGCTGGAAGACGCCGGGGACCTGCGCGGCCTCCAGGACGGTGGTCGCGGCCTTGGTGACCGGCTTGGCGATCGAGGCGATGTCGACGGCCTGGAAGTCCTCCTTGTGCAGCCGGGCGACGGGCGCCTGGCCGGTGATGCAGAGGATCGGGATGGAGTCGGCGATCGCCGAGTACAGGCCGGTGATCATGTCGGTGCCGGCCGGGCCGGACGTACCGATGCACACCCCGATGTTGCCGGCCGCGGCACGGGTGTAGCCCTCGGCCATGTGGGACGCGCCCTCGACGTGCCGGGCCAGCGTGTGCCTGATGCCGCCGGAGGCCTTGAGGGCGGCGTAGAACGGGTTGATGGCTGCGCCCGGCACGCCGAACGCGACCTCAACGCCTTCGAGCTTGAGGATCTCCACGGCCGCGCGGGCGGCTGTCATACGAGGCATCGGGTCTCTCCTGCGTCGGCCCGCAGTGGCTCGGAGGGCTCATCTCCTGAATTCCACCATACGGAAGAACGGTTTCTGTATGTGGAAACAAGGTAGGACGGGCCCCGTCGGGGCGTCAAGGGGGACTTCAACAGAATGTGGAAGCCTTGGCCAGGGCCGTCCAGTGGGCGGAATTCGTACGCGGAGTCGGCATCCGCGCAGGTGTACGCGGGGAAGCGGACGCTCCGCGCCGGGAAGCGCGGCCGGTGTGCAGTGCCGGTGAAGGGACGGTGCCCGAGGTGGGCCGCCCCCGCCGCCCTGGGTACCGTCGGTGGCACGCCGGGCCCGTCAGGTCCAACCGAGGCCGCGGCAGGGGGGTTGGGGAGCGCCGGGGGAGCGGGGGACTCCGTCGGCGGCCCCGTCCAGGGCCGGCGCGCCCGGTCCGCCGCACCCGAGTGAGGGACGCACCCCCCGGCCGCACAGACGACCGCACCGACCCGACACCGGCCCGACATCCGCCGCCGTCCTCCGGCCCGCCCGGAGGGAGCCGCGGCCGCACCGCCGTCGCCGCCGTTCCGCGGTCCCTCTCCCCCGTCCCCGCGCACCCGCCCGGTCCCGCCGCCCCGCCCGGTCCCCGCCGCCCCGCCCGTACACGGTCCCGCCCGTACACCGCCCCGCCCGTACGGCGGCAGCCGTGCACGGCTGCCGCCGCACGGCACCTCCCGTACCGCAATCACCGCACCTCCCGCACCGCACCTCCCCGCACCGCAACGGCGTGCCCGCAGCGGCGGGCGCGCGGAAGGAACGTCCCCATGCGCTGCTGTACCCCCGTCCGACCCCCGGTGGTGACCGGATGACCCGGCCGCCGCACCGGAGCGAGAGCCCGCCGGGCCGCCCCCGGAAGAACGCCCCGCCGGGCCGCCGGCCCCGGCCCCCGATCGCCGCGCTGCGCGCCCTGCCCTGGCGCCAGGACCTGCCCGCCTCGCTGGTGGTCTTCCTGGTCGCCCTCCCGCTCTGCGTCGGGGTGGCCGTCGCCTCCGGCGTCCCGGCCGAACTCGGCCTGGTCACCGGCATCGTGGGCGGCCTGGTGGTCGGACTCCTGCCCGGCAGCAGCCTCCAGGTCAGCGGGCCCGCCGCCGGGCTGACCGTGCTGGTCGCCGACGCCGTCCGCGAGTTCGGCGTCGGCGCGCTCGGCCTGCTGGTGCTCGCCACCGGCCTGCTCCAGCTGACGATGGGCGCGCTGCGGCTCGGCCGCTGGTTCCGCGCGATGTCCGCCTCGGTGGTGCACGGCATGCTGGCCGGCATCGGCCTGACCCTGGTCCTCGGCCAGCTCTACGCGCTCGCCGACCGCCGCGCCCCCGCCACCGGACCGGACAAGATCGCCGGACTTCCCGCCCTGGTGAAGGACGCCCTGACCGCCGCCGCCGAGCCGAGCGCGGTCGCCCTCGGCCTCGGCACCCTGCTGGTGCTGATCGGCTGGAAATACCTGCCGGAACGCGCCGCCCGCGCCCTCCCCGCGCCGCTGGCCGCGGTCGGACTCGCCGCCGCCGTCACCGCCGCCGCGGACCTGCCCGTCGCCCGGGTCCGGGTGGCCGGCCTGCTCGACGTCGTCCAGCTGCCCGACCGCGCCTCGCTCGGCGCGCTGGCCGGCACCGCCGGGATCGGCACGGTCGTCGCCTTCACCCTGATCGCCTCCGCCGAGACGCTGTTCAGCGCCGCCGCCGTCGACCGGATGCACCACGGCCCGCGCACCGACTACGACCGCGAACTCACCGCGCAGGGCGTCGGCAACACCGTCTGCGGGCTGCTCGGGGCCCTCCCGATGACCGCGGTGATCGTCCGCAGCGCGACCAACGTCCAGGCCGGCGCGCGGACCAAGGCCTCCCGCTTCCTGCACGGGTTCTGGCTGCTGCTGTTCACCGCGCTGCTGCCCGGCGCGCTCGGGCTCGTCCCGCTCACCGCCCTGGCCGCCGTCCTGGTCCACGCCGGTGCGAAGCTGGTGCCGCTGCGCCGGATCGCCGCGCTCTGCCGGGGCCACCGGGGCGAGGCGCTGGTGCTCGTGGTGACGGCGGTCGCGATCATCGCCACCGACCTGTTCGAAGGGGTACTGATCGGCGTCGGGCTGGCGGTGGTCAAGTCCGCCTGGCAGACCTCGCACCTGCAGATCGCCGTGGAGGAGTCGGTGCTGCCGACCGGACAGGCGCTGCACCGGGTCCGGCTGAGCGGCAACGCCACCTTCCTGCGGCTGCCCCGGCTGCTGGACACCCTGGAACGGCTGCCGGACGACCGGCCGGTGGAGCTGGACTGGTCCGGGCTGCGCCACCTGGACCACGCCTGCACCGTCGCCCTCGCCTCCTGGGCCGCCCAGCACCGGGCCCGCTCCACCGCGCCCCTGGCCGTCGAGCCGCCGCTGCCCACCGTGGCCTGACCGGTCGGCGGCCTGGCCTGGCCGGCTGCCTGGCCTGGTCGGCTGCCTGGCCTGGTCGGCGGTCTAGCCTGGTCGCGGCCCGGTCTCGGGCCGCGACCAGAGAGGTGGGACTGTGATCGCAGCCTTTTCGGTGACCCCGCTGGGGATCGGCGAGGACGTGGGGGAGGCGGTGGCCGCCGCCGTCCGGGTGGTCCGCGCGAGCGGCCTGCCGAACCGTACGGACGCGATGTTCACCAGCGTCGAGGGGGAGTGGGACGAGGTGATGCCGGTGATCCGTGCGGCGATCGAGGCGGTGAAGGAGCACAGCAACCGGGTCAGCACGGTCATCAAGATCGACGACCGGGCCGGGGTCACCGACGGCCTCACCGCCAAGGTCGCCACGGTGGAGCGCTACCTGGCCGAGGGCTGAGCCCGGCCCGGTGGGGCTGGGTCCGGCCTGGTGGGTCTGGGCCCGGTCGCTCGAACCCGGTTTCGAGCGACCGGGCCCGTTCCGCTCAGCTCGTCGAGCTCGGCTGCGCGACCGGTTCGGCCGCCGCGGCCGCCGGCTGGCGGGTGAGCAGCCGGTCCAGGGCGTACGGGCCGGAGCCGAGCACCGCGATGGCGAGGAACGCCCAGCAGAACATCACCGAGGCCTCGCCCCCGTTCTGCAACGGGAGCAGCGCGTGCTCCTGGTGGACGGTGAAGTAGGCGTACGCCATCGAGCCGGAGCTCAGCAGGGCGGCCGTCCTGGTGCCGGCGCCGAGCAGTACCAGGATGCCGCCGACCAGCTGGATCAGCGCGGCCCACCAGCCCGGCCACTGGCCGAACGGGACGGTGCCGCCGCCCTTGGCGCCGCCGAGGACGCCGAAGAGCGAGGCGGCGCCGTGGCAGGCGAAGAGCAGGCCGACGACGATCCGAAAGGCCGTCAGTACCAGTGGCCTGGCGGCCTCGGCGGCTTGGCGGGGGGTGTTGGGGGAGCGTGTGGTCATGCCGGAACGCCTCCTGTGTATGGGGAGAAGGAGGGAGAGTCGGTAAGGGTAGGCTTGCTTTTGTTTAATTGTCAATGGTCAGTCATGTGTTGTCACAAGTCGTCAAGTTTCATTGGTGGAGCTTTTCTTGACCGATCGGTCTCGAAAGGACTAGCGTTCAGGTCATGGCGCGAACGAAGGAATTCGACCCGGACGCGGCGCTGCAGACGGCCCTGGAGCTGTTCTGGCGGCGCGGCTACGAGGCCACCTCGATGGCCGACCTGGTCGAGGGCCTGGGCATCGCCCGGGCCAGCATCTACGCCACCTTCGGGAGCAAGCACGAGCTCTACCTGCGGGCGCTGGAGCGCTATGCCGAGCAGACCGACCCGGTGCTGCTGGCGGAGCTGTCCCAGCCGGGGCCGGTGCTGCCGGCCGTGCGGGCGATGGTTCGCCGGTACGCGGAGGAGTCGGCCGGGGACCGGCGGGAGCGCGGGTGCTTCGTCACCAACACGGCCGTCGAACTCGCTCCGCACGACCCGTCGGCGGCCCGCCGGGTGGGGGCGAGCCTCGGGCACCTGGAGGCGGTGCTGACCGCCGCCCTGGTGCGCGCCGAGGCGCAGGGCGAACTGCCCGCCGGGCGGGAGCCGCGGCCGCTCGCCCGGATGCTGATGGTGCTGATGCAGGGCATGCGGGTGATGGGCAAGACCGGCGAGGGCGCGACCCGGGTGCGGGACGCCGCCGAGCAGGCGCTGGTGCTGCTGGGTCCGGAGTGACCCCCGGCGTGGCCGGTGGAGCGGAGTTTTTTTGGGCTCATTCTGGACCGAATGGTCTATATAGGGGAGGGGGCTTTCGATGAGTGTTACCACAGCGGGCCGGTCCGGCTTCGCGCTGCTCGGCGTGGTGCAGGCGGTGCTGATCTTCACGATCTTGACTTCCTCCCCACGCGAGCGCGGGGGATTCCCCTCAGCCTCGCGGCTGAGCCGCTGCGCGTGTGCGCTGCGGTGGGACGACTTCCTGCTTCATCGACGACTGCCCGCCCGGAGTGCTCCGTTGAGGTCTTACACCGTCTCCACAGGCTGCGACCGCCAGCCCGGCGGCCAGGATATTGATGGCTGCGTTCACGTCCCGGTCATGGGTCGCTCCGCAGCCGCACGTCCACGCGCGGACGTTGAGCGGCATCCTGCCTTGCAGGGTGCCGCAATTCGAGCACAGCTTGGAGGAGGGGAACCAGCGGTCGATCACGACCAGCTCCCGCCCGTACCACCGCGCCTTGTACTCCAGCATGGACCGCAGCTCGGACCAGGATGCATCGGCGATGGCGCGGGCCAGAGTGCGGTTCCTGAGCAGGTTTCGGACCGCCAGGTCTTCGATCACGAGCGTTTGGTTCTCACGCACGAGAGCGGTGGTGACCTTGTGCAGGAGGTCCCTGCGTCGGTCCGCGATCCGGGCATGCGCCCGGCCGACCTTCAATCGGGCCTTCTCCCGATTCTTCGACCCTTTCGCCTTACGGGCAAGACCGCGCTGCGCCTTCGCCAGGCGCTCATGGTCCATCCGTTCGTGTCTCGGGTTGCGGATCTTCCCCTGTCGGTCGGTCAGGCCCTCGATCGGCCGGGACAGGGAGAGCAGCGAGCTGATACCGGCGTCGATGCCCACGGCTTCGGCGGTCTCGGGCATCGGTACCGGCTGGTCGTCGCACAGAAGCGAGACGAACCAGCGACCAGCCGAGTCCTGCGAGACGGTGACCGTGGTCGGCGTACTGCCTTCGGGCAGCGGCCGGGACCAGACGATCTCCAGTGGCTCCGCCATCTTCGCCAGCGTCAGCCGGCCATCCCGCAAGCGGAATGCGGAGCTGGTGTACTCGGCGGACGCGCGGGACTTCTTCCGGGACTTGAACCTCGGGTACGACGCGTGCTTGGCGAAGAAGTTGGTGAAAGCCCCCTGCAGGTGCCGCAGCGTCTGCTGCAACGGGACCGACGACACCTCGCGGAGGTAGGCCAGTTCTTCGGTCTTCTTCCACGCGGTCAGCATTGCCGACGTGGCGTTGTAGCTGACCCGCTCCTGTCGCTGCTGCCAGGCCTCGGTGCGGGCCTCAAGCGCCAGGTTGTAGACCTTGCGCACGCATCCGAACGTCCGCGACAGCTCTGCTGCCTGCGCATCGGTCGGATAGAAGCGGAATCTGAAAGACCGCTTCACGTGAGAAGTCACGGTTTCGATGATAGTTCGTCAGCTGGTCTGTTTTCTCTCCCCGTTGAAGCCGGGGCATCCACGAAAGGATCATCATGACCACGCGTTTCGCCGACAAGTCCGTCCTGGTCACCGGCGGTGGCAGCGGCATCGGGCGGGCCATCGCGCTCGCCTTCGCCCGGGAGGGCGCCCGGGTGGCGGTCGCCGGCCGTACCGCGGGCCCGCTCGCCGAGACCGTCGAGCTGATCGAGCAGGCCGGCGGCAAGGCCGTCGCGCTGACCGGCGACGTGGCGATCAGCGAGGATGCCGCCCGGCTGGTCCGCGAGACCGTCGCGTCGCTCGGCGGGCTGGACGTCGCCGTCAACAACGCCGGGGTGATCGGCGCGCTCGGCCCGGTCGCCGACATCGACGAGGCCGACTGGCAGCGGCTGATCTCCGTCAACGTCACCGGCACCCTGTTCGCGATGAAGCACCAGATCGGTCACCTGCGGGCGAACGGCGGCGGCGCGATCGTCAACGTCTCGTCCAACCTGGGTGCTCACCGCCGGGTCCCGGGCGTCGGCGCCTACGCGGCCAGCAAGGCCGCCGTCACCGCGCTCACCCGGGCCGCCGCCCTCGACCACATCGCCGACGGCGTGCGGATCAACACGGTGAGCCCGGGCGCGGTGGACACCCCGATGTCCGGCCGGCCGGGGGAGAGCGCCGTCGAGAAGGCCGAGCGGATGAGGGCCGACGTCCCGGTCGGCCGGGCCGGCGCGGTGGAGGAGATCGCGGCCGCGGTGCTGTACCTGGCCTCGGACGAGGCGGGGTACACCGTCGGCAGCGACCTCGTGCTGGACGGCGGCTCCTCCGCCTGACCCGTGGCGGCCCGATGGTCCGGCGGCCCGGCCCCGGACCGGCCGTCACCCGAACCCCCGCGGCGGCCCGGCCGGCCGACACCCCGGCGGCCGGACCGCCGACCCCCACCGGGGGCCACCGCCCGACCGCGACCCGAGGGCCGCGGTCAGGCGGGGTTCGTCCCGGGGCTCACCTCGGGCCCGCCCCCGGGGTGGGCTCACTCGCCCAGCCAGTCCCCGGGCACCGCCTCGTACAGGGCCTCCAGGGCCTCCGGGGTGCGGGCCCGGCCCGCCGTCCAGGCGTCCTCGACCACCGAGACCAGCACGTCCGGCCCCCGGTACCAGCGGCAGCCCCGGCCGAGCGCCGGCAGCTCCTCGAAGCCGTCCGGGAGCTCGTCCTCCGACTCGATGAAGTCGGCCAGCTCGTGGTCCTCCAACAGCTTCTCCGTCATCGCCATCACGGCGGCGGCCGTCGAGAAGCGCTCCTCCCAGGGCTCCCAGCGCTCCTGCGACGGGTCGGCCAGGTCCAGCCGGAACACCGTCGGCGGGTCCTCCCGGTCCACGTCGCCGAGCAGCACCCCCCAGTGCGCGCAGCCCTGGTTCTCCGCCCGGTAGACCAGCGCGCCGTCCAGGACGTACAGCTCGTCCGGCGTCAGCAGCACGTCCTGGTTGCTGGTCAGGTCCGCCCGTCGGCCGAACAGCCGGTACGCCTCGCGCAGCGCCGCCGGCAGCCGCAGGCCGAGGCGGTGCTCGGCCGCGTCGAGTTCGGCGTCCTCGAAGCCGTCGTCCGGTCCGAGCGGTTCGCCCCAGTACGCGGCGAAGCCGCTGACGAGGGCCCAGGAGCCCGCGCGGCTGCGCAGACTTTCGGCCATTGCGGCCCGTATGTCGAATTCCGTTTCGTCCACCCGCGCACCGTACGGCACCCCTCCGACAGGCCGACGGACCGCGCGGCGGCCGCTGAGCGGCTGCTCAAACGGCTGCTCAACGGCCGTGCACCGGCTGCTTAACGGCCCTGCACCAGCCGCTCACCGGCCGCTCACCGGCCGTCCGGGAGCCCGCCCGGGCGCCCCTCCGGGCACGACCGGCCGAAATCTGACGCGAACGCGTAATCCCGGTGACACCGGTTGATCACCGCGGGGTTTCCGCCGCGTCGTGTGGGCAGGACACGGTTTCGGCCGGAACCGACATCACGAAAGGCGGACGCGCACCGCATGCCGACCGCACCGCACACCGCGCCCCGGGCGGGCCGACGAAACCGCTGGGGTGAACACGGGCTCGCCTGGGCCTTCCTGCTGCCCTCCCTGGTGGTCTTCGTCCTCTTCATCGGCTACCCGCTGGGCCGGACGATCTACCTGAGCGGGCACGCCAACGACCTCTTCGGCGCGCCCTCCCGCTACGTCGGGATGAAGCACTACACCGACCTGCTGACCTCGGCGGACTTCCGCCGCACCCTCGTCACCACGGCGCTGTTCACCCTGTTCACCGTGGTGCCCGGGGTGCTCGGCGCGCTGGTGCTGGTGCTGCTCCTGGAGAACCGGATCCGGGGCGTACGACTGCTGCGCTCCGCGTTCGCGCTGCCGTTCGCCTTCTCGGTGGCCAGCGCGTCGGTGGTCTTCGCGGTGTTCTTCAACCCCGCGAGCGGGGTGCTCAACGGCCTGCTCTCGCACGTCGGCCTCGGCCCGATCGGCTGGCTGACCGACTCCCGCTACGCGCTGGTCTCGGTGGCCGTCACCACGGTCTGGATGAACCTGGGCTACAACGTGCTGGTGCTCTCCGCCGGCATCGGCTCGATCCCCGGCGAGATCGTCGAGGCGGCCCGCATCGACGGCGCGTCGGGCCTGCGGCTGGCCCGCTCGATCACCGTCCCGATGCTCGGCCCCAACCTGTTCTTCCTGACCGTGGTCTCCACCGTCCACGCGCTGCAGAGCTTCGGCCAGATCCACATCCTCACCAAGGGCGGGCCGGACGGCTCCACCCGGACCCTCGTCTACTCGGTCTACGAGAAGGCCTTCGCCTACGGCTCCAGCGACTTCGGCACCGCGAGCGCCCAGGCCGTGGTGCTGCTCGTGGTCGTCCTCGCCTGCACGGCCGTCCAGTTCGGCGTCCTGGAGCGGAAGGTGCACTACGCATGACCAGCATCGCCACCGAAGCCGAGGCGCCCGAGGCGTCGAAGGCGCCCCGCCCGCGCACCCGTACCCTCGCCGGGCGCTCCCCGCGCGACCTGCTCGGCCGCGCCGCCGTCTACCTGCTGCTCGCCGTCGCCGTCGTCACCGTCGCCTTCCCGGTGTACTACGCGGTCGCCGGCGCGTTCATGGGCCCGTCCGAACTCTCCTCGTACCCGCCCGCGTTGGTGCCGCACTCGGTCACCGGGCGGAACTTCTCCGGCGCCGTGGACGCGATCCCGCTGGCCCGTCAGTACGCCAACTCGGCGATCGTGGCCACCGTCATCACCCTGGCCCAGCTGTTCACCTCGGTCCTGGCCGCGTACGCCTTCGTCTTCCTGCCGCTGAAGGCGCGGGCGGCGGTGTTCGGGGTGTTCCTGGCGACGCTGATGGTCCCGTGGGAGGCCATCATCATCCCCAACTACCTGACGCTGTCGGGCTGGGGGCTAGGCAACACCTACTTCGGTCTGGTGCTGCCCTTCCTCGCCTCCGGATTCGGCACCTTCATGCTGCGCCAGGCGTTCCGCCAGCTGCCCGGGGAACTGCGGGACGCAGCCCGGATCGACGGCGCCGGCCACTGGCGCTTCCTGTGGCGGATCGTCGTCCCGCTGAACAAGCCCGCGCTCGCGGCGCTGTCGATCTACGTGTTCCTGTCCGCCTGGAACCAGTACTTCTGGCCGCTGATCATCACCCGCACGGCGAACATGCAGACCCTGCAGATCGGTCTGACCTCGCTGCGCGACTCCGAGATGGCCGACCCCGGACTGATCCTGGCCGGTGTCGTCCTCTCCCTGCTGCCCACCCTCGCCCTGGTGGTCTTCGGCCAGCGCTTCATCGTCCGCGGCCTCACCGCGGGCGCGGTGCGCTGACCCGCTCCACGTGGTGTGCCGACCCGCTCCACGCGGTGCGCTGACCCGCTCCACGCGGTGCGCTGACCCGCTCCACGTCCGTCCGTCTGCTTCGACCAGAGAGAGATCCCTCGTGAACAAGAGTGCACGCGCGCTCGCGGCCCTGCTGGTGGCCGGCCTGTCCCTGACCGCCTGCAGTTCCTCCGGCGACTCCGGATCCGGCTCCGGCGGCTCCAACGACGCCGCCGCGCCCGGCGCCCAGGCGCTCGACCAGGCCTCCGGCGTGACCGGCGTCGAGTTCTGGCACTCGATGACCGGCAAGAACGCCGAGGTGCTCACCGGGCTGGTCAACCAGTTCAACGCCGCGCACCAGGGCAAGATCGAGATCAAGCCGCAGTTCCAGGGCAAGTACGACGAGCTGGTCACCAAGTACAAGGCCGCGGTGCAGCAGAAGGGCACCCCCGCCCTGGTGCAGGTCTACGACATCGGTACCCGCTTCATGATCGACTCCAAGCAGACCGTCCCGGCCCAGGCCTTCGCCGACAAGGACGCCTTCTCGCTGGACGACCTGGACGCCAACATCCGCAACTACTACTCGGTCGGCGGCAAGCTCCAGTCGATGCCGTTCAACTCCTCGATGCCGCTGCTCTACCTGAACACCGACGCGTTCAAGGAGGCCGGCCTCGACCCGGCGCAGGCGCCCAAGGACCTCGACGAGCTGGGCGAGCTGGCGAAGAAGCTGACCAAGAAGGACGCCGACGGCAAGACCGTCCGCTACGGCTTCGGCGCCGCCATCTACGGCTGGTTCGTCGAGCAGCTGCTGGCCGAGTCCGGCACCATGTACTGCGACAACGACAACGGCCGCAGCAACAAGGCCGGCAAGGTCGTCTTCGACTCCGCGCAGGGCGCCCGGATCGTCCAGTGGTGGGCCGACCTGGTCAAGGGCGGCTACGCGGCCAACACCGGCCGCACCACCGACGACGCCCAGGCCGCCTTCAAGGCCGGCACGGTCGCGATGCACCTGGAGTCCACCGGCGTGCTGCGCGGCTACACCGAGGCCGCGAAGTTCGGCGTCGGCACGGCGGCCTTCCCGAAGGTCACCGCCGCCGACCAGGGCGGCCCGGTGATCGGCGGTGCCTCGCTGTGGATCAGCGGCCCCGGCCACTCGGACGCCGAGAAGCGCGCGGCCTGGGAGTTCGAGAAGTTCCTGACGGCCCCCGAGCAGCAGGCCGCCTGGCACACCGGCACCGGCTACTTCCCGGTCAACAAGAAGTCCCTGGACGACCCCAAGGACAAGGAGTGGGTGGCCAAGTACCCGCAGTTCCAGACCGCGATCGACCAGCTGAAGGCCACCAAGCCGACCCCGGCCACGGCCGGCTGCCTGCTCGGTGTGATGCCGCAGGCCCGCAAGGGCGTGGAGACCGCGATCGAGCAGACCATCGCGGGCAGCAAGCCGGCCCAGCAGGCGCTGGCCGACGCGGCCAAGGAGCTGCAGCCGGCGATCGAGAGCTACAACAGCTCGGTCGGCTGACCCGCCCGGCCCCGGTGG
>NZ_BNBY01000011.1:53370-208351 GCF_014656195.1 Kitasatospora xanthocidica | reverse complement strand
TCCGTCGGCACCTCGTCCGTCAGCACCTCGACCGTCGGCACCTCGTCCGTCGGCACCTCGTCCGTCAGCACCTCGACCGTCGGCACCTCGTCCGTCGGCACCTCGTCCGTCGGCACCTCGTCCGTCGGCACCTCGTCCGTCAGCACCTCGACCGTCAGCACCTCGACCGTCGGCGCCTCGACCGTCAGGCCGAGAGTGCCTCGCCGGGCTCGCCGTCCGCCGGCAGCGCGCAGGCGGAGGCGAGTTCGTCCAGCGACAGGTCGAGCGCGAAGGCCAGCGCCGCGATGGTGAAGAAGGACGGCGTGGGTGCCCGGCCGGTCTCGATCTTGCGCAGGGTCTCGGCCGAGACGCCGGCCACCGCCGCCACCTCGACCATGCTGCGCTCGCCACGCGCCTCGCGCAGCAGCGCCCCGAAGCGCTCCCCGCGCTCGCGCTCCCACGGGGTCAGCGGAGTCCTCACCATGGCGCCGAGTCTACTGCGGGCCACGCCCCGGTTCGGGCCTGCCGCTCGGGCCTACTGCTCGGGCCAGCTGGGGAGGGGGGCCGGGCCGCCGGGGCGCGTGGGGTTCAGGGCCAGGCAGAGGATGACGCTGCTGCTCGAGCGCTCCTCGCTGTAGGAGCCGAAGACCTCCTCCGGCTCGGTGTCGCAGGCGTGCTTGGCGTCACCGTCGTGGACCACCTTGGTGACCTTGAAGTCCGCGGTGGACTTGGAGCAGTCCACGAGCTCCATCTTCGGCTTGGTCCCGTGGCCGAGGTCGTGCACGCAGCTGCCGACCTTCGCGGCCGCAGGCTCGGACTTGCGGGCCTGGGCCGCGACGACCAGGCCGACGGTGATCAGCGCGACCAGGAGGATCGGTCCCCCGACGCGGCGGCCGATCTTCCGGAACCGGGAGGGCTCGACCGGGGTGGGGCTTCCGGCCCCCCAGGGCCCCGGGGCGATCGGTTCGGCGGGCTGCGGGGTGTCGTCGACGGGGGCGGTCGGCGGGGTCGTCACGTAGGTTCCTTGCGGTCGGATCATCGGATTGCGCCGCCGAACACTAGCGGATCACCGACCCGCCGGGCGCCACGGCCCCCGGGGCCGCCTCCCCGCCACGGCAGCCGCGACGGCCGACGTCACGGACGACGCGACGGAAGCCGCCACGGCAGCCGCCACGGACGACGCCACCACCTCCGCGCCGAAAACGAATGCCGAGGTGAGGAACTCCGTCACCGGCTTGAGCGTCCACGGTGGGACGTTCGAAGCACCGCACCACGAAGGAGTTCACCGTGTCGCAGGTCGACGCCGCCCAGGCGGACCAGGCCGCCGCCGAGCAGGCCGCTGCCGGACAAGCAGCCGTCGAGCAGGCCCATGTGTCCGCCGTCCACCAGTTGCTCGACGAGCAACTCGCCGGACTGCGCGAGGAGTTGCGGCGCGTACTGAAAGCCCCCGCCGAGGAGGCGGGCGGGGCGCACGCGCGTGACGCCGCCGTCGCGAACCTGACCCGCAGACTGCGCGCGCTGGAGGGGGCCGAGCGGGGCCTGTGCTTCGGCCGGATCGACCACGCCGACGGGACCGTCCTGCACATCGGGCGGCTCGGCCTGCACACCGAGGAGCGGGAGTTGCCGCTGCTCGTGGACTGGCGCGCGGACGCCGCCCGGCCCTTCTACACCGCCACCGCCGCGCACCCGTCGGGCCTGCGGCGACGCCGCCACCTCAGCCTGGACGGCCGGACGGTGCGCGACGTCCGGGACGAGATCCTGGACGGCTCCGAGCCCGCCGCCGGGGACGTGATCGGCGACAGTCCGCTGCTGGCGGCGCTGGAGGCGCGGCGCACCGGCCGGATGGGCGCGGCGGTGTCCACCCTCCAGGCGGAGCAGGACGCCATCGTGCGCTCCCCGCACCGGGGGGTGAGCGTGGTGCAGGGCGGGCCCGGCACCGGCAAGACGGTGGTCGCCCTGCACCGCGCCGCCTACGTGCTCTACGCATTCCCCCGGGCCGCCGAGCACGGTGTGCTGGTCCTCGGGCCGAACAGCCGCTTCCTGGAGTACATCTCGCAGGTGCTGCCCTCGCTGGGCGAGAACGACGTGGTGCTGGCGACCACCGAAGACCTCGCCGGGGTCCGGGGCGCCGTCGAGGAGACGCCCGACGCGGCCCGTCTCAAGGGCGGCGCCGCGATGGCCGGGGCGCTGGCCGGCCTGGTGCGCTCGTTCCAGGCGCCGGAGGGCGACTTCGCGGTCCGGGTGGGCCGGGAGTGGATCCGGCTGGACCGCCGGGAGGTCGAGGCCGCCCGGGCCGAGGCCGTCTCCGACGGTGCGGCGCACAACCGGGCCAGGGCGGTGTTCGCGGAGGAACTGGTCGACGCGGTCGTCGACGCGGTGGCGCGCGGCACCGTCGAGGCGCTGGAGCGGATCGACGCCGAGGTGGTCGAGGCCACCGGTCTCGACCTGGACCGGTTCACCGGGGCGGACCTGCGCAACCTCGGCTACGACGGTGCCGACGCGGC
Organism: Kitasatospora xanthocidica; assembly: GCF_014656195.1. Classification (GTDB taxonomy): domain Bacteria; phylum Actinomycetota; class Actinomycetes; order Streptomycetales; family Streptomycetaceae; genus Kitasatospora; species Kitasatospora xanthocidica. The sequence continues at coordinate 205,868 of NZ_BNBY01000011.1, read as the reverse complement.
CGGCGGGCACGCCGCCGACGAGGTCGACCTGGAGGCCCTGCGGGTCGAACTCACCGGCAGCGCCGAGTTCGACCGGGCCGTCGACCGGCTGTGGCCGCGCCTGACCGCCGAGCGCGTCGTCAACGCCCTGCTCACCGACCCGGCCGCGCTCGCCGCGCACCACCCGGCGCTCACCGCCGAGGAGCGCCAGCAGCTGCTGCGGACGGCGGACGCGCCGTGGACCGGCGCCGACCTGCCGCTGCTGGACGAGGCCGCCGCCCTGGCCGACGGCCCGCCCGAGCGGGCCTTCGGGCACGTCGTCGTGGACGAGGCCCAGGAGTTGAGCGCCATGCAGTGGCGGATGGCCGTACGGCGCTGCCCGGCCCGCTCGATGACGCTGGTCGGCGACTTCGCCCAGGCCGGCCCGGCGGCCACCGCCCGCAACTGGACCGAGGCGCTCGGCCCCCACCTGGGCACCCGCTTCGCCCTGCACACCCTGACGGTCAGCTACCGCACCACCGAGGAGATCCTGGCCACCACCCGCGAGCTGCTGGCCCGGATCGCCCCCGACCAGCGGCCGGGCACCGCGATCCGGCGCGGCGAGGCCCCGCGCACCCGCGCCGCCCACCCCCGTACCCTCACCGGCGCCGTCACCGACGAGCTGTGGGCGCAGGCCGCGGCCCGCCCGGACGACCTGCGGGCGGTGGTCTGTGCCGACGACCGGGTGGCGGAGCTGACCGCCGCCGGGATCGCGGAGTGGGCGGCCGTGGTGCCCGCCTCCCAGGCCCGCGGCCTGGAGTTCGACACCGTCCTGGTGGCCGGCCCGGACGAGATCGTCACCGCCCGTCCCTGCGGTGAGCGCGACCTCTACGTGGCCCTGACCCGCGCCACCAAGCGCCTCGTCACCATCACGTAGACCAGCGGGCGCCGGTCCGGCGCGACCTCGACGCACCCGGGCCCCGCCGTGCTCCCCGCGGCGGGGCCCGGGTGCGTTCGCCCACCCGTCGACCGTGATACAAATACCGGTATAAGAATTGGATCCAGGGGAGTGAAGCACCATGGTCGAACTCAAGACGGACGCCGCCCTCGACGCGATGCGCGAAGCCGGACGGGTGGTGGCGGACGCGCTGGCCGCCGTACGGGAGACGGCCGCGGTCGGCGTCAGCCTGCTGGAACTGGACGAGGTGGCGCGGGGCGTGCTGACCGCGGCCGGGGCGAGCTCGCCGTTCCTCGGCTACCGCCCGTCCTTCGCGCCCGTCCCCTTCCCCGCCGTCATCTGCGCCTCCGTCAACGACGCCGTCGTGCACGGCATCCCGGACGGCTACCGGCTGCGCGACGGCGACCTGGTGAGCATCGACTGCGGTGCCGTCCTGGACGGCTGGGCCGGCGACGCCGCCGTCAGCTTCACCGTCGGCACCGCCCGCCCCGAGGACACCGCGCTGATCGACGCCACCCAGCGCGCCCTGGACGCCGGCATCGCCGCCGCCGTCGTCGGCAACCGGACCGGCGACATCTCCCACGCCATCGGCCGCGTCGTCCGCGCCGGACGGTACGGCACCCCGGAGGGCTTCGGCGGCCACGGCATCGGCCGCCGCATGCACGAGGACCCGCACCTGGCCAACACCGGCCGCCCGGGCCGGGGTTACCCGCTGCGCCCCGGCCTGGTGCTGGCCATCGAGCCGATGCTCACCGCCGGCGGCCGCGACGACTACGACACCGACCCGGACGGCTGGACCCTGCGCACCGTCGACGGCAGCCGCGCCGCCCACATCGAGCACACCGTCGCCATCACCGAGGACGGCCCCCGGGTACTCACCCTCCGCTGAGGCCTCAGGCCCCACCGGGCCCGTGCCGAACGCCCGGCTAGGCTCGGGCCCATGACCAAAGGCGTGATGTTCGATTTCTCCGGCACCCTCTTCCGGGTGGTCTCCACCGCCGAGTGGCTGGCGGCCCACACCGCCACCGCCGGCCTCGGCCTCTCCGCCCCGGAACAGGCCGAACTCATCGACCGTCTGGAGGAGTTCGGCGCGCTGCCGGGCGGCGTACCGCCGCGCCGGATCCCGGCCGAACTCCAGCAGGCCTGGGACACCCGGGACCTGACCCCCGAGGTGCACCGCACCGCGTACACCGGGCTGACCCGCGCCGCCGAGCCGCCGGCCGCCCTCGACGTGGACGCCCTCTACGACACCCACATGGCGCCCGCCAGCTGGCGCCCCTACCCGGACGCCGCCGCCGTGCTGCGCGAGCTGCGCCGCCGGGGCGTCCCGGTCGCCGTGGTGAGCAACATCGGCTGGGACCCGCGCCCGATCTTCCGCGCCCACGGCCTGGACGAGCTGGTCGACAGCTATGTCCTGTCCTACGAGGTCGGCGCCCAGAAGCCCGACCCGGCGATCTTCGAGACCGCCTGCGCCCGGCTTGGCCTCGCCCCGGCGGACGTCCTGATGGTCGGTGACGACCGGACCTGCGACGGCGGCGCGACCGCGCTCGGCTGCGGCTTCCACCCCGTCGATCACCTGCCCGTCGACCGGCGCCCGGACGCCCTGACACCGCTGCTGGCGCTCCTGCCGACCTGACGCGTACGGCCTGACACGTGAGGCCTGAGCCGTGAGGCCTGAGCCGTGAGGCCTGACGGGTGTGAGGCTTGACGTGTCCGGGGTGACGCAGGACACGAGGTGGCACCCCGTCGCCCGGAGTAGCGTGCGGGGCATGACCGATCAGGACTTCACCACCCGCATCACCGTCCGCGGGTACGAGACCGACACCCAGGGCCACCTCAACCAGGCGGTGTACCTCCAGTACGCCGAGCACGCCCGCTGGGAGTACCTGCAGGCGGCCGGGATCCGCCAGGCCGACCTGGTCGCCAAGGGCGTGGGCCCGGTCGTCCTGGAGACCACGGTCAAGTACCTGCGGGAGCTGCGCGCGGGCGACTCGGTGGACGTCAGCTGCTCGTTCGCCTGGCGGGACGGCAAGACCTTCCAGGTAGTGCAGCGGCTGGTCCGTGAGGACGGTGTGCTGGCCGCCGAGATCACCGGCGTCGGCGGCATCCTCGACCTGGCCGAGCGCCGGCTGGTCGCCGACCCGCGCGAGCCGCTGCGGGCCCTCGCCGCCGAGCCGTCCGTACTCGGGCTCTGACCCGGCCCCCGACAGCCCCCCTGGCGCACCGTCGGACAACCTACCCGCCATCCCCCGGGTGGAGGCCGCACCCGGACGCGGCCTCCGCCCGGCGGGCGGGGGTTTCCCCCACCCCCGACCGGCCCGCTGTCCGGATGGGCCGAACTGCCCGGTCCCAGCAGACTCTTGGGCATGCCGAAGAACACGAAGCACACGACGAGCACCCCGAAGAACACCTCGAAGAACACCCCGAACAACACGCTGAGGAACACGTCGAGGAACGCGCTCACCGCCGCCGCCGCCGCCGCCCTCGCCGTCACCGGGCTGACCGCCCTGCCCGCCGCCGCCGACCCCGGGCGGGCCGGCCAGGACCGCCTCACCTGGTCCGCCTGCGAGGGCCAGGCCGACCCGCGTCAGCAGTGCGCCACCGTCACCGTCCCGCTGGACTACCGCGATCCGCACGGCGAGCAGATCACCCTCACGGTCTCCCGGATCCGCGCCGCCCGGCCGGACCAGCGCCACGGCGTCCTGCTGACCATCCCGGGCGGGCCGGGCGGCTCGGGCCTGAACGTGCCGGCCAAGGCGGCCAAGCGCCTCCCGCAGTCCGTCCTGGACCGCTTCGACCTGGTCGGGTTCGACCCGCGCGGCGTCGGCCGCTCCACCCCGGTCAGCTGCGGCCTGGACCGCTCCGACCTGTCGATGGTCAAACTGCACGGCTGGCCCGCCGCCGACGGCTCGATCGACGGGAACGTCGCCTACGCGCGCCGCGCCGCCGAGACCTGTGCCCGCAACGGCGGCCCGGTGCTGCGCAGCATCTCCACCGCGAACGAGGCGCGCGACATCGACTCGATCCGCCGGGCCCTCGGCGAGCGCCGGCTGTCCGCCTGGGGCACCTCGTACGGCACCTACGCGGGCGCCGTCTACGCCACCATGTTCCCGCAGCGGACCGACCGGATCGTGCTGGACAGCAACGACGACCCGGACCCGACCCGGGTGGAGCGCGGGTGGCTCGCCGCCTACGGGCCGGGTGTGGAGGACCGCTTCCCGGACTTCGCCAAGTGGGCCGCGTCGCCCGGCAATCCGGACCGGGTCGCGGACACCCCCGAGGAGGTCCGCCCGCTCTTCCTGGACCTCGCCGCCCGCCTGGACCGGGCGCCGCTGCCCTGGCCCGGCTCCGACCCGGCGGAGCTGAACGGGAACGTGCTGCGCGAGGCCATGCTGCAGAGCCTGTACGCGGACGCCAAGTTCCCCGACCTGGCCCGGCTGATGCTGGCCGGCCTCGGCCGCCGCCCGCTGCCCGCTCCGGTGACGCTGCCCGACCAGGCCGTGCAGGCCGTGCAGAACTCCGTCGCGGTCTCGGTCGGCACCCTGTGCAACGACGTCGCGTGGCCCACCGACCCGGCCGCGTACGCCAAGGACGTCGCCGCCGAGCGCGCCGCCCGTCCGCTGACCGCCGGCATGCCGGTGAACGTGGGGCCCTGCGCCTTCTGGCCGTTCGCGCCCGCCGAGCCGCCGGTGGAGGTGACCGACCGCGGCCCGGCGAACGTCCTGCTGGCGCAGAACCTGCGGGACGTCGCCACCCCGTACCGCGGCGCGCTCAAGCTGCGTGCCGCGCTGGGGGAGCGGGCCCGGATGGTCACGGTGGACTCGGGCGGCCACGACGTGTACGTCGCCAACGGGAACGCCTGCGGCGACGCGGTGGTGACGGACTACCTGGTGACCGGGCGGCGCCCGGCCGGGGACGTGTTCTGCCCGGCGCGGTGAGCGCGGGCCGGGCCCGGACGGGGGTCGGGCCCGGCCGCCGGAAAGCTGGGAGCCCGCTGGGGAGTTGCTGAGCGTGAGCCGGGGGAGCGGACGGCACGCGGGCTCAACCGGCCGTGGACGAACGGCCCTTGCCCCTCCGTGCACGTCCGTTCGACCCTCGTGTATGAGTCGAATCTGTCGCGATTTTGTGACAATCCTTCGCCGACACCCTGCCCGCGAGGTGTGTTCACGGCCTTAATGTTCGAGCTATGTCACCGAAGACCCCACGTCGGATACCCCACCAGGACCCGGGCGACACCTGGGTGCCGCGCCCGAGGCGCCGGCAGACCCCGCTCGGAATCCTGCGCCACGCGGCCACGTTCCTCGGCGCCAGCGTCCTCGGCGGTGTCCTGCTGGCGGGCCTGATCCTCCCGGCGGCCGGCGCGGTGGGACTCGGGGCGAAGAGCGGCGCCGAGGGCTTCGAGAGCATCCCCGACGACTTCAAGACCCCGCCGCTCACCCAGGCCACCCAGATCTTCGACGCCAACGGCGGCCTGATAGCCAAGGTGTACGAGCGCGACCGCACCGTCCTGACCGCCGACCAGATGTCCCCGCTGATGCGCCAGGCGCAGGTGGACATCGAGGACGCCCGCTTCTACGAGCACGGCGCGGTGGACCTCAAGGGCGTCCTGCGGGCCGTCACCAAGAACGCCGAGAGCGGCGCCACCGTCCAGGGCGCCTCCACCCTGACCCAGCAGTACGTGAAGAACGTCAACGTGGAGAAGGCCGGCGACGACCCGGAGGCGGTGCGCGAGGCGCAGCGCAAGACCCTCGGCCGCAAGATCCAGGAGCTCCGGTACGCCATCAAGCTGGAGGAGGACCTGACCAAGGAGCAGATCCTCACCAACTACCTCAACATCACCTTCTACGGCCACCAGGCGTACGGCATCCAGGCCGCCGCCCAGCGCTACTTCAGCAAGGACGCCAAGGACCTGAGCCTGCCCGAGGCGGCGATGCTCGCCGGGCTGGTGCAGAACCCGTCCCAGTACGACCCGAAGCTGCACCCGGTGGCCGCCCAGAAGCGCCGCGACACCGTCATCGACAAGATGGTGGAGAACAAGCACGTCACCGCGGACCAGGCCAGGGAGGCGAAGGCCGCCCCGCTGGGCCTCACCTACAAGGACCCGCAGAACGGCTGCATCACCGCCAAGGCGGGCATGGGCTTCTTCTGCGACTACGTGCGCCACGTGGTCAAGCAGGACCCGGTGTTCGGCAAGAGCTCGGCCGAGCGCAAGAAGCTGTGGGACACCGGCGGCCTGAACATCTACACCACGCTGGACCCGGACAAGCAGGCCGCCGCCCAGAACGCCGTCTCCACCAAGGTGTTCGTCACCGACCCGGTCTCGGCCGCGATGACGATGGTCGAGCCCGGCAGCGGCAAGATCCTGTCGATGGCGCAGACCCGCCCGTACGGCCTGGAGAAGGAGAAGAACGAGACCGTCGTCAACTACAACGTGGACGCGGCGATGGGCGGCGGCATCGGCTTCCAGCCCGGCTCCAACTTCAAGCCGATCGTGGCCGCCGCCGCCCTGGAGGCCGGCCTCTCGTCCACCCAGCGGTACGACTCCCCGAACCGCATGGACTGGCCGACCATGAAGACCTGCGACGGCACCTGGAAGAACCTCAGCAAGGGCAAGAAGGAGGGGACGATCCCCAACGAGTCCGAGTCCGAGAAGGGCCCGTACGAGCTCAAGCAGGCCATGGCGCTCTCGGTCAACACCTACTTCGTGCAGATGGAGCAGGAGATCGGCCTCTGCGCGGTCAAGCAGATGGCCAACAAGCTGGGCGTGGCCGGCAAGGCCGACGGCTCGCCGCTCCAGGAGGTGCCCGCGCTCGGCCTCGGCACCCAGGAGGTCTCCCCGCTGACCATGGCCAACGTGTACGCGACCTTCGCCGCCCGGGGCAGCTACTGCGCGCCGATGGCGATCAACCGGATCACCACCGTGGACGGCAAGGACGTGCCGGTGCCGCCGGCCCGGTGCGGCCAGGTGATGTCCGAGGACACCGCGGACGTGATCAACAGCGTGCTGCTGGGGGTCACCGAGAAGGGCGGCACCGCGCGGGACCTCGGCCTGGACGACGGCCGCCAGATCGCGGGCAAGACCGGCACCACGGACGAGAAGAAGTCCGCCTGGTTCACCGGCTACACCGGCAACCTGGCCGGCTCGGTCTGGCTGGGCAGCCCGGGCACCAAGGTGCCGATGCGCAACATCCGGATCGGCGGCAAGTACCAGGCCGAGGTGTTCGGCGCGACCGGCCCGGGGCCGATCTGGCAGAAGGCGATGAGCGACGCGGTCCGGGGCATGCCGGACAAGGAGTTCACCACCGTCTACATCCCGGACCCGCCCAAGCGCGACCCCGGCTGCGCCACCTCCAGCGGCTCGCCGAGCTCGGCCACCTGCACCGGCGCCCCCAGCACCGGCAGTCCGGGCAAGCCGCGCGGTGGCAACCCCACCGGCCGGTCCGCGCCGTCCACCCCGGCGGACCCCGAGGACCAGTAGCCGGACCCGGCCGCACCCGGCCGGAGCGGCCCCGCATGAGTACCCGTACTCATGCGGGGCCGCGGCGTTCCGGCGGACGATGGCGCCATGCCGCACAGCATCCTCGGCGTCCCCGCCGTCCTCTGCCCCTCGACCGGCTACCTGGCCGGCTCCCTGGCGATCGGCCTCGCCGCCGCGTACGAGCTGCGCGCCGGTGCCGGTGCCGCTGCCGCTGCCGACACCGGGGGCGGGGGCGGGGGCGCCGGCACCGCCGTGCGGCAGTGGATCGCGGTGGTCTGGACGATGCCGGGCTTCCTGATCGCGATGACCCTCAACCCGTTTCCGGACGGCTCGACGGCCCGGTTCCTCTCCGCGACCGCCCTGGGCGCGGCCGGCAACGCCGCGCTGCTGGCGCTCGCCGCCCACGCCCTCGGGCTGGGCTGAACCGGCCCCCGCGCGGTTCGGGGCTACCGTGCCTCGACCGGCTCGCCGCTGTCCAGGTCGAGGTTGAACACCCGCCGGTAGGAGTCGGTCACCACGGTGATCTGCTCCCGCCCGGTCCAGCTCGCCTCCACCAGCCGGGCGTCGTCCGGGCCGCCGCCGATGTCGGCCAGCGCCCAGCGCCGCGCCTCCCAGCCCTCGCCGGACTCCAGGAACACCTGCCAGTGCTCGCCCGGCGCGGGCCCGGTGGCGTACGAGCGGTGCACCACCACCAGCGCCCGCTCCGCCCCGGCCGGGGCGGCCTCCCGGCTGCGGGTCTCGGCCGCCGACACCTTGTGCGCGGCCAGCACGCCGAGCAGGAAGACCACGCCGGCGGTGACCGTGACCGCCCGGGTGGCCTGCCGCAGGGCGGCGGCGCGCAGGTCCCACAGCCAGGCGGCCGCGATCAGTGCGGCCAGCGCCCCGCCGAGCAGCAGTTCCGGCCGGTTGAGCAGGTCGGCGACCACCATCCGGCCGCCCGAGCGGCTCTCCCATTGCCCCTCGGTGTACAGCAGGACGGCGGCCAGCCCGCCGGCCGCCAGCAGCCGGACCAGGACGCGCCTGGTCCGGGACGTGCGCCTGTCCATCCTCTTGTTCATCGTCCCCCCGTTCACGGTGTCACAGCTCGGCGAGCAGTGTGCGGCCCTCCGGCCAGTCGCCCAGCCCGGAGTCGGAGTTGAGGTGCCCGTACGCGCCCGGCTCGACGTAGCGGGAGCCCCAGGCCGCGGCGAGGGCGCGGGCCCGCGCGGGGGAGACCCACGGGTCGTCGGTGGAGGAGACCACCACGGTCGGGAACGGGAACGGCTCCAGCGCCACCGGCCGGAAGCCCACCAGCTCGGGCACCTCCGCGGTGTCCACGTCGGCCGGGGCGACCAGCAGCGCGCCGCGGACGGCGGCGGTCCGGTCGGCGGGCGCGGTGGCCACCCAGCGGGCCGCGGTGACGCAGCCCAGGCTGTGGGCGACCAGCACCACCGGGCCCTCGGCGGCGGCCGCCGCCACCGCCGCGTCCACCCGGGCCACCCAGTCCGTCCGGTCCGGGTGGTCCCAGTCGGCCTGTTCGACCCGGCGGAAGGACTCCGGCTCGGCGGTCTCCCAGCGGGTCTGCCAGTGCTCGGGGCCCGAATTCTGGTAGCCGGGGAGGACGAGGTAGGTGGTGCGGTCCGGCATGGGCTCCTCCGGGAGAAGGTCGGTCGTGGGCAGCAGGAGTCTAGGACGCGCGGCCCCGGGCGCGGCAGCCGGGCGGCCACCCGGCGCGCACTCCTCGCAACCGGCGCGCACCGGTCCGTATGCGCCGCCGTGCGCCCGGTGCGCCCTGTTGCCAACGGTGCGACGGGTACGGGAGGTTGGACCGGGCCCAGCCGGCCGCCACCGCCCGGAGCCCGTACCGGACCTGACGTTCGATCATGTGGAGGGATGCCGACGATGGCACCGAAGATCCTGCTCGTCACCGGGGACGCCGCCGAGTCGCTGGAGGTGTTCTACCCGTACCAGCGGCTGCGCGAGGAGGGCTACCAGGTCGACATCGCGGCCCCGACCAAGAAGCGGCTGCAGTTCGTGGTGCACGACTTCGTCGAGGGCTACGACACCTACACCGAGAAGCCCGGCTACACCTGGCCCGCCGACATCGCCCTCGCCGACGTCGACCCGGCCGACTACGTGGCCCTGGTCATCCCCGGCGGCCGCGCCCCCGAGTACCTGCGCAACGACCCCGACGTGCAGCGGATCGCGCAGCACTTCTTCGCCGGGGACAAGCCGGTCGCCCAGATCTGCCACGGCCCGCTGATCACCGCCGCCGCCGGTGTCCTGGACGGCCGCCGCACCTCCGCCTACCCGGCGCTGGCCCCGGACATCAAGGCCGCCGGCGCCGAGTTCGTCGAGGGCGAGGCGGTGGTGGACGGCGTGGTCGTCTCGGCCCGCGCCTGGCCCGACCACCCGGCCTGGCTGCGGGCCTTCGTCGAGGTGCTGCGCAAGCACGCCCCGGTCGCCTGACCGCTCCGCCCGCACCGTAGCCGCACGCTGCTGTCGCAGTTGTCGTCGTTGCGGAACCCGGAGCCGTACCCGGCCTCGCCCGCACGGCCCCGTGACCGACCCCCTACGCTGACCGGCGACACCACGGCCCACCGTCGCCAGGAGGACGAGACATGGCAGAGCCGCTGATCGCCGCAGTCGGGGGCCGGGTGCCCGCCGTCGACCCCGGTGCCTTCGTGGCGCCGAACGCTGTCGTGGTCGGGGACGTGACCGTCGCCGCCGGCGCCAGCCTCTGGTACGGCGCGGTGCTGCGCGGCGACGCCGAGTCGATCACCGTCGGCGCGGGCAGCAACATCCAGGACAACTGCACCCTGCACGCCGATCCCGGCTTCCCGCTGGTGGTCGGCGAGCGGATCTCGGTCGGCCACAACGCGGTGCTGCACGGCTGCACGGTGGAGGACGACGTGCTGGTGGGGATGAACGCCACTGTGCTGAACGGCGCCCGGATCGGCACCGGCTCGCTGGTCGCGGCCGGCGCGGTCGTCCCGCAGGGCATGGTGGTCCCGCCCGGCTCGCTGGTCGCGGGCGTCCCGGCGAAGGTCCGTCGCGAACTCAGCGAGGAGGAGCGCGCGGGCATCAAGCTCAACGGCGAGGGCTACCTGCTGCTGGCCGACGCCCACCGGGAGATCCAGCCGTCCGCCGGCCTCTCGGAGAGCTAGGCGGTCGTCATCGCGGCCGCCGCCGGTGCCGTCTCCGCCTCGGCTGGTGCCACCACAGCCGGTTCCGCCTCGGCAGGTACCACCACAGCCGGTTCCACCGCCGCCGGGGCGGGCCGGCGCCGGTCGAGTGCCCAGGCGAGTACCGCGACCAGCGCGCCCGAGGCGGCCAGGCCCGAGCCCACCAGCGTCGGGGAGGTCCAGCCGAGCCCGGCGTCCAGGGCCAGCCCGCCGAGGTAGGCGCCCTGGGCGTTGGCGAGGTTGAAGGCGCCCTGCACCGTGGCGGAGGCGAGCGTCGGCGCGCTGCGCGCCTTCTGCATCACCAGGGTCTGCACCGGCGGCACGATCGCGAAGCCGAACAGTCCGACCAGCAGCACCGTCAGGGCGGCCGACCACCGGGCGTGCGCGGTCACCGCGAACAGCGCCAGGGTGGCGGCGAGCAGCACGAAGGCCGCGCAGACGGTCGGCCGCAGCGCCCGGTCGGCGGCGAAACCGCCGAGCACGTTGCCGATCGTCATCCCGACCCCGAACAGCGCCAGCACCAGTGTCACCGAGCCGGTCGCGTACCCGGAGACCTCGGTGAGCAGCGGCGCGATGTAGCTGTAGCAGGCGAAGAAGCCGCCGCAGCCGACCACCACGGTGGCCAGCGCCAGCCACAGCTGCCCGCTGCGGAAGGCCCGCAGTTCGTGCCTCAGCCCGGACTGGGCGGGGGAGGGCAGGGCGGGCACCAGCCTGGCGATGGCGAGTGTCCCGGCGGCCGCGATCACCACCACCACCAGCATGGTCGCCCGCCAGCCCAGGTGCTGGCCGAGCAGGGTGGCGGCGGGGACGCCGACGATGTTGGAGACGGTCAGCCCGGAGAACATCACGGCCACCGCCCGGGCCCGCCGATTCGGCGCGGCCAGTTCGGCCGCGGCCACCGCGCCCGCGCCGAAGAAGGCGCCGTGCGGCAGCCCGGTGATCAGCCGGGCGGCGGCCAGCGTCCAGAAGTCCGGGGCCAGTGCGCACAGCAGGTTGCCGACGGTGAACAGTCCGGCCAGCGCCACCAGCACCGCCTTGCGCGGCCGTCCGGCGGCCAGTGCGGTGAGCAGCGGCGCGCCGATCACGACTCCCAGCGCGTACGCCGAGATCAGCCAGCCCGCCTGCGGGATGGAGACGTGGAGCCCGTCGGCGACCTGGGGGAGCAGCCCCATGGCGGCGAATTCGGTGGTTCCGATGGCGAACGCGGTGACGGCCAGCGCGAGCAGCGCGAGAGGCAAGGGGGTGACTCCGGGGTGATGGCGGCGACCGGGGGAGCGCGCGGCGGATGAATTCGTTCGTCCGGAATCCTAATCTGCCCGGATGTCGCCCCCATGAGGCGAATGTGACGAAAGGGGGTCGCCGGGACGGCCCGCGCGCGCGAGACTGGGTGCATGTGCCGCAACATCAAGACGCTGCGACCGCCCGTCACGCCCGACGCCGACGAGGACGACTTCCGCGCCGCGGCGCTGCAGTACGTCCGCAAGGTCTCCGGCTTCCGCGCCCCGGCCGCGCACAACCGGGAGGCCTTCGACCGGGCCGTGGACGCGGTCGCCGAGGCCACCGCCCGGCTGCTCGCCGACCTGGAGGTCCGTGGCTCGCACGCCCGGGCCGCCGAGGCCGCCGGGTGACGGCGAGAGGGAACAGGAACTGCCGATGAACCCCGAAAAGCGTTACGCCCTCACCTTCCCGGGCACCCCCGGCACCCAGGCCCCGCAGGACGTCGTCGTGGTCACCCGCACCAGTGCGACCGGCCCGGGCGGCCACCCGGTGTACGAGGACGAGAGCGGTATCGTCCGGGCCGAGATCAGCGACTCCGGTGAGGTCCGGATGCTGGCCAGCGGCGGCCACCAGACCCCGCACCTGCCGGTCCACGCCCACCCGCTGCCCTGACCGCGGTCCTCCCGCACCCATGGCCACGGTGATCGTTCATCGGGCACAATCACCGCATGACCACAGCGAGTTGGCAGGGCGTCGTGATCGCCGAGAGCGCGGACACCGTCGTCGTCGAGGGCAACCACTACTTCCCGGCCGAATCCGTCCGCGCCGAGTACCTGCGGCCCTCCGGCACCACCACGGTGTGCGGCTGGAAGGGCACCGCCGGCTACTACACCCTGGAGGTGGACGGGCGGAGCAACCCCGACGCCGCCTGGTTCTACCCCGACCCGATGCCCGGGGCCGAGCACGTGCGCGGCCGGGTGGCGTTCTGGCGCGGGGTCGACGTCACCGAGTCGCCGGTCGACGTCGCCTGAGCCGTCGGTCGACGTCACCGGGTCGGGTCGAGGTCACCGGGTCGGCGGGGGGCACCGCGTAGCCCCCGGGCCGCGGGGGTACGTGATCCCCATGGCAGTCTTCCGCAGACCGAAGCGCCCCGGGCCCGTCCCCGAGGCGGACCTGGGCGAGCAGCTCGCCGACCTGGTCGAGGAGTCCGAGCAGCCCGTCGGCAAGGGGCCGGTGGCCGAGTACGCGGCGAGGCAGCGCGGCCGCGGCCGGGCCGTGGTGGTGCACGCCGCCCGGCTGCTGGGCAACGGCGGGAAGGCCGCCGCCCGGGGCGCCGCGTACGGCGGCAAGGCCCTCACCGAGCAGCTGGTGCGGGCCGCGCCACGGATCCCGGTGCGCGACCTCGCGACCCTGCGGGCACAGCACCCGGGCGCGGCCTCCCCGGAGCAGCTGGCCGACCTCCTGGTCACCGGCGCCGTCCGGGCCTCCGGCGCGCTCGGCGCGGGTGTCGGCGCGGCGGCGATGATGCCGGTGCCGCCCGCGATGCCGGCCGAGATCGCCGCCGAGACGCTGGCGGTCGCGGCCGTGGAGATCAAGCTGATCGCCGAGCTGCACGAGGTCTACGGCGTCCCCGCGCAGGGCAGCGTGACCCAGCGGGCCGGCGCCTACCTCGGCGCCTGGGCCAACCGCCGCGGGATCGACGCGACGCTGCTGGTGCGGCCGGCCGGGTTCGCCGCGCTGGCGATCGGCGCGGAGGTGCGCCAGCAGGTGCGCCGCCGGCTCACCCGCAGCACGCTGCGCCACCTGCCGTCGCTGACCCCGCTGCTGGTCGGCGCGGGCATCGGCGCCACGATGAACCGCCGGGACACCCGACGGCTGGCCGACGAGGTCCGGGCGGACCTGCGCGCCCGGCCGCCGGCCGACCGCGCCTACTGGGCCGCGGCCGGGCCGGTGGTGCCGGGCTCGACGGTCCCGGGTTCGGGCTCGACGCTGCCGGATTCGGATGCGGATTCAGGGTCGGGTTCGGGCTCGGCTTCGGGTTCGGATTCGACGGAGTAGACCCCCGCCCACCGGGTGTGGCCGGCTACGTCGTGAGCGGCGGCGGGGCGGCCGCGCCCCGGCCCGCCTTGACGCCGTTCACCATCGCCTGGTGGATCGCCCGCGCGGTGATCTCGTCGGCCGCGGGGACCGGGCTGCCGGACACCGTGTACCAGTCCAGCGCGCCGGTGTACTGCACGGTCAGCCGCGCTTCGCCGTCCACCCAGGTGGTGTGCACGGTGAGGTCACCGGAGATCGGGCCGACCTCGGCGGTGGTCACCCCGCCGGGGCCGCTGATGATCGACTGGGTGGTCCAGGTCGCCCACGACGCGCGCGGGTCCGTTGGCGGCCGGGCCTGCCGATTGCCTTGGTCGTGTTCGGTCATGCGCCTATCCTCCCCCGCCGGTGCGTCGCCACCCGGGCAGCGACACCTGCGGTCGCGGCGACCGCCCGGTGGGACCGGGCGGTCGAGTCGGTACGGCGGACGGTCAGTCGAGTCGGTCGGATTCGTCCAGCATCGCGTCGCCCTCCGCCTGGGAGGTGTCCTGCGCGTGCAGGTTCTGCATCGAGGTGATGCCCTCCTCGGGATCCGCGGCGCGAACGTCCTCGTCCTGGTCGGTGCTCACCTCGAACCGTTCGCTCATGTCGGTCATCGCGGGCTCCGTCTCCTCGGCCGGTCCGGGCGCGCCGGTTCGGCGGCACGGCTGGGCCGGGTGTCTCTCTGCCCCTCCAGCCTGCCCCCGCCCCGGCGCCGGGGCCAGCCGGGTGACCGGATCGCCGCCTTCCGCCGCCCGGCCCCGACCGGGCGGGGTCACCAGGTCACGGGCAGTGACCGCATCCCGTAGATGAACGAGTCCGTCCGGAACGCCAGCTCCGCGCGGGGGACGGCCGGCCGCAGGCCGGGCAGCCGCCCGAACAGGGTGGCCAGGGCGATCTGCAGCTCGGCGCGGGCCAGCGGCTGGCCGAGGCACTGGTGCACGCCGAAGCCGAAGGCCACGTGCCGGCGGGCGTCCCGGTCCAGGTCCAGCTCGTCGGTGGACGGCCGGTCGGCGCCGCCGAACACCGTCTCGTCCCGGTTGGCGGTGGAGAGCATCGCGATCACGCCCTCCCCGGCCCTGACCGTGGTGCCGCCCAGCTCCACGTCCTCCAGCGCCACCCGGGGCACCCCGGTGTGCACGATGGTGAGCAGCCGCAGCAGCTCCTCCACCGCGCCGGGCAGCGCGGCCGGGTCGGCCAGCCTGGCGACCTGCTCCGGTCGGTCCAGCAGCAGCGCCGTGGACAGCGAGATCATGTTCGCGGTGGTCTCGTGCCCGGCGATCAGCAGCAGGAGGCCGGTGGCGGCGGCTTCGTCCGGGGTCAGGTCGTCGCGCGTGGCGAGCCGGCTGAGGATGTCGTCCTCCGGCCGCTCCCGCTTGCGGGCCGCCAGGCCCCGCAGGTAGTCCAGCAGCTCGTCCTGGGCCTCCCGGAGCCGCTCCACGGTGCTGGTGCTGTTGAGCAGCGTCCGGCTGACGTCCTGGAAGAACTCGCGGTCCTCGTACGGGACGCCGAGCAGCAGGCAGATCACCAGGGAGGGGACGGGTAGCGCGAAGTCGGCCACCAGGTCCGCCTCCGTACGGCCGGCGGTCATCCCGTCCAGCGCCTCGTCCACGATCCGCTGGACGGCCGGGCGCATCGCCTCGACCCGCTTGACCAGGAAGTCCCCGGTGACCATCCGGCGCAGGCGGGCGTGCTCGGGGTCGTCCAGCCGCAGGAAGGCCGGGTTGTCGGTGACGAGCTCCCGGGCGCCGGCGACCAGGAAGGGGAAGTTCGGGTGGCGCAGGTCCGCGCTGAACCGGCGGTCGGACAGCACGGTACGGACCTCGGCGTAGCCGGTGGCCAGCCAGCAGGACTCGCCGCCGGGCAGGTCGGCGCGGGTGAGCGGGCCGGCGGCGGCCGCCTCGGTGTACGCGGGCGGCGGGTTGAAGAGGCAGCCGGCGGAGTGCGGGGCCGGCAGCCGGACGGCGGGGGTGGTCGGTGTGCTCGTCAAGGCGGGGTCTCCTCGCGTGGCGGTGTGCTCCGGTGGGGGGGTGGGGTGACTGGCGTGCCGTCACGGCGGTTCGGGTGGTACGTGGTGGTACGTGGTGGTACGTGGTGGTACGTGGTGGTGCTCCTCCGCGTCAGCCGGTGGGCCCGGAGGACTCGTCCTCGGTGACGGTGATCGCGCCGCCCGGGCAGAGCTGGGAGGCCAGTCGTAGATCGTCGAACTGCTCGGGCCGGAAGGTGGTCTGACGGAGTCTCACCAGACTGTCCTGGTCGTCCTGGTCGAACACCTCGGGAACGTTCATGACGCACATCCCGGAGCTGCAGCAGCGGTCCCGGTCGATGTTCACCCGCATGGTCGGGCACCTCTCGCCAGTGCGCCGCCGGCTGCCCGGCGGCCGCCTCTCGTTGTCATTGCCAACCTAACCCGCCGCTCCTCCGTCCACGGAGGGTGCGGTGGCGGGATCGCCGAGAATGGCCGATTCGGCCCCTGTCGCAACATCCGTGGGGCACAACAGGTTTGAATCTCCATCAGATTCGTCGGAGTCCGCCCTCGGGTCTGGCGGCGAGCTCAGGGGGACAGGCCCTCGGCGGCGGCGATCTCCCGGACGGTCGTGACGGTGTCGGCCTCGGCGGCGCCCTTGTCCGGCCGGTAGCGCACCACCCGGGCGAACCGCAGGGCGAGGCCGGCCGGGTAGCGGGGGCTGCGCTGCAGGCCGTCGAAGGCGATCTCCACCACCAGCTCCGGGCGCACCCGTACCGTCCAGGCGTCCCGCTCGGTCTCCCGGGCCAGCAGTTCGGCGGTCTGCCAGGCGAGCGTCTCGTCGGTGAGGCCCTTGAAGGTCTTGCCGAGCATCACCCAGGGGCCGAGCCCCGGTTCGTCCGCCGCCCGGGCGCCCAGGTGCAGGTTGCTGAGGAACCCGATCCGCCGTCCGCTGCCCCATTCGGCGGCCAGCACCACCAGGTCGAGGGTGTGCCGGGGCTTCACCTTGATCCAGCCGGCGCCGCGCCGTCCGGCCGCGTACGGGGCCGCCGGGTCCTTGACCAGCACGCCCTCGTGGCCCAGGGCCAGGGTGTCGCGGAAGAAGGTCAGCGCCCGCTCGCGGTCCCCGGTCTCGGTGCGGGCCACCCGCAGTTCCGGCGGCGCCGCCCCGGCCAGCGCCGCCCAGCGCTCCCGGCCCGGCCGGTCCACCAGGTCCGCGCCGTCCCGGTGCAAGAGGTCGAAGAAGTGCACGCTGAGCGGGACTTCGGCACGCAGCCGTTCCGGATCCCGCCGGGCCGCGGCGCGCGCGGCGGTCTCCTGGAACGGGCGCGGCCGCCCGTCCGGGCCGAGTGCGATCGCCTCGCCGTCCAGCACCGCCGAGCGCAGCGGCAGCGCCAGCGCGGCCTCCACCACCTCGGGGACGCGCGCGGTGATGTCGTCCAGGCTGCGGGTGAACACCGCGACCTCCCCGCCGTCCCGGTGCACCTGCACCCGGATCCCGTCCAGCTTCCACTCGATCGCGGCCGGGCCGGTGCGCTCCAGCGCGGAGGCGACGTCCGGTGCGGAGGCGGCCAGCATCGGCCGCACCGCCCGCCCCACCTCCAGCCGGAACTCCGCCAGCGCCGGCGCTCCGCCGGTCAGCGCCGCCTCCGCGACCGCCCGGGCCGAACCCCGGAACATCAGCGCCCGCCGCACCGCCGTCGCCGGCACCTCGGCCGCCTGCGCGACCGCGTCCCCGACCACCGCGTCCAGCGCCCCCTGCCGCAGGTCTCCGACCAGCACCGCCCGCAGGAACCCCTGCTCCACCCCGGTCGCCCGCGCGAACAGCCCGTGCAGCAACCGCCGCCGCTCGGTCTGCGACCCGGCGCCGTGCACGCCCGCGATCCGCTCCAGCTCCCGCTCCACCTCCCGCACCCCGAGCGAAGCCTCCCCGGCCGGCCCCGGCAGGCCCCGCAGCGCCGCCGGCCCCACCCCCGTCCGCAGCCGCTGCGACTCCCCGGACAGCAGCGCCACCGCGGCCGGTGCCTCCGCCGGGCCCAACTCCCGCAGACAGCCCGCCAGCAGTCCCGTCTTCGCCCGCCGCCCCGGCTCCGCGGCCACCGCCCGCGACACCTCCGCCAACCGCAGCAATCCGGACACACCACCACCTCCTCCACCCAGCATCCCCGCCCCCGCGGGCCGTCGCCCGGGCAGCGGATTCCGGGCAGCCGATTCCGGAAAACCGGGAAAACCCCCTTGCGCAATGGTCAAGAAGTGTTGACCATTGGAGCCATGCCTACCGATGATCTTCCCGAGACGTTCCACGTCACCACGGACGAGCAACTACGCGCCGTCTCCAACCTCACGCGCCACCGGATCATGGCCGTGCTCCGCTTCGAGCCCGCGACGATCACCCAGATCGCCGAGCGAGTGGGCCTCGCGAAGGGGAGTTCCAGCTACCACGTACGGCTGCTCGAACGGGCCGGGCTGGTGAAGGTGGTGCGGACGCGCAAGGTCCGGGGGGTCACCGAGCGGTACTACGCGATGGCCGCCCGGTCGATCGTGCTGCCGGCCCCGGGCGAGGGAGGGCCGGACGTGCTGATGCGGCACGCGGTGGCGGACCTGGAGGCATCGCCGGCGGACGGCGAGCGGCACGTACGGATGGCGCACCTGCGGCTCACCGAGGAGCAGTTCGCGGAGCTGGGGGCGCGGCTGCAGGCCCTGGCGGACGAGTACCGGGAGCTGTCCGACCCGTCGCTCCCGGACGCGTCACTCGTCTTCGCACTGTTCCACCCGGCGACCCGCGAGCAGGCCGAGGGGGAAGCCAAGTGACCTCGGAGACACAGAAGCTGCCGACCGGATTCGGACGGCTGTGGACCGCGCAGACGGTGTCCTCGCTCGGTGACGGGGTGATGCACGCCGCGCTGCCGCTGCTCGCGCTGACCTTGACGCGGGATCCGATGGCGCTCGCCGTCGTCACGGCCACCGGAACACTGCCGTGGCTGCTCTTCGGCGTGCTCGGCGGTGCGCTGGTGGACCGCTGGGACCGCCGGCGCACGATGTGGATCGCGGACGCGGCCCGCGCGGTGCTGCTCGCGATACCGGCGGCGGCGGCCGCGCTCGACGTGCTGAGCATTCCACTGCTCGCCGCCGTCGCCTTCCTGCTCGGCCTCGGCGGGCTCTTCTTCGACACGGCCGCCACGGCCTACCTGCCGGATCTGCTCGGCCGCGACCCCGCGCTCCTGGAGCGCGCCAACTCCCGTCTGCGCGGCACCCAGACCGCCGCGTCCGGCTTCGCCGGGCCGCCCGCGGGCAGCGCCCTGCTCGCGCTCGGGCGGGCGGTCCCGCTGCTCGCCGACGCGGTCTCGTTCGCGCTCTCCGCACTGCTCGTACGGTCGCTGCCCGCCGCGCCCCGGCCCGTACCGCAGGCGGGTGAGTCGCTGCTGCGGCAGGCGCGGGCCGGCGCCTCGTACGTGTTCCGGGACCGGCTGCTGCTCGGGCTCGCACTACGTCCGGCGGTCGGGAACATCGCCTTCCTCGGCGTGGAGACCGTACTCGCCCTCTTCGCGCACGACCGTCTCGGCACCGACACCTTCGGCTTCGGCCTGCTCCTCACGGCGGAGGCCGCCGGAGGCCTGCTCGGCGCGGGCATCGCCTCCTTCCTCGGCCGACGGCTCGGCACCGGCGCCGCGCTCACCTGCACGGCCGCGGTCGAGGGGTTCGCCATCCTGGGCCTCGCCGCCGCCCCGAACCCGTACGTCGCCGGCCTCGCGCTCGCCGTCTGCGGAGCGGGCATGGGCGCCACGATGGTGCTGGCCCCCTCCCTCCGACAGTCGATCGTCCCC
Organism: Kitasatospora xanthocidica; assembly: GCF_014656195.1. GTDB lineage: Bacteria > Actinomycetota > Actinomycetes > Streptomycetales > Streptomycetaceae > Kitasatospora > Kitasatospora xanthocidica. The sequence goes on along the minus strand of NZ_BNBY01000011.1, from coordinate 186,229 downwards.
GCCCACCTGATGGGCCGGGTCGCCTCCACCTCCCGCATGCTGAGCATGTGCGCCGCCCCGTTCGGCGCCTTCCTCGGCGGCTGGCTGGCCACCGCCTTCGACGTGCGCACCCCGCTCTACACCGCCGCCGGCCTCCTCCTCACCATGACCGCCGTCACGTCGACCATGACCAACAACCGCCGGGTCGAGGCGGCGCTGCGTGCCGCCGCCCAGGCCACCGCTCCGGCCGCTGCTCCGGACCGCCCGGAATCCCGGGAGCCCGTTGAGGCGGTCGCCGTCTGAGGCTTCGCGAGGCCGTCGAGCCAGCGCCGAGCCCAAGCCCGGCGTTCCCGGGTGGCCAGGCGCATCCCCGTCGATCCCCGTCAATCCCCGTCGTCCTCGGCTCCGCCGGGATGCCCCCGGACCGACGGCGGGTGGCCCACCCCCTCGGGACCGCTCCGGCACCGCCCGGCTGCCACGTGCCGGAGTGGAGCGCGGGGCCGGCGGTCTTGGCCGGGGTGGAGATCGGTGGCGGGGCGACGGGGCGTCATGCTGGGGGCCGCGAAACGCCGTGACCCCGAGGAGACCGAGATGAGCAGCACCCCCGCCGACCGCTGGAGCGTCGGCGCGCCCGAGGCCGACGAGTTCGCCGCCTGGCGTGAACTCTTCCGCGGGTACTGCGACTTCTACCGGGTGCCGTGCCCGGACGAGAAGGCGGAGCTGGTGTGGTCCTGGCTCCGGGATCCGGCCCACGAGCTGGACGGGCTGCTGGTCCGGGACGGCGAGGGGCGGCCGGTCGGCCTCGCCCACTACCGGCCGTTCGCCCGGCCGCTGCACGGAGCCGTCGGGTGCTTCCTGGACGATCTCTTCGTCGCGCCGGAGGTGCGCGGCGGCGGGGCGGTGGACCTGCTGCTGGCCCGGCTGCGGGAGATCGCCGCCGAGCGCGGCTGGGTCACCGTCCGCTGGATCACCTCCGAGACCAACTACCGGGCCCGCGCCAAGTACGACCAGGTCGCCACCCGGACCCCGTTCCTCACCTACGACATGGCCCCGGACACCGCGGTGCGCTGAGGACGTGACCGTCCCGCCGGACATTCGTTCGGACTTTCTGTTATCGGCGCGCCGCCGGGAGGTCTCCCAGGTGTCGGCACCCGACAGCCGGCCCCGGAGCAGAAAGTGTGACGACGTGAACAGCGACGACAGGACGACCATCCTCCCGGCGACCGGTGACGACGGCGGCACGGGTGGCCGGGCCGGTGGCCGGGCCGCGCGGCGGGCCGCCGACCGGCACGCCGGGCGGGGCCGTCGGGGGCGGCGCGGCGGGTTCGTGCCGGTCACCGCCGTCGTCGCGGCGGTCGCCGGGACGGGGCTGATCGCCGCGCTGGCCGGCGCCGGCTACGCGGCGTACGGCGGCAAGCAGACCGACCGGGACACCATGGGCCAGGCGATGGCCGCCGACGCGCTGATCGCCGCCGAGATCGGCACCCACGAGGGCATCCAGGTCCCCGGCGCCGGGGGCGCGGACCTGGGCGCGGCGGTGCCGTCGGCCGGGCCGAGCACGACCGACCCGGCCGCCACCCCGAGCGCCCTGGCCACGCCCACCGCCACCGCCCCGGCCACCCCGACGGCCTCGGCCACCGCCACCCCGACCCCGACCCCGACCCCCACCGCCTCGGCCTCCGCCGCCAAGGCGACCGCGAGCGCGTCCAGGACGGCGGCCGCCGCGCCGACCACCGCCCGGCGCACCGCCACCGCCCCGGTGGGCGGTGGCGCGGCTCCCTCCGACGCCCAGGCGGTCGTGGACCTGGTCAACGCCGAGCGCGCCAAGGCCGGCTGCGGGCCGGTCGCCGCCGAGCCCAGGCTGGCCACCGCGGCCCAGTCGCACAGTGACGACATGGCCGACCGCAACTACTTCGACCACGCGAGCCCCGAGGGCTACCACGCCGACCACCGGATCGAGGCGACCGGCTACCGCTGGAGCACCTGGGGCGAGAACATCGCCCGCGGGCAGAAGGACCCGGCCGCCGTGATGGACGCCTGGATGAACAGCCCCGGTCACCGCGCCAACATCCTGAACTGCTCGTTCAAGCAGCTCGGGGTGGGTGTGCGGACCGGGTCGGGCGGCCCGTGGTGGACCCAGGTGTTCGCCGCCCCGGCCTGACCGAGCCCGGCCCGGCAACCGGCCCGACCCGCTTCCACGTACCCCCGACCCGCCCGCCCGGCCTGACCCGTGACCTGACCCGTGGCCCCGTTCCGGGCCCCGGGGCGGTCCGATTTTCCGATTCCGCGCACATTGTTGTTATCTGATCACTCCCCACAGGTCTCCGAGGAGGCAGCGGCGGACGGAAACACGGCAATTCGGAGTGCGGACCATGAACGCTGATGTGCAGAACAGGACCGGGAGCACCCTGGTGCTCGCGGCGCAGGCCGGCGACCGGCAGGCCCAGGAGGCGCTGGTCGCCACCTGGCTGCCGCTCGTCTACAACGTGGCCGGCCGCGCCCTCGGCGGCCACGCCGACGTGGACGACGTCGCGCAGGAGACCATGATCCGCGCCCTCGACGGACTGGACGGGCTCCGCGACCCGGAGTCCTTCCGGTCCTGGCTGGTCGCCATCACCATGAACCAGATCCGTCGCCGCCACGCGGCCGGCCAGCAGCAGGCCGTCGGCGGACTGGACGAGACCTGGGAGGTCGCCGACCCCAGGGCCGACTTCACCGACCTCACCATCCTGCGGCTCGGCCTCTCCGGCCAGCGCCGCGAGGTCGCCGAGGCGACCCGCTGGCTCGATCCGGACGACCGCGAACTGCTCTCGCTGTGGTGGCTGGAGGCCGCGGGCGACCTCACCCGCGCCGAGCTCGCCGAGGCCCTCGACCTGAGCACGGCGCACACCGCCGTCCGCGTCCAGCGGATGAAGAAGCAGCTCGAAGCCGGCCGCGTCGTCGTCCGCGCGCTCGGCGCCTACCCGCGCTGCCCCGACCTGACCGAACTCACCGCCGGCTTCGACGGCACCCCGAACTCGGTCTGGCGCAAGCGGATCGCCCGCCACATCCGCAGCTGCGCCGGCTGCGACGGCCTCGGCCGCGACCTCTACCCCGCCGAGGCCCTGCTGGCCGGCCTCGTGCTGGTGCCGATCCCGCTCGGCTCGCCCCTCCTGCTCCACTTCCAGCACACCGCCGCCACCGTGGCTGCCCAGACCGCTGCCCAGAGCGCCGCGGCCGGAGCCGGCTCGGGTGCCGGACTCGGTTCGGGTACGGGAGCCGGCTCCGGCACGGGAGCGGGCGCGCACGCCGGTGCGGGAGCACACGGGGGCTGGGCCGGCACCGCGGCCCGCAAGGCCGTCCTGGTGAGCGGCGCGGCCGCCGCGGTGGCCGTGACCACCCTCGCGCTGGTCTGGCCGCAGCACGGCGAGCCGCCGCAGGTGGTCGGGCCGGAGACGACCGCCCCGGTCGCCGCCCGGGACACCCCGACGGTCGCGGCCGCACCCGTGGCCGTCGTCCCCTCGCCGGCGCCCACCCCGACGCCCACGGAGACCCCGACCCAGACCCCGACGCCCACCGCCACACCGACCGCGACCCGGACCATCAGCGCCCCGCCGGCGCCCAACCCCGAGCGCCAGCTGGTGGACCTGGTCAACGCCGAACGCGCCAAGGCCGGTTGCGCCCCGCTGCGGATCGACCCCAGGCTGCACAGCGCCGCCCAGAAGCACGCGGACGACATGGCCACCCGCGGCTTCTTCGACCACGTCAACCCGGACGGTGTCCGCACCGACGCCCGGATCACCGCCGCCGGCTATCGCTGGTCCCAGTGGGGCGAGAACCTCGACCGGGGCCCGACCACCCCGGCCGCCGTCTTCACCCGCTGGATGGACGGCGGCATCCACCAGTCGAACATGCTCGACTGCGGCTTCAAGGACATCGGCGTCGGCCTCGCGACCAGCCAGGCCGGCACCCCCTACTGGACCCAGGACCTCGGAGCGCCGATGTCCTGAACAGCCCGCCCGGAGCGGACAGCACCGGAACGGAGCGGAGCGGAGCGGACGGGACTAGGCGGGGGTGACCCCGACCAGCCCGTCCGCCGAGCCGGTCACGTAGCCCGTGGCCTGGCCGACGACCCCGCCCGCGTCGCCGACCTGGCCCGGCACCACGTCGGGCGCGCTGCTCAGCGGCCCGGGCAGTCCCTCCTGGCCGCCCACGGCGCTGGCGTGCGCACTGGGCGCGGTGAGGGAGGCCACGACACCCACGGCGAGCGAGGCGACGGCGAGCATGCTGCGCTTCTTCATGGCCGGTCCAACGACGCTGCGCCGGAAGGGTTACGGGAACGGCCCGCGCGTGCCGCCCCGCACACCCCCCGTCGCGCACCTCCGGCACGCACGCGCAGACGGTGCGTCAGGCGCGGTAGAAGGTCCGCCCGGCGGAGCCGGAGGAGACCGACCACACCTCGGTTATCAGCCCGTCCTCGATCCGCAGGGTGTCCGTCCCGCTGCGCGCCACCACTCCGCCCTCGCCGTCGGAGAAGCTCGCCAGGTACGGCCGGGCCACCAGACCCGACACCACCCCGTCGACCGACTCCAGGTCGACCACCGCGACGCCCTCGGCCGCGAACCGCAGCTCCGACCGCTTGGCGTGCCACTGCCGGATCACCTCGGCCAGCCCCGCCGGCGTCCGCACCTCGTCGAACACCTCCGACCCCGCCTGCGTGTACCGCAGGGTGAAGTCGGGCGCCATGATCTTCTCGGCCAGCTCCAACTCGCCGTTCCACAGCGCCGTCCAGCGGTCGTAGACCCCGACCCCGAACTCCCTCAGCTCGACACCCATGGACAGCCCCCGTTCGCTCCACGACCGTTCCTCGATCGTGTGGGGAACGCTAGCAGCGGCCACTGACAATCGGGCTCGGGCCGACGCGGACGGGCGGACGGCGACCGGGCGGCGGACAGTCGGGCGGCCGAGAGCTGGACGGCCCGCGCGCCGGCCGGGACTCAGGCCGGACGGCGGGCGGGCCGTGGGAACCACCATGGCCCCACCAGCCCCTGCCGGTCAGGGCGCGCACGCCGCGACCGGACGCACACCGGTGCGCCGGGGCGTGCGACAGCCGCCCCGGTCGCGCCGTCAGAGCGTTCCGGAGCCCCGGGCCACCCCCGTCCCGTCCGCCGCCCGGGCCTCGCCCGGAGCGGCTCCCGCGCCGACGGGCGCCACCGTCCAGTCCGGGTGCCCAGGCATCGGAGGTGTGCGCAGCCCGTACAGCCAGTCGTGGAGGAACCCGCCCAGGTCCTGCCCGGACACCTCGGAGGCGGTGCGCACGTAGTCCTCGGTGGTCGCGTTGCCGTACTGGAAGCGGCTCAGGAAGGTGCGTTCGATCCGGTCGAAGGTGTCGGCGCCGACCTTCTCGCGCAGCGCGAACAGCACCAGTGTCCCGCCGGTGTAGCGCTGGCTGTCGAAGAGGTCGGCGGCGTCCGGGGCGGCGACCGGCCCGGAGTCGTGGCGCCACTGGTCGCCGAGGCCGTAGACCTGGCGCATCCGGTCGACCAGGGTGGTGTGGCCCGCGCTGTCCGGCCAGCCGCGCTCGTAGCGGTAGAGCAGGCCGTAGTAGTCGGCGTGACCCTCGTTCAGCCAGAGGTCGGACCAGCGGGCGGGGGAGACGCTGTCGCCGAACCAGGAGTGCACCAGTTCGTGCATCATGTGCGAGCCGATCGCCGCCTCCGGCTGGCGCAGGAAGTTCGGCTTGTAGAGGGTCAGGGTCTGGGTCTCCAGGCCGGTGAACGCGAACGCGGCGGGGTCGTCGGTGTTGGCCGGCATGAGGCCGTAGGTCCGGAACGGGAAGCGCCCCAGGTGCGCCTCGGCCCAGCTGAGTTGGTCGGCGGTGAGGTCCAGCGCGGGTTCCAGCTCGGCGGCGCGGGCGGTCGGCACGACGTCGCGCAGCGTCAGCCCGTGCGGTCCGGTGCGCTCGCGGACGGTGTAGTCGCCGACCGAGACCTGCACCACCTCGGTGGCCATCGGTTCGGCGGAGACGTACCGGCGGGTGGTGCGGCCGTCGCCGTGCCGCTCGGTCCGCGCCAACTCGCCGCCGGCGACGCCCAGCAGGCCGTCCGGGGCGGTCACCGCGATGGTGAACCGCGCCTTGTCGCCGGGGTGGTCGTTGCACGGGAACACGGTGTGCGCGCTCCTGGGCTGGCCGGCCACCGCGAAGCCGTCCGGGGTGGGGACCCAGCCCGTGTGCGGCAGCGCGGCCCGCGGATCGGCGGTGTACTCGACCGTCACCTCGGTGGTGACGCCCCGGCGGAACGGCCTGGCCGGGGTGACGGTCAGCTTCTCGTCGTGGGTGGCGAAGCCGGCCGGGCGGCCGTCGACCCGGACGGCGCGCACGGACAGTCCGAGCGCGTCCAGGTCCAGGTGGGCGAGGGTGCGGTCGGGCCGGGCGGTGATCACGGCGGTGGCGTCCACCGTGCGGCTGTCGGCCCGGTAGTCGAAGGCCAGGTCGTAGGCGAGCGCCCGGTACCCCGTGTTCCCGAGCGTGGGGAAGACCGGATCGCCCAGCCCGTCGACGGCGCCGGCCGTCGGAACGCTCGCGGACAGCAGCACCGCGCTGAACGCGAGCGACAGGAGGAGACCGGTACGGGGCCTGGGCAAGGGCGATCACCGCATTTCAGCAGCGGGGAGCGGGTGCGGGAGCCGCCGGGACAGGAAGACCGCGCACGGATGCTAGTGGACCGCCGGGCGCCGCCGGGCGCGATTCGGAGATCAAGGGGGAACGGCGAACAGGGAGCGGGCGACACTCCGTCGTCCCCCGGACGGCCCACGGTGATGGCGCGGCCCCCGGGCACGGTCTAACGTCGGAAGTGCTTCGTCCCCTGACGGACGGGGCCACGGCCGCCGGAGACCTGGCCAGGTCCGGCGGCCGTACTTCCATGCCCTGGCGCCCCACCCGGACGCACCCCGTAGGCTGGCGGCCCAGCCGACGCCCCACCGGATGCCAGGAGCCGCCGTGACCAGCCCAGCTTCGCACGTACTGGTGATCGGCGAGTGCGTGGCCGACATCGTCCGTACGGATGGCGCCCCGGACCGGGTGCACCCCGGTGGCAGCCCCGCGAACGTCGCGTACGGCCTGGCCAGGCTGGGCCGCCGGGCCACGCTGCTCACCGAGCTCGGACCGGACGCCGACGGCCGGCTGATCCGGGCGCACCTGGAGTCGGCGGGCGTGCGGGTACGGGCCGCCGAGGTCGAGCGGACGCCCACGGCCGTGGTCCGGCTGGACGGGCACGGGCGGGCCGAGTACGCCTTCGACATCGGCTGGACGCTGCCGTTCACCGCAGTGGCGGCGGCCGAGCTCGCGGAGGCGCCCACCGCGGTCCACATCGGCTCGATCGGCGCGGTCACCCAGCCGGGCGCCGCGGCGGTGCTGGCGCTGGTGGAGCGGTGGCGCGATCGGGCGGAGATCAGCTACGACCCCAATGTGCGCCCCGCGCTGATGGGGGAGCGGGCCGAGGCCGTCCGGCGGGTCGAGCGCTGCGTGGCCCTGAGCGACCTGGTCAAGGCGAGCGACGAGGACCTGGCCTGGCTGTACCCGGGCGAGCGCCCGGACGCGGTCGCCGAGCGCTGGCTGGCCCTCGGCCCCGCCGTGGTCGCGGTGACCCTCGGCGCCGGGGGCGCGTTCGCCCGCAGCGCGGAGGGTGAGCGGGTCGGGGCGGCGGCCGTCCCGGTCGCGGTGGCGGACACCGTGGGCGCCGGGGACTCCTTCATGGCCGCCCTCCTGCACACCCGCGCGACCGCCGCCGACCTCACGACCTGCCTCTCCCACGCGGTGACGGCCGCCGCCCTGACCGTCTCCCGCCCGGGCGCCAACCCGCCCTCGGCGGCCGAGCTGGAGGCCGCCCTGACGGACGGCCAGTAGCCCTACTCCGACGCGGTGCAGACCCGGACCGTCGCGGCGATCACGTCCAGGGCCGCCGGGTCGTCGCTGCCGCTCAACTCGCCGGGCGGGCGGGCGCGGTGAGCTCCTTGCCGTACCAGACCTGGGCGTACGGGCCGTTGCTGTAGGCGGGGATCTCCTGGTAGCCGTGGCGGAGGTAGAGCGCTCGGGCCTCGACGAGGTCGAGCCGGGTGTCGAGGACGATCCGCTCGGCGCCGAGGGAGCGGGCGGCCTCGTCGACGGCGGCGAGCAGCCGGGCGCCGCCGCCGGTGCCGCGCAGGCCGGGGCGGACGTAGACCCGGGTCAGCTCGACGGTGGTGGCGTCGAGCCGCCGCAGGCCGGCGCAGGAGTGGGCGGTGCCGTCGTGGCGGCCGATCAGGAACAGGCCGTCCGGCGCGGTGAGGTCGTCGCTGGGGGAGTCGGCCAGGCCGGACTCCAGCTCCTCCGGGGTGCCCTCCCGCCCGAGGTGGAGGCGGTAGTAGCGGTTGGCCACGTCGTAGTAGTACTCGCGCAGCAGCTCCAGGGCCTCGGGTGTGGTCACGTCGGCCGGAGAGACGGCCCAGAGGTCGGTACGGCGAGGCGCGGTGTCGGTCATGCGGGCATGATCCACTTCCGGCCGGGCCGTCGCAATCGGTTTTCGGAGCCCTCGCCGTCGTCATCGGTCCCCGGGCGGACGGCTCCCGACGGCTCCGGACGGCTTCCGACGGCTCCCGACGGCTCCCGACGGCAAAGGAACGGCAAGGCCCCCGGCGCGCCGTTGCCCCGCGCGGGTGATGGGGGGATTGGAGGGGGTGCACGGCGGGGGAGCAGTGCAGCTATGGACAGACCATCAGATTGTCAGACTAATGGGGGTTTGAGGGGGAGTCAGAAGCGTCGGGGCGGTGTGCGGAACGGCCTGCTGGCCACCGTCTGCCTCTCCGCCGTCCTCGCCGGCTGCGCCGGTCCGGCCGGCCCCGCCGCGCCCGGGGCGGCCCCGGCCAGGACGGAGCCGGCCAGGACGGACGCGGCACCCGCCCCCAAGGCGGCCGCGGCTCCCGGCGGGCCCGTCGAGGCCGCCGACCGCGGCGCGGCCCGCGTGCCGGCGGCCCCGCCGCTGCTGCCCGGTCTGGCCCGCCAGGAGGAGGAGGCCAGCAGCGAGGCGGTCGCCCGCCAGGAGACCGCCGTCCGGACCGCCCTGGAGACCGCGCAGCGCTGGGGCCTGGAGCGCCCGCCGCTGAAGGCCCTGCCGCGCCCGGCGACCAGGGCCCGGCTCACCCCGGTCCAGGGCGTCAAGCTCGCGGACGGCCGCCCGCCGGTGGTCTACCGGGTGCCGACCGACGACAAGGTGGTCTTCCTGACCGTCGACGACGGCGCCGAGAAGGACCCGGCGTTCACCAGGATGGCCGAGGAGCTGGGCATCCCGTTCAGCGCCTTCGTCTCCGACTACCTGGCCCGCGAGAACTACGGCTACTTCCGCGACATGCACGCCCAGGGCGTGGAGATCAACAACCACACGATCAACCACCGCAACCTGAAGGTCCTGGACTACGAGACCCAGCGCCGGGAGATCTGCGACCAGCAGGACCAGCTGGAGCAGCAGATCGGCGTCCGCCCCCGGCTGTTCCGGCCGCCGTACGGCGAGTACAACGACGAGACGCTGCGCGCGGCGGCCTCCTGCGGCGTGCAGGCCGTGCCGCTGTGGAACGAGGAGGCCTTCCCGGACCACATGGAGTGGCGCTACGACGACCGGCAGCTGCACCCGGGCGACATCATCCTGACCCACTTCCGGGGCACCGACATCTGGAAGGCGACCATGCCGGACCTGCTGCGCAAGGTCGTCAACGACGTCACCGCGGCCGGGTTCACCCTGGGCCGCCTGGACGACTACCTGTAGTTCCCCGGGCGGGGCGGCTCAGCCGAGCGAGAGGGCGTCGAGGTACACCCAGGCGCCCTCGTACCGCACGAAGCGGCTGTGCTCGGCGAGTACGCCCTGCTCCGTGCCCTCGGTCCAGTGCGCGCGGAAGGCGACCGTGCCCTCCGCGTGGAACGCGCCGCCCTCGGTCGTGGAGACCACCTCCAGCCGGGTCCAGCGCAGCGCCGGGTCGAAGTCGACCTCGGCGGGCCGGGTGTCCGGGTGCCAGGTGCGCAGCAGGTACGCCTCGTCCTGCGCGGCGAAGGCGCTGAACCGGGAGCGCATCAGCGACTCGGCGGTGGTGGCGGCGGCCTGGCCGCGGTGCAGTCGGCCGCAGCAGTCCCCGTAGGCGGCGGGCAGGCCGCACGGGCAGGGGGAGGAGGGCAGCAGCCGGGGCGCGGCGGCGCGGGGCTCGGAACGAGGTCGGGACATGCGGTCCATTCTCCCCCACCGCGGTGCGGCCACCGCCGCCCGGGGCCCCGGTCCGCCCGGTCCCCGTACGCCGCCCCGTGCGACCCGCGGTGGACGCGGGCCGCCCCCTCGGCGCACCGAGGGGGCGGCCCGGTGCGTTACGCGGGGCGCCGGAACGAGTAGTTGAAGTCGGCGTCGCCGAAGTGCCGCATCATCCGGAGCCAGAGCGGCATCATCATCTCCGTCGCCCGGGCGGCCGAGATGTCCCCGAGGTCGATGATCCACTCGGCCGGCCAGCCGAAGCCGCCGAGCAGCGCGACGGCCTCCGCCTTGGCCGCCGCGTCGTCGCCGGCGACGAAGAGGTTGTGCTCGCCGGACAGCCGGCCCGGCTCCACCATCAGCTCGCAGTTGATGGTGTTGAGGGCCTTGACCACCCGGGCCTCCGGGAACTCGCGCTGGATGCGCTCGCCGACGCTGTCGGTGTTCACCGGGTCGAGGCTGACCTGGCCTTCCGGACCGAAGACCAGCGGGTTGGAGACGTCGATCAGCAGCTTGCCCGCGAGGTGCTCGGCCCCGGCCGCCCGCAGCGCGGCCAGGGCGACCGTCCCGCCGGTGGCGTTCAGCACCACCTCGCCGAAGGCGGCCGCCTCGGCGAAGGTCCCGGCCTGGGCGTCGGGGCCGGCCTGCGCGGCCCAGGCCAGGCCCTTCTCGTTGCCCTTCTCGCGGGATCCCAGCGTCACCTGGTGGCCGAGCGAGACCAGCTTGCTCCCCAGCGTCTGCCCGACCATGCCCGTGCCGATGATTCCGATGCGCACAGTTTCCCCGTCTCGTCGGTTGGAGGACCGCCCCCGGTGGGGCGGGCCGCGACGACCATAGTTGACCGGGCGTCACTCGCGCCGGAAGGTCCGGATCAGGTGTTTCCCCCGACGGTGAACATCGGTGCACATCGCGACCACGTGCGCGTACTCAGCCGCGGGCGTGGCGCAGCGGTGGTCGCGACTCAGCCGCGGGCGTCGCCGAACCAGGTGCGCAGGGCCTCGGCGAGGCCGTCCGGATCGGGGTCGTCGGCTTCCGACGCCCAGGCGACGTACCCGTCCGGGCGCAGCAGCAGGGCGCCGGCGGGCGGTTCGGCGCAGTCGGCGACCACGGTGTCCACCCGGTCCCGCCACCCGGCCGCGCCGTCCGCGTGCTTGCCGCCGCCGAGGTCGAGCAGCAAGGGGCGTCCGGTGCGGGCGAGTTCGGCGAGCCGGGCGGGCCCGGCGGCGGTGCCGAGCGCGAGGTCCGGCGCGAACCGTCCGGCGAGCGGGTGCGGGCAGCCGGTGTCGTAGCGGATGTCGCTGCCCGCCATCAGCGCGGCGATCCGGCCGAGGTTGTCCGGGTGCGACAGCAGTTCGCCGAACAGGGCGCGCACCGCCGTGGTCCCGGGGCCCGGGGCCATCAGCGCCATCTGGGCCTGCGAGTGCATGAAGACCCGCTCGCCGATCGGGTGCCGCTCGTCGTGGTAGCTGTCCAGCAGGCCGGGCGGGGCCCATCCGGAGAGTTCGGCGGCGAGCTTCCAGCCGAGGTTGGCGGCGTCCTGCAGGCCGAGGTTGAGGCCTGGGCCGCCGGTCGCGGCGTGCACGTGCGCGGCGTCGCCGACCAGCAGGACACGGCCCTGCCGGTAGCGTTCGGCGAGCCGGGTGTTGTGGCCGACCTGGCGGCGCGGGGTGAGCGGGCCGGGCGTGCGGGCCGGGGTGAGCGCCAGGTCGGCGCCGGTCACCCGGCGGATGCTGGCGCGCAGTTCGTCCAGGGTGAGCGGGCTCTCCTCGGCGGGCGTCGGGCCGCCCCACTCCGACGTGGCGACCATGGTGGCGTCCGGGCCGAAGGGGGCGATGACGAAGACGCCGTGCTCGGTACGGGTGTGGGTGAACGGTCGGAACGGGGTCGGGCAGCCGGGCAGCAGGAACTCGCCGGTGTCGGTGGTGCGCACCTCCTCCGGGAGCAGCACGTGCGCGATGCGTGAGACCGGGTCGGGCGAGGTGACCCCGGGGAAGCCGATCCCGGCCAGCTTGCGGACGGTGCTGCGTCCGCCGTCGGCGCCGACCAGGTAGCGGGCGCGCAACCGCCCGTCACCGTCCGGGCCTTGGCAGTCGATCGTCACTCCCGTCGCGTCCTGGGCGAGGCCGGTGAGCTCGCAGCCGCGGCGTACGGCGATGCCGAGCCCGCGGGCGCGCTCCTCGAGGACTTCCTCGATCCGGTGCTGCGGCACCGGCAGTGCGTACAGTGGGTTGCCGTCGAGCTGTCGCAGGTCCAGCGGGAAGGCGCCGAACACGAAGCGCGGCACGGGTCGCGGGGTGCCCGGGCCGGCGAGCGGCTCGTACAGGCCCCGGTGGTCGAGCAACCGGATCACCTGGCCGACGAGGCCGTTGGCCTTCTGGGCCGGCGAGCGTTCGGGCAGCCGTTCCAGCACCACCGGACGGATCCCGGCCAGTGCCAGCTCGCAGGCCAGCATCAGCCCGTTCGGACCGGCGCCGACGACGGCGACGTCGTGGATCATCTCGGGTCCCCCTCTGAGAAGACGGTTTCATCGGGTCGACGGATCGGGCAGCCCGGCTGCCAGCAGGCGCAGCGCCTCGGTGAACAGCGGCTGGAACGGCGCCGGCGGGTCCGCGGTCAGGTACTGGTCGTTGGCGGCCTTGACCGCGGCCATGGCCGCCGCGGCGACCAGCTTCGGGTAGAGGTCCCGGTCCGGGTCGGTCCCTGTCCGGGCGGCCACGGCGGCCGCGAGCTGGGCCTCCTCGGCCCCGCCGCGCCACAGCTCGGCCTGGAGCGCCGGTTCGCTCAGCAGCAGCCGGACGGCGGCGGTCCAGCGCGGGTGCGGCTGCTCGGCCGTGTCCCCGAACGGTTCGAGCAGGGCCCGGGTCAGTGCCTCCCAGAGCGGCTCGGTGGCCGGCCGTCCCCGCAGCGCTCCGGCGGCCCGCCGGACGCGGTCGCGGTGCCGGAAGACGATCGCCTCGGCCTTGCTGGAGAAGTAGTTGTTGTACGTGCGGGGCGACACCCCGGCCTCGGCCGCGATGTCCTCCACCCGGACGTTCTCCAGTCCCCGTTCCACCGCCAGGCGCAGGGCGGCCCAGCTCAGTGCCTCCCGGGTCGCGGCCTTCTTCCGTTCCCGCAGGCCGGGTTGATCCGTCGTCATGGCCACCACTGTCCGGCAAAAGGTGCGCAACGCGCAATAGTGCGTAGCGCGCAACTTTTTCTCGGCGTACGGGGCCGTGGCGAGCCGCTCGCCACCTGCGATTTGTCGCTGGTAGTAGTTGCCTGATCGCGGAGCGATTCCGCCCGGGGGTTCGGCCCCGCACATTCCGGCGGGACGGCCCGACAGGACTTGAGGAGCGGCCATGGGTGGCAGGCAGCGTCCGCCGCGCGCGCGGAACCCCCGCCAGGGCAAGCCCGCCGGGAACGCCCGCCGGGCGGACTCCCGGGTGGAGTTCGCCCGGATCGAGGGCTACCTGGCCTGGGAGGCGGAGGTCGCGGCGGCCGAGCGGGACGCCCGCGCCTTCGCCGCGCAGTTCCCCTGGCTGCCGGCCGCGGAACGGGAGAACCTCGAACAGGCCTACACCGCCGACCGGCTGCGCTACGCCGAGGAGGTCGTCGACCGCGCGGTGGAGCGCTGCCGCCGACTGGCCGCCCGCTACCGGGCCGAGTGCCGCCGGATCTGCACCCGCTGGGCGGCGCTCTGCCTCTCCGTCACCGTCGCCGCCGCGCTGTTCGCCGTCGTCCCGGCGGCCCTGCGGGGCTGAGGTTCCAGGGGCGGCCCGAACGACGAGGGCCCGCTGTGCCGTCGCCGGCGCAGCGGGCCCTCGTCGTGCCCCCGGGAGGGGTCAGTGGTGGCCGTGGCCGCTCGTGACCTCGGCGTGCTCCTCCGCCGTGGGCTTGGCGATCTGGCTCTCCCGGCCGTAGAAGCCGCGGGACAGCTTCACCCGGGCGCGGGTCAGCAGACCGGTCTTGCGGACCACCCCGTTCTCGTCCACCGCGGGCGGCAGGACGTCCGGCTGCGGCTGGTCGTGCGAGGTGAGGGTGAAGAGCCGGCCCTGCGGCAGCGGGGCGTGGATCTCGACGAACTCGCCGTGCTGGAGCCGCTTGATGACGCCGGTCTCCCGGCCGTGCAGCACCTTCTCCTTGTCCCTGCGCTGCAGGCCAAGGCACCACCGCTTGGTGATCACGAAGACGATCACCGGCAGGGCGAAGAAGCCGGCCCGCACCGCGTAGGTGATCGCGTTGATCGACAGGTGGAAGTGGGTGGCCAGCAGGTCGTTGCCGCCGCCGGCCAGCAGGATCAGGTAGAGGCTGATCCAGGCGGCGCCGAACGCGGTGCGGACCGGGGCGTTGCGCGGACGGTCGGCGATGTGGTGCTCACCGCGGTCCCCGGTGACCCAGGCCTCCAGGAACGGCCAGCCCCAGAGGACCATCAGCACGGTCGGGAAGATCATCAGCGGGACGAACACCCCGAGGTTCAGGGTGTGGCCGCCCCAGACGCTGATCTCCCAGCCCGGCATCACCCGGATCAGGCCCTCGGAGAAGCCCATGTACCAGTCCGGCTGGGCGTCCGTGGACACCTGGTCGGGCCGGTACGGGCCGTACGCCCAGATCGGGTTGACCGTGGCGATCGCCGACATGACCGCGACCACGCCGAAGACCAGGAAGAAGAAGCCGCCCGCCTTGGCCATGTAGACCGGCATCAGCGGCATGCCGACGACGTTCTGGTTGGTCCGGCCGGGTCCGGCGAACTGGGTGTGCTTGTGGTAGAAGACCAGGATCAGGTGCGCCACCAGGAGCCCGAGCATGACGCCCGGGATCAGCAGGATGTGGACGGTGAACAGCCGCGGGATGATGTCGTGGCCCGGGAACTCGCCGCCGAACATGAAGAACTGCAGGTAGGTGCCGACGATCGGGACGGCGAGGACGGCGCCCTCCATGAAGCGGATGCCGGTGCCGGAGAGCAGGTCGTCCGGCAGCGAGTAGCCCATGAAGCCGTCGAACATGCCGAGGAAGAGCAGCAGCGCGCCGAAGACCCAGTTGATCTCGCGGGGCTTGCGGAACGCGCCGGTGAAGAACACCCGCATCATGTGGGTGAACATCGAGGCGATGAAGACGATCGCCGCCCAGTGGTGGATCTGGCGCATCAGCAGGCCGCCGCGCACCTCGAAGCTGATCCTCATCGTCGACGCGTAGGCCTCCGACATCGGGATGCCCTTGAGCGGGACGTAGGAGCCGTCGTAGACGACCTCGCCCATGCTCGGGTTGAAGAAGAGGGTCAGCCAGACACCGGTCAGGATGATGATGACGAAGGTGTAGAGCGCGACCTCGCCCAGCATGAAGGACCAGTGGTCCGGGAAGATCTTGCGCAGATTGGCCTTGGCCAGGGAGTAGATGCCGAGCCGGCCGTCGGTCCAGTCGGCCAGCGCCTCACCCGCGTTCGACGGTTTGGCGCGCGTGCTGGTCACCGGTCCCGGCTGCGACTGCTGGTCGGCTCTCACGACGGGCTCCCCGGCGTCCTCGGCGTGCCGTGATGGAGCCCCGTCGGCGGGAGCGCCGGCCGGCGAAGTGTTGTGATCATGGGACCTCTCGATACGGGCCTGCCGGTCGGACCGGCGCGCGGACCGGGTCGGCCCGCTGGACTCGTTGCTCAGGGTGATGGATCGCTTACTCTGACATGCTGTCGGCAGGGGACCGACTGTGCACGTCCATCGGCCCGTCCGGCCGCTCGTGTCGGGCCTTACGGGGGTTCCCGGCGCCCGATCGGCTGGCCGCCGCTCGGCCCAACTGGGGTCGATGCTGCGGTCGGGTGCCGCTGAACCGATTCGGCGCGCGCCGCGTCCGGGGGTCGCGCGGTCGACGGCCTACGCTGCGCCAATGGTGGATCACCGTGAACTCTTCGAGGACGTCACCGGGGCCCTGGCCCGCGCCGGGTTCGACACCGAGCCGGGCCCCTCACCGCTGTGGATCGGCCACCACCCCGAGGGTGTGGTGGTCGGCTGGACGCCGGGCGCGGACCCGGACGGCCCGCCCACCCGGGAGGCGCGCGCGGCACTCAGCGACGCGGCCGCGCTCGTGCTGCGCGAGTGCGGCTACCTGGTCGCCGCGACGGAGGCGGGCGACCTGCTGGTGCGCTCCGCTGAACCGGTGACGGTCCCGGCCGAGCCCGAGCCGGTGCCCGAGCAATGGTGGGGGTGACGGTCCGACGGCCTGACGGGCGGTGGGCTGACGGGTGATGGGCCGGCGCCCCGTCGGGGAGGGCGCGGCCGTTCCCATACCCAACCCTTACTCGCGCTGGGGTTGCAGTTGACCAGTGCGGCTCTAAGGTTTGCCTAAGCTAAGTCGGCGCCCTGGACCGTGACGTCCGGGGCGTTCGACTGTGGCGCCGCGCCGTCGTCGTGGCGGGGCGGGGACAGGTGACGGTCCGGGCCGGTCCCGGGGGAGGAGCCCGCTGCATGTGGGACGAGGCGTTTCCCAGCTTCCTGATCGGGTTGCGCGAAGGCCTGGAAGCCGGTCTGATCGTGTCGATCCTGGTCGCCACGATGGTCCGGGCGGGCCAGAAGGCCCGGCTGCCCCAGGTGTGGACGGGCGTCGCGGCCGCCCTCGCGCTCAGTCTCAGCTTCGGTGCGGTGCTCACCTTCACCGCCGCCAACCTCTCCGGCCACGCCCAGGAGGCGTTCGGCGGGGTGCTCAGTCTGATCGCGGTCGGCTTCGTCACCGCGATGGTGTTCTGGATGCGCCGCTCCGCGCGCACCCTCTCCGCCGAACTGAAGGAGAAGGTCCAGGCCTCGCTGGCGATGGGCGCGGGCGCACTGGTCCTCACCAGCTTCCTCGCCGTCGCCCGCGAAGGCCTGGAGACCTCGCTCTTCCTGTGGACGAACGTGCGCACCGCCGGGGAGTCCACCGGCCCGCTGCTCGGCGCCGCCGTCGGCCTGGTGCTCTCGACCGTCCTGTGCTGGGGCCTGTACCGGCGGGCGCTGAAGATGAACCTCACCCGGTTCTTCACCGTCACCGGCGCCGGACTGATCGTCGTCGCGGCCGGCGTGCTCGGCTACGGACTGCGCGACCTCCAGGAGTCCGGGCTGGTCGGCGGTGGGAGCACGTACGCCTTCGACCTGAGCGGGCACCTGGACGCCTCGTCCTGGTACGCCACGCTCGTCCAGGGCACGCTCAACCTGACCGTCACCATGACGGTCCTGCAGGTCGTCGGGTACGTCGCGTACCTGGGCGTTGTGATGACGATGTTCATCGAGGGTGTCCGGGGCGGGGCGGGCGCTCCGGCTCCGGGCCCGGCTTCGGGCCCGGTTCCGGCTTCGGCTTCGGCGAAGAGTGGGACTGCGAAGGGTGGGGCCGCGAAGGGTGAGTCCGGGACGGCCGGGGCCGTGGTCGAGGATGCCGGGCGGGTGCGCGCAGGCCGTCCGCGCTGGGTGCTGCCGACCGCGCTGGTCGCCGTCCCGGTGGTGGTGGCCGGCGCCGTGATCGCGGTCAGCGACGGCAAGCAGGAGAGCTCCGCCACCGTCACCGTCTCCGAACGGGACTGCGGAAAGGGCTTCGGCACCCCGCGCCCCGGCCAGCAGGTGTTCCAGATGCACAACACCGGCGACAAGGTCTCCGAGGTGTACCTGGTCGACCCGGGCAGCGGCGCGGTCTACGGCGAGATCGAGGGCCTGGCCCCCGGCACCACCCGGGCCCTGACCGCCACCATCGGCTCGGGCGACTACGCCTGGCGCTGTGTGCCCACCGGCGGCAGCGCCGTCACCTCCGCCGCCGTGCGCGTCACCGGCGGCGGCGAGGTCAAGACCGTCAAGGCCGTCAAGCCGGTCTCCGAGGACGACCTCAAGGGCCCCCTCGACAGCTACAAGGAATACGTCGACCAGGGCCTCGCGACCCTCGTGACCCAGACCCGCAAGCTCCAGGACGACGTCCACTCCGGCGACCTCGCCACCGCCAGGGCCGACTGGCTCACCGCGCACCTGCGGTACGCCTCGCTCGGCGCCGCCTACGGCACCTTCGCCGACCTCGACGGCAAGATCGACGGGCGCCCGGACGGCCTCGCCGACAAGGTCCGGGACAGCGGATTCACCGGCTTCCTGCGCCTGGAGTACGGCCTGTGGCACGACCAGTCGGCCGCCGACCTGACACCCGTCGCGGACGAGCTGGCGCAGAACGTCGCCAAGCTGGCACAGGACTTCCCCGGCCAGGACTTCGACCCGGCCGACCTGCCGCTGCGCGCCCACGAGATCCTGGAGAACACCCTCCAGTTCGAGCTGACCGGCGACACCGACATGGGCAGCGGCACCAACCTGGCCACCGCCCAGGCCAATCTGGCGGGCACCCAGGAACTGCTGACCCTGCTCCGGCCGCTGCTCGATGAGCGCGACCCGCAGCTGCCGGCCCGGGTGGACGGCGGGGTGAAACGGGTCGGTGACCTCCTCGCGGCCGCCCACGGGCCCGAGGGCTGGACCCCGGTCGACCGGCTGCCCGCCGACGCCCGCCGCAAGCTGAACGGCGCCACCGGGCAGCTGCTCGAAGACCTCGCTCCCGTCCCCGCCCTGCTCGAGATCCGGAAGGCCGCCTGATGACCGACCACACCGCAGCCGTCGGCTCCTGCCCCTTCCCGCACGACGCCGCCGCTGCCGCTGCTCGGGGTGGTGCGCCGGACGCAGTCGGGCCGGATGCCGTTGCTTCGGATGTCATTGCTTCGGAGGCTGTTGCGCCGGCCGGCGCGGTTCCGGCGGAGGGCGGTTGTCCGGCCCGTCCTGCCCGGCGCAGCTTCGTCCGGGCCGCACTCGGTGCCGGGGCCGGGGCCGCCGTACTCGGCGGCGGCGCCCTCACCCTCGGCGCCGGCCCGACCTCCGCCGGGGACGGCTCGCAGGCGAAGAACGGGGCGGTGCCGTTCCACGGCGAGCACCAGGCCGGGATCACCACCCCGGCCCCCGGGTACGCGGCCTTCGTCTCCTGTCAGGTGATCGCCCAGGACCGCAAGGGACTCGAAGACCTCCTCAGGACCCTGACCGGGCGGATCCGCTTCCTCACCGCCGGCGGCACCCCGCCAGACCTCGGCGTCGGCGCGCCTCCCTCGGACAGCGGCATCCTCGGCCCGACCGTCCCCGCCGACCACCTGACCGTCACGGTCGGCGTCGGCGCCTCGCTCTTCGACGAGCGTTACGGGCTGGCCAAGGCCAAGCCGCTCAAGCTGACGCCGATGAAGACCTTCCCCAACGACAACCTGCAGGCCGCCGAGGTGCACGGGGACCTCTCGCTGCAGATCTGCGCCGACCGCCAGGACACCGTGCTGCACGCGCTGCGCGACATCACCCGGCACACCCGCGGCGCGCTGCAGATCCTCTGGCGGATCGACGGCTTCCAGAACCAGCCCCGCCCGGACGGCGCCCAGCGCAACCTGCTCGGCTTCAAGGACGGCATCGTCAACCCGGACACCGGCTCCGCCCGGGAGACGGACCGGCTGATCTGGGTGAACGGCACGACGGGCGAGCCCGCCTGGGCCGTCGGCGGCAGCTACCAGGTGATCCGGATCATCCGGATGCTGATCGAGTTCTGGGACCGCGTCACCCTCGCCGAGCAGGAGAAGATGTTCGGCCGCCGCCGCGACACCGGCGCCCCGCTCGACGGCCGTCAGGAGACCGACGCGCCGGACTACGCCAAGGACCCGGAGGGCAAGGCGATCCCGCTCGACGCGCACATCCGCCTCGCCAACCCGCGGACCGCGGAGACCGACGACTCCCGCATCCTGCGCCGCGGCTTCAACTACGACCGGGGCGTCGACCCGGCGGGCAACCTGGACATGGGCCTGGTGTTCTGCTGCTACCAGCAGGACGTGGTGCGGCAGTTCGAGGCCACCCAGACCAGGCTCATCGGGGAGCCGCTGGTGGACTACATCTCACCGACCGGTGGCGGGTACTTCTTCGTCCTGCCGGGGGTCAAGGACGACGCCGACTGGCTCGGGCGGGGGTTGCTGACGTCCGTCCGGGTCTGACGGCCGCTTTCTGCGGCGGGCCCGGGGCCGCGGGCGGGATCCGAGCGCCGAATCCGAGCGCCCGGTCCGTTCGCGGTCAGTCGCCGAGCGTGAAGCCGATCACCGCGCCGCCGCCCTCCCGGTTGACGGCGAAGGCGGTGCCGCCGTGCGCGCGGGCCACCTCGGCCACGATCGCCAGGCCCAGCCCCGAACCGGGCAGGCTGCGGGCCGCGGTGGCCCGGTAGAAGCGGTCGAAGACCCGGTCGAGGTCGGCCTCGTCGATGCCCGGGCCCCGGTCGCGGACCTCCACCCGCAGCCCGCGCACCACCACCTCGATCGGGCCCGCGCCGGCCGGGTCGAACTTGGCCGCGTTGTCCAGCAGATTGCCCACCGCGCGGGCCAGTGCGTCCGGGCGGGCGATGACGACGGTGTCGTCCGCGTCCACCAGGATCTCCCGGTCGCTGCGCCGCCGGACCTGGGCGGCAGCCCCGCGGACCACCTCGGACAGCACCACCTCGGTCGGGTGCTCGTCCGCCCGGTGGTCCGCGGCGAGCGCCACCAGCTCCTCCACCAGCTGGGACAACTCCCTGGCCTCGTCCGTCAGATCGGCCATCAGTGCGGCGCGCTCGGCGGGTGGCAGCCGGTCCATGGCGGGGAGCACGGAGAGGTTGGTGCGCAGGCTGGTCAGCGGGGTGCGCAGCTCGTGGCCGGCGTCCTGGACGAGACGGCGCTGGTTCTCCTTGGCGGCGGCGAGCCGGACCAGCATCCGGTCGAAGGCCCGGCCGAGCCGGCCCACCTCGTCCGTGCCGGAGGCGGGCACCGGAACGTCCAACCGGCCGCTGGCGGCCACCAGTTCGGCCGCGGTGGTGAGCCGGACCAGCCGGCCGGAGATCCACCGGGCGAGCAGCCAGCCGGCTCCGCCCGCGATCACCGCGACCACCGCCACCAGCCCGGCGGTGCGGTACCGCAGGGCGGCCAGTAGCCGCTCGGTCGGACCGACCTGCTGGATGATCTGGACCGCGCCGCGGTGGCCGCCGAGCGAGACCACCCCCACCCGCAGGGTGTCGCCGTGCAGCCGGCGCATCCCCGACTCGGTGCGGCCGGGCTCCTCGGCCCGGGCGAGTTCGAGGTCGGCCGGGGTCGGCGGAAGGTCGATCCGGGCGGTGCCGGGGAGCACCCGGGCGCTCGGGTCGAGCGCCTGCGCCGTCACCCGGATCGGGCGCAGCAGGTCGTCGCTGAGACCGTCGGGGCCGGTGAAGTCGCCCGGGAAGAGGGTCTGCCGTTCGACCTGGCGGTCGACGGAGGCCACGGCCGCGGTGAAGTCGGCGCCCTCGTCGTCCCGGATCAGTCGGGCCGCGGCGTGGTAGCCGAGGGCGCCGATCAGCACGGCGACCAGGGCGGCGATCGCGGCGAAGGCGAGCGAGAGGGTGGTGTGCAGGCCGGGGCGCGGCAGGCGCGGCCGACGGCGTCCCGGGGCGGTCACGGCTCGCGCGGTCACGATGCGCGCCCTATCGTGACTCGCCCCGTCGTGACCCGCCCCGTCGTGACCCGCCCGGTCACGACCCGCTCTGGCACGACCCGCCCGGTCGTGACCCGCCCGGTCACGACCCGCTCTGGCACGACCCGCCCGGTCGTGCCCTGGCCGGTCACGGCTCGCGCAGCGCGTAGCCGACGCCGCGGACGGTGTGGATCAGCGGGCTCATGCCCGGGCGGTCGAGCTTGCGGCGCAGGTAGCCGATGAAGACGGCGAGGTTCTTCGAGCCGGGGCCGAAGTCGTAGCCCCAGATCCGCTCGTACAGGGTGGCCTGGTCCAGGACGGATCCGGCGTTCCGGGCCAACAGCTCCAGCAGGTCGAACTCGGTGCGGGACAGCTCCAGCTCCTGCCCGGCCCGCCAGGCCCGCCGGGCGGGCGGATCGATCCGCAGGTCGGCCACGGTCAGGGACTCGGCGATCTGGACGGGCTGGTTGCGGCGCAGCAGGGCGCGCAGGCGGGCGAACAGCTCGTCCACGTCGAAGGGCTTGACCAGGTAGTCGTCGGCCCCGGCGTCGAGGCCCGCGATCCGGTCCGGGACCTCGACCCGGGCGGTGAGCATCAGCACCGGGGTGCGGTCCCCGGAAGCGCGCAGGCGGCGGCAGACCTCCAGGCCGTCCGGCGCGGGCATCATCACGTCGAGCACCAGGGCGTCCGGGCGCTGCTCGGCGAGGACGGCCAGGGTCTGGGTGCCGTCCGCGGCGATCCGCACCCGGTAGCCCTCCAGCGTCAGGGCGCGGACGAGCGAGTCACGGATGGCGCGGTCGTCCTCGGCGACCAGCACGGTGTGGGTCATGGGGGAGATTGTCCCTGGCGTGCTCACGGCGGTCACGCGCGGGGCCGGGGACCACCCGGACGGGTACCTGCGGCGGCCGCTTTCGCGCGCTGCTTCGCAGGCGTACGGTTGCCACACGGTGGTGCGCCCGCCGGGGTGGGCCGCCGGTCCGAGTGGCACGCCCTGCCGGAGGCCCGCGATGGCAGACCGGATGGCCTTCTTCACCACCCCGCGCGCGGAGCGGGCGCGGCGGGACGCGCGCGAGCGGCTGGGGGACCGGCGGGAGGTGTACCGGCCGGGGGCCCTGCTGCCGATGGTGGGCGGACAGGCGGAGCGGTGCATGGACTGCGGGCTGCCGTTCTGCCACAGCGCCTGCCCGCTGGGGAACCTGGTGCCGGAGTGGAACCAGCTGGTGGCGGCCGCCGACTGGCGGGCCGCGGCGGCCCGGCTGCTGGCGACGAACAACTTCCCCGAGTTCACCGGGCGGCTCTGCCCGGCGCCCTGCGAGAGCGCCTGCGTGCTGGCGATCGACGGGGCCGCGGTGGCGATCAAGAACGTGGAGCTGGCGATCGCCGACCGGGCCTGGGAGGAGGGCTGGGACAGGCCGTTGCCACCCGGGGGGTCCGAGGGCTCCGGGGACTCAGAGGGCCCCGGGGGCTCCCGGGGTTCGGAGGGTTCCGAGGGCTCCGGGCGGTCGGGGCGTGCCGGGTGGTCGGGGAGTGCCGAGCGGGGTGGCGGACGGCGGGTCGCGGTGATCGGCTCCGGCCCGGCCGGGCTGGCGGCCGCTCAGCAGCTGACCCGGGCCGGGCACGCCACCACGGTGTACGAGCGGGCCGACCGTCCCGGCGGGCTGCTGCGCTACGGCATCCCGCCGTTCCGGCTGGAGAAGCACCGCCTGGAGCGGAGGCTCGAACAGCTGCGGGCCGAGGGCACCGCGTTCCGCACCGGGGTGTGGGCCGGCCGGGACGTGCCCGGTGAGGAACTGAGGGCCCGGTACGACGCGCTGGTGGTCGCGGTGGGCGCGACCGCCGGCCGGGAGCTGCCCGTCCCCGGGCGCGAACTGCCCGGTGTGCACCAGGCGATGGAGTACCTGACCTGGGCGAACCGGGTGGACGAGGGCGACTGCCCGGACCCGCCGGTCTCCGCCGAGGGCCGCCACGTGGTGATCGTCGGCGGTGGGGACACCGCGGCCGACTGCCTGGGCACGGCGCTGCGCCAGCACGCCGCCTCGGTCACCCAGCTGGACATCAACCCGCGCCCGCCGGAGCGCCGGGCGCCCGGGCAGCCCTGGCCGGTTCACCCCAAGGTGTACCGGGAGACCACCTCGCACGAGGAGTCCGGCGCGGCCGGGGCAGGCCCCCGGGTGTTCGCGGCGGTCACCGTGGGCTTCGAAGCGGGCCCGGACGGCCGTCTCGCCGCCGTCCGGTTCGCCGAGGCCGAACCCGCCGAGCGCAGCCCGCGGACCGGCACCGAGCGGCGCCTGCCGGCCCAGCTCGTCCTGCTCGCGCTGGGCTTCACCGGGCCCGAGCCGGACCAGCGGCTCTTCAGCCAACTCGGTCTCGCCACCGGGTCGGAGGGCACCCTGCCCAGGGACGACGGCTTCGCCACCGCGACGGAGGGCGTGTTCGTCGCGGGCGACGCCGGACGCGGGCAGTCGCTCGTCGTCTGGGCGATCGCCGAGGGACGGGCGGCCGCCGCGGCGGTGGACCGCTACCTACGTGGGCGCACCGAACTCCCGTCGCCGATCAGGGCGTCGACGCGGGCACTCACGCTGTGAGCGACTGGTCGGGAGCCGGTTCGACCCGGTGCGTGCGCTGGTCGTAGCGCCAGAGCGCGGGTATCGCGGTGGACAGGACCGCGGCGCTGCCGCAGCAGAACAGGCCGCCGGTGCGCAGGGCCGCCCGGATGCCCTGCCGGGCCGCGAGACCGCCCGCCCGCAGATCGCCCAGGGCGGGCCCGGCGGAGCCGATCAGCATCTCCAACCCGGCTGCGCGGCCACGCAGTTCGTCCGGAATGGACTGGTTCCAGATCGCGCTGCGGAAGGTGTCCCCGATCCAGTGCGCACCGCCGGCGACCACCAGGCAGAGCAGCACGCCCCACAGGCCCGGGGCGAACGCCGCCGCGGCCGTCGCCAGGCCGACCAGGGCGGCGGAGAGCACGACCAGCCGGCCGTGCCGGTGCACGCGCTCCGTCCAGCCGCCCGTCGCCGCGGCCACCAGGCTGCCGGCCGCGCCGGCCGAGTAGAGCAGGCCGAGCGCCCACGTCGCGTCCAGGTCCGCGGCCAGGAACGGGAACAGCGCGGTGGGCAGGGCGAAGACGGTGGCCGCGAGGTCGGCCAGATAGGTGCCGATCAGGTCGGGCCGACGTGCCGCGTACCGGGCGCCCTCGACGAACTCGCCCAGCCGCGGCTTCTCGGCGTCCCGCTCCGAGGGGACGGGCCGGACCTGGGCGAGCAGCGCGATCGAGAGCAGGAAGGTACCGAGGTCGACCAGATAGGCCGCCGGGACGCCGGCGGTGGCGATCAGCAGCCCGGCGGCGGCCGGGGCGGCCACCCCGCCGACGCTCCAGCGCAGTGAGAGCAGCACGCCGGCCGCCACCAGCTGGTCGTGCGGCACCAGCCGGGGGACCATCGCGTCGACCGAGGGCTGCTGGATGCCCTGCAGGGCCGCCGCGACCCCGGCCGCGGCGTAGAGCGGCCAGACGGCCGGGGTACCGAGCAGCGCGTTGGCCAGCAGCAGGGCGCTCAGCGCGGCCAGCGCCACTTCGGTGACCAGGGCCACCGTCCGGCGGTCCATCCGGTCGGCGAGGACGCCGCCGTAGAGGCCGAACAGCACGGCGGGCACGAGCTCGACCGCGCCGACCGCGCCCACGGCCCACGGCGAGCCGGTGAGGTGGGCGATCTGCAGGGGGATCGCCGTCATGGTGAAGGTCGAGCCGAGCATGGTGACCGCGCCGGAGGTCCAGGTCAGGCGGAAGTCCCGGGAGGAGCGCCAGGGCGCGGTGTTCGGCAGCAGCCGGGACCGGAGGCGGTCGGGGGCGGAGGCCATACGGGGTGATCCCTTCGCGGTCGGTCGTCGTCGGGGGAGTCGGTGCGGTGGTGGCGGGGGGCGTTGTGGGCGCTTGGGTGATCGTCCTTATCGCTGATAAGTCCTGGCTCGGGAACTTATCGGCGATAAGGTGGACCTGGCAAGCGATTAACCCGGGAGGGTGGACGGATGGCGCTGCAACGCGACGAGGTGGTGCGCACCGCGCTGCGCCTGCTCAACGAGGAGGGCATCGAGGGGCTGACCACCCGACGGCTCGCCCGCGAGCTCGGCGTCCAGTCACCGGCGCTGTACTGGCACTTCAAGAGCAAGCGGGAACTGCTCGACCTGATGGCCGAGGCGATGCTCGCCGAAGCCCTCCCACCCGACCGCGAACCGGACCCGGAGCACTGGCCCGAGTGGATCGCCGCCGACGCCCGGGCCAAGCGCGGCGCCCTGCTCGCCTACCGCGACGGCGCCCGGGTGCACGCCGGCACCCTGCCCACCGAGGACGAACTCCCGGCCGTCGAGGCCCAGCTGGGCGCGCTCTGCCGGGCCGGGCTGCGCCCGCGCACGGCGCTGCGGCTGCTGCTGACCGTCGACCGGTACATCATGGGCTGGGTCACGGAAGAGCAGGCCTGGCGGCAGGACGCCGCGGACCGCGAGCGGCCGCCCTTCCCGGACGACGTACTGCGCGGGCTCCCGCTGCTGCGCGAGGCGGCCGACGTGCTGCGGATGACCGACCACGACGCCGACTTCGAGTACGGGCTGCGCGTGATGATCGAGGGCTTCCGCGCGGAGATCGCCCGGGAAGCGGCGGGGCCGGCCGGGGCGGGGGATGGGCTAGGTTGGCGCCATGACCACCCTTGATCCCCGCGACACCGCCCTGGTCCTGATCGACCTGATGGACCGGATCGTCGCCAACCCGCTCGCGCCGCACACCGGTTCGGAGGTGGTGGCCGCCTCGCTGGAGCTCGCCCGGGCCTTCCGTGCGGCCGGTGCCCCGGTCGTCGCGGTCCGGGTCGAGCGGCCGAACGTGGCCGAGCAGCCGCCCGGGAGCGAACTCCTCGCGGAGGTCGAAGCGGTGGCCGACGAGGTCGTGGTGAAGCGCACCATCGGCGCCTTCCAGGGCACCGGCCTGCACGAACTGCTCCGGGCGCGGGGCGTGGAGACCCTGGTCTTCGCCGGGATCGCCACCAACCTCGGTGTCGAGTCGAGCGCCCGCGCGGCCGCCGACCACGGCTACCGGCTGGTCTTCGTGGAGGACGCGATGACCGGGCTCAGCGCCGAGGAGCACCGGGCCTCGGTCGAGCTGGACTTCCCGCGGCTCGGCGAGGTCGTCGTCGCGGGGGACGTGCGGCTGGGCTGAGGCCGGTCAGGCCGGATGGTTATGGCCGGCCGGTCAGGGCTGCGCGGTCGGGTCGACGGGCAGCGGGACGCCGTACCTCACCAGCTCCGTCGCGGAGATCAGGTAGCGGCCGTCGGGCCGGCGTTCGAGTCGGGTGCGCACGCTGATCCCGTTCGGTGTGCGGGACCAGCCGTCCGCCGCGACGTAGGCGCAGCTGGTGGAGACCTCCAACTCGACCACGTCCCCGGTGAGGTCGCCCGGATCGGTGTGGCCCTCCAGGGGCATCGCGGTCGCCCACATCACCACCGACCAGCCCCGGCGGGCGGCCAGATCGGCGGGCCAGACCGTGCCGTCCGCCGAGCAGGCGTTCAACCCTCCTCCGGCGGCGGCGAGTTCCGGCGTCAGGTACGGACGGACCCGGCGCAGGACGGACGCCGGCCCGGTGTCGCCGCGGGACGCGTCGAAGCTGCCCGAGGTGACCGCCCAGGCGACCGCGACGGACTCCGCGTCGTGGTCGTCGACCGTCAGCGGCGGCGTCTCCGCGGCCGGGTGCTCCTTCGGGACGAGTGGCTGCACCGGGTCGGCCCCCGGCGCGGAGGAGAAGGTGAG
Organism: Kitasatospora xanthocidica; assembly: GCF_014656195.1. GTDB lineage: Bacteria > Actinomycetota > Actinomycetes > Streptomycetales > Streptomycetaceae > Kitasatospora > Kitasatospora xanthocidica. Next base: position 158,768 of record NZ_BNBY01000011.1, on the reverse strand, counting down.
GCCGGCCGGAGCGGTGGCGACCGCGGTGCCCGGGATCACCTGCTCGTCCTGGTCGTAGCAGGGGTTGCACCGGATGCGCTCGCCGGCGCCCTTGCCGTAGCCGGTCTCCCAGCCCCTCCCGTGGGTCGAGATCTCGGTGCCGCGTTCCGTCCGCACCCCGGAGACCCGGAACGGGCGGTCACCGTCCTTCAGCGTCCAGGTGCGGGGTTCGCCGTCGACGGTGCCCTCGACCGTGAGCACGTAGTCGTAGCTGTGCCGGGTCGCCAGCACGGTGAGGCTGATCAGTTCGGGCTTCTGGTTCTCCAGGTAGAGGTACTTGTCGGTGAAGAACGGGGCGAACGACACCGGTCCGGCGGCCCCGATCAGTGCGACCGGCTGGGCGGCGTCCAGGTCGAGGCCCATGTCGACCTTCTTGCCCTCGCCCTGGCCGGTGCAGTTCACGATCGTGCCGGGCAGCGGGTCGCGGGGCTCGCCCACGATGGTCGCCCGCACCTGCTCGATCGCCACGGTGTGGCCGTTGCCGACCATCGAGAGCGAGAGCGGCGACGCACCCACGTCCGTGGCGCCCTGCTGGTGCGACCACGTCCGGGCGGCGCCGCAGCCGGTGACGGCGGGGAGTTCGGCGGGCTTGACGGTCCTGGGGACCACCGCGGTCGAGTCGGCGTCACCGTGCTCGGGATCGTAACGGGCGCCGAGTACCGGCCCAGTGCCCCCATCCGTCGCCTTCAATACCCAGTACGTCGTGCCGGCGCCCAGCAGCGCCAGCACGCACGCCACCGCCACCAGCAGGCGCAGCCGCGGCCCGCGGCCGGTCATCAGGGAGATGATGCCGCCCATGACCACGTTGCCGTGGATGGTGCTGTTACTGATCCTGTTGTGCGTGTCGCGCTGCTCGCCCACACCATCCACCCCGTCCGACGGATCCGCGCCCACTACAGTGCAGGTCCCGGCGGGCGAAGGGAAGACCGCCACCCCCGCTGCGGCTCGGCCCGGCTCCGCTCGGCGGCGGGCTCGGCCTCGGGCTTGACCGTGACCTCGACGTCGGCCTTGACGTCGGCCTTGACCTTGACACGGTGACAAGGCCTTCACTGAGCCGGAGGAGGTGGTCCCCATGACCGGCATGACCAAGCGGACGGCAGACACGAGCGCGCCCCAGGCGCTCCGGGGCCTGGAGCACGACGACCCGTCGGTCCGGCTGCGGGCGGCGCTGGCGGTCGGCACGGCCCCGGACCCCCGGTACGTCGGCGCGCTTGTCCGGCGGAGCGCGGTCGAGCCCGAGTTCTCCGTGCGCGAGACGCTGACCTGGGCGCTCACCCGCCACCCGGCGGCGACGACCGTCCCGCCGCTCCTCGTCGAGGTCCGCTCGGAGCGGGCCCAGGCGCGGAGCCAGGCGCTGCACACCCTGTCCAAGATCGGGGACCGGCGGGCATGGCCGGCGATCACCCCGGCGCTGCTGGCCGACCCCGACGAGGAGGCCGCGCGCAGCGCCTGGCGGGCGGCCGTCGTCCTGGTGCCCGAAGGTGAGGAGCACCGGCTGGCCGTAGGGTTGGCGACACAGCTCGGGCGCGGCGGCCGCGAGACGCAGCTGAGCCTCAGCCGGGCGCTGATCGCGCTCGGGGAGGTGATGCTGCCGGTGCTGGGCGCTGCGACGGCGTCCCCCGACCCGAGGGTGCGCGCACACGTGCTCGCCACCGAACGGTTGTGGCGCGATCCGGACGCCGGATTCGAGCTCGCGATCGAGGAGGCGAAGCGCGTCGCGGTCCTCGGTGGATCCGACCAGGAGGGGTAGTAGGCGGTGTTGATCGGTGATGTCGCCCGGCGGTCCGGGGTCAGCGCCCGGATGCTCAGGCACTACGAGTCGCTCGGCCTGGTGCGGCCGTCCACCCGGACCGACTCCGGCTACCGGGAGTACTCCGGCGAGAACATCCGGCGGATCTTCCACATCGAGAGCCTGCGGTCACTCGGGCTGTCGCTGAGCGACGTCGGGCGCGCGCTCGACGATCCCGGCTTCGCGCCGTCGGAGCTCGTCGACGACCTGATCCGCCGGACGATGGAGCGCATCGCCGCGGAGACCGAGCTGCTCACCCGGCTGCGCCGGATCGGCGCCGCGGAACCCGCCGGGTGGGAGGAGGTCCTGCGGACCGTCTCGCTCCTGCAGGCCCTGGAGTCGGGGAGCGCGGGGGCACGGCAGCGCGCGGCCCTGTCCGCAGCCGAGGGTGACCCCGTGCCGGCGGAGGCCCTGGCCGAGGCCGCGCTGGGGGAGTCGGACCCCAATGTCGCCGGAGCCCTCCGGTGGGCCCTGGCGCAAGCGGGCGAGGAGGCGCCGGCCCTGCTGGCGAAGGGCCTCGGCTCGCCCTCGGCGGAGGTGCGCGAGCGGGCCGTCCGCTCCATCGCCGAGATCCCGACCGCCGGGGCGACGGCACTGCTGCGGGACGCCCTCACCGGCCCCGACCCCGTCGTCCGGGGCCACGCGGCTCTGGCGCTCGGCACCCGCGGCGTGGCCGAGGCGGTGCCGACGCTCATCGACATGATCGTCGAGGGGCGGAACGACGCCGACGCGGCCGACGCGCTGAGCGCACTGGCGGGTGACCCGGCGTCGGCGGACCGGATCGCCACCGGGCTCGTCGCCCGCCTGGCCGGCGCGGCTGCGGGAGCCGCCGGACCGCCCGCCCGCCGCCGGCTGACCCAGGCGCTCGCCGACATCCCGGGAGGCACGGCGACCCGCGCGCTGGAGGAGTTGTCCTCGGACGAGGACCGTGCGGTGGCGCTCACCGCGGCGTACGTCCTCGGACTGCGCGGCGCTCGATAGCGGGTGCTGGTTCTCGGAGGTGAGGTGACGTCGGTGGGCGCCCCCTCGGGTCGGCGAGGGGGCGCCCACGGCGTTCGGGGAAGGGGTTCAGCAACCCTCGGAGATTTCCCGGAAGTTGGCGTAGTGGTCGGCCGAGTACCAGACCTGCGCGGTGTGCCGGTCCCGGACCAGGCGCTCGGCGTCGCGGTGGGTCGTGGGCGTGGGGCGGGGGTTGACGTCGTACTCGTGGTAGTCGCCGCCGGCGGGGAGGTCCTTGCTGCGGTTGCCGTACGGGTTGCTGCCGCGGATGAAATCCGGGCCGGGGATGCGGTAGTCGACGGGGGTCGGGCTGACGGGCCAGTCGAGGCGCTCCCAGATCCGGCAGGCCTGTTCGACCTGCGGTGGGAGGGCCTCGACCGGCAGCGGCGGCTGGATGACCGCGGCGGCCGCGGGGGTGACCGTGGCGGGGACGGCGACGGTGGGAATCACGGCGAGCGCGAGAGCCAGGGCGGCCTTCACGAAGCGTCGGGGTGTGGTCATGCGGCCAGCAGTACCGCCTCCGGCGTGCGGGGAGCGGGTGACCGTGCCGGTCGGTGACGGACACTCACCCGATCTGTGGAAGAGGCTGGTTGACGCGGGCGCGCGGGGCCGAGGGGGTGCCAAGTCCCGGGGTTGCGTCCGACCGGTGCTCAGACGACGATGACCCGGCGCCCGCGGGTGTGCCCGGCTTGGCTGTCGATGTGCGCGACCGCGGCCTCGGCGAGGGTGTACGCCTTCTCGACCGGGATGTGGAGCCTTCCCCGCGAGATGAGGTCGACGGCCTCGGCGAGCGCCTCCGGTACGCTCCCGGCCGCGCCGGAGAAGCGGACGCCGAGCTCGGGCGCGGTGAGGTCGGCGATGGAGACCACCTTCCGCGGGTCCCCGGTCAGTTCGACGAGTTCGCGGATCACGCCGGAGCCGGCCAGGTCGAGGGCCGCGTCGACCCGGCCGAGCTCCCGGACCCGGGTGACCCAGCCCTCGCCGTACGTCGTGGCGAGGGCGCCCAGGCCGCGCAGGTAGTCCTGGTTCGCGGCCCCGGCCGTACCGATCACCGTGATGCCGCGGTCGCGGGCGATCTGCAGCACCGCCGATCCGACTCCGCCGGATGCGCCGCTGACCAGCAGGGTCTGTCCGGACCGCACGCCGACCTCGCGGACGAGCCGCAGCGCGGTCTCCACCACGGAGGGGTACCCGGCCGCCTCCTCGAACGTCAGCCCCTCGGGCATCCGGGCCCAGGCGGAGAGCACCGCGAACTCGGCGTAGGTGCTGGAGCCTTCGCCGAACACGTGGTCGCCGACCTCGACACCGTCGACCCCCTCGCCGACCTCGTCCACCACCCCGGCGGCGTCCAGCCCGACCCCGGACGGCAGCTCGATCGGATGGGCCTTCAGGACCTGGCCTTCGCGAATCCTCCAGTCGACGGGGTTCACGCCGGCCGCCCGTACGGCGACGCGTATCCGGCCGGGGCCCGCGTGGGGCTCCTCGGCATCCACCAGGTGCAGTACGTCCGGGCCGCCGAACTCGGCGAAGCTCACTTTCTTCATGCGGCCGACCGTAACACTAACGGTTAGTATTTTGAAGCTGTTCTGTTTTTGTGACTGATAGCATCACGGCATGACCGAGCCGTCCGGACGCCGCGAGCGCAAGAAGGCCGCGACCCGCCAGAAGATCGCCGACACCGCGCTGAGGCTCTTCCTGGAACGCGGCTACGAGGCGGTGGGCATCCGCGAAGTGGCCGCCGAGGCCGACGTCGCCGTCACCACGGTCTTCTCCCACTTCGCCTCGAAAGAGGCCCTGGTGTTCGAACAGGACCAGGACTTCGAGCAACGCCTCACCCGGGCGGTCACCGACCGGTCGCCCGACGAACCGCTCATCCCCGCGCTGCGCCGCGAGATCCACGCCATGGTGCGGCACTGCACCGCGGACGGAGCCGGCCCGATCTGGCGCATGATCGACGAATCGCCCGCCCTGCGGGAGTACGAGGAGACGATGAGGCTGCGCCACGCGGACGCGCTGGCGACGGCCGTCGCCGCCGATTCCGACCCGGCGCGGTCGGCGACGGCCTGCCGGACGATCGCGCGGTTCGTGATCGGCGCGTTCTCGCTGGCCCGTGAGGCGGATGATCCGGCGGCCGCGGTGGACGAGATCTTCCGGATGATCGAGGCCGCCTGGGCCGTAGTCCCCTCCGGGACCTCCGCCGACGCGGCCTGACTGGCCGTCACGGTGTCACCCCGGGTCGGGCGGGGCCGGGGCGGGCGCGGGCTCGGGGCGCGTGGGGCCGAGGGCGCGTGGGTTCGGGGCGCGCGGGCTTGGGGCGCGGGGGTTCCGGGCGAAGGCGTCACTCGACCGGGCTAATCCCGACGGAATCGCCGGGTCGCGTCCGGTCGGCCGCCTAGGGTGGGAAACGTCGTACCCGTCCGGTCGAGCGAAGGCCCCGGGGCGGGTGAGAAGCCGGTTGATCGAGAAGCCAGTCGGTCGAGAACTCGGTTGGTCGAGCGCTCGGTTGGGTCGAGTGCCCGGTCGGGTCGAGTGCCCGGTCGGGTCGAGTGCTCGGTCGGTTGAGAAGGAGTCCTGTGCCGTCCTGCGACCCCCGAGACGCTCCCGTCGGCAATGTGAGCGCGGCGCTGCTGGTGATCGACTCCCGGCTCAGAGCCGTCTACGACGGCAAGACCGGGACGGACCCCGAGGAGCAGCGGATGCTCGAGGAGGCCGTCGCGTCCTTCAGTCCGGCCGAGGCCAGGGCGGTGCTGGAGGGGGTCTGCACTCTCGTCTACCTGTACATGAACTGGCTGAGCAAGGCGTTCGCGGAGCACGAGGAGGACGTGGTCGAGCACGTGGTGCCCAGCCTGGTGGCCACGATGCGGATGATGCCCAGGACCTTCCGTCCGGAGGTCGTCCCCACCATGGCCGGGCTGCTCACCGCCGCGGGCACCGGACTGAGCCCCACACTGTGGCGCGCCCAGTACGGCCCGTGGACGGAGGAGGAGATGAACCCGCTGGAGGCCACGGCGGTCCTGCTCGCGGAGTACGTCAACCGGATCTCGGGCAAGGGGAACGACTTCGCCACCACGCTGGTCTCCGACGTGCTGTCGAAGGCGGAGCAGGACTGACCGGGCCCGGGGGGTCGGTCCCCGGCCGGGTTCAGCCGTGGCCGCCGGCGCGCAGGGCGTCGCGCAGGCGGCCGCCCGCGGTGTCGAGGAGCCGGGCGGCGGTGGGCGCGTCCACGTCGGCGAGCAGGACCAGGATCGCGTCCTTCGCCCGGCCGCCGGTCGCGGCGAGGGCGGCCCGGACGGCGGCGTCCTCGGCGCCGGTGGCCTCGGCGACGATCCGTCGGGCGCGCTCGCGCAGCTTGGCGTTGGTGGCCCGGACGTCGACCATCAGATTTCCGTACGTCCGGCCGAGGCGGACCATCGCGGCCGTCGAGAGCATGTTGAGCACCAGCTTCTGCGCCGTTCCCGCCTTGAGCCGGGTCGAACCGGCGAGCACCTCGGGGCCCACCTCCACCTCGACGGCCAGTTCGGCGGCGGACGCCAGCGCGGAACCGCGGTTGCACGCCAGCGCGACGGTCAGCGCGCCGGTGGCCCGCGCGGCCCGTACGGCCGCCACCGCGTACGGGGTGCGGCCGGAGGCGGACACCCCGACCAGGGTGTCGGCAGGGGTGAGGGCGAGCGCGGCGACATCGGCCGCGGCGAGGTCGGGGCTGTCCTCGGCGCCCTCGGTGGCGGCCGTCACGGCCGGGAGGCCACCGGCGATCAGGCCCACGACGAGGGCCGGATCGGTGCCGAAGGTGGGCGGGCACTCGGCGGCGTCCAGGACCCCGAGCCGGCCGGCCGTCCCCGCTCCGGCGTAGACGAGCCGGCCGCCGCAGGCCATCCGGGCGGCCACCGCGTCCACGACGGCGGCGATCCGCTCCAGCTGTCCGGCGACCGCGGTGGGGACGGTGCGGTCCTCGACGTTCATCAGGCGGAGCAGTTCGGGGGTGGGCAGGGCGTCGATCGCGGCCCATTCGGGGCGGATCGTCTCGGTCGGGGGCACGGTGGGTCGGGTCGGCTGGTTCTGGTTCCGGTTCTCGTGCTGGTTCTGGATCTGGAGCTGGATCTGGCGCCGGCCCGGGTGGTGGTGGCTCGGGCCGTCGGTGTTCGGGTGGTCGTGGTCCATGCGGCGAGCGTCCCCCGGTGCGCGGGGGCCGAATCCGGGCGAGCGTGGGGGAGGAGGAGGTGGCCATGGCGCCGACCGTGGCCGAGCTGCTCGACCGGTTCGGCCGGACCTACGCGGAGGAGGCCGGGATCGCGCTGCGCGACAAGCCCTCCCCGCTCTACCGGCTGCTCATCCTGACGGTGCTGTGCTCGGTGCGGAACAGCGCCGGCACGAGCGGGCGCTGGCGGAGGCCGGGGCGCTCGGCTTGCCGGGGAGCCCGGCGGGCCCGGCTGAGCTGGTCGCGGCGGAGGACTGGCCCGGTTGGCGGCGGCGCTGACGCGGGCGGGTCTGGCGCGGGTGGCGCTGGCGCACGTCGGGGCGGGCCGCGCCGGGTGGTGCGAGATGCGCGGCTGAGACGCGCGGCCCGTGCGGGGCGGCCGGCCCGTGCGCCGGTGGGTCGTGGGGTCAGGTGGTGCGTGGCGGGGCCAGGTGGTGCGTGGCGGGGTCAGCCGGTGCGCCGCGGGGTCAGGCCATCCAGAAGAACACCGCCGTCATCCGGCGTTGGGCCAGCTCGTCGCCGTAGTAGCCGGTGGCGCTGTGGATCAGATTGGCGTGGTAGAGCAGCAGTTGGTTGTAGCGGTTGGGGACGCGGACGTCCTCGACGAAGTGGTCGCCGGGCACGCGGCGGGTGCCGAGCGCCTCGACCAGGTTGTTGTGCGGGGCGTTCACCAGGTTGCCGCCGAGGCGGCCGCCGGGGAACTGCTGGCGGTAGAAGCTGGTGCCGGCGTCCTTGGGTGCGTCCGGGCTGAGGTAGAGCACGGCTGCGTAGCGGCAGAGCGCGCGGGAGTCGGTGTGCGGGCGGGACTCCGATTCGCCGTCGCCGACGACCTGGACGCAGTTGTGGTTGAGCGTGCCGCCGCCCGGGGTGCTCTGCACCCAGAGCCGGGAGGCGCCGGTGGCCTTGCGGACCAGGCCCTCGACCCGGGCCAGCTCGTCGGGCTCCAGGCCCGGCATGGTGCGCAGCCCGGGCCAGCTCTCCGGGCGGTACGGGTAGCCCTCGGTCCAGTCGCCGCGGGCCAGGCAGCGCTCGCGGACGGCGTCAGGGTCGGGCAGGACGTCGTTGAGGACCCAGTAGTCCCGGCCCCGGGTGGGCTTGCGGTACGGCAGGACCGGCAGCGCGGTGGGCCTGATGGGCTGTGAGGGCATGCGCCGACCATAGGGGCGGTGATCGTCAACTTTCTGCCGTGAGCAGGTCAACCTTTCGTCAAGGGTGCTTGCCTCGGGCGGGTGGTCAGGCCGCCCGTACGGCGAAGCCGCCCAGCGCGCCCTCCAGTCGGTCGTAGGCGCGTACGGCGGAGGGGCGTACCGCGGCGGCGATCGTGGCCGCGTCCTCGGCGGCGAGGGTGCGGCGGAGCACCTCGCTGAACACCGCCCGGTCGACGCCGGCGAGCAGGGCGGCGGCGACCCGGCTCTCGAAGCCGACGGGTCTCTCGTGCACGGCCTCGGCCAGCGCCTCGGCCAGTGCCGTCTCGCCCTGCTCGTGCACCTCGCGCAGCCGGGCGACCAGTGCCGGGCTGTCGAAGACCGTCCGGGCGAAGTCCGGGCCGGAGAAGCCGAGGCGGGGGTCGTGCCGGTCGATCCCGGCCAGGCAGTCGCGGCGCAGCGCGGCCAGGGCCGACTCGCCCGGGGCTCGCCCGGCGACGGACCGGGCGAGCCGGCCGACCAGCTCCTCGTGCAGGTCGAAGAAGAGGTCCTCCTTGCGCGGGAAGTGGTTGGTGACGGTCATCTTGGCGACGCCCGCGGCGGCGGCGACCTCGGCGATGGTCGTCCGGTCGAAGCCCTGGGCGATGAAGAGCCGCGTCGCGGCGTGCGAGATCGCCTCTCGGGTGCGGCGCTTGTTGAGCTCGCGCAGGTTCGGAGTGGTCCCGGTCTCGGTCATGGCGGGAGCCTAGCGCAGGTCGATGGGTCGAGTACAGGAATTAGGCTTGACCTAATGAGTGGGTCCGTCCTAAGTTCTTCTCGGGCGGTCGGAACGGCTGCTCGGAGTGACCGCCGGAGCGGCCCGAGGGGGCGTCTGGGCGGCTCGCTCGATCGAGAGCGACCAGGGGAGGGCGCATGACGACATCCGTCACCGCGAAGGGCCGGCGAGGGGGAGTCCGGGAGGGGGAGCCGGAGCCGATCCCGCCGGGCCTGTGGAAGATGGGCGGGGTGCTCGCGCTGGGCCCGGTGCTCGCGCTGCTGGACTCCACGATCGTCAACGTCGGCATCGACTCCGTCGGTCGGGACCTGCACAGCTCGATCGGGGCGGTGCAGTGGGTGGCCACGGGGTACCTGCTGGCGATCTCGCTGACCATGCCGCTCTCGGGCTGGGCCGCGGGCCGCTTCGGGGCCAGGCGGGCGTGGCTCGCCTCGGTCGTCCTGTTCGTGCTCGGGTCGGCGCTGTGCGGGCTGGCCTGGTCGACGGGCAGTCTGATCGCCTTCCGGGTGCTGCAGGGGGTCGGCGGCGGGATGATTCAACCGCTCGGCCAGGCGATCATCATACAAGCGGCGGGGCCGTCCAGGATCGGACGGGTGATGGGCACCCTGATGCTCCCGATCAGCCTCGCCCCGGTCCTGGGGCCGATCCTCGGCGGCCTGGTGCTGGAGCACCTCGACTGGCGCTGGATGTTCCTGCTGAACGTGCCGGTCGGGCTGCTGATCCTGCTGCTGGCCGCCCGCTGGCTGCCGGCTGACGAAGCGTCGGACGCGCCGCGGCCCGGGCTGGACGTGACCGGCCTGCTGCTGCTCTCACCGGGCCTGACCGGGCTGCTCTACGGGCTCTCGACGATCGGCGACGGCGGCCCGGCCGGCTGGGCCGCCCTGGCGGCGGGCACGGTGCTGGTGGTGCTCTACGGCGGGCACGCGCTGCGCACGGGGCGCGGCGGCACCCGGGCGCCGCTGATCGACCTGCGGCTGTTCGCCCGACGCGGCTTCACCGTGGCGACGGCGAACAGCTTCCTGCAGGGCGCCGCGCTCTACAGCTCGATGTTCCTGGTGCCGCTGTACTACCAGCAGGTCCGGCACGTCGGGGCGGTCGAGGCCGGCCTGCTGCTGGCACCGCAGGCCCTCGGCACGGCGGTCACCGCGATGCTGGCGGCCCGAATAACCGATCGCCTCGCGCCGCGTCCGCTGGTCCTGATCGGCATCGTCTGCTCCCTGGTCGGCACGCTCGCGTTCACCCGACTGGGCAGCGGCTCCGAACCGGCCGGCTGGCTCATCGCCGGCTCGCTGGCACTGCGCGGCGCCGGCATGGGGATCATCGCGATCCCCGGCCTGGCGGCGGTGTACGGGAGCGTCGAGAGGGCCCAGGTGCCGGCGGCGGCAGGGGCGGTCAACGTCCTGAACCGGGTCGGCGGGGCGCTCGGCACGGCGGTGCTGACGCTGGCCCTCCAGCAGGCGCAGCACGGCCGGCCCGACCAGCCGGGCGCGGCCTTCGGGCAGACGTTCTGGTGGGTGCTGGCCCTGTCCGCACTGGCGATCGCACCCGCCTGCCTCTACCCCAACACCCGTAAGGACACCGCTAAAGACCCCGCCTGACGGGCCGGCGGCCCGCCCGGCGGGCGGTCCTGCACACGACGACTCGTCAACCCGCCACCACCAGCACGTCGACCGACGATCACGGAGGTACCCATGTTCACCCAGCGCGCCGACGGCCTGCGCCTGCTCACTGTGCACGCCCACCCGGACGACGAGTCCAGCAAGGGCGCGGCCACCCTCGCCCGGTACGCCGAGGAGGGCGTGGACGTCCTGGTCGCCACCTGCACCGGTGGCGAGCGCGGTTCGGTGCTCAACCCGGCGCTGGACCGCCCCGAGGTCCTGGCCGACATCGCCCGGATCCGGCGGGAGGAGATGGCGGCCGCCCGCGAGATCCTCGGTGTGCGCCAGCGGTTCCTCGGCTTCGTCGACTCCGGGATGCCGGGCCCGGACGAGCCGCTGCCGGAGGGCTGCTTCGCCGCCCAGCCGGTCGAGGCCGCGGCGGCGCCGCTGGTCGCGCTGATCCGTGAGTTCCGCCCGCACGTGGTGATCACCTACGACGAGACCGGCGGGTACCCGCACCCGGACCACGTGATGACCCACCGGATCACCGTGGAGGCCTTCGAGGCCGCCGCCGACCCGCGGCGCCACCCCGAGGCGGGGGAGCCCTGGCAGGCGGCCAAGCTCTACTACCACCTGGCGCTCTCCCGGGCCTGGTTCCAGACCCTGCACGACGCCATGACGGATCGCGGCGTCCCCTCCGACATGGGCGAGCTGCTCGCCGGGTGGCCCGACACCCCGCCCGCCCTGGCGACCACCACCCGGATCGCGTGCGCCGAGAAGTTCGCCGTACGGGACGCGGCGATGCTGGCGCACGCCACCCAGGTCGCCCCGGGCGTCGCCTTCATGGCCCACCCCCGGGACATCGAGCGCGAGGTCTGGCCCACCGAGGACTACCACCTGGCCCGGAGCCTGGTGCCCGCGGCCGGTGGGGCGGGCGGCGCGGGCGAGGTCGAGGACGACCTGTTCGTCGGGCTCCGTGCGGGAGCGGGAGCAGGAGCAGGAGCAGGCGTGGGAGCAGGCGTGGGAGCGGAGGTGGGGGCGGGGTGAGCCTCAGGCCGGAGGAGGTGGTGCGGGCTGCGGCGCCGGCCGGGGTACCGACCGCCGTGCCCGCTGCCGCCCGCTCAGCACTGGCCGTCGGCGAGCACGTAGTAGCCCGGGCCGGTCCGCTTCAGGGTGTGGGTGACGAAGGTGTTCCAGAGCCCCATGTTCTGGCCCGAGCCGAGCGCGTAGGTCAGGCCGCCGCTCTGGGTGGCCCGGCCGGCCACGACCTGGTCGTAGTTGGTCGCGGTGAAGCACTGGGGAGCGCCACCGGGGGTGGTCGCCGTGACCGTCGCCGATCGGGCGCCCACCGCACCGGTGGTGTCGACGGCCGCCACACCGTAGCCGTACGTCGTCCCGGCGGCGAGGCCGGTGTCGGTGAACGACGGGTCCGTGGTGCTGCCGACCTGGGTGCCGTCGCGGTACACCCGGTACGAGGCGGCGCCGCTGACGGCTTGCCAGCCGAGCGTCACCGAGCCGGCTCCGGCCGGAGTCGCGGTCAGCCCGGACGGGGCGGGCAGGCCGGGGGTAGTGGGGCCGGTGCCGCCGTCCAGGCCCCAGAACTGCGCGGTGTAGTAGCCGGAGCAGATCGTGTCGAGGAAGTAGGCGCCGGTCGCCCCGCACTGGTCGGCCCCGGAGCCCGGGTGGACGGCCAGTCCGTGGCCCATCCCGCCGACCGTGAACAGCGCGACGGCCGGGCGCCCGGCCGCGTCCGCGTAGAGCTCCTGGGTGGTGCCGCCCGGCAGGCTGCGGGTGGTGGTCGGCTGGCGGCCGATGCCCTGGACGTTCGTCCACTGGTCGCGCAGCTCGGTCGCGTTCACCGGTCTGACCACGGTGTCGGCGCTGCCCTGCCAGATCGCCACCCGGGGCCACGGGCCGGTGTACCCCGGGTACGCGGCCCGGACCTTGTCGCCCCACTGGGCCGGGGTGAGCCCCTGGTCGCTGTTCTGGCAGCCGGAGGCGGCGCCCTGGGTGGTGGCGCAGTGCGCGGGCAGACCGGAGTCGATCGCCCCGCCGGCGAAGACGTCGGGGTAGTCGGCCAGCAGGTCGGCGGCCAGTCCGCCGCCCGCCGAGAGCCCGGTGACGAACACCCGGTGGGCGTCCGAGCCGTACAGGGCCTTGGCCTTGGTGACCATCTCGGCCACCGATTCCGCCTCACCGACGCCCCGGGAGTCCTTGGTCGCGTCGAACCAGCTGAAGCAGGAGAGGCTGTTGTTGCTGCTGCCGGTCTGCGGGAACACGACCGCGAAGCCGTACTGGTCGGCGAACTTGGTCCAGCCGGAGTTGCGGTAGTAGTCGGTGGCGCTCTGCAGACAGCCGTGCAGGGCGACCACCAGGGGCGCGTCGGCGGGCAGTCCGGCGGGGGTGTAGGTGTACATCGCGAGGTTGCCCGGGTTGGGGCCGAACCCGGTGACCTGCTGGAAGCTCCCGGTGGAGGCATCGGTGGCGGCGGTGGAGGTCGGGGCGGCAGTGGTCGGGGCGGTGGAGGTCGGGTCGGCGGTAGCCGGGGCGGGCACGGCGGCGACGGCGAGGGCGGCGGCCGTCAACAGCGCGGCGGCGGCTGGGCGCAGAGGCACGGGGACTCCTGGGTGGGGGAGGAGTGGGGGCGTGTGCCGAGCAGCGTGGCGCGCCGCGCGCCCCGAAGCCATGTGGCGGTCAGCCGAGGTCCGCCGCCCGGACATGGCGCGGACCGCCATGGCGCGTCGGACCGGTCAGGGCTGTACAGACGGGGGGTCGACGGACGGGGGGTCGGCAGACGGGGGCGGACGGACGGGGGCGGACGGACGGGGCCCACGGTCCGGCCGGCCGGACTCGCCCGGGTGCCGTCGGGCCGGTCAGAGTGCCGCGAGCACTCCGCAGAGCGCGAGCAGGCCGCAGATGCCGAAGTTGACCAGCTTGTGCGAGAGGAACACCGCCGCGAACTCGCGGATGGTCGCGCTCGGCCAGTAGTAGCTCGCGGTGGGCGAGCCGAGGACGTGCCCGTTCACACCGGTCCGGCGGGCGAGCAGCGCCGCCCGGAAGGCGTGGAAGTTGTTGGTGACCACGACGCAGCGGTAGTCGGGCTTGGCCTGCTCCATGATGGCCTTGCTGAAGAGCAGGTTCTCCTCGGTGGTGCGCGAGCGGTCCTCCCGTTCGACGTGCTCGGCGGGGAAGCCGCGCTCGATCAGGTAGTCGGCCATCGCGTGGGACTCCGGCAGCTTCTCGTCCGGTCCCTGGCCGCCCGAGGTGATCAGGACCGGCGGGTTGCCGCGTCCCGCCTGCTTCTCGTACGCCTCCCGGCCCCGGTTCAGCCGGCTGGCCAGCAGCGGCGGGACGCGCTCTCCGCCGATCAGTCCGGAGCCGAGCACGACCACGAAGTCCACGTTCCGGCGCGGCCGGTGGCGGCTGTACAGGAAGGCGTAGCCGACGAAGCAGACGAACAGGAAGGAGACGTAGAGGACCACCAGGACGGCGGTGCCGGCCAGGACGGCCAGCTGCCGGGAGCCGGTGACGAGGGCTGCGCCCAGCAGCGCGATGACGGCGACGATGCCCAGCCCGGCGAGCAGCGACAGCAGGTTGGCGGGTCGCCGGCCCTCCTTGCGGATCATGGTCAGGCCGTTGGAGATCAGGAACCAGACCAGCGCGACCGTGCCGACGGCCGGGAGCAGGATGATCGCCGCCGCCACGAGCTCCACCACCAGGGTCGGTGCCTTGCGCAGTTCGGCGAGCAGGGCGATGGAGAGGAGCGAGACGGCGATGCCGAGGAGGACGGCGTTGCTGAACTGCCGGCGGTCGCGTAGTACCCCGATCCCGAACAACAGGAAGAACAGGGCGGCTGGGGCATAGACGATCATGCGTCGTATCGTAGGCGGTTCGTGGGAACGGTCCCCTTGCGCGAGGCGGTCAGCGCCGGCCGGCGAAGCGCTCGATCGCGGCGAGGACGGCGTCCCGCATCCGGGGGCTGCCGGTGTGCCCGGACTCGTCGATGACGGTCAGCCGGGCGTCCGGCCAGGCCTCGGTCAGCTGCCAGGCGGTGTAGAGCGGGCCGCCGAGGTCCAGCCGGCCGTGGATCAGTTCGCCCGGGATCCCGGCCAGTCGCCCGGCGTCGCGCAGCAGTTGGCCGTCCTCCAGGAAGGCGTGCCGCGAGAAGTAGTGCGCGGTGATCCGGGTGAAGGCCATCAGGGCGTCGGAGGGGCGGTCGGTGTACGCGTTCGGCTTGCCCAGCGACTCGTGCGAGATGACCGCGTCCTCCCAGGTGGCCCAGGCGTTGGCGGCGGCCCGCCGGACGGTCTCGTCCGGGCTGTTGAGCAGCCGGCTGTAGGCGGCGACCAGGTCGCCGTCCCGGTCGGCGGGCGGCAGGAAGTCCCGGAACTCCTCCCAGGGGCCGGGCAGGAAGCGGCCGACGCCCCGGTAGAGCCAGTCGGTCTCCTCGGGGCGGGTCATGGTGACGCCGCAGAGGACGATCGCGGAGACCCGCTCCGGGTGGGCCTGGGCGTAGGCGAGGATCAGGGTGGAGCCCCACGAGCCGCCGTACAACAGCCACTTGTCGATGCCGAGGTGTTCGCGCAGCCGTTCCATGTCGGCGATCAGGTGTTTGGTGGTGTTGTGCTCCAGCCCGGTGGTGGCCTCGGCGGCGTGCGGGCGGCTCTGCCCGCAGCCGCGCTGGTCGAACTGGACGACGTGGTACCGCGCCGGGTCGAAGTACCGCCGGGAGCCCGGGCTGTGGCCGGAGCCGGGCCCGCCGTGCACCACCACGGCCGGGGTGCCCGCCGGGTCGCCGGAGGCGTTCCAGTACATCAGCTGTCCGTCGCCGACGTCCAACAGGCCCTGTGCGTACGGCTCGTAGAGGGGGTACGGCTCGGTCATCGGTGGCTCCTCCGTGGTCGTACGGACAGGACTCGGGGAGCCTACCCCGCGTGTGGGGGCCGGATCAGCGGCGGTCCGGCGGGAGCAGGGCCGCGAGGCCGTCCAGGATCCGCTGGACGCAGAACTCGAAGCGGGCGTCCATGTCCGGCGCGGTGAGGTCGTCGGCGAGGTCGACGAGATTGGGGAAGTCCTCGGCGGGCAGGGCCCGGAAGAGGTCGCCGGCGGCGACGGCGATCTCGCGGCGGCTGCCGCCGAGGACTTCGGCGGCCGAGATCGGCGACTGTTCCTGCAGCACGAAGCCCTGGACGAAGGCGCCCAGCAGGTAGCTGGCCATGGCGGCGTCGGCGTCGGAGAGGCCGGCCGCGCGGAGCCGGTCCAGCTGGTCCTCCATCAGTCCGAGCAGGTTCGGGCCGGGGGCGAGGCGACCGGCGACGACCTTGGCCGCGTCGCGGTTGTCGAGCAGCAGTCGGCGGTAGCGCCAGCAGTACGCGTGGAACTGCTCGCGCCAGCCGCCCTCGCGCGGCGGGGGTTCGGCGGAGCCCATGATGGCGTCGTTGAGCAGGTCGAGCAGTTCCTGCTTGTTGCGCACGTGCCAGTAGAGCGAGGCCGCCTTGACGCCGACCTCGGCGGCGACCTTGCGCATCGACAGCCCGGCGAGTCCCTCCCGTTCCAGGACCCGCAGGGCCGCCTGGGCGAGAGCTTCCCTGGTCACGGCGGGTGTCGCGGCACCGGCCCCCGGCGTGGCGCTGCTCCCCGGTGTGGCGTCGGCCCCCGGTGCGGTCGTGTCGTTCTCCGGCATGGCGGTGCGGACGCCTTCCTCGCTGTCGTGGAATTCCCGCTTGCAATCTAACACCGTTAGGGGCACTCTGTGGCTGCCGAACCAACCCCTAACAGTGTTAGGCAGCCATGCTCGGGAGGGAATCCATGGACGGGTCGAGTACCCGCCGCCAACGGCTCGCACTGCTGACGCTCTGCGTCACCATGTTCATGTCCATGCTGGACAACGTCATCGTCAACAACGCGCTGCCCCGCATCGGGCAGGACCTGGACGCCGGGATCAGCGGCCTGCAGTGGGTGGCCGAGGGCTACAGCCTGGTCTACGCCGCCCTCGTGCTGACCGGCGGCGCGCTCGGCGACCGCCACGGCCGCACCCGGGTGTTCCGCCTCGGGCTGGCCCTGTTCACGGCGGGCTCCGCCGTCGCGGCCCTCGCCGGGACGATCGGCGTCCTGGTCGGCGCCCGGATGCTGCAGGGCGTGGGGGCCGCGCTGCTCACCCCCGGCAGCCTGACCCTGCTGCGACACGTCTTCACCGACGAACGCGAGCGGGCGAGGGCGATCGCCACCTGGTCCGGGGTCTCCGCACTCGGCCTCTCGGTCGGCCCGGTGGTCGGCGGCCCGATGGTCGAACACCTCGGCTGGGCCAGTGTGTTCTGGATCAACGTGCCGATCGGCGCCGCCGGGCTGCTGCTCGCCGTCCGGGTCCTGCCGGACATCCCGCCGCGCCCCCGTCGGATCGACCTCGGTGGCCTCGCCCTGTCCGCGGCCGGTCTGGCGCTGCTGGTCTACGCGCTGATCGAGGGCCCGTCCCGGGGCTGGACCGACACCCGGGTGCTCGGCTGCGGCGCCGCAGCCGTGGTCCTGCTGCTCGCCTTCCTGGTGCTCGAACTGCGCCTCGTCGAGCCGATGCTGGAGCTGAGGCTGTTCCGCGACGGGGCGTTGGGCGGCGCGCTGCTCAGCGGCTTCGTGGTCAGCTTCGGGATGTTCGGCGCGCTGTTCTTCCTGCCACTGCTGATGCAGGGCGTCCTCGGCTGGTCCCCGGCCGGCGCCGGCTACGCCGGGCTGCCGATGACGGCGATGCTGGTGGTCGCCGCGCCGCTGTCCGGCCGGCTGACCGCACGGTTCGGCCCGCGGCCGCCGCTGGTGCTCGGCCTCGGGCTGTGCGCGGTGGGACTCGGCGGGCTGGCGCTGTACGGGGACCAGGCCCGCTACCCCGAGTACCTGTGGACGCTGTTCGCGATGGGCCTCGGGATGGGGCTGACCTTCACCCCGGTGTCGATCGTGGTGATGACACGGGTGCCCCCGGCGCAGACCGGGATGGCCTCGGCGACCGTCAACACGCTGCGCGAGCTCGGCGGGGTGCTCGGGATCGCCGTGCTGGGCGCCGTCCTGACCGACCGGTGGTCCGACTCCCTGACGGCGGCCCTGCACCGGCTCGGCGTCCCGCCGGACGCCGCCGGCCGGATCGCGGACGCTCCCGCCGGCGCCCTGCACGGCGGTGGCGGACCGGCGGCAGAGGTACTGCCCGGCCCGCTCCGGGACGCGGTGGACGGCGCGTTCGTCGACGGCATCCACCTCGCCGTGCTCTGTGGCGCGGCCGCGCTCGCCGTCACCGCCGTCCTGGTCGCCGTTCTGCTCGGCCGGGCCCGACCGGTCGCCCGGGCCGGTGCCGACGGCCCGCGGCAGCCGAACCCGGCGGAGCCGGTGGAGCCGGTGGAAGCCCCCTGAGCCGGCCCGGCGGCTCGACCGGCGGCCCGCCGGCCCGTCTGACCGCCTGTCTGCCGGCCCGTCTGACCGTCCGCCTGCCCGACCGGCCTACCGTTTGGACGCCCGACCGGCCGCCGTGGGGGCGGCCGGTCAGCGGATCCCCTCGACCGCCGCCTGCGCCGCCCGGGCCAGTTCGCGCCGGGCCCCCGCCCGGGTGGGCTGCGGGGTGGGCGGTGGGATCGGCGGCAGGAAGGTCACGTCGGCGACCAGCCCGCGCGCCGCGACGACCCGGGCGAGCGAGGTGAGCAGCCCGTCGTCCCCGACGAAGGCGGGGACGCTGGTCGGCCGTCCGTCCGCCAGCCGGTAGCGGATCGTCACCGGCTGGACGAAGGCGCCCGCCTCCACCGCGGCCTGGAACAGGGCCGGCCGGAACCGCCCGCTCTCCCGGCCGCACCAGGTCGAGCCCTCCGGGAAGACGATCACCGGGTGTCCGGAGCGCAGCTCCTCGGCCACCGCCGCCACGGTGTCGGGCAGTGTGCGCAGCCGGTCGCGG
This sequence comes from Kitasatospora xanthocidica, assembly GCF_014656195.1. Classification (GTDB taxonomy): domain Bacteria; phylum Actinomycetota; class Actinomycetes; order Streptomycetales; family Streptomycetaceae; genus Kitasatospora; species Kitasatospora xanthocidica. Next base: position 140,307 of record NZ_BNBY01000011.1, on the reverse strand, counting down.
TCGAGGAAGACGGTGCCGCCCCAGGCGATCAGCGGACCGAGCACCGGCCACCGCCGGACCTCGGTCTTGGCCAGTGAGCGGCCCGGCCGGCCGGCCGCGAGCAGCGGGATGTCCAGCCAGGACACGTGGTTGGCCACCACCAGCACCCCGCCGCCGCCCGGGCCGCCGCCCGGCCCGGTGAGGTGGACGGTCACCCCGAGGGTGCGCAGCAGGACGCGCGCCCAGAGCCGGGCCAGCCGGTCCCGGCCGTCGTACGGGAGCAGCCGGACCGGCAGGCTGAGCAGGAGACCGGCCAGGACCGCCACCAGGAAGGCCGTCAGCCGCAGCGCCCGCCGGGGGTGGGAGACCTCCGGCGCCGGGTCGGCCAGGCAGGTCTCGGGCCGGCAGGTCGCCGTGGGCAGCCAGACGCTCACGACGCGGTGCCCAGACCGGGCAGGCCGGAGAGGAAGTGCCGCAGGTAGCGCGGGTCGGTGCGCTCCAGCGAGAGCAGCACGTACAGGTCGGCGCAGTCGAAGTCCGGGTCGTACGCGGGCTCGCCGCAGACCCAGGCGCCGAGCCGCAGGTAGCCGCGGAGCAGGGCCGGCAGCGCGCCCCGCTCGGCCCGCGGCACGCCGGTGGCGTCCCAGCGGCGGTGCGGGGTGACCCGGTACTCCGCGGGGGCCAGGTGCTTGGTGCTGACGCTGTCCCAGACCCGGGCCGCGGTGGCACCGCCGTCCTCCAGGCCGATCGAGCAGCAGCCGCCGACCCAGGTGTTGCCGGTGTCGGCGAGGTAGCGGGCGATGCCGCCCCACATCAGGTTGATGACGGCGCCGTTGCCCCGGTGGTCCGGGTGGATGCAGGAGCGGCCGAGCTCGACCAGGCCCGGGCGGACCGGCGCCAGCGCGGACAGGTCGAACTCGCCTTCGGAGTAAAGCCGTCCGGCCCGCCGGGCCGCCTCGGGCCGCAGCAGCCGGTAGGTGCCGATGACGGTGCCGTGCTCGCCCTCGCGGACCAGGAGGTGGTCGCAGAACTCGTCGAACGGGTCGACGTCCAGGCCCGCGACCGGGCTGTGCAGGACGGCGCCGAGCTCGGCCCCGAACACCTGGTGGCGCAGCCGCTGGGCGGCGCGCACGTCGTCCTCGTCGCGGGCGAGGGAGACGGTGTACGGGGCGGCGGCCGGCACGGGGGCGGCGGGGACGGCGGCCGGGACCGGCCGGCGGCGGGGGGCGGGGAGCGCCGGGGAGTCGTGGGTGGGGGCGACCGCGGACGGAGCGTACGTGGGGACGGTGGTCATGTCGGACCCTCCAGGGCAGCACGATCGGCGGTGCCGTGGATCAGCCAGGGCACCGTCCCGGTCCGCAGGTGGTTGGGCATGGACGCGAACCGGTCTCGGTATGTCTCTCCGAATCGGTTGGCATCCACGTTGCGGCACGGCGGAGCGCAGATGTGCACCTGTTGAATGGGACCCCCCGCGGCCTGCCCGTCACCTGCGCGGCACCGGGAACTCGTCCGCAGGGGGTGGACAACAGGGGCGTGCGGCTGCACCGCACGCCCCAGCCGTCGGACCCACGCGCCCCTGCCGTCAGGCCCGCTCCACCCGGCTCACCGGCCCCGCCCCACCCGGCTCACCGGCCCCGACCTGCCCGGCTCGCTGGGCCCGACCTGTCCGGCTCACCGAGCCCGTACGGCGAGCCCGGACGGCGGCCACCCGCTCACCGGCCCCGCCAGCCCTCCGGGTCGACGCCGCCCGGGACGGCGTCGTCCGGTCCGTACGGTTCGCGGGTGTGGACGAAGGAGCCGATGTCCAGGTGGCTGACCGAGCCGTCGGCGCGCCGGACCACCCGCAGGGTCTCGCCCGCGTAGTAGTTCTCCAGGCCGGTCCAGGTGCCGTCCGGCTCGGGCCGGAAACGTGAGCCGCGGCCGCCGCCGGCGAGCGTCGTGAGCTCCAGCACCCGGCCCGGCCGCAGCCGCAGGACGGTCGGGGAGGCGCCCCAGTACCAGGGACCGGTGAGCGCCAGCAGTTCCTCGTCCACCTCGGGCAGCGGGTGCCAGGGCTCGGGCAGCCGGGGCTCGTGTTCGGCGGTGAGCGCGATCAGCTCGGCGGCCAGCTGCGCGGTGCTGCCGCCGCTGGTGGCGTTGGCCAGACCGAACGCGGCCAGGCCGTCGGTCTCGCTGACCCACAGTCCGGCCGTGAAGCCGGGCATCGAGCCGGTGTGCCCGTACAGCAACCGGCCCTCGTGGCGGCGCAGTTGCAGGCCGAAGCCGTACGCGGTGGTCCACCCCGCGTCGTCCGGGGCGACCGCGGGGCGGCGCATCTCGGCGAGGGTACCGGCGGACAGCACCTTGTCGTCGCCGGCGCAGAGGAAGGCCGCCCAGCGGGCCAGGTCGGCGCCGGTGGACCAGAGTTGACCTGCCGGGCCCATCAGCCCGGTGTCGGTGAGCGGCTCGGTCCGCAGGACGTCGGCCCACGGGTGGACGGCGAAGCCCCCGGCGTGCGGGGGCTCGGGGAGCAGCGTGGTGCGGCCCATGCCGAGCGGTGCGAGCACCTCGCGGCGCAGCACCTCGCCCCACGGCTCGCCGCGCACCTTCTCCACCAGGGCGCCGAGCAGCGCGTAGCCGGGGTTGGAGTAGTGGTGGAGGCGTCCGGCCGGGTGCTTGAGCGGGCGTTCGGCCTCCAGGATGTCGTCGAGGCGGGGCCGCAGCGAGCCCTCGGTCCGCTCCCACCACGGGGCGGGGGTCTCGGCGGCGAGCCCGGCGGAGTGCGAGAGCAGCTGGGCGACGGTCGCCTCGTCGGCCGGGGTGCCGGGCAGGTGGCGGGAGAGCGGGTCGGCGAGGTCGAGCAGTCCCTCGTCACGCAGCCGCAGCACCAGCACGGTGACGAAGGTCTTGGTGAGCGAGCCGATCCGGTACTGGACGTCCGGAGTCGGCGCGTGCCCGTCCACCAGGCCGCGGGCGCCGCTCCACACCGGCCGCCCGCCCCGCAGCACGCCGGCGACCATCGAGGGCGTGCGGCCCTCGGACTGGGCGACGGCGAGCCGGTGCAGCAGGGCGCGGCGGGTGGTGGGCAGCAGCTCGTCGGGCAGGTCGGTCATATGGACTTCTGAACTCATCGACATGTGCACGGACAGTAGCCCAGCCGGGGGCCGGACCCGAGCGGAACGACGCGCGGGCCGACCGGCCGACGGTCCGCCCGGGTCGACAGCTCGACAGCTCGACAGCTCGACGGGGCGCCGGGGCGCCGGGGTGACGGGCCGTCAGCCCGGCAGCGGCGGCAGCTCCGGCCGCTCCAGCCAGGCCTCGAAGAGCGGGCCGAGCGGGGTGGGGGTGTACCGGGAGGCGTGCGCCCGCAGGTCCGCGGTGTCGACCACGCCGTACCGGTTGAGGCTCGCCCAGTCCCGCAGCATCGCGAAGAACGCGTCGTCGCCGAGCGCCCGCCGCAGCGCGTGCACGACGAGCCCGCCGCGCTGGTACAGCCGGTCGTCGAACATCAGCTTGCGGCCGGGGTCGCCGAGGACGAGGTCCTGCGGCTGCCCGGACAGCAGCGTGTGCGCGGCATGGGCGTGGGTGGCGGCGGCCGGGCCGCCGGCGTGCTCGGACCAGAGCCACTCCGCGTACTTGGCGAAGCCCTCGTTGAGCCAGATGTGCCGCCAGTCGGCGATCGTGACGCTGTTGCCGAACCACTGGTGGGCCAGCTCGTGCGCGATCAGCCGTTCGCGCTCCCAGCCGCCGCCGAGGTGGTTGGTGCCGAAGGTGGCGACGCCCTGCGCCTCCACCGGGACGTCCAGCTCCTCGTCCGCGAGGACGACCGCGTACTCGCCGAACGGGTACGGCCCGAAGACCTCGCCGAAGTACGCCGTCATCTCCGGCTGCCGGGCGAAGTCCCGGGCGAACCCGGTGGCCAGCCGCTCCGGCACGTACCCGGTCTGCGGCACGGCCGGCCTGGCGGCCAGCGGCACCGCCCGGTAGTGGCCGATCGACACCGTCACCAGGTAGGTCGGGGTCGGCGCGCTCTGCTCGTACACCCAGGTGGTGCTGGACGCCCGGGTGGTGCGGGTGAGCAGCCGGCCGCTCGCCACCACGGTGAACGGCGACGGTGTGGTGACCGCGATCTGGTAGGTCGCCTTGTCGGCGGGCCGGTCGTTGCAGGGGAACCAGGACGGCGCGCCGATCGGCTGGCTGGCCACCAGCGCGCCCTCGGTCAGCTCCTCCCAGCCCAGGCCGCCCCACGGGCTCTGCACCGGGCGCGGGTTGCCGGTGTAGTGCACCTCGACGGTGAACGCCGCGCCCGCCGCGAGCGGCTTGGCCGGGCGGATGCGCAGCTTGCCGGCGCGGTGGGTGTAGCGGGCGGCCCGGCCGTCGACCAGCACCCGGCCGATCCGGAACTCGGCCAGGTCCAGGGCGAACTCCGCCAGCACCGCGTCGGCCACCGCGCTCAGCCGGGCCGAGCCGGCCAGCCGGTTGGGCCCGGGCCGGTAGTCCAGGGTCAGCTCGTAGCGGTGCACCCGGTAGCGGTGGTCACCGCTGTTCGGGAAGTACGGGTCAGGGGCGCCGGCGGCCGCCGGGACGTGCTTGGACTTCACGGGGACGTGCGCTTCCTGAGGGCCGGGACGGGGGGTCGTCGAGGCGGTCATGACGTGGTCTGCCACACCTCGATGGGGTTGCCCAGCCACCGCGTGTCGGCGGGGACGGACTCGGCGCGCATCACCAGCGAGGCCGGGCCCAGCGTGCTGCGCGCGCCCACCGTGCTGCCGGGCAGCACGATGCCGCCCGGGCCCAGGGTGGCGCCCTCGCGGAGGACCACAGTATCCATCCGCATGATCCGGTCGTGGAAGAGGTGGGTCTGCACGACGCAGCCCCGGTTGATGCTGACCCCGTCGCCGAGGGTGACCAGGTCCGCCTCCGGCAGCCAGTAGCTCTCGCACCAGACGCCGTGCCCGACGTTCGCGCCGAGCGCCCGCAGCCACAGGTTCAGCACCGGCGTGCCCGGCACCGCGCCGACCAGCCACGGCACCGCGAGCATCTCGACGAAGGTGTCCGCCAGCTCGTTGCGCCACACGAAGCCGCTCCACAGCGGGTGCTCCACCGCCCGGAACCGTCCGACCAGCAGCCACTTCGCCGACACCGCGACCACGCAGGCCACCGTGCCCGCGCCGAGCAGGACGAGGCCCGACAGCAGCGCGGCGGTCAGCGGCGAGCCGGCCGCCAGCCAGGACAGCGCCGCGACCGTCAGCAGGCCCAGGGCCGCCGAGGCCAGCACCGGAACCACCCGGACCACCTCGACCAGTCCGCGCGCCCACAGCAGCCGGGCCGGCGGCTCGTAGGTCAGGCTCTGATCGGCCTGGTCCGCCGAGCGCGGCAGCCGCATCGGCGGCATCCCCAGGTACGAGCCGCCCTTCTTCGCTTTCGCCGGCGTCGCCGACAGCACGCCCACCAGTCCGCGCTTGGGCACCGAACGGCCCGGCGCGGTCATCCCCGAGTTGCCGAGGAACGCCCGCTCGCCGACCTTCGCCTCGCCGAGCCGCACCCAGCCGCCGCCCAGCTCGTACGGCGCGATCAGGGTGTCGTCGGCCAGGAACGCGCCGTCGCCGACCGTGGTCAGGCTGGGCAGCGCCAGCACCGTGGAGGCCTCGACGTGCCGGCCGATCCGCATGCCGAGCGCCCGCAGCCACAGCGGGGTGACCAGTCCGGCGTAGAGCGGGAACAGCACCTCGCGTGCCCGGTCCATCAGCTGGGTGACCGTCCACGCCTGCCAGCCGACCCGGCCGTGCAGCGGGTGCACCCCGGGCACCAGGCCGACGCTCAGCACCCGGACCAGGACCAGCAGCTGCACGGCGTACACCGCGCCGTAGGCGAGGGTCGCCGGCACCAGGCCGAGCAGCGCGCCGCCGAGCGCCGGGGCGAGGGCGTCGCCCTGGTCGACGAAGCGGGAGAGCACGGCCAGCGCGGCGAGCGCGGGCAGCGCCGGGAGCAGGCCGAGCACGGCACCGCTGGCGCCGTACAGCGAGGCCCAGCGGGCCCGGCGCACCGGGCGGTCCTTGGGCCAGGTGCGCTCGGCGCGGCCCAGCTTGACGGCGGGCGCGCCGCCCCAGCGCTGGCCGGTCGGCACCTGGCCGGTGACGCTGGAGCCGGCCACCACCTGGGAGCGCTTGCCGACCCGGGCGCCGGGCAGCAGCGTCGAGCGGGTGCCGACCACGGCGCCGGAGCCGACCTTGATCTGGCCGATCAGCAGCCGGTCGCCGTCCAGCCAGTAGCCGCACAGGTCCACCTCGGCCTCGACCGCGCAGCCGCGGCCCAGCTTCAGCATCCCGGTGACCGGCGGCAGCGAGTGCAGGTCCACGTCGGGGGCGATCTTGCAGCCCAGCGCGCGGGCGTAGCGCACCAGCCAGGCGCCGGACAGCGAGGTCGCGCCGCTCAGCTCGGCGAGCCGCTCGGCGGTCCAGAGCCGCAGGTGGACGGCGCCGCCGCGCGGGTGGCTGCCGGGGCGCAGGCCGCGCAGCAGCAGCCGGGCGCCGCCCGCCGAGAGCGCCAGCCGGCCCGCCGGGGTGTACAGCGCCAGCGCGCCCGCGCCGACCCACCACCAGGAGGCGGTGGGCGCCCACGGGTAGTCCCCGAGGTGGCCGAGCAGGTTGCCGGCGGCCAGCAGGGCGACCGTCCAGCGCAGGCCGACCACGGTGAACAGGGGGATCAGCAGGAGCAGCTGCAGCAGCTTGGCCCTGGCCGGCACCAGGGTGACGGTGCGGGTCTCGGCACTGTCGGCGCCGGAGCGCTCCAGGTGCCGGGCGAGCTTGCGCAGCGTCGGGTGCTGGTAGATGTCGAGCACGGCCGCGTTCGGGTAGCGGGTCCGCAGCAGGGTGGTCAGCCGGGCGGCGGCCAGGCTGCCGCCGCCGATCGCGAAGAAGTCGTCGCGCGCGCTGCCGACCTTGACGCCGAGGATCTCCGACCACTGCTCGGCCAGCCAGGCCTCGGTCCCGTACAGCTGCTCGCTCGGGCCGGTGGACTCCAGCTCGGGCAGCGGCCAGGGCAGGGCGTTGCGGTCCACCTTGCCGGAGGTCCGGGTGGGCAGGGTCTCGACGGTCGTGAGCAGCGGGACGAGGGCGGCGGGCAGCTCGGCGCGCAGCCGGTCGACGGCCTGCTCGCGGTCGAAGCCCTCCTGGACCACCAGGTAGCCGACCAGCAGCTGGTTGCCGCCGCGCGCGGTGCGGACGGCCGCGGCCGCGCCCGCCACGGCGGGCAGGGCCTGCAGCGCCGCGTCCACCTCGCCGAGCTCGATCCGGCGGCCGCCCAGCTTGATCTGCTCGTCGGTGCGGCCGAGGAACAGCAGGCCGGCCGGGTCGGCCTGGACCAGGTCACCGCTGCGGTAGGCGCGCTCCCAGCCCAGCGAGGACAGCGGCGCGTACTTCTCGGCGTCCTTCTCCGGGTCGAGGTAACGGGCCAGGCCGACCCCGCCGATCACCAGCTGACCGGTGCCGCCGGGGGCGACCGGCTCGCCGGCCTCGTCCACCACGGCGAGGTCCCAGCCGTCCAGCGGCAGACCGATCCGCACCGGACCGTCGCCGGTCAGCAGGGCGGCGCAGGCGACCACGGTGGCCTCGGTGGGGCCGTAGGTGTTCCACACCTCGCGGCCCTCGGTGACCAGCCGCTGCACCAGCTCGGGCGGGCAGGCCTCGCCGCCGAAGATCAGCAGCCGGACCTCGTTGAGCGCCTCGGCCGGCCACAGCGCGGCCAGCGTCGGCACGGTGGAGACCACGGTGATCTCCTGCTCGGCCAGCCAGGGGCCGAGGTCGGCGCCGCTGCGCACCTGGGAGCGGGGGACCGGCACCAGGCAGGCGCCGTACCGCCAGGCCAGCCACATCTCCTCGCAGGAGGCGTCGAAGGCCACCGACAGGCCGGCCATCACCCGGTCGCCCGGGCCGATCGGCTCGTCCTGGAGGAAGAGCGCGGCCTCGGCGTCCACGAAGGCGGCGGCGTTGCGGTGGGTGACGGCGACGCCCTTGGGCTTTCCGGTGGAGCCGGAGGTGAAGATGATCCAGGCGTCGTCGGCGGGGGTGGGGCGGCGCTCCGGGGCGGGCGGGCGCTCGGCGGTGGGGGCTGGGGCGCGCTCGGCGGTGGGTGCGGTGGCGGGGGCTGAGGTGGCCCCGGCCGTCGGGGTGGCCCCGGCCGTCGGGGTGAGGGCCCGCTCGGCGCCGAGCACGGCGGCGACCCCGGCCTCGCCGAAGACCAGGTCGGCGCGCTCGTCCGGGTCCTCCGCGTCCACCGGGACGTAGGCGGCCCCGGCGGCGAGCACGGCGAGGATCGAGACGTACAGGTCGTTGGTACCGGAGGGGACCCGGACGCCCACCCGGTCGCCCGGGCCGATCCCGGCGGCGGCCAGCCGGCGGCGCAGCTGGTCGACCTCGGCGGCCAGCGCGCGGTAGCTGAGCACGGCGCGGCCGTCGTCGAGGGCGGGCTCGTCGGGGTGGGCGCGCACGGTGGCGTCCAGGACGTCCACCAGGGTGCGGGGCGCGGCCGCCGGGCGGCCCGGGAACTGGGCGCGCGGCGCCGCGGTGACCTGCTGCGGCCGGATCGGTTGGTTCGGCTGGCTCGGTTCAGCTGTCATGGCAGCCCGTGCGCTCCTCGTCCTCGCCCCGTTCCGATCGATGCCCGGCCCTTGGGGGCGGTGGGAGCACTCGCCGTAACCGGGTGACCCCACTCCGGGGCCGGAGCGGACAACCTGACCGATGGTAGCTCCGGATCTCCGGCGGCGCCTGGGCAGGCTCGGGCCCAACTCGGGCGACGGTGGCCGAATCTGACGCATCATCAGTCAATAACTGATGCCCTGTGGCGAGGATGTGACGGGATGTCAGTCGAATTGACGGACAGTCAGGTCGGATTTCGGATCGTGATCCACGCCACAGCGAATACTGCTCCCTTCGGGTGGCGGGCCCGGCGTTTCGGCCGTGTCCAGGCCTTTTCCAGGCTGCTTCGGGTCCGGGCCGGGGCTGAATCCGCCCCGGTTCCGGGCCCGCCACGGGTTCCGGAGGGAGGGGTGGGGCGTCAGTGGAAGTGGTGCAGGTGCTCCTGGAGGAAGGCCTCCAGTGTGCGCGGACTGCGCCCGGTGAGACGGGTGAAGGCGCCGTCGGGCGTCTCCCGGCGGACCACCGCGAGCTGCTGGATCTCCACCACATGGGCGGCGAGCCAGCCGGGCATCCCGGCCCGCTCGACCAGGTGGGCGTGCAGCTCGGCCGGCGAGAGGTCGACGTAGCGCACCGGCCGGCCGAGCAGCCCGCCCAGCAGCGCGGTGACCTCCGCGTGGGTGTAGGCCCGCCCGCCGGTCAGCGGATAGGTGCCGCCCACCAGCTCCGGGCGGGTGAGTACGTCGGCGGCGAGGTCGCCGATGTCCCGGACGTCCACGTAGTTGCACCGCGCCTGCCCCATCGCGCCGTGCACCACCCCGGCGGCGGCGATGCCGGGGGCCAGGAGCAGCAGCTTCTGCATGAACGCGTACGGGCGCAGGACGGTGGTCGCGACGCCGGAGGTCCGCAGGCGCTCCTCGATCAGGTGGTGGCCGCGGGAGATCACCACGGGGGAGTCCGGCTCGGCGGCGGGGGCGGACACCTTCACGATGTGCCCCACCCCGCAGTCCAGCGCCGCGTCGATCGCGTTCAGCTCGTACCGGACCTGGTCCGGGCTGTTGGCCATGGTGAGGAGGAGCTGGTGCGCGCCGCGGAAGGCCTCGCGGAGCGAGTCCGGGTCGGCGGCATCGGCCGCGAACGGCTCGGTACGGGCCAGGGTCCGCTCGTCCAGGCCGGCGGCCAGGCGGCCGGGGTCCCGGCTGAGTGCGCGGCTCGCGACTCCGAGGGCGGAGAGGCTGCGCAGGGTGGCGCCGCCGGTGGCGCCGGCGGCGCCCATGATGACGATCATGACGTCTGCCTTTCGGGTACGGGGGTGGGGGCGGGTGCGGATGCTGCGGTGGGAGTGGCGCTGGGAGCGGGTGCGGGCGTGGGTGTGGCCGCGCGGGCGGCCTGGGCCGGGGGCTGCGGTTCGCGGGTGCGCCGGCTGCCGCGCCAGCGCCAGGTGGTGATGGTGGCGGCGATCGCGGACGAGACCGGCAGGTCGATCGGCAGCCGCTTCGGCCATGGGCTGTCGCTGAGCGCCGGGACGTGCGGGAGCCAGTGCGCGGCGGCGAGGCCGATGCCGAGCGCGAGCCCGGCGGCGAGCACGCCGAGGACGGCGGCCGCGAGCGCGCGCGGCGTCCGGGCGGGCCGGGGGCGGACCGGTCGGCGGCGCAGGAGGGCGCCGAGCGCGGCCGCCACCAGGGCGGAGGTGCCGCCGATGGTGGTGAGCGCGGCGACCACCAGTTCCTGCTGCCGGCTGGCGACTCCGCCGAGCCCGGCCATCACGGCGGGCATCAGGTAGGCGACCAGGACCTCGCGCCACAGGACGAACGGCGGGGGAGCGCCGCGGGCCTTCTTGCTCATGGGTTGTCCTCACAGTCGGGTTGTCGTGGTTCCGGTGCTGCAGGTGCTGCAGGTGCTGTCGGTGGTGCCGGCGCTTCCGGCGGCGCCGGTGCTTCTGATTAGGCACCTAAGTATTTGTGCTTAGGTGCCTAACTATTGGGGCTGGGAAAAGGCGGGCCGACCGGCGGCCCGCCCGGGGTGCGGGGTCGTCTCCGCCGTTTTCAGTCCGCGGTCAGCGCGTCGATGCCCGCGACCACCCGGGCCAGCAGGTCGAGGAAGGTGGCGCGTTCCTCGACGGACAGTCCGCCGACCAGCGCCTGCATCCGGGCGAAGTGCTCGGGTGCCAGGTCGCGCAGCTTGTCGGCGCCGCGCGCGGTGAGGATCACCACGTTGCCGCGCCCGTCCTCGGTGGACGGACGGCGGGCTACCAGGCCCTCCCGCTCCAGGCCGTCGACCAGGCCGGTCACGGTCGCCCGCGAGACGCCGAGGCTCGCCGCGAGCTGGGACGGCGACTTCTCGCCGCCGTGGTCCTCCAGGTCCGCCAGCAGGCGGTAGCGGCCGGTGGAGAGTCCGAAGCGGCCGAAGTGCACCTCGCCGGCCTGTCCGAGCCTGGCCCCCGCCGCCATCAGCCGGGCCGCCACCAGTACCGCCTGCGGATCGGCCGGGAGGCCGTAGCGGGCGATCTGACGGCGGGCCTGATCGAGGCTGGGGGCGCCGGAGTCGGGTGCGGGGTGCTGCGTCACGAGAAGTACTATGGCGCCTAATCAGATGCTCCGTCAAGCGAGGCTGACGGCCGCTGCCCGGGGCGGCCCTGCTCGCGGGCGTCCCGGGACCGGTCGGGGGTCGGACGGGTGTCCAGGCCGACGGTCCAGGCCGGGGTCCGGCCGTCGCCGCGCCGTGGCCAGGACGGGGGCGCCCGCCCGTGCCACACTCGCACCACCGGGCGCCGCGGACGGGCCCGGCGGCGGGCCGCAGACCCCGCCACCTGCGACGGGAGGCACGACGGCATGCCCTTCGAAGGCGCGATCCCCGACATCTACGAGCGGTACCTCGTCCCGCTGCTCTTCCGCCCCTACGCCCGCGACCTGGCGCGGCGCCTGGCCGAGCGGCACCCCCGGGACGTGATCGAGACGGCCGCCGGCACCGGCGCGTGCACCCGCGAGCTGGCCGCCGTCCTGGCACCGGACACCTCGATCACCGCGACCGACCTCAGCCGGCCGATGCTCGACCGCGCCCGGACCCTGCCGCTCGCCCGCCCGGTGCGCTGGGCCGAGGCGGACGCCATGGCACTGCCGTTCCCGGACGGCTCCTGCGACGCCGTGGTCTGCCAGTTCGGCGCCATGTTCTTCCCCGACCGCCCACGCGCCTTCGGCGAGGCCCGCCGCGTGCTGCGCCCCGGCGGTGTCCTGCTGTTCAACGTCTGGGACGCCATCACGGCGAACGAGTTCATCGCGGTGACCGAGGCGACGGTCGCCGGGCTCTTCCCCACCGACCCGCCGGACTTCCTGAGCCGCGTCCCGTACGGATACCACGACCCCGCCGCGATCGCGCGGGACCTCGCGGACGGCGGCTTCACGAGCAGCCCGCTGATCGAGACCGTCGTCGAACGGGGGCGCGCCGAGTCGGCGCGGGACGTGGCCACGGCCCTGTGCCAGGGCACCCCGCTGCGCAACGAGATCGAGGCCCGGAACGGGCCCACCCTCGACGAGGTGACCCGGGCGGTCACGGCGGCGATCACCGACCGCCTGGGCACCGGCCCGGTCGAGGCGGCGCTCAGCGCCCTGGTGGTGACGGTCACCCGCTGACGGCCACCGGCACGTTCCCGCCCCTCGCAGCCCGGCAACGCGCGGCGGCGGTGACCGGGGCCGGGGGCGGCGGAAAATGCGATGAGGCCGCTCCGACAGGCCCGCTACGCTACGGCCCGCTCCGACGACCGATGCCACCCACCAGCGAAAGCGGGCCCATGACCCGGGACATGCTCACCGTCTGTCTGCCGCCCACCGACCCCGCCGACGTGGCGGAGGCGTTGGCTGGCGCGATGGCCCCCTACTGGAACGACGCCGAGGTCCCGCCGGGCGGCGAATGGCAGGGGGAATGGCAGTGGTGGCACGTCTTCGGCGGCGACGGCGACCACGGTCTGCCGGTCCGTGCCGGATACGAGGCCGACCCGCGGCTGGTGCGCAACCCGCTCTGGAGCGACGGCAGCCCCCGACCCGCGCAGCCGGTCGTCCGCTGCGACGGCGGCCCGCGCGGCCTGCTCGATCTGGACCGCGACCGCGCGTCGGTGGCCGAGGAGGCGGGCGCGGACTGGGATGCGTGGACCGCCTTCAGCGCCGACTACGAACCGGCGCTGTCGGAATCCGAGATGTTCGCGCAGACCTCCGGCAGTCCGCAGTGGCGGGAGGCGTTCTTCGCGCAGCCGGTCATCCGGGCCGTGGCCGCCCTACGGCCGACCTGGGAGGAGGCCCCCCGCTGGGCCAGAGCGCACGACCCGGTCGCCTGCTACGCCGGAGGCCGCGAGCAGTACGTGCGCCGAATGGCCTCCCGCGTCGTGCCGACCAACGTGCTGCTCACCCTCGACGGCGAGTGGATCGACGGAAACTGGTTGTCCCACGACCCCGACGCCCTCGTCGGCCACCGGTACCGCGACTTCGCCGACCGCTACCTCGACGACCTCGCCGAGGACGCCCTCATGGTCCGCATCCGCTTCCACGACTGATCCGAGCGACCCTGCGCCGCCGTCGAGGCCTTGCTTCGGGGCGTGTCCGCTCCAGGCCGGCGAACCGTACCGGTCAGGGCAGCCGGCTGCCGCGCTCGGCGCACAGCGTCGCGGCGTAGGCCGCCGCGTCCGCGTCCAGCTCGGGGCGGGTGGCCGAGAGGACGCGGACCTCGCCGCCGGCGCGGGCGGCCAGGGCGGCGTGGAGACGGGAGATGCGGAGGGCGCCCATGTAGGCGGGAAGGTCGGCCGGGGCGACCCAGGCGGCGTCGCGGATCTCGTCCGGCTGGAGGCGCAGCGGCGGGTGGGGGAGCGGGACCGTGCCCAGATCGAAGTAGAACTGGACGCCCGGCATGTTCGGCAGGTCGCTGCCGTCGCCCTTGGCCCAGGCGATGTGGAGCAGTCGCCCGACCGCCAGGCGCAGCCCCGTCTCTTCCTCGAGCTCCCGCTCCGCGGCCTGCTCCGGGGTCTCGCCGGGGTCGATCACACCGCCGGGACAGCCCCACGGCTCCCGGTTGAAGCTGCGGACGAGCAGAACCCGGCCGTCCGGGTCGGTGACGAGGCAGGAGACTGCGGGGAAGGCGCGGGCGATGCCGGAGAGGTAGGCGGGGACCTCGGCGGATCCAGGGTGTGACACCGTCAGGACTCCTCGCATGGTGCGTTGCTCGTGTACGTCTGGAGATTCCGAAGACGCTGCGAGAGGTGCCGCCGGTTCGCCTGCTGCCCGACTGTGTGTCGCTGGGCTCACGGAGGGGTGGCCCACCGTCTCATGAGCTCGGCGCTTCGGGGTGACGGCGGTGCGGATCGAGGCTAGGCGGCGCGGGGCGTGATCCGGGGCGTGATCCGGGGTGCGGTCCAGTCGGCGTGCTTCAGGACGGTACGGACCATCACGCCGGGCGGGGTCAGCCGGATCGCGGCGTTGCGCAGGCCGACCGCCAGGGGGTTCGCGAGCTGCTGGCCCATCCGGCCGGCCCGGCGGGCGTCGCGGGCGACGGTCTGGCTGCGAGGACGGCGGACCGCGTCGTAGCGGGCGAGCGCGTCCTCGACCGTCCGGCCCTCGGCGAGCGCCGCCGCCAGGGTCACCGCGTCCTCCAGGGCCTGGCAGGCGCCCTGGCCCAGATGGGGCGTCATGGCGTGCGCGGCGTCTCCGAGCAGGGCGACCCGGCCCACGACGTAGGAGGGCAGCGGGGTGACCAGCTCGTGCACGTCGTGGTGCAGTACCGCCTCCGGTCGGGTCGCGGCGAGGAGCGCCGGGATCGGCTCGTGCCAGCGCGCGAAGCGGCGGCGGACCTCCGTGAGCGGGTCGCGGTACCGGACCCCGGCCGGGGCGTTCAGGACGGCGTGCCACTCGGCGGTTCCGTCCGGGAAGGCGATGTGGCCGAACTCGGCGCCGTGGCCCCAGGTGAGCTCGAAGTCTGCCGTCAGCCCGTCGACCGGGCGCTCGGTGATCGCCCGCAGCACCGTCGAACCGCTGTAGGCGGGCCCGGGGTGGGCGGGGAAGAGGCGACGCCGGGCGCGGCTGTTGATCCCGTCGGCCGCCACGACGAGGTCGGCGTCCAGGACGGTGTCCCCGTGGGTGACCCGGACCCGGGCGGGGCGGGAGGCGTCCACGTCGCTCCTGCCAACCGCCTCGGCCGTGCCAGCCGTCTCGGTCACGCCAGCCGTGTCGATCACGTCGGTCGTCTCGGTCACGTCGGTCACCTCGGCGCCGATCACCAGGGAGCCGGGCGGGAGCGCCTCGCGCAGGATCCGGTGCAGGGCCGCGCGCGGGATGCCGACGATGGGTGCGCCCAGTTCCCGTTCCAGTGCCTGTCCGTCCATCACCGCGAGCCGACGACCGTCCGGGGTGCGGGTGCCGCCCGTGTACTGACGGCGCGAGGCCGCCTCGACCGCCTCGCCGACCCCCAGCGCGGCGAGTGCGCGCATCCCGTTGGCGGCCAGCGAGATGCCGGCCCCCGCGTCGGCCGGCACCGCCGCCCGCTCGAGCACGGTCACGTCCCACCCCGCCAGCCGGAGGCCGATCCCGGCCGCCAGCCCGCCGATCCCGCCTCCGACCACCACCGCGCTGCCACTGCCCGTGCCGCTGCCGCTGCCCATGCCCGGTCCTCCCCGTGTCCCAGCGCCGCTTTCTACATCTGTAGAAGGAGCGTACTACGGCCTCACGGCGCGGCCGACGGCCGGTGGGTGGCGCTCGGGCCGGTGCCGGTAGAAAGGGGTCATGCAGCGGGATGAGGAGCAGGGGCGGCCGGACCGGCGGACGGTGCTGGCGGACGCGGCGATCGGGGTGCTCGCGGACCTGGGGGTGCGCGGCCTGACCCACCGGGCGGTGGACGCGGCGGCGGGCCTGCCGACCGGGACCACCTCGGCCTACCTGCGGACCCGGCAGGCGCTGCTCACCGCGCTGGTGCGGCGGCTCGTGGAACTGGACCAGGGGGAGCTGCAGGCGATGGGCGAGCGGCTGCCCGTCCGTTCGGTGGAGGAACTGGTCGACGGAATCCTGGTGTTGATGCGGTACCGGTTGACCGGCGAGGGGCGGCGGCGTTCGCTCGCCCGCTACGCCTGCGCGGTGGAGAGCGTGCGCGACCCCGAGCTGCGGGAGATCCTCGTCCCGCGCGAGAACGCCGGGCGCGCCGCCGTCCGCGCCTTCCTCGTCGAGCGGGGCGTGCCGGACCCGGACGGGCGGACCGGCACGCTGCTCGCCTGCGTCGACGGCCTGGTCTTCGACCGTCTGGTGGGCGGGGGAGAGCCCGGGGCGGACGAGATCCACGGTCTGGTGGCGGCCGCCCTGCGCGGGGCGGGCTGGGCGGGCGGGAGCGGGGAGCTCGGGTCGGTGTGAGCACCGCCCGCCGTACTACCTGCGGGAGGCGCGAGCCGCGGCGACGAAGAACGCGATCAGGCCGAACACCAGGAAGACCGTCACGGCGGGCCACAGCGGATCGCCTTCGAGGAACGCGGTGACGAGGGTTCGGAGTCCCGTGACGATGACGTGCATGCGGGTACCGTAGCGTCACCCGTCACCGGGAGGAGCACCGGAGGCCCCGGGCGAGAAGGCCCCCGGGCAGGGGGCCGCTGGTGCTGGTGCCGTCGCTGGTGCTGGTGCCAGTGCTGGTGGCCGTTGCCGAAGCCGTCGCAGGGGCGTTGTGCCGAGCGTTCCTGGCCGGTCACGGCCGGTCACGGCCGTTCCGGCTCCTCCGGGTCCGATCCCGTCCGGCCCAGTTCTGCGGCGTAGCCGGCGAGCAGGATGCGGAGCGTGCGCCGGAAGCACTGCTCGGAGTCGAGGCCCTCGCCGGTGGCGAAGGCCCGCGCGAGGTGGGGGTAGGTGTCGGCGTCCAGGGCGGTGAACTGCTCGGGCTGGGGCTCGGTGCCCTCGTGGTGGGGGGTTTCGCCGACCTCGCCGAGGGTGTGTCCGATGGTCCAGCGGACGACGGAGTTGAGCACGTCGAGCGCGTCGCCGAGCGGGACGCCGTCCTGGTGGAGCACGGTGATGCCGCGTTCGAGCAGGGTGAGGGCGGCCGGGGTGGCGGCGGGGCGGGTGGCCAGCACGGTGAGCATGGCGGGGTGGGCGAGCAGGAGCCGGCGCAGCTCGACGGCGAACTCCCGGACGACCTCGGTCCAGGGGCCGCTGGGCTCGGCGAACAGGTCCCCGGCGGAGAGTTCCAGGAGGCGTTCGACCATGCCGTCGAGCAGGGCGGCTTTGCTGGGGACGTAGTAGTAGAGCGTCATGCCCTCGACGCCGAGCGCCGCGCCGAGTTTGCGGTTGGAGAGCGCGGCGAGGCCGTGCTCGTCGACGTAGGCGAGGGCGGCGTCGATGATCTTCTCGCGGGTCAGCCCCGTCCTCGGGCGGCTGCGTCGGCCGGGCATCTGCTCCTCCTGGGGTTCCGGGCCTCACCGGGCCGGTTGCGCTGGGGCCTTGACAACTCTTGCAGTGCAAGAAAATAATACTCGACGTCAACTTCTTGCACTGCAAGAAAAAGCTTTGGGGAGGACGTCGTGCAGCTCGTCGCGGTCATGGTGCGCAAGCTCAACGAGGGTGTGGAGTACGGGGAGTTCCGCAAGGCGTGGATCCCGGACGAGGTGTTCCCGGACGACCCGCGCACCCGGGTGATCAGCGCCACCGCGCTGGAGGACTCACGGGAGATCATCACCATCGCGCTGATCGAGGGCGACCACGGGCCGGAGTCCATGCAGGCCTGGATGGAGCGGCTCACCCCGGTCGAGGAGCGCCGCTTCGAGCGGATCAAGGACATGGTCGGCCCGCCGACCATGAACGCCGTCTACCAGGTGGTCGCCGAGGACAACCTGTCGCGGCCGATCGCGGAGTAGCGGCCTGGGCCGGCGCCGGGCCGGTGTGGGGGCAGTGCGGGGCCGGTTCCGGCGCGGGGAAGACCGGTGCGAAATGCCGGGCCCGGATGACTGACCGTCAGGTCAAATAACCGTCAAGTTGGTTCATTCACAGAATATTCCGGCGAGTGCGATGTGGTGCGCGGATGATTTCCGCAGCTCCGAGGTCTTCACAGGGAGATCTCCGGCTGACAGTCTGGGGCAGCCCATTTCAGTACGGAGGAGGTTCCTTGTCCCGCATATCCACGTTGGCCGGAGCGGTCACCTGTGCCCTTGCCCTTGTCACCGGTAGTGCTGTCGCCGCGTCGGCGGCGCCGATCGACCAGGCCCCCAGCCTGCTCGAGGCGAAGGTCGACCCCGTCGCCTGGACCCCGTGCAACCCCGACCCGAGCAAGCCGGACCCGGGTATCTACGACTGCGCCGTCTACCCCGTGCCGCTGGACTACGACAACCCGTCGGGCGAGAAGATCGGCATCGCCATGATGCGGCGGAGGGCGAGCGACCCGTCGAAGCGGATCGGCTCCCTGTTCCTCAACCCGGGCGGTCCGGGCGGCAGCGGCTACCTGTGGGCGACGACCGCCCGCTTCGGTGCCGAGGTGCAGTCCAAGTTCGACCTGGTCGGCTTCGACCCCCGCGGGGTGGCCCGGAGCAACCCGCTCAAGTGCTTCAAGACCCAGGAGGACGCCGACGCGGTCAACAACCGCATGGTCGGCGTGCCGGTCACCAAGACCGAGGTCAACGAGACGCTGGACGCGGACCAGGACTACACCGACGCCTGCAGCAAGAACGCGGGCCCGCTGATCGAGCACATGTCGACCATCAACGTGGTGCGCGACCTCGACCGGATGCGCCGCGCCGTCGGTGACTCCCAGCTCTCCTTCGCCGGCTTCTCCTACGGCACCCTGATCGGTTCGACGTACGCCAACATGTACCCGAACAAGGTGCGGGCGATCATCATCGACGGCAACGTCGACCCGAACCTGCGCCTGCACAACGGTCTGGAGTACGACCGCCAGCGCGCGGGCGGCTTCGAGCTGGCCCTGGACGAGTTCCTCAAGCGCTGCCAGGCCGCCGGCGCCCCGCGCTGCGCCTTCGGCGAGGGCGACACCCGGGCCAAGTTCGACTCGCTCCGCGACCACCTGCGGACCAGCCCGATCACGCTGCCGAACGGCTCCAAGGTGACGCTGAGCAGCTTCACCAGCGAGGTCGCCAGCGCCCTGTACTCGCAGGCCAAGCTGGCCCCGCTGGCGAAGTCGCTGCAGGCCACGTACCAGGTGCTGCAGAAGCCGGCCGCCGCCAACCTGCTCGCCCCGAAGGCGAACGCCGTCGCGGAGGAGGACGCCAACCTCCTCACCGTGGACGTCCCGCGGGCGCTGCGGGAGGCCCCGGCGGACTCCGAGTACACCGCCGACGACTCCTACATGGGCGTCAACTGCCAGGACAAGCCGTACCCGTCGAACGACCGGGTGTTCGCGAACCTGGCCAAGACCTGGGAGCAGGAGTCGCCGACCTTCGGCCGCTACCAGGCCTTCGACGCGCCGGCGTGCGCGAGCTGGCCGGCTCCGGCCCGGGACGCCGAGCGCTTCACCGGCCCGTGGAACAAGAAGACCTCCAACACCGTGATGGTCATCGGCAACCTCTACGACCCGGCGACCCAGTACAAGTTCGCCCAGCGGATGCAGCAGGAGCTGAGCAACGCCGTGCTGGTCAGCGTCGACTCGATCGAGCACTGCGCCGTCGGCCGCAGCAAGGCGCTGAACGCGCTGGTCACCCGCTACCTGGTGGACGGCACCGCGCCGCAGCCGGGCCAGCTGCTGAAGCCGGACGCGGAGATCTTCCCGGCGGTCTGACGGATCGATCCCCGTACGCCTGACGGACGGGACGACGGTTGTGGTGGTCGGCGGTGCTGCCGGCCACCACAGCCGCGTTTTCCGGCCGGTTCCGCGGAACGCTCGGGAAATGTGGTGGAAGATCGTCATCGAACCTCCTCGGGGTGGCTTCCGTCCAGTCGTCGGTGACCATAGCCGACGCCACTGACAATGGGGTCCGGCGGAGCGGCGGCCGCAAGTTCCGGTACGGATCGCCAGAAATGACGTACTGTCACACTTTTTATAAACAGTTTCCCATCGGTCGAATACCCGTGTTAGCGTGCGGCCCGCCAGCTTCTCTCGAATCGAGAAAGTGGGACGGGCCATGCGGAGCGAATTCTCCCGACGGGGATTCCTGGGCGGTGCCGGCGCGGCGGCCGCCGGGATCACCGCCGGTTCCATGAGCGCGGCGTCGGCGGCGGGCGGCGCGCCGCGCGAGCTGCCTAAGGGGCGGTCGATCCTGCCGGGCGACCCCCGCTACCAGACGCTCGGTCAGGGCTTCAATCAGCGGTGGAGCAGCAGCCCCTCCTACATCCGCCTGGTGGGCAACGAGGCCGACGCCGTCGCCGAGCTGAACCGGGCGCTGGACCGCGGACTGCGGCCCACGGTCCGCGGTGGCGGGCACTGCTACGAGGGCTTCGTCGACAACGACCGCGGCGTGATCCTCGACCTCAGCACGATGCGCGGCGTCGCCGCCTCGACGGACAAGTTCGGCCGGCCCACCTACTGCGTGGAGGGCGGCGCGACCAACTGGGACGTCTACACGACGCTGTTCCGCGAGCACGCCGTCACCCTTCCCGCCGGGTCCTGCTACTCGGTCGGCGCGGGCGGGCACATCTGCGGCGGCGGGTTCGGGCTGCTCTCCCGGCGGCACGGGCTGACGGTCGACCACCTCGTCCAGGTCGACGTGGTCACCGTCCGGGGCGGCACCGCGGCGGTGACGGCGGCGCACCGCGAGGACGCGAAGGGCTCACCCGAGCAGGACCTCTTCTGGGCCCACACCGGCGGCGGTGGCGGGAACTTCGGAGTGGTGCTGCGCTACCACTTCGCGCCGGACGCGCCACAGCCGCCGCCCCGGGTCTGGCTCAGCAGCGTGGCCTGGCCCTGGGAGGAACTGCTGGAACGGTCGGCCGACTTCGAGACCCTGGTCCGCAACTTCGGCACCTTCATGGCGGAGCACAGTGGTCCGCAGGAGTCGCTGTACCAGGGGCTGTTCGCGATCCTGAAGCTCACCCACCACTCCAACGGGAACGTCGTCCTGGTCAGCCAGTGGGACGGCGACGACCCGGCGCCGCTCGACTCCTTCGTGGCGGCCGTCGAGCAGGGGATGGCCACGCGCTCGGTGGTGCAGACCCGCGCGGCCGGCGGGCTGTTCCTGCCGTACCCGGAGAAACGGCGGCAACTGCCGTGGTTCCAGGCCACCATGACGCTCAACCCCTCGGGCGACAACCGGCGCGGCAAGTACAAGTCGGCGTACCACCGGGAGCCGTTCAGCCCGGCCCAGATCGCCACCTTCCGGGACTGGCTGACACGGGACGTCGAGGGGGCGGACCTCTCGAAGACGCTGGTCCAGATCGACTCCTACGGCTGCCGGATCAACACCCGCCGGCCGGAGGAGACGGCCGTCCCGCAGCGCGACTCGATCATGAAGCTCCAGTACCAGACCTACTGGACGGATCCGGCGGAGGACAGCGACCACCTGACCTACCTGCGTGACTTCTACCGGGACGTCTACCGGGAGACCGGAGGCGTGCCGGAGATCGACACCGCGACGGACGGCGCCTACGTCAACTACCCCGACGTCGACCTGGGGACGGCCAACCAGCGCGACCCGGCCTACCCGCGGCTCTACTACAAGGACAACTACGCACGGCTCCAGCGGACCAAGGCGTACTGGGACGGGGAGGAGGTGTTCCACCACGCACAGTCCGTCCGCCCCGCCAAGGCCTGAGCGTCGTCGCACCTGACCCCGCGGCAGCCACTCCCACCTCGGCCGACCACCCGGGTGCGTGATGGCCGGCCGAGCGGCGGGATGCGGGTGGTGGCAGGTTGATGGCGGCAGGTGGGGACGCACCCCGCATCCCCACCCGCCGCGCGGCTCGGTCCGCCCAGCGCGGGCCGCGATCCGGTTCACGCGGTCCGGGCAGCCCGGCCCGGTCCGCGGTCCGGTCGCCAGGTCCGGTCACCGGGTCCGGTCCGCCCGGTCGCGTCGTCGGCCTCCGTCAGGCGGCCTGCTCCGTCCGCTCCTCCACGATCCGGCCGTCCTTGAGCTCGATCACCCGGTCGGCGAGCCCCATCAGCGTCGGGTCGTGGGTGGCGACCAGCACCGTGACGCCCTCGCTGCGCACCACCGCACGCAGCAGCTCCATGATCGAGCGGCCGGTCTCCGAGTCCAGCTGGCCGGTGGGCTCGTCGGCGATGATCAGGCCGGGTTCGTTGGCCAGCGCGCGGGCGATCGCGACGCGCTGCTGCTGGCCGCCGGAGAGCTCGCCGGGGCGCTGGTTGGCGTGGTCGGCCAGGCCGACCAGTGCCAGCAAGGTGTGCGCGCGCTCCTCGCGCTCGGCGGGCGACACCTTGCGCAGCCGCATCGGCACACCGACGTTCTCGGCGGCGGTGAGCATCGGGATCAGGCCGAAGGACTGGAAGACGAAGCCGATCCGCTCCCGGCGCAGGGCGAGCCGGCCGTCCTCGTTCAGTCCGACGAGGTCGATGCCGTCGAGGGAGATGCCGCCGCCGGTCGGGGAGTCCAGTCCGCCGACCAGGTTGAGCAGGGTGGTCTTGCCGGAGCCGGAGCGGCCCTTGAGCGCGGTGAGTTCACCGCGTCCGACGGTGAAGGAGACTCCGCGCAGCGCGTGCACGGTCCGCTCACCGGCGCCGAAACTGCGGCGGAGGTCGGTCACGGCGACCATCGGCTCGGTGGTCGTAGTGGCGGTGGCGGTGGCGGCCTGATCCTGCGTCATGCGGCGTCCCCCCTGGTGGGCGTGTGACCCGGTCCTATCCGGTGTCTACGGATGCGGTGGCTCCGTCGGTTCACGTTCTCCGAGAGGAATCCGAGAAGTCGGAGTCCCGGGCGAAAGGAGCGTGGTGGAGGCGGAGTTGTGAAGTGTGCATGGCATTTCCACGGCGCATCCTCGGCTGGGATGCTACCTATGAAAGGAATTTGCTCATTGCTTACTTGATTCGCGCAAGTCCCTTCCGTTCCTGGATCGAATCTGACAGCATCGTCCGCTATCCGGTGACCGAATGCCGGTGGTCAATGCGCCGGTGTGCTCTCGATGTGTCCATCCGTGGTCGATTTGTGCGCGGATCGGGTCGATGGGCGGGGCCGGTTGACGCTACCGGGGACGTAATCCGGGGGAGGAACTTGATGCTCGGCTTCGTCGTGCGCCGACTGCGCGGGCGACTGCCGCTGGCTGCCGCCGTCCTGCTGACGGTGCTGATCACCACGGCGGTGCTCACCGCTCTGGTGACCTTCAACAGCAGTGTCGGGCGGGCCGGCCTGCGGCAGGCGCTCCAGGGCCCCGGCCACACCCGCACCACGGTGGTGGTGACCGCCGAACACGGCCTGGACCAGCGCTCCAAGGACGAGGCGGCGCTCGCCTCCTACCGGCAGAAGCTCTTCGGTGACCTGCCCGTGCGCACCGACAGCATGCTGCGCAGCCGTTCCTACGGCCTGCCCGGCAGTGACGCCGCCGGCGCGCCGGGGACAGCCGACGCGTCAGGAGCAGCGTCAGGAACAGCTCCAGGAACACCAGGAACAGCGCCAGGAGCAGTGCCAGGACAGGCCGCCGGGGCCAAGGCGGACCTGACGGTCCTCGCCGACATCGACCACGACCGCGTCCGGCTGGTCGCCGGGGCGTGGCCCGGCGCCGCCAGCGCACCCGTCAACGCCACCGCCCCGCAGGCCGCCGTCCCGCAGAGCATGCTGGTCCGGCTCGGCCTGACCGAGCAGGCGCTGCCCGCCGACATCCGCCTCACCGACCGGTTCGACGGCAAGCCGCTGACCGTCCGGATCACCGGCGCCTACCGGGCCGTCGACCCGTTCGCCCCGTACTGGCGGATCGACCCGGTGGGCGGCCACGAGGTCGAGGTCGGCGGCTTCACCACGTTCGGCCCGATGATGGTCGACCAGAGCGCGTTCACCGCGGGCGGCCTGCTGCAGAGCAGCCGGAGCTGGCTGCTCGACGCCGACTTCGCGGGCGTCGACCAGGACACCGCCCAGGCCGTCGGCGACCGTGCCCCAGGCCTCACCGACGACCTGCGGAAGACCGCCTCGCTCAGCGTGACGACCGAACTGACGGACGTCATGCGCGAGTTGTCGGCGAGCATGATGGTCGCCCGGTCCACCCTGCTGATCGGCGCGCTGCAGCTGGCGGTCCTTGCCGCCGCGGCCCTGCTGCTGGTGGTCCGGCTGATCTCCTCCCGCCAGGAGTGGGAGAACGAACTGCTCGCGGCCCGCGGCGCCTCCGGCACCCGGCTCGGTGGCTTCACCGCCCTGGAGCTGGTGCTGCTCGCGGCTCCCGCGGCGGTGTTCGCACCGCTGCTCACCCCCTTCCTGGTCCGGGTCCTGGCCGGTCTCGGCAGGTCCCACCAGGTCGCCCTGGAGACCGGTATCGCCTGGACGCTCTGGCCGGTGGCCGGGCTCTGCGCCCTCGCCTGCATCGTGCTGGCCACCGTGCCCAGCCTGCTGCGCGGCGCCGGCGCGGCCCTGCGCCGCCGGACCGGGCGCCGGCAGGCCGTGGTCTCCGGCATCGCCCGCAACGGCGGCGACCTCGCCGTCCTGCTCCTGGCCGCCCTCGCCTACCAGCAGTTGAGCCAGTACGGCGGCGGGCTCTCCACGGACTCCTCGGGTGAGCTCGGCGTCGACCTCCTGCTGGTCGCCACCCCGACCCTGGCACTGTGCGCGGGCACCCTGGTGGTGCTGCGCCTGCTGCCGCTCGCCGCCCGGCTGGGTGCCCGGGTCGCCGCCGGCGGTCGCGGCCTCGGCCCGGCCATGGTCGGCTGGCAGCTGGCCCGTCAGCCCGCCCGCGCGACGGGCCCGGTGCTGCTGCTCGTCATGGCCGTCGCCACCGGTGTCCTGGCCCTCGGTCAGCAGGCCACCTGGACCGCCTCCCAGCGGGACCAGGCCGCCTTCACCACGCTCGGCGGCCTGCGGATCTCCGCCTCGCACAGTTCGCTGATGGGCCAGGCCGGCCGCTTCGGCGCGCTGCCGGGCGGTGACCGGCTGATCCCGGTGGTGCGCGAGGAGCAGCAACTGCCCTCCGGTACCGGACAGGTGCTCGCCCTGGACGCCGCCGCCTTCGCCGAGCGCGTCCCGGTGCGCGAGGACCTGCTGGACGGGCATGGCCGGGACGAGCTGTTCCGTCCGCTCGCCCTTCCCGCCGCGGCCGGTGTGCCGGACGGGGTGCCGCTGCCCGGGCATCCGCTGCGGATCGACGCCGAGCTCGCGACCGACTCGACCGGGTTCCCGTCCACCGAGCCGTCCCTGCGGGTGACGCTCCTCGCCCGGGACCGCTTCGGCATCGTCTACAAGCTCCCGTTCAACGGCGTCCCGACCGACGGCGGCCTGCGCGGCTCGGCCTCGCTGAGCACGCTGGTCGACGCCCCGCTGGGCTCGGTCGCCGCGCCGCTGACCGTCATCGGGGCGACCGCCTCCGCGAGGGGCAAGACCGACCTCGACACCTCGTTCCGGACGCTGGCCGTCTCCGACAGCGAGGCGGGGCCCGCGACGGCCGTCCCGCTGCCGGCCGGCATCTCCTGGGGGACCAGGGGCGGCGCCGGCAAGACCGGGGCACCGGCCACCGTGCCGGGTGTCGCCACCCGTGACTACCTGAAGGCCACCGGCTCCTCGGTCGGCGACACCGTGCGGGTGCCGTTCGGCGGGGCCACCCTCCCGATCAAGGTCACCGCAGCGGTCGAGGCCCTGCCGGTGGCGGGCCGCACCGCGGTCGTGATCGACCTGGCCACCACCGCGCGGGCGCTGCTGGCCCAGCACAGCACGGTCGCCAACAGCGCCGAGTGGTGGCTGCCCGCCACCGGCCCGGACGACCGCACCCCGGCGCAGGCGGCCGCGGCCGTCCGCTCGGCCCCCGGAGCGCAGGACGTCCGGCTGTACGACGAGGTGGCCGAGGGCTTCCTCGGCGACCCGGTCGGCGCCGCCCCGCAGAGCGCGCTGTCGGCCATCGCGGTCGTCACCGCGGTCCTCGCGGCGATCGGCTTCGGCGCCGCCGTGGCCGGCTCCGCCCGTCAACGCTCCCAGGACTCGGCCCTGCTGCTCGCCCTGGGCGCGCCCCGTCGGCTGGTCTCCCGTACCACCACGGCGGAGCCGGCCATCCTGGTGGCCCTCGGTGGAGCGGTCGGACTCGGGCTCGGGGCACTGCTCGTCCACCTGATCGTGCCGTTCGTCGTGCTGACCCCCGCGGCGCGCCGTCCGCTGCCCGAGGCCGTGGTCGAACTGCCGCTGGGCCAGGCGCTCCTGCTCACCGCGGCGATCGCCGTCGTCCCGTTGCTGTCCGCCTTCCTCGTCGGACGCCGCCGTAGGAACGTGGCCGCCCGGCTGCGCCTCGTGGAGGAGATGTGACCACCAAGGCCGGCACCCCCGTGCCCACTCCTGTGCCCACCCCCGCCTCCGCCCACCGGCCCGCGGGCTGGGTCCGCACCAGGCTGCGCGCCAACCCCGCGGCCGCGCTGCTGATGGCGGCCCTCACCCTGGTGACGGTCTTCCTGGCGGCCTCCTTCCCCCGCGTCGCGGACCGGGGAGCGGACGCCGCGCTGCGGGACTACGTGAGCCACCAGGGCCTGAACCTGACCAGCCTGCAGGCGGCCACCAAGACCCGGACCGGAGACACCGCCGCCGAACTGGACTCCGCCCACGAGCAGATCGCCACGCGGATCGGCCGGGAGCTGACGCTGTCCAGGCCCGGTGAGGCCTACGGCACCAAGGCGCAGACCGAGGCCAAGATGCACAACCCCGGCTACGCCAGGCTGTCCGACAACGCCGCGCCGACGATCTCCCTGCTCTACCTGCACGGCCTCGCCGACCGGGTCACCCTGACCGCCGGCACCTGGCCCGGGCCCGCCCCGGCCACCGTCGGAGCCCCACTGCCGATCGTGGTCAGCGAGAAGGCCGCGGCGACCGTCGGCATCAAGCTCGGCGACACCGTCGACAACGGCGCCGGCGGACCGGGCACGGGGCCGAGCAGCGTGGTGACCGGCTTCTACCGCGTCAACGAACCGCTGGACCCCTACTGGGACGACCTCGGCTGCCCGGCCCGCGCCTGCCTGCACATGGGGCCCAACGGCATCAACTGGTGGCAGACCACCGGCTTCGTCGACAGCGGCAGCGTCACCGCGCTGGCACTCTGGGGCTCGGGCGGCGACAACTTCTGGCGCCTGCCGGTCGACCCCGCCTCGCTGCGGGCCGACCAGCTCGACCGCACCCGCGCCACCATCGCCTCCTTCCAGACCGGACGCGGCGCCTCGGCCCTGGTCGACGCCACCAAGCGCGCGGACCTGCACACCACCTCCAACCTGTCCGACCTGCTCACCCGGGCGGACGCCCGCTACCAGGCCGCCATGCCGCTGAGCGCGATCGGCCCGGCCGGCGTCGCCGGTGTGGCCGTCGTGGTGCTGTTCCTGGCCGCGGCCCTGACCACGGACCGGCGCACCGCCGAGATCCGGCTGCTCCAGGCCCGCGGCGGCTCGCGCGGCGGCGTGCTGCTGCGCCTGCTCGGCGAGGGCGCGGCGACCGTCCTGCCCGCCACCGTGCTCGGGACGGCGCTCGCCCTGGTGCTGCTGCCCACCCCGCGCTGGGGGTACGCCGTCCTGGCGGCCCTCGTCGCGGCCCTGTGCGCGCTGCTGGCCTTCCCAGCCCGGGCGGCCCTGCTCTGGTCGCGGAACCGCGCGGTCGGCGGCTGGCGCCGGGCGATCGGCGAACTCGTCGTCCTGGCCGTGACCGTCGCGGCCGTGGCGGAGGTCCGGCGCCGCGGGGTCGGGCACTCCGGCGCCGGGGTGGACCCGCTGCTGGTGGCCGCGCCGCTGCTGCTGGCCGTCACCGGCGGGCTGGTGCTGGCCCGGATCGAGCCGGTGGTGGTCGGCTGGCTGGCCGCGCTCACCGGTCGCAGCCGGGGCCTGGTCGGCTTCCTCGGCCTGGCCCGGGCGGCCCGTGACAACTCGGGCCGCCGTCGGCCCTCCGCGCTGCCGCTGCTCGCCCTGCTGATCGCCGTCACCACGGCCGGCTTCGGCGCCACCGTGCTCGACACCGTCGACCACGTCCGGACGCAAGCCGCTCGCATCGCGACCGGGGGTGACGCCTCGGTGGTGATCCCGGAGTACGCCACGCTGTCCGAGTCGTTCACCAAGGCCGCCGGTGCACTGCCCGGGGTGCGCGCCGCGACCGGGGTCCGGGTCGAGGGCAAGGCCCTGTTCATCGGCGCCGACAAGGAGTCCACCGAGGCCTACCTGGTGGTCGCCGAGCCGACCGCGTACGCCGAGATCGCCCGCACCCTCGGGCGCGGCGAGTTCGACCCGGCGAAGCTCGCCGGCACCCCCGGCGGCCGGGACACCCCGGTGCCCGCACTGTTCAGCCGCGACCTGGCCAAGCGCCTGGCCGCGGGCGATCCGCAGGTCCGCGTACCCAGCGGGAACCAGGTACGCACCACCGTCGCCGGGACGGTCACCGCGACGCCCGCGCTGCCGGATCCGGGCAAGCCGTTCGTCGTGGTGCCGGCCGGCCCCGCCGCCGAACGCCTGCCGGAGCTCAACCGGATGAACAAGTGGTTCGCGGTCGGCGACCCCGATCCCGAGCAGGTCCGGGCGGTCCTCCGGGACGGTGGCGTGACCCAGCCGACGGGTATGGCCAAGCTCATCGCGGACGAGGCCGCGGCCGTCGGCAAGGCCACCCACGGCCTGCCCGCGGGATACACGGTGCACAGCAGCCGGGAGGCCGCCGCTGCTCTCGCAGACGACCCGTTGCAGCACGCGGCCGGGCGGCTGTTCTGGTACGCGGCGGCCGCCGGCGGCGGATTCGCCCTGCTCGCCGTCCTGCTGACGCTCTTCCGGGCCGCGCCGGACCGTACCGCCGTGCTGGCCCGGCTGCGCACCATGGGGCTGCGGCCCCGGCAGGGGCTGGCGCTGATCGTCGCCGAGGCGCTGCCGCAGACCCTGGCGGCGGCCGTCGGCGGCGGCCTGGTCGCTGCGGCGGCGGTCGGACTGCTCGGGCCCGCGTTCGACATCTCCACCCTGGTCGGCGCCGAGGTCGGCGACGCCCTGACGCCCGCGCTGATGCCGGTGCTGCTGCCCACCGCGGGCCTGGCACTGCTGGTCTGCCTCGGAGTGGTGCTGGAGACCCTGGTCGCCGGCCGGCGCCAGATCGCCACCGAACTGCGGGCGGGGGAGCAGCAATGACACGGGAGGCGGCCGCCCGGGCCGTGACACGGAGAGCGGTGACACGGAGAGCGGTGACGCGGGGTTCGGTGACACGGGAAGCGGTGACGCGGGAAGCCGCGACAGGGGAAGCGGCGGACCGGTTCGTGACACCGGCAGGCCCCGCCGGGACAGTGGAAACCGGCACGATGAAGCACTCAGTCGAGACAGGAGACCAGCGGTGAAGAGCACCCCCCAGGAGCGGCCGGTCGTCGAGGCCCCCAGCCTGCAGGAGCTCCGGCAGCGGGCGCTGGCCGCCGCCTCGCCCAAGGCGTACGGCGAGGGCGCGGCGATCGTCTGCGACCGGCTGGTCCGGATCTTCAGCGCCGAGGGCGTCGAGGTCCAGGCGCTCCAGGGCCTGGAACTGACGATCCGGCAGGGCGACCTGGTCGCCCTCGTCGGTGCCTCCGGAAGCGGGAAGTCCACCCTGCTCACCATCCTCGCCGGGCTGGACGTGCCGACGGCCGGCACCGCCACCGTGGCCGGCTGCGACCTGCTGGAGATGTCGGTCAAGGAGCGGCTGCGCTACCGGCGCGAGGTGGTCGGCTTCATCTGGCAGCAGACCGCCCGCAACCTGCTGCCCTTCCTCACCGCCGCCGAGAACATCGCCCTTCCCATGCAGCTGCGCGGCCGCCGGTCCAGCGCCGGTGGCGCGAAGCAACAGGCGGCCCGGGTCGCCGAGTTGATGGAGGCGCTGGAGATCGGCGAACTCGCCCACCGCAAGCCCAACGAGCTCTCCGGCGGCCAGCAGCAGCGGGTGGCGATCGCGGTCGCGATGGCCAACAACCCACCGGTGCTGCTGGCCGACGAGCCCACCGGCGAGCTGGACTCCGAGACCGCCGGGGTGATCTTCGAGTCCTTCCGCACCGTCAACCGCGAACTCGGCGCCACCGTCGTCATCGTCACCCACGACCCGATGGTCGCCGGCGAGGTCCGCCGCACGGTCGCCATCCGGGACGGCCGGACCAGCAGCGAGGTGCTGCGCCGCACCGTCACCGACGAGCACGGCGAGGAGTCGGTCAACGAGCGCGAGTACGTGATGCTGGACCGCACCGGGCGGGTGCAGCTGCCGGTCAAGTTCCTGGAGGCGCTGGGCATGGAGCACCGGGTGGCGGTCGACCTCGCGGCCGACCACATCGAGGTGCGTCCGGACGACATCGCGGGGCACTGACCCGGATCCGGCCGGCGGTCCGGTCCGGTCCGGCGGAAGGGTGGCCCCGGAGGGCGGCACGTGTCAGCCGTCGCCGCCCATCCGCTGGAACAGCCCGCTGCGCTCGGCGTCCGTCCGGGAGCCGGACGGTGCCTCCTCGGCGGCGCGCTCGCCGCGGGAGGCGGAGGTGCAGAGGGCGAAGACGATCAGGGCACTGGCCGCCACGGCGAGGATGCCCAGTGCGGTCAGGACGCGTAGCCAGGTCAAGGTAGTGCCTCCCGGGGCTGGTGCGGGGAACGCCGCCGGGGGATGTATCGGCAGGTCGGCCCGCACGGTCGAGTGCCCACGGACGGTTCTTCCCGCCGGGGGCCGCGCGAGAGGTCGCCCGCGTCGGCGCTCGAAGCACTGGAGGGGCGCTTCACAGCCCATCGCACGCCCCTGCGGTGGCGGTCGCGGCGGCCGGGGCCGGAGTCGAGTCAGCGGTCGGCCAGCCGTGGACGCGGGGCCTCACCCGTGGATTCGGCGTCGGTGTCGTCGGTGCCGACCGGGCCGCGGGGAAGCATCCGGTCCAGCCACCTCGGCAGCCACCAGTTGGTCCGGCCGAGGAGTGTCATGGTCGCCGGTACCAGCACCATGCGTACGACCGTGGCGTCGACGAAGATCGCGGTGGCCAGGCCGAGCCCGAACATCTTGGTGGAGGGGTCCTCGGCGACGGCGAAGGACAGGAAGACCGCCACCATGATGAGGGCGGCCGAGGTGATGATCCGGGCGGTGCGCGAAACGCCCTCGACGATCGCCGTGCCGTTGTCGCCGGTGCGCAGGTACTCCTCGCGTACGCGGGAGAGGAGGAACACCTCGTAGTCCATCGACAGGCCGAACAGGATGGCGAAGAGGAACATCGGGATGAACGACACGATCGGAACCGTCGCTTCCAGCCCGATGAGTGCGCCTCCCCAACCCCACTGGAAGACCGCGACCATGATGCCGTAGGCCGCGCCGATGCTCAGCAGGTTCAGCAGTACCGCCTTGAGCGGTACGAGTATCGAGCGGAAGGCCAGCATCAGCAGCAGGAACGACATCGCCAGCACGGCGGCGACGAACACCGGCAGGCGTTGGCTGGTGCGTCGGCCCACATCGGACAGGCTCGCGGCGGCGCCGCCGACGTGGGCCCTGGCCGGGCCGTGCCCGATCGCCGTGGGCAGCACGTCGGTGCGCAGCCGGGCGATGGTGTCGGCCGTGGCCTTGTCCTGAGGGCTGGTGGTCGGGAACACCACGAGGGTCGCGATGCCGGTGGCCCGATCGAGGTGCGTCGGCGCGACGGATGCGATGCCCGGATCCGCCGCGACCGCTGCGACGAGTCGGTCCAGCACGCCCGGATCACCGGCGGGGTCCGCGGCGATGACGAGGGGACCGTTGCTGCCCGGGCCGAACCCCTCGGCGACGAGGTCGTAGGCCCGGCGCTCGGTACGGCTGTGGGGCAGCGAGCCGTCGTCGGGCAGGCCGACGCGCAGGCCGAGCACGGGCAGCGTCGCGGTCAGCAGCAGCCCCGCCGCGCCGACCGCGTACGGCACCGGGTGCCGGCTGACGTGCCCGATCCAGCGACGCCACCCGGTGGCGTGGGCGGCGCCTGCCGCCGGGTCCCGCCGCCGTGCGAGTCGGCCCGGCGTCCTGCTCTGCAGAGCCCGGCCGATCCGGCCGATCCGGCCGGCCCGGGCCAGGCGTGGGCCGGCGGCGCCGAGGAAGGCCGGCAGCAGCGTCACCGACGCGACCACCATGGTCAGAACGACGATCGAGACGGCGAGCCCGCCCACCGTCATGAACGGTACGTTCGCGACCGCCAGGCCGAGGATCGATACGACGACGGTGCCGCCGGCGAAGACCACGGGCCTCCCCGCCGTGGCCACCGCTCGCCCCGCGGCCTCGCGGGGATCGAGCCCGCGCGCGAGGTACTCCCGGTGCCTGGCGAGCACGAACAGCGCGTAGTCGATGCCCACGCCGAGCCCGACCATGCCGCCCAGGACCGGTGCGAAGGTGGGGACGTCCGTCACCCCCGCCAGTACCGTCATCGTGGCGACCCCGACGGTCAGGCCGAAGACCGCCATGCCGATCGGCAGCGCGGCGGCGACGAGCGAACCGAACGCCAGGAACAGGATCGCGGCCGCGGCGAGGAGGCCGATCAACTCGCTCGCGCCGCCGTCGGGGTCGGAGAAGGCGTAGAAGAGGCTCCCGCCCATCTCGATGCGCAGGGGCAGTTCGGCGCGCAGCCGGTCGCCGAGACGGACGAGGGCGTCGAGGTCTTCGGCCGACAGCCGGCTCTGGTCGGGGTACTGGACCCGGACGACCGCGATCCGCCCGTCGACCGAGACGAGGCCGCCGCGCACGGCGGTGTCCCCGCCCGCGTCGAGTGCCCCCGCCGGGTCGCTCGTGCCGAGCACGTGCGGCAGCCGCTTCACCTCGGTCCGCAGCCGCGTGAGAGCGGTGCGCGCACTGTCGTGGTCGAAGAACGTCGCGGCGCCGTCGAGGGGGGTGACGACCACTTGGGCGGTCATCCCCTCCTGACCGGTGCCGGCCCGCTCGATCAGTTCCGCGGCCCGCTGGGAGTCCAGTCCCGGAACGGTCATCGAATCCACGTTCCGCCCGCCGAAGGCGACGGCGGCGAGGACGGCGAGCGTGGCGGCGACCAGCCAGGCCGCGATCACCCGCCAGGGATGGCGGGCGGCGCTTGTGCCCAGGCGCAACAGGGCTTTCGAGAGCATCGGGTCCTCCAACCACCTCGTCGGCCGTCCTTGTACGGCCGCCGATGCCGAGGCTCGTCGCCACGGCGCTCCGCGGCATCGGCCCGCGGGCCGCGGATCCGTCGGCCCCGGGGCGGAGTGACGACCCGTCCTTTCGGCCGATGCGCGGCACGCCGCGGTCCCTAGGCTGGGAACCGTGCTCCGAGACGACCTGCGAACCCTGTGGACCGAACCCCGGCCGCCCGACGCGCCCGCCCGGCTGCGGCGGGACTGGGCGCTGCCCGCCGCGGGCCTTGCCGGTGTGGCGCTGGAGGCCACTCTGCGCGAGAACGTCGTGTGGCGTCCGGTGGCGGTGGTGTTCGCCGTATGGCTGTGCCTGCTGCCCCTGTGGCGCCGGACCCGCCCGCTGGCGACGGTCACGCTGGCGTTCGGCTCGGTGGTCCTGCTTCAGGTGGCCTCGCTCGTCGCCGCACCGCGCGAGCCCGTCGGCCTGTACACCGGCGCGGTCGTGCTCGTGCTGGTGTACGCGCTGCCCCGGTGGGGATCGGGACGGGAGATCGTGCTGGGCGGCGCGATGATCGTCGTGGCGTTCGCGCTGTGTGTCGTCGCGGACGACACCCCGGTCGTCGAAAAGGTCGCGGGCTTCGTCTTCGGGCTGCTGCCCGGCGTGCTCGGGGCCGCGGTGCGGTTCCGGGTGACCGCTCGCGAGCGGCAGTTGGAGCAGGTGCGCTCCCGCGAGCGCGAGCAGCTCGCCCGGGAACTGCACGACACGGTGGCCCACCACGTGTCGGCCATGGTGATCATCGCCCAGGCAGGCCGGGTGCTCGCGGGCACCGAACCGTCCGCCGCGGTCGGGGCGCTGGAGGGGATCGAGGAGGAAGGGGCGCGCACGCTGGAGGAGATGCGCGCCATGGTCGCCGCGCTGCGCGACCGCGGGGTCGGCGCCGAGCTGGCGCCCCCGGCCGGCGTCGCGGATCTGGAGCGCCTGGTGCGCACCCCCGGCGGTCGCGTCAGGGTCGACCTGGGGCTCGACGGCGAGCTGGACACGCTGCCCCCGGCCGTGGACGCCGCCGTCTACCGCATCGTGCAGGAGTCGGTGACCAACGCGCTGCGCCACGCGGTCGACGCGACCGAGGTCGTCGTCCGGGTCGCCGCGGAACGGCACACGGTACGGGTGACCGTGCGGGACGACGGCCGGCGCACCGGCCGGGGTCGCGACGGATACGGACTCACCGGACTGCGCGAGCGCGCGACCCTGATCGGCGGCACACTACGAGCCGGCCCGGGCACCGACCGGGGCTGGTATGTCGAAGCCGAGCTGCCGAGAGCGAGGAGCGAGAGCGGTGTCCATACGCGTCCTCGTCGCTGACGACCAGACGATCATCCGCACCGGGCTGCGGATCATGCTGAACGCCCAGCCCGGCATCGAGGTGGTCGGCGAGGCCGCCGACGGACGGGAAGCGGTACGTCTGGCCCGCGAACTGTGCCCCGACGTCTGCCTGTTCGACATCCGCATGCCCGTACTCGACGGGCTCGAGGCCACCCGGCTGGTCGCCGGCCCGGGCGTCGCCGACCCGCCGGCCGTGGTCGTCATCACCACGTTCGACCTCGACGAGTACGTCTACGGCTCGCTGCGGGCCGGCGCCCGCGGATTCCTCCTCAAGGACACGGGACCAGACCTTCTGGCCCAGGCCGTACGGTCGGCGTCCGACGGGGAGGCGCTCATCGCGCCCAGCGTCACCGTCCGTCTCCTCCAGGCATTCGCGGACCTGCCCGCCGGCCGGCCCGCGGCCCAGCCGGTCTCACCCGTCACCGCCCGCGAGGAGCAGGTGCTTCTCGCCGTCGCTCGCGGGCTGACCAACACCGAGATCGCCGATGCACTGCACATCAGCCTCAGCACGGTGAAGACGCATCTGGCCAGCCTCATGGCCAAACTCGGCGCCCGCAACCGGGTCGAGATCGCGATGTGGGCCTACGAGACGCGCCGTATCCTCCCCGGAACCTGAGCCGGGTACCGAGCCATGTCCGATGAGTCTCCGCTCGGACATCAGTGTGCCCCGCCCGGTCCGCGTCTCCGGAACCGGACCGGCCCGGGGGTGCGTCATCGGGGGTGCCGGGTCCGCCGGGTGGGCGGCCCGGCGGGATTGTCAGGGTTCCCGGTCGGACGTGGACGGGGGTCTGGTGGGCAGCAGGGTGGAAGCGGTCGTGGCGCCGCGCGGGGTGGTCGACCTGCGCGGTCAGGCCGGGGCGGGCTTCGTGGCGGCCTACCCCGTCGGAGCCGTGGTGGTGGTGTCCGGGCTGCCCGGCGCCGGGAAGAGCACGCTGCTGCGCCGCTGGTCCGGGCCGGCGGTGCGGTCGGTGGACCCGCGGACGGTGCACGAGGCCTGCGAGGCGGTGATGCCGGACCGTCTGCCGTACGCCGTGTACCGCCCCTGGGCGCGGCTGGAACACTTCCGGCTGCTGCGCGCCTCGGTGCGGCGCGGCGGACCGCTGCTGGTGCACGACTGCGGCAGCCGCGCCTGGATGCGGCGCTGGCTGGCCCGGGAGGCGGGCCGGCGGGGCCGGGAGCTGCACCTGGTGCTGCTGGACGTCGGCGCCGACACCGCGCTGGACGGCCAGCGGGCCCGCGGCCGGCACGCCTCCGCCCGGGTGTTCGCCCGCCACCACCGGGGCCTGGAACAGCTGTTGGCCGCCTTCACCCGGCACGTGCGCGCCGGCGGACCGCTGCCGACGCCGGAGGCCTCCTCGGTGCTGCTGCTGGACGCCGTCTCCCGCTCCCGGGCGGAGGCGGTCCGCTTCGGCCCGGAGGACGGGCCACAGCGGTAGGCCTCGGGACCGGTGGCCTCAGCGGCGGGCACGGCGTTCGGCCTCCGCGTGCCACCAGCCGGGCGGGGAAGGCCCGTTGGCGGCGGCGGTGGGCTGCTCGGGGTGCAGCCCCAGCGGGCGCAGGGCGTCAGCGGCGACCTGGACGTCGTACCAGCCGTGCCAGTGGCCGTCGGCACCGACCCCGCAGGCCAGGCCGAATCGCAGGGCGTCCGCGGGGAAGGGCATCCAGTCGATGCCCCGGTCACGCAGTCAAGCGCGGACGGCGGCCCACGGGGTGGGGCAGCCGGGCAGGTTCTCGTAGGCGGCGACGGTGATCCAGTCGGTGTCGGACTCGCTCATGGGGACATCCTGCCAGGACGGCGCACGGCCGGAGGCGCGATAACCGCTCGCACCCGGCCCGGCCTCCGCCCTACGCTCGGCGCGTCCTACGCCGGACACGCATTACAGATGACAGAGCACAGAGCAGACAGAGCACAGAGCACAGGGGGACGGATGAGCAAGGCCGGAGCCGTACGGGCGGCCAACGCGCTGGGCGTGCGGTGGGTCGAGCAGGCAGACCCGGCGGAGGGAACGGTCCTGATGCCGGCCGGCGTCTGGCCGCTGCTCGGGCTGTTGGCCCCGGCCGGGAGCCCCGAGGTCCGGGGCGAGTTGGCGCAGGCGCTCGGCCTGCCGCCGACGGCCGCCGCCGACCGGGCCCGGGATCTCCTCGGCCTGCTGCGGGACGTCCCGGCGGTCGGTTCCGCGCTCGGCCTCTGGACCTCGCCGCGGCTGCGGCCGCGCCCCGAGTGGCTGTCCGGGCTCCCGGCGGACGTGCACGGGCGGCTGACCGGCGACGTCGAGGAGGACCGCCTGGTGCTGGACGACTGGGCCAAGGCCGCCACCGACGGCCAGATCGACGCGATGCCGGTGGAGGTGGACGAGGACACCCGGCTGGTGCTGGCCGCCGCGCTCACCGTCCGCACCGACTGGATCCGCCCGTTCCAGGAGTCCTACGGCGTGCCGTACGGCGAGGACGACGGGTGGGCCGAGCCCGTCCGCTACCTGTCACGGTGGACGTCGATGCTGGACCGGGTCGCCGTCCTGGAGACCCCGGCGGGCCTCGTCACCGAGGCCAGGGTGCTCGGCTACGGCGACATCAGCGTCCATCTGCTGCTCGGGGAGCCGGACGCCAGGCCCGGCCGGGTGCTGGCCGCCGGGATCGAGGTGCTGAACCAGCGGCACCGCCGGACCACCGCCGACCGGCTGCCCGACGGTACCCCCGGCCCCGGTCTCACGATCGCCCGGATCGCGCGGTACCAGCCGGAGGACCTGCTGGCCGTGACCGTCCCGCGGTTCACCGTCGAGGCCGACCACGACCTGCTGACCCACAAGGAGGTCTTCGGCCTGCGGACGCTGAGCGCCCGCTCGGAGACCGAGCACCGGCTGCCCGGCCTCGCGGACGGCGAGCCGCTGTACCTGAACAGCGCCCGCCAGCGCGCCACCGCCACCTTCGGCCCGCTCGGCTTCCGGGCCGCCTCGGTGACCGCCCTCGGCGTGGCCATCGGCGCCGCCGCGGAGACCCGGCGCCCGCCCTACCTGCAGCGGATCGCCCGGGTCGAGTTCGGGAGGCCCTTCGGCTTCCTCGCGGTCCACCGCACCTCCGGCCTGGTCCTCGCGGCGGGCTGGGTCACCCGGCCCGACCGCGAAGCCGACCGCGAGCCCGAGGAGGACCCGTGGGAGGAGTGGCCGGACGAGGACTGACGGACCAACGGACGAAACGGATGGACTAGCGGGTGGGCGAACGGACGGCCGCCGGCAACCGGCCCGGCCGGGGCGCGTGATCACCACAACACCCCGTGCCCGGCCCCGCACTGCCAGACTGGGGCAGGCAACAGTCCGTCACGGAGAGAGGCACCATCCCGCATGCCCAGCAGCGCCGACGTCGACAACCCGTGGTTCCGCCGGTACAACCCGTCCGACTCCGCGCCCGCCCGGGTCGTGATCTTCCCGCACGCCGGCGGCTCGGCCAGCTACTACCTGGAGTACGCCAACGCGCTGGCGCCGTACGCGGACGTGCTCGCCGTCCAGTACCCGGGCCGGCAGAACCGCTTCACGGAGCCGACGATCAGCTCCATCGACGGACTCGCCGAGGAGCTGTTCCGCGAGCTGCGGGACTGGACCGACCTGCCGCTCACCTTCTTCGGCCACAGCATGGGCGCGGCCGTCGCCTTCGAGACCGCCCGGCGCTTCGAGCGCGCCGGCCTGAAGGGGCCGGTGCGGCTGTTCGTCTCGGCCGGCCGCGCGCCCTCGCTGCCCCGGGACACCGCCGTGCACAAGCTGCCGGACGGCGAGCTGATGGAGGAGATCGTCCGGCTCGGCGGCACCGACGACCGGATCCTCGCCGTCCCCGCCCTGCAGGAACTGGTCCTGCCCGCCCTGCGGGCCGACTACACCGCCGTCGAGACGTACCGCTGCGCCCCGGACGCGACCGTGTCGGTGCCGATCACCGGCCTGATCGGCGAGACCGACCCGAACGCCACCGTCGAGCAGGTCGGCCAGTGGGACCGGCACACCACCGGCGGCTACGACCAGCGGATCTTCCCGGGCGGGCACTTCTACCTGGCGGACCGGACCGACGAGGTGGTCCGGCTGCTCGTCGACCACCTGCGCGGCTGATCGCAGCCGTCCCGGCACACGCACTGGTGACCGAAGCCCGCCGCTCGGCTACTGTGCGAGATTGACGAGCCGTCAGGACTGCCGGGGCCGCCAGGCCGGGCAGGTGGACCGAGCAGCCCACGCAGCCCAAGCAGACCAAGCAGACCAAGCAGAGCAAGCAGACCACCGGGAGGCCGCGTTGCGCCGGATCGCCGTCGTCGGAGCGGGCCAGGCCGGCCTGCAGTTCGCGCTCGGACTGGTGGCGGACGGGTACGAGGTGACGCTGGTCGCCGAGCGCACCCCGGAGCAGCTGCGCGGCGGGCGGGTGCTGTCCACCCAGGCGATGTTCGGCCCGGCGCTGCGGCTGGAGGCGGCCGCCGGGCTGGACCTCTGGGCGGACCTGACGCCCGCCGTCGCCGCCGTGGCTGCCGTGCTGGCGGCACCGCCCGCCGTACGGGCGCTCGAGTTCACCATGACGCTCGACGAGCCGGCCCAGTCGGTCGACCAGCGGCTCAAGCTGGCCGGTTGGCTGGAACTGCTGGCCGAACGCGGCGCCCGCGTCGAGTACCGCTCGCTGGACCGGGACGGGCTGCGCGAACTGGCCCGCCGGCACGAGCTGACCGTGGTCGCGGCCGGGCGCGGCGAACTCGCCGGGATCTTCGAGCGCGACGCCGCCCGCTCGCCCTTCGACCGGCCGCAGCGGGTGCTGTCCTGCCTCTACGCGCACGGCGTCGGCTCACCCGACCCGGCCGCCGAGCCCCGGGCGCGGATGCACGCCCTGCCCGGCCTCGGCGAGCTCTACCTGCAGCCGGCGCTCACCCTCTCCGGCCCCTGCGCGATCCTGCTCTGGGAGGCGCTGCCCGGCGGCCCGCTGGACGCGTTCGGCGACGCCCCGCCGCCCGACGTCCAACTGGCCAGGATCCGCGACCTGTTGGGCGAGTACCTGCCGTGGGAGGCGGAGCTCTGGACGGAGGCCGAGCCGACCGACGCCGGAGCCGGACTGTTCGGCGCGGTCACCCCGACCGTCCGGCGCACGGTCGCGGAACTGGGTTCGGGCGTGGACGCCGTCCATGTGCTCGGCCTCGGCGACGCCGTGGTGGTGAACGACCCGATCACCGGCCAGGGCGCCAACAGCGCGGCCCGCGCTGCCGAGGCCTACCGACGGGCCGTCGTCGAGCACGGCGACGCCCCCTTCACGGCCGACTGGATGTGCCGCACCGCCGAGCACTTCTGGCAGCAGCACGCCCGCCACACCGTGGAGTTCACCGCCTCGATGCTGACCATGCCGGACCACCTGCAAGGCGTCTTCGCCGCGGCCGCCGAACACCCCGAAGTCGCCCGCCGCCTCGCCAACACCTACGCCGAACCCAGCGACCACGCCGCCTGGCTGGCCACCCCCGGCCTGACCGCCGCCTACCTCGCCTCGGTGGCGGCTGCCGCCGGCTGAGCACCCGCTCCTCTCCCCGGACTCCGAGCGCCGGATTCGTGCGGCGGACTCGTGTGCCGGATTCGTGCCACCCGAGGGACTGTGAAAATCGCTTTCCGATCACCGGAGCACGGTGATAGACATCCGGCGTGCAAAAGAATCTTGAGTTTTCCGACCTGCTGCGACTGATCGATGAGCGGTCGACCGCCTTCCGCGCCGTGGTCGCCGCCGCGCCCAGTCTCGACGCAGAGGTGCCGACCTGTCCCGGGTGGACGCTGTTCGATCTGGTGAAGCACCTGGGTGGGGGAGACCGTTTCTGGGCCGCCATCGTCGGAGCGGGGCCCGCCGACGGTCCCCCGGCCGAGGCCGCCGCCGCGCGCGCCGCCCTGGAACTGCCGCGGGAGCGTGAGGTCCTGCTGGCCTGGCTGGCCGAGTCGACGGAGCTCCTGCTGGGCGCCCTGCGCGAGGCGGGCCCGGACGGCGGTTGCTGGACGTGGTGGCCCGCGTCGCAGTCACCGCAGACCTCCGGCGGTGTCGCCCGGCACCGGGTCCAGGAGACCGCGGTGCACACGTACGACGCCCAGCTCGCCGGGGGCGCCGCGCAGCCGCTGCCGGTCGAGGTGACACTCGACGGTGTGGAGGAGTTCCTGTTCACCGTCTGCGGAACGCCGAGTGCCTGGCCGCACAAGCCCACGGCCTTCGACTTCCACTCCGCCGAAGGCCTCTCCTGGCGCCTCACCGTCGACGGCGACGGCGCACGCTCCGCCCGCATCCCGGCGCCCACCGCCGCGACCGGCGAGGAGCCGGAGGCGGCCGGCGCCTCCGTCCATGGCACGGCCAGTGAGTTGGTCCTCTACCTGTACGACCGCATCAAGGCCGAGTCCTTGCGCGTGGACGGCGACGCAGGGCTGCTCGACCTGCTCCGCGCCTGGGAGCCGGAGGAGAAGTAGGACCCGGCGGGGGCGGTCGGCGGCTCCTGACGGCGGCGAATATCGGAAGCGGCGGGTCGCCGCGCCGGGGCAGGATGGCGCGGTGACCTTCTTCTTCCGCCGTCAGCAGTCCCGCCCGCAGCGCTCCCCGGGCGTGGGTGCCCTGGAGCGTGTCCGGCTGGCGGTGGCCGGGGCGCGGTCCCAGGAGGGGGGCGTGTTCGAGGAGTTGATCGGCGCGCTGCTGGCGGCCGGCTCGGTGGACCGCCCCGATGGCTCGCTGGAGGCGCTGCGGCTGCTGGCGGAGCGTCCGGCGCTGCTGTTGCGCCTGGACGCCTTCATCCGCCGGGAGTCGTGGTACTCGACGCGCCCCGCCCCGACGCTCACCGAGGCCGACCCGGTCGCGCTCGCCCTGGCGGGCTCACACGCCGACGGCCGGGTCCGTGAGCGCGTGGTGCGGCGGATACTGGACCGGCCGAGCCCCGAGCTGATGCCGTTCCTCGCCCTGCGGACCACCGACTGGGTCCGGCAGGTCCGGGAACCGGCGTGCGCGGGCCTGGCCGTGCTGCTCCACGAGAAGCCCCTGCTGGCCACCCCGGCGACCGTACGGACGGCCCTGCTGCTCAACCGGCGTCGGCACGGCGCCTTCGCGCTCGGCCAACTGCGCGTGCCGCTGCTGGCGGAGCCGGGTTCGGCCCTGTCCGGACGGCTCCTCACGGCCCCCGAGCCCGCGGTGCGTTGCTTCGTCCTCGACACCGCCGCGCACCGCCTCGGGCTCCGTGACCTCGCGGCCCTCGCGGAGAGCGACCCCGCCCGGCCGGTCAGGGCCCGCGCCGTCGAGGCCGCCGCCCGGCAGGCGGTCTGGACCGACCAGGCCGAGCTGCTGCGCCGACTGGCCCGCAGCCGGCACGCCGAGGTACGGATCGCCGCCCTCACCGGGCTGATGCGCACCGGCGCCCCGCAGGCCGTGCTGACCCACCTCGACGACCCGGCTCCGCTGATCCGAGCCCTGGCCCGGGAGGCGGCGCGCCGCACCGGTACGGATCCGCTGGTGCACTACCGGGCGGCCGTCCGGGCCCCCGAGCCGCCGGTCGGGGCGATCGGAGGGCTCGCCGAGACCGGTGGCCGGGCCGACGGCCCCCTGCTCACCGCCCTCCTGGACCACCCGGCCCCTGCCGTCCGGGTCCACGCCCTGCGGGCCCTGCGGAGCCTCGACCTGGTGCCCGTGCCCCGGGTCACGGAACTGCTGCGGGACGACTCCGCCGCGGTGGTCAAGGAGGCCGCCGGCGCCCTCACCCCCGGTGCCACCCGGCTGCCCGTCGACCTGCTCTGGGACCTGCTCGCCGATCCGCGGCGACCGGCCGTCCGACGGGCCGGGTACCGGCTGCTGGCCCGGCACGACCGCCGCACCGCGCTGCGCGCCGCCCTGCTCGCGAGCGGCGACACCCACCCCCGGCTCGCCGCCCAGGGCACGAGGGACGCCACCACCCGGATCCGCGAGCTGGCCCCGCACCCCTGGCGCACCCGCCCGCTGCCGTCCCTCGACGCCGACCCCGCCCAGGCCGCCGAACTGCTCGCCCTGGCCGAGCGGCGGCGCACCGAGCTCACCGAGAGCGTGGTCGACCTGCTGCGGGACGTGCTCCGTCCGGTGTCCGACCACACATAGCCGCCGGCGGCTACCGGCCCGGCCCGGGTCGGCGACGGCGGAACCGGCCCCCGTGACCGGCGCGACTTGCCCCCGGGCTGCCCGGGGGACGAGGCTGGAGGGAGGACGGCAACGGGTTCGGGAGGCGTCGCCCGTGGACGGACAGCAGCCCGCGGGCCGGTCCGGCAGCGGTCACCGGAGCGTGCCGCACACGGCGGACCTGCGGGTGGAGGCCTGGGCGCCGACGGTCGAGGGCTGCATCGGCGAGCTGGTGCGCGCCGTGGTCGACGGCTTCGCCGACCTGCGCGGCGCGCACGTGGTCGGCGAGCGCGGCTGCACCGTCCTCGGGGTGAGCGACGCGGACCTGCTCGTGGGCGTCCTGGAGGAGGTCATCTACCGGATGGACGCGGACGGCGAACTGCCCGTCGCGCTGGCGATCGGCCGCATCGAGGGGCTGGACGGCGCCCGGACCGTGGCCGTGCGCTTCCGGATGGCCGACACCGCCACGGCCGCCCTGGTCGGCGCCGTGCCGAAGGCCGTCTCACTGCACGACCTGGACCTGCGCGCCGGGCCGGACGGCTGGACCTGCAGGGTCACCGTGGACGTCTGAGCGCGCGAGCGGTGCGCGCGGGGTGAGCGGTGCGAGCGGTGCGCGCGGGGTGAGCGGTGCGAGCGGTGCGAGCGGTGCGAGCGAGGTGAGCGGGGTGAGCGGGATGGAGATCGCACTGACCGCGGCGGGCCGCTACCGCTGGCGGATCGAGCAGCGCCCGCCGATGCGGGTGCCCGGGGTGGTCTTCGCCTCCGAGGCGCTGCTGCCGCAGGACGCCGGGGACAAGGCGCTGGAACAGGTGGCGAACGTGGCCACGCTGCCCGGGATCGTCCGCGCCTCCTACGCGATGCCCGACGTGCACTGGGGCTACGGCTTCCCGATCGGCGGGGTCGCGGCCACCGACGTCGACGAGGGCGGCGTGGTCTCGCCGGGCGGGGTGGGCTTCGACATCTCCTGCGGGGTCCGGCTGCTGGCGGCCGGCGTCGACCGGGAGGAGCTCGACCCCGAGCGGATCGGCCGGCTGATGGACCTGCTGGACCGCACCGTCCCGCGCGGCCTCGGCCGGGGCGGCCTGTGGCAGCTGTCCGGGCCGGAGGAACTGGACGACCTCCTGCTCGGCGGCGCCCGCTACGCCGTCGAGCACGGCCACGGCGTACCGCGCGACCTGGAGCGCTGCGAGGACCGCGGCGTGCTGGCCGGCGCGGCCCCCGGCGAGGTGAGCACCCGGGCCGTGGAGCGCGGGCTGCAGCAGGTCGGCAGCCTCGGTTCGGCGAACCACTTCCTGGAGGTGCAGGCCGTCGACCAGGTGCACGACCCGGACACCGCGGCCGCCTTCGGACTGCGGCCCGGCCAGGTCTGCGTCATGATCCACTGCGGCTCACGCGGCCTCGGCCACCAGATCTGCACCGACCACGTGCACGCCATGGACCGCGAACTGCACCGCTACAAGATCGACCTCCCGGACCGCCAACTCGCCTGCACCCCGGTCGACTCGCCGCGCGGCCGCGCCTACCTGGGCGCGATGACCGCCGCCGCCAACTACGGCCGCGCCAACCGGCAGCTGCTCTCCGAAGCCGCCCGACGCGCCTTCGCCACCGCGCTCGGCGTCGGGCTGGAGCTGGTCTACGACGTCTCGCACAACCTCGCCAAACTGGAGACCCACGAGGTGGACGGCGCGCCCCGGCGACTGTGCGTCCACCGCAAGGGCGCCACCCGCGCGCTGCCGCCCGGCGACCCGGACCTGCCCGCCGACCTCGCCGCCGCCGGGCAGCCGGTCCTGGTGCCCGGCACCATGGGCACCGCCTCGTACGTCATGGTCGGCCTTCCCGGCAACGAGGCCTTCCACTCCGCCTGCCACGGCGCCGGACGGGTGCTCAGCCGGCACCGGGCGCTGCGCACCGTGCGCGGCGAGCAGCTCAAGAGCGACCTGGAGGCGCAGGGCATCGCGGTCCGGCCCACCTCGTGGCGGGCGCTCGCGGAGGAGACACCCGAGGCGTACAAGGACGTCGACGCGGTGGCCGCCGTCACCGAGGCCGCCGGGCTGGCGCGGCCGGTCGCCCGGCTGGTGCCGCTGGGCGTCTGCAAGGGATGAGCCGGCGTTCCCGGTGCGGGGCGCCGCGCGTTCGACGCCGTGGCTCGGGCCGTCGCCGGTGCGCCCGCAGCCGAGTGGTACCCGGTTGCCCCGGCCAGGTCTCTCGACAGGCCCCGCCGCGAGCGCTTTGATAACCGACGCACCCGACACAGGAGGTGGGCCATGCCAGGCGACGGAACCGGCTCGGTGATCGAACTGCGGTCGCTCACCAAGCGCTACGGCGGCACGGTCGGCATCGAGCGGCTGGACGTGTCGGTCGCGGCCGGCGAGGTGTTCGGCCTGCTCGGCCCCAACGGCGCCGGCAAGACCACCACCCTGCGCTGCCTGGTCGGCCTGCTCGGCCCCAGCGAGGGCCAGGTGCGGGTGCTCGGCCTGGACCCGGTCGCCGACCACCGCCGGCTCGCCCCCTCGATCGGCTACCTGCCCGGCGAACTGCGGCTCTACCCCGAACTGACCGGACAGCAGACCCTCGACCTGCTCGCCGCCCTCCAGGGCGCCCCGGTGCCGCGCCAGGGCGAACTGTGCGACCGGCTGAAGCTCTCCCGGGCGGACCTGGCCCGCCCGGTGGGGGAGTACTCGCGCGGCATGAAGCA
Source organism: Kitasatospora xanthocidica (assembly GCF_014656195.1). Classification (GTDB taxonomy): domain Bacteria; phylum Actinomycetota; class Actinomycetes; order Streptomycetales; family Streptomycetaceae; genus Kitasatospora; species Kitasatospora xanthocidica. The sequence goes on along the minus strand of NZ_BNBY01000011.1, from coordinate 95,468 downwards.
GAAGCTCGGGCTCGTCCAGTCGCTCCAGCACCGGCCCCCGGTGGTGGTACTGGACGAGCCGAGCGAGGGCCTGGACCCGCTGGTCCAGGAGACCTTCTACGAGCTGCTCGCCGAGGAGGCCGCGGCCGGGCGGACCGTCCTGCTCTCCAGCCACGTACTGCCCGAGGTGCAGCGCACCTGCGGACGGGTCGCCATCGTGCGCCACGGCCGGCTGGTGACCGTCCGTTCGGTGGCCGAACTGCGCCACGCCCGGGCCCGCCGGGTCCGGCTGGTCTTCGCCGACGGACTGGGCGCCCGGCCGCTCGGCGCCGCCGAACGGTGGTCCCCGCGCTGGGACGGCCGGCGGGTCGAACTGCTGGTGCCGCCGGACGAGGTCGTCCCGGCCGTGCGCGGCCTGCTGGCCGAACTGCCGGTGGCCGACCTGACGGTGGAGGAGGCGGGCCTGGACGAGGCCTTCCTCGACCTGTACCGCTCGGGCGATGGCGAGAGCGACGGCGAGGGCGACGGCGAGGGCGAGGGCGACGGCGACGGCGAGGCGGCGGTCGGGGCGGCGGGCGAGGACGAGGCGGCGGACGGGAACCGCGACGGCTCGGACGGGGAGACGACGCCGTGACCCCCGGCACCGTCAGCCGCCGCCTCCCCCTGGTCTGGCTCGCCCTGCACCGGCGGCGCCGGATGCTGCTCTCGCTGCTGCTCGGCATGGTCGTCTTCGAGACCCTGATCGTGGTGATCGCCGGAACCGTCGCGCCCGAGGAGCTGTTCGGCGCGGCCCGCCGCAATCCGCCGGGCGCGTTCCGGGCGTTCAGCGGCTCCAACGGCGACATCTCCATCGCCAGCTACCCCGGCCTGCTCGGCGCCGGGCTGACCCACCCGTTCTGGATCGCGCTCCAGCTCACCGTGATCGGCTCGCTCGGCGCCGCCGCCGTCGCGGCCGACGTCGAGTCCGGCACCATCGAGCTGCTGATGACCCGCCCGGTCTCCCGGCGCCGGCTGCTCGCCGAGCGGACCGGCGCCCTGGTCGCCGCCTCGGTGCTGCTCAACGCCGCCGCCACACTGACCGTCGCGCTCGGGGTCGCGTTCTCCCCGAAGCTGCGCGACGCCGTCCCGGAGGGCGCGGTGTTCACCGCCGGACTGCTCGGCTGCGCCCTCGCCTTCTGCCTGACCGGGCCGGTGCTGGCGGTGTCCGCGCTCAGCCGGCGGCGGGCGCACGTGATCGGTGCGGCGGTGGTCTTCGGCGCGGTCGGCTTCGCGCTCAACTTCGTCGCGCTGGCCTGGTCCCCGGCCCGGGCGCTGCGCTACTTCAGCCCGTTCCACTACTACGCCCCGGGCGACGTGCTCGGTCACGGCGGGGTGCCGTGGGCGGCGCTGGGGGTGCTGACCGGTGTCGGTCTGCTCGGACTGCTGCTGGCGTTCCGGCTGCTGGAGCGGCGCGACCTGGCGATCTGACCCCGCCGCCGGCCGAGAGCACGCCGGCCGACCGCACGCCGCCCGACCGCACGCCGGGCACGCCGGTCGACCGCCTGACCAGGTGCACCGGTCGACCGCATCCCGCTTCACCGCCCGGAGCAGCCGTCCGGCATGATGATCCCCCTCGCCGACCCGGCGACGGTGATCATTACGCGCGGACGGACACATGGACAGCAGCGACGACAGACCCGCCCCACCCCGCCGGGCGGGCAGCGGCACGACGACCCGGCGAGCGCCGTGGCCGGCGGCGGTGGCCGCCCTGGCGGTCGCGGCGCTGGCCGGCTGGGGCGCCGCGACCGCCCCGGACTGGAACGGTCCGTGCGCCCCGGGCTTCCCCGGGGTGCGGGAGCTGCAGGACGCCCTGCCCACCTTCGCCTGCTTCACCGTGGGCGACCGGACCGCCGCCGGCTACCGGCTCGACGTGAGCTACTCGGGCAAGGAGCACGACCCGGACGAGGCGATGGCCGTCGCCCGCGCGGAGGCCGAGGTGTTCTGGCGGCGCTTCCCGTACCCGGTGTCGAGCGTGCACATCGACACCACGGCGGCCTTCGGCGAGTCGGCGGTCAAGCAGGTGACGCTCGACGCGGGCGAGCTCCGGTCCCGCTTCGGCCCGCAACCGGCCGGGCCGACCGCCCGTTTCCCCGAGCCGCCGGTCGGGCGCACCGGGATCGTGCTCTGGTCGGCCTGCGGGCTGTCGGCCGCCCTGGCGGCGGGCCTCCTGCTCCGACGTCGACCGGGTCGGCGGCCCGGACCTCAGCAGGCCCAGGCCTCGGCCAGCAGCCGTTCGCGGACCAGGGCCACGTGCGGATTGGCCGACTCGGCCGGGCGGCGGACCAGGTAGGCGGTGTTGATCGGCGGGTCGGCCGGTTCGTGCAGCAACCGAATCGCCCCGGAGGCGAGTTCGGCCCGGCAGAGGTAGCCGGGCAGGACGCTCCAGCCGGCGCCGGCCAGCACGGCCGTGAGCACCGCCCGCAGGTCCGGCACGGTGACCGCGGCCCGGGCGTGCAGCCGCTGGTCGAAGACGTGGCGCCAGTAGCGGCGGGCGATGGGCAGGTCCTCGGCGTAGCTGAGCAGCGGCACGTCGGCCAGGGCCTCGGGCAGTTCCCGGCCGGCCAGCCGCTCGGCCCAGACCGGGGCGGCGACCAGGACGAACTCCTCGTCGGCCAGCGGTTCGGCGAGCAGCGTGCGGCCGCGCGGGCGCCGGGTGGCGATCACCAGGTCGTGCCGTCCGGCCCGCAGTTCCTCCAGCAGGGGGTCGGTCAGCCCGCCGGTCACCCGCAGCTGGACGCCCTCGGCGACCAGGGGCGCCAGCTTCGCCAGCAGGACGGCGCCGAGGAACTCGGCCGGCCCGGCCAGGTGGACCGGCTCCGGCACGACGTCCCCGCGCCCGTCGGTGACGCCCGCCAGCCGGTCCAGCGGCTCCGCCAGCCGGGCGGCGAGGTCGTCCGCGTACGGCAGCGGGCCGACCCCGCGGGCCCGCCGCTCGAACAGCTCCCGGCCGAGCCGCTGCTCCAGCGCGCGGATCTGCGCGGTCACCGTCGACTGGGAGAGGCCCAGGAGGTGCGCGGCCGCCGTGAAGGAGCCGACGCGGTGCACGGCGAGGAAGGTCCGCAGGTGGTTGAGGTCCAGGGGGCCGGAGCCCGGCGGCAGCCGATCGCTCATGCGTCGAGCCTACGGGATCCCGATGGCTGCGCCGCCCGAGCGAGCCATCGGAATTTCGATGGATCGCATCGCGTGGCCCATTGGTTCCGGCGGGCCCGCCGGGTCTAGCGTCGGCCGGGTGAGCGCCGCGGCGGGGTCGTCGTGGCGGGGACCGCACCACTGGAGGCACCCACCATGGCCGACATCCTGTTCGTCCTGACCGGTACGGACGTCTGGACACTGAACGACGGCACCAAGCACCCGACCGGCTTCTGGGCGGAGGAGGCCGTCGTTCCGTACCAGGCCCTGACCGCGGCCGGCCACCGGGTCACCGTCGCGACCCCGGGCGGGGTCGTGCCGGTCGCCGACCGGGCCAGCCTGACCGACCCGGCGATCGCCGCGGCGCTGGAGGAGATCGCCGAGTTCCGGCAGCCGCTCGTGCTGGCCGAGGTCGACCCGGCCGACTACGACGCCGTCTTCTACCCCGGCGGCCACGGCCCGATGGAGGACCTGGCGGTGGACGCCGACTCCGGCCGGCTGCTGACGAAGGCGCTGGCCTCGGGGCGTCCGCTCGGCGTGGTCTGCCACGGCCCGGCCGCGCTGCTCGCCGCCCGTACCGAGGACGGCGGTTCGCCGTTCGCCGGGTACCGGCTGACCGGCTTCACCAACGCCGAGGAGACCCAGGCCGGACTGGCGGACCGGGCGCCCTGGCTGCTCCAGGACCGGCTGGTCGCCCTCGGCGCGGACTTCCAGGAGGGCGAGCCCTGGGCGCCGCACTCGGTGGTCGACCGCAACCTGGTGACCGGCCAGAACCCGGCCTCCTCCGCCCTGGTGGCCACCGGGCTGCTGGAGCTGCTGAAGGCGTAGCGGCCGCGGCGCGGGCGCCCGTCGGGACGCCCGGGGACGGGACGACGGGGCGCCTCCTGCCGTCGGGTCTCCGCCGACGGAGGCCGTAGGCGGCGAGGGGCGGCCCGCCCGGATCGCGCGGGCGTCCTGCCAGGGGAGGCGGGGCCGCCCGGTGCCGGTGCTGGTGGCGGTGCCGGTGGCGGCGGCGTGGCAGGCTACCCGGGTAGCACCGCTGCCCGCACCCAGGAGCACTGCCATGGACCGACCCGCCGCCGACCGACCCGCCGACCGACCCTCCGCCCTCCGCCTCGACGCCACCGCCTCCGGGCACCCGGCGGGGATCCTGGACGCCGCCGAGCGGGCCGAACGCCGGGGCATGGACCGGCTGGTGGTGGCCGAGACCGCCTACGACCCCTTCCTCCAGCTCGCCCGCGCCGCCGACCGGACCACCGGGATCGAGCTGGCCACCGGCATCGCGGTGGCCTTCGCCCGCACCCCGATGACGCTGGCCTACCAGGCCTGGGGCCTGCACGCGGCCTCCGGCGGACGGGCCGTCATCGGGCTGGGCTCGCAGGTCAAGCCGCACATCGAGAAGCGCTTCGGGATGCCCTGGGACCGTCCGGCCGCCCGGATGCGCGAGTACGTCCACGCGGTGCGGGCGATCTGGCAGAGCTGGCAGACCGGTGAACGGCTGCGCTTCCGGGGCGAGTTCTACACCCACACGGTGATGACCCCGGTCTTCTCGCCCGACCCCGTCCCGGCCGGGGTGCCGCGGATCCTGCTCGCGGGCGTCGGGCCGCTGATGACCCGCACCGCCGGGGCGGTGGCCGACGGGTTCCTGAGCCACCCGTTCACCTCCACCGCGTACCTGACCGAGCAGGTGCTGCCCGGGCTGACCGAGGAGCGGGCGCGGGCCGAGGCGGAGGGCGCCGAGTGGACGCGCCGGCCGTTCGAGGTCGTCGGCAACGTGCTCACCGCCACCGGACGCACCGAGGAGGAGCTGGCGGCCAGTCGGGCCGCGACGCGTGAGCGGCTCGCCTTCTACGCCTCCACGCCGGCCTACCGCCCGGTGCTGGCGCAGCACGGCTGGGAGGGGCTGCAGGAGGAGCTGCACACCCACTCGGTGCGCGGGCGGTGGGCGGAGATGGCGGCGCTGATCGACGACGAGGTGTTCGACACCTTCGCGGTGTCCGGTTCGGTGGAGGAGGCCGCGGCGGAGATCCACCGCCGGTACGCGGGCCTGGTCACCCGGCTCTCGGTCAACCTGCCCGAGGACACGGACCCGGAGCTGGGCCTGGACGTGCTGGCGGCGGTGCGCGCCCTGGGCTGACCGGGGATGACCACGGCCGGCCCTCGATGATCGATTCCTTGTGTCGAACGGTCGAAGTGGATGGCTGTACGGGCGAGGAATGATCAAGTCCGGGCAGATTCGGGCAACGGGTTTCCGGTGGCGAGTGCCGGCGGCAGGATCACGACGGCGGGACCGGCGGTGCCGTGAGGCAGGGCGCTCCGTTCCTGCCGGGCCCAGGGCCTGTCATGTCTTGGCCATGGCCATCCGTTCCCCGGCCACCGGTTCCACGGCCACCGCCGGGGCCTTTGCCGTCCGCTGCCGATCGAGGGGGTGCCCGCGTGTCCGTGTCCGACGAGCGTCCGGCCGACTACGACCTGGCGGAGAGCTGGGATCCCGTCGCAGCCGCCGAGGCCGATGCACTGGCCGACGAACTGCCTGATGAAGTGGCCGACGAGCTGGCCGACCTGGACGAGTTCCTGCGCGTCAGCGCCGAACTGACCGGCTTCGACGTGCCCGAGCTGCGCGCCACCGGCATGGCGGACGAGCACCACCGCACCGCGCTCGCCCACCGGGTCCGCGACGAGCACGCCCTCGTCCACCTCTGGTACGTCGGCGCCTGGCCCGGCGAGGCACCCAGCTCCGCCCGCGCCCACGACCAGGGCCTGGTCTGGCGCACCTTCCGGGCCACGCCGCCCGGCGCCGCCGCCCCCGGGCACGGCAGCTGGGCCGAGGCCCCCCGAGACGGGGCCACCCGAAGCGGGGCAGCCCTGGGCGGGGCGCCGCTGGGCGGGGCCGCGCTCGGAGGCGAGGCCCGATGAGCGCGCGCTGGGACGCCGTGGTGGTCGGCGCCGGTTTCGCCGGCACCCTGGTCGCCCACCAGCTCGGCGCGCAGGGCTGGCGCGTGCTCGTCCTGGAAGCCGGACGGGCCGCGCCCACCGGCGCCCAGGCCTCCGCCGCCCACCGCGCGGCCGGCGGCGGACCGCCCACCTCGCCCTACCCGCACAGCCCCGACGCGCCGTCACCCGACGTCACCGACCTGACCGGCCTGCCGGACGGCGGCTTCACCGCCACCGGACACCTCGGCCAGTACGGTCCGCTGCCCTACGCCAGCGGCTACCTGCGCGCCAACGGCGGCACCGGCCTGCTCTGGACCGGGCTCGCCCCGCGCATGCACCCCGAGGACTTCCGCACCGGCGACCTCGGCCACGGCCGCAACTGGCCGATCGGCTACCACGACCTGGAGCCGCACTACCGCGCCGCCGAACGCGAACTCGGCGTCGCCGCCGACGCCGGGGAGCAGCGCGCCGCCGTCGGACTGCCCATCCCGGCCGACTACGACTTCCCGATGCGCGCCATCCCCGCCAGCTTCCTCGACCGGCAGCTGGCCGACGCGTTCGACGGCCGCACCGTCCGCGACCCCGCCGTGCCCGACCCCGCCCGGCTCGCCGTCACCGCCACCCCGCACGCCCGCAACGGCGTTCCGACCCGCGCCGCCTCCGTGCACGGACGGCCCGCCGGCGGACGGTCCGCCGAGGGACCGCTCACCGACGGACCGCTCACCGAGGGACCGCTCTGCGCGGGCAGCGCCGGCTGCGTCCCGGCCTGCCCGACCGGCGCCAAGTACACCCCGCTGCGCACCCAGGCCCGTTGGGCGGCCGGGGTCGAACTGCGCACCGAGGCCGTGGTCAGCCGGGTGCTCGCCGACCCGGAGACCGGGCGGGCCGAGGGGGTCGAGTACCTGGCGGGCGGCCGGGCCCACCGGGTGGTGGCGGACCTGGTGGTGCTCGCCGCGCACGCGATCGAGAACGCGCGGCTGCTGCTCCTGTCCGGCCTGGCCAACCGCAGCGACCAGGTCGGCCGCAACCTCATGGACCACCCGGCTCTGCTCACCTGGGGCCTGATGCCCCGCCCGGTCGGCCCCTACCGGGGGCCCGGCTCCACCAGCGGGCTGGAGGCCTTCCGCTTCGGCCCGGGCCGCGAGCGCCGGGCACCGTTCCGGATCGAGATCGGCAACTGGGGCTGGTCCTGGGCCGGCGGAGCACCGGAGGCGGAGGCCGCGACACTGCTCGCCGCCGGGCTGCGCGGCAAGGAGCTGCGCGAGCGCCTCGGCGACCGGCTCGGCCGCCAGTTCTCGCTCCAATTCGAACTGGAGCAGCCCGCCGACCCGGCCAACCGGGTCACCCTCGACCCGGACCGGCGCGACCCGCTCGGCCTCCCGGCACCGGCCGTCCGCTACGACCTCTCCGACTACGTACGCGAGGGCATGGCCTCCGCCCGGGCCGTCTCCGACCAGCTCTTCGCCCTGCTCGGCGCCGAGGACCACACCGCCTACCCGGCGGCCGCCTGGCCGGGCCGGCTGGAACACCGGGGGGCCGTCCACGGCTACCGGGGCGCGGGCCACGCGGGCGGCACCCACCTGATGGGCGACTCGCCCGCCACCTCCGTGGTCGACCACTGGCAGCGCTGCTGGGACCACCCCAACCTGTACGCCGTCGGCTGCGGCTCGATGCCCTCGCTCGGCACCTCCAACCCCTCGCTCACCATGGCGGCGCTCGCCCTGCGCAGCGCCGGGCGGATGCACCGGGACCTGCTGGAGCTGAACCGCCCGGCAGCCGTGACACCCCCGGCCGCGTCCACCTCCCGCACCCCCGAACCCTCGCCCTCGGAGCACTCATGACCGGCCTGCCACTGCCGCCCGTACCGGAGCCGTACCACCTGCCCTTCCACTACGGCGCGCTGCACAACATCGGCGTCGACTACCTGGTCGACCGCGAGCGGGCGCGCGAGCTGCTCGGCAAGCGCCACCCCGGGCTGAAAGCCGCCGCCTTCGACGGCGGGGCCTGCGTGTCGCTCAACTACCAGCTCTACTTCGCCCAGTACCCGAACGGCGGCGGCATCACCCAGGAGCTGGAGATCAACCTGATCGCCCACCCGGTGTTCGCCGACGACCGCATCCCGGTGGTCAACTACGGCCAGTACGCCAGGGGTTACGACCAGACCAAGCTGCTGGGCATCGCCCGGCTGCACGTGCTCTGCGACAACCCGCTGGCCATCGACGCCGGACGCCGCCTCTATGCCGAGCCCAAGCACCCGGGCTGGTTCGAGAGCACCCTGCCCTCCCTCAACGCGCCCGCCGTGCGCGAACGCTGGTCCGTCTCCTGCCGACGCGCCACCCTCGGGCCGGACGGGCTGCAGCGCCACGACGAGCAACTCCTCGCCCTGGACGTCAACCTGGTCGGCCTCACCCCCGAACCGGTCAACAACACCCCGATCACCGGCTACGGCACCGACGACGAGGGCAAGCTGCTCGCCGGCCCGCTCAACGTCTACCAGCCGTACCGCTACTACGCCCTGGACGACCGCACCGCCGAGCGCGTCCGCCTCGACCTCGGCAACCCCGCCGAGGAGTCCGCCCGCGACCTCGCCCACCTGATCGCCGACGCCCCGGCGGCCGGCGTCTGGACCTACCAGTCCCCACCGGTCGCCGCCCACAACCGGGCCTACTACGTCCGATGACGCCCCCCGGTCCCTGACCTGGCCCTGACCCGGCCCTGACCAGGCCGGCGGGAGTCGTCGCCGGGGCTCCCGCCGGCCTGTGACCCACCTCACACCTAGTTCCTGTCAGCAATCGAGGCGCTGCCCCGCTCAAGTCGCCGAGAGCACACGAGCAAGCGATCGAGCGAGCCGACAGGAGCACCTGATGAAGCACCGCATCGTCGTCCTCGGAGCCGGCTACGCCGGGTCCCACGTCGCCGGGAGCCTGGCCCGCCGACTGTCCCCGACGGACGTCCGGATCACCGTGGTCAACGCCGAGCCGGACTTCGTCCAGCGGCTGCGGATGCACCAGCTCGCGGCCGGCCAGGAGGTCGTGGCCCCGCGACTCGCCGAGGTCTTCGCGGGTACAGGGATCCGGCTGCGCCTCGCCCGGGTCACCGCGGTCGACCCCGAGCGCCGGGTCGTCACCGTGGCCGACACCGCCGTCGACACCGACACCGGCACCGATGGCGGCACCGGCGCCGACGGCGATGGCGGCACCGGCAGCGGGGAGCTCGGCTACGACACGCTCGTCTACGCGCTCGGCAGCCATGTCGCCGACCACGGCGTGCCCGGCGTCACCGAGCACGCCTACGACGTCGCCGGCCGGCCCTCGGCGCTGCGCCTGCGCGAGCGCCTGGACGGCCTCGGCCGAGGGAGCGGTGGCGGGCGCGTGCTGGTCGTCGGCGACGGACTGACCGGCATCGAGACCGCCACCGAGATCGCCGAATCCCGGCCCGGCCTGTCGGTGACGCTGGTCGCCCGCGGCGAGCTGGGCGCCCGGCTCTCCGCCGGAGCCCGCGGCCACCTGCGCCGGGCCTGCGAACGGCTGGGCATCACCGTGGTGGAACACACCGCCGTCCAAGCCGTCGAGGCGGCGCGGGTGCTCTGTGCCGACGGCACCGTCCTGGCGTCCGACGTGACCGTGTGGACGGCAGGGTTCGCGGTCGGTCCCGTCGCGGCCGCCGCGGGGCTGGCGGTCACCGAGGACGGCCGGATCCTCGTCGACCACACCATGCGGTCGGTCTCGCACCCGGACGTGTACGCCGTCGGTGACAGCGTCCACGCCGTCGGCGACAACGGCCGGCCACTGCCGATGTCCTGCGCCTCGGCCGGCTTCACCGCCATGCGGGCCATGGCCGCGATCGTGGGACGCCTGACCGGCGGCAGGACCGCGAACACCAAGCTGGCGTACCCGGGCAACCACATCAGCCTCGGACGGCGGGACGGGATCCTGCAGACGGTCGACGGCGAAGGGCGGGCGAAGCCGACGTACACCGGTGGCCGGAAGGCCGCACGGATCAAGTCGGGCATCCTCAGGATGTCGCTGTGGGCCAACGCGCACCCCACCTTCGGCCTGCCCAAGCGCAAGCGGCGCCTGGCCGCGGTGCCGGCCGAGACACCGACCGCGGGGCCGACCGCAGGGCCGACCGCCCCCGCCCGCACCACGGCCGCGTAGCCACCTAGGGTGACCCACGTGGACGGCACCGCCATCGACCGCTTCGACACCAGCCGCTTCGAGGCCGGCCGGACCCGGCTGGCCTCGCTGGCGTACCGGCTGCTGGGCTCAGCCACCGACGCCGAGGACGCCGTCCAGGACGCGTTCCTGCGGTGGCAGGCCGCCGACCGGCAGCGGATCGAGGTGCCGGAGGCGTGGCTGACCAAGGTCGTCACCAACCTCTGCCTCGACCGGCTCCGCTCGGCACAGGCCCGCCGTGAGCGCTCCGTCGGCGCCTGGCTGCCCGAACCGCTCCTCGACGGCGACCCGATGCTCGGACCGGCCGACACCTTCGAGCAGCGCGAATCGGTGTCCCTCGCCGTACTGACCCTCATGGAACGCCTGCCTCCCCTCGAAAGGGCCGTCTACCTCCTGCGCGAAGCCTTCTCCTACCGCCACACCGAGATCGCCGAGATCCTCGGCATCACCGAGTCGGCGAGCCAGCAGCACCTCCACCGGGCCCGGCACCGCATCGCCGCCGGCCGCCGCGGCGGGGGCGAAGCCGACCCGGCCTCCGCCCGCCGGATCGTCGAGGAGTTCCTCGCTGCCGCCTCCTCGGGCCGCACCGAACGGCTGGTGGCGCTGCTCACCGACGACGCGACCGCGGTCTCCGACGCCAACGGCGCCGGCCCCGCCGAGACCCTGGTGCGGTACGACACCCCGCAGCGCATCGCCGCCATGGCCCGGGCCGGCTTCCGGCCCACACCCGCGAAACGACGCCTCGTCGGCGGCACATCCTCCCTTCACTACGCCGTCGTCAACGGCGCCCCCGCCATCCTGTTCACGCTCGGGGACCAGGTGATCGGCGCCGTGACCTTCGACCTCGCCGACGGCAGGATCGCCACCGTCCGTGGCATCGGCACCCCCGCCCGCCTCCGCCGCCTCGCCGAGGCCTGGCGGCGGCACCGACCGGGCCCGCCGCTCATCGCCCGGTGGTGACTCCGGCGTCCCCGTGCCACCGCCGGCGCCACCTCACCCGCCGGCGCCGTCGGCGGGTGAGGTGCCCTCAGGGTGCCTGAAGCGGTGGCGCCGGTGGGACCGGCCTACCGACGAGCCGTTCAAGTGCCGCACTGCCGCAGTCGAACACCCGGGTCGGCTGCGAGGGGCCACCGACCGGTGAAGGCCGGGAGCCGGTCATCAACCGTGTCCGGACGAGCCACCCGCCCCGTGGGCCCGGGAGTCCGGGGGCGGCAGCGGGCCTGCTAGGGTCACGCCTCGACATGGACGAGACCGACCGGACGGATGACGTCGAGGCGCTGCGCCACCTGCACGACGGCGGGGACTACCGTCGGCTGGCGGAGCGGACGTCGAACCCCGACGTGCTGCGGCAACTGGCCCGGTGCGAGTACCCGTTCGTCTGGCACGCGATCGCCGGGAACGCGGCCGCGCCCGCCGAACTGCTCGCCTCGTTGTCCGTCCGGCGCCACAGCACCTGGAACGACAACTACCTGCTCGAGCTGATCGCCGCCCATCCCGCGTTCACCGGCGAGCCGTTGGGGCGGCTGGTCGACCTGGTGGCGGTGCGGCTGGGGGAGGGCGACCGCCCGTTCGCGGCCGTGCTGGAGCTGGCCCGCCGGCCGGAGCTGACGGTCGAGCGGCTGAACTGGCTCGGGCACGTGCCCGGGGCGTCGACCCGGTTGCGCCGGGGGATCAGCCGCGCGCTGGCGGAGCGCCGTCAGCGGTGACCCCGGCCGTGGCGGTGACCGGTGCTGCGCCCGGTGCCGGTGCCGGTGCCGGTGCCGGTGGTGCCGCCGGTTCCGATGTCGATTCCGGTGCCGGATCCGGTTCCCGGGCCCGCGACCAGCGGCCGGCCAGGACCGTGCCGACCACCAGCTGGAGTTGGTGGTAGAGCATCAAGGGCAGCACCATCAGGCCCGCCTGCGGCCCGAACAGGACGGTGGCCATCGGCAGCCCGGCGGCCAGGCTCTTCTGCGACCCGCACAGCACCGCCGCGACGCGGGCCGACCGGTCGAGCCCCAGGAGCCGCGCGCCGAGCCCGGTGGCCGCCAGGGTGACCGCGAGCAGGGCGAGCAGGACCGTGAGGAGCCCGAGCAGGGCGCCGGGAGTGGCCAGGTGCCAGATGCCCTGGGCCACCGCCGCGCTGAACGCCGTGTAGACGACGAGCAGGATCGAACCGCGGTCCACCGGTGTCAGCACCCGTTTGTGACGGGTCAGGAGGCCGCCGATCCACGGGCGCAGCACCTGCCCGAGCAGGAAGGGCGCGAGCAGTTGGAGCCCGATCCGCAGCAGCCCGTCGGCGGACAGCTCGGTGTGTGAGCCCAGCAGCCAGGCCGACAGCAGCGGGGTGAGGAGCAGCCCCGCCAGGCTGGAGTAGGTGCCCGCGCAGATCGCCGCGGGGACGTCGCCCCCGGCGGCGCCGGTGAGCGCCACCGAGGACTGCACCGTCGAGGGCACCAGGCAGAGGAACAGCACCCCGGTCTGCAGTTGCGCGGTCAGGGGAACCGGCGTGAGCAGCGCCGTGGCCAGCCCGAGCAGCGGGAAGAGGACGAAGGTCGCGACCAGCACCAGCCCGTGCAGCCGCAGGTGGCGCAGCCCGGCCAGCGTCTCGCGGGTGGACAGCCGGGCGCCGTAGAGGAAGAACAGCAGCGCCACCGCGAGGTCGCAGGCGGCCTCGGCGATCCGCGCCGACCCGCCCGAGGCCGGGAACGGCGAGGCCAGGCCGACCGTCCCGGCCAATGCGGCCAGGTACGGATCGCACCGGCGCGGCAGCAGCCGACGGGCCCGCCGTGCCGGACGGTCGGTCATGGTGGTCATGTCGGTCACGGGCCGCCTCCCGCCACCGGGCGGAGCGCGGGCCCGAGCGACGGCGCCGCACCGAGCAGCCCGCCCACCAGCGATCCGGCGCCGTCGTGGTCGCTGCCCGCGGAGCCGCTGCCGTTCTGGAGATTGGCCGTGCGGTCGATCTCCAGCCAGGAGTCGGCGTTGGAGTTGTCCACGACCGTGATCAGGCTGCCGCCCGCCGCCGCGGGCACGGCACCGCCCATGAGCAGCAGGGCGCAGGCGCAGGTGCCGACCAGCACCCGCAGCACGCCGGCCCGCCGGGCGGCGGCCGTCGGGGGCGGGGCGGGCCCGCGCTGCCCCGCCCTCACGCCGTCACCGCCGTGAGCCCGCGGGAGCGGGCGATGTTGCGCTCCAGCAGCTCGGTGGACTCCCGCACGCCGATCTGTCGGCTTTCCTCGGCGGACGCGGGCAGCCGCCCGTCGGCGACCTTCAGGCCGGCCAGCGCCTCGTCCATCGCCCGGTGCGCGGCGAACAGGCAGGGCGTGCTGTAGATGGCGACGTCCACCCCCAGCGACGTCAGCTCCGAGAGGGACAGCCGGGGCGACTTGCCGCCCGCGATCTGGTTGAACAGCAGCGGCTTGTCGCCGACCACCGCGCGGATCCGGCGGATCCACTCCTCGCTGCGCACGCCGTCGACCAGCACCACGTCGGCGTCGGTGGCGGCGAGCGCGCGGGCGCGGCGCAGGATGTCGTCCTCCTCGGTGGCGTCGGTGCGGGCGACCACCACGAGGTCCGTCCGGTTGGCGAGGACGAGCTCCAGCTTCTCCAGGTACTCCTCCAACGGGAGGACCTGCTTGCCGTCGGCGTGACCGCAGCGGCGCGGCCGCTTCTGGTCCTCCAGGATCACGCCCGAGGCGCCGATCCGTTCGAGTCGGCGCACGACGTGGCAGGCGACCTCGGGATCGACGTAGCCGTCGTCGATGTCGACCAGGAGGTGGTGGCCGGGGAACGCTCCGCGCAGCCGCTCGACGAAGGCGACCATGTCGGGCCAGGCGATGAAGCCGATGTCGGGCAGCCCGTAGTAGGAGGCCGCGAATCCGAAGCCGGAGACGAACATGCCGTTGTAGTGCTCGGCCGCGATCGAGGCCGAGTACATGTCGTAGACGCCGATCAGGGGCGTGGTGCCGGGGCCGGCGATCTCCGTGCGGAGCCGCTGCCCGGGGGTGTCCGTCGTCGTGGTGCCGTGGAACATGGCCTTCTCCTCGCCTGGGATGACTTTGCCTGAACTTGGTGATCACTAGACCAAACTGAGGTGCCATCATCATGCGGCCTTTAATGTTCCGTGGGCAAATCTTTAAAAGAGATTCCCCCGTTGGAGTGAGGGTGTGGAGAAAATCGGCACGTCGTAAAACAAGTTCATATGCCAAGCGCGCTGAAAGGGCAGGCGCGAGCCGGGCTCACCGGGAAGACCGGTCGAACGGGAGCAGGGTGCCCGCGCGCTTCACCGTGCGGACGACGGGCGCCGTCTCGATGCTCCGGATCGCGTCCAGCGCCGCGACCCGGGTGGTCAGGTAGCGCGCGAGGTCCGGCGAGTCCCGGCAGTTGACGGCGGCGAGCAGATTGGTCGGCCCGGTGGTGTGGGCCACCAGCGAGACCTCCGGGTGGCCGGCCAGGGCGGCGGCCGTGGCGGCGAGCCGCGAAGGCCGGACGGACATCCACAGCCGGGCCTCGGTGCGGAAGCCGAGCGCGGCGGGCGCCACGTCGACCAGGAAGGTCAGCACCCCGGCCCCGCGCAGGACGGCGAGCCGGCGCCGTACGGTCGACTCGGACCAGCCGGTCGCGGCGGCCAGCTCGGCGTGGCTCGCCCGCCCGTCCCGCGCCAGCAGGTCGAGCAGCGGACGGTCCGGCGGCTCCAGCGAGATCCGTACGGCCCCGGCGTCCCTGGCCCGGTCGACCGGCGGCCGGGCCAGCAGGGCGGCCTGCTCGGGGCCGAGCCGGGCGGGGCCGGCCCAACTGTTCGGCAGCGCATGGCTGTCGAGCAGCAGATGGGCGGAGACGTCGGTGATCCGGCCGGTCCGGGGCAGCTTGTGCAGCAGCAGCGCCTCGCTCTCGTCGGCGGTCGGGGTCTGGACGCTGCAGGAGATCTCGGTGCCGCCGGAGAGCAGGTGGACGTACGAGGTGTCCGTCCGGGCGGCCAGGGCTCCGGCGATGGCGGTCGCCGCGTCGGGTGTGCACCGCAGCCGCACGGTCCAGGCGTGGTAGCCCAGCCGGGAGCCGTTCAGGCCGCCCACGACACGGAGGGTCCCGGCGGCGCGGAGACGGCGGTAGCGGCGGGCCGCGGTGTTCTCCGAGACGCCGAGGGCCTCGCCGATCAGGCGGAACGGAGCCCGCCCGTCGATCTGCAGGGCGTGCACCAGCCCGAGGTCGGTCTCGTCCAGGGTGACGGTATCCGTCTTCATGGGGCGCCAGTGTGCCAGTTCCCGCCGCATCCGGCGGCGTGCGTGGCGGGCGACGAACCCGGGACCGGACCGTGGGGACGTCCGGTCGAACCCGCCGCGTACGTCCGGCGGACAAGCGTTACGGAGGAAGTCCCGTGCACAAGTGGTGGCCGCTGGTGGCGGTCTGTCTAGGCGCCTTCATGTTCCTGCTCGACACGACGGTGCTGTCCGTCGCCCTGCCCGACATCGGGTCGTCCCTGTCCGCGCCACTGCCCGTGCTGTCGTGGGTGGTCGACGTCTACACCCTGGTGCTGGCGGTGCTGATGCTCGCGGCGGGCGCACTGGCGGACCGGTACGGGGCGCGCGCGGTGTACCTCGCCGGCCTGGCGGTGTTCGGCGCGGCCTCACTGGCCTGCGGCCTGGCCCCGAACGCGGGTGCCCTGATCGCCGCCCGCGGGGTGCAGGGCGTCGGTGGAGCGGCGATCGCGGTGACCACCTTCGCCCTGCTCGGCTCCGGCTACCGGGGGCCCGACCTCGGGAGGGCGATGGGAGTGTTCGGCGCGGTGACCGGGCTGGCCGCGGCGGTCGGCCCGGTGCTCGGCGGGGTCCTCACCCAGGAGGCCGGGTGGCGGGCGGTCTTCCTCCTCAACCTGCCGCTCGTCGTCGCCACCGCGGCGCTGTCCCGGCGGGTCCTGCCCGCCGGACGCCCGGGCGCGTACGTGAACGCGGGCGCCGGCATCCGCACCTTCCTGCCCGGCGCGCTCGCCTTCGCGCTGTGCGCGGGCTCGCTCACCTACGCCCTCTCCTCGGCCGCGGCGGGACACCGGACCGCACCGGGCACCCTGGGCCCGACGGCCGTCGCGGCGCTCGCGCTGGGAGTCTTCGTCCGGGTCGAACTGCGCAGCCCCGCACCGCTGTTGGACCTGCGCCTGTTCGCCCGGGCGTCCTTCTCGGCGGTGCTGGCCTGCGTCGTCGCCGCCACGGCCGCCTTCGCGGCGCTCGTCTACACCTCGGTGTGGCTGCAGTCCGGCCTCGGCCTGGGGCCGGTGCGCGCCGGGCTCGCGCTGATGCCGCTCGCGCTGGCCTCCTTCGCCACCTCACTGCTCAGCGGCCGTCGGCTGCACGGCCGGTCGCCGCGCGCCGTCCTCGGCGCAGGCCTGCTGCTGAGCGGGATCGGCTGCGCACTGCAGGCCGGGCTGGACGCGCGCTCCTCCGCCGCCACCCTGGCGCCCGGTCTGGTGCTGACCGGCATCGGCGTGGGGCTGCTCGGCCCGGCGATGGGCGCCGCGGTGTTCGCGGCGCTCCCGCCCGAGCGGGCCGGCGCGGCCGCCGGGGCGATGACGACCTTCCGCCAGCTGGGGCAGACCTTGGGGGTCGCGGTCTTCGGTGTGCTGTTCCAGTGGGGCGGTGCCGCGCCGTTCGAGGGCCTGAACCGGGTCCTGCTCGCCGCCGCGGCCACCGGGATCCTCGGTTCGGTGCTCGCCTACGCGTTCGCGCCGAAGTCGGCGCCCGTACCGCGCCCGTCCGCGCGCCCGGAGCCGGAGCCGGAGCCGACGCCGGGCCCGGAGCCGGACCGGGGCCCGGAGCGGACGCCGTCCCCGTCCGCCCCCGCCGAGCGACCGTAGGAACGGCCGGGCCAGGCGGAGACGGCCGGGTCGGGCGAGGACGGCCTGGTCAGGCGCTCGGCACCGGCGGCACCGCACGCCGCTCGCGCAGCGTCCTGAGCATCCGCCGGGTCGCCTTGGTGGCGACCGGGGGCAGCAGCTCCAGCGCCAGCCGGCGCGAGGCCGAGCGCTGGACCGGGGCCTTCACCCGGTAGTTGAGGCGCAGCACGCGCACCCCGGCGATGGTGTCCTCGTCCACGGTGTAGCCCTCGGCCTGCCAGTCCCGTTCCAGCAGGACCCGCCGGGCGGCCGCGACGTCGCCCCAGGTGCCGTAGAACTTCATCGGGGTGAGCAGGACGGGCCGCAGTCCGCCGGTGAAGACCGCCTCCCAGACCGCGGCCGAGACACCCGGGGTGTGTTCGGAGCGGTAGTCGTCCAGGGCGACCAGGCCGTTCTCGGTGAGCGCGGCCCGGGCCACGGAGACGTCCCCGGCGACGTGCTCGTACAGGTGGGAGGCGTCGACGTGGACGAACCGGCAGCTGCCGGCCGGGATCCGGCCGTCGGCCAGCACCGAGGTGGGGGCCTGGACGATCTCCGGCAGCTCGCGGTGGAAGGCCAGGTAGTTGGCCTCGAAGGCGCTGCGGGTCAGCGTCTTCCGGTACGACATGTCCATCTCGGCGGCGTTGTCCTCGTCACCCGCCTCGGAGTCGAACAGGTCGCAGACCGTGAGCCGCTCGCCCGGCCGCAGGTGGTCGCCGAGCAGGACGGCGCTGCGGCCCAGGTAGCTGCCGAGTTCCAGGATGTCGCCGGTGACGCCGGCCGCGCTCTGGGCGGACAGCAGGTGCCCGAAGGCGGCCCGGTCGAGACTGAAGAACCAGCCGGGGATGTCGTCCCGCTTGAGCGGCACGGCGCTGATGGGCGCGGTCTCGGGCATGGGCACGGCGGCCTCCAGGGGGACGGCGGGGCGCGGTGGCGGATCACGCCGCGGAGGGGGGACGCCGAGGACGTGAGGCGGATCATCATAGCGACGCCGGGGCCTGCTGGAACCAGGTGTGAAGGACCGGATTCCGGTTGTTCGATCGACCGTTCGAGCCGGTCGGTCCGCCGGGCCCGCGTCCGGTGCGGGGTACGGGCCGGTCAGCGGTAGTCCTCCCATGGCTCCACCGTGTCCAGCACGGCCTCCGCCGCGTCCGGCCCGGCGGGGTCGAACGCGGCGGAGGCGCTCCCGGGGCCCCGATCGGACGGGGCGGCCGAGGTCAGTCGATGCGCCAGGCGAGGGCGTAGGGCTGGGCGAACTTGGTGATGCGGTGCGCGCGGACGACGATCTCGGCGTCGCCGGCCGGGATGCCGTCCCAGTGGACCTGCTCGACGTTGTTCGCGCGGTCGAAGCCGGGGCCGGTGCCCATGTTGCCGTGGCGCTCCGTGCCGCCGGCCCGGACGATCAGGTCGAGGTCGTTCTGCAGGCCGGCTCCGGGCGGGTCGGTCCAGACCAGGGTGATCTTCAGGGTGTGGCCGGCCTCCGGGACGGGGATGTGGAAGCCGCGTTCCTTGTCCTGCTCCAGCTCCGCCTCGTCGGCGAAGCCGGCCCGGCCGCCGTTGCCCGGGAGGACGACCGAGCGGGTGAGGTTGACGCGCCCGAACCCGGAGTTGTTGTTCGGGGACGCCCCGGCCTCGGTGGGCTGGTACTGGCCCGGCAGGTCCTCCGCGCCGTTGATCAGCATGGCCTTGAGCAGCGCGGCGCTCGGATCGGGCGTCCCGTTCTTCACCAGCGTCTCGCGCAGCACCGCGACGCAGCCCGCGACCAGCGGGGTGGCCATGCTGGTGCCGCTGTCGAAGAAGAAGGCGGGGTCGGAGCAGTCGCCGAAGAGGTTGCTCGGACCCGCGGCGCGTGAATGCGTGGAGAGGATCGAGGTGCCGGGGGCGACGACGTCCGGACAGATCCGGCCCTCCTGGGTCGGTCCTCTGCTGCTGAAGGCCGCCATCCCCTTCGGATTGGTCGCCTGCGGGTCGTCGTGGATCGGGCTGACGGGGAAGGACACCGAGCTCAACTGGCCGTAGGTGAGCGGGATGTGGGGGCGGCTGCTCTCGCTGGCGCCGACCGTGATGCAGTTCTTGGCCCCCGCCTGGCCGCTGACGGACGCCGGGTTGATGCGGCCGTTGCCGTCGCGGTCCTGGCCGCTGTTGCCGGCCGAGAAGCAGATGACGAAGTCCTTGTGGTCCCAGACCATCTGGTCGGCCTCGAAGGCGCTGCGGTCGTACGGCAGGCTCGGCTGGACCGGCCCCCAGGAGTTGGTGTGGATCCGTGCCCCGTCCTCCTGGAAGGGCGGCCCGAACAGGTCGGCCAGGTCGTCGGGGATTCCGCCGAGCCCGCCGTGGTCGTCCAGGAGCGACTGCAGGACCAGGGACGCCCCGGGGGCGGTTCCCTGGACGGTTTCGGCCATGGGGGCCGAGGAACCGTCGCCGAGCACGGAGCCCGACACATGGGTGCCGTGGCCCATCGGGTCGTCCGTCCGGTCGGGGCCGGTCCGGCCGAGGGCGGTCAGGCGCTTCACCCGGCCCTTGAACGCCGGGTGCACATCGGTCGTGGAGCCGACGTCGAAGCCGGTGTCGGCGATGGCCACGACCTGGCCCTCGCCCCGGAACGGCGTCCCGTTGAGCGAGACCCGGGCGCTCATCAACCCGGCGGCGACGCTGTTGTGCAAGCCCATCACCGGGACCTCCTCGACCTGCTGCACCTGGTCGATGGCCGCCAGCGCGGACAGGTCCCCCTCCCGAACCGTCATCCGGATCTTGCCCCGCTCCGGCCGGATGTCGCCGGCGTCGACCCCGGTGGCCGCGGCGATCCGCTGCCGGACGCCGTCCGCGCCCGCGTCGACGTCCTGGTGCAGGACGATGTCGACCGTACGGGTGCGCGAACCGGCCACCTCGACCGGATCGGCCAGGACGGCGAGGGCCGGCCGCATCCGCCCGGACCGCAACGAGGGCGCGACCTTGAAGCCCTTCAGGTACACATCGGCCCAGGCCACGAAGGGCAGTGCCCGGACGGCCGCCAGATCGGCGGGCCGGTAGCCGCACAGGTAGGTGCTCTCCGGCACGTACTCGTGGATCACCACGCCGAGCCGCGCCAGCTGCGCCTTCTCCTCGGCGGTGGGTACGTGGGTGGTCTGGACGAGCAGGTAGTCGGACGCGGAGGCGTCCTCGGACACCAGTGACGCGCGGGCCATCGCGGTGGACTGGGCCAGCGGATCGACGGTCACGCCGTTGATGGTGATTCGTGCCAAAACGGACTCCCGGGTCTCGCGGTGCGAAGGGGCGGACGCATCGTGTCACCGATCGGGTACGGACCGTGGCAGGCGAGGCCGCGTCCGTTCGTGCACGCCGTCCGGAAGGAGTGGCGGCCCGGGGAGCAGGGGGGCGGCGTACCGTCAGGCGTCCCGGGACTGGCGGGCGGTCCGCACCGGTGCGTCGGTCGCCCAGGTGGCAAGCCGTAGCGGCGTGCCCGGCCCGTCGAGGTGGACTCGGCGGGCCGGGTAGGGGAGTTCCTCCGGTGCGGGGCGGTCAGGGGGCGCTCGTGGTGGTCGCGGGTCGGTGCCCCGCGGCGGATTCAGCAGCCGCTCTCCCCGCGCTCGTGGACCGGTGCGGTCCGCTGGGCCGGGAGGCCGGTGCGTTCGTTCTGCAGGTCCCACAACTCCCTGAACCGGCCCGCCTCGTCGGCCACCAGCTCGGCGAACGTGCCTTCCTGGAGGACCTTTCCGTCTTCGAGGACGACGATCCGGTCGGCGACGGCCACGTTGGTGAGCCGGTGGGTGACCAGGACGACCGCCCGCTCCCGCGCGACCGCCCGCAGGTTCTGGAAGATCCGGTGCTCGGCGCGAGGGTCGAGGGCGGCGGTCGGTTCGTCCAGGACGAGCAGCCCGGCCTCGCGGTGGAAGGCCCGGGCGATGGCCAGCCGCTGCCACTGGCCGCCGGACAGCTCCTCGCCGCCCATCCACTCCACCGCCAGCAGGGTGGACAGGCCCCGGCGGAGCTTGGCGACGACGTCGGCCGCCCCGGAGGCGTCGGCGGCGCGCAGCACCGCCGCGTCGCCCTCGGCGGTGGGCTGGCCCAGGGTGATGTTCTCGCGGCAGGTCAGGGGCCAGCGGGCGTAGTCCTGGGGCACGACGGCCACCTGGCGCCAGAGGGCGTGCGGGTCGAGGTCGCGGGTGTCCCGCCCGTCCCACCGCACCGCTCCGGCGTCCGGCAGGTAGAGCCCGGCCAGGAGCTTGGAGAGGGTGGTCTTGCCGGAGCCGTTCTCGCCCACCAGGGCCAGGATCTCGCCCCGTTCGACGTACAGGTTCACCCCGTCCAGCGCCTTGCGGTCGGAGGCGGGGTAGGCGTAGCCGAGGTTCTCCACCGCGATCCGGGCCGGGGCTTCGGGGGTCTCGGTGCCGCGCTCGGGCCGGTGGCCGCCGGCGGTGTCGAGGAAGTTCGACCAGTCGTCCAGGTACATGCCGGTGCGGAACAGGTCCGCGCCGTAGCCGACGATGCCGCGCAGGCTGGTGCCGACCGCGGTCAGCGCGAACACCGCGGCGCCGCCGCGCGGCAGGCTCATCCGGCCGGTGCTGACCAGCCACAGCATCGCCGCCCAGGCCAGGGCCGACCCGAGGCCGGAGGCGGCGGCGCCGATCACCGACACCCGGGCGCTCCGCATCGCCGCGCGCCGGGAGCTGACGTCGAGCCGCCGGCCGACCTGGTCGTACTTGGTGAGCAGGAACTCGCCCATGGTGTCCGAGCGGACCTGGTCGGCGTTGCGCTTGAGGTGGATGTACCAGCGCAGGTTCGCCATCACCCGCCGGTCGCCGATCGCGGCCCGGTTCGCCAGGAACTGCACCCGGGCGGCGTGCACCGACGCGATCCCCTGGGGCAGCGCCGCCAGGAGCAGCAGCGGGAGGAGGGCCGGGTGGAGCACGGTCAGCACGCCCGCGGCACCGAGGAGCGAGGCGAGGGAGGCGATCAGGTTCTGCGCCTCCCCGACGATGTCCACGCAGACCTCGGCGCCCCGGTCGGCCGCCTCCAGCTCGTCGTTGTAGCCGGCGTGGTCGTAGGCGGTCAGTTCGGCGGCCACGGTGGCGCGCAGCACCGCCGCCTCCGCCTCCCGGGAGATGCGCGGCGACAGGTGGATGGTGATGGTGCGGATCATGATGCCCAGCAGGGCGCGGGCGCCGGCCGCGGTCGCGATCACCAGGATCGACGGCGCCGCGTGGGCGAGCTTGTCGCCGGCCCGGCCCGGGCCGAACAGGGCCGAGATCGTACCGGTGGTCGCGAACAGGCCGGCCGCGCCGAGCACCGCGGACACCGCCTGACAGGTCAGCAGCAGCGCGACGGAGGTGCGGTCGATGCGCCAGCCGAGGCGGAAGGCGCGGACGACCAGCGCGGGCAGGCGGCGGGCCATCGCGCTGACGCTGATCGCCTCGATGGTCTCGATGCGGCGGCCGTCGGCCAGCCACCGCAGTTCCTCGTCGGCGCCCTCGGCCGGCGCCGTCGCGGTGCTCAAGCCCTCGCCTCCGTCCGCGGTGCGCGGGCCGGCCGGGCCTCCGGGGCGGGTGGGACGTGGATCGTGGGGGCGGGGGAACAGGCCATGGATCCTCCAGGCGTGGAGCGGCGCACGGACGCGCCGGAGCATGGGCGCGCGTGCGGGCGTGCGGGGGTGCGGCCGGGCCGGCGGGAGAGCCCCAAGTCGGCTTCCCTCAGGGCCAGTTGGCGGGGGTCGTCGTGGGTGGGTGGCGTCCGATGATGGTGCTGTTCGAGCGCACCGTTCAAGCGGATTTCCTCCGGGCGAGCCCGGGTCGAACCGGTGCTTTTCGAGCACCTCCCGGGCGCGGCCCGGAGCCCGTCGGCCGCTCGCGCAGGAGATCGGTGAGGGCGCCGGAACCCAGTGCGCAGGCGGCGAGCGCCTGTTCGAACCCGGTCGCCCGGCCTGCTTCGAGGGGGTCGCGGACGCCGCGTCGGGGGAGGAGCACGCGCAGTGCGCAACCGTCCCCGGATTCACCCGATCGGCTGGTCAGGTGCCCGAGCGGGTTTCATGGGTCACGGCGGTCCTCGGCCGCCGGGGGAGTCCGGCCGGACGGCGGGGACCGCACCGGGTCGGGCCTTCGCCCGCGCTGGTCGTCCCGGCGTAGGCTCTCGGCTGATCGCAGTCGCCAAGAGAGGTAGAGATGGGCCAGAAGATCATCCGGTTCTCGGACCTGACCGGTACCCACGTGGAGAACGACGAGGACCTGGTGCGCGTCGTGGTGCGCCGCCACCCCGACCTGGCGGACGGCCCGGTCGAGATCGAGGCGCTCGCCGGCGAGCTGACCGCGGTGGAGGAGCTGGCGCTCGACCTGGTGACGGTCGAGCTGCACTACCCGGACGCCGACGAGCCGGAGACGGTCGTCATGGAGGCCGAGGCGTTCAACCGGCTGGCCTCCGCCGCCCCGATGGCCGAGGTGCTGCGCGGCGCCAAGCGGGTCGCCCCGGCGGTCCCCGGCCAGGCGGCGGCGCCCGCCGGGGCCAAGGAGAAGGTCAACTACGCCAGCCTGGAGCACGCCGGGAGGCCGCACAAGGGCCGCACCACCGACGCCGAGAAGCAGCTCGTCCAGCAGCACCTGGACGCGATCAACGAGCGGCTGGCCGCCGCGGGCATCCGCACGATCGACCTGGACAACCCGGAGCACGTGGCCCGGTACGGCCTGGAGCCGCTGGCCCGCGAGCGCGGCGTCCTGCTCGGCTGACCTCCCGGAACCGTCGCGGACGTCGCGTCGGCGGCACCCGCGAGGGGCCGGTGTTCCCCGTGCTCGTGACGATCACTAAGGTCTTGAAACCGTGAGCATGCGTGGATCCGGTGAAGACCAGTGGGAAGACTTCGTCAAGGAGTTCGAGAAGGAGAAGGCGGCGGGAGGGGGGAGCGCCGCGGCCGCCGAACAGGCGCCGCAGCCGGAGCGAGGGCGCTCGGGGCGTCGGCTGCTGCTTCCGGTGGCCGCCGCTCTGCTGGTAGTCGCGGGCGCGGCGGCGTACGCGCTCCGGCCGTCGGACCAGGCACCGGCCGCCGCGCCCGCCGCATCCGGCACCGCAGCCCCGGCCCCGGCGACCCAGCCGATCCCCGCCGCGCCCGCGGCGTCCGGCACCCCGGCCTCGGCTACGGAGACGGCGATGGCGGCGGCGGCCTCGCCGTCGGCGTTCCCGCTGTCCGTCCTCCCGGGGCAGGTGCAGGGGTACACGCTGGTGGCGGGCGTGGCGCGCACGAGCTGCACCGGCCCGGACACCGTGGCGCCCACACTCGCCGGATTGATCACCCAGGGTCACGGCTGTCTCGGCGTCAACCTGGCGCTGTACAAGGACGCCGAGGGCAACCAGTACAACGTGGCGCTGTTCACGATGGCGGACCAGGGCGACGGCGTGCACCTGGTGACCTTCCTCGCCTCCCACCCCGAGTCCTTCCAGGTCGCCGTCCACGTCCCGCCCACGGACTCGGGCCTGCGCCGCTTGCCGGCCGACCGCGGGCGGGTGCAGGATTTCGCGGCCCACGGGCACGGCGTGCTCGTCGGTTCGGCCCAGTGGTCCGACGGCCGGACCGCGGACCTCGACAAGCTGTCCGAGCGGCTCACGCCGCTGACCGAGGCCGTCCTCAAGAACGTCCCGGCCTGACGGAACGTCCGGTCCGGCCGTGGTCCTTCGCCGCGGGCGTGGCGGAGGACCGCGAGGACGGTCGCGCCGTTCGACGCAACGGGCATGGAACGGGGCGACGTCCGTCAGGGTGTCGTCGAGGTCGTCGGGGCCGGGCAGTCGTGGAGGCCGTCCGGCAGCCCCATGACGTTCAGGACGGGTTCCACGCCCGGGGCGACCCCGGAGAAGGCGAAGGTCGCTCCGCTGGGCAGGGCGGTGAGGGCGCACTGGTCGTCGAAGGTGAGGGACGGGTCGGGCCGCCAGGGGCAGCCGGCCGCGTCGAGGGCGCGTGTGACGTCCTGGTGGGTGAGGGAGCCAGGGAAGCCCCGCGGCTCTCCGGAACTGAGGGAGGGCAGTTCGATCACGTCGCGCCAGGTCTGGACGCAGACGAGAACGATCCTGCGGCAGTGGCAGACACTGAGTTCGAGATCGCCGTACGCGACGAGCCGGGGCCACTCCCACGGCCCCGTCAGCGTTCCGGTCCAGGGGTCACCGAAGGACGCGGTCACCTCGGCCCAGTCGGCGCCGGTGGCCACGGGGCCCCAGCGCCCGGTCGTCGCCAATTCGGTGAGGATGTCGAGGATCGCCATGACGCGGATCATGGCAGCCGGCTCGGGCTCGTGGCCAGCGGGTTCGGGGCGCGGCGCCGCGGGGAGGACCGGCCTCTCCGCGGCGCCGCGCCCCGCCACCTTCCTCGACACCCCGGGTCCCCGGGTCCCCGGGGCGCGCGGGAGCGTCAGGCGCCGGTGGGCGTCACCACGCACTGGTCGTCGGGGACGACCTCGAGGTACTTCTCGTCGATGAGGACGTTGATCTTGTAGTCCTTGTCGCCGAGCTCCTGGGGCTTGAGCGCCTTGTCGAGCCACTCCTGGATGCCGCCGCCGGGCATCCCGTAGAAGGCCGCGACGTGCCCCCGCCACACGTCGAACGGCTTCAGGGCGTTCAGGCAGTGGTAGGCCTTGCCGTCGGTGTCGGGGTTGAGCGCGTCCGGGGTCACTGCGAGCTGGGTGAACGGAGTGCCGGGGTCGGCGAGGTAGCCGCCCTTGAGCGCGCCGAAGCGGTCCAGCCTGGTGCCGACCGGCACGGTCCACCGGGTCCGGTTCACCTGGCCGTTGAGCCGCTGGAAGCCGCGGTCGGGTGCGAACAGCCAGTTGCCCGTGGTGGAGTCGGCGTACAGCTTCACGAAGTTCGTGGCACTGAGCCCGCCGAACCGCTGGTACCCCCGCAGCAGGGTGGCGACCGGCTCGGTGTTGGGCAGGGCGGCCGGGCCGAGTCGGGGGTCCTGGCAGTAGTACTGCTCCGGGTGCTCGACCGGCGGGACCGTCCGGGTCGGGCAGTCGTCGGGGAGGACCGCCCGGACGCTCCGGGGCTGGGCGACGGCGTTCCCGGCGGCCGCGACGCCGGTCATCGGCAGGGCACAGGCGAGGGAGACGACGAACATCGAGCGAAGGCGCATGCTGCGCTCCGTTCCGTGAGGCGATGGGGCAAGGGTCATCACGGAAAGTAGTGGATGGTGTGCGAATCGTCGGTCGGCGCCACGGCCCGCAACCCCGATGGACCCCGGAAATCCAGGTGCCTCGGGGCCGTCGGCCGCGTTATCCTCGGCACCATGAACGTCACCGGCCCCGGCACTGCCACCGCTACCGCGCGAGCGACCAGCTCGCCGGTTGCCGCCGCCTGACGTACCACCTCCCCTCGGCGACCGGAAACGGGCCGCCGACGGTGACTTCGAGGTGCTTCCCTCCTCGGTTCCGACCATCGCGTGGACCCGTTGTCCGGTGCGTCCCCCCCGGCACACGCGAAGGAGCCACCCCATGAACACCGACCAGCTCGTCCGTACGTTCACCGAGTACTACGAGGAGCGCGGCCACCGCCGGATCACCGGCTCGACCCTGCTGCCCCCGCCCGGCGACCCGGTGCTGTTCACCACCTCCGGCATGCACCCCCTCACGCCCTACCTGGAGGGGCGCCCGCACCCGCTCGGCAGCCGGCTGGTGAACGTGCAGCGCTGCCTGCGCACCACGGACCTCGACGAGGTCGGCGACCGCACTCACCTGACCGTCTTCGAGATGCTCGGCACCTGGTCCCTCGGCGACTACGAGGGCCCGCAGAGCCTCGACTGGGGCTACGGGCTGCTCACCGACGGGTTCGGCATCGATCCCGGCCGGCTCCACGTCACCGTCTTCGGCGGCGACGAGCGGGTCGGCCCGGACACCGGCTCGCTGGAGCTGTGGCAGGACCGCGGCGTACCGGTCGAGCTCACCGTCGAGGACAACTGGTGGTCCAACGGGCCGACCGGTCCGTGCGGCCCGGACTCGGAGATCTTCCTGTGGACCGGTGACACCCCACCGGAGTCGACGCCCACCCGGGACGACCGCTGGGTGGAGATCTGGAACCACGTGATGATGCGTCACCGGCGGCTCGACGACGGCACCCTCGTCCCGCTTCCCCAGCGCAACGTCGACACCGGTCTCGGTCTGGAACGGCTCTCCTCGCTGCTGCAGGGCCGGACGTCGGTCTTCGAGTGCGACGTCTTCGACCCCTGGCGCCGCCTCGTCCCGCCCCTGTGGCAGCTGGACGAACCGTCACTGCGGCTGGTCTGCGACCACCTGCGCTCGGGCATCGTCGTCATCGGCGACGGCGTCCGCCCGTCCAACACCGGCCGCGGCTACGTGCTGCGCCGACTGGTGCGCCGGGTGCTCACCGTGCTCCGCCGGGACGACCCGCGGCGCGGACTCGGGGACCTGCCGGTCGAGTTGGTCCGGCACACCCTGGACCGCTTCCGTCAGGACGTGGACCCGGAGTCCGTGCGCCGGGTGCTGCTCGACGAGGAGGACCGGTTCGGCCGCCTCCTGGAACGCGGCCGCCGGGTGCTCTCCCGCCCCCGCTTCCGCGGCCCGCTGACCGAGGACGACCTCCACTACCTGCACGACACCCACGGCCTGCCGCGCGACCTGGTGCTGGACCTGCGCCCGGAGTGAGGAGCGCCCCAGGCTTCTCAGGTGGGGCCGGGGTGGTGTCGACGCGCGGCCGTCCTCAGAACCGTACGGGGCCGAGGTCCCGTACGGTCTGGGCGAGGGCCCGGACGAGCTCGTTCTCGGAGTCCCTGCGCCACACCAGGCCGTAGGGGATGGTCCCCATCTCCGGTACGGGGATGAAGCGCACGTGGGACATCGACCAGTAGCGGGTGACGTGGGAGGGGAAGGGGTGGACGATCTCGCCGGTGATGACGAGGTTGATCAGTTCGTCGGCGTTGGTGACCTTCTCGATCCGTTCGATGGTCTTGCCCCTCGGCGTGTGGAAGCCGAGGTAGCCGTCCTCCCAGTAGTCGGGCATGTCGGGGGGCATGGCGTGGGCGAAGTCGGCGAGGGCCTCGTGCGGGACGGCGTGGTGTTCGGCGAGTTCGTGGGCCGCGGAGACGGCCAGGACCCGGGGGTCGTGGAAGAGGACCGGGCCGACGGTGAAGGCGGGGTCGTCCACGGGTAGCCAGGTGACGAACACGTCCACGTCGCCCTCGCGGAGTCTGGCGAAGGGGTCGACGTAGGGCGCCGTGCGGATCTGCAGCTCCCACTGGGGGTGGCGGGCCTGGAAGGTCTGCCAGAAGCGGTGCAGGTCGGGCACGTTGAAGGGCATCATGCTGACGCGCAGGCGCTCGGTCTTGCCGCGGGCCGCCATCCGCGCGCGGTCGAGGCTGTGCCGCAGGTTCGCGTACACCGGCCGCAGGTCGGCGGAGAGTTGCCGGCCGAGCGGGGTCAGGTGGATCCGGCGGCGGTTGGTGCGGTCGAACAGCAGGCCGCCGAGTTGGCGTTCCTGACGGCAGATCACCTGGCTGACCCGCGCCTGGGTGAGGTGCAGCCGGGCGGCGGCCCGGCCGAAGTGCAGTTCCTCCGCAAGTGTCAGGAAGATCTCGATGTCACGTACTTCCACCTGTCGTTGACCCCCGTCATAAGTCCTGGTTATCGGATCTTACTGATCTTCGGCGTTGATGATCACGAAGAGGGGCCGGAGGATCGACCGCGGGCCGGCCCCGACTGCTACCGGGTGACGAGCCGATTTCCCCACCGAACCCGACGGAGAGAAACCATGACCATCACCGACACCGAGAGACCCCCGACCACGCCCGACGGTGAGCGGGTACCCCTCAGGAGCTGGCTCGCCGTCGTCACCATGGCGGTCGGCACCTTCGCGCTGGTGACCGTCGAATCACTGCCGGTGGGGCTGCTCCCCTTCATCGGAGGAGCCCTCGACGTCTCCGAGGGCACCGCCGGCCTGATGGTGACCGTCCCCGGCCTGGTCGCCGCCGTCACGGCGCCGCTGCTCCCGGTGGCGATCGGGCGCCTCGACCGGCGGGTCGCCCTGATCGGCCTGATCACCCTGATGGTGCTGGCCAACGGACTGTCGGCGGCGGCACCCGACTTCACCGTCCTGCTGGTGGCCCGCTTCCTCGTCGGCGTCAGCATCGGCGGCTTCTGGGCGCTCGCCGCGGGCCTCGCCGTACGGCTGGTGCCGGAGCGCTCCATCCCCCGGGCCATCTCGGTCGTGTTCGGCGGCGCGACGGCGGCCAACGTGCTCGGCGTGCCGGCCGGCACCCTGCTCGGCGGCGTCGCCGACTGGCGGGTCGCGTTCGTGGCCGCGGCGGCGCTGGGCCTCCTCGTGCTGGCGGCCCTGCTCGTCCTGCTGCCGCCCATGCCCGCCCGGGAGGTAGTCCAACTGCGCACACTGCCGCAGCAGTTCCGCCACCCGGTGGTACGGGCCGGCGTGCTCTCCACCTTCCTGCTGGTCGGCGGTCACTTCGCGGCGTTCACCTTCATCAGCCCGATCCTCCAGAGCACGTCCGGGATCGGCGAGGGCGCGATCGGCCCGCTGCTGCTCGGCTTCGGCGTGGCCGGCATCATCGGCAACTTCCTCGCCGGGGCGGCCGCGGAGCGCAACATCCGCGTCACCATCCTCTCCATCAGTGTGCTGCTGACGGTCATCCTCGCGGTCTTCCCCTTCGCCGGCCGCTCGCCGGTCAGCGGCGCCCTGCTGCTGCTGGGCTGGGGGCTGGCCTTCGGCGGCGTGCCGGTCAGCGTGCAGACGTGGATCCTCAAGGCGGCACCCGAATCGACCGAGGCGGCCACCGCGCTGAACACCTCCGTCTACAACCTGGCGATCGCGCTCGGCGCCCTCCTCGGCGGGCTCGTCGCCACCAACGCCACCATCAACGGCGTCCTGACGGCCGGGGCGGTCTTCACCCTGCTCACGTCCCTGGCGGTCTGGAGCGCCCGCCGGGAGGAGCGCGGGGCGGAACAGGCGACCCCCGCCCCCGTCGGCGCGTCCGGCTCCTGAGCGGCCGGGATGTCGTTCCGCGGCACGGCCGAGGTGATCCATACCTTCATCCGTGCCTTCACCGACCATGACGGCTCGTTGCTCGCCGACCTGATCGCCGACGACTGCGTGATGGAGGGGAGGCATCCGGCCCCCGACGGGGCCCGCTACGAGGGCCGCGCCGCGTGCCTGGAGTTCTGCCGGGCACTCGCCGAGGACCGCACCGGCCGGTTCGACCCGGAGTCCGTCGTCGTCACCGGTGAGCGCGCGACGGTCCGTTGGCGCCACCGCTTCGGCACCGGCCCGGCCGACTCGGTCCGCGGGGTGACCATCGCACTCGTACGGGACGGTCTGATCGTCGAGTGCCTCGGCTACGGCAAGACCGGCGACGAGGCTCCACCGCCCGGGCGGAGTTGAGGGGCACCGGGGCGTACGGACGGGATGGGGGGCGGGGGGCGCCGTCGGAGCGCGCTGTTCAGCCGAGCTTCATCCCGTCCACCGCCCGGCGTCGGTGGTGGTTCCGGTCGCCGCGCGACCCTGCGGGACGACCGAAGCTACCGATCGGTAGCCCGTCGCGACCGAAGGACCTGTGTTGAAGCGCACCGCTCCGCTCTCCGCCGCCCTGGCCGTCTCCCTGGCGGCCGGTGTGCTGTGCACCGCAGGCACCGCCTCCGCCCGGGACGGGAGCGGTGCGCCGCACGCCCACCGGGACCTGTACGGCACCAAGGCCCCCTACGTGCCGCAGGAGAAGGCCGGCCGCTACCAGAGCCCGCCCAGGGGCTTCAGTCCGGTGTTCACCGAGAACGTCGCCCGCCACGGCTCCCGGGCCATGTCGGACGGCAAGGACGGCGAAGCCGTGCTCGCCCTGCTGGGCAAGGCCGAACAGCAGGACGCCCTCACCGGCCTCGGCGAGGACCTGGGCCCGCAGGTGCGGTCGCTGCTGGACGCGGCGAAGGCCCTCGGCTACGGCAACCTCTCCGCGCGCGGGGCGCAGGAGCACCGCCGGACCGCGCTGCGGATGGAGCAGCGGCTGCCGTCCCTGTTCGAGAAGATCACCGCCGAGCACGAGCCCGTCGTCGTCGAGACCTCGGGCGTGGCGCGCGCCGTGGCCAGTGCCGAGGCCTTCACCGGCGGCCTGGTCTCCGGGGACCCGGCGCTGGCGGGCCTGATCGGGGCCCCGGTCACCGACAAGAACCTGCTGTACTTCCACAAGCAGCCGCAGAACGCCGACTACCAGGCCTACCTGGCGGGCGACCCCGGCCTGGCCGCCGTCCTGGCGGAGCTCGACGCCGACCCGCGCACCGCCGAGGCGGCGCACCGCGTCGTCGCGCGCCTGTTCCGGGACGAGTTCGCCGCCGCGCTGCCGGCCGCCGACCAGGTCTCCTTCGCGCGCTCTCTCTACCAGCTGTACGCGGCCGCGCCCGACCTGGACGTCGAGGCCCCGGACGTCGACCTCGGCCGCTTCCTCGCCCCGCGCGACGCCCAGTGGTTCGCGTACCTGGACGACGCCGAGGAG
Organism: Kitasatospora xanthocidica; assembly: GCF_014656195.1. GTDB lineage: Bacteria > Actinomycetota > Actinomycetes > Streptomycetales > Streptomycetaceae > Kitasatospora > Kitasatospora xanthocidica. The sequence continues at coordinate 63,901 of NZ_BNBY01000011.1, read as the reverse complement.
TTCTACCAGAAGGGCCCGGCCTTCAGCGGCCGCACGATCACCTACAAGATGGCCGGCGTCCTCCTCGACGACCTGCTCGCCCAGGCCGGGGCGAAGGCGGACGGCTCCAGCGACAAGGGCGCGGTCCTGCGCTTCACCCATGCCGAGGAGATCGAGCCGCTCGCCGTGCTGATGGGCCTGCCCGGCAGCACCGATCCCGCCGCCCCGGGGGAGCCGTACTCGTACCGGAACAACCCGTGGCGCGGCGCCGAGGTCGCGCCGATGGCCGCGAACATCCAGTGGGACCTGTACGCGGACACGCCTGCCGACGGCAAGCCCGCCACCCACCTGGTCCGGATGCTCTACAACGAGAAGGAGACCGCCTTCAAGCCCTCCTGCAAGCCCGTCAGCAGGGGCAGCCACTTCTACGACCTCAACGAGCTCAAGCGCTGCCTCGGCCACGCCTGACGCCCGACGCCTGACGCCTGATGCCGGTGGACCGGTGGCCGGCGGGGCCCGGCCCCGCGTACGGTCGGCGGCGTGGCTGACGAATGTTTCGGGCATCCGCGGCTCGCCGCGATCTACGACCGGCTCGACCCCGACCGCGGCGATCTCGTCGCCTACCTCCGGATGGCGGAGGAGTTCACGGCGCGCCGCGTGCTGGACATCGGGTGCGGGACGGGGGTGTTCGCGCTCCTGCTGGCCGACCGCGGGATCGAGGTCGTCGGCGTCGATCCCGCCCGGGCGTCGATCGAGGTCGCGCGCGCCAAGCCGGGTGGCGAGCGGGTGCGGTGGATCCACGGTGACGCGACCGACCTCCCGCCATTGCGGGTCGACCTGGCGACGATGACGGCGAACGTCGCCCAGGCCGTCACCGAGCCCCGGGACTGGCAGCGGACCCTGCGGGGGGCCCACGAAGCGCTGCGTCCGGGCGGGCGACTGGTCTTCGAGACCCGCGATCCGGCCGCACGCGCCTGGGAACGGTGGACCCGCGAGCACTCCCACCGGGTGACGGAGATCCCGGGCGTCGGGTCCGTCGAGAGCTGGGTCGAGTCGATCGGGACGAGCCCGCCGCTGGTGACGTTCCGCTGGACCTATGCGTTCGGCGCGGACGGGCAGGTGCTGACCTCGGACTCGACGCTGCGGTTCCGCGAGCGGGAGGAGGTCGAGCGGGACCTGACCGCCAACGGCTTCGTGGTGGAAGGGGTTCGCGACGCGCCCGACCGGCCGGGACGGGAGTTCGTCTTCGTCGCCCGGCGTCCGTGAACCCTGGCGACCGCCCGGCTCAGGAGGGGCTCATGAGGACCTCAGGAGGAGATCACGAGGGGTCCGGGGGCCAAGGCCGCTCCAGCTCCGCGATGGTGTCGTCCAGCCAGGTCCGTTCGGCGGCCGTGGAGGCCCGGGCGACGAGCAGCATGCCGCGGCGGAAGGGGTTGGGTTCCCGCTCGGCGGTGACCGGCCGGCCGTCGCCGTCGTAGAAGAAGCTGCTCGGCGCCGACAGGAAGGCCAGCCGGCGGCGGAGGACGGCGGCCTGCCGGGGCGGGTCGGCGAGGTGGTGCAGGAATGCGGTGAGCGTGAAGAACCGGATCTGGTCGGTGATTTCGGCCTGTTCCGGGTCGGCCAGCCGTCGTAGCAGTTCGGCCCGGCCGTCCTCGGTCAGTTCCAGGGTCTGGCGCGGTGCCGAGCCGGTGCCGGCCTCGGCGCGGCGGTACAGCAGGCCGGCCTTCTCCAGCCGGGCGATGGCCGGGTAGAGCGCGCCGTCGCTGACCGGGCGGACGTGGCCGGTCAGGCCGGTGATCCGGGACTTGAGCTCGTAGCCGTGCAGCGGCTGGTCGTACAGGAAGCCGAGGATCGCGAGGGTCAGCACGGTCGAAGCCCTTCCGTCGGAGTGCGCCCGCTGGAGCCGCCATGCTACCTCTTGCCGATGTACCTCTAATCGATGTATCTCTATTCGAGGTCGGCGTCCGGGCCTCCGGACGGCGGAAACAGGGGGAGGAACCATGCGCGGGCACATGCCCCGACTCACGGCACTGGCCGTACCCGTCTACGCGGAACTGCTGTCCGGGGTGGTCGCCTCGGTGATCGGCACCCTCTGGGTGGCCGGCCTCGGCGGCGCCGCGGTCGCCGCCGTCACGCTGGCCGGGACCGTCGAGAACCTGCTGCTCGGACTCGTCCTGGTGGTCGCCTCCGGCACCAGCGTGCGGCTCTCCCACGCGCTCGGCGCGGGCGACCGGGCCGAGGCCGACCGGACCGCCCGCGCCGCCTGGCGGCTCTGCGCCGCCGGCAGCCTCGCGATCGCCGTCCCCGGCTTCCTGCTGCGCGACCGGCTGGCCGGCGCGTTCCTGGACGGCGAAGCCGCCGCCCATGCCGCCGAGTACTTCACCGTCGCCTTCCCGGCCTTCGCCCTGTTCTTCGGCCAGCGCGTCGCCGACGAACTCTTCAAGGGCGCCGGCGACACCCGCACCCCGATGCGCGTCGCCCTGCTCTCCAACGCGCTGCTGCTCGTCCTGGACCCCCTGCTCATCCTCGGCGCCGGCCCGGTGCCCGCCCTCGGCGTCCCGGGCGCCGCCCTGGCCCTGACGCTCTCCCGGGCGGTCGCCCTCGCCGTCACGCTGCGGCTGCGGGGACGGGGACGGGTGCCGCAGCAGACCGGCGGCGACGGGGGAGTGTGGGCGGCGGCCGCGCGGATCGTCCGGGCGGGCACGCCGTTCGGCCTGGACTTCACCGCCCGGATGGCCGTCGGGACGGCCCAACTCGGGCTCGTGGCAGGGTTCGGCGTCGCGGCGGTGGCCGGGTACGGGGTCGGCTACCGGATGCTGCTCGTCGTCACCATGGCCTTCTACGCGCTGCGCCAGGCCGCCGCCATCGAGGCCGCCCGGCTCACCGGCGCGGGCGAGACCGGCGCGCTGCGCACCCTGCACCGCGACACCGGGCGCCTTGCCGCACTCCTCGGCGCGGGGGCGGTGGTGCTGTCCGCGACCCTCGCGGTCCCGCTGACCGCGCAGTTCACCGACGACCCGGCGGTGGCGGCACAGTCCGTCGGCTTCCTGAGGATGGCGGCGCTCTACCTCCTCCCGTACGCCCTGGTGGTCGCTCTCGGCGGCATCCACCAGGCAGCGGGCGCCGGACGCCCGCTGGTGCTCTCCGTGCTGCTCGGCCTCGGCGTCCAACTCGCCGCCTCGGCCGGACTGTCCGGGCCGCTGGGGGTGTCGGGCGTCTGGCTCGGCCCGGCGGTGGGCGCGGTGCTGCAGCTGGCCCTGCTGTCGCTGCTCGTGGGGCGCCTGGCCGCGCCGGCGGCGGAGGCTCCGACGGCGGGGACGCCGCGGGGGTGTTCCTCTACGGTGGCTCCCGGTGGGCGAATCGGCTCCACGGCCGTCACCCCCGGCAGGGTTCTCCCGAATGGTGCGGTGCGGATGACGAGGCGGAGCGATGGTCGGACGTGAAGTGACAGCGCGTGTACGGCCGTTGACGCTGGCCTGGGTGAACTCGCACCTGGAGCCCGGTGAACGGGTCGTCGGAACGGAGGCGCTGCACGGCGGCATCACCGCCGAGGTGCGGCGGCTGACCGTCGGCGCGCCGGACGGCGGCACCCGTCAGCTGGTGCTGCGGTCCTTCGTCGACGTGGAGCACTCCGAGGAGTGGTTGAACAGGGAGGCCGACGCCCTGACGGTGCTCGCGGGGAGCGGGGTGCCGGCCCCCGCACTGGTCGCCGTCGACCCGAGCGCCGAGCGGTGCGAGTACCCGTCGCTGCTGATGACCCATCTGCCCGGCCGGACGGTCCTCGACGAGGAGGGAGTGGCGGCGCGCCTGCCGCTGCTGGCCCGTCAGCTCGTGGCGATCCACGCGGTGCGGCCGGCCGAACGGCCCCGCCCGTACGTGACGTTGACGACCGCCGACACCGTCGTGACGCCCGAGGGTGCGGACGCGGCGGCCTGGGCCGCGGCGACCGACGTGATCCGCGAGCCCGTGCCGCCCTACGAAGGGCGGTTCCTGCACCGGGACTTCCAGCCCGGCAACGTGCTGTTCGCCGTACCGCCGGACGACCCGGCCGGTGCCCGGATCACCGGCGTCGTCGACTGGGCGGCGGCCTCCTGGGGCCCGGCGGACCTCGATGTGGCGCACTGCTCCACCAACCTCGCGCTGCTGCACGGACCGGTGTGGGGCCCGCGGTTCGCCGAGGCGTACGAGCAGGCCGGCGGGGTGCTCGCCGAAGCCGCCGACGCACGGCGGTACTGGCTGGTGCGGGACGCGCTGGCGTGCTCGGAGGAGGTGCGGGCGGTGGCGCGGCCCTGGCGGGAGGCGGGGAGGACGGAGCTGACCACCCGGGCCGTGGAGGCGCGGCTGGACGCCTACGTCACGGCCCTGATGGACGCGCCCGGCTGAGCGCGAGCGCGTGCCCGCTCCGACCTGCCCCGTGCCCGCCCCGACGGTGTCACCGGTGGGTGGTCAAGGCCCCATCCCGGTCGGCCGGTCGGGCGGGGACCGGGATCCGGGCCGCGAGCAGGGTGCCCGCCGCCGCCACGGCGGCCATGGTGAGCGCGGCGGGCATCAGCGCCGCGCCGGGGTCCGCGCTGCCGGCGGTGGTGGTGGCCACGGCGATGCCGAGCGCCGGGCCGACGTTGAGCGCGGTCTGCTGGAGCCCGCCCGCGACGCCCGACTGGGCGGTGGACGCGCCGCGGACCACCATCGCGGTGGCCGCGGCCATCACCGCGCCGAAACCGGCGCCCAGCAGCAGGAAGCAGAGGGCGATCGTGACCGTCCCCGAACCGGGGCCGAGCCGGGCGGTGAGCAGCGCGCCCGAGGTGACCAGGGCCATGCCCGTCAGCACGACCGTCCGCTCGCCGTGACGCTTCGCCAGCCGGGACGAGCCGGCCGCGGCGAGGATCATCGCCACCGCGAGCGGCGCCGCCCGCAGCGCGCTCTGCAGCGGGTCGAGCCCCTGTACGTCCTGCAGGAAGTAGGTGGCCGGGAAGAGTACGCCCTGGAGCGCGGCCGAGGCGGCGAGCAGGACGCCCAGCGGCGCCGCGACCGCCGGTGAGCGGAGCAGGGCGGGCGGCAGCAGCGGACGGGCGGTCCGCCGCTCGTGCCGGGCCAGGGCCACGGCGAGGACCGCGGCCGCCGCGAGGCCCAGCGCCGTGGCGACCGACCAGCCGGAGTCCGGCAGGGTGACCAGGGTCTGCACGAGGCAGGCGAGGGCCAGCGCGAGCAGGGCCGCGCCCGGCAGGTCGAGGCCGCTGCGCCCGCCCGCGGCCGTCCCGGGGTGCGGGCCGGACGGCACCGCGAGCGCGGCCGGCGGTACTGCGGACGGCACCGCGAGCGCGGCCAGCAGGGCCGCCGCGGCGGGCAGGAGGCCGAACAGGAAGACCGACCGCCAGCCGAAGTGCGCGGTGAGCGCCCCGCCGACCAGCGGCCCGGCCGCCGCCGCGAGCCCGATCGCGGCGGTGCGCACCGCGATCGCGCCCGCCAGCCGCTCGGCGGGCCAGACGGCGCGCAGCATGCCGAGGGTGGCCGGTTGCAGCAGGGCGCCCGCCACCCCCTGGAGCGCCCGCAGGGCGATGACCCAGCCGATGCCGGGGGCGAGGGCGATGCCGGCCGAGGTGGCGGCGAAGCCCGCGACGCCGACGGTGAAGACCCGCCGGTGCCCGTAGCGGTCGCCGAGCCGGCCGGCGAAGACCAGCAGGGCGGCGACGGTGACCAGGTAGCCGGTGCCGGCCCACTGGACCTCGGCGACGGAGGCGTGCAGGTCGCGCTGGAGGACGGGCCGGGCGACGGTCAGCGCGGTGCCGTCGAGGGCGACCAGGACGGCGCCGGTGATGCTCGCGGTGAGGGCGAGCCGTCGGCGCAGCTGTGGCGTCACCGGGCGGCCGGGCCGAGGTGGGCGTCCAGCACGGTGCGCAGCAGCGGCCCGATGTCCTCGCTGCCGGTGATGAGCCGCAGGCTGCCCCAGGTGCGCAGCTGGGCGAGGCCGTGCAGGTTGGACCAGAGGGCGGCGGTGCGGGCGGCCGGGTCGGCGGCGTCCGGGTGCACCTCGGTGACCAGGCCGACGAAGGTGAGGAACAGCGGCACGGTGGTGTTGCGCAGCTCCACCCCGCTGCCTTCCAGCAGGTCGTGACGGAACATCAGCTCGAACATGCCGGGGTTGGCGGCGGCGAAGCCGAGGTAGGCGCGGGAGAGCGCGTCGAGGCGTTCGCGGGCGTCCGCGCCGGTGCCGGCCGCCAGGGCGTCGGCGCCGGCCAGTGCGTCGGTGAGCTTGCCGAAGCCCTGCTGGGCGATGGCGGCGAGCAGTTCGCGGTGGGTGGGGAAGTAGCGGCGGGGCGCGCCGTGGGAGACCCCGGCGTGCCGGGCGATCTCGCGAAGGCCCAGCGCCTGGACGCCGCCCGTGGCCACGAGTTCGACGCCGGCGGCCACCAGCCGGGCCCGGAGGTCCCGTTCCTGATCAGTCATGGACACTGTCTACCAGCACCACGTAGACAGTGTCTACTCGCCGTGGGGGTGGTGCCAGGGCAGAATCGGCGGCATGGACGAAGGCGGCGAGCCGGCCTGCTGGCTGGACCGGGTGTGCCCGGAGTGCGGACGGCTGCGCGAGCGGCCCGGGGCGGAGTCCTGCGAGAACTGCGGCGCCACCGGCGACGACCCGCGCGATGGGGACGCGCCCGCTCCGCGGTGAAACCCGGCTCACGGTGAAACCCCGGTCCGGCCGAGGGGCCGGACCGGGGCGGGTACCGAAGCGGGCCGAGGCGCGGGCCGGCTACCGATACGCCGGGCTACGGCTACTGCGGCGGCTCGTCGCGGAACTGGTTCTTCAGCTGTTCCTGGGCGGCGTCCACCTGACCGCTGTACTTGCCCTGGGTGCGCTCGTCGACGGTGTCGCCCGCCTTGTCGACGGCCTTGTCAGCCTGCTCCTCGTGCCCCTTCAGCAGGCTCTTGAGCTTATCCATCATGGACATGTGGTCACACTCCTGGATGAGACGGCCCTACTCCTCCAATATCACCGCGCATCCCCTCGCGCGCATCCCGCGGGGTGCGCGGCGGGCTTGGCAACGCGATTCCGGTCCTGTCAAATCGTGACTTCACGGCCCGTCGGAAGGAGTCCCCTTGATGCTGCGCACCCGTCGTTCGAGCACCCCGGTCGACCGCTCCACCCGGTACGACCGCACCGGTCCGAGCGACACCGACCCGATCGGTAGCGCCACGCCGATACCGCTTCCCCGCCCGGTCCTCACCGGGCGTCGGGCGGGCGCCGCGCTGACCGTCGCCGCCCTCGTGACCCCGCTGCTGCTGGCCGGCGCCGGCACCGCCGCCGCCGACCCGGACCCGGCGCGCAAGGGAGCCAAGCTGGCCGCCCGGCTGGTCGAGGCCAGCGACGCCGAGACGGCCCACGACACCCTGGCCGCGCTGCAGCGGATCGCCGACCGCAACGGCGGTACCCGGGTGGCCGGTTCGAAGGGGCACGAGCAGTCCGCGCAGTACGTCTACGAGCAGGCGCGGCGGGCCGGGCTCAAGGTGTCCAAGCAGGAGTTCACGTACACCTTCTTCGAGGCCCGGGCGGAGCACCTGGACGTGGTGTCCCCGAAGGCCGAGTCCGTGCCGGTGATCGCCATGACGTACTCGGTGAGCGGCCCGGAGGCGGGCCTGACCGCCGAGTTGGCCGTCGCCCCGGTCACGGCCACCACCGGCTGCGCGCCCACCGACTACCCGGCGGGCGGGTTCACCGGCAAGATCGCCCTGATCCGGCGCGGCGGGTGCAGCTTCGCCCAGAAGCAGGCCGCGGCGGCCGCCGCGGGCGCGTCCGGCGCGCTCATCTACAACAACGCCGAAGGCGAACTCAACGGCACCTTGGGGGAGCCGACGGCCGGGAAGGTCCCCACCTGCGGGATCACCAAGGCCGCCGGGGAGTCACTGGCCGCCGCGGCCGCCGCCGGGCCCGTCCGGGTGACCCTGGACATCCGCACCGTCATGGAGCCGCGCAAGACCTGGAACGTCATCGCCGAGACCCGCGGCGGCGACCCGGACAACACCGTGATGGTCGGGGCGCACCTCGACTCCGTCCCGGCCGGACCGGGCATCAACGACAACGGCTCCGGCTCGGCCGGCATCCTCGAGGTCGCGAGGAACCTCAGCGTCCGCCCGGTGAAGAACAAGGTCAGATTCGCCTGGTGGTCCGCCGAGGAGTTCGGACTCAAGGGCTCCGAGGCGTACGTGAAGTCACTCTCCGAGGCGGATCAGAAGAAGATCCGGCTCTACCTCAACTTCGACATGATCGCATCCCCCAACTACGCGCAGTTCGTCTACAACGGCTCGGGCAGCGCCGGCGGCGCCACCGGTCCCGAGGGATCGGCGCAGATCGAACGGGACATCACCGGCTACCTGGACGGCGTCGGCCAGCCGCACGACCCGACCGCCTTCGACGGCCGTTCCGACTACGGACCGTTCATCGACGCGGGCATCCCGGCGGGCGGCACCGACACCGGCGCCGAGAAGATCAAGTCCCCGGAGCAGGCGGAGCGTTACGGCGGCACGGCGGGCACCGCCTACGACGCCTGCTACCACAAGGCCTGTGACAACCTGGGCAACATCGACATGGACGCCTTCGACGTCAACATCGACGTGATCGCCCACGCCGTCGGCACCTACGCCTGGGACCTCTCCTCGCTGCAGCGGCCCGTACCGGCGCCGAACCCGGCCGGGAAGGCCGCGGCGGCTCCGGCGGCTCCCGCGGCCCCGGCCACCGGGGGCGCGGCCGAGCCGAGCGACCACTCGCACGGCGTGACGGCCTGACGCCCGGGTGGGCCCGCTGCCGTCCTCGGGCGGCGGGCCCACCCGCCCGCCGTACGCACGACACCTGCCGCACCCGCCGTACGCACCGCGCACACCGCGCGCGAATCCGTCATCCGCCCCTCCCTCCCCCTCCGTCATCGCCCCTGGTGGGCGCCGGTGCGGTCACCGTAGCGGAGACCACTGACAATCCGGCCCCGAGGCCTGTACGGTGCCGCGCGGGGCGCATCGACCGAGACCCGGTGGGTGCGCCGAGCCCGGTCCTGACACCATGGGACCGAGATCACGACACCGTGACACCCTCGGAGGAGTCAGCAACATGAGCACGCACTACGACGTCGTCGTCCTCGGCGCGGGCCCCGGCGGCTACACCGCCGCCGTCCGCTCGGCCCAGCTGGGCCTGAAGGTCGCGGTCATCGAGGCCAAGTACTGGGGCGGCGTCTGCCTCAACGTCGGCTGCATCCCCTCCAAGGCCCTGCTGCGCAACGCCGAGCTCGCCCACATCTTCACCAAGGAGGCCAAGACCTTCGGCATCAAGGTCGAGGGCCAGGTGACCTTCGACTTCGGCGAGGCGTTCCGCCGCAGCCGATCGGTCGCCGACGGCCGGGTCAAGGGCGTCCACTACCTGATGAAGAAGAACGGCATCACCGAGTACGACGGCTGGGGCACCTTCGTCGACGACCACACCCTCCAGGTCGCGCTCAGCGGCGGCGGCTTCGACGTCGTCACCTTCGACCACTGCGTCATCGCCGCCGGCGCCACCACCCGCCTGCTGCCCGGCACCAGCCTGAGCGACCGCGTGGTCACCTACGAGGAGCAGATCCTCACCGAGCAGCTGCCGGAGAGCATCATCATCGCGGGCGCCGGCGCGATCGGCGTCGAGTTCGCCTACGTGCTGCACAACTACGGCGTGAAGGTCACCATCGTCGAGTTCCTGGACCGCGTGGTGCCGCTGGAGGACGTCGAGGTCTCCACCGAACTCGCCAAGCAGTACCGCAAGCTGGGCATCGAGGTGCTGACCTCCACCCGGGTCGAGTCGATCGACGACAGCGACCCGAACGCCAAGGTCCGCGTCACCGTCACCAAGGACGGCGAGCAGAAGGTGCTGGCGGCCGACAAGGTCCTCCAGGCGATCGGCTTCGCGCCGCGCGTCAACGGCTACGGCCTGGAGAACACCGGGGTCAAGCTCACCGACCGCAACGCCATCGCGGTGGACGGCCGCGGCCGCACCAGCGTCGAGCACATCTACGCGATCGGCGACGTGACGGCGAAGCTGATGCTCGCGCACGCCGCCGAGACCATGGCCGTGATCGCCGCCGAGACCATCGGCGGGGCGGAGACCATGGAGGTCGACTTCGCGATGATCCCGCGCGCCACCTACTGCCAGCCGCAGATCGCCTCCTTCGGCTACACCGAGGCGCAGGCCCGCGAGCTCGGGTACGACGTCAAGGTCGCCAAGTTCCCGTTCACCGCCAACGGCAAGGCGCACGGCCTCGGCCACCCGATCGGCTTCGTCAAGGTCATCAGCGACGGCAAGCACGGCGAGCTGCTCGGCGCCCACCTGATCGGCCCCGAGGTCACCGAGCTGCTGCCGGAGCTGACGCTGGCCCAGCAGTGGGACCTCACCGTCCACGAGGTCGCCCGCAACGTGCACGCCCACCCGACCCTGGGCGAGGCGGTCAAGGAGGCCATCCACGGCCTCGCCGGCCACATGATCAACATGTGACGCACCGGTCCTGACACCCCGGTCCTGACACCCCGGTCCTGAGACCCCGTC
>NZ_BNBY01000011.1:0-53361 GCF_014656195.1 Kitasatospora xanthocidica | reverse complement strand
GTCGCTCGGCGGGGCCCGACGGGTTCCGGCGGAGGGGGGCTCAGGTCCGTCCCGCGATCAGCCCGAGCCGGCCGTCGAAACGCCGGTAGAGCACCCGCCCGCGGCCGTTGACCGGGTCGGCGAAGAACAGGAACGGCAGCTCGGCGCCCACCAGCCGGTCGACCGCCCCCGCCTCGGTCAGCCGGGGCGCGCCGTGCGGGCTGAGCGTGATCGGCGCGGTCCGGCGGCCGGGCGGACCGGCGGCGACCGTACGGGCGAGGCGGTAGCCGGTCGGCCCGACCCGGTAGACGACCGCGTCCGTCTCGGTGGCCGGATCGGTGAACAGGTGGATGTCGTAGTCCATCGCGTCCATCGTCCGGGCGGCGGCCTCCGGTGAACACCACACCAGTGCGGGCTCCTTGCGCCGGACCACCCGGGCCGGACGGCCGGCCTCACCCGGCGGAACGACCGGGACGGAGGGGACGGCCGCCGGGCCGGTCGGCCACGGGTGCGGGGCCCAGGCACCGGTGACGGCCCCGATCCTGCCGCGCAACGCCTCGACGACCCGGTCGAGCGAATCGCCCAGCCCGGCCGCGACCTCCTGCACCCGGATCCGCCGGCCGTCCACCTCGGCGTTCACCTGCGCCAGCACACCCCCGGCCACCGCGGCCAGCCTGACCCGCAGGGCCTCCACCAGCGTCCCCACCCCGGGAGCCGCCGCCGCGGCGGCGACCCGGGCCCGTGCTTCGGCCAGGACCTCGCCCGGCAGTCCCTCGCACGCCCCCACCACGACCAACTCGCCCATCACCCAAGCCCTTCCAGTCCCGTCCGGCTCATCCCGCCGACCAGGATCCCCATCCCGGGGCATCCGGGCAAGGGCACAACGACCCCACCCCGCAGGCCCGCCGGGCGCCGGCCCGGGGCCGGAGAGGTCCCGGAGCGGTGGCGGGGCCGGGGCGGTGGCGGGGCCGGGGCGGTCAGTGGAGCTGGGTGCGCAGCCAGCCCTTGACCTCGGGGGTGACCGGGTCGGTGATGTCGGCGAAGTCGTCGTGCTTGGTGAGGAACTTGGCGACGTACGGGCAGATCGGCACGATCCGCTTGCCGGCCGCGCGGACGTCGGTGAGGGCGTCCTGGACGAGGCGGGAGGCGAGGCCCTGGCCGGCGAAGGCCTCGTCGATCTCGGTGTGGTAGAAGACGCGCTGCTCCTCGTGGTCCCGGTACTCGGTGAAGCCGGCGAGCTCGCCGTCCACGAGGATCTCGTACCGGTGCCGCTCGTCCGCGCGCTCGACGACGGTGCTGGTGGGAGTGGTCACGGTGGGGCCCTTCGGTCGTGCGGAGAGTCGCTGAATCGATGAAGTCGATCATGGGCATCCTGCCAGGCCGCCCCCGGCCGGGTCATCCCCCTCCATGCACAGCCCGGGGCTCCGCTCCTGGAACCAAGGGCCCCGCCCGGCGCCGACGCGCGCTCACCGCTCCTGCCGGCCGCGTTCGGCCCGGTCCCCGCCGTCGGGCGGCCCGCGGTGGCCGCGCAGGTCGCGGAGTTCGCCGACGACCGCCCAGGCGACCGACACCACCGGCACCGCCACCACCGCGCCCAGCACGCCGGCCAGGACGGCGCCACCGGTCACCGACAGCGCGATGACCACCGGGTGGAGCCGTACGGACCAGCCGAGCACCAGCGGATGCAGCAGGTGCCCCTCGAGCTGGCCGATGATCACGATCAGGGCGAGCACCAGCAGCGCGATCACCGGGCCGCGCGCCGCCAGGGCGACCACGGCGGCGATCGCCAGGGCGATCGGGGAACCGATCAGCGGCACGAGCGCCGCCACGAACTCCAGCACCGTCAGCGGCAGCACCAGCGGCACCCTCAGCACCGCCAGGGCGATGCCGACCAGCACCGCGTTGGTCCCCGCCACGATCAGCACGCCACGGGTGTAGCCGGAGAAGGTGCGCCAGGCCGCCCGCCCGGCCCGGTCCCAGACCGTACGGCTGCGGGCCGGCAGCTGCCGCTGCGCCCAGGACCACATCCGGTCGCCCGAGTGCAGGAAGAACACCGAGCAGAACACCGCGAGCGCGAGCCCGGTGACCAGCTCGACGGCCCGGCCGGCGCCGCTGAGCGCGGTGCTGATCAGCGTGGACCGGTGCGCGGCGATGAAGTCGCCGATCTTGGCCCGCAGGTCGGTGACCGTGCCGGGACGCAGGTGGAGGGGCGCGCCGGTGAGCCAGTGGTCGATCCGGCCGAGGCCGCCGCGCAGCTCGTTGCCCAGCCGGCTCCACTCGTCGGCGACGGTGGTGCCGACCAGCGTCAGGACGCCGCCGATGACCGCGACGCTGCAGAGGAAGGCGAGCAGGACGGCCAGCGAGCGGGGCATCACCCTGGCCAGCAGGTCCACCGGCGGGCGCAGCACCGAGGTGACGACCAGCGCCACGAACAGCGCGATGACCGGCAGTTCGAGCCGGGCCAGGACGTCGACGGCCAGGTAGGCGCCGACGCCGAGCAGCCCCAGCCGCCAGGTGTACCCGGCGGCGGTCCGCAGCCCGGACGGCACCCGGTCGACGGTGGGCGCCCGGTCACCGGGGCCCGCCGGGCCGGTGCGCCGCTGCGCCACCCGGGGGCGGCGGCTGCCCAGCGGCACGGCCCGTCGGCCCGGCCGGGCGGAACCGGGGCGCTCACGCCCGGGGCGGGGGCTCACCCGCGCCTCGCGCCCCGGCCCCGGCGGTGGGGAACCGCGCGGCCCGTGACGGTGACCCTGCTGTTCATGGAAGCCTCCCGGGTGGAAGTCCTGCACCCAGCCTCTCTCCGGCCGGGGCCCCCGCGCACCCGCCCACCGGTGCGTGTAGCCGCGTCCGGACGGGGCAAACGCGGAGCGTGTCCAGCGGTGCGGCGCCGAGGAGGGGCGGCGCGGGCTGTCCGGGAAAGGCCGACCGTCCGTGTACAAGCGGCCCGGCGCGGGAGGAGAATCGACTACACAGGGTGGGGGAGAGAAGGAGGCGGTCATGAGAAGCCTCACGCGCCGCTACGCGGTGACGCTCCCCGGCCGGATCGGCGGGCACGCTCCACCGGCCGTCGTCGTCGTTCACGAGACGCATGCCGTGGGGCCCGACGGAGGCCTCGTCTGGGAGAGCGCGGACGGTGGACTCCGGGTGGAGATCAGAAACGAGGTGGCCACCGTCCTGGCCGCCCGAGGAACCGGCAGCCGGCACCCGTGCCTGCCGGCCGTACCACTGCCCTGACGGACGGGCACCGGGCCGAGCGCCGTGACCGGTGACGTCACGGACCGCTACCGGGCGGTGGCCGCCAAGGCCTCACGCACGGTGACCAGGCAGGGGTCGCAGTACCGGTCCGGCCCGGCCGGGTCGGCACCGTCCCCCGGCGGGACGACACGCTGGGACGGTTCGAGGAACCGCCCGCACAGCGACGACGACGCGTCGTCCTTCGCCACCACGTGCCACACCACGGCGGGCGGCGACACCGCCGGGTCGTGCTCGGCCCACATCTCGTACACGGCGCTACCTCCGGATCGCAGGGGCTCGGTCAGTCCATGCAACCCCCTGGTCCTCCGAACGGCCACCGGGCCGGACCCGCACGGCTGACGTCGCACCGAAGGAACCCCAGCCGGTGCACGGCTGGGGTTCCTCCGCCCGGGGTGGCGGGTGTCGGGTGGTCGGTCAGCGGACCGGTCGGGTCAGCGCTGCAGGGTGAGCAGGCCCGGCCGCCAGGGCAGCTGGTCGTAGGGGCCGGTGGCGGTGGGGGACTTGCCCTGGTAGAGGAGCTGGAGGTTGCAGGGGTCGATGGTCATGGTCTGGTCGGGGTTGTTGCGGACCAGGTCGCCGTGGCTGATGTCGTTGGTCCAGGTGGCGCCGCTGTTGGCCTTGCCCGCGAAGGGGTTGCTCTCGGTGGCCGCCTGGGGGGTCCAGGAGCCGTTGAGGCTGGTGGCGGTGAACGAGCGGAAGTAGCGCTGCTCGTTCGCCCCCCGGGCCTCGACGATCATGAGGTACTGGTTCTGGTCCTTGACCTTGTAGACCTGGGGTGCCTCGAAGAGGTTCTTCACCGTGTCGCTCATGACCGTCGTGTAGGACGAGCCGAAGTTGCCCGGGAAGTTCCCGATCGGCATGCTCGCCCGGTAGATGCTGCCGTTGTCACCGGCGAAGAACAGGTACATGTTCTGGCCGTCGGCGATCAGGGTCTGGTCGATCGGGGCGGCGTTGGGGATGGAGCCGGTGAACAGCGGCTGCGGCGCGGACCAGCCGTTGGGGTTGGTCGGGTCGCTGGAGGTGCGGTAGATGAACGGCCACTGACCCCACTGGTACGCCAGCACCCAGATGTTCTTGGGCGCGAAGTAGAACAGCGTGGGCGCCACGGTGGCCTGGCCCATACCGGTCTGCCCGGCCGAGGCCATGTCCGACCAGTTCGAGAACGGGCTGAACATCATCGACCCGTACGACGACCCCGACACGTTCGACGCGTAGACCAGGTGCTTGCCGTTGTAGACCACGTCCGTGAAGTCCTTCACCGACGCCCACCCGTGCGCCGGCTGCGCCAGCACGCCCGAGGAGGACCAGCGGTAGGACGACGGAAGGGCGCACGTGCCGCCCGGCGGGGTCGAGCCGGACAGGCCGGTCCAGTTCTGGTTGCTGCCGCCGTTGCACGTCCAGAGCTCGACCGCCGTGCCGTTGGCCGTACCGGCGCCCGTGACGTCCAGGCACAGTCCGGACTCGACGCCGACCACGGTGCCGTCGGTGTTCACCCGCCACTGCTGGTTCGCGGCGCCGCTGCAGGCCCAGATCTGTACCCGGGTGCCGGCCGTGGTGGCGTGGTTGGGAACGTCCAGGCACTTGTTGCCGTACACGGTCAGCTGGTTGCCGGAGGCCAGCGTCCACAGCTGGTTGGTCCCGCCGGAGCAGTCGTAGATCTGCAGGGACGCGCCGTCGCTCTGGCCGGCGTTCTGCACATCGAGGCACCGGCCGGAACCGACACCGCGCAGGGCGCCGCTGGTGGCAGCCTGGGCCGGGTTGGCGACGAGCATCGCCGCCAACGCCACCACGGCCGCGAGGACGGCGGTGAGCACCGTGGACAGCTGCCTGCGGTGGGAACTTCGTCTGCGCATGGGGACCTCTCTCGGTGAACGTACGGAACTGCCGCACGGCCGTGTGAGCGCTCACATCCGAGCGCTGACAGTCGAGTGCCGCTGCGGGCTCCGTGTCGCGATACTGGGTGGGGTGTCGCATCCCCCGGCGGCTCGCGGGGGTCTTCCGGTGGTACGGAGGGATCCGGCGGAGGCACGTGCCCGTGCCCGTGCCGCTCAGCTCATTTGAAGTTCCAGTGCTGGTTGGCGCCGCCGTTGGAGTCCCAGATCTGGACGGGGGTGCCGTTGGCGCTCTGGCTACCGGGGGTCTCCAGGACCTTCCCGCTGGCGACGTTGGTGAGGGTGTAGGAGCCGTCGCCGTTCTTGGCGGCCTTCCAGTGCTGGTTGGCACCGCCGTTGTTGTCCCAGACCTGCACCTTCGTGCCGTTGGCGGTCTGGGTTCCGGGCTCGTCCAGGACCTTCCCGCTGGCGACGTTGGTCAGGGTGTAGGAGCCGTCGTTGTTCTTGACGGCCTTCCACTGCTGGTTGGAGGCGCCGCCGCCGTCCCAGATCTGGAGCGGGGTGCCGTTGCCGTTCTGTCCGGCGGGCTGGTCGAGGACGCGTCCGGCGCCGGCGCCGGTGAGCGTGTAGACGCTCCCGGAGACGATGCCCCCGTCCGGGTTGCCGCCGCTGCCGCCGCCCAGGGCGGTGAGCGCCGCTCCGTAGGCGGCCTTCTTGTTGCCGTTGTTGTCGAACAGCAGCGGGTTCTCGCCGCCGCGCCAGGAGTCGCTGTCGCGGATGCCCCAGACGGTGATGCCCGTGCAGCGGGCGACGTCGAGGCAGGCCCGGACGGTGTCGGCGTACGCGGAGGCGGGGGCCTGGGCGATGTCGAGCTCGGTGAGCTGGACGTCCACGCCGAGCGCGGCGAAGCTGGACAGGGTGGTCCGGAAGCTGGCCGGGGCGCCGCCGGAGCCGAAGTGGCTCTGGAAGCCGACGCAGTCGATGGGGACGCCGCGGGCCTTGAAGTCCTTGACCATCCGATAGACGCCCTGGGTCTTGGCGTCGGACCAGTTCTCGATGTTGTAGTCGTTGTAGCAGAGCTTGGCCGAGGGGTCGACGTTCCGCGCGGTGCGGAAGGCCTCCTCGATGAAGCCGTCGCCCAGCACGTCCTGGAAGACCGAGCTGCGGTGCCGGCCGCTGCCGTCGTCCGCGAAGGCCTCGTTGACGACGTCCCAGGCGTAGATCTTGCCCTTGTAGTGGGACGCCTCCTGGGTGATGTGGTTGTTCATCACGCCGCGCAGGGTGTTGGCGTCGTTGATGGAGCGGACCCAGCCGGGCAGCTGGGAGTGCCAGACCAGGGTGTGGCCGCGCATCTTCTGGCCGTGCGCGGAGGCATGGCCGACGATCGAGTCGGCGGGGCCGAAGTTGAACGACCCCCGGGAGGGTTCGACGGTGTCCCACTTCATCTCGTTCTCGGGAGTGATCATGTTGAACTCCCGGTCGAGGATGCCCGAGTAGGTCGGGTCCCCGAGCCTGCCCGAGGCCACCGCCGTACCGAAGTAGCGGCCGCTGCCGGCCGCCGCCGCACCGAGCGTGGTCGCCCCGGCGCCGTGCGCCGCGGGGATCGCGGTGACCGCGGTGACCGAGCTGACGGCCAGGCACGCGGCCGCGGTCAGGACCTTGCGGGGGCGGATCCTCTTGTTGAGCCATGGCATGACGGATCGTTCTCCTTCTGGGTGGGGGGATGTCTGCGCGGCGGACGGCGACCCGGCGCCTCGTCCTGGCTCCGGGGCCGTCTGTTAGCGCTAACAATTCACGGCGGACGCACGCCCTGCCGGACGGGTTCGGGAGGAACCTCCGGCAGGAGACGCGTGCGGTCAGTACGTCGTGCGGCGGCGGACCGTCAGCTCGCGGTGCAGGAGACCGTCGGCCACGTGGTGCTGCCGTTCTTCATGATGGTCATGCCCCAGTTGTTGCCCGCGCCGTTGGGGGTGGCGACGAGGGTCTGGGCGTCGGGGTAGGACGTGTTGACGTTCCAGGTCGAGCCGACCTTCTCCGGGGAGGGGACCTTCACGGTCACCTTCCAGGCGCTGGATCCGGTGACCGAGACGTTCAGGTTGTAGCGGTCGCTCCACGAGTCGCCGGCCGAGAGCGCCGCCGTGCAACCGCCTCCGCCGCCACCACCGGTGGAGGAGCCCAGCGTGATGTTGGAGCTGCCGCTGCTCTGGTAGCCCTCGGTGGCCATGACCTCGTAGTTCATGGTGCCGAGGTTCATGCCGGACCTGGCCCAGGCGTCGAAGTGGTTGCCGACGGTGATGGTGCCGCCGGTCCGCTTGGCCTGACGGACGCTCCAGTACTGGTTGAAGGTCCTGATGCCCTCGATGGAAGGGGCGTTGTAGCGCGTCGTCTCGTAGATGTCGTAGGTGCCGCCGTCCGTGGTGACGGTGCCCTTGTACGCGCCGGTCGGCTTGTACGAGCCGTAGTTCTCGACGACGTAGTACTCGACGAGCGGATTGGTGCTCCAGCCGTAGAGCGACAGGTACGCGTTGCCGTTGGTGCTCCACGTGCCCGAGTAGGTCACCGGGTTGCGGGACCCGGTGCTCCAGCCCTTGCCGGCGACGAAGTTGCCCGCGTTGCTCCAGGAGGTGCCGTAGTTGCCACCGCCGTTCAGGGACATCGAGGCGGCACCGGAGCCCTCGGTCCAGAACGTGTAGAAGTATCCGCCGTCGGTGCCGGTCTGGTTCGTGGAGATGGTCGCGGCCTCGGCGGTGCCGGGCAGGAGGAGGACGGCCGCGAAGGCCGGCGCGAGGAGGCGCGCTTTGCCGGCGTGTCGCCGGACGCGGCCGGTCGTACGGTTCTTGGGGTGGGAGGAGTTCACGACGGTGATCCGTCCTGCCGAGGGTGGAGGTGGGGATGGGCGCAGCCCTGCGCCACCGATGGCCGCGGAACAAGGGGGGACGGCCGGACGGCGTCGCGAGGCGGTGCACGGGATCGACTCGTCGTCGACGTCGCTGACCCCGACGTCGGTTGGCGAACGCGCCCTGGATCCAAGGCCGTTCGGACTTGTCGACGGCGACAGTGTTGGCCTGGGTCCGACAAGCTGTCAACGCTTTCGGTCGAAAACGCGACAGATTCGCCGGGTCTCGCGCGAGTCTCCGCGGGCAAAGGCCTGGCCGGACGCCGTGCATCCCGAGGCGGGCCCGAGGGCTTGACCAACGCCTTACCGACTCCGGTGGCGGTCGCCCGCGCCGCGGAGCGCAACTCGCGAGGAGATACCGCGAAATTTTCGCGGCCTCAAGCAGACTCCCCGGTGAAAGTTTCGAGAGTTGGGGCCGGGGGCCGAGGGCCGGGAGTCGGGAGTCGGGAGTCGGGAGCCGGGGCCGAGCCCCGGCTCCGCTCAGCGCGGGGCGGGCGCCACGGTGCTGGAGCGCACCACCAGGGTGGTCGACAGTTCGAGGCGGGTGGGGGTCGCCGGGGCCTCCCCGCCGCGGAGGGCGAGGACCAGACGGGTCGCCTGTTCGGCCATCTGGCGCAGGGGTTGGCGGACGGTGGTCAGCGCGGGGCTGCTCCACTGCGCGATGTCCAGGTCGTCGTAGCCGACGACGGACAGGTCCTCGGGCACGCGCAGGCCGCGCACCCGGGCGGCCTCCATGACTCCGAGCGCCTGCAGGTCGCTGCCGGCGAAGATCGCGGTGGGCCGGTCCGGGAGCTCCAACAGCCGCTTGGCCCGGGTGAATCCGCCCTCGGCGTGGAAGTCGCCGAAGGCGGTCAGCGCGGGGTCGACCCCGAGGCCGGCCATGGACATCGCGGAGCGGTAGCCGTCCAGCCGGGCCAAGGAGCAGAGGGTGTCCTCGGGGCCGGTGACGATGGCGATGCGCCGGTGGCCGAGTTCGATCAGGTGCCGGGTGGCGGCGAGACCGCCGGCCCAGTTGGCCGAGCCCACCGAGGGCACGTCCGGGTCGGGGTTGCCGGCCGGGTCGATGATCACGAACGGTATCGACCGCGCGCGCAGTTGGCGCTTGAGCTCGGGCGGCAGGCTGGAGAAGACCAGCACCACGCCGAGCGGGCGCCGGCGCAGCACCGCGTCGATCCACTCCGGCCCCGGGGCCTGGCGCGAACCGCTGTGGGTGACCACCATCGCCGCTCCGTGCTCACTCGCCACCGCCTCGACGCCGCGCAGGAGTTCCATCGCCCAGAGGCTGTCGAGCTCGTGGAAGACGATCTCGACGAGGGGCGCCTCACTGCTGCTGCGCGCGGCGCGCCGGTAGTCGTGGTCGCGCAGGACCCGCTCGACCCGGACGCGGGTGGGCGCCGAGACGTCCGTGCGGCCGTTGAGGACTTTCGAAACCGTCGAAACGGAGACCTCGGCCTCGCGCGCGATGTCGGCGAGCGTCACCCGTCCCAGTTCATCGCCCTTTTCCATGGACGCAGCATAGGGCACAGGCGGCGCAAGGGAGTTGGCGCATCACGCTTCAGTAACCCTCGGTGCGAGGGGTTGACCCGAAACATCCTCGCAACCTAGCGTCCCGGCGGGGCAGGGATTTCGTGAAGCGAATCGAAACTTTAGGAGTCCTGATGAAGAGACGCGCTTTCGCCGTTGCACTGGGCCTGACCGTGGCCGTGGTGGGGATGACCGCCTGCGGCAGCGGCGGATCCTCCGCCGGCGGGGACTCCGGCACGATCCACGTCCTGGTCTACGGGGACGCCAGCAACAAGGTCGAGAAGCAGCTGGTCGAGACCTTCAACAAGACCTCCAAGGTCAAGGCCGTGCTGGACACCATCCCCGGCGCGGACTACCAGCCCAAGCTCAACACCATCATCAACACCCCGCAGGCGCCGGACGTCTTCTTCAACTGGGGCGGCGGCAGCATCCAGCCCTACGTGAAGTCCGACCTGCTGCTCCCGCTGGACGACATGATCGCCGCGGACCCGGGGCTGAAGAGCAACTTCCTGCCCTCGGTGTTCAACACCGCGGTCATCGACGGCAAGTCCTACGGCATCCCGATGCGCGGCACCCAGCCCGTGCTGCTGTTCAACAACAAGAAGGTGCTGGCCGACGCGGGCCTGAGCGTCCCGAAGACCTGGGACGACCTGCTCAACGCCGTCCGGGTGCTCAAGGCCAAGGGCGTCACCCCGTTCGCCCTCGGCGGCGGCGACCAGTGGCCGACCCTGATGTGGTACGAGTACGTCTTCGACCGCGTCGCGGGCCCCGAGCTGTTCCAGAAGGCGCTGTCCGGCGACAAGAGCGCCTGGGAGAGCGAGGACGCGAAGAAGGCCCTGGGCATGCTCAAGCAGCTGGTCGACGCCGGGGCGTTCGGCTCGAACTTCGACTCCGTCAAGTTCACCGACGGCGGCTCCCCGGCCCTCCTGGCCAAGGGCAAGGCGGCCTTCGAGCTGATGGGCTCCTGGGAGTACGCCACCCAGCAGGACGCCAGCCCCGACTTCGCCAAGGGCGACCTCGGGTACAGCAGCTTCCCCAGCATCGCCGGCGGCAAGGGCGACCCGGCCAACGTGGTCGGCAACACCAACAACTTCTACTCGGTGCTGAAGAAGAGCAAGCACCCCGAGGCGGCGGCCGCCTTCCTGAAGCTCATGTACTCCGACGAGTTCGTGAAGGCGCAGCTGGCGATCGGCAACCTGCCGACCACCACCGGCACCGAGCAGTTCCTCTCCACCGCGGCCAACCCCGACTACTCGAAGTACCAGTACGACCTGGTCAAGGCCGCCCCGTCGTTCCAGCTGTCCTGGGACCAGGCGTACCCGCCGGCCGCCAACACGCCGATCCACGTCGCCGTCCAGCAGTTCCTCAACGGCAAGCTCGACGTGAACGGCTTCATCAAGGCCATGCAGGCCCTGCCGGCCTCCTGAGGGGAATCGCCATGAGTGCTTCCTCCTTCGTGTCCCGGTCCGGCCGCCGCCCGCGGGCGGGGAGCCGGACCGGCGTCGGGGTGACCCGCCCGGGCCTCGTCTGGGCGGTGCCCGCGACCGTGTTCTTCCTGCTGTTCGCGATCGTGCCGCTGGTGCTGGTGGCGGTGCTCTCCTTCACCAGCTGGAACGGCGTCGACGCCCCCCGGTTCAACGGCCTCGCCAACTGGACCAAGCTGCTGCACGACCCGGTGATGACCCAGAGCATCTGGCTGACCCTGGTGCTCACCGCGGCCGGCGTGGTCGTGCAGACCCCGGTGAGCATCCTGCTGGGTGTGTGGGCGGCCGGTCACCAGCGCAACCGCGCGGTGCTGTCCGCGATCTTCTTCGTCCCCCTGCTGCTGTCCGCGACCGCGGTCTCGGTGGTCTGGCGCGCCATCCTCGACCCCAACTTCGGGGTGCCCTCGCAGCTGGAATGGCTGTTCGGGGACGGCAATCTGATGGGCAGTCAGAGCGGCGGCGTCGCGGTGCTCACCTTCGTCGGCATGTGGCAGTGGACGCCCATGCACGCCCTGCTCTACCAGGGCGGCGCCCGGGCGATCCCGCGGGTGCTCTACCAGGCCGCGTCGATCGACGGCGCGGGCAAGGTGCGGCAGTTCTTCCACATCACCCTGCCGCAGCTGCGCAACACCGCCATCACCTCGGTGATCCTCATGGTGGTCGGCGGGCTCACCACCTTCGACACCGTCCTCATCCTCACCCAGGGCGGCCCCGGTACCGACACCACCAACAGCGCCTACTACATGTACCAACAGGCCTTCAAGAGCTTCGACTTCGGCGCGGGCTCGGCCATCGCCCTGGTCCTCGTGGTGGCCGCCACCCTGATCTCGCTCGCCGTCGTGCGCCTGTCCGGCTACGACAAGATGCGCAGCACCGCGGAGGGACTGTGATACGACGGCGCCCGAACTACCTCGCCGGACTCGGCTCGCTGGTCTGGCTGGCCCTGGTGGGCTTCCCGCTGTACGTCCTGCTGATCGCGACGTTCCGGACCCGCGCCAACTACTCCTCGCAGGGTCCGCTCACCTTTCCCTCGCAGCTGACCCTGCAGAACTACCTCGACGACTTCTCCAACGGCTTCGGCCAGGACTTCCTCAACACGCTCCTGGTCACCGTGAGCGTGGTCGCGATCGTGCTGCTCGTGGTGCCCCCGCTGTCCTACGCGATCGTACGGGCCCGGGGCAGGACCATCGGCACCGTCTTCCGGATCTTCCTGCTGGGGCTGGCGATCCCGGCCCAGGCCGTGATCGTGCCGATGTTCTACGTCATCAGCAAGGCCGGCCTCTACGACCACCTGATCGGCGTCATCCTGCCCACCGCGGCGTTCTGCCTGCCGGTGTGCACGCTGGTCCTCACCGGCGCCATGCGGGACATCACCGGCGAACTCTACGAGGCCATGGCCATGGACGGGGCCTCGCCGTGGCGGGTGTTCTGGCAGCTGGTGCTGCCGCTGTCCCGGGGCGGCCTCTCGTCCGTCGTGGTCTTCGCCGCGCTGCAGGCGTGGAACGGCTTCCTGTTCCCCCTGATCCTCACCCAGTCGGAGAGCACCAAGGTCATCACCCTCGGCCTGTACAACTTCCAGACCGAGCACGGCGTCGACGTGCCCGGCCTGCTCAGCGCCGTCGTGCTGTCGATGCTCCCCGTCTTCATCGTCTACCTGTTCGCCCGACGCGCCTTGGTCCAGGGCCTCATGGGCGTCGGAGGAAAGTGACCGGCAACATGAACCTGGCCGTCCCGTCCACAGACCCGACCAGCCGCTGGCACGACCGCGCGCTCAGCCCCGAAGAACGCGCGCAGGCCCTGATCGCCGTGATGACGCTGCCGGAGAAGCTGGCGCAGCTCGTCGGCGTCTGGGTCGGCGCCTCCGACGAGGGCGGCGACGTCGCCCCGCACCAGCACGACATGGAGGAGCCGCCCGACCTCGACGACCTGCTCCCGTCCGGACTGGGCCAGTTGACCCGGCCCTTCGGCACGGTGCCGGTCGACCCGGCGCTGGGCGCGCTCTCGCTCGCCCGCAGCCAGCAGCGCATCGCCGCCGCCAATCGGTTCGGCATTCCGGCCCTGGCGCACGAGGAGTGCCTGGCCGGCTTCGCCGCCTGGGGCGCCACCGCGTACCCGGTGCCGCTCTCCTGGGGCGCCACCTTCGATCCGGACCTGATCCGGCGGATGGCGGCGGCCATCGGCCGCGACATGCGCGCGGTCGGTGTCCACCAGGGCCTCTCCCCGGTCCTCGACGTCGTCCGCGACGCCCGCTGGGGCCGGGTCGAGGAGACCATCGGCGAAGACCCGTACCTGGTCGGCACGGTAGCCACCGCCTATGTGCAGGGCCTGGAGTCCGCGGGGATCGTGGCCACGCTCAAGCACTTCGCGGGCTACTCGGCCTCGCGCGCCGGACGCAACCTCGCCCCCGTGGGCATGGGCGTCCGCGAGCGTGCCGACGTGATCCTCCCGCCCTTCGAGATGGCGGTGCGCGAGGGCCGGCCCCGCTCGGTCATGCACGCCTACACCGACACCGACGGCGTCCCCTCGGCCGCCGACGAGGCGCTGCTCACCGGGCTGCTGCGGGACACCTGGGGCTTCGAGGGGACGGTGGTCGCCGACTACTTCGGCATCGCCTTCCTCAAGGTGCTGCACGGCGTCGCCGGAGACTGGGCCGAGGCCGCCGCCCTCGCCCTGGCCAGCGGCGTGGACGTGGAGCTGCCGACGGTGAAGACCTTCGGCGAGCCGCTGCTGCGCGCCGTCGAGGACGGGACGGTGCCCGAGGCGCTGGTCGACCGGGCGCTGCGCCGGGTGCTGGTGCAGAAGGCCCAGCTCGGCCTGCTGGACCCGGACTGGGACGCCGTCCCGGCGGCGCTCTCCGGCCGCCGGCTCGACGACCCGCGCGAACTGCGCGGCTCGGTCGACCTGGACGGACCGGAGAACCGCGCCCTGGCCCGGGAGATCGCCGAGCAGGCCGTGGTGCTGCTGCGCAACGACGGCACCCTGCCGCTGCGCGACCCGCGCCGGATCGCGCTGATCGGCCCCAACGCCGACACCCCGACGGCGGTGCTCGGCTGCTACGCCTTCCCCGTGCACGTCGGCAGCCAGCACCCCGATGTCCCGGTCGGCATCGAACTGCCCACGCTGAGACAGGCGTTGGCGGCCGAGTTCCCCGGCAGCGAGATCCGGACCGCGGCCGGGGCGAGCGTCGACGGCTCCGACACCTCCGGCTTCGCCGAGGCCGTCGAGGCGGCCCGGTGGGCGGATGTCGTGATCGTCGCCCTCGGCGACCGGGCCGGCCTGTTCGGGCGCGGCACCAGCGGCGAGGGCTGCGACGTGGAGTCCCTGGAACTGCCCGGGGTGCAGCGGCAGTTGCTGGACGCCCTGCTGGACACCGGCAGACGGGTCGTGCCGGTGCTGCTGGCCGGCCGCCCCTACGCGCTGGGACGCGCGGCGACCGAGGCGGCGGCGCTCGTGCAGACCTTCTTCCCCGGCGAGGCCGGCACCGAGGCCGTCGCCGCCGTGCTCAGCGGCCGGACCAACCCCTCGGGCCGACTGCCCGTCAGCATCCCGGCCCGGCCGGGCGTCCAGCCCTCCACCTACCTCGCCGCCCGGCTGGCCGGACCGAGCGAGGTGTCCAGCACCGACCCCACCCCCGCGTTCGGATTCGGGCACGGCATCGGCTACACGGCCTTCGCCTGGACCGACCTGGAGGTGGAGCGGGCCGCCGCCGCGACCGACGGGGCGGTCGGCCTCGCCTTCACCCTGCGGAACACCGGCGACCGGCGCGGCAGCGAGACCGTCCAGCTCTACCTGCACGACCCCGTCGCCAGCGTCGTCCAGCCGGTGCAGCGGCTGATCGGCTACCGGCGGATCACCCTCGACGCGGGCGCGGAGACCCGGGTCCGGATCGGCGTCCCGGCCGACCTCGCCTCCTTCACCGGACGCGACGGCCGACGCGTCGTCGAACCGGGCGAGCTGGAGCTCCGCGTCGCCGCCTCCAGTACCGACGTCCGGCTCACCGCCACCGTCCGACTGGAGGGACCGGTCCGCGTGCTGGACCACACCCGGCGCCTGCACGCGGACTTCCACTCCTCCTGACCCGCCCCCGCGCCGGTCGCCGGCCACGCCCTTCGCGGGGCGCGGCCGGCCGCCGGCGGCCACGGCGGACCGACCCCCCACACCGGTGGTCCTCCTGCCGTGGTGGCACCGGAACCACCTTCAGCCGCACGTCAATCCAGACGGAGAGGTCCTATGTTCCGATCCCGCTCGTTAACGTCCCGCCTCCTGGGCATCCTCGCCGCGGTCGGCCTCGCGGTCGGCCTGAGCCTGCAGGCGGCCCCCCAGGCCGCCGCCGCGTCGCTGACCCAGATCACGAACTTCGGCACCAACCCGACCGGCCTGCAGATGCACCTGTACGTGCCGAACAACGTCAAGGCCAACCCGCCGATCCTGCTGGCCCTGCACGGGTGCCAGGGGACGGGGCCGTACATGTACTCGAGCACCGACTTCGCGTCGCTGGCCGACCGGTACGGGTTCCTCGTCATCTACCCCTCGACGAACCCCAGCGGGAGCTGCTGGGACGTCTCCTCCGACCAGGCGTCGACCCGCAACGGAGGCAGCGACCCGGTCGGGCTGATGTCGATGATCACCTACACGGAGCAGCACTACGGCGGCAACGCCAACGCCGTGTACGTGACCGGGGAGTCGTCGGGCGGGATGATGACGAACATCATGCTCGCCGACTACCCCGACGTCTTCAAGGCGGGCGCGGCGTTCATGGGCGTGCCCTACCACTGCTTCTACACCGGCTCCGTCCGCGGCTGGAACGGCCCGTGCGCCCAGGGGCAGGTCTCCATGACCCCGCGGCAGTGGGGCGGCCTGGTGCGCGGTGCCTATCCCGGCTACACCGGTCCCCGGCCCCGGGTGCAGCTGTGGCACGGGACCGCGGACACCATCCTGAGCCACAACAACCTCGGTGAGGAGATCAAGCAGTGGACCGACGTCCTCGGCGTCAGCCAGACGCCGTCGGCCACGGACACCCCTTCGGCCAACTGGAACCGTACGCGGTACAACAACAGCGCCGGCACCACCCAGGTCGAGGCGTACAGCATCGCCGGGGCCGGGCACCAACTGCCGGTGCAGGGCACCGCGATGGCCGCCACCGCCGTGCACTTCATGGGCCTGGACGCCGGGTCCTCCGGCGGCGGCACGACCGGCGCGCTGCGCGCGGTGGCCGCGGGCAAGTGCCTGACCGACGCCAGCACGGCGCCGGGCACGCAGCAGCAGATCTACGGCTGCAACGGCGGCGCCAACCAGACCTGGACCCGTACGGCGTCGAACCAGCTGACCGTGACGGTCGGCGGCAGCACGCTCTGCCTGGACGCCAACGAGCACGGCACCACCGCCGGCACCAAGGCGATCGTCTGGTCCTGCAACGGCCAGCCCAACCAGCAGTGGCAGCTGAACCCGAACGGGACCGTCACCGGGGTGCAGTCGGGGCTCTGCCTGGACGTGGCCGGCCTGGCCACCGCCGACGGCACGCCCGTCCAGCTGTGGACCTGCAGCGGCGGCAGCAACCAGCAGTGGACGCTGGGATGACGGCACGGGCGCGCCGGCGGGGAGGCGCTCGGTAGTCACGAGCCCCTGCCGCCGCCCGGACCGGCCCCCCGGAAAGCCGGCTGCCCGCCGCACCGTCACGGTGCGGCGGGCAGCCGGTCGGGGCTGGTGCTCAGGCGCAGTCGGCGCCGTTCAGGGTGAACCGGGCCGGTGCCGTGTTGGCGCCGGAGTACGTCGCCTGGAAGCCGAGGCCGGCACTCGCGCCGGGGGCGAGAGTGCCGTTCCAGCCGGCGTCCCGCGCGGTCACGGCGGCCCCGGACTGGGCCGCCGTGGCGTTCCAGGTGCTGGAGATCCGCTGGTCACCCGGGAAGCTCCAGCCGAGCGTCCAGCCGGAGACGGTCGAGGTGCCGGTGTTCCGCACGGTGACGGTGGCGGTGAACCCGTTGCCCCACGCGTTGTCGACCTTGTACGCCACCGAGCAGGACGCCGGGGGCGGTGTGGTGTCGTCGTCCGCCTCGGTCGCGGTGAAGGTCGCCGTCCGTACGCCCGGACCGCCGACGGTGAACACCGCGCTGCCCGCCACGGTGTCGGCGTCCTGCGCCGCCGACACCGTGACCTGCCGCGGGGTGGCCCAGTCGGCCGGGGTGAAGACCAGCGAGGTGGTGACCGCGGTCAGGTCGGTGTCGCCCGAGGCGCGGGTGACCGTCACCGTGACGTTCTGGGCGGGGGCGGCCGAAAGCCTCACCGCCACCGTCGCGGAGCCGCCCTCGGGGACGGTCACGGCCGTCGGGGCCACCTGCACGGCGGGCACCGCCGGCGCCGGCCGCCGCTCGGCGGCGAACGCCGCCAGCCAGGCCAGCGAGGCGTTCCAGTTGATCGCGACCTCGTTGGTCGAGTACGAGCCGATGTCGTCGACGTAGCAGGCCGCCGGTGCGCAGCCCGCCAGTTGGGCCTTGGCCACCGGGTCCTCCAGGCCGGCGTCCGGGCCGCCCGCGAAGGAGCCGGCCGGCGGGTGCGGCAGCGAGGCGTCGTTCTGGTGTGCCCAGAACCGGTGGTGCTGGTTCTCGGAGGCCCGCTCCCCGTAGCCCGTCACGTAGGAGCGGTCCAGGGCGTTGCGGCCCAGCAGGTAGTCCATCGTCTCCAGTGCGCCGGCCCGGTAGCGCGCGGCGCCGGTCAGCTCGTAGGCGACGGCCATCACCATCGCGTTGTTGGCGACGGAGC
The DNA here is from genome assembly GCF_014656195.1 of Kitasatospora xanthocidica. Classification (GTDB taxonomy): domain Bacteria; phylum Actinomycetota; class Actinomycetes; order Streptomycetales; family Streptomycetaceae; genus Kitasatospora; species Kitasatospora xanthocidica. Next base: position 35,635 of record NZ_BNBY01000011.1, on the reverse strand, counting down.
TGTTGGAGCCCCAGACGTAGCCGTCGGCGGGGATCGGGGCCGCGTAGCCCTGTCCGGCCATGGTGGAGAGGTAGCCGTCGGCGGCCGCGGTCAACTGGCCGCGCAGCCGGGCCATGTCGTCGGCGGGCAGGGCCACGCCGGGCACGGTGGCGAGGGTGATCCGGCCGAGCGTCGCGGTGCCGCCCCACCAGAACGCGTCGACCGGCTTGGTGTGGTGCGGCGAGGAGGTGACGGCGTCCCGGTACTGCGACTCGCCGGTGGTGGCGAGGAGTTCGGCCGCTGCCCAGTAGAACTCGTCGGAGGCGTCGGCGTCCTCGTACGCGCCGCCGCCGGTGTTGTCGGTGGCCAGGGCGAGGACGTTCGGGTTGGCCTTGGCCGCCGCCCAGGCACGGCGGGCCGCGTCCAGGCAGCGGGCGGCGAAGGCGGCGTCGTAGGGCGCGTACACCCGGGCGCACTGGGCCGCGGTGGCGGCCAGGTTGAGCGTGGCGGCCGTCGACGGCTTGTGCAGCTCGCGCTGCTGGTCGTCGAGTTCGGGCCGGGTCGGCAGGCCGGTCCACTGCGCGTCGTGCATCTTGTGGAAGGCCATGCCGGCCAGCGGCTTGCCGTCCGGGACCTGCATCCGCAGCAGGAAGTCCAGTTCCCAGCGGGCCTCGTCCAGCACGTCCGGGATCCCGTTGCCGCGCTCGGGAACGCGCAGCGTGGCGTCGCCGACGGCCGCGTCGCCGCCGGAACGGCGCGCCCGCTCGAAGGAGTTGACCAGCTCCCAGGTGGCGATGCCGCCGTTGACCACGTACTTGCCCTGGTCGCCGGCGTCGTACCAGCCGCCGCGGACGTCCAGCCGGTAGTCGCACACTCCGGTCTGGCACGGCACGCTGGTGTCGCCCTTGTTCGGTGCCACCCCCAGGTGGCCGGCGGGGCGGGCGTACGCGCTGCCGGCCAGCGCCGGGTCGATGGCGATGCCGCTGCGCTGCTGGTAGAAGAACGACATGCTGTCGGCGCGCAGCCCGTCGTACAGGGCGGCCGAGATGGCGAAGGGGTGGCTCGCCCGGCCGTCCACGACCAGGGTGAAGCCGGTGCCGGTGCCGGTGTACCCGCCGAAGTCCGCCAGGTGGGTGGACTGGCCGGACGCCTGGTCGGCGCCGTGCACCGTGGTGGTGCCGGCGGCGACCTGGGCGCCGGAGGCGTCGCGCAGCTGCCAGGCGAGCGGGGCGGTCGCCGAACTGACCACGGTGGCCCGCTTGGGGCCGTCCGGCAGGTAGCCGAGCTGGTTCACACGGACCGGGAAGTCGGAGGCCGGGGCCACCGCGGTGGCGGCCGTGGTGGCGGTGGCCGGGGCGGCAGCGGCGGCGGTGAGCCCGCCGGCGGCCAGGGCCAGGCCGGTCAGCGCGGCGGCCGCGCGGCGGGGCAGCCCGCGGCCGGGGAGGAGGGGAGGCATGGGTGGGAGCCTTCCTTCAGGGGGATGCGGGGGACGGGGTGGGAGCCCGAAATGTGGGAGCGCTCCCATGCCCATGAAGCCAGTCGGGCGGTGGGTGCGTCAAGAGGCGATAAACAAGCGGGAGTTGATGCCATGGACGCAGAAATCCGGCCAATTCCCGATGGTTCGTCAACAGCTGGAGTGGATCGTGGCACGGTGCGTCCGGTCGGTGTGGATCAGGGGTCCGGGTCGGGTGTCCCGGCCGCGCTGACGCTGGTCAAGATTGGATAACGGGCTGGAGTGGGGCTTGTCGGCCCGATTGTTAGCGTTAACAATCTGGTCTCAAGCGAAACACCGTCACCACTCCGCGTTAACACGGACGAGATGGCGCGCCCTCCTCGGGTCGCGCCTCGCACCGTTCGTCTCGCCCGGTCGTCTCGTTCAGCCGTCCGGCTCAGCCGTTCCGCCCCTTTTAGCCTTCGCCCAGTCGTCCCGCCCTGATCCCCGTGAAAGCCGGCCGGTGCCGCCGTCCGTGCGATAGACGATCCCGAGAGGAAGTCCCCACATGTCCAAGAGAGTTGCGGCATCCCTGGTCGCCGGTGCGATGGTCACCGTCCTCACCGCCTGTGGCTCCGGTGGCGGAGGCTCCGCCGACAAGGGCTCCGGCCACAAGCTCGTGGTGGGCTTCTCCCAGGTCGGCGCGGAGAGTGGCTGGCGCACCGCCAACACCAAGTCGATCCAGGAGTCCGCGAAGAAGGCGGGCGTCGAGCTGAAGTTCTCCGACGCGCAGCAGAAGCAGGAGAACCAGATCAAGGCGATCCGCTCGTTCATCCAGCAGAAGGTCGACGTGATCGCCTTCTCGCCGGTGGTGGAGTCGGGTTGGGACACCGTCCTGAAGGAGGCCAAGGACGCGCACATCCCGGTGGTCCTGACCGACCGCGCGGTGGACTCCAAGGACGAGTCGCTCTACGTCTCCTTCCTCGGCTCGGACTTCGTCGAGGAGGGCAAGAAGGCCGGCGACTGGCTGGTCAAGGAGTACGCGAACAACAGTGCCGACGTGAACATCGTCCAGCTGGAGGGCACCACCGGTTCGGCGCCGGCCAACGACCGCAAGTCCGGCTTCGCGGACGCCACCAAGGGTGAGCCCAAGTTCAAGGTGGTCGCCTCGCAGACCGGCGACTTCACCCGCGCCAAGGGCAAGGAGGTCATGCAGGCCTTCCTGAAGTCCCAGCCGAAGATCGACGTGCTGTACGCGCACAACGACGACATGGCGCTCGGCGCGATCCAGGCGATCGAGGAGGCCGGGAAGAAGCCGGGCACCGACATCAAGATCGTCTCCGTGGACGGCGTCAAGGACGCCTTCACCGCGATGAGCCAGGGGAAGATCAACTACGACGTCGAGTGCAACCCGCTGCTCGGCGACCAGCTGATGGACCTGGTGAAGAAGGTCAAGGCGGGTGAGCAGGTGCCGCGGCGGATCAAGACCGAGGAGGGCACCTTCACCCCCGAGCAGGCCACCGCGGCCCTGCCCAACCGCCAGTACTGACCCACCCCGGCCGTGCGGGCCCGCCGCTCCGGCGGTGCGGCCCGCACGGTCCGGCCCGCACGGACCGGACCGGACCGCCCGAGGGCGGGACGCGTCCGGGACACACGAGAGGAGAACCGGGGTGCGGCAGCAACCGGTCCTGGAAGTCCGGGGGATCCGCAAGGAGTTCCCCGGAGTGGTGGCGCTGGACGGGGTCGACTTCCGGCTCTTCCCCGGCGAGGTGCACGCCCTGCTGGGGGAGAACGGCGCCGGCAAGTCCACGCTGATCAAGGTGCTCACCGGGGTCCACCCGGCGGACGGCGGCGAGGTGGTGCTGGCCGGCGACCGGGTGCGGATCGCCGGGCCGCTGCAGGCCCAGCAGGCCGGCATCAGCACGGTGTACCAGGAGGTGAACCTCTGCCCGAACCTGTCGGTCGCGGAGAACATCTTCATCGGGCGGGAACCCCGCCGGTTCGGCCTGATCGACTGGGCCGGGATGCGCCGCCGGGCCGCCGAGCTGGTCCGCGAGCTGGACCTGGACATCGACGTCAGCACGCCGCTGAACAGCCACTCCATCGCCGTCCAGCAGTTGGTGGCCATCGTCCGCGCGGTCGACCTCTCCGCCAAGGTGCTGATCCTGGACGAGCCGACCTCCAGTCTGGACCGCGACGAGGTGCGCCGGCTCTTCGCCGTCATGCGGCGCCTGCGCGACCAGGGCGTGGCGATCCTGTTCGTCACGCACTTCCTCGACCAGATCTACGAGATCTGCGACCGGATGACCGTGCTGCGCAACGGCCGGCTGGAGGGCGAGTACCTGATCAACGAGCTGAACCAGGTCCAACTGGTCTCCCGGATGATCGGCGCCGAGCTCGCCGGACTCGACCGGCTCGGCGGCGGCAAGCGGAGCGAGCGCACCGCACCGGCCGACGGAGCGGTGTTCCTGGAGGCCGACGGGCTGACCCGGCGGGGCGCCGTCGAGCCGTACGACCTGGCCATCCGGTCGGGCGAAGTGATCGGACTGGCCGGGCTGTTGGGCTCCGGACGGACCGAGGCCGCCCGGCTGCTGTTCGGCGCCGACCAGAGCGACGGCGGCACACTGCGGATCGAGGGCGCCAAGACCGCGCTGCGCGGCCCGCGCGACGCGATCGCCCACGGCATCGCCTTCTGCTCCGAGAACCGCAAGACCGAGGGCCTGGTCGGCGAGCTGACCGTCCGCGAGAACATCGTGCTGGCGCTTCAGGCGTCCCGCGGGTGGACGCGCCCGCTGTCGCGCACCGTGCAGGAGCAGTACGCGCTGCGCTGGATCCGCGCCCTGGACATCCGCCCCGACAACCCCGAGGCACTGGTGCGCAACCTCAGCGGCGGCAATCAGCAGAAGGTGCTGCTCGCCCGCTGGCTGATCACCGACCCCAAGCTGCTGATCCTCGACGAACCCACCCGGGGCATCGACATCGGGGCCAAGGCCGAGATCCAGAAACTGGTGGCGAACCTCGCCGACGACGGGATGGCGGTGCTGTTCATCTCCGCCGAACTGGAGGAGGTGCTGCGGCTCAGCCACCGGGTCGGCGTGCTGCGCGACCACCGGATGGTCGCCCAACTCGACAACGACGGCGAGCTCACCCCGGAGCACGTCATGGCCACCATCGCGAGCGGAGCGGACCGATGAGCACGGCAACGGCAACGGCTGCGAGCCCGGTGAAGGCGGTGATCCGGTCCCGGTTGTTCTGGCCGGCCGCGGTGCTGACCGTGCTCCTGGTGGCCAACCTCGCCTTCACCCCCGACTTCTTCTCCGTCCACCTCCAGGGCGGCCACCTCTACGGCTCCCTGATCGACATCCTGCACTTCGGCGCCCCGCTGATCCTGGTCTCCCTGGGCATGACCCTGGTGATCGCCACCGGCGGCATCGACCTGTCGGTCGGCTCCACCGTCGCGATCTCCGGCGCCCTGGCCTGCCTGCACATCAGCGATTCGTCCGACCCGGGGAGCGTCGGCACCGTGCTGACGGCCCTCGGCATCGCGCTGGGCGCCGCCCTGGTGCTCGGCACGGTCAACGGGGTGCTGGTGGCCAGGGTCGGCGTCCAGCCGATCATCGCCACCCTGATCCTGATGGTCGCCGGACGCGGTGTGGCCCAGCTGATCACCGACGGCCAGATCATCACCGTCACCAGCGACCCGTTCAAGCTGATCGGCGGCGGCTACTGGCTGACCATGCCGTTCGCGATCCTGCTCAGCGCCCTGGTGGTGCTGGCCACCGTGCTGCTGACCCGCTTCACCGCGCTCGGCCTGCTGCTGGAGTCCGTCGGCGGCAACCCGGTGGCCAGCCGGCTGGTGGGCATCCGGGCGATGCGCCTGGTCGGCCTGGTCTACGTGTTCAGCGCGCTGTGCGCGGCGCTGGCCGGGCTGATGGTGTCCTCCAACGTCTCGGCCGCCGACGGCAACAACGCCGGACTGTGGATCGAACTGGATGCCATCCTCGCGGTGGTGCTCGGCGGGACCTCGCTGAACGGCGGCCGGTTCTCGATCGGCGGCACCGTCCTGGGCGCGCTCATCATCCAGACCCTCTCCACCACCGTCTACACCATCGGCATCCCGCCGGAGACCACCCTGGTGTTCAAGGCGTTCGTGGTGATCGCGGTCTGCCTCATCCAGTCGCCCGTCTTCCGCGCCAAGCTCGCCGCCCGCGGCACGCGGACCCGGCGTACCACCCGGTCGCACGCCGCGGGCCCCACCAACCGGGAGGTCGGCGCATGAACGCCAACGCCCTGCTGACCCGCCTGCGCGGCCAGATCCCGCTGCTGGTCACCGCCGTCCTGCTGGTGTCGATGTTCGGCGTCGGCTCGGCTCAGTACGACGGCTTCTTCTCCGGCCAGGTCGTGCTCAACCTGCTGATCGACAACGCCTTCCTGCTGGTCGTCGCGGTCGGCATGACCTTCGTCGTGCTGACCGGCGGCATCGACCTGTCGGTCGGCGCGGTGGTGGCGCTGTCCACCATGGTCTCCGCCTGGCTGGTCGAGCGGCAGGGCTGGCCGCCGCTGCTGGTGATCCCGCTGGTCCTGCTGATGGGCACCGCGGGCGGCTGGCTGATGGGCTGGGTCATCCACGTCTTCGAGATCCAGCCGTTCATCGTCACGCTGGCCGGCATGTTCCTGGCCCGCGGCCTGTGCTACACGATCAGCATCGACTCGATCTCCATCACCGACCCGCAGTACACCGCGATGGCGCAGACCCGGATCCCGCTCGGCAGCCTGTTCGTCTCGCCGAGCGCGGTCATCGCGCTGCTGGTGGTCGCCGTCGGCTTCGTGGTCCTCCACTACACCCGGCTCGGCCGCAACGTGTACGCGCTCGGCGGCAGCGAGCAGTCGGCGCTGTTGATGGGCCTGCCGGTCCAGCGCACCAAGACCACCGTCTACGCGATCAGCGGCTTCTGCTCCGCGCTCGGCGGCGTGCTGCTCACCTTCTACATGCTGTCCGGCTACGGCCTGCACGCGGTGGGCCTGGAACTGGACGCGATCGCCGCGGTCGTCATCGGCGGCACCCTGCTGACCGGCGGCTCCGGCTACCTGCTGGGCACCCTGCTCGGGGTGCTGGTGCTCGGGCTGATCCAGACCGTGATCAGCTTCCAGGGCACCCTCAGCTCCTGGTGGACCCGGATCGTCATCGGCGCCCTGCTGTTCGTCTTCATCGTCCTGCAGCGCCTGATCACCGCCCGCCGGCGCTGAGCGCACCCGGCACAAGACCCCGGCGCCCGCGGCCTCCTCGAAGGCCGCGGGCGCCGGGGTCTTGTGCCGGGGTGACCGCTCACGCGCCCCGCGGGGCCCGGGCCGGTCGGGTGGCACGGATGAGCCAGAGCGTCGCGGCCACGCACAGCGCGGAGACCGCCCCGAGCACCAGGGGCACCGAGCGCACGCCCAGCGACTCGATGGCCTTGCCGAGGGTCGGCCCCGCGACGACACCGCCCACCATGGAGGCCGCGATCACCAGCGCGCCGGCCCGGCGGGCCCGCGGCGCGGCCCGGTTGAGCCAGGGCAGCCCGGTGGGGAAGATCGGCGCGATGAACAGGCCGACCCCCGCGTAGGCGTACGGGGCGATGTCCCGTACGGACGCCAGCAGGAGACAGACCGTCATCCCCGCGCAGGAGACCGTGATGATCGCCTCGGCGGAGAAGCGCAGCGTGATCGGGGCGACCAGGAACCGTCCGACGGTCATCATCAGCCAGTAGACGGAGGTGGCGGTGGCGGCGAGCCCGGCACCGTAGCCGACCGTCTCCAGGTGGGTGGGCTCCCAGCCGCCGACACCCGCCTCGATGCCGACGTGCAGGACGTACAGGGCGACGAAGACGGCCAGCACCGAGCCCAGGCTGCGGCTGAGCGCGCTTCCGGTGGCCTCGTCCGGGCCGGCGCCACCGGTCTGCTGCGGGGCCCGGTCGCGCACACCGCGCAGGCACAGCAGCAGCGGCAGGTTGGCCGCGGCGAAGACCAGGAAGAGCGCGGGGTAGTGCTCGGCGCCGACCGCGCCCACGAGCGCGGGGCCGAGGATCGCGCCGATGCCGAAGTGGGCGTTGAGGACGTTCAGCATCGCCGTCGAACGGTGGCCGAAGCCTACGGCGAAGAGCTGGTTGAGGCCGTAGTCGATCCCGCCGAAGCCGAGCCCGGCGAGCAGCGCCATCGCCAGGGCGAGCGGCCAGCCGGGGGCCAGGGCGAACCCCGCCGCGCCGACCGCCATCAGCAGGTAGGAGGCGCCGAGGATCCGGCGGTTGCCGATCCGCCCGAACAGCCGGTCGAAGAGCAGCACGCCGGCGACACCACCGACGAAGTGGGCGCTCAGGCCCAGTCCGGCGGCCGCGGGGGAGAGCTGGAAGTCGGCCCGGAACGCGGGGATCGTCGGCCCGTACAGCGCCTGGAGCGCGCCGATGAGCACGAATCCGGCACAGGAGGCCACCGTCGCCGCCGGGCTGAACATCCGTACATCGGGGGCGGCCGGGGCTGCCGCGACGCGCTGGGCGGTCGGTTGGTCGGTCACGTGCTCTCCAGATGACGGGCCACGATCTCGTGGGCGTAGGACATGATCGTTCCCTGCGGACTGATCCCGGGAGCGCCCGGCAGGACGCTCGCGTCGCAGAGGTGCAGGTTGGTGAAGCCGTGGGGGCGGCCGCGGTCGTCGACGACCCCGCCGCGCTCCGGCAGGGCCATCGGGCAGCTCGCCATGCCGTGCACGGAGACCGGCTCCCAGTCGCCCGGCCGGACCCGCGCGCAGTACTCCGCCGCGTCGGCCTCCGAACGCAGCGGTGGGGCCGAACTGGTGGGCGGCAGCAGCTCCACGGCGCCCGCGGCGAACAGCAGCCGGGCGGTGCGGCGGAACGCCAGGCGCATCAGGTCGTGGTCGGCACCGGTCAGGCCGTGCCGCAGCAGGGGCGAGCCGCCGAGGACCGCGCTGATCCGCGCGGTGCCCTGCACCCGCACCTGCGTGGTGAACATCCCCAGGTGCGCCCGGGCGGCGAGCAGGGCGGCGACCTGGCCCGGGTCGCGTCCGGCGAGCGCCGCGCCCAGTCCGCCGGGGGTGACGTTGGACGGCATGACGAGCACGCCCAGCGCGGAGTGCTCCTGCACCTGGGCGGTGAACATGGTGCCGCGGGTGGCGTCCACGGCCCGGGGGAAGCGGGCGACGGTCCGCAGGTTGAGGTGGAGCGCCAGCCGGCGGCCCGCCGCCCGCCGGTGGATCCCGCTGCGGCGCAGCAGGGTGGGGGTGCCGACCGGACCGGCGGCGACGAACACCGTCCGGGCGCGGTAGCGCACCGGCCGGCCGTCGGGGCCGGTCGCCGCGACGCCGAGGGCGGTGCCGCCGCCGTCGTGGAGGATCCGCTCCACCCGGACACCGGGTTCGATGACGGCGCCCAGGGCCTCCGCGTCGGGCAGGTAGCTGAGGGCCATGCTCTGCTTGGCACCGCTCGGGCACCCGGTGGCGCACTGGTTGCGGTGGCGGCAGCCCCGCACCACCCGCTGGGGGTGCTGCCAGCGCCAGCCGAGCGAGGCGGCGGCCTGCGCGAGCAGCCGGGAGTCCGCGTTGCCGTCGCCGTGCTCCTGCACGATCATGCCCAGCCTCTTCCGCACCCGCGCGAAGTGCGCGCCCACCACGTCGTCCCGGTAGCCGCCGTACCCGCTCAAGGTCGCCCAGCGGTCGAGGAGGGCCGCCGAGGGCTGCCACAGCAGACCGCCGTTGACCACCGTGGTGCCGCCGACCACGCAGGCCTCGCCGTAGGCGATCGGCGGTGTGCCGAGGATCGCGGTCGCCCCGCCGTTGCGGTAGAGGCGGCGCATGGACTCGGCGGGTGCGGCGGCCGCGAGGTCCTCGGTGCTGACCCGGGGCCCCTCCTCCAGTACGGTCACCTCGCGGCCGGCGGCGGCCAGTTCGCGCGCGGCGACACTGCCGCCCGCACCGGAGCCGACCACCAGGACGTCGCAGTCGACGTCGGCTGCGCCGCTCACCGCAGTGCCTCCCGGGAGGCCGGTCCGTCCAGGGCGCCGTACAGGGCCAGCGCCGTGGTGGCCCGCAGGACCTCGGCGTACCCGGGGACACCGCGCAGCCGCGCCAGCCCGGCCCGCAGCTGTGCGGGCGAGGCGCTCCGGGGGAAGCGGCCGGACACCGCGAGGAAGGCCGCGGGGAACAGCCGCAGGGCCACCGACAGGCCCCAGCGCTGGAGGGCCGGGGCCCGGTCCAGGCTCTCCGCCGTGTGCCGGACCGCCTCGCGCAGCGCGGCCGGGGACCGCAGCGGCGCGAACTCGACGGCCCAGCAGCGGGGCAGACCGGAGGCCCGCAGGGCGGACGCGGTGCCGGTCATGCGGACACCTTCTCCTTGACCAGTCCGGCGAGCAGCCGGGTGGCGCCCCGGGACAGCACCTCGTCCAGGGCGGTCAGGAACAGGTCCACCTCGTCCGGCTCGGCCACCAGCGGCGGAGAGGCGATGAGCGCGATCGAGCGGTTCGAGCCGAAGAAGGTGAGCACGCCGTGGTCGCGGTAGAGCGCGGCGATCACCGCCGCGGTCAGCACCTTCGACATGGCCTGCGGGTCCTTCGCGGCGGCGGTCGGCAGCTTGGTCCGCAGGATCTCGGGCAGCTGCGGACCGGGCGTCAGGAACACCCCGTGCAGCGCGCCCCGGCCCCGGACCTCCCGCACCAGGCGCGGGTGCCGGGCGGCGATCCCGGCCAGTCCGTCGCCGAGGCGCTCGCCCAGCTTCCGCGCACGCCCGGGGAAGTCCTCGTCGACGGCCACGGCCACCGCCTCCAGCGCGGTCGCCGTCTCCTCGCCGAAGCCGTAGTACGTCGTGCTGTGCAGCGTGGCGTCGGCCAGGTTGTCGTAGGCGCTGCGGAAGATCCGCTCGCGGGCGATGTACCCGGAGATCGACGCCTTGCCGCCGCCGAAGGACTTGGACGTGGTGACGATGTCGGGGACCAGACCCGGGTGGTGCAGGAAGTGGAAGAGCTCCCCGGTCTTGCCCCAGCCGGTGTAGACCTCGTCGAAGACCAGCACGATGTCGCGCTCGGTGCACAGCCGCCGCACCGCACGGAGGAACCCGGGCGAGCACTCGCGCAGGCTGGAGGCGCTGAACGGCTCCAGCACCACCGCGTACACGTCGGACTCGCCGGCCGACGAGGTGTGGCGCTCCAGGGCCAGCAGGAAGGAGTCCAGGTCGTCGTAGGTGAACGCGTCCGTGCCCGGGATCTGCGGGTACGGGAAGTGGACCTCGGGCGAGGCCGTCAGGCTCCCGGCTCCCAGCAGCTTCCCGTGGAACGCGATGTCGCTGTGGAGCACGGTGCCCCGACGGCCGCGGTGGTACTTGTAGGCGAGCTTCACCGCGCCCTCCACCGCCTCCGCCCCGGAGTTGGGGAAGTAGCTGATGTTCAGGTCCTCCGGCAGCAGCTGCGCGAGGTTGTGGCCGAGCGCGGCGACGTACGGGGAGAGGTAGTTCTTGTGGACCTCCATCCGCTGCGCGTCGAGGAAGCGCCGGCGGGCCGCGAGGATCCGCGGGTGGTTGTGGCCGTGGTTGAGCACGCCGACCCCGCCGGTGAAGTCCAGGACGCGCCGGCCGTCCCGCAGGTGGATCCAAGCGCCCTCGGCGTGGTCGACCACGTCCCGGCCGAAGCCGAAGGACCCGATCAGGGAGACCTGGCTGCGGCTGACGTACCGTCGGTACAGGTCGTGGACCTGCTCGGCGGTCATGGCCTCGGCCTGGTCGACGGTCAGCAGTTCAGGCATGGTGACTCCCGGAGACGGTTTCGGGGGCGCGCTCGGCGGCGAGGCGGTCGAGGACGAGCCGCCCGGCGCGGCGGCCGTCGCGGACGGCGTAGTTGGTGCCGCGGTCCTCGGGGAAGACCTGGGCCATTCCCGCCAGGTACAGTCCGCGGATCCCGGACTCCACCGGGGGCATGGTGCGGGTGTAGCCCGGGGTGATCACCGGCTGGGCGTACGGGGCGCGCCAGACGTGGTAGCGCTCCACCCAGCTCTCCCGGAAGTCGGGGAACATCCGCTGGATGAACGGCAGGCTGTAGCGGAAGACCTCCTCGTCGGACATCCGGTACAGCTCGGCGTCGGTCGGCAGGTACTTGGACAGGTAGACCACGTGCCGGCCGTCGTACCGGTCGGGGTGGTCCAGGTTGGTGTGCTCGATGACGCCGACGTAGGGGAAGCCCGGGTCGTTGACGTTGAGCCAGTACGTGTCCGACAGGCGGCGGTTGTTCTCCAGCACCAGGCAGACGTTGCCCAGGTAGTCGACCGCCGACCAGCTCCGGCGCAGCTGCGCGACGCGCGGGTCGTCGGCGTCCTGGTGCCGGACCAGTGCGGCGGCCGTCGGCGGGGCCACGGTGACCAGGACCTGGCGGGCGCGGTGGAAGACCCCGCCCGCGGTCACCCCGTCGACCCCGGACCCGCCGACGTGGACGGCCTCGACCTCGGTGCCGGTGAGGATCTCCGCACCCAGCGACTCCAGCCGGAGCCTGAGCGCGTCCAGCAGCGTCTCGCAGCCGCCTTTGAGGTAGTACAGCGTCTCCTTGCCGGACCGCGAGCGGCTGCCGCCGCGCAGGTGCAGCTTGGTCCACATCCAGGTGGCGCCCACCTGGGACGCGTAGTCGCCGAACTTGCCCTCCAGCAGCGGGCGCCAGACGGTCTCGTAGACCCGGCGGCCGCCCAGCGACACCAGCCACTCCTGCGCCGTCAGCGATTCGAGGTCCCGCCAGTGCTTCACCCGCCGGGCCCGCAGCGCCAGCAGGCCGAGCCGCAGCCGGTCCACCAGGGGCAGGGGGGTGAACCGCAGCAGGTCCAGGGGGGCGGACAGCCGGTACACCGAGTTGGCGTAGTAGACGCCGGTCCGGGTCTCATGGGCCTCCAGCAGGTGGGACAGGCCCAGCCCCGCACAGAGCCGGACCATCTCCTGGTCGGAGTCGAACCAGTGGTGGTAGAACCGCTCCAGCCGCCTGCCCTCGCCCACGTCGAAGCTGGCGGCGAGCCCGCCGACCACGTCCTCGCGTTCGATGACGCGCACGCTCCGGCCCTGGGAGGCCAGTTCGAGCGCGGCCGACAGGCCGGTGAAACCGGCCCCGACGATCACCACGTCCACCGGCGCGGCCGGCGACGCGTTCTGCTCCGTTGTCGTGGTCACAGGGCGACACGCTCCTCAAGGTGTACGGATCCGCTGATCGCTTCGAGTCGTTCACCGACCACGTAGTGGGGCCGGCCCCTGACCTGGCGGAGCACCGCGTCCAGGTACTCCCCGACCACGCCCAGGGCCAGCGCCTGGACGCCGAACGCGCCGGAGGCCGCCAGCAGCCGGACGTCACGGCGCACGGCGGCGGCGGTCGCCCCGCCCACCAGGGCGAGCGCTCCCACGTAGGCGGGCAGACGCAGGGGGAGGGAGGAGTTGGCCAGCAGACCGTTGCGGGACAGGGCGAGCATCTTGCGCAGGGTGTACTTCGACGCGCCCGCGTACCGCGCGTCGCGGTCGTACGGCACGCTGGTCTCCGGCAGTCCGAACCAGCTGACGGCACCGCGGAGGTAGAGGTCCTGTTCGAGCGAGACCGACAGCAGTTCCACCAACTCCCGGTCCATCAACCGGAAGTCGCCGGTGTCCAGCTCGGGCGGCCGGTCGGAGATCGCGCCGAGCACGCGGTAGAACGCGGCGGCGGTGGCTCGCTTGAAGACGGTCTCGCCCGCCCGGCTGCGCCGCCGGGCGGAGACGACCGACCAGCCGTCCCGCCACAGCGCGGCCATCTCGGCGATCACTTCCGGAGGGTCCTGCAGGTCCGCGTCGATGACGACGACGGCGTCGCCCCGGGACTCGCGCAGTCCGGCCAGGCAGGCGCTCTGGTGGCCGAAGTTCCGGCTCAGCCGCATCGCCCGGGTGGAACCCGAGCTCCGGGCCAGTGAGTTGATCAGATCCCAGGTGCCGTCGGCGCTTCCGTCGTCCACGTAGATCTGCTCGCAGTCGAAGTCCGGCAGACCGTCCAGGACACGGCTCAGGCGATCGTGGGTGTGCGCCAGCACCTCGGCTTCGTTGTAGCAGGGTACGACGACGCTGAGCAGCGGTCGCCGGCTGTCGAAGACACGGCGTTTCGGTAACACGGCACTCCTTAGGGGAGTTGGTGTGTGTCGGTGGGTGGTCGAAGACGTCGGGCTTCTCGTAGGTCCGCAGCGGGGGTTGACCGGTGTTCAGATCTTGTCCCCGTGGACTTGTTAACGCTCTCAGCGCCTCCACCTGCGACGCAAGGTGATACGAACTATTCGAGTGAGTCGTATAGCTGTTTGAGTCCACATGTGAGCGTTAACAACTCATGTTCCGGAATGGGGAGTCGAAGGCGTCGAACCCGCAGCGTGGGCGCGATCCGGGCTCGCCCCCGGCGGCCCTGTCCGGGCGGCCGGTCGCGGCGTCGGCCCGGTCCGGGGTGCCGTTCCGTCCCGCCGTCGATCGCCGGGTCGAACATCCCCGCGGCGAAGCGGTCTTCCCTGGTCGCCGAACCGGGCCGAGGGGCCTCGCATCGCGCCCTGACCCGGGGCGCGCGCGTCGGCGCGGGCCGGTGACGTCTCGGCGGCACACCCCGGCAATGTGGCCGGAATCCATCGGAAGCACTTGTCACGTCCTTTGCGGGTGGGTCTTCCGTTCCCGCAGGCTTCGGGCGCGATAGTGCACCGATACATCCCATGTATGCCGCCGCAGGGCCGGTCGGTCGCCCCCCATCGTGCGATACGTCATCAGAAACTGTCGAACCTCTGGACAAACGCCCGACCTATGCGCCTTAATCCATCCCATGTCATGGACGCCTCCGGTGGTCACCTGTGCGGATCCACAGGCGGTTCGCCGCAGCGGTGACCCGTCCGGCACGCCCGTCTCCGGTCTCGGCCCGCACCACCGGCCAGGCCGTGCCGGGGACAGCCGGGAGCGACGCCTCGACAGAACCCACCAGCTGCCGACGCGTGCCGACCGGCCGGCATCGGCTCGATGTCCCGCGTGATGTCCCGCAGGTCAGCCGCCACCAGGCGGCGACCGAGCCGCGCCGGAGCACGTGCTCACACGAGAGGTGAAACCCCTTGTCCCACAGTCCCGCACGCGACGACCGGCCGGTCAGCCGGTGGCGCACCGCAGTCGCCGGGTTCCTCGCCCTGCTCGGCGCCTTCATGGCGGTGCCGCCGTCCGCCGCACAGGCCCAGGCGGCCTCGGTGGCCTTCACCCCGGGAGCGATCCGCACCGACCAGAACGGCAACGCGCTCCAGTTGCACGGGCTGGGCATCGTCAAGGTGGGGAGCACCTGGTACGGCTTCGGCGAGGACAAGACCGGCGCGACCTCGGCGGACACCTCGTTCCTGGACATCCCCTGCTACACCTCCGACGACCTCGGCACCTGGACCTACCGGGGCGTGGCACTGGCCAGGCAGAGCAGCGGCGATCTGGGGCCGAACCGGATCGTCGAGCGGCCGAAGGTCATCTACAACGCGTCGACCAGGACGTATGTGATGTACCTGCACATCGACAACGCCGACTACTCCGACGCGAAGGCGGGCGTGGCCACCAGCAGCACCCCCTGCGGCCCGTACGTCTACCGGGGCAGCTTCCGGCCGCTGGGCAACGTCAGCCGTGACCTGGGTCTGTTCCAGGAATCCGACGGCACCGGCTACCTGCTGACCGAGGACCGCGACAACGGCGGCCTGCGGATCGACAAGCTCTCCGCCGACTACCTCTCGGTGGACAGCGCGGTCGCGCTCCTGGGCGGCGGCAGCATCGAGTCCCCGGCCATGGTGAAGGTGGGCGGTACCTACTACATGCTGGGGTCGCACCTGTCGGGCTGGTACCTCAACGACAACGTCTACGCCACCGCCACGTCCCTGCGCGGACCGTGGTCGTCCTGGCGGGACCTGGCCGCCCCCGGCACCCACACGTACGAGAGCCAGACGGCCAACATCATCACCGTCCAGGGCTCCTCGGGCACCTCGTACATCTATGCGGGCGACCGCTGGAACACCGGCGACCTGGGCAGTTCCAAGCTGATCTGGCTCCCGCTGACCATCCGGGGGACGACGGTCAACCTCGGCCAGTACCCCGCCTGGTCCCTCGACACGGCCGCGGGCACCTGGTCGGCCGGCAGCGGAATCCCCGCCGCCGGCACGTACACCCTCACCAACGCGGCCAGTTCGATGCTGCTGGATGTGTCCGGCGCCTCCACCGCCACCGGGGGCGGGGTCGTCCAGTGGCCGTCGACCGGCGGTGCCAACCAGAAGTGGAAGCTCACCTGGGTGGCGGACAACATCTACACCCTGACCAGCGTCCACAGCGGGCTGTGCCTGGACGTCCCCGGCTACTCGACCACCAGCGGCGCACTGTTGCAGCAGTGGACCTGCAACGGCGGCGTCAACCAGCAGTGGGCGCTGGACCTCACCGGCGGCCCCACCGGCAGCACGTACGTGCTGGTCGGCGTCGGCAGCGGCCTGACCATCGGCACCGGCGGCTCGACCACGCAGGGAGCGGTCGTGGACCAGGAGACCGGCGGCAGCGCGAGCGCTGCCGGCGAGAGCTGGACCCTGTCCTGACCTGCCGACAGCAGCGGGCCCGGCCGGCGACCGGTCCCGTCCGGGGAGTGGCCCCGCGTACCGGGCCAAAGACGCCGACGACATCAACCCCATTGTTCAACGACGAACGGTAAGGATCCACGGTGCCGGATTCCATCTCACGCAGATCGGTGCTCACCGGTATGGCGGCCCTCACGGTCGCCGCCACGGTCGGCTCCGTCGCCAAGACGACGCCCGCGTACGCCGCGGCGGCCGCCGACCCGCTGCCGCTCCCTCCCCTGCGGATCCCGCAGGTCGACCTGGGGATCGAGCAGCAGCCGGACTCCAAGATCCAGTGGCTGCAGGACGCCAAGCTGGGCATGTTCATCCACTGGGGGCCGTACGCGGGTCCGGCCAACGGCGAGTGGTACATGCACAGCGCCGCGGTCAGCCCGGAGAACTACAAGAAGTACGTCACCGACGCGACTCCCCAGCAGTTCACCGCCGACGCCTACAACCCGGCGGCCTGGGCCCAGTTGGCGAAGGACCTCGGCGCCAGGTACGCGACGCTGACCACGCGTCACCACGACGGCTTCGCGCTGTGGCCGCTGAACCACCCCAACGCCTGGAGCTCCGGGCAGGCGCCGCTCAACCGTGACTTCGTCAAGGACTACGTCGCGGCGGTGCGGGCGGCCGGTCTGAAGGTCGGCCTGTACTACTCGCCGATCGACTGGCGCTACCCCGGATACTACGACGTGACCGGTACCAACTGCGCGACCAACCCCTGGGGTTACACCACCGACGCCGCGCACAAGGAGAACGCGCGGATCATGAAGACCGAGGTGTACGAGTCGGTCAAGGAACTGGTCACCCAGTACGGCGTGATCGACGACCTGTGGTGGGACGGCGGCTGGATCGCGGAGCAGGGCACCGACGCGTCCGGCGCGTTCTTCTGGGAGCCCGGCCGGTTCCGCGACGGCGCCAACCAGTGGCAGGTGGACGCCACGTACGGCGAGACCGACGACAACGGCAGGCCGCTGGGCCTGATGGGCATGGTCCGTAAGCACCAGCCCGACATCGTCGCCACCTCGCGCTCCGGCTGGAAGGGCGACTACGACAGCGACGAGGGTCCGGGCGTCCCGACCGGGGCGATCCGCACGGGCCGGCTGGTCGAGAAGGTCTTCAGCGTCGGAGGCACCTGGGGCTACTCCGGCAACTCCGCCATGAGCTACGACACCGCGATGAGCATCCTGGTCAACTGCTGGGTGCGGAACATGACCGTGATGGTCAACGTCGGTCCGGACCGGCACGGCACCGTCCCCGACGCCCAGGCCGGCCTGCTGCGGCAGATCGGCACCTTCATGGCCGCCTGCGGCCAGTCCGTCTACGGCACCCGCGGCGGCCCGTGGAACCCGGTCGACGGACAGTACGGCTTCACGTACAAGGACGACACCGTCTACGTCCACCTGCTGTCCGGCTACAACGGCACCTCGTTCACCACCCCGGCGGTCGGCGACGCGAAGGTCACCCGGGTGTTCGACGTACGGTCCGGCGGGAACCTCTCCCACACCATCGGCACCGACGGCCGGGTCACCGTCACCGGCGTCGACCGCACGGCCCACCCCCAGGACAGCGTCATCGGCGTCGTCCTCGACCGGAGCGTGCAGCCGTCCGACATCGCCGCCGGCAGGACCGCGACCTCGGACAGTGAGGAGAGCTCCAAGGGAAACACCGCGGCCAGGGCGGTCGACGGTTCCACCGCCACCCGCTGGTGCGCGAACGACGGCAGCACCGGGCACTGGCTGAAGGTCGACCTCGGCTCGACCCGTTCGCTGACCGGTACCCGGATCGCCTGGGAGCTGGACCAGACGAACTACCGGTACAAGATCGAGGGTTCCACCGACAACAGCACGTGGACCACCTTGGCCGACCTCACCGCGACGACCGGCACCGGCCAGGTCCAGGTCGCCCAGTTCCGCACCCAGGCACGGTACGTGCGGGTCACTGTCACCGGGCTGCCGACCAATGTGTACGCGTCCATCCGCAACCTGGAGGTCTACGACCGGCCCTTCGGCGGGGACCCGGGCACCTTCAGGCTGGTCAACCGCGGCAGCGGCAAGGTGCTGGACGTCAGCGGGGCCTCCGCCTCCGACGGCGCCCTGGTCGTCCAGTCGACCTGGAACGGTGCCGCCAGCCAGCAGTGGAAGCTGGTGCCCAACTCCGACGGCTCCTACCGGCTGTCCAACGCGAAGAGCGGCAAGGTCCTCGACAGCCCCGGCAACTCCGCCCAGGGTGCGAACCTCGACCAGTGGACCGGCGACAGCGGCGACAACCAGTCGTGGCAGCTCGTCCCCTCCGCGACCGGCGGCTACTACCGGCTCGTCAACGTCCGCAACGGCTGGTGCGCCGACGTCAAGGACGCCTCCACCGCCGACGGCGCTCCCGTCGTCCAGTGGCCCACCAGCGGTGGCGCCAACCAGGACTGGCAGGTCCTCACCCTCTGACGGACGCCTCCTCCGCTGAGTCCGCCGGCACCGGTGCCGCTCCCCACCGGTGCCGGCGGCGTCGTGTCGGCGCCGCCCCGGTGTCGCACGGGCGCCGACGGGCCGTCAGCGCCCGAGCAGTGTGGCCTCCACCCCGGCGAGCAGCAGCGCCAGACCCCCCTCGAAGCCCGCGTCGAAGTCCTGGAACATCACCCGGCCCGCCTCGGCGGCCAGCGGGTGGGCGGCCAGGCGCTCGGCGCGGGCCTCGACGTCGTAGCCGGCCTCGCCGGCGAAGGGGTCGGGGCCCATGGCCTGTTCCTCGATGACGTAGCCGATGGTGTAGCTGTACGCCGTGTACCAGGCGCGGGTGGCGCCGTCCAGGGTGAATCCGGCGTCGACGAGCACGCGCAGCGAGGCGTCCAGGCCGGCCGCGTACGAGGTGTCGGTGAACCGGGCGCCGCTGTAGACCTTGGCGCCGTCGCGGTGGCGGAGCAGTTCGGCCCGCAGGGTGCGCATGGTCGTGAGGTAGAGGCCGCGCCAGTCGCCGTCGAACGGGCCGCTCTCGGCCCCGGTGGTCCGGCTGGTCATCCGGCGCATGATCTCGGTCGCCATCTCGTCGAGCAGCGCCTGCTTGTCCTTGAAGTGCCAGTACAGGGCCGGTGCTTTGACGTCGAGTCGGGCGGCGATGGCGCGGAGGGTGAGGCCGTCGAGGCCGACCTCGTCGAGCAGGTGCAGGGCGGTGTCGACGACCTGCTTGCGGTCGAGCTTGGGGGTTCGCTGCGGGGTCACGCTTGACAGTTTAACGCCGTTAAGTACACGCTGGGGGCACCGGCTACTTAACAACGTTAAGGGGGTTGTCGTGACCACTCACGGCGCGCACACGGACGTCCTGATCATCGGGGCCGGGCCCACCGGCCTCGCCCTCGCGCTCGACCTCGCCCGGCACGGCGTCCCCGCGCTCGCCGTCGAGCGCGGCCGGGAGCTCTTCCCCGGCTCGCGCGGCAAGGGCCTGCAGCCGCGCACCCTGGAGGTCCTCGACGACTTCGGCGTGCTCGACCGGATCCGCGCGGTGGCCGGCCACTACCCGCCCAACCTGTTCTGGAAGGACGGCGAGCCTCAGGGCGAGCACTCCATGTACGACCCGGCCGAACCCTCCGAGGCCGAGCCGTACACCGAGACGCTGATGCTGCCCCAGTGGCTCACCCAGCGGATCCTGTACGGGCGGCTGCGCGAGCTGGGCGGCGAGGTCGCCTTCGGCCGCGAACTGGTCGGCCTGACCCAGGACGAGGAGGGCGTGACCGCCGAGTTCGCCACCGGTGAGCCGGTCCGGGCCCGCTACCTGGTCGCGGCCGACGGCGGACGCTCCACCGTCCGGCGGCTGCTCGGCATCGGCATGACGGGGGAGACCGTCGACCCCGCCCCGATGGTGATCGCGGACGTGCGGGTGACCGGACTGGGCCGCGAGCACTGGCACGTGTTCCAGGCCGCCGAGGGCCTGCTGGCGATCTGCCCGCTGGGCGGCACCGAGGACTTCCAGCTGGTCGCCGGGTTCCCCGAGGGCGCCGCCGTGGACCTCACCCTCGACGGCCTGCGCGACGTCGTCGCCGCCCGCTCCCACCTGACCGCCGGGCAGGTCACCGAACTGCGCTGGATCTCCGAGTTCCGCCCGCGCGCGGCCCTCGCCGACCGCTTCCGCGCCGGCCGGGCCCTCCTCGCCGGGGACGCCGCGCACATCCACTCACCGGCCGGCGGACAGGGCCTGAACACCAGCGTCCAGGACGCGTACAACCTGGCCTGGAAGCTCGCCGCCGTCCTGGCCGGGCGGTCGGACCCGTCGCTGCTCGACACCTACGAGGAGGAGCGCCGCGCCACCGCGGCCGCGATGCTCGACCTGTCGACCCGGGTCCACCGCGGTCAGCAGCGCCGCGGCCGGGCCACCCAGCAACTCGGCCTCGGCTACCGGGAGTCCTCGCTCGCCGTGGACACCCGCCCGGACCTCCCCGAGGACGCGCTGCGCGCCGGCGACCGCGCCCCCGACGGCCGCCGGGGCGGCACCCGTCTCTTCGACGCCTTCCGCGGGCCGCACTGGACCCTGCTCACGGTCGGCCTCGACGGTCCCGGCCGTACCGACGCCCCGCTGCCCGCCGTCACCGCCCCCGTGGTCCGCATCCCGGCCTACGAGGCGTACGGGACCGGCGTCTTCCTCGTCCGCCCCGACGGCTACCTCGGCTGGGCCGGCCGCACTCCCGACGGCCTCGCGGACTACGCGGCCCGCCACGGCCTGCTCGCCGGCTAAACCCTCAGACGCCCCACGCGGCGCCGCAGGTGAGCGTCGTCGTCGCGGCCGGTTCGCGCCCTTGCGGCCGGGGGACCGTCGCGGTGACCCTTGGGTCCAGTGGCAGCCGGAACACCCGCGCGCGCCCTTCCTCGCGGCACCCCCTTCCCCGAAAGGGCCTCGCATGCCCCAGGACACGGCGTTCACCCTCCCCTTCCGGGCCGAGACCAGCCCGGACGCCGACGCGGCGCGCCACCGCAGCCTCCGCTGGAGCCGCCGGCAGGGGCTCGTCACGGACCCGGTCGACGAGGCGCGCTTCCTGCGCTGGGACATCGCCGGGCTGATGGCCGGCTGGAACCCCCGGGCCGTCGGGGAGCGGCTGGACCTGACCGTGGACGCCGTGGTGGTCGCCACCTTCCTCGACGACCACGTGGACGGCCCGCCGGCCGACCGGCCCGACCAAGTCGCGGCCGTCTGCGCGGAGTTGGCCGACGTCATCGCCACCGGCGGGCAGCCCCCGGAGGGCGCCGGACCGCTGGTCCGGGCGTTCGGCGACGTGTGGCGCCGCCTCGCCGACGGCGCCTCGCCCGCCTGGCTGGAACGCACCGGGCAGCACTGGCAGTGGTACCTCGACGCCTACGTCCAGGAGGCGCGCAACCGCGCCCGCCGCCGGGTCCCGACCCGCGCCGAGTACATGGACCTGCGCCGGCGGTCCGGCTTCGTCTACGCCATGATCGACCTCAGCCAGAAGGCGTACGGCTTCGAGCTCCCGGGCCGGCTGGCCACGGACCCGGTGGTGCGCCGGATGCTCGACATCACCGCGGACGTCGTCGACACCCTCAACGACGTGCACTCCGTGGAGAAGGAGGAGTCGCGCGGCGACCTCCACAACCTGGTGTTCGTCATCGAGAACGAGCCGGGCCGGGACCGCGCCGACGGCCTCCGCGAGATCCAGGGCATGGTCAGCTCCTGGGCCGAGGAGTTCCTCGCCCTGGAACGGCGGCTGTCGAGCGCGGTCGGGCTCCGGGACGCCGACACCGCCGAGCGGATCGTCGACTGCATGCGCACGGCGATGAGCGGCTACCTGGAGTGGAGCAGGACCACCCGGCGCTACTCCCACCCGGTGCCCGCCGACGAACCCGTCCTCGCCGTCGACCCGGTGAAGCCCGACCGGACGGTTCGCTAGTGATCGGTATTCCGTAGAACCACACAGAAGTGATCAGTTTTTCGTGCCGGACGTCCCGCAGAGTGAGCGGGCGTCCGGCACTTCTCGTTCGTACGGCGAGGTGTCGCACCGGTTCTCGCAGGTGTGCCGGGTGTCTTGACTTCGCCAGGGGGTCCTGACACTGTTTGTTCGAAGTTGCGCAATATTGGTCAATGTCAAGCAGGTTCGCAAGGACCTTGTGCGCACCCGGCCGCCCCCACCGCCGATGACGGCGCGTTGCCTCCCGGGCGGCTCCCCCCACCGAATCAGCGGCGCCCACGCCGGTGAAGGAGTACCCGTGCCCACACCCCCACCCCGACGACTCGTCACCCTGCTGACGGCCGCGGCCGCGCTGCTGGCCTCCGCGACCGCCTCCGCCCTTCCCGCCGCCGCCGTGTCCCCGGCCGCCGCACCCCTCGCGGCCGCACCCCCGGCCGGCGCCCCCGCCGCCGCGCCCTACACGGTCACCGTCGGAGCCCCGACCCCCTACGCGCACCCCACCGACACCCCGGCCGTCCCGTACCTCGACAAGGACGGCACCTTCTGGTTCCAGCAGTCGGCCGCGCTCTACGGCAAGAACGACCCGCGCTACTGGGACTTCTTCACCGGCACCGACTTCGACACCGCCGCCCGGTCCGCCGCGGTCAGCGACGCCGTCAACCCGGCCGACCCGAGCGACCGCAACAACGACACCACCGCGCGCTGCGACAACAGCCCCACCGGGCGGGAGGCGACCGCCGCCGGCGGCGGCAGCGGCTACGCGCAGAAGAACTACTGCGACCTGTCCGGCGTCTGGGTCGACCCGGACACCGGCGACTGGTACGGGCTGGTGCACAACGAGTTCACCCCGCAGCCCTTCGGCGACGGCCTCCACTACGACGCCATCGACTACGCCGTCTCCACCGACCAGGGCCGGACCTGGACCATCAGGGACCACGTCATCACCTCCCCGTACAGCACGAAGCGGGGCGACACCGCGCAGTTCCCGAACCAGACCTACTCCTACGGGGACGGCGACCAACGGCTGCTGGCGGACACCGCCTCCGGGTACTTCTACGTCTTCTACGGCTCCCGGATCGTCGACAAGAGCGGCGGCTGGAAGGCCTTCCACGAGCACGTGGCCCGGTCGCCGATCGCCGCCAAGATGGCGCCCGGCTCGTGGCAGAAGTGGTACGACGGCTCCTGGTCCCAGCCCGGGAAGGGCGGCAAGGAGAGCAACACGGTGCCCGTCGACGCGGCTCACCCCGACGGCTACACCCCGGTCGGGGACGAGTACGACCCGGCCGACACCGGCACCGCCGCCGAGCAGATCGCGGCCGGGACGATGCCCCCGACCTCGCCGCTGTTCGTCATGGACGTCACGTACGACGCCTACCTCGGGCTGTACATCGGCGAGCCGCAGGCCGTCGACCAGAGCGGAAACGCGCCCCAGCAGTACTACGCCACCGCGGACCTGGCCACCCAGAAGTGGGTGCCGATCGGCGACACCGGCGGCTACCACACCGCCTCCTGGTACCGCTGGTTCCTGGACGGCGCCAACCGGACCGGCTCGGCGATCGTCGGCAAGACCTTCCGCTCCTACTGCGCCTTCGGCTGCTCCGGCGGCGCGTCCGGCGAGTACGTGCCCGTCACCATCGACTCGGCGTCCCCGGCGCGGCCGCCCGTCGACCTGAGCCGGACCTACCGGATCGCCAACGCCGACGGCCGGGTGCTCGCCCAGGCGGACGGCGGCCAGGCCACCACCTCGCTGGCGGCGCCGACCGGCGGAGCGCGGGAGTCCTGGACCTTCGCCGCCGACGGCGACGGGTCCTACCGGATCACCAACGCCGCCACCGGGCAGCTGCTCGGCGTCGACTCCGCGACGAAGGGCGGCCGCGCCTGGGGCGCCCGGCCCACCGTCGGCGCGGCCGCGGCGGGCGGGCCGAGCGTCGGTCAGCAGTGGTTCCTGCTGCCCGGTACGGCGCCCGGCGGCGGTGCCACCGGGTCGCTGCGGATCGTGAACCGCTACAGCGGCCTGGCTCTCGGCCTCTCCGGGTCGGCCGGTCGGCTCACCGAGACCACGCCGAACCGCAGTTGGACGGACGCCGGCGGCAGCGCCGTGGGCGGCGGGCGGACCGCCGCCGAGCAGACCCTCACACTCACGGCGACCGGTACGGCTCCCGAGACCGTCACGGTGACCGGCCCGGGCGACCAGACGAGCGCGGTGGACGCGGCCGTCTCGCTGCGGATCACCGCGAGCGACTCGGCCGGCCGGGCGCTGACCTACACGGCGACCGGCCTCCCGGCCGGACTTGCCATCGACTCCTCGGGCCTGATCACCGGGAAGCCCACCGCGCCGGGCTCCAGCACGGTGCGGGTCACGGCGAGTTCCGGTACGGCGACGGGGTCGGTGAGCTTCACCTGGGCGGTCACCACCCCGCTCGAAGGCACCCGTACCGTGGTGGCGGCCGGCCGGGCCCTGGACGATCCCGGCCACTCCACCACCCAGGGCACCCAGCTGGTGACCTGGAGCCCCAACGGGGGAGCGAACCAGAGCTGGGTCTTCACCCGGCAGAGCGACGGCAGCTACCGGATCGTCAACGCCGAGTCGAAGCTGTGCGTGGACGTCAGCGGCGGCTCCACCGCGGCCGGCGCCCGGGTGATCCAGTGGGCCTGCACCGGCGGCGCCAACCAGCGGTGGAACGCCACCCCGGCGGCGGGCGGCGGCTACACGCTGTCCTCGCAGCGCAGCGGACTGCTGCTGACCACCGCCTCGGCCGGGGACGGCGCGCTGGTCACCCAGCAGCCCGACACCGGCTCGGCCCTCCAGCGCTGGACGATCGGCTGAGCCCGGGGCGGGCGGGTGAGAGACGCCCGCGCCCGGTGTGACCTCGCGGGGCCCGCGGAGGGATGTCCGTGGGCCCCGTGAGGCCGTGGTCGGTGATTGATTCGGCCAGGACCTGAACAAATAGCGCTGAAGCAGCGTCCGAGCCGCTCGGGCGCGGTCCTGGCGCCGCTCAGTCGCGGTTCATCGCGCGCACCGGGTCCCGGTAGACGGCGTCGAGGGCGAGCAGCGCGGCCCCGCGCGCCGTCCCGGTCAGGCCGACCCGGGACAGCACGATCTCGCAGCCGCCGGCGTTCGGCGCCATCACCCGCTCGTGGACCTGCGCGGTGACGCCGTCCAGCAGGTACGCGCCGAAGTACGCGAAGTGCCCGCCGAGCACCACCAGCCGGGGGTTGAGGATGTCGACCAGCAGGGCGATCCCGGGGGCGAGGTTGTCGCCGATGCGGCGCAGCGCGTCCAGGGTGCGGGCGTCCCCGGCCTCGGCCCGGTCGCGCAGTTCGGCGAGGCGCCGTTCCAGGTCGACCATCGGGTCCCAGACCATGTCCCCGGGGTCGGCGGCGTAGCGCAGCAGGGCGCCCCGGCCGATCGTGGTCTCCCAGCAGCCGCGCCGGCCGCAGGCGCAGAGCTGGTCGGAGGGCACCAGCTGGAGGTGGCCGACCTCGCCGGCGTAGCCGCCGGTGCCGCGCAGCAGCTGGCCGCCGGCGATGATGCCGACGCCCACGCCGGTCTGGCCGGTGACGTGGACGAGGTCCCGGACGTCGTCGGCGGAGGCCTGGACGTACTCGGCGAGCGCGCCGAGCTTGGCGTCGTTCTCCAGGTGCAGCTCGGGGGCGGTGGCGCCGAGCCGCTCGCGCAGGCGGGCGAGCGCGGGCACGTCCCGCCAGCCGATGTTGGAGGCGTAGGTGACGGTTCCGGTGGCCAGGTCGACGGTGCCGGGCGTGGCGAGGGTGGCGCCGACCACCCGCCCGCCGTCGCGGCGGAGCCGCTCGACGCCCCGGGCGATCAGCTTGGCCGTGGTGTCGAGGACGGCGTCGGGGCCGGCCGCCCGGACGTCGAACGGGACCCGCTCCTCGGCGGTGACCTGGCCCTTGAGATCGAGGGCGAGCACGCTGACGTAGTCGACGTTGATCTCGGCGCCGATGCCGTGGACGCCGGTGCCGTCGATCTCGACGGTCTGGCCGGGTCTGCCCACGGTGCCCCGGTCGCGTTCGGCCTCGCCCTCGCGGATCAGGCCGCCGTCGAGGAGTTCCGCGGTCAGGTTGGAGACGGTGGCCTTGGGCAGGCCGGTGTCCTCGGAGATCCGGGTGCGGGTGCGGGGGCCGTCGTCGCGCAGCAGCCGCAGCACCATGCCGAGATTGGCCCGCCGGGCCGAGGAGCGGTCCCGGGCGACGGCCGGCCCGGCCATCGCCAGGCTCCGGACGCCGGTCCCCTCCAGTGCCGATGCCATCGACCACTCCTCTCGCGCCGTTCCCGTCACTGCTCTTGACTTTAGCAGGGTTAGTTCAAACAATAACCGAACGAATTAGCCGGTGCCCGATCCCGTGCCCCGATCCGTGCCCGATCCCGTGCCCCGATTCGAGCGCACCCGGCTCCAGCACCCGGTAAGTGCCCGGTTCCCCCCGCCGAGGAGACCCACGTGAAGGCCAGACCCACCACCACCCTCGCCGCCGCCACCGCCGTCCTGACGGCCACGGCCCTCCTGGCCGGCTGCTCCTCCGGCGGCGGCCAGGACTCGACCGGCTCCGCCTCCGGGCCCGTCACCCTGGAGTTCTGGGGCTGGGCCCCCGGCTACGACCAGGTGGTGGAGACGTTCAACCGGAGCCACCCGGGCATCAAGGTGACCTTCGGCAAGACCGCCTCCGGCTCCAAGGGCGGCTACACCAAGATGCTCACCGCCGCCAAAGCCGGCAACGCCCCCTGCCTGGCCCAGGTCGGCTACGAGACCCTGCCCAGCTTCGCCGCCGCCGGCGCGCTCACCGACGTCACCAAGTACACCGCCGAGGCCAAGGGGCAGTTCGCGGACTGGACCTGGCGGCAGGTCACCATCGACGGGAAGACCTACGGCGTCCCGGTGGACACCGCGCCGATGGCGCTCTTCTACCGCAAGGACCTCTTCGCCAAGTACGGCATCGACAAGCCCCCGGCGACCTGGGAGGAGTACGCGGCCGACGCCGCCACGGTGCACGCCGCCGACCCGAGCGTGTACCTCGGCGACTTCGGCAACGACGCCTACAACTACGCGGGCCTGGCCTGGCAGGCGGGCGCCCGGTGGTTCGGCACCGGCGGCGACACCTGGCAGGTGAGCCTGGGCAGCGACGCCAACAAGAAGGTGGCCGGCTACTGGCAGGACCTGCTGGACCGGAAGCTCCTCAAGACCGACCCGAGCTACGACCCCTCGCTCTACGCCGACCTGACGGACGGCAAGGTGCTCTCCGACGTCAACGCGGTGTGGAACGCCCCGACCCTCGCCGCGAGTGTGAAGAGCGGCGCCGGTCAGTGGGCGGTCGCGCCGATGCCCGTGTGGGACGCCGCCAAGCCGGTCTACGGCAACGACGGCGGTTCGGCCACCGCGGTGCTCAAGGGCTGCGCGCACGCCAAGGAGGCCGCCGAGTTCGCCACCTGGATGAGCACCGCCGCCGACAGCGTCGGGGACCTGATCAAGGTCACCGGCATCTACCCGGCCGCGACCTCCGGCCTGTCCAACCCCGCGCTCTCCCAGCCCGACCCGTTCTACGGCGGCCAGGTGATCTTCGACGTCTTCAAGGCCGAGACCGCCCACGTCGCCACCGACTGGCAGTGGGGCCCCACCATGACGCAGACCTCCACCGACCTCGCCGACGGGCTCGGCAAGGCCGGCACCGGCGGCACCACCCTGCCCCAGGTGCTCGCCGACGTGCAGGGCAGGACCGTCGCCGGGATGAAGCAGCAGGGCCTGGCCGTCGCCGGCTGACGCCCCGCCGCCCGGCTCCCCGTACCGCGGCCCCGCGCCACCCCCACGGGTGCGGGGCCGCCCACCGACCGAGAGGCAGCACACGCATGACCACCGCCCCGGCCGGGCGGACGGCACCGCGGGACCCGGGCGGGCCCGGCGCCGCCCGGACCGCCACCCGGACCGCCGCCGCCGCACGCCCGCGCAGCCGGGCCCGGACCGCCCTGCTGTTCCTGGCCCCCTTCCTACTGCTTTTCACGGGCCTCTACCTGGCGCCGATCGGCTACACCGTGTACCAGAGCCTGTTCCGGCTGCGGCGCTCCGGCCTCGGCCTCTCGGCCCCCACCGAGGTGTTCGCCGGGCTGGGCAACTACGCCACCGCGCTGGGCGATCCGGAGTTCCGCGGCTCGCTGCTGCGGGTGCTGCTGATCGGCCTGGTCCAGGTGCCGCTGATGCTGCTGCTGGCGCTCGTGCTGGCGCTGCTCCTGGACGCGAAGTCGACGATGTTCAAGCGGTTCTTCCGGCTGGCGTTCTTTCTGCCGTACGCCCTGCCCGGGGTGGTCGGCGCGATCATGTGGTCGTACCTGGTCGCCCCCGGGCTCAGCCCGATCACGGCCGCGGCCGAACACCTCGGCCTGCACCTGAACCTGACCTCCGACGGCATGCTCGGCGCGACCATCGGCAACATGCTGACCTGGGGCTGGACCGGCTACAACATGCTGATCATCCACTCCGCCCTGCAGTCCGTCCCGGCCGAGCTGAGCGAGGCCGCCGTGATGGACGGCTGCTCCGCCTTCGGCATCGCCTGGCGGATCAAGGTGCCGATGATCCGTCCGGCCCTGGTGCTGACCACGGTGTTCTCCATCATCGGCACCGCCCAGCTGTACAACGAGCCGGCGATCCTGCACAACGTCGCCCCCAACCTGAGCAGCGGCTACACCCCCGTCTACGCCGCCTACAACGCCGTGGACGCCAACAACTTCAACCTCGCCGCGACCGAGTCCGTGGTGCTCGCGCTGCTGGCCCTGGTGCTGTCCTTCGGCTTCCTCAAGCTCGTCCAACGCCGGGGAGACGCCCTGTGAACACCACCCCCACGCGTGCCGCCCGACCCGGCGCCTCCCGCTGGCTCGTCCTCGGCGTGCTGCTGGTCGCCTCCGTCTACTTCCTCGCCCCGGTGTGGTGGCTGCTGGTCGCCTCCACCAAGACCAGCGCCGGCCTCTTCACCGGGAACGGCTTCTGGTTCGGCGACTTCGCCCTCTTCGACAACCTGACGCAGGTGTTCACCCGCCAGGACGGCGTCTACTGGGAATGGCTGGGCAACAGCGCCCTCTACGCGCTGGGCGGCGCCGGCGTCAGCACCCTGATCTCCGCGATGGCGGGCTACGCGCTGGCCAAGTACCGGTTCCGCGGCCGGGAGCTGACCTTCAACGGGGTGCTCGCCGCCGTGCTCGTCCCGCAGCCGTTGCTGGCCGTCCCGCTCTACCTGATGTTCTCCGAACTCCACCTGGTGAACACCTACTGGGCGGTGCTGCTGCCGAGCATGGTCAGCCCGTTCGGCGTCTACCTCGCCCGGATCTACGCCGCCGCCTCGGTGCCCGACGAGCTCATCGAGGCCGGGCGGATCGACGGCGCCGGCGAGCTGCGGATCTTCGCCACCATCGCGCTGCGGGTGATGTCCCCGGCCCTGGTCACCGTCTTCCTGTTCCAGTTCGTCGCCATCTGGACCAACTACCTCCTGCCCGTCCTGATGCTGGCCGACGACCACCTCCAGCCGGTCACCGTCGGGGTCGTGGGCTGGCAGGCGCAGCGGGCGCTCGGCCCCGGCGCCGTGCCGCTCAACGTGGTGGTCACCGCCGCCATGGTCTCGGCCGTCCCGCTGGTCGTCCTGTTCCTGTCCCTGCAACGCTTCTGGCGCGCCGGCCTCACCGCCGGCAGCGTCAAATGAGGAGACCCGCGTGCCCGCGAGGTACCACCTGCGGTTCCAGCTCCACCCCGGCCCGGACACCGCCGAACGGGCCGCCGAACTCGCCGCGTTCTGCCGGGAGTCGGGGGTCGACGAGGCCGTCCTGCTGCTCGGCGCCGAGGAACTGTACGCCGGGCACCCGGCCGGCCCGGCCGAGGACCGGCTGTACGAGACCGCCGCCACCGCGACCGCCGTCCTGCGCGAGGCCGGCCTCGACGTCAGCCTCAACCCCTGGGTGACCGCCGGGCACGCCGACCGGGGCCGGGCCGACCGGCTCGGCTTCGCCCCGATGGTCGGCCCGGCCGGTGACGTCGCCGCCGCCCAGGCCTCCTTCGCCTGCCCGCGCTTCCGCACCTGGATCACCGGGCACTACGCCCGCTTCGCCGACCTCGGGCTGCGGGTGCTGTGGCTGGAGGACGACTTCCGCTACCACAACCACGCGCCGCTGACCTGGGGCGGCGGCTTCGAACCGGCCATGCTGGAGCGGCTCGAAGCCCTCACGGGGGAGCGGGTGACCAGGGAGCGGGCGGTCGCCGCCGTGACCGTCCCCGGCACCCCCCACCCGTGGCGCGCCATGCTGCAACAGGTCTGGCGCACAGCGCAGCTGGAGGTCGCCGAGCTGATCGCGAAGGCCGTCGCCGAACGCTCGGACGGCCGTACCGAGCTCGGGCTGATGAGCTCCGAGCCTGGCGTCCACTCGGTCGAGGGCCGGGACTGGCCCGCCCTGTTCGACGCGCTCTCCATCGACGGCCGGGTCTCGCACCGCCCCCACTTCGCCCGCTACGGGGACGCGCCCGGCCGCGAACTCAGCTTCTCCCTCTGGATGCTGGAGGTCCAGCGGGCGCTGCGGCCGCCGCACGTGCGCAGCGAACCCGAGATCGAGAACTGGCCGCACACCGCCTGGTCCAAGTCCGACACCCAGACCTGGTCCGAGCTGGTCGCCGCCCAACTCGCCGGCTCGGACGCGATGTTCCTCAACGTCCACCCCATGCAGTCGGGCCGGGCCGGGCGGTTCCCGAAGGTCGCCGACCTGCTGCGCCGCTCCCGGCCCGCGCTCGATCACCTCGCCGCCCGGGCGCCGGGCCCGCCGCGCACCCACGGCGTGGCGCTGCCGGTGCGCCAGGAGGCCGCGGCCCACGTCCGCACCCGCCGGGGCGGCGACCTCGCCGAACTGGCCGTGGACCCGGGCCCGGCGGCGGACTTCCTGCTCCGCCACGGCGTCCCGGTCACCGCCGAGGACGCCCCGGTCCGGGTCCTGTTCGGGCAGCTCGCCCGGGCCTTCGACGACGCCGAGCTGCGGCGGATGCTCGCCGGCGGCCTGCTGCTGGACGGCACCGCCGCGCACATCCTCGCCGCCCGGGGCTTCGGCGAGCTGCTCGGGGTGAGCGTCGAGGAGCTCGTGGAGCGGGAGGCGGTCGGTGGGAGTGCCGGTGGGGGTGCCGGCGGGAGTGCCGGCGCGCCGGGCCCGTACGCGATGGAGCGGGTGCTGCCGGTGGCGGCAGCCGGGGAGAGCGCGGGCGCCTACCTGAGCGTCAACGTCCAGCCCGCCCTGGCCCGGCTGCGGCCGGCGGCGGGCGCCGAGACCTGGACCGAGATCCTCACCCCGGACCGGCGGGTCTGGGGCGCCGGACGGTGCGTCTTCACCAACGGGCTCGGCGGCCGGGTCGCGGTGCTGGCCGCCACCGCAGTGGAGCTGCTGCCGTACGGGGACGACGGCCGGGAGCTGCTGCACGCCATGGTCCGCCACCTGGAGGGCGACCGGCCGACCCTGCCCCTGGTCACCGGCGGCCCGCACCTGATGCCGCACCTGACCCGTACCGAGGACGGCTGGTGCCTCGCCGTGGCCAACGGCAGCGCCGACCCGGCCGAGCCGAGGGTGCACCTGCCCGGCGAGCCCGTCCGCACCGGGGGCACCCTGCTCAGTCCGCTGGCCGTGCCGGAGGCCGTCGCGGCCACGGTGGACGGCCGGACCGTCGGGTTCGACCGCAGCGTGCCGCACCGCGGCTGGCTGCTCCTCGACTGGCGCTGACCGGCGGCCTTTGCCCTGCGTAGGAATGATCGAACATGCGCACCCGTCAGGCGTAGTAGTCACGAGCAATCAAGTCTGCGCACAATGATGCAGAAATGCGCACCCGGAGGAGTCATCATGAGCTACGTCGAGCAGGAGATCGCCAGCCAGCCCGAGTGCTGGCGCCGGGCCCTGGACCTGGAGCCCGCCGGACTGCCCGAGCGGGGCGAGCGGGTCGCGGTGATCGGCTGCGGCACCTCGCTCTACATCGCGCAGGCCTACGCCGCGCTGCGCGAGACGGCCGGGCTGGGGGAGACCGACGCCTTCGCGGCCTCCGAGTACCCGGCCGACCGCCGCTACGACCGGCTGGTCGCCATCAGCCGCTCCGGCACGACCACCGAGGTGCTCGCCGCCCTCGCCCGGGCCGGGCACACCCCCGCCGTCGCACTCACCGGCGACCTCGACACCCCGATCACCACGGCCGCGGACACCGTGGTCGGCCTGGAGTTCGCCGACGAGCGGTCGGTGGTGCAGACCCGCTTCGCCACCACCGCGCTCGCGCTGCTGCGCGGCCACCTCGGCCTCGCCCCGGCCGATCTGCCCGAGCAGGCGGACCGGGCACTGGCCGGTCCGCTGCCCGAAGGAGCCGTCACCGCGGGCCAGTTCACCTTCGTCGGCACCGGGTGGACGGTCGGCCTGGCCAACGAGGCTGCGCTCAAGCTCCGCGAGGCCTCCGGCAGCTGGACCGAGTCCTACCCGGCGATGGAGTACCGGCACGGCCCGATCAGCATCGCCGCCCCCGGCCGGGTGGTGTGGTTCTTCGGCGCGCCGCCGGCCGGACTGGCCGACGAGGTCCGGTCCATCGGCGCCGTCACCTCGGTGACCACGCTCGACCCGCTGGCCGACCTGGTGCGCGCCCAGCGGCTGGCCGTGGCACTGGCCGAAGCCCACGGCCTGGACCCCGACCGGCCGCGCAACCTGACCCGCTCGATCGTGCTGGCCCAGCCGTGACCACCCCGGCCGCCGCCGCAACCGTGATCGCCCTCGACGTCGGAGGGACCGCCGTCAAGGGCGGCGCGGCCGGCGAGGACGGCGTCCTGCGCGACACCGACCACCGGCCGACCGGCGCCGAACGCGGCCCCGACGCCGTACTGGAGACCGTCCTGGCGGCGGCCCGCCGACTGGCCGAGCGACACCGTCCGGCGGCGGTCGGCATCGTGGTGCCCGGCATCGTCGACGAGGCCGCGGGGACGGCCGTCCTCGCGGCCAACCTCGGCTGGCGCCGACTCCCGGTCCGGGCCCGGCTGGCCGAGGAACTGGGACTGCCGGTCGCCCTCGGCCACGACGTCCGGGCCGGCGGGCTGGCCGAGGCCAGGATCGGAGCGGGCCGCGGCAGCCGGGACTTCCTGTTCGTCCCGGTCGGCACCGGCATCGCCGCGGCGGTCGTGTCGAACGGGCGGGCGGTGACCGGCAGCCACACCCGGGCCGGGGAACTCGGACACCTGGTGGTCCGTCCCGACGGCGACCCGTGCCCCTGCGGCGGCCGGGGCTGCCTGGAGACCGTCGCCTCCGCGGCCGCCGTCGCCCGCCGCTACGCCGCCGCCACCGGGGAGGGCGGCGTCACCGCCGAGGACGTCGGCGAACGCGCGGCGGCCGGCGACCCGACCGCGGCCACCGTCTGGACCGAAGCCGTCGAAGCGCTCGCCGACGCCCTGACCACCGCCGTCACCCTGCTCGACCCCGAGCGGATCGTGATCGGCGGCGGCCTCGCCCGGGCCGGCGAGCGCTACCTCGCGCCCCTGCGCGCCGCGGTCGCCGGACGGCTCACCTTCCAACGGCCGCCGGAGATCGTCCCGGCCGAACTCGGCCACCGGGCCGGCTGCCAGGGTGCCGCCCTCCTCGCCCACGACCTGCTGCGCCGGCAGGCCGAGCGGTGATCCTCGCCGGCACGCCGAACGCCGTGCTCGTCCTGGCGACGGCCGGCCGAGGCGGTGGCCCTGCCCGACCCCTCCACCCTCCGAGGAGCCCCCGATGCCCCTGACCGGAACCGGCGCCATCGTCACCCCCGCGGCCGAGGCCACCCGCGGGGTCGGCGCCTTCAACGTCATCCAGATCGAACACGCCCAGGCGATCGTGGCCGGCGCCGAGGCGGCCGGCTCCCCGGTGGTCCTGCAACTGAGCGAGAACGCCGTCCGCTACCACGGGGCACTCGCCCCGATAGCCGCCGCGGTGCTCGCCACCGCCCGTACCGCCGCCGTCCCGGTCGCGGTCCACCTCGACCACGCGACCTCGCCCGGGCTGGTCGCCGAGGCGGTCGGACTCGGCTTCGGCTCGGTCATGTTCGACGCCTCCGCGCTGCCCTACGGGGAGAACGTCCGGGTCACCGCCGCGGTCGTCGAACGCTGCCACGCGACGGGCGTGTGGGTCGAGGCCGAACTGGGCGAGGTCGGCGGCAAGGACGGCGTGCACGCCCCCGGCGCCCGGACCGACCCGGCCGAGGCGGCCGCCTTCGTCGCGTCCACCGGCGTCGACGCCCTCGCCGTCGCCGTCGGCACCTCCCACGCCATGCCCACCCGCGACGCCGTCCTCGACTTCGGCCTGATCGCCGAACTGCGC
Source organism: Kitasatospora xanthocidica (assembly GCF_014656195.1). GTDB lineage: Bacteria > Actinomycetota > Actinomycetes > Streptomycetales > Streptomycetaceae > Kitasatospora > Kitasatospora xanthocidica. The sequence continues at coordinate 1,371 of NZ_BNBY01000011.1, read as the reverse complement.
CGGACCGTCCCCGTCCCCCTGGTCCTGCACGGCTCCTCCGGCGTGGCCGACGCACACCTCACCCACGCCGTCGAGCACGGCATGACCAAGGTCAACATCGCCACCCAGCTGAACCGGGTCTTCACCGGGGCCGTCCGCCGCACCCTCGCCGCCGACCCGGCACTCGTCGACACCCGCCGCTACCTCGGCCCCGGCCGGACGGCGGTGGCCCAGGAGGTCACCCGACTCCTGCACGTCCTCAAGGCCCCGCCGGCCTGAGCCCGTCAGGTCGTGGGGGAGCCCGTCAGCCGAGGTAGATCGGGTCGGTGCCGAAGGTCCAGGCGCTTCCGGACCTCGCGTAGACCTGGATCGCGTCGGAGCCGGAGTCCTCGCCGTAGACGTAGTCGCACTGTCCGGGGGCGAGGTTGGGGGTGATGTGCCCCGAGGGGGTGATTTCGCGGCCGGTCTGTGCGTCCCTGATCCAGAAGTAGAAGCTGTTCGCGGAGCTCTGGTAGTTGCACAGCCGGGCGGAGACCCACGGGTTGCTGTCCTGGTCGTGCCAGCCCGTGATGTCCACGCCGTGCGCGGAGTTGGAGTCGGATCCGGTCGCGGCGGACGCGCTCGCCGCCGAGAGTCCGAGACCGGTGACGGTCAGCGCGGTCACCGCGAGGAGGGACGCGAGGCGGCGTGCGGGCTTGAACTGCATGGGCTTCCCCTTGTCGGTAGGTCGGGCGGTTCGGCATCCATCCTGGTCCCGGGGCGGTCGGGCGGCCACGACGTTCACCCGACGTTGACCCGACACTTCCGTCCCGGGACGGGCGGCCGGGCGGCCGTCGGCGTTCGGGGCCCGGCGCGGAGCGGTCAGGCGGGCCCGACCGTGGGGAAGCGGTCGGCGCCGAGGATCCAGCGGCCGCGGCGCATGACGGCGACCAGGTCGTAGGTGTCGGAGTCGACCACGACGAGGTCGGCGAGCTTGCCTGCCTCCAGCGAGCCGATGGAGTCGCTCAGGCCGAGCAGCCGGGCCGGGGTCGCCGACAGCGACTCGACGGCATCGGGCAGTGGCAACCTGCCCACGGTCACCGATCTTCGGAAGACCCGGTCGAGGGTGAGCGTCGATCCCGCGATGGAGCTGCCGTCCGGGAGCATCGCCACGCCGTCGGTGACCTGGACCTGGAGGGGGCCGAGGGGGTAGAGGCCGTCGCCCATGCCGGCGGCGCCCATGGCGTCGGTGATGAGGGCGACGCGGGTGGGGCCGGCGGTGCGGTAGGCGAGGTCGAGGACGGAGGGGTGGAGGTGGACGCCGTCGTTGATGAGTTCGACGGTGACGCGTTCGTCTTCGAGGAGGGCGACGATGGGGCCGGGGGCGCGGTGGGCGATGCCGGGCATGGCGTT